>NZ_CP189863.1:0-4706830 GCF_050260325.1 Arthrobacter sp. 92 | reverse complement strand
GTAATGGCTCACCAAGGCGACGACGGGTAGCCGGCCTGAGAGGGTGACCGGCCACACTGGGACTGAGACACGGCCCAGACTCCTACGGGAGGCAGCAGTGGGGAATATTGCACAATGGGCGAAAGCCTGATGCAGCGACGCCGCGTGAGGGATGACGGCCTTCGGGTTGTAAACCTCTTTCAGTAGGGAAGAAGCGAAAGTGACGGTACCTGCAGAAGAAGCGCCGGCTAACTACGTGCCAGCAGCCGCGGTAATACGTAGGGCGCAAGCGTTATCCGGAATTATTGGGCGTAAAGAGCTCGTAGGCGGTTTGTCGCGTCTGCCGTGAAAGTCCGGGGCTCAACTCCGGATCTGCGGTGGGTACGGGCAGACTAGAGTGATGTAGGGGAGACTGGAATTCCTGGTGTAGCGGTGAAATGCGCAGATATCAGGAGGAACACCGATGGCGAAGGCAGGTCTCTGGGCATTAACTGACGCTGAGGAGCGAAAGCATGGGGAGCGAACAGGATTAGATACCCTGGTAGTCCATGCCGTAAACGTTGGGCACTAGGTGTGGGGGACATTCCACGTTTTCCGCGCCGTAGCTAACGCATTAAGTGCCCCGCCTGGGGAGTACGGCCGCAAGGCTAAAACTCAAAGGAATTGACGGGGGCCCGCACAAGCGGCGGAGCATGCGGATTAATTCGATGCAACGCGAAGAACCTTACCAAGGCTTGACATGGGCCGGACCGGGCTGGAAACAGTCCTTCCCCTTTGGGGCCGGTTCACAGGTGGTGCATGGTTGTCGTCAGCTCGTGTCGTGAGATGTTGGGTTAAGTCCCGCAACGAGCGCAACCCTCGTTCTATGTTGCCAGCGCGTGATGGCGGGGACTCATAGGAGACTGCCGGGGTCAACTCGGAGGAAGGTGGGGACGACGTCAAATCATCATGCCCCTTATGTCTTGGGCTTCACGCATGCTACAATGGCCGGTACAAAGGGTTGCGATACTGTGAGGTGGAGCTAATCCCAAAAAGCCGGTCTCAGTTCGGATTGGGGTCTGCAACTCGACCCCATGAAGTCGGAGTCGCTAGTAATCGCAGATCAGCAACGCTGCGGTGAATACGTTCCCGGGCCTTGTACACACCGCCCGTCAAGTCACGAAAGTTGGTAACACCCGAAGCCGGTGGCCTAACCCCTTGTGGGAGGGAGCTGTCGAAGGTGGGACTGGCGATTGGGACTAAGTCGTAACAAGGTAGCCGTACCGGAAGGTGCGGCTGGATCACCTCCTTTCTAAGGAGCGCCTACAGTCACCTTGCCCCGTGTATGCGGGTGTGGAGGGGTTGTCAGGAGTAGGCCCGTTGCGCAGACGCTAGTTCTGCGGCGGGTGCTCACGGGTGGAATATCAACGAATAGCGGCCGCCGGTTTTTTCCCGGCACCCAGTACGGATACACGCCCTTTGGGGCGGTGGTCCTGGAACGGTGCGGGGGGTTGCGGGTGGTTTAGTGTTTGGCACACTGTTGGGTCCTGAGGCAACAGGGCCGGGGTTTTGGCTCCGGGACTTGTGTGTTTCTGGTTTCCTGGCTGCACCGATCATGCGCGTTTGTGTGTGTGGGGTGTGTGGTACGGGGTTGTTGTTTGAGAACTACATAGTGGACGCGAGCATCTTTTATAAGAAGCAATTTCCAAGATATATGAACCTGGATCTGTTGCGTCATCCTTCGGGGTGGGGTGATGGTTTCTGTGGTTCTCTCGAAAGAATAGCGTTTTATTGATCTTTTGTGGTCAAGTTTTTAAGAGCACACGGTGGATGCCTTGGCATTAGGAGCCGAAGAAGGACGTAGGAATCTGCGATAAGCCTGGGGGAGTCGATAACCGGACTGTGATCCCAGGGTCTCCGAATGGGGAAACCCCGCCAGGGGCGCGAGCTGCCTGGTGACCCGCATCTGAACACATAGGGTGCGTGGAGGGAACGCGGGGAAGTGAAACATCTCAGTACCCGCAGGAAGAGAAAACAATAGTGATTCCGTCAGTAGTGGCGAGCGAACGCGGATCAGGCTAAACCGTTCCATGTGTGATAGCCGGCGGGCGTTGCATGGTCGGGGTTGTGGGACTTTCCATACCAGCTCTGCCGGGCTGGTGAGGTGTGATGTGCGGGCATAGGTGAACGGTCTTGAAAGGCCGGCCAGAGAGGGTGTGAGCCCCGTAACCGAAATGTTTGGCACCGCCTGGAGAGTATCCCAAGTAGCACGGGGCCCGAGAAATCCCGTGTGAATCTGTCAGGACCACCTGATAAGCCTAAATACTCCCTAATGACCGATAGCGGACCAGTACCGTGAGGGAAAGGTGAAAAGTACCCCGGGAGGGGAGTGAAACAGTACCTGAAACCGTGTGCTTACAATCCGTCGGAGCCAGTCTGATTCTGGTGACGGCGTGCCTTTTGAAGAATGAGCCTGCGAGTTAGTGTTACGTCGCGAGGTTAACCCGTGTGGGGAAGCCGTAGCGAAAGCGAGTCTGAACAGGGCGTTGCAGTGGCGTGATCTAGACCCGAAGCGAAGTGATCTACCCATGGCCAGGTTGAAGCGACGGTAAGACGTCGTGGAGGACCGAACCCACTTCAGTTGAAAATGGAGGGGATGAGCTGTGGGTAGGGGTGAAAGGCCAATCAAACTTCGTGATAGCTGGTTCTCCCCGAAATGCATTTAGGTGCAGCGTTGCGTGTTTCTTACCGGAGGTAGAGCTACTGGATGGCTAATGGGCCCTACAAGGTTACTGACGTCAGCCAAACTCCGAATGCCGGTAAGTGAGAGCGCAGCAGTGAGACTGTGGGGGATAAGCTTCATAGTCGAGAGGGAAACAGCCCAGACCACCAACTAAGGCCCCTAAGCGTGTGCTAAGTGGGAAAGGATGTGGAGTTGCGAAGACAACCAGGAGGTTGGCTTAGAAGCAGCCATCCTTAAAAGAGTGCGTAATAGCTCACTGGTCAAGTGATTCCGCGCCGACAATGTAGCGGGGCTCAAGTACACCGCCGAAGTTGTGGCATTCAGATTTTTGCTAAGCCCTTGTGGTTCAGGCGTCTGGATGGGTAGGGGAGCGTCGTGTGGGCAGTGAAGTCGCGGTGTAAACCAGCGGTGGAGCCTACACGAGTGAGAATGCAGGCATGAGTAGCGAAAGACGGGTGAGAAACCCGTCCGCCGAATGATCAAGGGTTCCAGGGTCAAGCTAATCTGCCCTGGGTAAGTCGGGACCTAAGGCGAGGCCGACAGGCGTAGTCGATGGACAACGGGTTGATATTCCCGTACCGGCGAAAAACCGCCCATGCTGAACAGGGGATACTAACCGCCCGGAGCCTGCCCTATCACCCTTTGGGGTGTGTGGGTTTTGGCCGAGCGCGGGACCTGATCCTGGGAGGTAAGCGTATTAACAGGTGTGACGCAGGAAGGTAGCCGGGCCGGGCGATGGTTGCCCCGGTCCAAGGATGTAGGGCGAACGGTAGGCAAATCCGCCGTTCATGATGCCTGAGATCTGATGGGACTCCCTCACGGGGGGATTCGGTGATCCTATGCTGCCTAGAAAAGCATCGACGCGAGGTTTTAGCCGCCCGTACCCCAAACCGACACAGGTGATCAGGTAGAGAATACTAAGGCGATCGAGAGAATTATGGTTAAGGAACTCGGCAAAATGCCCCCGTAACTTCGGGAGAAGGGGGGCCCCTATCGTGATGGACATTCACTGTCCGGAGCGTGGCGGGGCCGCAGAGACCAGGGGGAAGCGACTGTTTACTAAAAACACAGGTCCGTGCGAAGTCGCAAGACGATGTATACGGACTGACTCCTGCCCGGTGCTGGAAGGTTAAGAGGACCGGTTAGCCGCAAGGCGAAGCTGAGAATTTAAGCCCCAGTAAACGGCGGTGGTAACTATAACCATCCTAAGGTAGCGAAATTCCTTGTCGGGTAAGTTCCGACCTGCACGAATGGAGTAACGACTTCCCCGCTGTCTCAACCATAAACTCGGCGAAATTGCAGTACGAGTAAAGATGCTCGTTACGCGCAGCAGGACGGAAAGACCCCGAGACCTTTACTATAGTTTGGTATTGGTGTTCGGAGTGGCTTGTGTAGGATAGGTGGGAGACGTTGAAGCCCGGACGCCAGTTCGGGTGGAGTCATCGTTGAAATACCACTCTGGTCACTTTGGACATCTAACTTCGGCCCGTAATCCGGGTCAGGGACAGTGCCTGATGGGTAGTTTAACTGGGGCGGTTGCCTCCTAAAAAGTAACGGAGGCGCCCAAAGGTTCCCTCAGCCTGGTTGGCAATCAGGTGTCGAGTGTAAGTGCACAAGGGAGCTTGACTGTGAGAGAGACATCTCGAGCAGGGACGAAAGTCGGGACTAGTGATCCGGCGGTACATTGTGGAATGGCCGTCGCTCAACGGATAAAAGGTACCTCGGGGATAACAGGCTGATCTTGCCCAAGAGTCCATATCGACGGCATGGTTTGGCACCTCGATGTCGGCTCGTCGCATCCTGGGGCTGGAGTAGGTCCCAAGGGTTGGGCTGTTCGCCCATTAAAGCGGTACGCGAGCTGGGTTTAGAACGTCGTGAGACAGTTCGGTCCCTATCCGCTGCGCGCGCAGGAAATTTGAGAAGGGCTGTCCTTAGTACGAGAGGACCGGGACGGACGAACCTCTGGTGTGTCAGTTGTACTGCCAAGTGCACCGCTGATTAGCTACGTTCGGATGGGATAACCGCTGAAAGCATCTAAGCGGGAAGCTCGCTTCGAGATGAGATTTCCATACACCTTGTGTGTGAGAGGCCCCCAGCCAGACCACTGGGTTGATAGGCCGGATGTGGAAGCGAGGACTAACGACTCGTGAAGCTGACCGGTACTAATAGGCCGATAACTTACACCACACACCACCCCGCAAACGAACTTCAAAAGCGTTTGCACCCATGGGGTGGTACAAAGAAACAAGACTGCTTGCGTCCACTATGTGGTTCCCAACCAACAAACCCGCACCCGCGGCACGTTGCCTGGCGAACCAACAACTGAATAACAACACCACACCTGCCCGCACCGGGCAGGAACACATGTTGTAACCACAAGATTTCCCACCCCCTAGAACGGGGTGCGGAGCAAGGGTTACGGCGGTCATAGCGTGGGGGAAACGCCCGGTCCCATTCCGAACCCGGAAGCTAAGACCCACAGCGCCGATGGTACTGCACCCGGGAGGGTGTGGGAGAGTAGGTCACCGCCGGACATAAATTAGAGCTCAGGCTCCGACAACAACGTCGGAGCCTGAGCCATTTAAGCCCACCTTTCCGTAGCGGGCACGGTGTACGTTCCCAGGGGATATGCCCGGGTCAAGGGTGGTGACGAGGACCCGCCTGGTGGTGCCAACACCGGCCATCCTCGCCTCCACGAACTCTTCGAGTGATTTGCGGGCTGGGAACCCGGCTGCCCGCGCGGGCTCCGGGTCCGGAGGCTTCCCGGGCGGCGGCTTCTCGTGAGAGAACCGCGGAAAGGTGCTCCCCGTGGGTCCTCCCGTTCTGACGGCCCTGGTCCGGGAGCCTGGCTGCTGCTTCCCGGATCCGGGGCCTCCGGGTGGACGGAGTAGTCATTCGCTCCCATCCGGACGTAGTAGTCCGGCGGGAGCCTGACCCAGGTCGCAAATCCGGTCACGGGCGGAACCGGCGGCAGTCCCAGCATCGCCGCCTTGTCCTGGCTGAGCAGCTCCGCGGGCCGGGCCCCGGTCCGCCGGACCAGCCGGGCGTTCGCCCTGGGCAACCACGGGCCGAGCTGGGGCATACTCCGGCCGGATCCTGGCCACGTTCTCCCGGAACCACGCCGGGGACCCGGACCAGCCCACAAGCTCCGCGAGCACAGTGGCCGGCATACGCGGGTTCTCCGTCAGCAGGGCCCTGACCGCCGGTTCCACGGCCTTGATCCCGGAGTCCTGCGGCCCACGCACATACGTCGGCGGACCCTCGGCGCTGACCGCTCTCGCGACCGTGTTCCGGGAAATACTCAGCCGCGCCGCTATCGACCTCATCGGCTCACCCTCGGCAAGATCAACCGCGGAGTGGGAGCCCAATCCTCCACTGTGATCACCCACCCACTCGTCTGGGAACGGGTGGCTCAGTTTTCGACCGTCACCGACACCTTGTGCAGGCATTCCCGGGCTACCATGCCGCTTCCTGACTGCGGTGCGGCCCAAACAGCCCACCGCAATAAGCAGCGCATCGACCTCACGCCCTGCGAAGGGCGCGTGAGCTCGAGGACCACTGCCTGGTCGTCAGTGGCGGGTAAGGCATGAACCCACTGAGCCGGCCGTCTACGCCGGGACACGATCACGCGGCCGGCATCCTGCCTTTCCAGCTCGAGCGCAGGTGGAAGTGCGGGGCGACCCTCGAGGTACGAGTGTCACCCAGAATGCGAAACTATGGCACCGGTCGCCGAGAGACTGCTCCGCATGTGCCGCCAAACCCACGACGAACCTGTGACTCAGTACACAGTGGAGGCCCGGTGGAGGGATCGCCCGGTTAGGGGCGCTATTCCCTGTGTTGGCGGGGTTTTTGACCCCGCCGATCGCATTCTTAGTGGACTTGCGGTGGGGGCCGGTTGGGGGTATTGTTTTCTAAGTCGCCGAGAGGGAGACCAGCGAGAAGCTGGAAGCTGAAGGCGACCGACCCCCTAACAAAACAGCCTGAAAAATGGTTCGCTGACTGGCGTGCCTGGATCGGGTGGGGACCTTCCTGGATGGGTGTGAATCGTTGAGATACGGTTTGTGTTTTGATTCGGGATCGGGTAAGTTTGGGAAGTTGCTCCGGAGCGATCCGCGACCGTGTGGTTGTGGTGGTGCCGGGTGTGTCTGTTGTTTGAGAACTCAATAGTGTGCCAAGTTTGTTGATACCAATTTATTTATATGGATTGGTTGAATTGACTGGATCCGCCACCCCGTGGTGTGGTCTGGTTTTTACAGCTGGTTTCAAATTTTGCAGCCGTTTTCTCCCGTTTTCCCGGGGGTTGGTGGTTGTGTTCGTTTTTGTTTTACTTCAACGGAGAGTTTGATCCTGGCTCAGGATGAACGCTGGCGGCGTGCTTAACACATGCAAGTCGAACGATGAACCTCACTTGTGGGGGGATTAGTGGCGAACGGGTGAGTAACACGTGAGTAACCTGCCCTTAACTCTGGGATAAGCCTGGGAAACTGGGTCTAATACCGGATATGACTCCTCATCGCATGGTGGGGGGTGGAAAGCTTTTTGTGGTTTTGGATGGACTCGCGGCCTATCAGCTTGTTGGTGAGGTAATGGCTCACCAAGGCGACGACGGGTAGCCGGCCTGAGAGGGTGACCGGCCACACTGGGACTGAGACACGGCCCAGACTCCTACGGGAGGCAGCAGTGGGGAATATTGCACAATGGGCGAAAGCCTGATGCAGCGACGCCGCGTGAGGGATGACGGCCTTCGGGTTGTAAACCTCTTTCAGTAGGGAAGAAGCGAAAGTGACGGTACCTGCAGAAGAAGCGCCGGCTAACTACGTGCCAGCAGCCGCGGTAATACGTAGGGCGCAAGCGTTATCCGGAATTATTGGGCGTAAAGAGCTCGTAGGCGGTTTGTCGCGTCTGCCGTGAAAGTCCGGGGCTCAACTCCGGATCTGCGGTGGGTACGGGCAGACTAGAGTGATGTAGGGGAGACTGGAATTCCTGGTGTAGCGGTGAAATGCGCAGATATCAGGAGGAACACCGATGGCGAAGGCAGGTCTCTGGGCATTAACTGACGCTGAGGAGCGAAAGCATGGGGAGCGAACAGGATTAGATACCCTGGTAGTCCATGCCGTAAACGTTGGGCACTAGGTGTGGGGGACATTCCACGTTTTCCGCGCCGTAGCTAACGCATTAAGTGCCCCGCCTGGGGAGTACGGCCGCAAGGCTAAAACTCAAAGGAATTGACGGGGGCCCGCACAAGCGGCGGAGCATGCGGATTAATTCGATGCAACGCGAAGAACCTTACCAAGGCTTGACATGGGCCGGACCGGGCTGGAAACAGTCCTTCCCCTTTGGGGCCGGTTCACAGGTGGTGCATGGTTGTCGTCAGCTCGTGTCGTGAGATGTTGGGTTAAGTCCCGCAACGAGCGCAACCCTCGTTCTATGTTGCCAGCGCGTGATGGCGGGGACTCATAGGAGACTGCCGGGGTCAACTCGGAGGAAGGTGGGGACGACGTCAAATCATCATGCCCCTTATGTCTTGGGCTTCACGCATGCTACAATGGCCGGTACAAAGGGTTGCGATACTGTGAGGTGGAGCTAATCCCAAAAAGCCGGTCTCAGTTCGGATTGGGGTCTGCAACTCGACCCCATGAAGTCGGAGTCGCTAGTAATCGCAGATCAGCAACGCTGCGGTGAATACGTTCCCGGGCCTTGTACACACCGCCCGTCAAGTCACGAAAGTTGGTAACACCCGAAGCCGGTGGCCTAACCCCTTGTGGGAGGGAGCTGTCGAAGGTGGGACTGGCGATTGGGACTAAGTCGTAACAAGGTAGCCGTACCGGAAGGTGCGGCTGGATCACCTCCTTTCTAAGGAGCGCCTACAGTCACCTTGCCCCGTGTATGCGGGTGTGGAGGGGTTGTCAGGAGTAGGCCCGTTGCGCAGACGCTAGTTCTGCGGCGGGTGCTCACGGGTGGAATATCAACGAATAGCGGCCGCCGGTTTTTCCCCGGCACCCAGTACGGATACACGCCCTTTGGGGCGGTGGTCCTGGAACGGTGCGGGGGGTTGCGGGTGGTTTAGTGTTTGGCACACTGTTGGGTCCTGAGGCAACAGGGCCGGGGTTTTGGCTCCGGGACTTGTGTGTTTCTGGTTTCCTGGCTGCACCGATCATGCGCGTTTGTGTGTGTGGGGTGTGTGGTACGGGGTTGTTGTTTGAGAACTACATAGTGGACGCGAGCATCTTTTATAAGAAGCAATTTCCAAGATATATGAACCTGGATCTGTTGCGTCATCCTTCGGGGTGGGGTGATGGTTTCTGTGGTTGTCTCGAAAGAATAGCGTTTTATTGATCTTTTGTGGTCAAGTTTTTAAGAGCACACGGTGGATGCCTTGGCATTAGGAGCCGAAGAAGGACGTAGGAATCTGCGATAAGCCTGGGGGAGTCGATAACCGGACTGTGATCCCAGGGTCTCCGAATGGGGAAACCCCGCCAGGGGCGCGAGCTGCCTGGTGACCCGCATCTGAACACATAGGGTGCGTGGAGGGAACGCGGGGAAGTGAAACATCTCAGTACCCGCAGGAAGAGAAAACAATAGTGATTCCGTCAGTAGTGGCGAGCGAACGCGGATCAGGCTAAACCGTTCCATGTGTGATAGCCGGCGGGCGTTGCATGGTCGGGGTTGTGGGACTTTCCATACCAGCTCTGCCGGGCTGGTGAGGTGTGATGTGCGGGCATAGGTGAACGGTCTTGAAAGGCCGGCCAGAGAGGGTGTGAGCCCCGTAACCGAAATGTTTGGCACCGCCTGGAGAGTATCCCAAGTAGCACGGGGCCCGAGAAATCCCGTGTGAATCTGTCAGGACCACCTGATAAGCCTAAATACTCCCTAATGACCGATAGCGGACCAGTACCGTGAGGGAAAGGTGAAAAGTACCCCGGGAGGGGAGTGAAACAGTACCTGAAACCGTGTGCTTACAATCCGTCGGAGCCAGTCTGATTCTGGTGACGGCGTGCCTTTTGAAGAATGAGCCTGCGAGTTAGTGTTACGTCGCGAGGTTAACCCGTGTGGGGAAGCCGTAGCGAAAGCGAGTCTGAACAGGGCGTTGCAGTGGCGTGATCTAGACCCGAAGCGAAGTGATCTACCCATGGCCAGGTTGAAGCGACGGTAAGACGTCGTGGAGGACCGAACCCACTTCAGTTGAAAATGGAGGGGATGAGCTGTGGGTAGGGGTGAAAGGCCAATCAAACTTCGTGATAGCTGGTTCTCCCCGAAATGCATTTAGGTGCAGCGTTGCGTGTTTCTTACCGGAGGTAGAGCTACTGGATGGCTAATGGGCCCTACAAGGTTACTGACGTCAGCCAAACTCCGAATGCCGGTAAGTGAGAGCGCAGCAGTGAGACTGTGGGGGATAAGCTTCATAGTCGAGAGGGAAACAGCCCAGACCACCAACTAAGGCCCCTAAGCGTGTGCTAAGTGGGAAAGGATGTGGAGTTGCGAAGACAACCAGGAGGTTGGCTTAGAAGCAGCCATCCTTAAAAGAGTGCGTAATAGCTCACTGGTCAAGTGATTCCGCGCCGACAATGTAGCGGGGCTCAAGTACACCGCCGAAGTTGTGGCATTCAGATTTTTGCTAAGCCCTTGTGGTTCAGGCGTCTGGATGGGTAGGGGAGCGTCGTGTGGGCAGTGAAGTCGCGGTGTAAACCAGCGGTGGAGCCTACACGAGTGAGAATGCAGGCATGAGTAGCGAAAGACGGGTGAGAAACCCGTCCGCCGAATGATCAAGGGTTCCAGGGTCAAGCTAATCTGCCCTGGGTAAGTCGGGACCTAAGGCGAGGCCGACAGGCGTAGTCGATGGACAACGGGTTGATATTCCCGTACCGGCGAAAAACCGCCCATGCTGAACAGGGGATACTAACCGCCCGGAGCCTGCCCTATCACCCTTTGGGGTGTGTGGGTTTTGGCCGAGCGCGGGACCTGATCCTGGGAGGTAAGCGTATTAACAGGTGTGACGCAGGAAGGTAGCCGGGCCGGGCGATGGTTGCCCCGGTCCAAGGATGTAGGGCGAACGGTAGGCAAATCCGCCGTTCATGATGCCTGAGATCTGATGGGACTCCCTCACGGGGGGATTCGGTGATCCTATGCTGCCTAGAAAAGCATCGACGCGAGGTTTTAGCCGCCCGTACCCCAAACCGACACAGGTGATCAGGTAGAGAATACTAAGGCGATCGAGAGAATTATGGTTAAGGAACTCGGCAAAATGCCCCCGTAACTTCGGGAGAAGGGGGGCCCCTATCGTGATGGACATTCACTGTCCGGAGCGTGGCGGGGCCGCAGAGACCAGGGGGAAGCGACTGTTTACTAAAAACACAGGTCCGTGCGAAGTCGCAAGACGATGTATACGGACTGACTCCTGCCCGGTGCTGGAAGGTTAAGAGGACCGGTTAGCCGCAAGGCGAAGCTGAGAATTTAAGCCCCAGTAAACGGCGGTGGTAACTATAACCATCCTAAGGTAGCGAAATTCCTTGTCGGGTAAGTTCCGACCTGCACGAATGGAGTAACGACTTCCCCGCTGTCTCAACCATAAACTCGGCGAAATTGCAGTACGAGTAAAGATGCTCGTTACGCGCAGCAGGACGGAAAGACCCCGAGACCTTTACTATAGTTTGGTATTGGTGTTCGGAGTGGCTTGTGTAGGATAGGTGGGAGACGTTGAAGCCCGGACGCCAGTTCGGGTGGAGTCATCGTTGAAATACCACTCTGGTCACTTTGGACATCTAACTTCGGCCCGTAATCCGGGTCAGGGACAGTGCCTGATGGGTAGTTTAACTGGGGCGGTTGCCTCCTAAAAAGTAACGGAGGCGCCCAAAGGTTCCCTCAGCCTGGTTGGCAATCAGGTGTCGAGTGTAAGTGCACAAGGGAGCTTGACTGTGAGAGAGACATCTCGAGCAGGGACGAAAGTCGGGACTAGTGATCCGGCGGTACATTGTGGAATGGCCGTCGCTCAACGGATAAAAGGTACCTCGGGGATAACAGGCTGATCTTGCCCAAGAGTCCATATCGACGGCATGGTTTGGCACCTCGATGTCGGCTCGTCGCATCCTGGGGCTGGAGTAGGTCCCAAGGGTTGGGCTGTTCGCCCATTAAAGCGGTACGCGAGCTGGGTTTAGAACGTCGTGAGACAGTTCGGTCCCTATCCGCTGCGCGCGCAGGAAATTTGAGAAGGGCTGTCCTTAGTACGAGAGGACCGGGACGGACGAACCTCTGGTGTGTCAGTTGTACTGCCAAGTGCACCGCTGATTAGCTACGTTCGGATGGGATAACCGCTGAAAGCATCTAAGCGGGAAGCTCGCTTCGAGATGAGATTTCCATACACCTTGTGTGTGAGAGGCCCCCAGCCAGACCACTGGGTTGATAGGCCGGATGTGGAAGCGAGGACTAACGACTCGTGAAGCTGACCGGTACTAATAGGCCGATAACTTACACCACACACCACCCCGCAAACGAACTTCAAAAGCGTTTGCACCCATGGGGTGGTACAAAGAAACAAGACTGCTTGCGTCCACTATGTGGTTCCCAACCAACAAACCCGCACCCGCGGCACGTTGCCTGGCGAACCAACAACTGAATAACAACACCACACCTGCCCGCACCGGGCAGGAACACATGTTGTAACCACAAGATTTCCCACCCCCTAGAACGGGGTGCGGAGCAAGGGTTACGGCGGTCATAGCGTGGGGGAAACGCCCGGTCCCATTCCGAACCCGGAAGCTAAGACCCACAGCGCCGATGGTACTGCACCCGGGAGGGTGTGGGAGAGTAGGTCACCGCCGGACATAAATTAGGGCTCAGGCTCCGACAACAACGTCGGAGCCTGAGCCATTTAACCTCCGAACCGCGGCTTCAACGGGACCGTCGGCCTCCGCCGTCAGCTATCCCGGCCTCCCGCAGGCAGAGCGCATTTAGTGCACAGTAAATCCGAGAGAGCCGCTCTTGGCCGTAGCCAGGGCGTCGG
The DNA here is from genome assembly GCF_050260325.1 of Arthrobacter sp. 92. Lineage (NCBI taxonomy): Bacteria > Bacillati > Actinomycetota > Actinomycetes > Micrococcales > Micrococcaceae > Arthrobacter > Arthrobacter sp. 92. The sequence goes on along the minus strand of NZ_CP189863.1, from coordinate 4,694,132 downwards.
AGGCCCCTGGCTGGCGCCCGGGCGGTATTCGCCTGGGAGGTATTGGCCCGTCCGCCTCCTGCTTCGCCTCGTAGGACCTCTTGCGCGAAGCGGGCAGCCAGGCCACACTAGCGGCGCACGACGCCTCCGGGCGCGCGAGTGCCAGCGCCAGTCATCCCTGTCCCGTGTCCCGTGCCCCGTGCCCCGTGCCCCGGCGGCTTCCCTTCGGGGGTCCACGCCTCGGGCCCGCCACACATCTCTCCGCGCAGCCATCGCGTCCGCTACGGGCGAAATACGGGGTCAAAAGGCCGGATATTCGGTGATTTGGGTCAATAAATGGCGGAAACACGCGGAATTTGCGGCCGCGAGGGCGGCAAGCTGGTAAGTTTTCGAACAGTGGCTTGTGCGCATGCCGCGTTCAGGCTCCAGAAATCATGAACGTCCAGGAGGACATAAATGGCTAAGAACCGTAGTGAACTTGTTGCAGAGGTAGCAGGCAAGGCCGGCACCAGCCAGGCAGCCGTCAACTCCGTACTCGATGCACTGTTCGAAGTTTTCGAGACCTCTGTCGCCGCGGGCGAGAAGATCACCATCCCGGGCTGGCTTGCAGTTGAGCGGACCGACCGTGCAGCTCGCAGCGGCCGCAACCCCCAGACCGGCGAGACCATCCAGATCGCCGCTGGCCACAGCGTCAAGCTGACCGCTGGCTCCAAGCTGAAGGCTGCAGTCGCCAAGAAGAAGTAGTCCTTCACAATGCTTGTGACGGGAGCGGCAACCTGGCGGTTGCCGCTCCCGTCACCGTTAAGGCCTCTTGCGTGCCTTCACCCGAGCAGGGCCAAAAGTGTTTCGAAACCAGCCGATTCGCGACAGGGCCACCCTTAGCGGACAATGGACAGGTGCCCTCAGCCGCAAAATCCCGCCCTAAAGTCCCGCAGCCCAGCCCCACCCCGGGAACGCCCGGTGGGTTGAATGGGGCTGCTGGAGTCTCCAAGCTGTGGCAGATTGCCGGCCTCGCCGCGCTCTTTCTTGGGCTGGCAGCGGCCCTCCTCTTCTCCGGTGCAGCGGCCGCCCGTCAGGTTTCCGATCCGGGAGCCCTGGTGCGCTGGGGACTGCCCATCAGCAAGGCTATCCACAACGTGTCCCTGGCGACGGTGATTGGCGCTCTCATCTTCGCCGTCGCCATCCTGCCCCGGAACATCAACGGTTCAAGGGCCAAGGACAACAATTCAGGCGAACACCCGGCCTTTGCCCGGTCGCTTGCCGTAGCCGCGGCGGCAGGGGTTGCCTGGACGCTTTCCGCGATCGCGGTGCTGATCCTGACCTATGCCGACGTCGCTGGCCAGTCGCTGGCGGGTGACGCTGAATTCACCCGGGCGCTGGTGTATTTCATGACCGACATCGATACCGGCCGGGCGTGGCTCACAGTCACGATCGCAGCCGCGGTGGTCACTACGGCGCTGTTCGGCGTCCGCTCCCTCGGCGGCCTGGCCGCGACACTGATACTGGCGATCGTGGGAATGGTTCCTATCGCCTTGATCGGCCACTCCTCCAGCTCCAGCGACCACGAGGGAGCCATCAATTCGCTGGCGCTGCACCTGCTTGGGGTCTCGGCCTGGGTTGGCGGAATAATCATGCTGGCGCTGTTGTCCGGCACCCTGACGGGCGCCAAAGTGGCAGGCAAGTCTGACATCACAGAGCCGACCCTCCGCCGGTTTTCGTCCCTCGCCGGCTTCGCTTTTGTTCTGGTGTTCGCCTCCGGGATCATCAATGCCAGCATCCGGATCACCAGCTTCGGCGATCTGGTTGGTTCGCCCTACGGCCAGCTGGTCCTCGCGAAGTCCGCCGCCGCTCTGGTCCTCGGCGGCATCGGCCTGATGCACCGGCAGTGGGTCATTCCGCAGCTCGGACGCAACGGCGCCGCTGTTTCGTCGCGACGGGTGCTGTGGCAGCTTGTGGTGGCGGAACTGCTGATTATGGGCGCCACGTCGGGAATCGCCGTGGCACTGGGCCGCTCGGCTCCGCCGCAACCCACCACGTTTGCCCCTGATGCCTCGCCAGCCTTCATCCTGTCGGGCTACGAGCTGCCTCCGGAGCTGACCCCCGAACGGTGGCTCACCGAATGGCGCTTGGACTGGCTCTGGGTCGCGGTGGCGCTCTTTGGCCTTGTGGCCTACATCCGCGGCGTGGTCAAAGTCCGGCAGCGCGGCGACCAATGGTCTCTATTCCGCACGGCCAACTGGCTTATCGGGCTTGTGGTCCTCACCTACGTCACCTCGGGTCCGCCGTCAGTGTACGGCCGTGTGCTGTTCTCGGCCCACATGGTGGACCACATGGCACTCACCATGGTGGCGCCCATCTTCCTGGTGCTTGGCGCCCCCGCGACGCTTGCCCTGCGGGCACTGCCCGCCCGGGGCGACGGCTCCCGCGGCCTTCGCGAATGGCTACTGATATTCGTGCACTCGAAGTTCTCCCAGCTGGTGACGCATCCGCTCTTCGCCGCCGCGAACTTCGCCGGCTCGATTGTACTGTTCTACTACTCGGACGCCTTTGGCTACGCCATGCGGGACCACGTGGGCCACGAACTGATGAACCTGCACTTCGCCCTGACGGGATACATCTTCGTGTTAACCATGCTTGGCACGGATCCGCTCCCACGCCGTGCCCCCTACCCCATGCGCCTGCTCCTGCTGCTGGCCACCATGGGGTTCCATGCCTTCTTCGGTGTGTCGATCATGGGCGGCACGGGACTTCTGGCCGCCGACTACTTCGGCAACCTTGGCCGCACCTGGGGCCCCCCGGCATTGCTGGACCAGCAGATGGGCGGTGCGGTGGCTTGGGGGATCGGCGAGGTGCCCACTCTGCTGGTGGCAATCGGCGTCGCCATCATGTGGTCCCGTTCCGATGACCGTGAATCGCGCCGCACCGACCGGGCGGCTGACAGGAATAACGACGCCGATCTCACCGCTTACAACGATATGTTTGCCAAGCTGGCCGAACGCGATGCCAAGCTGGCAGAACGCAACTCAAAGCTGGAAGGACGCTGATGAGCGAAACCGTACGCACCCACCTCCGGGTCCGAGCCTCCGAACTGGTGGGCCGTAACTGGCTCAACACCGGCGGCAAGTCCCTGGATCTGGAATCCCTCCGCGGCAAGATCGTGCTCTTGGATTTCTGGACCTTCTGCTGCATCAACTGCCTTCACGTCCTGGACGAACTGCGGCCCCTCGAGCAGGAATACTCCGATGTCCTGGTCACCGTGGGCGTGCACTCGCCCAAGTTTGAGCACGAGGCCGACCCCGTGGCTCTTGCCGCCGCCGTGGAACGGTACGAGATCCGCCACCCCGTGCTGGATGACCCGGAGCTTGAAACCTGGAAGGCCTACACGGCCCGCGCGTGGCCCACCCTCGTGGTCATCGACCCCGAAGGGTACATCGTGGCCCACCTCTCCGGCGAGGGCCATGCAGACGGCCTGGCTGTGCTCATTCCCGAGCTGATCGCCGAGCACGAGGCCAAGGGCACTCTGCACCGCGGCGACGGGCCGTACGTGGCACCGGAGGCGACGTCCGGCACGCTTCGGTTCCCGGGCAAGGCCCTGTATCTGCCCAGCGGCCGCGGCGTCGGCAGTGCGGCCGCAGCGGGTTCCTGGCTGGTCACCGATACCGGCCACCACCGCCTCGTGGAATTGTCCACCGACTTCACGACTGTCCTGGCGACATATGGCTCCGGCGAAAAGGGCCACATCGACGGAAACGCAGCGTCGGCCCGGTTCAACGAGCCCCAAGGCCTGGTCCTCCTGCCCGAAGACGTCGCGGCCGAGGCCGGTTACGACGTCGTGATTGCCGACTCCGTCAACCACCGCCTCCGCGGACTCTCGCTCGACGACGGAACCGTGACCACTCTCGTGGGCAACGGCGTGCAACGTCTGCTTGAGGTTGGACCGGCACGCGTGAACGAGGAAGGCGCAGCCTTCGGCGGCCGGCTGGAGGATAATCCACTGGACGTAGCGCTGAGCTCCCCGTGGGACGTTGTGTGGTCCACCAAACTCAATGCCGTGGTGGTGGCCATGGCCGGCGTGCACCAGATCTTCAGCTTCAGTCCTCTTTCGGGAGCGGTGTCCATCATTGCCGGCAACGGGCTTGAGGGGCTGTTGGATGGGCCGGCCGCCGAAGCCTGGTTCGCCCAGTCCTCCGGTCTCGCCGAGGACGCTGAGGGCAACATCTGGGTGGCCGACTCCGAAACTTCAGCGCTGCGCAAGCTCGTGGTCGGCGACGGCGGAACCGTCACCGTGGAGACCGCCGTCGGCAAGGGCCTGTTCGACTTTGGCTTCCGCGACGGGAAGGCCTCCCAGGCCCGCCTGCAGCACCCCCTTGGCGTGACAGTCCTGCCGGACGGCTCGGTGGCCGTCGCCGACACCTACAACGGCGCGGTCCGGCGTTATGACCCCGCTTCAGGCACTGTTTCCACCCTGGCCCGTGGACTTTCCGAGCCGTCGGACGTGATCGTGGACCACACGCAGGTGGCCGGTTCGGAGCCGCTGCTGGTGGTGGTGGAAGCGAACAAGCACCAGCTGGTGTACGTGCCTATCCCCAAGGAGGCGCAGCAGGTGGACGAGGGCGCGGTGCAGACGCACAGGCCCAAGAGCCCCGTGGCGCCCGGCCTGCTGGAGCTCACCGTTCGTTTCACGGCGCCCACCGGCCAAAAGCTCGATGACCGCTGGGGCGACCCCACGCAGCTGAAGATCTCCTCGACGCCGCCGGAACTCCTGGTCAGTGGCGGCGGCACGTCGGTGGGCCTGCTGCGCTCACTTGAGCTTGCCTCCGATGTCCCGGAAGGCGTGCTGCACATTACGGCCCGCGCTGCAGCCTGTGACGGACCGGAAACGGCCGACGGCGAGATCCCCGACCACGCCGCCTGCCACCTGTACCAGCAGGACTGGGGCATCCCGGTGCTTCTGCAGGCGGACGGAGACCGTGAGCTGGTGCTGGACCTGCGCGGAATGGACTGACCGTGCACGTTGGTTTTCGGGGCGGCCACGTACCTCCCGGGAAGCCACCAAGGGCATGCCGCCCGCACGGCCGCCCGCACGGGCGCCCGTGCGGCGGTACGGGCTAGTAGCTCAGGAGCGGGGTCACCTTGATGGTGTCGCCGTTCACGTCCAGGCGCGTGGTGAAGCTGAAGTCGTGGATGACGTTGAGATCGCTGACGGCGCCCGTGAAGAGGTCGACTTGGCGGGCTTTGATCCGGGCTTTGCCGTCCAGTGGAGCCACCACCCAGCGTCCCCCGAACGGTTCGATGCTGATGGCGGGGTATTCCGTGATGGTCCAGTCGATGGTGCCATCAACCACGCGGTTGTTTGTGGCGTGGTAAAAGGGGCAGTCCGGTTGGAGCCGCTGCTGCTTGTTGGCCTGGGCCGCGCAGGAATCGAGGAATTCCTTGATTTTGCCCCCTACGGCGTCCTTCAGGCCGCTCGTGGCCTGGGTCAGCAGGCTCAGTGGCGCGGTGGGCGTATCGCGGCTGGATACGGTTGCCCGGGTGGCAGGCGCCGCAAAGTACTGGCCGTTAAGGCTGGCCTCGTATTCGCCGGGATAGAAGACCGCGAAGGAGTTGCGTCCGTTGGGCATGTTCACCGGCACGCCGTTCAAAGTGGCCTCGTTGGAATTGACCACGGTGACCTCCAGCACAGGCAGGGAAGCGGGGACGAAAGCCCATTTGTTGAAGAAAAGCCATTCGGTTCCGGTCTTCTCCAGCAGGAACTCGGTGTGCAGCTTGCTGCCGTCGATGGTGTAGTCCATGGGGACCATCACCTGGTTGCCGGGGCGCTCCTCGGTATCGCCGAAATGCACGTTCGCGATCCGGGACGCCGCCGTCTGGAGTGCCGTTCCATCGAGCATGGCGGCGTTGCTCTCGGGAACGGAAGCTCGCAAGAGACCGAGCGCCTTTTCTCCCTCACCCTTTTGCAGGGCGTCGAGATACTCCCGAACCGGCTGCTCCGGACTCGCCACGGAACTGTTCACCAGGTTCACTGCCACCACGGATGCGGCGACGGCAAGCATCAGGCCCAACAGCCATCCGGCTGCGGTCCTTACCAAGGCTTGACTCATCTGCACGGACCTTACGTTACCGGCAAGGCGCCTGGATGCGGGTGTGGACGCCGTGCCCGCGACCTGAACCTGCCGCAGCGGAGCAGCCCGACGCCGGGACCCAGCTCCTAGCGGCGCCGCCGGGACGAGGTCCCGAATACTCCGCGCAAAAGCTCGCGGCCCAGCTGGGTGCCAAGGGAGCGGGCCATGCTTTTGAGTCCGCCGCCAAGCGCCCCGCCCAGGGCGTCGGCCAACTCGCCTGCCATTCCGGCCCCGGCGCCCTGACGCGGTTCGGGTGCCGTTCGCTCCGGCGTCCGGTGCCGTTCGGATGCCGAGGCGGGGCGGCTGCTGGGCCGTCCCAGGATCTCCTCCTCGATGCGCCGGGCATCGGCGTCAACGGCATCTTGGTCCACACCCGTTTCCGTGCCGCCGCCCCCGGGGACCGGAGGCCGACCGGGGGCTGCCGCGCCGCTGTGCGCCGCGCCCTTGCCGGATAATTTCTCATACGCGGAGACGTTCTCTACCGCGGTGCCGTATTTGGCGAGCAGGGCAGATCCGGCCACGGTTTTCTTGACCAACGCTTCCGGACTGGGCCCCATCACTGATTCCGGAGCGCGGAGGCGCGTTAGGGCAACCGGCGTCGGGGCGCCTTTTTCGTTCATGACGGTAATCACCGCTTCGCCGATTCCGGCAGAGGTCAGCGTCTCCTCGAGGTCGTAGTCGCTGATGGGGAAGGTGGAGACGGTGGCTTTTAGCGCCTTGGCGTCCTCCGGGGTAAACGCGCGGAGAGCGTGCTGAATGCGGTTGGCGAGCTGGCCCAGAACATCGGCCGGAACGTCCTTGGGAGTCTGCGTCACGAAAAAGATGCCCACGCCCTTAGACCGGATCAGGCGCACGGTGGTGGTGATGGCTGCCAGGAAGGCCTTGGAAGCGCCATTGAACAGCAGGTGGGCCTCGTCCAGGAAGAATACAAGCTTGGGCTTGTCCAGGTCCCCGGCTTCGGGCAGGTCCTCAAAAAGGTCGGCCAGCAGCCACATCAGGAATGTGGAGAACAACATGGGCTTCGTCTGCAGGGTTGGCAATTCAAGGCAGGTGACCACGCCGCGGCCGTCGGGGGCCGTGCGCAGCAGTTCGGCAGTGTCGAACTCGGGTTCCCCGAAGAACATCTCCATGCCCTGGGCTTCAAGAGTCACCAACTCGCGGAGAATCACCCCGGCGGTGGCCTTGGACAGGCCGCCCAGCTCCTCAAGGGCGTCCTTGCCTTCCTCCGAGGTAAGAAACGATATAACGGCGCGCAGATCCTTTAGGTCGATCAATTCAAGATTGTTTTTGTCCGCGAAGTGGAAGACGAGCTGGAGACTGGACTCCTGCGTTTCGTTGAGCTCCATAATGCGGGAAAGCAGGATGGGTCCGAACGATGTGATGGTGGCGCGCACGGGGATGCCGTTGCCATCGCCGCCCAGGGCCAGGAACTCCACCGGAAATGTCTTGCCGGTCCAGGGCTGCCCGATGCTCTGGGTCCGTGCCAGCAGCTTCTCGCTGCCCGTAGCGGCCATGGCGAGCCCGGACAGGTCGCCCTTGATGTCCGCCAGGAAGACGGGGACCCCTGCGGTGGAGAGCTGCTCGGCCATCATGTGGAGGGTGACGGTCTTTCCCGTCCCCGTTGCGCCGGCCACGAGACCGTGGCGGTTCATCATGGCCAGCGGCAGCCTGACGGGGGCATCCTTGTGGAGTTCGCCGTCGACTATGGCGGCTCCCAGCTCAATTGTGGCGCCTTCCAGCGTGTAGCCCTTCTGGATGGTGGCGACTTTATCCGCCGTGGATTTGATGGCCATGCGGTTAGCTTAGCCGGGTCCGGCCGGTCCGGACCCGGCTTGGGCCACTGCTATTTGGTGAGTGCCTTGATGACTTCCTTGGCCACGGCCTCGCTGGACTGGGGGTTTTGCCCCGTGATGAGGTTGCCGTCGCGGACCACGTTTGAGCTCCAGGCGGCTGCGTTTTCGACGAGGGCGCCCTTTTCCTTCAGTGCATCCTCGACGAACCAGGGAGTATTGGGCCCCGTGCCGCCATTAAGCTCTTCCTCGTTCGTGAAAACGGTGAGGCGGCGCCCCGCGAAGGCGAACGTGCCGTCGTCGCCGACCGCGCTGAGCAGGGCCGCCGGGCCGTGGCAGAACGGCGCAATAACCTTGCCGCCCTTGTCGGTTGAGATGAGCAGCCGGCCCAGATCGGGGTCCTTGTAAAGGTCGGTCATGGGCCCGTGGCCGCCGGACATCACGACGGCGTCGTACGCCGAGGCGTCCACGTCGGCCAGCGTCAGCGGCGAGGCCAGTTCGGCATCGATCGAAGCGATATACTCCCGGAAGCTGTCCGCACGTTCCTGGCTCCCGGCCGATTCGGCCGTGAGGCTCACCTGATCCACGGTGGGCTTCACGCCGCCCGGAGTAGCGATGTGGACGGTGTGCCCGGCGTCGCGCAGGGTCTGGTGCGAAACCACAAGTTCCTCTGCCCAGTAGCCGGTGGGGTGTTCGCCGCCGTCCCTCATGGTGAGGGAATCGGCTGCGGAAACGACCATCAGAATGTTAGCCATGTTGTTGCTCCTGTCTTGCCGGCCCTTCCGGGCCTGCGGGGTCGGGTTGGTGGTGAGGCGGAAGGGTTCAGTGCGCCGCTTCGAGCTCCGCATACGTGTCGTCGTCGAGTATCACGCCGGCCGCTCCCAGGTTCTGCTCGAGGTGCTTGACGGAGCCGGTTCCGGGAATCGGCATCATGACGGGCGAACGGCGCAAGAGCCACGCCAAGGCCACCTGCGAGGTTGCGGCGCCCAGCCGCTTGGCTGCCTCATCCAGCGGGCCGCCTGGCTGTGCCAGCTCACCAGCGGAAATCGGCGCCCAAGGGATGAATCCGATGCCGTTCGCCTCAGCGTAGTTGAGGACGTCCTCGGAGCTGCGGTCGGTGAGGTTATAGCGGTTCTGTACGGTGGAGACGGTGAAGTACCTCCCGGCTTCCTCGAGTTCGGCCACGCTGACCTGGGACAGGCCGAGCGCCTTGACCTTGCCCTCTTTCTGCAGATCCCGGAGAACTGTGAACTGCTCTTCCGGGTCCACCTTGGGATCGATCCGGTGCAGCTGCAGGAGATCCAGGGAGTCGACCTTGAGCTTGCGGAGGCTCAGCTCGGTCTGCTGACGCAGGTATTCGGCGCGGCCCAGAGGAACCCATGCGTTGGGACCGGTACGGGCAAAGCCGACCTTGGTGGCGATCTTCAGCCCGGCCTTGTATGGGTGGAGAGCCTCAGCCAGGATCTCCTCGCTGATGTTGGGCCCATACGAATCGGCGGTGTCAATGAAGTCCACGCCGAGCTCCACCGCACGCCGCACGACGGCGATGGCGGCCACTCTATCCGCCGGCTCGCCCCAGACGCCGTCCCCGACGATGCGCATTGCGCCAAAGCCGAGGCGATGGACAGTTCCCAAGTCCTTCAGATCGATCGTGGGTGATGGTTCCGGATGCTGTGGTTTGTCGTGGCTCATAAGGGCGGCAACTCCCTAAGCCTGCTGTGTATTCCATTCGACCGGCGCCACGAAGTGGATTTCCAGGCCTCGCCGGGCCTCCCGCCCTTAGACTTGGGCATGGCCGCATCGATGTTGAAGCTGGTTTTGTCCCTCGCCACCGCGGGCGCGCTCGCCCTTCTGGGCAGTTCCCCGGCCGCGGCAGGGCCACCCCGCCCGTCCGAACCGGTCGGCGTCGACGTCTCCTGGCCGCAGTGCGGCAAGGCACTTCCGGATAAACCCGCGTTTGCCATCGTGGGGGTCAACAACGGCCTGGCGAACACCACGAATCCCTGCCTCGCGGATCAGCTGGCCTGGGCGGCAAACTCAACGGGCACCACAAGCCAACCTGCGGCTGCCCTTTATGTGAACACCGCTAACCCCGGGACGGCAGGCTCCTGGTGGCCCACGTCGAACACTTACATGGACGTTGTGGTGGAGAACCCCTACGGCGACTGCGCCAGCGGAGACTTCAGGGCCTGCTCCTACATGTACGGCTACGCGAAGGCTTATGACGACGCCAATCTCCGGGGTGTGGACAATCCCGGCGGCCAGTTCTGGTGGCTCGACGTGGAGACCGGAAACAGTTGGCAGACCGACAAAGCTGCCAACGTTGCCGACCTTGAGGGCATGGCCGCCTACTTCACAAGCATCAACGCCGAAGTGGGCATTTATTCGACCGGCTCCCAGTGGGGGCAGGTCGCCGGCGCCGTGCCGTCGGAGAGCGAGCTGGCCGGGTTGCCAAGCTGGCTTGCGGGTGCCCGGTCGCTGAAGGGGGCCAAAAGTAACTGCTCACTTGCCGGGCTAACGCCCGGAAGCCGGGTTTCCGTGACCCAGTTTATTTCCGGCGGTTTGGACCACGACTACGCGTGTCCCTGATTCTGGTGATACAGAAGAGAGCTGAATTTACCTAAGTGAAGAACTGAGTACCTCGTGAGAAAACAGGTATAACGAGCCCAAAAGTAGAGTGGAGTCCACTGGTGTGCTCGTGAAGGCGCGCCCCTAGCATCGGGGTTACATGTGCGGCCAACGGTGGCCGCATTGTTGCGAGGGAGGCGCTGCAATGACACGTTCAGATCGGAAGAAGCCCAAATCCGGGCCAAACAACCAGCGAAGAGAAGGTCTGCTCTTCGCTGTCACTGCCGGACAGGCAGGCAGGAGGGTCCTGGCCGTTGCCGCCGCCGGCGGTCTCATCCTCGCCGGGGCGGGGGTGGCGCGGGCGGACGTTATCTACAACACCCTTGATGTGACCGTGGACTCCGTGGCCGAAGTCATGCCATTGAACGCGGGCGGCGCCGCCGGCACTACAACGCTGGCGCTGTCACCCACAAATGGCGACGGGAAAAGTGGCTGCAATCTGACAGGGGGCACCATTCTGACCCTCAGCCTCGCCTCAAGCAACCCTGCCGCGGCCACCGTTAGCCCCTCGTCCGTGACGTTCACCAGCTGCGGTGACTCCAAGACTCTGACAGTCACGCCGCTTGCCGCGGGGACTGCAACGGTTAGTGCCGCCGCCACGGCCAACACCAGCGGCGGATCATTCGACCTCACGCCAGCGACTTTCACCGTCAACGTGGTGGCGCCCGCCCCCTCGAACACGGCACCCTCCGTCACGGTTGGGGGAGTGGCCACGGGCGGGTCCTACGCCAAGGGATCCGTCCCTGCCGCGTCCTGCAACGTCGTTGACGCCGAGGATGGAAACAGCACGGCTCCGGCAACGCTCAGCGCCGTCTCCGGGCCCTACGCCTCCGACGGCATCGGCCAGCAGACCGCCAGCTGCACTTACACGGACCGCGGGGGACTGACCGCCAGCGGATCCGTTACCTACAGCATCACGGACCCCAGCGGTCCCCAGATCACCTACTCCCTGAAGCCCGGAACACCCAATGGCCTCAGTGACTGGTTCACCGTGCCGGTGGTCCTCAGCTGGACGGTGACGGACACTGAGTCCCCGGGTTCTGTGTCCACCACAGGATGCGAGGACCGCGCCATTTCGGCAGATCAGGTGAAGACCACCTACACCTGTTCCGCGACCAGCGCCGGCGGTTCAGCCTCCAAGGACACCGTTCCGGTGGGCCTTGATGCCACCGCACCGGACGTGAGTTACACAGGCGCCGAGGGACCCGTCGGCAACAATGGCTGGTTCAGGGGCCCGGTGACGGCAACGTTCACGGGTACTGACGCGACGTCAGGGCCGGCCTCGGCGACCCAGACCGCATCGACCGCTGCGGGGGCCGAGGGGCTGAACATCGGGGTCAGAAGCCCGGTGTTCACCGACGCCGCCGGAAACGCCTCAGCCCTCGGTGCCGCGTTCCAGTCCTTCAACATCGACGCCACGGCTCCCGTGGTCAAGTACACGAAGGCGGACCGGGATCCCAATGCCAAAGGTTGGTACAACGCTCCTGTCACGGCAACCTTCACCGGCACGGACGCACTCTCCGGTCCGGCATCGGCGGAGCAAACCATCACCTCCGACGGCGAGGGGAGCGCCGTAGTGGTTGGCAGCCCTGTGTTCGAAGACCTGGCCGGCAACGCAACAACGTCCGGAACTCCTTCCGCCTCGTTCAAGATCGACCTCACTGCCCCGGAGGTCGCCTTTAACGGGCTGGCCGGGACCATGGGCGAGAACGGTTGGTACATAAGCCCGGTCACGGCGACGTTTACCGGGACAGACCAGCTTTCAGGCCCGCTGTCGGCAACCAAGACCGCTGCTTCGGCCGGGGAAGGCGCAGGCATAACTATCGGCAGCCCGGCCTTTACCGATGACGCGGACAACACAACGCCGGAAGGGGCCGTTTCCAGCGATGCCTTCAAGATTGACCTGACGAATCCCGTTGCCACCTTCGACTCCGTGCTGGCTGACGCCTACTACGGGTCGCTGGGCACACAGCCCACCTGCACCTCGACCGATACGGACTCCGGACCGGCCAGCTGCACGGTGACAGGCTATGCGCCGGGGGTGGGCACGCACACGTTGACCGCCACCGCAAAGGACAACGCGGGGCGTACGTCGGTGGCCACCCAGACCTACACCGTGAATGCCTGGACCCCCAAAGGCTTCTACCAGCCCATCGACATGGGCGGAGTCCTCAACACGGTCAAGGCCGGAAGTACCGTTCCGGCAAAGTTTGAGCTGTTCGCCGGTGCCACGGAACTGACAGACACCAGCGTCGTGAGCATGGGGGTCCGGCCGATCCAGTGCAGTTTGCTGGCGGTGCAGGACAGCATCGACATCACCGCCACCGGCAACACCTCGCTGCGCTACGACTCCACCGGTGGCCAGTACATCTATAACTGGAAGACGCCGAACATGCCCGGCTCGTGCTTCCAGCTCACCATGACTGCGGCGGACGGTTCCCACATCGACGCCAATTTCAAACTGAAGTAAAGCAGGGGCCGCAGTGCCGTGCGGCAAAGCTGAACAGCATAGGCGAGTTTAAACGGGAAGGGACCTGCCTCAGGCAGGCCCCTTCCCCATTTTTCGGGCGAATCAGGCGCTCCTCGCCAGGCTGGAAACATGCGCCGGCCGGACAGGCCCCAGCAGAAATAAGGCAAGGTCGAAATAACCCGGCCCCTGCCGTCGTTGACGAAAGAGTGCCTACGCCGCTAGCCAAGTGGGCCACGCCAACGCTCCGCTACGAAAGGCCGGCTTCCCCGTGACTGTTCCGTTCTCCATCCTTGATCTGGCCACCATCGGTAAGGGCCAGACGGCGGCGGAAAGTTTCGCCGGCAGCGTGGCCATGGCGCAGCGGGCCGAGGAACTGGGTTACCGCCGCGTCTGGTACGCCGAACACCACAACATGTCCTCCATCGCCTCGTCCGCCACCAGTGTGCTGATCGCCCATGTGGCCGCCCATACCAACAGCATCAGGCTTGGCGCCGGCGGGGTGATGCTGCCCAACCACTCCCCGCTGACCATCGCCGAGCAATTCGGCACCTTGGAAACCCTGCACCCTGGACGGATCGACCTGGGCCTTGGCCGCGCTCCGGGCAGCGACCAGAACACCATGCGTGCGCTGCGCCGCGACCCGATGTCCGCCGACAGTTTTCCGCAGGATGTCTTGGAACTGCAGGGGTACCTGACCGGCCCCACCCGGATCCAGGGAGTGGAGGCGACCCCCGGCAAGGGTACCAATGTGCCGCTATACATCCTGGGCTCCTCTCTCTTCGGGGCCCGGCTGGCGGCCCAGCTCGGTCTGCCGTACGCCTTCGCCTCACACTTCGCTCCCGATGCCCTTCAGGACGCCGTGGCAATTTACCGCCGCGAATTCCGGCCGTCCGCCCAGCTTGAGGCGCCGCACGTCATCGCCGGGGTAAACGTCATCGCCGCGGACTCCACGTCCGAGGCGCAGGAAATGTTCCAAGCCACCAAACGGGCCCGTGTTTCCCTGTTCTTCGGCAACGGCCGGGTGTTCTCGGATGACGAGGCGGATATGATCCTGGATTCTCCGCAGGGCCAGCACGTGTCCCGGATGGTCAAGTACTCGGCCATCGGAACGCCCGATGTGGTGATGGACTACCTTGAGGAGTTCACCGCCCACGCGGATGCCGACGAGCTGATTGTGGCGCACCAGAGCACGGCCACTGACGCCCGCCTCCGTTCCGTGGAGCTACTCGCCGCTGCGGCCGGACTGGCCCGCGTGTAACGCCATCTAAAGTTCCAGGCGCCCCCAAACCCGGGAGCCGCGCGGCCCATCGCCGAGCGGCTCCCGTTGCCTTTTCTGGCAGCCCCCTTGACAGGGCGCAACTGAACCGGTTTAGTAGTGGTTACTGAACCGGTTCAGTGAGCTAGATCACGGAGCCGTCACCAAGAAGGGAAGGCCCCATGGCAGTCACCATCAGCGACGTAGCCCACGCGGCAGGCGTGAGCAAGGGTGCTGTCTCCTACGCGCTCAATGGCCAACCCGGCGTCAGCGACGGCACCCGCGAGCGTATCCTCCAGGTGGCCAAGGACCTCGGCTGGAAACCCAGCCTCCGGGCAAAGGGACTCTCCTCGGCCAAAGCTTATGCCCTGGGGCTCGTGGTGGCGAGGGACCCTTCCCTGCTTGGCACAGACCCTTTCTTCCCAGCCTTCATTGCCGGCATCGAAACCGCGCTCGCGGAACACGACTACACGCTGGTGCTCAGCGTCGCCACCGGCACCGGAGCGGAGGAGCGCTGCTACCGCAAGCTGGCGGACAACGGCCGGGTTGATGGATTCATCCTCACGGACGTCCGCCAGGACGACTCCCGCATCCCGCTGCTGCAGGAGCTTAGCCTCCCCGCCGTCACGCTGAACCGTCCCGACGCCGCTTCACCGTTCCCTGCCGTCTCCATGGATGACTGCGCTGGAGTCACGGCCGCAGTGGAGCACCTGGTTTCGCTGGGACACACCCGGATTGCGCATGTGGGCGGCGGCCAGGAATACATCCATGGCCGGAGCCGGCGCCGGGCCTGGGAAGCCGCGCTTACCAAGGCCGGGCTCCGTACGGACCTCTTCGCGGAGGCTGACTTCACCGCTGCCGGCGGCGTCGCGGCCACCGCGGAGCTCCTTCGCGCAGCGGAGCGGCCCACGGCCATCGTCTTCGCCAATGATCTGATGGCCACCGCCGGCCAGTCCTACGCGCAATCGCTGGGGCTGCGCGTGCCGCAGGACCTCTCAGTGGTGGGCTACGACAATGCCGACTTCACGCAGTACCTCAACCCGCCACTGACCACCATCTCCACCGACCCCATGCTCTGGGGCCGGGTGGCGGCCCAGGTGCTGCTCAACCAGCTCGCCGGCGTACACAGCGGCGGGGACACCGATCTGCAAGCCCCGCGGTTACTTGTCAGGGCATCCACCGGACCGGCACCGTCAACGCAGTAGTCCTGGCCAGCCGCGCAGGACCTCCCCAATTTTCCTTAAATCCCAACCTCACAGAACCCCGGTTCTCCCAAATAGGAGTCGCAATGAAGCGCTTTACCACTGCCACGCGCGTACTGTCCGTGGCCGCCCTGACCATCATGGGAGCCGGCCTGGCTGCCTGCGGCGGGGGAGCAGGTGGGACTACCGCGGCGTCGGCCACCACGGCCAAGGGTCCCATCAAGATCTGGTACTCCAACAATGAGTTCGAGGTGAAGTGGGGCAAGGACATGGTGGCGGCCTGGAACGCGGCCCACCCGGACCAGCAGGTCGACGCCCAGGAGATCCCGGCCGGCAAGAGCTCCGAGGAGGTCATCGGGGCTGCCATCACCGCCGGCAACGCCCCGTGCCTGGTCTTCAACACCGCTCCCGTGGCGGTGCCGCAGTTCCAGAAGCAGGGCGGTTTGGTGGCGCTGGATTCGTTCCCGGACGGTGCCCAGTACATCAAGGACCGCACCGGTGACCTTGCGGACCAGTACAAGTCCTCAGACGGCAAGATGTACCAGTTGCCGTGGAAGTCCAACCCGGTGGTCCTGTTCTACAACAAGGACGTCTTCGCTAAGGCCGGGCTTGATCCGGAGAAGCCGAAGATGGCCACGCAAGCCGAGTTCCTGGACACGGCGCGCACCCTGGTGAAGTCCGGCGCAGTCGCCAATGCCGTGTGGCCTTCTCCCGCCAGTGACTTTTACCAGTCCTGGTTCGACTTCTACCCGTTCTATGCTGCCAACTCCGGCGGCACAACGCTGCTCAAGGATGGCAAGGCCACCTTCGACAGCGAGCAGGGCAAGCAGGTCGCCACCATGTTCCAGACCCTTTACAAGGAGAATCTTGCCTCCAAGGAAGCCTATAAGGGTGACTCCTTTGCCGAGGGCAAGGCCGGCATGTCGCTGGCCGGCCCGTGGGCTGTCGCCGCGTACAAGGGCAAGGTCAACTGGGGTACGGTCCCGGTCCCTGGCGCCCAGGCCCAGAGCGCAGGCTCCACCTTCTCCGATGCCAAGAACGTGGCCATGTACTCCGCCTGCAAGAACCAGGGCACGGCCTGGGAGGTCATGAAGTTCGCCACGAGCAAGGAGCAGGACGGCAAGCTTCTCTCCGCAACCGGCCAGATGCCGATGCGCAAGGACCTGACCACTGCCTACGCCGACTACTTCAGCAAGAACCCCGCCTACAAGCAGTTCGCTGACCAGGCCGGCCGCACCGTGGAGGTTCCCAACGTATCCAACTCGGTCCAGATCTGGCAGACCTTCCGCGACGCGTGGGGCAAGTCAGTGATCTTCGGCAACCAGGGCATCGATGACGCGTTCAAGGGAGCATCTGAGAAGGTCAACCAACTGGCAGCCCAGAAGTAGCAGGGGACTTCCCATGTCACTTCGCTCAGCTGACGGCGGCCCGGCAACAACGGGCGCTGCCGGGCCTGGGCGGGACCGGCAGCCGGCGCCCAGGAAACGGAAGAACCTCCTGGGCCGCCAGCCGCTGGGACTGCTGTTCAGTGCCCCGTATGTCATATATGTCCTGGCCGTGCTGGCCTACCCGCTCGGGTACGCCGTGTACATCTCGTTCCACCAGTTCTTCTTCACCGCTCCCGGCGTCCAGGTCGACCGGCCCTTTGTGGGACTGGAGAACTACATCACCGTCTTGTCGGATCCGGAAGTGCAGCGCTCCTTTGCCAATATCGGCGTGTTCCTGGTCATCAACGTCCCGCTGACCGTGGGACTGTCTCTGATCCTGGCCAACGCCCTCAACCGCGTGACCAGGCTGAAGACCTTCTTCCGGGTCAGTTACTACGTCCCGTACGTCACGGCGAGCGTCGCCGTCGTCGGCGTCTGGCTGTTCCTGTTTCAGCAGAACGGACTCGTCAACGCACTCCTGGGGCCGCTGGCCCCGAATCCCTCGTGGCTGACCAACTCCTGGCTCGCGATGCCCACGGTGGCGCTCTATGTGACCTGGAAGCAGTTGGGGTTCTTCATCCTGCTCTACCTGGCCGCGCTGCAGAACATCCCGGATGAGCTGTACGAGTCCGCCTCGGTGGACGGCGGCAACAAGTGGGTCCAGTTCTGGAACATCACCGTTCCGGGCGTGCGCTCAGCCAGCGTGCTGGTCACCCTGCTTGCCACCATCACCGGTGCGAACCTGTTCACCGAGCCGTACCTGCTTACCGGCGGAGGCGGTCCGGACGGCGCATCGACGTCGCCGGTGTTCCTGATGTACCAGAAGGGCATCCTGCAGGGAAACCCGGACGTGGCCGCCGCGCTGGGCGTGGTGCTGGTGATCGGCGTCCTGCTGATTGCCCTGATCCAGAAACGCCTCGTGGGCGGGAAGGAGGACTGAGATGTCGATCATCGATGCGGCAACCGCCGCCAACAATGAAAACGAACGGAATGACGACGCCGGACACCCGGACGCCCCTTCTTCGGGCGGTGGCGTCCGTTCCGCCCGCCGCGCCGCTTCCGAGGAAGCCTCCGGGGTGGAGAAGCGCAAGAACCTCGGCGCGGGCAGCTTTGTGCTGCTGGCCGCCGGCGCCTTCGTGTTCCTGTTCCCCTTCTACTACATGTTCATCGGCTCGCTCCAGACCTCACCGGACACCTCGGTGGCCGGGGCGTTCCCCAACCCCGCGAACATCACGGGCGAGAACTACGCGAACATCAACAACTCCATTGACCTGCTCAAGGGCCTGGTCAACTCGGGGATCTTCACTGGCGGCGTCATCTTCTTCACCGTGGTGTTCGGTCTTCTGGTGGGCTACGCCCTGGCGCAGATGCAGTTCCGCGGGAAGGGTTTCGTGTTTGGCATGATGCTGCTGGTACAGATGATTCCGTTCCAGCTTCTGCTCATCCCGCTGTACGTCATGATCGTGCGGGACTACGGGCTCGCGGACACGTACCTGGGCATGATCCTGCCGTTCGCGATCAACTCGACAGCGGTGTTTGTCTTCCGCCAGTACTTCATGCAGCTGCCGTCGACCCTCTTCGAGGCGGCCCGGATCGACGGTGCCTCAGAGCTGCGGATCCTCTGGCAGATCGCCATCCCCCTGGTCCGGCCCGCCATTGTCACCGCCGTGCTGCTGACCTTCATTGGGCCGTGGAACGAGTTCCTGTGGCCGTTCCTGGTCACCAAGGACCAGTCCATTCAGCCGCTCGCCGTCTCCCTGGCGAATTACATCTCAAACATCGCCGCCACGGCATCCAACCCGTTCGGTGCCATCCTCGCGGGAGCGTGCGTCCTCGCGGCGCCCGCCGTCGCACTCTTCATTTTCTTCCAGCGCCAGTTCATTTCCACCAATATCGGTTCAAGCGTAAAGGGCTAATCTATGACCTCCCCCGAGACCTCCACACTGCCCACCGTCCCGTTCACCCTCACCCGCGCCGGCGTCATCATGACCCCGGAGGCCGGCAACGAGTTCGAAGCCGAAGGCGTCCTCAACCCGGCCAGCGGCCGCGGACCCGACGGCGAGCTGTACCTGCTGCCGCGCCTCGTGGCCAAGGGCAACGTCTCCCGGGTGGGACTGGCCAGGGTCATCATCGAGGACGGCGTGCCCACCGGCGTCGAGCGCCAGGGCATCGTCCTGGCCCCCGACGAGGGCTGGGAGCGCGGACTGAACAACGCCGGCACCGAAGACCCCCGCACCACCTGGGTGCCCAGCCTCGGCAAGCACCTGATGACCTACGTGGCCTACGGCCCGCTGGGTCCGCGGCTGGCCTTCGCCTACTCCGAGGACCTGCGCAACTGGGAACGGCTGGGCCCGTGCCATTTTGAATACCAGGCCGATCTTTCCATGGACCTGAACCTGTTCGCGAACAAGGACGCCGTATTCTTCCCGGAGCCCGTCAACGACCCCGACGGCGTCCCCTCCTATGCGATGCTGCACCGCCCCATGTGGGACCTTGGATGGATCCGCGAAGGCGAAGGCGAGCACCTGCCCGCCGGTGTCACCGACAACCGCCCCGGCATCTGGATCTCCTACGTCGCCGCCGCCGACGTCGAAAAGGACATCCGCGACCTCGTCCACATGGCCAAGCACCGCCTCGTCGCCCTGAGCGAATTCCCCTTCGAGGAACTCAAGATCGGCGGCGGCCCCGCCCCGATCCGCGTGGACGAAGGCTGGCTGCTGATCCACCATGGCGTGTCCGGAGTCCTGGAGAAGTCAGCCTTTGACCACCAGCAGAACGTCAACTACACCGCAGCCGCGATGATCCTCGACGCCGACGACCCTTCCAAGGTGATCGCCCGCAGCGACAAGCCGCTCCTGGCGCCCGAAACCGAGGACGAAATCTCCGGCATCGTTCCAAACGTCGTGTTCCCCACCGCGATCGAAGAGATCGACGGCCAACTGTTCGTCTTTTACGGCATGGCTGATTCGAAGATTGGTGTGGCCAAACTGGACCGCGTCTAAGGCCGCACCACGCCGCAAGCAGCTCAGCCCCATCCCATCGCCACAGGAGCTAGACATGACCCGTCTCACTGTTCATGCACGACTGAAATCCGCCCCGGTCGCAGTCGTTGCAGCACTGTCGATGCTGCTGACCGGGGCAGGAGTGGCGTCCGCGACGCAGCCGGCCCCGGCCGCTGAGTCACAGACACCACTGACCAATCTCTCGCACCTGAATTTCCTGCTCGATGCCGTCCCGCTCCAAGCCGTGGATGGCCACACGACATACCAGATCGGTGAAAACCCCACAGCACAGGCACCGTGGACATACGCCAATAAGAACCCCGACGGCTCCTACACCCGAATTGGCGGAGGTTCCAAGGACCCCACCACCGGCTACTGGAGCCAGGGCGCCTTCAACGCGGACGACATTGCGCGCACCGCGGTCGTGTACCTGCGCCACTGGCAGCAGACCGGGGATGCCTCAAGCCGCAACCGCGCTTTCGACGTGCTGCGGGAACTGACATACCTGCAGACATCCTCGGGCCCCAACGCCGGGAACGTGGTTCTCTGGCAGCAGGCTGATGGCACGCTCACCCCTAGTGCGAAACCGGTGGAACTTCCGGACCCCAGCGATTCAGCCGAGTCGTACTGGCTTGCCCGGACCGTGTGGGCGCTGGGGGAAGGGTATGCCGCGTTCAAATCAGCCGACCCACAGTTTGCCTCCTTCCTGCAGGCCAGGATGGACCTCGCCGTCGCGTCCCTGAACAAGCAGTCTCTTGCCAAGTACGGAAAATATGACGTTGCTGACGGCGCCAAGGTCCCTGCATGGCTGATCACCGGAGGGGCGGATGCGTCGGCCGAAGCCGTTCTCGGACTCGCCGCTTACTCCAAGGCTGCGCCCGACGACGGCGCTGCGGCCGGCGCACTGAGCGAGCTCACCGAGGGTATCGCCGCGATGTCCTCGGGATCGGTTCAGCAGTGGCCCTTCGGCGCGATTCTTCCGTGGAACCAGTCGAGAACCCTGTGGCACGCGTGGGGCGGAATGGCCGCGGCCGCCGTCGCGAACGCGTCGCCGTTGCTGCATCGCCCTGACCTGCTGACCGCGGCCGTGAAGGACTCCGCCCAATTCACTCCGCAGCTCCTGGCCGCGGGTGGACCGGACAACGCCTGGAGCCCTACCCCGGGTGAGGCACAGATAGCCTACGGCGTGGACTCACGGGTTGAAGGACTCGTGGCAACCGCCAAGGCAGCGGATGCTCCGGGCCTGCTCGACGTCGCAGCAGTGGCGGCAGGCTGGTACTTTGGCGCCAACCGCAGCGGAAAGCCCGCCTACAATCCGGCGACCGGCACCGCCATCGACGGCATCGAAACCGACGGCCGGGTCAACCCCAACTCCGGGGCCGAATCCACCATCCACACCCTGCTCTCGATGCTTGCCCTGGACGCCAACCCGGAGCTCAAGGCCAAGGCTTTGGGCATCAGCACCACCGTGGGGACGGACGGACTCAAGGTGGCCGAAGCCGAATCCGGGACCATCACCGGCGGCGCCGTCGTCAAACCTGCCTCCGCCTGGACTGGTGAGGCCAACTGGTCCGGCGGTGCCTACGTCGCCCTCAACGCAGGCGGCACCGTCAAGATCCCGGTCCCCGCCTCGGACCAGGCCCGCAATGCGTACCCGATCGTGAACCAGCGCCCGGAAGCCGCCGGAACAACGTCATGGTCTTCCGGGAGCACTTTCCTCGGCAGCACACCCGACGGCGGGGCTGGCGAACAAGGCATCACGGCAGCCCCTGGCAAGCTTTTCCCGTTCTCCCTTGACCGGGCCCTCCCGGCAGGAGCGGACAGCGTCGTCGCGAAAGCCGGAAGCGACGTGTCGATCGACGGCGTGCTGCTGCAGCCGCAGATTTCCTCGGTTTCCGTCTCCGGCTCCGGAGGCACATCAACCCTGTACATCAGCGCGGCCACCGGAAGCATCGATCGAAAAGTGGACATGCCCCAAGGCTTCCATCTGAACCAGCAGGCCTTTGATGCTTCGGGCCAGCCCATCAAGGCAGGCCCGGACCAGAACGGGGCAGACCAGTCCGGCCGAGTCACCGTAGCCCCGGGTGGGTTCACCTGGGTGACCCTGGTCCGCAACTAGTACTTATCACCACAGGAAGAACCCACATGCAGAAGATCACCACCGAAGCACTGCTCCACAGTTACCAAGGAGCGCTCACGTTCAGCAATCCGCTGACCGACACCATTTCCACCGATCAGTTTTCCTCCGAGTATCCCGAGCACCCGGAATGGGCGGTGGGCCCGTTCCGCAAGGACGATTCCCTAACCTTCCGGCAAGTCCGGGACTGGGCTGACCCCACGGGCATCGGCTGGACCGCGGATTCGATCTTCAATCCCTCCCTCATGGAACGCGATGGCAGACTCTACCTCTTCTACCGCGCCTCACCGCGCAAGGAATCGGTCTCCAGCCGCATCGGTGTCGCCGTCCACGACCCCGAAACCGGTTGGCGGGACACCCCCTCCAACCCGGTGATCTACCCCACCCAGGACAATGAAATCCTTGGCTGCGAAGATCCCAAGGTGTACCAGGCCAACGGCCGCTACTACATGTTCTACAACGGGATCTGGACGATCGATCGCAGCGATGATCAGGCCGGCCAGAATCCGGATTCCTATCCCCTCGGTGAGGTCGGTTGCGACATCAATGTTGCGGTGTCCGACGACCTGATCCATTGGGAGAAGCTCGGCCTGGCGGTCCCCCACGAGGTTTCTCGATTCTGGGCCAAAGGAGCCGTCATCCCCCGAAACGCCCGTGGCGAAGCCGTCAAAATCGACGGAAACTACCTGATGTATTTGTCCGAAGGCTGCGGTGGAACCACCCACGTCGGACGGTCCGCGGACATGGTGAACTGGGAGTTTGAGCCGCAAGACTACCTGGACCTCGGGCCGCTGGGCGGCTCACTGCACGAAGTGGCCTGCGCCGTTGTCGACGATGACGGCAAGCTGGTTCTGGACTTCTTCTACGGCGACCCCGACGGCCATTTCTCCGCCGCGCAGGCCCTGTATGACGTGAACCGACCATTCACCCAGAAAGCGGTGCACAGAGGAGGGTCGCTGGCCTGGGGCGGCCTGCTCAAGTTCGGTGGAACCTGGATGTTCGCCCAAGGCTGGGATGCCCCGTCCGGATCGCGGGAGATGTACTTCTACCGCGCGGAACACAGCTAAGCACGCCAGCCCGGCTGCCGCACCGTCCCCGCCCTTTGGCCGCCGCTCCACTGATAAGGCAAACATCATGATGGAAACGACCCGTCTGGCAAAGGGATGGACGTTGAGAATGACGGCCCCGGCCCCGGACGCCCCGTCCGGGGCCATGGGCTGGAAGCTTGCAGCACCCGTTCCGTCCGTTGTGCACACGGTTCTTACGGACCATGGGCACATCCCCGACCCCTACGTGGGGCAGAACGAGGAGGCTCAGCATTGGGTGGGCCAGAGCGAGTGGGAATACTCCACAACCTTCAACCACGACGGCAATGAAGACGGGCGGACGGAGCTCGTCTTCGACGGCCTGGACACCGTCGCCGTCATCCGGGTCAACGGGCAAGACCTTGCGCACACATACAACCAGCACCGCAGCTACGTCGTGGACGTCACCGAGGTCATCAGGCCCGGTGCCAATGACTTGATAATGACCTTCAAGAATGTGCGCGACTACGCCGAACAAATCCGGGCATCCGTGGGGGAACTACCCAACGGCAATCCGGAGCCATTCCAGTATGTGCGCAAGTCGGCCTGCAATTTTGGGTGGGACTGGGGCCCCAACCTGGTGACGGCCGGTCCTTGGAAACCCGTGGACATCAGGCGGTATGAGACAGCACGGCTACAGTCAGTTCGCCCATCCGTCACCACCACCGTTGCACCCGGCACCGGGCGCGGAGAACTCCCCGCCAACGGACATGCCCGTGTGGAAGTGGATGTCGAGATCCTGCGGGCGCCCGGCGTTTCAGGTGAGCTCGGACTCAAGGTCGCCCTTCTGGGCAGGACCGAATCAGTCTCCATTCCGCAGGGCTCCCACAAGGCCCGGGTCGTGATCGATCTTGAGAATGTTGAACTGTGGTGGCCGCACGATATGGGTGCCCAGCCGCTCTGCCCGCTGACGGTGACGCTAGATGCTGACGGGCATGACCTTGACGTCTGGTCCAAGAGCATCGGATTTCGGCAATTTGAGCTCAAAACCGAACAAGACGAAGCCGGAACCAGCTTTGTCTTTGCCGTCAACGGAGCCGAGATCTTCGTGAGGGGCGCCAACTGGATCCCCGACGATTGCTTCCCCTCACGCGTCACCGAGGACCAGTTGCGCCAACGCATCTCGCAGGCCACCGCGGCAAACATGAATCTCCTCCGCGTGTGGGGCGGTGGAGTGTATGAATCCGATACCTTCTATGACCTTTGCGACCGCATGGGCATCCTCGTCTGGCAGGACTTCCTCTTTGCCTGTGCCGGATACCCCGAGGATGGACCCCTCTACGAGGAAGTCGCCGGCGAGGTCCGGGACAATGTGGCACGGCTCATGAGCCATCCAAGCCTGGTGCTTTGGAACGGAAACAACGAATGCGTTTGGGGCTTCTGGGATTGGGATTGGAAGCCCCAGCTCGACGGTCGAAATTGGGGATGGTGCTACTATTCCGAGCTGTTGCCGGCCCTCATAACAGAGTTGGATCCCACCCGCCCGTACTGGAACGGCAGCCCCTACTCCGGTGATCCCGAACTGCACCCCAACGATCCCAGGCACGGGAACGTGCATATCTGGGACGTCTGGAACCAAAAAGACTACTCACATTACGCACAATGGAATCCGCGGTTCGTCTCCGAATTCGGATTCCAGGGACCCCCCAACTGGTCCACCCTCACCCGCGTCCTGGAGCCGGCGGACATGGACCTCGAAGCCCCCGCCTTCCTCCAGCACCAGAAAGCCGAAGACGGTACAGCAAAGCTGGAGAAGGGGCTCGCCGCCCATCTTCACGAGCCTGCAAATTTCCAGGAATGGCACTTTCTCACCCAGATAAACCAAGCCCGTGCAATCCGGTTCGGCATCGAGCACTTTCGTGCCGGCTGGCCCGTTTGTGCGGGATCCATCGTCTGGCAACTCAACGACTGTTGGCCCGTCACCTCCTGGGCCGCTATTGATGGATACGGCCAGCTGAAACCGCTGTGGTACGCAATCCGGGAGGCCTACCGGCCCCGCCTGGCGACCATACAGCGCCGCGGCGACGCGCTGGCCCTTGTGCTGGTCAACGATTCCGCGCAAACCTGGAGCGGAACCATCACCGCCGAACGCCTCCGCGCAGACCCATCAACGGCTGTTCCCCTGCAAAGGCTGACACTGGAGGTCTCGCATCAATTCGCGTTCGACATCGACCCCAGAAACAAAACCGAAATCCCCCTCCCAGAAGACCTGGGTGAGACCGACCGGCCCTTGACCGATGTCCTGGTGGTCCGGGGTCAAGGACTCGGACACGGGGACCGCATCCTCCACTTTTACGCCGAGGACAAAGACCGCGTCACCGAGCCAGCACGGATCACCTCCCGGGCATCCGGGGGGACGGGGGGTATTGAGGTGACCGTTACCGCCCGGACCATCGTGCGCGACCTGGTCCTGCAGGCGGACCGGATTGACCCCGGGGCGACAGTCTCCGAACAATGCATTTCGCTGCTGCCCGGAGAAAGCCACACCTTCCGCATCTCATCCGCCATGGCGGGAAACGGCGCGTCCGACCTCGATGCATGGACCCGGTACCCGGTACTCCAAGGCGTGGGAATCCGGGAAGACAGCATCACGGCCCCCACCCTGCACGCGCCGGGCGCATTCACGCAGGACGGAACACGCCAGTGACAATAGCAGGGGCAGTCATAGGCTTGGACATCGGAGGTTCAAAAACACGCGGTATCAGATGGCTGGACGGAACCGCCGAGGCCGATGCTTCCGGCGGCAGCGCCAATGTGCAGAACGTGAGCCGAACTCAGGCCCGCAAGAACCTTGAGGGCGTCTTCGCGCGGCTCCGCGGTGGTCCCATTTCAGAAGTGGTGGCCGGGTCCGGAGGGATCGATACTGCCCACGACGCGAAAGCACTGACGGAACTGATTCAGCCCCTGGCCCCTGGCGCTGTCGTCACCGTTGTCCATGACACACGGCTCCTGCTGGCCGCCGCGGATTGCAGCAGTGGAATCGCAGTAATTGCCGGCACCGGATCGGCGGCCTGGGGCACCACCGGCGGGCACCACGCGCGGGCCGGAGGCTGGGGCTACTTGCTCGGCGACGAAGGCAGCGGCTACTGGTTTGGCCGTGAAGCGGTCAGATACAGCCTTGAACGCATGAACCACGGGCACCCGGCCGACGAACTCACGCAGGCACTGCTGGAAGCCTGCGGCATCCCGGGCCCCGAGGCATTGATCGCCCTCTTCCACAGCGGCGCCGGACGTCAGTACTGGGCGGGGATGTCTCGGCTGGTCTTTGAACACGCCGCCACCGGGCATCCCGCCGCTCTGGAAATGATCGATCAGGCCGGAGCCGATCTCGCCTCGCTGGCGGCAAAATGCGCGGAACAACTGAACATCGAAGGCCCGATCGTCCTCGGCGGTGGACTTGGCATGAACCAGCCTGCATTGCAGGCGGCAATGCGGAGCGCACTGGCCGGTCACGACCTCGACACCCTGCAGGTCCTCACACAGGACCCGGTCTTCGGAGCGTTGTGGCTAACCACAAGACCCTAAAGCAACCGTCCCAGGAAGTTGAGCCTAAGCACTGAGAAGGATTTTTCCATGAACACCACTGCTGACCTCACGATCACAGTCACCGCAAGCGACCCTGTAAGCATAAAAAACCAGTTAGACGACGCCGTCACCCTCGCCATGGCACGAGCAATGCGCGACGGATCTCACGGAATTCTGATCACACAAAACGGCTACGGTTCCTTCACGGTCACTCTCAGCGATGCTGTCCCCTTCGGCGTAACCCTCGAACGTCGGGACTGGTAAGCGTGCCATATGGAGCAGCCCGTCACCCTGACGTCGTTCCCATGCCAGACCAAAGACAATCCCTTGGTTTCGAGCGGTCTCACGCCCCAAAAGCGGTCAGTGAGGAATCAACCGCCATCGAGGACCTGCGGGGCGCAGCCCGTTCCGGCGTGGAACACGGAAATTTCACCCTCCCATATCTCTGGGTCAGCTTCTGGTCCCACGGAGGTCATGCCGGCCTAGCAGAGATGACGTCGTTTTTTCAGGGTTTGCAGGACCTGCCCGACAATGACGTGCTCGTGCTGGTCTCGGTCCTCGACGAACTACAAGACCAGAAGTGGACTTCGGCTTAGTCAGATTCACGAGCGGGAAGTCCGGAACGTCGTATAGGGCTGGCGTCCTGCCGACGGCCAGGGTGCGTCCTGGGATTCATTCAGGCTTAAGACGAAGCTGCGGCGGCGCCTCAAGAATGCGACCCGGGGGTGCTACGAAATTTCGGACTCGCACGAATTAGTCGGAACGCCGAAGCTGGCCCGCCGAGCGATGCGCTCGATGCGATCATCGCTCCCCGAACGCCAGCTTGTCCTAATCCCGGTTATCGGCGTTAGCGCGGGAGTGGAAGTAGCTGCGAGAACTCCCTCCGTCCGGTCTCATTCCAGATGCCGGTTTTCGCATTGAACGTGCCAGCTATGGGGTGATTCTCAGCCGAGTTGCGATGGTGCCATGGATCTTTCAGGTTCTTCCCGAACAAGGACGCAGTGTTCTTCCCAGAACCTGTTATCGACCCCGACGGGGTCCCCTCCTATGCGATGCTGCACCGCCCCATGTGGGACCTTGGATGGATCCGCGAAGGCGAAGGCGAGCACCTGCCCGCCGGTGTCACCGACAACCGCCCCGGCATCTGGATCTCCTACGTCGCCGCCGCCGACGTCGAAAAGGACATCCGCAACCTCGTCCACATGGCCAAGCACCGCCTCGTCGCCCTGAGCGAATTCCCCTTCGAGGAACTCAAGATCGGCGGCGGCCCCGCCCCGATCCGCGTGGACGAAGGCTGGCTGCTGATCCACCATGGCGTGTCCGGAGTCCTGGAGAAGTCAGCCTTTGACCACCAGCAGAACGTCAACTACACCGCAGCCGCGATGATCCTCGACGCCGACGACCCTTCCAAGGTGATCGCCCGCAGCGACAAGCCGCTCCTGGCGCCCGAAACCGAGGACGAAATCTCCGGCATCGTTCCAAACGTCGTGTTCCCCACCGCGATCGAAGAGATCGGCGGCCAACTGTTCGTCTTCTACGGCATGGCTGATTCGAAGATCGGCGTGGCCAAGCCGGACCGCATTCCCGCAGCAAACTAGCCGGCCACCGCCGTCCTGCATCCCGCCCGTCCCACCAGGAGTACCCGACGACGAACACTGATGTGCGCTCGAAATTGAGTACGAAGCCGATGGCCATCACCATGGCGGCATCGATGCTCCTGATGGGGGCAGAATGGCTCCGGCGGGCATTCGGGCCGCGTCACGGTTGCACCCGGGGGATTCACCATGGCCACATTGTTGGCAAAGTAGCCGGATCCCGTTACATTCCGGCAACGATGGGGATATTCTGATGTAACGACGGCGCCGGAGACTAGTGACATGTCCCTAGCCGGACTTTTCTCATGCAGTATTGGGGATTATCCGAAGGACGCCACGTGCCCACTCCGCTAAACCAATCAGTAGCTGACTCTGCCCTGCTGACCCGGTCCCTGCCCCTCGGCCTGCTCCGCGCGTTCGTGCAGTCCGATGCCGCCGACGACGGCCTGACGCCCCAGCTCCTGGCGGAGCTCAAGATGCTGGCCCGCACCCCTGGATTGCTGGTGGCCTGCAACTACGGCGGCACCCTGTGCACCGCCGAGGGCATCTCCACCGAAACGCTGCCGCTGGGCAGCGCCGCCATAGCCCTCCGTGCCTTGGCGGCGCTGCCCAATACACACGCGGCGGTGATCTCCGGCAGGTCCCTGCGCGATCTTGCCGCAGTGTCCCGCCTTCCCGCGGAGGTGCACCTGGTAGGTTCGCACGGCGCGGAGTTCGACATGGGGTTTGCCCACGGGCTCTCCCTCGCCACCGAATCCGTGCTGCAGCAGGCAAGCCAGGCGCTGATCGAAACCGTGGGCGCGTACAAAGGGATCAGTATCGAGCGCAAGCCGGTTGCGGTGTCGGTGCATACCCGGCCGGCGTCCCCGGAGGTGGTGGCCAAGGTCCTCCAGAAGGCCGAGGAAGTGGCCAGGGCCCACGGACTCTTCTACATCGTGGACGGCTCGGTCCTGGATCTGTCCGTGGTGGAACCCTCCAAGGCGGACGCCTTGGAGCACCTTCGCGCCCGGCTCGGCGTGAGCGCCGCGCTCTACGCCGGGGACGCCTCGAGCGACGAACTGGCCATCGCCACGCTCCGCGGCCCGGACCTGGGCATTCGGGTGGGGGAGGGTGCCACCGCGGCGGCCCACCGGTTGCGGGACCCGGAGTCCTTCGCCCGTGTGTTGGCGATCCTCTTCGAACTGCGCCGCGCCTGGCTCTTCGGCGAGGACGCGGTGGGCCTGGAACGGCACTCGATGATCGGCAACGGATCGTCCACGGCGCTGATCACGCCCGAGGCCAAGGTCTGCTGGATGAGTCATCCGCTTCCGGACTCCGGCTCGCTCTTCGCCCACATCCTCGGTGGCGACGCCGCCGGGCACTTTTCGGTGGAGCCGGTCAAAGCCTCGCAAGTGTTGGGCCAGCGCTACGTTGACAGCACCATGATCGTGGAAACCCGGTGGGCGGATGTCACGGTGACGGATTACCTCGAACCGGCCCCCGACGGGATCACCAGCCTGGTCCGGGTGCTGTCCGGGACCGGCGCGGCGAGGATCGTGTTCGCCCCGCGTCCGGACTACGCAAATGCCCCGTTCAGCATGGAGGCCAGGGGAGAGGAGCTTCACGTGGTGGGTACCTCCGATCCCATCGTCCTGCTGGCTCCCGGGGTCAGTTTCTCAATCACCTCGGACGGGCGGCACGCCACGGCCACCGCGGACGTCAACCTGAAGAACGGCCCGGTGGTCCTCAACCTGCGCTGTGGCGACACCGAGCCGCAGCACAACGGCGTCACGGGTGAAACCGAGCGGCGGGCCGCCGTCGCGCATCATTCCCGCCGCTGGGTGCAGGCATTGGAACTGCCCGGGGTGAAGCCCTCGCTGGTCCGCCGCTCGGCGCTGGTGCTCCGTGCCCTGGTGCACGAGCCGACGGGAGCCGTCCTGGCTGCGCCCACCACCTCGCTTCCCGAAGGGATCGGCGGGACCAGGAACTGGGACTACCGCTATTGCTGGCTGCGGGACGGATCCATGACTGTAAACGCCCTGGTGGACCTCGGCTCCACTACGGAGGCATACGGATTCCTCCGTTGGCTGGGACGGATCCTGGAGAACGCGCCGGGCCCGGAATGGCTCCACCCGCTCTACTCGGTCACCGGCGCCCCGCTGTCCACGGAAGCCATCATTGAGAGCCTGCCCGGCTATGCGGGCTCGCGGCCGGTGCGGATCGGCAACGCCGCGGACCACCAGGTCCAGCTGGACGTGTTTGGTCCCATCGCTGAGCTGATCCGCGCAGTCAGTGAACGCGAGGGCACGCTGGAGGACGAGCACTGGAAGCTCATGGTCCAGATGGCATCTGCCGTGATGGCACGCTGGCATGAGGCTGACCACGGTATTTGGGAAGCCCGCCGTGCGCCGCGGCACCACGTTTACACGAAGGTGATGTGCTGGGTGACGCTGGACCGGGCCCTTCGCACGGCCGGGCTCCACGGCAGGGAACCGGATCCCGCCTGGGCGCCGACTGCCGCCACCATCCGCGACGAGGTGCTCCGCGAAGGCTGGGACGACTCGGCGGCGTCCTACACCGTGGCCTACGACAGTCCGGATCTGGATGCGGCTGTGCTGCACGTGGGCCTGTCCGGGCTGCTGGACGTCAACGACGAGCGTTTCGTGGATACCGTCACCGCCGTCGAACGTGAGTTGCGGGTGGGTCCCACCGTCTTTCGCTACAGGTACGACGACGGCCTGCCGGGCTTGGAGGGTGGCTTCCACATCTGCACCACGTGGCTCATTGAGGCCTACGTGGCGGTGGGCCGGATCGAGGAGGCATGGGACCTGTTCGATCAGCTGGTGAACTTGTTCGGCCCCACCGGCCTGCTGCCCGAAGAATACGACCCCGGCACCGAAACGCACCTCGGAAACCATCCGCAGGCGTACTCGCACCTGGGCTTCATTCGTTGCGCCCGGCTCCTGGATCAGCACCAGAGGATTTAGCCTCCGGCGCCCCCGCGGCACCTGTGCGGGAGCGTCGATGCCGTAGGGACGGCCGGGAGGCGGAGAAGGCGGCCGGGGCGCCCCCACGGCCGGTGGCGAGGTCGGCCAGGATTCGGCCGATGGCCGGTGTGAATTTGAACCCGTGGCCCGAGAAGCCGGCTCCGATGACCACCGGGCCGACGCGGTCCAGGATGAAGTTCTCATCCGAGGTGCTCGTGTAGGTGCAGCTGATCTCTTTCAACGAGTCGGCATCCACGCCCGGAAGCCACTCCCGGGCGTAACGCTGGAGCGCCGCCAGTTGGCGTGGTTCAGGGGTGAAGGACCGACGATCGGGATCCACCACCGGCCCCACTCCGTGCCAGCCGGCCTTGATCCCCTCCCCGGGGGTCTGCATGCCGTAGACCGGCGAGTACCAGTAATCGAAGGCCTTTCCGCTGCCGGGGAAATGGTTGAAGCCGGGCCACCGCGCGCTTTCGTCGGCGACGGCGAAATGCGCGGGTTGTTCCTGCGTTACCCTCAGCCGGGGGAGAGCCGCGACGCCGTCGAGCAGCTTCGCGGTCCAGCCTCCCGCCGTGACGATGACCTGCCGGGCGGTCAGCACCATGGCCGCGCGGCCGTCCTCAACGGTGAGTTTGACGCCCTCGTCCGTGATCTTCAGCGCCGCCACCCGAACGTGGTGCCGGACCTCGGCGCCGTGCCCGGTGGCGAGGCGCTGCAGGGCCGGCAGTGCGGCGTCGGGATTGAGTTGGCCGCCGTCGGGCATGTGAAGGACCTGCTGGTCGAACCGGATGCCGCGCCAGCGCTCGGCAGCCTCCGCCGGCGCGAGGAAATCCGCGCGCATCCCGGCGCCCCGCAAGGCGCTCTGCACGGCTCCGAGCCGGGGATCAGTGCCATGATTGACGACGCCGGTGCGGGCCAACAACCGTTCGCCGCTGTCCGCCTCGATTTCGCTCCACAGACGGGCGGACTCGGCCAGCAGTGCGACGTAGTCTGGATCAGAGTAGCCGGGGTTGAAGTTCCGGGTGGTGCCGTGGGACGCGCCGTTGCGGTGCCCGGGCCCGAACTGCTCCAGCAGCGTCACGTCGCGGCCGCGACGGGCGAGTGCCCACGCGGCAGCGGAGCCCATGGCGCCGCCTCCGATGACGGCGGTGTCGAGGATGGTATTCATCGGTCCTCCGGTGTGGATGTTGCGGGCATCGGGAGCGTCGGGGGGCGTCACGCCAGCAGCAGTGCCACGCCGATCATGGCCGGGACGGCCACCACGGTGGTCAGCAGCACGGTGTCCTTGGCCACGGTGATGCCCGTCCGGTAGCGGCTGGCGGCGACGAAGACATTCTGGGCAGTGGGGAGCGCCGAGGTTACCACCACGGCGAACAACGCCTGGCCCTCCAGGCCGAGGGCGAACTTCGCGAACAGGAACGCAAGCAGCGGGTGAACAACAAGCTTGAAGCCGCTGGCCAGGAGGGCGTCCACCCGGCGCCCGTCCGCCGCCTGCAGGGGGCGCGAACCGTTCAGGCTCATCCCGAACGCGATGAGCATTGCCGGGATGGCGGCGCCCCCAATGAGATGGATGGGCTGCATGATCAGCTCGGGCACACGCCAGCCTGTGCCCGCGACGACCAACCCCAGCCCTGAGCCCACGATCATCGGGTTTCTGAGGATCATCAGGGCGAAGCCGGCAGGAGTGGTCCGGTGCGCGCTGGTGCTCGCATCCAGTGCCATGAGGAACAACGGGGTGAAGAAGGCGAGCTGGAAGATCAGCAGCGGAGCCACGTAGCTGGCGTCGCCCAGGACGTACACAGCGATGGGGATCCCCAGGTTGGCGGAGTTGGCCAGCGAGGCGCTCATGGAGGACATCAGCGACTCGGGCATGGTCCGCTTCAGGACGAACCGCACCACCGTGAAGAATAAAGCGGCCGTGGCTATGCCCCCGGCGGCTGCCACCAGCAGGGGCGCTGCAAAAACCTCGTGCAGCTTTGCCTTGCCGAGGGTCTCGAATAGCAGGGCCGGGCTGGCCACAAAGAAGGTCAGGGCGCTCAGGACCGATCGGGCATTCTCACCCAGGATGTTCTGGCGGCCCACGAACGTGCCCACCAGGATGATCGACCACACAACAAAAAAGCCCGCCAGGACACCTAGCATCCGGCGTTCCCTCGCGGGGAGGTGGGGGCGGGGGTGCTGTTCACCCTCTCACCCTAATCAGATTTATTCGGCCGAGGGGCGCGGGCGGCCGGGATCTCGCCATGCGGACCGCGGCGGTCCCTGACGCCTAGTTCAGTGCGGAGTTGTTCAGTGCGGAATTGTTCAGGGCGAACGGCGGGCGCATGAGCCCGGGCGTGAGGCCCTCGGCGGGGTCGTTGCCCAACTGGATGATCTTGTTGTCCTTGTCCACGTGGACCACCTTGGGATCGTAGGCCTTGGCCTCTTCGGTGGTCATCTGCGCGTAGGTGATGAGGATAACGACGTCGTTTTCATGAACCAGGTGCGCCGCGGGACCGTTGATGCCGATCACGCCGGAACCGCGCTCGCCCGCAATCGTGTACGTCTCCAGGCGCGCGCCGTTGGTCACGTCAACGATCGCGACGAGTTCTCCGGGCAGGATGTCCGCCGCGTCCAGCAGGTCCAGGTCGACGGTGACGGAACCCACGTAGTGCAAGTCCGCGTGCGTGACGGTGGCCCGGTGAATTTTGGACTTGAATATTGTTCGATTCATAACGTGAACAGTCTAACGCGGGGCTTCGTTTCGCGCTGTGACGCAGGGAACTATG
The DNA here is from genome assembly GCF_050260325.1 of Arthrobacter sp. 92. Taxonomy (NCBI): domain Bacteria; kingdom Bacillati; phylum Actinomycetota; class Actinomycetes; order Micrococcales; family Micrococcaceae; genus Arthrobacter; species Arthrobacter sp. 92. The sequence continues at coordinate 4,660,181 of NZ_CP189863.1, read as the reverse complement.
GCCTCTCAGGGTGACGCGGCCGTTCCGATGGCCGGCGCGATGGATTCAGCGGTCACGGCGAGGACTTCGCGGGCCGCCATAATGGCCGGACGCTTAGCGCTGGAGCGCCGCACCGAGGTGAACACTGTCCGGTGCGGATTCCCGGGCAAATCCAGTAGCTGCGCCGAGGTGCCCCGGTCCGTCCAGACAAGGTCCGGCATCAGGGCCACGGCATTTCCGGATTCGATGAGCCGGATCTGTGCCTGCAGATCGGCGGTCTCGAAGCGGACGTCAGGCTCGAACCCGGCACTCCGGCACGCCTGTTCGGCCCAGTGCCGCGACGCTGCTCCGCGGGGCTCCATGACCCAGGCCAGGCCGGCCGTGTCGGCCAGGGAGGTCACCGCGGGTCGCTCTGGGGACGCAGGCGGAACAGCGAGGCGGATCGCGTCGCTGGTCAGCCGGACGCGGTCCAGTTCCGTGTAGCGCGGGGCGGCATGACCCGGGTATTGCTCGGCTATCACCAGATCGAAATCACGGGCCCACGTCTCGTGCAGGGCGGTTTCCGGTTCCCGCTGGGTCATCTCTATCCTGACCTCGGGATAGCTGGCGGCCATCCTGGTCAGGGTGTCCGGCATCAGGGCAAGGGCGGCCGACTGGAAGACCGCGATCCGGACGGTTCCCGTAACGGTGGTGAGTGAGGCGGCAAGGTCAGCCTCCGCCTGCTCCAGCGTTTCAAGCAGGTGAGCCGTGTGCGCCACAAGAACCTCCGCCTGGGGTGTGAGTTGCACCCTGCGGCCGGTCTTCCGGAGTAGCGGGACCCCCGCTTCCTTTTCAAGGAGCGCAAGCTGCTGAGACACTGACGACGGGCTGTACTGGAGCGCGTCCGCCACCTCGGCCAGCGTGCCCCGGATTTTCAGTTCGCGTAGCAGACGCAATCGCCGGACGTCGAGCATCGCCGTTCCTTCGCATTTTCTAACGGTTATTGTTTAGGAGAATTCACTTTATCTAATGCAATCCGGCTTGCATACTGTTGTCACTCAGTAGTCCCCATCACAGGGTGGATTGATGGGCATCACACCTAGCGGGAGACCCCGGATGAATACCAAAGAACTAACCAGGTCGATCATGCGGCGCAAGCCCATCGACGACATCGAAGAAGAAAACAAACACAGCGGCCTGTTCAAAAGCCTCGGGCTGTGGCAATTGACGGCCATCGGCGTCGGCGGCATCATCGGCGTCGGCATTTTCTCGCTGGCGGGCCTCGTGGCCCATGGCAGCGAGAACGAACCGGGGGTCGGTCCTGCGGTTCTCTTCTCGTTCCTGATCGCCGGCCTGGCCTCCGCTGCCGCGGCCCTCTCCTATGCCGAGTTCGCCGGCATGATCCCCCGGGCGGGTTCGGCCTACACCTATGGCTATGTGGCGCTTGGCGAAGTCATCGGCTGGTTTATCGGCTGGGACTTGCTGCTGGAATACATTGCCATCGTGGCCGTGGTGGCGATCGGTATTTCCGGTTACTTCGATGCTTTCCTCTCCGGAATCGGAATCCACATGCCGCACGAGATTACCTCGACAGTGGACGAGGGCAAGGGCGGCATCATCAACCTCCCCGCCATCCTGGTCTGCCTGCTTGTCACGTGGATCCTCTCCCGCGGCACCAAGGCGTTCGGCCGCTTTGAACTGGTGGCGGTGGCCATCAAGGTGGTCCTGATCCTGTTCATCATTGGCCTGGGCCTCTTCTACATCAACACCAACAATTACAACCCGTTTATGCCCAGCGGTTTCGGCCCGGTGCTGGCCGGTTCGGCAACCGTGTTCTTCGCCGTGTTCGGCTACGACGCCATGAGTACCGCGGCCGAGGAAGCCACGGACGGCAAGAAGCACATGCCCAAGGCCATCATCCTCTCGCTCATCGTTGCCATGCTCCTGTACGTCGCCGCCACCCTGGTGCTCACCGGCATGCAGAACTACAAGGACATCGACCCGAAAGCCGGCTTCGCATCCGCCTTCAACGGCGTCGGCCTGCCCGTGATCGCCACCATCATCTCGGTGTTCGCCGTCTTGTCCATCCTCACCGTGATGCTCACGTTCCTCCTCGGCGTCACCCGCGTGTGGTTCTCTATGAGCCGGGACGGACTGCTTCCCGGCTGGTTCGCCAAGACCGACCGCCACGGCACCCCGCAGCGCGTCACCTGGATCGCCGGTGTGGCCTCCGCGGTCCTGGCGGGTATTTTCCCGATCAAGGCCGTGGCGGACCTGACCAACATCGGCATCCTGGCCGCATTCGTCGTCGTCTGCCTCTCCGTGATCATCTTCCGTTACAAGCGGCCCGAAGCACCGCGCACCTTCCGGCTGCCGCTCATGCCCCTGGTCCCGGCCTTCGGCATGCTGGCGTCGTTGCTGCTCATGTTCCAGCTGCACTGGGAAACCTGGGTGCGTTTCGTCGTCTGGCTCATCGTGGGTTTGGTCATCTACTTCGGCTACGGCCGTAAACATTCGCTGATGAACCCGGACAGCCCGCGGCATGAAGAAGCCGTGGCGCTGCACCGCCACGTCGGTTAGCCGGCCCGGCCCACACGCACCACCCACCACCCACCACCCACCATCGGCAGGCTCACCCCTTCCCCCCGTTGCGCTATCACTTACGGTCCCCATCCCACGGCTTTAGGGACCAAACGTGATAGCGCAACGGGGGAGGGCGGGTGGGTCTGCCGAAGCCGCTTAACGCCTGCCCGCTGCCTGCCCGCCGCCCGCTTCGGCAACAGCGCAAATCATCGGCTTTTCTAATTTGTATTGCTTAGAAAACATCGCTTTATCTTATGTGACTCCAAGTTCATACTGATGAATGAGACGCTCCCCACGTACGGAAAGAACGAGTATCAGCCATGACCAACATTTCAATGGAGTCCGGCGTTTTCGCCGATAAGCCGACCATCGGACCGGCCGCTGCCGGCGCCTCGGAGCTCGCTGAGGCAAAGGCCCTGGCAGGCGAGGCCGTGGCGCTGGTGCGCCACTGGCTCTCCGAGGCCTCCAAGGTTCCCGTCGACGCTTCCGCGCAGCAGCTCGCCGGCGTCCTGAAGGACCCCAACGGCCTGGACTTCACGGTGGGCTTCGTCGACGGCGTGGTCCGCCCGGAGGACCTCCACGTCGCCGCCCGCAACCTGGCAGCGCTGGCCCCGAAGGTCCCCGCGTTCCTGCCCTGGTACATGCGCAGCGCGGTCCGTCTCGGCGGCACCATGGCCCCGGTCCTGCCGCAGGTTGTCATTCCCATGGCGCGCCGGGTGCTCCGCGAGATGGTCGGCCACCTGATCGTCGATGCCACGGACGCCAAGCTGGGCCCGGCCATCGCCAGGATCCGCAAGGACGGCATTCAGCTCAACGTCAACCTCCTCGGCGAGGCCGTGCTCGGCGAGCACGAGGCCTCCCGCCGGCTCGAGGGCACCCACGCGCTGCTGGCGCGCCCCGACGTCGACTACGTCTCCATCAAGGTTTCCTCCACCGTGGCCCCGCACTCGGCCTGGGCCTTCGACGAGGCCGTGGAGCACGTTGTGGAGAAGCTCACCCCGCTCTTCACCCGCGCCGCATCCTTTGCCGCCGCCGCGTCAGGCACTGGCGGGGGAAAGACTGCCAAGTTCATCAACCTGGACATGGAGGAGTACAAGGACCTGGACATGACCATCGCGGTCTTCACCCGGATCCTGGACAAGCCCCAGTTCAAGAACCTCGAGGCCGGCATCGTGCTCCAGGCATATCTCCCGGATGCGCTCGCCGCGATGATCCGCCTGCAGGACTGGGCCGCCGCCCGCCGTGCCGCCGGCGGCGCCGCGATCAAGGTCCGCGTGGTCAAGGGCGCCAACCTGCCCATGGAGCAGGTGGAAGCCTCCCTGCACGGCTGGCCGCTCGCCACGTGGAACACCAAACAGGACTCGGACACCAACTACAAGCGGGTCATCAACTACTCGCTGCACCCGGAGCGCATCAGCAACATCCGGATCGGCGTCGCCGGCCACAACCTCTTCGACATCGCCTTCGCCTGGCTCCTGGCCAAGCAGCGCGGGGTGGAATCCGGCATCGAATTCGAGATGCTGCTCGGAATGGCCCAGGGCCAGGCCGAAGCCGTCAAGAGGGATGTCGGCTCCCTGCTGCTCTACACCCCGGTGGTTCACCCCGCCGAGTTCGACGTCGCGATCGCCTACCTGATCCGCCGCCTCGAAGAGGGTGCCAGCCAGGAGAACTTCATGTCCGCCGTGTTTGAACTTTCCGAGAACGAATCCCTCTTCGAGCGTGAGAAGCAGCGCTTCCTTGCCTCCCTCGCCAGGCTCGACGACGAGGTTCCGCCGCCGAATCGCCGGCAGAACCGCAGCCTCCCGGCCGATCCGATGCCGCACAGCTCCTTCGCGAACACCCCGGACACGGACCCGTCCCTGCCCGCGAACCGAGACTGGGGCCGGGCAATCCTGAAGCGCGTTCCCTTCTCCACACTGGGCAACGCCTCCGTGGAAGCTGCCACCATCACAGATGCTGAAACGCTCAACACGGTGATTGCCACCGCCGTCGAAAAGGGCAAAGCGTGGGGTGCCCTTTCCGGCGCCGAGCGCGCCGAGATCCTGCACCGTGCCGGCGATGTCCTCGAAGCCCGTCGTGCGGACCTGCTTGAGGTCATGGCCAGCGAGACGGGCAAGACCCTCGACCAGGGTGATCCCGAGGTCAGCGAGGCCGTCGACTTCGCCCACTACTATGCCGAATCGGCCCGCAAGCTCGACGACGTCGACGGCGCCACCTTCGCCCCGGCAAAGCTCACCGTCGTGACACCGCCCTGGAACTTCCCGGTCGCCATCCCTGCCGGCTCCACCCTGGCCGCGCTCGCGGCGGGCTCCGCCGTCGTGATCAAGCCCGCCAAGCAGGCCCGGCGCAGTGGTGCCGTGATGATCGAGGCACTCTGGGAGGCCGGTGTTCCGCGCGACGTCCTGACCATGGTCCAGCTGGGCGAGCGGGAACTCGGCCGGCAGCTGATCTCCCACCCGGCCGTGGACCGCGTCATCCTGACTGGCGGCTACGAAACCGCAGAGCTGTTCCGTTCTTTCCGCAAGGACCTGCCCCTCCTTGCGGAGACCAGCGGCAAGAACGCCATCATCGTCACCCCCAGCGCGGATCTGGACCTCGCGGCCAAGGACGTGGCGTACTCCGCGTTCGGCCACGCCGGCCAGAAGTGCTCGGCCGCTTCGCTTGTGATCCTCGTCGGATCGGTGGCCAAGTCCAAGCGTTTCCACAACCAGCTGATCGACGCCGTCACCTCCCTGAAGGTGGGCTACCCGGAGGACCCGACGAGCCAGATGGGCCCGATCATCGAGCCGGCCAGCGGCAAGCTCCTCAACGCGCTCACCACCCTCGGCGAGGGCGAGAACTGGGCCGTCGAGCCGCGCAAGCTGGACGAGACCGGCCGGCTCTGGAGCCCCGGCGTCCGCTACGGCGTCCGGCGCGGATCCTACTTCCACCTCACCGAGTTCTTCGGACCCGTCCTCGGCGTGATGACCGCGGACACCCTCGAAGAGGCCATCGCCCTCCAGAACCAGATCGAATATGGCCTTACCGCCGGCCTGCACTCCCTGAACACGGAGGAACTGGCACTTTGGCTGGACTCCATCCAGGCCGGCAACCTTTACGTCAACCGCGGCATCACCGGGGCGATCGTCCAGCGCCAGCCTTTCGGCGGCTGGAAGAAATCCGCCGTCGGCGCCGGTACCAAGGCCGGTGGCCCGAACTACCTCGTCGGCCTCGGCGAATGGGTCAGCACGCCGAGTCAGGCAAGCCGGACCGGCGGCGCCGCAGCCGCGATTATCCACTCGGGTGTCCGGCGCCTGGCCGACGCCGCGAAGGGGGCCGTGGGCACAGCCGAGTACGAGGCCCTGCAGCGGGCACTCGCGTCCGACGCCCTCGCCTGGGCCCAGGAGCTCGGCGCGGCCAAGGACGTCTCCGCCCTCAGCGCCGAGCGCAACATCTTCCGCTACCGGCCCCTGCCAGTCACCGTGCGCCTGTCCGAAGGCGAGCCGCTGGGCTCGCTGCTCCGGACGGTCGCGGCGGGCGTGCTGGCCGGCTCCGCCCTGAGGGTGACCAGCGCCGTCGAGCTTCCGGCGCCGCTTCAGGCGGCGCTGGCCGGGCTGGACATCACGGTAACGGTGGAGGACGACGCCGCGTGGCTGGCGTCCGCCGCCCGGCTTGCCGGCGCGGGAAAGGTGTCCGTGGGCAGGATCAGGCTGATCGGCGGAAACGCCGCGGCGCTGGCCGAGGCCATCGGCGGACGGCCGGACGTGGCGATCTACCCGCACCCCGTCACTGAGGCCGGCAGGGTGGAGCTGCTGCCGTTCCTGCACGAGCAGGCCATCAGCATCACAGCGCACCGCTTCGGCACACCCAACCACCTCTCGGACACCGTGATCTAAGGCAGGGCACGATCTAGGCCGGGCATAAAAGATCGCCGCCGGTGGAGACCATGACCTCCACCGGCGGCGATTTCTGTTTCAATCCTTGCTTGTACGGATAGTGTCCGTAGGAAAAGCCGGCCTAGCCGAAATACCAGCCGGGCGGCACCCACGACGCGGGGACCGAGTGCGCCGAGAACTCCTCACAGCCGGAGCAGAAGTAGGTGACTTCGCCCGGCCTCCTGAGTGTGCCATCGTGCCGGAACTTTGCCGGAACGAACGTTTCCAGATAGATGAACTCATCCGTGCCGCACCGTTCGCAATAGGGGCTGCCCACAAACTCGGCATCGACCAGGGTGTTTCCGGCGGGGTGCGGTTCGCGCCTTGTGCTTGCGTCAGCGTGCAAGTTGCTGTCGCGGTACGTCGGCGTGTTGCGGTGTGCGCCCACAGCTGGCGGGCGTAGTGTTTTGAGAGAACCTGCAGGTGAGACTGAAATGTGCGGGTGGTTCGTGGCTGGCGTCATCGCATGCCTATTCCCGAACTTAGTCCAAGGCGCCCCCCAAGGCAGCGACAATGGACAGCGGCTCGTATCGAAACGTCGTCATCGGCTTCTGCTTAACCTTCAACAAATCCAGCATAAATTACGCGCGAATTATGATCAATGACTTGCGGTTAACTCGTGCCCGCAGGCTAGGCGGACCGTTTGATGGTGCGGCCCACGATTGACTGCGTGAGGGCTTCAATCACCTCGGTGTTGGCGAGGGGATTGCGAATGAGCGTGAAGTCCACGTCCCCCACCGGCGGCAGGTCGAAGCGCCGCGTAATGATCTTCAGGTCGTCGGGAACCAATGAAGATGGCATGACCGCCACACCGATTCCTGCGCGGACCGCCGCCAGTACTCCGCTGATCTGCCGGGTGGTGCAGGTGATGCGCCATGTCCGTCCCCTTGACTCCAGCGCGTCGATGGCCAGCTTCCGGCTCAGGCTGGGCGACGGGTAGGCGATGACCGGCACCGGCTCGCCCGGATCCAGTACCGTCTGTTCCAGGCCCACCCATGCGAAGGCATCATGCTGAACCACGGTCCCGTCCTTCGCGCCGGCCACCCATTTCACGAAGACCAGGTCCAGTTGGCCGGCGTTGAGGCGCTTGTACAACTGGTCGCTCTGGCCCACGGTGAGCTCAAGATTGATTTGCGGGTAGATCTGCCGGAACTCGCGCAGGATGCGGGGCAGCCCGGTGATTGCCAGGTCATCGGCCGTGCCAAAGCGGAGGCGGCCGCGCATCGCGGATCCTGAGAAGTAGCGGGAGGCGGCATCATGGGCAGCCAGGATTGTTCTGGCGAATCCCGCCATGGCGTCGCCGTTGTCCGTGAGCCGCACCTCACGCGTGTCGCGGGCCACAAGGACCCGCTTGGCCGCGGTTTCCAGCTTCCGGACGTGCTGGCTGACGGTGGGCTGGGCCAGCCCCAGCCGCTCCGCCGCCTTGGTGAAGCTGAGGGTCTCGGCGACAGCCAGGAACGAGCGGAGCTGGGCGGGTTCAAACATGCGGGGACTCCTCGAACGGCGAGCGGCCTCCAGCAGGGACCGGTGATTGCGAATCGCAATGTTAGTTATAGGAACAATACGCTTCCATGATCACTGGGGCCACCATAGCGTTGAGGTATTCCCGCCCGTCCCCACCCCGAGGATTCCCTGTGGCACCCCCTTCGCCGTCCACGGCCACCGCCAACCCACCCCGCAGTGCCACCCAGCCCATCGCCGTCGTGAGCGAACGGCTGCCCTGGCGCCACACGTTCATTTCCCTCCGTGTACCCAATTTCCGGATCTTTGCCATGGGCCACTTCGTGGCCGTGGTGGCCCTGTGGATGCAGCGCATCACGCAGGACTGGCTGGTACTCCAGCTCTCCGGGTCAGTCACCGCCGTCGGGGTCACCGTTGCTCTGCAATTCACGCCGTCGCTGGTCTTGGGGCCCTGGGGCGGAATGGTGGCAGACCGGTTTGCCAAGCGGAAGATCCTGATCCTCTGCCAGTCCGTGGCCGCCGTGCTGGCTGGTGCGCTGGCGGTGCTGGCCCTGAGCCAGCGCATCGAAGTGTGGCACGTTTACGGCATCGCCCTGGTGCTGGGGCTCGTCACGGTGCTGGACCAGCCGGCCCGGCAGGTCTTCGTCAACGAACTGGTGGGACCGGCCTATCTTCGCAACGCCATCAGCGTGAACTCCACAACGTTCCAGCTCGGAGGCCTGATCGGGCCCGCGCTGGCCGGCATCCTGCTGACCGCGGTGGGCGCCGGCTGGGCGTTCGCCGCGAATGCGCTCGCTTGCTGCTCCACGGTGACCATGCTGCTGCTCCTGCGCAAGGACCAGCTCTTCATCACCGCCCCGGCGCCGAAACGCAAGGGGATGGTCCGGGAGGGGCTGCGCTACGCCCTGGGTAAACCAACCATCTACTGGCCGTGGCTGATGGCCGGCTTCATCTCTGTGTTCGCCATGAGCCTGCCCGTGGTGCTGGCTGCCTTCGCCGACCACGTCTACAACGTGGGCGCCGGGGGGTACGGACTGCTGAACGCGCTGGTTGCGCTGGGTGCCCTGGGCGGGGCCATTGCCTCCACCCGCCGACGCCAGCTGCGGCTGCGTTCCGTGGTCCTGGCTGCCGGAATGTACGGGCTGATGCTGTGCCTGGCCGCATTGACGCCGTCGATGGTGTGGTTCGGGGCCACCATGGTGCTGTCCGGGTTCTGGTGCCTGATGTTCCTCACGGCTTCAAACCAGCTGGTCCAGGTCAGCTCGAACATGGGCATCCGCGGGCGTGTGATGAGCCTCTACATCATGGTGCTGATCGGCGGGCAGGCCATCGGCGGCCCCATGATCGGCTGGATTGCCGAGCACCTGGACCCGCATGGCGCCCTCCTGGTCTCCGGTGGCGTGCCGGCGCTGGCCGCGGCAACGGTCGCCGTCGTGCTCGCCCGGCGAGGCGAGCTGAGAGTCAGGGTTGACTTCAAGGACCGGCGTCACCTGCTGCGCATCCTCAAGCGCCCGACGCCGCGGCCAGCGGTTTCGCCTGTTACGCCTTCAGAGGGCCGTGCGGATACTCCGGCGCCCGTTGCTGGAACTGCAGCACATCCTTGTTGAGGATGCCGCCGTCACGGATTTCAATCGCGCGGGCGATGGTCTCATTGCCCGCCCACGCCTCCGGCCCCGATATGACAGTTTCGAGGAACGGCAGCAAGGCCTCACTGATCTCCCACGTGGCGGAGTTCCAAAGATAGGACGGGCTGTGGTCCACCGCGTAGTAATCGATGTGATCACCCACAGTGAACATCGGTTCCGCGAATGTGGTGGTCCGCGCCCAGCTGAAGCCCATGCCCTCGTCGCAGGAAACGTCCACGATCAGGCTGCCGGGCCGGAAAGCCGAGAGATCCTCTTTCCGCAGGTAGGTCAGCGGGGCGTTGGGGTCCTGCAGCGTGCAGTTGACCACGATGTCACTCGCGGCGAGAAACGGCGCCAGCGGCACCTTGCCGCGCTCGGTGATGACCTGGCTGAGGAACGGCGCCTTGTCGTCATGGTCGAACTGGGCTATCCGCACAGAGTGGATGGGTGAGCCAACCGCGGCCACGCCGCGGTTGGTCAGCACCTGGACATCGTGGATGCCGTGGGCGTTCAGTGCCGTGACGGCTCCGCGGGCGGTTGCGCCGAAGCCGATCACGACGGCGGTAAGCCTCCGGCCGTAGTCGCCGGTGGAACCGGTCAGGGCCAGGGCGTGAAGGACTGAGCAGTAGCCGGCCAGCTCGTTGTTCTTGTGGAAGACGTGAAGCCCGAAGCCGCCGTCACTGGCCCAGTGGTTCATGGCTTCGAAGGCGATCAGCGTGAGCTTCTTATCGATGGCCAGCTGGGTGATGGCGCGGTCCTGGACGCAGTGCGGCCAGCCCCAGAGGACCTGTCCGTCCCGCAGCTCAGCCAGGTCTTCCGGCTGCGGCTTGGGCAACAGCACGACGTCGGCGTCGGCGATCAGCTCCCCGCGGCTGGCAAGCCGCCCCACAAGCGAGGCCAGATGAACGTCTGACACGCCAAACCGCTCGCCGTAGCCCTCCTCCAGGATGATTCGTTGCCGCAGTTCCGGCTCGATCCGCTCGAAATGCAGCGGATGAATGGGGAGGCGGCGCTCGTCCGGTTTCCGGGTGGAAGCCAGGATCCCGAGGGTGAGTTGGTTCAAGGGGGCGGCGGTCACTTCTTTTTGGGGCTCGCCGGCTTGGAGGTGGTGGCCTTGTCCATGGAACTGGGGGGCGCCGCGGCTGATCTCTTGTCTGCGCGCTTTTCCTTGATGGATTTGCCGGATTTCTTGGATGCTGCTTGACGGGGGGACTTGTCAGCCATGATCGCTCCTGTAGCGGAACCGAAGAGGTTCCTGGCTTCTGACGATACAGGTAGGCGCCTAATACCACGGCGTCCCGCACAACGCTGTGGACGAACGGCGGGTTTGGGGTAGCGCACGAGCAGGAATTGGAGCGGCTGACGGGAATCGAACCCGCGTATCAAGCTTGGGAAGCTAGCGCTCTACCATTGAGCTACAGCCGCAATTTGGCCTCATTTCACCGGGCCAGAACCTAGCTTAGCCTAGATGCGACGCGTGGCCGCACATTGCATAACTCTTCGATTAAGGCGCGCCATCAGGCGGTGCGGCACCGGCAGCGGCTGACTATCCTGTTCGAGTTAGCTGCCGTCTCAGGGGAACGGGCTGCGTCCGAAAGCCGTCCGCCAATCAAGGGATCCCTGTGGCATTTGCAGAGTACGAGGTCGTCATCAAGCGCGACGCCATCAGCATCTACAACTATCTGCTGGACGGACTGCACCTTCCCTCATGGCGGGAGGGAATCCGCAGCATCGAGCTTCGGTCCGGAGCCGTGGGGGCGCCGGGCGCCGTGTATCAGCAGACTCTGACCGGGCCCGGCGGCCGCCCGATCGCCGGAGACTTCCAGATCACCCAGCTGCGTCCCGGAGCCGAGATCCAGTTCCAGGTGATCGCTGGCCCGGCGCGGCCGCATGGCGGCTATTACCTCAGCACCGAGGGGGACAGCACGCGAGTCCGCTTCGCCCTCGAGTACCAGCCCAAGGGCCTGGCTGCACTCATGAACTTCATGGTCCAGCGGACCATGAATGCCGAGGTGGCGCAGCTCGAGCGGTTGAAGACGGTATTGGAAGGGCAACCGGCTGCCGGGTAGGAGTCCTGGGCCGCGCTACGGGGCAGCACTGGATGCGGTATTTTTGAGTGTGCTCATCTCTGACCGCGATATTCGTGCCGAAATAGATTCCCAACGGATTGTTCTGGAACCCTTTGACCCGGTGATGGTCCAGCCGTCCTCCGTGGATGTCCGCATCGACCGGTTCTTTCGGCTGTTCGACAACCACAAATACGCGCATATCGACCCCGCCGAAGAGCAGCCTGACCTGACACGGCTGGTCGAAGTCGACCCGGGGGAACCGTTCATCCTGCACCCGGGCGAATTCGTGTTGGGTTCGACCTACGAGACCGTGACGCTCCCGGACGACATTGCCGCCCGGCTGGAGGGAAAGTCCTCGCTGGGCCGCCTTGGCCTGTTGACCCACTCCACCGCCGGCTTCATTGATCCCGGGTTCTCAGGCCACGTCACACTGGAGCTCTCCAACATGGCCACCCTCCCCATCAAACTCTGGCCGGGCATGAAGATCGGGCAGCTGTGCTTCTTCCGGCTGAGCTCGGCGGCGGAATTCCCTTACGGCTCGGGCGAATACGGCAACCGATACCAGGGGCAGCGTGGTCCAACCGCAAGCCGCAGCCACTTGAACTTTCACCGCACGGACATCTGACGCAGCATCCGGAAGCGCCAGCAGCCCGTGTTGGTCGGCCCGCCGTCCGCCCAGACCTTCAGACGGCGCGGACTGGGCGCACCTTGGCGGGTCGCCACACCAGTTTGACGAGCGGCTCGATGTAGCGCGCCGCCAGTGGTCCGGTCACCGCCATGATCAGCACATAAGCAGTGGCCAGCGCGGCGAGGTCCCGTGGGACCACCCCTGAGGTGACGGCAAGCCCGGCGATGACGATCGAAAACTCGCCGCGCGCCACCAGCGCCGCGCCGGCACGGAATCGGCCGGGCCGGCCGATGCCCGCACGCTTTGCGGCCCAGTAGCCGGTGATCATTTTGGTGGCCCCCGTGACAACGGCCAGCACGAGCGCCCAACCCAGCACCGGCGGAATGGTGGTGGGATCGGTGTTGAGCCCGAAAGCCACAAAGAAGATCGCGGCAAAGAGGTCCCGCAGAGGCTCCAGGATCCGCGTGGCGCTGTGGGCCGTGGCTCCCGAGATGGCGATGCCGAGCATAAAGGCGCCCACGGCGGCAGATACCTGCAGCGCCGCGGCCAGGCCCGCCACCAGCAACGCGGCACCGAGAAGGTTCAGCAGGAACACCTCCGAATTCTCGCTGTGCACGGCCTTGGACACGTGGTGTCCGTGCCGGAGCGCCACGATAAGGACCAGGGTGACCACGGCCAGCGAGATCCCTACAGTCTGGAATCCGCCCAGGAAGCTGACCCCCGCCAGCATGGCCGTCAGGATGGGCAGGTAGACGGCCATTGCGAGGTCTTCGAATACCAGGATGGACAGGATCGCCGGTGTTTCGCGGTTACCGATCCGGCCGAGGTCTGTGATGACCTTGGCCGCGATGCCGGACGAGGATATATAGGTGACCCCACCCATCACCATGGCGCCCACCAGTCCCCATCCAAGCATCACGGCCAGGCCCGCTCCCGGGAGGAAATTCAGCACAAGGTCCAGGACCCCGGCCTGCCACGAACGCCGGAGGCCGGTGACAAGCTCGGCGGCCGTATATTCCAATCCGAGCATAAGCAGCAGCAGGATGACACCGATCTCTCCGGAGAGGTGCGCGAATTCGTGCGTGCCGTCCAGCTTGATCAGTCCGCCGGCGCCGAAGAACAGCCCGCCCACCAGATAGAAGGGGATGGGTGACATTCCGATCCGCCCGGCGAGCCTTGCCAGCAGGCCGAGGCAAAAGACGACGGCCCCCAGCTCAATCAGGGCAAGCGCCAACGGATCCATGACCGTTATCCGTTGCGGAGAATATTGGCCGCCGTATCCAGGCCCTCCTGCGTTCCCACCGCCACCAGCAAATCACCAGGGTGCAGGACTAAATCCGGGCCGGGCGAGGGCACCACCTCGCCCTCCCGCATGATGGCAACAATGGAGACGCCGCTGCGGGTGCGGATGCAGGCTTTCCCCATCGGCTGGTCGTGGAACGGAGAGTCGGCGCCGATCGAGAACTGGCGTGTGACAATCCCGGGGATCTCGCGGTGTTCCTCGGACAACTGCATGGCCAGACGCTGACCTCCGAGCAGGTTGCCCAGGGCGGCGGCTTCATCGGCTGTCAGGGGGATGGACGCCTGGCACGTGTCAGGATCGTCCCACGTGGAAACGATTAGCTCGGTTTGGCCTTCGCGGTATTCCACGACTCCGATCCGGCGGCCAGATGCGGTCATGAAATCCTTGCGCCGGCCCAGGCCGGGGAGGTCCGTCTCATCCACGTTCATGGCACCAGCCTAGTCCGCGAACCGGCGGCGGGGGAGGGGACGCGGCGCCAGTTCAGTCCTCGGGAACCACGGCAATCTCAACCTTGCCGGGGGGCTTAACGGGAAGGAGCACCAGCAGTCCTGCCAGGAGCACCGCCATGATGCCGAGGATGCCCCAGCGCTGGGCTTCGCCCGGATTCACCAGCGGAGTGGCCACTGCGATGCAGAGGGTGAAGAGCGACGGCGCCAGGAAACTGACAGCGCGGCCCGTAGTGGCGTACAGCCCGAAGAGTTCTCCGGATTCGCCATGCGGGGCCAAACGGGCAAGATAAGCCCGGGAGGACGACTGCGCGGGTCCCACAAAGAGGCACAGGAACAGCCCGAAAACCCAAAAGGTGGTGGTGCCTGGCCAGGCGTGCCCGAAGAAGACGTAGCGGCCGTTGCCGAGGATGAGGATGGCGGTTCCGGCGACCATGAGCCCGGCCAGCGAGCCGATGATCACTCGTTTAGGGCCGACGCGGTCGTCCAGGAGGCCGCCGATCATTGCTCCGGTTGCCGCCACCACGTTTCCGAAGATTGCGAAGAAAATGACCTCCTTCAGTTCGAACCCGAACGTTCCTGCCGCGATGATCCCGCCAAAGGTGAATACCGCCGCCAGTCCATCACGGAAGATGGCGCTGGCCAGGAGGAAGTAGATGGTGTGCGGGCTGGTCCGGTAGATCGCCTTGATCCGGCGTGCCAGGAGCCGGTAGGACGCAAGGAAACCCAGTCCGGGGGCCGTGGTGGACTTGGGGAGTTCCGGCACGGCGAACAGAACCGGCAAGGCGAAGACAAAGAACCAGAGTGCGGAAAACACGGCAACGAGCCGGATGTTGAGGCTGTCCTGGGTGGAGGCGCCGAACCAGTCGAAACTGGGCTGCACGAACAGCTGAAGCACGATCAGGAGAGCCACAATGCCGCCGAGGTAGCCCATTCCCCAGCCGAAACCGCTGATCTTGCCGATGTTTTTCGGTGTGGAGACCTGGACCAGCATGGCGTTGTAGTTGACGCCCGCGAATTCAATGAACACGTTGCCCAGCGCGATCAGGGTGACACCGAGCAGCAGGAATTCCGGCCGCGGAAAAACGAAGAAGCAAAGGCCGGTCAAAACGGCGACGGCGGCTGTGTTGACTCCCAGCCACAGCTTGCGTCGGCCGCCGGCGTCGGAGCGTTGCCCCGTCACCGGCGCCAGCAGGGCGATTGCCGCTCCCCCCACGGCGAGGGCACCGCCCAGGACAGCCGAGGCCTGGTCTTCGCCGCCGAAGGCCTTGGAGGTCAGGTAGACCGTGAACACGAAGGTGGTCATCACGGCGTTGAAGGCCGCGGACCCCCAGTCCCAGGCCGCCCAGGCAAGGACCCTTCCCCTGCTGGTTCCCGGGATCCCGGACTCCAGGTCGGACGGTTGATGCGTGGCCGCGGACGCGGTGGCGGGCTTCATAGCCTGAATGCTATCCGCCCGTAGCGCAACGGCTTGTGAACACAAGGTGGAAACTCGCCGGTATCCCGGGGATCCTTCGCCCACACGCCTTTCAGCTGCAAAAAGTAGTTGTATCCGCTTGATAAACTGTCTGGACTGAACCTGACGAATGACCGCCTGCTCCAACTCTTGACAATCGAATTCCTGACGTTGCGGAGATACCAGTGATCACAGTCCTTGCCGTGCATTTCGCGGTGGCTGCTGTGGCGCCCCTTCTCTTTCGGAAGTTCGGCAGGAATGCGTTTTACGCGCTGGCGGCCGTCCCGGCCGGATCGTTCATCTGGCTGGTTCTTCAGCACCCCGCCGTCTACCGGGCAGGGTCCGGCACCACCCCCGCTGAGCCCGGCTTCATCTCGGAGATTGTTCCCTGGGTCCCTGACCTTAAGATCGACCTTGCTTTCCGGATGGATGCGCTCGCCTGGATCATGTCCCTGCTGGTGCTTGGCGTGGGCGCGCTGGTTCTGGTGTACTGCGCCCGGTACTTCAAGGACAAGGACAGCGACCTGGGCGGATTCGGAGCCCAGTTGCTCGCCTTCGCCGGGGCAATGTTCGGCCTGGTGACAGCCGACGACCTGCTTCTGATGTTCATCTTCTGGGAACTGACCACGGTCCTGTCGTATCTGCTGATCGGGTACGCCCGCACCAGGCTCTCCGCCCGGCGCTCGGCGCTGCAGGCACTCATGGTCACAACTGCCGGTGGCCTGGCCATGCTGGTGGGTCTGGTCATCCTCGGGTTCAGCGCCGGCACTTACCGGATGTCGGCCATCCTGGAACAGGCCCCGGCACTGTCCACCGGCCCGGCGGCCGGGGCCGTGGGCGCCGCCGTCGTCCTGATCCTTGTCGGCGCCGTCACGAAATCCGCGCTCATCCCGTTCCACTTCTGGCTGCCGGGAGCCATGGCGGCCCCCACCCCCGTCAGCGCCTACCTCCACGCCGCGGCCATGGTGAAAGCCGGCGTCTACCTGGTGGCCCGGCTGGCGCCGGGTTTCGCGGAGACCGCGTACTGGCTGCCCATGGTGCTGGGGCTGGGTCTGGCCACCATGCTGGTGGGCGGCTACCGGGCGCTCCGCCAGACAGATATTAAACTCATTCTGGCCTACGGCACGGTCAGCCAGCTCGGCTTCCTGACCATGGTGGTGGGCCTCGGCACACCGGACGCCGCACTGGCCGGACTCGCGCTTCTCCTGGCCCACGGGCTCTTCAAAGCCACGCTGTTCCTCGTGGTGGGCATCATCGACCACCAGTCAGGGACCCGCGACCTCCGCAAGCTCTCCGGCGTGTACAAGTCCTCGCGCGCACTCGCCATAGTGGCGGCAATAGGCGCCGCCTCCATGGCGGGCATCCCGCCGATGGCCGGGTTCGTGGCGAAGGAATCGGTGTTCGAAGCTTTTCTGCATTACGGCCCCGCCCCGGGGGACGGCGCGCAGCCCGTCCCCTGGGTCTTGATGATCCTGGTTGGCCTGGTGTTGGGATCGGTCCTCACCTTTGCCTACAGCGCCCGTTTTATGTGGGGAGCGTTTGCAACAAAGCGTGGCGTCACCGCCACCCCGTTCAAGGCCATCAAGCCGTCTTTCCTGGCTGCCCCGGCCGTCCTGAGCCTGCTCACCATCATCTACGGCCTCTGGCCCGCTTCCGTGGACGGATGGATCCAGCCGTATGCGGCGCAGTTCGCGCACGACGCCGGTGCCGCGGCCGCCGGGGCCGGCCACCTTGCGCTCTGGCACGGTTTCACGCCGGCGCTTGGACTCACGGCCCTGACTTTCGCGTTGGGCCTGGCGATGTTTTATGGCCGCGACCTCGTGGCGCGGTTGCAGGCCCTGGTGCCCGGCTGGATCGACGGCGACCGGGCCTACCAGATGACCATCGGCGCCTTGGACGACACCGCCGTCTGGATTACGGGCCGGACCCAGCGTGGTTCCCTCTTCTTCTACCTTGCCGTCATCCTGACGATGGCGTTCGTGCTTCCCCTCACGGCACTTATCGCCGCCAACAAGCCGTTGCCCGAGGGCCTGTACTTCATCGATCCGCATTCCCCGTTGCAAGTCGTGGCCGGCGCCGGCATCGTGATCGGGGCCCTGGCGGCGGTGCGCGCCAACAAACGGTTCCTCGCGGTGCTGATGGTTTCCGTGACCGGCTACGGTATTGCGCTGATGTTTGCGCTGCAGGGGGCACCGGACCTGGCCCTGACGCAGATGCTGGTTGAAACCATCATCCTCGTGGCATTTGTGCTGGCAATGCGGAGCCTGCCGGCCGAGCTCCGGGACCGCACCGGCGGCAAGTACCGGGTGGTCCGGGTCATCATCGGCCTGGCCTTCGGCGCCACCATGATCTTTGTGGCTATCTACGCCATGGGCGCGCGCACCGCCCTGCCGGTCTCGTTGCAGTTCCCGCAGCTCGCCTACGAAGGCGGCGGGGGCCTGAACATCGTCAATGTGACCCTGGTGGACATCCGGGCGTGGGACACGTTCGGTGAGATCTCCGTCCTGGCCCTGGCGGCCACCGGCGTGGCAAGCCTGATCTTCGTGCGCAGCCGCGGCGACAGCGTCCGCACCCCCGCCACGGTTGTGGAGGGCACGGTGGGACGGCGCACGGTTGCTGACCAGAGTTCCCGTGACGGCGCCGCGCTGGCATTGAGCCGGAAATTCGCCGCGGCGACGCGCGACGCATGGCTGGTGGCGGGACGGACCATGGCCCCGGAGCGACGGTCCATCATCTTCGAAGTGGTTACGCGGCTGGTGTTCCACTCGATGATTGTCTTCTCCATCTACCTGCTGCTGGCCGGGCACAACCTTCCCGGGGGCGGATTCGCGGGCGGCCTCACGGCTGGACTTGCCCTGACCCTGCGGTACCTGGCGGGCGGCCGCTTCGAGCTGAGGGAAGCCACACCTGTGGGCGCCGGCACGCTCCTGGGCATAGGCCTGGCCACGGCCGCAGTCTCCGGCGTGATGCCGCTACTGCTCGGCGGACAGGTCTTCCAGAGCGCCGTCATCGAACTGTGGCTGCCGGTCTTTGGCGACGTCAAGTTCGTCACGTCCACCATCTTCGACATCGGAGTCTACATCGTGGTGATCGGCCTGGTGCTGGACGTGCTGCGCAGCCTTGGTGCCGAAATCGACGAGCATTTCGAAGAGCATCCCGGTGGACCGGGCGAGGACCAGGAACCGGGTGGTATTCCCGCCGAAACCACCGCAAAGGGGAAAGCATGAACGTCAATCTGACGTTGCTGACGGTGATGGGTGCGCTCTATGCCTGCGGCATTTACCTGATCCTGGAACGCAGCCTCACCCGGGTGCTCCTGGGCCTGATGTTGCTGGCCAACGCCACCAACCTGCTGATCCTGGCCACGGGAGGTTATGCCGGCGTGGCTCCCATGTTCAGGAAGGACACCGCGCCGGAGGCCTACAGCGATCCCCTCCCGCAAGCACTGATCCTCACCTCAATCGTGATCTCGTTCGCCGTCACCGCCTTTATGCTCGGAATCATCTACCGCGCCTGGGTGCTGGCCCGCCAGGATGAAATCCAGGATGACATTGAGGACCGCCGCGTTGCCGAAACCCCCAGCTTCGACGCTGAGGACGACGCCGAAATTCCCGTGGAGACTTCCGAGTTCCCGCTCACCATGATTGGCTCCGACGGCAGTGCAGTCTCCAACGCGGCAGCCGCGGACATTCTTGAAACGATCCCCGCGGGAGGCGGCGAAATTGCCGTTAGGGACGCGGCCGCCGAGGAACAGCCTGGTTCCCAGAACGTGGCACCCGGGCCGGAAGGAGGCACCAAGTGAACATCGCAAGCCTGGCACCGCTCGCCGTGGTGCTTCCCATCCTGGGGGCCGCGCTGACGTTTGTGCTGATCCGGTACTCGAAGGCTCAGCGCGCGGTCAGCATCCTCGTGCTGAGCCTCACGCTGCTGCTCGAGTGCCTTTTGCTGGCCTCCGTCTGGGAAGGCGGAACCGCGGCCGTCAGCATCGGCGGCTGGCTGCCGCCCTGGGGCATCGTCCTGGTGGTGGATCAGTTCTCCTCCCTGATGCTGGTGGTCTCCTCCGCCATCAGCCTTGCAGTGCTGGTGTACGCCACCGGACAGGGCATGGCCGACGGCGACCGCGACGCGCCGGTCTCGATCTTCCACCCCACCTACCTGATCCTGGTGGCGGGGGTGTCCAATGCTTTCCTCTCCGGGGACCTGTTCAACCTCTATGTCGGGTTTGAGATCCTCCTGACCGCGAGCTACGTCCTGATGACCCTGGGCGGAACCGGGCCGCGTATCCGCGCCGGCATCACCTACGCCGTGGTCTCGGTGGTTTCCTCCGTGCTGTTCCTGATTGCCATCGCCATGATCTACGGCGCCACGGGCACCATCAATATGGCCGACCTCGCCATCAAGCTCGCGGACCTGGACCAGGGGACCCGCACGCTGCTGCACGTCATGCTGCTGGTTGCCTTCGGCATCAAGGCGGCCGTCTTCCCGCTTTCCTTCTGGCTTCCAGACTCCTATCCCACGGCCCCGGCTCCCGTGACGGCCGTGTTCGCGGGCTTGCTGACCAAGGTGGGCGTCTATGCGATGGTCCGGACCGAGACCCTGCTCTTCCCGGGAGATACGCTCAACAATCCGCTAATGGTGGCGGCTCTGCTGACCATGGTGGTGGGTATTTTGGGTGCCTTGGCGCAGAGCGATATCAAACGTCTGCTGTCCTTCACCCTGGTGAGCCACATCGGGTACATGGTGTTCGGCCTGGCCATGTCCTCCGTGGCCGGGCTGGGCGCCGCGGTGTTCTACGTGGTCCATCACATTACTATCCAGACGAGCCTCTTCCTGGTCACTGGACTAATCGAGCGCCGCGGCGGAAGCTCGTCGATCGACCGCGTGGCCGGCCTGGCCAAACTGTCCCCGATGCTGGCCCTTCTGTTCTTCATCCCCGCCATGAACCTCGCGGGCATCCCACCGCTGTCCGGCTTCCTCGGGAAACTCGGACTGCTGCAGGCCGGCGTCCAGCTGGGGACCCCGTTGGCGTATGCGCTGGTGACCGGAGGCGTCCTCACCAGCCTGCTCACCCTGCTGGCCGTTGCCCGCGTATGGAACCGCGCGTTCTGGCGCAAACCCGAGGATGCCGACCACCCCGACCCGGTCCTGCTGGCCGCGCCGGAGAACTCCGATACCGGAAGCCGGGCCGGGAGGCACAACGTGGTGCTCTTGCCGCGGACCATGGTGGGCTCCACCCTGGGGCTGGTGCTTTTCGGGATCGCCTTGACCGTCTTTGCGGGCCCGCTGTTCAAGGTGGCGGACCAGTCCGCCCAGGACATGCTGAACCGGTCGTCCTACATTCAGGCAGTGCTGGGCGAAGACGCGGCCGTGCCGCCCCTGGCGCAGGGGCAGAAATGAGCCGGCGACGCGTCTCCCTCCGGCAGGAGCTGCCCCTGCTCGTGTGGCTGGTGATCGTCTGGTGCGCGCTCTGGCAGGACTTCAGCCCCGGCAACGCGCTCTTCGGCGCCCTCATTGCGATCGTGGTGGCCAGGCTCTTCTATCTTCCGCCGGTGGAGCTGGGCGGCCGCTTCAGCATCGTGCATGCCGTGCCGTTCGCCCTGCTTTTCCTGACCAAGGTGGTGGCGGCCAGCTTCCAGGTGTTTTACCTGGCGGTGGTCCGCGGACCCAAGGTGAACAACGCCGTCGTTGCCGTTCAGCTCAGAAGCCACTCGGACCTGATGGTAACGGCCACCGGCCACGTGATCTCGCTGATCCCGGGTTCGCTCGTGGTGGAAGTGGACCGCTCCACCTCCACGCTGTACATCCATGGGCTGAACGTGCGGAACGCCGAGGACGTGGTGGCGCTCCGCAAGGAGGTCCGCGACACCGAGGCCGGGCTGATCAGGGTTATGGGCAGCAAGGAAGAACTTCTGGCACTGAAGGAGGAAGCAGGCGCGTGATGCAGCTTGTCCTGGCCATAACGGCCGTAATCCTGTCCCTGGCTGCGGCCGGTGCAATTGTGCGGATCGCCATCGGACCATCGCTGCTGGACCGCGTCCTCGCCTCCGATGTCCTGCTGGCCATCATCGGCGCGGCGCTCTGCATCGACATGGCGGTGAACAGGCACCTGAACAACCTGATGCTGCTGGTGGCGCTGTCCATCATCGGCTTCATCGGCTCGGTGACGGTTGCGCGGTTCGTTGCGGACAGGCGGGACCACCCCAATGAATCCTGAGGCAGTGAGCATGGACTGGCTGATTGATGCGGTTTCGGCCGTCTTTATGGTGGGCGGCGCGGTGCTGTCCCTGGGCGCGGCCATCGGGCTGCTGCGCTTCCCGGACCTCATGAGCCGGATGCACGCGGCCACCAAACCGCAGGTGCTGGGGTTGTTCCTGCTGCTGGCCGCGGTGGGCCTTCAACTGCGGTCCTGGTGGGTATGGCCCGTGCTTCTGCTGGCGTGGATCTTCCAGCTGCTCACCGTACCCGTGTCCGCTCACATGGTGGGCCGCGCGGGCTACCGCACCAAGCACCTGCACAAGGAACTGCTCACCACCGATGAGCTGGAGGCCGTGGTGCAGCGGGCAGCAGATAAGCAGGGCCTCGAGGATGAGGCCTGACCCTGCGGGTTAGACGATGTCCTGGGTCTTGGCGAAGCGGGTGATGGCCCGCTGGGTGCCGCGGTTGGCGAGCACCTGGATGACCGCGCTGACCGATGCCGAGATCAGGGCGAACGTCAGGGCGGAGCGGAGCGTGGTGGGAACATCGTCCTTGCCGCCCTTCGGGGGCTTCTTGCCGGTGCTCTTTTCCCAGATGGTGTCCACGAGCTTTGTGCCGGCGAAGCCTGCCAGGAGGCTGACTCCGGTGCCAAGCAGCTTGATGAAGATGTTCATACAGGAACTCCTTGTGAGGGGAACAGGGCTTTCCCTAGCCTAACGGCATCCGTGAGAGGATTCCCGCCAACGCCTCGACCACCAGTTGGCGCCTGGAGCGGGACCAAGGGCTCTGGCAGCACCTGGCTCGGCCACGTCGTTTGATGCCATGGCTGCAGCAGCATCCGAACCGAAGCCCAGGAAAACCGCCGCCGGATTGTGACTGCCGGCCCGGGAATCACAGGTCATTCAGGTGTAAACTGAGCACCGCCCATAAGGGCGATTTGATACGACAGGGGAGCGCCGCCGTCGGGCATCACTGGAGCAATCCAAGGAAACCGTGGATGGGCGCTGAGAGTGCGGACAGCCGCAGACCCTCGAACCTGATCCGGCTAGTACCGGCGCAAGGGAGTCGAGTTCTCAGAGTGTCCGGTAGCAGGCGGCAACGCCGCGACAAAGCCGGGGAACACTCTCCCCTCCTGTACTTCAGGAGGAAGACATGACTGACATTTCTGCAAAGCAGACGCTGACCGGCAGCAAATACAACTGGCGGGTGGTGGACATTGTGGTGGCCGCCCTCGCCGCCGTGGCCGGCGGCGTCATTTTCTGGGCCTGGGACCAGGGCGCCAACGTGATCTCCACGCCTGTCAACGCGCTTTACCCGCCGCTGACAGGGCTCTACGCCGGCGGCTGGATGATTCCGGCCATCCTGGGCATGCTCATTGTCCGTAAGCCCGGCGCCGCGCTGTTCTGCGAAACCGTGGCCGCCACGGGCGAGCTGATCATGGGCTCGCAGTACGGCACCACGGTGCTGATCTCCGGCGTTCTGCAGGGCCTGGGCGCCGAACTGGTGTTCGCGGCGTTCATTTACAAGCGGTTCAACCTGCCGGTTTCCCTGCTGGCTGGCGCAGGCGCCGGCCTCTTCTGCGGCCTCAACGACTCCTTCATGCCCTGGGGCTGGAATATTGCCTACGAAGCCGGTGACAAGCTCGCCTACATCGTGTTCTGCGCCATCTCCGGCGCCGTTATTGCCGGTGCCGTCTCATGGGTTGCCACCCGTGGCCTCGCCAGGACCGGCGTGCTGAGCTCCTTCGCTTCCCGCAAGGCAGCAACGGAGCCCGTCTTCTCCTGATGAGCTCCCACGACGCCGGTGTCCGCCCGGCAGCAGTCGCGGCACGCGGTTGGGGCTGGCGCCACGCCGGCCGGCCCCGTCCTGCTGTCCGCGCCCTTGACCTGGACATCCGTCCGGGCGAACGGGTGCTGCTGCTGGGCCCCTCGGGGGCGGGCAAGTCCACGCTCCTGCACGCCCTGGCTGGGGTCCTCGGGGACAGTGCCGCCGGCTCCCACGGGGCGGCCGGCGGGGACCCGGAGGATGCGGACGAAACCGGCAGCCTCCTGATCGATGGGGCGCCCCCTCGCGCCCAGCGCGGCCGCGCCGGGCTAATGCAGCAGGATCCCGAAACCCAGGTGGTGCTCTCACGCCTGGGCGACGACGTGGCCTTCGGCGCGGAAAACCTCTCCGTGCCCCGCGAGGAAATCTGGAAGCGCGTGCATGAAGCACTCGACGACGTCGGGCTTGCCCACCTTTCGCTGGACCACCCGACGTCGGCCCTTTCGGGCGGCCAGAAGCAGCGCCTGGCGCTCGCGGGAATCCTGGCGATGCGCCCCGGACTGATCCTGCTCGACGAGCCCACCGCCAATCTCGACCCCGTCGGTGTCCTGGAGGTCCGTGACGCCGTGGGCCGCTGCCTGGACAAGGCCGGGGCCACACTGGTGGTGGTGGAACACCGGGTGGGCGTGTGGAAGGACCTCGTGGACCGGATCGTGGTCCTGCAGCCGGGATCCTCCACGGACCCCGCGGTGCTGATCGACGGCAGTCCCGACCAGGTGCTGGAACAGGCCAGGGATATGCTCACCGCCGCCGGAGTCTGGGTGCCCGGGTACGTGCCGGCCACCCGTGGCCGCTCAGGCGCGGACGCCGGCGGTCAGGGGTCCGGCACCCAGCGGTCCGGCACCGGCGGGGAGCCCGACGCCGGTGCGCTGCTGCTTGCAACGGAGCAGTTGGCCGTCTCCCGGGAAAGGCCCCGCCGCCGCGGTTTCACCACAGTCCCGCCCTCGCCGGTCCAGTCCGGCATAGCAGCCCAGGTCCGCGCCGGCCACGCGCTGACCATCACCGGGCCGAACGGTTCGGGAAAATCCACGTTCGCACTGACCCTCGCCGGACTGCTTGAGCCGGTGGCGGGCAAGGTGTCCGCCACGGTGGATCTCAGCACGGGTGCGGGCATCGATCCCTACAAGTGGCGGGCCGAACAGCTGATCTCGCGGATCGGCACGGTGTTCCAGGAGCCCGAACACCAGTTCGTCACCGGCAGGGTCCTGGACGAGCTGATGTTCGGACCCCGGCACCTGGGCCACGGCGAGGAGCGCGTGGACGAACTGCTGGAGCGGCTCCGGCTGGCCTCCCTGGTGGACGCCAACCCCTACACACTTTCCGGCGGCGAGAAACGCCGGCTTTCGGTGGCCACGGTCCTCGCGGCGCACCCGCAGGTGCTGGTCCTGGACGAACCCACCTTCGGCCAGGACGCCAACACCTGGGCGGAACTGGCATCCTTCCTCTCGGAGCTCCTGGACGGCGGCACCGCCGTGGTTTCCGTCACCCACGACCAGGAGTTCACCGCCGTGCTCGGCGGCACCGAGCTGAAACTGGGCTCCCCGGAGCGCGGCGCACCCGAGCTCACGAATCCGGGGGTGAGTCCGCTGTGAGGGAGGCCCTGACCCTGCGGGGCAACAGCGCCCTCCTCACGCGCGCCAACCCGCTGGCCAAGTTCGCCGCCGTCGTGCTGATCACCCTGGTGCTGGCGCTGTCGATCGACTGGGTGTCGGCGTCGGTGGCGCTCGCCGGTGAACTGCTGCTTTTTCCGCTGGCCGGGCTGACCGTGCAGTTGCTGTGGCAGCGCGGTTGGCCTTTGATCCTCGCCGCGGCCTTGGGTGGCTGGAGCACCGCCATCCTGGCGCCGGACAGGGGAAGAATACTGCTCGACGTCGGCATTTGGTCCATCAGCTCCGGTTCCCTTGAGCTTGGGGTGGGATTCCTCCTCCGCGGCCTGGCGATCGCCTTGCCCGCCGTCCTGCTCATGAGTTGTACGGACCCCACAGACCTGGCCGATGCGCTCGCCCAGAAGGCGAAACTGCCGCACCGCTTTGTCTTGGGAACGCTCGCCGCCATGCGGCTGGTGGGACTCATGGCTGAGGAATGGCAAACCATCGGCATGGCCCGCCGCGCCCGCGGAGTGGGTTCGCGCGGCAACCCGTTCCAGCGGATCCGCGCCACCCTCGGGCAGAGCTTCGGGCTGATGGTCCAGGCGATCCGGCGCGCTTCCCGGCTCGCCGTCACCATGGAGGCGAGAGGTTTTGGAGGTGCCCGGCGCACCTGGGCGCGGGAGTCAACGTACAGCCGCCTCGACCTCTGGGTGGTGCTTGGCGGACTGGCGATTGCATCCGCCGCCTACAGTGCCGCCGCCGGGGCGGGCACCTGGAATCTGGTCTTTCTGGTGCGGCAGTAGCAGGCATTTATCGCACAGGATGAATATTCTGTGACGTTGGCGGCAATTCGGCGCTTCCGTCCGGGCGGAATAGCTCACCCATGATATTTTTCTCGGATGACTCAAGAGACTGCTGAACACGTAGGCGTGCTGCTCCGCGATGCCCGGGGGGAGAAGGGCTGGACCCAGGGCCAACTGGCGGCCGAGCTGGGCACCAGCCAAAGCGCCATTGCCCGAATGGAACAAGGCAAACAGAACCTCAGCCTCAAGATGATTCAGCGGCTGGAGACCATCGTGGGCCGGACCATCGTCAAGGTGGGCCGCCCTGCCATGACTCACCTGCGGGTGGAGGGCGGCCGGACACTCTCCGGTTCCGTGGACGTGAATACGAGCAAAAACGCCGGGGTGGCCCTGCTGTGCGCAAGCCTCATCAACCGCGGCACCACCACGCTGCGCCGGCTTGCGCGGATCGAGGAAGTGAACCGGATCGTGGAGGTGCTGACCAGCATCGGCGTCGAATGCACATGGCTCAACGCCAACGATCTGCAGATCCGCCGCCCGGCCGTCCTGGACCTTGATGCCATGGACGTGGAGGCAGCCCGCCGGACCCGCAGCGTGATCATGCTGCTGGGCCCCCTCCTGGACGAGTCGGCCGAGTACCGCCTTCCGTATGCTGGCGGCTGCGACCTGGGCACCCGCACGGTGCAGCCGCACATGCAGGCGCTTCGCCAGTTCGGGCTGTCCGTCGAGGCGAAGTCCGGCTTCTATGCGGTGCAGGCGCCGCCGTCGGACGGCAACGACCGCACGTTTGTGCTCAGCGAGCGGGGCGATACCGTTACTGAAAACGCCATCATGGCGGCCGCCCACCGGCCGGGCACCACGGTCATCCGCAATGCCAGCCCCAACTACATGGTGCAGGATCTCTGCTTCTACCTCCAGCGGCTGGGCGTGGAGATCGACGGGGTGGGCACCACCACGCTGAAGATCACCGGGCGCCCGTCCATCGACGTGGACATCGAATACTTCCCGTCCGAGGACCCGATCGAAGCGATGAGCCTGATCACCGCGGGCATCGTCACCCACTCGGAGGTCACCATCCGCCGCGTGCCCATCGAGTTCATGGAGATCGAGCTGGCCACCCTGGCACAGATGGGCCAGGCGCTGGAGATCTCCGGGGAGTATTTCGCCCGGAACGGCCGCACCCGGCTGGTGGACGTCACCACCAAGCCCTCCGAGCTCCGCGCCCCCGAGGACAAGATCCACCCCATGCCGTTCCCGGGCCTGAACATCGACAACCTGCCGTTCTTCGCGGTCATTGCCGGCAACGCTCACGGCCAGACGATGATCCACGACTGGGTCTACGAGAACCGGGCCATCTACCTGACCGAGCTGAACAAGCTGGGCGCCCAGGTCCAACTGCTGGACCCGCACCGCATCTATGTCAACGGACCCACCAAATGGCGTGCGGCCGAGGTGGGTTGCCCGCCGGCACTGCGCCCGGCGGCCTGCCTCCTGCTGGCCATGCTCGCCGCCCGCGGGGTATCCGAGCTGCGCAACATCTATGTGATCGAGCGCGGGTACGAGGATCTGGCCGAGCGTCTCAACACCATCGGCGCGAAAATCGAGTATTTCCAAGACTGAATCGTCTGACGGCACCAAGGATCCCTTACCCCGGGCGGCGTGTCTGAGGGGGCGCCAGTGGCCCCCTGTAGCTCCGTGTACTTGCGTTACGATGCCTGTCTAACACGCAGCGCAAGGGGCAGAATGTATGCATGCGAACTTTCGGGGTTGAGGAAGAGCTGCTGATCGTGGACCCCGTGAGCGGGGAGCCGCTGGCGCTGGCGGACGCCTTGTTAACTGGACGGAAGCTCGCCGCGGACGACGCCCCGGACAGACCCCGGATCCCCGATCCCCACGATCAAACCACGCGACACGAGGCCTCCGGCCTGACTGCCGAACTGAAGCTCGAGCAGATAGAGACCCAAACGAAGCCGTGCCTGGACTACGCCGAGCTGTTGCAGCAGATCCGGCAGGGGCGGGCATTGGCGGACGAGGCGGCGCGGAAACACGGCGCCCGGGTGGCCGCCCTTGCGACGTCGCCCGTGCCGTCAACCACACACACCACCCCAAACCCGCGATACGCCACCATGCAGGAACGGTTCGGGCTGACCGTCCACGAGCAGCTGACCTGTGGTTTCCACGTCCACACCTTCATCGAGTCCCAGGACGAGGGAGTGGCGGTGCTGGACCGCGTGCGCGACAAGCTGGCCGTGCTGACCGCCCTCAGCGCCAACTCCCCGTACTGGAACGGCGTGGAAACCGGGTTTGAGAGCTACCGGACGCAGGCTTGGAACCGCTGGCCGACCTCGGGCCCTTCTTCGTTGTTCGGCACCCTGTCCTCCTATCGGCGCCTGGTCACCCGTCTGCTGGACAGCGGCGTGCTGCTGGACGAGGGCATGATTTATTTCGACGCGCGGCTTTCACGGAACCACCCCACCGTGGAAGTCCGCGTGGCGGACGTTTGCCTGAACGCGGAGGACGCGGCCCTGATCGCGGTACTGGTGCGGGGGCTGGTGGAATCGGCGGGCAGGGAATGGCGCGCCGAGGTGGATCCGGCGCCGGTGCCCACGGTGCTGTTGCGGATGGCGGCGTGGCAGGCAAGTAACTGCGGGCTCCGCAGCGAGCTGCTGGACTTCGGCACTTTCCGGCCTGCCCCCGCCGCGGAGGTGGTGGAGTCGCTGGTGGATTATCTTGCCCCTGTCCTCTCTGAACAGGGTGAACTTGAGCTCGCCCGCAGCGGCGTCCGCAGGATCCTGGAGCGCGGAACAGGCTCGCAGCAGCAGCGCCGTGTCAGGGACGCTGCCCTCTCCGGGGCCGCGTTCGACGACGCCGGGCTCGCCGCCGTCGTGGCGAACGCGGTGGAGGTGAGCATGCGGTGTGCGCAGGCCAACGCCGCGGAGGAACCCGCCCCGGTGTTGCTGCGCGTGCGCATGCCCTGAGCCCACGCCCTGATTGACCTGGGAGGCAGCCAGTCCAGAAGTACCGTCTTCGTCCAACGACCGGGAGCACGCCATGGAAACTGAATATGCCGACGTGGTGGATCATGATGTCACCACCATCACCTGCGTCTGCGGGAACACCGTCAGCAAGGACGGCCTGATCCAGGCCAACTCGCAAGGGATACCCGTGCATATTGACGGCGAGTCACCCGTGCCGGCCGGGCTGGCCCCGTGGCCTGACGACGAGGACGTCTACACCCTGTGCCCTTCGTGCGGCCGGGTGTACCGCGACGCCGTCATCGAAGAAACGGGGACCGCTCCGGTTGCCTTCCGGGTGGACGTGACAGGGGGCCCGGTGGCGGAGGCAATCCGTGTCCACTGGGACGTCGACACCGCGGGCTGATCCGGGAAATCCTGCACTGAGGCACTGAGGCACTGAGGCACTGAGGCACTGAGGGGCTGTTGCCCGGGCCCGTCGCCCGGGGAACCGCCGCCCGGGGGACCGCCGCCTAGATCTGTTTGAGAGCCTGTTGCAGGTCTTCGATGAGGTCGTCCACGTCTTCAAGGCCCACCGAGAGCCGCACCACGCCGTCGCTCAACCCGATGGCCGCGCGGCCCTCCGGGCCCATGGCGCGGTGGGTTGTGGTTGCCGGGTGGGTGATGAGTGACTTCGCGTCACCCAGGTTATTGGAGATGTCGATGATCCGCAGCGCATCCAGCAGCGCGAAGGCGGCCTCTTTGGCCGAGCGCCCGGCGGAGGGAGACAGCTCCAGGGTCAGGACGGTCCCGCCCGCCTTCATCTGCGCCGCCGCGAGTCCGTACTGCGGGTGGGACTTCAGCAGCGGATACTTCACCCAGCTGACCGCGGGCTGTTCCTCGAGCCATTCCGCCAGCCGCAGGGCCGAGGCGGACGAGTGGTTCACGCGCAGGGCCATGGTTTCCAGGCCTTTGGTGAGCACCCAGGCATTGAATGCGGACAGCGCCGGGCCGGTGTGCCGCATCAGCTGTTTGACGGGGCCGTCGATGAATTCCTTCGTGCCCAGAATGGCCCCGCCCAGGACCCGGCCCTGGCCGTCGATGTGCTTGGTCCCGGAGTACACAATCACGTCCGCGCCAAGATCGCCGCAGCGCTGGAGCAGCGGGGTGGCGAAAACGTTGTCCACCACCACGGTGGCACCGGCGGCGTGCGCCAGTTCGCTGACGGCGGCAATGTCCACGATCTCCTGCATCGGGTTCGACGGGGATTCGAAGAACACCGCCGTGGTGGGCCGGGACAGAGCCTCGCGCCACTGTTCAAGATCCGGTCCGTCCACAAAGACCGTCTCCACGCCCCAGCGGGGCAGGATCTCGTTCAGGATCACAAAGCAGGAACCAAACAGCGAGCGGGCCGCCACCACGCGGTCGCCCGCGGCCAGCAGGGCGCCCAGGGCGGTGAAGACGGCGGACATGCCCGACGCCGTCGCAAAGCACGCCTCGGTGCCTTCGAGCAGCCGCAGGCGTTCCTGGAACGTTGCCACGGAGGGATTCCCGTAGCGCGAATACACGAACCGTTCATCCTCGCCGGTGAAGGCACGCTCGGCTGCGGCCGCGGATTCGTAGACAAATCCGGAGTTGAGGAAGATCGGCTCGGCCGTTTCCTGAAAGTTGGTGCGGTCAAGGCCGCCGCGGACTGCCTGGGTGTCGGGGCTCCAGCTGGCGGCGTCGGGGTTGAAGGTCACTTAGTTCTTTCCGAGATTGGTGGGCAGGCCGCGGTTCTTCCAGCCGTTGACGGTGCGCTCGCCGTAACGGTCCGGTTCGCCTTCGAAGCCTTCCAGGACGTTGTAGGCCGTGTAGCCGGCCTGGGTGGCCGCGATCGCCGCCGCGATGGACCGTGCGCCGGACCGGCACAGGAACACCAGTTCGACGGCGGTGTCCTCAGGAGCCTGCTGTTTCAGCTGCTCGACGAAATCCGGGTTGGGGATGCCGCCCGGGAAGACCCACTGGATGAAAAGGGGATCATTGTCGGTGGCCTTGGTGTCCGGTATCCCGATATGGGCCCACTCTCCCTCGGTGCGGACGTCCACGAGGACGGCGCCTTGCTCCAGCTTGGCCCAGGCATCGTGAGGGCTGAGGTCTCCTGCGTAGCTCACGCGTGGCCCTCGAATCCTTCGTCCGGGAATTCGCCGTCGAAATCCAGCTCGTCAACAGCAGTGGCAACGGCGGCGTCCGCGGTGGCCACAGCGGCGGGCAGAATGACGGCCTGGGCAACGATCACGCTGGTGCCGTTGAACGTGGCGGCCGGGCTTCCGTGGAGCACATAGCCGTCGGCCAGCGCCTCGGAGATGCGCTCGCAGAAGGTGCGGTCGTCCGGGCCCGTGATGAGGCGATAGGCCAGTTTTTC
The DNA here is from genome assembly GCF_050260325.1 of Arthrobacter sp. 92. Lineage (NCBI taxonomy): Bacteria > Bacillati > Actinomycetota > Actinomycetes > Micrococcales > Micrococcaceae > Arthrobacter > Arthrobacter sp. 92. Next base: position 4,628,969 of record NZ_CP189863.1, on the reverse strand, counting down.
CTGGGCGGGTTGTTGCTGACCGGCAGCAGGCTCAACGGCCGGGCTCAGATTGACGGGGGCATCAGACACAACAGATCTCCTTCTCTCACGCTTGCAACTCGAATGGGTCGATATGCCGAGTATTCACCTGAGGCACCCCGCCGCGAAAGGGAGGGTTGCCGACCGGCCAGTCAGGGCTTGGCACCGGTTCTCATTACTCCCCAAAAACGTAACACTTACAAGGACGGCCCGCACCGCCGTCGTCGTCATGTTCCGTAACGGCACGCGTCCAACGGCACGGAACACTGGCACAGGTCTTTCCTGATTCACCCGGGCATACAGAGTGAAACTCGCGTGCACAGATTACGACTCGATCACCAATAGCGATCACTACAGACAGAGAGCCCAGTCTCGTTGTACGCTTTTGAAACGTTCGCGGTTACTGCATCCTCGAATCAGTGTGCGGCAGCCATGGACGGGTCCCGGGCTCAGCCGGGACCAGCACTTATAAAGGAATAACCAATGTCAATGGATGAGACTTCTTTTCCAGCATTGACCGACGGAGAGCTGACAGCGGAATGGGGAACCCAGTCAATCCCGCCTTCGGACGTGAGTAGTCCTGCGATCCGTGGACAGGCATGGGACATTATCGAGTCGGTCCTGGACGATCCCTCTCCGCAGAGCGAGTGGGCGCGGGAACGGCTACGGACCCGCATGGCCACGCATCCGGGACGCCCCGAGCGCGCGTTGCTCGAACACCTGATCGCCACCAGGGCCGCAACGGATGATCACGCGCCCGGGGCCTCCGGTCCTGAGGCCCAGGGAATTGACGTGCCGCCAGCGGCCCTTCTCACTCCGATTCTGCCGCCGCCTGAGGCGGACACCGGGAACCCGGTTCTGTTCACGCGGCGCAGCAGGAAGAAGATCGAGGCGATCCTGGGTGACAGGATGCTCCTGACGGCATTCCAGCCGATCTGCGAACTCGCCACCGGAAGCGTTGTGGGCGTCGAGGCGCTCACACGTTTTGTGAGCGACGACGGCGCAAGCGCTGATCACTGGTTCAACGAGGCCGCGGCAGTCGGGTTGGGCGCCGATCTCGAGTTCGCGGCCCTGCAGGCGGCGCTCGCCGCTGCGGAAAAACTTCCCTCGCATCTCTATGTGGACCTGAACTTGTCGCCGGCAACGTGCCTGGACCCGCGGCTCCGCGCCTTCGTGGAGCAATCCGAGTTGGCCCTCGACCGGATCGTCATCGAATTGACCGAGCGGCTCGCTGAAGACGAGTACGCCCCCCTGGTGGAGGCACTGGCGCCCCTCCGATTGCGCGGACTGCGGGTGGCCGTGGACGGCGCGGGGGCCGGTTTCGGCTCGATGCGCCAGGTGAAGCTGCTGAGCCCGGATATCGTGAAGCTCGACCGGGGCCTGATATCAGGCATCGACCGGGCTGCCGGCCAGCAAACAGTCGGTGCCGCGATGGTGGAATTTGCCCGGCAGATCGATGCTGACCTGGTGGCCGAAGGAATTGAAACAGAGGCCGAACTCGCCACAGTCACCCGCCTGGGAATGACCGCAGGCCAGGGATATCTGTTGGGCCGCCCGTCGGTTCAACCGCTGGAATGGGCGCACTGGCGTGTGGCAGCCGAACAGGAATCGTCCCGCTCGCAGCCCTCCCATCAGACCACCTAGGTCTGTTCAGCCGCTTGAGCTGCCTTCCCGGGCGCACTCCGCTCCGGAAGGCAGCTGGTCCGGGCGAAAATAAATCTCATCCAGTTACTGGACTTTCCGGCGGGGACCCAACGACACTGGCTACAAGAGCTGGCTGCACGCTGCCGAACCCGCATGCCGGCGGCTCCGCGAATCCCGTCGAAAGGGCCCTGTGATGCCGGACTTGTCAGCGTTCTTCCCCCTGATTGCCGCCATCCTCGGGGCCGTTGTCGTCATCGCTTTCATCTGGGTGGCCGTAAAACTGATGTGGAAAGTCGCTGAGCCCAACGAGGCGCTCATCATCTCCGGATTGACGCGGGGGACCCTGGAGACCAGGGAGGGCATGGACTTCAAGATCGTCACAGGCAAGGGCGCGCTGGTGATTCCCGGGCTCCAGACGGTCCGGCCCTTGTCCCTGACCCTGAATGAAACGGAACTCAAGGTTTCCTGCGTGACGTCGCAGGGCATCCAGGTGATTGTCGAAGGCGTGGTCATCTACAAAATCGGAGACGCCCCGCCCTTCATCGCCAATGCGGCGCGACGCTTTCTGGGGCAGCAGCCCAAAATGCAGAGCCAGGTTTACAACGTCTTTGAGGGCCACCTGCGTTCGATTATCGGCAGCATGACAGTTGAGGAAATCATCAGGGAGCGCGACAAGCTCGGTTCCCAGGTCCGCAGCGCCAGTGGCGTGGAAATGGAGAAGCTCGGCCTGGTGGTGGATTCACTGCAGATCAAGGACCTCCAGGATCCCACCGGTTACATCCAGAACATTGCCAAGCCGCACATCGCCCAGGTGAAGATGGAGGCCCGGATCGCCGAGGCAACCAGAAACCGCGAGGCGGCGGAAAAGGAAGCAGAAGCGGCGGCCCTGATCGCGGATGCCCAGAGCGTCTCCGCGATTCGGCAATCCGTGGCCCAGGCGAATGCCGAAAGGGCACGGGCGAATGCCTCCCAGGCCGGCCCCCTGGCGGAGGCGACGGCGCGTCAACAGGTGGTGGTTCAGGAGACGGAAGTAGCCAAGCTCGAGGCGGACCGCGAGGAACAAAAGCTGCAGACCACCGTCCGCAAGCCTGCGGACGCAAAGGCCTACGCCAAGCGCACCGACGCCGAAGGCCAGAAGGCCGCAGACATCAGCGCCGCCGAAGCGCTCGCCCGCCGCACTGAGCTTGAGGCGCAAGTCAACGCCAGGCGGACCGAACTCCAAGCGCAGGCCAACGCAACAGCCGCGGCGGCCGCGGCTGGCGCCACCAAAGTCACCGGCGAGGCCGAAGCCGCGGCCACCCGGGCACGCGGTGATGCTGCGGCGTCGGCGATCAGGGCGAAGGCCCTGGCCGAGGCCGAGGGCATCAAGGCCCGGGCCGAGGCGCTCGGGACCAACCAGGACGCCGTCATTTCGCAGCAGCTCGCCGAGAACATGCCCGCCATCATCGCCGCGGCGGCCGAACCGTTCTCCCATGTGGGCCAGATGACCGTGTTGAACGGCGGCGAAGGTGTCAACAAGATGCTCGGCGGGATCCTCGCCCAAGTAGGTGACTATCTTCCTGCCTTGTCCTCGGCGCTGAGGAACAGCCGGGAAGGCAAGCGCCCCGCGAAAGCTCCAGATGCATAGAGATGTTGATCGGAGCCTTACCGGCAAGATCGGCAGGGTCACAGGACTCATCGGCCCAGGGACCATCGGCGAGGTTATGCTGCCGTTCCGCGGTGGAACAAGTGCGTTCCATGCCCATCCTTTTGATAAGACAAGTGTGTTTCCGGTGGGCGATATGGTTCTGGTCATCTACTTCGAGCCACCCCAAACGGTCTACGTTGACGCATTGCCCGACTTTCTCAAAGCGCAACCGTGACTCCTCGGAAGATGGAAGCGGCCTGCCGAAATAACACTTTTCGGTATACCTAAATTTGAGCTATCCTCGTTTATAGGCCCCCAAAGACGAGGAATGAACGAATGGCTACTTCCACCCTCACGGAACGCCAGGCTGCGAGCCCCCGGTGGCGATCCCGGCTGCTCCTCATGGGCCCCGCCTTTGTGGCCGCCATTGCCTACGTTGATCCGGGAAACGTGGCGGCCAACCTGACTGCGGGCGCGAGCTTCGGATACCTGCTCGTCTGGGTCCTGGTGGTGGCCAATGCCATGGCCGTCCTCGTTCAATACCAGTCGGCCAAGCTGGGGTTGGCCACCGGACAAAGCCTGCCCGAGATCCTGGGCCAGCGCCTTGGCACCCGCAGCCGCCGGCTCTACTGGGTGCAGGCCGAAGTGGTGGCCGGTGCCACGGACATGGCGGAAGTCATCGGCGGCGCCGTGGCCCTGAACCTGTTGTTCGGCCTTCCGCTGCTGGCCGGGGGAATCGTCATCGGCCTGGCGTCGATGCTGCTGCTGGCCCTCCAGTCACACCGCGGCCAGAAGTCCTTCGAATACGCCATCCTCATCCTGCTCGGAGTCATCGCCGTTGGATTCGTGTCCGGCCTCTTCGTCAATCCCCCCGAGGCGGGAAGCGTCCTCACCGGACTCGTGCCGCGCTTCGAGGGCACCGATACGGTACTGCTCGCCGCAAGCATGCTCGGCGCCACCGTGATGCCGCATGCCATCTACCTGCACTCGGCCCTGGCTCGGGACCGGCACGGCTTCTCCCCTGATCCAGCCGTGCGGAGCAGGCTCATCCGGGCAACCCGGGTGGACGTGGCGGGAGCCCTGCTGCTGGCCGGGGTGGTCAACATCGCCATGCTCCTGCTGGCCGCATCGAGCCTGCGGGGCATCGAGGGAACCGACACGATCGCGGGCGCGCACGCCGCCGTGACGTCCGCACTGGGCCCGGTGATCGGAGTGGTGTTCGCCATCGGCCTGCTGGCGTCCGGGCTGGCCTCCACCTCGGTGGGCTGCTACGCCGGCGCCACCATCATGGGCGGCCTGCTCAAGTTCAAGGTGCCGCTCATGACGCGCCGCGTGCTCACCCTTATCCCGGCCCTGGCCGTTCTCGGTGGAGGAATTGAACCGACTCTCGCCCTGGTCCTCAGCCAGGTCCTGCTCAGCTTCGGGATTCCCTTCGCCTTGATTCCGCTGATCCGGCTTACCGGCAAGCGCGAGGTGATGGGCATCCACATGGATTCCCGGCCCCTCAAGATCGCCGGGTGGGCCAGCGCAACGCTTATCGTGGGCCTCAACTGCGTGCTCATAGTGCTCACGCTGGCGGGCCACTCCTGATCTGCAAGCAAGGGCGCGGGCTACCCTAACCAGCCTTAACCGCAACCCCGACTATTCGATAGTGGCGAACAGTTCGTTGAGTTCGGCTGTCAGTTGCTTGCGCAGTGCCGGCGTTCCGATTTCCCTGCCGTCGATGTGGTTGACAGGCGCCAGCAGGCGGATGCTCGAAATCAGCCACACGGCGTCGGCGTCAAAAAGGTCCCGCGGCTCGAGCGGCCCGTAGCCCAGTTCCCAGCCAGCCGCCCTGGCGGCCGCGAAAAGCGCCCCCTGCGAGGTGCCGGGAAGAATGCCGCTGTCCAACTGCGGCGTGATGAGCCGCCGGGTGGTGCGGGTGCCACCGGCGCCGTCTTCGGCCGTTTCCAGGTGCGCAAGCAGCACCGTCGACGTAGGGCCTTCGAGGACCCTGCCGTCCGAGGAGGTGAAGATGACGTCGTCGGCTCCCTGCTTGCGCGCGTGCCGCAACGCCGCCATGTTCACCGCGTAGGAGAGGGTCTTTGCGCCGAGGAGCAGCCACGGGGCGCGTTCACCCACTTCGCTGTCGTAGCCGCGGTCCAGGAGGATCACGTCGATGCCGGCCTCCCGCTGCCTGCGGCCCGAGGCGGGAACGGGGGAGGCCTGCACCCAGCAAGTGGGGGCATCCGCGCCTTCCACACCGCGAGTGACCAGCAGCTTCACCACCGCCTCATCCTCCTCGGGGGCGGGCGCCGGGTGCTGGCGGCGGTACTCCGTGATGGCGGTCTGGATGGCCTTACGCCACGCATCCTGGGCCGGGATGTCAAGGTCAAGCAAGCGCGCGGACCCCGCCAGGCGCCGCAGGTGCGCATCGAGCTTCCTCGGGTGGCCCTGCACTGCGAGCATCGATTCGAACACCCCGTCGCCCCGGGTGGCGCCCTGGTCCGTTGCCATCAGTTGCGGCTTGGAAGCGTCGGCGATGCGGCCGTTTTCGGACTGGGGATCGAGGAATACCAGCACCGTGGCGGGGGCAGCAGAAGTCATGCTTCCAGCTTAGCCTCGCTGCCGGATACCCTGAGGGCTGCCCCGCCGTTCCGATTGGGCTGCCCCGCCGTTCCGATTGGGCCGCCCCGCCGTTCGCACCCGTCCGCACCCGTCCGCACTCGGGCCCCCGCACGCGGATCCAGCGCCACGACGGCGCCGGTGAGGCCGCACGTGGCCGGATCCCGGGGCTCCGGCGGGATAGGCTGGGCTGAATGCCCGCCACGGAACAGGTCCGGCGGGCGAGGAACCATTTAGGGGTCTGACTGTGCTGTGGCCGTTTCCGCTGGCGGGCGCCGCGCCCGGCTGGCTTATCGTGGCGTTGAGCGTCGTGGACCTGGTTATCCGTGTGCTGGCCCTCGGAATCATCCCCGGTAACCGACGTCCCACCACTGCCATGGCGTGGCTGCTGGGCATCTTCTTTGTGCCCTCCGTTGGCCTGGTGCTGTTTCTGCTCTTCGGGAACTTCCGGCTCTCACGCCGGCGCCGAGCGCAACAGCGCGCGGTGAACATGCGGATCCGGGCGGGCACGTCCCACATGGCGGCGGTGGAGAGCGACTACAACGGCCCTGAGTGGGTGGCCTCCGCCGCCGAGTTGAACAAGACCCTCGGCTCGCTGCCCATGGTGGACGGCAACAGCATTGATTTGCTCCCCGGGTACCCCGACTCCATCAAGGCCATGACCGCGGCCGTCCGCGAGGCGAAGGTGTTCGTCAACGCCGAGTTCTACATCATGAGCACGGACCACGTCACGGACGATCTCTTTACCGCACTCGAGGAGGCCGCCGATCGGGGCGTGGAAGTGCGCGTGCTGTTCGATCACCTGGGCACGCTGCGCATCAAGGGCTACCGCAAACTCATCGCCCGGCTCAAGGCCAGCAAGATCCACTGGCGGCCCATGCTGCCGCTGAATCCCTTCCACAGGCAGTGGCGGCGCCCGGACCTGCGCAACCACCGCAAGATCATGGTGATCGACGGCGATATCGCCTTCACCGGCTCGCAGAACCTGATCGAGCCCTCCTACAACAACCCCCGGCACCGCAAAGTCGGCCGTGAATGGGTGGAGCTTATGGCCTGCATGCGCGGACCTATCGTCACCACCCTGAACGTGGTGTTCGCCACGGACTGGCTGAGCGAAACCGACGAATCATTGGAAGCGCAGCTGGCTCACCAGCCCGCGCCGGCTCCCGGGAACATCACCGCGCAGGCCGTGCCCAGCGGCCCCGGGTTCGTCACCGAAAACAACCTGCGCCTGTTTAACACCCTGATCTATTCGGCGCAGCACCGGATCTCCATCTGCAGCCCGTACTTCGTCCCCGACGACTCCCTGCTCTACGCGGTGACGACCGCGGCGCAGCGGGGCGTCGACGTCGAACTGTTCGTCTCGGAGAAAGGCGACCAGTTCCTGGTCCACCACGCCCAGCGGTCCTACTACGAGGCGCTGCTGGAGGCCGGAGTGCGGATCTACCTGTACAAAGCGCCGTTCGTCCTGCACGCCAAGCACTTCACCATCGACGACGAAGTGGCCGTCCTGGGTTCCAGCAACATGGATATGCGGTCCTTCTCGCTCAACCTGGAGGTCTCCGTCATGCTGCTGGGGGAGGACATCGTGAACAGGATGCGGTCCGTCGAGGACACCTACCGGGACATCTCCCACGAGCTGAAGATCGACGACTGGATGCAGCGTCCCATGGGCGTCAAGTACGTGGACAACGTGGCCAGGCTCACTGCGACGCTGCAGTAGGCGCCCGGCCCAGGTACTAGCTGCCGGGGAATTCGGTCCCGAGCGCGGAGAGGACACCGTAGGCCTTGGTGCGGATTTCCTCGTACTCCTCCTCCGGCGAGGAATCCGCCGTGATGGCCCCGCCGACGCCGAGGCTGAGTTCCGCCGGGCCGGAACCGCCGCTGATGACCACCAGGGTCCGGATGGCCACTGCCGTGTCCATGGCCCCGCTCAATGAGAAGTAGCCGATAGCGCCCGAGTACACGCCGCGCGGGGCGGCCTCGAGACGGTCCAGGATGGCCATCGTGCTGATTTTCGGAGCGCCCGTCATGGAGCCCGGAGGGAAACACGCGGCCACGGCCTCGGCCCGCGGCAGCCCCGGGCGCATCCGGGCGTCGATGGTGCTGACCATCTGATGGACGGTGGCGTAGCTTTCGATAGCACACAGCCTGCTGACCGTCACCGAACCCGCCACGGCGAAGTGGCTGAGGTCGTTGCGCAGCAGGTCCACGATCATGATGTTCTCGGCGCGGTCCTTCGGCGAGGACTCGAGCTCCTGCCGCAACTGCTCATCGACGTCGCGGTCGGCGGCCCGGCGCCGGGTGCCCTTGATGGGCTCGGCGCGCATGCCGCCGTCGGCCCCTATCCGCAGGAACCGCTCCGGCGACGTGCTGGCAACGGTCAGTTCCCCGAAGCGCAGGTAGCTGGCGAACGGCGCGGGATTCCTCCTCCTCAGGGCGAGATAGGTCTGCCAGGGATCCAGCGGCCCCGAGCCGGCCGGAACCGTGGCGCTGAGCATGGTGGTGAGGCAAACCTCGTAGGTGTTGCCCTCCGTGATCTCACATTGCGCCTCGGCAATCTTTCGTTTATAGCCGGGTTCCGAGTCGCGCGCGGCGAACCGCAGGCCAGGGGCACCGGCCACGCCGTTGCTGGCGCCGGCAGCCGCTTCGGCGACCGGTGTTGCCGCCTCGGCGACCGCCGACCGTGCGCGCGCCAGCCACTCATCGGCGTCAGGGGAATCCAAGGCAAGCAGCCAGACGGCACCGTCGCGGTGGTCCAGGACCACCGCACGGCCGGCGAAGATCAGCGCGGCATCCGGTGTCCCGGCGGCGACGTCGCTCCCGCCGGTTTCACGCTTGAGCTCATAGCCGAGGTAGCCCAGCCAGCCCAAGGCGAACCCGCAGTCATAGCCTTCCGGGGCCCGGAGGGCGCGGCGGCCCCAGACCCCGTCCAGCCAGCGAAAGAACGGTCCGGGCGTCTGCACCGTGGCGCTGCCCGCCGTCAGCCGGGTCACGCCGGAGCTGTGGCGCACGTCCTGGCCGAACCGTCCGCCGTCGTCCGCCAAGATGCTGAACCGGCTGCGCTCCGCAGCGATGCCCTCTGCCCGCAGCGAGGAGTCCAGCCAGACGGCGTTCGGTGAGTGAGCGTAGAGCGCGGCGAAGAGCCGGCCGGCGTCGGCTTCGGCGTCGATTCGCTCGGACCTCAGCTGCAGTCCGCGGCGGGAGGACAACTCGGGGAGCAGGCAGGCGGCGAGGGCGGGCAGGTACTGCAGGGCCTGGAGCACGTCATCCGGGGCCGTGCCGTCCGCGTTGTTGCGCACCCGGACGTCGGCGTAATCATGCACCGGATCGGAGTCCAGCCACTCCTGCTCCTGCGCGGCCCACAGGTCCCAAAAGGCTTCGTACGTGCTTCCGTCGCGGGTCAGGGCCCGGGTGCGGCGGTCCTGATCGGGCGCCTCGGCCCAGATCACCGCGTCCAGCAGGGGGCGGGCTGCCGCGGCGGCTGCGCCCACGCCCTCCACGATCACTATCTCCGCCGGGAGCGTGACACGGGCCTCGCCGTCGTAGTGTTTCTCCCAGTCCCAGCTGACCCATTCCGCCGCCTCGCCGCGCCGCAGGGGTGACAGGACCGTGGTCACGAAGCGTTCAATGCCCGCGGAGAGCCCGTTCCAGCCGGGGTAAATGTCTTCCAAATGAAAGAGCGAAACCTTGCGGTGCTCCCGGAGCCTGGCCGCCAACTCGATAGCCAAAGTGGTTTTACCTGCGCCGGACCGGCCGTCAATGGCGATGATCACGGGTGCGGGGGTCATGAAATAGAGCGTACCTGCTGCTCTGGCTGGTTCCGTTGACGTAATTCCGCCCGGACGTGGTCCACGATCCCGGGAATGGCCCCCCGGATCAGGTCCCACGTGACGTCGAAATCCGCGTGCCCGCCGTACCAGGGGTCCTCGATGCCCTGGTCCAGCAGATCCCGGGCCGCCACCGCCGGGTCAAAGCTGCGAAGCATCCGGACCCGGGCCAGGGCTTCGCCGTCCGGAGCGCTGGCCCGCAGCCAGCCGTAATGGTCCACGTCCAGTGCCAGGATGAGATGCCGCTGGTGGAACCACTCGGGCCGCCATTCACGGGCGACATGCCGATCGGAGCTCAGCTGATGCGCCGCAAGCTTGCGAGCTGCCCTGGGATCGATGGGACGGCCCGCCTCATACGCGGTGGTTCCGGCCGAGTCCACAATGGCGTCGCCGGCGAGCCCCGCTGTTGCCAAGGCCTCGGTCAGCATCAGCTCGGCCATCGGGGACCGGCAGATATTGCCTGTGCAGACCGCGATGATCCGGTATGGGCTCGACATTGAGGACATGGAAGCAAGCATGGGGGATAGTGGCCCATCTTGGCTAGTCAAGCTGCTTGACGAGCCAAGATGGGCCAGGACATGCGCCGCCGGCCTTGGCAGGCGGCAAGCCAGCCGGAGTAATTTTCATCACGGTTTCTGCGTCTTGCCGTAATCCAGGTTTCCCTGACCCCATACTAAAGATGACCCGGTGAGTCCGTTGCCCGGCCAGTCAGGAGGATAAGCCATGAATACTTTGATGACTGTAGTGACCAACGAGTATTTTCCCGCGGCGGCGGTTCTCTTGGCCGTGGTGCTTTTCTGGACGGTTGGCCTGTTCGGCGGCCTGTCCCTGCTCAGTACCAGCCAGCCGCCCATAGCCACGCTCACATGGCTGCTGTTTGTGTACACGGCGGCGGTCCTCTCGCCGTTGGCCGGGCTTCTGGCCGTTGTTGACTTGCTGCGGCGCTGGGTGCGCAACCGCCGTTCGGCCCGCACGGCTGAGACCACCTCCGCGTAACCGTTCTGGGCTGTGCTTGGGAACACTCTGAAAAAAGGGTAGTGACCACTCCACCGCAGGGGCTGTTCGGCTCCTAGAATTGATGTGGGGTCGACGGCGAATTGCCCGCTGAGACCCGGGCAGCCCCCAGTCGCCGTCGGCCCTTCAAGCGAAGGGTTTGTGCCCGGAGTTCCGCTTCATCGCACCCCGGAGGTCTTATGGCACCGCGCCTTCCCGACACCATTGACGAAAAGCTTTTTGGGCTCTATCTGTCCGATCACCTGACCGGCGCCACTGCGGGGCTGGCCCGGATTGACCGTATGTCCGACGACTTCACGGACACCCCCGTTCATGCCGAGCTTGCACGGATCGGCTCCGAGATACGCGGCGAGCGGAGCTTGTTGCGTGCCCTGATCCATGATCTTGGGCTGCGTCAGCGACCGTACCGTCAGGCGGCATCGTGGCTGCTGGAGCGGGTAGGCCGGCTCAAGCTCAACGGCAGGATCTTTAATCGCTCCCCGCTGACCCTTGTGCTGGAGGCGGAGCTGATGCGGTCCGCGATCATGGGAAAGTTCGGGCTCTGGCAGACGTTGGAGGATAGGGCGGCGGAAATCGGGCTCGATCCGGCCCGGTTCGCCGATTTGGCGCGTCAGGCCCAGGACCAGCTGGCCGCCCTGGAGCGTGTTCACGCCTACGCCCGGGCCACCGGATTCCGCGCGCAGGACAACGCCCGGTCGTAGGATGTTGCGGTTGGCGCCCGCTGTCAGCCACCGCGTGGCCAGCGCGGCTCCCGATTCTCCAGCGGCTGCGGCTGTTACTTCGGGCGATTCCTTCAACGGGCCGCCACCAGCGCCTGCGGGGCGGCCTGTTTCATCCGGGTTTGCAGCCATTTGAGCTGGGTGGCCGTTTCCGCGTCGCATTCGCCCACCACGGAAAGCAGTTCCCGGTCCCGGAGCGCGAAAGCCGCCTGCCGGACCATGGTCCAGGTCACGTCCACGAGGCTGGCAAGAAGGTAGAGGTCCTGGAGATCCCGGAGCAGTCCCACGGGTCCGCTTCGGGTCTCCGAGAGGCCTTCGGCGTGCAGCCGCTCAGGCTCGTTGTCCGAAGTGTCTTCGCCATAGCGTTCCACGATGGGCTGCAGGAGCTCCTCGTGGTGGTCGCACTGGCGCGCCAGGGTCTGGCAGAGGAAATGGACGTCCGGCTCCGACCCGTGCCCGTCGGAGACCTGACGAAAGGATTCGGCCAGGGTCTGTTCGGCCCGGCGAAGCATGCCCAGATAGATGCTCAGGTTCATGGCGTGCCTCCTGGTTGTACGTTGTGGGGTGGGGTTGGTTGGGCGTCCCGGATCGCGTCGGGGAACTGAGGGGGCGCCGAATGATATAGGAACTCCTCCGCTTCACCCGCCTGGCCTCCGGCAGTGGCGGTAGCCGGTGCGGAACCTGAGGAGCGGACCGGGCGGGAAGCCGTAGTGGTCGGCGCCGGAGCATAGCCTGTGGACGGACCGATCTTTTCCACCCTGACTGCCGCGTTCTTGAACATTGGCTGCTTGGACACCGGATCCCACTCCGTAAGGGTGAGCTCATTGGCTGCAGTAGGGTGCTGCGCGGGGCTGGCGCCTGCGTCCCAGTAGCCGTAATGGAAGGGCGCGAACACCGTGCCGGGACGGATGGCGGAGATGCGGGCCGGCACTTCGATGCGGCCCCGCCGCGAGGACACCCGCACCAGATCCCCCTCGGAAATGCCCAGCGCGTCCGCGTCTTCCCCGGCGATCTCCACCCACGCCTTCGGGGCAGCGGCCGTGAGGGGCGCGGACCGCCCCGTTTTGGTGCGTGTGTGGAAGTGGTAGGCAGTGCGTCCCGTGGTGTAGCGAAGCGGATACGCGGGGTCCGGTTCCTCGTGCGGGGAGGTGTACACGGCGCTCTTCAGGATGGCCCGGCCGCCGGGCGCCATCGCCTTGAACGCCTGGGCTCCCACCGAGGCGCCGGTGAGTAGATCGTGGCCGTAGCTTTCGCAGTAGTCAGGCTCGGTAGGGAAGACGCCGTCCTCATAGAGCCGCATCCGTCCATGCGGATTCTCCTCATTGCACGGCCAGGCTATGCCGCTGCCGCCGCGCAGGCGTTCGTAGCTGATCCCGGTGTAGTCGCAGGGCCGGCCGCCGGAGCATTCCTTCCAGGCTTCGAAGGCGTCCTCCGGTCCGTCCCACGTCAGCAGCGGAGATCCGTCCAGGGTGGTGAACCCCATCCGGTTTGAGTAGTCCAGAAAAATGTCCAGATCGCTGCGCGCCTCCCCGGGCGGTTCCACAGCCTTGTCCGAAAGGTGGACGGTGCGGTTGACGTTCGTGAAGGTGCCGGTCTTTTCACCCCAGCCCGCCGCGGGAAGCACCACGTCTGCGGCCTGCGCCGTTTCGGTGAGGTAGAGGTCCTGCACCACAAGAAAAAGCCCGGGCTTGGCGAGGATGTCCCGAATACGCGGCAGCTCCGGCATGGAGACCGCCGGGTTCGTGGCGGAAATCCAAAGGAACTCGATGGAACCTTGTTCGGCGTAGCGGAAGATCTGCATCGCATGTGTTGGCGGGGCCCAGTGCGGGATGGTCATGGGATCCACATTCCACAGGCGGGCCAGCTCCTGGACGTGTTCCGCGTTCTCCCAGTTCCGGAAGCCGGGAAGATCGCCGTCCGCGCCGCACTCCCGGTTGTTTTGCGCGGTGGGCTGGCCGTTCATCTGCAGGATGCCGCAGCCCGGCTTCCCCAACATGCCGCGCAGCAGGTGCAGATTGTTGACCTGGCAGGACGCGGCGGTTGCCTGGGAAGACTGGTAGAAGCCCTGCAGCACCGTGGACAACACCCGCCCTGAGGTTCCAAAGATGCGCGCGGCCTCCCTGATGTCCGCGGCGTCCACGCCGCAGACCTCCGCGGCGGCCTCGGCTGTCCACGGTTCCACGGCCTTGCGCAGCTCGTCCAGGCCCTGCGTATGGGCCTGGACATACTCCGGGTCCTCCCAGCCCATGTGGAGTAGTTCACGGACAAGGGCGTTCATCAGGGCCAGGTTGGTGCCCGGCCGCACCGCGAGGTGGACGTCCGCGTACTGGGCAACCATGGTGTCGCGCGGATCCACGCAGACGATCTTGGGGCGGTCAGGGCCGGCGATCCTGTCCAGCACCCGTGTCCAGAGAACGGTCTGGGTTTCGGCCATGTTGTGCCCGTACAGGAACATCGCATCGCAGCTGTCGATGTCCGTGTAGGCGCCCGGCTGGCCGTCCGCTCCGAAGGATTCCTTCAGTGCCGCTGCCGCCGTGGCCGTGCAGAGCCTGGTGTTGCCGTCCATGTGCGGGGTGCCGATGCCGGCCTTCCCGATCACAGCGAGGGCGTAGTACTCCTCGAGGAACAGCTGTCCGCTCGTGTAGAAGCCATGGCTGAGCGGTCCGCGCTCCCTGAGCAGCTGCTTGCTCCGGTCCACGATCCGACCCATGGCCGTGTCCCAGTCGCACTCCACCAGTTCGCCGTTCTCCCTGATCAGCGGGCGGCTGAGGCGGTCCTTGTTCGCCACGCCCTGCCAGCTGGCGAAGAGTCCCTTTGGGCCCAGCCGGCCGTGATTCACCAGGTCCCCGGCCCGGCCCCGGACACCCACCATGGCGCCGTCCTTGACCGCGATATCGCAGGCACAGCCATTGCTGCACAGGACGCAGGCCGACTGGACCCACCGGTCCACATCGCCTTCGGCCACCCCGGCGTCGAGCGCTTGGTCAACCCGGACAGGCCAGGGCTCATCTCGGGCGTAGGGAGTCCGGGTTCCCCAGATCTCGGATATGCGGTCAGCCATGGTGAAGCCTCCTGACTGTGCCCCAGGCGTGACGGCACTTTGTTGTGGCCCTGCCCACGGTATTACCAATCGCCGCCGAGGGGAAGGAAGTAACCTTAGTAATTGCGCCGGGACTGACTTTTCCGGTGGATCGGGATCAATCCGCTGCCGGCGCCCTCTCGTAGCGCAGCAGGACCACGCCGTTCCCGAACCGCCGGGTCTCGGCCAGCGCGAGCCGGACCTTGGCGTCCAGGGGCTGAAACAGGGGCCTGCCCTTTCCGATCAGCACCGGGTGGACATAGAGCCTGTACTCATCGATCAGGTCCAGCCGCCGGAAAGTGGCCGCCAAGTCCGCGCCGCCCAGCGCCAGATCACCGCCCGGCTGGGCCTTCAGCTCCCGCACATCCTCCGGAACCACATCCCGGACCACCGTGGTATTCCATGCGGCATGGTCCAGCGTCCGCGAATACACCAGCTTGGGCATGTCCCGCCAGATGCGGGCGAACTCCACCATGGGTGCCGTACTCGAAGGGTCCTGGTCCGCCGCCGGCCAGAACTCGGCCATCAGCTCATACGTGACGCGACCGTCCAGGAAGCCGCCCATCCCGCCGAGCAGCTCATTGAAGTGCCGATGCAGCTCGTCGTTCACCATATGCCAGTCGAGCTCGCGGTTGGGTCCCTCGAAAAAGCCATCAAGGGACACCTGCATCATCAAGATAATTTTTCTCATGGTTCCTCCCGTGGTTCAGGTCCGGATGTGTTTCGGCGGGAGGCCGGCGATGAAGCCGCTCCAGCTCGGCGGTGTCGCGGGCGAAGGAAACAACAAGCAACGGCAGCGCCATGGCCGGTCCCAGGAGGGCGAGCCACGGCGGGACGCCGGGGGCCAGGGCCAGCAGCAGGGCAAACGGCTGGAAGGCGCCGATGGCCTTGCGGGCCGGACTCGCCGGCAGCGGTCCCCGCAGATGGGGCCGAAAGCGGCCGGCGGCGACGAAGGCGTAGTAGAGAAGGCCGATAGCCAGGGTCCACGGCCCAACGGGTCCCGCGGTGGCGCAGGACAACACCAGGACAAGGGCGGCGTCGGTCCCGGTGTCGAGCCGTGCTCCGGCGGCCGACGCAGTGCCCGTACGCCGCGCAACGGGGCCGTCGACGGCGTCGAGCAGGAAAGCGACGGTGCCCACAACGGCGAGGGCCGGGCCGGGAGGCCGCCCCGTGAAGAGTCCCGGAACAGTGAGGACCGCACAACAGGCCACGAGGACGGCGCGCAACAGGGTGACACGGTCCGCCGGGGTGGACCGGCGGGGAGAGCGCTGCAGGATGGAGGCAGTGGCGTGGCCAATGACCAGCGTGCCGGCAGCCATGCACATGGCCCGAATTTCGAGATTGGCGGTGTACGCAGCAGAGAGCCAGACTCCGGCAATGCCATACGCTGCGACGGCTGCCATCGCGTCCGTTGATGCGCGCCGTGCGGTTCTGCTGTCCATGAGCCACCTCGCCTCGCCCACATGCTAGCAACAGCTGCAAACTGCAGACCACCAAAGCGCGGCAGCTTTGTGAGCAACTGCGGGCGGCGTACCGAAGCCGGACCGGGGCATTTAGGCCGCGCGTCGCCGGGACAAGCGCCTCGAGGTGCCAGACTGCCTCGGGTTACGTGCCTGCCGCCGGTTGCCCGGCCGCGCGAGGCCAGCCGCGGCCAGAAGCGCGCCAGCACCTTCGGCAACCGCGCTCAGGGACTTCTCAAAGAACCAGACGGGGTCGTACATGGCAGGAAACGGCCCGAACGCGGGGATGTCCACGTACCGGTACAAGAGGACGGCCGCGAAAGCACTCAGGGCCACGGCGAAAGCGAGCGCATACGCGGCCCGGCTCCCACGGACCAGCACATAGAGCGCGGCCACGACGGCGGCAGCGGCTTCGAGGAGGAACAGATTGCCCTGGCCGATCCCGGTGGATGACGCCGCCTGATAGCCAGGGGCCAGGTGGAGGTGAACCGCTGCATCGATGAACAAGGCGACGGCGGTCAGTACCCTTAGCGCCATGTTCATTTAACCGTCAGCGTTCCGTGCATATTCGGATGGTAGGTGCAGTGGTAGGTATAGGTTCCGGGGGCTGACGGGGCCGTGAAGGTGGCTGTTCCCCCGCTTCCCTTGACATCCACGTCGAAGGCCGAGCCTTGATCCGCGGTGACCGTGTGGCCCGCACTGTCCATGTTGGTGACCGACACCATGGCTCCCGGAGACACCGTCAGCGGCGTCCCGAAATCGAAATTGCGGATGGTGATGCCGGCGGCCGCCGTGGTGGTCCCGGTGGTTGCCGCGGCCGTCGTGCTGTCCGCGGGGGCGGTGCTTGGCCCGGAGCCTCCACCGCCGGGCGCGCAACCGCCCGTGACGATCACTGTCAAAAGCAGCAAAAGTGCAACCCGGGCCCTTACCGTGTTCATGACAACCGTCCTTGACGCCGGAATCAGGGCGTGGGGCCCTGCCTCTTTTTACAATTGTGCACGCGCGGCGGGGAAATAGCGCCGGTACCGCGGCTGTATTGCTGGCCGTGGCAGCGAGGGCCATAATGATCTCCTGATGAGTGTCCGGCTCCCCCCGCGGGGATGGCCGGTGCCATCAGGGCGGGGGGTCCGGAGAACTCGGTGCGAGCATCGGAGGAGACCCGTGGGGCCGTTCAACGTTCGACGCGGACCCGGTCTGGCGCGGCCTGCCGCGCCGCACTTCCGGGACCTGCTCAACTTATGCCGGGTCAGCGTCCGCGTACCGCGTGGGGCGCCTTCCGCCCGACGGCAGAGCTTTCGAGGCCTGATCGCCCGGGCCGCATGCCTCCTCAGAGAAGGAAATCGAATCATGCGCAAGATGATGAAATCCGCAATTGCCTGCGTGGTCGCGGCTCTGTTCGCCGTAGCCGGGACCTCGGCCGCCCGCGCGGCCGACCCCATTCCCCTGCCCCCGCCGGGCGCCTCTCCACTGGTGGTCGGAGGTGAGCGCGCGGACCTCACGCGCTGGGCTGTGCAACTGGTCTTTGTGCAGGGCCAGGGGCAGTTCGGCTGCACGGGCGAGGCCATCTCCGAGTCCTGGGTGCTGACGGCCAAGCACTGCGTCGCCGGGATCTCCTCCATGCTCGTCTTCTACAGCAACAGCACCACAAACCCGGGCACGCCGGTTGCCGCGGACCGGGTGTACGGATCTCCTTCCGGGGACGTGGGGCTGGTCCACCTCTCGGCATCACACTCTCTCAGGTCATATCCGGATCTCACCAACAGCTATGAACCCGGCTTCGAAGACTCCGGAACCATCATGGGATACGGTCTCCGGGCTGATAAGCAGGGCGCGAAGGGCCTGTATGAGGCGGAAGTCTCAGTCACGAACGCCTCGGCCGATGGCTACGGCGGCCCGGCCATCCACGTCACCGGCGTCACCGGCGCCGCCAACCACGGCGATTCGGGCGGTCCGCTCATTGTCGGCGGCGAAATCGTGGGAGTCTGCTCCACCGGGGACCTCGCTGATCCGGGCGCCGATGTTCATGCCGGGTCCAACTACGCCAACCTCAGCGTCAGCCGCGACTGGATCCACTCCACCTCCGGCGTGTAAGCCGCGGCTCCGATGCCGGAAGGGTCTCCGGCCTCTGACCGGCCAGGTGGCTGAGTTAGACGCGTGATCCGGTATGGAGGCCCCGCGTCGTTGGGGCGTACGTCAGGGAAGGTTCGACGGCGGCCGGTTGTTCTTCACTAGGTAAGGTTTGTGTGCCTTTAGGTGAGGCGGCTGTCATGGCGATCATTGCGGTGGTACTCGGCACAACCAGGCCCGGGCGGCTGGGGAAGGCGGTGGCTGACTGGGTCTACGCCCGGGCATTGGAGCGCGCCGATGCCCGGTTCGAGCTTCTCGACGTGGCCGACTTCGACCTTCCCCTCCTGGATGAAGCATTGCCGCCGTCCCGCGGCCGCTACGAGCATGACCACACGTTGGTCTGGGCAAGGGCCGTGGCACGCTACGACGGATACGTCTTTGTGACGGGGGAGTACAACCACTCCATTCCCGGTTCGCTGAAGAACGCCCTGGACTTCCTATACGCGGAGTGGAACAACAAGGCGGCCGCCTTCGTCAGCTATGGCAGCGCCGGAGGCATCCGCGCGGTGGAACATCTGCGCCAGGTGGCCGGCGAGCTCCAGATGGGGGACGTGCGCGCCCAGGTGGCACTGCCATTTGCCACCGAATTCGAAAACTACCGGACGTTCACCCCGTCCCAAGGCGCGGAGAAAGCCCTCCAGGTGCTGTTCGATCAGGTGATCGCATGGTCCGACGCGCTCAAGGTCCTGCGCTCCCCGGGCGGCCAGGAACCGGGCAGCCGCGACCCAACCAGCGAAAGACCGGCGAGTTAGGCGTCAGCGTGGCCCCACAGCGCCTTCCGAAGCAGCGCCTTCAGCTGCGCGGCCTCGTCCGCTTCGAGGCCCGCCAGGACCGCCGACTCGGCCTGCCGTGCGGCCTCGGCCGCCTGCTTCCGGAGCTTGCCGCCTTCCGCCGTGGCGGTGACGGTCTTGGCCCGGCGGTCCTGCTTCCCGGGCGCGCGCACCACCAGGCCGCGCTTTTCCAGTTCGTCCACCAGGTTCACGATCTGGCTGGGATCGAGGCTGAGGAAGTCCGCCATCTCGCGCTGGGTCGGTTCCAGCCCGCTGGCGGCGAGGATCAGCACGGAGTAGGAGCGCTCCTTGAGATCGAACTCGGACAGCGCGCGGTTGTTGAGCACCGAGCCGGCGGCGTGCAGTTTGGCGAGCAAGAAACCCAGGTCCTGGCTGATCGACGCGGCGACGAGCTTGTGGACGGGTTCGGTGCGCTGCCCGCTTTGTGTTTCCACCGTCATGCCCAACTCCAATTATCGTGAAAATAAATCATTGACTTTTTCAACTATCCATATTTTCATGGATACAGAACAGCATCCCATGCCGAGGGCCAGGATGCACAAGGTGAGCTAGCAAAGGAGCAGCGATGAGCCTGTCAGGGAAAGTAGCAATCGTCACGGGAAGCGGCCGGGGCCTGGGCCTCGCCTATGCCCGGGAGCTGGCCCGCCAGGGTGCCGCGGTCATCGTCAACGACGTCGATGCCGAGGTGGCCGCGGAAGCGGTCAGGACCATCGAGTCCGACGGCGGCCGCGCCGCCGCCGTCGTGGCCCCGGTGGGCAGTTCCGAGGTGGCCCGCCAGCTCGTCCAGGCCGCCGTGGAGGCGTTCGGCCGGCTGGACATCCTGGTCACCAACGCCGGCATCCTGCGGGACAAATCCCTGCTGAAGATGACGGACGACGACTTCGACCTGGTGATCAACGTTCACCTCCGGGGCACCTTCACCTGCGCCCGCGAAGCATTCGCCCACTTCAAGGAGAACGGCATCGCCGGCCGCATCATCACCATCGGCTCACCCACCGGGCAGCGCGGCAACTTTGGCCAGACCAACTACGCGGCCGCCAAGGCCGGCATCGTGGGCATGGTGCGCACCTGGGCGCTGGAAATGAAGAAGGCGGGCGTCACGGCCAATGCCGTCATTCCTGTCGCGGCAACGGCCATGACCAAGACGGTCCCGTACTTCCAGAAAGCCGTTGAAGCCGACGAACGGGGCGAGGCCATGCCCGCCTTCTTCCGCCACGACCTCGGATTCGGCACCGCCAGCGACGTCGCCGGACTGGTTGCCTTCCTCGCCTCCGACGCGGCGGCCGGCATCACCGGCCAGGCCATCGGCGCCGGCGGGGACCGCCTGCAGCTGTGGACGCACCCGGAGCCGATCGCCACCGAATACCGTGAGGGCGGCTGGAAGTACCAGGACCTCGTGGAGAACTTCGAGTCCCTGTTCGGAAACAAACTCCAGACCGTGGGCGAGGAATTCCTGCCGCTGCCTGCCGAACTGCGGCCCGAGACGGCGGCAGCTCCCGTGAAGGCAGGCTAGCCATGGCTGCCACCCGCTACGAGCTCGGAATCGACACCGCGAAGCTTGACGCGATCGACATGCACGTCCACCTCGAAGTGGACGGCCACGGCCACGGGTCCCTGCCCGCAGCCCTGACCGAGGCATCCGCCAAGTACTTCAAAGCGGAGGACCGCACCCCGTCGCTGGACCGGATCGCCGAGGTCTACCGCGAACTGAACATGGGCGCCGTCGTGTTTACCGTGGACGCCAGAACCCAGCTCAAGCACGAGCCCAACAGCATCCCCGAACTCATCGCCGGGGCCGCCCGGAACAACGATGTGCTGGTCCCCTTCGGAAGTGTGGACCCCCGCACCGGCGCGGAGGCTATCCAGGGCGCCAAGCACCAGGCGATAGACCTCGGCGCCCGCGGCTTCAAGTTCCACCCCAGCCTGCAGGGCTTCGACCCCTCGAACGAGCAGTTCTACCCGCTCTGGGAAACCCTTCAGGAACTTGGACTGCCGGTAATCTTCCACACGGGCCAGAACGGCATGGGCGCCGGGCTCCCGGGCGGGTACGGCATCAAGCTGGCCTACTCCAACCCGCTCCTGCTTGACGCCGTGGCCGCGGACTTCCCGGAACTGCAGATCATCATGGCGCACCCATCCGTGCCGTGGCAGGACGAGGCCAACTCGATCGCCACGCACAAGTCCAACGTGTTCATCGACCTCTCCGGCTGGTCACCGAAGTACTTCCCCGAGTCCCTGGTGCGGATGGCCAACTCGGTCCTCCAGGACAAGGTGCTGTTCGGCACCGACTTTCCGCTGATCACGCCGCAGAAATGGCTGGGAGCCTTCGCGGAGCTCCCGCTCAAGGACGAGGTCCGGCCCAAGATCCTCAAGGACAACGCCGTCCGGCTTCTCGGGCTGGGTGGCTGAGATGAGCCTGGACACGGGTGTGGACGCCGGCCCTGATTCCGTGGCGCCGGAACGCCTCTACAGCGTCTGCGACTATTACGAGGCCGAGTCCCTCCTGACCGCGGATGAACGCCGTGTGCTGGGGCGGTTGCGCCGCTTCCTGGACCAGGAGGCCCGCCCGGTTCTGGCCGACTACTGGGAACGCGGCGAGTTCCCGGACCAGCTGGCCGCGCCGCTCATCGACCTGGACCTGATGGAACCGGCCGAGCTGACTGGCGCCCCGGGTGCAGAGCGAACGCCGGCCCGCGGAATCTACCAGGGCTTCCGGATCTTCGAACTGGCCCGCACCGACGCTTCGCTCGCCACCTGGTACACCGCCCAGGCCGGGCTGTTCCGGACCGCCATCAGGGTGGGCGCCTCCCCGGACCAGCAGGCCGAGTGGATGCCGAAGGTCATCGACTTTTCGCTCAAGGGCGTCTTCTCGCTCACTGAACCGGAGTCCGGTTCAGACATCGCCGGCGGATTGTCGACCACCGCCCGCAGGGAAGATGGCAGTGAGGGGGATTCATGGGTCCTTGACGGCGCCAAGCGCTGGATCGGCGGCGCCGTCACGGCGGACGTCCTGGCCGTGTTCGCCCGCGATGTGGCCGATGGGCAGGTCAAGGCCTTCCTCGTGGACCGCCAGGCGCCCGGCGTGACGCTGGAGAAGATTCACGGCAAAACGGCCCTGCGCATGATGCAGAACGCCCACATCACCCTCGACGGTGTCCGCGTCCCGGAAGCAATGCGGCTGCACAACGTGAACTCCTTCCGGGACGTCGCGGCCATGCTGCGGGCCATGCGCTCGGACGTCGCGTGGATCGCCGCGGGCCTGCAGGCCGGAGCGTTCGAGGCGGCACTGCGGTACGTCAGGCATCGGCAGCAGTTCGGCCGCCCGCTCGCCTCCTTCCAACTGGTCCAGGAAAAGCTCGCCCGGATGCTCGGGAACGTCACCGCGGCACTGTCCCTCGTGGTCCGGCTCACCGAACAGCAGGCCAACGGCATCTACCGCGACCAGGACTCCGCTTTGGCCAAGATGCAGACGTCCCTGCTCATGCGCGAAACCGTCGCGCTGGCCCGCGAGGTGGTGGGCGGCAACGGCATCACGCTCGCAGCCGACGTGGCACGTTTCCACGCCGATGCCGAGGCCGTCTATTCCTACGAAGGCACCCACGAAATTAACGCCCTGATCGTCGGTCGGGCCCTCACCGGCGAAAGCGCCTTCACGCGCTGAGCCGCCCGAACCGAACTGCTGCGAACTGAACTGAACAACAACTCAAAACCCGACGGCGGCAGCACCGCGCCGCCGTCGTACTTCCGCACCCCCAACCAGCACAGGAGCCCAAGATGGCCAATCTCGTCGTCGACTTCGACAAACTACTCACCCTCTCCGGCACCGATCTCGGCGTTACCGAATACCGCGAAATCACCCAGGAGCAGATCAACAAGTTCGCCGATGCCACCGGGGACGACCAGTGGATCCACGTGGACCCGGAACGCGCCAAGGACGGACCCTTTGGCGCCCCGATCGCCCACGGCTTCCTCACCCTCTCGCTCATCATCCCGTTCTGGGGAGAGCTGTTCGACGTCGAGGGCGTCACCACCAAGGTGAACTACGGCCTGGACAAGGTCCGCTTCACCTCCCCGGTCAAGGTGGGTTCGCGCATCCGGATGCGGGCCAGCATCACGGAAGTCACCGAGGTCAAGGGCGGGGCCCAGATCAAGGTGTCCAACACCATCGAGATCGAAGGACAGGAACGCCCCGCCGTCGTGGCCGAATTCCTCGCCCGCTTCTATAAGTAAGAGCGCCCGGACAGTACCGCCAGCCCCACTCTCCTCATCCCTCTGCCCACAAGGAACAACGATGTCCCAAATATCGCAGTTGCAGGCCCTGGACGCGGGCACGCGTCGCCGTGAAGCACGGACCGTCATAGCCTCGAGCTATCTCGGCAGCACCATCGAGTACTACGACTTCCTGCTGTACGCCACGGCCGCCGCCGTGGTCTTCCCCAAGGTGTTCTTCTCCGGCATGGACGACTGGGTGGGCGTCGTCGCCGCCTACGGCACCTTTGCCGCCGGGTATGTCGCGAGGCCCCTCGGTGGCATCATTTTCGGGCACTTCGGCGACCAGCTCGGACGCAAGGGCATGCTGATTGTCTCGATGCTGGTCATGGGCATCGCCTCCACCCTGATCGGCCTCGTACCCGACGCCTCGGTGGCCGGGCCCTGGGGCGCCGTCATACTCGTGATCCTGCGCGTCTTCCAAGGCATCGCCGTGGGCGGGGAATGGGGCGGTGCCGCCCTCATGGCGCTGGAGCATTCGGAATCGGGCAAGCGCGGCTTTGCGGCTTCGTTCGTCAACGCCGGCGCCCCCACCGGCGCGGTCCTGGGCACCCTCGCCATGGGCGCCTTTTCCGCTCTGCCCAACGCGCAGTTCCTGGCGTGGGGCTGGCGGGTGCCGTTCCTGCTCTCCTTTGTCCTGCTGGGCGTGGGCATGTTCGTCCGGCTCAAGGTCTCCGAAAGCCCCATCTTCAAGGCCGCAATGGAACAGGAGAAGGCCGAACAGGAGAACGCCGATCGGCGGCAGACCGCACAGGGGAACGCGGCCGTGCGCCGCGACATTCCCCTGCTGCAGGTCCTTCGCCGGCCCAAGACCCTCATCTTCACCATGCTGGCCGGAGCAGCCGGCTTTGCGCTGCAGGTGGTCCTGGCCACGTTCTCCGTCACCTACGCGGTCTCCAAGGGAGCCGACCGGCAGGGCGTGCTTTACGCCTTCGCGGCGGCCTCGTTGGTGTCCATCGCTTTTGTGGTCATGGGCGGCCGGCTCTCCGACAAGCTGGGCAGGCGGCCTGTGATGATCGGCGGCCTGGTGCTCTTCATCCTCTACCTCGTGCCGATGTTCTCGCTGCTGTCCTCGAACAACATCGGGCTCATCTTCGTGGCCTTTGCGGTGGGCCTCATGATCCATTCCACCCTGTTCGGCCCCCTCGCGGCATTCGTTTCCGAGCAGTTCGGCACCACCTCCCGCTACACCGGAGCCTCGCTGGGATACCAGCTCGCAACCCTGCTCGGGGCCGGATTCACCCCGGGCATCGTGGCGCAGATTTTCAAGGACTCCGGCCAGAACACGGCGTCCGTGGTCTGGTACCTGGCCATCATGTCGGTCGTGTCGATCGTCTTCATCCTGCTGACGCGGGAGCCGAAGAACAACGACCTGGCCGCCGTCCGGTCCTGACCGGGCCCTCAGGCCTTACCGTCTAAGTAGAAAGGATTTGCCGTGGAGAATTTTGGCATCGGCTCGTGGCTGCAACGGCGCCGCCCGAAGTCGGGCACCAAGACCGCCGTCGTCGCCGGGAAGCGGGAGCTCAGCTACGAGCAGTTGGCGGAGCGCTCCGCCCGGCTCGCCAACGCCCTGCGGGAGCGGGGCGTTGGCAGCGGCGACCGCGTGGCCTACCTTGGCGAGAACGATCCCTCATTCCTCGAAACCCTCTTTGCCGCGGGACTCGCTGGCGCGGTCTTCGTTCCGTTGAACACCCGTCTGGCGCCGCCCGAAATCCAGTTCCAGCTCCGGGACTGCGGCGCCGTCGCCTTGGTCCACTCTGCGGACCTGGCCCTGCTCGCGGAGCGGGGGGCTGCGGACACCTCGGTGGCTGGCCGGATCGTAGTGGGCGATTCCGGAGAACCCGGCGTAGGGACTGCCGAACTGGGCGCCCGTGCGGGAGCTGACCGGCACCGCGGGAACGCCGTGGAGGCTTACGAAGACGTGGTGGCGTCCGGTTCGCCGCTGGCGCCGGACGAACCCGTGGGACTGGAGGACGGCGCCATGATCCTCTACACCTCCGGGACCACAGGAAACCCGAAGGGTGCCCTCCTGACGCACGGCAACATCACATGGAACTGCATCAACGTGCTCGTCGACTTCGACTTCGCCTCCACCGACGTCGCCTTGATGATCTCGCCGATGTTCCACGTGGCCTCGCTGGACATGGGCGTGCTGCCCACACTCCTCAAAGGCGGGACCGTTGTCCTGGAGCCGAAGTTCGATCCCCGGCGGACGCTGGAACTGATCGAACAGCACCGTGCCACCACCATCAGCGGGGTTCCCACCACATACCAGATGCTGTGCGAGGATCCGGCCTGGGACACCACTGACCTCAGCTCGCTCAACAAACTGACGTGCGGCGGCTCCGCGGTGCCCATGCGGGTCCTGGAGGCGTATGAACGGCGCGGATTGCGGTTCTCCAACGGCTACGGCATGACCGAGACGGCCCCGGGCGCCACCACACTGCCGGCGTCCCGGTCCCGGGACAAAGCCGGGTCCTCGGGCCTGCCGCACTTTTTCACCGATGTCCGGGTGGCCGACCCCGCTGATCCGGAGGCGGGCCCGCCAGCGCCCGGAACGGTGGGAGAGATCCAGATCAAGGGGCCCAACGTCATCAACGAGTACTGGAACCGACCGGAGGCCACCGCGGACTCCTACACGGAGGACGGCTGGTTCAAATCCGGGGACATGGGCTACAAGGATCCGGACGGATTCGTCTTCATCTCCGACCGGCTCAAGGACATGATCATCTCGGGCGGGGAGAACATCTACCCGGCCGAGGTGGAGCAGGCGATCGCCGAGCTCGACGCCGTCGGCAGTGTTGCCGTGATCGGCGTCCCGGACGAGAAATGGGGCGAGGTGCCGCGGGCCGTGGTGCTCCTGCGCGAGGGCGCCGAACTGACGGAAGAGCAGCTGCGGCTCCATCTGGACGGCAGGCTGGCGCGATACAAGATCCCCAAGTCGGTGGTCTTCGTGGCCGAGATGCCCAGGACGGCCAGCGGCAAGATCCGCAAGGCCGAGCTGCGGAAACTTACGCCCGCGAACGGTCAGCTGCAGCCCTGACCGGGCTGCGGACATTTAGCGCGAACGTACAGTTCGGGCCCGGTCGGTGACGCATGTGGCGCCGCCGGCCGGGTCTTTTGCGCGCGAACGGACAGTTACGCCCCGGGGCGAGCGCGCGAACGGACAGTTGCGCCCCGGCCGGCAGGTCCGGCGGCTTCCTCAGTGGATCAGCGCCAGCAGCACGCCGACGCCGACAAAGAGCACCCCGAACGTCCGGTTCAGGACCCTCTGCCCGCGCGCGTCGTGGGTGAAGCGCTGGAATGATTTGGCCGCTGCCGCGAAGAAGAACCACATCACCAGGATGTCGATGACCACCACGGTGGCCGTCAGGACCACGTACTGGGGCACCAGGGGCTGTTCCGGGCGGATGAACTGGGGCATAAAGGCCAGGAAGAACACGATTGCTTTGGGGTTGAGCAGGTTGACCCAGAGCCCGCGGCGGAACATGGAGAGGGACGGCTCATTCCGGAGCGTTGCCGCCTTTTCCTGATCGAGGTCCGGCTTGTGCAGGAACTGCCGGATGCCCAGATAGACCAGGTAAGCGGCCCCGGCATACCGGATCACGTTGAAAGCCACCGGGGAACTGGCCACCAGCACGCCAACACCCAGGGCCACAACCACCACATGCACGATCAAGGCGGCCTGCTGGCCCAGGATGCCCCAGATGGAACGACGGAAGCCTGAGTTCAGCGAATTGCTCATGGTGTTAATGGCGCCCGCGCCGGGGGTGAAACTGATCAGGACGCCGGCGCCGGCCAAGGCGAGCCAAAGGGAGGGTTGCACCCGTCAAGTTTACGGGCCGGCCGGTACAGCCCTTTCCCGGCGCTTCCCCGGCGTGCTCGGGACCCGGGCTGCCCTCGAGGTCCGGTTCAGCCGGCCCTCAGGCCATAAGTCAGGACCATGTTTCCCTTGCTGGTCTGCTGAGATTCCTGGAGCTCCAGCCTGGTCAAGGGATCGCCGTCCACGAAGAGCCGCCGGCCAGTTCCCGCAATGACGGGGTGGACCATCAGCATCAGGGAATCGAGCAGGCCGGCAAACAGGAGCTGGCGGACCAGGGAAATGCTCGCGAAAACTCCGATCTCGCCGCCGTCGCTGCGCTTGAGCCCGGCCACGAAGTCCTCCAGGGGTTCCTTGATGAGGTGGGAATTCTGCCATGCCAGCTCACCGGAGAGGGTCCTGGAGGCCACATACTTCGGAAGGGGGTTGATGAAGGCTCCGAAAGGGTCTTCGCCGGCGGCGTTGGGCCAGTAATCAGCCCACTGCTCGTACCCCACCCGCCCCATGAGCGCTGTGTCCACGCGCTCCATCATCTGACCCATTCCGGCACCCAGCTCGTCGTCAAAGCTGTCAAACTGCCACAGGTTGGGGGACTCCACCACACCGTCCACCGAATAGAAAAGGCCAGCCATCAGTCTGCGCATTCGCGTTCTCCTCACGGGTAGGTTTTCTTGCACCCTATAGACAGATCCAATCGTTGGGAACCGTCCCTGGGTCATTTCCCGTGCACCCGAGCGGGCAGGTCCCGGCCGGCGATGTGCGCCCCCGGCCGGGACTGTGCGCGCTGAGTACGAGGCAGGCCGGACTAGCCGCACCCGGGATGACTAGCCGTTGAAGTAGCCCTCCACCTTGGGGGCGGTGTCGCCGGTCAGGATTTCCTCGGTCTTGCCGTTCGCCTGGTGCTGGCCGGCCTGCAGCCAGCCTCGGCCCCCAAGGTGTGGCGGGACTTTGGCGCGGCTGTGGCACCGCTGTGAGGGCAGGAAGGAGTCCGTGGCGGCTTCACGCCCGCGGAGGCCGGCGCGCGTATGTGGGCAAGGGCCCGCGGCGTCAGGCCCGGGCGATGATCTCACCGTTGGGAATCAGGAACCAGCCGTCGTCAGTGGAGCCCCACCTGTGCCAGCCCGCGGAAATCCGGGCCAGGTCCGCGGCGTTGGCGAAGCCGTACTCCAGCGCCTGGTCCGCGAAGGAGGAATGAAGCACGCGCTCGCCCCACACCCGTGCCTGCCACCGCCGCTGCTGGCCCGTGGCGTACAGCCAGTTACTGCTGGACGGCGCCACGTCGGTGAAACCCGCGGCCTGGGCCCATGAAACCAGGCGCCGGCCAGCGTCCGGCTCCGCCCCGTTGCGCCGGGCAATACGCTGGTAAAGCTCCATCCATTCGTCCAGTTCAGGGATGGCAGGGTACCAGCTCATACCGTGGAAATCGGCGTCGCGCACTGCCACGATGCCGCCGGGCTTGGCCACGCGCCGCATTTCCCGCAGGGCTTCCACGGGATTGGTGAGGTGCTGGAGGACCTGGTGGGCGTGGACCACGTCGAAGGTCTCGTTCTCAAAGTCGAGGTCATAGATGTTGCCGGCGACGAATTCGGCGTTCCCTACACCACGTTCGGCCGCAAGCGCCGTGGCGTGGGCGATCACCTCGGGGGAGCGGTCCAGGCCTGTGACCTTTCCCGGCGATACGAGGGCGGCGAAGTCGCATGTGATGCTCCCCGGCCCGCAGCCCACGTCCAGCACGGACACGCCGGGGGTGAGGTAGGGGATCACGAATGCCGCGGAGTTCTCGGCAGTCCGTGACGCATGGGCGCGGACCACGGACTCATGATGTCCGTGCGTGTACACATCTTCAGGCTGCTGCGCACTCATAGGGAAACGCTACTCCTCCGGGCTGGCAAAGGAGCAGAGCCGGCTGGCAGCCAATTCGCAGTCCCGCGTTTGCGGAAACCCCGCCGTCCGTGGGGTCCGTCAGGCCGGTGGGGTCCTGCCGGCGCCTTTTGGCGGCTGTTCTGCCAGAATGAAGCCATGACCGCGCAGCCGTGGGGAAGGCCGTCGTCGGAGCGGGGACTGTCGCTTCGGAACGCAGCACCGGCTGAGGGGCTGCGTCGACCCTTCTTTGTCGCCGCAGTGGTCGTCTTCGCCATCGCCGTGCTGGCCGAGATCGGCTTGGCGCTCCTCCTGGGTTCCACTGCGGTGGACCCGGTGTCACCGGCGGCGGCCAATGAACTGGGTGTGCCGCCGGAACTCCTGCTCCGGACTGAGCAGGCGGGCGCCGAGCCGCCGGGAAGCGGCATCGGCTTCCTTGCATTCCTGGACGGGCTGCTGCTGTTCACCGTGGTGATGCTCGGGCTGAGCCTCATCATGGACCTGCGGGTCTATGGCCGCCTCCAGGGGATCGTGACGCTGATCGTGTCCTTCCTCTGGGTGGCGGGGGCGTTCTTAGCGGCCATGACTGCACTGGCCAAACTGTTTCTGATGTTCGGATTGTTCGTGGCCACCCCGTTCGGCACCCTGGCCTACCTCGCGTTGTGGGGAAGTTTCCCGGTGGGTAAGGCCGCGGCCATCCTTGGCCTGATCCTGCTGCTTAAAATCGTGTTCGTGGTGCTGCTGGCCGTATCCGTGCTCCTGCAGCTGGTCCTGGGCCTGATCCACGGCTTCCTGCCCGGCCCGCTGGTGTCCATTGGTGACCAGTTCTGGGCTCTGGTCACCGTAGTGGTTTCGCTGGTGTGGGCCCTTGTGATGCTGATCGGGTCCATTCCGGCCATCGTCAACGCCGTGCGCGTGAGCGGCTCAGCCGACGACTGATCCGACTGTCCCGGCCTAAGGCTCAGGGACTGATTACTTTCTCGCAGATCCCGGGGAACTTCTTGCAGATGTTGACGTCGGGGAAGACGACCCCGGTTTTCCGGATCTCCGTGACCACTGCTACCCGGCTGCCGGCGTTTGCCTGCGCGCCCGGGGCGGGTTCCACTCCCGACACCGCACAGTAGTCGTAGATCAGGGCGTTTGACGGCCGCGGCGGGGACACCGTGCAGGCGGAGTTGGCGGCGAAGACCAGCTCAAGCTTCGAGGCGGCCAGTTGGGTCTTGGCGTTTTCAACCGAAGTGTTGAGGACGCTCGGAACTGTCACTTTCACGGGTTTGGCCACTTCGAGTTTCACCGTGGAACCACGGCCCGCGGTGGTGTTGGCGCCCGGGTCCTGGTGCAGCACCTGGCCCTCCGGAGCCGGGTCTTCCTTTTCGCTTGTTGACACCGTAAATCCGGAGTCCTTCAGCAGCTGGGTTGCTTCGCCCACGGGCTTTCCTTCCACGGCCGGGACATTGACGTCCTTCAGCAGGAACCAGACCACACCGCCTATCACTGCCAGAAGGACGACGGCGCCCATCACCCAGACCCAGGGAAACCCCCGCTTGGCCTTCTCCGGCGAGGTGGGCTGGGGCACCACGAGGGTGACCACGTGGGCCTGGTCCGCGTAGTCCTCGGGGGCATAGTCGGCCGAGTACGCGATGAGTTTCACGGGGTAGCTGCCAGGCGGCGCTTTCGTGGTATCAAAGGCCACGACGTATTGCTCCGTGGCGCCAGCGGGAATGGTCCGCAGCGGATTTGCAATGGTGGCGAAGGTAGGGGCGGCGGGCGTGGCGGCCTGGCTTGGGAATGCCCCGAGCACGACTCGTTCCGGCTCCATTCCCGCGTTGGTTACCGAGGCCGCCAGCGAACCCTTGCCGTTCTTGAGCTCCACCTCCGGCGAACTGAGCGTCATGGTGATGCTGGTCATTTTCATCCTCCTGCTTCCAGTAGCTGCACGGCGCAGCCGCCCGCGGACAGGCAGGTGACGCCCAGCTGCCCGCCCGATTTCCCAAACGTCAGGGGAACGGTCTTTCCAGGATCCACGTGCTGTCCGATCCTGGTTCCTTCCACGACCACCTCGATGTCGATCGCCTGCTGTGGAACCAGGGTGGCCCGCTTCGTGGGCGGCCCAAGGCCGAAGGCGCCCCCAAACGGCTTGATCAAGAACGCGCAGCTCCCTGCCACCAGCAGCTGCCGTCCCGTGGCCGTGCACCCGCTGGAGCCTTCCAAGTCTCCGGCCGTCAGCGAGGACCCCTGGGCCGCGCCAGCGAACGAGTCCTGCCAATCCCTGGCGCCGGGGCGGTTGCCGCCCCCGCAGCTGACGCCCACCAGCAGCACCGTCACTGCGACCGCTGCGCACACCGCAACGATGATGACGGGCCGCTTACCGGCAGCGCCACTCACGGCTGGCCGTCGTGTCCGGCCGCGGACTGCTCGGCCACGACGATCTCGTCCGTGACATGGGCCGGCTTGATGCCCTTGACTATGCGCCGGATTAGGTTCATCTGCCCCGCCCCGGAGGCCGGCACGCTGACCCGAAGGTGGAAGGCCCCCGGCACTGCATCCACCGCGAACCCGCGGAGGCCCGTGGCCAGCTGAAGGAACCGGGTCAGCCCGTCCACCGTGCCCCGGCGTGAGGACAGCTCGGACGCCGCCGCAATGAGGTCCCGCTGGCGTGCGGCCGGAATGCCGGCCCCAGCCGATACGGCGGCGTCGGGCGCCGGCAACGTGAGCCAGTCAAGGTCAACCCACCGGGACAGGAATGGAACCAGCGACGACGGCACCCGGCCCGGGTCCGGAATCGTCTCCACCCGGTCCAGGAGCCCGCGGACGGGCTGGTGCAGGTCCTCCGCCACAATCAGTAGGGCCTGAAGGGGAGGACTGTGGGCCGCCGCGACCTGGAACACCTCGGGCAGCACCTTCAACAGGGCGGGTTGGGGAACCGGCGTTTCAGTCACGGCCGTGCACCACCTCGATCCGATGATCACCGGAACAGAACAGCCAGGTCTCCGGCAGCGTTACGACGTCTTCCACCACGCGGCGCCCGCAGCTGCGCCACGAGGCGGCGCCATCCAAGCTGCGGTAGATGCCCCGGGGACCCGCGGCCAGGATGACCGGGGAGCCGCCGACGCTGCCGTTGTTGCTGTTGCCTCCCCCGTCTCCGGTGCCCCGGTCTCCGTCGCCGCCGTCGACGCCGTCGACGGCCAGAACCGCGCCGGACACCGAGCGCACCGGCTCGAAGCGCGTCCGGTCCCGGAGCGGCAGGCCGCAGTTCACGTCCGGGACGCTCCACGCAGCGGACGCCCCACCGAGTGGAAGACGCAGGACACCGCCACTCTGGGTGGCTGCAAAGGCGGCGTTACCCGTCACATGCACTCCCCAGCAGCTCCCCCCTGTCCAGCCGGCGCTGAACTGCTCCCACGAGTCCGGGAGCGAATCGAGGCTGGTGCGGGCCAGCTCGTCGATCTTGAGCCGAAGGCACCCCGTCCCGGTCCCTTCCGGCACTGAGCGGCCCACCCACACGTAGCTCGCGGCGCCGTCGTACTGAATGGCCATGCACCGGATGTCCTCGCCGGCAGCCTTGACCTGTTGAAAGGACCCCGCGGCGGCGGCATCGGGTGAGAGCCAAATACCCGCGGATGCCTCCGCCGCCACGGCTACGCCTGTGCGGCCCCGGACATCAACGAAAGCGTCCACGGCATAGAAGCCGCGGTCCGGCTGCGACGCATCCACCAGATTCTGCACCGGGATGGACCCCTCGCCCACGGGGAGTTCATAGAGCCCGCGCTCGCCAGCCAGAAGCAGCACCGCTGCCCCCTGCCGGTCCACCCAGCAGAGGTCCGCGACGACGAACCCGAGTTCCGCGGCGAGGCGCCACGATTCGCCAAGGTCCTCGCTGATGTGGATGCGCGAGCCGGTCGCGGTTATGGTGGCCACCGCCACCATCCCGGGGTGTTTCTCCGGACCTAAGCGGCCTGGGGCGGGGGAACGGAAAGGGGCAATGGAGCGCACGGTTTCCGAGCCTCCCGGAGCATCACCGAACTCGGAGCAGGCCTCCCAGCCGTCGCCTGCGTTGGTGGTGCGGAACAATGTTCCCTGTTGCGCCACAAACCAGGTCCGGGGCTGCCCGTCCGCCTGCACCAGGGCCGTGGCGTCGGTGTCCGGCACCTTGTCCACCTCCAGCTGCACCCGGTCCACGTACTGCACCCCCGGCTCGGCCTCTTCCATGGCCCGGTACAGATTGGAAACACGGAGGGGCTTGCCGAAGCCGGAGCCGTAGCCCGAGCTTCCCTGCGCCAGCGGGCTGATCGCGGCGGACAACCGGCCAATGATCCGTGACCTGACCGCTTCCGTGTCCTCGTCGCTGCGCACCACGATGCGGGCGTCCACGAGCACCTGCTTGTAGTGGCCCCACCGCACCACGGGCTCAGCACCCACCGTGGCCCTGCGCCGAAGGTACCCCTCCACGTCCGCCCGCACCTCGTTCGTGGCCACGGCCTGCAAGTCCGCCGCTTGGATCGGGACGGAGCCGGCTCCGCGCCCCGGCACGAACGGCACCATTACCACTTCCACTTCGCCGGGTTTGGCAAAAGCCCAGAGATCCTTGCGGGTGAACGCCCGGGCTCGGGCCACCCCGCCGTGCCGCGCGGCCAGCACCTCGTAGTCCCGCACAGTGACGGCCCGGTCCCTCGCCTGGAAGTCCTGGGGGGCCCGGCGCAACGCGTTCTCCAGGGACTCGCCGTCCCGGCCGCCCGTAGCCGGTTCCGGATTGCTCACCCTGACCCCGGTCACCGGTGTGCGGAGGACTGTCAGCTGACCGGCGCCCACATTGCCGCGCTCCCCGCCCCCGGCCCTGTACCAGGCGCGGATCTCGGCACCGGGCCCGGGTACGGTCACGTCACCGGCGCCGTCACCGGCGCCGTCACCGGCAGGATTGACTGCGCCGGCGGCCTCATCCCACCACGCGAACATCGCTACCCCGGCGCTGCGATCGATCTTCACGGCCAGCTCGCCCGGATCGGCATCGGCGAAAGCCTCCACCTCACGGCAGTAGCGGAAGCGCTTGCCGTCCACGAGGACCGCCTCGCCACTGCGGAGCCTTGCTCCGGCCGGCACTTCGACGGCGACCGACAGGCCGGCCCCGGACACAATCGGGGCGTTGGGGATCACGAAGCTTTGCCCGGGACGCCCGTTCCCGACGCCGATCGGCACGGCGTCGTACAGAGTCACGTCGGCGGCGGGGATCAGAACGCTGGGCTCGCCGGCCGCCAGGATGCCCGGGACCGTCGTCGTGAAAACGGGCTGTGGCGCGCCGGGAACACCGGCAACGCAGCCCACCTGGGTGCCACGGGGGATGCGGAGCTCGTCCGTGCCCGGGGTGGCGCGGCTGAATTCCAGCATGGTTTCAGCCGTGCTTGGCGGGTAGAGGCTGGTGCCGAGGAGGTTCAGGAAAACTGCGTAGAGCTTCTCCGGCACCCGGTTGAGCCGGTAGAGGAGGGTCTCGGTCATAAACGCAAAAGCCTCCAGGATCACAATGCCGGGATCATGGACGGAGAGGTCCGTCCATTCGGGATCGATCTGGCGGATGCGCTCGCGGGCCGCGGCGACCAGCTCGGCGAAAGTCCGGTCATCGAGGTTAGGTACGGGGATACTCACGGGGCTCCTCCGGAAGCAACGGGGACTGCGACGGCGATTTCGTCCTCCCGCTCGGTGGTGCGGACCCGGTATCGCAGCCGGACCTCCAGCAGTTCCGGGGTTTGCACCGGCCGGCTTGCATCGAGGGAAAGGACATTGATGCGCGGCTCCCATTGCTCCACCGCGCGCGCCACGTAATGGATGGCGAGGCCCGCCGTGGTGTCATCCGCGGGTGCGAAAGCCAGCCGGAACAAGTGGCAGCCATAGGTGGGACGGTTAACGCGTTCGCCGGGCCGGGTGCTCAGCAGGAGCAGCAGCGCCTGCCGGACGGAGGCTGC
This sequence comes from Arthrobacter sp. 92, assembly GCF_050260325.1. Classification (NCBI taxonomy): domain Bacteria; kingdom Bacillati; phylum Actinomycetota; class Actinomycetes; order Micrococcales; family Micrococcaceae; genus Arthrobacter; species Arthrobacter sp. 92. Next base: position 4,594,153 of record NZ_CP189863.1, on the reverse strand, counting down.
ATCGGTGACCACCGCGAGGCGCCCCGCCGGGGTGAGCCGTAACCCGGGCAAGCCTGCGCTGGCGTCAAAATCCGGATGGATGAAGGCAACGGACCGGTACCGGGGGGCGCTCATGCTGCTGCCTCAACGAATCCCTGGCCCGGGCGGCGCACCGTGTACTTCACGGCTCCGGGCGGGGTGCCGTCCGTGAATCCTTCCACAGTGTCCAGGCAGACCGCCTTTGCGTTGATCCGAACGAATGCCGAATAGCCCTTCTGTACCAGGAGGGTCCTGTTGCACGGCTTGATGTTGATGCCCACGTTCGGGCACATGGCAATGTCCCGGCCCTGCGGATCGTGGTCCACGAGTACCGGCAGCCCGGCAACCCGGACCCACTGTTGCGAGGGCATGTTTTTCACCAGGCCGTCGTGTCCGCAGCGCAGGATCGCCGCCGTCACCAGCAGCTTCATCAGGCCTCCTCGAAATCCACGGTCTTGGCACGGATCCGCATCGCCTTGCCGGGCGCCTCCAGGACGAGGTCGGTGGCAGCCGTGATGCGGAGAGTGTCCGGGCCAAGTTCCACCATTGACCCGTGTCCGTCGCTGAGACGGATGCTGCGCGCGTTTCCGTCCATCACGATCTCCTGGCCGTCGCGGCTCCTGAATGTGTAGCGGCTTTCCCGGGGTGTGACGACCTGCGTGTCCGGCGGCTGGTCCGCGCCGTACAGCCCGCCTAGCACCATGGCCTGGGCCGGATCCGACGCCGGCAGCAGCACCAGCACCGTGTCCTCCGGAGCCGGCGGTGCCACCAGGCCCTTGCCGGCGCCCGCCCCCGCGAAGAGCACCGGCGCCCATGGGGTCTCCAGCTGCGGAAAGGCCGGAAGACGGACCTTCGCCCGGCCGCGGCCATCGGGATCCTCGACGTCGGCCACCACTCCCAGCGTGAAGACGTCCGGCCTGCGTTGCGGCGGAGCGGCCGGCGGGCGTGTGGAGACGGTGGTTTCGTAGCCGGTGTCGTCGATGCGGTGGGTCACGGAGGTCACTGCGTACGTGCCCTCCAGCGAGGATGCAATGCCGCTCACGCGGACCCGGGAGCCCGCCCGGAGCCGGGGGTCGCCATCGGCGACAAATACGGCGGTGACCTGACCCGCCGCGCGGACGTCGAGCTCCGCCTGCGCCAGACTGTCCGCGAGGGTCTCCGAACTGAGGGGTTCGTTCTCGCGCAGGAGGTCTCCTCCGCCGCCCACGCTGGCGAGCACGGGATCGGCGCCGACCCGCGGGCCGGCCGTGCTGCTGGGGGCGGAGGCGGTCTGGAAAGAGGCGTCGTCCGCGCGCCAGCCGGCGGTCCGCGCCCCCGCAAACGCTGGCTCCTGGCTGATTTCCACCTCCGCGGAATGCAGGCTGGCGCCAAGTTCCAGCTCCAGGGCCTCTCCTTCGCCGGCCAGCCCGGGCAGCCGCAGCGTGCCGTCGTCCACCACGGGAAAGACCCCCACTCGGGCGCTTTGTTCCACCAGCAGGCTGAGGTCCGAGCTCGCGCACTGGTACACGTTGCCCAGCGCGACTCCGCCCCCGGTAACCTGCAGGCCGGTACCTTCGCAGAGCTTTCCAGCGAGCCGGGCCAGATCCATGTCCGGGTGCAGACGGGTGAACTGCCGCTTGCGGAGCCGGTGCAGGGCATCGTAGGCACGCACACGGATTTCCTGTGACCGATCGGCACCATACACGTACTCCACCACCGTTACTTCACCCACGAACAGCGGGGCCCGGTAGCCGCCCACCTCCACCCGCAGGGCGTCACCGGTCCCGGGATCCACGCTCCCTCCGGACGAGCGCGCGCCGGGACCGCCGGGCCGGCCCGGACCCGGGCGCCAGCTGATGAGGCACTGCGCCGGACGGGCCAGGGTGCTGAGGACCTGGACGGATACGATCGCGGCGGTTTCGGCCGCCGTGAGGCGGCGCCGGCCGAGGGTCACGATCAGTTCGGGCAACCCCTGCAGCTGCCTCACGGCCTGTCCGCCCTTACCGGCCGTCCAGACCATGCGGACCAGCCATTGCCGCGGCCCCTCATGGGGTTTCCCCCATCGGCGGGACGGCGAGCGGGCCGGCGAAGCGGGCCGGCGAAGCGGGCCGGGTCATCGATGTTGTTGTACTCAAGCAGCAGTTTCCACAGCAAGGGTGTACCGAAGGCGGCGAGGGAGAGCCTGCCCAGCTCTCCCGGGGGAACCTCCGGAACAGCGGTGCCGCCGTCGGGCGCTGTTCCTGCCGCCGCGCTTCCGGGTGTGCCGCCGTCCCCATAGACGGCCAAGGTGTCCACGGGCGGAGCGGTGAGGTCAACCGGGGGCAGCCGCTGGGCGAGCTCGTAGTTCTCGCCCCTTCCTCGTCCGCGCTTTGGCCAACCCGCACAAAGACCATCCGCATCCAGGAGCGCAGCGGAGAACCGTCCGGTGAGAAGCGGTCGAAACGCTCCGCCACTTCCGTGACGATCCCCGGCACGTTCCACGCCCGCCCCCACACAAAACGGACGGACGGGGGACGCCGCTGGCGTTCCACTTCCGCCGAGTTCTCCGCGAGGGCCCAGATGGGCCGGGTCATTTGGCGCACATCCTGCACGTGGAAGTTCGCGGGGGCCAGATCCACGTCGAACAGCAGGTCCAGCCGCAGCTCAGTGTGGCCGCCACCCGTGAAAAGGAGCGGATCGTCGGCAAGTCCGGTTCCGGTGAGCTTGCCGCCGGCGGACCGCCGCGGTTCCACGCCCGCAGTCCGTGACATAACCACGCTCTCCGGGTTCAGCAGGCAGCCCAGGTGCTCACCGGTGTCCTCAATCAGGAATGCCACCCGTTCCATGTCAGAGCGCCCAGTGCTCGGTGTGGAGCCGGAGGTGCCGGGTCATGGATTGCTCGATTCTCTCCGGCGGCAAGGCCACGGCGCCCGTTGCCGGAAGCACGGGCAGTTCGGGCCAGTTTCCGGTGAGCGCGGGAGCCGGGCCCCGCTGCCCGTCCGGCTGCCCGGCAGTGGGAGCGCGGTCTGGATATTTGTTGCTGAGCCGTTGCGCGGGGCCCGCGACGAAGGCAGGTCTCCCGGCAGGCGGTCCAGCCCCAGCACCGTTGTCGGAGGGAATTGCGGCGGGCGGAAGAACGACGACGGCGCCCGGGCGGGTGTCTTCCCGCCCGCCTTGCGGTGGGGGTGGGACCTGCTGGAGCCGGGCGGCCTGGAGTGGGAGCTGTTGACCTGCGGCCTGGAAGACCGTCCCTGACCCGGCGGCCGGGTGTGAGGTGACGGAGGGGGTCTCGCCGGACAGTTCCGAGGATTTGACGGAAGCTGGCGGCAGGCGGAACGGGATCCCGGGCGGGGGATTTCCGGCCGTGGGCATCACGGCCGGAGAGATCCCGGCAGGGCGGGCTTCAGGTGCGGGCCGGTTCCGCAGGCCAACCAGCAGCCGCGGGACCGCTGGCAGCCGGACGCGGTCTCCGCTGGCCTCCCCTTCCTGGGACGGCCCGTCCGCGTGGACCTCGGCGTCATTCCCCCGCTGTGCCGATCCAGGCCGGTGCTGCCAGCCCGCGGAGGGTCTCTCCGCATCAGCCGGGCGGGCCGCCCGGTTCCGGCTCACGCGATCCCCGGAGCTCCCCCTCATTGCCGCGGACAACGGCTCAAGCCCGCCGCCGCCGACGGCCCAGTCCGTGAAGACCCCAGACCCGATCCTTCCCCGGGCGCTGGACCACGCCCTCCCCACGGTGCGCCCCGCATGCCGCCGCCCCTTGATCGCGCCGGGCGCGCCGGCCATCCATGGCGCCGCCGGAAGGGGGACCGTTTCCGAAGGGGCCTCTCCCGGCACGCCCTGCCCCGCACAGTGCTCCCCGCTGACCAGACCGGCGTCCCGCAGGAGCCGCACCCAGTGCGCCGGCGCGCCAGTCACGTCGAAGCCCCTGGCTGCTCCTGTAGTACCCGCCGCCGGGCTGCCCGGCGGCCTTCCGGCCGCCTGAGGAGGCGACTGTGCCCACGGCATGTCCGGCCCGCGCGTGTCCTCTAACGGCGAGGGCACCTGCTGGTCCGTGTCCGGCGCCAGCCTCGCGGCAGCCACCCTCAGTATGGCTGCGGCTGCGCTACGCCAGCGGTGCCCGGGCATCGTCAAGTTCCAGGCGGTCGTAGGCAATGCTGAGGGACTCGATGGCCAGGTTCTTGCCCAAGGCGTCCAACGGGGCGCCGAACCAGTCGCACGGCCAGGCCCCGATCAGGTTCCAGCGCCGGATCTCGGCCGAACCGGCGTCGTTGAGCATGGCGATGGAGACGTTGCGGCGCTCCACCTGGCCGTCCACCGCTTTGAACAGCCATTGCAGCATTTCCGTGGAATCGGTGAGGCCGTACCGCAAAGTTACGGGGGAGTATTCCACTTGGCCCGGGATCACCCGGACCGCGCTGTTTTCGCCGCCGGCGCGGAACAGGATCCTGCCGATCGACATGCCCAGGCCCTCCACCTTGGTGAAGTGTCCCTGGACCACGCCTTGGATGACCACTTTGAAGTTGTAGTCACGGTAAGGAGTGACCTGTACGCCGGGCTGGGCTGACGGGGCAGGGGTGCTTGCCTGGGTGGTCATCTTAGTCTCCCGCGTTTTCTATCTCGGTGGTATCAGCGGACTGCATGAGTTTGAAGACCACGAATTCGGCGGGCTTGACCGGTGCGATGCCGATCAGGGTGACGACCTGGCCGGCATCCCGGACCTCCGGAGGGTTGGTCTCCTCATCGCACTTCACGAAGAACGCCTGTTGGGGAGTGGTCCCCAGAAGTGCGCCGTCCCGCCACACATTGGTGAGGAAAGCGCCGATGTCGCGGCGGATGGACTTCCACAGCGTGTGGTCATTCGGTTCGAACACCACCCAGCGCGTTCCGGCGGCCACGGACTCCTTGATCATGTTGGTGAGGCGGCGGACGTTGATGTAGCGGTACTCGCTCGCCTCCGGCGCCTTGGTGCGGGCGCCCCAGATCCGGATACCCTCGCCGGGAAAATACCTGATGCAGTTCACGCCGGCCGGGTTCAGGACCTCCTGCTCGCCGCGGCTCACCCGGCGCACCAGGTCGAGGGCGCCCTGTATAGGCTCGTTGGCCGGCGCCTTGTGGACTCCTCGGGTGGTGTCCACCCGGGCCCACACCCCGGCGATATGGCCCGACGGCGGCTGGGTCACCTTCTTGCCGGATAGGGGGTCGGCCATCACGAGCCAGGGGAAGTAAAGCGCCGTGTAGCCGCCCGGTGACTGGGGTGCGCCGAGGTCATCCTCCCCTGCCGCCGCCCGACGGGCAATCGGGGCAGTCGCCGGAGTCGGCGAGGCGGAAGGCTTCACGCCGCCTTCGCCGCCGGCACCACCGTCCGACCCCTCAGCCCCGCTGTCCGGGTCCTCGGAACCGTGGTCCGGAACGCCGGACGTGGCAGCGCGAAGGAGTGCGCCGACGTCGTCAACGTCCTCCACGGTGTCCAGAATGGCCATCCGGTCCTGCCGGAGCGGGTGCTCCACGTGTGACTGCAGTGCGGCGTAGGCCTCGGCGCCGGTGAAACCCGGTGCGGCCACCATGGAAATGTCATCGATCGCCTCGAACAGCGTCAGCCCGGTGGGCTTGGCGGCTGTGCCGGTGAGGCTCCCGCCGGTTCCCACGTTCACCACATAGCAACGGCTTCCGCCGTTGGTGAAGAAACCGAACACCGCATTGGACAACGCGGTTCCTTCCGTGGCCTTGCCCGCGAACTGGTCCACGAACTGAGTCCAGTTGTCCAGCACCCGGACCTCGTGCAGGTGCGCGGACGCATCCGGGGCCACCCCCACGAACGCCCCGATGCCGGTGCTGACCTGGCCTATGGGGCGGGCGCCGCTGGGCACCTCTTGTACATACACTCCCGGCGCCTGGTAGTTCGCCATGGTGCGCTCCCTTTCATTCCCATCGGATCGTCACCGGCAGGGTATTGGTGGTTGCAGTGACTTGCCGTTCGGTGCCGCGGACTGTCACGGCGAAATGCTGGAGTTCGTCGGCGGAGGCCAGTACCTCAAACCGGCCGGAGTCATCGCTGACCACGGCGTTGGCGGACGAATGGGCGCGGATCCGCGCATGGGCAATGCCGTTGTCCTGGCTGTCCAGCAGCCGGCCGCCGATTCTGCGGCCGATGACGGTCTTTGCGATCAGAGGTTCCAGGACGGGCGGCCCGGAAGGCTCGTCTATTCGAACGGATACCGGGACCCGGACCAGGAAGCCCAACCCGGGCCGTTCTGTGTCCGGAGCGGTGGTGTACTGGCTGTGCCGCTCGACGGCGATCAGCAGCTTCTCCAGATTGTCCAGCTGGCGGGGCCCCCGGCACTGCAGCCAAACGGAGAGCTCAAGGTCGAGGATGGGCCCGTCCCGCCGGGAGCGGCCCACCGTCGTGAGGGCGGTCGGTTTGATGGTGACCGGTGCACCCGGGGGCTCTTCTGCCTCACTCCGGGAGTCGTCGTCGAGCGTGATTTCCTCTGGCGTGATGGCGTCATTGAGGAAACCGATGAGCTCGGTCAGCGACGATCGCACTACGCCCATGAAGTTGGCCCCCAGTCCACAGGATTCACGCAGAACTGATGCCTTAGGTTACTCCCGGGCAGAGCCTGGCGTCACGGATTTTCGGGTGGGGTGTCGTCGCGGGCCGCTTCCTCGCCGGCGCGTATGGTCGCCTCGATCATGGAGTTCATAAACCGAGTGGCAATCTCCAGTTCCTCCGGCGTGAAGCCAGCCAAGGCTGCGCCCATGTGACGGGCCAGCGGCAGGAACATTGCGCCGCCGTCGCTGTAGGCCTTCGGGGTCATCAGCAACTGGACCTGGCGGCGGTCCGTGCCCTGCCGTTCGCGGACCACATGACCCGAACTGTGGAGCCGGTCGATCAGCGCCGTTGTGGCCGGTGAGCTCAGGTTCAATTCCTTGCGGAGCACCCCGGGCGTGACCACCTCGCCCCGGGCCGTGTGCCGCATGATCACGGACAGCGCGTTGAGGTCGGTGCGGTGCATGGCATTGCGGCCCCCGGCGGCATCCACGTAGCGGTTGGCTTCAAGGGTGAATTCCTGCAGGAGCCGGACCAGCGGGGGCGGCCCGGGCGCGGCCATCGATTCCTCGGACACGGCCCACCTCCTTCTTCCGCTGGCTTTGTTCGGCCGGCTTTGTCTGCGGCGCCCTCCGGAGTTTACTCCTGTGGAGCGGGCTCAGCCCGGATAGCACACTTCGGACCTTGACTATCTCTATGATGGAGATACTCTATGATGGAATTGATTTTACCCCCGTCGAGGCAAAGATCAGAAGGACAGATGAAAATGACCCCACCCGGCACCGTGCGCGTCCCGTTCTGGCTGCGCTGGCTGGTTCCCGTGTTGCTCGTTGTCACCTGGCTCGCCATCGCCGGGATCGGCGGGCCCACCTTCGGCCGGCTCAGCGAAGTCTCATCCAACGACCAGGCCTCGTTCCTGCCCGCCGGCGCTGAAGCCACCGAGGCCCAGGCCTGGCAGGCGAAATTCCGCGACTCCAACGAAATTCCCGCGGTGATCGTGGTGGAAAATGACGCCGCGTTCACCCCGGCGCAGCTCGGTCAGGCGGCGGCGCTCAAGGGCAAGCTGGAGGCGCTGAAGGCCGGCAGTGCCGTCATTGGTCCCATCCCGGCGGAGGACTCCAAGGCCGTGCAGTTTGTGGTGCCCATTGCTTCTTCCGGCGAGGTGAAGGCCACAGTCAAGGCGCTGCGCGAAGAGGTCAAGGCCTCCGCTCCGGAGGGGATGCGGACCTTCGTTACCGGCCCGGCGGGCCTGGCAGCGGACCTGGTCAGCGCCTTCGCCGGCATCGACGGAATCCTGTTGCTCGTGGCCCTGGGAGCAGTGTTCCTGATCCTGCTGATTGTTTACCGATCGCTTTTGCTGCCGGTGGCGGTGCTGTTTACCTCGGTTTTCGCGCTCTGCGCCGCAATCCTGCTGGTCTTTGGCATGGCCAAACTTGGCTGGATCCAGCTCAACGGCCAAAGCCAGGGCATCCTTTCCATCCTGGTCATCGGCGCCGCTACGGACTACGCCCTCCTGTATGTGGCACGGTTCCGCGAGGCCCTGACCCACACCACCAACCGGACAGCCGCGGCACTGACGGCATGGAAGAGCTCCTTCGAGCCGATCCTCGCCTCCGGCGCCACGGTCATCATCGCCCTGATGTGCCTGCTCTTCTCGGACCTCAACTCCAACAAGGCCCTGGGCCCCGTGGCGGCCGCCGGCATTCTTTGCTCCCTTTTCGCGGCCCTGACGCTGCTGCCGGCACTGATGGCCCTGCTGGGCCGCGCCGCGTTCTGGCCGTTCCGGCCCAAGGTTTTGCCGGAGGCCGAGCGCGAGCCGGAGCTGATTACGGGGCTGGAAGGCCAGCGGGGACTCTGGCGCGCCACGGGAACCCTTGTGTCCCGCCGGCACCGCATCGTCTGGGTGGCCTCCGTGCTGCTGCTCCTGGCGGCGTCCGCCGGCGTCCTGCAGCTGAAGGCCAACGGAGTCCCGCAGACCGACGTCATCCTGACAGCCTCCAACGCCGTGGACGGCCAGGACGCCCTGGCCCGGCACTTCGACGCCGGCTCGGGCAGCCCGGCGGTCATCGTGGCGGACGAAGCCAAGGCCGACCAGGTGCTGGACCAGGTCAAGAAGACTGACGGCGTGGGGGACGCCTATCTGCTCGGCGCGGGCAATGTGCCTATTATTACCGGCCCGCCGGCAGTCCCGGGCGCCCCCGCTGCCCCTGCCGTTCCTGCCGTCCCTGCTGTTCGGGACGGAAAGGTGCTGGTCAATGCCACGCTGAACTTCGCCGCGGACTCCAACGACGCTGAAAACGTTGTGGTGGCGCTGCGGAACGCTGTCAAGACGGCGGACCCCGAAGCGCTGGTTGGCGGTGTGACGGCCACGGCGCTGGATACCAACACCACGGCGCAGCGCGACCTTGCCACCATCATTCCCGTGGTCCTGGCCGTCATCCTCGTGATCCTGATGCTGCTCCTGCGGTCGGTGCTGGCGCCGGTTCTCCTGGTGGCCTCCGTGGTCCTCTCCTACGGGGCGGCCATGGGCATTTCCGCCCTCGTGTTCAACAACATCCTTGGATTCCCGGGAGCAGACGCCACCGTTCCCCTCTTCGGCTTCGTCTTCCTCGTGGCGCTGGGGGTGGACTACAACATCTTCCTGATGAGCCGCGTGCGGGAGGAATCCCTGAAGCATGGCACCCGGGCCGGGATCCTGAGGGGCCTGGGGGTGACGGGCGGTGTGATCACCTCCGCCGGTGTGGTGCTCGCGGCCACCTTCGCTGCCTTGGGGGTTATTCCCATCATGTTCCTGGTGCAGCTGGCGTTCATCGTGGCGTTTGGTGTGCTGCTGGATACCGTATTGGTCCGCTCACTGCTGGTTCCGGCGCTTGCCTACGACCTCGGTCCGCGTATTTGGTGGCCGAGCCGGCGGGGACGCGCGGAGGTGGATGCCGCCACCCGGGTTCCGCCGATGGCGCCGTCGCCGGAATCCCCGTCCCCGGAATCCGCGGAGGCGGGGATCCGCTAGCAGGAACAACCCGTGCCGTGCCCCGATTGAGCCGCCGTCACTGTTCCTGGTCTCCCCACCAGGCAACGGTGGCGGCAGCCGCTTCATCAAGCGGGGTGGGCCGCAGCCCCAGGGCTGCTTCGCTGGCGCGCGAGTCCATCACGAATGGACGCTCGAACTGGTAGAGCATTTCAGCGATCTCCTGCATGGCCGGGGCGAAGATGGCCGCCATCCGCACCGCCCAGCCGGGGACAGCGGCCATTCGCGGTGCCCGGACACCGGCGGCTACCGCGAACGCTGCGGCGATCTGCCGCTGGCTCAGCGCAGGGCCGGTGGGCGCATGCCACACCTTGTTCCACGCTGCCGGATCCTGTGCGCCCCTGATCATGGCGGCCGCAAGATCCGGCACATAGGTAAAGGAGTGCGGCTTGTCCGCGTTCCCGATCACCTGGAGCGGCTTGCCCGCCAGAACCGGCCGGACCATGCGCTCGCCGGCGTGCGCGCCGCGGACCCTGGGGCCGAAAAAATCGGCCGCCACCACGCTGACGGTGTCCGTTGCGGAAGCGGCGCGGGCCCGCAGCAGCGCGGTGCGGATGCCACGCTTGCCACCCTGGGCCTTCCGCGGGCCCTCCTCGGTCATCGGCCGTTCCGGTTCGCTGTATGAGTACAGGCTTTCGGGAAAGACGACGACGGAGCCTTCCCGCCCGGCGGCAGCCATTACCGCCTGCTCCGCCTGCGGAAGCTCCCGCTGCCACGCCTCGGCGCTGTATGCGGAGCCATGGATGCAGTGGAACACCGCTTTGGCCCCGGCGAAGGCTGCGCCGAGCAGCGCGGCGTCCGAAGCATCCACGGCCAGCTTTTCGACGCGTCGGTGGTCCGGGCCGCTACCGGATCGCGTCAGGAGACGGACGGCGTGACCTGCTTCGGCGAGTTGTTCGGCAACGGTCCAGCCCACGGGCCCTGCACCCGTGACAACGTAAAGCTCAGAAAGCTCAGACATGATTGGCTTCTCCTTCGGTTTCTCCTGTTGGGAGAGCACTGCTCTCGCTTCAAGGATGGCGCTGTCCGCCCCTCCCGTCAAGAGCGGCGCTCTCTTTTGTTGACAGTGCTCGCGGTTGTGCGATGCTGAACGTATGCCTGAAGCACTCACGGCCCGGACCCCGCGGGAGCGGGCCAGGGCGCAGACCATTGCAGACATCATCCGGCTGGGCCGCGAACACTTGGCCCTTCACGGCGCCGCGGCCCTTTCCCTGAGGGCGGTGGCCCGGGACCTGGGCGTCGTGTCGTCAGCCGTGTACCGGTATGTCGACAACCGCGATGAGCTGCTCACGCTCCTGCTCATCGATGCCTATGGCGAGCTGGGGGATGCGGTGGACGACGCCCTGGGCCGTGAGGCGGATGATGATTTTCCGGGACGGTTCAGGGCGCTGGGACGGGCCGTCCGGAGGTGGGCCCTCCGGGAACCCGCCCGCTATGCCCTGTTGTTCGGCAGTCCCGTGCCCGGATACCGGGCGCCGGCCGAGCGGACCACGGAGCCCGGAACCCGCGTGATCCATGCCCTGATGGGCGTGCTCGACGCCGCCTGGCGCGCCGGCAAGCTGCATGACGAGCCTGCGTCCCCGGTGGTTATCCCGGAGGCCATGGCGGTGGACCTCGAAGCGATCCGCCGCGGGCTGGACGTGGCCGTTCCGGACGGACTCCTCGCCAGGGGAGCACTGGTCTGGACCTCGCTCTTCGGCGCCGTCAGCTTCGAGGTATTCGGCCAGTACGGCGAGGGAACGTTTGCGGCGAAGGATGAACTCTTCGATCACCATCTGCACGTCCTGGCGCGGGTGGCCGGCTTCAGGTGATGCAGGGAATGGCGCCGGAAGCCCGCGCCGGCAGTGCCCTGCCCCCCCTGTTGCCTTCCGGAGCGGCTGGATAGACTGCCCCTGCGTCCGCTCGGGCGTCCGATGCTTCCAGGAGGGATTCTTCCGTGTCCGAAAACAGCGAATTTGAAGCAGAAAAGCTCCCCGCCGGTGATCCGGAGCCGCTGGTCGCGGGCGACCGGGCTGCGGAGGACGAGGGCACCCTTGGGCCCGAGGGCGGCCAGTATGTCGGCGGTGACTATGGCGAGGCGGGCGTCGCCGGCCAGGACCTGACCGCCGAGGGTGAGGGGGCGTATCCGGAGGGCGACTATGGTGCCGGCGGCGTCCTCGAAGAGGAGGGCGCCGGCGTTGCCGAGGGTGAGTATGCGGCCGGGGACTACGGCAAGGCCGGGACTGCCGGCTCAAATCTTGTCACCGCCGATGATGCCGAATATCCCGACGGTGACTACGGGCGTGCCGGCAGCACAGGCACTGCCGGCAGCGCGCCGGACATCGAAGGCGAATAGTTCACGGAAAGCGAAACTTCCGCTCCCGCAGCCGTCCCCCAAAAAGCCCGGAATCACGCCGATGCGCCGCGGTGCGGTCCCGGCCCTGAGTCAAACTTGAGCGCAGTTCACTCAACTTTGGATTGACTTTAAGGTCGGCTTGAGTAAAGTTGAGTCTAGATCGCTCAATAAGTGGGCGTGCCTGAATTTTGACCAGCTCGGCCAACGGGCAGCAGCTCGAAAGCCGGGCACCAGATAGTTTCCAAGGAAAGAAGGAAGCAACACATGTCACGTGCAGTAGGTATTGACCTCGGAACCACCAACTCCGTCGTCTCCGTTCTCGAAGGTGGCGAGCCCACCGTAATTGCCAACGCCGAGGGTGGCCGCACCACGCCGTCGGTCGTTGCATTCTCCAAGTCCGGCGAAGTGCTGGTGGGCGAGATTGCCAAGCGCCAGGCCGTCAACAACATTGAGCGCACTATCGCGTCCGTCAAGCGCCACATGGGCACCGACTGGACCGTCGCCATTGACGACAAGAAATACACGGCGCAGGAGATCTCCGCCCGTATCCTCATGAAGCTGAAGAACGACGCCGAGTCGTACCTGGGCGAAAAGGTCACCGACGCCGTCGTCACCGTCCCGGCGTACTTCAACGACGCCCAGCGCCAGGCCACCAAGGAGGCCGGCGAAATCGCGGGCCTGAACGTGCTGCGCATTGTCAACGAGCCCACTGCCGCTGCGCTGGCGTACGGCCTGGACAAGGGCAAGGAAGACGAACTCATCCTCGTCTTTGACCTCGGCGGCGGAACCTTCGACGTCTCCCTTCTGGAGGTGGGCAAGGACGAAGACAACTTCTCCACCATCCAGGTCCGCTCCACGGCTGGTGACAACCACCTCGGCGGCGACGACTGGGACCAGCGTGTCGTCGACTACCTGCTGAACCAGCTCAAGGTCAAGGGCATCGACCTGTCCAAGGACAAGATCGCCCTGCAGCGCCTCCGCGAGGCATCCGAGCAGGCCAAGAAGGAACTCTCTTCTTCCACCAGCACCAATGTGTCGCTCCAGTACCTCTCCGTCACCCCGGACGGCCCGGTGCACCTGGACGAGCAGCTGACCCGCGCCAAGTTCCAGGACCTCACCAAGGACCTCCTGGACCGCACCAAGAAGCCGTTCCAGGACGTCATCAAGGAAGCGGGCATCAAGCTCTCCGAGATTGACCACATCGTGCTCGTGGGCGGTTCAACCCGTATGCCGGCTGTCTACGACCTGGTCAAGGAACTTGCCGGCGGCAAGGAACCCAACAAGGGCGTCAACCCGGACGAGGTTGTGGCCGTTGGCGCTGCGCTGCAGGCCGGCGTCCTGAAGGGCGAGCGCAAGGACGTGCTGTTGATCGACGTCACCCCGCTTTCCCTGGGCATCGAAACCAAGGGCGGCATCATGACGCACCTGATCGAGCGCAATACCGCCATCCCCACCAAGCGGTCCGAGACCTTCACCACGGCGGATGACAACCAGCCGTCCGTGGCCATCCAGGTCTTCCAGGGCGAGCGCGAGTTCACCCGCGATAACAAGCCGCTGGGCACCTTCGAGCTGACCGGCATCGCCCCGGCCCCGCGCGGAGTCCCGCAGGTCGAGGTCACCTTCGACATTGACGCCAACGGCATTGTGCACGTCTCCGCGAAGGACAAGGGCACCGGTAAGGAACAGTCCATGACCATCACCGGTGGCACCGCACTCTCCAAGGAAGACATCGACCGCATGGTCCGTGACGCCGAGGAGCACGCCGCGGAGGACAAGGCCCGCCGCGAGGCAGCGGACACCCGCAACACCGCCGAACAGCTCGCCTACTCCGTGGACAAGCTGATTGCGGACAACGCCGACAAGCTGCCTGAAGATGTCAAGACTGACGTCAAGGCCGACGTCGACGCCCTCAAAAAGGCGCTCGAAGGCACCGACGACGCGGCCGTGAAGTCCGCGTTCGAGAAGCTGCAGACATCCCAGACCAAGCTCGGCGAAGCCATCTACGCGCAGGCCGGTTCGCCGGACGGCGCCACGGGTGCAGCCGGTTCCGAGGGTGCTCCCGCGGGCGGGAAGTCCGCGTCGGATGAGGACATCGTCGACGCCGAGATCGTTGACGAAGAAGAGAAGAAGTAACCATGCCGCATCACGGTAACGAAGAAGAGCACGCCTCTTCCGGGGACCCGCGCGACAACCGGGACAACCGGGACAACGATTCGCAGAAGCCGGTTATCCGGGACAACCGCAAGGTTGACCCGGAGACCGGGGCGGCCCGTCACCCCGAACGTGAAGGCCAGCACCCGGACACCGAGGGCGACGCGCTCTCCCAGGCGGAGGACATCCTCAACAGTGTTGAGGTCCCCGCCGAGGAATCGGTGGCCCAGGGTGTGGGCGCGGCCGAAGCGGAGGAGCTCAAGAACGATCTCCGCCGCCTGCAGGCTGAGTACGTCAACTACCGCAAGCGCGTGGAACGCGACCGTGCCGTGGCCGGGGAGATGGCCGTCATCGGCGTCCTGAACTCGCTGCTTCCGGTGCTGGACGACGTCGACGCCGCCCGCCAGCACGGCGATCTGGCGGACGGCCCGTTCGCCGCCATCGCTGCCAAGCTGGAGAATGCGCTGAAGACCTACGGGCTGGTGCGCATCGATGAGACCGGAGTCGAGTTCGATCCGACGATCCACGAGGCCCTCATCCAGCAGCCCGGACCGGACGTGGAGGTGGACACCGTCAGCCAGGTCCTTCGCTCTGGCTACAAGTCCGGCGAACGCGTGCTCCGGGCAGCCCAGGTGATTGTGGCTGTTCCGGCGTAGGTTGCGTTGGCGCTCCGCCGGATAGGGGGCGGTGCCCGCTTCGCGGTGCCCTCCACACCGCCGCCCTCTATCCGGCCTCCGCGCCAGCGTGTTGCTCGCCTAAAGTGAGTGAACAAACAACGCGAAGCAGATGATGGGCCCCGGGAGTGGCATCGGGCCTGCCGGAGCGTGGTGGCCACGCGAAGGGGCGGGGGCCCATCATCTGTGAAGCGCACTCTGCACGACTTTTGAAAGGAAACGCCATTGGCTAGCCAGGATTGGGTGGACAAGGACTTTTACAAGATCCTTGGTGTCGCCAAGGACGCTTCCGACGCCGACATCAAAAAGGCCTACCGCAAGCTTGCCCGGCAGCACCACCCGGATAGGAATGCGGGTGATGTCGCGTCGGAGAAGAAGTTCAAGGACATCTCCGAGGCATATTCCGTGCTGTCAGATCCTGAGGAGCGCCAGCAGTATGACGCCATCCGGGCCATGGGCGGCGGTGCCCGGTTCGCGCCGGGTGGAGCCGGCGGAGCCGCGGGCGGCGCTGGGTTCGAGGACCTCTTTGGCGGGCTGTTCACTGGCGGCGGCGGACGCCATTCCGGCGGGTTCAGCACGGCAGGTGGCATTCCGCCCGAGTTCGCCGACCTGTTCGGCGGCGGTTACGGCGGCGCTCCCACCGGCTTCCAGCGCGCACCGCAGAAGGGCGCGGACCGTACCGCGTCCACCACTATCTCGTTCGCCGGCTCCATCCGCGGCACCACCATCGGCCTGCGCGAACCGGACGGTGAGGTCATCGACGTCCGCATCCCGGCCGGGATCAAGGACGGGCAGAAGGTCCGGGTCCGCGGCAAGGGCCAATACGGTCCCGCGGGCAACGGGGACCTCATGGTGACGGTCTCGGTGAAGCCGCATGATTTCTACATCCGCGACGGCGACAACCTACGCATGCACGTCCCGGTCACTTTCTCCGAAGCGGCGCTGGGCGCCGACATCGAAGTGCCCACGATCGACGGCGACAAGGTCAGGCTGCGCGTTCCCGCGGGCACGCCGTCAGGCCGCACGCTCCGCGTTAAGGGCCGGGGCGTCAAGCACGCCAAGGCCACCGGAGACCTGCTGGTGACGATCGACGTCGCCGTCCCCAAGAAGCTGAGCAAGGAAGCCGAGGAAGCCGTGAAAGCGTTCGCTGCGGCCACAGCCGGCGAGGACGTGCGCGCCGGCCTGGCAGCCAAGGCCAGGCTGTAGGGACTGGACCCGGCCATGGACATCGACTTCGACCAGCCGATCTTCGTCATCTCGGTGGCGGCGGAGCTGGCCGACATGCACCCGCAGACGTTGCGCCAGTATGACCGCCTGGGCATCGTCTCGCCCAGCCGTGCCCCGGGTAAGTCCCGCCGCTACTCACAGCGGGACGTGAACATGCTGCGCGAGGTCCAGCGGCTTTCGCAGGAGGGAGTCTCGCTGGAGGGGATCAAACGAATCCTCCAGCTGGAGAACCAGGTTGCTGCTTTGCAGCGCAGGGTGAGCGAACTGACCGAGGAGCTGGGCCGCCGTCGCCAGCCGCTGGACTCCCGGATATTCGCCGCCGGCGCCGCCGGCGACGTGGTCAGTTTGGCCCGCGGGCAACGGCCCCGCGCACGGTCCCAGGCGTTGGTGGTGTGGCGCCCGCGCGCCTCTGACTGAGCACCCTCCCGGTAGCCGCCCGCGGCGCCCTTGACAGCCGCGCGGAGCCGATGAAAAGTGAAGGACACGCCCACGGGCCCGTCCGCCGGGTCCAGGCTGCCGAATTGCTGTGTAGCTTGCCCGGCCGGGCCAGGAAGCAGAGTCTCCCAACGGAAGGAACACCCCTCATGGCGTTTATCCCTGTCGGAACAGAAAACAGCACCACGATCGAGCTCTACTATGAGGACCACGGAGACGGTCAGCCGGTGGTCCTGATCCACGGGTATCCCCTGGACGGGGCATCCTGGGAGCGCCAGACGGCCGCGTTGTTGGAAGCCGGCTACCGGGTAATCACCTATGACCGCCGCGGATTCGGCAAGTCCAGCCAGCCGGTCACCGGCTACGACTACGACACCTTCGCCGCGGACCTCAATACCCTGATGACGGACCTCGACTTGAATGACGCCGTCCTGGTGGGCTTCTCGATGGGGACCGGCGAGGTGGCCCGTTACCTGGGCACCTATGGCTCAGCGCGCGTTGCGGGTGCGGTCTTCCTCGGTTCGCTCGAGCCGTTCCTCCTGAAGACGGACGACAACCCCGGCGGCGTGCCCCAGGACGTATTCGACGGTCTGCTCGGCGCCGTCAAGGACGACCGGTACGCCTTCTTCACGGAGTTCTTCAAGAACTTCTTCAACACCGACGACACCCTCGGAAGCCGCCTCAGCGAAGAGGCCCTCCGCGCGAACTGGTCCACGGCCGCCCGGGCATCCGCCCATGCCTCGGTGGCTGCCCAACCCACCTGGCTCACTGATTTCCGCGCTGACATCCCCAAAATCGACGTGCCGGCGCTGATTGTGCACGGAACCGCGGACAACATCCTGCCCATCGACGTGACAGGCCGCCGGTTCGCCGAAGCGCTGCCCGCAGCCCGGTACGTCGAGATCGAGGGCGCCCCGCACGGAATGCTCTGGACCCACGCCCCCGAAATCAACAAGGCGCTGCTGGAGTTCCTTAACAAGTAAGTTCCCTAAATTCCCCGGCAGGGGCCCTTAACCGCAAAACTGAGTACCGCCGGGTTCCGTCGCGGGACCCGGATTCCGAGAGTCGAGTACACGCTACTCGTGACGGGCCCGGCGGCTGGCGGCTTGAATGGACCAAGCTGAGTCTCACAGCGTGGTTTCAGGTCTCTGGGGGTTTTCTCATGTGCAATGACCGCAACATTCAAGCCGGTGTCCGGTGAACGCGGGGATGGCGCCGGTCGCCGTGTTCGCCCACTCCCTGCCCGGCCTCATCGTGATGTCGTTGGGGCAGGCGCTGGTGGTGGCGTGCGTCTGTTTTGACATGGTGCGCGCACTTTCGGTGCCACGGTCGCATCGACGCTACGTGGCGAACACCGTCTTCAGGACACTCGCCGTGCCGTCCATCCTCGTCACGGGAGTAAGCGTCCTGGTGGACGCGCTCTCGTGGTCGTGGCAGGACGTTGCCATGGGCGTCTTCCTGCTGGTGACCATCATCTTCCGGCTCCACCACGACACGGACGAGGACAACTGGTGGAAGGGCAAGGGTAAAAAGCTGGCCCGCTGGGCACGGAGGACGCTGGGCACCCGAACGGTGGCCGCACCAGCCCTCGGCTGAGCCGCCGCCCCGGCTGGCACCAGCCGGGTGGCACGCACCCTCGGCTGACCCGTCAGTCGTTGAACAGGCCGGCCAGGTCCTCCGCCGTGAGCGCCCCTCCGGAGAGCGCGTCGCCTTCCATGACGTCCGCGAAGAGCTGGGATTTCTTTGCTTTGAGCGCCATGACCTTTTCCTCGATCGTGTCCTTGGCGACGAGCCGGTAGACCATGACGTTCCTCGCCTGTCCGATCCGGTGAGTCCGGTCCACGGCCTGCGCCTCGGACGCCGGGTTCCACCACGGGTCCAGCAGGAAAACGTAGTCGGCCTCGGTCAGGTTCAGGCCGAACCCGCCGGCCTTGAGGCTGATCAGGAACACCGGCGCCGCGCCGTTCTTGAACTCGTTGACCACATCGGAGCGGTTGCGGGTGCCGCCGTCGAGGTAGCAGAACTCGATGTTCTCCTCCACCAGCCGCTCGCGGACCTTGCCCAGGAACCCGGTGAACTGGCTGAAGATCAGCGCCCTGTGACCCTCCGCCACCAGGTCCTCCAGCTGCTCGAACAGCACATCAAGCTTGCTGGACCGCACTCCGGACAGTGACGGATCGATCAACGACGGGTCCAGGCTGAGCTGCCGCAGCAGGGTCAGCGACTGGAAAATGGTGAAGCGGTTCTTGTTGACGTCGTCAATCAGGCCCAGGATCTTCTGACGCTCCCGCTGCAGGTGGGTCTGGTACACCTTCTGGTGCCGCGGATTCAGCACCACTTCCAGGATCTGTTCCTGCTTCGGCGGCAGATCACGGATGACCTGCTCCTTGGTGCGGCGCATCATCAGCGGACGGACCCGACGCCGGAGCTTGTCCAGCTGCGCCTTGTCCCCGTTCTTTTCCACGGGCTTCTGGTAGTACTCGGCAAAGCGCTTGGGGCTCGCAAAAAGCCCCGGCGCCACGATCGATGTCAACGCCCAGAACTCCATGAGGTTGTTTTCGAGCGGCGTACCCGTGATGGCCAGCTTGAAGGCAGCCGGCAGTTTGCGGGCGCACTGGTAGGCCTTGGACTGGTGGTTCTTGACGAACTGGGCCTCGTCCAGCATCAGGCCGGCCCACTGCTGCGAAGCGTAGGCCTCGTAGTCGATGCGGAACAGCGCGTAGGACGTGATCACAACGTCCGCCCCGGCCATGGCAAGGGCGGGATCCGAGCCGCTCTTGGCGAAGGTCTCACCGATGGCCCGGACCGTGAGCCCGGGAGCGAAGCGTTCCGTTTCCGCCTGCCAGTTGCCCACAACGCTGGTGGGGGCCACCACCAGGAAAGGAGCGGCGCCGTCGGAATTTCCCGCTCCGGACTCCGTTGCGGATTCCGGGCCCGATCCCACCGTGGGTCCCGTGCCTGTCCGGGCGGCCTCTTTGGCGGCGCAGATCAGGGCGAGGCTCTGGACGGTCTTGCCCAGGCCCATGTCATCGGCAAGTACCCCGCCCAATCCGTGCCGGTAGAGGAAGCTGAGCCAGTTGAAACCTTCGAGCTGGTACGGGCGCAGCTCCGCGTTGAGCGTCTCCGGCAGGGGCAGCCCGTTGATACCACCCTCAAGGAGGCCACCCACGGCGTCGCGCCAGGCAGCGGCCTGCTCATCCACGATGCCCAGGTGGGCCAGTTCGTCCCACAGCCCTGCCTGGAACCGGCTGATCTGCAGCGGCGCATCCTTGTTGTCCTGCAGGGAACGGGCCTCATCAATCAGTGCACGCAGCTGGTGAAGTTCGGGCAGGTCCAGGGAGAAGTAGGCGCCGCTGGGCAGGAGCATGCGCGTCTCCCCGGCCGCAAGGGCAGAGAACAACGCGGCAAAGGACACCGGCTGGCCCTCGAGGGTGATCACGATGCCCAGGTCGAACCAGTCGCGGCTGTCCGTGGCCTTCGTGGAGATGGCCACCACCGGTGCCTCCTCGGCCTCGCGGTAATCCGCGATCTCGCCGGACGTTTCCACCGCCACATCCGGCGTCCGGCGCAGGCGGGGGAGGACTTCCTCGGTGAACGCCAGGGTGTCCAGCCCGCTCAGTTCCGCGGTGGCCGCCAGCCGCGGCGTGCCCCACCCGCCTGTGGCGGACTCGCCCAGGGCCGGCACCACGTCCCACGGCTGGCCTACCGCTTCCAGAATCCGTGCCTCGGTTGCATCGTCGCGGTAGCCGTGATCGCCCGGGTGGCGCCACAGCGGCTGGGCCGTGACCAGGTTCCCCGACCTGTAGTGCCATTCCCAGTGCAGCCGGACCTTGTGGTCGGCGCCGTAATTGGCCAGCAGGGACAGCGAGGGAACGGCGAGCGCGGGTAGTTCCACCGACTCGTCCGAGGCTGTGACGCGGGCCGCCTGCTTGAGTTTGGGGTAGAACCCGGTCAGGAAGCGGGTCTCGTCCCTGGCCGGGATGTGCAGGGTGCTCCCGGCCGTGACGAACGTCAGGAGTTCCTCGCTGAGGCCGCTTTCCAGCGGGGCCAGGGTAATGATGGAATCCTCGGAAACTCCCGGCAGCGACTCCCCTCCGGACGTCAGGAAAATGCCGTGCGCCGGCCTCCCGATGGTGCCGACCGAAGCCGGATCAACGGCGACTCCCTCGACGGTGATGGTGGGCGCGAGCGTCAGGCCGCCGTCCTCGGACGCCTGATCGCCGCCGGCTGGACCGGCGCCTTCAACGGGGACGCCTGAGCGGGTCAGATTCAGGCCCACCGCGGCGGGCTCCTCCACAAGCCGCACGGGCTCCTGCCCGTGGGCGTGGACCAGCGCGACGCCGATCTTCCGTGCCTGGGCCAGCAGGCTCCACAGGTTCTTTCCGGCGTAGGTGTTCAGTCCCAGCCAGGGCGCAGTGGAATTGTGTTGCCGGTTGGCGAGTGCGGTGTGGGACGCGAGGAATTCCTGCATCCACTCCACGTGTGCCTCGTTGCATTCCCGCCGGTAGTTGAGGTAGCTCAGGGTGTTCCACGAGACGTCTCCGCGGATCCACTTGCCCTTGGCGCCCATGATCACCGGCCGCGCCTTAAGCTGGCGGACGCTCCGGAGCGGATCGCGGCGGCCTGTGTAGGAGAAGTGCGGGGCGGGTTCCTCGATCTCGAACTGGAGCGCCAAGGGGATGCCGTTGGTGGAGGGCGTGATGCCCGGCCGCGCGATCAGCGGATTCAGGGCCTGCTCCCAGTCCGGGATCTCCAGGGCCGCCGGTACCCTGGCCACGCGGGTGGATTCCGCCGGGGCCAGAAGCTGGAGCCGGGTGGCCGGGTTGTCCTCGGCGGCGAAAAGCAGTGCCGCCACGTGCTTGCAGTCCTTCCGCACCGGGCAGCTGCAGATGCCCACGGTGCAGCTCCAGCCGCCGCTCTTCCGGACCAGCTTGGCGGTGGTGGAGTAGGGCACGTCAGCGCCCCCGCGGACCTTGCCCAGCATCAGCCCCGTGGCGGCGTCGAAGGAGATGGAGGAGACCCGGCTGCCCATGGCGTAGGCGAGTCCGGCCGCGAGGGAGCGGTCGTTGATAGCGGGAGTCTGTATTGCCAGTGCCGCACTCTCGTCCGGTTGGGATGGCATGGTGCGCGCTACTTTCAGCAGGTCACTGTCCTGCACGTGCCACTGTTCCGCACTGTGCTGTTGTGCACCATGCAGGGGGCCGTGGCCATGAAGGGTTATCTGATCCATCTTAGCTAGCCGGAAAGGGGCCCTGAAACTTGACCTCCAGTGTTCTGCCCACAGCGTCACGGTGCTACGGTGAAATGTGATCTGGGGCACGTCTGATTCGGCCAACAGGAGAAGTGAGCAGAATGAACGGACCGCTGGAAAAATACGCTCCGCTTTTCGGTAAGACCGGCACATGGTGCACTGTCCTCGCGGATGCGGGAACCGGCACCGTGGTGTCCCAGGAGAGCGTTGATGTCAGGCCGGCGCAGGTGGCGGACGCACTTCGGGCTGCCGGAGCGGAGGACGCCGACGCCAGGGCCGCCGAGGAAGCCCTTCGGCCTGAGGAGGGGCTCCCCAGCCCGGTGGCACGGCTTCTCCTGGTCCGCAACGGCACGGTCGAGCTGGACCGCGTGCTGCCCGGTGAGCGGGTGGAAAACCCGTACATCAGTGTGGGTGTGATTCCTGACCTGCTGCCCCTCGTCCGGCACGAGGGTTCCGACCTGCCGGTGATCACCGCCAACGTGGACAGGTCCGGCGCCGACATCGTGCTCTCTTACGCCCGTCCGGGGATGGAGGGGCGCCAGGCCACGGAGGAGCACACCACCGAGGGAAGCACGGAGAACCTAAAGAAAGTCCCCGGCGGTGGCTGGGCCCAAGGGAAATACCAGCACCGGACGGAGGAAATCTGGCGGCAGAACGCCGATGAGGTGGCCGGCGAAATCGACCGCCTGGTCGAAGCCAGGCGTCCGGCACTGGTGGCTATTGGCGGCGACCAGCGGGCCCGTGACCTTGTGTTCAGCCAGTTATCGGACCACAGCCGCGCGATCGCCGCCACCGTGGACTCCCACACCCGGGCGGCTGGCGCCGACCCGGAAGTGATGACCGCCGCCGTCGAACGGTTGTTGGCCGAGAAGCAGGCACATGCCCAGCACCAACTGTTGGAACGTCTGGAACAGGAGAAGGACCACCCCAACCCCCGGGCTGTCTTTGGCATCGGGGCCGTGGTCCGGGCGCTGCAGCAGGCGCAGGTGGAGACGCTGGTTCTCAGCGACCAGCTCGCCCCCGATCCCGGGGCCGGCAACACCGCCACGGACCAGGGAGGCCGTCAGACGCGCGAGCTGGTGGTCCTGGACGAGGCTCCCTGGATCGCCGCTGCCGAAGACGAGGTGGCCGGCGCCCGTGTTCTGGGGCGGGCCGCCGCCGCTGCCGCCCTGCTTCGCGCCGCGGTCCTGACGGACGCCACGGTGGAGCTGCTGCCTGCGGCCGCGATCCCCGGCGGAGCCGAGGCCGCCGCCGTCCTGCGCTGGGGTGCGGGCCAGGCCTGACGGCGCTGCCAAGTGACCGGACCGGCCACGAAGCCTTTGCCCAACGTTCAACTCCGGCTCAACCGGCGGCCGCTCCCGGCACGTACCGTGAAGGGGTCCTGAGCACCACCGGCATCAGCAGTGAGGATTTCCATGAGCAACGGTCAGCCGACGAACAACTTCCCAGTGGTCCTGACGGCGGAAAGCGCCGGCGCCAGCAACGAGGACGTGGTTGACGCGAACGTAACGGTGGTCAACGCCATGTACGCGGAACTGCTGGACGCCCCGGAAATCGCGCCGAACGCCCTGCGCAGCTATTACGTGGACTTCTACCTTACCCAGGCCCTGGGCGGCGGATTCGCCCAGTACGTCTTCACCGCTCCGGAACGGGAGGAGATCGACGCCCACGTCCGCGAAGGACTCGAGGCAATGGGTGCAACGGCCCACCTTGACCTGTTCAACCGGGCCGCAGCAGCCTTTGACGCACTCTCCGACGACGACGCAGACAGCTATCTTGACGGCGATTTCGACGCCGGACTTGATGAGGACGGCGGCTCCGCAGGCGGGGCTTCGGAATCGGTCCTGGAGCTCGAAGAGCTCGACGGCGAATTCGAGTCGCTGCTCGAAACCGAGGACATCACGGCACTGAACGCCGCGTGGCTCCGAAGCCAGGAAGGCCTGCTGGTGCTGGACGACGAGCAGCTGGAAGTCCACATCGCGGGCCGCGTGGCGCTGATCCCCAACCTCGAGGAACGCCAGGCAGAGGCTGCCGAGGAGGCCCTGGAGAGCGCGCCCGAGTTTGAACTCATCATCCGCGAGCTCTGCGATGTGGCAGGGCACGAGCTGGAAAAGATCACCATGGGCGATCCGAACTATCAGCACAACGGCGAAACCATCCTGGCCTGGCACTTCACCACGGACCAGGGCGATTTCCTCATGGTGGAGGACGACGAAGAGGCCTACATGATCAGCCCGGAAAGCCGGGAAATCATCGCGGCCGTGGAGTTTGAGGAAGCCGACGCGTAGCGGGCATTAGCTGCCGCGCTCCCGCAGGCCCTGAACGTGGCTTTCGATGGCGTTGGCGGCCGCGGCCGCGCCTCCCGCGCTGCGGACGTTCCCGCTCATCGAAGCCACGTTCTTCCGGATCTCCGCGTTCCCGCTGACCTCCGAGACGGTCTGCAGCAGCGAGGCGGCGGTGAGATCCGCCGTTTCCAGCCTGCGGCCCAGGCCCAGTTCCTCAATCCGGCGGGCAGTGGCTTCCTGTTCGGGCTGCTGGGGAAAGGCCACCAGGGGAACGCCGAAATAGAGTGCCTCCATGGTGGAGTTCATTCCCGCGTGCGTGAGGAACACATCTGCCTGTTGAAGTACCTGAAGCTGGGGAAAGAACGCCTGCACCCGGATGTTCTGCGGAATCGTCCCGAGCGAAGCCGGACCGGTCTGCTCGCCGATCGCCATGGCCACGTCCCACTTTCCCTGGCCGAATGCCTCCAGGCAAGTTCGGAAGAAGTCGGGACGACGGTTCAGCGGAGTGGTTCCGAGCGAGATAAAAAGCAGTGGATTGGTGCCCTCGTGGCTCCAGCCGGCGTCGTCCCGGCCGCCCACGCAGGGGCCCACGAAACGGAAGCGGTCATCGAACGTTTCGGCCATGGGCTGGAACTCGCGGGGGATGAAAACGATATTGAACGGTGCCGGCGGCCCGTCAAACATCCGCGGTACGCCCACGCCCTGCTCGGCGGCAAACTCGGCGAGCGAACCTCGCATGGCGGCCCATGCCTCCGCCATCTCCGGGGGCGGGTCAGCGGGCAGCAGCGTCCTCAGCGAGAAGTGCTCATTGCTGGCGTACGTGGGCATCAGGGAAATGGCCGGGACGCCGATCTTCTCCGCGGCCATACTTCCGCTAACGGTCATGGCATCGAAGCAGACGGCGTCCGGAGGGTCCTCCCTGAGATGCTCAACCAGGGCGGGAAAATCGGCCCGGATGTCCTGGAATACCCGTTTTAGCATGGGCAGCATCAGCTGCCGGCGGTCCGGCAGGGCCGGCCCGCCGATGGGCAGGGAAGCAAACCAGTCCTGGCCGGAGGCCCGGAACTCGGCCCCGGCCCGTTCGACCCTCTTGGCGAAGGTGGTGGCCGTGAAGTAGGTGACGCGGTGTCCGCGGCGGACGAGTTCGGCAACCACGGCCAGGGTGGGGTTCACATGGCCCGCGGCCGGAATGGAAATGAACGAAAGATGCATGACGGCCACTCCTCAGCGACGGCCGGCATTACGTCGGCGGAGTCATAACTAATCATGGCCTCATTCAGCGCCGGGTAGCAGTGGGACGCCGGTTAGTCGGCCGCACTGTTGCGGTACGCGGACAAGAAGGTGGCGATCCGCCGCACGGCTTCCTCAATGTCCTCGACCGCCGGAAGGATGACGAACCGGAAGTGGTCGGGCCGGGGCCAGTTGAAGGCCGAACCGTGGGAGACCAGGATCTTTTGTTCCTGGAGCAGGTCCAGGACGAACTGCTCATCGCTCTTGATCGGGTAGAGATCCGGATCCAGGCGGGGAAAGAGGTACATGGCCCCGGCGGCGGGAACACACGTCACTCCGGGGATGGCGGTCAGGAGTTCAAATGCCCGGTCACGCTGTTCGCGCAGCCTCCCGCCTGGCCTGATCAGCGCGTCGATGCTCTGGTAGCCGCCCAGGCACGTTTGTATCGCGTGCTGCGCGGGAACATTCGGGCACAGGCGGAGCGAAGCCAGCAACTCCAGGCCCTCGCGGTATGCCAAAGTGGCGGCGAGCGGGCCCGTCACGGCCACCCAGCCGGCACGGTAGCCGGGCATGCGGTAGGCCTTCGAGAGGCCACTGAACGTAAGGCAGCAGACGTCCTCCGCCACTGAGGCGGTGTGGATGTGCTGGGCGTCCTCATACCGGATCTTTTCGTAGATCTCGTCGGAAAACAGGGCGAGGTGGTGTTTGCGGGCCAAGGAGGCGAACTGCTCCAGGACGTGCCTGGGATACACCGCTCCGGTGGGGTTGTTCGGGTTGATGATCACGATCGCCTTGGTGCGCTTGGTGATCTTCGCCTCGACGTCGGCCATGTCCGGCCACCAGTTCTCGTCCTCGTCGCACAGGTAATGCACCGGTTTGCCGCCCGTGAGGGTCACCGCGGCAGTCCACAGCGGGTAATCGGGTGCGGGGATGAGTACTTCGTCCCCGTTCTCCATAAACGCCTGCAGGCACATGGAAATGAGCTCGCTGACCCCGTTGCCGATGAAGATATCCTCGACGCCGATCTGCATGAGCCCGCGCGTCTGGTAGTACTGCGAGATGGCGGTGCGTGCCGAGAAGATGCCCTTGGAGTCGCTGTAGCCCTGGGCTCCACGGAGGTGGTGGATCATGTCGACCACCACGGATTCGGGGGCCTCCAGCCCAAACGGCGCGGTGTCGCCAAGATTCATCTTGAGGATCCGGTGACCCTCCGCCTCCATCTTTTTGGCCGCCTGAAGGATGGGCCCGCGGAGTTCGTACCGGACGTTCTGGAGTTTGCTGGAGTGCTGCATCGGACGCATGCTTGATCTTTTCACAGACACGCCCCGATGGCGTCGCGCTTCCGGGCTCGGCTCAGCGGACGTCCTGCTTGCCCACTGACGCCACATGGACGGCCACGCCCAGATCGCGGATATTGTCCTGGATCTCGTGGGGGAGCTGTTCGTCGGTCACCACGGCGTCCAGGTTTTCGATGGGCGCCACCCGGAATCTGGAGACAGTGCCGAATTTGGTGCTGTCCGCCAGCAGGAAGCACGACGACGACGACGCCAGGGCTGCGAGCTTCACCTCCACCTTGTCCATTGACGGCGTGGTCACGCCACGGGACATGTTCCACGTGCCGGTGCTCAGGAAGAACATGTCCACATTGATGGACTTGACGGCTTCGGCCGCGATGCGGCCGCAGCTGGATGCGCTGGACGGATCCACCAGGCCACCGGTGTGGATCGTCTCTATGTTCGGGTACGCGAACAGGCTCGTGACCACATAGAAGTCGTTGGTGACCACGGTGAGGTTCTTGCGCTGACCCAGGAACGGAACAACGGACTGGCAGGTGGTTCCGGCGTCGAGAAACAACACCATCTCATCCTCCACGAATTGTGAGGCCAGTTCGGCAATGGCCTGTTTCCGGGGAAGCTCAAGCTGGGCCCGGAACTCCCGTTCCCGCGGCGGCTCCTGGCTGGTCCAGTCCGCGAGACGTACGCCCCCCTGAACCGACACCACCTGCCCCAGGTCCTCCAGTGCGGTGATGTCCCTGCGAACCGTCATGTGGGAGACGTTCATGTAGTCCGTGAGGCTGCGGATACTCAGGACGCCCTCCCTCCGGAGCAGCCGAAGGATCTCCTGGTGGCGCTGCTCGGGAATGAGGGGTCGTACTGACGGGCTCACGCATGGCTCCTTTGGGACGTCGACGGAACAAGCTTAACAAGTTTTCACACACTGTTCCGATTTGTGAATATTTGGGGTAATCTCTTAATCGATGTTAAACAAATTTGAAGTCTTAGAAACCATCGTCCGCACCGGCGCCCTGCTCATCGCACGGCTCGATTCGGCCGACGAGGCCTACCGCGTAGCGGAGGCCGCCATTGAGGGCGGCGTCCGCGCCGTCGAAGTCCCGTTGACCGTTCCCGGCGCGCTCGGCGTCATCGAACGCCTGGCCGACAAGTACGCCGGCCAGGGGATCGTTGTGGGAGCCGGCACAGTGCTTGACGCCGAGGCCGCCTACGCCGCGATCTCGGCGGGAGCGCGGCTGCTGGTCAGTCCGCAGCTCAACCCGAAGATGATCGCCACCGGCAACCGGTACCAGGCCGTCACGGCCAGCGGCGCCTTCACCCCGACTGAAGTCGTCAACACCCTCGAAGCGGGCGCGGACATCGTCAAGCTGTTCCCCGCGGAACTGGGCGGACCGGCTTACGTGAAGACCATCCTGGCGCCCCTGCCCCAGGCTCCTGTCATGCCTTCCGGTGGAGTCACCCCCGGGAACGTCGGCGCCTGGTTCGCAGCCGGCGTGACCGCCGTCGGCGTCGGCAGCTTCGTCACCAAAGCGGCTCAGAACGACGGCGACTACGGGCTTGTGACCCGGGCCGCCAGGACGTTCCTCACGGCAATAAACGACGCCCGGCACTAACGCCGGGAACCGACCCCAAAGCCGACAGATCCTGTCGCCCCAGAACACAAAGGAGTGAGCTGCATGAGCCAAACTTCAGCAGAGACCGACACCACGCACGCCAGGCCGCTGAAGAGCGTGCGGATCAGGTGGTTCCTGATCGCGTTGCTCGTCATCGGTGGAATCATCAACTACCTGGACCGCAATAACCTCAGCATCGCGAACACCACCATCGCCAAAGAGTTCGGCCTCAACGCACTGCAGATGGGATTGCTGCTTTCGGCCTTCTCCTGGCCGTACGCCATCGCCAACCTTCCCGCCGGCTACCTCGTGGACAAGTTCGGCCCCAAGCGGATGTTTGCCTGGGCCGCGGGGCTGTGGTCCATCGTGTCCATGCTTTCCTCGCTCGCCAATTCCTTCGGGTTCCTCTATGCCGCTCGCGTGGCGCTGGGCATCGCGGAGTCGCCCTTCTTCACCTCGGGCCTCAAGGTGGCCGACCGCTGGTTCAACAAAGCGGAGCGTGCGCTTCCTGTCTCGATCGTTAACACCGGTTCACAGATTGCCAACGCGATTGCACCGCCGCTGCTGACGTTCCTGATGCTCACCATGTCCTGGCGGGGCATGTTCGTCGTCATCGGCGGACTCGGAATTGTCATCGCCCTGGTCTGGCTCCGGATTTACCGCGACCCCACCATGAAGGAACAGTTCATCATCAAGGGCGCCGAGTTCGAGGAGCAGTCCGAGCCGGCGGAAAAGCCGGCAGGCTGGGGCGAACTGCTCAAACAGAAGAACACCTGGTTCATGGTCCTGGGCGCGTTCGGAATCTTCTACACGGTGTGGGTCTACCTCACCTGGCTGCCGAGCTACCTGCAGACAGCGCGCGGATTCAGCCTCAGCCAGATCGGCTGGCTGGCCGGGCTGCCGTTCCTCTGCGGCATCATCGGTGTACTGGCCGGCGGCATAATCTCCGGCAAGTTGATCAAACGCGGAGTCCGCACTGTCACCGCCCGCAAAATCCCGATCGTGGGCGGCGCCCTGCTCGCCGCGGCAGCCGTCCTGCCGGTGGCCTACGTGGAGAACCCGGCGCTGGCCATTGTCCTGCTCTCCGTGGGCTACTTCGCCGCGCAGGTTCCCATCGGAGTCCTGTGGACGCTGGCATCAGATATTGCAGAACCGAACCAGGTGGCCTCCCTCGGCGCCATCCAGAACTTCGGCGGCTTCCTCGGCGCGGCGCTGGCTCCCATTGTGACGGGGTACATCCTGACCGAGACCGGCGGCAACTACACCCTGGTGTTCCTGATCGGCGGGGCGCTGTTGATCGTGGGCGCCCTGTCCTATGGCATCTTTGTGAAGGACCGCCGCGCGGCCGTCACGGCCTGACCGGAGCCCACCCCTTGCCGGACCGTCCCGGCGGGCGCCGCGCTGGCGCCCGCCGGGACGGCAAACCGGCAGCTGCAGCCCCCAAGGTTCAAGGAAGAACAGGCAGTTGAAAACAACCATCCCCAAGGTGTTCTTTGTGATAGGCCCGGCCGGGTCGGGCAAGTCCAGCGTAAGCAGGCTCATCGCGCAACGGTTCGGAGCCGCCTACATCGACAAAGACACAGCCACCATCCGCTTCACGGAGCTGTTGCTCAAACTCAACAACTCGGACCCGAACGAACGCGACAATAACGAGTTCTACCAGAGCATCATCATGCCGCTGGAGTACGCATCCATCCTTGACCTCACCCGGGACAACCTCCAGGCGGGCAACTCCGTTGTACTGGATGCCCCTTTCGGGAAATATTTCCCGGATGCCGGCTACCTGGCCAAGATCCGGGCCGCTCATCAGTGGCCCGAGGCCGAGCTGATCGTGGTACATGTCCGGCTCTCGGGTGACGCCCTCCGGCGGCGGCTCCTCGACCGGGGCTATCCCAGGGACGAGTGGAAGCTCGCCAATTGGGAGACGTTCTGGTCCGGAGCCCAGGCCAACTCCTGCCATTGGACGGGCGCCCGCCACATCGACTTCGACAACAGTGCCGGGGCGGCCGATATCACCGCCTTCGCCGCGGCCATCGCTGACGGGGACCTATGAGCCGATGTGTACATTGTGAGAATGACAGCACTCACTGACCTTGATCGCCGCCTTCTCTCCGCGCTGCGCGAGGACGGCAGGGCTTCGGTGGCCAGCCTCGCCCGGAAACTTGATGTTGCCCGGGCCACTGTGAACAGCCGGCTCGAGCGACTGATCGCATCCGGGACCATCGTGGGCTTCACTGCCAGGGTGCGCGATGAACTCGACCCGCTGGCAATCCACGCCATCGCCCTCATTGCGGTGGAAGGCAGAACCACGGACAGGGTCATCCGCCAGCTCAGGGGCTTCCCGGAAATCACGGCCCTGCACACCACGAACGGTGGCTGGGACCTCGTCGCGGAGCTCCGGACCGAGAGCCTCCTCGGCTTCGACCAGGTCCTGGGGAGGATCCGCGGGATCGAGGGCATCGTCAACAGTGAAACCAGCCTTTTACTCAGCTCCGTCCTCCGCTAGGAGTTCGTTACGACAAATTGCCTTAAGAAGCTCGTCAAAATGTGCAGTCACTCAACAAAAAGAGTGCTATTTGGGAATTGAGCCTGCATAACGCAGAAACCTACTGTGGTGCCAACAGCGGTTTACTACAGAAACGGGGGCGCAACATGACGCGCTTTGTCGACGTCCACAACATGGTTCGCTGGGTCGCGGCCCAAGGACCTGAGAGCATCATCGCCGGCATGATCCAATACCTCGAGGAGGACTTCCGGCGTTGGGAATCCTTTGACAAGACCCCAAGGGTCGCGAGCCACACGCCGTTCGGAGTCATCGAGCTCATGCCCACCAGCGACCATGAAACCTACGGCTTCAAGTACGTCAACGGCCACCCCTCCAACCCGGCACGGGGCTATCAGACCGTCACCGCATTCGGCGTCCTCTCGGACGTCCACAACGGCTACCCCACCTTCCTCGCCGAGATGACGGTGCTCACTGCGCTGCGGACCGCGGCGACCTCGGGCATGGTGGCGAAGAAACTCGCCCGCCCTGATTCCCGGATGATGGCCATGATCGGCACCGGCAGCCAGTCCGAGTTCCAGGCGCTGGCCTTCCGGAGCGCCTTGGGCATCACCACGCTTCGGGTCTGGGACACCGATCCCGCCGCCCTGGAGAAGCTAATCCGCAATCTCACCCCGCTCGGCTTCGACATTAATGTGGCCGCCTCGGCCGCGGACGCGGTGCGGGGCGCGGACATCATTACCACCTGCACCGCGGACAAGGCGAACGCCACCATATTGACCGCAGACCTCATCGCCCCGGGTGTCCACCTGAACGCCATAGGTGGTGACTGCCCGGGAAAGACTGAACTGGACGCCGCCATCCTGACGCTCGGCAGCGTCTTTGTGGAATTCGCGCCCCAGACGCGGATTGAAGGCGAAATCCAGCAGATGGGCCCGGACTTTGGCGTCACGGAGTTCTGGGAGGTCCTCGGTGACCATTCCCCGGGCCGCACGTCCGCGGAGCAAATCACAATCTTTGACTCCGTCGGCTTCGCCATCGAGGACTTTTCTGCACTGCGCTACGTGCGCGACGCCGTGGCCGGAACCGACTACTCCATGGAAATCGACCTGGTGGCGAATCCGGAGGACCCGAAAGACCTCTTCAGCCTGGTCGGTGCGCTGTCCCCGGTCGGGTCCTAAGCCGGTCCGGTCCTAGGCCACCAGGTTGTCCGCGGCGCTATCCATGTGTTCGCGGATGGTCTTGCGGGCCAGGGAAGCGTCGCCGGTTTCGATGGCGGCCACGATGTCGTGGTGCCGTTCCACGCTCATGTTCGAGACGCCCTTTTCCAGCCCGGCAAACATGATGGACATCCGGATGGAGCCTTCCAGTGATTCCCAGGAGTGCAGCAGCGTCTCGTTGCCGGTAAGCCGGCACATGGTGCGGTGGAATTCGAGGTCCGATTCGATCCGCTCTTCGAGGCTGCCCTTAGCTGCCGCCTCCATGGCGCCGATGGCCGCGCGCAGCGAACCGAGCACGTGCTGGCGGTCCGGAAGCTCACACAAGGTGCGGGCAGCCAGTGATTCCAATGCCGCACGGACGGAGTAGATGTCCCGGATTTCCTTGGCATCGAGGTGCCGGACGGAAAGGCGGCCCCGCGGCCCCGCTGACAACAGGCCTTCCTGCTCAAGCTGGCGCAACGCCTCCCGCAGGGTTCCCCGGCTGATCTGAAGCATGTCCGAGAGTTCGGTTTCCACCAGGTGCCGGCCGGGCTCCAGCTCGCCGCTGGTGATGGCGCTGCGCAGCGCGGAAAGGGCCTGCTCGCGCAGGCTCTTCTTCTGCAGTCCCAACAGGGGTGCTGTTGCTCCGGCCATGATATTACGTCCTCAATGTCAATGGTCGACTGTTTACAGTCGGTGTGTTAACTGTTGATGTTACGGCAGAAGCGCGGAAACGGCTTGTGCCGCTCCGCGCTTCCGCCGCTGCGTCCGCTAGCCGAGTTCGGCCAGGACTTTTGCCACGATCCTTTGCACGGAGAGGCCGTAGCGCTCGTGCAGGGTGGGCAGGGCCCCGGCGTCGAGGAACGCATCCGGAAGTGCCACCGGGACCACCCGCTTGCCGAGTCCCGCGGTGACCACGGCGGAGGCGACTGTTTCGAACAGGCCGCCCACCACGCTGTGGTTTTCAAGGGTCACGGCGAGCCGGTCCGTGTCGATCTCGGCCAGCACCGTCGCCGCGTCGAACGGCTTGATGGTGGGGGTGTGCACCACGGAGACGTCCACGTTGTGTTCGGCCAGCGCCTTGGCGGCCTGGAGCGCCCGCATGGTCATCAATCCGCTGGAGATGAAGACGACGTCGTTGCCACCGCGCAGCACCTTGGCCTTGCCGAGCTCGAAGGAATAGCCGTATTCGTCCAGCACGGTGGGCACATTGCCGCGCAGCAGGCGCAGGTACGTTGGTCCCTCACTGGCCGCGAGCTGGGGGACGGCCTGTTCAATATCGATCGAGTCGCAGGGGTCCACGATGGTCAGGTTGGGCATGCCACGAAAGATCGCCATGTCCTCGGTGGCCTGGTGGCTGGGCCCGTAGCCGGTGGTCAGGCCCGGCAGTCCGCCCACGATGTTCACATTGAGGTTGGGTTCGGCGCTGTCCAGGCAGAGGAAGTCATATGCCCGCCGTGCCGCGAACACGGAGTACGTGGACGCGAAGGGCACCAGGCCGGTCTCGGCCAGTCCCGCCGCTGCCCCGAAGAGCAGTTGTTCGGCCATGCCCATCTGGAAGAAGCGCTCCGGGAAGGCCTGCGCGAAGATGTGCATATCCGTGTATTTGCCCAGGTCCGCAGTGAGGCCAACGATCTTGTCGTTCTCCTGCGCGGCCTTCACGAGTGCGTGCCCGAACGGCGCGGAGGCGGTCTTCTGGCCGGGATCGGCGAAGGACGCGATCATGGCCGAGGTCTTCAGCTTGGGGGCGGTGCCCTTCAAAGCAGCGGTGCTCATCGGCTTGCCTTTCCTTCGAATCCTGCGCTCAGTTGTTCGCGGCATTGCTGCCATTCGTGTTCCTCGATGCGCATAAAGTGGGCCTTCTCGCGCTCTTCGAGCAGCGGTACTCCCCGGCCCACCTTCGTGTCGCACAGAATCACGGAAGGACGTCCGACGGCGGCCGCCTGGGCGGCTGCGTTGTCGAACGCCGCCAGCAGCGCGCCGACGTCGTTCCCGTCCACCCGCTGGGTGTACCAGCCGAAGGATTCCCACTTCTCCGTTACGGGTTCGGTGCGGAGAACGGTGTCCGTTTTACCGTCGGCCTGCAGGGCGTTGATATCCACCATGGCGGTGAGGTTGCCAAGCCGGTGGTGGTGCGCGCCCATGGCGGCCTCCCAGGTGGAGCCTTCATCCAGTTCGCCGTCGGAGAGGAAGTTGTAGACCCTCGATCCGGACCCCTGGTACCGCAGGCCCAGCGCCATGCCCACCGCGATGGTGAGGCCGTGGCCCAGGGACCCGCCGGAGATCTCCATCCCCGGGGTGTACGTGGACATCCCGGACATCGGCAACCGGGAGTCGTCCGAGCCGTAGGTCTGCAGTTCCTCCACCGGCACGATCCCGGCTTCGGCCAGCGCCGCGTAGTGTCCGATCGCGTAGTGGCCGGTGGAGAGCAGGAAGCGGTCCCGCCCTTCCCATTCCGGGTCAGCGGCCTGGAAGCGGAGCTGGTCCGCATAGACGGCGGCCAGCATGTCCGCCGCGCCGAGCGCCTGGCCCACGTAGCCCTGTCCCTGGACTTCGCCCATGTTCAGGGCGTGGTGACGGATGCGGTAGGCGGCGGCAGCCACCCGTGCCGTCCGGTCGTGGGGCGCCTCGCCGGAGGTCCGTGCGGGGTTGTGTGTTTCCTGGATGGCTGTCATTAGACGGTCACCTCTTGGGGGGTGCTTTTGGTGGCTTCATCTGCAAAGGCACGCTCGCGCTTGCCCCAGGTTTCGCGGGTGGCGACGGCGGCCCAGAGCCCGATTGCCGCGTAGAGGCCGAAGAGCAGTGCCGGGCCCATCCAGCCGAGGCTGACGAAGAGCAGCGTGGTGATGAACGGGGTGAAGCCGGACACCATTGCCGAGATCTGGTAGGCCAGCGAGGCGCCGGAGGCGCGGGTCTTGGCTTGGAAGAGCTCCGGGAACCATGGGCCCTGGGCGCCGGCGAGGGAGTTCTGGCAGACGGCGTAGGAGATCACCAAGGTGGCGATGATGAAGATGAACAGGCCGGTGTTAACCAGCAGGAACATCGGCACGGCGAACAGGACGGCGAACGCGCAGGACCAGATGTAGAGGGGGCGGCGTCCGATTCTGTCTGTCAGGCGGGCCCACGCCTGGGTGGCCACAATGCCGATGGCCGATGCGATGCACAGGGCCACAAGCGTCTGGGTCTTGTCGGCCAGGTGCTGGCTGTTGAGGTAGGAAATCATGTAGGTGATGGACACGGCGTAGCCGGCGGTCTCGGCGATGCGGAGGCCGATGCCCTTGACGATGTTGCGCCAGTCGGTTTTCAGGACCTCGACGATGGGCGACTTCACGATTGCTCCGCTGTCCTTGACCTCGTCGAACACGGGGGACTCAGGGACCTTGGAACGGATGACAAGGCCCACGGCCACCAGCAGGATGCTGGCGAGGAACGGAATGCGCCATGCCAGTTCACCGCCGAGCTGGACGCTGACCAGGAACACGAGGTTGGCCAGCAGCAGGCCCACGGGGAAGCCGGCCTGCACCATTCCGGTGTATTTGCCCTTTGATTTCCAGGGAGCGTGCTCGTAGCTCATCAGGATCGCGCCGCCCCACTCCGCGCCGAAGGCCAGGCCCTGGACGATGCGGACGAACACGAGCAGTGCGGGGGCCAGCAGGCCCACCTGGCCGTACGTGGGCAGCAGGCCGATCACGAAGGTGGCGATGCCCATCAGGATCAGCGAGGCCACCAGGACCGGCTTGCGGCCGAGTTTGTCGCCAAGGTGGCCGCCGATGATGCCGCCGATGGGCCGTGCGGCAAAGCCGACGCCCAGGGTGGCGAACGCCGCCAGTGTTCCCGTGACGGGGTCCCCTGTGGGGAAGAACGCTGTACCGAAGTACAGGGCGGCAGCTGTGCCGAAGCCGATGAAGTCATAGGTCTCGATGACTGCGCCGACGCTCGAGCCGATCGCAACCCGCCTCGCGTCCTTGGTGCCGTGGACCGGACCGCGCATGGTCAGAGCTTCTTTGCTCATTGGTGAATCCCTTTCGAATAGCTACTGCCGCACTCGGCGTCAGCACTGTCGACTGTTAACAAATGATACGCCAGTGTGACCTGCGCCATGCGCTTCTGTCAACAGTCAACTTCAAGGGTTGACTGTTGACAGTCGACTTTTGTACTGTGGTATCCATCACTACGTCCCGGGCGCACCAAGCCCTGGGCACTACCAGAGGATCAACGAAGATGTTCAACTCCCGACTCGGCTGCTCGTCCATCAGCTTCCGCCACCAGGGCCTGGGTGCGGCCCTGCGGACCATCGGCGGCCTGGGCTTCGAGGAGATCGACCTGGGCGCCCTGCCCGGTGTCTGCGACCACGTTCCCTATGAACTCGATGCCGGCGCCGTCAAGGCCGTCACCGCCGAGGTTGCCGCCTCGGGGTTGCGGGTCCGGTCGGTCAACGGTGACATCGGGGACCTGAATGCAGTGCTCGACGACGGCCGGCAGGCCGCCCGCGAACGGCACCTGGAGGCCCTGCTCACCCTCACGGCCAACACGGGTGCAAAGGCGCTGGTGCTTCCATGCGGCGCTCTGGGCCATGAACCGGTCCGGGGCCTCGACGAGGACCTGGACACCATCGCAGCCCAGCTAATCCACGCCGGACAGCGGGCGGCGGAGTTCGGCGTCGAACTCTGGACCGAGTCCCTGCACTTCCTGAGGTTCTGCTGGAACCTGGAACGCGCCGAACTGCTTGCCAACCGGCTGGCCGGTTCCGGCGTGGGGATCGTTATGGACTTCAGCCACATCGTCGCCGCAGGCGAGGACCCGCTCGAATACCTTGAACGCCACGACGGCCGCGTTGCCCACGTCCACCTCCGGGATGCCGTGCCGGGCAACATCAACCTCAGCATTGGAAACGGCCACGCGGACTTTGCCGCCGGGCTGCGCTCGCTCGCGGCCCGGGGCTACACCGGCCACTTCTCGCTGGAACTGGAAACCCGGGACGTCACCCACGAGGAACGCCCGGCGGCCGCCGCCAAGGCTGCCAGCTTCATCACGGACCTCATCTAATCCACTCTCCGAACCACCACCAAGCAATCCAAGGAGCATCACCATGACCAGCACCATCCAGCGCACCGCCGTCCTCACCGGGGCCACCTCGGACCGGGGCATCGGCATCACCACCGCACGCCGCTACGCCAGCCAGGGCTGGGGCGTGGTGATCCTGGACCTCGACGGCGAGAAGTCCGCCAAGGTCGCCGCGGAAATCGGCAACGAATTCAACGTCCCCGCCTTCGGCCACGAGATCGACGTCGCCATTGAAGACTCCGTCAACGCTGCGTACAAGGCAGTGGCCGCAGAAGTCGGCGCAGGCAACCTTCCCGCCGTCGGCGCCGTGGCCAACATCGCCGGCATCACCTCGCCGGTTCCTTTCCTGGAAACCACCTTGGAACTCTGGCACAAAGTGATGGACGTGAACGCCACCGGCACCTACCTGGTCACCAAGGCGTTCCTCCCGGACATGATCGCCAATGGCTGGGGCCGGATCGTCAACATGTCCTCTGTCTCCGCCCAGCGCGGCGGCGGCGTGTTCGGCAAGGTGCCTTATTCCGCAGCCAAGGCCGCCATCCTCGGCTTCACCAAGGCCCTGGCCCGCGAAATCGGCGCCACGGGCGTCACCGTCAACGCCATCACCCCGGGCGCCGTGGACACCAACATCCGTGTGGGCAGCACGGAGGAGCAGGAGGCCGCCATCAACGCCGGGATTCCCCTGGGCCGCAACGCCACCACCGAAGAAATCGCCGCCGTCATCACCTTCCTGTCCTCCGAGGAATCGGCCTACCTCACGGGAACCACCATCGACATCAACGGCGGAAGCCACATCCACTAGCAGTCTCGCCATTCAAAAGACCGAGCGCAGCTTAGAGAGCCCATCATGACAAGAATTTTCAACGATCCCTCCGCCTTTGCCGAGGAAGCCCTCGCCGGGTTCTGCGACGTCCACGCCAACCTGGTCCGCCAGGTTCCCGGCGGGGCTGTGCGCCGCAACCGCCCCGCCAAGCCCAAGGTGGCTGTCCTCGCCGGCGGCGGTTCCGGCCACTACCCGGCCTTCGCCGGTCTGATCGGCACCGGACTGGCCGACGGCGCCGTCGTTGGCAACATCTTCACCTCACCCTCCGCGCAGCAGGCATACTCGGTGGCCAAGGCCGCCGACAGCGGGGCCGGTGTGGTGTTCACCTACGGCAACTACGCAGGCGACGTGATGAACTTCGGCATGGCCAGCGAACGGCTGGCCGCGGAGGGGATACCGGTGGAGAACGTGCTGGTGATGGACGACATCGCCAGCGCCCCGCCGTCGGAATCGGAGAAGCGCCGGGGCATCGCCGGAGACTTCACCGTTTTCAAAATCATGGGCGCCGCTGCCGAGGCGGGTGCCGGCCTTGCCGACGTCGTTCGCCTGGGACGGAGGGCCAACGACCTCACGCGCAGCATCGGCAGCGCCTTCAGCGGGTGCACGTTCCCCGGTGCCGACGCGCCGCTGTTTACCCTTGCGGACAAGCAGATGGGGCTCGGCCTGGGAATCCACGGGGAGCCCGGGCTTTTCGACACCGAGCTGCCGCCGGCCAGGGAACTTGGCCGGGAACTCGTGTCCCGGGTGCTCGCAGAGACGCCGCACGGTGCCAGCCGCAGGATCGCGGTGCTCCTGAACGGGCTTGGCTCCACGAAACAGGAGGAGCTGTTCGTGCTGTGGCTGACGGTGGCGCCCCTGCTGCGCGCAGCGGGCTACACGCTGGTGATGCCCGAGGTGGGCGAACTGGTCACCAGCCTGGACATGGCCGGCGTCTCACTGACCGTCACCTGGCTGGACGAGGAACTCGAACCACTCTGGACCGCTCCCGCCGAAACCCCCGCATACAGGCGCGGCAACGCCGCCCCCCAGGCGGGGGAGGCGGCGGAAGAGAATTCGTTCGACGACGCCGCGGCCACGGAGACTTTCTCGGCAACCGAGGCCTCGGCCTACTACGCGCGCAGCTGCGTGGCCGCGCTCCATGCCACCCGCGAGGCACTGCACGAGGCCGAGAAGACTCTGGGGGACCTCGACGCCATTGCCGGCGACGGCGATCACGGCCGGGGCATGGTCCGCGGGATCGACGCCGCCTGCACCGCGGCCACGGAGGCCGCGTCGCGCGGTGCCGGAGCTGGCTCCGTGCTGGCCTCCGCCGGGGACGCGTGGGCGGATAACGCCGGCGGAACCTCCGGCGTGCTGTGGGGCGCCGGCCTCAGGGCATTCGGCGAGTCCGTCGGGAACGAGCAGGCGCCCGGCGCGGAGGAGCTCGCCTCCGCCGTGACGTCATTTGCGGGCCGGATCGCTGAGCTGGGCAAGGCGGAAGTGGGGGACAAGACCATGGTGGATGCGCTGGTCCCGTTCGCCGGAACGTTCTGCAGGCTCACTGCGGCAGGAACCGACGTCGGCCGGAGCTGGTCCGAAGCAGCCGCGGCAGCCGCCGCAGCCGCAAAAGCCACCGCTGCCCTGCGCCCCCGGAAGGGACGCGCCCGGCCGCTGGCCGAAAAGAGCCTGGGAACTCCGGATCCGGGAGCCACGTCCCTGGCGATGATCTTCACAGTAATGGGGCCGCACCTGGCCCCTGCCCGTCAGCCGGCCGGAGCGCGGTCATGAGCGCCGGACTCAGGGTCATCGTGGGCTCGGACGAGGCAGGCGTCGACTACAAAGACCGGATCATGGCGGATCTCCAGGGCGATCCCCGGATCGGGGAGGTCATCGACATCGGCGTCAACCGCGGCGATGACGCCGAGCAGTTCACCAGGCCCTACCCCTACGTCGGTATCGCTGCCGGAGAGATGATCCGGGACGGACATGCGGACCGGGCCATCCTGTTCTGCGGCACGGGCATCGGCGTGGCCATCGCAGCCAACAAGGTGGACGGCATCCGGGCCACCACGGCCCATGACTCGTTCAGCGTGGAGCGTTCCGTGCTTTCCAACGACTGTCAGGTCCTGACGATGGGCCAGCGGGTGGTGGGGCTGGAGCTTGCCCGCCGGCTGGCGCGGGACTGGATCGGCTACACGTTCGATCCCACGTCTGCCTCCGCTGACAAGGTGAAGGTTCTTACTGACTTCGAAGGCTTAGGCTGATTTCACGTCCTGTTTCGGTTGCGGATGCCTTCCGTTCAGTCCGGTTCATGAGCATTGGGCCGGTGAATTCACCATGTAAAGCCCACGAGGCAAACAGTGTTCCCCTATCGCCAAGCCGCCGCGGGTTCCTGGCCGCGGCACTCACCGGTGCAGCCATCACCCTGGCGCCCATGAGCTTCGCGGCTGCAGAGAACGGCAGCACCAAAACGAAGACCATCACCGGACACCTTGACCCAGGTGCGGCGGACTTCGTGTACCTGCCGGTTGAGGTTCCGGCCGGAGTCAACAAGATCAGCGTCTCCTACACCTACAGCAAGCCGGCCGTCACCTCCGGGCTCCTAAGCAACGCGTGCGACATCGGGGTGTTCGACGAAAAGGGAACGGAGCTGGCAGGGAAGGGCTTCCGCGGCTGGTCCGGCGGGTTCCGCACCGAATTCTTCATCAGCGCCGCCGAGGCCACCCCTGGATACCTGCCCGGCCCCGTCGGCAAGGGCACGTGGAACATCGCCCTGGGCCCCTACCAGGTGGCAGAACAGGGCATGGATTACACCGTAAACGTCACCCTGGATTACGGACCCGACGGCGCACCCTTCCGCCCGCAGTACCCGGCGCAGCAGATCGCCGGCCGCGGCGCCGGGTGGTACCGGGGAGACGCCCACCTGCACACCGTGTACTCCGACGGCAAGCGCACTCCCGCCGAAGTTGCTGCCGGAGCCCGCGCCGCGCGCCTGGACTTCATGATCAGCACCGACCACAACACCCCGGCGTCACACGGCTCATGGGGGCCGCTGGCGGGCAATGACCTGCTCATCCTCACGGGCGAGGAAGTCACCACCCGGAACGGCCATTACCTTGCCCTCGGCCTCGAGCCGGGCGATTGGATCGACTGGCGCTACCGGGCCCGGGACAAGGGCTTCGAGCAGGAGTCCCAGCGGATCCATGCCTCGGGCGGCATCGTGGTCCCGGCCCACCCGTTCTGCCCCTACGTCGCCTGCCGGTGGAAGTTCGGGTACGACGACGCCGACGCCGTCGAGGTGTGGACCGGCCCCTGGACAGCCGACGACGAGTACGCCATCAACTCGTGGGACTCCATGCTGGCCCACTCGGTGCGTACCGGCGGCCGCTGGCTTCCGGCCATGGGCAACAGCGACGCCCACAGCGTCCCCCAGGTCATAGGCTTCCCCCACAATGTGGTCAACGCCTCGGCATTGTCCCGGGACGCCCTGCTCGAGGGCATCCGCAACGGCCGGAGCTGGATCGCGGAATCGGCGGATATCTCCCTCGACTTCGGTGTTGCATCCGGTGGCAGCAGCGCCGGCGTCGGGGAACGCCTCGAGGCGGCCGCGGATGCCCGCGTTACGGTCACGGCGAAGATCTCCGGTGTGCCGAACGGAGTGGTCCGGTTCATCACGGATGAAGGCCAGACCCAGCAGGTTACGCTCCCGGCCTCCGGCGAGGGCACCAGCACCTGGCTGACCACTCCGCAGCTCGCCGCCTACGTGCGGGCCGAAGTCCGCCACCCGATGCCCGACGGCACGGCCAGCAACGGGACGGCGATGGGAACGGCTCTCCTGTTGGGCCCCATGGCGGCGCTCACCAACCCGATCTTCCTCGGCAAGAAATAGGCACACGCAAGAAAACAGGTAAAATGCCCGTCCGGGTAACCCGGACGGGCGTTTTACTTGCTTCCCGTAGCCGGTGATGATCCGCTACGGGAGGCTCACGCGTGGCGGACGCCTGCCGGCACCTCCGGGTGACGCACAAACACAGGCTTTGGACCATGGTCACGCCACCGCGGCGGTACTACCATCGATTCACTGGGGTTGTCAATTTCCGTAGGTGAATCAGATGACTCAAGGAGGCACTCGCGATGAGTGAAATCAGTCCACTGAGGAATGCTGTCCGGCACGGCAGTGGCCTTAAACAGCTGGGCGGCACCTGGGGTGAACTTCTAGCGGAATTTCTCGGCACCTTTGTGCTGATCTCCTTCGGCGACGGGGTCGTGGCGATGGCAGTCGCCGCCCTGCCTGGCTCCGGCCGGGCCGCGACATCCACCACGATCTTCATGGCCGCCGGGGACTGGCTGTTGATCACCTGGGGATGGGCCTTGGCGGTAACGCTGGCCGTCTATGTGGCCGGCGGGGTCAGTGGCGCGCACATCAATCCGGCCGTGACCCTGGCCTTCGCGGTCCGGCGGAAGTTCCCCTGGAACAAGGTGGCGCCCTATATCGTGGCACAGGTTGTGGGTGCCTTCGCCGGGGCCGCGATGGTGTATCTGCTCTATCATGACGCCATCGATGCCTATAACAAGGCCGTCGGCACGGGCCGTGCGGATCCGAAGGGGCTGGCCACCTATTCCATTTTCGCCACTTTCCCGGCACCCTACTTCAGTGGCAACCCCGTGGGCCCGCTGATCGACCAGATTGTCGGCACGGCCTTCCTCGTGATGTTCGTGGTGGCCATCATCGACATGCGCAATACGGCCGTCCAGGCGAACCTCGGCCCCTTTATGATCGGGCTGGCCGTGGCCGCCATCGGCATGTCCGTGGGCGCGAACGCCGGCTACGCCATCAATCCTGCCCGCGACTTCGGGCCGAGGCTGTTTGCCTGGGTGGCCGGATGGGGGCAGACGGCACTGCCGGGCACCGTTGACGGGGCGTTCAGCTGGTACTTCTGGGTGCCCATCATCGGGCCCCTGATCGGCGGGGTCATCGGTGTGCTCATCTATGACTGGTTCATCGGCGACATCCTGCACGCACGTGCCCGGTTGCAGGAATCCACGCCTCCGGGCCGGGCAGGCGGGGAAACGCCTCCGGCCGCCGAACCAAAAAGGGCGGCCTGAAAAGCGACCCGGGGCTATGGAGTCCTGGAAGCGCCGCCGAAGAGTGACCGGCACCGGGAGCGCGGCAGTGCCTGATGCGTCAGCCAGGCTTTATCTGACGGACGGTTCAGTCCTTGTCGCCGGCTGAGCGGATGCTGCGCATGTGATCACGTGCGCAGCACACGATGGCGGACAGGTCCAGCCCGTAGGCCGGACCTCCGTTGGAACCGTAATCCTCGAGTCGGAGCGCACCGCGCTCGAAGAGCCGAAGCGCACCCACGCTGTTCCCCCGGGCGGCGTGGGTGAGCCCGACGCAGATCTGGGCGAGGCCTTGCCAGAGGTTGCGCTCCCCCTCCGGCCCGGCCTTCCAGCGCGCCTCAAGTACCTCATGGGCGGCGAAAGGCCGGCCGGCCTCCACCAGGCTTCGGGCCGAGGTGAGGGTCTGTTCCGGCGGCAGGGGTTCCTCCGGAACAGGCTCGACGCCGGCGCTTCCGTACGGCAGCGGCCTCCCGAGGGCGTCACGCGGCCGGGCCTGCCGCGGGCGCCTTGAAGCATCCCGATCCCTGTCGCCGGTCATTGCGGCTTAAGTCCTGGGCGTTCCTGGAGTTGGCTAAGCGTCATACGCCCAATGCTAAGACCACGGCGGTCCCAGGGGTGTATCCGCGCACTAAGGCTCAAGAACTAAAGTTCCATGAGCTAGAAGGCCGCTGTGCGCCGTTCGATCAGGACGGTGTCGCGCCATTGGCCCGCAGCAGGGCCGTGGGGCATGCGGGCAATTCTTTCCCGTCGCCCCACAATCCTGAAACCGTGGGCGAGGTGCAGCTTCAGGCTCGGCTCGTTCTCGGGAAAAATGCTTGCTTGGATGGTCCAGATGCCGGCCTCTTCCGTCGAAGCAATCAGGGACCGGAGGAGCGCTGAGCCTATCCGCCGGCCGCGGGCTGCCTCGGAAACATAGATGGAGTGTTCCACCACACCGGAGTACGCCGGGCGGGCGGAAACGGCGGAGATGGCGGCCCAGCCGAGGATCGCTCCGGCGGAGTCCTGCGCCACCAGGCGGTGTGCGGAGAGCCTGGAGCGGTCGAAACGCACCCAGTCCGGCGCTTCGGCCTCGAATGTTGCCTGGCCGCTCGCGATTCCCTCGTTGTAGATCCTTTGGACCTCAGTCCAATCTGGTTCCCGCATCGGCCGGACAATT
Organism: Arthrobacter sp. 92; assembly: GCF_050260325.1. Lineage (NCBI taxonomy): Bacteria > Bacillati > Actinomycetota > Actinomycetes > Micrococcales > Micrococcaceae > Arthrobacter > Arthrobacter sp. 92. The sequence goes on along the minus strand of NZ_CP189863.1, from coordinate 4,550,261 downwards.
GCGCTGGACGCCGAACGGTGGCTCACAGGGACGCCAGGAGGCCGGCCGTCTGCTCCATGGCGCCCGGGACCAGGGAGTAGTAGGCCCAGGTGCCGCGCTTCTCGCGGTGCAGCAGCCCGGCGTCGACCAAAATCTTAAGGTGATGCGACACCGTGGGCTGCCCCAGGTCCAGCGTCTCGGTGAGATCGCAGACGCAGGCCTCCCCGGATCCGGCGCCCTTCACGATGGAAAGCAGCCGCAATCTGTTGGGGTCGGACAGGGCCTTGAACACGAGGGCCTTGCGTTGTGCTTCCTCCGCGCTGAGGGCCGGCTGACTGGACGGGGCGCAACAGCCCTCATCGGTGGCGGGTCCGGCGCTTTGCAGAGAATTCATGTGTCTATTATGCACATAGATTGACAATCGTCGATATAGTTGGGGATACTTCATATCGACATTGATCAATTTATCGCAGAGCAGCACTGCAGAGCAGCAACAGGAGTCCCGTGAGCATCCAGACTGACCCGTCGCCCACTCGTGAAGGCGAGGCTGCCGTCGTCGGCCAACTCTCCACCCTGGACCGCTTCCTGCCGGTGTGGATCATCGCCGCGATGGTGCTGGGTCTGCTCCTGGGCAGCTTCATCCCGGGACTGAACACAGCGCTCGGAGCCGTCAAGCTCGGCGAAGTCTCAATGCCGATCGCCCTTGGGCTGCTGGTGATGATGTATCCGGTGCTGGCGAAGGTCCGGTACGACCAAGCGCATCGCATCGTCGGGGACCGCAAACTCATGATCACCTCATTGGTCCTGAACTGGGTGCTTGCGCCGGCGTTTATGTTTGCCCTGGCCTGGACCTTCATCCCGGATCTGCCCGAGTACCGCACCGGCCTGGTCATCGTGGGCTTGGCCCGCTGCATTGCCATGGTGATGATCTGGAACGATCTCGCCTGCGGCGACCGGGAAGCCGCCGCCGTGCTGGTGGCCATCAATTCCGTGTTCCAGGTCGTCGCGTTCGGGGCGCTCGGCTGGTTCTACCTTCAATTCCTGCCCTCACTAATGGGCTTGCCCACTACCAGTGCCGACTTCTCATTCTGGGCCATCACTGCCTCCGTACTGGTCTTCCTGGGAATCCCGCTGTTGGCAGGTTTCCTCACCCGCACCCTCGGCGAAAAGGCCAAGGGCCGCGACTGGTATGAAGGCACGTTCCTGCCCAAGCTCGGACCGTGGGCGCTGTACGGCCTGCTCTTCACCATCACGCTGCTCTTCGCCCTGCAGGGCGGCACCATCACTTCCCGGCCGCTCGACGTCGTCCGGATCGCCCTGCCGCTGCTGGTCTATTTCGTCGTCGTATTCGGCGCCGGCATGCTGATCGGCTGGCTGCTGAATCTCGGCTACGCCAAAACGGCAACCCTGGCGTTCACTGCGGCGGGCAACAACTTCGAGCTCGCCATCGCTGTGGCGATCGGAACCTTCGGCGTCACCTCCGGTCAAGCGCTGGCCGGCGTCGTCGGGCCCTTGATCGAAGTCCCGGCTCTTGTTGCACTGGTTTACGTGGCACTTTGGGCCCGGAAGCGCTTCTTCATCTCCAGGCCCCTTTCCGTCTGACCCCCGCACATTTCAGGAGAATAAACCGTGAGCACCGAAACCGCCAAGAAGCAGTCCGTCCTGTTTGTCTGTGTACACAATGCCGGACGCTCCCAGATGGCCGCAGCCTTCCTCACCACCTTGTCCAAAGGGGCCATCGAGGTCCGCTCGGCCGGTTCCCAGCCCGCGGAACAAGTGAACCCGGCCGCCGTCGAGGCCATGGCCGAACTGGGCATCGACATGTCCGCGGAGATCCCCAAGGTCCTCACCACGGAGGCTGTGAAGGAGTCCGACGTCGTCATCACCATGGGCTGCGGGGACACCTGCCCGATCTTTCCGGGCAAGCGCTACGAGGACTGGGAGCTCGAAGACCCCGCAGGTCAGGGCGTCGAGGCCGTCCGCCCCATCCGCGACGAGATCAAGGCCCGCATCGAGGACCTCATCGCCTCCCTCACCCCCGCAGCCAAGTAACCGGCACCCACGCCAAAGGAGCACCACCATGAGCGCTGACACCGTGAACACCGAACAGCTGATCATCATCGGATCCGGCCCGGCCGGCTACACCGCGGCGATCTATGCCGCCCGTGCCGGCCTCCGACCCCTGGTCATCGCCGGAGCGGTCACCGCAGGTGGCGCCCTGATGAACACCACCGAAGTGGAGAATTTCCCGGGTTTCCCGGGTGGTATCCAGGGTCCCGAGTTGATGGACGGCCTGCAGCAGCAGGCCGAGAGGTTCGGCGCCAATGTGGTGTTCGACGACGTCACCGAAGTGACGCTCACCGGCCACCTCAAGCGCGTCGTCACCGGCGGCGGCGAGACCCACGAAGCCCCCGCCGTCATCCTCGCCACCGGCTCCGCCTACAAGGAACTCGGCCTGCCCGAGGAGAAGAAGTTCAGCGGCCACGGAGTGTCCTGGTGCGCCACGTGCGATGGCTTTTTCTTCCGCGAGCAGGACATCATCGTGGTGGGCGGCGGCGACTCCGCCATGGAGGAGGCGACGTTCCTCACCCGCTTTGGCAAGTCCGTGACGGTCGTGGTCCGCAAGGGCGAGCTCCGAGCCTCGCGCATCATGGCCCAGCGGGCAAAGGACAACCCCAAGATCCGCTTCGCCTGGAATTCGGCCGTCACCGCAATCCACGGAGACGGGAAGGTCACCGGCGTCACCCTGACTGACACCATCACCGGCAAAACCCGGGAACAGGCCGTCACCGGCATCTTCGTCGCGATCGGCCATGTGCCGCGCACGGAACTGCTCAGTGGCCAGGTTGAGCTGGACGCTGAGGGCTACATCAAGGTGGACTCACCCACCACCGTCACGAACCTCTCCGGCGTCTTTGCGTGCGGGGACGCCGTGGACCATCGCTACCGCCAAGCCATCACGGCCGCCGGCACCGGCTGCTCCGCCGCGCTTGACGCCGAGCGTTACCTCGCCGCGTTGGACGACGCCGACAGCATTGCCACCGCCCTCGTCGAGGAACCCACCCACTCGTAGGCCACCCTGCCGGTCCCAAGGGACGGGCAGGGCGCCAATATCGAACCGCCACCCCGCGGATGAAACAGAGGACACCATGGCCGTAAACCACAACTTCCCCGTTGCTGTCATCGGAGCCGGGCCCATCGGCCTTGCCGCGGCAGCGCACCTGCTTGAGCGCGGCCTGGAACCGCTCATCTTCGAGGCCGGTCCGGCCGCGGCGGCGGCCATTGAGCAGTGGCGCCATATCCGGCTGTTCTCACCATGGCAGTTCAATGTCGATGCAGCTGCGCTCCGCCTGCTGGACGCCACGGGCTGGGAATCTCCTGGGTCGGGGGACCTGCCCACCGGTGGCGAACTCATCGACGAGTACCTCGCGCCCCTGGCTTCACTTCCCGCGATCGCGTCCCGTCTGCACACCGGCGCCCGGGTCCTGGCCGTGACCCGGCAGGGCATGGACAAAACCCATAGCCGAAACCGCCGGGCCACGCCGTTCGTGGTCCGCGTCGAACACGCCGATGGAGAGGTGCGAGATTACCAGGCCGCCGGCGTCATTGACGCGTCGGGCACCTGGTCCACCCGCAACCCGCTGGGAACCTCCGGCCTGCCCGCTGTTGGTGAAGCAGGCGCGGCTGCACGTATCTCCTCTCCGTTGCCGGACGTCCTGGGCCGCGACCGCGGGATGTTCCAGGGCCGCACGTCGCTCGTGGTGGGCGCCGGCCACTCGGCCGCCAACACCGTGATCAACCTTTCCGAGCTCGCTGCCGAGGTTCCCGGAACGAAGACCGTGTGGGCGATCCGCGGTGCCTCTGCCGCCAGGGTCTACGGCGGCGGTGACGCCGACGGGCTTGCCGCCCGCGGGCGGCTCGGCAGCCGGCTTCGCCGCCTCGTGGAGTCCGGCGCCGTGGAACTTCACACCGGATTCGGAATCGCCGCCCTCTCAACGGCCGACGGCGCCCTCACCCTGACCTCCACCGACGGCCGGACGCTCAAGGCCGACGTCGTGGTTCCGGCCACCGGGTTCCGCCCCGACCTGGGTATCCTCAGCGAACTCCGGCTGGAACTGGACCCCGCCGTGGAAGCCCCCCGTGAGCTTGGCCCGCTGATCGATCCCGAATTCCACTCCTGCGGGACGGTGGAGCCGCACGGCGCCAGGATGCTGGCCCACCCGGAGGAGGACTTCTATATTGTGGGCATGAAGTCCTACGGCAGGGCTCCCACTTTCCTGCTCGCCACCGGCTACGAGCAGGTCCGCTCCGTCGCCGCGGCCCTGGCGGGGGACCAGGAAGCGGCCGACTCCGTCCAGCTCGAACTTCCCGAAACCGGGGTCTGCTCCTCCGACATCGGCACCAGCTGCGACGTTCCCGGGGCCGTGCCTGCCGGGGCCGCGCCTGCGGGGTTCGTGGCCGAAACCTCCGGCGGCTGCTGCGGAGCCCCCGAACCGGTCCTCGTCGGGTTCCCCACCGGATTGACCCACGGCCGCTCCGGCGGGAACTGATCTTGTGCCCTTTCAACCCCACTCAGACATGGAAGAATCAAACCCATGACCTCAACCCCGAAAGCACCCAGCGTCCTGTTCGTCTGCAGCAAGAACGGTGGCAAATCCCAGCTAGCCGCCGGGTTGATGAAACAGCTTGCCCACGGCGCCGTTACCGTGCACTCCGCCGGGACCCAACCCGGTAAATCGCTGAACCCCAAGTCCGTGGACTCGCTGGCGGAACTCGGCATCGACATCACCGGCGAACAGCCCAAGCCCATCACCGACGAGGTCCTGGACGCGGTCGACGTCGTCATCGTCCTGGGCAACGAGGCAAAAGTCGAACCCCGCGAAGGCACCCGTCTTGAATTCTGGAATACGGAGGAACCCTCCGAGCGCGGCATCGAAGGCATCGAACGCATGCGTCTGGTCCGGGATGACATCAAGGCCCGGGTCCAGGAGCTGCATGCGGAGCTCACCGGGAACTGACCGTGACCGCGCCCGCTCCTCACCAGGCCATGCATGTTGAGCTGCTGACCATTCCGGGCTGCCCCCACGGCGTCTCGGCCAGGGAACTGTTCGCCAGCGCATTGGAGCTGGAAGGCATTGACCCGGCGCTGCTCACGGTCAGGGAAATCGCCACAGACGCTGATGCGGCAGCAGCGTCATTCCGCGGTTCCCCCTCCTTCATCATCGACGGGACCGATCTATTCCCCTCCAACGCGGCACCGGCGCTCGCATGCAGGGTGTACGCAGACCCGCGCGGATTCTCAGGGCAGCCGGACCTGGAATCCCTTCGCAAAGCGATCCGCGGCGTCGGGCTGCGGGACAGGCTGCGGGCCGGGCCAAAGAACTGAATCGTCCGGATCCGGACAGAGCGGCCGCCCGTCTTCGCCGTGGGTCTTCGCCGTGGACTCGAGGACGTGACCATCACAGAGCCCGGACCTGTCGGTTCTGTGGCAGACTGCGGAGACCGGCCGTGCGCCGGCAGAGCTGATTTGGGGGATCTACATTTGGGTTCGGACTCTTTCGGCGAATCGCCACCCGCTATCGACGTCACGCTGCAGGAGCTGGTCCTGGAAGCCGCCCACTTCGGGGAGTTTCTGGCCGGACTGGCAGCCCTGGCTGCGACCGTTCTTTCACACCCGGGAACCCGGCTGAGCTGCGGGATCACCGTTACCCGCGCAAAGAAGCCCGCCACGGTGGGTGGCAGTGATGCGGGCGCCCGCGCTTTGGAGGAGCTGCAGACCGAAACCCGCCACGGCCCGGGCCTGAGCGCCATCGTTGAACAGGCCACCATCCTCGTCCCGGACCTGAACCATGAGCAAAGATGGCCTGACCTTGTCCACGGAGCCTCGGGACGCGGAGTGCGCTCGATCCTCTCAGTCCCGCTCCCCGCCGAGGGCAAATCCCGGGGTGTGCTGACCCTCTACGCCAAACGGGTGGACGCTTTCTCCCCCGACGATCTCACTACCGCTCAGGGCTTCACCCGCCGCGCCTCACGGGTGCTGCGGATGGCACTGCGAATCGCGCAGCTCAGCGAGGTACGCGATGATCTCACGGCCGCCATGCACTCCAGGTCAAGAATCGACATGGCCCTGGGAATGGTCATGGCCCAGAACCGGTGCAGCCGCGACAAGGCCTTCAGGATCCTGGAACACGCCGCCAACACCCGGGAAACCAAACTCCACCAGGTCGCGGCATCGGTCATCGCCTCGGTCTCGGGCGAGAAAGACATCAGCACGCATTTCAACGAATAATCCAGCGACGACGAGGTCCCGGCGGCCGGCACGCAGCACGTCCGGTGGTCATGGCCGTAGTTCCGGAAGCGTTGAAAAACACGCCGGGGGGCCGCATTCTTTCTCCACGATGGGCTACCTTGGGATGATAAGCCTGCTTAGCTTTGGCGCCCCCGGGCCCGCTTCTTTCAGGGGAGCCCCTCCCCGTTGCGGAAGCGAAACTGTCATGGGTGCGCCGTTTCGCGGGCCTGACCTGAGGCTGCCAATCCACAAGCGGAGAAGAGAGCACCATGGACCAAAGCGAAGCACCCCTCATAGAGGCCCTGGCCGAGTACCACCGTCTGGATCGCTATGGCTTCACCCCGCCCGGGCACAGACAGGGCCGCGGAGCGGACCCCAGGGTCCGTGAAATCCTCGGCGCCGATACATTCCGTTCGGACGTGCTGGCCTCGGCCGGCCTGGATGACCGTTCGTCCTCGGGCGGGTACCTGAAGAAAGCCGAGCAGCTCATGGCGGAGGCTGTCGGGGCCGAGCAGGCTTTTTTCTCCACCTGCGGCAGCTCGTTGTCCGTCAAAGCGGCGGTCCTCGCGGTCGCCGCCGGCAAGGGGGACCTTCTCGTCAGCCGGGACGCCCACAAATCGATTGTCGCCGGGCTGGTTTTTTCAGGGATCCAGCCGCGCTGGATTCGGCCGCGCTGGGACCCCAAGCTGCACCTGGCGCACCCGCCGTCTCCGGCCGATGTAGAGGAGATGTGGGAACGGTATCCCGACGCCGCAGGGGTGCTCATCGTGAGCCCGACCCCGTACGGGACCTGTGCGGACATCGCCGCGATCGCGAAAATCTGCCACGAGCGTGGCAAACCCCTCATCGTGGATGAGGCCTGGGGTGCGCATCTGCCCTTCCACGGGGATCTGCCCACGTGGGCGATGAACGCCGGTGCCGATATCTGCGTGGTGAGCGTGCATAAAATGGGCGCCGGTTTCGAACAGGGCTCTGTCTACCACCTTCAGGGGGACTTGGTGGACCCCGCGCACTTGTCCGCCTGCGCGGATCTGCTCATGACCACCAGCCCGAATGCGATCCTGTATTCGGCGATCGATGGCTGGCGCCGCCAAATGGTCCAGCACGGAACCGAGCTCCTCGGCAATGCCCTGGCCGTGGCCGCCAGGTTGCGCCGCGAGATTGACGCAATGCCGGGCATTCACGTGCTCGAAGACGAACTCCTCGCCGTCGAATCTTCCACCGATTTGGACCGCATGCAGGTCCTGATGGACCTTTCGGGGCTGGGCATCAGTGGCTATCAGGGTGCCGACTGGCTGCGGGAACATCGTCAACTCGATGTGGGCCTCAGTGATCATCGGCGCATCATGGCCACCCTGTCCATGGCGGACAACGACGCGTCAGCGCAGCGGCTGACGGACGCGCTCAGGGCCCTCATCCAGGCTGCGCCCACGCTGCCGGCCCCTCCGCGCGTCGCTTTGCCTTCGCCTTCGGAGCTGGAACTTGAAACAGTGGCCCTGCCGCGGGACGCCTTCTTCGGTCCCACCGAGGATGTTCCCGCCCGGGAAGCGGTGGGACGTGTCGCTGCGGAGCAGATCACGCCCTACCCGCCGGGCATCCCAGTGATTGTCCCCGGGGAAAGGATCAACGAAGCCGTCATCGACTACCTCGAATCGGGGCTGCAAGCGCGCATGGTTCTGCCCGATCCGGCCGACCCGTCACTGAACACGATCAGGGTGGTCCGGCGCTAGCCCGTATCCACCGTCAGACCTAACGAAACTTCCTCACGGCCGGCGGTGGCAGGGCCTGGCGTTGTACCCGTGGTGGTGATGGCTTGCCGGTACAGCGCGTTCCGAAAAGGGGCAGTCCGAGGTGTGCATACTGGCGCGTTGTGGGTACAGGGATTGTAGAGAGCAAGGCGCGGAGATCGCGGGAACCTGTCCGGAAGGGAGGTGTGCCGTGGGCCCCGGTGTGCAAGAGCAGGGAGAGCGGGTTCAGGAAAATGCGGCATCGGTGTCGGTGGACGTGCTTGTACCCACGTGCAACCGCCCGGCCGAGCTTGCCGTCACCTTGGCCGGTCTGGCGTCGCAACGGAATCCCACCTTCGGCGTGATCATCAGCGATCAGTCACTGGAAGAACCCGCCTGGCGGCACCCGGCCCCGGCGGCTATGGCCCGCGTCCTGCAGGCCCAGGGCAGGCCAGTAAGACTTCTTCGCCATCTCCCGAGGCGGGGGCTCGCCGAACACCGCCAGTTCATGCTGGACAGATCCCGGGCGGAAAAGAGCCTGTTTCTCGACGACGACGTCTGGATGGAACCAGGAGCCCTCGAGCGGATGAGCGATGCGCTGGATGAACTGCAGTGCGGATTCGTGGGCATGGCGCCGCAGGGACTGTCTTTCCTGGCAGACAGGAGACCGGACCAGACAGCTGTCTTCGAGTCATGGTCAGGCCCGGTGACCCCGGAGGTGATCCGGCCAGGCAGCCCGGGTTTTGAACGCTGGCCCCTGCACAGCGCGGCCAATCTAAGCCACCTCAGCGCGGATCTTCACCTCCAGCCGGGGGAATGGATACCCTACCGGGTCGCTTGGCTCGGCGGCTGCACCATGTATCGGCGCGAGGCACTCAACGAAGCCGGAGGCTTTCGCTTCTGGCAGCATCTTCCCCCCGAGCATTCCGGCGAAGACGTGCTCGCCCAGTGGCAGGTCATGGAGAAGTATGGGGGCGCCGGGATTCTCCCGTCAGGCGCGGTGCATCTCGAAGCACCCACCACCATCACCGATCGAAGCGTGGAAGCCTACGAACGGATACTGAAGTGCGGCCGGACACCTGCCACACCGGAACCAAGAGAAAAGGAAACGACTGAAATGAACGACACCCCCAACCCGATCCAGATTCAGAAGTTCCTCGGGGGAGTGGACTACCCCGCCAACCGCGACACTCTAGTGTCCACGGCGAAGAAGTCCGGAGCCGACGCCGACGTCATCCATGCACTGGAAAGCCTCCCGGAGAAAGAGTACGAGAGTCCCGCTTCTGTCAGCAAGGCGGTTTCCGACGCCACAAAGTGATATAGCGGTCCTCGCGCCACGATGAGCCGCTGTGGCTGGGTTCTCCGCCCGCCGCGAGCGCCTGGAAGGTTCCGGGCCCTGTGACCGGTCATGGCGGTGACAGGGGCCTTAGCCTGTGAAGTGCCTGGGAGGTCCGCTTGATTCCCGGGGGATGAGGGTGGGCATGGATTTTCGGATGTGTGGTTCCTTCCCCGGGTTGACTATGAGATCAATGGCCGTGCTGGCGATCTGGGCAAGAGGCACCCGGACCGATGTCAGGGGGGTTGGGAGCCTGGCCGAAAGGGGGGTGTCGTTGTATCCGACAAGTGCCAGGTCCTGCCCGACGGTGATCCCGAGGCGATGGGCTGCGGCGATGATGCCCAGCGCTATGTTGTCGTTCGCGGCAAACACCGCAGTGGGGCGCCGGCTGGTGTTTTCACCCAGCAGCAATTCGCCGGCCGAGAAGCCGTTTTCTATGCCGTAGCCGGCCGCTAGCAGCCACTTCTCGGGCGGTGTGATGCCGGCTTCGTCGAGCGCCCGTCGGGCGCCGGCGAGGCGGCCGACGGCACTGGAGGTGAATGAGGGCCCGGTCACGACCGCAATGTCGCGGTGGCCGAGGTCGATGAGGTGCCGGACGGCCAGATATCCGCCCACTTCGTCGTCTCCCACTGCCGAGGGGCTCACGCCGTCGGTGCGCAGCACGAGAGCGTGCGTGACGCCTCGTTGGCGCAGGAGGCGCGGCAGTTCGTCGTCAAGGCGGGCGGTGGCCAGGATCAGCCCGTCCACATTCCGGTCCAGCAGGGTTTCGGCGGCCCGGCGTTCGTCTCCCGGATCATCCCCGCTCGTGGCGACCATGGCGAAGTAGCCGCGGTCCGACGCCGCGCGCTCCAGCTCTTCGAACATGAGTGCCATCACCGTGTCGCTGAGGCGCGGGACGAGCACCCCCAGAGTTCGGGTTTCTCCTCTGCGCAGGCCCGAGGCGAACGAGTTTCGGCGGTAGCCCAGTTCCTGGGCCACCTTGCGGACGTGCTCGGCCGCGGCCGAGCGCGAGGCCGTCCCCCGTTCATCGAGAGCACGGCTGGCAGTGGAAAGACTCACCCCGCTGGCCGCTGCCACATCCCGCAGGGTGACGCTTGCGCCTGTGCCGGCCGTTTCCATGCGAAGTCTCCCGTTCATATTTGTCTTAGAAGACACTCTATTTCCTCCTTGGGGGCGGACCGCCCCTTGACAGTGAGCTGTAACACATTGCAGAATGAAAACGTTCCCGCAAACGTTCTCATATTCTACGGGACTACGATCAAGAAAACAGAGGAAGCTCTCATGACCATCGATCTCCGCGGACTTGTTCCCGCACCTGTAACGCCGTTCAACCGTGACGGCAGCGTCGACGTCGACGCAATCCACCGGCTCGGCGGCTGGCTCGCCAGCGTCGAGGGCGTCAAGGGCCTGGTGGTCCTCGGCCACGCCGGCGAGGGGACCTTCCTGACCCAGGAGGAGCAGGCCCTGGTTATCCGGGCCTTCAAGGAATCCGTCAACGGCGAACTGCCGATCATCGCCGGCATCACCGGTGAGGGCAACATGGTTGCCGCGCTGGAGGCCAGGCGCGCGGTGGAGGCCGGTGCCTCCGCCGGCCTGGTCTACCCCTCCCACGGCTGGCTGCGCTTCGGTTACCAGAAGGGCGCCCCGCAGACCCGGTACAAGGAGATCTACGAAACCTCCGGCCTGCCGCTGATCCTCTTCCAGTACCCGGATGCCACCAAGGCAACCTATGACCTGGAAACCCAGCTCGAGATCGCCGGCCAGGAAGGCGTGTTCGCCACCAAGAACGGTGTCCGGAACATGAAGCGCTGGGACACCGAAATCCCGGTCCTGCGGGCCGCCTACCCGGAACTGCAGATCCTGACCTGCCACGACGAGTACCTGCTGCACACGATGTTCGACGTCGACGGCGCACTCGTCGGTTACGGCGGACTCGCCCCCGAACCGCTGGTGGAGCTCATCGCCGCGGGCAAGGCAAAGGACTACGCGGCTGCACGCGCCATCCACGACCGCCTCCTGCCCGTGACCAGGAACGTCTACCACCGCGGATCCCACATGGAAGGCACGGTCGCCCTCAAGGAAGGCCTCGTCGCCCGCGGCATCCTCGAACACGCCACCGTCCGCCCGCCGCTGCTCCCGCTGGCCGAAGGCGCCGGGGACGAAATCGCCCAGGCCCTGAAGTCCGCCAACCTGGGAAGCGTCACCGTTCCCGCCTGATCCTCAGGATCCCAGAGGATGGCGGGCAGCCCGTCCGCCATCCTCTCCGAAAGTTTCACTCTCCCACTCTTGGTCAATGACGACCCCAGCGCCGCAGCTGGAGAAGGAGGACTCGCAGTGCGCGAGCCGAACAACACCGCAACTATGGCCGGCGGCCCGGAGGCCGCCAGAATCAACGCTGAGCTGGTGGCCAGACTCGAACGGCTCCCGGTCACCCGACGCCTGGGCCTCATCCGCATTATCATCGGATCGGCGACCTTTTTCGACGCCTACACCGTCCTGGCCATCGCGTTCGCGATGCCCCAACTGGTGACGGAATGGCACCTGAGCGCAGGCGAGATCGGCATGATCCTCTCCGCCGGCTACGTCGGACAAATCTTCGGGTCCCTCTTCTTCGGACACCTGGCCGAGAGGATCGGGCGGTTGCCCGTCCTGCTCATCACCATCCTGCTGTTCGTGTCCATGGACATCGGCTGCCTGTTCGCCTGGGGCGCCTGGTCCATGATCATCCTCCGATTCCTCCAAGGCATCGGCACCGGCGGCGAAGTGCCTGTCGCCAGCGCCTACATCAACGAATTCATCGGGGCCAAGAAGCGCGGACGGTTCTTCCTCCTCTACGAAGTGATCTTCCCCGTGGGCCTCATGTTCGCAGGCATCGCCGGCTATTTCCTGGTACCGGTCTTCGGCTGGAAGGCCATGTTCATCGTCGGCCTCATTCCCGCGGTACTCACCATCCCCATGCGGGCACTCATGCCCGAGTCGCCGCGCTGGCTCGCTTCCACCGGCCGCGTCACGAAGGCCGACGCCGTCGTCAGCATGCTCGAAAACGAGGCACTCAAAGCCGGAGCGACGCTGCCCGAACCCGTGGTGCGGCCGGTGGACGCCAAGGCCACGGCCCGCTCCGACTGGCGCGAACTGTTTAAAGGCATCTACCGCAAACGCACCTTCACCATCTGGTTCCTGTGGATCTGCGTCTATATGGTCAACAACGGCCTCATCACGTGGCTGCCCACGCTATACAAGCAGGCCTTCAACCTCCCTCTGCAGACCAGCCTGGCCTATGGCTGGGTGACGTCGGCAGTCGGCGTTATCGCCTCCGTCCTCTGCGCCCTGCTCATCGACAGGGTCGGTCGCAAGCGCTGGTACTCCGTGGCCTTCCTCGCCTCCACCGTTCCCCTCGTCATCCTCACGGCCCTGGGAGCCGTCTCCGCGACACAGGTCGTCGTGTTCGCCAGCATTGCCTACGCCATCCTCCAAACCATCTCTTTCTCGCTTTACCTCTACTCCGCGGAGCTCTACCCGACCCGCCTTCGGGCCATCGGCACCGGCTTCGGCAGCGCCTGGCTCCGCGCCGGTTCCGCTGTGGGGCCGCTGCTCGTCGGATGGATCGTCGACAACTTCGGCATCAGCTACGTCTTCACCGTGTTCGCCGCAGTAGCTCTCATCGGAGGCCTCATCACCATCGTCTTCGCCATCGAGACCAAGGGCCGGGTGCTCGAAGAGCTCTCACCCTGACCACCCTCCGCCCCCGGAAATCGCGGAAGGACCGCGGCCCGGACCCTGGGAAGGGCCGGGCCGCGGTCCTTTCGCGAGACAGTTGGCGGTTTAACGCATCGAGGAGGGCTTACACGGCGGAACGCCATGCCTCTGGCCAGGAGCCCGTGGCGGCCTAGCTCTCCTCGACCTTGACGGCCGAAACCTCAAACTCGAGAGTGATTTTGTCAGAGACGAGCACGCCGCCGGAATCAAGCGCGGTGTTCCACTTGACGCCGAATTGCTGACGGTCGATCCGGCGGGAGCCCTCAAAACCCGCGCGCAACTGCCCGGTCTGGTCCCGTTCGACGCCCAGGAACTCGATCGGCAGGCTGACTTCCTTGGTGATCCCGCGAATGGTCAGGTTCCCGGCGACGATGAAGTTCCCCTCTTCGATCTGGTCGACCCGCGTGCTGACGAACGTGATTTCGGGGAAGCTGGGAGCGTCAAAGAAGTCGTTGGTGCGAAGGTGCTCGTCGCGCTGGGTGTTGCGCGTGTCGATGCTGGCGACCTTAATGGTCACGCTCACGGATGAATTGGCGGGGTTCTCGGCGTCGGCGTTAATGATTCCCTCAACGTCGTTGAATGCGCCGCGGACCTTGGTGACCATTGCGTGCCGGGTGGAGAACCCGATGCGCGTGTGGTTGGGATCAAAGCGCCATTCCCCGGAAAGGTCCGGTGATAGTTCCGGCATGCAGTCAGCCTCCTGTGCGGCGGGGCCAGGAACTGCCGCGCAGGAGGAAGACAATGCCTGGCGACCTGACCCGACAACCACTTAGCGTCGTTGTGATGGGTGGTATTTCCCGCCCAATCGTAGCGTCATTCGCGCCCAGGTTGGGGTCCGGGCCGTTTAGCTGGACCACCGGTGCGGCAGGGATGGTACTGGCCGGGGTGCTCCCGTCCCGGGTCTTCCGGTCCGGCTTCGGTGTTCGTCCCGTGACGCCAAGGACAACCATTGCAACGAGGGCCAGGGCCGCAGACGGCAAAGATGCCCTGGTACCCGTACGCCGTCATCGAGCCGAAGCCGATGATCTGGCCGGAAGCGATGGCCCCGAGCCGCCGCGTGTGTACAGGCCGGAGGCCAGCCCCGGACGGGGAATGATCCGCTGGAACAAGGTGAGGCCGACGGCGTCGAGCCAACTGCCCACAGTTAGCCGTTGGTGAGGGTGGCGTCGTCGAGGTACATCCAGGTGTCGTCTGCTGGTGAGGTGCCGTCGAGGTGGACGTTGAACCAGAGAGTGATGGTCTGGCCTTTGTAGGCGGTGAGGTCGGCGGTGATTTGGGTCCAGGTGCCGGAGTTGCTGCAGAGTTTGAAGATGCTGCCCAGGGTGGTGCCGGTGGTGGAGCGTACTTGTGCTTCCATCCAGTCGTATTGGCAGGTGGTGCCGGTGCAGGTGTCGTCGTTGGTGTGGGGCTGGTACCAGAAGCGCAGGGTGGAGGTGCCGGTGGCCGGGACCGTGATGGTCTGGGAGAGGCTGCTGTCCCCGAGGGGTTCGGCGCCGGAGGCCAGGCCGAGGAGTGCGGAGCCGGTTCCGGTGTGGGCGGTGGTGGAGGTGACGGGGGCTTTGACGCCGCCGGTGCTCCAGCCGGTGAGGCCTGATTCGAATCCGCCGTTGGTGATGCTGGTGCCGGCTGTTGTTGCCGCGGGGGTGACGGTGTTCGAGGCGGAGGAGGCCGGGGAGGTGCCGATGGCGTTGGTGGCGGTGACGGTGAAGGTGTAGGCGGTGCCGTTGGTCAGTCCGGTGATGGTGGTGCTGGTGGCGGGCGGGTTGCCGGTGATGGTGACGGGGGTGAGGTTGGTGGTGCCGGTGTGTGGGGTGACGGTGTAGGAGGTGATGGCCGAACCGCCGTTGTTTGGCGCGGTCCAGGCCACGGTTGCGGAGGCGTTCCCCGCGGTGGCGGTGACCCCGGTGGGAGCAGCGGGCGCCGTCGCGGTTGTTTGGGTGTTGGTGAGGGTGGCGTCGTCGAGGTACATCCAGGTGTCGTCTGCTGGTGAGGTGCCGTCGAGGTGGACGTTGAACCAGAGGGTGATGGTCTGGCCTTTGTAGGCGGTGAGGTCGGCGGTGATTTGGGTCCAGGTGCCGGAGTTGCTGCAGAGTTTGAAGATGCTGCCCAGGGTGGTGCCGGTGGTGGAGCGTACTTGTGCTTCCATCCAGTCGTATTGGCAGGTGGTGCCGGTGCAGGTGTCGTCGTTGGTGTGGGGCTGGTACCAGAAGCGCAGGGTGGAGGTGCCGGTGGCCGGGACCGTGATGGTCTGGGAGAGGCTGCTGTCCCCGAGGGGTTCGGTGCCGGAGGCCAGGCCGAGGAGTGCGGAGCCGGTTCCGGTGTGGGCGGTGGTGGAGGTGACGGGGGCTTTGACGCCGCCGGTGCTCCAGCCGGTGAGGCCTGATTCGAATCCGCCGTTGGTGATGCTGGTGCCGGCTGTTGTTGCCGCGGGGGTGACGGTGTTCGAGGCGGAGGAGGCCGGGGAGGTGCCGATGGCGTTGGTGGCGGTGACGGTGAAGGTGTAGGCGGTGCCGTTGGTCAGTCCGGTGATGGTGGTGCTGGTGGCGGGCGGGTTGCCGGTGATGGTGACGGGGGTGAGGTTGGTGGTGCCGGTGTGTGGGGTGACGGTGTAGGAGGTGATGGCCGAACCGCCGTTGTTTGGCGCGGTCCAGGCCACGGTTGCGGAGGCGTTCCCCGCGGTGGCGGTGACCCCGGTGGGAGCAGCGGGCGCCGTCGCGGTTGCCGCGGGGGTGACGGTGTTGGAGGCGGAGGAGGCCGGGGAGGTGCCGATGGCGTTGGTGGCGGTGACGGTGAAGGTGTAGGCGGTGCCGTTGGTCAGTCCGGTGATGGTGGTGCTGGTGGCGGGCGGGTTGCCGGTGGTGGTGACGGGGGTGAGGTTGGTGGTGCCGGTGTGTGGGGTGACGGTGTAGGAGGTGATGGCCGAACCTCCGTTGTTTGGCGCGGTCCAGGCCACGGTTGCGGAGGCGTTTCCTGCGGTGGCGGTGACCCCGGTGGGAGCAGCGGGCGCCGTCGCGGTTGCCGCGGACAAATCGTTCATTTCGTAGTCATCTGTGGTCAGTGTGCCGTTGCTTATCAGATTCAGCCCGAAACTGACCGCATTGGCGCCGGAGGGGAGCGCGGGCGTGGACCAGGTGGCCTGCGTCCAGCCGGAGGCTGCGTTGAGCAAGGGACTGGCCGTCCAGTATTGCCACGTGCCGATGCCCGTCCGGACGTACACCTCGAACTGGGTTGGCGCAGTTGACTTGTACCAGGCTTTTAGCTGGTAGATGTGCCCAACAGTTCCGGTCGGCGAACATTCACCGAGGTCGAGTGTTGGCAACAGCTTGGCGTCGCCATCGACGTAGTTGGTCATCGTCAGTCTTTCGGCGACCGTTCCGGTGTGGCCGGGGCTGACTTCGCTGAACGTGGGCGTGTTGGACCCGTAGCTTCCCGTTGCCCAGCACTTCGGGAGCCCTGCCACGGGCCCGGCCGTCTCCAGGCTGGGGTTCTGCAGCAAGTTGCCGCTTGTGATCGGTGCCGGTGGCGGCGGTCCTGCAATCACAGGCTGCACGGGGCCGCCGATGACTCCGCGGACGGTCTTTACCGCGATCGAACCGGCATCCTGCTGGGATTTGAGCCACGTGGTGTACTGGTCGAAAAGCGCGGAGGTGATGGTCAGAGGGTCTGTGGTGCCCGTGCCAATGTGGTGGAACGTCACTTGGACCCATCCCCCGCCTGAGTTTTGGGCATTAGTGACGAGGCTTTGCAGGTCTGAGAGGGTCCAAGTGTTGTCCACCTCATCCGGAGCTTTGGTGAGGTACGGATCTGCCGGTGGGATGCTCTCGGCAAATCCACAGCCTGTGCAGCCCCCCTTGCTTTGGATGTCCCCGAGGCCCCGGGCGCTGTTGAGGCCACAGTTCTTCACGACTGTCTCGACGGATGCATTGGACGCCGCGAACGGGTAGGCGAAGTCGGTAATGACGAGCCCCCAGTTGGTGAGGTTGACCCTGTCGTTGCAGACCTGGCGGGTGGCCTCGTCGGTGGACATTGCCGTGAGGTCCGGGTGCGTAACTGTATGCCCGCCGATCTCGTTGCCGGCGCTTTGCAGGGCTTGGACCTGGGCGGTGGTCATGTAGCCAGGAGCGTTCATATATCCTGACGGCGTGAAAAAGGTGCCAAGCAGACCCTTTGAATTCATGGTCGAAGCCGCCGCCACTTGATCCGCATTGGCGTCATCGAACGTCAACGAGACGATGGTACTTGCCGCGGCTACTGCCGGGGCTGGAAAGACCGTGCCTTGAAGAACCATGGCGGCCAGCATGACAAGCACTCCGCCAAGGGCGGTCCACCGGCTCCGCGGGCGACGTGATAATGCCGAAGGCCGGTGGTTTGCAGGGAGGTTCATCTGAGTGGTCCGCTCGTTCGACAACGGCATTGCTGGATTGAACCGGGCCAAATCCAGTCCGCCGGCTGCATCGGAGCCGCGGAAGGGGACCGCTGCGCCGAACAAGCCGGGGCGGAACGGACCGCCGGAGCCGCGGACGCCTGCCACACGTCCCGAGATGTAGCGCTGAGCCGCAGGTGCGGCTCCAAAGCAGTCTACGGAGGGAAAGGACACCGGCGCGCGAGTGGGCGCCACCCGGGCTACAACATCATGTGCGGGCAAGCACTTGCTCACCACCCGGACCGTTTGTCGCCCTGATTAACATGCTCAACGGGACTACTTGAACCCCCTCAACTGCACTACTCGACCCTCCAGTTACACGCAGACATCTGTTCCGTGCCCAGCGGCTGCGGAAGAGCATTTCGACTCCGGTAAAAGAAATTTCGGCACAGCGTAACTTTTACGTACCCGCCGGCGATGTGTAGGGAGTGTGGACCGCGTCCGCACTGCTTGAGTGGCCGGATTCAACCTGGCCGTTACTGACACTGTTGTATACGTTTTCGGAGGGTTCCATGTCCTTGTTCACTGTTTTTGCCTCTAGTAAGGTCGCTGCGAGTGTATTGGCGGCCGGTACGCTGGCGGTCGGTGGCACCGGCGCAGCCGCTTTTGCCGGCGCCCTTCCCAGCGACGTCCAGCAGAGCGCCCACGAGCTGCTCGGCGCCCCCGCCCCGCACGTCGGCGGCGTCTCCGGGACTGCCACATCCGGCGCTAGCGCTGAGGCCACCGCCAGCGCCACCGCCAGCGCCTCCGCCACGCCGTCAGCCACCGCTTCGGCCACGGCTTCCGCAGACGCTGACAGCGAAAAGGCCACCGCAGCCGCGGGCCCCGACGCCACCGGCCCCGCGGCCTTCGGCCTGTGCACCGCCTTCACCCACGGTGGCCTGGACGCAGGCTCAACCGCGTTCAAGTCGCTCGCCGTTGCCGCCAAGGGCGAAGCCAACATCGACAGCTACTGCGCAGGCGTGACCGCCCCGGGCAAGTCCGCCAGCCACAAGGCGGAGGTCTCCGGCTCCGGTGACACCGCCGCGAAGGTTGAGGTCCCCGCCGCTCCCTCCGCACCGGAACTGCCGAAGCAGGCGACGGTCCCCGCAGCACCGGCACTGCCGAGCCAGGTTCCCACCGAGCTGCCCACCCAGGCTGGCCGTCCGTAGCACAACCGCTATGGTGGACCGCGGGACTCTCGTGCGTTGGTGGGGGTCCCGCGGTGCAACAGGCGCAGCTTCCAGCCGTTCCACAACCCGGAACGGCATGGCAAGTTGGGCGGGATGGAGGAGCCCCGGGTGCTAGAAGCCTTGGCTGATGAATACGTGGACATGGACGGAGCTGATCCGTCCGTGCTGTTCACGCTTGTCTACCGCAAGTTCTCCGGTGCAGTCCTGGGCTACCTGAGGGCGCGAGGGGTGGACGACCCCGAGGCCGTGACCCAAGATGTGTTCCTGGCCTTCTACCCCAAGATGGATGGCCTGCACGGCGGCATCCAGGGCGCCAAATCGCTCATTTTTTCAATTGCGCACGCTCGGATGGTGGACTACTACCGCCGCAGCGAACGTACCCCGGCCTTCAGCCCTTACGAATCGGAGCTGGACGGCCGCAGGACAGCATCAGCTGAGGATCTGGCCCTTTCAGCGGTGGACGGGGGAGGGGCAACGGCCCTGCTCGATGGCCTCAGCCCCGATTATCAAGAAGTCCTCGCGCTGCGGATCGTTGCCGACCTTTCCATTGAACAGGTTGCCGAGATCATGGGCAGGACACCTGGAGCTGTGAAACAGCTTCAACGCCGGGCGCTCTGCGCCCTCAGGGATCGAGTATCGGAAGGAAGCCAGGCACATCATGAGTGACACCTCCTCATCCCGGAACCGGCGCATTGTCGACGAGCTACTTGCCGAAGCCGGACTTGAAGATTCCGAAAACCTGCGGCCAGTCCTCCTTGATCTTCGCGCCCTTGCCGGGGAGGGCCCCCGCCCCTCTGCACGGCTGGAGGCCCTGATGAGCGGCGTGGCTGGCGGAGTTGCATCCGCCGTTGTTCCCGACGGTGCTCCCGCCGTTGGCAGTCAGGCGCCCGTTGATGAACTCGCTGCCCGACGGCGGAGCAAGCGCCGTCTGCCGCTGACCGCCCTCACCGTAGCCGCTGCGCTCGCGGCAGGAGGCGCCGCGGCTGCCGCTTCAGACGAAGGCATCCGCAACACGTTCGGAAACGTGCAGCACGCGGTCACCAACTTCGTCGGCGCCCTCACCTCCGGAACCGGCGGCCACAGCACCGGCCAACCGGCTTCCGTGCCCGGGGGGGCAGCCGCGGGCACGTCGTCCCCCGCCCCCAACATTCCGTCCTCCCTGCCCCCGAGCGGCACCGCGCCGACGGTTCACCCGGGCCAGGGCGGCCTTCCGTCTCCAGCCGAAACCACGCGCGCGGGCTCACACATCCCCGAGGTCACGTTGCCGAGCCACGCGCCGCCGACGGTCGGAGGGACTGTCCCGGGAACTGGACGGGGCCCGGACGGCAGACCGCTGCCCTCTCCGGGCGTGAGCCTGGACCCTTCCGGTGTCCCCACCGCGCCCGTGCAATTGCCGTTACCTGGCCAGCCGACGCCGACGCCGCGGGGGTAGCGATAGCGCGGTACTAGGCGGACAACGCGGGAACGGTGCTAGTAGCCGGCCCCCGACGAGGCTTTGACCATATCGCCCGCTGGGCTGACCAGATACCAGACGCCACCCACGCCCTCACCGAGGGTGTCCCCGGGTGCTTTGTCCTTGGCGAAGAAGTACAGCGGCAAACCGTTAAGAGTCAGTTGCTTCCGGCCGTCGGGCGTCGGGACGCTTCCCACCGTACCGGTCACTCCTTCAACCGCAGGGGAGTCGGACGCGGTTGTGACCGGGGGCCAGTTACTGGCGCAAGTGCCCGTGCACGTGCTGGCGGAGCCCTTGACGTCCTTCGCAAAAACGTAGACGCTGATGCCCCTCGCATCCACCACAATCTGCCCGGCAGTGGACGACGCGGTCTTGAGCACCGGCGCGGCTGCGGGGACGGAAGACGCGGACGCGGAAGAACCGCCGGACGTCGCCGCCGAAGGTGAAGCCGGCGAGGCCGATGCGGACGCCCCCATGGAACCGCCCGCCGTCGGACCTGCCGGGGACGACGACGTTCCGGAGCCTCCTCCGCCGCAACCTGCAAGCACGGCGGCCACCGCCAGAATGTAGAGGCCACTTCCCAGTTGCTTCTTCATGCCCTGCTCCTTGGCTTTGTGCCGGCGCCGTCCGCCGCTAACCATTACGACGACTGCGGGCGCAGAATGGTTCAACCAACGTTTTGTGGGAGCGGCTTTGTAGGAGCGGCGGCCTACGCCACGGCGGTAACGTTGAACCCCGTGCCGTTGAACCGCGCAGTTGAACGGTGCCGTTGAACCGTTTTGTCCCCCTCGTCGTCGTAAGTGGCGGACAGCGGCCGGATGGGCCGGCTGGCGGCAGCGACGGTGGGCATGGTGACGGCGGTCAGCTTGGGGATAGGACTACAGCGCTCAGGACAGCAGGGAGGCGCCCGGATGCCACTCGATGAAGACGTGGTGGCCGCCATCTACCGAGAACACGGTGAAGCGCTGAGGCGCTTTGTGCTGAGCGCCTCCCGCGATGCGCAGGCCGCCGAGGACGTGGTGCAGGAAACCGTGCTGCGCGTCTGGCAACAGGCACCGCAGATCACCGGCAGCCTGCGAAGCTACCTGTTCCGCACCGCCAGGAACATCATGATCGATAACTACCGGCGGGCCCAACGACGCCCGGTGGAGGCCTCCGAACGGGACGTGGTTGACCCTTCGGAGGCGGCCGAACGCGTGGATGAACTACTCAACCGGGTGCTGATGGAGGAAGCCTTGCTGCGGCTAAGCCTCGAACACCGCGAGGTGCTGGTAGCCCTGCATTACCGCCGGTTCACGGTCTCTGAAGCGGCAATCCAGCTGAACATACCCGCCGGCACCGTGAAATCGCGCGCCTTTTACGCTGTGCGGGCGCTGCGGACGATACTGGACGAAATGGGGGTGCAGCGATGAGCGGAACGGATCTGCACCAGCTGCTGGGGGCATACCTGCTCGGTGGCCTGGAACCTGCCGAGGGGAAACTTTTCGAGCAGCATCTGACAGGCTGCCAAACCTGCCGCCGGGAGCTGGATGAACTGGCCAGCCTGCCGGCCTTGCTCGATGCCCTTCCCGTGGCTGACGCCGTGGCCCTCGCTGATTCGGCAGCACAGCCGGAAGCAGCACCTTCCGAGCCCGGACCCGGCGCGCTGCTGGCTGAACTCTCTGCACGACGCCGGGCGTCCCGGCGCCGGTGGATGGCGCTTGTGGGAGCGGTGGCAGCAGCATTTCTGGCACTGGGAGTGCTCGCCGCCCCGTTGATGAACCAGCCGCCGAGGCCGGACGCCAGTTACTCCGTGCAGGCTGCCGGGGGCATGCAGGTGCAGCTGGATCTCCTGAAGAAGGCCTGGGGGACCGAGGTGTCCTTCACGGGCACAAGCCTGCCGACCCGGGGCACGCTGTCCCTGTGGGTCCGAACCGCTGACGGCGGCGAGGACCGGGCCTGCAGCTGGGCCGCCACCCCCGCAGGCAAGTCCCGGGTCACAGGTGCCACCCCTGCCCAGATCAGCCGGATCACCAAGGTGGAACTGCGTGACGAGGCGCAGCAGACCGTGGCCGTTATTTCCATGGTGGGCGGCTCGTCCTGAGCCATTGACGCGGCCTGCGCACGGTGGGACGCTGGGCACATGGTCCGCGGGAGGACCGGGCGGTTCGCCCGGATTCAGCCCTTCGGCATCGACAGGGTGGTAGCCGCGGTCGGTGATGACCCCGCCGTGCTCCGCATGGAAAACCTGGACACTGATGTTGCGCCCCCGCCGTCGGCAGTCGCCGCCACGCGAGATGCCGTGGGAAATCAGGCCGCCAACAGCTGGCTGCCGTTTACCGGCACGTTGGCCCTGCGCCAGGCCGTCGCGGCCAAGCTCCGCCACCAGACCGGGCTGTCCTACGATCCCCGCACGGAGGTGGTGATCACCGGCGGTGCATTGGCGGGAATGCTGAGCGCGCTGCTGGCCACCGTGGATCACGGGGACGAGGTCATCCTTACCGATCCCACCTACGCGGGAATGATCAACCGGGTCCGGCTCGTCGGAGCCGTGCCGGTCTTCGTGCCGCTGATTGTTTCCGGCGGACGCTGGCGGCTGCACCCGGACAGGCTGGCCGCGGCGGTCACACCCCGGACCCGTGCCATGCTTCTGATGAGCCCGTCCATGCCATCGGGACATGTGTTCAGCGACGCTGAATGGGGCGCAGTCCGCGACGCCTGCCACCACGCGGACTGCTGGCTGCTCTACGACGCGGCCATGGACAGGATCCTGTTCGACGGTGTGACCTACCGTCATCCGGCTTCCTTCCCGGAGCTGGCGCCACGGACCATCACGTTGGGCGGCGTGTCGAAGAACTACCGCATGATCGGCTGGCGCGTTGGCTGGGCAGCAGGGCCGGCCGAAGTCATGGGAGACATTGCGCTCGCGGCCATTTACAACACCACAGTGGCCAGCGGTTTCAGCCAGGCTGGGGTCTTGGCCGCCCTGACCGGCGCCGACGACGGGATCGCCGGCGCCGTGCGCGAGTGGAAGTCCCGCCGGGACCTTCTGGTCTCGGAACTGGACGGCCTGCCCTTCGTGGTGCCCGACGGCGGCTGGTCCCTGTTGCTGGACGCGGAAGCCTTGGGCATGCGGGCCCCCGAACTCTCCCGGAGGCTCCTGTCCGAAGGCCGCATTGCCGCCACGCCGATGACCGCCTGGGGCCAGGACGTGGCGCCGCGCTACGTGCGGCTCGTTTACGCCACCGAGCCGATAAGCCGGTTGCGCGGCGTGGGACAACGGGTCCGCGCCGCACTCTAACGACCCTCCTCAGGCCCCTTCACAGCGGAGCGTTACTTGCTGTGCTTACGTTCGGGCCGCTCTTACGTTCGGACGGCTACATTTTGGCGAGCTTCGCCCTGACCATCTGGAACACGCCGTAGCAGATCAGGCCGGCGCCGACGGCAGCCAAAACATAGATCCCCAAAGGCTGGTCGCGGAGGGCCTTCAGCCCGCCGTCGAGGCCCGTGGACTCCTCCGGGTGCGCCTTGACGGTGGCGACGATGATCAGCAGTCCCACGAGCAGCAGGACGACGCCCTTGGACACGTAGCCGGCCATTCCCAACCACGTGACCGCGGTGCGGGCCTTCTCAGATGCTGGCGGCCGGATGTACTTCGCAAAGGACTGGCGGAGGCCGCGGATGGCATAGATGATGCCGGCTACGGCAACAGCCAGGCCAAGGATGATCAGGAGCGCCACACCCCCCGGGGCTGTCATCAGGTTCACGGTGATGTCACGCGTGGACTTGCCGCTGTCGCTGCCCGCGCCCATGGCGAAGGACGCGAAGGTCCCGGCGAAGACCAGGAAGATGGCCGCTTGCCCGGCGGCCTTGAGTTTCTTGCCGATCTTTCTGCGCTTGGGCAGGTGGCTGAAGTCAAAGATGGCGTCGCTGGTTTGCCAGACAGCAAGAGCCAGACAGGCTACAAAGCTGCTCCACAACAGGACGGGCCCGGCGGGCTGGTTCGCCAGCTCCTGCACCGCGCCGCTGAAATCGGCCTTTCCTTCGCCGCCCATGGCCAGACGAATGGCGATTGCACCCACCAGGAAGTGAAGGATGCCGCTGACGGCAAACCCGGCGCGGGCCATGAGCTCCAGTGGCCGCGAGTTGGTGACTTCCTCGGCCGCGTCCGCAGCCTCTTTTAGTTCCTTTTTGATGTTCGGATCCCTCGTGCAAATTGGTTCTCTCGGGGGGACTGGCCCTCCGAGTCGGAATACTGCCCTAATGGTGCCACGGCAATTGGGCCCGCAACAGCTCCTGGCTGGCGGCCGGCTCTGGTCGTCTGAAACTAGAGGGAGCCCAGGCCTGGCCCCGCCAATCGGGCCTACACGCGCCGGTAACAGAGGTCGAAGATGAGCCTGCCGGCCTCGTGCGCCTTGTTCTCGAAACTGGTGCGGATGCGGCCCTCGAAGCGTGGCGCCCAGCCGCCGGTCTCATCCACGCCTTCGTTCGGCCCGGTGTGCTCGGTGCTCACCGGGGCGCGGCCTTCCTTGACCGGGGCGCCACCCACCAGGGATTCGACGCCGGACTGCCACACCTGCGTCAGCGGACTTTCCGGTCCCCTGCGCTCGCCGTCGTGAAGGTTGGTGAAATCCGGGGACGCGGCCAATACATCGCGGACGTGAACGGCGTAATTGGACCAGTCCGTGGCCACCCGGAAGAGTCCGCCGGGCTTCAGGGCGGTGGCCGCCAGGGCGGCAAACTCTGGCTGGATCAGACGGCGCTTGTGGTGCCGGGACTTGTGCCAGGGGTCGGGAAAGAAGACCCACAGTTCGCTAACGGACCCCGGCGGCAGCATGGTGGCGAGCACCTCGGGGGCGTTGGCCTCCACCACCCGCACATTGGTGAGCTTCCGGCCGTTGATCTTGATCATGGTGTTGGCGAGGCCCGGGGTGTAGACCTCCACGGCCAGGAAGTCGCTGCCGGGATTCTCCTCGGCGGCATGGCAGACGGCGTCGCCCAGTCCCGAGCCGACCTCCACTATCAGGGGAGCTTTGCGGCCGAATTCGGCCTCGGCATCGAAAACGTAGTCCGGGTGAACGGAGGTGTTGGCGATGTGGCGCGGAACATCCACGGCCCAACGGTCCGAGTGCTCCTCCCAGGCCTGCTGGCGGCGGCCCTGCAGGCGGGTACCGCGGCGTACGAAGCTCACGGGCCGTCCTCCGTAGGTCCCGAAGGAGGCCTGGGTGCCGGGGGTGACCGGGCGCGTTGGCTGCGTGGGCTCGGAAGCAGACTCCGGGTGCTCCGGCTGCCGTGCGGATTCTGGGGATTCACTCATTCCCTCCAGAATAGTGGAGTTTGGGTACCGGCCCCGGATCGGCGGTCGTTCACCAGATGATCCTGACGCTGCCGTGCAAGACCATCAGGGCGATAACCAAGAGCGCCTGCAGGGCCAGGACGGAGAGCCCCAGTACTCCAGCGGTCCAGGCGTCCGTCCGTGGCGGAAACCGGATCACGGCGCGGATGCCGAGGATGGCGGACAGCAGCCCGAACAGCACCGGCAGGCTCCAGAAGACCGCTATTGCAACCCACTGGAGCCGGTCCGTGCCGGTATCCGGACGGGTGAACAAGGCGGCGATCGTACTGACGGGCAGGGTGAAGAGCGTGCTGCCGAAGACCAGCACGCTGAACACGAGGCCCGCGACAGCGCCCCCGGCGCCCTTGGTCTCCGGGGTCATGGTTCCGCGAGGGTCTTGGCGGCTGGGAGTTGGCATCGCAGGGTTCATGCTGCCCACGCTAGGCGCGGTCCTGGGGTGCCCCACAGGGGCCATGTATGCGATGTGGAAAACTTCCGGAACGCTGTTTTGCCCCGGCGCGGAGCGCGGCCGCGGGGAGCCTGCAAGAATGAGCGCGTGACCGAAGCACAGAATGCAGCATCGAAGAACGACGTTCGCCGGCACGTGGGCGGCGTGAATCGCAGTACGCTCGTTGACGCCGAGATCGATGAACTCCCGGCGGCGGAGCCCACACAGGTTGCCACGAGCCGAGGACTGATTTACCTGGGCGTTTGCCTGGTCCTGATCGGGCTGAACCTGCGTACCGTGTTCTCCAGTTTTTCGGCGGTACTGCCCGAAATCACGGCCGACGCGGGGCTGCCGGGCTGGGCCGTGGTCGTCCTCACGACGGTGCCGGTCACGTTGCTCGGCGTCTTCGCGCCGATCGCTCCCATCCTGGCCCGGCGCTTCGGGGCCGAACGCGTCCTGCTTGGCGCGATGGCGGTGCTCACGGCCGGCCTGCTGCTGCGTCCGCTTGACCTTCCCGGCGTGGCCCATCTGCCGGCGCTGCTCGCGGGCACCGCAGCCTGCGGCGCGGCCATAGCGCTGTGCAACGTGCTGCTGCCGGGCCTGGTGAAGCGCGATTTCCCGCATCGGCTTGGCCTGATGGGCGGCCTGTACACAACGGCCATCTGCGCCTCGGCCGCCCTGGGCGCGGGATTCACCTACCCTGTCTTCAGCGCAACGGGCCAGTGGACCACGGCGCTTTGGTTCTGGGCGGTGCCCGCCGGCGTCGTGCTGCTGCTATTCCTGCCCCTGGCCCTCAGGCAGCGGCATCCGCGCCATCAGGCCGTCACCGACGGCGTGAATGTGTGGAGATCGGCCATCGCATGGCAAGTCACCATCTTTATGGTGCTGCAGGCCATGATGTCCTTCAGCGTATTTGCATGGCTGGCACCCATTCTGCGGGAGCGCGGAGTGGACGGCGGCACGGCGGGCCTTATCGTGTCCGCCTCCATCGTGCTGCAGATGCTGGGCTCACTGTTCGCTCCGGCGCTCGCCACCCGGTTCCGCGACCAGCGGGCCATCAACACCGTGGTGGCCCTGATGACCGGCGGCGGGTTTGCCCTGAGCATTTTCGGCCCGCTGGACCTGATCTGGCTCTGGACCGGTTTGCTGGGGCTGGGCCAGGGAAGCCTCACGGCCGTTGCCTTGACCATGATCATGGTCCGCACCCGCGACGGCCACACCGCTGCGCACCTTTCCGGGATGATGCAGGGCGTGGGTTACGGGGTGGGCTCCACAGGAACGCTGATGGTGGGCCAGCTGCACCAGGCCACCGGATCCTTCGCCGCCGCCGGGATCCTCTTCCTGGTGGTTGGCTCGTTTGCCGCGGTATTCGGGTACAGGTCCGGACGGAACCGGTTCGTCGGCGACTGACCCGCCCCGGCTGCCCCCCGCGAAGGGGCGCACGGGGATTCGATAAAGCCGCTCAGCCCGAGGGGGTGATGATGTGGTCCGGTTGCCAGCCGCTGCCGTAAACCCAGCGGTTCCCCTTGGCCAACTGCCGGTCGCTGGGGCTGAACCACCACAAAACCTTGACCTTGCAGTGATAGGTGACCGTCACACGGGCCATGGCGCCTGCTTCCGGAACATCCAGGATTGAGGTGGGCGCGTTCTGGGTGGTGTTGGCGAAGTTCTGGCTGGCGTGCATCCCGCCGTCGCCGTTGACGTCCACATGCGAAATTCCATAGACGCCGTACTGCGGGCAAAAGTCACCCGACACCGAAAACCGCACCAGCTGCGTTGACGCGGCCTCCGCCGGGGGAGCCAGAAGCATTGATCCCGCGAGAACCAGGACTGCGGCCGGAACAGAAGCGCCGAACTTCATGACACACCTGCTTTCGGCGCCCACTCGAAGACCTGGGCGCGTGGGCTGAACCACCCCCCGCGGGCTGAAAACCGTCAATCTACCACGCACTTCCCGCGGAGGGAAGCCTTGGATAGTAGACGGCCCGGCATTGGCGCACTGGTGCTCGTGGCGCCTGGCCGCCGCGGGGGGCTCACGTCAGTCGCGCAGGTCTTTGCCTCTCGTTTCAGGAATGGTGAAGATGAACACCGCGGAGATGACGAGGAGAATCACGGCGTACATGTTGA
Organism: Arthrobacter sp. 92; assembly: GCF_050260325.1. Classification (NCBI taxonomy): domain Bacteria; kingdom Bacillati; phylum Actinomycetota; class Actinomycetes; order Micrococcales; family Micrococcaceae; genus Arthrobacter; species Arthrobacter sp. 92. The sequence continues at coordinate 4,522,237 of NZ_CP189863.1, read as the reverse complement.
ACAACTGCGGCGCCTGGAGGGATGTGCCCAGCCACTGCTGCAGATAGGGCGCGGTTCCGCCAAAGAGCGCCACGCAGATCGAGTACGGGACGCCGACGCCCACGGTTCGGATGCTCGTGGGAAACATCTCGGCATAGACGGCGGGAACAATCGCCGCGCTCGCTGCAATAAAAATGAGCATGACGGACATGCTGACCGCCAGCTGCCAGGCCGAATCCTTGAGAAGCCAGGTCATGGGGAAATGCATCACGGCCGCACCGATGGCTCCTGACCACAGCACCTTCTTGCGTCCGATCCGGTCGGACAGCTTGCCCCAGAACGGCAGGGCCGCGATGAACACGATATTGCCGACCACGCCGGCCCACAGGGCTTCGCCGCGGTCGATCTTCAGCGCCGTGGTGGCGTAACTCGGAGCCACCACGCCCCAGATGTAGTAGATGACTGTGAGGCCCACGGTGAGGCCGATGACCTGGAGGGCCTGCTTGCGGTACCGGACGATCTGCGGCCAGATCGGCTCGCGTTTCTCCGCAAGGCTCTCGCCCTCGAAGACGTCGCTCTCATGCAGTCGGGAGCGCATGATCAGGGCGTACAGGCCCATCGCGGCACCGATCAGGAACGGAATGCGCCAGCCCCAGGCGTTCATGACCTCCGGGCTGAGGGCCATGTTCAGGACGGCGCCGAGCAGGGTGCCGAACAGGATGCCGACCGTGCCGGACGTGTAGATCAGCGTGGCCCAGTATCCGCGGTGTTCCTTCGGCGCGATCTCGGACAGGTACGTCTGGGACGAGGGCAGCTCCCCGCCGTGCGCCAGCCCCTGCACCAGCCGGGCCACCAGGAGCACCAGGGAGGCCCAAACCCCGACGGCGGCGAAGGTGGGTGCGATCCCGATCATCAGGCTGCCGAGTGAGGCCAGCCCCACGGCCATGGTCATGGAGGCCTTGCGGCCGATTCTGTCGCCGATCCAGCCGAACAGGAAGCCGCCGAAGGGGCGTGCCACGAAGCCGACGGCGAAGATCGCCAGGGTGGACAGGACCGCCGACGCCGGATCCGCCTTGCTGAACAGCTGGCTGGCGATGAACGGGGTGAAGGTGGCGTAAATGGCCCAGTCGTACCACTCGACGGCGTTGCCGATGCCCGTGCCGACGATGGTCTTGCGGGTGGACGCCCGGGCCGCGAGCCGCGGATTGGCAGTGGTTGTCATGATGGTCTCCAGAGTGTCTATGACCGGGGGGCCATGTGGGTGGCTTCGGTGGAATCGGCGGTGACGCCGGGGATGGCCGCCTGACGGGCCGATGAGGCAAGTGTGGCGATCCGGGACAGCGCCAGCTCCGCGTACAGCGCCGCGCCGTCGGCGAGCACTCCGTCGTCGAACGTTGCGTTGGGGGAGTGGTTGAACGCGGCGACGGCGTGGTCCGCGCCCGGAGGCACGGCGCTGAGGCCGATGAACGTGCCGGGTACCTCGGCAAGGACACGTGAAAAGTCCTCCGACCCGCTCAGCGGGGTGGCCAAGCGCGAGAGCCGGGAGCCGTCGAAGAGTTCGGCAATGACCTCTTCCGCTATGTGCGTTTCGTCCTCGTCCGTGACGGTGAGCGGGTACTCCTCCTGGTAATCGACATCGACGTCGAGGCCGTGCGCCGCCGCGATTCCCTTAAGGAGGCGGGGAACCGTCGCCATCATCTTCCGACGGGATTCCCCGGAGAAAGTGCGGATGGTGGCCTCGATGCGGGCAGTTTCGGGGATGATGTTGCGCTTGGTGCCGGCTTGGAGGACACCCACGGACAGGACCACTGGATCGAACATATTGAACTGGCGCGTGACCATGACCTGCAGGGCGGTGACCATCTCTGCGGCTGCCGTGACGGGGTCCTTCGCGGAGTGCGGGGCCGAGCCGTGGCCGCCGGCGCCCAGAACGGTGACCACCAGGCCGTCGGAGGAACTGAGCATCACACCGGGCTTGGTGCAGAACCTGCCGTGCGGCTCCAGCGCTGAGAACACGTGCATCCCGTAGGCCGCGTCCGCCCGTCGTCCGGCGGCGTCCAGGACGCCTTCGCGGATCATATGGCTGGCGCCGTCATACCCTTCTTCTCCCGGCTGGAACATCAGGACGACGTCGCCAGCCAGCTGGTGACGGCGCTCGGCCAGGAGTGTTGCCGCTCCGGTGAGCATGGACGTGTGGAGGTCGTGGCCGCAAGCGTGCATGGCGCCGTCGAGCCTGGACGTGTAGTCCACGCCCGTCCTCTCCTGCACCGGCAGGCCGTCCATATCCGCACGAAGCAGGACGGTGGGCCGGGCGGCGTGACCGGCCGGCCCGCCCTGGCCCCGGAGCACGGCTGTCACGGACGTGGTTGCCGTTCCCAGGGTGATTTCGTACGGCAGCCCGTCCAGGGCCTTGAGCACTTTCTCCTGGGTGCGGGGAAGCTGCAGGCCGATCTCGGGCTCCCGGTGCAGTTCGTGGCGGAAACGGGCAAGGTCTGCCTGCATTTCACGGGCGTCCGTGGTGATCGGCACGTGTTCTCCTCTGATGTGGATGGAACGGATGGGCGAAGCGGGCTTTACCGAGCGGCTAAAGACTGCCTGCGTCTATTCTGGAGTGACATGATTCACAGACGCCCAAACGGCTGGAAAAATGCAAAAGACCGGGCATAGAGCTGGATTCGTGCATTTTGGAAGGGGAACACCCGATGGAACTCAGCGAAGACGACCTCGCCCTCATCAACGTTCTGCAGATCGCCCCGCGCCTGAGCTGGGCGGACGCCGCCGCGGTGCTGGGCGTTCATGCCACTGCCCTGGCAGGCCGCTGGGAGCGGCTTCGGTCCGGCGGCCATTCCTGGGTCACGGCTCACCTCATCGGTGATCCGCACCAGATGTGCTTGGCGTTCGTCGCCGTGGACTGCGAGATGCACCGGCGCGGGGAAGTCATGGCCAGCCTCGCCGAGATGCCTGAGATTGTCACCGTGGAGGAGGCGGCCAGCAGCCGGGATGTGATGTTGACCGTTATTACCGCCTCCCTCGAGGAATTCAGCAGGAAGGTCATCTCGAGGCTGAAGGACATCGAGGGTCTCGTCAAGTATCAGACGGCACTCTGCACGCGGTTGCACTCCAGTGCCGGCTCCTGGCGGGTCAACGTACTGAGCCGCACGCAGGAGGCCACCGCGCGGACCCTGGCCGGACCCGGAGCCACCGGCGCCACACAGGCGGCAGCGGCGGAACCCCTGCCGCAAAGCCACCTTGCGCTCCTGCCTTTTCTGGCCAAGGACGGACGGGCCACTGCGGCGGACATCGCCCGCGGGCTGGGCAGGCACCCAGCCACGGTCCAGCGGCAGCTCAACCGCGTGCTCGCGAGCGGGATACTGGCATTCCGCTGCGAGGTGGCTCAGAAATTCTCGGGGTTCCCCATGACCTGCCAATGGTTCGTCAACGTACCGGCCGGCCAGCACGAGGCAGCTGCCGCCGAGCTTCGGACCATGCGCAACGTGCGGCTCAGTGCCTCCACCACGGGGTCCACGAACTTCGTGATCATCATGTGGCTCCAGTCCCTGGCCGACGTCATGAACATTGAGCTTGCGTTACAGCAGAAGGTGCCCGGGATCGTGCTTGTGGAAAGCGTGGTGATGCTGAGCACAGTGAAACGCGTGGGCTGGATGCTGAACCCGGACTCGACGGCGAGCGGCGCGGTAGTGGTGGACGCGGGCGGACTGGACCTGGCCGGCTGAGCCACGTATTCCGGCAGGTGGCCGGGCAGTGCAGTGCACTCTCGGCCGGTGATGGATGCGATCCGGGCGCTGCTGTGGCATGCTTCTCCAACGCCCACCCCTACCACTCAGGTCCGCACCGTGCACCGTAACGCCCCCTCAGAAGCCCCCCAGGAAGCAGGGATCCTGCACCGGCACTACCTGCTGGTGACTGTCGGCGCCTGCGCACTGGTGTTCCTGGCCGCCTTCGAATCTCTTGCGGTGACCACCATCATGCCGGTGGTCAGCCGGGAACTGAACGGTGCCGGGCTCTACGCCCTGGCCTTTGCCGGCCCGCTTGCCACCGGCGTGATCGGTATGGTCGCGGCAGGCAACTGGGCGGACCGGCGGGGGCCCGCGGCACCCCTATATGCTTCGGCGGGCATGTTCGTGCTGGGGCTGCTGATCGCCGGAACCTCGGGGAGCATGCCTGTCCTCGTGGCAGGCCGCCTGGTGCAGGGTCTGGGCGGCGGTGGCATGACGGTGGCACTGTATGTGGTGGTGGCCCGCGTCTACCCGCCGTTGCTGCATCCGAAAGTCTTTGCGGCGTTTTCGGCTGCGTGGGTGATCCCGTCGCTGGTGGGCCCGTTCGCCGCCGGAATGGTTGCCCAGCTCGCCAGCTGGCACTGGGTCTTCCTGGGAGTGGTGGGCCTCGTGCTCCCGGCCCTCGTGATGATCGTTCCGGCCCTGCGGGGACTCCATGGCGCAGCTCCCGGGAAACCGACGCCCTGGTCCTACGGAAGGCTGGCGTCCGCGGCACTGGCGGCGATTGCGGTCCTGGGCCTGAACCTGTCGTCGCAGGTACCGGTGGCCGGCGGTGCCCTGGCGGCGGCCGCCGTCGTCGTCGCACTGGTTGCGGTGCGCCCGCTGGTGCCGGCTGGAACCCTCACCGCGCGCCGGGGGCTGCCGAGCGTGGTTCTTGCGCGAGGGCTGATTTCAGCGGCCTTCTTCGGGGCCGAGGTCTATCTTCCCTACCTGCTGGTGGAGCGCTACGCGTTTTCCCCCACCTTCGCCGGGCTGACGCTCACCTTCGGGGCGGTGGCCTGGGCGGCGGGCTCCGCCATCCAAGGCCGGCTCGGCGCGCGGCTGAGCCACCGGCTGGCGGTAAGGGCCGGGTCCGCAATGGTGCTGGGTGCCGTGGTCCTTGCCCTGGTGACGGCGCTGCTCGCTTGGTCCGCCGTCGTAGCCATAGCGGGCTGGGTAGTCGCAGGCGGCGGCATGGGACTGATGTATCCGCGCCTGAGCGTGATGACCCTCGCACTGTCCACGCCGGACACCGAAGGCTTCAACAGTTCGGCGATCTCCATCTCGGATTCCCTGGGAGGAGCCCTCGCGCTCGCCACCACCGGGATTGTGTTTACGGCGTTAACGACGACGACGGCGGGCGTCACCGGTGCGTCCTTCGCAGGAGTCTTCGCACTGGCGGCTGCCATCGCCGTCGTCGCCGTGGGTGTTGCCCCCCGGGTTGCCGCGAAGCAAGCGGGGTAGGTCGCGCGCCTAGGCGGTGGTCCTCACGTCCGCGGCCTGTGACGCGGCCTTCTTCTCGGCCGCGAACAGAGCCTTCCATTCCTCGATGCGGGCCTGCTGGAGGGGCGTCTGGCGGTTGAAGTGCCAGGCTGCGCCGAGCATCAGGAACCAAACGGGAGCCACCACCAGTGCCATGCGGGTGTCGTCGGCCTGAGCCAGGGCCACCAGCATGAAGATGAAGAACGCCAGCACCACGTAGGGCATAAAGCGTGAACCCGGCATCTTGTAGGCCGAGGCGGCGTGGAGTGCGGGCCGGCGGCGGCGGAACATGATGTAGCTGATCAGGATCATGGACCAGACGAACATCGTCAGGACGGATGCCACCGAGGTGACGATGGTGAACGCGCCGATGACCGAATCGCCCGCGTAAAGGAGCACGAGGCCGGCGAGCAGGAAGATGCAGGAGAAGAGCAGGGCGTTCTGCGGAACCTTCCGGAGACTCAGCTTCCCGAACGCCTTGGGCGCGTTGCCGTCCTGGGCAAGGCCGTAGACCATGCGGGACGTCGAGTAGATTCCGGAGTTGGCGCTGGAGGCGGCGGAGGTCAGGACCACCAGGTTGACGACCACGGCCGCGATGCCCAGGCCGGCCAGGGTGAACATGCCGATGAAGGGGCTGCTGGCCGGATCGATGCTGTGCCACGGGTTGACTGCCATGATGACCACCAGCGCGCCCACGTAGAAGAGCAGGACGCGTACGGGGATGGAGTTGATGGCCCGCGGAAGGTTCTTTTCCGGATCCTTGGTCTCTGCCGCCGCGGTGCCCACCAGTTCGATGCCGGCGAAGGCGAAGATGGCGATCTGGAAACCGAGGATGAAGCCGAACATCCCGTGCGGGAACATGCCGCCGTCGTTCCACATGTTGGCGATGTTAGCTACCGCGCCGTTGGGGGACGTGAAGTGCGTGGCAATCATGATGATGCCGGTGGCGATCAGGGCCACGATGGCGACCACTTTGATGATGGCGAACCAGAACTCGGCCTCACCGAAGGCTTTGACGCTGGGCAGGTTGAGCAGGATCAGCACCAGGGGTGTGATGAGGGCCGGGATCCACAGAGGTGTTCCCGGAGCGAGCTTGTCCACGTAGCCGGCGATTGCCACTATGTCCGCCACTCCGGTGACCACCCAGAAGAACCAGTAGGACCAGCCGGTGAAGAAGCTCGCCCATGGTCCCAGGAGTTCTCCGGCAAAATCGCTGAATGATTTGTAGTTCAGGTTGGAGAGCAGGATCTCGCCCATGGCCCGCATGACGAAGAACAGCATGAAGCCGATGATCATGTAGACGAAGATGACGGACGGACCCGCCAGCGAGATTGTCTTGCCCGAACCCATAAAGAGTCCGGTGCCGATGGCTCCGCCGATGGCGAGGAGCTGGATGTGGCGGTTGCCAAGCGCCCGGGCAAGGTGCGGTTCCTGCCCTGGCCCCCCGGCGGATTCCGTTGCAGCGCTGGCGGCAATGGTTGTGATTCGTTCAGACATAAGGCTTCTTTCCTTGTCACGGGCTGGGCCCCGGTCGCGTGGGCGGCGGGCGGATTACGCCGCTCCGCCTGCCCCGCGGATCCGTCGTGAATGTGACGGAGATAACAACTGGGCTCGTGGATTAAGACTAGGGCCGGGATTTTGGCACCCGTGGTGCCAGGGCTGCGGCCCCTCCGGACACTTCCGGGCGGCTTCGGCGGCGCCGCTGCCGCCCGGGCCGCTCCGTGGCATCCCCGGAAAGGGCATTCTCCGGCTAGGCGTGGGGATTCATGGCGACGGCGGAGAAAGGCTGCCGTGGCTTCTGCCTCCGGCGTCGGGGCATCACTCGCCGCCCCGGGAGACTCGACAACTGTCGACCATCATAGCCTCAATTGTCGTCCGCTGTCCGACGTCACAATGATGGGGGCCGGGGGCGCCGCGGACCGCAGCGGCACCACGGACTCCAGCGGCACCGCCGCAGTAAGCAAGCCGCGGTGCTGGCAGCCGATTACCGGATTTTGGTCGGAAGGCTGGCCACGACGGCAACTCCGCCGGCGATCTGGGCCACGCTCAGGCCCCGCATCACCCCGGGATGCTCGTTGAGCCGCTGGAGAAACTCGCGCCACGGCTGGGGCAGCGGCGCCTGCGCCCACCTGGCCGTGTGCTGGGCAGGAAAGAGCGCCCCGACAACGCCGTCACCGATGACCATAATGGCCCATAACTCCGCAACTAGAACACCCAAGGTAACCTCCTGAATGGTGGCCGGCGTGAGCGTGGCCTCCGCGCCCATGCCATCAGTCTCCCGCGTGCGGTCTGAGGAGTGCAGAGTCTTTGGGCCCGCAGGGAGAGAGTCCCGGGGGCGCCGCCGCACCCTGACTCCGCCGGACCGTGGCACACCTATACTTCACACCATGAACGACGGCCCGAAAGTCCTGCTGGTGGAAGACGACGCCGGACTGGCTTCGATGTTGCGGGAGTTGCTGCTCGGCGAGGGCTACGAGGTGGTCCTGGCGGCGGATGGGCAACGAGCCCTTCATGAGGGGCTAAGCCAACATTTTGACCTCCTGCTAATGGACCGCGGGCTCCCGGCCATCGAAGGACTGGACGTGCTGGGCCGCCTCCGCAATAAGGGAATCTCGACGCCGGCCTTGATCCTGTCGGCGCTGAGCAACCCCGCCGACAGGGTGGAGGGCCTGGACCGCGGAGCCGAAGACTATCTGGGCAAGCCTTTCGACATCGACGAGCTGCTGGCGCGGCTCAGATCCCTCCTGAGAAGGCACTCCACCCACGCCGATGCGGTACCGGTCCCCGGCGGGATGCTGGACATCAACGGCCGCACGGTCACGCTGGGAAGCGGAGCAGAGGTGGTCCTGTCCGAACGGGAAAGCGGACTGCTGGCCCACTTGGGCCGCCGCCCGCGGCAGATCTTCACACGGGAGGCGCTGCGGACCGCGGTGTTTCCCGATGCCGACGACGACGGCGTGGTGGACACCTACGTGCATTACCTGCGCAAAAAGCTGGGACGGACCTCCGTGCTCACCGTACGGGGGATGGGATACCGGCTTGGTGAGCTCCGGTGACCACACGGGACCAGTCCGAATTCAGGCGCGCCGTGACACGGCTGGCAATCCAGTTCACTGCGCTCATCGTGACCCTCCTTGCCCTCATGGGCGGCCTGCTGTACTCGGTGGTTACCACTGGCGCCCGCGAATCGGACAACCGGAAACTGGCGGCTGCCACCCTGATCGACTCGCCGAGGGACGCCCCGCTGGATGTCTTCGTGGCCATACTCAACAACGGCCAGCTGACGGTATCGCGCAACATGCCTGCGGGACTTCCCGATACCTCCGCCATTAACCGCGTGCTGGCATCGCACCACAGCGAAACGGGGACCAGCCAAGTGGCGGGAAGGAGCTACGCGGTGCTGACCGCCTTCCATGACGGAAGGGTGGCCCAGGCCGCGGTGGACCGCCATGAAAGTCAGGAAGAAACAGACCGGCTGGTCCTGGCCATGGGCTCCACCGGAGCGGCGGCTGCCGTCCTTGCCGCGCTGGTATCCGTGTGGATGGCCGCCAGGGCCCTGCGCCCGCTCGCCGAGAGCCTGGCTCTGCAGCGCCGGTTCGTGGCCGACGCCAGCCACGAGCTGCGCACGCCGTTGACGTTGCTGAGCACCCGGGCGCAGATGCTGCGAAGGAAACTGACCCGCACGGGCGCCCAGCCGGCTCAAGAAGAACTAGTGGACGGGGTGGAGCGCATCGTTGAAGACTCAAAGCTTCTCACCGGAATCCTGGATGATCTGCTGATCTCGGCCGATCCCCGCGCGGCGGCTGACTACGAGCCTGTCGATCTGGGCAGCATTGGGGCGCGCGCGGCCGCCCTCGCCGAAGCGGAGGCACAGAAACGATCCATCGGGCTGGACTCGCGGTTTCCTTCGGCGCCCGTGACCGTGCGCGGCTCCGAGGTGTCCCTGGGGCGCGTGTTCACAGCATTGATTTCCAACGCCCTGGATCACGCAAAGAGCACTGTGACCATCCAAGTCAGCACCCGGGGCCGCGAGGCCGTCATCCGGGTTGCCGATGACGGGCCCGGCTTCCCGCCAGACTTTGATACCAGGGCCTTTGAACGCTTTGCCTCCTCACGCGCCGACGCGGGAGTGGAAGGGGTGTCCCGGCACTATGGACTCGGCCTGGCCCTCGTGGCTGAGATCGCCACGCTTCACAAAGGCCGGGTGGGGATCGCTCCTGGCCCGCCGAGCGGGGGCGCCGCCGTGGTGGTCACCCTGCCGCTTGCCTGAAAGTAAAGCACGCTGACAGGAACGTCTAAGAAATCACAAAGAATCCGCGAGGATTATTGGTTTAACGGCATTCTCATCAAGGACAGGGTGGAACAGGCCATGAACATTCGAAGTAACGGCAAACGGATGGCCGCCGGGATCACCACCGCGGTCACACTGGGCAGCCTTGCCACCGCGGGCGTGGCGTCCGCCGTCGTGTACGCCAATACAACGGCCGTCAAGTCCACGGGCACCACCACCTCCACCGATTCGAGCAACGGCGCCACGAACAACAGCACCCGGCCGGCGAAGAGCTACTCCAGGGTGAGCCCGGTCCAGCCCGGCAGCGGGGGTGCGGTCCACGGAAAATCCTCAGGATCCTGAGATGGAAGCCCACTCCTCCTGGACGGTCTGGGGCCTCGAGGCCGCCGTCACCGTCACCCGCCCCGACGCGATCGCCGAGGCTGTCCGGGTGGTCCGAGCGGTGGTGGCCGAGGTGGATGATGCCTGCAGCCGCTTCAGGACCGACTCGGAACTGGCACGGCTCCAACCACAGTTCGCTGGTGGCGCGGAAGCCAGCCCGCTGCTTGCCCTCCTGGTCCAGCGCGCCCTTGAGGCCGCCATCCTGACCGGGGGCGACGTCGACCCCACCTTGGGACGGGACCTGGACGCTTTGGGGTATGACCGGGACATCGTCAGCGTCCGCCTCTCCACAGATGGAGCTGCGCCCGTGGATCACGGGCCTGTCCGCACCCGGAGTGCCCGCAGGTCGGAGGGATGGCGGCGCGTGAGCGTCACGGAACAGACCATCACGGCGCCTGCCGACATCCGGCTGGACCTTGGAGCCACCGCAAAGGCGATCGCCGCGGACCGGGCCGCTGCCGGAGTCCATGCCGCGCTGGGGTGTGGCGTCCTGGTTTCCCTGGGCGGAGACCTCGCCACCGCCGGCCCGGCCCCCCGGGGCGGCTGGCAGGTCGTCGTCCAGGACCTTGAGGACGACCCGGCACAGCAGACCACCCTGGGACCGGGGTTCGCCATGGCCACCTCCAGTACGCAAAAGCGCCGCTGGCAGCACGGCGGGGCACAGGTCCACCACATTCTTGATCCCCGCTTCGGCCTGCCCGCGGAGCCGGTCTGGCGCTCCGTTACCGTGGCCGCCTCGACGTGCCTGGAAGCAAACGCCTACAGCACGGCCGCCGTGGTCCGGGGCTATGCCGCCGTGGACTGGTTCCGGCGCGAGGGCATCACCGGGCGCCTCGTCGACACGCATGGGCGCACTATTCACACCGGCGGATGGCCGGAGGCGGCGGAAGACCACGCGATCGCGGGAGGGCAAGCCGATGGATGAGGCTCTATGGGCCTTTGGCCGCGTGAGCGGGTTCATTTCACTGGCCCTGTTCACTGTTTCGGTGTTGCTGGGCATCGTGAACCGTTCGGGGCGCCCACTGCTGGTGCTGCCCCGGTTTTCGATCTCGCTGCTTCACCGCAATATCGCCCTGCTCGCCACCGTGTTCCTGGGCCTGCACGTGGGCTCACTGCTGCTGGACTCCTATGCCAAGCTCAACGTCATCGACGTCCTGGTTCCTTTCCTAGGCGCATACCAACCATTCTGGCAAGGGCTGGGAACCGTTGCGCTGGACCTCGTTGCCGCCGTCGTCGTCACGGGACTCCTGCGTCACAGGCTCGGCCAACGCACGTTCAAAGCTGTGCACTGGCTCACATACGCCATGTGGCCCATCGCCTTGGCGCATGCAATCGGCAATGGGACAGACGGAACCGGCAAATGGTTCCTGGTGTTGGCGGTCGGTTCCGTGGCGGCTGTTGGCGGGGCTGTCACCTGGCGCCTTTCCGCCGCTTTCCTCGAAACAGCTAAAGCCCGCGAAGGAGGCCTGCAATGACATTCAAGGAGACCGCCCTTCCCGAGTCCACCAGACGGCGCGCGCCGTTCGGCACGTTTCGGCTTTTCGCCGCCGGTAATAATGCCAGCCACGCGCGACATCTGGAGACGTACGGCCCCCTGGACATGGACAGGGTGGGCCCGGACCTGATCAGCGTGTTGGAAGCCTCGGGCCTGACCGGGCGCGGCGGCGCAGCCTTTGCATCGTGGCGCAAGATGGCCGCGACGGCGCAGTCCCGTCCCACCCGGATCCTTGCGCCGCGGCCGGTGGTCATCGGCAATGGCGCCGAGGGGGAACCGCTCAGCTTCAAGGACAGAACGCTGCTGGCCGAGGCCCCGCATCTGGTGATCGACGGGCTGCTGGCGGCCGCACGCGCCGTCGGCGGCTCGCAGCTATACCTCTACGCCGGGGCGGCAAGTTTTCCTGCCATGGAACGGGCCATCTCCGAGCGGCCGGCTGCCCGCGGAATCCGGTTGGTGGAAGCCTCGGAGCGGTTCATTGCCGGCGAGGCAAGCGCCGCCGTCAACGCGATCGCCACGGGCTCCGCGCTGCCATTCGACAAACGCCGCCGCCTGAGCGAATCCGGGCTCAAAGGCCGCCCCACGCTGGTGCTGAACGTGGAGACATTGGCGCACATCGCCCTGATTGCCCGCTACGGGGCGGCTTGGTTCCGGACCGCGGGATCCGCGGGAGATCCGGGCACCCGGCTGATTTCCGTCTCGGGCCCGGCGCCGGACCAGGTTCTGGAGGTGGCCGGAAACGCATCGCTGGGGGAGATTCTGTACAGCTCCCACATCGACGCGGCCAACGTAGCCGCCGTACTGGTCGGCGGCTATCATGGCCGCTGGGTGAAGCCGCTTGATTACAAGCTGTCCGTTTCCGGGCCGGCAAGCCACGTGGTCCGCCCGGGCGCCGGTGTGTTTCACATACTTCCCACCGGCTACTGCGGACTGGAAACCACGGCCCGGATCGTGGATTACCTGGCGGGGGAGTCCGCAAGGCAGTGCGGCCCCTGCATGTTCGGACTGCCCGCGATGTCGGGGATCCTGGGCCGGATTGCCTACCGTGAACGGGACCCCCGCCTGGTCAGGGAGCTGGAACGGCTGGGCAAACTGGTCGCGGGGCGGGGAGCCTGCCACCATCCGGATGGAACCATCCAACTGATCAGCAGCGCGCTGGACGTCTTCTCCGAGGACATCAAGGCGCATCTGGCCGGCAGTTGCACAACCCTTGACGGGAGGTCCGCATGAGCCGGACCCTGCACATCGACTGGACCAAGTGCGACGGCCGCGGCCTGTGCACGGAGCTGCTGCCGGGGCTGCTGGGGCGGGACGACTGGGGTTACCCCGTGGCCAGGCGCGGCAACCGCACGGATATTGCGATCGGCCGTGACGATGCGGAAGCCGCGGACGAGGCTGTACAGCTCTGCCCCAAGCTGGCCCTCCGGGTGGTGGACGGCACTGCCGGGTCGGGTGGGCGGTCCGCCGGATGATAGACTGGTGAAACTTGATGTGCAGTGATGCCCACTTTGGTCTTGATTGACCAGTTCCGGTTCATCAACCGGATCCCCCGAAGGACTCGTCCGGCAGGGAGTGGGTTTTTTTCATGTGAGAGGCACATCCTGCGTCGATGAACGCGTTCTATTTGGTCCCGGCCGCCGCCTTTGCACGTTTGGCAGCAGCCCGGTTGATCACCTGACTTTTCTTCGGCGAACCCTTGGGCCAACCGGCACCGGGGGCCGATATCCGTATGGATACCGCCTGAAAGACCTTGAAACACATGACTACTTTTGCTGCCCTCGGCACGCCCAAAGCACTTGCCGACACGCTGACCGCCCAGGGAATCGTTGAACCGTTCCCCATCCAGGTCAAGACCCTCCCCGACACCTTGGCCGGACGCGACGTCCTGGGCCGCGGCCGCACGGGCTCCGGCAAGACCATTGCCTTCGCCATCCCGCTTGTAGCACGTCTCGCTGAGCGGGAAGCCAAGCACTTCCGCAAGCCCGGCCGCCCCATGGGCCTGGTCCTCGCGCCGACCCGTGAGCTGGCCACCCAGATCAACGCGACCATCGAGCCGATGGCCAAGGCCATGGGCCTGAACACCACCGTGATCTACGGCGGCATCTCCCAGGCCCGCCAGGAAAAGGCGCTGCGCGCCGGCGTCGACATCGTTATCGCCTGCCCGGGCCGCCTGGAGGACCTGATCCGCCAGCGCATCCTGACCCTCGAGGGTGTCGAAATCACCGTCCTGGACGAGGCCGACCACATGGCCGACCTCGGCTTCCTGCCCGTGGTCAAGAAGCTCATGGACATGACGCCCAGCCAGGGCCAGCGCCTGCTGTTCTCGGCCACCCTGGACAACGGCGTGGACAAGATCGTCCAGCGCTACCTGTCCAACCCGCTGACCCACGCCGTGGATGAATCACAGGCCGCGGTGACCACCATGGAACACCACGTGCTCGTCGTCAACGACCAGACCGTGAAGAAGCAGCTGATCGTCGAGCTCGCCTCGGGTGCCGGCCGCCGGGTGCTCTTCCTGCGCACCAAGCACCACGCCCGCAAGCTTGCCAAGACCCTGACTGACGCCGGCATCCCCGCCGTCGACCTGCACGGCAATCTCTCGCAGAACGCCCGTGACCGCAACCTGGCCGAATTCTCCTCCGGCGAGGTCCGCGTCCTCGTGGCCACCGACGTCGCCGCCCGCGGTGTCCACGTGGACGACGTCGAACTGGTCATCCACGTTGACCCGCCCACAGAGCACAAGGCGTACCTGCACCGCTCAGGCCGTACCGCCCGCGCCGGTTCCGACGGCACCGTGGTCACGCTGACGCTTCCGGAGCAGCAGTCCGACGTCAAGAAGCTCATGAAGGCCGCCGGCGTCGAGGTCAACTTCGAGCGCGTCACCGCCAGCTCGCCCCTGGTGGCCCAACTCGTGGGCGAAATGGCCGACAAGATTGACCCGCGCACCCGCGCCGCGCTCCTGGCCGCCAAGGCCCGGCAGCAGGGCGGCGGCACCTCCACCGGTGCCAACGCCGAGCGCAAGCGCGCACGCCGCACAACGCAGGCCGCACCCACAGCCGGCGGCCGTGGCGGACGCGGCGGGCGTGGACGGGTCTCGGCTGAGGCTCCCCGCACCGACCTTGCCCGTGCCGATCGCCGCGCCGTGGCGTACGAGGGCCAGGCTGCGGCGCGCAACGCAGCAGAGCGCGTCATCGAGCGTAACGAGGACCGGATGGATGCCGAGCGCGCCGAACGCCGCAGCGTCCGCAGCCGCTCAACCTCGTATGGCGCCCACCGCAACGACGTCCCGGCCGCAGGCGGCCGCGCCGCGGCAGGCCGCGGCTCCGATGGCCGCGCCGCCGAAGGCCGCAGCGACGCCCGGGGCGCTTCGGCTCCCCGCAGCGGTGCACCCCGCAGCGGCGCTCCGCGCACGGGTGGCGCAACCGGCGGCCAGCGTGGCGGACGCCCGGCAACGGGCCAGCGTGCAGCTGCTGGTGCCAAGTCCGGCGCAAGCAAGACCGGCGCAAACGCCGCTGTCTGGTCCTCCAACACGGGCGGCACCTCCGGTGGATCCTACGCAGGTGGCGGCAACGGCCGCTCCAGCGAAGGCCGTCCGGCACGCACCGGCGGACCGCGGCGCGCGTCAGCTCCGGCGTCGAACGAACGCCGCAGCCGCTAAAGTAGCTGGCGATACGCAAAATGCCGGTCGCTGCGGGTATACCCGTAGCGACCGACATTTTGCGCAGCGCAAAGCACAAAGCGTGGCGAAAGCTACCAGCCCCGTGCTCGCCACTCGTCCAGATGGGGGCGCTCCGCACCCAGGGTGGTGGGCTTGCCGTGTCCCGGATGCACGATCGCGTCGTCCGGATAGACGTCGAACAGCCGTTCGCTCACATCCGTGATGAGCTGCTGGAACCGTGCGGGATCCTTTTGGGTGTTGCCCACCCCGCCCGGGAACAACGAGTCACCGGAAAAGATGTGGGCCGGGCCTTCGGGATCCTGGTACACCAAAGCGATTGAGCCCGGAGTATGCCCGCGAAGGTGAACTGCCGTCACGTCGAAGCCGTCGAAGTTGCCGACGTCCGCGTGATCCAGCAGCACATCGACCGGCACCGGCAGCTCGGGGGCGTCCTGCGTCCCCGCCGCCGTCTTCGCGCCGGTGGCTTCCACGAGCCCGGGCAACGCCCGGACATGGTCCCAATGCTGATGTGTGGTGGCGACCAGCGCCAGCTTCGGCGTCGCGGACGTATCCGCGGCAGCATCCGCGAGCAGCTCCTGGATGGCGGCCAGATCATCGGCCGCATCGATCAGGAGTTGCGCGCCGGATGCCTTGGCGGTGAGCAGGTACACGTTGTTGTCCATCTCGCTGACCGAAATCCGGCGGATGGTGATGTCACGTAAGGAGTGAATGAGCGAGTCCATGGGCGTCAGTCTACGGACTCGCTATTCACGGCCCTCGGACACCCAGTTGGGGTCCGCGGAGCGGGAGCCGACGACGGCGTCCGCGGCGGCGTCGAGCTTTTCCAGTTGCGCTGTGGTGAAGTTCAGCGACAGTGCCCCCAGGTTCTCATCGATGCGCTCCGCCTTGCGGGTGCCGGGGATGGGGACCACCGGCAGGTTTAGCCTCCGGCCCTGCGCCAGCAGCCACGCGAGGGCCACTTGGGCAGGAGTGGCGTGCTGCCCGGCGACGGACAGTTCGGCCGCGACTGCCTGGACGGCCGCAACCACGCCGCGGTTCGCGTCGGCGGCCTCCTCGGCGAAGCGGGGGATCTTTCGGCGGAAGTCGTCGCTGCCCAGCCGGGCGGCGTCCACGGTGCCGGTGAGGAATCCCCGGCCCAGCGGCGAGTAGGGCACAAAGCCCACCCCAAGCCCGGCCGCCGCGGGTACAACGTTGCGTTCCACATCGCGGCTCCAGATGGACCACTCGCTCTGGACGGCGGCGATCGGGTGAACGCCGCTGGCCTCCCGCAGCTCCTCCGCTGTCACCTCGGACAGTCCAAGGTGCCGCACCTTGCCTTGCTGCACAAGCTCTGCCATGGCCTCCACGGTTTCCACAATCGGAACGCGGAGGTCGCGGCGGTGCATGTAGTACAGGTCGATGGTGTCGGTGCCAAGGCGTTTCAGACTGGCTTCGACGGCCTGCTTGACGTAGGCCCGGTCACCCCGGATGTCGGTATACCCGGCGCTCGGGGTGCCCACCAGGCCAAACTTTGTGGCCAGCTGGACTTCGCCGCGGCGCTCCTTGAGCAGCTGCGCGATCAATTCCTCGTTGCTGCCGCCGCCGTAGATATCCGCGGTGTCGATGAAGCTAACGCCCGCGTCGACGGCATGGTGCAGGGTCCGGAGCGCCTCGGCCGGGTCCACCGCCCCGTATACAGGGGTCAGTGCCATGCCACCGAACCCCAGTGGGCTGACGCTCAATCCGTCGCCGAGCTGAACTGATGATGCAGATGCCAATGTGGGTCTCCTTCTCGCTGCTACCTGTTCCTGGAAATACCTTCCATGCCAGAACCCCGGCGCGAAGGCCAGTATTCCTCATGAATCGACGGGTTGCGCCCGCTCCGCCCGGCCAGGTTGAATGTGGGCTCCTGTGGCCAGCAGCGTCTCGATCGCCTCCGCGGAACCCGGGCGCGCCAGGAAGTAGCCTTGGCCCATCCGGCACTCCAAGGCGCGAAGAAGATCCAGCTGTCCGGGTTCCTCGACCCCTTCGGCGATCACTTCGAGGGAGAGCATGCGGGCGAGTCCCAGGATGCCCTCGAGCATCGCCGCCGATTGCGCCTCGGAGGCTTGCGGCCCGAGGAACGAGCGGTCGATCTTGAGGATGTCAGCAGGCAATACCGCCAGCGAGCTCAGCGATGAAAATCCCGTCCCGAAATCATCGATGGCCACCCGGACGCCAGTCTCTTTCAGGGTTTTGAGGGCGGCGATGCCGCCGTCCGTGCTACCCGCGAGTGCTGTTTCCGTGACTTCGAGCACCACTTTGTCCGCCTGTGCCGCGGGGTCGGCAAGGATGCGTTTGATGGCGGCCAGGTTCCGCGGGTTGGGTAGCTGGATGGTGGAGAGATTGACGGCAATCCAGAGGTCTGCGCACTGGGGCAGGGATTTCCGCCAGCTGGCAGCCTGGCGGGTCGCGGTGTCCAGCACCCAGCAGCCGACGGCGTCGATGTCGCCTGTCTCCTCGGCCAGCGGAATGAACTCCGACGGCGCCAGCAACCCCAGTGTGGGGTGCTCCCAACGAACCAGTGCTTCCATGCCGAGGATGCGCCCGCTGATCAAATCGGCAACCGGCTGGTATTCGAGGCGGAGCTGACCTGCGGGCACCGCGGTGGCCAAGTCCCTCTTGAGTGCGGCGCGGTACGTCATGTGGTCATAGCCCTCGGCGTCAAAGAGCTGGAATCGGGCCTTTCCTCCGTGCTTGGCCAGGTACATGGCGAAGTCGGCCTGCCGCAGCAGCTCGGCAGCGTCCGCGGTTTCCGGGCGGCGCTGCGCCGCACCCATGCTGGCCGTGACGGTCAGGCGGTCGTCGCCGACGAAGAAGGGTGCGCGCAGCGCCTCGTGGATCCGTTCGGCGATTCCGGCGGTGACGGAGCCGGCGTCGTCGTCCATCACAACGATCGCGAACTCGTCCCCGCCGAGGCGGGCCACCAGATCGTCGGAGCGAACGCAGCCTTTGAGGCGCGTGGCCAGCTGGATGAGCAGGGCATCTCCCAGCGCGTGCCCCAGTGAGTCGTTGACCTCCTTGAAGTCATCGATGTCGATGAACAGCAGTCCCTCGTTCCGGTTCCTGCGGGTGCTTCCCGCCCCAAAAGAGGCCGTGAGGTGTTCCATCAGCGCCGCGCGGTTGGCCAAGCCGGTGAGGGGGTCATGGGTCGCCCGGTGCGTGAGCGCCTCGTGGCTGTTGTGGACAGCGGCGGCCATGCCGTTGAACGCCTCGGCCAGCTCGCCCAGTTCGTCCCGCCTGAACACCTCGATGCGGTGGTTATAGTTCCCGCCCTGCAGCTTTCGAACGCCTTGGTGCAGGCTCCCCACCGGACGCATGAGGTCCTTTACCATTCTGCGGCGGAAGTACAACGTGGCGCCCAGCGCCACCACGAACAGGGCGCTGCGCCCGATGGCCAGGAGCCGTTCGAGGTCGGCGCTGTGCGCGAGTCCGTTGTCCATTTCCGCCAGGGAGAAGCGCCGTACGTCAGCCAACTGCTTGCGAATCCCCGCGCCGGAGGCGGCAAAGGCGGGTGTCTCGTCCATATGGTTGCCTTGGAGCGATTGCACTTGGGCGCCCCAAAGACCATGTTCCGTCAAAGCTTCCTGCCAGGATTGCCGGGCGGCGATAATCGGGGCCAGCGTCTCCGTCCTTCCGGGCAGGCCAGAGATGGCATCCTCGAACAGGCGGGAGACCGCTTCCTGTTGCCGGACAAAAGCGGAGCGGTCCACGGGTGCGTTGGAGAGCAGCTGGTGCCCCAGCTGCTCGTGGTCATCGAGAGCTGACCCCAGGAGCTCCACTCGTTGGAGTTCGAGCCGGAGTCGGGTTGAGGTTTCCTGCACTTGGTCCATCAGGCCGTGCACCCCCACGATCGTGACCACAGCGCCGATCAGTAGCGCGGCGAGCATCAGCAGGAACGCCCTGGACCATTCGCGCTGTAGGCTCCACGAACGGCCGGACCCCGCAAGGCCGTTCCCGGGGTCCGCCGGCGGCGTGGCGGCCGGTCCTGAAGCATTGTCCGGCGCTTTCGCATCCATGCTGTTGTCCTCTGCGTCCAGGAGCCACGGGGGACCCAGCCACCGGCTGAGACCCCAATGATGGGCCGGTGATCCTAGGAGCAGGCTAACAGGGCCGCAGGGCCTTGACCGTTTGCCACCGAAAAGAGTCTGGCTGACCCTCAATTCCCCACATGATGAAGGACCGGGAAAATCTAGGACCAGGGAATGACGCGGTCCGCGGCGGGGCGGGTGGATTCGATCACGCGCGCGTTGGCCTCATCGGAGCCCGCGGCCCATTCCTCTGCCGCCGGCCGCTCCATGCCAAAGAGCATGTGCCGGTCCACCAGCCGCTTCAGGCGGAGGTCCGGGGGAGTGTCCATGAACCAGACCTCGTCCAGTTGCGCCCGGACCCGCCGCCACTCAGGGTGGTCCGCCAGGAGGTAGTTCCCTTCGGTGATCACCAGGGAAATCGAGGCCGGTACCGCGATTGAGGCCGCCACTGGCTCGTCGATCTGACGGCGGAAATCCGGCGCATAAACCACAGGCTCGTCCCGCCGCACCAGCCGCTGCAAAAGAGAGAGGTACCCGCCGACGTCGAAAGTATCGATTGCACCCTTCCGCAGCCGCAACGGAGTGCCGTCGATGATGGAGCTGCCCAGGTGGAACCCGTCCATGGGCACCACCACGGTCTCGGCGGAGCCGATGAGGTCCCGCAACGCGGCGGCGAAGGTCGACTTGCCGGACCCCGGTGAACCCGCGATACCCAGAAGTAACCGCCGCCCGGACACCAGGCGGGCGCGCAGGTTGGCCACGGCTGCCGTCACGTCCGGACGCAGGAGTGCCTCCGGACGCAGGGGCGGGGCGCCGTCCAGTCCCGGGAGGGAGTTGGGAGCCGGGGAAGTTGCCATGGCCAACAGCCTAGTCCGGGACCTGGAGGCCACCGGTTCAAGGACCCCGACAAAGTGCTTAGCCGCTGCCCGGTGCCGCCAGTGGAAGCGGAATCCGTTCCACCACGTGCGGCGTGAGGAGAATCTGTTTTTCCGGAGGGACATCGACCCCGGCGGCGCTGTCCAGCGCGGGGAGATCGTTCGGAGCGGAGGCGCCGTCGCACGCCACCTCATGCGTCAACACCCGAATGAGGTGGCGTGCGGCATCCTCCACCGGCTGTGCAACACTCGAGAGTCCCAGCGCCGCCGCCACCGGAGTGTCGTCAAAACCAACAATGGCTGCGTGGCTGGTCGGCCCGGGGCTCCGCCCCTGGAGCAGGGTCGCAGGGGTGAGCTCGCGGAGGGTTTCCAGGGCTCCGAGCGCCAGCGAATCACTGGAGCACACCATCGCCGTGGCGCCCCTCAAGCCCAGCAGGGCCGCTCCGGCTGCTCCGCCGGCAACCGTGTCCTCGGCCTCCAGCCGGAGGGCGGACACATGCGTGCCCAAGCCCGCTTCCCGCATTGCCCTCTCCCAACCAGAAGCGCGGTCTGCCCCAACCGGGCTGTGCGCGGACCAGCCCAGGAACCCGATCTTCGAATGCCCCTGCGCCAACAGCATCTTCACCGCCGAATCCGTTCCCGCGGCACCGTCCACGTCCACCCAGGGATGGTCGACGGAGGAGACGTGACCGTCACCGTCCCAGGGCCGGCCGAAAACGGCAAAGGGCGTGCCGCGCTCCTGCAGCCAGCGGGTCCGCGGATCGTTGGGCGTGCTGGAGGTGAGGATGAAACCGTCCAGCCCTGCGACGTCGAGAAGCTGCTGGTACTGGCGGATTTCGTCGCCGTCCGAGTCGGCGCAGAACAGCGTGAGCCGGTAGCCGGCCCGCTGGGCTGCTTCCGTGAGTGCGTGCAGGAAGCGGTCCAGGATGGCGCCGTTAATTCCGTTCGACGAAGGAAGAAGCCGTAGCCCCAGGTTCATGGAGCGCCGGGTTCGCAACTGTCGGGCGGCTGCATTGGGCCGGTAGCCCGCGGACGCAATGGCGGCCTGAACGCGCCTCCGGGTTGCGGGTTTGACCCTGTGCGGCGCATTGAGCACGTTGGAGACCGTTTGCCTCGACACGGCGAGTTCCTTGGCGAGGCTGGCGAGGGTGGGCCGGGGCAAGCGGGGCTCCTTAGCGTTTCGGGGCCGGGGCAGGCAGTCTTGGGCATCCCGGGCGGCCGCCAAGAGAGCCGGCCTTTCGCTTCCCACAGTAACGTGTGAGAGTATTTAACCGCGCAAATTTGATCGTTCAAATCTTCAGGTTCACGCCCGGTAATGCGGACGCCAGCCTCCGCACCCAATCCAGCAGCATCAGGAGTTGTTTCACCGTGGCCTCTGAACAGCCATACCTGCATAACCTTTCCGGCGTTTTCAGCGCCCCCATCCAAGCCTGGTCCGACGCCCATGGCCAGATCCGCCACGTCGGCGCACAGGGGATCTACTGCGGCGATGACCGCGTCCTCCATACTGCGGTCCTCACCGTGGACGGCCGGGAGCCCGAATGGGTCTCTACCCAGCTGCGTTCTTCCAAGGAAACCGACTACATCTACTTTGTGCGCGCCGATGCCGAGGTGGCCGATCCTCTGCTGTCGCTGGTGCGTACCCGCACCGCCGATTCCGGCCGTATCCGGCATGGCGAAGACACCGAGAACCTCACCGGTTGCTCGGGCCGGGTGGCGGAGACGCTGCGCCTCGAATCGGCCATGCGGGAGCCGGTGGCGCTGACGATCCGGCTAACCCTTGGTGCGGACAACACCACCATGGAAGACATCAAACAAGGCGCCCCGGGAGGCGCAGTGGTGGAACCGGCAGGAACCACCTGGTCCTGGCGGGACAAGGACACTGTCCTGGCGCTGACGGCGGCCAATGCGGCAGTCAGCATCCACGGTAGCAAGGTGACCATCGAATGGGCGGTGGAGGTCTTTCCGGGGGTGCCCTTGGAGCTGGCATGGGCGGTCGACCTGACGGATGCGGATTCCCCGATGCTCGCCGCCGACGGCGAGCCCATCGTGGCGCCGGCCTCGGAGGATCCCCGGATCAGCCGGCTTCTGCAACGCTCTGTCAGCGATCTGAACAGCTTGCGCCTGGCCCACGTTTCCCATCCCCATGACACCTTCCTTGCCGCCGGCGCCCCGTGGTTCTTCACCATGTTCGGCCGTGACTCCATCATTGCCGCGAGGATGATGCTGCCGATCAACACGGCCATCGCCGGAGGTACCCTGCGCGCGCTTGCGGGCCGCCAGGGCACGGAGACCGACCACACCACGGCAGTCCAGCCCGGCAAGATCCTGCACGAGGTCCGCCGGACGGTGCTGACCATGGCGGAGAGCGGCCACGCACTGCGGCTGCCGCCCGTGTACTACGGCACCATCGACGCCACCCCGTTGTGGATCTGCCTCCTGCATGACGCCTGGAAGGCGGGCATGCCGGACGCCGAGGTGGAGGAGCTGCTACCAAACCTCCAGGACGCCCTCGAGTGGCTGAGGGACCACGGCGACCTCGACGGCGACGGCTTCCTGGAATACCTCGATGCCTCCGGGGCAGGCCTGGTCAACCAGGGCTGGAAGGACTCCGGGGACGCCATTCGCTGGCACGACGGCACCCTGGCCAAGGGGCCGATCGCCCTGGCCGAGGTTCAGGCGTACGCCTATGAGGCCGCCATCATGGGTGCGGACCTGCTGGAGTCCTTCGGACGGTCCGGCGCGGAGGAGTGGCGCGACTATGCCGCGGGCATGGCCGAGCGGTTCCGCGCGCAGTTCTGGTGCGAGGACGAGCTCGGCCCGTACCCGGCGCTGGCGTTGGATGCGGACAAGAAGCCGGTTGACGGAGTGACCTCCAACATGGGCCACCTGCTCGGCACCGGGATCCTGAACGAGGAGGAACAACGGACTGTGGTACGCCGCGTGATGGACCCCACCATGTTCTCCGGTTACGGAGTGCGGACGCTGTCAACCACCAACGGCGGCTACTGGCCCACGCGGTACCATGCTGGTGCCGTCTGGAGCCATGACACCGCCCTGATCATCGGCGGCATGCTGGCGGACGGGTTCAAGGCCGAAGCGGCGCAGCTGGCCGCCGGCCTGCTCCATGTGGCCGAGGCCAACGACTGGCGGCTGCCCGAGCTTTTTGGCGGCCACAGCGCCGACACCATGCGCAACCCCGTGCCGTTCCCCGCGAGCTGCCGCCCGCAGGCCTGGGCTTCGGCCAGTTCAGTGGTGATCGCCGCGGCCCTCGGCCAGGACGAGCTTGGCCGGCAGGATCAACGGCGCAACGGAACCGTACAGGAAGCCGCGGCCAAGAGAGGATCTGCTGGCTGGCGTTATCAGCAGGTAGTTCTCAGCTCGTAACACGGTCGATCGACACGACGGCAAGGAAGCCGCGGCCAAGGATCTCCGGTGTCCGGTGGTCCGAGCCCACCACGGCGTCGTAGCGGTCCAGTGTTTCCGGCGGCGCGCCGGGGGCGGCTGCGGCGTTTGCACCGCCGTCGTCCGTCTCCGCCCCGGCACCGGCGGCTGAATCGTCCCCGGCACCGGCGTTGCCCAGGCTCACCGTGGCCTGTCCCTGCAGCAGGATGCCCAGCTGCCCTTCGAACACGGGGTGGGCCCGCTTCTTGGAGAGTTCGATGATGGAGGTGTAGCCCTTGAAGGCGCCGTTCCGGGTGATGACGTTGAGGTCGCGGATGTCTCCGGTGGGAAGCGCCGCGGTGGCCTCGGCGTCACCGGGGAACCTGAAAGGCCGGTACCTTTCCAGCGGATGATCCGCGCCGTCCACGGTCAGGAGCAGCAGCTCGCCGTCGATCACGGTGAGCACGCGGTCCATTCCGTGGAACGTGGAGAACGCTCCGGCCCTTGAGATCTCGGCGATGCTCACGCGCCAGTCCCAATCGCCGTCGGGTGCCGTGCCGCCGCCTGCCGGGGTGGGATGGCTGGCCAGCTCGCGGGTGACGCCGCCGCCGTTGCGCCAAGGTTCGGCCCGGAGGCTGGCATAGCGAATGATCTCCATGCCTTCAGCCTAGCCGGACACCGGGGCGGGCCCCGCAGGGGTTGGCCGGCCGTAACGTCCGCGCGGGCGGCCGTGGCTTGCTAACGTCAGATGCAGGAAGATGTGCAGGAGGAGTCGGTGATGTTCGTCAAAGTGTGTGGCCTGAGTACGCCGGAGTCCATCCGGGAGGCGGCCGGCGCCGGTGCCGATGCCGTCGGCTTCGTGCTGACCAAGAGCCCGCGCGAAGTTACCCCGGCACAGGTGCTCGGGCTCCTTCCGCACGTCCCGGCGGGGCTTCCCGCCGTCGGCGTTTTCCGGCACGAGCCCGTTTCCGACGCGGTGGCCACCGCCCTCGCGGCCGGTCTGGAGTGGATCCAGCTGCACGGGGACCGCACTCCCGAGGACGTAAAGACCGCGCGCGACGCCGGCCTGAAGGTCATCCGGGCCGTGACCATGGCCGCCGCCCCGGACGCGTTCGATTTTTGGGGTGAGGAGCTGCTCCTCATCGACGCCGCTGTGCCCGGATCGGGCGAGGCATGGGACTACGCGTCGGTGCGCGCCAAGGGGCTCCGGGGCCGGAAGTGGCTGCTGGCCGGCGGCCTTGATCCCGCAAACGTCGCCCACGCCGCGGCCGATGCCGGTGCCTGGGGTGTGGATGTCTCCTCCGGCGTGGAAAGCTCCCGCGGGGTAAAGGATCTGGCCAGGATCCGGGCCTTCGTGCTCGCAGCCAAGGCCTGACGGTAACCCAAGGAATTCGGGAGACCCCGGCCTTGTTGGGCCAGACATGAAGCGTATTGGGTTCTTGTCGTTCGGTCACTGGGGCAACGTGGAGGGCTCGCACGCGCGCACGGCCCGTGACGCGCTGCTGCAGGGCATCGAACTGGCTGTTGCCGCCGAGGAACTGGGCGTGAACGGCGCGTTTTTCCGGGTCCACCACTTCGCCCGCCAGCAGGCCTCGCCGTTCCCGCTGCTGGCAGCCATCGCCGCCAGGACCAGCCGGATCGAAATGGGCACCGGGGTGATTGACATGCGGTACGAGAACCCGCTGTACATGGCCGAGGAGGCCGCAGCCACCGACCTGATCAGTGGCGGCAGGCTGCAACTGGGCGTGAGCCGCGGTTCACCCGAACCGGCCCGCGACGGCGCCAGGGCGTTCGGATATGTGCCGGCCGACGGGGAGACTCCTGCCGACATGGCACGCCGCCACACCGCCCTGTTCCGGCGTGCGCTCTCCGGTGCGGGAATGGCCGAAGCTGATCCGCGCTACGCGGGGGGCGCCACTGGCAAGCTGCCCATTCAACCAAACTCGCCCGGCCTCGAGGACCGAATTTGGTGGGGCGCGGGCTCGCGCGCCACGGCCGTCTGGACTGCGGAACAGGGCATGAACCTGATGAGCTCAACCCTGCTGACCGAGGACACCGGCGCGCCGTTCGACCAGCTTCAGGCGGAGCAGATCAGCATGTTCCGGCAGGCCTGGGCGGCTGCCGGTCACGCCCGTGAGCCGCGCGTCTCGGTCAGCCGCAGCGTCCTGCCCATCGTCGATGCTGAAGACCGGAGGTACTTCGGCCTCAGCGCCCTCCGGGAAAATCGCGACCAGGTGGGGATCGTTGACGGGCTCACGGCCCGGTTCGGCAAGAGCTATGTGGGGGAGCCCGATGCGCTCGCCGCGGAGCTGGCCGCCGATGCCGCCGTGCAGGCCGCGGACACCTTGCTGCTTACGGTCCCCAACCAGCTGGGCGTTGACTTCAACGCCAAACTGCTGGGCAGCATCACCGCCCATATTGCCCCTGCCCTTGGCTGGGAGGCTAGCCGGGGGTAACGGTCTTCGCTAGCATTCAGCTGGGGGCTACCCCGAACAACCGGCGGCAGTTAACTGCCAGGCAGTCGAAGGAGACCAGCTGTGACTCTTCCCCAAGGTTTGACCCCCGGCGTCTGGACGCTCGACAAGTCTCACAGCGAGGTGGGATTCAGCGTGCGCCATGCCGGCATCAGCAAAGTCCGCGGCCGGTTCACGGATGCCTCCGCGGAGGCCCACGTGGGGGAGTCCCTGGCCACGTCCAGCCTGCACGCCACTGTGAAGACCGCCAGCTTTGATTCCGGGGACGCGAACCGGGACGCGCACGTGCGCGGAGCCGACTTCTTCGATGTGGAGAACTTCCCCGAGATGACTTTCCGCGCCACGGGTGTGGAGGGCGACGGCGAGGATTACACTGTCACGGGCGATCTCACCATCCGCGGCATCACCAAGCCCGTGGAGCTGGAGGTTGAATTTACCGGGGTGGCCGTGGACCCCTTCGGCGCCACCAGGGCCGGTTTCAGTGCAGAGGCCGAAATCAGCCGGAAGGATTTCGGCCTGACCTGGAACGCGGCGCTCGAGGCTGGCGGACTGCTGGTCAGCGACAAAGTCAAAATCAATGTGGAGGCGGCTTTGGTCAAGCAGGGGTGATGTGACCGGCGGCACATTTGCGGTATGGTTTTTTCAGGTTATGCAGTTGGCCTCAGTCTGGACCGAGGACCCCACATGACCAGCAATCCACACAGCGCCCGCGGCGCCCCGCACGGAGGCCGCGTTGCCGGTTCGCGCGCACGCCGATCCTTCGTTTTTCACGAATCGTTGTCGCGTGTCCCCACCCCCGAACTGCGGCATCTCGCGTCCATGCTGGCGCAGGACTCGCGCATACCGGAGCGGAGCGCGGCCGCGGGGGTCCTGTACCCGCGCGTCCTCGCCGAGATCCACCGCAGGGAGCGGACGCCCGCCCGAAACGACCCGCACTAGTCCGGCCATCCGACTTCGGGCAGGCTCACGGCAATCTCAGGGAAACCCCTGACGCCAATCGGTACCTTGCGGGGGACAATGGCTTCATGAAGACATTGCTCAACATCATTTGGCTGGTATTCGGCGGACTCTGGCTCGCGCTCGGCTATTTCTTCGCCGGAATCATCTGCTGCCTGCTGGTCGTGACAATTCCCTGGGGCATCGCATCGTTCCGGATCGCCTCCTACACGCTGTGGCCGTTCGGACGAATGGTGGTGGACAAACCCGGCGGCAACAGTGTGTTCTCCCTGCTGGGTAACGTGATCTGGCTCCTCGTGGCCGGCATCTGGATCGCGATCGGCCATGTGGTCACGGCCTTGGCCATGGCCATGACCATCGTCGGCATTCCCCTCGCCATCGCCAACCTGAAGCTCATCCCGGTGTCGCTGATGCCGTTGGGTAAGCAGATTGTCCCTTCCAACCGGCCGTTCGTCAGCACTTACCACTAGTCCGGACTCACCCGAGTTCGCACTGCAGGTTCCGGCGGGCAGCAGCGAGCCAAAGTTCGCGTCCGCGGCTGGTGTGGAAGAGCGGCTCCAGTTCCAACAACTGGCGCACGACGGCGGCGCGCCCGGCGGCGAAGTCGTCGTCGCCGATGTGCGCGAAGTCTTCCCGGACGGCGGAGAGGTAGCGGCCGTAGGCCTCCGGGTTTCCGCCGAGGACTGAAAGGTCCGCATCGCTGAGCAGGGCGGCGGCATGATCCCCTAGGTCCGGGCGGTGCTCCGCCGTCATCCGCACCAGCCGCCCCACTTCATCGGCCTCGCTGTCGGGCAGTCCCGCGTGCCGGAGCCTGTCCTCGGCAAGCCGGGCCGATGCCTCCTCGTCCTCGCCTGCGATTCCGCGGTAGACGGCGTCGTGGAACCAGGCCGCCAGCAATACCGTGCGCGGCGGCCGCTCCGGTTCGGTGAGCAGGTCCAGGGCCTCCAGGACGGCCAGGAGATGGGTCCGGCCGTGGTACTTGCGGTGCTCCTCGCCCCAGCGGTCCAGGAGGTCGAGGAAAAGCGCATCGTGGCCGGGGAGCACCTCGTTCCAACGATGCAGGAGCGGCAACTTCAGCGAGGTTCCGCGCCGGCGGGCTGGGATCCGCAGCCCGCTGTCAATGAGCTTGCGGACCAGGATCCGTCCTTCCACAGGCACGGCACCGGCCGCCACGAGTGCCGCGTACCGGGACTGGGCGACGTCGTAGTGGTCGCCGTCGAACGCCCGTTCCGTGATCCCTGCGCCCGCGGCGAACGCCTGCAGCTCCGCCAGCGAGGTGTCCGAGATCAGGTGCGAGAAGTGGGTCCCGTGGGCGGGCCAGAGCGGCGGATCAACATAGACGGCCATGGAAGCAGTTTAGTGCTGCTGCCAGCTGTCGAATCCGCTAGGCGGGGGCGGGGAGGATGTTCTGGTTGCCGCGGAAGAAGTTATCCGGATCGAACGCGCGCTTAACCTGGGCGAGCCTGTTGTAGTTCTCGTCCCCGAAGGCTGCCCGGATGCGGGCCTGGCCCTCGTCGCCCACAAAGTTCAGCCACACGCCGCCGGTGGCATACGGGGCGATGTCGTGGCGGAACCGTTTCACCCACGCCTTCGCGTCCTCACCGCCTTCGGGTGTCTCCTCGATCCCGAAGGGATGGCTCACCCAGGTGGCATCCCGGTTCTGCAGTGGAGTGGCGTCCGGCGTTCCGCTCACCGCCCCGCCCCAGCGGACCAGCAGGCTTTGGGAATGTGGCCCCGGGAGATTCCGCGCTGAGTCGACGATCACGTCCAGGGCCTCGTCTGTCAGCTGATCGTGGTAATCCGCGCTCCAGTAGTTGTACTGGTCCGGCGCGTTATCGAGCATGCATTGGAAGTCCGTGTAGTTCATGGCACCCACCAGATCCACGGCCGGAGCGAGTTCGCGGAATGGCGCCGCATGCTCGGCTCCCTCGCCGGCATCCCCTGCGTAGAGGTACACGAGTCCCACCGCGAGCCGGCCCACCATCTCGGCAGGGACAAACGGTTCCGGCGGGGCCGTGAGGTAGACCAGCGCAGTCCCCACGGCGTCGGGGGCTGCCAGCGTCAGATCGCGGTAACCGCGGGCCAGGTCGCGGGCGGCGTCGCCGGGCCAGAGCATCAGGCCAGCCTGGACCGTGGGTCCGAGCTCATGCAGCTTGAAGGTCAGCTCGGTAGCGACGCCGAAGTTGCCGCCCCCTCCGTGGAGGGCCCAAAAGAGTTCAGGGTTCTCGTGGGCGCTCGCAGTGACCCGCTCCCCTGCGGCCGTTACCAGGTCCACCGAGAGCAGGTTGTCACAGGCAAAGCCGAACGAACGTTCCAGCCACCCCGAGCCGCCGCCCAGGGTGAAGCCCGCCACTCCGGTGGTTGAAACCCGGCCGCCCGTCGTGGCGAGGCCGTGCGGCTGCGTGGCGCGATCGAACTCACCCCACGTAACGCCGGCTCCGACGCTTACGGTCTGCCTGTTCCGGTCCAGCGAGATTGATTTCATCGGGCGGACGTCCACCACCAGGCCGCCGTCGTTCGTGGACATCCCGGCCGCGGAGTGGCCGCCGGCCCGGACGGCCACATCGAGACTATTGGTGCGGGCGTACGCCAGGGCCTCCGCCACCTCGCCGGGATCTGCGCATTGGGCAATGACGGCCGGCCTCCGATCGATCATCGCGTTGAAGAGCTTTCGTGTTTCGTCGTAGTCCGCTTGATCCGGCCTGACCCATTTCATGGCAGTGCTCCCTTGGTGCTCGCGTTGGCGACCATGGCTCCACCCCACCTCAAAGCGTACGGCTGTGGCCTGCCGGAGGCTATGGGGAAGTCCTTGGATCAACTCTTGGACAGCGCAGCCATGATTTAAGCACTTGCGACTAAAAGTGCATGCAAACACCGCAAATGAGGAGATAAGGTTGACTATGCCCACTTTTCGCATTGCCGAGGCGGCACGCTTCCTAGGCGTCAGCGACGACACCGTGCGCCGCTGGACCGAGAACGGAAGCCTGACACCACTCAAGGATGACTCAGGCCGCCTTGCCGTGGACGGGCTCGAGCTCGCGACGCTTGCCCGCGGACAGGCCCAGCTCCCGGAGGACCCGGCCAATGTGGGCAGCTCGGCGCGGAACCGCTTTGTAGGACTCGTCACCGCCATTACCGCGGACACCGTGATGGCGCAGGTTGAACTGCAGTGCGGGCCGTTCCGGGTGGTGTCCCTGATGAGCAGCGAAGCCGTCCGCGAACTTGGCCTGGAGCTGGGGTCGGTGGCCACCGCCGTCGTCAAAGCCACCACAGTGATCATCGAAACTCCCCGGGGAAAGGGGACCGTCTGATGCGCGCGGGCAAGGCCTGTGCACTGCTTCTGGCGGCCTCCCTCGCCGCAGGCGTCAGCGGGTGCTCGGCCGGCCCCGCGGGCCCCGCCGGCCCCGCCAGCTCGGCCGGCCCCGCCGGAAGCGCCGGGAGCACGAGCGCATCCGGAACCATCACCGTCTTCGCCGCCGCCTCCCTCAAGGGGACCTTCACCCAACTTGCGCAGCGGTTCGAGGCCGAGAATCCGGGGACCAAGGTGGCGCTGAGCTTCGCCGGGTCCTCGGACCTCGTCACCCAGATCACCCAGGGTGCTCCCGCCGACGTCCTCGCCACGGCAGATACCAGCACTATGGCCAGGCTTGCCGACGCCGGGCTGCTGGACGGCTCCGCGACCACCTTCGCCACCAATGTCCTGGAGATCGCCGTCGCGCCAGCCAATCCTGCCTCGATCAAATCGTTCAACGACCTTGCCAGACCTGGCCTGAGGGTTGTGGCCTGCGCCCATCAGGTCCCCTGCGGTGCCGCCGCCGAGGCAGTGGAAAAGACCGCCGGCACATCCCTTCGGCCGGTCAGCGAGGAATCATCGGTCACCGATGTTCTGGGCAAGGTGGTTTCCGGGGAGGCCGACGCCGGCCTGGTCTACCGCACGGACGTCCGGTCAGCCGGGGCCAAGGTCCAGGGCGTTCCTTTCCCCGAAGCCAGCCGGGCGGTCAACTCCTATCCGATCGCGACGGTGGCCAGCAGCAGGGCGAAGACTCTCGCGGCGGCATTTATCACCCTGGTCACCGGCAGCGAGGGCAAAAAAACCCTCACTGACGCCGGATTCGGCACGCCCCAGCCATGATGCCCAACGCTAGGACCGCCCAGCCGGCCACGAGCACCCAGCCATGACAACCCGAACCCGCGTTGCCAGGGACATGTCCTCCGGGCGGCCGGCCAGCCGACGCTCCCGGCGCCCCGTTGCCGGCCATGCCTACAGCGGGATCCCGGCGTGGATCTATGCCC
Organism: Arthrobacter sp. 92; assembly: GCF_050260325.1. Lineage (NCBI taxonomy): Bacteria > Bacillati > Actinomycetota > Actinomycetes > Micrococcales > Micrococcaceae > Arthrobacter > Arthrobacter sp. 92. Next base: position 4,491,122 of record NZ_CP189863.1, on the reverse strand, counting down.
TTGCCGTCGTGGGCGGCGTCTTTGTGGTGCTTCCGCTGGCCGCCATGGCCGCCAAGGTCAACTGGGCGCAGTTCGTCCCGCTGGTGACGTCCGATTCCTCCCTCACCGCACTGGGGCTGAGCCTGCGGACCTCCGCGGCCAGCACCGTGCTTTGTATCGCATTGGGCGTTCCGCTGGCATTGGTGCTGGCCAGGGGAAATTTCCCCGGCCAGAGGCTGCTTCGCGCCTTGGTGCTGCTGCCGCTGGTGCTGCCTCCCGTGGTGGGCGGCATCGCTTTGCTGTACACCTTCGGGCGCCAGGGGCTGCTGGGCCGCAGCCTGGAGGTGGCGGGAGTACAGATCGCCTTTTCGACGACGGCGGTGGTCCTGGCCCAGACGTTTGTGGCGCTGCCGTTTCTGGTGGTGAGCCTTGAGGGCGCGCTGCGCACGGCCGGAGGGCGTTATGAGGCCGTGGCCGCCACTCTGGGCGCCAAACCCTCCACGGTCCTGCGGCGCGTTACCCTGCCGCTGGTCCTTCCAGGCCTGGCCTCGGGCGCGGTGTTGTCCTTCGCCCGCAGCTTGGGCGAATTCGGCGCGACATTGACGTTCGCGGGCAGTCTCCAGGGAGTGACCCGGACCCTGCCGCTGGAGATCTACCTGCAGCGGGAAACCGATGCCGATGCCGCCGTCGCCCTGTCCCTGGTGCTGGTGGCCGTCGCCGTTGCCGTGGTGGGTCTGACATATCGCAGGTCTTCGCCGGCCAGCGCCGGCGGCAGCGGCGCCACGCCCGGGGAGGTCCGGCCGTGACGTTCATGCTGCGGGCGGCGGTCCAGGAGCGCGGTCTCGACGTCGAATTGGCCCTCGGCCCCGGGGAAACGCTGGCAATCCTTGGTCCCAACGGCGCAGGGAAATCGACCCTGCTCTCAGTCATTGCCGGGCTGCTGCGGCCCGATTCGGGCCGTGCCGAGGTGGACGGCAAAGTGCTCTTTGACCTCACCTCAGGCACAAGCGTGTGGACCGCCCCGCACCGCCGCGGGACGGCCCTGCTGGCGCAGGAGCCGCTGCTCTTCCCGCACCTCACGGCCCTCGACAATGTGGCGTTCGGGCCACGAAGCGCCGGGATGGCCCGGAAAGCCGCCCGCGACTCGGCCCGGAAATGGCTGGCGGCGGTGGACGCCTCGGAGCTGGAATCCCGGCGCCCGGGCGAGCTCTCCGGCGGCCAGGCCCAACGGGTGGCGGTGGCGCGTGCGCTGGCCGCGAACCCGGACGTGTTGCTGCTGGACGAACCAATGGCCGCCCTGGACATCCATGCCGCCCCACTGCTCCGCCGGCTCCTGAGGGTGGTCCTTGATGGCCGCCGCGCCATCATCATCACCCATGACGTCCTGGATGCCCTGATGCTGGCGGACCGCGTCATTGTGCTTGAAGGGGGCAAGATCACCGAGGAAGGGCCAACCCGGGAGGTCCTGGAGCGGCCGCGCAGCCGGTTCGCGGCCGGCCTGGCCGGGCTGAACCTGATCCAGGGAACCCTTACCGCCACAGGCGTCAGCACGCCTCGGGGCCTGGAGATCGCCGGGCATCAGGAAGAACCCCTGCCGCCCGCCAGCCTGGGGCACGCGGGCGTTGCGGTCTTCCCGCCGTCGGCCGTTTCCATCTTCCTCTCGGCTGCCCACGGCAGTCCCCGGAACTCCTTCAAGGTGACCGTGACCGACCTCGAACCCCATGGTGACCAGATCAGGGTCCGGGCAGGAGGCATGTCCGCTGATATCACGCCCTCCGCCTCGGCGGAGCTGGGGCTCGCGCCGGGGATGGGCGTCTACTTTGTGGTCAAAGCGGCGGCAGTCTCTGTCTATCCCGCATAGGGTCCGGGGATATCTCGGGGTTATCCCGCATGGGATCAGGCCGAATGAGGTTCAGGAGCCGCTAGGGCTGGGCCGGTTGCGCGGTCGGCTGCCGCTGATCCCGCCGGACGGGGTGTTGGCTGGTGATGGACACCCGGTTGAAAGCGTTCATGGTGATGGCGAGCCAACTGACCGCGGAGTATTCCGCCGTGCTGAGGTGTTCGCGGGCGAAGGCGTCCTCGCGGTCCCGGGTGTGGGCGTCCGGCAGGATGGTGATGGATTCCGCCAACGTCAGGGCGGCCCGCTCCCTTGCCGTGAAAAGCCCGGTGTCACGCCAGGCCGGCAGGACGGCAAGGCGTTGCGAGGTCTCACCGGCCTTGAGGGCGTCGGCCACATGCATGTTCAGGCAGAAGGCGCAGCCGTTGATTTGTGAAATGCGGACGTGCATCAGTTCCACAAGCGTGCGGCTGATCCCGGCCTCATCGGCGGCTTCGCGGGCTTTCAGGCCGAGCCCGTTCAGGGCCCGCCATGCGGCCGGGGCCTCCTTGTCAAGGAAGATGTGCGCGGCGGCGGAGGCGCCGGATTCCGGTGTCTGGTCCATGGCTCCCAGAATACTCACCGGCATACTCACCGGCCCCCCGAACCTCCTGTTCGGGGGCCGACCTTTGGCGGCCCGCGCTCTTTCCGCGGCCGGTTCGGTAGCGACTACGCGGTAGCGACTACACGGTGGCGGCTGCGCGGCACCGGCTACGGCTCGGGCGATCAGGCAGAGCGGGCCGGAGGACGGCCGGCGGCTACATTCCCGGCATGTCCAAGGCCTCGTAGACCTGGATGCTGGCCGCGGGCATCATGAGGTGCGGGTGGCCTTCAAGGAGCGCCAGGGCGCCCTCCATGTCCTCAGCCTGCAGGACGCTGTAGCCGCTGACGTTGGTGGCGGTGTCCGATGTGCCGGCGGTGACCACCTCCTTGCCGGCGCCCAGGGGAGCCCCCAGATCCACCAGTCCGTCACCGGCTTTTTCGGCCCATTGCGTCCAGGCCTTCATGCCTTCCTGGGCAGCCTCGGGGGAGCTTTCCGCCATCAGCGACTGTGCGGACTGGGGCGCGATGTAAAGAACCACAAATTTCTTCATCGTAAATCCTCGTCTCGAGCGTGCCGCTGGAACCGGCCGTCCACGGTCACAGCCTGACCCTAACGGGAAGAAGGTGTCCGCGCTACGGCTGGACGGCATGAAAAACCTCCCGGCTGTCCGGGGGTCCTCCGCCCCTAGACAGGGGGTTCGCTCTGGGCAAACATGGTCCTTGAGGAGCGCGCTTTGAAAGTTGAGCGTAGTACACTCAACTTAAGTGCAGACTATTCCGGAAGGAGCTCTCTTTGGACGCCAAGTTCACCACCAAGAGCCAGGAGGCTCTGTCGGCAGCCGCCATGAACGCCTCCACGGCGGGAAACCCGCAGGTGGAACCCGCCCATCTGCTCAAGGCGCTCATGGACCAGAGGGAGGGCGTCGCCGTAGCGCTCCTGCGCGCCACCGGCGCGGATCCGGACGCGGTCAGCGTCCAGGCGAGCACCGCCATCAAGGCATTGCCGGCAACTTCCGGGACCTCGGTCCAGCAGGCGCAGTTGTCCCGCGCCGCACTTCAGGCCATCAAGAACGCCCAGAACGAGGCGGACAAGCTGGGGGACAGCTATGTCTCCACCGAGCACCTGCTGCTGGGCGTCTCCGCCGGCAGTGACGCCGTCGGGAAGCTGATGCGCGACGCCGGGGCCTCCCACGAGGCGCTGCTCGCCGCTTTGCCGGGAGTCCGCGGGGACCGTAAGGTCACCAACGCGGATCCCGAAAACACCTTCCAGGCGTTGGAGAAGTTCGGCACGGACCTTACGGCCATGGCCCGCTCCGGCAAGCTGGACCCGGTGATCGGCCGCGACGCGGAAATCCGCCGGATCATCCAGGTGCTAAGCCGGCGCACCAAGAACAACCCCGTGATCATCGGCGAACCCGGGGTGGGCAAGACCGCCGTCGTCGAGGGCCTGGCCCAACGCATCGTGGCCGGCGACGTGCCGGAGAGCCTGCGCGGCAAGACCCTCATTGCCCTCGATCTCGCCTCGATGGTGGCAGGGGCCAAATACCGCGGCGAATTCGAGGAGCGGCTCAAGGCGGTCCTGGAGGAGATCAAGAGCTCCGAGGGCCAGATCGTCACCTTCATTGACGAAATCCACACCGTGGTGGGCGCCGGGGCCACGGGGGACAGCTCCATGGACGCCGGAAACATGCTCAAGCCCATGCTGGCCCGCGGCGAGCTGCGGCTGATCGGCGCCACCACCCTGGATGAGTACCGCGAGAACATCGAAAAGGACCCTGCCCTGGAGCGCCGGTTCCAGCAGGTCTACGTCGGCGAGCCGAGCGTGGATGACACCATCGGCATCCTCCGCGGCCTCAAGGAGCGTTACCAGGCCCACCACAAGGTTTCCATTTCCGACTCAGCCCTCGTGGCGGCAGCCACGCTCTCCAACCGTTACATCTCGGGGCGGCAGTTGCCGGACAAGGCCATTGACCTCGTGGACGAGGCCGCATCCCGGCTGAGGATGGAGATTGATTCCGCGCCGGAGGAGATCGACCAGTTGCGCCGCCAGGTGGACAGGCTGACCATGGAGGAACTTGCCCTTGCAGGTGAAACCGACGCGGCTTCGGTGGAGCGCCTGGCCGCCTTGCGGGCCGACATGGCGGACAAGAAGGAGGAGCTGTCGGCCCTGAATGCGCGCTGGGAGGCCGAGAAGGCCGGGCTCAACCGAGTTGGCGACCTCCGCGCAAAGCTCGATGAATTGCGCTCCATGGAGGAAAAAGCTGAGCGCGAGGGTGACTTTGAGACGGCATCCAGAATCCTCTATGGCGAGATTCCGGCCCTCGAGCGGGAACTCAATGCCGCCGCCGAAGCGGAAGCCGCCGTGACGGACAAATCTTCGAAGATGGTGGCCGATGAAGTCACCGCCGATGACATTGCCGAGGTGATTTCCGCCTGGACAGGCATTCCCGCCGGCCGCATGCTGCAGGGCGAGAGCCAGAAGTTGCTGCACATGGAGGAAGAACTCGGCAAGCGGCTGATCGGCCAGCAGAAGGCCGTCGCCGCGGTGTCCGACGCCGTCCGCCGCGCCCGCGCGGGCATCAGCGACCCCAACCGCCCCACCGGCTCCTTCCTGTTCCTGGGCCCCACGGGCGTGGGCAAGACCGAGCTGGCGAAGGCACTCGCGGATTTCCTCTTCGACGACGAACGGGCCATGGTGCGGATCGACATGTCCGAGTACGGGGAGAAGCACTCCGTGGCCCGCCTGGTGGGCGCCCCTCCCGGCTACGTGGGCTACGAGGAAGGCGGCCAGCTCACCGAAGCCGTCCGCCGGCGCCCGTACTCCGTGGTGTTGCTGGACGAAGTGGAGAAGGCGCACCCCGAGGTGTTCGATATCCTCCTGCAGGTCCTCGACGATGGCCGCCTCACGGACGGCCAGGGCCGCACGGTGGACTTCCGAAACGTGATCCTGGTGCTGACGTCCAACCTGGGAAGCCAGTTCCTGGTGGATCCCGCCCTGGATGAGACCGCCAAGCGGAACGCCGTGATGGCCACCGTGCACGCTTCCTTCAAGCCTGAGTTCCTGAACCGTCTGGATGAGGTGGTGCTCTTTGACGCGCTCAACGTCGAAGAGCTGTCCAGGATCGTGGAACTGCAGGTCAAGGACCTTGCGGGCCGCTTGCAGGACCGGCGGCTGAATCTCGAGGTAACCGACGGCGCCCGTGCCTGGCTTGCCCTGACCGGCTTCGATCCGGTCTACGGCGCCCGGCCGCTGCGCCGGCTGGTGCAGAAGGAAATCGGCGACCGGCTGGCCAAGGCAATCCTTTCCGGCGACATCGTGGACGGAGACACCGTCCTGGTGGACACAGCGGCCGACGTCGACGAACTCACCGTTGCCGGACTGCACGCGCAGGAAGGGCCCGACGGCGGCCTTCTGGCCGGCAGCGGGCTCTCCGTGCGGCGCAAGGGCTAAGCCGCCAGCAGGCGCCCGTCTGCGGCGCGCACAGTAACGGGCCGGATGGTAGCCGGGTGGGGCGGCAGCCCGGCGGTAGCGGTTGGCCGGCGAGTCAGGGGAGCAAGGATTCCATGATGATGTTTCCCTTGTCCGAGGTGACGTAGCAGTCCACTCGCCGGTCGCCCTTCTCCCAACTGGTGTCGCTGGGGTAGGAATTGCGCTGCATCAGCACGTACTTGGAGACTGCGTCGCTCAGGTCTGCGCTGAGGCAGGCCTGGCGGCCCATGTCCCGGAGCGCAGTTATGCCGGGGTAGGGGTCGCTAGAGGCGTACCGATGGACGGCAACCAGCTGGGCCGAATGGGCGGTGTTGCATGCCACCACGGTGGATTTGGTGGCTTCCGGATCGAAGTCCTTGAAGCAGTCGCCGAGTTGATATTCGAGGGCGCCAACGCCTTCCTGTGGGAGTTGGCTCCGGGTGGCCTGCGCGGAAGGCGGCGATTCCGCGGTGGCTGATGCCGGCGCGGCGGTCCCGGCGGACTGCTGGTTCCAGCTGGCGAGGAGGGAGGCGACTCCCCACACGATGAGTCCCAGTACAACAACTGCCGCCAGCACGAAGGCCACTTTCATTCGGGTCTCCCGGGTCTCCCGCGGGTCCCCGCCCGTGGAGCGGCCACGTCGGGAAGAAGTTTCCTGCGGGTCGGTGTCCTCAGGGTCCGGGTCCTGCGGGCCGGAACTGGCGTCTCTTAGTCCTGGGCCAGCCTGGGTCGGGAGCCGGCCAGTGGGCGGCCTGGAGGGCCGTGGCGGCGGCACGGAGAGCCCCGGCGCAGTGCGCGGGGGCTCATTTGGCGTCCCCGGGTTGGCGCCATTTTTATTGTCATCGTCCACTGGGGGATCCACCTCTTCCCGGCCTCTGCTTCTTCGGCGGGCCGCCCGTGGGTGCGGCCCACCCTTGCGGTCCGAGAGTCGACTCTACCGAAGAAAAAGGCGCGGCAGGAGGAGGCCGCCGCCACCCGGCCAGGAGTCGCCGCCCACTGAGGTCCCGTCGCGGGGAGCAGTTACCGCTGAAAGCATGTAATCTAGGTGTACGACAAATTGACCAAACATTCCGGGGCCTCACTAACGCCAATGGTGACCACCTCCGGTCCGAGTACAAAAGGGGGTCACGCCATGGGGCGCGGCCGTCAAAAGGCAAAAGCTACCAAGCAGGCTCGGGATATCAAGTACTATTCCCCGAACACTGACTACACCGCGCTTCAGCGTGAGCTCAAGAGCTCTGAGGGGCGTGCTCCAAGCCGTTTCTCGAGTGAGCCGGTTGAGCCGGATTATTCGGCTTATGTGGATAAGTACGCGGACGATTTGGAAGAAGACGACGACGAGGTTGACACCCGTCGAATCGGCTAGTTCTCGCCCAGCGAATCTGCTCTAGCAAATTCCCGGGCGTGCCGTCGGCGTACAGTTCACCATCCCGATCTGTTCGCCGTGTTCGGCTCTTCTTATGCAGCACCCGGTGCTGATCACTGTTTTACGGCCCGTCGGGCACGCCTTTCACTGGTGTGCCCGGCGGGCCTTTTTGTTGTTGATGTCGGTCCCCCGTACTAGATTGCCCGTAGCGGGTTAGGCGCCGGGAGGCGCATTCACCCTCTCTACACGCCGCAATCGAAGGGACTGACTCCTATGCCAGATGTTGAGGGCGACAAGCAGCGGACGCCTTGGTGGAACTCCGGTGGCTCGGCGTTCAGCCTGGTGGCCGGCGAAACGTCGGTGACGCCATGAGCGTGCGCACCGGATTCGACACCGGCGAGGTTTGCTGGGCCGATCTGCAGACCAGGGACGTTGCGGCCGCCAAGTCCTTTTATGCTGCGGTGTTCGGCTGGCGCTTCGAAGACCTGCTCACCCCGGACGGGCGCAGCTACTCGAAGGCCTTCCTCGGCGGGGACCTCGTCACCGTGGTTGCGCCGCAGAGCCCGCTCCAGGAGGCCAAGGGCGCCGCCGCGCAGTGGAACATCTACTTCGCCGCCGATGACGCCCAGGCCATTGCCGCGGAGGCTCCGCACGCCGGCGGGACGCTGCAGTTTGGTCCCGAAGCCGTGGCGGATACAGGCGTGATGCTCTTCCTTGAGCCACCCGGGGGAGGAACCACCGGTGTGTGGCAGGCCGGCACGCATTTCGGGGCTGCCCGGCACCACGAGGCGGGTGCCTTCGCGTGGGCGGAACTGCTGACTCCCGAACCGCGGGCCGCCGTCGGCTTCTTCCAGCAACTGTTCGGCCACGAGGTCACCGAATACCCGCAGGACGACGGCGGCACTTACACCACGCTGACGGTGAACGGCGTCGAAGTGGCCGGCGTCGCCCCGCTGCCGGAGGACGGGACTGGCGAGGAACAGGACGCGGACGCTGAGAACGCTGAAGGCACCGGCTCCGCTGAGTGGCAGGTGTACTTTGGCGTCGCCAGCGTCGCGGAAGCGGTGAGGGCGGCGGTGGCCGCCGGCGCCGAGGTGCTGGTGGAACCGGACGAATCCGAGGACGGCGGCAGTATCGCCACGCTGCGGGACCCGCAGGGCGGGGTGTTCAGCCTGCTGGAGGTGTAGCGCCCCAACGCAAGCTCCGCTCTGCGCACTGCGCTTAAGCAGCGAGAGTGCCCCGAACCGCCGTCGGGAACTGCTACAACGGCGGCTCGGGGGCACTCTCTGAGAGCTCTAGGCGTAGGCGTTGACCAGGCGAACGGCGCCGCCGTCCACACCCTTGGCGCCCTGAACATAGTCCGGACCGGTCTTCACGATCGCATCCGAGTTCTCTTCCACGGTTCCCATGATCCAGGACGGGAGGCCGCGGTCGTTGAGGCGGTTCACTGCGGCGTCGGCAGCCTCCGCGGAAACGATCGCAACCATGCCCACGCCCAGGTTCAGCGTGCGCTCCAAGTCGGGCAGCGGGACGTTGCCCAGCTCCGAGACCAGCTTGAAGATTGCCGGGAGTTCCCACGTTGCACGGTCCACGGTGGCCAGCAGACCCTGCGGGAGGACGCGGGCCAAGTTGGCAGCAAGGCCGCCGCCGGTGACGTGGCTGAAGCCGTGAACAGCCCGCTCGCCCGAGTTCACGGGGAAGGCGCGGGCCAGGTCCAGGCAGTCCGCCGCGTACACGCGGGTGGGTTCAAGCAGTTCCTCGCCCAGTGTGCGGCCGAGTTCGGAGACCTGGCGGTCCAGGGCCCAGCCGGCATGGTTGATGACGCGGCGAACCAGGGAGTAGCCGTTGGAGTGAAGCCCTGACGAGGCCATGCCAATCACAACATCCCCGGCGCGGACCCGGTCCGGGCCGAGCAGATCGGCGGCTTCGACAACGCCGGTGGCGGCACCGGCGACGTCGTATTCGTGCTCTCCCAGCAGGCCCGGGTGCTCGGCCGTCTCGCCGCCCACCAGGGCGGTGCCGGCCACGGAGCAAGCCGCGGCGATGCCGCGCACGATGTCCGCGATGCGTTCCGGGACCACTTTGCCGCAGGCGATGTAGTCGGTCATGTAGAGGGGCTCGGCTCCCACCACCACGATGTCATCCACCACCATGCCCACCAGGTCGAAGCCGATGGTGTCGTGAATGTCCATGGCCTGGGCGATTGCCACCTTGGTCCCCACGCCGTCCGTGGACGTGGCCAGCAGCGGGCGCTTGTAGGTAAGGAGCCTGGAGACGTCGTACAGGCCGGCGAAACCGCCGACACCGCCGATCACGGAGGAGTTGTGGGTTGCCTTGACGGCATCCTTCATGAGTTCGACGGCGCGGTCGCCGGCTTCGACGTCGACGCCGGCGGAGGCGTACGTGATGCCGGCTGCGTTGCGGTCAGCGGCGGGGGAGGCGGAAGTCATACGGACTCTTTCTTGTCAGCTTCGGGCACGCGGTCAGCATCGGTGAGCAGGTTCTCAAACTCGGCGTCGGGTCCTGGGTCGCAGCCGGTGGCGCCCGCCTTTGCGGCCGGATCCTCCTCCGAGTCCACCACCACGGCGGCAGTTGAGGCGGCACCGAGTGCGGCATCGCCGGCAGCGGGCAGGCCGCCGAGGTCCGTACGCTCCAGCAGGTTCTTGCCGAGCTTGTCCGCGCCGGGCAGTTCGATGGGGTACTTGCCGGTGAAGCAGGCGGTGCAGAGCCGTTCGCGCGGTTGCCGGGTGGCGTCGATCATGCCGTCCTCGGAGATGTAGGCGAGCGAGTCGGCGCCGATGGCCTGGGTGATTTCCTCGATGGTGGCGCCGTTGGCGATCAGTTCGGCGCGGGAGGCGAAGTCGATGCCGTAGAAGCAGGGCCACTTGACCGGAGGGGAGGAGATCTTGATGTGGACGCTGGCGGCGCCGGCTTCCCGGAGCATCCGCACGATGGCGCGCTGGGTGTTGCCGCGGACGATCGAGTCATCCACCACTACTACGCGCTTGCCGCGGATCACGGATTCCAAGGCGTTGAGCTTGAGCCGGATGCCGAGCTGGCGCAGGGTCTGCGAGGGCTGGATGAACGTGCGGCCCACGTAGGAGTTCTTGACGAAACCGTGCGCGAAGGGGATGCCGGATTCCTCGGCGTAACCCACCGCCGCGGGAGTGCCCGATTCCGGCACCGGGATGACGATGTCCGCTTCCTGGGTGTTTTCGCGGGCCAGCTGGCGGCCCATCTCCACGCGGGATTCGTACACTGAGCGGCCGGCGATGGCCGCATCGGGACGGGCCAGGTAAACGTATTCGAAGACGCAGCCTGCCGGCGTCGGCTCGGCGAAGCGCTGGGAACGGACGCCGTCCTCGTCGATAGCGATGAATTCGCCGGGCTCGATTTCGCGGATGAAGCTCGCGCCCACGGTGGCGAGGGCGGACTGCTCGGAGGCCACCACCCAGCCGCGTTCCAGCCTGCCGAGGCAGAGGGGGCGGATGCCGTAGGTGTCGCGGGCCGCGTAGAGGGTTCCTTCGTCCATAAAGACGAAGCAGAAGCCGCCCTTGATCTTCGGGAGCAGCTCCATGGCGGTCTGCTCGAGGGTCTTGCTTTCCTCCCCCTCCAGCAAGGCCGTGACCAGGGCGGTGTCCGAGGTGTTGCCCTGCTTCATCTCGCCGCTGAGCTGGCCGTCGTTGCGGTCCATGATCATGGACTTGAGCTCGGCCGTGTTGGTGAGGTTGCCGTTGTGGGCCAGGGCCACGGTGCCCGTGGCGGTAGCGCCCAGGGTGGGCTGGGCGTTGGCCCAGTGGCTGGCGCCGGTAGTGGAGTAGCGGCAGTGGCCGACGGCCAGGTGCCCGGTCAGGGTGTTCAGCGTGGTCTCGTCGAAGACCTGGGAGACGAGGCCCATGTCCTTGTAGACGTTAATCCGCTTACCGTCGCTGGTGGCTATACCAGCGGACTCCTGACCGCGGTGCTGCAATGCATACAGCCCGTAGTAGGTGAGTTTTGCTACTTCTTCACCTGGTGCCCAGACCCCGAAGACGCCACAAGCGTCCTGAGGGCCCTTTTCGCCAGGGAGAAGATCATGAGAGAGTTTTCCATCGCCGCGTGCCACTGGTCGATTATCTCACGGTATGCGCCAGGACTTTCCCGGGGCCGGATTATGACCGTCCGCCGGCCTGCCCGCCGGGCCCGGTTTCGTCGTCGGAGGCGCTGTCGGGTCCGGTTTCCGGGACGGCCTCGACGACGGCGCTTTGGGTCCGCTTCACGCTCAGACGGTCCAGCAGCAGGGCCACGATGGCGCCGAGAACCACGCCGCCGGCGCCGAAGAGGACCATAAAGAACCCGAAGACCGAGCTGGGCTCGTAGCTGGCGTCCCCGGGCAGCCCGTACGCCACCACGGCGGCAACGATCATGCCCACAATGCCGCCGAGTATGAGGAACGGCACATATTTGGGCGCACGGCGAACGGTTATTTCGCGCCGCTCGGCCGGGGTGTTTTCAGAAGCCATGCCATCTAGCCTACTGCCCCGGGCCGGCCGCGACGGCGCCTAGCTGCCGCGGTACGTGGAGTACGCGAAGGGACTCAAAAGCAGCGGCACGTGGTAGTGCTCTCCGGTGGCGGACACGGCGAAGACCAGGTCCACCTCGGGGAAAAACGTGGGCGTGCCGAGCTTTTCGTAATAGGCGCCGGTGTCGAAGTTCAGGCGGTAGGTTCCGGCCGGAAGGGCCTCCGGGCCCAGTCCCTTGGCCCGCCCGTCGGCGTCGGTGGTGCCCGAAGCAACGAGGCTCCAGCCGCCGTCGTCGCGCGCGTAAAGCACGACGGCGACGCCGGCCGCCGGGCGTCCGGCCCCGGTGTCCAGGATGTGGGTGCTCACCTGTGAAACGGTCATTGGCTGATCACTCCTTCGAGCCGGAGCAGGGCGATTTCGCGCAGCTGCTGGGCCACTATGGCCTCTTCTTCTTCGGCGGTGTGGCCCAGGCGCTCGTTGAGCGCTGCCAGGATTTCCGGGGCGGTGCGTCCGGCGGCGCGGATCAGGAAGACGCGTCCGAACTTCGCTTCGTAGGCGCGGTTCCCGTTGGCCAGCGCGGCGGCCACGTCCTGGTCCGCGGGGTCCACGCCGGACTGTTCCGAGCGGGACATCGATGCCTCGGTGGTGGCGGCGGTGGGGCGGTCCCCGATTCGTGGGTGGTGCGCCAGGGCTGCCGCCACCTCGTCAGCGGTGAAGGGCGCCGCCGCGTCGCGGGCGAATGCCAGCAGGTCCCCGGTGGTGGTGAAAGGGCGGGCATCGGCGATCTGGTCCACCCAGCGCTGGACATCGATACAGGGGCGAAGTGCCGCGGCGACTTCAGTGCGGGGTGCCTCGTTGAAAACGGCAAGCTGCATGCTTGTTCATCCCTCGTGCAAAATGCTGGCATCCATGGCGTCGGCTATACGGAAAACCGGGGGTTGGCCGGCTGCAGGATTGCTACACGATTCCGCATCATGGAACTGTTATTTCAGCATGCGTAATAGTCAACCGGACGGGTGATGCCGGTGTCAAGAGGTTACCGGAACCGTGCCGCCAAGGCGGGCCGTGACTTTGCGGGCCGCGGCCTTGCAGGACTCACCAAGCCCCTGGAGGGTTTCGGGGGAGACCCGGAAGCGTGGCGCGGGGATGAGGACCGCCGCCACAATGTCGCCGCGGTGATCGTAGGCCGGTGATGCCACCCCCACCTCGTCGATAGAGGACTCGCCGTAATTGATGGCCCATCCCCGGGCGGCCACCTCCTGAAGCCGGGCCATGTAGGCCTCGAGGCCGATTTCGTCCAGCCCGGGATACGTGATGGCGCCGCTTCGGAGCAGGGCGCGGACCCGCTCGGGTGGTTCCGCGGCGAGGAACACCTGGACGGAGGCGCTCATGGCGTCCTTGTATCGGGCGCCCAGGGGGGTGGTGTGTTTGATCTGGTGATGGCTGGCGATTTGTTCCACGCACATGGATTCGGTTCCGTTCCACACCATCAGGGCGCTGGTCTCGCCCGTCCGCTCCGCGAGCTCGCGCAGCACGGGATACGCCACACGGCGTTCTTCCAGCTCGGCCAGCAGCGGTCCGGCCACGGCGATCAGTCCCAGTCCCAGGCGGAAGCGGCGGGTTTCGGGGTCGCGTTCCACCAGGTGTTCCTGTTCGAACGTGGACAGAATCCGCGACACGGTGCTCTTGTGCAGGCCCACCCTGCTGGCGATCTCGGTGACGCCCAAGAGCGGTTCGTCCGCCGTGAAAGTGCGAAGAACGGCGATGGCGTTGACGATAACGGAGGTGCCTTTGGCATCGCCGTTGGTGCCGGCCTCGCTGGATTCTGGCGGATTCATAGTGCTCACTATATTTCTTTGCGAATGCGGAACGGGGCATGCCCTCCCGTGGGCGCAGCCAGTGGACATAGTGCACTATGTCCACTGGCTGCGCCGAGCGGAGGGCATGCCCTGCGGGGGATGGGGTCAGGCGCCCACGATGTTGTATTCGGGGCCGAAGGGGAACTTGGTGATGTTCTCGGCTCCGTCCTCACCGACCACCAGGATGTCGTGCTCCCGGTATCCGCCGGCGCCGGGCTGGCCTTCGAGCACCGTGATCATCGGTTCCATGGAGACCACCATGCCCGGCTCGAGCACGGTGTCGATGTCCTCGCGGAGTTCCAGCCCGGCTTCGCGGCCGTAGTAGTGGCTCAGGACGCCGAAGGAGTGCCCATAGCCGAAGGTCCGGTTGGCCAGCAGCCCGTGGCCCACGTAGATCTCGTTCAGTTCAGCGGCGATGTCCTTGCAGACTGCTCCGGGCTTGATGAGCTCGAGGCCGCGCTTGTGGACCTCCACGTTGATGTTCCACAGCTCCAGGGAACGGGCGTCCGGTTCGCCGTAGAACAGGGTGCGTTCCAGGGCCGTGTAGTACCCGGAGGTCATGGGGAAGCAGTTCAGTGACAGGATGTCGTGCTCCTGGATCTTCCGCGTGGTGGCCCAGTTGTGGGCGCCGTCGGTGTTGATGCCGGACTGGAACCACACCCAGGTGTCGCGGATTTCCGAGTCCGGGAAGGTGCGGGCGATCTCGTGCACCATGGCCTCGGTTCCGATCAGTGCCACCTCATACTCGGTGATTCCGGCGGTGATGGCGTTGCGGATGGCCTCGCCGCCGAGGTCGCCGATGTGGGCGCCGTGCTTGATGACCTCGATCTCCTCGGCAGACTTGATCATGCGCTGGCGCATGGCGGCCTGGGCCACGTCCACGAGTGTTGCCGAAGGGAAGGCGGCCTGGATCTTGTTACGGTTCTCCAGCGGCAGGGAGTCGTCCTCGACGCCAAGGCGGCGGACGGCGATGCCCCGGGTGCGCAGCACTTCCTGGATGGCGAAGATGTAGTTGTCCCGGCGCCAGTCCGTGTACACCAGGTTGTCACCGTAGCTGCGGCGCCACGGCATCCCGGCGTCGATGTTGGCGGTGACGGTGACGGTGTCGTCCTTGGTGACCACCATGGCGTAGGAGCGGCCGAAGTAGGTGAACAGGAAGTCGGAGTAGTACTTGATGGAGTGGTAGCTGGTCAGGACGACGGCGTCGAGGTCCTTCTCCGCCATGATGCGCCGCAGCCCGGCGAGCCGGCGCTCGAACTCCGCGTCGGAGAAGGTCAGGCTGACCTTCTTGCCGTTGTTGAGGACTTTGAGGCGGTCCAGTCCGGCCACGGTGTTGATGGAACCGGCGGTGTTTGAATCGAGCTCGGTGATGGTCATGTGGTGGTGCCTTTCGTAATGTGTGTTCTTGGAGGGGAAGTGTGTGTGGCTCACTCGTGCCGGAGCGGCTTCCGGGACGTCTCGGCCGCGAAAAGGACGGCAATCAGGGAGACGAGGGATGCTGCCACGAGGTACCAGCCGGGGGCGAGCTTGCTGTGGGTCAGCCCGATGAGCAGCGTGGCCATAAACGGGGCCGTGCCGCCGAAGAGGGCGTTGGAAAGGTTGAAACTGACCGCGAAACCGCTGTAGCGGACCCTGGTGGGGAAGAGCTCGGCGAGGAAGCTGGGGAGCGTGCCGTCATTGAGGGTCAGCATGCCGCCCAGGAGAATCTGGATCAGGACGATCACCAGGAAGTTGCCGGTGTCCAGCAGCATAAACGCCGGCACGGTGAGCGTAATGAACAGCAAAGACGCCGTGATCAGCATGCGCTTGCGGCCGAACCTGTCCGAAGCGATCCCTGTCAGGAAGATGAAGCCGATGTAGCTGGCCAGGGCGATGGTGGTGGCCAGGAACGACTCCGCCGCGCCAAAGTGCAGTTCTTCGGACAGGTAGGTGGGCATGTAGCTGAGGATGACGTAGAAGCCCACGGCGTTCAGCAGCACGGCGCCCGTGGCAATGACCAGCTGCTTGCGGTAGGTCTTGAACATGGCGAAGGCGGGGGCCTTGACGGTCTCTTCTTCGGCTGCCAGGGCGCGGAAGGCCGGGGTGTCCTCGAGCTTGGTCCGGATGTAGCGGCCGATCAGGCCCATGGGGGCCGCCAGCAGGAACGGCAGCCTCCAGCCCCATTCATGCAGCTGGTCTGCGGAAAGCACGGTGCTCAGCAACGCCGCGATCAGGGAACCGAGAAGCAGGCCGGCGGCCGTGCTGGCAGGAACCACCGCGGCATAGAGTCCGCGCTTGTTGGCGGGGGCGTACTCCACCAGGAAGGCTGAGGCGCCGGCGTATTCACCCGCGGCCGAGAATCCCTGCACCACCCTGATCAGCAGCAGCAGGATGGGTGCCCACACTCCGATGCTGCCGTAGCCAGGGACCAGGGCGATGCAGAACGTGGCCAGGGACATGATCACGATGGAAAGCGAGAGGGCCTTCCGTCGTCCCATCCGGTCGCCGATGTGACCCCAGATGAAGCCTCCGAGGGGGCGGATGAAGAAGGAGACCGCGAAGACCCCGAACGTGGCCAGCAGTGCTGTCTGGCGGTCCGTCTCGGGGAAGAACACCGAGGAGATGACCGCGGCAAAATATCCGTAGACGGCGTAGTCGAACCATTCGACGAAGTTGCCGATGAAGCTGGCGGTGATGACCCGGCGCCGGGTCTCCTTGCTGACGGAACCGTCCCCGCCCCCAACGGGTTGGCTTCCAACGGAAGGCCCGCCAACGGCTGGGCCCCCGGCAGGCGAACCGCTGGCCGGCGTGGATGCCGGGGCCGCGGCCCGTGAAGTTGTGTCGTTACTCATATGTCCACCAGTGAATTAGGGGTTGCATTGAACGCAACGCTGTTGCATCAGACTAGGCGTGAGATGGAACACAGTCAATGCTTTTTTGTTTCCGGTTAGTGAACCCTCCACCCGGCGCGTAAAGCAGGGAAGGCCGCGGAGAAAATCTGATTGACGGCGTCGGTGGGGCGGATCTATTGTTGCAAGAAATGCAACCATGTTGCGTTGAACGCGTCCTATCAGGAGTAATCATGACCCCAGAACCCACCTCGGAGGTGCGGGCACGCACGGTCGGCCACATTCTGACGCTCGACTGCGCCGAAACTCCGGGCATCGTGCACGCCGTCACCGGATTTCTCTTGGAAAACGGGTGCGACATCGTGGACAACAAGCAGTACGGCGAACGCTCCGAAGGGCACTTTTTTATGCGTGTGCACTTCGAATCCGAGGGGGACGCCGGCACGGCCGGAAACCTGCGGGAGGCCTTCGCCCCGGTTGCGGCGGACTTTGGGATGACGTGGCGGCTTGAGCCGCATGGGTCCCGGCGACGCGTGCTGATCATGGTGTCTAAATTCGGGCACTGCCTCAATGACCTCTTGTTCAGGGCACGGATCGGCGAGCTTCCGGTGGACGTCGTGGCCGTGGTTTCGAACCACGCCGACCATCAGGCACTCGTGGAATGGCATGGCATCCCGTTCTTCCACGTCCCTGTTACCGCCGGGACCAAGCCGGCCGCGGAGGCCAGGCTGCTGGAACTCGTGGACGAACTCGACGTCGAGCTCGTGGTGCTGGCCCGCTACATGCAGGTTCTCAGCGACGGACTGACCCGGCAACTGGCGGGCCGTGCCATCAACATCCACCACTCGTTCCTGCCAGGCTTCAAAGGAGCAAAGCCTTACCATCAGGCCCACGCCCGCGGCGTCAAGACGGTGGGGGCGACCGCGCACTATGTCACCGGGGAGTTGGACGAAGGGCCCATCATTTCCCAGCAGGTGTTGGAAGTGGACCACACCTACGGACCCGACGACCTTGTGGCCGCGGGCCGGGACACAGAGTGCAAAGCCCTCAGCAATGCCGTGCGGTGGCATTGTGAGGGCCGCGTGATCCTGCAGGGAAGCAGGACCGTGGTTTTGAAGTGACAGAGCCGTTGAAGCAGCAGTGTTGAAGTAGCAGTGTTGAAGCGGCAGTGTTGAAGCGGCAGTGGTTGCCGCAGGAGTCGGGGCGTTAGACGCCCAGGGCTTCCTTGAGCGCCGCAACGTGGCCCTGCGCCGTGACCTGGTACTGGGCGAGCTTGACCTTGCCCTCGGGATCCAGAACTACGGTGGAGCGGACGATTCCCTCGGTGACTTCGCCGTTGACCAGCTTTTCGCCCCATGCTCCATAGGCCAGGGCCACGGCGTGGTCCTCGTCGGCCAGGAGCGGGAAGGTCAGCGCAAAGTCGCCGGTGAAGTGGGCCAGGGCTTCGGGGCCGTCGGGTGAAACGCCCAGGACCTCGTAGCCGGAGCCATGAAAGGACTCCAGGCTGTCGCGGAAGTCGCACGCCTCCGTGGTGCAGCCCGGGGTGGCGGCCTTGGGGTAGAAGTACACAATGACATTCTTGCCGCGGTAGTCAGCCAGCGAAACCTGCTTGCCTTCGGCGTCCGGAAGGGAAAAGTCCGGTGCCTGGGTTCCGGGCTGGAGCTTGGTGGTCAGGTTGGCGCTCATGGTGATCCTTCGGGAGTGGGTGTTCTGACAAGTGCTGAGAGACGGACAACTTTTAACAACTATCGGCTCAGATGCTGTATTCCGCCGGTCCGCGCACTTTGGCGTGGGGGCCGGGCACAAACTGGTAACCGCCGCCGCGTACGGTGGCGATCGCGTGCCGCGCACGGCTGAGCTTGCGCCGGACCCGGCCCACGTAGACGTCGATGGAGCGCGGCGCCGCCCCCGGCCATTCGAAGGACTCCAGGAACAGGCCAAGCTCCTCCCGGCTGATGGCTCGCGAGCAGTTCTCCACGAGGTAACGCAGGAGATTGAATTCGACGCCGGTCAGCGCCACCCGCTCCCCGTCCAGGAAGACCTCGCCGGCGGCCAGGTCCACGGCCATTTCGCACGGCGGACCGGCCGACGGCGGCAGGCGGGAGCCGCCGTCGTCGCCCCCGCCGCTCTCGGAGCCCCCGTCGCGGTCGCCGGAGCCCCGGCCCCCGCCGCTCTCGGAGCCCCCGCGGTCGCACGTTGCAGCTCCGGCGGCAGGCCAAAGGCGGACTTCCGCCTCCGGAGCAATTCTGAGGGCCCGCGCCAGCAGCAGCTCGGCGGCGCGGGCCATGACGGCGTCGTCAATTTCCTGGCCGTCCCCGAGGGTCACCCACACCGCCAGGCCCTGGGCCTTGAGGGCCGGACCCGGAGCGCATGCGCCGCGCGGGGGACGGGTGCGCGGGGAATGGACCTCAACAGCCATGACCGGCCTCAGATTCCGCCGCGGCGCAGGAGTTTGCCGGTGGGGGTCCGGCCGTCGATCTCATTGCCGCGAAGGAACGTCCGGCGGACCACCCCTGAGAGGGCTTTTCCGTCGTAGGGGGTGATGGGGTTCTTGTGCTTGAGCTTGGAGACATCCACCACGAAGGCCTCGTCCGGGGCGAACACCGAGAAGTCGGCGTCGTAGCCGAGGGCGAGCTGGCCCTTGGTGGTCAGCCGCGCCAGCTCGGCCGGTTTCCGGGCCATCCAGGCCACCACCTGTTCCAGCGGGATGCCGCGGTGACGGGCCTCGGTCCAGATCAGGGAGAGGCCAAGCTGCAGCGAGGAGACCCCGCCCCATGCCACGGCAAAGTCGCCGTTTTCCAGGTCTTTGAGGTCAAGCGTGGACGGGGAATGGTCCGAGACGATGCAGTCGATGGTGCCGTCCTGCAGGCCCTTCCACAGCAGCTCCCGGTTGGAGGCCTCGCGGATGGGCGGGCAGCACTTGTAGGCGGTGGCTCCGTTGGGGATTTCCTCGGCCATGAGTGTGAGGTAATGCGGGCACGTCTCCACGGTGAGGTGGACGCCGTCGCGCTTGGCCGTGGCGATCATGGGCAGCGCGTCGGAGGAGGACAGGTGCAGGATGTGGGCGCGGGCACCGGTCCAGCGGGCGCGCTCGATCACTTCGGCGATGGCCTTGTTTTCGGCTCCGCGGGGACGGGAGGCCAGGAACGTCGAGTACTGGTCACCACCCGGATGCGGCGCGTGGTCGATCGCGTGGGAGTCCTCGGCATGCACGATCATGAGCGAATCGAAGGACTTGAGCTCGGCCATGTCCTCTTCCATCTCGTCCGCATCCAGGTGCGGGAACTCGTCCACGCCCGAGTGCAGCAGGAAGCACTTGAAGCCGAACACGCCTTCGTCATGGAGGGGGCGGAGATCGGCCTTGTTGCCGGGGATGGCCCCGCCCCAGAACCCGACGTCCACAAACGCCTGGTCCTGGGCCACTTCGCGCTTGAGCTTGAGGCCTTCCACCGTGGTGGTGGGCGGGATGGAGTTCAGCGGCATGTCGATGATGGTGGTCACCCCGCCGGCGGCCGCGGCCCGGGTGGCGGAGGCGAAGCCCTCCCACTCGGTGCGGCCGGGTTCGTTGACGTGGACGTGGGTGTCCACCAGGCCGGGGATGAGGGTCTCGTCTCCGGCGAGCTCGATCACTTCGGCACCGGATAACCCGTTGCCCAGCGGTTCGATCGCCACGATCCGGCCATCGCGAACGCCCACTTCGCGCGGCGCGATGCCGGCCGTGGTGAGTACGCGCTCGCCGCGGATCACGAGGTCATATGTTTCGTCAGACATGGAGGGGCTCCTTTGTGTCGGCACTTTTCACTGCTGCCAAGTCCGTCAGTCGCACGCCGATGTGCCGTCCCAGGCGTTCCAGAAGCGGACCCGCTTCCGCTATACATGTGTCTACATTGCTTTCCAGCTCGGTCAAAGCGTGAACCTCCCGGAAGCCGGATCCGCCGAGCTGGCTAGCGTTCAAAGTAGTCCGCCCGCACACGGCGATCACGGGCACCCCTTCCCGGGCCGCCGCCCGCGCCACGCCCACGGGCGTTTTGCCGAGCAGGCTTTGCTCATCCAGGCTGCCTTCGCCGGTGATCACCAGGTCGGCGCCCGACAGGCGTTCCGGCAGTCCCGTGAATTCGAGCACGACGTCGATGCCGGGCCTGCGCGTGGCGGCCAGGACCGCGATGGCAGCGTAGCCCACGCCGCCTGCCGCACCGGCGCCCGGAGCGTCGGCCGCCCGGAGCGCCCGGGATCCGATTTCCGTGGCCAACACGTCCACGAAGTGGGCGATGGCCGCATCGAGGGTTTCAACGTCCGCGGGAGTGGCGCCCTTCTGCGGGCCGAAGATGGCAGCGGCGCCGTGTTGCCCGAGCAGGGGGTTGTCCACATCGCTGGCCAGGACAAAGCGTGCCTCGTCCAGGCGGGAGTCGAAACCGGAGAAATCGATCCGGTCCAGCCGGGCCAGGGCCGCTCCACCGGGCGGCAGGTCGCGGCCCTCGGCATCCAAGAGCCTCGCGCCGAGACCCTGCAGGACCCCTGCGCCGCCGTCGGTGTTCGCGCTGCCGCCGACACCGAGGATGATCTGCCGGCAGCCGGCGTCGAGCGCCGCCCGGATCAGTTCCCCGGTGCCCAGCGAGGTGGCGCCAGTGGCGCTCGCCGAGTCCGGAATGCCGCCGTGCGCGCCTGAGGCGGCAAGCGCTGCGAGCCCGGAGGCGGCCGCCATTTCGATGACCGCCTGGCGGCCCTGGACCGCAAAGTCCGCCCGGAGCGGCTGCCCGGTAGGTCCGCTGACCATGGCGCTCCGGCGCGTGAAGCCGGAGCCGACGGCGGCATCCAAGGTGCCTTCGCCGCCGTCGGCCACTGGAATCCGGATCACTTCAAGATCTCCGCCGGCCGCAGCCTTCAACCCTGCCTCGAGGTGCCGCGCCACGTCAGGGGCGCAGAGCGACCCCTTGAACTTATCCGGTGCAATCACAACGCGCATGGCTAGGCCTGCAGTGCCAGGATGGCGGTGGGGGCGTCCTCGCGGGTCACGGCCAGGTCCTCGAACTCGTTCACGTTGTTGAGCTCGGTGCCCATGGAGATGTTGGTGACCTTCTCCAGGATCACTTCCACCACCACCGGAACCTTGAACTCGCCCATGAGCGCCTTGGCCTTGTCGAACGCGGCGCCCAGGTCGTTGGGGTCCTCCACGCGGATGGCCTTGCAGCCCAGGCCCTC
Source organism: Arthrobacter sp. 92 (assembly GCF_050260325.1). NCBI lineage: Bacteria > Bacillati > Actinomycetota > Actinomycetes > Micrococcales > Micrococcaceae > Arthrobacter > Arthrobacter sp. 92. The sequence continues at coordinate 4,469,501 of NZ_CP189863.1, read as the reverse complement.
GGCCACCTTGATGTGGTCCACGCCGTAGCCCGCCGCGTTCGCAGAGAGATCAGTGGAGTTGATGTTCTCGAACGCCAGGGACACATTCTGTTCCATGTTGAAACCGCGCTGGGACTGGCGGATCAGGCCCAGGTAGGAGTTGTTGACCACCACGTGGATGTAGGGCAGGTTGAACTGCGCGCCCACGGCCAGTTCCTCGATCATGAACTGGAAGTCGTAGTCACCGGACAGGGCAACCACGGTCTCGTCCGGCTTGCCGCGCACCACGCCCAGGGCGGCCGGAGCGGTCCAGCCCAGGGGACCCGCCTGGCCGGCGTTGATCCACTTGCGCGGGCCAAAGACGTGCAGCATCTGGGCGCCGGCGATCTGGGACAGGCCGATGGTGGACACGTAGGTGGTGTCTCGTCCAAATGAACGGTTCATCTCTTCGTACACGCGCTGCGGCTTGATGGGGATGTTCTCGAAGTGCGTCTTGCGGTGCATGGTGGCCTTGCGCCCGGCGCATTCGGCAACCCAGCCGGTGTAGTCCGGCAGGGAGGCGGCCGCTTTGCGCTCGCGGGCCAGAGCAACCAGGCCCTCCAGCGCCGCGCCGGCGTCGGACGCGATGCCCAGGTCCGGGGAGAACACGCGGCCGATCTGCGTGGGCTCGATGTCGATGTGTACGAACGTGCGGCCGGCCGTGTAGGTGTCCAGGCCGCCGGTGTGGCGGTTGGCCCAGCGGTTGCCGATGCCGATGACGAAATCGCTCCGCAGGTAGGTCTCGTTGCCGTAGCGGTGGCTGGTCTGCAGGCCAACCATGCCCGCCATCAGCGGGTGGTCGTCCGCGATGGCGCCCCAGCCCATCAGGGTGGGGATGACGGGCACACCGAGCAGTTCGGCCAGTTCCACCAGCTGCGCGGAGGCGCCGGCGTTGATGATTCCGCCGCCGGCCACGATCAGCGGGTGCCGCGCGGCGGTGAGCATGTCCAGTGCCTTTTCCAGCTGCTTGCGGCTGGCCCGGGGCTTCTCCACGGGCAGCGGCTCGTAGGTATCGATGTCGAATTCGATCTCGGCCATCTGCACGTCGATGGGCAGGTCCAGCAACACCGGGCCCGGGCGGCCGGAGCGCATCAGCTGGAAGGCCTTCTGGAAGGCGCCGGGAACCTGGCCCGGTTCCCGGATGGTCATTGCCATCTTGGTGACGGGCTTGGCGATGGATTCGATGTCCACGGCCTGGAAGTCTTCCTTGTGCAGCTTGGCCACGGGAGCCTGGCCGGTGATGCAGAGCATGGGGATCGAGTCGGCCCAGGCCGCGTACAGCCCGGTGATCATGTCGGTTCCGGCCGGTCCGGAGGTGCCGACGCAGATGCCGATGTTGCCGTCCTTTGCCCGGCTGTAGCCGTCCGCCATGTGGCTGGCGCCTTCAACATGGCGGGCCAGGGTGTGGCGGATGCCGCCGTGGTTCCGCATGGCCGAGTAGAAGGGGTTGATCGCCGCGCCTGGCAGGCCGAACGCCTCGGTGGCGCCCTCCTTTTCCAGGATGGCGATGGCAGCGTCTACGGTGCGCATCTTGGTCATTGTGTGCTCCTAGGAAGTCTGTTGGGCTCGTGTAGCCCGGAAATTGGGTGTGCTGAAGGGAAGCCCGGCGAACCGTCGCGGGGCACTTTGGGGGAGTCGTCGTCGTGAATTACGACGGCGTCCGGCGTGTCCGTGTCGAAGTGCCCCTTTTCGGGGCTGCCGGCCTATTTACGTCCTGACAGCTGCAGGACCTGCTTGAAGAGGCCGGAGTGGTCCAGTCCGCCGTCGCCCTGGTTGACGGTGGCGGCGACCAGCTGAGCGGCGAGGGCGCCCAGGGGAAGTACGACGTTGGCCTCGCGGGCGGCGGAGGTGACGATGCCGAGGTCCTTGTGGTGCAGGGCCAGGCGGAAGCCGGGTTCGAAGTTGCGGTCCAGCATCTTCTGGCCCTTCTGGTCCAGGACCTTGGAACCGGCCAGGCCGCCGCCGAGAACCTTAAGGGCTGCGTCGGTGTCCACGCCGTAGGCCTCAAGGAAGGCGATGGCCTCCGCCAGGACCTCGATGTTGACGGCAACGATCAGCTGGTTGGCCGCCTTGACGGTCTGGCCGGATCCCGCGGGGCCGACGTGGACGATGGTCTTGCCGACGGCGTTGAGGACGTCCTGTGCTGCCTCGAAGTCTTCTTTTTCCCCACCCACCATGATGGAGAGTGCCGCGTCGATGGCACCCTGTTCGCCGCCGGAAACCGGGGCGTCGAGGGCGCGGATGCCGGCGGCCTTGGCGTCATCGGCCAGGCGCTTGGCCACGTCCGGGCGGATGCTGGATGCGTCGATCCAGAGGGTGCCCTGCCTGGCGTTGGCGAAGACGCCGTCCGCACCGCTGACAACGCCCTCGACGTCGGGGGAGTCCGGCACCATGGTGATGACCACGTCGGCGTCCTTGACGGCATCCGCGATGCTGGTTGCACCCTTGCCGCCTTCGGAGACGAGCTTGTCGATCCTGTCCTGGCTGCGGTTGAAGCCGGTGACGGTGTGGCCGGCCTTGACGAGGTTGATGGCCATGGGCAGGCCCATGATGCCGAGACCGATAACTGCAACGTTGCTCATTGTGGTTCCTTTACTGAAGTTTGAAGTGGTGCGAGCGGGACGGACCCAACTAGGTCGCAGTAGATGTCGTTATGAGGGCTCAAAACGACATCTACTGCTAGCCAGTTGGGCGGGCGGGGAGCGGAACCTAGCGGGAGGCGCGTTCGCGGATGGCCCAGGAGAACGCCGTTTCCTTCGGTTCCTTGTATTCGAGACCGATGTAGCCGCCGTAGCCGAGTTCGCGGCTGCGGGCGATCCATTCGCCGAGCGGAAGCTCTCCGGTTCCGGGGGCTCCGCGACCGGGGTTGTCGGCGATCTGGATGTGGCCGAAGTCCCTGGCGTGCTTTTCGATGACGGCGGCCACGTCGTCCCCATTGACCGCCAGATGGTAGAAGTCCGCGAGGAGCTTGATGTTCTCCGCACCGGATTCTTCCTTGACCCTGGCGATCACTGCGAGGGCGTCCTGTGCCGTGAGCAGCGGGTACTTGGGGGCGCCGCTGACTGGTTCGAGGAGGATGGTGCCGCCGATGCGGGCCACGCCGGCGGCCGCGGTGGCGAGGTTCTCGGCGCCGATGGCGTCCTGCTTTTCGGCGGATTCGCCGTCCACCCGGTTGCCGTAGAGGGCATTGAACGATGTGCAGCCCAGCCGCCCGCCGATGCCTGCGACGACGTCGACGTTGTCGAGGAACTCGGCCGAGCGTGCCGGCCACGAAACCAGCCCGCGGTCGCCTCCCGGCATGTTGCCGGCGTTGAAGTTCAAACCTGTGAGCTGAACACCGGCGTCGGTGATGGCGCGCTCGAACTTTGCGACGTCCGCGTCGGCAGGGACGGAGGTGTCAAAGGGCCACCAGAATTCGACGGCGTCAAAGCCGGCAGCCTTCGCCGCGGCGGGGCGCTCGAGGAGCGGCAGTTCCGTCAGCAGGATGGAGCAGTTCACTGTGTACGTCATTGTCTAAGTCCTTGCGGGTCCGTGGTGCGGCGTCTTTGCCAGCAGTGGAAGCTTCCTACGCGTTCTATCTATTTCGTATTGTGGAAGTTATATTCTGCTGTATGAAAAGTGTAGGGAAGGAAGGGTGCGGGAGTCAAGATGGGCTCGAGGGATATTTGTCGACGCCGTCGGTCCGGAAGCCGCATTGGAGCGCGGGCCGGAGAGCGCCCCCAGCCCCGGAGCAAGAGACCGGAGCAAGAGGGGCACAAGAGAAGGGCGGTTCCCGGCCCTTCCGCCCGGAAACCGCCCTTTGTCCTCTTGTTCGGTGGCAAGGCCTGGGCCCGCGTAGGTCAGTGCTTCCGGAAAGCGTCCTTGATTTTCTCGCCGGCCTGCTTGAGGTCGGCCCTGACCTGGCGTCCCTTGCCTTCGGCCCTCATCCGTTCGTTACCGGTGGCGCCGCCGGCTGTTGCCTTGCCCTTGCCGTGGAGTTTCTCCGCGGCGTTGTGAATCTTGTTACCCCATCCCATCATGGTCCTCCTGTTAAGACGGCCCGGGCGGCGTGAGTGCCGTAATGGCCGCTACTTAATTGTAAGAATTTGTGGCCATGAAGGGAGTTCTAAACGGAAGGTTCAGGGCCGAACCGTTGCGACGTCGCTCTTTTCCCAGGAGGTCCAATCAGACCAGTTGTCGTTGTTGTTGTTCCTCACGCGGAAGGAGACCCTCTGGTACACCTCCTCGGCGCCCCTGCGGTCCAGGTTGGGCACGTTGTCGATGCTGTGGATGGTTACCCGCTTGTCGCTCCGGTCGAAGCTTTCCGTGAATTTGTCGCGTCCCAGGAAGTCGTCGTTCCGGCGCCCTCCGGGGTCGTCCTCATAGCGCTCCTGACGGATCTCCACGGTCTTGGGACCGTTGCAGGACACTCGAATCCTGAAGTCGGCCTTGCGGCCATGTTCGTCGGTCGGCTTGAGGGGATCCACCGTGCAGCCACGTAACGACGTTGCGGCCTCGGCCGGCGCGGCGGCCAAGGCCAAGGGTCCCCCAATGAGCCCCAACGAAACCGCCGAGACCAGAGCGGCCCTGGCCCGGATGCGTCGGGATTTCTCGGGTGATGCGGTGATGAACATCTTTCCTGCTCCTACACAATCAAGGTTAGAACAGGCCCGTCCGGCCGCGATCACGTTTGTCTGAAGCGGCAGCCGTTCCTGTCCGGTTCAAGCAGCCCCTGCAGTGGGGGTTGGTGCCGGGCACCGCTTTTCGCATTGGTTAACCCGGTAAGACAATCCTCTCTCCGCGTGGCCGTCCCCGCCAGCCTTGTTTCCGGGATTGACTGCGCACCGCGGCGCTGTGGCCAGGGCACCGTCCGGGACCATAGGCTGTGGGAACCGGCTGGCCGCAAACCGGGCCGGAACGCCGGGGACCGAACCAAGGAAAGGCCCTGCCATGACGAGCCAGAACGATGAGAACCATGATGCCGGCCTTCGCGGCCCGGGTGACCCCGATGCTGTTGATTTAGGGCAGCCGCACCCGGACTCCATGAAGACCAAGGGCGCCAGGAACATCCGCGAGGAGCAGCAGACCCAGGCCGCCGGATCGGTGCCGGCAGCCTATGTGGGGAGCGGGGACCCCGACGCCGAGCATAAGCCGGAAGAAGCCGCCCAGGACGCGGGTACGTGGGACGAGAACGTGTAGTTGCCGGGGCGCTTCCTGGATATGCCCCGCGGACAGCGTTTTCATAGCTGAGGCATAGGTTCGGTGGCTACGTTGAGGCCACCATGGAACAACAGACCCCGCCCCAACCCCGGCACCGCCCCCGCATTCACGAAGGCGGCAGATGGACGCGCCGGCCGGCCCGGGCCCGCCGCCTGATCCTGGCCACCGGCGCGGCAGTTCTGGTGATCACGGTGGGGGCAGCCCTCCATGCCGGCGCCCAGGCCGGCTCCGCGGCCTCCCCTGCCCGGCCCACCGCGAGGACACAGTCCACCGCGACGTCGCAGCCCACCGCCGCCGCGGCTGCCAAGCGAGGGGTTGTCCCGCCCGCGGCAACCCCTACCGCGGCAACCCCTACCGCGGTCGCCACTCCCCAGGCCACCCCGCCGGTGGGGATCGACGCAACGGCCGCGCCCTCGGGCGACATCAATGCCGCACTGGACAATGAAATCAACAGCATTCTCAACGCGAACAGCCAGTACCAGATCGGCGTGGCCCTGGTCAGCCTTTCCGGGGGTGCGGGGCAGGATATGGTCCATCAATACGGGGTGACGGACCCGTTCGAGGCGGCTAGCACGGCGAAGGTCTTGGCAGCTGCGGCCTACTACCACCTTGTCGAAACGGGCGGCGCATCGCTGGATGACCCCATGGGGAGCTTCACGGCAGGGTTCCAAATCCAGGAAATGGTTCAGGACAGCGACAACGACTCCTGGTCCCTGGTGATGGACGCGATCGGACACCAGGAACTCAGCGACTACGCCGGATCCATCGGGGTCACCTACAGCCCCGAGAGCAACACCCTGACCCCGGCGGCGATGGCGAGCGTCCTGTCCCAGCTATACACCGGACAGCTGCTCAACCCGGCGGATACCGCCGAGCTGGTGTCCTACATGCAGGACACCAACTATGAAACGCTTATCCCCGCCGCTGTTCCCCCGGGCGTCACCGTTTACCACAAGTACGGGCTGCTCGACGGCGAACTTCACGACGCCGGCATTCTCACCAAAGGGGACAACTCCTACGCCCTGGTGATCTACACCAAGAGCGAGGACCTCAGCGATCTCCAGGAACGCACCGACGTGATCCACCAGCTGACACAGGCCGTGGTCAACCGGCTGTTCTAACCGCACATTGGCGGGGCCCGCGCCGGGTCCCGACGAACGGCTGACGGGCCTGATCCGCCGACTCCTGCGATCATTGAACGGTTGGCCGTTCCGCTGGAAGGGCGAGCTTCCGGCACTGAGCAGCTTTCGGCACTGAACAGCCTTCGGCACTGAACAGGAGATTCCCATGCATGATGAGGCCACCCGGACCGTGGACATGAGCAGGTTGCGGCGCCGTGGTTTCGCCCTTGAGTGGGCCACTCTGGGCTGGAACGTGATCGGGGTGGCGGTCCTGGCGGCTGCTTCATTCGCCGCCGGCTCGGTGGCGCTGGCTGGTTTTGCGCTGGACAGCCTCATCGAGATCGGCGCCAGCACGGTGGTGATTTGGGAGCTCTCGGGAACGGGCGAACACCGTCAGCGTTTCGCGCTGAAGCTGATCGGAGGTGCGTTCCTCGCGTTGGCCCTATACCTGCTCATCCAGTCAGGCGTTGCTCTGGCCTCCGGGCACCATGCATCACCCAGCCCCCTCGGGATCGGCTGGACAGCCGTCACCGCCGTCCTCATGTTCGCCCTTGCGGCGGGAAAGTCCCGCACAGGCAAGGCGCTGGGCAACCCCGTCCTCACCGCCGAAGGCAGGGTGACATTCATCGACGGGCTCCTGGCGGCCTCGGTCCTGCTTGGAGTACTGCTGGCTGATCTCGCCGGCTGGTGGTGGGCGGACCCGCTTGCCGGTCTGGTGATCGTCTACTACGCCATCCGCGAAGCCGTGGGAATCTTCCGCCACACCAGCTAGCCAGCAGAACGGGACGCGGAGGCACCCATCGAAGCACCCAACTGAGGGCCAACCGCGGGTGGCGGGTGCCGCCGTCGGCCGCCGGTGCTCCGTTAGGCTGGCACGTATGACCCGCAAACTGACTGTGAGCCTGCCGGACGCAACGCTGCGTGACTACCTCCAGCCGCAGGCGGGTGTGACGTTCGTGGAGTGGGATTTTGCCGGGCCGCCCCCGGAACCCCGGCTCGACATCGTGGTGCCGCCCTACATGCGTGGACCGCAGGTGCTGCGCAGCCTCGAGGGTGTGGAGACCGGGCTCGTACAGAGCCAGTCCATCGGCTACGACGGCGTGGCCGAATCGCTCCCGCCCGGACGGGTCTTCGCCAACGCCGCCGGCGTGCACGAAACCTCCACCGCGGAACTGGCCCTCGCCATGATCCTGGCCAGCCAGCGCGAGTTCCCCCGCATCCTGCGGAACCAGCAGGACGGCGTATGGGAGTCCAGGCCAACAGCGAGCCTGGCCGACCGCCGCGTGCTCATTGTCGGCTACGGGGGTGTGGGCAAGGCGATTGAAAGCCGGCTCCTCCCGTTTGAAACCAGCGTGACCCGTGTGGCCAGCAGGGAACGGACGGACGGAAACGGCCGCGTCCACGCAATAGCGGAGCTTCACGCGCTGCTGCCGGAGCACGACATTGTGATTGTGGGGGTACCACTCAGCGACGTCACCCGGCACCTGGTTGACGATGCCTTCCTCTCTGCCATGGCGGACGGCGCTCTCTTGGTGAACATTGCCCGGGGGCCCGTGGCGGACACGGAGGCTCTTGTCCGACACACGGCGTCCGGGAGGATCCGTGCCGCGCTGGACGTTACGGACCCCGAACCGCTGCCGCAGGACCACCCGCTGTGGCGGACTCCCGGCGTGATCATCACCCCGCACGTGGGCGGCGCGAGTTCGGCGATGCTCCCGCGGATGGGCCGGCTGGTCCAGCGGCAAATCGACCTCATGCTGGCCGGTGAACCGCCCGCAAACGTGGTGCTGACGAGCTAGCCTCTGAGGCCCGGGAGCAACCTGGTTGACGCTCAGCCCCGCGGCCCGGAAACCCCGATTCAGCCGTGGCCCTTGAATTAAATGATGGGGCAGGGGAGAAAAGAATATGTCGTACTCCACGGATGACCCGGACACACAGGTCTCGCGGTGGACGACGGACTGGGACTCGGAGTTCACCCGGCTGGCGGCGGAGAGGCTCGGTGCCGGCCGGGCAGCGGAACTGTGCGGCCTGTGGCTGGGCGCGTTTCCGCTTTCCTATCGTGAGGACTTCAGTTCCTCCGCGGCCCTCAACGATGTGCTGGCCCTTGAGACTTTGGCAGGCGCCCCAGGTGCGGGCGGTCCGGGTCCTGGTTCCGGACCCGGGGCGGCCCGGCACGTGGCCTTCCAATCGGACGAACGCCGCGGGCCTCATCCACGCCTGAAGATCATCAGCCTCACCGAACTGACGTTGGATGATTTTGTGCCCCCGCTCCGGGACCTGGGCCTGACCGTGACGGAGGAGAAGCCGTACCGGCTGTTGCACCCGGATGGCGCGGCCGCCTGGATTTACGGCCTGGGACTGCAGGATGCGGGGCCGGACCTGCCCGATGGGCAACAGCTTCGGATAGCATCCGCGCTGCGGGCCGTGTGGGCCGGAGCCGCTGAATCCGACAGTTTCAACAGGCTCGTTACGGCGGCCGGCCTGGCATGGCCGGAGGCGGCGGTGCTGCGCGCGTACTCGCGGTACCTCCGCCAGGCCGGGCTGACCTTCTCCCATGACCGTGTGGCCCGTGTGCTTGCGGCGCACGCTCAGGCCTCGCGGGATCTCATCGGATACTACGAAGCGCGGTTCGACCCCGACCAGGAGGCGGCCGGCAGGCCGCAGCTGATCGCTGCTGCCCTGAACAGGCTCGAAAAGGACCTTGACGGAATAAGGGGCAACGACGACGACCAGATCATCCGGTCTTTTCTGCAGGTCATCACATCGACAGTCCGGACCAATTCGTATCAGCACGCCGCAAATGGCGGACCCACGAGCCACCTCGTGTTCAAGATCCACCCCGCAGGACTGCCCTTCGTGCCGGATCCTCGCCCCGATCACGAGTTCTGGGTCTACGCTCCCCACATGGAGGGCATCTATGTGCGGTACGGCAGGGTGGCGCGGGGCGGATTGCGATGGAGCGATCGGCGCGAGGACTTTCGAGCGGAGGTCCTCGACCTCCTCCGGGCCCAGGCGGTCAGGAACGCCGTGATCGTTCCCGCAGGGGCCGGGGGTGCCTTCATCAGCAAGGGGCAGGCGGCCAGGGCGGCTCCGGCCGAGGTTCTGCCGCATGGACAGGACGCCTACCGCACGTTTATTCACGGCCTGCTGGACGTCACGGACAATCTGGTGCTGAATGGCCGGGCCGTCGCTGTGCGGGCACCCGGCCGGGTGGTCCGCCACGACGGCGACGACGCCTACCTTGTTGTTGCCGCGGACCAGGGCACCACCGGATTCTCCGACCTTGCCAACTCCATAGCCGCGGAACGTGGCTTCTGGCTGGGGGACGCCTTTGCCCCGGACGGATCCTCCGGCTACGACCAGCGGGCCATGGGCATCACGGCCCGCGGCGTGTGGGAATCGGTCAAGCGGCACCTCCGGGAAATGGGCTTCCCTTATGAGTCCGGGTCGATTGACGCCGTGGCGGTGGGGGATATGGGCGGCGACGTGCTCGGACAAGCGATGCTCTATAGCGAACGGATCGCGCTCCTGGCCGCCTTCGACCGCCGGCACATTTTCATCGACCCGCGGCCGGACACGGCAGCCACGTTCGCTGAGCGGGCCAGGCTCTCCGGGCTCCGCGAGTGGTCCTGGGCCGAGTTCGACGCCAGTCTCCTGTCCCCGGGCGGAAACGTCTACTCACGCCGCGCGGACGCCGTCGAGATCTCCCGGGAAGCGGCCGAAGCCCTGGGCTACGACGGACCGCTGAGGATGGCGCCGGATCAGTTGGTCCAGGCCGTGCTGCGCGCGCCCGTGACCCTGCTTTTCCACGGCGGCCCCGGAACCTACGTCAAAGGCAGCGCGGAGTCCCACCTCGATGCTGCCGACAAGGGCAACGACCCGGTGCGGATCAACGCTGATGAGCTTCGCGCCAAAGTCATCGCGGAAGGCGGAACCCAGGGTGTGACGGCCCCCGGCCGAATCCAGGCCGCCATGCGCGGAGTGCGAATCAACACGGACGCCATTGACCGCTCGGCGGGCCTCGACTGCTCGGATCACGAAGTCAACATCAAAATCCTTCTGAACGCCGCGGTTGCCGCCGGCGACCTCACGGGGCTGAAACGTGCGTCCGTCCTGACGCAAATAGCGCCCGACGTGGCTGACGCGGTCCTGGGCAACAGTTTCGAGCAGAATTACGCACTCGGGACCACTGTAAATCACAAACCGTCCGTGGCACGCGTCTTTGCCAGGGCCATCACAGCGCTGGAGGAATCCGGCCGCATTGACCCCCGGACGGATGCCCTGCCCGGACGTGAGGAGTTGGCCACACGGATCCGGAACGGACAAAGCCTCACGAGGCCGGAAATCGCCGTTCTGATGGCACACATCAAGTCGTCCTTGCGTGCGGCTTTACTGGCCAGCCCGCTGCCCGAGGAGCCCTGGGCGCAGCTGGAACTTGAGGGATACTTTCCGCCACCCCTCGTGGCCAGGACCCGCGCGCACCTCGGCACACATCCCCTGCGGCGGGAAATCATCAGCACCGTGCTGGCGAACCGGCTGGTCAACCACGCCGGCATCACGTTCGTCCACCGGCTGTGCGAAGAAACCGGCGCCGGTGAGCCAGACGCCGTCCGCGCCTACTGCGTCTCGGCCGGGATCTGGGGCCAGCAGGAGTTTTTCGACGAAATCCGCGCATTGGACGGCCGGGTGTCCACCGCCGTCCAGGATCAGCTGGACCGGGTGATGCGCCGGCTGCTGGACCGCTCCAGCAGATGGTTCCTGAAGAACCAGGTTTCAACGCTGTCCGTGCGGGACGAAGTCGACAGGTTTGCCGGACCGGCGGCCAAACTGTCGGAGGCGCTTCCGTCACTGCTCCACCCCAGCCAGAACGATGAAGTGGCGGAAACGGCCGGGCATTTCCAGGAACAGGGGGTGCCGGCCGGCATGGCCCGCAAGGCCTCCGCCCTCCTTTATCAATATCCGCTCCTGGATATCATCGCGACCTCCGGCAAGACCGGACTGCATCCGGAAGAACTGGCCAGGACCTACTTTGACCTGTTCGAACAGATCGAGGGACGCAAGCTGCTGAGCCGGATAGACACGCTGCCCCGCAACGATGCCTGGGAGACCATGGCCCGTGCATCCCTGCGCGAGGACTTTTATGACGTCCTGTCCAGCGCCGCCCGAACTCTGTCACTGACCGCATCGGGCACCGCCGGCACATCAGGGCATTCTCCGCTGGTCGAGGGAAAACTCCGGCTGATCTCCGAGGCCCTGCAGGAGCTCTCCGACGCCGACTCCGCAACGGACCGGGATTTCGAAATTCTCTCGGTCATCCTCCGGGCCCTCCGCAGCCTGCGCACCGACGCGTTCCACCTGCGCTGACCAAGCCCGCCACGCGCGGCCCGATTCGCCGTGAGAGGAAGCCGGTCCAGCCCCAGCTTGCGGACGTACACTGGCCTTCAAATTACTTTCTGGGAGATCCTCGTAGGCTGAGTTGGAGATCGGATGCTGTGGAAACTGCTCGTTGAATACCTGAGGCCGCAGCAGCGGCTGCTGTTCGCCGTCGTCGTTTTCCAGCTGGCGCAGTCCATCGCTTCCCTGTACCTGCCCACTCTGAACGCGGACATCATCGATCAGGGTGTGGCGAAGGGGGACACCGGCTACATCCTGCGAACCGGCTCCCTGATGTTGTTCATCACGCTCCTGCAGATCGCCTGCGCCGTCACCGCCGTGTACTTCGGCGCGAAGGCAGCGATGGCCCTGGGCCGGGACGTCCGCGGAGCGATCTTCACGCGGGTGGCCGAGTTCTCCGAGCAGGAGGTGAGCCGGTTCGGAGCGCCGAGCCTCATCACCCGCTCCACCAATGATGTCCAGCAGGTCCAGCAGTTGGTGCTGATGTCCGCCACGCTGATGGTGGCCGCGCCCATGCTGAGCATCGGCGGCGTGATCATGGCGGTCCGGCAGGATGCGCAGCTGTCGTGGCTCATCGCGGTGAGCGTGCCCGTGCTGATGATTGCCGTCGGGTTGATCATCACCCGCATGGTGCCGCTGTTCCGTCTGATGCAGACCCGGATCGACAGCGTCAACCGGGTCCTCCGCGAACAACTTGCCGGCATCCGCGTGGTGCGCGCGTTCGTGCGGGAGGACATTGAGACCGCCCGCTTCGGGAAAGCCAACGAGGACGTCACGGACACGGCACTGCGCGCCGGGCGCCTGATGGCGCTCGCGTTCCCCACGGTCATGCTGGTGCTGAACGTCTCCAGCGTGGCCGTGATCTGGTTCGGCTCGTTCCGGATCGAGGACGGCTCCATGCAGGTTGGCACGCTGATCGCCTTCCTCAGCTACCTCCTGCAGATCCTGATGTCCGTCATGATGGCCACGTTTATGGCCGTGATGATTCCCCGCGCCGCGGTCTCGGCGGACCGGATCGGCGCCGTGCTGGGCACCGAATCCAGTGTCCGCCCCCCGCTGAACCCCGTGTCCCTCGCGGCGGGGCCGGGCGGCCGCTACAGCGGCCAGCTGGAGATGCGCGACGTCGGGTTCGCCTACCCGGGTGCCGAGCAGCCGGTTCTCTCGCACGTCAGCTTCACCGCCCGTTCGGGGCAGACGACGGCGATCATCGGCAGCACTGGCTCCGGCAAGACCACCCTGGTGAACCTCATGCCGCGACTCTTCGACGCCACGAGCGGTGCGGTGCTGATCGACGGCGTGGACGTGAAGGACCTGCACCCGGACCTCCTGTGGGGGCACATCGGACTGGTTCCGCAGAAGCCGTACCTGTTTTCCGGTACCGTCCGCAGCAACCTGCTCTATGGCAAGCCCGACGCCACTGAAGAAGAGCTCTGGGGGGCGCTCTCCATCGCGCAGGCGGAGGACTTCGTCCGCGAAATGGAGGGCGGCCTGGACGCACCCATCTCGCAGGGCGGCACCAACGTCTCCGGCGGGCAGCGGCAGCGGATCGCCATTGCCCGGGCACTGGTGAAACGGCCCGAGCTCTACATTTTTGATGACTCCTTCTCCTCGCTGGACACCGCCACCGATGCCCGCCTCCGACAGGCGCTCAAGCACAACACGGCAGGAGCCACCCTGGTGATCATCGCCCAGCGCGTGTCCAGCATCGTGGACGCGGACCAGATCCTGGTGCTCGACGACGGCAGGATCGTGGGCCACGGAACACACGAAGAGCTCCTGGAGACGTCCGATACGTACCAGGAGATTGTGAGCTCGCAGCTGGCGGCGGAGGAGGCGGCATGAGCACTGTTCGTGGGAACCGGACCGGAACGGCCGCTGCTGCCGGCGGCCCCGGCGGGGACTCCGCCGTCGTACGCATGCCTGTCCGGCCGCGTGGGGGTCCCGGGCACGGCGGCCCGTTCGCCGGGATGAACATTCCGGCGGAAAAGGCAATGAACTTCGGGCCCTCCGCCAAACGGCTGCTGGGCGAGCTTCGCCCCGAGCGGCTGTGGCTGTTGCTGGTGCTGGCGCTCGCCGTGGTGAGCGTGACGTTCTCGGTGATCGGACCGCGGCTGCTGGGGGAGGGCACCAACCTGATCTTCTCCGGAGTGGTGTCCAAGCAGCTTCCGGCCGGGGTGAGCAAGGAGCAGCTGATTGCGCAGCTGCGGGCCGCTGGGGAGAACCAGAAGGCGGACATGCTCAGCGCCATGACGCTGACGCCCGGGACGGGGATCGACTTCACCGCGCTCTCCACTGTGCTGCTGTGGGCGTTGGCGCTGTATGTGCTGGCCTCGGCGTTCAGCTGGGTGCAGGCCTATGTGCTCAACGGCGTGGTGCAACGCACGGTGTTCCGGCTGCGCGAGCGGATCGAGGCGAAGATCAACCGGCTCCCATTGCGCTACTTCGACTCCGTGCAGCGCGGTGAGCTGCTCAGCCGGGTGACCAACGACGTGGACAACATCTCCCAAAGCATGCAGCAGTCCATCAGCCAGGCGGTGACCTCGCTGCTGACCGTGGCCGGGGTGCTGCTGATGATGGTGCTGCTCTCGCCCACTTTGGCGGTGATCGCGCTGGTGACGATTCCGCTGACGCTGGTGACCACCACCATGATTGCCAAGCGTTCACAAAAGTTGTTTGTGGCGCAGTGGAAGCACACCGGGGAGCTGAACGGGCAGATCGAGGAGACGTACACCGGACATGCGCTGGTGAAGGTGTTCGGCCGGCAGCGGGAGGTGGAGGAACGGTTCCGGCAGAAGAACGTGGAGCTGTTCGACGCCAGTTTCGGCGCGCAGTTCATTTCCGGCCTGATCATGCCGGCCATGACCTTCATCGGGAACCTGGTCTATGTGGGGATCGCCGTGGTGGGCGGCCTGCAGGTGGCCTCCGGCGCCATGCAGCTGGGCGACGTGCAGGCGTTCATCCAGTACTCGCGCCAGTTCACCCAGCCGCTGGCACAGCTTGGTTCCATGGCCAACCTGCTGCAGTCCGGAGTGGCGTCCGCGGAGCGGGTGTTCGAGCTGCTGGACACGGAGGAACAGCTGTCCGATCCGGATGTCCCGTTGCAGCCCGAGGTGACGCGCGGGCGGCTGGAGTTCGAGGACGTCTCCTTCTCCTATTCGCCGGACAAGCCCCTGATCTCCGATCTGAGCCTGGTGGCGGAGCCTGGGCAGACGGTGGCGATCGTGGGCCCCACCGGCGCCGGGAAGACCACGCTGGTGAACCTGATGATGCGGTTCTACGAGCTGGATAAGGGGCGGATAACGCTCGACGGCGTGGACGTCGCCGCCATGACCCGGCACGAGCTGCGCTCGCGGATGGGCATGGTGCTGCAGGACACCTGGCTGTTCGGCGGGACTATCCGGGACAACATCGCCTACGGCCGCCCGTCTGCCTCTGAATCCGAGATTCTCGAGGCGGCGCAGGCCACATACGTGGACCGGTTCGTACGGTCCTTGCCCGAGGGCTATGACACCGTGCTCGACGACGAGGGCGGCAACGTCTCCGCGGGTGAGAAGCAACTGCTCACCATTGCCCGCGCGTTCCTGGCCCGCCCTTCAGTCCTCATTCTGGACGAGGCCACCAGCTCGGTGGACACCCGCACCGAGGTGCTGGTGCAGAAAGCGATGAGCGCCTTGAGGAGCGACCGGACGAGCTTCGTGATCGCGCACCGGCTTTCCACCATCCGCGACGCCGACCTCATCCTGGTGATGGAGGCCGGGCAGATAGTGGAGCAGGGGACGCACGCGGAGTTGTTGGCCGCGGGTGGGGCGTACGCCGCGCTGTACGCGGCGCAGTTCGCCGCACCGGTGGCGGAGGTTTAGGGGTCCGCGCCCGCGGTTATGTCGACGGGGCCAATGGATTTTGGCGGGATGTGCCTCGGTCCGTCCGTGTTCGCAGCTCATCTGTGACGAGCGCAAGCAGTTCCAGGGCGGGTCTTTTGCCCCTGCCCGCTCCGCGTCAGCGGGCGTCTACTGAAGGTGTTAGCCCATTTCGGGCACCACATCGCAACTCACTGGAGGTACGTCATGTCTGATCTGCTCAGGTGGTCCCCATTCCAGACCAGCCGCTGGCTGGACACGTTCCGCACCAGCCCCTTTGATCTGCTCCGCCGGACCCCGTCGGAACTGATGGACGCCATGGACAGGGTCTTCCAACACGAAAACCAGCCACTGCCAATCCGCGTCGAGGAGTACGTGGACGGCAACACGCTCGTTGTCCGGGCCGAAGCGCCGGGGCTGGATCCGGACAAGGATATCGACGTTTCGGTCGTTGACGGCGCCCTGCAGATCCGCGCTGAGCGCAAGGAGGAGAAGGAAGAGAAGGGAAAGGACAGCTACCGGTCCGAATTCCGCTATGGCTCGTTCTTCCGCTCCGTTCCGCTGCCGCAGGAGGTGAAGGAGGAAGACATCAAGGCCACCTACAAGGACGGCGTCCTCGAAGTCCGCACGCCAATTCCGGAGCGGGCCATGACTGAGTCCAAGGGGACCAAACTTCCCATCACGCGCGAATAGCAGCAACTCGATCTTGATGCCTTCCATGGCCTGGCCGCACTTCCGGCGGCACAGGCATGCTGATCTGCGCGGCACTGGGGGAACCGGCCCACCGCGACCCGCCGTGGAGCGACCCGTGGACGCCCAGCCAGATGCGGAGGTACCGGACCGGGGTTAAGCTGAAGCTGCGGCAAGAACAGGTGCCCGCACACGAACTCTCCGGACGGTCCTCCCGGACTCGGATCGTCCGGCGACTGGCTGGAGGATGATCCATGGCGAAGAAGCTCCCACTGGATGAGCTCTCCGGCGCGGTCGGGCGGATCCGCCGCCTGCTCCTGACCGAGGAAAAGGTCGACGCCGCCGTTCAGCTCCTGGCACGGGCGATCAAGGATTCCATTCCCGGCACCGTCGGGGCCGGGGTGTCGGTTCTGGACGCCCGCGGCCGCAGAATCAGCCGAGGAGTAACCGACGCCGTAGTGGAACAGGCTGACGCGCTGCAGTACGAACTCGGTGAGGGCCCGTGCCTGACGGCTTGGGCCGCCGAGGAATCCATCCTCGTCGACGACGTGCGCACAGATGACCGTTGGCCGCGATGGAGTGCGGCTGTCAAGGGGTTGCCCATCCGGTCCGTGGTGAGCGTTGCCCTCGTCTCCGAGAAGAAATGCATTGGCGCCGTGAAGGTCTACGCCGCGCTTCCTTCCGCCTACACACCGGCCAGTGTGCGGTTGCTGGAGCTGTTCGCCGCTCCGGCAGCGACGCTGCTCTCGCATGTCCAAAGCAGCGAGGTGCCGCAGCACATCAGTGAAAACCTCCAGGCCGCCCTGGAAAGCAGGGACATGGTGAACCGTGCATGCGGGATGCTGATGCAGCGGGACGGTATCGCGTACGAGCGTGCTTTGGAGGAACTGATGCTCCAGGGCCGGCGCCGTGGCACAACAATTGCCCAGGCCAGCGCCCAACTCATCGCCGAAATGTCGGCCGGCGGGAACTAGAGGCGCGCCACCATGGGCTTTGACCCCAACGAACCCGAGCAACGGCAGCGGCTCCGGGCAGCTCTGAAAGCCGCGGACCTTAAGTCAGGGGAGCTCTGGCTGAACTATTTCAGCATCGGCGGCAGCGTGGGCGAATACGAAGTCGAAGCGTACCTGCAGGGCCTGCTTTCGCTCCCGCCACTTCAGCGGGACCTGCTCGCCATGGCCGCCAATGAACTTATCGAGGCTGTGCCCCGTCTTTTTGCGCCCTACTCTGACGACGCGAACCTCGCCCAGCCGGACCAGGAGTCGAATACGGCGGACGATCGCGATACCCAGGATAGTGCTGGGGCTGACGAGTACACCGACCCGCCCGAGAACGAATAGTCAATTGCCGGGCGGGGCCTGCGTGGCGCCGCTTACGGGACTGACACCGGCCCACGGGCGGAAGTAGGCTTTAAGCCTGACCGAGAGTCCGACCGAGAAGACCAATATGACGGAGGGCTGACGACGATGTCCGGACACTTCGAATTGATTAGCGCACCCGAAGGCGGGTACAGGTTCAAGCTGCTTGGCAAGACCGGGGAGCTTGTGGCGATTTCAGTAAAGTTCCCCACGAAACGAGCCGCCGTGGAGGGGATCGCCATGGTTCGCGAGATCGCCGGGACCGGTCTGATACGCGACCTAAGCAGCAGCCGCCGGAGCGAACCATCCCACCGGATCAGGGCCTCGCAACCAGTGCCAGTCCACCACGCCTCCCAGCGGCAGCGAGTTCCAGCCGGCCACAATTCGCTTCGGGAATTAAGTCAGATGCGACCCAGTTCATCGCACTGACCCGAGTCGGTGAACTGAACACGGGGCGCCGCCGACACGCTTGGCATTGCTCGGCGTGTCCCGGCAGCGCGCTCCGGCGCCTGTTCGGAATAAGCTGGTTGCTAGCGCGGGAAGCAACGAGCCCCGGCGCAGGTTACTGGAGATCGAGAGCGTATGGCGCAGCAGCTTCCCCTGGATGAATTGACCGGTCTGATAGCCCGTATCCGCGGGTTGCTGCTGACGGAGGAAAAGGTCGACAGGGCCGTTCAGCTGCTTTCCCAGGCAATCAAGGAATCTTTGCCCGGCACGGTCGGGGCCGGGGTGTCCTTGTTGGATTCGCGGGGGCGTAGGCTCAGTAGCGGTTTTACCGACTCGGTGGTGGAGCGGGCCGATGCGGCGCAATATGCAACCGGGCAGGGACCCTGCCTGACCGCATGGGCGTCGGAAAAAATCGTCCTCGTGGATGAGATTTCAGCGGACAGCAGGTGGCCGGAGTGGGCCGCGGCGGTTGACGGGCTGCCCGTGCGTTCAGTGGTCAGCGTCCCGCTGTTGGCTGGGAAAGCCTCGATCGGGGCGCTGAAGATGTATGGGGCGCAGCCCGGGGCATACGACGGGGACAGCGGCCGGATCCTGAGCCTCTTCGCGGAGCCCGCGGCAACGTTGTTGTCCCACATCCAAGCGAGCGATGCGCCCCACCGGATGACTGCAGGACTGCAGGAGTCCCTGTTCACCAGGGACCTGGTCAACCGGGCTTGCGGAATGCTGATGGAGCGCCACGGAATCAGCCATGAGGAAGCCCTGGACCAGCTGATCCGGGAGGCGCGTTCAACCAACGTGCCGCTGGCCCGGCTCAGCGCCCGAATGGTCGCAGGCGCGACTGGTATGGGGGGATAGAGGGTCTTCTCATGGGTTTTGATCCCAACGAACCGGAGCAGCGCCGCAGGCTTCATGAAGCAATTAAGGATGCGGGCATTCCGGTCTCCGAGCTATGGCTTCGGTATTTCGGAATTTCCGGTGACGCCGGCGAGTACGAGGTCGAGGCCTACCTTCAGGGGCTGATGTCACTTCCCCCGTTGCAGCGGGACCTGCTGGCGATGGCGGCCAATGAGCTGATCGATGGTCTCCCGCGGCCGCGCGCGCCCTACTCGGCGGACCTTGAGGTTCCCCCGGCAGCCTCCGAAGGAGACCGCCTGGAGGAGGCCCAGGCGGGCTCCGACCCGGACGACGCCGACGAGTCCGACGGCGGGAACTAGCGTTCACGCCTGGGTGTCCAGGGTGGCCATTACCGCGTGCGCTCAGCGGTGCGGGCGGGGCAGGGAGCTTTGGGTCAGTTCCTGAATGAACTGCCCCAAGGGGGTGAGGTCGGCTGGATTGTCAGCCAGGGTAACGAGGGCGCACGCCACGCCGGCGAGTTTGATGTTTCTGTTGTTGCTGTAGGTCACCAGCAGCTTGAAAGCTTCCTCTGATGCGATGCCCAGCCGCCCAATAAGGATGCCCTCTGCCTTGGCGATGGTGGCGCGTGTGGCCAGAGCACCCTGGACGGCTTCGCGCGCTGCCAGCTGGGTTTCGCGGTGGACTGTCGAGGTGAGGTCCAGCATGACTCCCGAGACAGTTAGCAGCTTCCCGGCCTGGTCCAGCACCGCCTCCCCGGCTGTCAGCACCCTGTGTTCGTGCGACTGGGCATCGATCACGCGATGGTAGATGGCCACATGCCCGCCGTGGGCAAACAGCTCACGGTTGACTGCCTGAATTCGCGGCAGGTCGTCACGGTGTTTATGCGCCAGTGTCAGTTCGAGGGTCGGAACGACGTCACCGCGGTGGTATCCATGGATATCGTAGAGCTCATCAGACCACCACATGGCCCGGGTTGTGCCGTCAAGAATAAAGGTTCCGGCCGTCAACGGGGAGGCCCCCAGAGTGCTGGAGTAGGTCCGTGCCTGCGCGGGAATAGTGTTCATAGGATCCCCTTTCGCGGGCTTCCCCCACCACCCGATCGTACGCCGATTGCCTGCAGGCGCGGCAGCGCGTCCAAGTTCCCAGGGCCCGGGAGGTCCTGTGGCCCTACTGCAGGGCGGCGGAAATAAGTAGCATTTCGTCATGGAACAGCCGCAGGACGCGAGCGCTGAAGAACCGGTGGTTTCTGCCACCACGGTTTTCGCCAGCCTCTCGGAGTTGAGGGACGCACCCGGGTACAGCCCGAAGGCAATAGCCGAACGGCTCATAAACTCGCTGGGCAAGGACGCCGTGGCACCTCTGCTGGGCATCAGCGTGGATCTTCTGGACCGCTGGGCATCGGGGCAGGACGCGCCGAATGCGGACGGCCGGCTCCGGCTCGCGGACCTTGATGCCCTTGTGGGGCACCTCCATGGTGCTTTCACGCCGGCCCAGGCGATGGTCTGGATGTGCAGCCCCAACGTGCAGCTGGGCTCCAGGCCTATCGATGTCTACCGCACCCGGGGATCGGCGCCGGTGATCGGAGCCATCCGGACCCGCGCGCAGGGGGCGTTCGGCTGACTGAATTCCTTGGGCGGAGGTAGGAGCCGGCCCCTGCCGCGAAGGAGACCCACACCTACGGCACCAATACGATCTTCCCCGTGGCCGCCGTGCTCTCGAGCAGCTCATGGGCCTTTCGTGCCTCGGACAGCGGCAGGCGCTCGGCCACCACCGGGTGGATCTCGCCGCGGCGGAGCATCCCCAGCAGCACCCCGAAGTCCTCGCGGAACCAGTCCTGGTGGTGGATGCGCAGCTTCTGGATCCGGTAAGCGAGCACGCGTCGTCGTGGTGAGAGCAGCCCCCACAGCGCCACGGCCGCGGTTGCCGCGTACCACTCGATCACCGCCGGCCAATTCTTGCGCCCGTGTGCGAGAGTGGCGTAACGCCCAAACACCACGAGCCGTCCCCCGGGCCGCAGCGCGCGGAAGGAGCGAAGCGACAATGTGCCGCCGATGCCGTCGAGCGCAACGTCCACACCGCCGTCGTTCATCGCGCGGACCCGGGCCAGGAAGTCCTCGTGCTGGTAGTCGATCGCCACGGCGCCGAGCCGTTCCACGGCGGCGCGGTCGGTTGCCGAGGCCGTGCCGATCAGGCGCAGGCCGGCCAGTGCTCCGAGCTCGAGGACCGCGGTTCCCACCCGGCCGGCCGCGCCGTGCACCAGAACGCTTTCCCCGGATTTCGCCTTGGCCGCGCGGTGCAGCAGTTGGTAGGCGGTCATGTATGGAAAGACGAGGCTGACCACCTCGGCCGGGTCGAGGTCCTCGGGCACCTCGACGGCGTACGCCTCCGGCACGCAGACAAGTTCGGCGTTGGCGCCCCACACCGTCAGTGCGCCGATGCGGTCGCCCACTCGCAGCCTTGCGCACCCCGGGCCGAGCTCGTCGACGATTCCCACGAGCTCGTACCCCGGCGTGAATGGCGGCTTGGCGCCGCCCAGATAGGTGCCGGCCCGCAACTGGGCATCGGTGAACGATACTCCCGAAGCCAGAACCCTGACGCGGACCTCACCCGGGCCGGGCCGGGGGTCTTCGACCTCCGCCACTCGCAGGACTTCCGGGCCGCCGAAGCGGTCGATCATCACGCGCTTCATGAGGCTCACTTTACGCCGGTCGCATCACCGGCACGCCGGTCAGTCCGGCGCTTATTCGGCCCCTCCGCGAGGGAATTCGAGGCCATTGACATGGTGTCCGCGCGGGGACTATCCTACAACCAAATGGTTGTAGATCAGCTCAGCGACGAAGAACTTGACCGTCTCTTCCAGGCGTTGGCCGACACCACGCGGCGGGACATCGTGCGCCGGGTGACGGTGGGGGAGTACTCGGTGTCAGGGCTGGCTTCGCTTTATGCCATGAGTTTTGCCGCCGTCCAGAAGCACGTGGCGGTGTTGGAACGCGCCTCCCTCGTGACGAAGGAGAAGCGTGGAAGGGAGCAGATCGTGCGTGGTGACCACGAAGGGCTGCAGAAAGCCCGGCGGCTGCTCGATGAGTACGAGGTGATCTGGCGGCAGCGCGCCGAGCGGATCGCGGACCTCCTCGCTGAACCGGGCCAGGCAGATACAGGCCAGACACAATAAAAATGCAGAAGGCTAGGAAGGGAACATCATGACTGTTATCAGTTCGGACAAGAACCTCGAGGCGTTGAGCATCACCATGATCGCCGAGTTCGACGCCGGCGTGGAGCGCGTCTGGCAGATCTGGGAGGATCCGCGCCTGCTCGAGCGTTGGTGGGGTCCGCCCAGCTGGCCGGCCACCTTCGAGAAGCACGACTTCGTTCCCGGGGGCGAGGCCAGCTACTTCATGACCGGACCCGAGGGGGAGAAGGCTCGTGGGTGGTGGCGGTTCACCGCCATCGACGCCCCGCACCACCTCGAGTTCGACGACGGCTTTGCAGACGAGAATGGTGCTCCGGTTGATGCCATGGGCGCCATCCACGGGGCGGTGACCCTGGAGCCGATCGGGGAGCGCACCCGGATGACCGTCAGGTCCACCTTCGAGGCGGAGGAACAGATGGAGCAGGTCCTCGCCATGGGCATGGAAGAGGGCATGCAGCAGGCGATGGGCCAGATCGACGGCATCCTCGCCGAACACGCCAATGCCTGAGCGGCAACGCAAGCTCGGCTGACTGCCTGGAGGGCAAACAGCAGAGGACGACGGCGAGGCCTCCCGCCGTCGTCCTCCTGCGTTTTCTAGCGGGTAACTTCCTCGAAAGTGGCGCCCTGGGGGGCGTCGCGCTTCAGGCTCAGCGTGAAGGTGTTGGGTCCGCTGCACGTGACCGCGATGGCGGATTTGGGGGTCTTGGCCCGTGCCGAGAGGGCCTGCGCGGCCGCTTCCAGGGTGTGGTCCATGGTGGAGCGGTCCCAGATTTTAAGCGTCACGGAGTGATCGGTGTCGAACGTCATTATTCGCTGCCTCATTCATCAATTAGGTCGTGGGCTTCGCGTCGGTGCGGAGCCCGGGACGGGGTCGATCCGTGAACGCTAAGAGACCTTGTGCAGCTCGATGAGCTCACTGGTTTGGCCTCGTTGCGTCCACCAGGTTTGGTTCAACTTTTGCTTCCAGGCCGCTGCATTCCTCTAGCCGTGCGAGTGAATGTCAGGGCCCGGCAGGCTGCGAAATGGTCCTCTCAGCCTTCTTTTCCATCATGCCGGGCGCGACGCTGGCCGCTCAAGCGCGAGTCCGCTTATTGCGCGTGAGACTGGTCACGTCGTGCAGGTGGGCGGGGAATTGGGTGCGGGGGCGGCGGCGGTCCGCGTCGGCGGAGTGGTCGAGTTGCTGGAAACGGACGAGCAGTCGCCGGAGGCTGTTGGTTCTGTTCCTGCCGGCGGGCGCGGGCATCTGGTGTTCGAGAACGTCTCGTTCTCCTATTCGACGGACAAGCCGCTGATCTCGGACCTTTCGTTGGTGGCCAAGGGCCTGCGCTTCAACGCCGTGGTCCCGGCCTCACCATCGCCAACACCGTGGCCAACTGGGGATCCCAGCTCGCGGCCGAACGCCTCGGCCCGCTGATGCAGGGCACCGTCCCCACGCCCGCCACCGCCGCGCAGCTGGCCGCATCCATCACGTTCCTGCTCAGCGACGACGGCCCTAACATCAACGGCGCCATCCTCGCCTCCGACGGCGGCTGGTCTGCGCTGTAGGGGCACGGATACATACGCCAGAAGGGCAACGCGGCACCGGTTCAACGCCGGCCCTACCGGGATGACGCTCGAAGGCCTATCTTTGACCTGACACAGCCCGAGGGAGAGGAAAGACGATGTTCACACTGCAGATCAGCTATCCAGTCCGGGACTACGAAGCTTTCAAGAAAGTATTCGACACCGATCCTGCAGGCCGCGCCGCCTCGGGCGCTAGGTCTGTCCGCCTGTTCCGGGATACAGAGGACCAGAACGCCGTGGCCGTGCTCCTTGACTTCGACACCAAGGATGCTGCGAACGGCTTTCTGGAACGGCTCCGTAGCGACGTGTGGGACAAGCCGGAGGTGATAGGGCAGCTGATGACGGGAGCGCCCACAGCCAGGATCCTGGAGGAAGTGGCCCGCGAGGGCCAGGGCGCGGGCTGACCCCCGTCGTAGTACATGGAAATACAGGGCACTGCATAGGTCCCCGCCCGTAGTCTGTTGAGATGCCTCGTTTTGCGCTTGATATTGAGTCCGTGCCCCGTCCCGTTCGATCCCAGGCGCTGCTGGATGCAGTGAACCATCGGGTCGTGATCGCCGATGGGGCGATGGGCACCATGCTGCAGGGCCGGGAGCTGTCGCTCGAGGACGATTTCCTGGGGCTGGAAGGTTGCAACGAGATCCTCAACGCCACGCGGCCGGATGTTCTCGCGGACATTCATGACGCGTACTTCGCGGTGGGCATCGATGCGGTCGAAACCAACACCTTCGGTGCGAACTGGTCAAACCTCTCCGACTACGGCATCGACGACCGGATTGAAGAGCTCGCCCGCAAAGGCGCCGAAATCGCCCGGGACCGCGCAGAAGCGGCAGAAAAAACAGACGGACGGATGCGCTGGGTCCTGGGCTCGATGGGGCCGGGCACCAAACTCCCCAGCCTGGGGCACACCACCTACGACCACCTCAAGCAGACCTTCGCCCTGCAGGCCGAGGGCCTCATCGACGGGGGAGCGGACGCCTTCCTCATCGAGACCAGCCAGGACCTCCTGCAGACCAAAGCCGCTGTCAACGGCTGCA
Organism: Arthrobacter sp. 92; assembly: GCF_050260325.1. Classification (NCBI taxonomy): domain Bacteria; kingdom Bacillati; phylum Actinomycetota; class Actinomycetes; order Micrococcales; family Micrococcaceae; genus Arthrobacter; species Arthrobacter sp. 92. The sequence continues at coordinate 4,444,772 of NZ_CP189863.1, read as the reverse complement.
AGCAGGCCATCGTCACCCGCGGCATCCGGCTCCCGATCTTCGTCGAGGTGACCGTCGAAACCACCGGAACCATGCTGATGGGATCCGAAATCGGCGCCGCGCTCACCGCCCTCGAACCACTCGGGGTCGACGCCATCGGCCTGAACTGCGCCACCGGGCCGGATGAGATGAGCGAGCACCTGCGCCACCTGGCCAAGCAGTCCTCCGTGGCGATCGCCTGCATGCCCAACGCCGGCCTGCCCGTCCTCGGTGCCAACGGCGCGCACTATCCGCTCTCGCCCACCGAACTCGCCACCGCGCACGAGCAGTTCGTCCGGGAATTCGGCCTTGGCCTGGTGGGCGGATGTTGCGGTACGACGCCGGAGCACATGGCCGCCGTCGTCGAGCGTCTGGCGCCCTTGCGCGCCAGCGTTGCTGTCACCAGCGGCGGGAAGAGCTCCGCTAGCGGAGAGGGAGCCGCCCGCGTTCCCACCGAGCGCGAAGCAGGCATCGCCTCCCTCTACCATCATGTGAACTTCGACCAGGAGTCCGCCTACCTCGCCATTGGCGAGCGCACCAACGCGAACGGTTCGAAGGCGTTCCGCCAGGCGATGCTCGACGAGCGTTGGGACGACTGCGTCGATATCGCCCGCGAGCAGGTCCGCGTCGGCGCGCACCTGCTCGACGTGTGCATTGATTACGTGGGGCGCGACGGCGTGGCCGACATCAAGCAGGTCGTCTCACGTTTCGCGTCGGCTTCCACGCTCCCGCTCGTCATCGACTCCACCGAACCGCCCGTGTTGCAGGCCGGGCTCGAACTCATCGGCGGGCGTCCGGTGGTCAACTCCGTCAACTACGAGGACGGCGACGGCCCGGAAAGCCGCTTCGCGCGCATCATGCCGCTCGTGAAGGAACACGGCACCGCCGTGATCGCCCTGACCATCGACGAACACGGCCAGGCACGCACCACCGAGGGCAAGGTGGCCATCGCCTCGCGCCTCATCGATTCCCTGGTGGGTGAATGGGGGATGCGCGTCGAGGACATCATCGTCGATTGCCTGACCTTCCCCATCGCCACTGGCCAGGAAGAAACCCGCCGGGACGGCATCGAAACGATCGAGGCCATCCGCCAGATCACCGCGAAGTACCCCGGCATCCACACCACGCTCGGCGTCTCGAACGTCTCCTTCGGCCTGAACCCGGCAGCGCGCATGGCCCTGAATTCGGTGTTCCTGCACGAGGCTGTGCAGGCCGGCCTGACCAGCGGCATCATCGACGCGGCCAAGATCGTGCCGCTCGCTTCCCTGCCGGAGGAGCAGCGCAAGGTGGCGCTGGACCTCGTCTGGGACCGCCGCGAATACGACGCCGACGGCAACATCACGTACGACCCCCTGAACAGCATGCTGGACCTCTTCGCCGGGGTCGACACCGCAGCGCTGAAGGACCAGCGCGCTGCGGAACTCGCGGCGCTGCCCACCGGCGAGCGCCTGGAGCGGCGCATCATCGACGGCGAAGGAAAGGGCCTTGAAGAGGACCTGGACCTGGCCCGCGCCGAGGGCATGACCCCGCTCGGCATCATCAACGACTACCTGCTCGAGGGCATGAAGGTGGTGGGCGAGCGCTTCGGCGCCGGCGAGATGCAGCTGCCGTTCGTGCTGCAGTCCGCCGAGGTGATGAAGAATGCGGTGGCCCTGCTCGAGCCGCACATGGAGAAGTCGGATTCCTCGGGCAAGGGCACCATGGTGATTGCCACCGTGCGCGGCGATGTGCACGACATCGGCAAGAACCTGGTGGACATCATCCTCACCAACAACGGCTACAAAGTGATCAACATCGGCATCAAACAGGGGATTGCCGAGATCATGGCCGCGGCCGAGGAGCACGACGCGGACGTGATCGGCATGTCCGGCCTGCTGGTGAAATCCACTGTGGTGATGAAGGAGAACCTCGCCGAACTGCAGTCCCGTGGCCTGGCGAAAAAATGGCCGATCATCCTCGGCGGGGCAGCCCTGACCCGCGCCTACGTGGAGCAGGACCTGGCGGAACAATTTGAGGGAACTGTCAGGTACGCCAAGGACGCCTTTGAGGGCCTGGCACTCATGGAGCCTTTGGTGCAGGTGGCCCGCGGCGCCGACCCGGCCGCCGTCGGCCTTCCGCCGCTGAAGAAGCGGATCCATAAAGGCGGCCCGAAGTTCACGGTGACCGAGCCGGAGGCGATGCCCGGCCGGTCCGACGTCGCCGCCGACAACCCCGTGCCAGCGCCGCCGTTCTGGGGCACGCGCATCGTGCGCGGCGTATCGCTCCACGACTACTCCGCCTTCCTCGACGAACGCGCCACCTTCATGGGGCAGTGGGGGCTCAAGCCCGGCCGCGGCGAGGACGGCGCCTCCTACGAGGAACTGGTGGAACGCGAGGGCCGGCCGCGCCTGCGGTACTGGCTGGACCGCATCCTCGCCGAGGGAATGCTGGATGCGTCCGTCGCATACGGCTATTTCCCGGTGGTCTCCGAGGGGGAACAGGTGGTGGTGCTCCACCACGGGGAGGATCGCGACGGCGTCCTCGGCACCGCGGGACTGCTCGCCCCCGACGGCGGCTCAGGCGGTCCGATCGGCACCGAGCGGCTGCGCTTCGACTTCCCGCGCCAGCGCCGCGACCGGCACCTGTGCCTCGCCGACTTTGTGCGCTCGCGTGAATCGGGGCAGATCGACGTCCTTCCGGTGCAGCTGGTCACCGCCGGCTCCAAGATCGACGAGGTGACTGGCGAGCTGTTCAAAGGAAACCACTACCGCGACTACTACGAACTCAACGGACTGGTCATGCAGCTCACCGAGGCGCTGGCGGAGTTCTGGCATGCCCGCATCCGCTCGGAGCTGGGTTTCGCTTCCGAGGAGCCCAAGGACAAAGCCGGGCTGTTCAAGCTCGACTACCGCGGTGCGCGGTTCTCGCTCGGCTACCCCGCGTGCCCGGACATGGAGGACCGCCGCAAGGTAACGGAACTGCTGCGTCCAGAGCGGATGGGCGTGGTCCTGAGCGATGAGCTGATGCTGCACCCTGAACAGTCCACCGACGCGTTCGTGTTCCACCACCCGGAGGCGAAGTACTTCAAGGTGTGAGTTGGCGCCGGTCTGCGGCCGGGGTGGAGGGAGCCTGATCGGATTGAGCCTGCGCGGCTTGCCCACCGGGTCCAGGAACCACGCCGGAGACCGGCTTCACCCGCCGGAGTGCGGCCAGAATGGCCCGCCCCACCACAGCGATTCCGATGATGGTGGTGACGGCACGCAAGGTGTCCCAGCCCGCCGTCGACGTCAAAAGCGAGTAGAGCAGGAAGCTGCTGAGGTTGGTGCCCAGCGCTGCGCCGGGCACGTAGGAGATGCCGGTGCCGGCGCCCACCGCGAAGGGCCAGAACCACAGGTTGGTCAGCAGGCCGAACAGGTAGGACGCCAGGATGCCGTAGCCGCATAGCATCCACAGTTCGGCCTTGCCCCGCACACGCCGGGGGAGCAAGCCGGCCCCGGCGCCCACCCACGCGCAGGCGAAAATCTGAAACGGTGTCCACGGCCCGATCCCACCCCACAAAGCGCTCGAGAGGGCGATGGTGGCAGCGCCGAGGAGCAGGCCGAAACGGGCACCGAAGGCCCGGCCGGCCAGGATCAGCAGGATAAAGACCGCCTCCACGCCCCCGACGCCGGTACTCGCCACCCGCACCGCCGAACCTACGGCGGCCAGGACGCCGAGCAACGCCACCGTATGTGCGGAGCGGACCGAGCCGTCCAGGGACACGACGATGGCGATGACGGCGATCGGCGCAATGGCCAGCGCCGCGTAGGGGAGGGCCGCGGCGGCATCGTCCGGGAAGGCCGCAGCGAGCAGTGGCCAGCAGAATGCTGCGAGTGCCAGAAGGTTTGCAGCTGCGAGAACTGCAAGCTCGACGCCCCTCGGCATCCGGATGCGGCGCTGTCTTGCGGCATCCTGAGAGTCTGTTTGTTCGATGACCCGTGGCCCTGGCCCGGTTCCTGTCAGCCGGGGCAGCAGCGGAAGGTGCGGTTCCGGCGCGTTGGCCGGCACGGCCTCCGGCACGGCCTCCGGCACGGAAGAGGGCACGACACCGTCACGCATCGGGAGGATCCTGGCGCCGAGGCCACGGGCAAAATCGAGGTCATGCGTGGCGATCAGGACCGCCGCGCCGGAGTCCGCTGCGGCCCGCAACGCCGCCGAGACTGCCGTGCGCGCCGCAGGATCGAGTCCGCGGGTGGGCTCATCGATCAGGAGCACTTGGGGGTCGTCCATGGTCTGCAGCGCGATGGCAAGGATCCTGCGCTCTCCTGCTGAGAGATCCCGCGGATGCTCATGTCCAATGGGAATCCGGACGTCTCCCCGTAAACGGGCAAGGTGTGACGCCGCAGTGCCAGGCGAAGGCTGTCCCCGGCCATTTCGGCGCACCTGGCGCCGTTCGGCAGCGCGGAGCTCCCCGGCGACGGTATCCCTGGTGAAGAGGTCGTCCGAGGCGTCCGGGACGAGGGCGACGCGGCCGCCGTCGGCCGTTCCTCCACGGTGCTGGCCTTCACTGCGCGTGCCTTCACCCAGGGCGAGCGCCACCAGGAGGGACGACTTCCCGGCCCCGTTCGGCCCCACCAAGGCCACCACTTCACCGCGGTGCAGGGTCAGGGATGCGTCGCGCACCAGCGGCGTGCCCTTGCGGTGCACCGCGAGCCTTGTTGCCGTCAGCACGGGCGGGAGCTCCGCTGGCCCTGCCGGTGTTGGACGGGCTTCGACAGGGGCCGACGGCGCGGATGGGGCATCACCCGGCACCAGGGCGCCGTCGTCGATGGTCCACCATGAGTCGGCAATCGGGACGAGCTGCTCCGCCCGGTGCTCCGCCACAATGACGCAGACACCGTCGTCGCGGGCGAGGGCGTTGAGCACGGCGATCACGTGTCCGCGAGCTGCGGTGTCCAGGTCCGCCAGTGGCTCATCAACCAGGAGCAAGGCCGGATGGTCCACCACCGCGGCGGCGATGGCCACGAGCGTCGCCTCGCCGGCCGAGAGGGTGCTGACATTCCGGTCCAGCAGCGCCGACACTCCGATATGCTCCGCGACCTCCAGCACCCGGGCTCTGGCAGTACGGGATGCCATGCCGCGGAGCTCCAGTGCCAGGCCGATTTCGTCCCGGACCCGGGTGGTGGCGAAGGCGGCGCGGGGATTCTGCAGGACGACGCCGCTGAGGCGGGCCGTATCGCGCGGCGGCGTGGTGGCACGGTCCGTTCCGCCGACGCGCACGGTGCCGGCAATTTCTCCACCATCAACATGTGAGAGCAGGCCGGCGATACCTCGCAGGATGGTGGACTTGCCGGATCCCGTCGGCCCGGTAATGACCGTGATTGAACCGCTCGACGGCGTGAACCCTGCGACGCGCACCTGCGCGTCACCGATACGGAATTGTGCGTCCCGGATGAGGACCGGCGCTGCGATACCCTGGCCGGGCTGATGAGCTGCCCGGCTCCCGAAGCCGCGCAGCTCCAGGGCCGCGGCAACCCGGCCCGCGTGCTCAAGGGTGCGCTCGAGCACGGGCACCAGGGCGCGGGATCCGAAGCGTTCGCCCCGCAACCGAAAGGCCAGGCGTACGGAGGTCACGGCGTCGGCGAGCGCCGGGAGCGCCGCCCAAGCCACCACAAAGGTCCGGGCCAAGCCCTGCATGGGGCCGCCCCGGGCCAAAACCACGAAGCCGCGGGCCACGTCCACCCAGGCGTTGAGCAGGCCGAAAACAAGGATCGTCCCGGCAATCGGCAGGGCGGACAGGACCGCCGCCCACAGGCCAGGCGCCGTGACCGGACCGAGGAGGATCACATGGGCGTACGGGGCAGGCAACGGCACCGCGGGCAGGTTGAGCAGAACCGGTCCACCAAGGCCCGCCCCGTTGAAAAGGATGCGGTAGATGACCCGCGCCACGATGAAGACGACGGCGAGAGCCGCGCCTGCGCGTAGCGGCGCGGGCCGGAAGGTCATGCCGAGGGTGCGGCCGGTGCGCCGTCGACCGTGAAGAGCAGCTCCAGGCTCTGTCCCGGGCTCACTTGCAGGGTGGCGAGGCCTTCCTGCGCGTAGGCCCAGTCACCGGATACCGGCTTAACCCAGAGCGCCCAGTAGGCGAACGCTGCCGGCATCTTGCTGCAGTCTTCCCGGTAGGTGCCGCCCTTGTGGGTGATGTCGAGGTCTGCGGCCGGCACACCGTTCACACGGCACACCAGTTCCTTTGGATACTGGGCAGTGCCTTCGGTTTTCACCTTTGCGTCGTCGAGCACCTTGGAAGCCGGCGTCGCCGCGCTCACGGGCACGCAAACGGACGTGTCAGCGGCAGCCTGCTTCAGGGCGCCCGAATCGATGATGACCTTCACTCCGGCGCAGGGCCCCGAAGCGGCGCTGGATGAAGCTGTTGCCGAGGAAGCCGGTGCAGAGGTGCTTGGCTGGGTGGTGGCCGGCGCGGAACAGGCGGCGAGGGTAAACAGGAGACCTGCGGCGGCGAGGGAACTCGCGGCGGCGGTGCGAATCTTTGTCAAAGTCACCTGTCAAGGGTAGGGCGTGCTTGTCCGGATCCGGAGGCCGTCGCGTTGTGTGACGTTACATGCGCGCGACGCACCACGGACTCTCGCTGAGATAGCCCTCGTCAGCTGGCCGGGTCGTACTGGAACTGCCGGACCTCTTGCGAGCAGCGGCAGGCGACGGCGATCTTCGCTGCCCACTCGAGTGCAGCCTCCCGCGAGGGCAGTTCGAGAATGGTGTAACCGCCGTTGGGGACCTTGTGGTCTGGGTACGTGCCCTCGGTGACGGTGCCGTCACCTGCCACGAGCACCGGGTCCACGTCTTCGTCGATCCCGCCGCCGAAGACGTACACGCCCGCCGCCTTGGCTTCGTCGATGACGGCATGCGCGGCATTGACCACCGCCTCGAAGTCCTCCTCGGGGAACACCATGGCCTCACCAGGGAACGAGATTAGATACCTCGTCATTCGAGGTCTCCTCTACTCCGGCGGCGTCATCCGCCTGCTCTCCTCTGCGGCACCGCTCTGGCGCCCAGCCCGATTATGGCCCCGGCGCCCGACCTATGGTCAAGATAGGGGGTCGCGGCCGACCGTAGAACCTGCTCGGGCGTCCGCTAGTTCCGCGACGTTCGTTTGCGGTAATAACCGATCAACCGCTTGGTGGATTCTGCCAGGGTTGTCTGATCATCAAGAGCGTGGGCCATTGAGCCGAATACGCGTCTCGCCGCTGACCAAAGAAGTCAGCCCGGACGTGACCACCGCGCCCCATCCGCTCTTTGTGACGTGATCTATATTCGGACAGGGGGATAGGACCGGATTGCATCTTAGGACCAATGAGGAGAACTTCTGCATGGCGCGAATGCCACCAGCCACGGTTGAAGTGAGTGACGCCGTGGTCCAGGGCCTCGTCCGGGACCAGCGGCCCGACCTCGGCGATCGTCCTTTGGCGCGGGTTGCGAATGGCTGGGACAACGCGACCTTCCGGCTCGGCGACGACCTGGCCGTCCGGTTGCCACGCAGGGTGGAGGCAGTTTCGCTGATACTGCATGAACGGCGCTACCTTCCCGACATAGCCCGCCGCTCCCCGGTTGCGGTTCCTGTCCCCGTCCATGCCGGCCAGCCGACGTCGGGCTTCCCTTGGCCGTGGAGCATCGTGCGGTGGGTGCCCGGTGTCGCCGCGGCCGACGTCGGCCCGGCAGGCCGAGGGCTGGCCGCTGAAGGCCTGGCGGACTTCCTCCTGTCCCTCCATGCGCCCGCCGAAGCCGGCGTCCCGGTGAATCCTTTCCGGGGCGTGCCGCTGACGGACCGTGACGCTGTGGTGGTGGAACGGCTCGGGGACGGCGAACGCTACCCGCAGGCAGCAGCGCTGAGAGGGGTGTGGGCGGAGGCCTGTGCCGCCAATGCCTGGGATGGTCCGGCGATGATGCTCCACGGGGACCTTCACCCGGGCAATATCCTGCTGGCGCACGACGGCTCGCTGGCCGGCGTCATCGATTTCGGCGACGTCGGGGCAGGGGACCCGGCCGTCGACCTTGCGGTGGGGTGGCTGATGTTCGACGCCGTCGCTCGCCAACGTTTCATGCACGCCTTTGGCCCCGCAGTGGAAAGGGACACCTGGATGAGGGCCCGCGGCTGGGCTCTCATCCTGTCCACGGCCATGCTGAGCAACTCCGACGATAATCCGCGGATGTTCGCCGTGGGAGAGTTCGGGATCAGGCAGATCCTGGAAGGCTGACGTTGCCTGCAAATCTGATGCCGGCGTTAATGTCAGTGCCTACTGACATGCTGTGGGTATGGAAGTCAGAGCAGTTGCGGAGACGCTGGAGGCCATGGAGGCCTCCCTTGCTGCCCTGGCCGCATTTGCCGGTCACGGGAGCGGAAACGCGGCCTCGGCTGACCCTCTTCAGGACGAAGCCGACGCATGCCTGGACGGTCTGGCTGAGGTGGGAAGAACGGAAGCCAGGCTGGCCGCGCTGAAGGTGCACTTCGCCGCCGGATACGCCCACGCTGCCGCAGCCCTGGCGGCCCCGGCCGTTTCCCCGCAGGAGCGCACCGCCCAGGAAATGGCGGTGACAGCAGAGGTGGCCTGCGTCCTGACTGTGAGTGAAAGATCGGCAGCGGCGTTCCTGGCGGAGTCAGCCACCCTGACCACCGGGTTGCCCCTGACGCTGTCTGCCCTGCGGTCAGGGAGCATTTCGTGGCAGCACGCGCGGGTGATGTGTGATGAAACATCCGGTCTGAACCCCGCCGCGGCTGCTGCCGTGGAAGCTCATTTCCTGGACCCCGAAGCTCCCTTTGCCGCGCGTGGCTGCCCAGGACAACTGGCGCCGGGCAGATTCCGGGCCAAAGCGCGCAGCTGGCGCGAGCGGCACCAGCCTGTAAGCATCGAAGCGCGCCACCGCAAGGGCGTCAAGGACCGTCGGCTGGAGTATCTCCCGGACCGGGACGGCATGGCCTGGCTCTCGGCCTACGTGACTGCGGATGTGGCAGCGGCCGTGTGGTCCCGTGCCACGGATGCGGCGCGTGCCCTGCAGGGGCCCACCGAATCCCGGACTCTGACGCAGCTCCGTGCGGACGTCGCCGCTGACTGGCTGCTGGCGGGGGTGGCGGAAGGAACCCCGTCACCCAAGGCGCAGGTCATGGTGACCGTGCCGGTGTTCTCGCTCCTGGGCGTCGTGACGGAACCGGCCACGCTGGACGGGTATGGTCCCGTTCCGCCGAGCATGGCCCGCCGGCTTGTCAGAGATGGCGCCGACTCGTTCCTGCGTGTGCTGACCGATCCGCGCAGCGGAGCGCCGCTGGAGATCGGACGCACCAGCTACCGGGTTCCGAAGGCGATGCGCCAATGGTTGCGGCTTCGGGACGGCCGGTGCCCTTTTCCCGGATGCAACAACCATTCCTTGGACAATGAAGCAGACCATCTGCTGGCTTGGTCTGAGGGAGGCGAGACCGGCATCGCCAACCTTGGCCAGCCATGCCGGAGGCACCACCGGCTCAAACACACAACGGCGTGGAGGCCGGTTGACGCCTCCCGGGACCAGCCACCCGGCTGGATATCACCCGCGGGACGCTCTTATCCCAGTGAACAACAAGACTGGGAACCGCCCGACTTGCCGGACCGCCCCGGCCACGCGGGCCAAGACCGGGAGTGGGAACCGCCCGGCTTGCCGGACGTATTTGCCGGTGCCGCCTGTCTCGGAGAGACCGGGCCACCATTACTGGTGGATCCCTTGCCTGATTGGGCACTATTGATCGCGGCCTAGGATCGACTCGGACGACGGCGGGAAGTCCCGCCGTCGTCGGCTCACCGTGGATGCGACCGTCCGGAACCGATGCCGGCTATTCGTCGATGGTCACGCCGCGCCAGAACGCGACCCGGTCTTCGATCTCCTTGGCCCGCGCTTTGGGCTCCGGGTAGAACCAGGCGGCGTCCACATTCACCTTCCCGTCGACTTCCAGGTTGTGGTAACTGGCCTGCCCCTTCCATGGGCAGAAGGAATGCAAGCCGCTGTCCCGAAGGTAGCCAGGATTGACGGCGTCGCGGGGGAAGTAATGGTTGCCCTCCACCACCACCGTGTCCGCGGATTCGGCGATGACTTTTCCGTTCCAGATAGCCCTGACCATGTGCTTCCGTTCTGTAGGGCGCCGCCGGGGTTGGCGGTCGGCACGTCGTAGATGAACCAACGGCCATGGTTAAGGAGTTGTTCCCGGCACAGGCGGACGACGGCGGGACGTCCCGCCGTCGAACGCTCGCCAATCGGCGGGTCTACGCGGCCGCTGGCTGGAACAGCTCGACCACGTTGCCTGCCGGGTCCACCAGCAGGATCTGCTGACCGCCCGGACCGGTGACGATGTCGTTTCGGAACGTGAGGCCCGCGGCGCGAAGCCGTTCCACCTCGGCGGCGATGTCGGGCACGATGAGGTGGATACGGTTCCACCCTCCCGGCGCGGGCACCGTGCCATCCGGCATCGGCCGGCCTGCCGAGCTGCGGGGCCCGCTTAGCAGAAGCCGGAGGCGGCCGCGGGCGACCTCGGCGAACGCCGGTGCGGCGCTCATTCTGAGGGTGAATCCGAGGTGCTTTGTGTAGAAGTCGACCGCCGCGTCGACGTCGTCCACCATGTACCGGACGCTGACCATGTCCGCAAGGTCGTCGGGCATTTCTGGCTCCTCTTCAAGCTCGTTTGGGAGTATTTGTTTAGGTGAAACAGGAACGGGATAGCTCCATCTAACTAGTGTGATCGTGTTGGGGACCTTGGAGCTTTCCGGCCGTTGCGGAGACAAGTCCGCCAGGGTCTGGGCCCTTTTCGTCCGAAGCGCCCGGGGTTAGGATGCCGTGTGACCTTCACCCACGGCTACGCGGACAACAACGGCCTTCGCATGTATTACGAGGTCCACGGGCGTGCCATGCCTGGCCAGCCGCCCCTGCTTCTTATACCGGGCGGCGGGTCCACTATCGGAACCAACTTCGCCGAACTCATCCCGCTGCTGACGGACCACCGCCAGGTGATTGCCGTTGAGGAGGAGGGCCACGGCCGCACCCAGCCCACCAGCCGCCCCCTCACGGCCGAGAACTCCGCGGGCGACATCCTGGCTGTTTTGGCTGAGCTGAACGTGGACAGTGTGGATGTGCTGGGATTCAGCGCCGGCGGCCACACGGCGATCGCGCTGGCACTCGGCCGCCGTGCCGCGGTGCGGCGGCTCATCGCCGCTTCCACCTTCGTGAGCCGTGACGCCGTGCCGGACGAGTTCTGGGAGGGCATGGCAAAGGCCACCGTGGATAACATGCCGGACACATACAGGGACGCCGACCGCGTCCTTAACCCGGAACCTGGCCACCTGGAGCGGCTCTTCGAGCTGGACAGCCGGCGCATCCTGAACTTTCCCGGATGGTCCGACGGCGAGCTGGGCACCATCACAGCACCCACTCTGGTGGCGTGCGGGGACCGGGACATTGTCACCCCCGAATACGCGGCGCGGATGGCCAGGACCATCCCGGGCGCCCGGCTGCTGATCATCCCCGGCGGCCGTGGTGACTACCTCGGCGAGCAGGACGCCAGCGGCGGGGATCCCCGGACCATGCAGGCCACCGTCCCTCTGCTGCTGCGGTTCCTCGGCGAGTAGCGACGTGGGCCGCTTAGTCTGAGCCGCGAAGGCGTTCCATTTCGCGGCGGTCCTTCTTGGTGGGCCGTCCGGCGCCGCGGTCGCGCTGCGGAAGACCAAGCGCCGGGGCGGCGGGCGGCGGCGGGGTGTGGTCCGTGAAGCAATGCGCGGCGGCCTCGGCTCCCACGCGCTTGGCGATCAGCCGCCGGACCTCGAGGATCCGCTCGAACCCCGGCTGGCGGACCCGGACGGTGTCGCCCGGCACCAGCGACTGCGACGCCTTGGCGGGGTTTCCGTTGAGGCGGACATGCCCCGCGCGGCATGCCGCGGTGGCCGCCGAGCGGGTCTTGTAGGCGCGGATGGCCCACAGCCAGGCATCAATGCGGACTGTGGCGGGGGCTGATGGAATGCTGCTCATGAATTCTGCCGAGTATAGCGGCACCAAACGCAAGCGGACGACGACGGCGGGACGTCCCGCCGTCGGCCTAATCGACAAGCCGGATTTCGTTGCAGCCTACACCGGGGCCCTGAACCACCTCCACAACGGCGGAGCGCGGGCGGCCCTGGAAGCCCTGAGCGCCCGTCCGTAGCCACGACGCTCCGACCCGAAGGAAGGCAATAATGCCCCTGGTAGCCAGCGTGGACAGTTCCACCCAGTCCTGCAAGGGCAAACCACTGGCCACGGACCAGCGCAGGTCGGCGTTGCAACTCACGCGCACGCCTATGCAGGAATAACCTCAGCCTCGTGTTGGAGACCCCAGGTCATCTTCCGGACGGCCTCGCTCTGGAGACCGCTCAGCGCCGCAAGCTCATAGTCATCCATGACTCCAAGCCGGCGCCCGGCAGCCAGGAGTTTCAGCCGCCGCGCCTCCAGTTCCGTTTTCGACTCCTCGAGTTCAGCCAGCTCGGACTTCAACCGGCTAATTGCCGCAAGCTGCTGCCCAGCCGGCAATCCAGACGGCATAAGGTCATCAGAAGACAAGCCTATGGTCCGCACCGCCCAGCGGGACAGTCCGGCTGCCTCCGCGAGGCCAGTGATCTTCAACCCGTCACAGAGCGCCTGGGCGACCTGCTCGTTCAGTCGGACGGCGAGGGCCCTCATGCTGCTGGAATACAAGTAAATTCGTTGCCGGTCCTTCCTCAGGAATTGCCGAATCCTTTCCGCCTGAACAGCGACCGCGTCAGGCTTCCGCCGTCCCCGGTAACGGTAGTAACCGCCGTCGCCAAGCCGGAAACGCACTTCCGGCGCCAGCGGAGCCTCGAGGTGGTCAGAGTGCTGCAGATCTGCCAAGAGCATTCCTCGGTTCGGATTCACGTCAGTTGACGCCGGTGAAAGAACCGACGAACGGCCCAGCCAAGCGGGCCAGCTTACCTACGACGCTAGACACAAGCGTCCGCCCGCGGAAATACCGATACTGCGTGGATCCATAATCAAAAAGTTTGGATACAGGCCATAAGCGGCGCTTATCCGTCCACGCACTTTAGGTCTTATCCATACCCGCCGGAATTCCCTAGGGTCGGAGGAAGCGAGTACCGCTCGCTCCCGAATCCGTAGGAAGAGACAATGTCTGAATTTGAACCTGCATCACGGGTATCCCGCATCAAGTCATCGGCCAGCGTGGCCGCGGCGGCCCGCGTGCGTGAGCTGAAGGCAGAAGGGCGCCGGATCCTGGACCTGACGGTGGGGGAACCCGACTTCGACACCCCGGAACACATCAAGGCGGCCGCCGTGGAGGCGATCAACCGCGGAGAGACCAAGTACACCTCCGTCACCGGGACCCCCGCCCTGCAGAAGGCGATCCTCCAGACCCTCAAACTGCGCACGGGGATCCACTACACCCCGGCTGAGATCACCGTCGGCGGCGGCGCCAAGCAGGTGATCTTCACAGCCTTTATGGCCACGCTGGACGCCGGTGACGAAGTGGTGGTGCCCGCCCCTTACTGGGTCTCGTACCCGGACATGGTGCTCGCCAACGAGGGGGCGCCTGTAGTGGTTGTCTGCGGTGAGGACGTGGGATTCAAGCTCACGCCGCACGCCCTGGCAGGCGCCCTCAACGAGCGGACCAAATGGATCATCCTGAACACGCCATCGAATCCCACCGGTGCCGTCTACTCCCCGGCGGAACTGCGCGCCCTCGCCGACGTCCTGGCCGGCTTCCCGCAGGTGCACATCCTGACGGACGAGATCTATGACCAGATCTACTTCGGCACCGGCAAGCTCTCCAGCCTGGTGGAGGTTGCACCGGAACTCAGGGACCGCATCCTGACGGTCAACGGTGTTTCCAAGGCTTACGCCATGACCGGGTGGCGGCTCGGATATGCGGCCGGACCGGCCCCGCTGATCGCCGCGATCAACAAACTCCAGTCGCAAATCTCGTCCTGCCCGTCCTCGGTGAGTCAGGCCGCCGGCGCCGTGGCCCTCACGGGAGACCAAAGCTTCGTGCGGGAGAGCCGCGAAATCTACCGCGGCCGGCGCGATGCGGCAGTTGCCGCGCTGAACGCCATCGACGGCCTGTCGTGCACGACGCCGGAAGGCGCCTTTTACGCCTACGTCAACTGTGCGGGGCTCATGGGGAAGACCACGCCCGAGGGGAAGGTCATCGCCAACGATGAGGACTTTACCCTCTACCTTCTCGAGGCCGCCTCCGTAGCCGCCATCCAGGGATCGGCCTACGGCCTGGGCCCCTACTTCCGCATCTCCTACGCCACCAGCCTGGACGTCATCGAGGAGTCCATCGCGGCTATCGACAAAGCCGTCCGGGCCCTCAACTGATCCGCACCCACCGAAGGAAAACGCAATGATCCACGTCAAGACCACCATCGAACGACCCGACGCCGACGCCGTAAGCCGCCTCGCCAAGTTCTCGTCCGCCACCATCCACGAGGCCCAGGGCCGCAAGGGCGCCCTCAGCTCCAGGATCAAGCCGATCGAGCGGAGTATGTCCTTCTGCGGCCCCGCCGTCACGGTTCGCTGCGCCCCCCGTGACAACCTCATGCTGCAGGTGGCCATCCACTACGCCGAGGCCGGGGACGTCATCCTGGCCGCGGCAGGGGAGTACGAGGAAGCGGGCACGTTCGGCGACGTCCTCGGGAACGCGATGAAGGCCAAGAGCCTTGCCGCACTGGTGACCGACTCGGGTGTCCGCGACACCCAGGACCTGATCGAACTGGGGCTGCCGGTCTTTTCCGGCAGCGTCTCCATTAAGGGCACCGTCAAGGAAACGATTGGCCCGATCAACCACCCAGTGGTCTTCGGCGACGAGATCATCTACCCCGGTGACGTGCTCCGCGGCGACGCGGACGGCGTTGTGGTGGTCAGGAAGGACGAGATCGAGGAGGTCATCCGCCTCTCGCAGGAACGTGACGACGCCGAGCGGGAGCTCATCCGCCTCTACCAGGCTGGCGGAACCACCCTTGAGCTGTGCAACCTCACCGACGTCCTCAAATCCAAGGGACTGCTCGTCGAACACGCCTAACCGCGGCGGCATCGCCGTCGTACGGTAAATCCCGTACGACGGCGTCCGCATGTGCCGGCTTCCATATCGGCGTCCGAATATCGGCAGCAATCACCCACGCGATCCTGGCGCTGAACGGACGGCCTGGCCGGGGTCGGTGTTCTCCAGATACCAGACCGTTGATGCGCCACTGCTCGCGGGCATGATGCTGCCTTCGAAAACGAAGACGGCCGCCACCGAGCGGTTCTCCGGACGCCAAAGACCATTGGCCGGGCAGTGGAAACCGGTCCTGGCCGTGAGTCCCGGACCGGTGTCGGTAATTCTCCGTATCGTGCTTATTTTTTTCACGGCCTGCTCCCAATTAATTGTCACGAAAGTAACCACCGCAATTTCTCGGCTACTCCTTAATTCTAGGATCCAGGACGCCGGGATACTAAGACGAATGATGAGTGGTCTAATAAGCCAATGCTATGGATCGGCCGCGGTTTTGCTACCGGGAATATTTATTGCTCAGAATTTCCTGAAGCATTTCCTTCAGCACCAGGAGTACTGCCGAGGCAGCCTCAGAAAGGGGGTCGTGATCAGGGGTGCACAGTGCGATCTTGCACTGCAGCGCGGGATCCACAATGCGCAGGACATCGAAGTCCTCCTCGTGGAACAGTGCGTCCGCCGCTGACTTGGGCATGATCGTGGCGCCGAGGTCGGCGCGCAGGAGCCGGGCCAGGGACGGCACCGACTCTACTTCGCCCACCAGCCGAAGGTTGAGTCCCTTGCTGGTGAAGCCGGCTTCCACGGCCTGCCGGAGGGTGTGGATTTTCTCGGGAAGGAAGAGCCCAAAACGTGCCACTTCCTCCAACGGGATTTCGCCTTTTACGGTTGCCACATCGGATCTATTGGCGTTGACCACAAAGTGCAGGTCTTCGACGATCATCGTGGTGAACTGGACCCCGCGGATCGGCCCGGGCTCGTAGATGAGGGCCATGTCCAGCCGGCCGTTCTTGATCGCCTCACTGAGGACGCCGCCATATATTTCGGTGACATGCAGGACGATTTCCGGGTACCGGCGACCCACTTCGCTGATGATCCGTGGCGTCAGGCTCGAGGCCATGCTGTAGGGCGCGATCGCAATGGAGACGCGCCCCGACGGCGCGGCGCCTGACGTGGCGACGTCCTGGCGCGCCTGCTCGACAAGCCGCAGGATCGACTGCGCATGCCGGTACAGCGTGTGCCCCGCCGCGGTGGGCTTGACGCCCTGCTTGCTGCGGATCAGCAGCCTCTGCTTGAGATCCGTTTCCAACGCCGAAACCTGCTGGCTAAGGGCTGGCTGTGCCACATGCAGCGCCGCGGCAGCCTTGGTGATGCTTCCCGAATCCACAATCTGGACAAAGTACGCAAGCTTCCGCGTGTCCATGGCCGCCTTCTCTCGTCGCGGCGTCCTGAACCCAGGAAAGGTCATAACCGGATGCTATGGAGGGATACGCAACAGGTCTTTGTGTGATCCACATCTCTGACACTAGGTTGAACCCAGAACGCTATTTCACTAATCGTACATTCTATCTCCTTCGGTGACATGCAATTTCGTGATGACGTTAGATGCATTTCGCATAGGAGCGGTATTTACAGAAATTGGTTCGTTCTTTTACATTTCCGAAATATGCAGTCCATACCTTGAATGCAATCGCAGTACCGCGACGGCAAGGCGGAGGCTGAATTTGAGAGCGAGGTGCCAGATGAAATCAGCAGTCAAAGACACGCCCGGTGCCGCGGCGGCCCCTTCGAAGGTGGCCCCACGGGGCCGCGGGTACCTGGAACTGCACCCGGGAAACGGTGGCGCAGTCATAACCAGCGGCTATGCCGTGACGCGGATTACGTCTTTGTGTGATCCACGTCGCGGTGCCAGACTTTTTGACAGCAGCCCGGTATTCCGGGCCACCGGACTGCAAGCCTCAAACCAGGCCGGTTCCCGGCGCTCACTTCACTACCGGAAGCTGACTTTTGCGCCTAGCGGCGCAACATTGCAGCCAACACCCCAGGAGGGCTCACATGGGACCCACAGTTGATCTCGTGGCAGATCTCGGCGAAGGCTTTGGCGCCTACTCCATGGGCGATGACGCGGCCTTGCTCGAAGTGGTTTCCAGCGCCAACATCGCCTGCGGATTCCATGCCGGAGACCCGGACATCATGAACGCGACCGTGGCCGAATGCGTGCGGCGGGGTGTCAGCATCGGCGCGCATCCGAGCTTCCCGGACCTCCGGGGCTTCGGCCGGCGCGCCATGGACCTCACCGCGGACGAGGTTCGCAACGACGTCCTCTACCAGATCGGCGCACTGAGCGCCTTCGCCGCCTATCACGGCACCGGCGTCGCCCACGTCGCACCCCACGGACGCCTGGGCAACCTCGTTGCCACCCGGACCGACTACGCCGACGCCGTGGCCGACGCCGTCTCGCGGATCAACCCCGACCTGATCGTCCTGGCCCAGGACGGCGCACTGGCCGACGCCGCAGCCGGCCGGCAGCTCCCGGTGGGCATCGTGGGCATCGCGGACCGCGCCTACGAGGCAGACGGCACCCTGGTGCCGCGCAGCCGCCCCGGCGCCGTCATCCATGACCCCGCGGCCATCGTGGACCGCACCATCCGCATGGTGTGCGAAGGGCTTATCGAAACAGTCGCCGGAACCGACCTGCAGATCGTCGCCGACACCATCCTCCTGCATGGGGACACACCCGGTGCTGTTCAGATGGCCCGGCAGCTCCGCGCCGAACTGGAAAATGCGGGCGTGACTATCGCCCCCCTCACGCAGGTGCTGGCTGCCAGAGTGCAGGTTGCCTGACATGACCGCCACAACGCCAACTCCCGTGGAGGTCTTCGAATCCGGAGACGCCGCACTGCGCGTCGTCGCCTCTTCCCCGGACCGGGAGGCCAACTGGACCACCGTGCATTCCCTCGCCGAATGGCTTGAGGCTGCAGGCGCCGACGGCGTCCACGGCGCCGTGCCCACGTACGATTCGCTGCTGGTGGAATTCGATCCCGGAGTCACCTCCGCGCGGCAGGTCCGCGCCTTTGTCCTTCTGGGCATGCGCCAGCTCGACTTCATCGGTGCGCCTGCCCGGGCTCCGCGGGAGTTCCATGTCCCCGTGGCTTACGGCGGAGAGTTCGGCCCGGACCTGGAGCGCGTTTCCGAGCATGAGCAGCTGTCCGTCCAAGAGATCATCGGACTCCACACGGCCAAGTCCTACGTCATCCGCTGCCTCGGCGCCCCGGCCGGCTCGCCCATGATGGACGGCCCCGATTTTCCGCTACCGGTTCCGCGGCTGAAGGACCCCCGCCTATCCGTTCCGGCCGGTGCCGTCGCCGTCGCAGGGCGGCAGGCGGTCATTGCCCCGGCCGCGGCACCCGGCGGATGGTGCGTCATCGGCCGGACGCCGCTGACAATTCTTGACGCCGCCACCGAGCCGCTGGTGCCCTACGTCCCCGGCGACCTGCTGAGGTTCCACCAGATCCAGCCCGAAGAGTTCGCGACCTACGCGGCCCGCAAACTGGAGGCGGCGCGATGAACGGCTCCCTGATCATCCAGCAGCCCGGCCACTCCGTGGTCACTGACCTGGGGCGCTTCCGCGGGCCGCGGTTCGGCTTGCCGGTGAACGGTGCGCTTGACCAGTTCTCCGCACGCGCCGCGAACATCCTCGCCGCCAACGAGGACAACGCGCCGCTGCTGGAGTTCACCGCACTGGATTTCCGCATGCGGGCCACCACAGACATTCTGATCGCCGTCACCGGGGCGCCCCTGCGGCTCACGGTGGGCGGGCGCGAATGCCCGCAATGGGAACCGGTGTCCGTCCGCGCCGGGGAAACGGTGGCGCTGCGCCAAATCACCGGCGGGCTCAGGTCCTACCTTGCCGTCCACGGCTCGGTGGAGGCGCCCGTCCTGCTGGGAAGCTGCGCCCCGGACACGGTGGTCGGATTCGGCCTGCGGCTGAGCGAAGGCACCGAGCTCAGGACCTCACGAAGCGTCCCGCCCATCCGGCAGCCGTACTTCGATCTGCCGCTGTTCCGGCTGGGATTGACCCGGCCGGAGTTCAGCAGCCAGGCCGTAGTGGAGGTCACAGACGGCCCCGACGTGGACGAATTCGGCCACACCGCTGAGCTGCTCTACACCACTGAATACACCGTCAGTGCACGGAGCAACCACATCGGACTTCGCCTGGGCGGCGCTCTTCCCGAACGTCAGTCGACGGCGGAGGTGCTCTCGCGGGGCGTCCCGGTCGGAGCAATCGAAGTGCCGTCCCGGGAGGAGCTCCTGGTGCTGCACCGCGGCCGCGGGGTCACCGCCGGCTACCCCGTCCTCGCGGTGGTCACCACCCGCTCGCTTGATGTGCTGGCCCAGGTCCGGCCTGGCCACACCATAACCTTCCGCAGGACCACCGTCCCCGACGCTACAGCCAAACACCGGGCGGCCTTGCGGGAATTGGAGCACCTCCGTTCCACAGTCAGTACTGTCTTTGCCCTCCTTGGCATCGGCGGTCAGCCTGGCTGGCCAGAGCTCGCGCCGGCCTCCGGAAGCTAACCACCCTCGCGCCAGATCCAAAGCCTTGTTACCATCCCACTTAGTAAGGAAAGCCATGTCAATTTCTACGCACGCGGCCCAGCCGCACAAAGAGCGGCTCAGCAGTAAGCAGACCCGCAAAGTTGTTATGGCCGGCTGCGTCGGCATTTTCGTGGAACTCTATGACAACGGCATCTTCGCTTTCATGGCGGGAACCCTTGCCCTCGTTTTCCTGGCGCCCGGCAACCCGGACAATGCCCTCTTGTTTGTCTTCGCGGGGTATGCCGTGTCCTTCTTCGTTCGTCCACTCGGTGCTGTGGTCTGCGGATACTTGGGGGACCGCGTCGGCCGGCAAAAGCTCTTGGTCTTTGTGATCCTGCTGATCAGCGTGGCGACGGCGGGCATTGGGTTGCTGCCGACCTATGCGGCGATTGGCATCGCGGCCCCGGTGCTCCTCGTGTTGCTCCGCATGCTCCAGGGCTTCTCGGTCGGCGGCGAAGCCGCCGGAGCCATGACCTTCCTCGCCGAGCACGCCCCCGAAGGCAAGCGCGGCATCATCACCTCCTACGCCCAGATCGCATCCTTCGCGGCTCTCCTCACCGGTACGCTCGTTGCGTTCTCCATGTCACCGTGGCTCACCCAGTCAGCGATCGACGGCGGCGGCTTCGGTGCCTTCGCCTGGCGCATTCCGTTCCTGGTCGCCATCCCCATGGGCGTTATCGGCTGGTACATCCGCAAGGCCATAAGCGACACCCCGAACTTCGAGAAGCTGAAGGAAGAGGGCGGCCTGTCCAAGAACCCCCTCAAGGAAGCTTTCAAGTCCGCAGAACACCGCCGCGCCATGCTCCTGGCCCTGTTCATCCCGCTCATGAACGGTTCCGGCTACTACGTGCTGTTCTCCTACATGCCCACGTTCCTGAGGGGCAAGCAGCTCAACTTCACCATCGGCGAAGCCCTCCTTATCACTGCCTGCAGCCTGGTGGCCATCTGTATCGCCATTCCCTTTATGGGCGCCCTGTCCGACCGCATCGGCCGCAAAAAGGTCATCGCAGGCTCCGCAATCGCCATGGCAGTGCTCGGGATTCCCTCCTACGCCCTGATCGCCACCGGCAACATGGGCCTGGCCATCCTCGGCGCCTGCATCATGGCGGTCGTCTTCGCGGGGCACACCGCAGTCATCCACATCCTGATCGTGGAACTGTTTCCCACCCGTGTCCGCTACTCGGCCTATGGTCTTGGCTACAACGTCTCGTCCGCGGTCTTCGGCGGAACTGCCCCGTTGCTCATGACCTGGCTCATCTCCAGCACCGGCAACATCTACATGCCCGCCTTCTACGCCGTCATCACCGCGCTGGGCACCCTCGTTGCCGTCAGCACGGTCAAGGACCGGGCCCACCTGCCGCTCCGCGACGCCTAAACACCGACTCAAGTACCCGCCATTCCGAGCTGCACTTGTGCGGCATCCACCAGGAGACCTACATGCCATTTTCTGACTACTCAACGGCCCTCGTCACGGGCGCGTCCACCGGAATGGGAGCCGCGATCGCCGAACGACTGGCCAAGCGGGGGCTCACGGTCCACGCCCTCGCACGCAATGAGGACCGCCTCAACGAACTGGCCGACAAGACCGGCGCGATCCCCCACATCGTGGACCTGACCGACACCGCGGCGCTGGCTGCCGCCGTCGGCGGTCTGGAAGTGGACGTACTGGTGAACTGCGCCGGAGTGTCTCGCCCCGGGAACATCCTGGACTCCAGCGAGAGCGACATTGACGAGCTCATTGACGTCAACCTGCGTGGCCTGCTCCAGCTGACCAGGCTCGTGCTGCCGGGCATGGTGGAACGCGACCGCGGACACGTCATCAACATCAGCTCCATCGCCGGGGTGTATAACTTCTACGGCCACACCGTCTACCACGCCACCAAAGCGGCAGTGCACCAGGTCTCCCGGCAGCTGCGCAACGACACCGTGGGCAAGCGCATCCGCGTCACCGAGATCTGCCCCGGGCGCGTCGAAACGGAGATCTTCGGCCGCAACATGGGCGGCACTCCCGAAGCCATGGAAGAAGCGTGGAAGACCTACTACGAAGGCTATGAATCGCTGACAACGGACGACATCGTCAACGCGATGGACTACGCCATCGAAACACCCCGGCACGTGAACGTGGGCATGCTGGAACTCATGCCCACGTTCCAGGTTCCCGGCGGCCTCACCTTCGACCGGCGCTAGCCGCAGCGGCGCCCCCACCACACCCCACGATCGATAGGTTCTTCAATGCAAACAGTCCGCACCGTCAGCTTCCCAGACCGGCAGTTACTCGCCGATCTCTCGCCCCTGCCTGGAGGGCTGAAGGGAGTGGTTTGGGACCTGAAGACGGATCCCGAGGGTGCGACGCTCAGTGAGATCGACGGCGTCATCCTCCCGTATATCGACGCCTCCTCGGTTCTGGGGTCCCTCGCCGAAGTCGACGGGCTGACGTTCGTCCAGACGCAGTCCACGGGGTACGACGGCGTGGTGGAGGCTGCCGGTCCGGCGGCTGGCGTGGCCAACGCCTCCGGTGTCCACGCCGCCGCCACCGCTGAGCTCGCCGTGGGGCTGATCCTGGCGAAATTGCGCGGCATCGACCAGGCCGTCCGCGACCAGCAGTACGGCCTGTGGCGGCCGGAGCGCCGCCAGTCCCTCGCCGACAGGCGGGTGCTGCTGGTGGGAGTCGGCGGGATCGGCCGCGAAATCGCCCGGCGCCTGGAGCCTTTCGAGGTCACTGTGACGCGGGTGGGGGAGTTCTGCCCGCACCGACGAACACGGCGTCGTGCACGCGTCCGCGGAACTGCCTGCACTCGCCGCAAGTCACGACATCCTGGTCACGGTGCTGCCCCTTAACGAGCAGACCC
The DNA here is from genome assembly GCF_050260325.1 of Arthrobacter sp. 92. Taxonomy (NCBI): domain Bacteria; kingdom Bacillati; phylum Actinomycetota; class Actinomycetes; order Micrococcales; family Micrococcaceae; genus Arthrobacter; species Arthrobacter sp. 92. The sequence goes on along the minus strand of NZ_CP189863.1, from coordinate 4,422,269 downwards.
ATCAGCTGATCGGCGAAGAAGTTCTGGCTGCCCTGCCGGACGGGGCGCTGGTGGTGGATGTGGGGCGCGGCTCAGTGGTGGACACGGCCGCCCTGACAAAGGAAGTCCTGTCCGGACGCCTGCAGTGCGCACTCGACGTCGTTGATCCGGAACCGCTTCCGCAGGACCACGCACTGTGGTCTACACCTAACGCGCTGATCACGCCCCACATCGGCGGCAACGCATCCGCCTTCCAGCCAAGGATTCTGAAGCTCCTGCGGCAACAGCTCGAAGCCCTCGCAGCCGGAGAGGCTCCCGCCAACCTGGTGCAGCGCGGCCCCTTCTAAGCAGTAGCGCGAACGTACACGTCTGGCCCCCCGCAGGCAGGGTATACATGTACGTCCGCGCAGCAAAGGAACCACCATTCGCGCAACACCGCGCATACCGCGGCGAAGGAGCTGCTCTTTATGAATTCACTTTTTGACCTGACAGGCCGGGTCGCCCTGGTGACCGGATCGAGCCGGGGGATCGGCAATGCGCTGGCCCGGGCGCTGGCGGACGCTGGCGCCACCGTGGTGCTCAACGGCATCAACGCCGAACGGCTGAAGAGCGCCGAAGCCGCGATGGCGGCCGAGTACGCACCGGGCCGGATCCACAGTTGCGCGTTTGATGTCACCAAAGACACCGACGCTGCCCGTGGCGTGGCCTGGGTGGAGGAGAATGTGGGGCCGCTGGAGATCCTGGTGAACAACGCCGGCATCCAGCACCGTGTGCCCATGCTTGAGCTGGACGTCAGCGATTGGGAACGGGTGATTTCCACGGACCTGACCAGCGCGTTCCTGGTGGGCCGGGAGGCGGCCCGGCACATGATTCCCCGGGGGCACGGCAAGATCATCAACATCTGCTCGGTCCAGACAGACCTGGCGCGGCCCACCATCGCCCCGTACGTGGCGGCCAAGGGCGGGCTGCGGAACCTGACCCGGGCCATGACGGCGGAGTGGGCGGGCTCGGGGTTGCAGATCAACGGCATCGCCCCGGGTTACATCCACACCGAAATGACGCAGAACCTGGTGGATGACGAGGACTTCAACGCCTGGATCCTGAACCGCACCCCGGCGCACCGGTGGGGGACCGTACAGGACCTGGCCGGACCGGCCGTGTGGCTGGCATCCGACGGTTCGAACTTCGTGAACGGCCAGACCATCTTCATCGACGGCGGAATGACGGTGGTGGTCTGATGGCAACGTCAACAGTGTCCATCGGCACAGCCCTTCCAGCCTCTGGTCCGGCGGTGGTGGCCTACGCCGCCGGCGACCTCCGGATCGACGACGTGCCGCTTGCAGCGCCCGCCCCGGACGAGGCCGTCATCGAAGTGGCCTACGGCGGCATTTGCGGCTCCGACCTGCATTACTGGCTCCACGGCGCTGCCGGGGAGTCCATCCTGAAGGCACCGCTGGTGCTGGGGCACGAGATTTCCGGGACCGTTGTCCGCGCCGCGGCCGACGGCGGCGGCCCCGCCGCGGGGACCGCCGTCGCGGTGCATCCGGCAACTCCGGCGCCCGGCGCGGCCCGCTTCCCTGCGGACCGGCCCAACCTCTCACCCGGGTGCACCTACCTCGGTAGCGCCGCCCGCTACCCGCACACCGACGGCGCGTTCAGCCGGTACGTGAACCTGCCGGTGCGGATGCTCCGTCCGCTGCCGGACGGCATAGACCTGCGCACGGCGGCGCTGATCGAGCCAGCATCAGTTGCCTGGCACGCGGTGGCCCGGGCCGGCAACGTCGCGGGCAAGACGGTCCTGGTCATCGGCAGCGGTCCCATTGGTGCGCTTGCTATCGCGGTCCTGAAGCGGGCCGGCGCCGGCAGAATCGTCGCCGTCGACATGCACGCCAAACCCTTGGAAATTGCCCGGGCAGTGGGTGCTGACGAGGTCCTCAAGGCGGACGAGGCCGAGGCCATCGCGGCGGTGGAGGCCGACGTCGTGATCGAATCCTCCGGCAGCCATCACGGCCTGGCCTCGGCCATTCAGGGCGCAGCCCGAGGCGGCACCGTGGTGATGGTGGGCCTGCTGCCCACCGGGCCCCAGCCCGTGCCGATCTCCCTGGCCATCGCCCGGGAACTGGAGCTGAAGGGTTCCTTCCGCTTCAATAACGAGATCGACGACGTCATCGAGGCACTTGCCGACGGCTCCCTTCAGATCGCCCCGGTGATCACGCATGAGTACCCGGTGGGGGCGGCCCTCGAGGCTTTCGGCGTGGCGCGGAACTCAGCGGAATCCGGCAAGGTGCTGCTGAGCTTCGGGGCCTGAGGGGTTCCACGGTTCAACGACGAGGCGACCCGGGCAATCGGACCGTCAATGCGGCACCAGACCGCGGCCGTGGCTTGGGGGCGGGCGCCGGTCGCTCGGACTTCTGAAGAGCCCGGCTACGCCCCTGACCAAGCCGGCCGTCGCGACCTTCAACAGGAACAGCACAACCTGAAGTCCTCCTGCCACAAGCAGGAGCACCACAACCGCGATCAGGATCGGCAGCCAAAGCAGGACAATGCCCGCCATTGTCGCTACGTAGATCAGGGCATACACGGCAACGGTCGTCGGATCCACTGGACTTCCTGTCAACAGCCGGACCGCTTGCTCCGGAAGCTAGCTGCCCATTCCCGTTGCAGCAGGGGTGACATGGCCCCGGACAGTCGATCCGCCCGGCTTTCACAAATTCATGTTAAACCCGATCCGCCCCGGTCGCTAAGCATGCTGATTGCGTCACGCTCGAAGCGCCGATGCGGCCTGGTTGCAGCCTTTAAGGCCCCAGCATGGAGCCGACGCGGACGACGGCGGGACGTCCCGCCGTCGTCCGCTTGCGTTACTTTCGGGCCGCCGACCAGATGGCCAGGGTGTTGGTGGCAACGATCAGAGCCATGCCGAACCATTCGTGCGGCACCAGAACCTGCCCCAGCACCACGGTTCCGGAGAGTGCGGCGAGGATGGGATTGATGCTCATGAACACTCCGAAGAATCCGGCAGGCACATGGCGGAGCGCGATGAGGTGGCGTTACTTGAGCGCGCAGCCGACGATCAGGACGGCGAGCTGAGGGTGAGTTACGCATGGTCGGCGCTGGGCCGCCGAACCGTGGCCCTCCAACGTCAATGGGAAGAGACCCATCCGGGGGTGCGCCTCATCTGGGTGCAGTCGAATTCCCCGGCGGGCGGACTGGCCAACGGGTCCGTCGAAGTTGCCGTCGTGAGGCGCTCCATCACCGACAGCCGCTTCGCCACCATGCTCATTGGAACGGAAGCCCGCTACGCCGCAGTCGCCACGGCGGATCCACTCTCTCGAAGGCGCTTCCTACGCATGTCCGACTTTTCCGGACGAACCATCGCCGTCGACCAGCGCACCGGAACCACCACAGAGGACCTCTGGTCCGACGCGGCGCGACCGGCCGCGGTCCGGCTGGTGCAGGGCGTCGACGAATGGCTGACGCTCATCTCCACGGGACAAGCCATCGGCATGTCCTCGGAGGCCACCGCTGCGCAGAACCCCAGACCCGGGGTTGCGTACCGCCCGGTCCGCGACGCCCCTCCAATCCCCGTGTTCCTGGTGTTTTGGAAAGACGACCCCTCGGTCCTCGTCGCCGATTTCACCCGGCTCGCCCGGGCAGCGTTCGCCGCTGACCAGACCCCTTTGTAGAGGCCAGCCCCCTATGTAGAGGAACGGAGCACTGAACGACTTCCGGGGGAGGGCAGCGTCATCACGAACAGGCTGCCGGCCACAAGCGCGGCACCCGCCCACGCCAGCGCCGGCAAGCGTTCGCCCACCACCAGCACGGCGAGGACGGCGGCCACCACCGTCTCGGCGAGGGATATTGTGGTTGCAGTGCTGGCATGGACGCGGGCCAGTCCCCAGCCGAACAGCACGTAGCCCGCAAACATCGGAACGAGCGCCATGTACGCGCCGACCGCAAAGTTCTGCCAGGATGCGATAAGTGACGCTCCGGTGATGGCCAGGACAGGCATAAGCAGCAGCCCGCCAATGCCGAAAACCGCACCCATTGCGGCGGTGGAGGGCAACCCCGTGTTGATCAGGCGATGAGCGGCCCAGGAGTAAAACGCGTAAGTCAGCCCTGCGAGCAGCCCCAGGCCGATGCCGGCGGCTGCGGACCATGCCGCGGCCGTTGACGATAGGTGAAGGCCCTGCCCGGTTCCGGCAAAACACAGGAGCACCGCACCGGTCAGGCCGAGCACCGCGCCAACCGCCCACCGGCGCGTGAACCGTCTCCTGTCCATGATCCGTTCAATCACGGCAGAGGCAAGGGGTGCTGAGCCGATGGAGACAACCGTCCCCACCGCCACGCCGGCCAGGTGCATCGAGGAATAGAAGGCAAGCGGGTACGTGGCAACGGCCAACGACCCCAAAATCAGGGTCCGCCATTCGCCTCGCAGAAATGCCGCGTGCGCCCTGATCAACCGGGCGCCGAGCGCCGCTTGGAGCAGGCCGCCCAGGCCCATGGCAACTGCCGCGATAGCGAGGGGGCCGACGCCGGGGGCGAACGTGGCCGCGGTTCCGGTTGTGCCCCAAAGCACGGAGGCGGCCAGCACAAACACCGCACCCCACAAATGTCCCGGCCGCGTTGCGGTCCTCACAGTCTGCCGATCAGCCCGGCAGCGATCCGGCGGGCTTCCCGGATGCAGCGGTCATCGCCTTCAAGTCCGGCGCGGGCCATGGACCCCTCGAGCAGGAACGCCAGGTGCCGGGCCACGGCGCCTGCCTGTTCGGCGGAGTCGGGCAGCAGTTCGGACACGTGTCCGGCCAGCAGCGCTTCGACTTCCTCCTTGTGGCGCCGGACAATCTGCCTTCCGGGGTCCCCTGCCGGCAACTCGGCTGCGGCGTTCAGCAGGCCGCAACCCCGGAACCCGCGGTCATAGGCCAAGCCGGCGTGATCTGCGTAGGCGTCGAAGACAGCGAGGACGCGCTCGACGGCGTTGTCCGCACCCGCCAGCCGCGCCCGGTACAGCTCCATCCATTCCTCGTGGCGGGCATGGAGATACGCGGTCACCAGCTCCGCCTTCGAGGCGAAGTTGTTGTACAGGCTCTTCCTGGCCACGCCGGCTTCGGAGGTGATGGTGTCGATTCCGGTGCCTGCCAGGCCATAGGCATAGAAGCGCCGCGCGGCCGCTTCGAGGAGCGCGGCGCGGGCGGGCCGCTTGGGCGGGGTGCTCCGTGATGCCGCGTGCAGCTCGGTCATGTTGATCTCCAGCCGGAGGGACGGTTAGTAGGTAGACCAGTCTACCTACTTTTCCCGGGAAGCACGACGGCGGAACGCCCCGCCGTCGTGCTCGCTGTGAACGCTGCGCCTTCGTCAACCAGAACATGTTCGCGGGGCTTTTCGGCTGACTCTGGGCTTCGCCTATGCGGAAACGGACAGCCACGAGCTGACGAAAAGTCCGCCGGAGGAGATTGAGCCTGAACACGGCCGCAGGGGGCTGCGGAGTCTCCCAGCCGTCGGCGCCACCATTGGGCTCTCGGGTAGGGTGTGGGCATGGTGCGTCGACTTGCCGACATCGGAGCGGAAGGCGTTCTGCTCGCCGGGGCAGGACGCGCAATCTTGCTGCAGATTGCGAACCCCGCGGTGGGTCACGGCGTCGCCGAGCACAGCAACTTCGCCGACCGTCCGCTCGAACGGCTCCGCGCTACCCTGACGTACGTGTATGCCGTGGTGTACGGGACAGAGGACCAAATGGCTGCGGTGCGCCGCAGCGTGAACCGCGCCCATGCCCCCGTCCGACGCAAACCCGATGCCGGCTCCAAGGGCTACAGCGCCTTCGATGCGCAATCGCAGCTCTGGGTCGTGGCAACCCTCTACGACACCGCAGTCACCGTCTACGAAAAAATCTACGGTGCGTTGGACGACGAGGCGGCCGAACTCGTATACCGGGACTACGCGAGACTCGGCACGGCCCTGCAGCTCCCCTCAGAGCTGTGGCCGGCTGACCGCGCGGCGTTCGGCAGCTACTGGGAGAGCAGCCTCCGCGGGCTGGAGACTGACGACATCAGCGCTCGGGTGGCCCGAGATCTGCTGTATCCCCAAGACCCCCGGCTTTGGCAGCGCGTGGTCATGCCGCTGGCCCGTTTCCTCACCGCAGGCCTCCTGCCGGAGCAGCTCCGGCATGGTTTCGGGCTGCCGTGGAGTGCGCGTCATGCCCGCCTGTTCGACCGGACCATGCGGTTCTCTGCCATTGTCTATCCGCGGCTGCCGCGGCGGGTCCGGCACTGGCCTAAGAACTACTGCCTCGACCGGCTCGGCACAGCCTAAGCTTGTTCACCCGTGAAGCCGGGACCGAGGAGTCAGCTACCCCGGCGGCCGCCACAGTTCGCTGCCATTTATCCAGCCGTCAGGGGGCGCTGTCACGTGCGCTGAAATGCCGACGCCAGTGAGCTCGTCCAGTAGGATTCGTAGCATCCCGTCGGCCATGGCCTTCGGCAGTTCCCCTTTAGTGTCAACGGACACGATCGGACCCACTGCGGTGATGTAGACGTCGGACACGTAGTTCGGCGTGTAGAGACTGGGGTCAGCGGTTTCCAGATCCACTTCCTCGCCCAATTCGTTGACTTGCATGAGCCGGGTTCTGGCTGTGTGGAGGGCATTGGCCGCGCCCTCGGCGTCCTCCGCCAGAACCAGGAAACAAGGAGACGTTTCCCAGCCGTCGCCGAGCCATTCGTCCCACCTCTCACCCTGCTGGTCAAAGATGTCCCATGCGACGGTCACTCGAGTCATACGGTCCCCAATTCGCTGATGCTCCGAACCTGGCGGCCTGCCCGGAGGCGGCGGAGCGTGGCGACAATCTACCACCGGCGGCCGGCCGTCGTCAGTAGTGGATGTGCGGCGGCCGGGAAGAGCGCTGCCCGTCATTCGACCCTGGGCGCAACTTCGCGCAATGATGTGGCCATGGAGAATACCGACGTGCAGCCATGGGTGAAGAACTATCAGCCGGGCGTCCCGGCCGAAATCGAGCTGCCCACAGAGTCGCTTGTCGCGATGCTGGAGCGGTCCGTGACCGAGGGCGGCAGCGCGCCCGCGCTGGAGTTCTTCGGGCGCCGCACCAGCTACGCCGGGCTCGGCGAGCAGGTGGACCGGGCAGCCGAAGGCCTTCGCGCTCTGGGCGTGCGCGCCGGGGACCGGGTGGCCTTGATCCTCCCCAACTGCCCGCAGCACGTCGTCGCCTTTTACGCTGTGCTCCGGCTGGGCGCGGTGGTGGTCGAACACAACCCCCTGTACACCCCCCGCGAGCTCCGCCACCAGTTCGAGGACCACCAGGCGCGGGTAGTGATCACCTGGGACAAGGCGGCGGCCGCCATCCGGGAGTTTCCGGAGGACGTCGAAATCGATCACGTGGTCTCCGTCAACCTCCTGGAAGCGTTCCCCCCCGTCAAACGACTTGCGCTGCACCTGCCGGTAAAGAAACTACGGGCGACCCGGCATTCGCTCACCGCCGCGGCGCCGGGCACCATCGCGTGGAAGGAGTTGCTAAGCCATGGCCGGATCGACGCCGGACACCCGCGGCCGTCGGTGAACGATCTTGCCGCGATCCAATACACCTCGGGCACTACCGGCCGGCCCAAGGGCGCCATGCTGACCCACTTCAACCTCTACTCCAACGCCTTGCAAGGCGAGGCCTGGATGCACGGGGCCGAGTACCGCAAGGAGGTCTTCTACGCCATCCTGCCGATGTTCCACGCGTTCGGCATGACGCTTTACCTCACTTACGGCATCCTCAAGCAGGGGCTGCTGGTGCTGTTCCCCAAGTTCGACCCCGACCTGGTGCTCGCCGCGATGAAGAAGTCTCCGGCAACGGTCTACTGCGCGGTGCCGCCGATCTACGAGCGCACCGCCATGGCGGCCAAGGAGAGGGGCATCTCCCTGCGGTCGTGCAAATTCTGCATCTCCGGCGCCATGAACCTGCCGGACCACGTGGTGGAGCTGTGGGAATCCGTCTCGGGCGGATTGCTTGTGGAGGGCTACGGCATGACCGAGTCCTCGCCAGTGGCCATGGGCAACCCGTTCTTCCCCACCCGCCGCACCGGCACTATCGGCGTGCCGTTCCCGTCCACGCGGATGAAGGTGGTGGACCTGGACGATCCCTCGATCGAGGTGGCGCACGGCACGCCGGGGGAGCTGCTGATCAAAGGTCCGCAGGTGTTCCAGGGCTACTGGCACAACCCCGAGGAAACCGCGAAGGCCCTCACTCCGGATGGCTGGCTGCGCACCGGCGACGTGGTCACCGTGGACGAGGACGGCTTTACCACCATCGTGGACCGCGCCAAGGAACTCATTATCACCGGCGGCTTCAACGTCTCACCCACCGAAGTGGAGGCCGTGCTGCGGCTTCACCCGGATGTGGCGGACGCCGCCGTGATCGGCAAGCGCCTTGAGCGGGGCGGAGAGATGGTGGTGGCCGCCGTCGAACTCGCCGCAGGCGCTTCGCTCAACGAGGAAGACCTGCGCACCTACTGCCGCGAGCACCTCGCCGGCTACAAGGTCCCGAAGCGCATCGTGGCAATCGAGGACATGCCGCGCTCCATGCTGGGCAAGATCCTCCGAAAGCAGGTCCGCGAGCGGGTGCTGCCGGAGCTCTGAGGTAGCTTCTAGAGCGTGCCCTGGCCCGGGGTTCCGGCGGGGATGGGCTCGTGGCGCATTACGTCCGCCGGGCGTTCCAGCAGGCCTTCAAGGGAGGCATTGAGCCGCTGGACCGGTCCGCCCGCGCCGTGGGCGTCCAGCAATTCGGCGGATTCCCACTTCTCGATCATGAGGATCTGGCCGTTGGGAGATTCATGAATGGCGTAGAGGAGGCAGCCGGGTTCCTCATGGACCTCTGCAATGGCCGGGGACAGGGCCTTGACCACCTGGTCGAAGGACCCTTCCTTGGGCGTGAACGTGGCGGTGACGACGACGGGCATGGTTTTCCTTAGTGGTTTTAGTGCTGTTAGTGGACAGGGGTGTGGACTAGCGGGGCACAGCTGTTGCGGGGCAGGAAATCGGCCTTGACCTCGATGAGCCGCGGGCCTTCGGGGAACTTGCCCTGCATCCGTCCGAGCACGAGTTCGAGCGCATGGACGGCGAGCATGTCCAGTGGCTGGCGGATCACGCTCAGCGGCGGGGACATCAGTTCTGTCCACGGATTGTCATCGAAGACGATCACCGAGAGGTCCTCCGGGATGCGGACCCCCCTTTGGACTAGCCGCCGAACGGAACTCTGCACCTGGGCGGTGTTGCCCACGATCAGGGCCGTAGGCGCCTGCGGCATGGCAAGAAGGGAGCCCACGGCATCCCCGCCGGCGTCCCCACGGAAAGGCACGTCGCGGATCAGCAGGGGGTCCACCGGGAGGGACGCGCTCTCGTGCGCCGCGGTGTAACCGCGGATCCTGGCCCTGCCCGTTGACGTGCTCAGGGGGCCCGTAACGAGGGCGATCCGTGTGTGGCCGAGACCGATCAGGTACTCGGTGGATCGCTTGGCGGAGTCAAAGTTCTCAATGCTGACGACGTCGACATCGCCGAGTTCCTCGATGGTCCGGTCAACGAAAACGACATTCACCCCGAGGTCCTGCAGGCGCTGCCATTTCTCGATGTTCCCGCCCGTGGGCGTGGCGATCACGCCGCTGACGGAACGGTCCAGCAGCGTGTCCAGCGACTCTGCTTCCAGGTGTGGGTCCTCCTGGGTGGTCATCAGGACAACCTGCACACCGTGGCTCCGGGCTTCCCAGACGATGCGGTCGGCAAGGCGGGCGAAGAAGGGGTTGGACAGGTCGGTGACCACCAGGCCGATTGTGAGCGCATGGCCAGCGCTGAGCTCGCGGGCCGCTGCCCGGGGACGGTAGCCCAGTTCGTCGATGACCCGGACGACCTCCTGCCGTTTCGCCGGCGCGACGGGCCCGGAGTCCGGGTTTAGGACCCGGGACACCACAGAGACCGAGACTCCCGCAGCCGCCGCGACATCGCGAATGGTTGGGGCCTTCTTCACCGCTCCTCCTTGAGGGAAATCACTAGGCAGTAGTTCGTGGGCAGCGTCACCGTTAGAACCGCCAGAGTTGGCGGAAGACGTTCCGTTTGGAGCCGTTGACACAGCTTAGCACCGGGTGGTACAAAAGTGGAACCGGTTCCACTTCGGGTAAATTTCACCCCAGATCGCGACAGAGAAGTTGTGCCATCCGCGGCCGCGGAGGGGCGTCTCTTCATTTCGCATGCCTATCAGAGAGACTCCAGTGAATCTTCACAAACTCCTCACCGACCGTGAACAGGACGGCCGCCCCATCCGGGTAGGCCTCATCGGGGCCGGCCGCTACGGCACCATGTACCTAGCGCAGGCCAACAACATCCCCGGCATCCACGTCGTCGCCATCGCCGACATCAACGTCAAGCGCGCCGAGGGCGCGTTCGCGCTGGTCGACTGGCCCGCAGAGCAGATCGCCCCCGATATCGCCACGGCTCTCAAGAACCGCACGACGGCGATTGTTGCCAACGCTGATGAGCTGTTCGACGTCGACATCGACGTGATCGTCGAGGCCACCGGCAACCCGATCGTCGGGATCAAGCACGCCCTCCGCGCCATTGAAACAAAGAAACACATCATCATGGTGACGGTCGAGGCCGATGCCCTGGCAGGTCCGGCACTGGCCAAACGGGCGGAAGCAGCCGGCGTCGTGTATTCGATGGCGTACGGCGACCAGCCTGCGCTCATCATGGAACTGGTGGACTGGGCCCGCACCAGCGGGTTTGACGTGGTCTGTGCCGGCAAGGGCGCCAAGTACCTTGAGCACTATCACGAAATGAACCCCGACAACGTCTGGGAAAACTGGGAATTTTCGAAGGAGCTCACCGACTCCGGACAGCTGAACCCCTACATGCACACCTCGTTCCGGGACGGGACCAAGGCGGCAATCGAAATGGCCGCCGTAGCCAACGGTGCCGGGCTGGAACCGTCCGACTCCGGGCTGAGCTTCACCCCCGGCAACGTCGAGGAAATTGCCACGATCTGCCGTCCGAGCGACGTGGGCGGGGCGCTGGCCCACGAGGGAAGCGTCGACGTTATGTCCAGCGTCACCCGGGAAGGCAGCTGGATCAGCCACAACACCCAGGAGGGCGTCTTCGTCGTCGTAAAAGCCACGAACGACTACGTTTCGGGCTGCTTCAACGAATACCCCTGGCACCCGGACCCCACCGGCCAGTACGCGGCGCTGTACCGCCCCTACCACTATGTCGGGCTTGAGCTCAACGTCTCCATCGCCAACGCCGAACTCCGGGGGATTGCCACTGGTTCGCCCGCCGGGTTCTTCGGCGACGTGGTCGCGACGGCGAAGAAGGACCTTACGGCCGGTGAATTCCTCGACGGCGAAGGCGGCTTCACGGTCTGGGGCAAGCTGGTGTCGGCCAAACACTCCGTCGCCACCGGTGCCCTCCCGGTTGCGCTGGCCCACCACGTCGAACTGCGTAACGACATCGCCAAGGGTGAGATTGTCCGCTGGGACGACGTCATCATCGACGACTCCCTGTCCCAGGCCCTTGAGCTCCGCCGCGAAACCGAGGCGTTCATCGCCGAGGCCGCCGCCGTGGGCGCCTGACCCGCACCCTGATTGCTTCCGTACACCGGATCACATCCTTCCAATGAAGAAAGGCATCGCATGAACACCAAGACCCGCGCCATCACCGGAGTGCTGGCCTGCAGCCTGGCAGCATCCGTCCTTGCCGGCTGCGCCGCCGGAACAGCCGGCGGCGGCCAGGCCGCACCGGTCGCCAAGATCCAGCTGTCGATTCCGGATCCGCTCACATCCTCCGTGGGGGTCTCCGCCCAGCACTTCGCCGACCAGGTCAAGAAGACCTCCAACGGATCCGTCGCCATCACGGTGGTTCCCAACGGCACGAGCTTCAGCGGGGACCAGAACGCCGCCGTGACCAGGCTGCAGGGCGGTTCGCTGGACGCCCTGATCCTCTCGACCTCGGTGTATGCCTCGGTGGTACCGGAGATGAACGCCATCAGCATCCCGTACTTGTTCAAGGACACCAAGGAGGAGGCGGCCTTCCTCGACGGCAAGCCGGGCCAGGCACTGAAGGACAAGCTGGCCGCGAAGGACACCGTCGCCCTGAGTTTCCTCACCCGGACCGGCCGGGAGATCACCAACTCGGTTAGGCCCATCGAAAAGCCCGCGGACCTGAAGGGCCTGAAGATCCGTGTGCCGGGCAATACGCTCTGGACGGACTTTTTTGGCAAGCTCGGCGCCAGCCCCACCACGATGGCCTTCTCCGAGGTCTTCACCGGCCTCCAGACGGGAACGATCGACGGGCAGGAAAACCCGATCGAAGTGCCCTGGACCAACAAGTTCTCGGAAGTGCAAAAGTACGTGTCGATGACCAACCACATCAACGACGCCTGGGTGCTTGCCCTTTCCTCCAAGAAATGGGAGACGCTGAGCGCCGACCAGAAGAAGGCCCTCACGGACGCGTCGGTGGAGACCGCGACCTTCAAGACCGGTTATGACGCCGAACAGTCCAAGAAGCAGCTGGACGAGCTTGCTGCCAAGGGCATGAAGGCCAACGAGGTCAGCGCTGCCGGCCTCGAGGAATTCAAGGCCGCCTCAAAGAGCCTGTACCCGGAGTTCTCCAAGCTCATTGGCAAGGAATTCTTCGACCAGGCGATCGCATTCACCGCCTCTAGCTAGTCCCGCGGGGGCCGGGGCGCCAACGGCGCCCCGGCCCCTTCCCTCTACATCCCGCTCTCAATGTCGACAGTCTGGACCATCATGGAACACACCCTTACCTCACCGGGACCCACGGAGGTCCTCCCGCCCGATGCCGAAGAGATCTTGCACTCGGGTCACGTCGCTTCGCGCTGGAGTGGGGGACTCTGGTTCGACCGGACGCTCGAGTGGATCGTGGGCGCGGCGATTCTGGCAGAGCTCGTTGTGATCCTCCTGAACATCACGGTCCGCGTCATCTCCGGCGACTCCGTGCTCTGGACCCAGGAGGTCTCGGAGATCGCGCTTCTGACCATTGCCTTTATCGGCGGTGCCATCGCCTACCCCAAGGGCGCCCACATGTCGGTGCAGGCCCTCATCATGCGCCTGCCCGCGGCGTGGAAGCCGTACCTGGCCGCGCTGGTCGACTGGCTCGTCTTCGTGATGAGCGCCGGGGCATTCGCCCTCTTCGTTCCCACCCTCGCCCAGCAGATCGAGGAGAAGACGCCCATTCTGCAGCTGCCCGTGTTCTGGGTCTCGACGCCCTTCTCTGCCGGGATGCTCCTCATCGCATGGTTCGCCGTCGTCAAACTCTGGCGGCAGGAACGCCGCCCCGTCCTGGCCGCCGCCGGGATCGCTGCGGCGATGGTCGCCGTCGTCCTGCTGGCCCCGCCGCTCTTCTACTACGCGTCGCCGAACGTCCTCCTCGGCGTGGTGCTCGCGGTGCTGTTCCTGCTGCTCTTCCTGGGCCTGCCGATCGCGTTTGTCCTGGCCCTCGCGTCCGGGATCTACCTTTACCTCGGCGGCATTTCAGATGTCAGCGCCATCCCGATCGGCATGGCCTCCGGGGCGAAGGGATTCGTGCTGCTGGCGATCCCGTTCTTCATCCTCGCCGGCACCGTCATGAACTCGGCCGGCCTCACCCTGCCCCTGGCCAAGCTCGTCGACGCCCTCATCGGGCACCTGCGCGGCGGACTGCTGCAGGTGGTGGTGGTCACCATGTACATCTTCTCCGGCATCTCCGGATCCAAGGTGGCCGACGTCGCTGCCGTGGGCACCACCATGCGCGGCATGCTTGAAGAACGCAAATATCCGCGCGGCGAGGTGGTCGCCGTCCTGTCTGCCTCGGCCATCATGGGTGAGACCATCCCGCCGAGCATCGTGCTGCTCGTGCTCGGATCCATCACCACCATCTCGACCACCACGCTGTTCCTCGCCGGTTTCATTCCCGCGGCGTTCCTTGCCCTCGTCGTCATGGCGCTCGTGTTCCTGCGGGCCCGCAAACAGGGCGGGGTCGCAAGCCCCAAAGCCACCTGGCGTGCACGCGGCTCGGCGACGTTCTTCGCCCTGCCCACCCTCCTCCTGCCCGTAGGCATGGTGGCGGGCATCCTCACCGGCTTCGCCACGCCCACAGAGGTCTCCTCTGTGGCCGTCGCCTACGCATTCGTCCTGGCCGCCGCCTACCGGCGCGGCAGCAAGCGCCTCCTGGGGGACACCCTGCGCGAAACGACGACGACGGCGGGCATGGTGCTCTTCATCATCGCCGCCGCCTCGCCCCTGGCCCAGACCCTCGCCCTCGCCGGTGTCTCGCAGCAGATCCACGACCTGATGTCCGGACTCGGAGATTCCCCGGTTCTGTTCATGCTGTTCACCGTGATCCTGCTCGTCATCATGGGCCAGCTGCTCGAGGGCCTGCCGGCAGTGCTCATCTTTGCCCCGCTGCTGCTGCCGATCGCCACCGACTTCGGCGTCAACCCGGTGCAGTACGCCATGGTGCTTATCATCTCCATGGGGATCGGATCCTTCGCACCCCCGGCCGGCGTCGGCTTCTACGTCGCCTGCTCCACCGCCCGCGAAACCGTGGAAAACAGCCTCAAGCACTTCTGGCCCTACCTCGCGGCACTCTTCATCGGACTCCTCGTGCTGGCCGCGGTTCCCTGGTTCAGCACCTTCCTCCCCGCACTCGCCGGACTCATCCCCTTCTAAGCCGGGCTCATCCCCTTCCAACCAGGAGACAGTGAACAATGGACCTTTCGTCCGCCGGACTGCCCGCATCCGTGGCCCTGCTGGGAACAGGCCCCATGGGCGCCCCGATCGCCCGAAACATCATCGCCGGAGGCGTGCCCCTGACCTTGTGGAACCGCACGGCCCACAAAGCCCAGGCAATCGCCGGAGGCCGGGTGGCCGCCACCCCGGCAGAAGCCGCCAGCGACGTGGTGCTGACCGCGCTGCCGGATCTTCCAGACGTAGAGCGGCTCCTGCACGGAACCGACGGACTCTTGGCCGGGTGGAATGCCGCCGGGATCGGCAACCCGGTGCTGGTCATCCACGGCACGGTCTCGCCCCTCGCCGTGGCCGCCTTCGCCGCTGACTGTCAGCGGACGCACGGAGTGACCGTCATCGACGCGCCGCTCAGCGGCGGCACCATCGGCGCCGAGGAGGCCCGGCTAAGCATCATGGTGGGCGGCCCCCGCGATGCAGCGGAGCAACTCAGGCCCTTGTTCGGCCTCTACAGCTCCACCGTCGTCTGGTTCGGAGAAACCGGGGCGGGATCAACCGTCAAAGCCTGCAACCAGATTGTCGTGGCAGCCACGGTAACTGCCGTGTCCGAGGCCATGGCGCTCGCCGAGGTCTCCGGTCTGGATCTCAGGAAAGTCCAGTCGATTCTGGCCGGTGGATTGGCGGACTCCGAAGTGCTCCGGCAAAAAGGCCGGCGTTGGCTCGACGCCGATTTCGGAGGCGGCGGATCCGCTAAGAACCAGCTCAAGGACCTGGTATTTATTTCAGAAACAGCGGCAGATGCGGGACTGAATCTGCCCGTTTCCGCCAGCCTCAGAAACGCGTTCCAGACCATGATCGCCTCGGGACTGGGAGACCTTGACCATACGGGAATCTTCCTCAGCATCCGGTCTTCGGTACCATCGAGCCTTGACCCGACGAGCTGAAGGAGACCCGATGCAGGAGCAGATGGCCGCTATCGAACTGGACGAGGTCCTGCCGCAACCTCCGGCACAGGTCTGGCACGCGTTGTCCGATCCTGCCTTGATTGCGCGTTGGCTGATGGAGAACGACTTCAGCCCGGTTGTCGGCCACCGGTTCCAGATGCGCGGCATCCCGGTTCCTGCAGTCGGCTTTTCCGGCCTGGTGGCCAGCGAAGTCCTGGCAATTGAGCCCGGCAAACTTCTCCAGATCTCCTGGCGTGACGCCCACTCCGGAAACGCCCTGTTCAGCACCGTTACGTGGACGCTGACGCCGGAAGGGAGCGGAACCCGGCTGCACCTCAGGCACCACGGCTTCAATCCGGAGGACCCCACCCAGGTTGCCGCGCACCGGATCATGGGAGGCGGATGGCGCAGCCAGGTGCTCCCGCGGTTGATCAGCACACTGGCGCAACTTGACGAGGCCAACATTCATTCGTCCTAGGAGACGCGTGACGGCGGGCTCCTGAGGAGCGGGGGCAGGAGCAGGAGCAACGGCTAAGTCTGTCCGATCATCTCCTCGTCGCAGCCAGGCGCCTGGGGCCTGCCCGCGAACCTGTCCCGTGTCCAGGTGAACAGGGGGCCGCCGAGCGGTGAGTCCGGGGCCGCGATGCCCCCGTGATCCTGGACGCACCTTCCAATACGCGACGCTCTGGCCGGCGCTGCACCGTTCCTTCACGTAGTCGTCGTTGACTTCGGGGAACACCACCACGTCCGTGGTGCCTTGGGCGATCAGCAACGGGACCGGGATCTGGCCATTGGGGGCGTTCTCCCGCAGGCGCTGGCCAAAGGCGCCCCCAGCCGGGTCAACCAGCACCGGGGCGCCGTTGAGGTCCTTCGTCAGCTTCTCCAGCGTCGGGATGTCCCGGGGATCGAACTGGCACAGGCCCGCGATTCTCCGTGCAATTTCGCGCGCCTCGGGACGGACGGCGTCGTCGAACGTCACGTCGGGGAAATATTGGCTGTAGGCGGTGGCCAGGTACGGGCCGAGCCGGGCACCGGAGGAATCGCCTCTATGGAGGACCATGATCTCAACCATGTTGCTTGCCGGGGCTATTGCCGCCACGCCCGCGATTTTGACGTTCGGAGCATAGGCCTGTCCGGCTATTCCCGTCCACAGCGCTGCGTGGCCGCCCTGGGAATGGCCCCACACCACTGCCTGGTCGCCGAGGGTGAGTTCGGGGATGTGTTTGGCTGCACGGACCGAGTCGAGGGCGCTCCGGGCCTCCCCCTCGCCGATGATGTAAGGATGAACGCCCTGGGCGTTGGGGGCGTAGTCGGTGGCCACAACCACCCAGCCCTGGGTGATCACCCTGTCCAGCGCGGGTACCCCTTCGAAGGGGGCGGTAACCGCGGACGGCATGCACTTTTGCTCAATGCCCACTGTCCCGTGTTCCCACATGATCACAGGCCTCGGACCCGGGGGCGGGTTGGCAGGGGCGAGGACGGTGGCTACGGCGGTCGCGGGGCTGCCGTCGGCGAAGGTTGTGGTGTAGAGAATCCGCCACGCACGCGCCTGCTGCGGGAGAATGCGGTCAGTGAGGGGCTCGCTGCGCACCAGCACGCCGGGCCCGGCCGGCACCGCAGGCGGAGGTCTATAGAAGTCGTCGAGCGGCAGCCACGTCCTGGCGGCCGTTGCCGACGGGGATGCCGTGGCGGACGACGACGGCGGTTCCGGCGGTTCCGGTGACTGGCTGCAGGCAGTCAGCCCCGGCATAGCCAGGATGGCGGCAAGGAGCAGCGCAAGGGGAGCTCCGGGAATCGTCATCTCGCTGGTTCTCCTATGAGCACGTGCTCACCCCAAAGGCACCGGCCATCACACTGAAGAGGCCTTAGTCTACTGCCGTTCCCGTGGCGCCAACAGGCGTCCACCGGGGCCGTGGCCTCCGCGGTTAGCGCCGCCGGAAATTCACCTCCGCGACCTGTCCGGTTCGCTTCCTGCTCCTAGCCTTGCCCCGGAACAGAACCAGTAACAGAACCCCCGAACACAGGAGAACCAGATGCGTCCCATGAACCGCGTGATGATGGCGGCCGCCGCGGCAGCAGTTGTGTCGGCGTCGCTGCTGGCGCCCCCGGCGATGGCAGGAGGGGACAACGACGCCGGCGGGGGCTCCCGGGGCAGGCTCAGCTTTGCCGTCATCGGCGACGTCCCCTACGGCGATGCCGAAATCCAGGCCTTTCCGTCATATATCCAGGACATCAACGCCCACACGGAACTGTCCTTCGTGGGACACTTGGGCGACATCAAGAACGGGTCCTCGCTGTGCAGCGACCAGTACTTCGCCGGCATCCGCAACGACTTCGACTCCTTCACCCTTCCCCTGGTCTACACTCCCGGGGACAACGAGTGGACCGACTGCCACCGGACGAACAACGGCGCCTACAACCCCCTGGAAAGGTTGGCCAAGGTCAGGGACGTCTTCTTTCCGCAGCCCGGAACCACGCTGGGCGCGCCCATGAAGGTCCAATCGCAGGCCGCCCAGGGCTTTCCCGAGAACGTCAGTTTCCAGAAGAAGGGCATCGCTTTCACCGCCGTCAACATCCCCGGCAGTGACAACTCGATGCTCCCCTGGACCGGCCTGGGCAACACGGCGCCCACGGCCGAACAGGAAGCCGAAGTCCGCCGCCGCACCGCCGCCGACATCAAGGAGCTTAAGGACACGTTCGGCAAGGCACGAGAGAACGGTGACCGCGCCGTCGTCGTGATGACCCAGGCGGACATGTTCGATCCCACGGTCACTTCCCCGTCGCAGGCGGACTTCGGGGCTTTCAAACCCCTGGTCCAGACGCTGATCGAGGAGTCGAACTCCTTCGGCGGACCCGTCTACCTGATCAACGGTGACAGCCACGTGTACAACCAGGACCACCCGTTGGCGGCCGGCTCCTCATGGCTGGGCTTCTACGGACAGGGCGCTCCTGCGGCCAACCTGACCCGGGTCACCGTGGACGGTTCAAGCAACGCCAAGGACTGGCTCAAGGTCACCAGCAACCCCGGAATCCGGGACGTGCTCAGCTTCGAGCGGGTCCCGTTCACCCAGCCAGCGCCCTGATCCGGTCAGGAGCTCTCCCACCAGTCGCCTTAGCTGCCGCCGCCGGGCTCTGCCTTGAGCCTGCAGGAGGAAAACCTAGGGCACGTGGTTGCCCAGCTCGCGCAACGGGGTTTTGGACGTCTCCTTAGCCCACAGGGCGCCGGCCACGGCCAGCAGCGACGAAGCCGCCACGATCCAGGCGGCGGGTCCCCAGTTTGCCTTGGTTGCCCCCACCAGAGCGGTGCCCAGGAGCGGGGTGAAGCCAGCGCACAAGATGCCGATCTGCAGCCCGATGGCCATTCCCGTGTAGCGGACCTTGACGTTGAACAGCTCCGAGAACCATGCCGGGTAGACGGCGTTGGAGGCGGAGTACGTTCCGGCCGTGATCAGGGTGCTGACCAGGAAGATCATGGGGATGTTTGCCGTGGAAATCACGAAGAAGTAGACGAAGATCATCACACCCGAACCGAGGACGCCGGTGACGAACACCTTGCGCCGCCCGAAGCTGTCAGAGACGCGGGCGAGCAGGGGCTGGGTGGCGATGGCGATCACGTTGCCCAGGATGCTCACCCACAACATGGTGGTTGCGTCCACGCCCACGGATACCGCATACGCCAGGCCGAAGGACTGCATAAAGGTGTTGGTGACGGTTTCGAAGGACATCAGGGCCACCTGAAGGAACTGGGCCGGGTGGGTGCTGAACATCTTAGCGAAGGGAAGCTTCACCAGCTCACCCTTGTCGTGCTTTTCCTCGAAGACCTCGGGTTCCTCAAGCGAGCGGCGCACCAGGTACGCCACCACCAGCACCACGATGGAGAGCCAGAACGGGATGCGCCATCCCCACGCGAGCCGGTCCGCCTCGTTCATGGCGGCCACCGGCAGGAAGGCCAGCGATGCCAGGACGATTCCGAAAGAAATTCCACTCATGGCAAAGCTGGCGAAGAAGCCGCGGCGGCCGGTGGGAGCTTCCTCCGTGGTCAGGGCCGAAGCTCCGGCTGTTTCGGCACCGGCCGAGAGGCCCTGCATCAGGCGGAGCAGCACCAGGAGGGCCGGCGCCCAATAGCCGGCGGTCTTGAAGTCCGGCAGGGCGCCGATCAGGAAGGTGGCCGCCCCCATCAGCACCAGCGTCAGGACCAGGGTGGATTTCCGGCCGATCTTGTCGCCCAGGTGGCCGAAGAGGACGGCGCCGAACGGGCGCGCCACGTATGCCACGCCGAACGTGGCGAAGGAGGCAATGAGTGCAACGGTGGGATCACCGGAGGGGAAGAAGATCTTCGAAAAGATCAGCGACGCCGCTGTGGCGTAGATGAAGAAGTCGTAGTACTCCAGCGCGCCTCCCAGGAAGGCGGCCAGCGCGGCCTTCCTGGCGCGCTTCAACCGCCGCTGTTCCGCGTCGAGGGTCGTGGACGTAGCGATGTTGGTCATGGTGTGGGTCCTTCCGCACTGAAAGACGAGGTCGTGTGCAGGATTGTTGATTATTTTGTGCGCATACCGTACAGCTGTGCGGTATGCGATTATGGAAGAGCATAGCGCAGGGTGAGGCGCCTCACAATGAGTGCTTCATTGGCGCTTCACATCAGCTACTGACCACGCTGCGACTTGAAAGGCATTTCATGGCACACTCGCCTGGACCCCGGATGTTCCTGATTGGCTCGGAAGCTTCCGCGGCAATGTCGCCTGCACTATGGAGCCCCGTGCTCGAACGGCTGGGCAGCACTTGGACCTACGAGCCGTGGGACGTTCCGGCCGGCTCCGTGATGGACGAGGTTCACGCCAGGTTGCTCGAAGCCGACGTCATCGCCGCAAACGTGACCATGCCCCACAAGACGTGGGCGGCAGCAGCCGCGGACGCCGTCACGGAGACTGTCCGCCTCAGCGGCGCGTCCAATTTCCTGGTTCGCGACGGCGGACGGCTGGAGGCGCACAACACCGACATCACCGCCGTCGGCCAGTTGCTGGGCGGGGGTCACCGGCGCCATGTGGTGATGCTGGGAGCCGGCGGCGCCGCGAGGGCCGCCCTCATTGCCCTCCGCGGACGGACCGGAAGGGTGACCGTCGCCGACCGTGATCCGCAGGCGGCCGGGCGGTTGCTCCGGGTTGCCGAGAATCTCGGTATGGACGCGAGGGCCTCGGCCTGGGCCGACGCCCAGGCCGAGGCACGGCAAGCATCCCTGATCGTCAACGCCACACCGATCGGAAAATCCGGCCAGGACGGACCGGTCTGGGGTGAGACCAGGCTCGCCGACGACGCCTTCGTGTACGACTTCGTCTACGCCCCACACACTACGGCCAGTATCGCCCGTGCCCGGCAGCAAGGCCTGCAATGCGCGGACGGGTGGGATCACCTCAGGGAACAGGCGGCCGCCATGATTCCCATCCTTGGCCTGGCGCCCGAAGCTGGTCCGTTGCTGGAATCCAGACTGGCACAGCTACACGCCCGAAGCTGACGGTCGGCCCGTACTCTTAGAGAGGCGAAAAGTGTGCGGCTTCCACAAGCTGGCCGAGGCCCGCCGACGCTGCGGTGGAGGGAGGAGCGGAACCATGGATGAACAGCCGGCGTACTTTGTGAAGTCGGTGGAGAAGGCCTTTGACGTGCTCCTCGCCTTCACGGCGGACCACCCGCGGCAGACCATTTCCCAGGTTGCCGCCGCCGCGGATATGACCAGGGCCTCCGCCCGGAGGTTTCTGCTGACGCTGGCGGACCTTGGATATCTCCGCGCCGACGGCCCGTTCTTCGAGCTGACGCCACGGTCCCTGGATGTTGGCCGGGCCTACCTGGCGAACCTGGAACTGCCGGACATCGCCGAACGCCATCTCAAACTGCTGGCCGCCGAACTCAACGAGACCACGTCCCTGTGCGTCCTGGATGGACCCGACATCGTGTATGTGGCCTGTGTTCCCTCGCCGCGGCTCCTCAGCGTCACTATCACCGTGGGCACGAGGTTTCCGGCCTGGGCCACCTCCATGGGCCGCGTGCTGCTTGGTGCGTTGCCGGAGGCCGGGCTGAAAGCGTACATCGATTCAGTGAGGCTCCAGAAGCTGACCGAACACTCCATTGAAAGCCTCGACCAACTCCGTGCCGAGGTGGATAGCGCACGGACCAAGGGGTGGTCCATGGTGTCCCAGGAGCTGGAGGACGGCCTGCGTGGCGTTGCGGTCCCGGTGTGGCGCGGCAACGACGCCGTGGCGGCGGTCAACGTCTCCCTGCAGACGCACCGGGCGGCCCCCGAGGACATCGAACGAACGGTGGTCCCGCGACTACAGGAAGCTGCCCGCCAGATAGGCATCGACTACGGCGGGCGCGCCTCGGGGCTCCGGGGAGCCTGATGGCAAACTCCACGTCCGGGGAATCCGTCATTGAGCGCGTGGTGCGGATTCTGGACGCGTTCACCAAGGGCCATCTGTGGATGTCCCTGGGCGAACTGGTCCGCGCCACCGGCATGTCCAGTAGCACCGCCCACCGCCTGGCCGACGATCTGGTGGCCAGTGGCCTCCTGAACAGCAGCGAGGCCGGAGACTATGGCGTGGGGGCAAGCCCTGATGGAATGGGGCCCATGAACGAATGCCCGGACGCGGTCCAGAAGCGCCTTGATGCCTGAACCGGGCAACATCGGCCCCACGCTTCTCGCCGTGGGCCTGCTCATGACAACGAGCATCGCTGTCCTCCGGGGGTTCAAGGCGCCGCACAGTCTGGCACCTGCATTGGGGATCCTGAGGGGAGCTGCGCAGCTTGCCGTGATCAGCCTCATCCTGGGCGGGATCATCACCAACCCGGTGTGGGTCGGCGCCGCGCTGCTCGTAATGTTCACAGTGGCCGCGGTGACGGCGGCCCGCCGCGTGGGTTGGTCCTGGAACCACCTCGGACTTGTCAGTGGTTCGATGGCCGCCGGCATCGGCGTGACGCTCACCATCGTCTTCATCACGGGGGCGGTGGCCTTTACGCCCCGATATGCGCTGGCGATGGGCGGAATCGTGATCGGCAACGCGATGACCGTTGCCACCCTTGCCGGCAGGCGGTTCGCCGAATCGGTGAACGAACGCTGGGAAGAGGTGGAAGGCTGGCTTGCCCTCGGTGCCACGCGGCGTCAATCAACCCGGGAACTAGCCCGCAGCGCCGTGTATTCCGCCCTGATCCCTGCCACGGATCAGACCAAGACCACCGGCCTGGTCACGTTGCCGGGCGCCTTCGTCGGCGCAATCTTTGGGGGTCTGTCTCCGTTGGAGGCCGGGCGCTTCCAGATCGTGGTCCTGGCTTCCATCATGGCTGCCGGTTCCATCACGGCGGTGTTGATCATTGGCGGCCTGGCCCCCGTCCGGGTGCGCCCTGCGATGCTTCACTAGGGCCGCCGAACGCCCGACGGTGGGTTGCCCGAGGGGCAGCTGCCGCGAAAACCGAAGCGGACGACGGCGGCCCGCTTCCCGCCGTCGTCCGCTGTCCTTTTTTGGCGTTGAAAGCACCGGATCACGCCGGAATACTGGAAGGTAGCTACTTATTGGGCCAGTGGAAGGCGGGGAATGACGATGAGCAGCGGGGCCAACGGCGCGTTCCGGCGACGGGTGGAACGCGCCGCCGAACTCCGTGCCGTCCGCGCCTCGGGCAGCACCGCGCAGGAGAATGACGAACTGGCTGCGGCCGAGGAGGAGCTCCGGCAGAAGCGCGCGAAGATTGACGACGCCGCCAAGGCCGAGTACCTGATCCGGGAGGCCATGGCGCAGGGCAAGTTCGACAACCTTAAGTACGCCGGCAAGCCGATACCGGGGCTGGGGGAGGCCTACGATCCCGACTGGTGGGTCAAGGGCCTGATCCAGCGCGAAAACCTCACGGGAATGGGACCCAAAGCCATCCTCCTTCGCACGGAGGACGCCTGCTTGGACGAGCGGCTCGATGGGCAGTTCTCGGAAAAGGAGGTCCGCGATATTGTGGCGGACTTCAACGCCCGCGTCATCGATGCCCGGCGGCAACTGCAGGGCGGCCCGCCGGTCATCACCAAAACCCGGGACGCCGACACCGAAGTGCTGCGCTGGCACGAGCGGCGGACGGCGGCGGCCGCCGCGGTGCCTCAACCCGAGCCCGAGGCCAAACGTTCCTGGTGGCGGCGCATCTGGGGAGCGTAGCCCGGTCCGGCCCCCGTCAGGAAGACCCACCCCTGTTCTCTTATTCCGCGGGCGCCCCGCCAGGGCCCTCCGGGAACAGAATTGAGTCCTGCTCAGTTACTCAAAAAGAGGATAGGAAAATGAGCACCACTTGTACTGCACTGATCGTTCCGGCGAAACTTACTGAGCCCGTCCGGATTGAGGCGTTCGACGCGGGGTTGGAAAACCTTCGATTGCTGGTCGGCGGCGACGTGGAGTCGGTCACGCGCGGGGACTGGCACGTCTATTTCAACTCGCTGGGCAGGATCGCCAACCTGCCGCCGAACCTTCGCGCCGGGCAGTTGATGCACGAAAGCGGGCTTGACCTTGCGGACGCCGTCCGTGGCGTGGCCGTCTTTCTGGGCCATACCGAACACGGGGACGAGGCGGACGTGCCCCCGCACCTGATCCGGCGTGCTGCCGGGCTGTTCGACGTCGGACTCGCCGCGTAGCGGTTGGTGGTTCACTGCCGGGAGCGGCCCATCAGGGAACCCTCGCTAGGCGAAGGTGTTTTCCTTGGCGTGGTGTTCCTGGCTGCCCTGTGGCTGTTCCGGTCCAGGGGAGGCGGGCACGGGAGACTGCACGCGGTAGTGGGCGAACGGGTTGAAACGGCTGTGGCTCATCTCGCCGAATTCATAGGCCGACTCGGCATGCTCGGACCGGTCCACGCCGGCGATTTCATCCTCGTGGCTGACACGAAGACCCAGGGTCTTGTGGATGGCGACGCCGATCACGGCAGTGACGAGGCCTGAGAGCGTCAGCGTGATAAGCACGGCCACCGTTTGTGCAATGAGCTGGTGGAGTCCGCCGCCGTAGAAGAGGCCCCCGCCTTCGCCGTCGACCGGCAGCGCGATGAGGCCCAGCGCCAGGGTGCCGATGAGGCCGCCGCCGAGGTGGACGCCCACCACGTCCAGGGAGTCATCGAAGCCGAACTTGTACTTGAGGTCCACGAACACAGCGCAGGCGGCGCCAGCCACGAGCCCCAGGCCCAGGGCGCCAAGGGGGCTGACATTGGCGCAGGACGGGGTGATGGCGACGAGCCCGGCAACGGCGCCAGACGCGGCCCCGAGGGACGTGGGGTGGCCGTGGCGGACCCTTTCCGTGACCAGCCAGCTGATCATGGCGGCTGCCGGGGCGGCCAGGGTGTTGACCCAGATCAGGCCGGCCTGCTGCACGGTGGTGGCGGCGCCAGCGTTGAAACCGAACCAGCCAAACCACAGGATGCCGGCGCCAAGCATGATGAAGGGAATGTTGTGCGGGCGGTGGTTTGCATCTTTTCCGAAGCCGTGGCGGTTGCCCAGGATCAGGACAAGCACCAGGGCGGAAGTGCCGGAGCTGATCTCCACCACAGTGCCGCCGGCGAAGTCGATGACCTGGCCGAAGATGGAGCTCACAGCGCCGCCTGCGCTCATGAGGCCGCCGCCCCAGACCATGAACGCGAGGGGGCAGTACACAAGGGTGATCCAGATGGGGACGAAGACGGCCCAGGACGTGAACTTCGTCCGGTCCGCTATTGCGCCGCTGATCAGCGCCACCGTGATGATGGCGAAAGTGGCACTGTAGCCGGCCTTGATCAGGTCCGGCGAGCCGATCACGCTCTGGAGCCCGAAGCTGGTGAACGGGTTTCCAACAAGGCCCAGGACGCTCGTGCCGCTGGACATTGAGTAACCCCAGAGGACCCAGACAACACCCACGATGCCCACGGAGATGAAGCTCATCATCATCATGTTCAGGGAGGCCTTGGCCCGGGTCATGCCACCGTAAAAGAGGCCAAGCGCAGGTGTCATGAGCAACACCAGAGCCGCCGACACCATCATCCAGACGTTTTCCGCAGTGATTTGCACCTGCGTGTCCCTTCTCGTCAAGTCTTC
This sequence comes from Arthrobacter sp. 92, assembly GCF_050260325.1. Lineage (NCBI taxonomy): Bacteria > Bacillati > Actinomycetota > Actinomycetes > Micrococcales > Micrococcaceae > Arthrobacter > Arthrobacter sp. 92. The sequence continues at coordinate 4,396,563 of NZ_CP189863.1, read as the reverse complement.
CGTACGGGACCTCGTCGTTGCCGGGCCTCGCCCCCGGTCAATCGTCGCGGGTTCTTGTTTCCGATAATGAGGCGAAAAGTTGCAGGGACGTTACAGGAATGCCTGTTCTATGAAGAACGCGTGACCGTCCTGTTTCGGGAATGTTAACGAGTGCTGTTGTTGGGACGCCGCGGAGGGCGCGTTCACACCGCGGGATCCGCGGAATGGCGGGCCCGAACCGGTGACCTGAGGCGCGGCTGCCCGTGAGGACCGTTGAAATGGCTTGAAGCTGGAAAAGAGGTGGCATTAGCGGGATGGATCCAGGCGCCGCGCGGCCTCAAACGCTGGCGGCGGGAGCCAGCGTGCATGTAGTCTCGGTTCACGGCGATGGATCCCGCCGGAACGGCCCGGCTGTGGCTCTGGTTGCAGGTCCGGCCGTTCGAACCGCCACGAGGCTGATGGTTCCTGCCTTTGCTGATACGAAGGTAGGTGACGCATGCTTGCACCAGATGCACTCCTCGCGCGCCCTCATCCTGATAGGAATGCACAGGCTCGTCCTGATTTTCAGGTTGCCCGCTGCCCTGGAATCCGCTGCCCTGAAAGGAGCGCCAATGACTGAGTCCGCAGCCAACGAAACCCGCCCCGCCCAAGACCCCGCAGCCTACGTCCCGCGGCGCATCACGGGCCCAGTGCTTATGGGCGTTGTTCCGGGGCAGCCTCTTGCCGTGGCGCACCGGGCGGCGGATCTGGCCCACAGCCTGAACGTCAAGCTGATCTGCGCATATGTTGACGTCACCACTTACCTCGCCGAGGAGCCCGACGGCCGCGTGGAGGCCCGGTTGATTGACCCTGACGGGATTGATGACGACATTGAGGGGATCAGTGCCGGCATCAGGGAACGCCTTCAGGACGCTCTGGAGGGGACGGGTGTCCGGTGGTCCTTCGTTACGCTCGCGGGAGATCCGGCCAGGGCGCTGGGGCAGATGGCAGAGTCCACGGACGCGTCCCTCATCGTTGTGGGCACCCGCGAACGCGGATTCGGGGCCCGGCTCGAAGAGCTGCTGGTGGGGTCGGTGGCTGTCCACCTCACCCACCGGCAGCACCGGCCAGTCCTGGTGGTTCCGCTCGCCGGGCATGCCAAGCGTCGGCCGAAACCGGACCGCGGATGAATCAGCACACACCGGGAACCGATGCGTCACCGGCTGCCCCGGTGCCAGATCCGCCAAGCGTCCCGGACATGGACGGCAACGGCGGGATTCTCGGCGACCCGCGCCCCCACCGGCCGGTGCACCTGCATCCAGGATTCGTGCTGGTGGTGATCGCAGGCGGAATGGGCGGCGCGCTGGCGCGGTACGGCCTCAGTGCGGCACTCCCGGCTCCTGGAGGATGGCCCGTGCCTACCCTGATCATCAATCTCTCAGGGGCATTCCTCCTGGGCCTCCTGCTTGAGGCGCTCGGCCGCCGGGGACCCGATGCGGGACGCCTCCGGCTGCTGCGGATCCTGGCCGGCACGGGGTTCCTCGGCGCTTTCACCACCTACAGTTCCCTCGCACTGGAAACGAACATCCTTGTGGATGCAGGCCGCACGGCCGATGCCTTGGGGTACCTTGCGGCGACGGTGCTCGGGGGCGCACTGGCCACGACAGCCGGAATCCTCTCCGCTGCCGCACATCACGAAAGGGTCAACGGAGGCGGGAAGGCTGCCCGGCAGTCGAAACCGACGGGAGCGAAACGGTGAACCTCGTGACCCTGATGATGGTGGGACTGGCCGGCGGCCTCGGCGCAGGGACCCGCTTCGTAGTGGATGGACTGATCCGTGCCCGGTTCCGCAGCGCACTGCCCCTGGGAACCGTTGCCATCAACGTCACGGGGTCCTTTCTTCTGGGCCTGGTGGCAGGGCTGGTACTTGCGCAGGCGGCGCCCCCTGAGATGCAGGCCATCGCAGGCACCGGGTTCCTGGGCGGCTACACCACCTTCAGCACGGCAAGTTTCGAGACCGTCAGGCTTATCCAGTCGCGCCGTACCGGCCTTGCGCTGTTGAACGGCGTCGGCACAGCAGCGGCTGCTGTGGGAGCCGCCGCTGGCGGTCTCGCCTTGGCCGCCCTGCTGTGAAGTGCCGGCAAAAAACAGGGATCCCAAGGAGGCCCTTCCCGCGGTATATTTCACAGGTAAGCATGATCAGGAATTCCTAAGCCGCGGACTGCTTATGCGGCGTGCACCGATGTGTCCACCGGTAAGTCATCGGCGGACCCGGCTCGACGAAGGAGGGGAACCATGGATTCCACGTCCGCGGATACCAGGCAGCCGGTGGAGGGACCAGCCGTGGGGCAGCCGGGTGGCGTCCCGGGCCCGGCGGATCTTGCCAAGCAACTCAGCGAGATGGCAAGGGACCTGAAGCACGTTGAGGATTCGGGCTCCATGCTCGAAGCCATTGTGCATGCCGCCCTGGAGTTGGTTCCCCACGCGGCCCATGCCTCGGTCAGCCTGATAACGGGGCGCCGGCAAATTGAATCGAAGGCGGCGTCGAGCGAGATTCCGCGCCTGGTGGACGCGCTCCAGAGCGAAACAGGGCAGGGTCCATGCCTCGACGCTTCCTACGAGGAACGGGTGGTCAGTGTCCCCGACCTCAGCAAGGATGAGCGCTGGCCGGACTTCTCCCGAGCAGCCTTTAAGCTCGGCGCGCGGAGCATGCTCTCCTTCCAGCTATTCGTGGACGGCGACCACCTCGGTGCCCTTAACCTCTTTGGCGATCAGGCAGGGGCCTTCGACGCCGAATCCGAACGGATCGGTGGACTGGTGGCGGCCCATGCGGCGGTGGCAGTTGCCGGAAGCCAGCAGCTCAGCCAGCTCACCCAGGCACTGGATACCCGCGACCTGATTGGCCAGGCCAAGGGAATCCTGATGGAACGGTTCAAGATTTCAGCGCAGGAGGCGTTCGTGCTGCTGTCACGAGCCAGTTCCACCCTGAACATGAAGCTCCGCGATGTCGCCGAAGAACTGACCATCAGCGGGGAGCTCACCGTACCGCGCAATCGGTGAGGGACCCCCGGTCCCGCCGACCTTCAACCGGGCAGCAGCACGCTACTTGGCGGCATGACGGCGGGAGCCTGCCATGATCTCGAGGCACACCTGGGCCACGGTGGATCTATTCGCCCTGGCAAGCCGGAAAAGTTCACGAATCGCTTGTTCGGGCGAGAGGCCCTGCCGTTCCATCAGTATCCCGCAGGCGCGGCTGGTGTTGTCGCGGTCTTGAAGGGCATCCTTGAGAGATTCGCTCATGCGGCGTGGCGTCTGCGGTCCCTGGACGTTGCTGAGCAGGGTCGCCGCAGCGACGCCCAGTTTCTCCAGCAGCTGCCCGGTGCCTGCATCGTAGGCCGATGGAAGGGTGGAATAAACCTTCATCGCTCCGATGAAACCGTTTCCGGCGGTGATCGGCGCGCTGGCGAGCGAGCGTATGGGCAAAGAAACCACAGCCTGCCTCCAGAGTGGCCATCGGGCGTCTGTTGCGGCGTCATGGACGATGACAGCTTGCCCGGTGGTCCATGCCGTAATGCAGGGCCCCTGACCTGCTTCGAGTTGAGCGGCATCCTCCTGCTTAAGGACCTCGTCGGTGGAGCAGCCCGCGGGCCCACCATGCTCCCGATCCCGCACCGAGATGCCGGCGCCCACGGTCCCCGGGATGGCGTCTTTAGCCGCCTCCACGAGTCCGCGCATCGCACGGTCCACTTTCTCCTCGGTCAGGAGCAAGCCCTTGATGCGGGCGAATGCAACTGTCAATTCGTCGAAGGGTAAGGGGTTGAGCATTGCCGGCCTTTGGCACGAGGGCGCAGTTGCCCTGGGAATGCCCCCTGCTGAGCCGGGTCCCTACATTTTCGGGTCCGTATACAGCATACCGCGCGTTGGCCGGGGCCGCGCCGGCCGCCCTGGCCGGGCGAGGCCGGGCGGCTGGCTGCTGGCTGCGGGCCGGCCGATGCGGGCGGCCCGGGTCTAAGCGAGATGCGCGCCAAAGTCAAGGGACAAAGGTCCTGACGTCAAAAAGGCGCAAAATTGGCTCAATATTGCTGTGAACCGCCCGTAGTGCGCATCGGGCGGCCGCAACAGCTGTAAGTTAAATGCAGGCTCTCCGCTTTCCCCCCAATGATCGGAGCGCCGGGAAGCCCCTGCGCTTGAGTCGACTCGATTCGCGCGGGGGCTTCCCTCTTACGGGTCTTCCGCCGGCAGGAGCCCTTACCGCGAGGGGCCGGGCGAAGGGCTCTCGGGGCCCGTCATGGATGGCGGCGGCGGTGGAAATGCCACTGCAGGATACATCCCCGCCACCTGCACCATGTAGTTGGCCCATTGCGGGCCCGCAAGCATATAGCCGTCTATGGCCTTGTAGAACTTCCCGTTGATCGTGACGTCTTGTCCGGCCCTTTTTTGGCCTTCCGTCGTGTCGCCGAAGAAGGAGGCGGTGGCGAGTCCGGAGGTATAGCCGACCACCCAGGTGGCTCCGTTGTTGTTGGAGGTGCCCGTCTTGGCAGCAACCGGGACTTTGTCCTGGACTTTCGGGTTGATATAGACGCCGGAACCGCGTTTCAGTACGTCCTGCAGCACGGAGTTGACGCCCCGGGCGACGTCGGGTTTGACCGCATTGCGGCAGTCGCTAACCGCCGCCGGAAGCTTCTGGCCGGAGGGATCCCGCACCTCCGTGATGGCGATTGGCGCGCAGTAGCGGCCGTCATCGGCGAAAGTGGCGAATGCGTTGGCCAGATGGAGGGGTGCTATGCCGATAGCGCCGAGCAGGTTGCCCAGCTGGTGCATGTTCACCTGGGCATTGTCCAGGCCGCTGTGGAGGCCAACCGCATCCACCATCTTTTGGATGCCGCAGAAATCCAGCTGTGCGGCGGACGCGAAGGTCGCTGTGTTGATCGAGTTATAGAGCCCGTAGTTGACAGGCATGCGGCGGTAATATCCCTCATCGTTGTTCTTGAGATCGTCCGCCGCTTCAAGGCCCGCGTTCTTTTGAGCCGTGCTGTAGGCGCCGCGCACTTTCCCGCAGCTGTCCTTCCACGGAAAATCCAGCGGGTAGGACCGTCGGGAGGCGTCCACTATGGCGTTGAGGGGTTTGCCTTCGTTGAGCCATTCCGCGAACGTGAAAGGTTTCATGGTGGATCCGGGCTGGAATCCACCTGCACCGTTCAAGTCATTGCCGTTGGCATCTTTGGCGTCGACATTGAAATTCAGCTGCGTGTCGAATTTTCCCTCTTCAGGGAGGAACACGGTGTTTTGTGCCATGGCCAGGATCCGGCCGGAGCCGGGCTCGATGGACACCAGGGCCGCGCCCCATTTGTCCGGGTTCGCCCCGGCGGTGGCGTCCACTTGGGTCTGGGCGGCGGCCTGCAGCCGGCTGTCCAGGGTGGTGGTTATGGTGAGGCCGCCCCTGTACAGGAGCTTTTCACGGTCGTTCGGGTCGGCGCCGTAGGCAGCGTCGTTGAGGATGAGGTGGGAGACATAATCGCAGAAATAGGGCGCCATGGCAGCGGCGGCGCAGCCCTGCCGGCCGGGAGTGATCTTGAGAGCCAGCGCTGTTGCCACGGCGGCGTCGTGCTCCGGCCCGGTGATCTTGCCTTGCTTGAGCATATTGTCCAGCACTTGGTTCCGGCGCTTGAGCGAGTTCTCGGGATGGATGGTGGGATCGTAGAAGCTGGGGCTGTTCACCAGCCCGGCCAGCAGTGCCGCCTGAGGCAATGTCAGGTCCTTCGCGGAGGTGCTAAAGAAGTGCCGGGCGGCGGCCTCGATGCCGTATGCGTCCCGGTTGAAGAAGACGATATTCAGGTAGCCCTCAAGGATCTGGTCCTTGCTGTATTTTTTCTCCAGTTCTATGGCGAGCTTCATTTCGCGCAGCTTGTCGGCCACGCTCTTTTGTCCGCTGAGGATCACGAGGTCACTGCGGTCGGAGGAGATCAGCGACTCATTGAGGACATTGGTGACGTACTGCTGGGTCAGGGTCGAGGCGCCCTGCCGCCCGCCCTGGGTCAGGTTATAAACGAGCGCCCGAAGGATTCCCTGCGCGTCCACTCCCGCGTGTTCATAGAAACGGCTGTCCTCGATGGCCACGATGGCGTTCTTGATATACGGCGACATCTGATCCAGTCCCACCTTCACCCGGTTTTCTGCGTAGAAGGTGGCGATCTGCTTCCCGTCGGAGGTCATGACCTTGGTGGATTGGGAGGGCGGATCAACCTCCAGTTCAGCCGGGAGGTTGTTGAAGATGGTGATGGATCTGCTGACCGAGACGCCTGCCAAGGCCACTCCGGGCACCACAATGCTGGCTGCCAATACCCCGCAGAGGCCGCTCACTAAGACAAATCCGAGGAGCCTTCTCAGAGTGGCTGCCACCGTGTATTTCGGGCGGTTCCTCCACGCCATAGTTCCATTCAACTCCTCCATCGGCCGCAGCCAAAGAGGACAAAGTCCTTTCACGCAGCGCCCGAACGCGGGAAGGAAACCCAATGCTTGACGGCACGCTCCGTTTGACCCTCTGGCGCCGAAATCACGCGGCCGGATCCCTGAAATTGGGACGGGCGCTGGCTCGCCGTCCGGGGCGGCTGCGGCTACTGCCGGTAGCCCTCAACCTCACTGACCGGCCGCTCGGCGGCGTCGTCGGGGTTCTCGCCGGACTCTTTTTTGGCCCGGCGCTGCCGCAGGAGATCCCAGCACTGGTCCAGGCTCTCCTCTATGTGCCGCAGCCGCGCGGCGTCAGGCGCGTGTACGGACCCGCCGGTTCCCCGGACTCCTTCACGGAGCTCACGTTCTTCCTCCACCAGCGACTTGATGTTCTCGAGAATGTCCTGGTTGTCCTGGTTGTCCTGGTTGTCCACGTTTCCTCTTTCTTCGGCGGCGGCTCGAACTCCTGCGGTTGTGCCAGGAGAGGAGGTTCACTTCTCAGGTTACGGAGCCCGCCGCCCGGTGCCCAGAGACCGGTGGGAGCGGGACCTGCAGGTGTCCCGGGAAGGTTATCCGATGAGTTCGTCCGTGTAGCACCAGCGCCAGTCCTCCCCCGGCTCAATGCTGCGCATCACGGGGTGGCCGGTGGTTCTGAAGTGCCGGAAAGCGTGGGTGCCGGGGGAAGAGTCGCAGCAGGCCACATGTCCGCAATCCAGGCACATCCGGAGATGGACGGTGGTTGTGCCTTCGCGGGCGCAATCGTCGCAAGAGGCGTCGTCGGGTACTTCCCGGTCCGTGGCGCGCTCCAGGTGTTCACAGATGCCGCCGGGCCGGGCGATGCCCTCACCGCCGCCGCCCGGGCGCGCTTCCAGTTCGTCCAGGGATGTGTCCAGCATCGATTCCTCAATATCAAGCCTATCCAGGACCTCGCTGAGGACTTCGTGGGCGTATTCGCCGCCCCGACGCAATTCCAGCACCTTGGCCCGCTCGGCCTCCAGCATGGCCAGCCGCAACCGGGCATAGCGCTGGCTGGGGGTGGCCGATTCGGAGTCCGGGCGGCCAAGCCGTTCCCAGGCTGCGAGCCCGCGTTCCTGCGTGCGCCGTTTGAGCATGGCCACGACCTCTGGAGGGTCATCGTCGGTGCGCAGCTCCTTTAGCCGCTCCACGCCCGCAGTCGTGGCAAGCTGCATCAGGGACGCCTGGTTGAGGGCATCTTCACGTGGGTCCGGGCCCTTGACCTTCAGGACCCGGACCAGGGCCGGGAGGGTGAAGCCCTGCAGGGTAAGTGTTCCGCCGACCACCACCAACGCGGCGAGAATCAGCACCGACCGATGCTCCAGGCCCGCCGGCAGGACCAGAACCGCGGCGAGCGTCACCACCCCGCGCATTCCAGCCCAGGACACGATGGCGGGAAACTGCCACGGAGGAGCCGGGTCATTGCGGCGGACGGCCGGGATCAGCCGGGGCAGGTAGGTTGCGGGAAAAACCCACAGGGGCCGCAACACCAGAACGGCCAACAGGATCACCGCACAGCCGACCCAGATGCGGGCAGCGCCAAGTGAATCGTCCTGAACTCCTTCGATGATGGTCCGCACCTGGAGCCCGATCAGGAGGAACACCGAATTTTCCAGCACGAACTGGACCGTGTCCCAGTTGCTGCGTTGGCTTAGGCGGGCTGCCCCGTTGGGCATGGATGGCGCCTTCGTTCCCATGATGAGTCCGGCGACCACCACGGCCAGCACACCGGAAGCATGGATGGCCTCGGCCGGCAGGTACGCCACCAGCGGGGCAATCAATGAAGTCGAGGTGTTGATGGCAACACTGCGGATCCTGAGGCGGAGCTGGGTCAGTACGTATGCCGCGGCCAGACCCACCACCAGTCCGCCACCCGCGGCCAGCAGGAAACCGCCCGCGATCTCTGCCGCGGAGATGCTTCCGGCGATGGCGGCGATGGCTGCGCGGAGGCAGACCAGCGCCGTGGCGTCATTGACCAGGGATTCGCCTTCCAGGATGCTGACAATCCGCCGCGGCATCCCCACTTTCCGCGCGATCGCCGTTGCGGCGACCGCATCCGGCGGCGCGACGACGGCCCCCAAGGCAGTGGCTGCGGGCAGGGGGATCTCGGGGAACAGCCACCAGACCATCAGGCCGATGGAAACGGTGCCAAAAATGACATAACCCACCGACAGCAGCCCAATGGCGCGGCGGTTGGAGCCGAAATCGAAGAGTGAGGTCCGCAGCGCCGCCGCGTACAACAGCGGGGGCAACAGGCCCACCAGCACCAGCTCGGGGTTCAGTTCGATGGTCGGGACGAAGGGCAGAAAAGAGCCGGCGACCCCGGTCAGTACCAGCAGCAGCGGAACGGAAACATTTATTTTCCGGCCCAGTGCGCTTCCGGCGCAGACCACTCCCACCAGCACCAGCACACCTAAAGCGATGTTCATGGAGTAATTCTGTCAGTTTGACGTCCGGAGCCTGGGAGCGGGTTCCCGGGTACGGTTCCGGGTACTTGTCGGTGGCGACTCGGGTTAGGAACCCTTCGACGAATCGCCGGCGCTTCCCTCATCCTGGAAATCCGCGCCTTCGGCAGGGTCCTGTGAATGGAAGCGCAGTTCAGATGCATCCGCGGTTTCGTCCCCTTCCGCCGGAGCCTCGCTGTGCACGCGTTCTACGGGTTCTGAGTCTTCCTTCATGTCCGTTTGTCTCCTGAATGTCCTGAAACTCCATCACGGCTACTGTTCATCTAGCTCCCGAGCGCGTCGGCCTGTCAAGGACCTTGCCGCGCCTTCGAGGCCAAGTCTGGCCGCCGTCAGTGATCTGTGCTCAACTATGAGTTGAGTTGTGCCAGCACCTCCCTCGGCACCCCCGCAGCACCGTTGACGAGCCGGTCCAGCCGGCGTTCGGGAAGGACGACCCTCATGGCCACCTACAAGATTGGGTACTTCATTGGAAACCTGGCCAGCGGTTCCATCAACCGCACACTCTCCAAGGCATTGATCAGGCTCGCGCCCGATGACCTTGAGTTCACGGAGATCCCCATCCGGGACCTGCCCTTGTACAGCTATGACTACGACGCCGATTTTCCTCCTGAAGGGCGCGCCCTCAAAGACGCGATAGCGGCGTCCGACGGAATCCTCTTCGTTTCCCCGGAATATAACCGTTCCATCCCGGGTGCACTCAAGAACGCCATTGACTGGGGGTCCCGGCCCTGGGGCACCAACTCGTTCGCCCGCAAGCCCACGGGAATAATCGGCGCTTCACCCGGCGGGATTGGCACTGCCGTGATGCAGTCCTCGTTCCGCAGTGTGCTGAGCTTCCTCGACGCGCCCCAGCTGAACGCACCCGAGGCCTACATCAAGTTCAATCCTGAGGTTTTCGGCGCTGACGGCGAGGTCAAGGATGAATCCACGGCGTCGTTCCTGCGCCACTACATGGAGGAATACGGCGCCTTCGTTGAGCGGGTCCTGGCGGCCAGCGCCCCTGGCCACATCGGTGACCAGCAGCCGGATCCGAACAAGCTCTCGCGCTAGCAAGCTGACCCCACCTTCGCCGAGGCGGACGGTCCGCCGGGAACATGAGAATTGAATGGTTTAAGACGCGTGTGGTCCCGTTCCTCGTCCGTGCGTTCCTGGACCTTGTGGGTCACCTGAAGGGTGAACGGGGAGAAACCGACGCTGCGATCGATAGTTCCGGAAACCGCCGGCAGGAGACCCGGAAGCTAGTCAAGCGGGAGCGTGACCGTAAGGCAGGTGCCTTGCCCGGGAGCGGAGTCGATCGTGGTGGTGCCGCCTGCTTCTTCGACCGCGATGGACATCAGGAGGAGGCCGAAGCCGTGCTGGCTGCTGCCGGTCCTGGCTTTGCGGTCGAATCCCACGCCATCATCGGTGACAGTCAGTCGAATGCCATGGTTGACGGCGGCCAGCCGGACCGTTATCTCGCTGGCCCTCGCATACTTGTAGGTGTTGCTGAGGGCTTCCTGCGCGGCGTGGTACAGCAGCGAGGCGCAGCCAGCCGGAACCTCGACGCCGTGGTGTGGGGTTTCCCACAGGACAGTGGTTCCCTGCTGGCGCAACGGTGCAGCGAGCCTGTCGATGCACCCGGCCAGCCCCAGGGCGTGGAAGTCAACGGGGCCCCGGTCGGTGATGATGCCCCGGACGGCAGTGGCCTCGCTTAAAGCTGACGCATTTTTCATGGCTCCCCCTGATGCCTCCAGCCGCTGAAAACCTACGCCGGCCGCGGGGGCTGGTCTGCCGCCTATGTGCCGATGGTCCAAGCGTGGACCGCCAGCATCAGGGATTCCGAAAGTCTCCCTCAAATTCCGATCAAGATCAGGAATCAGCCGGGCACAAAGGAACGGCGACATCGGGCACAAACGCCCGGTGCCACCGTCGTCGTCCTCGGACGTGCCCTGCTTTCCTTAGTGACAAACGCCGCCATCAGGATCAGGTCGTAGATCATTTCCGGCAGGACGAGCGCTGCCCAGGCGCGGCCCCCGGGGCCGTTCGACCAGACAGTGACCAGGCGCTCGACGACGAAGATCAGACCGACGGCCAGCCAGAACGATGACCACTGGAACTGGCCCGCGGCCACCACCAGAGCGGTGGCGCCGAGATACAGGAACATCATGATGGTGGTCAGCGTGAGCATCGCCTGCTGGAACCAGTACCGGGCGGTCACGCGGGTAAAGCCGTACCGCGGCAGGCTCTCCAAGGCTCCCCGATACCAGCGCAGCCGCTGGCGCGGATAACCTCCGCGCCGCACGCAAAGCCAATCGCCGCGGTGTCATCTGTGCAGTTGTCCGCGACGACGACCACCCGGGATGCCTCCCTGGTCTGGCGGCCCAGCGAGTAAAGCGTCGCCGCCAATTGAGCGGCCTCGTTGTGAGCGGGGATAAGCACGGTGACAGACATCGGGAAGCCCCCTTGGGGTGTTGGTTGGGAGTGGCGCAATCTCCGCGCCGGTTCCCCAAGCCTCGCGTGGCGTCCTCAATCAGCCAACAAGAAAGTCCCTTGGAAAGGCCTAAATTTGGCTCAAGTCGGCATGCCAACTCAAGAAATGCACAAGATTTGGCGGCCCGCCCGATCCTGCCCGACGCCGTGTGTAGGCTCAGGAAACGGCGCATAAGTCCATGCAATGGAATTACCACTGACGGGGCGTTTTCGCGCCGCAGGGGTGACGCTTACGAACTAAGAAGCTATGGGGGCGTAGATGGCGGGGCGTGGAATTGCGGTAATCGTTGAGGATGATGACGACATCAGGGAAGCATTGGGGGACGTGCTCAGGCAGTCCGGATTTGCTGTGCACGCAACCGCATCGGGGCGTGAAGGAGTGGAAGCGGTGCGGGAACACAACCCGGTCCTCGTCACCATGGATCTGGGACTGCCCGATTTCGATGGCATCGAGGCCTCGCGCCGGATCCGCATCTTCAGCGATGCTTACCTCATCATCGTGACGGGAAAGGGGGACGAAGCTGACGCGCTCATGGGCTTCGAAGCCGGCGCCGATGATTTCCTCACCAAACCGTTCAGGCCCCGCGAGCTCCGGGCCCGGATTTCGGCGATGCTCCGCCGGCCCCGGAAACAGGGCGTGCGAGAATCCGGGACCGCGGCCGCTCCAGCCGAACCCGCCGCCGCTGCGGTATCCAGTGAGACTGCTGCAGCCGGAGACCAAAACCGATCCCGGTCCGCAATCACCTGCTGCGATTTCGAGCACCACGGACTCACCCTCAACGAGGGCACCCGCACGGCGGAAATTGATGGAACAAGAATTGATCTGACCCGGACGCAGTTCGACCTGCTTCTTGTCATCATGGAAAACGGTCGCCTGGTCCGCACCAAGTCCGACCTGGTGCGACGACTGCGCAACGAGTCCTACGACACCGGATCTTTTGTCACCACGGCCGAGGAACGCGCCGTCGAGGTGCACATCGGAAACCTGCGCAAACAGCTCGGCGACGATTCGAGGGCACCCAGATGGCTCGAAACAGTGCGGGGAGTCGGCTACCGTCTCACTCCATAGGAGGGCGACGGCGACCCGGGGGTTCCGGACACGCGGCCAGCCCTCAATAATGGCACCAGGAGGCCACCCGCGAGTGACCCCGGAAGCCACCGACCAACCTAAGGAAAGAACGCATCATGACCTTTCTCGACGCCGCCCGCTGGGACGGAAAGATCTACATCGACGGCTGGACGGAGGGTTCCGGGGGCACCCGGGATGCGGTGGAGCCTGCCACCGGAGGAGTGCTTGGCCGCTTCGGTGTCGCCACTGCGGCCGATGTGGCACGCGCGGCCACCGTTGCCGCCAAAGCCCAGAAAGAATGGGCAGCAAGACATCCCGAGGAGCGGGCGGGCGTGCTGCGCCGCGCGGCGCAGCTTTGGGAAGAGCACGCCGAGGAACTACAGGGCTGGATCATCCGTGAGAGCGGGGGCGTTCCAGGCAAGGCCGCGCTGGAGACCCACATCGCAGCTAATGAATGCCATGACGCCGCGGCGCTGCCCGCGCATCCGGCAGGGGAGGTCCTGACCTCCAATGAGGACCGCTGGTCCTTCGCACGGCGCCGTCCCGCCGGCGTCGTATCCGTCATAGCTCCTTTCAACTTCCCACTGATTCTCTCCATCCGCTCGGTAGCCCCGGCGTTGGCCTTGGGAAACGCGGTTCTGCTCAAGCCGGACCCCCGCACGGCCGTGTGCGGCGGCGTGGCACTGATGCGCGTCTTCGAGGAGGCCGGCCTGCCGGCCGGGGTGATGGCATTGCTGCCCGGCGGGGCCGAAACAGGTGCCGCCATGGTGGAGGCGCCGGAGGTCCGCGTGGTGTCCTTCACCGGTTCGACGGCGGCGGGACGCAAAGTGGGGGAGTCCGCGGGACGGCACCTGAAGAGGGTCCACCTCGAGCTGGGAGGAAACAGTGCCCTCATCGTGCTGCCCGGGGCCGATCTGGCGAAGGCGGCGTCGGCCGGCGCCTTCGGTTCCTTTATGCATCAGGGTCAAATTTGCATGGCCACCGGCCGGCATTTTGTACACGAATCACTGTACGAGGACTACATTGCGGCACTCGGCGAGAAGGCGGAACAGCTCCCGGTCGGGGACCCCGCCAGCGGGCAGGTTGCCCTGGGGCCGATCATCGATCAAGGCCAACTCAGTCGCATCCATGCAATCGTCGAAGACGCGGTGCGGGCGGGCGGCCGGCTGGTGGCCGGGGGAACCCATGATGGACTGTTCTACAAACCCACCGTGCTGGCGGACCTGACTCTGGATAACCCCGCCTTCGCCAAGGAGATCTTCGGTCCGGTGGCTCCCGTCACCAAGTTCTCCACTATCGAGGAGGTGGCGGAGCTGGTCAATGCCAACGAGTACGGGCTTTCAGTGGGCATCCTTGGGGACGTGGGGGAAGCCATGAAGATCGCGGACCGGGTTAACTCCGGAAAAGTGCACATCAATGAACAGACCGTCTCGGATGAGGCCAATTCTCCCTTCGGCGGCGTGGGGGCCTCCGGCACGGGCTCCCGGATTGGTGGGGCGACGGCAAACATCGAGGCGTTCACGGAGACGCAGTGGCTCACCATGCGCCCGGAGATAGCGCCCTACCCGTTCTGAGGAGTGCAGGGGATCAGGCCAGCCATGGTGAATCCTCGGGTGGATACTGGCCGAAAGGATGAATCTGCTGGCTTTTGGGTTGAGCGCGGCCCAAATGACTGGATTTGACCGCGTCGTGCCATTCGCCGTGGATAGGGTGACAGGCATGGAACCACTTCTGAAAGTCTTGCGGCACTGGGGCGCCCCGGTGGCGGCCGTTATCTACTTCGCGCTGTGGTGCGTGGCCGAGGCGGGGAGGATTCCCTGGCCGGCGTTCACGGTGTGGTCCGGGACCGTGCCGCTGCTGATGCTTGCCGCCTCCATTGCGGTGGCGGCCTGGAAGCCACTGGTGTCGCTGGGGCTGACCGCGGCCCTGATCCTCGGGCAGTTCCTTTACCTCGTTCCCTCCATGTTCTTCACCAACTGGGCGATCTATATTGGCTCCTTCGTCGCCCTGGCGTTCATCCTGTGGACGGCCGGGCGACGTATGCGGCTTGTTGCTGCCGGCGCCAACGTGATGTTCATCGGCGCGATGACCTACCTGATCCTGTCGTGGCGATACGCGGACAGGGCGGGGTGGTTCTACCCGCTGTATGGCGGTGACCGGATGACGCTGCTCTCTTACGGCGGCCAGGTGTTCGGGCTCCTTGCGCTGATTTCGGCAGGATGCGCCGCCGTCGGGCTTTCCTTGGCCCTTTACCAGGAGCGCGGCAACCTCTTCCGGGCCCGGAGCGCGGCTCAGGCCGGGCTGAGGGAAGCCGAGGTGGACCTTATTGTTGAGCAGGAGCGCACCCGCATTGCCAGGGATCTTCACGATGTCCTGGCGCACTCCCTGGCGGTGATCGCAGCCCAGGCGGACGGCACCCGCTACCTCAGCTCAGGGCAACCCAAAGCGGTGGTGAACGCCTTGGAGAACATCGCCAGTTCCGCCCGCACCGCCCTGGTCGACGCGCAGCGGGTTGTCGAGGGGGTGCGCGACGACGGGATGGTGACGCCCCAGCCGCGGCTCAGCGATGTTGGACCACTGGTGGATGAGATGCGTCGGGGGAGCCTCAAGATCCACCGCAGCGAAACAGGGGCGCCGGTGGAGCTCACCGCGGGACAGCAGCTCGCGGTGTTCCGGATAGTGCAGGAGTGCCTGACCAACTCCCTGAAGCACGGCGGCCGTGGTGCGGCTGTCCGGCTACATCTTGACTGGAGCGGCCCCGGCCTGACCCTGCATGTCGCGTCGGATATGCGCCCGCTTGACACACCGGATCGACAATCTTCCACCGAGCCCGGAACCGGGAGGGGTATACCGGGTATGGGTGAGCGGGCCCATCTGGCTGGCGGCTGGGCAACCGCTGGACCTGATGGGGAACAGTTCCGGGTGACGGTATTCATTCCGTACGGTGTCCGCGCGGCGGGCGTGCCGTCGTCGTCCGGGCCGGCGCCGCTTTCGGTCCCTGCCCCGGCAGCCCCCGCGGTTCTCCGTGCCTGACGCCGGAACGCCCATCAGGGTGGCGCTGGTGGATGACCAGCCGCTATTCCGCGCCGGAATCAGGATGCTGATTGAAAGCCAGGCGGACATGCAGCTGTCCGGGGAGGCGGACGATGGCGAACAGGCCGTGACGCTTGCGGCCGAGCGCAATCCGGACGTGATGCTTATGGATCTCCGGATGCCGGTCCTCGACGGCGTCGCCGCCACCGGGCGGATCATGCAGATAGCGGACGCCGCGGGAACCGGCAGGCCAAAGATTATTGCGTTGACCACCTTCAACCGGGACCAGGCCGTGGTGGAGGCGGTTCAGGCCGGGGCCAGCGGGTATCTGCTCAAGAGCGCCGAGCCGGAGTTCCTGCTCGCGGCCATTCGGACGGTCTATCTGGGTTACTCGGTGATCGCCCCAGGTTCCGTGCACGCACTGTTCCAGCACGCCGCGCGCACCATGCCGTCGGCCCTGCCGGATCTGTCAGTCCTGGAAGTCCTCTCGGCGCGGGAGCGGGATGTCTTCCTACTCGCTGCCAAAGGCCTGGCCAACGGCGAAATGGCCGAGAGTCTGTTTGTCTCCGAGGCAACAGTCAAGACGCATCTTCGCAGCGTGTTGGACAAGCTGGGGCTCCGCACAAGGCTGCAGCTGGTGGCCTTTGCGCATGAGCGTCACCTCCTGGGATAGCGGTCAGAGAATCAGCTGCTCGGCCAGGAGCGCCGTTCCCAGTCCCACCATGATGATGCCGCTGGCGAGAGTGACCCTTCGGGCCGCGCCTGGCCGTGAATGGAGGAGCCTCCTGGCCAGCAGCGCCACACAGCTGTAAACAGCCCCGGCCAGCAGGACAAACGTCAGGCCCAACAGCCCCGACTGAACCGGAACCGGGAGCGGTGCCTCGGCGCTGACGAACTGTGGCACCAGGGCCACGTAGAACAGCAGGCCCTTCGGGTTGATGCCGCTGGTGCCCACGCCCTGGAGGTACGTGCGGAACTGGTTGGGCTGCGTGCGGGTGTCCGCGGGATCGGCTGGGACGGACATGTCCAACGCTGGGCCGGCACCGAAGCTGGCGCCGCGCCATGACCGGATGGTGCTGACACCAAGCCACAGCAGGTAGCCCGCGCCGGCTATTGTCAGCCAGCCCAGGACACCCGGCATGCCCGCCAGCAGCGCGGCCAGGCCGGCGACGATCAGCACGGTATGCAGGACGTAGCCGCTGCAGAGGCCAGCCACGGCCGGGATGAAGCTCCGTTCCTTCAGCCCAGCGGCGATCGAGTAGGCCCAGTCCACTCCCGGGGTGCATGCCAGCGCGGCGGCGACCACTACAAAGGCGAGGAATAGCTGGGGGTTCATGGCGATCTCCTGAGGACTGGGGTTACAGGAGAAACTGTAGGCAATTCCGCTCGACAAGTGTTCCCTGATTTAGCCCTGATGTGGATCGAAAGCGTAAGATTATTGCGTGATTGACCATATAGACAGAAATATATTGCGTCATCTGAAAAAGGATGGCCGGATGACCGCGACGGCCCTCGCAGCCAAGGTGGGGCTGACGGTCGCGCCATGCCACCGCAGGTTGCGGGACCTGGAGTCTTCCGGAGTCATCCGCGGCTACCGGGCGGACATCGATCCGGCGGCCGTGGGGCTGGGTTTTGAAGCGATCGTTTTCGTGACGCTCCGCCAGGTGGACCGCTCCACTATGGAGATTTTTGAGAACCGTGTGGCCGCGAATCCGAACATCGTGGAGGCCCAGCGGCTCTTCGGCTCCCCGGATTACCTCTTGAAGGTCATCGCCGCGGACCTGCCCGCCTACCAGCGCTTCTACGACGCCGAACTGACCTCGCTGCCCGGGGTGGAGCGGCTGACGTCCACACTGGTGATGAAGAACCTGAAATCCAATGCGGGTCCGCCGGTCTAGCAGGCTGGCCCTGCGGGCGGGCCTCTGCGGCAGACGTTCCTGCCCGCATACAAGCGGGCAGGAAGAGCATCGTCAGCTTGCTTATTATTTCCCGGCTTCATAGTGTTTAAGTCGCAAGGCATCACACTCTCCGCGTGGGAACGCCTCCACATGCTTGGTTGTGCGGACCCGCCTGGCAACAGGAGGAACCATGTCAGAACACAATATTGCAGGCAAGAAAGTCGCCTTTCTGCTGACAGACGGCGTGGAACAGGTGGAGCTGACCAGTCCCTGGGACGCCGTCACCAAAGCGGGTGGCCAGCCCACCCTCGTGGCGCCGAAGACCGGCAAGATCCAGGGGTACGAAGGCACCGAAAAGGGCGGAACGTTCGACGTCGACATCGCGGTGGCGGACGCGGACGCCAATGATTTCCACGCACTCGTGATCCCCGGGGGAGTCGTCAACGCCGACCACCTCCGGGTGGACAAGGACGCGCAGTCCTTCGCCCGGAGCTTCTTTGAACAGCACAAGCCGGTGGCCTCAATCTGCCACGGCCCGTGGCTGCTCATCGACGCCGGTGTGGTGCGCGGCCGGAAGATGACGTCCTACCACACGCTCCAGACCGACCTGAAGAACGCCGGTGCTGACTGGAGCGACCAGGAGGTGGTGGTGGACCAGGGCTTTGTGACCAGCCGCCACCCCGGCGATCTGCCCGCTTTCAACGACAAGTTGCTCGAAGAAATCGAAGAAGGCGAGCACGCCGGCCAGACTGCATAGTCGGAAACATCCTTCAGCGTTCTGAGGGCACAAAAGGGGCGATGACGGCATTCCGGGTTCCGGCATTTCGGGCCCCGCCGGTCATCGCCCCCTCTCGCGCTCGTGGGACCTAGTCGCTGGACCCCGGATCGGTGGTCAGCCCGCGGTCGTCCCCGGTCTGGTCGTCTTGCTCTTGGGCCGGTCCTGGTGGATTGGTGGCGTCACTGCTGCTGCCGCTGTCCGGCTGCTCTGGCTGCATGCCCGGGGCGTCAGCGTTGGGGCCGGGCTGGTCTTCGGGCTCACCGGTGGTTCCCCGGGGGACCGGCTTGGCGCCGCCTTGGGCGCCGCCGCCCTGGACGCCACCGCCTACGAGGTCGTCCGGTGCATTCTCATCCGTGCTCATGGATTCTCCTCGTCTTAGGGAGTAAATGTCCCTAGTAAGTGAATTGACCATCCCACGCTACAGCCGACGCCTGAACGCGTACAGGCTGGCCGCGGTGGTTTGCGGGCGCCTGGCTTTAGCGGACGGTCGCTTTATACGTCAGGATCTCGGTGCCATTACCCTCGTCGCCATTATCCGGGGCCACGCGGATGGTGAGCTCGCCGCCGTCCGCCGTCATTTTGAACGGGTTCCTGGTGGCCACGTGGCCGGCCGAGGACCACTGCTGGAAGGGTACGTCGCGGAGCACATTGTGGCTCGTCAGGTCAATCAGCGCCATTCCGCCAAGCTCGTACGTTGACGCAGTGCCGCCGGCGTCGGGCGTTTGGGGCAGATTGGTCACGCCTGCGCAGAGCATTTTGGAATTCGCGGCGTACTGGCAATCCTGGTAGTCGACGAAATAGTTCGGGTTTTCCCAGGTGTCCAGTTGCTTCCCCTGGAGGTCCCATTCGGCAAAGCGGCGCGAACCCCAGGTGTTGCCCACCAGATGCCCGGTCTGCTTGTCCATGACAATTCCACCAAAGTGGTCCGGTACCTCGAACTGCTTGTGGACGTCCAGGCTGGCCGCGTCAACGCGGTAGACAATCGCGCTGCTGTTGGGCCGGTACTGAGCCACAGGGACCCAGACGCTGGTGCCGTCGAAGTCGATGCCGCCGGGGTGGTACATGTCGCCTTCGCCGAGCGTGATGTCCTTCAGCAGGTTCCCTGCCTTGTCCATCACGAAGAGGTGTCCAATTCCCTTGCCCGGGGTTCGGTCGTAGCCGCCCTGCGGGCTCGGGTACTTTACCGTGGGCTCCGTGATCTGGACGGCGGAGAGGAAGATGCGGTCCCCGGCGAAGGCGATTCCCTCGGTGTGGTAGGTGGGGAAATTGAGTTTCAGCTTCTCCGTCAGTTGCCACTTGGTGTTGCGGTCGACGGCGTTGAAGCCGTCCGTCACAGCGGTGTCACTGGCGTGGTGGTCGGCGGCCCCGGCGTTATTCGAGTCCGCTTGGGCAACGGCTGTCCCGCCGATAGCGGCCGCGATCAGGGCCGTGAGTGCTGCTGCGAAGATGCCGCGGGTGCGAGTTGTGCTCATGTGTGCCTCTCGGTGGTTCGTGGACTGTCCGAGGCTAAATGAGGGTCATGAACCAGATGCATCCACAAGCTGAACAGATCATGGAACGCGGCGCCAGCCGGAGGCTGCCTAGTGGGGCAGCGCGGGCCACTGCCTCAGTTCGTGGGTCTCGCCGTACGGGACTTCGCGGCTGACGGCCACTGTGTAGGTAGAGTAGCCGGTCTGAGTCACGAGCACCCCGTGACGGCGCTCCTGCATCGCGTGCCGGAGCGCGATATCCACGGCGCAGTTCAAATCGTTTTCGATGGTCGCGGGGTCGCTGGCGGTGATTTCCAGCAGGATGTCCGAATGGCGCTTGATCATTTGGGACTCTCTTTCGCGGTGCTTGAATCAGGAGGGCAAGGGTCAAGGGGCAAGGGGGGCTTGGAGTCGTTTCGATGGTGAGGCCAGGGATGCCGATTGCGGCTTAAAAGTGAATCGTGGCGCCCGGCATTCTCTGATGGGGCGGGGGCCGGCGCGGTGCGTCCGGCGGAAGGGATCGGGAACGCTTGCGTTCCTTGCGGATCCACACTTAGTGTGGCCGACGCTCAGGCCGTTGGCAAGAAACTGCCGGATCTTTTTTGGCACGCATTCATTCAGTTGCCCGCTCCTACAGCGTTTACACGGAAAAATCACCTCTGGTTTGCCCGAGGTTGAGGTTCTACAATCAGGTTGGCGCGGCTGGCGAAGGCACTCCGGTTCGCCACATTGGGGCTATGAAAATGCTTCGGTGCCGACTTTAAGGACGCGATATGCCGGATATTCCCGGGTTGCTCAACGCACTGCTCCCGGAGGACCTGGCCCTGCTTCAACAGCACGGGCCGGACCATGCCCTTGATAGCGCCTTGATCGACGCGATCGACCGCGCCGCGGGTGGCCCCGGCGAAGGCCGCGGCTACTACGTGGTGCGCGGCAGCCTCGAGCCACTCGAACACCGCAGCTACTACTTGCGCGGTGACGTGGCCGAGGCCCTCTTCGCGCGGGCGGCCATCGAAGGTGCCTATGGAGGGAGTGCCTGAGCCGGCAGGCGCCTGGTTCTGCACCGGGACCGGGAGTCCGAGTCCGATGGTGAGCTGGTGAGTCGCTAAGGTCCGGCCGACGCCTGCCCTGCGCTGTGCAATAATATGCGCATGGATGCAGATAAGCAGATAGCAGGCTTGAGCGTGGACAGCCAATATGTGGAGCTCGCCGTGGAAGTTTTCTCCATGCTCGCCGACGCTACACGGATTCGAATCATCCTGGCGCTGCGCGATGGCGAACTTCCCGTGAGCAGCCTGGCCGAGATTGTGGGCAAATCCCCCGCAGCGGTCTCCCAGCATCTAGCCAAGATGCGGCTGACCCGCCTGGTGAGTGCCCGTCAGGACGGGGTGCGGGTGTACTACCGGCTGGAAAATGAGCATGCCCGCCAGCTGGTCAGCGATGCCATCTTCCAGGCCGAGCATGCCCTTGACGCGGAGCCCCGCCACCACGCCCGGGGGGTCAGCCACTCGGACGACTCGCATGCGGACGCCGCACGTGCAGGCGCTGGGCACCGGAGGGAGGACGCATGAGCCACCACGGACGCCCGTCGGGACCCGCCTCCGGGACAGATGATCACGGCCACGAGCTTAGTCCTCTGCCCGAGCACAACCCTCTGCCCGAGCACAGCCACGATCACCCTCATGACCATCCCCATCCCCATCCGCACGGCCATGACCATGACCATGAGCACGGCCATGACCATGAGCATCCCACGGGTCTCAAGGGTTTCCTGCATGCACTATTCGTGCCCCACAGCCACGACGCCGCCGACTCCATCGACGACGCCATGGAGTCGAGCAGCCAGGGCATCCGGGCCGTGAAAATCAGCCTGGCAGGCCTTGGGGCCACCGCCGTGCTGCAGTTGGCGGTGGTCCTCATCAGCGGCTCCGTCGCTTTGCTCGCGGATACGATCCACAACTTC
Source organism: Arthrobacter sp. 92 (assembly GCF_050260325.1). NCBI lineage: Bacteria > Bacillati > Actinomycetota > Actinomycetes > Micrococcales > Micrococcaceae > Arthrobacter > Arthrobacter sp. 92. Next base: position 4,374,999 of record NZ_CP189863.1, on the reverse strand, counting down.
TCCGACGCACTAACCGCAATCCCGTTGTGGATCGCCTTTGTGCTGGGCCGCCGGGCGCCCACGCGCCGCTATACCTACGGCTTTGGCCGGGCGGAGGATCTCGCCGGACTCTTCATCGTGGCCATGATTGCACTTTCAGCCGTGGTGGCGGGATGGGAGTCAATCGACCGTCTGTTCCATCCCCAGCCGCTGACTAATCTGGGCTGGGTCCTGGCTGCCGGCATCGTCGGCTTCGCCGGCAACGAGCTGGTGGCTATCTACCGGATCCGGGTGGGGCGCCGCATCGGTTCTGCGGCCTTGGTGGCGGATGGCCTGCATGCCCGGACGGATGGATTCACCTCCCTGGCCGTGGTGGCGGGCGTGGTGGGCGTGTGGCTTGGATTTCCGTTGGCCGATCCGATCGTGGGTCTTCTCATCACCATCACCATCGCAGTCCTCCTGTGGGGGACAGCCAGGGATATCGGCAGGCGGCTGTTGGACGGCGTCGACCCCGCCCTGGTCGCACGCACGGAGTCGGCAGTCGGAGCCATTCCGGGGATTGAATCCGTCAACACCGTGCGGCTGCGCTGGTCAGGCCACCGCCTCAATGCCGTGATCTCGGTTGCGACCGCCGGCTCGATGCCCGTGGCTGCCTTTCACGAGCTTGAGCACTCTTCGGACGAGGCACTCCGGCGGGTGCTTCCCAGCCTCGGAACGGTCACGCTGCACCCGGTCCCCTCCGGCCACTGACGCGGAGGGCGCCAGGCAGTGGGTCCAGAAACTCAGACGCCCGAACGCCTGGGCGGGAGGTCCATAGACCAGGGCGAATCCCTCAGCTTCACGCCGTAGTGTTACCCGTAGGTTGACGCTTTAGAACGGATTCGCATGGCAGAACTGAACGTCCAGGAGCGTAGCTCCAGGCAGATGTCCATCACCGATGCCGCCAGCCTCCCGCCGGAGCGGGTTGGTGAGCTGCTGGAGTCCGGCCCGGCGGGTCTTTCGGGTGTGGAGGCAGGCAGGCGGTTGGCCGAACTGGGTCCCAATGCGGTCCGCACCCACCGCGCCAGCGCCTGGTCGGTGCTGATACGGCAACTGGGCAGCCCCATCCTGATCCTGCTGCTGATTACCGCCGGGTTGTCCCTGTTCCTGGGGGATGCCACGAATTCGATTGTGATCGGCGTGATCTTGTTGGTGAGCGTGGGATTGGGCTTCACCAATGAGTTCCGCGCGGAGCGCGCAGCCGAGGCGCTCCATTCACGCGTCACGCATCGCGCCGTGGCAGTGCGTGACGGTATGCCACAGGAAGTGGACGTCACGGCGCTGGTTCCGGGCGACGTCGTGCACCTGGGACTTGGCGCCATCATTCCCGCCGATATCCGGCTGCTGACCAGCAAGGACCTCCTCTGCGACGAAAGCATCCTGACCGGAGAGTCGATGCCCGCAGGCAAGGACCCGGCCGCGGTTCCGCCCGGAGCCGCCCTGGCGGATCTGACCTCGTGCATCTTCATGGGCACGGTCCTTCAGTCGGGCAACTGCACGGGCCTGGTGGTGGCCACCGGTGGCCACGCTGAATTCGGGCGGATAGCCCTGGGCCTCGGCGAGCGGCAGCCTCAAACGGAATTCCAGCTGGGGCTGAAGCGGTTCTCGTTCCTCCTCCTCCAGGTGGCGATTGCGCTGACCTCCCTGATCTTCCTGGCGAACGTGCTGCTGCAGCGTCCCTTGATCGAGTCCCTCCTCTTTTCCCTGGCCATCGCGGTAGGCATCACCCCGCAGCTGCTGCCTGCGGTGGTAAGCACCAGCCTGGCCACCGGAACCAGGCAGCTCGCGCGGCGCAAGGTCCTGGTCAAACGCCTGGTGTGTATTGAGGACCTGGGGGACATGGACGTCCTGGTCACGGACAAAACGGGCACGCTCACCGAAGGGAAGATCAGCTTCACCGGCGCATTGCCGGCGGCCACCGGCGTCTCCGGCGCCGAACTGCTCACCTTGGGCCTGCTGGCCACCGAGGCCGACTACACCGAAGCGAAAGCGTCGGCGGTGGGGCAGAACGCCCTGGATGCCGCACTCTGGGAGAGCCCGGAAGCCGCAGCCTTTGACCCGTCCCGTTACGAACGCCTGGACGTGATCGACTTCGACCACCAGCGCCGCAGGACCAGCGTGCTGGTCCGGGAGGGCGGCGGCACTGTTCGTATCATCACCAAAGGATCCCCGGAAGACGTTCTGGCCCTCTGCGGCGAGACGTCTGCCGCCGTCCGGGCCATGCTGGATGAACAGTTCGACGCCGGGTCCCGGGTGGTGGCCGTAGCCACGCGTCCCGCTGACGGATTGAAGGACCTGAGGCCGGCCGACGAAAAGGACCTGAACCTCGCCGGGTTCCTCGTGTTCCTGGACCGGCCCAAGGCCAACGCCCGGGCCTCCCTGGACCAACTCGAGGCGCTCGGCATCACCGTCAAGATCGCCACGGGTGACAACGCCAAGGTGGCCGAGAAGGTCTGTGACGAACTCGGCGTCCTTTCCGGCGGGACACTCACCGGTGCGGCGGTGGAAGCCATGTCGGACGAGGAACTGAGCGCCGCTGCACGGGAGGCAAGCATTTTCGCCCGTGTTTCTCCGGAACAGAAAGCGCGGATCATCGGAATCCTTCGCCAAACCGGCGGGTCCGTGGGCTTTATGGGCGACGGCGTCAACGACGCCCTTGCGCTCCACGCTGCGGACATCGGCATCTCCGTGGACAGTGCGACGGATGTGGCCAAGGATGCGGCCGACGTGGTGCTGCTGGACAAGGACCTCGGGGTGCTGGCAGAAGGCGTGATGGAGGGGCGGAGGATTTTCGCCAACACCATCAAGTATGTGCTGATGGGAACGTCCAGCAACTTCGGCAACATGTTCAGCGCGGCCACGGCCTCGGTGGTGCTGAGTTTCCTGCCCATGCTGCCCGGACAGATCCTGCTCAACAACCTGCTCTATGACACCGGGCAGCTTGCCATCCCGGGCGACCGCGTTGACAAGGAGCAGCTGCTTGCTCCGTCGCACTGGAATATCAGCTTCATCCGGCGCTTTATGTTCCTTTTTGGACCGATCAGTTCCATCTTCGATTTCGCTACGTTTGGCCTCATGCTGTTTGTTTTCAACGCAGTCCCAGGCGAGTTCCGGGCCGGATGGTTCATTGAGTCCATCGCGACGCAGACTCTCATCATCTTTGCGATCAGGACACGGCGGGTCCCCTTCCTGCGCAGCCGGCCTTCGGCCGGTTTGCTGGGAGCGTCACTCGGCGTGGTGGCCCTCGGAGTGTTCCTGCCCCTATCGCCTCTGGCCGGCGTGCTCGGTTTCGACACCCTCCCGGTGCCGTTCTTCCTTGCGCTGTTAGGGATGACGGTGTTCTACCTGGTCCTCGTGGAGTTCGCCAAGCAGTGGTTCTTCTCACGTGCCGCGCAACAGCCTCCTGCGCCCACCATCCGCGTCCGCCGCCGCGCAGCCTCACACCACATCTCCCGCCGTGCCGCCCGATTCAGTTCTCCCGTTGCGGACATTGCACGCGGGCGCCTGGTGCAGGGAGGACGCAAGCGGAAACCGCGCAGCTCCCGCAGCAGGGCCTGATTCCCGCCCTGGAGCCTTCGCTGTTCCTCCGCTCCTCTTTCGCTAACCCATGGATAGCGGATAATCTGAATCCCGTCAGGATGCCGCTTCGGCGGCACCCCAGTTCCTGGCCAAGAGAGGCTAGTAATGACCGAGAAGCTGCATCTCACGCCGGAAGATGATTTTCCGGAGGATCTCGCCCAGGTGGAGGACAAGGACCTGCAAATCCTGGACAGCCAGGTCCAGCGTCAGCTCGACTACGAGTACGTGGCCGACGGGGAGCCTAACCCGGAGACGGAGTTCAGGCACTACGACCTCGACGAAGAATTTAGCGAACGCGACAAACGCGAGTAACCTTCCGGGTGCCGTACCAAATACTGTGCGGGTAAGGGTTCGAGACTTCCAACCACGCACAGAAACGGGTACGGCATTCATGACTGGTGAGTTAAGGGACGGCCCGCTCGTCTCCGAGATCGAAGTAGACGGCCTCCAAGGGCAGGTCTTCGCCTCCCGCCGACCTCGGGAAACACCCGCTGACGCCACAGTTCCCGCAGCGCCCGCCGTCGTGCTCATCCACGGCATCGGCGTCTCGCATCGGTACTTGGCCAGGCTCCACAGGCTCCTGTCGCGCTCCGTTGATACGTACTCGATTGATCTTCCCGGCTTTGGTTCCACCCCGAGACCGGAGCATCAGCTCACCGTCCCCGACTATGCGGCCTACATCTTGGGAGCCCTGGCGCAGGTCGGGGTGCACGAGTTCGTGCTGGTGGGCCACTCCATGGGCTCCCAGTTCGCCATCGAGGCGGCGCTGCAGGAGCCGGAGCGAATCCGACACGTGGTCCTGATGGGACCGGTGGTGGACTCGCGGCGCCGTTCAGTGCCCCGGCAGGCCCTCGCGCTGGGGATCGATTCGCTGTTCTTTGAGACGCCCTCTTCGAACTTCCTCGTGGCCAGCGACTACTTCCGCTGCGGCCTGTCCTGGTACCTGAAAACGCTTCAGGTGATGATGGACTACCCCACGGAGGAGCGGATCCCCGGCGTCAGGGCCCCCGTACTGGTGATTCGCGGAGCTAACGACCCCGTGGCAGGCGCCATCTGGTGCCGCCGGCTGGCCGCCCGGGCAGCAGGCGGCCGGCTGCTGGAAGTGCCGAACAACGGCCACGTGGTCCAGCACACCGGTGCCGGGGAAGTGGCGCAAGCCATCACGTCCTTTGCGAGCCTTCCTGCCGGCGCCCCCGAGCTCCAGCCGTGAGCCGGCTGCCCTGACGGCTAGGCGGAGGATGTTTGGCAGGGGATCTCCAGAACGGCACCGTGCTCAACCCATTCGCTCCCAGTGCCCAGCTCGGAACTCAGCCGCTGCATCCGCTCGGCGATCTTCCGCGACTCCCTTCCCGCCAGACGCGCCTGGAAACCGGCGATGACGGTGGGATGGAGCCGGAGCAGAGCCGGCACGCCGTCGTGGGTCTCCAGCCCGAAGATGAAGGACTGGTCGTTTCGCTCCTCCGGGTCCACGGCATAGTCGTCCACGAAATCGCCGGCGCTGTAGATGATGGGCCGGCCCTGGTGGATCTCCACGCCGCGGAAGATGTGGGCCGAATGCCCGAAGACGACGTCGGCGCCGGCCTCAACCAGCGCCCTGCCCAAGGCCTGGTGCGCCGGCGGGACCTCCGCACCCCAGTTAGGGCCCCAGTGCGCCGAAACCACCAGGATGTCCACCATTGCCTTGGTGTGCCGCACCAGCTCCAGCAAGCCCGAAGTTCGCCGGTCAACGGCGTCGACCGGGACATAGTAGACACCCGGGTGATGCGGTGCGGCCTCCCAGTCCGGCTGGTTGTCGGTGAAAGCGAGGAAACCAACCGTGGTGGAGCCAGCGGTCATGATGGCCGGATGCCGGGCCGTTTCGAGGTTGAGTCCGGCTCCCGCATGCAGGATGCCGGCCAGGTCAAGGACGTCAGGGGTTTCCCTGAATGCATCGACCCCAAAGTCGAGCACATGGTTGTTTGCCAGCGACACCACATCGATGCCCGCCGCCTTGAGGGTTTCCACGTTCTTCAAGTCCGAGCGGAAGTGAAAGACCTTCCTGGGCTGCGGCTGGCCGCCGTCGGCTAGGACGCATTCGAGGTTGGCGAACCGCAGATCGGCGGCTCTCAGGACGGGAAGGGTGTCGCCCCAGGGATAGGCGGCCGGGGCTTTCCTCAGGTGTTCGTTCACGAGCCGGCCCAGCATGACGTCACCCAGCAAGACCAGCCGCATGTCCACCCTCCTGTCGTCCGTGTTCTTCAACCCTGTTGGGGTCAGCCCTTCGCCGGTCCAGCCACGGCATGCTTGGATCCGGCCCGGAGGGCGGTCCTGATGCTGACCTTCGAGGTGTATGAGATGGAGCCGTACTGGAAGAGCCGCACCGCCACCCGGAGCATCAGGGCCGCACCCAGGTAGAGGATGGCAACCACCGTGGCTGCCTCGAACACGTTGAGCGAGCCGAAGGCGTTACGAAGCAATGCCGTGACGGGAGCGGAGAACGGGAAATAGGTGAACACCTGGACAATGGCCGCGTGCGGTTCCGAGACCACCAGGCTCACTGCGTAGAACGGAATGAAGATCAGGGCGATCATCACACCCATAAAGCTTCCGGCCTCCTTCGCTGTGGGCATCACGGCTCCTATGGCCACCAGCGTGGTGGTGAACAGCGCGAACCCACCCACCAGGATCAGGAAGCCCACGGTCATCCGGACCGGGTCGAACACCAGCTCGGCGGTATTGAAGTCAGGGATGGTCACCGCCTCGCGGTAGAAGAGCGCCGCGAACAGAATGGGGGAGGCGAAGACGATCACCTGCAGCAGGCCCACCATAAACAGTGCCACCACTTTGCCGGTGATCAGCGTGGTGGGCTTGAGGGTGGTCAGGATCATTTCCGTCACCCGGTTCTCCTTTTCCTCCAGGGTGGAGTTCAGCATCTGCCCGGCGAGGAGCACCACCAGGCCATAGAAGACCACCAGGAAGGCCATGGGCGGGATCACGGAGTTGATGCCGCCGGCCTCCACGGTGCCCCGGTAGGCGGTGGTCTGGACTTTCGCCGTCCCCGCCGCGAGGCTCGAAAGCTGCGGGGAACCGATCTTTTGGGCCACTCCCCGGGCAAGCATGGCTTGTGCCACCGCTCCGTACTTGCCGTTCTCGAACACTCCTTTGTCGATTCCGTAGACCCGGATGGGCGTGGACTCGGGGTGGGCGGGGAAATCGAAGAACGCCTCGACGGAACCGTTTTGGACGGCATGGATGCCTTCCTCGGGGGATGCCGCCGGAACGGCCCCGAAGGCAGCGGCGGAGCCGGGGGTGATCAGGCCCGAGGCATCCGTGAAGGAGATGGTGAACTGCGCGTTCTTCTGGGCGTCGGCGGCACTGCTGGTGCTCGTGTTGCTCAGGTAGATCATCCCGAACACCACCGCCATGATGATGGGAACGGACAATGTGCCGATCCAGAACCGGATCTTCGTAACAGTGCGGATGAATTCGAAACCAATGACTGTGCCGAGGTTGTGCTGTGCCATGGCCCTACACTCCTGCCGACGCGGTGACCTGGGATGGCGGCTTGTTCTGATCTCCGTACACGCGGATGAAAATGTCCTCCAGCGAGATTTTGGTGGTGGTGAAACTGCGGATGACGACGCCGGCATCCATCAGGTCCTTCAGGATGTCCGCTTCGTCCGTGTCATCCGCGATGGACAGCTCCGCGTAGTTGGTCTCCTGCAGCGTCACGTCATAGTGGGGCGACGGCGGGATGGGACCGGCATGGCGGATCCGGACGATCCGTCCGCCGTACTTGTCCTGCACCTCATCGATGGTGCCGTACGCCTCGGATGTGCCGTCCTTCAGGAGAATGATGCGGTCGCAGAGCCGTTCCACCTCCTCCATCTGGTGCGTCACCATAACCACAGTGGCGCCGTCGTTCTTCTGTTCCGCGATGATATCCATCAGAAGGCGGCGGTTCACCGGATCAAAACCCTTGGTGGGTTCATCGAGGATGAGAAGCTCCGGCCGGTTCATGATGGTGACGCCGAGCTGAACCTTTTGCTGCTGCCCGCTGGAGAGCTTATCCACCAGCGTGGTGGCCTTGTCCGCCAGATCCACCCGGTCAAGATAGGCCAGCGACCATTGCCTGGCATGGTGGCGGTCCATGCCCTTGAGGCGGCCAAAGTAGGTCATGATGTCCATGACTTTCTCTTTTTTGTAAAGGCCGCGCTCCTCGGGGAGATATCCCAGACGGCTGCCGTGCTCGGGTTTAAACGGCCGCCCGTTGATGTGGAGAATTCCGGCGGTGGGCTCGTAGAGGCCCAATAGCGCGCGGATGGTGGTGGTCTTGCCCGAGCCGTTGCTGCCCAGGAATCCGAAGGTTTCACCTGCGCGGACATCGAAGGAAAGGTCACGGATCACCGTGGTGTCGGCGAAGTCCATCCGGAAGCCACTGATGTGCACAACTGCTTCATCCATGGCTGATACCGCCTGTGCCGATCATTGCCTGCCGGTGTCCAGCCCCCAGTCCGACCTTCTTGTCACCAGCGTGGCGCGGAGCCCCCGGCACCGGAAGGGGCGAAGGTCCCGGACGCAGGATGGCCGGGACGCGAAGTTCCCGCGTCCCGGCCATCAGTCACGACTATTTCTCGTTAAAGGCGTCCTTGACGTCCTCACCAACCTGCTTCACGTCGGCAGTGCTCTTTTCGATCTTGCCTTCGGTTTCCAGCTTGTTGTTGTTGGTCAACTTGCCGAATGCTTCCTTGGCTTCGCCGACGGCTTTCTCGGCAGCGTTCTTGATCTTGTGGCCCAAACCCATGTTTGTTTCCTCAATCAGTTGTTGCTCAGTCGCAGACGGGCGGATGCCAGCCAATGCCCCTCCACCTTAGGTGCAACCGCCCCTCGGTATTGCCGCGGGGCGATTCAGGACTCGGGCGTCGGTGAGCCGATGACGTTAAATGTTGAGCCGGCTGCGGCGGAACTGGAACAGAACCTCGACGCCGATGCACCCTCCGAGGGCGGCAAAAAAGACCACGTTTGCCAGCTCCGGAGCAGGCCACGCAACGCCAAAGAAGTCCGCCACGAATGGAGTGGTGAGCAGCAGGAGGAGAACGGCGTACATGGCGCCGACGATGAGAATGCGCCAGGCGTTCATCGGGCGGGAGAGGACCACGAGCACCCACAGCGCCACGAGTGCGAGCACAATCACCGAACCCGTGCGCACCGTGTCCTGCTTGTGGCCGCCCACGATCGCCGCGTAAGCGTTCAGGGCAAGTACCGCCGCGGTGATGATGAGGCCTGCTGGCACCGCAAACCCCAGGGAACGCCTCAGGAACCCTGGCTTGTATCGTCGCGTATTGGGCATGAGGGCGAGGAAAAAGGCAGGGATGCCAATGGTGATTCCGTCCGTGGCGGAGAGCTGGCGCGGCAGGAAAGGAAATCCCCACAGCAGGGCCCCGAAGACCACAGAGAGGGCCACCGCATAGGCGGTCTTAGCCAGGAAAAGCATGGATACGCGCTCGATGTTGGCGATGACACGCCGCCCCTCCGCCACGACGCCCGGCAGCCGGTCGAAGCGGCCGTCCAGCAGCACAAGACGGGCAACGGCCTTGGTGGCCGGAGCAGCGGAGTTCATGGCGATTCCAATGTCAGCCTCCTTCAGAGCCAAGGCATCGTTGACCCCGTCTCCGGTCATGGCCACCACATGACCGCGGCTGCGGAGGGCACTGACCATTTCCCTCTTCTGCGCCGGAGAGACGCGGCCGAACACCATGTGGTTCTCCAGGACCTCCGCCATGAGCTCCGGATCCGCCGGCAAGTCGCGCGCGTCATACCCGTCGCCAGAGTCCAGGCCGACTTCGCGGGCTACTGCCGCCACCGTCCGGGGGTCGTCGCCTGAGAAAATCCTTAGCTCCACGCCTTGGTTGCCAAAATACGCGAGGGTCTCGGCGGCGTCGGGCCGCACCTTTTCGCGGAATGTCAGTAGGACCGAAGGCGCCAATTCGGCAGGCAATGAGCCGGCCGCGGCCTCCCGGGAAGTCATCGGCTCAGAGGCATGGGCGAGGACCAGGGTCCGAAACCCGGTTGAGGCCAGCCGGGCAGCTCTTGCCAAGGCGTCCGTGTTGCCCGGTGTGGTGGCCTTCAGCACCAGCTCGGGGGCGCCCAGCACCCACACGCCGGAGACTGCACCCTCGCCGAAGCTGACCGCGCTCCACTTCCGCACAGAGGCGAAGGGGACCGCGGAGACGGGACGAAGTCCGCTGTCATCCGTAAACCTGGCGGTGAGGCACCGCGCTGTGGCGTTCGCATTGGGGTCGGCGCCGAACCAGGTCAAGGCAGCGCTCCACCCCGGCGCCCGGTCGGGACCGGCGTCGTGAACATCGTCGAAAATGATCCTGCCCTCGGTGAGTGTGCCGGTCTTATCCAGGCAAAGCACATCCACCCGCGCCAGGCCTTCGACCGCGGCCAGCTCCTGGATGAGGACCTTCTCGCGGGCCAAGCGCAGTCCACCAACGGCGAAGGCGACGCTGGTCATGAGAACGAGGCCCAGCGGAATCATGGCTATCACGCTGGCGACAGCACCCACTGCCCCGGTCCTCCATTCCCCGGTTGCCAAGGCCTGGTTCCACCCGCCGTGGGCCTGCATCTCTCCATTGATAACAACCGCCATGACAGGCAGAAGGGCCAACGTAATCCAGCGAAGGATCTTGTTGAGTCCGTTGCGGATCTCCGAGTTGACCAGGGAAAATCGTTTGGCTTCACCCGTTAGCCGGCCAGCGAAGGAGTCGTCTCCGACGCGGATGACCCGGGCCCGGCCTTGGCCGCTGACGACGGTGGAGCCGGCGAGGACCTCGGCACCGGACTCCTTGTCCACGGGGTCGGATTCGCCGGTGAGCAGTGATTCATCAATTTCCAGCCCGCGGGCATCATGAACGGTGGCGTCAGCCGGTATCTGGTCTCCGGCAAAGAGCAGGATCACGTCATCAAGGACCACCTCTTCCATGGCGATGTCCTTGATGACACCGTCCCGCAGTACCCGGGCGTGCGGGGAGTTCAGCACTGCGAGTCTGTCCAAGGACTTCTTGGCCCGATATTCCTGTGCCACACCGATGACGGCGTTACCAACAGCAGCGAACCCGAAGAGCGCGTCCTGCCATTGGCCGAGAAACAGGAGCAGCGCGAAACTCCCCGCCACAACCGCGTTGAACAGAGTCAGGACGTTGGCGCGGAAGATATTCCACAGGCTTCGGCTGGACGTGTTGGAGACCAGGTTGGTCAGCCCTCCCCGGACGCGTTCGGAGACGTCCTCGCTGGAGAGGCCCTTCATCATCCATGTGCGTCCTCGAACATTTTGCGGCCGTGTCCCCGTGGTCATGAGCGTCTCTCCCTGCTGGACGGGACCAATTCGGGCGGTGCCGTTCGGCTGTTCCGGCTCCGCTACTGGCAGCGCGCCAACTTGGCCACGCGTCTTTGTTGTCCTTAGTGTGTCACTGCTGTTGCGAGGACACCTCCGGCGACGTGCGCGGGGACGGTACCATCGTGACCATGCGCGGAGTTTTCGACATCGCTGGGCCTATCCTGGAAGTGTTGGTGTGGATCTGCCTTCCTCCTGGTTTGGTGCTCCTGCTGACCGCCGGCGTGCTCAGGCGGCTTGGCGAACAATGGACCCAATCTGAGGGTGTTGTGTATGCCGACGAAAGCGGAGTGGGATTCCGCTGGTTCGACCATCACTTCCACGTGCACAACGCACCCATGTCGCCCCACGACATCAGCCATATGGCGCCCGGGGACCCCGTCACCATCCATTACGCCACCAAGACCCCGTCCCAGTGGCAGACCTCCGCGCCCCAGGTGCGCGGGGAGACGGCAGGGGTCCTGGGCCGGGTGCTGACGGGCATCGGCGCAGTGGCTATGGTCTCGGGTTTCTTTCTGCCGCTGTTCTGACCTGCCGCTGTTCCGGGAGGACTTGCCTGGGCATAGGAGCAGGTCCTCCCGGGGCCCCTATCAGCGGGGGCCGGCGGGTTCTGCGGACAGGGCGCCCCTGACCGATGGCCAGGATTTCAGGACCTCCAAAACCTCAGGGTTGCTCTCCACGAGGAGGCATTCCCGGAATGAGTCCTCAAGCAGCCCGTCCATGGTGACGCGGCGGCCGGAGGAGGCGCTGAGAATGGCGGCTTCCACCATCGCCAGGCTCATGACATTCTGGTGCGCCTGCCCCATGGGGCTGCTGCCTGTGCGAAGCGCCAGCACAAAGTCCCGCAGCGAGCCCGCGATCTCCTGGCCCGGGTCTTCGCTGCTTCTTCCCCTGGCTGGAGTCCCGGTGGTTTCAATGGTGGGCTCGTTCTCGCCGTCCCACAGGACGGAGCCGTGCTCGCCGCTGATCCGCCATGCGGCATTCCAGGAGGTCTCCTTGCCCGGGCTGCACCAGCTGCCGGTGAACACGAACCGTTCCCCGCCGGTCATCTCGAAAACGGCAGTGGCGCATGCGTCGCCGCGGTACCAGCTCCAGGGCGGGTTGTACTCCTCGCAGAAGACCGAGACAGGGTCGGCGTCGAGAACGAACCGTGCCATGTCGAACTGGTGGATGGCCATGTCCAACAGCAGCGGATGGTCCATGGCGTCCCTGAATCCGCCGAAGCGCGGGGCCTTGAAGAAATCGGCCGAGACGATGCCCACGCTGCCTAGCGAGGAGGCCAGCCGCTTGGCCTCGAACAGCTGCCGGTTGTATCTGCGGGACTGGCTGACCATAAACAGCTGACCGGACAGTTCGGCCGCGGCGGCTAGGGACAGCCCCTGCGCCACGGTGGAGGCCACCGGTTTTTCGCCCAATACCGGCAGGCCGGCGGCCAGCGCTTCGACGGTCACAGGGTGGTGCGCTGCGGGGACGGTGACATTGATGACGGCCCGCGCCCCAACGTCGGCCGCCAGCTGAGCGGTACCGATGCCGACCGGGAGATCCGGGCGCCCCAGCGCGGTTGCCGCCGCGCGGGCTGCGCCCAGATCCAGGTCCACAATGCCGGCCAATTCCACCAGCGGCGACTGCTCCACGGTACTAAGCCAGGCGCGTCCCATGCCGCCGGCCCCGACGACGATGACGCGAAGAGGAGTGCCGTCCTCGGGAATGGTGGCGAAAGTCATGCTCATGCGTTGGCCCCTTGATAGCTCTTGCCGTTGAAGAAGTCGTTGGTCTCGTAGCGCAGAAGTTCCGGGTAGGCGCGCACCGGTCGGTCCGCGAGAGCCCATATGACGGCGTTGGAGATGACCCGGCGGACATCCTTGTGGTGGTAGACGGGGTAGTCCTGGTCGCCGGGGCTGAAGAAGAAAATCTTGCCGTGGCCGCGCCGGAACGTGCAGCCTGACCGGAACACTTCCCCTCCGCTGAAGGAGCTGATGAACACGAGTTCTTCCGGGGTGGGGATATCGAAGAATTCTCCGTACATTTCCTGCTGATCGATGATGATGGGGTGCGGCACTCCCTTGGCGATCGGGTGCGTGGGGTCCACTGTCCAGACGAGTTCGCGGTCCTGCTCGGATCGCCAACGCAGCGTGCAGGAGGTGCCCATGAGCTTGGTGAATATTTTTGACCAGTGACCGGAGTGCAGCACAATGAGTCCCATGCCGGCCAGGACGTGACGGTGCACGCGATCCACAATGTCGTCGTCGACGTCGGTGTGGGACATATGCCCCCACCAGGTCAGAACATCGGTGTTGGCAAGGACGTCTTCGGTGAGGCCGTGATCGGGCTCGTCGAGGGTGGCAGTCCTGACGCTCACCTTGGCGCCGAGGTTCTCCTCGATGCCGGCTTTGACGGCTCCATGCATGCCATCGGGGTAGAGGCGGGCCACGTTCTCGTCGCGCTTTTCGTGCCGGTTTTCGCTCCAGACGGTGACCCGGATGGCACCGGTGTGGGAAGGGGCTGTGTCAGCCATGGTTGCTCCTTGAAATGAAATGGTGATTGGAAGATGTGATGGACTGGATTATTTGACCGTGCTGTTATGTCACGGCTCCTATTTCACGGCTCCGCCGGTGGTGCCTGCGGCGATGTACTTCTGTGCCGCCACCAGCAGGATGATGGCCGGAATGGAGGCGAGCACCGCCGTGGCCATGACCGAACTCCAGTCGTTCACGTAGGCGCCGATGTACTGGAAGATTCCCAGGGTTACGGGCCGGACGGCTTCGGTGGTGGTCAGGGTCAATGCGAACAGGAAGTCGCTCCACGCGAACAGGAAGGTAAAAAGCCCGGCCGTGATCAACGAGTTCCGGCTTAGCGGCAGCACAATCGACCAGAAGGCGCGGAAGTGTCCCGCACCATCCACCCTGGCGGCCTCAATGACGGAGGCTGGCAGGCCGTTCATAAATGCCCGGATGATGAGGATCGCGAACGGGATGCCGTGGGCCGAATCCGCCAGGATCAGGCCGGGGATGGAATTGAGCAGGCCCAGATCGTTGTACGCGGTATAGAGCGCATTGGCCACCACGATGCCCGGGATCATCTGGCTGATCAGGATCGCGAAGAGCACGATTCCGGCCCCGCGCACCTTGAAGTAAGCCAGGGCATACGCGGCCGGAGCGGCGATGGCCAGGCTCAGCGCCACGCTCCCCAGCGAAATGATCAGGCTGGTGCCCAGATTTCCACCTTGTTCGCTGATGGCGGTGGCATAGCCGGTGAAATCTGGCTTCAGCGGCAGCCACGACGTTTCCAAAGTGGCTCCGTTGGGCTGCAGGGAGGCATTGACCATCCAGTAGACCGGGAACAGCATCACGGCCAGAAAGAACAGGGCCAGGGCCGTGGATCCCCAGTTCTTCCGGTCTTCAGGCGCGCCGGGCTTGCCGGGACGGTGGACTGGACGGGAGACCGTTCTCGTCGTCATGGTTTCCTCACTCATCAACAGCCCGCCGGCTTGCCCGGAGGTACAGGACCGCGAACACCAGGGAGATCGTCACCAGGACGTTGCCCAGCGCGGCGCCCTCACCGAACTTGAACTCCTGGAAGGACAGCGCGTATGACTGCGTGGCGATGGTCTGGGTTGAGTTGGCGGGTCCGCCATTGGTCAGGCCCAGTATGATGTCCAGCACCTTCAGCGTGTAGACGACGCCGAGTACCAGGACAACGCTCACCACCGGCCTGAGCATGGGCCAGGTGATGTGCCGGAACGCCTTCCAGCCGGTGGCGCCATCCAGGGAGCCCGCCTCGTAAAGTTCATCAGGGATTTCCCGCAGGCCGCCGTAGAGGATGGTCAGGTTGAAAGGAATGCCGATCCAGATGTTCACTCCGACGACGGCGATCAGGGCCAGCGAGGTGCTTGTCAGCCACGGCACGCCGGTGTCCACGATGTGCAGCTCGCCCAGGAACCGGTTCAGCGCCCCGCTGTCCTTGTCCAGGATCCAGCGCCATACTGCGCTGGAAACGATCAACGGCAGGAGCCAGGGGAGCAGCAGCAGGCTTCGAAGGATCCCGTTAAGCGGAAACTTTCGCTGGAAGAAGATGGCCAGCGCCAGGCCGACCGCGAATTGGCCGGCTATCGAGCCGACGGTGAACAGCGCTGTATTGACCAGCGAAGTGGAGAATAACGACGACGACAGGACGGTCACGTAGTTGGCCAGCCCCACCCACGGGGCTTCGCCGGTGAAGAATGTGGCGGTGGTGTAGTCCTGGAAACTCATAACCACGTTCTTGACCACGGGATAGCCGAAGAACATGGCCATGTAGACCACGGCGGGCACCAGGAACAGCCATTGGAAGAGACGTTCGCGGCACCGGCGGGTGCGCCGACCCGGAACCGGAGCCGGCAGGCTGCCCCGGACTTTGGAGAGCGCGGGCCCGGTTTTCGCCTGGGACAAATCGGCTGTCAATGACATGGCGGCCTGCTCACTTGCCCTGGGCTTGCTTCAGGGCCTCCGAGGGGGACGCCTTTCCCGTGAGCGCTGTCTGGATGGCTGTGTAGATTTTGGTGGCCTGGGCCGGCCATCCCTCGCCGAGCTGGCCGGTCCGCGCACGGGCGGTCTTCACGAGCTCGGTGAAGGTGGCTAGCTTGGGGTTCTCGGAGGCGAACTTTGTGGCGAGGGAGGTTTTGGACGGAATAGTGTTCCGGACCTTGGCCATAGCCAGCTGGTTTTCGTCGCTGTTCATGCATCCGACGACCTCTGCCGCCTTGGCCTGGCGGGCCTTGTTCCCGGTCTGCGGGACAGTCCAGACTTCGCCGCCCAACGGCGCTACCGACGTCTGGGTGGCCTCCCGGACCGGGATCTTGACCACTCCGTACTGCAGGGACGCCTGCTTATCGAGGGACGGGATCTGCCATGGGCCGTTGACCATCATGGCGGATTTGCCTGCCAGGAACTGGTCCTTGACGTCGGCCTGAGTCCAGTTCAGGGCGGACGAGGACACCGAGCCGTCCTTGACCAGGTCGGTCCACAGCTGCAGTGCCTGCGCTGTTTCCGGGGTGTTTATGTCCTTCTCGTTACCGCCGTTGGACCACATGACCGGAAGGAACTGCCACGTGCCTTCGTAAGTGGGATTGGCGTTGAAAGCCAGGCCGTACTGCTCGCCTGCCGTCAGTTTGAGGGCTGCCGCTTTGAGTTCCTCCCAGGTGGCCGGCGGTGTGATCCCGGCTTTTGCAAGGATGTCCTTGTTGTAGAAGAGCGCGATGGTGTTGACGGTTGGTGCCAGTCCGTAGACCTTGTCTTTGTACGTTCCGGCGCTGAGCACCCCAGGAGCGAAATCGGCAGTGCTGATGTTGAAATCGGAGAGGGGAGCGAGGGCGCCGGTGGCAGCGATCTGCTGCAGGTCCGGGTTGTCCAGCATGAGCACGTCCGGGAGGGTCTTGGACGAGGACTGCTGCAGGACCTTGGAAATCAAGGATTTGCCCGGGACGGTCTCTCTTTTGATGGTGACGCCGGCTTTGACGCCGCAGGCTTTGAGTGCGTCGCCTATAAAGGTCTTGTCCGGCTCGTTGTTGTAGTAATCCATCACTGAGACCTCCGAAACGCTTTGGCCTGTACCGGCGCCGGCGCCAGCGCCGCAGCCGGAAAGTATCAGGGGGAGGCCAACGGCGGCCGTTACTGTGAGGGCCAGAGCCCGGTGTGTTGTGGTTGCTGACTTCATTGTCTGTTCCTTCTACTTGGATGATCCGTGCAATTACGTAACTGCGGTTGGCGCGGCCGGGGCAGCGTCATCTCGGGTTGAATCGTCGATGCGTATCGACGATTGTCGTGCAAGTTTGGGGTAGTTGATTGGGAATGAGGAAGGGAGGGTTATGTTCCGCTGCGTGGGCGGAGTGTGCTGGCCCGGTGTGTGATGGCCGGGGGTACCAACTCCAGGGATTCGTGTGGTCCGGTGGAGTCGCTGGCGAGGAGTTCACAAATGATCTTGACCGCTCGCCGTGACACTTCGGCCGGGCGCAGGTCGATAGTGGTGAGTGGCACAGGTTGGAGCTCGGCCAGGGCGGCCGAGGAGTTCCCGATGACCGACACGTTCTTACCCGGGGTGAGCCCCCGGGCTGACAGTGCTTGCCGCAGGATTTCCTGGGTGCCTCCGTCGGGGGCGATGAAGGCAGGAACATCCGGCGTGCGGGCAAGGGCCTTGTCGACGGAATTCGCGATGACCTCGCGGTTGGTCCCTCCCGGGAGATGCAGGACCCGTACGCCACGCTCCTTTGCCGCACGGTCCGTACCGCGGAAGAACCGTTCCACATAGTTCACGTGCCGGTCCACCACCCCGGGCTGCCAGCCGATCACCGAAATAACGCTGTGGCCGGCGTCGGCCAGTTCATTGACACATAACTCGCCTGCCAGGTCGAAGTCCGCATCGATGCATACCAAACCCGCATGGTCACGCGGTATTCCAATCAGGACCACCGGAACATTGAGGGTTCTGGCCACGGGCACCCGCTCGTCGTCACCTTCCACCTGCATCAGGATCAGACCGTCGCAAATCTGCTGACCTACAACGCGTCTGATGCCATTGGCCCCTTCGTCCTCGGTAACAAGGAGGATGTCGTGGTCGTATTGACGGGCGGTGGTGGCAATGACGGAGATGAACTCCATGATGGAACTCATGTGCAGCTCGGGGATAAACGGGATCACCAGGCCGATCACGCGGGTCCTCCGGCTCGCTAGGGCTCGCGCGCCCGCATTGGGCTGGTAGGTCAGTTGCTCGATCGCTGCTTCGACTTTTTTCCGGGTTTTTTCAGAGATGGGCCGCTTGCCGCTCAGGACATAGGAGACGGTGCTCTGGGCAACACCGGCCGCCTCCGCAACGTCTTTGCTGGTTGGCACGCTCCCGACCTCCTTGGCCTGTGAGGGGATTTGCCCATCCGATGTGGATGGATCGTCGATGCGCATCGTCGAAGCGTATCGAGAAAGATCATGACACACATCACATACCTGTTGCAATGATTTTTGGTTGGATGCGCCAGCCGCGGCCCCTAGGGCTCGAAATGCGTCTTGGCCGGTCCTTGCCCCAGGGCATCCACAATCGACGTCGCCACGCCGTGGAGTTTGACGTTGCGGGTGCTGGAAGCGGCTTTGAGGAACTGGAAGGCCTCTTCCTGGCTGCAGCGGTTCTGCGCCATGATGATGCCCACGGCCATGTCGATGGCGGTGCGGGATTCCAAGGTCGCCTTGAGATTGGCGGTCGTTTCGCTGTAGTGGGCGAACCGGACGGCCAGCCGGAGGGCGAGCGAGGCCTGCCCCACGAAGTCCTCGGCGAGGCCCAGGACCCGGCCATCAAACCGTCCCCGCCGATGGGAATAGAGGTTCAGCGCGCCACGGGTGTCATCACCCTCCAGTTCGAACGGCACAGCCAGGATGGAGCGGACCCCGAGGTCGAGGACCGTTGCAGCATAGGTGGGCCAGCGTTCATCGCTCCCGAGGTCCTTCACGTGGACCGTGACCTGTTCGCGCGACGCCGTCATGCAGGGGCCGTCACCGAACGCGTACTGGATCTCGTCCAGGGACTGCGCCTCAGGGCTGCTGCTTGCCACGGTGGCGGCCTTCCGGTGCCTCAGGAGCGTGATTCCGCACAGTACGGCATCTCCGGATTCGGAAAGGCTGCGCGCGGAGGTGCGGGCGAGTTCATGGAGGAAATGCTCGACGTCGGGACTGTTCAGCACGAGTTCGTGCAGATGCTTGCTGATTGACGTTCCGGTTTTTGCGGTCGACTCGCTGGCCACGATTTTCTTGCTGCCGTTTCGTTCAGGTCAAAACGAACCGGCTCTGCGCGGGCCAGGGCCCCTGGCGGAGGGGCCGGGGAAGAGGGCAGCGAAAGCCGGAACGTAGAACTATCCATCGGCTCGCTGCTAAACCGTACCGAGAAATTATATACATCACTTGACCGCCTCCTGGCACACATGACAGGGCGCCGAATCCGGGTCGAAAGGCCCTCGCAAGCCGTCGCCGGCTGCCGGATAGTGGGAGAAAAGCGGCCGCCGCGGTCCATCCGCATTTCTGATCGCGCCCGGAAGAGGACAGCGGCCACGTCCTGACGGGAACGGCTGGCGATGAGTATTTTTGAGGACAGGGTTGAGGCCGGACGCAGGCTCGGTAAGAGGCTGGAGTACCTTCGCGGCCAGGACATCGTGATCCTGGGCCTGCCGCGCGGCGGGGTTCCGGTGGCGTTCGAGGTTGCCACGGCGCTGGATGCGCCGCTCGACGTGATTGTGGTCCGGAAGCTGGGCGTGCCGTTCCAGCCCGAACTGGCCATGGGGGCCATCGGCGAAGGCGGCGCGCGGGTGCTGGATCCGCACATCGTGGCGAGCGTCCGTGTCACCGAGGCTGAGTTGGAGGCCGTTGAACAGCGGGAGCGTGCCTTGCTTGAGACCCGGGTGGCGCGGTTCAGGAAGGGCCGGGCACGCACTGACCTCAAGGGCCGCATCGCCGTCATTGTGGACGACGGGATCGCCACCGGCTCCACCGCCCGGGTGGCATGCCGCATTGCACGTACGCTGGGTGCGGCGAAAGTGATTCTGGCCGTCCCTGTTGCTCCGGCCGACACCCTCGCCGACCTGACCGAGCCCGACGAGATCGTCTGCCTGGCCACTCCGCACCAGTTCACTGCGGTGGGCTACCACTACCGTGATTTCTCGCCGACGGACGACGCCGAGGTGGTGCTGCTGCTGGACGCCGCGGCGAAGCGGCTGCACAGCGCCAGGTCCGCTGCCTCCGGGACCGATGTTGATGAGGAAGTGCAGATTCCCTGCGGGAGCGTTCGGCTCCAAGGGCATCTCTACGTCCCGGCGCCGGGAACGAGCGTGGTGGTATTCGCGCATGGAAGCGGCAGCAGCCGTCACAGTCCACGCAACCGTTTTGTCGCCTCTGTGCTCCAACAGGCGGGCCTGGGAACCTTGCTCCTGGACCTGCTCACTCCCGCTGAGGAGCTCAACCGGGCCAACGTTTTTGACATTGAGTTGCTTGCGGGCCGGCTCGCCGCGGCCACCGAGTGGCTGGGCGCCCGGCCGGACACCGCAGCAAGCACTGTGGGCTACTTCGGGGCAAGCACCGGCGCGGGCGCGGCGCTGTGGGCGGCGGCCGATCCGGGTGCCCGGATCGGAGCGGTGGTCTCGCGCGGTGGACGACCGGATCTCGCCGGTACCAGGCTGTCCGCCGTCCGGGCTCCCACCCTGCTGATAGTCGGCGGCGCCGACCATGAGGTGCTTGAACTCAACCACTGGGCCAAGGCCCTGATGCGCTGTACCAAAGAACTGGCTGTGGTTCCGGGAGCCACACATCTTTTCGAAGAGCGCGGCACCCTGGCGGAGGCTGCCGCCCTGGCACGGGACTGGTTCCTCCGCTATCTTCAGCCTGGCGCGAATGAAGCGCACGACGAGGCGGACAACTGAGGCATCCCGGCCGCGGGTAATGCCCCGTGTGTCCTAGGCCCCTGGCAGCAGATCCCGGTAGAGCGCGACGTGGTCCGACACCATTCGCCTGATGCTGAACCGCTCCTCCGCGGCCTTGCGGCAGGCACGCCGGTCCAAGCCGGGCACAAGGGAGAGCGCCTCGGCCAACTCAGGGATTCCGGCACGAAGAAATCCGGTGACGCCGTCGTCGACGATTTCCGGGGCGGCTCCGGAACCGGTGCCCACCACGGGAGTCCCGCTTGCAAGGGCTTCGACCATCACCAGGCCGAACGGCTCCGGCCACTGGATCGGATTCAGGAAGGCCACGGCGCCGCCCATGAGTTGGAATTTTTCGCCCGCAGTGATCTCTCCAATGAACTCCACTTCCGGACCCAGCAGCGGAGCGACCTGGCTGTCGAAGTAGTCCTGCTCTTCCTTGCCCTGGATGCGGGCCGCCATCAGGAGCCTGATCCCCGCACTCCGCGCTATGAGGATCGCTTCGCGGGGACCCTTATCAGGGCTCATCCGCCCAAGGAACGCCGCGTAGCCCCCGCGGCCGTCACCCACCGGGATGGCATCGACGTCGATGCCATGGTGGATGACCCGGGCGATCCGCACCCCGCCAGCATCCGAAGCCTGGTGGTGTGAGATTGCCACCATGGCCACGTCATCACCCAGATGACGGTACAGCTCGCCCAGCTTGGATCTGAATGGCCCGTGGTTCGTGGTCACCACGGGCAGCGACCCTGGCCGGTAGCGGAAGAAAGGGCCGGCCACAGTGTGATCGTGAACCAGATCCACATCCTTGAGCGCGGCGTAGGCGCTGGCCACATGATAGAGCTCGGTGGTGGCCGACCAGACGGCCGACGAGCCGGCGCAAGGCTCAGGCATATGGGGCACCAGGGGCACCGGGCACGTGCTGCCTTTGGGGGCGGCTAACAATACGTCATGACCGGCTGCAGCGAGTCCGCGTGCGAGGCCGTCCACCACCACCTCGGTGCCGCCATATTTGGGCGGAGGCACGGTCAACCACGGCGGCGCAATCAACCCGATGCGCACGCTGGATCACCTCCTCACTTCCGGGGAAGCTGCGGGACTCCGCAACCTCAGGGTGCCAGCGGGGAGCGTGGATTCCCAGTGTCTTTAGTCCCGCCCGGGATTCCCTTGAGAGCGTAAGTGCGTCTTGGTACTGTGTAGTAATCAGTCTGGGGTGATAAGTAAGAAGTCGGTGAAGCAGTCGCCGCTAAGTCTCTCGGTGCCTTGGGGAGTCGAATGAGCCCGGAACTGCTAGTGCTGTATCAACGCCGATTAGCCACACTGAATCACTATTTCTCAACCGTTGTTGCATTGAGCTCCGTCATGGTTGGGGACATTGCCGGGGCGCGCCATGTGGCGTGAACCGATCCGGAGGCGCACCGAAGACCTGTTGCGCGACTTTGTATCCCGCGCTGATGAGCTGGTGCGTGCCCAGGACCAGATGCAGGGTCTGCTGGGCGCGGTGGTATCCCTAACTGAGGATCTGAGCCTTGAGGCTGTCCTGGACCGCGTCGTCCAATCGGCCTGCGAGCTGGTGGGTGCCCGCTACGGCGCCCTGGGTGTGCTCAACGACGATCAGGAGCTGGGCCACTTCATCACGGTTGGAATCGATGACGAAGGCATGCGCCTGGACGGCGATTTGCCCACGGGCGGGGTTTTCGGCCATCTCCTCCGCCAGCCCCAGGCCCTGCGGGTGGACGGCCTCGGTGCACATCGAAGGCCCGGCGGCTCTCCATCCGACACTGCTTCGATGAATGCTTTCCTGGGCGTTCCGGTCAGGGTGCGGGGCGCGGTGTTCGGGAACCTCTACCTCACCGAAAAGATTGACGGCACGCCCTTCACCGGGGAAGACCACGATCTGGCCATGGCGCTGGCGGCCGCCGCGGGCGTCGCCATCGAGAATGCCAGGCTTTTCGAGGACGCCCGCCGTCGCCAGCAGTGGCTTGAGGCAGGCCTGGAAGTCAGTGACCAGCTGAGTTCGGCACTCTATCCAGGCGAGACGGACAATCTTGACCTTGTGGCGGAGCGAGCCCTGGCCGTATCGGACTCCATCCTCGCCATTGTGGCCAATCCCGACGGCAATGGCACCATGCGGTGCAGGACCATGGTGGGCGCGCAGTCGCTTGTGGCCGGGCACGAGCTCCCCGTCTCCGACGTCATGGCGGCGGTCCTCGAGACCGGAAACTCGGCAATGGTGAAGGACCCTACTGAGATCTTCGGGCCGGACGCCGGCGAGAAACTTGGTCCGCTTCTGATCACAGCCTTGGGGCGCAACAGCAGCGACTGCGGGCTCCTCATCCTTGGCCGCCCGGCCGGAGCCCCCTATTATCTGCAGTCCGACATCCAATCCAGTGCGGTGTTCGGATCCCGTGTGGGGCTGGCCCTGGGGCTGGTCCGCGCGAGGCGGCGCCGCGAGGAACAGCTGCTGTCCATGGACAGGGACCGGATCGCCCGGGACCTGCACGATCTCGTTATCCAGCGTCTGTTCGGTGCAGGCCTGAGTATGCAGAGCCTGCGCCGTTACACCCCTGACCCTGTGGCGCAGGAGCGCATCTCGGGCGTCACCGCGGAACTCGACAGCACCATCCACGAACTCCGCGACACCATTTACTCCATGCGGACGGGGCGCGGGCAGAAGGAGCCGTTGACCGGACTGGTGATGCGGACAATTCACGATGGGATCCGGAACTCGGCCTTTTCCCCCAAGGTCCACCTGACCGGACCGGTGGACGAAGCCGTTCCCGACTCAGTCGTGGAGCAACTGCTTCCCGTCTTGTCCGAAGGGCTGAGCAACGCCGTCCGGCACTCGGGTGCGGATGAACTCACCATCTCCCTGACGGCCAGGCTGGACCGTGTTGAACTGCAGATCACGGACAATGGGCGCGGATTCGAGAACCCGGAGCGTGTCAGCGGGATCGCCAATATGGAGCACCGGGCAGCGTGCCTAGGCGGCCGCTGCAGCATCCGCAGCAGCCCGGGAAACGGCACCCGCCTGACGTGGAGCGCCCCCTCGAAGTGAGGACGCCGAAGGGATGGGGCCGCTCACAGCCTGATGAAGCGGCTCACACCCGCCGTTCGAATCCGAGTTTTGCCAGGATCCCCGTGATGTGCAGCTTCACGGCGGTCCCGGCCAGAAGAGTTTCCTCACTGATCTGCCGGTTTGTGAGTCCCTGCCCGATGAGGGCGAGGACCCGCAACTCCTGAGAGCTCAGGCCCGTGGGCCTGAGCCGGACGTGCGACTCGTACAGGCCCTCCATAGCCCTGCGCTCGGCTCCGGGCTCGAGGAGCGTTCCTCCGGTGGCAACCCGGCGGATTCCCTCAACGAGGGCGGTGCCGGGAAGCTGCCTGAGGACGTAGCCTGCCGCCCCTGCCAGGACTGCGCCGCGGAGCGCGTGCTCGTCATCATAGCTACTCAGAAGCAGGCACCTGAGCCGCGCGTTCTCGGAGCGCATTTCCCTGCAGACCTCGATCCCGGTGCCGTCGGGCAGACGGGCTCCGAGGATCACCAGATCCGGCTCAAGCGCGGGGATCCGCAGGCACGCTTCGGTCGCGGAGCCGCTCTCGCCCACCACGTCGAACTGGGCCTCTTCCAACAATTCGCGCAGCCCCTGGCGGACCAGCGCATGGCTATCGAGGATGTAAACTCTGGCACGCCGCGCGGCCTCCCCAGAGATGGCTGGGTCAGTGTCCACCGTGCCCCTCACCAGGTCCCCGGAGGTGCTCGCGGACCAGCCCGCTCGGGCGGTCCAAAAGTGGCAGGAGCCCGACTGCAGGCAGCGAAGTGCCTGCGATGATGCCCGCCGTTGCTGCTTTCATGACGATGCTCCCGGAACTCGTTTGGCGGCCTCACCGCCGTATTGCATTCAGGTTAGGCTTGGGGGTTCGGCCCTGGTTAGGGCATAAAGTCACGGTCATTGTGTTGACGAAGCACACCCCGGCGACGCGTGTGAATCCGCCGGAAGCCGGTGACGGCCCGTGTCCGTGCCCGGGTCCAACGTTCGGATGGCCCCGAGGTGCGTGAAACTAGGCTGGCTCCGCTTGCGGAGTCTGCTTGTCCTGACCCACCACGAGAACCGGGCAATGGGCGTGCGCGGCGCACGCTCCGCTGACCGAGCCCATCACCTGTGCAAGGAAGCCGCCCTCGCCGCGCCTGCCCACCACCAGCATCTGGGCATCCTTGCTCTCCTCGATGAGGGTCTTCGCGGGTGGTCCGAACTTGACTGTCCGCGAGAGCTCCGCAGGAGGCGACGCGCCGAAAGCCCGTTCAACGGCCTGGTCCAGGAGTCGCTTGGCCGTTTCATCCAACTCTTCCATGCTGGGGACGCGCCCCGGGGGCATGTGGGAGGCAAGGTAGAAGTCCGACGTTCCCAGACAGGTGATGATCTCCAACGGCGCGTTAAGGCTGGTGGCCATTCGCCCCGCGAGTTTCAACGCCGCAGTGGCGAACTCGGAGCCGTCCACGCCAACAACGATCCGTTCTTCGCTTCTCATGCATTCCAGCCTGCGCCGCCGGGCCGCTCCTGCGTAGGGTCAAAGGTCACCGCCCGCCCGGGGTAACGGACGGTGACTTTAGGCTCTATTGGCGCTGACTGAACCGGCAGAGTCTTAAGGTGAAATCAGTTCGGGAGGTAATGATGCCGCTGTCGGAGCACGAGAAGGTTGTCCTTGAGGAAATTGAGCGTTTCCTCCACCGGGACGATCCGCGGTTCGCGGATTCCATGGAGTCCGAGCGGTCTGGCCGGCAGCCGGTCCGTCGGCTGGTGACAGGTTTGCTGTGCGCGGTGTCTGGATTTCTGCTGCTGCTCGTTGGGGCCTACATTCAGGCCGTGCCCTTGGGCGTTGCGGGTTTTGTGATGATGGTGGCCGGGGCGCACCAGGCTTCCCTTGGGGTAGGGCCCTCCCGGTTCCGTGTCCTCCGGCGCTTCCTGCGGCTACCGGGAAAAGCCGTCCGCTGATGAGCTGGCGCAGCGTAGTTCCTATGGCTGAACCCGGCGCCGGGATAAGGCCGGATGCGCGCAGGCTCAGACGCTGGGCCTGGGTGTCGGTGGCGGCGGTTCCCCTGGCATTCGCGGCCGCCATGTTTTTGGGCGACGGCCTGCTGTCCATGCAGGGCTACTCGTCCGGTGGCGAGAATCCGGTGCCGCTGGGAGCGGCTCTCCTGGCCGGCGTGCCGGCGGTGCTGCTGATGGCCTTCCCGGCCGTCGCCGCGATCGTGCTCGGGCTCCGGGCACGGAAGCGGGGAGCGGCGTACGGCATCGTTCCGGCTGCCATCGGACTTACGGTGGTGGCCTTCGCGCTCCTGACAAATGCACTTCCCGTCCTCTTGGGCCTGCGCTGAGTGTTGACGTGGGCGCTGAGGGGGAGGTTCTTTCCTAGGACTCACAGGGCCAGTCAGAATGGCTGCGGATGATGCGCACCCCCTCTAGGGTGGAATGACGACGGCGGCGGCAAGACCGCACTGGACCGCGCGCCGTCCCCAACCCAGAGGAGTTCCTGATGAGAGTTGCTGTTACCGGAGGAAGCGGGAAGCTGGGCAGGAGTGTGGTCCGCAGGCTGTCCGAGGACGGGCACGAGGTCTTGAACCTGGACCGCACCGGTGAGCGGGGACGCGGCTTCGCCGAGGTGGACCTGCGCAACTACGGACAGGTGCTCGATGTCATCCTAGGCCTCGAGGACCGCCACGCCGGCTTTGACGCGATCGTGCACCTTGGCGCCATTCCGGCCCCGGGCCACGCGCCCGATGCCGCGACGTTCGAGAACAACATGCTGGCCACTTACAACGTGTTCCAGGCCGCCCGCCGGGCCGGGGTGAAGAAGATCGTCTATGCCTCCAGTGAGACGGTGCTGGGACTGCCGTTCGACGTCGACCCTCCCTACATCCCGGTCGACGAGGAATACCCGGGCCGGCCGGAAAGCACCTACTCGCTCGTGAAGCACCTGGAAGAGCAGATGGCCATCCAGCTCACCCGTTGGGATCCGGATCTGAGCATCACAGGTCTGCGGTTCTCCAACGTGATGGACCCCGAGGACTATGAGAACTTTCCGTCCTTCGACGCCGACGCGACGCTGCGCAAGTGGAACCTGTGGGGTTACATTGACGGCCGCGACGGCGCACAGGCCGTGGCCCGCGCCCTGGAGAACGGCAAACCGGGCTTCGAGGCGTTCATCATCGCCAACGAGGACACCGTAATGAGCCGTTCCAGCGCCAGCCTGGCCGCGGAGGTTTTCCCCGACGTCAAGGTGGTCAAGGAGCTGGGGGAGCACGAGACCATGCTCTCCATCGACAAGGCGAAGCGTCTCTTGGGCTACGCCCCGGAACACAGCTGGCGCACCTACCACTCCAACCGAAAAACCCCTACGGAAGACTGAGGAAGACCATGGACTACCGCACACTGGGCAACAGCGGCGCCGTGGTTTCGAGCTATGCGCTCGGCACCATGACTTTCGGAGCCGAGGCCACCGAAGAGGCCTCCCATGCCATTCTTGATGACTACGTTGCCGCCGGCGGCAACTTCATCGACACCGCCGACGTGTACAGCGCGGGCGTCTCGGAGGAGATCATTGGCCGCTGGCTCACGAGCCGGCCTGACGCCAGGGACCGTGTGATCCTGGCCAGCAAGGGCCGCTTTCCCATGGGGAAGGCGCCGAACGACGTCGGGACGTCCCGACGGCATTTGACCCGGGCACTGGATGATTCCCTCCGCCGGCTCGGCGTGGAGCAGATTGACCTGTATCAGTTGCATGCCTGGGACCCCATCACACCGTTGGAGGAGACCCTCCGCTTCCTCCACGACTCCGTCAGCAGCGGAAAGATCGCCTACTACGGATTCTCCAACTTCCTGGGCTGGCAGTTAACCAAAGCGGTCCATATTGCCAAGGCGCACGGCTGGAGTGCTCCGGTGACCCTGCAGCCGCAGTACAGCCTGCTGGTACGGGAGATTGAGTCGGAGATCGTACCGGCCTCCCTCGATGCCGGCATCGGCCTGCTGCCGTGGTCGCCGCTGGGCGGCGGCTGGCTGTCCGGAAAGTACAAGCGGGACCAGCCGCCCGCTGGTGCAACCCGGCTGGGGGAGAACCCCAAGCGCGGGATGGAGGCCTGGGAGGCCCGGAACGATGACCCCCGCACCTGGGAGGTCATCGAGACGGTGGAAAAGATTGCCGCGGACCATGGCGTGGGCGCCTCCCAGGTGGCGCTGGCCTGGGTTGCGGAGCAGCCTGCCGTGACGTCTGTGATCCTCGGAGCCCGCACCGCCGCGCAGCTGGCGGACAACCTCGCGGCGGCCCACCTGGAACTGTCCGAAGAGGAATCCCGCAGGCTCACCGAGGTCAGCCAGCCCCGCGTCGGGGTATACCCGTACGGGCCCATGGCCCGGGAACAGCGGAGCCGGAAGATCGAAGGCGGCCGCTAACCAAGGAGCGGCCGGTAATCGCGGAACGGGCGGCTACGCCGGAGCCAGGTCCACGGGAAGGCCCTGCGGCTTTTCCTGGGGACCGTCCGGCGGGCCGCCCTGCTGGCCCTGGTGATGGGTTGACCAGATGACGTTCATTTCCTCGGTTGACTGCTCCACGATCCGGCTCATCGCGGCGTTGGCCGCGTTGGCCTCGCCGCGCTGGATGGCGCTGGCGACGTCCACGTGCAGCTGCAGCGCCTCATGATGGGGGAGGTGCGGCATCAGCCCGTGCTCGGTGCGTCCGGTCAGGACCTCCGTAACGAGGTTGTGCAGCTGGGAGAACATCGGGTTCCCGGAGGCGCGCAGGATTGCGGCATGGAACTCGATGTCCAGCCGGAGGAATTCGTCCTGGTTCCCGCGCTGGCCGGCGGCCCACAGCCGCGCAGCCTGTGACACAAGATCGCTGCCGGCATCCCAGGACGCGCGCTCGGCGGCCAGGCGCGCGGCCTGCGGTTCGATCGCGCCGCGCAGTTCGTTGAGGGCGCGCAGCTGTTCCAGCCGTTTGGAGGACGCAAGCCGCCAGCGGATGACCTGGGGATCATAGGCGTTCCAGGAATCTTCGGGCTGTACTACTGTTCCGAGCCTCCGCCGGGACTCCAGCATGCCCTTCGAGGAGAGCACCCGTGTGGCCTCCCGGACCACCGAGCGGGACACCTTGTGCTGGGCCTCCAGTTCGTCCAGTCGAAGGATGGAGTGCGGCGCCAGCGTCCCCTCGGCAATAGCGAGTCCCAGGTTCTGGACCAGCACTGAATGCAGGTCAGCCGAGGACTCCGCCTTTGGGGTTTTCATAAATAAATCATACGGGTGGAGCGCAAGGGGTTGTTTAAGTCTGCTTTATTTCTCTAAGATCACTTCCTGAGCAGATGTAAAGATGCATTTGCAGTTGGCTGGACGTTCTCCGGCACGAAAACATAGGGGAGTCGTAATGAAGCGGCGTTCAATTGTGAAGTATGCGGCCGTTGCCGCGGCCCTGTCGCTGGGGCTGACCGCCTGCGGCGGCAGCGGTGGCGGCGAGGCGAAATCCTCCGGAACCGTCCGGGTTACCCTCGCAAACCATGTCTGGACCGAAGGCATCAAGGCGGCCATTCCGGAGTTCGAAAAATCCACCGGCCTCAAGGTCGAACTCACCCAGCTCGGCGAAGACCAGCTCTCTGACCAGTACAACGTCAAGCTCAATGCCGGCAGCGACGAGATCGACGTCATGATGTACCGCCCGCTTCAGGAGGGCAAGGCGTTTGCCAAGAACGGCTACCTCGCGGATCTGACCAGCAAGGTCACCTCGGACGCGAACTGGGACTGGAAGGACTACCAGGAAGGCCCGGTCAAGGCCTCCACCGTCGACGGCAAGGTGGTGGGCGTCCCCATCATCACCGAGCGCGAAGTGCTCTACTACCGCAAGGACCTGCTTCAGGCCGCGGGCATCCAGGTTCCGAAGACCATGGATGAACTCCAGGCCGCAGCCAAGACCATCTCCGCTGCCAATCCTGACACTGCGGGTTTTGTGGCCCGCACCGGCAAGTCCGCGGCCGTCACGCAGTTCTCCAGCTTCCTCTACAGCTTCGGCGGCGACTTCGTCGATTCAAACGGCAAGTCCGCCGTCGGCAGCGACGCCGCTAAGAAGGCTTACTCCTTCTACGGCGGCCTGATCAAGAACTACGGCCCCAAGAACGTCAGCACGGACATGAGCTGGCCCGAGGCGATGGCGATCTTCACGCAGGGCAAGGCAGCGTTCTACACCGAGGCTGACTCGCTCTACAAGAATGCCACGGACCCGGCCAAGTCCAAGGTCGCGGACAAGGTCGGCTTCGCCGCACTGCCCGCCGGTCCCGCAGGCTCCAAGCCCTACAACATCCCGTCATGGGGCCTGGCCGTCAACAAGGCCTCGGCCAACCAGGACAACGCCTGGAAGTTCATCCAGTGGGCCACAAGCAAGGACCGCACCCTGGCGGCACAGAAGGCCGGCGTCCCCGGTCCCCGTGCCTCCGTCTGGGCTGATCCCGCCGGAACGTCCACCTACCCGAAGGACCTGGCCGAGGCAATCGCCACCAGCGCCAAGACCGGCGTGGGCCACGACCGTCCCGAGGTTGTCACGGTAGGAAAGGCCCGCGAAATCGTGGGCGGTCCCATCGTTTCGACCATCACCGGAGCCGACGCGTCCGCTGCGGCGGATACGGCAAATGACGCCTTCCAGAAGTTCCTGGACAGCGAAAAGAAGTAAAGCGCCACTGACGCATCACCGCGGGCGGGCCGGCCACAACGCCGCAGCCCGCCCGCGGCCGTCTCACCTCTTCACCCCCAACTCCTTAGGTGAACCATGTCTGTACTGAACCCCGCCCGCGGCGCGAGCCGCAGGGTGAGCCGCGGCCCGAACAGCACGCCAGGCCCGCGTGAGAACTTCTCCGCCTGGGCCAACCGCCACCGCAAATGGCTCTTCGCGGCACCCGCCATGATCTTCGTGGGTGTCCTGATCATCTTCCCCCTGGCCTGGACGCTTTATCTGAGCCTCACGGACTCGCAGGGCTCTGTCCGCGCAGCGTCCGAATTCGTGGGCCTGCAAAACTACCTCACCGTGCTTTCCGACGCCGAACGGTTCTGGCCCGCCGTCGGACGCACCCTGTCCTTCACGGGAGTCGCGCTGGTTTGCGAGGTGGTGCTCGGAATGGGCGTCGCCCTGTTGCTGTGGCGGCCGTTCCGCGGCGAGAAGTGGGTCCGCGTGGCCATCCTGCTCCCGCTTGTCGCCACCCCGGTGGCAGTCGGCATGATGTGGCGCCTGATCTTCGATCCCAACATCGGTTTCGTCAACCAGCTCCTGGGCATGGTGGGCATCCCGGCCCAGCCGTGGCTTTCCGGCCAGGACACGGCTCTGGGCACCACCATCTTCATGGACGTGTGGCAGTGGACCCCCATGGTGGTGCTGATCCTGCTCGCCGGCCTGACCTCACTGTCCGAGGAACCCGATGAGGCGGCCCGGATGGACGGCGCCAACGCCTTCCAGCGCTTCTTCTTCATCACCCTTCCGCTCATGATGCCTACGGTGATCGTTGCCATCCTCCTCCGGGGCATCGACGCCCTGAAGACCTTCGACATCCTCTACGCCACCAAGGGCAAGGGAGGCGGATCCTTCCACGAAGTGGAGACGCTGAACGTCTACGCGTACGGGCTGAGCTTCGATTACAACCAGTACGGGTTGTCCTCCGCGGTGCTGATCCTGTTCTTCATGATCATCATCGGCACCATGTGGCTGCTGACCATGCGCAAGAAAGCGGTAAGCAAATGACCGTCCAGACAGAAAACACAGAAAACACAGAAAACACCGAAACCCGAACGGCCGGCCAGCTTCAGCTGGCCCGCCGCCGTCGGAAGCCCCTGGCCACCCGCGCCTACAAGGTCTTCCGCGTCGTGGCCCTGGTGGCCGTGGTGCTGTTCCTGCTCGCCCCGCTGTTCTGGATGCTGCTGGCCTCCCTCAAGACCAATGTGGACATCTACGACACCGGCAAGTCGTTCTTCTTCACCCCGACGTTCGAGAACTACGCCAATGTGCTGCAGCGGAACAACTACTTGGTCTTCATTTTCAACAGCTTCTGGGTGGCCTT
This sequence comes from Arthrobacter sp. 92, assembly GCF_050260325.1. Lineage (NCBI taxonomy): Bacteria > Bacillati > Actinomycetota > Actinomycetes > Micrococcales > Micrococcaceae > Arthrobacter > Arthrobacter sp. 92. The sequence continues at coordinate 4,343,520 of NZ_CP189863.1, read as the reverse complement.
CGTCTCCACGGCCCTGTCGCTGGTCCTGGGTGTGCCCGCCGCCTACGCCATGAGCCGCTTCACGATGCACCGCTCGGCGCTTGTGGTCCTGATGGCCCGGGTCATCCCCGGGGTCTCACTGCTGGTGCCTTGGTACTACGTCTTCTCCAACCTGAAGATGGTGGGCGGCTTCGAGGTCCTGATCCTCAGCCACATGTTCGTCGCGCTGCCGCTGATCGTGTACATCATGATGAGCTACTTCGATTCCCTGCCGCTGGAGCTGGAGGAATCGGCCCAGGTGGACGGCCTCACCCCGATCGGTGCCTTCCGCCGCATCACCCTGCCGCTCTCGGTCGCGGGCATGGCCACGGCCGGCATCCTGTCTTTCATCTTCTCGTGGAACAACTTCATGTTCGCCCTGGTGCTCTCCGGCTCCAAGACCAAGACCCTGCCGGTCGCGATCTTCGACTTCGTCTCCTACGCAAGCATCGACTGGGGCGGACTCATGGCGGCCGCCACCGTGGTCACCATCCCGATCATGATCATCGCGCTCTTCACGCAGAAATACATCGTCTCCGGCATGACCGCCGGCGCGACCAAGGGCTAGGCAGCACATGACACGCATCAGCAGGATTGAAACCTTCCTCGTCGCGCCCCGCTGGCTCTTCGTCCGGATCGAGACCGACGGCGGCGTCGTCGGCTGGGGCGAGGCGAGCTGCGAGGGCCGCAGCGAAACGGTCCGCACCGCCGTCGAGCAGCTTTCAGAGCTGCTGATCGGTAACGATGCCCTTCGGATCGAGGACCATTGGCAGGTCATGACCAAAGGCTCCTTCTATCGCGGCGGCCCCATCCTTGCCAGCGCCGTGTCCGGCCTGGACCAGGCACTCTGGGACATCGCCGGCAAGCACTTCAACACCCCCGTTCACCAGCTCCTGGGCGGCCACGTCCGGGACCGGATCCGGATGTACGGCTGGGTGGGAGGAGACGAGCCCAACGAGGTGGCCGACCAGATCAGCGCCCAGCTCGAGGTGGGACTCACCGCGGTCAAGATGAACGCGAGTGGCCGGATGAGCCCCATCGCCTCGGTGGCCGAGCTCGACGGCGTCGTCCGCCGCGTCGCGGCCGCCCGCGAGGTCCTCGGGGAGCACCGCGATGTGGCCGTCGACTTCCACGGCCGCTTCAGCCTCGCCAACGCCCGGCGGGTGGCCCCGCTGCTGGAGCCGTACCGGCCCTTCTTCCTCGAAGAACCCGTGGTCCCGGAAAACACCCACCTGCTGCGCGAGTTCACCTCCTCGACGACGACGCCGGTCTCCACCGGTGAGCGGCTGTACAGCCGGCAGGAATTCCTGCCCGCGCTGCAGGCCGGCATCGCCGTGGCGCAGCCGGACCTTTCCCACGCCGGCGGCATCACCGAGGTCCGCAAGATCGCATCGCTGGCTGAAATCTACGACGTCCAGCTGGCCCCCCACTGCCCGCTCGGCCCGCTGGCGCTCGCGGCCTGCCTGCAGGTGGGCTTCGCCACCCCCAACTTCCTGATTCAAGAACAAAGCATCGGGATCCACTACAACCAGGGCGCCGAAGTGCTGGACTACGTGGTGGATAAGTCTCCGCTGAAGTTCGTGGACGGCCACATCGAACGGCTCACCGGCCCGGGGCTCGGCATCGAGATCGACGAGGCCGTGGTGCGCGCCGCCGACAAGCGCGGCCATGCCTGGCGCGGCCCGGTGTGGCGGCATGCCGACGGCGCATTCGCGGAATGGTGACGCCCAGCATGGGCAGTCCGGACCCGAGCCGCCCGAAAACGCAGAGAAGCCCGCAGAGAAGCCCGCAGAGAAGAAGGAACACAACATGGTGAACACCCTGAGCCCTGAGACCCTGTTGAGCGGCATCAAGGAGGTCCGGGTGGTGGGGATTGTCCGCGGCAGCGATGGCCGGGCCGCAGCAAAGGCTGCCGTTGCGGCGATGGAGGAAGGCTTCCGCTTCGTTGAGATAGCCCTCACCACGCCGGGCGCACTTGACGCGATCCGCGAGGTTCGGTCCGCAGCACCCGCGGGCTGCTTCGTCGGTGCGGGAACAGTCCTGACAGCGCAGGACGTGCTCGACGTGGCCGAGGCCGGCGCCCAGTTCACTGTGACGCCTGCCCTGGCGGAGTCAATCGGTGAATCGGCGCGACAGGGCATCCCGGTCCTCGCGGGTGCGCTCACCCCCAGCGAAGCTTATGAGGCCATGAACAGGGGTGCCACGGCCGTCAAACTCTTCCCGGCTTCGATCGGCGGACCGGGCTATCTCAAGGCAGTCCGCGATCCCTTTCCCGAGATACCGTTCATCGCAGTGGGGGGAGTGGGGCTCGGCGAGGCCACCGGATACTGGGAAGCCGGCGCAATCGCCGTCGGAGTCGGGGGACCGCTGTTCGGGGACGCAGCCTCGGGGGGCGATCTGGGCCCAGTACGTGAGCGCGCCCGCGGTTTTGTGAGCCTTGCCGCCGATTTTGACAGGCGGATGGCCGTGACGGGCGCGCGGTGACAGCCGCCGTCGGCCTCCTGACGCTGGGTGAGTCCATGGTTTCGCTCCGCTGCCCGGGGCCGCTGGCCGCTGGCGGCAACCTGTCAATGCACGTCGCCGGTGCCGAGTCCAATGTGGCAGTGGGGGTGGCCCGGCTCGGCCACAGCGTCCGGTGGGCCGGGGTGGTGGGCGCCGATCCGCACGGGCAGTTCATCCTGCGCCAGTTGCGCTCCGAAGGTATTGCGGTTCGGCACCGGGAGGATGCCGAGCGCAGCACCGGGGTGATGTTCCTGGAACAGCGCACCGCGGACGTCACCCGCGCTTTCTATTACAGGGCAGGTTCCGCAGGTTCCACCCTCGGGATTGAAGATGTGGACAGGGCATTCTGTGGCGGTGCCCGGGCGCTGCACCTGACCGGGATCACGGCCGCACTCAGCGTGGAGTCGCGGCGGGCCGTGGAATATGCCGCCGCCCGCGCAACCGACGAAGGCATGGTGGTCTCCCTCGACGTCAACTACCGGAGCAAGCTCTGGTCACGGGGGGAGGCCTGCGCGGCCCTGAGCCAGCTCGTCCGCTATGCCAACGTGCTGATCGCCTCCGACGACGAACTCCCCCTGGTGGCCCCCGGTCCCTGGGCGGGCACACGGGAAGAGGATCCGGACGAGGCCGAAGTATCCATGGCCGAGTACCTTCTCGACCAAGGCGTCGAGGAAGTGGTGGTCAAGCGCGGCGCCGCGGGAGCGGGCGTCCACACTGCGTCGGGGAGGTGGGAAGCACCTGCCCTTCCCGTCACGAGCATTGACACCGTGGGCGCCGGCGACGCCTTCACCGCCGGGTACCTGTCCGTAATGCTCGACGGCGGGGACGTTCCTGCGCGCCTGCAGCGAGGCGCCATCGCGGGAGCGTTTGCCGTCAGCACGGCCGGCGACTGGGAGGGCCTTCCGCGCACCGGCGAACTTGGGCTCCTCGGAATCTCAAGCGGAACCACCCAGCGCTGAGCGGCCCGCCTGCCTAGTCCACTTTGCCTACCCTTTGTCCATCCCAACCTCATCGACTCGACCAAGAAAGCCTGGACCTGCCATGAAAATCATTGCCGCGGAAGTTTTCGTGACAAGCCCGTCGCGTAACTTTGTGACTCTTCGGATCACTACTGAGGATGGGGTGACCGGGATCGGGGATGCGACCCTGAACGGGCGTGAGCTCGCGGTGGCGGCGTATCTGAAGGAGCATGTTGCGCAGTTGCTGATCGGGAAGGATCCGCACCGGATCGAGGATACCTGGCAGTTCCTGTACCGGTCCTCGTACTGGCGCCGGGGTCCGGTGACGATGGCCGCGATCGCCGCGGTGGATATGGCGTTGTGGGATATCAAGGGCAAGGTGGCCGGGATGCCGGTGTATCAGCTTCTGGGGGGTGCGTCCCGGAACGGGCTGCGCGCGTACGGGCATGCCTCGGGGGCGGATATTCCGTCGCTGTTCGATTCGGTCCGGGAGCACCTGGAGCTGGGGTATAAGTCGGTCCGGATCCAGACCGCGGTTCCGGGGATCAGGGCCGTGTACGGGGTCGCGGCGCAGGCGCAGGCCTCGGGGGAGCGGTATGACTACGAGCCCGCGGGCCGGGGCGCGTTCCCGGTGGAGGAGGACTGGGACACCCGGGCGTATCTGCGGCATCTGCCCACCGTGTTTGAGGCGGTGCGGAACGAGTTCGGTCCGGAGCTGCCGTTGCTGCATGACGGGCATCACCGGATGACCCCGATCCAGGCCGCGAAGCTGGGCAAGGCCTTGGAGCCGTATGACCTGTTCTGGCTGGAGGACTGCACTCCGGCGGAGAACCAGGAGGCGCTGCGCCTGGTCCGGGCGCACACCACCACCCCGCTGGCCATCGGGGAGGTCTTCAACACCGTGTACGACTACCAGAGCCTGATCAAGGAGCAGCTGATCGATTACGTCCGGGCCGCGTCCACGCACTTCGGCGGGATTTCGCCGTTGAAGAAGGTGATGGATTTCGCCGCGCAGTACCAGATCAAGTCCGGTTTCCACGGGCCCACGGACATTTCCCCGGTGGGCTTCGCCGCGCAGCTGCACGTGGGCCTGGCGATCCACAACTACGGGATCCAGGAGTACATGCAGCACTCGGAGGCCACCAACACGGTGTTCGAGCAGTCCATGACGTTCACCGACGGCTACCTGCACCCGGGGGACAATCCCGGGATCGGGGTTGAATTCAACGAGGAAGCCGCCGCGGCGTACCCGTACCAGCAGGCCTACCTGCCCTACAACCGGCTCGTCGACGGCACCGTCCATGACTGGTAATCGCCGGACCTGATGCCCGCAAGGGCGCGGTCGTTGAAGCCGCGTCACTTCGGATGCCAGCCGCTCAGAGTTCCACCAGGAACTCCGTGTATCCGTAGCGGACGCCGTTGATCTGAAGTTCCAGCCCGTGCCTACCGGCGTGGTGTACCCGCGTGGTCATCTGGCGGAAGGCGTGCCGCTTGGCGACCAGACGGGTTTCGAGGGGGTCCAGCGTGATGGCTGCGAGTTTGAAGACCTTCTCCGACTGGGAGCCGTTGGCCTTCATGTAGTGCACCACGTAGTCCACAGCGAGTCTGGCCGGCGCCGGGCCCTCGTTGGAGATTTCGAATTCGAAGGCCAGGTCCGAAGGCAACTCCACCACGTTCCGGTCCAGCCGCGGGGCCGTTACGATGACCGACGCCGGGGCGAAGCCCAGCAACTTGAGTGCCCCGGGATGGGCCTTCTTGATTAGGGTCCGCAGCCCGTGACGGACCACCCATCCGGTGTTGGCGTCGGGCGCTGCGGCCCAGGAAGCCGCTGCGGCGATCACGGAATCGGGCGCGTGGCGCGCCAGGTCGTTGAGATGGTTCGCCACCGAGCGCCGGACGTATTCGCTCGGATCGCGGTAGAGGGCATCCAGGATAGGAACGGTGGCAGAAGGCCGTGCGGCGATCCCGGGGATGCGGACAGCCCACGGCAGATAAGGGCGGGTGCCTTCACTGGCGAGGCGGCGGACGTGTTCATCCTCGTGGCCGGTCCACGTCTGGACGATAGCAAGGGCGCGATCCAGATCGGCGGCCAGGAGCCTGCGGATGGCGAACTCGCCAGTGAGGCGCGGGGTCAGTTCGGCGAGCAGTGTCAGGCAGTCCTCGAAAGCGCCAGGCTCCTTCGACGCGAGCGCCAGCGTCACCACCGTTTCGCTCACCGGCCATAGTATCCACCCGGTGAAACCGACGTCGCGGAGCGCGCGGCGAACGGTGCCTGCCGCCGTCGGGTAGTCGCCCGGAAGGCTGCCTGCACCCTCCAGATCGGCCAGGAGTGCCCGGCTTACATGATCCGTGCGCTCCCGCAGGCTGAGCCCGTCCAGCGATGCGGCAGCTTGTTCGAGGTGTTCCCAGCGGGTGCCGGCGCCTGTTGCATCCAGCACGCGGATCAGGGAGACGACGGCTCCCTTGTCAATCAGTTCGTTCATGGCACCCATCCAGTCAGGCTACCGGCAGTCCTTCCCGGTCCTGTTCCAGGCTGACCGCCCGCCGCCGCGCCAAACCCCTCGATCCGGGATAATGTTCACGGAGAATTGTTTCAATAGTGCTTAGGCGGATGCAGCAAATGGCTGACGATCGATCAGAAAACTCGCCCGGCCGGTGGCGGGTCTTCCACGAAAAGTTCGTGGTGGAAGAGCGGTTCATGAGCGCCGAGGCGCGGAAAGCCCTCTACCGGACAGCAGCGGTCCTGATGGCGGTGGGCGCTATCCTGTTCTCGCTGGCGTTGGCCGGGGTCCTGCAGAAGAACGGGCTGACGGTCCTTGACGAGCCCGTCCGGACCTGGCTGCTGGGGATCCGGTCCGGACCGCTGACCGCGGTGATGATCTTCCTGGCCATCATCTTCGGCCCCATAGGCTTGCCCATCATCGTCTTGATCGTCACCGTCGCTTGGGGGTTGGCCGCCAAGCACGCCTGGCGGCCAATCCTCCTTGCCGCCGCCATGCTCACCGGCGTCGCGCTGGCGCAGATCATCGGACGCTCCGTAGGGCGCGGCAGGCCGCCCGTTGACTTGATGCTGTTTGGGCAGGACACCACGTTCTCCTTCCCGTCGGGTCACGTGCTGGGGGCATCAGACTTCCTGCTTGTCACGGCGTTCCTCGTCTTTTCCCGCCGGCAAAGCACCTGGCCTTCCGTGGTGGGGTTCGCGGGAGCTGTTGTGGGGATCTTCTTCGCGGCCATCAGCCGGCTATACCTCGGCTACCACTGGACCACCGATGCCCTGGCCTCGATCTTCATCTCCTTCGTGGTCCTGGGCGGCGTCATCATGCTGGACACGTGGCGGACTGCCCGGATTCCGGGCGAACGTGTCACGGGGGAACTGTCCAAGGCCGAGGCTAATCCGGAGTAGGAACACCCTCAGCGCTTCCGCGCTCGCTTAAGTTCCGCGCGAAGCCGGGCGTTTGCCGCCTCCAGTTCCAGCACCTTGGCCACGCCGGCCAGGTTCAGGCCTTCCTCCAGCAGTTCGCTGATGCGCCGCAGTACAGCCAGGTCCTCCTGGCTGTACTGCCGTGTGCCCCCGGCCGTACGGTCCGGAGTGAGCAGCCCCTTCCGCTCGTAGAGCCTGATGTTCTGCTGCCCCGTGCCCACGAGATTTGCAACGACGGAAATGGCGTAGACGCCAGTCTCCATTCCGTGGTCCGTCACGGTCCTCCTTGAAAACGGGTGAATTTCCTATTGCCTTAGTCTCTCACCGGTGCTATAAAAAATCTATACCCGCCAATACAGATAAGCGGGCATGATGGATAGACAGACAGCAACAATCACATGCTGAAGGAGTGGGAAATGATGTTGATGCGCACGGACCCGTTCCGTGAACTGGACAGGTTGACCCAGCAGGTGTTTGGAACCGCGGCACGCCCCGCGGCCATGCCCATGGACGCCTGGCAGGAGGACGGGGAGTTCGTCGTCTCGTTCGATTTGCCGGGAGTCGACGTCGACTCCGTGGACCTCAATATTGAGAAGAACGTGCTGACTGTACGGGCTGAACGGCGCGATCAAACGCAGCCCAATGTCGAGATGGTTGTGTCGGAGCGCCCCCGTGGAGTGTTCAGCCGGCAACTGATCCTCGGCGACACCCTGGATACGGAGAAGATCAAGGCGAAGTACGACGCCGGTGTCCTGACGCTGCGCATTCCTATCTCGGAGCAGGCCAAGCCCCGCAAGATCGAAATCGAGCGCAAGCAGGACACGATGCACGAGATCAGCACTTAGGTTGAGGAAAGGAATCCGGGGCGGCCTCCGGTAATCACCGGGGCCGTCCCGGCCGTCAGGTCCAATGGACGCCTACCTGCCCGATTACTACGCGGCGCTGAACGTGGCCAGAACTGCCACTCAGCAGGAAATCTCGCGCGCGTACCGGGCCTTGATGAGGACCCTCCACCCCGACGTCGACGGCGGCAGCGCCAGGGATGCAGGCAGACGGTCCTCCACCGCAGCGGCTCTGCTGGAGATTATGGAGGCCTATTCGGTGCTTCGTGACCCGAGGAGCCGCGCCGAATATGACACCCGCTATGACAGCCAAACCGCCGTCCACGGGAGGGCCGGCGATCCGCGCGAGGTGCCGGTCCGCCGCGTGAGCCGGCAGCAGCCGCATCTGCTGCGAGTCAGCCCGGTCCGCTGGGAACCCCGGTGAATCGGAAGCACTGGTAACGCGGCCCCGGAACGGACCCGGACAACAGCAAGAAGGAGCCCCCATGAGCGCTTGGCGCCGTTATGATTCCCACCTGATTCCGGCGTTCCACGAACGGTTCGAAAAGCGGTGGGGCGCGGGTACGGCTCCGTTCCTGGATCCCGAGGCCCACGAGGAACCTTTACCGCGGGCCCAGTGGATCCACCCCGAAACAGGAGCAGCCTTGGCTGTGGTTCCCATCTGGACTCCGGATGACCCCCAGCACCGGTCCTTCGGTGTTTTCTATTTGCCTCCCGCGGGCGACATCTGGGTCTTAAGGCCCGGCTTCACGGGATACCTGGAGCCAGCTGCGGATGACACCGAACATGTCATTACCCTCAGGAACGACGCCTTCAAGAAGGCACTGAGCCACGCCAAGGAGTTCCTTTTCGGCGCCGACACGGTGCTGCATGATTAGGACGGCGCCTTCTGGCGCAGGTCCCTGCGGAGGCCTAAAATCAATCAATCACTCAGCCCGGCAACTACATAAGGGATCCAGCCAATGAACTTTTCCGCCAAAGATTTGGCTGCCATGATCCCGCCTTCCTTCACCCTGGGGGTGGCAACGTCCGCTTTCCAGATCGAGGGAGCCCTTGACGAGGACGGCCGCGGACCGTCCGGCTGGGATGTGTTCGCTGCGAAGCCGGGGGCCATCGTGGATGACCACAGCCCCGTTGTTGCCTGCGATCACTATCACCGTATGCCCCAGGACGTCGCCCTCATGAAGGAACTGGGCATTGATTCCTACCGCTTCTCGCTATCCTGGTCCCGCATCCAGCCGGGGGGCAGCGGACCGGTGAACCCCGCGGGGCTGGACTTCTACGACCGCCTTCTGGACCAGCTCCTGGCCAGCGGCATTTCGCCGACGGTGACCCTTTATCACTGGGACACGCCGCTGCCCCTGGACGAGGCAGGGGGCTGGATGAACCGGGATACGGCCTATCGTCTCGGTGAATTCGCCGCCATTGCCGCGGCCGCCTTCGGAGACCGCGTGGCACGGTGGGTCACCGTCAATGAGCCGGCCACCGTGACCACTAACGGTTACGCCCTGGGCCTTCACGCGCCAGGGGAGTCGCTGCTCCTCAAGGCGTTGCCCAGCGTCCACCACCAGCTCCTCGGCCACGGTTTGGCCCTGCAGGCGCTGCGTGCCGCGAACGTTCCCGGCGAAGTCGGCATCACCAACGTGTATTCGCCTATGATCCCGGCGTCCAGCAACCCCCTGGACAAGCTCAGCTCCGGGCTGATGGACGTGGCTCAGAACCGGCTCTACGCCGACCCTGTCCTCACCGGAAAGTACCCGGATGTCATCCGGGCCGCCACCTTCTTTACCTCCTTCAGCCCCTCTGCCGCGGACATGGCCCTGATCTCCCAGCCACTGGACTTCTACGGGCTCAACTACTACATGCCCACGCGCGTGGCCGCGGGGCCCGGAGAAGGAGCCGTTCCTCCCGGCATGGCGGAGGCGATGGGGGATGACCTCAGCGGAAGCGCACCCGGAGCCCCGTTCCACATCACGCCATTCCCGGATGCGGAGACCACCGCCTACGGCTGGCCGATCAAACCCGAGTACATCTCCGTGGCACTGGCGGAAATGGCCGAACGCTACCCGAACCTCCCGCCCGTCTTTATCACCGAGGGGGGAGCGAGCTTCGAGGACGTTGTTGTCCGGGACCGGGCAGCGGACCGGATCCTCATCCCGGACGAGCGCCGCCTACGGTACCTGGCGGAGCACATCGCCACAGCACTGGAGGCCACGGCGCCTGGCGGCGCGGCGGAGTCCGTTGACCTGCGGGGTTACTACGTGTGGTCACTGCTGGACAACTTCGAGTGGTCCGCGGGCTACAAGCAGCCGTTCGGGCTGCTGCACGTTGACTTTGAAACGCTGGAGCGGACCCCCAAAGCCTCGTACTACTGGCTCCAGGAGTTGCTTGCCGCACGGAAGGAGGCCGACGCCGGGGCCGCCGCCTCAGCCATCCGGGAACCATCGGGCGCCGGACAGGCCGCTGCGGAGGCGCCCGCCGTCGGGGAAGCATCCGGCCTTACCGGTGAGCCCGACCCGGTGCCGTGACCTGGCGCCGGGGTGCCGGACGCCGGATCCCGGGGGTGCCGGCGTCCGGTTCAGATGACCTTTAAGTCCCGGAGCCCCTTCGAGATGCCGGCGCCGTCGGGGGAGTAGATCCACGGAACCTTGGAGGCGCTGTGGTCCCCGGTTTCCGAGTGCCCGCCGGCCAGCACTGACTCGCCCACGGACAATTGGCGGATGGCGATGGCCGCCACCCGGTCCCCATGCGACTGGGCGAACCGGGAGTAAATCTGTTCATCATGCTGGCCGTTGTCGCCGATCAGCAACCAACGAATTCCCGGGAATTCCTCGGCCAAACGCTCCAGGTTGCGGCTTTTGTGCTCCTGGCCGCTGCGGAACCAGCGGTCCTGGGTGAGCCCCCAATCAGTAAGCAGAAGGGGTCCCGCCGGGTACATGTTCCGGCTGAGGAAACGCGCGAGCGTGGGCGCGGCATTCCACGGCCCCGTGGACAGATAGATGACTGGAGCGTCCGGATGTTCCACCACCAGCCGGTCCAGCAGCACTGGCATCCCGGGCGTCGCCATGCGCGCCCGCTCACTCAGCACAAAGGTGTTCCACAGGGCCAGGAAGGGCCGGGGCAGGGCGGTCACCATAACGGTGTCATCGATGTCGGAGACAATCCCGAATGTGGTCTCCGGGGCGATGATCAGGATATTGGCCTCCACGGCCTCGGTCCCCTCGGCCCGGAGGACGGCGGTATGCCAGCCGGGGGAAAGTGAAACGGGCACCACGGTGTCCACCAGGCCACCGCGGTCAGCTTTGACCCGGGTCACCACGCCGCCGATTTCGATCTGAACATCGGTGTACGGCAGCGGGGCGCTGGTGAAGGCCCGCCAGCCACGAATGTTCTGGTTGCCGTTCTGGGCGGCGTGCTCGGCCCGGCTGCCGGGCGCGGGCTTGCTGGTGAGCACAACCCTGCCGAGCACGCGCACCCATTCAGTGGAGCCGTAGCCTTGATATTCGATGGTCTGCGGGACAAATTTCCAACGCCGGGCCAACCGTATGCGGATGCTGTTGGCTGTATCCGACACCCTGTGCGCCAGCCGGAAAACATGGCTTCCGGACGGCGTCGATTCCTGCGAACCCAATTCCATGCTTCCACTCTGCCACAGTGGAACACTGCGGCACGGTGATTCAGCCGTCGCCGAGAAGCCAACGCAGGGTGCTGGCGTTCCGCACGGCGTTGCCGCCGCCGTCATTGTTGAAGTAGACGTACACGTCCTTGCCGGACCCCTGCCACTCGCGGATCCGATCCGCCCACCACCGCAGGTCATCGTCCGAATATGAACCACCGTAGAGATACTCATGGTCCGGCCCGTGCATTCGGACGTAGACAAACGGTGCCGTGGCCCGGAGGATGCACGGGAGGTGGGCGCCGCTCATGATGCAGTAGGCGGCCCCGTGGCGCTCCAGCAGTGCATACACGTCGTCGTGGTCCCAACTGGGATGCCGGAACTCCACCGCAACGCGGACCCACCACGGCAGCAGCGCCAGGAAATAGTCCAACCTCGCGTCATCCCGGGCGAAATCCGGGGGCAGCTGGACCAGGAGGACGCCCCGTTTGTCGCCGAGCTCATGCCAGCACCTGATGATTCGCTCCACCCAGACCTCGGGGGAGTAAAGCTTCTTCCCGTGCGTCAGCCCCCGGGGCGCCTTGACGGACATGGTGAAGCCTTCGGGCAGGCGGCGGTGCCAGCTGATGAACGATGACTCCCGCGGCCAGCGGTAAAAGCTGGCATTGAGTTCAACGGTGGCAAAGCGCGACACGTAGTGTGCCAGCCGGTCACGGGCCGGAAGCCCGGGCGGGTAGAGCACGTTTTCCCAATGGTCGTAGCTCCAGCCGGAGGTGCCGATATGCAGACTCATGGTCCCACCCGCTCCTGGCCGGCGGCATTGGCTCCGAAACTTCGGGCGGCGGGAGCGGCAGACGCGGAGCCAAAGTTCCGTTGCAGCATGAATGGATAGTAGTGCGTCGCGGCGGAGAGGAGGCAAACCGGCGGCGCCACCGGCGTTGCGGGCCTGAACCTCGCCTGTGGAGACCACATATGGCACTGTAAGGGACATGGCACGCATCGAGGATTACGCGATCGTCGGGGATCTGCACACGGCGGCATTGATCAGCACGGAAGGCTCCATCGACTGGCTGTGCCTGCCGCGCTTCGACTCCCCGGCCTGCTTCAGTGCGCTGCTTGACACTCCGAAAGCCGGACGCTGGCTCCTGGCGCCGGCGGACGGCGGCGAATGCGCCGGGCGCCGGTACCGCAAGGGCACGCTGATCCTTGAAACCGAATGGGAGACCCCCACCGGGAAGGTGAAGATCATTGACTTCATGCCCCCGCGCGATGATGTGGCGGATATCGTCAGGATCGTGGTGGGCATCCGGGGCACAGTGAAGATGCACGGCGAACTGGCGCTGCGGTTCGACTACGGCAACATCGTGCCCTGGGTGCGGCACGACGATTACGGCATCCATGCCATCGCCGGACCCGACGCGGCCTACCTGGTCACGGAAGCACCGTTGCGCGGCGAGCACATGCACACCGTAAGCGACTTCACGGTCCACGCCGGCGAAAGGGTGCCTTTTGTGCTCACCTGGACTCCCAGCCATCTTCAGCGGCCGAGGGTCATCGACCCGGAAGCCGTGCTTGACTCAACCGAAACGTTCTGGCGGAACTGGTCCGCGAAATGCAGGATCACCGGGTCCTACCGTGACGCCGTCCAGCGCTCGCTGATCACCCTGAAGGCGCTGACGTATGCCCCCACCGGCGGCATCGTTGCCGCCGTGACAACATCCTTGCCCGAACAGCTGGGCGGCCCGCGAAACTGGGACTACCGGTACTGCTGGCTGAGGGACGCCACCTTGACTTTGCAGGCCATGCTTGCCGCGGGTTACACCGATGAGGCCGCCTCCTGGCGCGACTGGCTGTTGCGGGCCGTGGCCGGAGACCCGGCGGATCTGCAGATCATGTACGGCATCCACGGGCAACGCCGGTTACCGGAAATGGAGCTCCCTTGGCTCGCCGGCTATGAAAAATCCACCCCGGTCCGGATCGGGAACGGTGCCGCCGGGCAGCTGCAGCTGGATGTGTGGGGGGAGGTCCTGGACTGCCTGGCCCTCACCCGGAATTCGCTGCTGAAGCACACTGATGAGGCCTGGGACGTCCAGGTTGCCCTCATGGAGCACCTTGAGCGAGTCTGGCACCGGCCGGACAACGGCTTGTGGGAGATGCGCGGCCCCCGCCGCCACTTCACCCACTCGAAAGTGATGGCCTGGGTCGCGGCGGACCGAATGGTGAAGGGCGTGCGTGACTTCGGCCTGACTGGAGCCGCGGACCGGTGGGAGGAACTGCGGGACAGGATCCACGCCGATGTCATGACGCACGGATTCGACGCCGGGCGGAACACGTTCGTGCAGTCCTACGGGCGACCTGAGCTGGACGCCAGCCTGCTCCTGATCCCACGGGTGGGATTCCTGCCGCCGGACGATCCCCGGGTGGTGGGCACCATAGACGCCGTTCAGCGGGAACTGACCCACGACGGCTTCCTTTTGCGATACCGGCCGGCGGACAGCGACGACGGGCTGCCGGGGGGCGAGGGCGTGTTCCTGGCCTGCTCGTTCTGGCTGGTGGACGCGCTGGTGGGTGTCGGCCGGCGCCGGGAGGCCAAGGAGCTGTTCGAGCGGCTGCTGGCCCTGCGCAATGATGTGGGGCTCCTCAGTGAGGAATGGGGGGTGGACGAAGGAAGGCAGTTGGGCAACACGCCCCAGGCTTTCAGCCATTTCGCCCTGATCAGGAGCGCGATGGAACTTCATACGGACACCCTGCAGCGTAGCGACTCCCCGCTGCGCGGCAGGTGAGGCTGCGCCTGCTTGCGGAACCCCCTAACGGAGGAAGCTGGCGTCAAAGGAGTTCAGATCCACCAGGACTCCGCCCAGGTTCTGGTTGAACTTCTGCTGGATCCCCACCCGCATGTTGCCGGCGATGTTCCAGCCGCCGTAGGCAACCGGCAGGGGTGCCAGGTGGTCTGGAATCCACTGCGTAAAGTCGAAGGAGCGCGGATCCGCGTCCCAGAGCGGCAGGTCCGAAAAGTCGCTGCTGTTGGCCATGATGGCCGGCCACATGGTGTGGGTGCTGTAGATGACCGGCTGAACCCCCATGCCGATGACGCCATCCACCATGTCCCGCGTCACCGGGGGCTCGCCCGTCTCGACATCCAGGGCGAAGAATTGCAGTTGGTCCCGGTACGTACCCGTGGCCTCTATCCCGCCCTGCCAGCACTGGGCATTGCGGGTATACGCGGCGATCTTTAGTCCAGCATCGAGTGCCATCTTCAGCTGTTGCTGGGTCCGGTCCCAAGGGGAGCAGGTTCCCCATGCGGTCGAATGCAGCACATAAAGACGAACTCCGGCGTTATAGGCATTGACGAACCATGCCGGATCGGTGATATTGGCCGCGGTATCGACCACCTTCACGGAAGCTCCGGAAGGCGCGGACGTGTCCGCAGCGACGGATACCGAGGGGGCCGCAAGGGCCGCCGTAACCAGCAAAAGTGAAGTTAGGAACACCGTGAGAATCTTTGTTTTCACTTGAGGTCTCCCTCATGTCGCCTTGCCGCCAAGTTTAGGACTCCGGGCCACGAATCGGAATAGAAGGGGCCCGCGCAGTCACATTTCGTTCAGCTGGGAAGAGGCCTCCGCGGCGTGGTTCCATGGTCGGGAGTCCATTTGCAGCAGGCACTAAGGAGTGTTGACCGGTGAAATTTGCGCGTCTCGGAGACCCTGGTAGTGAACAGCCAGCCGTACAGCCCGGCGGCAGTGGGGCGGGCGAAAAATGGTATTCCCTCGCGGGACTTACCGCCGACATCGGCGGTACGTTCCTGGAGGGGGGCGGGATCTCCCGGACGAGGGAGGCGCTCGCGGCCGGGAACTTGCCGGAGCTAACCGGGGCGGCCGGGCTGCGTGTTGGTGCGCCCCTGTCGCGCCCGGGCGCGGTGATTGGAATCGGCCTGAACTACGCCGGCCATGCCGCCGAGTCAGGCGCCGCCGTCCCCGATGTCCCTGTTGTTTTCCTCAAGCCCAGCAACACGGTGGCCGGCCCATTCGACGACGCCCGGATTCCGCCGTCGTCCGTGAAGTTCGATTGGGAAGTGGAGCTGGCCGTGGTGATCGGCCGGCGCGCGAGCTATCTGGCGCCGACGGAGGACGCGATGGGCTGCGTTGCCGGATACGTCCTGGCGAACGATCTTTCGGAGCGGGAGTACCAGCTGCCTGGTGCGGCCGGCCAGTGGGTCAAGGGAAAGTCCCTGCCAGGGTCCACCCCCCTTGGCCCATGGTTCGTTCCCGCGGAGGACCTGGACCCGTCGTCCCTTCGGCTGCGGACCTGGGTCAACGGTGAGCCGCGTCAGGACTCGTCGACGGCGGACCTGATCTTTGGCGTTCCGGCGCTGGTGCATCACCTGAGCCAGTTCATGGTGCTGGAAGCGGGCGACGTCATCCTGACCGGAACACCGGAAGGCGTGGCGCTCTCGGGCCGTTTTCCATACCTGCAGGACGGCGATGTGCTTGAGCTGGAAGCGGAGGGCCTGGG
Source organism: Arthrobacter sp. 92 (assembly GCF_050260325.1). Classification (NCBI taxonomy): domain Bacteria; kingdom Bacillati; phylum Actinomycetota; class Actinomycetes; order Micrococcales; family Micrococcaceae; genus Arthrobacter; species Arthrobacter sp. 92. The sequence continues at coordinate 4,327,650 of NZ_CP189863.1, read as the reverse complement.
CCGCCAGCGCCAGAACCTCCGCCGGGCTTCCGGTCTTTGACGACGCCTGGGCTTTGAAGACGCCTTGGCCTGAATTCTGTGGTTCGGGCTTCCCTCCGCCACGTCAGTAAGTATACTTACTAATACCTCACTTTGAGGTGACGTACGGAGGAGATGCAAATGGCTGGATATTTCGAGCTGGTTGATGCCCCCGATGGCGGATACCGCATCAGGCTTCTGGACGGGGCCGGTGAACTGATGGCAATCACGGTCACCTTTCCCACCAAGAGGGCCGCGGTGGCGGGAGTTGCCAAGGCGCGTGAAATCGCCGGGACAGGGCTGATCCGCGACCTCAGCCGGGATCAGCAAACAGGGGCGCTGAAGCAGCCCTCCATGAGGCAGCACAGCAAGCTGGTCAAGAGCGCAAGCGGTCTTGGCTCGGGCAGGCCAACGGGCGCGACGAGCCAGAAACGTGCCCGGTCCCACCATCAACCCGAACGCCGGGCGTGAGGCGAGAGCTGAGCATGCAGAACACCAGGCCGGGCGGCAGGCGAAACCGGGGGGTACTTTTCGACGTTGACGGAACCCTCATAGACTCGGCGTACCTGCACACGATTGCGTGGTGGCAGGCGTTCCGGCAGGCGGGGCTGGACGTTCCCATGGCCTCGATTCACCGGTCCGTGGGGATGGGCGGGGCCAACCTGCTGGACAACGTGCTGCCGGGCCGGGACCGTTCCGAGGACCAGGCGATCATGGCGGCGCACGGAGCAGTGTTCTCCACGTTCTGGCCTGGCCTGCGCGCCTTCGACGGAGCCCGGGACCTTCTGGCGCAATGCTGCGAGAGCGGCCTGGCCGTGGCGCTGGCGTCGTCGGCCCGCGAACGGGACCTGGACGTGTTGAGATCCACGCTCCGGGCCGATTCGTTTATCCACGCCTCCACCAGCGCCAACGATGCGAAGGAGAGCAAGCCGGCTCCGGACATCCTGGAGGCGGCTCTCAGGGCTGTTGAGCTTCATGCCGCGGACGTGGTCTATGTGGGGGACTCAGTCTGGGACGTCTATGCCGCCGCACGTCTGGACATTCCCACTATCGGACTGACCTGCGGCGGAACCAGCGCAGCTGAATTGAGCGAAGCCGGTGCCGTTGAAATCTATTCGGGCCCGCGGGAGCTGCTGGAAAACCTAAGGGACAGCGCCATCGGAAAGCTGGCGCGCCGGCCCCTGTAAATGAGCAGCCCCGCCGAACGGCCCCAGGCCGGCGGGGGCTGTGCGCGGGAACTGGCCGCGGGGACTGTGGCGCGGGGACAGGGCGGCTCCGCCGGGCTGGCTAGGCCGGTTCGGCCGCAGGGGACGCGCCTGCGGGGGTTCTGCCCGCAGGATTGCCACCGGCGGGGGCCGCGTGCCGGGCAGGGATCCTGCTCCACGAGAGCGCGACGCTCACCGATCCGTCGTCGTCGCGTTCCACCTCGGTCACAATTTCCCCGGCCACCGCGCCCATTTCCATCAATTTGGCGCGGTACAGGGTAATCACTTCTTCCAGACTTTTTTCGGTCCACTCGCCGGGGCGCATCCTGGTTGAAATTTCCACAGGGTCCGGCTGGTTCAGGGTCATCGACATGCCTTTCCTCGGGCTCAGGGGTAACCCAACGCTATGATTCCGGAGGCCTGCAGGCAAGGGTTGCCGCAAAGCCGCCGCGGCCCCGCCAGCGACGCCCGCCCCGTCACGGGAATTTCTTCCACGCCTTGAAGAAGTCCGCTTCCGCACTTCGCGCCAGGGCCTCTTCCGCGGCGTGAAGCCTGCCGTAGGTAAAGCCGTTCTCACCGCTGCGGAGGGCACGGCTGCCGAGTTCGGCCAGAAGGGCGCGCGCCACAACACTGTCCTGGTGGACGCCGAGGATCGCCTGTATCTCATGGGCCGCTTTTTCCGCCCGCCGGGCCTTTTTGCCGACCACCGGACGCGCGGTCTCGGCGGCATAGCGCACCCGCTTGGCTGCCTTGCGGATCTCGTGCAGCCTCACATCCCGTGACACAGGCTCTTCTGCCGGCTCATCGAGCGCACGGACCCTGCCGCGCACACGGGCCTTTTCCTTGGCCAGGAGCTTGCGCATCGCCTTGGGCGCGGGGGCGGAGGCCCTGTCCGCCAGGGGTGCGGCGGCCAGCAGCGTGTCCAGGCTGCCGAGAAGTCGCCGGTAGCGGCCGCCGTCGAGGGCCTCCAGTGCGGCGACCCTGCCAGCCGCTGCGGCGGAGGAAAGCTCGGCATCGATGCGCTCCGCGGCTGCGGCGAAGACCAGTTCCGGGGGCTCCTGCGCCAGAAGGGCCCTGAGGCGCTCGTTCACTACTTCAGGATCCCGGGCCGCCCCCAGCGCCCCCGAGAGCCACTTCAGTTCGGCGCGAATGCCCTCGACGGCGCCGTCGTCGAACAGCTTCTTTCCGGTGGCCAGTGCCGACCGGAGGCGGCGGGCGGCCATCCGCATCTGGTGAACGGAGTCCGGCGCGTCCTTGTGTACCAGCGGGGCCTGCTGCCGGAGTTCGGCGACCTGCCGCGTCAGGTAGTCGAGGAGGACGTCGCCTGCGGAGGACCGTGCGGAGATCGCCCGCTGCGGGTTGGCGTCGGGAGTGGCGGGGGTGTCTGCGGGATGGGATCCTGGGGTCGCCATGCTTCACTCTACGTCCGTGTGGGGGCAGCCGCCGTCGACGTCGTCGGAAACGTGCGAAATCGCCGGAAGCCTGCGGCGAATTCGCAGCCTCCCGGCGATCTCGGCGGCGTCGGGGCGGCGGTTAGGTGAGGCGGATCTGGCGGTTGACGTCCTTGTACAGCAGGTAGCGGAAGTTGCCCGGGCCGCCGGCGTAGCAGGCTTGCGGGCAGAAGGCGCGGAGCCACATGAAATCACCGGCCTCCACCTCCACCCAGTCGTCGTTGAGGCGGTAAACGGCCTTGCCTTCGAGGACAAAGAGTCCGTGTTCCATCACGTGGGTTTCGGCGAACGGGATGGACGCGCCGGGCTGGAACGTGACGATGTTGACGTGCATGTCGTGCGCCATGTCGTCCGGGTCCACGAACCGGGTGGTGGCCCAGGCGCCGTTGGTTCCAGGCATCGGCCGCGGCTCGACGTCCTGGTCGCGGGTCACGAAGGACTTGGCGGTGAAGCCCTCCAGCGGCTCGTAGGCCTTGCGGACCCACTGGAAGCTGGCGATGCCGTCCGAGTCGTTCTTCACGGACCAGTCGGCGCCGGCGGCGAGGTAGGCGTAGCCGCCCTCTTCAAGGTGGTGGATTTCGCCGTCGAGGCTCAGATCCAGCTTGCCCTTGGTCAGGAAGATGACCCCTTCGACGCCGGCCTCCGCCTCCGGTTTCCGGGACCCTCCGCCGGGTGCCACCTCAACGATGAGCTGCGAGAACGTGGTGGCAAAGCCGGCGATGGGCCGGGCGATGATCCAGGCGCGGGTGTTGGTCCAGCCGGGAAGGTTGGAGGTGACGATGTCCCGCAGCACGCCCTTGGGAATGACGGTGTAGGCCTCCTTGACCACGGCGCGGTCCGTGAGGAGCTGCGTCTGCGGCGGCAGGCCGCCTTCGGGGTAGAAATAGTTGCTCATGAATGGGTTCCTTGGGAGTTGGAGGTGGGGGAGTGGCCGGACTCGGCCAGGGAGGACTGCGCCAGCCGGGGGTGGGCCAGACCGGTTACTTGGGGGATTCCGACACCGGCAAGCGCCTGGACGTCTTCGGCGCCGACGGCTCCGCACTGGACGCCGCGCAATATGAACGCGGCCAGCGCGCGTGCCGTGGCGGGCTCATCCATGACCCCGTCCTCGGTGCGTTCGACATAGTTCCGCAGCCGTGCTGCCGCGGCGGGCAGCCCCTGGCGGTAGAACGCGTAGGTAGCGGCGAACCGGCTGGGCAACTGGGCCGGATGCAGGTCCCAGCCTTGGTAATAGCCGCGTTCCAGGGAGCGCCGCACCAGCCGGCCGTGCAGGCGCCACGCGTTTTCCACGTTGTCGCCCACCGGGATGATGTTGGTTGAACCGTCCGAAAGCCGTATGCCGGTTCCGGCCACTGCCAGCTGCATGACCTCCTTGGCGAAGTCCGCCACGGGATGCTCCATGGACTGATATTCAGCCGAGATCTGCAGGGAAGCGGAGTAGTCGTAGGTGCCGTAGTGCAGGCCGCTGATCCGTCCCGGGGCGGCGTGCGGAAGCTGCGCCACCGGCGAGGTTCCTTCCGGGCCGAGGATGAGCTGCGGCGTCTCCACCTGCACCTCGAACCGCAGCCGTCCGGCGGGGAGCGAATGGGCTTCCTCGAGCCGGGACACAGCGAAGTCCATGGCCTTCACCTGCGCCACGGTGGTGACCTTGGGCAGGGTCAGGATCAGGCCCTTCGGCAGCTCGCCCGCTGCGGCCAGTCCGGAAACGAACAGGTCCAGGGTGCGCAGGCCGCGGGCCCGGGTGGCTGCCTCGAAGCACTTGAAGCGGATGCCGATAAACGGTGGCGCTGTGCCGGCCGCCACCGCGGCGGCCACGGCGGAAGCTGCGGCAACGGCGGCGGCGTCCTCGGCGTCGTTGCCCCTGTCCCCGAACCCGTCCTCGAAGTCGAGCCGCAGGTCCTCGATCGGTTCGCATTCCAGTTTTGCCTGGACCCGGGCCGCGACGGCCTCGGCGAGTTCGGCGTCCTGGCCGAGCAGGTGGGCCAGCCGGGTCAGGCCCCCATGCGCGTCCGCCGTCGCCAGCGCCTGGCCGCCCCAGTCGGAGGAGAACGACGGCGTGAAACGGTCAGCGGGTACATACACGGTATGTACCGGCTGGCGGGAGCCGTCGTCACCCGGGTAGTTCTGCTCCAGCATTTGGTCGGTGGCGGCCAGCTGCGCGTCGATCTGCGCCAGATCGGCCGCGCTGAGGGATCCGGAGGGTACGGGCATGCCTCAGCCCACCAGTTCGTAGGCCGGGGTGGTGAGGAAATCGGTGTAGTCCTCCGAGAGACAGATGTCCGCAATGAGTTCGCTCGCGGGCCGGTAGTACTTGGCGAACGCTTCCTCGCCCACTTCGCCGCGGAGCTTTTCGGTTTCCTCGGCAAGGATGGCGCTGACAAGTTCACGCGTGACCGTGTTGCCGGTATCGGCCAGGACCACACCGTTGCGGATCTGCTGCCAGACCTGCGACCGGGAGATCTCGGCCGTGGCGGCATCCTCCATCAGGTTGTGGATGGCAACCGCGCCGTTGCCGGAGATCCACACGGCCGTGTATGCGACGGCGACGTAGAGGTTCAGGCGCAGGCCGCCCTCCGTGACCGTGCCGTCGGCCGAGGCGATGTCCAGCAGCTGCTCGGCCGTGACGCTGACCTCGGGGCGCTGCTTGTCCAGCTGGTTGGGGCGCTCGCCCAGGACGGAATCGAACACTTCCTGGCACACCGGCACCAGGTCCGGGTGCGCCACCCAGGAGCCGTCGAAGCCGTCGTTGGCCTCGCGCGTCTTGTCGGCGCGGACCTTCTCGAACGCCTGGGCGGTGACCTCGGGTTCGCGGCGGTTGGGGATCACGGCAGCCATGCCGCCCATGGCGAAGGCGCCGCGGTGGTGGCAGGTCTTGACCAGGAGCTCGGTGTAGGCGCGCATGAACGGCGCCGTCATGGCCACCGTGGCGCGGTCCGGCAGCACAAAGTCGGCTCCGGCGTCGCGGAAGTACTTGATGATGCTGAACAGGTAGTCCCAACGGCCCGCGTTCAGGCCGGCGGCGTGGTCGCGCAGCTCGTACAGGATCTCGTCCATCTCGAACGCTGCTGGGATGGTCTCGATCAGCACCGTGGCCTTGATGGTGCCCTGCGGGATGCCCAGGTAGTCCTGCGCGAAGACGAACACGTCGTTCCAAAGGCGCGCCTCGAGGTGGCTCTCCATCTTGGGCAGGTAGTAGTACGGGCCCTGTCCGTTGAGGAGCAGTTGCTTGGCCGTGTGGAAGAAGTGCAGGCCGAAGTCCACCAGCGCGCCCACGGTGTGTGCGCCGTCGAGCAGGAGGTGGCGTTCCTCCATGTGCCAGCCGCGCGGCCGGGCCACCACGACGGCGAGCGGGGCATCCGTGCGGAGCCGGTATTCCTTGCCCTCAGGGGAGGTGTAGCTCAGGGTTCCCATGGCGGCGTCGCGCAGGTTCAGAATGGCGTCGATGACGTTAGCCCAGGTGGGTGTGCTGGCGTCCTCAAGGTCGGCCAGCCACACCTTAGCGCCGGAGTTGAGGGCGTTGATGGCCATCTTGGCCGGCGAAGCAGGGCCGGTCATTTCCACGCGGCGGTCCTGCAATGCTGCGGGCGCCGGCGCGACCTTCCAGTCGCCCTCGCGGATATCCTTGGTTTCGGGCAGGAAATCAAGCTTTCCGGTCCGGGCCACCTGCTCGCGCTTGGCCACGCGGGCTTTGAGGAGTTCGGCGCGGGTTCCCGCAAACCGCTTGTGGAGCTCCTCCACGAAGGCCAGGGCCTTCGGGGTGAGGATTTCCTCTGCACGTGCAATCGGCTGCGGGTCTGTGACTGAGAGAGCCATTGTCCGGGTCCTTTCTAGGCTGCGAATCAGGCGTTGGCGGGTTCTAGGTGTGCGCGCGATGCGGCTGCTGCGTTAGCGACGGCCGTGGCCACGTCCGCGGCAACGTGCGGGTCGAAGACGCTGGGGATGATGTAGCTGGCGTTGAGCTCATCGTCCGCCACGCGGTTGGCGATGGCCTCCGCCGCTGCCACGAGCATGTCCGGAGTGATATCAGAGGCGCCAGCGTCGAGCAGCCCGCGGAAGAACCCCGGGAATGCCAGGACGTTGTTGATCTGGTTGGGGAAGTCGCTGCGCCCCGTAGCCACCACTGCCGCATGTTTCGACGCTACCACCGGGTCGATTTCCGGGGTGGGGTTGGCCATGGCGAAGACGATCGCCTTATCAGCCATGGAAGCCACCTGCTCCTCGCCGATCACATGCGGGGCACTGACGCCGATGAAGACGTCCGCTCCCTTGAGTGCCTCATGGAGGGTGCCGGAGAAGCCGTTCTCGTTGGTGTTGGCGGCGATCCAGCTGCGGTGTTCGTCACTGTACTCCTGGCCTGAGTGGATGGCGCCGGAGCGGCCGGCGGCAATAATGTGCCGCGCACCCTGGGCCTTGAGGAGCTGGATGATGGCCGAGCCCGCGGCGCCCACGCCTGAGACCACGATCCTGACGTCGGAGAGCTTCTTGTCCACCACGCGCAGGGCGTTGACGAGGGCGGCGAGGGTGACGATGGCCGTGCCGTGCTGGTCGTCATGGAAGACCGGGATGTCCAGTTCCTCCCGGAGCCGGTTTTCGATCTCGAAGCAGCGCGGCGCGGCGATGTCCTCAAGGTTTACGCCGCCGTACACCGGAGCGATCGCCTTGACGATCTTGATGATCTCTTCGGTGTCCTGGGTGTCCAGGCACACCGGCCACGCGTCCACGTTGGCGAACTGCTTGAACAACGCGGCCTTGCCTTCCATTACCGGAAGGGCGGCAGCCGGGCCGATGTTGCCCAGGCCCAGGACAGCGGAGCCGTCGGTGACGACGGCGATCGTGTTCCGTTTGACCGTCAGGTTGCGTGCGGCTGCCGGGTCTTCCGCGATGGCGAGGCAGACGCGGGCGACGCCGGGAGTGTAGGCGCGGGACAGATCGTCGCGGTTCCGGAGGGCAACCTTCGGGACCACCTCGAGCTTGCCGCCAAGGTGCATCAGGAAGGTGCGGTCCGAGACGTGCTGGACCGTGACGCCGTCGAGCGCGTTCAGGGCGTCCTTGACGCGCGCGGCATGCTCGTCGTCGGTGGTGTTGCAGGTAACGTCCACAATCAGGGTCTCGTGGTGGGACTCAGTCACGTCCAGGGCCGTGATGGCTGCTCCCGCAGCTCCGACCGCGGCGGCCAGTTCGCTCGTCGCGGTGAAGCTGGACGGTGCCTCTACGCGCAGGGTGATCGAATTTCCGGGGCTCGGGTTCGCCATTGAATGTTCCTCCTGGTCGGGCCCGGACGCTGAGGGCGTCGGGCGTACTGCTCAATCAAATGTTTTCGTATTATGGATATTATTATCTACTTTGTGGAAACACAAGCTCTGCGGCTTCATCGACGAGGGCCGATCCGTGCTGTATCTTGGGTCTTCTAAGCAATTTTTTTCACGATGTGGATAAGAGTTGTCGGAATCGATACCGCAGGAGACCACGGTTATGGCTGAAAAGGCCTCAGGAGGCGTGCAGTCAGTTGAGCGCGTCTTCGAACTTTTGGAACTGATTACTGACGCCGGCGGAGACGTCACACTCAGCGAGCTCTCTTCCTCCACCGATCTGCCGCTCCCCACCATCCACCGCCTGCTGCGCACACTGGTCACGCTCGGCTACATCCGCCAGCTGCCCAACCGCCGGTATGCACTGGGCCCGCGGCTCATCCGGCTCGGCGAAGGCGCCAACAAGCAGCTCGGTGCACTGGCCCGGCCGCAGCTGAAGTCCCTTGTGGACCGGCTGGGGGAGACTGCCAACATGGCTGTGCTGGATTCGGACATGGTTATCTACGTGGCGCAGGTGCCGTCCCTGCACTCCATGCGCATGTTCACCGAGGTGGGCCGCCGCGCCCACACGCACGCCACGGGTGTGGGCAAGGCGATCCTGGCCCAGCTGGATGACGACACCGTCCGAGGGATCGTCCATCGCAGCGGCATGCCGACCCCCACGCCCAAGAGCATCGGCGACATCGATTCCCTGCTCCTGGACCTGAAGCTGATCCGTGAACGCGGCTACTCCATCGACGAGGAGGAGCAGGAGATCGGCGTCCGCTGCTTCGCCATGGCGGTCCCGAACGCGCCGACTCCCACGGCCATTTCGGTGTCCGGACCGGTGTCGCGCGTGGATCAGTCCTTCGCGGAACGCGCTGTGCCGCTGCTGCGCGAGGCCGCGCAGGCGATCTCCGACGAGCTCAACCAAAGCTGACGGCCCGGCGGGAACGGACACTTAAGCCCCACGTGGGCGTCCGCCGTCGTTGGGCCCCTGAGAGCTGACTGAGCGCGAACGGACACTTAAGCCTCCAAAGAAGACCGTGCCTTAAGTGTCCGTTCGCGCTGGAGGAAAGCTCGACGGCGGGGGGCTCGCCTTCGGTGACGGTTCGCCTTTGGCGGCGGTTCGCCCGAGACGGCGGTTCCGTCGCTGACGGTGCCGGGGTTGAAGGCCGGGGAGATGAAGCTGGCCACGATGTTGATGCCCACGCAGCCAGACGAGGACCAGGCCGCCCAGGAGCACGGCGAACACCGTGTCGATTTCCCGGACCGTCTTGACGGGGGCCGGTGATGAGGTGGCCGAAGACCGGGATGGTGACGGATGCGGGGATGATGTCTGCAGCGAGAAGAACAGGAAGTTGACCGGCAGGCCCAGGTGGTTGCCCTTCGTATCGGCCCTGAAGCTCCGTGGACCGGCCAAGTCAGCCAAGGCGGAAGCGCGAACGGACAGTTGAGGCCCGGTGGGAAGGAGCCTGAACTGTCCGTTCGCGCTTGGGAGTCCTAGTGCTCGGATTTCGACGAGGACTGGATGGGAACTTCCTTTCCCTCGCAGTCGATGAGCTTGCCGTCCTCGAAGCGGTCGCCGTGGGCCAGGCACTCGAGATCCTCCTCGCGCACCAGGCGCCCGGTCCCGGCCACGAAAACCGACTGGTTCTCCGAGTTGCCGGCCTTGAGGTGGTTGAACAGCAGGTTGAGCAGGATCGCCATCACCGCCGCCGAGCTGATGCCCGAGTGGAAAATCGTGGAGAACCAGGACGGGAACTGGTTGTAGAACGCCGGGGCAGCAATGGGAATCATGCCAAAGCCGACCGACGCCGCGACCACGATCAGGTTCATGTTGTTCCGGTACTCAACCTTGGAGAGCGTGCGGATTCCACTGGCCGCAACAGTTCCAAAAAGTACCACGCCGGCACCGCCCAGGACGGGGGTGGGCACAGCAGCGACCACGCGGCCAAGCACGGGCAGCAGACCCAGGATCACCAGGATGACTCCGCCAGCGCTGACCACGAATCGGCTCTTCACACCTGTGATGGCCACCAGGCCCACGTTCTGGGCGAAAGCGCTTTGGGTGAAGGAGTTGAACAGCGGGGAGATGGCGCTGGAGAGCATGTCCGCGCGCAGCCCGTTGCCGATCCGCTTGGAGTCCACCTTGCTGCCCACGATCTCGCCCACGGCAATGATGTCCGCGGACGTCTCCGTGAGCGTCACCAGGATCACGATGAGCATGGAGATGATGGCCGCGAGGTGGAAGGTGGGCGGCCCGAACGCGAACGGGGTGGGGAAGGCCACGACGTCGCCCTGGCCCACTTTGGAGAAATCGGCCATGCCGGTGATGAGTGCAATTACCGTGCCCAGCACCATGGCCAGCAGGATGGACAGCCGGGAGACTGCGGCATTGCCCACCTTGCTCAGCAGCAGCACGATCGCCATGGTGGCCGCTGCCAGGCCGATGTTGGCCACGCTGCCGTAGTTCGGGGCTTTACTGTTGCCGCCCATGGCCCAGTTCGCTGCCACCGGCATCAGGGTCAGGCCGATGGTGGTGATGACGGTTCCAGTGACCACGGGCGGAAAGAACTTGATGATCTTGGAGAACAGGGGCGTGATGAGCAGCCCGATCAGCGAAGCCACAATGACCGCGCCAAAGACCGACTGGATGCCGCCGCCGTCGTCCACTATGGCCACCATGGTGGCCACGCCGGCGAACGAAACGCCCTGCACCAGCGGCAGCTGGGAGCCGAAGAACGGAATGCCGATCGTCTGGAGCAGCGTGGCCAGGCCGCCAACGAACAGGCAGGCCGCGATCAGCACTCCGATGTTCTGGGGTGACATCCCGGCGGCGGCGCCGATGATCAGCGGCGGCGCAATGATGCCGCCGTACATGGTCAGCACATGCTGGAAGCCGTAGGCGAAGGTGCTGGCAAGGGGGAGGCGTTCGTCTTCGGGCCGGCCCGACTGCTTGCGGCCCGTGCCGGCACCCGCGGTGGCTGATTTCTTTTTCGTGTTCATGGCAGACTTTCTGGGTTCATGGCAGACGTCTTTGTCTGGCTAACGGTGTCTGGCTAACGGTGTCTGGCTAACGGTTCGAGGTAAGGGACGGGGAGGCGCCGGAGTCTCCCGCGTGGGGAGACTCCGGTCCCTGAGGTAGTTCGGATGTGATGCTGGGCCGCGGGCCTAGCAGAAGCCGGCGATGCCGGACCAGGCGATATCAGCCGGAGTGGCGTCTTCGCGCTGGACCGTGGCCTCGATCAGGCCGTAGGGACGGTCCGCGGCGAAGAAGACCTCGTTGGGGTTCTCGAGGCCGAACGGTGAAAGGTCCACCAGGAAGTGGTGCTTATTGGGCATCGAGAACTTGATCTCGTCGATCTCGCTGTGTGCCTCCAGCACCTTGGCGCCCATGTCGAAGAGGGTTTGCTGCAGCGCGTGCGAATAGTTCTCGGTGAAGCCTTCCAGGAGGAGTGCCTTGACGTCGTCGTAGCTCTTGTTGAAGTCCATCGAGCTGAAGTCGGTGGCGGTGTTGAAGCGCCACCGGGCGGAAACATCCGTTGCGAGGATGCGGTCCGTGGTTTCCGGCAGGGTGGTGTACTTGTCCCGCGGGTAGCCCACGAAGCCCGACTGGGTGGTCTTGAGGACGGTAAGGTCCTTGAGCCCGGAGATGACGTGGGCGTCTGCGCCGTCGCGGACCAGAACGGCGGTGCGGACTTCCTGGCCGTTCCGGACGAAGGAGTGGTCGTGCGCGGTGCCGTGGGCCTGGATGCGGTCCCAGCTGTAGGACTCGGCTTCCCAGCGGCCGCCGGTGACCCAGTCGAAGCTGGACGTGAAGTGCTCGCCGAGGCGCAGGAGGAACTTCTCCGGGGAGCCGATGCCTTCACGGGCAAACGCGTAGATGGTGTTCTTCTGAGTGTCCGTGGCCACCACATGGCTGTTGTCGCCTTCCAAATGGGCGGCGGCGAAGTCACCGCGAAGTTGCGAGGTGACGTTCAGGTCTTCGATCTCGTGGCGGTGCGTGTCCCTGGTGATCTTGACGACGCGGACTTCGGCTTTTCCATACTGGTTGTGGCCGAGGACGATCTTGTTGCTCATGGTCTGATTCCCAACTTCAGGTATGTGGCACCAAAGTCCCACATAGAAATTAAGCGCATGTTTCCCATGCGTTTCTTATTCCGTCGGCCCACAAAAAAGAGCCGACATCAGTTGATGCCAGCTCATTACGACCCTGCCTGCTGCTCCCAGGTTACGTGACGCACGCCACGAATTGAATTAAAGCGTAGCCGAGCCGGGCGGTGGTGTACATCACTTTCCGAAAAACTGGATTGTGACCGCCGGTCCGGCGTCCTTGACCGTTGAGCCTTGCCGCGCGTAGTCTTTTCCGCATAACAATAAACATTTTCCGAATGATGGAATTTGCTGGATGGGCTCACGCATCCGCGTAAGAGCGGCCACACATGAACGAGGAGGAACAGATGGACTCGCAGGACTCGAACAACATCACTGAATTTCCGGCCCCCGGCCAGGAGCTGTACCTGCCGTTCGGCTCCACGGACCCGGACTTCTATATTCCTGCCGACTGTGACCGCGCCGGCCGCGGGTTCTCCCGCTGGCTGCGTGCCCTCCCGGTTTTCGGCCGGCAACGGCCGTAGGGCTACTGTCCCGGCCACTCCTTGCCGGCCCACGGGTCGTAGTCGGCGATCAGCTCCTCCTGCTCCGGACGCTCCGCCTCGGGGACGTGCTGCAGGTTCACCCGCACCCTGTACCAAAGCGAGCTCGATCCGCGCATCCCGTCGACCAGCACATCGGCGGGGTGCAGTGCCGGGACCAGGTCCGCATGCCGGGTCTTCCACTGCTCGAGGGCCGCCAGCGCCTCGGGCCTGGTCTTGGTGCGGGCCACCTCGATCAGCGGCATCACCGATTGCCTGCGCCCCGAGCCGTCGCCGCCGCGCGGCGGCTTCTCGGCGGGGCCGAGTTCGGCAGCCAAGGCGAGGAGGCCCTCCAGCGCGCCGGCCGCGTCGTCGATGCCGGCGTGCGGGTCCCCCACCTCTGCGAAGCGCTCGAGCACGGTGGGCACGGTGAACTCTTCCGGCTTGGTGGAACGGAGCTCGTCCCACGTGAGCGGCGTCGAGACCCTGGCGTCGGGCAGGGGTCGGATCGAGTAGGCCGATGCCACGGTGCGGTCCTTTGCGTTCTGGTTGAAGTCGACGAACACACTCTCGCCGCGCTCCTCCTTCCACCACCGCGCGGTGGCGAGACCCGGAGCGCGGTTTTCGACCTCGCGGGCGAGGGTCTCGGCAGCGAGCCGCACGTCGCGGTATGACCAGTCCGGGGCGATGCGCACGAGGATATGGAGTCCGCGAGACCCGCTCGTCTTTGGCCATCCCACGAGCCCTGCGTCGTCGAGCACCTCCCGCGCGACATGCGCGACGTCGACGATCTGAGACCAGTCAACTCCCGGCATCGGATCGAGGTCGACCCGGAGTTCGTCGGGGTGCTCGAGGTCCTCGGCGCGCACGGGATGCGGGTTGAGGTCGAGGCATCCAAGATTCACCACCCACGCCAGGCCCGCAGCGTTCCGGATGACGGCCTCTTCGGCGGTTGTCCCGGACGCGTAGCGCAGCGTCACCGTGTCGATAAAACCGGGGTGGTTTTCGGGCACTCGCTTCTGAAAGAACGGCTCGGCGTCGATGCCTTTCGGGAAGCGCTTGAGCACCATCGGCCGGCCGCCGGCGCCGCGCAGCGCACCATCGGCGACGGCGAGGTAATAGCGCACCAGATCGAGCTTCGTCAGCCCGGGCTCGGGGAACACCACTTTATCCGGACTCGAGATGCGAACCTCGGTGCCGGCAATGTCGAGGATCTCGGCCGGGGCCTTCGACGGGTTCATTCCGCCACGCTAGCAACGATCGGATGCCGCAGCCAGAGCAGCTGCGCGGGAGCCGAAAGCGGTAGGCCCTGTTTCGACGAAAGTGCCCCGGCTCAGCCGTTGAGGAGCCTGCGGGCCGCGGCCGAGTGCTCCGCGATGAGCCCGGCGATGTCCAGCCCGGGAATCCGGCCATCCACCACCCGCCACGCCCCGCCCACCATTACACGGTCGGCACGGTCGGCAGCGCACAGCAGGAGGGCGGCCACGGGATCATGGCTGCCGGAAAACCTCAGTTCGTCCGTCCGGAACAGTGCCAGGTCGGCCTGCATCCCGGGTGCCAGCTGGCCAAGGTCCGGGCGGCCAAGAGCCGCCGCCGAGCCTCGGGTCGCCCAGCCCAGCGCGCGCTCCACCGGCACCTGCGCCCCGTAGCGGAGCCGCTGCAGGTACAGGGCCTGCCGCGCCTCGAGGATCAGGTTCGAGGCATCGTTCGACGCCGAGCCGTCCACTCCCAACCCCACCGGAACGCCCGCGTCCTCCAGTTCCAGCACCCGCGCCGTGCCGGAAGCCAGCCGCATGTTTGAGGTGGGGCAATGGGCGACGGCGGTGCCCGCGGCACCCAGCAGGGCGATCTCGGCGTCGTCGAAGTGAATGCCGTGGCCCAGCCACGTCCGGCCGCCCAGCCAGCCCACGCTTTCCAGGTACTCCACCGTGCGCAGGCCAAACCTCTCCCGGCAGAACGCTTCCTCGTCCAGGGTCTCGGCCAGATGCGTGTGCAGCCGGACATCGTGCCGTTCGGCCAGGACGGCGGTCTCGGCCATGATCTCTTTGGTGACGGAAAACGGCGAGCATGGGGCCAGCGCGATCTGGATGTCGGCTCCATCGCCCCGTTGGTGATACTCCCGGATGAGCCGTTCGCTGTCAGCCAGGATCACGTCCGCCGGCTGGACTGTCGATTGCGGCGGGAGGCCGCCATCGTCCTCGCCCCACGTCATGGAACCGCGTGTAAGTGTGGCCCGCATGCCCAGCTCGCGAACCACCCGGACCTCAATATCGATGGCGTCCTCCAGGCCGTCCGGGAAGAGGTAGTGGTGGTCCGCCGCGGTGGTGCAGCCGGAAAGCAGCAGTTCGGCCAGGGCAACCTTTGTGGCGAGCTCCAGGTCGCGGGGCGTGAGCCTGGCCCAGACCGGGTACAGGTGCTGGAGCCACGGGAACAGCGGGGCGTTGGCCACCGGAGCCCAGGCGCGGGTCAGTGTCTGGTAAAAGTGGTGATGCGTGTTGATCAGGCCCGGCAGCAGGACGTGGTTCCCGGCGTCGAACGATTCCTGGCATGGCGCGGACGGCACCTGGCCGGCGGCGAGCACCTCCGCGATGAGGCCGCCGCTCACCACGATCCCGCCGGACGCATCGAGAGCGTTGGCGGTGAAGGCGGCGAGCGGATTCCGGATCCACAGGCGGGAGGCGGGGAGGGTTGGCGCAGGCGTCGAGGCCATGGTGTTCCTGTCTGAGCGTGCCGATGAGTAGCCAGCTCAGTGAAGGTCCTGTCTGCTGATCCAGGCGCCGCCGGGTTGGGGGCGGTTGGGGATCAGCGTAGGGCGGCCGCAACGTGCGCGTCAAACGTCCCTGATGATGACAACTCGGTAACACAAATTTCACATGACGAAATTAACTTTCCAAAACATATGGCGCAGCTCACGTTGCGGTGCTAATCTCGATCTTGCCAAAGGCGGGCACCCGGATCCCGGGAAGCTATCTACCAGGCGCAACCTTCAAAAGCACATGCTGAAGCCTGGTAACCGTCGCATCCGGCACTTCCGTCTCGTCGCGGCGTACCGGCTTCCACAGCAAGGGAGTCGCATCATGAGTACAACCGTCACAGCCCAGAAATTCCTGGCCAGATCCATCGAACTGGCCACTGCCAATGTCCTCAACAGCGGCGGCCCGTTCGGCGCCGTCGTGGTCACCGCGGACGGTCAAGCGTTCGACGGCGTCAACCGCGTCACCGCCACCAACGATCCCACCGCGCACGCCGAGGTCACCGCCATCCGGCGGGCGTGCAGCGAACTGGGCACCTTCGATCTCAGCGGAGCCACCCTTTACACCAGCTGCGAGCCATGCCCCATGTGCCTGGCATCAGCGCTGTGGGCCCGGGTGGAACGAGTGGTCTTCGCCGCTGACCGGCACGACGCCGCCTCTGTAGGCTTCGACGACGCCGTGTTCTACAACTACTTCGAAAATGACCAGCGTGACGCGCTGATGCCGGTGGGCAAGATGGATCTCACGGACCCGCATGCTCCCGCCTTCCTGGAACCCTTCAACACCTGGAACACCCTCGACTCCAGGATCGACTACTAGGGCCAGGGACTGACATGACAATCCTGGACAAGACCCCGGAGGGCCCGAACGCGGCCCGCCCGCTTGAGCAAAAGTCCCGCGGCACTGAGAAGTCCCGCGGCACCGAAGGGACGCACGGCCCCCGGCCCCCGGCGTCAAACGCTTTCCTGGACCGTTTCTTCCAGGTCACCCGGCGCGGATCAACGGTCGCCAGGGAAGTCCGCGGCGGCCTGGTCACCTTCTTCACCATGGCCTACATCGTGATCCTCAATCCGCTGATCCTGGGCGGCTTCAGCCCGGACAATGCGCCGGTGGACGTGGCCGGCGGCTGGCTGTCCGCCGCCCAGGTGGGCGCCGTCACCGGCCTCACTGCCGGCGTCATGACCATCCTGTTCGGCATAATTGCCAATCTTCCCTTCGGCCTGGCAGCGGGGCTGGGCATCAACTCCTTCCTCGCCGTGGCCGTCATCCACGAAGTCACCTGGCCCGAGGCCATGGGGCTGGTGGTCATCAACGGCATTCTGATCGTCCTCTTCGGGGTCACCGGAGCCCGGACCGCCATCTTCAAGGCCGTCCCCCGTGAGCTCAAGGCGGCCATCACGGTGGGCATCGGGCTGTTCATCGCCTTCATCGGGTTCGTGGATTCCGGCTTTGTCCGGGGCACCACCGCTGGGCCTCCGGTCCAGCTCGGCACCAACGGATCCATCACCTCGGTGCCCACCCTGGTGTTCATTGTGGGCCTGCTGGCCATGGGCGTCCTCGTGGCCCGCAAGGTCCAGGGCGGACTGCTGATAGGCATCGTGGCCACGACAGTCCTGGCCGCCGTGGTGGAGGCCGGGATGAAGATCGGTCCCGGCGGCCCAACGAACCCAGGCGGCTGGCACCTGAACACCCCTGTCCTCTCCGGCCGGCTCGTGTCCGCGCCGGACCTGTCCCTGGTGGGGCAGTTCGATATGTTCGGCGCCTTCGGCAGGATTGGCGGGCTCGCAGCAACCATGCTGGTGTTCACGCTGGTGTTCACCAACTTCTTCGATGCCATGGGCACCATGACCGGCCTGGCAAAGAGTGCCGGCGTGGCGCACAAGGACGGCACATTCCCGCGGCTGAAGTCAGCCTTCATCGTCGAAGGCCTGGGAGCAGTAGCAGGCGGCGCCACCTCCGGTTCGTCCAACACGGTGTACATCGATTCCGCCGCAGGCATCGGGGAAGGCGCCCGCACCGGACTGGCCTCCGTTGTCACTGGCGTGCTGTTCCTGGGCTCGATGTTCCTCACTCCGCTCACGTCCGTGGTGCCGCTGGAAGTTGCTGCCGCCGCCCTGGTGGTGGTGGGGGCCATGATGATGGCCCAGATCCGCGAGATCAAGTTCAGCAAATTCTCCGTGGCACTGCCGGCATTCCTGACCATCGTCACAATGCCCCTGAGCTACTCCATCGCCAACGGCATCGGCGTGGGCTTCATCTCCTGGGCCGTCATCAGTGCCTGCTCCGGGAAGATCCGGAAGGTGCACCCGCTGATGTGGGTGGTCACTGTTGGCTTCCTGGTGTACTTCGCCCGCGGTCCCATCAACGCCCTCCTGGGCGCCTAGGGAACCACTAACCGGGACCGGGGCAGGCTGACGGGGCCGGCCCCGGTCCACCACACCGCAACGAAAATGACGCAGACGCAACTGCCGGTGCTTCCCCCGGCGCAGGATAGGAACGAGAATATGGACACCATCGCCGCACAGGAAAAGGGAGTGCAGCAATGTTGGATCTGATGCCTTCACTGAAGGAATGGCAGCCCGCCAGTACCGGCCAGCGGTGCGCGGTGGCCACCGTGGTGGGTGCCAACGGATCCGTCCCGAGGCCGGTGGGCACGTCGATGCTGGTGTCCGAGTCAGGCGAAGTCCTGGGCAGCCTGTCCGGCGGTTGCGTTGAAGGCGCCGTCGTGGAGGCGGCACTGGAGGCTCTGCACGACGGCGGGACCCGCCGTGAGCTGTTCGGCTACAGTGCCGCGGACGCGTTCGCGGTCGGGCTCACCTGCGGGGGAGAGCTGGAGGTCCACATCGAGCCGATGGGTACGGCCGCCGGCGGGCTCAGGCTGGAGCACCTGCTGGCGCTCGCCGGACAGGGAGCCGGGAGTGCACTGGCGCTGATCCGCCGGGTGGATGCCCGCGGAGGCGGCGTCGTCGTGATCCCGGATCCGGCGAAATTCCTGCTGGAACAACCTGTGGAGTCTTCCGCGGAACTTGCGGCGCTGCTGGGGCTGTCACCCGTTGACGCTCCGGAAACCGGTCTGTCCACTGGTCTGTCCGCTGGTCTGTCCGCCAAGCGGCTGCTGCGGGCGGCCGCCGCCCAGCTGGAACCGCTGCTGCACGGGGGCCGGACCGGGCTGGTCCGGCTGGCCCCGCCGGAGGGCTGCCTTTCCGGCACAGCCGTGCCACAAAGCCCCGGGAGCAGGCCGGAGCCCATCACCCTGCTCGTCGAGAGCCGGCTTCCCCCGGCCCGCCTGCTCATCTTCGGCGCCAACGACTTCAGTGCCGCGCTGCTTCCCGCCGCCCGGCTCCTGGGCTACGACGTGACCTTGTGCGACGCCAGGCCGGCCTTTGCAAACCAGGCGCGCTTCGCCGCCGCGGACAAGGTGGTCACTGACTGGCCGCACCGCTACCTTGCGAAGGAAGCCGCGGCACGCCGGATCGACGCCCGGACCGTGGCCTGCGTGCTCACCCACGACCCCAAATTCGACATCCCCCTCCTGCGAACCGCGCTCGCCCTGGACCTGGAATACGTGGGTGCCATGGGATCGCGGCGCAGCCACCGGCAGCGCATCGACTCGCTGCTTGCCGCCGGGGTCACCACCGAGGCGCTGGCCCGGCTGCATTCGCCCATCGGGCTGGACCTCGGCGCCGTGACCCCCGCCGAAGTGGCCGTATCCATCACCGCCGAACTCGTGGCCAGCCGTTGCGCCGGCGCGTCCGTGCGGGCCGCGTCGCTGAAGAATGGAACGGGTCCAATTCACGGCTCCGGACGCGTTCGCAACGTCAACACCGAACAGCCCCAGGAGATTCCATGGACATGAACACCATCGAGGCCGTGGTCCGCACCGAGGACCCGGCCGAATGGCGGGAGGGGGACGCTTGGCTGGCGGGCGGGTCGGTCCTCTTCTCGTACGGCAGCCTGGCGTTCGGAAAGGAGCCGCTCCGGCGCCTGCTGGATCTCGGCGCCGCCGGCTGGCCGGCCGTCACTGTGACGGGCAACGGCATCGAGCTCGCCGCCACGTGCACGGTAGCCGCGCTCTATGCCCTGCCGGATTCCCATTTTGTGGCCGAACGGGCGGCGGCGTGGCCCGCACTGGACCTCATCCGCCCCTGCTGCGACTCCTTCGTGGCCTCCTTTAAAGTGTGGAACATGTCCACCGTGGGCGGCAATCTCTGCACCTCGCTGCCCGCCGGTCCCTTGATCTCGCTTTGCGCCGCCCTCGACGGCCAAGCCACTGTTCTTGGTCCGGGCGGTGCCAGCCGCACCGTCCCGGTGGCTGACTTCGTCACCGGGGACGGCAAGAACTGCCTGGCGCCCGGCGAGCTTCTTCGCAGCATCCAGCTCCCCGCGTCGGCACTGGCCTCACGGGTGGCATTCCGCCGTCTGTCGCTTAGCAACCTGGGCCGGTCCGGGGTCCTGCTGATCGGAAGGCTCGACGCCGACGGCGGCCTGGTCCTCACCGTCACCGCCGCCACCAGGCGCCCCGTGCAACTGCGCTTTCCGGCTCCGCGGGGGGATGCTCAGCCCGGAGATGCTGCGACCGGTGCCCCGACGTCGGCGGCGGAACTCGCGGCGGCACTCGACGCCGCCATTCCGGAGGGGCTCTACCACGACGACATCCACGGCCTGCCGGCCTGGCGAAAAGACATGACTTACCGGCTCGCGGAGGAAATCCGGGCTGAACTGGCCGTCCCGGCAGGGCTTCCGGCAGCCCGCGTCTCCGGAGATTTCTGGCCGCCGCAGCGCACGCTGCGGCACCCCGGCTCGCCACAACACACTGCTTCATCCCACGCTTCGCCTCGGCAGGAAGGGGCCTGAGCATGGCCAACCAGACCACACGCGCCATCGAAATCAACGGCATCCCGGCCGCGGCCGAACCCCGGCCCGGCCAGTGCCTGCGCACCTTCCTGCGGGAGCAGGGCAACCTCGGGGTCAAGAAGGGCTGCGACGGCGGCGACTGCGGCGCCTGCACAGTCCATGTGGACGGCACCCCCGTGCACAGCTGCATCTACCCGGCCGTGCGGGCCGAAGGGCACGCGGTCACCACTATCGAGGGGCTGGCGGTCACGGCGTCCGACGCCGGCGCCCTCCACCCGATGCAGCAGCAGTTCCTGGACCGCCAGGGCTTCCAGTGCGGATTCTGCACCGCCGGAATGGTGATGACGGCGGCCACGTTCGGCGAGCAGGAGAAGGAAAACCTGCCCCGGAACCTCAAGGGCAACCTCTGCCGCTGCACGGGTTACCGTGCCATCGAGGATGCTGTCTGCGGCCAGGAGGGACACCCGGACCCCAAGGGCCCGGGTTCAGGAATCGCCGGCGAAGGGCAGCCCGGGCCGAAGCCGGGCCAGCTCGGCGACGACGTGCCGGCCCCCGCCAGCCTCGGCGTCGTGACCGGAAAGGCCCGCTACACCCTGGACGTGCCCGCGGAGGAACTGCCCGGGCTGCTCCACCTGAAACTGCTGCGCTCACCCCACGCCCACGCGCGGGTGCTCTCAATCGATCCAACCCGCGCCCTCCAAATCCCGGGCGTGGTGTCCGTCTTCACCCACGAGGACGCCCCGGCGCAGCTGTTCTCCACCGCCCAGCACGAGCTCTACACGGACGACCCGGACGACACCCGCGTCCTGGACGACGTGGTGCGGTTCATCGGGCAGAAGGTTGCCGCCGTCGTCGCCAATTCCGTGGCGGCCGCCGAAGCCGGCGTGCGGGCCCTCAAAGTCAAGTACGAAGTGCTCGGCGCCGTGTTCACCCCTGAGGAGGCGATGCGGCCGGGTGCCCCGGCGATCCACGGGGACAAGGACGCGGCAACGGCACGAATCATCCGGCCCGAACGGAACATCGTGGCTGAGCTGCACTCGGAGCTGGGCAGCGTGGCGGCAGGGTTTGCCGAGGCCGATTTTATCCACGAACAGACCTACCGGACCCAGCGGGTGCAGCACACGGCGCTGGAAACGCATGCCGCGATCGCGTCGGTCGACGACGACGGCCGTCTTCACGTCCGCACCTCCAGCCAGGTCCCCTTCCTGGTCCGGCGCACCCTGTCCCGGCTCTTCGCCCTCCCCGAGGAGCAGATCCGCGTGGTGGCCGGCCGGGTGGGAGGCGGTTTCGGCGGCAAGCAGGAGGTGCTCACGGAGGACGTCGTAGCACTGGCGGCCCTAAAGCTCCGGCGGCCGGTGCAGCTCGAATTCACCCGGACGGAGCAATTCACGGCCGCCACCACGCGGCACCCGTTCACGATCCACCTCAAGGCCGGAGCCAGCCGGGACGGCCGGCTTACGGCGCTGCAGCTGGATGTGCTCACCAACACCGGCGCCTACGGCAACCATGCCTCCGGGGTGATGTTCCACGGCTGCGGCGAATCCCTGGGCGTGTACAGGTGCGCCAACAAGAAGGTGGACGCGCACGCGGTGTACACCAACACGGTTCCGTCCGGTGCGTTCCGGGGCTACGGCTTGAGCCAGATGATCTTCGCCATCGAGTGCGGCATCGACGAGCTCGCCACCGGGATCGGGATGGATCCGCTGGAGTTCCGCCGCCGCAACATGGTCCTGGAGGGCGACGATATGCTCTCGACGCACTCCGAACCGGAAGAGGACGTGCACTATGGCAGCTACGGGCTGGACCAGTGCACCCGGCTCGTGCAGGACGCCCTGGCCCGCGGGCATGAGCGGTACCGGGCCGCCGGGCTGGATGACCTGGGCCCGGACTGGGTCACGGGGGAGGGGACCGCGCTGTCCATGATCGACACGGTCCCGCCGCGCGGCCACTTTGCCCACTCCAAGCTCCGGCTCCTGCCGGACGGAATGTATGCCGCCGACGTCGGAACCGCCGAATTCGGCAACGGCACCACCACCGTCCACGCGCAGCTCGCGGCCACCGCCCTGTCCACGACGGCGGGGCGCATCACCGTGCGGCAGTCCGATACCGACCTCGTGGAGCACGATTCGGGAGCGTTTGGATCCGCCGGGACCGTGGTGGCGGGCAAAGCCACCCTGGCCGCCGCGGAGGACCTCGCCATCCGCATCCGTGCCTTCGCCGCGGGCATCCGGCAAGTGCAGTCCTCCGGCTGCGTGCTGGAGGAGGACGCCGTGGTGTGTGAAGGAACCAGGGTGCCCCTGACGGAAATCTTCGCCGCGGCCGAAGCGGCCGGCGTCGAGCTTGCCGCCGACGGACACTGGGGCGGGACGCCACGATCGGTGGCGTTCAACGTCCAGGGTTTCCGGGTGGCCGTCAATACCGGAACCGGAGAATTGAAGATCCTCCAAAGCGTCCAGGCAGCCGATGCGGGCGTGGTGGTCAACCCGCGGCAGTGCCGCGGGCAGATCGAGGGCGGAATCGCGCAGGCCCTCGGCGCCGCGCTGTATGAGGAGGTCAAGGTGGACGACGGCGGGAAGGTCACCACGGACATCCTGCGGCAATACCACATCCCCACCTTCGCGGACGTGCCCCGGAGCGAGGTGTATTTCGCCGAAACCAGCGACAAGCTGGGCCCGCTCGGGGCGAAGTCAATGAGTGAAAGTCCGTTCAATCCGGTGGCACCGGCGCTGGCGAACGCCATCCGGAACGCCACCGGTGTGAGGTTTGCCGAGCTGCCCATTTCCAGGGACAGGATTTACCTGGGACTTAAAGAAGCGGGCCGTGTTCCACACCGTGAGAGTGCCGAAGCCCTATAGTCGGATGATGGAAAAACGTAGATTGGGTAGGACCGGACGGAACGTCTCCATTATTGGCCTGGGGACCTGGCAGCTCGGTGCCGATTGGGGCAATGTGGACCCGGCAGAAGCTCAGGCCATCCTCGCCGCCTCGGCGGAAGCGGGCGTTAGCTTCTTTGACACCGCCGACGTTTACGGCCACGGGCGCAGTGAACAAGCCATCGGCGCCTTCCTGGCGGACAACCCGGGCCTGGACATCACCGTGGCTACCAAGATGGGCCGCCGGGTGGAGCAGCGGCCGGAGAATTACAATCTGGCCAACTTCCGCGAATGGACGGACCGGTCCCGCCGCAACCTGGGCATGGAACAACTTGACCTGGTCCAGCTGCACTGCCCGCCCACCGCCGTGTACAGCAACGCCGAGGTCTACGACGCGCTGGACACCCTCGTTGCGGAGGGCGCCATCCGGAACTACGGCGTCAGCGTGGAACGGACCGACGAAGCCCTTGAAGCCATCCGCCACGATGGCACGGCCACGGTGCAGATTATCCTCAACGCCTTCCGGCTCAAGCCCCTGGACGAGGTGCTTCCCGCCGCGAAGGCGGCTGGGGTGGGCATCATTGCCCGCGTGCCGCTCGCCTCGGGCCTGCTGTCCGGCAAGTACACCAAGGACACGTCATTCGCGGAGAACGACCACCGGAACTACAACCGCACCGGCTCCGCCTTCGACGTCGGGGAGACCTTCTCCGGGGTGGACTTTGAACAGGGCCTCAAGGCGGTGGCTGAGTTCGAGGAACTGGTGCCCGACGGCGTCAGCACCGCCCAGGCCGCAATCGCCTGGGTTACGGCGCAGGACGGCGTCAGCACGGTGATCCCGGGCGCCCGCAACGTGGATCAGGCCCGCTCCAATGCCGCTGCAGCGGACGCCACCGGCATCGACGCAACGTTCGACGTCGGCGTCCGCGAAATCTACGACCGTTACTTCCGCGCATCGATCCACCCGCGCTGGTAGCAACACTTGTACGGATAGTCACCGATTAGCCTTCCGGATACCACACCCGTTCTCCCTCAACGCGGGCGAAGGAGGTCAGGGCGTGGGGCTTGGCGGACTTTTCCGTCATGATGTCCAGCACTTCGACGTTCCGGGCCACGAGCGCGTCGCCGATCAGCGAGCGGTGACAACGCCACGGGACAGCCTCCGCGCACATGATCGCCGAATTATTGGTCCGTGCGCGTTGAATCAGCTGGTCGATGGCCGCTGAGAATTCGTCGGTCTGCATGTAGTCGGCATACCCCCGGAAAGACGCGTTTCGCCAGGCTCCGTTGGGGCTGTCTTTCCGGGTGTGCCGCAGGCCGCCGAGGGATTCCATCCGCCGGTAGGTGATCCCGCTGGCACGCAGGCTGGCCGCCAGCTCCTCCCCGTTGAACTGCGGATTATGCCGGGACTTCGGGACGGTGCGCACATCTATCAGCTTCTTGATGCCATGGGCCTTCAGGATGCCGATGAATTCCTCGATGGGATGAGTGGAGTGCCCGATCGTAAAGATGGTCATGTCCGTCATGCCCCAATGCTAAGGCGGCGGCCCGGATATCCTGAGTGTCTTACCAGCTGCCAAGGGAACGGAGTGGCATGACTTCATCCGCCATCGGTGGCTTTGTTGACCGGCTCGCGGCCGTGGCAACGGGGCCGGGGTGCCACAACTTCTTCGATCATGCCGTGCCGGAAAATGCGCAGCGCCGGCACAACCTGGAGCTCTACCTGACGGAAATGCGGCAACGCGGACCGAAGGTGCTGCTGGTGGGCGAAGCCCCGGGCTTCCGGGGCATGCGGATCACCGGAATTCCCTTCACCAATCGCACAATTCTCGAGGGCCCAGCCAATTCCTTCGGGCTGTTTGGGCCGGGGAAAGGCTATGTGTTGCCAGCGGACTCCGCGGCAGTGGCATCCGAGCCAACCGCCACAGTGATGTGGCAGGTGCTTGCTGAGCTGGAATTCCTGCCACTTCTCTGGAGCGCCTACCCTTTCCACACCCACGTTCCGGGACGGCCATTATCCAACCGCACCCCCACTCTGGCCGAAACTGCCGTCGGGACTCCCTTCTGGCAGGCGCTGACGGGGCTGTTTCCCATCGAAACCGTGGTGGCCGTGGGGAACGTGGCATACCGGAGCCTGCAACGGACGGGTGTCACCGCGCCCAAAATCAGGCATCCCGCTCACGGCGGCCGGTCCGGCTTCAAACGCGGACTGGAGGAGCTGCTCGCGGACGGGATGCAGGCCTAAGGGATTAGTCGAGCAACCCCAACTGGTCCGGTGTATCCAGGTCTTCGCCGTCGGAAAGGTCGTTGCAGTCCACCAGATCAACCAACTCCGGGTGGGCTTGCAGGAAGATCCGGGCGCCGGCGTCGCCTGTTGCCGCTTCCGTCGCTTCGGCACGGAGGCTGGCATCGAGCAGCAGCGGATGGCCGCGTCTGAGCCGGCCGTCCGGCCCCCGATAGGCGGCAGCCGTCACCCGGCCCGGCCGGTGGGAGGCCAGCAGCCGGGCGACGGTCTCCGGGCTCAGACCCGGCTGGTCCACGAGTGCGATCAGCACATGGTCCTCCGCTGCCGCGGCAGCCACGCCCAACCGGAATGAGCCACCCATCCCGGTCTGCCAGCCAGGATTCTGGACGACCATGAATCGGGCCAGATCAGCGGTTTCCGAAACCCTCGCCGCGTCAGCGCCAAGGACTATAACCACCTCGCGGCAGCCGCCGTCGAGCAGCACCCGCGCGAGCACCTCCACCAGGGTCTGGCCGCGGAACGGCAGCAGGGCCTTGGGGCCGCGCCCCAGCCGGGAGCCCGACCCCGCGGCGAGCAGCACCGCCGTCGTCCTCCGGTTTGGTGAGTCAGCCATCGTCCCAGCCTATCCAACCACACGAGAGTTGACGGCGGTGTTCCGGGGAGCGGCTGCCGTCAACCCTTGTATGGATGAGCGCGTCAGGCGTCGCCGCCTGCTCCTCCGGTTGTGCCGGCGTTTACGTCCAGTAGCTTGTAGCGGTCCATGGCGTACGACGGCGCGCCCTCCTCCACGTCGCCCCTGGCCGCGAGCAGTTGCAGCGTTTTCACCACGATTGAGTGGATGTCGTTCTTGAAGAAGCGGCGTGCCGCGGCGCGGGTGTCGGAGAAGCCGAAGCCGTCCGCGCCGAGGGAGGCGAACTCGTTCGGGAGGAACTGGCGGATCTGGTCCGGGACGGCCTTCATGTAGTCCGAGACCGCCACGATGGGTCCGGTTGCCCCGGCGAGCTGTTCGGTGACGAACGGTACCCGCGCGGGTTTCCCCGGGTTCAGGAACGCGTCTTCTTCGGCCGCCATCGCGTCGCGGCGCAGTTCGTTCCAGGATGTGACGGACCAGACGTCCGCGGAGACGCCCCAGTCCTCGGCCAGGATCCGCTGGGCTTCCAGGGCCCAGGGAACGGAGACGCCCGAGGCCAGGATCTGCGTGCGTGGGCCGTCGATCCTGGCCGGCGCGAGCAGGTAGATTCCCTTGATCACTCCCTCAACATCGAGCTCGTCCGGTTCGGCGGGCTGGGTGATGGGCTCGTTGTAGACCGTGATGTAGTACATCAGGTTCCGGTTGGTGGAGTCCGGTCCGTACATGCGCTCGATGCCGTCGCGGACGATGTGGCCCATTTCGTAGCCGAACGCGGGGTCGTAGGTGACCACGGCGGGGTTGGTGGAGGCCAGGAGCGGGGAGTGGCCGTCCGCGTGCTGGAGTCCTTCGCCGGTGAGGGTGGTCCGGCCCGCGGTGGCGCCGATGATGAACCCGCGGGTCATCTGGTCGCCCGCGGCCCAGAAGGAGTCCCCGGTGCGCTGGAAGCCGAACATGGAGTAGAACACGTAGACCGGGATCAGCGGCACGCCGTGGGTGGCGTAGGCGGTGCCGGCGGCGGTGAAGGCCGCCACGGCGCCGGCTTCGTTGATGCCCGGGTGGATCAGCTGCCCGGCGGGGGATTCCTTGTAGGCCAGGACCAGGTCCCGGTCCACGGAGAGGTAGTTCTGTCCCTTGGGGTTGTAGATCTTGGCGGTGGGGAAGAACGCGTCCATGCCGAAGGTGCGGGCCTCATCGGGGATGATCGGGACAATGTGCTTGCCGAACTCCTTGTCGCGCATGAGTTCCTTCAGCAGCCGGACGAAGGCCATGGTGGTCGCGGCCTGCTGCTTGCCGGAGCCGCGCTTGGCGACCTCGTACGTTTTTGCCTCCGGAAGGGCGACGTCGGCGTGCTTGGAGCGGCGCTCGGGCACGGACCCGCCCAGGGCGGCACGGCGTTCCATCATGTACTTGATTTCCGGGGCGTCCGTGCCGGGGTGGAAGTACGGCGGGGCGTACAGGTCCCCCTCGAGCTGCTCGTCCGTGACGGGGATGCGCAGGTGGTCCCGGAACGACTTGAGGTCGTCGAGGGTGAGTTTTTTCATCTGGTGGGTGGCGTTGCGGCCTTCGAAGTGGGGCCCGAGTCCGTAGCCCTTGACCGTTTTGGCCAGGATCACGGTGGGTTTGCCCTTGAACT
This sequence comes from Arthrobacter sp. 92, assembly GCF_050260325.1. Lineage (NCBI taxonomy): Bacteria > Bacillati > Actinomycetota > Actinomycetes > Micrococcales > Micrococcaceae > Arthrobacter > Arthrobacter sp. 92. Next base: position 4,300,065 of record NZ_CP189863.1, on the reverse strand, counting down.
CGGTGGCGGCCTTGTACGCGGCGTAGACCTTGCGGTAGTCGTGGCCGCCGCGCTTGAGGTTCCAGATCTGGTCATCGGTGAGGTCCGCGACCATTTCCTTGGTCTGCGGGGTTTTCCCGAAGAAGTGCTCACGGACGAACCCGCCGGACTCGGCCTTGTAGGTCTGGTAGTCCCCGTCCGGGGTTTCGTTCATGATCTTCACCAGGGACCCGTCCGAGTCCCTGGCCAGCAGCTCATCCCATTCCCGGCCCCAGACGACCTTGATCACGTTCCAGCCCGCGCCGCGGAAGAACGCCTCGAGTTCCTGCATGATCTTGCCGTTGCCGCGCACCGGCCCGTCCAGGCGCTGGAGGTTGCAGTTGATGACGAAGTTCAGGTTATCCAGGTTCTCGTTCGCGGCGAGCTGGAGCAGGCCGCGGGACTCGGGCTCGTCCATTTCCCCGTCGCCCAGGAACGCCCAGACCTGCTGGTCGGAGGTGTCTTTCAGGCCCCGGTTGTGCAGGTACCGGTTGGACTGGGCCTGGTAGATCGCGTTCATCGGCCCGATGCCCATGGACACGGTGGGGAATTCCCAGAACTCCGGCATCAGGCGCGGGTGCGGGTAGGAGGAGAGGGCGTGGCCCTCCTTGGATTTTTCCTGCCGGAACCCGTCCAGGTCCTCCTCGGTCAGCCGGCCCTCCATGTAGGCCCGGGCGTACATCCCGGGGGAGGCGTGGCCCTGGAAGAAGACCTGGTCCCCGCCGCCGGGGTGGTCCTTGCCGCGGAAGAAGTGGTTGAAGCCGACCTCGTACAGGGTCGCGGCCCCGGCATAGGTGGAGATGTGCCCGCCCACCCCGATGTTCGCCCGCTGCGCCCGGTGCACCATGACCGCGGCGTTCCAGCGCATGTAGGCCCGGTAGCGGCGCTCGTAGTCCTCGTTCCCGGGGAACGGCGCTTCCTGGTCCACCGGGATGGTGTTCACATAATCCGTGGTGGTGACCATCGGGACCCCGACGCTCTGGGCGCCGGCACGCTGCAGGAGACTGCGCATGATGTACTGGGCCCGTTCGGTGCCCTGTTCCCTGATCAGCGTGTCCAGGGACTCAATCCATTCGGCGGTCTCTTCCGGATCACGATCAGGCAGCTGGTTAGTCAACCCGCTGAGGATATGGGAGGTATCTTCTCCTGCAGCCACGTTCAGCCTCTCTTCATCTTTGAATGTGTAGGGCTCTAAGTTTTCGTATTGTGAGAAAACATTCTTGCTATTCGAGATTATCGAGGCAGGCGCGACGCAGTCAAGACGATCTCCCCGCACCCCGGTCGGATCGCGCCGCCCGGCTCCCGCCACCAATTGTGACCGTGGAGGAGGAATCGACCCTTGACCAGGGAGTGACGTGCGTCATAAAGTTATTCCACTATTCAAAACACAAGTTCCGCAATGTGAAAACTTGGGGCAGCATTCCGGACAAACAGAGAACTGGAGAACCAGATGCACTCCACACCAGTTGTGGACGTCACGACGAGTCCTGAAGCAACGGCGCTTCCCGGCCACGTGACGCATCCGGCACAGGGCATCGACGCCCTCTGCGAATCAGCCAGCGTTGCCTCGGGGCACGCTATCAGCCCGACCCTCTACAACATCGACCTCGCACCCACAAAGCGCCAAGGGCGCCGCTGGACGGGGTACAGCATCTTCACCCTGTGGGCGAATGACGTTCACAGCCTGGGGAACTATGCGTTCGCCGTCGGCCTCTTTTCGCTGGGCCTCGGGGGCTGGCAGATCCTCGTGGCACTGGGCATCGGCGCCACCCTTCTCTTTATGCTGCTCAGCCTGTCCGGGTTCATGGGACACAAGACCGGTGTTCCCTTTCCGGTCATGAGCCGTATCAGCTTCGGTATCCGTGGCGCCCAGCTGGCCAGCCTCCTCCGCGGGGCGGTGGCTGTTGCCTGGTTCGGGATCCAGACCTTCCTGGCCTCCGTTGTGCTCCGGGTCATGCTCGTCGCCATGGTGCCATCACTCCACGAACTGGACGCCAACTCGATCCTGGGCCTGTCCACGCTGGGTTGGGCCGCCTTTGCGGCCCTCTGGATCATCCAGTTGATTATTGTCAGCTTCGGCATGGAAATGATCCGCAAATACGAGGCGTTCGCGGGGCCGATCATCCTGCTCACCATGGTGCTGCTGGCCATCTGGGTGTTTACCGAGGCCCACGGCCAGATCCAGTGGAGCGGCATCCGTGGCCTCGAGGGTGGCGAAATGTGGCGCACGATCTTTGCCGGCGGTGCCCTCTGGGTGTCCATCTATGGAACTTTCGTCCTGAACTTCTGCGATTTCACCCGCTCGGCCGTGTCCAGGAAATCAATAGTCCGGGGCAACTTCTGGGGCATCCCCATCAACATGCTCGTCTTTGGCGCCATCGTGGTGGTGCTGGCCGGCGGCCAGTACAAGATCAATGGGACCGTCATCGAAACACCCTCGGACATTGTGGGGAGCATCCCCAACACGCTCTTCCTGGTCCTGGCCTGCCTCGCGATCCTTATCCTGACCATCGCGGTCAACCTGATGGCTAACTTCGTGGCCCCCGTCTACGCCCTCACCAACCTGTTCCCCAAACACCTTAACTTTCGGAAGGCGGCCTGGGTCAGCGGCACCATCGGCTTGATCATCCTGCCATGGAACCTCTACAATAACCCGCTGGTCATCGTGTACTTCCTTGGCGGACTTGGCGCACTGCTCGGTCCACTCTTTGGAGTGGTGATGGCCGACTACTGGCTGCTGCGCAGGGGTAAGGTCAATGTGCCCGAGCTGTACAGCGACAAGCCGTCCGCGGCCTACTTCTACAAGAAGGGGGTCAACCCGAAGGCGATCATGGCGCTTCTGCCGGCTTCCGCCGTCGCGATCCTCATCGCTTTTGTCCCCGCCGTCGAGGCGGCCGCTCCGTTCGCCTGGTTCTTCGGTGCCGGCATCGGGGCGCTGACCTATTACCTGATCGCGGACCGCAAACAGCAGTTCCAGGATGTCGACGGCGAGGCCATCGCGGTCGCCAGCACGCACTGACAGCGGCCCCGCGTCCCCGAAGGAGAAAACCATGCGCATTCTTGTCGCAAACGTCAACACCACGCAGTCCATGACCGATTCCATCGCAGCCCAGGCCCGTCTTGTGGCGGCGGCGGGAACCGAAATTGTGGGACTCACCCCGCGTTTCGGCGCAGACTCCTGCGAAGGGAATTTCGAGAGCTACCTGGCGGCGATCGCGGTCATGGACAGGGTGATGTCCTATCCGGAGCCATTCGACGCCGTCGTCCAGGCCGGCTACGGGGAGCACGGCCGCGAGGGCCTGCAGGAGCTGCTGGATGTGCCGGTGGTGGACATCACCGAGGCGGCGGCCAGCACGGCGATGTTCCTGGGCCACAAGTACTCGGTGGTCACCACCCTGGACCGCGCCGTTCCGCTGATCGAGGACCGGCTGAAGCTGGCGGGCCTCGACGCCCGCTGCGCATCCGTCCGCGCCAGCGGCATGGCAGTGCTGGAGCTGGAGGAGGAGCCGGAACGCGCTGTCGAGGCCATCATCGAGCAGGCCGAAAGGGCGGTCCGGGAGGATAAGGCCGAGGTGATCGTGCTCGGGTGCGGCGGCATGGCCGGCCTGGACGAGGAGATCCGCCGTCGCCTGGGGGTGCCCGTGGTGGACGGTGTGGCCGCTGCAGTGACCATCGCGGAATCCCTGGTCCGCATGGGCCTGTCCACGTCCAAGGTCCGGACCTACGCAAGCCCGCGGCCCAAAACCGTCATAGGCTGGCCGTTGGTGGCGGCTGATCTTCACCCCGCCCCGTAGCCCCCGCAACAGGAGTACCGAATGAGTGTTGTCCCCCCGCCCGGTAAGGTGGCCGTCGTCACCGGCGCTGGCTCCGGCATAGGACGGGCCGTTGCGCGCCTGATGCTCGCCGAAGGGTACCGGGTGACACTCGCCGGGCGCCGGGAGGCCCCCTTGCTGGAGACTGCGGACGGTCACCCCGGCGCGCTGGCGGTGCCGTGCGATGTCACCGGGCCCGACGACGTCGAACGGCTCTTCGGCGCCGCCCTCCAGCAGTGGGGGAGGCTGGATGTGCTGTTCAACAACGCCGGGGTGTTTGGACCGGCCGCCTCCGTGGATGACATCAGCCTGGCTGACTGGAATGCCACGGTGGCGGTCAACCTCACGGGCTCCATGCTGTGCGCGGCGGCGGCCGTCCGTGCCATGAAAGCGCAGACCCCGCAGGGCGGCCGCATCATCAACAACGGGTCCATCTCGGCACACTCTCCCCGGCCCAGGTCCATGGCCTACACCGTGACAAAGCACGCCATTACGGGTCTGACCAAGAGCATCGAGCTGGACGGGCGGGAATTTGGCATCACCTGCGGCCAGATCGATATCGGCAACACCGCCACGGACATCATGGACGCCATCGGAGTGGGCTCCGGCGCCCTGCAGGCCGACGGCAGCCGCCGGGTGGAGCCCATGTTCCCCGTGGAGGACGCCGCGCGTGCGGTGCTGCTGATGGCCGGAATGCCGGCGTCGGCCAACGTCGGTTCGATGGTCATCACCGCCGCTGGCATGCCGTTCATCGGCCGCGGATAGGAATCAGCTGCTGTAAGGCGGGGGCCAGCGGCCCCCGGTTGAAAGGGCCCCCGGTTGAAAGGGCGGCCCTCGATCAGAACGGCCTTTCGGCTAGAAGATGGACCAGCCCGTGCGGGTGGTGAATTCGTCCAGTGCGGCCACACCGGCCACGGAGTTGCCGGAGCGCCCCAGGCCCGGACTCCATACCGAGACGGTGCAGTTGTTCGGCACCACGGCCACGATGCCGCCGCCCACCCCGCTTTTCCCGGGAAGCCCCACGCGATAGGCGAACTCCCCGGCGGCGTCATAGGTGCCGCACGTGAGCATCACCGCGTTGATCCTCTTCGTCTGCAACGGCGACAGCAGTGACGTTCCGTTGGAGCGCCGGCCGTTCGTGGCAAGGAACCGACTGGCCAACGCGAGGTCGGTGCAGCTCATCGCCAGCGCGCACTGGTTGATGTAGGCCTCAAGGACCTCTTCAACCGGGTTCTCCAAATTCCCATAACTGGCTAGAAAGTGCGCCAGGGAACTGTTGCGGTGCCCGTGGGCTGCCTCCGAGCGGGCAACGTCCGCGTCGGAATCGATCGACGGGTTGCCGGTTTCCTGACGGAGCAGTTCCCGGACGGCGGTGGGTGCGTTGGCCGAGATGCTCAGGAGCCTGTCCGTGACCACAAGCGCCCCGGCGTTAATGAAGGGATTGCGGGGGATTCCGTCCTCGTGCTCCAGCTGGACCAACGAATTGAAAGGATTGCCGGATGGTTCCCGGAACACCCGCCGCCAGATGCGGTCGCCGTCGCCCGCGAGCACCAGGGCGAGCGCGAAAACCTTGGAAATGCTCTGGATCGAAAACGGAACATCGGCGTCACCGGCGGAAAACACGTCGCCATTCCGGGTGGCCACGGAAATGCCGAATTGTCCCAGGCCCACTGATGCCAGGCCGGGGATGTAATCGGCCACGTCGCCCTGCAGTGTCAGGGGTTCAACAGCGCCGACAATGTCGTCGAGGAGGTTTTGGATGTCCATGGTGCAGCACTTCTACTTCTTTGGAGGGCGGTCAGGTTGGTGTAGGGAATCGCGGAGGGAAGAGGCGTGCGCCTCAGCGCTGTCCCTCGGAATGCGTCCAGAGCCGGATTTGAAGATGGGCGAGGAGTCGCTGGTCCGCTTCATTGAGGTCGATCCCGGCCACCTCGCAGGCACGCCGAAGGCGGTAGTGCACGGTGTTCCGGTGGATTGCGAGTTCTTCGGCGCAGCGGTTTACGTCACCAAAAAGGTCAAGGTACGTCAGGAGGGTGGTGGCGAACTCCGGGTGCCGGGTGCACAGGAGGGAGATTCCCTCGTGCCGCAGGCAGGTCCTTGTGCCAAGAAGGTCAAAGAGTTCCCTCGTCAGGACCGTGGTCTCCACGTCCCGGTACGAGGCCACCTGTATCGATGGGTTTGATTCCAGGACAGTCAGGACACTCCGGACGTGCTCCAAGGTGCCGGGCAGCTGATCCAGCCGTTCGACGACCGGACCCACGGCAGCCTGCACCTGGCAGTGCAAGTGAACCCTTGCGTCCCGGACAATGACGTTGATCAGGCGCCTGATGGCCGGCGGTGACTTCACAAGGTCAAGGTCAGGAAGGATCATGGCTATTTCCAGGCCGATGGCTCCCACCACCGCGCCAGGCCGGTACGCGGCAGCGTGAATCGACGCCACGTTTGCGAGTTCTCCCCGCCGGAGCTGGAGCCCCGGGGCTGATTCGTCCACGTCCTTTGCCGAAATCAGGACCAGTGCCGCCGGCTTGGTCGGGTCGATGCCGGCGGATTGGGCCTGAGAGTGGATCTGGGCGGTACCGCTGAGGAGGCTCGAAATCCGGTCACGCCGCAACGCTTGGGACTGCTCATTCCGGTGCCGGACCAACTCGATGGCGGCGTGGCGGGCGGCGCCCACCATGATCTTGTCCGTATTGGGCTCCAGTGGTTCCAGCCCTTCCTGCAGCCAGATGTAGCCTAGAATCCGGTTCCCGGCATGGATTCCGATAGCCACGCGCTCCCGGAGTCCTTCGGCCGGATTGGCCTCGATGTGCACTGGCGCTTCCACGGCCTGAAGGTGCTTATAGACCCCCGACTCCTTCAGCAGCTTCTGGTACCGCTCCGGTCCGCGTCTGGCCAGGATGGACAGCCTGCGCAGTTCGTCCACATCGTTGGACGCCGGCGAGTATGCCAGGACGCGGTTTGCAGGATCCTCGATAACAACGTGGCCGTTTGTGAGCGTCGCCGTTGTCTGGGCGATAGCGAAGAGGTCCCGGTGAATCGTTGCGGCCGCGTCCGTGGCCAGCGCCGGCTCCTGGATGCGGTCCCGCGCGATGCCCTCGAAAGTATCCCATCTCGTCGCCGGCGAAACGGCGATCAGCCCAACGCCCGTGGGACGCAGCATTTCCTTAATGGCTTCAAGCTCGCCTTCGGACCCCTTGACGGCGATGGCGGCAGGGAAACACGGAATCAGCTTCCGGACCGTGGGCACAGCGGCCCGTCCCCGGGCCCCGATGAGCAGGACAAGCGTGGCGCTTTGAACAACCACGTCATCTTCGGCGTCCACGATGATGGTGGCGCGCACAGTCCCGTTGTTCGCTGCGGGGGCGAGCACCAGCTGTCCGTTATCCACGCCAACGTCTTCGAGTATGTCGCTGAGCATGGCGCCAATGGCATGCTCATCCGGTTGCTGGGGTAGTACCACCGCCGTGTTATTCGCTTCCTTCAAGGAGTTCCGTATTTAGATTCTCAGGCCCGGGGCCGTCCGTGTCATCAGGCGTGAGAGACCGCCACAGCCATGAACATTACTCGCCTTCCGCGGAACCGGGTTGTGATCCAGGCACAATCAGCCATGCCGGAATTTAGCGCCCCGAACAGTTTGTTCACCCGGCCCGGATCCTAGAGTTGATGAGCGTCCCCCGACGGCGCCGGAGCGGCAACGACGCCGTGCGTTCAGCCGTCCGGGGGCCACATATTTGTAGCATCCAGCCGCTTGGCGGTAACGGAGTCAAAGGAGACCCCTGGAATGAAACGCACCATGAATCCATCCCCCCTCCCACCGGTGCCGGGCCTGGACCCTGCCGGTCTGGACCCTGCCGCCCCGGACCCTGCTGATGCAGTGGAGAACAGCAGGGAACTCCTGGGCGACAGGCTCACGGCCGTGCAGGACTTTGCCAGCGAAGATGCCGGCTACCACAAGACCCTCAAACCGCGTCAGATCCAGATGATCGCCATCGGGGGAGCGATCGGGACAGGGCTTTTTATGGGAGCCGGCGGACGACTGAACGGCTCCGGGCCGGCACTGATCCTGGTCTACGCGGTCTGCGGGTTCTTTGCGTTTCTGATCCTGCGCGCACTGGGGGAGTTGGTCCTGCACCGGCCGTCCTCAGGCTCTTTTGTTTCATACGCCCGGGAATTCTACGGCGAAAAGATGGCCTACGCCGCCGGCTGGCTGTACTTCCTCAACTGGGCCATGACATCAATCGTGGACGTCACGGCGGTGGCCCTTTACGTGAAGTTCTGGGGCCAGTTCTGGGTGCCCCTGCAAACGGTTCCGCAATGGCTGATCGCCCTCGGCGCGTTGATTGTTGTCCTGGCGCTGAACCTTGTTTCGGTGCGGATCTTCGGTGAGATGGAGTTCTGGTTTGCCTTGATCAAGGTGAGCGCCCTGGTGATCTTCCTGGTGGTGGGAGTCTGCTTTATCGTCTTCGGCGGACGAACAGACATCGGAGCGCCAGGGCTCGGACTGATTCTGGATCACGGCGGGGCATTTCCCACCGGTGCGGTTGCGCCCCTGCTGGCCATTAGCGGCGTCGTCTTCGCTTACGCCGCGATCGAGCTCGTCGGGACCGCGGCCGGCGAAACGGCCAACCCGCAAAAGGTCATGCCCAAGGCCGTCAACACCGTGGTCTTCCGTATTGCCATCTTCTATGTAGGTTCGGTCCTGCTGTTGTCCCTCCTCCTGCCGTTCACGGCCTATAAGTCCGGCGAGTCGCCCTTCGTCACGTTCTTCTCCCATCTTGGGGATCCCCAGGCGGCAGCAGTCTCCGCCTCGGTGATGAATTTCGTCGTCCTGACCGCGGCGTTGTCGAGCCTGAACGCGGGGCTGTACTCCACGGGACGGATCCTGAGGTCCATGGCGGTCAACGGCTCGGCCCCCCGGTTCACCGCCAGAATGAGCCGTTCAGGGGTGCCGTATGGCGGCATCCTGCTCACGGCCGTCATCACTTTGGTGGGAGTGGCACTCAACGCGCTGGTCCCATCGCAGGTGTTCGAGATTGTGCTGGAAATATCCGCGGTGGGGATCATCGGCGGCTGGGCAACGATCATCCTGTGCCACATCAAGCTCCAACTATGGGTCAAGGCGGGCAAGGCCGTACGTCCCTCGTTCCGGCTCTTCGGCGCCCCGTTCACGTCATACCTCACCCTTGGCTTTCTCGCCTGCGTGCTGGTCACCATGGGCTTCTCCAACACAGGACGCTGGGTCCTGGCATCCCTGCTGATCCTCATTCCGCTTCTGATACTCGGATGGTTTGCCTGCCGGAAGGGCATCTTGGCGGCCGTGGAGAACCGTCGCGGCCACACGGGGTCCTTTCCGGTTATCGCGGAGCGGCCCGCACAGGTTATCCAGCGCCAGCGCTGATTAGCTCAGCGAGGAAATACGAAACTGATGGAGAACGGAACCACTTTGACCAACGAACCTTCGGGCCGGGAAATCCGCACCCCCAGCAGCGCCTGGCGCTCGCGCGCGGATGCCTGGGAATTTCTCGGATACGCGTTCAAACAGCTGACGAAGGGCCCCGACGGGCACGCCGGCCTGAAAGCGCAAGCTGCGCAGGCGCTCGGCCTGCTACAGGCCCTGGAACTGTATTGGGCCGCCCCGGGACTGCCTGTCGTAGGGCAGTTGCGCAATGCCTTGGACAGGGGCGCCTACAGCTTCGGCCTTGAACTTCTCAATGGCATTCCGGAAGCCGTGGACCGGGACGGTCGTCCCTCCGGCGCGTGGCCGGAGCAAAGGGGCGTCCGGAGGTCAGGCACGGAGTCGCCGGAGGAGGACAGCGGGGAGGGGCAACCGGCACAAGACCGGCCGCGATTCGAGGTGCTCGTCGTCGATGACCTGACGGAGGAGGCGGCCGGGACGCTTAAAGCGGACATGCTGGCCCAGCGCCGTCCTTCCGATGCCTTCAGCTACGAGATGGTGGTGGTCCCCAGCTACGAGGACGCACTCGTGGCGCTGCTGCTAAACCCGGCCATCCAGGCGTGCATTTTGCGGCCGGGATTCGCCGTGACCAGCACTCAGCCGCTGGGCAGGGACTTGAAGGCCTACCTGGGGACTTTGGCAGGCAAGGAGCTGGCGGCCGTGCAGCCATTGGGCAGGATTCTCAGCCTGGCCGAGCAGATCTCCGACCTGCGCCCAGAGGTTGATGTCTACCTCGTGGCTGCTGTCTCCATCGAAAGCCTCGCCGGATCGCTATCAAAGCGGTTCCGGAGGATCTTCCGCCGGCACGATCACCTTGACCTGCACCTGTCGGTCCTCTCTGGAGTGGCCGAACGCTACAGGACCCCGTTCTTTACCGCGCTGCAGGAGTACAGCCGTCGGCCGGCCAGCGTCTTCCACGCCTTGCCGATTTCCCGCGGGGGCTCGGTGGGAAACTCGCCATGGATCCGGGACATGGCGGACTTCTACGGTCAGAATCTGCTTCTGGCCGAGACCTCCGCAACGTCCGGCGGCCTGGATTCCTTGCTGGATCCCCATGGCTCCATCAAGGAGGCCCAGGATCTCGCCGCGCGCGCATTCGGCGCGGAGAAGACTTTCTTCGTTACCAACGGCACCTCCACGGCCAACAAGATCGTGCACCAGTCCATCCTGGCCCCGGGTGATGTGGTGCTCGTTGACCGGAACTGCCACAAGTCCCACCACTACGCATTTGTCCTTGCCGGGGCGCAGGTCTCTTATCTCGACGCCTATCCGCTGGACCGGTACGCCTTTTACGGCGCGGTGCCGCTGGCCAGCATTAAGGCAAGGCTGTTGGATTACCGCCGGGCGGGACGGCTGGACGAAGTCAAGATGATCACCCTGACCAACTGCACCTTTGACGGGATCGTCTATGACGTCGAACGCGTCATGGAGGAATGTTTGGCCATCAAGCCAGACTTGGTGTTCCTGTGGGACGAGGCCTGGTTCGCCTTTGCCAGGTCCCACCCGGTTTACCGGCGAAGGACCGCCATGGCCGCGGCGAGGAGACTCGAAGCCTCGTTCAGCAGGCCGGAGTATGCCGCGCGTTACATCCAACAGGCCGCAACACTCCACGACCCGGTCACCGGCGAGCCTGAAGACGATGAGGTGTGGCTGGCGACCCGGCTGATTCCGGATCCTGCCAAGACCCGGTTGCGCGTTTATGCCACCCAGTCCACCCACAAGACGCTAACGTCGCTGCGCCAAGGGTCCATGATCCACGTCTTTGACCAGGACTTCCGGAGCTGCAATCGTGAGGCCTTCCGGGAGGCCTACATGACCCACACCTCCACGTCGCCGAACTACCAGATCCTTGCCTCGCTGGACATCGGCCGCCGGCAGGTGGAGCTGGAAGGCTTTGGTCTGGTCCAGAAGCAGTCGGACCTGGCCACGAGCGTTGCCCAGGCAGTGGCCCGCCACCCGCTGCTGAAGAAGTACTTCCGGGTCCTGACCTCCCGGGATCTGATCGACGCTTGCCACCGTGAAACCGGCAGCCCGATGCCGCTCCGGGACGGATTGGCGGCGCTCGCGGCCGCGTGGCAGGACGACGAATTCGTGGTGGACCCCAGCCGCCTGACGCTCGACATCAGCCGGACGGGCATCGACGGGGACACGTTCCGGCACCGCTACCTCGCCGACGAACACGGTATCCAGGTCAACAAGACCTCGCGCAACACCGTGCTGTTCATGACGAACATCGGCACGTCCCGGAGCGCGGTGGCGTACCTGATCGAGGTCCTGGTCAAACTCGCCGAATCCTTCCACGAAGCCGGGATGCTGGAAGAGGGGGCCGGCACAGGGCCGGTCGCGGCTGCCACTCCGCCGCTGCCGGACTTCAGCAGGTTCGCGGACCGTTTTCGGCGTGATCCACTCAGCCCTGACGGGGACATCCGCGCGGCGTACTTTGCCAGTTACAAATCAGGATCAACCACCTACGTTTCCGGTGACGAGCTGTCAGGAATGCTCCGGGCCGGTCAGGTGGTGGTCTCCGCAGGCTTCGTGACCCCCTACCCGCCCGGGTTCCCCATCCTGGTGCCGGGCCAAGTGATCACGAGCCAAACCCTGGAGTTCATGGCAGCCCTGGACACCCGCGAAATCCACGGCTTCGACCCGGAGCGCGGTTACCGGGTGTTCGCCGGCGAAGATCCGGCAGCGTCCGGGGTCCAACGACCGCGCGACAGCGAGGAGGAAGCCGGGGAAACAGTATTGACTTCCGCATTGTGAAATATCTATTTCCCCTTGCGGAATAATGTGAGCGGGGTTACTTTGGAATCAGCCCGGATTTCCGGGGCAGTTTCCCGATACAGTTTCCCGATTGATAGGTACAGATCAATGAAGATCCCAGATTCCGCGGCGCTGAAGGCGAGTTCGGCGCCGTCGAAGAAGAAGCCCCTGTATAGGTCGCTCTTCTTCCAAATTCTGATCGCCGTCGTGGCAGGTGTGCTCATTGGGCACTTCTGGCCGGACCTCGGCTCGCAGCTGAGGCCGCTCGGAGATGGATTCATCCAGCTCATCAAAATGATCATCGCGCCGCTGATCTTCCTGGTGATCGTCACCGGAATTTCGGCCGTTGGCGACGTCAAGGCGGTCGGAAGGGTAGGAGTCAAGGCGCTTTTGTACTTCACCGCGGCCACGCTGTTTGCCCTGGTCTTCGGTTTAATCGTCGGCAACATCGTGCAGCCCGGAGCCGGCCTGAACATCGATCCCAGCACGCTCTCCCAGGACGCGCTGAATGCAAAGACCGGGACCGCGCCGCCCAAGGATGCGGCTTCATTCCTGCTGGACATTATCCCCACCAGCGTTATTGGCGCCTTCGCCACCAATAGCCTGCTTCAGGTCCTGTTCTTCTCTGTCTTCTTCGGCGCCGCAGTCGTGGTCATCGGCCGCGAGCGTTGCCTGCCGGTCATCAGCCTCATGGAAACCCTCCTGGAGCTGATTTTCAAGATCATGTCCTGGATCATGAAGGTGGCGCCCATCGGGGCCTTCGGCGCCATGTCGTTCATCATCGGTCAATACGGACTGGGCACGCTGGGCACCTATGCCGTGTTGATTGCCGCCTGCTACGGAGCTGCAGCAATTTTCATCGGCCTCCTGTTCCTCGTGGCCTGGGGATTCGCGCGGGTACCGCTGTGGCATTTCCTGAAGTACACCCGCGAGGAGTTCCTGCTGGCGCTGGGCACCGCATCCACTGAAGCCGTGATGCCCCGTATCATGACCAAGCTGACGAACGCAGGCTGCTCCCGTGCAACCACCGGTCTGGTGGTCCCCACCGGCTACTCCTTCAACCTCGACGGCGCCGCCATCTACTTGTCGATTTCCCTGCTTTTCCTGGCGCAGGCTTTCGGTCACCACCTTGATCTGGGCCAGCAGCTCGCGGCCCTCGGCGTCCTGCTGCTGACCTCCAAAGGCATGGCTGGCGTACCCGGCTCCTCGTTCCTGGCACTCTCCGCCACGGCGGCTGCGCTGGGCATATTCCCGGTGGCCGGCGTCGCCCTCCTGCTCGGGGCCGACAGGCTCATGGACTCCATGCGCGTTGTGGTGAACCTGCTGGGAAACTGCGTGGCCACGTTCGTGGTGTCGAAGTGGGAAGGCCAGTTTGACCACAGCGTTATGGTCCGGGCCTTCCGGGGCGAAATCACCAACGAAGATTCTGCCATCATGCTCGGCCAGGAAGACCTCTTCGAACGCCAGGAACTCGAACGGCTCAGCGGCGGCCAAGAGGCATCCCCCAAGTTTCGGGGAGGCCCGAATCCTGACGACATTCCTGAGTTTCAGATGAGCAAGGCGACGCGCGGGGCCTCAGCCCAGCCAGGCTACGATGACCGCAGCTCTGCCGCATTCAACCACGAATAGGGGCGCTCCACTGCCAGCCCCTGCCAGTACCCGCCCCGTCGTACACAGGGGCGGGTACTGCGCGTTGAGCTTGATCCCCGGACGTTGCGGCCGTGGACAGAAACGCAGAAGGCCCGCAGCGTCTTAGAGGGGCAGCAGCTTCGACAGGTCCGCGCGGAGCCCCGAGGCCGCCACCTTGCCGGACGCCACGGCGTCCGCCCAACTCAACTGTCCGGTTACCATCGAGAGCCAAGTGGCGGCGTCGCACTCTATGACGTTCGGGGGAGTGCCCCGGGTGTGGCGCGGGCCCTCCACGCACTGGGTAACGCCGAACGGCGGAATGCGGACCTCCACGGAGTTGCCCGGCGCCCTGGCGGTCACTTCCTCCAGCGTGTAGCGCACCGCGGTCGCGGTGACGGCGCGGGGGAGGTCCGACGGCGGGGCGCCGGCTTCCCGCCAGGCGGCCAGCGCGGCGCGGCCTTCCTCAATATCAATGCGGCGGCGTGCAACTGCCATGGTGGGTCCTTCCGAATACTGTCCGGCGAAAGTCAGTCGAGCAGCGCGGACACCGCATGGCCCAGCCGGATCTTGCCGACGGGCCGTCCGCCTCCGAGCACGGGCTCGACAACCTTTTCCAGCACACTGGACACACCCGGAATATCCACGGCCCCGGACGCCGCGAGCAGCGTGAGCCCCACCAACGTGGTGGCCCGGACGTTTCCGTCGAGGATCTTGACGGCCACGGAAACACCCTTGGGGGTGGCCATGACCAGCACGCCTTCGGCCCCCACCTTTGCGATGATTTCGAGTTCATCCATCACGATGGTGTTGGCTTCACCCTTCCCCTGGACCGCCCACGGATAGTCCAGCATGGACGTCGCGATCGTGGCGGCGCGGGCGCTGGAATTCTCGTCCCCGGGGGCCTTGGCCAGACGGGAGAAGGCCCGCGCCAGCCCGGTGAGGGAAATGGCTGCCACCGGGGCTCCGCAGCCGTCAATGCCCAGGTGGGCGATCCGCTCGCCGGAGTATTCCTCGATGACGGAACGGACGCGCTGCTGCAGCGGGTGGTTCGGTTCAAGGTAGCTGTGGGTGTCCCAGCCGTTCTCGGTACACGCCCACAGGAATGCCGCGTGTTTCCCCGAACAGTTGAAGGCGAGCTTTGACTTCCCCTGCTCGGAGCGGATCAGCCAGTGTCGGGCGTTCTCGTCCTGCGGCCACGCGGCCGGGCACTGAAGCTGTTCCTCCTTCACCCCGGCGGCTTTGAGCATTCCCTCCACCACATCCATGTGGTCCAGAGACCCGGTGTGGCTGGCGCACGCCAAGGCAACCTGGGCGCCGCGCAGGGGAACGCCGGACTGCATGGCGGCGAGGGCCTGCAAGGGCTTCAGGGTGGACCGGGCGTAGATGGGGGTGTTGATGTCGCCGAGTTCGGTGACAACCGTTCCGTCCGCCGCCATCACCACAGCCGAGCCGATGTGCCGGGATTCGACGAAGCCGCTGCGTTCAACGACTGCCAGTTCGACGGCGGACTCAACAGCGAAGGTGGCATGCGAATTCAAGGGCATGCAGCCAGTCTATGATGCCGGTTCCGAATTCCCGGGCTACTCCACGGTCACCATGACCGACTGCCGGCCCGATGCTCCGTCTGGCACCGGATCCGCACGCTTGTCCGTCTGGACCTCGCCGGTTCCGTCCGTGGCCCGCACCTTGATGTAGTGCGGGCCCGGCGTGGCGTCCCAGTCAAAGGACCATTGACGCCAGGTGATCACGGATGCTTCAGCGGAGAGCTTGGCCTCGGTCCAGGGACCGTCGTCGATCTGCACCTCCACCTTGGTGATGCCCCGGGTTTGGGCCCAGGCGGTGCCGCCGATCGCGACCCTTCCGGCCGGGACTTTGGCGAAGGATTTGGGTACTTCCACACGGGCCATGGTCTTGATGGGCCCGCGCTCGGACCACCCGCGCTGGGTCCAATAGGCCTTACTGTCGGCGAACCTGGTCACTTCAAGGTCAACCACCCATTTGGTGGCGGAGACGAAGCCGTACAGCCCCGGCACCACCATGCGCACCGGGTATCCGTGCTCCAGCGGCAGGGGCTCGCCGTTCATCCCGATGGCCAGCATCGCGTCACGGTCGTCCTGGAGCACTTCCAGCGGCGTTGATGCGCTGAACCCGTCCTCCGAGGTGGAGAGCACCATATCCGCGCCTTCCTTCGGCCGTGCCATCTTGAGCACGTCGCGGATGGGAACGCCCAGCCACC
The DNA here is from genome assembly GCF_050260325.1 of Arthrobacter sp. 92. Classification (NCBI taxonomy): domain Bacteria; kingdom Bacillati; phylum Actinomycetota; class Actinomycetes; order Micrococcales; family Micrococcaceae; genus Arthrobacter; species Arthrobacter sp. 92. The sequence goes on along the minus strand of NZ_CP189863.1, from coordinate 4,284,155 downwards.
TGGCATTGCCCGCCAGGTTCCCGCCCACTGGATTGGACACGCAGGTCAGTGTCACGTGGGACTCGATCAGGTCGGCGTCGAGCAGGTCCTGGAACGTCAGCGTGACCTCCTGCTCCACCAGGCCGTGGATGCGCAACTGCCAGTCCCGGGCATTAATTTCGGGGACGCTGAGGGCGGTGTCGATCCGGTAGAAATCTCCGCTGGGCGTCAACCACGGGCTCACTCCGTTGACCGGAGACTGCACCCCGGCCGGCACTGCAGGCGCGGCCTTGACGGGGGAGGGGAGCTGCAGCGACCCCCGGGCCTGGGCCACGTTGCTTCTGGCGGCGCTCAGCAGGCGGCCGCCGGTGGCGGAAACGGCAGCCGCGGCGGCCGTGACGCCTGTTGCCGCGAAGAATCCACGGCGTGTGGTTGCCGGGCGGTCGGCTCCCTTGGCGGCAACATCCGCAGCCTGGGCGGGCCATTCGTGCAGCCGCCAGAGACGCGTGACCAACAACCGGAGCACCACCAGGCCGGCCGCGGTGCCGACCAACGACGGAATCGCGTCCAAGGGCTTCACACTGGCCCGGGTGACTACGCTGGCCACAATCACCGCACCCATCAGCAGCACACCGGCCACGCCGAGCGCCCACTTCCGGTAGGCCACCACGCCGAGCACGCAGGCCAGGAGGAAAATCGTGAGCCCCATCCCGGCAAACAGCGCGGCCTTGTCGTTGGTGCCGAAGGTGGTGACCGCGAAGTCCTTCATCCACGGCGGCGTGAAGTCGATGAAGGTGGATCCGAGGGCAATCACCGGCGTTGCCCGCGCCGTGAAGAAGGCGCCGATCAGTTCCGCAACGGAAAGTACGACGACGGCGGCCGCCACCCCGGCCAGCGCAGCCAGCGCAGTGGGACCCTTGAGCCAGTTCGTGAGCTTCTTCATACAGGGTCTTCGGAGCCGCCCGCCCCGCGGATTGTCCGCGCTCCCCGCGGGGCATGTCCTCCCCTGGTGTGCGCGGATGGGCATGCTGGGCTTATGTCCCTTGGTCGCGGCCAGGGCTGGGCATGTCCCGTGGGTTGTCCGCCCTCGCCGGGGGACATGTCCTCCCCTGGTGTGCACGGATGGGCATGCTGGGCTTATGTCCCTTGGTCGCGGCCAGGGCTGGGCATGTCCCGTGGCTGAGACGGCTTAGGAGTGAGCAGGGTGCACAAAGTACCCTTGGAGACTGTGAAGGTACTCGTCATTGGCCCCGGAGGCCGCGAACACGCCATTGTCCGATCCTTGCTTGCGGACCCCAACGTCTCCGAAGTCCACGCGGCTCCGGGCAACGCCGGCATCAGCAAGCTGGTCCCAACCCATGCCATCGACGCCAATGATCCCGAGGCCGTCGCGGCGCTGGCCACGAAGCTCACGGTGGACCTCGTCGTGGTGGGCCCCGAGGCCCCGCTGGCGGCAGGGGTGTCCGACGCCGTCCGCGCCGCGGGCATTCCAGTGTTCGGCCCCAGCAAGGCGGCCGCCCAGCTTGAGGCGTCCAAGGCCTTCGCCAAGCAGATCATGGCCGAAGCCGGCGTTCCCACCGCCATGGCACGCGTGGCCGGCAATGCCGAGGAAGCGGCCGATGCCCTGGACACCTTCGGTGCACCCTACGTGGTGAAGGACGACGGACTCGCAGCCGGCAAGGGCGTGGTGGTCACCAACAACCGCAATGAGGCACTCGCCCATGCCCAGAGCTGCTTCGATGCCGGCGGGTCCGTGGTGATCGAGGAGTTCCTGGATGGGCCCGAGGTCTCGGTTTTTGTCCTCTGCGACGGCCGCACCACGGTCGCCCTCTCCCCGGCGCAGGACTTCAAGCGTATTTTCGACAACGACGAGGGACCCAACACCGGCGGCATGGGTGCTTACACCCCGCTGGAATGGGCCCCCGAAGGGCTTGTCCAGGAAGTCATCGACCGCGTGGCCCAGCCGACCGTCAACGAGATGGCCCGCCGCGGCACGCCGTTCGTTGGCGTGCTGTTCGTTGGCTTGGCGCTGACCTCCCGCGGCACCCGCGTCATCGAGTTCAACGTCCGTTTCGGCGACCCCGAAACCCAAGCGGTGCTGGCACGTCTCAAGACGCCCCTCGGTTCCTTGTTGATGGCAGCGGCAAAAGGCGAACTGGACAAGGCCGAAGAGCTGCGCTGGTCCAAGGACACGGCCGTCGCCGTCGTCGTTGCGGCCGAAAACTACCCGGGAACGCCCCGGACGGGGGACCGCATCCGCGGACTCAAGAAAGTTGACGAACTCGAAGGCGTCCATGTGATCCACGCCGGAACCGCCCTTGACGACGAGGGCAAGGTTGTTTCCGCCGGCGGCCGCGTGCTGGCGGTGGTGGCCCTGGGTTCCGATTTGGTGGAGGCCCGTGAACGGGCGTACGACGGCGTGGAGCTGGTTCAGCTCGAAGGCAGCCAGTTCCGCACGGATATTGGACGAAAAGCCGCCCGCGGCGAGATCAAGGTCGCGGCGGCTGTTGGCACGCCCGCGGCCCCGAATGTGAAGGCATGACTGTGGCAGAGCATAATCCGTCCGAAACATCGAAGGGCGGCTTCAACACCGCCACACTGGAGCTGCCCGGCTGGCGGCACATCTACTCCGGCAAGGTCCGGGACTTGTATGTTCCCGCCGAAGAGGCCATCAAGGACCAGATGGGCCAGGACTGCGTCCTGGTAGTGGCAAGCGACCGCATCAGCGCCTACGACCATGTGCTGGCCAGCGAGATTCCGGACAAGGGGCGTATTCTCACCCAGCTGAGTCTGTGGTGGTTCGACCAGCTGGACGTGGCTCACCATGTCCTGGCCTCAACTGTCGAGGGCGGCGTTCCGGCGGAGGTGGAAGGCCGCGCGATGATCTGCAAGAAGCTGGACATGTTCCCCGTGGAGTGCATCGCCCGGGGCTACCTGACGGGCTCGGGCCTCCTCGAGTACCAGCAGTCCGGCACCGTCTGCAGCATCCCGCTGCCTGAAGGCCTGGTGGACGGTTCGCGCCTGGCCGAGGCGATCTTCACGCCCTCCGCCAAAGCCGAGGTGGGCGAGCACGACGAGAACATCACCTATGGCGACCTTGTGGACCTTGTGGGGGAGGACATCGCAGGGCGGCTGCGGGAGCTGACGCTGAAGATCTACACCCAGGCCGAGAAGACGGCCCGGGAGCGCGGCATCATCCTGGCCGACACCAAGGTGGAATTCGGTTTCGATGCCGCCTCCGGCGTGATCACCCTGGGCGACGAGGTCCTTACTCCGGACTCCTCGCGCTTCTGGGATGCCGCCACCTACGAGCCCGGCAAGTCACAGCCGTCCTATGACAAGCAGTACGTCCGGGACTGGCTGACCTCGGCCGAGTCCGGGTGGGACAAAGCCTCGGACCTGCCGCCGCCGCCATTGCCGCAGGACGTGGTGGAACGGACCCGGAGCCGCTATGTGGAGGCGTACGAGAAGCTCACCGGGCACACGTTCGCCTGAATCGTTAGCCGGACCGGCCTCAGCTGGCCTCTGCCGCGGCTTCGGCCGCGGCAGCCCGCCGCTGGGCCAGTCTGATCTCAAGCACGGCATCCATGGCCTGCTGCACCCGGTCCTGGGCGCCGGCTGAGCTGAACTCCTTCTGCGCCTCCTCCAGGAACACCAGAGCCTCCTCGGACTCGCCGGCGGCCTTCAGGGATTTCCCCAGCAGGAGAGACACCTCGCCGGCGGTGTGCCGCGCCAATGCCTGCCGTTCGGCGTGGATCTCGCGCAGTTTGTCCACCGCAGCCATGATGTCGCCCGTGAGGTAAAGCCAGCGGGCGCGGATGAACGCCACCTCCAGCTGGTCAGTCTTGTTTCCGCCCACAATCGACAGTGCAAGTTCTGCCCGCTCGATGGCGGAGAGAGTCTCCGGCGCCACGATGCCCGAGGAGAGCCGAACGGCGGCCGAGGCCTTGTTGAACCGGGCCCACAACTCGATGTCGTTGGCCGGGGACAGCAGCTTGGCGGCCCGTTCGTGGTACTTGATGCCCTCGGGGTAGTCGTGCCGCATAAAGGCCACGTTCCCGATGACCCACGCCACTTCGCCCGCCAGTTGGGAAATGGACTGATCATCCATCTGATCGTTCATGGCCTGGCAGTAGGTCCAGGCCTCGTCGAGCCGGCCGCTTTCGGCCAACGCGCCAATCAGTGCCCGCAGGGCGCCGATGATCAGCGTCGACCCCTTGGGCAGCTGCGCGCAGAGTTCCACGGCCTTTTGGGCATGCTCGACGGCGGTGGCCAGCTGCCCCTGTCCGTGACACACCGCGGCAAGCATCTGCCGGGCACGCACCCCCAGCCCTGCGGACTCGGTGGCCATGGGGTGTTCGAGGAGGTGCTGGATGATTTTTTGGCACTCCTGCAGCTGGCCCTGTTTCATCAGGCATTCGGCCTGCATGTAGGTCATGTTCCACCAGGCGCTGGTGTTCTTTCCCTCCAGCGCGATCTGGGCGGCTGTGGCGGCATGGGCCGCGGCGAGCGGATAATCCCGCAGGTCCCACGCTTGGCGTGCGTAGAGCCCGGCGAGGACATACTCGGCGTCGCTGACAGAGATGGGCTGGCTCCAGGCCTCAAGCGCTTTGGGCGCGAGTTCCAGGCGTCGCGCCAGTTCTTCGATGACGTCCGCGGTGGGTTCGCGGCGCCCTGTTTCCAAGAGGGAGATGTAGCTGGGAGAATAAAGGTCCTTGCCCAGTTCAGCTTGCGTCAACCCACGTTCGAGTCGTTCGGCGCGGAGCTTTTCCCCGAATCCGTTGCCCACGGGTCCTCCTTATTCCGGACAGTCTCTATACCAAATGCTTGACAGTCTCTGTGGAAAACATTTTACAATGTATGTCAACAAGGGCAGTGCTGACTTTGTAACGAAACCGACGCGTATTGAGGAAACCTTATGTTGAAGAAGATTGCAGCCGCCGCCGCTTTGGCAGGGGCCCTGGCATTCTCAGCTGCGGCCCCCGCCGTGTTGTCCGCAAGTCCTATCGTTGGCCTGACGGATCAGCTGGGCAGCACTATTGCCATCGGCAACTGGCCGGATCCCATGTCAGTCCCACAGGCCATCGGCAACTGGCCTGATCCCATGTCAGTCCCGTCCTGCATCGGCAACTGGCCCGACCCCATGTAATTCCGTTGGATGTAGACCACAGGCTTAATCTCCCGCGAGGGAACCCGGGCCCCGGGACATGCGCGAACCATGTCCCGGGGCCCTTTCTTGCGTTGCGCGGGCCCTGCCGGCTCCTGTGCAATCGTCGGAAACGAAAAAGAGGGCCTCCCAAGTGGGAGACCCTCTTTTTACCTTGGTCGGGATGACAGGATTTGAACCTGCGACCTCGTCGTCCCGAACGACGCGCGCTACCAAGCTGCGCCACATCCCGATCCGCTGCAAAAGCAACTTCACAAGAGTATCCGATGAGTGGCCCGGATGCGAAATCGGGCTCCACGGGGCGGCGGTTCGGCGCCCCGGTTCCATCCTGAAGACCAGTCCGGCCGGGTTGGGTCCTAAACCAGGGAATCTTTCCAGGCCCAGTGCAGCTGAGCGAAGCGTCCGCCGCCGCCGATCAGCTGGTCCGGGGTGCCATCTTCCACCACGCGTCCATCGTGGACCACCAGCACCCGGGCAGCGGTCTCCACCGTGGAGAGACGGTGGGCGATGATCAAGGCCGTCCGCCCCGCCGTCGCCGCCTGTCCACTGTCCTGCCCATGGTCCTTCTCCTGTCCCGGGCCCGCAGCGGTGCCCCGGAGGAGCCTTGCCAATCCGTGCTGGACCAGCCGTTCCGAGGGAACGTCCAGTGAGGAGGTCGCCTCATCGAGGATAAGCACCGCCGGGCGTGCCAGGAAGGCCCGGGCAAAGCTGATGAGCTGCCGCTGGCCGGCCGAAACACGTCCCCCGCGCTTGTTCACGTCCGTGTCGAAACCGTCCGGCAGTTCCATGATGAAGTCGTAGGCGCCAACGGCCCGGGCTGCTTCCTCGATTTCCCCGCGCGAGGCCTCCGGGCGTCCCAGGGCGATGTTCTCAGCCACGGAGCCGCTGAACAGGAAGGCTTCCTGGGTGACCATCACCACGTTGCGGCGCAAGTCTGCGGTGGCGAGGCTTCGGAGGTCCACACCGTCCAGGGTTACCGAACCCGCCGTGACATCGTAGAACCGGGCAATCAGCTTGGCCAGGGTGGACTTTCCGGCGCCCGTCTGGCCCACCAGTGCAACGGTCTGTCCTGCTGGAATGTGCAGGGTCATTTCCGGGATGACCAGCGGTCCGTCGCCGTAGCGGAACTCCACGTTGTTAAAGTCGATGGTGCCCCGGGCGGCCGTCAGTGCCACCGGGTTCTCCGGTGGCCTGACAGTGGGAATCTCCTCCAAGAGCCCGGAAACCTTTTCAAGGGCTGCCTGGGCGCTCTGGAAAGAGTTGTAGAACATGGCCATCTGGTCCACCGGCTGGAAGAAACGCTTGGTCGACAGAATCAGGGCAAGCAGCACGCCGACGGCCAGCTCCCCGTTGAGCGCGCGGAATCCGCCCACAAGCAGGACCACCGCCACGCACACGTTGCCAATGAGCACGAGTCCCGGCTGGAAGACGCCATTAAGGTTGATGGACCGGAAGGTGACCTTGCGGTAGTCCTCGGACAGGCCGCCGAACCGTTCGGCGTTTTCCCGCTCCTTGCGGAAGGCCTTGACAGCCCGGATCCCGGTCATGGTCTCCACGAAGTGGACGATCAGCCGAGCAGACACCACGCGGGACTCGCGGAAGGCGATCTGGGAATGCTTCTGATACCAGCGGGAGAGGACGAACATGGGAACCCCCGCGGCGAGAACGAGCAGTCCGGAGCGCCAGTCGAGGGCGAACACCGTGACGGCGGTGAACGCCATGAACAGGATTCCCGAGGCCAGGGAGCTCACCCCGGAGTCCAGCAGTTCACGCAAGGCTTCGAGGTCCGAGGTCTGGCGGGCGATGATGCGGCCGGACGTGTACCTCTCGTGGAACTCCAGGCTCAGGCGCTGGGTATGCCGGAAGACCCGCACCCGCAGGTCAAGCAGCATGGCCTGGCTCAGCCGGGCAGTCGAGGTCACGTACAGGGCCGTGAGCCCCGCCGTGGTAACCGCAGCAGCCAAATAGGCGGCGCCCGCAAACACCAGCGGCACACTGTCCCCGGCCCGCAGCGCCGGGAGCGCATGATCGATGCCGAAGGCGATCAGCGCCGGGCCGGCCACGCGGGCCGCCTGGGAAAGGACCACCGTGGCGATGGTCAGCCAGAATCTCAGCCGGACCGGGCGGATCAGGGACCGAAGCAGGTCGAGTGACCGGCGTCGTACGGCCTTGCTCTCACTCTTGCTGAGGTGGGCGTTGTCCTCGTTGGCCGTTCCAAAGGTCGCGGCGCTCATCGGGACACCTCCGCCTCATCCTCGAGGGCTGACAGTTCGGAATCCAGGTCCCTCGGCTCTGTGTCCAGGCTGGCAATCACGTAGCGGTAGTGGGGGTTGCCGGCCAGCAGCTGCGTGTGGGTGCCGACGGCGGTGATCCGGCCCTCCTCCAGCAGCGCCACCCGGTCCGCCAGAGCCACGGTGGACGGCCGGTGGGCAACGATCAGGGTGGTGGTGTCCGAAAGGACTTCCCGCAGGCGCGCCTCCACGAGCTCCTCCGTGTTGACATCCAGGGCGGACAGGGGATCATCCAGCACCAGGATCCTTGGCTTGGCGGCGATGGCACGGGCAAGCGCGATGCGCTGGCGCTGACCCCCCGAGAGGCTGAGCCCTTCCTCGCCGATCAGCGTGTCCGGCCCGTCCGGGAGGGAATACACAAAGTGAGCCTGGGCCACGTCAAGGGCCTCCTCGAGTGCCGCGTCGGTGCGGTCCGGGGCGCCGAGCAGCACGTTCTCACGGACGGAGTTGGAAAACAGTGTGGTGTCCTCGAAGGCAACGCCCACTATGGTGCGGAGTTCGTCCACGTCGAAATCTCTCAGGTCCACGCCGTCGATGGCGATGGAGCCGTCCGTGACGTCGTACAGGCGGGGGACCAGCTGGAGAAGTGCGGATTTTCCGCTGCCGGTGATCCCCACGAGCGCCATTGTCTCGCCGGGCCGGATGTCCAGGTCGATGTTCTTGAGGATGGGTTTGTCCGGGGCATCCTCGAAGGCGAAGGTGGCCGAGTCGAAGGTGAGGGCGCCCCGGAGGGAGGCCGGCCGCTGCGGACACGCTGGACTGGTAATGGTGTTCGCCGAGTCCATCACTTCAAAGTGCCGGTCGACGGCGGACTTTGCGGTCAGCGCCATGGCCAGGAGCATCCCGGAATACTCCACCGGAGTGGCGATGACCGCGGCGGTGGCGAAGAAGGCCACGAGGGCGCCGATGCTGAGCTCGCCCTGTGCTGCCAGCATCACGCCCACTACCAGGGCTGCGCCCAGTGCGAGTTCGGGCAGGAGGGTGACCACCATGCTGAAGAGGGCCAGGTGCCTTGCTTTGGCGATCTCGGTCTGCCGCAGTTCTTCCGCCTGCTCGTTGAAGTTCTCCAAGGCCTCACGGCTGCGCCCGAAGGCCTTCAGGACGCGGATGCCGTGAACCGACTCCTCCACGGTGGTGGCGAGATCGCCTGCCTGGTCCTGGCTCCGGCGGGCCACTTTGCTGAACCTGGTCCGGAAACGGAAGCCGAAGACCATAAGCGGTACGGCGGCTGCCAGGAAGATCAGGGCCAGCTGCCAGCTCATGGAAAACATCACGACGACCCCGATTACCACCGTCAGCGTGGTGACCACCAGCATGATGGCTCCGAAGGCCATCCAGCGGCGCAGGAAATTCAGATCGGTCATGGCGCGGGAGAGGAGCTGGCCGGATCCCCAACGGTCGTGGAACGATACCGTCAGGTCCTGGAGATGGTTGTAGAGAGATACGCGGAGGCGCGTTTCCACGGTGGTCGCCGGGTTGATGACAAACTGCCGCCTCAGGGCGACGAGGCCCGCCTCCGCCACGCCCAGGCTCAGGACGGCGAGGGACGCTATCCAGACAGCGTCCGTGGCCCCGCCCGGACGAAGGGAATCGTTGATCAGCACGCGTAGGACCTGGGGGATGGCGAGGGCAACGAGGCTGGCCAGCAGGGCAGAGACGAGCCCCATAACGAGCCGGGGAAGGATCGGCTTCACGTGGGGATAGAGACGGCTGATGGACGTGAAAAATGGAGTCTGCTTGGCCATGCCCGCTTCTTAAAGCTTCAACGTGGAATGTAGTTTCCTCTAGCAACTACCCTATGCCATGAAGAGCCACGCTTCACAGGATCCGGTCACGCCGGGAACAGTTGCCCCGTTGTTGCGTTCGGCAATGACCCGGCCCATTTGTATGGGCGGAAAGTGGTCCGCGGTGCGCTCAGGCGCGCGGCGTCAGCGTCAGCAGGACGGCCTCGGGCCTGCAGGCTATGCGCACGGGCGCGAACCGGGAGGTGCCGATCCCGCCGGAGACGTTCACCGGCGTCGAGTGCCCTCCGCTTTCCCAGTCATGGAGTCCCTTGGCCCTCCATGTGGGGAGGTCGCAGTTGGACACCAGCGCTCCGTAGCCGGGGATGCAGATCTGGCCGCCGTGGGTGTGGCCGGCCAGGAGGAGGTCAGCGCCGTCCTCGGTGAAGTGATCGAGCACGCGTTGGTACGGGGCATGAATGACGGCCACGCGCAGATGCGGGTCGGCGTCGCGTCCCTTGGTCCCCCGGGGCCAGCCGGCGTACCTCTCAAGGCCAAGGTGGGGATCGTCCACGCCGGAAAAATCAAAACGCAGCCGGTTCAGCACCAGGGACTGGGCGCGGTTGGTCAGATCCACCCAGCCGGACATCCCGAAGTACGCGCGCAGCCTGGGCCAGTCGAGCTCCACCGGTTCCTTCTGTGCCTTCGAGGGTCCCACGAGGTACGACGCCGGATTCTTCAGCGTGGGCGCGTAGTAGTCATTCGAGCCGGGCACGAACACGCCAGGAAATTCCAGCAAGGGGGCCAGCGCCTTGAGCAGGGGATCAACGGCCTTGGCATGGCTAAGGTTATCGCCGGTGTTCACTACCAGATCGGGCTCCAGCTCGGCCAGCGAGGACAGCCACTGGGCCTTGCGGTGCTGACCCGGCACGAAGTGGATGTCGCTTAGGTGCAGGATCCGGAACGTGCCGAACCCCGGAGGCATGATCGGGAGGCTTTCCTCCCGCACCACGAACTGGTTCTTTTCCCACAGCCCGTAACCGGCGGTGGCCAAGCCTGCAGCAGCACCGGCCGCGGCGGTGACGGCAAAGCCGCGCCCGATGTTCCGGGCGCGGCTGGCGAGGGCGGAGGCATCAACCACTGGCGCTACCCCTTGCCGTTGCCGTTGTTGCCGCTGTTGCCATTACTGGGCGCCGGAGCGGGCGCAGCCGTGCTGGGCGCGGGGAGCGGTGAAAGATTCGGCGTGGACGGCGTGGTCTGCCGGGTGGCGGGAGCCCCGTTGACCATGTTGGACGGCGGAGCGGGGAACGGGTTGGTACCGTAGCCCGGAGCCACCTGTGCCATGTAGTTGGAGAACTGGGGACCGGCAATCATGTAGCCGTCGATGCCCTTGTAGAACTTGCCGTTCACCGTGATGTTCTGACCGGCCCGGCTCTGGTCGCCCAGGGGGTCGCCGAACCAAGTGGCCGTCGCCAGGCCCGTGGTGTAGCCGGCAACCCAGGTTGATCCGTTGGTGTCGTTGGTGCCGGTCTTGCCGGCGATGGGGAAGTTCGTCTTGGTGGAGATGCGTGGCTGGATCAATGAACCCGAGCCGCGGTTCAACACTTCCTGCATGGCGTAGGCGACGCCCCGGGCCACTTCGGGCTTGACCGCGTCCCTGCAGCTCGTAGCCTGGGCCGGCAGCTGGGCGCCGTTCTGGTCCGTCACCGACACGATCGCGATCGGCTCGCAGTACTTGCCGTCGTTTGCGAACGTGGCGAACGCGCTGGCCATGGTCAGGGGGGCCGTCTGAGTGGACCCGATCAGGTTACCCAGGGTGGTCATTTTCACCTTGGGATTGGGTGAGTCGGCGTTGGGCAGGCCGGCGTGAATACCCACGGCATCCACGATCTTCTGGATTCCGCAGAGGTCCACCTGCGCGGCGGAGGCGAACGTCATGGTGTTGATCGAGTTCGCCAGGCCGTCAAGGACGGACATGTATTTGTAGTAGCCGTCTTCGGCGTTCTGCAGGTCCTTGGTGCCGTTGGTGCTGTCATACCAGCCGACCGTTGGTGTGGGGCAGGTGTTCTTCCACGGGAAGTTCTGCGGATATCGCCGCACCGCGCCGTTGAGCTGGGTGTTCATTGATTTGCCCTCGTTCAGCCATTCGGCGAAAGTGAAGGGCTTCATGGTGGAACCGGGCTGGAACCCGCCCAGGCCGTTGAGGTCGTTGCCGTTGGCGTCCTTGGCATCGACGTTGAAGTTCTGGGTCTGGTCGAATTTACCGTCGGCCGGGAACCAGACGGTATTTTGCGCCATCGAGATGATCTTGCCCGAGTTGGGCTGGACGGACACCAGGGCCGCGCCCCACTTGTCCGGGTTGGCGCCGGCCGAGGCATCCACCTGGGTCTGGGCCACGCCCTGCGCCTTGGGATCCAGGGTGGTGGTGATGGTCAGGCCGCCGCGGAAGACCTTCTTTTCACGTTCTGTGGCGTCCGCTCCGTATGCGGGGTTGTTCAGCAGCAGGTGCAGGACGTAGTCGCAGAAGTAGGGGGCGGTTGCGGCGTAGGCGCACCCCTGGCGGGCGGGGGTGACCTTGGTTTCCACCGGCGTGGCCACCGCGGCGTCGTAGTCGGCCTTTTTGATCTTGCCCTGGTTGAGCATGGAGCTGAGCACCAGGTCACGGCGGACCTTGGCATTGTCCGGGTGGTTGATCGGGTCGTAATAGGAGGGGCTGTTCACCAGGCCTGCCAGCAGTGCGGCCTGCGGCAGGGTCAGGTCCTTGGCCGTGGTGCTGAAGAAGAACTTTGAGGCGGCTTCAATGCCGTAGGCGTCCCGGTTGAAGAACACGATGTTGAGGTAGCCCTCGAGGATCTGCTCCTTGGTGAACTTCTTTTCCAGGGCGATTGACAGCTTCATTTCGCGAAGCTTGTCGCCGACACCCTTGTTGACGCCGTTGAGCTTGACGTCCTCGCTCTTGCCCTCGGCTTCAAGGGAAGCGTTGATGACGTTATTCACGTACTGCTGGGTAATTGTGGAGGCGCCCTGCTTGTTCCCGCGCGCCGTGCTTACCAGTGCTCGCAGGATGCCGGTCGTGTCCACGCCGCCGTGCTGGTAGAAGCGGCTGTCCTCGATCGAAATGATCGCGTCTTTGATGTATGGCGACATCTGGTCCAGCGAAACGCGTGTGCGGTTTTCGGCGAAGAGATTGGCGATCACGCTGCCGTCAGAGGCGAGGATCTTGGTGGATTGGCTGGGCGGGTCCACCTGGAGTTCGGCCGGCAGCGTGTCGAAAAATTGGATGGAACCGCTGGCCGTGCTACCGGATACTGCCGCCGCGGGGACCAGCAGGCCCGCCACGAGGACACCACAAATAGCGCTCACGCCAAGGAAAGCGAGGATCTTTCCGAGGGTGGTGGCCGTGTCGAATAAAGGGTTTCTACCAGTCGCCATGTTTTCCACTTTAGCGGCAACGACTAGGCTTTAGCTCATGACCAAATGGGAGTACGCCACGATTCCGCTCATTATTCACGCCACGAAGCAGATTCTGGACCAGTGGGGAGAAGACGGGTGGGAGCTCGTTCAGGTAGTCACCGGTCCCGAAGGCAACGGTCTGGTTGCCTACCTTAAGAGGGAGAAGCAGTAGTCATGACTAGCACTGCACACACCGGCCCGGAGACCCCGGCACCCGCCGAAGAAACCGCCGCCGGCACCGAAAGAACCTCCGTTACCGGAGCCGCAGCGCCGGCTTCCGCCGTCGAACAGCGGTTGGCCGAGCTGGGCCTGGCCCTTCCGGAGGTGGCTGCTCCGGTGGCCGCCTACGTCCCGGCGGTCATCTCCGGCAACCACGTTTACACGTCGGGCCAGCTGCCGTTTATTAACGGCAAACTCGAAGCCACGGGGAAGGTGTCCACGGGCGCCGAGGGCCACGCCGACGAGGCCACGGTGTCGCCGGAGACCGCCAAGCACTATGCCGCCGTCTGCGCTGTCAATGCGCTGGCTGCGGTCAAGAGCGTCATCGGGGACCTTGACCGCATCACGCGGATCGTCAAGGTTGTCGGCTTCGTGTCCTCGGATCCGTCCTTCACCGGGCAGCCCGGCGTCATCAACGGGGCATCCGAATTGCTCGGCACCGTCCTCGGCGACGCCGGACAGCATGCCCGCTCCGCCGTCGGCGTGTCGGTCCTGCCTCTCGACTCCCCTGTGGAAGTCGAATTGATTGCGGAATTTAGCTAGAAGGCCGGTCAATTCCCTTGCCCCAGTTAGCCCGTCGCCTGTTTGTGTTGCCTCCCGATCTTGAGGGAGCGGCACAAAGCTGGCTTGAACACGGCGAGCGGACGCCCCGCGCGCCGCGGTTCGCCTCATCCGTGGTCCTCCTCCGGGACTCACCCACCGGCCTTGAGACCTGGCTCGGATACCGCCCCGGATCCTCTCCGCTGGGAGTCCTCGCCTTCCCTGGCGGCTCCCTGGACGCCTCGGACGACGACGCCGTCGGCTGGCTGGGGCCCTCGCCCCAGCAGTGGGCGGACGCAATGGGGACAACCGACGTCGGACTGGCCCGACGCCACGTGGTGGGCGCCATCCGCGAGCTCTTCGAGGAAACCGGGGTGTTGCTGGCCGGTCCGGACCTCTCCACCACAGTGGAAGCCATTTCCACCTCCGAGTGGATGCGCGCGCGGGAAGCCGTGGCCGATCAGGAAAAGTCCTTCACCGACGTTCTCGCCAAACGCGGCTTGTCGGTGCGGACGGACCTGCTCAAGCCGCTGGTCAACTGGCTTAGCCCCGACTTTGCCCACCGGCGTTTCAATACCCGTTACTTCGCCGCCACGGTGCCCGTGAACCAGCAGCCCTCGCTCCTGGCCAGCAAGGGCGTGTGGGGCCGTTGGGTGTGCGCGAAGAAGATCATCGAGGAACGGGACACCACCGCCCTCGGCGACGAAGTGGGCCAGGAAAACACGGTGGGCCTGAAACTGGGCCAGCTGCTGGTGCCCGGATCCGAGATCATGCTCGAAAAGATGGCCGCCGCCAACGGGTGCATTGCCTACCTGAGCTACAAGCGCAAGCCCCACGTCTACCAGCCCCGGCTCGTCGAGGAAGACGGCAAGCTCATGCTCGAGGTCGAGGCAGCCAAAACCATCGCCGGCGAGCCGCAGCGCGAACGCTGACACGGCCGGCGCAGGCTCAGGCGCGTCCCCGGGGCGCGGGACGTGCCTCCGGCTGGGGGACATGCCCCTTCCTGAGGCTCACCGTGGGACATGTCCACTGCTCGCGAAGACCCCCGGGGGACATGCCCTCCCCTGGCCCGGACCAATGGACATAAGGGCGTTATGTCCACGGTCTGCTCCCGGGAATGGGCATGTCCCAAGGCCCGGGAAGTGGGGAACGGACATGTCCTCCCCGGACTGATTTGAGCCACTGGACATGTCCTCCGGCGACTTACCCGGCTGCTGCCGACGACCTCCCCACCACTGGATATGTCCTCCGCCGACGCGGGCCGCTGAGCACAGTGGCGTTATGTCCGATGTGTGGTGCCGCGACTGGGCATGTCCCGTGGCGCTGAGCGGCCCAACACTGTGAGCGAGCCAACGCTGTGAACGAACCAACACCGGAGCGAACCCCTGCGCTGAGTGATCCGCGCAGCCGAACGGACCGGGCAAGATCCCGCATTAAACGACGAAAGCCGGCTCCGTTTCCACGGGCCGGCCCTCGGGCTTGCTGCTAATTGCGGTTAACGGGAGCGCTGGCGGAGGCGCTGCATGTCCAGGATCACGACGGCGCGGGCTTCCAGGCGCAGCCACCCGCGCTGAACGAACTCGGCCAGGGCCTTGTTCACGGTTTCACGGGAGGCGCCCACCAGCTGGGCCAGCTCCTCTTGGGTGAGCTCGTGGGCCACCAGCACGCCGTCCGTCGCCGGGCGGCCGAAACGGTCGGCCAGGTCCAGCAGCGCCTTGGCCACGCGGCCAGGGACGTCGGAGAACACGAGGTCGGAGAGCGAGTCGTTGGTGCGGCGCAGGCGGCGGGCCAGGGCCTGCAGCAGCTGGGCGGAAACCTCTGGACGGGTGCGGAGCAGGGCGTTGAGGCTCTCGTTCTTCAACCCGGCCAGGCGGGTCTCCGAGACGGCAGTTGCCGTGGCCGTGCGGGGGCTCGGGTCGAACAGCGCCATCTCACCAAAGAGCTCACCCGGGCCGAGGATGGCAAGCAGTGACTCGCGACCGTCGGGAGACGTGCGGCCCAGCTTCACCTTGCCGGAGAC
The DNA here is from genome assembly GCF_050260325.1 of Arthrobacter sp. 92. Taxonomy (NCBI): domain Bacteria; kingdom Bacillati; phylum Actinomycetota; class Actinomycetes; order Micrococcales; family Micrococcaceae; genus Arthrobacter; species Arthrobacter sp. 92. The sequence continues at coordinate 4,268,765 of NZ_CP189863.1, read as the reverse complement.
GATGAAGTACAGCTGGTCACCCTGGTCGCCTTCCCGGAAAACCGAGGCTCCACGTGAGAGGTCCACCTCGGTAAGCTCATCCGTGAGAAGGCGGAATGCTTCGTCGTCGAGCGTGGCGAAAAGGGGTGCGCGGCGCAATACCTCGATGTCCATAAAATCTCCTGACTTATTGTGTCGGCTGGGGCGCTTCAGCCATTGTTTCAGAATTTTGAAAGTTCTGTGACGTACTTGGCACCTGCAACGCCCTAAACGACGCCGCGAGGGCCTGGGGGCTGCCCGCTGAAGCGCCCTCGGGCGGCCCATTCAGAGGTCCGCGGCGGATGACGTCCGACGGCGGGCCCGTCCGGCAAACTGTCAGTATCCACCATTAGAATTGGGGCTTACCTGTCTGTAAGGAGACCCGTTGTTCGGCTTGACCATCTTGGACTTGGCGTTGATTCTCACGCTGCTGTCCTATTTGATATACGGCCTGCGCAACGGCTTTCTGGTAACGCTGGGAGGTATCGCCGGATTTGTTGCCGGGGCCCTGGCCGCGTTCGTTTCCGTTCCCATTGTCAGCAACCTCGTGCAGGACAGCGGCTGGAGGCTCACCGCTATCGTGGCCACCGCCGTCGTGCTCATTGTCCTCGGACATGCGCTGGGCACCATGATCGGGCGGAGTATCCGCAGCGCCGTGCGGATCCAGCCCCTTCGCACCGTGGACCGCGTGGTGGGAGGCGGGGTCAACGTGGTGGTGGCCGCCCTGGTGATGTCCATGCTCTCCTTCAGCATCAGTGCGCTGGGCGTTCCCTTTGTGTCGCAGCAGTTGGCCGAATCCAAGGTGATCCGTTTCATCGACGGGCTGACCCCGACGCCGGTCAAGACCGCCGTGGCGCAACTGCGGTCTGCCGTGATCGGGGACGGCATTCCCACCCTGATCGAGGGGATAGGCCAAGGACAACAGGTAACGGCTCCCAATGCCAGCACGGACACTCCCGCCTTGAACCGGGCTGCGGAATCGGTGCTGAAGATTGCCGGAACCGCCTATCAGTGCGGGCAGAACCAGACTGGAACAGGGTTCGTGGTTTCGCCCGGCCGGGTTGTGACCAACGCCCACGTGGTGGCGGGCGTGTCGCAGCCCGTGGTGGAGGCCCCCGGCGTGGGGGCCATGCCGGGCCGCGTGGTGTACTTCGACAGCCAGCACGACCTCGCCGTCCTCGCCGTTGACGGATTGCCCGCAATCCCACTTCCGCTGAGCGGAAACCTGCCTGCCGGCAGCCCGGCGGCTTTCGCCGGCTACCCGCACGGCGGCCCGTTCCAGTCCAAGCCCGCAACCGTGCAGGACATCACTCCGGTGCTTGTCCCGGACATCTATGGCAACAATCCGTCGCCCGAGGACGTGTACCGCATCGCCGGCGACGTCCAGCCGGGCAACTCGGGCGGACCGCTGCTGACCAACAGCGGAGAGGTGGCAGGGGTTATCTTCGCGAAAACCACGTCGCAGGAAGCGCTGGGGTTCGCCATTACCATGGCTGATCTGGGACCCGTGGCGGCGCAGGCTCCGGGCCTGAGCAGCGCCGTATCGTCCGGGCAATGTATCCAGAAATAGCGCAACCAGCAACAGCGCAACCAACAGTCCACCTCTCGGGATTCAGCTCCTGACTATCAAGGGAGCGGGCCGAAGCCCGGGCCCGGTGCGCTGTTAGAGCCATTGCAGGCTTTGGCCGTGGGGACCGGCGATGGCCACGGGTTGTCCGTTGTGCAGCAGCAGGAAGCGGCCGCGGAGCCGTTCCGGATTCATTTCGGGGACCACACTGGAACCGTCAGCCTGCTGGATCACCGTGTGGCCCTCGTTGGACAGCCACTGACACCCCCGGCTTACCGCGAGTGCGTTGATTGCCTGGCGGAATCTTTCACGTTCGGCCGACGTCAGATAGGCCATCACCGCGCTGTGGAACACCACCAGCGTTGCGTCCGCCGGCGCTGATGCTGCGAGATGCACCAGCTGCTCGTTAAGGTCGCCGGCCACAAGCAGCGGCGGCTGCTGTTGCGCGATGGCGATGGCCTGGCGCAGCCGCTCCCGGCGGAATTCCTGCTCCGGCCAGATGAGCGCCTCAAGCCATGCAACGTCGTCGGGATTGGCTATGTCCAGCGGGTTGAGGTCGATCCCGGCCCGCCACACCACCTCAGGGAGGGCCGCGGGCACGGGGACCGGGCCTTCAATGGTGCAGCGGAGCATGGGCGGTGGCGGCTCCTCCGGTCCAGGTAAGAGGCGGGTGATCCCGGCGGCGCCCTGGTATTCGTAGGCGTACCGGTCCGGAAACAGGCCAAGCCCGGCGGATGCACCCACTTCCAGCAGGGCAAGCGGCTTTCCGGTAACGTCCGCGATCGCCGCCAGTGACGGCAAGAGGGTGGCGCATCGTCCGGCCTCGTTGGTCTGTGTGGCGCGCGCCAGCACAATGCGCGAGATCTCAGCCCAGTGGTCGTATAGGAACTCGCTGAATGCCGGGTACGGGCTGATGCGTGCGCCCAGGAAACGGGCGGCGGCCAGCATGAGCAGCGGCTGACGCTTGTTGTGCGGCCACTGCTCGATGCGGCGGATCAGCTCAGGGTCGTTCGCGATGCCAACGGACCACTCCGCGTAACAGGGCGACGACTCCGGGGCGTCGAACATGCCGAAGTTCCGGTACCAGTCAGCCGTTCCTGGTCCGTCCGCGCACATAGTCAGGCTTGCGGGGAATTCAAGTCAGCCAGGTATTCGACGGCGAACCGGTAACCCATGATGCCGGCCCCGGCGATGACAGCCTTGCTGATGTCCGAGAGATAGGAGTGGTGCCGGAATTCCTCGCGGGCGTGGACATTGGTGATGTGGACCTCGACGGCGGGCAGCTGCACCGCGGAGATCGCGTCGCGGATGGCCACCGAGGTGTGGGTGTAGGCGCCGGCGTTCAGCACGATGCCGACGGCTTTGCCCCGGGCCGCGTGGATGGCGTCCACCAGGGCGCCCTCGTGGTTGGACTGGAAGCACTCGACGTCGAAGCCATGTGCCGCCCCGGCTTCCTTGGCGAGGTTTTCGACGTCGACCAGTGTGGACGTGCCATACTTTTCGGGCTCACGGGTGCCGAGCAGGTTCAGGTTGGGGCCGTTAAGGACCAGGATGGTGCCACGGCTGGCGTCGTTGGTGGGGGCGGCTTCAGTCATGTGTGCAAATGTATCGCGTGGCGGGCAACCTGCGCGGATCTTTACGGGTGGGGCCGTGGGGCGGCGCCGGGCCGCCCCGCAGGGCGGCGCCCCGCAGGGCGCCGCGGCAGCCCCACCCGGCACTTCGCCGGACTCTGGCGGGCCGTCACCGCGGTGCTTAAACTGAGAGAACCATCGTGCGGAGCTCCCGTACGGGTCAGCTCGCGCGGAAAGCCCGATCTGGAGAGCGTCATCATGCGCCACACAAGTATTGGTTCAGGAAAAGCACTTCGCCGCGCCGCTGTGGGACTCGTGGCCCTTGCGGCACTTTTCGTTCCGGCCCCCATGGCAGGCGCCAGGGCGCCGTCGGCCGAGCGTTCGACGTCGGTCATCAAACTCCCGGGGGCCACATCGGCTGAAGGAATCGCCGCCGGGCGGGGGAGCACCTTTTACGCAGGAGACCTCGCCAAGGGCGACATCTACCGCGGGGACATTCGCGACCGCACCGCCGAACTCTTTATCGACGTCCCGGATGGCCGGGCAGCGGTGGGCATGAAAGCCGACGTCCGCCATGACCTGCTCTTCGTCGCCGGCGGCTCTACCGGGCAGGCCTACGTCTATGACACACATACCCGAAAGACCGTGGCGGAGTACCAGCTGACCGCGGCGACGCCACAGCAGCCGGCCTTCATCAACGACGTCACGCTGACCGACGACGGCGCCTGGTTCACCAATTCGACGCGCCCCGAGCTTTACTTCATCCCGGTCAACCACGATGGGGAACCCGGCGATGCCGAGACGCTCGCGCTGAGCGGGCCGGCCGCGGACATCAAGCAGGGCTTTAACCTCAACGGCATTGCGGCCGTCCAGGGCGGGCGGACCCTGGTTGTGGCCCATACCGTCAACGGGGCCCTCTACACCGTGGACCCGGAAACGGGCTCCAGCGCCCGGATCACCGGCGTGGATGTGCCCTACGTCGACGGGATCGTGGCGCAGGGACACACCCTGTGGGCGGTGCAGAACCAGCTCAATCAGGTCAGCCGCATCCGCCTGGATCCCGGGACCGATTCCGGCGAAGTCCGCGCCGTGATCACCAGCCCCGACTTCCAGGTTCCGACGACGGCGGCCCTGTTCGGGGACACGCTCGCAGCCGTGAATGCAAAGTTCGGCATAGCCGGGGCCAGTGAGTTCGAAGTTGTCCTGGTGGACGCCCGTTAGGCCCTGTGAGTTTGGCGCCCGGGCGCCCGGGGCGGGCAGCTGCGCGGCTGGCCGCCCCGGCCCCGGCCGGCTCAGCTCAGGCTGCCGACAACTTCAACAGAAGTGCATGCTCCGGGTTGAGGACCGGCATGGGCAGGCCCACCTCGGCAAGGAACCGGCCCCTGGCCTCGGCGCCGGCCGCCAGCCATGCCGGCGGCCGGACCTGGGTGTAGGTGCGGGCATAGTCGGCATCCGAGGGGACCGGGAAGATGGCCTCCACGCGGTAGCTGCGTTCAGGGTCCAACCCGGGGATGGTGACGCGGCCCGGTTGTTCGGCGAAGCTTGTCCGCGTGCTCACGAGGGCGAACAGGCCGGCCGTGTCGCCTGCGACCATGCCTGCCGACAAGGCGGCGGGGGCCACCACGCCGTGAAGCATCAGGGATTCGTCGGCCAGATCCGCCCTGACCATGCGTCCGGCATGGATCAGCCCGCGGTGCTCCTTGTAGAGGCCGATGAAGCGCTTGAGTTCCTCACGCTCGGCCCCTTGAACCTGGCGGACGTCCCATTCCATGCCAAAGTGCCCGAACAGCGCGGTGATGGCGCGGAAGGAGAGATCGTGCGTGCGGGCGGTGGTGTGGGAGGTGGTGGGTCCGATGTGGCCCCCCACCAGTTCCGGCGGCACCACGAGCCCGGTCCAGCGTTGGATGGTCTGGCGTTCCAGGGCGTCGTTGCAGTCCGAGCCCCAGATCCGGTCGGTCCGTTCCAGGATGCCCAGGTCCACGCGGGCTCCGCCGGACGAGCAGCTTTCGATCTCGACTCCGGGGTGCGCCTTGCGGAGTTCGTCGAATAGCCGGTAGGCGGCAAGGGTCTGCTGGTGCACCGACGCCCGGCCGGCGTGGCCGTGCTCCAGAAGATCCCGGTTCTGGTCCCACTTCAGGTAACTGATGTTGTTTTCGGTCAATAAAGCATCGATCCGGTCGAAAATGTACTGCCAGGCCCCGGGATTGACGAGGTCGATGATGTGCTGGTTGCGCCATTCCAGCGGCAGACGCCCCCCGTCCTTGTGCGACGCAGCGGCAGGGCCAGCGATCCAGTCCGGGTGGGCGCGGGCCACGTCGGAGTCCAGGTTGATCATTTCCGGTTCGACCCAGAGGCCGAATTCCATGCCCCGCGTGGTTACGGCCTCGATCAGCGGTGACAGTCCGGCTGGCCACAGGCCCTCGTCCACGTACCAGTCACCGAGCCCGGCGTGGTCGTCGCGGCGGCCGCGGAACCAGCCGTCGTCGAGGACGAACCGCTCCACGCCGAGCTCGGCGGCGGAATCGGCCAGTTCGATCAGGGTGTCAAGGTTGTGGTCGAAATAGACCGCTTCCCAGGTGTTGAGTACCACGGGACGTGCTTTGCCGCCGCCGGTAGCGGGCAGGACGTGGTGCGGCCGGTTCCGGAACCAGCTGTAGAAGGCTTCACTGATGCCGTCCAGGCCATGGCTGGAATATGCGGCGAAGAGTGCGGGGGTGGTGTAGCTCGCGCCGGGTTCGAGAACCACCTCGGCGGGTCCCAGCAGTTCGGAGCCGCCAATGACGGTGCGGCCGTCCGCAATGCTGTCTGCGAACTGTTCATGGTTTCCGCTCCAGGCCAGATGAGTGGCCCAGACCTTGCCGTGGCGGTTGCCAAAGCCGGAAGTGCCGGCCGCCAGCAGCAGGGAGGAGTCGTGGCCTGTGCGTCCGTGGCGGCCAGTCCGTACCCAGGTGCCCTGCTGGATGGGCCGGCGCTGCGGGTGGCGCTCGCGGCACCAGCGCCCGGTCAGGTCCAGGAGTTCGACGGCGTCATGAGCCACCGGGAGCACGGTGGCCAGTTCGTCCACCTGGAAGGGTGAGGTGCCGGTGTTGGTCACGGTGTGCCGCATTTCGAGGAGGCCGCCGTCGTGCAGCTCGATGCTTGACACAACGGCGATGCCGGCGTCCGGATCCGACTGGGTGATGACCGCTGACTTTCCAGCGTTGCCGGCAGCGCGGGCGCGGGTTCCGGCCGAAACGTCCGCGACGCGAAGGCGGACGGAGAAGTCGTGGCCGGGCACGCCGTCGGCGATGCGGTGTCCGCGGAGGGCGGGACGGCCGCGCCAGCTGGACGAGGCCTGCGGAAGGAGCCCGGCGGGGACGGTGGCATCGATGGCCGAGTGCGGGATCGGTTCGCCCAGGATGGCCAGATCGGGGAGTGAACCGCCCAGATCGGCTCCCCAATGGATGACCTCGGCCTCCCCGCTGTCGAAGCTGATCACCAGGCTGATGCCGGCGGAGCGGAGATGCAATGGATCCATGGGGGTCTCTTTCGATTGATAAGGGGTGCGTTCAGTAACGCAGTACGGAAAAAATTTTGGTGACGGGAAAGCTCCGGGGTGCCGCCGCCTTGAGCAGGGAAGCGGCGGCACCCGGTGACTGCGGTCAGCCGCAGTCGATGCAGGCCTACTTGAAGAGGGCGTTGACCTGGTTGTTGGCTTCGGTCAGGGAGCTGGCGGGCTTCTTGCCGGAGAGCACAGCATCCATGGCCGGCTTCATGATGCCGTCCACCTTAGCTGCCTTGTCCGCGATGGGGAACAGGAAGGTGGTGCCGTCCTTGACATGGGTGGTGAAGGCGGAGACGTCCGTACCCTTGTCCGCGAAAGCCTTGGCCGCGAGCTCCGAGGAGCTGGTGATTGCCGGGAAGACCACTGCCTTTTTGGCCACGACGTCCTGGCACGCGGTGGAGCCGAGGTATTCGACCCACTTGATGGAGGCGGCCGGGTTCTTGGTGCCCGCCCAGACCGAGTCCGCCAGGCCGTTGAACATGCTGGCGCGCTTGCCGTCGGGTCCCTTCGGGGTGGGCGCGAACGCCGCTTCAACGCCCTTGTACGACTTGTACTGACCGATCAGCCAGTCGCCGGTGGTGTTGATGGCGGCCTTGCCTGCCCCGAAGTTGTCCGCCACGCTGGCGCCCACGGTGGTCTCAAGCTTGGGCATGTAGCCCTTCTCGATCAGGCCGGCCCACCAGGTGATGGTGTCCTGGAAACGAGGATCGTCGTAGTTGAACTTGGTGCCCCACGGGTTCTTGTCCGTGGCGGTCCACCCGGTGGTGGCGCTCAGGAAGCTCCACTCCGTCTGGCCCTGGCCGGATCCGCTGCTTGCCAGGCCCAGCCCATAGACGGCCACGTTGTTCTTGTCGAAGCCAGCCTCATCGCCACGTTTGCCATTCTTGTCCACGGTCAGGTGCGCAATGGCCTTCTCGTAGCTGCCGCCGTCCTTGGGGTTCCAGTCCAGGTTCGCCATCTGCTCCGCGCTGATGCCGGCGGAATCGGCCATGGCCTTGTTGTAGAAGAGGCCCACGGTGTCCCAGTCCTTGGGCAGGCCGTAGCGCTTTCCGTCCTGGCCCACCCAGAGCTCGGGGAGGCCCTTGGTGTAGCTGTCCAGCTTGACGCCGTCCTTGGCCACGGCATCATCCAGCGGCAGGAGCTGCTTCTTCGCCGCGTACTCGGGGTACTTGGACAGGTGGTCGGTGAAGACGTCGGGGGCGGTTCCGGCCACGAATCCGTTGGTGAGGGTGGTCCAGTAGTCATCCCAGCCGCGCTGGGTGATCTTGACCTTGATGTCCGGGTTGGCCTTGGTGAAATCGTCCGCGCACTGCTGGTAGGCCGGGAGCTGGTTGGCGTCCCATAGCCAGTAGTTGATCTCTCCCTTGGCCTCGGTGGAGGCCGAGCCCGTGCCTCCACAGGCGGAGAGGGATATTGCGATTGCTGCGGCGGCGGCGACGGCGCCGAGGGTCTTCTTCATGGTGGACCTTTCTGGAGGGTGAATCAGAGGGGAATGCGGTGGGGGACTACTTGATGCCGGAGAAGCCGATGGAGTTCACCACTTTCTTGCCGAAGGCGATGAAGAGGATGAAGATGGGCAGCGCCGCGACGAGCGTGCCGGCCATCAGGCCCGTCCAGTCAGGGGCGCCCTGGGGCGACTGGGACTTGAAGACTCCCAGGCCCACCGTGAGGACGCGGACACTTTCGTCCTGTCCCACGAGGAGTGGCCAGAAATACTCGTTCCACTGGCCGATGAAGGTCAGCAGCGCCAGGGTGGCCAGGGGCGCGGCCGCGTTGGGGATGACGATCTGGAAGAAGATCCGCAGGTGTTTGGCGCCGTCGAGCATGGCGGCCTCTTCCACTTCCCGGGACATGCTCAGGAAGAACTGGCGCAGGAAAAAGATGGCGAACGGGGTCATGAACACGAAGGGAAGCGTCATGCCGGCAAAGGTGTTGAGCAGGCCCAGGTTCTTGATCATGAGGAAGTTGGGCAGTGCGGTGAAGATCGGCGGAACCATCATGGTGGCCAGGAACAGCGCGAACACCACGTTCCGGCCCGGCCAGCGCAGCCGGGAGAAGGCATAGGCAGCCATCGCGCTGAAGAACACCTGCCCGGCGGTGGTGATGGTGGCGAAGATTGCCGAGTTCCGCAGGTACAGCCAGAAGTTGATGGCGGCGCCGGAGCCGCCTTCGGCGATGGCCTCTTCGGGGCTCTGCAGCCCCAGCACCCGTTTAAAGGCGCCCCAGCTGAAGTCCGCCGGAAGCAGGTTGCCGGCGTTTGAAGCAAGGGCTGCGTTGCTGGACAGGGCGGTCCGGAGCATCCAGAGGAACGGAGCCACCGTCACGGCGACGGCCACGACGACGAGGGTCCAGGCGCCGACGCGGCGCCAGTTGATGGGCTTGGTGCGGGAAAATGTGGAGGTGCTCATGGCTGGGGTTCCTTAGTCCAGATCCGATTCGTTGCCCTTGAGGAACTTCATTTGCAGGAAGGCCACAAGAGCGAGAATGACGAAGAGAATGACGGACAGCGCGGACGCGTAGCCGAAGTCCGACTCGCCGAAGGCCTTTTGGTAGATGTACATCTGGATCACGCGGGAGGCATTGATGGGGCCGCCGCCCGTGGTCACCGCAACGGTGTCGAACACCTGGAAGGAGCCGATGACGGTGACTACGAGGACCAGGACCAGGACGGGGCGCAGGAGCGGCATGGTGATGCTCCAGAAAGTCCGGGTGGGTGAGGCGCCGTCGAGCGAGGCCACCTCGTACACATGGTTGGGGATGGACTGCAGGCCGGCGAAAATCAGCAGGGCCGTGTATCCCATGTGCCGCCAGACGTTGACGGCGGCGATGGTGGGAATGGCCCATTGCTCGCTGCCGAAGAAGGCGATGCGCGGCAGGCCCATCCAGTTGATGATCTCGTTGACGATTCCGATCTGGTAGTCGAGCATCCAGAACCACAGGAGGGCGACTATCACATTGGCAACCAGGAACGGCAGCAGCAGAGCGCCGCGGATGAAGGTGGACTTGGCCACCCGGTGCATCAGGAGCGCCAGTCCGAGGGCTATGACGGTCTGGAAGCCGATGTTTAGCGCCACGTACTGGACCGTGACCGCCATGGCGTTCCAGAACAGCTCATCGCCGAGGATCGCGGTGTAGTTCTTGATGCCGATCCAGGTGGGATCGCCCAGGATGCTGTACTCCGTGAAGCTGAGGTAGACCCCCCGGATGGTGGGGACCAGAAAGAAGAAAACGAAGCCGATCATCGCCGGGAGGATGAAGAGCAGTGCGATCTTCAGGTCCCCAAGGCGGCGGGTCAGGCTGCGGGGGGCGGGTTTCGCTGTTTTGGGCCGTGCGGCCCGGGAAGCCGGGTCCTGTTGCTGCTTGGTAAGGGTGGTCATCTTCGACCCTTTCCTGACTGTGATGTGGGTAACAACTGATGAGGAATCTACACGAGTAGATTTGGCACAGCAAGTCTTTTTTATTGAAATGAAGGGAAATTATGCCGAACTGCCTCAAGTCGTTGACTCGAGTAGATTGCGATGTAAGACTTCCCGTATGGCCGGTGGGGCCACGAGGCCCGGATTTACGGGCGGTCAGGGAAAGGTAAACAATGACGTTTTCAATCGGAGTTGTTGGGGTGGGCCAGTTCGGCGGACACTTCGCCCACCTCTTCAAGCTGCACCCGGGCGTAAGCGAGGTCTATGTCGTCGACGAACGGCCGGACCGCGCCGCCGCGGCGCTGCGGCAATGGGGGCTCGACGGCGCGAAGGCGAGCTTCGAGGAGCTGCTGGCGTCCGACGTCGACGCCGTCGCCATTTTCACGCAGCGCTGGACCCACGGTCCGCTGGTGGAACAGGCGCTCCGGGCCGGCAAGCACGTGTATTCCGCCGTCCCCATGGCGGTTTCAGAAGAGGAAATCGAACGCATCATTGACGCTGTGAAGGGGACCGGGCTCGTCTATGCCATGGGGGAGACCAGCTACTACAACCCCGCCACGGTCTACGCCCGCAACCAGCATTCCGCCGGCAAGTTCGGCCGGATCTTCTACAGTGAAGGCGACTACGTCCATGACATGGACCTGGGCTTCTACGACGCCTACCAGTACAGCGGCGGAGACGCGTGGAAATCGACGGCAAGCTACCCGCCCATGCTGTACCCCACGCACGCAATCGGGGGCGTCCTGGGTGCGCTGCCGTCACACGCCGTCAGCGTGAGCTGCATCGGCGTCAAGGACGACCGGAACGACGGGGTGTTCGATAAGGAAGTGAGCATGTTCGGAAACGACTTCTCCAACGCCACCGCGCTTTTTGAACTGAGCGACGGCGGTGCCATGCGCACCAACGAGATGCGCCGCGTGGGCTACCCGTCCCACATTCGCGAGTCGCGCTTCCGTTTCTTCGGCACCGAGGCAAGCTTTGAGCAGCTCGCCAACGTGACGGTGTGGCAGGACAAGGAAAGCGTCCATGACATCTCCGCGCAGGTGGAGACCCGGCCCAGCATCCCGCTGGACCACCCGTCCCTGGCCGATGTCGCCCCCGAACTTCGTGACGCCTTCATCTCCGGCCTGGCCCCCGTGCACGATCACGGACGGCTTCCGGAGGAATTCCGCGGGGCCCCTAACGGTCACGAAGGCAGCCACCAGTTCCTCGTGGACGATTTCGTGACGGCGGTCAACGAGGGGTCCCTGCCCCCGGTCAACGCCTGGGTGGCCGCCCGGTTCACCCTGCCCGGAATCGTGGCGCACGCGTCGGCCCAGAACAACGGCGAACGCCTGCCCATCCGCGATTTTGGCAGCGGACCGCAGGGTGTGTAGTTAGCATGTACTCCATGACCACCCCCGCAGTGCACACACCCCGAGGCCCGGTGACCCGCAAGGACGTTGCCCGCTATGCGGGTGTGAGCACTGCGGTGGTCAGCTACGTGGTCAACGGCGGTCCCAAACGGGTTGCGCCGGCCACCGAAGCGAAGGTCCAAGACGCGATCCGGATTCTGGGCTACCGGCCGAATGCCGCCGCGCGCGCCCTCAAGCTCGGATCCAGCGAAACCATTGGCTTGATCATCCCGGACAACAGCAACCCGTTCTTCTCATTGCTGGCGCACGCCGTGGAGGATGCGGCCGGCGAACTCGGCTACGCATTGTTCCTGACCAATTCCGACGGTGACCTCGCCAAGGAGCGTCGCCATATCCGCAACCTGGCCGCCCGCCAGGTGGACGGCGTCGTGCTCGCAAGCGTGCTCTCCGAACCGGACCTCGCCGATTTGGAGGCGGCGGAGATTCCATCGGTCCTGCTCAGCCACAGCGCGCGGCTGGCCGGCCTCACGAGCGTTGGCGTTGACCTCGCCGCGGGCGCCCGCACTGCCGTGGAACATCTCGTGGGTCATGGCCACACCAACATCGGCCTGGCCATGGGTATCACCACGGCCAACGAGGCGGATGACCGCGAACAGGGCTGGCTGCAGGCGCTCAAGGCTGCCGGCCTGCCGGAAGGCCCCATCGCCCGCAGTTCCTTCACCCGGGATGGAGGTTACGCCGCCGGACAGCGCCTATTGGCGTCCGGCCACCGGCCCACCGCTATTTTTGCGAGCTCGGACATGCAGGCCATCGGGATCCTCCGGGCCCTCCACGAGGCCGGACTCTCCGTTCCGGGGGACATCGCGCTGGCCGCCTTCGATGGTTCGGTGGATGCCGAATATTCATGGCCCCCGCTGACTACGGTGGAACAGCCCGTGCGTGACATGGCGGACGCCGCCGTGCGCGCGCTGGTCGGCGCGGACCGCGGCGAGCCACCCCGCCACCATGTCTTCCCCACGCGGCTGCTGATCAGGCAGTCCTGCGGCTGCCCCTGAGGCGGCTACCGGGGGGAAACGATGCGCAGCCGGCCCACGCGCTCCTGGAGGGTCCGCTGCGCGTCCACGCTGAGCCCGGTGTCACTGATCACTTCATCCGCCTCGTCGAGCCCGGCGATGGTGCTGATGCCCAGCGTGCCCCACTTTGTATGATCGGCCAGGACCACCACTTTGCGGGCCGCGGCCACGAACGCCCGGTCCGTTTCAGCTTCCAGCAGGTTGGGCGTGGTGAAACCGGCGTCGGCGTCCATTCCGTGGACGCCGAGGAACAGGATGTCCAGGTGCAGCTGCTTCAACGCGGCCGTGGCGATCGGCCCCACCAGGGCGTCCGACGGCGTCCGCTGGCCCCCGATCAGGATCACGGTGGAGTCGGCCCGGGATCCTCCGGAGGACGGACCCACGTGAAAAAGGTCCGCGATGCGCACCGAATTGGTGACCACCGTGATGCGCGGACCGTTGACTAGCTCCTTTGCCAGCGCCCAAGTGGTGGTGCCGGCGCTGAGTCCCACCGCGGTGCCCTCCTGAACCAGCGAGGCCGCCTCGAGGGCAATAGCCCGCTTCTCCGCCGTCAGCTGGGTGGACTTAAGTTCGAACCCCGGCTCGTGCGTGCTGGCCCCGCCCGGCAGCTTGGCCCCGCCGTGGATACGCTCCAGCCGCCCGGCTTCCTCCAGCTGCTCGATATCCCGGCGCACGGTCATGAGGGACACGCCCAGCTGCTGGGCGAGGTCCGTGACCCTGACAACGCGTTCGCGCTGGACCGTGTCCACGATGGCCTGGTGGCGTGCTGCGGGAAGCATCTAAGCGGTCCTTGGGGCTGGGCGACGTCGGGACTTCCAGTCTATGGTGCAAGCGGGCGCACCTGAGGGGCGCCGCTCATCTTTGGGATGAACGGCGCCCCTCAGGACCGCGACGCGCTATTTCCTGAGCGACTGCGCAATTTGGGCCATGACGGTGTTGTCGGCGAGGGTGGTGGCGTCGCCCACTTCGCGGCCTTCGGCGACGTCTTTGAGCAGGCGGCGCATGATCTTGCCGGAACGGGTCTTGGGCAGCTCGGGCACCACCAGGATGGTCTTGGGCTTGGCGATCGGTCCGATTTCCGTGCCGACGTGGTTGCGGAGCTCCTGGATGATTGCGTCCCCGGAGTCCACGGCGTCCCCGCGGAGGATCACAAACGCCACGATGGCCTGCCCCGTCGTGTCGTCGGCGGCACCAACGACGGCGGCTTCCGCCACAGCGGGGTGGGACACCAGGGCGGACTCGATCTCCGTGGTGGAGAGCCGGTGTCCGGAAATGTTCATGACGTCATCGACGCGGCCCAGGAGCCAGACGTCGCCGTCCTCATCCTTCTTGGCGCCGTCGCCGGCGAAATACATCGACTCGAACCGGGACCAGTAGGTCTCTTTGAACCGCTCGGGGTCGCCCCAGATGCCGCGGAGCATGGCCGGCCACGGTTCGCGGATCACCAGGTAGCCGCCGGAGCCGTTGGGCACCGATTCGCCGGACTCGTCCACGACGTCCACGGCGATGCCGGGCAGCGGCACCTGGGCGGAGCCGGGCTTAGTGGCGGTCACCCCGGGGAGCGGGGCGATCATCTGGGCGCCGGTTTCGGTCTGCCACCAGGTATCCACGATCGGAGCCGGATCGGCCTTCTTCTCCCCGTGCTTACCGGCGTTGCCGCCGATGACCTCGCGGTACCACATCCAGGCTTCCGGGTTGATGGGCTCGCCCACGGAGCCCAGGACACGGATGGAGGACAGGTCGTAGCTGCCCGGGATCTCCTTGCCCCATTTCATGAAGGTCCGGATGGCGGTGGGGGCGGTGTACAGGATGGACACCTTGTACTTCTCGATCAGCTCCCACCAGCGGCCCTGGTGCGGGGAGTCCGGGGTGCCCTCGTACATGACCTGCGTGGCGCCGTTGATGAGCGGGGCGTAGGCGACGTAGGAGTGCCCGGTGATCCAGCCGACGTCGGCCGTGCACCAGTAGACATCCGTCTCCGGGCGGAGGTCGAAGACTGCCTTGTGGGTGTAAGCGACCTGGGTGAGGTAGCCGCCGGTAGTGTGCAGGATGCCTTTGGGCTTTCCCGTGGTTCCGGAGGTGTACAGGATGAAGAGCGGGTGTTCGGAATCGTGCCCGACGGCGGTGTGCTCGGCAGAGGCCGCCCCGACCGTGTCGGCCCACCAGTGGTCCCGGCCCTCGTGCCAGTCCACGTCCTGGCCGTTGCGCTTGACGACGACGACGTTCTCGACGGTGTGACCGCTACCGTTCCCTTCGTGGGACAAGGCGTCGTCCACCGCGTGCTTAAGCGAGCTGGGCTTGCCGCGACGGTAGGTGCCGTCGGCGGTGACCACGAGCTTGGCCTCGGCGTCGTCAATCCGGGAGCGCAAGGCCTCGGCGGAGAAGCCGCCGAACACTACGGAGTGGATGGCTCCGATCCTTGCGCAGGCCAGCAGCGTGATGACGGCCTCGGGAATCATGGGCAGGTAGACCGCCACCCGGTCGCCCTTCGCTATGCCGAGGGACTCGAAAGCATTGGCGGCCCTCTTGACCTCTTCAGTCAGCTGCGCGTACGTGTACGTCCGCGTATCGCCCGGCTCGCCCTCGAAGTAGATGGCCACCCGGTCCCCGTTGCCGTTCTCCACATGGCGGTCCAGCGCGTTGTAGGCGGCGTTGACTTCTCCGCCGACGAACCATTTGGCGAACGGCGGATTGGACCAGTCCAGCGTCTTGGTGAAGTCTTTGCTCCAGCTCAGCAGCTCGCGCGCCTGCTTGGCCCAGAACGCGGGACGGTCGGCGTCGGCCTCGGCGTACTCTGCCGCGGTGACCACTGCCTTAGCGGCGAACTCGGCCGAGGGCGCGAAACGGCGGTTTTCCTGGGACAAATTTTCGATGGCATCGCCCTGCTGTGCCTGGTCTCGGGCGGCCCCGGCAGGCTGCAGGCCAGGCACCGTGGGGTTTGCAGCGGTGGTCGTGGAGCTTGGAGTGTCGTGGGACATGGTGAACCTCATCATTCATCGATCTTTGCTGCGCGGGACTGTCCGTTACCAGCCCGCGACCGTCCGCTGTGCGCGGCATCGGGCAGCGGCTGATCACGGCGTACCGCAAAGAGCTGTTCCGGAATAAACACTAATACCTGTGATCTACACAGCGTGTGCCGGGTCACATAGTGAACCGTGAACGGCATTTATTTAGCGCCGAGCGGTTCTTGCCGACGGGCTTTGCCGCCTGGCTCGCTCCGGCCAGTCAGCTAGTGATCGGCCAGTCACTTGGCTAGGCTGAGATGGAGTTGTGACATCCGATGGAGGCTACGGGACCGCTTGCGGCCTTGTTCTTGCCTGCCGTTAGGCGACGCTGTCCAGGGCGACGCCATGCTAAGGAGAACGAAATGAACCAGCAGAGCCATGGACAGCATAAAGCCGGCCATCAGCACCCCGGTCAGGCGAATCCAAGCCAGTTAAGTCCAGGAAGCGGGACGAACGCGGGCGAGCCCTCCCGGGCCGCCGGGCGGCTGACCGCCAAGAGGAACGAGGCGGTCCTTGGCCCGTTCACCGCGCGGGACGTCACCGTCTTCGCGTCCACGCTGCTGCTCTTTGTGGCTTCACTCATTCCCACGTTCGGCGCCGTCTACAACCTGTGGAATCTGGGCAACTTGTTCTTCCTTGGCCTCGGCATCATCCTGCCGCTGATCGTTACAGCCCTGTTTGTGGCACGCCGCCTGAGCCCTGGCACCAAGGTCCGGATCGGGTCCCTGTCGGTGGACCAGTTCGCGTCCGTGGTGGCCTCCTTTGCGCTGGCGTTTTTCTTTCTGTCAGTGGCTGGCGCCTTTGTGCCAGTCATGTTGGTGGCACTGATCGGTTCCCTCGTTTTGTTCGTGGCCACAGTGCCTGCGCGCTTCATTCCTGTTTTTGCCAGTGACTTCCTGGACCGCCCCGAGGTACCCGCCCACGTGGTGGCCCGCGAATCCGCGGTCCCCTTCCGCAAGCCCACCACTCCCAAGCCCGCCAAGGCCGCCAAGGCACCCAAGGAAGCGGGCGCAGGTCCGCTTGCTGGCTGGAGCAAGCGGATAACGGCGGGCCGTGCCGGTGCGACGGCGGTCAGTACTGCTGCCCCCGCGCCGCCCGCGCGGGCCGGGCAGCCGGGCCCCGCGCCGACGCCCGTCCACACGCAGGGGCAGTCCGCAGGCCAGCCCTCAGAACCGGCCGCTCCTGCTTCCCCCTCCACGCAGGCTTCCCCCGTGGTGCCGGTCCCCGCGGAACAGACGCAGGCTTCCCCCGCTGCCGCTGCCGCCCCCGCTGCTGCCACGCAGGCTTCACCCGTGGTGCCTTCCGCTGCGGAGCAAACGCGCGCCGGCGACGTGCCGGTCCGCGAGGGCGCGCCGGCTGGCGCTACTTCCGTATCCCCGGCCGTGACGGTTCCCCATGCCTCCTCCGGCGCGTCCAGTGCCCATGCGGCGCCGGCCCCGGCGCCTGTCCAGGCTCCCGCCGAGACGATGCTCCACCCCCAGGTGACATCGCAGGAGCCCATCGGTGCCACGGTCGACCCGTCAAGCCGCTCAGCGAGGCAGGAGGAGCCAGTCCATGAGGCCTTCTGGTTTGCTGTGGCCCAGCCCCGCACGGCAGTCGATGAGCGGACGGGTATGCCGGCGTTCGTGATTGAACCCGGCGGCTGGGTTCTGGCGCTGGAGGATCGCGGCAACGAGTTCCTGGTGCAGCATTCCGATGGCCGATTGGGCGTTCTTCGCGACCTCACCAACATCGAACGCGGCTAGCCGGACGCCGGTGGCCACCGACTCCGTCCCGCCCGAGTACGGGAGCATCACGCCGAAGCCGCCAGCGGAATCCCTGCTGGCGTTGAAACGGCGTGCACGCAGGATCAACAGGGAACTCGCCTTGCTGTATCCCTATGCGCACGCCGAACTGGACTTCCGTAACCCCTTCGAGCTAGTGGTGGCCACAGTGCTTTCCGCGCAGACCACGGATGTGCTGGTCAACCAGATCACCCCGCTGCTGTTTGGCCGCTACCCGGACGCGAGAAGCATGGCAGAGGCGGACCCCGCCGAACTCGAAACGATCATCAAGCCCACGGGGTTCTTTCGCGCCAAGGCGCGGAATTTGCTGGCGTTGTGTAACCGGCTGGTGGACGAGTACGACGGCGAGGTGCCGGGACGGCTCCAGGACCTGGTGACTCTGCCCGGCGTCGGACGCAAAACCGCAAATGTGGTGCTGGGGAACGCCTTTGGCGTTCCCGGCATCACGGTGGATACGCATTTTGGGCGCCTGGCCCGCCGATTCGGCTGGACAGACTCGGACGACCCGGTCCGCATCGAAGCCGACGTCGCCGAGCTCTTTGAGCCCAAGGACTGGACCATGCTGTCCCACCGCGTGGTGTTCCACGGCCGGCGGGTCTGCCATTCCCGGAAGCCGGCGTGCGGGGCGTGCGGGGTGGCCAATTGGTGCCCCAGCTACGGCATGGGCGAAACCGATCCGGAGAAGGCCAAGAAGCTGCTCAAGTATGAGCTGGCGCCCGGGCAGGAGGCCCTCCTTGCACAGCTGCTGGCCGAGACGCACCGGGCGGCGGAGATCCGGATGGAATCGCAGAAGAGGTCCCGGTGACCGCACGCCAAGACCTGCTCAATCTTGTGGCGGCGATTGAAGCCGGCACCGGCCCCGCGCCGCATCCATACTGGCGCGAACTTTCCGTGGACCCGGCCGTTGCCAGGAAGGCTGCGGTCCTTATGCTCTTCGGCGCGCTGGACGAAGTCCCCGCAGTGTCGGGCAAGCCGCTCGCTCCCGCCGATCTGGACGTCCTCCTGTTGGAACGGGCACACACCCTGGATGACCATCCGGGCCAGGTGGCGTTTCCTGGCGGCGGAATCGATCCTGGGGAATCGCCGGTGAATGCCGCACTCCGGGAGGCTGTGGAAGAGACCGGCCTGGACGCCGAAGGGGTGGAAGTGCTGGGCGCGATGCCTGAACTCGCCCTTCCCCGCGGGAACTACCTGGTGACACCAGTCCTGGGCTGGTGGACCTCGCCGTCGCCCGTTGGTGTGGTGGACTACGGTGAGTCAGCCCAGGTCTTCCGAATCCCCGTCAGGGACCTCCTCGACCCCGACAACCGGGTAATGGCCACCGTCACCCGCCTCGGCCAGACCTTCCTGAGCCCAGCCTTCAAGGTGAACAACGTGGTGGTGTGGGGCTTTACCGGCATGATCCTGAACGAACTCTTCGACCAGCTTGGCTGGTCGGTTCCCTGGGACCGGACCCGGCTCCACCCGATCAATCTCTGACCAGGTTTCCGGAAGCGCGGGCCCTGCCTGAGCGGCCGGCCGGCAGCGGGGCTGGCCGAAAGGCGGGCTATCTCGACGCCAGCGCGGCCGGGGTGCGGACTGGCCCGGAACGGTCAACCACGAGGCCGGTGGCGGCGCTTTCGCGCACGGCCGTGATGCCGGTGACGACGCCTTTCAGCGTTTTGAATCGTGGTGAAACGGCAACCAATGTGCCGTCGGCAGCCCTCAGCCTGAAATAAAATGATTCATCTTCGGCCTTAGCGATCTCAAACGTAGCAGCCAATCTTTGTTGCCTCCCCAAACTCATGCGTCGTTGCATTGGCCGACGGACTGCGCTGCTGAATCCCGGCCCGCACGAGCGTATAGGGTGGGACGCGCAAGGCACAACGCTACCGGCGGGTACGTTACGAGGCATGTCCTCAACGCCGTTATTTTGCCTTGTCGTAGGACTCCACGACGGCCACGCTGACGGGAAACTCGACCGGAATCCGGCCGAACAGCAGCTCCTTGGCCACGTTGGCGGCTTCCTCGATGGCCGAGACGCAGGCGTCCACGGCTGCGTCGGGGCAGTGCACCATGACCTCGTCGTGCAGGAAGAATACGAGTTCCCCGGCGGGGGCGCCGTCGGAGCGCATGGCGCGCAGCCGACGTCGTAATTCCGCCAGCCAGCAGGCCGCCCAATCTGCCGCGGAGCCTTGCACCACGAAATTCCTGGTGAACCGGCCGCGCGAGCGGGCAATGGATTCGGCCCGGCGCTGTTCCTCCGCTGTGGTGGACTGCTGGCTCTGCAGCCAGCGCTGCGAGGGCGGGGGACTGCTGCGGCCCAGGCGTGAAGTGACTGTCTTCCCGGCCTCGCCGTCGCGGGCAGCCTGTTCCACAAAGCCGACCGCGCGGGGGTAGGTGCGGGCCAGTTGCGGCATCAGCCGACCCGATTCCCCGGTGGTGGCCCCATAGATGGCGCCGAGCAGCGCCACCTTCGCCTTGGCCCGGTCTCCGCCGAAACCCTGCGCGGCGATCCCGGCGTAGAGGTCCTTGTCCCGGGCTGCTTCGGCCATCTTGGAATCCTGGGCCAGCGCCACGAGTACCCGGGGCTCCAGCTGGGATGCATCGGCGACGATCAGTTTGTGGCCCGGATCGGCGTGCACGGCGCCGCGAATCTGGCGCGGGATCTGCAGGGCGCCGCCGCCACGCGAGGCCCAGCGGCCCGAGACCACACCGCCCACCACGTACTCCGGCTGGAACCGACCGTTCTTCACCCAGGCATCCAGCCAGGCCCAGCCATTGGCCGCGTGCAGCCGCGACAGCTTTTTGTAGGCAAGCAGCGGCTCGATCGCCGGGTGGCTGGATTCCTTCAGTTCCCATTGCCGCGTGGTCTTCACCTCGATGCCGTTGCGGTGCAGGGCCCGCATAAGCTCCTGCGGGGAATCGGGGTTCAGGGAGGGAGAACTCAGCAGCTGGCGCAGTTCCGTGTTGAGCGCCTCGAGCTTGGCTGGTCGGTGGCCCGTGGGCGGGCGCGGACCGAGGTAGTCCGCCAGGATCCGCTCGTGCAGATCCTCCTGCCACGGGACGCCGGTATGCTGCATCTCGGCGGCGATCATGGCTCCCGCGGATTCCGCTGCCAGGAGAAGCTGGAGCCGCTGCCGCTGGTTGGCGTCGGCGCTGGCATGCGCGAGGGCCTGCTGCTGCGCCGCGTACCCGGCACGCAATTCCTCCATCGACTGCCCGGGCTCCATGTGGAGGGCCGGGGCTTCGAACAAGGCGCCCTGATCGGCCGGGGGTGGAGGAGGTTGCAGGCCGCGTGGCACCTGCTGGAGGTCATCGTCCTGCGTGAGCTTTTCCGCACCTTTGGCATAGGCAGTGTGGGCCGTGAAGGCCGAATGCGCCAGGATCGCGCCGCACAGAGTGAGGTCGTAACAGCGCTCCAGCTCCACCCCGGCGCGCAGCAGGTCCGGATACCAGTCCTGAGTCCGGTGCCAGATCCAGCGGGGGCGCCGCTGTTCGAGTTGACGTACGACGGCGGCCAGCTCGCCGCGGCTGACCAGCCGGGGTTGCGGGCTGGTCATGTTCGGCTCGCCGGCCGCAGTCAGTTCCTGAAGGGCTGCACCATCTGGGTGGGCGGCGAGCAGCAGATACATAGCTCCAATTCTGCCTTGCGGAGAGCAGTGGTCTGTGCCGCTGCTTTTGGACCCTGCCACCTGTCCTCCACAGGGGGTGCCCGGGCGCGGTGCCCGGCGGGGTTGTCCACATGCCGTCATTGCCTGCTTCTGCCGCGGACGGCCGGAGGGCACATTTGGCAGCATGAGCAGGCATCACTTAGACATTCGCGGTCAGGACCCCAGCGGTCAGGACCCCGGCGTGCACGTTACCGGGCCGGTGGCGGCCGCGGGGCCGCAGGTCCCGGGGCCGGCTGCCGGGGATCCCGCGGGGCCCGGGCCGGAGAGGCCTTTTGGGGCGGGGCGCGGCCGCGGCCCGGGCGGACCTGGCACGGGCGCACCTGGCCCGGGGCCGGGCGTGCGGCCGGCAGCGCGTGCCCCCGGTGCCTGGCTGCCGGCGGAGTCGTCCGAAACCCTCCTCCTGACAGGTTTCGATTTTCTGCAGGGCGAGGTGGA
The DNA here is from genome assembly GCF_050260325.1 of Arthrobacter sp. 92. Lineage (NCBI taxonomy): Bacteria > Bacillati > Actinomycetota > Actinomycetes > Micrococcales > Micrococcaceae > Arthrobacter > Arthrobacter sp. 92. Next base: position 4,247,344 of record NZ_CP189863.1, on the reverse strand, counting down.
GCGGATTGTGGCCGCAGCCGGCGGTCAGCTTCGCGTGGTGGCCGATGCTACCGAAGCCGCCCCCTACTGGGACACGGCCTCCGTGGTGCTGGTCGGCAGCGACGTCCGCGAGCTGCCCCCACGCCGCCGCTCACCTGCCGTCTTGGTGGGCCTCAGCGGCGAAGGGGACAGCCTGTGGCATCTTGCCGCCGCGCTGGGGGCCGAACGCGTGGCGGTCCTTCCGGACGCGGCATCATGGCTTGCGGAGTACCTAAGCCGCTCCCGGTCGCCAGAGGCGGGCGGCCTCGTGCTCGGTGTGACAGGAGGCTGCGGAGGGGCCGGCGCCACCACGGCATCCATCTGGCTGGCCCAGGCGGCCGCGGAGTGGGGCGCCCGGGTCTTATTGATTGATGGCGATCCCTGGGGCGGCGGGCTGGAACTGGCCCTGGCGGCCGAGGAGTCAACGGGGCTTCGCTGGCCTGATCTGTCCGACGCCAGCGGAAGCATCGATCCCGAGCAGCTTTCCGACGCGCTGCCCGTTGCGGGCGGGTTCTCCTTTCTCTCGTGGCCGGGCAGCAGGGAACGGCACACCGGCGTGGACTCGGCGACGGTCGGCGGTGTTCTTGATGCCGCCCGCCGGGGCTATGAGCTGGTGCTGGTGGACATCGGGCGTGGCACCGAGCCATTGCGGACCTTCGCCTGGGACTGTGACCGTATCCTGCTGGTGGCGCCGGCCCAGTTAAAGGCCGCCGTGGCCTCGGCAAGGCTTCTCCAGGAGCTGCCTCCGGTCGAGACCGCACTGGTGATCAGGGGCAAACCGGGAGCGACTCTCGACGGGCCTCTTATCGCGGATTCCGTGGGGCTGCCGTTGCAGGGAATCGTACCGGAAGTGAAAGGCACATCTGCCGCTACGGAACTCGGAAGGCTGCTGGAGACGGGCCGGCGCCGGACCGTTCGACGGTTCGCGGCCTCGGTCCTCGATTTACTCGCAGGTGACCTGAGATGAGCCAGCGTTCGCAGCCGCCGGGACCGTCCGTTCCCTTGGGAAGCGGCAGCAGCGGCCGGCGCAGACAGAACCGGGTTCTGGACTCCGGGTTGTTGGATTCTGTCCGGGAGTCCGTGATGGCAGACGCCGGCCCGGTGACCGCATCCCGCGTTGCAGCAGCGGTGCAGGCCACAGGAAAGCTGCTGGGGACGGCGGGCTCGCTGGCGGCCGTCGAGCGGATCAGCGCGGAGCTCAACGGCCTCGGCCCACTCCAGCCGCTCACACGGGACACCTCGGTAACGGACATCTTTGTGAACGCACCGGACTCCGTCTGGCTGGACCGCGGCAACGGCCTGGAACGGGCGCCCGTTTCGTTCTCCGGCGAAGCCCAGGTCCGCGCCCTGGCCTCGCGGCTGGTGGCAGCCGGTGGCCGCCGGCTTGACGACGGCCAGCCCTGCGTGGACGTCAGGCTCGACGCCGGCTACCGGATCCACGCTGTCCTCCCGCCGATCTCGACGGCCGGTACGCTCCTGAGTGTCCGGATCCGGCGCCATGAGGTCTTTTCCCTGGATGAGTTAAGGGAAGGCGGAATGTTCGGTTCCCCGGTTCAGAAGGTGCTTGAAGCAATCCTGGTCCGTCGGCTAAGTTTCCTCATCAGCGGCGCCACAGGCTCTGGAAAGACCACCTTGCTCTCAACCCTCCTTGGTCTCTGCAACCCCGGAGAACGGCTCGTCCTGATTGAGGATGCCTCCGAACTGAACCCGGTCCATCCGCATGTTGTGTCGCTCGAATCGCGCCACGGAAACCTCGAAGGCGGAGGCGAAGTGGACCTCGGAGAACTGGTCCGGCAGGCACTCCGGATGCGGCCGGACCGGCTTGTGGTGGGCGAATGCCGCGGAGCGGAAGTGCGCGAACTGTTGACCGCCATGAACACGGGACACACCGGCGGGGGCGGCACCATCCACGCGAATACCGCTGCTGCAGTCCCCGCAAGGCTCACCGCGCTCGGGGCGCTCGCGGGTCTCGATCAGGATGCAGTGAGGCTGCAGGTGGCGAGCGCGCTGGACGTGGTGGTTCACGTGGAACGGTCCAGCCACGGGCGCCATGTGGCGTGCATCGGCGTCATGGCGGACACCGGCCACGGACTTGGCGTCACTGTGGCCATGGAAATGAAGCACGGCGTAGTCCAGTACGGCCCCGCATGGCCCGGCCTGGCCCACCGCCTTGGCCTGAGTGCCACCCTGAAGCCTCCCGGGCCAGGCCGGGGGGCCGCCACGGGGCCGATGGCCGAAGACTGGACGGCGCCTCGCCCGGGCAGTCCAGAACCGGGGTCGGTGGCATGACAGCCTTGCTTTGCCTGGCTCTGGCACTCGCGGTTTGGCTCCTTTTCAAACCCTCAGGCGGCCTCTCCGCGCGACTACGGAGGGCGCTTGGAAGGCCATCGTCCTCCCCCCGCCCCGGACCGGAGGACCGGGCCAAATCCTTGAGTGCCTCCCTCGTGCTGCGCGTTTCCGGGGCCCGACACGGCGCGGAAGTCGTGCCTCTGACGGTTGTTGTTCAACAGATGGCTGCCCTGCTCCGGGGCGGCCGCGCACCGTCCCGGCTATGGGACGAACTCTGGCTGGTCTATTCGGCGGACGCGGACCGCGCAGCTGACACGGCTCCGGCTCTCAGTTCAGCATCGGTGTCGATGCTGGCGGCGGCCCGGGCGGCGGCGGCGCGTGGTTTGCCCGTAGCCCAAGCAATTCGGACCGCAGCCTCCGGCGTCTTCCCGGGGCCTGCCGTGCGCGGCCGGTTCCTAGGCACCCGCTCCGGCGTCGGTGCATCGCGTCAGGCAGCCATGCGCGAAAGGCGGATCTGGGGTGAGCTCGCGGCCTGCTTCGTCATCGCCGAGGCCAGCGGATGTCCGCTCGCGGACGTACTGGCCCGGCTGGCGGCACAACTCGAGGTGGAGGACGACGCGGAAGCAGTCAGGCAGACCGCCCTGGCCGGTCCGAGGGCCACCGTCACTCTTCTTACATGGTTGCCACTGCTGGGGCTGGGGCTGGGAGCCGCCCTCGGCGTCGATCCGCTGTCCATCCTGTTGGGCACCCCTTTGGGCATGGCCGCATTGGGGGCTGGAGTCGCCCTGACCATCGCTGGGCGGATCTGGTCCGCCAAGCTCGTCAGGTCCGCCACAGGAGGGCCATGATGCAGGACGTGCTGCCCGCGGTTCTCTTTGTGGTCACGTTGAGTGCGGCCGCCCTGCTTGCTTTAGCCCGCCGGGGATATTCGCGGAACAGGTTCCTCCGGCAGCATCAACCAGGGCCGGGAGGTGCGGACGCGAACCTGACGAGTAGTGAGAGCCGTACGCCGGCGGGCGGGGACGGACTGCGGGACACCGCCATGATGCTCGAACTGATCGGTGCGATGCTGGACGCCGGTTCGGGACTTGGGCGGGCGCTTGAGCTGGTCGCTGCCACGGCGTCGGACGAGTATCAGCGGTCGTTGCGGCCGGTTGTCTCCGCTTTGGCCATTGGGGCTGACTGGCCGACCGCGTGGGGAAGTTCCGAGACGCGGACGCGGGAGCTGCTGGCCCTGAAACAGGCGCTAAGCTTCGCCGCACTCACGGGAGCGCCGTCGTCCGCTATCCTGTACGCCCAGGCCGCCAGGCTGCGCCGCGAACGCTTCCGTGCTGCGGAGAAGCGGGCCGCTGCCCTCGGCGTGCGGCTGGTGGTGCCCCTGGGTCTTTGTTCCCTGCCCGCCTTTATCTGTCTGGGCGTGGTTCCAGTGCTCCTCGCGATGCTCCCCGCGGGTCCCTGACCATGTCAACCCCACCCTGGACCGTCCCGCCCCTCAGGCCTGCGGCGGCCACGTCGACCGCTGGGCAGGCCGCGAGTGCTCCTCCACAGGGTTCGCCGGAAGGCCCTTATCCACTTAGCTGAACTACTCCCTTACTGGGGATCGCCACAGCCGGGAGAGTCGAATAACCCGGCAAGTCTGCCGGCATATCAATGGAAGGAACGCTCATGTCAGCCACTTCAAATCCCCACCCCCAGGCCCAGCAGCGCCAGGCAGCTGCAGCGGAGGCCGAGGTGCGGGAAATCTACCCGGGGGCGAGGGACGCCGCACGGGTGCCCGGCCGCCGGACTCTAGGGATGATGGGATCCGAGGCCGGAATGGCCACTGCGGAATATGCCATCGCCACGCTCGCGGCCGTGGGATTCGCCGGAATCCTGGTTTTCATCCTTCGAAGCGACGAAGTCCGGGGTTTCCTGCTGAACCTGATCCGTACGGCGCTGGCGTTGCCGTGATTCAGGTATGGCAACCGGGGGTTTCGCGGCAAAAACACCCAGGGTGGCGAAGAGGCGCGGGCCCGGGAACGGCGGGGGCCGGGGCATCTCGGTTAATGACCGGAGCATGTGGTTCTCCGCGAAATATCGGGTTCCGCGGTCAGGGGAAGAGCCGCGGAGCTGTCACGGCCGAATTCGCGGTTGCGCTGCCGGCGGTTGTGCTTCTCCTTGCGCTGCTGCTTGCGGGGTCCGCGGCGGGAATCACCCAGCTCCGGTTGGAGGAGGCCGCGCGGGCCGGCGCGAGGGCGCTGGCACGGGGTGAGGACAGGACGGCGGTGTCCGGCATTGTCCCCCAGCTCGCTGGATCCTCGGCGACATTGGCGGTAACCGCCGACGGCGAGTGGATCAGCCTGACGGTTTCGGGGAGGGTCTCCGGGCCCGTCGGCTCGATGGTTCCGTGGACGCTGTCCGCCAAGGCTTTGGCGCGGGGGGAGGCGCCGGAGTCAGCGGACGTCCGCCGGCCAGCGCGGGTAACCCTGCTGACCTCTGCGGAGAAGTCGGCATGACCCTGCCGTATTTCCTGAGGCGAGTTTCCTGATGCGCCGTGGGAACTTCTGCGCCAAGCAGCCCGCAGGTCATCGTGCCGGTCGAGGTGCTGATCCTGGACCTCCACGGCGCGTCACCGAGGGCGTTACCCAAAGCGTTACGGATCGCGGCTCGGAACGCGGTTCGGGGACGGTTTTGGCGGCGGGCCTGGGCATGGCGGTGATGGTGGCCATGGCGCTGATGCTCCTGCTGGCTCAGTCCGCCGTCATGGCGTCACGGGCGGCGTCCGCGGCCGATCTTGCCGCCCTGGCTGCGGCGGATGCCGCGAGAGGTATCACTGCGGGTGAGCCGTGCGCGGTCGCGGCGGACGTCGCCGAGCGGCAGGATGCGAGAATCCTGAGCTGCGCGGAGTCGGGAGGTGAGACTGTGGATATCCGGACCGAGCTTCTGGCACGGACCACGTTCGGCGCCGCCAGGGGGCATGCCCGTGCAGGACCGCCGCCGTAGATGCCGCGGTGGATGCACAGCTGAGTCAGGCCGAGTGGGTTGCCAACACGGGGTCATGCTGTTCCGTTGCATCCTTCAGCAGCACGTCGATCAGGGTGATGGCGGCGGCCTTGTCCAAGGGATTGTTCTTATTGCCGCACTTGGGTGACTGGACACAGGATGGACAACCGGATTCGCACTCGCAGGCCTTGATGGCGTCGCGGGTCGCCGAGAGCCACACCTTGGCTTTGTCGAATCCGCGTTCGGCGAAGCCCGCGCCGCCGGGGTGCCCGTCATATACAAAGATGGTGGGAACCCCGGTGTCGGCGTGGATGGCCGTGGAGACACCGCCAATATCCCAGCGGTCACTTGAGGCGACCAACGGAAGCAGCCCGATGGCGGCGTGTTCGGCGGCATGGAGCGCGCCGGGGAACTGCGCCTCGATGAGCCCCGCTCCGGTCAAAGAACGGTTGTCCACCACAAACCAGACGGCTTTGGTAAAGAGGTCCCTGGCGCCGAGCTGCAGCGGCTCCTCGCCAAGAATCTCATTCGAAATCAACGCCTTGCGTTGGAAGGAGACCACCTGCGTAGTCACCTTCACGTCCCCGAAATGTACGGCGATGTCGCCCCACTGCGCCGTCCGCAGCGTCTCAAGCACTTCAATCTGGGTCACGTCGCGGGCAGTGGTGTAGTAGTCGGGATTGGCCCGGCGGACCACCACGCAGTGATCGTCCTCGTTCAGGTCCTCCACCACGTAGCTCTCGCCCTGGTGGACATAGACTGCGCCGGTGTGGGCCTGGTAGTGGGTCTGGGGTGAGTCCATGGTGCCCAGTAGGGAACCGGTGTCGGCGTCCACGATGCTCACCGGACCTCCGCCATCGGCCCTCAGGTTCACCATGGCGGCGGCGCTTTGCGGATGGGTCCAGAACCAGCCAGCCGGCCGTTTGCGCAGGTATCCCTGGGCAACGAGTTGGTTCAGCAGCTTCTCCGCCGTCTGGCCGAACAAGTCCAGCTCGGCATAACCCAGCGGGAGTTCGGCAGCGGCGGCGCAGAGATGGGGACCCAGCACGTAGGGATTCGAGGGATCGAAGACCGTGGCTTCCACAGATACGTCGAAGATTGCCTCGGGATGGTTCACCAGATACGTGTCCAAGGGGTCATCGCTTGCCACGAAAGCGGCGATGGCGTCCTGACCCGCACGGCCGGCCCGTCCGATCTGCTGGAACAGTGATGCCCTGGTGCCCGGCCAGCCGGCCACCAGAACGGCATCCAGTCCCGAAATGTCAATGCCCAGCTCAAGGGCGGAGGTGCTGGAGACGCCCAGTAGCTCTCCGGACCGGAGTGCCTTTTCCAGCGCGCGCCGTTCCTCGGGGAGGTACCCGGATCTATATGCGGCCACACGCTGTGGCAGGCTGGGGTCCACCTCATCCAAGAGACGTTTGGTAATCGAGGAGATGGTCTCGGCCCCGCGCCGGGATTTGATGAAGGCAATGGTCCGGATGCGGGCGGAAACCAGGTTGGCCAGGAGATCGGCCGTCTCCGCAACGGCCGTCCGGCGCTCCTTGGCCCCGTTTTCGCCGCGGAGTTCGGTCAAAGCCGGCTCCCAAAAGGCCACCGTGGTGGAGCCGTGCGGAGAGGAATCTTCCGATACAGCTTGGACGGGAGCCCCGATAAGGCGCCCAAAGGAAGTTGCAGGCTCGGAAGCCGTGGCGGAGGCTGCGATGAACACCGGACCTGGATGGGAGGTATTAGGACTGTAATAGGCACAGATCCGGCGCAGCCGACGCATCAGGTTGGCCACGTGGGAGCCGAAAACGCCCCGGTAGCTGTGGGCCTCGTCCACGATTACGTACCGCAGCTTGCGGAAGAAGCTGGCCCACCAGGCGTGGTTGGGCAGGATGCCGAAGTGCAGCATGTCCGGGTTGGCCAGGATGATGTTGGCGTGGTCCCGGATCCACCGCCTGGACGCGGGATCGGTGTCCCCGTCATACGTTTCCGCCCGCACCGTGGGCAGTTTCAGCGAGCGGATCGCGGCGAGCTGATCGGCCGCCAGCGCTTTGGTGGGCGAGAGATAAAGGGCCACGGCACCGTCGTCGTGGATTCTGCCTGGCTCGGAAAGCACCCGCAACTCGGAGCGGTGGATCGCGTCCAGCGCCGGAAGCTGGTAGGCCAGGGATTTACCGGAGGCGGTGCCCGTGGCAATCACTACGTGCCCGCCAGCGTGGGCCAGATTGGCTGCCCGGATCTGGTGCCGGTACGGCTCGTGGATGCCCAATGAGCCGTAGGCCGTGACCAGGTCCGGGTGCGCCCAATCCGGCCATGGCTCGTGAACGGCCTCGCGGGCAGGTATGGTGCGCACGTGACGCAGCTGTTCCGGGTCCGGGCCGCGGCCCAGCAACGGAATCAGGGAGTCATGTGGGTTCACCCAAACATTCTTTCACCCGGGCTCAAATCGTATTTCGCCGGAGCAAACCGGCTCCGGCTGCGCGGACCCCGGGATCCGCTGAGAAGTGGCTCCGGTGTCGCTAGCCCACCGAAAGGTCAGAGCCCTCATTGGATGAGGAGAGCATCAGCACATGGCAGACCGTTTCCCACCCCAAGTGCGAGTACAACTTCTGGCCGTCCAAGGATGCCAGGAGCAGCCCGTTCTCCACATCGTGCTCAAAAGCCTGCGCCGCGAGGGCCTTCATGATGAACGAGCCCAGACCACGGCGCTGGTATCGGGGCTCGGTCACAATCTTGTCGAACACCGCCGTGTGGCCCACCACGCAGACGCGGCCGCTGGCTGCCACGTCTTCACCGGCGTGGACCACCGCATGGTGGACACCGTCCGATGTGGATCTTGTGAGCTGCAGATCGTCATCTGAGAGGTACGGATCCTCGGAATCCTGGGTCTCCATGTCAACGAACATCATGGTTTGCGAAGCTGAGGTGACGTTGAGCCCGTGTTGTTGCGCCAGGGTCATGTAACGGGGGACATCGTTGGTGAGGATGGTAAGGATGCGGGCCGGCGCTTCGGCGGTCTTCTCGGCCAGGCTGGCGAATTCCGCGTCCGATGGATCGTGGGCGAAATACTCCCATTCCCCGGTGGTATCGGCACGTAGGGCAGCAGGGAAGCGGCCCTCCGTTCGGGTCTTATAGCCTCGGCAACCGGCCCAGCCGGCCACCCAGACTTCCAGCAGGTATGTGATGTCTTCAACCATGGCGTCCGGACTCATGACACGAGAGTATTCCAGCGTTGCCCCCAGCAACAGGGGTACGGTCCGGTAAGAGGGCTTGCTTATGGAATTGTGATCCGGTCATGCAGCGGCCTGCACCGCAGCAACTGACCAGGGGGCGGCCGAGAGAGTGCGGTACCAACCCTCCAAGGCACCCAGTACCCTTAAATACGTGGCTCTAAACCGAATTGTGCTGTTCTACGGCTTCACCCCCATCCCCGATCCCGACGCCGTGCGTTTATGGCAGCGTGCCCTGTGCGAGAAGCTCGGACTGACCGGGCGCATCCTCATCTCCAAGGACGGCATCAATGCCACCGTGGGCGGGGAAATAGACGCTGTCAAGCAGTACGTGAAGACCACACGTGAATACAAAGGGTTCCACGGCATCGACGTGAAATGGTCCGACGGCGGCGCGGCGGACTTCCCCCGGCTCAGCGTCAAGGTACGCGACGAGATCGTGTCCTTCGGTGCTCCCGGGGAACTCAAGGTCGACCAGAACGGCGTGGTGGGCGGCGGCACCCACCTCAAGCCGGAGGAACTGCACCAGCTCGTGGACGCCAAAAAGCAGGGCGGCGAGGACGTGGTGTTTTTCGACGGCCGCAACGCATTCGAGGCCCGGATCGGCAAGTTCAAGGACGCGATCGTTCCGGACGTGGCCACCACCCATGACTTCATCAAGGAACTCGAGTCCGGCAAATACGACTCGCTCAAGGACAAACCGGTGGTTACTTACTGCACGGGCGGCATCCGTTGCGAAGTGCTCTCCAGCCTCATGGTGAACCGCGGCTTCAAAGAGGTCTACCAGCTCGACGGCGGAATTGTCCGGTATGGCGAAACGTTCAAAGACCACGGGCTGTGGGAAGGCTCACTCTACGTCTTTGACAAGCGCATGCACCTTGAATTCAGCGAGGAAGCCAAGACCATCGGCGAGTGCGTCCGCTGCGCCAAGCCCACCAGCAAATTCGAAAACTGCTCCAACCAGAACTGCCGAACGCTCACGCTGTATTGCACGGAGTGCGCATCCAACCCGCAGACGCTCCGCTGCCCAGAGGGCTGCGCAGCCTAGCTCCCCGGCCTGGACGGCACTTCCCGGTTGGCATGCCTAGATCCGGCTGACGCGGTACGCGAAGTTCGCCGCCGCCTGCGCCGCCACTTCCACGCTGAGCACCGCGTCGGCGGACAGCTGAAGCACGTTCACCCGCGACGTTCCGCACCGCAGGCTCAAATCAATGAGGGCAAAGTCGCCGGCACGCACCGTGAACGACACTCGTCGAGGGCTTTTGCAGGCCAAGGTCACGGCGTAGGTTCCACTGGGCAGTTGACCGGTGGATTCATTCCGAGTGACCCCGCCCTCCAGCGTGCCGTAACTGCGGTGAAATTCCTGCCCGGCCGCATCGGGCAGTACCTCGTGAGCCCATTCATCGAGTTCAGCGCCGGAGACCGGAAGGTTGCGCCGCGGGTCCTGGGGGAGCGCTGGGTCCGTGAAGGAGGGCAGCCTGGTCGGCGCCGCCGTGCCGGTCAGAGGCGCCCTGCCGTCGTCGTACGAGTATTCACAGGAACTCAGCAGCGGGCTGGCGGCGAGTATAAGGGAGAGCACGACGGCGGCCGCGGCGCTGCGCCACCGCGGCACCTGGGGTGCCGGCACAGTGTGCATACTCTGACTTTAGGCCCGTGCCGACCGCCAAACCAGAGCGGGTGTGGGCGCCGGCGTCGGCGGTTCTACCGGGGAAATCTGGCCGCCGGTGGTCCTAGCTGGCGGCCACAAGCTGGTAGGCGTAAAGAATCGGGGCGTCCACGCTTGAGGCGCTGATTTGAACGGTTCCTGCGGTGGCCAACGTGATCCGGGCAGTTTCGCGGCTCCCATTGCAGGCTGCCCCCGCCTCGGCCAGTTTCTTCCCGCCGGTGGACACGGCAAAGAAGGCCTTGCCGCCGCCGTCGCAGGTCATGGTGAGGGTGTAGCGTCCCGGGGCCAAGTTGGCGGCGTCCTTGGTCCGGGGATCGCGGTTGAGGATCTTTCCGGCATCCTCGAGAGCAATCGCACTGGCAGACGGCAATGCGGTGGCCTTCCAGGCCGGAACGTCGGCGTTCTCCACAGACACAGCGGAAGAACAGGCCGTGGCGGCGAGAACAACCGAGGCACCGATGGCCAGGGTTGAAACACGGCGGCGGACGGCCGGGCCGCGGGCGGCAGCACGGACGCCCCGCGGAGCCCGGGAAGGCGCGGATGGAAGTAGAACCATGCTTCCAACTTACCCGCTGATGCCATCCCTCCCGGACCCGCGGCGTCCCGTGACTCTGCTCCTCACTCTGGCGCCCGCAGCAGCCGGGCATCCTCGGATCCGAGCCCTTCAACCGCCAATAAGTTCCTGCACCTTTCCCCGGTGCAGTGCCGTATAGACCCGGTCCCGCAACTGGTTGGCTTCGGCATCGGTCAGGGTCCGGTCGAGCGGCTGGAGTACCAGGCTGAGCAGCACATTCACATCGCCTGGAGCCAGCCTGAGGCGTTCGACGGCGGCGGCCGGCAGGTCCGCCGTCGGGGTGACCGCCTTGATCTCCAAAGAGGCCAGAACCTCGGCATCCGTGCCGAGGGCGCTTCGTGCGAGGTCGCCCAGCAGCTCCGCATCAGCGTCCGCCGGGTCCGGCAACACCAGTGAGAGGTCCCTGCGGATTCCAGGCATCACCGAAACCGTCCGGTACGGCCGCAGATCCGTCATTTGCCCCCGGATGTCCGGATGCTGGGAACGGAGCAGACGGATGTCGGGGATGCCTTTGCGGAGCATCAGGGCCCGGTCCAGGCCCAGTCCGAGGGCCAGCCCTGCCCACCGGCGCGGGTCCAGCTGCGAGCCCCGCAGCACCGGGGCGGCAACCAGCCCGCATTCGGCCAGTTCCAGCCATTCCCGGCTGCCATCAGGTAGCGTGACCAGCACGTCCAGCTGCTGCCCGGCGGCCGTGTAGCTGTGGGTGGCAGGGGTAGACCGCCAGCTGACCCCGGGGTGGTCCGCCGCGGGCAGCACCGCCTCCACGACGGCGGCCATCATGGCACGTAGCTCCGCCGGCCCCAGCAGCCCGCGTGCCGTGATGCGCCATAGATCCACCTGGTGGGGAGTACCCACATGCGTGCGGTCAACAGCGTCGCGCCGGTACACCAGCCCGGGAAGGACATGCAGGCGGTCATAGCGGCCCAATTCGCCACGAAGGGAGTCCAGCAGGGCAGGAATCCCCGACGACGTATGGCTGCGCAGCATCACGGTGGGGCTCACATGGCGGGAATACCGCGAGTCCCGCGTGACGTCGCCCGGCGAGTAACCCAGGCGGTCATAGTTGTCCGCGGTGGCCACCAACGGATTCAGACGGTGTACTTCCGATGGGATGCCCCACAAGCGTTCCAACGCCGCCACGACGTCCGCGAGCAAGAGCTGCATGGCGTGGGCGCCGGAGGAGGGGTCCGTAAGGTCGCGGACGGCAAGCGCCGAATTTAATTCAGTGAGTGAGAGGTAGTTCTTCACGGGGGTCCTTGGATTCCAGATGCCGGTAGGGGAAGGTTCACCCTCTGCCGCTGAACCGGACGGACCCCGGCGGCTACAAAGTTATGCGCGCGACAAGAAGCCCGAGCGGCCGGAAAGCGGCCGAGGGCTCATAAATCGCTGCTGAATGCGCATGAGACCATGGTGCCCCTGCCGGGCCGGATCGGCAAACCGGGCCGGATCCGCAGACCGGGCCGGATCCGCAGACCGGGCCGGATCCGCAAACCGGACGGGGTTGCGGCCACTGACTTGCGGTGCGCAGCGGCGTAAACCCCCGGCCAGCCGCGGGAAGTTGCTGGATTTAGTTCGTCCAGACGGCGCCAGAACCCGGCGCGGAGGGCCTTTCGGATGTCCTGAAGATCGGTCGTGGCTTCCCCGATCTTGGCTGCGCAGTCCGGGGCTGCGATTCCGGAAACGTGCCACAAGATCCAGGCCGAGCTTAGGTTCACGCCTTTTTGTTCACCGTTATGGGACATTCGCCCCATCCGGTCTTTGACGCCAGGCAGCAGCTCGATCCGTTTGTGTTCCCCGGACAAGCGGCCCGCGGCAGGGACCTGCGCCTGCGCGAACCATAGAATTACACGGTGAACGAAACAGCGGCGAACGAATCAGCAGTGAACGAATCAGCAGAGAACGGAACCGCGGAGCGCCGAGCGGCAGCGGGCGAAACTGCCGTGTACTTCACCTCCGGCAACACCCCAGATACGCCCCGGAGCGACCTGCCTGACCTGCTGACCGCACTCGCCACGGACCTGCGCAACATCGAATACACGGTCGACGGAGTCTCCCGGCTTCTGGGGGAATCAGCGTACGCCGCCCTCAGCCGGGACCAGCTCATCCCGGCCCTGATCGTCACAGGGGCCGCTGCCAAGGGTGAGAGGGTACCGGCGGCGCTCGCCGCCGTCGTCCGTCTGTGGCTGCTGGCCGTGCCACAGCCTGCGGAAGTGCTCGACGCCGCCCTGCCGGGCATCGGCTCCGAGGGGCTCCTGACGCTGGGGCTGGTTGAACCCACGACGACGGACGGTCCTGCGGTGGGGGCTCTGGTCCAGGCCAAGGTGGACCTGCGGCCGTATGGCTGGCTGCCGACCGAAGCGGAGGACCCGGCCGCCGGGGCGGAACAAGCCGCCGGTCAGGCCCCGGACAACGGCGCCGAGCTGTGGGTCGCCAGCGACCTGGCCGCACATCAGCAGCCGGGCGTTCTCCGCCATGACCACGTGCTGGGAATCGGGCAGGCATCCACCACGCTGGTGCAGACCACCATCCGCCGCCACGTGGCCAAGGCCCTCGACCTGGGCACCGGCTGCGGCATCCAGGCCTTCCACCTCCTGCGCCACGCGGAGCATGTCACGGTCACGGATATCTCCCCGCGAGCCCTGGCCTTCACCCGCTTCAACCTGCTGCTCAACGCCGGAGAACTGCACATCGACCCCGCTAATTTGGAAAGCCGTGTAAGCCTGCGGCTGGGCTCGCTGCTGGAACCGGTGGCCGGCGAGGAGTTCGACCTCGTGGTCAGCAACCCACCCTTCGTCATCACTCCAAGAAGTGCTGACGAGGCGTCCACGGATCAGTTCACTTACCGCGACGGCGGACTCCCGGGCGACGACATTGTGGCGTCCCTGGTGCTGACGCTGCCGGGGATCCTTGCCCCGGGCGGAACGGCCCAGCTGCTCGGAAACTGGGAAATCACCTCCGGCGGGCTTTGGGATGCCCGTCCCAGGACCTGGGTGGAGGCTTCCCGTAGTGGAACAAGCGCGGCGGTTGACGCGTGGTTCATCCAGCGTGAACAGCTGAGCCCTGAGCTGTACGCCGAGACATGGCTGCGGGACGCCTCTGAAACCCGCGACCGCCAGCACTACCAGGAGTCCTACTCCAACTACCTCGACGATTTCGCCTCCCGGGATGTGGCCGGAATCGGCTTCGGCATGATCTGGCTGCGGCGCCCGGCCGATGCCGCCGCCCAGCCGTCCATCACACGGTTCGAAGAAATCACCTACCCCATCGAGCAGCCCATCGGCCCGTGCCTGGGCGCCGCCGTCGAACGGTCCGACTGGCTCGCCGGCAACGATCTGGCGAACACGCACCTGCTCGTGGCCGAGGATGTCACTGAGGAACGCCATCAGCGCCCCGGTGCCGAGCACCCCGGCGTCATCCTGTTGCGCCAAGGCGCCGGACTGCGCCGCACCAATCTGCTCAGCACCGAGCTGGCGGGTTTCGTGTCAGCATGCGACGGCGACCTGTCCGTCCGCCAGATTATTGGGGCGCTAGAAGCGCTGCTGGGCGGGGGAGACGGGTTCGACGGCGATGCCTTCCGCGCAGGGCTCCTTCAAGAGGTGTACCACCTGGTCCAGGACGGTTTCCTGCTCCCCGCCTGAGCTGCGGCGGGGCCGCGGATGGTCTGCCGACCCGGTAGAGTCGGCCGGCTCAACGTCGGTCCCCCCGAAGCGCTTCGATACGGTCACGGCGATGGCCAGGGAAACCACCGCACCGGTTCCGCCCACCAGCAGGAACGCGGACCGCACCGGCAACAGCGCCCCCAGCAGTCCGCCCAGCATGAGCGCCGCCAGGGAGATGGCCCGCATAAGGCCGCCGATCATGGCCATGGCCTGGCCGCGGCCTTCCTCCGGCATCCGCATGATCACAATGGCCCCGAAGCACGCATTGAGAACCCCGCAACTGACTCCCATGGCGGTGTAGGCGATGAACATCTGGGCGACGGTGGGCACCAAGGCCATGGCGCCGAGAATGACCGACGTGAGAGCCATGGCCACCAGGAGCAATCGCAGCCGCAGCCGCGGTGTTCTGATCAAACCCGCCAAAGCGGCGCCGCTTGCCATTCCCAAGGCAAAGGCAGCGACCAGCAGGCCGTATTGGGTCTCGCTGGCGCCCATTTCCCCCCGGACAAGGAAGACCTCGAGCACGTTGGTGGCCTCGCCCACGGCAATGAAAAACAGCGCTCCCAGCACCAGCGACCAGACCAGGCGGTCTTTCCGGAGGAGCCAGAGGCCCTCCAGCAAGGCAGGGGTATTCCGGCCAAGCCGTTCGGCCACCGTGCCACGCCGCGTCCGGATGAGGAGGGCGCCCACCCCCATGGCGACGTAGCAGCTGCTGGCCACGATGAAGACCAGCCCCGAACCTCCCCAGCCGCTCAGCAGTCCGCCCGCCGCCGGCCCAGCCATTCCCGCAATCATGACGGTGGCCTGCATGGTTCCCACCGCCCGCGGTGTGCGGGCTTCCCCCACGATCCGGGGGAGGAGCGCCTGCCAAACTGGGGCAGCCACGGCCTGGGCGGCGTCAAGGACAAAGGTCAGGGCAAAGAGTGCCGGGATGTAGTTCTCCAGGAACTGCATGCTCAGCCCCATAGCCGCCACAGCGGCGGCGCTCACGGCGGAAGCCGCCGTCGCGAGCGTCCTCGAATCCCTTGTGTCCGCCAGCCGCCCGGCCCAGGGCGCCAGGATCACCAGCGGCAAAGCCGAGCACAGCAAGTAACCCGCCACCAGCCAGGACCCGGGGAGGAACGCCGTCCCGGAGGCTGCTGTGCTTTGAAGGTGAAGCATCACGCTGACCACGACCGCGCCCATGCCTGCGGCCGCCATAAAGCGCGCGACCCCGGCCAGCAGGAAGTCGCGGTTTCGCCACAGCGGAGCAACATCGTTAAAATTCGCCGGACGTTGCCCAGCAGTGTTCCCCATGGTCGCGAAAATACTCGTTTGCGATCATCAATGTCAAGCATTTCTTTCAGAGTTTGCGGATGCTCGATAGACTTAATGCGTGAGCGCCGATACACCCCCGGCCGGGCCGGCTTCCCAGGCTGCCGCCAGTGGGAGGGGGCGGCCGGAGAAGAAAGTGGAGATCACCGATCCCAAAGCCATCCGTGCGCTCGCCCACGGTGCCCGCCTTGAGGTCATTTCGGAGCTTTATTCCACCCAGCTCAGCCGCACCGCCACCGAACTGGCCGCCCAGACCGGACTTACTCCCAGCGCCATGAGCTACCACCTGCGGGCACTGCGGAAATGGGGCATCGTGGAGCCTGCGGCTCCTTCCGGGGATGCCCGGGAGCGCCGATGGAAGGCCGCCGGCACTGATTTCACCATCAACTCAGGCGGGGGAGTGGCGAGCCCCGAGCTGGCCGTCCTGGACCTTGAGATCGAGGCCTTCCGCCGGCGCGTCAGTGCGTATGCTGCAGTCCGCGACCGGCGGTTGAAGAACGGGGAAGTGGCGGAAGCTGCGTCGGTGGTGGTGTTGTCCAGCACCCTGCTGTACCTGACCCCCGCGCAGCGGACCGAACTGCGGGAGAGAATCTTCGCGCTGCTGAAGGAATATGAGCTGGAAGATCCCACCCAGGTCCCTGAGGGCGCGGAGCGCATCGCCACTCTGTGGTCCATGATTCCGGATGACCGTCCCGGTGCGGGGCCGCCCAAGGGCTGAGCGCCGCCGTCGCCCGGTAATCCGGTGGGATTACTGCCTGGTAGGTTACGTTCCGACCGTGCCGTGGAACGACTCCGTTTTTCCCGTGAATGCGCATCGTTCTCCAAAATATGGTGAACTAGGCGGGTATGGGCGCATCTGCCCGAGCAACCTTTTTCTGTAGGAGCACCGTGCCAAGCAAGGCCCAAACCGGCAAGAAACTCGTAATCGTAGAGTCTCCCGCCAAGAGCAAGACCATCGCCAAGTACCTTGGCGAGGGCTTCATTGTTGAGGCCTCCATTGGTCACATCCGAGACCTGCCCCAGCCCTCGGAGCTCCCCGCAGAACTGAAAAAGACCTCAGTGGGCAAGTTCGCCGTCGACATCGACAACGACTTCAAGCCGTATTACGTGGTGTCTCCGGACAAGAAGAAAAAGGTCGCCGAACTCAAGGCACAACTCAAAGACGCTGACGCTCTCTATCTCGCAACCGATGGGGACCGCGAAGGCGAGGCCATCGCGTGGCACCTGCTGGAAGTGCTCAAGCCCAAGGTTCCGGTCTACCGCATGACGTTCGGTGAGATCACCAACGAAGCCATCCACCGCGCCATGGACAACCTGCGCGATGTGGACCAGGACCTGGTGGACGCTCAGGAAACCCGCCGCGTACTGGACCGGCTCTATGGCTACGAGATCTCCCCCGTGTTGTGGCGCAAGGTGGCGCGCGGCCTGTCCGCAGGCCGTGTGCAGTCCGTGGTGACCCGCATGGTGGTGGACCGGGAACGTGAGCGCATGGCGTTCAAGGCCGCTTCCTACTGGGACCTGACCGGTCAGTTCGGCGCTGATTCCGGCGCTGCTTCCTTCAAAGCCAAACTTGTTGCCGTGGACGGCGCCAAGGTGGCCAGTGGCCGTGACTTCAACGACAACGGCGAGCTCACATCGCGCAGCGTCGTACACCTCAACGAGGAACTCGCAACGTCCCTCGCCGCCGGTCTGCAGAGCGCCGACTTCCGTGTCCGCTCCGTCGACACCAAGCCGTACACCCGCCGTCCGGCCGCGCCGTTCACCACCTCCACCCTGCAGCAGGAGGCCGGGCGGAAGCTGCGCTTCACCTCCAAGAGCACCATGCAGGTGGCCCAGCGTCTCTACGAAAACGGCTACATCACGTATATGCGAACGGACTCGTCCGCGCTGAGCAACGAGGCCGTCACGGCCGCGCGGCGCCAGGCGTCCGAGCTGTATGGCCCGGAGTTCGTGCCGGCGTCCCCGCGCGTCTACAGCGGCAAGGCCGCGAACGCGCAGGAAGCCCACGAGGCCATCCGCCCCGCCGGGGACTCCTTCCGCACGCCGGCCCAGGTTGCCAAGCAGCTTTCCGGCGACGAATTCCGGCTGTACGAGCTGATCTGGAAGCGCACCGTCGCCTCGCAGATGGCCGATGCCAAGGGCTCCACTGCCACCATCCGGCTCGGCGCCGTCACTGTAGGCGGCGCGGCTGATCGTCGGGATGCGGAATTCTCCGCCTCCGGCACCGTCATCACCTTCCCCGGCTTCCTCGCCGCCTACGAAGAAGGCAAAGATGAAAGCCGCGGCGACGACGACTCCGAGGAAGCACGCCGGCTGCCCAATGTGGCAAAGGACGACGCGCTCACCGCCTCGGATATCGTCGCCGTCGGACACGAGACCTCCCCGCCGCCCCGCTACACCGAAGCTTCGCTGACCGCCGAGCTGGAAAAGAGGGGCATCGGGCGCCCGTCCACCTATGCCTCCACCATCTCCACCATCCAGGACCGCGGTTACGTCCGGAAGCAGGGTTCTGCGCTGGTCCCGAGCTGGATCGCGTTCTCGGTGATCCGCCTGTTGGAGCAGCACTTCCACGATTATGTGGACTATGAGTTCACGGCCGACATGGAAGCGGACCTCGATAAGATCGCCAACGGCCAAGCGGAGGGACCCGCCTGGCTCAAGCACTTCTACTTCGGCGAGGATTCCGAGCCAGGCCTGCTGAGCATCGTCAACAACCTCGGCGAGATCGACGCCCGCGAAATCAACTCCATTCCGATCACCGACGGCATCACCCTCCGGGTCGGGAAGTTCGGCCCGTACCTCGAAAGCTCGGTTCCCACCGTGGATCCGAAGACCGGGGAAGTGGTGGAATCCGCCCGCGCCAACGTCCCCGAGGACCTGGCCCCGGATGAGCTCACCGCCGCCAAGGCGGTTGAACTGATGGAGACTGCTGCCCCCGAAGAGCGTGTGCTTGGCACGGACCCGCACACCGGGCACACCGTGGTGGCCAAGAACGGCCGCTACGGCGCCTACGTCACCGAGATCATTCCCGAAATGACCGAGGAACAGCTCGCCAACCAGCCGGTGGAGTACTACAAGAACGGCAAGCTGAAGCCGCCGAAGAAGCCCGTCAAGGCCAAGCCGCGCACCGGCTCGCTGTTCGCGTCCATGAGCGTGGACACGATCACCCTGGATCAGGCCCTGCAGCTAATGAGCCTGCCCCGTGTGCTCGGCCAGGACGCCGACGGCAACCCGATCACGGTGCAGAACGGCCGCTTCGGCCCGTACCTGAAGAAGGGCACGGACTCCCGCTCCATCGGCTCGGAGGAGGAAATCTTCACGATCACCCTCGAGCAGGCGCTGGAGATCTACTCGCAGCCCAAGCAGCGCGGGGCCCGCGCGGCGGTTCCGCCGCTGGCCGAATTCGGGCCGGACCCGGTCTCGGAGAAGAACATCGTGGTGAAGGAAGGCCGCTTCGGCCCGTACATCACGGACGGCATCACCAACATCACCGTGCCGCGGGACACCGCGCTGGAGGAGCTGACCCGGGAACGCGCCGTCGAACTCCTCGCGGACAAGCGGGCCAAGGGCCCCGTCAAGCGCACCAGCACGGCCCGCAAGGCTCCGGCGCGGAAGGCCGCAGCCAAGAAGTAGGGGGGTCCGCCGGAATCGCCGGAAGCGTGCGGGATCGCAGGGGTTTTGCGGCGACTTCGCAGGTTTCCGGCGATTTCGCGTTTGCAGACCCCGGCCCAACGTGATCGAGTAGGAACATGACTGAACAGCCTGCACCCATGGATATCCAGCCCCTGAACGATCTCGAAGAGAAGCTCGCCAAGGGTGAGCAGCCGGATGCGAACCCGGTGGACGTGATCCTCTCGTTCCTCAACAACGAGGTGTACATCGTCAGCTCCGATGCCCTCGAAGGCGAGGACTCCCAGGTTGAGCCGCTGGTGCTGTCCAACGCCGAAGGCAAGCCCGTCCTCGCCGTGTTCTCGCATCCGAGCCGCGTCGATGAGCAGTTCCTTGCGGCGGCGCCGAACGTGCTGGGCACCCAGGGCGCCGCGATCATCGGCAACCTCGGTGAGGAGCTCGGCATGGTGATCAACCCCGGCAGCACGTTCGGCTTTGAAATCGATCCTGAGGGCGTTGCCAACATCAGGCGCGACTTCAAGCCCGCCGATCAGCCCGATGACGAGACCCGTGGAGGGACGGACGAAGCCCCGGGGCAAGAGTCCGTCCAGTAACCGCCACCGTCCCTGTCACCGGTAGCAAGCCGCCGTCGCATTTGCGCCGGCGGCTTGCTATCGGTGAATAATGGCAGCATGCGGCTAGGCGTTCTCGACATCGGGTCAAACACTGTCCACCTTCTCCTGGTTGATGCGCACCCCGGCGCGCGGCCGGTGCCTTTCGCCTCCCACAAGCGCCCGCTTTCCCTGGTCCAGTTCCTTGATGCGGACGGCAACATTAACGACGCCGGCCAGCATGAGCTGATCGAGTTCGTCCTCGAAGCATGGGAGTTCGCGGCCAAGCACAAAGCCGAGGATCTCCTGGCGTTCTGTACGTCGGCCATCCGCGAGGCCACGAACGGGCCGGCCGTGCTGGCGCGGGTCAAGCACGAGACCACCGTGACCCTTCAAGAGCTCACGGGCAGCGAAGAGGCGTCCATGACCTTCTTCGCGGTGCGCCGCTGGTACGGCTGGGGCGCCGGGCCTGTCCTGGACCTGGACATTGGCGGCGGCTCATTCGAGATGGCTTTCGGCCAGGATGAACTCCCCGAGCTTGCCCTGTCCGTCCCTCTCGGGGCCAGCCGGCTCACCCGTGACTGGCTGCACGAGGATCCGCCCACGGCGAAGAGCGTCAAGGAGCTCCGACGCTACATCCGTGCCACGCTCAAGCCTGCCGTTCGCCGCTTCGACAAGCTGGGCAAGGCGAACCTGGTGGCAGGAACGTCCAAGACCTTCCGGTCCCTGGCGCGGATTGCAGGGGCTGCTCCCAGCGCCGCCGGACCTTATGTCAAACGGGAACTGTTCGCCACCGACCTGGGCTTGTGGGCGCAGCGGATTTCCGCCATGGGGGTGGAGGACCGGCTGCATCTGCCTGGGGTCTCCGAGGCTCGCGCACCCCAGCTACTCGCGGGTGCCTTGGTGGCCGAGGCCGCTTTGGAGCTCTTCGAGTTCCCGAGCATGGAAATCTGCCCCTGGGCCTTGCGTGAGGGGCTGATCCTCCGCCGCCTGGACCAGCTGGTCTTCGATGGACCATTGGAGCTCGCCTCCCACGTTGGGCAGCCGCCGCCCCCGCCGCCGCAGGCGGTGGCCCCCGGATCGCGGCTGGCTGGCGCATCAGGCGGGCGGCCCGGCTGAGATGAGTGCCGACGTCGAGCTTTCCCCGGCTGAGAGCCGTGCCATTCCGGTGGCTCTCTCCAGCGCGTCCGTCTATCCCTTGAAAGTCCACGATGCTTTCGCAGTGGCTCAGGACCTGGGTTTCGACGGCGTGGAGGTGATGGTCACCAACAATGCCACCAGCCAGAGCCCTCATTCGCTCCTGGAGCTCAGCCACCGGTACAGGCAGCCGATCGTCTCGATCCATGCGCCCACCCTGCTGCTGACCCAGAAAGTTTGGGGAGCTGCGTGGAACAAGATCGAAATGTCCTGCCGGATGGCCAGGGAGGTGGGCTGCGACACCGTGGTGGTCCATCCTCCGTTCCGCTGGCAGGGAACCTACGCTCAAAACTTCGCCGCCGGCGTGCGCCAACTCGCCGACATGTACCAGGTGCGGATCGCCGTGGAAAACATGTACCCGTGGCGCGTCCGGGGCCGGGAAACGGTTGCGTACCTGCCGCACTGGGACCCCTTGGGCCAGGATTACGACGACGTCACCTGGGACTTCTCGCACGCCGCCACCGCGGGGGCCAACAGCCTCGACGCCATCACATCGCTGGGCAGCAAGCTCCGCCACGTCCACCTCGCGGACGGCTCGGGATCCGGCAGGGATGAACACCTCATTCCCGGCCGGGGCAACCAAGGGTGTGCGGAAGCGCTGCAGTACCTCGCGGGGAGCGGCTTCGAGGGGATTGTGGTGGCCGAGATCTCCACGCGGCGGGCCAGGTTCGCCGGGGAGCGGGAGCAATGGCTCGACGAGACCCTGCGGTTCGCCCGGCAACACCTGGCCCAGCCGCTCGTAGACGCACCGGGGCACCGGCCCGGGCTGGCTCAATCCTAAGGAGGAACCACAATGTCGCAGTATCTGCTCAGCATTTATCAGCCGGACGGTCCTGCCCCGGCGCCGGAGGTCCTGGAACCGATCATGCGGGACCTTGACACCCTGAACAAGGAGATGAAGACCGCGGGTGCCTGGGTTTTTGCTGCGGGACTCCAACCGGCCGGGACCGCCACCGTGCTCAGGGCACAGGGGGACGAAGTGCTCGTCACGGACGGCCCCTTCACTGAGGGCAAGGAGCACCTTGGGGGTTTCACCATCATTGATGTGGAGGACCTCGAGGCCGCGCTGGGCTGGGCCCGCGAAATGGCCAAGGTGATCACCCTGCCCATCGAAGTGCGTCCCTTCCGGGATTAGCCCGAGCGGGCAAACGCCGGACGGTTTGGCCAGGAGGAAATTGGGGGAACCCTCCTGCCACCGTCCGGCGCTGCGCCAGTTCCGGAGAACCGGCTTTCATCACTCGCACCTATGAGGCACTTTCCAAGCTACAGACGGATTGTGGGAAAGCCCGGGGACCTGCCTGTGTGAAGGCTGGCAACGGCGGCCGCCCCGGGAAGCGCGGCCGGTTAAGGGCTGATTGAAGTCAGTTAAAGCGAAGGCACCGGCGGCCCGTGCAGGAAAATGGGGGAAAACCTGCGCAGAACACCGGTGCCAGGCAAACATCCCCATGCTTGCCTCATCACTCGCACCCTCAATGAGGTAGTTACTACGCTATGACGGCACTATGTGTGCCAGCCTCGGCCAACATGGGAGCCGGCTGTGAATCGCGGCCGCCCGGACCGCGGGCACCGGGCAGGCCACCCGGCGAACCACCCGGCCATGAGTCGCCAACGGTCCGGTCCGCGACACGGACTGCAACTACTCCCACCGAACTGCCATGATGGATCAATGAGCAAACGAATCGCCTTCCTGGGCTGTGGATCCATGAACGAGGCCATCATGAGCGGGCTGATCGAGGCGGGGGCGGATCCGGCGGACATCGTTGCCACCGTCCGCCGGGCCGAACGTGCCGCGGAGTTGGCCCAACGGCACCATGGAGTCACCGCAATCGCGGGCGAGGAAGAGCCGGATAACAACAACGAGGCGGCCCTCGGCGCCGACGTCGTGATTCTGGGCGTTAAGCCCGTGGGTATCGCCGATCTGGCGCGGGAAATCAGCGGCTCACTGGCCCCGGCAACCATCGTCATCAGCGTTGCGGCGGCAGTGTCGATCGCGCAGCTGGAGGCCGCACTGCCTGCCGGTCAGCCGGTGATCCGCACCATGCCCAACACGCCCGCCAAGCTCGGTCGCGGCGTGGTCTCCGTTTCGCCCGGCACCAACTGCTCTGCCGAGCAGTTGCAGCTGGCCAAAGACCTCCTCAAGGGCGCGGGAACCGTCGTCGAGGTTCCGGAAGAGCAGGTGGATGCGGTGTCCGCCATCAGTGGCTCAGGGCCCGCCTACGCCTTTTACCTGGCGGAGGCGATGGCGGCCGCCGGAGTCGAACTTGGCCTGGATCCGGACCTGTCGCTCCTGCTGGCCCGGGAAACCGTGGCGGGCGCCGGATTCATGCTCGCCGAGCCCGGGGCGGACCCCACGGCGCTACGCAAGGCCGTGACCAGCCCGAACGGCACCACGGAGCGTGCCATCGCAACGTTTGATGAGCGCGGCATGCCCGCGATCATTGCAGCCGGCGCGCGCGCTGCGGCCGAGCGTGCCGCGGAGATCACGCGGCAGCTCGCCTGAGGGGCGCCAGCTTCCGTGGGTGCGCCTACCTCCGAGGGGCGCCTACGGGCGGGCGGCGAACCGTTCCAGCAGATCCACGTGACCCGAAACAATGAGCATGTCCCGTGAGGACACCTTGGTTTCCGGCCGCGCGTAGGTGAAGTCCTCGCCGGGGGATTTGACGCCCACGATGGTCACGCCGTACTTGGAACGGACCTTGGACTCGTCCAGGGTGAAGCCCACGGTTTCGCGCGGGGGATACATCTTGACGATGGCGAAGTCGTCGTCGAACTCAATGAAGTCAAGCATGCGGCCGGACACCAGGTGCGCTGCCCGGACGCCGGCGTCGGCCTCGGGGTAGATCACGTGGTTGGCGCCGATCCTGGTGAGGATCTTGCCGTGCGACGGCGTGATGGCCTTGACCCAGAGGTGCTCAATCCCGAGGTCCACCAGGTTCACGGTGATCAGCACCGAGGACTCGATGGACGTTCCCACCCCCACCACGGCGGAGCTGAACTCCTGGGCGCCGAGCTGACGCAGGGCGTCGATGTTGGTGGCGTCCGCCTCCACGACGTGCGTCAGCGTACCGGCCCACTTCTGCACAAGATTGCGGTCGCGTTCGATCGCCAGCACTTCGCGGCCCTGCTTGACGAGCTGCTCTGCAGTGGACGCGCCAAAGCGGCCCAGCCCAATCACCAGTACGGGTGCGTTATGGGCGGGGCGGTTGACGGCGCCAGACGAACTAGCCAATGATCGGCCTTTCTTCGGGGTAGTGATACAACTGGCTGCGCTGGCGCAAGGCCAGGGCAGCGGCGAGGGTTACGGTGCCGACGCGGCCGGCGAACATGAGGATTGACAGGATGTAAACACCCGACGGCGGCAGTTCCGAGCTGAGATTGGTGCTCAGGCCCACCGTGCCAAATGCCGAGATGGTCTCGAAGAGCACCCGGTCCAGGGAAGCGCCGCTGATCTGCAGCAGCAGGAACGCCGAAACGGACACCAGGGTTGCTCCAGCCACGATCACAGAGATGGCCACACGCATTGTTCCCTCGGGAATGGTGCGACCGTAGATCTTCACATCGGCGTCGCCCCTGGCCTCGGCAACGATGGCGAGGAACATCACCGCGATGGTGGTCACCTTGATGCCGCCCGCGGTGGATGCCGAACCGCCGCCGGCAAACATCAGCGCATCGGTCAGCAACATGGTTGTTGGTTCCATATGATTCTGTTCCACCAGGTTGAAACCGCCGGAACGGGTCATGATGGAGGCGAACAGCGAATGTGTGACCTTGTCGCCGAGGTTCATGTGGCCGATGGTCCGGACGTTGTCCCACTCCATCAGGCCCCAGAGAAGGGTTCCTGCCACCAGCAGGATCAGCGAAACCTGGATGGTGAGCTTGGTGTGCAGGTTCCATTTTTTCCAGTTGAGCCCGTTCTGCTGCAGGACCATCACCACCGGGAAGCCGAGGCTGCCCAGGAAGACGCCAATCATGAGCGGAATCAGGATCCATAGATCCGTCTGGTAGGGGACGATTCCGTCCGAATGCGGGGTGAAACCGGCATTGTTGAACGCCGAAATGGCATAGAACACTCCGTGCCAGATGGACTGACCGAAGCTCTCTCCGAGTGCAAGGAACCGGGGGACCAGAGTCAGGGCGAGGGCTCCCTCGATCACCACCGAGGTGGTGATGACAATTCGGAGGAGGGTACCCACCTCGCCCAGTCGTCCGGCGTTGTTCATTGCTTCCTGGGCAATCAGCTTGCCGCGGACGCCCAGCTTCTTGCTGACCATAAGAGCCAGCAGGGAAGCCAGTGTCAGGGTGCCCAGGCCGCCCACGAAGATGCCCACCAGGATCACAAGTTGGCCGAAGAAGGACCAGTGAACGGCGGTGGAAACCACCGTCAGGCCAGTGACGCACACAGCGGATACCGCGGTGAAGAGGGCCTGATGCAACGGGGTGAAGTCGCCCGTGGCCGAGGATGCCGGAAGCGACAGCAGGGTGGTGAAAACCACAATGACCACGCCGAACGCGGACAGCGCCAGACGAGCCGGTGAAGTGTTGGCGATGTTGTCGATGAAATCGCGCAAGCCCGTGAAGATCCACAGGCCTTCCCGCTCAATTTTTCCGGGCTGCCAGTTGGCCGGGTTCGTGGACCTGGACTGGCTCTGCGTCATGTGTGGCTTTTCCTCGGTTGAAACTACTTCCTCCAGTAGTAAACCACTAAAACCGCCGGATGACCGGCGGTGGGCCCGCCGTGCTCGGGTAGCCTGTCCTTGATGACATTCCTGCCCGGACTCGACCAGCCCGCACTGCCAACGACGGTGGTGTGGGACATGGCCATGACCGCTTATAACTTCGGCCACGGGCATCCGATGGCACCGGAGCGCATGGAGCTGACTGCCAGGTTGGCCGGCAGCCTTGGCCTGCTGGACCTCGCACATGTCACCGTGGCGGCTCCCGAGGTGGCCCACGACAACGAACTTTGCGCCGTCCACAGCCCGGAATTTGTGGCGGCTGTCCGCCGTGTCAGCGCGAATCCGGACATGCCGGACCTGAAGCGCGGCCTGGGAACGGAGGATGATCCGGCGTTCGCCGGCATGCACGAGGCCAGCGCCCGCATCGCCGGCGGCTCCCTGCTGGCCGCCGCCGGAATCCTTGACGGCAGCGCGGTCCGGGCGGTGAATTTCGGCGGCGGCATGCACCACGCCGCACGCGAAAAAGCCAGCGGCTTCTGCATCTATAACGACGCCGCGCTGGCCATCCAGAAGCTGCTCGACGGCGGGGTGCAGCGAGTGGCGTATATCGACGTCGACGCCCATCACGGGGACGGGACGCAGAGCATCTTTTGGGACGACCCCCGTGTGCTGACCATTTCGCTGCATGAGAGCGGCCTGACGTTGTTCCCGGGCACGGGGTTTGCCAATGAGATTGGCGGACCGAATGCCCAGGGCAGCGCCGTGAACGTGGCGCTGCCGGCCGGCACCGGCGACGCGGGGTGGCTGCGGGCCTTCCACGCGGTAGTGCCGCAACTCGTGGGGGCCTTCGAGCCCGAGGTGATCGTGAGCCAGCACGGCTGCGACTCCCACCGGCTCGATCCGCTCACGCACCTGAACATCAGTGTGGACGGTCAGCGGGAGGCGGCCACCGCCGTCGGAAACATGGCTGCACGCTATTGCGAGAACCGGTGGATCGCCACGGGAGGCGGGGGCTACAACGTGGTAAGCGTGGTGCCCCGGTCCTGGAGCCATCTGATCGCGATCGCCGCCAGCCGGCCCGTACCGCTGCGGACCCCCGTGCCGGAGGACTGGCGGACGTACGTGAAGGAGAAATACGGAGCCAGGTACGGTGTGCCGGCCCCGAAGTTCATGGGTGATGACGTGGACCTGTGGTGGCGTTCATGGGAAGTCGGGTTTGACCCCAACGACGATGTGGACCGCACCGTCATGGCCACGCGCAAGGAAGTGTTCCCGCTGTACGGGCTTGACCCATGGTTCGACTAGCATCGGGCATTTACGCCGTGTAATTGTGGATGCCATCCGGCGTATATGTCGCTAGGGTGGAACCCATGGTGACAGACGACGTATTTGCCGTCATTGCTGAGGCGACCCGGCGTGACATTCTCGTGGCCCTCCGCGCGGGGGACAAAGCTGTGGGGGAACTGGTCGAAGAACTGGACGCCAGCCAGCCCACGATTTCGAAGCATCTGAAGGTCCTCCGCGAGGCACACCTCGTGAGCATGCGCGCCCAGGGCCAGAAGCGCTACTACGCACTGAACCCCACACCCCTTCAAGGTGTTGCCAACTGGCTGGAAACGTTCGACGTCGGCCCGGCCCGCGTTGCCGGGAAGGCGGCTGATGTTCCGGTTCCCACAGCGAAAGCCCAGCCGTCACCGGAGATTTCATCATCCGAGGTTCCGTCAATTGAGGTTCCGTCACCCGAGGGCGTGCCGGCGGAACCGGCCGCGTCGGCACCGGTTCCTGTTCCGGCCGTGGCCGGAACAGGCCGCTCCGCCGGCGGCCAGCTGAGTCCTGCCGTCGCCATACCGGTGGCGACGACGCCGGACGACACGGTGCCGCAGCAGATTGGCCGCACCGTGGGCCGGGCCGCCACCAGGGCCGCGGACCTGATCGCCAATCTGCCGAAGTTCGGCCGTAAGAAATAGCCCCGCGCCCCGCCCCGCCCAACTGACTCGCCCGCCCCGCCCAACTGACTCGCCCCGCCCAACTGACTCGCATTTGATGCCGCCAAAACGCGGAATGAGGGCATTAACTGCGAGTCAGTTGGGTGCGGGGCGGGCGGCAGGTAAGTGGCACGCGGGCGTTGGAGCCCCTACTTGCCGAGGATCCGGACGTGGTCCGGGTTCAGTTCCGAGATGCGGCTGACGCCCAGCAGGGCCATGGTGCGCGCCATGTCCTTCTCCAGGATCTGAAGGGCCCGGTCCACGCCCGCACGGCCGCCGGCCATCAGCCCGTACAGGTAGGCCCGGCCGATTAACGTGAAGTCCGCGCCAAGGGCCAGCGCCGCGATGATGTCCGCGCCGCTCATGATGCCGGTATCGAGGATGATGGCAGCATCCGAGTTGTCCGCGGTGAACGCTTCCTTTACCTCGGGCAGCAGGTGGAACGGGATGGGTGCCCGGTCCAGCTGGCGTCCGCCGTGGTTGGAGAGGACCACGCCGTCGGCGCCGTGGTCCACCACCTTGCGGGCGTCGTCCACGGTCTGGATCCCCTTGACCACGAGCTTTCCCTTCCAGGTCTCGCGCAGCCAGTCGAGGTCTTCGAATGTCAGCGTCGGATCGAACATGGAGTTGATCAGGTCCGCCACAGTGCCGGTGTAGCGAGAGAGCGAGGCGAAGGTGAGCGGTTCGTGGGTGAGGAAGTTGAACCACCAGGCCGGCCGGTAGGAGGCGTCCAGCACGGTCTTGAGGGTCAGGGCCGGGGGGATGGTCATGCCGTTGCGGACGTCGCGGAGGCGTGCGCCGGCAACGGCGGTGTCCACCGTGACCATCAGGGTGTCATTGCCTGCCTTCGCGGCGCGCTCGATCAGTTCCAGTGAGCGGTCGCGGTCCGTCCAGAGATAGAGCTGGAACCAGTTGCGTCCGTTCGGCGCCGCCTCCGCAACGTCCTCGATGGAGGCGGTGCCCATGGTGGAAAGCGTGTAAGGAATGCCGGCGGCTTCCGCGGCCTGCGACCCGGCGTATTCGCCTTCGGACTGCATCATGCGGGTGAATCCGGTGGGCGCGATGCCCACAGGCAGCCTCGACGGCTTCCCCAGAATGTCAGTGCTGAGGTCGATGCTGGAGACGTTCCGGAGGATGCCGGGACGGAACTCAATGTCCAGGAAGGCTTCACGGGCGCGGCGCAGGGTGATCTCGGCCTCAGCCGCGCCGTCGGTGTAATCGAAGGGAGCCTGCGGGGTGCG
Source organism: Arthrobacter sp. 92 (assembly GCF_050260325.1). NCBI lineage: Bacteria > Bacillati > Actinomycetota > Actinomycetes > Micrococcales > Micrococcaceae > Arthrobacter > Arthrobacter sp. 92. The sequence goes on along the minus strand of NZ_CP189863.1, from coordinate 4,218,308 downwards.
GCGCTTGGCGATCTCGCGCAGCTCCCAAATGGTGCTGGCCCGCCTGAGCCGGGCTTCCTTGCCGAACTCGGGCTTCTTGAACTGCATGAGGGGAGCCAGATCGGAGTACTTGGGGAGGCGGCGTTTGAGGGCTGCCGGCACCGGGCGCCAAGGCGAAGCCGCTGCCAGGCCGGCGCCGGGAAGTCCAGTAGCCGCTGCGGCGGGGGCGTCAGTTGCTTCCGGCGCGGGCGTGGCCTCTGGGTTGTTCGGCTGGATTGTGTGGGTCATGGCTGCCTCCGTTGGTGGGCCGGTAACGTGATGCGCAGGGCGCCGCCCGTCAGGACAGGCGGCTGGCGCAAATGTGGTCTAACCACACTGTAGGGGATATGGTCCAACCACATCAAGTATTATGGGCAAATGCGTACCCATCAGCTGGTCCTGACATGGATCGAAGACCAACTCTCCAGCGGGCAGCTTGCTTTGGGCGGGCGGCTCCCGGCTGAGCGCACACTGGCGGAGCAATTGAAGGTTTCGCGCACCTCGGTTCGTGAAGCCATCCGGATTCTGGAGGCCATGGGCGTGGTCCGCCCCGGCGTGGGCTCGGGTCCCGAGGCCGGAACCGTGGTGATTGCAGATCCCACGTCGGCCCTGGGCTCCGCGCTGCGGTTCCACGTGGCCACCTCGCACCTGCCCGTGGCGGACATCGTCCAAACCCGCGTGCTGCTGGAATCCTGGGCAGCGGCCCGCGCGCGCGCGGATTCGCCGGCGCTGGCCGAGGCCGCCGGACTGCTTGAGCAAATGGACGCGGGCTGCACCACGGAAGAGTTCCTGGCGCTGGACGTGCGCTTCCACCTGGCCTTGGCTGAGGCCGCCGGCAATGCCGTGGTGAGCGCCATGATGGGTTCCCTGCGTGAGGCGATTCAAAGCTATGCCGGCAAACTTACCGCCAACCTTCCGGACTGGGAAGCGACTGCCGCCCGGCTGCGCGCAGAGCACCGCGAGATCCTCGTTGCCATTAAAAACCACGACGGCGGCCGGGCGGCCGGGCTCGTGGCAGCCCACATCGAGGGGTACTACAAAGAAGCCGGGCTGGGCAACCCGTCCTAAGCTTGGCGTTCCGGCCGCCCGCTGATTGGCCCATACGCCTTCGGCCGACCCGTGCTGCCGCGAACCTCCAGGAGCGGCTGGAATACGGTGGGGCTGTCAGTGCCGCCCTCGGGCCCTGTGTGCCGGATAAGATCCCGCATGCGGTGCCACGCCTGCTGCCCCAGTTCGGTGATGGGAACGGCGGCCGTGGTGAGCGGAGGGGTGGTGTAGCGGGCAAAGGGGATGTCGTCGAAGCCGGCGACGGAAATGTCCTCGGGCACCTTGACGCCGCGTTCGTGGAGTCCGCTGAGCAGGCCCATGGCCACGAGGTCGTTGAAGGCGAGGATTCCGGTGGCGCCGCTGGCCATCACTGCAGCCGCTGCATGGTGCCCGGCGTCGAAGCTGGAGCCACCGTCCAGCATCCGCACGTCAATCGCGGGGTGGGCCGTTTTGAAATTTTCGAGGCCCTGGAGGCGCAGTCCGTTTGAGGCGCTGCGGCCAGGCCCGGCGAGAAAGGCAAGCCGGGTGTGGCCCAGGTCCATGAGATGTTCTGCCAGCTGCTGGATGCCTTGGGCGTAGTCCACCATCAGGCTGGGCGCTCCGGTACCTGGTGTGCGGCGGTTGATCAGCACCATGGGGTGCAACGTGGGCGCCAGCTCCTCCAGCTCTGCGTCGCTCATGCGGGGAGCGCACAGCACCAGCCCGTCACAGCGGCGCCGGGCCTCCCCGGCCAGGATCGCTTCCTCGCTGGAGACTTCCGAGGAGTCCCCAATCAGGACGCGATAGCCGTCCTGGGCGGCGGCCATGCTCAGGCCGCGGAGGATCGCCTGGAAGGTGGGGTTGGAGAGGTCAGGAACCACCATTCCGATTGTGTCGGTCTTACCCAAGGCAAGGCTTCTGCCCACGGGATTGGGGTGGTAGTTCAGCTCCGTGGCGGCAGCGCGCACACGCTCGGCGATGGCCGCATCAACGGTGACGTTGCCGTTCATCACGCGCGAAACCGTGGCATGCGAGACGCCTGCCTTGAGGGCGACGTCGGCAATGCCGATTCGCCGGGCGGTTGATCGTCTGCCCAAGGGGCCCCCTCCGTAGTCTTCCTGGCCAGGGCCGCACGTCGTGGTTGACCTGGCTGTCGCGGCCTTGGTACAAAGCTTATAAGGAGAAAACGCTTTCTCTTATTAGTCCCTGGCATGTCCCGGACGTCGAACGGCCGGCATTACCGCTTTCGAAAGGGCCAGTTCCATGGCTGAAGCAGCCAGCACCGCCAGTCCGGGCCGCGGAGCCCCCGCGGCAGCCCGGATCCCATCCCCGGCCGGGGACGCCACCAGATCCCGCATCGCCATCATCGGCACGGGCGGCCGAGCGGAAATGTACATCAGGGCCATCTGCGGCCGGCACTCCGACGCGGCCACCCTGGTGGGTCTGTCCGATAGCAACCCTGGACGGGTGGAGTTTTATCAAAAGCTGATCAGGGAACTGGGGGAAGCGTCGCCCGTTCCGTCCTTTGAGCCGGGTGAGCTGACCGCATTCGTCCAGCACCACGGGATCGACCGCGTGGTAGTCACGACACCGGACTACACGCACGCGGACTACATCGTAAGGGCGCTGGAGGCGGGTGCCGACGTCGTCGTCGAGAAGCCGCTGACCATCAACGCTGAGGGCTGCCGCCGCATCACCGAAGCCGTGGGGCGCACGGGCAGGAATCTAGTTGTCACTTTCAATTACCGGTACTCGCCGCGCAACAGCGCCCTCAAGGAGATCATCCAAAGTGGTGTGATCGGGAAGGTGACCTCGGTGGATTTCAGCTGGGTGCTTGATACCGTCCACGGTGCCGACTATTTCCGCCGCTGGCACCGTGACAAGAATAATTCCGGCGGCCTGCTGATCCACAAGGCCTCCCACCACTTTGATCTCGTTAACTGGTGGATAGATGACGTTCCCGAGCGGATTTTCGCCTCCGGAGGCCTGAAATTCTATGGCGAAAGGAACGCCGCGGAGCGTGGCTTGGGCGCCCGGCCCGAACGGGGGACGGTCGACTCGGACGCCCAGGATCCCTTCGCCCTGGACCTGCGCGAGGATGAACGCCTCCGGGAGCTGTACTACGACAACGAGCACTTCGACGGCTACCGCCGCGACCAGGATGTGTTTACCGCGGGGATCACCATCGAGGACAATCTTGCGCTGGTGGTGGACTATCAGGGCGGCCCAACGCTGAGCTATTCGCTCAACGCCCACAGCCCCTGGGAAGGCTACCGGGTGGCCGTCAACGGCACCGCTGGCAGGGCGGAACTTGAGGTGGTGGAGCGCGCTTCGGTGCGGCGGGGCACGGAACGGAAAACCGTGGTGGATCCCAGCGCGGTGCTGGTGGAAGGAGACGAGACCGTCCGCCGGAACGGCGAGCGGCTGGTGGTCCAGCGGCACTGGGAGGCTGCCTACGAGGTGCCGATCGTCAATGGGGAGGGCGGTCACGGGGGCGGCGACGAGCTGTTGTTATCCGACCTCTTCAACGGGCCGGGAGAGGACCCGCTGGGGCGGCCGTCGGGGTACTTGGACGGTCTGCGCTCCGTGTCCGTGGGGATCGCCGGCAACCGGTCGCTGGAATCGGGCCTGCCAGTTCACGTCGCTGATCTCGGACTCGGCATCGACCTCCGACGCGGTAACTGAAGCGCACCTTCCGCCACCATCGCCATGGCCGGGTGGACCTGGCGCTCTGGGACCTGCAGGCGCGCCAGGCAGGCCAGGTGGAAGAGGCGCCATGGTGCCGACGGAGGTCCTGTCACGGGAAAATCACCGGGCGGAAACGTGGCGGCAATCTTCCTGAAGGAAGCTGATCTTAGTTATTGAGGACCCTAGGGGAGGAGCCGATCATGGCCGCAGGCGATGTGCCAGTCGTTCGGGATTGTTCGGAGCTGTCGGAGGGCCAGGAAATTGAGGCCTGGCACAATGGCCGGCTGTTCCACAAGGGCACTGTGGAGCGGGTTCTGCCCTCCGCCGGGTTGTTCTGGATCACGGACGAAAAAACAGGCAGCCGCAAGCTCCTGGATGTGGAAGCGCTGAAGATCATCAGGGCCGAAGCGCGGGTGGCCCGGGACGAGGTTCAGGTCCTCACGGAACAGCGAAGCTTCCAGCCAACCATCGTCTGGTTCTCCTCGGCCTGAGCCGAGGGTCCCCACGAGTGCGGCCGCGGCTGCCGCACTCGGGCCGCGGGTCCGGGTACGGCTCCTTACTGGCGCCGGGTGCTCCGCCGGGCGACGAGTTCCGGGGTAAATACCACTTGGCTGTGCACGTGGCCGGCCTCGTCGTCGATCTCGTCGAATCAGGAGTCCGAGCGCCAGTTGGTCGTTGGCGGCAAACACGGCGTCCGGCCGCTTCGACGGCTGGAGATTGGCGATGAGATCGCCAGTTTGGCGCCCGCGGTGAAATTTGAGGTCGGGAGTTTCGAATAACTGAATCCGGATCCCCGCCTGCGCCGCCGCATCGGCGGCGCCCCGGTAGCGGTCCTCGACTTGCTGCAGCGTGAACGGGCCGCCAACGAACGCCGGCCGCACCGCCCCGACGCTCAGGAGGTGGGCCAGGGCCGTCGCGCCGCCGGCGACGTCGTCAACGGAGACCGAGCAGAATTGGTCCGCTCCGGCGAGCCGGTCAACGAGCACCGAGGGGATGCCCCGCGAACGCATGGTTTCGAGCCGTTGAAGCGTTAGTCTGAGTCGACCAGACGGCCAGCCAGTGGGGAACTTAGACACTGAAGAGGTGGCTGTTTGGGCACCGCCATGTGACGGCCCGATTTGGCGCCCGACGCGGGGCCCGTTTATGGTGTGCTTATGACTAACCGTTGGTATGCGTATTTTTCGTTGGCTCTGGAGGGGCCCGCGTCTAACTGACACGCATCCAACTTTCCTTCAGAGCCAACAGGGCAGAGATCATTCTCTGCCCTTCGCCATTTCCCGGCGGGTTCTGATCAGGGCCCGCTCCGCACCCGGAACAGGACCCGCACATGAGCACCGCAGCAACCACCGAAACGCATCCTTCCCATTCAGAGGAAAACACGCCGATCCGGCAGTCCACCTCCAATCTCAGGGTGAGTGAGTTCACCCCGCTGCCCACTCCCCAGGAAATGGTTGCGGAACTTCCGCTCGACTCCCGCGTGGCGGGCGTCGTCGAACGCGGCCGGGACGAAGTCCGGGCCATCATGGACGGCGTGGACGACCGCCTGCTGGTGATAGTGGGACCGTGCTCCATCCACGACCCCAAGGCCGGGCTGGAATACGCCCGCCGGCTGGTCAGCCAGGCGGAGAAGCACCGGGAAGATCTTCTGATCGTGATGCGGACCTACTTCGAAAAGCCGCGCACCACCGTGGGCTGGAAGGGCCTCATCAACGATCCCCATCTGGATGGCAGTCATGACATCGCCACCGGGCTGAGGGCAGCACGCCAGTTCCTGAAGCAGGTCACTTCGCTGGGCCTCCCCACCGCCACCGAGTTCCTGGAACCGATCAGCCCGCAATACATGGCCGACCTGGTCTCCTGGGGCGCCATCGGTGCCCGTACCACCGAGAGTCAGATCCACCGTCAGCTGGCGTCCGGCCTCTCCATGCCCATCGGGTTCAAGAACGGGACCGACGGCGACCTTCAGGTTGCAGTCGATGCCTGCAGCGCCGCTGCGGCCGCCCAGGCGTTCCTGGGGATCGACGGCGACGGGCGGGCCGCGCTGGTGGCCACGGCCGGCAACCCGGACACACACCTGATCCTGCGCGGCGGACGCAAGGGCCCCAACTACTCCGGGGCGGACATTCTGGCCGCTTCCGGCAAGCTCGCGGCCAAGGGGCTCAATCCCCGGCTCATCGTCGATGCCAGCCACGCCAACAGTGGCAAGAGCCACCACCGCCAGGCTGAAGTGACGCTGGAAATCGGCGCCCAGCTTGAAGACGGCGGCGCGGCTGCTGGAGCGATCGCCGGGGTGATGCTGGAGAGCTTCCTGGTTGGCGGTGCCCAGAACCTGGACGTGGCCGATCACGCCGCCGGCATCGACGATCTGGTGTACGGCCAGAGCGTGACGGATGCCTGCATGGAATGGGACGTCACCGCCTCGGTGCTGGGCCAACTCGCGGCCTCGGCAAGGAAGCGCCGAGGTGCGATGGAGCGCTGATCTCGGGCCCGTTTTCCAGCGGCAGGGCGCCATTTTACGGCGGTCCAGGCCGGCAAAAACAGATTGCCTTAATGACTTTCACAATGGCACCATCAGCCACTAGAGTATCTAGCACAAGGTTGGTTGATGGCTCAGCATCGGCACACCGCACTGAGGTTTTTTGGGGTTGCCATCATCAGCTGTTAACAAAGGAATAAGGGAAATGTCCGCAGAGTCGAACTTCTCGAACGCGCAGTTCCTGACTGTGGCCGAAGTGGCCGAGCTTATGCGCGTTTCCAAGATGACCGTCTACCGCCTTGTCCATTCCGGGGAGATGCCAGCCGTTCGGTTCGGCCGTTCCTTCCGGGTGCCGGAATCCGCCGTTGAGCAGTATGTCAAGGGCGCAGTGGTTGACGGCCAGTCAGACACCGCCTGAAATTCCGCGAGGTCACAATTCCCCGCAGTGCGGCCGGCTCCAGCGTGCCGGCACGGCTGCGGTCAGTGGAGGCCCCGGATAAGCGGTACCCTGTTAGGGAACGTTTTTCGTTATTGTAAGAATCTGTCAGTTGTTTGGTCTGTTGCTTAGTCCGCGGACGTCTTCCATCAGACAGGTACTCCTTCTAGTTTGTAAGGAACTTTCGTGGGTTCAGTTATTAAGAAGCGTCGCAAGCGTATGGCCAAGAAGAAGCACCGCAAGTTGCTTCGTAAGACCCGCCACCAGCGCCGCAATAAGAAGTAGAGATACTTCACAAAGCGTAAATGCCCGCCACCTCTGAGGTGGCGGGCATTCTTGCGTCCAGGGACGTCTCCCAAAATGTCGGGCCCTGCCCCTAGAGGCTGCCCCTAGAGGCTGCCCCTAGAGGGACGGACCGCGGAAGCGGCTGAACCCGCGCCAGAGTCCATAGATGGCCCCTCCCACGGTGGCAGCCTTGAGCCCCAGGGTGGCGGCGCGCCGGCCCGAGCGGAAATCGTAGACCGGCCAGTTGTTGTCGCGCGCGTGCCGGCGGAGCCGTCCGTCCGGGTTGATGGCCACGGGATGGCCCACCATGCTCAGCAACGGGATGTCGTTATGCGAGTCGCTGTAGGCCCAGCACCGCTTGAGGTCCAGGCCTTCGGCGTCGGCTATGCCCTGGACGGCCACAGCCTTGGCCTGACCGTGGAGGATGTCGCCCACCAGGCGGCCGGTATAGGCGCCGTCCTCGATCTCGCCCACGGTGCCCAACGCGCCGGTGAGCCCCAGCCGGGTTGAAATCACCGTGGCCACTTCGATGGGCGTTGCTGTCACCAGCCAGACCATCCGGCCCACGCGCAGATGCTGCTGCGCCAGGGCCTTGGTGCCGGGCCAGATCCTGGACTCGATCATTTCGTCGAAAACTTCCTCGCCCAGGACCTTGATGTCCGCCACCAGGATTCCGGCCGCAAGCCTCAGGGCAGTTTCACGGACTGCATGGACGTCGTCCATGTTCTCGCCGCGAAGCACGAACTTGAACTGCTTCCATGCCATGCCGGCGGCCTGGGGAATGGTGAACGCTCCGCGCTGGTGCATTTTCCGGGCCACATGGAAAAGGCTCGCGCCCTTCATCAGGGTGTTGTCTACGTCGAAGAAGGCCGCCTCGCCCTGTTGCGGCCGTGCAACGGGCGCTCGGGTAACAGCGACGTACTTCTCCTGGGCCATGACTTGAGTCTAGTCAATGGCCGGCGCTGCCACCGTCACGGCGGGCGCGGGATGCCAGGGCGGGAGGGCCGGGCGGAGGTGCGCAGGAGGAGGTCCGTCGACGACGCCCCGCGCACCGGGCTACCGTTGACGTATGGCTAAACCCGACGTCGTCCTGATCACCAAAGCTGACTGTCACCTCTGCGAGGAGGCGCGCGACGCCGTCGGACGGGTCACTGCCGCACTGGGACTTCAGTGGAGCGAACAGTTGGTGGACAACCGGCCGGAGCTGCGGGAGCGATACGCCGAGGAGATCCCCGTGGTGCTGGTGGATGGAATCCAGCGCGACTTCTGGAAGATCGACGAAACGCGGCTGGCCCGCGTGCTTCGCCAGGCCATGGGCAAGTAGCGGACTGTGGACCCCTTAGCCCGGAAACCGCATGGTGCCGGCCTCGGGGGCGCGGGCAGACGCCGTGGCCTGCCGTGACGGCCGCTTTGTTGGCAGCAGAGCCGGGGTCCTAGAGTGGAGTCACAACGTAACTCAATGGAGCAGATAGTGACTTCGCTGGAATCATCCCCCGAGGCTGTCCACGGTGACACGGGAACCGTGGCAAAGCAGATTCCGCCTGCTGCCGTGGCGCGGCTGACCATTTACCTGCGCGCCCTCACCACCATGCTGGCAGAAGGTGTTGAACGGGTATCCTCGGAGTCCCTCGCCGAGGCCTCAGGCGTGAGTTCATCAACGCTCCGCAAAGACCTCTCGCATGTGGGCTCCTACGGCACGCGCGGCGTCGGCTACGAAGTGCAGTACCTCAGCCGGAATATCTCCGCAGCTTTGGGCCTGACCCGGGACTGGAAAGTCGCCATTGTTGGCGCCGGTAACCTGGGCAAGGCCCTTGCCCGCTACGGCGGATTCGAGTCCCGGGGCTTCGACGTGGTGGCCATTTTCGACGCCGACCAGATGGTGGTGGGCAACGAGGTGGGCTGGCTGCGGGTCAGCGACGTGGCCGATCTCGAAACGGTGCTTCACCGGACCGGCGCCAACATGGTGGTGCTGGCGCTCCCGGCGGCCGTGGCCCAGGGAGTATGCGACCGTGTGATTGCCGCAGGGGTCAGGAGCATTCTCAGCTTTGCCCCCGTGATGCTTCAGGTTCCGCCGGATGTGAACCTGCGCAAGGTGGACATGGCCACCGAGCTGCAGATCCTGGCCTACCACGCGCAGCGCACGCAGGCTCCGGGAGACGGCCGCTAGATCACGCCATCCCCGTCAAGCCGCACCGTCAGCGGAGGTAGGGGCTGGAATATGCCTGTCGTGCCCGGAAATACGGTGCCGCGGCGGGGAGGTACAGCAGGACCATGGCCGCCGCTCCAGCGAGAATCGCCGGCGTCCCGAGGTTCATCTGGAGGACGCCGAGGAGCGAGAATGCGGCCAGGACGGTGCCAAGGATCCGGGCCCAGTTCCTGCCTTTTCGGATCTTGAAGGCGACCAGCAGATACAGCCCGGCCCCGATGGCGGTCATGGCGAAGACCATTGCCACAATGATGCCCTTCAGCGAGTTGAAGTCGACCTTCGAGCCGCCGGCTGCCAGCCGGGCCTCGAACTGACGGCGCAGGGCGGGGTCGTCAATGACCGATAAGGACATCAGCACCGACGCCACCCACAACGCGCACGCTCCGATGAGCAGCCAAAAGGAAATATTCACCAACCCCGGGGCGCCCCCGGCGGCGCCCTGCTGGGGCAGTTCCGAGGGGTAGGCCATGTACTGGCGCTGCCCGTAGGCGGGGTGCGGCACGTGCCCAGGCTGCTGCGCCTGCCCATACTGGGGCTGGGCGTATGGGGGTGCCTGAGTGAATTGCGGCGCCTGCCCGTACTGCGGCGCCTGGCCATATTGCGGCGCCTGGCCGTACTGGGGCTGCTGGCCGAACTGGCCGCCGGGCTCGGGATGATTCGGATTGGACGGATGGACGGGCGGCTGGCTCATTCCTTGATCCTCTTCTGTGTCGACTACTTCTAATCGGCTACCGGGATCAGCGAAGGTGTCCTGCCCCCAGCATGGTTGGATACACCGTACCCCGCAGTGGGCGGCAGTAGGATCAATTTTTGGGCAATATTCCCGGGCACCAATCTGCCCGGGAAGGCATCGGCCCTTCCCGGGCAGGCAGCCGGAAGTGCCCGGAGGTCAGGACCTACCTGCCGTACGGGTTGCCGGGCTGCGAGTAGGGGTTGCTGAAGGGCTGCTGCTTCCGGAAGTACGGCGCTGCCGCGGGCATGTACAGCAGTACGATTGCCACAATTCCGAGAAGCGGCCCCAGCGATCCGACGCTGGGCGGGAAGAGGCTGAAGATCGAAAGCGCGGCAAACACCGTGCCCAGGATGCGGGCCCAGTTCTTGCCCCTACGGACGTTGAAGGCCACCAGCGCATACAGGCCGACGCCGATCAGGCCGATCGCCACCATCGTGCCGATCACCACGCCCTTGATCGACTCGAAATCGATGTTAGCGCCGCTGCTTGCCATCTGCTGCTCGAACTGACGGCGCATGGCGGGGTCGTCGAGGGCCGGAATTGCCAGCAGCAATGAAATAATCCACACCGCAGCAGCCGCGGCGAGCAGCCAGAAGGAGATATTGACCAGCTGCGGAACGCCCCCGGCCGCCTGGGCCTGGGGGAACTGCGACGGGTACTGGGTGTAGGGGGACTGGCCGTACTGCTGCGGAGCCTGCCCGTACTGGGGAGCGTTCTGCCCGTACTGCGGGGCGGCGGGCGGCTGCTGGCCGTACTGGGGAGCGTTCTGTCCGTACTGCGGGGCGGCGGGCGGCTGCTGGCCGTACTGGGGAGCGTTCTGTCCGTACTGCGGGGCGGCGGGCGGCTGCTGGCCGTACTGGGGAGCGTTCTGTCCGTACTGCGGGGCGGCGGGCGGCTGCTGGCCGTACTGGGGAGCGTTCTGTCCGTACTGCGGGGTTTCAGGCGCGGGCTCGCTGCCGGACTCGGGTTCGTTCGGGTTGGACGGGGGGACTGGCGGAGTGCTCATGGGAGGTCCTCTTTGCGTCGACTGCTTCTTCATCGGCTACCGGGATCAGCAACGGTGCCCTGCCCCCAGCATGGTCTGTCTACACCGTACCGCGCCAGGACCCGCAGGGGATCATTCCGGAGGGCGAATAAACCGGCGGTTAAACGCAGCACCCCGCCCCGTCGGTGAGACGGCGCGGGGTGCTGTTGGGCGCTGGGGCAGGACTTAGGCCGCGGGAGCGATGAAGGCCAGTTCGAGGTTGATGGCAACCTTGTCGCTGACCAGGACGCCGCCGGCTTCGAGGACTGCGTTCCAGGTCAGGCCGAAGTCCTTGCGGCTGATGGTGGTTTCAGCGGTGAGGCCGGCGCGGGTGTTGCCGAATGGATCCACAGCCACGCCGTGCAGCTCGGTTTCCAGGCTCACCTTACGGGTCACGCCCTTGATGGTGAGCTCGCCCTGGAGCTCATAGGCGTCGCCCTTGGGAACGATGGCGTTGGAGACGAAGGAGATCTCCGGGAACGTCTCGACGTCGAAGAAGTCTTCGCCGCGGACGTGGCCGTCGCGGTTGGCGTCGCCGGAGTCAAAGCTGGCGGTCTTGATGGTGGCGTTGACCTTGGAGTCGGCCACGTTCTCGGCCAGGTCCAGGGTTGCTTCGGCGTCCTTGAACTGGCCGCGCACCTTGCTGATACCTGCGTGGCGAACCGTGAAGCCGATCTCGCTGTGCGAGTTATCGAGGGTCCAGGTGCCGGTGTTGACGTTAGCGGGAAGTGCCATGGTGTTGCTCCTTGTGTCGGGTGGGAAGTGCGAAGAACATCTGATCGCCAGCCAAAACCCCATTTGTTGAAGTCTCAACTAACTGCTTCACCCAGTATAAACATGCATTTGCATCTTTTATTCCAACTCCGGGAAACATTTCTTCAAACTCTTCAGTTCTACTCTCGGTAGAAGATTTCGAATCGACCGGCATCTTTGAGAAACTAGTACACATGCCCCAAGCCACTGTTCATCTGCTTCGCCACGGCGAGGTCCATAATCCGGACGGCATCCTCTATGGCAGGCTGCCGGAATTCCACCTCTCCGAGCTGGGGCGGCAGATGGCCGCAACCCTCGCCGATCACTTCAGCGAGCGCGTTTCGCAGGGCGCCAACATCGTCCATCTGGCGGCGTCGCCGTTGACCCGGGCGCAGGAAACGGCCCTGCCGATTTCCGAGGCGCTTAACCTCGAAATCCATACGGAAGCCCGCATCATCGAGGCCGGAAACCACTTTGAAGGCCTCAAGGTCAATAAGGCAGAGCTTCTCAAACCCAAGCACTGGCCTTACCTGCGCAATCCCTTGGTCCCGTCCTGGGGCGAACCCTACAAGGCCCAGGCCGCCCGCGTCATCGCAGCGGTCCAGGACGCGCGCCGCCGCGCCATCGAGCTCGGCGGTGAAAATGCCGAAGCCATCCTGGTCAGCCACCAGTTGCCCATCTGGTCCACGCGGCTCAGCGCGGAGGGCAAGCCCCTGTGGCACGATCCCCGCAAGCGTGAATGCACGCTCACCTCGGTCACCTCCCTGGTGTTCGACGACGCCGGCGCCCTCGTGCGGGTGGAGTACAACGAGCCCGCAAGCGCCCTCCTCCCGGGCGCCTCGAATACTCCGGGAGCCTGAGCGTGACAGGATTCGCACACGGCAACACCCACCGTTCCGCCTCGCGCCGCAGCGTCCTCGCGGCCGGCGGCATGGCCCTGGCCGCCCTGACCCTCGGGCTGTCCGCGTGCGCCCAGGACGACGCCCTGGCCAAGCAGGCCAAGGCCGGCGACAACAAAAACTACGTGGCCGGCGACGGTTCCGTCACGGAATTCGCCGCCGCGGACCGCAAGGCACCCGTCAGCATCAAGGGCACACTCTTCGATGGCACGGCCGTCCAGCCCGCGGACTTCGTGGGCAAGGTCACCGTGCTGAACTTCTGGTTCGCCGCCTGCGCGCCCTGCCGGGTCGAAGCGCCTTCCCTTGAAGCCCTGCACCAGGAATACAAGGGCCAGGGCGTCCAGTTCTACGGTGTGAACCTTCGGGACGAGAAGGCCGCGGCCGAGGCCTTCGACAAGACGTTCAACCTCACATACCCCAGCTTCAACGACAAGGACGGCGGCGTGCTCCTGGCTGTCTCCGGCCTCGTACCTCCCGGTGCCGTGCCCACCACGCTGGTGCTGGACAAGCAAGGCCGGGTTGCCTCCCGTATCCTTGGCGAGATCCAGAAGGGCACCCTCAAGTCCCTCATCGCCGCCGCCGTGGCCGAGTAGCGGCGGCCTGCAGATCGTGAACAGCCCCTTCGCCGAAGCCATCCTCAATGGTTCGCTGCTGCTTGCCATTCCGGTGGCCCTGCTGGCCGGTTTTGTGTCCTTCCTCTCGCCCTGTGTGCTGCCGCTGGTGCCGGGATACCTCGGCTACGTCACGGGACTGACCGGGGTGGACCTGCAAAAGCAAAAGCGGGGGCGCATGCTGGCCGGCATCGGGCTTTTCGTGCTCGGCTTCTCCGTGATCTTCGTTCTGCTCGGCGGCGCGTTCGGTCAGCTGGGCACCCTGATCACCGGCTCCCAAAATGCGTGGATCACCCAGTTGCTGGGGATTCTGGTGATCGTGATGGGGGTCGTCTTTATGGGCGGTTTCGGCTGGCTCCAGCGCGACGCCAAGATCCATGCAAAGCCGCCGGCCGGTCTCTGGGGTGCCCCGTTGCTTGGCATCACCTTCGGCCTGGGCTGGGCGCCGTGCATCGGCCCCACCTATTCCGCGGTCCAGCTGCTGAGCCTCTCCGGCGGTTCATCGGCGGCGAAGGGTGCGCTCCTGGCGTTTGTGTATAGCCTTGGCCTGGGCATCCCGTTCCTGCTGATTGCCCTTGCCGTACGCCGCGGAATCGGCGTGATGTCATTCTTCCGGACACATCGGCTGGCCATTCAGCGGACCGGCGGCGGCATCCTGATAGTCCTTGGCCTGCTGATGGCCAGCGGCGTGTGGGGAGCCTGGGTTTCCGGGTTGCAGTACTGGTTCCAAACCGATGTGAAGTTGCCGATCTGATGAGCGAGCGCGTGAACGTAAAGAAGAAGTCCCCGAAATCCAAGGATCCCCAAGCCACGGACAACCGCGACGGCAATAAGAGCAGTGACAAGCCCGAGTCCGATGGCCGGGCTGGCGGGGGCCCGGCCCCCGTTGCCGCGGCGAAGGCTGACGCCGTGTTGCCGGCCCTTGGACTCCTGGGCATGCTGCGCTGGGCCTGGACCCAGCTGACCAGCATGCGCACCGCGCTGTTCCTCCTGTTGCTGCTGGCCGTTGCCGCAGTGCCGGGCTCGCTCTTCCCGCAGCGCCCGGCCAATCCCTCGATCGTCACGCAGTACATCGCTGACCACCCGGACTACGGGAAGATCCTGGACTCGCTGCAGCTCTACGACGTGTATTCCTCCGCCTGGTTCTCGGCCATCTACATCCTGCTCTTCATCTCCCTCATCGGGTGCGTGGTGCCGCGTGCTATCGCGCATTACAAGGCGCTGCGGTCCCAGCCTCCGCGCACTCCGGCACGGCTGTCCCGCCTTCCCGAATACGGCACCATGGCGCTGCCCGCGCAAGCCGGCATCCCGGCGTCGGACGCCATTGCGGACGCCGCGCGGCTGCTGAAAAAACGCGGGTACCGGGTTGAGATCAGGGACCACGACGGCGAGCGGCCGTCCTTGGGGGCCGAGCGCGGACTCCTGAAGGAAGTGGGAAACCTGGTCTTCCACACCGCGCTGATCGGCGTGCTGGTGTCCGTGGCGCTGGGCGGCCTCTTCGGCTACAGCGGGCAGCGCATCCTGGTGGAGGGCGATACTTTCGTGAACACCCTGGTGGGCTATGACCAGTTCACCCCTGGCACCAACTTCCAGAGCAGCCAGCTGCAGCCGTACTCCATCCAGCTGGACAAGTTCAGCATCACCTTCGACCGCGAATCGAAGGGCAAGTACGGCCAGCCCATCGACTTCACGGCAAATGTCACCACCAAGGACACCCCGGATTCGCCGGCCCAGAAGCAGGTGCTGAAGGTCAACGATCCCTTGAACCTGGGCGGAACCAGCGTCTACCTGACCGGCAACGGCTACGCCCCGATGGTGACCATTCGCGACGGCCAAGGCAACATCTCCATGCAGGGACCGGTGGTGGCCAAGCTGCAGGGGGACAACTACTACTCCTCCGTGGTGATCAAGGTTCCGGACGCCAAGCCGGACCAGCTGGGATTTGCCGGGTTCTTCCTGCCCACCGCATTTGTCTCCGACAAGGGCGTCTCCTTCAGTGGCGATCCCGAGCTCATCAACCCGCAGCTCACCTTGAACTCCTACTACGGGGACCTCGGGCTGAATAACGGCGCCCCCCAGAACGTCTTTGAGCTGGACGTCAAGAAGTTGACGCCGCTCAACGCCCGGAACCTTCCCACCAAGGGCATCACCCTGGCACCCGGGAGCAGCTACACCCTGCCGCAAGGCAAGGGCTCCATCAGTTTCGACGGCGTGAAGCGTTATGTCGGCGTGGACATCCACCACAACCCGGGCCAGCTCTACGCCCTGATCTTTGCACTGACGGCCGTGGCCGGCCTGGTGACCTCCCTCTACGTGAACCGGCGCCGCGCGTGGGTCCGGACGGGCACCCACGAGGACGGCCGCACCATGGTGGAGTACGGGCTCCTTGCCCGCGGTGAGGACCACCGCCTCGCCGCCGAAGCCGCGGCCATCCGCGCGCTGCTGGCGGCCGAATGGGGCCTCGCCGAGGCAGGCTCCGCCCCGCCGTCGGCTCCCGCGGACGGTGCCCAGCCTTCTCCCAGCGGGAGGGCGGATAATGACCGGGCGGACCGTGTGGCGAACCATGCCGCTCCGGCACAGCCCGCAGCAAACTCGATCCAGCCAACAGCAGCCTCCAAGAAGGACCAGTAATGTTCCCCATCAACGAAACCATGGGCCAGTACAGCGAGCTCTTTATGCTGCTGGCGGCCGGCACCTACACTGTGGCGTTCATCGCCTTCGCCTGGGATCTGGCCAAGAGCAGCAAGGCCCTCCGCGCCGTGGACCTCAAGGCGGCCGCGGCTGCCGGAGCGGCCGCAGCGCCGCTCAAGGTCCCGGTCGGGGCCGGCGTGGGCGCCGCCGGATCCGTGGACCGTGCCGACTCGGACGTCAGCGGACCGGCGGGCCGGGCCGAGCGCCCGTCGTCGGCTGTGGGCGCCGCGTCCCAGGGAACCGGTGCCGGGCAGACGGCCGACGGCGGCATGCGCTACGGCGCCGAGCGCAGGGCGCCGGCCCGTGTGGCTGTCGCCGTCACCGTGCTGGGCGCCGCGATCCACGCCGCCGGCGTGATTACGCGGGCCATTGGCGCCGGCCGCGTGCCGTGGGGCAACATGTACGAATTCCTCACCACCGGCGCGTTCGTGGCCGTCGCGGTGTTCCTGATTGTGCTGATCCGCCGCGACCTGCGCTTCCTGGGCACGTTCGTGATCGGCCTGGCCATCATCATGCTCGTTGCGGCCTCCGTGGCGTTCTGGACTCCCGTTGGACACCTCGTTCCGGCGCTGCAGAGCTACTGGCTGGTCATCCATGTGTCCATCGCCGTGATGTCCTCGGCGCTGTTCACCCTCACCTTCGCCATGTCCGCCCTCCAGCTGCTGCAGTCGTACCGCACCAAGGCCGTGGCCGCCGGAAAGCCGGACAAGCTGGGCTTTATGCGTCTGGTGCCCTCCGCGCTGAGCCTGGAGAACCTGTCCTACCGGATCAACGCCATCGCCTTCATCGGCTGGACGTTCACCCTGATGTTCGGCGCCATCTGGGCCGAGAAGGCCTGGGGACGGTTCTGGGGCTGGGACACCAAGGAAGTGTGGACCTTTGTGATCTGGGTGGTCTACGCCGGCTATCTGCACGCGCGCGCCACCCGGGGCTGGACCGGAACCCGCGCAGCATGGTTGTCGATCGTGGGCTACCTGTGCGTGGTCTTCAACTTCACAATCGTGAACCAGTTCTTCAACGGGCTGCACTCCTACTCCGGGCTGTAGCGAGTCCACCCGGCGGCTGACGCTGGAACCGCAGGCCAGGTCCCTTGATGAGGGGCCTGGCCTGCGGCGTTAAGGAGGCGTTAAGGAATCGCAAAGATCCCGCCCGCCGCCGTTGTTGCCCTCCGCGCGGGTGTTATGTTCGGCAGAGATCGCGATGCACTCTGCAGCGCGGAAAGGCATGGATGACAACGTTAAGCAGGCCGCCGGCCGACCCCTCGGCCCCGCGCCCGGGCGCCAAGGAGAATCTGCGGACCTGGCTGCTTTTTGGCCTGCAGGACAGCAAGGGCACCCACCAGGGCCCCGGAGCGGTGAGTGACGCCCACCTGAGGAAGCATTCGTGGTGGCAGGTTATGTGCCTGACCGGCGTGGACTACTTCTCCACACTGGGCTACCAGCCGGCCATCGCCGCACTCGCTGCCGGTGTGGTTTCCCCGCTGGCCACCTTGGTGCTGGTGGCGGTCACCCTCCTCGGCGCACTGCCCGTTTACCGGCGGGTGGCGGGGGAGAGCCACCGCGGTGAGGGTTCCATCGCCATGCTGGAACGCCTCCTGCCCCGGTGGGGCGGGAAACTCTTTGTGCTGGTGCTCCTCGGCTTCGCCGCGACGGACTTCATGATCACTATGACCCTCTCGGCCGCCGATGCCACCGCGCACTTCATCCAGAACCCGATCGTTCCCAGCTGGATGCAGGGACAGAACGTGGCCGTGACGCTCTTCCTCCTGGCGCTGCTGGCAGCCGTGTTCCTGCGCGGGTTCAAGGAGGCCATGGGGGTGGCCGTCGTCCTGGTGGTGGTTTACCTTGGGCTCAACGTGGTGGTGGTGGTCACCACCGTCCTGCAAGTGGCCGCACATCCCGCTGCGGTAGGCGACTGGTGGCAGGCGCTGACCACCTCGCACGGCAACCCGCTCATGGTGGTTGGCATCGCGCTGCTGGTCTTCCCCAAGCTGGCGCTGGGCTTGTCCGGCTTTGAGACCGGCGTGGCGGTTATGCCGCAGATCCAGGGCCACCCGGACGATACCGAGGAAAACCCCGCGGGACGGATTGCCGGTGCCCGCCGCCTGCTGACCACCGCCGCCGTCATCATGAGCGTCTTCCTGATCACCACGAGTTTCACCACCGTGGTCCTCATCCCGGAGCAGGAGTTCCAGCCAGGCGGTCAGGCCAACGGCCGCGCCCTGGCCTTCCTGGCCCACGAGTACCTCGGTGTTGGGTTTGGCACGGCTTACGACATCAGCACCATCGCCATTCTGTGGTTTGCCGGAGCCTCGGCCATGGCCGGGCTGCTGAACCTGGTGCCCCGTTACCTGCCGCGCTACGGCATGGCACCCCAATGGGCCAAGGCTGTGCGTCCGCTGGTGCTGGTGTTCACGGTGGTGGGGTTCATCATCACGTTCCTCTTCAACGCCGACGTCGACGCCCAGGGCGGCGCGTACGCCACCGGTGTATTGGTGCTGATGACCTCGGCCGCCGTCGCCGTGACGCTGTCGGCGCGCCGGCAGAAACAGCCCAAGCGCACCATCGGCTTCGGCGTGATCGCGGTGGTGTTTATTTACACCACAGTGGCCAACATCTTTGAACGGCCCGAGGGCATCCGGATCGCGGCCGTGTTCATTCTGGGGATCATTGTGATCTCGCTGCTCTCCCGGGTGCGGCGCTCCTTTGAGCTTCACGCCACCCACGTCCATATGGACCGGCAGGCCCTGGAATTCATGTCCTCGGACATCAGCGGGCCTATCGGCATCATCGCCCACGAGCCGCTCCGGCTCAGCGCCCAGGCCTACGAGGACAAGCTCACCTCTGCCATCGAGGTCAGCCACCTGCCGGTGGACTACCACGCGCTGTTCCTGGAGGTGATCGTCGATGACTCCTCAGACTTCGAAACCGAGCTGGAAGTGAAGGGCGTGGTGCGGCACGGCTACCAGATCCTGGAAGTACACGGCCCGGTGGTGCCCAACACCATCGCGTCGGTGCTCCTGCACATCCGCGACGTGACCGGCCTGATGCCGCACATCTACTTCCGCTGGACCGAGGGCAATCCGGTCACCAACCTGCTGAAATTCCTGTTCCTGGGCGAAGGGGAGATCGCCCCGGTGACCCGCGAGGTGCTTCGGGAAGCCGAACCGGACGTCACCAGACGCCCCTGGGTCCACGTCGGTTAGGCGGGACGGGTCGCGTCCTTAGGCTGGTCGGTTAAACGATTTCGGGGCTTCGGCCAGTTGGTCCGGAGCGGGCTGAGCGGTTCGCTCCGCCTAAGCGCTGTGGGCTACGCGGTCCAGGTGGGCTCGGCCTCGCCGGTGGCCCTGGCCTCGCTGAGGCTGGCCGCCACCGCGGCGGCCTCCTCGTAGGTGGCGGGCGCCTTGTCCCTGAATGCGGCGTCGGCCTCCCTGCCCAGGACGCCCGTGGCCAGAACCCGGACCTTGACCTCGTCGCCCTCGTCGGATTCGCTGCACGCCAGGATGTCGCCGTGAACCTTCGACGAGGCGGCGGCCGTGCCCGGTAATGCCTGGAAGATTATCCACCAGCTGCCGCCCTCGCTGTCCGCGAAAAGGTGGCCGTGCTTCGAGGTGTAGGCCGCGCCGTTGACGCCGCGGCCCCCGTAGCCGGAAACGTTCTCGGCCAGCGCCGCGAAACGGGCGCCGCCTTCTGGCCCTCGCCGGACGACGCTGTGCGCGCGTGCGTGGGGGAAACCTTCGCCTTGGATCATGGCGTCCCTGTTTCTACTTGGTGGAACGGATGAAGGACACAACCAGCCAGATCAGCAGCACCACCATACCCGCGAAGTACAGGATGGTCTCGGTATCTTCTGTGCTCATCGGAAGGCTCCTTCCAGATGGCTGGCGCTCGTGACAGGAGCAATCGATGTTCCTGGATTCATCAAACACTGGCCGACGGATCGGTGGCGGGTTTCAGCGGAATTCTTGACGGATTCTTAACGCAGGCCGTTTCCTGGGCCCGGCTGCAGCGGCCATCCGGCGGCCGGTACGGGCAGAAGTGCCTTGACGGCGGTTACTTGACTTCGTCAGTGCCGTGCGCGTCGGTCTCGCCGGTGCTGTGGGGTTCGCCGGGCTTGTGCGTCCCGCCGGATCCGGGGCTCCCGCCGTTGAGCTTGCGTTCCTTGGCCTGCAGGTCGTTCTGGAGCTTCTTGAGGCGCTCGGCCTCCGCTTGGTTGCGGCGGCGGATTTCGAGGTTGCGCAGGAAGTCCGGATCATCGTCCGGGGCCAGCGGGTGGCTGTAGGTTTGCGGCGCGGGCGATTCTCCGCGCGGCCGCCCGATGATGAACCACAATGCGGCTCCCACCACCGGCAGGATAATCATCACCACAATCCACGCTGTTTTGGAGATGCCCCTGGCGAGGTGCCGATCGGTCCGGATCACGTCCACGAGGCCATAGACGAATATGGCAAGAACGGCGACGGCGACCAGTACACGGGGCATACCAATATTCTAGCGTCAGCAGGCCTCTCGCAGGACTCCTCTGCCAAGGCTCAGACCGGCAACCGGCCATCCTGCACCCTGGCGGTCGGGCCTGCCATGGACGGCTAAACTTGGGGTGTGGCTTTCGTGAAATACTCCCTGATCCGGCTGGCAATCTTCGTGCCGTTGTTCGTGCTTTTCTTATACCTTCAGCTGGGAGCGTTGCTCGCCGCGCTCTGTGCCGGCCTGATGGCCTTCGCCATCAGCTACCTGTTCTTCCAGAAGCAGCGCAATGACGCCACGGCCGCTCTCAGCTACCGCTTTTCCGGCCGCGCCAAGCCGATCCGCAGCGCAGGCGAGGTTGAAGACGCCGACGCCGAAGACCGGTTGGTGGACGCCAACCCGGAGATCGCTGTGAACGCGGACCGTCCCCGCAAGGACTCCGCCAAGGACCCGGGCAAAGACTCCAGCGACTCCTAGACACGGGCCGGCCCCGGCCCCGGCCCCAAGACCGGGTCCTAGAACCCGTGGCCCAGCACGAGTCCCAGCGAGAACAGCAGGCTGTAGCCGAGGTTGATCAGGCCCGTCTGTTTGAGCACCGGGATGAGGCTCTTGCGCTTCCGCCCGTTGATCATGAGCCAGGACGGCATCAGGATGGCCGGGATCAGCAGCAGCACAATGAGCATCCAGGGGCGTCCCGGGGCCAGGATCACCACCAGCAGGATGGCCACCGCCAGCATCAGCACGTAGCTTTCACGGGCGTGCTTGTCGCCCAGCCGCACCGCGAGGGTTTTCTTGCCTGCCTTGATGTCCGTGGGAATGTCCCGGACGTTGTTGGCCATCAGCAGCGCGCACGCGATGAGTCCGGTGCCGATCGCGCCGATGATCGAGGCCAGGCTCAGCTGTCCGGCCTGGGTGTAGGTGGTGCCCAGCGTGGCAACCAGGCCGAAGAACACAAACACAAAGAGATCCCCGAGGCCCATGTAGCCGTACGGGTTCTTCCCTCCGGTGTAGCCCCAGGCAGCCATCACGCAGCCAAGCCCCACCAGGATCAGCCACCACGTCTGGGTGATGATCACCAGGGTCAGCCCGAACAGCATCGCGAGCCCGAAGGCTGCGAATGCTGCCATCTTGACCTGCTCCGCCTTCGCGGCGCCGGAGCCCACCAGCCGCAGCGGTCCCACGCGGTCCTCATCGGTGCCGCGGATACCGTCGGAGTAGTCGTTCGCGTAGTTCACCCCCACCTGAAGCAGCAGGGCAACCAGTGCGGCGAGGATGGCATTGAGGGGGCGGAAGGCGTCCATCTCGTAGGCCGCTGCCGTGCCGATCAGTACCGGCGCGATCGCGGCCGGCAGGGTGCGCAGTCGGGCGCCTTGGATCCATTGTGCGGCTGTGGCCACGGTCAGTACTCCGTCTTGCTTCGTTGAGGTGTTTCGTTGAGGTGTTTCGGATGGTGCTTCCGCCGGGCCGGTTCGGGCTGTCCCGGCGGGAAGGGCTTTTCTATTTTCCCTGATGCAGCGAGGCCAGGGCGCCAATCATCTGCAGCCGGTCCGGTTTCCCGTTGGGCAGCATCTTCAGTTCAGCGGCCGCCAGCACGGTCTTGGGGGCCATGGTGCCCAGCGTCGAGAATCCGCGGCCGCTGAATTCCGCGATTCCCTCAGCCGAACTGTCGGCCAAAGCCACATAGGCTGCCACCGCCTGGCCCCACTCCGCGGACGGAACCCCGGCCACGAAGGCGGCCAGGACGCCGTCGAGCTTTTCCAGTTCCAACTGCACCTGCGCGGCGGAGACTTTGACCCCGCCGGTGATGATGACGTCGTCGGCGCGGCCCAAAACGGTGAGGCGGCCGTCGGCGTCGATGGAGCCGAGGTCGCTGGTGCGGTACCACCGCACGCCGTCCTCCTCGAAGAAGGACCCGGCGCTCAGCGCCGGATCGTCCAGGTATCCGGCGGCAAGCGTGGCGCCGCCCAGCAGGATCCTGCCGGTCCCGTCCACGCGGACCAGCACGTCCTCGAGCGGGAATCCGTCGTACACGCAGCCGCCGCACGTTTCCGCCGAGCCGTAGGTGGTGATCACGCGGACGCCGGCCTCGCGGGCGGCGGCCAGCAGGTCCGCCGGGGCGGGGCCGCCGCCGAGCAGGATGCCGTTGAAGCGCCGCAGCACGGCCAGTGTTTCAGTGGTCGGCGAGTCCAGCAGCCGCTGCAGCTGGGTGGGCACCAGGGATGTGAAACGGATCTTGTCCGTGAGCTCCTGGGCGGCGGCGGTGAACGCCTCGGGAGTGAACCCGCCGGACAGGTCCATGACCCACGGGCGGGTGCCCGCAAAGAGGGAGCGGACCAGCACCTGGACCCCGGCAACATACTGCGGGGGCAGCGCCAGCAGCCACTGGCCCTCGCCTTTGAGGGCAAAGGCGGTTGCCATGGAGGAGGCCGCCAAGGCGTCTACGGTGAGGACCGTGGCCTTGGGCGTGCCGGTGGAGCCCGAGGTCCGCACCACCACGGCGGCGTCCTCAAAGCCGGGCGTGTCCGCGGCGGAGACCAGGAGGCCACCGTCGGCGTCCACGGAAAGTTCGACGGCGGGCCCCTCGCCGTGGAGGGCGGCCATAAGGGCCTTCAGGGCGGGCGCGATGTTCACGGGTCCAGTAGTCACAGTGGCTGCCTTAGAAGTAGTACGGGAACTTGGACCAGTCGGGATCGCGCTTCTCGAGGAAGGCTTCCTTGCCCTCCACGGCCTCGTCCGTCATGTAGGCCAGGCGGGTGGCCTCGCCGGCGAAGACCTGCTGGCCGGCCAGCCCGTCGTCGGCCAGGTTGAAGGCGAACTTGAGCATCCGGATGGCCTGCGGGGACTGCCGGGCGATGTCCGCGGCGTACTCCAGGGCCACGTCCTCGAGGCGCTCGTGGTCAACGGCCTCGTTCACTGCGCCCATGCGGACCATGTCCTCGGCGGAGTATTCGCGGGCCAGGAAGAAGATCTCCCGCGCGGACTTCTGGCCGATCTGGCGGGCAAGCAGCGCGGAGCCGTACCCGGCGTCGAAACTTCCCACCGTGGCGTCGGTCTGCTTGAACTTGCCGTGCTGGCGGGACGCGATGGTGAGGTCCGAGACCACATGCAGGGAGTGCCCGCCGCCTGCTGCCCAGCCGTTGACGACCGCGATGACCACCTTGGGCATGGTCCGCATGAGCCGCTGGACCTCGAGGATGTGCAGCCGGCCGGCGCGGGCCGGGTCGATGGTCTCCTTGGTCTCGCCCTCTGTGTTTTGCACTACGTACCTGTACCCGTCGCGCCCGCGGATCCGCTGGTCCCCGCCCGAGCAGAACGAGTGGCCGCCGTCCTTGGGGGAGGGGCCGTTGCCGGTGAGCAGCACGGTGGCCACGTCCGGGGTCATCCGGGCATGGTCCATGGCACGGTAGAGCTCGTCCACGGTGCCGGGGCGGAAGGCGTTCCGGACCTCGGGGCGGTTGAATGCGATGCGGACCGTGGGCAGGTCGCGCACCACTTTCCCGTCCGCGGACCGCTCCACCTGGCGGTGGTAGGTCATGTCCTGGAAATCGTCGAAGCCGGACACTGTGCGCCAGCGGGCGGGGTCAAAGACGTCGGACACCTTGGCGGGGATTTCGTTGCTCACAGACCGAGTCTAGTAATGGCCTCAGCTGATGCAGAACTCGTTGCCTTCCGGGTCGGCCATGGTGTGCCACGAATGCGGGCCCTGGCTGGCGGTCCAGAGGAACCTCGCGCCGCGTGCTTCGAGGGCCGCGCGGACCTCGTCCTTGTCCCGGCCGTCCAGCCTCACGTCCCAGTGCACCCGGTTCTTGACGGTTTTTTCCTCGGGGACCGGCTGGAACAGCAGGCGGCGGCTGGGCGCCTTGGCCTCGAGTTCCTCCGGCGGTCGGATGGCCGCGCCGGCCTGCCAGACGAGTTTGCCGTGGTGGGTTGTGGTGTCGGCGTCCGTGGCGAACCCCTGCTCGATCATGGACCGGATGAATGCCTCGTCCTGTGGTTCCACGGCCCAATCCAGCGTTTCGGCCCACCAGTCGGCGAGTTCATGCGGATTCCTGCAGTCAATGGCTATCTGGATGTTCAGTGTCATGGATCAAACGTATGACGCCGGCGTCCCCGCCGGTAGGGGCCGTGCGGCATCATCCCGCGGGGTTGCTAGCCGTGGACCTGCTGCAGCTGGGTCATCAGCTCCGGCGGGATTGCGTAGATGAAGATGACGGCGAGCAGGTTCTTGGAGGCGTGGACCATGTAGGAGAACATCAGGTTCTTCCCCGTCCACACGTACACGAACACCAGGGTGGCGCCCATGGCCAGGTAAGGCATCAGCACCGGCAGGGTGAGGGTTTCCTGGCCCACGATGTGAAGGGCCGCGAAGAGCAGGGCGGAGAGTGCACAGCAGACCCAGATGTTGACGCGCCTGCCCAGCTTGCCGATCAGCAGATGGCGGAAGATGTACTCCTCCACGAAGGGGCCCACCACCACCAGCAGGGGCACGATCAGCCAGGCCGGCACCTGCTGCATCAGCGCCTGGACGTTCGCCTGGTTGGCGGAGTTCTGCACGGACCCGCTCCATGCCACCAGCACGGCCGTGAGGATCAGCATCACTATCACCGACGCCGGCACCATCAGCAGCGTGAACCACGGCCGGGTGGCAAGGACGCGCAGGTCCCGGGCCACCACCCGCCGGGCGGCGGCAACGGCAAGAATGCCCACGCAGCCGTAGAACAGCAGGTTGACGGCATAGACCGCCACGGCCGGATTGGGCGAGAGCTGCAGGAGGAGCGGCCGGAGCAGGTCGCCGGCCACGGCAAAGAGGACAGCCACCGCCACGTACACCCCCACGGTGGCGTAATCCAGAGGCGAAAAGACGTAGAGCTCCGGCTGCGGCGCCGGCGGTCTGCGGAGAACTGTGCCCATGCCCCCCAGCCTAGCTTCCAGTCCAGCTTGACGGGGTCGCGGGGTGCGTGCACGCTTGATGCCTACTGCGAGGACCCCCATTGGCTGAACATCTCCACCTTTCCGGCGTGTCCCACGGCTACGGGGACCGCCAATTGTTTGACGGCGTCGAACTAGTCATTACTCCCGGCGAGCACGTGGCGATTGTGGGCGAAAACGGCGCGGGCAAATCCACGCTGCTGCGGATCCTGGCGGGCCGGGAGGTGCCGGACGAAGGGACCGCCGGCAGTCATGGCCGGGTGGGCTACCTTGCCCAGACCCACGGCCTGCCGGATACGGTGACCGTGGGCAGCGCCATTGATGCTGCGCTGGAATCGCTGCGCGCCATCGAGGCGGAGCTGGACCGTATGGAAGAGGGGCTGGCCGACGCCGACGCGGACGAACTCGAGGCCTACGGCAGGCTGCAGACCGAATATCAGCTCAGGGAAGGCTACGCCGCCGAATCCCGCGTGGAGGCGGCGCTGGACCGGCTGGGGCTGGGCGGACTGGACCGGCAGCGGACGCTGGGCTCGCTCTCCGGCGGTGAACAGGAGCGCGTGGCGCTGGCCTGTGTCCTGGCCGACCCGGCCGACATCCTGCTCCTGGACGAACCCACCAACCACCTGGACGCCAGCGGCACGGCGTGGCTGGAAGCACGGCTGGCTGCCCATCGCGGCACTGTGGTGGTGGTCTCCCACGACCGGGTGCTGCTGCGCAAAGTGGCAACAACGGTGATTGAAGTGGACGCCGAACGCCGCACCGTCAACCGCTACGGAAACGGCTACGCGGGATATCTGCACGAGAAGGCGGCGGAACGCCAGCGCTGGGTGCAGCAGTATCACTCCTGGCTCGATGCCATGGCCGCCGAACGGCTCCAGGCCGATACCGTTGCAGGAAAGATGGGCTACGCACGCCAGCGAGACGGCGACAAAATGGGTTTCGACTTCAAAGCCGGCACCTGGCAGCGGGCAGCGAGCAGCAAGGTCCGCAACGCCCAGGAACGGCTGCGCCGGCTGGAGGCCAGCCCGGTTGATCGGCCGCCGGAACCCCTGCGGCTCGCCGCCGAACTGGCCGTCCGTCCTACCGCGGTGGAGGCTACCGCCGTCGAGCCTACGGCCGCGGCTTCGGCAGGCGGCGGCGGAGATTCAGCGGGTGTCCCTGTCCTTGAAGCCCGCGGAGTGGTGGTCCGCGGGCGCCTGCAGCTGCGCGAACTCCGCGTGGATGCCGGGCAGAAGATTCTGATCACCGGGCCCAACGGCGCGGGGAAGTCCACCCTGTTGTCCGTGCTCGCAGGGGCCCTGCAACCTGAACAGGGCGAGGTGACCAGGCCCGCACGGATCGGCTATCTGCAACAGGAGCTGGAGCCGCCGCGGCACCCCGGCGTCCGGCTGCTGCCGGCCTTCGCCGCGGGGCTTGGCGGCAACATCGATGAGCATGCCGAGGCGCTCCTCCGCCTGGGGCTCTTCCGCACCAGTGAATTCCACGTTCCGGTAGGGGGCCTCTCTGCCGGCCAGCAGCGCAGGCTCGCGCTGGCCAGGCTGCTGCTGGGCGGCTTCGGGACCATGATCCTTGATGAGCCCACCAACCACCTGGCGCCTGTGCTCGTGGAACAACTCGAGGCTGCCCTGGCCGGGTTCGCCGGAACGCTGGTTATGGTCAGCCACGACCGTGCCCTGCGGGAGTGGTTCAACACCTGCGCCCGGGAAAGCGAGCGGAAGCACGACGGCGGCAGCTGGCTCCGGTATTCCATGCAGGACGGCGCGCTGACATAGCCTTCGTCGGGGCGGCACGGGGGCGGCGTCCCAATGCCCCTCAGGCAAAGATGCGTGTGGTGAGGCAGACGGTGAAGTTTGCGTTAAAGGATTGTTACCCACCGAGCGGCGGCCAGAAACAACAGCGGAGCAGGATGGAACCGTGCCAGCGGTTTCCACCCTGTCGCCAAGCCCGTCTCAGCCGGCCGAAAGGATCTCTCCCGTGATCACCAAGAACCTTTTCCTGCAGGGCATCTTCCCGTTCATGGGAACCGGACTCGAGAAGCCGGTTCCCATTCACAGCAGCCTTTCGCACTACGTCCCTGACGGCGTCATCAACCAGACCCTTTATTTCCGCGGCGGCAACTCCTCCGCAGAACTGGTCACGGTGGTCCTGATGCGCGACGGCGTGCCCATGCGCTACTTTCCCATCGGCGCCCGGAGCGATGTCCACGTGCCGCTTCGGGTGGTCGAGGACATCGACGGCGGTTCGGTGATTGAGCTGTATCTCGCCGCTCCGGACGGTGTTGCCGGATCCGTGGTGATCGACCTGGGCATGGTGGAGCACTGATGACCAGCGTCCTGGAACGGCGGCAGGCCCCCACGGGCATACCCGACACCCGTCGGCGGCTGGTGGTGATCGGCAACGGCATGGCCGGAGCGCGGGCGGTGGAGGAGATCCTGGCCCGCGGCGGGGCGGAGCAGTTCAAGATCACCATGTTCGGCGACGAACCCTACGGGAACTACAACCGCATCATGCTCAGCCATGTTCTCTCCGGCGAGGAGGACGACTCCAAAATCTTCCTGAACTCGCTGCCCTGGTACCGGGAAAACAACATCACCCTCCACGCGGGCGTCCGGGTGGAACGGATCGACCGGTTCACCAAATACGTCTTCGCGGCCAACGGCCATGTGATTCCCTACGATGTGCTGATCATTGCCACCGGCAGCCGCTCCTTCATGCCGCCGATGGACGGGCTGTACACCCCGGCCGGTTCGGTCAAGCCCGGTGTGTTCACGTTCCGCACCATCGATGACACCCGCAGGATGGTCCAGCATGCGCAGCAGCACGAGCACCTGGAGAGCCAACGCAGGGCAGTGGTGATTGGCGGCGGCCTGCTGGGGCTCGAAGCCGCCCGCGGACTGCAGACCCACGGCGTCGACGTCGAGGTGGTGCACTCCGGAAAGCACCTGATGAACGCCCAGATGGGACCCGAGGGCGGCGCCATCCTCCGCCGGAGCGTGGAGGCCCTCGGCATCCGGGTCCACACGGGAAGCCGGACGACCGCGGTCCTCGGCGCGGACCGGGTCACCGGCGTGCGCCTGCGCGATCAGCCCGATATCGGCTGCGCCATGGTGGTGCTGGCCGCCGGAATCCGCCCCAATGTGGACCTCGCCGTACTGAGCGGCCTGGCCGTGGAACGCGCGATTGTGGTGGATGACCAGCTGCGGGTGCTGGATGAGGACAACATTTATGCCGTGGGGGAGTGCGTGCAGCACCGCGGGGAGGTGTACGGACTTGTGGCGCCTTTGTGGGAGCAGGCGGCCGTCCTCGCGGACCACGTCACCGGCTCGGACACCGCGTCCGCCTACCTCGGATCCCGGACCGCCACGAAACTCAAGGTGGCCGGCGTCGAAGTGGCGTCCATGGGCCTGCACGGCCCGGAACTCGACACTGACGAACACATCGTCTTCTCCGAGCCCAGCCGCGGCGTGTTCAAATCCATCGTCATCCGGGACAACAAGATGGTGGGGGCCACCCTCCTTGGCGACAGCCGCAAGGTGGCCTACCTGACCCAGGCCTTCGACCGGGGACTGCCGCTCCCGGCGGAGCGGATCTCGTTGATGTTCGATCTTGGCGGCCCGGCCGAGGACCAGGGCGTGGCCGAGCTCGACGGTGAGGCGCAGGTGTGCAACTGCAACGGCGTGAGCAAGCAGACCCTCGTGGACACCGTCAGGGGCGGCTGCAACACCGTAGCGGGCGCCATGGACGCCACCCGGGCGGGCAAGGGCTGCGGTTCCTGCAAGCTCCTGGTCAAACAGGTGGTGGAATGGGCGGCCGACGGCGCCGTGGACGAGGACCCGGCGGCCGGCTACTACGTGCCGGGCATCCCGCTGGACAAGCCGGCGCTGATGGACGCCATCCGCGAACAGGGCCTGCGCTCCGTGTCCTCGGTGTTCGCCGCTCTTGCCCCGGGAAGTGTGGAGGATGCGAAATCCAAGATGGGCCTGGCATCACTGATGAAGATGATGCTGGCGGACCGGTACATCGACGAGCGGGACGCCCGGTTCATCAACGACCGCGTCCACGCGAACATCCAGCGCGACGGCACGTTCTCCGTGGTGCCGCAGATGAGGGGCGGCGTGACGTCCGTGCAGCAACTGCGGCGGATCGCCGACGTCGCCGAAAAACACAACATCCCCCTGATCAAGCTCACCGGCGGCCAGCGAATCGACCTGCTCGGCGTGCCCAAGGAGGACCTTCCGCAGGTCTGGGCGGACCTGGACATGCCCTCCGGTTATGCCTACGGCAAGAGCTTCCGCACCGTCAAAACCTGCGTGGGAAAGGATTATTGCCGCTACGGGACGGGCGATTCCACCACGCTGGGCATCGAGATCGAATCACGCTTCCAGGGCATCGAGGCTCCGGCCAAACTCAAGCTCGCGGTATCCGGATGCCCCCGCAACTGTGCCGAGTCCCTCGTGAAGGACGTGGGGGTGGTGGCCGTGGAGGGCGGACGATGGGAGATCTACGTAGGGGGAGCGGCCGGTGCCCACATCCGCAAGGGCGACCTGCTGGCCACCGTGGATGATCCGGAGGCCGTCAAAGTCCTTGCCGGACGGTTCATGCAGTACTACCGGGAAAAGGCCAACTGGCTGGAACGGACGTACGCCTTTGTGCCCCGGGTGGGGATCGAGCACCTCCGGGCCGTAATCGTCGAGGACGCGGAGGGCATCGCTGCCACGCTGGACGCCGCCATGCAGGCTTCCGTGGACAGCTACGTGGATCCGTGGAGCGAGCGAGACGATCCCCGGACGCCGGGCCAGTTCCGCACATCCCTGCCGCTGACGGTCCTCCCGCAGGTTCCGGTCCGATGAGCGCCGGCCACAACCTTGGTCCCGTGGCCCAGATCCCGTTCGGAGAGGGCCGGGCCTTCGGTGTCGACGGCGAACAGGTGGCGGTGTTCCGGCTCCGCGACGGCTCCCTGCGGGCCCTGTCCGCGGTCTGCACGCACCAAGGAGGCCCCATCGCGGACGGCACCATCGACCAGGACCTGGTCCTGTGTCCGCTGCACCAGAACGCCTTCAGGCTGGACACCGGGTGCTCCACCACCGGCGCCGAACCTCTGACCAGCTATGACGTCCAAACCGACAATCATCAGAACATTATTCTAAGAACTTCCTCAAGATAAGAAAATCATTCGGCATAACACCGTTCCACTGTTGTCTGCGTCACTGGCCGTTCCGCACGCCCTATAAACTGGGGAGGCCGCGCGAACCTCGACGCCCTGAGGGTTTTCGTCCAGATAATTCCCCCAATCGCGGGATAAACCTGAATTATCCGAACGAAAACTCTGCGTTTCTGAGCCGGCCATACTCCGACCCACAAGGAACAGTTGTGCCACAAAGTACGTCTACAGAACTTCAGAGCGCGCCGGTGCAATCCGCCGTCGTCGACTCGACTCTCAGCGCCGAGGGCTATAAAAAGACCCTGAGCGGCCGCCACGTGACCATGATCTCCATGGGCGGCGCCATCGGCGTCGGCCTGTTCATGGGGGCCGGCGGACGCCTGGCCTCCACCGGCCCGGCGCTGATCTTCTCCTACGCCATCGCCGGCGTCATCGCCTACCTGCTGATGCGGGCACTGGGCGAGCTCATCATGTACCGCCAGACGTCCGGTTCCTTCGTCAGCTACGCTGGCGAAATGTTCGGCAAGAAGGGCGCTTTCGTGTCCGGCTGGATGTACTTCATCAACTGGGGCATGACGGGAATCGCGGAACTGATAGCGATCGGCCTGTACTTCCAGTTCTTCTTCCCCAACGTGCCGGTGGAAGCCTCCGCGATTGCGGCACTGGCGCTGCTCGTGGCCGTGAACCTTTTCAGCGTCAAGGCCTTCGGCGAATTTGAATTCTGGGCCTCCTGCCTCAAGGTGGGCGCCATTCTGATCTTCCTGGCTGTGGGCACCTTTATGGTGATCACCAATGCCAAGGTGGGCGTCGGCCACGCGTCCGTTGCCAACCTCTTTGACGGCGACGGGGGAATGTTCCCCAAGGGCGCCCTGGTGATGGTGCTGGTGCTTAATGCGGTGATTTTCGCGTACAACGGCATCGAACTTGTGGGCATCACCGCAGGTGAGATGGAAGACGCCAAGCGCGAAGTGCCCAAGGCGATCCGCGCCGTCGTGCTCCGCATCGTGGTCTTCTACGTCGGTTCCGTGCTCCTCCTGGCCATGCTGCTCCCCTCGGACCAGTACAAGGCCGGAGTGTCCCCGTTCGTCACCGTCTTCGGCCAGATGGGCCTCGGCTGGGTGGGCGACGTCATGAACATGATCGTCATCACCGCCGCCCTGTCGTCCTGTAACTCGGGCCTGTACTCGATCGGCCGCGTCTTCCGCACCATGGCCAACAATGGACATGCCCCCCAGTGGCTCACCAGGATGTCCACCCGCCACGTCCCCTACGCGGCCATCCTGGCTATCGCCGCCTTCTACCTCGTGGGCATCCTGCTCAACATCTGGCTGGGCGGCTCGCACGCTTTCGACCTCGCGCTGAACACGGCCTCCATCGGCGTGATCTTCACCTGGGGTGCCATCTTCGCCAGCCAGATCGCCCTGCGGCACCAGAAGGGCCGCGTCTCCGGCCTGCCCATGCCGGGTTCACCGTGGACCAGCTGGGCCGGACTCGTGGCGCTGCTGGCCATCGCCGTGCTGATCGGCTTCGACAGCATGACGGACAAGGCCACCGGCGAGGTGTTCCAGCTGGGCCTTTGGACCCTCGCCACTATCCCGTTCTTCGCGCTGCTGCTGTGGCTGGGCTGGCAGAAGGTCAAGCACAACGAACCGAAGAGCGCGCTCTTCAGCTAACCGTTGCCCGGGAAGCGCGAACGGACACTTCAGCCCGGTTTTGCGCGCCCCCGGAAGCGCGAGCGGACACTTCAGCCCCCTTTTGGCTGGGCTTAAGTGTCCGTTCGCGCTTAATCCGTCAGGTGGTCAGCCCTTCAGATACTTGGCAAAATGTTCCTCGATCCGCTGCCAGGCTTCCTGGGCGGCCTCGGGCTCGGGCTTGATGCCCATCACCCGGAAGAGCGGGCGCAGCGGCCGCGGGCCCTCTTCCGAATCATTCATAAAGGCGTGGCCGGCGTTGGGGAACTCCTTGACGTCGTGTTCGATCCCGAGCCGGTCCAGCACGGCCTCCAGCTTTGCGGCGGCGCCGGGGAGCGTCTTGTCCTTTTTGCCGTAGTTGGCCACGATGGGGCACGCTCCCCGGAGTTCCTCTTCGGGATGCTTGGGGAGGCGGCCGTAGTTGGCGGCCGCGGCGTCGAAGCCGGTCCGGGCGATCAGCAGCGCGAAGCCGCCGCCCATGCAGAAGCCAATGACGCCCACCTTGCCTGTGGCGCGGCCCGAAGCCTTGAGCCACGCCTGCGCGGTGGCCAGGTCGGTGAATGCCCTGCCCGTGCCGGAGGCCATGGACCGCATGGTGGAGACCAGGCAGCGGCGGGGGCCGCCGTCGGCAAAGAGGTCCACGGCCAGCGTGAGGTAGCCCGCGGCGGCCATCCGGTCCGCCTGGCGGCGCGTGGAATCGGTGAGGCCGAACGCCTCATGGATCATCAGGACGGCGGGAAAGGGCCCGGCGCCCGCCGGTTCGGCGAGGTACCCGCCAAGCTTCGGTGAGCCGCCGGCCGCCAAGCTGGCCTCACTGAGATCGATGAATGGCATCGTTGGGACCTTCCGGTTGTGGCCGCGGAAACAAAAAAGACGGCGGGCCTCCCCCAAAGGAAGGTCCGCCGCCATTATCACAGGCGCCCGCCGCAACGGATGCCCATGATGCTTTAGTCTTTCTTGAACTCGTCCTTCACGTTTTCGCCAACTTTCTTGGCGTCGGCAACAACCTGGTCCTTCTGACCCTCCGCACGCAGACGGTCATTGTCCGTGGCGTTGCCGGCCGCTTCCTTGGCTTTGCCGCCGAGGTGCTCTGCTTCGTTCTGAATTTTGTCGCCGATTCCCATGGTGTAAGCCACCTTTCGTTTCCGGTTAAAAAACTAACGCTCAGCCAGAATAACACGCAGTATGCTTAGTAATTGACGCCCGGATGTCCTGACCGATCGCCGCTTCGCGCGCTTTTTCCCCCGGTTGTCGGCGCCCCGGGCTAGGCTCGAGGGCATGGATCACAAGACCAGCAGGGCTGCGCGAAAATCCGCCAAGGTGACGGGGCCCAGGCTTTCGCCGGTCAGGCTTGAAGAACTCCGCGACGAGCCGTCGCCTGATTTCCGGCGCGGCGAAAGGTACGACGGCGTCCGGTTCAGCCGCGCTGTTGCCGACGGACTCGAACTCAGCGGGACCGACTTCGCCGAGTGCGAGTTCGCCGGCGTCTCCTTCAATGAAACCCAGCTGCGCGGCGCCACGTTCCGGGATTGCATCCTGACCGAGGTCCACGCCCCTGTGTTCACCGCGGCACGGTCCTCGCTGCGCGACGTGGAGATCGGCAATCCGCGGTGGGGCTCCGCGGAGCTGTATGAAAGCGGCTGGCAGTCGGTGCGGATCGATGGCGGCAAGCTGGACTACGTGAACCTCCGGGGATCCCGGCTGACCGATGTGCAGATTAGCGACTGCATCATCAGCGAGCTGGACCTCGGGTCGGTGACCGGCACCCGGGTGGCGCTGAAGAACTGCACCATCGGCACCCTGGACCTTGCCGGGGCCAGGCTGAAGGACTTCGATTTGCGCGGCACGGATTTTCGCACCATCAGCGGACTGGGCAGCCTTTCGGGTGTGGTGATCGACGACTACCAGCTGACCCTCCTCGCGCCGCTCCTGGCCGCCCATCTTGGCGTCATCGTTGTGTAGTTTGGTTGACCCCCGGGCGGCGCAGTGTAATCTTTATAGAACGAACGGTCGGTAAATTAGCCCCAGCTAGTCCCAGGCAGTTGCTGCCGCCGATGACAGTTCCCCGCATGACATTGCCGTTAATCGCGTGAAGGGTGAATCCATGGCTTCAGCAGTTGCAGGACCACAGGCATTTTTGGTTGGAGGCGCCCGGACTCCCGTCGGCCGTTACGGCGGCGCGCTGTCCGCGGTCCGCCCGGATGACCTTGCCGCGCTGGTGGTCCGCGAGGCCGTAAGCCGGGCCGGGCTTGACCCGGAGTCCATCGACGAAGTGATCCTGGGCAACGCCAACGGCGCCGGCGAGGAAAACCGCAACGTCGCCCGGATGGCAACCCTGCTGGCCGGCCTGCCCCTCCACATTCCCGGCATCACCGTCAACCGGCTGTGCGCCTCCGGCCTGAGCGCCATCATCATGGCCAGCCAGATGATCAAGTCGGGTGCGGCGGACATCGTGATCGCCGGCGGGGTGGAATCCATGAGCCGTGCCCCCTGGGTGCAGGAAAAGCCCCGGACGGCCTTCGCCAAGCCGGGCGAAATCTTCGACACCTCCATCGGCTGGCGCTTCGTGAACCCCCTCTTCAAGAAGGGCGGGCTCTCCCGGGGCGGAAAGATGACGTACTCCATGCC
This sequence comes from Arthrobacter sp. 92, assembly GCF_050260325.1. NCBI lineage: Bacteria > Bacillati > Actinomycetota > Actinomycetes > Micrococcales > Micrococcaceae > Arthrobacter > Arthrobacter sp. 92. Next base: position 4,183,590 of record NZ_CP189863.1, on the reverse strand, counting down.
GGAAACGGCGGAGGAAGTGGGCCGCGTTGACGGCATCTCCCGCGAGGACGCCGACGCCTTCGCCGTCCGCTCCCACGAACGCTCCCTTGCCGCCATCGCCGCCGGCAGGTTTGCCGCCGAGATCGTTCCCGTGACCGTCAAGTCCCGCAAGGGCGAAACCGTTGTGGACACCGACGAAGGCCCCCGCGCCGGCACCACCTTGGAGGTGCTCGCGGGTCTGCGCCCGGTGGTCGCCGGTGGCTCCATCGTGACGGCAGGGAACTCCTCCACCCTGAATGACGGCGCGTCCGCCATCATCGTGGCCTCCGAAGCAGCCATCCAGAAGCTGGGACTGACGCCGCGTGCCCGCATCATCGACGGCGCCTCCGCCGGGTGCGAGCCTGAAATCATGGGCATCGGCCCCGTCCCCGCCACCCAGAAGGTGCTGGCCCGCAGCGGGTACAGCGTGGATGACCTTGGCGCCGTCGAACTTAACGAAGCGTTCGCCACCCAGTCCCTCGCCAGCATGCGCCGGCTCGGGCTGGACCCGGAGATTGTGAACCGCGACGGCGGCGCGATCTCCCTGGGGCACCCGCTGGGTTCGTCCGGGTCGCGGATTGCCATCACCCTGCTGGGGCGGATGGAGCGCGAAGACGCGAAGATGGGCCTCGCCACCATGTGCATCGGCGTGGGCCAGGGCACCGCCATGCTGCTGGAGCGTGTGTAATGACGACCCCGAACAGCGCGAACGGACACTTGAGCACCCTGGACTTCAGCACCCTCCTGGTCGAGGAGCGTGACGACCGGGTGGTGGTCCTCCTCAACCGCCCCGAGGTCCGCAACGCAATCGACCAGCAGATGGTGGACGAACTCCACCTCGTGTGCGCCGCGCTGGAACAGAACCCCAAGGTGCTCATCATTGCCGGCGTGGACGGCGTATTCGCCTCGGGTGCGGACATTGCCCAGCTTCGCGAACGGCGCCGGGACGATGCCCTGCAGGGGATCAACTCCACGATTTTCGTCCGGATCGCCAGGTTGCCCATGCCTGTCATTGCGGCCCTGGACGGTTTCTGCTTGGGTGGCGGCGCGGAGCTCGCCTACGCCGCGGACTTCAGAATCGGCACGCCCGGCGTCCGGATCGGCAACCCCGAGACCGACCTGGGCATTCTCGCAGCGGCCGGTGCCAGCTGGCGCCTGAAGGAACTGGTGGGGGAGCCTGTGGCCAAGGAAATCCTGCTGGCGGGAACCGTGCTCCGCGCCGAGCGGGCCCTTGCCGTCAACCTCATCACCGAGATCCACGAAGCATCCCAGCTAATGGATGCTGCGCACGCGCTGGCCGACAAGGTGGCCGCGCAGGATCCCCTGGCCGTCCGCATCACCAAGTCCGTGTTCCACGCCCCGGCTGAGGCGCATCCGCTGATCGACCAGCTGGCACAGGGGATCCTGTTCGAGTCCCAGGCCAAGTTCGACCGGATGCAGGCTTTCCTGGATAAAAAGTCAGCCAAGAAGTCAGCCAAGAAGTCAGGCGCGAAGCCGGCCGGGCAGCCCGCGGAGCAGATCGGCCCGAATGCCGACACCACCCCAGAACGGAAGAAGTAGACATGAGCAACTCCGCACTCCCAGCAAACCTTCCGGCGAAGGTCGGCGTCCTTGGCGGTGGCCGGATGGGCGCGGGCATCGCCCACGCGTTCCTGATCAAGGGAGCCGACGCCCTTGTGGTGGAACGCGATGAGGAATCGGCCGAGGCCGCCCGCGAACGCGTGGAGTCCGCTGCCGCCAAGAGCATTGAGCGCGGTGCCGTGGACGCCAACCTGGACGAGATGGTCTCGCGGCTCTCTGTCACCGTGGACTATGACGACTTCGCCGACCGGCAGTTGGTCATCGAGGCCGTCCCGGAGGATTGGGACCTCAAAGTCACCGCGCTGCAGGGCATCGAGGCCCGCCTTGCCCCCGATGCCTACCTCGCTTCCAACACCTCCTCGCTCTCGGTGGACGGACTGGCCCGCGAGTTGAAGCGCCCGCAGAACTTCCTCGGCCTGCACTTCTTCAACCCGGTGCCGGCCTCCACCCTCATCGAGGTGGTCCTCGGTAAGGAAACTTCCGCCGAACTCGCCGCCGCAGCGAGAGGCTGGACGGAAGCGCTGGGCAAGACCGCCGTCGTGGTTAACGACGCCCCCGGCTTCGCCTCCTCGCGGCTGGGCGTGGCCATCGCGCTCGAAGCGATGCGCATGGTGGAAGAGGGCGTGGCGTCCGCGGAGGACATCGACAACGCCATGGTCCTCGGCTATAAGCACCCCACCGGGCCACTCCGTACCACGGACATCGTGGGCCTGGACGTACGGCTGGGCATCGCGGAATACCTGCAGTCCACGCTGGGGGACCGGTTCGCGCCGCCGCAGATCCTCCGGGACAAGGTGGCCCGCGGGGAACTGGGCCGGAAGACCGGCAAGGGTTTCTTCGACTGGACCGCCTGACCTGCCAACCCGGCAGCGAGGGGCGTCATGAACACCGCGCGTCGGCCTTCCGCAGTGATTGTGGGTGCCGGGATCGGCGGCCTGTGCGCCGCCCTCGCGTTGCGCGGGATCGGCTGGGACGCCACCGTGCTGGAACGCCGCGACAGGATGGCCGACGGCGGGTCCGGCATTTCGCTGTGGCCCAACGCCATGCGCGTCCTGGAGCGCCTGGGCGTGGCCGATCAGCTTGCGGACCTGGCCGCCCCGCTGTCCGCGGATGGCGGCCTGCGGACGCCGTCAGGGCGTTGGCTGACCCGGGCCCGGCCGGGAGATGCGCCGCTCATCGAGGTCGTCCTGTTGCACCGCGCCGATCTGCACTCCGTGTTGCGCGCCGCGCTGCCCGAGGGCTGCGTCCGCGCCGGAGTCGCCGTGGACGGGCTGACGGGGTTCGCTGCGGGCCAAGGGCAGTCCGAGGCCCAAGCACAGCCGGAGGCGCTGGCGCAGTCCGGGGCCCCAGCGGAGCCGGAGGGCAAAGCCTCGGCGCCCGTCAAGGAACCCCTGCGGGTCCTGGCCAGCGGGGCAGCGGGACGGTTCGAGTTGGCGGCGGACCTGGTGATTGCCGCCGACGGCGTGCACAGCACGCTTCGGTCGCTGATCTTCCCGTCCTCGGCCCCGCCGGTGTACAGCGGTCACACGACCTGGCGGGGCATCACTCCTGCCGGCGCGGTGGATGTGGCCGGCGGCGGCGAGACCTGGGGCAGCGGCGTGAAATTCGGCCATCTTCCGTTGCGTGACCAGCAGGTTTATTGGTTCGCGGAACGGAACGCTCCCCGTGGCGGCCGGAATGAGGACGAGCGGGCGGCATTGCTGGACACCTTCACTGGCTGGCACGCGCCCATCGGCGAGCTTATCCGGGCAACCCCGCCGCAGCGGATCCTCAGGCTGGATGTTGAGTATCTTCCGGACCTCCCCAGCTACGTCCGCGGCGCCGCCGCCCTTCTGGGGGATGCTGCGCATGCCATGACTCCGGACCTCGGCCAGGGCGGGTGCCAGGCCATCGAGGACGCCGCCGTGCTCGCCGCCCACCTGGCCGGCGCTGCGGACGTCCCCGCCGCACTGCTCCGCTATGACCAGGACCGCCGCGCCCGGACCCAGGCCATTGCCCGTTCCGCGCGCCGGATGGGAAAGTTCAGCCAACTGAGCAATCCCGCGGCCGTGGCGCTGCGGAACACGGCCATCCGCCTGACGCCGGCACGCGCCGCCTTGAGACCCCTCCAAAGGATCAGCAACTGGACGCCGCCGTAGAGCCGCCGCCGCTTCGCACACCCTGGCTCAGCGCACGATAGCTAGGATGGTGCGATGGCTGCCATGGAACCCCTCACGCTCACCGGAAAATACGTCGTCCTCGAGCCTCTGAGCCACGGCCATCACGACGCCCTGGTGGAGGCGGTCCGCGATGGTCAACTGTGGAAGCTCTGGTACACCTCCGTCCCCGCGCCGGAGGAGATGGGCGCGGAGATCGACCGCCGCCTGGCCCTGCAGGAGCAAGGCTCCATGGTGCCTTTCACCACGCGGCTCATCGACCAGGTCACCGGGGCACCCGGCCGGGTGATCGGCATGACCACCTATATGAACATCGACGCCGCGACGCCGAGGGTGGAGATCGGTTCCACGTGGAATGCGGCGTCCTCCCAGGGCACAGGCACCAACCCGGATTCGAAGCTGCTGCTGCTTCGTCACGCCTTCGAGTCCCTGGGATGCCCCGCCGTGGAGTTCCGCACACACCTGCTCAACCACCAGTCCCGCGAGGCGATCGCCCGGCTCGGCGCCAAGCAGGACGGGGTTCTGCGCAGCCATTCGCGGACCAGGGACGGCGTGCTCCGGGACACCGTGGTGTATTCGATCCTGAAGCACGAGTGGCCCATGGTCCGCGCCGGCCTGGAGTTCAGGCTCGCCAAGCTGCGCTCGCCCCGCTAGAGACGCGCCCCGCTAGAGACGCGCCGCGCTAGAGACGCGCCGCGCTAGAGACGCGCCCCGCTAGACACCCTTTAGAACACCCCCGCGCCAAGCAGCGCGCTGTAGTACGCCCGGTAGCCCGCGGCGTTGGGGTGGAAGTCGTCCGGGGTGGGCGTGCCCAGCGGGGTGTAGTTGACCCACGGGTCCAGGGATCCGATGCCGTGGCCGGTGAAGGCCGCGGACACGTCCACGTACTGCGCGCCGGTGCCCATTGCGGCGGCGAAGATGGAGCCGTTCAGGCCATCGACAAAGAGGTTCGCCTGGTCCGGAAAGCCTGGCGCGGGCGCGAACAGATGCGGATAGCCGGTCACCACAATCTTCGCGTTCGGAGCAGCTGCCTTGACGGCAAGGATCATGCTGGCCACCCGCGAGGTCAGCTCGCCGCTGCTGATGAGGGTCTGGGCGGACGCGATGGCCTGCAGGCACGCGGGACTGCCCAGGCTGGCACCGCACAGCACCATGATCGTCCCCACATCCAGGTCATTGCCGCCGGCGGTGATCGTCACGAGTTCGGTGCTGGGGTTGAGGCGGCCCAGTTCCGTGGACACCACTTCCGCGGTGGTCTTGCCGCTGCACGCCGCATTGGTGATGAGCTTGACGTCCTTTTCCGCGTCAGCGAGCCCCGCGTAGCTGTTCTCGCTGCGGTAGCACAGGTCCAGATAATCACCGGCGCCCTGACCCGCGGCATACGAGTCGCCAAGAGCCACATATGTGGTCTTGACAGTCGCTTGGGCAGGGCCGGCGGAGGCCCCCATGATCATGGCCACCGTGGCGAGACCGGCAGCCAGCGCCGAGCTCCGGCGTCGTGGTTTCAACATTTCCAATGTGTTCCCCTTTTCATGCGTGACGCCGCCATAGGTGGACGCGGCGTGCCGCCCGGAAGAATGAGACCTGCGAAAGACGGGCGCCCTGCCACCCTACGCCCCCGCCCCGCGCGGATCCCGGGCCGATGGTCCCGTCTTGGGGCGTGTACCGCGGCCCGGCCGTGTGGTTAGCTTTCGGGGTGGACAAGTTTGGGACGGCCGTGGGGTGGGACGGCGCCGTGAACGCCTGGCGCGTCGCCGGGGACGTTTACCGCATGGGACGCCGGGAATGGGTCACCGAGGCAGGGTGGCGGCAGGCGTACGACGACGGCGTCCGCACCGTGATCGACCTCCGTAACGCAGTGGAACAGGGCCGCCGGGACACCGATCCCGAGGTGGGCGAGGACGCATTGGCGGCGTTCCGCGTGGTGCACGCCCCCACCGAAGATCCCGACCATCCCGAGTTCAAGGCCCTCTGCGTTCCCTACCTCAATGATCCGGACTGCTACGCGGACAACGCCCGGATGTTCCCCGAAAAGCTGGTGGCCGTCTTCAAGGCCGTGGCGGTCTCCCGTGGCGGGGTGGTGATCCACTGCTCGGCCGGGCGCGACCGCAGCGGCATGATCGCCGCGATGCTTCAGGACCTGGCCGGGGGCAGCGACCATGACATCGTGGTTGCCTATCAGCTGGCCATGCGTGGCATCAACGAACGGCACCGGACAGCCGCCACACCCCACCCACACGAACGGTACCTGTCCGAGGAAAAGCTTGCGCCGCTGTTGGAGAAACGGGGCCTTGGCGCCCTGGAATTCGTCCGACGCCTCGATACCCGCAGCTACCTGCTGCGTCACGGAGTCACGGGCGCGGAGTTGAGAGCCATCCTGTCCCGGCTGGGCGCCAGGGTGGCGTAGCAAAGTTCGAACTCCCGGCGGCGGTCCCGCCGCTGCCTGCCCGGTCCCGCCGACTACCCGGTCCCGCCGCTGCCACTGGCCGCCGCCCACCTACCTGGCTGCTGCCAACCGCCTGGCTACTGAAAATCGGCCAGCCAAAGGTCCGGGCCAAAGACCTCATATTGGATGTCCCTGGCCGGTACGCCCCGGGTCACGAGGGCGCTCCGGACCGACTGGAGGAAGGGCAGCGGGCCGCAGAGGTAGTACTCGGCGTCGTCCGGCAAATCCAGGGAGCTTAGGTCCATAAAGCCTGAGAACTCGGATTCGCCGGGCTCCCGGCCCTCCGTCGGGTTGAGGAACCAGGTGGTCAATGAAGCGTCCGTCAGCTGAGCGAGGTCCTGGCTCACCTGCTCCCGGAGCGGGAACGAAGCGGCGCTGTCATCGGCGTGCAGGAGCATCACCCGCCGCTGCGAGCCCGACTTCACCAGGTGGGAGAGCATTCCGGCCATCGGCGTGATGCCGATCCCAGCGCTGGCCAGGACCACGGGACGGTCTGTGTACTCCAGCACCACGTCGCCGAATGGCGCCGAGAGCACCACCTCGTCGCCCACCTGGACTTCGTTGTGGAGCAGGTTGGACATCTCGCCGTCCGGGGTGGCGAGCCCGTGAACCCTCTTGACGGCGAACTGCCGGTGCTTGCCGTCGTCGGCCTTGGTGAGGCTGTATTGCCGGGGCTGGTGCACGCCGTCGTGCATCACCATCTTGATGGTCACATACTGCCCTGGCAGGGACGGCTTGACGTCGCGCTCATCGGTTCGTTCCACCACAAAGGTGACCACGTCGTCGGTCTCCTGGATCTTCTGGGCCACCCGCCAGGTCCGCCAAATGGTTTCCGGCGAGAGGTGCACGGCGTTGTAGAGCCCGCGTTCCTTGTTGATGAGCATGTTGGCCATCAGCCAGTACACCTCATCCCAGGCGGCAGCCACCTCGGGGGTGACGGCGTCGCCCAGCACATCCACGATGGCCCACATCAGATTGTCGTGGACAATCTCGTACTGGTCCGGGCTGAGCCCAAGCGAGACGTGCTTGTGGGCCACCCGCGAGAGGAGGTGGTCCGGGAGCTGATCCGGCTTATCCACCAGGTAGCCTGCGAACGCGGCGATGGATCCAGCCAGCGCCTGTTGTTGCCGGCCATCGGCCTGGTTTCCCCGGTTGAACAGCCCATCCAGAAGGTCCGGCCGTGCCTCGAACATGTGTTGGTAGAACCGCTTGGCAATCTCCTCAATGTGCTCGCCCACCACAGGCAGCGTTTCCTTGATGACGGGCAGGGAGGTGTCTGAGAGCATGACGGATTCCTTCCGGAGGGACCGGTTATTTCCAAGCGGTTTTGCGAGACTCAGCCTTGCCAATCTAACAGCCTGGGCCGTGGGCATTCCGGGTCGATCGGCCCTACGTCAGCGGGTGAGCTCGGTGTACGCGAGCCCGGGCGACCCCGAGCTCGCCGGAAACGTGCGGGGTCGCCGTACCGCTACGGCGACCCCGCAGGCTCCCGGCGACCCCGGTGCAAACCCGCCCCGCGACGCCCACGCCCGCCCCCGCGCAGACGCCCCCCGACGCCCGCCCCCGCGCAGACGCCCCCCGACGGCCGCTCCCGACGGCCGCCCACGCCCGCCCCGCAGCCTCAGTTCTTCCGGTCCAGGAGGAGGTTGGTGATCCGCAGGGTGCACAGCCGCTGCCCGGCCTCGTTGGTGATCAGCACCTCGTGGGTGGTGAGGGTCCCGCCCAGGTGGATGGGGGTGGCGGTGATGGTGATGGTTCCCTCGCGCGCGGATTTGTGGTGCGTGGCCGAGACATCCACGCCCACCGCGGTCTTGCCCAGCGTGCTTGCGTGGATCACGGCCGCCCAGGAGCCCACAGCCTCACCCACGGCCAGGGAGGCTCCGCCGTGCAGGAGTCCAAAGGACTGCCGGTTGCCTTCCACGGGCATGGTGGCCACCACCCGCTGCACGGACTCCTCGACGATTTTCACGCCCATCTTCTCGTCGAGTTCGCCCAGGGTGATCTTCCAGAGCTCGGCATTGTGGGTTTCGGCCGTCATGGCCCCTCCTTGGCTAGTGTCTTGGCTAGTGTGCTTTGGCTAGTGTGCAGCCGGGCACCTTCATGTACTGTAGACATATTACCGAACGGACGGTCAGTAATACTCTGGCCGCGTTGATCTTGCCCCGCGTTGGAAGGACCCGTCAACGATGACCACCACTGCAACTGCTCCCGCACCCACAGTAGACACTGTTGAGACCGTCCCGAGTTTCGTCCAGGATGCCTGGTGGACGCCCGACGCCGGGGCGGCGGCTTCCGCGGTCCCCGTCCTGGACGCCAGCACGGGCGAACTCCTGGCCAAGGTGAGCACGGAGGGCCTGGACCTTGCCGCCGTCGTGGAGTACGGCCGCACCACCGGCCAAACGGAACTCGGCCGGTTCACCTTCCACCAGCGCGCGCTGAAGCTCAAGGAGCTGGCGCAGTACCTCAACGGCCGCCGGGAGGAGTTCTACGCACTCTCCGCCCAGACCGGCGCCACGAAGATCGACTCGATGGTGGACATCGACGGCGGCATCGGCGTGCTGTTCACTTTCGGCTCCAAGGGCCGCCGTGAACTGCCCAACTCGCAGGTGGTGGTGGACGGCCCCATGGAGGTCCTGTCCAAGGACGGCTCCTTCGCCGGTGAGCACATCTACACGCGCATCCCCGGCGTCGCCGTGCAGATCAACGCCTTCAACTTCCCGGTCTGGGGCATGCTGGAGAAGCTGGCGCCAGCGTTCATCGCCGGCGTTCCCACCATCGTCAAGCCCGCCACCCCCACCGGCTACGTGGCCGCGGCCGTGGTGAAGGCGATCGTGGAATCAGGCATCCTGCCCAAGGGCTCGCTGCAACTGATCTCCGGCTCCGCCCGCACCATCCTGGACCACCTGGATTACCGGGACATGGTGGCCTTCACCGGCTCCGCGTCCACGGCCAACGCGCTGAAGTCACACGCCAACGTGGTCAAGGGCGGCGTGCGCTTCACCTCCGAAACCGACTCCCTCAACGCCGCCATCCTGGGCCCGGACGCCGTGAAGGGCACCCCCGAATTCGACGCCTTCATCAAGTCCGTGGTCACCGAGATGACGGTCAAGGCAGGCCAGAAGTGCACCTCCATCCGGCGCACCATCGTGCCCCGGGAACTGGTGTCCGACGTCGTTGCCGCGGTGGGTGCCCGCATCCAGGAACGCGTGGTGCTGGGTGACCCCCGCGCCGAGGGCGTCACCATGGGCGCGCTGGCCTCCCTCGAGCAGCTGGCCGATGTCCGTGCCGCCGTCCAGTCCATGCTCGACGCCGGCGGCGAACTGGCGTACGGCACCCTCGATTCACCCAAGGTGACCAGCAAGGACGGCGGAGTGGGCGTCGTCGAACGCGGCGCGTTTATGTCTCCGGTGCTGCTGACCTGGGCGGACGCCGAGGCCGAGCAGGTCCACTCCCTGGAGGCCTTCGGCCCGGTGTCATCCGTGATCGGCTACACCGACCTCGCCGACGCCGTTCGCCTCGCCGCCCGCGGCGGGGGCTCGCTGGTCGCCTCGGTCTGCACCAACGATCCCGAGGTGGCGCGCGAGCTCGTCACCGGGATCGCGGCGCACCACGGCCGTGTGCTGATGCTCAACCGCGAGGACGCCCGCAGCTCCACCGGCCACGGCTCTCCCGTTCCGCACCTGGTTCACGGCGGCCCCGGACGCGCCGGCGGCGGTGAGGAACTGGGCGGCATCCGCTCGGTGATGCACCACATGCAGCGCACCGCCATCCAGGGCTCACCCAACATGCTCACGGCCGTCACCGGCGTCTGGCACACGGGCTCGGACCGGAACTTCACGGTGGAGACCGAATCCACGCACCCGTTCCGGAAGTCGCTGAAGACCCTGCGGATTGGCGACGCCGTCCGCTCCGATCTGCGCCAGGTCACCCTCGAGGACATCACCGCGTTCGCCAACTCCACCGGGGACACGTTCTACGCGCACACCAACCAGGAAGCGGCGGCGGCCAACCCGTTCTTCCCCGGCATCGTGGCGCACGGCTACCTGCTCCTCGCCTGGGGCGCCGGGCTGTTCGTGGAGCCCGCACCGGGCCCCGTCCTGGCCAACTACGGGCTGGAAAACCTGCGCTTCATCACCCCCGTGGCAGCGGGAGACTCCATCCGGGTCACCCTGACGGCCAAGAAGATCACACCGCGTGAAACCGACGAGTACGGCGAGGTTGCCTGGGACGCCGTCCTGACCAACCAGAACGACGAAATCGTGGCCACGTACGACGTCCTGACGCTGGTCGAAAAGTAGGGGCCGCTTCCCGGCCGGTCGACGCACCCCGCAGACGCTCCCTCACCAGTGAGGGAGCGTCTGCGCTTAAGGTCCGAATGCGGACCGAGCTTTCCAGGGAGTGGCGGGGGACTAGCGTCCGCTGGCCACCGAGGCGGGGACGGGGTTGCCGATGGCGCCCATCACCCTGTCGGTGACGTCGCCGATCCCGCCGATGCCGTCCACGCGGGTCAGGATGCCGCGTTCGGCATACCTGGCCACCACGGCCTCGGTCTGCTGGTGGTACAGGTCAAGCCGGTGCCGGATCACGGCTTCGGTGTCGTCGCTCCGGCCGGTTTCCTTGGCACGGCCCAGCAGGCGGCTGACCAGTTCCTCGTCGTCCGCGGTCAACTGCAGGACAACGTCCAGCTGCTGCCCGCCGTTGGCGAGGATCGCGTCAAGGTAGTCCACCTGCGCAGTGGTGCGCGGATAGCCGTCGAGGAGGAAGCCGCCGTCGACGTCCTCCTCGCTGAGCCGGCTGCGCACCATCTTGTTGGTCACGGCGTCCGGAACAAAATCTCCGTTATCCATGTACTTCCGGGCCTCGATGCCCAGCGGTGTCTCACCCTTGACGTTCGCGCGGAAGATGTCGCCGGTGGAGATCGCAACAACGCCGAGGCGATCGGAAATCCGTTCAGCCTGGGTTCCCTTGCCGGAACCGGGCGGGCCAATAATCAGCATTCTGGTCATAAAAGTATTCCTTCGTTGTGTCGTTTCTTCAGGCCGTTGTCCAGGTCAGTTGGTATGCCTGAATCAGCCCTCTCGTCGTGACCACAGGCCGGGGCTCCAGAGGTTGCCGGGGAGCCTGAGAGTAGAGTACGACGGCGGGAGGCCCCGCCGTCGTCCACCGGGCCTTCTGTGCTGCTACCGGTAGCTACGGTGCAGTGGGCGGTCATTCGCGGCCGTGTTTTACGGCCTCGCGAGGTTCGTAAGATCTTTCCGGGTCCTCCCGGCGTAAAATATGCACCGTAGGAGGTGGCGAAATGACCCTAGTATTGAACACAGCCACAACCGTTCTGCCCGTTGATGATAAAGAGCGTGCCCGTCGTTTCTACGCGGAAACCCTTGGGCTCCCACATCGTGGCGTGGCGGATGACGGAAGCGAACTGTTTGGCAGCGAAGGCGGCCCCATGCTGCAGTTGATGCCCGTGAAGGATGGCAAGCACTCCGAGCACACCACCCTCAGCTTCGAGGTCCGCGACATCGAACGCACCGTGGACGAGATGGAGGCAAGGGGAGTCCGGTTCCAGGACTACGATCTCCCGGACCTCAAGACCGACCACCACATTTGCTCCACCCAGTCGGAGAAGTGCGCCTGGTTCATGGACACGGAGAACAACATCCTCTGCATCCACGAGAACCTCGGACAGCAGGCCGAATATCAGCTCTAGGTGAGGGACCGGTTTAGCGTGCCGGCCCGGGCTCAGAGCGAGGAGACTGGCGCCCCGGCTCAGCGGGGCGCCTTTTCCATGCCCGGCCTAGGGCCACGCCGCAGACCACGGCGTCACGGGTCGCTCCTGGCGCACGCCGTCCACGGTCAGGTCCACGCGTTCATTGAAGAAGCACATCAGCCCGTGGATCTGCGCGGCGTCAAGGAACCGCTGGTCGTAGCTCCAGGCGATGTTGCGTCCGGTTTCGGCGAGCGGATAGGTCCAGTAGCTTGCGGTCCCTTTGTAGGGGCACACCGTCTTGGTGGTGCTGGGCTCCAGCAGGTCCAGCCGCACGTCCGCCATGGGGATGTAGTAACGCACCGGGAGCATGGTTTCGTACAACAGCTGCGCGCCGGTGGTCTCGGCGAGCGTGACGTCGCCGAGCCGCACCTCCACCGGCACCGAGGAGGCGCGGATGTCCACCCGGTGGAACGGGTCCCGGGGGTGGCCAATGATCTCCTCGTCGTCCTCCATCCACTCAAAACTGTTGAAATCGAGGACCACGTAACCGGCCAGGTCAGGGTCGTCGGGCCGGAATGCTGCCCGGGTCGCCGTGGCCTCCGGGGTCACCACATCCAGTTCCTCGCCGGGCGAGGTGTGTTTGCCGAAGCCTGTCCGGGGATCGAATCCGGGCCCCGCGCCCAGGGGCAGGCTCACGCTGAGCTCCTCCGCTTTGTGGTCTGCCGGTGTGGGCGCCGCAAGCTCCGCATGGAGTTCGTCCTCGGGCACGGCGAAGACGGGCGTAATCCTTCGCGGCTCCCAGACCAGGTAGGCATTGAGGGTGTCCACCACGGGCTGCCCGGCGAGGGACGCCCGCACCCTCTTGGCGGTCGGTTCATAACGCAGTTGCGGGAAAGCTCCCGAGAGTACCCGCGACAGTCTGGTGGCCATGCTCCAAGAGTGGCGGCCGTGCCGCGGGCCGTCAATGAGTTTGGCGCGTCAATTCCGGGGGTCTCGCCATGGCAGGCAGGCGGGTCAGTCCGCGCCGGGGACGTGGAGACCCTTGAACGCCATGGTGATGACGTCGTCGGCCAGCTTTTCCGGGGAGAGTGAGCCGCCCGGCTTGTACCATTCGACGATCGAGTTGATGGTGCCGAACAGCAACCGGGTGACGGTGCGGGGATCGATGTCCTTGCGGAGGGAGCCTTCGTCCCTGGCCGCGGAGATCAGCTCTGCCACCTTGTGGTCAAAGGCGCGACGGCGTTCCATGGCGTCGCGCTCGATGTCCGTGTTGCCCCGGAGGCGCAGCAGTAGCGTGACGAACGGGAGCCGTTCCACCAGCACCGAGACGGTCTGCCGCAGCACGAACTCCAGCCGGGCCTCGGCGGTGCCGGTCTGGGCCCGCGGCTCCTCCAGGATGGCCTCGAGGCCGCCCAGGGCCTGGTCCAGCGCCAGCTTCAGGAGGTCGCCCTTGGAGGGCACATGGTGGTAGATGGCGGACTTGGAAATGCCCAGGTTCTCGGCGAGGATGCCCATGGACGTGGCGTCGTAGCCGTGCCGGTTGAAGACTTCGACGGCGATCTGCAGAACAGACTGCTGGTCGTAGCCGGGGCGGCCGCGCTTGGTGGGGACATCGGTTGTGGACATACCGGCTATTTTCTCACGAACGTTCGGTCAAGCGGCGCAAATCCGCCGCAACACCCCTTGAATCGGCGCCCGGCCGGTGCTAAATAGGTTATGTCAGGGGAGTGGATCGGACAGTATTCAAGGGTGCGGCCGTGCGGGGACGCGGCTGGACCCGAAGAGCCGGGACGGGATCCGGGCAAGTGAAGCCTGCATGCCGGGCGTTCGCCCGCGAGGGCCGCCACGCGCATCTCGCGCACGGCAGCAGCGCCCAGGAGGCGTCCCGCAAAGGATGGTCCCCGGCCGTAACGGCCGGGGACCATCCCCATTGGAACCAGTCCCCGCCATCGGGTCGAGGCACCTGTAGCTCAGTTGGTAGAGCAGTGGACTTTTAATCCTCGGGTCGTGGGTTCGAGTCCCACCGGGTGCACTCCGTTAGCCCTTGGGGCGCAGGTCGTAGATCCGGCGCAGTTTGCCGTTTGAACGCTCCAGGGAGCCGGGCTCCACCACGTCCACCGTGCAGGAGGATCCCACGTGGATCTTGATCTGCTGCTGCAGGGTCCTGGCCGCTGCCGTGGTGCCCTCAACGGTCACCGATTCCCGGCGTTCGATCTTGACGGTGAGTTGGTCCATGCGCTGGCCTTCGGGGCGGGTGAGCTCCAGCTGGAAGTGCGGGCTGAGCTCGGGGATGCGCAGGGCGATCTCCTCGATCTGGGACGGGAAAAGGTTCACGCCGCGCAGGATGATCATGTCGTCGCTGCGCCCGGTGATGCGGCCCATGCGGCGGTGCGCGGGGCGTGCGGTGCCGGGCAGCAGGCGGGTGAGGTCCTTGGTGCGGTAGCGGATGATGGGTAGAGCCTCCTTGGTGAGGGAGGTGAACACCAGCTCGCCGGGTTCGCCGTCGCCCAGCACCTTGGTGGGGTCAAACGCGTCGATGATTTCCGGGCGGAAGTGGTCCTCCCAGATGTGGCTTCCGTCCTGCGTTTCCACGGCCTCGCCGGCAACGCCGGGACCCATGACCTCGGACAGGCCGTAAATGTCGCAGGCCTTGAGGTTCATGGTCACTTCGAGCTCGTGGCGCATCTCCTCGGTCCACGGCTCGGCACCCAGCACGGCATACTTGAGCGAGGTGGAGGCCGGGTCGATTCCCTGCTTCATCATCGCGTCGGCGATGGTCAGCAGGTAGGTGGGGGTGGCCAGGATCGCGTCCGGCTGGAAGTCCTGGATCAGGGTAATCTGGCGTTCGGTCTGGCCGCCGGAGATCGGGATGACGGTGCAGCCCAGGGCCTCGGCGCCAGCGTGTGCGCCCATGCCGCCGGTGAACAGGCCGTAGCCGTAGGCGTTGTGGACCTTCATGCCGGGGCGCACGCCGGAAGCCCGCAGCGAACGTGCCACGAGCTTGGCCCAGTCTGCGAGGTCCTTTTTGGTGTAGCCCACCACAGTGGCGCGGCCGGTGGTGCCGGAGCTCGCGTGGATCCGGGCCACCTCGCTCTGCGGCACGGCGAACATGCCGAAGGGGTACTCCAGCCGCAGGTCCTCCTTGGTGGTGAAGGGAAACTTGCCCAGGTCGGAGAGCTCGCGCAGGTCCGTGGGGTGCACGCCGGCCTCATCGAACTTGCGCTTGTAGAGGGGCACGCGGTCGTACGCGTAAGCGACGGTGTGCTGGAGGCGGGAGAGCTGCAGCGCCTCAAGCTCGTCGCGGGAAATGGTTTCTTCGCGGTCCAGGACGGCATCACTGGGGGCGGCGACGGTGCTTTGAGTCATCTGTGTTCTCTGATTTCTATTTCTTGGAGATGGTGCGGCTGCGGCCGCGGAACTCGGCGATGAGCTCGCCCGGAAGGGGATCTGCGGGTGTGGCGTCCGCGGGGGACAGGCCAGGGGCGCCGGGGTCGGCGGCGTAGATCTGGATGTCGTACAGGCCGGTGCGGCCAGCGTGGGCGCGGCGGTTCGCGACGGCGGTGATCACCTGGCCCCGGTAGGCCGGCTTGAGGAAGTTGATGTCGACGCCGGCGGCCACGGTGATGGTGCCCTCCTCGCCCTGCCCGGGGGTGGCGGGGTTGCAGGCGAGGGCGAACGCGGTGTCACCGAAGGCGAAGATCATTCCGCCATGGGCCATGCCAAAGCCGTTGAGCATCTCCTGCCGGAGCGTCATGCGGATGGTGGCGTGCCCGTCCTCAACCTTGAGCACCTCGATGCCCATCCACTCGGACGCGTAGTCGTCCTTGAGGATCTGGTGGGTTGCACCGGGAATGGTCAGTTCAGCCATGCGTCATTGCCTCCAGCTTTATTTACCGAATGTTCATTAGGTAATCCCATGTGGGTGCCTTCTGTCAAGAGCTGGCCCCGAATCCGCGCTCCGAAACAGGGTGCGGCTCCCCGAAAATAGGCCCCTGAGCAGCACCGTCCCCGCCGGCGTGGCGGTGAACACCCGCGGGTGATCCCGCAACCCCGCCAGGAAGTGAAAGTATGGTGGAACGGAGAACCATCACGTCACCACTAAGGGCGGACCATGGCCAAGGGAATTTACGTCAGTGCGACCACTCCGGGTTCCGGAAAGTCGCTCGTAGCGCTGGGACTCGCGGACGCGCTGCACCGGCACGCGGACCGGATCGGGTTCTTCAAACCCGTGGTCCACGGCACCAGTGCCGCGGCGGATCCCATGGTTGCCCTGATGAAGTCCAGGTTCGATCTTGACGATGACCGCTGCCGCGGCGGGCTCACCTTCGCCGAGGTCCGCCGCCTCCTGGCCGAAGGGAACCGGGCGGAAATCGACGCCCGCTGCGTGGAGATCTTCGCCGAGATGTCCCGCCACTGCGACGTGGTGATCGTGGAGGGAACCGACCTCACCGGCCAGGACGCCGCCGTCGAATTCGACCTCAATGCCCGCCTGGCCAACAACCTTGCCGCCTCCGTGGTGGCGGTGGTGGGCGCGAAGGGCCGCACCGTGGATGAGGCGGCGGACGCCGTCGAGGTGGCCCGGAAGGAACTCGCGGCCGAGCGCTGCAGCCTGCTGGCCATCATGGTGAACCGCGCCGATCCGAAGGATGTGGACGCCATTGCCGCCGCCCTGAAGCCCGGCGCCAGCGGGCGTCCGGTGTATATCTTCCCGGAGCTGGAGGACATTGCCCGGCCCACCACCGGGGAGGTGGCCACCGCCCTCGGCATCCGCCAGGTGGCCGGCCGCCAGGACATGGAACGCGACGTTCGCTCCATCAAGGTGGCGGCCATGAACGTGGCCAACTTCCTGCACGTGCTCGACGACGGCGCGCTGGTGATCGTCCCGGGCGACCGCGCCGATGTGATGGTGGCGTGCCTGGCGTCCTCCTTCTCGCCGGAGTTCCCGGTGCCCTCGGCGCTGATCCTCACCGGCGGCCTGGCCCCGGAGCCGAACATCTACTCGATGCTGGCGCAGGCGCCGTTCCCCGTGTTCGCCGGCCCGGACGACACCTACACCACCGCCAAGCAGGTCTCCGAGGTGCGCAGCGAGATCTGGTCCGGGCACCGCCGCAAGGTGGCCTCGGCCCTGGGCCTGTGGGCCAAGCGCGTGGACGAGGCCGAGCTCGTGGAACGCCTGCACCTGCCGCGGCTGGAGCGGATGACACCCCTGCGCTTCCTGCACGACCTCATTGAGCGCGCCCGCTCCCAGCGCCGGCACATCGTGCTCCCCGAAGGCACGGACGTGCGCATCCTGCGGGCCGCCGAGATCCTGCACCGCCGGGACGTCTGCGACCTCACGGTGCTGGGCAACGAGTCCGAGGTCCGGGAGCTGGCATCCACCCAGGGCATCGACCTCAACGGGATCAGCATCATCGATCCGGCCACCTCGGAGCTGCGGCAGGAGTTTGCGCAGAAGTACGCGGAACTGCGCGCGCACAAGGGCGTGGACCTGGCCAAGGCGTTGGAGGTCATGCTGGACGGCAGCTACTTCGGCACCATGATGGTCCAGCTGGGCGTGGTGGACGGCATGGTCTCCGGCGCCGCACACACCACGGCCCACACCATCCGCCCGGCGCTGGAGTTCGTGAAGACCCGCCCGGGCGTCAAGCTGGTCTCCTCCGTGTTCCTGATGCTGATGCCGGACCGGGTGCTGGTGTACGGGGACTGCGCGGTGAACCCGGAACCGAACGTGGAGCAGCTGGCGGACATCGCCCTGGCCTCGGCGGAAACGGCCGCCCAGTTCGGGGTGCAGCCGCGCGTGGCCATGCTCTCCTACTCCACCGGCGGCTCCGGCGCGGGCGAGGCCGTGGACGCGGTGCGGCAGGCCACCGAACTGGTCAAGTCCCGCCGGCCGGACCTGGCCGTGGAGGGACCCATCCAGTACGACGCCGCCGTGGACGCCGCCATCGCCGAGTCCAAGATGCCCGGCTCCACCGTGGCCGGGCAGGCCACCGTGTTCATTTTCCCGGACCTGAACACCGGCAACAACACCTACAAGGCGGTGCAGCAGTCCTCCGGTGCGGTCGCCGTCGGGCCCGTCCTGCAGGGCCTCCGCAAGCCGGTGAACGATCTCTCCCGCGGCTGCACGGTGGAGGACATCGTGAACACCGTGGCCATCACCGCCATCCAGGCCCAGTCGGTCCCGGCCCACTCCGCGCCCGCTCAGTCCGGCGCCGCCGGCGCCCCCGCGTCCGAAGCCCTCGCCCCGTCCGTTGAAGCCAAGGCCTAGGAGGCCCTCCATGCTCGTGCTTGTCATCAACTCCGGCTCGTCCTCGCTCAAGTACCAGGTGCGGGACGTGGCTTCCCACAGCGTGCTCACCGAGGGGCTGATCGAGAAGATCGGGATGGGCAACGGCGGTGAGGGCGACGGCGAGATCGAGGGCCCGCGGGACCACGCCGAGGCGCTGGAACAGGTGGACGCCGCCATCCACAAAGTGCTCGGCGACCGGGAACTGGATGCCGTGGGGCACCGGGTGGTGCACGGCGGGGAGCGCTTCGCGGAGCCGGTGCTGGTGAACAACGAGATCACCCGGGCCATAGAGCGGCTCAACCCGCTGGCCCCGCTGCACAACCCGGCCAACGTCCTGGGCATCCGGGCCATCACCAGGAAGTGGCCGGACCTGCCGCAGGTGGCCGTGTTCGACACCGCCTTCCACCGCACCCTGCCCGAGCACGCCTGGCGCTACGCCGTGCCGGACTCGCTCTACACCAACCACGGGATCCGCCGCTACGGCTTCCACGGCACCTCGCACGAATACGTGGCGCACCAGGCGGCCGCGCTGCTGGACCTCCCGGTGGAGGAGTTCGACGCCGTGATCGCCCACCTGGGCAACGGCGCCTCCGTCACGGCGATCCGCGGCGGCAAGTCCGTGGACACCTCCATGGGCTTCACCCCGCTGGAGGGCCTGGTGATGGGCACCCGGTCGGGCGACCTGGACCCCTCCATCCTGGTGTTCCTGGGCCGCGCCGGCTGGTCCCCGGAGGACATCGACACCATGCTCAACCGCGAGTCCGGGCTCAAGGGCCTGGCCGGCAACAACGACATGCGCTCCGTGGTGGAGGCCTCCGAAGCGGGGGACCCCAAGGCGGCCATGGCGCTCGCCGTTGCGTCCTACCGGCTGGCCAAGTACATCGGCGGCTACCACGTGGCGGTGGGCGGGGCCAAGGCACTGGTGTTCACGGCCGGCATCGGGGAAAACTCGCACCAGTTCCGCACCCTCGTGGCGGAGCGGCTCGGCGCCCTGGGCGTAGAGCTCGACGCCGGGTTGAACCTCATGCGGTCCAAGGAACCCCGCGTGATTTCCACCCCGGAATCCGTCATCCCCGTCCTGGTGGTCCCCACCGACGAGGAGCGCGCCATCGCGGAGGCAACCGCCGCCGTCGTCAGCCATTCATCGGTCGATGCGTAGCCCGGCCGAATGCCACGCATAATGCTGCCCATCCGCACGGAGCGCCTGGTGCTGCGGCGCTTCGAGGCCGCGGATCTTGATGCCTTCCACGCCTACCACTCGCTGCCGGAGACGGCCCGCTTCCTGCCCGGCGACGCCAAGAGCTACACGGAGTGCATGGAGCGGGTGGGGAAGTACGCCAACTTCGAGTTCGACAAGGAGGGCGACTGGGTGGCCCTGGCCATCGAAGCCGCCGACTCGCCCGGGCTGATCGGCGAGGTGGTGCTCAAGTGGCTGCCCGGGGACGGCCAGGGCGAGGTGGGCTGGAGCTTGGCCCCGGAGGCGAGGGGTCACGGCTATGCCACCGAGGCCGCCGAAGCCATGCTGAAGCTTGGCTTCGAGGAGCTCGGCTTCCACCGGATCGACGCCAAGCTGGACGCCCTGAACACGGCTTCGGCGGCCATCTGCGAGCGCCTGGGCATGCGGCTGGAGGCCACCCACGTGGACAAGTGGCGCTACAAGGGACAGTGGGCCACGGAGCTCGTGTACGCCATGGTCTGCAGCGAGTGGCAGGACCGCGTCGGAGGCTCTACGGCGCTTCGGTGACCAGCCCGGTGTTGCCGTTGACCGTGACGCGCTGCCCGTCCCTCAGCACGGCCGTGGCGTTGCGCGTTCCCATCACTGCGGGAATGCCGTATTCACGGGCCACGATTGCGGCGTGGGAGCCGGCTCCGCCCGCATCCACCACCACGGCGGCGGCGCGCTGGAACAGCGGCGTCCACGACGGGTTGGTGTAGGGGCAGACGAGGATCTCACCGCTGCGAAGCTCGCCGAAGTCGGCCGGTCCGCGGATGATGCGCACAGTTCCAGTGGCGGTTCCGCGGCTGGCTCCGGTTCCGGCCACGAGTCCGTCCCCCTGCCGTTTCCGGTCCGCGAACAGGACATCCAAGTCCACCACCGGAGTCCCTGCCAGCTCCTGGCGCTTCGCGGACCTGGCCGTGACGGTCGCGCGGAGCCGGTCCCGCTCCCGGGACGGGAGTGTGCCCGGATCGGCCACGGCCAGGAGTTCCTCGTAGCGCAGATGGAAGACGTCGTGGCCCTGGTCCACAATCCCCGCCGTTCGCAGCCGTTCGCCCATCTCCAGAAGCGCCCGGCGCAGCGGGGGAAGCAGCATGGTGATGTAGAAGTGGGTGTCTTCGCGGAACGCCATGCCGGCCTTGGAATCATCCACCGCGGTGAGGACCTGGCGCCGCAGCCAGGGGTTGCGCAATGCCGGGTGGCTACCGAGTTCGCGCAGGGCGTCCCCGGTCTGGTCGGCGGTCCGGCCCTGCTGGCCCAGGAGCACCTTCACCAGTCCCAGGATCACGTCCGGCGTCTCGGACCACGTGGGTGCGCTGCTCAGCACCGCGCTGGTGGATTCGCGGTGCCCGTACTCGCTGAGGAAGTCCCGGAAGGCGCCGGCGAAGTCCGCGTACCGGGAATCGCCGCTCAGCCGGGGCAACAGCTCCGCCGCGGGCAGCGCTTCGAAAAGGCGCCTCAGGCCTTCGTCGGAGCGGACCAGGCCGGCCAGGCGTTCGAGTTCCCGGTTCGCGTCGGTGGTGCGGCTCTGGCCCCCCGCGATCAGTGCCGGGCCAAGCCGCTGCTTTCCCAGGAGCAGCAGCAAAGGCCAGAGCCTGAGCTGTGAGACCAGAAGCCCGGGCAGATAGGACACTCGCAGGGCGGTTATCGGCTGGAACGCCTCGAAGATGTGCTGCACATGCGCCGTGAGCTGCGGCCAGGGGAGCTCCCGCGGATCAACGCGGTTGATCATGCCGATCTCGGCCAGGAACTTGGCGAGCCGCGCATCGCCCTTCCACCGCGCCAGTTTGAAGCGCTTGGCCCGGGAGGCCACTGCGGCGGGAGCGGCCAGGACCCGCAGGGTGGGCCGGGGGACGGGCGGAACCAGCGTGAGGACCACCCCGTCCTCTTCGGGCAGCACCTGGTCATGCGAGGGAAAGTCCACGCCCACGCTGGCTGCCATGTCCCTGAGCATGATCAGCACGGCCTGCTCGAGCCAGCCCGATACGTCCAGCGGATAGGGGCGCTGGTTGAACATTTCGGCGAAGAACGGACCCAGTTTCTTTTGGAAGGCGTTGAGCCGGACCGGTTCGCGGGGCAGCGCCGTCATGGGGCGCGCCTGCAGCAGATGCACGCTGCCGCCGTTGACGGCCCATTCCATGTCCTGCGGAACACCGAAGTGCGCCACGGCTCGGCGTGAGATGCCGGCCAGCGCGGCCAGTTGTCGTTTGGTCAGGGACGGCCCGGATTGTGGCTCGCCGCTGGTCTCGGTGGTCCCGCCGCCGGGCGCGGAACGGATGAGAGCCTCGTGGCCGCCCGGGGTCCATTCCTTGAGGCGGCCGCGGGGGCTGAGGACGTAGTGTTCGGGGGTGACCAGCCCGGAGACCACTGCTTCGCCCAGACCCGGGCTGGCGTCCACCACAATGCAGTCCCGCCGTCCCGTCACCGGGTCGGCGCTGAACATGACCCCGGCAACGTCGGCATCCACCATTTTCTGGATCACGACGGCGATCGCGACGTCTTCCGCCGGGATGCCCCGGCGGGTGCGGTAGGAGATGGCACGGTCCGTCCAGAGGGAAGCCCAGCAGTCTTTGACCGAGCGCAGCAGGGCGTCCTCGCCCACAACGTTCAAAAACGTGTCCTGCTGGCCGGCGAAGGCGGCGCCCGGGAGGTCCTCGGCTGTGGCGCTGGACCGGACCGCCACCGGTCCTCCGCCGGCCTGCCGGTACGCGGCGGTGATGGCATCGCGCAGGGACTCCGGCATGGGAGTTGCCGCGAAGGCTTCCCGGATCCTCAATCCTTCGGCCCCGGTTTCCAGCAGCCCGGCTAGCGTGGCGCCCAGCCCGGTGTCCTCCAGCATGGCGGCGTAGGCGGCCGTGGTGATGACGAAACCGGGCGGGACCGGGAACCCGGCCCGGACCAGTTCACCCAGGTTGGCACCCTTGCCGCCGGCCAGGGCCACATCCGCGGCCCCGAATTCGGCCAGCGGCCCGGTGAGCGCGCCCGGGAGCGGCGCGGTGAGTGCCCCGGCGCGCGCCCCCGCGGGCCGGGGCCGCCGTCGTCCAAACCTTTTGCCCATACCCGGAGTATTGCAGACGAGAGAAGCCCCTACTTCAGCCCGGCTCCCGGCAGCAGCTCCGTGGCGCCCACGGAGTCGGCCACAAACGCGTAGTCCCACGCCCGTTCTCGCCACTGCACGTACCGTCCGGAGGCGCCGCCGTGGCCGCCGTCCATCTCGATCTTCATCACGATCGGCTCGGGGCCCGTGGTGTTGGCCCTCAGGACCTGCACCCACTTGGCGGGCTCCACATATAGCACGCGTGTGTCATTAAACGAGGTGACGGCCGCGATCTTGGGGTACCGGGCGGCATGCACGTTCTCGTACGGACTGTAGGACTTCATGTACGCGTAGACCTCCGGATCAGTGATGGGGTTGCCCCATTCCTCCCATTCGAGGGCGGACAGTGGAAGCTCCGGGTCCAGGATGGTGGTCAGCGCGTCCACGAACGGCACCGCCGCCACAATCGCCGCGTACTTCTCGGGCGCCAGATTGGCCACGGCGCCCATCAGCAGGCCGCCCGCGGAGCCGCCCATGGCCGCGATCCGCGAGGGGTCAACCCAGCCGGAGCCGGCCAGCCAGTCGGTGGCTGCGATGAAGTCCGTGAACGTGTTCTTCTTGTGGAGCTTCTTGCCTTCCTCGTACCAGTGCCGGCCCAGCTCGCCGCCGCCTCGGATGTGCGCGATCACGAACACAATCCCACGGTCCAGCAGGGAGAGCCGGGGGATGCCGAAGCCGGGATCCATGCTCATCTCGTAGGAGCCGTAGCCGTACACCAGGCCCGCCGCGGTGGAGTCCTGCTTCACGGAGACGTGCCGGAGCACGGAGAGCGGAATGCGGGTGCCATCCACGGCCGTGGCCCATTCGCGGGTGGCCACGTAGTCGGCGGGGGAGTAGCCGCCCAGCACGGGGCTTTCCTTGCGGAGCAGCAGCTCCCCGGCGGGCTGTTCGGGGGTGGGCAGCACAAAGTCGTACACGCGCGACGGCGTGAAGTAGGACGTGTAGCCCATCCGGATCACGGGCGCCTCGTAGTCGGAACCGGCCACCCCGGCGGTGTAGAGCTCCTCGTCGAAGGCGGGCTCCACGGGGTCAAGCTGCCGGGTGGTGCCCAGGCCGGCCAGCGGTATCACCTGCACCCGCTCAATGGTGTCCTTGCGGATGGACAAAATCACGTGCGTGGAGGTGACCCCGGCACCGTTGACCCGCACGTCGTCGGAATGCTCGACGACGGTGGTCCAGTACTGCTCGGCGAACGGCTTGGCCAGTTCGGCCGGGTCCACAAGGGACACCATAGAGTTGATGGCGTCCTGGTTGTGGGTCAGCAGGATTTTCTCGGACGCTGCGCCGGAGGCATCGGTCAGCAGGAACGGTTCGGCCTCGTAGAGGACGCGTGCGTCGCGGGAGATCACGGTGGTCAGGCCGGCGTCGTAATCGTCAAAGCGCAGCAGGCGCGTTTCGCTGAACTCGGAGCAGCCGATGCTCAGCACCAGGTGGCGCCGGTCGGCGGAGAGCTCAAAGCCCAGCCACATGGCCACGTCGTCCTCCTGGTAAATCACCTCGTCCTCGGCGACGGGCGTGCCCAGCACGTGCGCCTTCACCTGGTAGGGGCGCCAGGCGTCGTCCACCACGGTGTAGAAGAGGCGGGTGCCGTCCGGGGAGAAGGAGATGCCGTAGAAGATGTTCTCGATCACGTCCGGCAGCAGTTCGCCGGTCCGCAGGTCCTTGATGCGCAGGGTGAAGCGCTCATCGCCGGCGTTGTCCACGGCGTAGGCGTACAGGTTCCCGTCCACGGTCACCGCCGCGCCGCCCACGGCAAAGAACGGCTTGCCTTCGGCCTCCACGTTGCAGTCCAGCAGGACTTCCTCGCCGGAAAGTTCGACGCCGGCCTCCACGGCCGGGGGAGTCCAGTCCGCCACGGCGTCCCCCGTGTCCTGGGCCTTGACCCGGCACTGGATGCCGTACTCCTTGCCCTCCACCGAGCGGGTGTAGTACCACCAGCCGTCCTTGCGGTTGGGCACGGAGAGGTCCGTCTCCTGGGTGCGGCCCTTGATCTCCTGGAAGATGGCCTCGCGCAGCGGCTGCTGGCGGGCGGTGACGGCCTCCTGGTAGGCGTTTTCGGCCTTGAGGTGCTCCACCACTTCGGGGGATTCCTTCGCGCGCAGCCATTCGTAGTTGTCCACGAACGTGTCGCCGTGATGGGTCCGCTCGGTGGGGACCTTCTTGGCCACCGGGGCGGCCGCGGCGGTGTTGTCGGCAGGGTGCTGCACTGGAGTCTGGGTCATGGACCCAATATATAGAGCGGCCCGCGGGCTGGCAGCCCGCGTTCGCTACCGGGGTAGTGCGGGCGGCTAGCGCGCCAGCAAGCTGTGGTCGCCCTGGTTCAACAACTCCAGCAAGTAGTGTCCGTAGCCGCTCTTCGCCAGTGGTTCGGCGCGCTCTCGCAGGTCGTCATCGCTCAGGAACCCCATGCGCCAGGCGATCTCCTCGGGGCAGCCGATGGAAAGGCCCTGTCGCTTCTGCACGGTACGGACGAACTCGGAGGCTTCGTTGAGTGAGTCAAAAGTTCCGGTGTCCAGCCATGCCGAACCGCGGGGGAGAATCTCCACCTGGAGCTTTTCGCGTTCCAGATAAATTCGGTTTACGTCGGTGATCTCAAGTTCGCCGCGCGCGGACGGTTTGAGGTTACGGGCAATTTCCACAACGTCGTTGTCGTAGAAATAGAGGCCAGGCACTGCGTAGTGGCTCTTCGGCGCCGCAGGCTTTTCCTCAAGGGAAATTGCGTTGCCGGAATCATCGAATTCCACCACTCCGTACGCGGAGGGATCGGCCACCCAGTAGCCAAACACGGCGCCGCCGTCAATGTCGGCGAACCGGCGCAGCTGGGTTCCCATGCCGTGTCCGTAAAAGATGTTATCGCCCAGAACCAGGGCCACCGGGCCGTCACCAATATGCTCGGCGCCCAGCACAAAGGCTTGGGCCAGGCCGTCCGGGGAAGGCTGCTGCTTATAGGTGATGTTGACACCGAAGCGGCTGCCATCGCCCAGCAGGCGCTCGAACTGGTCCCCGTCGTGAGGGGTGGTGATGATCAGGATGTCCTGGATCCCCGCCAGCATCAAGGTGGAGAGCGGGTAGTAAATCATCGGCTTGTCATAGACGGGAACCAGCTGCTTGCTGATTCCTAAAGTGATCGGATGAAGTCTTGAACCGGTCCCCCCGGCGAGGATAATTCCGCGCATGACGCCCATCTTCCCCGGTGAATTCAGGTTCAACCAAATCGGGCGTGTTATGAAACTATGTAAATCATGCAGAAGCTCCTCGTGACCGGCGGCGCCGGATTCATTGGTTCGAACTTTGTCCACTATGTCCTCGAGCACACAGACCACCGCGTTACGGTCCTGGACAAGCTCACTTACGCGGGAAATCGGGATTCCCTCAAGGGGCTCCCGGACGAAAGGTTTGCGCTCGTTGAGGGCGACATTGCGGACGCCGCCGTGGTGGATGATCTCGTTGCGGACTGTGACGTGGTGGTTCATTACGCCGCGGAGTCACACAATGACAACTCCCTGCATGATCCACGTCCCTTCCTGGATACGAACATCATCGGCACGTACACGCTGATCGAGGCGGCCCGCAAGCACAACAAGCGGTTCCACCACATCTCCACGGACGAGGTCTACGGGGACCTGGAGCTCGATGACCCGGAGCGGTTCACCGAGAACACCCCGTACAACCCATCCAGCCCGTATTCCTCCACGAAGGCCGGCTCGGATCTTTTGGTGCGTGCCTGGGTGCGGTCCTTCGGGCTGCAGGCCACCATCAGCAACTGCTCCAACAACTACGGCCCCTACCAGCACGTGGAGAAGTTCATTCCGCGCCAGATCACCAACGTGATCGACGGCATCCGGCCCAAGCTGTACGGCAAGGGCGAGAACGTCCGGGACTGGATCCACGCGAACGATCACTCCTCCGCGGTCCTGGCCATCATCGACAAGGGACG
The DNA here is from genome assembly GCF_050260325.1 of Arthrobacter sp. 92. NCBI lineage: Bacteria > Bacillati > Actinomycetota > Actinomycetes > Micrococcales > Micrococcaceae > Arthrobacter > Arthrobacter sp. 92. Next base: position 4,157,143 of record NZ_CP189863.1, on the reverse strand, counting down.
CATTGGCGAGACGTACCTGATCGGCGCGGACGGGGAGAAGAACAACAAGGACGTGGTGGAGCAGATCCTCCAGCACATGGGGCAGGAGCCGGACGCCTACGACCACGTGGTGGACCGGCCCGGCCATGACCTCCGCTACGCCATCGATTCCTCCAAGCTCCGCGAGGAGCTCGGCTGGGTGCCGGCGTTCTCCAACTTCGACGCCGGCATCGAGGACACCATCGCCTGGTACCGGGACAACCAGGATTGGTGGCGCCCGCAGAAGGCGGCCACCGAAGCCAAATACAGGGAACAGGGCCAGTAGGGATATGCCGATCGAATTCTCGAAAAAGCTCACTGCCCACCAAACACCGATTCCGGGCGTGGTCCTCTATGACCTTCCGGTCCATGGGGATAACCGCGGCTGGTTCAAGGAGAATTGGCAGCGGGAAAAAATGCTGGCACTGGGCCTTCCCGATTTCCGGCCCGTGCAGAACAACATTTCCTTCAACGAAAAAGCCGGAACCACCCGCGGAATCCATGCCGAGCCGTGGGACAAGTTCATTTCCGTGGCCACGGGGAAGATTTTTGGCGCCTGGGTGGATCTGCGTGAGGGTCCGTCGTTCGGCGCGGTCTTCACGGCGGAACTGGATCCGAGCCAGGCCATTTTCATCCCCCGGGGCGTGGGCAACGCCTTCCAGACCCTGGAGGACAACACCGCCTACACATACCTGGTCAATGATCACTGGTCCGCCGACGCGCAGGGCCAGTACACCTTCCTCAACCTCGCGGACGAGACCGCGGCCATTTCCTGGCCCGTCCCGCTGGAGCAGGCCGAGCTCTCGGACAAGGACAAGGCCCACCCGCGCCTCGCGGACGTGGTGCCCATGCCGGCGAAGAAGATCCTGGTCCTGGGCGCGGACGGCCAGCTCGGCAAGGCGCTGCGGGAACTCTACGCCGGCAATGCATCGGTGGAGTTCGCCGGCCGGAACGAGTTTGACCTCACCCGCGCGGACTCCTTCTCCGCCCGTAACTGGAAAAATTACTCCACGGTGATCAACGCGGCCGCCTACACAGCCGTGGATGCCGCCGAGACGGCCGAAGGCCGGGCCGCGGCCTGGAACATCAACGTCAGCGCGGTGGCACGCCTGGCACGGACCGCGGTGGAACATGACCTGATCCTGGTCCACGTCTCCTCCGACTACGTCTTCGACGGCACACGCGGGATCCACCACGAGGACGAACCGTTCACCCCGCTCGGTGTCTACGGGCAGACCAAGGCCGCCGGCGATGCCGTGGTCAGTGTGGTTCCCCGGCACTACATCGTGCGCACCAGCTGGGTCATCGGTGAGGGCAACAACTTCGTCCGCACCATGACCTCCCTGGCAGGGCGCGGCGTCAAACCGTCCGTGGTCAATGACCAGATGGGACGGCTGAGCTTCACCGAGGACATCGCCGCCGGCATCCGGCACCTCCTGGAGTCCGGCGCGGAGTACGGCACGTACAACCTCAGCAACGACGGCCCCGCCCAGTCGTGGGCAGACATCGCCGCCGAGGCCTACGAGCTCGCCGGCGAGGCACGCGAATCGGTCTCGGGGGTGAGCACCGAGGAGTATTTCAAGGACAAGCCGGCGGCTCCTCGCCCGCTGAACAGCGTGCTGGACCTGGGCAAGATCAAGGGCGCGGGCCTCGCGCCACGGGACGCCGCGGACGCGCTCCACGCGTACCTGAAATAGCCGGGCTCACGCAGGGCGCCAGCGGGCATGGAGTGCCTGGTTCCCTGCGTAGCCGGTGGCCCCAACCGATACTCATGTCGCAAAAAGACAGGTAGTGGCCACTCAAGCCCAACCGCCAACCCCATTCATAGGCTTACATTGTCCGGTCGGTGAGTGACCCGGTCCCCCTGGGTCAGTCACCGGCCTGTCAGACGGCCCGGACCATGATCCGGACCCCGTTGAACTGGGCCGGCGGTGATAAGCCTTCTGAGACCGAGGCTTCCCCAGGCACCGCCGGCCCTTCAACGTGTGCACGCCGTCCTAAGCCCAGCTGCAGCCGGCTCAGCCGCGATTGGCCCACTACCGCACAGTCCCGCGGTTGTTCAAGGGCCCACGCTGTTCATAACGCGCACCAGCGCGGATGTGACGCCAAGTGTTGCCTGCGTCACATCCGCTCCCTAGGCTGGGGGCGGTCGCAGCGTCGCGGCCGTGCACGAAGGGGAAGCACTTGAACAACAAACTTAAGGTTTTAGTCCGGCTGGACCTCGATTGTGGCGAGGCGGAAGTAGCAGCGCAGGGTCATGTGACGGCGAAAAGCCTCCAGGCCTTGTATGTGGTGGTGAAGAGGGCCAACCACCTGAAAGAAGGACTCCGCCTGGTGGTGGATGTCAGCCACGCGAACGTGGACGCAGCAGCAATGGAGCAGCTGCAGGCCTGTTCGGAAGCCCACCACCTGCCGGCATCCATTGATCCGCAGCAGGCCGAATGCAACCTCCGCATCCTGGCCCCGGTGGACAGTACCCCGAGGAGCGGCGGGCCCGCTAGCAGCAGCCCGGCACCCAGCGGCCGGATCCGCAGGCCGGCCGGCGCACTCCGGCTGGCAGCGTAAGCCCCAGGCCCAGCCCAGCCCAGCCTCAGTTTCCGTTTTCAAAACCGTTTGCGGCCACATAATCGGTCAACTTGCCCTCGGCGAGTGCGGTGGCGAGGGCGGATATCGCGGCCGGGTCCTGCAGCACGATGGACTGGCCGTCCGTGCTGACTCCAAAGCCGGCCGTGGGCACCCTGAACAGCACGGCGTCCTGCGGCTTCACGTTGCGAAGGCTGAAGGCCAAATGGACCAGGGTCTCGGCGTCGAGGCCCTGGTCCACGATCAGGTAGGGACGCACGGCATTCACCACGTTCCGCACCGTAGCCGGGCTGGTCAGGGTGCTGGCGCTCATGAATTTGCCTATCACGGCCTTTAGGAAGGTCTGCTGGTTGCGGATCCGCTGGAAGTCGCCGTCGGAGAACGCATAGCGTTCCCGGACGAACTCCAGCGCCTCGGCACCGTTGAGGTGGTTGATGCCGGCAGGGAAATCGTGCCGGGAGTCGTGGGTGGACGTGAAAGGAAACGTTACGTCCACGTCTATGCCGCCCAGGCCATCGGTAATGGTCTTGAAACCTTCAAAGTCCAGCATCGCGGTGTGGTCGATGTGGGTGTTGAACAGCGACCCAACGGTTTTCGCCACCAGCGGCATGCCGCCGAGGCCCAGCGCTGCGTTGATCTTGGACTGGCCATACCCGGGAATATCCACCCAGAGGTCGCGCGGGATGGAGATGCCGTAGATCTTCTGCCGGTCGGCGGGGATATGGACCAGCATGATCATGTCCGAGCGCTGATCGGCCGGCGTCCCCGCGGCTGCCTGCGCCTCGGCCGCCCGGGCGTCACCCCGGTTGTCGCTGCCCAGCAGCAGGACGTTCATGTCCGCGGTGGGGGGCTCCGGGGTGGGTGTCGGTGTCGGTGCCGGCGTAGTGGGCGCAGCTGAGGTGGGGTTTCCCGCCGTCGCCGGCCCATTGCTGGCTGAGGGGGCGGGGGACGGGCCACGTCCGGCCTGGGAAAATGCGTAGGCCGTTGCCCCCAGTGCGATCACCAGTACCAGGGCCAATACCGATTTCAGCCACGTGGGACGAGCCCGCCACCAAGTGGCGAGCCGTGTGCCAGCTCCCCGTGGCGGGGGACCCGCAGCCGCATCCTCCGGACCTGACTGGTTGTCCATGATGGGACGCTACCACCGTTGGGGGTGGAAAGCGCCGACGACGGCGGCCCGGCTTACGCGGGCGTGTTCAGCCGGGCGTAGCGAAGGATAGTGAGGATCGCCGGGGCCAGTTCGTCTTCCATCTGGCGGTACACTTCGGGACTTCGGCGGTAGGGGTCCACCACCTCGTTGTCCGCAGCATCCGCGGCCAGCGCCAGGTGCCGCACCGAGGCGAGGCGGGCGGGCAGGCCGCGCCACAGTGTTCCGGCGTCGGGTGCTTTTTCAGTGGGGCCAGCGGCGTTGTCCCGCTCCTCAAGCGCTTCCAGCATCCGGGCGAACTCACGGATGGTGAAGGTGCGTTTGAGCAGGGAAGCGTCCAGCTGCAACACTTCGCCCCGGTGCCTGGAAGTCATGGTGAGGACGATGTCTGTTTCGCCGAGGATCTTGGGGGTCAGCTGCCGTGCGGCGAATCCCCGCTCGGTGCCGCCGTACATCCGGATGATGTCCGCGGAGAGCGGCTGGATGGGATCGCCCACCATGGCCCGGGTCCCGGCACTGCGCACCTGGAACGCTCCGGGCAAAACCTGGTCCAGCCCGGCCTGCAACAGCCGTTCGGCAACGGGGGAGCGGCAGATGTTTCCCGTGCAGACGGTCAAAATCCGGACGGGCGTTGGCGATTCCACGGTGAGGGCTCTTTCGGGTACGGCTGGCAGATCGGCGTGATCCCTGGCGTCCAACTTAACACGCGTGGTGTCCGGTCCCCCGTGAACCACGCTGGGAGCAATGGTCATACCTGTGGGCGGAAGGGAAGCCGCGGGATCGACCGGAGCCGGCACCGGTGTGCTTGACGTGCCTCGCGGCTTCCGCATATCCTGAACGAACGGTCGGTAATTATTTATCGGATATGCATAGGAGCAACCATGGCATCGCAGACCCTGCAGTCAGTGCCCGCTGAGCTGACACCTGAACAGCTCGAAGAAGCGGCGCGCCTTGAGGCGGAAGGCCAGGCGTACTTTGACCGCGTCATGGCTGAGGACTCGCGGATCGAGCCCAAGGACTGGATGCCCGCGGCATACCGCAAGACCCTCATCCGCCAGATCTCGCAGCACGCGCATTCGGAGATTATCGGCATGCAGCCGGAAGCCAACTGGATTTCCCGCGCCCCCAGCCTGAAGCGCAAGGCCATCCTGATGGCCAAGGTCCAGGACGAGGCCGGCCACGGCCTGTACCTGTACTCCGCCGCCGAGACCCTGGGCCAGCCGCGCGACCAGATGATGCAGGACCTGATGGGCGGCAAGGCCAAGTACTCCTCGATCTTCAACTACCCGGCGCGCACCTGGGCGGATATGGGAGCAATCGGCTGGATGGTGGACGGCGCAGCCATCGCCAACCAGGTGCCGCTGTGCCGCGCTTCGTTTGGGCCCTACGGCCGGGCCATGGTCCGGGTGTGCAAGGAAGAGTCTTTCCACCAGCGCCAGGGCTTCGAAATCCTGCTGGAACTCTCGCACGGAACACCGGAACAGAAGCAGATGGCGCAGGAGGCAGTGAACCGCTGGTACGCGCCCGCCCTGATGATGTTTGGCCCCCCGGATGATGATTCGCCCAACTCCAAGCAGTCCATGGCCTGGAACATCAAGCGCTTCAGCAACGACGAACTGCGCAACCGGTTCGTGGGCATGATGATGGAACAGGTCAAGGTCCTGGAGCTCACCCTCCCGGATAAGGACATCCGTTTCAACGAAGAGACCAAGAAGTGGGAGCACGGGCCGCTGGACTGGGCCGAGTTCCATGAGGTCCTGGCCGGCCGAGGGCCTTGCAATGCCCAGCGCCTGGAACGGCGCCGCGAGGCACACGAGAACGGTACCTGGGTGCGCGAAGCCGCCGCCGCGTACGCACGCAAACAAGCAGAGAAGGAATCCGCAGCATGAGCCCCGAAACCCCCGCCGGCAACGTCTGGCCCATCTGGGAAGTATTCGTCCGTTCCAGCCGCGGCCTTTCACATGTCCACGCCGGCTCCCTGCACGCGCCGGACGCAGCGATGGCGCTGCGCAACGCCCGCGACCTGTACACCCGCCGCAACGAGGGCGTGTCCATCTGGGTTGTCCCGGCGGACGCCATCGCCGCGAGCGATCCGGACGCCAAAGGCGCCTTTTTCGAATCGCCGCAGGGCAAGGACTACCGCCATGCCACGTACTACACCAAGAGCGAAGGCGTGAAGCACCTGTGACCATCCCCGAAGCCACTCAGGAAACCACAGGCCACGGGGACATCTCCGTGGGCGTCACCACCGCCGGCACCAGCGGAGACGCCACTGCCAGCGCCACCCGCATCACACCGGGCAACGCGCTCCGGCCGGAAGACATCGCCCTCGAGGTGCGCCGAGGCACGGCCAAACCCACCGACGACGTTGCCGAGTTCGCGCTGCGGCTGGGCGATGACGCCCTGATCCTGGCCCAGCGCCTGGGCCACTGGATCTCCCGGGCCCCGGAGCTGGAAGAGGACATCGCCCTGGGCAACATCGCCCTGGACCAGCTGGGCCATGCCCGCTCCTTCCTCACCTACGCCGGCGGCGCAACGGGCAAGAGCGAGGATGATCTCGCCTACTTCCGCCGAGAAAACGAATTCCGTTCCGTGGAGCTCTTCGAGCAGCCCAACGGGGACTTCGCCGTCACCATCGCCCGGCAGTTCGTGGTGAGCTACTACCAGTACGAGCTCTACCGCCGGCTGACCTCGTCCACCGACGCCACCCTGGCCGGCATCGCCGCCAAGGCCGTGAAGGAAGTGGATTACCACCGCGACCACAGTGCCCAGTGGGTGCTTCGCCTGGCCCTCGGCACGGACGAATCCCGCCAGAGGATGATCCATGGCTTCAAGGTCATCTGGCCCTACGTGGACGAACTCTTCCGCGATGACGAGCTCACCGGCCGTCTCAGCGAGTCCGGCGCAGCCGTTCAGCCCTCCAGCCTCCGGGCCGATTTTGACCGCCTCACCGGCGAGGTCCTGGCCGAGGCCGAACTCGACGTGCCGCAGGTTCAACCTGCACTTGGCGGCGGCCGCCGCGGACTGCACTCCGAACACCTGGGCTACATCCTCGCCGAAATGCAGGTGCTTGCCCGCGAGTTCCCCGGAGCGAGCTGGTAACCATGGCGGAGATGTACGTCAGCCACCCCACTGCCCGCCAGGAGCACGCGGCCACAAGGACTCCGGAGCAGAAAGCCTGGGACCTCGCCGCCACGGTCTGCGATCCGGAAATTCCGGTGCTGACCATCGCTGACCTGGGCATCCTCAGGGACGTGAAGTTGTTCGACGACGGCGGGATGGTTCCGGCCGTTCAGGTCACCATCACGCCCACTTACTCCGGATGCCCTGCGATGGATGCCATCCGGGATGACCTCAAGACGGTGTTCGCCAAAGAGGGTTACCCCAATGTCCACGTTGAGCTGGTGCTCTCTCCGGCCTGGACCACTGACTGGATGAGCGAGGCCGGCAAGGCCAAGCTGAAAGAGTACGGGATTGCCCCGCCCAGCGGCCGGTCCGCAGCCGGCGGCCACTCCGGCCCGGTGCGTCTGAGCCTCGCCGTCAAATGCCCCCAGTGTTCGTCGTTGAACACTAAGGAACTCACCCGCTTCGGTTCCACCTCCTGCAAGGCGCTCTACGTCTGCCAGGACTGCAAGGAACCGTTCGACTACTTCAAAGTTTTGTAAGGAACAGGTGCTCCCATGACTGTTGTCCGCCAGACCGCCGCCCAGACGGCCACGGCCACCGGCCGCCGTCGTGCGTCCTTCCACACACTGACCGTGGCGGAAGTCCGCCGGCTCACCAACGATGCCATCGAGGTGACGTTCGGTGTCCCGGCGGAACTGGCCGGCCAGTTCGACTACCTCCCCGGCCAGTACGTGGCCCTGCGCACCACGTTGCCGGACGAAACCGGCGAGCCGCATGAGATCCGCCGCAGCTACTCCATCTGCGCCGAACCCCGCAGCTTCGCGGACGGCAGCAGCGAGATCCGGGTGGCCATCAAGAAGGACCTCGGCGGCCTGTTCTCCACCTGGGCCAACGCCGAGCTCAAGGCCGGCGACACCCTGGACGTCATGAGCCCCATGGGCGCGTTCGTGTCCAAGCACGGCCGCGACGGCAAAGCTGTGGAACAGAACGTCATGACCTCCATGAATGACCCGAAGGGTATGGAAACTGTCTTGGCAGGGGAGCCGGGAAGCTTTGTGGCCATCGCCGCCGGCTCCGGCATCACCCCGGTGATCGCCATTGCCCGCACCCTGCTGGCGGCGAACCCGGAGACGCGCTTCGACCTGATCTACGCCAACAAGGCCGCCATGGACGTGATGTTCCTTGAGGAACTCGCGGACCTGAAGGACAAGTACCCGAGCCGCTTGGCCCTGCACCACGTGCTGTCCCGCGAGCAGCGCATCGCGCCGCTGCTGAGCGGAAGGATCGACGCCGAGAAGCTCCAGGCGCTCCTGGGCACCGCCATCCATGCGGATGACGTGGATGAATGGTTCCTGTGCGGGCCGTTTGAGCTGGTGCAGTTGTGCCGGGACACCCTCGCGGCCCGTGGCGTGGAGCCGGAGCACGTCCGCTTCGAGCTGTTCACCTCCGGCAAGCCGGACCGTCCCGAGGGCAACATCGGCCGACCCGTCATCGCCGACGAATCCAAGGAGACCTACAAGATCACGTTCAAGCTGGACGGACTCCAGGGCGAGGTGGCCAGCCCCACCCACGCCCGCGAATCCATCCTCAATGCGGCCCTGCGCGTCCGCCCGGACGTGCCGTTCGCCTGCGCCGGCGGCGTGTGCGGAACCTGCCGCGCCAAGGTGGTGGCCGGCGCTGTGACCATGGACGAGAACTACGCGTTGGAGCAGGATGAACTGGACAAGGGGTACGTGCTGACCTGCCAGTCGCATCCCACCACCCCTGAAGTCACGGTCGACTTCGACGTCTGAGCCGTTCCACCCATTCAAGGAGTTCCATGATTTCCCTCTCCATCGAAAACGGCGTCGCCGAGATCGTCCTGGACGCCCCCTACAAGCTGAACGCGCTCGACGAGGCGGCGCTGTCCGACCTGGGGGCCGCGTACGACGACGCCGCTGCCGCCGCCTACACCGGTGAGGTGCGGGCGCTGCTGCTCCGGGGAGAGGGCCGCGCCTTCTGCGCCGGGCGGGACATTGCCGGCGTGACGCCGGAAACCGACGACGCACTGGCCTACCTTGGCACTTTCGTCCAGCCGCTGCTGAAGAAAATGAGCGTCTTCCCCACCCCCACCTTCGCCGCGGCTCAAGGCGCGTGCCTGGGCGTGGGGCTGGGCCTGCTTCTGGTCACGGACGTGGTGTACGTGGCGGAAAACGCCAAGTTCGGCTCCCCGTTCGCCAAACTCGGAGCCACGCTGGATTCGGGCGGCCACTGGTACTTCACCGAACGCCTGGGAATGCACCGGACGCTGGATCTGATCTACACCGCTGAGCTCATGAGCGGCGCCGAGGCCGTGGCGCAGGGCCTTTTCAGCCGCGCCATGCCCGCGGATGAGCTGCTGGCGAACACCCGCGCCATCGTGGCGAACGTGGCCACCGGTGCCACAGGGGCGTTCACGGCCAGCAAGGAGCTGGTGGCGCACATCCGCGACCAGCGCCTTGGCCTTTGGGAGTCCATGGAGGAGGAGAACTCCGAGCAGGCCCGGCTGTGCAAAACCGACGACTACGCCGAGGGTATTAGGGCCTTCCAGGAGAAGCGCAGCCCGGTGTTCAAGGGCGAATAGCATGGCGTCACACCGGTGCCCGGATTGCCAGAATCCTCCATCGATTTGTATGGTGCAGCTATGACTCTGGGGAAAACCGTAAGAAAAGCCGTCATTCCTGCTGCCGGACTGGGAACTCGCTTCCTGCCCGCCACCAAGGCAATGCCGAAGGAAATGCTGCCGGTTGTTGATCAGCCGGCCATCCAGTACGTGGTTCAGGAAGCGGTGGACGCCGGCTTGACGGACCTCCTGATGATCACCGGACGCAACAAACGCTCCCTGGAGGACCACTTCGACCGCGAACCGTCGCTGGAGCGCGCACTGGAACTGAAGGGCGACACAGCCCGCCTGAACGCCATTCAGGACGCCTCAGGCCTCGGGCCGCTGCACTACGTCCGCCAGGGCGAGGCGAAGGGCCTGGGACACGCCGTACTGTGCGCACGCCAGCACGTGGGTGACGAACCGTTCGCCGTGCTTCTGGGTGATGACCTGATTGACGAGCGTGACGAGCTGCTCACCACCATGATGGACGTCCAGGCCAAGACCGGCGGTTCTGTGATCGCACTGATCGAAGTGGATCCGTCCCAGATCAGCGCATACGGTTGCGCGGACATCTCCGCTGTACCCGGTGAGGATTACGTCCGGGTCAACAGCCTGGTGGAGAAACCCTCCGTTGAGGAGGCTCCGTCCAACCTGGCCGTCATCGGCCGCTACGTGCTCCACCCGGCAGTCTTCGACGTTCTGGAGATCACCGAACCCGGCCGCGGGGGAGAGATCCAACTGACCGACGCACTGCAGACGCTGGCTGCTGCAGAGGGGGAGGGCTCCGGCGTTTATGGAGTGGTCTTCAAGGGCCGCCGTTACGACACCGGGGACAAGCTGAGCTACCTGAAAGCCGTCATCACGCTTGCTTCGGAGCGCGTGGAGTTCGGCGAAGAGCTGAAGACCTGGATGAAAGCCTTTGTCAGCTAATCTGGGCTTCTCGTTCTAACTAAAGAGGTTTATTGAGACAGGCTCAACGCCGGCAGGCGTTGGGCCTGTTTTTGTCCCACGGCGTGGAGTAATGCTCCCGCCAGGAGGACGCCTATGACGGAACCTGCGGTGTTTGTGACAACATCAATGGGGCTTGAAACCCGGCTGTGAAGAAACAGCAACTGGCCCAACTCAAATGCAGCCGGACACCATGGTTCCAAACGCCGCATTCTGCCACCACCGCTTGTCCGGGAAGGCCAGCCCCACCGTCACACCTAAAGGAATGAAGAGCACCACGTTGGCGGATTCCTCCACCAGGGAATAGTTGACCCAGAGTGGAAATCCGTGATTTTGCAGGAACTTCAGTCGGCTCGCAAGCTGGCCTTGGATGGGGGCGTCCACCGGGCTGGGCCAGAAGCCAATTATCGCGAGGACCATCAGTGATGCGATCAGGACTCCGCGCCACACCGGGGGCCGCTGTAACGCGGTCAAACGGGCCTCAGGAGGTTCGCAGAACGGCCAACGAGTAATCTCCGCCAATGTCTTCTCTCCTTAGCTCTAATGACTACCGAAGCAAATCGTGGCCTTGGTATGTTTGTGCTTCTTAAATGCGGAGGGTGGGCGGTTTCCGGTTTCCCGGAGTGCCGCCCACCTTCTTTGGTGCGTATAGGTTTTTTTCCTTACGCCGCGGCCTCAGCCTTGGCGCGGCGGCGAACTACAACCACGGAGGTTGCGCCGGCGGCCAGTGCGCCTGCGCCCACGAGCGACCACAGGATCAGGCTGGCGTCAGCACCCGTGTTGGCGAGGGCAGCGCCACCGGTGTTAGCCAGCGGAACAGAGCCGGTGTTTGCCAGGGCGGCACCTACAACCGTGACGCTGATGGGACCAACCGTGATGCCGGAGGTGTTGCCGGTGGCGGTGATGCTGTAGGTCCCGGTTTCGCTAATGCTCATCGGGAAAGCAACGGCACCCTTTGCATCAGCAGTCGCCGCGAAGGACTGCGCAGCCAGCGGCAACGTGATCTTGCCGGACACCGAACGGCTACCGTTGGCAACGCTTGCGCCGTTTGACGCAGGACGGCCCCCCGGTGTTACCGAGATAGTGAGGCCTTCGCCGGCCATGAAGCCCTGGCCACGGAAGACGAACTGCTCGCCCGGGCCCACGGTACCGTCGGAGACGGCTGCCTGAGGCGGGAGGGGCGGGTAAGTGGCGGCAACAGACGGTGCCGCGCCGATAAGAGCGATGGATCCTGCAAGCGCGAGTGCCGCGAGTGATTTCTTCAATTAGTCCCCCTGAGACCGTAAATATGAGACCGTAAGCGATTGTTACGTTCTGTAGAGATTTCCGATTTCCCTCGAGTGGCTCAAGGTCGAAATCTCAGTTACTGCTGTGCCCGAGTAGAGACTAACACCCGGTGCCAGTCGTACCAAAGTGAATCAAGTCGCTTTACAAACTGTTAACGCGCAGTCTACTTGCCGGAGACGCAATCTGCTGGTTTCGTGGCGAGGACAACGTCCTTGACAGCTTGAACAGTCGGCGTGACAACTACGTTAGGTTCTGTGTGCTGCACAATCTTACTGAAAGTCAGCTCCACGGTGCTGGTCTGGCCTGGCGCCAAAGTTACCGTGACCGTTCCTAGAGGCCGGCCGCTCTGCCTATTGGCTGCGAACGCTGTCTTTTTTCCATCCACGGCGGCATTTTCCACGTTCGCCTGCGCTGGTCCGTAAATAACTACATTGGTTTGGACCGACCCTGGAGGAACTCCAAACAAGCCCCCGCCGGTCACGTATTCTGGCAATGACGTGGCGGCATCTGCAGGCGCCGTGTTGGTGCTGGTTACTCGCACCTTCACCTGGCCGAAGTCGTCATCCGTGCATTCCTTCACCAATTGGACCGTCCGCTTGACGTAATAATCCATTTTGGCGCCCGTTCCGTCGTTGAAGTACACGCCGAACTGTGCCGGTGCGACGCTGGGACCCGTGATGGAGCCGCTTAGCGGATATTTAGCGATCAGTGCCTGTTCATCGATCATGCTGGACCACACCAGGACCCGGCCTTCAGACGCGCCGCGGGTAATGCCCTCGAGCAGACCCTTTGAATTACCTTGGCCGCCCGAAAGCGCTGCGAATATCTCTCTTGCAACCACTGCAAAGTAGGCATCTTGAAGTTTAGGTTGATCGATCTTGGCATATACGTCGGAAAGGAGAGTCGGGACAACGTTCTTGCCGCTAAGTTCCGTAGGCAAGCCCCCCCGGGCCACGGCTTTTAGGTTTGAGTCGGTAATCTTGATCGGTCCGGTCGCGTCCAATATGTACCCCAGCGCCACTGGGTCAATGGAGATCACCCCATCTACGTGCTGTCCGCTTTTTCTCTGCCACATTGCTTGGGCCGTATTAGCCGCAGTGGGGAAGTCAGGAGTTAGGTTGACGTCCTGCATGTATTTCCCGAGGCGCCCGGAGTAGATCTGTTGCTGTTCAATGTCCACAGGCAAAGTCGGAGACATGACACCAACGTCCCCCGCGCTACTTTGCGCACCCAAGGTTAATTTGCCCTTGTCAAGGTTTAGTACCGCAAGCGCTCCCGGGATACCGCCGGATGCGCGGGCTTCCGCATTGTTCTGGATCATTAGCAAGTAGTTGCGTGGTCCTTCGGCTCCCAACATCCCAGGAGCAATCTGCGCCGCATTGGCTGATTCATCCAGGGCGCCAGTGACGGTCTGCAGTTGCTGCCGTGCCCGCATCAAAGGCTCGGCCACTTCGGGCCACAGATTGCTCGCATCGATTGCGTTCAGACGTTCGGTGGAAGCTCGCACAGCGTGAGCGGCGGCCGAAACGCTCGGAGAGGCCGTTCGAATGGACTCCAAGTCTGTGCCCGCCGTGCTTGGTAGCAGGCTGTTCCAGTTTAGGGAATTGAAAACCTTCACAAGGGGAACCAAGCCCAGCGTGGAAACGTCGTCGGCGGATCGGGCGATTTCAGCAATGGCGCTGAAATTAACTCCGAGTCCCGGAACGGCAGCGGCCAAGGTCCAGAGCGGGTCTTCTGCGGCGTCGCGGGCAGCCGCTGTGTGGGATCGAAGCTGAGCCACGGTAGTTCTAGCCTCTTCGGGCATTTCGCCAGCGATGTTTTCCTTGAGCGCGGGTATGAGCTGGGTCGAGGCTTCAAGTTCGTTCTTGATGATGGTAGCTCTGGAGCCGAGCCATGCAGCAACCGCAATTGAGACGACCGCGGCAACGGCGAGCCAGGATGAGGCTACAATCCAACGACGAATTCGCGGTCTCTTGAGGGGGGAGCCATGGCGCACGCCGGCTGCCGGAAGAACTGACCTAGATCTGGATTCCATCGGATCTCTCATTGTCGGCACACTATAATGAGGCATCGGGCAATAAAATGAGCTTCCACTACACAGCCCCGGTACCAGAAAAGACAGCCTTGAACGTCTTGAAAAGAATCACCAAGTCGCCCATAAGAGACCAGTTCTCCACATAGTAGAGGTCCAACCGAATACTCTCTTCCCAGCTGAGATTTGAGCGGCCGCTAACCTGCCACAGACCGCTCATACCCGGACTCACATAGAGTCGGCGATGCGCTGCGTCGTCGTAGAGAGCTACCTCCGCATCTCTTTGTGGGCGCGGTCCCACGAGACTCATACTCCCTCCCAGTACATTGAACAACTGCGGCAATTCGTCTAGAGAGAATTTGCGTAATATTTGGCCAACGCCTGTAATTCGGGGATCGTTATGGATTTTGAAAAGAGGTTTGTCTATCGAGCCCTGAGCCTCCAGCAGCCTAGCTAGTTCCTCGTCGGCGTTTCTCTTCATCGAGCGGAACTTGCGCATTCTGAAGACCCTACCTCGGAGACCGACACGCTCTTGACTGTAGAAAAGAGGACCGGGGCTGGTGGTCTTGATCAATATGGAAACTATGAGGAAGACCGGTGCTAGGGCCAGGAGGAGCGTTCCTGCTGTTGCGACGTCGAATGTACGCTTGGCCAGTTTCTTTCCACCGGTTAGTTTTGGCGTAGACACATGAATCAGCGGCAAACCGGCGACAGGCTGCGTATGGATACGTGGGCCCGCAATGTCGGTCAGGGCGGGCGCTAGAATCATGCCAATGTCGCGGGCGGCCAACTCCCAACCCATGCGGCGGAGGTCCGTTGGAGGCAGTTCTGCTCCCGCCGAAATCGCGACTGTGTCAACCTCGGAGGACAGTATAGCCGCGAGAATCGACTCAAAGTCGGACTGTATGCCGGCGACTGGAACCGATACACGAGAGAGGTGGAGCTCCTCAACCGAGGCGCCTGGAAGGTAGACTAATACAGGAATGTACCCTGCCGCAGGGGCGCTTCTCAGAGAACGAACCAAATGGGCGGTGGACTCCGGACTCCCTATGATCAGCAGCCTCGAACTGCTGCGACCTTGCTTCCGCTCTAGAGCCAAGTGTTGCCGAACTAGCCAACGAGCAGCCAAGAGACCAAGTACTCCAGCAGGTAGGGCCAACCCCACGAAACCTCTTGCGGTGTCAATCCTTAAACTATAAGAAACAATAGCGACTGAGGCGAAAAGCCACATCGACACTGTCAGCAGCCGCTTGTATTCATCCGCGCCACTACCAAGGACGTTGGGCGCTCGGCTGCCCCATGCTCCCAACATCAACCACCATGCTCCGGCGAGGATCGCAGCCAAAACGGCATATGCTGTTTCCTCACTTCGCGGAACCGATACTTCCCTAGGGCCAAATCGCACGAAATAGGCGCCGGCGACAGCCCAACAGACCACAAATCCGTCGAGTACGGCTAGGCGCCCTGCGTATCTTCTTCGCCACTGTCTGTCAGCCGGCATCCTGTCCCCCCCTGGCGCCATCGTGACGCCATTCAGAATAATAGCTTGAACTTTCCCCTCCCCCTGCCAAATTGCTGAGAGGTGTCGGCGCGCATCAACGGTGGTTTGTAGGGCAGCGTTCCTAATGCCAGCGGAACCTACCTCGAGATCCACGTTCCCGAGCTCTGCTCCGAGGGGAAAGCCAGTGCCTCGGCTGTGAGATGATACCCACTGGTGTTCGAGAGGTACCGAGTTTCCGAGGTTAGGAATCTGGTCCAAGTGATCTGACCGGACTGTCGATAACACGCAAGAAAGCAGCTTGCAATCAGTGGAAGCCTGTTGGAAGGGGGAACTTTGTATTCGATCGTGGCGATGCTCCTCGTCTTCATCCGAGATCGTCGTGTCAACCCCGGCGCTCTTCTTATCGCACAGTTACTGCTACCGACAATCGGATTCTATATTCTCCAAATGGAGAATGGCGAAGTGCGAAATGGTTGGCTTGTCTTAGCTGCTCCCGTGTTTGTTGCCGCGGGCATGATGCTTGGGCCGCGGCGAAAGCCCGAGGTCGATTCAACAATTTGCGATCCTGTTTTCCCTCGGTTCTTAATCCATTCATTCTGGATACTATTAGTTCTTGCGGCGCTTCACTTTGCCATCGGCGGAATACCGGTTTTAAGTGCAAATGTCGAAACGGACCGATTCAACCTGGGCGGCAGCGGGTTGGGAGGTTTTCCGAGCCGAGCCGTTCTTTATGCTATCCCTGCAGTTGCATTGCTGAGTTTGTCGACCGTCAGAGCAGCCACCAAACGGCAGACGATTGCTATCTGGATGCTATACGTCCTCACTCAGTTGGGGCTGGGTTTCAAGGGTGCAGTCCTTGAGATCATTGTTCTTGCGGGGATCGGATACTTGATCAGAGTAGCAAGACCTAGATTTAAGCACATGGCAATTTTGATCGTGGGTCTTGTCGGTGCCTTTATATATGTGGATGTGGTTCGCTCGCTATATGCAACGACAGCAGGAGGAGGACCTGGCGGCCTTCAGTACATATGGGATCGCTCGACCACGCAAGCTATCGAATCGGGATATCTCGCGCTGTGGAATTCACCAGACTTCTCCGGCGGTCTATCGGCGTTCTGGCATGATCTACAAACATTACTAATGCGTTATGCTGGAGCGGCAAATGATGGCGACTACACATTTGACATGTTGATGTCCTCGATCGTGACTGGGACTCCGCTTGGGGCTGGAATGTTCATCGTGCCCGTGACGGTGGGCGGGACAGTATATCTAATGTTTAGTCTGGCGACGCCTGTGGTGATTGCTGTACTTGGTGCGATTGGCTGGACTTGGTCCTGGGCTGTTGCCGGCCTGCGGTGCAACCCGACCTTATTCCGGGGGACGTTCGCCGCGGTGTTCATCATCGGACTTCGAATGTTTCTACTAAACGGCAACGGAGCGTATCTAGTGATCAATCTGATGTTCGTCGTTGTACTACTCTGGATCTGTGCACTGCCATCCTGGCTCATCAGCCGGAAACGCCGTTTAGGAACGGCCATCGAAATGGACCCTCGGACTAGCACGACAACCAGGCCTGCACTTGGTTAGGGGCGTCCAGCCTCCGGCCGACTCCGCGAAAGTTCTTGAACGGACGCCAGCGAGGCGCGGGGTTCTCCTAGATTTTGTCCTTTACCAAAGCGGAACATTGAGTGTCGTAATCACGACGGTGCTTATCTGGCCGTTTTTGGGCAGAATCCTCAACCAAAGCCTGCTTGGTGAGCTCTCGCTTCATTTTGCCATCGCCAGCATCCTGGCACCTGCGTTATGCCTCGGAGCACATCTATATTTAGCGAACAGGATGGCTTCCGGGAGGGAAATCGGAATCGCAGTTGAGGCGCGAACTGCGGTCACACTTACGACCGCGCTGTACGCTTTTTCATTATTAATGACTACTAGTTCATTTATATTTGAATTCTCGAACGTCCTCATGTCAATCGGATTATCTGCGGCGGTGTCTGCGTATTTAGTAACGTCAGGGGTTATGCGTGGAATAGACAGGCCGCGATCCTTCGCATTTTTCGCCTTCTCCGTTCAAGTAATCGGGTTAGCCGGACTCGGATTGGCCGCGGCGGCAACGGAAGAGCTGCGGACAGGCATACTTGCATATGATTTGATGATTGGAATTCCTGTTGCCGCACAGTATCTTCTACTGAGGCATCAGTTGATCGCGGTCAGGTGGCGGAGCATAACTACGACACTAGTTAAGTCGGCAAGCTTGGTGCCGCACTTGGTTCTCGCGGTTGCGTTGCTTATGATGATGCGGGTTTTGGTCTCCATTCAACTTGGCAATCAAGCCGCTGCGAACTACACATTTGCGTCATTGATAATTGGGGGATCGCTTACTGTCGGGGCTTCGCTAGATGCGCATTGGTCGGTAAGAGCCCAAGCCTCGAAGACAGTTCATTCTTTGTCCAGTGTCCTCTCGCGTAACCAGCATAGAATTCAGATTATTCTTCTTGCGGCGTCGGCTGGAGTGGCGCTGTTCCTGTTTTTCGGTTTAGATTTGTGGTTGCCGGCTGGCTACGACAGCGCAGGGGTCAGAGTCGCTGTAATTTGTGCGATTCCCGCGGCTTCGCTACAAGCCCTTGCTGATGGGCGGGCAGCGGTGTTGATGTGGACGAACAGCCCAGCCCTGGTTTCCCTGTCGACATCTTTGGGGACATTGGTAACGGTAGCGCTAGCGTATTTTCTTCTGCCTAGCTATGGCTGGCCCGTGATTGGTATTGCCCTTACGGGGGGACTATTGGTGCGTACGATAATTGCCACTTTGAGTACCCGACTCGTTTGCGCTGATAGTCGAGTTGGCGCACTTAATTATGTGATTCTATTCGTCCAGTTCATCTTCGCCTCGACGCTATTCGCGATCGCGTAGCGGGTCCGTCCAAGTTTATTACAGGAGCATAAATGAAAATATTGATGATCTCCAACAACTATGTTGACAGGACGCGCGGTGGCGTGGAGATGCATGTCTATAATCTCGCTCATGCGTTGGTACGTGATGGACATCAAGTTCAAGTCGCCAGAACGACTCCCGGCCCGAGCATTTACGAATCGGGGGAGACGGTGCCGTTATTGACTGTGCTGGGTCATCAACGCGAATCGAAACGCGGAGTCAGCCGGCGTGTTCAGAAGATCCGAATGCTGAGATTCGCGGCAAACTTTCTCGGGAGAGTTCGGACAGCAGTTCGAGCTGGGCTAATTCTTCGATCGGACGCTGAATTTCTGAAGTCCTTCGACGTAATTCATCATCATGATTTCATCACTAGTGTAATTATTTCGAGAATTGTAAAACCGCTAGGCCTCACCCAAGTGTGGACTAATCACTTGGGCGAGTTCCTGATGATAAGGCGACTACCAGTCGTAGGAAGTCTATTAACTCGCCTCATGACACGGTCGTTCGCGGGAGGGGTGGGCCCTTCCGCGGAACTGTCGGACCAGTCCACAGTTTCTTGCCCCATTGAGTATGTTTCAAACGGAGTGAACACCGATTTGTTCGTTCCACTCACTCTTGATGGCAAACACGCCAGAAGGCAGAGCCTAGGCTGGAACACCGACCGCACCATAGCCATTGTTCCAAGGCGTTGGGCTCCCACTAAGGGCGTAATATTTGCGGCTCAGGCAATGTCCTCGCCTCAGTGGCCGGCGAACTGTGACGTCGTGTTTGCCGGCGCAGGTGAATCTGATTTCCCTGAATATAGTGCCCAAATCAGACGAGTTCTCGATGCTAGCCCCGTTGGATATCGAATTATTGATTCTCTCTCCATGGAGAGTATGGCCCTGGCCATCCAAGGAGCTGATTTTTGCATTATCCCTTCCTTGATGGAAGCAACGAGTCTGTCGGCGCTAGAAGCGATGTCCGCAGGCCTTCCCGTTGTAGCCACGACAGTGGGAGGACTGCCGGAAATCATAGATGAAGGCGTCAATGGGTATCTCGTACCACCGATGGACCCAGACGCGATAGCTGTGAGTTCTGCTGCAGTTTGTAGTCTCACTCCGGCTGAGCGGTATGCGCTTGGTCAGACTTCCCGTGAACGGATTTCGACTGCCTACTCTTGGGGGGGGCGTTGCGCTGCAGATGATGAGTGTGTACACGAAGGCAATGGCATGAGGATCGCTTATGTTTCTCATGTTGACAGCAGATGGATCAAACAGCGGCCTCACTTCATAGCCGAGTCGATGCAGCGTGACTCCCACAAGGTTACCTACGTATGCTCAGGCCTGGTGAGGGGAGAATTTCTCGTGAGGACCCAAGATCTTTCAGTCCCAGTGGTCCGCATCCCTCTGCTTCCCCAAAGGTTCCGGGGGCGTCTGAGGGCTTTGGACCCTGTCACCTCTGCAATATCTGCATTCATTATCCTCCTGCGAATTAGACCCCACGCTGTGGTCTTCACTCACTCG
This sequence comes from Arthrobacter sp. 92, assembly GCF_050260325.1. Classification (NCBI taxonomy): domain Bacteria; kingdom Bacillati; phylum Actinomycetota; class Actinomycetes; order Micrococcales; family Micrococcaceae; genus Arthrobacter; species Arthrobacter sp. 92. The sequence goes on along the minus strand of NZ_CP189863.1, from coordinate 4,137,441 downwards.
CGGCACTTCAGGCTGGCTCGACATGTTCGCCGCATGGGAGTCCGAGTCTTCTACGATTGCATGGACCTAAACGGTTTGTTCTCTGATGCGACGACCACGGAGAAGTCCGACGAACGTGATCTTGTGACTTTTTCCGAGCGCACGTTCTGTTCGAGTGAACGTATCGCAGATCACATTAGGGCCCTTCTTCCTGGGGCGCCGGTTGACATCATTTCAAACGCGCTGAACCCTGGAGCGTTTGAGGGACTGCAAGCTCAGGCACAACCGTTCGTTTCTAATACCATAGGATATGTTGGGGCGATTTCGACTTGGTTTGATTTCGATACCATCTTAGCCTTGGTGAATGCGAGGCCCAATTTATCAGTGCGTTTGTGGGGACCTTGCGACGTCGCCATACCGGCGCATGACCGAATTGAACACATGGGGATCGTTTCTCATGAATTGGCAATCAAGGCGATGCAGTCGTGTTCACTCTTACTTTTGCCATTCAGGGTTACAGATTTGATCAGGGCAGTCGACCCTGTAAAGGTGTATGAGTACGTGGCTACTGGTAGGCCGGTCGTTACCTGTGACTATCCACAGTTGCAACACTTCGGAAACCTCATCAATCGATATAGATCGAGTTCAGAGCTTATAGAAATAGTTGATACCCTCCTAGATTCTCCATCGCTGAGTAGGATGGATGTTTCCGAGTTCATTTCATCCAACTCTTGGGCCATTCGGGCGGAAAAGATGCTTAAAACAATTGAATAGTACAGTTGCGGCTGTAGTTGTCGCCTTTAAGAATGGCAACGATCTTGCTGAATGTTATATTCGTCTCTGTGCTATTGCTGAGATTAGGCATATCGTGATTGTAGATAATTCCTATTGGGAGGTAGGATCTTGCCTCACCTACGCTGGCATCAATGCAATTGATGTGCGGACTATCCATGCTGTTCCGGATGGTAATCTCGGATACGCGGGGGGCAACAACTTCGGAATTGATGTGGCGAAACGGGCGGGTGCGGAGTGTGTGTTAGTCTGCAATCCTGACGTTCTAATAGAAGCGGAAACCGTCACGAGCCTGCTTTCTGAAATGGAAACTAGATCGCTGGATCTTATTTCCCCCCGTCTATTGGAAAACGATCCGATAGGCGGCGTAACGCTTCTTAGTAATCCTGGCTGGGACGCGTATTTGGGTAAGGGCGTAATTGATATACCGGCATCACGTTTCGCGTCACGATATATTCCCACGTTTTATGGGGCCTGTTTTCTGGCCACGACCAGACTCTGGGATCATCTCGGCGGATTGAGCGAAGATTTTTTTCTCTACGGCGAAGAAATCGATTATACTATGCGAATTAATCGATCGAGTTTTCGATGGGCAGTCTCGGAGTGTAGCGTTGTTGCGCACGCCAGGGGATCGAGTATATCTCCCGGACGGAATGGCAAATCTTTGGTGGCTTTTTTCCATGCAGCCCGGTCGGCCGTTATAGTTGGTCGAAAATATTGGCCAGCGGCGGTTGTTTGGTGGACGGCTGTCCGTCTCGTCTTTGCTGGATATTTGGCGTTGCGGCGGCGCCCTTCGGAATCGCGAGCCGTGGTACGTGGCTTGATGCAGGGCGTCAGATCCCCTCTCACCAGTTAGTCACGTTTCTTCGCCGATTTGCTGGACCTCTCGATCATTTCTTCGGAAATTCTATGAAGCGGTGCAGCACTGTTTTATAGTGACAGTTGTCAAATATTTTGTAGACACGAGAATCGCAAGGAAAACTATGCCTTTGATAATGCCAATTTTTGGGACCCGGCCCGAAGCGATCAAGATGGCTCCGATCGTACAGGCACTGAAATCTTCCGATATGGACTGTTTTGTAACTGTAACCGGACAGCACAGGGATATGCTTGACCAGGTCAACGACCTGTTTGGTGTCGTGCCCGATGCTGATCTAAATATACTTCAGCCACGACAGAGCCTCAGTTCTATTTTGGTTAGGACTATTGACGGCCTAGACCGACTATTTGCCTCGAATATGCCAGACGCAGTGTTGGTGCAGGGCGACACAACAACGTCGACCGCCGGTGCTATTGCCGCATTCTATCGCGGCATACCCGTGGTTCATGTTGAGGCTGGCTTGAGGAGTGGAGACATTTTTTCTCCCTTCCCGGAAGAGGCTAACCGCAAGATTACGTCGCAAGTGGCAAGCCTACATCTGGCCCCGACTGCAATGAGCAAGGCAAATCTGCTTAAGGAGAACGTGGCTGCGGCAGACATTGTTGTGACTGGAAACACTGTTATTGATGCTCTTCTGACAACGGTTTCCAAGCCGGTTTCCTTCAGTGATCCTAGGCTTGAAGAAGTGGCTGAGGCTGGCAAGAAGGTGCTCTTGGTAACTACGCACCGTCGAGAGAACCAGGGAGAGACTATGCGTGGAATTGGCCGAGCACTCGCTCGAATTGCGGATGCGGAAGGGGACCTCACGATCGTGCTCCCTATCCACAAGAATCCAGCAGTACGGGAAGCGGTTCTTCCGGCGCTGACCGGGAAGTCAAACGTTATTGTGACGGAACCCCTTGCCTACGGGGAATTCACGCGTCTGCTCGCTATTTCAGCTGTTGTCCTCACTGATTCGGGAGGCGTTCAGGAAGAGGCCCCTAGCCTAGGGAAGCCAGTACTTGTCATGCGTGAAAACACTGAACGGCCGGAAGCTGTCGATGCGGGGACAGTACGGCTTATCGGGACTGCTGAGCAGCGGATTGTTGATGAGGTCTTGCTTCTACTTCGAGACGAGGTGCTATATAAGACCATGGCCAATGCGGTGAATCCCTACGGCGATGGCATGGCCGCGAGCCGTTCAATTGCCGGCATCGCACAGATGCTCGGAGTAGGATCTCGGTTGACTGATTTTGAAGCCTAGTTCGTTATCCGCTCTGTGACGGTTTGATAGTCTTCGACCTCGGCGACGGTCCACGGTCCACCGGTCTTGATCTCGGTGTTCCAGGCGCGCTAGCCCTGTGGTTTCATGGCGGCTCACCGCGGTTCCTGGTGAATTCCAGTGTGCGGTGGATGGTCAGACCGCTGTTCTGGCGGCGCTTCTGAGCATAATGCGGTTCGTGTAGTTCCGGCTATCGACGAATCCCCGGCCTGTCCGTTCAGGTGCTCGATGGCGGTGTTGTTCGCTTCCACTTTCGCCGTTGTTGCACCGGTGACAATAAGTGGCTCGTCACGGTTCTTGGGGAAATGGACTCCCGGATGAGAGTCATGCCGCCGTCCGGAGGGCACTTCTCATGAGAATAACCGATTCTTAATTGCCGGGGTTTTCGGTAGCCCCGGGCGGTTTGCTTGGTCGCAACCAATTCAAAGAGGCCCTGACCTCTTCCAGCCACACCACGCCGCAGCGAAACTCGTCGAAGACCGCGTGGGTCTATTGGATGGTTTTCTACCCGTGTCAGCGATCTCGGTGATGGTACGTTTTCTGGCGGGTCCATGCGCACTGTCACGGGCATATGCCGCTGGGCCAGGATCACCGGGGCCGTGTCCCTCGCGGAGACGATGCACAACAGGGCATTCAGGCCGCGGACCCGGAGCATTTATAACTGGAGCCCTGCTTGGAGTAGCCATGGACCTCGACGATCTTGTCGCCCGCAGTTCTGCCAGGCCCGCCCGGCCATTTCTTGCCAGAGGCGAACGCGTCCCAGGCTGTATCGACGGGTAGGATTGGCGGGGGCGGCAAGCCTCCCTCCAAATATACGTTTTATCGGCAGCCATCAAATACAAGGGGACATAGCTTGGACCTGCAAGAATACCTGCGCCTTCTGCGCCGCAACTGGATTCTAGTTACGGCCTCGATGTTATTAGGCCTCCTTGGAGGAGGTGTCGCGTCAGTCATGGTCCAGCCAACTTATACTTCGGAGACGCAGCTTTTCGTCGCCACCCAAAGTTCCGGTTCGGTGACGGAATTGCAGCAGGGAAACAGCTTCAGTCAAGCTAGAGTTCAGTCGTATGTGAAAACCGTCGCAAGTCCTTTGGTTCTGCAACCTGCCATTGACGCGTTGGGGCTCGGCTCCACTGCGGCTGAGTTGTCGAAGCGTGTTACGGCGTCCACAGACTTGAACACGGTGCTCATTAATATCGCTGTCTCCGATAAATCGCCCGTTCAAGCTGCGGCGATAGCGCAGGCAGTGGCAGACAGCCTAATTCGGACCGTGGATTCGCTAGAGAAGCCCAAGTCCGGTGGTGCTTCACCTGTGAGCCTGTCCATCGTTAAACCAGCCGTCGCCCCGACAGAGCCTTCGGGCCCAAACACTCGACTGAATTTGGTTGGTGGGCTTCTGGCAGGGTTAGTCCTGGGCGCCGGAGGCGCGCTTTTGCGTTCGACATTAGACACGAGAATACGTGGAGAAGCAGACGTACGCCAGATCACGGATGTATCTGTCCTGGGGGGCATTGCGTTCGACCGGGACGCAACTAAAAATCCACTACTGACGCAGGCTGCACCGCAAAGTCCGCGAGCTGAGTCGTTTCGACAGCTTAGGACAAATTTGCAGTTTGCAAACGTGTCTGCGCACGCAAAAACCGTCTTGGTAACCTCGTCTATCCCCGGGGAGGGTAAGAGCACTACCGCCACAAACCTTGCGATTGCACTTGCTCAGTCCGGACAAGTCGTGTGCCTCGTGGATGCTGACTTGCGACGACCGATGGTGAGCGAGTACCTGGGCCTTGACCGGAGTGTGGGTCTGACGACCGCACTAGTGGGGGACACTGATGTGGCTGAGGCGCTGCAGCACTGGGGTGAGGACCAACTATATGTTCTGACCTCGGGCATGATCCCCCCAAACCCCAGCGAGCTTCTTGGCTCTCAGGAAATGCGGAGTCTCATCGAGCGTCTGGAAGATTCTTTCGATTCAGTTGTCATAGACGCGCCGCCGCTGATACCCGTTACTGATGCTGCGGTCCTGGCACAGCATGTCGGCGGAGTCATCATGGTCGCGGGAGCGCAGACTGTCCGACGGCACGAATTGCAGAAGTCGCTCAACGCGCTTAATTTAGTTGGCGCGACAGTGCTTGGGGTGGTACTCAATAGGGTTCCAACCAAGGGAGCTGACGCGTACTCCTACTCCTATGCTTCGTACGCGTCTGTCGAAGCAGGAACGAGTTGGGCCACAGTCGGTGACCTCGGGGAGGAGCCGCCCCGCCGGCGGGCATGAGTCTGGATCGGGTGGATTCAACCAAATGTGGATCCGGGCTGCCCCGGCTTTTGGGGCCCTTCGCAGATGAGCGTGGTTAGGTCGGCCAGAACGTACCGCCGCCGCGCCGGACGTTTTCGGTTCGGCGTGGTGTGGCGGGAAAGAGGTCAGGGCCTCTTTGAATTGGTTGCGACCAAGCAACCAAGACCCAAAAGGGCCCATCGTATTTGAGGGTGTAGCCGGGGTTTGAATCCGCCGGTCTCTAGGAGTGACCGGGCGACTTAGTTGGCAAGGTTCCGGAAGCCGAGGGCGGAGCCGCGGAGGTGTTCGAGTCTGCCGTTGAGTGCTTCAGTGGGACCGTTGCTGGTGCCGGGCCGGTCGAAGTAAGCGAGCACGTCCGCTGCCCGGCGTTTCAGGGCTCTTCACGGTTCGTGGTGAAGGTTCTGCCGTGATGGGTGGGTCATGCCGCCGTTCTGGCGGCACTGCGCAACAGGATACGCGTCTTGTAGTTGCGTGCGTTGGTGGATCCCCGGCCAGTCCTTTTGATGTGCTTGATCGCGGCGTTATTGGCTTCCACCTTCGTCGTTGTCGCGCCGGTGACAACGAGGACTTAGATCTCTTTCCACCACCGGCAGACCGTGCGCCAGAGCCGGCTGGTTTCCGGCTGGGCAGCCTGTTCGACCAGGGCTTGCAGGCGGTCTTTCGCGGCGGCCGCGGCGGCCGCGGCGGCCAGGGACCCGGTGGCCAGCAGCGCGCGAAGCTGCTCTTTGACCAGCCAGGCGGCCTGGAGTTTCCCGGTGGCATCGTCGGTGGCGAACACGGTGCTGAGCCTGTCCCGGGCCCGGTCCGAGAGTGTGTCACCGCGCGGAGGAGCAGGCGCCGGTGGGCCCAGACCGGCTCCATGGAGGGGCCCCGCCGGCCGTGGACCTGCTGGGTGAGCCGTTGCCGGACTTCGGTGAGCATGTCGTTGCCGAGCTTGACCAGGCGGAACGCGTCGACCGAGACGGCGGTGCGCGGCAGCCACATCCGCAGGGCCTTGCGGAACGCCGCTGACGGGTCGATCGCGACAACCTGCACGCCCAGACGCCACTCGAGCGGACGGGCGAAGAGCCAGTCTCCGACGCCCTCACTGTCACGGCCGTCCACGATGCCCAGGACCTGGCCGGTGTCCAGATCGACAATGGTGGTTATCCATGGTTCATAGCGTTTCCAGGCCTTGGTGGCCGGGTCGCGGAAGAACCGCACGGACCGGTAGTGGTGTTCATCAATGCCGAGCATCCGCGGGGCGAGTGCGTCAACATCGGGAAGCGTCAGTGCTGCGGAGTCCAGTGCCCGCTGGACTAGCCACCAGGAGACACCGAACGAAAAGGCGGCCCCCGCCCCCGCCGCCGCCCTTCCCTATCCGATCACGGTGGCAACCAAAGCGTCACGGAGCCGGCGAGTGGATCGTGCCCGGCGCGGGACTTGGGCGGTTTCCTCGGTGAATGTCCTGCGTGGGCAAAGGAACTCATCGCAGAAGAACCTCCGCTTGGCCCAGACCACTTCGACCGCTCCGGCGACGGGGATGTCACGCAGCCGTTGTGGCCAGCGGGAATGAACCCGCGCGCAGATGACCCCGCAGGACGGGCAGCCCGCCTCGGGGGTAGCCACGATGTGGATCCGTCGCTGCCCGAAGGCGAGGATCTCGGTGTCTGTGACGCGGTAGTCGGCCAGGTTGAAAATGGCGGTGGCAGCATCGGGGGCCTGGGAAGTAGGCTCGATCAAGGCTCGTAGCTCCTGACTCTTGATGAATGCGTAGAGAACATCCATCACGGCAGGGCTACGAGCCCTCCAGCTTTCAAGACTCGGAACCGGTTTCCGGTTTCACCATCAACCACGAAGAGCCGACAAACTTGTCCCCGCGCCGGGTGTGCCGCACAACATGCTCATCAACGCCGATCACGGCCACCCCGTTGAACCGGCCCGGGTCCTCGATCAACGCCCGCTTGCCCCGGCAAGGATCGCGCTGTTCGCGGTGTGCAAGGACACGCCCAGGCCTTCCGCGACGCGGGCGACGGTCAAATGCTGACACACGATGCCCTCCAGCGCCCAACGAAGCCCGCGACGGGAGATCTTCGCCCGGGGCTGAGCCGCTTTGGAGATGTCGTGCCGCCACTCCCAACCGCACCCGGTGCACTTGTACCCGCGGACCCTCACCAGCAGCGTCGTCGGCCGCCAGCCCAGCGGTTCGTGCGCGAGAGCCCGCGTGACCGTGCCGCGGGCGATGCCCTGCCCACCACACGAACGGCACCTCTACCGCACGGCCCGGGGCGAGACGCTGCCCGGCAGCTTCCAGCCCAAGCTCATCAAGCCGGCAGAACCTAGTCAGGTCAGGAGGCGCGAAGGTAGCGTGGTGGGATACGTCGAGGTCTTTCGGATGGGCAGTGTAGGAACTTCCATCACCGGAAGACCTCGGCCCCTACCCAGCCACCGACGCGCCCACCCCCGCTACACCCTCATTGACGATGAGTGTCAATGGCCATCAGTTTCTGCCCACCGGCGGCCAGTGAATGTGCCCGCTGGGCGAGTTCTAGTGAGCGTTGCAACACCCCCGAATAATCGGGAGTCGCAACACCCATGGAATCACCATCAGAAAATAGTCTCCGCTTAAGGGAAAAATCTCCTTTACCGGAAGAACCGGCGCCTTGGTCTGGGGCTGCCGTGAAGCGTCAGCAGCAGTCTCATACCCGTGCGCAAAGACAGGATTTCCTGTCCGCCGTGGCGCGGTTGGGAACCGTCGCGGAGGCGGCTCAGGAGCTCGGCGTCAATAGGAGTACCTGCCAGAAGTGGGCGAACGCTGCCGGGATCAGGCCGCAGCGCCAGTACAGCCAGGCGGACAAGGACCACTTCTATGCCGTTCTGGACAGGACCGGCACCATCACTGCGGCGGCCCAGGAGCTGGGATTGAACATCAGCACCGCGCATAACTGGGCCGGCAAGGTCAATCCTGCCGCGAGAAAACCACGGGCCACGAGGACTGTGAAGCCTGTTCCGGCGCAGCGCCACCCGACGGCGGTGATTGAGGAGTTTCTGGGTCTGTTGCGCGAAGTCGGCAACGTGAGCGCGGCAGCCCGGCAACTGGGCCTGAACCACTCCACCTGCCACAACTGGGCCAAGGCCGCCGGTCTGGTCTCCGTCGGTACGCGAGGCTCATCGGCGAAGCAGATTCACTACCTGCGCCTGCGCCGGGAAGGAACCGGCCGGAGGGACGCCGCCCTCGCCGTCGGCGCCAGCAAACAGAGCTCCTACGTGTGGGACCGGCAACAGGCTGCAAGGGACACGGCCGCGGCCCAAGGTCAAGCAGCTGATCTGCCGTATAAACAGGAAGTGAGAACTACATTCGCGGAACCGCCGGCCCCTGCAGCGGCACCAGAGCGGACGGCAGCGGCAGCGCCGGAGCTGCCAGCCTCAGCGACGGAGCCAGCACCCGCCGCGGTGGCGCTGGAAGCTCTGGAGCAGCCCATCAGCGCCCGCTACCTTTCCTTGCAGGAGCGGGAGAGGATCGCGGATCTGCGCTCCCACGGGACCTCCATGCGGGCGATCGGCAGGGCGCTGGGCCGGTCCGTGGGCACCATCAGCCGGGAGATCAAGCGCAACAGCCACCCGGTGCTTGGTTACCGGCCTTACGGTGCTCACCGGGCTGCCACGGCGGCCCGTGCACGGCAGAAGGACAGTAAGCTGGCAGAACCCGGGGAACTGCACGACTACGTGAAGACCAAGCTCCTCACCCGCTGGTCCCCGGAACAGATCTCGAAGGCGCTGATCAAGGACTTCCCCGATGACGAGCAGATGCGCGTGAGCCCCGAAACGATCTACCAGGCCCTGTACTTTCAGGCCCGCGGCGGACTCAAACGCGAGGTCAAAGAGGCCCTGCGCAGCGGCCGGACCCGCCGCAAGCAGCACAGGAAGCCCGAGGAACGCACCAGCCGTTTCCGGGATCCGATGATCAACATTTCCGAACGCCCCGCCGAGGTCGAAGACCGCGCCGTCCCAGGCCATTGGGAGGGGGATTTGGTGACCGGAGCCTACAACCAGTCGGCGATCGCCACCCTGGTCGAACGCACCACCCGCTACGTGATGTTGGTGCACCTGCCGGTGGACCATACCGCCGAATCGGTCCGCGACGGGCTGATCAAGACCATGGCCACCCTGCCGGCGCACCTGCGCGGATCCCTGACCTGGGACCAGGGCGCCGAAATGGCCAAACACAAGGCCTTCAGCCTGGCCACGGACATGGACGTCTACTTCTGCGACCCCGCCAGCCCCTGGCAGCGCGGATCCAACGAGAACGCCAACGGGCTGCTGCGCCAATACTTCCCGAAAGGCACGGACCTGAACGCCTACGGGCCAGAGGACCTCGAGCACGTCGCCCAGGAACTCAACGCCCGACCACGCAAGACACTGGACTGGGACACCCAGCCGAGCGTCTACGTGATTTACTGATAGCCAGCTAAGCGCGGGTGTTGCAACGACCCCTAGAATTCAAGGGTAGCGGCCTCAAGCCGCCGGGCGACACCAAACCCCCACTGTCTCGGCACTGCACGCGTTGTTGCGTTATTGATATCTGAACAGATTGGAAATTTGCAGTGACAAGGACACCGGACCGACGATCAATTCTCCTCGGCGCCACCGTAGCCCTCGCCGCCTGCTCGCCCGATCAAGTCGAGGCCAGCCGGGTCTCCGTGCCTGCCCGTGTAGTTACCGCTAGCGATATGATCGGAGGCGCGGACTGCACGACTGCCCTGCAAGGATTCTTTATGGAGGCCCAGACCAAGGGTATTCCCTTGATGATTCCTCGTTCAGCCAACGGCCTAGCCTACAAATCTTACGCAAGTCTTCAGGCATGGACTGGCGCAAGGCTCATCGGCCACGGGGCTGTGATAGATTTTCAGACCGATCACTCAGCGACAGGATGCGGGTTGTTCCTTGGTGCCCCCGGAGGTGGGCCGGAGGTATCTGACGTGCAAATGCACGGCGTCAAAGTGATCAGCTCCAATGCGACAGGGCGCAATAGCGTGTATGGCCTGATCAGCATCTTTAACAGCTCGGACGTTCTCTTAGAGGACTGCTGGGTGGGTAGTTCATCACCCGGTAGCGGGGGGGAAGGATGTGGAATCTTCAGCCTAAACTCGACAGATCTCAGAATTGTACGGCCACAGTTGCAGAACACCCTCGCGGACGGCATTCATCTGTCCCGTGCCACATTGCGCGTCGTCGTGGATCATCCCATAGTGATCGGGGCGCAGGACGACGGCGTTTCAGTTGTCTCTGTGAAGCAGGACGCCACAGGCCCAATCTACGGCCCCTGCCAATACATCGAAATCCTTCAGCCAGTCGTCCGAAACTCAACTGTGCTAGGTAATGGCGTTGCACTGATCGGAGCCCAAGACTGCACAGTCATTGGTGGGAATGTTGACACTGTTCCGGACTCCGGCCTCGTAATTGGGGAGGCGAACTACGGAGGCCTCATCAAACCTGCCCGGAACACAGTGATCGGGCTGGGCATTAGAAATGCTGCTTCTGTGTCAGGTTGCCTGCGAGTGGGGCACGCGACCGATACCGTTCTCACGGGAATCAATGCAACGGGAGGATTTGGCGGGGTATCCGTTGTGGGCAGCACGGACACGATTATAAGTGGCAGCCGCATTTCCAGCGTAGGAACATCTCAGTTTGGCGTTTACGACGACGCTACGTCTATACGGACACTCGTTACGGGATCGAACCTGACCGGCAACACATCTGGTCCTTACCTATTCCAAGGGATCAGATCTATTCAGTCGGGGAATATCACCTAGTTGTAATTCCCACGGACGTTGTGAACGCGGCTGATGGGGGTTTTGCCTCCGATGCCGGTATGGGTCCTGTGGTGATTGTAGTGGTGTAGCCAGCTCTGGTAAGTGGTGGCGCGTTCAGCCTCTGAAGCGTAGGGGCGGGCGTAGGCCCATTCGGTGGCGAGGGTTCGGTTGAAGCGTTCAACCTTGCCGTTAGTCTGTGGCCGGTAGGGGCGGGTTCTGCGGTGTTTTACGTGCGGGCCCAGGGCGGCTGCGAAGGCCCGGGAGCGGTAGCACGATCCGTTGTCGGTCAGCACGGCCCTGAGGATGATTCCGTGGGCGGCGAAGAATGCGACGGCACGGAGCCAGAAGGCGGATGCGCTCTCTTTCGTCTCGTCGTTGAGGATTTCGGAGTACGTCAGCCGTGAGTGATCATCGACGGCGTGGTGCAGATAGGCGTACCCGGTCCCAGCACGGCGGTTCCGCCGACCCTTGGCTCGGCCGAGTGCGCGGTGGCCGCCGCCGTTGGGGATGCGGCCGAGCTTCTTGATGTCCACGTGGATCAAGTCCCCAGGGTTCTCGTGTTCGTAGCGTTGTGGTACGGGCTTGCGCACGGGCAGGCCGGTACCACGGTCCAGACAGGCGAGCCGGGGCATCCGGTACCGGATGAGGACCTTGCCGACTGTGGAACGGGCCAGGTGCAGGTGGGCCGCGATGCGGTGGGGACCCCACCGGCGGCTGAACCGCAGCGCCACGATCCGCCGCTCAGTCCGGGCACAGGTGCGGTTCGGGCTCCGGCGCGGCCGCGAGGGCGCGTCCGCCATGCCGGCCTCGCCGCAGGCGCGGTACCGGTCCGTCCATTTCTTCGCCGTCGCCGGTGAGCATTGGAAGCGTTCCGCTGCCCGGCGCAGGGTCCAGCCTTCCTCGAGGACCAGGAGGGCGAGTTTCCCCCTTGCCTTGGGGTGAGGTCGGCGTTGGCATGGGTAACGTAAGACACGAGGGCCTCCTGGGCGTCGAGATGAGTGTGGTAACCCAAATCGATACCGGAGGCCCTCGCCCTTTACATCACGCCACGCTGTTCACAACGTCCGTGGGAATTACACCTAGTCCGGGGTTTTCATGGCGGGTCGTCGGGATGGCGTGGTAATCAGGGAAGGGTGCTCTGAACTGGGAAAATAGTGGTTGTCGAGACTGTTATTTGCCGAGCGAGGGAGCACCCTTTCGATGCAGAAGTCTACCGCCGTTTTTCCGTCCCTGCCAGTTAGTTTCACCGGCCGGTCGCTGATCTCCCACGCCGGCATTTCGGTTCTCACCGGCTTCATGGATGCGCTGGGTTTCGGCAGTTTGTGCGAGGACAGGCTTGGCCAGTTCGTTCCTTCCGGCGCGAAGCACCGGCCTGGCCGGTTGGTTGTTTCCCTGGCGTCGAACGCGACCGTCTCCCGGTTTTTCGAACGCACCGTCGCAAACCCGGAGCTGTTCGGCTACGGATTTGAAACCCTCACCCGGGAACTGCGCACCCGAACCTGGAACGCCGCCGGGCACCGGAACCCGGCGCTGGCCGCGACGGCTGCGGATCCGCTGATCATCGACATCGACGCGACGTTCGTGACTTCGCACTCCGATAAGGAAAACGTCGCCGGAACCTACAAGGGCGGTTACGGGTTCGCCCCCTTTATCGCCAGCGTCGATTACGGCGCCGGCAACGGTTCCGCGGAAATCCTCGCCGCCGTGCTGCGGCCCGGCAACGCGGGAGCGAACAGCGCCGAGGACCACATCCGGGTCTTCCACGCCGCCGCTGCCCAACTGCCCGAGGGGTTCTTCAACGAGGCAGGGTCTCTGGCTGGGGAGAAGGTCCTGGTCCGCACCGACAGTGCCGGGGCCTCACGGAAATTCCTCTGGCACCTGCACAGTCTGGGCGTGCAGTTCTCCACCAGCTACACCCTCCCGTTCGGTTAGGCGCACATGATCGACGGGATCAGCGACAAGGAGAACTGGCAGCCGGCCGTGGACCAGGCCGGAAACGACCGGTCCGACGCGTGGGTCCATCAACGTCACCGACGTCATCCCGCTCACCGATTACCCGCCGGGCACCATATCGTTCCTGCGCGCCGAGCCGCTGCATCCCGGCGCGCAGCCGACCCTGCTCGATGTTGACGGGCACCGGATCACCGCGTTCCTGACCAACTCCCCGCGCTGGCACGGACCCTTCCTTGATGCCCGACACCGAGCCCGCGGCCGGTGCGAGAACAGGATCAAAACCCTCGAAAACACCGGCCTGGGCAAACTGCCGTTCTTCGATTTCGCTGCAAATCAGGCTTGGGTCAACATCGCCGCCCTCACCTTCAACGTGGTCTTCTGGATCCAGCTCGCCGCCCTCCCGGACGGCCACCGGGCCAAGGCCTGGGACAATTGTTTGAGTGTCCGGCCGAGGCGGGCGACTTCCGGGATCGGCCAGGCCGGGAACGACGCGATGACCTCGGTTACGTTTCCTGCCGTGTTCCGGCCTTGCGTGGTAGATGGTGCGGAGCTTCTGGTAGCACTGCCAGGCCAGCGTGACTTCGTGGTCCGGATCCCCGCGGGTGAGTTTCGCGTCAAGGCGGCCTGCCTGCTTGTCGGTGAGGTTTTCGGCGCCGACCTGCAGGTTCCTGCGGATGCCGTAGAGCGGGCCTCCTTGCGGCCCCGGTGCCCGAGAGTGTCCTGCTGGACCCTGCGGCGGACCTCGTCGACCATGGCTGAGCCGAGCTTCACGACATGGAACGCGTCAAGGACGGTGATGGCTTCGGGCAGCTCGTCGCGTATCGCGTTGACGTAGCCGCGGAAGGGATCCAGCGCCGCGGTCTTGATGCCGGCGGTGAAGCCGGTGCCGCGGTCTTTGAGCCAGTCGGCGTATGCCTTCGCGGACCGTCCCGGAACGAGGTCCAGCAGACGGGCGGGACCACACCCTGGGCGTCACGGGTGTGGGCCACGATCCCGGTGACCATCCCCGTGCCTGGCGGGCCGATATGAGCCCAGACATGTTCGTCGACGCCCAGCGCATCCACACCCTTCAACCGGCCGGCGGCGCCGATCCGCCGTCCGGCCTCTGCCCTGATCCCGTGCCAGACCGTGTGCCAGGAGACGCCAACCTGGTGGGCCAGAGCGGAAACCGAGGTGTCGAAGCGCTGCAAAGCGTCGGTCGCACAGGCCACGGCGCGGGCGGTGAGTTTTGCCCGTGGCCCGGCCAGCGGGTGCTCCTCGGTGAACGTTGTCCGGTGGCAGTCCGGGTCCGGGCCACGCCAGACACGCTTGGCCTACAGCAACCGCACCGGCCTGCCGAAACACGGAACGTCATGGAGCCGGACCTGGCGTCGGCCGTGCCCGACCGCAACGACGCCGCAATCAGGACAACCCGTGAGGTCGCCACCGGTTTCGATGCCCAGGAGCAGGCCGGCCCGGCTGTCGTGACGAAGCGGACGTGGATGCCATCGACACCGAGCTGCTACGGTGATTTCGGACAGCGGAATTAGCGGATTCTTCTACGCTGCCAAGGCTGGCTGTTGATGCCCATAGTGGACTTCGTTGGGCCGCCGGCAGCCGAGCGCGGAGTGACGGCGCCGGCTGTTGTAAAACCCCTCGATGTAGCGGATGACGTCGCTCCGTGCTTGTGATTTGGTCGGGTAAACAGTCCGGTACACACGCTCGTTTTTCAGGGCGGAGAAGAACGATTCGGCCATGCTGTTGTCCCGCCATTATCCGGCTAATGTGCCCGGATGTCGGCGATTAGCCGGTTAAGGATTTAGCCTTCTCGGGAGGCCAGTTTCCGGAGTTGCTCTTCGTGGCGCCGGACCCTTTCGGCCAGTGTCTCGACCGCGGCGCGGAGCGTGGCGATCTCGTCGGTGAGGCCGGCGAGGGTGCCGCCGGTCGCTGCGCGGTGGCGGTTGTTCTCGATGGTGGCCCGGATTATGGGGTCCCGGTAGAGAGTGGTGCGGCCCAGGCCGGTGTGGGCGGCCACGGCGGTGAATGTCACTGCCTGTCCATTCCGGAGGAGATCGGCGCAGGCGCGTTCGACGCTGTTGAGGGTGCTCGTGTTGGTCATCCTGCGGTGGCCTCGTTGATCAGGGTGTCGAGTCGGGTGATGAGCTGTTTGTGTCGGTCGGCTTCGGCGATCCAACCTCGTTGTTCGGCGTCGCGGGCGAGTGCGTCGGCATCTACGCGTTGGGCGGCAAGGATCGGTAGTGAGCTGGGCTCGGCGTGGAAGCTGGGGCAGTGCTCACAGATATTTGCGTAGGGGCAGGCGCCCTGGGCCGGTGCCCGCAGGCAGAATCCACCGGCCATGCGCGACTTCAGCAGCGGGGTGTCTTTCCAATCCTTTCCGCCGGTGATGTCTCTGAGCGGCAGACTGGTCCGGCCGCTGAGGGGTGTGAGGGCCTGTTGTTTGGCCAGATCAAGGGCCCGTTCGTACTCGGTGCGCACGGTGGCATCGAACAGCCGTCCGTAGCGCAGGCTCATCTCGGCTGACATGTGCCCGAGGAGCGCCATCAGTGCCTGCAGGGAGACGCCGGCGTTGACCAGGGCGGTGGCGTAGGTGTGGCGAAGCTGGTGCGGGGTGATGTGTTCGAGCCCGGCGGCGCCGGCGGCGCGGTCGAGTTCGGCGCGGACCGCGCTTTGCGCGAGCCGCCGTCCGTGGTGGGTGAACAGGAACTGGGCCGGGCGGCGGTAGCGGGGGTGCGGCAGCGGCCGCCCCGGTGATCTGATGTCGGCTATGTGGTCGATCAGGTCCAGGATCTCCTCATCGAGGGGGACCATCCGCTCGGTGTCCAGCTTGCCGAGGGGGACCTTGAGCCAACTGCCGTGGCCGGGGACTTCGTGGACGCAGTCCAGTTCAAGGTCGAGCAGTTCCCCGATCCGCAGCCCGCAGGAACGTTGCAGCCGCAGGGCGGCCGCGGCCAACTCGTTTCCCGGGGACTTGGTCAGGGCCTGGGTGAGGCGCCGGTCGACGTCAACGGGCAGATAACGAGGCAGCGTTTGCGGGAGCCTGGGGATGTCCTCGCGGAAGAGAAGCTTGCGCCGTGGCGCTTCGGGCCAGTCCCACTCGGTGATGTCGGTCAGGAAGCCCATCAGCGCGAGCACCCGCCGGGACCGGTCGGCCGCGGTGACGGTCTCCCCGTTCTTGGAGTTCACGGCGTCGACCATGCTGGTGAGGTAGGGCTCGATGTGTTTGGTTCGTTCGAGGGCGGCGACCGATTCCAGATCTGGGTCGAGGACGGCCAGGAACACGCCGAAGTGCTTGAGCCGGGTCGCGATCGTTGAGACGGTCTTCGGCTGGCAGGTCGCGCGTTTGCGGTCCAGGTAGGAGATCATCGTCGCCCGGATCGGCGGCTGAACCTGTGCCAGCCGCTCGGCGAAAGGGACCGGGCCGCCGCCGCGGGGCAGCCCATCGAGGACTCCAAGGTGGAACAGCACCCGCTGGGCATTGCTGACCGCCGACAGGTAGTGGCCGTGGCCCTTACCGGTGCGTTCCTGCCTGTCCTGGCAGGCTGCGGTGAATTCGGCCAGATCAGCCAGGGTGAGCTGTTCCAGGCGCCGGCCGGTTTGGATTAGCAGCCGGACCGGCACCTGGGAGCCGGTGGCGAACCGGACCCGGTCGGTGAATCCCAAGTCAGCGGCCGCAGTCATGAACCGGTCGAGGTCGACCGTCAGGGGTGAGTCTTTGACCTCGCGCCAGATACTGGAGAGCTTGCGTTCCAGCAAGTAGTCATAGCCCGGCCGCAGACCTTGGTGCAGCATCAGGAAAGTGATGATCGGCCGGGTAGCAGCCCCGGCAGACAGGCGCACCTGCAGCGGCTCGGCCGCCCACTCCTGCGGGTCCGGCCACCGCTGGAAGAATGTCCTGGCAGCCGATGAGTAGGCGGTGTTACCCCGCCCGGTCCGCCGCAAGTACTCCAGATACGCGGCGTGCGGGTCACTGCTGGGAACGGATGCGATCGCGAGCGGCATCGAACTCTGCTTTCACGTGGGCCGGAGCCAGATGGATATAGCGGGCAGTGGTGTCGACGTGGGCGTGGCCGAGCAAGGCCTGCATCACCGCCAGATCGACGCCCGCCTCGGCCAGTGCGGTCCCGAACGTATGCCGTAATGCGTGCGGGTGGCCGCCAACGATTCCCGTCACGCCGCGGTGATACCGGAAGACCGTACGCAGCCCGGCCGCTGTCAACGGTTGGCCCCGGTTCGGACCTTTAGCCACGAGAAACAGGCGGCCACTTACCGATTCGGGCCGCTCGGCCAGCAGATACACCTGGATGACGGAAGCCACGTCCACGTCAAGCGGCACCCGTCGTTCCCGCTGTCCCTTGCCGACCACCTGCAGCCAGCGGCCGCCGATGTCGACGTCCGCGACGTCCAGGGCCAGCACCTCGGCCGAACGCAACCCGCAGTAGAGCATCAAGCCAGCGATCGCCCGGTCCCGCCACGTGCGGAAACTCCCCAGCAGCTCAGCCGCATCGGACTGGGGCAACGCCGTAGGCAGCCGGCGGGGCTCCCGCAGCCGAAGCGGAGAACGGCTCTTCTGCCGCCGGACCGTGTGCGCCAGCATCCCACTGCGCTCACCGGGGGCAAGCCAACGGGCCTCCCGGCCCCTGGGAACCGGGTTCTTCATCTCCGGATCCCGCATCGAGGCAAAGGCGAACAGGCCCGAGATCGCGGCCAGCCTTCGGTTGATGGTCGTCGCGGCGTACTGATCCAATCGGCGGCCCGACAACCTGATCACATTCGGCCCGACCCTGCCCGGGACTTTTGCCTCATGGCAGGCCCGCAGAAACCCCCAGCAGCACTTCCGTGCCCACCTCCGGCAGTGGCTGCCCGGTGGTCAGAAGCCACCGGCAGAACGCCAGAAGGTCATACCCGTAGGAACGCACCGTCCTCGGCGAGTAGTTCCGGTCCGCCAGATAGGCAAGGTATTCATCCACGAGCCTGAACTGCGGCGCATCCTGCCCGGCCAATGCCCAGCCGCCGTCACGTTCCTCAAGCCGCAGATCGCCATCGCTGCTCATGAAAAACAGATGTACCAGAAGTGATCCAGATCACCGGGAAAGGTAGGTGAAATGGCGTGTCGCTGAGCTGCAGAAACGAACGCATTAGCCGGTTAAGAGGGACACGCCGGCGCGTCCCATCGAGGAGCGCATACCGAGGCTGGCCACCAGGGCCCTGAAATCGCTTGAGGTGTAGACGCTGCCCCGGTCGGAGTGCCAGATCGCGGACTGCTCGATCCGGGTTGTAGCGGCGGTATTCTTGAGCGGTGGCCGATTGGGGACGGGTGGCCCAGTGATAGAAACCGGAGGTCGAGACGGCCAACCAGCGGCACATGTTCACCACCGAATTCAGGTTGGCGGGCTCAGCTTTTTGGGAATCGATGAATTCGTACTTGCTCACTACCGCCGCTGTTCCCGTGCGAAGTAAGCGCTGGCTTTTTCAGGAAGGCCGTCCCTGCCCGCAGCTCTTGAACTTCACGCTCAAGTTCCTTCAGCCGGGCCCGTTCCGACACCGTCAGATCCACCTCCGTGCCGCCGTTGGCCTCGCGGTACTTGGCCAGCCAGTTGCGGAGCGTCTCGGGGCCGACACCGTACGCGGTGGCCACGTCCTTGATCGGCTTGGACGTGTTGATTACTTCGCGGCACAGCTCGTCCTTGAACTCCGGGGTAAATCTTTTGCGTGATGCGGTCATTCTGATCCCTACTTTCGGTTGACCCCCATTTGAAGAGGGCCCACTGTCCGAAATCTCCGCCGCAGCTCAGAAAGATGAAGATAGAACGGGCGGAGTGGTGAATCCGAGGGTCTGATACCGGGTGGCAGCGTTCACGGGCTTTCTTGGGAAGCGGCCGCGCTGCGGCCTTGCATCATCGCGTATCCACGTCCTCGAACACCAAAAACGTCTGCGTATCCAGCACCCCGGGCATGGACTGCAGCTGATCAAAAATCACCCTGCGCAAGTCAATATTGTCCACGGCCCGCACAAGCAATATGACGTCAAAGTCGCCGCCCACCAAGGCAATGTGGTGCACCTCCGGGATGGCCCTCAGCAGTTCGCGCAGTTCCCGCCAGGAATGCTGCCGCACTTTCAGGGTCACGTAAGCCGACGATTTGAGCCCGGCCTTAATAGGGTCAACGAGTGCGGTGAACTTCGTCAGGACTCCCTCGCCGGTCAGCCGCGCGATCCTCGTATAGGCGTGCGCCCTGGAAATGTGGACGTTCTCCGCCACCTGCGTCACGGACATCCGGCCGTCCCTGGTGAGCTCCGCAATGATGTTGCGGTCCACGTCGTCCAGCGGCACCGCCACCTGCTCCGCGTCTGCTTCTGCCATTCGTCCACAACTCCCGCCCGTAACGCAGCTCACACTTACGATTCGTCTTCCAGAATAGGCGCAAAATCTCAACATCTCCACGATTTCGGCCGGGACTGGATACGAAAGTTCCCTTGGGATGATACTGGGAACGAATAGTGGCTATAGAAGGACGGACCAATGACGATCTCCGCGGACCATGATGCGCCTGGGCAGGTAGCTCCCCAGCAGGCTGCATCAGAGCACGTGACAGAAGGCGCCGCCGCCGAGGCCGTGCGCAAGTTCGGCATCACGGTGGAGGACTACATGCTGCCCGCCAGGCATCCGATCCAGATCGTGGACCAGGACGGCAGCTTGAACCCCCACACCGAGCAGGGCGCCCAGCCGGGCCACGAATACGCTCTGCCCGGCGACGCCCAGCTGCTGGCCGCGTACGAGCAGCTCGTCATCGGACGGCGCGTCAATGACCAGAACTCGGCACTAGTCCGGCAAGGCCGCATGGCCGTCTACCCTTCCAGCCACGGTCAGGAGGCCTGCCAGGTGGCGGCCGCCCTGTGCCTGTCCGACGGCGACTGGATGTTCCCCACCTACCGCGACTCCGTGGCCGTGATGGCCCGGGGCGTGGATCCCGTCCAGACCATGACGCTCTTCCGCGGCGACTGGCACAGCGGCTACGACCCCGCCAAGCACAAGGTTGGCATCCAATGCACGCCCCTCACCACTCAGCTGCTCCACGGCGTCGGGGTGGCCCACGCCGCCAAGCTGCGCGGCGAGGACACCGTGGTCCTCGCCATGTGCGGCGACGGCGCCACCAGCGAAGGGGACTTCCACGAGGCCCTGAACTTCGCCGCCGTTTTCCACCTGCCCGTTGTCTTCTTCGTCCAGAACAACCAGTACGCCATCTCCGTGCCGCTGGCCCACCAGTCGGTGGCGCCGTCGCTCGCGCACAAGGCCGTGGGCTACGGGATGGCCGGCGAACGGGTGGACGGCAACGATGTCGTCGCCCTGCTCGCCGTGTTGGACCGGGCCGTCAAGCTGGCCCGCGAAGGCTCCGGCCCCCTCCTGGTGGAGGCCCACACCTACCGCATGCAGGCGCACACGAACGCCGACGACGCCACCCGCTACCGCCAGGACAGCGAAGTGGCGCAGTGGGTGGCCAAGGATCCGCTGAAGCGGATGAAAACGTACCTCACGGACCGCGGACTCCTGGACGACGACGGCGCCGCCCGGATCGTCGAAAAAGCCGAGGCAGTGGCCACCCAGCTCCGCGAAGGCCTGGGGGAGGACGTCCCCGTGGATCCCCAGGATCTCTTCCGCTACGTGTTCTCCACTCCCACGCCCCAACTGAAGGAACAGTCCGCCATGCTCGCCGACGAACTAGCCCGCGACGCACACACCGGAGAGGCCGCAAAATGAGCCCCACCCTCACCACCTCCTCCGAGGCAAACGGCAACGTCAGCGCCGCAACCGCCCGCGCCGCCGCAAAGGCAGCCGCATCGGCCGAAAAATCCGGCCCGCAGACCGTCACGCTGGCCAAGGCACTGAACACCGCAATGGCGGACGCGATGCACGCCGACCCGTCCGTGCTGGTGTTCGGCGAGGACGTCGGCCTGCTCGGCGGCGTCTTCCGCATCACCGACGGGCTCACCAAGACCTTCGGCGAGACCCGCTGCTTCGACACCCCGCTGGCCGAGTCCGGCATCGTGGGCATGGCCGTTGGCATGGCCATGAACGGCATGCGCCCGGTGATCGAGATGCAGTTCGACGCCTTCGCCTACCCGGCCTTCGAACAGATCGTCAGCCACGTGGCCAAGATGCACAACCGCACCAAGGGCGCCGTTAAACTGCCCATGGTCATCCGCGTCCCGTACGCCGGCGGGATCGGGGGAGTGGAGCACCACTGCGATTCCTCCGAGTCCTACTACGCCCACACAGCCGGCCTGAAGGTCTTCACTCCGGCCACTGTGGCGGACGGCTACCGCATGCTCCGGGAAGCCATCGACTCCGATGACCCCGTGATGTTCATGGAACCCAAGAAGCTCTACTGGTCCAAGGACCTGGTGGACCTGGAAGCCCTCCGCGCCGAGCACGAATCGAACACCAAGCACGGGAGGTCCTCGGAAGGCCGCGCCGCCGTCGCCCGCCCCGGGACCGATGCGACGCTTATCGCCTACGGACCATCGGTGCCGACGGCGCTGGCTGCCGCCGCCGCAGCCGCGGAGGAGGGACGCTCGCTGGAAGTGATCGACGTCCGCTCCATCGTTCCGTTCGACGACGAGACCGTCTGCGCCTCCGTCCGCAAGACCGGCCGGGCAGTTGTCATCGCCGAGGCCCACGGCTTCGCCTCGGTGTCCTCCGAGATTGTGGCCCGGGTCCAGGAACGCTGCTTCCACTACCTCGCCGCGCCCATCCGCCGCGTCACCGGTTTCGACGTGCCCTACCCGGCGCCGAAGCTCGAGCACTACTACCTGCCCGGCGTGGACCGCATCCTCGACGCCGTCGACGACCTCCAGTGGGAAGACTGATCATGAGCGAACCGAAAGTATTCCTCCTTCCGGACCTCGGCGAAGGCCTCACCGAGGCCGAACTGGTGAACTGGCTCGTCGCCGTGGGCGATGAAATCCGTGTGGACCAGCCCATCGCCGAAGTCGAGACCGCAAAGTCCATGGTGGAGGTGCCCTCACCGTATGCAGGCACCGTCGCCGCTCTGCACGGCGAGCCAGGACAGACGCTCGACGTCGGAAAGCCACTCATCTCCGTGACACCCGCCGGAGCTATGGAGGCAGTGGCTGCCGAAACCGGGCCTGCTGAGAATGGGAAGGTTGAGCCCGTCGAAAAGCCTGAAGCCGAGACCACCGCTGCTGAAACGTACCGCGAGGAAGAAAAGGCGGGCTCGGGCAATGTGCTTATCGGCTACGGGACGCCCGGTGGCGCCGGCACAGCCCGGCGCACCAGGGCGCGGAAGATTCACGCCGGACTGTCGGTGATCGAGCCTGCCGAAACCGAGCAGCCGGAGACACCGGATGTGGACCTTTCGATGCTTCGCACCCGGGTTCCGGGGAAGCTTGGCGCGGTGATCTCCCCGCTGGTGCGCAAGATGGCCCGAGATCATGGGATTGACTTGGGTGGACTTCAGGGCTCGGGCACCAGCGGGCTGATCATGCGCAAGGACGTCGAGGAGGCCATCAAGCCAGGCCCGGCGGTTGAGCCCGTCGAAGCCCCGCGCAAGGTGGTCCGGTCCGTGGAGCCCACTTGGACTTCACGATCCGAAATTGACGCCCGCACCGGGCTGGGCATTGTGGGACGGGTCCCGGTCCGGGGCGTCCGCAAGGCTGTTGCCGCGAACATGTCCCGCAGCCGCTCCGAAATTCCGGAAGCCACGGTGTGGGTGGACGTTGATGCGACGGCGCTGGTGGAGATGCGTGCCGCACTGAAGAAGTCCGATCCGAACAACACCCCGGGATTGTTGGCTTTCATTGCCCGCTTCGTCACCGCAGGGTTGAAGAAGTTCCCGGAATTGAACTCCAGGATCGTCACCACCGAGGACACCGCTGGCGGGGAAATGCAGGAGATTGTCGCGTTCAGCGGCGTCAACCTCGGCTTCGCGGCCCAGACGGACCGCGGTCTGATGGTGCCTTCGGTGCGGAACGCCGACAAGCTCAGCGCCCGTGAACTGGACGCGGAGATCCGCCGCCTTACCGCCGTCGTGCGCGACGGCAAGGCCACCCCCACCGAACTGGGCAGCGGGACGTTCACGCTGAACAACTACGGCGTGTTCGGCGTGGACGGCTCAGCGGCGATCATCAACCACCCCGAGGTCGGGATCCTGGGCGTGGGGCGCATCATCGAGAAGCCTTGGGTGGTGGACGGCGAACTGGCTGTCCGCAAGGTCACCGAGCTAACGCTCACGTTCGATCACCGCGTTTGTGACGGAGCAGCGGCCGGCGGCTTCCTCCGTTACGTTGCCGATGCGATGGAGAACCCTGGATCTGTGTTGGCGGACATCTGAGCTAACCACTACTTGACGCTGCGAATGGAGTGAGACGGTGCGCCGGCAATTTGTGGCGACCATACGACGGCTTCCTCAGCAGCCCGGGTTGACGGCAACCTTGACGAACGCCGCTGACTGGTACATGTACTGGTAAATCCAGGAACCCGTGAAGTCTGAAGCGGAAAATAGGGGCAAGCGTCTCCGGTCGGCAACCATGGTCAGGTCGCCCGCGTAGCACCGGTCCAAGATGACTCGGGCTCGGGCCAAGTGGAACTGGGCCGTGAGCACGTCGGCGCTCCTCCACCCATACCTTAAGGACAGATCACTGAGCGCGCGGGCCTCCCCTTGCGTGGTGAACGGTTCGGGGTTGAAACATATGACTCTATATGGGCGATTCGAGCCACATATTGGGGCGTCGAACCGGCCATCCTTCCCCAACGGAACTGAGACGGCTAGCGTCGGTGCGTACCCCTGCTTCATGAGCTCTTCCGCGTGCTCCATTCGCTGGTCGGGCGGGCCGAGCACGAACAACACATCCGCGTGCTTCGGGCTGTCAGCCTGTGGGGCTACGTAAAGAAAAAGGCCAGCTACGGCCCAAACGATAAGAAGCGTGGCAACGGCACTGACAGTCTTCAGGAACCAACGCGTGCTTTTCTGTGAGGGAGCCAGAGTTTCGAGAAGATGCGTACTGGTCATCATGCCGTCCTCCAGCCTCTTGGGAAAATGAGCGGCGACGCTGCACTAGCTCCGAATTTACCCGCTTAAGGGGCGGCGGTCGAAACCCGAATCATCGAAAGTATCGCGGACGGGCTGTTGTTTAGTGACCATGGCCACTTCATAAGCACCTAGGCGTTTCGCCAGGGTTACCGAGGTAAGCCACTCCGCGAATGTCTCGCGCTCCCGTCCAACGCGATGAAACCCGCCCCCGGCCTCGCGGATAAGTGCAGTCGTGATCGGTAGAATCGAGGCCTGAAGTTAGCAAGTACTCGCCGGAACAACGGAGAAATAATGTCACGATGGCTTGAGGTTGGCCCCAACAATTATGTGCTGGCCACCCAAGGTTCACTGCTGAACACCGGCCTGGTTGTTGGAACAGAACGCGCCATGGTGATCGACACCGGCGGCGGCCCCCGGCAGGGTCACGAGATCCTTGGGGCTGTGCGCGAAAAGACCCAGTTGCCCCTCGTGGTGGTCAACACTCACGCCCACTACGACCACTTCTTCGGCAACGCCGTCTTTGCAGACGATGGGGTCACCGAGTTCTATGCCCACCAGAACTGTGCGGCGGAAATCGAGGAGAACGGTGACCGCCAGCGCCGCATGGTCGCCTCGGCCGAGCCGGAAATGGCGGCCGGCGAGGGCGCGGAAGCGGAGCTTGTGGTTCCCAACGCAATCGTGAAGGACCAGCCTGTCCTGGTGGACCTTGGCGGTCAGACCGCCACCCTGTTCTACCTGGGCCGCGGCCACACCGACGGCGATCTCCTTGTGGGCACCCCCACCACGTTGTACGCCGGGGACCTCGTGGAGCAGGGCTCGCACCCCTCCTTCGAAGATTCCTACCCCGAGGATTGGGCCGATGCGCTGCGGCACCTCTCCGCGCTGCGGCACCGCTACGAATTCCTGGTTCCGGGCCACGGCAACCCCTGCAGCGACCAGTTCGTCAAGACCATGGCCAACACCATGAGCACAGCCGTCCGCCAGGCCATCCAGTCCATCCGTGATACTCCCAGCGACGCCACCAAGGCCATCCCGGTGCTGCCCTACGGCCCTGAACAGTCGCGGTGGTTCATCAAACGCCTCCAGGAGACCCGCGCGCAGCACTAGGTGGAAGCGCGGACCCATGGTCGCCTGACAAAAAGTGATAGCGCACAAAGCTCGAGGGTCTGCCCCGAGGTGGTATATCTTCAGGAAGCGAGTAACCGGAACGGATGGGGTGGGCTGTGTTTGAAGATGTGCCTGATGAGGATGCTTGGCGCAATTGCACCACGCTGGAGGGTGCCTGCGAACTGACGGCCCGGTGGCTTGAAGGAAGCTTCAGGTATGTCCCGGGATACCGGGTACAACAGCCAGCGGGGCAGCCCGGCCCCATGAGCCAGGCTCTGGCCGACATCAACAGGCTTGGCTTCCTCACCGACGACTCACAGCCCGGCGCCGCAATTTCCGGGGGCTACGGTCAGCGGGCCTTCGTTACAGGCCGCTGTTCCGAGCAGAGCGCTGCAACGATTTCCGCACTGCTCGTTGAAACGGAACTGGTGGTTCTTGTGTTTCCTCCGGGCGAATCGGGGAGCGGGCAGATCTGCGTGACGCTCGAGGCCGACAGGGAGTTCACCTGGCTTGGAAGGTCGGGGGGTCCGTCCTACTCCCTCGAGGCTTACAGCGACTGGAGCAATGAAACGCTTGCAAAGGCCCTGGTGGATTGCTTTGAACTGCAGATTTTCGACCCAGTCTGGGGCCGGAACAGCAAGCTTATGCCAGCGCTCCAAGCCGCGCTCGCCGCCGTCGGGTAAAAACAAGTACTCGGCTGAGCCCAACCCGAGTGGTCGGAGCGACATAGGCAGGTAGTGACCACTCTGGGACTAGGAGCCCTCCGCTCTTAGCGTAGGTGCATGATAACCGCCATTAGAGAAGCCATCCGACGCTTCGTGGCAAGGAACATCGTTGCCGATGACCCCTACCCCGTCCGTTCCTGGCTTGACCAGCAGAGCATGCCGCCCGAACCGGCCGCCGAGGTTCTTCACAGCATGCGCGGGTAACATCCGGCGCATGAGGAAATACAAGCGCGGTGTGAATGGACTGGACTCCCGGCGTGAACTGCGGAGGCGACGTCTCCAAGTCCTGACCCGCATTGGGCTTGCGGTGCTGGCCCTCGCCACCGCCGTCGTCGTTGTGATTGCTTTGCAACGCTAAAGCCCGCAGCCACGCCACCGCGGAGTTGGACACGATCGCCTACCCGTGGGTAGGGTGGTGAGCAGTCCGTGGGGGACCTGAATTTAGCAGCTGACGTTAAGCCGGATCTGTAGCGGGCCTGAGCCGAACGCGACGACGCATCCCGGAGGTATCCATGACACCCAGCGAGTATGTCCTTTCCTTGACCGCTCTAATGATCAGCCTCCTTGTTCCTTTCACCCTCCTATACGGCATTCTCCAGCTGAAGCGTGCCCAGGCGAAGCCAGTTCCCGTAAGGATCCGTAAGTAGTGCCCTACGTAGACATCAACCCGCACCGCTCCGGCCCGAAGTGGCCCCGTTACGCACTACTGGCGGTGTTGCTGGCCGTGACCGTGGGGGTTGTGGCCGCCGCCCTGATGAGGTTCTAGGACGGACGAAGTACCACGGCACCGATTCTCTTCCCTTTAGTCCCTGAGGTATGAGCCCTGTCCGATCCTGGCGCTGATCGGAGGACCAAGTCTTGACCGAATCTTGAGCCTATGCGTAGTCGACCTTTGATGACAGCACGGCAATGTTGGCACGGCTGGCCGACGGGGCCAGTAGTCAACGGCCCGCGTGACGCGGTCCCTTTCACGGAAATGGAAGCTCATGGGTCTCAGCCTGACAACCACCACCGGTAGAGTTCTTGCTTCCCTCACCCTCGTTGGCGCGGCTGCCGGCGTGGCAGGCATGGGTACTTACGGTGCCTTCGTGTCCAGCACTTCGGCCAACACCAACATTGCATCAGGTACGGTCAACATCGCTCTGGGCGCCACGGGTGCTGCCAACCGCCTTAGCGTGGCCGCTTCAGGCCTGGTACCTGGGGACACCGTGCAGCGCGCGCTGACGTTGACCAACGGCGCTGGCAACCAGGGTCTGGCCGGGATCACCCTCTCCACAACGGCGCCCACCTCCTCCAAGCTGGACACCGACGCGGGCGGCCTCCAGTTGTCTATTGACAGTTGCTCAACCGGCTGGGTCGAGGCGGGCACGGCACCTGCCTACACCTACACTTGCTCGGTGACCACTACGCAGGTTCTGGCCCCGCGCCCTGTCATCGGGTCCGCAATGCCCCTGACCAATCTCACCTCCTTGGCGGCAAACAAGACCGACAACCTTCGGGTCACGCTGTCCCTGCCTTCCGCTGCGGATAACGGATTTCAGGCGCAGTCCAGCACAATAGCCTTGGACTTCACGGGCACGCAGCGCTCCGGCACTAACCAGTAATCAACCCACCAACCAGTCCTCCGCCGCATCCCTTGAGCAGGGAGGCGGCGGAGGGTACTCGTCGAAACGGAAGTGCCGCCATGACCGCCTCGCTGGTTAGAGACCTTCGGCAGCCGCACACCCCGGCCGCACCTTCTGTCGGCCGCCAGCGCGCCCGCAGGTCAGATACCGGGATGAAGGTGATGGTTCGGCTGGCCAAGCTAGCGGCGACGGCGACGACGCTGGCCGCTGTTGCTGTGTTCCTATTCCTTGCCGTGGGTCCCAGGGTGCTGGGCTACCAGACCATCACGATGCTGACCGGGTCAATGTCTCCACTGATTAGTCCCGGGGATGTTGTGGTCACAGTCCCAACCCCCGTCAATGCGCTGAAGACCGGGGACATCATCACGTACCGGATCCCGGTTGACGATCACCGTGTGGAAACGCATCGAGTCGTGAAGATCATGCGCAATGCGGACGGCACCACGACGGTGCAAACCAAGGGGGACGCGAACAACACGGAAGATCCGTGGACCGCAACGCTGCAAGGCGAATCAATCGACGTCCACACCGCCACCATCCCCTACCTTGGCGCGGCCATCAGGACCCTCCGCGACCCGGTTCTGTTGAACACTCTGATGTACGGAGCGCCGGCTGTTTTGGTCGTTATGCTTCTGGACACGATCTGGAGGAAGCCCCCGACAAGAGGGACGGCGGCCGCGAAAGTGCCCGCGGGTGGAGAATAGCCGCGTAACCCTGCCAAGCCAGATCGAGGACGCAGAAGTGAGAGGAAGACCCGACCTTGTGCGTGAGCCCCTGAGCCGACCCGGGGTGATGCCGTCTGGCTTCGCGCGCGCCGCGGCGTTCCTGACCGCGCTGACGGTGCTTGTGATCACTGCCGGCGTTGCCCAGGCTGCTTTTATTGGGAGTGCGGGTGGCAGGATGAGCACTTCCACGCTTAGCCTGGTTGTGCCGGTGGGAGCAACCGCTACGGCAACCTGTGTTGGACGAACCCTCACTATCAGAGTCACCCAGAATGGTTCAGTCCCGGGCGCGAACTCTTTCCGCTTAGAAGTAACGAACACCGGAGGACCCGTGGCCACCGTCGACACCGCCGTGGGAACTGGCGGCGCGTATACGGCTACTCTTACAGGCCCGAAAGTAACGTGGACATACCAGGTCAGGGGCCTGTACACCGTAAACGCCGGCAACATCTGGATTGGGCAGCCGTTCTTATTCCCGACAATATCCTGCTAGACGAGTCTCACGAAGCAACGCACTTGCCTTACTGCCCGGATTGGCACCCTCAGGCATGCCTGGCGCGGTCTTCGCCCTCCATCAAATGGTCGATATGCCGGGAGAGGTGGCGCCTGAGTTCGGCCTCCGCGGCCGCATCCGGGCGCGGGATTCCCCGCACCAGCTCGTCCGCGGTGCGCAGCACGGACCTGCCGCGCTGGGTGAGCCGGATGCTCCTGCACCGGCCGTCCACGGAGCCCCGCTCCTTGGTCAACAGGCCCAGTTCCTTAAGCCGTTCCAGCACCTTCCCCAGGCTCTGGGGCGTGACGCCCAGCTGATCAGCCAGGCCGCTTTGCGTAAAGGGCCCCGTCTCCGCCACCGAGTCCAGGGCATCGAAGGATGCCTTGGTGAGTCCGAGGCCCGAGAGGCAGCGGTTGATCCTGCGTTCATCCAAGCGGGCCGCCGTCGAGAGCAGCCGGTGGGTTGACCAGTGGTCCGGTTTCTTTCCATTAGCCCAAGCCATGTGTTGAAATTCGTCCTTCCGGGACAACCGCGTCTGGGGCACGGTGGTGCGATCGCCGCGGGCCGTTCCAGCCGTCCAACGGCAAGGCAGCCCCGCCAAAACGGCGGAGCGGCCTCCCTCAACTCAACTCATCACGATCACGCCTGCTGGACGTTGTCCCGGGCATCCTCTGCCCGGTACCGGACGTCCTCCACGGCATTCTGGCCTTCGCCCTTGACGTGCTCCGTGGCGTCGGCCGCGGTTGCCTTGACGTTCTCCATGGCCTCCTGCGCCGGCGCCTTCAGCCCCTGCGCCAGATCCTTGGCGGCGTCGGTCAGCTCCGTGGTCATGGGCTCAGCCGCCGTCTTGAGTGCATCGGCCGCCTCGCGTTCCTTGTCGCTGGCCGGAATCAAGGACGACACCAGCAGGCCGGCGCCGAAAGCGATCAGGCCCGCGGCGAGCGGGTTGCCCTGCGTCTTGGTCTTCACCTGCTGCGGTGCGTCCCCGATAGCCGAACCGGCGTCGCTAAAAGCCTGCCCGGCGCCGTCGGCCCCTGAATGGACACCGGCGCTGGCGTGGTGGGCAGATCCCATAACTTTCTCCTTCGCGCCAAAGACCGCGTCCCTGACTTTGTCGGTCTGCCGCTGCACGATGTGCGACGGCGTCACCTTGTCCGCCACGGCGTCGACGTTGGTGCCGAGCCGCATACGGGTTGCTTCAATGTCGGCGCGGATAGCGTCCGGGTTTTCGGTCATCGTGTTTCCTCGCTCGGCTTGAGGGTGGGGGGAATTTCCTGAAGGGTCTCAACGGTCTGGGGCATGCCCTTGATGGCGCTCAGCTCCTTGCGTCCCATGGACGCCAGGACGGCGGCAATGATGCCCCAAATAACGGCGACGACGACGGCGGACCAGCCCAGCCCCATCACCGTACCCAGCGCCCACCAAAGCGCCAGGGACAGGAAGAGGAGGACAAAATGGCCCGCCACGCCCGCGCCGGCCAGCATGCCACCGCCCTTCCCGGCCCGCGTGCCCGTCTGCTTGAGCTCCGCCTTGGCCAGTTCCACCTCCTGGCGCATCAGCGTGGAGAGGTCACGGGTGACTTCGCCCAGGAGATCTCCCAGGGAGGTGGTCTCGGCCTTCACATGCGCTTCCGCGTGGGGTGCCTCGGGTATGTGGTGACTCACTGGCCGCGCTCCTCGCTACCGGGGAAGGGGCTGTTGCCTTCCAGGGCGTCGTCCCGCAGGTTCTCCCGCAGGGCCTCGCGGTTGTACTGGTCCTCGTTGTACTCGCGCAGGGAGGTCTCTCCGGCGGTTCCGCCGGGAAGCGTCTGAGCGGATGAGGGGTAGGACCCGCCTGCCACCACGGGCTCATCGAAGAAGGTGTCTCCGGCGCCGGCGGCAATCACGGTTTCCTGTGCGGGCAGCTGGGTTGCCTGGGGTGCGGCGGTGCGGGGCGTGGTGCCGGTGGTGCGGGCGCTGGTGCCGGTACTTGACTCGGGAGCGCCTGCGCTCAGGCTGCGGGCAAGCCGTCCGGCCAGGATGCCGGCTCCGGCAGCCACCAGCAGGAAGGTGCCGGGACGCTGGCGGGCGAAGGACTTGGCCTCGTCCAGGAGCGAACCCGGATCGCGGCCCTCAAGCCACGACGCGATGGACGCCGAACGGTCGGCTGCCTGGCGGACCAGGTCGGTGGCGACACCGGGCTGATCGGAGGCATTGGCCATGGTGCGCAGTTCCCCGGAAATGGAGTGGAGGCCCTGGGCCACCTTCTGCTGCTGGGTCCCGGCCTGTTCGGTCAGGTCCGACTTCGCCTGGTACAGGAGATCCTTGGCGTTCGACTTTGCCTCGGCGGCAACGTTTCCGGCCTCGGCCTTGGCCGTCTGGGCCACCTGCTGCGCGGAGCCGGCTGCCTGGTGGGCAACATCCTTGGCTTCACTCGTGGCGGTGTCCGTCTTGGACGGGGCTGAGCAGCCTGAGGCCGGCTGGGCGGGCTGGTAGGCGGGCGGCGCCGTCTCGGTTATGGGGTACTGCGTGACCGGAACGTCAGCGGGCGCATATTCGGTGTCCGCGTATTCGGCGTCCGCGTATTTGGCGTCCGGAAAGTCTGTTTCGGGCACAATGTCTGTTTCCGGTGCGGCGGAGGCGTAAGGATCCGTGGTCTGGTACGTGGCCGGGAAAGCCCCGCGGCTTCCGTCTTTGGGCCATTGGTTCTCTGTCATCTTCGCTCTCTTTCCAAGAAGGTCAGCTGCTGATCAAGAACCAGCACTGCTGGCTCCCCAATAGTAAGCATGATTACTAATGAATAGTAAGTACCCTTGCTAATTATTTTCGACGACGGCGGTTTGGCTGGGTGCTTCGGTTGGGTTCCGGCGCGGGATCTGGAGGCTCCGAATGGGGCGGATTCCGGCGGTCTCAGCTATCCTAAGCTTGCTTACTAAATTAGTGCGAGCAGTGGAAAGGGGGAGGCATGCTCATTCTCTTCGGCGTAAGGACGGTCCTGAGGGCATTGCCCGGCCGGGCCACAACCTGCAGGCGCTGCGGGCTCTTTGCGGAACATCTTCTGGAGGAGAGGGCCACCAAATTCAGCGTGTTCTTCATCCCCATCTTCACCTTGTCCAAGGACTACCGCATCACGTGCACCAACTGCGGCGAGCGTTCCGCGCTCTCCCGGCGCGGGATGAAGTCCCTTTCACGCTAGGCCTGGTGCTCAGGCGGTCTCGACCGGCCTGTCAGTAGCGTGTCCATATTGGGACCAGCCGCCGACGAACAGCTGGCCCCTGCCCAGCCCCAGGTGCTCCATGACAAGCAGGTTGTGGCAGGCCGTGACGCCCGATCCGCAATAGGCAATGGTGTTCTCGCCGGAGACGACTCCGGCACGCTCAAAGTTTTCGCGGAGGTGTTGGGCTGGCAACAGTCGTCCTGTTGAGTCGAGGTTTTCCCGGCAGGGGACATTCACTGCGCCGGGAATGTGGCCGGGGCGGGGGTCGATGGGGTCCTGGCGTCCCTCGAACCGGTCGCGATTCCGTGCGTCCATGACCTTGTATTTATCCGAGGACGACGCGGAGATGTCCGCAAGCAGCGCCTGGGGCCACGCCTGAGCCGGGAAGTGGGCACTCAACCTTGTCGAAGCCGTTGTGGCCAGGACCCCTGGATAGCTGGCAATTCCGCCGTCAAGGACGGCGGCCTTGCGACCCAGCGAGCGAAGCATCCATACGAGTCGGGCCGCGATGACGCCCCCTGCGTCGTCATAGGCGATCACCACGTCGGAGTCGCTAATGCCGGTTTCGCACATCCCGCTCGCAAAAACCCGGGCATGGGGCAGCGGGTTCCGGCCGGCTTCTTTCGAGGCCGGCCCGGAGAGGTGCTGGTCCATGTCGACGAAGACGGCACCGGGGATATGGCCGGCGTGGTAGGCGTCCTTTCCCGAGGCGCCGTCCAGATACCAGCGGGTATCGGCCAGAACGATGTCCGCAAGATTGTTGGCGCACCAGGCCCAGCCGACGAAGGGCTGCAGGTTGGAATAACCACTCATGCTTCGGAGTCTAAGGGCAAAATTCACATGTTGAGATGGTCATCTCAGGATGTGAGCGGAGCGGGCGCTAGGGTTTCACCATGATGTTCGAAACCGACAGATTGATGGCCCGCCATTTTGGAACGGCGGATCTTGACGAATTCGCCGAACTTTGCGCGGACGAGGAGGTCATGCGGTTTGTGGGTGAGGGCCGGTCTCCGCGACAATCGATCCCAGGAACGAGCAGTCCAAGCGCGTCGCGGCCAAACTCGGGATGACGGAAACTCCGCCGGCCAGCAACGCCGTGAGCCTCTGGACTGCGACACCCTGGGACCTGATGCCATGGGCACGCGTGGGGAACATCCCCGCCGGGAGTGAGTCTCCCCCGGGTGTGAGTCCGGGCCCGGCGTAAGTCTCCGCCGCCGTCGTGCCTTGGAAGAGCCCGAAGCGGAAGAAGCCGGAACGTCAAAGCCGGTGTGCCAGCCAGCCCCCAAGGCTGGCCGGCGCACCGGCTTCTTCCGTGCTTATGTGATGAAGTTTAGGACGCGGCCTAAAGGCCGTGCAGCTCGACGTGCGGCTGGCGGAGCGGCGGTTCTTTGCTGCTCTGCGGCTGGAAGGGAAGTTCCATCTGGAATCCGCAGGCGCAACGCCGCACCCTGGTCTGAAGGTAGGCAGCAAGGCCCGAATCGGGGACGCCGGCGTCCGCTGTGGCCGCTTCTGTGGATGAGTCCGAGAAGAGACGGGTGAGCTCCGGTTCCACCATTTTCATGGGCTCGCCGCAGTGCATGGGCTCGCCGCAGTGCATGGGCTCGCCGCCCATGGTGTCGCTTTTCGTCGCCCCTTTGGCGGCAGCCTGGGAGGCGGCGCTATTGAGGAGCAGGTGCTCGTCGCTGAACGCGACGTCCGGGTGCATTGGGAGGGCGAGCTTTCGAGTGGTCTTCATTTTCTTGCCCGGGCCCCTAGACCAGGTCCGGGTAGGAGGCAAGAATGTAATCCGCCGCGGCCGGACCGGTCATGCGAAGGCCATTGGTTGAGGGGCGGATGCGAAGGTTCCGCATGGCTGTCCAGAAGATGGAGCCGGGTTCCGGGCTGGATTGGTTGAGCAGGCACCAGCTGGTGTACAGGCCATACAGCTGGTCTTTCCTGAGTGATGAGTGTCCATCCGCGGCTGGACTGGTAGCTTCAGTGAGGAAGCGGTTGAATTGTGAAACGGCCATGACTGGCTCTTTTCCATGCTGTGCATTTTGTGCCGCCATTCGGCTACAGCGGCTGCTCTCCAAAACCCGTGCACTGGGTCAAGGTGTGTTTCCCGCACTCTGGTCCCCACTGGAGTGCCTGTTTTGTGAGCGTAAACGAGACCGCTCTACAACGTAGACTCTAGGCGTAGACTACGACTTAAGCAACAGTGGATCTTCCGCTGTACCTCAACTGGCGACGCTCACGTCAAGATGATGGACAAACAACATGGCCGCCCCGCAGGATGCTCCCACTACTCCCAACGCCGAGTCTGCCACCGGCTCGAACGCAAAGAAACGCTTGAGTCGTGAGGTGGTCTTGCAAGCTGCGCTGGAGCTTGTGGACGACGAGGGACTGGCGGCGCTGACCATGCGCAGGCTGGGGCAGGTGCTGGGCCGCGACCCCATGGGCCTGTACCGATACGCGGAGAACCGGGCGGCGCTGCTGGACGGCGTCACCGAGCTAGTCCTGGCCGAACTGAAGATCTTCCCCGAAGACTCCGACTGGCAGGCCCAGCTGCGCCGAATCGCGCACGATCTCCGCCTGCTGGCGCTCCGGCACCCTAATGTGGTTCCGCTACTGGTCACCCGCCCGCTGTCCACGCCCTTGGGGCTGCGGCCGCTGGGCACCGTGCGGCCCCTCGAGCAGATCCTGGGGCTGCTGATCGATGCGGGATTCGCTCCGGCGGACGCCCTGCATGTGTACCGCGCCTACTACGCCTTCCTGTACGGGCACATCCTCAATGAGCTGCAGGAGTTCATTGTTGATCCCGAGGAAAACGAGGTTCTCCTGCGCCTGGGCCTGCACCGGCTTCCGGCGCGGGACTTCCCCCACCTGCGCGCATTGGCCCCCGTGCTGGTGGATTACGACGGCGAGGCCGAGCTTGACCAGGGCCTGAGCATTCTGCTCTCCGGGCTGGCGGCCCAGTTGAACGCTCCGGACCGTGGCCGCCCCTCAGGGCGGCTTGAGGTCAACGGCGGCTAGGGTTCAAAGTGCGTGCGGACGCCGCCGCCGGCCAGGTTGGCCAGCATTTCCTCGGCCACTTCGCGCAGTTTCTGGTTGCGGTGGCTGGAGACCTTGGTCAGGATGGCCATGGCCTCGGCCTGGGAGCAGCGGTTCTGTCCCATGATGACCCCGCAGGCAAGGTCGATGGAGGTCCTGCTCGCCATGGCCGCGGCGAGGTCGTCGGCCAGATTCTGGGCGGTGCCAAGCTTCACCGCGAGGCGCACGGCGCGGCCGGCGATGTCCGCGAACTCAGTGGCCTCCCGGATGATTTTTTCGGTGAAGACCCCTGAGCCGAATGCGAAGAAGTTCAAGGCGGCGGCTGAATCCTGATCGATTTCCAGGGGCACACCCAGGGTGGCGCGGCAGCCTTCGGCGATGAGCGCTTCCTGGTAATCCGGCCAGCGGGGGTCCTTGTAGACGTCGCCCAGCAGCACCGTTTCCTTGGATCGCAGGGCGGCGATGCAGGGACCGTCGCCGATGCGCTGCTCTATCTGGTCAAGGTGGACGGCTCGCGGGCTGCTCCCGGCCACGGTGGCCGTGCGCCGCTGGCGTTTGAGCGTGACGCCACACTCGATCTTGGTGGTGCTGTCCCGGCTGAGCGCTCCGGCAGCCATGACGGAGAGGCGCTCAAGGAATTCGGCAACATTCGCGCTGCCGATGATGAGGTCCTGCAGTTCAAGGACGCGGTCGCTCTCGGGGGAGGTGGGCATTCCTTAATGGTAGCGGCCAGCGTCCGGCGGGCGACTGGCGTGCCGCCGCGGGGTTGCCGCGGGCAGCTGGGGGGGCCGCCGTCGGGCAGCTGGCGAGGTTGCCGCGGGGGCCGCCGTCGGGCAGCCGGCGGGCCCAGAGTCCGGCAACGCGCGCGATAGCGCCTAGACTTGCTGTTTGACCGAAGCCATAAAGCGCCGCACGGCATTTTTGCCGTGAGTCCGGGGGGACAGACATGCCTGAATCGGCCGACCACAACGCACCAGCCACTGTAGAAAACGCAGGGCAGCCCCAGATGCGCCGACGCCGCGACCTTCGTCGCCCGGCCGGTCCCTCTTCGGACGCCCGGACAGGAACTATGCCCGCCGCAGCACCAAACACTGGCCGCACCGCCGCCGCTCCAACCCGGCGCGGCACCTGGGCCGAAGCCGCGGCGATTGCCGATGCGCAGGTTGAAGCGCAGCAGGAAGCGGCTCCCGTCCCGGCACGGGCAGCAACAGTCCAAGCCCAGCCTGAGAGGGCTCCGCTCGCAGCCCAGCCGGTGCCGGCGCAAGCCGAACCCGCTCCGGAGCCCGAACCCGCTCCGCCGGCACAGCCGGTATCAGCGCGCCGTGCCGTCCCCGCCGAACCCGACGCCCCGCCGTCGAACGTTCCTGCCTTTGACGCGGCGCCTGCGCGGCAGATGGCCGGCAGCGCCCCCATTGCCGACTTCACCAACTCGCCCGGCTCGTTCGTCCGCGAGCAGAAGCCCCGGCCGGTGGGCGGATTCCGCGGAGCCCTTTACAAGATGACCGGCGGGGCGCTCAACCTCGGCCCCGGCCCGCGGCAGCGCGAAGAGGACGAGCTGGCCCGGCGCATCTCCCGCCAGCTCCAGGGCAGCTACAACACCGCGGTGCTCAGCCTCAAGGGCGGCATCGGCAAGACCTCCACCACGGTGGGCGTGGGGCTGACCCTGGCCGAATTCCGCGGCGACGCCCCGTGTGCCATCGACGCCAACCCGGACTCGGGAGACCTCGTGGAGCGCGCCCTGGGCGAGGGCATCTACCAGCAGGCCAGCCCGCGCACCATCACGGACCTGCTCAAGAACATCGACTCCGTGGATTCCCTCACCGCGCTGGCCCGTTTTATGCACCACGCCGGCCGGCTGCACCTGATCGCGGGGGAGCAGGACCCGGAGGTCTCGGACTCGCTCACGGCCGAGGAATACCTGCGTATCCGCAAGCTCATCTCCGGCTACTACTCCGTGGCCCTGACCGACTGCGGCACCGGCGTCACCCACAACGCGATGAGCGGCATCCTGCAGTCCGCGGACAACCTGGTGATCGCCGCCGGGTATGCCGTGAGCGGCGCCAAGCGTGCCCGCAGCACCCTGCAGTGGCTGGCGCACCACGGCTACGAGGACCTGGCCCGGAACGCAATTGTGGTGATCACGGACAAGGACGAGGTCTCCTCGCGGGTGGACAAGGACGCGATCGAGGAGCACCTGTCGGGCCTGTGCCGTCAGCTGATCGCCGTCCCGCACGACCGCGGAGTGGCCGACGGCGACCTGGTCACACTCGACGTGCTGCGCCCAGAGACCCGGCGCGCGTACAAGGAGATCGCGGCGGCAATCGTGGACGGGTACGTCTAGGCCCGCTGCTTCCTCCCTCCGCCCACCCCCTCCCTCCCAGCCCCCCAACCCTCCCAACTAGCTCGCAATAGATGCCGTTATGGGCGCCCATAACGACATTAAGTGCGAGTCAGTTGGGCGGGGCGGGCATGGGCCTGTGGATAACTCTCCGCGGCCCCGCTGAATTTGCCACCATGAGGCATGAGGAACCCCCAGCCGCTGCCAAGCGACCTGAA
This sequence comes from Arthrobacter sp. 92, assembly GCF_050260325.1. NCBI lineage: Bacteria > Bacillati > Actinomycetota > Actinomycetes > Micrococcales > Micrococcaceae > Arthrobacter > Arthrobacter sp. 92. The sequence goes on along the minus strand of NZ_CP189863.1, from coordinate 4,099,992 downwards.
CCGTGCGCCGTTCACGTTCGGCGAAGCCGTCGAGGCGGGCGTGAGTATCCGGCGGCTACGGTACCGCGGCCTCGGCTCACCGGGCCGCGGGTTGAGGTCGCCGGGCACCCTGCTTGATTTCGAGCTGCCCCTGCAAGTCCGGCCGTATACCGTGGTCACGGCGTTCTCGGCGGCTTCGCACGCCACGGCTTTCCTGCTGTGGGATTTTCCAGGCTTCCTTCCCGGGAGCGACGACCCCAGGATTCACATCTCCCGCCCCGACACCATGGCGATTCCGCGGCGCAGGGGCGTGGCCGGGCATGTGGGACAGTTCTTCGACGACGAGATCACCAGCCTTGACGGCGTGCTCATCACCAGCCGGGCCCGGACGTGGCTCGATGTCTCGCGAAAGATGAGCATCGATGAACTGACCGTGGCGGCGGACCACCTGCTTCGAGTTCCCCGGCCCGGGTTTGAAGGACGGGAGGCGCCCATGCCACCCCCGAGCAACTGGCCGACATGCTGGACCGGCACAAGGGGACACCCGGCATTCAGAAGGCCCGGCTCGCACTCGAGCAGGCGCGAATAGGTGCCGACTCCGCCCCGGAAACGAGGCTTCGGCTCGCACTGGAGCGGGCGGGCCTGCCCGAAGCGCAACTGAATGTGCCCACGCTGCTTAGTGCCGGCGTCGTGCGTCAACCGGACCTGTCCTATCCCGAACACCGCGTCGCAGTGGAATATGAGGGCGACGGGCATTCCGAGCCCGCGCAGATCGTCAGGGACATTGCCCGCGAAGAGGACTACGCCAGCGCAGGCTGGTTCCTGGTCAGGCTCTCGAAGCGCCATATGACGCATGGCGCGCATTCGGCGGTGGCCAAAGTGAGCAGGGCGCTGCTGAGCCAGGGCTGGTCACCCAAGTAGCTCGCATTAGATGCCGTCATGGGCGCCCATAACGGCATCTAATGCGAGCTAGTTGGGCAAAGGAGGCGCGGCGGGGCGCTGGCGGTGCGTGCGGGTTAACCACAAAGGGTGCAGCCCCGGTTGGAGCTGCACCCTCGTTGTGTTCGCGGTCAGTCTTTCTTGAACGCGTCCTTGACCTTCTCGCCGGCCTGCTTCAGGTCGGCCTTGGACTGGTCGCCCTGGCCCTCGGCCTTCAGACCCGGGTCGTTGGTTGCTTCGCCAGCGGCTTCTTTGCCCTTGCCGCCGAGCTTCTCGGCAGTGTTGCCAATCTTGTCATCCAAACCCATGGTGCATCTCCCTACAGTTGGTTCCCGCCGGCGTACGTCGGCGGCTCACGGGGGCTGACCCTCAGTGATGTGAGGGCCTGCCTTCGTTCGCGGGGCCTAACCGCTGCCACCGCACATTCATCATTGTAAGTATGCTTAGCACTTCGAGTAAAGCCCTCCCCGGGTTTAAACCTCGGAAAGCGTGTCACGGCGCGGGTTTCGGCACGGCTTTGAGTTCAGCGCGAAGGGCGGCGAACGATGCCACGCATGCATAGGATGAAAGCGATGACCTCCGCCCAAACCACCACGCCTTTCAGCCTCCGCAGCATCGCCGTCCCCGCGTTCGGACCGGCGCTGCTCTTCTCCGTGGGCGAGGGCGCCATCCTTCCGGTGGTGGCACTCTCCGCCCGGGACCTCGGCGCCTCCGTGGCCCTGGCCGCGCTGATCGTCACGCTGATCGGGCTGGGCTCCTGGTTTTTCAACCTCCCGGCCTCCCTGATCACCCTGAAGTTCGGTGAACGCTGGTCCATCGTGGGGGCCGCCGCCGCCTCGGCCCTTGCATTGACGGCCGCCGGACTCTCCTCCGTGATTCCGAACGGCCTCTGGCTCCTGGCCGTGGCCATGGTGATCGTGGGCATGGCAGCCAGCGTCTTCAGCCTGGCACGGCAGAAGTACCTCACCGAGGCCGTCCCGGTGGAATTCCGGGCCCGCGCCCTGTCCACGCTGGGCGGCGTGAGCAGGATCGGCATTTTCATCGGCCCCTTTGCCGGTGCCGCCGTGATGCAGTTCGCGGGCATCAACGGCGCCTACTGGGTGGGCGTGGTGGCCATGGCGGCCGCCGCCATCCTCTCAGTCACCATCCCTGACCTGGTGGCAGGTCCGGGACGCGCGGCTCAAGCCCACGGCCCCGAACCCACCCTGCGCGGCGTTGCCGTGTCCCATGCCGGGGTGTTCCTGACCGTGGGGGCCGGCATCCTCCTGCTCAGTGCACTGCGCGCCTCCCGCCAGGTGGTCATCCCGCTGTGGGCCGACAACCTGGGCATGGACGCCACCCACGCCTCACTGATCTACGGACTCTCCGGCGCGATCGACATGCTGGTGTTCTACCCGGCCGGCAAGCTCATGGACCGCAAGGGCCGGCAATGGGTGGCCGTTCCGTCCACCGTGATCATGGGAGCGGCCCTGATGCTGATCCCGTTGACGGCTAACTTTGTGGGCCTGCTGCTCGCGGCCCTGCTGATCGGGTTCGGCAACGGCATCAGCTCGGGCCTGATCATGACCCTCGGCGCAGACTTCTCCCCGGACCGCGGACGCGGCCAGTTTCTGGGGCTGTGGCGCTTTATTGCCGACGCCGGCAGCACCGGCGGACCTGTGCTGCTCTCCGCAGTCACCGCCGCGGCCTCCCTCGGGGCCGGCGTCTGGGCCACCGGGGTGCTGGGGTTCGCGGCGGCGGCGGTGTTCGCCATCACCATCCCCCGGCTCAAGCACCGGCGGAACTACTAGAGGGAATTACGACGGCGGAGCTGCCGCGGAGTTGCCCGACGACGAAGGCCGCATCCCGGCCCACCCCGCCGATCAGCCCCGAAGTCAGTGCGTACTGGAACGGCATGCCCACAAAGTACAGTCCGGGCAGTTCCGGCACGACGCCGCGGCGGCTAACCGGCCAGCCCCACTCCGTCACCGGCAGGCCCTCGATCCAATTCAGCGACGGCGTGTAACCAGTGGCCCAGATGACCGTGCGCACACCCGGCGTTTGCGCGTCGGCCGCGGGGCCGACGTCGAACGCGGGACGCCCGTCCCTGGTGCCGGTCAAGCGCGGCAGCCGCACCACGCCGGCGCGGTCCAGGTCCTTAACGGAGATCCGGATCAGGGGTGCCCCGCGCTTGTGGAAGTTGGCGGCCACCTTCCGGCCCGGCGGCGTATCGGTGGTGAGCACCGAGTCGATGAGCCGCCAATATGCCCCTCCGGCATAACGCAATAGGGGATCGGGAATGTGCGGTGTGGGACGGCCGGCGATGAATGTCCGATGGGTGGCGGCCAACTCCAGCGCAATTTGGACCCCGGACGTTCCAGCGCCCACCACCAGCACGTCGCCCTCAGGAATATCGGCCGGGCGGCGGTACTGGGAACTGTGCAACTGGTGGATCCCGGGCTCGAGCTCGTGCGCCGCGGCCGGGATCCGGGGCAGCGCGTTGGCGCCGGCAGCCACAACGACGTTCCGTGCCCGGAGCGCGCCCGAGCCGGTGGCAACCTCGAAGCCGTCCGCCATCCGGCGCACGCTGGTGACGTGTACGCCTGTGCGCAGGGGCAGGTTGAAGTGCTCGGCGTAGCCTTCCAAATAGGCGGCCATCTCCTCCTTGGCGGGATAGGTGTCCTTGGGCGCGGGGAAGGGAAGCCCCGGCAGGCCGTCATGCTGCGCGGGCGTGAACAGCCGCAGCGAGTCCCACCGGCTCCGCCACTGGTCCCCGACACGGCCCGCGCCTTCGAGAATGGCGAAGCGGAGTCCCGTGGCGGCCAGGTGGTAGCCGGCGGCGAGTCCGGCCTGCCCGGCTCCGATCACCAGTGCATCGAACTGCTCAGCGTCCTCGAACTGCACTGCATCGAACTGCCCTGCATCGAACTGCTCTGCATCCTCGCTCATGATGACTCCCTTGACTCAGGTGCTGGGATGTTTCTCTATTTCACTAGAATAGCGTTCTAGTGAGTGGAGCGATAGTCTATTTTGATGCCGGCAACATCAAAATCCACAGCCCCCCAGGCATCCGGCCCCGGCGCCGCTGCAGCGGACCCGGCGCTTCCCAAGGCCAACCGCCGGGTGGCCCAGGCGGCCGACACCCGGGCCCATATCGTGGCCACCGCCGGGCGTCTCTTCGACGCGAACGGCTATGTCCGCACCACCATCGAGTCGGTTGCCGCCGAGGCCGGCGTTGCCCTGCAGACCGTCTACAACTCGGTGGGCAACAAGGCGGCGCTCCTCTCGGCCGTGTTGGATGCCGCTGCCTCCGGGCCCGGCGCCCGGCAAGTGCTGGAGCTGATGCAGGAACGCACCCGGAACGCCCCGGACCGCGGGGCCTTGATGGTGGTGCTCGCGGACTGGTTCGTCGAGGTGCATCAGCGCACCGGCCGGATCATGACTGTGATTTCACAGGCGGCCGCGGTGGACCCGGACGTTGCCGCGCTGGAGCAGCACCGGGCGCTTCAGCGGCTGGAGCGCTACCACGAGGCGGCCGCTGCTGTACGGGAGCGGGGCGGCCTCACCTCGGGCATGACCGACGGCGAGGCGGCAGCAGCCATCTGGTCATTGGGGCATCCGCAGACATTCCGGGCACTGGTGGGGTCCGCGGGCTGGACCGTTGAGGCGTACCGCGACTGGATCCTGCGGGCGCTGACGGCGGCGCTCGCCTAGCTGCTGCCTGGCTGCTCGCCCGGCTGCCGCCCCCGCTGCCCGCCCGCCATTGTTCCGGGCATTGTTCGGGGCTTCCGCCGCGCGTAGACTCGCGACCATCCGCTTGTGGAGGCCGCCATGAAGAAGCTCCCGGACCTGATCGCCGACGTCGAGCGGAACCCCCGGCTCCCGCCGGGACCCGAGGAACGGTTCGCCGGCTACGGCATCATGGGCGTGCCGTTCAGCTCCGGCCACGTCCTGGGGCTGCGGCGGTTCACCGCGTCCTCGGTGGGCCCCGGCTACACCTCCGTGTGGCTGCGCCGCCCCTCCGGCGCCTGGACCATGTACACCGACGCGGCGGCCGGCGTCGCATGCCCCCGCTACTTCGGGAGTGTCCTGGAGTCGGCGCCGGTCCGCAGCATCGCGGTCGACTGGCTTGATGACCACCGCTTCACCGTGACCATAGGAGAGGACGTCGGCCTCCGCTGGGAGGTGGTCCTGACGGCCAGCCCCATCACCCGGGTGATGTCCGCGGTTGCCAGCGCGGTGCCGGAGAAGCTGTGGCGCAGCCGCCCGTTCCTCAAAGCGATGGGGGCGGTGGCGGGACCTGTTCTGGGGGCCGGCCGGATCGGCCTCACCGGTCATGTGCCCAACCATCAGGGCTTCAGGGCCAACCCGAAGCGGATGTGGTTCATCAGCGAAAGCACGGCGAGCCTGAACGGCAAGGACCTTGGGCGCCTCCAGGCCCTGCCCGTCCAGACCCGCCTGGGCGACTTCTGGATTCCCCAGCGCGGGATCTTTATGATCGGGCAGACCGCCTTCGACACCTTCGACCCCGCGGTGCACCTGGCTGTGCTCGAGGGCGGCGCGCGCCCCGGGAGCGGGGACGGCGGCGGGGACGGCGCGTAAGCGCCATAGGGAACGCCCCGGCACCCCCGGCAAGCCCCAAATACTCAGCCCCAGATACTCAGCCCCAAATACTCAGAGGTTCGGCGGGAACGCGTAGGACGACGGGAGTGGCGATGGTGTGTCGCCGTGTGTCAAGGCGATCTCGTCCCAGCCGCGGAGGACCACTTGACCCACCGGAGCTGCCTGCTGGACACCGTTGACGTACACCGTCCATTCCCCGGCGGGGTGGCCGCCGATGCTCCCGGCGCCGGCCAGGACGCCCCACTCCTGCAGGACCTGGGTCAAGAGGTAGCGCTGCCCTGGCTTCTCGGATTCGATGTGGATGATCCCCGTGGCGTCGTGCGTGTGGGCGGGCGAGACGCCGGCGAGCTGTCCCGGCGCCCCGTCGGTGAAACCGATCCATGCCGGAACGGTAATAGCTTTCCCGTCGAGGTATACGTCCAGATGGGCGTGGTAATGCTCGCCTGTGCCTTCGTCCGTCAGGATAGGCATTCCCGCAGCGAGTATCCGTTCCGTGGCGCCGGGTTGCAGCGCCCAGGGATCCGAAGTGCGCTGGACTGGCTGTGCGCCGCCGGGGCTGGGACCTGCGGCGGCCGGCTTCGCTCCGCCGGGACTCGGGCTTGCGGCGGGTGGGTCAGCAGCCCCGTGACTGTGATCCGCCGTCGCTGTTGTGGTTTCCTGTTCCGCGGAGGGCCCGGGCGCGGCAGCCCCAAAAAGCCCGCTCCATGCCACGGCGGCAATGCCGAGCAGCGCTGCGGCGGTCACAGCCAGGCGCTGAAGCGTGCGGGCTCGGGTCAAACGGTGCGTGCCCATGGTTCCCCTTTCTTCCGCTGATCGCAGGAGTTGGAGGGGTCCTGTTTGGGTCTCCATCCTGTGGTTCGCATTTGTGTTCGCAGTGCTTCGGACTAGCCTGGCGCGTGCGCCGCGATGGGGCGCGGTTCAGCGCGGCTGCAGGATGCGAGTATTTGGGCCGCGGCCCTGCCGGTGTGGAACAACAGGTCCGCGGCGGCAAGGTTTGGCAGGAACGGAAGTTTTCCCTGGGGGTAGACGGGGTGCTCGAAGTCCTGGACGAGGACGGGTATGCCGGCCTGGTCGAAGCCGGTCCAGTCGATGAAATGGGTTTCCGTTGTGCTGGTCAGGTGGGTGTCGCCGCCGGCGCTGCGGACGAGGTCAAGCAGCCGCTGCTCCCGTGTTCCCGAGTGGGGGAGGTCTGTGGCGCGGATGATTTTGACGTCCGAGCGCAGGTACCGGCACAGCTGTTCGAGCAGGTCCAGGTTGTGGTCCACCAGCAGAGCATGGCGGCGGTCATACACGGCCTCGATCAGGGGAAAGATGTCTCGGAAATAGGGCGCCGCGGCGTAGTGGGTGGCGAGGAAGCGCAGGTGGGCCTCGCGCCAGCGTTGCTCCGGGACCAGCCGCACCTGGTTCAGGATCTGCCGGCTGCCGGTGCTGAGCACGGGGACCGACAACCACTGGGTTTTTCCCGCGCTGGTGCGGAAAAGCTGGCGGCTGTGGAATTCCTGGCGGGTGAACTGGACGCTGTCGTAGGCCACGTACACGTCGCTGTCCAGGATCTTGGCCATCAGCTTGAGCCAGGGCATGAAGTTTGGCTGATGGACTGAGACCGTAACCATTAGAACGCCGCCCTGTGCGTAACGAAGCCTTCGGCGGCCTCGGCTGAAATTTCCCGTCCCCGGAGCCGGCACTGGAGTTCCAGGCCCTCCGGGCTTCCATGGAAGAGGTGGCCCCTGACCTGGGAGGCGTGGATGCGCAGGGCATCGAGTTTGATGTCAAGGAAGTCGCTGACATCGATGAAGAGGTTCGGGTGAAATTGTTCGTGGCCTGGTGTCCAGAACAGGCTGGTGTTGTCATAGCTGAGAACGAGTGGAACGAAATGGCGTTCACCGCGGAGCCCGGGCCGGGTGGCAGTCATGCACGCCCGGAACAATGCCTCGTGATCCTGGTTATAGCTCATCGCGGGAATCAGCAGCATGGTGGGCTGGATGTTCTCCACTGACAGGCGCGACTCACGTTCGATTATTGCCACAAGGTCCTTGCGGGGCACCGTGTCCAGTGCCAGATGCATTTCCTCCTGCGGGAACATGACCTCCCAGTCATCGACCTTCAGCAGTTCCATCACGGCCGCAAATTCCCGCAGCCGTGTCTGTGCGCTGACCGGGCGCATCTTCTCCCCATGGCCGGCCGGGCCGTAATGATCCACGCCGCCCAATGAACCCAGCAGCACGAACACTTCACCGCCCAGGGCTTTTATCCTCGCGATCGTTCCAGCACAGCCATAGGTCTCGTCGTCGGAGTGCGGAGCAATGACCAGGGCCCGCTGCCCCGAAAGGAACCCATCCCCCCATGAATGCGGCATCACCAACTCCTCGGAAGTGTCCCGGCTTTTAGCAGTCCGGTGTCGATGCCCCAGCATAAAATCCGAAGGGCCACTTCCGCACGAGTGTGCACTACTCGACTTTTGACACTCTTTTATCACCCGGCACTTGCGTGGCCGGGGGCCACCTCAGGCAGGGTGGTGGTACCGGTTCAGGCGCCGCGGTGGCGGGCCCTGGCCGCGGCGCTGAACTGCGGCAGGGGCTCCAGCAGCGCAGCGCGAAGCTGGGGGCTGAGCCTCGGCGGGACATCGACGTCGGACGCCAGGGCCTGCAGCGTCCGGCACATGAGGTTCCGGGCCGCGGCGGCCAGGGTGATGTCCAGGATCTCCCGGTCGGTAAAGCCGTGGTTCCGCAGTTCAAGGGTGTCCGCTTCGGTCATGGCCACGGCATCGGTGCTCAGTTGCTCCGCGTACTCCATCATGGCCACCTCCGCAGGTGACAGGCCGGCGGTGCGGTAGTCCCGGGCGATCCCGATCAATTCCTCCTCATCGAAGGCCCGCAGCGCCTTGAGCCCGTGGGCAATCCTGCAATGCGGAGAGCCGAGGGCCTTGGCCGCGGCCAGGCTGATCAGCTCGTACCGCCGCACGTCCATCTCCTGGGTGATGGCGCTGATCAGGGATTCGAAGGCAAGGTACGCCTCGGGGTTTACGGCCAAGTCCTTGGTGTGGCTGGCCACGTACCCCAGGGCGCGGACGTCGTCGTTGTATATTTTGGCCTTCAGGCCGGAGGCCCGGCTTTCCGGCGTGGTGGCGAGTATGGACATGGGTTCCTAACCTCCTCGTGATTCGGTGATTGCCGCGGCGAAACCGGACAGGCTGCGCTCCACCATCTGGTCGTTGGCGGTCAGCGAGATCCGGAAAAATCCCGGTGTTTCGAACAATGCGCCCGGGAGCACAAACACGTCGCGGGACGCGAGCATCTCGGTGAACGCCACATCGTCCGGGATGGGGGAGTTCACGAACAGGTAGAAGGAGCCTTCCGGCCGGTGCAGCAGGTAGCCCATGGCCGTGAGCTCCTCGATCAGCCGGTCGCGCCTGCGCTGCAGCTGAGCCACATCAATGGAGAACCGTTCGAGCTCCGGCAGCGCGTACTGGAGCAGGGCATTCGGGTAGATCCACCCCAGCGAGATCTGCAGGGCCTCGAGCACTTCCCGCATTTCCGCGCGGTCCGGCATGGTGGGCGGAAGGGCCAGATAGCCCACGCGCTGTCCCGGAGCGAGATGGGTTTTCCCGAACGAATACGCCAGCAGCGTGTAGGGGTAGTACTCGGCCGGACTGTGGAACCGGGTGCCGTCAAAGACGATCCGGTTGTATGCCTCGTCCGACACCAGGTAGATCCGGTGCCCGTTGCCTGCCGAGGCCACCTCCAGCAGGGCGGCAAGCTTCACCAGCAGGGTGGGCGGGTAGATCCGGCCCGTGGGGTTGTTGGGGGAATTGACGATCACCACCCGGGTGCGCGGAGTGATGGCCGCGGTGATTGCGGTGAGGTCCAGGTCGAACGTCTCCGGGTTGATCCGGACCTTGACCGGAACCAGGCCCGCCTCGGTGATGATGGGCTCGTACAGGAACCACGGCGGGAGGCTGTAAATCACCTCGTCCCCAGGATCGGCCACCGCCTTCAGCGCCATGGCGATCGCTGTGAAGCCGCCCGTGGTGAGGTAGATGTCCTCCGGCTCGAACGGCACCTCAAGCAGCCGTTCGAGGGAGGCGGCCGCAGCCGCACGGGCCTCGGCGCCGTTGGTCTTGTACGCAAACCACTGGTCGTTTTGGGGCGTGAGGTTCCGCCGCAGCGTATCCACGTAGGCTTCGGGCGGCATCTGATGCGGGTTGCCGAGGGTGAAATCGCAGATGCCGGGGTCGTTGCGGCGCAGGCCGTAGGTGGAGGTGCTCAGGTAGGAGTTGAGCATCCGGAGCGAGGGAATGGCGGCCACCGCCGCGGCCCGGGCCGAGAACTTCGCGCGTGTGACCACACGGGGGTGGTTGTTGTCAGCCATGTAGCATCCCCTGTTTCCGGCACCGATAGGGCAGCTCGCTGCTGAGCCAGTGGAGGCTGTGGTCCGACTCATTCTGGCCTTCCGCACAGGTGATGTAAATAGAACCTTGAGAATGCGGCGATGCCCACAACGCGGACCTTGCCGGACCGTCAGCTGATTCTGATCGCCGCTACCTAGGCAGCACTCAGGAACACCACCCTGAACCCGGGGAGATTTTCGAGTATCGATTACTCGTGTTGTTGGACCACACGGTAAATAGCCTGAGCTTTCGACACCCACACCCGAATGCGATGGTCTCCATGATGCCGATCCCCGTTACTGTGCCATGTTCCATTGCCGCCAGTCGTCCACGGCAATGTCACCGGCACCTGCACAGTTCAGAGTGCCGTGTGGCTGAGTGCCGGTTGCGCCGTTGCGGCGTGAGAGGCGGGCATGGTGGCGACTAGATATCGTTGGGCATTCCGTCCTGGTGCTGCTTTCCCGCCGAGCAGGAATAGGATCCGGCCCGTTCTCCAACGCATGGCGCGGGGCCGAATGCTGGTGGTCATAGTGGTGAGTTGCCTCGCCGCCGGGTTCATCACCACCACTGGCGCCGAGGTGATCGCGGCAACGAGTGTTGGTTCGAACCTGGTTGTCAATCCGTCGCTGGAGGACGGAACCTCTTTCCCCACTTGCTATTCCGCGAACGGGTGGGGCACCGCTGGGGTATGGTCCCTCACCGCCGGGCACACTGGGCAGCGCGCCGTCACCGTCCAGATTTCAAACTACTCAAGCGGTGACCAGAAACTTCTGCAGTCTGAGACCACTTCCTGCGCGCCCCCAGTCTCCGCGGGGGCGGTATACAACCTGGGGGTCTGGTACAAGTCGACAGTTCCTGTCTCGCTGACAATGTTCCGACACACCTCCAGCGGTTGGGCGTACTGGGGCGACATCGGGACAGTCCCGTCGTCCGGCACTTGGGCGCAGGCGGTCGGCACTACTCCCGCGATCCCGGCCGGTACCGATCAAATCGCCTTCGGCTTGTCCATCAATGCGAACGGGACGCTCACCACCGACGACTACTCGTTATTCGCCACGGCGCTACCAACAGCGCCTCCGCCGGGACAACTTGTTTCCAACGGGAATCTGTCCCAGGGGACGCCCATGCCGGACTGCTTCATAAGCGCTGGCTGGGGTAACCGGAGCGTGACCGAAGGCCTGTCGACGGACGTGCCAACGAATTCGGCGGCCGGCACCCGGTCCTACACCTATACGGTCAGCTCATATGTCTCAGGGGACGTCAAGCTCCTTGAATCACAGACACCGGGTTGCGCTCCGTCCGTGGCTGCGGGCTCCCAGTACAACGTCTCGATCGACTACAAATCGACGTCGGCAAACAACTCGCTCACGGTCTTCAAACACGACTCGACCGGCTGGTCCTATTGGACAGACATGAAAACCCTGCCCGCGGCGAGTTCATGGACAACGGCCACGGCGTTGAGCGCGCCTATCCCGAGCGGGGTGGACAGTATCTCCTTTGGAATCTCGCTCTCCGGCAACGGCACTCTCTTCACGACGAACTATTCGTTGCAACTGCCGGCGCCTCCGCCGACGTCGGGGACGCCTTCCCAAGTTGGTTCCTGGCAGGTGCTCAACACCACGCTGCCGCTAAGGAATATCCACTCCACCCTGCTCAGCGACGGGCGGCTGCTGATGATCGCTGGTTCCGGTAATGACGGTAATGCGTTTGCCGCCGGAACATTCAAAGCGACGGTGTGGAACCCGAACGCAAACACATTCACGGATGTGCCTGTCCCGTATGACATGTTCTGCGTTGGGCACGCGACATTGCCGGACGGCAAGGTTCTGGTTGCGGGGGGCACCGCCGCCTACCCGACCGCCTCCCAGGGTCCGACAACATTCACCGGATCGGCCCACAGTTACTACTTCGACCCGAAAGACAACCAGTTCCATCCCCTTCTCGACATGCAGGGGGCGCACTGGTACCCCACGTTGACCAAGCTGGGGAACGGCGATATCTGGGCCGCTGGCGGCCTGAACGAGAATGCCTCCGGGTCAGTGCTCACTGAGATGTTCAGCTCGTCCGCCATGGGGTGGTTGAACAAGAACAACGTTCCGCAGACCTGGAGCTTCTGGGGCCTGTACCCTCACATGTACCTGCTCAACGACGGTCGGTTGTTCTACTCCGGCGGCCACACCTTCGGCAATGGTCTTCCAGGATCGGGGGCCTCCCTCTACAAGTGGCAAACCGCCCAGATGTGGGACGTTGCAGGACTCAGGAACAAGGACCTCCGCGACCAGGCCGGGTCGGTGCTCCTGCCACCGGCCCAGGACCAGCGGGTGATGATTGTCGGCGGCGGCAACACCCAGACAAACACTCCGGCCATCAACCAAACGGACATCATCGACCTGAGCCAGGCAAACCCGGCCTATGTCCCGGGTCCGGATCTGCCCGGTCCAGGAAAGCTGTACCTCAACCTGCTCAACCTGCCCGACCGCACAGTCTTTTCCGCAAACGGCGCCCAGTACAACCGTTCCGGCAATGTGGACACGGCGGCCATTTACCGGCCCAGCAGCAACGACTGGCTGTCGATCGACCCGGACCCCGTGAGCCGCAACTACCACTCCTCGGCGATCCTGCTGCCGGACGGCCGCGTGGCCGTTTTCGGATCCAACCCGCTGGATAACACCTTCGAACTCCGGATCTCCGTCTACAGCCCGCCCTATCTATTCCAAAATGGGCGTCCGGGAATTACCCAGGCACCGGCCTCCGCCACCTACGGGCAGTCTTTTGGACTCCAGGTATCCGGAACCGTCAAGTCCGCCTCGCTGATGTCCCCGATGTCCGCGACGCATCAGACGGACACCAATGCCAGGCTTGTCGACCTGCCCCTCAGTGGCAGTGGGACATCGCTTACTGCCACGGTTCCTGCCAATTCGAACCTCCTACCACCGGGCCCTTACATGCTCACCGTGCTCGACACCAATAATGTCCCGAGTGTTGCCAAATGGGTGTGGATCTCATGAGGAGAACAGCACTAATTGTCCCGGCACCCCAGCACATTCGCGAGGAAACCCGATGAAAAAAAGCCCACCCAAAGTATCCTTCTGGCTATTCATGCGGCTCGCATTCACAGGCGTGTGCCTCGTCGCCCTGGCGGCGTTGCTGCTCCATCGGCAGGGCGTCTCGGCAGCAGCCCCGGGAGCACATATCCACCCTTCAACAGCATCGGGCCTGGTCCTCGCCGAGGCGGCCGCAGGCCGTGCCGATCCACCTCCAAGCGGAACCGCGCCGGGCCCGACACCGGACAACAGCGCCGCCACCGTCAATACGCCGTCGGGCCAGCGCCCGAGCGGACAGCAGGTCAACCCGCCGGCCGACGGCGACAGCCAGTCGGCCAACCGCACACAGCGATCATTAAGCGACGCCGCCGCCACGCCGGACGGCCTCGGCTCTCACCCGAACGCGGCGAACCCGGCACCCACCCTCCGCGGAACCGTCGATCCCTCGCAGGTCCTGGACACAGCTTCACAATCACTGGGCGGATGTCTCAAGGAATACGGCGATGCCGGGCAGTGCCTGCCGGTGGTGCCGCCGAGTCTGGCCGAACATATACAACAGATGAAAAACGCCGGCCTGGACCCGGCCAGCATGCCGCACAACTGGACCTGCTCGGAGGTCCGGGTGTACTTCGCTAACGGCATCGCCGTGCGGCAGCACGGCGTAGACCCGCAGCATCTGGACTCCAACGGGGACGGCACTGCCTGCGGCGCCGCCGATTAGACCGGGAACATGAAGCGGCGCCAGCTTCCTGTATATCGCCAGCTTCCCGTAAATGGAGTCTCCGGCGTACCCTAATGGCTATGACCCAGGGGCTTCGCACGATCCCCAAGACCATCGCCGCAGCCTTGGCCACGGTGCTGGGCTTTGGACTGGTGCTGGCCGCGGTGCTTGGAACAAGCCTCGCGGCGGCGCCGGCCGCGAACGCCGCGGACCCGTCCGTCAAGGTACTGGACACCACAGCCACCATCACCGACCCGAACTGGTTCCATCAGGCTTACGCCGCCGGGTTCCGCCTCTACGTGATGCACTCCGCCGTCTGGGGCGCCTGCGTTCCGTGGGAGCGCACCCAGCCGCAACTCAAGATGGCCCTCGACGCCGGCCTGAAGATCGCCGTCTACACCCGCGATCCGGCCTGCTGGCAGGCGGGCATCAGCGCGGCGGGGCCGTACATTCCGCAGTTGCAGTTCTTCGCCCTGGACGTCGAAACAGGCGGCAGGGCGGTGACCCGCGCCATGGTGGACGGCGTGAAGGGCATGGGAGTGCGGCCCGTGATCTATACCGGCCACGGGATGTGGCCCATGATCACCGGCGGCAGCACGGCGTTCGCCGACGTCCCGCTCTGGGATGCGGACCCGCGCCTCATCGACTTTGCAAGCTGGACCCCCAACCACCTCGCAGGTGCCCCGGTGCAATACGGGGGTTGGAACACCGCCACCACCATGCGGATCGGCGTGCAGCAGACGTTCGAGCACTATTTCAACGGCGTCTATGTGGACTTGAACTCCTTCAACGCCGCCTTCCTCAAGTAGACAAATGCGCGTGCCGGGACGCGCCGTCGAGCTCCAATTCCGGACCCGTTGACGGTGCCCATGGCCGCGAGGAAACTCGTATTTGGGGGGATGCCACTTCGAAAGGAGCCCCAAATTGGCGTGGCACGTAGAGGGTACCTACTTTGAAAACTGCAACTGCAACATGGTGTGCCCGTGCACAACCTCGGGCCTGACGGCCCCGGCGGACAATGAGCGGTGCAACGTTGCCCTGGCGTTCCATGTGGACACCGGCGAGGTCAACGGGGTCGACGTCGCCGGCCTGACCGTCTGCGTGGTGGCGGATGCGCCCCCGGTCATGAGCGACGGCGGCTGGAAGGTGGGCGTACTGATGGACGCGGCCGCCACCCCTGAACAGGCCGAGGCCCTCGGCGGGGTGTTCGGCGGCCAGCTTGGCGGACCGATGGAGGGCTTGGTCCCGCTGATCGGCGACATGGTGGGTATGGAGTCCCAGGAGATCACCTACAGCAATGACGGCCGCCGGCACCAGGTCAAGGTGGGCAGCGCCGTGGACATGGCGGTGGAGGATTTCGTCTCGCCGCTGGACCGCGCCGAAGCGGGCGTGAAGGTCAGCGGAGTGGGCTTCCCGTCCGATACCCTGGCAGCCGGAACGTCCAGCACCGCCGTCGTTAACGTCTTCGGCATGACCTGGGACAACGCCGGAAAGAACTCCTTCTCGGCTCCCTTCGCCTGGTCGGCCTAGGGTGACCGGGCGCAGCCACCAGGCGGTCAGTCAACAGACAGCCTGGGTGGCGCTGATCCTGTGCGCGGCCCTCGCCTGGTACCTCACCTTCTATGGCCTGCAGGGAATGCCTGCAGGCCCCGGGACCATGGGGATGGGGTTGCCGGGCTTCCTCGGCGCATGGGCGCTGATGATGGCTGCCATGATGCTGCCCGCGCTGGCGCCGCTCACCGCCATGTATCTGAGGTCCATCCGCGCCGTGCGCGACCGGCGGGTGAGGACGGCGCGGACGGCCGCCCTGATCGGCGGCTACCTGCTGACCTGGACAGGCTTTGGCCTGGTGGCCTACGCCGCGGCTGAACTGGGCGCGTGGCTGGCTTCGGCCGCTCCCGCCGCGGCCCCCTGGGTGGGCGCCGGGCTGCTCGTGGCCGCCGGGGCCTACCAGTTCACCCCGCTCAAGGACTTCTGCCTGCGGCACTGCCGCTCCCCGGTGGCGTTCCTGCTGCACGTCTCCGGATTCAAGGGCGCCCTCCGGGATGTCCGGGTTGGCCTGTACCACGGGGTGTACTGCGTGGGCTGCTGCTGGGGCCTGATGGTGGTGCTGGTGACGGTGGGGGTGATGAACCTTGCCTGGATGGCCGCGATCGCCGCCGCCATCTTCCTGGAGAAAACGTGGAAGTACGGGCTGGTGTTCAGCCGGATCACAGGAGCGGCATTGATCGGCTTCGCGATGTTCGTTCCCTCGCACCCTGAGTGGCTGCCCGGCCTCTACCTGAGCACGGCCATGTGAGCCGTCAGCGGCCGGCGGGGACCCGCCGTCGTGCCCCGAATGCGAACAGCGATGTGGCCGCAACGGTGGCCAGGTAACCTGCGATGACAATCAGGGAGATGCCCGCCCAGAAGTAGTTGGTGGTGCTGCCTTCCTGCCCGGGGCCCGGGGCGATCTTGGCCAGCGAATACACTGCCACCGCGGCGGACGCCAGGCCGATCAGCACCGGCAGCCCCAGCCACCAGCGCGACGACGCCCAGTGGCTGCCAAATCCGTCCCACACATTCCAGGCGCTGCCCTTGCGGATAATCAGCCAGCCGGCCGGAATCACGAAGGCGCCCACCAGCAGGAATGCGGCCACCACGTCGGAGGGCCGGTGCCACTGGTTCACCAGCGTGGAAACCCCGGACACGATCGCGAAGCTGCCACCCACAAAACCCGCGAACGGACGCCAGCGCGGCGAGGCCATCAGGAACACGGCGGCAGCGGCCGAGGCGGCCAGCGTGGTGTGCCCGGAGGGAAGTGAGTTCAGCTCCAGGGTTTCCACGCCGCGGAACGGCCGCGCGGGCAGCAGCTCCTTGAGGACCTGGGTGGCCACGTTGGCACCCACACACGCCGCCAGCGCTATTCCCGCGGAGGCCCAGCGGCGGCGGATCACCGTGACAAAAAGAACCACGACGGCGGCCACCACCAGGGAGATGGTGGGCAGCCAGTCCAGGAACTCGGTGGCGGCCTTGCCCGCGGGCCCGTGAATGGCCACGGCTTCCACGAGGGCGGACTCGTCAATGAACTGGCCGGTGGTGGTCCGGACGAAGAAGAAGTAGGTGGCCGCCAGCCCGGACAGGCAGGCCAGCGTGGCAAGGATGCACAGGGCGCCGAGGCCCCTGGTGCCGCGCGCCTGGGCGGAGGCCGCCTTGGGGGAGTGCCGCCGTCGTCCGGAATCTTTCAGCTGAAAAGTCATCCACTTTAGGGTGTCACAGAATGCTGTGAGCTGGCTGCGGTGGCTGCGGTGGCGCGGGACCAGCGCGGGACCAGCGCGGTCCCAGGGGGAGGCCCAGGGGACGCCCAAGTGGGCCCGGTGCGGGACCGGTGCGCGCCCGGTGCGGGCCCGTAGTGCCGGTCACCGCTGGCCGAAGTGCGCGGCAAAAACAGGTAGCGGACACTCGTGCCCGCGGCTTGCTGTTCTTCCTAGGCTTGCAGTGTCGGCAGCAAGCCCATCAGCACTGCGCCCGCTGCCGTGGCGGATGCCAATGCCCAAACCGACGGTGACACGCGGGGCGTTGGCATCCGCCGATTAAGGTCCGGACTTAGGGCCGTGCAGGGGCCGTTTCCCGGGCGTCTTCCGGCGCCCGCGGGTGGCTGTCCTCAACGTTGACACCCCTGCACCCCCGGCGCAAGCTTGAACCAACTGCGGCCCTGAAGGGGCAGGGCGCAACCTCACCAGGCGCGGGGAAGGGTCATGAGCGAACAGCCGGACAAGCGTCAGAAGCTGACGGAGAATATTGAGCAACGGCAACTGGCACTCCAGGCCTTCCTGCGCAAGGCGCGGCCCCGCCGGAACAGGCTGGCCAGCACTAGCGTTGTGGGCAGCGCCCTGTCCGCGGCGCTCACGGCGGGCCCGGCCTTCGGCGGCACCAAGTTCACCACGGCCGCGCAGGGCGCCCTGTCCCTGGAACAGAGCTCCACCGTCTGGCAGGTGCTCTGCCTCGGCGCGGTGCTGGCATCTCTCGCGGCTGCCATGGCCACGAATCTGGCTAACTCGCACTCGGTGGCCGAGCGGGTCAGCGCCGCCGAAACCTGCAACGCGCAGCTTGAGGCGCTGCAGACGGCACTGACGTTTGGAAACCTCTCGGTCGAGGACGCGCTCCAGCTCTACCAGCAGTACACGGCGCCTGTCGCCTTCGTGGACGGCCTCGCTAAACCGGTGCCGTGACATTGACCGGACCCCCTGCGTATACTCCTGCCGGCCTCCCTGGAACCCCGACATCGCGGGTGCGTGATATCCGCAATTGTGAGTACACGCCGGCCCGAAAAACGAGTAGCGGGCACTCACGCCAGCGGCCTTGACCGTTCATAGAATTTTCTCATCGGCATGGTTCTTGACCAGCCGCCCGCGGCGAATCCGGCGGACCTCCGCTGGATTCGCGCCAGGGCTCCTTGAGCTGGGCCGGCGGCGACGAGTTTCTTAATCCTAGAGCTCGCCCCCAGTCGTCGTCGGCCCTACCAAGGCCCATTTCCAAGGCCCGCTCCGCAGTCCATTCCGAGGTTCAGCGGCGAGGTTCAGCTGCCGTCCATTCCGAGGTTCAGCTGCGAAGCCGGCTGCGCCGTTCCACCCGCGTTCTGAGGCCATGTGCGCTCCACCTGGTGCACATACCCGGACGACCCTACGAGTCAGAAGGTGGGACCAATGCAGCTTGACGAGGTCATCGAGCAGTTTCATCAAGCGGCCACCCGGTTTGCCCAAGGCGACCCGGAGCCCGCCAAGGTGATCTTCTCCCACAGCGCGGATGTGTCCCTGGCCAACCCCTGGGGTCCTCCGGCGGTGGGCTGGGAGCGGGTGTCAGAGGCCCTCGATTCAGCCGCTGCACGGTTCAAAGACGGGCGCGTCACCGCTTTTGATACCCTCACCAGCTTCGTCACTGCCGATCTCGCCTGCCTCCTGGACATAGAACACTGGCAAGCCAAGGTCGGAGGAGGCGCCGAAATATCGCCGTTCGACCTGCGGGTCACCAGCATCTATCGCCGCGAAGGTGACACCTGGGCGCTCGTGCACCGGCACGCGGACCCGATCACCACACCCCAGCCGCCGGACGCCGTCATCCGAAAATGACGCCCGGGAAGCATGCCCCGGTTTGACTGTCGGGGGTGGCCGGTAGAGTGAAATCATGCCCGCCGACGCACTCCAGCAACCGCCCGTTCTTCCCTCCCTGGACGAACTCCTGGCATCCGCGCATGTGGTGAGCCTGCCCATGCGGGTGAAATTCCGCGGCATCCTCACCCGGGAGGCGCTGCTCCTTGATGGCCCCCTGGGGTGGGGCGAATTCTGCCCGTTCCCCGAATACGGCGACGCCGAAGCCTCCCGGTGGCTTGCCTCTGCGGTCGAGGCCGGCTGGCAGGGCTTCCCGCCGCCGCTCAGGGACAGCATTCCGGTTAATGCCACGGTGCCGGCGGTTGAGGCGGCCAGGGTTCCGGAGATTCTTGCCCGCTTTGGCCGGGTGGACGCGGTCAAGGTCAAGGTGGCCGAACGCGGCCAGACTCTCGACGACGACGCCGCCCGGGTGGACGCCGTCCGCGCAGCCCTGCCGGACGCCGCCATCCGGGTGGATGCGAACGGCGGCTGGAACGTCCCGGTGGCGGTGGAGGCACTCAGGCGGCTGTCCGCCGTCGGGCTTGAATACGCCGAGCAGCCGGTCCCTGACATCGCCGGCCTGGCCGAGGTGCGGCGGCAGCTGCGGCAGGCGCGTGTTCCGGTGCTGATCGCGGCCGATGAAAGTGTCCGCAAGGAAGAGGACCCCTTGAAGGTGGCCCGCGCGGGCGCGGCTGACCTGATCGTGGTGAAGGTGGCTCCGCTCGGCGGCGTACGGCGGGCCTTGGAGATCGTGGCGCACGCAGGGCTGCCGGCGGTGGTCAGCTCAGCGCTGGACACCTCCGTGGGAATCCGCGCCGGGCTGGCGCTCGCCGCAGCCCTCCCGGAGCTGCCCTACGCGTGCGGGCTGGGAACGGTGTCCCTGCTCGCGGCGGATGTCACCAGGGATTCGCTGGTGGCCGACGACGGCGCCATCCGGGTCCGCGACGTTGCCGCCGACGCCGGGCTGCTGGCCGAACACGCCGCCGCTCCTGAGCGCCGGGACTGGTGGCTGGAACGGCTCCGAAGGGTGCACGCCGAGCTCGCGGGCGCTTATCCATCAAGTCGCCGGAGTTAATCTGATCTTTACCTGAGAGTTGGCTGTGAGTCGAAAATGACTGACAGGGTGGGCGGACCGCACCGAACACCCTGGAAGGTCTCCAATGCCTGAAACCACCGGACGCAAGTTTGCCTTGCTCCCCATGCTCGGCCATACCAAGGGCAAGCGCAGCCCCGTCACGTGTGCCCTGAAGTGCGACAACGCCTGCTCCGGCGAGGTCTGCAACACCAGCACGAACAGCTACTTCCGCGACATCGCGTCCGCCACACTGTCCCGCCGCGCCGCCCTTGGGTTCGGCGCCGCCGGTGCGCTCGCCGTCGTCCTCGGTTCCCTGACCTCCCCGGAAGGGGCAGTGGCCGACGGCGGCCCTGGCCTCGCGGCGGCCGCCAAGGACGGCTTCGGCAAGTCCAGGCTCCAGTTCAACGCCATCGCACCGGTGGACTCCGCCGTCGACGCCCTCACGGTTCCCGAAGGATTCACCTGGCAGCCCGTCATCCGCTGGGGAGACCCGCTGTTCGATGACGCGCCGGACTTCGACCTGGACAAGCAGACGGCCGCGGCCCAGTCCCGGCAGTTCGGTTACAACAACGACTACACGGACATCCTGCCCATCGAGGGGTCCAAGGACCGCCGCGCCGTGCTCTTCACCAACCACGAGTACACCAACGAGAACATCATGCTCCCTGCCACGTTCGACGCCGCGGAGACCCGCGCGATCGGCCGCGCGGCCCACGGCCTCACCGTGGTGGAGCTGGAGCGCAAGAACAAGAACAAGCCGTGGAACTACGTCAAGGGCGCGCCGCTGAACCGCCGCTACCTCAGCGACACCACATATGAGCTCACCGGCCCGGCAGCCGGCTCCGCGCTGGTCACCACCGTTGCCGATCCCTCCGGACGCGCCATCAAGGGCACACTGGGCAACTGCTCCGGCGGCACCACCCCCTGGGGCACCATCCTCTCCGGCGAAGAGAACTTCAACGGCTATTTCGTCTCCGCCGGCACCTCCGCCGCCGACAAGCGCTACGGACTGACCAGCAAGCCGACGGCGCGCCAGTGGGAACTGGACGACCCCCGGTTCGACACCCGCAACGCCGGGTACGCCAACGAGACCAACCGGTTCGGCTGGGTGGTGGAAGTGGACCCCTTCGATCCCATGTCCACCCCGAAGAAGCACTCGGCGATGGGCCGGTTCAAGCACGAGGGCGCCAACGTGATCGTGGCAGAATCCGGCCACGTGGTGGCCTATATGGGCGACGACGAGCGCTTCGACTACCTCTACAAGTTCGTGTCGGCGGCGAAATACCGTCCGGGCACAACAGCGGCTGACCGCAAGCACAATATGACGCTGCTTTCAGAAGGCGACCTGTTCGTGGCCAAGTTCACCGGTGACTCCCCGGCGGCTGAAATCGACGGTTCGGGCAAGCTTCCCGCCGACGGCGCCTTCGACGGCTCGGGCGAATGGCTGCCCCTCGTGGTGGGTGGCAAGTCGGCCGTGGCCGGCATGTCCGTCGGGGAGGTCCTGGTGTACACGCGCCTGGCGGCCGACAAGGTGGGCCCCACCAAGATGGACCGCTGCGAGGACGTCCAGCCGAGCCTGCACACCGGCAAGGTCTACGTGGTCTGCACCAACAACTCGGACCGCGGCAAGGTGGGCAAGGAAAGCGCCACCGAGGTCAACCCCCGCAACCTCAATCGGGACGGCCACATCGTGGAGATCACCGAAACCGGGGACCAGACCTCCACCGCGTTCGGCTGGAACCTGCTGATGGTCTGCGGCGATCCGGCCAGGAACAGCTCCACGTACTTCGCCGGATTCCCGGCCGACAAGGTCTCGCCGATCTCCTGCCCGGACAACGTGGCCTTCGACTCCGTGGGCGATCTGTGGATCTCCACCGACGGCGCCCCCTCCAGCATCGGCTACGCGGACGGGCTCTTCAAGGTCACCCTCACCGGAGCCGAGCGCGGCAAGGTGGAGCAGTTCCTGGCGGTGCCCCGGGACGCCGAAACCTGCGGCCCCGTGATCCACGACGAGGAACGGACCGTGTTCGTGGCAGTCCAGCACCCGGGCGAGGAGGGCACGTTCGCCGACCAGCACTCGTACTTCCCGGACTATGTGGCCGCGGGTTCCGCCCCGAAGCCGGGCCAGGCCCGCGCTCCTCGCCCGTCCGTGGTGCAGGTTTTCCGCGCAGACGCCTGACGCCTCCTCCGCCCGTCCGTTGCGCTATCACTTGTGGTCCTTTGGAGTCGTTTTTGGGGACCGTAAGTGATAGCGCAACGCAGGAGGTGGGGTCGGAAGGGGCGTGGCTGATAATTTGGAGAATGTGAATAATCCGGCCGAGATGGTTGTCCCCATAGTCCAGGCAGCGATTGCCCAAGCGTTCGGCGAGGAGTTCCGCCAGACCGATCCCGTCATCCGGCCATCGCAGTTCGCGGACATCCAGATCAACGCCGCCATGGCCCTGGCCCGGAAGGTCGGCCTGCCGCCCCGGGACGCGGCCGCGCGCATCGTGGATGCGCTGGAACTCGACGGCATCTGCACCAAAGTGGAGCTGTCCGGGCCGGGCTTCATCAACCTCACGTTCGACGGTACCTGGATCGAGGAGTTGCTGAACGCCCATGCGTCCGGCGCCCCGGCGGCGGGTGCGCCTGAGACGCCGGCCCAGCGCGTCGTCGTCGACTATTCCTCCCCGAACGTTGCGAAGGAAATGCACGTGGGCCACCTCCGCACCACGGTGGTGGGGGACAGCCTGGTCCGCGTCCTCGAGGCGCTGGGCCACACGGTGATCCGGCAGAACCACATCGGCGACTGGGGCACGCCATTTGGGATGCTGATTGAGCACTGGCTGGAGATCGGCGAGGACTCGCCCGAGGCCGCCTTGCTGGAGAGGGACCCCAGCGCGTTCTACCAGGCGGCGCGGGCAAAGTTCGATGCCTCTGATTCGGGCCCGGACAGTTTCGCCACGCGGGCGCGACTTCGCGTGGTGTCCCTGCAGTCGGCCCACGAGGAAACCCTGGAGGTGTGGCAGCGGCTGGTGGACCACTCGAAGGTCTACTTCAATGCCATCTACGCCACGCTGGGCGTCAGCCTCGAGGACGACCACATTGCCGGCGAAAGCTCCTACGATCCCCATCTAGCACAACTGTGCCAGGAGCTGGAGGAGCGCGGACTGGCCCGTGTGAGCGAAGGGGCGCTGTGCACGTTCCCCGCAGGCTTCACCGGCCGCGACGGCGAGCCGCTGCCGCTGATCATCCGGAAGTCCGACGGCGGCTACGGCTACGCCACCACGGACCTTGCGACCATCCGGTACCGGGTCCAGGAACTGCACGCGGACCGCATCCTCTACGTGGTGGGCGCGCCACAGAACGTGCACCTGCGCATGGTTTTCGAAACGGCCCGCGAGGCCGGGTGGCTGCCGGATTCGGTGGAGGCCACCCATGTGCAGATCGGCAACGTGCTGGGCGAGGACGGCAAGATCCTCAAGTCCCGGTCCGGCACGCCCGTGAAACTCATGGCCCTGCTGGAGGAGGCTGTGGACCGTGCCCGGGCGGTGGTGGACGCGAGCCGCCCGGATCTCTCCGAGGAGGACCGCGCCATCACCGCACGCCAGGTGGGCATTGGCGCCGTTAAATACGCAGACCTTGCCGTGGGCCACGATACCGAGTATGTATTCGATTTCGACCGCATGCTGGCTCTCACCGGAAACACCGGCCCCTACGTGCAGTACGCCGCGGCGCGGATCCGTTCCATCCTGCGGAAGGCCGGCGACTTGGGCGGCGCTGGGGCTGGGGCCGGCGGTCCGGGCGGTGCGGCGGGCGGGTTGACCCCAGCCGTGGCGATCGCCGTCGTCGAACCGGCCGAACGTGCCCTGGCCCTCCACCTGCTGGAGTACGGCGCGACCCTGCAAAAGGTGGGGGAACTGCTGGAGCCGCACCGGCTGTGCACCTACCTCTTCGAACTGGCGCAACTGTTCACGGCCTTCTATGATCAGTGCCCGGTGCTGAAGGCGGAGGAATCCGTGCGGCAGTCCCGGCTCGCCCTATGCACACTCGTCCTCCACAGGTTGTCCGCCGGCCTGGACCTGCTGGGCATCGAAACCCCAGAGAACATGTAGGGCCCCTGGTTGGTGGGAAACTGGTGTGGTGACTTCCGAGAACCCGCTGGACCCGCTCAATGCCCAATCAGCCGCCGAAGAGCCTGCCCCGGCCGATGAGCATGTCCCCGCCGAAGAGCCTGCCCCGGAATCCCTTAGCTCGCTCGAAGCCGCCCGCATGGCGGTGTCCGCGCTGCTCGCCGGCGGTGTGCGTTACGTGGTGGTGTCGCCGGGGTCCCGGTCGGCGCCGATGGCCTACGCCCTTGCCGAGGCCGACGCCGCCGGTCGAGTGGAACTCCTGGTCCGGATCGACGAGCGCTCGGCGGGGTTCACCGCCCTCGGCCTGGCCTTGTCCACGGGTGCGCCTGCCGCCGTCCTCACTACCTCGGGCACCGCAGTGGGGAATCTTCTGCCGGCCGTAATGGAGGCCAACCACGCCGCCGTGCCGCTCATGGTGATTTCGGCGGACCGTCCCGAGGAACTCCGGGGGACCGGGGCCAACCAGACCACCACCCAACTCGACTTGTTCGGCGACCACGTGCGGTTCGCCGTCGACGTCCCCGCCGGCCGTGACCCGCGGCGCGCCGTGGAGACCGCCCTCAGTGCGGCCACGGGCGTCTTCGACGACGTAGCGCCCGGACCTGTGCAGCTGAACCTCGCCTTCCGGGATCCGCTGGTCCCGGCCCGCGAGGACCACTTGCCCGCCGTATCCGGCCGTGGTGTTTACCGGGTTGGCCGCGGCCCCCTGGCGCTTGACTTCCCGGCCGCCCCGGCCCATCTTCGGGAGCGGCGAACGGTGGTGCTGGCGGGGCACGACGCCGGACCCGTCGCCGAAGCCTTCGCCCGGGCCCATGGACTGCCGCTGCTGGCCGAACCGTCCTCCAACGCCCGGTTCGGACCCAACGCCGTGGGCCCGTACCGGCTGCTGCTGGAACACTTCGGTGCAGGATCCGCGCTGCCGATCGAACGCGTGGTGCTGTTTGGCCGGCCTACCCTCTCCCGGCCCGTGTCGGCGCTGCTGGCCCGCGCCGACGTCCCCGCAGCCCTGTACCAACCCGTCCCCGTGGCCTGGTATGAGCCCGGCCGCCGGACCGAACTGCCGCTGGATAACCTCGCGGACCTTGCCGAATTCGCTGGGCGGGGCTCCGCCACCTGGCTGGATGCCTGGCTGCTTGCCGGTGCCGCGGCCCAACATTCCCTGGACCAGGTCCTGGCAAGTTCAGCTGCCGCCACTGGACCCGCCGTAGGCGCGCTGGTGTGGAAGCATTCCCGCGGGCAGCTAATGCTCGGGTCCTCCAACGGGATCCGCGACGTGGACCTCGCCGGGGAGCCCGCGCCGGAGCCGCACGCCACCGTGTTCGCCAACCGTGGCCTGGCCGGGATCGACGGCACCCTCTCCACGGCCACCGGAATCGCGTTGGGCGGCCGGCAGGAGACCACGCTGCTGGTGGGCGACGTGACCTTCCTGCACGACGCTGGCGGCCTCCTCCTCGGCTCCGGCGAACCAGACCCGCTGCTGCGGATCGTGGTGCTGAACGATTCCGGGGGAGCCATCTTCAACCTCCTCGAGCACGGCGCCGTGCAGGAGAGCGGGGCCTACGGCAACGCCGTCGAGCGGCTCTTCGGCACCCCCCACACCGTGGACATCTCGGCACTCGCCGCGGCCTACGGCGTCGAACACCACGCGGTCAGCACGACGGCGGAACTCGCCGCGGCGCTCACCTCACCCCGTGAGGGACGGAGCATCATCGAGGTCCGCACCGACCGGCAGGGACTCAGGGAGTTGCACGCCCGCATCCGGGCCGCGGTCGGAGCTGCGGTGGCCGGAGCGCCTGCGGCGGAGTAGCCCGGCCCGTGCCCTGGGTGGTGGCTTGGCGACGCGCACCCTGCCCTGCGACGCGCGCTGTGCTTGGCGACGCGCACCCTGCCCTGCGACGCGCAAATGCCCTGTCGCTAGGGGAATTCCAGCAGCGCCGGGTAATTTGCGCGTCGCGAGGTGATGTGGGCGTCGGGCGAATGCCGCCTCTGATTGTCCACATGGCCGCGGCGCGGCATCGCGATGCTGTCCGCGGACTGGGATCTTGGTTCCATGAAGGAGTTGCCCAGACTGATACTGGCCCGTGAGCACGTCCAGCTGGGCCTGACGCCGAAACAGCTTGCCGGCAGGTGCAACTCGGGAGCGCTGGTCCGTGTCCGGCACGGTGTGTATGTTGACGGGGCATCCTGGCAGGCGCTCGAAGAGTGGGAGCAGTACCGCGTGCGGGTCAGTGCCGCGGCCCAGGCGTTGATGGCCCCGACGGTGTTCGCCCGTCACTCCGCGGCGTCCGTCTGGAGAATTCCGACCATCGGCCGCCGCCATCCTGTCTATGCCCTGACCATGAGGAATGACGGCGGCCGCTCGCGTGCCGGGATCAAGAGGCACTACGCCTCCCCGGCCGGGTTGGAGGTTGTCCGGCGCGAAGGGCTGCTGGTTACCGGACGGGTGCGGACCGTGCTGGACCTCGCGGCGTTCACGACGTTCGCCGAGGCAGTGGTGCCGGTGGACCATGTGCTCAGGGCGGACCGGGCGCAGGGCCTGCCTGCGCTCACAAAGGAGACGCTCCTGGCGGGGATCGACGGCAACTACACCGCGGCCGCGGCACGGCGGATCCGGGTGGCCGTGGAGTTCGCCGACGCGCGTTCCGGCTCGGCGGGCGAATCGTACGGCCGGGCACTGATGTGGATAGCCGGATTCGAATCGCCGGCGCTTCAGTACGAAATGCGGGACCACTCCGGGCTCGTGGGCTACACGGACTACTACTGGGATGGTGCCCGGGTGGCGGGGGAGTTCGACGGCGTCGTGAAGTACCTGAAGCCCGAGTACCTTCGGGGCCGGACGCCCTCGCAGGCCGTCGTCGACGAAAAGCTCAGGGAAGACCGCATCAGGGCCTCCGGGATCGGAGTTGTCCGCTGGGTCTGGGACGAGCTGAGGGCCGATGGACAACTTGAGCGCAAGCTTGCCGCGGCTGGTGTGCCCCGCCGTCGTGCCCGCTCCGCGCAGTGACCAGGACGCGCAATCTGCCCTGCGACGCGCAAATGCCCCGCCGCTACCGGAATTCCAGCAGCGACGGGGCATTTGCGCGTCGACAGGCGATCTGAGCGTCGGGCTACAGCACCCGGCTCAGGAACTCCTTGGTGCGGACGTGCTGCGGGTTGCTGAGGATCTCGCGGGGGTCGCCGGACTCCACCACAACACCGCCGTCCATAAACGTCAGCCGGTCGCCCACTTCGCGGGCAA
The DNA here is from genome assembly GCF_050260325.1 of Arthrobacter sp. 92. Taxonomy (NCBI): domain Bacteria; kingdom Bacillati; phylum Actinomycetota; class Actinomycetes; order Micrococcales; family Micrococcaceae; genus Arthrobacter; species Arthrobacter sp. 92. The sequence goes on along the minus strand of NZ_CP189863.1, from coordinate 4,072,769 downwards.
AGCCGATCTCGTGGGTCACCACAATCATGGTCATGCCGGACTTGGCGAGGTCCTTCATCACGTTCAGGACGTCGCCCACCAGCTCAGGGTCCAGCGCGGAGGTTGGCTCATCGAACAGCATGAGCTCCGGGTCCATGGCCAGGGCGCGCGCAATGGCCACACGCTGCTGCTGGCCACCGGAAAGCTGCGAGGGGTAGTGCCCGGCACGCTCCGCCAGGCCCACCCGGTCCAGCAGCTCGAGGGCCCGCTTCTTGGCAACCTCCCGCGACTGGCCCTTGACCTGCACGGGAGCTTCCATGATGTTCTGCAGGGCGGTCTTGTGCGGGAACAGGTTGAAGCGCTGGAACACCATGCCGATCTCGCGGCGCTGGGCGGCAATCTCCTTGGTCTTGAGGTCGTGGAGCCTGCCGTTGACCTCGCGGTAGCCGATCAGCTGGTCGCCCACGGAAATGCGTCCGGCGCTGATGGTTTCCAGCAGGTTCACGCAGCGCAGCATGGTGGATTTGCCCGAACCCGAGGGCCCGATCACCACGGACACCTCGCCCGGATTGACCGTCAGGTCGATGCCGCGCAGCACGTGGTGGTGGCCGTAGAACTTGTGGAGGCCTTCAATCCGCACCAGCGGTTTTACAGTGGTGATGGTCATTTTGCCTCCTCCTCGGGAAAGTCCATCTTGAGTGCCGGCTCAGCCTCGGCGCTCGGGGCGACGGCGGACGCAGCCTTGGCGGCCGCCGGGTTGACGGCGGCCGGGGCCAGGTTGTCCACGCCCTTGCCGTAGTAGGCCTCGATGAAGTGCTGGCCCACCATCAACAGGCTGGTGATGACGAGGTACCAGATGGCTGCCACGATGAGCAGCGGCACCGGAAGGTACGTCCGGTTGGCCAGCGTGTTCGTGGCGAACGTCAGGTCCAGGGTGAACGGGACGGCCAGGACCAGGGAAGTGGTCTTGAGCATGCCGATGGTCTCGTTGCCGGTAGGCGGCACGATCACCCGCATGGCCTGCGGCAAGATGATCCGCCACATGATCTTGGTTTTGCCCATGCCCAACGCCTCGGCGGCTTCCATCTGGCCGCGGTCCACGGACTTCAGGCCCGCCCGGAAAATTTCCGCCAGGTAGGCGGACTCATTCAGGCCGAGGCCCAGGATGGCCGCAGCGGTGGCGGTGATCACCGTGCTGGTGTCCACGCTTAACAACTCGGGGCCGAACGGGACGCCCGCGCTGATCTTGGGGTACAGGACCGAGATCAGGCCCCAGAAGATCAACTGCGTGTACACGGGGGTGCCGCGGAAGAACCACACCCACGCCCAGCTGGACCAGCGGAACACGGGGTTGTCCGACTGGCGCATGAACGCCAGCAGGATGGCAAGGACAATGGCCAGGGCCATCGAGGCGACGGTCAGCAGCAGCGTCCACCCCACACCCTGGACCACCTTGACGTCCATGATGTAGGTGCCGACGATGTCCCAGCGGAAGTTGGGGTTGGTGACCAGGCTCTGCAGGAAGAGCGCCAGCACGCCGAGGATCAGCAGGGCGCTGATCCACCGGCCCGGGTGGCGCACCGGCACGGCCTTGTTCAGCACCACTGCCGGCTGGTTTGTCTGATGGTCCATCTGCGTGCCTGACTTGCGGTCGGTGACGTGAAGACTCAAGATCCGGCCGCCGGGTTGATCTCGGACTTGGTGATCGCACCCTCAGCGTTGCCCCAGCCTTCGAGGATCTTCTTGTAGGAGCCGTTTTCGATCAGCTTGTTGACCGTCTTCTGGATAACGTCGGCCAGCGCGGTGTCGGACTTGGCCACGGCGATGCCCTGCGGGGCGGCGTCGTACACATCGCCGAGCTTTTCAAGCTGGCCGTTGGTCTGGGTCAGGGCGTAGCCGATGATCGGGGAGTCGGCTGCCATGGCGTCGATGCTGCCGTTGACCAGGCGCGTGGTGACGTCCGTCTGGTTCTTGAGCGTGACGATGTTGATGGGCTGCTTCCCGTCCGCGGTGCACTTCTTGTTGCGGCCGGAGAGGTCGGGGTCTTCCTGGACGGTGCCGGTCTGCACACCAATGGACTTGCCGCAGACGTCATCCAGGGAGAACTTCTTCGGGTTGCCCTTCTGGACGGCCCAGGCGGTGCCTGCGTTGAAGTAGCTCACCATGTTCACGGCGCTGAGGCGCTCCTTGTTGATGGTGAAGGAGGAGATGCCGAGGTCATACTTGGGGCCGAGCGCGGGAAGGATGCCCGTGAATTCGGCAGTCTGCACCTGGACCTTCAGGCCCAGCGTGGCACCGATCGCCTTGGCGATGTCGACGTCGTAACCCACCGGAGTCTGTCCGTCCGGGCCGAGGAATTCGGCGGGGGCGTAGGTGGTGTCCGAGCCCACGGTGAGGGTGCCTTTGGACTTGATCGCGGACGGAACCATGGCGGCCAGGGCGTCGTCCTTCTGGACGGTGGCAGGATCAAAGCTGGCCTTGGCACTACCGGACGGCGAGGCCGTCCCGCCCGAGGTGCCGGTTTGCGAGGCGTTGGTGCAGGCCGAGAGGGCCAGTGCGCCAATGGCGAGAACGGTGGCGGCCTTCAGCTTGGAGCTGCCCAGAAGAGTACGGGAAATCTGCATTTTCTTACCTTTTGTTGCAGGAGGGATGCGAAACAAGTCGGTTCATAGTGTATCGCCGAACACGAGATGTACGTCACAGAAAACTTAGTTTCACTATTGGATAACTAATTCGGGGTGGAACGCAAGACTTTTCCGGCGTGGAGTGTCTGCAATCCCGGAATCGGGGCTTCAGCTTTTGATGCCGAGGGATTCGAGCATCGGCCGGAACTTGGCCCAGGTCTCGGCCAGTTCGGCTTCCGGATGTGAACCTTCCACGATCCCGCAGCCGGCGTAAAGCCGAACGGTATCCGGGGCCTCGATCACGGCGCCCCGGAGGGCGATGCCCCATTCGCCGTTTCCTGCCGCGTCGAGCCAGCCCACGGGCCCGGCGTAGGGTCCGCGGTCCATGTGCTCGAGCTTGCGGATGAGCGCGCCTGCCACGGAGGTGGGTGTCCCGCACACCGCGGCGGTGGGGTGGAGCGCGTTGATCAGGGCCAGGCAGGTGGGCACGTGGCCCTCGACCTCGGTGAGCTCGGCCTTCACGTCGGAGGCCAGATGCCACACATTGGGCAGCTCGAGGATGAAGGGTTCGCTGTGCGCGTTCATGGCCTCGGAGAACGGGGCCAGCTGGGTGGTGAGTGACTGGATGGCGATCTCGTGTTCATGCCGCTGTTTCTCGGAGCCGGCCAGCACGCGTTCGGCGAATTCCAGCGGCGAGCCCGCCATTCCGTCGGCGTCCCGGCGGTCTAGGGTTCCGGCCAGCACGCGTGCCTGGGCGGTACGGCCCTCCACCTGGATCAGCATCTCGGGAGTGGAGCCCACCAGGCCGTCAACGCCATAGGTCCAGCATTCGCGATACCGGACAGCCAGTTGGCGGAGGATCTCGGCGGCATTCACGCCGTCCGGGAGGGTGGCCACGATGTCCCTGGCCAACACGAGTTTTTCCAGTTTCCCGGTCCGGATCTCTGCGACGCCCGCCGACACCGCGGCCATCCAGTCCTGTTCGCTGAGGGAGCCGGTTTCAAGTTTAGGTACGACGTCGGCAACCGGTTCCACGGTCATGCCGCCGCCGGGACGGTCGCCAACGGACAGCACGGCTCCGGAGGCGTCGGCAGCCAGCGCGTCGGCATCCTCGGCGCCGCTCAACCAGCGCTCCAGGGTGGCGAGGGCGCCCGCCTGGGTGAGTTCGCCGTCGTCGAACGTTAACTGGGTGAGCCAGGACCGGCCGTCCCGGACGCCCACCACTATCTCGGGGACGATCAGGCGGGACCGGTGGGTGGACACCTTCGAGAAGGCGAAGGACCCGAATGCCACCGGGCCGGTGCCCGGACATCGCACGGAGTCGGTCACGTCCGCTTCCAGGACCAGGTGCCGCCACCAGATATCGGCCTCGAGGAAACGCTCCGGGCCCGTGGCGGTGAACCGTGCCACCTCGCCGAAGCCCACCAGACCGGCCTCGCGGCGGGTCCAGCAAAGGACATCGTCCCGGACCAGAAACGACGGCAGCCCCCCGGGGAATGTTTCTGCATCCAGGGGGACTGTCAAGGTACGGAACGCGCTCGTCATGATGAGACAACAGTACTCCCGAGTACTTCGCCGCGCGGCGTGGAGGCGTGGTTCGTGGGTCCGGCCAACATTTGAGACAATGACATGGTGAACCGAGCATCCTTGGATAAGCGTCCGGACGAAGTAGCCACAATGTTTGACGACGTGGCCCCCAAATACGACGTCGTGAACGACGTCCTGTCCATGGGACAGACGCGCCGCTGGCGCCGGGTGGTCTTCGAGGCCATGGACGTGAAGCCGGGCCAGCGGGTGCTTGATCTTGCCGCGGGAACCGGCACATCCAGCGAGCCGTATGCCGATGCCGGCATAAACGTGATCGCCTGCGACTTCTCCCTCGGCATGCTCAAGGTAGGCAAGCGCCGCCGCCCGGACATTGACTTTATTGCCGGCGACGCCACCCGTCTGCCCTTCGCGGACAACTCGTTTGACGCGGTCACCATCTCCTTCGGACTGCGCAACGTCAACGAGCCGAAGAAGGCCCTGGCCGAGATGCTGCGCGTCACCAAGCCCGGCGGCAAAATCGTCATCGCCGAGTTCTCCCAGCCCGTTGTTCCCCTGTGGCGGACCATGTACACCGAATACCTCATGCGCGCCCTGCCGGCCATCGCGGTCAAGGTCTCCTCCAACCCGGACGCCTACGTCTACCTCGCCGAGTCCATCCGCGCGTGGCCGGACCAGGACCACCTCGCCGCCTGGCTGAAGGAAACCGGCTGGGAGAAGGTGACCTACCGCAACCTCAGCGGCGGAATAGTCGCCGTCCACCGCGCCCACAAGCCCGTCAACGGCAACGCAGCCGCCCTGGCCGCCCACACCGGCCCGGTAGCCAAGCTGCGCCGCAACATCACGCGGCCCGCGGGTTAGCCGAAGGCAGCCGTGAAAGTACTGATCGTAGGGGCCGGTCCCGCGGGGTCCACCGCCGCCTACTACCTCGCCAAGGCCGGCATCGAGGTCACAGTGCTCGAGAAAACCAGCTTCCCGCGCGAGAAAGTCTGCGGGGACGGCCTCACCCCGCGGGCCGTCCGCGAGATCCAAAAGCTCGGCCTGCCGCACCCGGAGGAGAGCGGCTGGCGGCGCAACAAGGGCCTACGGCTCATTGCCGGCGGCCGCACCATCGAGCTTCCCTGGCCCGAAGTGGCCGATTTTCCCACCTACGGCCTGATCCGCACCCGGCTGGGCTTCGACGAGGAACTGGCCCGGCACGCGGAATCCGCCGGCGCCGTCCTGCTGGAACGGCACAGCGTCTCCGAGGCGTCGCGCTCAGCGGACGGCCGCGTCATCGGCGCGCGCGCCGCACTGCTTGACGAGTCCGGACGCAAGACGGGCGAGACGCGCGACTTCCATGCCGACGTCGTGCTGGCCGCGGACGGAAACTCGTCCCGCGCCGCCGTGTCCACGGGCATCAACAAACGCGACGACCGCCCCTTGGGCGTGGCCGTGCGCACCTACTTCACCAGCCCCCGCCACGACGACGACTGGATGGAGGGCTGGCTGGAACTCCCCGGCCGCAACGGTGAACTGCTCCCAGGCTACGGCTGGGTGTTCGGCGTGGGCGACGGAACCTCCAATGTGGGCCTGGGCATCCTGAACTCCTCCAAGGAATTCGGCAAGCTGGACTACAAGCAGGTCCTGCGCGAATGGACCGCCGGGATGCCCGCCGAGTGGGGATTCACCCCCGAAAACCAGGTGGGCGAGATCCGCGGCGCCGCGCTGCCCATGGGATTCAACCGCACGCCGCACTACTACCCGGGCATGCTGCTGCTGGGCGACGCCGGCGGGATGGTGTCCCCGTTCAACGGCGAAGGCATCTCCTACGCCATGGAATCCGCCCGCTTTGCGGCCGAATTCATCATCGACGCCGCGACCTGGAAGAGGTCGTACGCCCGGTGGACCACGGACGACGCCGACCTCCACTTCAAGGGGTACGCGGACTACGTGCGGGGCCAGTGGGGGAGCCACTTCACCCTGGGCCGCGCCTTCGCCTCCGTGATCGGCAAGCCGTCCGTCATGAAACTCGCGCTGCGGACGGGCATGCCGCTCCCGGCCCTGATGCGCTTTGTGGTCCGCCTGATGGCAAACGTTACTGATCCGTCCGCTATGGGATTTGAGGACAGGGTGATCCGGCTCCTGGAGGCACTGGTGCCTGCAACGTCCAACACCTCCCTGTCCCCGTCCAGCTACACAACCGCGGCTTCCGCAACAAAAAGTTAGGGTTAACCCGTGACCAACTCTGCAAGACACAGCTGGACCCACGCCGGGCACGGCCTGCCGGTCTCCAACGAGCCCGACCTGAATACCACGGCCATCGCCACGGGCCTCCAGCTTCCGGCAGGTTTCGCGGCCATTGCCGAGGACCCGGAGCTGGGCCCGGCCATCACCACCAACCTGGCCCGCGTGGAAAAGAAGCTCCGCGAAGCGATCGCCAACTCCGACCCCCTGGCTGATGCAACGTCGCGTCACCTCGTGGAAGCAGGCGGCAAGCGCATCCGCCCGCTGCTGGCGCTGCTGTGCGCCCACCTCGGTGATGCCTCCCGTCCCGCCGTGGTGCAGGCCGCCGTGGTGGTTGAGCTGACCCACCTCGCCACGCTGTACCACGACGACGTGATGGACTCCGCTCCGTTCCGCCGGGGCGCCCCCACCGCGCACGAGGTCTGGGGCAACTCCGTGGCCGTCCTCACCGGCGACCTGATCTTCGCCCGTGCATCCATCCTGGTCTCCGAACTCGGGTCCCGCGCGCTGGGCATCCAGGCCCGCACCTTCGAACGGCTGTGCCTCGGCCAATTGCACGAGACCGTGGGCCCCCGCCCGGACGAGGACCCCGTGGAGCACTACCTGTCCGTCATCGCGGACAAGACCGGCTCCCTGGTGGCTGCCTCCGGCCAGCTCGGTGCGATCTTCTCGGGCGCCGACGAAGCCTACGAGTCCCTCCTGGTGGAGTACGGCGAGAAAATCGGCGTCGCGTTCCAGCTGGCGGACGACGTCATTGACGTCACCGGCATCAAGGTCAAGTCCGGCAAGTCGCCCGGCACCGACCTCCGCGAAGGCGTGCCCACCCTCCCCGTGCTGCTCCTGCGCAACGCCGCCGCCGAGGGCGACGCCTCCGCCGTCGAGCTCCTGAAACTGATCGACGGCGACCTCTCCTCGGACGAGGCCCTCGCCGCCGCCGTGGCAGGCCTGCGCGAGCACCCCGTCACCGCCGAATCCTGGGTTGTTGCCCGTGCGTGGGCCGACGAAGCCATTGCCGCGCTGGCCCCGCTGCCCGAGGGAGTGGTGAAGGCGTCCTTGACCAGCTTCGCCCGGGCCGTGGTGGACCGCGCCAGCTAGGCGTACCGCCGGAGACCGGGTGGCCGGGCTGGCACGTGCCTCCGGCGCCGCCGGGCAATCAGCGTGGCCCCTTACTCCCGCTCAAACGTAATGGCCCCGGTTCTTAGCAGCAATACGAATCAATCGCTGCAGTGAACCGGGGCCATTTCTCCCGTTCGCATCAGATCCACCGGAGGCAATTAGTGGTTCCGTGAATCACTCTATGACAAATTTGTCACTCTGGCTAACTTTCGTGTTAATCGGCGTGTCACAGCTTGCTCGCGGTCCGCTTCCCGTGGCCGGTCCACCGTGGGGCACATTGCGGTGCGGAAGGGGGATGCGGGGCTGCGGGGACGGCGTGTCCGTGTCGAAGTGCCCGGGGACGGCGGGGTTGTCCACATGACACGGCACGGATCTGCCCAAGGCTTCAGCTTCTCGGCACCTTGGGAGGATGGATATCGAGAGCTTCCTCCGTGCGAGGGCCGGCGTTGCCAGGACATCTGCCTTCCGCCGGGCCGGATGTACCCGCGCTTCCCTCGATAAAGCGCTGGCAGCAGGGCGCATTGTGCGAATCCGGCGGGGCATCTACAGCCTGCCCCGCGAGGCTGGCGCGTACGGGGTGGCGCTGGATCACAACGCGCTGCTGACATGCGTGTCGGCTGCGGCCAGTTACCGGTTGTGGACACTGCATGAGCCGGGTGCCGTGCACCTGAGCCCGGGCCACAAGGCAGCCCCGCCGGGAACGCTCACCCATGGCCGGTGCACCCATCCGCCCCATCCGTGGCTTCCGGTCGCCGGATTGGCCGACGTCCTCATCCATTCGCTGCGCTGCCTGCCCGCGGTGGAGTCCCTGGTCATGGTCCAGTGTGCAGCCCAACGCGGAGATATCACCGTGGAGTTCCTGCGCCGCAAGCTCCCGGGCAACCGCAACGCCCGCGCCCGGGCAGTCCTGGACTGCGTGATCCCTCGGGCGGACTCAGTCCTTGAGGTGCTGGCCAACTTCCATTTCCGGCGGGCGGGGCTGCATGTCCGGCGGCATGTAGAGCTCCCCGGCGTGGGGGAGGTGGACTTCCTGATTGAAGACTGCCTTGTGGTTGAGACCGACGGAAGCTCGCATCTGGAGCCCCGGCAGGTGAGGAAGGATCGGAAGCGGAACAACGCAACCGTCATCGGCGGACGTCTGTGCCTCAGATTCGGCTATGACGACGTCGTCAATCACCCTGAGCGGATGGTGGCCGACGTGATGGCGGTACTGGAGTTGTGCCGGCGCGGAGCCTTCGACTCGCGGTGAGTGTCGCGGGGCGCTGTGCGCGAGACCGGGATGACTGCCGCCGTCGTGGGGCACTTTGGGCGACACGGCCGCGGAAGTCGGCTTAGCTCTCGGCGTGTCCGTGTCGAAGTGCCCCGTTTAGGGCCGGCACCACAAAACCACACGCCCCCGAGGAAGCTAGTCCTCTTCGTCGTTGAAGGCCCACTCGAACATGTCGAACACGAATTCGGAGAACGTGCCTTCTTCGCTCTTCCACTGGCCGCGGGCGTTGTTGCGGCGCCACACGATCGGGTCCGGAACGCCGAGATCGCCCACGCGGAAGCCCCACGTGAATTGTTCCTCCTCGTCCTCGAGGAACATCAGGAAGCCTTCGTCATCGACCTCGAGCTCTTCGGGATCCCAGAAGTAGTGGTAGGCCTCCATGAGGTCCTCGCAGCCGCCCAGCGCCAGGTAGAACTCGCGCAGCACCAGCGGGACCTGGAATTGGTGCTCGGCCAGGGCCTTGTCGAGCTCCTCTTCGGGCAGCCCATCCTCTTCCTGCCATTCGTCTTCGAGATACTTCGGAACGAGCGCGCGGAACTTCTCGAGGAACATGTCAGTCATGGGTCTTATCCTAGCTAATCCCGGGCCTTGTACTCGGACATGTCCAGTCCAAGACGATGCCACCCGCGCACGGCCAGCGGAACATGCCAGGAACGGCGCCAAGCGGTGACGCGGAACGCGAAAACGACCGCCGCGACTGCACTCGCAGTGGCCGGATTAAAAACGCCGGAAACCCACAGAACAGCGGTCAGTGCCGCCCCCGTGAAAGCCGGCAGCGCGTAAAGATCCTTGGGGTCGAACAGCTGCGGCACCTCGTTGGCCGTGATGTCGCGCAGCAGGCCGCCGCCCACCGCAGTCGTGACCCCCAGCAGCACCGCCGCCACGGGATTCATCCCCGCGGAGAGCGCCTTGAGCGTTCCGCTGATGCAGAACAGTGCCAAACCGCCGGCGTCGAACAGAATCAGCAGCGACGTGTAGCGCTGGACGCTGGAAAACAAAAAATAGACCAGCACCGTGGCGAGCAGCGGGGGCGCCACGTAGGCCGGGTTGCTGAAGGCCGCGGGCGGGCCGGTGTTGAGGATGATGTCGCGGATGACGCCGCCGCCCAGGCTGACTACGGATGCGAGGAGGAGGGATCCGATGATGTCGAACTGCTTCCGCGCCGCGAGCAAGGACCCGGACACCGCGAAAAAGAAGACGCCGGCCAGATCCAGCCACACCAGAGCAGCGTCGAAGGAGAAGGTCACAGGGCGTCCCGGTCAATTTGAAGCGGCGGATAGGGCGGCTCCAACGTTACGCTAGCCCCTATGAATAGCCCCATCATGATCGCCTGTGCCCACGGAACGTCCAGTCAGTTGGGCGCCGCGGAGGTCAACGCGCTCCGCGACGGCATTGCCGCGCTGCGGCCGGGACTCGATATCCGCGAAGCCTACGTGGACGTGCAGCAGCCCGACCTCGTGGATGTGGTGGCCGCCCTTCCGTCCGGGCCCCGCGGGGAATCCGCCGTGGTGGTGCCGCTGCTGCTCAGTGTGGGATACCACGTCAAGGTGGACATCGCGCGGGCCGTCAAGAGCCGCCCGGGGTCGCTGGCCGCTGCTCCGCTGGGACCCGATCCGCGCCTGGCCGCGCTGCTTGATCAGCGACTCCGAGAAGCCGGCGTCACGGACAACGACTTCATCGTCCTCGCCGCCGCCGGTTCCTCGGACCCCCGGGCTGCCGTGAGCGTTGAGGAGCTCGTCGATCAACTCAAGGCGCTGCGGTCCAACCGGATTGTGGCCGCCTACGGCGCGTCCGCCAAGCCTTCAGTGCCCGACGCCGTCGCCATGCTCCGCGAGGAGGCCGCCGGCGGTGCCGGCGCGGGGGAGTCCGCCGGGGCAGTGGATATGGGCGGCCGGGTGGTCATTGCTTCGTATCTCCTCGCGCACGGCTTCTTCCACGACCAGCTGTCCAAGGCCGGCGCGGACCTCGTCACCGAGCCGCTGCTGCCTTCCCCGGTGCTTGCCGAGATCGCGCTGGATCGTTATGACGCCGCGCTTGCCGGAGCCAGGGTCCAAGGTGCCGGGGCCGGTGCCGGGGCCGGGGCCGGTGCCGGGGCAGAGGCCGGGGCCCGGGCCCAAGGGGCAGAGGGGGCACCGGCAACTCCGGCGGAAGCTCCGCAGGTACCCCGGCCGGGGGCACAACCGGGACGCCGGCCAGGCGCCGCGCCGGAACCCCAAACGGAACCCCAAACGGAACCCCAAACAGCCGCCCAAACCAACGCCGCGGATGCACAGCCGCGGGGCTTGTTCAAGGCTCTTCGGCGATTCATGACGAAATATTTCCCTAGGTGACCTCGCGTTTCTGACCCTTTGTGACGGCTTTCGGGTGCGCCCTACAGTCGATGCATGACTGATACAGCTCTAGCCGGAGCGTCCGCGGACTCCGCCGCCGCCAAGCGACCCGCCCGCCCCTCACGCCCGGCAGCGAAGCCGCACGGCCAGTGGAAAGTTGACGGCACCACGCCGCTGAACGCCAACGAAACCTGGAAACAGGAAGACAACGGCCTGAACGTGCGCGAGCGCATCGAGTCTGTTTACGCCAAGCACGGCTTCGACTCCATCGACGGCACAGACCTGCACGGCCGCTTCCGCTGGTGGGGCCTCTACACCCAGCGCAAGCCCGGGATCGACGGCGGCAAGACCGCCACGCTCGAGCCGCACGAGCTCGAGGACAAATACTTCATGCTCCGCGTCAGGATCGACGGCGGCGCGCTCACCACCGAACAGCTGCGCGTCATCGGCCAGATCTCCGTGGACTTTGCCCGCGACTCCGCCGACCTCACGGACCGCCAGAACATCCAGTTGCACTGGATCCGCGTGGAGGATGTGCCGGAGATCTGGCGCCGCCTCGAAAGCGTGGGCCTGTCCACCACCGAGGCCTGCGGCGACGTGCCCCGCGTGATCCTCGGCTCGCCGGTGGCCGGCATCGCCAAGGACGAGATCATCGATCCCACGCCCCTCATCAACGAGCTGGCTGAACGCTTCATTGGCGATCCCGAGCTGGCCAACCTGCCGCGCAAGTACAAGACCGCCATCACCGGCCATCCCAGCCAGGACGTGGTGCACGAGATCAACGACTTCGGACTGGTGGGCATGGTCCACCCCGAACTCGGCGCAGGCTACGACCTGTGGGTGGGCGGCGCGCTGTCCACCAACCCCATGCTGGCCAAGCGGCTCGGTGCCTTCGTCAGGCCCGAGGAAGCCGCGGAGGTGTGGCTCGGCGTCACGAGCATCTTCCGCGACTACGGCTACCGCCGCATGCGCACCAAGGCCCGCCTGAAATTCCTCCTGGCCGACTGGGGCCCGGAAAAATTCCGCCAGATCCTCGAGGACGAATACCTCGGCTTCAAGCTCGCGGACGGACCCGCCGCACCCAAGCCCACCACCCCGGGCGACCACATCGGCGTGCACGAACAGAAGGACGGCAAGTTCTTCATCGGCGCCACCCCGCTGGCCGGACGCCTCTCCGGTAGCCAGCTGGTGAAGCTTGCCGAGACCCTGGAAGCCCGCGGCTCGCAGCGGCTGCGCACCACCCCGCACCAGAAGATCGTGGTCCTGGACGTCGCCAAGGACCAGGTTGAGCCGCTCGTGGCCGAGCTCGACGCACTGGGCCTGTCCGCCCGTCCGTCCGTGTTCCGCCGCGGCACCATCGCCTGCACCGGCATCGAATACTGCAAGCTCGCCATCGTCGAAACCAAGGTCACGGCCGCCACCGCCGTCGCCGACCTGGAACGGCGCCTCGCGGACCTCGCGGACAGCGGCCAGCTGCCCCACGCTCTGTCCCTGCACATCAACGGCTGCCCCAACTCCTGCGCCCGCATCCAGACCGCGGACATCGGACTCAAGGGCATGATGCTGCCGACGCCCGACGGCGACCCCACTCCTGGTTTCCAGGTCCACCTGGGCGGCGGGCTGGCGTCCTCGGACCGCGACGAGGCAGGCCTCGGCCGTACCGTCCGCGGCCTCAAGGTCTACGTTGAGGACCTCCCCGACTATGTGGAGCGTGTGGTCCGGAAGTTCGTCGCCGACCGCGCCGAGGGCCAGACCTTCGCCGAATGGGCCCACGCCGCCGAAGAAGGAGACCTGCAATGAGTCCCCAACCGCTCCCCAACCTCGCCGGCTCGGCCGGGAACCCCGGCGGTCGTGGCCCCTCCTTTGGCATCGACCCGGTCGTTGAACCGGCAGCACCCGCCAGGCTCCGCACCCACGACGAGCTCAAGGCCCTTGCCGAAGCCGGCGCCGCCGAGCTCGGCTGGGACGCCCCGGCGCGCGAGGTGATCTCCTGGGTGGCGCGCAACTTCGAGCTGCCCGCAGTGGCGGTGGCGTGCTCCATGGCCGACGCGGTCCTCCCGGCGCTCGTCGCCGACCAGCTTCCCGGCGTCGACGTCCTCTTCCTCGAGACCGGCTACCACTTCCCGGAAACCTACGCCACGCGCGACGAGGTGGCCGCGAACCTGCGCGTCAACGTGGTGGACGTGCTGCCGGAGAACACCGTGGAGCAGCAGGACCGCCTCCTCGGCAAGGACCTCTTCGCCCGTGACGCCGCCCAGTGCTGCGCCCTCCGCAAGGTGGCCCCGCTGCGCCGCACCCTGGCCGGCTATGAGCTGTGGTTCACCGGCGTGCGCCGCGATGAAGCCCCCACCCGCACCAACACCCCGCTGATCACCTGGGACGAGGCCAATGGCCTGGTCAAGGCCAACCCGGTCGCGGCGTGGAGCTTCGACCAGCTGGTGCAGTACTCCGACGACAACCTCCTTCCCGTCAACCCGCTGCTTTCACAGGGCTACCCGTCCATTGGCTGCCAGCCCTGCACCCGCAAGGTGGCGCCCGGCGATGACCCCCGCGCCGGCCGCTGGGCAGGAACCGACAAGACAGAATGCGGACTACACGTATGAGCACTTTCCTAACTGAGGAGCCCACCCAGGTGACTGACTCCGCCGTATCCACGCGACTCTCCTCCCTGGACACCCTCGAGTCCGAAGCGATCCATATCATCCGCGAGGTCGTTGCCGAGTTCGAGAAGCCCGCGCTGCTGTTCTCCGGCGGCAAGGACTCCGTGGTGATGCTGCACCTGGCCACCAAGGCGTTCTGGCCGGGCAAGGTCCCGTTCCCGGTGCTTCATGTGGATACCGGGCACAACTTCCCCGAGGTCATCGAATTCCGTGACCGGACCGTGGAGCGCCTCGGCCTCACGCTCGTTGTCGGTTCCGTCCAGGAGTTCATCGACCGCGGCGAACTGGCCGAGCGTGCAGACGGCACCCGCAACCCGCTGCAGACCGTACCGCTGCTGGACGCGATCCAGCGCAACAAGTTCGACGCCGTCTTCGGCGGCGGCCGCCGCGACGAGGACAAGGCCCGCGCCAAGGAGCGCATCCTGAGCCTGCGCGACGAGTTCGGCCAGTGGGACCCGCGCAACCAGCGCCCCGAGCTGTGGAACCTGTACAACGGCCGCCACACCGTGGGTCAGCACGTGCGCGCGTTCCCCATCAGCAACTGGACCGAGCTGGACGTGTGGCGCTACATCGAGCGCGAAAACATCGACCTGCCCGGCCTGTACTACGCCCACGACCGCGAAGTCTTTGCCCGCGACGGCATGTGGCGCGCAGTGGGCGAGGTCTCCCAGCCCCGCGACACCGAACAGGTCATCACCAAGACCGTCCGCTACCGCACCGTGGGGGACATGTCCTGCACCGGCGCCGTGGAATCGGCCGCCGCCACGGTGCGCGACGTCGTCATCGAAGTTGCCGCCTCCACCATCACCGAACGTGGCGCCACCCGTGCGGATGACCGCATCTCCGAGGCCGCCATGGAAGACCGCAAGAAGGATGGCTATTTCTAATGAGCACCGAAATCGACACAGCCCGGGCGGCTGCCCTTCTTGACGAGGCCCCCCTGGCCCACGCTTCTCTGTTCCGCTTCGCCACCGCCGGATCGGTCGACGACGGCAAGTCCACCCTGGTGGGCCGGCTCCTGCACGACTCGAAGGCGATCCTCGCCGACCAGCTCGACGCCGTCGCCCGCACTTCCGCGGACCGCGGGTTCGGCGGCTCAGGCGCCACCGACCCCAACGGGAAACAGCGGATCGACCTCGCGCTGCTGACCGACGGCCTGCGTGCCGAGCGGGAGCAGGGCATCACCATCGACGTCGCCTACCGCTACTTCGCCACGGACCGTCGCAGCTTCATCCTGGCCGACTGCCCCGGGCACGTGCAGTACACCAAGAACACGGTGACCGGCGCGTCCACTGCGGATGCCGTCGTCGTGCTCATTGACGCCCGCAAGGGTGTCCTGGAGCAGACCCGCCGGCACCTGTCCGTGCTGCAGTTGCTGCGCGTGGCGCACGTGATTGTGGCCGTGAACAAGATCGACCTCGTGGACTTCAGCGAGGACGTGTTCCGCGAGATCGAGGCCGACGTGCAGAAAGTCGGCCGCGAGCTGGGGCTCGGTTCCGACGGCATTGCCGACCTGCTGGTGATCCCGGTGTCCGCGCTCGACGGCGACAACGTGGTGGACCGCTCGGACCGCACGCCCTGGTACAACGGCCCCGCGCTGCTGGAGGTCCTCGAGACCCTGCCGGCCGCCGACGAACTCGAAAGCCACCTGGAGAGCTTCCGCTTCCCGGTGCAGCTGGTGGTCCGGCCGCAGGGCGCCCTGGCTCCCGACGCCGTCGCCGGCGGCCTCGACGTCGAAGCGTACCGCGACTACCGCGCCTACGCCGGACAGATCACCGAAGGCTCCGTCAAGGTGGGGGACAAGGTCAGCGTCCTGACGCCCGGCCAGGCACCCCGCAGCACTACCGTGACCGGGATCGACTTCGCGGGCCGGGAGCTCAGCGAGGCCGTGGCGCCGCAGTCGGTGGCGCTGCGCCTGGCCGACGAGTTCGACGTGGCCCGTGGTGACACCCTCGCAGCCGCGGGCACCGTCCGGGAATCCTCGGCCGACCTGTACGCGGCGCTGTGCTGGCTGTCCCCGAAGCCGCTCCGCGAGGGCTCCAAGGTACTGGTCAAGCACGGCACCCGCACGGTCCAGGCCATGGTCCGGAGCGTCAGCGGCAAGCTGGACCTGGCCACCTTCAAGCTTGAGGGCGCTTCCAGCCTGGAGCTCAACGACATTGGACATGCCCAGTTGCGGCTCGCCGCTGCGCTGCCGTTGGAAAACTACCTGCACCATCGCCGCACTGGCGCGTTCCTGGTGATCGACCCGCTGGACGGCAACACACTGGCCGCCGGCCTTGTCAACGACCACCCCGGCGACCACGAGGATGAGCGCTACAGCATCTAGCGGGTTTAGTCCCGGGGCCGCCCGGCCCGCCCGAGGGGCCACCAGCGACATGACCGCAGCTTGTTTGCCAGACCCAGCCCTGACAGGCCGGTTTCGCAAACAAGCTGCGGTTTTCTTGTGACCTCCCCAAACACCCCGCGGGTCAGTAGTCTGCAGGGATCAGTGGTCTGTGAGAGTCCAGGGGCGGACCGGGACGGGGGTGCCGTGGAAGTCATCAACAGCCGGCTCATCAGCTGGGCCTCGATCCTGGATGACGCCACCCGCGAGCAGGCCGTGCTCACGGCCCAGCTGCCCATCATCTATCCCCACCTGGCACTGATGCCGGACGCCCACCTCGGCCTGGGCGCCACGGTGGGATCCGTCATCCCCACGCTCGGCGCCGTCATCCCCGCCGCCGTGGGCGTCGACATCGGCTGTGGCATGATCGCCGTCCGCACGCAGTACGCCCTCAAGGAACTGCCCAAGGACCTCAGACGGCTGCGGGAAGGCATTGAGCACGCCATTCCGCTGTCCGCAGGCCATTTCAACCACAGCATCAGCGCCACCGCCGTACCCCGCATCGCCGAACTGCGGCGCAGGGCGGCCCACGCGCACTTCGACCCCGCCCAGTACGCCGCGAACTGGACCCTCCAGCTCGGATCGCTGGGTTCGGGCAATCATTTCATCGAGGTGTGCGCGGACGAGGCGGACGCCGTCTGGCTGTTCCTGCATTCCGGCTCCCGCGGCGTGGGCAACAAGCTCGCCCAGCGGCACATCGGCGAGGCCCGGAGCCGGGTCCAAAGCGGGCAAATCGTGGTGCCCCACCCGGACCTGGCCTACCTCGGGGAAGGCACCCCCGAATTCGACCGGTACATCAGGGAGCTCGGCTGGGCCCAGCACTTCGCCCTGCTGAACCGCGAGGAGATGATGGATCGGGTGGTCCGGCAGTTTGAGTCCTGGATCGGCGGCCGTGTCCGGGAGGCGGAGCGGATCAACTGTCACCACAACTTCACTGCGAAGGAATGGCATTACGGGAAGTCCGTCTGGGTCTCGCGCAAGGGCGCGATCAGGGCCCAGGCGGGAGATCCCGGGCTGATTCCCGGCTCCATGGGCACGGCGTCGTACATTGTGGTGGGGCTGGGGAATCCCGTGTCCCTGAACTCCTCGCCGCATGGAGCGGGGCGGGAATACTCGCGCAACGCCGCGAAGAAGGCCTTTTCGCTGGCCGAGCTGAAGACCGCAATGCGGGGCATCGAATTCCGTCCCAGCGAGGCATTCATCGACGAGATCCCGGCGGCCTACAAACCCATCGACCAGGTGATGCGCGACTCGGCGGACCTCGTCAAGATACGGCACAAGCTCCGGCAGCTCGTCAACGTTAAGGGCGATTAATCCTCTGAGGAGCCGGATCGCGGGCCCGCATATGACGCTGTATGAACTCGCGTGACCCCGGGTTTCCGGACCGTTGAACCGGTTCCCGGCAGTCCCTATGGTGAACGAATGACAACTATGGATCGGCTCTCCCACGGCCCCCGCGACGAGTTCCGGGGGCGGTGTCGCCGGCGCTGACCACCCGCCCGGCCTCCCCGCACGCCCTCACGAACAGGACTTCCCGCATGTCATCCCCCTCGAATAGCACCACCCCCGGCCAAACCCCTGGAACCACCCGGATCGTGGCCGGCGAATCCCGCAAGCCCAGGCGCAAACGCACGCTGGAGATCAGCCTGGCTGTAGGCCTCGCGCTGCTCATCGGTGCCGGCGCCGCGATTGCCTCCTCGGTGTCCCGCGACAACGAAGCCGCGCCCGCCGCGGCCGGGGGCTCCCCGGCCGCCGAACTCAAGCTCGGCTACTTCGGCAACATCACCCATGCCCCGGCCCTGATCGGGGTCAGCAAGGGGTTCATCGCCAACGACCTTGGCGCCACCAAGCTGACCACGCAGGTGTTCAACGCCGGGCCCGCAGCGATCGAGGCCCTCAACGCCGGCGCCATCGATGCCACGTATATCGGTCCCAACCCGGCCATCAACTCCTATGTCAAGAGCAAGGGCGAGTCAATCAGCATCATCGCCGGGGCCGCTTCCGGCGGCGCGCAGCTGGTGGTCAAGCCGGGCATCAACTCGGCCGCGGACCTGAAGGGCAAGAAGCTCGCCACGCCGCAGCTCGGCGGCACGCAGGACGTGGCACTGCGGGCGTGGCTCGGCAAGCAGGGGTTCAAGACGTCCACGGACGGCAGCGGCGACGTCGCCATCAACCCCACCGAGAATGCCCAGACCCTGAAACTGTTCCAGGACGGCAAGCTCGACGGCGCGTGGCTGCCGGAACCCTGGGCCTCCCGCCTGGTGCTTCAGGCCGGCGCCAAGGTGCTGGTCGATGAGAAGGACCTGTGGGAGAAGGGCGAATTCGTCACCACCGTCCTGATCGTCAACAAGAAGTTCGCGGCCGAGCACCCCGCCACCGTTCAGGCACTCCTCAAGGGCCACGTTGAATCCGTGAACTGGCTCAACAAGGCACCCTCCTCCGAGAAGGCCACCGTCCTCAACGACGCGCTCAAGGCGGCCGCCGGCTCCGCGCTGCCGGCGGACGTCATCGACCGGTCCCTGAAGAACATCGTCTTCACCACCGACCCCCTCGCCGGGACGTACCGGAAACTGCTTCAGGACGGCGTCGAGGCCGGCACCACCAAACAGGCCGACATCAACGGCATCTTCGACCTCACCGCCCTCAACAGCGTCCTTGGCGAGGGCGCCACGGGCACGAAGGTTTCAGCGCAAGGCCTGGGCAAGGACTAGCCAGTCCCTGCCTCCAGCCCGCCAACAGAAGTAAGGACGTGACCATGCCAGTCGTACTGGAAAACCTGGGCAAGCGCTTTGGCGACGGCGCTCCGGTGCTGGACAACGTCAACGCCACGATCGGGCAGGGTGAGTTCGTCGCCCTGCTCGGCGCGTCCGGCTGCGGCAAGTCCACCCTGCTGAACATCATGGCGGGACTGGAGGCCCCGACGTCGGGCGCCCTCGAGGTGCCAAGCGACGGCGCCGCCTTTATGTTCCAGGACGCTGCGCTGTTCCCTTGGCTGAACGCCCGGGAGAACATCGAGCTGGCCCTGAAGCTGCGCGGCGTCGGCAAAGCCGACCGCAAAGTCAAGGCCAACGAGCTCCTGGACCTCGTGCACCTGGGCGGCGCGGGGGACAAGCGCCCGCACGAGCTCTCCGGCGGCATGCGCCAGCGCGTGGCCCTGGCCCGCTCGCTCGCCCAGGATCGGCAGCTGCTGCTGATGGACGAACCGTTCGCGGCCCTGGACGCGATCACGCGCGACCTGCTGCATGACGAGCTGGAACGGATCTGGAAGGAAACCGGGCGCACCATCGTTTTTGTCACCCACAATGTCCGCGAAGCCGTCCGGCTGGGCCAGCGCGTGCTGCTGCTCTCCTCCCGGCCCGGCCGCGTGGTGCGGGAGTGGCACGTCAGCGAAGAGCACCGCACCGACGCCGGACTGGCCGGCCAGCTCACCGGCGAAATCACCGCCCGGCTACGCGAGGAGATCCGCCGTCATGCCAAGTAACTCTGTGTCCCAGTATGCCCAGGCCGCCGAGCCGGTCGAGACGTCCCCCGTCCCGGGCCCGGCGTCGGGCGCGGCGCCCGGCGCGGGCTCCGGTGCGGTCTCCATTACCGCGGCCCTGACCCGGTCCTCGACCGGCCCGGCCGACCTGCGCGAGCTCGAGGCCGGGCTGGACTCACTCCAGTCCGACTCAGTGCGGAAGGCCCGCATCGAGTGGAGCCGGATCCTGCTCCCAGTGGCCGCGCTCGCGGTCCTGCTGATCATCTGGCAGCTTTACGTGTCCCTGGGCATCAAGCGGCGGGATCTGGTGCCCGGTCCGTTGGATGTGCTGGGTCAGATCGGAACTCTCTGGGGCGAGGGGAAGCTGCAGGAAGCGGTGTGGACCTCGCTGCAGCGCGGGCTTGTCGGCTTCCTGATCAGCGTTGCCATCGCCACCCCGGTGGGGCTTCTGCTGGCCCAGGTCGCGCCGTTGCGCCGCGCCTTCGGGCCGCTGATCTCCGGGCTGCAGGTGCTGCCGTCCGTGGCATGGGTGCCTGCGGCCATCATCTGGTTCGGGCTGACCGACGCCACCGTGTACTTCGTGGTGTTCATGGGTGCCATCCCCTCGATCATCAACGGGCTGATCTCCGGCGTGGACCAGATCCCGCCGCAGTACCGCAGGGTCGGGAAAGTCCTAGGTGCCTCCCGGCTCCAGCTCGCACTGCAGATCATCCTGCCCGCCGCACTGCCGGGCTACCTGGGCGGACTCAAGCAGGGCTGGGCCTTCTCCTGGCGCTCACTGATGGCCGCGGAAATCATTGCCGTGGGCGGAACCATCGGATTCGGCCTCGGCTCGCTGCTGGACCAGGGCCGGGTATTGTCCGACATGACCACTGTAATGGCTGCCATCCTGCTGATTCTCGCCGTCGGCATCCTGATCGAACTGCTCGTTTTCGCCCCGATCGAAAAGCGCCTGCTCCGCCGTCGCGGCCTCCTGGCCGGCAGCACCCGCTAGGACCCGTAACAGCAGAGCGGAACCACCAAAACCCAAACGCAAGGGCCCGACGGCGATTCCCGCCGTCGGGCTCTGGCGTTTCCGGCGGGAGGCCCTATGCACGTCAGCAGGGTCAGCCGCCACTAGACCCTGCACAGCTGCCTGAAGCGCGCCCGAACGCCGTCGGGATCCCCGCGCTGCGACGTCAAGCCAGTGCTGCGCCCGCATTCGGCCGCCTACGTCATGCAGGAGCGCGGGACCTTCCTGATGGCCCTTGTCCCACCGGGGGCATCGGCCTAGACTCGCGCCAAGGCCGGCCCTCGGCCCGATTCCACAACTCTTGAGGAGACAGCCGTGGCGCCAAAATACGGAGTGCTGGCACTGGTCGAAGCCAAGCCGGGGAAGGAACAGGATGTCTGGGACTTCCTCAACGGCGGCCGCGAGATCGTGCTCGATGAGCCCGGCACGCGGACCTGGTACGCCTTCCGGGTCAACGAGAACACGTTCGGCATCTTTGACACCTTTGACACCGAAGAGGACCGGCAGGCCCACCTGAACGGAGCCATCCCCGCGGCCCTCGGCGAACACGGCCCGGCGATGCTGGCCAAGGACCCCGAGATCAAACTCGTCGAACTCATTGCCGTGAAGTAGGCGCGCCGCCTGCGGAGCTGGGGAGCGGGAGCAGCTTCGGACCCGGGGGCACTGCAGAACGGGGGCACAGGAGCTGGGGAGCGGGGGCAGCTTCGGACCCGGGGGCTCTGCAGAACGGGGGCACATTGACGCGGACACGCCGTCATTTTGGGCCCGAACCGGCTGCTCACGTCTTCAAAGTGCCCCTGGACGGCGCGCCCCGGCCCCCTGGACGGCGCGCCCCGGCCCCCTGGACGGCGCGCCCCGGCCCCCCGGACGGACGGCGTTAGTCGAACGGGGGAGGACCCACGATTTCGATGCCGCCATTGACCCGCCCGGATTCCCGGATCCGGTCAAAGTCCACCACCCGCGCAGCACTGTCGTCAGCGCCAACGGGCTCGCTGGCACCAAAGTAGAAGGCCTGCGCGCCGCCGGGAGTGTGCAGGCAGAGCACGCGGGTGCCCTCCCGCAGGACCTTGAACGCGTGGGGAACGCCGCGCGGGGCGATGGTGACTCCACCCGCCGCGACCCGGTGCTCCGTGCCGTCCATGTTCATCAGGATCTCGCCAGCCAGAATGTACATCGTTTCGTCGGAGTCCGGATGGGTGTGCATCGGCGTGACCTTGTCCAGCGCCATTTCATCCTCGAAAAGAAGAAACGCCCCCGCGGTGTCCTCCTCCGTCGCCTTCCAGGTCTGCACTCCGCCGCCGAAGAACCAGCGCCTGTCCCCTTCGCCGGGCTGCCGGACTATTGCGGATGCTAAATTTTTCGTCTCCATGATGGTCGCCTCGATGCTTTACGGAGCACTTATGGGACTGTTGTCCCGTAACAAGACTGATGTACCATAAAGGACATGTCAAGACCCTACGTGGATGCCGGCCGGACGGGCCAAAAGCGCCGCACCTTCGATGCCCTGGTGGCAGCGGCCCGCCAGCTCGTGGCGTCCGGCACGTCCCCCACCGTGGACGACGCCGCGCTCGCCGCCGGCGTGTCCCGCAGCACCGCCTACCGCTACTTCCCCGGCCAGCGGGAGCTGCTGGCGGCCGCCCACCCCGAAACCGCGCGCACGTCGATGCTGCCGGAAAATCCCCCGGAAGACGTGGCCGAGCGGCTGGACGCCGTGGTGGCCGAGTTCACCCGGATGATCGTCGAAACCGAGGCGCAGCAGCGGACCATGCTGCGGCTCTCGCTGGAACCTGCCGACGGCCCGCAGCCGCCCCTTCCGCTCCGCCAGGGCCGGGCCATCGGTTGGATCGCCGAGGCGCTGGCCCCACTGCGGAAACAGCTGACCGACCAGGAGATCCACCAGCTGGTGCTGGCGATCCGCAGCGCCACCGGAATCGAATCCCTGGTGTGGCTGACGGACGTGGGCGGCCTGAGCCGGGAAGCCGCCGTCGCGTCGATGCGATGGACCGCCGGCGCCCTGCTCCACCATGCGCTGTCGGGCGGCCTGCCGATATTTGACCCGGCCCATTCCGCGGCAGGCCGCCCACAAGCAATATGACGCAGCGTTACCTTGCGTGAACTGGTGTTTCCGCGCCGTTGTTCCGTATGTGACGCCGCCCTATCGTCGATTTATGGCAATTCAGGATATTTACCCCACGGCACTGCGCCTGCTGGGCCGCCCCGTGCTGGTGGTGGGTGGCGGACCGGTGGCCACGCGCCGCGCCAAGGGGCTGCTCGACGCCGGCGCACGCGTCACCGTGGTGGCCCCCGTTGCCTCCGCGGCGCTCAACGATCTGGCCGACGCCGGCCTTCTCACCTGGGAGCAGCGAACCTACCGCACGTCCGACGTCGACGGTGTCTGGTTTGTCCAGACCGCCACGGGTGATCCGGCGGTGGACACCCGGGTGGCGTCCGACGCCGAGGCGCAGCGCGTCTGGTGCGTCAACGCCTCGGACCACGAGGCCTCAGCCGCCTGGACCCCGGCCGTGGCCGTGGTGGACGACGTGCACATCGCCGTGAATGCGGGCGGGGACCCGCGCCGCGCGATGGCCCTGCGCGATGCCGTGGCCACCGCGCTGGAAACCGGGGACCTGCCGCTGCGCCGTCGCCGCGCGTCCACCGGTTCAGTGGCCCTCGTGGGGGGCGGCCCCGGCGACACCGGGCTCATCACCGTCCGCGGCCGCAGGCTGCTGGGCCAGGCCGACGTCGTAGTGGCCGACCGTCTGGGCCCGCGCGAACTGCTGGACGAACTCGCCCCGGACGTCCGCGTCATCGAGGTGGGCAAGACCCCGGGCCACCATCCCGTGCCGCAGGCCGAAATCAACCGGATCCTCGTCGACGAAGCCCTTGCCGGCCACCGTGTGGTCCGGCTCAAGGGCGGGGACCCCTACGTCCTGGGCCGCGGCGGCGAGGAAGCCGAATACTGCCGGCAGCACAGCGTCGAGGTGGAAGTGGTCTCGGGGGTGACCTCCGCGATTTCGGTTCCCGCGGCAGCCGGCATTCCTGTGACGCACCGCGGCCTGGCCAAGGGCTTCAGCGTGGTGACCGGCCATGAGGAGCTCTCCGAGGTCCCGGCCCGCGCCGACCACACCATCGTGCTGCTTATGGGAGTCGCCCAGCTCCGCGAGTCCGCGGCCGCGCTGGCTGATGCCGGTTTGCCTCAGGACACTCCGGTTGGCATCGTGGAGAATGGCTATTTGCCGAACCAGCGCGTGACCATTGGCACCCTTGGCTCCATCGCTGACCAGGCGGAGGCCACCGGCATCGCGAATCCGGCGGTGATCGTTATCGGTGACGTGGTCCGCGTGAGCCCGTTCGCGCCGTCGCACTTCAAGACCTCCGACTACAGCACCACCTCCCCGAACACGCCCCGCACCCCTAAGACCCGAGTCCTGACCCCGTAGCCCCCTAGTCCCCGTAGCCCTACCCAACTAGCTCGCATTAGATGCCGCTATGAGCCCTCATAACGACATCAACTGCGAGTCAGTTGGGCCGTGACAGAAAAAGGAACACAGCCGTGTCAACAAACACCCCTGTAGGAACCGCCGCCCGCCCGCTGCGTGTTGCCGTCGTCGGCTCCGGCCCCGCCGGTGTTTACGCCGCGGACATCCTCACCAAGAGCGAGGCCGTCAAGAGCGGCGAGCTCACCGTGAGCATCGACCTCTTTGACCGCTACCCGGCACCCTACGGCCTCATCCGCTACGGCGTGGCCCCGGACCACCCCCGCATCAAGGGCATCGTCAATGCCCTGCACAAGGTCCTGGACCGGGGAGACATCAGGTTCTTCGGCAACGTGGACTACGGCACGGACCTCTCCATCGAGGACCTCCGCACCCACTACGACGCCGTCATCTTCGCCACCGGCGCCATCAAGGACGCGGACCTGAACATCCCCGGCATCGAACTCGAAGGCTCCTACGGCGGCGCGGACTTCGTCTCCTGGTACGACGGCCACCCGGACGTCTCCCGCGAATGGCCGCTGAACGCCAGGGAAATCGCCGTGATCGGAAACGGCAACGTGGCCCTGGATGTGGCCCGCATGCTCTCCAAGCACGCTGATGACCTTCTGGTCTCCGAAATCCCCGAGAACGTGTACGCCGGACTGAAGTCCTCCCCGGTCACCGACGTCCACGTGTTCGGCCGCCGCGGCCCGGCCCAGGTGAAGTTCACCCCGCTGGAACTGCGCGAACTGGCCCACTCCAAGGACGTTGACATCATCCTCTACCCGGAGGACTTCGAGTTCGACGAGGAATCCGACCGCCAGGTCCAGAGCAACAACCAGACCAAGACCATGGTGGGCACCCTCACCAACTGGATCGCCGAGCAGCCCGAGGACCTGTCCGAGCTGAAGGCCTCCCGCCGCCTGCACCTGCACTTCCTGCACAGCCCGGTTGAGGTGTACGACGACGCCTCCACCCCCGGCCGCGTTGCCGGCATCAAGTTTGAGCGCACCGAGCTGGACGGCACGGGCAACGCCCGCGGCACCGGCGAGTACGTGGACTACCCGGTCCAGGCCGTGTACCGCGCAATCGGCTACTTCGGCTCCGCCCTGCCCGAGGTCGAGTTCGACCACAAGAAGGGTGTTGTGCCGAACGACGGCGGCCGCGTCCTGGACGCTGCCGGCAGCCGCATCCCGGGCCTCTACGCCACCGGCTGGATCAAGCGCGGCCCGGTGGGGCTCATTGGGCACACGAAGGGCGACGCCCTTGAAACAGTGACCTACCTGCTCGAAGACCGTGGCAACCTGCCGCTGGCCGCGGCGCCTGCGCCGGAGACGATCGTCGAACTGTTGGACGCCCGGGGCGTGCAGTTCACCAGCTGGGAAGGCTGGCTCGCGCTGGACGCCCACGAGCGTTCGCTCGGCGAGAAGGCGACGGCGGAAGCAGCCGGCAACGGCGTGGCCCTCACCCGTGAACGCGTCAAGGTTGTTCCGCGCGAGAATATGGTGTCCATCTCGCGCGACGGAGTTGCCGCCAGCGTCTAACGCTCATGTGCACTGGTGCGGGGTCGCTTTGCGCCGTTCGGACGGACGGCGCAAAGCGACCCCGCGGGTCTTTAACACAGGTCCGTAACACGGTGCTTTACGAGGACGGCGGCGCCTTAAAGCCTCGCCGGAAAAGGCCCGTCAGAACTCGCCGTTGATGAAGCCGATGACGATGGCGGTCCACCAGCACGCCTGCGAGAGGCTCAGGCACGCCAGCATGTGGAACCGTTGCCCGGGGGTCAGGTCCCGGAACGTGGCTTGCGGCGGCAGCTTGACCAGCCGCCGCATCAGCGGGATGAGCATGATGCCGTTCAGGATGAGCACCAGGACGGCGGCGAGCTTGAGGTCCGTCATGGGGCTGGTCAGCTTTGGGTCCAGGAGTGATCCGCTGGCCAGCAGCACGGCCACGCCGCCCCAGATCAGGGGCGTGGCAGCGCCGTCGAGGCGGATGGTCTCGGAGAGTTCGCGGCGTCCGAGGAGCCAGAGGAGTCCGTGCCAGTCCACCAGGAGGATGGCGCCGAACGACAGGACCAGGCCCATGATGTGAATGATCACGGCAATGGAGTGCAGGGTCCCCTCCGTGTGGACGGAACCTGCGATCAGCAGGGAGACCAGCCAACCTAGGGCGGCGGCCAGACTCAGCGCCACGACGAGCCGCCGGGTGGAACGTTCGGATTCGCGCTGTTTTCTTGCCGTGCGCCTGCTGACTGCGATGTAACTCATGGCTCACCTCGGAGCGCTCGCGCCTTAGCCGGTGACTAGCTCCACGATAGTCCCGCCCGCGCAGGGCCAACAAGCGGCCTGAGCGGCGGAACGGAGCCGGCAAGCTACATCCGGCCGAACCTGGACCGCAGCAGGGCGAAGGTGCCGTAGCTGACGAACCCGGCCCCGATGGCGGCCAGCAGGTACGGCCCGAAAGGGTGGTCCCGCAGGGCCTTGAGGCTGCCGTCGAGGCCCGTGGACTGGCCGGGATCATTGGTGGCCGCGGCAACAACAAACAGCAGCCCGGCGAGGTTCAGGGCCACCCCCTTGGCCACGTGCCCGGCTACGCCCAGCGCGCTGATGATCCGGCCGCGGCGCGTTCCTTCGAAGTGGTGCAGCTCCTCTTTGAACTGCTTCCGGACCCCCTTCACGATGAAGTAGATCCCGATGCCGAAGACCGTCAGGCCAAGCCCAATCAATGCGGGAACCCCCAACGGCCCGCGGACCAGCGCCGTGCTGAGGTCTTTTGCGGAATCGCCCGAATCCCCGCCCATGCCTACGGCAAAGCCGGCAAAGCTCAGGCCCACGCTTCCGTAGGCAACAGCCAGGAACCCCGAGGAGACGAGCTTGCCGAGGCGCCGGCCTGCAGGCAGATGGCGCGCCCGGAGCGTGGCCTCGCTCAACTGCCAGAGGGCAAGGCCGGCGCAGCCCACCATTCCCGCCCACATCACCGCAGGCCCCCAGGGGTTGGCTGCGAGCTGCGCTATGGCGCCCGTCGGCTCCGCCTGGCCCTGGTGGCCGAACGCCAGCGCGATCGCGATGGCCCCGATGATCACGTGGAGGAGCGCCATCACGGCAAACCCTGCGCGCGCGACGAGGTCGAGCGCCTTGGTATTTGAGGCCGCCTCCGCGGCGTCGGCCGCTTCGTCCAGGGGTGTCATGGGGTCCATTGCCGTGTGCGGGGCCTGTGCGCCAGTGGTTCCTGACGCCTAGCCGTTCATGGGTCCCACGGCGTGAACGTTTTCCGATCCCGGGCCCGTGAGCTTCACCGTGCACCGGACAACGAGCCGGTCGGGGGCGTTTTCGACGTCGACCAGCGTTTCTCCAGGCTGCAGGACCGCGTAGCTCTCCTCGCCGG
This sequence comes from Arthrobacter sp. 92, assembly GCF_050260325.1. Lineage (NCBI taxonomy): Bacteria > Bacillati > Actinomycetota > Actinomycetes > Micrococcales > Micrococcaceae > Arthrobacter > Arthrobacter sp. 92. The sequence goes on along the minus strand of NZ_CP189863.1, from coordinate 4,045,283 downwards.
CTTCCACTTCGAATCCCCTTCTGACGGCGTCCTGGGTTGCGTTCTCCAAGGCCTCCCGGCGAAGCTCAGCCAGGTATCCGGGTTCGTCCGCCCGGGCGGCGTCACCAAAGGCCCACCCGAATAGGGTTCCAGTTTCTTCCATGAAGCCGAGTTTACGCACGAAAGGGCCTACCAACATATTCGTAAGTGTGCTTAGTATAGCGGGACGAATCGGCACAACTCTAAGGAATAACACCATGGCAGGAAATCTTGTTGCCCGCTCCATCCATGATCTGACCGCAGGCGCGTGGTTCGGCGGTTCCCTGATGGGCGCTATCGGGCTGAACGGCGCCGCGGCCGAAGCGAAGGATCCCACCGAGCGAACCCGTCTTTCCAGCCTGGGTTGGAAGAAGTGGGCCCCGTACCAGACCGGGGCGTTCACCGCGCACCTCCTGTCCGGCCTGGCGATCATGTGGGAGAACAAGGGACGCATGGCAAAGCAGGAAGGCGTCACCCGGCTGAGCATCTACAAGACCGTGGTGACCCTTGCGGGGGCGGCGGTGACGCTGTATGCAGGGCTGCTCGGCAGCAAGGTGGAAAAGCTGGCAGGCGAGGGTGCTGAGGGTGCCACCGAGCCGAAGCCCGGCGCTTCCGAGGAACTCCAGTCCGCCCAGAAGCAGCTGAAGATCCTGCAGTGGGCCATCCCCGTCTTCGCGGGCTGGGTGATCGTGCTCGGCGCGAAGCACGGCGAGATGCAGCGGCCCAAGAACGTTTTCAAGGGCCTTCGCAGCTAAACGCCGCCCTTCCAGGCTTCCGGCCCCGGCAGCGCAACTCCCGGCCCCCGGCTTAAGCCGGGGGCCGGTGGTCTGCGCCCCGCATCCGCACGGCCACGAGGATGCCGGACGCGCCGGTCAGTACGGCCACCACGATCACCGCCGTCGGGATGCCGTATGCATCCGCGATCAGACCGGAGAGAAGAGCCCCGACGGCGAATCCGCCGTCGCGCCACAGCCGGTAGATCCCCACGGACCGGGCGCGCCACTGGGGGTGCGCCACATCGCCGATCGCGGCAAGCAGGGTGGGATAGACCATCGCCGTGCCCGCTCCCAACAGGACTGCGGCGGCAAGCCAGGTTCCGAAGTCGCTGCCGAGCGCCACCATGGCCAGGGCCGCCGCCTGGATGAGCATGCCGCCAACGATCAGGGGCTTGCGGCCGATCCTGTCCGAGAGCGCGCCGGTGACAAGCTGGCCCGCACCCCAGACCGCCGGATATACCGCGGCGAGGATCCCGATCTTCTCAACGCTCAGGCCTGCCGCGGCGAACAGGACGGGGAACAGGCCCCAGGCCAGGCCGTCGTTGAGGTTATTCACCATGCCGGCCTGGCTGACCGAGGACAGGGACTTGTCGCGGAAGCTGGTCAGGGTGAAGACTTCGCGGTTGCTGAGCTCGGAGTGGGCGCCGGCGTGGACGGTAGTGTGGTCGGCGGCCTCGGCCTTGGCATGGTGGTGCGTTTCGCGGATGGTCAGGACGGAGAGCCCCAGCCCGACGGCGATGAAGGCGGCGCCGAGCAGGAACGGCCCCGGGCGAAGCCCATAGGTGGAGGCGATGTAGCCTGTGGCGACGGCGGTGCCGGCCACGCCTAGGTAGCCGGCGGCCTCGTTCAGCCCCATCGCCAGGCCGCGGCGGGACGGACCCACGAGGTCCATTTTCATCATCACGGTGGTGGACCAGGTAAGGCCCTGGCTGATGCCAAGGACCACGTTGGCCGCCACGATCCAGCCCCACGACGGTCCGAAAATCAGCAGCAGCGGAACGGGTAGCGCAATCAGCCAGCCGGCCACGAGGACCGGCTTGCGGCCATAGCGGTCCGAAAGGGTGCCCGCGAAGTAGTTGGTGCCGGCCTTCGCCAGCCCGAACGCAAGAATGTAGGTCAGGGCGCTCGTGTAGAGGTCCAGGTGAAAGACGTTCCGGGCCAGCAACGGCAGGACTGTCCGTTCCTGGCCGAGCGTGCCGCCCACCAGGGCGTTGACTGCGACGAGCAGCATAAATTGGGCCAGGTTCTGCCGCAGCCCCAGCGTGATCGCGGGCAGGGTGCCGTGCCGCTGTGGATTGTTGTTGCCGGGCGTCATCGCAGCTCTCCAGGTTCAGGGTATAGGGAACAACCGAAGGCGGCGGCCGGATGTTCCGTGCCGCCGCCAACAGTGGTGGGTTTCTACTTGCAGCAGGGCCGTCGTCCGGCCGTTTGAGTCTCTGCTAGCTGGCCGAAACGGACTCCATGGACTGCTGGCGTGCGCTCCACGCGGCCCAGCCGGCGTAGCTGCCGTCGAGTTCGACGACGTCGTAGCCCTGGTTCCGCAGGACGCTGGCGGCGACCGAGTTGCGGACCCCGCTCTGGCAGTAGCTCACGATCGGGCCGCCGGTGGGGAGCTGGTCCAGGTTCCACAGCACGCGGCCGCCGCTGAGCTGGGCCGATCCCGGGATGTTCCCTGCGGCATGCTCGGTGCGGTTGCGGACGTCCAGGAGCAGGGACCGGTCGAAGCCTTCCAGTTCTTCGGGCTGGATGACCCGCGGGGTGGCTGCAGGCAGTCCCTCGAGGCCGGTGACGTAGCCCGCCACGGCGTCCAGGCCCACGCGGACCAGATGGTCCCACATGTCCTGGGCCTGCTCCTGGTTCGCGGCCAGCAGCACCAGTGGACGGGAATCTCGCTCGGGATCCACAGCCCAGGCGCCGAAGCTGGCCGTGGACTTCCCGGCGGGGATATTCAGGGCGCCAGCCACGGTGCCTTCGTGCACGCGCTCATGGTGGCGGGTGTCCACGAACGTGACGGCGTTCCGGGCCAGGTCCTGGGCCACGGTTTCGGCGTCGAGCTCTTGCAGGGGGGCGCGTTCGCCCATGATGGCCGGGCCCTGACGGTTTTCGCGCTTCATGCGGCCGAAGTAGGCGTGGGCGTCGGGCTGGCCGTCGAGGAGCTCGTCGATGAAGCCCTGCTCGTCGTTGGCGGCGAGATAGGGGCCCCACCAGGCATAGAGGCGCTCATAGCCAACAGTCGAGGAGGGAATGGCGCCGAGGGCCTTGCCGCAGGCGCTGCCGGCTCCGTGGCCCGGGTGGACCTGGACGTAGTCGGGCAGGGTCAGGAACTTGTCCCGCAGGCTGGCGAAGAGCTGCTTGGCTCCGGCGAAGCGGGTGTTGACCCCACCGGCGGCCTCGTCGAGCAGGTCAGGGCGGCCGAGGTCGCCGGAGAACACGAAGTCGCCGGAGAGCAGGTAGCCGGGCTGGTCGCTGAAGGCGCCGTCGGTGACCAGGAAGGAGAGGTGCTCGGGGGTGTGGCCGGGGGTGTGCAGGGCCTTGATGGTGATGTTCCCGATGGTGATTGTGCCGCCGTCGTACAGCCGCCCGGCGTCGAAGCCGTACTGCCAGTCGGGGCCGCCCTCACCGGAGACGTACATGGCGGCGCCGGTCGCGGCGGCGAGTTCGCGGGTGCCGGAGAGGTAATCGGCGTGGATGTGGGTCTCGGTGACGGCCACGATTTTCATCCCGTTGGCCGCGGCGAGCTTCCGGTAGACGTCAATGTCGCGGCGGGGGTCGACCACGACGGCTTCACCCTTGCGCTGGCAGCCAATGAGGTAGCTGGCCTGGGCAAGGTCTTCGTCGTAGATGCGCTCAATGAGCATGGGGCTCTCCTTCTGAAAGTGGTGGGGGAGTGGTGCGGGATCCGGTTGCCCGGGTGGCTTGGTGCTGTGGCGGGTTGTGCGGCCGGGCAGTGCCGGTTAGGCGGTGGGCAGCCCTGCGCGTGACCAGGCGATCATGCCTCCGGCCATGGTGTCGGCGGTAAAGCCGGCGCCGTTGAGGGCGTCCGCAACGTGTGCGCTGCGGTTGCCGCTGCGGCAGATGGCAATGACGGGGACGGCGGCATCCAGCTCTGAGAGCCGGGCCTGGAGCTGCCCCATGGGGATGTGAAGGGCGCCGGGGATCATGCCCTCGGCGACCTCGAAGTCCTCGCGGACGTCCAGGAGCTGTGCCTGGCCGCGCCGCTGATCGGCTTCGGTGACGGTGATTTCTGCCATGGTGGTCTCCTTACTGGATGTGCTGGATAGGGTCCGCGGGGAGCTGGTGGCTCCCGTGCTGGGCCGGGGCTGCGCTGTACTGGCCGGGACCGGCCAGTGTGCTGATGGTGCTCGCGGTGACCCAGGCGGCGACCGCGAAGATCAGGACGGCGAACGAAATTCGGACGTGGGAGTCCTTGAGCCTGCGGGCAAAGCGGGCCGCGAACAGGGAACCGAGGACCGCCGGGACCGCGAAGGACAGGACCACCGGCCAGTTGACGGTGAAGCCCGCGGCATGGGCGGCGAAGCCGGCGGCCGAGTTGACCACAATGATGGCCAGCGAGGTCCCCACCGCCTGTTTCATCCGCAGCCCCAGGAAGAGGGTGAGTGCCGGCGTGATGAGGAACCCGCCACCGACGCCCAGGAGACCGGTGAGGAAGCCCACCAGCAGCCCCACAGCCACGGCTTTGGGAGCGCAGGAACGGAAGGCCCGGTTGGGCCCTGTGCTGCAGGAGCCCTCGGTTTCCGTGGTGCGGGTCAGCATGCGGATTCCGGCGATCACCATGATGGCGGCGAAAGCCAGCATCAGCACGTTCGGATCCAGCAACCTGCCCACGGCCGTTCCGGCCCAGGCGGCCGGGATTCCGGCGCCGCCCACCAGTAGGATCACCGGCCAGTTGAGGCCTTCGCGCAGGCGCGGCACCAGCGCCGCAAGCGAGGAGACTCCCACCACGAGCAGTGAGGTGGGGATGGCCTCTGCGGGGCTCAGGCCCACACCGTAGACCAGGGCGGGGACGGCGACGATGGACCCGCCGCCGCCGACCACGCCCAGCACTATCCCGACCACGAGCCCCAGAATCAGGGCCGGGATCATGCCGCCTGCGCCTCGTCCTGGCCGGTCCTGTCGGCCGCTACGGGCAGCTGCAGGATGGCCGATTCGCGGGTGGGCTCTTTGGCCGCTTTGTTCCACGGCATGGCTGACAACGCCTGGCCCATCGCGCAGGTATTGGTGGCGGCGGAGAAGGTCAATCCGGTGCCGATGGCGCCCGCGAGCAACCGGATCTTTGGCGAGACGAACCTGCCGCCGGCCAGGCCCAGGACCACGAGGGAACCGGCGGCCAGGCGCACCTGGCGTTCGAGGTCCCAGCGTCGCTTGCCCCGGACAACCTCGCCGCCTGCGGCTGCGAAGCCGGGAACGCCGCCGGTCAGGACATAGGCGGTGCCGATGCCCGCCCCACCAAGGCGCTGGCGGGCCTGTTCAGCACGCGCTCCGGACTGGCAGACCAGCACCACCCGGCTGCCAAGGCGGGCGGCGAACTCCTCGGTGTGCTCAGAGAGAAGGGGCAGCGGAACGTTGTAGGAGCCGCGGATGTGCATGGACTCGAACTCGGCCGCCGAACGCACATCGATCACGACGAGGTCCTGGTGTTCCTGGAGCCAGTCGCGCAGGGCTTCCGGTTCAAGTGAGGTCACAGCCGGGGCTGCCGTGGGGGCTGATGTGGTGGGAGAAACCATGGGGTCCTTTCAAGACGGGCAAATCTGTATACCCCACCGAGTATTGCAGATACCCCTGGGGGTAGTCAAAATACCCATGGGGGTATAGCGTGGAAGCCGGAGCAAACGTCCACCGGCGCCCTATACTTAGCCAAACTGATCCGAAGGAGTCTCATGAGCTACACGCACACGGTCACCGTCCCGCTGGACTGGGAGGAAGCGGTGCAGCGCACCCGGGAAGCCCTTGCCGCACAGGGGTTCGGCATCCTCTCCGAAATCGATGTGCGAGCCACCTTCGAGGCCAAGCTGGGTGCCGATGCCGCCGAGGCAGTGGGAGACTACGTCATCCTGGGCGCGTGCAACCCGAACCTTGCGAGCCGGGCACTGGCCGCTGAGCCCGACATGGGGGCCCTGCTGCCGTGCAACGTTGTGGTGCGACGCGGAAAGGACGCGGACCAGACCACCATCCAGGCCATCGACCCGCAGACGATGGTCCAGCTCAGCGGCAGCGCCGCCGTCCGCGAGGTTGCCGACGACGCCGACGCCAGGCTGCGAGCGGCGCTCGCCGCCCTTGGGGGCGCCCCGGAACAGGCCGGATAAACGCCGGGCTACTGCCCGCCTACTGCGCGATCCACTGGGCGCAGGAACTGAGGTTTCGCTGGACGCTGTCCACGGCGGCCGCTTCGTCGCGTGCCGCGATGGCATCCACGAGCTCGCCGTGACCTTCGTCCGGCAGTCCGTCGAAGCCGCCGCGGCGCTGCTGCCGCAGAAGGTCCGCATGGAAGACGCTGCCGAAGCTTACATAGAGCTCGTGCAGCAGTGGATTCCCCGAGGCCTGCGCCACGAGGACGTGGAAGTCCCAGTCCGCCCGCGCCCATGCCGGATAGTCCTCGGCAGCCCACGCCTTACGGCGCGCCTCCAGCAGGGACCGCATCGCCGTAATGTGTGCCGGCGTCGCGTTCCGCGCAGCCAGCCGCGCCGCCTGGGTGTCCAGGCCGATCCGGACTTCAAGGATGTGAAGCTGCGTGTGGTCCCTGTACATGCGCTGGGCCGCTCCGGAGATCTCGCTCGTTGCGCGCACGTAGGTGCCGTCCCCGCGGCGCACCTCCAGCATGCCGCCGTGTGCCAGCGCTTTCACGGCTTCGCGAAGGGTTCCGCGGGAGACGCCAAGGCTGGCCATAAGCTCGTGTTCGGGCGGGATCTTTTGCTGGAGCGGCCACTCGCCGGAATGAATCATCCCGCGCAGCTTGTCGGTGACCTCTTCGGTGAGCGCGGGGCGGTGGGACGGAGTGAGGCTCATGGCCGGCCCCTCTCCGCGGTCAGCAGGTGGCCCACCGCCACCTGGACGAGGGCCAGGCCCAGCAGTAGCGCCAGTGGCGCCGTCCAGTCTCCGGTGGCGCTGTGCAGCAGGCCCATCCCGAAGGGGCCCATTGTTGCCAGGAGGTAGCCGACTGACTGCGCCAGGGTGGACATTGCGGTGGTTTCCGCGGTGCTCCGCCCGCTGCGGCTGATCAGCACCATGACCAGCGGGAAGATGCCCAGGCCGAATCCGAGCAGGCAGGCCGGGACAGCGGCCCAGGATGCCGGCAGGAGCAGCAGCGAGGCAACGCCGGCGGCCATCGCCAGGCTGGCCAGGTAGATGGCCGGCCGCTGACGGCGGGGCCCGGAACCGATGGCGATGATCACCATGCCCGACGGGACGGAGACCAGCTGCATCAGGCCAAACATCATGCCGCTTTCACTGGCGCTGATCCCTCTGGTGGTGAGCAGGTACGGAAACCAGCTCAGCACGGAGTAGGCGAGCAGTGCCTGCAGCGTGAAGATGGCGGTGAGCAGCAGGCCCTTGCGGGTCCGCAGCAGCGGCCAGGGTGAGATGTGAAGCCCGCTCTCGCGCGGGGCATTCCTGTGGGCGTGCAATGCCAGCGGCAGGAACCCGAGGACGGCTACGAGGGCGAGGAGGCCAATGGAGCCCAGCCCGGCCGACGGCGAGCCAAGCAACTGGGCCAGCGGAACGAGCAGCACCGATGCGAGGGTGGCGCCGGTGGTCATGCTCACGGTGTACAGCCCGGTCATCAGTGAAGTGCGGTTGGCGAAGTGTTCGCGGATGAACGACGGCATGGCCACATTGCAGATGGCCAGTCCGGACATCCCGGCCACGGTCCCGGCCAGCAGCATTCCAGTGGAGGGAATCCCGCGCACCAGCAGGCCGGCGGCCAATAGGACCAGGGACAGGAGGATCGATTTCTCAACGCCCAGGTGCTTGGTCAGCCAGGAAGTGGCGGCCCCGGCCACCGAGAAGCAGAGGGTGGGGATGGAGGGAATGACGGCCGCAATGAAGGACCCGTAGCCAAGGACTTCCTGGAGGTCGTGGAGGAGGGCCGAGGCGCCGGTGATGCCGGCCCGCAGGTTCAATCCGATGAGGATCACGGCAAGGATGCCGAGGACCACGACGGCGCGCGGCCGCACGGCCTCCGCCACTGCGGTGGGTGCGGTGTCGCTGCCGGTACGTCTCGTCGTCGTGGATGCCATAGCTAAAGGTTAGACGTTTGATGTTTGAGACGGAACTTATGTGGCCGGCATCTCCACCGGCGCCGTAAATTCCCGCGGCTCCTGTGAAAAATAACAACTTGTGTGGCCAGTGTTCCCAGATGGGCAGTTGGGGCTTAGCATTCTCAGTGTCGGTGTACAGCTGGGGGTCCACGCCAATCGCTGGCCGTGGCTGGGGGAAGCCTTTCCGCAGTCCTGTTCGAAGTAGTCCTGTTCGAATGAACCGAGTGTCTCGCCGGAGAGTGGCCAATGACTTCAGTCACCGCATATTTCAAGCACGCTGTTGGGGTCGTGGCCGCCGCGGCGCTGCTGACCGTCTCCGGCATTTCCGGGGCCGCCGCCGCGCCGCTGCAGGTGCCCTCCGCCCCGCCCGCCCGGACAGCGCCCACGCTTGGAACCCCGCGTACTGCTCCGGAGCTCGCAGCCCCTCCCTTGGCGGCCCTCGCCGGCCGCACAGGAATCGCTCCCCAGGCCGCCGGGGTTGGCGCCACCGCGGCCACCATCAAGGTCACCCTTGTCACGGCCAAGACCTCTGACAAGACGGACGCGGATGTTGCGGCCATCGACGTCACCAAGGCGAAGGCGGCCGTCACCTCTGCCGGGGACTACTGGCGAACCATCAGCGACGGCAAACTGAGCATCGTCCTTGGCGACGTCAAACTCGGATTCGTCACCGCGGCCAGCTCCGGCGACAACTTCGATGTCATCCTGGACACCATCACCAAGGAGCTGGGCTGGAAGGCGGATCCGGGGCAGGCGCTGGTGGTGTTCATCCCGCGGTCCGACGTCGTGGTGTATTCGGTGGGCGGCAACCTGGGCGCCGGCTGGTCCTCCGGGCCCACCACAGGACGGATCGTGATGCCGCTGACAAGCAGCTTCACCTCCCCGGTGCTGGCCCACGAGTTCGGCCACGTCTTTGGCCTTGAGCATGCTAATTCGCTGGACTGCTCCAACGGCCGGGCGGACACCGCCGTCAGCGCCTGGAGCATCGGCAACACCGAATGCTACGCACGGGAGTACGGTGACGGAACCGACCTCATGGGTGTCTCGCAGTACTCTCAGCCGTACATCAACTCCGTGCTCTACGACTACGGCTCATTTGGCAGCGGGGACGAGATCCGAAACCTCGGCACCCTCCAGGGCAGCCAGACCGTCACCCTGCTGCCCTGGGCCAGCAACTCGCCGGCGCGCGCCGTGAAGTTCACCGATCCGGGCAGCGGCGAGGTCTACTACGTTCAGCTCCGGCTTCCCGTGGGTTACGACACCGCCACCGCCGTCAACGGCAACAAGGGCGTGCAGATCCTCAAGGGCGGGCCCCAGCCGGGATCCTCACTGATCCTGCCACCCAGCACGCTCACCTTCAGCGGCTGGTACGCCCCCAACCTTTCCTGGCAGGTGGGTGGCGTGTTCACCACGTACGCCGGGGCGCAGATCCGCGTCAACTCGATCACCAGCACCACGGCCTCCATAACGGTCGACGCCGTGTCCCCGGCCATCGTCAACGAACTTGACGCCGCGGCGGCGCGGAACGTCCTGGGCAGTCCGCTTCGCCCCGCAGCCCTGGGCCTGGCCAACTATGGCGCCTACCGCGACTACGAGCGCGGAACCGCCGTCTGGTCCTCCGCCAGCGGAGCGCACGAATCAACAGGGGCCATCCGCAACACCTGGCTGTGGTCCGGAATGGAGCGCGGACCGCTGGGCTACCCCACCACGGATGAGGTGGGCGGCCTGATTTCCGGAGGCGCTTACCAGCTGTACCAGGGCGGGGCCATCATCTGGTCCCCGGCCACGGGCGCCCACACCTCGCGGGGAGCCATCCGGGCTGCCTGGGGCTACACCGGCTACGAATCAGGGTCGCTGGGCTATCCGGTGGCCAGCGAGGTGGACGGCCTGCGGAACGGGGGCGCGAGCCAGGACTTCCAGCGCGGATCGATCGTCTGGTCCGGCGCCACAGGGGCGAAACTGTCCACAGGTGCGATCCGCGGCGCATGGATCTGGAGCGGACTCCAGAACGGCGCCATGGGCTACCCGGTCACCAATGAGATCGGCGGGCTGCGCGACGGCGGCGTCTACCAGATGTATGAAGGCGGCGGCATTGTCTGGTCCCCGACCACCGGCGCACACCTTTCCAAGGGGGCCATCCGGACGGCGTGGGCAGGCACCGGCTTCGAGAACGGCCCGCTGGGATACCCCACCAGCAGCGAGTACGCCGGCTCCAACGGAACCGTGGTGCAGAACTTCCAGGGCGGGCGCATCACGTGGAGCCCCACCTCGGGGATCCAGATCATCCGCTGACTAGTGCGGCTGCCTTTGGCCTGAGCAGTACACCTAGCGCGGCTGCCTGGACGTCAGCCGTTGCACCGCCAGGGCAAGCCAGAGTTGCACGCGGTCCTGCGTCTGCGAGGGGTCGTAGCCGGTGAGCTCGGTGATTTGAGCCAGCCGGTACCGGACGGTGTTGCGGTGCAGGGTCAGCGCTTCGGCGACGGCGGCCACCGAACCGTTGTTGTTCAGGTAGCTCTCCAGCGTGGTCATCAGCTCCGCGCCATGCAGGGCATCGAAGTTCCGCAGCGGATTCAGCGACTCGTTGGCCATATCCGCCAGCGGAACGTCCTCGCTGGCCAGCAGCAGGGACGTGAGGCTGAGCCGCTCGGGCTCGTTCACGGGCAGGCCGTGGCCGGCGGCGTCCCGGGCCTCGAAGTAGCTCCACCGCAGCCCGTTCGGTTTGGTGTAGGCGCCGCCGATGCCGACTGTCGCGTGGATGCCGGCCTCGGCGAGGTGATCGCTGAGGCTCTTGGCGAGCGCGCTGGCTCCGCCGCCGTCGTCCTGCACCACCACCACCAGGTCCTTGCCCACGACCGCGCTCACCCCATGCTCCAACGGCCGCGGAATGGAGGAGCTCACCAGCTGCTTCGGATGCGCCGCCGATTCCGCCAGCAGGACAACATTCTTCCGCGTGCTGTTGATGCCGATTCCTGCAAGGCGGCGGGATGCCTCGCTCATATCGAGGGTCCCGTGGATCACGTCCTCCAGGACCTGCCCGGACAACGCGCGCTGGGCCTGGCGCTGCTTGACCATGTTGTTCAATTCCACGCTGATCAGGTTCTGGGCATAGCCCACTATCCCCGAGTCCTCGAAGGGCTGGCGCACCCACAGCGTGCACGCGTCGCGGCGCCCGGTGGGAATGGGATAGGACGCCCAGGAGTCCGCCGTCGGGGCCGGATTGCCAGCTACGCTGTTGTAGAGCTGCGCCGTGAACTGGGTGAGCACAATGTCCGTGCGCAGCATGGAACCCAGGTGCTTGAGCAGTTCGGCGAGGCCGCCGCCGGTCAGGAGGGCGCGGGCCAGGATCTGGTGACCGGCGATGAGCCGCTCGAGTTTCGAATAGTGGTCCGCGGACTGGGCGTCCGCCACGAGCTTTCCGATCGCGATAAAGGGCGTCTCGTAGGGAACCTCCACCACCGGCAGGCCCCAACGGTTCGCCTCGGCGATCAGGGCCGGCGGCACGGCGTCGTGCGTGAGCCCCACGCCGAAGCCGATTCCCACCGCACCGGCCCGTTGGACCTGGCGGACGAAGCGGCGCTGTTCCGGCGCGGTCTTGAGCCGCATCCCGGTGGTGAGCACCAGTTCGCCGCCGTTCAGGAACAGCTGCGGGTCCTCCTGTTCAGTGACCGCTACCCAGTGGATGTCCTGGTGCCAGGTGGTTTCGGCAAGGCCGGCCTTGCTGAGCCTCAGCGACTGCACGCCCACCAGGGCGGCGAGGGAAATTGCCATGGATTCAGGATAGCCCGGCGCTGGTCAACCGCACTAAAGGAATCCGGGGATGGTGTGCAGGTGGCTATTCCTCAGATACGGCCCCTGGCATAGGCTCGTGAGCAGTCGCACCACCGTCATTCGTAGGAAAGAGGTTGTACACCGTGGTTCAAACCTTGCAGAACTTCATCAACGGCGAGTTTGTAACGCCCGCCGGCACTGGGATGCTGCCCATCGTGAACCCCACCAACGGTGAAGTGGTGGCCCAGTCGCCCATCTCGGTGCAGGCCGACGTCGACGCCGCCATGGCAGCCGCCAAGAACGCCTTCAAGACCTGGAAACACGTCACCCCCGGCCAGCGTCAGCTCATGCTGCTCAAGCTTGCCGACGCCGTCGAGGCCAACAGCGATGAGCTCGTCGAGGCCCAGCACCGCAACACCGGCCAGGTCCGAAGCCTCATCGCCTCGGAGGAAGTCGCCGCTGGCGCCGACCAGCTCCGCTTCTTCGCCGGCGCCGCCCGGATCCTTGAAGGCAAATCGGCCGGGGAATACTTCGAGGGCCACACCTCCTACGTCCGCCGCGAACCCATCGGCGTTGTGGCCCAGGTAGCGCCGTGGAACTACCCGTTCCTGATGGCCATCTGGAAGATCGGACCCGCGCTGGCGGCCGGCAACACCGTGGTGCTCAAGCCCTCCGACACCACCCCTGAATCAACCCTGGTCCTGGCGAAGCTTGCCAGGGACATCTTCCCGGCGGGCGTCCTGAACGTCATCCTCGGCACCGGCGAAACCGGCGCCATGATGGTGGAACACAAGGTCCCCGGCCTCGTCTCCATCACGGGCTCCGTCCGGGCCGGCATCGCGGTCGCCTCGGGCGCTGCCAAGGGCCTCAAGCGCGCGCACCTGGAGCTCGGCGGAAAGGCTCCCGCGGTGGTATTCGCGGATGCCGACATCAAGAAGAGCGCCGCCGCCATTGCCGAATTCGCCTTCTTCAACGCGGGCCAGGACTGCACCGCCATTGCCCGCGTCCTCGTGGAAGACTCCGCGTACGACGACTTGGTGGCCGCCCTGGTGGAACACACGAAGACCCTGCGCACCGGCTCGCAGAACGACGAAGAGAACTACTTCGGACCGCTGAACAACATCAATCACTTCAACACGGTCAAGTCCCTGGTGGAGTCCCTGCCGGAGAACTGCAAGATCGAAACCGGCGGCCACCGGGTGGGAGAGACGGGCTTCTTCTTCGAGCCCACCATCGTCACGGGCGCCAAGCAGAGCGATGACATCGTCCAGAAGGAAGCCTTCGGGCCGGTTATCACCGTGCAGCGGTTCAGCACCGAGGAAGAGGCCGTGGAGCTGGCCAATGACGTCGACTACGCCCTGGCGTCCAGCGTCTGGACCACGAACCACGGCACGGCCATGCGCCTGAGCCGCGACCTTGATTTCGGGGCCGTCTGGATCAACACCCACATCCTCCTCACCGCTGAAATGCCACACGGCGGATTCAAGCAGTCCGGTTATGGCAAGGACCTGTCCATGTACGGGGTCGAGGACTACACCCGCATCAAGCACGTGATGAGCGCCCTCGACGCCTGACCCGCACTCCTGACCCTGCTGCACAAGCCTGCCGAATAACCCCTGCACACGCCCCCACGCCCCACCTCTCCCTCCCGGTGGTCGAACTTGTCGAGACCCGGACCGGCATCCACCAGAAAGGCATTTCCCATGACTGCTACCGCCCATGAAATCACTTACCGTCTCGAGCAGAAGCGCCGCGTTCAGGCGGACTTCCCCGGCCCGAAGTCCCTGGCCCTGACCGAGCGCCGCAAGGCAGTGGTTGCCTCGGGGGTCGCGTCGAGTGTTCCTGTTTTTGTTGCCGACGCCGACGGCGGCATCATCCACGACGTGGACGGCAACTCCTTCATCGACCTTGGTTCAGGCATCGCCGTGACCAGCGTGGGCGCCTCCGACCCCGCCGTCGTCGGTGCAGTGAAGGAAGCCGTGGAGCACTTCACGCACACGTGCTTCATGGTCACCCCCTATGAGGGCTACGTCGCCGTCGCCGAGCAGCTGAACCGGCTCACCCCGGGCGACCACGAGAAGCGCACGGTGCTGTTCAACTCCGGCGCGGAGGCTGTGGAAAATGCCGTCAAGGTGGCCCGCCTCGCCACTGGACGTGACGCCGTCGTCGCCTTTGACCACGCCTACCACGGCCGCACCAACCTGACCATGGCGCTGACCGCCAAGGCCATGCCGTACAAGACCAATTTCGGCCCGTTCGCGCCCGAGGTCTACCGCATGCCCATGAGCTACCCCTTCCGCGAGGAAAACCCCTCGATCACCGGTGCCGAGGCCGCCAAGCGCGCCATCACCATGATCGAGAAGCAGATCGGCGGCGAGCAGGTCGCGGCGATCATCATCGAGCCGATCCAGGGGGAGGGCGGGTTCATCGTCCCGGCCGAAGGCTTCCTGCCGGCGCTGGCCGCGTGGGCCAAGGACAAGGGCATCGTCTTCATCGCCGACGAGGTCCAGTCCGGCTTCTGCCGCACCGGCGAATGGTTCGCCGTGAACCACGAAGGCGTCATCCCGGACATCATCACCATGGCCAAGGGAATCGCCGGCGGCATGCCGCTTTCGGCCATCACAGGCCGCGCGGACCTGCTCGACGCCGTCCACCCCGGTGGCCTGGGCGGCACCTACGGCGGTAACCCGGTTGCCTGCGCCGCCGCGCTGGCCGCCATCGGCTCCATGGAGGAGTACGACCTCATCGGCCGTGCCCGGCACATCGAGGAGATCGCCGTGGGCAAGCTGCGTGACCTGGCAACTGAGCTTGGGGACAGTTCCGTGATCGGTGACGTCCGCGGCCGCGGCGCCATGCTGGCGATCGAACTGGTCCAGGCCGGTTCCAAGGAGCCGAACCCGGAACTGACCAAGGCCGTGGCGGCCGCGTGCCTGCAGGAAGGCGTCATCATCCTTACCTGCGGCACCTACGGCAACGTCATCCGGCTGCTGCCGCCGCTGGTCATCGGCGACGAGCTGCTGCTGGACGGCCTCGAGGTCCTGGCCGCCGCCATCAAGGCGCACGCCTAGGAAGAACCACCGGGACGGGCAATCCCCGGTCCCCGTGAACAGGGAAGAGCCGCAGACCAATCCTCTGCGGCTCTTCTGGCGTTACCGGGCGTTACCGCCGTCGCGCTGTCCCTCAATGCCCGGAAGTCACTTCCACGGCGTCGCGTCGAGTTGGACGGCCACAACGAAGAGGTGCTGGCCCTGTTCGATCTTCTCCACCTCATACACCCTGGCCTTCGTCTGGGGAGCGGCGGCCGAGGGCCGTCCGACGCCTATCCCATAACTGACATAGCCTTCGAAGTCACCTGCCTGGACATAGCTGGAGATTGCCTTGTAGCCGACCGATTCAGGGGGCGCCGAGACAATGCTGGACTTACCGTCCTCTGAGTGGGCCTGAGCACTGTGGAAAACCACCCGGAGGATGCTGGCGGTGCCCGGCATGGGGATGGTCTTTCCGCTCCCGTCCTGGATCAGCTCTGGCACGTATTCGATCTCATAGTTGGGGAAGGCGCCTTTGAACCGGAAGCTCAGCTGGTCGTAGGGCGGGTTGTCGGCCGGATGTTCCCCGGCGCCGATGTTGTAAAGGTACGGCAGCGGCGGCTCTGGCGGGGGCGCAATGGGTGGTGTCAGCGGATGGGCCACCTTGAACGGACTGCCGGGCCCGGGCCATGCCCAATCCTGGCTGATCTTCGAGGAAATTACCTTGTCATCGGACTTCGGCGGAGTGGTTTCGTCCGAATCAGCCGGCGGCGTCGCCTGCTGGCTCGCCTGCTGGGAGGACGTCGGCGAACCCGTGGATGACGCCGTCGAGCTTGCCGTGGAGCTTGGTTGTCCGGTGGCAGTCGCGCCGGGTTGCGGCGCCGGGGGACTGCACGCCGCCAGGGCCGCCAGAAGGGGAATCAGCCCAAGCCTGCCGCAATGCTTCCAAAAGGCCGGTGTGCGTCCGTCTCTTTCACTCACGGTGGTCTCCCCTCGTTCCGGACAGTCTAGGGCCGTGAAACCGCGGCCTCGAAGGGCCGAAAGTCACCCCTGACCAGGGCTTTCTGGGCTAGAGTCATCACTACCACTGCAGGAGCGCAGACCGGCCGACGTCGCCCGGATCCGGGAGCTACGCTGGAATCTGTACCAGACCCACTAAGGGGTTTCACGTATGCGATACATAGTTGGCTACACACCCAATGACCGCGGCGCGGACGCGGTAGCGCTGGCCACCGCGATGGCGCGGGCACAGGATGCGCATCTGGACCTCGTTTACGTCCTGGACAAGGGCGCACCGCACCTCCCCGGCGGGCGGGCCAAAGCCGAGGAGCAGGCGGTTTTGACCACGCAGCGGGAAGGACTCAAGCTCGTTCCGGAAGAGCTCAGCGTGGAGTTCCATGTGCGCGAGGCCGATTCCTTCGCGGCGGGGCTCATCGACGCCGCCGTGGAGTACCAGGCCGGGCTCATTGTTGTGGGTGCGGCCAGCAGCGGGCTGTTCAAGCGGCACACCGTGGGCAGCGTGGCCAATGCCCTCCTGCACGCCTCCCCGGTGCCGGTGGCGCTGGCTCCGCGCGGATACCGCCGCACCGAGCCGATCACGCGGCTGACCCTGGCCGTGGGGATGCGGGCAGGCGCCGAGGCCGCAATCGATATTGCCATCGAATCCGCCATGCGCCGGAGCGTTCCGCTGCGCCTGGTCTCCCTCGTGGAACTGGATGCCGAGGGCGACAGTGGAGAAGTGGTCAACGCCGCCCATATCCATGCCAACACCGTCCTCACGGAAGCGGCCCACCGGCTTCCGGAAGGCCATAAAGTCAGCGTTGAGGTGGCCCATGGCCGCACCATCGAGGAATGCATTGACGATCTCGAATGGGACGACGGCGAGGTCATGATCGTGGGTTCCTCGCGCCTTGCCGAGAGGAACAAGCTCTTCATCGGCAGCACCGCCAACAAGGTCCTCCGCGCCCTCCCCGTGCCCATGCTGGTCATCCCGCGCGAATATCAGCGGGTGGATTCACACCCCGAACACGCTGCCCGGCACCAGGCCTGAGCGCGAACGGACACGTGAGCCCCGGGGAGTGAGCGCGAACGGACACGTGAGCCCCGGGGTGCTCAAGTGTCCGTTCGGGCTGGTGGGGCTTAAGTGCCCGTTCGCGCTTCCTTCCGGGCCAGCCTGCGGGCCACCGAGCTCCGACGGGCGACGGCGAGCATGTCAACGGTGAGCACCACCAGCGCCAGCCAGACCACGCCGAAGCCGATCCAACGGTCCGCGGTCATGGTTTCCTTGAACACGGTCAGGGCCACGATGAACTGCAGCACGGGAGCGAAATACTGCAGCAGGCCGATGGTGGTCATGGGCAGGCGGCGGGCCGAAGCGCCGAAGAAAAGGAGCGGCACTGCCGTGATGATGCCGGACGCCGCCAGGAGCCAGAAATGTCCGGCACCGTTGGCGCCCAGGGTGGCGGTACCGCTGACCGCCAGGAAAATCATGGTCGCCGCGGCCAGGGGGGTCAGCACCACGGTCTCCATGGTGAGGCTGGTGATGGCGTCCGCCCTGGGCCCGATGCGCTTCTTGACGAAACCGTACAGCCCGAAACTAAACGCCAGGGTCAGCGCGATCCATGGCAACTTGCCGTAGGAGAAGGTCAGGACCACCACGGCAATAAAACCAATTCCGACGGCGGCCCACTGCAGGGGACGCAGCTTCTCCTTGAGGACAAAGACCCCGATGAGCACCGAGACCAGGGGGTTGATGAAATATCCCAGCGAGGCTTCCACCGCCTGGCCGGTGGTCACGCCGTAGGTGTAGGTGAGCCAGTTAACTGCGATCAGTGCAGCGGCGATGGACAGAGTGAGCAGGACGGTGCGGTCGCGGAAGCCGGCTCCAAGGACCCGCCAGGAACGGGTGACCGTGATCAGCAGGGTGCAGAACAACAGTGACCACACCACCCGATTCGCCACAATCTCGATCGCCCCTGCTGGCTGCAACGCAAAGAAGTAGAGGGGCAGCAGACCCCAGAGTCCGTAGGCGCCGATGCCAAAGAGGACTCCCGCCGTCGTCTCCTTATCCACGGCCTTAAGCGGGGCCGGGGTCCGTGGCGGGTGGCCGCGGGGTCCGCCCGCGGGCGCCGGGGCAACGGAAGACTTCAGGACAGCTGAGGCGGGGGTTCCATCGGGTGTAGGCACACGATCCATAACACCACCTTGTGGGCACCTATTCCGTGATCGCAAGGGTGAGTCTGCGCGGAAACCGTGCCACCGCGGCGTGTTGGTCAGTATGCTTACCATTATGAACGCGCATCGCAAGCAGGAAATCGTTCTGTGAGGCTCCGGCACAGCAACGCCTCGGGCCGTGGCTACCGGCGCGTAGCTGCCGGCGCCGGCTTCAGTTACCGGGACCTGGACGGTTCCACGCTGCCTCCGGGCCCGTTGCGGGACCGGTTGGAAAGCATCGGAATACCGCCGGCCTGGACGGACGTATGGATCGCGCCCTACGAGAACGGCCACATCCAGGCCACGGGGCTCGACGCCGTTGGGCGCAGGCAGTACATCTATCACCCTGCGTGGCGTGAGAAGAAGGACCGGCTGAAGTTCGACCGCGCCCTCCAACTTGCCGAATCGTTGCCCGCGGCCCGACGGCGGGTCACCCTGGACCTGCGCGGCGACGGATTCTCACGGGAACGCGTCCTCGCGGCGGCCTTCAGGATGCTCGATACCGGATCGCTGCGGGTGGGCTCCGAGCGGTACACGAACGAGAACGGCAGCCACGGCCTTGCAACGCTCCTCTGCGCCCACGTTAAGGTCCGGCGGGACAGCCTCCTGCTCAGCTTTCCCGCCAAGAGCGGCAAGAACTGGGACTCGGAGATGACCGACGCCGATCTCGCGGCCCTGGTCCGGAGGCTGAAGCGACGCGGCGGAAACGCCCGCCTGCTCGCCTACAAGAACGGCCGCAGCTGGCACCCGGTCAGCAGTGCGGAGATCAACGGGTACGTGAAGGAGCGCACCGGTGACGACTTCACGGCCAAGGACTTCCGCACGCTGCGGGGTACCGTGGCCGCCGCCGTGAGCCTGGCGAGGACCGGCCCGCAGAAGACAGCGGCTGCGAGGAAGAAGGCCATCGGCGCTGCCATGCAGGACGCCGCCGCGGTGCTCGGGAACACGCCGTCGATCGCGCGGAAGAGCTATGTGGACCCCCGGCTGCTGGACCATTACGCGGCCGGGGAAACCATTGACCCCAAACGGGCGGACTCGGCCGAATCCGAGCTCCGGGCCCTGCTCTACCGCGAGGGTGAGGTGGTGGCGATGGGAAAGGCCGGTTGAGGTCGAAGGCGATTTGAGTCACGTCTTTCCGCTCCGGACGGCGCGGACATTTAGAATAAGGGACGGTGCGCTAAGTGACCAGGCGCAGTCTCTCAGTTTCAGAAGGGCTCCCCGTGTCCAACTCGGCCGAAACCACCTCCAAACGTCCGCTCCGCGTGGCGATCGTCGGCGCCGGGCCGGCCGGCGTCTACGCAGCGGACATCCTGACCAAGTCCAATGAGGTCAAAGACGGTGATTTCGAGGTCAGCATTGACCTCTTCGAGGCCTACCCCGCGCCGTACGGCCTCATCCGCTACGGCGTCGCCCCCGACCATCCCCGCATCAAGGGCATCGTCAACGCCCTGCACAAGGTGCTGGACCGCGGCGACATCCGCTTCCTGGGCAACGTCACCTACGGGCGCGACCTTCAGCTCCATGACATCCGCGCCCTCTACGACGCAGTGATCTTTTCCACCGGGGCCGTCAAAGACGCCGACCTCAACGTGCCCGGCGTCGAGCTTGCGGGGTCCTTCGGCGGAGCGGATTTTGTCTCCTGGTATGACGGCCACCCGGACGTGCCGCGGGAGTGGCCCCTGGAGGCCAAGGAGATCGCCGTGATCGGCAACGGCAACGTGGCCCTGGACGTGGCGCGGATGCTGGTCAAGCACGCCGACGAGCTGTTGACCACCGAAATTCCGGACAACGTCTACCAGACCTTGAAAGGTTCACCGGTCACCGACGTGCACGTGTTCGGCCGGCGCGGCCCGGCCCAGGTCAAGTTCACCCCGCTGGAACTGCGCGAGCTGAGCCATGCCAAGGACGTCGACATTGTGCTGTACCCGGAGGACTTCGAATTCGATGAAGCGTCCGAGGAAGCCATTCGCAGCAACAACCAGATCAAGACGATGGTCAACACCATGACCAACTGGCTGGTGGAGGAACACGCCGAGTCCGAGGCCCCGTCCTCCCGCCGCCTGCACCTGCACTTCCTGCACAGCCCGGTGGAAATCCACGACGCCGACGGCAACACCAGCGGCTCCGGCCACGTGGCGGGGATCAAGTTTGAGCGAATGCAACTGGACGGAACCGGCCACGTCAAGGGCACGGGGGATTTCATCGACTACCCGGTGCAGGCTGTATACCGGGCCATCGGCTACCACGGTTCCCCGCTGGACGAGCTCGAATACGATGAAGAGAACGGCGTGATCCCCAACGAGGGCGGCCGGGTCTTGGATGCCGCAGGCAAGCCCGTGCCAGGTGTCTACGCCACCGGGTGGATCAAGCGCGGACCCGTTGGCCTGATCGGGCACACCAAGGGCGATGCCCTGGAGACCATCGGCTGCCTCCTCGAGGACAGGCTCACTCTTCCGCGGGCGCCGAACCCGGATCCACAGGCCATCATCGACCTGCTCGAAGAACGCGGCGTCGAATACACCACGTGGGAGGGCTGGAACCGGCTGGATGCCCACGAGGAGGCCTTGGGTGCGGCCTGGACTGAGGAGAAGTCGGATACCGGCGTGGTGCGGCAGCGGGTCAAGGTGGTGCCCCGCGAGGACATGATCCGGATCTCCCGCGATTCGACCGGCTGAGGACGATCTCAGGCCCTTCGGACTCTGGCCCGGCTGAGGCAGCGCCGCTAGACTTGCCGGACGGAGCGCAGCCGCAGATGAGCCGCGCCCGGTAATCGGGCATGCAACAGAGCACGTACGTGGGAGTTCGATGAGGAACCTAATCCACCCAACAGCACCCGGCGGAGACGCGGCGGCGCTGGTCCAGCGGTATGCGCTCGCAGGGCACGAGTACCTCGACATACACGGGGAGGGCGACGCGCTGGCCTTGACGCCAGCCCAGGAGATCCCGGGCCTGCGCAGCCTCATCCGGGAATCGTGGCAGCGGTCCGCGCAACTGCACGCGAACCCGGATCTGCCCGAGGCGCCGCTCGCCATGGACAGCGTAGAGCTTGAGGAGTACCGGCGTCAGCATCCGCTGGCGGCCGTTATGCCCGTCATCCATAAGCTGCTGGTCCTGCCCAGCCACGAGAGCGGGCTGCTGGTGGCCGTCGGGGACGCCGTGGGCCGGCTGTTGTGGGTGGAAGGCGATCCCGTTATGCAGCGGCGGGCCGAGGGCATGATGTTCGTTCCGGGCGCCGACTGGTCCGAGGCAACCGTGGGCACCAGCGCTCCGGGCACCGCCCTGGCGCTGGGCCGCAGCATCCAGATCTCCGGTGCCGAGCACTACAAACGCTCCGTCCACCCATGGAGCTGCACCGCGGTGCCCTTCCACGATCCTGATTCAGGGGCCCTGCTGGGGGTGGTGGACATTACCGGCACGGAATCCGCGGTTGCCCCGCACACGCTGTCCCTCGTCGAGGCCACTGTTGCGGCCGCCCAGGCGCAACTCAGGGTGGAACGGCTCCAGCTGGCGGCATCCCGCTCGCAAGCGCCCGCACGACGGCGGGCCTCCGGTTCCGCAGCCTCCTCCGGCGCAGTCAGGGAAGGCAGCCTGTACCGGAACAGCCTGCAGCTCCTGGGCAGGGACCAGGCATTGCTGAGCATTGAGGGCCGGACCGTTCCGTTGTCCGCCCGGCACAGCGAGATCCTCGCCCTGCTCAGCACCCACCCTGATGGACTCAGCGCGGATGAATTGAGCATGCTCCTGTATTCGGGGGAGAGCTCCACCATGACGCTGCGGGCGGAAATGGTGCGCCTGCGCAAGATCCTACTGAACCTCAATCCGGCTGCGGTGCCGCAATCGCGGCCCTACAAACTGGGCATGGACCTGGCGCCTGACTGCGGCCAGGTGTTGAACTGCCTCAGCCGCGGCGCGCACCGCATCGCCCTGGAAATCTACCGCGGAGCGGTGCTGCCGCGTTCGGAGGCGCCGGGGATCGTTGAACTCCGGAACCGGGTCTCCTCGCTGCTCCGCGAAGCCGTGCTGACCGATGGCAGCGCCGAATCGCTGCTGAAATACGCCGAACTGCCGGAGGCGAGGGACGACGTGGACGTCCGTATCGCCGCGCTGAAGCTGCTGCCGGCGCGCTCGCCGAAGCGGGCCGCCGTCGTCGCCGACCTTGAACGGCTGGAATCCGAACTGAGCGCCTGAACCCGCCGGCCGACCGGCGCAAGTCAGGCACCGCAGGCCGGGCGTAAGCTGATCCCTCCCCACCTGCCCCTTGGCCTCGCAAGCTCGGCCGGGGAACCCCGCATGCGTGGCCCCGGGCTGCAACCTGACTGCAACCTCCCCACTCCTACGCTGAGAGCAACGGCGACCGCCAGTATCAGGCCGCCAATACTCTTGCACAGCAAAGGAGCTAGCAATGACTGTCTACGCACAGCCCGGTACCGAGGGTTCGAAGGTCACCTTCAAGGACCGCTACGAGAACTGGATCGGCGGCGAATGGGTTGCCCCGGTCAAGGGTCAGTACTTCGAGAACATCACTCCCGTCACCGGCAAGGCGTTCTGTGAAGTGGCACGCGGCACCGCGGAGGATATTGAGTTGGCGCTGGACGCCGCCCACAAGGTCGCTCCGTCCTGGGGCAAGACCTCCGTGGCCGAGCGCGCCGCGATCCTGAACAAGATCGCCGACCGCATCGACGAGAACCTCGAGATGCTCGCCGTCGCCGAGTCCTGGGACAACGGCAAGCCGATCCGCGAAACCCTGAACGCGGACATCCCGCTCGCCGCCGACCACTTCCGCTACTTCGCCTCCGCGGTCCGCGCCCAGGAGGGCCGGCTGTCCCAGCTCGACGAGGACACCACCGCGTACCACTTCCATGAGCCGCTTGGCGTCGTGGGCCAGATCATTCCCTGGAACTTCCCGATCCTGATGGCCGTCTGGAAGCTTGCCCCGGCGCTCGCCGCCGGCAACGCCGTCGTCCTCAAGCCGGCGGAGCAGACCCCGTCCTCGATCCTGGTGCTGATGGAACTCATCGGCGACCTGCTGCCGGCCGGCGTCCTCAACGTTGTCAACGGCTTCGGCGTCGAGGCCGGCAAGCCGCTGGCGTCCAGCCCCCGGATCCGCAAGATCGCCTTTACGGGTGAAACCTCCACCGGCCGCCTGATCAGCCAGTACGCCAGCCAGAACCTCATCCCGGTCACGCTTGAACTGGGCGGCAAGAGCCCGAACATCTTCTTCAACGACGTTGCCGACACCAACGACGCGTTCTACGACAAGGCGCAGGAAGGCTTTACGCTCTTCGCCTTCAACCAGGGCGAGGTCTGCACGTGCCCGTCCCGCGCCCTGGTCCAGGAAGGCATTTACGATTCCTTCATGGCCGACGCCGTGGCCCGCGTGGAAAAGATCATCCAGGGCAACCCGCTGGACACCGAAACCCAGCTCGGCGCCCAGGCCTCCAACGACCAGCTGGAAAAGATCCTCTCCTACATCGACATCGGCAAGCAGGAGGGCGCCAAGATCCTCACCGGCGGCGCCCGCGCCCAGCTGGAAGGTGACCTGGCCGGCGGCTACTACGTCCAGCCCACCATCTTCGAGGGCCACAACAAGATGCGGATCTTCCAGGAGGAAATCTTCGGCCCCGTCGTCTCCGTGACCCGCTTCAGCGACTACAACGACGCCATGGGCATCGCCAACGACACGCTCTACGGGCTCGGCGCCGGCGTCTGGTCCCGCAACGGCAACGTCGCCTACCGGGCCGGCCGCGAGATCCAGGCCGGCCGGGTGTGGGTCAACAACTACCACGCCTACCCGGCGGGCGCCGCGTTCGGCGGGTACAAGTCCTCCGGTATCGGACGTGAGAACCACGCCATGATGCTGGACCACTACCAGCAGACCAAGAACCTCCTGGTCAGCTACAACGAGAACAAGCTCGGCTTCTTCTAAGCCGCACTAAACCCGGGTGGGGACGGATGAGTACCGATCCGTCCCCACCCGCACCACGCCTGGCCACCCCTCAGGAAGGCAGTGCCACCCGTCACCCCACGGGAGCACACCAAACCATCACTACTCCACAAAACTACGCAAGGATTTCGCCAATGACGACGACAATGCAAGCAGCAGTAGTAACTGAATTCGGCAAGGACCTCCAGATCCAGACCCTCCCCGTTCCCACCCCCGGGCGCGGCGAGGCACTGGTCAAGGTCATTACCACGGGTGTCTGTCACACCGACCTCCACGCGGCGGAGGGTGACTGGCCGGTCAAGCCGTCACCGCCCTTCATTCCAGGACACGAAGGAGTGGGCGAAGTGGTTGCCCTGGGAGAAGGCGTCACGGACCTTGCGGTCGGAGACCTCGTGGGCAACGCCTGGCTTTGGTCAGCATGCGGCGACTGCCAGTACTGCAGGACAGGTTGGGAAACGCTGTGCGAGGCGCAGAAGAACGCCGGCTACAGCGTTGACGGCTCCTTCGGCGAGTACATGCTGGTGGACGCGCGCTTCGCAGCACGCATTCCAGCCGGTTCGGACCCGGTGGAGGTGGCCCCGGTGCTTTGCGCCGGCGTCACGGTCTACAAGGGCCTGAAGATGACAGAAGCGCGGCCCGGCCAGTGGGTCACCATCTCCGGCATCGGCGGACTGGGGCATATTGCGGTCCAGTACGCGGTTGCCATGGGCCTGCGCGTGGCCGCGGTGGACATCGCCGACGACAAGCTGGCCCTGGCCAAGAAGCACGGTGCGGAGCTGACAGTCAATGCCCTGCATGAGGACCCTGCCGAAGTCATCCAGCGTGAAACGGGCGGCTGCCACGGCGTGCTGGTCACGGCCGTACACCCGTCGGCGTTCGGCCAGGCGATCGGCATGGCCCGCCGCGGCGGAACCATCGTGTTCAATGGGCTTCCGCCCGGAGACTTCCCGGCGCCGATTTTTGAGATCGTGCTCAAGGGCCTGACGGTCCGCGGTTCCATCGTGGGGACGCGACAGGACCTTGAGGAGGCCCTCGAATTCTATGCAGAGGGCAAGATCCACCCCACGGTGTCCACCAGGGAACTCTCCGAGGTCAACGCGGTTCTTGACGAGATGAAGCATGCCAAGATCGACGGCCGCGTCGTCATCAAGTACTGACGGCCAAGGCGTTCCGATGACGGAGACGAGGCTTGACGCGGCGGTGACGCTACCCGGAGAGGATGTTTCCAGGGTGGCACTCACTCCCGAGGCGGTGGAGCTGCTCAGGAAATTGTGGACCCGGCACGGGCCGTTGATGTTCCATCAGTCGGGAGGCTGCTGCGACGGTTCCTCGCCCATGTGCTATCCGGCCGGGGAGTTCATCACCGCTGATGCGGATGTCCTCCTGGGGCTGTTCGACATCGCCGACGGCGTGCAGCCCCAGCCCGTCGAGTTCTGGATGTCCCGGGAGCAGTTCAGCTACTGGAGCCACACCCACCTGACAGTGGACGTGGTCCCCGGACGCGGGAGCGGGTTCTCCGTTGAAGCGCCTGAGGGCAAGCGGTTCCTGATCCGATCAACGCTGATGGACTGGCCGGCCTGAGCCGGAGCTCCCAACAGCGCGAACGAACACTTGAGGCCCCTCGTGAGAGGGGCCTCAAGTGTTCGTTCGCGCCGGGGGACTGCCGGTGCGGCCCACCTTCGCGTCTCACGATGTGGGACAAGTCGGGCCGTCCAGTGGATGGACACTACGATAGATAGGTCTGTTTCCAGCAAGCTATCGAGATTGTGGACTTTCCAATGAACCTTTTCCGGACCAAAACCATCGAGCAGTCCATGGCTGACGCCGATGAGCCCGGGCGCAAGCTGAAGCGTTCGCTGAGCTCGTGGGACCTGATGATCATGGGCGTCGCCGTTGCCGTCGGCGCCGGAATCTTCTCGGTCGGTGCCAAGGCTGCCGCGAATTTCGCCGGCCCCGCAGTGACCCTCTCCTTCGCCATCGCCGCCGTCACCTGCGCGCTGGCCATCATGTGCTACGCCGAGTTTGCCACGGCAATTCCGGTGGCCGGCTCGGCCTACGTCTTCACGTACGCCACCATGGGCGAGATCCTCGCCTGGATCATCGGCTGGAACCTGATCCTTGAACTCTTCACGGCCGGCGCCGTCATTGCGAAGTACTGGGGCATCTATCTCAGCAAGGTCTTCGCGCTGACAGGCGTGGACCTGCCGCCATCAATCTCTTTGGGCGGCGTGGACCTCTACTGGGGTGCCTTCCTGATCGTTGCCATCTTCACCGTGCTGCTCGTGCTTGGGACCAAGCTGTCCGCGCGGGTCGGCAACATCTTCACGCTGATCAAGATCGCCGTGGTCCTCTTCGTTATTGTGGTCGGCTTCAGCTACGTGAAGTTCGAGAACTACGCTCCCTTCGTGCCGGCCTCCGAGCCCACCGGCGGCACAGGAACCGCCGACGTCCTGAAGCAGTCGTTCTTCGGCTTCCTCACAGGTGCAGCGCCCGCCCAGTATGGGACACTTGGCATCTTCGCCGGCGCGGCCCTGGTGTTCTTCGCGTTCATCGGCTTCGACGTGGTGGCCACCTCCGCCGAAGAGGTCAAGAACCCGCAGAAGACTCTTCCGCGCGGCATTTTCGGCGGACTGGCGGTCGTCACCGTGCTCTACATCCTGGTGTCCCTTGCCCTGACCGGCATGGTGTCCTACACGAAGCTGGCCGAGGCCAAGAACCCGACCCTCACCACCGCCTTCGAGGCGGTGGGCAACAACGATGCCGCGAAGGTCATCGCATTCGGTTCCCTCATTGGACTCACCACCGTGATCATGGTGCTCCTGATGGGACTCTCCCGTGTGGTCCTGGCCATGAGCCGCGATGGCCTGTTGCCGCGCTCACTGTCCAAGACCAGCACCATCCGCGCCACCCCGGCGCGCCTGCAGGTCATCTGCGGTGCCGCCGTCGCCCTGGTTGCAGGCCTCACCAATGTGGACCTGCTGGAGGAAATGATCAACATTGGCACGCTTTCCGCCTTCGTCACGGTGAGCCTGGGCATTCTGGTGCTGCGGAAGAAGCGTCCGGACCTGAAGCCGGCGTTCCGTGTGCCGTTCGGGAAAGTCCTGCCGATCGTTTCCGCCGTGCTGTGCCTGTACCTGATGACCAACCTCGCGGTGGAAACGTGGATCTTCTTCGCTGGCTGGCTGGTTATCGGAGTCATCATCTACTTCTCGTACGGCCAGAGGCACTCGCGGTTGAACGAGAAGTTCGCCGAGGCGAAGGCCGCTGTCAACGGCCCCGCCGAGAAAGCCGAGAAAGCCGAGAAAGCCGAGAAAACGGACGAGTTCACCCGCGCCTGACCCCCGGGCACGGCAGTACCTGCTCCGCCCGCCGATCCTAGGATCGGCGGGCGGTCTTTTGCATCCGCGGCACAGCCATGGCTCATGCATCCGCAGTTCCCAGCGCCGGGCCGCAGCTCCTCGAGCCTTCTAGGGCGCCGCGTGTTCGCCGACCCACTCCACTAACGGGCGGAGCAGTTCCCAGCGCCGGGCTACCTCCTCCCTGGCTTCCGGGGTGGACAGCCAGGCGGGTTCCCCAAGCTGCATGGCCGCGGATAGGGACTTGTGCTTGAGGAGTTCCGCGCGGGGGTGGTCTTTGGTGAAGCCGCGGGGAACGGTCTTGAGCTTTTCCCCCTCGATGGCGAAGCCGGCCGCGGCCAGGTTCGTGACGATCTCCTCGAGGGCCTCCCCGCTGGCCGGGACTTGGACGGAACTCCGGAACCTGGCGAGCTGTGCGGGAGTGTGGGAATGGTAGCCGCCGCCGACCAGCAGGCCGTCGGCGCTGAGCTGGATATAGTAGCCCACGCCTTCCCGGGTGGAGGCGAAGGCGCCCTGGGCCGTCTTGTAGGGCGACTTGTCCTGCGAAAAGCGGACATCCCGGAACGGCCTGAAGAGCTTCGCCGGGCCGAAGTCCGGTTCCAGCTCCGCCAGCAGCGCCGACAGCGGTTCCTTGACCAAGGCGTCGTAGCCGGACTTGTGGGCCAGCCACCACTCACGGTTGTTGTTTTCTTCGAGTTCGGCGTAGAACGCGGCGGCCGCGGCGGGAATGCCTTGGAACGTGGGAGCGCCTTGGAAAGTATTCATTTACGGATCCTATGGAACCGGGTGAGCTGCAGGCCATAGCCTCTGCTGCCCATGTGGAAAACGAAAGCGCCCCGCCGAGGAAAACCTCGGCGGGGCGCTGGGCAGTCCCTGGGGGAGCTTAGACCTTGTTGGCTGCCTCGGCGTCGGACTCGACCTGGCCGGCACCGAGGTTGGCGCGCAGCTTGGCGCCGAATTCGGCGTCCACGTTGGTCCAGTACTGGATGGCGCGTTCCTTGATGTCGGCGTTCTTGACGCCGCTGACAGCGCCGGTAACGGTGTCCAGCAGGCGGGCCTTCTCGCCGTCGTTGTACACCTCGCGGTACAGCGTCCCGGCCTGGCCGAAGTCGCCGTCCTCAGCGTGCAGGGAGTGAGCGGAGAGCGTCAGCTCGCCGTCGTTCTCCCAGCCGCCGCCCGCAACAGCAGGCTCAACGGCAGCGGGGCCGCCGGCCGAATTCGGTGCGTACACCGGAACGGAGGGGGCGTTGTAGTGGAAACGTCCGGCGCCGTCCTGGCTGTAGTTGTTGACCTCGTTCTTGGGCTGGTTCACCGGGATCTGGGCGTGGTTGGTGCCCACGCGGTAGCGGTGTGCGTCCGCGTAGGAGAAGATGCGGGCCTGCAGCATCTTGTCCGGCGAGGCGGCGATGCCCGGCACGAAGTTCGACGGCGCGAACGTGGCCTGCTCGATCTGCGCGAAGTAGTTCTCCGGGTTGCGGTTCAGCTCCATGGTGCCCACCTTGATCAGCGGGTAGTCCGAGTGCGGCCACACCTTGGTGAGGTCGAACGGATTGAAGCGGTAGGTCTTGGCGTCCTCGTAAGGCATGACCTGGACGTGCAGGTCCCAGGACGGGAAGTTGCCGGCGGCGATGTTTTCCTGCAGGTCGCGGATGTAGAAATCGCCATCCGAACCTGCCAGGGCCTCGGCCTCTTCGCCGGTCATCGATTTGACGCCCTGGTTGGACTTGAAGTGGTACTTGACCCAGAAGCGCTCGCCCTCGGCGTTGATCCACTGGTAGGTGTGCGAGCCGTAGCCCTGCATTTCACGCCAGGAAGCCGGCAGCCCGCGGTCGCCCATGAGCCAGGTGACCTGGTGTGCGGATTCGGGGGAGAGGGTCCAGAAGTCCCACTGCATGTCCGCGTCGCGCAGGTGGGTGCCCGGGAGACGCTTCTGCGAGTGGATGAAGTCCGGGAACTTGATGCCGTCGCGGATGAAGAAGACCGGGGTGTTGTTGCCCACGAGGTCGTAGTTGCCCTCGGAGGTGTAGAACTTCACGGCGAAACCGCGGGGATCGCGCCAGGTGTCGGGGGAGCCGGCTTCGCCGGCGACCGAGGAGAAGCGGATGAGCATGTCGGTCTCGGTGCCCGGCTGGAAGAGCGCTGCCTTGGTGTACTTGGAGACGTCGTCCGTGGTCTTGAACGTGCCGAACGCGCCGCCGCCCTTGGCGTGCACTACGCGCTCCGGCACGCGTTCCCGGTTGAACTGTGCGAGTTTTTCGATCAGGTAGTGGTCGGTCAGGATGATGGCGCCGTCGGCGCCGGTCGCCTGGGAGTGGGCGTCGGAGGCAACAGGGGCGCCCGACTGGGTGGTCGAGACCTTCGTGGTGGACACGGCGGGCGAGATGGGCGCGGAGATATTCGCAGTCATCTTTCTCCTTCTGGTTGGGTTTCTTAGTTTCGGTCGGAGGGAAGTTGTTGGGTGCGCTGGCAGTCCTGGCAAATGCCCTGGTACAGCACGTCCGCGATCTGGATGGTCATGGGCTTCGCGTCAGGATCCCAGTGGGGCGTGAGGCAGGGGGCATGGCCCACCGCGCAATCCACGTCCTCAACACGCCCGCAGCCTATGCACACGGCGTGGTGGTGGTTGTCTCCCACCCGGGTTTCATACAGCGCGGGCGAGTGTGGGGGTTCGAACCGGCGAAGCATCCGCAGTTCGGTGAGGTCTCCGAGGACCACGTAGACGGACTGCGCCGTCAGGTCCGGGAGTTCGTCCCGCGCCGCAGCCAGGATGGCTTCGGCAGGGGAGTGTGGATGGCGCTCGACGGCGGCCAGCACGGCCAGGCGCTGTCTGGTCACCCGGCGGCCGTGGGCACGCAGGGCCGCTGCCCATGCCTCGTGGCTTACCGTGTGATCCGTCATAGCCCCATTCAAGCACTTATTATGACTCGATCACAATAAGGCTCGGCTAATTTCAGGTGAACACGGCAACATTCCTGCGCCCGGCTGCCCCGGCACCTGCGCCCGGCGCGTCCTGCATCCTACGGCTGGGGCATCGGACCCCGCCGCTAGAGTTGCCGGGTGGGAAAACTTCTGGCCGACATCACTCCGCTGCGGGAGAGCCCGGCCTTCCGGCGGCTCTGGATCGGGTCCACCGTTTCGAACCTGGGCAGCCAGCTCACTGTGGTGGCGGTCAGCCTGGAGGTTTACCGCCTGACCCAGGACAGCCTCTACGTGGGCCTCCTGAGCATATTCGCCCTCGTGCCCCTCGTGGTGGGCGGGCTTCTCGGCGGTTCGATCGCCGACGCCCACGACCGCCGCAAGGTGGCACTACTGGCCTCGTCAGTGCTGTGGCTGACCACGGCATGCCTGGCCCTGCAATCATGGCTGCACGTGGGCAATGTGTGGCTGCTCTGCGCGCTTGTGGCGGTGCAGAGCGGCGCCCAGGCCATCAACCAGCCGGCCAGGAGCGCCATTATCCCGGTGCTGGTGCGCAAGGAACTGCTGCCCGCCGCCAACGCCCTGAACATGGTCAGCTTTGGACTCGCCATGACCTCGGGCCCGCTGTTGGCCGGTGTGCTGGTGGCATGGGTGGGTTTCGGCTGGACCTACACGCTGGACTTCATCAGCTTCGCCTTCGCATTCTGGGCACTCCTGAAGCTCCCGGCCATGCCGCCCGGGCAGCACGCCCGGCCCGCCGGGCTGCGGTCCGTGCTGGAGGGCTTCCGCTTCCTCTCCACCCGGCCCAACTTGCGCATGACGTTCGTGATCGACCTCGTCGCCATGATCTTTGCCCAGCCGCGGGCGCTGATGCCGGCCATCGGCGCACTGATGATCGGCGGCGGCGAAGCCACAGTGGGCGTGCTGCTGGCCTCCGTGGCGGTGGGCGCCTTCCTGGCCGGACTGTTCTCGGGCCCGCTTGGCGCGATCCGACGGCAGGGGAAAGCAGTGGTGTGGTCGGTCATGGGCTGGGGCGCATCCATCGCCGGCTTCGGCCTGGTGGTGGTGCTGGCCGGGAGATCCGGAACCCACGGCGTGACCTGGTGGTTGCTGCCCGCCGCACTGTGCTGCATCCTTGCCGGCATCTCCGATTCCGTGAGCGCCGTCTTCAGGACCACCATCCTGCAGGCGGCAACACCGGACCACCTGCGCGGGCGGCTGCAGGGCGTCTTCATTGTGGTGGTGGCCGGCGGCCCGCGGCTCGGGGACATGCTGGCCGGAGGCGGCACTAAACTTTTGAGTGAAGGCTGGGTGCTGTTGGTGGGTGGCCTGGCATGCGTCGCAGTGGCTTGGACGCTGGCTCACTTGCAATCCGGCTTTCTGACGTACGACGCACGGAACCCGGTTCCGTAGCGGCGCTGTACACAGGCAGGAACTTCGTTTGGAGGCGCAGTGCACAAGCATCACAACGGACTGAAGACCGCGGCCCTTTTCGGGGTGCTCTGGGCGGTGCTGCTGGGACTTGGCGCGGTGATCGGAACCGGCACACGGAGCGTCGCACCCATCTGGATCATGGCGCTCGTGGGGGTCGGCACCACGGCCTACGGCTACTGGAACAGCGACAAGATTGCCATCCGCTCCATGCACGCCTATCCCGTTACCGAGGCCCAGGCCCCTCAGCTTTACCAGATTGTGCGCGAGCTATCCGTGCGGGCCAACCAGCCCATGCCGGCCATCTACGTATCGCCAACCATGGCGCCCAACGCCTTTGCCACCGGCCGCAACCCGCGGAACGCGGCGGTCTGCTGCACAGAGGGCATCCTGCAACTCCTCGATGCGCGTGAACTGCGCGGCGTCCTGGGCCATGAGCTCATGCACGTCTACAACCGGGACATCCTGACCTCCTCGGTGGCAGCCGCCGTCGCGGGCGTGATTACCTCCGTGGGGCAGATGCTGCTCTACTTCGGGGGAGGGGACCGCCGCAATGCCAACCCGCTCGCCACAATCGCCATGGCGCTGCTGGCGCCTTTCGCGGCCTCGCTGATCCAGCTGGCCATCTCACGCACCAGGGAGTACGACGCCGACGAGGACGGTTCGTCGTTGACCGGCGATCCGCTGGCACTTGCCTCTGCCCTGCGAAAGATCGAGCGGGGCGTTCAGCTGGTGCCGCTGCCCCAGGAGCAGAAGATCGTCAACACCTCGCACCTTATGATCGCCAACCCGTTCCGCGCCAGCGCCATGACCAAGCTGTTCGCCACGCACCCGCCCATGCAGGAACGCATTGAGCGGCTCGAGCGGATGGCGGGCCGCTCCTCGCTGGAGTGACGCCGGCGGCGCGCAAAAGGCCTGGCGACACGCAAAATGGCCCGCGACACAGGAAAGGGCTGGCGACACGGGAATACCGGTGTCGCCAGCCCTTTTCAGCGTCGCAGGAAAGCCTGCGCGTCCGTGGCTAGCTGCGGAAGTTCACGAACTGCAGATCTGCCTCATCGAATTTCTTGAGGATGTTCATGGTCTCCTGAAGATCGTCGCGGGACTTGGACGTCACACGCAGCTCATCTCCCTGGATCTGCGATTTGACGGACTTCGGCGCCTCGTCGCGGATCAGCTTGTTGATCTTCTTGGCGAGGTCCTGGGCGATGCCCTCCTTGATGGTGGCCTCGAGCCGGAATTCCTTGCCGGAAGCATAGGGCTCGCCGGTGTCCAAGGACTTCAGGGAGATGCCGCGGCGGATCAGTTTGGACTGCAGCACGTCCAATACGGCCAGCACGCGCTCTTCCGAGTTTGCCTTCATCAGGATTTTCTCGCCGCTGAAGTCAACCTCCGCGCCAACGCCCTTGAAGTCATAGCGTTGGGTTAGTTCCTTCTGCGCCTGGTTCAGCGCGTTGGCAACTTCCTGCTTGTCTACCTTGCTGACGACGTCGAATGTGGATTCGCCTGCCATGGCTGTCCTCCTGCTGATTGTCCGGTTACCCCTTGAAGGGCTGGGATGTCTGCGTTCCAGCCTAGTACGGATGCCGTCGAAGTGAAGGCCGCCAGTCCGGGAGAGGGAGCGGGCAACGGCGGCGTGCTTCACCGGCTCTTCCTTCACAGCCTCCTCCAAGGCGACATTGGGCGGGAACGAAGACCGGGCGGGAACAGTTGGGGACTGTTGGAAGAGTTTCCCGGAAGGAAATCACATGCGCCATCAGGCTGTCCGATACGTCACCCGCTCCACTGCCGCGGCGGCTACCACCATCGCCACCGCTGCGACGTCCGTGGCAGCCGCCGCGGTGGCAGCCTCGATCATCCTCAGCCCCGTTGCCGATGCGTCGTCGCGGCTTGACGGCGTGCACTCGGACCTCCTGCGGGCCGTTCAGCTTAACCAGATCACCGAAGAGCAGGCCCAGAAGTTTGAAGCCAAACTGGCTGGCCGCATTCTGGCCGAAGGCTGATTTTCCGCGGATTTACGGGCTTTCCGCCACCTCCCCGGGCCCGATTCGATTCTTCGGCAGAAGTTCTGTAAAGTTGTCTTGCCCGCGGTTGCTGGAAGCGGAACGGACTGGAAACAGTCGTTCTGAACAAGGAAGCCGCGAGTGATCTTCTTTTGAAGTTCGGCAGATTACCCGAGCGGCCAAAGGGGGCTGACTGTAAATCAGCTGGCAACGCCTACGGGGGTTCGAATCCCTCATCTGCCACACTCCCGGATTACAGGGAAATTTAGACCCGTTCGGATCTCTTCGGAGGTCCGGACGGGTCTTTTTTATTGCTCGATGAGCACACTTGCGGGCACAGTCCTGTGCACCGGCGCGGAACTGCTCCCCGCGCAGCTTCGTGGCACCCGGGCCCGGAAGAGAGTGCAGCGCTGTATCAGGGGCGGCTTGAACATGGTGGCTTATCGGAAGGGTTATGGGCCTACCACAACGCCTGCCAGGCTGCGGCGTTCGTCAAAGTGCGCGCTAAATGAGGATTGCTGAGCAGTCGATGCCGAGGCGCATTGGCCCGGAGCTTCTATCGGCTGGACCTGAAACGGACTACTCCGGCAGCGAGCCCGAGGGCGGCTGCCAGTGACCCCAGCATGATCGCTACGCCTGAGAGGTATTCAGTAATGGTCATTTCCGTGCACCTTCCATCTAGGGGTGCAACGAACCTATCCGTCCAGGATCAGAGCGGGCGGAGGATCGCCGCTGAGTTTGCTCAAGAATGGGACTCAGTTGCATAACTCCCGGCTGAACCGTCCCGCCCCGAAAGACCGGTTAAGTTCCCCAACTGGAAAGCCCATCCTCTTCCAAGGGCGGGCTTTACGCGGTCGATTGGACGGCGGTCCAGCCGGCCCCCGAAGTGGAACCGGCTGCACCGCCTGCCACGGTCGCGAATGGGCATGGACGCGGACGTGACCAGGGAGGAACCTATCCCTCAAAGCTGGGAAATGGCGGTGACTTTCCGGTTAAGCACCATCAGCTTCAGCGAGTACCGTCGATTACGGCGCTTCCGCATGCCCCCCAATTTTGCGGAGGCGCTGACCGTAAGAGGAGCCCCCACCCTCGAGTCCGCCCGACTCGCGTGGGGGCTTTTCTTAGCCGGTCGGTGTGACATTCCAATGCAGTGGTGGGGGAAGCCGTAGCTGGCAACGCCTGCCGGAGTTCGAATCCCTCATCTGCCCTTTGTCGCTCCCGGGAAATGCTGGTTGAGCAGGCGGATTCCAGCTCGGATTCCCCTGCGCGGTGCGAGCTGGGGGAGAATGCGTTCATGACCAACGAAGCTCCCCGCCCGGTCTACTTCCTTTCGGACAGCACGGGCATCACCGCGGAAACGCTCGGCAACACCTTGCTGACGCAGTTCCCGTCGGGCAATTATGACCGCACCACGATACCCTTCATCACCACTGTCAAACAGGCGCAGGCGGTGGTCAACGTCATCGACGATCTGGCCGCCCACGGACTAAGGCCCATCGTCTTTTCCACCGCCGTAGGCAGTGACATCCGCCAGGCCCTGGGCATGTGCAAGGGGATCCTGGTGGATCTCATCGGGACGCATGTGGGGCAGTTGGAGCGGGCCCTGGGCGCGCACGCCAGCGGGGAACCGGGCCGGGCCCATGGGCTGGGCAACGCTGCCCGCTATCAGTCCCGGATGGCAGCCGTTGAATATGCCATGGAGCACGACGATGGCCAGAGCCTGCGGGCACTGGAAAAGGCCCAGGTCATTCTGGTGGCCCCGTCCCGCTGCGGCAAGACGCCCACCACCATGTACCTGGCCCTGCAGCACGGCATCTTTGCGGCCAACTTCCCGCTGGTGGACGAAGACTTTGAAAAGGAAGGTCTGCCCAAGCCGCTAAGGCCGTTCATTGAAAAGTGCTTTGGCCTCACGTCCAATCCCCTCCGCCTCAGCCAGGTGCGCACCGAGCGCCGGCGCGGCTCGCCCTATGCGTCGCTGCGGCAGTGCGGCTTTGAGCTTCGCAGCGCAGAACGGCTATACGTGTCCCATGGGATTCCCTACCTCAATTCGGCCAGCGTCTCGGTGGAGGAAATGGCCGCCACCATCCTGCAAAAGATGAACCTCAAGCACTAGGCCACGGTTTCACAAGTGTTGCGTGGAACACATCATGTGGAAACACCGGCCCAGACCTGTCACTGTGGACAGGACTTGCGCCCATGAAGCGGCGATCGCCCCGCGCGGGGCGGCGAGGCCGCATGCCACCATCTGCAAAGGAGCAGTAGCAACAATGACGACAGACATTCTGTGGTTCTCAGAACTCGGACTCAAGGATCTTGACCGGGTGGGCGGCAAGAACGCCTCCCTCGGTGAGATGGTGCAGAACCTGACCTCCGCCGGCGTCCAGGTACCCGACGGCTTCGCCACAACGGCAGACGCCTACCGCAGCTTTCTGGCGGACTCCGGCCTGGACCAGAAGATTGCAGACCGGCTGGTCGGCCTGGACAGCGATGACGTGACCGCCCTGGCCGCGGCGGGCCAGGAGATCCGGACCCTGATCCGCGAGACGCCGTTCCTGGCCGAGTTTGAG
This sequence comes from Arthrobacter sp. 92, assembly GCF_050260325.1. Classification (NCBI taxonomy): domain Bacteria; kingdom Bacillati; phylum Actinomycetota; class Actinomycetes; order Micrococcales; family Micrococcaceae; genus Arthrobacter; species Arthrobacter sp. 92. Next base: position 4,008,991 of record NZ_CP189863.1, on the reverse strand, counting down.
ACCCAGGTCCGCGACTCGTACCAGAAGCTCGTGGACAAGCACGGTGGCTCCGAGGACCTCTCCTGGGCTGTCCGTTCCAGCGCCACCGCCGAAGACCTTCCGGACGCCTCCTTCGCCGGGCAGCAGGAAACCTTCCTGAACGTCCGGGGGATCGAAAACATCCTGGTGGCCATCAAGGATGTCTTCGCGTCGCTCTACAACGACCGCGCCATCGCCTACCGTGTGCACCACAAATTCGAGCATGCGGAGGTGGCGCTCTCGGCGGGAATCCAGCGGATGGTGCGTTCGGACGTCGGCGCTTCCGGCGTGATGTTCACCATGGACACGGAGTCCGGCTTCAACGACGCGGTCTTCGTCACCTCTTCATACGGGCTCGGCGAGGCAGTGGTCCAGGGTGCGGTCAATCCTGATGAGTTCTACGTCTACAAGCCGGCCCTGCTGGCTGGCCGTCCCGCTATCCTCAAGCGCGGTCTGGGCGAGAAGGCCCTCCAGATGACCTACACGAGCAACCGCGAAATCGGCCACACGATTGACTTCGTCCCCGTTGAGGCTTCGCTGCGGAACCGCTTCAGTCTCACGGACGACGACGTCGAGCAGCTCGCCCGCCACGCCCTCGCCATCGAAACCCACTACGGGCGGCCCATGGATATCGAATGGGGCAAGGACGGGATCGACGGCGGCCTGTACATTCTGCAGGCACGCCCGGAGACCGTGCAGTCCCGCAGGCCCGCTGGCCAGCGCAGCCGCTTCCGGCTGCACGAGACCGGCATGGTCTTGTCCGAGGGCCGTGCCATCGGACAGCGCATAGGCGCAGGCCGCGTCCGTATCCTCACCGCCATCGACCAGATGGCCGCCTTCGAAACCGGCGACATCCTGGTCGCTGACATGACCGACCCTGACTGGGAACCGATCATGAAGCGGGCCTCCGCCATCGTGACCAACCGGGGCGGCCGAACCTGCCACGCGGCGATCATCGCCCGCGAACTGGGGATTCCCGCCGTCGTCGGCACCGGCGACGTCACGGACGTCCTGTCCGACGGCCTCGAAGTGACCGTCTCCTGCGCCGACGGCGAGACCGGCTACATCTACGAAGGACTCCTCGAATTCAGCGTCGAGGAAACCGAGATCACCCAGCTGCCCGAGGCGCCTGTCAAGGTCATGATGAACGTCGGCACCCCCGAGCAGGCGTTCACTTTCGCGCAGCTGCCCAACCACGGTGTGGGACTTGCCCGGCTGGAATTCATCATCAACCGCCAGATCGGCATCCACCCCAAGGCACTGCTGAACCTGGACGATCAGCCGGCGGACGTGGCCGCGGAAATCCGTGAGCGGATTACCGCCTACGACGGTCCGCGCGATTACTACATCAAGCGACTGGCTGAGGGCGTGGCGACCATCGCCGCGGCATTCGCGCCGGAGCCGGTGATTGTGCGCATGTCCGACTTCAAGTCCAACGAGTACTCCAACCTCCTCGGCGGACCCGCCTACGAGCCGCATGAAGAGAACCCGATGATCGGCTTCCGCGGTGCCTCCCGGTACCTGGAACCGTCCTTCCGGGACTGCTTCGATCTCGAGTGCGAGGCCCTGTCCTTCGTCCGGAATGAGATGGGCCTGACCAACGTCAAACTGATGATTCCCTTCGTGCGCACCCTGGACGAGGCCCGCGGGGTCATCGACCTGCTCGGGGAGAACGGACTGCGCCGCGGCGAGAACGGCCTCGAGGTCATCATGATGTGCGAAATTCCGTCCAATGCCCTGCTGGCGGACGAGTTCCTGGACTACTTCGACGGCTTCTCCATCGGCTCCAACGACATGACCCAGCTGACGCTCGGCCTGGACCGGGATTCGGCCATCGTGTCCGGCAGCTTCGACGAGCGCGACGCCGCCGTGAAGAAGCTGCTGAGCATGGCCATCAAGGCCTGCAAGGAGCGCGGCAAATACGTGGGAATCTGCGGCCAGGGACCCAGCGACCACCCGGACTTCGCCGAATGGCTGGTGGGCGAAGGCATCGACTCCGTCTCGCTGAACCCCGACACCGTGGTGGACACCTGGTTGCGCCTCGCCGGCGCCTCAGCGGTCACCGAGGCTGCAGGCGCCTAGGACAGATAACGGCTGCGTCCGCAATCGGACCAGGCACTTCACCCATGGCCCTCCCGTCCGGCTGTTGCCGGACGGGAGGGCCTTGGGCCATTTCTTCGCCGCGCTTTGAATACCCCTGACTTCGCCACGGGCCGGTCCTGGGCATCAGTCTGCCGCTGATGGGACACCTGGGATGGCCCGGACCGGCCGCCACACGCGGGTCGCGGCAAGGGCCGTGGCGAGCCTGCCGGCGTCCTGGGCGCGCACGGCGTCGCGCAGCGGCACTGCGGCGGCTTCGCTGGTGCAGGTCAAAAGCGCTGCGGTGACCTCGGCCACCAGGGCCGGATAGGGACTGACCCGGTAGCTGCCTTGGGCGGGGTTTGCCGCTGGCAGTGACGCGTTGACGTATATGGCGACCTGGGTCCTGCGGGCCATGCCAAGTTTCATCAGCACTGCCGAGACAAGGTTCTTAACGGTTTTTTCCGCCAGAGACATCTCGTGCCCGATCTGGCGGTTGGTCAACCCTCTCCCCAGGCCGGTCGCCACATTCATTTCCTGCCTTGTGAGGCTCAGCAGCCTCTCGCGCGCCCGTTCCGGCCCGTGCACAGGGACGGGAGCCAAGAGCGCCGGCTGGAAACGGCTGCTGTACGCCGTTTGCCCGTGCAGTGCCCGGCGAATCAGCCGGAACTGCTCGCTGCTGTCATCCTGTTTGGACAGGCACCCCCAGGCGCCCGCCAGGATGGATTCGATCAGCACTGACTCCTCGCTGGCCTCGGTCAGCAGCAGGCAACGGATGGAGGGATCGGCCACCGCCATCGCGCGGCACACGTCGGCGCCGGAGCCGTCGGGAAGGTCGTCGTCAAGGATGGCCAGATCCGGTCGCAGGGCCGGGATCCGCCGGGCGGCTTCGCGGGCGGACCCGGATTCCCCAACGATGGTGAGGCCGTTGGACTCCAGCAACAGGCGCAGGCCCCGCCTCACGACTTCGTGATCGTCCAGGAGGTAAACCCTTTGCATTGGTGAGGCGACGGCGCTGCCCTCCGGCGCAGTCCTGAACGTGTCCATGCCGCCGAACGTGTCCGTGCCGCTCATGGGCGCCCCCAGCGAAGGCAGGGAAGCAAGGTTGGGCGATGAAACCCGCAAGAACGCGGGGACGTGACGGTGGGAGGCAGCGACCGCGAAGGGAAGGGGTAGGACATACCCTGAGACGGCACCGTCATTGGACCAATTTGGTTACGGCGACTTTGGTAACGGCGGCTCTGGTTACGGCGATGCAGCATGGCTGGCAGCACTCCTCGGACGAAAACATCCTTGGCCGCTTTCTTGACCGTCTCATTCAAACTTACAGCACACCCGTGGCCCGAAAATTATTTGTGGCTCATACGGAGCCCTGGGTTGCCTGAGGTGCCGTCGCGGAAAAGTCTCCGGAACCGGCAGGTTTCCGGAGACTTTTCCGCTCCCCGGCTACACCAGGAGCGTCGGGGCACCGGCTAATTGAGGGCAATCAGCAGCATCTGACTGGTGCCCGGGATGCAGGTCTGCAGGATGGCCCTGGGGAACCCGCCGAACACCGCGATGACGTTGTCGGTGGTCCCCGGGTTGGGCACCTGGCCCCGTCCGGTCACCGTATAGGTTCCGTAGCCGGGGATGCTCACGGTCTCGCCCACGCTGATCCCCGAGAAGCGTGCCCAGCCTCCGCAGAAGTCATGCTCGGTGATGAACAGCGAATAGCCGTCGTTGGGGGTGAAGTGGATCGGCCCGATGCAACTGTCCACCATGGCCTGGCCGCCTGACCCGGCCACGTAGATGGTCCGCACGGATGGCGCGGGCGCTGGGGCCGGAGCCGCTGCCGCCACGGGGGCTGCGGGGGCGGCCGCTGCCGGGGCTGCGGCTGCCGGATCCGCCGCCACAGCGATGGCTGGGCCGGTCAGGTTCAATACCTGTCCGGGGACGATGATCGCGTATGCGCCGAGCCCATTGGCTGCCAGCATGGCATTCATGTCCACGCCGAAACGGGCAGCGATGGACCCTACGGTGTCGCCAGCGACCACGGTGTACGTGTTGGAAGGGGCAGGCGCCGCCGGCTCCGGTGCGGGCACCGGTGGGGCCGCTGGTGAGGGCTGCGGGGGAGCAGGCGCCGGAGCCGCCGCGACTGCGGCCTCTGCCTTGGGCTCACCGGGGGCTCCCGCAGGTGATGCCGATGCCGACGCCGATGCCGCCGCCGCGGGCCCCGGCGTCGTGGCAGCGGCTGGCTGGACATCGCTGACGTGGGATGTGGCTGCGTTCGAGTAGCTCACAGCGGTCACAGTGGTGACGGCCACCGCTGCCGCAACGGCTGCGCCGGCCAATATGGTCCTAAACCTGTGCGGATTGCCGGAGGCTTTGGCAACGGCCGGAATGATTGCGGTTTCGTCGTGGCTGGTGTCCTGGTTGGTGTGCTGGTTCTGATCCATCGGTTCCCCCCCCGAGAGTCAATGCCCTTGGGGGTCAACCGGACAGCAAACCCCAGGGCGGTGGTGCGCACGGCGGACGGCATGGTGGGTGCAGCCCGATCCGAAAATACGCATGGATATGAGCTGCCCGATGCTAAAAGAATTACGGGAGCCCGATAATTGAGACCCATGACCAAAAAGCGGCCATGCGAATTCCTAAATAACTGCTTGCCCTAGGAATATCGAGTCTATGAATCGGGGTGGGTTTGTGGCACGAGTAATAATTACTCGAATGCAGATGGTTTTTGCTTAAGAGTGTGAGACCCATACCCGATGGGTTAACTACTTAGCGGCGGGGCTACTCGCTCCAAGGCCGAGATCCACTTGGGTCCGGGCGCCGCGTCACTCAATGTAAACCGATTCCTGCGCGTATTGGCGCACGGAGTAGTGAGCGGGCGGGAGGGCTGGGGCCGCGAGTGGGCTCCGGGCGGCCGCTAGGGATAGCGCAAATGGGCCGCTAATCGCAAAAGAACATTTAATGGAATGAGTAAAAGCGTGGTCAGGGTGATCTAAGGCCGCTGCTAAATGTCGTCCTTGTGGCGAAGTTCCGATATTTCCTGACGCAGCGCGGCCACTTCCGCCAGCAGTTCCAGAATTTCCGATCGCATCGGTTCCTCCGCCGATTCAACCGCGGCTTCTGTATTTTCCTCCACGCGCTGGATCAGCCAGGAGGCAATCGATGCCGTCACCACGCCAAGGACCGCGATGCCGCTCATCATCAGGGCCGCAGCAACCGTCCTGCCGATAGCGGTCACGGGGAACATGTCGCCGTAGCCCACCGTGGTGATGGTGGTGATGGACCACCACAATGCGTCCCCGAACGTCAGGATCGTCGCCCCCGGCGCCGACTGTTCGACGTCGAGCACGGCCAGTGCCCCCACGAACACCAGCAGAACTGCGGAGCCGGCCACGTAGGCGACCACCCGGCCCCGGAGCGTCATGCCGATGGTCCGGTGCAGGACCGAGAGCAGGGTTACGAGCCGCAGCAGCCGCAGGGGGCGGAAGACGGGCAGTGCCACAACCAGCAGTTCGTGGAGGTTCCGGACAAACCAGCGCCTTCGGTTCTCAGCGAGCCACAGGTTGGCGGCGTAGTCGGCCACAAAAACGGCCCAGGTGCTCCACATCAGCACTTCGAGCAGGTCCCCGGGGCTGCCTTCGACGTGGCCGATCACCTGCCAGGCGTAGGCCGCCAGGAAAACAAGGGCTGTCGCCATCAGGGGCCACTCGGCGATCTCCCGATAGCGTTGCTGCGTCATGGGGGAATCCTATGGGTAGGTGGCCTTGGATCAGTTGTTACTCATGGGTAACATGATCCCCATGCACCTGCTGCTCCGCACCCTGCTCCTCCTGTTCACCTCGTCCCGCCGCCCACGGCTGAGCATTTGGGATACCTCGTCCCTGCCCATGCGCGTGCTGCCTGCCGACATCGACATCGCCATGCATGTGAACAACGGGATGTATTTCTCGCTGATGGACCTGGGGCGCTTTGACCTCATGGCGCGTAGCGGAACCTGGAAACGGATGCGTCTGCGCGGCTGGTCGCCGGTAGCCGCCGGGGAGACCATCGCCTTCCGCCGTTCGCTGCAGCTGTGGCAGCAATACAGCATCGAGACCAGGATCATCGGGCTGGACGCCAAGGCCATTTACTTCGAGCAGCGCATGGTGGTGGACGGCGAGATCTTCGCGCGGGCGCACATCGCAACGCGGCTCGTCAGCAAGGGCAGGCCGGTAAGTCAGGAGGAGATCCTGCGCGAATTCGGAGAGCCGCCCGCGGACCTCCAACTGCCGGAGTGGATCCACGAATGGCGCGAGACGAACGCGCTTCCGGGAGCGCGGCGCCCGGCGCCGCACGCCTGGGCCTGAGTGCTTTCGGGCGGTGCCAGGGCGGTGCCGAGGCTGTGCCGACGCTGTGCCAAGAGCGAAACGCACGGGACATCGCCGGGCCGCTCGCGTACCGTTGACCCATGGCTACCCTAGACATAACCGGTGAACAGTTCGCATCTACCGTCGAGAACAATGACATTGTGCTCGTGGACTTCTGGGCAGAATGGTGCGGCCCCTGCAAGCAGTTTGGGCCCACGTACGCCGCGGTCTCCGAGAAGCACCAGGACGTCGTCTTCACCAAGGTGGACACCGAGGCGGAGCAGCAGCTCGCCGCCGAAGCCGGCATCACTTCCATCCCCACGCTGATGGCATTCCGCGAAAAGGTGCTCGTGTTCTCCCAGCCCGGCGCCCTCAATGCCCAGCAGCTGGAACAGGTGATCGACGCCGTCAAGGCGCTTGATATGGAAGAGGTCCACGCCCACGTTGCCCGTTCCCAGGCTGATGCCGCCGCCGCAGCGAACCAGCAGGACGGAACGCAGATCCCCGAGGCCTAGCCGCCTCGTAAGAGGCCCAAGCGCCTCTCAAACCGCGGCTTAAACCGCAACGCGGGGTCACTCCGCCCGGAAACCAAAGGTTATGGGCGGAGTGACCCCGCGTTCTGTTCTCCGGGCAGGTCCTCCCGCGGACTCGTTCCGGTGGCTACAGGCGCTTGAGCTGGACGGGTTCGGCCAGCAGCGCGCTCAGCGACTCGTTCAGGTCCTGCACGGCGGTGCCCTTGGAGTGCTTCTCCAAGAGTTCCTCAGACTCCCACTGCTCGGTCAGCACCAGCTTCTCCTCGGTGGCCTCCGTGAGCTCGTACCGGATGCAGCCGGGCTCGTTGACCACCTCGTCGATGGCGATTTCCAGGGCGAGCTTCACGCGGAAGAATTCGCCGACATTGGGGATAAACGTTGCCTGCAGGTCAATGGGTGCACTCATGCGTTTCACAATACCGGGCGGCCGTCCGACATCCTGAAACATTTTGTAGGACTTCCTAGTTTTGGCCTTCTCATGCCGCCGGACAGTTGGTACCGTGCCAGCATGCGCGCTTACACAGCCGGGGACACTGACGTCCCGCTGCTTCACGAGACTATTGGCCAGAACTTCGAGCGGATCGTGGCGAAGTTCCCCTATCATGACGCCCTGATTGAAGCCGCGGCGGTTCCGGGGGCGGATGCCCGCCGCTGGAGCTACACCAAATTGAACGACGACGTCGACCGCGTGGCCCGCGCGCTGCTCGCCCTGGGCGTCGCCGCCGGTGATCGGATCGGGATCTGGAGCCCCAACTGCGCCGAGTGGACCATCCTGCAGTACGCCACGGCGAAGATCGGCGCCATCCTGGTCAACGTCAATCCCGCCTACCGCAGCCACGAGCTGGAATTCGTGGTCAAACAGAACGGCATGCGGATGCTGGTGGCTGCTCCTTCAGACCGGACCAGCGACTACGCCGGCATGTCCAGGAAGGCGCTCACAGAGTGCCCCGAGCTCCGCGAGCTGGTGTTCCTGCCCGACGCCGGCGTGGCAGGACTGACCGCCGGCGTCCCCGAACGTGAGGCGGAGCAGACGTTCGCCGAGCTGCTCAAGCGGGCGGACGACGTCGGGCATCCGGCGCTGAAGGCAAGGATGGCCGAACTGGACCCGCATGACGCCATCAACCTGCAGTACACCTCCGGCACCACGGGCTTCCCCAAAGGCGCCACGCTGACGCACCACAACATCCTTAACAACGGCTATTCCATCGGCGAGCTGCTGGACTACACCGAGCATGACCGCGTGGTCATTCCCGTGCCGTTCTACCACTGCTTCGGAATGGTGATCGGGAACCTCAATGCCTTGAGCCACGGGGCGGCCACCATCATTCCGGGGCGCAGTTTTACGCCGTCGGCGGCCCTGGAAGCGGTGCAGGACTTTGGCGGGACCTCGCTGTACGGAGTGCCCACCATGTTCATTGCCGAGCTCGCGCTTCCGGACTTTGCCTCCTACGATCTCTCAACGCTGCGCACCGGCGTGATGGCTGGCTCGCTGTGTCCCATCGAGGTGATGAACCGGGTCATTTCCGAGATGAACATGGTGGATGTTGCCATCTGCTACGGCATGACGGAGACGTCGCCGGTGTCCACCATGACCCGCAGCGTGGACACCATGCGGCAGCGCACCGAGACCGTCGGCCGGACCATGCCGCACCTCGAAAGCCAGATTGTGGACCCGCTGTCCGGGGACGTGCTGGAGCGCGGCGAGATCGGCGAGCTGTGCACCCGCGGTTACTCGGTCATGAAGGGTTACTGGAACCAGCCGGACAAGACGGCCGAGGCAATCGATGCAGGGGGCTGGATGCACACCGGCGATCTGGCTCGGATGGACGAGGACGGCTACATCGTGATCGAGGGCCGGATCAAGGACATGGTGATCCGGGGCGGCGAAAACGTCTACCCCCGGGAGATCGAGGAGTTTCTCTACACCCACCCGTCCATCCAGGATGTCCAGGTGATCGGCGTCCCGGACGCCAAATACGGTGAGGAACTCATGGCCTGCGTCATCCTGAAGCCGGGCGCGGAACCGCTGGACGCGGCCGGCATCGCCGAGTTCTGCCGCGGCAGGCTCGCCCACTACAAGATTCCGCGCTACGTGGACGTCCGCGACAGCTTCCCGATGACTGTCTCCGGCAAGATCCGCAAAGTGGATATGCGGGCCGAAGCGGTGGCCCGGCTGGGCCTCTGATCCGCGGGGCTCGCGGAGCCGCGGGGCTGAACTGCCCGTTCGCGCTTGGCGGGCACCGGCTTGATGCACTTGGAGCCACTCGCTGGTGGGCACGCCCTGGGTGGTCCCGGGTTGGGCGGTCAGTGGCGGCGGTGGTCCTGGATGGTCATCCGCGGGCCGAACGTGGGTTTGCGGAACCCGCTCAGGCCGATCATCCGGACCACCCGCTGGCGGTGGCCCGCCCACGGCGCCAGCAGCCTGAGCATCCCGGCGTCGTCGGTCCTGCGGCCGGTCAGGGCCGCCCCCACGTATGCCGCGAGGTGGTAGTCGCCCACCGCGATGGAATCCGGACAACCGTGGGTCCGCTGGACAACCTCAGCGGTGGTCCACACGCCGATGCCGGGAATGGTCTGCATTTTGGCGGCTGCCTCCGCCGCCGGCTCCGCCGCAAGGCGCTCCAGCGCTGCGGCCGAGCGCAGGGCGCGCATCACCGTGCCGGAGCGTTGGGGCCCCACCCCCGCCTTGTGCCACTCCCAAGAGGGCACCTTGAGCCACTGCTCCGGGGTGGGCTGCACCATCAGCCCCGCCGGGGCGACGGTTCCCGCCCCGGGGGCCGCAGTCCCGTGGCGGTACATCAGGTAGCGGTAACCGCGGCGGGCCTCGATCACGGTGACCTTCTGCTCCAGGATGGTGGGTACGAGTGAATCAACCACGCGGCCTGTGGCGGGCAGCCGCACGGCGCGGTTCCGGCGTCGGGCCTCAACCACCATGCGCGGAAGGGTGGCATGGAAGTCCGGATGGTCAAAGGCGGACCAGTCATCGTCGCAGCCAAGCATCCGCGGGACCGCGCGGAGGGCGGCGGCCGAGCCGGAACCCCAGGCCTGCACGTCGACCGTCGGGTCGCCCTCAGGGCCGGAGACCGTCAGGCGCAGGGTCACCGGGCCCTCCGGCGTCGTAAAGGACATCCACAGGGACGCGGGGCCCTGGGCAAATGCGGGATCCCCGTTGCCGCGCATGAGGGTGCCCAGGGTCTGGAGGAGATCGAACGGGCCGCCCGGATGCCACCTCAGCGAGGCGTCCGCCGCGGCGGCAAGGCCGGCGGGGACGTCGGTGATGGTCATTGAAACATCGTCCCACGGCGGGCGGACAGCCTCCGAAACAAACCCGGCCGACAGCCCCGGGCCGAACGGCCCTTAACGCACTTCGCGGCCGGGTCTAGACTCCGGCTGTGGCGCGGAAACAACGCGCCTGCCCTTGGCCCGGGCCTGCGGGCCGTCAGGAGCACATCATGGCTGGTGGAGTGGTTCATTTCGAGATTCCCGCGGATGACGAGGGCCGGGCTCGGGACTTCTATGCCTCGGCGTTCGGGTGGCAATTCCAGGTCATGCCCGAGATGGAATACAGCCTGGCGTTGACCACTCCGATGGACGACCAGGGCAGGCCCGCGGTCCCCGGATCCATCAACGGCGGGCTGTTCCGGCGCGGGGACCTGGCCGCCCCGGTTGTCACGGTGGACGTGGACGACATCGACGCGGCGCTGGAGAAAATTGCCGCCCTGGGCGGTTCGGTCTTCCGGGCCAAGATGGAGGTTCCGGGCATGGGGTGGAACGCGTATTTCAAGGACAGCGAAGGCAACATCGTGGGGCTGTGGCAGAACGCCGTTACCAGCGAACGCACCGGCAGCCCGGAATCCGCCGCAGACGACATCGGCGCGTAAGCCTCCATATCAGCGGCTCAGTGCATTCCCGTGGCCACCCACAACGCCACCACAGCCAACGGAACCGTGAGTGCAACGGCCAGCAGGCCCGCAAGGGCGAATCCGCCCCACCGGATGCGGACGTTCAGCGCCTGGAGCCGCTCGTGCCAGAGCAGGGTTGCCAGCGACGCCCAAGGAGTGACCAGCGGGCCGATGTTCACCCCGATCAGCAGCGCTGCGAGACGCGCGGGGGAGCCAGCCAGGGGTTCGAGGGCGAGGTAGGCCGGCAGGTTGTTGATCGCATTGGCGGCTCCGACTCCGAGCGCGGCCAGTTGCAGAAGTGCGCCCAGGCTCTCCCCCGATCCGGACAGCGCGCCGAGGATCCGGGTCAGGCCCTGGGCGTGCAGGGCCTCCACCACCATAAACAGCCCGGCAGTCAGCATCATGGGCCGCCACGGCACCATGGACCAGCGCAGCGCCGCCGGCCTCCGGCGCAGGAACACCACCAGAAGGAACAGGGCCGCGGCCATGGCGGGGAACTGCACCGGCACCCCGGAAACCAGGGCCGGCAGCAGGACGATCACGGTACCGGCGGCGAATATCAACAACCTGCGGTCGCGCACCCGGTGGGCCGGCTGGGGCCCGTAGGCACCTTTAAATTCCTTGCGGAACGCCATCCAGAGCAAGGCCAGCGGGACCAGGATGCTCACCGCCGCCGGGGCCCACACCAGCCCTGCGAAGGCCGCAGGGCTGAGCGCGAGCTTGTCCTGGGCCAGCAGGTTGGTCAGGTTGGACACCGGCAGCAGCAGGGAGGCCGTGTTGGCCAGCCAGATGCTGGTGAGGGCGAACGGCAGCGGCGGGATGCGCGCGTGGACCGCCAGCAGCACCACCACCGGTGTGACCAGCACGGCCGTCGTGTCCAGTGACAGGAACACCGTGGAGACGGCGGCCAGCGCGATGGCCAGCAGCCAGAGCCTGAAAACACTGCCCCGGCCTAGCGTGGCGAGGCGGTCCGTAACCACCTGAAACAGGCCCGCTTCGTCCAGCAGTTCGGTCACCAGCGACATGGCAACGACGAATGTGAGGATGGGAATGGTGCGTCCGGCGAGATCCCCGAAGGCCGGCCACGGGAGGGCCCCGAAGACCAAGGCGGCGCCTCCGGCGGCCAGCATTCCCACGGGCAGGAGATAGGTCCGCGCATTCTTCAGCCAGGCAAAGCGAGTCACCGCCTAATCCTCGCACTCCCCGCGCCCAAGACGGCTCAGGCAGGCGGCGGCGGCCCAAAGCGGGCGGTGCCGGGCCGAGACGGTAACTTTGTACCTATGAAGTACGCCCAGTCCGTCCTGGACCTCATCGGCAATACGCCGCTCGTCAAGCTCAATCATGTGACCGATGGCATCAAGGCCACCATCCTCGCGAAGGTGGAGTACCTCAATCCCGGGGGATCCATCAAGGACCGCATCGCGGCGAAGATGATCGAGGAAGCGGAACGGGACGGCAAGCTGCTGCCCGGCGGAACCATCGTGGAGCCAACCTCAGGCAACACTGGGGTGGGTCTTGCCCTGGTTGCCCAGCAAAAAGGCTACCGCTGCGTTTTTGTGGTCCCGGATAAGGTAGGCGAGGACAAACGTGCGGTGCTGCAGGCCTACGGCGCCGAAGTCGTGGTTACTCCCACCGCAGTTGCTCCGGACAGCCCGCAAAGCTACTACAGCGTCTCGGACCGTCTGGTCACCGAAATCCCCGGGGCATACAAGCCGGATCAGTTCTCCAACCCGGCCGCGCCCGGAAGCCATTACCAAACCACCGGGCCGGAAATCTGGCGTGACACCGAGGGCCGGATCACCCACTGCGTGATCGGCGCCGGCACCGGGGGCACCATCACCGGCACCGGCCGGTACCTCAAGGAAGTCTCCGCGAACCGTCCGGAGGCCGACGGCGGCCGGGTGCGGATCATCGGAGCAGACCCTGAAGGCTCCGTCTACTCCGGCGGCACGGGCCGGCCGTACTTCGTCGAGGGTGTGGGCGAGGACATGTGGCCGGCCAACTACGACAAGTCCGTGCCGGACGATGTCATTGCCGTCAGCGACGCCGATTCCTTCGCCATGACCCGCCGGCTGGCGCGCGAGGAGGGCCTCCTGGTGGGCGGTTCCTCGGGCATGGCAGTGGTGGCCGCGTTGCAGGTGGCCAAAGACCTGCCTGAGGAGGCGGTGGTGGTGGTGATCCTGCCGGACTCCGGCCGCGGCTACCTCGCCAAGATCTTCAACGACCAGTGGATGCGCTCCTACGGCTTCCTGTCCGGCGGCGAAGAGGCATCTGTGGGCGAGGTGCTCAAATCCAAGACGGGCGAGATGCCGGATCTGGTGCACATCCACCCGAATGAGAGCGTCCGCGACGTCATCAACATCATGAACGAGTTCGGCGTCAGCCACATCCCCGTGCTTTCCCAGGAGCCACCCGTGGTGATGGGGGAGGTCCTCGGCGCGGTGGACGAACGCAGCCTGACCTCCAAGCTGTTCCGTGGCGAGGCGAAGCTGACGGACAAGATTTCCGAGCACATGGGCGAGAAGCTTCCGGTGATCGGCTCGCTGGAGACGATCTCGGCGGCGCGGGAGCTGCTCTCGGACGTGGACACGGTGATGGTCACGTTCGTCGGAGCTCCGGTGGGCATCCTGACCCGCCACGACCTCCTCGCCTACCTCAGCAACTAAATCCTCCCTGCATCCGCAATCCATAGGAGAACAATGTCTGTCCCGGAAAACTCAGGTTTCAACACCCGCGCCGTCCACGCCGGCCAGGCTTTCGAGCCGCGGACTGGCGCCGTGGTGCCGCCCCTGCACTTCAGCTCCACCTATGCCCAGGAGGCCATCGGTGTCCTGCGCAGCGGCTATGAGTACGGCCGCGGGGGGAACCCCACCCGGGACGCCCTGCAGGAGCAGCTAGCCGCCCTTGAAGGGGGCGCCGCCGCGTTCTCCTTCAGCTCCGGCCTGGCCGCGGAGGACTCCATGATCCGCGCCCTGACCCGGCCCGGGGACCACATCGTGCTCGGCAACGACGCCTATGGCGGCACCTACCGGTTGATCAGCCGGGTCCTGGGGGAGTGGGGCATCGGAAACACCCCGGTGGACATGTCCGATCTCGACGCCGTCGCGGCGGCTGTCGCGGCCGGGGGAACGGGCGGCGGCAAGACCCGCCTGGTCTGGGTGGAGACCCCGTCCAACCCGATGATGAAGATCACCGACATCGCGGCCCTCGCCAAGCTGGCCCACGACGCCGGGGCCCTCCTGGTGGTGGATAACACCTTCGCCTCGCCCTACCTGCAGAACCCGCTGGCCATGGGAGCCGACATCGTGGTGCATTCCACCACCAAGTACATCGGGGGCCACTCCGACGTTGTGGGCGGCGCGATCGTGGTCAATGATCCCGAACTGGCTGAGAAGATCGGCTTCGTCCAGTTCGCCGTCGGAGCTGTCTCCGGCCCGATGGACGCGTTCCTCACCACCCGCGGCCTGAAGACTCTCGGTGTCCGGATGGACCGCCACAGCGACAACGCCCAGGCCGTGGCCGAGTGGCTGCTGGAGCGCCCGGAGGTGGAGGCGGTGCTGTATCCGGGCCTGCCGTCCCACCCCGGCCACGAGCTGGCCAAGAAGCAGATGAAGAAGTTCGGGGGCATGATCTCCGTGCAGTTCAAGGGCGGCGAGGCCGCGGCGCGCAAGGTGGCCGAATCCACCTCGGTGTTCACCCTTGCCGAATCGCTGGGCGGCATCGAATCGCTGATGAACTACCCGTCGGAAATGACGCACGCCTCGGTCAAGGGCACTGAGCTGGCCGTCCCGGTCAACCTGATCCGGCTCTCCTGCGGCATCGAGGACGTCGAGGACCTCATCGCCGACCTCGAACACGCGCTCTCCACCCTCGCGACGGGCCACTAGCCTCCCGTGGGAATCACCATCAGGGCCATCCCGCCCACCACGCGCGGCTGGCTCGCCACGGCGGCCGGCGCTGCCGCCGTCGTCGTCGCCCTTGTGGTGCTGTACTCGGCGTACATCCCGCTGATGAACGACTTCGAGGTCTATTACTACGGCGGCAGCCGCGTGCTGCAGACCGGGGAGACCGGCGTGAACGAACTGTATGCACCCCGGGATGGCCTGCCCTTTACCTACCCGCCGTTCGCGGCGCTGCTGTTCGCCCTGTTGGCCACGCTTAATATCGGCGCCAGCGGCCTGATTTTTATTACGACCGCGCTGGTGGGTGCCGCGGTGGTAGCAGCCTGGCTGACGCGGCATTACTTTGGTTTGCACGGCTGGCGGGACGCCTTCGCGGACTGGCGGTTCCGCTCTGTGGCGCTGGCCTGCACGGCAGCGATCCTGTTGCTGGGACCGTGGCGGGATACCTTCGATTTCGGCCAGATCAACATCATCCTGATGGGCCTGATCCTGGCGGACTTTGCCCTCTACGGGAAGTCCAGGGCGGGGGAGCTGCGCTGGCCGGCCGGGCTGTTGATCGGCCTGGCGGCGGGGATCAAACTGACACCGCTGGCATTCGGGCTGTACTTTCTGGTGCGCCGGGACCTCAAGGCGCTCGGCTGGATGGCGGCCGGATTCTTCGGCTCCATTGCCGTTTCCTGGGCGTTGATTCCCACCGCCTCCATGATGTTCTGGACGAGGATCCTCCCGGACACGGGCCGGATCGGCGGCCCGGCCTACGTGGACAACCTCTCCTTGAAGGGCTTGCTGCTGCATCTGGGACTGCCTGACTCCAGCGTGACGAGCATGGTGTGGCTGGTGCTCTCCCTGGCGCTGGCCACGGTGGCGGCGCTGGTCATCAAATGGGCGGTGGATGCGGAGGAGAACTTCGTGGCGGTGTCCGCAACGGCCCTGTTGATGCTCCTGATCAGCCCGGTTTCCTGGTCCCACCACTGGGTGTGGATGGCCGTGGCCCTGCCGTGCATGGGCTTTGCCATCCATCGCGTGCCCTCGAGGAACGGCCGGATGCGGCTGGCCGGCTGGATCATCGTTGCGGCGTCGGTGGTGGCGTTCTACCTGACCCCCAAGTACCTCGCAGTGATGGCGGGCGCGCAGGAGTGGGGCAAGGACCCGCAAACCCAGTGGCAGCTCACGGTTTCCAGCCTGGGCGTGGTGTGCGGCATGGCCATGCTGGTCTACTGGGCTTTGGCCTACCGGCCCTCGCGTGCGCCCCTGCGGCCCCTTCGGGTAGCCTCCGCGTTTCGCGACCCGGCAGCCAGGGGCAGCGATTCCCTGGATCCAGCCGCCAGCCAGGGCCTCCGTTCCGGAAGGTTATAGCTTTCTTCAAGATAGTCAGGTAGTGTTCGCCGCATGGCACTTCGATCTGACTGGTCCCAACGCGCGTGCAGCATGGCCCGCGGCCTGGACATCCTTGGCGACCCCTGGAGCATGCTGGTCCTACGCGAGGTCTTTTTCGGCAACGGCCGATTCGAGGGCATAAAAAACCGGCTGAGCGTGGCCGATTCCGTGCTCACCAAACGGCTCGCAGCCCTGGTGGAGTCCGGGCTGCTCGCTCGGAAACCGTACGACGACGGCGGCCGCACCCGCCAGGAGTACGTTCTCACCGCGAAGGGCGAGGACGCGCTGCCGGTGCTCAACGCCGTCGTGCTTTGGGCCGAGAAACATCTTCCGGCCCCGTCCGAACGGGCGCACATGTTCGTCATTCACGGCGGCTGCGGCCAGCGGACCTCCTCCGCCGACACCTGCACGGCCTGTGGGGAACGGCTCACGGCGGACAACACCAGCTGGCACAGCCTGGCCCGCACCGCCGAGCCTGTCCGGCTCGCCACCTCGGGCGCCGGCTCAGGAGCCGTTTCCGTCCGCGGCACGTCCTCCAAGGCCCCCTCCGAGAAAGGAACCGCGGCATGAGCGCGCCCAAAACCATCCTCGCTCCGGCCCGCAAACGCCGCCGGCTGCATCCGGCCTGGGTTGTTGCCGCCGTCGCGTTCCTCGCGCTGGTGGGCGCCGCCGGCTTCCGGGCGGCCCCCGGCGTGCTGATGGTGCCGCTGCAGCAGGAGTTCGGCTGGTCCACCACCGTCCTCTCGGGAGCGGTCAGCATTAATCTGGTGCTTTTTGGCCTCACGGCCCCGTTCGCGGCGGCACTGATGGAACGGTTCGGCATCCGGGCCGTGACCGCCACGGCCCTGGTGCTGATCGGCGCCGGGAGCGCCCTGACCGTCCTGGTGAACCAGTCCTGGCAGATCCTCCTGACCTGGGGGTTGCTGATCGGGCTCGGAACCGGATCCATGGCGCTGGTCTTCGCGGCCACGATTGCCAACACCTGGTTCGCCAAGAGCCGCGGCCTGGTGATCGGCATCCTCACCGCGGGCAGTGCCGCGGGCCAACTGGTGTTCCTGCCATTCATCGCCGCACTGGCCCAGAACCCCGGCTGGCGGCAGGCCTCGCTGCTGATCGCCGCGGGTGCGCTGGCTGTTGTGCCGCTGGTGCTGAAGTTCCTGAAGAACTCGCCGGCCGACGTCGGCGCACTGCCTTATGGCACCCAGCTCCAGGCTGAGGGAGAGGAGGCTGACGCCGCTGTGGAAGCGGCCGGCGACTCCGCCGAACCCCGCCGGAACGCCGCCGTCCGGGCTCTCCAGGCGCTTAGGCGGGCCAGCCGGGTGCGCACTTTCTGGGCACTTGTGGCTGGCTTTGCCATTTGCGGTGCCACCACCAACGGCCTGATCGGCACGCACTTCATCCCCTCCGCCCATGACCACGGGATGACCGAAACCACCGCCGCGGGGCTGCTGGCCGTCGTCGGCATCTTCGATATCGTGGGCACCATTGCCTCGGGCTGGCTGACCGACCGCTTCAACCCGAGGGTCCTGCTGGCCGTGTACTACCAGTTCCGCGGCATCGGCCTGCTGGTGCTGCCGCTGCTGCTCAGCGCCACGGTGCAGCCGAGCATGATCGTGTTTGTGGTGATCTACGGCCTGGACTGGGTTGCCACCGTTCCGCCTACGGCCGCGATCTGCCGGCAAGTGTTCGGCGCCGACGGCAGCGTGGTGTTTGGCTGGGTGTTTGCCGCGCACCAGCTCGGAGCCGCCGCGGCCGCGCTCGGGGCCGGCGCTATTCGTGATGCCACGGGCCAGTACACGTACGCCTGGTTCGGCGCGGCGGCGATGTGCACCATCGCCGCCGTCATCAGCGCCACCATCCGCAAGGACGCCGGCAAGCGGGCGCCCGCCGTGGTGGCGGCCGGCAGCGGCGCCGGCGCCTAGCTCCCGCTGGGCGCCAACCCCCGGGCGGCAGCCACACCCTGACGGGCGGCGGCGTCGTAGCGGTACACCGGCTTGCCGCCGATCCACACCCTCAGGGCGCGGTGCATCACATCCAGGGGATCCCCGCTCCACAACACGAGGTCCGCGTCCTTGCCCTTGCGGAGGGACCCGATGCGGTCGGCGAGCCCCAGCACCTTCGCGGGATTGATGGTGATTGCCCGCAGGGCCGTCCCGCGGTCCAGGCCCTCCTTAATGGCCAGGGTGCACTGGTGGACCAGGAAATTGATGGGGACCACCGGGTGATCGGTGATGATGGAGATTTCGACGCCGGCGGCGGCCAGCTTGCCGGGGTTCTGCAGCGACCTTCCACGCAGCTCCACCTTGGACTTTGTGGTGAAGAGCGGGCCGATCAGCACCGGAATGCCGCGCTCGGCGAGGACGTCGGCCAGGACATGGGCCTCCGTGCCGTGGTCCAGCACCAGTTCGTAGCCGAATTCGTCGGCGAGCCGAAGCGCGGTGGCAATATCGTCCGCACGGTGGCAGTGCTGGCGCCAGGGGATCTCGCGCCGGAGCACCATGGCCAGCGCCTCCATTGTGGGATCGATGGCGTGTTTGTCCTTTTTGGCCATGTAGTTCCGCGCGTCGATGAAGGCCTTGCGGATGACCATGGCGGTTCCGAGGCGGGTTGACGGGGTCTGCTTCTTGTCGCCGTAGACGCGCTTGGGGTTCTCACCCAGGGCCGATTTAAGGCCGCTGGGGGAGCGCAGCACCATTTCCTCGATATAACGTCCGTGAGTGTGGATCGCCACGGCCAGTCCACCCACCGGGTTCCCCGAGCCGGGATTGACGTTGACGGTGGTGATGCCGCCGGACAACGCATCGTCGAAGCCGGGGTCGAACGGATCCACGGCATCGACGGCCCGGACCGCCGCCGTGATGGGATCGGTCATTTCATTGACATCCGAGGTGGAGCCCTCTTCGCCCTCCGGGTGCATGCCCAGGTGCACGTGGGCATCAATGAATCCGGGCAGCAGCCACTGGCCTCCGGCGTCCACCACCTCGGTCCCCGCGGGAATCCTGACCGCCGGGCCGAGGTCCGCGATCTTGCCCTGCTTCACCAGCACAGATCCACGGAACACCTCTCCTTCCACCGGCACGACGTGGGCGTTGATGATGGCGAACGTCGTGGGGAATTCCTCGGGTACAGCTGCGGCGGAGGTTCGCATCGGCGGGGGTCCTTTCACGGGTGGGAAACTTGCCTGCCAGCCTAGCGGCATTGACCTAAGGGCCGCACGGCTCAGCCCCGCGAGGCTGCCGGAGAGGAAGCGGCGCCTTCAGTAAGATGTGGGAACGAGGCGCTTCTTCCGCGCCGGTGCCGTGGCACATGTCGCGGCGCCCCTCGACGCGGCAACCAACCATGGGGGGTAACGAATGGCGCTGCTCGACGCCGACAACATGCTCGACGCCGGCAGCCGGACGGGCGCGCCCGCGCGCACTCCGGTCGTCCGGTCCCGTGGGTGGCGGCTCGCAGGACGAGCTTTGGCCGAACTGCTCACCTGGCTGCCCGTGGTGGCGGTGGTGCTGTTTCTGGGTTCCAGGCTGGATGCGTGGGCTGAGCAGGGCCTGGACTTCAGTGTCTACTGGCACGGCGGCATGATCCTCAACGATGCCGGGGCGGGGCCGTCGGGCCTTTACCGGCTGACCGAGGCATGGGCCGGCGGTCCCGAACTTCCCTTTACCTATCCGCCGTTCGCCGCCCTTATCTTCAGCCTGCTGGCCAGGACGTCCGAGGAATCCGCGCTGATGATGTTCAACGCGGCCGGAGTTGCGGTGGCCGCATGGTTTGGAGTGCTTGCAGTGCGGTACTGGAACGCCAAGCAGGACTGGCGCGCCACCTTCGGTGCCCCGGGCTTCGGCCCGGACGCTTTGGCCAGGACCCGGAACCGCTGGGGAGCGGCGGTGCTACTGCTGGCTTTCGTGAACCTGGGGCCATGGCGCGAGAGCCTGGCGTTCGGGCAGATCAACATCCTGCTGATGGGGCTCATGGCGGCTGACCTCCTGGCCCGGAACCGCCGGGGCCGTGATTTTCCGGGCAGCGGCTTTCTGGTGGGTGTGGCTGCCGGCATCAAGCTGACGCCGCTGGTGTTCGGCCTGTATTTCCTCATGCGGAAGGACTGGCGCGGACTGCTGAACATGGGGGCGGGCTTTGCCTTCACCGTTGTGGTGGGCTGGCTGGTGCGGCCCGTGGAATCCCTTCAGTTCTGGCTGGACACCCTTCCGGACACGTCCAGGATCGGGGGCGCCGGGTACGTGGATAACCTGTCGATCAAAGGCGCCCTCCTGCACTTCGGCGTCCCCGAGTCCGCGGTGACGGTGCCCTGGCTGGTGCTGAGCCTGCTGGTGGTGGCACTGGGGGCGGCCATCATCAAGGCCGCCAGCGAACAGGGCGGCCGGGTGGTGGCTATTTCGGCAACGGCACTGACCATGCTGCTAATCAGCCCGGTCTCCTGGTCCCACCACTGGGTGTGGATGGCGGCGGTCCTTCCGGCCTTTGCCTGGACTCTGCGTGAAACGCCACGGCGGCATGCCCTGGCCCGGTGGCTGATGGGCGCGGTCCTGGCGGCCTCTGTTCTGGTCTTCTGCTTCTCGCCCAAGACCATCGGCCTTGCCCTGGGAGCCACCGACCTCGATGTTCAGACCCCGGGGTTGTGGATCATGGCCTCGAGCGCGGGGGTGTTCTGTGCACTCGCCCTCATGGGCTGCTGGCTTGTGGTGCTTCGGCGCGACTCGGTGTCCGCCTAGCCGGCGCTAGCGGAAGGCGCCCAAACCGGTGATGTGCTGCCCCAGGACCAGGGTGTGGACCTCGTCGGTTCCCTCATAGGTGCGCACCGACTCCAGGTTGGCCGCGTGCCGCAGCGGAGAGTAATCCAGCGTGATGCCGTTGCCGCCCAGGATGGAGCGGGCCTCGCGTGCAATGACGATGGCTTCTCGCACATTGTTGAGTTTGCCGAGGGAGATCTGCTCCGGCCGGAGTTGCCCGGCGTCCTTGAGCCGGCCCAGATGGAGCGCCAGCATGGTACCTTTCTGGATTTCCAGCAGCATGTTCACCAGCTTCTCCTGCGTTAGCTGGTAACCGGCCAGCGGTTTGCCAAACTGGAGCCGCTCCTGCGAGTACTTCAGTGCGGCCTCGTAAGAGTCCCGCGCCGCTCCCATGGCCCCCCAGGCGATGCCGTAGCGGGCCTCGTTGAGGCACGTGAACGGTCCGCGCAGCCCGCGGGCGGCCGGCAGCAGGGCCTCGGGTCCCAGCCGGACGCCGTCGAACTCCACATCACACTGGATGGAGGCGCGCATCGAGAGCTTGCGTCCGATGGGGGTGGCCGTGACCCCGGGCGTTCCGGCGGGCACCAGGAAGCCGCGGACGCCGTCGTCGGTCATGGCCCACACCACCATCACGCCCGCCACCGAGGCCAGCCCGATCCACCGCTTGGCGCCGTCCAGCACCCAGCCAGCGTCGTCGCCGGTGCCGTCGCGGCGCGCGAAGGTGGTCATCGAAGCCGGGTCCGAACCGGCGGTGGGCTCTGTCAGGGCGAAGCAGCCGATGAGTTCGCCGGCGGCCATGCGGGGGAGCCACTCCTGCTTCTGTTCCTCGGAACCGCACTTGTGGATCGCGGTCATGGCCAGTGAGCCCTGCACCGAGACAAATGTCCGGATGCCGGAATCGCCGGCCTCAAGTTCCATTGCTGCAAGGCCGTATTCGACGGCGGAGCGCCCCGGGCAGCCGTAGCCCTCCAGGTGCATGCCGAGCACCCCCAGCTCACCCAGTTCCGGGGCCAGGTCCAGGGGAAACACAGCGTCGTCATACCACCCCCCGATGGCCGGCCGGATGCGCTGGTCGGTGAAGTCGCGTATGCGCTCGCGGAGAGCCCGCTCTTCGGCGCTCAGGAGGGCGTCAAGGGCCAGGACATCGGAGGGATCCCTGCTATCGGAGGGATCCGGGACAGCGGGAACATCGGCATCGTTGCTCATGGGAGCATCCTACGGGGGCGGGCGTCACCGGTTGCGGTTCCACCAGGCGGGTCCGGGTGGCCGGGCAGGCGGCACGCGATAGTCATGGGCTGACCCGGGGCAAAGGGGGAGAGGTGTCCGTGCCAAGATTGAGCCATGGCCGCAGCTGACGTGATGCAACCCGGGCGGGGCAGGCCGCGCCCGGACCGGCAGGTGGTGCAGGGCGTCGGCCGGCGCCGGTTTGCAGTGGGACTGGGGCTGGCACTGTGCCTGCCTGCCGCAGTGGAGTTCCTGGTGACCCTGGCCGGCTACCGGAATTTCGCCATCATCATGCTGCTTCAGCTTGCGGTCGCCGTGGCCATCGCCGCCATCGGAGGTTTTTGGCCGGCCGTTGTGGCCGCAGTGCTGGGCACCACGCTCCTTAACTACTTTTCGGCGGACCCTGTGGGGTCCTTGTCGATCGCCGATGCGTCCACTCTCTTCACCCTGATCGTGTTCCTGGCCGTGGCCTGCAGCGTGGCCCTCGCGGTGGGGCTCGCCACCCGCCGCGCGCAGGAAGCCGCCAGATCCGGCGCCGAGGCAACGGCATTGAGCGAGCTGTCCCTGCGGATCCTGAGCTCGGGCGGCAGCCTGGAATCCTTCCTGGAAAAGGTCCGCGACCGCCTGGGCCTGGACGCAGTCACGCTCGTGGCACGGAGGCCAGCGGCCGGCGGAAGGGAGAGTGGAAGCCACGGCGGACGTCCGCGCCCCGGCGGCAGGGACAGTGCGCCGGGTGACGCCGGCTGGACCGTGCTTGCCAGCGCAGGCACCCACCCGCCGGTGACGCATGCCGCGGCCGACCATGCCGCCGTCGTCGATTCCCGGTACACCCTGCTGATCAACGGCGGACCGGCGGCGGGGCAGCAGTTTTCCGGGCAGCACCAGCGCATGCTGGCCGCGTTCGGCGCGTTCCTCGTCGCCATCCTGGAGCGTCGCCAGCTGGCGGAGAGCATGCAGGACAACCAGCGGCTGGCCGAAGGCAACAGGATGCGCACCTCCATCCTGCGGGCCGTCAGCCACGATCTGCGCACCCCGCTGGCCGGCATCAAGCTGGCCGTCAGCAGCCTGCGGCAGGAGGACGTGCGTTTTTCCCCCGAGGACGAGCGGGAACTGCTGGCAACCATCGAGGACTACGCCGACCGGCTGGATCATCTGATCGGGAATCTCCTGGACATGTCCCGGATCACCGCTGACTCCGTCAACCCGCTGCTGGGCGGACTGGCTTGGGCCGACGTTCTTCCCGAGGCACTGCGGGGCCTGCCCGCCGAGCGCATCCGTTCCGAGCTGCCACCGAACCTGCCGCCGGTTGAGGCCGACCCCGGGATGCTGGAGCGCGTGGTGGCGAACCTGGTGGAGAACGCCCTGAAGTACGCACCGGGCGCGGACGTGGTGCTGACGGCGCGCGCGGGAGCCGGCATCGCACTAAACGGGCGGCCGGCCAGCGAATTCCGGGTGGTGGACCACGGCTCCGGGGTGGCCCCCGCTGCCGTGCTGGACATGTTCCGGCCGTTCCAGCGCCTGAACGATTCCCAGCGCACCGGCGGCGGGCACGGCGCGGGAATCGGACTGGGACTCGCCGTGGCCAACGGCTTTACCGAAGCGATGGGCGGAACCCTGATGGCGGAGCCGACGCCCGGCGGCGGCCTGACCATGGTGGTGACCCTGCCGCTGTGGGCGGGTTCCCGTTCCATGCCGTCCGCTTCAAAGCGGGCGGGCCCGAGGCCGGACGGTTCAACGCAGGCAGGCCACCGGCCAGCGGCCCCACTTCCTGGCACCGTAGTCCCCGACGAGCCGCTTTCCGAGGAGCCAGGTATATGAGCGTGGTCCTGATCATCGAGGATGAGGCGCAGTTGGCGCGCGCCATGCAGATCAACCTCCGCGCCCATGGCTACCAGGCCCTCGCGGCGGGATGCGGGGCCGACGGGTTGAAGCTGGCGGCCCAGCATCGGGTGGACATTGTGGTCGTGGATCTGGGACTGCCGGACATGGACGGCGTGGACGTGATCCGGCGCCTCCGGGGCTGGAGCGAGGTGCCCATCATTGTGCTCTCGGCCCGCCACGCCTCGGAGGACAAGGTGGAAGCGCTCGACGCCGGCGCGGACGACTACGTCACCAAGCCGTTCGGCCTCGATGAGCTGCTGGCGCGCCTGCGCGCCGCCTCTCGGCGGTCCCCGGCGGGGCGGGGGGCGCCCACGGTGGAAACGGCCGACTTCATGGTGGACCTCGCGGCCAGGAAGGCGGTCAAGGATGGCCAGGACGTCCGCCTGACTCCCACCGAGTGGAACATCCTCGAGCTGCTGGTGCGAAACTCCGGCAAACTGGTCAGCCAGCACCAGCTCCTGACCCAGGTCTGGGGCCAGGCCTATGCGAAGGAGACCCAGTACCTCCGCGTCTACATCGCGCAGCTGCGCCGCAAGCTTGAACAGGATCCCGCCAACCCGCGCCACCTCCACACGGAGGCCGGCATGGGATACCGCTTCGACCCCTGAGCGCTGGAGCGCCGGGGTGACCGGCGGTACGCAGCCGGGGTGAGTCCTGGAATCCCGGCGGCAGGTCGTGGGAAAGGTGCCGTGGCGATCGATGACGGAGAACCTAGACTGGTGCCATGGACACCGCATCTGTGCTTGCCGTCTGCCGGGTATACCAGCTCCTGAGTGATGAGGGGAGCGTGGGCGTCACCGCCATCGACAAACGCGCCGTCGACGGTCCCGTGAGGGTCCACAAGCTTGGCCTGCGCGGCGACGTCCAGGCCAGCCGCATCCACCATGGCGGTGAGGATCAGGCGCTGTACGCCTACTCACAAGAGGACGCCGACTACTGGGCTGCTGAGCTGCAGCGTGCGCTGCCGCCCGGTATTTTCGGCGAAAACCTGCGCGTCGCCGGCATTGAAACCACCAACGCGGTCATCGGCGAACGGTGGAAGATTGGACTCGACGTCGAGGTTGAGGTCACCTCGCCCAGGATTCCCTGCGCCACGTTCCAGCGCAGGATGGGCGAGGCCGGCTGGGTCAAACGGTTCGCGGATGCGGGGCGGGTGGGGACCTACCTCCGGGTTACCCGCACCGGCACCATCCAGTCCGGCGACCACATCCACCGGATCTTCGTTCCCACCCACGGCGTGACCATCGGCAAGTGGTTCCGCGACCCGACCTTGGCGGACATGGAGGCCCTCCGGGACGCGGACGCCGACGGCGAGATCCGCCTCCAGCCCGAATACCATGACGAGTTCGAGAAGCTGCAGCGCCGTCTCGGGGTGTAGCCAGGCGGGAGCCCGTGTGCGCAAGCTCACCGCCGTCGTGGGCCCCCTGGTTACCCATGCGCGGATCCATGCCCTACAATAGAACTATCCCCCACTCCGGAAATCCCTTATTTCCTGCCCAATTCTTGAGGCAAGACTGGTAAGTGTTGGGGCCCGCGCAATTGAGATGCGGGCATTTTCATAGGGAGAGCCGGCTAAAGAAAACGCTGTACAGACTGCTGGGATAGCAGCCAAGAGATGCAGCGGGAAGTCCTGCCACGGGATTGCGAAAGCGCCGGGCTTCTATGTGACCGGCCGGTCAAAAACGTCCGGCGATTCCGGTCACGCGTACTGCGGCTCCGCTCACCTCGGGTTGTGCCGCTTGGCCCCTATGAATGAGGATATTTCACCTATGCCCGAAAATCAGAACAACTCCGTCGACACCGAGATCACCGCAGAAATTGCCCCGGCCGACGTCGAGACTTCTGAAACGGCTGCCCCCGCAGCCGGCTCCGCCCCGGAATTCACCGAGGCTCCTGCGAACCACGAAGCTCCGGCTCCTGCCGAAGCCGCACCGCAGGCTGACGCCCAGACCGAAGACACGGTTGCCCCGGCGAAGGAAGAGGACGCTGAAGAAGAAGGCGTCAAGTTCGCAGACCTCGGCATCGACGGCCGCGTCCTTGCCGCCCTGCAGGACGTCGGCTACGAGAAGCCTTCCCCCATCCAGGCAGCAACCATCCCGCTGCTGCTCGAAGGCCGCGACGTCGTGGGCCTGGCCCAGACCGGTACCGGTAAGACTGCAGCATTCGCAGTACCGGCGCTGTCCCGTCTGGCCGAGCTCCACGACCTCAACGGCCCGTCCCGCAAGACCCAGGCCCTGGTGCTGGCTCCCACCCGCGAGCTTGCGCTTCAGGTTGCCGAGGCCTTCACCTCCTACGCCAAGCACATCGACGATTTCACCGTCCTGCCGGTGTACGGCGGCTCCGCCTACGGCCCCCAGCTCGCCGGCCTGCGCCGCGGCGCCCAGGTTGTTGTCGGTACCCCGGGCCGCGTGATCGACCACATCGCCAAGGGCTCCCTCGACCTGTCCGAACTCCAGTACCTGGTGCTGGATGAGGCCGACGAGATGCTGCGCATGGGCTTCGCCGAAGACGTGGAGCAGATCTTCCAGCAGACCCCCGCGGGCCGCCAGGTTGCACTGTTCTCCGCCACGATGCCGAGCCAGATCCGACGCCTGTCCAAGCAATACCTGAACAACCCGGCCGAGGTGCAGGTCAAGTCCAAGACCACCACGGGCGCCAACACGCGCCAGCGCTACCTGCAGGTCATGGGCCCGCACAAGCTTGACGCGCTGACCCGCATCCTCGAGGTCGAAGAGTTCGAGGGCGTCATCGCCTTCGTGCGGACCAAGATGGCCACCGAGGATCTCGCCGACAAGCTCCGCTCCCGCGGTTTCCAGGCTGCCGCCATCAACGGCGACATCCCGCAGCAGCAGCGTGAGCGCACAGTCGAGGCCCTGCGCGACGGCAAGATCGACATCCTCGTCGCCACCGACGTCGCCGCCCGCGGTCTCGACGTGGAGCGCGTCAGCCACGTGGTCAACTACGACATCCCGCACGACACCGAGTCCTACGTGCACCGCATCGGCCGCACCGGCCGCGCAGGCCGTTCCGGCGACGCGATCCTGTTCATGACGCCGCGGGAGAAGTACCTGCTGCGCTCCATCGAAAAGGCGACCCGCCAGCCGGTGGAACAGATGCACCTTCCCACGGCCGAGACCGTCAACACGCTGCGCCTGGGCAAATTCGCAGAGCGCATCACGGAGACCTTGGCGTCCGAGGACGTTGCGGCCTTCCGCGACCTCATCGCCTCCTACGAAGAAGAGCACAATGTGCCAGCCGCGGAGATCGCTGCTGCTCTGGCCGTCATGGCACAGGGCGGACAGCCGCTGCTGGTCAAGGAACTGCCGGCCGCGCCGGAATTCCAGAAGCGCGAACGCGCCAAGGACGGCTTTGGCTCACGCGGTCCCACCCGCACCCTCACCGAGGGCAACGCCACTTACCGGATCGCCGTCGGGCGCCGTCAGCGCGTCATGCCGGGTTCCATCGTTGGCGCCATTGCCAACGAAGGCGGCATCTCCTCGGCCCAGATCGGCGGCATCGACATCCGCTCGGATCACTCCCTCGTGGAGCTCCCGGCCGACCTGAGCCCCGATCAGCTGAAGGCCCTGTCCCGCACCCGGATCGGGGGCGAGCTGATCCACCTCGAGCTGGACAACGGCCGCAAGCCCTCCGGTGGCGGCGGCGAGCGCGGCGGCTACCAGGGCAACCGTGGCGGCGAGCGCGGCGGATACTCCGGCGGCGGAGACCGCGGCGGCAACTTCAAGGGTAGCGGCGGCTTCAAGCGTGAATTCCGCAAGACCGAGGGCGAGCGGTCCTCCGCTGACCGTGGCGGACGCTCCTTCAGTGACCGTTCCGAGCGCAGCGTTGGCGCGGACAGTGGTTCAAACCGCGGGCAGGCCAGCGATTCCCGCTTCGGCGGCCACGGTGACGGATCACGCAAGCCCCGCCACGGCAACGAGGGTGGACAGCGCGATTTCAACCGCAAGGGCAAGTGGTAACCACTAGCAGTTCCTAGCATCAGGAACGGGCCGGCTTTCGAGCCGGCCCGTTCCTCGTTTAACAGCAGCTTCCGCCTGCTGCCAGGTCCTTCCAAGCCCTTCCTCGGGCTTCCGGGCAGGGATACCCTTGGAACACCCTCCCGGCCGCCGTACTATCGAGATGCTACGGAGAATGCAACTGTGAAAGCCTTCCTCCCGGAAGGCTCCGAAATCCAGGCTCACCGAAAGGCGTCTCCCATGGGATTCCTAGACAACGTGAAGAAGAACCTCGGGGTTGGCGGGAAGGACCAGGACCAGGACGGCGCTACGGCGGCCCCTGAGGGGGCTGATGACGCCAATACCGCTGGTTCCCCCGCCGTCGAGGCAACAGGCCGGCAGGACGCCGCCGGCGGGGCCGGAGCGAACCTTCAGGACACCGACACGTCAGTAACCCAGGACGCCGAAGCAGCCCGGCCCGGCGCTGCTCAGGCCCAACCGGGCCAGCCCAGGCAGGTGATGGTGGAACCCGGTGACACCCTTGCCGGCATCGCCGCACAATTCGGCGTGAGCGTGGACGCGCTTCTCTTGGCGAACGCGGACACGGTCCCGAATCCGGACCTGATCTATCCAGGCCAGGTGCTGCGGCTGCCGTAGTTTCGGCATGGAATCGAGGCCATAAAAAGCGCTACGGCGCAACTGTTTCGGCGCCCCCGGCCGCGCCCCGATGCCGATTTGTTGGGAGGGAAATCTTCGGGTAGAGTATTTACTCGTTGCCCCCCTAGCTCAGTGGTAGAGCGCGTTCTTGGTAAGAACGAGGTCACCGGATCGATTCCGGTGGGGGGCTCTGAATGAGAGCCTGTGTCAAGGCGGTTTTTGACCGGCTTTGGCATAGGTTTTTCTCATTTATGGCGGTGTAGCTCAGTTGGTTAGAGCGCACGACTCATAATCGTGAGGTCGGGAGATCGAGCCTCCCCACCGCTACAGGGCAAGTCCCCGGAATCCTGGAGATTCCGGGGACTTTTCTGTATCGGCCCGCGGTCCTCTGTGATGTGATCTCAACCACGCGGTCCGGCGCGGCGGCGTTCAGCGGCGCGCAGTTCAGCAGGCCGGAGCTGCTGGTCAGTGCGGCCCCGGGAGCCAGCCGCGAACAACTCCGCCGTAGTTGCCCGGAGCCGCCGTCTCCAGAGCCCGGTTGCGGACGCCGTTTCATGACAGCGCCTCTTCGTCGAGGGGTTTTGCTCAGGCTGCTGGTCGGCGGCCCATTAGAGGACCGTGGGATCGGGCTCCGGCAGTGCCCGCGGATTCGACCGCAACGACCCGGACCTGGAGACGGCGAACCATACCAGCAGGAGGACGGCCGCGAACATCCCGCTCTCGGCCACTAGTTCCGAGAATGCTGAGATGGCCGCGTAGGGCTCGAGCGAGCCGGACAATTTCGCGGCTTCGGGGGGCTGCAGGGAGAACGCCGCAACGGTTAGGACAGCCAGCACGCCGGGCCAGGACCGCAGAAACCGCAGCCACCTGAAGGCATCGGAACAGCCGGCTTCGGAGCCGGCTGGAACGGCGCGGCCAATGATGACGGGGACAACCAGCGCCACCCACACCCAGTGGTGGCTCCACGAGACCGGAGAAATCAGCAGCATTACCAGGGCGGTGGCGGACACCGCCTCCCACTGGTCCGGCGCCGAACGCAGCCGGTAGACGATCACTGCCCCCAGGGCAATGACGGCCAGCGAGGCACCAATCCACAAGACGTTGCCCAGGCTCTCGTCGACGTGGAGCCGGGCTATGAACCCGCGCAGGGAGATGTTCTCAAAGCGGGAGAGGGTTCCCACACGGCTTGTGTCCCTCAGCGCCGTGAGCCAGTACCGGAGCGAAAGATCGGGGGCCATCAGTACCATCAGTCCCACGGTCGCCGCAAAGCTCGCCGCCATGCGTGCCGCGCCCCTAAAGTCCTTCCGCACCACAAAGTAAAGCAGGAACACCAGGGGAGTGAGCTTGATACCTGCAGCGATGCCGCTGAGGATGCCGCGTGGCAGGAGGCCGTTGGGCCGGCGGCGGGTCGAACCGAGCAGGTCGGCCGCGATCAGCAGCATCAGCAGGGGGTTGATCTGGCCGAGCGCCAACGAGTTCCGCCACGGTCCCAGCAACAGCATCAGGCCGGCAACGAACGCGGAAGTCAACCACCATTGGGCCGCCCGGGGCGGGACGCGCACCGCGCCCTTGACCATCAGGTACCGCGTGATGCCGGCGCCCAGAACACCCGCAATCACCAGGTTGGACACGGTTTGTATCGCCAGGGCCACATCTGCAGGGAGAAATGCCATCGGCGCCATGATCGCCGCCGCAAACGGCGGATAGGTGAATGCCATCCCACCGTATGGAGTTCCCGGCAGCCCCGGTGCGTACAGGTCCCCGCCGGTGGCAAGCTCTCTGGCACCAGCCCAATAGACCCTAAGGTCCAGCCCATCAAGCATGGCCTGTTGGAACAGGTACGCCGCAACGAGCAGCGGGACCAGAATCCGCAGAACGTCCCACAGCTCAATCTTCTTTTTCACGTTCTCCCGATCGGCCGTGTCTTGTGTGTGCAGCTGCTTTTCCCGGACCAGCTTACGCAACGGATGAGTCACGGCGGCGGCGCCAAGCCCGCGGCCCGCCCTCAGCCCGTGCTGTTACTTTGCAGCGGTCACCGCGTCCTTGAACACTCCCGCGAGGAGGACGGCATACTGCCTTGTTGTATGCACGGCGTCGCGTTTGAGCGGGGTGTCCCGGATGAACGCCGGGCATGTGTTTCCTGAACAGAACCAGCTGCGGGTGTCGATGAACGTTGCACCGGCAGCGTCGGTGGCATCCTTCATGGCCCGGGCCGTGATGGTGAAACTCGGCGGCACGGTGTACTCGCAGTCCTGGGGCGTGCTTGTCCGTGTTGCGCAGTCCACCGGTGGCTTGCCCATCGGCGGTCCCGCCACCACAAACAGCTTGGCCCCGCTGGGCGCCAGCGATTTCAATTCATTGGCTGTGCCCTGCCGCCACTCGGCACCTGCCTGCTCTTCGGGGGCCCCGGAGACCAGCTGGCCAAGCACCCCCGAGGTGCTCGACATAAACACCATGGCGGGTTTGATGGCGTTGACCGTTTGGATGGACTGGGCCTGAAACTTCGCGCAGTCCTCGGCGAACTGGGGCTTGTCCGCCTTGACGTGGATGTCCAGTGCGGCGCACCCCGCCATCGTCATGCCTCGGACGTTGTATGTATCTCCCAGCGCGGCCCGTACCGTGGGCAGCAGCGTGATCGCAGTGGAGTCGCCCATCACCACAACCGTCCGGCTCTTACCGGAATCAAATGAACAATCCGGCTTCGCCAGGTCGGTCTTCCCGCATCCGTACCCGTCCTCCTCCGGGCGGGTGTCTGAAAGAATGACATCCAGGGACGGTTTCAGCTCCGGCCAGTCGGTGCGGGCGAGCGCTGCGTTGAGTTCGGCGGTGAGTCTGTCCTGGTTCGTGCCCGGCGCCCCGTCCAAGGAGGCGGCCAGCGACGGCGAAGCGGCGGCCGGGGCCCCTCCGCCCGCTGAGACGAGCGCCGTGACGCCCAACGAGAGGATGGTCACGACTGCGGCAACGCACAGGCCCAGGGCAGTGAGCTGGCGTTTGGAGGCCCGGGCAAGGTCGAACCTCCGGCGGGGCGCGGGCGAGGTGCTCAGCCAAGCGGATTTAAGCACCGGCTGCTCCACGAAGTAGTAGGAAAGCAGCGACAGCACGGCAGTTGCCGCCAGCGCGGAAAGGTAATAGGCCGGGCCGGACCCGGGCAGGAGGGCGCCGCACAGGATCACCGCCGGGAAATGCCACAGGTACAGCGAGTAGGAGACGTCCCCCATGTACGTCATCGTGCGGTTGGTAAGAAGACGGGGGCCTTGCCTCCCGGTTCCGCTCCCGGTTCCGGTTCCAGCAACGATGACCATGGCCGTGGCAAGCACGGGGAGGGCAGCCCACGGGGCGGGGAACGCCGACTCCTTGGTGATCACGGCGAGGCTGGCAATGATGCCGGCCAGCCCCAGCGCGGCGAGTACGGGCCGCACCGCCGAAGGGATCCGGGAGAATGCCCCGGCGGCCACGGCGATCAGCGCGCCCACGCCCAGTTCCCACGCCCGGGAGAAGGTGGAGAAGTACGCCCAGGCCGGGTTGGTGGCGGTCTCATGCACCGCCCAGGCGAAGGACCCAGCCGAAAGTGCCGTGAGGGACAGTGCGAGGAGCGCCCGCCCTCGTGCATGCTTCACACCGGCAAAAAGTAGTACCGCCGCGACAATGGCAGGCCACACGAAGTAGAACTGTTCCTCGACTCCGAGGGACCAGTAGTGCTGCAGCGGAGACACCGGTGTGTCCTTGGCCCAATAGTCCGTCCCGTTGCTGGCAAACCGCCAGTTGCCGGCAAAGAGCAGTGCCCACAGTCCGTCGGTGAGTACGGAGTTCGCCCGCCCCGCCAGGTATGTCAGGTACGCGGCCGCAACGGTGACCGCCAATGTGACAGTTGATGCCGGCATGATGCGGCGCACCCGGCGTTTGTAGAAATTAACGAAATTGATCCGCCCGTGCCGGCCATGTTCGCGCAGCAGGACGCTGGTGATCACAAACCCGGAAATGACGAAAAACACGTCGACGCCCACGAACCCGCCGCCGGGAAAGCCAAAGACGTGGTTTGCGATCACGGCCAGCACAGCCACGGCGCGCAGCCCCTGAATGTCCAGGCGCTTGGATCGTGGAGTTGCTGCAGCGGAAGGGCGAATCGACGTTGATTGGGTCATGATGCCTTCACGTAGGGGCCTGCGAACTAGCCCGTATTCTACCGGGAGCGCTGGACCGCCCCGCCGGGAGTTCCACCGGCAGTTCCGGCGAAAGGCCCCGCCGGGCGGATCGCGCCGCGCCATTGGGCACGAGCCGGGCCTTAGCTGGGGCCCGTTGGGACAGAATGGGTCCATGACGCGAATCGCAATCATCGGGGGCCACGGCAAGGTGGCTCTGGAACTGTCAAAAATCCTGGCGGCCGACGGTCACCACGTCACGTCGTTCTTCCGCAACCCGGATCATACCGGGGACGTGGCCGCCACCGGCGCCACGCCGTCGGTCCTGGATGTTGAACACTCGACGACGGCGGAAATCGCCGCCGTCCTCCGCGGCCATGACGCCGTGGTGTGGTCTGCCGGCGCGGGCGGCGGCAGCCCGGAGCGCACATACGCGGTGGACCGGGACGCCGCGATCCGTTCCATGGACGCGGCGGCGCAGGCCGGCGTCGGGCGTTACCTCATGGTGTCCTACCTGGGCGCGGGGCCGGATCACGGGGTCCCGGCGGGCAGCAGTTTCCATGCCTATGCCGAGGCGAAGGCCGCCGCGGACCAGTACCTCAGGAACACGGAGCTGGCCTGGACCATCCTGGGTCCTGGCAGCCTGACCAACGGCCCCGGCAACGGACTGATCGAGGTCAGCCCCCCGGACACATCCTCCGGCACGGACACCTCGCGCGCGAATGTGGCGCTGGTGGCAGCCGCGGTGCTGGGCTTGGCGGCGACGGCGGGCCGCACCATCGAGTTCCGGGATGGCACTCTGCCCATTGCCGCAGCACTGGAACCGCCGGGGTAGCCAGGGCGGCGCACCCGATATCGTGGTGGAGGCGGCCTGTGCATCAGTTGGCAGGCGGGCGCCGTCCATCCGGGGAAAGTGAGCACATGGATCAGCTGGCACTTATCATCGGTCTGCTGCTCGCCACGGTGGTGGCGGTGGGCCTCGGGGACAGGCTGCGGCTGCCGTATCCCGTGCTGATGCTGATCCTGGCGGCGTCCCTGACGTTCATCCCGGGCTTCCCGGAGATGGACATCCCACCCGAGCTGATCCTGCCCGTCTTCCTGCCGCCCCTGCTCTTCGCCACGGCCCAGCGCAGCTCGTGGGCGGTCTTCCGGGTCCGCTGGCGCACGCTGATCATGCTGGCCGTGGCGCTGGTGGTGGTGTCCACGGCGGCGGTGGCCGGAGCGGCCTGGCTCATGATCCCGGGCATCGGAATCCCGGCCGCCATTGCGCTTGGCGCCATGGTGGCCCCGCCGGACCCTGTGGCGGTGGAGTCCGTGGCCGGCCGGGTGCATATGCCCCGGCGTCTGATCACCGTGCTGCAGAGCGAAGGCCTCTTCAACGATGCCGCCGCCATCGTCATCTTCCAGGCGGCTGTTGCCGCGGCCGTGTCCGGCACCAGGATAGGTCCCGACGTCGTCCTCAGGTTCCTCGTGGGGGCTGCGGTGGCGGTGCTGGTCGGCGTCGCCATGGGCTGGGTCACTGCCCTTATCACCCGGCTGGTCACCTCCATGGTGGCCCGCAGCGCGGTCACCCTGGTGGTGCCGTTCGCCGCTTACATCCTGGCCGAAGAGGTTCAGGCCTCCGGTGTGATCGCCGTCGTGGTGACGGCACTGGAGATGCAGCGTCACTCCCGGCCGCAGGACGCGGCCGAACGCGTCACCCGGACGGCTTTCTGGGACGTGGTGGAACTGCTTGTGACGGGCCTGGCCTTCGGGTTGGTGGGGCTGGAGATCCGTCAGGTGGTCCGTGAAGAGGGCGTGGCGATTTACGGGATGATCGGCACGGCGTCGGTGGTTTGCATCCTGGTGTTCGCGGTGCGGTTCGGCTGGCTGGCCCTGCTGGCCGTCGCGGCGCGGAAGCGCCAGAACGTGTTGCAACCGACGTCCGCCAAGGAGGTCCTGATCCTGACCTGGTGCGGGATGCGCGGGCTGGCAACGCTGGCGCTCGCGTTGGCCCTGCCGCTCACCCTCGCCGACGGGACGCCGTTCCCCGTGCGCGATCAGGTCCTGGTGATCGCGTGCGCGGTGCTGCTGGCCACGCTGGTGCTGCCGGGGCTGACCCTGCCGTGGCTGATGCGGGTGCTGAAGGCCACCGGGGACGGCTCCGAAGAGCGCGACGCTGCCCGGCTCCTGGCCCGGCGGGCCCAGCAGGCCGCGGTGTCCGCGCTCAAGGACAACGAGCTCATCAAGGAGCTTCCGCCGGAAAAGGTGGCCCTGGTCAAGGAAAAGATGACGCGGCTGCACGCCGAGCTCCTGGATGGAAGCCTCCGGAACGAAAGCCTTGGGGAGAAGCGCAAACGCGGCCGCGAGCTGGCCATCGCCGTCCAGACGATTGCGCTGGACGCCGCCCGGCAGGAAGTTGTGGCCGCCCGGAACGAGCCGGACATGGACCCCGAGGTGGCGGACCGCGTGCTACGCCAGCTGGACCTCCGAACCATGATCATGCCGGAATAACCCAGCGCTCAGGACGTGACGGCTCCGGCCGGGGGAGCCAGTTCCAGGTCGAGGGTGTTCTTCTCCACATAATCGAGGGCGCACCGCACGGCACCCACGGTCACGATTGAGTCGCCCAGAGGGGAAACCGCCACCTTTGGCGGAGTGGCGGTGAACTCGTTCAGCCGCATCGCGATGGGCTCAAGCAGCACGCCTGCCGAGTTTGCCACGGCACCGCCGATGACCACCAGCTCGGGGTTGATGATGGTGGCCACGGCTGCGATGACCCTGGCCATGCGCTCAGCCAGCCGCTCCAGGATCCGCCGGGCAACAACATCCCCGGCGGCAGCCGCGGCGAAGACATGCTCGGCCTCCACGCCGTCGCTGGCGTGCTCGCGGAGCAATGTTTTGGCCCTCCCGGCAAGGGCTTCGGCGGCCCATGTCCGGGCCAGGTGCGCAATTCCGAAGGTGTCTCCCACGCCCTCCACCATGTCCAGGAAGGCAAGCTCACCTGCACCGCCCCCACAGCCGTGCAGCAGCCGGCCGCCGTCGATTACTCCTGAACCCAGCCGCTCACTGGCGAGAATGACCACGACGTCGTCCACGCCGGCCGCCGCACCGCGCCAGCGCTCTCCCAGCGCGGCGAGATTGGCGTCGTTTTCCAGCAGGACAGTCCAACCGCGCAGGTCCCGCAGCGCAGCCTTCAGGCCGACGTCGAACAGTCGCCAGAAGTGTTGGGTCACCAGCACGTCCCCTTTGCGGTCCACCGGAGCTGCGATTCCGGCGCAGACGGCAAGCACGGAGTCCGGGGAGGCCCCCACCTTCTGGAGGGCCATGACCGCTGTCCGGTCGACGACGGAGATGCGTTCCCCGGCCGTGATTTCGGCCGAGGCGAACGGCTGGCTGGACCGGCCCAGGACCTTGCCGCGGAGATCGGACACCACCACGGTGGCCTTGGAGATGCCCACGTCCATGCCCAGGACGTAGCCTGCGCGCTCGTTGAGCTCGAACCGGCGTGCCGGCCGCCCCTTCTGGTACCCGCCGAATGCCCGCTGGTTTTCCAGTTCACGGATCCACCCACGCTGCATCAGGTCCTCGCACACGGAAATCACCGTGGCGCGTGTGAGCGCGGTGGCTTCCATGAGTTCGGAGACGGTGACGGCGAGCGAAGCACGCATGACGTCGAGGACCGCTCCGGAGTTGACCCGCCGCAACAGGTGGGGGGTGGCTCCCGCTATCTCTGACATGGGTGTTGACCTCTCTAGGGGACGGGTCCCATAATACTAGAGCGACTAAATTTATCCTCTATATAAACTGGCGGACGAAGGGCCCTGGTCCTCACGACGCCGTACCGGCCCTCCTTCATGAAAGGGATCTCCTTTGTCCACCACCGCCACTCTGGCAACCCTGTCCGATTCAAACCCCGCAGCCGATCCCAACTGGTGGCGCCAGGCCTCCGTCTACCAGATCTACCCGCGCAGCTTCTGGGATTCGAATGGCGACGGCCTGGGTGACATCAAGGGCATCACGGCCAAGGTGCCCTATCTGAAGGAACTGGGGATCGACGCCGTCTGGCTCAGCCCGTTCTACCCTTCGGCTCTCGCAGACGGCGGCTACGACGTGGATGACTACCGCGACGTGGACCCCAAGCTGGGCACTTTGGACGACTTCGCTGAAATGTCCGCAGCCCTCCACGCCGCCGGCATCAAGCTGATTGCCGACATCGTTCCGAACCACTCCTCCAACCGGCACGAGTGGTTCAAGGAAGCCCTGGCCTCCCCGCGGGGCTCCGCCGCCCGGGAGCGTTACATCTTCCGCGACGGACTGGGGGAGAACGGCGAGCTGCCGCCGTCGGACTGGGACTCGGTCTTCGGCGGCCCCGCCTGGGAACGCATCACCGAACCGGACGGCACTCCGGGCCAGTGGTACATGCACATCTTCGCCAAGGAGCAGCCGGACCTCAACTGGGCCAACCGTGAAATCCGCGACGACTTCCTCAAGACGCTCCGCTTCTGGTCCGACCGCGGCGTGGACGGCTTCCGCGTGGATGTGGCGCACGCCCTCACCAAGGACCTCACTGAGCCGCTGCTCTCCAAGGCCGAACTGAGCGCCGCGAACACCGGCACCGACGGATTCGACGACGGATCGCACCCCTTCTGGGACCGCGACGAGGTCCACGAGGTCTATGCCGAATGGCGCGAGGTGTTCAACGAGTACAACCCGCCGAGAACCGCCGTGGCCGAGGCCTGGGTGCACGCCAGCCGCCGTGCCCGCTACGCCAGCCCGCAGGGCCTGGGCCAGGCCTTCAATTTCGACCTCCTGCAGGCCGACTTCGATGCTGGCCAGTTCCGGGAAATCATCACCCGCAACCTTGCCGAAGCGACGGCAACCGGCGCGTCCTCCACGTGGGTCTTCTCAAACCACGACGTCGTCCGGCACGCCACCCGCTACGGCCTGCCGATGGGCGGGGGATTGCACGCCAAGGGCCAGGACGGCAAGGGCTGGCTCTTGGCCGGCGCCCCCGCCGAGGAACTGGACGTCGAGCTGGGACTGCGCCGCGCCCGCGCCGCCAGCCTGCTGATGCTGGCGCTCCCGGGCTCGGCGTACCTGTACCAGGGCGAAGAGCTCGGCCTGCAGGAAGTCGCCCAGATTCCCGAGTCGGAGCGCCAAGACCCGTCCTTCTTCCGCAACAAGGGCGTGGAGATCGGCCGTGACGGCTGCCGCGTGCCGCTGCCCTGGGCCGTTGAAGGTCCATCCTTCGGCTTCGGGGCCGACGGCGCCCACCTTCCACAGCCCGAGTGGTTCAGCCGCTACGCGGTGGAGGCCCAGGACGGCGTCGAAGGATCCACCCTGGAGCTTTACCGCAAGGCCCTCAAGCTGCGGCGCGAGCTGCAGACCGCCGAAGAGCTGGAATGGGTGGAGACGGGCAACGCGCACGTCCTGGAGTTCGTCCGCCACGGAGGTTGGCAGTGCGTGACCAACTTTGGTGCGGAAGCCGTGGTACTCCCGGCCGGCGAGGTCTTGCTCAGCAGCGCCCCCCTGGAGGGAAAGCTGCTGCCCGGCAACACCACGGTCTGGCTGCGGTGAACACTTCCGTGAATGGACAGGCTGGCCAGGAGCTGATCTACGGCTGCATGGGCCTCGGCGGGAGCTGGTCGGCAGAGCCGTACGAATCTGAGCACGTGGACCAGACTGCCGCCGCGATTGACGCTGCGCTGGATTCCGGGATCACGTTGTTTGACCACGCGGACATTTACCGTGGCGGTAAGTCCGAGGCTGTCTTCGGAGAGGTCCTCGCGATCACCCCGGGGCTGCGGGAACGGATCCGGCTCCAGACCAAATGCGGGATCCGGCTCAACGAGCGGGGGCTCGAGACGCACTACGACCTGAGCCGCAACAGCATTCTCGAACGAGTCAACGGCAGCCTGAAGCGGCTGAAGACTGATTACGTGGATGTCCTGCTGCTGCACCGGCCCGATCCACTGGCGGATCCTGCCGAGGTGGCCTCCGCCGTCGGGCAGTTGATTCAGGAGGGCAAAGTGCGCCAGTTGGGTGTATCCAACATGTCCGCCCCGCAGATCGAGGCACTGCAGGATCGCCTGGAGACCCCGGTGGTGGCAAACCAGCTGGAAATGAGCCTGCTGAAACGGGCCTGGCTTGAGAGCACTGTCCTGGTCAACCACGCCGAGGGGGTGGACTACAGCTTCCCGCATGGCACCGTGGAGTTCTGCGGCCGGCAGGGGATCACCCTGCAGGCCTATGGGGCGCTGGCCCGCGGCCACTACACCGGGGCGCCTCCGGAAAGCCCCACTCCGGCGGAAGCCGCCACCGGTGAGCTTGTCACCGAGATGGCAAGGGCTCATCAGACCACCCGGGAAGCGATCCTTCTCGGTTGGCTCATGCGGCACCCAGCCGGGATCGCACCGGTGATCGGCTCGGCCAACCCCGACCGGATCCGCGCCTGCGCCGGCGCTGCCCGTGTTGCCGCTGCCATGACCCGCGCCCAGTGGTACCGGCTCTGGGTCACGGCCCGGGGGAGCGACATCCCCTAACCCACCCCTCAACCCAACTAGCTCGCAATAGATGCCGCTATGGGAGCCCATAGCGGCATCTATTGCGAGCTAGTTGGGGGAAACGGCGGGTCACAAGTCGCCGGATTTCGGCCTGCAACGCGCGGCGAGGTTGGGTGTCAGCCGGTGAAGGGGGATTTTGGTCGTATTGTTTGCTTCGCGGGCGGCAGTTACTTAGCGTTACGGGGGTCCGGACCGATACGGTAGATGTATGACGTCTATTACCGCCGCCGTCGAAACTGTGCGGCCCGAACGAAACATCCCCGCCGAAATCGCCCGCTCGTGGCTTTTGGTGAATGCCATGAAGACGGAACTGTTCGACCAGTCGGCGGTGTCCCGCGCCGACTCGATCATCCTGGACATTGAAGATGCCGTGGACCCGTCCCAGAAGGACGCGGCCAGGGAAAACGTGATCAATTGGCTGACCGCCGGCGGCAAGGCCTGGGTCCGGATCAACGACGCTACCAGCCCGTTCTGGGCCAGTGACCTCGCCGGGCTGCGCGGCACGCCGGGCCTGCTGGGCATCATGCTGGCCAAGACCGAGTCCGCGGACCAGGTCACCGAAAGCTTCCACCGCATGGACGGCAAGACCCCGGTTATCGCGCTCGTCGAGTCCGCCGTCGGCATCGAGGAGGCGAACAACATCGCCAAGGCGCAGGGCGCGTTCCGCCTGGCTTTCGGTTCGGGTGACTTCCGGCGCGATACCGGCATGGCCAACACGCAGGAGGCCATGGCCTACCCGCGCGCCAAGCTGGTGGTGGCCAGCCGGGTGGGCAACCTGCCGGGCCCCATCGACGGGCCCACCGTGGGCACCAGCCACCCGATCCTGCGTGAGCAGACCGGCATCACGGTGATGATGGGCATGACCGGGAAGCTGTGCCTCGCGATCGACCAGACCCCGGTGATCAACGAGGTCATCAGCCCCACGCCGTCCGACGTTGCCTGGGCGACGGACTTCATGGCCGACTTCGAAGCCAGCGGCCGCGTCATCCGTGACGGCTCGGACCTGCCCCGCCTGGGCCGCGCCGAAAAGATCATGAAGCTCGCCGTAGCCTTCGGAGTGCAACCGGCGTTGTAGCCGGCAGCCTGCAGCGAACCGCCAGCCAAGGGGACCCCGTGACCGATACCGCGTATCTGGTCCACGGGGTCTTTTGGGACCGGCCACGCTCACGGCCTCGGCGCGGCCGGCTGGACCGCCAAGTAGACTGGCACGGTGCTGAACGAATTTTGGGCCACCGCGTCAACCGCCTACAAGGTGCTCGTTTTCAGCGCCATGGGGCTGATCGCCGCCGGCATTATCCTCAACATCATGGGCAATACCTCGCAGAACCAGGGACTGGCTGTCGCGTCCCTGCCGGTCATTGGCCTAGGCCTGGTCCTGCATGTTGTGGGCATTGTGGTCCGCGGCCAGCAGATCCGGAGAAACCTCAAGCAGTAGCGGCCGCCGCGTTCCGCAGGACGTGGCTTCGGGCGTGCTCCACGGCCGCCGGCAGGGATGTGAACAGGTGCTTGTGGTGCCGCAGCGAGCGGATCACCCCCACATTGGTGACCAGCTCCAGATGCTGAGGCTGAATCCCCTTGAGCAGGACGGTGACGCCGCGCAGCTCCAGCGCGGAGATTACGTCAACGAGCGTGTGCGCGCCCGTCGCGTCGAGCATCCGCACCTGCGAGAGCCGGATGATGGCCACCTGGATGTTTTTGACCTGGCTGATCTCCTGCAGAACACGTTCCGCCGCCCCAAAGAACATGGCTCCGTCCAGCCGGAAGATGGCGATGTGCTCGTCCCCGGCTTCGGGTGCCCCGGGAATCTTTTCCCGCTGAACCCCGCTCAGTGAAGCGAACTTCCGCAGCGTGAACAGTGCCGCCGCGGCCAGCCCGATCTGAATGGCCACGATCAAGTCGAACGCCACCGTGATCAGCGCAGTCAGGACAAACACAAACGCATCCGCCCGGGTGGAGCGCAGGACCGCGGTCACCGTGTGGCGCGAGACCATCCGGGTGGCGGTGACCATGAGGATGCCGGCCAGGACCGCCAGCGGGATCCGGCCGACGAGCCCCGCAGCAAGGTAGATGATGGCCAGCAGCACCAGCGCATGCACAATGGCCGAGAGTCGTGTGGTCGCGCCGGAGCGCACGTTGACGGCCGTCCGGGCGATCGCCCCAGTGGCCGGCATGCCGCCGAAGAACCCCGCGGCGACCGAGGCCAGCCCTTGGCCCGTGAGTTCCCGGTCCGGGCTATAGGCCCCGGTGGGCCTTCCGTTCGGGCCTACCATGCCGGCGGCCACCCGGGCCGAGAGCAGGGACTCGATGGCCGCGAGCGCGGCGATGGAGAGCGCGGGCATGAGCAGACCGCCGAGCACGGACGGGTCCAGGGACGGCATGGACGGCGCCGGCAGGGAGTGGGGCAGCGCGCCGATGCGCGGGATATCCAGCCCGAGAAATTCGGCGGCGACGGTGGCAAGCAGCACGGCGATGAGGCTTGCAGGCAGGGCTTTATTGAGCTTGGGGAGCAGGAACATCACGGCCGCCACGCCCGCAACCACAGCGAGGGTCTGCAGCACCGTTGGGACGGAGGCCCTGGCGGCGCTCTCGACGGCGGCCAGCAGGGTGTTGTGGCCCGGTATCCCCTCGGTGCCAACGGCCATCGGGACCTGCTGGAGGAAAATGATTGCGGCGATGCCAAGAGTGAAGCCCTCCACCACCGGCCACGGGATGAAGGCGACGGCGCGGCCCAGGCCGCTGACGCCCAGCATGATCACAAGCAGCCCGGCCATCACCGACACCAAGGCAATGCTGCCCACCCCGTGCGCGGCGACCACAGGGGCAAGGACCACCACCATGGCGCCGGTGGGGCCGGACACCTGCACGTTTGATCCGCCCATAATGGCGGCCACGAGGCCGGCCACCACGGCGGTGATCAGGCCCGCCTCCGCACCCACGCCGGAGCTCACACCGAAGGCCAGGGCCAGGGGCAGAGCCACGATCCCCACTGTCATGCCGGACAGCAGGTTGGTCCGCCAGGAGGTACGCAGACCGTCGTAGTCGCGCCGGGAGGGAAGGAACTTCCACACGGCCCGGCGCGCCCGTGGCTGGGCGATCGTTTCCGGGACGGCGCTCATGACGCGGGTCCGGCCATGTGAGTGTGGGGCAGTTCCTGGGCGAGCCTGAGCTGCTCGTTCGAATCCGCGAGGCTGTCCAGCAGGAAGGTCCGTGCGATGGCGAGCAGTTCGGCGATCTTGGGGTGCGCCAGCCGGTACGTGACCGCATTTGCCGTCCGAACGGAGGTCACCACTTTGTGCCTGCGCAGGGTGGCCAGGTGCTGGGACAGGTGCGAGGCTTCCAGCCCGGTTTCGGCCAAGAGGTAGCTCACTGGCGCGGTGGTGCCGGGCGCGGCCGCCAGCAGTTCGAGGATCCGGATCCGCGCTGGATGGGCGAGGGCCTTGAAGAGGTTGGCCTTGATTTCGTACAGAGGGGCCTGCGCTGCGGGAAGCATGAATGACCTGCCGTCTCCTGGCTCATGCCCTGATGCGCCGGGGGTGAATTGATGAAATGATGAATCCATCATATCACTGACATCCCGCCCTCCCGCCCGGGAAACGAGCCGGGGGAACGATAGGGTTGGGGCATGAGTATCAATCCGGACCTGCAGGGCCGCAGCTACCCTGCCG
This sequence comes from Arthrobacter sp. 92, assembly GCF_050260325.1. Classification (NCBI taxonomy): domain Bacteria; kingdom Bacillati; phylum Actinomycetota; class Actinomycetes; order Micrococcales; family Micrococcaceae; genus Arthrobacter; species Arthrobacter sp. 92. The sequence goes on along the minus strand of NZ_CP189863.1, from coordinate 3,966,037 downwards.
CAGAGGTGTACGACGTCGGCCGCGAGAAGATCCGCGAGTTCGCCCGCGCCGTCAAAGCCACGCATCCCGCGCATTTCGACGTGGACGCGGCCCAGGCCCTGGGGCACAGTGACCTCGTCGCTCCGCCCACGTTCGCCATCATCATCGCCCAACGGGCGGACGCGCAGCTGATCGAGGACCCGGACTCGGGCATCGACTTCTCCCGCGTGGTCCACGCCGACCAGCGTTTCGTCCACCACCGTCCCATCGTGGCGGGTGACCGTCTGGTGGCCGAGCTGCATGTCGACGGCGTCCGCGCCATGGGCGGCGGCGCCATGATCACTACCCGCTCGGAGATCTTCGCGCTCGCAGCCGACGATTCACGCGAGAGCGTGTCCACCACCACGTCTTCCATCCTGGTCCGCGGAGAGGGACAGTAACCATGAGCACCGCATCCATCAGCCCCGTCTTCGCTGAACTTTCGGTGGGCCAGGACCTCGGCAGCCGCAGCATCAATGTCACGCGCCAGGACCTGGTGAAGTACGCCGGTGCCTCCGGCGACTTCAACCCCATCCACTGGAACGAAGCCTTTGCCACCAGCGTGGGTCTTCCGGGCGTCATCGCCCACGGCATGTTCACCATGGGCGCGGCAGTTCAGCTGGTGACCGACTGGGCCGGAGATCCGGCCGCCGTCGTCGATTTTCAGACCCGCTTCACCAAGCCGGTCCTTGTGGCGGACACCACCGGAACCCCCGAGGCCGGCGCCGTCATCGAAGTCAGCGGCGCGATCGGAGCGCTCGACGCCGAGGCGGGCACCGCCCGCGTGGACCTCACCGTGGTCTCGGCGGGCCAGAAAGTCCTGATGAAGGCCCAGGCCTTCGTCCGGCTGCCCTGACAAGGGCAGGGCTTTGAGCAGGGGCCCTCGCGTTGCGCCCGAAATCACGCACTGGCGAAATGCCGTGGTGGTGGCGTACGGCGCCAGCGGGATCGCCTTTTCCACCTGGGTCTCCAGGTTGCCGGCCATCCGGAGCGGCCTTGACCTGACGCCCGGGACCGTGGGCCTGCTCCTGCTGTGCCTGACGGCGGGCTCGTTCCTTTCCGTGTCCGCGTCGGGCCTGATCGTCCTCCGGCTCGGGTCCAAGAGGGTCATCCGGATCGGCAGCATCATGGTGGGCTGCGGGCTGGTTCTCGCCGGTTTCGGCACGTCCGTGCTCGCCAGCCCGCTGGCCGTCGCGTCCGGCCTGGTGGTCATCGGCCTTGGCACGGCGAGTTGGAACACCGCCTCCAATGTCGAGGGAGCCGCGGTGGAGCGTGCCGTCCGCCGGCACATCATGCCCCGCTTGCACGGCGCATTCAGCCTCGGCACGGTGGCGGGGGCGGGGCTGGGTGCCTTGGCCGCCGCAGCGGGCGTCCCGGTCGCCGTGCACCTTGCGGCGGCGGGCGCGGTGGTGGCCGGGTCCGTGGCAACTGCCGCGGCCTGGTTCCGGGCAGACGTTACCCCGGTGCCGGGCGAGCGCCCCTTCAAACCGGCGGGGCCCGACACCTTTGAGGACCCGTCCACTGGACCCATTCCGATCATCAGGCAGCAGGACGCCGTGCCGGAAGCGCCGCTGGATAACAAACGCCAGATCGCCCAGGCATGGCGGGACCGCCGAACCCTCCTGCTGGGTGTCCTGGTGCTGGGGCTGGCCCTGGCCGAAGGCGCGGCCGGAGACTGGGTGGCCTTGGCGCTTGCCGATGGCCACGGCCAATCCGAGGCCGCCGGCGCCGCGGGCTACGGGATCTTCGTTTCCTTCATGACGGTGGGCCGCTTTGCCGGCACCGTGGTGCTGGACCGGTTCGGCCGGGTGCCGGTGATGCGCTGGTGCGCGGCGCTGGCCATAGCGGGCCTGGGGATGTTCGTGTTCGCCCCCGTGCCGTGGCTGGCCTTTGCCGCCCTGGCCATTTGGGGGCTGGGAGCGTCCCTCGGATTTCCGGTGGGGATGTCGGCCGCCGCGGACGAGCCTGCCAAGGCCGCGGCGCGGGTGTCGGTGGTATCCACCATCGGCTACGGGGCCTTCCTGTGCGGACCCCCGCTGCTGGGCCTGCTGGCCGAGCATGTGGGAATCCTCCATTCGCTGCTGGCTGTGATGGTGATGCTCGTGGCCAGTTTCCTGCTCTCCCCGGTGACGCGGAAAATCGGGTGAAGTCCGGTCCTGCGGCAATCCCGGTTAAGCTGGTCAGGTGACCCAGACTATGCTTTCGGACCTGACCACCGCCGCCGTCGGAGGCCCCGCCGGGAAGTTCGTCGAGGCGCGCACCGAGGCGGACATCATTGACGCGGTGCGCTCCGCTGACGCAGCCGGCGAGCAGCTGCTGATCGTCGCCGGAGGTTCCAACCTCCTCATTTCCGATTCAGGTTTCCCCGGGACGGTTGTGAGGATCGCCTCGGAGGGGTTCACCGTCAACGCCGAGGATTCCTGCGGCGGTGTGGCCGTGGTGGTTCAGGCAGGCCATAACTGGGATGCCCTGGTGGACCACGCGGTCAGGCATGCCTGGTCAGGGCTGGAGGCGCTCTCCGGCATTCCGGGTTCAACCGGCGCCACACCTGTCCAGAACGTGGGCGCCTACGGGGCCGACGTCTCCCAGACCATCGCTGCAGTGCGGACCTGGGACCGGGAGCGGAACGCAGTGCAGACCTTCACCAACTCCGAGCTGAAGTTCGGCTACCGCGATTCACTGCTCAAACAGACCACTGTGCATGGCTCTCCGCGCTATGTGGTGCTGACCGTTGAATACCAGCTGCCGCTGGGCCGCATGAGCGCGCCCATCCGGTATGCGGAGTTGGCCCGTTCCCTCGGCGTCGAGCCGGGCCGGCGGGCCTACTCCAACGATGTGCGCCGGGAGGTCCTGCGGCTCCGGGCCTCCAAGGGCATGGTGGTGGACCACGCTGACCGGGACACCTACTCAACCGGGTCCTTCTTCACCAACCCGATCGTCCCCGCGGACGTCTCCGCCACGTTGCCGGAAGCGGCTCCGCGGTACCCGGCGGGCCAGGACGGCCTCGTAAAACTGTCCGCCGCGTGGCTCATCGACCAGGCCGGGTTCGGCAAGGGCTTCGGCCTCGATCAAGGCAGCGTCTCCGGCGGCCGGGCCTCATTGTCCAGCAAGCATACGTTGGCCATCACCAACCGGGGATCGGCAACGGCGGCGGATATGGTCGCGATCGCGCGTGAGGTGCGCCGCGGCGTCGTCGAGCGCTTCGGGATAGAACTGCACCCTGAGCCGCTGCTGATTGGCGTTGAACTCTAGTCAGGCCCGAGCTGACGCAGCGCATTGAACGCTCAGCGCTGAACTCTGAGCATTGAACTCTGAGCATTGATCGCCCAGGCCTAAGCCCTGCCGTCCCCGGGGACAGGCCCTCCCCGGGGACAGGATGTGCCGGGAGGATCAGTGCCTGCTCCGGGACGGGGCAACCTTGCTGAAGACCATAAAGGTGAAGCCGGACGCCGCTGCTCCCAGGAGGAAGACCTGACAGAAGGCCACCGACTGAGGGCTGGGTCCGCTGTTGAGCACCAGGCCGGCGCAAGCGAACGCAATGGCTCCTGCCAGCAACGCCAGCGCCCCGAGGAGGAAGCTTCGGACTGTCGGCGGGAACTCGCCCACGGCGTCGTCCGGCAAGTCGCGCTGCACCGTCCGGGACTCGGGTTCCGGGTTGTCGGGCTGGAGGATCGCCGCCGCACCGAAGCTGAGGACGGCAACTCCCATGCAGACCGATGACGCGAGCTGCAGGGCGTTCATGGTGGCTGAGAGGCTGGTGCCGCTGGCGATCGCAACAGCCAGCCCGGCACCCATCCCTGCGGCGCTGGCGAGCCAGCCCACCAGGGCAAGTGTCCGGCACAAGGGCCGCAGCCGCGGCCACAGCTCTCCCATAGTCATGCAAACCAGCGTAGGCGGCCCTGCTGGACAGCGGCTGTGAGCCTGCCGCACATCCGCAGGACGGCCGCGGCACCCTGCACCCGCCGGCTCCCGAGGACCTCCGCTCGGTCCTGGGCCTCACCTCCACCGTACGGTGCAGGCCGCAGGATGCCTGAAGTTCTTTGCCTAGAGGTTGCCGGTGGCGATATTGAGCATGCGGCGCAAGGGCTCGGCGGCACCCCACAGGAGCTGGTCACCCACCGTGAAAGCGCTGATGTACTCCGGACCCATTTCCAGCTTGCGGATGCGGCCCACGGGAATGTCCAGCGTCCCGGAGACAGCCACCGGGGTGAGGTCCGTCATGGACGCCTCCTTGGTGTTCGGCACCACCTTGGCCCACTCGTTGTCCTCGGCGAGCAGCTTCTCGATCTCGGCGACCGACAGGTCCTCGCGCAGTTTCAGCGTCAGCGCCTGCGAGTGCGAGCGCATGGCACCGATGCGCACGCAGAGGCCATCCATCGCAATGTGCTCCTTGCCGGGAGCGCCGTTGCCTGTGCCCAGGATCTTGTTCGTCTCCACACCGGCCTTCCATTCTTCCTTCGACTGGCCGTTGCCCAGGTCCGCGTCGATCCAGGGGATCAGGGATCCGGCCAGCGGTACGCCAAACTGCGTGGCGTCCACGCCGCCGCGCTGGACGGCCAGGACCTTGCGGTCGATTTCGAGGATGGCCGACGCCGGATCGTCCAGTTCGCTGCTGACCGCGCCGTTGAGCGTGCCGAACTGGGTGAGGAGCTCGCGCATGTGGCGTGCGCCGCCGCCGGAGGCTGCCTGGTAGGTCATGGAGGTGCCCCACTCCACCAGTCCGTTCTTGAAGAGGCCGCCCAGGCCCATCAGCATGCAGGACACGGTGCAGTTACCGCCGATGTAGTCCTTTACGCCCCCGGAAAGGCCGGCGTCGATCACATCGCGGTTGATGGGGTCCAGCACAATGATCGAGTCGTCGTTCATGCGCAGGGTGGAGGCGGCATCGATCCAGAGTCCGTCCCAGCCGCGGCTGCGCAGCTCGCCGTGAACCTGCTTGGTGTAGTCCCCGCCCTGGGCCGTGACAATAATCGGCAGCTTCGCCAGCGTCTCGACGTCGTAGGCGTCCTCGAGCTTGCCCGGATCGCCGGCGGTCGGGCCGGCAAACGAGGGGGCGGCGCCGCCGGCGTTTGAGGTGGAGAAAAATACCGGGTTGATGTTGGCGAAGTCGCCCTCGTCCTGCATCCGCTGCATCAGGACGGAACCGACCATGCCACGCCAACCGACAAGTCCAACGGACGGAGTAGCTGCTGTAGTCATTAGCCCAGTTTAGGCTTTCAAGGGCTCCCGGCGCAGTCGGTTACGTCACCACCGAGCCCTGACGCCGGATTCGGTCCTATTCGACGGGCCTGCCCGCATCTCCCCAGCCGCTGTGCCTACTCGGCGTCGCGGCTCTCCATCACGGCTGCCTTACGGGCCCGCAGCGCGAAAAACGCCCCGAACGTGAACACCTGGGTGACCACCACGAGCACGATTGCTCCGGCGATCTTGTTGCCCCCAAGGATCATGGTCAGCCCCACCACCGCGGAAAGCAGGGCCAGGAGCGGGAGGAGCATGTAGCCCAGGACAAAGAGCGTTTCGGGTTTCTTCAGCATCTAGTGGCCTTCCGTGCGGCGCCACAGCGTGAACCGGTACCGCGTGCCGTTGGCTGAGGTCAGCCAGCCGGTGGCGGGCTCGCTCTCTGCCAGTTTCCACTCGTAGCCAAGGTCCGGGGCGTACGTGTCGCCGGAAGCCTCGGAGTCGATAAACGTGACCACCGCAACGTCTGCGATGTCGAGGGTCTGGGCGAAGATTTCGCCCCCGCCCAGGATCCACACGGTCTCGTGCCCGGGCGCGAACTGGGATTCCAGCAACGCGTCGTCAAGGGACTTGACCGCCAGGGCGCCCTCCGCCTCGGGGGTGCCACCCCAGCCGGCCTGCCTGCTGATCACGATGTTGGTCCGCCCCGGAAGCGGACGGTACTTCTCCGGGAAAGAGAGCCAGGTCTTGCGCCCCATGATCACGGGGTGGCCCGTGGTCAGCCGGGTGAAGTGCTTCAGGTCCTCGGGCAGGTGCCAGGGCATGTCGCCATCTTTGCCGATCACGCCGGCAGCGGTCTGGGCCCAGACGAGCCCGATGCCGGTGGTGCCGGCGGCGATTTTCTCCGTGAAAGCCAGGGGATCCATGGCGTTGTCAGTGCTCATACTGCGATCGGCGCCTTAATCGTGGGGTGGTGCTGGTAGCCGACAATTTCAAAGTCGTCCAGCGTGTAGTCGAAGATGGAATCGGGCTTGCGGAGGATTTTCAACTGCGGATAATCGTAGGGTTCACGCTTCAACTGTTTGAGTACCTGGTCCATGTGGTTGTCATAGATGTGCACATCGCCGCCGGTCCAGATGAATTCCCCGGGTTCGAGTCCCAGCTGCTGCGCGAGCATGCAGGTCAGCAGGGCGTACGAGGCAATATTGAACGGCACCCCGAGGAACGTGTCCGCGGAGCGCTGGTACAGCTGGCAGGAGAGCCGGCCGTTGGCCACGTAGAACTGGAAGAAAGCATGGCACGGGGGCAGCGCCATGTCCTTGAGTTCGGACACGTTCCAGGCCGAAACGATGTGCCGGCGTGAATCGGGGTTCTCCCGCAGGTTTTCCACCAGCTCGGCGATCTGGTCGATGTGGCCGCCGTCGGGAGTGGGCCAGCTGCGCCACTGGACACCATAAACCGGGCCGAGCTCGCCCTCGGCGTCCGCCCACTCGTTCCAGATGGTGACACCCTGGTCCTGCATCCATTTCACATTGGATTCGCCCCGCAGGAACCAGAGAAGCTCCACCGCGACGGACTTGAAGTGGACGCGCTTGGTGGTGATGAGCGGAAAGCTTTCGTTCAGGTCAAAGCGGATCTGCCGCCCGAACACGCTAAGGGTTCCAGTGCCGGTGCGGTCCGATTTGTGCGTGCCGTTGGCCAGCACATCGCGCAGAAGGTCTTCATAGGGCGTTGGGATGCTCACGCTCCCAGTCTACTGAGGATGGACAAATCCGCGTCGAATCAGTCGTCGAAGGGGCGGAACTGCTCCACGGCCACAATCTTGTTGCCGCTGCCGTGCGCAACGTGGCACACCACGATTTCGCCGGGTGCCAGGTACGGGTCGGAGGAGGGCAGGAGGGCGCTCAGGGACGAGTTCATGTGCTCGGCCAACTGCTTCATGACCGTGGGAAGCGCAGGCCGGTGCGTGCACAGGGCAATGGCGCGCTGCTTGTCGAAAAGGGCTTCGACGACGGCGGCCGTCTTCCGCGGGCTGCGGGCGTGGCGGTGCTCTGTCAACGCGTCATGGAGCTTAACCTTGGCGTCCGCCGACTTGGCGTAGGGTGCAATGGTGGCCACACAGCGCTGCCAGGGGCTGGTATGGACCCGCATCGGACGCCAGACATGCAGCAGCCGGCGCACCGCCTGCGCCTGCCGCAGGCCCGTCGCCGCAAGCGGACGGTCGCCTTCCGCCTTGGTCCATGAGGACCTCGGCTTCGCTTTGGCATGACGCACCACCAGCAGTGGCCAGGTGTCGAGTTCCTTGCGTTCGTGCGCAGCCACAAGATGTTCCAGGGGCGCGATGTCGCTCGGATTGCTCAGCAGCGTGGCAGCCTTGTCCGGCGAACACCACATCACGCTGTCCACTTCCTTGCCGTCCGGGCGCAGCTGTGCTCCGTCCACGTCCACGGCCCAGTAGTGGACGACCTTCAGGCCCGCGGCCACGTGGTAGTGGATCGGAGGAAGGGGGATCCCCAGGGTCGCCCGGAGGCCAATCTCTTCCCAAACCTCCCGCGTCGCGCATTCGGGAACGGTCTCGCCAGGGTCGATCTTTCCCTTCGGCCAGGACCAGTCGTCATAGCGGGGGCGGTGGATCAGGAGCACCTCGAGCTTGTCCTTGTTGACCCGCCACGGCAGTGCGCCGGCCGCGGTAACGGCTATCGGCTCCCCGGGATGGTCCGTCTGGTCCGCCACCAAGGCATCGTTCCGGGCATCGTCTGCTTTGCTCTTGACGTTGTTATTCAAGGCCAGGGCCCTACCGCCTGATCGTCTGACGCTGCCGGGAGCGCGAAGCAAGCAGCCACGACTGGACGTCCTCCAGGTTGCTGCCGTCTTCCGCCAGGTGGTGCCGCGTCCATTCACCCTTGCTGTCCAGATGCCAGCTGGCTGTCTCCGGATCCATATAACGGCGCAGCATGTCCAGCACGTACGTGATGTCATCGGGGTTGGCCAGCTGGACCAAGGCCTCCACCCGGCGGTCGAGGTTCCGGTGCATCATGTCGGCGGACCCGATGAACACCACGGGGTCCCCGGCATTGGCGAAGGCAAACACGCGCGAGTGTTCCAGGAAGCGTCCCAGGATGGAACGCACGGTGATGTTGTCGCTGAGCCCCGGTATTCCGGGCCGCAGGGAGCAGATGCCGCGGACGATGACGTCCACGTTCACGCCGGCCTGGGAGGCGCGGTAGAGGGAATCAATGATTGCCTCATCCACCATGGAGTTGACCTTGATCTGCACGCGGGCGGAAATCCCGGCCCTGGCGTTGCGGATTTCTGTTTCAATGCGGTCGATCAGCCCCGAGCGCACGGAGCGTGGCGCCACGAGGAGCCGCTTGAACGTGGACTTCGGCGCGTAGCCCGACAGCTGGTTGAACAGCTTCGACAAATCCTCGCCCACCTGCTCGTTGGCGGTGAGCAGGCCCAGGTCCTCGTAGTAGCGGGCCGTCCGCGGGTGGTAGTTGCCGGTGCCGATGTGGCAGTAGCGCCGCAGCCCGTCCACTTCCTGGCGCACCACGAGGGAGAGCTTGCAGTGGGTTTTGAGTCCCACGATGCCGTAGACCACGTGCACGCCGGCCTGCTCGAGTTTCCTGGCCCATGAGATGTTGGCCTGCTCATCGAAGCGGGCCTTGATCTCCACGAGTGCGAGCACCTGCTTGCCGGCCTCGGCGGCGTCGATCAGGGCATCCACGATGGGGGAGTCCCCTGACGTGCGGTACAGCGTCTGCTTGATGGCCTGAACCTTCGGGTCCGAGGCCGCCTGCTCGAGGAAGGCCTGGACGGAGGTGGAGAAGGAGTCGTACGGGTGGTGCAGCAGGATGTCCCTCCGGCGCATGGCTGCGAATACGTTCGCTGCCTTGGCCGTTTCCGATTCGTTCAGGTACCGGGAGGTGTGCGGCACGTGCTTTGGATAGTGCAGGTCCGCGCGGTCAATTCCCGCGATCACCGAAAGCCCGCGGAGATCCAAGGGCGCCGGAACCGAGTAGACCTCGGATTCCTCCACCCCGAGCTCGCGGATGAGCAGTGCCCGGATGTTGGGGTTGATGTCATTGGTGACTTCCAGCCGGACGGGGGGCCCGAACCGGCGGCGCAGCAGTTCCTTCTCGAGCGCCTGCAGGAGGTTCTCGGCGTCGTCCTCTTCCACCTCCACATCCTCGTTGCGCGTGACGCGGAACGTGTGGTGCTCCAGCACCTCCATACCTGCGAAGAGCTGGTCCAGGTGGACAGCGATGACCTCTTCGAGGGCGATGAATCGGGCCACCCGGCCGGGGATGGACCCGGCACGGGGACCATCGATGGAGATCAGTCGGGGCAGCTGGTCCGGGACCTTGACGCGGGCGAACAGCTCCTTGTCGCTGACGGGGTTCCGGACAACAACGGCCAGGTTCAGGGAGAGCCCCGAGATGTACGGGAAGGGGTGTGCGGGGTCCACGGCCAGCGGCGTCAGGATGGGGAAGACCTTCTCGGCGAACATGGCGCTGAGCTGGTCCTTGGCCTGGTCGTCGAGTTCGTCCCAGTGCATCAGGTGAATGTGCTCGTAGGCCAGCGCCGGGCGGATCTGTTCGGCGTACACGCGCGCATGACGCTGCGCGAGCCGGTGTGCGGCGTCGCCGATCTGTTCGAGCACCTGCATGGGGCTCAGGCCCGCGGGGGAGGGGACCGCCAGTCCGGTGGCGATCCGCCGTTTGAGGCCCGCCACCCGGACCATAAAGAACTCGTCCAGGTTGGAGGCAAAAATGGAGAGAAAGCTGACCCGTTCCAGCAGGAACAGGTTGGGGTCTTCGGCAAGTTCGAGGACGCGAGCGTTGAAGGCAAGCCAGCTCAGTTCCCGGTCAAGGAACCGGTCCGGGCTGATTTCGCCTTCCGGTTCGAGGTTGGGGGCGAACTCGGGTATGTCGATCCGGTCCTGGGTCGCGCGGGAAGCGGGCACTTCGGAGGAGCCAAAACGGGCGCGCACCGGCAGCACCTTGGTTTCAGACGTGGCGGTCCCGGCGGATTCCGGTTGCATGGTCTCTCCTTATTGCTGGCGCGATTTACCTTCAACCTTACAAGCTTTCGAATAGACACAGCCGCAGATTTCCGCAGCCGTCTTGAAGGCTACGGAGACGGGATCACGTGCCGGGCAGAGGCCCGTACATCACGTCCGCGTCCCACCGGGTGAAGCCAAGCCTGCGGTAGAGGGAGACGGCCGGGGCATTGTCGGCATCCGTATAGAGCATGACGGCATGGAGGCCCTTGGCCTGGAGGTGTTTGATGCCGGCGACCGTCAGGGCCTTGCCCAGCCCCATGCCTTGGGCGGCCGGGGTGACGCCCACCACGTAGACCTCGCCTATTGCCGGGTGGCTGCCATGGGCCGGGTGCACCTTCGTCCAGTGGAACCCCAGGATCTGTCCCGTGGCGTCAGCGGCCAGCAGGAACCCTGCCGGATCAAACCAGTCCTCGGCCATCCGGGCCCCCAGATCGGCGCGGGTCATGTTGCCCTGTTCGGGGTGGTGTGCGAAAGCGGCTCGATTGGCTGCCAGCCAGGCCTCTTCGTCCTGGCCGGGCACAAACGCGCGCAGCACCACGCCCTTAGGGAGACCGGCGTCGGGCAGTTCGGCCGGAGATGTGGTGAGCCGCATCTTCCACAGCTCCCGGACGGGGCCGTATCCGTATTTAGCGGCGAGCTCGGCGGCGGCTTCATGGTTGCCGTGGGACCACGCCCTGAGTCCATGCAGGCCCCGGGAATCCTTGAGCGCCGACACCAGCCGGTCTGCCACGCCCTGGTTGCGGTAGCTCGGGTGCACGGCCACTTCGAGCACGCCGGTGCCGTCGGCCTCCTCCGCGACCACTGCGAAGCCGGCCAGGTCCTGCCCGGTCGCGGGATCGGAATCCTCGTCGGGAGCATAGAGCGCCAGCGTCATCACCGAGTGGTCCTCGGACCCGCCGGCACGCAGCGTCACGAGCGTCTGCTCGGACAAGGAGGGGTTGCCGTCCGCCTCCTCGGCAGCCTCGAGCAGGCCGGTGAGGTCCTTCAACAGCTCCTCATCCACCGCGCCTTTGACGACAAGAACGGGCCAGTTTTCGGGGTGCGCAGGACTCATGAGGTAAGGCTATACGTCCGGACGGATTGGAGAGCGGATTTGCCGCCCCCGTCCACGGGCCGTATAGTCATTACCTGATCCGGCTTACTGAAGCAGGATTTTGAGGGGGATCCACCACTGGGGTGGCCTCGATACGTTCGACCCGTATGTCCTCCACGAGTGGCGAAAAGCGACATAAGAAGCCCCGGACCTCAGGTCCGGGGCTTCTTACGTTAAGCAGCTTCTGGCTCCACTCGAGTTCGGTGTCCGGCCGGTTCGGTGCCCGGCCGGGAACTACGCCTCGGTCAATTCTTCCTCGGGCTGGCGCACCAGGGTCAAGCGGTATCCCACGTTACGCACGGTGCTGATCAGGTTTTCGTGGTCGGCGCCAAGCTTGGCACGCAACCGCCGCACATGGACGTCAACGGTCCGGGTCCCGCCGTAGTAGTCGTAACCCCAGACCTCGGTCAGCAGCTGCTGCCGGGTGAACACGCGACCCGGATGCTGCGCCAGGTACTTCAGCAGTTCGAATTCCTTGAAGGTCAGGTTCAGGGGCGCCCCGTTGACCCTGGCCGTGTAACTTGCCTCGTCGATCACCACACCGGCTGCCCGGATTTCGGTGGGAGCGTCTTCCTGATCCGGGACTGCCCGCGCCACCGAGAGCCGGATCCGGGCTTCGACTTCGGCCGGGCCTGCCGAGTCAAGGAGGATGTCATCCACGGCCCAGGCCGAGGAGACCGCCGCCATGCCGCCTTCGGTGAGAATCAGCATCAGGGGAGCGCTCAGGCCGGTGGCCTTGAGCAATTGCGTGAGGGAGCGTGCGCCCACCAGGTCCTTGCGGGCGTCGAGCAGCACAACATCGCAGGGATCCGTCTCCAGCAGCGCCGTGGGCTCCGCTGGGAGGATGTGCACGCGGTGGTTGAGTAGCTCCAACGCAGGCAGGATGTCCACCGATGACCCGGTGCTGTTCGTCAATAACAGGATGTGCGACATTGTTCCTCCATGGGGCTGTCCGCGCATCATTGAGCGTTTGAACCGGGCTTTCACCGGCCGGTACTGGCTGCCGACGTCGGTTGTGGTCAGCCGGAAAAGCAACTGGCCTGCATCCTGCGAAGGTGGCGTAGCTGAGCTTTGAGTATACCTAATTGCCCCTTCACAGGCACTGGTCCGGGCGGTTTGCGGGGCCGTTTTGCGACATAAGTCGGTCACATAAGGCAGGATTGGACCGTCAGGGCCGGAAGCCTGCCCCCGGGGACCCCTTCAGGGGTGGAGTCAGGCACTGAGGCGCATACCGAACCGCGGAATGGCGGCGGGCGTGAAGATGAATGCAGGTAGAAAGTGAGCGCGGGTAAACAGTGAAGCCGTGGACCATCGGGATCATCGGACTGGCCGGGCTTGGTGTCTTCGTCGCCGGGGCCTACATCTCGCCGGAGGCCCTCCTCGCCGTCTCCGTGTTCGCGGCGCTGGCCATCGGCGTCGGCTGGCCCCACTTCCTGGGGATACCCGCCAAGAAAACTCTTGCGGCCATCATCGGCCTGCCCGGAGCCGGCTCCGCCGTGGCTGCCACCTACGTCCCGGCTCCCGGGTTCCTCGATTGGACCCCGGCGTTCATCGCCGCCGGCGTGATGGCCGTCTTCCTGATGCAGCTGCTTCGCGGCACCGGGCAGGCGCAGCGCCTCGAATCCACCCTCGGCTCCAGTGCCGGCGTCCTGCTGTCCTGCCTTGGAGCGGGCTGGATCGCGGCGTCCCGCTTCAACGGCGTGCGCGAGATGCTGCTCGTGGCCGCCATCAGTGCGGCGTTCGCGCTGCTGGCGGGGCTGATCCGCTGGCCGGACAGGATCGTTGCGCCGTTGGGAATAGTACTGGCCGGACTCACCGCTCCGCTGGCCGGCCTCATATTTACCAACATCGCCGTAATACCCGCCGCGGTTGTGGGCGTTGTGGTGGGGGCGGTTCTGGTCAGCCTGCGCCGCTTGGTTATACTCCGCGGGGACCAGATTAACTTTGCAGCAGCCTTGGGCATGGGCCTGGCGCCCGTGGCCGCAGTGGGTTCGGTGGCCTACTTCATAGACAAACTACTCATCTACTAAAGCGTTAGGATGGCATCATGTCCGTACTTGCATTTGAGATTTTCTTCCTAGTCCTGCTTGGCATTGCCAGCATTTCCATGGCGTGGTTCGCAGGCTTTGTGGTCTACCGCCTCTTCAAAGGCCAGAAGTAACCACCAGTCCAGAGCTAGCTGTTTCCAGAGGTAATTGTTGTGCCGATTGAAATTCCTACAGATCTGACTCCCGAACTCGTTCCCCTGTCCTGGCTCATTGGTGAGTGGGAGGGCCGTGGCCGGCTCGGGTCCGGTGAAGAGGACTCGGAACATTTTGCCCAGCACGTCTCCTTCACCCACAACGGCCTGCCCTACCTGCAGTACCGCGCCGAAAGCTGGCTGACGGACGAGGACGGGACCAAGCTTCGGCCCCTGACGGTGGAAACCGGCTTCTGGGCGCTGGAACGGAAGCAGCACGACGAAGACGGGGGCCCAGGCCTGATTCCGGCCGACATCGTCCCGGTGCTGAAAAGCGCTGACGATGTCGAAGAGCTTCGCAACAAAGACGGCGGCTTCGACATCTCAGTGTCGATCAACCATCCCGGCGGGATTTCCGAGCTCTACTACGGTCAGATCAAAGGCCCCCAGATCCAGCTGACCACCGACATGGTCATGCGTGCCAGCCACTCGAAGGACTACAGTGCGGCTACCCGCATTTTCGGGCTGGTGGACGGAAACCTGCTCTGGCGTTGGGACGTGGCAACGGGCGGAACCTCAACGCCCGGAAACGGACTTCAGGCCCATGCCTCGGCCATCCTGAAAAAGGTGGGCTAGGAACCAGGTCTCACTGTTCTTCCCGTCGTCAACAGCGTTCTCCACAACGAACCGAGGGAGCCGCATCAGTGAACACCGCACGGCAGGAGCGCCAAGCGCAAAAGGCTGACTACAGCGACCTGAAGGCCGTCTATTTCAACGGAACGCTGAAGAAGTCCCCGGAGACCAGCAATACCGAGGGCCTCATCAAGGTCAGCCGGCTGATCATGGAGAAGCAGGGCGTCTCGACCACAGTTATCAGGACGGTGGACCACGACGTCGCCAGCGGGGTGTATCCGGACATGCGGGAACACGGCTGGGCCTCGGATGAATGGCCCGAGCTGTATCCCCTGGTGAGGGAGGCCGACATCGTGGTGGTTGCCGGACCTATCTGGCTCGGTGACAACTCGTCCCAAACCAAGAAGCTGATCGAGCGCCTCTACGCGCACTCCGGCCAGTTGAATGACAAAGGACAGTGGGCGTATTACCCGAAGGTGGGCGGCTGCCTGATCACGGGCAACGAGGACGGCATCAAACACTGCTCCATGAATGTCCTGTACAGCCTCCAGCACATCGGGTTCACCATCCCGCCGCAGGCCGATGCCGGCTGGATCGGTCCCGTGGGACCGGGCCCCAGCTATCTCGACGAAGGCTCCGGCGGCCCGGAGAGCGACTTCACCAACCGGAACACCACCTTCATGACGTGGAACCTCCTCCACCTGGCCCGGATGCTCAAGGATGCCGGGGGCATACCCGCGTACGGCAACCTTCCGGAGGAATGGAAGGCCGGGACGCGTTTCGATTTCGAAAACCCGGAATACCGCTGAACCTTAAGGACTTCTACTACATATGACTACCAAGAGCCCCCTGTTGTCGCGCCCTGGCGCGGTTGAAGCCGCCGGCGCGGACGCCGGCGTCGCGTCCCACTACGGCGAGCCGCTACGGGAGCAGCGGGCACTCGCCGCCGGCACCGCCGTCGTCGACCTTTCCCACCGCGGCGTGGTCACAGTCACCGGTCCCGACCGCCTGAGCTGGCTGAACACGCTGTCCTCACAGCAGGTCACGAACCTCGCGCCCGGGGAGTCCAGCGAGCTGCTCCTGCTCAGCGTCCAGGGACGCATTGAGTTCGACGCACGGGTAGTGGACGACGGCGCCACGACCTGGCTGATCGTCGAGGCCGCCGAAGCGGCGCCGCTGGCGGACTACTTGAACCGGATGAAGTTCATGCTGCGCGTGGAGATCGACGATGCCTCCGACGAATGGGCCGTCCTGGGCTCCACCAAGCGGGTGGAGGAATGGTCGGGCCTGCTGGTCTGGGAGGATCCGTGGCCTCATGTCAGGCCCGGCGGCTACGCCTACTCCGTGGTTGGCGAAGACGCCCATCCCGGCGTGGAAAGGCCGTGGTTCGAATACCTGGTTCCGGCCGCCGCACTCGAGTCCACGGTGGGGGACCGCCCGCTCGCGGGGGTATGGGCGGCCGAAGCGCTGCGGATCGCGGCGTGGCGACCCAGGCTCGGCGCTGAGACTGATGACAAGACCATTCCGCATGAGCTTGACCTCCTGCGCACGGCCGTGCACTTGGCCAAGGGCTGCTACAAAGGCCAGGAAACGATCGCCCGCGTCCATAACCTGGGTCATCCCCCGCGCCGGCTGGTGTTCCTGCAGCTCGACGGCTCCCAGCACACCCTGCCCGCAGTTGGCAGCGAGGTCCGCCTGGGAGACCGCAAGGTGGGAGCCGTCACGTCCGTGGTGCAGCACTATGAAATGGGGCCTGTGGCGCTGGCTGTCATAAAGCGTTCGGTCTCCCCGGATGAAATACTGACAGTTGTCGACGGCGACGAGCCGTACACGGCGGCCCAGGAAGTCATCGTGGCTCCGGACGCGGGCCAGGTGGTGGGCCGCCAGACCGGATTCCTGAAAGGGCCTCGCTCATGACCGAAAACACCGCTGCCAGCACGTCCATGGACCGTCCGGGAGAGGCCGACGCCTCGGACGCGCCCGGCCCCGACGAACAGACCCTCGCCCTCGCGCATGCACTCTTTGACGCGGCAAGGCAAGGCGATTCGGGGCTGCTGGAAAGTTACCTTGCCGCCGGCGCGCCAGCCACGATGACGAATGCTGCGGGGGATTCCCTCCTCATGCTCGCGGCCTATCACGGGCATGCCCCGACGGTTCGTCTGCTCCTGCAGCACGGTGCCGCAGCGAACTCCCTCAACGACCGCGGCCAGACTCCGCTGGCCGGAGCGGCGTTCAAGGGGTACACGGAGGTGGCCGCCGCGCTCCTGGAGGCCGGGGCTGATCCCGACGCCGGCACTCCCTCGGCACGCGCCGCCGCCCAGATGTTTGCCCGCGCCGAGATCCTGGACCTGCTGGGCTGACCGTGCCCGCCACGGCTGACGTCAATGGTGGATTGGCGTATAGTCCATGTGGAATAGTTGGGGCGGAATAAGCTCGATCCGCGCCGGCCGGCCAGGCCGGCCGGGCCGGCCGGGCTCGGTTCAGCCCGGTTCGGCTCCAGGGGCCCGACAAGTCACCACCACCATTGACGAAAGGCTGGGATCATGCCACGGACCGCTCCGTTGACGCCGCTGGGCGTGGCGGCGTTGTCGCTGCTGGTGGAGGAGCCGATGCATCCTTACGAGATGTACCAGCTGCTGATCGCCAGGCATGAGGACCGCCTCGTCAAAGTCCGTCCCGG
This sequence comes from Arthrobacter sp. 92, assembly GCF_050260325.1. Lineage (NCBI taxonomy): Bacteria > Bacillati > Actinomycetota > Actinomycetes > Micrococcales > Micrococcaceae > Arthrobacter > Arthrobacter sp. 92. The sequence goes on along the minus strand of NZ_CP189863.1, from coordinate 3,949,191 downwards.
CACCCTGTATCACGCCGTGGGCCGGCTCGAGGAGCAGGGCATGGTGGAAGCCATCGGCACTGACCGTGAGGGCAACCGTCCCGAGCGCACCACCTACCGGATCTCGGCCGAAGGCAGGGAGGCCCTGACCCGGCGGCTGCAGGATATGCTGGCCAACCCGGTCAACGAATACCCGGCGTTTCCTCTCGCCGTATCGGAGGCCTACAACCTGCCGCCCGCCGTCGTCCTCGAGCTCCTGGACCGTCGGGTTGCCCACCAGCAAGAGCAACTGGATCTGCTGCTCGCGGCAGAAGCCGCCGTGATGAAGAAGGACGTTGCCCGCAAGTACTGGATTGACATCCAGTATCAGCAGGTGATGCTGCGCACGGAAATCGACTGGGTCCGCCAGCTCCAGGACCAGCTGCGCTCGGGGGCGCTCCCATGGTAGGAGCCCGGCTGCGCCCACAGTTTTGCGACAAGCAGTACCCCATACGTAATGAGCTCCTTAGGCAATGAGCTCAACAGGCAATCAGCACTCAAAGGAATCCCATGGAAAACGTAGCTAGGCCGTGGCCGGCCCTCTGGTCCCTGGTGATCGGGTTCTTCATGATCCTGATCGACACCACCATTGTGTCGGTGGCCAACCCCCGCATCATGGAGGGCCTGAACGCGGACATCAACTCGGTGATCTGGGTGACCAGCGCCTACCTGCTGGCCTACGCCGTGCCCCTTCTGATCACGGGCCGGCTGGGCGACCGCTTTGGGCCTAAGAAGCTCTACCTCGCCGGCCTGGTGGTCTTCACCCTGGCCTCCCTCTGGTGCGGTCTCTCCGGCGACGTCCAGACGCTCATCCTGGCCCGGGTTGTCCAGGGCCTTGGTGCGGCCATCATGACGCCGCAGACCATGGCTGTCATCACCCGCATCTTCCCGCCGGACCGCCGCGGCGCGGCAATGGGTATCTGGGGCGCCACCGCCGGCGTTGCCACGCTGGTGGGGCCGATCCTTGGAGGCGTCCTGGTGGACGGGCTCGGCTGGGAATGGATCTTCTTCATCAACCTGCCCGTGGGCATCGCGGGCTTCATCCTTGCCCTGCGGTTTGTGCCGTCGCTCTCTACCCATCCCCACAAATTCGACATTCCCGGGGTGCTGCTGAGCGCCGTCGGACTCTTCCTGCTGGTGTTCGGTATCCAGGAGGGCGAGACCTTCAACTGGGGCACCATCACCGGACCCATCACCGTCTGGGGACTGATCATCTGTGGCCTGGCCGTCCTCGCGGTGTTCGTGGTGTGGCAGCGGTTCAACAAGGGTGAACCGCTGCTGCCGCTGTCCCTGTTCAAGGACCGCAACTTTTCGCTGGCCAACATGGGCATCACCACGGTGGGCTTCACGGTGACGGCCTTCAGCCTGCCGCTGATCTTCTACTACCAGATCGTCCGGGGACTGACCCCCACCCAGTCCGCGCTCATGATGGTCCCCATGGCCCTGATCTCGGGAGGCCTGGCGCCGGTGGTCGGACGGATCATAGACCGGGTCAATCCGAAGTACATCACGGTAGCCGGCCTGCTGTTGATGTCCGTGGCGCTTTTCTGGAATTCAGCACTGATGCACCCGGACACTCCGATTTGGCTGTTCCTGTTGCCCAGCGCCGTCCTCGGTTTCGCGAACGCGGGCATTTGGGCGCCGCTGAGCTCCACCGCCACCCGTAACCTGCCGCCGCGCCAGGCCGGGGCGGGCTCGGGCGTCTACAACACCACCCGCCAGATCGGCGCGGTGCTGGGCAGCGCAGCCATCGCGGTCCTCATCCAGTCGCGGCTGGCCGCGGAGCTTCCCGCGGCGCCCGGCGGTTCCGGCAAGGCCAGCCCCATGAGTTTCGGCGGCCAGCTTCCCGCGGCACTGCATGAGGGATTTTCGACGGCGATGGGCCAGGCCATCATGCTGCCCGCCTCCGTGATCCTGCTCGGCGCTGCCGTGGCGCTCTTTTTCGCGAAGCCCAAGGCCGTGGAGGGGTGGGGTGCACCCAAGAGCGCTGCTTCCGCTGAACCGGCGTCGGATGCTGCTGCGTCGGACGCTGCCACGTCGGACGCTGCTTCGTCAGAGCGGCGCTGACTCCGTGCCGTGCCGGGCGCTGCGTGCCCGGCACGGCACGGCACGGTCAGTCAAGCAGGACGCTGGTCTGGATGCCACCGGTGGCGAAGCCGAGGCTTCGGGCAGTTGCCAGTGAACCCTTGTTGCTGACGTCGGCGCGCCACTGGAGTGTCAATCCTGACGCCAGGGCCTCGTGGGCGGCGATGGATGCGGCCAATGAGCCCAGCCCCCGGCGGCGCCACCCGGGAGCGACGAGCACCCCCATATGTGCCAGGATTCCTTCCCACTCGGTGTAGGCGCCGCATGCCACGGGCACGGTGCGCCCGTCCTCCCGGTGCATGATGGTGAAGCGGTGTTCGAGGTCTGAAAGCCCGACTTCGTTCACGTCGTCCGGCGGGCAAAGCCCCTCCAGCTCGACCGCCTCAGGGTTCCCGTGCGAGACGGTGAGCTCTTCGGAGGGCTGCAGCAACGGCAGGTCGTCGGCGAAGAAGAGCGCAGCGGCTCCGAGTCCGTGGCCGCCGTGGTTCCGTGTGATGGTCAGGAGCGTCACGTGCTGCGCCATGTCCTCGTCGGGAATTCCGACGGCGGCGTCCAGCGCCCACTGTGGCCCTACGAGGGCCGAGCTCCCGAACAGGCGGACGAATTGCACGGCCCGCGCGGACTCATCGGCGCGGGTGATGCGTTCCCCGGATTCGCGTGCGGCGGTGAAGGCGGCGTCGTCGAGTCCAAGGCGGCGGGCCCACGCGAGCTGGATGATGTCGGCGGTGCCGGGCTCGAGAGTCATGCCTCAACCCTACCCAGCGGGGGCAAGCGCGAACGGACACTTGAGGCCCACGGATGTGGGCCTCAAGTGTCCGTTCGCGCTGCCCTGATGATTTTCCTAGCCGAAGAGGACGGCGGCTTCGTCGTACCGGTGCTGGGGGACTCTCTTGAGGTTGCCGAGCGCGGCGTCAAAGCCGACGTGGACGATGTCCGTGCCGTTAAGGGAGACCATGGTGCCCCAACGGTGGTCCACCACCGAGTCGATGGCGGCCATGCCGAGGCGGGTGGCGAGGACACGGTCGAACGCCGAGGGGACGCCCCCGCGCTGGATGTGGCCAAGGACGGTGGCGCGGGTCTCGATGCCGGTACGGGCTTCGAGTTCCGGAGCCAGCATTTCCGCGATGCCGCCCAGGCGGGGCCGGCCGAAGGTGTCGAGGCCGCGCTCGGAGTGCGGAGTTTCCTGGCCTTCCGGAACGAAGCCTTCGGCAACCACCACAAGCGGCGCGCGGCCACGATCGTGGGCTTCCTGGACCCATTCGGTGATTTGGTCCATGGATGCCTTCTGTTCCGGGATCAGGATGGCGTGGGCGCCCGAGGCCATGCCCGCATGCAGCGCAATCCAGCCCACGTGGCGGCCCATGACCTCGGCGATCATGCAGCGGTGGTGGGATTCGCCGGTGGTCCGGAGCCGGTCGATGGCCTCTGTGGCGATCTGGACAGCCGTGTCGAAGCCGAAGGTGTAGTCCGTTGCGTCCAGATCGTTGTCCACGGTCTTGGGAACGCCCACGATCTTCAGGCCTGCATCGGTCAGGCGCTTTGCGGCGGCAAGAGTTCCCTCTCCGCCGATCGCGATGATGGCGTCGATGCCAAGCCGGTCCATGTGGGCCTTGATGACCTCAGGTCCGCCGTTGTTCTCGAACGGGTTGGTACGGGACGTTCCAAGGATGGTTCCGCCCTGTTTGGCTATGCCTCGGACCAGCGTTCGAGGGATATCAATGATGTCCCCCTCCACCACACCGCGCCAGCCGTCCAGGAATCCCACGAATTCGTGGCCGTGGATGGCGATTCCCTTGAGAACGGCGCCACGGATGACGGCGTTCAGTCCTGGGCAGTCGCCGCCGCTGGTGAGGATTCCAATTTTCATTTCTCGGCTCAAATCCTGGTTTGAAGTTGTACAGGCAGAGCGCCACGCTGAGCTCACCCTAGAGTCTAGTGGCCCATGTGGGGCAGGACACAAATAGTTACCTGCGGGCGGCTGTCCGCCCGGTGATGATGTGGCCCTGCAAACGGGAGCGCCCCCGCCCGTCAGGGGCAGGGGCAGCTCAAGCGGCGCAGCCTGGGTGTTCTTGTTACAGCTAGAAGCGGTTGGTGCGCCGGTCCAGGAAGGACTGAAGAATGATGACGTTGCGCTGGTCCGGGAGGATCAGCCAGGCCGCCAGATAGAAGACGAAGGCCGGGCCGGGAAGGAGGCTGATGAGGAGGAAGGCTATTCGGACGTAGGCCACATCCACGTTCAGCTTGGCCGCGATCCCGCCGCACACTCCGCCGAGCCACCGCTGCGGCCCCCGTTGCAGGCCCATGCCCCTGACAATGCTGAAGAACTTATCCATGTTTCAAGACTTCCTTGTTGATGTTTTTTTGTCACGTCCGCGGGCGGAGATGAGCCCGCCCACCACCAGCGCCGTGCCGGCTCCGAGCGTGAGCCCGATCAGCACGTACGTGCCGTTCAGCTCCACGATGCGTAGCTGGGCAACGACGATCAGGGCAGCCAGCGCCACGACAATCAAGCCCCAGACGACGGTTCCCACACGGGCTGGCGACAGCCCGCCAGGCCGCGGTCCCGCCTGCGTGGAGGCATCCGGGGGATGCGGGGTGTTCTCCGGAACCGGTTCATAACTGTTCATGTCAGTGCCCTCCCTGGATGGTGACATTGCTCATGGTGCCGTCGATCTTGACGATCAGTGTGGCGCCTGGCTTATCAATGTTGTAGTTGCTGCGCTGGGACGTCATGCCGCCATGGTTCCGTGTTCCCTCGTTGAGGTTCCCCAGGGTCATGTCCGCCCGTATTTCCACCGGAACCGTGTCGGGGATGACCACCGTCAGATTGCTGGCCGTGACGTCCAAGGGAACCACGACGTCGGTAGTCAGCGGCGGGGTCAGATTCAGCTGCGTGAGGTCTGCTGTGCCGCTGCCTCCGGTGATGTCGAATCCGGCTGTTGCCTGCTCGATGCTCGCGGGGTTCCAGTTGGCGTTTTGGAAACGGATCCTGTCACCGGTGGGCACCACGTTGAAGATGCCGCCCACAATCAGCGCCACCACGGCAAAGAATCCCAGGATGCCGGAGGTGCGGCCCCTGAGCCCGGCAGCCAGGATGCCCAGGCCGAGGACGGCGGCGCCGCCAGCCCACGCAACGGCGTTGGTGGAGTCGCCCAGACTGATGACGCCGAGGGTTTCCAGGGCCTTGATTCCGCCGCCCACCAGCAGGGCCAAACCCGTCGTCACCGCCACTGCAGGAGTTCCGGGCCCCACATTCCGTACCCTGGCGGGCACTGCGGAAGCTGGTCCGGCTGTTTCGTACCTGCCGCCGCCAAAGCCGGATGTGTAAGGCGGCCCGGAGGTGTCGCCATGGGCGCCGACGTCGGACGGAAGACTGGTGGACGGAGGACTGCTGGCCGGAAGACTGCTGGACGGGGCACTGCCATAAGGAGCGCCGCTGGAGGGAACACCGTTGGACGGAACGCCGTTGCGGGGAACGACACCGAACGGGGCGGTGCCGTGCGTGCCGTTACGGCGCTTGGTGCGCTGTGAGAGGTAGTAGACGAGATAGATGGCGCCCGCTATCCAGAAGACCGTCCATACGAAACCAGCAAAGCCGTTCCGTTCCCAGCCCCAGAAGCCGCTGCCCAGATTGGGGAAGCCCAGAATGGTGGCGATGAGGGCGCCGGTCATACCGGCGGACCACCGTCCGGCCGCGGCTTCCTGGACGTGGATCCGGCCATCAGGTTCCGGCAGGAGGGCCCAGGCGACGCCGTAGAGCAGCACTCCCACGCCGGCGAAAATGGTCAGGACAATGAATATGCCCCGCACGATCAGGGGATCGACCCCCAGCCGGTGAGCGATGCCGCTGGCCACTCCTCCTATCCACCGGTCGGTGCCGCGGTGAATCCCTTGGCTCCGGATCCAACTGAAGAAGTTCTGGGGCTGCTCAACGTAGGGAGGCTGGGCATCGGGGTAAAGCGGCGGAGGTGCGGGAGGGAAGGCCTCAGGGCCGGGGCCGGGACCGGGCTCAGGGGCCGCCGGGCCGTCCGGCGCGCCGTCGGGACGTCCTGAGGGAAGGGGTTCGTCATCGGGGTGTGAATTGTGCGGGTTCATACTTCGATACTGCCGTTGGCCCTCGCCTGGAGCCATTGGGGATCACCCTGAGAAGGCCCCTGACTTACCCCCGGTTCGGGCCCAGGCCAGGCTGCGGTACCCGCGAGTCGTGCTTGGATTGACCCATGACAACCGCCGGAGTCCGCCCACCGCTGGTCCGCAGTGCCGACCGCGTCATCGCCGGCGTCTGCTCCGGGCTGGCCGCCCACCTGGGCTGGCCGGTCCGGATGATCAGGATCGGTATGGTGGTAGCGGCGCTGGCCGGGGGCGCGGGACTCGTGTTCTATGCGTGGCTTTGGATTATGGTTCCTACCGCGGATGAGAACGCCAGACGGATCACGCGGCGTCCGGTGTCCCCGATCGCTCCCGCAGTGAGCGCGCCGTCGGCGATCTCCTTCGGTTCATCGGCCACGGCTGGCGTGTCAGCTGCCGCTGCTCCGGAAGCTCCACCGGCCATGCCGGAGCCATCCGCCCCATGGTTCCGCTTTCGTCGCGTGCAATACGGCAAGGAGATCCTGCTCGGCGTCGGGCTGCTGCTGGCCGGCGCCATCATGATTGCCCGGGTGCTCGGTCTGGATGTTCCCCTTGGCACGCTGATCCCCGCGGCCGCCATCCTGGGCGGGGCGGCGATTGCGTGGATGCAACTGGACGAAACCCGCCGCGCAGGCCTGGTGGACAAGACCAAGGCGGACCAGGCGGGCGGCTGGACACGCCTTGCTGCAGGCCTGGCGCTCGTGGTGGCGGGTGTCCTGGTGATTGTTTCCGGGTCCGGCTCCTGGGAACAGACGTGGCTGGCATTGCTGGCCTCGGTGGCCGTCCTGGGCGGGGTGGGCCTCGTGTTGCTCCCGTGGGGACTGAAGTTCTGGCGGGATCTCGAAGCGGAGCGTGCCGGCCGCGCGCGCGCAACCGAGCGGGCGGAAATCGCCGCGCACCTGCACGACTCCGTGCTGCAGACGCTTGCCCTCATCCAGCGCCGTGCCGGCAATGAGCAGGACGTCGTGCGGCTGGCCCGGGCGCAGGAACGCGAGCTTCGCGGCTGGCTGTACCAGGATCCGGGTGAGGAAGCCGGGCAGTTGTCGGAGCGCATCAAGGCAGCCGCCGCCGAGGTGGAGGACACTCTCGGCAACGCGGTGGAGGTGGTCAGCGTGGGGGACACCGCCATGACCGACCGCCACGAGGCCTTGGTGCTGGCCAGCCGCGAAGCCATGGTGAACGCCTCCCGCCATGGCGGAGGAACAGTCTCGGTCTACGTGGAAATTTCCCCCGACGCCGCGGAGGTCTTTGTGAAGGACCGCGGGCCCGGATTCGATCCCCGGACTGTGCCCGCGGACCGCATGGGTGTCAGGGAATCCATCATCGGACGAATGAAACGGCACGGTGGAACCGCCGTCATCAACAGCAGCCCCGACGGCACGGAGGTCCGCCTCAGGCTGCCTTCCGATGCTGCCGAGAACGGAGAAGGCAGGAAATGAGTACATCCGATGGATCCCAGCAGCCGCATGGACCGCAGTCCGGCAACGGCCGTGCTGATCCAATGGCAGGCGCGGAATCAGGAGCCGACAAAAGCATTCGCGTGGTCATTGTCGATGATCACGCCATCTTCCGCTCCGGGCTCAAAGCCGACCTTGATCCCCGCGTCACTGTGGTGGGCGAAGCCGGCACCGTTGAACAGGCCATCGACGTCATTGCGCGGACCAAGCCCGAGGTGGTGCTGCTGGACGTACATCTGCCCGGCGGTCTGGGCGGCGGCGGCCGGGAGGTGATCGCAGCCTCCGCTGCGCTGCGAGGCACCACCCGGTTCCTCGCACTGAGTGTCTCGGACGCGGCCGAGGACGTCGTCTCGGTGATTCGGGCAGGGGCGCGGGGCTACGTCACCAAAAGTATTTCGGGCGCGGAGATCACGGACGCCGTCCTGCGGGTGGCCGGCGGCGACGCAGTGTTTTCGCCGCGGCTGGCCGGCTTTGTGCTGGACGCGTTCGGCACGGCACCGGCAGACATCGCCGACGACGAACTGGACCGGTTGTCCGCCCGGGAGCTGGAGGTTATGCGGCTTATTGCACGGGGCTACAGCTACAAGGAAGTGGCCAAGGAGCTGTTCATTTCGATCAAGACGGTGGAAACCCACGTCTCCGCCGTGCTGCGAAAGCTGCAGCTGTCCAGCCGTCACGAACTGACCAGATGGGCGGCCGAACGGAGGCTCCTCTAACCCAAGGATGCGCTATCACGTACGGTGCTGATGCCGCGGTAATAAGGCCCGTAAGTGATAGCGCATCGGGGCTTGGGGCGGTCTACTTCGCCTTGCCGAGGAAGCCCTGGAGCCGGGCCACGCCGGTGGCCAGGTCGTCGTCGCCCAGGGCGTAGGACAGACGCAGGAATCCCGAGGGGCCGAACGCCTCGCCGGGAACCACCGCAACTTCAACCTCGTCCAGGATGAGGGCAGCCAGTTCGGCGGATGTCTGGGGCCGGACCGGGCCGTTGGCCGTCTCGAATTCCTTGCCCAGCAGCGCGCGGACGTCCGCGTAGACGTAGAACGCGCCCTTCGGCGTCGGGCATTGGACGCCTTCAATGGCGTTAAGGCCCGCGACGATCGCCTTGCGGCGCCGGTCGAAGGCAAGCTTCATGTCGTCGACGGCGGTGAGGGGGCCGGAGACGGCGGCGAGGGCCGCGACCTGAGGAATGTTGGAGACATTGGACGTGGCGTGCGACTGCAGGTTGGTGGCGGCCTTGATGACGTCGGCCGGGCCGATCATCCAGCCCACGCGCCAGCCGGTCATGGCGTAGGTCTTGGCCACACCGTTGAGGATGACTACTTTGTCGCCGAGTTCGGGGACAGCGGTGGCGATGGAGGTGAAGGGCACGCCGTCGTAAGTCAGGTGCTCGTAGATCTCATCGGTGACAACCCACAGGCCCTTGGAAGCCGCCCACTGGCCAATTTCCCTGACCTGCTCCGGCGAGTACACGGCGCCGGTGGGGTTGGAGGGGGAAACGAAGAGAAGGATCTTGGTGCGGTCCGTCAGCGCGGCTTCCAACTGCTCCACCGTCACAAGGTATTCCTGCTCCGGTCCCGCGAATACTTCCACCGGCACACCGCCGGCCAACCGGATAGCCTCCGGATATGTGGTCCAGAACGGCGTGGGCACGATCACTTCGTCGCCCGGATCCAGCAGGGTGGCGAACGTGTTGTACACGGCCTGCTTGCCGCCATTGGTCACCAGCACCTGGGACGCCTCGGCCCTGTACCCGGAATCCCGGAAGGTCTTCTCCGCAATGGCCTGCTTGAGTTCCGGCAACCCGCCCGCGGGGGAGTAGCGGTGGTACTTAGGCTGGCTGGCGGCCTCGATGGCCGCCTGCACGATGTACCCGGGGGTCGGAAAATCGGGTTCTCCAGCGCCAAAGCCGATGACCGGCCGTCCGGCTGCCTTCAGTGCCTTCGCCTTGGCATCGACGGCCAGGGTGGCGGATTCGGCTATTGCGGATATGCGTTGGGAAACGCGGGCGGCAGACATGGCAGGTCCGTTCTCGCTTGCAGCTCGGTGGCTGGATGTGGGATTCGACGAGATCTACTCTATGCTGTTCAGCGGATCGTTCTGCTTGACCGCATGTAAATGTGACCGGCCCCCGGTAACAGCTGCAGGAAGTGTCATGGACATCCAAAAAACGAGGCTGGTTCGACGTAGGCGCAGTTGTTGCGTAGACTGGTTCTCCGGTGTCGAAAACACGATGATGGCGTGCGCCCCTCGAATGTTGGTGAGTGGTCCGCGTCGGTTTTCGATCCATAGGGTAGTGGCGCAATTGGTAGCGCAGCGGTCTCCAAAACCGCAGGTTGCAGGTTCGAGTCCTGTCTGCCCTGCGCAAGCGGTTCCGGCGGTTAGCCGGAGCCGGCGCAGCAACCATGGTTCAGTTCAGAGCCGGGTATCCGACTTTGCGAGGATGAGTGAGGACCAGGTGACCGAAACGGCTGCAAGCAGCTCCAAGGGCCGCCCCGCCAAGAAAGCCGCCAAGGCCGGCTTCTTCGCTCGCATCGCACTCTTTGTCCGCCAGGTAATCGGCGAGCTGAAGAAGGTCGTTGCACCAACCCGCAAGGAACTGATCAATTACACGCTCGTGGTGCTGGTGTTCGTGGTCATCATGATGATCATCGTCACCATCCTGGATCTGGCCTTCGGGACCGGCGTGAGCTGGGTCTTTGGTGGGACGGGCCCCACGGACCGCTAAGGCGGACCGGTCCGCAGGCCGCGTGGAAACTTCCGGGAATCCGGAAGTTCTGCGGGGTGTGCGGAATTGAGCCATTTAAATAGGCATGTTAGGCAATGAGGAAGCAGGAGACCAAGTGTCTGAGCAGGAGCTCGAGGTAACTGAGACTGAGCTGGATAGGTCCACGGACAACGCAACAGACGCCGCGGTGGTAACCGGGGAAGAGTCCGAGGTTGAGTCTGCTGCGCCCGAATCCACCGACGCCGACGCTGATGCCGACGCCGACGCCGAAACGGTCGCTGACTCCGAAGAAGAAGGCGACTCCGACGAGGAGGCGTCCGACGCACTGGCCGCCGCGGCCGCCAAGGCTGAGGTTGATCCGGCTGAGGAATTCAAGGCCAAGCTGCGCCGCCAGGAAGGTGACTGGTACGTCATCCACTCCTACGCGGGTTACGAAAACCGTGTAAAGGCAAACCTTGAGACCCGCATCCAGACCCTGGACATGGAAGATTACATCTTCGAAATCCAGGTTCCCATGGAGGAAGTCGTTGAGATCAAGAACGCTCAGCGCAAGGTCATCAACCGCGTCCGCATCCCCGGCTATGTCCTGGTCCGCATGGACTTGACGGATGCTTCCTGGGGCGCCGTCCGCCACACCCCCGGCGTCACCGGCTTCGTGGGCAACGCCCACAACCCGGTCCCGCTGCGCCTCGACGAGGTCTTCTCCATGCTCGCCCCGGTCTTCGAAGAAGAGCAGGCCGAGAAGGGCAAGCCCGTCAAGCACGCCGCCGCGCCGGTCGACGTCGACTTCGAGGTCGGCGAGTCCGTCATCGTCAAGGAGGGCCCCTTCGAGACCCTTCCGGCCACGATCTCCGAAATCAAGGTGGACTCCCAGACCCTCGTGGTGCTGGTCTCCATCTTCGAGCGCGAGACCCCGGTCACGCTGGCCTTCAACCAGGTCAGCAAGATCTAGCTTTCCCCCCAGAATTCGCCCCGGGCTGCCCGCTTTAGCAGCCAGGGGCGGCCGGCCGCCTCGCCATGGCGGCCACCAACCTGAGGCACGCTCCTGTGTCCCAGGAAATATTTGAGAGAAGGACCCTACATTGGCTCCCAAGAAGAAGGTCACCGGCCTCATCAAGCTGCAGATCCAGGCAGGTGCCGCTAACCCGGCCCCGCCGATCGGTCCTGCGCTTGGCCAGCACGGTGTCAACATCATGGAATTCTGCAAGGCGTACAACGCTGCGACGGAAGCCCAGCGCGGCAACGTTATTCCTGTTGAAATCACGGTCTACGAGGACCGCTCGTTCACGTTCATCACCAAGACCCCGCCGGCTGCAGAGCTCATCAAAAAGGCTGCAGGCGTTGCCAAGGGTTCACCCACCCCGCACACCGTCAAGGTTGCAAAGCTGACCCAGGCCCAGGTTAACGAGATCGCCACCACCAAGATGGAAGACCTCAACGCCACGAGCCTCGAAGGCGCCGCGAAGATCATCGCCGGCACCGCCCGCTCCATGGGTATCACCGTCGAGGGTTAATTCCCCATCGCTGATGCGGCTCGGGAATTCGGACAGCAAGCAACCGATCACGACGCCGGACGGCACCGCCGGGAAACCGGCACCACTGAAACATTGAAATGTTGGCATCCGGACCGGATAAACCCGTCGGAGATCCAACTGTGGCAGGGCCCAGCGCGGTCCGCAGACCACAACTGCACAAGGAGAAATAAGCAGCATGGCAAAGCGCAGCAAAGCATATGAGGCAGCCGCAGCCAAGATCGACGCGGAGAAGTTCTACGCGCCGTTCGAGGCAGTGACGCTGGCCAAGGACACCAATCCGTCCAAGTTCGACGCCACCGTTGAGGTCGCTTTCCGCCTGGGTGTAGACCCGCGTAAGGCTGACCAGATGGTCCGCGGCACCGTTATCCTGCCCCACGGCACCGGTAAGACCGCCCGCGTCCTGGTATTCGCAACGGGCGACAAGGCTGAGGCAGCAATCGCAGCCGGCGCCGACTTCGTTGGTTCCGACGACCTGATCGAAAAGATCGCCGCCGGCTGGACCGACTTCGACGCCGCCGTCGCCACACCTGACCTCATGGGCAAGGTTGGCCGCCTCGGTAAGGTTCTGGGTCCGCGTAACCTGATGCCGAACCCGAAGACCGGAACGGTGACCGCTGACGTGGCCAAGGCCGTCAACGACATCAAGGGCGGCAAGATCGACTTCCGCGTCGACAAGCACTCGAACCTGCACTTCATCATCGGCAAGGTTTCGTTCGACGCCCTGAAGCTGGCCGAGAACTACGCGGCCGCCCTGGAAGAGGTTTTGCGCCTCAAGCCGTCCGCTTCCAAGGGCCGCTACATCCAGAAGGCCACTGTCGCCACCACGTTTGGCCCGGGCATCTCGGTTGACCCCAACGTCACCAAGGTCCTGACGGAGGTCTAATCCTCCCTGGACTTCCATGAATGAAAGACCGCCCCGCTGACGCGGGGCGGTCTTTCGGCGTCCGGGCCACATGCGCACGGCAGTACACGCTGTGACAGGGCCGCCCGCCGCGGAGTCGGTCACAGGGTCGGTCATGACGTGGAATGCCAGCGTAATCCGACATATGCTGTCGATAAATATTTCGCTTGGCTTCAGGCCCGCCGGCTTCGAGGGTAAGTGGCAGAAACGACTGGAATGATGCCGTCTATGGCAACTGAAGTACGGATCGAACAACTCTGGATCCCCGATTCCCTTGACGGGCCTGACAGCGCCGACTTCCTGGCCGCGGTGGAGGTGGGCCGTAAGGTGCGGATGCAGACGTGGGGGAGTGATGACCTCGCTTACACTCCGCTTGAGAAGCTGTTGGAACTGGCCGATCCCTACGAGCGCCAAGTGATGCTGGTGGCGAAGGTCGACGGCGAGATCGTGGGTGTGGTGGACATCGCGCTGCCCCTCGTGGACACCCTTGACCTGGCCGAGTTCACCCTCGACATCCTGCCCGAGTTCCAGCACCAGGGCGTGGGACGGCAGTTGCTGGAGGCCGCGGAGCAGTTCGCCCGAGGCGAGGGGCGCACCATGATCCTCATTGACACCAACCATCCGGGCGTCTCCCTCAGCAGCCCGGAAACTGAGCAGCTGGTCCCGGGATCCGGACTGGGTTTTGTTCCGATGGGCAGCCGCGAGGTGGAGTTTGCCCGCCGGACAGGCTACACGCTGCAGCACATCGAGCAGTTCAGCTCCTGCCTTCTTCCGCTGGACACCAAACTGGTTGCCGAACTGGAGGATGAGGCGGAGCAGGCGAACGACGGACGTTACCGTCTGCACCATTGGACGGACAGGTGTCCCGATCAATGGCTGGAAGCCGTTGCCGCTTTAGAGAACCGGGCCGGAGAGGACGAGGTCCCGCCCACCAAGACCGAAGCCGACATGGTGTTCGACGGCCGACTGCTCAGGGAAGCTGAAGAGGTCGCCATCGCGCAGGGCCGGCGGACGGTGGTTACCGCCGTGGAGCATATCGCCACCGGAACGCTGGTGGGGCTCACCACCATCAGCGTGTTGGCACAGCGGCAGGACGTAGTGTTTCAGGATGACACGGTGGTGCTCCAGGAACACCGCGGGAACAAGCTTGGCCTGCTCATCAAGGTGGCCAATATGGAGCGACTGACGGAGCAGTTCCCGGATGCCCGTGTCATCTACACCTGGAACGCCCCAGAAAACCGCTACCTCCTGAAGGTGAACCAGCAGCTGGGATTCACAACGGCGGGCGTCACGGGAATCTGGCAGAAGGAACTGCCCGATCTGGGACCAAGCACCAGCTGAGCGGCCCCGTGTCCGGCCCGATTTGGCGTACCGGTTGCCTTGCCCGTAAGCTTGAACTACCAAAGACCGTCGGTTGTTGGAAATCCACTCTCCTGAGCGTTGCTCAATACTGCAGTACTGCGCGGGAGAGCCAGTGGATTTCCAGACGAAGGACCCTGAACATAGGGCGGCCAGCGCAGGTGAACGAAGTAAAGCTCCGCAGTCTTGCATTGCGTTGAGCCAAGCCCCGTGCATCTGCCCGGGGCGTTTTTTAGTTTTAGCTCACCATGAGCGGGGACCGTCGAATACCGGCACTATCCCCGGAAGGAGGGTTATGGCAACGCCTACCAAGGTTTCAGCAGTAGCTGAGATCACTAACGATTTCAAGGAATCGAACGCCGCTGTCCTGACCGAATACCGTGGGCTCACCGTTGCACAGCTCAAGCAGCTGCGTGTTTCTCTCGGCCAGGACACCAAGTTCGCGGTCGTCAAGAACACCCTGACCGCAATTGCAGCCAAGGAAGCTGGTGTCGAAGCATTCGACGGTCAGCTCGCCGGCCCTACTGCAATCGCGTTCATCAAGGGTGACGCAGTTGCAGCTGCCAAGAGCCTGACGGATTTTGCCAAGGCCAACAAGCAGCTGGTCATCAAGACCGGTTACTTCGAGGGCAAGGCACTGAACGCCAGCGAAGTGACTGCCTTGGCAGCACTCGAGTCCCGCGAGCTGCAGCTCGCCAAGGTTGCAGGGATCCTCAAGGCTCCTGCCGCCGCTGCTGCACGCATCATTGACGCCCTGCGACTCAAGCTTGAAGAAGAGAGCGGTGCGCCGGCAGTTGCCGAAGCTCCCGCCGCTGAAGAAGCCCCCGCCGCAGAAGCAGCAGAGACCGAAGCTCCGGCCGAAGCCGCAGCCACCGAAGAGAACTAACTAACTCTCTTTCAAACCAGACTCCGGTGTGAAGACAACGGCCCCGGCCGCCAAGCACCACTATAGGAAGGACGCCACACCATGGCGAAGCTCACCAACGAAGAGCTCATTGAAGCTTTCAAGGAACTGACCATCATCGAGCTCTCCGAGTTCGTCAAGCTCTTCGAAGAGACCTTCGAAGTAACCGCTGCCGCTGTTGCTGTCGCCGGCCCCGCCGGTGGCGGAGCTGCAGAAGAAGCTGAAGAGCAGACTGAATTCGACGTCGTTCTCGAAGCAGCTGGCGACAAGAAGATCGCAGTGATCAAGGAAGTTCGCGCCATCACTTCCCTGGGCCTGAAGGAAGCCAAGGACGTTGTCGACAGCGCTCCGAAGGCCGTCCTCGAAGGCGTCACCAAGGAAGCTGCAGAGAAGGCAAAGGACCAGCTCGAAGCTGCCGGCGCCCGCGTTACCGTCAAGTAACTCGAATGGCCGGGCATCCCGGGTTATTCGGGCCGCCTAGTTTTTCCTGAAAACCCCGTCCACTCCGGTGGGCGGGGTTTTCTGCGTCTTGGCGGATCCGCAGCCGCAAGAACACTTTCCGGATTTTCATTGGAACGGTACAAGCGTGGGCCTGGGCTGTGGATTTGTGCCGGTCGGCCGCCTAATTTGGGGAGTCCACACAATAAGAGATTGGAAGGCAACCGTGGGCCGCCGTTCCATGCCTGCCGCCGCCCTCATGCGTGGCGGTGCCGCTGCAGCCTCGCTGCCGCTTGGTGCGCAGGCCCAGGCGGCACCGTCGGCTGCGGGCATCGAACGTTTCACGCTGACCGTCCTGGGCACCACCGATCTGCACAATAACGTTTTCAACTGGGATTACTTCAAGAACGCCCCCTACGCGGACTACCGGGGAAACAACGTGGGCATAGCTCAGGCAGCCACCCTGATCAAGGCCATCCGCGCCGAACGCGGCGCAGCGAACACGCTGACCATCGACGCCGGCGACACCATCCAAGGGACTCCGCTGGCCTACTACTTCGCCAAAATCAGCCCGGCCTCGGACTCAGTGAAGCACCCCATGGCACTGGCCATGAACGCGGTGGGCTATGACGCCGTCGCCCTCGGGAATCATGAGTTCAACTACGGTGTACCGCTCCTGCGCACGTGGGAGAAGCAGCTGGACTTCCCGCTCCTCGGCGCCAACGTCCGTGCAGCCGGGAGCCGGCAGCGCGCCTTCACCCCGTATATCCTCAAGCGGGTCAACACCGGAAACGGCTGGGTGACCGTGGGGATTGTTGGCTTGGTGACGCCCGGCTGCGCGCTCTGGGACCGGGACAACGTCCAAGGCCAGCTTGAGTTCAACGGCATCGTGGAGGAAGCCCGCACGGTGGTCCCGCAGATGCGCGCCGACGGAGCCGAGGTGGTGATTGTTTCCAGCCATTCCGGCGCCACATCTGGATCCTCGTACGGTGACGCCTTGCCGTTCCCGGAGAATGCCTCCACCCAACTCGCCGAGGACGTTCCCGGCATTGACGCGATCCTCGTTGGCCACGCCCACGTGGAGATTCCAGAACGTTTCGTCACAAATAAGGTAACCGGCAAGCAGGTGCTGCTGACCGAACCTCTGAAGTGGGGAATGCGGGTCTCTGTGATGAATCTGGAGCTTGCCAAGGACCAGGGGCACTGGACCGTCGCCTCCGCGCGTTCCCACCTGCTGGACGTGAAGACGGCTGAGGCGGACCCCGACGTCGTCAACGCCGTTCAGGCGGGCCACGACGCCACAATAAAGTACGTCAACACGGTCATCGGCACGTCCACGGCTGCCCTGAGCACGGCCACAGCCTGCTGGGAGGACTGCGCGGCAATCGACGCAATCAATTTCGTGCAGGCCCGCACCATCAAGTCGGAACTGGCCGGCGGCCCGGATGCGGGACTCCCGGTCCTGTCCATCGCCGCGGCATTTTCCCGGGCAGTGGACGTCAGCGCCGGGCCGTTGACCATCCGCGATTTAGCCGGTCTCTACATCTTTGACAACACGCTGCTGTCGATCAAGGTCACGGGAGCGCAGGTGAAGGAGTACCTGGAGTGGTCTGCCCGTTATTTCAAGCCGGTCACCGGCACTGCGGTCGCGGCGGCGGACCTTACCAACGCTGTCACGGACACCGCCCCGAACGGCACCCCCGACTACAACTACGACGTGATCTATGGCCTGGATGCACCGTTCGACTATGAGATCGACGTTGCCCGGCCGACGGGGGAGCGCATTGTGGGCCTGGACTATGGCGGCCGGCCGCTGCGGATGGACCAGGAATTCGCCCTGGCCATCAACAACTACCGGCAAAGCGGTGGCGGAAATTTCCCGGCCGTCACAACGGCCCCGGTGCTTTCGAACAGCCAGCAGGAAATCCGCCAGCGCATTATCGACTACGTGGTGGATACCGGAACCTTGGACGTTTCCCTGTTCAGCCAGCGCAATTGGCGTCTGGTGGTGAACGGTCAGGCGCTGACCGTAACTCCCTGACCAGCCCGGCTGGGCCCGGCATTCACCTTGAGGGCTGTTTTAACACTGGCGGGCTAATTCGGCTCGGTGATGTCCGCCACCACGGCGTCCAGGGCAGCGGTCAAGGCGTCGGCGTCCACGAACGCGCTGTATCCGTGCTGCCCGGCACCCATGGAGATCCGGCGCCCCGCGATGGTCCGGTCCGCGTAGACCGGCCACGCGGTGGTGCTGCCCAGGGGCGTGATAGTGCCCCGTTCGTAGCCGGTGGCTTCGAACGCCACGTCGGCCGGGGGCAGCGAGAGTCTATTGACCCCGATCAGGCTGCGGAGCTTGGGCCATGAAATTTGCCGGTCACCCGGAACCAGGGCGAACAGAAAGCTGCCGTCCTTGTGCTTGACCACGAGCGACTTCACGATGTCGGACGGCGGGATGCCCAGGCTCCGGGCGGCATCTTCGAGACTGTCGGCCACCCGGCGTTCGACGAGTTGGACCCGCAGGCCACGGGAGGCGGCGTCGGCAAGGAAACGCTCCGAGCCGGCGCTGGCGCCGGGCCCGGTCCCGGCGTCGGTGCTTTCATCCACTGTTCAGTCCCTGTAGAGGAGCAGCGCTTCGCCCTGGCCGCCGCCGCCGCACAGCGAGACTGCGGCCTTCCCGGCGCCACGGCGCTTCAGTTCGTGGGCTGCGTGCAGGGCCAGCCGGGCACCCGAGGCCCCGATGGGGTGGCCCAGGGCGATGGCGCCGCCGTGGATGTTGCACTTCTCCAGCGGGTATTTGAGGTCCTTGAGCGACTGGACGGCCACGGAGCCGAAGGCTTCATTGATCTCGATGAAGTCGAGGTCCGCGGTGGTCCATCCGGCCCTGTCCAGCGCACCCTTGATGGCGTTGGACGGCTGGGAGTGCAGCGAATTATCCGGTCCGGCAACCTGGCCGGCCTTGCCGACAACGGCGAGGTACTCCAGCCCGTTGTCTTCGGCGTATTTCCGTGACGTGAGCACCAGGGCGGCCGCGCCGTCGGACAGCGGCGAGGAGTTGCCCGCGGTGATGGTTCCATCGGTGACAAACGCCGCGCGCAGCCCGGCCAGCGACTCAACGGTGGTGTCCGGCCGGATGCCCTCGTCCGAGCCAAGGACGATCGGATCGCCCTTGCGCTGCTTGACACTGATGGGGGCGATCTCGCCGTCGAACACGCCGTCCTTGGCGGCCCGTGCGGCGCGCTGGTGCGACTGTGCCGCGATCTCGTCCTGGGACTTCCGGTCGATGCCGAGAACCAGGTTCTTGCTCTCGGTGGAAAGTCCCATCGACTGCCCGTCGAAGGCGTCGGTCAGCCCGTCGTGGGCGGCCACATCGAGGGCTTGAACTGTACCGTAGGCCCACCCCTGGCGGGAACCGGGAAGGATATGCGGGGCCCGGCTCATGGATTCCTGGCCGCCGGCGACGACGACGGTGGCGTCTCCGCTGCGGATCATCCGGGCGGCGTCGATGACCGCAGTGAGCCCGGAGAGGCAGACTTTGTTGATGGTAACGGTGGGCACGTTCCAGCCGATCCCGGCGCCGATGGCGCTCTGGCGGGCCGGATTCTGCCCGGCCCCGGCCTGCAGGACCTGTCCCATGATCACGGCATCGACCCTGCCGGCCGTCAGCCCGCTCGCAGCGAGGGCGGCCTTGATGGCGTGTGCCCCGAGTTCCACGGCCGTGAAGCTGGTCAGCTGGCCGTTCAGGCGGCCCTGCGGGGTCCGCGCCGCGGCGAGGATGACAACGTCATTGTTGTCTGCGGAGTTGCTCATGGTTTCTCTTCCGATCTCTCAAGACGTAGGCCTAGGCTATCGTGGGCCGAATCACGTATCCATTCAACGCTGATCCGGGGCCGGCCATTCCTGAAGCGGCCCGCGTCGCCGTACCCGCGTCGCCGGGCCTCCGTTGCGCCGGCGTCACGCCGGGCCTCCGTTGGCGCCGTAGGCGAGTTTGGGGTCCAGCCACGGGCTCCTTGGGGCTTCCTGAATTGGTGCTTGCAATAAGCTGAGAAGTGGGGTAGACACGTAGGCGACTTTGCCGTATCGTAGATATTTGCGTCTTCCCTGTTTACCTTCAGCCTTCATATAGCGGTGGGCTTTGCCTAGCAGCTGATCCATTAACGTGCCGTCAACAACGCGCATCAGCATGGACAGCCTAGGTTCCGGGTCATATAGCGGAACCGGACTGGTAGCGCTGCGGAGTCATTCTGCAGGGCTTGCAACGGGGGAGATCTGAAAACGCCTGAAGGTCTGTGGAAGGATCCCTCTTGGTCGCCTCGAGCACCTCTAATGTAAACAACGCTACCGCTATCAATGCCGACAGCACCGATGGTGCCACTCGCCGGCTCTCATTCGCAAAGATTCACGAACCTCTTGATGTTCCGAATCTGCTTGCCCTGCAAACGGACAGCTTCGACTGGCTGGTCGGAAACGAACGCTGGCAGGCACGCGTTGCGAAGGCCGTCGAAGAAGGCGACCTCAGCGTCGCCACTAGCTCCGGTCTGTCTGACATCTTCGAAGAGATCTCCCCGATCGAGGATTTCCAGGGCACCATGTCCCTGAGCTTCTCCGACCCGGAGTTCGCTGATCCCAAATACACCATGGCCGAGTGCAAGGACCGGGACGCAACGTACTCGGCTCCGCTGTACGTTAAGGCCGAGTTCATGAACAACAACACGGGCGAAATCAAGCAGCAGACCGTGTTCATGGGTGACTTCCCGCTGATGACCGAGAAGGGCACCTTCGTCGTCAACGGCACCGAGCGTGTCGTTGTCTCCCAGCTGGTCCGTTCCCCGGGCGCCTACTTCGAGCGCACCGCCGACAAGACCAGCGACAAGGATATCTTCACTGCCAAGATCATCCCGTCCCGCGGTGCCTGGTTCGAGCTCGAGATCGACAAGCGCGACCAGGTCGGCGTTCGCCTTGACCGTAAGCGCAAGCAGTCCGTCACGGTGCTGCTGAAGGCCCTCGGCTGGACCGAAGGCCAGATCCTCGAAGAGTTCGGCCAGTACGACTCTATGCGCGCAACGCTGGAGAAGGACGCCACCGAAACCCGCGAAGACGCCTTGCTGGACATCTACCGGAAGCTGCGACCGGGCGAGCCGCCCACCGTCGAGGCTGCCCAGTCCCTGCTGGACAACCTGTACTTCAACTCCAAGCGCTACGATCTGGCCAAGGTCGGCCGTTACAAGATCAACCGCAAGCTTGGCATCGACCGCTCCCTTGGCGACAAGGAAGCTTCGGTCCTGCACGTTGAAGACATCGTTGCAATGATCAAGTTCCTGGTTGCCCTCCACGCCGGCGAGAAGACCCTCATGGGCAAGCGCGACGGCCAGGACCACGAGCTGCGCGTTGAGATCGATGACATCGACCACTTCGGCAACCGCCGCATCCGCGCCGTGGGCGAGCTCATCGAGAACCAGGTCCGCACCGGCCTGTCCCGTATGGAGCGCGTCGTCCGCGAGCGTATGACCACGCAGGACGTCGAAGCCATCACGCCGCAGACGCTGATCAACATCCGCCCGGTTGTGGCAGCCATCAAGGAGTTCTTCGGAACCTCCCAGCTGTCCCAGTTCATGGACCAGAACAACCCGCTCTCGGGTCTGACCCACAAGCGCCGCCTTTCCGCGCTTGGCCCGGGTGGTCTGTCCCGTGACCGTGCAGGCATGGAAGTCCGGGACGTTCACCCGTCCCACTACGGACGTATGTGCCCCATCGAAACTCCTGAAGGCCCCAACATTGGTCTGATCGGTTCGCTGGCGTCCTACGGCCGCATCAACCCCTTCGGCTTCATCGAGACGCCTTACCGCCTCGTGTCCGAGGGCGTCGTTTCCGATGAGGTCCAGTACCTGACGGCCGACGACGAAGCGGAGGTCCTGATCGCCCAGGCCAACGCTCCGCTGGACGAGAACAAGAAGTTCGCTGAAGAGACCGTCCTGGTCCGCGCCCGTGGTGGTGGAGGCGAGCCCGTGCTGGTTCCCGCCGCCGAGGTCGAGTTCATGGACGTTTCCCCGCGCCAGATGGTTTCCGTGGCTACGGCCCTGATTCCGTTCCTTGAGCATGACGATGCAAACCGCGCCCTCATGGGTGCCAACATGCAGCGCCAGGCTGTGCCGCTGGTTCGTTCCGAGGCGCCGTTTGTCGGTACCGGCATGGAGCGCGCCGCTGCAGTCGACGCCGGTGACGTTGTCATCGCGAAGAAGGCCGGTGTGGTCACCGAGGTGTCCGCTGAGCTCGTCATCATGCTCAACGACGACGGTACGGAAACCAACTACCGCATCAACAAGTTCGCCCGCTCCAACCAGGGCAACTGCTACAACCACCGTGTCCTGGTGAACGAAGGCCAGCGCCTGGAAGTTGGCGGCATCATCGCTGACGGCCCGGCTACGGACCAGGGCGAGCTCGCCCTCGGTAAGAACCTGCTCGTGGCATTCATGTCATGGGAAGGCCACAACTTCGAGGACGCCATCATCCTCTCGCAGCGCATTGTTGCCGAGGATGTCCTTTCCTCCATCCACATCGAGGAGCACGAGATCGATGCCCGCGACACCAAGCTTGGTGCCGAGGAAATCACCCGTGACATCCCCAACGTGTCCGAGGAAGTCCTGGCGGGCCTGGACGAGCGAGGCATCATCCACATCGGTGCCGAGGTTGAAGCCGGCGACATCCTGGTCGGTAAGGTCACCCCGAAGGGTGAAACCGAGCTGACCCCGGAGGAGCGCCTGCTGCGCGCCATCTTCGGTGAGAAGTCCCGCGAAGTGCGCGACACCTCCCTGAAGGTTCCGCACGGCGAGTCCGGCACCGTGATCGGTGTCCGCGTCTTTGACCGCGACAACGACGACGAGCTGCCCCCGGGCGTTAACCAGTTGGTCCGCGTCTACGTGGCCGCCAAGCGCAAGATCACCGACGGCGACAAGCTCGCCGGCCGTCACGGCAACAAGGGTGTTATTTCCAAGATCCTCCCGATCGAGGACATGCCCTTCCTTGCCGACGGCACCCCCGTTGATATCGTCCTGAACCCGCTGGGTGTTCCGGGCCGTATGAACGTCGGCCAGGTGCTCGAAACGCACCTCGGCTGGGTGGCCAAGACAGGTTGGAAGATCGAAGGCGAGCCCGAGTGGATGAAGCAGCTGCCGAACCTGCCGCGCGAAAGTGGCCAGACCACTGTTGCAACGCCGGTCTTCGACGGTGCTCGTGAAGAGGAAATCACGGGCCTGCTCGACTCCACCAACGTAACCCGCGACGGCGACCGCCTGATCAACTCCTCGGGCAAGACGCGCTTGTTTGACGGCCGCTCCGGCGAGCCGTTCCCGGATCCGATCTCGGTCGGCTACATGTACATCCTGAAGCTCCACCACCTGGTGGACGACAAGATCCACGCACGCTCCACCGGCCCGTACTCCATGATCACGCAGCAGCCGCTGGGTGGTAAGGCACAGTTCGGTGGCCAGCGCTTCGGTGAGATGGAAGTGTGGGCGCTCGAAGCTTACGGCGCCGCCTACACGCTCCAGGAACTCCTCACCATCAAGTCGGATGACATCCATGGCCGTGTGAAGGTCTACGAAGCCATCGTCAAGGGCGAGAACATCCCGGAACCGGGCGTTCCTGAGTCCTTCAAGGTGTTGATCAAGGAAATGCAGTCGCTGTGCCTGAACGTGGAAGTTCTTTCCACGGACGGAACCACAATTGAAATGCGTGACTCTGATGACGCAGTCTTCACGGCTGCGGAAGAACTGGGCATCGATCTGTCTCGTGCAGAGCCCAGTTCCGTAGAAGAGGTTTAGCAGGCGGGGTACCGGGAAAAGCAGCGCCCCACCCGCGCTGTCTTTCCCGGTACGCCCCTCCCTCTTCCCGTAACCCAAGACTTCAGAATTTAGAGAACAAGAGAGAACAGGGACCATATGTCCAGCGAATCCTCCTTCGGCCTCATGCAGATCGGCCTCGCCACCGCGGAAGACATCCGTGGCTGGTCTTACGGCGAGGTTAAGAAGCCGGAAACCATCAACTACCGCACGCTCAAGCCTGAGAAGGACGGCCTCTTCTGCGAGAAGATCTTCGGACCGTCCCGCGACTGGGAGTGCTACTGCGGTAAGTACAAGCGCGTGCGCTTCAAGGGCATCATCTGCGAGCGGTGTGGCGTTGAGGTCACCCGTGCCAAGGTGCGTCGTGAGCGCATGGGCCACATCGAACTGGCCGCGCCCGTCACCCACATCTGGTACTTCAAGGGTGTTCCCTCCCGTCTGGGCTACCTCCTTGACCTGGCACCGAAGGACCTCGAAAAGGTCATCTACTTCGCTGCCTACATGATCACGAGCGTCGACGCCGACAGCCGTCACGAGGAACTGCCCAACCTGCAGGTTGAGCACGACATCGAGAAGAAGCAGCTGGTTGACAACCGCGACTCCGACATCGCCACGATCGCCCGCGACCTTGAGAACGAGCTTGCCCGTCTCGAAGGCGAAGGCGCCAAGGCCGCCGACAAGAAGAAGGCCCGTGACTCCGCGGACCGTCAGATGGCAAACGTGCGCAAGCGTGCGGATGCTGAGATCGAGCGCCTGGAGCAGGTCTGGGACCGCTTCAAGAACCTGAAGGTCGCAGACCTCGAAGGTGACGAGGGCCTTTACCGCGAACTGCGTGACCGCTACGGCATGTACTTCGAAGGCTCGATGGGTGCCGAGGCCATCAAGAAGCGTCTTGAGAGCTTCGACATGCAGGCCGAGTCGGACCTGCTGCGCGACATCATTGCCAACGGCAAGGGCCAGCGCAAGACCCGTGCCCTCAAGCGCCTGAAGGTGGTCAATGCGTTCCTGACCACCAACAACAGCCCGCTCGGCATGGTTCTGGACGCCGTCCCGGTGATCCCGCCGGAACTGCGCCCCATGGTCCAGCTGGACGGTGGCCGCTTCGCGACCTCCGACCTCAACGACCTCTACCGCCGCGTGATCAACCGCAACAACCGCCTCAAGCGACTGCTTGATTTGGGTGCCCCGGAGATCATCGTCAACAACGAGAAGCGCATGCTTCAGGAAGCCGTTGACAGCCTCTTCGACAACGGCCGCCGTGGCCGTCCGGTCACCGGACCGGGCAACCGTCCGCTGAAGTCCCTGAGCGACATGCTCAAGGGCAAGCAGGGCCGTTTCCGCCAGAACCTTCTGGGTAAGCGCGTTGACTACTCCGGCCGTTCGGTCATCGTCGTCGGCCCGCAGCTGAAGCTGCACCAGTGTGGTCTGCCCAAGCAGATGGCCCTGGAGCTCTTCAAGCCGTTCGTGATGAAGCGACTGGTTGACCTCAACCACGCGCAGAACATCAAGTCCGCAAAGCGCATGGTGGAGCGTTACCGTCCGCAGGTCTGGGACGTTCTCGAAGAGATCATCACCGAGCACCCGGTACTGCTGAACCGTGCACCCACCCTGCACCGCCTCGGCATCCAGGCGTTCGAGCCCCAGCTTGTTGAAGGTAAGGCAATCCAGCTTCACCCGCTGGTTTGTGGCGCCTTCAACGCCGACTTCGACGGCGACCAGATGGCAGTTCACCTGCCGCTGAGCCCCGAAGCCCAGGCCGAGGCACGCATCCTGATGCTCTCCTCGAACAACATCCTGAAGCCGTCTGAC
This sequence comes from Arthrobacter sp. 92, assembly GCF_050260325.1. Taxonomy (NCBI): domain Bacteria; kingdom Bacillati; phylum Actinomycetota; class Actinomycetes; order Micrococcales; family Micrococcaceae; genus Arthrobacter; species Arthrobacter sp. 92. The sequence continues at coordinate 3,924,000 of NZ_CP189863.1, read as the reverse complement.
GGCCGCCCGGTGACGCTTCCTTCGCAGGATATGATCATCGGCCTCTACCACCTGACCACCAAGCGTGTCGGTTCAGCTGGCGAGGGCCGCGTGTTCTCCTCCGTGCCGGAAGCCATCATGGCGTTCGACCTCCACGAGCTGCACCTGAACTCCCAGGTCAAGATCCGCCTCGAGGGCTTCGTCCCTTACGCGGGCTGGGAAGCTCCGGAAGGCTGGGAGCCGGGTCAGCCCGCGCTCGTCCAGACCTCCCTGGGTCAGGTCATCTTCAACCAGACCCTGCCCGAGGACTACCCGTGGGTTGAGGCCGTGGCCGACAAGGGCGAACTGTCCCGGATCGTCAACGACCTCGCTGAGCGCTACCCGAAGGTGGTCACTGCCGCAACGCTGGACAACCTGAAGGACGCCGGTTTCTACTGGGCTACACGCTCAGGCGTCACCGTGGCCATCTCCGACATCGAGGTGCCCAAGGACAAGCCGCAGATCCTGGCCGGTTACGAGACCATGGCCGCCAAGATCCAGGGCCAGTACGACAAGGGCCTGATCGACGACGACGAGCGTCGCCAGGAACTGATCGAGATCTGGAACAAGGCGACCAACGAAATCGCCCAGGCGATGCGTGACAGCCTGTCCCCGATGAACACCATCAACCGCATGGTGTCCTCCGGTGCACGTGGTAACTGGATGCAGGTCCGTCAGATCGCGGGTATCCGTGGCCTGGTGGCCAACCCTAAGGGTGAGATCATCCCGCGTCCCATCAAGTCCTCCTACCGCGAGGGCCTGTCGGTGCTGGAGTACTTCATCGCCACGCACGGTGCACGTAAGGGTCTGGCCGACACCGCGCTGCGTACCGCCAACTCGGGTTACCTGACCCGTCGTCTGGTGGACGTCTCGCAGGACGTCATCGTTCGCGAAGAGGACTGCGGTACCGAACGCGGCCTCGTCACCCCGATTGCCGTGGCTGACGCCAACGGCGAGCTGGTGCTGGACGAGAACGTCGAGAACAGCGCGTACGCCCGTACCCTGGCCGTGGATGTCGTTGACTCCAAGGGCAAGGTCCTGGCACCGGCGGGAACTGACTGCGGCGACGTTGTCATCGCCGAGCTGTTCGCGGCCGGCATCACCGAGGTCAAGGTCCGCTCCGTGCTCACCTGTGAGTCCAGCGTCGGCACCTGCGCCCTGTGCTACGGCCGTTCGCTTGCCACGGGTAAGACCGTGGACATTGGTGAGGCCGTGGGCATCATCGCCGCACAGTCCATCGGTGAGCCCGGTACCCAGCTGACCATGCGTACCTTCCACACCGGTGGTGCTGTTTCGGCCAGCGGTGGCGATGACATCACCCAGGGTCTGCCCCGTATCCAGGAGCTCTTCGAAGCCCGTACTCCGAAGGGTGTCGCACCGATTGCTGAAGCAGCCGGCCGCATCACCATCGAAGAGTCCGAGCGCCAGATGCGCCTGGTCATCACTCCGGATGACGGCAGCGAAGAGATCGCTTACCCGGTCCTGCGCCGCTCACGTCTCCTGATTGAGGACGGCCAGCACGTCACGGTGGGCCAGAAGCTCATCAACGGTCCGGTCGACCCCAAGCAGGTTCTGCGCATCATGGGTCCCCGTGCCGCGCAGAAGTTCCTGGTGGATGAGGTCCAGGGCGTGTACCGCAGCCAGGGCATTGGTATCCACGACAAGCACGTCGAGGTTATCGTCCGCCAGATGCTGCGCCGCGTCACGGTTATCGAATCCGGCGAGTCCGATCTGCTCCCCGGTGAGCTGGCCGAACGCAGCCGCTTCGAGGACGCCAACCGCCGCGTTGTGTCCGAGGGCAAGACGCCGGCTTCCGGCCGTCCTGAGCTCATGGGCATCACCAAGGCGTCCCTGGCAACCGAGTCCTGGCTGTCCGCAGCTTCCTTCCAGGAAACCACCCGCGTCCTGACGCAGGCGGCCATGGAAGGCAAGAGCGACCCCCTGCTCGGCCTCAAGGAAAACGTCATCATCGGTAAGCTCATCCCGGCAGGCACGGGTCTCCCGCGCTACACCGAGGTCACGGTGGAGCCCACTGAGGAAGCAAAGGCCAATCTGTTCACCGGCCCCAGCGCATTCAGTGACTTCTCCTACGACTCACTGGGCGGCGACGGAGCTCCGGAGTTCCACGCCATCCCGCTGGATGACTACGACCTCGGCAGCGACTTCCGCTAACCGTTAGCTCGGCGTCGGGCCCCGTCACCACTCCGCGTTATCAGCGGAGCGGAGGCGGGGCCCTTCCTGTTGGCCCAACTGGCTCGCAGTTAATGTCGTTATGGGCGTCCATAACGACATTAACTGCGAGCTACTTGGGCAGCGGGGGTCCGATTAAGGACTGGCGGCCGTCCGTGTTAGACTGGGTACCAATTGTTATTGTGGCAGAGGATGAGAGCGCCGGTGGCAGCTGTAAAGCTGAGCCAGAGCGACGTTTCCGGTTTGCAGGGTTCTTGTGCAACGTATGCCACATTTTTGCATGCCTAGGGGCCAACGCAGATGCAAGTCGGCGTCTCCGGGTGTGCGATCCGACTATTAAGGCTTCGCCTAAGCTGCTCTGGAGACTTCTTCAAAGCTCGGGCGGCGGGGCAAAGCAACAAGCGAGCGGCTGTCAGCGGCCGCTCCGGATAAAACGGAGAACACGAGAGTGCCTACGATTAACCAGCTGGTCCGTAAGGGCCGCACGCCTAAGGTCAAAAAGACCAAGGCTCCCGCGCTTAACGGCAGCCCGATGCGCCGCGGTGTTTGCACCCGCGTCTACACCACCACCCCAAAGAAGCCGAACTCGGCTCTGCGTAAGGTTGCACGTGTGCGCCTTAACGGTGGCGTGGAAGTCACCGCCTACATCCCCGGTGTGGGCCACAACCTCCAGGAGCACTCGATTGTGCTCGTCCGTGGTGGTCGTGTGAAGGACCTCCCGGGTGTCCGCTACAAGATCGTCCGTGGCGCCCTCGATACCCAGGGTGTGAAGAACCGTAAGCAGGCCCGCAGCCGCTACGGCGCAAAGATGGAGAAGAAGTAATATGCCTCGTAAGGGTCCGGCCCCGAAGCGGCCGCTAGTTCTAGATCCCGTATACGGCTCCCCGCTGGTCACCCAGCTGATCAACAAGGTGCTCGTCGACGGCAAGAAGTCCACCGCAGAGCGCATCGTCTACGGTGCACTCGAAGGCGCTCGCGCCAAGTCCGGCGGCGACCCCGTTGCAGCCCTCAAGAAGGCCATGGACAACGTCAAGCCTTCCCTCGAGGTCCGCTCACGCCGCGTTGGTGGCGCAACCTACCAGGTCCCGGTTGAAGTCAAGCCGGGCCGCTCCACGGCACTCGCCCTGCGCTGGCTGGTCGGCTACTCCAAGGCCCGCCGCGAGAAGACGATGACCGAGCGCCTCCAGAACGAAATTCTGGATGCGTCCAACGGCCTGGGTGCCGCTGTGAAGCGTCGCGAAGACACCCACAAGATGGCCGAGTCCAACAAGGCCTTCGCACACTACCGCTGGTAATACTTCCCGGACGCCGCCGGCTCTACAGAGCCGGCGGCGAACGTGCAGTCCATCCGAAAGGGAGACACCGTGGCACAGGACGTGCTTACCGACCTTAGTAAGGTCCGCAATATCGGCATCATGGCCCACATTGATGCCGGCAAGACCACCACCACCGAGCGCATTCTGTTCTACACAGGTGTGAACCACAAGATCGGCGAAACGCACGACGGCGCGTCGACCACCGACTGGATGGAACAGGAAAAGGAACGCGGCATCACCATCACGTCTGCCGCCGTGACCTGCTTCTGGGAAAACAACCAGATCAACATCATCGACACCCCCGGCCACGTTGACTTCACGGTCGAGGTTGAGCGCTCCCTGCGCGTCCTCGACGGTGCTGTTGCCGTGTTCGATGGCAAGGAAGGCGTGGAGCCGCAGTCCGAGACTGTTTGGCGCCAGGCTGACAAGTACAACGTTCCGCGTATCTGCTTTGTCAACAAGATGGACAAGCTGGGCGCTGACTTCTACTTCACCGTTGACACCATCATCAGCCGCCTCGGAGCCAAGCCGCTCGTTATGCAGCTGCCCATCGGCGCCGAGAACGACTTTGTCGGCGTCGTCGACCTGCTGTACATGCGTGCACTGGTCTGGCCCGGCGACTCCAAGGGTGATGTCACCATGGGTGCCAAGTACGAGATCCAGGAGATCCCGGCTGACCTCAAGGAAAAGGCCGAGGAGTACCGCGCAACGCTCGTTGAGACCGTTGCGGAGTCCTCCGAGGAGCTCATGGAGAAGTACCTCGAGGGTGAAGAAATCACCACCGACGAACTCAAGGCCGGCATCCGCAAGATGACGATCAACTCCGAGCTCTACCCGGTGTTCTGCGGTTCTGCATTCAAGAACCGTGGCGTTCAGCCGATGCTCGATGCTGTTGTCGACTACCTGCCGAACCCGCTCGACGTCCCGCCGATGATCGGTCACGATCCCCGCGACGAAGAGAAGGAACTGACCCGTAAGCCTTCAGCCGACGAGCCGTTCTCCGCACTGGCATTCAAGATTGCCGCGCACCCGTTCTTCGGTCAGCTCACCTTCATCCGCGTGTACTCCGGTCACGTGGAAGCAGGTTCCCAGGTGGTCAACTCCACCAAGGGCAAGAAGGAGCGCATCGGCAAGCTGTTCCAGATGCACGCCAACAAGGAAATGCCCGTTGACGGCGCCACCGCTGGCCACATCTACGCAGCGATCGGGCTGAAGGACACCACCACGGGCGACACCCTGTGCGATCCCGCCAACCAGATCGTCCTCGAGTCCATGAGCTTCCCGGAGCCCGTGATCTCGGTTGCGATCGAGCCGAACACCAAGGGTGACCAGGAGAAGCTCTCCACGGCCATCCAGAAGCTTTCCGCTGAGGACCCGACCTTCCAGGTCTCCCTCAACGAAGACACCGGCCAGACCATTATCGCCGGCATGGGCGAGCTCCACCTGGACATCCTGGTGGACCGCATGCGCCGCGAATTCAAGGTCGAGGCGAACGTTGGCAAGCCGCAGGTCGCATACCGCGAAACCATCAAGCGTGCTGTGGAGCGTCACGACTACACGCACAAGAAGCAGACCGGTGGTTCCGGCCAGTTCGCAAAGATCCAGATTGCGATCGCACCGCTGGACACGTCCGAAGGCGAGATGTACGAGTTCGAGAACAAGGTCACTGGTGGCCGAATTCCGCGCGAATACATCCCGTCCGTCGACGCCGGCATCCAGGACGCACTGAACGACGGCGTCCTGGCCGGCTACCCGGTGGTGGGCATCAAGGCGACGCTGATCGACGGCGCTTACCACGATGTTGACTCCTCGGAAATGGCGTTCAAGATCGCCGGGCGTATGGCTTTCAAGGAAGCCGCACGCAAGGCGAACCCCGTCCTGCTCGAACCGCTGATGGATGTCGAGGTCCGCACCCCTGAGGAATACATGGGTGAAGTTATCGGTGACCTCAACTCACGCCGTGGCCAGATGCAGTCCATGGAAGATGCACAGGGCGTCAAGGTCATCCGTGCGCACGTTCCGCTGTCCGGCATGTTCGGCTACATCGGTGACCTGCGCTCGAAGACCCAGGGCCGCGCTGTGTACTCCATGACATTCAACAGCTACGCCGAGGTCCCGAAGGCAGTTGCCGACGAGATCATCCAGAAGAACCGCGGCGAATAGTCCCCAGGGACTTTCACAGCGACAAACTCGGGTGTGCTTCCTCTACGGAAGTCCGCCTGGGGCAGGCGGCCGGTCTCCGGTCCCGACCGATTGCCGGCCGTCTGCCCGAACAGGCTCTGGGAGCTAGTATTAGTTCCTGAATCTGCAATTTCACCAATCCAAAGCCCCCCAAGTAGACTTACTGAAGTTTCGTCGCGACAAGCGCGGTCGAAGGGTAAGTCATTTGAAAACGTTCTAGGAGGAACCTGTGGCAAAGGCAAAGTTCGAGCGGACTAAGCCGCACGTTAACATCGGCACCATTGGTCACGTTGACCACGGTAAGACGACGTTGACGGCCGCGATTTCCAAGGTGCTGTACGACAAGTACCCGACACTCAACGAGCAGCGCGACTTCGCGTCTATTGACTCTGCTCCCGAAGAGCGTCAGCGCGGCATTACCATCAACATCTCCCACGTTGAGTACCAGACCGAGAAGCGCCACTACGCACACGTAGACGCCCCCGGTCACGCTGACTACATCAAGAACATGATCACCGGCGCTGCACAGATGGACGGTGCAATCCTCGTGGTTGCCGCCACTGACGGCCCGATGGCTCAGACCCGCGAGCACGTTCTGCTCGCCCGCCAGGTTGGCGTTCCCTACCTGCTGGTCGCGCTGAACAAGTCGGACATGGTCGATGACGAAGAGCTCCTCGACCTCGTCGAAATGGAAGTTCGTGAGCTGCTTTCGGCTCAGGGCTTCGACGGCGATGAGGCTCCGGTCGTTCGCGTTTCAGGCCTGAAGGCTCTCGAAGGCGACCCGGTTTGGGTCAAGTCCGTCGAGGACCTCATGGAAGCTGTCGACAACTCCGTGCCGGACCCGGTACGCGACCGCGACAAGCCCTTCCTGATGCCGATCGAAGATGTCTTCACGATCACCGGCCGTGGCACCGTTGTTACGGGCCGCGCCGAGCGTGGCACCCTCGCCATCAACTCCGAGGTCGAGATCGTCGGCATCCGTCCGGTCCAGAAGACCACGGTTACCGGTATCGAGATGTTCCACAAGCAGCTCGATGAAGCATGGGCCGGCGAGAACTGTGGCCTCCTGCTCCGCGGTCTGAAGCGCGACGACGTAGAGCGTGGCCAGGTTGTCGTCAAGCCGGGTTCCATTACCCCGCACACCGACTTCGAGGCCAACGTCTACATCCTCTCCAAGGACGAAGGCGGGCGTCACAACCCGTTCTACTCCAACTACCGCCCGCAGTTCTACTTCCGCACCACGGACGTAACCGGCGTTATCACCCTGCCGGAAGGCACGGAAATGGTTATGCCTGGCGACAACACTGAGATGACCGTTGCGCTCATCCAGCCCATCGCCATGGAAGAGGGCCTCGGCTTCGCTATCCGCGAAGGCGGCCGCACCGTTGGTTCAGGTCGTGTCACCAAGATCCTCAAGTAATACTTGTTGATCGCGGATCGGGAGGTCTAGCGACCGCCCGTGAAGTTTGGAACAGCCCCGCTGCAGTTTGCAGCGGGGCTGTTCTTTTGCCCCCGCCCTTCGAAAGACTAAAGCCTCTTACGGAGGCCGCCCCTTACAGTCACTGCAGCAATGCGGCGGCCGGAGAGCACCGAGGCGGGACGCCCGGGTCAGGGAAGGGAACATCGCTAGTCGCGTGGCTGCCTGATAGTGTTTCCGTCGGAGAGCCGGAGAGTCTGAGAGGAGCAAGGCATGGGATGGCTAATTTTCTTGCTGATAGCGGTGGCGGTGGTGGGCGGCGTCCTTTGGGCGAAAAAGCATTTCCGTCATGAGATCGACCGCGCCAAACGCATCAACCGCGCCAACCGGAACAACTGATCCGGAATCACGAGCCTCAGGGCCGGCCGGACTTCCGCGCGTTGCTCAGCGCCTGGAACCAGTAAAAGGACTCCTTCGGGGTGCGCTCCAAGGTGTCGAAGTCCACATGGATGAGCCCGAACCGCTGCGAATAGCCGGCGGCCCACTCGAAGTTGTCCAGCAGCGTCCAGACGTAGTACCCCAGTAATTCCACGTCCTCAGCGATGCCGCCCGGTGACGTGGCCGCGAGCGCATGGCCAAGATGGCTGGCCAGGTAGTTGATTCTGTTCGTGTCGGCGATCGGACCCGTGACATGTTCGGGCTCGGGGAAACTCGCGCCGCTCTCGGTGATGTACAGCGGGGGCAGGGCCGCGCCGTAGCGGTCCTTGAGTTCCCGCAGGAGTACCCCGAGATGTTCAGGGGCCACGGGCCAGCCGAACCCGGTGGTCCCGTATTCGGGAAACGCGGCCATGTGGAACGGGACGCGTGCCATGGCTTCGGCCGTGCCGGCCGGGCTGTCTGCGGAACCGCGCCCGGTGGCCACCTTCACGGGGTAGTAGTAGTTGAGTCCGTAAAAATCCAGGGGCTGGTGGATATCGCGCAGGTCCGCATCGGAGGCCTTGCCCAAGGAGCGGAACCAGGGCCGGGCGATCAGCGGCGGCTTCGGGTAATGGCCCAGGAGAATAGGATCCGCGTACACGCGGTTCAACATCAGGTCGAAAACCGTGGCCAGCAAGCGGTCGCTGAGCTTGCGGGAGGCCGGACGAACCGGAGAGTGCAGGTTGGTCACTCCGATCCCGCCCGTCACGCCCGCGGCTCTCAAGGCCTGCACGGCAAGGCCGTGGCCCAGGAGCTGGTGATGGACAGAGGGAAGCGCGTCGAACAACAGGTCCCGCCCGGGCGCATGGACCCCGAGCGCATAGCCGTTGAGGGTCACGGAAACCGGCTCGTTGAGGGTGACCCATTGAGCCACCCGGTCCCCGAACCGCTCACCCGCTGCGGCGCTGTATTCGGCGAAGCGTTCGGCCGTTGTCCTGTTCATCCACCCCCCGCCGTGTTCCAGCGGCAGGGGGGTGTCCCAGTGATACAAGGTGGCCATGGGGGAGATGCCGGCCTCGAGCAGCTGGTCAATCAACCGGTCATAGAAGTCCAGTCCGTGGCTGTTGAACGGGCCGGTGCCGTCCGGCTGGATGCGCGGCCAGGAGATCGAGAACCGGTAGGAGTCCACGCCGAGTTCGCGCATCAGTCCTACGTCCTCGGGGGAACGGTTGTAGTGGTCGCATGCCACGGCGGGTGAGTGGCCGTCCATGATGCTGCCGGGCTTCTCCGCGAAGGCGTCCCAGCCGGAGGGCCCGCGCCCGTCCGCGGTCAGGGACCCCTCGATCTGGAACGCGGCGGCCGCCACCCCCAAAGTGAACCCGGGGTGCAGGAGTTCGGCCAGGCTCTGCACCGCTGCAGACTTCTGCACAGTCATGCCCCTATCATCCATTCGACGGTTGCTGAAGGCAATGACTCTGCCCGCCCTAGTGGCCCGCCATTATGGGGCGCCGGATCCTCACAGGCCGACGCGGGGGCCGACTAAGGGCCCGCGTTGCCTCTGATTCGCTTCTGGGGCCAATGTCCGGCATACTAGATGAGTTGTTCAAGCGCTCTTTCGTGTCCCGATCCGGATAATGCCGGGTGTCAGGGTCCAAGTAGGAGACCAAACATAACCCACACCCCATGGAACTGCGGACGAGTATGCGTGCAAAGCGCGACACGCCCGACCGCGGGGGTCGGTTACGCCGGCAGGTTGAGGAACCCGGATTCATCCGGATTCAGCTTGTGCGGCGGGTGGTAGTTACGACTTCAAATGCTTCGGCAGCCACACAACATGTAAGTGAACAGGGCAGCCCCAATCAGGGGAAGCACAGACTGAAAGAGAGTCAGGCGACATGGCGGGACAAAAAATCCGCATCCGGCTGAAGTCATACGACCACGAGGTCATTGACGTTTCAGCACGGAAGATCGTTGAGACGGTCACGCGCGCAGGCGCAACGGTTGTTGGCCCCGTGCCGCTTCCGACGGAGAAGAACGTTTACTGCGTAATCCGCTCTCCGCACAAGTACAAGGACAGCCGCGAGCACTTTGAAATGCGCACGCACAAGCGTCTGATCGACATCATCGACCCCACGCCCAAGGCTGTTGACTCGCTTATGCGTCTCGACCTGCCGGCCGACGTGAACATCGAAATCAAGCTGTAGGGAGGTGCTGAGAGACTATGACCGCAACCCGTAACGTAAAGGGCCTGCTGGGCACGAAGCTCGGCATGACCCAGGTCTGGGACGAGAACAATAAGCTCATCCCCGTCACTGTGGTCCAGGCTGACTCGAACGTCATCACGCAGCTGCGTAACGCAGAGACTGATGGCTATGTCGCCGTTCAGATCGGCTACGGCCAGATCGATCCCCGCAAGGTCACCAAGCCGCTGGCTGGTCACTTTGAAAAGGCAGGCGTCACGCCTCGCCGCCACGTCGTGGAACTGCGCACTGCAGATGCTGACTCTTACGAGCTGGGCCAGGAGCTTTCAGTTGAGCTCTTCGAAGCCGGCCAGAAGATCGACGTCGTTGGCACCACCAAGGGTAAGGGCTTCGCCGGTGTTATGAAGCGTCACGGCTTCCACGGCGTTGGAGCTTCCCACGGTGCACACAAGAACCACCGTAAGCCCGGTTCAATCGGTGGCGCATCCACCCCGAGCCGCGTCTTCAAGGGCATGAAAATGGCCGGCCGCATGGGCGCCGTTCGTCACACCACGCTGAACCTCACGGTTCACGCGGTTGACGTCGAGAAGTCGCTGCTCCTGATCAAGGGCGCCGTTCCCGGCGCCCGCGGCCAGGTCGTACTCGTACGCACCGCCGTGAAGGGAGCCTAGTTCAATGACTAGCACTGTCAAGGTTGACCTGCCTGCAGAGATCTTCGACGTACAGACCAACGTGCCGTTGCTGCACCAGGTCGTCGTTGCCCAGCTCGCTGCTGCTCGCCAGGGTACCCACAAGACCAAGACCCGCGCCGAAGTTTCCGGTGCAGGCCGCAAGCCGTTCAAGCAGAAGGGCACCGGCCGCGCCCGTCAGGGTTCAATCCGTGCTCCTCACATGACCGGTGGTGGCGTCGTTCACGGCCCCACCCCGCGTGACTACAGCCAGCGCACCCCCAAGAAGATGATTGCTGCTGCACTGCGCGGCGCTCTCTCTGACCGCGCACGCAACGGCCGTATCCACGTCATCGCTGAACTGGTGGCCGGCACCAAGCCGTCCGCCAAGGAAGCCCTGGCAACCTTGCGCGGCGTGTCCGACCGCAAGAACCTGCTCGTTGTCATCGAGCGCGCCAACGATGTTGCCGCACTGTCCGTGCGCAACCTTGAGGCTGTTCACGTTCTGTACGCAGACCAGCTGAACACCTACGACGTGCTCGTTTCCGACGACGTAGTCTTCACCAAGGCTGCCTACGAAGCATTCGTTGCTGGCAAGGCAAAGAACGAGGAGGATGCCAAGTGAGTGCAGCCACCATCAAAGACCCGCGCGACGTCGTGCTTGCACCCGTCGTCTCGGAAAAGAGCTACGGCCTGATCGATGAGGGCAAGTACACCTTCCTGGTGGACCCCCGCTCGAACAAGACCGAGATCAAGCTGGCCGTGGAGAAGATTTTCTCCGTCAAGGTCGACTCGATCAACACCATCAACCGTGCCGGTAAGCGCAAGCGGACCAAATTCGGATGGGGCACCCGCAAGAACACCAAGCGTGCGATTGTGACCCTCAAAGAAGGCACTATCGACATCTTCGGCGGTCCGCTCGCGTAGCGGAGACCACTTTAACGAGGAAATAAATTATGGGAATCCGTAAATATAAGCCGACTACCCCGGGCCGTCGTGGCTCGAGCGTAGCGGACTTCAGTGAAATCACGCGTTCGACGCCGGAAAAGTCGTTGGTACGTCCGCTCCCCAAAAAGGGCGGCCGTAACAACACCGGTAAGATCACGACCCGTCACAAGGGTGGTGGCCACAAGCGCCAGTACCGTCTGATCGACTTCCGTCGCCACGACAAGGACGGCGTCAACGCCCGCGTTGCCGAAATCGAGTACGACCCGAACCGTACGGCTCGCATCGCGCTCCTGCACTACGTTGATGGCACCAAGCGTTACATCATCGCCCCGAACAAGCTGTCCCAGGGCGACTTCGTAGAGGCCGGCGCCGACGCCGACATCAAGCCCGGCAACAACCTTCCGTTGCGCAACATCCCGGTGGGTACCGTAATCCACGCAGTTGAACTGCGTCCGGGTGGCGGCGCCAAGATGGGCCGCTCCGCCGGCGCATCGATCCAGCTCGTTGCCAAGGAAGGCCGTTTCGCCCAGCTGCGTCTGCCTTCCGGCGAAATCCGCAACGTTGACGTGCGCTGCCGCGCAACCGTCGGCGAGGTCGGCAACGCCGAGCAGTCGAACATCAACTGGGGTAAGGCCGGCCGTATGCGCTGGAAGGGCGTTCGCCCGACCGTCCGTGGTGTCGCCATGAACCCGGTCGACCACCCCCACGGTGGTGGCGAGGGTAAGACGTCCGGTGGACGTCACCCCGTCAACCCGAACGGTAAGCGCGAAGGCCGCACCCGCCGTCCCAACAAAGAGAGCGACAAACTTATTGTTCGTCGCCGTCGTACTGGCAAGAACAAGCGATAGGAGCCTGGACACATGCCACGCAGCCTGAAAAAAGGTCCTTTCGTTGACCAGCACCTCTTTGTAAAGGTGGACAGGGAAAACGAAAAGGGCACCAAGAACGTCATCAAGACCTGGTCCCGCCGCTCGATGATCATCCCCGACATGCTCGGGCACACGATCGCCGTGCACGACGGACGCAAGCACATTCCGGTGTTTGTCACCGAGTCGATGGTCGGGCACAAGCTCGGCGAATTCGCTCCCACGCGGACATTCCGCGGCCATGTCAAGGACGACCGTAAGGGCAAGCGCCGCTAGGCGCCTGCACTTACGTCAAAGACGAGAGAAGGAAAGCAATGGAAGCCAAGGCAATTGCGCGTCACATCCGCGTAACGCCTATGAAGGCCCGGCGCGTCGTCAACCTTGTTCGTGGTAAGCAAGCGAACGAGGCTCTGGCAATTCTGAAGTTTGCCCCCCAGGCAGCTTCTGAGCCGGTATTCAAGGTAGTTCAGTCGGCAATCTCCAACGCCCGGGTCCTCGCGGACCGCGACGGCGTGGCGTTTGACGAAGGTGACCTCATCATCAGCGAAGCGTTTGTTGATGAAGGCCCGACCATGAAGCGGTTCCAGCCGCGAGCTCAGGGTCGTGCATTTCAGATCAAGAAGCGCACGAGCCACATCACCGTGGTAGTCGCTACCCCGGAGAAAGAGGAGGCTCGCTAAGTGGGACAGAAAGTTAACCCGCACGGGTTCCGACTCGGCATCACCACCGATCACGTATCGCACTGGTTTGCTGACAGCACCAAGGCTGGCCAGCGGTACAAGGACTTCGTTCGCGAAGACATCCGCATCCGCCAGCTCATGTCCACGGGCATGGAGCGCGCAGGTATCGCCAAGGTCGAAATCGAGCGCACCCGCGACCGTGTCCGCGTGGATATCCACACGGCACGTCCGGGCATCGTTATCGGCCGCCGCGGCGCTGAAGCAGACCGCATCCGCGGCGAGCTCGAAAAGCTCACCGGCAAGCAGGTTCAGCTGAACATCCTCGAGGTCAAGAACCCCGAGATGGAAGCGCAGCTTGTTGCCCAGGGCGTTGCTGAGCAGCTGACTTCCCGCGTGGCTTTCCGCCGTGCGATGAAGAAGGCCATGCAGTCCGCACAGCGTGCAGGCGCCAAGGGCATCCGTATCGCTTGCTCGGGTCGACTGGGCGGCGCAGAAATGTCCCGCTCGGAGTTCTACCGCGAAGGCCGTGTGCCCCTGCACACCCTGCGTGCGAACATCGACTACGGCTTCTACGAGGCCAAGACCACCTTCGGCCGCATCGGCGTGAAGGTCTGGATCTACAAGGGTGACGTCACCGCCAAGGAACTGGCTCAGCAGGCAGCTGCTGCTCCGTCCCGTGGCCGTGGTGCCAGCGACCGCCCGGGCCGCCCGGGTGGCGCTGACCGTGGTGACCGCCGCCGTCGTACTGACCGTCCGGCAGCCGAAGCAGCTCCTGCTGCAGAGGCTCCGGCCGCTGAGGCTGCTGCTCCTGCAGTAGAGGGAGGACAGGCTTAAATGCTTATCCCACGTCGAGTCAAGCACCGTAAGCAGCACCACCCGGGTCGTTCCGGCGCTGCAACGGGTGGCACCAGGGTCTCCTTTGGTGAGTGGGGTATCCAGGCTCTGAGCCCGGCATACGTCACCAACCGTCAGATCGAGTCTGCCCGTATCGCGATGACCCGCCACATCAAGCGTGGCGGCAAGGTCTGGATCAACATCTATCCGGACCGTCCGCTGACGAAGAAGCCGGCCGAAACCCGCATGGGTTCCGGTAAGGGTTCTCCGGAATGGTGGGTCTCAAACGTCAAGCCGGGCCGGGTTCTCTTTGAGATCTCCGGCGTCGAGGAATCTGTTGCTCGTGAGGCACTTCGCCTGGCGATCCACAAGCTCCCGTTGAAAGCACGCATTCTGCGTCGCGAAGGTGGTGAATAGAAATGTCAGTAGGATCCAAGGAACTTGCATCCGCACAGCTGGACGGTTTCGACAACGAGCGACTCGTTGAAGAACTCCGCAAGGCCAAGGAAGAGCTGTTCAACCTGCGTTTCCAGTCCGCCACCGGTCAGCTGGAGAACCACGGTCGGCTGCGCGCGGTAAAGAAGGACATCGCACGCATCTACACCGTTCTTCGTGAGCGCGAGCTGGGCATTCGTGCCGAGGTTGCCGCACCGGTTGTGGAAGCCAAGGAAGAAAAGAAGTCCAAGAAGGCCGCAACCAAGAAGGCCGACAAGGCTGAAACGGTTGAGACCGAGGAGGACGCCAAGTGAGTGAAAAGGACGAGAACGTGACGGAAACTGTTTCCGCCGCAGCTACGGCTGATGAGCGCGGTTACCGTAAGACGAAGCGCGGATACGTTGTCTCTGACAAGATGGAAAAGACCATCGTTGTTCAGGTCGAAGACCGCGTGAAGCACGCCCTTTACGGCAAGGTTATCCGCCGCAACACCAAGATCAAGGCTCACGACGAAGAGAACACCGCCGGCATCGGCGACCTCGTTCTCCTCGCCGAGACCCGCCCGCTGTCCGCTACCAAGCGGTGGCGTCTGGTTGAGATCCTCGAAAAGGCCAAGTAGAGCCTAAGCCGGCGTTCGCGCAGGCACAGGACCGTACAGGTCAGGAAACCCCCGTTCCCTCTTGGGCGCGGGGGTTTCCGCGTTCCCTGGACCCGCGCCCTCCTGGATGGCGGGGCGGCGACCCCGGCGAACGGGCCGGACGACGTCGGCGGGCCGGCTTGCCGGAGGAATGCCGCGTCAGGCGGGCCAAAACGCCGCCGTGCGCGTCGCCGTCGGGCGCCTCCAGCTGTGATATGGGGATAAGCCCAGAACGTGCTAAGATTTTGAGTTTGTATGGCGCCTTTCGTGCGCCGTCATCAACCTCGTAAACAATCGTGCCACGGCATAGTGCCCCCTTGCGCCCCGACTCGTCGGATTCCACTTGGGAAGCAAATGTTTTTGGCACGGGAGTTTAGGCCTGGTCTGGCAAAATCCAGGCAGGTCAAGAGACACCCCGATCAACCGTTCCGCAAGGCTCATTCCGTAGGAAGATTTTCGGTCTGAGAACCAGCGCGACGCAAGGAGTAAATAGTGATTCAGCAGGAGTCGCGACTCAAGGTCGCCGACAACACGGGTGCTAAGGAAATCCTTACCATTCGCGTTCTCGGTGGATCTGGCCGTCGCTACGCAGGCATTGGCGACGTAATCGTCGCTACCGTCAAGGACGCAATTCCGGGCGGCAACGTAAAGAAGGGCGACGTCGTCAAGGCTGTCATCGTCCGTACCAAGAAGGAACGCCGCCGTGCGGATGGTTCCTACATCAAGTTTGACGAGAACGCAGCTGTGATCCTGAAGAACGACGGTGACCCCCGCGGTACCCGTATCTTCGGACCGGTTGGTCGTGAACTTCGCGACAAGAAGTTCATGAAGATCGTTTCTCTGGCTCCGGAGGTGCTCTAGTCCATGGCTAAGATCAAAAAGGGTGACCTCGTTCAGGTCATCACTGGCGCCAAGGCTGAGCGCGGCGGCGACAAGGGTAAGCAGGGCAAGGTTCTGCGCGTATTCCCGGAGACCAACCGCGTGTTGGTTGAAGGCATTAACCGCGTAACCAAGCACACCAAGGTCGGTCAGTCGCAGCGCGGCACCAAGACCGGTGGCATCGAGGTCGTCGAGGCTTCGATCCACATCTCCAACGTGGCTCTGGTTGACCCGTCCACCAAGAAGCCCACCCGCGTCGGTTTCCGCACCGAGACCGTTGAGCGCGATGGCGTGAAGCGTGAAGTGCGCGTCCGCGTGGCCAAGAGCTCAGGGAAGGACATCTAATGACTGAGACTCTCGAGACTCCGGCAAGCAAGATCGTTCCTCGTCTGAAGACCAAGTACGCCGATTCCATCAAGAACACGCTGACTGAGGAATTCAAGTACCAGAACGTCAACCAGGTTCCCCGTCTGGTCAAGGTCGTTGTGAACATGGGTGTTGGAGATGCCGCCAAGGACTCCAAGCTGATCGACGGCGCTGTCCGCGATCTGACCCTGATCACCGGCCAGAAGCCGCAGGTAACCAAGGCCCGCAAGTCGATCGCACAGTTCAAGCTGCGCGAAGGCATGCCGATCGGTGCGCACGCTACCCTGCGTGGGGACCGCATGTGGGAATTCCTGGACCGTCTGGTCACGCTGGCTCTGCCGCGTATCCGCGACTTCCGGGGCCTCAGCGGCAAGCAGTTCGACGGCAACGGCAACTACACCTTCGGTCTGACCGAGCAGGTTATGTTCCACGAGATCGACCAGGATTCCATTGACCGCGTTCGCGGTATGGACATCACTGTCGTGACCACTGCCAAGACCGACGACGAAGGCCGCGCGCTGCTCAAGGCGCTTGGCTTCCCGTTCAAGACCGAAGACTAATCTAGCTACGTAAAAGGTCCGGCTACCCGGTCCTGAACTTTGTTCAGGACCTGCAGGTCAGCGGAAACCGTTATGAGGAAGGGCAAGAGCCCACATGACAATGACAGATCCCGTCGCAGACATGCTTACGCGTCTGCGCAACGCTAACTCGGCATACCACGATTCCGTGTCCATGCCGTACAGCAAGCTCAAGGCACGCGTTGCCGACATCCTGAAGGCCGAAGGTTACATCGCCTCCTGGAAAGAAGAAGACGCGGAGGTCGGCAAGAAGCTGACCCTCGAGCTCAAGTTCGGTCCGAACCGCGAGCGTTCCATCGCTGGTGTTCGTCGTATTTCCAAGCCGGGACTGCGCGTTTACGCAAAGTCCACCAACCTGCCGCACGTGCTCGGTGGCCTGGGTGTCGCAATCCTGTCCACCTCTTCCGGCCTCTTGACTGACAAGCAGGCCGGCAAGAAGGGCGTGGGCGGCGAAGTCCTCGCTTACGTCTGGTAACGGGAAAGGAAGAGAATAATGTCACGTATTGGACGTCTCCCCATCACCGTTCCTGCCGGCGTTGAGGTCAAGGTTGACGGCTCTGTCGTCAGCGTCAAGGGTTCCAAAGGCGAGCTGAGCCACACTGTGCCCAGCCCGATCGAGGTTTCCCTGGAAGAAGGCACCCTGACTGTCGCCCGCCCGAACGACGAGCGCGCCTCACGTTCGCTGCACGGCCTGACCCGCACCCTGATCGCCAACATGATCCAGGGTGTCACCGCAGGCTACGAGAAGAAGCTTGAGATTGTCGGTACCGGTTACCGCGTCCAGGCCAAGGGTTCTGACCTGGAGTTCGCTCTGGGCTACAGCCACCCGGTCAACGTCTCGGCACCGAACGGCATCACCTTTGCAGTAGAGACCCCGACCAAGCTCTCTGTTTCAGGTATCTCCAAGCAGCAGGTCGGCGAGGTTGCTGCCAACATTCGCAAGCTGCGGAAGCCGGACCCCTACAAGGGCAAGGGCATCCGTTACGCAGGCGAAGTCATCCGCCGCAAGGTCGGAAAGGCTGGTAAGTAACCATGGCGATCGCAATTAACAAGAAGCGTACGAACAAGAGCAAGTCTGCCCAGCGCAGCCGTCGCCAGCTTCGTATCCGCAAGCGCATCTCCGGAACGGCTGTACGCCCTCGTCTGGTCGTCAACCGCTCCGCACGCCACGTATTCGTCCAGGTTGTCGATGACACCAAGGGCCTGACCGTGGCAAGCGCCTCCACTCTGGAAGCCGACCTTCGCGTGTTCGACGGTGACAAGACCGCCAAGGCCAAGCGCGTTGGCGAACTGGTCGCCGAGCGTGCCAAGGCTGCCGGTATCGAAGCTGTTGTCTTCGACCGCGGTGGTAACAAGTACCACGGCCGGATCGCCGCCGTCGCTGACGGCGCACGTGAAGGTGGGCTGTCACTGTGACCGAAAATAACGAAAAGGACATTCAGGTGACTGAAGCTGTAGCTGCTGCTGCAACTGAGACCGCTGCGCCTGCTACCACCGACGACCGCCGTGGTGGCGCTGCTCGTCGTGGCGAGCGTGGCGACCGCGGCCAGGGCCGTGGCGACCGTGGTGGCCGTGGTGGCCGCGATGGTGGCCGCGAAGCCGAAAAGAGCCAGTTCGTAGAGCGCGTCGTAACCATCAACCGCGTTTCCAAGGTCGTCAAGGGTGGTCGTCGCTTCAGCTTCACCGCACTCGTCGTCGTTGGTGACGGCAACGGTATGGTCGGCGTTGGCTACGGCAAGGCTAAGGAAGTTCCTGCCGCAATCGCGAAGGGCGTTGAAGAAGCCAAGAAGTCCTTCTTCCGCGTTCCCCGCATCGGCAGCACCATCCCGCACCGCGTTCAGGGTGAGGCCGCTGCAGGCGTCGTAATGCTGCGTCCGGCTTCCGCCGGTACCGGTGTTATTGCCGGCGGTCCGGTCCGTGCAGTACTGGAGTGCGTGGGCATCCACGACATCCTCTCCAAGTCGCTCGGTTCCTCCAACGCCATCAACATCGTTCACGCGACCGTTGATGCACTGAAGCGTCTCGAAGAGCCTGCAGCTGTGGCAGCCCGCCGCGGCCTCCCGCTCGACGAGATCGCTCCGCCGGCAATGGTGCGCGCACTTCTGAACCAGAAGGCAGGTGTCTGAGTCATGGCCAAGAACCTGATTCCCTCCGACGACACGTTGGAGATCACTCAGATCAAGTCCGCCATTGGCGGCAAGCAGAACCAGCGCGACACCCTCCGGTCCCTCGGCCTGAAGCGTATCGGACACACCGTTGTCCGCACCGCCGACGCCGTGACCGTTGGAATGCTCAACACGGTTCCGCACCTGGTAAAGGTAGAGGAGGCGAAGTAAATGGCAGAGAACAAGACCGCCGAAAAGGCACAGGGCGCCGCTGCTGAGAAGCAGAACGCACTGAAGGTTCACCACCTGCGTCCCGCCCCGGGTGCCAAGACCGCCAAGACCCGTGTTGGTCGTGGTGAAGGTTCCAAGGGTAAGACCGCTGGTCGTGGTACCAAGGGTACGAAGGCCCGCTACCAGATCAAGGCTGGCTTTGCCGGCGGCCAGCTGCCGCTGCACATGCGCCTGCCGAAGCTGCGCGGCTTCAAGAACCCGTTCCGGGTTGAGTACCAGGTTGTGAACCTGGACAAGCTCAACGAGCTGTTCCCGGAAGGTGGCGCTGTCACCGTGGAGAACCTGGTTGAAAAGGGTGCCGTTCGCAAGAACCAGCCCGTCAAGGTGCTGGGCACCGGCGACATCACCGTCAAGGTTGACGTCACGGTCCACGCATTCTCGGCCAGTGCCGCAGAAAAGATTGCTGCAGCAGGCGGAAGCACCACCGCCCTCTAAGGAGGACGGCGGGGCATTTGCCCGGTTGTGGATACTCCCGGTACGAGGGGCTGAGGCCTTTCGTACCGGGAGTTTTTCGATTTCCGGGACCTCGCCGATTGTTCGCATGGCGCATCAACCCGTTAGACTCGGTTGTTGGGTTTTATTGACCTGTCTCACACGACTTTATTAACAACTCAGGAGGACGCTTGCTTAGCGCATTTGGCCGGGCCTTTCGCACGCCTGATCTGCGACGCAAGTTGTTGTTCACGCTGGGAATCATCACAATCTTCCGCTTGGGTGCCTTCATTCCCTCGCCTGGTGTGAGCTACCAGAATGTCCAGCAATGCTTGCATAACGGTCAGACCCAGGGCGGGATCTACCAGCTCGTCAATCTGTTCAGTGGCGGTGCATTGCTGCAGGTGTCGATCTTTGCCCTGGGCATCATGCCCTACATCACGGCGAGCATCATTGTGCAGTTGCTGCGGGTGGTCATTCCCCGGTTCCAGGAGCTCTATGACGAAGGCGCCTCCGGACAGTCGAAGCTGACGCAATACACGCGTTACCTCACGATTGCCCTCGGCCTGCTGAACGCCACGACGCTGGTGTCGCTGGCCCGGTCAGGGCAGCTGCTGCCGAACTGCCAGCTCTCCATCATTCCGGACACAAGCATCATCTCCACGATCCTGATCGTCATCACGCTGACGGCCGGCACCGGCCTCATCATGTGGATGGGCGAGCTCGTGACGGAGAAGGGCGTGGGCAACGGAATGTCGATCCTCATCTTCACGTCCATCGCGGCAGGCTTCCCGACGTCACTCGGCGCCATCTGGACTGCCCAGGGCCCCGGAACGTTCTTCATGGTGATTGTCATCGGCCTGCTGACCGTGGCCCTCGTTGTGTTTGTGGAACAGTCCCAGCGCCGGATCCCCGTGCAGTATGCCAAGCGCATGATCGGCAGGCGTACTGTGGGCGGCACCAGCACCTACATCCCCATCAAGGTGAACATGGCCGGCGTCGTGCCCGTCATCTTCGCCTCATCGATGCTCTACCTGCCGGGCTTGATCTCCCAGTTCAACCAGCCCAAGGCTGGAGAGCAGATGCAGCCGTGGGTTGAGTGGATTAACAACAACCTCACCCGCGGTGACCACCCCATCTACATGGCGCTGTATTTCGTCATGATTGTCTTCTTCACGTACTTCTATGTCGCCATAACTTTCAATCCTGAGGAAGTTTCGGACAACATGAAGAAGTACGGCGGCTTCATCCCGGGTATCCGGGCTGGCAAGCCGACAGCGGAATATCTGCAGTATGTCCTTTCCAGAATCACCCTCCCCGGCGCCATGTACCTCGGTCTCGTGGCGTTGATTCCACTGATCGCCCTGGTCTTGATCAATGCCAACCAGAACTTCCCGTTCGGCGGCACCTCGATCCTGATCATGGTGGGCGTGGGCCTGGAAACGGTCAAGCAGATTGACGCGCAGCTACAACAACGTCACTACGAAGGGCTTTTGCGATGACGAGAATGTTGATTATCGGACCCCCGGGCTCCGGCAAGGGAACGCAGGCGGAACGAATCTCGGAGCGCCTCGGCGTTGTTGCGATTTCCACTGGCGATATCTTCCGTGCCAACGTCAAGGGTGAGACGCCGCTCGGCGTCGAAGCAAAGAAATACATGGACGCCGGAGATTTCGTTCCGGACAGCGTCACCAACAAGATGGTGCGCGACCGGCTCAACGAGGACGACGTCGACGGCGGCTTCCTCCTCGACGGTTACCCCCGCACCACCGCGCAGGTGGACTACCTCGACGGCATCCTGGCCGAGGGCGATCAGAAGCTCGACGTCGTGCTTCAGCTGACCGCTGATGACGAGGAACTGGTGAAGCGCCTCCTGGGCCGTGCCAAGGAAACCGGCCGCAGCGACGACAACGAAGGCGTTATTCGTCACCGGCTGGACCTGTACCACGAGCAGACGGAACCCGTTGTGGCCAAGTATGCCGAGCGCGGCATCCTGACCCGGGTTGACGGCATCGGCGGCATCGACGAGGTCACCGACCGCGTCATGGAAGCCATCAAGGCAGCACAGGCAGCCTGACAGGCCTGCTTGCAGTCCCTGGCAGGGCGCGTCCCGCACCACCGTGTGCGGGACGCGCCCTTTCCTTTTGGAGGGCGCAGCTGTTGCCGGCAGGCGTGGCACCGGGCAGCTTTGCCGGTGCGGGAGAATGGATAGAAGACCTGGGATGAACGCATCCCGCCGCGAGACGAAGCACTGAGGTATATATGGCATTCGGACAGCCCCGGATTGAATACAAGACCAACGCCCAAATGCGCATCATGCATGAGGCCGGCCTGGTCCTGAGCCGCGCCCTGGACGCAGCGGTGGCGGCAGCGGTCCCCGGCGCCAGCACGGCGCAGCTGGACGCTGTCTTTGCCGCGGTCCTGGACGAAGCCGGTGCCAAGTCCAACTTCCGCGGTTACCACGGGTTCCCGGCCACCATCTGCACCTCGGTCAACGAGGAAGTGGTGCACGGCATCCCGGGCAGCCGTGTGCTGAACGACGGCGACATCATCTCGATCGACGGCGGCGCGATCGTGGACGGCTGGCATTCCGACTCGGCCCGCACCGTGATTGTGGGGACCCCCGACCCGGAAGACGTCCGGTTGTCAGAAGTCACCGAGGAAGCCATGTGGCGCGGCATCGCGGCGCTGGCCACCGGGAAGTTCGTGGGGGACATCGGCTGCGCCGTGGACGATTACGTCTCCTCCGTCCCGGGCAAGCCGCTGGGTATCCTGGAAGACTACGTGGGCCACGGCATCGGCTCCGAAATGCACATGGCGCCGGACGTGCTGAACTACCGGGCCAGCCACCGCGGGCCGAAGATCCGCCCTGGACTGTGCCTGGCCATTGAGCCCATGCTGGTCCGCGGCAGCATTGACACCGCGGTGCTCGAGGACGACTGGACCGTGGTCACCACAGACGGCCAGCGTTCCTGCCAGTGGGAGCACTCCGTGGCGGTCCACGAAAAAGGTATCTGGGTTCTTTCAGCGCCCGACGGCGGCGCGGAGCGGCTCGCGCCGCTGGGCGTGGTGCCCGTCCCGATTCCCTAACTCCCCTCCACCCCCTTCTACCCAAGTAGCTGACAATTGATGCCGTTATGAGCGCTCATAACGGCATCAATTGCGAGTCAGTTGGGCGGGGGAGGTGGGGTTGGGCGGGGGAGGTGGGGTTGGGCGGGGGAGGTTGGGCGGTGTGGTGCGGGCGGGTTAGCTCTTGAGCTTCGGCTTGACGTCCTTGTTGTAGATGCCCTCGAGGGTGGCCTTGAGGTCCGTCATGGTCGCCTTGACGTCACCCTGCTGGGTCAGGATCTTCGCCGCGGCCTTGGCCATCTCCTGGTCGGCGCCCGGCAGGAACACACGTGCGTTGTCCTGGACATGGGTGACTGCGAGCTGGTCCATGGCCGTCTTGATCTGCGGCGTCTTGGCAAGCACCGCGGTCATGTCCGCCGAGGTGCGGGTGGGCATGTAGCCGGTCGCGGCGGAGAACGCGGCCGTGCTGTCCGGCTCCGTCATGAACTTCAGGAAGGTGGCGGCGGCGAGCTGGACCTCCTTGCTCACGCCACTCGGAATGCCAAGCCCGGCGCCGCCGGTGGGGCAGACTTCCGTTTCCTTCTTGGGTCCGCCGGGCAGGAAGCCGACGCCGACATTGAACGTGGCGGACTTGAGCACACCCAGCAGGTCCCCAGTGGAGGAAATCGTTGTGGACGCAATGCCGGCGGAGAAGTCGTCCGCGGCGTTCTTGGAGGAGACCCCGGCCCACTTGTCCTTGTAGACAGAGTCCTGTGCCCACTGCAGGGCCGCTACCGACTCAGCGGAGTCGCAGTTGATGTCCCAGCCGTTGGACCAGCTTCCGCCCCAGCCCCACAGGTTGTTCTGCAGCGTCCAGCCCGCGTAGCCGGCGAGGGCCGGGTACATGTAGGCGTAGCTGGCGCCCGAGCTGGCCTTGAGCTTGGGGGCCCAATCGGCGAACTCCTGCCAGGTCTTCGGTGCGCGGTCCGGCAAACCGGCGGCCTTGAAGTGGTCCTTGTTGTAGTAGAAGAGCGGAGTGGAACGGCCGTAGGGCAGCGCCCACTGCTTGTCGGCGTACTTGTAGTCCGCCACGAGGGACTTCTGGAAGTCGTCGATCTTGAAGTCCAGCTGCTTGATCAGCGCGTCAAGCGGAATGATGTTGCCGTTGGTGTAGTACCGGAACCACCAGACGTCTGAGAGCACCACGAGCCCAGGGAGGGCGGACTTCGCAGCTTGCGAGGTCTGGAACTTCTGGGCGATCTCCTCGTAGTTGGCCCCGGCGGTCACCAGGTTCACCTTGATGTCCGGGTACTTCGCCTGGAACTTGTCGATGATCGACTTTTCGACGTCCTGGGACTTGCCCGGGTGGCTGGTCCAGAAGTCGAACGAACCGGCTGGCTTCACGCCCGTGAAGTCGATATCGGAGGCGCTGCTGGTGGCGCCCCCTCCACTGGTGGACGGGCCGCCGCAAGCTGCCAGCGCCGCGGCGCCAGCAGTGGCGCCCGCCAGTCCAAGGAAGTTTCTGCGGTCAAGATTCATGGCCATGGTGGATCCTCTCAAAGGAAGTTCTGAATCGGGTTGATGCTGGGGTGGAGTCGGTGGGGAAAGGGAGCTCCCCGGGGACCAGGTGCTACCCGGTGACGCTGCCCTGGGTTAGGCCGGCGACGATATAGCGCTGCAGGGCGGCAAAGACCAGCAGGATGGGAACGATCACCAGCATCGCGCCGGCCATCAGGATGCCCCAGCCGGCGCCGTTACCTTCCGAGTTCTGCAGCAGGGTCAGGCCGACCGGAAGGGTCATGGTCTCGGGGCGGTCGGTGATGATGAGGGGCCAGATGTAGTCGTTCCACTCGCTGACCACCGTCACGAGGGCCACGGTGGCGATGGACGGCATCGAGACCGGGGCGACCACCTGCCACAGGCGCCGCCAGTGACCGGCGCCGTCGATTTCGGCGGCTTCCAGGATGGAGGCCGGCAGGGTCATAAAGTGCTGCCGCAGCAGGAAGGTGCCGAAGGCTGTGCCCAGGCCGGGAAGGATGATTCCCCACAGGGTGTTTTTCCCGCCCATACCGGCGATCAGGATGTAATTCGGCAGGATGGACACCTGCGGCGGCACCATCAGGGCCACGAGGATCACCACGAAGATGACGTTCTTGAACGGGAAGCGCACAAAAACCAGGGCGTAGGCCGTGAGGATGGCGAGGATGACTTTCACCGTGGACCCCACTGTTGTGACGATCAGGCTGTTCAGGAAGAACTGACCGAACGGCACGGTGGTCATGGCCGTGCGGTAATTGTCCAGGTTGAGGCTTTCCGGCAGGATCTTCAGATCCGTGGTGACGATCTCGCCGGGCTGCTTGAAGGAGCTCAGCAGCATCCACAGCAGGGGCACAACCACCACCAGGGTTGCCAGGATCAGCGGGATGTACCCACCGGCGATCGTCTGGACCAGATTGGCGCGGGAGAACGGACGGCTGCGCTGCAACGGGAGCTCCGGACCGCCGTTGGGGCTGTGCCCGGCGCTTGCGGCGGGATCGGGACTGACAGGAGAGAGCGTGCTCACGAGTAGTGCACCTTCCGTTCGACGAACCGCAGCTGCAACACGGTGATGATGAGCAGGATGGCGAAGAGGACCACGGAGATCGAGGCCGAGTAGCCGGCCCGGTTGTAGGCGCCGAACGCCTGGAGGTAGGCCTCGTAGATCAGGGTGCTGGTGCCGTTGCCCAGCGGGGTCATGATCCGGATCAGGTCGAAGGCCTGCAGCGAGCTGAGCATGGTGGTGATCAGCAGGAAGAAAGTGGTGGGGGAGAGCAGCGGCACCGACATGCTGACAAAGCGGCGGAAGCCGTTGGCGCCGTCGAGCGAGGCGGCCTCCATCACGTCCTGGGGAAGGGACTGCAGCCCGGCCAGGTAAACGACGGCGCAGTAGCCCAGGTTCTTCCAGATGTAGACCAGGATGACCATCACGAGGGACAGCTGCGGGTCGTTGATCCACTGGGGACTCTGCTGCCCGATGCCCCGAAGCAGCCAGGACAGCACGCCGTACCCGGGATCGAAGATGAACAGCCAGACCAGACCCACCCCGACGCCGCTGAGGACGTAAGGGGCGAAGACGGCGGAGCGCGCGAAGGTGGTGCCCCGGACCTTGGAGTTCAGCGCCAGGGCGACCAGAAGGCCCAGGACCATGGAGCCGCCCACGGTGACGATTGTGAAGAGCGCCGTGGTGCCCAGGACCTGGGGTGCGTCGGAACTGGTGAAAAAGTTGAGGTAGTTGTCCAAACCCACCACGGTGGCCGACGCTGAACCCAGGGTCCAGTCCAGGGTGGAGTAGTAGATGTTGTTGATCAGGGGTAAATACGTGAACACCGCGATCAATGCGAGGTTGGGCAGAGCCAAGGCCACGAAAACCAGGAAGTCGCGGCGGGTTCTGGCCGACCAGCGTGCCCGGCGGCGCGGGGCCGTGGGATCGGCCACGACGGCCGGCGGCCTGTCAGTCAGTTGTCTAGTCATTCGGTCTCTAACGGATCCGGGCCTGCCAAGGGCACGCCGGTGGACGGAGGGGGATAGCTTCACTTCACCACATGCATGGTGGGCAAAATCCCGCACAAGTCCCCGTCAGAGGTTTGTTATACGAGGCTTCCTTGCCCGTTAACGCTGTGTTCGTTGCAGTATTACACGACGTTTGTTTTGGAGGCCGGAGTTGGCCCCGCGGGTCGCTGAACGCGTGGGAGCGGACACTCAGTTTGCGCGGGCGCACAATGGAGCCATGGGATCGATCACTGACGTCGCCGGAATACGAGTGGGGCATGTCCAGAAATCCGGCGCAGTCCAGCAAGAAGGAGCCCTGCCGGCGTCCGACGGCGGCTGGCTCACCGGGGTGACCGTGGTGCTGCCGCCGCCCGGCACCGTGGGATCGGTCGACGTCCGGGGCGGCGGCCCCGGCACGCACGAGACGGACGCGCTGGACCCCACCACGCTGTCCAACCAGGTGGATGCCGTGGTGCTCACCGGCGGCAGCGCGTTCGGCTTGGTCGCTGCGCACGGGGCCAAGCGCTGGTGCGAGGAGAACGGCCGGGGATTCCCCGTGCCGGGTGGTCTCGTGCCGATCGTCCCGGCCGCCGCGATCTTCGACCTGGGCCGCGGCGGTGACTTCTCCGCCCGTCCCGATGAGCAGATGGGCTATGAGGCAACTGCCGCCGCGGCCGCCCGGAAGGACGGGCACGACGTCGAGCGCGGCAATGTGGGCGCCGGCACCGGGGCCGTCATCGGCCGGGGGACCTATAAAGGGGGAGTAGGGACCGCTTCCATCACCCTTGAGAACGGCGTGGTGGTGGGGGCCCTTGCGGTCGTCAATGCCGTGGGAATGCCTGTGGGCGTTCGGTCGGGAAATCCCGAACCCTCCCCGCCCGATTCCCCTCCCGCCGAAGACGGTCAGCCCCTCAACACAACCCTTGTGGTCATCGCCACCAATGCGGTCCTGAGCAAGGCGGAGTGCAAGCGGACCGCGTCTGCCTGCCACGCCGGGCTGGCCCGTGCACTGAATCCGTCCCATACCCTTGCCGACGGTGACACGGTGTTCGCGCTGGCCACGGGCGCCGTCGAGCTTGACCGCAGTACGCAGGCCGTCCGGCAATTCAGCCTCATCACCTTGCAGAGTGCGGCGGCTGACGCCGTGACCGAGGCCATCCTGGACGGCATCTCCCGGGCGGAAGGCATCAAAACTCCGGCGGGGGAGTTTGGTGCGTACGGAGCGGTAGTGCGCTACGATAGTTCGATTTAACATTCATGCCGTGATGGCGTAGTGTTGTCTGTTGGTTGTCTGCCCTGTTTGTGCCCTTTTGCGGTCGGAAGGCAGACGCCAATCAATCAAAAACGTCCGCAGTCATGTCCGGTGCCAATCGGAAAGCTGCGGCAACAACAGTTAGCGGAGGGTATGGCCAAGAAGGACGGGGTCATTGAGATCGAGGGCGTTGTGACCGAGGCGCTGCCTAATGCGATGTTTCGCGTTGAGCTCACCAACAAGCACATCGTTCTGGCGCACATCTCTGGAAAAATGCGCCAGCACTACATCAGGATTCTCCCAGAGGACCGCGTAGTGGTGGAGCTGAGCCCGTACGACCTGACACGTGGTCGTATCGTCTACCGCTACAAGTAAACGCTGGGCGGCCAGAGCAGCAGCCGAAGGCCGGTCCAGGGACCAACTGCAACACGCAAAGGAACGCCATGAAGGTCAAGCCGAGCGTCAAGCAGATCTGCGAAAAGTGCAAAGTGATCCGCCGTAATGGCCGGGTCATGGTGATCTGCGAGAACCCGCGCCACAAGCAGCGCCAGGGCTAATTTCCCACACGGGAAAACCCTGGGTTGCTAACCCACGCAAGTAAATATAGAAGGCAGCACAAGCTGATCTGGGACATTGAGCATCAAAGAGTCCGGACAGCTAACCCCCGGTCGGAGGCTGGGGCCGCACTGAACATGCGGTGTGCTGTTTACGACCTCCGGTTTATACAAGGAGCACTGCCACTATGGCTCGTCTCGCTGGCGTAGACATTCCCCGCGAAAAGCGGCTGGAAATTGCGCTTACTTACATCTACGGCGTGGGTAAGACCCGTGCACACGAAACCCTGGCTGCCACTGGCATCAGCGCGGACGTCCGGGTCAAGGACCTGACGGACGCACAGCTGGTTGAGCTGCGTGACTACATTGAAGGCAACTACAAGGTTGAGGGTGACCTTCGCCGCGAAGTAGCAGCTGATATCCGCCGCAAGGTTGAGATCGGCAGTTACGAAGGCCTGCGTCACCGCAAGGGCCTGCCCGTACGCGGACAGCGTACGAAGACCAACGCACGTACCCGCAAGGGTCCGAAGCGTACCGTCGCCGGCAAGAAGAAAGCCGGCCGCTAGAAATAGCTGCTGACTTTCCCCCAATAAACTTTCTGTAGGAGAAATAATGCCCCCGAAGACTCGTGGCGCGGTTCGCAAGCCGCGTAAGAAGGACAAGAAGAATATCGCGCTTGGCCAGGCGCACATCAAGAGCACCTTTAACAACACCATCGTGTCCATCACGGACCCCAATGGTGCTGTCATCTCCTGGGCTTCCGCCGGTGAGGTTGGCTTCAAGGGCTCACGTAAGTCCACCCCGTTCGCTGCCCAGATGGCTGCCGAAGCTGCCGCAAAGCGTGCACAGGAGCACGGTCTGCGCAAGGTTGACGTATTCGTCAAGGGACCGGGATCAGGACGCGAAACCGCAATCCGTTCACTGCAGGCCGCTGGCCTCGAGGTTGGCTCCATCCAGGACGTCACCCCCAGCGCGCACAACGGTTGCCGCCCGCCCAAGCGCCGCCGCGTCTAAGGCTGCCCAGCGCGCCAGAGCTTGCCCGGACCCTCACCGGTCCGGGCAAGCCCGGCCGCGTTAAGTCTTCAGACCGAATTTCCACCACCTGTGTTGCGTCATATAGCGGATGCTCGCCGAAAGGAAACCTAAGTGCTCATTGCACAGCGCCCCACCCTCTCCGAAGAGGTCGTCTCCGAAAACCGCTCCCGGTTCATCATTGAACCGCTGGAGCCGGGCTTTGGATACACCCTCGGAAACTCCCTCCGCCGTACCCTGCTCTCCTCCATCCCCGGTGCCGCTGTAACCAGCATCCGGATCGATGGCGTGCTGCACGAGTTCACCACGGTTCCGGGTGTCAAGGAAGATGTCACCGAGATCATCCTGAACATCAAGAGCCTCTCAGTGTCCTCCGAGCACGACGAGCCGGTTGTTGCCTACCTGCGCAAGCAGGGCCCGGGAGTCGTCACCGCCGCGGACATCGCTCCGCCGGCCGGCGTCGAATTCCACAACCCGGATCTGCACATTGCCACGCTGAACTCGAAGGGCAAGTTCGAACTCGAACTGACCATCGAGCGCGGCCGCGGCTACGTTTCGGCAGCTCAGAACAAGTCCGGCGACTCCGAGATCGGCCGCATTCCGGTCGACTCGATCTACTCGCCGGTGCTGAAGGTTACTTTCCGCGTGGAAGCTACCCGTGTTGAGCAGCGCACTGACTTCGACAAGCTGATTGTCGACGTCGAGACCAAGCAGGCCATCGCCCCGCGCGATGCCGTTGCTTCCGCAGGTACCACCCTGGTGGAGCTGTTCGGTCTGGCCCGCGAGCTGAACACCGCAGCTGAAGGTATCGAGATTGGCCCGTCGCCGACGGATGCTGCCCTGGCAGCAGACATGGCTCTGCCGATCGAGGATCTGGACCTTACAGTCCGTTCCTACAACTGCCTCAAGCGTGAGGGAATCCACACCGTGGGTGAACTCGTTGCCCGCTCCGAGGCCGACCTCATGGACATCCGTAACTTCGGTGCGAAGTCCATTGATGAGGTCAAGGCAAAGCTGGTTGAACTGGGCCTGTCCCTCAAGGACTCGCCTCCCGGTTTTGACCTCGCAGCACGCGCCGCAGCAATTGAAGAGGACGACGCCGCTTTCAGCGACGACGAGCTCTAACAAACAGATCTTGGCCTGCCGGCTGGATGCACCATGGTGTGCGCAGCCCAACGGCTTCCATATGAGGAGAAACTATTATGCCTACCCCCGCTAAGGGTCCGCGCCTCGGAGGCGGAGCAAGTCACGAGCGCCTGATGCTCGCGAACCTGTCCGCCGCACTGTTCGAGCACAAGCGGATCACCACCACGGTGACCAAGGCCAAGCGACTGAAGCCGTACGCCGAGCGCCTGGTGACTTTCGCCAAGCGTGGCGACCTGGCTTCCCGCCGCCGTGTACTCGGCTTGATCAGCGACAAGGGCATCGTCCACGAGCTGTTCACCGACATTGCACAGGCAGTGGAGAACCGCAACGGTGGCTACACCCGCATCACCAAGATCGGCAACCGCAAGGGCGACAACGCCCCCATGGCTGTCATCGAACTCGTTCTTGAGCCGGTTTCCGCCAAGCAGGCCGTGGTAGCCGAGGCTACTTCCGCCGCCAAGCGCGACGCCGAGAAGGCCGAAGCCGCTCCGGTTGTTGAGACTGAAGCTGCCGAGACCGAAGAAGCTCCTGAAGCCGAGGTTGCCGAGACCGAAGCCGCTGAAACCGAAGAGGCTCCGGCCGCTGAGGAAGCTGCTGAAGAGCCTGCTGCCGAGGATAAGGACGCGAAGTAATTCGCTGAATCCTTCGCATAGACTTAAGTCTATGAACCACCAGAAACCCGCTGCCCCCGTTTTGGGGGGCGGCGGGTTTTTGCGTATCCGATTGGATTTGGCGTACGACGGCGGCCCCTTCAGCGGGTGGGCAGTGCAGCCCGGCCTGCGGACCGTGCAGGGCGTCCTCGAAGAGGCACTGGCGCTGCTGGTCCGGCGGAAGGTGCGCGTCACCGTGGCCGGGCGCACCGACGCCGGGGTGCACGCCCGCGGCCAGGTGGTCCACCTGGACCTCACGGATGCCGAGTGGCTCGGACTGAACCGCGGCGCGGAACTGGATCCCGCCGTCGCCCTCCTGCGCAGGCTCCGGGGAGCCCTCAGCCGGGGCCTGGGCGAGCTCACCGGCGCCATCGAGGTGCACCAGGTGTCCATGGCCCCCGAGGGCTTTGACGCCCGCTTCTCGGCACTGTGGCGCCGTTACAGCTACCGCATCGCGGACGGCCCGGCGCTGTGGGATCCGTTGGGCCGGTACTCCACGCTCTGGCACAACTCGCCGCTGGATATCGACCTGATGAACGAGGGTGCGGCCAAACTGCTGGGCCTGCAGAATTTCCGTTCCTACTGCAAGCCCCGGGAGGGGTCCACCACCATCCGGGAACTGCAGCGGTTCGAGTTTGCCCGCGGAGCCGACGGCGTCATTGTGGCCACGGTGCAGGCTGACGCGTTCTGCCACAATATGGTCCGTGCTCTGGTGGGCTCGGCCCTGTACGTGGGGGAGGGCATCGAAAGCCCGGGATGGCTGTACGAGCGCCTGCTGGAGCAGAAGCGCGATGCCAAATCGGTGTTGTCCGCGCCGCATCCCCTGGTGCTGGAGGAAGTGGCCTACCCGTCGGACAGCGAACTCCTTGCCAGGGCTGAGTTGACGCGGGCCTTGCGGAAGTAGCACCTAGAACGGGGGAGGGGGACCCTCGGCCGGCAGGGCCACGGTGAACGTGCTGCCCCGGTCCGGCTGGCTCTCGCAGACGATTGACCCGCCATGGAGTTCAACGATTTCCTTGGTGATGGACAGCCCGAGGCCAATGCCGGGGATTCCGGCGTCCCGGGCCGAGGAACTGCGGAAGAACCGGCTGAACACGCGGGCGGCATCCGCCGGTGTCATCCCCATTCCAGCGTCGCGTACCTGAAGCTGGACCCAGCCGTCATCCGCACGGGCCGATACCCTCACCGTGCCTCCCCCGGGTGAGTACTTGATGGCGTTCGATACCAGGTTGTCCAGCACCTGGCCGATCCGGATGGGGTCCACGTGCGCCCACAACGGCACCGGCACATCGGTAAGCACGGACACGCCGGCGCCCGCAGCGTGGACCCTGGCCGTGCCAACGCTGGCATCCACCAGGCCGGAGAGGTCCGTGCGGCGCGGGTGGACGTAGGACGCGGCCGACGCCGAGACCAGGAGGTCGGACACCAGAGCCAGGAGGCGCTCGGAATTCCGGTGCGCCACCTCCAGCTGCTGTGCCGCCACGGGCGGTAGCCAGTGGCCGCCGTCGAGCACCAGATCGAGGTTGCCGATGACGGAGTTGAGCGGCGTGCGCAGTTCGTGCGTGACATTGGAGAGGAAGTCGTCCTTGGCCGCTATGGCCTCCACCAACCCGGTGACGTCGTTGAAGACCACTACGGCACCGCCGAACCCGCCGTCGTCGTCCCGGATGCTC
This sequence comes from Arthrobacter sp. 92, assembly GCF_050260325.1. Lineage (NCBI taxonomy): Bacteria > Bacillati > Actinomycetota > Actinomycetes > Micrococcales > Micrococcaceae > Arthrobacter > Arthrobacter sp. 92. The sequence goes on along the minus strand of NZ_CP189863.1, from coordinate 3,891,658 downwards.
CGTGCGGCGGTGGAAATGGCCCGCTGCTCGGGACCCTCGCCGAACCAGACCAGATAGTCGGCAAACGAATCACCTTCCGCCGCCCGGTAAACAGGGCGTTTGTGCGCGGGAAGCGGCGTTTTGCCGTCCTGGCTGAGGAGAGTCAGTTGCGCCTCTCCGTGAATTTCCGATGAATTGTCCTTGATCGCGCCGGCTTCCAATTGCGCTTGCCGGTTATTGGTCAGCAGCCTGTCGCCATTGCTGTTCACGGCAATAATTCCCACGTCCACAGTTTCCAGAATCGTATGCAGCAGCCTCTCGCGGTCTTTGCTTTCGGCAAAAAGAGCCTGGAGTTCCCGGTCCTTGGCCTCAAGGTTCCTGTGCTGGAGCCTCAAGTTAACGCTGGCGAAGCGAACCGCCAGGGACACGGTAAGCATCAACAGGGGCAGCAGCAGGGCGGACACCACATCCGCCGGGGTGATGCCGGGAAGATGCTGGAACAATGACGGAAACGCAATCAGCAGGGTCCCGAAAAAACTGAGGAACAGACTGGTCCTGGCCCGAACAACGGAGGCGGATAACCAGATCACGGGAAAGATCGCCAGGGCGCCCAGTCCGGGGAGGTTTTGCGGTGCGCCAGTGCGGGTCAGCCAAATGGCCAGGAAATCCAGCATGGGGATGAACAGGGGAGCGTGCGGACCCAGGTTTTCCCACGGCACCAGGGCGCAAGCGATGAAAAGAGACACCTGAAAAAGCATGGCCATGACGAAGAGCCCGTTGCTGAATATCCCGGGCCAGACAAGCAGGGCCGCCAATGCCAAAGCCAGGGTGACCGAAGCCAAGGGCAACTGGCACAACACCACTTGCGCGCGTGGCGCCAGCTCCCTGAAGAAACGCTCGGCGTTGGGGGCCAGCGACGTCTCAGTCAATGGTGTGTTTCCCGGTGCCCGCTTTTGACCATTCCCTGGGGCGGGACGTATTCAGGATCCAAGTCGTGACGAGCACTGTGCCCGGCCTTTCTTAACGTCGACGTAACTCTGAATGTCATGATAATTGACCACTCGAATTCTTATCCGGCAAAAAGAGCCGCTGGGAGGCAAGATTTCTTGTAGCGTAGTCCCTCGGGGGTGAAATAAACGTTTGCGGTGGGCGAATGTATGGGGTTATGGATGCATGGGGGTCAAACCATGAGCGATCTGGGTGTAGCTGTGGTTGTCGAGGATGACAAAGATGTACGCAATCTGCTGGAGTCTGTTTTCCTTCAGGCAGGGTTTGAAGTCCACACGGCCGCCGGGGGCCGTGAGGGCGTTGAAGTGGTCCGACATCAGCACGCCAACGTCGTCACTCTGGATGTGGGGCTGCCGGACATTGACGGCTATGAGGTTCTTCGGCGCATCCGGCAGTTCAGCGACGCCTACGTGGTGATGCTGACCGGCCGGTCCGAAGAGCCTGCCATGCTCACCGCCCTCCACGCCGGCGCGGACGACTACATCGTCAAGCCGTTCCGGCCACTGGAACTCCGGGCGAGGGTGGCGGCGATGTTGCGCAGGCCCAGATACCAGGACGTCCAGGAGCCCGCGCCCGCCTCTGTTGCGGCGGCGGCTGTTCAGCTGGCCTCGCCGGCACCCGCGAACGGGGACGTCTACCGCTACAAGGACCTGGCGCTAAACCGCAGGACCCGGTCCGTTGTGCTTCGTGGGTCGGCCCTGGAGCTGACCCGGAGCGAGTTCGATCTCCTCCACGCGCTTCTGCAGGCGGCTGGGGCCGTGTGCACCAGGGCGGAGCTGGTCCGCGTGGTCCGGGGCGACTACTACGAGGCGGACGCCTACATCAGCGAGGCGGACGAACGCGCTGTTGAGGTGCATATCGGGAATCTCCGGCGCAAGCTGCAGGAGGATCTGGGCGAACCGCGGTGGCTGCAGACGGTCCGGGGTGTGGGCTACCGGATGGCGCCGGTGGGCCCGGAGGCTTAACGGGACCGCGCTGGCGGCGCCCCACGGCGGGCTCAGCCCGCGGTCTGGTCCGGGGCGAGGTAGCGGAGCTGAAGTTCCCTCATGGTCTCATTTCCCCGGGCTTCAACCAGGGGCATGAGCTCCTGGCAGTAGTCCCAGTCGCCACTGCGGATCAGTCCCTGCACAGTTTCGGCCAGTTCGGCAAGGCGAAGGGCTCCCACCATGGCGGAGGCGATCTTGAGGCTGATGACGGCGTCAAGGGCATCGGCAACGTCTTCGGCGTCCACCGCCGTCTTCAGGTGCCCGTACCGTTGGCCCCAGATCTCGGTGTAGTCGCGCGCAAAGGTACGGGCGGCGGCGGGGCTGGCCAGCTCGGCTTCCAACTCCTGCAGGACCGTGAGGTCCAGCAACGGGAGCTGGCTCGAGGCGGGCTTGTCGTCAACGGTCCCGTTCTCGGGGGACGCAGCGCTAGGGAGTCCAGCGGCCGTGATCCCGGCGTTCGGGGCAGCGGCAGCCGGAGGAGCCGTATGGACGCAGTCCATGCCTCCATCGTCGGTGCAGCAGCCTGATGTGGACATGTCTCAACGCTACTTCCTGGAATGATGAAAGAGCGTGACTTCGGTTGATCTTGTGGAAACCTTGAGTCTCGCCTGGGCTAATAGGGGTTGGGCCGGGTTTAGCCGTGCCTAGTGGCCGCTAAAGGTGTCTATGGCATTGATGACGGCCGGTCCCAGAATAGCGATAAACAGCACGGGGAAGATGAAGAAGAGCAGCGGGAACAGAATCGCCACGGGCAGCTTCATCGCTTTTTCCTCGGCGCGTTGGCGGCGTTTGACTCTCATGACTTTGGCGGCTCTTCGGACATCTGGTGGGGGTCATGGGGTGAGGCCGCCGGCGGCGAGGAGCATGCGGAGCCGGTAGTTCTCGCGGTTGCGGAACCCGCGCGCGAGGCGGCGGTGGAGCTCGATGATCCCGTTCACGGCTTCGGTGCCGCCGTTGGATGATCGCCCGGTGGTGAAGTAGGCCAGGAACGCGTCCTTCCATCGGCGCAGGGTGCGGCCAAGGCGGGCGATCTCGGGGATCGGGCAGGTGTGGAACGTGTCTACAACGCGTTGCGCGATTCGTCGTCCGTCGGCCAGGTTCTTCTGGTGGTAGGCGGAGCGGAGCAGTTGGGCGCACTGCCACGCGACGAACACTTCGTCGTGCGCGGGGTCGGCCTCGACCGCGGCGTGCAGGCGGGCGCTTTGCTTGTCGGTGAGGTTCTCTTCCCCGGCACGGAGGATGGTCTGGATCCCGTAGAGCGGGTCGCCCTTGCGTCCCCGATGCCCGAGCGTGTCCTGCTGCACCCGGCGGCGGACTTCGTCGACCGCTGCGGTGCCGGGCTTGACCACGTGGAATGCGTCGAGCACCGCGACGGCGTCCTGCAGCTTGTCGTCGATCGCGGTCTTGTAGCCAGCGAACGGGTCCAACGCGGCGATCTTGACGCCCTCCCGGAACGCGTCGCCACGCTCGTCGAGCCAGACCTTATAGACGGCCCCGGACCGGCCGGGCACGAGATCCAGCAGCCTGGCCCGCGTTCTCCCCTTCGCGTCGCGGGTGAGGTCGACCATCCCGGTCAGCGCCTTCGGGCCCCGCTTTCGCGGGTCGACGTGATGCCAGACATGCTCGTCCACCCCGAGTGTCGTGACGTTCTCGAACCGGGACTCGTCGGCGGCGAGCCGCACCAGCTCGGGTTCGATCGCACGCCACACCGTCTTCCACGACGTGCTCAGCTGCCGGGCGAGACCATGCACGGTCGCGTGTTCGCGACGCAACTGACCGACCGCCCACGCGGTTGTGCGCTGCGTGATCGAACCCCGCGCAGCGACCATCGATGGGAGCTGCTCCACGAACGTCTTCTTGCTGCACGCATCGTCGGTGCACCGCCAGACCCGTTGCCGCCACACGATCCGCACCCGCGTCACGCTGGGCACGTCGTGCAGGACCCGTCGGCGTCGTCCGCGGCCCACGGCGATCACGCCGCACGCCGGGCATCCGGTCGGGGCGGCCGGGCTGGATACCGTCACGACTAGCACGTCCTCACGGCGGTCGACATGCTCGACATGAACACCATCGAGACCAACAAGCAGGTCACAACGGGAACACGGGGCGGTGGCAGAGCGCGCGTCAGCGCACCCCGAAGTAGGGTGAAGCACGTCGAGGTCCTCGGTCGGAATCAGGGAGTTAGCACTACTGATCCTCGGGGACCTCGACCCCTACCCGCCCATGACCCAGTCGATCACGTCACCGTGCGGGTGGCGATGCCTTGATCGTGGCTGCGCGGGCGACGGGCGACCGCAGATCAGTGGTTTCCGCGTCACATCGCGGCGGGTCGCGGGACTGGGACCGATTCCCCCAGGCCGGCGTAGAGGTAGCGGTCGCCGAACGCCTCGCTCAGTGTCAGGAAGGCAGGTTCACCCGTGCAGTGTCCCGGGGCGATGGTCTGCACGTGCCAATTGTCGCGAAGTGCGTGCGCGACGCGACGCACCTCGGGCTCGTCGGCGAGGACGAGATGGAGGCCGCCGACGATGCAGTAGACACGGTCGTCGATCGCGGCAGCGGCCTCCAGGATCCGCTCGATCCCCGGGTGGGAGCATCCCACCACGAGCACTAGTCCCTGCGATGTCGACAGCGCGAGGGTGATCTCGCGCAGCTCACGCGTTCCCGGCACCTCCGAGACGACGGGGATCAGCCACGCGTTGCTCCCTAATGGGGTCAATTCCTCGATCCAGCTGAATCGTGCGCCGGGCCACGGCGTGCCGTGGTGGATGACGTCGGGAGGTTCGCCGTCGTAGTACTGCATGGACCTTGGCAGCGACGGACGGCGCGGGTAAAAGTGGCCGGGCAGGCGCGAGCCGAACACGCCGTACAACTCGGCCGGGGCGTAGACAGGGACGTCGGGGTTTATGTGTAGAAGGTGACCGAGCCCGGAGGTGTGGTCGCCGTGCCGATGCGAGACCACAACAAGGTCGATCGCGCGCAGGTCAACACCGAGGGCGTCGGCGTTGGCGGCAAGCGTCGACGAGTCGTTTCCGGTGTCGAAAAGGATCCGACGCCCCTCGAACTCGACGAGTGCGGCGAATCCCCAGTCCTTGATCAGGCCGGGTCGGTTCCCGAACGCGTCGTGGAGGACCGTGATCCGGTTGGTCGTGCCGTCCCAACGCTCCATTCCCTAACCTGACCACACCACACGGCGTACGTCCAGCGGGGCGGAGGGGTGCCGTGCCCGCGGATCCATGGGACCTCGTTCGTCAGGGCTGGCTAGCGACCGGGTCCTCGGGAGCCACCGATGACCCCTACCGGATGTCCGAAGAGCCACCTTGGCCTGGATCCGCAGGACCCGGCTGATGGCAATGCCGTACGTGTCCGCCTGCACCACGGCTTGGACGAAGCTGCGGAGTTCCGGAATGTTGGTCCGCTCCGCCAGCGCCAGATACGACTCCCGTCGGCTGCGCCCCACCTGCATGTCCTGAAGGGTGCGGACGAGTTCCTCGGCCAGGGGGCCTTTGCCGTTCTCACCGGCGCGGGCCATGGCGCCCTCGAAGCACAGGCCCGCTTCGACGGAGATGAGCATCTGATCCAACGTGTTGGCTAGTTCCAGCTGCATGGCTTTCTGACGTTCCTGGGCCCCGCTGTAGAGAAGGAGGTCCGGAATGAAGTACCCCAGAAGAAGGACGAAGAGGCCAACGAGCTTCATTGTGGGGGTGGGGCTGCTCATGCTGATGAGCAGCCCGAACGACGCTCCCACCAAGCCCACGACGGGCTTTGCCGCGAGGATACGCCCGAGGGGCCACGCTTCCGGACGGCCCGCCAAAGCTAACAGCCTGTCGAGCTTGCGGACGTAGCCGGCCGGGGTCAGCCGGTAGCCGACGGCGTCCAGGAGGCCATTTTGCTTCTTGCCCTGGTCCTCAACGGTGTGCCGGCCCCGGGCCAGGATTTCGATGGTTGCGGCGCGGGCACGTTTGTCAACGGAGAGGAATGACCACGCCAGGTAACCGGTCGGCAGGCACACCAGCAGGAGCGAGGAGAGTATCAAGGGATTCACGGGTTCCTCAGAACTTCAGGTTGACGATCTTGCGCATCCAGAGACTGCCGAGTGTTATCAGGACGCCGGATGCGGCCATCATCACCAGGCCCAGCGGATGGGTGAACATCGAGTTCATGTAGCCCGGGTTCAGGGTCATCAGCAGGAGTACGATGCCGAAGGGCATGGCAATCAGGATGTAGGCGGAGAACTTGCCTTCCGCCGCCAGGGACTTGATGTGACCCTTGATCTCGGACCGCTCCCGGATGGTTTCATTCACCTGGTCGAGTACCTCCGCCAGATTCCCGCCCACTTCACGGTTAATCTGGATGGCCTGGGCAATCCAGACGAAGTCCTCGTTCTTCATGCGCTCGGAGGTGTCGGTCAATGACGCCAGCAGATCGCGGCCCAGGCTGGTTTCGGTCACAACCCGCCGCATCTCCTCCGACGTGGGGCTTTGGGATTCCGTCGCCGCCGCGTCGATGGCCCGCAGAATGCTGTGCCCTGCACGCAGTCCACCTGCCAGCAGTTGCAGGGTGTCGCCCAGTTGCTCGTCGAATTTGGCGCGCCGCCTCCCGGCCAGGAAGCCCAGGACCAGTTGCCCCACGAAGGGAGCCAGCACCACCAGAAGCACCGACAGGACGGGGGCGCCAATAATTAGCCCGATCAGCGTCCCCACCGCCGCTCCAGCGACCACCAGAACGATGAACTCGGCCTGGCTCAGCCTGACGACCGCGTTCTCGAGGGCTTCCCGGTTATACAGGCGAATGTTGCGCCCTGCCAGAAAGCGGTCCAAAGCCTGGACCGTGACGCCGGCAACGCGTGTCAGACGGGAAGGCGGATCTGAGTCGTAGGGACGGCGCCGGTCCAGGGCAATTCCCGGGGTGCGCGGCATCAGCACCGCCACCCCCAACAAAATTGCTGCGACGAAGAAGAGCACCAATCCAGCAGTCATCATGACGGCGTCCCTAACCTTTTCCTGCGCCAGGGGAAGTGGCAAAGACTCCCGGTGAGACGTGGATACCCAGGTCTTCGAAACGGTCGATGAAACGTGGGCGGATACCGGTGGCGACGGGCCGCCCGAGGAAGCGCCCGTGGGCGTCCACGCCAGCCGAGTAGTCGAACACCAACGCATCCTGGAGCGTGACGATATCGCCCTCCATGCCCTGTACCTCGGTGACGTGCGTGATGCGGCGGCTGCCGTCACGCAGGCGGGAAATCTGGACGATCAGGTTCACGGCAGAGGCAATCTGCTCGCGGATGGCCCGCAGGGGAAGGTCCATCCCCGCCATCAGCACCAGTGTCTCAAGGCGGGCCACGGCGTCGCGCGGTGAATTGGAGTGAACGGTGGACAGCGAGCCGTCGTGGCCGGTGTTCATGGCCTGGAGCATGTCCAGCGATTCGCCACCACGGACCTCGCCCACCACGATCCGGTCCGGACGCATACGCAGCGAGTTCCTCAGCAGTTCACGGATGGTCACCGCGCCCTTGCCCTCGGTGCGGGGAGGGCGGCTTTCCAGCCGCACCACGTGTTCCTGCTGGATCTGGAGCTCCACGGCGTCCTCGATGGTGACGATCCGTTCATTGGCGGGCAGGAAGGAGGACAGGACATTCAACAGGGTGGTCTTTCCCGTTCCCGTGCCGCCGGAGACGATAATGTTCAGTTTTGCCTTCACGCATGCGTCCAGGAGTTCGGCCATCTCCGGCGTCAGCGTCCCGAAGTCAATGAGATTGCGGACCGTGAGGGGAACCTTGCTGAACTTACGGATGGTCAGCGAAGAGCCGCCCACGGCCAGGGGCGGAATCACCGCGTTGACGCGGGAGCCGTCTTCGAGCCGGGCATCCACCAGGGGAGAGGACTCGTCAATGCGCCGGCCGACCTTGGACACAATGCGTTCGATGACTTTGCGCAGGTGCTCCTCGGAACTGAAGCGGGAATCGGCCAGGGTGAGCTGGCCTTTGTGTTCCACATAGATCTGGTCCATGCGGTTGACCATGATTTCGGTAACGGCAGGATCGTCCAGCAGCCGTTGCAGTGGTCCATATCCCAGAACGTCGTCCGCAACGTCCTGAACCAGTCGCGTGCGCTCTTCGGTGGACAGCGGCACCTGCTCGGCATCGATGATGCGGGTGAGCTCGTCGCGGGCTGTGGTCCGCAGTTCCTGTTCGGTGATCGCGGAGTCGTTGAAGCGGGCACCCATGCGTTCGAAGAGGGCAGTCGCCGCTCTTTGTTTCAGGGCGGCAAAGGCGTCCACCGGCTGTTGCGCTTTGGGCTTCACCCCCTCCGGGTGTTCCGGGACGCCGACGGCGGCAGGTGCGGCTCCCGGCGTCGGCTGCGGCGCGGGGAGCTTCGCCCCCGCGAGCCTGCTGTCACTGCGGCGGGCGTCCGCCCGCCTTCCGTCCACCCTCCGCGCGTCAGCGCGAACAGCGTCCAGCCGCGGACCGACGACGACGGGCAGGGGCGCGGCCGGCTGCGTTCCAGCCGCGGCGGCTTGGGTCCTTGCTTGCGCTGCACTTATACGCTCTGAAAGTTTCATTTAGACAACCACCCTTCGGTGCAGGTTGCGTTGAGACTTGGCCCGCCACGCCGGGTTGAAGCGGTCAACGAGCCTGTTGAGGCCCTTGGCCGCAGGATCTTTCACCGGCTCCTGGAGTACCGGTATGCCCCGGTTGGTGGAGAAGGCAACCGCACGGGAGCGGGGGATGCTCACGTCAACGGGAGCGCCGATGGTCGATTCGATGTCCTGGACGGTAAGCCCGGTTTTGGCATCGGCCATGTTCAGCACCACGTGCCGGGACTCCGGAAGGATGTCCAGCTGCCTCAGGACGTCGAGTCCGGCACGGAGCCCCCGCACGCTTGGAATATCCATGGCACTGACCCACACCACGTCAGTGCACTGCTCCATGGCGGCGAGGCCGCTTTCGGGCAGGCCGGGCGCGGTGTCAATCACCACATACTGGAATTGCTCTGCCAACTGTTCCAGCAGCCGGCTGATCTGCTCTGGGGTGATCTCATCGGCTTCCACCGGATTGGGCGGCGCGCACAACGCGTAGATGCTTCCGGGGTGAACGGTGAGGAAGGCCTTGAGCACCAGTGAGTCCTGGCTGGCCGCGGGGGAGACGGCGTCGGTGACGGTGTGGGCGGGGTTGAGGTAGAGCCCGGGGGCGACGTCGCCAAACTGCAGGTCCAAGTCCACAATCACCACGCCCATCGGGGCAATCTTGCCCAGTCCGATGGCGATGTTGGTGGCGATGGTGGTTTTGCCCACTCCTCCCTTGGGGGAGAAAACACGGATGACGAGGCCGCTGCCGCCTTGCGGCGGCGTGGGGGCTTGTGTCCTGTGGCGGCTGGCGAACTGCTGGGTGGCCCGCTCCAGCAGCACACGGATTTCGGCGGGCTCCGAGTCCGGGCCAAGAATGTCCCGGATGCCGGCGCGCATGGCATGCAGGATGAAATTGGGATCCGGTTCGCTGACCAGGATGACGCTCAACTCAGGAAACTGGACATTCAGGACGCCAGTCGAAGGGCCTCATCCACGGCCACCCCGGGACCCAGGACAAGAACCTCCGGCTGCTGGATCAGCTGTGCAAAGAGCTCGTTTGGATCGGCGGGCAGCATGCTCGTGAAGAACGTCTGTACGCCGCCCTGCAGACCGCCGGCAACGGCCTGCCGGAGCCGGCCGTCAAAGTCGACGTCGGGAGTGATGAGGACGAAGCGGCTCATTTGTACACATCCGGCGCGGTCAGGACACGCGGTCCGCTGTCCTGCGCATCCAAAGGCTCCTTGCTGAGCCAAACGCTGCCGAATTCCGAGGCGAACACTATCTTGTCCGCGTTGATGTCGTTGACCGCCACTGTGACCATCAAGGACCCCGTGGGGAGCGTGACATCGCGCGGATCGGCTGTGGCGCTCGCCGAGGGCGCAGGTTTGGCCGCCGCCCCCTCGGACGCCCTTTGGAGGGCCGTCACCAGGACTTTGTGAATGGAAAGCTGAGTGGTCTCCTTGTCCGGCTTAGCCTCGAGTCCACCGAATTTTTTGGATAGAAAAATTCCCACGTGATCACCGGGCTCCAGCCGGCCGCCCACCACGCGCTGCGGATCCAGCTGAAAGGACACTTCCTGAAGACCTGCCGGCACCTTCACCACTCCGTAGGCCTTCGAGTCGTCCGGAGCGACGAGGCGCTCGGCCATGAGCTGCTCGCCGGGGACCAAATCCACGGCCGTAACCTTGCCGGCGGAGTCGTCCAGGTTTTTCAGGGCAGTCTTCGCCACCGCGGTGCCGGGAAGCTGCTCCACGGTCACGGAGGTCTTAATGGTTTCCAGGGAGGCACCCGCCGGGATGGCCTTCGTGACCACCAGCACGGCCACGGGATCCAGGTTCTTGACCGCCCGCTGGTCCGCACCTTGGGCGTAAGTCAGGATGAGGACTGCGCCGACGATGGCCAGCAGGACTGCTACCACTCCTGCCAACAAGCGTGACTTCACTGATTGCTCCTGTGCTTCCGGGACGGGCTAAAGGGTGAGACGGACAACAGTGGCCCCGTAATCGGGAGTGTTTCGAGGGCTTGGGACAGGGAGACGAACTTAACGAAGTAGCCCCTGATGGTTTTGTTGTCCACCTTTGCCCCGGCGGTCCAGCTGATGTCCGCAAAGTGGTAGCCGGTGACGTGGAAGGCGGCAAAACCCTTGATGTAGTACTTGCCCGTGGAGCCGGTTCCAGTGGCAAGGTCGTACAGCGGCAACAGCACTGTCTGGTTGTTCATCTGGCTGAAGTCGGCAGCCGTGCACACAGTCGGAGCGCTGGCGCCGGTGTCGCTGGCGAACCATATTCCCGAGTTGGTTGATGCGCCGGCCGTTACCGTTACCGCGCATTTTGTTGCTGTACTTTGGATCCAGCCGAAGCCACCGGGGATACCGGCGCAACCATTGAACGCCTGGTCCAGGACCTGCTCCGCGCCGGCGACGGAACCGGGCGATATGTTCAGCTTGCAGTAGGCAATGGCCAGCGGCAGAATGACTGGTCCCTTGGAGGGGGTGCCCCATTGGGCCGTGGAGCTGGCCCCGACCTCAGCAGTGTTCATGCCGAGGACCCGGGCGAAGAAGAGGGAAACCTGGTTCGGCGTTTTACCAGCCTCTTGTGACGCGGCTGTCGCCGTGACTGTGCGGTTGGTCTTGTCCAAGACCAAGGACTTGATATTGCTCAGATTGTCGTTGGCGTTGCCATTAGCAAGGCTGCCGGCGAGGGTCGATGTTGTGGAGCAATCGGGGTCGCTCAGATTCTTGGCGCATTTCTGCGCCACGGCGAGGGCGGCAGCGTCGGCGCCGTTGCGCAACTGGGTCCGCTCCGCGTACAGCATGCCGACGTCCACAGCTATAGCACCGAAGCCGAGGAGCACCAGCATCAGGAGGGCGACCACAACGACGACGGCTCCGCGTTCGCCGTCGTGATTAACGGCACTGGCTCCTAGCCTCCGCACAGCATGACTCCTTTACCGGTCATCGTGAAGGGGCCCGCGATTCCCGTGAGAGTGGAGAGGTTGTAGGTGATGGTGAGGGTGATCTGGGCCCCGGGGGAGCAGAAGGCCCCGCCGAAGCTGATATTGGTGTCCGTCAATGCCGGGCTGAGGGAGACGGCGGCGTTCTTTGCCGCTGTGCGGGCGGCCGTCTTGTCATTGGAGATGGCCATAACCCGGACGCCTTCGCGGGCGGCAGCGGAGAGCGAGACCTGCGCGTTGTAGGCGCGGCCGAACTCCATAATCCGGCTCTTCACGGTTCGTGGTGAAATGTTCTGCCATGAACCGTGAAGAGCCGGTAATCGGGCAGGTTGAAAATGGCGGTGGCAGCATCGGGGCACGGGGAAGTAGGCTCGATCAAGGCTCGTAGCTCCTGACTTGATGAATGCGTAGAGAACATCCATCACAGCAGGGCTACGAGCCCTTCAGCTTTCAAGACACGGAACCCGTTTCACCATCAACCGTGAAGAGCCCATAATCCCGAGCAGCAACATGATGAGTACCGGGGCCAAGATGGCAAATTCCACCGCGACGGCGCCCCGTTCCCGGTGATCACGCATTTGTGGAGGCCTCTCGTCGGCTGGGAACCTTGGCCCGACTCGAAAAGTCGGCAGCATGCGGATGGTGCAGTGAAGGGACGGAGTCCCTCTCACCGCACCATCGGCGTGGTCTGGCTGGAGTGGGCTACGGAGCTGTTTTCGGAGTGATCGAGGTCGTGATGCCCTGGAATATGCTGTTCAGCTGTCCACCAAGGAGGCCAACGGCAACAATGATGGCAACGGCGATGAGGGCGACCATGATGCCGTATTCGACGGCCGTTGCGCCCTTCTCTTCTCCGCGAACGCGGTTCATGGCTGTGAAGCCGAGGGTCTGGAGGGTAGCGATGAGAGAAAGCATTGGGACTCCTGAGCGAGTTCGGGTGGCTGGTCCTGCACCAGCTCTTCAACGAAGGTGGCAACCGATTTTCGGCCTCGAAGTCGATCTTGGAACATCCTGTGGCAAGCCTGCTTACCTTGCGTGTTTCTTGCGCACGCCTTGAGCAATTCTTGAGCATTAGAAGGCTTCTTCTGCAGCACCCTGAACGCAAAAGAGGACCCCCTCGGTTCTGGGTGCCGAGGGGGTCCTGCCGTGTGGACCCTCCCGGCTCTGGGTCCGAGAGGGTCCGGTCTTTGTGGCAGCTGCCGGCGGATGTTCTGCGCGCTGCGGATGGCTCTGGGTGCCAAGATGGTCCTGGAGTTCTGGCGCCGTTGGTGCGGCGGGGCTCAGCTAAACGCTGCGATGATGTTGATGGCCGCCGGGCCGAGAAGGACAATGAACAGCACTGGAAAGATGAAGAGGATCAGCGGAAAAAGTACTTTGACGGGCAACTTCATTGCTTTTTCCTCTGCGCGTTGACGGCGCTTGACCCTGGCTTGCTTAGCTTGGGCTCGGAGGACTTTTGCGATGCCAATTCCGTACTTGTCAGCCTGAACAACGGCCCTCACGAAGCTGCGCAGGTCCTGGACAGAAGATCGTGCGGCCAAAGACTCGTAAGCCTCCTGCCGAGGACGACCCACTTGGATGTCTTGCAGCGTGCGCACCAGCTCTTGAGCGAGCGGGCCCCCGCCATATGCAGCTGATCTCGCCATCGCCGATTCGAACCCGAGCCCGGCCTCCACGGAGATCAGCATCTGGTCAAGAGTATTGGGCAACTCAAGCTCGATGGCCTGCTGACGCTTGACTCCATTGTTGTAGATCAGAAGGTCCGGGATGAAGTACAAGAATATTGTCATGAAAATTGTCAGGCCGACGCTTGCTGGCGCTGGCGAAGCGCCGATCAGGAAGATGCCTAGCAGTGCACCACCCAGAGCCAGAAGCGGCTTCGCAACGATCACTTTTTCAAGCGGCATCGATTCAGGCCGACCAGCAAGGGCAAGCCACCGGTCCAACTTGGCTTCGTAACTTCCCGGGGTCAGTCTCTTGGAAATTCCAAGCAAAATTGGAGCGGCTTGGACGGAGTTATTCCCGCCGTGGGTGAAGCCGTGGGCCAGGTTGGTTTGGATGGCCACGGCGCCTTTTCGGTCCAGCGTAACGAGCACCCATGTGAAATAGGCGAGCGGAAGGACGACTGCTGCAATGATTAGCCAGGCGATTGTTGTCATGGCAAGTCCCCCTAGAACTTGATCTTTATTATGCGGCTCATCCAGAAGCCGCCAATGACGAACATGAGGAGGCTGACTACCATCATGATGATGCCGATAGTTGTCTGGACGAAGGCGTTCAGGTATCCCGGATTTATTATTCCCAAGAACATCGCGACTCCGACAGGGAGTGCCATGAGAATGTAGGCCGACATCTTGCCCTCAGCACTTAGCGAGCGCACATGCCCTTTGATCTCGCTGCGCTCGCGAATCGTGCCAGCCACCTGTTCCAGAACTTCTGCCAGATCGCCACCCACTTCACGGTTAATTTGGATCGCTTGGCCAATCCAGCGAAAGTCCTCACTGTCCATGCGGTCAGCGGAGTCGTCGATTGCCAGACGGGCATCCTTGCCTATGCGCGTCTCGTTCACGATTCGGGCGAGCTCTTCGGATGTGGGAGCCTCGGCCTCTTGGGCAGCGGCCTCGATAGACCGCATGACGCTGTGTCCAGCCCGCAGGCCGCCGATAAGCATTTGGATCGTGTCGGTCATCTGGCTCTCGAACTTCATCTGCCGCTTGTCCTTGAGTATGCCGAGAACCATCCGTGCCAGAAACGGCGTGGCGACCGCGATGAGAATGCCGATCAGAGGATGCATCAACAGAGCTCCCATTCCTCCCAACAGGAACGCGGCGACTGCGACCATGACCGTGAAATCGGCTGGCGCCATTTTCACGCCGGCGTCGTAAAGCACAGCCCGGTTGTACGGGCCGCCTGAGTCGCCGAGGACGCCACCTACGACGTCTACTGCTGTTTGCGAGACCTTGCTGATAGCGGATTGATCGGACTGGGTGCCCGGTCGCCTGCGATCCACAGGGATGGAGCCATGGCGTGGCTTGAGCACAACGAAAAACATCAGGAGGAGGGCTCCGAAACAAAGTGCTAATGGAATGACAAGAAACACTGGAGAGTTCATGGCCTACCGCCTCCCGGATTGCATCGATGTGGCGCCAAAGACGGCTGGCGACACAATGATCCCGAGTTCTGTAAAACGGTCAAGGAACCTGGGACGGATTCCAGTTGAGATGGGCTTGCCTAAGAACCGGCCCTGGGGGTCCATGCCTGCGGAGTAGTCGAAAAGGAAGGCATCTTGGAGTGTCACGATGTCGCCTTCCATGCCTTGCACCTCGGTCACGTGGGTGACACGCCGACTGCCGTCTCGAAGCCGGGTGACTTGGATGATGAGGTCTACGGCTGACGAAACCTGTTCGCGGATAGCCCTTAGCGGCAGGTCCATCCCGGCCATCAGGACAAGAGTTTCCAGGCGTGCCACAGCATCTCGTGGCGAATTCGCGTGCACGGTTGAGAGGGAGCCATCGTGGCCGGTGTTCATGGCCTGCAGCATGTCCAGGGATTCACCGCCACGCACCTCGCCCACGATGATACGGTCAGGCCGCATGCGAAGCGAGTTGCGAACTAGCTCACGGATCCCGACTGCGCCTTTGCCTTCGATGTTTGGCGGCCGACTTTCCAGCCGAACGACGTGCTCCTGCTGGAGCTGGAGTTCTACTGCGTCTTCGATGGTGACAATGCGGTCTTCTTCAGGAATGAAGGAAGACAGCACGTTGAGCAACGTCGTCTTACCCGTGCCGGTTCCGCCAGAAACAATGATATTCAAGCGGGCCCGCACACAGGCGCTCAACAATTCCGCCATTTCGGGAGTGATGGAACCCCAATCTATAAGGTTCTGCACGGTCAGCGGCACGTGACTGAATTTCCTGATAGTGAGGGATGGCCCGTTGACCGCCAGCGGCGGAATGATGGCATTGACGCGCGAACCGTCTGCCAAACGCGCATCGACTAGTGGCGAAGATTCATCGATCCGGCGTCCCACCCTGGACACGATCCGTTCGATGACCTTCCGCAGGTGGTCATCTGAACTGAAGGCAGATCCGGTCAAAGTGAGATGTCCATGCCGTTCAATGTAGATCTGGTCAAACCGGTTGACCATAATCTCAGTGACAGACGGATCTTCGAGGAGTCGCTGAAGAGGACCGTAGCCCATGACCTCGTCCGCAATCTCGCGGATCAGCCGCCGGCGTTCTTCAGGAGATAGCGGGACCTGTTCCTGGTCGATGACGGCGGACAGTTCTTCGACTGCGGTTGCGCGCAGATCCTCCTCTGAAGCTGATGCGTCGCCAAATCGGGTGCCCATGCGTTCAAAGAGTGCCTGGCCTGCCCGTTGTTTGAGGCCGGCAAGCGCGTCGACAGTCGGGGCCACCGGAGGTCCGCCCAGGGACAGACTTGATGATAGCGACGTATTCACCGAACCATACGTCGGAATCTCCGGAGGGGAAGCCGGTAAAGGCACAACTGCGGGAGCCTCGATGCCATTCGCTTGCTGGGCGGTCGCGTCGCTTTGCGACCTTGAAAGCCGATCTGAAAGTTTCATGACACAACCACCCGTCGGTGCAGCTTGTTGTGGGTGGACGATACCCACTGAGGATCGAACCGGTCTACAAGTTTCTTGAGCCCTTTAGAAGCCGCATCCCTGGTGGTGGCCTGCAACACTGGGACGCCGCGATTGGTGGAGAACGGGAGCGTTCGTGAGCGGGGGATAACAGCATCGATGGGGACCCCGATTGTTGCTTCCACATCCTGCACGGAAAGTCCGCTTTTGCGATCGGCAAAATTGAGTACCGTGTGCCGGCCCTGGGGAAGAAGCTGGAGCTCCTTGAGGACACCGAAGCATTTACGTAGGCCTCGAACGCTTGGAACGTCCATGCCGCACACCCAAACACCGTCCGTGGCCTGTTCCAAGGTGGCGAGGACGTGCTCGCCGAGGCCTGGCGCTGTGTCCACCACCACGTACTTGAATTCACTCGCCAGTTGATTAATGAGCCGGCCGACGTGCTCTGCGGTGATGTAGTCGGACTCTGCAGGGGTACGTGGAGCGCAAAGCGCATACATGCCGGCAGGGTGCACCGTGAGGAATGCCTTAAGAACCATGGAATCCTGAGAGGCGGCGCCGTGGACGGCGTCTGTAATCGAGTGTTCGGGCTCCAACAGCAATCCCGAAGCCACGTCGCCGAACTGCAGGTCAAGATCCACAATAACCACACTCATCGGTGCAACTTTGCCCAAGCCGATGGCCAGGTTCGTGGCCACGGTGGTCTTGCCGACGCCGCCCTTGGGCGACATGACGGCGATGACGCGCCCGCGCTCGTGGCCAGGTTCGGCCGCCGGGGCCATGCCGCGGCGCCGACTGGCGGAGGCGAGGCAGGCCCGCTCCAGCAGGACCCGAAGTTCGTTCGCATCTATTTCAGGCGTAACGACGTCGCGGATTCCTGAATGCATGGCGCGGAGAACTAGCTCCGGGGAGGGTTCGGCTATGAGAAGGAGGCTGATTTCCGGGTACTGAAGGTCGAATACGGTTGCGAGCTTCAGAGCGTCTTCCGGCGCAACGCCTGGTCCTAGAATCAGAACTTCCGGCGGTGCTCCATTGAGTTGCTTGAACACATCGTCGGGACCTCCCGAGAGGACCTCGGGAGAAAGTGTCTGCAGTTCCCCGTGCAACGCTCCGGAGACAGCCTGACGAACCCGTCCCTCAAAATCTCGAACGGCAGTGATCGCAACGAAGCGGCTCATTAGTACAGCCCTCCAAAGGTAGTAATGGGAGGATTGCTCTTGCTTGTGGTGTCGGTTTGCTTGGACAACCACAATGTTCCGAACTCGGCTCCGAAGACCATCTTGGCTGCTTCGGCATCAGTCCTGGCTACTGTAATGAATGCAGATCCGTTGGGCATGGCCACTGCGTTGTCTGTAGTGCTGGAGCTGTTACCGGAACTGGTTTTCTGAGTCTCCGGCGCCGCCTTCTGAACTGCTGTCACCAGGACATCGTGAAAAAGGAGGCCCGTGGATTGTTTTGCGCCTGCCGCGGCGCTTTCGTCGGATTTGAACGAGGTGTACACAGTTACCTTGTCGCCGGCTTGGAGCCTCCCGCCCAGAATGCGTTCAGGCGTCAGGAGAAAGGTGACTTCTCCCAAGCCGGCCGGTACGGGAACGGTGCCAGGCGACAGTTCCCTGGGGTCCACAAGCCGCGCCGCCAGAAGTTGTTCCCCAGGCTGCAGGCTGACGGAAGTCACTTTGCCATTTTGGTCAGAGAGATGATCGAGTGCGCCCGCGGGAACGGCCGACTGCGGCATGGCCTCCAGTCTGACTTTGTTGCCAAGGTCTTCGGCCTTCGTTCCGGCGGGGATAGCTTCCTTGACGACTAGCACATTTACGGGTTCGAGTCCTTGCACGGCCCTGTTGTCGGCTCCCTGAACATACACAACTAGTAGTACGGCTCCAGTGATTGCCAACAACAGTGCTGCAATGCCTCCCAGTAGGCGTGATTTCACTTCATTGCTCCTTCACGAATTCATGGTTCATCGATTTAGCGGATATATTTGCCAGCTACTTTGTGAGTTCAACCCCTGTGCCGCCGTAGTTGGGGATCCCGGTGGATAGCGTCATGCCCTCTTCGAGGGAAACAAAGCGGACAAAGTAGCCTTGGAGGCCGCGGCAGTTACCGGTGCAGCTTGGTGCGAGCGGATCGTCTACTCCGCCAGTTCCGCTAAACCTGTAGCCGGTGACCTGGAACGCCCCGAAACCGATCAGGGAGTATTTGGCGTTGCTGCCGTTGCCAGTAGCGGAACTGAAGAGTGGGATCAGGGCTGGCTTATCCATGAGCGTGGAGAGCGCCGCGTCGCAGCCGGTGGCATTCGGGAAATGGTTGCCAGGTTGTCCGTCGACCGTCAATGAGAGGTCGATATTAGTAGTGCATCCGCTATTTGTTGTCAGCCAGCCAAAGCCGCCTGGTTCGTAGCCATTCTGAGCGGCGCATCCTGGATAGGCTGGCGCACCTGTGTCGTAGCGCAGTAGAACATGGGTTGGAATTGGGTCGCCGGTGAACGTTCCCGTCGCGTTTAGTTGGGCGAGTTGGCTGGCTGATAGGTACTTTTCGAAGACGCATTCGCTGACCGTCCAGGGAAGGGTGCTGCCTTTCGACGGAGTTCCCCAGATGGCTTGCGCGGTGGCGTCGATGTTTGTGTTGTCAAATCCCAACACTCGAGCAAAGAAGAGTGAGAATCCGTCAACGGTTGACCCTGCCGGCCGCGCCCGGGCCACAACGCGCACGGTATTGGCGCTAGGGAAAGAGACCGTTGCGCCGCTGGAGCCGTCGTTGGCGTTGTGGTTTGCGAAATACTGACCCGTGGTGTTGGTATCTCCGCAGGCCTGCTTCGCACAATCGCCTGCAATCGCCAAGGCGGCGGAATCAGCGCCAGTCTGCAGCTGGGCCTTTTCGGCGTACATCGAACCAACATCCACTGCCAGGGCGGCAAAGCCCATTAGAGCGACCATGAGGACCGCGACGATAATTGCGGCGGCACCCCGCTCGTGGTTTTCAGGCCGTCCAGCCGGCTTTGACGTACGCCCGCGTCCACCGCTTAGCCACCGCATCTCATCACCCCTACGCCGCTCATTGCCAGCGGAAAGATTCCAGGCTGACCGAAAAAGCTCGTATCCAAAAAGCCGGTAAGTGAATGCAGTGACACCTTCGTGGTCACAGTGACGTTCGTGGCCGGCGTGGCAGCGCAACTGCCCGCGTTATTCGTGACCGTGACAGCCAGCCCGGAAAGGGCGGGCGCAGCTGCAAGAGTTGTGCCGGTAACGTCCAGACTGGTGTCGTGGTAATGAATCGCAGCGTACCTGGCACCTTCGCGGGCTGCTTGGGTCAGTGAGACCTGAACGTTGAGCACCCGACCAAATTCAATGATTCCTATGAGAATTAGCAGTAGCAGCGGGAGAACGATCGCCATCTCAACGGCCACTGCGCCGCGTTCTTTCCGTTTTGACTTCAAGACTGTCTCCCCAAACCGGGTTTTCTCGAATAGTTGTTAGTTATTAACGGACTGGGGCTCTGGCGGACGTCCTGACACCGCCAGAGCCCATGGACCCGATGCCCTAGAGGGCCGTCGAAACGGAAGTGAAGAGGCCAGCAATCTGCGGACCGAGCGCTAGAACAGCGCCCATTACGACGACGGCGATAAAGGCGACCATGATGCCGTATTCGACCATCGTGGCGCCCTTTTCCTCCGAAAACAGCCTGACCTTGGACGTGTGGAATACAGCCTTAAATTTTGCGATGAATGCGTTCACGACTTGCTCCTGAAATTTGAGACCGAAATCGAGATCTACTACCGAACTGTTGTCCAGGCTGCCTGTGACATTCGGAGGCTGCCTGTTACGGAGAAGGGGGCTCAGCTGCGGTGACTCCCCTGTCACCGCAGCCGGGACACCTAGAGGGCGGTCGAAACAGAGGTAAAGAGGGCGGCGATCTTGGGGCCAAGGACGAGGACCGCGGCCATTACAAGGACCGCGATGAATGCGACCATGATGCCGTACTCAACCATAGTGGCGCCTTTTTCTTCGTTCGTGAGACGGTTCTTGATGCCGGCGACGAAGGAGACCATTGAAAGCATGAGAGAAGTCATTGTAATTTCCTTTTCCAGAGTTTTGAATTCGATTTACGAAATCCCAGCACCCCCCTTGTTGCTAAGAGTCCGGAGTTCCGTTGGGACAACATTGGCACGGTGAATAATGGCCGACAATGCGTACCTGTACTCGACTTTTGTGAAGGGATTTTCCGGCGCTACTTAGAGTGCGCAGGGGAGTACTCAAGTTCTGGATGAGCTTGGACGGGTATTACTTGGAAGTTGGCAACTAGGGATACCAAGGAGTGCCTTGTTTACTGCGAGGGCAGTGTTACGGGAGTGACAAGATGACGCAGAAGGCAGCGGCCAGCATGGAGGGTCCGAATGCCACTTCGCTCAGCGTTCCCTTGGTTTTTAGGCGTAGCAGGACCGCAGTGGCCAGGCCGCCGGCCACGAATCCGAAGGCTCCCCCGTAGAACAACTGGCTCCAACCCAAGTAGCCCAAGTACAGGCCGACCGGCGCGGAGAGCTTCACATCGCCCATTCCGAGGCCGTTCGGGGAAATAATCGCCAAAATCAGGTACACAAGGAACAGGACCGCGGCGGAAATGACAGCTCGGAGGAGGTCTGCCCACTCGCCGGTGAGCGCCGCGGACGTTCCGAGAAGCACGGCGCCGACCCCCAGGAGCGGCAGAACAACCCGATTGGGCAGCAATTTTTGTGCAATATCAATTCGGGAAAGCTGCACTGCCAGCACGGCCAGGACAATATAGGCCGGCAATTCCCAGGAAGTGCCGAAACGCAGCGCAAGCAGGGCGGAAAGTGTTCCGGTCAGCAGCGCCGTCGTAATTCTTACCCAGCGTGGCGGGGTTCCCCCGAGGTGCGGAAGGGTGCGAACCATCACGCGTTCGGCGAGGAGTCCGAGTGCCAGGCCAAGCACACCTACCGCGACGACGAACAGCGGCTGGGTGGGTCCGGCAATAGCGAGAAGGGACACGGGCACTCCTGGGACGAGACGGGCGGGCGCGCATCGGGACCCGCGTAGGCTTGCTATCCAGAGCTTATTTTGACCAGGACCCACTGGACCCGCTATTCTTGATAGTCGTTGTGCGTGTCCTTTCTCGATGATGCGTGCCCGCTTGAGAATCCGGTTGCAGGATAGCTACTCGACGGGCATATTCGGGACCTCAGGACCACTGGATCCATAGAGCCCTCACCTCTGTTCCGGTAGCGCATAGATAGTAGGTGCACACCCTTACGTGACACCTAAACAAGAACGCCAGAACAAGAACGAGGCAAACACCGTGCGTACGTACACCCCGAAGCCCGGCGATATCAACCGCCAGTGGCACGTCATTGACGCCACAGACGTTGTCCTTGGTCGTCTCGCGAGCCAGACCGCAATCCTGCTGCGCGGCAAGCACAAGGCCACCTTTGCGTCCCACATGGACATGGGCGACTTCGTCATCATCATCAACGCCGAGAAGGTTGCCCTCACCGGCGCCAAGCTGGAGCAGAAGCGCGCATACCGCCACTCCGGTTACCCGGGCGGCCTGACTTCCGTCACCTATGCGGAGCTGCTGGAATCCAACCCGGTCCGCGCCGTGGAGAAGGCCATCAAGGGCATGCTCCCGAAGAACTCCCTCGCTGCACAGCAGCTGGGCAAGCTGAAGGTTTACCGCGGTGCAGAGCATCCGCACGCCGCCCAGCAGCCCAAGACTTTCGAAATCACCCAGGTCGCCCAGTAGTCCTGGCCACCAAACAACTTATCTATACAAGGAGAATCGTGGCTCAGAACGAAGAGACCACCGAGGCCGTTGTGGCTGAGGAAAACCTGACCAGCTACACCTCGGAGAGCGGTCCTGCAGAAGCAGAAGCGCCCAAGAAGGAACGCCCGGCCCTCACGGTTGCCGGCGCGGCAGTTGGCCGTCGCAAGGAAGCCGTAGCACGCGTTCGCATCGTGCCCGGAACCGGTAAGTGGATCATCAACGGCCGCGAACTGGCCAACTACTTCCCGAACAAGCTGCACCAGCAGGATGTCAACGAGCCCTTCAAGATCCTTGACCTTGATGGCGCTTACGACGTGTTCGCACGCATCCACGGTGGCGGCATTTCCGGCCAGGCCGGCGCCCTGCGCCTCGGCATCGCCCGTTCGCTGAACGAGATCGACACCGAGAACAACCGCGCCACCCTCAAGAAGGCCGGTTACCTGCGCCGTGACGCCCGCGTCATCGAGCGTAAGAAGGCCGGTCTCAAGAAGGCCCGTAAGGCTCAGCAGTACTCCAAGCGCTAAACCCGCTTACACGGAAGCCCGTCCCGCCAGCTGGTGGGGCGGGCTTCCTTTGCGTCCGGCCTCATTTGATGAGCGGAAAGTAGTCTGCCCCGTCAATTTTTTCGGCCGCGAAATTTGCTCGCACCCACTCTACGATTTTGGCGGACTCGCCACGCCCTTCCAATGTCCGCGGAGGCAACCGCTGGATAAGGACGGATCCGACGCGCCCTTGGTCCACCAGATCTTTGAACTGCTCCAGAGTTGGAAAAGGATCTTTACCGTCGAATCCCCCGAGGGGCAGCACAGCCCTTCCGGTCTCCAGTTGGTAGTTGGCTGCGGTCTCCGAGCCAACCACGGCGGACACCCAAGTGGCTGACGCTGGAGTGGCATGAAGCCTCTGTAGCTGTGCGGTTGAGGGAAGCTCGCCGTACATGACGGAAACCAGGTCCGTCAGCACATCGGGCGGGGCGTGCTCACGGTCGTCCGAGCGGAGACCGAGCAGATCGGGGCCGCCGATCACGCCAGCCCCGATGTGAGGACTCAGTACGGTGTTGATCGACCACACGACGGGGCCCAGAATCAAGGCGCCGAGGAGCGCTCCGGTGGTCAGCTGCGCGATCACCTTCCTCGGCGGCCGGACCAGCACGGCACCAATCACAAGTCCCCAGACCACCAGCAGGACGCCCGCGAAGCCGGGAAAATCCTCTGTCGAACGTGCTGCGGATATGTAGGCAAAGAACATGCTCCCCGCCAGGGTGATCCCAGCAAGTATCCGGATACGGCGCCTTCGGAGGCCTTTCAGGAAATGCATAAACGCTACCGCCGCTAGGCAACACAGCGGAGGAACCGCAGTGAGGACGTAATACGGGTGCACTATTCCCGACATGTAGGCGACTACGATAACCGCGCAGCTGAGCCAGACGCAGCAGAATAGCAGGAGGGCACGTGCAGTCTTGTCTCCCTTGCGTCGCCAGAGATACCAGAAACTCACGAATATTCCGGCAATCGCCAGGGGAAGGAACCATCCGAACTGTCCCGAGAAACCAGGCTGCAGGAATCTTTGGAAGCCTACTTCCAGCTTCTCGGTGCTCTTGCCGACCTCGCCGACAATTGCCGAGTTAGCACCCGCCCCAGTGAGGCGGTCCAGTCCGTTGTAACCCAAAGTCAGCTCCGCGACGCTGTTGTCCCTGGAGCCCCCGAGGAAGGGTCGCTTTGAGGGGTCCGTCAGCTGGACAATAAGGAGCCACCAACCGGCCGCCATGACTGCTGCGGTAAGGGCCCCAGCCAGCTGCAGGGATCGCCTGACCATCGAAGTTCGTGCAAACGCTGCGTAGCTCACACCAACTGAAGGCAGAAGCAGCAATATCTGGAGTTGCTTGGTAAGGAACGCTGCGCCCGTCAAAACTCCGGCAAGCAGCAGCCACCGAAGCTGACCGCGATCGATTGACTCCAGGGTGAAGAAAGCAATTCCAACCATCAGAAGCGTCAAGAGCGCGTCAGGGTTGTTGTACCGGAATATGACCGTGGCTACAGGCGTGACCGCGAAGAAGATCCCAGAAAGCAGCCCCGTCGCAGGGCCGAAGTGCTTCTGAACAATGCGGTAGAGAAGATAGACGCTGGCAACCCCCATGAACGCCTGCGGGAGCAACAGGCTCCAGGAATTGAGGCCAAACAGCCGGACGGACAGTGACATTATCCAGATGCTGAGCGGGGGCTTGTCCACGGTTATTGCATTGCCCGGGTCCGAGGATCCGAACAGGAAAGCGGTCCAGTCGAGCGAACCGGACATCGCGGCTGCGGAGTAGAAGGAATTAGCCCAACCGTTGCGATCTAAGCCCCACGTGTAAAGCAGGGTGGTGAGCGCCAGAAGCGAAAGCAGTGCCGGCCGTTCCCATGGAGGGCTTCCCGCTGGCCCCCGCATAAATTTCTTGGTTTGACCCGCCACCCGTTTCCAAGTAGCGGCCGCGCGTTTGGGTGTGTGCTTTATCGGTCGAGCCTCTGTGGCGGTCATAGCGCGGGCTTCGCAGAGGTTCGTGGCGCACTTACGATGGCTCGCTCATTATGGCGCCCTACGCGGAACACCCAAATACGGAGTAGGACAAACCTCATTAGGGTGGCGAGAATGTTGGCCCCGGTGAGGACCATGAGTTCATGGCTCGGAGCGGCGTCCCGATACACGGTATGAAGAACAGCCAGGGACGAGGACGTGATGAACCACGCGAGCGTGAAGACCACAAGCCCTTGAATCTGTTGAGTAAATAGACGCAGGGGACCGGTGATTCCAAACGTGAACCGGCGATTCGCCGCCGTGTTCCCGACTGCGGTCACGAGCAATGCCACGAAGTTTGCCTGTTGGGCCCCGAACGGACCCTGAAGAACAAGATAGAGCAGCGCGAAAGCGATGGTGGACGCAGCTCCGACCAGACCGAATCGAAGGACCTGCCCGAAGAAGCTTGGCCGGCCGGGCGCGACGATGGGCCTGCGGCCCAACTCTGCGTATATCGCCTGCACGGGAATGGTGCCCTTCACCAGCGCACTGCCCACCCGGACAAGGCCCCTTAGGTCGTCAAGCGCTGTCTGCTTAATGTCCACACGACTGTCGGGGTCGTCCACCCAATCCACTGGAATCTCGTGGATCCGAAGCCCGGAGCGCTCTGCGATGATCAGCAGTTCAGTGTCGAAGAACCAGCCGTTGTCCTCTATATGGGGCAGTAGCCTGTGAGCCACCTCGGACCGGATGGCCTTAAAGCCACATTGGGCATCGGAGAAGTTCACCTGCATAGTTCGTCTTAGGAGAAAGTTATAGGACCGCGAAATAAACTCGCGTTTCGGCCCGCGGCTGACCCTCGAACTTTGGCCGAGCCTCGTCCCGATGGAAATGTCCGAATGCCCGGACAAGAGCGGAGCCACAAGCGGCGGCAACGCAGCAAGATCTGTCGACAGATCAACGTCGAGATACGCAAGAACCTTGGCTGAGGATGCGCTCCATGCATCCCTCAGCGCGAAGCCGCGTCCCTTGACCTCAAGCCGGCGATGAACCACATTCGGCAACTGTGCCGCCAAACGGCGGGCAATAGCTGGCGTATTGTCCGTGCTGGCATTGTCCGCGATTGTGATTTGCCACGTCGAAGGCATTTCGTGCATTAAATAATTCGCGAGCTTCGTGATGCTTTTTTCGAGTACCAGTTCTTCGTTAAAGACCGGTACCACGATTTCGAGCGCCAAGCCCCCAGAGCTAGGTGTCATGCCTCGAATAGTAGAGGGGCGATTGAATGGCAGGCGAGGGTTATTGGCAAAGTCGAGTACCGACACGCACTAAACAAGTAATCGTAGGTCGCTTCGCGGCCGATTTCGCGTAGTACCCGACGCCGTCGGTCCACCCGCCAGACCACTGGCGTGGCGGCATCGCCAGACCGGATCCCGGCCCCCGGGACCTCCATCGTCTAAGATTGAGCCGATGTCTAGATTATTTGGAACAGATGGTGTCCGGGGCTTGGCTAACGGCCTGCTCACCGCGGAGCTGGCGATGCAGCTGGCTCAGGCCGCCGCCGTCGTGCTCGGCCACGAACGCAGTACCAACGGAACACGGCCCCGCGCCGTGGTGGCCCGCGACCCGCGCGCCAGCGGTGAGTTCATCTCGGCCGCCGTCTCCGCGGGACTCTCGAGCTCCGGGATCGATGTCTACGACGCCGGCGTATTGCCCACGCCCGCCGCCGCTTACCTTGTGGCCGACCTCAACGCGGATTTCGGCGTAATGATCTCCGCCTCCCACAACCCCGCACCGGACAACGGCATCAAGTTCTTCGCCAAGGGCGGCCAGAAACTGCCCGACGAGGTCGAAGACGCCATTGAGGGACAGCTGGGGCGGGAACCAATTCGCCCCACAGGGCGGGATGTCGGGCGAATCCAGACGTTTGCCGACGCCGAGGACCGCTATATCGTGCACCTGCTCGGCACGCTGCCGCACCGGCTTGATGGCCTGAAAGTGGTCATCGACTGCGCCCACGGCGCCGCCAGCGGCTGCTCGCCGCAGCTCTTCAACGACGCCGGCGCGGACATCGTGGTCATCGGCGCCGAGCCGGACGGACTCAACATCAACGACGGCGTGGGGTCCACCCACCTTGAGTCGCTGAAACAGGCTGTGGTGGAGAACGGCGCCGACCTCGGAATCGCCCACGACGGCGACGCCGACCGCTGCCTGGCGATCGACCACGAAGGAAACGAGGTGGACGGCGACCAGATCATGGCCATCCTGGCCCTGGCGCTGAAGGCGTCCGGAAAACTCAAAGACAACGTCCTGGTGGCCACCGTCATGAGCAACCTCGGGCTGAAAATCGCCCTCCGCGAAGCTGGCATCACCATCCGGGAAACGGCCGTGGGTGACCGCTACGTGCTTGAGGAAATGCGCGACGGCGGCTTCAACCTGGGCGGTGAGCAGTCCGGCCACGTCATCTTCGCCGACCACGCCACCACGGGAGACGGACTCCTCACTGGGCTCCAGCTTGCAGCGCAGGTAGCCATGACCGGGAAGCCGCTGAAAGAGCTGGCAAAGGTGATGACGAAGCTTCCGCAGCTGATGATCAACGTCAAGGACGTGGACAAGTCCCGCGCCGGCACCGACGAGGGCGTCCTGGCCGCAGTTGCCCGCGCCTCCGAGGAACTCGGAGAGACCGGCCGCGTGCTGCTCAGGCCCTCCGGAACCGAGTCCCTGGTCCGCGTGATGGTTGAAGCGGCGGACATGCCCACCGCTGAACGCATCTGCCGTCAGCTCGCCGCCGTGGTGGAAGAGCGCCTCGCTGTGGCGCCGGCTCGCTGAACCGGCTTTCGCAGCGCTGAAGACAAACCAGAAAGTGGTCCACCTCCTGCCGGGGCGGACCACTTTTTCGTTGATGGCCGATGCTTGAATCAGCCCGGCGTTAGGGCCGTGGCGCCCGGAGCGAGTCGCGGATTTCGGTGAGCAGCGCGATGTGGGGATCCTCGGCCGCCTCTTCCTTGACATTGGCATTGATTCCAAGGCGGCGGTTGCGGCGTTCGATCATATGGTTCATGGGCAAAACGATGACGAAGTAAATGGCTGCCGCTATCAGGACGAAGTTCACGATTGCCGTCAGCAGGACACCGAATTTGATGTCGTTTCCGTTGAGGGTGACGACGCCGAAGCTGTCGAAGTTGGGCGATCCCACCAGAGCCGCAATGAACGGCATAAGAACGCTTTGGACCAGGGCCGTGACCACGGCGCTAAAAGCGGTACCGATCACGACGGCGACGGCAAGGTCTACGACGTTGCCCTTCATGATGAAATTCTTGAATCCAGTGAGCATGACACCCACCGTAGGCCCGCACCGTGAACGCGGTGTGACAAGCGGGTAATTTCCAAGGTGTGTCGGGGGTCCCCGCCCTACAGGTACCCTGGCGCAGCTTCCAGGCCGAAATACTGTTCGAGCGTTTCGATGCCGCGCGTGGACATGTCCATGGCTGCCTCCACGCCGACATACCGCAGGTGCCAGGACTCGTAGTAGTACCCGGTGATCTCCTGCTGCATCCAGGGGTAGCGGACCACGAATCCGAAGCGGTGGGCATTGGCCTTGGCCCACACCGCCGCGGGCTGATCGGCAAAGCAGGGCTGGAACGCGCAGGCCCCGCCGCCATCGCCGATGTCGAAGGCCCACCCCGTCTGGTGCTCGGAGAAGCCGGGCCTGGCCGAGGCGGTGTCCGCTTCCGCCTGGCCGCGTGAACTCACGTAGCTGTTGTAGGTGCTCACCTGTGTGTCGTACGAGCGGTACCCGCTGGCGAGGGTCATCACCACCCCGTCACCTGCTGCCGCGGCGAACAGCTGTTCCGCGGCAGCCGCCGTCGTGCTGTTCAGCTGCGCCGCTTCCCCCGAGACGGCCAGCCGGATGTTGGGCTGGACGAGGTCGGCAGGCACGTAGCCGGCGGGGGAGAGCGGCCGCCGTTTGTTGACCACCACCCACGGGCTGGTGGGGTCTGTCAGGGAGAACTGCTTGGGCAACGCGGCGGCGGGCGAGGTGGGGCTGGGGGCCGGTGCCGGCGGGGCCGTCGTGGCAGGCGCGGACGGCGGCACAGCGGACGGCGGCTCCGAAGGAGACAGGGAGCCGGTCCCTGAGGCGGAGGGGGCCGGGCTGGCCGAACCGGTTGGGGCGGACGACGACGACGGCGGCGCCGTGCCGCCGTCGGGCGTGCAGGCCGCCAGGGCGGCCAAGCCCGCGCCGGCTGCCAGCAGCTTACTGACGGCGCGTCTGCCGGGGAGCAAAGCGTCCCCGGCGGCCTTGTTCTGGCACACCCGTGCTAGACCTTCCTCAACAGCATCCGGCGGATCGAGTGATCCGCTTCCTTGGTGAGCACCAGCTGGGCCCGGCCGCGGGTGGGAAGCACGTTTTCCTCAAGGTTGGGCTCGTTGATGCGCTTCCAGATGTCCCTGGCCGTCAGTTCAGCCTCCTCATCGGAGAGCGTGGCGTACCGGTGGAAGTAGGATTCCGGCTGGGCGAAGGCGGTGGTGCGCAGCTTACGGAACCGGTCCACGTACCACTCCTCGATGTAGGAGGTCTTGGCGTCCACATAGATGGAAAAGTCGAAGAAGTCGCTCAGGGCCAGGCCCTGCCTGCCGTCGTGGCGCGGCCGTGCGGGCGCCAGGACGTTGAGGCCTTCAACGATGAGCACGTCGGGCCGGCGGACCACCACTTCCTTGCCCGGCACAATGTCATATGTGACGTGGGAATACCACGGAGCGCGGACTTCCTCGGCCCCGCCCTTGATCTCGCTGACGAAGCGCAGCAGCGCACGGCGGTCGTAGGATTCGGGGAAGCCCTTGCGGTCCAGGAGCTGGCGGCGCTTGAGCTCGGCCAGCGGGTACAGGAACCCGTCCGTGGTGATGAGTTCCACGTTGGGGGTGCCGGGCCAGCGGCGAAGCATTTCGCGCAGCACGCGGGCGATGGTGGACTTGCCCACGGCCACCGAGCCGGCCACACCAATAACAAAGGGTGTGCGCTGGGTTTGTTCCCCCAGGAACGTGGTGGTGGCCGCGTGCAGCTGACCGGCAGCCTCAACGTACAGGTGCAGCAGCCGCGACAGCGGCAGGTAGACCTCGCGGACCTCCTTCATGTCCAGCGGATCACCCAGCCCTCGGAGACGGATCACATCCTCCTCGTTCAGGGGCTGTTCCATCTGGGCTGCGAGCCGGGACCAGGTCTGGCGGTCCAGCTCCACGAACGGGGAGACACCCTCGCCGTTCGCTTCGTTGCGTTGCAAAGTCACGTTAGTGATTCTGCCCTCCGCGACGCTGAGAGCGAAATGGGGGACGCCGGAACCGCGCCGATGCAGGCCGCAACATCCCGCTCACAGCGCGGATCCGACGTCGGGCGCCCGCTCCGCCATATAAGCTTGGCTCTATGTGTGGAATCGTAGGATACGTAGGCCATTCTTCTGGCCGGGTAA
Organism: Arthrobacter sp. 92; assembly: GCF_050260325.1. Lineage (NCBI taxonomy): Bacteria > Bacillati > Actinomycetota > Actinomycetes > Micrococcales > Micrococcaceae > Arthrobacter > Arthrobacter sp. 92. The sequence continues at coordinate 3,861,830 of NZ_CP189863.1, read as the reverse complement.
ATGGTGGACACAACGCGTTGGATGTTGTCCTTGAAGGACTTCGGCGCCTGGAGTACCGCGGATATGATTCTGCGGGCGTGGCGGTGGTTGCGGATGGAGTGATCTCCTCACGCAAGAAGTCCGGGAAGCTGAGCAATCTTCTGACGGAGCTGGAGGAACGGCCGCTCCCGGATTCCGTGACAGGCATTGGCCACACGCGCTGGGCAACCCACGGCGGCCCGACCGACCGTAACGCGCACCCGCACCTCTCAGATGGCGGGAAGCTGGCGCTGATCCACAACGGGATCATTGAAAACTTCGCCGAGCTCAAGCAGGAGCTCGTGGCCAAGGGAACCACGTTCGCGTCCGAGACGGACACCGAGGTGGCCGCGGCCCTGATCGGTGACATCTTCCGTGACGAGCTGAAGGGGGATGCCTCCAACGGCGGCCTGACCAAGGCCATGCAGCTGGCCTGCCAGCGCCTTGAGGGCGCGTTCACCCTGCTTGCGGTGCACGCCGACCAGCCCGACGTGGTGGTGGCCGCCCGCCGTAACTCTCCGCTGGTGGTGGGCCTGGGCGAGGGGGAGAACTTCCTGGGCTCGGATGTCTCCGGGTTCATCGACTACACCCGCCGCGCGGTGGAGCTGGGCCAGGACCAGATCGTCACCATCACCGCGGACTCCGTGGAGATCACGGACTTCTTCGGCGCTCCGGCGCAGGGGAAGGAATACCATGTGGACTGGGACCCGGCCTCCGCGGAGAAGGGCGGCTTCCCGTCCTTCATGGAAAAGGAAATCCACGACCAGCCCGACGCCGTGGCCAACACCCTGCTGGGCCGTTCGGACCTGGACGGGAAGCTCACGCTCGATGAAATGCGCATCGACCCCGAGCACCTGAAGGCCATCGACAAGATCATCGTGCTGGCCTGCGGCACGTCCGCGTACGCCGGCCAGGTGGCCAAGTACGCCATTGAGCACTGGTGCCGGATCCCCACCGAGGTGGAGCTCAGCCACGAGTTCCGTTACCGCGACCCGATCGTGGATGAGAACACCCTGATCGTGTCCATTTCCCAGTCCGGGGAGACCATGGACACCCTGATGGCCCTCCGGTACGCGAAGGAACAGGGCGCCAAGACGCTCTCCATCTGCAACACCAACGGCTCCACGATCCCGCGTGAATCCGACGCCGTGCTGTACACGCACGCCGGTCCGGAGATCGCGGTGGCCTCCACCAAGGCCTTCCTGGCCCAGATCACGGCCGCCTACCTGCTGGGCCTGTACCTGGCCCAGCTGCGCGGGAACAAGTTCCAGGGCGAGATCAAGGACATCCTGGCCGACCTGGGCAAGATCCCGGCGAAGATCCAGCAGATCCTCGACAACGAGGACCAGATCAAGGAGCTCGCCCGCTCCATGGCGAACTCCAAGTCCGTGCTGTTCCTGGGCCGCCACGTCGGCTTCCCGGTGGCCATGGAAGGCGCGCTCAAGCTCAAGGAACTGGCCTACATCCACGCGGAGGGCTTTGCCGCCGGTGAGCTCAAGCACGGCCCCATCGCGCTGATCGAGGAGGGCCAGCCGGTCTTCGTGATCGTTCCGTCCCCGCGGGGAAGGAACTCCCTGCACGCCAAGGTGGTCTCCAACATCCAGGAAGTCCGCGCCCGCGGAGCCAAGACGATCGTCATCGCCGAAGAGGGAGACGAGGCAGTGAAGGCCTACGCCGAGCACGTCTTCTACATTCCGGAGACGCCCACGCTCCTGGCGCCCCTGCTGGCCACCGTGCCGCTGCAGATCTTCGCCGCCGAACTTGCCACGGCCAAGGGTTACGACGTGGACCAGCCACGCAACCTGGCCAAGAGCGTGACCGTAGAATAACCGCATGATTGTTGGCATTGGCGTAGACGTCGTAGACATTGAGCGGTTCGGCCGTCAGCTGGAGCGGACACCGGGCCTTCGGGACCGGCTGTTCGTCCCTGCCGAGCGGGAACTGAACACCCGGTCCCTGGCCGCACGCTTTGCCGCCAAGGAAGCGGTGGCCAAGGTTCTGGGGGCCCCGGCCGGCATGAACTGGCAGGACTGCTGGATCGGACTGGACCAGAACGGACCCACGGTCCAGGTCAAGGACACAGTGTTGGCCGTGGCCGAGGCAAAGGGCGTTAAGCGCTGGCACCTCTCCATCAGCCACGACGGCGGGATTGCAACGGCCACCGTTATCGCCGAGGGCTGAGCGCAGCTCCGTTTGACGGTCCCCGCACCAACCGAGCACCGATTGGACTGAACCATGATCAGCGCCTACACCGGAAGCCAGATACGCCAGGCTGAAAAGCCCTATCTCAGTGCCGGTGCGGGCGCTGTTCTGATGCAGCGGGCCGCCTATGGGCTGGCGAACGCGGTGGTCCGCGAACTGAAAACACGCGGGATCCGCCCCTACGGCGCCAGCGTGGTGGTGCTCGCCGGAAAAGGCAACAACGGCGGAGACGGCTTGTTCGCCGCGGCCATGCTTGCCGGCCGCGGAATGCGCGCGACGGCGGTCCTCACAGCCGGTGAGGGGCACGCCGGCGGCCTTGCGGCACTGGAACGCGCCGGCGGGCGCCTCCACTGTCTCTCGGAGTACAACGTGGCCGAGCTGGCAGCAACAGCCGCGCGCGCCGACGTCGTGATCGATGCGGTCCTGGGAACAGGGGCCCAAGGCGGACTTCGCGGCCCCGCTGCCCAGCTCGTGGAGCGGCTTCAGGGCAATCGGGCTGCGGTTGCCGGATTCGTGGTTGCCTGCGACATCCCCAGTGGCGTGGACGCTGACACCGGCGAGGCCAACGCCCCGGTTCTCACGGCGGCGCTCACCGTCACCTTCGGCGGCGCCAAGGCCGGACTCCTGGCCGATCCCGGAGCCGACCACGCGGGCCGGGTGGTGGTGATTCCCATCGGCATCGAGGACGAACTGCCGGAACCGGCGCTGCGCAGGCTCGAGACGGCCGACCTGGCCCGTCTGCTGCCCCAGCCCGCCCGCCGCTCCCACAAGTATTCCCGCGGAGTGGTGGGGGTAATCGCCGGCTCCCAGGCCTACCCCGGCGCCGCCGTGCTGGCCTGCCGGGGAGCCCTCGCCGCTGGGGCGGGAATGGTGCGCTACCTGGGGCCGCAAGAACCCACGGAGCTGGTCCGCCACGCGTGCCCGGAAGTCGTATGCGGACCCGACAACGTGGCCGACGCCCACGTCCAGGCATGGGTTGTGGGCTCCGGCATTGCCGACGATGCCCACGAACAGCTTCAGCGGGTGCGGGACGCCGTGGACACCGGGCTCGCTGTGGCCGCCGACGCCGGCGCGCTGCCGGCGCTGCCCGAGGCGCTGGCACCGCACGTGGTGCTCACACCCCACTCCGGAGAGCTGGCCCGGCTGATGGAACGCTACGGGGCAGAACTTGGGCGCGCGGGCGTGGATGGTTCAACCCTCGCCGCCGTGCGCGGAGCCGCGGCACGGAGCGGAGCCACCGTGCTCCTCAAGGGCGCCACCACCCTCGTGGCGGCTCCCTCCGGCGCGGTCTTCAGCCAGGCGGAGGCAACCCCCTGGATGGCCACCGCCGGAAGCGGCGACGTGCTCGCCGGCATCCTCGGCTCGCTGCTGGCGCAGCACGGCGACAGCGAGGCCGCTTTTGCCGCCTGCGGCATCGCCGCGGAGCACAGGTGGGCCGCGCTTGGAGCCCTGGCCGCCAGCCTGCACGGCCGCGCGGGTTCGCTCGCATCGGCGGGCGGCCCGGTGACAGCCGGAGCGATCGCCCACAGCGTCCCCGAGGTGATGCGTTCCTTGTAACTAAGCCGCCGGTTGCGCCCACAGCATAAGTACTAAACCTACTTACTAGTAGTCTGTCTAGAGATAATCCGCACGCACGAGGAGAACACATGGAAGTCTGGCCCGGATCGGCATACCCGCTGGGAGCCACTTTTAACGGCACCGGCACGAACTTTGCGCTATTCAGCGAGAAGGCCGACAAGGTGGAACTGTGCCTCTTCGATGATGCCGGAACCGAAACCCGGATCGAACTGCTGGAGGTGGACGGCTACGTGTGGCACTGCTACCTGCCGCACATCCTGCCGGGCCAGCGCTACGGCTACCGTGTCCACGGACCCTACAACCCGGAGGCAGGCGAACGGTTCAACGCGAACAAGCTGCTCCTGGACCCCTACGCGAAGGCAGTCCACGGCCAGATCGACTGGGACCCCGCACTGTTCTCCTACAACATGGGAGACCCGGAGTCGCGGAACGACGCCGACTCAGCTCCGCACATGATGATGGGCGTGGTCATCAACCCGTTCTTCGACTGGGAGGGCGATCATAACCTCCGGATTCCGTACCACAAATCCGTCATCTACGAGGCGCACGTCAAGGGCCTGACCGAACTGCACCCCGAGGTGCCCGAAGACCAGCGCGGCACCTACGCCGGCGTGGCGCATCCCGCCGTGGTCTCCCACCTGCAGAAGCTGGGCGTCACGGCCATCGAGCTGATGCCGGTGCACCAGTTCGTCAATGACGGCATCCTGGAAGACAAGGGCCTGAACAACTACTGGGGCTATAACACCATCGGTTTCTTCGCCCCGCACAACAGCTACAGCTCCACCGGCGACGCCGGCCAGCAGGTCCAGGACTTCAAGGCCATGGTCCGCTCGCTGCACCAGGCCGGCATCGAGGTCATCCTGGACGTGGTGTACAACCACACCGCCGAAGGAAACCACCTCGGCCCCACCCTCTCGTTCAAGGGCATCGACAACGCCGCCTACTACCGGCTGGTTGACGATGACCTCAAGCACTACATGGACTACACGGGCACCGGCAACTCCCTGAACGTCCGCCACCCGCACTCGCTGCAGCTGCTGATGGACTCCCTCCGTTACTGGGTGACCGAGATGCACGTGGACGGCTTCCGGTTCGATCTCGCCTCCACGCTGGCCCGCGAATTCTATGACGTGGACAAACTGTCGACGTTCTTCGAACTCATCCAGCAGGACCCGGTGGTGTCCCAGGTCAAGCTCATCGCCGAGCCGTGGGACGTGGGACCCGGCGGCTACCAGGTGGGCAACTTCCCGCCCCAGTGGACGGAATGGAACGGCAAGTACCGCGACACCGTCCGTGATTTCTGGCGCGGCGAACCGGCAACCCTGGGCGAGTTCGCCTCCAGGATCACCGGCTCGGCCGACCTCTACGAGCACTCCGGCCGCCGGCCCGTGGCGTCCATCAACTTCGTCACCGCCCACGACGGCTTCACCCTGTCCGACCTTGTCTCCTACAACGAGAAGCACAACGAGGCCAACGGCGAAGACAACAACGACGGCGAGTCCCACAACCGCTCCTGGAACTGTGGAGCGGAGGGCCCCACCGAGGACCCGGTCGTCCTCGGACTGCGGGCCCGCCAGCAGCGCAACTTCATCGCCACGCTGCTCCTTTCCCAGGGCGTCCCGATGCTCCTGCACGGGGACGAGATGGGCCGCACCCAGCAGGGCAACAACAACGGCTACTGCCAGGACTCGCCACTGACCTGGGTGAACTGGGATGCCGTTGACCAGCCCCTCGTGGAGTTCACCGCCGCGGTCAACGCGCTGCGGCATAAGCACCCCACTTTCAGGCGCAGCCGCTTCTTCGATGGAAGGCCGGTTCTGCGTGGCGAAGGCGAGCGGCTGCCGGATATCGAATGGCTGGATGTTGACGGCAGCACCATGAAACCGGAGGACTGGGACAGCGGGTTCGGCCGTTCCGTGGGCATGTTCCTCAACGGCGACGGGATCCAGGGCCGCGATGAGCGCGGCCGGCGCATCACCGACGTCAACTTCGTGCTCTACTTCAACGCGCACGACGACGAAGTGAAGTTCACGCTGCCCTCGGACGAGTACGCCCCGGCCTGGGACATCATCATCGACACCGCCGGGCACAACGCCGACACCGAACCGGTGGACGCGGGCGGCATCCTTCCCGTGGACGCCAAGTCCCTCGTGGTGCTCCGTGCCCACAGCGTGCCGGAAGTTGAACCGGACCACTCGGTGGCTGCCTCCCTGGCGGCGCTGTCACAAACCACCACCAGTGAAACCGCCGCCTTGACCAGTCCGATCATCCCGGAACGGGCGCACACCAAGAAGGTCACGTCGAAGGGCAAAACAGCAGAATGAGGACACCCGCCTCCACGTACCGGCTCCAGATCCGCCCAGGGTTTACGCTCCAGGATGCCGCCGACACGGTGGAATACCTGCACAACCTGGGTGTGGACTGGGTCTACCTTTCCCCCATCCTCACTGCCGAGAAGGGCTCGGACCACGGCTACGACGTGACCGACCCTTCCAAGGTGGATCCCGACCGCGGCGGCCCCGAAGGCCTGGCCGCGCTTTCCCGGGCTGCCCGGGATGCGGGGATGGGAGTGCTGGTGGATATCGTGCCGAACCACGTGGGGGTGGCGTCCCCGCACCAGAACCCCTGGTGGTGGTCGCTGCTCAAGGAAGGCCGGCAGTCGCCGTACGCTGAGGCGTTCGACGTCGACTGGGACTTCGCGGGGGGACGCGTCAGGCTCCCCGTTCTGGGCAGCGACGACGACCTGGACAAGCTCGAAGTCCGCGATGGCGAACTGCGGTACTACGACCACCGGTTCCCACTGGCGGAGGGTAGCTACACCGCCGGGGACGATCCGCGCGACGTCCATGCCCGGCAGCACTATGAGCTCATCGGATGGCGCCGTGCGGACTATGACCTCAACTACCGCCGGTTCTTTGCGGTCAACACGCTTGCTGGCATCAAGGTGGAGGTCCCGCGGGTATTCGACGAGGCCCATGCCGAGGTCCTCCGGTGGTTCCGCGAAGGCCTGGCCGACGGACTGCGGATCGACCACCCGGATGGCCTGGCCGATCCCGAAGGTTACCTCCGCCGGCTCCGCGAAGCCACGGGAGGCGCCTACCTGCTGATCGAGAAGATCCTGGAGCCGGGGGAGGAGCTGCCGGCCTCCTTCGAATGCGAGGGAACCACCGGTTACGACGCCCTGGCGGACGTGGACCGGCTCTTTGTTGATGCCGAGGCGCAGAAGGCCCTGGATCAGCTTGACGGCAGGCTGCGCGGTGGGGAGCCAGCCGATTACGAGGACATGATCCGCGGCACCAAGCGCAGGATCACCGACGGGATCCTGCATTCGGAGATGCTCCGGCTGGGCCGGCTGCTGTCGGCCCGGTCGGCGCCGGAACCCGAGGTGGCTGCCGACGCGATCTCCGAGATCATCGCAGCCTTCCCCGTCTACCGCACCTATCTGCCCGAGGGCGCGGACATCCTCCGGGAGGCCTGCGCGCTCGCCATCCGGAGGCGCCCCGACCTCGGCAGCGCCGTGCGGGACCTGGAGCCGTTGCTCCTGGACGCCGGCTCCCCGCTGGCCATCCGCTTCCAGCAGACCTCCGGCATGGTCATGGCCAAGGGCGTGGAGGACACCGCGTTCTTCCGCTACACGCGCCTGGGCACCCTGACCGAGGTGGGGGCGGACCCCACGGAGTTCGCCGTGGACCCCGAGGAATTCCATCGCCGCATGGCGCTGCGCGAATCCCGGCTGCCGCTCTCCATGACCACGCTGAGCACCCACGACACAAAGCGCAGCGAGGACACCAGGGCGCGGATCTCGGCGATATCGGAGTTCACCTCCGAGTGGGAACGTGCACTGGGCCGCTTCCAGGAACTGGCGCCGCTGCCCGACGGCCCGCTGGCCAGCCTGCTGTGGCAGGCCATCGCCGGCGCGTGGCCGGCGGACCGTGACCGCCTGCAGATGTATGCCACCAAGGCCGCGCGGGAGGCCGGGAATTCCACCGACTGGCTGGACCCTAACGCGGCGTTCGAGGAGAAGCTGGCTGCCGCCGTCGACTCCGCCTTTGACAATCCGAAGGTCCGCGCGGAGCTCGACGCGTTCGTGGCGCTCCTTGAACCGTACGGCGCCTCCAACTCGCTCTCGGCAAAACTGGTGCAACTGACCATGCCGGGCATCCCCGATGTGTATCAGGGCAGCGAGTTCTGGGACCGGTCGCTGACGGACCCCGACAACCGCCGCCCGGTGGACTTTGCCGAACGGCGGCGCGCCCTCGCCGCGATCGACGCCGGTGAGCGTCCGGCGTCGGCCGGGGAAGACGCCGCCAAACTCCTGGTGACCTCACGGGCCCTCCGGCTTCGCCGGGACCGGCCCGAGCTGTTTGCCGGCTATGCGCCGGTGGCGGCGACCGGGGCCGCAGGCGGACACCTGGTCGCGTTCAGCCGCGGCAGCGACGCAGGCGCCGGGGGTGCCATCACCCTCGCCACCCGGTTGCCGCGCCGGCTCCAACAGGCCGGGGGATGGCGGGACACCGCCGTTACCCTGCCCGCCACCATGACCGATGAACTCACGGGCACCAGCTTCGGGCCGGGCTCCGTGGATGTGGCCGAAGTCCTCCGGGCCTACCCCGTGGCCCTGCTGGTGCCCGCCAAGTGAATCCGGCGGCCAAACGAACCTGGCCGCCAAACGAATGGAGCAACGCATGACACTGCCTGTAAGCGCCGCTGCGCGCTTTGATGTGTGGGCGCCGGAAGCCGGCTCCATCACGCTGCTCGCTGACGGGACGAAGTTCCCCATGAGCCGTCGGACGGATGGCTGGTGGACGGCCGAGGGCGCCCCCGCCGGGGACGACGTCGATTACGGCTACCTGCTGGGGACGGACACCATCCCGGTGCCTGACCCCCGGTCACGGAGGCAGCCGGACGGCGTCCACGCGTTGTCCCGCACCTTCGACCCCGCAGCCCACCAGTGGCAGGACGGGCAATGGCAGGGCAGGGAGCTGCAGGGGGCGGTCATCTACGAGCTCCACCTGGGCACCTTCACCCCGGAGGGAACACTGGAGGCCGCCGCCCGGAAGCTGGACTACCTGGTGGAGCTCGGCGTCGACTTCGTGGAGCTCCTGCCGGTCAACGGTTTCAACGGCACCCATAACTGGGGTTACGACGGTGTGCTCTGGTACACCGTCCATGAGGGCTATGGCGGCCCAGCCGCCTACCAGCGCTTCGTCGACGCGGCGCACGCCGCCGGCCTGGGCGTCATCCAGGACGTGGTCTACAACCATCTGGGTCCCAGCGGAAATTACCTGCCCAGGTTCGGTCCCTATCTTAAGTCCGGGGAAGGCAACACGTGGGGTGACTCGGTCAACCTGGACGGCCCCGGCTCCGACACCGTGCGTCAGTACATACTCGAGAACGCCGCCATGTGGCTTCGCGACTACCATGTGGACGGCCTGCGCCTCGATGCCGTGCACGCCTTCAAGGACGAGCGGGCCGTTCACCTGCTGGAGGAGTTCGGGGCGCTGGGCGACGCCGTGTCCGCCGAGACAGGGCGTCCGGTATCCATGATCGCCGAGTCGGATCTGAACAACCCGCGCCTGCTCTACCCGCGCGGCGTCAACGGGTATGGCCTCGAAGGGCAGTGGAGCGATGACTTCCACCATGCCGTCCACGTGAATGTCAGCGGCGAGACCGCAGGCTACTACGGCGACTTCGACTCGCTCGGCGCGCTGGCCAAGGTCCTGCGGAACGGCTTCTTCCACGACGGCTCCTACTCCAGCTTCCGCGGGCGCCACCATGGCCGGCCCATCGACTCCGGGCTGGTCCGTCCCGCAGCACTGGTGGTGTGCAGCCAAAACCACGACCAGATCGGCAACCGCGCCACCGGCGACCGGCTCTCCCAGTCCCTGCCGTACGGGCCCTTGGCGCTGGCCGCTGTGATGACGCTGACCTCGCCGTTCACCCCCATGCTTTTTATGGGCGAGGAATACGGCGCTTCCACACCGTGGCAGTTCTTCACCTCCCACCCGGAACCGGAACTCGGCAAGGCCACCGCGGAAGGAAGGATCCGGGAGTTCGAACGCATGGGGTGGGATCCCGCCGTCGTGCCCGATCCCCAGGACCCGGAAACGTTCACCCGGTCCAAGCTGAACTGGTCCGAGGCCGGGGAGGGCGACCACGCCCGTCTCCTGAACCTCTACCGGGCACTGACGGCGCTGCGCCGGGCCACTCCGGAACTGGCCGGGCTGGGCTTCACCGAGACCTCGGTGGCCTTCAGCGAGGACGAGCGCTGGCTGCTGTTTGGCCGCGGACAGGTGCAGGTGGCGTTGAACTTCTCCGCCGACGAACTGCAGCTGCAGGTCCCCGAGGGGACCCTGAAGCTGGCAACGGACGACGCCGTGTGCCTCGACGGCGGCCAGCTCTCGCTGCCCGGGCACTCGGCCGCCGTTTTCGCCGCCAGCGCATGACCACATGATGGATGCCGGCCCCGGGCGGTTCCCGGGGCTGGCAGGATGAAGGGTATGACTTATTCGGCAGCGGAGAACCGCTATGAATCCATGCCCTACCGCCGCGTCGGACGCAGCGGGCTGAAACTTCCCGCCATTTCCCTTGGCCTCTGGCACAACTTCGGCGACGACAAGCGTTTCGACGAACAGCGCGCCATCCTGCGCCGTGCGTTCGACCTCGGCGTCAACCACTTCGACCTGGCCAACAACTACGGCCCCCCGGACGGGTCCGCGGAAACAAACTTCGGCCGACACCTAAAGGACGATTTCAAGCCCTACCGGGACGAGCTGGTTATCTCCACCAAGGCCGGTTACTACATGTGGCCCGGCCCGTTCGGGGAATGGGGCTCCCGCAAGTACCTCCTCTCCAGCCTGGACCAATCCCTAACGCGCATGGGACTGGACTACGTGGACATCTTCTACAGCCACCGGCCGGACCCCGAAACCCCGATGGAAGAGACCATGGGCGCCCTGGATCATGCCGTGCGCTCGGGCAAGGCCCTGTACGCGGGCATCTCCTCCTACACCCCGGAGCAGACCATCGAGGCCGCGCGGATCCTGAAGGAACTGGGCACCCCGCTGCTGATCCACCAGCCCAGCTACTCCATGCTGAACCGCTGGACCGAAAACGGTGCGCCCAACCTGTACGAGGTCCTGGAGCAGGTGGGCGCCGGTTCCATCGCGTTCTCCCCGCTGGCCCAGGGCATGCTCACCTCCCGCTACCTCAAGGGCATCCCCGCGGATTCGCGGGCAGCCAAGGACCGGTTCCTGTCCGAATCGGCCATCACGGAGGAGAAGCTGGACCGGGTGCGCGGGCTGCACGACATCGCGGCGGACCGCGGCCAGTCCCTGGCGCAGATGGCCGTGGCCTGGATCCTCCGCGACCAGCCCAGGGGCACGCCGGTGACCTCCGCGCTGGTGGGCGCCTCCAGCGTCCGCCAGCTAGAGGACACGTTGTCCGCCATTGACAACCTCAAGTTCTCCGCCGAAGAGCTCAGGGCGATCGACGAGTTCGCCGTCGAATCCGATATCAATCTCTGGGCGCAGAAGTAACGTAATACACGCGCCGGGGCCGGCCGGGAACAACCGCGGCCCCGGCGCCGTTAGTTAGAATGCAAGGGCGCCGGATGGCGCCGTGCCCATCAGCCGCCGTCGCGCACCAGAGTGCGGCCGCGCCGGGCACTGAAGTTTGTTCTCAAAGGAGTTCCGTGTCTTCAAATCCGATTCGTGTTGCAATCGTCGGTGTGGGTAACTGCGCCGCTTCGCTGGTCCAAGGCGTCCACTACTACCGGGATGCCGACCCCAAGGCCACGATTCCGGGTCTGATGCACGTGGAGTTCGGCAAGTACCACGTCAACGACGTGGAGTTCGTTGCAGCCTTCGACGTGGACGGCAAGAAGGTCGGCGTTGACCTGGCCGACGCCATTCTGGCCAGCGAAAACAACACCATCAAGATCGCCGACGTCGAGCCCACCGGTGTGACCGTGCAGCGCGGCCACACCCTGGACGGCCTCGGTAAGTACTACCTCGAAACCATCGAGCAGTCCCCGGAGGAGCCGGTCGACGTCGTCCAGGCCCTCAAGGACGCCAAGGTTGACGTGATGGTCTGCTACCTGCCGGTCGGGTCGCAGGAAGCCGCCGAGTTCTACGCCCAGTGCGCCATCGATGCCGGCGTTGCGTTCGTCAACGCCCTGCCGGTCTTCATCGCCGGGACCAAGGCATGGGCCGACAAGTTCACCGCCGCCGGTGTGCCGATCGTGGGCGATGACATCAAGAGCCAGATCGGGGCCACCATCACGCACCGGGTAATGGCCAAGCTCTTCGAGGACCGCGGCGTCACCCTGGACCGCACGTACCAGCTGAACGTCGGCGGCAACATGGACTTCAAGAACATGCTCGAGCGCGACCGCCTCGAGTCAAAGAAGATCTCCAAGACGCAGGCCGTGACCTCCAACGTGGAGGCCGAGCTGGCCGCCCGCGACGTCCACATCGGCCCGTCCGACTACGTCCAGTGGCTGGACGACCGCAAGTGGGCCTTCGTCCGCCTCGAAGGCCGTAACTTCGGCGACGCCCCGGTTTCCCTCGAATACAAGCTCGAGGTCTGGGACTCGCCCAACTCCGCCGGCGTGATCATCGACGCCATCCGCGCCGCCAAGATCGGCCTGGACCGCGGCATCGGCGGCCCGCTGCTCTCCGCGTCGAGCTACTTCATGAAGTCCCCGCCGGAGCAGTTCAACGACGACCTCGCCCGTGACAAGGTGGAGGCCTTCATCCGCGGCGACGTGGAGCGCTAAACCCGCGCCCCGTTCCCGCGCCCTGCCCCTCCCGGTTGCCCTATCACTCCTGGTCCCCAAGACCACGGCTTAGCCGCCCCAAGTGATAGGGCAACCGGCGGTTAATGACCGCGGAGGGCATGCCGGACCCTGCGCACGGCACTGCGGAAATCGTCCGCCAGATCGTCGGCATTGAACTTGAAATACCGCCAGCCCGCGGCGTTGAACGATTCGTCGCGGCGATTGTCGCGGGACTGCTGTTCGCGCGAGAGGTGATGGCCGCCGTCGTACTGGATGGCCACCCGATGTTTGCGGTAGCCGAGGTCCGCAGCGGGTGAATACGGGTCCTCCGGGACAATCCGCAGCTCCGGTTCCGGAAGGCCGGCGGCGGTCAATGCCAGGCGCAGGAACGTCTCGGGGGCGGAGTCGGCGCCGGGCCGGATGAGTTCCGCGGCCTCGCGGGCCTTCACGATTCCCTTGAGCTTGGGGTGGCGCCTCAGCATTTGGTGCAGCTGCGGAAGTGTTGCCCACGGCTCCGTGCGGCCCTCGAGTTCCGGACGGGGCCGTCTGATCACTTGGTCGCCCACGGCCACCAGGTCTTCCAACGGCACGATGCGGGCCAGGTCCAGCCAGGTTCTTGCCGGGGTGGAGATGCGGATGCCCTCCAGCACAGTCACTTCATCCTCAAACGCCAGGACTGTATGCCCCACAACACCCTGGCGCCGAACCGGGGGCAGCGCCTTGGGCTTACTCAAATGCAGCTCCGGACATCCGCGGTACCAGGACGGAAGCCACAGTCCCTGCAGTGTTGCGGCCGTCAAATGCGAGATCCACGCGCCCGGCGTCGCAGCCGAGAGCGCCCGCGCCAGGCCGCGCAGCTCAAATTCCCATCCGGCGGGCAGATACAGGAGCCGCCCCGCCGTGGTGAGGTCGGACGAACGGAGCCGGGCCGCGCTCAGGCTGGCGGCCCGCGCCTCATGGACGGTGAACGGGGCTGCAGACAGATGGGCCGGGAGGGACGAGGGTGCTCGCATGCGCCCCATTGTTGCTTGAATGCCGCGGCGCCGCAGAAGTTATCCACACCCCCTGTTGCGCTATCACTTGTGGTCCCCAACCAGCCGGAATGGCAGCCACAAGTGATAGCGCAACGGGGGAGGGACGGGGACGGGGTGGGTCGGGGGGAAGGCTAGAAGAGGCCGATCGGCTGGCCTGCGTCGTCGACGTCCATGCGCATCGCCGCGGGGACCTTCGGCAGCCCGGGCATGGTCATCACGACGCCCGTCAGCGCCACGATGAAGCCCGCGCCCGTCTTGGGGATGAGGTCGCGCACGTGCACCGTGAAACCCTTCGGGGCGCCGAGCTTGGTGGCGTCGTCGCTGAAGGAGTACTGCGTCTTCGCCATGCAGACCGGCATCCCGGACCACCCGTTCTTCTCAATTTCCGCCAGGCGCTTCAGTGCCGGGACCGAGAAATCGACTCCGTCGGCCCCGTACATCTCCTGCACAATGGTGCGGATCTTCTCCTCCACGGACAGCTCCAGCGGATACAGGTGCCGGAAACGGTGCGGCGTGTCGAGGGCAGCCAGGACCTTCGCCGCGAGCTGGTCGCCACCGTCGCCGCCCCCGCCACGGCCCCACACATCCGCCACGGCGGCCGGCACGCCCCCGGCAGCGCACCAGTCCAGCAGCCAGTCCAGCTCCTCCGCGGTGTCGGTGGCGAATTTGTTGATGGCCACCACGGGGATGATGCCGAACTTCTCCACGTTCCGGATGTGCCGCTGCAGGTTGGCCACGCCGGCAGCCAGGGCCTCGACATTGGGTTCCTTGAGCCGGTCCTTGGCCACCCCGCCATGCATCTTCAGCGCCCTGACGGTTGCCACGAGCACGACGGCGGACGGTGCCACATCCGCCACCCTCGCCTTGATGTCCATGTACTTTTCGGCGCCCAGGTCAGCGCCGAAGCCCGCCTCGGTAACCACGATGTCCGCGAGCCGGCGGGCGGTCTGCGTGGCGATCAGCGAGTTGCAGCCGTGAGCGATGTTGGCGAACGGGCCTCCGTGCACCAGGGCCGGCGTGCCCGCGATCGTCTGCACCAGGTTGGGCTTGATGGCGTCCTTGAGCAGCAAGGTCAGGGCACCCTGGACGCCCAGATCCGCCACTGTCACCGGCTCACGGTTGTAGGTGTAGCCGAAGGTGATGCGCCCCAGCCGGGCCCGCAGGTCCGGGATGTCCGTGGCCAGGCAAAAGACGGCCATGACCTCGGAGGCCACCGTGATATCGAAGCCGTCCTGCCGGGGAACCCCCTGTGCCGGGCCGCCCAGGCCGATCACCACTTCGCGCAGTGCCCGGTCGTTCATGTCCAGCACCCGTTTGAACGTCATCCGGCGCGGATCGATGTTCAGTTCGTTCCCCTGGAAGATATGGTTGTCCACCAGCGCCATCAGGGCATTGTTCGCGGAGGTGATGGCGTGGAAATCGCCGGTGAAGTGGAGGTTGATCTCATCCATGGGCAGCACCTGGGAGAAGCCTCCGCCGGTGGCGCCGCCCTTCATGCCGAGGATGGGGCCAAGGGAGGGCTCCCGCAGCGCGATCATCACCTTGCGTCCGGCGCGGGCCAGCGAATCGGCCAGCCCCACAGTGGTGGTGGATTTGCCCTCTCCGGCCGGGGTGGGCGACATCGCGGACACCAGCACCACTTTGCCTGGCGCCTTGGCCGGAGTCGTGAGCCTGGCGGGATCGATCTTGGCTTTGTAGCGCCCGTAGAACTCCAGCGCCTCGGGGTTGATGCCCGCGGCGGCCGCGACTTCCGCGACCGGCCTCATCACGGCCCGCTGTGCGATCTCCAGGTCACTCAACACGTTGTTCGGGTCAGGCATCTTTGTCCTTCAGTTCGTGGCTTCAGGGGATGCGCCATCCCGCTCCCGGGGAGCCGGGCCGGCGCGGCCCGGCTTACGGCGTGTGGCCCACCGGGATTCTGCGGTTTCCAAGGTACTGGTCGACGGCGGCATGGTAACTTTCCAGCGTAATGGCGGCGGTCCGCTGCCAGCCGAAGCTCTGGGCGTGAAGGGAGGCGGCGCGTCCCATGTCCTGCCGGGTTCCGGGATCGTCATGGAGGGCTTCCAAGGCGTCGGCCCAGTCCGCGGCCTTGTGCCCGTCCACGAGCAGTCCGGTCCTGCCGTGGAAGATGGCCCGCGAGAGCCCGCCCACCCGGGTGGCGACTACCGGCGTCCCGCAGGCCTGGGCTTCCAGCGCCACGAGGCCGAACGATTCGCTATAGGAGGGCATCACGACGACGTCGGCGGACCGGTACCAGCCGGCCAGTTCGGGCGCGTTGACCGGCGGGTGGTGCGTGACGACGTCGTTTATTCCGGCGTTGCCGATCAGGGACTTCAGATCGAAGTCCCTGGCGCCGCTTAGGGCACCGAGGATGGTGATCTGGAGGTCGATGTCCGGGCGGCGGGAACGGAGCAGGGACGCGGCCTCGATCAGGATCTGCGGGCCCTTGAGCCGCTGGATGCGGCCGGCGAACAGGAGATGGAACTTCCCGGGCGGCACGTTGTGTTCCGCACGGGACCGGCTGCGGAAGGCGGGCGTGAACACTGTGAGGTCCACGCCGGGCGGGGCAACGTCGATGTGATCGAAGTCCGCGTTGTAATGCGAGACCAGCTCGGCGGCTTCGGCGCCGGTGTTGGCGATCAGCCGGGCCGCGCCCTCCACGATGCGGTGCTCACCGTCCTCGCGTCGCCGCGGCTCCGGCTGCTCTCCGGAGTTCAGCAGGAGGTTCTTGACCTTGGCCATGGTGTGCATGGTGTGGACCAGCGGAATGTCCCATAATCTGGACAGCTCCAGCCCGGCAACCCCCGATACCCAGTAGTGGGAATGGATGAGGTCGTAGCGGCCGTGCGGCTGCCGTTGGCGGATGCGCTCAATCTCGGCCACCATGCTGTGCAGGAGTTCGGGCAGCTCCTCCTTGGGCAGTTTCCGTGGGGGGCCGGAAATGACGTTGTGGACGCAGACGCCGGGATCGGGATGTTCGACGGCGGGCTGTCCGGACGAGGTGGAGCGCGTGAAGATCTCCACCTCCACCCCCAGTTCGGCCAGGGCCGAGGCCAGTGCCCGGACGTACACGTTCATGCCCCCGGCATCTCCGGAGCCGGGCTGTTCCATGGGCGAGGTATGCAGGGAGAGGAACGCGACTCGGCGGATCAAAGCCACTGGCTCTCCTTACTGGTGACGGAACTGCATTCGATAAAACAGTACTCCGGGCCAGGGCTTTGACGCCGTGCGTGAGGGCGTTGTCCCGCGGCGCCGAGGCGTTCCACCACCCGGCGCCGCGCCACCTTGGGCGTCATGTGGCGTGCGGGAAGCCCTAGCTGCCCAGGAAAGAGTTTTCGCCCCCGGCCCGCCAGAGCTGTCTCAGCCCGGGGAATTGCGCCTCGTAGCCGGCCAGGAGAGCCACTGCCAGTTCCTCCGAATCGACGAGCGGGTGCCTCGCGAACGCCTGCAGCGCGGCGTCGCGCTGCCCGTACGTGGCTGCCCGCACCGTCAGTTGTTCCACTTCCTTGACCCGCTGCATAAGCGCCAGTTGCGCCGCGGCCGGGCGGTCCTGCGGAAGCGGCGCCGCGCCGTCCCGCGTCACCCGGCAGGGGACCTCGACGACGGCGCCGGCGGGAAGTCCCGGAATGGCTGGCACCGCCCGGCCGGCGTCGGGCGTCGCCTGCGACGGAACCGAGTTTGGCGTGTTCAGGATCAGTTCCGTGTCGCCGCGGCCGGACAGCGCCTGCATGACGGCCAGGGCAACGCGCTCGTAGCCGCCCCCCGCGAGACCTTCCTCATTCCGGTGCCCGCCGCCGGTGCGGGCCTCGGCCAGATAGCCTTCCTCCCGGGACAGGCGGGCCGCATCCCAGAGCTCATAGGCCCGCAGGCCGGCGGCGGCGAGCCGGGGGTACAGCTCCGTCTGCTGCTCGTGGATGGACTCGCCGCGGGTCCGGTGCATGGACCGGATGGCGCCGGTGGCCCGCTCTGTTTCGTAGTAGTAATACAAGTATTCGTTCGGCAGGGACCCCAAAGCTGCGAGGAACGGCTGGGGAAAGAGCCGGCCTTCCTCGAACGTGGAGAGCGCGTGAGCGTCAGCCAGAAGGCCGGGCAACAGGTCCCTGCCGCCGGACTCCAAACGATAAAGCCAGCCGAGGTGGTTCAGCCCGTAGTAGCCCACGCCGTCGAGCCGACCACCGGGCAAGGGAGCGCCGGCTGCCCTGGCTGCCCGCGACACCAGGCCGCTTGCCGAGTCGCAGATGCCTATCACTGCTTTACCGAGCACTGGAACGAGGGCCTCGGTGACCATTCCGGCAGGGTTGGTGAAATTGACCAGCCACGCAGCGGGGCAGTGGCGCCTCATCGCATGGGCAAGTTCGAGCATCGCGGGGATGGACCGCAGGGCGTAGGAGATACCGCCCGCCCCGGTGGTCTCCTGGCCCAGCAGGCCGAGGTCCAGGGGCACACGTTCGTCGGCGGTCCGGCCGGCCGTCCCCCCGGGACGGATGGCCGCGAACACCACGTCGACGCCGGCCAACGCGTCAGGCAGCGACGTCGAGGTGCGCACCGGAGGTCCGGGGGTTGTGGCGTCGAGGGCGGCCAGTACTGCTTCGATCGCAGCCAGCCGGCCGGGGTCCACATCGAAGAGCACAAGCTCCCGGACGAGCCCCGCGAACGGGCCCGTGGACAGCGCGCGGTAAACCAGGGGCACCCGGAACCCGCCGCCGCCGGCAATCATGAGGCGCATATCAGGAAGTCTATTCCGCGCCCCTCAAGCGGGACCCTTTGCACGGCTGGTGGGAGGGCGTAGTCTGCCGGACATGGACGCGATACCCGAGCGGCGGTTCGATCCGCTCTCAGCCGTCCGCACCCCCGCGGCCGGCGCCTTGGACCTGCTCCTGACCGGAACGGTGTTCCAGGACATCATCTTCACCGGCCTTCCACACGCGCCCGAGCCGGGCACCGAGATCTGGAGCGAGGGGATGGGCAGCTGCCCTGGCGGTGTGGCGAACCAGGCCATCGCCGCGGCGCGTCTGGGGCTCCGGACAGGGCTCGCGGCAGCCTTCGGGGACGACGGCTACGGGGACTACAACTGGAAGATCCTCGCGGCCCAGGAACACGTGGACCTTTCCCTGTCCCAACGTGTGGCCGGATGGCACTCACCTGTCACCGTGTCCCTTAGCGTCAATCATGACCGGTCCATGGTGACCCACGGGCATCCGGCACCGGTTAGCTCATCGGAGCTGATCGGCCCGCCGCCGCCTGCACTGGCCGCCGTCGCGGATCTCACCGAGGAGCTCGAGCCCTGGGCAGTGGCCGCTCACGGCGCCGGGGTCAAGCTCTTCGGCGACGTCGGGTGGGATGCCAGTGGCAAGTGGTCTCCCGGACGGCTGGAGAACCTGCAGTACTTCCATGCCTTCATGCCCAACCAGCGCGAGGCCATGGCCTTCACCAATAAGGAGACGCCCTGGGCGGCGCTCTATGCGCTCGCGGACAGAGTGCCCGTGGCGGTGGTGACGCTTGGTCCACAAGGCGCCATGGCCGTGGATTCCGAAACGGGGGAAGAGGAATGGGTGCCGTCGCTGCCGGTCACCGCGTTTGACCCCACGGGAGCGGGTGACTGCTTTGGGGCCGCGTTCATCGTGGGCACCCTGGCGAGCTGGCCGCTGGCGGACAGGCTGCGGTTTGCCAATCTGTGCGCCTCGCTGGCCGTCCAGGAAGTGGGAGGGTCCCTGGCCGCTCCGGGCTGGGGCGACATCGCCGACTGGTGGAAGCGCGCCAACGCCCGGCCCGAACGTCAAACCAGCCAGTGGCTGCGCCGGTTCAGCTTCCTGGAGGACATCGTCCGCGATGTTCCCCCGCAGGCGCTGCGCCGGGCAGCGGCCACCATCGCCCACCTGTCCGACGCTTAGCTCCCACGCGGGAACGACGCCGGGGGCCACCCGGGCAAGGCCGGGCTCAGGGCCCGAATTAAGCCACCCGCACGGGCGCCACTAGAATCACTAGAGTGACTTACCCAGCAGCAACAGGTGACTTCCGCCCCCTATCAGATGCAGCGCCGGAATCCGATGCCGCGTCTGGACCCGTGGCCGAACGGTCCGCGGTCATTGATCTGGCGGCAATTCGGCACAACGTGCGCCATCTGGCTGCAGTGGCCTCCCCGGCTCAGGTGATGGCCGTGGTCAAGGCGGACGCCTATGGCCATGGAGCTGTTCCGGTGGCGCGGGCTGCCCTCGAAGCGGGCGCGGGCTGGCTGGGGGTGGCCCATATCTCAGAGGCGCTGGCGTTGCGGGCCGCCGGGATCGAGGCGCCGCTGCTTGCCTGGCTTCACACTCCGGACAGCAACTTTGGCGCGGCCGTTGCCGCCGGAATCGACATCGGATGTTCCGGCTGGGAGCTGGACAGGATCGTCCTGGCTGCCCGGGAGCAGGAGCGCCCTGCGCGCATCCACTTGAAAGTGGACACGGGCCTGGGCCGCAACGGTGCCACCATGGACGCCTGGGACAGCCTGGTGGGGGAGGCCATGGAATACCAGGACGAGGGCCTGCTGCGCGTGGTTGGCATTTTCTCGCACCTGGCGGTGGCCGATGAACCTGACCGCCCCGAGACCGACGAGCAGCTCGCCGTTTTCCGCGAAGCGCTGGCCATCGCCGCAGACGCCGGCGTGGATCCCGAGGTCCGGCACCTCGCCAACACGCCGGCCACCTTGTCCCGCCCGGACACGCACTTCGACCTGGTCCGCGTGGGCCTGGGCATCTACGGCCTCTCGCCGTTTGAGGGTCAGGCGCCGGCCGAACTGGGACTACGTCCGGCCATGACGGTGCGCACGCTGGTGTCCCATTGCAAGGACGTCCCGGCCGGTCAGGGCGTCTCCTACGGGCTCAACTACCGGACAGGCGGCGCCAGCACGCTGGGCCTGATCCCGTTGGGCTATGCGGACGGCGTGCCGCGCGTGGCCACCGGCGGCCCGGTGCGCGTTGACGGCCGTAACTACCCGGTGGTCGGCAGGATCGCCATGGACCAGATGGTGATCGATCTTGGACCCCGCGGGGTGTCCGCCGGTGGGAGGAGCCTGCTGGGAGCTGAAGCGGTGCTCTTCGGCGACGGCTCCGACGGCGGCCCCACGGCGGAGGACTGGGCCCGCGCCGCCGGAACCAACAACTACGAAATCGTGACCCGGATCAGCCCGAGGGTCCCGCGCCGCTACATCCATGAGCAGGCGGCCGCCGCCGAAAGGTCAGAGCCATGAGCTCCCCGCAGTGGGAACTCGCGTTGAAGGTGCAGACGGCAGAGCAGACCCATGCCCTCGGGGCGGCCCTGGGTGCCGGGCTTGAGGCAGGGGACCTGATCATCCTGACGGGTGAGCTGGGCGCCGGCAAGACCACGTTCACCCAGGGACTGGGCGAGGGGCTGGGAGTGCGGGCCGGCATCATTTCGCCCACGTTCGTGCTGGTCCGGATCCATCCCAACCTTCCTGACGGGCCGCGGCCGGGTGGCCCGGACCTGGTGCACGTGGACGCATACCGGTTGGAAACGGCCGCCGAAATCGACGACATCGACCTCGAAAACACCATGGACAGCGCCGTTACGGTGGTGGAGTGGGGCCGGGGGCGGGTGGAGCATCTAAGCGAGAGCTGGCTGGAGGTTGAGTTGCACCGCCCGTTGGGCAGCGCCGCCGGGGACCAGGCAGCCGGCGTCGTGCTGGATTTTGATACGGACGACGACGACGAGCCCCGCACCATTGTGATCCGCGGCTTCGGGTCGCGCTGGGTTCAGCAGCCCGCGCTGCCCGCAGCCGTGAGAGGGAAATCCTGATGCTCATCCTTGCCATTGACACCTCCGCCGTGGCCAGTGCGGCGCTGGTTTCTGACCTGGCGCCGGAGGGTGTGGTGGGCAGCTTTTCCACCGAGGACACCCGCAGCCACGCCGAAGTCCTGGCCCCGGGCATCCGGGACCTGCTCGCCGACGCCGGCGTGGGGGGCACGGACATCGATGCAATCGTGACCGGGGTGGGGCCCGGACCTTTCACCGGCCTGCGCTCGGGAATCGCCACGGCCCGGACCTTGTCCTTCGTCTGGGGAAAGCCCCTGTACGGCATGATGAGCCTGGATGCCATGGCCCTGGAGGTCGCGGAGTCCACGGCGGCCGTTCCGGAATTCATCGTGGCCACCGACGCGCGCCGCAAGGAAGTGTACTGGGCACGGTACGTGCTCAGTGACGGCCAGCTTCCCCACCTCGTCGACGGCCCGCATGTGGGCTTCGCGGCGGACCTCCCGGACCTCCCGGCCTACGGCGCCGGGGCAGGACTCTACGAGGACGTGCTCCGCGCGGATCCGGACTTCAGCGCCGAACAGCCCGACGCCCTCTACCTCGGGCAATTCGCGCTGGCCCGGCTGGCCGCGGGGCAGCAGTTGCTGGACTCCACGCCGTTGTACCTCCGCGAATCCGACGCCCAGGTGCCCGGCCCCCGGAAGCGGGCACTGTGAGCGGCGAGGGCGGTGCTGCCCGGACAGGAGTGAGCCTGCGCAACATGGACACGGCCGATATCCCGGCCGTGCACACGCTGGAACGCCGGCTGTTTCCGGTGGATGCGTGGCCCCGGCAGATGTTCCACGACGAACTTGCCCAGAGCCAGACGCGGCACTACGTGGTGGCCGAGACCGGCGGGAGGATCGTGGGCTATGCCGGGCTGATGTGCATCGAACCCATTGCGGACGTGCAGACCATCGCCGTGGTGCCCGAATTCGAAGGCCAGGGCATAGGCTCCGCGCTGTTGACCGAGCTGATCGCCGAGAGCCGGCGCCGGCATGCCGCGGACGTGCTGCTCGAGGTCAGAGCCGACAACCCCCGGGCGCAACAGCTCTACCGCAGGTTCGGGTTCGAGCAGATCCACGTCCGCCCCCGTTATTACCGCGACGGTGTGGATGCCCTCATCATGCGGCTGCAGCTGCAGGACGACCCCGGGTCTGAGGCCGCGCCGGAGCCTGAATCATCCGTACAAATCCTGTCAACGGAGGCAGACTAACCATGAACCGAACGCAGCCGCTGGTGCTGGGGATTGAGTCGTCCTGTGATGAGACGGGGGTGGGAATTGTCCGCGGAACAGCCCTGCTCACCAACACGGTGTCCTCCTCGATGGAAGAACATGTCCGGTTTGGCGGCGTCATCCCGGAAATCGCCTCCCGGGCGCACCTGGACGCCTTTGTCCCGACCCTTCAGGAGGCCTTGGCCGAGGCAGCGGTGACCCTGGATGACATCGACGCCATCGCCGTCACCTCCGGACCCGGACTGGCCGGCGCCTTGATGGTGGGGGTGTGCGCCGCGAAGGCGCTCGCCGTCGCCACCGGAAAGCCCCTCTACGCCATCAACCATCTCGTGGCCCACGTCGGAGTGGGCTTGCTGGGCGCCGGAGCCGGCGGGGAGGCTCAGCCCGGCGCTGGGGCACTGCCAGAAAACCTCGGCGCCCTGCTGGTGTCCGGCGGCCACACGGAGGTCCTTAGGATCCGGAACATCACGGACGACGTCGAACTGCTCGGCACCACCATCGACGATGCCGCCGGTGAAGCGTACGACAAGACGGCCAGGCTCCTGGGCCTCGGATATCCCGGCGGACCTGCCATCGACAAGCTCGCCCGCACCGGTGACGCCAAGGCCATCAGGTTCCCCCGCGGGCTCACGCAGCCCAAATATATGGGCACAGCGGAGGAACCCGGTCCGCACCGGTACGACTGGTCCTTCAGCGGACTCAAGACCGCCGTCGCCCGCTGCGTGGAACAGTTCGAGGCGCGCGGGGAAACGGTACCGGTGGCCGATATCGCTGCCGCGTTCCAGGAAGCCGTGGTGGACGTCATCACGTCCAAGGCAGTGCTTGCCTGCCGGGAAAAGGGCATCACCAGCCTGTTGCTGGGCGGCGGCGTGGCAGCCAACTCCCGGCTGCGCCAGCTCACCGAACAACGCTGCCGCGCTGCCGGAATCACCCTTCACGTCCCGCCGCTGGACCTGTGCACGGACAACGGCGCCATGGTGGCCGCACTCGGCGCGCAACTGGTAATGGCCGGGATCAGCCCAAGCGGTATCGGCTTCGCCCCCGATTCGTCCATGCCGGTCACCACGGTTTCAGCCTGAACGGCTGCTCCGCCCCGCGGTAATACAGGATCAGGCTTCGGGTCCCTTGCGCATCTGGTTGACCAGGTCCAGGACCACGGCGCGGAGGTCACCGCCGTGCTCGGCCGCCACCCGGCGCTGCCGTTGGTACCCGGCCCCGCGCTGGATGATCTTCTCGACGTCGGCCAGTTCGTCGGTGCAGCCCAGCTTCGCCGCCACCGGCTCAAGCCGTTTCAGCGTTTCGCGGAGGTGATCCGTGACGAGCATTTCGTTCCCCTGAGCATCGAGGATGATGATCGCCTCCAGGCCGTACCGTGCCGCGCGCCACTTGTTCTCCTGCACATGCCACGGCGGCATGGTGGGAATGGTGCCACCGTTCTCCAGCGTGGTGGAAAACTCATCCACCAGGCACTGTGTCAGGGCCGCGATGGCTCCCACTTCCTCCAGGGTGGCGAGGCCGTCGCAGATGCGCATCTCGATGGTGCCCAGGTTCGGTACCGGACGGATGTCCCAGCGGATCTCGGACAGGGTGTCAATCACCCCGGTAGTGAACATGTCCTGGACGTAGGACTCGTATTCCTGCCACGTGGAGAACTGGAAGGGCAGCCCGGCCGTGGGCAGTTGCTGGAACATCAGCGCGCGGTGGGAGGCGTAACCGGTGTCCTCGCCGCCCCAGAACGGGCTGGAAGCGGACAATGCCTGAAAGTGCGGAAAATAATTCACTAAGCCGTCAAGGACCGGCAGCACCTTGTCACGGCTGTCCAGTCCCACGTGGACGTGAACGCCGTAGATGACCATCTGGCGGCCCCACCACTGCGTGCGGTCAATCAGCTTGGCATAACGTGCTTTGTCAGTGACGGGCTGGAGCTGGGGCGGGCTGAAGGGGTGGCTTCCGGCGCAAAAGACCTCGACACCCATAGGATCGGTGACCTCGCGGACCGCCGCGAGTGAACTACTCAGGTCCGCCTTCGCCTCCGCCACGGTGGTGCAGATGCCGGTGACCAGTTCCACTGTGTTCAACAGGAGTTCCTGCTTGATGTGCGGGTGTTCGTCGTCCTCGTTGAGCTCGGGGTGCTTGGCGGCTACCCCGCGGAGGACCTCGTTGGCCACAGACGCCAGCTCTCCGGTCTCGGCGTTGACCAGTGCGAGCTCCCATTCCACACCTAGAGTTGATTGCCTGGATGAAGCGAAATCAATCTTCATGTGGTCCCTTCACTGTTCTGCTGCCCGTTGCCACAGCCGCTTCTGGCAGAACGGCTGGCTGGCAGGGCAACGGTGGTTCAAGTCTAGTGCAGGGGTAGCATCGAGACGGTGGCCAAGTTGCAGCGGACAAGTGACAGTATTCACAAGAAGACTCTCACCGCGGTGGTACTGGCTGCGGTGCTGGGTCTGATCAGCGTTACCTTCGTGTGTGACAGGACCCTGACGACGGCGGGGTCCCCGCCCGACGCGGCACCCCCGAGGGAGGCCGGGCATCTGTCCTCCACCGGTTCCCACGAGCAGGCGGACGCTTCCCAGCCGTTGGGCTGGGGGCCCCAGAAGCAGGACGCCGACGCCGCCATCCGCGCCGTGGCCTCCATGACCCTCGAGCAGAAAGCAGGGCAGGTCCTCCTGCCCTTCTATACCGGCTTGGACGAGAAGTCCCACGCCGCCACGGTGCAGCGCCTTCACCTGGCCGGAAGCATCATCATGGGGGACAACGTGCCGAAGACCGCCGAAGGCCAGGTGGACACCGCCGCCATGGCCGCGGTTGCGGCGCGGCTCAAGGGCTCCACGCAGGCGGACGGACGGACCTGGCCTGGGCTGATCGGCATTGACCAGGAAGGCGGCCTGGTGGCCAGGCTCAGGGCTCCCCTGACAGAGTGGCCCGCGCCCATGAGCTACGGAGCGGCCGGCAATCCGGCCCTGGCTGGCGAAACAGGGAAGGCCCTGGCCTCCGAACTCGGGGGTCTGGGCTTCAATGTGGACTTCGCGCCGGACATGGACGTCACCGCCGGGCCGCAGGACCCCACCATCGGCGCCCGCTCGATGTCCGGCAATCCCGATGCGGCCGCAGGGCTGGGCGTCGCGTTTTCGCAGGGAATGCTCGCTGCAGGCATGCTGCCCACCGTGAAACACTTTCCCGGCCACGGCTCCGTGACAGTTGATTCGCACGAGAACATGCCGGTGCAGAATGCCACCCTGGATCAACTCCGGAACCGCGACTGGAAACCTTTCCAAGCGGCCGTGGGCGCAGGGCTGCCCATGATCATGACCGGCCACATTGCGGTGCCTGCGTTGGAGCCCGGAGTGCCTGCCTCGCTGTCGAAACAAAGCTACGCAGCCCTGCGGGCCATGGGATTCAAAGGCGTGGCAGTGACTGATGCGCTCAACATGGGAGCCATCCAGAAGCAGTTCCCGGGTGAAAGTGCCGCTCCGCTGGCGCTGGGCGCCGGAGCCGATCTCCTGCTTATGCCGGGGGATGTGGCCCAGGCCCACGCCTCGATCATCACTGCCGTCAAAGCCGGCACCGTGCCCGCCGCCCGGCTTGATGAGGCGGCCACAAGGGTGGTCACCATGCTGATCTGGCGCGCCCGGGCCGGGGCCCCGCAGTCAGCGGCGCCGGGAAGCGGATCGGCCCTTTCGCAGCGGACGTCGGCCGCCGCCCTCACCGTCCTCGCCGGGCCGTGCCACGGGCCCATGGTGCCGGGCAGCGTGCGCGTGGCCGGCGGCTCCGAACAGGACCGGGCACGTTTTGCAGCCGCAGCCAAGGCGGTTGGCATCGGCATCGGAGACGGCCCGCTGGTGCGGCTGATCGGCTACCAGGACCCGCCAGCGGCCGCCGACGTCGCCGTGGCACTGGACGCGCCCTGGCCGCTGGCCGACTCCGCCGCTCCGGCCAAGGTGGCGCTCTACGGACGCAGCCAGGAAGCCTTCAACGCGCTGCTGACCGTTTTGGCCGGAAAGCGGACGGCTCCCGGGAAGCTGCCTGCCGCCGTCGGGCATTATGCTCCCGGAGCCGGTTGCGGATGATGCCACGGGCGGGTCCACATGCCGCGGAAAATCTGTCTTAAAGTCAGGTTTGTTCGATGTCGGTCTCAGCCGGAGCGCCGGGCGGGCGTTTAATGGGACTGTGCCTATTCTGAACAAAGACATGACCCTCTGCATCTCGCTCTCGGCCCGGCCGAGTAACAACGGGACCCGCTTCCACAACCACCTCTACGAGCAACTGGGGCTGAACTGGATCTACAAGGCCTTCGCCCCGACGGATTTGGGCCAGGCGATCGCCGGCATGCGCGGCCTGGGGATCAGGGGCTGTGCGGTATCCATGCCGTACAAGGAGGACGTCATTGCCCTCGTCGACGCCATGGACCCCTCGGCGAAGGCCATCGATTCGGTCAACACCATCGTCAACGACGCCGGCCGGCTTACCGCCTACAACACCGATTACACCGCGATCGAGCAGCTACTGCAGCGCAATGCGATCCCCAGCGACTACTCGGTGCTGCTCAAGGGTTCCGGCGGCATGGCGAAGGCGACCGCCGCCGCGCTGCGTGACGCCGGCTTCAGGGATGTGACCGTGATCGCGCGCAACGAGGAGTCCGGCCGGGCGCTCGCCGAGCTGTACGGCTTCAAGTGGCGCGCGGAACGTGAGGACAGCGCCGATCCTGATGCCGGCAAGGCCGACATGCTGATCAACGTCACGCCCGTGGGCATGGCCGGCGGCCCGGATGTGGACTCGTTGTCCTTTCCCCAGGAGTCCATCGAAGCCGCGAAGGTGGTCTTCGACGTCGTCGCGCTGCCGGCGGAGACCCCGCTGATCAAGGCGGCCAGGGCCGCCGGCAAAGCCGTCATCACCGGAGCCGAGGTGGCCACCATCCAGGCGCTGGAGCAGTTCGTCCTGTACACGGGGATCCGGCCCACCGACGAGCAGGTCCGTGCCGCGGAAGAGTTCATGCGCGCCCAATAAAGCCCGGTATTCGGCGAGAGCGCGGTATTCGCGCGGCCCCCGCCATTCCGCGGATCCCCGCTACCCGGCCCAATGGACCGGCTGCACCGGCTAGACCGGCTGTAGCGTCTGGACCGGCTGGACCGAGATGGCCACCCGGTCCTCGCCGATCCTGGTGAGGACCAGGGTGGCAGATTTTTTACTCTTGTTCTTCCCCGATTTCTTTCCTGCCGGCAGAAGCTGCTTGCGAAGCTCTTCCGGGGTCACGGAGGTGCCGCGCTTCTTGATCTCGAGCACGCCGATGCCGTTGTCCTTGACCCAGGCCTTGAGGGCCTTGACGTTGTACGGCATCACTTCCAGGATCCTGTAGGCCCGGGCGAACGGCGTATCCACCAGCTCCGGCGCGCAGATGTAGGCGATGTGTTCGTCCACCAGGTGGCCGCCCAGCTGGAGGGCGACGTCGGCCACCAGCCCGGCGCGGATGACGGCGCCGTCCGGTTCGTATAGGTAACCCTCCACCGGGCCCACGGGGGCCACCGGGCCGGCGTCGAAATCCTCCGCGCTGGTGATCTCCGCCGCCCCCTGGGGACCGAGCAGCAGTGCGGCCCGGCGGACGCCCGGGCGGCGGACGGCATTGAACCAGAGCGCCACCTCAGTGACGTCGCCGCCCACCGATACCCACTGGGCCTCGCAGCCCGCGGGAACCGAGTCGTGCGGCATGCCCGGGCCCATCTTGACCCCCACGGCGCGTCCGGACGCGGCCAGGGACTCAACGAAGGACAGCGGAGGCGAGAACTCCTCCGGGTCCCACAACCGCCGGGTCCCCGAGGTGGAAGTGGTGCGGCGGGCCGGATCCAGCCACACACCCTCCACACCGTCCAGGGGGACGGATGTGGCGTCGGAATGGACAACGCTGGCCTGGGGGAACGGAATGAGGTTCATGGTGGCGCAGGCGGCCGTGGTCTCGTCCATCTCCACCGCCGTCACTTTGAGGTCCATGGAGGCCATGGCCATCGCATCGGCCCCGAGACCGCAGCCAAGATCCGCCACATGGGCGATTCCGGCCGTCACAAACCGCTGGGCGTGCCTTGCAGCCACATTCAGCCTGGTGGCTTGTTCGAGTCCAGCCATGGTGAAGATCATCTGCCGGGCGAACTCACCAAACTTGGCCTCGGCCTTGGTCCGAAGCCTGGACTGGGTGAGGACGGCCGATACGAGTTCGGGGGAGTGGCCGGCTTTGCGCAGCTCGGCGTTAAGCCGGAAGGCCTCATCCTCCCGATAAGGGCCAAGGGAGGCCAGCAGCTCCCAGCCTTCGCTGGTCAGGAGAGGGGCGATCAGTTCCTGCGGTGCGTCAGCCATGACATCAAGCCTAATGGAGGAGCCGCACGGGCCGGGCGCCAGCTAGGGTTGAAGACATGGACGACAGCGCAGGGCCCCAGCCAGCCGGGAATGACCACCACGAGCACAAGGGCCTCGCCCGATATGCCAGGCCCGCACTTATTGCCGGCTGCACCATCGCCGTCGTGTGCGTGGCCCTGCTGGTCATCATCTTCGTCCTGGACTCGTTCAATGCGACCGTATATTCCGTGGGCGGCAAGAGCATCAGCGATGACACCGACGAGGCCCGCCAGATCCGGGACTCCTACGCCGCAGTGCGCACGGGCGGCATTGTGGGCCTCGTCGTTTCCCTCGTGGCGGCTGCAGCCGGGGCAGCGGTGCTTTACCGCAACCGCAACGCCGCCGGCGAGGATGAAACTGACGACGGCGACGACGTCGACTTCGACGACCTGGCCGGCAGTTAGCCCTTCAGGAGGCTGTTCAACTGTTCACCTGGGACGAAATGCTGGCACTCGCCTTGACCGAGTGCTAACTCCAACCTAGAGTCTTCATTAGCACTCTCCCTAGGAGGGTGCTAACACATGAAGAACCACCGCCAGCCTGCAGCCGGCACCGCGACGACGGTCTGCACGTTATGGCTTCACGGTTCTACTGTCCATGAACTTGCTGACGAAAAGGAGAGGTCATTGTCGGTCTCTATTAAGCCTCTTGAGGATCGTATTGTTGTCCGCCCGCTCGAAGCCGAGCAGACCACGGCTTCCGGCCTGGTCATCCCTGACTCCGCCCAGGAGAAGCCCCAGGAAGGCGAAGTTGTTGCAGTAGGCCCCGGCCGCTTTGACGACAACGGCAACCGCGTTCCGATCGATGTTGCCGTTGGCGACGTCGTTATCTACTCCAAGTACGGCGGAACTGAAGTCAAGACCGGCGGCACCGAATACCTCGTGCTGTCCGCCCGCGACGTTCTGGCGATCGTAGTTAAGTAACTCTTGGACCCCGCGCCGTTGATCCGTTCTCGAATGGGTCAGCTGCGCGGGGTTCTGTCTTGAAAGGACAAAACCATGGCAAAGCAGCTTGCGTTTAACGACGCTGCCCGCCGGTCGCTTGAAGCCGGCATCGATAAGCTCGCCAACACTGTCAAGGTGACGCTGGGCCCGCGTGGCCGCAACGTCGTGCTGGACAAGAAGTGGGGCGCTCCCACGATCACCAACGATGGCGTCACCATCGCCCGTGAGATCGAACTGGACGACCCCTACGAGAACCTTGGCGCGCAGCTTGCCAAGGAGGTTGCCACCAAGACCAACGACGTGGCAGGCGACGGCACCACCACCGCCACCGTGCTGGCACAGGCCCTCGTCAAGGAAGGCCTCCGCAACGTTGCGGCAGGCGCCGCTCCGGGCCAGATCAAGCGCGGCATCGAGGTCTCCGTCGAGGCAGTCGCCGCCCGGCTGCTCGAGAACGCCCGTCCGGTCGAGGGCACTCAGGTTGCGAACGTTGCAGCCATCTCCGCCCAGAGCGACGAAATCGGCGAGCTCCTGGCCGAGGCTTTCGGCAAGGTCGGCAAGGATGGTGTGATCACCATCGAGGAGTCCTCCACCACGCAGACCGAACTGGTCCTCACCGAGGGCATGCAGTTCGACAAGGGCTACCTCTCCCCGTACTTCGTCACCGACGCGGAACGCCAGGAAGCAGTCCTGGAGGACGCCCTGATCCTGATCAACCAGGGCAAGATCTCCTCCGTGCAGGAATTCCTGCCGCTGCTGGAGAAGGCGCTGCAGAGCTCCAAGCCGCTGTTCATCATTGCCGAGGACGTTGAGGGCGAGGCCCTGTCCACGCTGATCGTCAACCGCATCCGCGGCACCCTGAACGTGGTTGCCGTCAAGGCTCCGGGCTTCGGCGACCGCCGCAAGGCCATGCTGCAGGACATCGCAACCCTCACGGGCGCACAGGTTGTCTCCCCTGAACTGGGACTCAGCCTGGACACCGTTGGGCTCGAGGTGCTGGGCACGGCGCGCCGCATCACTGTCACCAAGGACCACACCACCATCGTTGACGGTGCCGGTTCGGCCGAGGACGTTGCGGCACGCGTTGCCCAGCTGCGCGCCGAGCTGACCCGTACTGACTCCGACTGGGACAAGGAAAAGCTTCAGGAACGCCTGGCCAAGCTGGCCGGCGGCATCGGCGTGATCAAGGTCGGCGCAGCCACCGAGGTTGAGCTGAAGGAAAAGAAGCACCGCATCGAGGACGCCGTGTCCTCCACCCGCGCTGCCCTCGAAGAAGGCATCGTTGCCGGCGGCGGTTCGGCCCTCATCCACGCCCTCAAGGCGCTGGACGAGGACCCCGCGGTCCAGGCACTTGACGGTGATGCGGCAGCAGCTGTGGGCATCGTGCGCCGTGCACTCGTCCAGCCGCTGCGCTGGATCGCGCAGAACGCTGGATTCGACGGTTACGTGGTTGCCGCCAAGGTCGCCGAGGCTGCGGTGAACCAGGGCTTCAACGCCAAGACCGGCGAGTACGAAGACCTCATCGCTGCCGGTGTCATCGACCCCGTCAAGGTGACGCGCGCTGCCCTTCGCAACGCCGCTTCCATCGCAGCGCTGGTTCTCACCACCGAGACCCTCGTTGTTGAGAAGCCGGCTGACGAGGATGAGCACGCAGGCCACAGGCACTAGCTTGCAGCCAACGCAGTAAAGGCCGGCCCGGCATCAGCTGGGCCGGCTTTTCTGTGCCCTCCTGCAACGGCCAGTGCCGCTCGGAAGCGGCCTAGCTCCACACCCGCGATGCCTGGTGGCGCAACGTGCGTGCCATGCCGTCAGGCAGCCGCCGGGTGATCACGCGATAAAACATCAGCACGGCCACGGCGGATGCCACAATACCGACGAGGTTCAGCAGCAGCTGCATGGCCGAGCCCGCCGCCTTCTGGTATTCGCCCAAGACCAGGGCCACGGCAACGAATCCGGCCGCCGGAACAGTGGTCACGGAAATGAAGACCCCGATCAGGGCGGCCGAGCGGCGGCTGATGACCGACAGCATGCCCGCGGCGCCCGCCAGCACGGCGACGATGAGGGAGTACGGACCGGGATGGTAGATGAACTCCACGGCGGAGCCGTTGTCCAGGGTGTCAGCGGGGAAGAGCCCCAGCGGCACCGACAGCCACGCAGTAAAAGCAGCCAAGAGCATGGCAACAGGAAAGCCGACACCCAGGGCCAACGCGGCGCTGCGGCCCAGCCGCCACTGGCGTCGGGCCAAAGCGACCGCCAGCGCGGCGAGCGGGCCGAACTCCGGGCCCACCGCCATGGCGCCCACGATCGCGATCGTTGAATCGGTAACGATGCCGATGGCCGCCAACTGGGTGGCCAGGACCAGAAAGGCCAGGTAGCTCCAGGTGAGCCGCGAATCCTCCCCGGTCTGCCGGGTCACCTCGTCCCAAACCATGGCATCGGCCCCGTCGCCGGGCGCAGCGGCCTCAGCCCGGTCCGCACGTTGGGAAAGCATCAGCTCCGGCGTTGTAATGGCCACCGAGCCCAGCTCCTCCACCTTCAGGGCATGGAGTTTCTCCAAGAGCTCCTCAACCGACTCCCGGGCGACGTGAGCCCAGACCACATCGCCGGGCGGCAACACGGACGCCCCGCGGTGCACCGCGACTTCCGCCGCGCCGGTTTGGGCCGTACAGCTTTCCACCACCAGGGCGGACAATTCCGCGGGTACACAAATGCGCAACTGAACAATCACGGCGGTTCCTCCTTAGGGTGTTCCAAGCCTAGTTTCCCCCGACCCAATCCAGCACCGGCCGCCGGAGAAGCCTTTGGCTGCCCTCAAGCCGGGATTCTGGAAACTCCCAGCTCCGCCTGCCTTAATGGAAAATGCAGCCATGTGTAGCCACATGGGCAATTGGCTATGAACATTACAGATCAGTAACATGGATGCTTTGGTTATCCGCTTGAGGGGTTTTCTTTGTCGATAGCGAGAGCCTTCGCCTCTCCACGCCGCATAGGCGATGGAATTCCAGCGAACCGGAAATCAAAGTTCCGTCCGGAAATCCAAGGACTGCGCTCACTCGCCGTGCTGATGGTGGTCACCTACCACGTGTGGTTCGGCCGGGTATCCGGCGGCGTCGATGTGTTCCTGCTGATCTCAGCCTTCCTGATGACGCTGCAGTTCGTGGGCCGCTACGATCAGCGCAGCCCAATGGCACTCCTGAAACACTGGCTTCACTTGTATCGGCGGCTCCTGCCTGCCGCTGCCACCGTCATCCTCGCAACGCTGGCTGCCAGCTATGTGGTGCTGCCGCGGACACGATGGCTGGATATCATCAGCCAGAGCTGGGCTTCGCTCTTTTACGCTGAGAACCGGCTGCTCCAATCACAGGCGGTGGACTACTACGCCACTGACCACAGCCTCGCCAGCCCCCTGCAGCACTTTTGGTCCTTGTCCATCCAAGGACAGGTGTTTATTCTTTGGCCGGTGATTTTCGCGGCCAGTGCCTTCGTGGCAAGGAAGTACAGGCTCCGGTACCGGTCCCTTCTGATGTACGTCTTCGGCGCGGTCTTCCTGATCTCCCTCATCTATTCGATCATTTTCACCGCAGCAAGCCAGGCCCAGGCCTACTTCGATACCGGGGCGAGGCTGTGGGAGTTTGCGCTGGGCACACTGGTTGCGCTGTTGTTGCCGGGCTTGCGGATCCCCAAGGCCGGCCGGGTGGTGCTTGGCTGGCTGGGCATAGCCTCCATGCTCAGCTGCGGCATCATCCTGAACGTTGAGACCGCGTTCCCCGGCTTCACGGCGCTGTGGCCCACGCTGGCGGCGGCCTGTGTGATTGCGGCCGGGCAGACGGGCAGCCGCTTCGGAGCGGACCGCATCCTGAGCAGCAAGCCGCTTGTTGGCCTGGGCGACAATTCCTATGCGCTCTACCTTTGGCACTGGCCCGTCCTGGTCCTCTCGCTGGCGTGGACGGGGAAGGAGCACGCAGGACCGCTATCCGGAGCCATCGTCATCGGCGCCTCGCTGGTGCTGGCCTACTTCACCACCAAGTACATTGAGAAACCCTGGCGGC
Source organism: Arthrobacter sp. 92 (assembly GCF_050260325.1). NCBI lineage: Bacteria > Bacillati > Actinomycetota > Actinomycetes > Micrococcales > Micrococcaceae > Arthrobacter > Arthrobacter sp. 92. The sequence continues at coordinate 3,827,820 of NZ_CP189863.1, read as the reverse complement.
AGTGGAAGTGGCCTGAGGTAAACCGGCGGCGCGCCGCGCTGTCCATCGCCCTGTGCCTGCTCGCGGTGGTGGTACCGCTGGGCGGCATTGAACTGCAGCGGAACCTGGCCACACAGGCCCTGGAAGCCGAGGCGGACAGAAACAACCCGGGAGCCCTGGCCCTGGTGCCCGGCTTTGTGAACCACGCCGATGCCAACGCCGCCATGCTGCCGCCGGCTGAACAGCTGCCCCAGGACTGGGCCGGATTGTCCGGCCCGTGCACCGGAAACCTGGAACCCGAAGAGATGCTTCAACCGGCCTGCAGCGAGGGCGAGGTACCTGCCAATTCGACCAAGACGGTCCTGGTGCTGGGCGATTCCCACGCCCAGCAGTGGCTCGCGGCAATTGGCGAGGTTGCCAAGCAAAAGGGCTGGATGGTCTACGCGATACTCGAAGGCGGCTGCAAAGTCACCCCCGCAGGAGGTGAAGCCACGCCGGACTGCGCCGCCTTCAACGAAGCGGTTCGCAATCACGTTGCGGCGCACCGGCCGGACGCCATTATGATGGTCGGCACCGAGGCCGCCCCCTCTTCGCCCTCTGAGACCCTGACGCCGGGTTTCGAGGATGTGGCCCGGTCCTGGACCGACCAGGGGATCGACGTCGTCGCCATCCGGGACAATCCGCGTTTCACCTTCAATATGGCCGATTGCGTGGTTACCAAGGGCGCGGAGAACCAGGAATGCCGCCCGCCGCAGGCCAGTTCGCTGGCTCCAGAGAGTCCGTTCGCGGCATTGCAGGGGAAAATAAGCCGTTTGTCCTTCGTGGACATGACCGACCTGATCTGTGACGGCACGAGCTGTCCGGGAGTGGTGGGCAATACGTTCGTCTACCTCGACGACAACCACCTCAGCCGGACCTACGTCGCCAGCATGTCTTCAGTCTTCGGCGAGAGGCTGATGACGGCCACCGGCTGGAAGGCTTCATGACCGCAGCGGCACCGCACAAGACACCAAACACAAGCAAAGCAGGCACGCCGGAGGAGTCGGCCGGCACGGGCTACCGCCCTGAGGTCCAGGGACTCCGCGCGCTCGCGGTGCTGATGGTGGTCACCTACCACGTTTGGCTGGGACGGGTGTCCGGGGGAGTGGACATCTTCCTCCTGATATCGGCGTTCCTGCTGACTCTTTCTTTTATGCGGAAGGTGGAAAGCGGCAAACCCCTCCGGCTGATCAGTCACTGGCTCCACCTGTTCAAACGGCTGTTGCCCGCTGCCGTGGTGGTGATCCTCGGCGTGCTCGTGGGCACGTGGGCCATCCTGCCGCAGAGCCGCTGGCCGGACGTGCTCGAGCAGGCCTGGGCCTCTCTGCTCTACCGGCAGAACTGGCTCCTGGCCGACTCCGCCGTGGACTACTACGCCCAGGACCACTCCGGGGCGAGCCCGCTGCAGCACTTCTGGTCGCTCTCCATCCAGGGGCAGGTCTTCATCCTGTGGCCCCTGGTGTTCGCCGGGGCCGCCCTGCTGCGGAAGGCGGTCCGTCGCTGGACGAGCATCAGTTACCGGCAGCTGGCGACCCTGGCCTTCGGTGCGATTTTCGTCGCGTCATTTATCTACTCGGTCGACCGGACGGCCACCAACCAGGCCTACGCGTACTTCGACACCCGGGCCCGCCTGTGGGAGTTCGCCTTGGGTTCCCTTCTGGCCCTCGCCCTGCCCTACCTGAAGCCGGGGAAAATCCTGCGCGTTGTGCTGGGCTGGGCCGGGGTGGCAGCAATGATCTCCTGCGGACTCCTCCTGACCGTGGACCGTTCCTTCCCTGGCTTTGTGGCGTTGTGGCCCACCCTGGCGGCTGCGGCAATCATCGTTGCCGGTCAGAGCGGCAGCAGGTTCGGCGCTGACCGCCTGCTGACCTGGAAGCCGCTCGTTGCGCTCGGGGACAACTCGTACGCCCTCTATTTGTGGCATTGGCCGCTCCTGGTCCTGGCCCTGGCCGGGGCCGGGATCGCGGCTCCCAGCCTCGGCCAGGGCCTTGGGATCGTGGCCATCTCCGTGGTCCTCGCCGTCCTGACCACCCGCTACGTTGAAAAGCCCCTGCGCGAATGGCACTGGCCCCAACGGGGGGTCTGGCGCACCGCCGTCGTGATTGTGGCCTGCGGTGCGGTGCTCGCCGGACCGGTCGCGGTGTGGCAGAGCCAGATCTCCGCAGAGGAAGCCGCCGCTGCGGCGCAGCCCCGGGACCTGACGCCGGGCGCGGCGGCCCTGACGCCGGAGAATGCCGGCAAGCCGACCCCCGATGCGAAGATCATTCCCGCGCCGGCCGCGATGAAAAACGAGTGGGCGGACATCGACGGGCTCTGCACTGAGGGCAACGTGCCGAACGACCCGCTGCTGTCCGGTTGCCTGCAGAACAGCAAGCCGGAGACTGTCACCAAGCGGATCGTGGTGCTGGGTGATTCCCACGCACAGCAGTACATGGCGGCGCTGGGTCCCATCGCCAAGCGACACGGCTGGGAGGTGGTGACCCTGCTTCGGGGCAACTGCCGTTTCGGCGCCGAGACAGCCGAACGCGACGGCGAGTGCAACGCCTTTAACAAGGCCAGCGCCGACTACGTGCTCAGGCATAAGCCCGATGCCGTGTTTACCGTTGCGTCCCTCACGCACAAGGAAGCACCCTTTGAGACCGAGGTGCCCGGCTACCTTGACGGCATCAGGCCGTTCACCGACGCCGGCATGGACGTAGTTGGAATCCGGGACAACCCCCGTTTTGACGTGAACATGCCCGAATGTGTCCAGACGAAGGGCGCCGGCGCTCCCGAGTGCAACCCGCCGTTGAACGAGTCGCTCGCGGAATCGTCCCCGCTGGACCAGTACCGGGGCAAGGTGGCGGGCCTGCACCTCATGGACCTCAGCGACTTCATATGCGCCGGGGGCAGCTGTCCCGCAGTGGTGGGAAATGTCTATGTCTACAAGGACGACAACCACCTCACCAAGACGTACGTGCAGAGCATGATCCCCATGTTCGAAAAACGACTGCTGGCCGCCACTGGGTGGACCTAACGCAACAGCGCCCCGCCGCGTGCCCTTCCTCACATTGCCGCTCCGGAATATGGGGATCGCCGCCGAGGTTCTAGAATTTATCTAACACTTCAGCATCAAACTCTGCACAGGCCAGACCCGTAATTACGGGCTGGTCATCAGTTGCAACCCCTACCCGTGGAACTTGAGAAATTAAGGTAAGAGGCGCACTCATGACCCAGCCCGAGCACAATCCCTTCGGCTTCATCGGCCTGACCTACGACGACGTCCTGCTCCTGCCCGGACACACGAACGTCATCCCCTCCGAGGCCGACACCTCCTCGCGCATTTCCAAGCGCATCACCGTCCAGACCCCCCTGCTCTCCGCGGCGATGGACACCGTGACCGAGTCCCGGATGGCCATCGCGATGGCCCGCCAGGGCGGCCTGGGCGTGGTGCACCGCAACCTGTCCATCCAGGACCAGGCCGACCAGGTGGACCGCGTGAAGCGCAGCGAGTCCGGGATGATCACCAACCCCTTGACCATCGGGCCGGAAGCGACGCTGGCTGAACTGGACGAGATCTGCTCGCATTACCGCGTCTCCGGCCTGCCGGTGGTGGACGAGGGCATGCGGCTGCTGGGCATCGTCACCAACCGCGACACCCGCTTCGTGCCGGAAGCGGATTTCCCGATCCGCCTGGTCAGCGACGTCATGACCAAGATGCCTCTGGTCACCGGCCATGTAGGCATCAGCCGCGAGGAAGCCTCGCACAAGCTCGCCACCAACAAGATCGAAAAGCTTCCGCTGGTTGACGAACAGGGCCGCCTCAAGGGCCTCATCACCACCAAGGACTTCACCAAGGCCGAGCAGTACCCGCTGGCCACCAAGGACGATGAGGGCCGCCTGCGGGTCGGGGCCGCCATCGGATTCTTTGGCGACGGCTGGGAGCGGGCCATGTCCCTCATCGACGCCGGTGTGGACGCACTTTTCGTGGACACGGCCAACGGCCACTCCCAGGGTGTCCTGGACATGATCCGCCGCCTGAAGTCCGACCCCGTGGCCGCCCACGTGGACATCATCGGCGGTCAGGCCGCCACCCGCGAAGGCGCCCAGGCACTGATCGACGCCGGGGCCGACGGCATCAAAGTCGGTGTGGGCCCGGGCTCCATCTGCACCACCCGCGTGGTGGCCGGAGTGGGCGTTCCGCAGATCACCGCCATCTACGAATCCGCCAAGGCCGCCATTCCGGCCGGCGTTCCGCTGATCGCCGACGGCGGGCTGCAGTACTCGGGCGACATCGGCAAGGCCCTGGTCGCCGGTGCGGACACCGTGATGCTTGGATCGCTGCTGGCCGGCTGCGACGAGTCCCCGGGCGACCTGATCTTCGTCAACGGCAAGCAGTTCAAGCTTTACCGCGGCATGGGCTCCCTCGGGGCCATGCAGACCCGCGGCAAGAACACCTCCTACTCCAAGGACCGCTACTTCCAGGCAGACGTCTCCGGCGACGACAAGCTGATCCCGGAAGGCATCGAGGGCCGGGTGGCTTACCGCGGACCGCTGGCCTCGGTGGCCTACCAGCTGGTGGGCGGACTCCGCCAGACGATGTTCTACACCGGAGCCCCGACAGTTGCCGAGCTCAAGGCCCGCGGCAAGTTCGTCCGGATCACGCCGGCCGGCCTCAAGGAATCGCACCCGCACGACATCCAGATGACGGTGGAAGCGCCGAACTACGGTTCGCGCTAAACACTCAGGCATGACGATAGACGGACCATGGGACTCTCCCATGGTCCGTTTGCGTTGGGCGCGGTTTGCGTTCGGACCCGGCCGTCGTCGTTCGTTTCGCAACTAGGCTGGAGCCATGTCCCAACCACGCCACCCCGCCGAACTGAGTCCCAAACGGGAACCCCCGCGGAGGCTTGCCCTGAAGCCCTACGCCCGGGCGGTGGCGCAGGTGCTGCGGGTCAGTTTCCGCGCCTCGCCGGCGGCCGTGGTCATGAAGGTGGTGGGCTCCCTGATCTCGGCACTGCTGCCCCTCGTGACCACGTACTTCGCCGCGCTGACCACCACCGCGCTTGCGGCCGCCTATGCCGGCAACGCGGCCGCCGGCCAACAGGCCATTGTCTACGTGATCATTACCGCCGCGCTGGGGCTCTTTTGGGGATCCTTCAGCAGCGTGGACCGGTATATCCAGCAGCTGATGAGCTTCCGGGTGGGCGCGATCGTGGGCGATCTGATGTATGAGCGGTTCCTTGCACTGGACTTCTGGCGTTATGACGACAAGGAAACGGTTGACCTCTATGACCGTGCCAAGCGCTTCTCCGATTCCTACGCCCGGGTCCTGGACCGCATCGCCGCCATCTTCACCCAGCTGGTGTCCGTCCTTCTGGCTATCGGTGCACTGCTGCTGGTGTCCTGGTGGATTGCGGTGATCGTCCTGGTGGCGATCGTGCCCAGCGTCTACCTGCAGTTCAAACTCTCCCGTGAACAGATCGCGCACTGGAACACCCAGGTCGACTCGCGGCGGCAGCGGCGGATGATCGAAACCAACCTCCTGAGGCCCCAGCACATCGCCGAAATGCGGCTTTACGGAATCGTGGGGTACCTGATGGGCCTGCGCTCCCGGCTGCGGGACGAGGACGAAAAGCGCCGCCTGGACTTCCAGAAGCGCTACATCCCCAAGCAGCTAGCCGCCGACGCCCTGCAGTACGGCGCCGAAGTGGTGTCCCTGATCTGGGTGGTGGGCCAGATCATTTCCCGGGCCCAGCCGGTGGGGCAGTTCCTGTACATCCAGCAGATCGTCAGCCGCGCCCTGTCGACGGCCAACAGCCTCGTCTCCTCCCTCAGCTCCATCGATGAGGATCTGGCGAACCTCAAGGACTACGAGCTCTTCATGGCCCTCCCCGTGCGCTCCGAGCACGCCCCGCCCCTCGCGCGGGCCCCCGAAACCGTGGAACTCCGGGATGTCCGGTTCACGTACACCGGCAGCGAGCTCGAGGTCATCAAGGGGATCTCCCTGACCATCAGGGAGGGCCAGCACATCGCCATCGTGGGGGAGAACGGCGCGGGAAAGTCCACCCTGATCCGCATCCTCGCCGGGCTTTACCGGCCCGATTCGGGGCAGGTACTGCTCGACGGGGTGGACCTCGCCGCCGTCGAGGTGAAGTCCTGGCACCGCCATTTGGCGGTGCTCAGCCAGGAGTTCCTCAAGTACGAGTTCGCCACGGCCGCGGAGAACATCTTCTTCGGCGACGTCGACTCGCCCCGCGACGATGACCGGATCCGCAGGGCCGCCTCCGACGCGGAGGCGCTGGAGTTCATTAACAAACTCCCGAACGGCCTGGACAACCACGTGAGCAACTGGATGGAGGATCCGCGCGGACGCAAGGGGAGCGGCCTCTCCGGCGGCCAATGGCAGCGCCTGGCGATGGCCCGCAACTTCTACCGCGACGCCGCATTCATGGTGATGGACGAGCCCACGTCGGCCATAGACGCCTTGGCTGAACACCGGATCTTCACCCGGCTGTTCGCGGACCGGAGCAGCACCATCATTGCCATCAGCCACAGGCTCGCAACCATCGAAAAAGCCGACGTGGTCTACATGCTGGAGGACGGCCGCATAGTGGAACAGGGTACCCATAAGGAACTGGTGGAGCTCCGCGGCCGCTACTACCGGATGTTCGAATCGCAGCTCAGCGCCGAGGTTTAGCGGCCACGTTTGGCGCCCTCACCGGTGCCCGCCGCTGGACATGTCCTCCGCCCACCCCGGCCACTGGACATCATCCCCATATGCCCACTCCTGGGCGCAAACGTGGGGCATGTCCGAGCGGGACGCGGGGGAGTCGCCAGCCCTACGTGGCGCCGTCAAGTAAAGTGGTCACGTGACTTATGAGATTGAGATTGGCCGTGGCAAGCGTGGGCGTCGTGCCTACTCCCTGGATGACATCGCGATCGTCCCCAACCGTCGTACGCGTGACCCCAAGGACGTCTCGGTCTCGTGGCAGATCGATGCCTACAAGTTCGACATGCCAGTCATCGCCGCACCCATGGACTCCGCCATGTCGCCGGAGACCGCTATCGCACTGGGGCGCCTCGGCGGCCTCGGAGTGCTGGACCTTGAGGGCCTCTGGACCCGCTACGAGGACCCCCAGTCCGTGCTGGACCAGATTGCCGGGTTGGAGGACGAGAGCAACAGCCCTGCCGTCACCCGGCGGATGCAGGAGCTGTACCAGGCTCCCATCCAGCCTGAACTCATCACGTCCCGCCTGGCTGAAATCCGGGCCGCGGGCATCACGGTGGCCGGCTCGCTGACGCCGCAGCGCACGCAGGAGCACTACAAGACCGTCGTCGCTGCGGGCGTCGACATCTTCGTGATCCGCGGAACCACCGTCTCGGCCGAGCACGTCTCCAAGGACCACGAGCCGCTGAACCTCAAGCAGTTCATCTACGAGCTGGACGTTCCCGTGATCGTCGGCGGCGCCGCGGGCTACACCCCGGCCCTGCACCTCATGCGCACCGGCGCGGCCGGTGTGCTGGTCGGCTTCGGCGGCGGCGCAACCACCACCACCCGCCGTGCCCTGGGGATCCACTCGCCCATGGCCTCGGCCATCTCCGACGTCGCGGCCGCCCGCCGCGACTACATGGATGAGTCCGGCGGACGGTATGTTCACGTGATCGCCGACGGCGGTATGGGCTCCTCGGGCGATATCGTCAAGGCAATTGCCATGGGCGCGGACGCCGTGATGCTGGGCAGCGCCCTGGCCCGCGCCGAGGAAGCTCCCGGCAGGGGCTGGCACTGGGGCCAGGAGGCCCACCACCTTGAGCTTCCCCGCGGTGACAGGGTCAACGTGGGAACCGTCGGTCCTTTGGAGGAGGTCCTTTTCGGCCCGGGCCACCACACCAACGGAACGTCAAACCTGATCGGCGCCCTGCGCCGGTCAATGGCCACCACAGGCTATTCGGACCTGAAGGAATTCCAGCGCGTCGACGTCGTTGTGTCCCCTTACGCGGGAAACTAAAAGGCAAAGGCCGGTCCCGGAGGCTTCCGGGACCGGCGCCAAATCGGCCCTGCCCATCGGCATGCCTAACAAGTAGTCTGGTGAACTACGAGGTTTGATGCGGATGGAGGCTTGAAATGACCAGTTCTTCCGATAGTTCGTCTTTTCCCCCAGGTGCCCTGGGCCCTGCCGCGAGGGAAGCGTCGCTGGCGGCGCTCAAGGCCACCATGGAGCCTGGCAAGGAACTCGACATCCTCATCGTCGGCGGCGGAATCGTAGGCACCGGCGCCGCGTTGGACGCCATCACCCGTGGATTGAGCGTGGGCATTGTCGAGGCCAACGACTGGGCCGCGGGTACTTCCTCGCGCTCCTCGAAGCTTATCCACGGCGGCCTTCGTTACCTGGAAATGCTGGATTTCGCGCTGGTCAAGGAAGCCCTCCACGAGAGGGGCCTGCTGCTCTCCGAGATCGCGCCGCACCTCGCCCGGCCCGTGCCCTTCCTCTACCCGCTGACCAAACCCTTCCTTGAGCGGCCCTACGTTGGCGCCGGTATTGCGCTGTACGACATCATGTCGGTTTCCAGCGGGCACCAGCGCGGCGTGCCGTTCCACAAGCACCTCAGCCGGCGGGGGACGCTGCGGGCGGCGCCCAGCCTCAAGGATGACGCGTTCGTCGGGTCCATCCGCTACTACGACGGTCAGGTTGACGACGCCAAGTACGTGGCGAACCTGATCCGCACCGCCGCCTACTATGGCGCCCACGCCGTCAACCAGACGGCTGTTGTTGACTTCCTGCGCGAAGGCGAGCGGGTGGTCGGAGCCAAAGTGGTCAACCGCGAGGACGGTTCGACCTTCAGCATCCGGGCCAAGCAGGTCATCAACGCCACCGGAGTGTGGACAGATGAAACCCAGGCGATGGTCACGGACCGCGGGCAGCTCAAAGTCCGCGCGTCCAAGGGCATCCACCTCGTGGTGCCCCGGGACCGCTTCCAGTCAACGGTCGGTCTGATCCTGCGGACCGAGAAGTCCGTGCTCTTCGTCATCCCCTGGGGGCGGCACTGGATCATCGGCACCACCGACACCGACTGGCACCTGGACAAGGCGCACCCTGCGGCCTCCAGCAAGGACATCGACTACATCCTCGAACACGTCAACAGGGTGCTCAAACGGCCCTTGACAAGGGAAGACGTGGAAGGGGTCTACGCCGGGCTGCGTCCGCTCCTGGCCGGCGAGAGCGACTCGACGGCGAAACTCTCCCGCGAGCACGTGGTGGCCCATCCGGTGCCCGGCCTGGTGGTGGTGGCGGGCGGAAAATGGACCACCTACCGCGTGATGGCCAAGGACGCGGTGGACGAAGCGACCCGCAGCATGGATGAACGGGTTCCGCCGAGCTGCACGGATTCCATCCCGCTTCTGGGTGCCGCCGGCTTCAAGGCGGCCTGGAACCGTCGCAATCGAATGGCCGAGGAGACCGGCGTGCACGTGGCACGTATCGAGCACCTGCTCAACCGCTACGGTTCCATGGTCTCGGAAGTCCTGGCGCTGATTAAGGAAAATCCCGCGCTGGCGGAGCCTCTGCCCGGGGCCGACGATTACCTCCAGGCGGAGGCCGTATACGCCGCCACCCACGAAGGCGCGCGTCATGTGCACGACGTATTGACCCGCAGGACCCGCATTTCCATCGAGTCCTGGGACCGGGGTGTGTCCGCCGTGCCGGTAGTCGCTAAGCTGATGGGAGACATTCTTGGCTGGAGCGATGCGCAGCGCGAAAGCGAAATCGCGCATTACCTTGCCCGGGTTAAGGCCGAACGGCTGAGCCAGGAGCAACCGGACGACGAATCCGCCGATGCCGCACGCCTGGGTGTCGAGGACATAGTCCCCTTGCGCTGACCAGATCGCTTCCCGGCTGCAAGCCTCCACGCCTGACTGAAGGGACACCACTTGGCGGAACCACTGGACCGGTATGATGCCGGTCTCACCACACCGGAAATGGTGATCCTTGAACTGGATGCCAAGGACAAGATGGACGCGGCGGCGCAGCTTGCGGAGCGGCTGTACGCTGCGGGGCGTCTTTCGGACCTTGATGCCTTCCTGGAGCAGGTCAATTCACGTGAGCACCAACTCGCCACGGGCCTGCCCGGGGGCATCGGCCTCCCGCACGCCCGGAGCGAGTTTGTCTCCCGCACGTCCATCGCCGTCGGCGTGACCAAGTACGGCAAGGCCCTCGATTTCGGGGCCGCGGACGGGCCGGCCACTGTGATTCTCCTCATCGCGACGCCGGCAAGCTCCTTCTCCGACCATCTGGAGGTGCTGGCCACGCTGGCCCGGTCGCTGTCCAAGGAGTCCTTCCGCGAGTCGCTTCGCCGGGCCTACGATCCCGAGGTCATTGCCGAACTGATCAACTCCAGCCTGGTGTTTTTCGACCACTGATCCGATCAGCGCGTCCGGGTGCGTTGCCACGGCCCGTTCCCGGCCCGTTTCGTTGTTCTACACAAGGACGAAGTACGGTTAATGTGTGTTGAAAACTGCCCTTAAACCCCGCTGGATTGCTGGCCTGGTATTTGCCATCGTCATTTCCGGGGTGTTTGTGCTGCTCAGCCAGTGGCAGTTCGGCCGGTCAACGCAGCAGGAAGCCCCTGTTTCAACCACCACGGAAGAAATCAGGCCACTCACGTCGGTGCTGCAGCCCGGCGATTTCTTCCGTGGCTCCGCGGCCGATCAGATGGTCACCGCCGTCGGCTCCTACGATCCCGCCAAACAGGTGCTCATCCCGGGAAGGCTCTACGACGGTGCGAAGGGCTACTGGGTGGTGTCCGCCTTCGCCGTCAAGGACGCTCCGGTGCTGAAAGGGGCCGGCGCCTCGCCCCAGACCTGGATTCCGGTGGCCCGGGGCTGGGTGGACGATCCCGCGAATGCCAAGGCTCCGCCGTCGGGCACTATTGAGCTCACCGGCAGGCTCCTGCCGTCCGAGGCGCCGCTCACCAACACGGACCCGGGTCCCGGACGTGCCACGGCGGTATCATCGGCCGAGCTCATTAACATCTGGAATATCAGCAGCTACCCGGGGTTTGTGGCCGCCACGGTTGAAAAAAGCGGGGGAGTGGACGTCAGCGCTGCCGCGGTCGACGGCGCGCTGAAGACTCTCCGCATCGGACCCCAGCCGGTGTCACAACAGGTCAATTGGCTGAACCTCTTCTACGCGGCTGAGTGGATTGTCTTTGCCGGCTTCGCGCTGTTCATCTGGTGGCGGATGGTGAAAGACGATTACCACCGAAGCCTGGAGGAAGAGTTCGACGACGACCACGAATTCGACGGCGAGGACACGGGCGAACCCGGGTCCCGCCCATCAGGCCCCACCACATCCGACCCCGGTCCGTCCGGCCCTGCTGCGGCTGACCCCAATCCGACCCACCCCACTACGTCTGAACAAAAGGTACAACCATGATCGAGCCCAAGCCGGCAATCGAGCCGCAGCCGTCCAACGCCAAAGGTTCTGGTACCGCCAAGAAGCGCCGTTTCGGCGGGACGGAAGCCCAGATCCGCTCCGCACTGAAGTTCTACAAGACCATGGCCTACCTCACCGGCGGCATGCTCCTGCTGCTGTGCCTTGAGTTGATCGTCCGCTACGGCTTTGGGCAGTACCTTCTGGCCGGCGGCACCAACGCCGTTACCGGGCAGCCGTTCGGATTCGGTTTTGCCGACGCCGAGCCACTGGGCGTGCTGGGAGCCGTGAACATTTCCGTTGGCGTGCTGATCGTGCACGGCTGGATGTATGTGGTCTACCTGATCTCCAACTTCCGCCTGTGGTCCCTGATGCGGTGGCCGTTCAGCAAGCTGATCCTGCTGGCACTGGGCGGGGTTGTGCCCTTCCTGTCCTTCATCGTGGAGAAGAAGTTCCACGCAGAGGTGGAAGCTGAACTTGCAGCCAACCCGCAGGCTTCCAAGCGCTATTGAGCCGCCGGCCAGGCCGCCCTTTCCGGGGGCCGTCGGTGTGATTTGCCTAACCTGATGCCCCGATTACGGGCCTTCGGCAGCGTCTGAACGTGCGGGCGGGCAGTGGCCCAAGTAGGCTAGTACGGTGACTACTCCCACTGCATCCCAAACTTCCCAGAAGCCGGTGCTGGTTGTTGACTACGGTGCCCAGTACGCGCAGCTGATTGCCCGCCGCGTCCGGGAAGCGAATGTGTATTCGGAAGTGGTTCCGCATACCTATACCACCGAGCAGCTGCTGGCCAAGAACCCCGCCGCCATCATCCTTTCCGGCGGCCCGTCCAGCGTGTATGCAGACGGCGCCCCGAGCGTGGGCGCGGACCTCTTCGAGGCCGGAATCCCCGTATTCGGCATCTGCTACGGATTCCAGGCCATGGCCAACGCCCTGGGCGGCAAGGTCGATAAGACCGGCCTGCGCGAATACGGCTCCACGGAGACCACTATCCTTGGCGAAGGCCGCTCCGTGCTCGAGGGCATGCCCCAGTACCAGAAGACGTGGATGAGCCACGGCGACTCGGTGCACGAGGCGCCGGAAGGCTTTGACGTGCTCGCAACGACGGCGGGCGCGGAGGTCGCAGCCTTCGCGAACGAGGAGAAATGCCTCTACGGCGTGCAGTGGCATCCCGAGGTCAAGCACTCGGCCTACGGCCAGCAGGTCCTGGAGAACTTCCTGTTCAAGGGCGCCAAACTCGAACCGAACTGGACCACCGGCAACATCCTCGAAGAGCAGGTCGAACGCATCCGCGAGCAGATCGGTGACGCCCGGGTCCTCTGTGGACTCTCCGGCGGTGTCGACTCCGCCGTGGCCGCGGCGCTCGTGCAACGCGCCGTCGGCGACCAGCTGACCTGTGTCTTCGTGGACCATGGCCTGCTGCGCGAGGGCGAGGCCGAGCAGGTTGAACGTGACTTCGTGGCCGCGACCGGCGTCAAGCTCTACGTCGCCAATGAGCAGGAGCGCTTCCAGTCCGCCCTGGCTGGCGTCAGCGATCCCGAGACCAAGCGCAAGATCATCGGCCGCGAATTCATCCGCGCCTTCGAGGAAGCCGAACTGGCCATCATCGCCGAGGCAGCGGCTCATGGTGAGAAGATCAAGTTCCTGGTCCAGGGCACCTTGTACCCCGACGTCGTCGAATCCGGCGGTGGAGAGGGTGCCGCGAATATCAAGAGCCACCACAACGTGGGCGGCCTCCCCGGGGACCTCCAGTTCGAACTCGTGGAACCGCTCCGCGCGCTGTTCAAGGACGAAGTCCGTGCGGTCGGCGCCCAACTGGGGCTGCCGCAGGAAATCGTGGGACGCCAGCCGTTCCCCGGACCGGGACTCGGCATCCGGATCGTCGGCGAAGTCACCAAGGAACGCCTGGACCTGCTGCGCAAGGCGGACGCCATCGCCCGCGCGGAGCTGACCGCGGCCGGCCTGGACAACGAGGTGTGGCAGATGCCCGTGGTGCTGCTGGCGGATGTCCGCAGCGTCGGTGTCCAGGGCGACGGCCGCACCTACGGTCACCCCATTGTGCTCCGCCCGGTCTCTTCCGAGGACGCCATGACGGCGGACTGGTCCCGGCTGCCATATGATTTGCTCGCGCGGATTTCCAACCGGATCACCAACGAGGTGGAAGGCGTCAACCGCGTGGTGCTTGATGTGACCAGCAAGCCGCCGGGAACCATCGAGTGGGAATAGCAGTTTGAGTGGCCGGTCTCCTCGGTGAGACCGGCCACTCTTTTCGTTGTCCACGCCGTTAACCACGCCAAATCCAGCGCAAAATTTGGCCGGACCCAGTGTTGGTCTCTCACTCCCGGCTGATTCCGGCTACGCTCGAAAGTATGCCGGTATGGTCCAAGGCGTCACGTGCGAGCGCAGAAAAGAAGGCAGTAGTGTCAGTTGGTCAAGGCCCCTCGGAGGGCTCCGAGGAGCTCAGGAAATGGCTGTCGGGGCTTAAGCCTGTCACCGGAGCAGACACGATGCTGCGCTTCACCAAGACCCCGGAAGGGTCCATCGACCTCACCCACGCTCATCCGTCCGGCCTGGCGCAGTTGATGGCTGGGCGGCGCACCCGCCTGTCCACGTTGATCCGCGACCACCAGCAGTACGTTGTGGCAGCCCGCGCGTCACGCAACCTGCGGTCCAAGATCTTCGAGCTCGGCAATGACCGCGGCATCGACGCCGGCTACTTTTCGGCGGGGACTGTCAGCTGGACGTCCGCGGTTGGCGGCAAGCCACAGCGTGTCTCGGCTCCGGTCATGCTGACGGCAATGTCCCTCACCGTCAGGCCCGGGGAGGATGACTACGAACTGCAACTGACGGAGCAGGCACGGATCAACCCCGCGCTCATCCGCCACCTGAAGACCATCCACGGCATTGTTTTCGATGTCAATGCAGTGACCAGGATGGCCTATAGCACTGCCCGTTTCGACCCGCAGCCCGTCCTGGAACGGCTCGGCACCCTGATCAAGCCCATCCACGGCGCCGAGGTGGAGCACAACCTGCTCGTCTCCACGTTCGCGGACCTGTCCGGGAACCTCGACGACCCGTGGATCAACCAGAACAACGCCATCGTGGCGGCCCTGGTCAAGGCAGCGGCCGGCGGGACGGTGGCTGTCCCCGCGCTCAATGAACGCCGCTTCCAGGACATCGACCACCGTGACCCTGCCGATGAGCTCCTGCTCCTTGACGCGGACGCCGACCAGCAATACGTGGTGGACGCCGCCCGCGCCGGTGACTCGCTCCTGGTCAGCAGCCCGCCGGGGACGGGGCAGACCCAGACGGCACTTAACACCATCGGCGCGCTGGTGGATGAAGGCAAAACCGTACTTGTGGTGGGTGACCGGCGTGCGAGCCTCAGCGAGGTTTCCGGCCAACTGGAGTCCCTGGGCCTTGAGTCGATCGTCTTTGGCGTGTCCGGCACATCAACGCCGGTCCAGCTTAAGGGCCAGCTGGTCCGCGCCATCATGCGCAACGAGAAGTCCCTGCAGCCCCAACTGGAGAATCTGCACAAGACCCTGATTGAGCACCGGCACGCGCTGATGGACCATGTGGCGTCGCTCCACAACATCCGCCAGCGGTGGGGCTGCTCGCCCTACCAGGCCATGCAGTCACTGGCCGAACTGACATCGATCCAGCCTGCTCCCGCCACCACCGTGCGGCTCAAGCGCAGCGTGCTGGACAACATCCGGGACCGCCAGGAACTCGCCGGGCGCCTCCAGCGGGCGGCTGAACTCGGCAGCTTCAGCCGGGCCTCCACCACCAGTCCATGGCATGGAGCGCGGCTCCTGACCCGGAAGGAAACGGAAGAGGCGCACAACGTTGCCCGGTCGGTTGAAAAGAACCTCCCGGTGCTCCGCGACCGCATGAGCGAGGTGGCCGAGCACGCCCAGATCCGTCTTGGTGCCACGTTCGCGGAGTGGGGCTCGCAGCTCGAACTTCTGATGGCGGTGCGCGAAAGCCTGGACAAATTCACCCCGGACATCTTTGACCGCCCGGTCCACGACCTCATCTCCGCAACAGCCACGTCCCCCTGGCGGCGCGAACGGGGCATTGAGATGCCGTCCATGCAGCGGTCCCGGCTGCGGCGCGTTGCCAAGGAATACGTCCGTCCCGGCGTTCACATAGCCGATCTGCACAGCTCCCTGGTGCTCGTCCAGGAACAGCGGGCCCTCTGGGCGGAGTACGCAACCAGCCAGCGGCACCCTGCGGTACCCTCGGGGCTGGCCGAGATGAACGTGCTGTACCGCGGCCTGGCCGGCGAGCTGGCCCAGCTGGGCGCCGCTGTGAAGCACACCGGGGCCGGCGGCGACCTGCAGCGCACTCCGTACGAGGAACTGATGGAACGCCTGGAACGCCTGGTGGCGGACTCCCAGACGCTCAAGTCCCTCCCGGAGCGGACCCTGTTGATCGAGAACATGCGTGAGCACGGCCTGGGTGAGCTCCTGGCTGACCTGGCGGAGCGCGAGGTTCCCGCCGAGTCGGTAGCAGCCGAACTCGACCTCGCCTGGTGGCAGTCGGCCCTTGAGGCGATGATCAGCGGAGACGACTACCTGGCAATGTCCGACGGCGATGCCCTGCGGCAGCTGGAGGCAGAGTACCGTCTGGCAGACAACGCCCACATCGCCAGCGGCGCAGCCCGCCTGCGGTGGAAGCTTTCCGAACGGTGGCACGCTGGCATCTCGGAACATCCGCGTCAAGCGGATCTGTTGCGGAGCCTGCTCAAGGACGGCCGGGTCAGCCTCGCAGCTCTGACGGCCCAGGCGCCGGCGCTGGTGCCGATGCTGGTGCCGGTGTGGTCCGTCAGCCCTTATCTGATGACCGGCCTGCTGCCGGCCGAGCAACGATTCGACGCTGTCATCATCCTGGATGCCGAGGCGACGTCCCTGCAGGCCGTGCTTCCGGCCATCGCCCGTGCAAAACAGGTCATTGCCTTCGGCGACGACAAGATCGCCAGCCCCCGGAGCTTCACGGTTGGAGTTGAGCGACTGGCGGCCGGCGAGACCGCCCATCTCAACGTCGAAAGTGCCTACTCGGCGTTATCCGCGGTGCTTCCCACGTGGCGGCTGAGGTCGGTGTACCGCGCGGTGGACGAAGACCTGGTGTTGCAGCTGAGCAAGAGCTTTTACGACGGCGCCCTCCGGCGGCTCCCCGAAGGCCAGACGGCCACGGGGCTTGACCGGGCCCTGCATCTGGAATACCTGCCTGACGGGACGGGGCTTCCGAGCGCGGACAAGGAGGGCGTGGAGTCTGTGGTTGCCGAGGTGAACAGGGTTGTGGGGCTCGTGTTCGAGCATGCGCGGCTCCGGCCCCGGACATCCCTTGCCGTGGTGACGGCCAGCCTTCGGCATGCGGCCAGGATCGGCGAGGCCATCCGGTTGCAGCTGCCGAACTATCCGTTGCTGGCAAGCTTCTTCACCGCAGGGCCTGAGTCCTTCCGCGTGGTGGATCTGGAGCGCGCCCAGGGCCTGGTCCGCGACCACGTGATTTTTTCGCCGGGATACGGCAGGACCCCGCACGGCCGCGCCCTGCACAACTTCGGGCCGCTGTCCGCAGAGGGAGGCCGCGCGAAATTCGCCCTGGCCATGTCGCGCGCACGGCGCTCCATGCATGTCCTCAGCTGCTTCAGGCCCGAAGACCTGGATGTCACCAGGCTGAGCCATGGCGCCCTGGACTTCTATGAGTTACTGGACCGCGAGATTGCCGGGAACACTGATCTGGGCACCCCGGCTTCCCGGGCCGCGGCCAGTGAGCAGGCCCTGGGGGCGGATCCCCTTGTAGCCGATCTTGGCGATAGGCTCCGCGCCCGCGGCGCCAGAGTCTGGCACCAATACGACGGTGTACTGGACGTCGCCGCCGCGGCGGACCCGGTGAATTCAATCGGCCACGACGAGGGCGAGTTGCCGCGGCCAGTTGCCATTGAGTCCGACGGCACCGAGCAGTACAGGCGGATGAGTGTCCGTGAGCGCAGCCGGCTTCGTCCGCAACTGCTGGAACGCCTGGGGTGGCGGTACATGCCGCTGTGGACCATTGAGGTGTTCACCGACCCGTCGGCGTGCGCGGACCGGATTGGCGGCTATCTGGGCCTCGAGAAGCCCACAGTGTCCGGACTTGCGCCGAAGTCGGTCGGCTTTTTCGAGGACGACGTGGAAAGCCTCACGCTCAGCCGGGATGAGTCCGGCCAGCATGACGTCTCCAGTGCGGACTCCGGCGGAGATGTTCCCGTGGGCATGGAACCCGCGGGCGCCGACTCGGTACGCTTGACGATGGATGGTGTCCGCAACGCCGGACGCGCCGGCGCGGAACCGAATAACGTGCATAGCGCTTTGGGAGACAGCAAGGAAATGAACGGCAAGGAATCTGGCGGCTCACGCAACGGAACGCCCGGGACTGGTGAAAACGGGACCGGCGAACACGGCACCGGCGAACACGGCACTGGTGAACACGGCCTCGGCGAGCCTGGCGCCGTCGAGTCCCGCCTTAGCCGGCGGGGCGCTTCGGACGAGTTCATGGGGGATGAGAGCCAGGAGAACGGGCGTTCCCGTGCTTCCGCCACGGTGCCCACGGGTGTGTTGCCTAACAAGGCCTCCGAGGACGATCCGAAACGCTGGGGAGACCACGCCTCGGAATACGATCACGACGCATGGCTCCAGGAGCAGAAGCCCCCGCATTGGGGCTAGTCGGCGCGGCCAACAACCAACTCGGCCTGGGAACACCGTATCGCCGCCCCTCTAACCAGGGGCCTGGGCCACAAGCCTAACCGGGGGATGCGACCAGCACGAAGAACAGCTTCCCTTGGGTTGAGGCCCCGGCGAGCCTGCGTGCCTGCTCGGGGTTCGCGGCCACAACCATCAGACCGTCGGTTTCCCCGGTTCCCAGCCATTGGCCGGTTTTACCCCCCTGACCGGATGTCCACAGCACCGGTACGGCGGCAGCCAAGACCTCTGAGGCGCCGGGGCGTTCGTAGTCATTTCCCGTGGTCATCACAACGTTGACCAGCTGCCCGGGCGCCAGCAGCTGGATGGACGAGGGGTCGGCCATTCTCAGCGGCACGGCCGCCGAGCCAGGCACTGTGCCGGTCAGCAGCCCGGGACCAAGCAACTGGGCATCCGAGAGTAACTGCCCTTTCCTCAGGGGTGCTGCCAGCTGCTTCCCTTCAAGAGCGGAGCCGTCGGTGAAGGAACCCTCCGGCAGCATCCCGGGCGGCACCCTGACTGCGGCAAGGTCGGCGGTCCCCAAGGTGCTGCCGGCCGCCAAGTCATGGGCTGAGGCTACAGCCAGCACCATGGAGGCGGGAGCGGGGGTGAGCTGTTGCACAGCCATGCCCGCGGCGGCGCACATCAGGAGTGCGACGGCGAGCCTGCGGTGGCGGTTGATCCAGTTGGCAAACCGACGTCTCCGCGGAAGAGCGCCTCGCGCGGAACGGGTCGACCTCAGGGCCCTGGGACGTCCCAGCGGTCTGGTGGTGCGGCGGTCATCCGGCAGCCGCTTGCGGAGGGTAATGGCCATACCGTCACGCTACGGAGTCAGCCAAGCCGTGGCATGCCCCTAAGCGCGCTATGTGGATAAACGACCCGCATTTACGGGCTCGCGCGACGTGGCGCGGGGGAGGGGCGGATCAGCTTGCTGCGGCGGCTGGGGCGGGAGTCGGAGCGGGCGCGGCCGGGGCCGGCGAGACGCTGCTTCCCTTTGTATCGCGGGAATCGGTGCGGTAAAAGCCCGAACCCTTGAAGACCACCCCAACGCTGTTGAACTTCTTGCGAAGCGTTCCCTCGCACTCGGGGCAGGACGTCAGGCTGCTGTCGGTGAAGGACTGCACAATCTCGAAGGCGTGGCTGCAGTCCTTGCAGGCGTATGCATACGTGGGCACTGAAAATCCTCCTCTGGGACAAACGACCAGGTCCCGTGCTGCCTGGTGCGGAATTCCGTTGCCGGACGTCCCGCCCTTAGCAGTCGCAGGGCCTGAGTGCCAATTCTATCACCCCGGCCGGCCCGTTCTACATCAGCGTGGCGAGGCCTTCGGGAGTGAGGGCCGCCGGAACTCGCTGGTCAAAGGACTCGGCAGGAATCTGTCCCGGGGGGAGGATTTCGCTCTGGTAGACGACGGCGGCAACCGGCAGCCGCAGACCACGGGCCGCCAGGTTCGCGAGGAACTTGTCGTAGTAACCGCCGCCCTGGCCGATCCTGTTTCCCGAGCCATCCAGGGCCGTGGCGGGAATAAAAATTCCGGCCACGTCCCCGAACACCTCCGCGCCGTGCCGGTCCCCCAGGGGTTCCTGGATGGGGGCATAAGCGCTGCGCACGAATTCCGTGGCCGGCGTCCAGTAGACCCAGCTTAATGTGATGGACGGCCCGCAGACAGGCAGGAGGACTTTGTGCCCCGCATTCTCCAGCGCTCTTAGAAGGGGAAGGGTGGGAGGCTCGGCGCCGACTCCCAGGTAGGCGGCGAAAGTCCGGGGCTGTCCTGAGGAGATCCGGCGGGCCCATTCGAGCCCGTTGCGGGCGATGCCGGCGCCCGCTTCTTCGAGCGCGGCAGGCAGGAGCGCCGCCCGGCGGATCCGGTGGCGTGCGCGTATTTCGTCCTTCGATGACAATGCGTAGATCCTTCCGCAACTGGGCTGCCCAAAGGGGTCAGGGGCTCCTTGAGCAATTACCGAATGTTTGGTCCCTCCGTTAGATTAGTCCAGTGACTACCACCAATACTTCCGTCCGCAAGGCTGTCATTCCCGCTGCGGGTCTCGGTACCAGGTTCCTGCCGGCCACCAAGGCCATGCCCAAGGAAATGCTGCCCGTCGTTGACAAGCCCGCGATCCAGTACGTCGTGGAAGAGGCCGTCAACGTGGGCCTGAACGACATCCTGATGATCACCGGCCGGAACAAGCGCGCCCTTGAGGACCATTTCGACCGGGTGCCGTCGCTCGAGGCAGCGCTTGAAGCCAAGGGGGACACGGCCAAGCTCGAGTCCATCCAGGCGGCCAGCAACCTCGGTGACATCCACTACGTGCGCCAGGGCGACCCCATGGGCCTTGGCCATGCGGTGCTGCGTGCCAAGCAGCACGTGGGCTATGAGCCGTTCGCCGTTCTTCTTGGTGACGACCTCATCGATGCCCGGGACGAACTCCTCAGCACCATGATCGCGGTCCAGGCTAAGACTGGCGGGTCGGTGGTGGCCCTCATTGAGGTTGAACCATCGCAGATCAGCTCGTACGGTTGCGCGGACATCGAAGAGACAGACAGCGACGGCTACTACCGGATCAGGAAGCTGGTCGAGAAGCCCGACGTCGACGAGGCTCCTTCCAACCTCGCCGTGATCGGCCGCTACGTGCTCCACCCGGCAGTGTTTGATGTGCTTGAGCGCACCGAACCTGGCCGCGGCGGGGAAATCCAGCTCACGGACGCCCTTCAGGAGCTCGCTGCCGGCACCGGCGAAGGCTACGGCGTTTACGGCGTTGTGTTCCGCGGACGCCGCTATGACACCGGGGACAAGCTCAGCTACCTGAAGGCCTGCGTCCAGTTGGCCTGCGACAGTGACGACCTTGGTCCCGGACTCCGCGAATGGCTGCCGGAGTTCACAGCCAGCCTGTCCAACGTGTCCAAGTAACCCCCAATGAGGGGCGCCATCTGGCCGGTGACGTTGGAGTGCGGAGACATTGTGCTTCGCCCCATCCGGTACCGGGACCGGAAGGAATGGACCGCTGTGCGGTCGCGGAACAGCGAATGGCTCGCCCCTTGGGAAGCCACCAATCCGGCGCCCGGAGGCGCTCTGCCGGACTACCGCCAAATGGTCAGATCCCTCAATGCGCAGGCCGCCCAAGGCACCGCGTTGCCGTTCGTGATCACGGAGTGGACGCCGGGCTTTCGCCAGCCCCTGATCGTGGGCCAGTTGACGGTGTCATCCATTGTCTGGGGGTCGGCAATGATGGCCACGCTTGGCTACTGGGTTGACAAGGCACGCGCTGGGCACGGAATCGCCCCCACAGCGGTCGCCATGGCTACCGACCACTGCTTCCAGGTCCTGGGCCTGCACCGGATGGAAATCAATATCCGGCCTGAGAATGGGCCAAGCCTGCGGGTGGTGGAGAAGCTGGGCTTCCGGGACGAGGGCTACCGGCCCCGGTTTCTGCATATCAATGGCGAATGGGCAGATCACCGCACTTTTGCCTTGACCTCCGAGGAAGTTCCGGAAGGACTTCTCGCCCGCTGGTTGAAAACACGCCCCTCCTGAACACCGCCCCCTGAGCGGCCCCTTTCGTCAGATCTCCACTGATTTTCGAGCCGGGCGGCGACACACCGGAGCGAATGCGAGTGCACTCAGCAAATTGCTCATACGGTTTTGAATGTGGACTTCCCCCTTAGCAGCTCAGTGATCCTTGTTGTCGCTGTTGCGCTGTGGATTGTGTGGGTGGCCCCGTACGTACTCCGGAATCGACGGCTTCAGTTCCAGCCCGCCGTCGAGCTGATGCTAGATGTCACAGACGCCGAACCAGCACAACCGCAAGCCGGGAAAGTCTTACACATGACTCCCCAGCAGGAGAAGCCAATGGAAACCACGAACAGCCCGCGATCAGCACAAGGTCCCTCGACCTCCGAGGCCGAACGGCGTCCGGTTGCGGCGCGTCCCGGCGCCTTCAGGGTCCGTTACGGACGCTGCGCGATCGCGTTTGTGGGATTGATGTGCCTTCTCACCGGGATCGTGGCCGGTGCCCTGCGCGTCTTCGGTGTCGGCTCGTCGTGGGTGCCCGTGGGGGCACTCCTGACAGGTTTTATGGCGGTCTTCCTCCTCCGGCGGCTCGCTGTGCGCGACCGCCGCGCCAAAGTGAACGCCGCCTTTCGGGCAGCCATGGCTGAACCGTCGACTCGGCCCGCAGTTGCTCCTCCGCTTCCCAACCGGGTCCCCGCCCACGACACTCCGAAAGTTCCGGACAGGCCTTTGTTCGACGCCGAAGCCGATCGGCCCAGGATCAAGCCGCTAACCGCGCTGGAACTGCGCCAGGCAGCATTGGCGGAGGCCGCGGCGTCCGGGGATAACAGTGTCCGCGCGCCCGAAACCTGGGGCGGCGCCGCCGACGGGGACGCCAGCTGGGAGCCGGTGGAGGTACCGAAACCGACCTACGTCGAGGCCGCCAAGGCCGAGCGCGCCGCGCCCGAGCCACTCGCCCTGCCCGAGGCGCCCAAGGCTGTGGGCAAGCCGTCGCTCAAGCAGGGCACTGCTGCTGCTCCGCCCGCTGCTCCGCCACTGGCCAAGCCGCTGACCAAGGCACAGAGCGCCCTGAGCAATTTGGACGACGTCCTGCAGCGCCGCCGCGCCTGACTGGACCCCAACGCTCCGGACCGCCCCCAGATGGCTGTCCGGGGCTTTGCTGTTTGTCCTCGGGGCCGTCCTTCGGCTGGCAGTCCGCCCGAGGGGGTGCCGGTCCACGCCAGGTCCCTGTAGCCTCGGACCATGACTCGCATCTGCGTAGCCGGAGGCACCGGCCAGGTGGGCCGGGAAGTGGTGCTTCAGGCCTTGGCCCGCGGCCACGAGACCGCCGCCTTCAGCCGCCACCCGCCGTCGGCCGGGGAGGCCGCCCATCACGACGGCGCGGCCTACTACCGTGCCGACGTCACCACAGGCGCGGGGCTGGGGCAGGCGCTGGCCGGATCCGACGTCGTGGTTGACTGCCTGGAGGCGCGGGGTGGTAAGGCGCTGAGGGCCTTCGCTTCAAGTGGCGTCCGCCTCCTGAAGGCCGCGGAGGAGGCTGGGATTCCCAAGGCGGTGCTTCTGTCCATCATTGGCTGTGACCAGGTGGCGCTCCGCTTCTACTCGTCCAAGGCAGAAAAGGAAATCGTGTATGCGGAGTCCGGCCTTGAGACAGTGACTGTGCGGTCCACCCAGTTTCACAGCCTGCTGGCCCAGCTGTTCGCGGCCGGCTCCAGGATCGGCCTCATTCCAGTGGTGCGGGGCGCGAAGTTTCAGACCATCGCTCCGGCGGAGGTGGCTGCTGCGCTCCTGGAGGCGGCGCTGGAGCCGCCCTCCGGGGAACGGCACAGGCTCCGGACCATCGGGGGGCCCGAGGTCAACGACATGGGGGAGCTTGCCGAAACCTGGAAGCAACTCACCGGCTCGCGGGCCAGGCTGGTCAGGCTGCCGCTTCCCGGCTCAATGGGGGAGTATGTGCGCGACGGCAGGAATCTGATCCCCGAACAACGCTACGGAAGTGAGACATTCGGAGCCTGGTTGGCCAAGCGCGCGGATTATTTGTAGCCTAGGGACACCGGTATGCGCGTTCATCGATCAGGGACGCCTTACCCGGGGGCTATAGCTCAGTTGGTAGAGCGCTTCGTTCGCATCGAAGAGGTCAGGGGTTCGAATCCCCTTAGCTCCACAGTTTGAAGGACCCGCCATCTCTGTTCGGTTTCTCCTTGGACAGGTCGATGATCCATTCGGGGGTTTCGTCCCCGCTGAGCTTGTCCAGTGTGGATCGTGCCCTCGCGGCCGCAATCTGGACCTTGCGATCCCTGGGGCTGACTGACGCGGGGCGCTGTGACGGTGCGATTGCATCCGTCCTGGGTTGAGGGGGCCGTCGCGCCCTGTCGGCCGCTTCCAGCGGAGCCTCTGTGCCAATCGTGAGCAGGACGGCATCTTCGGGCGTGGCCAGCTTGCTCTTGCCCAGGACGTTGATGGCCTGCTGGCCGAGCTGTGCCCGGATGGCCTCATCGGACATCGAAGCGTCCAACGCCCACTCGGCCCGCCGCCACCACTCGGCACGGTTGTCAGCACGGCGCCTCTGCGACAGGGTGGCGGCCGCGATGGCAGCTGCTATGAGTGCGGCAATCAAAGGGGCGAACGCCGCCCACACCTGCCAGTTGGCGGATGGGGCAGTATGAACGAACACATCGACCGGGTTCGGAGAAGGCGTCGGCGGCATGCGAAAAGCCTAGGCCTTAGTGCCGACGGATTGTGCACCCCGGCGATCTCCACGGCGTGAAAGCGGATCAGGCACGGTTCCCTTCCGTGAAGTAATTGTGCACGTCATGGAAGGTGATTTTTGGGGGTCCGGGAAAGCCGACTTCCATGCTGAGCGGCCCGAGCGTGTCCCGCGCGAACGCGTCGAACTGCTCGCGGCTTTCCCAGACGTCGGTGACCTGAAGCTTTCCGTCCATCATCGCGGCCCAATGGGAGATGGAACCTGCCGGACCCGGGCCCCCGGGTGTGAGACCCATCTTCCGATTGATTTCGTTGTACTGCTCAAGAGTTGCGCCATTGAACTCCATGATGATTGCCACCGCCATGGCCTGCTCCTATGAACGTGCAGGCCGGCTGCTGGCCTGCGGATGGATGGGTAGAGCCCGGTTTACGCCTTGCGAGGCGGATCGTCAACGGGTGTCGGCGTGTGTCGCCTCTTGTGCCGGTCCGGGATTGCCCCAGGCCGTGAACGAGCGGGAACCGGCGGTATACTGTTGTGCCGTCCGCCGAGAGCGGTAACTGATAGAACTGCAGAACCCCCGGGGGCGTCCCCGCGTCCACACGATTGACCTCGAAGAAAGCGGGACACACAATGTCCACCTTGAAGGAACGCCTGCATGCCGACGTCGTCGGCTACATGAAGGCCGGCAACAAACGAGCGCTCACCACGGTGCGCAATGTCCTGGGGGAGATCGAGACACGCGAAAAGTCCGGCAAATCCCCGGTCGTGCTGGACGACGTTCAGGTGACCGCCCTTTTGCAGAAGGAAGCCGCCAAGCGGCGCGACACCGCAGGCATCTACACCGAAGCGGGCGAGGCCGAGCGTGCCGCCGCTGAGCTTGCTGAAGCAGAGATCATCGAGGCGTACCTGCCGAAGGCACTTACCTCCGCCGAGGTCGAGGCCATCGTCGACGAGGCCATTGCCTCGCTGAAAGCCGACGGCGTGGAGCTGTCGGTTCGCCAGATGGGCGCCGTGATGAAGCCGGTCACGGCGAAAGTGGCTGGACGCTTCGACGGAAAGGCCGTCAGCGAGATCGTCCGCAGCCGGCTCGGCTAGCCGGCCTGGGACTTCGTCGCCGTCGGGTCCAGGTCGGTGAGGCCGAGCGCATGCGCCGGGGACTCCGGGAAGGGGAAACTGAGGGTAACCACGAGGTCCGCGCCGACGTGCACCAGCTCACCCGGTTCCAGGGGACGCCACCCTGGATTCTGATCCATCGGCTCAGTGGCGATCAGGACATGCGGGGACCGGGCAAGATCCTGGCTGCGGGCGTTGATGCGGGCGCTCCGGGCTTCCAAGGGACCGGCCGCGGCAGTGTCCGTGGACAATCGTTCCAGGATGTGAAGTTCGTGGGTAGCCGGGTACCTGACCGCCCACAGATCCGTCGCGGTGGTCACGATGAGGTTGAGGCAATAGACGGGCAACTCCTTCGCGATCCATGTGACGGCGCGGGTGATCCCTTCGCCCACATCGCCGCCAGCACGGCGGCTCTCCGCGGTAATGAGCGCAAAGAGCCGCTCGCTGTCCGTCTCACCCAACACCAGGTCCGCGACGCCCAGCTCGGTCAGACGGCGGTCCAGGCGGCTGAGGCCGCCAAAGGCGCCATTGTGGGCGAAGAGCCGCCCGTCCTGCTTGAACGGGTGCGTATTGACCATGGTGTGTGCCCCGGTGCTGGCGTACCGCACGTGGGCCAAAAACGTGGTGCTTATCAGATCGCGGGCCTCGCGCGCGAAGGCGTGGTCCTCCCACGCCGCAAGTGGCTGCTTGGCCACGTGAGCGGTGCCGTCCGCATCGAAGGTGCCTATCCCGGCGCCGTCGGGCTCCCGCCGGCTCTGGTCCGCGAGGCTGTCCGGGGCGTCCAGGAGCCAGAACGTTGCCCGGACCGGCTCCGGACCGGCGTGCAGCCCGAATAGTCGACACATGGGCGCCTCCTTGCTTGGTTCTGCCCGCTAGTGGTGGAAGGCCGGGGTCTGCCCCTCGGAGGGCATCGGTCCCGTGAGCCCGTCCAGATAGGCAACTTCCTTCTTGAGATCGTCAAGGAAGCTTGAAGCGAGGTCGCGCGTGAAGCCGTTGCGGACTACGATCCTTTGCACCGTGACCTGGCTCAGGCCGTCAGGCATAGGGTAGGCCGGGACCAGCCAGCCGTTCATCCGCAGCCGCTCAGACAGGTGGTGAAGGTTCCAATTGCTGGTGTGGCCCTCCGTGAGCTGCCACGCGAAGACGGGGATGTCCGATCCGTCGCTCCACAGGGTGAAGGCCTCCATTGCTCCGATTTCACCGGAGAGATAGAGCGCCACGTCACGGGACGTGGCCTGTACCGCCTTGTAGCCGGAGAATCCCAGGCGGAGGAAAAGGTAGTACTGCAGCAGGACTTGGGCCCCCGGGCGGGAGAAGTTCAGCGCGAAGCTCGGCATGTCCCCTCCGAGATAGCTGACATGGAAGATCAGGTCCTCGGGGAGTGCCTGTTCGTCCCGCCAGATGATCCACCCGAGGCCCGGGTATACGAGGCCGTACTTATGACCTGAGGTGTTGATCGAGGCGACGCGGGGGAGCCGGAAGTCCCAGACAGTCTCCGGCTGCAGGAACGGGGCAACCATTGCCCCGGACGCGCCGTCCACGTGGATCGGGATGTCCAGCCCGCGCCGTGACTGTATCTCGTCCAGCGCCGCCGAGATCTTGTCCACGGGTTCATACGCGCCCGTGTAGGTGACACCCATGATGGCGACCACACCGATGGTGTTCTCGTCCACATACCGGTCCAGATCATGGCCATCAAGCATCTGATGTTCCATCGACACCGGAACGTAACGGGCTTCAACGTCCCAGTAATTGCAGAATTTCTCCCAACACACCTGCACGGCCGAGCTGAGGACCAGATTCGGTTTCTCCGACGATTGACCCGCCTCCCGGCGCCGGTGCTGCCAGCGGCGCTTCAGGGCCAGGCCACCCAGCATGCAGGCCTCCGAGGAACCGATGGTGGACGTGCCGATTGCATTGGCCGGCTCGGGGGCGTTCCACAAATCGGCCAGCATGCGCCAGCAACGGGTCTCGATCAATGCCGTCTGCGGGTATTCGTCCTTGTCGATCATGTTCTTATCGAACGTCTCGGCGTAAAGTTTCGAGGCTTCGGGCTCCATCCACGTTCCCACGAACGTGGCCAGGTTCAGCCGGGCGTTCCCGTCCAGCATCGCCTCGTCGTGCACGATTTGAAAGGCAGTCGAGGGAAGGGACTCCCCATTTGGAATGGTAAAGCGGGGGAAGGTGCTCGCTTCGCCCGGGCGGCTGAACAGCGGGCTAAGCTCAACTGCGGTGTCCCGTTCGTTCTTCGATGTCCGGTGTGACCTGTTGATGGTTCGCTCCCTTGAATCGCTGGCGCCGTCGTGTGGGGACGGCCTGCCGTGGCCCACGCTATCGCGGGTTCTCTGTAGACCCAAGCCCCGGGCTGGGTTCATTCGGCACACCCCTCGTGCGGCCCGGCCGCGAGCTGGCATGATCGGTACATGAGCAGAACTGACAAGGCGGGACGCCCGGAGTTGGACTTCGATAGGCCGGTCCACCGTTCGCGGCTGCGTGTCCTGGTGATGGTTGTTCTTGGAGTGGGCACCGCCCTTGCCGTCGGCTTCCTGAAATCATGGGCCTACGCGCCTGCCACCGGCTGGGCGGCAGCATCCTTGACCTACCTCATCTGGGTGTGGGCCGTCGTCGGACGCATGAACGCGGAAACCACCGCCGCCCACGCTCTTCGCGAAGATCCCGGCCGGGGTGCCTCGGACGCACTGGTTCTGACCGCCACCGTTGCCAGCTTCGCGGGCGTGGCGCTGATCCTGCTCGACGCCTCAGACGCCCAGGGCGGCGCGAAGGCGGCCATCGTCGCGATGGCCCTGGGGAGCGTGGCATTGTCGTGGTTCCTTGTGCACACGCTCTTCACGCTGCGCTACGCCTCCATCTACTATCGGGACAGGACCGGGGTCGACTTCAACGAGGACAAGCTTCCGCGTTACATGGATTTTGCGTATCTGTCCTTCACAGTGGGCATGACCTTCCAGGTGTCCGATACGGACCTGAAGACCGACGCCATCCGCACCACCGTGCTGCGCCAGGCCCTGCTGTCCTACCTGCTTGGCGCCATCGTTCTGGCCACCACTATCAATCTCGTCGCGGGCCTCATCCACTAACGGCGCCCGGCCGCGCCCGGCCGCGCCCGGCCGCGCCCGACTCAGAGCGCGGACTGGACCTTGGCGAGCAGCGTTGCGCCGTCGGGGGAACCCAGTCCGGTGCAGGGGTCCCAGCCGGGTCCCGCGTGGTAGGTGCCGTTGGAGCCTGTGGTCACGTCGCGGAAGCCGGTACCCGATGCCGTGTGGCCGTAGAGAAGGGGCTGGAGGAGTCCGAACCGGCGGTTTGTGGCCTGAGCCAGGCGTGCGATCAGGGCGGCCCACAACGGTGCGACAGCGCTGGTGCCGCCTATCACCATGTCTTTGCCGTCGACCCGGACCTTGTATCCAGTCTGGGGATCGGCGACGCCGCTGACGTCGGGAACGCCTCGCCCACGGGCTCCACCGGGCGACGGCTTGCGGTGCCGGGCGTGGCTGATGAGGCCGTTTTGCCAGGGCGGGACGGCGAAGGCGTCACTGTACCCGCCGCCAGTCGCCGAGTTGGGACCGTCATTCCAGACGGTCTCGGCCCTCACCGCCCCGGTGGCAGGGTCAGCCTCAAGCCGGGTCCCTCCGCATGCCAGCGCATGTGGACTGGAGGCAGGAAAGTCCGCATGGTCACGGCCGTCGGTTGCGCCGTCCGCGCTTCCGTTGTCCCCGGCTGCCGCGGTAACGGTGACGCCCATGGCGGCGGCGTCGGCGAGTGCCTGGTCGAACGCCGTGCGCGCCTGAGCGGTCCAGTCGTCCTCGCTTTGGCCCCAGCTGATGCTGATGGCTGCCGGGGCAGGGGTTGCATGGGAGGCGGCGGCGAGGGCGTCCAGGAACCCCGCGTCGGTGTTTGGCGCGAAGTAGACGAAAATGCCGGCTTTGGGAGCCAATGCGCCCACTACTTCCACGTCAAGCAACACTTCCCCGTCGGCGCCTTTGGGATCTTCGCCGGGCTTATTCGCCCCGCCGTCCACTCCAACGGCCGTGATCCGGGGCATGGTGATGCCCAGGCCCCGGAAATAGGCGTCGAGATCCTGCGGGTCGTATCCGCCGCCGAGTTCGATGATGGCCACGTTCTGACCGTCGCCGTCGGTGCCGGCGGGGAAGTTGTAGATCCTGCCCAGTTCCGGCGGGGTGTAGCTGACCGCTGCGGAGGCCAGCGGGATGGCGCGGAACTGTGCGCGGGCCTGGGGGCGGTCATCGAGGCCGAGGACGGCGGTGACGACGCCATCGAGGGCGGCAGGGATCTGCAGGCCACCCGTACGGTGACGGTGCGTGACGGCCTTGCCGTTGGCACCGGCGCTGGTGACTTCCTCCAGGGAGGTACCAAAGATCCGGCTCAGCAGGGCCACCGTCCCGGACAGCCGCACACGGCGCGATGCGGCGTCAGCTTCAATGACCTGCGCCCCGAGCCGGGTAAAGGATTCCATGACGAGGTTCAGCTCGGCTTCGGACGCGCCATGGCTGGCGGCGAGGTCCTCGCGGGAAATGGGGACGGTGAGCGCCTGTTCGGGAAGGGGAGCCCGGCGCCGCAGGACCACCGTCACCTCAATCCGGCGGGAGGGATCAACGGGACCGGCCGTGGCCTGGAGTTCCCGCGCCGCTCCCCGCTCAGATCCCGGCAGCGGGAGGGAGGGTTCCGGCGCAGCGTTGCCTGTATTGTCCTGATCTTTCAAGGGATCTCCATTTCTGGTCGTGCCCTTACGGCGTGCCGCCGCTGATTGGCGGCCAGACGCCGAAAGAGGTATGAAACGCGGTTCCGAGGGACACATCTCCGATTATGCCCAAGCCCTACGACACGACGGGGAAGGTGGGCCCAAAAGTTATGTTGAGTCTGTCCCGTGTCCGGCGGCGCCCGTCCAATTTGAGACAATGAAGTGCGCGGCGCCAGCCGCACCCACATCGTCAGCCAGTTCCCAGAGCCTTCGGGCGGTCCTTGGATCAAGGGCGTCTCCGCCATAGGGCGGAGCCAGCCAGGAAATGCGGTCGACGCCGGACGGTTCTTCCGGGATCCACGGAACCACCCCTTGAGAGGACACCGCCAATGAGTCTCATTCGGCTGCACGACGTCAGCGTTCGTTACGACAACAGACAAATCCTGCGCGAGGCGTTCTTCCGCCTGGAACCCGGCGACCGGGCCGGGCTGATCGGCAAGAACGGGTCCGGGAAGACGACGCTGCTCAAGCTGGTCCTGGACCAGGTGTCACCGGACACCGGAACGGTCACCCTGGAGCTGGGGACGCGGGTGGGCTACTTCTCCCAGTTCTCCGAGCTCGACGGCGAAGCCACCATCACTGAAGTCCTCGAGGATCTCTTCCACGACATCAAGGCCATCGAAACCGAGCTCGCGGCGATTGACGCTGCGATCGCCCTGGATTCCTCCGACGGCGACGCCCTTGACCGGCTGATCCGGCGCCAGGCCGAGCTGTTCGAGGACATGGACCGTCTGGACGGCTGGGACTATCAGCGGCGCATTGATACAGCACTGACCACGCTGGGCTTCAGCGGGGCCCATCGCGCTTGCCCCATCGATGACTTGTCCGGCGGCTGGCGTAACCGCGCTGCCTTGGCCAAGATCCTGCTCGAACGGCCGGACGTGTTACTGCTTGACGAGCCCACCAACTTCCTGGACGTGGCCGGCGTTGAGTGGCTGGAGGCATGGTTCCGCGACTTCCGGGGGGCCGCCATCATCGTCTCGCACGACCGGAAGTTCCTCGACACCGTGGTCACCCGGATCATCGAGGTGGAGAACTTCCATTTGCACGAGTATCCGGGTAATTTCGCCGAGTACGTGGTGCAGAAACAGTTCCGCCTCAAGACACTCGAGGCCCAGTTCGTGCATGAGTCCGAGCTGCTGGCCTTCGAAGCGGAGGGCATCTCCGATCGACGGGAAGCCGCCAAGGCTGCCAGCCGGGGCCTGGGCAACAACCTGGCCAAGATCAAGAAGTCCCGCGTGCCCAGGCCGGTGGACCAGATCGTGACGGAAATCTACAGCGGCCTTCATGTGAAGGATGTGCTCTGCCGGGTGGAGGGGCTGGGCAAGTCCTACGGCGGCCACACGCTCTTTGAGGAACTGAGCTTCGAAATCAGGCGGGGCAACCGCATGGTGGTCCTGGGCGCCAACGGAAGCGGGAAATCCACGCTCCTGAAGGTGCTGACCGGGGAGGAACAGCCGGATGCCGGAGTGGTGACTTGGGCCAAGGGCCCGGGATTCGTCTCTTACAACCGGATGCTTGAGGAGCTCGACGACGCCGACACCGTTTCCCATGCCGTCAACGCGCTCCCGGACAGCCTCGCGTTCAGCGCCACGAAGAAATCCGTCAACAGGTTCCTCGCGATGTTCCAGTTCTCCGAGGCTGACCTCAAGCAGAAAATCGGAAATCTTTCCGGTGGCCAGCGGGCCCGCGTGGCCATGGCGCAATGCCTTCTTTCGGGGGCGTCGGTGCTGCTGCTGGATGAGCCAACCAACCACTTGGACCTGTCCAGCACCCAGGTGATGGAGCGGGCACTCCTCCATTTTCCTGGAGCAGTGGTGGTGGTCAGCCACGACCGTTTCTTCACCGAGAAAATCGCCACCCGGCATTTGGTTTTCGGAAGCGAGGCAGCGAACCCGGGCGAAGTGCAGGTCCGCGCAGCCTAGCTGTATTGTCCACGGACGTTAGGGACGCCCGGCGTGGATAGGTGACAAAAAGAAGACCTCCGAGTGGAGTGGGGCTTGTCTAGAGTCCGATCCACAAGGAGGTCTTCAATGTCCCATGCTAACGCGCTCCTGACGCCGAAGGGCAGGCTCCGGCTGGCTAGGTGCGTTGTCGAGGACGGGTGGTCCCTGCGCCGTGCTGCTGAGCGGTTCCAGGTGTCGGTGGCAACCGCGGCGAGGTGGGCGGCCCGTTACCGGGAGCACGGTGAGCGCGGGATGGGTGATCGTTCCAGCCGGCCCGTCAGCTCCCCGCAGCGGACGTCCGTGCGGCGGGAGCGGCGGATCATCGCGCTTAGGGTCAACCGCCGGTGGGGTCCGGCACGGATCGGCTTTCTGCTGGGGATCCATCCGTCCACAGTGCACCGGGTTCTGTCGAGGTTCGGGTTGGCGAGGCTGTCGTGGATGGACCGGGCCACAGGCCGGGTGATCCGCCGGTACGAGCACCACAGCCCCGGGGAGCTGGTCCACGTGGACATCAAGAAGCTCGGACGGATCCCGGACGGCGGCGGCCACCGCGTCACCGGCCGGGCCGCGGGTAATAAAAACAAGACCGGCACGACGGCGAACCGGCGACCGGGCTACGCCTTCTTGCACAATGCCGTTGATGACCACTCTCGGCTTGCCTATACCGAGATCCTGGCCGATGAGAAGAAGGACACCGCAGCGGGGTTCTGGGAACGCGCCAACGCCTATTTCGAATCGTGCGGAATCGTAGTCAAAAGGGTGTTGACGGACAACGGCTCCTGCTACCGCGCCCACGCCTTCAAGGACGCGCTGGGCCCGGACATCAGCCACAAACGCACCCGCCCCTACAGGCCCCAAACCAATGGCAAAGTCGAACGCTACAACCGCACCATGCTCGACGAATGGGCCTACGCCAAACCCTATGGATCAGAAACCGAGCGTGCTGCCGCTTTCGCTGACTGGCTCCATCATTACAATCATCACCGAGGCCACACTTCACTCAAAGGTCAGCCACCGGCCAGCCGTGTTACCAACCTCTCAGGTCAATACACCTAGCGGGCGCCATGGCTTGACGATATGCGCGGTGAGGAGCACAGTTGAGCTCTGCGACTGGGGGCAGATGTGTGCATCCCCGGGAACCAACGGTCAGCCCCGATGACGGGCTGCGGTGGCTCCCACACCACATCCGCGAATATCCAGGCTCTAATGAGGAGTCACCTCATGCGCATCAGAAAACTCACCCGCATCACCCACGGCGCCGACACCGGAACCACGGCCGGGCACAGCCCGGGGCGGCGCATTGCCGCCCGGCTGTCGTCCGCCGTCGTCGGCGTCGTGTCACTGTTGATGGCGACCACCGCCGTGCCTTCGCAGGCGGTGTTCAACGGTTCCCCATCCGTGCCCCAGGACTATGGCTGGGTGGTGAAAGTGGACATGGCCTACACACAGGGTTTCGCATCCTGCACCGGATCCCTGATTAGGCCGGACACTGTGGTCACCGCGGCGCACTGCATCCGCTACGGCGGGCAGGCGCCGCTCGCAACATCCGTGACCTTCCACTCGGGGCAAAACCCGGGTCAGTATTCCGTGGCGGTCACTCAGGCCGTACCGATGCCGGATTATGACTCGGCACTGATCAAAGACGACATAGCCATGCTCACGCTGCAGACGAGCGTGACGGAGGCTCCCATCGAACTGGCCTCCACGGAGCCCCCGGTGGGGGCCAGCGTGGTGGTCGCCGGGTATGGCTGCACAGCGGACCCCTTCAAGTCGCAGGATCCTTGCGCGGCTCCCAGCCAGCTCCGGGAAATCAGCGTGGCCACTGTGGCCGCCGAAACCTGTCCGGACATTGCCGGGGCCTGGCAGTTCTGCACCTACTCGAAAGAGCGAT
Organism: Arthrobacter sp. 92; assembly: GCF_050260325.1. Taxonomy (NCBI): domain Bacteria; kingdom Bacillati; phylum Actinomycetota; class Actinomycetes; order Micrococcales; family Micrococcaceae; genus Arthrobacter; species Arthrobacter sp. 92. The sequence goes on along the minus strand of NZ_CP189863.1, from coordinate 3,793,729 downwards.
CAGTCAATTCAGGTGACAGCGGCGGCCCTGTGGTCTGGGTGGAGGACGGCGTGCGGAAACTCGCGGGTGTAACCAACGCCATCGAACTGCCACCAGCGGCAAGTTACCTGAACATGTCCGCGTCGGTCGCCTACGAGCTGGACTGGCTCAATTCGGCAGCGGGAACGTCGGCGCCGGGAACGCCCTGATCCAACGGGCGCCCCATGGCTCGGACGGGCGGGTTGGAGCCTACTTCCGGGCCGCCCGCAGGACGCCGCGAAGCGACATTCCCACCGCACAGGCCAAGGGCACAAGGGTGGCCAGGACGGCGACGGCGTTGGGTTTGAAGACCACCCGCCCGCTCCCGTTACGGCTGTACACCCCGAGAGGGAGGATAAAGCCGCCACCGCCACCGCCAGCGGCGGCGCCCTTGTCTTTAGCGCCGTCAGCAGTGCCGACAGATTCGCTGCCGGCATCGCTGCCGCCGCCGAAGCCAAAGGACACCAGCGCCACGGGGATGAGCTCTTCTCCTCCGACCGTAACCGGCGGCCCGTACGCCCGAGCCACGCCCACATTCTTGAATGTCTCCGCGAGGGATGTGAAAGTGTCAGCCATACCAACAGCCTAGGCGTGTCTTCGAGGGGCGCGCCAGACCACCCCGCCCCGGGCCGGAAGCGCCGCGCACCGTCATCCATCGGAAATATCCTGCCGGTCCGGCGATTGGCCGCGCCCCCTCATCCTCGGAAGCTAGCTTTCGGCATCATATTGCCGAAATGCTGTTTTCCATGAAAGATAAAGGGAGGAAGCATTCGATCCGGCAGAATATTGCCGAACGTGGGGGCGCAATGGACGACGTCGAGGGAATCGCGGCTGGTATCCGCAGGGCCCGGAAGGACGCCGGGATTACGCAGGCGGACCTGGCGCACCTGGCCGGAACCTCTGAACGAACCATCCGGGCCATCGAAACCGGAACCGGGAACCCGTCACTGGCCGCTCTCGTGGCGGTGGCCAATGTCCTGGGCCTGCATCTGACGGTGCGCTGATGGTTGCGGACCTGCAGGACCTCAAGTTCGTCCGGAGCGCGGACGTGTACAAGAACGGCGCGCTCGCCGGGCACCTCAGCCGCACGGGCCGGGGCAGCGTCCGTTTCGAGTACACGGGGGATTATCTGGCTGCCGGTTCTCCCGCTGTGGCTGTGACCCTGCCGCTGACGGATGGGGCGGTGGAAACGCCGGCGGGATCGCTGCCCCCGTTCTTTGCCGGGCTGCTGCCGGAGGGCCACCGCCTCACGGTCCTGAGGAATGCCATCAAGACCAGTTTCGATGACGAGTTGACCCTGTTGCTGGCTGTTGGGGCGGATGTTCCTGGAGACGTTCAGGTGGTGCCCGCCGGCGAAGCCCCGGTGGAACCGCCGAGCCTGGCCGACACCTCCGCGCCCGGGGACCTGGATTTCTCCGCCCTTGCCAATGCGGTGGATCTGCACGGACTGCCCGGGGTCCAGCGGAAGACCAGCGCCTCCATGCTGACCACGCCACTGGCCCTGCGCGGGCGGCGGTACCTGCTGAAGCTGAACCCGCCCGAACATCCCCATCTGGTCGAAAACGAGGCCCTTCACCTGGCCGGGGCCAAAGGATTGAAGATTCCGGTGGCCAGGAGCTCGGTCATCACCGACAGGAACGGACTGCCTGGCCTGCTCGTGGAGCGTTTCGACCGGGTCAAAGCCGCGGACGGAACGTGGCGGCGCCTGCCCTTGGAAGACGGAACCCAAGTCCTGGGACTGCCCCCTGCTTCCAAGTACTCTGTCGACTCGGAGCGGGTGGCCGCGGCTCTGGCCGGATTATGCAAAGCCCCCCTCATCGCCGGGCGCAATCTCTATCTGCAGTTTCTCTTCGCGTGGCTGACAGGAAACGGCGACCTCCACGCGAAGAACCTCGCCGTCCTCGGTGCACCCGGAGGATTCGTGATGGCCCCCGTCTACGACGTCCCGTGCACGCTGCTTTATGGCGACGAAACCATGGCCCTCCCGGTGGCAGGAAGGACAAGGAACCTCAGGGCCAGCCATTGGGCGGAATTCGCCGAAACGCTGAGGCTGCCCCAGCGAGCCGCCGCGGCCGCCAACGCCACGGCGCTCGCGGCCGCCACTGCTGTCCAATTGGGCTCGCTGCCTTTCACCGGTTCTCCGCTGCGGGGAGCGGAGCGGGAGTTGCGTTTCCGCCGCGGAGAACTCCAAGCCTGAGCCGTCAGCGTCCAGAACAGGCACTGCAGGCTGTGCAAAGCTTGTGCGCATGGGAAAAATGGTAACGATTGCCAACGAGACAAGTTCCGTCGACGCATATTTGAGCGAACCCGCAGGCACGCCCAAGGGCGGCCTGATCGTGATCCACGAAGTCTGGGGACTCGTGGAACACACCAAGGACGTGGCGGACCGCTTCGCGGCGGCGGGTTACGTGGTGCTGGCTCCCAGCCTGCTCGCGGACACGGGCATGACGCCCGAACTGGCCGCAGAACTGCAGGTGACCCTTTTCGACCCCGAGCAACGAAGCATTGCCCAGCCCAAGCTCCGCGAAATCATGGCACCGCTCCATGCCCCGGCATTTGCGGCGCGCACAACGGCGTCGCTTCAGGCCTGCTTCGAGTACCTCTACGGGCTGCCCGGAGTGGATGGGAAAGTGGCAGTCACAGGCTTTTGTCTCGGCGGCACCTACAGCTTCTCCCTTGCAACCCAGGAGCCGAGACTGCGGGCTGCCGTTCCGTTCTACGGCCATGCGGACTTGTCCGTGGAACAGTTGCGGAAGATCGCCTGCCCCGTCCTTGCTTTCTATGGCGAGCAGGACGCGGCCCTCGTGGACAAGTTGCCCGAACAGCAAAAGCAGATGGCCGAAGCCGGCGTGGAATTCACCCCGGTGGTGTATCCCGCAACGGGACATGCGTTCTTCAACGACACCAACAGGTGGACCTTTAATTCTGAAGCCGCCGACGACTCCTGGCGCCGCACCCTCGGCTTCCTCGACGAGGCGATGACCGCCGAAGGTTAGCCTGGAGCCCGGCCACCGCTGGCACCAGCTTGGCCCGGCGCCCCGGCTCAGCAGTGCTGGGTAGCCATGGCCCCTGGCCCGCGGACGTGCCACTATGTTGAGAACCGGGAGCGAAGCAGGCCCCCGGAGCGGGCAGAAAGGGCGCGCGGTCATGACCTACATCAACCAGTTTGACGAGGTTGGAAGCGGCGACGTGGCGGTGGTTGGCGGCAAGGGTGCCGGCATGGGCGAGTTGTTCCGTGCCGGCCTTCCCGTCCCGCCGGGATTCGTGCTGAACACTGCGGCCTATGAGGCCTTTGTGGAGGCCAACCACCTGTCCGCCGCCATCCAGGAGCTCGCCACGCTGGCGCCCATGGCGCCCACCCGGAATTATGAGAACGCGTCCGAGCGCATTCAGGCACTGTTTGCCGGCGGCGTGATGCCTGAGCCCATCGCCGCGGAGCTCAGGGCCGCTTACCGCCGGATGGGCAACAACGACGGCGATGCCGCCGTTGGGGTCAGATCCTCGGCCACCGCGGAGGACCTCGCCTCTGCCAGCTTCGCGGGGCAGCAGGAAACCTACCTGAATGTCAGCGGCGTCCGGGCGCTGATGGAGGCGGTCACCAATTGCTGGGCCTCCCTGTGGACCGCCCGCGCAATGGCCTACCGGGCCCGCGAGGGAATCGGACCAGAGGCGGTGCGCCTGGCCGTTATTGTCCAGCAGATGATCGACGCCGATGCCGCCGGCGTAATGTTTACCGCCAATCCCGTGAACGGTCGCCGCGACCAGATCGTGATCGGTGCCGCGTGGGGGCTGGGCGAGTCCGTGGTCGGCGGTTCGGTCAGCACCGATGACGTCGTCGTCGACGCCGGGACCGGCAGGGTCCTCTCGCGCCGGACCGCCGACAAGGAGGTTATGACTGTCTATGCCGGGCGCGGTACGGAGGAAGTATCCGTGCCGGCGGACCGCCGTCGTGAACCGGTGCTGGACGATGCCGCAGCGGCCGCCCTGGCAGGTCTGGGAACGCGGATAGCGGACCATTTCGGTTCCCCGCAGGACATCGAATGGGTTCGCTCCGGCGGGGCATTCTTCATTGTGCAATCGCGGCCGGTCACCGCGCTCCCCGAGGCCGTGGCGGACACACCCACCGAATGGCCCATGCCATATCCGAAGGGCCTCTATTTTCGCGCCAGCATCGTGGAACAGCTTCCGGACCCGCTGTCGCCGCTTTTCGCTGACCTCATCGATGGGTCTGTGACCCGGTCACTGACCGCCCTTCTGACGCGTGCCGTCGGCAGGAATATCATCCGCGAGAACGATATCGGCCTGCCGGCCGTGAACGGTTATGCGTACTACTACTACCGCACCTCAGCCATGCTGCGCATGACGGCAAAGTCACTGAGCGCGGTCCGGGCGATGATCCGCGGTGATGCGCACATGGGGATCGCAGGGTGGCGGGAATTCTCGCACCCCCTGTATGTCAAAGCGCTTGAGGAGTGGCAGGCAAAACCCGTCAAGGACCTCACTGGGACGGAGCTGCTGGAAGGGGTCTCGGCGCTGCTTGATGCCGGCACGGTCTACTACACGGCCGTGCAGTCGATCATTCCCGTCGCCACCACAAGTGAGATGTCCTTCCAGGCGTTTTACAACAAGCTGGCGCGCCGCGCAGGAGACCCCCCGGCGCAGACCTTCCTCCTGGGGTATGACAGCGAGCCCATCCGTGCGGAGAAATCCCTGTTCGACCTCGCAGCCTGGGTCAGGGAACTGCCTGGCCTGGCGGCGTTGCTCCTGGCAGCGCCCACGTCCGCGCTGGCCGACTCCCAGCGCAGTGGCTCACCGCTCGCCGGGCTTGACCCGTCCCTGGGGGCCCAGTGGCGCGCCCGTTTCCAGGACCACCTCGACCGCTTTGGCCACACGGTCTACAACCTGGACTTCCTCAACCCGGTGCCCGCGGACGACCCCTCCCCGCTGCTTGAGACGTTGAAGTTCTACCTTCGCGGCCAGGGTAACGACCCGCACCAGCGCCAGCAGCTCCTGGCGGACCGGCGGGAGGACGAAACCAGGAAGGTAATCGGCCGCCTCCACGGGCTCCGGAAGGCCGCGTTCGTCCGTCTGCTTCGATGGGCCCAGTCGGCCGCCCCGATCCGCGAGGACGCGTTGGCCGACGTCGGCCTGGCATGGCCCCTGATCAGGCGCATGCTGCATGAGCTCGGAGAGCGACTCGTCGCTGCGGGCCTCATCGCGGAGGCCGGCGATGTGTTCTGGCTGCGGCTCCAGGAGGTCCGCAGCGCCCTCGAGTTCGGATTCGTGGCCACGAGTTCCCCGGAGGTGGTGATCAAGGGAGCCGGACATCCCGTCCTCGCTTCCGCGGTGGAGGAGCGCAAGATGGTGTGGCGTGGCCAGCGCAGGGCCACCCCGCCGCAGATGCTTCCTGAAAGCCGCTGGATGGAGCGCTCGCTGGGTGGCATGATGCCGGCGCGTTCCCAGGAACAGCCCGGCGAGACCATCAAGGGAGCGGGTGCCAGCCCGGGCCGGGTGAGCGCGGCCGCGTGCGTGCTGACCGGACAGCAGGACTTTGACAGGATGCAGCCCGGGGCGGTCCTGGTGGCACGTATCACCACGCCCGCGTGGACCCCGCTCTTTGCCATGGCCTCCGCGGTGGTCACCGATGTCGGCGGCCCCCTCAGCCACGGCTCCATCGTGGCGCGGGAGTATGGCATCCCAGCCGTGCTCGGCACCGGTGTGGCGACTCAGCGGATCAGGAGCGGCCAGGACATCACGGTCGACGGCGATGCGGGCACCGTGACCCTGGGGGCGCTATCGCCGGACGCACCTGGTGACGCTTCCTGGCCGCCGGAGCAATAGTCGGAGGTCATGGTTCGCCCCGCTACAGCCAGCCTTTTCGTTTGAAGATGGCATACATCAGCGTCGCGGTTCCGGCCATCAGCCCGATTGCCAAGGGGTAACCCAGAGCCCAGTGCAGCTCCGGCATGTGGTCGAAGTTCATGCCGTACACGCCCGCCACAAAGGAAGGGGCGAAGAAGATGGCGGCCCAGGAAGAGATCTTCTTGACCTGCTCGTTCTGCTCCGCACTTGCCTCGTTCTGCCGGTTGGCGGTCAGGGTCCCGTCCAGCGTGAGGGCGTTCTGTAACAGATCCCGGAAGGAGTCGGCGCGTGAGATCAGCCGCTCCACGTGGTCCTCGACGTCGCGAAGGCTGTGCCGGAGTTCGGTGTCCACGCCGTATTTCTCAAAGCCTTGCTTGAGAAGCCGCATCATGTCCGGGAGGGGATGGATGGCGCGTTGGAACTGAATGACTTCACGCGCCAGCTCATAGATGCGCCTCGACACTGTGGCGTCGCCGCTGAAGAGCTGGTCCTCGATTTCGTCGATGTCGTTTTCCAGCCCTGCCACCACCGGGCCGTAGTCATCCACCACCTGGTCCAGGAGGGCATAGAGCACCGCCTCAGGGCCGTGGCCCAGCAGGTCCGGACGGCTCTCCAGTCGGCGCCGGACGCGGGCCACCCCGCCCGTTTCGGCGTGGCGGACCGTCACCACGAAGTTCCTTCCCGTGAAGACGTGAAGCTCGCCGAACTCAACGGACTCGGTGTCATCCAGATACCGGGCGGGCCGCAGCACCGTAAAGAGGTTGTCGTCATAGCGTTCGAGTTTGGGTCGCTGATGCGCCGAGATGGCATCCTCGACCGCGAGTTCGTGCAGCCCGAATTCGGCGGCGACCGCGGCCATTTCCGCCTGCGTGGGACGGTACAAGCCTATCCACGCCATCCCGCCGTTTTGGGAGAGTGTTTCGAAGGTCTGCTCGAGGTCCTGCAGTTCCGCGCTTCGGTGTCCATTCACGTAGACGGCGTTGTCAATGATGGTCATAGCGCCGGCTGCCGCCCGTAGTTGATCTTCAGTAGGGGTTTGTTCATGGATTGAATCCTATGCGCGGGGCGGGCGGTTCGAGGGGACGTTGCCGCCAGGCCGGACGGCATCGACCCCGCTGTTGGGCATGGCAGCTGCTTGGGCCGCACCCTGGACCAGGCGGCTGATCAGGGGTTCGGTGCGGTAGGGGATGTGCGTGTGCAGGGCCAGTACCGTTTCGGTGCGGATGACGCCCTTGATCCGCAGGATCGACCGCAGCGCCGCCTGGAGGTTATGCGTGTCCGTGGCCACAACCCGGCACCAGACATCGCCACGGCCGGAGATCTCATGGACTTCCAGCACCTGCGGGATCAGCCGGAGGGCGCCCACCACTCCGTCCAGTTCCCGGTGGCTCACCTCGATCGTGACAAAGGCGACGACGTCGTACCCCACCGCCTCAAGATCGATCTCCCGGCCGCCGTGGTGCAGCAGGCCCGAACGGAGCATTCGCCGGATCCGCGACTGGGCGGTGTTCCGGGCTATGCCCAGGGAATCGCTCAACTCCCCGATCTGGACGCGCGGGTCACGGATCAGTTCGAGCAGGATTTTCAGGTCCGTGGGGTCCAAACTGTTCAAACAGTCACTCCGGTTCATAAGTTCCAGCCATGATTGACTGTTTTGCTCAATTCTGGCATGGATCTTGCCCTCTGGGGTCATTGATGCCGCATTCTGGAGATACCAATTTCTTCACGGATCCTGCCCCTCCCACAAGGAGTCGCCTGGTCCGGCACGGCATGCAAAGGCAACCACATGACTGTCTTCAGCGAACTCCGCATGCGTCCGGCTATCGCCGGGCGCTGGGGATGGGACGCGTCCGTCACCGCACGGCTGGTCATGGCCGGCGTCGTGATCTTCACTCTGCTCGTGGGCGCGAACCTCGCCACCCCGCTCTATCCGCTGCTCCAGGCGAAACTGGGCATTTCTTCGCTGGGGGTCACGGTGGCGTTTGCCGCGTACGTGCTCGCGCTGATTGCCACGCTCATGCTCGCCGGTCACTGGTCGGACCACATCGGCCGGCGTGCGGCGCTTCTACTGGCCGTCCTAGTGAGCCTGGCGGGAGGCGTAATGTTCGCCAACGCTGGCGGACTGCTGATGCTGTGCGCCGGGAGGGCCCTGCAGGGGGTTGCCGTGGCGCTGGCAACCGGGGCGAGTTCGGCGGCCCTGCGCGAACTGCTGCCGTCCCGGCCCGAATGGGCATCGCGTTTCACCCTGCTCGCTTCCGCCGGGGGAGTTGCCGCCGGGCCGGTCATCGGAGGAGTCCTGTCGCTCCTGCCCGGGCCCACGTCCACGCCGTACTTCATCCACTCGCTCGTGCTTATCCTGCTGCTCGTGCCGCTCTACCTTCTGAAGGCGCGCCCGGCCATCGCCGCCGTTGCCGGGCGGCAGCCCATCAGGGTGCTGGCACCGCGCCGGCCGTCCGTCTCCCGGGAGGCGCGGGGCTCCTTTTGGCTGGCCGCCGCCGTCGGATTCCTGAGCTTTACGGTATTCGGCTTCTGCCTCTCCCTGGCACCGGGCTATTTTGCCCACATCGTGCACGCCGATTCCCGCCCGCTCATCGGCCTGCTTGCCGGGCTGACGCTGGGTGCTTCCGCACTCAGCCAACTTCTGGCCATCCGCGGGCGGTACGTGGTTCCCGTGGGGCTCTCCGTCCTCGCGGCATCGGTGCTGCTGATTGCTGCCGCTGCGGCCTGGAGCAGCCCGTGGCTGCTCATCCTCGCCAGCCTGGCCGCCGGGGTCGGCCAGGGCGTGTCCTTCCGGACCGTGTTCAACGATGTGGCCGGAAAAGTCGAGGCCGCCCGGCATGCCCAGATCATCAGTACCGTGTACGTGATCACCTACCTCGGCAGCGCGCTTCCGGTTGTGGGTCTTGGATTCGCGACGGCGGCGTATGGACTTGAGGCAGCCGTGAACGGATTTGTGGTGCTTTGCTCGCTCGCCGCGTTTGCCCTGGCTGCTCTGACCTTCCGATCGGCACGCCGCCAGCAGGCCTGACCGACTGAGGCCCGGCGGCACGCCACCTGGCAGTCACCGGAGCTTGGTCACAGGGGGAGTCAGTCCGGCAGCGGCCCGTGGTTCCCCTGGATCTGGTCAAAGACCAGGGTGGTCTCCGTGTGCCCCACCACGGGGTCGGTTGCCAGGTTGTCCAGCACCCAGTCGCGCAGGTCCTCGGTGGTGGCCACGGCGATGTGCAGCAGGTAGTCCACGGAGCCCGAGGTATGGAACGTCGAGAGCACGGCCGGCAGCTTCGGAACCCTGGCAGTGAAGCGGTCGATCTGTTCGCGGTCGTGGGCGCGGAGCCGGACGGCGATCAGGGCCTGGACGGAGCGGCCGATGGCGGACAGGTTCAGCTTCGCTTCGAAGCCCTCGATGATCCCGCGTTCGGAGAGTGCCCGGGTGCGCATCAGGGCCGTGGACGGTGCAATCCCCACCAGTTCGGCGAGCTGCTTGTTGGAAATCCTGGCGTCGTCCACCAATGCGGCGAGGAGCCGCTCGTCAATGGCGTCCAGCGGCTCCGGCGCCGCTCCTGGCCGAATATTCTTCGCACTGTTGCTCACAGGGCCTCCTCAAAGTGTTATGAGTTCATCATAAACTTCATTTTTCGGCAGTTCCATTCACCGCCCCTGTGAAACTCCGAATTATTGCCAGAGACTAGCGGCATTCAATGGCGAATAATTCATAAGGAGCATTGTGCTTTCACTCGACTCACTTGCCGTTCACGCCGGCCGGGACGGCCTCACCGGGCAGGGCGTGCACGCCCTGCCTATTGACTTGTCCACCACCGCGCCGCTGCCGTCTGTGCATGACGGCGGACAGGCCTATGAACAAATGGCCACCGGCGGCCGACACCTGGACGGTCAGAGCACCGTCTATCAGAGGCTGTGGAACCCCACCGTGGCCCGCTTCGAAGAAGGAGTGGCGGCCTTGGAAGGTGCGCCGGAGGCTGTGGCGTTCGCCACGGGAATGGCCGCCTTGAGCGCCGCCCTCCTGGCCACAGTGGCCACCGGCAAGAACCACATTGTGGCCGTTCGTCCGCTATATGGCGGCAGCGACCACTTGCTGGCCTCAGGGGTCCTGGGCACCGAGGTGACGTTTTCGACTCCGGAAGACGTCCACGCAGCACTGCGCCCGGACACCGGCCTGGTAATTGTGGAGACCCCGGCCAATCCGAGCCTGGAGCTGGTGGACCTGGCCCGGCTGGCTGCGGACGCCGACGGGGTGCCGCTGCTCGTGGACAACACTTTTGCCAGCCCGGTGCTCCAACAGCCGCTGGCACACGGCGCCGCGCTGGTCCTGCATAGTGCCACGAAGTTCCTTGGCGGTCACGGCGATGCGATGGGCGGCGTCATCGCGACGTCCCCGGAGTGGGCTGCTCGGCTCCGCCGGGTCCGGGCCATCACCGGCGGCATCCTCACTCCGTGGCCGGCGTACCTGCTGCACCGCGGCCTGGCCACCCTTCCGGTGCGGGTGCGGGCGCAGCAGGCAACGGCCCACAAGGTGGCCACAGCCCTGTCGGGGCACGGTCTGGTCAGGGTGGTCCGCTATCCCGGACTGCCTGAATGTGATCCCCTCGGGCTGGTGGGCACCCAGATGTCGGGTCCGGGATCGCTGATGGCGTTCGAGGTGGACAGCGCCGAGCACGCCGAACGCATTCCGGGCGCGGTGCGGATGATCACGCATGCGGTGTCGCTGGGCGGAGTGGATACGCTCATCCAGCACCCCGCGGGCCTGACCCACCGGCCGGTCGCCGCGGACGCCAAACCGCACGCCAGGCTGCTGCGGCTGTCAGTGGGGCTTGAGGACGCGGTGGATATTGTGGCCGACATTGTGCAGGCCATTGAGGTCACGCGCTAGCCGGCCGGGATCCCGGGGGATGCACGACGGCGGTGATCACCGCCGTCGTGCATCCCAGCCCCATCACGGTCAGGGCAAGCGCCGTCCATCCGAAGGACTGGAACACCAGACCGCCGGCCCAGCCGATGACGCTTGAGCCAAGATAGTAGGCGAGGTTGTAGAGCGAGGCCGCCTGCGCGCGGCCGGACGTGGCAATTACACCGGTCCAGCCCGCTCCGATGCTGTGCGCTGCGAAAAATCCTCCCGTGAACACCAGCAGTCCCGCGAGGATGAGTGCCAGGAGCTGCGTGAGGGTCAGGGCCAGGCCCAGGACCATCAGGATGATGCCGGCCACCAGCACATTCCGGCGTCCAAACCTCAGTGTCAGCCCGGCGGCCAGGCGGGAGGTGACCGTGCCGGACAAGTAGGCCACGAAGATCAGGCTGATGAGGGTGGCCGGGAGGCCGAACGGTGCCCCGGACAACCGGAAACCCAAATAGTTGTAGACCGCCACGAAGCCGCCCATGAGCAGGAAGGCCTGGACGTAGAGGGCCAGCAGCCGGGGATTGCGGCCGTGGCCGGCCAAGGTGCGTACCGCTCCGCTGAATCCGCTGGCCCGGGCTGCGGTAAACCCGCGCGCTTTGGGAACCAGCAAGAGGAACAGGACGGCGGCGATGGTGGCCAGGACGGAGACCGCCAACGCAGCCGCGCGCCAGCCCCAGAGCTCGCCGATGGGACCGGCTACGAGCCTGCCGGCCAGTCCGCCGAGCGTGGTGCCCGCAACATAACTTCCGGCGGCGAGGGCAGCGTGCGCCTTGTGCACTTCCTCGTTCAAGTAGGCGATGGCAATGGCCGGGATCCCCCCGAGCGCCATGCCCTCGAGCATCCGGAGCCCCAGAAGCATGGGGAACGTTGAAGCCAGCGGCACCAGCAGGCCCAGCAGGGTGGCGGCGATGATGCCGAGGGTCATGGCCCTGACACGGCCAATCCTGTCCGCGAGGAAGGACCAGGGAATCACGGTGACGGCCAGCCCCACGGTGGCCAGTGAGATGGTGAGCGCGGCTTCCGCCGCCGAGATCCGCAGGTCCGTTGCCATGATGGGGAGTACCGCCTGCGTTGAATACAGCTGCGCGAACGTTGCCACGCCGGCGAAGGCCAGCCCCGCAAGGATCTTCGCGTAGGCCCGCGAACCTTTGAGGTGGCCATCCCAGCCATGTGTTTCGCCGGGAGGGTGCGGCTGCAGCGTGCGCATTTTCCCATCGTACGTCGCGGGCTAGAGATGCTTCCAATGCATGATTGACATAGAATAGATGCCAATTACGGATGGATAAGTCCGGCCCGGAAAGGCGGCGCCAGCCGGGGCGCGGCCTCAGCCGGAACGCATTGGAGGGCCCGAATGGACATTGAGCACAAACAGCTGGTGCAGTTGCTGCCGCTGTTGCCGGTGCTGGCCGAGCTTGGGCGGACCGGGCACGTCACGGAAACGGCCGAAGTTCTTGGGATCCCGCAGTCCACGGTCAGCCGTGCACTGGCCCGCGCCGGCGCCTTGGTGGGGACCAGGCTGCTGATCCGCGACGGCCGCGGGGTACGGCTCACCCCGGCGGCCAAAGCGCTGCTGCCCTACATCGACGCCGCCTTGAAGGAGTTCCAGGCCGGACTGGATCTGGTCCGGCACGAATCCGAGGTGGTGCGGGGCCGGATCGCCGTCTCGTTTCAGCACACCTTCGGCGAGGCCACGCTGCCGCTCCTGATCAGCGCCTTCCGGAGCCGGCACCCGCATACCTCCTTCGAGCTCAGCCAGGGGGCGCGCGACGGCTGCCTCGCCCGGCTTGCTGCCGGGGACGCGGACCTTGCCCTGACCGCGCCCGTGGCTCCGCCCGGGCGGAGCATCGGATCCGCCTCCCTCTACCGTGAGCCCTTGCGGCTGGTGGTGCACCACAAGCACCCCCTTGCCGGCCGGCCCGTGGCGCGGATAGCGGACATCCGGCAGGACCCCTTCGTGGCGATGGGGGCCGGATATGGCATGCGTTCCCTCACCGATGCCTTGTTCCGCGAGGCCGGGTTTCGGCCGCGGATCGCGTTCGAAAGCCAGGACTCGCACACCGTTCGGGGCCTCGTTTCCGCAGGACTTGGCGTGAGCATCCTTCCGCCCGGCGGCATGGCGGCGGGCGGGAACGTCACGCCGGACACCGGAGACCTCGGCTGGGTGGAAGTTCCCCTGGAATCCAGCCTCGCCTTCCGCGAAATCGGTCTCGCATGGCGCGAACGCCGGGGCGCCGCGGACAATGAACCCGATCAGGTGCGGCTGTTCCGTGAGCTCGTGCTGAGCGAAGGGCCGGAGCTGCTGGCCGGCCTTGTCCGTGCCCGCTCCGCTTCCTGACCGAGGCTCAGGAAGCGGACGAGTCCGCAAGCAGTCTTGCGATGATTCCGGACACCGGTCCGGCCGAGGCCTGCCGCCATCCTGTGCCTGCCCAAAGATTGAGCCGCTCCGGGTCCCCGGCCGCAACCGCCGCAGCCCGCAAGGGCGCCGTCAGGTGATGAATCGCAGGGTAGCCCTCCGGCGCGTCCTGATGATCCCTGACAAAGGAGTTCACCAGTGCCCGCGCCTCCCGCCCGGTGAAGGCCCGGGTCAGGCGGGTTTCGGTGTACGTCGGGCTGGCCAGTGCATCCTTGTGCAGGGGACGGGCGCCGCTTTCGTCGCTCCGAAGAAAAGCCGTTCCCAGCTGGGCAGCTTCCGCACCTGCAGCCAGCACGGCGTCCAGCCCCGCAGCGTCCATGATGCCGCCGGCGGCAACGAGGGGAAGCCCGACGGCGGAGCGGACCTCCGCCAGCAGTTCCGCCGTCGTGCGGTGACGCCGGGCGACTGATGGCCCCGTCCCGGCAAGGAATGACGCGCTGTGGCCGCCTGCACTCACGTGCTGAACCGCCATGAGGTCCACCCCGCGATCAACGGCCAGGCGCGCCTCATCCGCGCTCGCGACTGTTCCAATAACGGTGGAACCGGACTTCTTCAGCCTGGTCACGGTGTGTTGTTCGGGCAGACCGAAGGTGAAGCTGACGAATTCCACCGGGTCCTCGAACAGCGAATCGAGCTTGTCCCGCCAGGCGTCGTCGTCATCGAAGCGCAGCTGCGGGAGCTCAATGCCATAGCGCCGCGCGTCCGGCCAAAGACTCTCGCGGTAGGCCTCCAACCGCCGCACGGCAGAGGCCGAAGGGCTGAGCTGGGCCGGGTCGGGAACGAACACGTTCATGCCGAACCGCGTGCCGGACGATCGGAGCTCCCGGATTTCGGCCCGCATTGCTTCCACGGTCTTGTAGCCTGCGGCCAGGAATCCGAGGCCGCCGGCGTTGTGCACGGCCCGGACAAAAGAGGGGGTAGAGGTGCCGCCCGCCATGGGGGCTGCGATGATTCGGGTACCCAAGATGGCATTCGTCATTCCGTGCTCCTTAGTCCTTGCCGATAATCATGGCCGAATAATCCCCGCCGATGACCGTTCGCGGCCAGCCCACTCAGTAGTCTGGTCACGTGACTAATTCTGACAACAATCTGCCGCCAGCGGCTCCTGCCTCTTCCACCGGTTCCGCGCAGGGAGCCGAATCCGGCGCGGTGATCGGCCTGGATATCGGCGGCACCAAGACCCGCGGGGTCCGCTTTGAGAATGGCCATGCCGTGATGGACGAAAGCGTGGGAAGCGCGAATGTTCAGAACGTCACCCGCGAACAAGCCGCCATGCACCTGGCCGAACTCTTCGCGAAGATCGGCGGAGGAGCGATCTCCCAGGTCTATGCCGGCGCAGGCGGGATCGATACCGACGAGGATGCCGAGGCGCTCGCCGGGCTGATCGCGCCGCACGTGCCCGGTGCCAGGATCACGGTGGTTCACGACTCCCGGCTCCTCCTGGCTGCCGGTCGCGCCAGCAGCGGCGTGGCTGTGATTGCAGGCACCGGCTCCGCGGCGTGGGGGAAGAACGAGAATGGCGAGGAGGCGCGGGCCGGCGGCTGGGGATATCTGCTCGGCGATGAAGGAAGCGGCTACTGGCTGGGACGCGAGGCGGTCCGCCACAGCCTGCGCCGGATGAACCTGGGGCTGGAGCCCGATGAGCTCACCACTGCGCTGCTTCGCTCCTGCGGGACCGATGATCCCAACAAGCTGATCGCCATGTTCCACTCTGCCGGGACCGGCCGCCGCTTCTGGGCCCAACAGGCCCGGCTCGTGGTGGAGGCCGCCGATGCCGGACATCCAGCCAGCCAGGCGCTGGTGGAGCAGGCAGGCCGCGACCTGGCCGACCTGGCTGCACAGGTGCTCCGGAAGCTTGGAATTCAAGGTCCCGTAATTCTGGGCAGCGGATTGGGGATGAACGTTGCGCGGCTCCAGGACTCCTTCCGGAAACACCTGGCCGAACAAGGCATCACCGACGTCCGCGTGCTTGACCAGGACCCGGTTTTCGGGGTGCTGCAGCTGGTGGCCGAGCAGGAACGATCCAGCGGGGCTGCATAGACGGCAGCCCTGGCGGCACTGATCGAGGCCGGCTCCGCGAGGGCCGGTGGCCGCGTCCCGCTTAAGAGCGGGTGCGTGGTCTTAACTGCACGCCGGGCAGGGGCGGGGCCGGGATGCGGCCGGCCTCAGGGCCGGCATCCGGGCCGTGTCCGCGGACCAGGCCGAAGCGTCTGGCCGCCGCTTCGGTATGGGGAAGATCCGCCTGCGCCTCCCAGTCCAGGCGCGCCTGCTCCACCTCGGCGTGCGTGCGGCCTACGAAGTTCCACCACATCAGCAGTTCTTCCTCGAAAGGTTCGCCGCCGAGGAGGATGAAGCGGGTCTCCGGCCAGGCCTCGAGATCCAGGGCCGAGCGGCCGGAGCCGAGGTAGCCCAGCGGCCCGGGTGCGACCTCCTGGCCATCAAGGGTCAGACCGCCGTCGAGCACCAGAACGGCATGCTCGAAGTCAGGATTCAACGGCAGGCTCAGCACACCGCTGCAGGTTACGTCGGCGCCTACGATGGGGGAGTACATGGTCGCGGGCGAGGTGACCCCGGCGAGGCTGCCCACCATCACGGTGGCGGTGAACCCGTGACCGCTGGCCTTCGGCAGATCCACGTGCTGCTCGAAAGCGGGAGCCCGGTGGCGCTCGGTGTCAGGGAGGGCCACCCACAACTGGAGGCCGCGTTGCACCGGAAGCTCCGGAGTCACCTCGGCCGGGCCGCCGTCTACGCCCCCCGGGAGCACCGCGAATTCGGAGTGCGAGACACCCCTGCCGGCGGTCATGATGTTCAGCTCGCCTGGCCGGACGATCACATCGCTGCCCACACTGTCCCGGTGCCTGATCCTGCCCAGCAGCGGCCAAGTCACCGTCTGCAGGCCGGTGTGCGGATGCGGCAGCACCGACATGGCCACGCGGTCAGGACCGAAGCTGTCAAGGAAGCACCAGGCCCCCACCGTGGGCAGGCCCCGCTGCGGCAGCGTGCGCGAAACATTCATGGCCCGCACACCGCCAAGCGGAACTTCGCGGGCCGGCCACAGCTGCAGGCACGGTCCGGAGCCTTCGGCCGGGGACGGAGGGCAGACTTCTTCCAGCGGACGCGCTTCAAGGTTGGTCACAGACAAACTCTAAGACGGAACGCCACAGTTCGGCAGGTGCCTGCCTGCGGATACCCCGCCGGAGCGCCGTTACGCTGGAAGGATGAGTTTGCACTTCGACACCCGTCCCGCCGCCTACGCCGTCATCATCCAGGAGGACCGGATCCTGCTGGCGTACTGGAAGCAGGGCGGCCGTGAAGGCTGGACCCTGCCCGGCGGCGGTCTTGACCTCGCCGAGCACCCGGTGGACGGCTGCCGCCGCGAAATTTATGAAGAGACCGGCTACGACGCCGAGATCGGCGCCATGCTGGGGATCGACGTCGGACACTGGCCGGCTGAAATCCGGATCGACGGCGGGGAGCGGGACTTCCAATCCCTGCGCCTTGTTTATGAGGCCAGGGTCACCAGCGGTGAGTTGCGCCACGAGGTCAACGGGAGCACCACCCACGCGGCCTGGATCCCGCTCGCCGACGTCGCGGAGCTCAACCGCGTCTCCCTGGTGGACGCCGCCCTGCGCCTCTACTGGGAGCGGCCCACGGACGGAAAACTTTCCTGACGTTCCCCTGGCCATCCGGTCGAGGCTCCACCCATCCCCGCCACCCATCCAACCGGGCAAGGTCACCGAATGCTTACGGTAGCCGCGGTTCCGCTGACATTGCGGTGGCCTCTGGTTACGCTGTGTAGTACCGCTTTATCCAGCCAATAGTCAGCGACCTTATGATCATTTGGCTTGACCGTCCGATGTTGCCGCCCAACAGTTAGGTATGCCCGGAAATGGCCGAAGCCATGATCGAGTTCCACAGCGTGACCAAGCGATACCAAGGCGGGCAGCCGGCCGTTGACAACCTGACCATGTCCATCGACAAAGGCTCCATCACGGTGTTCGTGGGGCCGTCCGGTTGCGGAAAGACCACCTCGCTGCGCATGATCAACCGGATGGTTGAGCCGACGTCGGGCACCATCACCGTGGGGGGAAGGGATGTCACTTCCGTGCCGGCCGCGGAACTGCGCCGCTCCATGGGATACGTGATGCAGTCTTCCGGGCTGATGCCCCACCGTTCCGTTCTGGACAACATCGCCACGGTGCCCCGGCTTAATGGCGTGTCCAAGGCGGAGGCGCGCAGGCGTGCGCAGGAGCTGCTCGACGTCGTCGGGCTGGCGCAGGTGCTGGGAAAGCGGTACCCCTCGCAGCTCTCCGGCGGCCAGCAACAACGCGTGGGGGTGGCGCGGGCGCTGGCGGCCGACCCGCCGGTGCTGCTCATGGACGAACCGTTCAGCGCGGTCGACCCCGTGGTGCGCGACGAGCTGCAGCAGGAGCTTCTCCGTCTGCAACGCGACTTGGCGAAGACCATAGTGTTCGTCACCCATGACATCGATGAAGCGACTGTCCTGGGGGACAAAGTGGCGGTGTTCTCGGTTGGTGGCAAACTCGCCCAGTACGCAACGCCGGAGGAAATCCTCCGGGCCCCGGCCAGCGATTTCGTGGCCTCGTTCGTAGGACGGGACAGGGGATTCCGCCACCTGGCGTTCAGCCCGTCCGACGGCGTGTCCCTCCATGCGGTTCCCACCATCAGCCGGGCGGAGCTGGATGCCGGCGCAGCCGCGTCCGCTGACGCCGACTGGCTGCTGGTAGTGGACGCGGACTCGCGTCCGCTGGGGTGGGCCAGCGCGGGGGGTGGGTCCGGGCTGATCCCGGGCGGATCCCTCTTCAGGAAGGGCGATACCCTCCGCCGTGCCCTGGACGCGGCCCTGTCCTCGCCGTCCGGACTCGGCGTGGCCGTCGACGGCCACGGCAAGGTGGTGGGCGTCCTCAAAGCCGACGAGGTCCTGTCGGTTATTGAGGCAGCACGGCTCACCCGGCAGGGTGCCCACTAATGGAATGGTTCCTGGCGAACAGCGGTCGCGTTTTCGAACTCGCGGGCCAGCATCTGGTCCTGGCCGTGCTGCCCATGATCCTCGGGCTGCTGATCGCCATTCCGCTGGCCCAGCTGGCCCGCCGGAACAAGGGTTTGAAATCCGTGGTGGTGACGGCCACGTCGCTTCTCTACACCATCCCTTCCCTGGCACTGTTTATCATTCTGCCCTCTATCCTGGGCACCCGGATCCTGGATCCCCTCAACGTGGTGGTGGCACTTACCCTTTACGCCGTGGCGCTGCTGGTGCGGGCCGCGCTTGACGCCTTTGACTCGGTGGATGAGGATCTCCGCCAGGCCGCCGTCGCCATGGGATTCAAGCCCACTGCACGTTTCCTGCAAATCGACCTGCCGCTTTCGCTGCCCGTGCTCTTCGCCGGCCTTCGCGTAGTCTCGGTCAGCAATATCTCCCTCGTCAGCGTTGCGGCCCTGTTGGGCATCGGCAATCTCGGCATGCTCTTCACATCCGGGCTTCAGCGCGACTTCGTCACGGAGGTGGTGGTGGGCATCGTCGCCATCCTCGTCCTGGCCCTGCTAATGGACGCAGTCCTGGTGCTCCTCGAACGGATGTTGACGCCCTGGACCCGGGCATCAGCCAAACCGGCCAAAGCTGAGCTCGCAACAACTGCCGAACTCCTCTCCGACGTCCGGGCGGGAGGAACCTCAGCATGAGCAATGTCTTCACGGACACATTTGCGTGGCTGGCTGACCCGGCGAACTGGTCCGGCAGCGAGGGCATTCCCACCCGGCTGGCCGAACACCTGCAGTACACCGGTTTGGTCATGCTGATCGCCACAGCCATAGCCGTTCCCATCGGGCTCTACGTGGGCCATACCGGGCGCGGCCGGGTGGCCGTGGTGGCCCTCGCCGGCGCGCTCCGCGCCCTGCCCACCCTTGGCCTGCTGACCCTTTTCGTGCTGCTGGCAGGCATCGGGCTGATGCCGCCGGTGTGGGCCCTGGTGATCCTGACGGTCCCACCCTTGCTAGCCGGCACGTATGCGGGGATAGCCAGTGTGGACCCGAACGTGGTGGACGCGGCCCGGGCCATGGGCATGACCGAATACCAGATCCTGTTCCGGGCCGAGGTTCCCAACGCCCTTCCCGTGATGTTCGGCGGTTTCCGGACCGGTGTGCTGCAGGTCATCGCCACCGTGTCGGTGGTGGCCTACATCAACCTGGGCGGCCTGGGACGGTACCTGTTCGACGGCCTGGTGCTCTCAGACTTCCCGCAGATGCTGGGTGGCTCGCTCCTGATCGCCGGGCTGGCGATCGCCGTGGACCTGATCCTTGCTGTTTTCCAGAGGCTGTTCCTCTCACGGGGAGCCTCTGCCGCGCCAAACCGGGGCCACCAGGCCCCGGTTGATCTCACAGACTCCGTGACCGCGGAGCCTGTTGTTCGAGGAGGTATGTCATGAAGGAAACCCAACACAGAGTCCTGGGCCGCCGTGCGTTCGGCGGCCTTGCGGCCGGCGTCGGCCTGGCTATGGCTCTGACCGCCTGCGGGGGTTCATCGAATCCGCTCAGCAGCGCGCCCGCATCCGGCGGATCGGCCTCAGGGTCAGCCCTGGTGGTGGGCTCGGCTGATTTCCCTGAAAGCCAGATCATCGCCGAGATCTACGCCGGAGCCTTGAACGCGGCCGGCGTAACCGCCAGCACCAAGCCCAACATCGGCTCCCGGGAGGTCTACTTCAAGGCAGTGCAGGACGGCTCAGTTGACATCGTTCCGGACTACAGCGGCAACCTCCTGCTGCACGTGAACAAGGATGCCACCGAGGTTTCGGCGGGCGACATCGTCAAGGCCCTGCCGGGCAAGTTGCCGGACGGGCTGGCTGTGCTGGACGCATCCAAGGCAGAGGACAAGGACGCCATGGTTGTCACCAAGGCCACTGCCGAGAAGTACCAGCTGAAGTCCATCGAGGACATGGCAAAGGTCTGTGGAGACCTGGTGGTGGGCGCCCCGGCAACATTTGCGGAACGCGCCTACGGCCTGCCCGGACTCAAGAAGAACTACAACTGCGTGCCCAAGAAGCTTGAACCGTTCAGTGACGGCGGCGGCCCCATCACCGTTAAGGCGCTGCTGTCCGACCAGGTCCAGGTAGCGGACATCTACACCACCACCCCGGCGATTGCGGACAACGACCTTGTGGTCCTTGATGACCCCAAGAACAATTTCATCGCCCAACAGGTGCTGCCGCTTTACAACAAGGCAAAGATGTCAGACAAGGCCAAGGAAGCGCTCAACTCCGTCTCTAAGACCCTCACCACTGAAGATCTGATCAACCTCAACCGTGCGGTCAGCGGCAACCAGAAGCAGAACCCCAAGGATGCCGCTGCTGCCTGGCTGAAGGACAAGGGCCTGGTCAAGTAAAGCCAGTCAAGTAAAGCCAGCCAAGCAAAGCCAGCCAACTAAAGCCAGTAATGCAAAGCTGAGAACGTGCGACGGCGGCGCCCGGCTCCACAGGAGTCCGGCTGCCGCCGTCGTGGTTTCCGCTTCGGTCATACATGCGATGGGCTGCACCCGTGTGAGACAAGTCTCAGCGGAAGTACATCCGCCTTATGGCATATTTGATGAATGGCAGAATTCAAGCAGTCCACCAAGCTTCATAATGTCCTCTACGACATCCGTGGACCGATCCTCCAGGCCGCCCAGCAGATGGAGGCCGAGGGACACCGCATCCTCAAACTGAACATCGGCAATCCCGCTCCGTTTGGTTTCGAGGCTCCGGACGCCATCCTGGTGGACATGATCCGCCACTTGCCCCATGCCCAGGGCTACAGCGACTCCCGCGGCATATTTTCCGCACGCACCGCCGTCTCGCAGTACTACCAGACCCGCGGCATCCAGAACATCCATGTGGACGACATCTATCTCGGCAACGGTGTCAGCGAACTCATCACCATGTCCTTGATGGCCCTGCTGGATGACGGCGACGAGGTGCTCATCCCCACCCCGGACTACCCTCTGTGGACCGCCTCCGTGGCGCTGGCCGGGGGTCGCCCCGTGCATTACCTGTGCGACGAGGAATCCGGCTGGCAGCCCGATCTGGAGGACCTGGAAGCCAAGATCACCCCCCGGACCAAGGGCATCGTGGTGATCAACCCGAACAACCCCACCGGCGCTGTTTACCCGGAGGCCACGCTCAAGAAGATCGTTGCCTTGGCCGAAAAGCACGGCCTGGTGCTGTTTGCGGACGAGATTTACGAGAAGATCCTTTACGAGGACGCCGTCCACGTAAACCTGGCAGGGCTCACAGGCGACGACGTCCTGTGCCTGACCTTCAGCGGGCTGTCCAAGGCGTACCGGGTGTGTGGGTACCGCGCTGGCTGGATGGCCATCTCGGGCCCCAAGAAGGACGCCGCTGATTACCTCGAGGGCATCAACCTCCTGGCCAACATGAGGCTGTGCGCCAACGTGCCCGCCCAGCACGCCATTCAGACGGCCCTCGGCGGCTACCAAAGCATCAACGATCTAATCCTTCCGGGCGGCCGCCTACTAGAGCAGCGAAACAAAGCCTATGACCTGCTCAACGCCATTCCGGGCGTGAGCACGCAGCAGGCCAGGGGGGCCTTGTACCTCTTCCCGAAACTGGACCCCGAGGTCTACCACATCCGGGACGACGAGAAGTTTGTCCTGGACCTGCTGCGCGAACAAAAGATCCTGGTCTCACACGGGCGTGCCTTCAACTGGGTCCGGCCGGATCACTTCCGCATGGTGACACTGCCGAACGTCAAAGACATCTCCGAGGCAATCGGACGCATGGCGGACTTCCTGACGCGGTATCAGGGGAACTAGCCTGTAGTCAGCGGCGGGGCACGGGCCAAGGATCCGGGCAGGGCTGCGCTAACGGGAATGAGGCTTTCCATGCCAGACGCTGTGACCTTCGACCAGCACCCTTCCGAAACACTGCTGGTCGGAAAGGGGTTCAAACTTAAGGACTGCGACCCCGACTCGACCCCTGGCTACAGTGGGGACAAGGTCGACGGTGAGATGCTCCTGGAGGAGCTGGACAGCCGGCTTGCCGAGCTGCAGGAGCAATTATTCGCCGAGTCCCGGTTCGGCGGCACCAAACGCATCCTGCTGGTCCTGCAGGCCATGGACACGGCCGGCAAGGGCGGAATCGTCACCCACGTGATGGGCGCAATGAACCCGCACGGAGTGCAGATGAAGTCTTTCAAGGCGCCCACTCCGGAGGAGAAGTCCTACGACTTTCTGTGGCGGATTGAGAAGGAAGTCCCTGCCTCCGGGATGGTGGGCGTTTTTGACCGGTCCCACTATGAGGACGTCCTGATCCACCGGGTGCACCGCTGGGCCAATCCCGAAGAGCTGGAACGCCGGTATAAGGCCATCAACGAGTTCGAGGTCCGGCAGAACGGCGCCGGCACCAAGATCATCAAGGTGATGCTGCACATCAGCAAGGACGAGCAGAAGCAACGGCTCCTGGCCCGCCTGAATGAGCCCAACAAGCTGTGGAAGTACAGCACCGGGGACCTCAAGGAGCGCGCGTTCTGGACTGACTACATGGACGCCTACCAGAAGGCCTTCGAGAAGACGAGCACCGAGATCGCCCCGTGGTACGTCGTGCCGGCCAACAAGAAGTGGTACGCCCGGATCGCCGTGCAGCAGCTGCTGCTCGAGACGCTCGAAGGGCTCAAGCTTCAGTGGCCCGTGCCGGACCTCGATGTCGACATGGAACGCGACCTGGTCGAACGCTCCTGAGCCGGCGAGTGTCAGGCGTCCTGGGAGGCCTGGCCCCTGGCTGCCGCCAGCCGCCTGCGCGCACCCTCGAGCCACTGCTCGCACCGCGCTGCCAGGGCTTCGCCACGCTCCCACAGGGCGAGGGAGTCCTCGAGGCTGGCGCCGCCGGCCTCCAGCTTCGCCACGATGCCGACCAGCTGCTCCCGGGCTTCCTCATAGCTCAGCGCGTCGATGTCGGCGTTCGGATTCGGTTCTGCTGCCATGGTGCTGCTCCCTGCTCGTGTCACGTGAATGTGCCTGCCCACCGAAGCTTCCCGGTGGCCTTGCTGTCTTTATAGAAACTGTCTCAGCTCTTCTGGGCGCCGGTGGACCGGGCGGAGAACTTCCCGCCGGCGACGCGGACGGCCAGGTCCGTTCCCGCGGGGGCCTGTGAAGGGTGACGGACCACGGCCCTGGCCTGGCCGCCCACGGGGTGGTCGCCGGCCAGTTGAACCACCGCATAGCCGCGGTCCAGGGTTTTTTGCGGCGACAATGCCCGCACCTGCGCCTGAAGATGCACCAGCTGGTCCGCCGCCCGGACCACCGCCGAAGCGATGGCAGCCCGGGAACGGCTGCTGAGCCTTTCAACGTCCTCCAACCTGTTGGTCACCATGCCCTCCGGGGCGGACAAAACCGGCCGCGAACGCAGGGAGGCAAGCCGGTCCGTTTCCTGTTCCACGAGCCTTGACACGCCCCGGCGGAGCTGGTCGCGGGCCTGCCGCACCCGGGCAAGTTCCTCCACCACGTCAGGGACAATGCGCTTCGCGGCGTCAGTGGGGGTGGATGCGCGCAGATCGGCCACGTCATCGAGGATGGGACGGTCGGCCTCGTGGCCGATCGCGCTGACCACCGGGGTGGACGCGTCCGAGACGGCCCTGATGAGTTCCTCGCTGCTGAAGGGCAGAAGATCTTCGAGCGCCCCGCCGCCGCGCGCTATGACGATGACATCCACGCGCGGATCGGCGTCAAGTTCCCGCAGCGCCGCCACCACCTGTGTCACGGCGGCGTTCCCCTGAACCGCCACTTCGCGGATTTCGAATTCGACGGCGGGCCAGCGGAGGGCCGCGTTGCGCAGGACGTCTTTCTTGGCATCGGAATCACGGCCGGTGATCAGCCCGATGCGGTGGGGGAGGATGGGCAGACGCTTCTTCCGGGAGTCGGCGAACAGCCCCTCCAAGGCAAGGGCCTGCCGGAGCCGCTCTATCCTTGCCAGCA
The DNA here is from genome assembly GCF_050260325.1 of Arthrobacter sp. 92. NCBI lineage: Bacteria > Bacillati > Actinomycetota > Actinomycetes > Micrococcales > Micrococcaceae > Arthrobacter > Arthrobacter sp. 92. The sequence goes on along the minus strand of NZ_CP189863.1, from coordinate 3,769,546 downwards.
GGTCACCCAGGCCGACGGGCCGGATGTCCTTGACCGACATGCTCAGCCTGCCGGTTTTCAGCCAGAACTCCGGCTTAAGCAGCGCCACCACCCGTGATCCGCGTTCCAGCGGGATGTCCTGCCGGTCCAGCACGGTGGTCCAGACGGAGGCAGGCAGTGAGATTTCGGCGTCGATGTCCCGCAACGTCATGTAGGCGTTGCTGCCGCGGCGGTTCAGTTCAATGACCTGGCCCTCCACCCAGGCGGACGGGGTCCGGTCGATATGGGCTTTGAGCTTGTGCGAGAGGAGCTGAAGCGGCCACGGGTTCTCCGGACTGGTCTCGGCCGCAGTGGCGGGCAGCGTGGTTCCCGTAGGCAGATCCTCAGACATGGCTGGGCAGCACCTGTCGGCTGGGCCGGGACGGTGTCCCGGCCGGTGTCGGTGTCCTGGGCGGTGGCGCGGGAGTGGCCCGGTGCATAGGAATTCCTCAGTAAGTGGCAGTGCGGTCAAAGCGGGCGGTCAAAGCTGGCGGTCAAACCCAAACCAACTCTATCCATAGCTCTATCACCGTCCGGCGACATTTTTGGTTCCCGGATGGCCCCTCTAGGATGGCAGTACCCAACCACAACCTAGGAATCCCTTGCGCACTTTTGTCTCAGCCGTGGCTGTCATCGTTGGACTTCTGCTGGCCGCCGTCGCCATACCTGCCATGTGGGTGGACCGGAACATTGTGCAGGAGGATGGGTTCGTTTCGCTTGCCGCGCCGTTGGGGAAGGACACCGTTTTCCAGGAACGGCTCGCCTCAGCGGCGGTGGCCACCCTGGACGCCGGGGGCCAGGTCCCTGAACCCGTCAAATCACTGGTACAGCCCATCCTGGACAAAGCTGCCAAATCCCTGACATCGCTCCCCGGCTACCCTGCCGCGTGGGAGGAAACCCTGCGAAAGAGCCACCGGCTGAATTTCGCGGATTCAGGATCCGGTGGGCAAACGGGGGAGCGGCCGACTGCCCTGACCCTCGACGTTGCGCCCTTAGTCGGCCTGCTCGCCAAACAGATTTCGGATGCGACGCAGGTTCCGCTCCAAGCCCCCGGCCAGGCATTGATTACCATCGGCCAGCCGAGCCAACGTGACGTGATCGAAAGGGTTTCCCTGTATGCGCCCACGGGTTATGCCTTGGCTGCGGGCGCCGCGGTCGCCTTCGGAATCGGGTTCATTACTGCTCGACGGCGGTGGGCAGTGCTCGTGGGAACCGGAATCGGAGCATTGATCCTGTCGGCTGTTTGGAAGCTGTGCGCTGATGCGGCTGCCGGCCTGGCCACGGGACTCGCCAGCGGCAACCAGGTGGCTGACCTCTTCAAGAACGAGTTCATAGCGGCATCATCCGAACGCTTCGGGCAGTGGATCCTCGTCGCGGTTATCACCGGGGTGCTCCTCCTGGTGGCGGGTGTCCTGACGAGGGTCCTCACGGGCCGCCGCCCTGCCTAGCCTCGGAACCCTGCCCGTGGCGGCCAAGCCGGTAGCATTGAACAATGACCACCTCAGCTGTTTCCATCCCCATGCCAACCGTGCCGCGCAGGCGGCGCACGCCCGAGGACGTGATGGCTGCGGCGCCGGTCACCGGCCCCAAGAAGGTCCTGCTGGCAGCCCCCCGCGGCTACTGCGCGGGCGTGGACCGGGCGGTCATCGCGGTGGAGAAGGCCTTGGAACACTACGGGCCGCCCGTTTACGTGCGCAAGCAGATTGTCCACAATGTCCACGTGGTCAGCTCGCTTGAGGAAAAAGGGGCCATCTTCGTCGATGAAACCGACGAGGTTCCGGAGGGCGCGCTGGTGATTTTCTCCGCCCACGGTGTCTCACCCGCCGTCGTGCAGTCTGCCGAGGACCGGGGGCTGCGGACCATCGACGCCACCTGTCCCCTCGTGACCAAGGTGCACAAGGAAGCGGTGCGCTTCGCCAAGGACGACTTCGACATCCTGCTCATCGGCCATGACGGCCACGAGGAAGTCGAGGGAACCGCCGGCGAAGCCCCCGAACACATCCAGATCATCAACGGCCCGCACGAGGTGGGCAACGTCACTGTGCGGGATCCGGATAAGGTCATCTGGCTGTCCCAGACCACGCTCAGCGTGGACGAAACCATGGAAACCGTCAGGCTCCTGAAGGAACGTTTCCCCACCTTGCAGGATCCGCCCAGCGATGACATCTGCTACGCAACCACGAACCGTCAGGTGGCAATAAAGAAGATCTCCCCGCAGGCCGATCTGGTGATCGTGGTGGGCTCCGCAAACTCCTCGAACTCGGTGCGGCTGGTGGAAGTTGCACTGGAATACGGCGCCAAGGCCTCCTACCGCGTCGATTTCGCGAACGAAGTGGACGAAGCCTGGTTCGAAGGCGTTGCTACCGTCGGCGTCACCTCCGGCGCCTCCGTCCCGGAGGTCCTGGTCAAGGACGTCCTGCGTCTGCTGGCCGACTATGGCTACGGCTCCGTGGAGGAAGTGGTCACGGCCGAGGAAGACCTGCTCTTCTCCCTGCCCAAGGAGCTGCGCGCCACCTTGAAGCAGGCCGGGGATGTGAGCCGCGCGCTCGGCGGCCGCGGCGCACGCCCCTGACCTCACGGGCCTACGCGGCTGACTCCTCCGACTGCAGCTCCGGGGCAGCCACGGAACGTGTGGTGACATCGATGGCGGCCGGTGTGACGAGCCCGGCTGAATCAAGGGTATTGAGTTTGCGCGCTGTCGGGAGGACCCTGGCCTCCAGGGTCCCGATCATCGAATTGTAACGGTCCACTGAGCTCTTCAGCGAGGACCCCAACTTGGTGACATTCTCGCCGAGCGTGCCCATGCGCTCGTAGAGTTGACGGGCCAACTCGAACAGTTCCCGGGCGCTGTCCGTTAGTACGTCCTGCCGCCAGGTAAAGGCGACGGACTTCAGTACAGCGAGCAGAGTGCCGGGAGAGGCAAGGACCACGTTTTTGCTCAGGGCGTAGTCCAGCAGGGCAGGGTCCGCGGCAAGGGCCGCGGCGAGTATGGATTCGGCTGGCAGGAAGCAGATCACCAGTTCCGGCGAGTTCCCGGGCAGATCCCAGTACTTCTTGCTGCTCAGCGAATCGACGTGGGATTTGAGGGCCTTGGCGTGGGCCGCGAGATGCGCCTGCTGCCCGTTGGCGGCGTGGCCGAGCTGCAGGCTGCCTGAAGTTGCCCCGAGTTCCTGGGCCGCGAGATAAGAGGACAGCGGAACCTTGGCATCAACGACGAGCTGCTTGTCGCCCGGCAACTGCACCACCAGGTCCGGCCGGAGGCTGTTCTCGGCGCTGGTGCCGTGCTGCTGCTCGTGGAAGTCGACGTGCCGGATCATCCCGGCCGCTTCCACCACCCGCCGCAGCTGCACCTCGCCCCACTGACCACGCGCGCTGTTCGAGCGCAGTGCTGACTCCAGCGCATGCGTTGAACGCAGCAGCTGTTCGTCAGACACACGGGCTTCCTGCAACTGCTGGGCCAGCTGTCCGTACTGCTCCAGCCTGTCCCGCTCCAGCAGTGACACTTGCTGCTGGACTGCCGTGAGCTTTTCGGCCACCGGAGCGAGGGCCCGCAGCACGCTGCCGTCCTGGTTCCGTGCTTCACCCAGCTCGCGGTTCTGCGCCGACAGGAGCCGCCGTTCGGCGTCGGCTGCCGCGAACTGGGCGCTGACCTCGGAAAGGCGGGCGGAGACGCCGTCGAAATCCTGTTCCAGGGCCACGCTGCGGCGCCGGAAGAGAACGTACGTGAAGGCGGCGCCGGCAACGCCACCCACTATCAACATGAGGAGGGCAAGAATTAGTGCGAAAGCGTCCATGCATTCACTCTGGCACGCACCCCTGACTTTTAAACGGAAGCCCGCGGCGAACGCCACAGGGCGGCCGCATGGCCGGCGGACCTTTGCGGGTAGAATAGATGATCGTGGCTCTTACTATCGGCATCGTCGGACTGCCCAACGTCGGCAAATCAACTCTTTTCAACGCACTGACCCGCAACCAGGTGCTTGCAGCGAACTACCCGTTCGCCACCATCGAACCGAACGTCGGCGTCGTTAGCCTCCCGGACTCCCGCCTGGAGAAGCTCGCAGCTGTTTTCGGCTCCCAGCGGCTGCTGCCTGCGGCGGTATCGTTCGTCGATATTGCCGGCATTGTCAAGGGCGCCTCGGAAGGCGAAGGCCTGGGGAACCAGTTCCTCGCCAACATCCGCGAGGCCGAGGCCATCGCGCAGGTTGTGCGCGTGTTCGATGATCCGGACGTCATCCACGTCGACGGCAAGGTCGATCCCCGCTCCGACATGGAGACCATTAACACCGAGCTGATCCTGGCCGACCTCCAGACCATCGAAAAGGCAATCCCCCGGATCGAAAAAGAAGTCAAGATCAAGAAGCGGGAAGCCGCTGAGCTGGCAGCCATCAAAGCTGCCCAGGCAGTCCTTGAACGCGGCGACACAATCTTCTCCTCCGTCAAGAGTGACAAGCTTGAGATGGAGCACCTGAAGGAACTCAGCCTCCTGACCGCCAAACCCTTCATCTACGTCTTCAACTCCGACGAAGGCATCCTGGGCAGTTCGGAAAAACAGGCCGAACTGCGGGCCCTCGTGGCCCCTGCGGACGCCATCTTCCTCGATGCGAAGCTCGAATCGGACCTCGTTGAGCTGGACGAGGAGGAAGCCCGCGAAATGCTGGAGATGAACGGCCAGGACGAATCGGGCCTGGATCAGCTGGCCCGGGTAGGTTTCCACACCCTCGGCCTCCAGACCTACCTCACGGCAGGTCCCAAGGAAACCCGTGCCTGGACCATCCACCAGGGCGACACCGCCCCGCAGGCCGCGGGCGTGATCCACTCGGATTTCCAGCGTGGCTTCATCAAAGCCGAAGTGGTCTCCTTCGAGGACCTCATGGAAGCCGGTTCCATGGCAGAGGCGAAGGCCCGCGGCAAGGTCCGCATTGAAGGCAAGGAATACGTGATGGCCGACGGCGACGTGGTGGAGTTCCGCTTCAATGTGTAGTTGAGTTCCGGCTCAACGTCTCGTGTTGAGCCTAAATGGGGTTTTCTGCCTGAATTCATCGAGTTCGCTCGTTGGTTGGATCCGCTCTGATCTGTATCCCGGACATCACAGCTGATATGTAGGCGTTCCTTGTCAGGGGGCAAGGGTGAGCCGTCCAGTACTGGTTTGTCTCGGACCGCTCTTGTGCGGCCGTTCACGAGTGCGGTCGTGTTTGGCTGGCGCGCCGTGGGGAGCCTGTCGGCCCGCTGCCTCCACGCCCATCATGGCTTTTGCCCGTGCAGACAGCGGCATGGTGTCGGTGGGGCTGAAGGCCATGGAATTGGAGAGCGAGAAGTATGCGTAATCGATGAACGATGCGACCCACCCGGTCCGCTCGGAGGACCTCGAAGCGACCTCCTCAACGGCGTCGCGGTCCTCGTCTTGGGGGAAGCGGAAGTCTGCTGGCGGCATGTCCTCGCGTTCGGCGTGGCGGCGCGTAACAGGGCCACCTCGGTCCATCTCCCAGAAAGCCCGGGCGAACGCAATGATGTTGGTGACCCAGATCTGCAAAGCAGCCAGCAGGATTACCGGGCCATCGTTGTTGCCCGAAGTGGTGAGCCGGATGACCACCTGTACTAGGGCCACCTCGTTTGCGGCGACCAGAAGCAGCGCCTGCCCGGTGGCGACGTTTTTTGACCACCGCGTTTCCCTGTGGAACCGGTGCGGATTCAGGCGCACGAGCGGGATCAGCATCGTCAGACCAACGCCGACCACCGTATACCTGAGCCACGGAAGGAAGGAACTGGGCAGCGCGGCGTACAGGCCCAGCGCGACGAGCAGTCCAATCACCGCTGGCCACCGGTGCTCGGCGCGGGCGTCAGGGGTATCGGTATCAGCCATGGCTCAGTCTGTTTCCTGCTTCGGCCGCACCCCGGGCACCTGTGACTCGGTTCTGTGTTCTGAGGCTGACTACCCCGTTGCGGTCACTGCGCCCGGCGCGTAGAGCCGGACATGAGTGGCGTCGGGAATGGCCGGTTGATGCTTCGGCCCTCGTTCGTGCCGACATCAGCGCTATCCTCCTTGCCGACCGTCTGGGTATTGGTGCGCCTAGCCCACCCGGTACTTCTCGATGTCGGACGTGCGAATGGTGAGTCCGTTGCCGGGGGAGTGCTTGTCGGGGATGATTGCGCCGCCCGCAGGGTCCAAGGTCCCGTCGAAGAACGTCTGTTCGATCCGGACGTGGTCGTGGAACCACTCCAGATGCCGGAAGTTCTCCGTCGCGGCGGCTGCGTGCGCGCTCAGGTGCGGTGCGCAGTGCCCGGACACCTGAAGCCCGTGCGCTGCAACCACGGCTGCGATGCGCAGCCATTGGGTGATACCGCCGCAGCGCGAAACATCCAGCTGGACGCAGTCGACGGCTTCGGCCCGGCACAGGCGCTCGAAGTAGAACAGATCTGTACCGTATTCACCCGCGGCGACGTCGGCAGCTATCGCCTCCCTGACGGTCCGCAGGCCGGCCAGGTGGTCGGAGGAGACAGGCTCTTCAAACCACGCCAGCCTGGAGTCGCCGGCCGCTTGATAAACCCTCACCGCTTGTTTTGCCGTATAGGCACCATTGGCGTCTACGAACAGCTCAGCGTCGTCTCCTATGACGGTTCTGGCCTGACGAATGCGCTCCAAATCCCGGGGAATGGCGTTCCCCCGGTCCTGTCCGATCTTTATTTTGACCCGTGGGATGTGCTGGCCGTGCACCCAGCCCCCCAGCTGGTCCTGCAGTTGCTGGCGGGAGTAGGTGGTGAACCCGCCGCTGCCGTAAATGTCGACCTCGTCGCGCACCGCTCCGAGGAGGCGGTACAGGGGAAGGTGAAGCAGGCGTGCTTTCAAGTCCCACAGGGCACAGTCCACCGCGGAGATCGCGTAGCCGGCGAGCCCGCTGCGGCCGGAATTGCGCACGGCCTGCAGCATCGACAGCGCGGCTCCTCCGGTGTCCCACGCAGATCGTCCGGAGACGGCTGGCGCCAGCAATCCCGTGATCAGCTGGGCGCAAGAGGGTGGAGCGTAGGTCCAGCCAAGCCCTTCGCAGCCGCCGGCGCTGGTCCGGACCACCACCATCGTGGTGGCGTCCCAGGCGAAGGTGCCGTCTGCCTCGGAGTTATCGGTGGGAATCGTGTAGGTGCTGACGTCCAGGCCGGTGAGGGCCGGATCGGTGGTTCCCGTGGGGCGCATGGCTCAGCCTTTCCTGTGCGGAAGGAATACCTGCAGTTTGGTTCTGGCTTCACGAGATCGGTTCAGCAGGTAATCTTCGAACTGTTGTTTTGGCATGGTCCGTTCCTTGGGTGGCGGCGGCCCGGATACGCGGCCGGTGGTTCGCTCAGGCCGCATTGTTGGCCCCGCCCGCGATCAGCCGTTCAGCGGTGCGCGCTGCGACCGCCATGATGGTCAATGCCGGGTTGGCGCTTCCTTGGGTGGGCATTACGCTACCGTCGGTGATGTAGAGGTTGGGTACGGCGAAGCTGCGGCAATCGGCGTCGACGACGCCGTGGCGCTCGTCCGCCGCCATCCGGGCCCCGCCCACCAAGTGCGCGTAGCGCTTGATGGTGATGACCTCGTCGGCCCCTGCGGCTTTCAGGACCTTTTCCATGGCTTCCTGGGCGGCGCCCATGAGTTGGCGGTCGTTGTCGCACTGGGAGTAGTGGAAGTGCGCGACCGGCATCGCGTTCCGATCCTTTTCCTGCGCCAGGGTGACGCGGTTGTCCGCCTGCGGCAGGAATTCACACAGTGCCCCCAGGCAGGCCCAGTGCACGTAGTCGCTCATGTATTCGCGCAACTTTGCTCCCCAATGACCCTGGGCGGCGACGTGTTCGGCCCAGGTGATGGGCAGCGGCGATACCGTCTGTATCGAGAACCCGCGCTTGTAGGGCTTGGACGGGTTTGTCTCATAGAAGTCTTCGGAGCTGACTTCCGGCGGGGGCGCCTTCCACATCCGCACTTCGGAGTCGAACCTGCCGGCCGTTTGAGGCGCCCCCTGGACCATCAGGTACCTCCCCACCTGGTCGAAGTCATTGCACAGCCCGTCCGGGAAACGCTTGGAAGTGGAGTTGAGCAGCAGGCGGGGAGTCTCGATGGAATAGCCGGCGACGGCGACCACGCGGGCACGCTGGAAGCGCGTGCGGCCGTGGCGGACATAGTGCACGCCGGTGGCTTTGCCTGTGGTGTCGTCTACTTCAATCCTGGTCACCATCGAGTCAGCCCGTACTTCAGCGCCGTGGTGCAGGGCATCCGGGATATGGGTGATCAGGGGTGAGGCTTTTGCGTTAACCTTGCAGCCCTGCAAGCAGAAGCCGCGGTAGATGCAGTGCGGCCGGTTGCCGAAGCGGCCGTTGGAAATCGCGACCGGGCCCACCTTGGCCGTGACGCCGCACGCCAGTGCACCGCGCAGGAAGAGTTCACCGTTCCCGGAGACGGGATGCGGGCTGTGCGGATAGGAATGTGGATCGCCCCACGGCCAGTGTTCCCCGGCCACCGGAAGTTCGCCTTCGATGTCCTCGTAGTACGACTTAAGATCCTCGTACTCGAGGGGCCAGTCCGCGCCCACCCCGTCGGCACTGTAGGTATGGAAGTCGCTGGGGTGGAACCGGGGCGTGTAGCCTGCGTAGTGCACCATGGAGCCGCCCACGCCACGGCCCGAGTTGTTTGAGCCGAGGGGTACCGGATCGTCTCCGGAGATCACCCGCGGTTCGGTCCAGTACAGGTGGTGCGAGGCCGCCTCGTCGCTGACCCAGTCGCGCTCCGGGTCCCAGAAGGGGCCCGCATCCAGGGCGACGGCGTTCCAGCCGGCCCGGGCCAAGCGCTGCAGGAGGGTAGAGCCGCCCGCGCCGCACCCGACGATAACTATGTCGACCTCATCTTCGTCCCGGAACCGGGCCATGTCGGTACGCATGGCATGATTTGTTCCTGGCACGGGGGGCAGAAGCCATGCCGAGGCATTCCGATCTTTTACCGAGGCCATCAGTGCTGCCGCCGTTTCCCGGATTTTGTATTGGGACGGGCCGGGTCCTGTTCGGGGCGGGTGTCGGCTACCTCAAAAGGCTCACGGGCGTCCAGCCCAAGGTTCTTGTATCCGCGGGGATAGGCAGGCCCGGCAAATCCAATCTCATTCCAGCTCATTGGGTGGGAGTAGAAGGCAGTACACGCATACCGGGTCCAGAGGCTCCATACCTGCGATGACTGCCGCCCCCGCCACTGTTCGGCGTCGTGAATGTCCGTCAGGAGGGCTTCCTGATCATCCCAGGACAGCTCGCAAAACGCTTTCCCGCTCCGTGCCCGGGCCTCGGCGTCCAGCGCCGCGAGGGTGCTGCGCCAGGCCGCCGGGTCCGGTTCCATGCTCTCGTAGTGCCAGCCGTCGGTCTGGTCCTCGGCCAAACGTGAGTCGACCATATTGGCCACCGGGACCCGGGGCTCCTGGCGCTGGTCCAGCAGTTGATCAAACAACGCCCTCGCTGCGGCCTCCTCCGCAGGGTTGAAAAACCGCAGATCTGCCGGCCGGCCGAGGCGTGTCAGTACGACACCTTGCGTCACCTGGTCCCAGTGCCCGGACTGCCCCTGGGCATCGAAGCCGGGGAAGCGGCCGCCTCCGTCCTTCGGGTCCAGCGGCAGGGCCGTCACTTTTCCCTCCTCAGCACCGCGGCGAGCAGGCCCATGCCGCCCACGAGGGTCACCAAAAGCGGTGCCAGCAGCGGCGGCCCCATTTCCATGTTGTACTTCAGGTTGGAAAATCCGCCGGGCTTCTGCGCAATGCCCCTGGCGTGCAGATACGTTCCCTGCAGACCGTTTGCGACAATCGCGGCGGAGGCCAGAGGCAGTGCGGTTTTGGCCATCCGCCTACTGAACACTCCGGCGATGCCGGCGGCTGCGCCGACCGGGCCTAGGGCAACAGGGATCCACATTAGTTTGTTGCCGAAGCTTGCCTTGTCATGCTCAAAGTAGATTTCTGCGGCGGTCACGAGGGCGCCGGCCGCAGTCAGACCGGAAAGGGACCGCTCGAAGCGGCCGGTTTCCACGTTGCGGATCATCCGGTCTATCCCGTGAACGGTTTCCGCGGGTGTAACTGGTGTCTTCATGGCGTTCCTTTGTCGTCAAGCTGGTTCTGCCACGGCGCAAATATTTCACTTGCGCAACAGATGGTTGGATACTCGTGGTGTGGCACATTCAGAAAATGCAGAACATTCCGCCGCTCCGCGGACGGTGTCCTTGGGTGGCAGCGAGGTGGATTCGGTGGTCCGGGCAGCCAACGTCCTCCTCCGGGTCGCCGCACAGTCAGTGGCAGAGGTAGAAGACGTAGTGACGACGCCGCAACTGCGGGTGCTGGTGCTCATCGCGAACCGCGGCCCGCAAAACCCTGGCGCTGTGGCCGTCGAACTGGGCGTCCATCCATCCAACGCCACACGTACGTGCGACAGGCTCGTCCAGGCCGGGCTGATTGAACGCGGAGAGGATCCGCAGGACCGCCGACTGTCCAAGCTGGTCCTCACCGCCAAAGGCACGAAACTGGTGGAGCAGGTCATGTCACACCGCCGTGAAGCGATAGCAGCGGTCTTGGAACACCTGCCCGAACAGGCCCGGAAATCCCTGGCCGAGGCCATGAACGCGTTCGTGAATGCCTCCGGGGAAACTGAAACCGAAGACGGGCGCTTCGCCCTGGCCCTCCACCGCTGAATCAGGCATAGTTTCACCTCCCCTGGCTGCGGCCCGTGGGCGGGAGCGCTGCGGGCCGGCGCGGCCTGATCCGGTTGCCAAAGGCAAATTCCGTACCCGCGAACAGGCCTGCAACCACAGCGTCTAGAGCGGCGCCCCTGCGGCGCCGACGATCCGTAACCGCCAAGCCCACCATGCTGGCCGAGTGCAACGAATCCACCACACCGGAGCCTAGGTGCAGAGCCCGCGAGGCAGGTGCCGCGCTAATGACCAGCGCCTGCAGGAGGTGCCTGGCGCCAAGAATACGGACCACTGCGCGGACCCGCCGGTCCGGCTGGTGTCCGAGCGCCAGACGGAAGATCATGCTCGGAAAGGCCAGTTGGCACAGTCCGTACGCCGCCCGGGTGGCTTCCATCGCCCTCACCGGCCTGTCCTACCCAGCAGCGCCCCGCCGAATGCCCACAAACCCAACACGGTGGCACCGGCCGCCGCCAGGACGGTGCCGTGGTGGTGGGAGGCCCATAGTTGAGGGCTCCGCGCCGCCGAGCGGGCATCAAACGCCCCGTGAGTTCCGAAATCCCGGTCCTCGTCGGCCGGTTCCCAGAGGTTGACGGGCTGTTCCGGGTCGCGGCTTTGCGGCCTCTGCTGGGAGGCGAATCCTTTCCGGGCCAGGTACCTGTCCAGCAGTCCGGGGGCCACAGCGTTCGCCATCAGGGTGGCTGCGGTGCTTGCCCCCACCCAGTACTCCCGGCGCTGCGGATGGGCGGCGGCAAAGAGTACCCCGCGGGCAGCGACTTCCGGCTGGTAGATCGGCGGAACCGGCTGGGCCTTGTTCGGCAGTCTGGAAAGTACCCAGCTGAACTGTGGCGTGTTGACCGCAGGCATTTGCACCATGGTCGTTTTGACCGGACTCCCGTCGTGCAGCAATTCGCAGCGAAGTGATTCATTGAAGCCCTGGATGGCGTGCTTGGCGCCGCAGTAGGCGGACTGGAGCGGGATGCCCCGGTAGGCCAGCGCCGAGCCGACCTGGACGATGGTGCCCCGGTTGTGTTTCTTCATGCGGTCCAGCGCGATCATTGTTCCGTAGACGTATCCCAGATAGCTGACGTCGGTGACGCGTTTGTATTCCTGCGGCTTGATCTCGGCGAAGGGGGCGAACACGGAAGTGAAGGCAACGTTGACCCAGATGTCAATCGGTCCCAGTTCCTGCTCAATGCGGCTTGCTGCCGCGTCGAGGGCATCATAGTCGGACGTGTCCACCGCGATGGCCAGCGCCCGGCCGCCCGAGCCTTCGACTTCTTTTGCTGCGCCCGCCAGCCCTGCCTCGCCCCGGGCCAGAAGGGCGACGGAGGCGCCGTGTCTGCCAAAGGCGATGGCCGTCGCCCGTCCGATGCCGCCGCTGGCGCCTGTCACAACGATTGTCTTCTCTTTGAAGGTGTTCATGAGTGCTCCTCGTCCTGGCCCGGGCAGGTCGCCCGGAGATGGTTGATGGTGCTCACTGCTCAGAATTCAGACCCCGCCAAGGGGGAGGGGGATCGGCGAGCCGCCGGGATGTTTCGAGCAGGGCTGCGTGAACGAAGGCCTGGGGGAAGTTGCCCCGGAGTTGGCGCTGTTCAATGTCGTACTCCTCCGTGAAGAGTCCCGGTGAGCCGCAGGCTGCACGGTTTCTTTCAAACCAGCGCGCCGCTTCAGTGGTCTCCCCGCTTTGGTGCAGGGCCATGGCCATATCGAAGCCGCACAGCAGGAAGGCGCCCTCGGACTCTTCCAGCGGCCGTCCGTCCTGGCGGAAGCGGTACAGGTACCCGTCGTGGGCAAGATCGTCCCGAATCGCTTTGAGAGTGGCAACGGAGCGGGGATCGTCGGCCGGAAGGGCCCCCCGGATTACCGGGAGAAGCAGGGACGCATCGACCCGGTCGTCGCCGGGTGCCCGTTGCCACCGTCCGCTGGAATGCAGGCAGTCTTTGGCCACATCGGTAAAGAGGGCGTCAGCCTGCGAGGTCCACGTGGCCCCCTGTTGCGGCGGGGCATTGCGGCCGATGGCGCGCAACCCGGCGGCGCAGATGAGGCGGGAGTGGGCCCACCTCCTGTTGTCGAGTTCCCACATGCCCGCGTCAGGTTCCTGCCACCGCGCCATGATGGCGTCCGCGCAGATCTCCGCCGCCTTCCAGTGCTCAAAGTTCAGACGGTCATTCTCCGCAGCGGCGGCGAACAGCAGCAACGACTCCCCGAATGCGTCCAGCTGGAACTGGTTATTGACCCAATTGCCGGCCTTAGCGGACCCCCCGGGGTAGCCGGGCAGCCCAACATCCCATTCATCCGGGACGCGGCCGCCCTCGGTGGTGTAGGCCGGCTTCATTTCCGGCCCGTCCGTGAGCAGCCTGGCGGAAACGAAACCGACCGCGTCATCCAGCAGCGGAAACATCTCGCAGGCCGCCACCGACTGGCCGACAAAACACTGATCCCGGATCCACGCGTAGCGGTAGTCGTAGTTCCTTTTCTGCCCGGCCCGTTCGGGCAGGCCCATGGTCGACGCGGCGACCATGGCTCCTCCCACCCCTGTCATTCCGCGAAGAACGGCGTAGGACTGCCGGCAGTCATCCGGGGATATGGTGTTGTCTAAGCGGGGGACGGCCGAGTGCCACGCATTTTCTGTCGCGCTCCACGCCTGAGCGGCCTGCGCCGGCTCAGCGGGAAGTTCGCGGTTGGAGATTTCCAAAACCAGATCGTGGTGTTCGCCTTCGGCAAGTTCGAGCACCACTTCGAGTCCTCCCGCTCCCGCCTTCGCCCCCGCCGCGCCGCCGAGGCGTATCCTGAGGTCTGCGGAGCTCGCGGTCCATAGACCGTCCTCACAGGAAAGCCTGGTCATCTTGTGCTTGCCGAAGTTCGCTCGGGCGTCCAACGTCACCCGCACGGTTGCCTGGCCCCGCACGGCACGGATCCGGCGCAGCAGCACGGCACGGGTGGGATCCCCGGGGTACGCCAGCGCTTCCCGGCATTCAATAATTCCTGAGCCGGTTACCCACCGGCTCACCCAGATCAGGGTTCCGTCCTCGTACTGTCCGCCCCAGACGTTGTGCGGGTCGGTAGGCGTCACGGCGAACGTTCCGGGACCGCCCAAGAGTCCCGAGAACACCGCGTCGTCCTGCCATTGCGGTGCGCACATCCACACCACGTCCCCGCCGGGGCCTATCAGGGCCGCGCGGGCGCCGTCGGCAACCATCGCGTACTCACGTAAAGCGTGAGGGGGAAAGCCTGGAAACGAATTACTAAGCATGCTACCGAGTCTAAACGCAACAATTGCGAGGCCGCAATGAAATTGCTGGAGAAGTCCTGGGACTCCCGGGAGTGTCCGACGTCGGGCCCCGCGCGGACGCTTGTTGAAGGGCCGCCGGCAGGCCGGGATGCGGACGCGACGGCTCCGGCGGCCCCCGGGTGCTGGCGCACTGGCCGGCCTGAGGAGAGCTGCCACATGCTACCGATGAGTACTTTCGGAACCTATCTTTCCCGTCTCCTCTCCATCGCGGGCCTTAGTGTTGCTTCTCTTCACGGTCCTGGCCAAGGTGGAGCTTTCCTTTGATGCGTTCGATTCCTTCGGCTGCCAGGGCCTTGGCGGAGTCGCGCAGGACCCCGATCTCGTCGGGGTCCTTCTTGAGAAGCGCTTCTGCTGTGTGCTTTGCGAACTCAGTGGTGATGTGAGGAGGAAGGGGTGGGACGTTTTTGCTGGTGTACGCGTCGATGATGGTGACGCCCTGGTGTGCGAAGGCCGCGTCCCAGGCGCCCGCGACCTCGCTGTCGGTTTTGACCCGGATGCCGGTGAAGCCGAGCAGTTCCGCCCACCCGGCATAGTCAATCGACTGGACGTCCTGAGAGGTGGGCCACACGGGATTGGCGTCCTCGGTACGCATTTCCCATGACACCTGTGTCAAGTCGTTGTTGTGCAGAACCAGGATGATCAGCTGCGGGTTCTCCCATTCCTGCAGGTACTTCTTAATCGTGATCAGTTCGTTCATGCCGAGCATCTGGAAGGCACCGTCGCCAATGGTGCAGATAACGGAGCGTTCCGGATAGGCGAACTTTGCCGCTGTGGCGTAAGGCATCGCGGCGAGCATGCTGGCAAGCCGGCCGGAAAGATCGCCAAGCATGCCGCGGCGCAGCCTGATGTGGTGGCCGTACCAGTCCGCCGTGGATCCGGCGTCGGCGGTGACGATGGCCTGCGGGGGAAGGCGCTTGTTCAATTCCTGGTAGACCCGCCTGGGGTTGACGCCGTCTTTGTAGGTCAGCATCGCCTGGGCTTCCATCTCGTTTTCCCACTCGAGCATCTCCTCGGCGACGGTGTTCTGCCAGGAGAGGTCGGTTTTCGCCTCCAGGTGCGGGATGAGTGCGGTGAGGGTCGCCCTCACATCACCCCACAGATTGAGTTCGGTGGGGTAGCGCAATCCCATTTGCTCCGGCTTCAGGTCGACCTGGATCGCCCGTGCCTGTCCGCTCTTCGGGAGGAACTGGCTGTAGGGGTAGTTGGTTCCAAGGAAGACCAGGGTGTCGCACCCGCTCATTTGGTGTGCGCTGGGCAGGGAGCCGAGGAGACCGAGCTGCTGCGAGTGGTGCGGCACGTCGGAGGGGATCACCTGTTTGGCGCGCAGGGCCGTGATCAGGCCGGCGCCGCAAAGGTCGGCGGCTTTCAGCACCTCATCGGTGGCGCCGTTTGCGCCATGGCCGACAATGAACGTGACTTTAGTGCCAGCATTGATGATTCCGGCGGCCTTCACGATCTCACTTGCCGGCGGGACGATTGAGATGGACGGGGAGACGGCACTGGAGCGTGATACCCAGTTCTGGGGAGTGAGATCAGGCATCTTCATTCCCTGCACGTCGTGGGGAATGATGATTACGGCCGGTCCCAGCCGCACCGTGGCTGTACGGAAGGCGGTGTCAACGACAGCCTGTGCCTGTTCGGGCGAGACGATCGTCTGGACATATACAGAGACATCCGCAAAGACGCGTTCGAGATTGTTCTCCTGCTGTGTGAATGTGCCCAGCGAGTTCAGCCCCTGCTGGCCCACGATCGCGACGACCGGCTGGTTGTCCATCTGGGCGTCATAGAGGCCGTTGAGCATGTGGAAGGCGCCCGGGCTGGAAGTGGCAGCGCAGACGCCGACTTCACCGGTGAACTTGGCGTGGGCGGTTGCCATCAGGGAGCAGATCTCCTCGTGCGTGGGGCGCACGTACTTAAGTCCCGCTCCATCGCGCTGGGCCTTCTCCAAGGCACCGTCGAACTCGCCGATCCCGTCGCCGGGGAAAGCGAAGATCCGGCTGACTCCCCATTCCTTGACGCGTTGGACCACAAAATCGCTAACAGTTGCCATGGTTCTTCCTCCTTTTCTTTGTGTTGGGCCGGCCCGCGGCGCACGGCGGGGCAGTGATGGTCATCGGGAGCAGGGGGCCTAGGTGAGGACCACCGGCACGCTGTGGTACTTGTTCAGCTGCCAGCCCGGACGGCGGCAGCGGCGAGGATAAAGCCGGTGAGAGCGGAGGCGGCGCACAATATCCAGAGCCCGACGACGCCACCGCTGGTCTGCCGTACGATGCGGGGTCCCGCGGTGGACGCGACACCTGCCCGAATGAGGGCTGTGCCCGCGCTAGCGACGGCGAATATCCAGCACAGCCACTGGACGATGGCTGTTGAACCCTGGTCCATGAGTTTCCTTTTCTAAAGAGGGTGCCTGCGGACGGCCGGCACGGACTTTCCTTGCATTTACGCTATCATTGCGTAAGCGCAAAGGAAATAAGTTCTGGAGGCCTCCTCGGCCGGCACCTGGGACTCCCTCCGTGCGACGAGGCTACGAAGGCCGCCGGAGGTAACTCCGCGCAGCGCATTGAATGCTCCGTAAGTGGGTCAGCGAGCCCGGATTGGATCGTGGTAGTGATGGGCTCTTTGCCTCTGTGGGTTCTGATCGTTATTTTCGTCAGCGCCTCGGTCGTCATTTGGTTCGCTGGCATCCAGCTCTCCAGGAAGACCGACATTCTGGATAAACGATTCCATCTAGGCTCAGCTTTGGGCGGATTGATCCTTTTGGCCATAGCGACGAATCTTCCCGAACTGGCCATTACGGTCAGCGCCGCCATCTCCGGGGACCTGGAAGTCGCTGTGGGCAATATCCTCGGCGGAATTGCGTTGCAAACGGTAGTTTTGGTGGTGCTGGACGTCTTCGGCGTCAAGGGAAAGCACCCCCTGACCTACAAGGCTGCGTCCCTGACGCTCGTCATCGAGGCCGTGACTGTCGTCGCCGTGCTCGCCGTGGTCATCGCCGGAAGCCAGATGCCATCAGGCGTGGTGTTCGCGCGCCTGACGCCGAGTGCGGTTCTGATCGCAGTCGTGTGGGTTGTGGGTTTGTTACTTGTCCAGCGCGCGCAGAAACACCTTCCCTGGCAGGAGGAGGGCGAGGCCCCGGAAAGCCAATCCGAACCCAGGGGCCACAGCAAGGCACAAAGTCAGCGCGACTCCACGAAAACAAAGGGCACCGGCGCTTCTGTTGCTGTTTTTGCTGTCGCCGCCGTCGCCACCCTGATCGCCGGCGTAGTGCTTGAACAAAGTGGCAGTGCAGCAGCGGACCAGCTCGGTCTCTCCGGTGTGCTCTTCGGCGCCACTGTGCTGGCACTGGCAACGTCCCTGCCGGAAATTTCCACCGGCCTCGCGTCGGTACGCCAGGGTGATTACAAGCTGGCCGTCAGCGACATTTTTGGCGGAAACGCCTTCCTTCCGGTTCTTTTCCTTCTGGCGGTCCTCATCTCCGGCAAAGCGGTCCTGCCGCAGGCCCAGGCCACCGACATCTATCTCACGGCCCTGGCGATCCTGCTCACCGTCGTGTACCTGCTGGGTCTCCTTTTCCGGCCCCAGCGGCGCATAGCGAGGATGGGGGCCGATTCCCTTATTGTGCTGGTGCTCTATGCGCTCGGCGTCGCCGGACTCTTCGTCGTCGCCGGAGGATGAGGCCGGCAGTGGCGGCCCCAGCGGCGAGGCATACGCGACGGGGGTAGCCTGTGGCGTTAGTAGCAGGGACCTTGCCACACCCAGCGAGCGGGATGCGGAGAACCACGATGAAAGGAAGCCCATGAACACTGACCCAAGTAAGTCCGGCGCCGTGAATGCTGAGCCACTCAAAGGGGATCCTGCCGGGCAGGACCCCACCGGTCAGGTCCCCGCTGCGGACGTGAAGCTGCAGCTTCAACTTGCGATCTTCGAGGCAAGCAAGGACTCAAAAGGCAAAAGCCT
The DNA here is from genome assembly GCF_050260325.1 of Arthrobacter sp. 92. Classification (NCBI taxonomy): domain Bacteria; kingdom Bacillati; phylum Actinomycetota; class Actinomycetes; order Micrococcales; family Micrococcaceae; genus Arthrobacter; species Arthrobacter sp. 92. The sequence goes on along the minus strand of NZ_CP189863.1, from coordinate 3,751,601 downwards.
CGCCGAGATCCTTGAGAAGCTGCGGTCCGCTTTCGCCGCCCGCGGCGTCGCGGAACCCCCGGCCACGTGGTTGGAGTCCGTCGCCTCTTCAGCGTTCTACGGTGAGCCCTACCTCATTGATTTCCCCACTGCGATCGCGGCAGACTCCGCCGTGCCCGCTCCCAATCAAGAAGTCCGGAACCGCCTCGCGGGCCGCCGCGAGCTGCGGGCGGAAAAGCTTCCGCCCGGAATCTTCCCCTCTAGGGACGACTGGGACGTGCCCATCATCGAATCTCCCGAGGCTGTGAACCCGGCCGTCATTTCCCGGCGGGCGACGAGAATCGCTGCGGGCCTGGTTTTCGTAGGAGTCGTGGTTGCGGCCATAGTCCTGGTCATTCAGTCTGCCCGGACATCCAACTGGCGTCGGACGACCCTGCGGGCCAAACCCCGCGGAGGGGAAGTCGGCTAAGGCGGTAAGCTCAGTGGCCCACTGGCTCCCAGCCGCTCTCCAGTTGGATGAAAGGTTACTCTGTGCCGGAACGTGGTCGAATTTAGGTTTAATGTGTAGGTCCTGAGCTTCTGAGACCTTCAGCGATAGCCGCTAAGAACACGTGTTCTTAGCGGCTACGCGCTTTTACGGCCGCCCCTCCTGGTCGAAATGATGCCGCCAGCTTTTGCGGCGCAAGGAATGATTGGCCAATGTTCGAGTGCCAGAATCATGTGCCGGACGGCTGGAACCCGACGCCGGAAACATCGTCGGGGCGAGCCGAGCCGCCGTCGGACATGCCGCGCCCAAGGCTACTCTCGAGTGGCATACCAGCGGAACCCACCGAACGGGCATCGGAACTACGAGGATCACGCCATCGCTCCCTCTTGCCTCGTTGGTCCGTATCGAGCTGTTTGAGCGTCGCCACCAAGGTCGGGGGGCATAGCCCGTTTTCGATAGAAAGACGCAGTTTGGCGCTGCCTTAAGTCGCTCTGGCGATGTGCGGAGTATGACCTGCGGGGGCTGGCCCGTGGTTAGATGAGCGCATGCGAAGACTTTGGGGGATTTTGGCCGTGTCTGTGCTGGCGGTGACAGGGTGTAGGGCGGCTACCGCTGCCGATGCGAAGGTGAGTCCGTCGGCCTCGGCCACCACGGCAACACCTTCTGCCGCAGTTGCGAGCGGTGAGTCCACGTGCAAGGACGCGGCGGGCGACTCAAAGTCCAAAGCTGTTGACATCGACCAAGTTCGGCTACTTAGCGACGGCAAGCTGATGTTCGTAGTCTTCAACACGGTTGCCAACGTTCCGACGACTGGCACCGTTCTTTACTCCGTGACCGCTTGGAGTTCAGACGGCAAGAAAGGCTACGAAATCGGAGCGAAGTTCCGGGACGGCCAAGAGATCGCCAACTTCGTTTACAACCTCGGGACGAACCAGCAGGAGAACATCACCAACGGAGCCGTGGCCGCAGACAAGCAGGTCAGCGCCCGTTACCCTCTCGCTGCGCTCACCGGTCTCGGCGATAAGTTCGGGTGGTCTGGGACCGTGACCGTGGACGGCGCGGACGTCGGCGCGGATGTGGATCGCTGCCCCGGCGGCGAAGCCAAGACCCGGTTCCCGGACGCCTAAGCCCGCGAAGGAGTACGCCAGCGCTCCCAGTAGGGCGGCCGAGTAGCGGGTAGGCTTGACGCGGCCCACAGCCGTGGGGCGGCGGTATTCCCCCGCGTGGTTTGCGACCATGACGCCGATTTCCCCGAACGTCGCGGCCTGCCTCTAGGCAGTCGATGCAGTCGATGCCCTTGGGAGCCTTGGGAGCCCCGGTAGCCGTAGCGGTAGTAATAGGAATTGTGACCGCGGCTCATCGCCGATGCGACGACCACAGGCCCGTCGGCCTTGTTGTATGCAACGAGGGGTTCTGTAGGTTTTCAGCCCCGCGGGTAGACGGATCTCGATCATGCGCACAGTATGGACCGCACGGCAGACAAAGTGCCCGATGCCGACAGATGATTTCAAGCAAGAGACGAGCCGAATAAGGACTCATAATCGCATATCCATTTTTCTGGATTCCGGGATAGACCGTCCGACGTTGCTGTGGTCTCGGACCGGCAGCTCCTGCGGTGGCTCAGCAACCTCCCGAACGTACTCATCTGGCAGACTGCGGCGATTACAGCTGCAGCCGTGCGCCCCGGAACGTGGCATCGGAGTCCGCCGGCCGTGGTGGACCCCGCGTTCCTGCAGCACGAATTCGCCGAGCTGCGGCCCTTCACGCGCGCCTCACCTGGCCGCGGCCTCGTTCCCCGGCGAACGTCTCAATTCAGGAGGTCAGCAATGGCGGCTATTCCGGTCCGGATCGACGCTTCGCGGAGGTCGCCGAAGCCGAACACGATCCCGGGCGGGCCGCTGAGTGGATCGGACCTGTAACGGGCGAGGCCCTGCAGGCCGACGGAGCGCTCCGCGGCCGCCGCTATGACCGCCCCCTCATCGGTGCCCGGCGGGAGTCCTGCCACGGCATGGAAGCCGGCGGCCAGCCCGGTGAGCGGCGTTCCGGGTGAGTGAGCCGCCAGCGCCTCGACCAGCGCGGCACGCCGGCCGGCGTAGACTCCGCGCATGCGCCGCAGATGGCGGTCAAACCTTCCCGACGCCATCAGGCGCGCGAGAACCAACTGATCGAGTCCGGGCGACCCGCGGTCCGCCCGGTATTTTTCCTCGGCCATTTCCGCGGCCAGAGCCCCTGGTGCGACAACCCAGCCGAGCCGCAGTGCCGGTGCCAGGGACTTGCTCACCGAACCGATGCTGACCACCCGATCCGCCGAGAGCCCTTGGAGCGATCCGACAGGCTTCTTGTCGTACCGGAATTCGGAGTCGTAGTCGTCCTCAATGACAATCCCTTCGCAGTCCTTCGCCCATGTCAGCAGTGCCTGCCGTCGCGAAGGCGCCAGGACAACACCGGTCGGAGTCTGGTGCGCGGGGGTGACAATCACTGCCGAGGCGGCTGTCGCGGCGAGGTCATCGACTACCAGCCCATCGACGTCGACCGGCACGAACACCGGTTCAAGGCCTGCACGCCTGATCAGCTCCGCCATCTCCAGATGTCCGGGGTCCTCGACGGCGACGCGACGCATCCCGCGCCGGGCCAGCACGGCGAGCGTCAGGCTCAGGCCCTGCGTGAATCCACTGCAGACCACGACGTTGGCTGCTCCGGCTGCGCTTCCCCGCACGCGCCGGACGTAGGATGCAACGACGTCGCGCAGCTGGACGAGCCCCCGGGGGTCCGCATAGCCCATGTCGGCGGCCGATGCCGACCGGGCCACCTCGCCGCAGGCCCACATCCAGTCCCGCATGGGGAAACTGCGGAGGTCGGGCCTGCCCGGGGAAAAGTCGTAGGTCATGGCGGCCGCCGTCGGCGTCGCTCCAGCCTCGACGTCAGACGATTGCGGGGTAAACGCGACGCGGGTCGCCGAACCTCCGCGGGCCAGAAGGTATCCCTCGGCTTCCAGTTGCTCATAACTGGACTGGACGAGGCCCCGGGAGACGCCCAATTCCTTGGACATGCTCCGGCTTGAGGGCAGCCGTTCCCCGGGACTGAGGCGCCCTGACCGGACTGCGGACCGGAGTGCCTCCTGCAGCTGGTCTCCGAGCGTCCCCCGCTTGTCGCGGTCAAGTCCCAACAGGAACGACGGCGTCGAACCGGACCAATCAACTGCCATGAAATCGGACCTTACACCTGGGCCACCCTGCGGCCTAGCCTTTCAGCAGGCCACCTGGAAAGGAACTCAAAATGAAACCAGCTACACGGCACGGCAACGCCCGCCGGGCGGCGCCCAGACCCGGCCTGAAAGATCTTTACGCCGCTATCAGGGCGGACACGCGTTCCCCGCGCGACTGGGAGTGCCTGGCCGAAACGGTCGCCGCGGCAGTGCGGCCGGTTCTACCCTCCGCGAGGCAGGTATTGCTGGCAGTACCCGCCGCAGCGCGGCACGGCGCCGATCGCGGGCAGGTACTCCATGTGGAACCGGACGGTTCCTTCTCCGTTGTCGCACTGATCACACGCCCGGGGTATGCGACGAGCATCCACGATCACACGTCCTGGTGCGTTGTGGGGGTGGTGGCGGGACAGGAGTGCGAAGAGAGATTTCGCGTGGCCGGGGCCGGCGGGTTCCTCGAACTGACCGGAACCCGGACCGACGACACCGGCGCGGTCGCGGGGTTCGCCCCGCCAGGTGACATCCATCGTGTGAGGAATTCGGGTGTTGGGCTGGGCATATCGCTCCACATTTACGGCACGGACATCAACCGCATCGGCAACAGCATCCGGCGCACTTACGACCTTCCCGTCCGGTCCGCCAGGTGAGCGCGTCGCGGCACATCCCCACGGCTAGCGCCAGGTACCCATTGGAGGCATCCCCTTGATCACAACCATTTCCGCTGACGGCACCGAAGTTCGCGCTCTTGATTCAGGCCAGGGACCGACCATCCTGGTAGTCCATCCGGGAATGGACGACGGCAGTTCCTGGCAGAAAGTTACGGCCGTCCTTGCGAGAGAGTTCCGGGTCTTGACCGTGCTGCGACGGCAGTACCGGCGGGACATCACCAAAAGTGCCCCGGCATCGATTGCCGATGAGGTCGCCGATATCAAAGCCCTCGTCGAAAGCGTGGGCAAACCCATGCTCGTGGTGGGGCACTCGTCCGGGGCCGTGGTTGCACTCGAAGCTCTAGCGGCGCTCCCGACGTCGTTCATTGGAGGCGTCCTTTACGAGCCACCGCTGAGGATCGATGGCCCGGTCGGCGGTGCCGCGCTGCTCAGCGCCCAGGCTGCCATCGCCGCCGGCAAACCCGGGAAGGCCATGCAGATTTTCACCCGTGACATGGTGGGGCTCCCGGAATGGCAGGCCGGACTAGTCCGCATGTTTGTTGGGGCCAGTCCCAAGATGCGCCGCCTGGCGCCCCGGCAGATGGACGACAACACCGCGCTGGAACAGCTCGGACTCCGCCTTGACCTATATGAACAGATCCAGGCTCCCGTTCTCCTGGTCGGTGGGAACAAGAGCCCCGCCCATCTGCGCCGGAGGCTTGACGTCCTTGCCCGGACGCTGCCCCGTGCCGAGAGGCATGTGCTGCGCGGGCAGGGCCACTCCGCGAACCGGAGGGCAGCCGAGCCGCTTGCCCGCGTCATCGCAGAGTTTCACGCCGCGACAATCCAGACGGGTCCCGGGAGCGGCGCTTCCAGTCGGGGGACCACGTCATGAGTTCCGCCGGGACGCGCTTGAGAGGGACTCCGCCTGTTCCTGAGGCAGGTTGCCAGATGACGGGGAGTTCCTTGAATCCGTAGATGATGGTGCTGCCCGCGGTGCGTGACGACGGATGTCGACATCAAGCCAGAAGGTGTCGGCACTTCGGGCCGCCTGCACACGCATCTCCTGGGCTTCCGCCTGGTGGGCGGTGTCGAGTACACCGAGGTCGTCCCCGGTCAGCGCATCGTCGCGCAGGTCCACTTCTTTGCGGAGAAGCCGACATGGAGGTTCACGTTCGAACCCGCCGACGGCGGCACCAAGGTGACCGCGGAAGCCGAGTGGGACGTGAAGGTCCCGGTCGTGGGCGAGCCCATCGAGAGAAACGGTTTGTCTGGGCCATATCCTCGCCGGTCGGTGAGTTCCCGCGCGGGCGTGGCATGCGCCGGTCACGACGACGCGGGTGTCGGCTGCAGGGGGATAACGGTGCGGTACTTGCCTCCGGTGGTCTGCTCCGGGGGTTCGGAGGCCGGCTCCATGGTCACGTGGGCCAGGTCCAGGTCATTGAGTAAGGCGGCGATCCCCTCCCGTACTGCCGCACGGACTCGTTCGGTGTCTGCGTCCGCGTTCGGGCGCACCCGGACCGACAGGCTTGTGGGGGCAGTCTGCACGATCTGGAACAGTTCCACCCCTGGGATACGGTCGACGATGGTTCCCAGCGCCAGGGGCGGGACCGTCACCACACCGCGGCCGTCGGCGGCAGGGAAGATGAGCACGTCCGAGGCGCGTCCCTGCACCCGGATCGCTGGCGCAGGATCCCCGCACGGACAAGGATCGGGCCTGACAAGGATGCGGTCGCCGATGTCGTAGCGGATGATCGGCTGGACGCGGTTGGCCAGGTTCGTGATCAGTACTGTGTGCGAAACTGTTCCGGGCGGCACGGGACGTTGGTCGGCGTCGACCGGTTCGACGATCACCCAGTCATCAAGCAGGTGCAGCCAGCCCTGGCCGCAGCCGTAGGCGCAGTAGCCGGACTCAGTGCAGCCGTAGACCTCCCGGACGACAGCCCCGAAGACGCGTTCCAAGCGGCCGCGCTCTGCCGGCGGCATCCCCTCGGCGGTGCTGACTACCAGCACCGGGTGCACGTGCAGCCGCCCTGCATGTTGCTCGGAGGCCAGCAGGCGCAGCACACTGGCGTAGCCGCCAAGCATGGCCGGGTCGAAGCCGTTGAGCTGGGCCACCAGCTGGGACATCGGGGAGTGAACGGAGAATATTCTCACGTTGCGGTGGCGCCTTGGTTTCTCCTGTTTCTCCCGGGTGCCAGCGGCCACGGACAGGAAGTGCCCTCCGGTGGCGATCACCTCGGCGGACCTCGCCCCGCGGCGCATGAGTCGCACCAAACCCCGCCAAGACAACCACTTTGCGGTGAGTATACCCATCAGGCCAGAGGCCACGGCCCAGTACCGGTCGTCGAGCACGAAGATGCCGCGGGTGCCGGTGGTGCCGGCGGTGGTGGCCACCAAGTACTTCCCGGCGAAGCGGTGCCCGATCCGGGCTGGATCCGCCACGAACTCCTGGACCCCCGCGAGGGTCACCGCCGAATCCGTGGCGACCTCGTCGAAGTGGGCCATCAGCTCGCCCTTGTTTGTCACCGGCAACGCAGTGACGTCCTCGACATGCTCGGGCAGCCTCTGGTACCGGTCCCGGTAATAAGCCGAGTGTTGCCGGGCGTACGCTACCAACTCAGCCAAGCGCGCCCGCTGCCGGTTCCGGATGGCCGCCGGACCCTGCCGGTGGGCCCGGTAGGCGTCCCACCACACCCAGGCCGTGATGCTTTCCCGGCCATCGTGCGTCGCCCTGCGTCGCGTCTCCATGGCACGACTCTAGAATTCATCGTCATCCCAGGACAGGGCCATTAGTCGGGTGACGACGCGATGTTGGGGGCTGGATCCCGGGCCCGCGCAGGTACTGGGAACGTCGACTATTGCCTAAAACGCCCCGGACCAAGGCACGTTCGCCGAAACTTGCTTGGGCTCGCCTACCGGGCGCGCAATAGGTCGCTCAACGAAAGTGGGGCTGTCCCGCAGACTGAAACTGGGCGCGAATACCCCCAGCACCGACGACGTTTCCCTCCCTAGGAGGCCGCGGAAAGGGCTTGAGGCTTAAGTTCCCTACGCACGGGGGTGCACCGTCGCTTGCAGGGCCCTGAAGCATCGGCGTAGTGTCCGGGCTGTGAGGCTCTAAGGCGATCCGGCGGGAGGATCCATGAACGGATATGCCGAGTTGCGGGCGTTCCGGGCCACGCACCCGTTCCGTTCGCTGACGGTGGACGGCGTCGAATGGAAGTACATCGCGGGACCGGAACCAGCGCCTGCCCCGGCTGAAGCTGCAAAGCCTGCACTCATCGTTCTGGGCGGCGGCTTTTCCTTTGGCGACTCCGCGTTCCGCACAGTCAGCACGTTCGAGCCTCGATTCCGGGTGCTGGCACCTTCATATCCGGCCGTGCGGACCATGGCCGAACTCTTGGCCGGCATCGCAGCCCTTCTCGATGCCGAGGGCATCCAGTCCGCGAGCGTTATCGGCCACTCCCTCGGAGCCGGCGTCGCGCATGCGTTTGCCCGGCGTTATCCGCACCGCGTGGACAAGCTGGTCCTTTCCGGATTCGGCCTCTATACCAGGGCACACACGCGGTTGGTCACCGAGTTTGTGGCCCTATTCTCGGTCCTGCCGAAGGCCGCCCTCGCGGCCTTTTACCGCCCCCGGATCAGGCGCCTTCTCGCGGCGGCGGAAGACGATGAGCGTGCATTTCTCAGCGCCTACAGCGAGGACCTCTTCGCAGCACACAGCAAGGCGTCGGCCCTGGCGCGCTTGGCCGTGCTCCTGGATCTGGCTGCGCATCCGGCCCGTTATGCTGCCACGTCAGCCTTCGACCGGCCGGACGACGTGCTGATCATCGCCGCTTCCGATGACCGCGGCTTCACATCCCGGGAACGCGAAACCCTACTGGCCGCCTACCCCGGCGCCCGCGTGCACGTTTTCGCGCAGGGCGGCCACTGGGCGGCTGTCACCCACCCGGCGGAGTACGACGACGTCGTCCGCCGCTTCCTCGAAGGTGGCCGCCAAGGCGCGGGGACGAGCAAAATCCCGGCATTGCCATTGCGCAGCACCGAGCCCCGAGGCAGCGGGGCAATACGGGCCCATGCCGGGGATCTGGAGGCCCAGCTCGCCGCGTTCCGCGCCGGCCATCCGTACCGCGAGCTCGATGTGGGCGGCGTGCGCTGGCGGTACCTCTCCCGCGGCTCGGGGGAGAAAGTTGTGCTTCTGCCCTCCGGAGGGACGAGGGTGCCGGATCTGTACCTGTTGCTGATTGAAGCGCTGGAAGGGGACTTCCGGGTGATCGCCCCGGCGTATCCCGCCGGCGCGGGCATTATCGGGCTGGCGGACGGCCTGGCTGCCATCCTCGAGGCCGAGGGCGTCCGCCAGGCGGATGTGCTGGGTTCCTCGTTCGGCGGATTCGTGGCTCAGGTATTCGTCCGGCGGCATCCCGAACGCGTGCGGCGCCTGGTGCTGGCCAACACCGGTGGCCCGGCCGCGGCCCCGTTGCCCGTGCTGCAGCTCCTCGTCCGCTTACTTGCCCTCCTTCCGGAAAGTGCCGTGCGTTTCCTGACAGGGTGGAACTGGCGCCGCTGGTTTGCTCCAGGCTCGCAGGACACAGCAGAGTTTTGGAAGACGCTGCTGTCGGACATCCTGACGCGATTGGGAAAAGACGACCTGCTGTCCGGACTCTGGGAAATGAACGAATTCGCGCATCTGCCGCCCCTGTCCGTGCCGGGGCCCGCCACCCCGCCGGTGCCTGTGCTGCTCATCGAATCGGAACTCGACGAAGTGTTTTCACCGCAGGCGCGAGCTGCCCTCCGGGCGCTGTATCCAGGGGCCGAGGTCCGTATTTTCGCGGGCGCGGGCCACGGGGCGATGGCAACGCGGACCACCGAATACGTCGAGGCGGTGCGCGAGTTCCTTCGCGGGCCCTGACCGTAGTGATCCCCTGCGCCGGAGGGTTTCGTGGGCGACCAGCAAGATCACCGCGGCAGAGTCAGATCTTCCGGCGGCGGGTTGAGAGACTCCTGCGCCTGTCGAAAGCGGAAGCTTCGGTCGCACTCGGCCTTGGCCAGGGGGCTGAGTAACCGCCAGATTGGCCAGGAGCTGTCTATCGCGGAGAAGACGGCCAACACCTGCTCACCCACTACGTCGGTACCTTCGAAGAACTCTTCCGCCAGACGGAGAACGGCAACAACTCGGGCACCCACAATGGTCGTCACATCGACCCCAATCGTGCTCTCGGAAATACCACCCGGCGATGGCAGCGGGTGGCATTTCTGTTCCCGGTCCAATAACTCCAAGCCCAGGGGGAGCACCTTCAGAGATCCCGATGCCCTCACGCCGAAGAGCGGCAGGACGGAGGATCGTATGCCGGAGCCCGGCGTGGAGGTCATGTGGCCGGGCGGATCGGCTTCGATGGGCCCGCGGTGGGGGACCGGCTATCGGGCGCCTGCGGCCGTGCGTCGCATTCTCTGCCGAATGTCCACATCATGGGACGTTTTTGCTCGAATTATGGACCCGCCCTCTAGCCTGCACTGTATGGAGCACACCCGGAGAACCCAGGAAGATCTTCCGCCTTTTGTTGATGCCGCGTGGCTCAAGGCGCACCGAAGTAGCGTTGTCACCGCTGATGTTCGGTGGTATCTCGACGGGGCGTCGGGCCGTACGGCGTACGACGGCGGCCATCTTCCAGATGCGGTGTTCGTGGACCTGGACGCATGGCTGTCGGGCAATTCGGGGCCACAGGGGCTGAACCCGCTTCCCGACTCTGCAGTGTTCGCACATGGAATGTCCTCCCTGGGAATCGGCGACGACACGACCGTCATCGCCTATGACGACGCGGGGGGAGTCATCGCCGCGCGACTCGTGTGGATGCTGCGTGCGCTCGGGCATCGGGCGGCGCTGCTCGACGGCGGGATTGCCGCATGGACGGGACCGCTGGACACGACGCCCGTGAAGCTGACGTCCGCAGCCTTCACGCCGTCTCCGTGGCCCGAGGCCTGCCTCGCCCGGCTTGAGGACATCACGGCAGGGGCCTCCGGGATCATCGTCGACGCCCGCAATGCCGACCGCTTCGACGGAAGCCTCCAGCTGCCCACCGATCCCCAAGCCGGACACATCCCTGGCGCAGTGAACGTCCCGTGCCGTGGGAACCTCGCCCCCGACGCACGCCTGCGCCCGAGCGCAGAGGTCCGACGAGCGTTTGCGAAGGTTGGGATCGAAGATGCGACTGCCGTCATCTCCTACTGTGGCTCAGGCGTCACGGCCTGCCACAACCTTCTCGCTCTCGAGCATGCAGGACTCGGTCAGGGCCGTCTCTACGCGGGCGGGTGGTCAGAGTACGGAGCCGATCCTCGTCGTCGAGCCGAGCTTGGCTGACAACCGACCTACGATGCCCGCTGAGGTCGAGACCGCGGCCTCCACGACCCCATCCTGAAGTGGGGGACCGTCTCGGTCTGGCCCGGTAAGCGATCGGCTTACGGGCGCCGGCGCGAGACCGAACGATCGCAGAACGCCGCCACGGAGGGGTGAATGGTCACCGGGTCGGTGGACAAAAACAAGCGCCGCGGTGACGGGCCAGGCAGCCGGACCCAGTGGATGGATGCGTCCGGGGCTATAGCGTCAGTAGTTCCGCCGATGCCAGCGTCGATCAGACGCGCCGAGCGCGTTAGGGTTGGGGCACCTTCACCGGGCAATTCGGCGGGCGGCTCATGTGGGCATCGACCGCCCGTGGAATCCCGGCCATGGTGATCTGAGTTTTTGGGTGGCGCTTGCTCCGGTTGGGGGCTTGCAGGCGGTCCAGATGGGGATGCTGGTCTCCGTCGTCTAGTTGGACAAGTTTTGCCGGATTATCTTGGAGCGTTAACCACTGAGCGGACGGGGGGGTCATGGAACCAGGTCCCAAGGACCTAATGGAGCTTCGGCGTGCGGGCGATATCCGGCCTTCGTGGTTCCTCGACCTTGTTCAGCCGGAGGTCGGCGGCGGTCGGTTCAATCTGGGCCAATTCGCGAAGATCGAGGCGAACCCCGGCGCGGTGGCCCTGCGTATTAGCGGCTTGGACCAGTCCACATTCGAGAGGCTGGTCTCCAGCTACGGAACGCAGTTCAAAGCGATTGAGTTTTGGAAGTGTCCCAGACTTGAGGACCTCACACCGCTTGAGGACCTGCCGGAACTTCGGATGGTCTCGTTCTACTGGAATCAGCGATCAACGCGTCTTTGGGACCTTACGTGTACTCCGCACCTGACGGCATTGCGCGTCGAGGATTTCACCCGGCTCCACCGGCTAGATGACCTCTGCGCCGGACAAGCGCTGAGGGAGCTCATCATCGGTGACGCCGTATGGGGCAAGTCGACTTTCGAGACCTTGGAACCCCTGGGCGGACTTAAGGGGCTAACGAACCTAAGCCTGCATCCGAAACACATCAAGGATGGCCGAGTTCAGCCCCTTGGGTCCTTGGCAAACCTTGAGAAGCTATCGATTCCAGCCAACCTCTTCACCACGGAACAGATCGCCTGGCTTCGAGCACGCCTGCCAGACACCGTCGAATCCGCTGCATTAGCTGCGCTCTTTCCACTCACGAGACCACTGGAAGTCGGCGGCAGGTCGCGTGATGTTCTGTTGGTCGGGAAGCGCAAGCCGTTCCTCAATTCGGAACTCGACGCCGGTCGAATTCGAAAGCACGCATTGAAGTTTGAAGAAATGGTTAAGAGCTTTCGCGCCGACCCGGGCCTCGAGCCCGAGTGACGGATCCAGATGTGCTCGATTGTCGATCAAGAGGGCAGCTGTGAACACTGATGACGAGGAAGGCGCCGAAGCGAATCCACGCTGTGCTAGTTCCTGCGGCCACCTGAAAGGTCCGCGTATCGCATGCCAGCGGCGAACATGAATTGAACCGTTTCGAAGCAAGGTCGCGAGCATCCCATGGCTGACCGTCATCTGGAACCGGGCACGGTCTCGGTACGGCTGCCCTCAACCAAGTCCAGGTCATTAGCGGCGAGCGGGCACTGCCCTAGGGTGAAGCAATGATGATCCTTAAGAGTCAGGCCCAGCGGCTATCGGACACGCTTGCCAGGCTCAATGATGCCGGCGTGCGGGCACTCGTCAATGCTGCTGAGCCGGTCGGCATAGGCATTGGGGGAACCACTAAGAAGGTTTGCATCGATCAAACGAGTGTCTTCGTGAAACAGCTCCCACTGACGAGTATTGAAGAGGCTGATCCAACGTCCACTACTAGCCGCCTCCAACTTCCCTTTGCCTCCCACTATGGGATAGGAAGCCCTACCCACGCAGTCGGGCGAGAACTTGCGGCACATCAGGTGACCACCGATTGGGTTCAGGCAGGAGCAGTGGATTTCTTCCCGCTTCTACTCGGGTGGCGAGTCGTTGATCTGAAGGGTGACGCGGACCTTAGCGAGTTCGACGGCGATGCCTCTCCCCGTCAGTGGGGGCCACACTGGCCTCAGGTTCAGCGCAAACTCGCCGCAATGAAAGACGCGTCTAAGAGCATGGTGTTCTTCCTTGAGTACGTGCCCGAAACGCTGGGCGCTTGGGTGCGCAGCAGTGTGGCTGCTGGCACTTGGGCGACCGTCTTCCCTGGCGTGGTCGACCAACTCCTTGAAGCCACAGCATGGATGAACAGCCAAGGATTCCAGCATTTCGATGTGCATCCGGGGAACGTCCTCGTGCGGGATGGCAGGCTACTCTTCACGGACTTCGGTCTGACGCTTTACCGCGAGTTTGATCTCACCAGGGAAGAAAAGAAATCCATGCTCTCGCATGGAGACTTCGACCGTGATACTGCTCTGATGCACCTCATCCACTGGACGCTGTTCGAGCTCGGCTATACGTCCGGTCCGCAGCGCCTGGAACTGCTGCGTGCTGCGGCCGCGGACCCTGCCACGCCAGCGCTGGATCCTGTTCGTGTGGCACTCGGCGGTGGCGCTGACCTGATTGCTCAACATGCGAGTATCGCCGTTTATATAACCGAGATGTTCTCAGCCCTCATGCAGGATGCTTCCGCCACTCGGTATGACAGCACCCACGACGGCAATATTCAACTATCGCTACGTAATTCATGAACGAGGTGAATGCCAGCCGTGAAGAACCACCTGCCGCGGTGTTTGCACTCACTCTTCCTTACTTCGGCCATTCGGTCCGTGAGCGGTCCGCGCTCCCGCGTCATAACGCTTCTGTGACTGGCGTGGCGGAGCTCAAGCTGCGGTCCGGACGGGGATCGGGCGCGTGTTCCCGAGACGAATCCGGCGTGTCGAGGTTCGCTACGCCAAACGTCCTGTCTCGGGGTCAGTCGTGGGGGAGGCAGACGTTATTCCGTACCGGAACGTGGTGGAGTTCCGCTTCAACGTCTAAGCAGGCTCCCCACCGCGGAGTGATTGAGATTTAACAGGAGAAGCCCCGATTCGCTCGAATCGGGGCTTTTTTCTGTCGATGGACTTACCCCCCGCCGTCGGCCCTGGACCCCCTGATTGCTGTGTCTTGGAAGAGGCGTTGGATGCATTGTTGCAGCTCGGTAACAACCTTTACCCACGGGCAACTTTGGTCCCATAGGGCTTACTTTCCGGTCTAGGCTACTGCTCATGTGAGACTTGCCACATTCTCACTGGGGGAAATGGGCAGTCTGGCCGGCGCCCACAGCGGCGGTCTTTTCTTATCACGGAAACTAGGAGGCGGAATGCGCTCAGGTCGTATTTCCAAAGCTATAGGCGTCGCGGCAGCTGCCGCGCTCGCTCTCAGCGCCTGCGCCGGAAACAGCGGCGGGACAACCCCGTCAAGCGCTACGGCGGGCAAACAGGGCGGCACAGCCACAGTGGTCGAGGTGAACGCGTTCAACACGTTCAACCCCAACACCGCCGACGGCAACACTGACATCAACTCCAAGATCAGCTACGCCACCCACTCGGGTTTCTACTACATTGACAACAAGTTGAACGTCGTCCACAACGACAAGTTCGGCAAGATGGAAAAGACCTCCGACAACCCCCTGACCGTGAAGTACACCATCAACGAGGGCGTCAAGTGGTCGGACGGCACGCCCGTGACGGCGGCGGACCTCCTCCTCCAGTGGGCGGCCTTTTCCGGTTACTACGACGACGCCGATCCGGCGGCCAAGACCGGCACCTCATACTTCTCCTACGCCGGGGATCCCACTGGTCTCAAGCTCACCAGCTTCCCCGAAATCGGGGACAACAACCGCTCCATGACGGTGAAATACTCCAAGCCGTTCGCTGACTGGGAAATCGTTCTTGGCGGGCCCGGCATCGACATCCCGGCCCACGTCCTCGCCAAAAAGGCCGGACTTAACGACGCCCAGGCGCTTATCGACTACTTCAAGTCAAAGCCCAAGGGTGACTCCAAGGCTCCCAAGCCGGCGGATGACAAACTAAAGGCCATGTCGGACCTTTGGAACACCGGTTTTGACACCAAGACGCTGCCGGCGGATCCCACCCTCTTCCTTTCCAACGGGCCGTACGTCGTCAAGAGCATCAATCAGGACCAGTCCCTCACCATGGTCCGCAACAAGGACTACAACTGGGGACCGGCCGCCAGCCTGGACGAGATCACTGTCCGGTACATCGGCTCAGCTCCGGCCCAGGTGCAGGCCCTCAAGAACGGCGAAGCTGACATCATCGCGCCGCAGGCCTCGGCTGACACCCTCGATCAGCTCAAGGCGCTCAAGAGCCAGGGCGTAACCGTGGACCAGGGCAACCAGCTCTCCTACGACCACATCGACCTCAACTACTCCGGTCCTCTGGCGGACAAGAATGTCCGCGAGGCCTTCATGAAGACGGTCCCGCGCAAGGACATCGTGGACAAGATCGTGAAGAAGCTGGATCCCGAGGCCAAGCCGCTTGACTCGCAGCTGTTCGTTCCGGCCCAGGCCGCCTACGCCGACTCGGCCAAGAACAACGGTTCTTCCGCATACCAGGATGTCGACATTGACGGTGCCAAGAAGCTCCTCAATGGAGCGACGCCCGAAATCCGCATCATGTACAACAAGGACAACCCCAACCGCGTGGACGCCTACTCGCTGATCCGCGAGTCCGCCACCAAAGCCGGTTTCAAGATCGTCGACGGCGGCCTTGGCAAGTCTGACTGGGGCAAGGCCCTCGGCAAGGGCGGCTACGACGCGACCATCTTCGGCTGGACCAACCCGGGTGTTGGCGTGTCCGGCGTGCCGCAGATCTTCAAGTCCGGAAACGACTCCAACTTCAACAAGTTCAGCGACCCCGACGCCGACAAGCTGATGGACGAGCTGATCGTCACCACGGACCGCAGCAAGCAGGACGACCTCACCAAACAGATCGACAAGAAAATCTGGGACTCCGCTTACGGCCTCCCGCTCTTCCAGTCGGTTGGTGTGGATGCCTACAGCGACCGCATCACCGGCGTGAAGTTCATGCCGAACCAGACCGGTGTCTGGTGGAACTTCTGGGAGTGGGCTCAGAAGTGAGCCGACGACCACCAGCTCAACAAAGCTAGCGAAGGCGCCGGGACCACAGCACCACGGTCCCGGCGCCTTTCTGGCGACAGCCACCGAATCCCGAGGTTAAAGCACAATGGTGACCTATGTAGTCAGGCGACTCATCACCGCAGCACTGATTCTTCTTGGCGCGTCCTACCTGGTGTACCTCCTGACAGCGGCGTCAGGGGACCCCCTGGAAGAATTCCGCGCCAGCAGCGCCCCGAACAAGCAGCAGCTGATGGATTCGAGGTCGCAGCTCCTTGACCTGGACACGCCGGCGCCCCTGCGGTATTTCAAGTGGCTTGGCGGGGCTGCCCGGTGCCTTGTTCCGTGGGCCGGCACATGTGACCTGGGCAAAAACATCGCCGGCGAGCCGATTACAGGCGCCCTTGGGCATGCTCTGGTCCAGACGCTGACGCTGGTCACGGGAGCCACGATCCTTGCCATCCTCGTCGGGATAACCCTTGGCATCATCACTGCTCTGCGGCAGTACAGCACCCTCGACTACGGCGTGACATTCATGGCGTTCCTGTTCTTCTCCCTCCCGATCTTCTGGGTAGCCGTTCTCCTCAAGGAATTCGGTGCCATCGGCTTCAACAATTTCCTCAAAAACCCCGAGATACCGCTGCCCGTTGCCCTCGGCATCGGAGCCGTGCTCGGTGTGGTGGCGGCGGTCTCGGTCGGCGGTGATCTCAAGCGGCGGCTGATCACCGGCGGCGTGGTCTTTGCCGTGGTGGCCGGGGTGCTTATCTACTTCTCCGCCACCTTGTGGTTCAAGGCCCCTGGGCTCGGTCCAGTGCTGATCGTGATTGCGGGCATAGGTATCGCCTTCGCCGTGACACTGCTGACAGCGGGACTGAAGAACCGCAAGGCCCTTCAGTCATCGTTGATCGCCGTGGGCGTGGGACTTGTGGCCTACTATGCCGTGCAGCCACTCCTGAACGAGGCCACCTTCCTCATGGTCGTCCTCCTGGCTGTCGCCACCGTTCTGGTGGGCATGGGAATCGGGTACCTGGTTGGCGGCTACGACCGCGGCCAATCGATGCGGGCCGCCGGAATCACGGCATTTCTGGTCGGCTTCCTGATTCTGCTCGACCGGTACATGCAGGCATGGCCGGCGTACTTCAACAACAGCCGGGTGCGTGGCCGGCCCATCGCCACCATCGGGGCCAGCACCCCGAACATCGAAGGCGATTTCTGGATCCTGAGCCTGGACTCCTTCACCCACCTCATCCTGCCGACCATGGCACTGGTCCTCATTTCCCTGGCCGGCTACACCCGGTTCACCCGCGCCTCGATGCTGGAAATCATGAATATGGACTACATCAGGACGGCGCGCGCCAAGGGTTTGACGGAAAGGACAGTGGTGATGCGGCATGCGTTCCGCAACGCCCTCATACCGATCGCCACCATCGTGGCCTTCGACATCGGGGGCCTCATCGGCGGCGCCGTGATCACCGAGACGGTCTTTTCCGTCCGCGGTATGGGTTTCCTGTTCTTTGACGGCATCTCGCACGTCGACCCGAACCCGGTGATGGGCGTGTTTGTTTGCGTTGCCATCACGGCGATGGGCTTCAACCTCATTGCGGACCTCGCGTATTCCGCACTTGATCCACGTGTAAGGGTGAAAGCATGAGCCAGCCAAGCCAGCAGGACGAGATCATGGCCGAAGAAGCAGGCCTTGGGCGCCCGGCTGCGGCAGGAATCGAACCGATCCTGGAGGCAAAGGGACTTAGCCAGGGCCAGATCGTGCGGAAGCGTTTCCTCGGCCACTCCGGCGCCATCATTGGGCTGATCGTCTTCGCCATCATCTTCATCATGGCCTTCACCAGCGTCGGCTATGCCGGGATCCCCGGCTGGTGGAAGTACAACCACGAGGACGTCGCACCCCTTATCAACGACGGCACCCCTACGGCCTCACTGTGGCCGCTGGCCTGGGGGGACCACCCCTTCGGCCAGGACCGGATCGGGCGTGACCTCTTCGCCATGACCATGCGCGGGGCGCAGCAGTCCATCACCATCATGCTTGTCATCGGCCTGATCGCGGGGTTCATCGGGGTCGTGGTGGGGGCCCTCTCGGGATATTTCCGCGGCTGGCTCGAAGCAGTGCTGATGCGCCTCACCGACGTCATCATCATCATTCCGGCCCTGCTGCTCGCCGCAGTGATGGCCCAACTGGCCGGCCGCCGGGACTCCGGGAGCTGGTTTTCCCAATTCACCAGCACTAACGGCGTCCTCGCGCTGGGAATCTTCCTTGGCCTCATCAGCTGGGTGGGACTGGCCCGCCTGATGCGTGGGGAATTCCTGACGCTGCGTGAGCGCGAATTCGTTGACGCGGCGCGGATCTCCGGCGCCAGCAACGCCAGGATCATCTTCAAGCACATCCTGCCCAACGCCGTCGGCGTGCTGATCGTCAATGTCACCCTGACCATGTCGGCCGCGATCCTGACCGAGACCGCGTTGAGCTATCTTGGCGTGGGCGTCAAGGCCCCGGACACCTCCCTGGGCCTGCTCATTCAGCAAAACCAGGAAGCCTTCGCCACACGGCCCTGGCTGTTCTGGTTTCCGGGCTTGTTCATCGTCTTGATTTGCCTGAGCATCAACTTCATTGGCGACGGCTTGCGCGACGCGTTCGATCCCAGGCAGAAGAAGTTCAACGTCAAGAAGGTCAAGGACGTCGGGGCAGTGGAGAAAACGCCCGTCACGGCACTTGACGGGCCCTCGGGCGCCTGAATGCCGCGCACTACAGTATCCGGGTCAGTGGACGGCCACGCCCCAGTAGCTGGCGGCCAGCAGAAGGGTAGTGACGCCGACCGCCGTCCAACGGCAGGTGACCGTGACCGGCGTCGTGGCGGCATGGCCGGTTTCCAGGGAGCCCGACTCGATGAGCGCTTCCCAGCGTCCGCGGACGAGCTGGGCCGCCTGGCCCGAATCCGTGGACTTCAGGTCGCCGGGACGCACGGATTTTCCAGGGCCGTACGTGGCGGAAGGCAGGCCCTTGAGGTCTTCCGGCCGGGCGTTGCGGCCGCCCCATATGCCTGGCGCCGGCGCAGCCCACGAGGTGTAGTTCTTGCCGGGCGTGACCAGGGTGAGGGCGTAACGCGTATCCACGTCCACCAAGGCCGCCCAAGGAACAGCAACGGACCGGAACGGATTCTCCAACGTGATCCCGCCGTCGTGCACAACGACGGCGGGCATCCAGAACAGCAGCCAGCCCAGGAAGCCGATCAGCAGCAGGGGACCGGCGCCTATGAGCGCCCCGGGGCCGCCGGTCACTGCAGTAACAACGACGCCGACCGCCGCCACCAGCCAGGCGAGCCCCGCGAACACCTTGTTCGAACGGGATCTGAAGACTTCGACGTTTCCGGTGTGCGGCACACTGCTCATGCCCCTAATAATTCAGGATTCCGAGCCGCAGCACTAATCTTCGGTGCACCGCCCGCTCGGGTGGAAGGGAAACCCCAACATGACTGAGAACATCACGCCCGAACCCGTCGCGGCCCCGGAGCCGGAGAAGGGGGCCGTGGTGCTCGAGGTCCGCGACCTCAGCGTTGATTTCGGCGTGGACAAGAAGTGGGTGCCGGCCGCCATTGGGTTGAACTATGAGGTCAGGGCAGGGGAGGTCCTGGCCATCGTGGGGGAGTCCGGCTCCGGCAAGAGCGCAAGCTCGATGGCCCTCCTGGGCCTGCTGCCGGACAACAGCCGCGTCTCCGGCAGCGTGCGCCTTTCCGGGAAGGAACTCCTGGGGCCCAACGCCGCCAACATCAGGGCTGTGCGCGGCAAGGACGTCGCGGTGATCTTCCAGGAGCCCATGACGGCGCTGAACCCCGTTTACACCGTGGGCGCCCAGATCGTCGAGACTGTGCGCCTGCACAACGCGGTTTCTCCCGATGAAGCCAGGGAACGGGCCCTTCGTATGCTGGAACTGGTGGAGCTGCCCGACCCCGAAAAGGCCTTCAAGTCCTATCCCCACCAGCTATCGGGCGGCCAGCGCCAGCGTGCCATGATCGCGCAGTCGCTCTCCTGCGACCCCAAGCTGCTCATAGCCGACGAGCCCACCACTGCACTCGACGTGACGGTGCAGGCCGAAATCCTTGACCTCATGCGGAACCTGCGCAACAAGCTGGACAGCGCCATTGTGCTGATCACGCACGACATGGGCGTGGTTGCCGACCTGGCCGACAGGATCGCCGTGATGCGCCGGGGCCTGATCGTGGAGACCGGAACAGCGGAACAGATATTCCGCAGCCCGCAGCACGAGTACACCCAGGCGCTGCTCGCGGCCGTGCCCCACTTGGGGCAGGGGGGAACGGACACCGGCGTCGAGGTGGACGTTACGGCTGCCCTCGCGGCCGCCACGCACGCCGAACTCAGTTCCATCGACACGGACGACCTGGTCCGCCGGGAACGCGAGAACGCCGCGGCACTTGCCGCCGCGGAGGCGCAGAAGCCCCAGGGCGAGCCTGTTCTGGAACTCACGGACGTGGCCATCGAATACCCCAAACAAGGGCGTGTGCCGGCCTTCAGGGCCGTTGAGGGGGCCAACCTGGTGATCTATCCGGGCCAGGTGGTGGGCCTGGTGGGGGAGTCCGGTTCGGGCAAGACCACGATCGGCCGCGCCGCCGTCGGGCTCCTTCCGGTCGCCGCCGGTACCATGCGCGTTGTTGGCCAGGACATTTCAGCAGCCAAACGGAACGGCAAGCAACTCCATCAAGTGCGCCGCCACATCGGGATGGTCTTCCAGGATCCCTCGTCATCCTTGAACCCCCGGCTTCCCATTGGTGAAAGCATCGGCGAACCGATGTTTCTTGCCGGCGAAGCAAGAGGCGCCCGGTTGCAGAATCGGATCGAGGAGCTGCTGGACCAGGTCGAGCTGCCCAGAAGCTACCGCAACCGGTACCCGCATGAACTCTCCGGCGGCCAGAAGCAGCGGGTCGGCATCGCGCGCGCGCTGTCCCTGAAGCCGAAGCTCATGGTGGCGGACGAACCGACATCGGCGCTCGACGTATCCGTTCAGGCCAAGGTGCTGGAACTGTTCCAGGCCCTCCAGAAGGAACTCGGCTTCGCCTGCCTTTTCGTCACTCACGACCTTGCGGTTGTTGACGTGCTGGCGGACCGCATCTGCGTGATGCAGCGCGGCAGAATCGTGGAGCAGGGCACCCGGGATCAGATCCTGCGCAACCCGCGGGAGGCCTACACCCAGCGGCTTCTGGCCGCCGTTCCGCTGCCGGATCCGGAGAAGCAACGCGAGCGCCGTGAGCTTCGCGCGCAGCTCCTGACGGCCGGCTTGGAATAGTTGCCCTCACGCGGGCGTAGCATACCAGCCAGTAACATGTGACCTGAAACGCACAGGGGTTGACTCTACTGGTCAATTTGTGACTCGATCACGTTTTGGCAACAGAGTTCCATTATTCGGACATTTTGCGGTTAGGCTACTCAGCATATGTAGGCCACGTCACAGGGATACCTGTGTGCCTGCCTGCGGGAAAGCATAAGTTTTTCCCTCACGAACTCCCACAACTCATAGGAGGCGGAATGCGTTTTTCGCGCACTTCCAAAGCACTGGGCATGGTGGCCATCGCCGCTCTTGCCCTGACCGGTTGCGGTGCCGGAGGCCCCGCTGCCGGTAGCAGCAGCACCGGTGGCGACACCAGCAAGGTGATCGTTGCAGACGGTTCCGAGCCGCAGCGTCCGCTGATGCCGGCCGACACCAACGAGGTCGGCGGCGGCAAGGTCATCGACATGATCTTCGCCGGACTGGTCAGCTATGACCCGAACGGCAAGCCGGTCAACGAACTCGCCGAGTCCATCGAGGGCAAGGACGGCCAGCACTTCACCATCAAGGTCAAGAAGGATCAGAAGTTCACGAACGGCGAGGCCATCACGGCCAAGTCCTTCGTTGACTCCTGGAACTTCGGCGCCGCAGCCAAGAACGCCCAGCTCAGCGGGAACTTCTTCGAGAGCATCAAGGGCTACGACGAAGCCAGCGCGGAAGGCTCCACCGTCGAGACCATGTCCGGCCTGAAGGTCGTTGACGATCAGACGTTCACCGTCGAGCTGAAGCAGCCGGAGTCCGACTGGCCGCTGCGCCTGGGCTACACCGCTTTCGTCCCCGTTCCCTCGGCAGCCCTGAAGGACCCGAAGGGCTTCGGCGAAAAGCCGGTCGGCAACGGCCCGTACAAGCTTGCCGACGGCGGCTGGCAGCACAACGTGCAGATCCAGCTCGTTCCCAACCCGGACTACAACGGCCCCCGCAAGGCCAAGAACGCCGGCGTGACCTTCAAGATCTACCAGAACGACGACGCCGCCTACCAGGACCTGCTGTCCAACAACCTGGACATCCTGCAGACCATCCCCACCAGCGCGCTGAAGAACTACAAGTCCGACCTCGGCGACCGCACCATCAACAAGCCGTACGCCGGCAACCAGACCATCGCCATCCCGGAATACCTGCCCGAATGGAGCGGTGAGGCCGGCAAGCTCCGCCGCCAGGCCATCTCCATGGCGATCAACCGGGACGAGATCACCAAGGTGATCTTCAACGGCGCCCGCCAGCCCGCCAAGGACTTCACGGCTCCCGTGCTTGACGGCTACAGCGACTCGATCCCCGGATCCGAGAACCTGAAGTTCGACGCCGCCAAGGCCAAGGACGCCTGGACCAAGGCCGATGCGATCCAGAAGTGGGACGCCAACAAGACGTTCACCATCGCCTACAACGCCGACAAGGGCGGACACAAGGCCTGGGTTGAGGCAGTGGTCAACCAGCTCAAGAACACCCTCGGCATCAAGGTTGAAGGCAAGCCGTACGCCACCTTCAAGGAAGCCCGCAACGACGCGACCGCCAAGACCCTCACCGGCTCCATCCGCGCCGGCTGGCAGGCGGACTACCCGTCGCTGTACAACTTCCTGGGCCCGATCTACAAGACCGGTGCCGGCTCCAACGACGCCAAGTACGCCAACCCGACGTTCGACAAGGCCATCTCGGACGGCCTGAACGCATCGTCCGTCGCCGACGGCAACAAGGCCATGAACAAGGCCCAGGAAATCCTCCTGACCGACCTTCCGGCCATTCCCCTGTGGTACCAGGTTGCCCAGGGCGGCTGGAGCGACAAGGTCACCAACGTTGACTACGGCTGGGACGGCGTCCCGCTGTACTACAACGTCACTGGCAAGTAAATAACTGAACGACGGCGGGGGCGGCCACGATTGGAGCCTCCGCCGTTGTTCTGTTTCCCCACATATTTCTGATCACCCGCTTCGGCCGGTGTATTTCGCAGCCGGTCCGCCGTGACTCCACCGGTGGCAGCTGCACCATAGTGAAAAGGTTCTTTGATGAACAACTCCATTGCATCCCTGGACAGGGTGCCTGCTGACGGGGGTGTCCTTCGCTAATGGCGGGCTACATCCTCAAGCGATTCCTGCAGCTGATCCCGGTATTCCTGGGCGCCACGCTGCTTGTTTATTTCCTGGTCTTCAGCCTCCCTGGTGATCCCATCGTGGCCCTCTTCGGCGACAAGCCGGTCAACGAGGCCGTGGCAGCGAAGCTCCGGGCGCAGTACCACCTGGACCAGCCCTTCCTGATCCAGTACCTGCTCTACCTCAAGGGGATCTTCACCTTCGACCTCGGCCAGGACTTCTCCGGACGTCCCATCGCCGCGGTGCTCGGGGAAGTGTTCCCTGTAACGGCCCGCCTGGCCGTGATGGCCCTGATCTTCGAAGCCTTCTTCGGCATCGTCTTCGGCCTGATCGCGGGCCTCCGCAAGGGCAAGGTCTTTGACGCCACGGTTCTGGTCGCTTCCCTGATTGTGATCGGCATCCCGATCTTCGTCCTCGGCTTCCTGCTGCAGTTCACCATCGGCGTCCAGCTGGGCTGGGCCAAGCCAACGGTCAGCTCCGCGGCGACCATCCCCGACCTGATCCTCCCGGCGATCGTGCTCGGATTGGGTTCGTTCGCCTACGTCCTGCGCCTCACCAGGACCAGCGTCATCGAGAACATGAATGCCGACTACGTGCGCACTGCGACGGCCAAGGGGCTGTCCCGGTTCCGGGTGGTCCGTGTGCACATCCTCCGCAATTCGTTGATCCCCGTGATCACCTTCCTAGGTGCCGACCTGGGAGCACTGATGGGCGGAGCGATCGTCACCGAGGGCATCTTCAACGTCCCCGGCGTCGGCAACCGGCTCTACCGCGCCGTCACGCAGGGCGAAGGCCCCACTGTTGTTTCCATCGTGACAGTGCTCGTGCTGATCTACGTTGTGTCCAACCTGTTTGTAGACCTGCTGTACGCCTGGCTTGACCCAAGGATCCGCTATGACGCTTGAGAATAGAACCCCGAGGCGCGGAGCCCCCGCCCGGGCGTCCCGCCACATCGAACACTTCGTCGCCGACGTGGCCGAAACACCCCTGCAGGCCACCGACAAGGTCAAAGAGGACAACGCCCCGTTGAGCCTCTGGGGCGAGGCCTGGAAAAACCTGCGCCGGCAGCCGCTCTTCCTGATCTCATCGTTCCTGATCATCGTCGTGGTGGCAGTGTCCCTTTTCCCCTCGCTCTTCTCGGGGATCGACCCGTCCTCGGAAGCGTGCCAGCTGGCCAACTCCGACGCCGGTCCCACGTCCGGCCACCCGCTCGGTTTCACCCAGCAGGGGTGCGATGTCTACGCCCGCGTCATCTTCGGCACCCGCTCCTCCGTGACCGTCGGCCTGTTCACCACCATCGGTGTCCTCGTGATCGGCGGCATCATGGGAGCCCTGGCCGGCTACTACGGCGGCTGGGTGGACGCAATCCTGGCCCGGATCAACGACATCTTCTTCGCACTGCCGCTGATTCTGGGCGCCATCGTGATGATGCAGCTGCCGGTCTTCCGCGCCAACCGGACCGCCTGGACGCTGGTGCTGATTCTGGTGACCTTCGGCTGGCCTCAAATCGCCCGCATCACCCGCGGAGCAGTGATCGAGGTGCGCAACGCCGACTTTGTGACGGCTGCCCGCTCCCTGGGCGTCTCCAAATTCGGCGCCTTGATGCGCCACGTGATGCCCAACTCGCTGGCCCCGATCATCGTCGTGGCCACAATCTCGCTGGGCACGTTCATCGTCGCCGAGTCCACCCTTTCCTTCCTTGGCATCGGACTCCCGCCAAGCGTGATGTCCTGGGGCAACGACATCCAGGCAGCGCAGGCCTCCCTGCGGTCCAACCCGATGCCGCTGCTCTACCCGGCCATCGCGCTGTCCATCACCGTCTTGAGCTTCATCATGCTGGGCGATGCCCTGCGCGATGCGCTCGATCCCAAAGCGCGCAAGCGATGAAAGGGGACGCCATGAACGCCTCTGTCGAAATCCAGGAACTGGGTGCCGTTGACGAGCGCCCGCTGCTTGAAATCAAGGATCTGGCGATCAGCTTCGCCACCAGCAACGGAGAGGTGAACGCTGTCCGCAACGCCCATCTCACGGTGATGCCCGGCGAGACCGTCGCCATTGTGGGTGAATCCGGCTCCGGCAAATCCACCACCGCGCTGGCCGCCATCGGCCTGCTCCCGGGCAACGGCCGCGTGGCCTCCGGCCAGGTATTCTTCGACGGCGAGGACATCGCCCACGCGTCGGAAAAGCGCATGATCCAGCTCCGTGGCAACAGCATCGGCATGGTGCCGCAGGACCCGATGTCCAACCTGAACCCCGTCTGGAAGATCGGCTACCAAGTCCGGGAGACCTTGAAGGCGAACGGGCTCCCCAGCGGTCCCGACGACGTCGCAAAGGTGCTCTCGGAAGCCGGTCTGCCCGACGCGGCCCGCAGGGCGAAGCAGTACCCGCATGAGTTCTCCGGCGGCATGCGCCAGCGGGCACTGATCGCCATCGGCTTGTCCTGCCAGCCGCGCCTGCTCATCGCCGATGAGCCGACCTCCGCGCTGGACGTGACCGTTCAGCGCCAGATTCTCGACCACCTGGACAAGATGACCACCGAGCTGGGGACAGCCGTGCTGCTGATCACCCACGACCTGGGACTCGCCGCCGAGCGCGCCGACAAGGTGGTGGTCATGTACCGTGGGCAGGTCGTGGAATCCGGTCCGTCCCTGGAGCTGCTGCAGAACCCCCAGCACCCGTACACCCAGCGACTGGTGGCCTCGGCGCCGTCGCTGGCGTCCCGGCGCATCCAGGCGGCCAAGGAACTCGGAGTCGAAACCGATGACCTGCTGGCTCCTGGCGAGGACGTCGTGGTTGAGCCGACCATGCCCGAAGAGGTCCTGCAGATACAGAACCTGAAGAAGGTATTCAAGCTGCGCTCGGGCCTGGGAAGGTCCACGGACTTCACCGCCGTCGACGACGTCTCCTTCAGCGTCAAGCGGGGAACGACGACGGCGATCGTTGGCGAGTCGGGATCCGGCAAGTCCACCGTGGCGCAGATGGTGCTGAACCTGCTGACTCCCACGTCCGGCAAGATCATCTTTGACGGGGTGGACACATCCACCTTGAACACCAAACAGATCTTCGCCTTCCGCCGCCGTGTGCAGCCCATCTTCCAGGACCCGTACGGTTCGCTGGACCCCATGTACAACATCTTCCGGACCATCGAGGAGCCGCTGCGGACCCACAAGATCGGGGACAAGGCGAGCCGGGAGAAAAAAGTCCGTGAACTCCTGGACCAGGTGGCGCTGCCGCAGTCCACCATGCAGCGCTACCCGAACGAACTCTCGGGCGGCCAGCGCCAGCGTGTGGCCATCGCGCGCGCCCTGGCGCTGGACCCGGAGGTGATTATTTGCGACGAGGCTGTCTCGGCACTGGATGTACTGGTCCAGGCGCAGGTGCTGAACCTGTTGGCCGAGCTGCAGGCCAGGCTTGGCCTGACCTACCTGTTCATCACCCACGACCTCGCAGTGGTCCGGCAAATCGCGGACCACGTGTGCGTCATGGAAAAGGGCAAGCTCGTCGAGACCGGCTCCACGGACAGCGTGTTCGACTCGCCGCAGCAGGACTACACGAAGGCCCTGCTCAACGCCATCCCGGGCGCGCGCCTGATGCTGCCCCCGGAAGTGGCCTGAGCCCAGCGGCGTAGCCCACCCGTCCAGGTCCACGAGGAGCCGGCGTCCGCCCTTCAGGGGAGGACGCCGGCTCTTTTGTTCCGTTTTGTGTGTAGGGCTCTTTGCGCGGTCGGCTGGTGCGGTTGGCGGCCGGTCCGGCCGACTCCTGGTTAAGGCGCCCCGCCAGGATAGGACGCGCCCTGCCTGGAACGCCCTAGTTAACGGGGGTTGCCGTGGGAGCGGCCGCCTCCGGTGACTGCAGGCCGAGTTCCTTCAGTTTTCCGGCGAGCAGGATCCCAAGGGCCTTGTGGCCGTCAGGGTTCATGTGGACGCCGTCAGCCATGGACTTCGTCAGATCGTATTTGGTCAGCCAGTCTCCGACGCTCACGAAGGGAATCGAGTGCCTGGCGGCGAGAGTGCCCAACAGCGCGTCCACCTGGGAGCGCCGGCCGCCGCCGTAGTTCGTTCCGCGCGCCAGTGTTCCGATCATGGCCATCCTGCTGGCCGGGTAGCGCTGCTTGAGGGTGGTGATCAGCCGCTCGGCGTTGGCCACGATCTGCGCATCCGTGGCACCGCGTGCCGCATCGTTGCCGCCGCCTTCGATGACCACCAGGGGGATGGATCCGTACGGGAGCTTCCAGTCCCCGCGCTGCAGGGCATCAATGTAGTTGCCGGTCTTGCCGTTGCCCACTACATAGCCCGTGCCGCCCAGCCCGCAGAAATGGACTGTGTATCCCATCGCGGTGAGGCCGGCGCGCGGCCACGCATACGACGGTTCTGATTGTGAATCGCCGATCAGGAGTGCGGTGTTGCCAGGGTTGGCCACAATGACCTCATTGCGTCCGTTGGCGGGATTGCGGTAGATGGATCCGGGAACCATGCTGGCCGGATCAGGCTCGGGAACGAGCTGTGCCCGTGCTGCGGCGCCCGCGGCGACTGGCTCGCCCGCGGCGCCCACAGGTGCCGCGCCGGATTTCCTGGGGACGGCCTGTGCCGACGACTCGACGGCCGCTGCGCTTCCGGCAGGGCTTTGTGCTTGTGATTCAGAGGACTGCCCACAGCCGGCCATGAACGCGCTGATAGCGATCATAGGTGCGACGAAGCGGTACAGAGCCGAGGCGTTGCGCATCTATGGTCTCCGGTTTTGCTTGCTGTTACCACGGTAATGATGGGGCATCCCATAACGAAAATCCAGTGATTTTAGTCACATGCTGCGGGCGTGGCGCGATATCGCCCCCGGGCGCCGGTAAAGCGGCGCTCTTTGGCTTTTTAGGCCAATAAATGACCTAGCGTTTAGACTTGTATAAGGTGCCCTGTGTCAAAAGGGCTTATCCGTCGTGCGTTCCGGTTGGAAATGTCGCGATACAACAGCTGACTTCACCACTGAATCGAGCAATAACGCATGTCTGAAACCACCACCAACACCGCGGTAGCCACTGCATCGCGCAGTGATCTGCGCAACGTCGCGATCGTGGCCCACGTTGACCACGGCAAGACCACCCTGGTCGACGCCATGCTCAAGCAGACCAACTCCTTTGCCGCGCACAACCACCTCGAAGACCGTGTCATGGACTCCGGTGACCTGGAGCGCGAAAAGGGCATCACCATCCTGGCCAAGAACACCACCGTGGCCTACAACGGACCGTCCTCCAAGGGCGAGACCATCACCATCAACGTCATTGACACTCCCGGTCACGCCGACTTCGGTGGCGAGGTGGAGCGCGGCCTGTCCATGGTCGACGGCGTCGTCCTCCTCGTTGACGCCTCTGAGGGCCCGCTGCCCCAGACCCGCTTCGTCCTGCGCAAGGCCCTCGCCGCGCACCTGCCGGTGATCCTTCTGGTCAACAAGACCGACCGCCCCGACGCGCGGATCGAAGAAGTCGTCCACGAGTCCATGGACCTGCTCCTGGGGCTTGCCTCCGACCTGGCTGACGAAGTTCCTGACCTGGACCTGGACAAGATCCTGAACGTGCCTGTGGTTTACGCCGCCGCCAAGGTTGGCCGCGCTTCCCTCGAGCAGCCGGCAGACGGCACAGCTCCGGATAACGAGGACCTGGAGCCGCTGTTCCAGACGATCATCGATCACATCCCGGCGCCGACCTACAACCCGAACGGCGTCCTGCAGGCACACGTCACCAACCTTGACGCCTCTCCGTTCCTGGGCCGCCTCGCACTTCTGCGCATTTACAACGGAACCCTGCGCAAGGGCCAGACCGTTGCCTGGGCACGCGCCAACGGTGAGCTGAAGAACGTCAAGATCACCGAACTGCTGGCCACCAAGGCCTTGGACCGGGTTCCCACCGAATCCGCCGGTCCCGGCGAAATCGTCGCCGTTGCCGGCATCGAGGAAATCACCATCGGTGAGACCCTGACCGACGCCGAGAACCCGCAGCCTCTGCCGCTGATCACCGTTGACGATCCGGCCATCTCCATGACGATTGGTATCAACACTTCGCCGCTGGCCGGCCGGGTCAAGGGCGCCAAGGTTACGGCCCGCCAGGTCAAGGACCGCCTGGACAAGGAACTGATCGGTAACGTCTCCATCAAGGTGCTCCCCACCGAGCGTCCCGACGCTTGGGAAGTCCAGGGCCGTGGCGAACTCGCGCTGGCCATTCTGGTTGAGCAGATGCGCCGCGAAGGCTTTGAGCTGACCGTGGGCAAGCCGCAGGTTGTCACCAAGACCATCGACGGCAAGATCCACGAGCCGATGGAGCACATGACCATCGACGTGCCCGAAGAGTACCTCGGCGCCGTCACCCAGCTCATGGCAGCCCGCAAGGGCCGCATGACGAACATGGCCAACCACGGCACCGGCTGGTGCCGCATGGAGTTCATCGTCCCGGCACGTGGCCTCATCGGCTTCCGCACCAAGTTCCTCACGGACACCCGCGGCGCCGGCATCGCAGCCTCCATCTCCGAGGGCTACGAGCCCTGGGCCGGCCCGATCGAGTACCGCACCAACGGCTCGATGATCGCCGACCGCGCGGGCGTTGTGACTCCGTTCGCCATGATCAACCTGCAGGAACGCGGTTCCTTCTTCGTGAAGCCCACGTCCGAGGTTTACGAGGGCATGATCGTCGGCGAGAACTCCCGCGCCGATGACATGGACGTCAACATCACCAAGGAAAAGAAGCTCACCAACATGCGTGCCGCTTCGTCTGACACCTTCGAGAACCTGACGCCCCCGCGCGACCTGACCCTCGAAGAGTCCCTCGAATTCGCCCGCGAAGACGAGTGCGTCGAGGTGACTCCGGAGGCCATCCGCATCCGGAAGCTCATCCTGGATGTCAACGAGCGCAACAAGGCCAACCGCTCGCGCGCCAAGTCCTAGTTCCAGCGTGCTTCGCTGACTCAACGGACGATTTATGAATAAGGGAGCTGCCGGTACGGCAGGCGGTATTGCCGTCGCCGTGCCGGCAGCTCTTTTTGTGGCCGTGGCAGGAACAGCCCTGCACCGGCAGCAGTTCATGCTGGCCGGAACGGTTCTTCCCTGGGGTGCTGTTGCCGCCTTGCTGCTGCTCGCATCGGTGGAGCTGTGGCTCGGGGCCGCCACCCGCTCGGTGATTCCGACAGCGGTGTGCGGGGTCATCTGTTATGCACTGACAGGCTGGTGGAGCACCCTGGAGGCGGGCAAACGGCTCGTGATCGGAGACCTCCCCGGCAACATCTGGGTCTACGGCATTGCGGGTGTCACGGTTCTTATGCTCGCCTGGTGTTTGCGCTACAGGATTCGCCGGGACTAGGCCAAACCTCCACGCGAAGGGTTCCGGCTTCACGCCCGGCTTTCGCTCGCCCCAAGCCGCTTCGAAGTCCGCTGTCCCCGCGTCCCTCATCCGCCGCGGGACATGCCCATTCTTGGGCCCCGGGGGTGGGCACGATGGCATCATGTCCATCCTTCCGCCTCGGTGCAGGACATGAGCAGAGCTGCCCACTGGACATGCTCACTGCAGCGCCAGGCCGGGGGACATGTCCTCCGCTGGTTGTTGGACATGTCCCGGGTTGCTGCGCGCCAAGGAACAGATGTTGTCCACATAGCGCTCGGCCGGCCTGTTCGTGCCGTATTGCCGGCGGCAACATGGCACCATGGGCAAAATCGTGGAGGTTCTCGGAAACTACGACGGCGTCGCACGCGCCAAACACATCGCTGCCGCTGGTGTCTCGGACTTCCAACTCAAGGCCGCCCTGGCCAGTGGCGACGTGTCCCGAGTCTCCCGCGGTGTTTACGCCTTGCCGGGTGCCGATGCTGAACTCATTGCCATTCGCTCGCTGCCGGCCGAGCCCGCGTGCGTCACCGCCGCGAAGTTCCATGGCCTCTGGGTTCTCGAAGGACCGGCACAGCCTCACATTGCCGTGGCCCACAGCCGCAACTATCCGGGGTTCATCTGCCATAGGTCGCCCGCGCCCCCGACGCTCATGGACTCCGTGGTCCAAAGCCTCCGCTGTTTACCAGAACTCGACGGCCTGATCATCGCCGAATCCGCCATCGTACTCAAGGGGCTTCCACTGAAATCACTCCGCCAGCGGCTGGAAGGCCGAAACGATGCCCGCGAACGTCGGATCATTGCGGGCATTACGCCCCAGTCGCAGTCCGTCATCGAGTGCATGGCGAGATTTCTCCTGCGCCGGGCCGGCTTCCATGTCGAATCGCAGGTCAACATTCCCGGGATGGGACATCTGGACCTTATGGTCGACGGCCGGCTCGGCATCGAGACCGACGGGGCAGGTTTCCACATGGACAGGCAGAGCTTCGAAGAAGACCGACGCCGGTGGAATGTCACCACGCGGCTTGGAATCCCAACCCTCATTGTGAGTTATTCGCTGCTCAAGTACCGCCCACAGGAGTTCATAACGATGGTCCGCGAGGCGCTGAGCCGTCTTTCGGTCGCGGCGTAACAGGGGACATGTCCCATGCGTGCGTCCCCTCCACTGGACATGTCCCACGGGATGTCGTGCCCACCACTGGACATGTCCCACGCATGGTGTCCCCACCACTGGACATGTCCCACTTTCGTGGCAGCGGGTGGGCACAGTGGCCATATGTCCAGTGCCGGGAGCCAGGGGAGGGCATGTCCGTCGCGGGAAGGCGGGAAGGCGGGAAGGCGGGAAGGCGGGAAGGCGGGAAGCCGGGAACGGGAACGGGGTCCAGCAGGGCAGAGGGGCAGGGCGGCAGGGACAGCTCAGGAAACGGGCGCCCGGGGGGAACGACGCGGCGGGGCCGGGGGAACCGCCTTGGCCGCCACCACCAGCTCGAGGGGAATCACGACGTCGGAGCGCCGGGTGCGCACGGTGCATTCGCCGTCGGCCGTTTCCAGGAGGACACCCAAGGCGTCCGTGAAGCCACCCTCGATCCTGTATCGGACCACGAGGCGCGTGCCGGGAAGTGCCCCGGAGAGAAACTGTTGCGGCGAAGGCGGGGTCAAAGTCACGTGTTCATACTAAGACGCGCAGGGTGTGTGACGCCCGGCTAGGTTCGCGGGATCGGGCTGGGAGATAATAGGCTCAGAAGTCAGCAGCCGGCGCTCAGGCCGGGAGCACCGATCCGGCCAGCAGCCGGGACCAACGTGGAGAGGCAAGGACGTGACGTACGTAATCGCGCAGCCGTGTGTAGATGTCAAGGACAAGGCATGTATCGAAGAATGCCCGGTCGACTGCATCTATGAGGGCGAGCGGTCCCTCTACATTCACCCCGACGAGTGCGTCGACTGCGGCGCATGCGAGCCTGTGTGCCCCGTGGAGGCGATCTACTACGAGGATGACACCCCGGAGGAATGGGCGGACTACTACAAGGCCAACGTCGAGTTCTTTGACGACCTTGGCTCACCGGGCGGCGCCGCGAAGGTGGGGAACACCCACACGGACCACCCGATGATCGCAGCCCTGCCGCCCCAGAACCAAGAGAGCTAGGACGGCGCTTCGGTGACCTCCGCGCTGCGCAGTTTCGGACTCAGCCTGCCCGACTACCCGTGGGAGGCCATGGCTCCGTACCTGGCCCGCGCCGCGGAGCACCCCGGGGGAGTGGCCAATCTCTCCATCGGGACCCCGGTTGACCCCACCCCTGACGTGGTGCAGGACGCCCTGCGCGCAGCCTCCAATGCACCCGGCTACCCCACCGTCCACGGCACGGCGGCGCTCCGCGAAGCGATCGCGGCCTGGTTTGAGCGCCGTCGCGGTGTCCCCGGGCTCGATCCGCAGAACGTCATGCCAACGGTTGGCTCCAAGGAACTTGTGGCGTGGCTGCCGTTCCTGCTTGGCCTTAAGCCGGGCGACGTCGTCGTCCGGCCTTCCGTTGCCTACCCCACCTACGACATCGGGGCGACGTTCGCCGGCGCCGATCAGGTGGCCGCGGACGATCTTGACGAGCTCGACGCCGGGACGCGGGCGCGTGTGCGCCTCATCTGGGTCAATTCGCCGGCCAACCCCACGGGCAGCGTCCGGGACGTCACCTCGCTTAAGCGCATCGTTGACCAGGCGCGCGAAATCGGCGCCGTCGTGGCCTCGGACGAGTGCTACGCCGAACTCGGGTGGGGTGAGTGGGATGCCCAGCGCGGCGGATCTCCGGTGCCCAGCATCCTGGATCCGCAGGTCTCCGGTGGCACGCACGAGGGCCTGCTGGCCGTCTATTCGCTGAGCAAACAGTCAAACCTGGCCGGCTACAGGGCCGCATTCGTGGCGGGCGATCCGGCCATCATGGCCAACCTGGTCAACAGCCGCAAACACGCAGGGATGATCGTTCCGTATCCCGTCCAGGAGGCCATGCGCGTAGCCCTGGGGGATGACGCCCACGTCCAGGCGCAAAAGGACCTGTACCGCGGCCGCCGGGAGCGCATTATTCCGGCGCTGGAGGCATTTGGTCTCAGGATCGAGGACTCCCACGCAGGCCTTTACCTGTGGTGCACGGCGCGCGAAGCCACCTGGGACACCGTGGGCAGGCTGGCGGACCGTGGCATCGTGGTGGGTCCCGGCGTGTTCTACGGCGAGGCAGGCAACGGCTTTGTGCGGGTGGCGCTCACAGCTAACGATGAACGGATCGACGCCGCCGCGGCGCGCCTTGCCACAGGCCCGTAATAATGGTGTGACTCGCGCCACAAGTGAAGCGATTTGGGGACTTTTGGCACTGCTGGATTAGTACCACATTGCCTAGGGGCGGTACTTTTTAACTGACTATCAATGGTGGC
Organism: Arthrobacter sp. 92; assembly: GCF_050260325.1. Taxonomy (NCBI): domain Bacteria; kingdom Bacillati; phylum Actinomycetota; class Actinomycetes; order Micrococcales; family Micrococcaceae; genus Arthrobacter; species Arthrobacter sp. 92. The sequence continues at coordinate 3,717,644 of NZ_CP189863.1, read as the reverse complement.
TTTCTACAAGAAGGTAGCCCGGCTCTTGGATTTCCTGGCAGAACAGGAGCGCCGGCCGGCTTCACCAGATGTTGGATCAAGCTTTCTACAGAGAGGCCCAGATGCCTCATGAGGAGACTCCATGACTGAGAACAACAGCGCAACCCTGCGCCATGCGGGCGGCGAACTCGAACTCCCGCGCATCAAGGTTGTAGAAGGAAACGAAGGCTACGACGTTTCCAAGCTGCTGAAGCAGACCGGCGCCGTTGCCTTCGACCCCGGTTTTATGAACACCGCGGCCACCACCTCCGCCATCACCTACATCGACGGCGACGCCGGGATCCTGCGGTACCGCGGCTACCCGATCGAGCAGCTTGCGCAGCACTCCAGCTTCCTGGAAGTCTCCTACCTGCTGATCTACGGCAACCTGCCGACCCCCACGGAGCTGGACGCTTTTGACCAGCGGATCCGTCACCACACCCTGCTGCACGAAGAGCTCAAGGGCTTCTTCAGCGGCTTCCCCCGCGATGCCCACCCGATGCCTGTGCTGTCATCGGCCGTATCCGCACTGTCCACGTTTTACCAGGACTCGCTGGACCCCTTCAACGCCGAGCAGGTGGAGGTCTCCACCTACCGGCTGTTGGCCAAGATGCCGGTCATCGCCGCCTACGCCCTGAAGAAGAGCATCGGGCAGCCCATGCTGTACCCGGACAACTCCATGAACCTGGTGGAGAACTTCCTGCGCCTGAGCTTCGGCCTCCCGGCCGAGCAGTACGAGATGGACCCAGTGGTGGTCAAGGCGCTGGACCTCCTCCTGATCCTGCACGCGGACCACGAGCAGAACTGCTCCACGTCCACGGTCCGCCTGGTGGGCTCCTCCAACGCCAACCTGTTCGCCTCCGTGTCTGCCGGCATCAACGCCCTGTTCGGACCCGCCCACGGTGGCGCCAACGAAGCAGTGCTGAAGATGCTGCGCCAGATCCAGGCCGACGGCATCAAGCCCGAGGACTACATGGAGAAGGTCAAGAACAAGGAGGACGGCGTCCGCCTCATGGGCTTCGGACACCGCGTCTACAAGAATTATGACCCGCGGGCCAAGATCATCAAGGCCACCGCGCACGAGGTCCTCAGCAAGCTCGGCGGCAACGACGAACTGCTGGATATCGCCATGCGGCTGGAAGAGAAGGCGCTGGGCGATGACTACTTCATCCAGCGCAAGCTCTACCCGAACGTGGACTTCTACACCGGTTTGATCTACAAGGCCATGGGTTTCCCGGAGAAGATGTTCACCGTGCTGTTCGCCATCGGACGCCTCCCGGGCTGGATTGCCCAGTGGCGCGAAATGATCAACGACCCCAATACCAAGATCGGCCGTCCGCGCCAGCTCTACACAGGAGAGCCGGAGCGCGACTACCCGGCCCGCTAGGGACGGAACCGCAGGGACCACCGACGACGACGGCCGCGCACCTTACGAGGTGCGCGGCCGTTTGCATGCGGGTCAGGAAGAACTCGGGGCGGCTAGGAGTTATAACCCAGCGGGTTGTTCTTCTGCCAGCGCCAGTGATCCTCGCACATCTGGTCAACCGTTTTGGTGGTGGCCCAGCTGAGGTCCGCCAGGGCCGACGTCGCGTCCGCCCAGAACGCGGGAAGGTCGCCGGCGCGGCGGCCGGTGATCTCATACGGGAGTTCGTGTCCCACGGCCTTCTCGAAGGAACGCAGCACCTCCAGGACGGAGGAGCCTTTGCCCGATCCGAGGTTCCACCGGAAGACGCCGGTACGGTCGGCAATGTGGTTCAGGGCCGCGACGTGCCCCTCTGCCAGGTCAACTACATGGATGTAGTCGCGCAGGCAGGTTCCGTCCGGAGTGTCATAGTCGCCGCCGAAAACCATGAGCTTCTCGCGGCGGCCAACGGCAACCTGAGCGATGAACGGCACCAGGTTGTTGGGGATCCCTTGTGGATCTTCGCCGATGCGGCCCGAAGGGTGCGCGCCCACCGGGTTGAAGTAGCGCAGAAGGGCGATATGCCAGCGGGTGTCCGCCGCGCCGAGATCCGAAAGGATGTCCTCGATCTGTTCCTTGGTCCGGCCGTAGGGGTTGTTGGCTCCGATCTCCATCTTCTCGATGTAGGGGATCGGGTTGTGCTCGCCATAAACAGTGGCCGAGGAACTGAACACCATGGAGCGGACCTCGTGCTTGTCCATCACCCGGATCAGGTTCAGCGTCCCCACCAGGTTGTTGTAGTAGTACTTCAGCGGCTCGCGCACCGACTCGCCGACCGCTTTGAGCCCGGCGAAGTGGATGACGGCGTCGATGGCGTGTTGGGCGAAGACAGCGTCCACGGCGGCCTCATCGACAAGGTCGACGTTGTGGAAGAACGCCGCTTTGCCGCTGAGCTCCGCGACCCGCCGCAGCGATTCCTCGCTCGAGTTGACGAGGTTGTCGATGACCACCACTTCATGCCCGGCTTCCTGCAGGGACAGTACGGTGTGCGACCCGATGTAGCCGGTACCGCCCGTTACCAGAATTCTCATGGGCTCCACGCTATCCCAATTCCGCGCTTCCCTGCCCGTGTTGCACGCACCATGACAGCACAACCGTGCTAAAAAATGATGGTGCCCAAAATTGTCGACGCCGCAGCCCGGCGCCAGGAAGTAGTCGAAGCAGTCTTCAGAATCATCGCAGTTGACGGGCTGGAACGGGCGTCCCTGCGCGAAGTCGCCGATGAGGCGGACCTCGCCGTGGGCTCCGTGAGGCACTATTTCACCAGCAGCGAGGAACTGCTGGTGCATTCCTTCGGCGTCGTGGTGGACAGGATCATCGCCCGCCTCACCCGGGCCCGTGACAGGATTGCCGCCCTGCCGCCCGGATCGGCAGAGCATTATGACGGCGTGTTAACCCTCTTGGGCCAGTTCCTCCCCTTGGACGAGGAGCGGGCTGTTGATGCCTGTGTGTGGATGGCGTTCAAGAACGCTGCCCGAATCAAGCCGTTCCTGGCTCCGGAGGCCGACCGCAGCCACCGCGCTGTTGCCGCCGTGATGGGCTGGCTGATTATTGAACTCACAAAGGACGACGACGCTGCCCGCGAGCAGGCGCTCGTGACCGAAGCGGAGCGGCTGCTGGCAACCCTTGACGGCCTGACCATGCACGCTTTGCTACAGCCGGAATGGATGACCGCCCAGATGTGCCGGGATGTGCTGGACGCCCATCTGCGGGGCCTGGGGGCCGTGCCGACGGGCCATTAACGTCCGTGGGCAACGGGAATACACTGGGACAGTACATATGCCAAGGGAGGCATTCGGATGCAGCACACAGGCGGTCCTGGCTGGCGGATCACCATGGACACTTCGGGTCCAATGCTCATTGCGCTTTATGTCCGCGACGCCGCCGGCCTTGATAGTGCGGGACGGCCGGCTCTGTCCCATCTGGCGCCCAAGGTCCGCCCCATGGATCATGCGAACCTTATCGCCGAGGTGGGCGGCCTGAGCGCATTGAAGACCGAATGGGAAGCCTGGTGGGAGCAGCTCCTGAAGGGCCACCCGCAGATGGTTCCTGAGATGTCGCCGCCGGGCTTCAACGCCTTTGCCAACTCTCCGGCCCTGCGGCGCGTGCTCCAGGCGCACTTCGGTTCCGCCCTCACGTGGGCACGGGAGCGGCGCGGCGAGTACGCCGCCCTGGAAGCCGAGCGGGAAGCCAGCGGAGCCTCCAAACTCCTTGGTGACATGGTTGAGGACCGGCTGTTGGAAGTTGGCCGCGGCGCGCGCGACTTCACCCTCACCATCATCGAACTGCCGCTGACCGAACCGCGGGCCTGGTACCTCGAGCCCGACAAGATCATCATGAGCAACGAGCTTTTGTCCCAGCCCGAGGTGTTCCGCAGCTACGTCCAGCCTGTGGTGGAGTTGCTGGTCTGATTCTGCCCGCGCTGGCGGCGCCGTCCGCGCTCCAGCTACGAAGCGGGGGTCGCGGCGACCGTCACTGTCACCTGGCCGGGTGCCGCGTCGACAGGCTGCCAGCCCTTCCGCGCCTGCCGGTTCCAGCTCCGGCCCTCCACATCCACCTGGGTGATGGACAATGACTTGGCGTTGGCCACGGCCCACTGCCCTATGGCCCAGGCCCGGCTGCCGCTAGCCTCGAGCACCAGTTTGCTGCCGTCCGCTGTTGCGGGGATATCACCGTAGGCGGCGGTCACATCCTCACGCAGAGCATCAAGACTGCCGGCGTCCTCGGGGCTCCGCAAGGTGCAGTCCAAGGCCTCGGGAGCCTGTCCGGTGAGCGCGGAGGCAAACGCCCTGCCCATTTCCTCGTGCTGTGCATAAGCCTGGGGGTAGGCCGAGCGTTGGACCTGTTGGGCTGCGGCGGTGATGTCCAGGGATTCGTACCCGGGAATTTTCACCAGCGCGTCGTAGAACGCCCCGGTGGAATGGTACGGGTCCATAACCTCCGCTGCGGTGCCCCATCCCTGCGACGGACGCTGCTGGAAGAGGCCGCGGGAGTCCGGGCCGGCCTGATCCCCGTGTTCGATGTTGCGGAGTTTGGACTCCTGCATCGCGGTGGCCAGGGCGATGCTGGCCGCCCGCGGGGGGAGTCCCCGCCGCAGCGCCACCGCACTGATCAACGCCGCGTTGGCGGCTTGGTCGGTGGCGAGATCGGCCTTCAGCGAGCCGACGGCTGCCGTGCACTTCTCGGACACCAGTGTCTCCGAGCGCTGCACGAAGCCCACGGCCATGTAGATGCCGCCGCCCACAAGAGCCAGGGCAAGCACCAGCACCACCAGGCGGCGCAAGCCACGTCTGCGTGCCACGAAACTACTCCCTTGGACCGGCGACGGGCCGGCTGAATGTGGTGGGTTGGGCGGTATCAGTTCGTGTGCAGGGCTTCGTTAAGCTCTACCGTCTGGCCCTTGCGGGGGAGGACCTCCACCGCGCCGCTCGTGGAGTTGCGGCGGAACAACAGATTGGGGACTCCGGAGAGCTCCACGGCCTTGACAGTGGTGGCCGTAGGCTTGCCGTCGGCGTCTTTCGGCCCCACCACGCTGACCAGCGTGCCGGCCGTGACATATAGCCCGGCCTCCACCACGGAGTCGTCGCCAATGCTGATGCCCACACCCGAGTTGGCGCCCAGAAGAACCCGCGCGCCCAGGGCGATCTTTTCCTTGCCTCCGCCGGAAAGCGTGCCCATGATGGACGCGCCGCCACCGACGTCGGTGCCGTCACCAGTCACGACGCCGGCCGAGATCCGGCCCTCCACCATTGAGGTGCCGAGCGTGCCGGCGTTGAAGTTGACGAACCCCTCGTGCATGACGGTGGTTCCCTCGGCGAGGTGCGCGCCGAGCCGGACGCGGTCGGCGTCGGCGATGCGGACTCCTGAGGGGACAACGTAGTCCACCATGCGGGGGAACTTGTCGATCCCGAAAACCGTGACCGCTCCGCGCTTGCGCAGTTTGGCGCGGGTCAGCTCGAAGCCTTCCACCGCCGCCGGGCCGAAGTTCGTCCACACCACGTTGGGAAGCTTGCCGAAAATTCCGTCGAGGTTGATCGTGTTCGGCTGGACCAACCGGTGCGAGAGCAGGTGGAGCCGCAAGTAAGCGTCAGCGGTGTCCGCGGGTGCTTCATCAAGATGGATCTGCACGAACACCACTTTCTGTTCCGTGCCACGGGCCGGGTCGGCGCTGCCGGCGGCGATCTCCGCGAGGGCCGGGTCGGCGCTTTCCACTGTACGGGCGCTTTCCGCAGCCGTTCCGAGGGCCGGGGCCGGGTACCAGACGTCCAATACGGTGGCCTCGCCGTTGCGCGTGGCCACGGTGGCCAGTCCGAAGCCATAGGCGGACCGGGAATCCCTGGAAGCGGTGGTGTCGGCGGGCACGGCGGAATCAGCAACGGTTTCAGTCATGCCCCCAGTCTATCGAGAGCAGGGCTCAGGACTCGAACTAGACTGGCAACGTGACTGCTCAAACCACTCCCGTCCGCCTGGATCTCAGCCAGGACGTCGCTCTGCTCACCGCCGCCCTGATAGACATTAACAGTGTCTCCGGAAACGAGAAGGAACTTGCGGACGCCGTGGAACACGCTCTCCGCGCCGTTCCTGAGCTGGAACTTGTCCGCGACGGGGACTCGATCATTGCGCGCACCAGCCTGGGCCGGCCTGAGCGGGTCATCCTGGCCGGGCATCTTGACACCGTTCCCTTGCCGGTCACCGAGGGTTCGCTCGGAACGGTGCCGTCGTACTGGCCCTCCGGCGCCCCCGGCGAGGGCATGTTGTATGGCAGGGGAGCCACCGACATGAAAGGCGGAGTGGCCGTCCAGCTGGCGCTGGCCGCGTCGATTTTCGACGGCGGAGCGGGGCCAGGCAAGGATGTGACGTTCGTTTTCTACGACCACGAGGAAGTCGAAGCCGTCAAGAGCGGACTGGGCCGGCTGGTGCGCAACCATGGCGAGCTCCTCCACGGTGACTTTGCCATCCTGCTTGAACCCACGGACGGCTCCGTTGAAGGCGGCTGCAACGGCACCATGCGCTTCGAAGCCACCACGCTCGGGGAAGCCGCGCACTCGGCCCGCGCGTGGATGGGAAGCAACGCCATCCACTCGGCGGCGCCAATCCTGGCAAGACTGGCGGACTATGAGCCGCAGACTGTCAACGTGGACGGGCTCGACTATCGGGAAAGCCTGAATGCGGTCCGGATCAACGGGGGCACAGCGGGAAATGTCATCCCGGACAAGTGCGTGGTGGAGATCAACTACCGCTTCGCGCCGGACAAGACCCCCGACCAGGCCGAAGCCCACGTGCGCGAACTGTTGGCGGGATTCGACGTGGTCCGTACCGACAGCGCAGCCGGTGCCCGCCCCGGACTGAACCATCCCGCGGCCGCCTCGTTCGTGGCGGTGGTGGGAGCCGAACCCAAGCCGAAGTATGGCTGGACGGACGTGGCCCGGTTCAGTGAGCTCGGTGTCCCCGCAGTGAACTTCGGTCCAGGTGACGCGCTGCTTGCTCACAAGGACAACGAACACGTCGAGGCGGAGGCCATCCGCGAGTGCCTGCGGGCGCTGCGAAGCTGGTTGACGGCCTAGCCGGATACACGCAAAACAGGAAAGGCCCGGAACCCACCAGCGAGGGGTTCCGGGCCTTTCCGATCAAGCTGACTGCACAGTCGTCTACTTCGCTGTAACCCCGGCGACGGGCACGTGGGCAACGCCGCCAGCGGCCTTTTTGGAGCCCCGCCGCTCAATCCAGATGGCGAGGCGGGAGACGGAGAAGTTGATCGTGATATAGATCGCCGCTGCCACGAAGAACACGGGGAAAAGGTACTGCGGCCCGAGGAAGTCTGCCATGATCTGCACTTTGCGCAGCAATTCCTCGTAGGACACGATGTAGCCCAGTGAGGTGTCCTTCAGCAGCACCACCAGCTGCGCCACGAGGGAGGGCAGCATGCGGCGGATGGCCTGCGGCAGTTCGATGCTGCGGCGGGACTGGAAACTTGTCAGACCGATCGCCAGGCCCGCCTCGCGCTGGCCCTTGGGTAGCGACTGGATGCCGGCGCGGATGATCTCCGCGAAGATGGCCGCGTTGTAGAGCACCAAGCCAGCGACGACGGCGACGAAGGAGCCGGTGGCGAACACCAGCAACACGAAGAACATCATCAGGACCACGGGCATGCCGCGCAGGAACTCCAGCACGATCCGGGTGGGGACCTGGATGGCGGGCACCTCAGAAATGCGCATCAGGCAAAGCAGCAGCCCCAGCGGGAAGGCGATTACCGCTGCCACGGCCGCCGCGCTCAGGGTGGCGCCGATGCCGCTGCCGATCAGGTTCCAAACATCCGGAATCTGGAAGACGGCCCAGCGCTCGGCTTGGAAGATGCCCTGTTGCGCCAGAATCGAGATGGCCCACGCGAGGAGGCCGCCGATCACGATAACGCCCACAATCGAGCCGATCAGTGAAACACGGCGGGCCTTGGGCCCGGGGACGTCGTAAAGGACCGAGGTCATCGGGCGATCGCCACCTTTCGTTCAACCTGGTTGGCAAGCAATCCAAGGGGGACAGTAATCAACAGGTAGAAGAAGGCCACGCCCACCAGGACCCAGAGCACGGCGTCGCCGTGGGAGTTGGCCAGTTGCTTTCCGTAACCGAAGAGTTCCAGGACGTAGAACGCGCCGGCCACCGAGGAGTTCTTCACGAGGGCGATGAGGATGTTGATCAAGGGCGGGATCACGGTGCGAAGTGCCTGCGGCAGGATGATCAGGGAGAGCACCTGGCTGAACTTCATGCCGATGCTGCGGGCCGCTTCGGCCTGTCCCACCGGGACGCTGTTGACACCGGAGCGCACGGCTTCGGCAATGAACGCCGAGGTGTAGGCGCTCAGGGCGATGATGGCGGCAACCTCGAACTGCTGGAACGTCACACCCAGTCGGGGCAGAACCACAGCGGCGAAGAAGAAGGCGATGGTCAGCGGTGTGTTCCGGACAATTTCCACGTACGCCATGCTGAAGCCGCGCAGCGCGGGGATGGGGGATACGCGGGCGGCCGCGAGGATGGTGCCGAAGACCAGGGCAATGATCCCCGAGACCACGGCCAGGAAAAGGGTTCTGAGAAAACCGTCCCAGTATTGCGGGAGGCTCTCAATGATGACGTCCATGGGTTCCTTCAGCTGCCTTGAGGGGATGTGAGCGGAAGACAGGAGTGGCGGTTCCCGGATCCGCGACGAGCGCGGACTCCGGCAACCGCCACACCAGGCTATTAGTAACGGTTGATGGCGGGCAGCTCCGGAGCGGTCTTGATGACCTTTCCGGCGGTGGCTTCCCAAGCCTTCTTGTAGGAGCCGTCCTTGGCGAAGGCCTCCAGCTGGTCGTTGATCCAGTTGCGGAACACGGTGTCGTCCTTCTTCAGGCCGATGCCGTAAGGCTCCTTGGTGAAGGTCTGGTCCGAGGCGAGCTTGAACGCGTCGGGCTCTTTGTCAACGAAGCCGGCTAGGATGACGTTGTCGGTGGTGACAGCCTCAACCTGCTTGTTGCGCAGCGGTTCCAGGCAGGCGGAGTAGGTGGCAGCCGGGACCAGCACCGCTCCGTACTTCGACACGATGGTATCGGCAGGGGTGGAACCGGTGACCGAGCAAACCTTCTTGCCCTTGACGTCCTCGGGCTTGGTGATGGACGTGTTGTCCTTGTTCACCATCAGAGCCTGGCCCGCTTCGTAGTACGGACCCGCGAACGAGACCTCGGTCTTGCGCTTGTCGTTGATCGTGTAGGTCGCAACGATCAGATCGACGTCGCCGTTCTTGATGAATTGCTCACGGTTCGCGGAAACCGTTTCTTTCCATTCGATCTTGTCGGCCGAGATGCCCAGCTTGGCGGCGATCAGCTTGCCGATTTCAACGTCGAAGCCGACAGGCTTGCCGTCGAGGCCCTTCTGGCCGAACAGCGGCTGGTCAAACTTGGTGCCAATGATGATCTTTCCCGCGGAAGACAGCTTGGCCATGGTGGTGTCGGCGGCGAAACTTGGCTTTTCGGCGACGGGGGGATTGCTGGTGGTGCCGGTGCCGCCTCCGCCACAGGCGCTCAGGGACAGTGCCAGGGCTGCGGATGCCGCAACCAGAAGGGATTTCCTCCGGGTCAAAAATGCCTTCATGACATTCCTTTCATTGGGCGGCCGGATGGTAACGGCCAGGGTGCGAACTCAGTGGGTGCGAATCGGCGGGTGCTAGTGCGTGAGGAGCTTGGACAGGAAGTCCTTGGCGCGGTTGCTTTGCGGGTTGGTGAAGAATTCCTCCGGGGTGGCATCCTCCACGATCTGGCCGTCAGCCATGAACACCACGCGGTCCGCGGCCTTGCGGGCGAAGCCCATTTCGTGGGTCACGACAATCATGGTCATGCCCTCCTTGGCCAGCTGGATCATAACGTCAAGGACCTCATTGATCATTTCCGGGTCCAGGGCGGAGGTTGGCTCATCGAAGAGCATCACCTTCGGTTTCATGGCCAGGGCGCGTGCGATGGCGACGCGCTGCTGCTGGCCGCCGGAAAGCTGGGCCGGAAGCTTGGGTGCCTGGTGCCCGACGCCGACACGCTCCAGGAGCGCCATCGCTTCCTTGTCCGCCTCGGCCTTGGACATTCCCTTGACCTTGATCGGGCCCAGGGTCACGTTTTCCAGGATGGTCTTGTGGGCGAACAGGTTGAATGACTGGAAGACCATTCCGACGTCGGCGCGCAGGCGCGCAAGTTCCTTACCCTCGGCGGGCAGTTCCTTGCCGTCGATCTTGATAACGCCGTCGTCGATCGTTTCCAGCCGGTTGATGGCGCGGCACAGCGTTGACTTGCCCGAACCTGACGGCCCGATGACAACAACGACCTCGCCCTTGCGGACATTTAGATTGATGTCCTTCAGGACGTGCAACTGGCCGTAATGCTTGTTGACGGCATTCAGGGAGACGAGCGCATCGCCGGGCACTTGAGTAGTCATAAAGAAGAATCTAGCGAACATTAGACGCTTATGACGCCAATCACTCCCAGATCCCGTAGATCGTGATTCAAGAGATACCTGCTGCCTGGCGGGACATAATCAACCGGAAGAGCCATCTGACACGCCGAGGCGGCAAGCGTGAAGAACCGCGCTAGCCTAGGTGGATGAGTACCGATCCACAGCCCGAGCCCGTCCCGGCACCCCCTATCGCCACACGCCACAAGGGCCCACTGGAACTGCGGCGCAAACAGGCGGCTGTGGAGATGTCGGACCAGCACTTGCTGGACACCAAAGGTCCCGGCCAGTTTGTGCACACAGACCCATGGCGCGTGCTGCGGATTCAGAGCGAATTCGTGGAAGGATTCGGCGCCCTGGCGGATCTTGGCCCGGCTGTCAGCGTCTTCGGTTCCGCGCGGACCAAGCCCGGCTCCGTCTACTACGAACTCGGCGTCGAAGTCGGCAGGAAACTGGCCGAAGCCGGGGTGGCTGTCATTACCGGCGGCGGCCCCGGCTCCATGGAGGCCGCCAACAAGGGGGCCGTTCAGGGCAACGGTGTCTCAGTGGGCCTGGGGATCGAGCTGCCATTTGAACAGGGCCTCAACCAGTGGGTGGATCTGGGCATCAATTTCCGCTACTTCTTTGCCCGCAAGACCATGTTCGTGAAATACGCCCAGGGATTCATTGTGCTGCCGGGCGGACTGGGTACCCTCGATGAGCTCTTCGAGGCCATGGTCCTGGTCCAGACGAGGAAGGTCACCTCATTCCCTATAGTTCTTGTGGGCACAGCATTCTGGGGTCCCATGATCGACTGGATTCAGGGAACCCTGGTTGAGGACGGCATGATCTCGGAGAAGGATCTGGGCCTGATCCAACTCGTGGACGAGCCTGCCCATGCCGTTGACCTGGTAATTCACGGCGCCATCCGCCCGGCCCCGGGGGCGGCCGGAAGTACAGACTCAGCCAACGGCAGGCGAAACGGCAGGGGAAACGCTGAGCAGCGGCCTGAATAGCGGCCCCGCTGCTGTCTGGCACGATTGATGCTGTGAGTTTCTTCCTGATCTTCCTTGCCATTGCGTTAATCGGCGCAGCGCTGTTCCTCGGCACAGGCTTCTCGCCCGGTGTTTCCCGTGGTGGCTGGCGCGGCGGCAAAGCCCTGCCTGATGCATTCGATGAACCTGTGGCATCGCTCCCGCCGGTGCTGCTCCCGGCCGAAGCAGAGCCGGCCGACGTCGACCGCATCCGTTTTGCCCTGGGGCTTCGCGGGTACCGGATGGACCAGGTCGATCAGGTGCTGGACGAACTCCGCGACCAGATCGCCGCCAAGAATGCCGAAATCACACGTCTGCGCTCCGCCATCGGGGAGCGCGGACTGATGGAGCCCGATCTGCCCGCACCCGGCCTGCAAGCCTCCGCGCCGGTGGTGGAGGAACGGCCGTGATCCGGCCCGGTGTCGCTGCCATGGACCGTGAGTCTGAAATGTCGCCCGGACTGAACGGGGTCCTGTGGGAACGCGTCGTCTCGGCGGCCGGCCGCGCGGGCCGATGGCCCTGGTGGGTCCAGGTGGGAGGCGTTTACATCGCAGCACGGCTCGTCAGCGCGTGCATCTTTATGGCCGCGGCCCTCCAACAGGGGGTCAATCCATGGTTCCCGCCGAGGCCTGACTACTGGAACTTCATCAACATCTGGGATGCCCGCTGGTACACCGAGGTGGTCAGGAACGGCTATCCGCCCGCCCTGCCCCTCGACAGCTTCGGCAACGTCAAGGAAAATGCCTGGGCGTTCTACCCGCTTTTCCCCCTGCTGGGCCGGGCCCTGTCCACCATGACGGGCCTGGACCCGGCGCTGTCGCTGACCTTCATCGCGATGGTCGCGGGGCTCGGTGCCTCGTTGGCGGTGTACCGCATTTTTCGCCAGAAGGCCGCGCACGGGACCGCTTTGTGGGGCGTGGTCTTCTTCGCCACTTTTCCGGTGTCGGGCGTCCTGCAAGTCCCGTACGCCGAATCCCTGAACCTGCTGCTGTTGGCCTGCGCCCTGCTGCTGGTGATGCGGCGCCGCTACCTGTGGGCGATGCCCGTGGTGGCGCTTATGTGCCTCTCCCGTCCCACCGGGGTGCCGTTTGCGGCCATGGTGGCCGGGCTTTTTGTCTACCGACTGTTCCAGCGCAGGCGGCATGCCGACGGGCACACTGTCCAGGCCTTTGTCCCGCACAGCATCCGGGAGCTTGGCTCACTTGCCGGGCTGGCGGTGGTCAGCGCGCTGGGCGCACTGATGTGGCCGGCGATTGCGTGGGCGGTCACAGGCGATCCTGCGGCCTACACCAAGACTGAGACCGTATGGCGGGGTCAGGAACTTGTGCCGTTCAAACCGTGGTTCGACATGGGGATCCAGCTTTTTGGTCCGGTGCTCGGGATCATGGCGCCTTTTGTATTTGTTGCCGCCTTCGGACTGTTCATGAATTCTGTGCCGGTCCGGGCGCTGGGCGCAGAGCTTCGGCTGTGGTGCATCTGCTACCTGGGATACCTGCTGGTGTTCCTGCACCCGCAGACGAGCACGTTCCGGATGCTGCTGCCGCTGTTTCCGCTGGCACTTGGCGCCGCACTCGTCTCGCGCTCCCGGGCCTACCGGGGTGCGGTGCTGACGATGTTCCTGCTGCTGCAGATCGTCTGGATCGTGTGGCTGTGGGCCTGGGCGCAGTTGCCGGGCGGGGGGGATTATCCGCCCTGACGGAGAGGAAGGGCTGGAGATGCCGCCGCCGAATTCCGTGGCGGTGGAGAAAGTCCATCAATTAGCTACAGGCGGGTAATTACAGGATAATAATGGTTAAGCACGAACAAAATGTATTCAACAGTGTTCAGCAAAGGCGGCGCCGCAACGCTGCCGGAGTGGCTTGATTGACGACGCGGACGCAGCCCGCCCGGGCTGGTAAGTCCTGGGACTACTGGAGGGGATTTTCCTCATGGCGGCTATGAAACCACGCACCGGCGACGGCCCTATGGAAGTAACCAAAGAGGGCCGCAGCCTGATCATGCGTGTGCCGCTCGAAGGCGGGGGGCGGCTTGTGGTTGAGCTCAACGCCGCAGAGGCGGCAAACCTGAAGGAATGCCTCGTCGGCGTTACCGAATAGATTTGCTGGGGAAGGGCCCGTGACCGGGAGGTCACGGGCCCTTCCTTAATCCGCGGATAATCCGGGGAAAGCCTATTTCTTGACGGCCACCAGGAGTCCGTCCCCGGTGGGCAGCATGGCGGAGGCGAGCCGGTCATCGTCGCGGATAGCCTTGCCCACCTGGCGAAGGGTCACGGTGGTCGCCTCGCGGGCTGCGGGGTTGGCCACGCGGTCCTTGTCCAAGGCATCGTTGATGATCAGCAGGCCGCCTGACTTCAGCAGGCGGACGGCCTGTTCCACGTAGCCGGGTGTGTTCGGTTTATCCGCATCGATAAACACCAAATCGTAGGCACTGTCGGTGAGGCGGGGCAGTACATCTCCGGCGCGGCCGGAGATGGTGCGCGTGCGGTTCGCAGGGCTTCCCGCCTCCTGGAAGGCTTCCCGGGCGGCCCTGAGATGTTCGACATCGACGTCGATGGTGGTCAGCACGGCCTGGGGTCCCAGCCCGCGGAGAATGCAGACCCCCGAAACGCCGGCGCCGCTCCCGATCTCCACGGCGGTCTGCGCCTTGGATGCAGCGGCCAGGACGGTGAGGACCGCTCCCACTCCCGGCCCCACCGGGGTTACTCCCAGCTCAAAGGAGCGCTCACGAGCGTGTAGCAAAACCTCGTCCTCGGCAGGCAGATCTTCTGCATAGGACCAGCTCGTGGACTTATCGGCGCTCATTTGATTCGCTTTCTGGGCGGCAGGGGAGTGTTTCTTACAGCGTACTGTGTGCGACGGCGGCCCGGCCGGAGGTGACGCCGCCTGTCATGGAGGCGCCGCTGCCATCCGTTTTCCGCCCAAGGCGGAAGTGCCGGGAAAGTCAGGAAATTCCCAGCCAAATTTGAAATGATAAGTATCCGCTCATCCAGGTGGTGATCGGCGCCGAAGCACTGGTGTCAAAACCATCCGGACGTTAGTACCATCCATGAGGGGAGCGGACGATGTCAGCATCAGTTGTGGCACCTGTCCCGGCAGTTGAAGATTCCGGCCCGGCGGACGCCGAGTGGGTCAGGCCAACGTGGGAAGAAGTGGTCACGAACCACTCCGCGAAGGTCTATCGCCTGGCCTACCGCCTGACGGGAAACAAGTACGACGCCGAGGACCTCACCCAAGAGGTGTTCGTTCGGGTGTTCCGTTCCCTTGAGAACTTCAAGCCGGGAACCCTGGACGGCTGGCTGCACCGCATCACCACCAATCTCTTCCTGGACCAGGCGCGGCGCAAGAGCCGTATCCGCTTCGACGCGCTGGCCGAAGACGCCGAATCCAAGCTTCCGGGACGCGAACCGGGTCCGGAACAGAGCTTCGAACTGAACAACCTGGACCTTGACGTGCAGGCCGCCCTTGAGGAGTTGCCGCCGGACTTCCGTGCAGCCGTGGTCCTCTGCGACCTTGAGGGACTGTCGTACGACGAGGTCGCCGCAGCCCTGAATGTGAAACTGGGAACCGTCCGGTCCCGGATCCACCGCGGGCGGACCATGCTTCGCGAGAAACTCGCCCACCGGGATCCGCGAACCAAGCAGTCCCTCAAGCCGCGGCTCAAAATGCCACGCATCGCCGGCATCCTCTGAACGGTTCCATGGGTCAGCTAAAAAGATTGCTGGGTGGCCTTGGGGGCAGGTGTGGCGGCCGGCCGCAACTACGAGGAAAGCGCGGGCGCAACGCCAGCCACATTCAATCGTGCCCCGAGTGTGCCCTGCGTCAGTGGCGTGAACGGCAGTATCTTGAGCGACTGCGCACCGCAGAGGTCCCTGCTGCCAGCGATGATCTGACTGCCCGCCTGCTGGCCCGGACCCAGCACCTGGCAATGGCGGCGTCCCCGGCCCCTGCGGCAGACGCAGCGAGCCATTTTCCCGGGGCATCGGGCCCGGCGAGGATTTTGTCCATTGTTGCCGGTGGCGCCATGGCGGCCGTGGGCGTGGTGGCCGTAGCGGCATACGTTCTGGCGGGTGACCCGATGCCCGTTGCAGGCGAAGGAATTGCCGGCGGAGTGATCCCGCAATCGCTTCAGCGGCCGGCCGACGGCCAGGCCTTCGAGGCCGCAGGTTCCGCGGAGGCTGCCGGCACGTTGAACCCCGATCAGCTCGCCGTTCTCCGCACAGAGGGATGGGTGGGCCCCGAGCTCCAGGATCTGGGCTTCCACCTGCTCTGGGCCAGGCACGAAACCGTGGCCGGGCACGGTGTCCTGGAAATGAAGCTTTCCGACGGCAGCCATTTTGCCACGGTCCTTGAGCAGCACCCGCAAGGCGGGCAGGCGGCTGGAGCGACTGTGGCGGCCCTGGCCTCCTCGCCAATGAACGTCATGACGGGGCACCCCGCGGCGGACGACGGGTTTGTTCCGGCCCCGGATGACGGCGCCCGCCGGGAAGGCACGCTATGGGTCCACGCTGCCACGCCGTGGAGAGCGATCTATCAGGCGCCCGGCATCACGTTCACGTATGTCTCGGATCTTCCCGCTGCAAAGGCGGACGACGGCATGGCCGAACTCGTGCGCGACGGTGCCGCAAGCACGGGCATGCCTTCCAGCGACCCGCGGGCTTCACTGGGCAGCCCAGGGATTGCGGGGAACGGGAGAACCGCCGCTGCGCAGGAGCCCCTGACTGCGCGCCTGCAGCGCGGCCTGAGTCGGATCATTGGACTGTTCTCCCCGTGATGGCGCGAGCAGCCACAGGTTACTTCGGCGGCTCAGCGCCGGAATCGTCAGCAGCGAGCCGGAGAGGGTAATCTTCCTAAGGTGTTTGGAATCAACGGTCCGGAGTTCTTCGTTCTGCTGCTCATCGGCGTCCTGGTGATCGGCCCCAAGCGGCTGCCCGAATACACCCAGAAACTGGCGAACCTGGTCAAGGAAGTCCGCCGGATGGCCTCCGGCGCGCGGGAGCAGATCAAGGACGAAGTCGGCATCGACATCGACGAGGTTGACTGGAAGAAATACGATCCCCGTCAGTACGACCCCCGCCGGATCATCAAGGAAGCGCTGCTGGATGACGACACCAAGCCTGTGAGCGCCGGCGGTCCAACCTCAGTTGCCGCCGTGGCCTCGGCCTCGGCCGCGTCCTATGCGGAGACCCACCCGGCGCGCGCGATTGAGCGGCTGCCCGACGGCGAACCGGCCCCGTTCGACTCGGAAGCCACCTAAGCCCGGCAGCCGCCCGGACGCGCCCGGTGCGCTGAACGGGCCACTCAGCGCGGCTGCAGTCCCAGCGATCTGCCGCTCAGTCCACGGGGCCGGGCCCCGAGCTGTCCAGCAATGCCGGCAAGAGCCTTGGCTGCGGGCGTCTCGGGACGCCCCAGAACGATGGGCACCCCGGCGTCCCCGCCTTCACGCAACAGGATATCCAGCGGGATCTGGCCCAAAAGCGGCACCGTGGTGCCCACCGTGGCGCTCAGCCGCTCGGAGAGCACTGCCCCGCCGCCGCTGCCGAACAGTTCCATCCGGCCGCCGTCGGGCATTTCCAGATAGGACATGTTCTCCACGACCCCCGCCACGGACTGTCCCGTCTGGGTGGCGAGGGCACCGGCGCGTTCGGCAACGTCCGCGGCCGCCGTCTGCGGAGTGGTGACCACCAGAATCTCAGCCTTGGGCAACAGTTGGGCAACCGAGATGGCGATATCCCCGGTGCCCGGCGGGAGGTCCAGGAACAGTGCGTCGAGATCGCCAAAGTAGACATCGGTCAGGAACTGCTCCAGGGCCCGGTGCAGCATCGGCCCGCGCCAGGCCACCGGCTGGTTGCTCTTCACGAACATCCCGATCGAAATGACCTTCACGCCATAGGCGACCGGCGGCAGGATCATGTCATCCACGCGTGTGGGGGCCTGGTTCAGGCCCATCAGGGCGGGTACGGAGAAGCCGTAGACGTCGGCGTCGATGATGCCCACCCGCAACCCCTGCGCGGCCATCGCACAGGCAAGATTGACGGTCACCGAGGATTTCCCCACGCCACCCTTGCCGCTGGCCACCGCGAAGACCTTGGTGAGCGCACCGGGCTCGTTGAAAGGGATGCTGCGCTGGCCGCCCGGCCCGCGCAGCTTCTCCTTCAGTGCGTCGCGCTGCTCCTGGGACATGACTTTGAGCTCGACGTCGACGGCGGAGACACCGGGGACGGCCAGCAGCGCCGATTCGGAGTCGGCGGTGATGGTGCCGCGCAGCGGACAGCCCGCGATGGTCAACAGCACAACCAGACGGACGCGGCCGCCTTCGGCGATGTGCACAGACTCCACCATCCCCAGTTCGGTGATGGGACGGCGCAACTCGGGGTCTATCACGGTGGCCAGCGCGGCATCGACGGCCTGCGCCAAGGGGGTGTTCATGCAGTCAATGCTCAGCTTTCGGGGGAATTCAGGTGGGCCGGAAATCCCGGAGTGTCGGGTTTGACCTTGGGCATCTGCTGGGTGCGGGGGCTCCGCTGCTTGTCACGGCGTTCCTTTAGCCGCTCCTTCACTTTGTCCTTGGGAGACTCATGGCTGCCGGTTCCGGACGGGTCGTGCGTACGGAGTTCCTCCTGCGCTTCCAGCATGTCCTCGAGAAGGCTGCGGAGCTCGGCGCGTACGTAGTCGCGGGTGGCAACCTCGCGCAGGGCGATGCGCAGCGATGCCAGCTCACGGGTCAGGTATTCCGTGTCGGAGAGGTTGCGCTCGGCACGCTGCCGGTCCTGCTGGAGGGACACCCTGTCCCGGTCATCCTGCCGGTTTTGGGCGAGGAGGAGCAGCGGGGCGGCGTAGGAGGCCTGCAGCGACAACATCAGGGTCAGCAGGGTGAAGCCCAGCGCCCTGGAGTCGAACTGCAAGGACTCAGGAGCCCAGGTGTTCCAGGCCAGCCAGAAGATACAGAAGATGGTCATATAGACCAGGAACTGCGGCGTGCCCATAAAACGGGCGAATCCCTCGGTGGCATGTCCAAAGGCATCCGGGTTGGGTGAAAACTTCGGGAGGATGCGCTGGCGGCCGCTCAACGGGGTGTCGAGGCTGCCCTTGCCGGCGGCCTTGCCGCCCTTCATGCTGGAGTTTCGTACGGACGTATCAGCCAATGCGGCCTCCAAGCTTCCTTATCGGGGCGTCGTCCTCGTGGGCGCGCCAGTCATCGGGCAACAGGTGATCTAGCACGTCATCAACAGTCACCGCCCCCACAAGTCGTCCGTCGCTGTTGACCACGGGCAGGGAGTTCAGGTTGTAGGTTGCGAGTGCGCGGGCAACTTCGCTGATGTGCGCATGGTCCGAAACCGGCTCCAGGGTCTTGTCCACGAGGTTGCCAAGCGGTTCCGGCGGGGGATAGCGAAGCAGTTGCTGGATGTGGACCACACCAAGGAAACGCCCGGTAGGGGTTTCCAACGGCGGCCGGGCAATAAAGATCGAGGATGCCAGCGCCGGCGAGAGTTCCTCGCGCCGGACGTGTGCCAGGGCTTCGGCCACGGTGGCTTCGGGAGGCAGGATCACGGGCACCGGCGTCATCAGGCCGCCGGCGGTGTCTTCGTCGTACTCCAGCAGGCGCCGGACGTCCTCGGCCCCTTCCGGTTCCATGAGCTGCAGCAGCTCCTCCGCCTGCGCCGACGGCAGCTCGGCCAGGAGGTCCGCTGCGTCGTCGGGGTCCATTTCCTCCAGGACGTCCGCGGCGCGGTTGACATCCAGGGCGGAGAGGATCTCCACCTGGTCACCTTCCGGCATCTCCTGCAGGACGTCGGCCAGCCGCTCATCCTGCAGTTCGCTGGCGACCTCGAAGCGGCGTTTGTCGCTCATCTCCTGGAGTGCTTCGGCAAAGTCCGCCGGCTTCAGGTCCTCGTGCGTTGCAACGAACTGCGTTGCCGCCTGGGGTTCGGTCTTGGCACCCTGCTGGGCATCGGCCCAGTCGATGATCATGGTCTCGTTACGGCGGAGCCTGCTCAGCGGCGACAGCGAGTGGCCGCGGCGCACGAACAGTTTGCTCACGAACCAGTCGCCCGAGCGGTGCCGGTCAATGGCGATGTCCTCGATGGTGGCGTCGCCGCTGCCGTCGGCCAGGGTTACCCGGCGGTCGAACATCTCGGCCACCACCAGGGTTTCCGCGCCGCGCTGTTCGAAACGGCGAAGATTAACCAGGCCCGTGCAGATGATCTGCGTCTGATCGATCGAGGTGATCCGGGTCATCGGCACAAAGACACGTTTTTTGCCGGGGACCTCGACGACGATGCCCACCACGTGGGGTGCGCCGCGGGTGCCGCGCGAGAGCACCACAACATCGCGCAGCCTGCCCAGACGATCGCCCAGGGGGTCGAAGACATCCAGTCCGAGAAGGCGCGCAACAAAGACCCGCGAAAGATTCGTACTCACCTATACAGGCTACCGAGTCTGCTCTCTTTTAGCTGAATTTCCAGCCGTTGCCCAGCCAGATGGGCAAGAATGGGAGTATGTCAAACATTTTTGGTGCTCCCAAGGCCGGCGGCCCCAGCGGGCCCGATGAATTACGTGCCGTGCCGGTGGGGGACACCGTCGGTTCGTATAGCTCCTACCTGGATGCCCAGAAGGCGGTGGACTATCTTGCCGACCAGCAGTTCCCAGTGCAGCTGGTTTCCATTGTGGGCAACGACCTGAAGATGGTGGAACGCGTGACCGGCAGGCTGACCTACCCGCGCGTGGCGCTCTCCGGGGCCCTGAGCGGTATGTGGTTCGGCCTCTTCGTGGGCGTTATGCTGTCCTTCTTCTCGCCCACCGGTGGCTACTTCTCCATCGTGACGTCGGTCCTGATGGGTGCCGCTTTCTTTATGCTTTTCGGCATCGTCACCTATGCCATGCAGAGGGGGAAGCGCGACTTCACGTCGACCAGCCAAGTGGTCGCCACGAACTATGACGTCGTGGTGGCGTTCGAGGCGGCCCACGAGGCGCGCCGTCTCCTTCACCAGCTTCCCATGTCCACTTCGGACGCATCTGCCGGCGCCGCCCACTACGCCCAGGGCGATTACCAGAACCAGCCGTTCCAGCACCACGGCCCCCAGCCGGGGCAAGGGCCCCAGCGTCCGGCTGGCTGGAATGATCCTTATGGTCAGAGGGCTGCCGAGCCAGGTGCCCCTCAAGCCGGCCAGGTGGCCCAGCCCGCGCCCGAGGAACACCCGGCGGCGCGACCCTCCGGGGTCATGTATCCCGATCTGCCGGACGGCAGGCCCCAGTACGGTGTCCGTGTTGCGGACGCGTCCAGCGCCCCCCGCGGACCCGAACAACAGCGCGCGGCTGAACACCATGCCGCCGAACACCATGCAGCTGAACGCCATGCGGCTGAACACCGCGCGGCTGAGCACCGAGCAGAGCACCGGGCTCGGCGCGGCTCTGAAGAGCAGGATGCTGAACAACGGGGTGCTGAACGCCAGCAGGGTGAACAGCCCGAGGCTGACCAGAACCGGGACCAGCCCCGGGAGTAGCTAATAGCCCCCGGCACTAGTTCACGAAGGAAGGCCGCCGGACATTGCATGTCCGGCGGCCTTCCTTTGCCGTTGTGAGCCGGCGTTCGACCCGCCGGCTATCGTGCCTGGTCGACTTCCTGGTAGATGCCGGCCATCCAGGACTCGACGTCGTCGGCCTTGCGGGGAAGAACGGCACTCAAGTTGACCGGACCTTCCGCCGTCATGAGGATGTCGTCCTCGATGCGGACGCCAATGCCGCGGTACTCGGCCGGAATGGCGAGGTCCTCTTCCTTGAAGTACAGTCCGGGCTCGATGGTGAACACCATGCCAGGGGTCAGGACGCCGTCCAGGTACAGCTCGCGCCTGGCCTGGGCGCAGTCGTGCACGTCCAGGCCGAGGTGGTGACTGGTTCCGTGTGGCATCCAGCGGCGGTGCTGCTGGCCTTCGGGGCTGACGGCCTCTTCGACGGACACCGGCAGCAGGCCCCATTCGGCCAGGCGTTCGGCGAGCACCGTGGTGGCGGCGGTGTGGATATCGCGGAACCTGGTGCCGGGCTGCGCAGCGGCAAAGCCGGCGTCCGCGGCGTCCAGGACGGCTTCGTACACCCTGCGCTGGATCTCGGTGAACGTGCCGTTGGCGGGTAGTGTGCGGGTGATGTCCGCGGTGTAGAGCGAATCGGCCTCGACACCTGCGTCAAGCAGCAGCATTTCCCCGGCGCTGACCTTGCCCGTGTTCCGGGTCCAGTGCAGCACGGTGGCGTTGTTGCCGGAAGCGGCGATCGTATCGTAGCCGAGCTCGTTGCCTTCTTCGCGCGCCCGGGCGAAGAAGGCGCCTTCCACCACGCGTTCCCCGCGCTGGTGAGTCAGTGCCCGGGGAAGGGCCTTGACCACCTCGGCGAAACCTTCCGCCGTCGCGGCGACGGCAATCTTCATCTGCTCGATTTCCCACTCATCCTTGAGCAGCCGCAGTTCAGAAAGGGCCTCGGTGAGCTTTTCGTCCAGCGCATCCAGCACGCCGAGGTCCAGGTTCTCCGGGTCCTTGGCTGTGTTGTAACGGGCCGTGTCCACCAGGGCGTCGATGTTTTCGTCCACCTTGCGCACCAGCCGGACGGAGATCCCACCGATTTCCGGTGCGCCCACGTTCTTGGTGATGGCCAGTTCAAGCTCGTTAATGTGGGCCGTGGGCAGTCCCAGCCGCTGTTCGAATTCCTTCAGGGTGGGGCGGGCGCCGATCCAGAATTCGCCAGAGCGCGAGTCCGCATAAAACTGTTCGGTGTCACGGCCGGCCAGCGGCCGGAAGTAGAGCGTGGCGCGGTGGTTGCCGCCGTCGTCGCCCCTTCCTTCCTCCACCGGCTCAAAGATGAGGACGGCGTCGGGCTCGTGGTCCAGGCCCAGCCCGGTCAGGTGGGCGAACGCCGAATGCGGGCGGAAACGGTAATCGCAGTCGTTCGAGCGGACCTTCAGCGGCCCGGCGGGCACCACGAGCCGTTCACCTTTGAACTGGTCCGAAATGGCGCGGCGGCGGATGGTAGCGTGGGCGGCCACAGGATCCCGGTCGGGGAGCTGCTGCGCGGCCGGTGCCCAATTGCTGGCCATAAAGGCCTTGAAAGCCTCTGAACTGGGCCGCTGGGAGCGGTTGTTGACGCGCTCGTCGAGGGGTTGGGAAGCGGAGTCTGGGGTGGTTTCTGCATCGTTCACCGTCCCATAGTCTCACCAGCCCGGCGGCTGAGGCGAACAGGTGGGAGCCGCCGCGGGCCCGGGCCGCCGGGCCCTTCAGGATGCTGGCCGTGGCCACTTTCCCCCATGCACCCGGCAGGTCTACTAGGCTTGGCTGGTGAGAATTGATCTGCACGCCCACTCGAATGTCTCCGACGGCACAGAGCCCCCCGCCGCCGTCATGGCCGCCGCGGCCGCCGCCGGCCTGAACGTCGTGGCCCTGACTGATCATGACTCCACCGACGGCTGGGCGGAAGCGTCCGCCGCGGCGCTGGACGCGGGGATCGCGCTGGTGCCCGGCATGGAAATCTCGTGCAGGACTGAGGAGGGCATCAGCGTCCACCTCCTCAGCTACCTCCACGACCCGGCCCATCCGGGGTTGCTGGAGGAAATCACCAAGTCCAAGGATGCCCGCACCAGCCGGGCCGAACGCATGGTCACGCTTCTCGCCGAGGATTACCCGCTGAGCTGGGACGACGTGATCCACCACGTCGCGCCCGGTGCCACGCTTGGACGTCCCCATATCGCCGATGCGCTGGTGGCCGCCGGGGTGGTGGCTGACCGCAACGAGGCCTTCGCTTCGATTCTGACCTCGCACTCTCGGTACTTCGTGCAGCACTATGCCCCGGAGCCCGCGTTCGCCGTCGAACTGGTCAGGGCAGCCGGCGGCGTTCCCGTGTTCGCCCATCCGGTGGCCTCGTCCCGGGGCAGGATCGTGGGCGAGCGCACGTACCTGGAAATGATCGACGCCGGCCTGGCCGGGCTCGAGATCGACCACCGCGACAATCCCGAAGACGGCCGGGCCTATCTGCGCACGCTTGCCAGGAAGCACGGGTTGCTGGTCACCGGGTCCTCCGACTACCACGGCACGGGCAAGCCGAACCTGCTGGGGGAGAATCTGACCTCGCCGGAAGTCTTTGCCCGGATCGAGGAACTGGGCACGGGATCGTCAGTGGTGCGCTGACGGGCAGGACGAACCCCGGCCGCCTGTTTCTTCCCGTTGAGCTATCACTTAAGGTCCTTCAGAAGCCCGGTTAGCCGCCAAGAGTGATAGCGCAACGGTAGGGCGGGGGCGGAAGGGCGGGGGCGGAAGGGAGCGCGCGTCAGGCCGGCGGGAACGACGTGAACCGCGCCTTCGCGGCCAGGCGCTTGGTCATGACGTCGATGGCCGGCTGGTTCTGGTCCACGCACACGAACTTCCGGTCGAGCTTCGCGGCGACCGCCCCGAGAGTTCCGGAACCGGCGAAGAAGTCCAGGCACCAGTCGCCCGGGCGGCTCGAGGCCGCCACCACGCGGCGGATCAGGCCTTCCGGTTTCTGGGTGGGATAGCCGGTCTTCTCCTTGCCGGTGGGGGAGACAATGGTGTGCCACCAGACGTCCGTGGGCAGCTTGCCGAGCTCGCGTTTGGCCGCTGTCACGAGTCCGGGGGCCATGTACGGTTCCCGGTCCACTTCGGCGCTGTCGAAGTGGTATTTCGTCGGGTTCTTGACGTACACGAGGATGTTGTCGTGCTTGGTGGGCCAGCGGAACTTGGCCCGGGCGCCGTAGTCGTAGGCCCAGATGATCTCGTTCAGGAAACACTCGCGGCCGAAGATGGCGTCCAGCATGACCTTGGCGTAGTGCACCTCGCGGTAGTCCAGGTGCAGGTACAGGGTGCCGTCGTCGGCCAGCAGCCGCCAAGCCTCGACGAGCCGCGGTTCCAGAAAGGACCAGTAGTCGCTGAACGCGTCGTCGTACTTGTGCAGCGCGCCCTTGATCGTGTCATAGGAGCGCCCCTTGAACCCGACCCGGTCGCCGTCGCCGCCGGTGTTGAGCACCATCCTGGTTTCCTGGCGCTTCTGGACCCGGCCGGTATTAAAGGGCGGGTCGACGTAAATCAATGTGAAGGCGCCGTCCGGCAGCGTCGGGAGGTAGTCCGCGTTGTCCGCGTGTACCACCAGGTTGCTGCCGTCCGGCGCCCAGACGGTGTCAGTCATGAAGGGGTTTAGGCCTCGGCGCCGCGCGGCTGCGACGTGCCCTGCTGGGCCTCGCCACCGGCAACCACTTCGCCGTTGTGACGGCGGGTGCGCGTCCGCCGGCGGGCGCGGGTGGCCCGGTCCACCTCGGTGGGTGCAGCGGCGGCTGCCTCTGCCGCCGGTGCGGTCGCAGCGGGTGCCGCTTCTGGCTCGGAGGAACGACGACGGCGGTCTCCCGACCGTCCGCCGGCCTCGCCGCTGCGGCGTGTGTCGCGGCTGCCGGAGCGTCCGCCGTCACGGGTGCCCTCCCGGGCGCCGTCGCGTGGTCCGCGGGCTCCGCCTGTGGTCCTTGCGGTGTCCCTTCCGCCGCTGCGGGCGGGCTTTTTGCCGGTCTCGCCCAGGTCCTCCAGGACTTCGGCGTCGACCCCGGCCAGTACGCGCTTGTCGCGGGGGAGACGGCCCTTGGTGCCGGCCGGAATGTCCAGCTCTTCAAAGAGGTGCGGCGATGACGAATACGTTTCCACCGGTTCCGGGTAGTTCAGGCCCAGCGCCTTGTTGATCAGGCCCCAGCGCGGCATGTCGTCCCAGTCAACGAAGGTCACGGCAGTGCCCTTGTTGCCGGCGCGGCCGGTGCGGCCGACGCGGTGCAGGTAGATCTTCTCGTCCTCGACGCACTGGTAGTTGATCACGTGCGTGACGTCGTCGACGTCGATGCCGCGGGCGGCCACGTCGGTGGCGACGAGGACATCCACTTTGTTATTGCGGAACGCGCGCAGGGCCTGCTCGCGGGCGCCCTGACCGAGGTCGCCGTGGATGGCGGCGGCAGCGAAGCCGCGGTCCACGAGCTCCTCCGCGACCTTGGCCGCGGTGCGCTTGGTCTTGGTGAAGATGATGGTTCGGCCGCGCCCCCGGGCCTGGAGGATGCGGGCCACCACTTCAACCTTGTCCATGCTGTGGGCACGGTAGATCAGCTGACGGATGTCGCGCTTGGTCAGGCCCTCGTCATCCGGGTCGGCGGCGCGGATGTGGGTGGGCTGTGTCATGTAGCGCCGTGCCATGGCGATGACCGGACCCGGCATAGTGGCTGAGAACAGCAGGGTCTGGCGGACCGCCGGGGTGCCGGCGATGAGGGTCTCGACGTCAGGGAGGAAGCCGAGGTCCAGCATTTCGTCGGCCTCATCAAGGATGACCATCTTGACGTTCTTCAGGCTCAGGTGCTTCTGCTTGAAGAGGTCGATGAGGCGGCCCGGGGTTCCGACAACGATTTCGACGCCCTTTTGCAGCGCGTCAACCTGCGGCTCGTAGGCGCGGCCGCCGTAGATGGTGGCAATGCGGGCGTTGCGCTTCGTGGCGGCGTTCTCCAGGTCTTTAGCGACCTGGACGGCCAGCTCACGGGTCGGCACGATGACTAGGGCCTGCGGAGCGCCCGGAACGGCCAGTTTTTCGAAGCCGGCGTCATCCCGGCCCACGACGCGCTGCAGCGCCGGGATGCCGAAGCCCAGGGTCTTGCCGGTGCCCGTCTTGGCCTGTCCGATGATGTCGTGGCCGGCAAGGGCAACCGGCAGCGTCATGGCCTGGATGGGGAACGGGTGTGTGATTCCTGCGGAGGCGAGGGACTCCACGATGTCGGCGCGGACGTTGAAGTCGGCGAAGGACTTTTCCGCGATCTCGTGCGGCTTCTCGTCCGAGATGATGGTTTCTTCGGGCTCGATCGATTCCAGACCGGTTTCGTCGGTCAGAAGCTGGTGCGTATGCAATTCACTCACAGGGGAGTTTCCTTATTCATTTGGGCATTGGCGCTGCCTGCTCAACGGGGCCGGCCGCAGTGGCCGTTTCGGAGCACGCTCAGGCGCGCAAGCAAATCCAGTGGAAGCCGATCGCGGGCTATCTAAATGCTGGCACTGGTGACCAGCGGGTGTATCTCAAGATCGCGTAGGGGCGGGCTTGTTGAATTCGAAAATCATGTGAATCAACGACCGGGCATCCATTTCTACACCTTCAGTCTAGCTGTACATGGCAACTTTCCCTGACGACGGCGTTGCCGGTGCGGCGGAAATCAGCCGATGAGCTCCAGCCGGATCTCCCGCGTGGCGATGTCGGAGGAGATCAGCCGGACGCGCACTGTGGTGCCTGACTCCAGTTCGCCCGGGCACCGGGCGGTCACTGCCGGCCGGGCGATCTGGATGATTCCGGAGGGTCCGTTTCCGTTTCCGCCGTTGCCGTTGGTGCCGTTCCCGTTCGGCTTGGCCGGCTTGGAGCCGGAAATCACCACCGCATCGAATTCCTGGCCGATGTGGTTGATCAGGAGCGCGGCCTCCACTGTGTCCAAGGCCAAACGTTCCATCCGGGCTGCCAGTTGGTCCGAGGCAGCCATGATCTCCGGCAGCGAGGGGAGCGCCTCCCGTGCCCAGTCCGGCACAGCGGTGCCATTGCTCAGCGCTTCGCAGATGACCAGTACAAAGCGGTCAATGAGCCGCCGCAGCGGAGCCGTGGTGTGGGCATAGGCCGCGCCGATTGCCGATTGCTTGGCGTCCTCGGGCACGGCGCCGTCGAAGTGTGTGTACCCGGCGCCACGAAAAAGCATGCCGGCCGAGTGCATGATGGCCAGCTGCCGGGGGTCCGTGGGATCCAGAGAGCGGAGGTATTCGCCGTACGTGGCTTCTCCGTCCCAAGGCCTTCCCAACGCGTTGGTCTGCCGTTTGAAGTGCAGGAGAGAACGCTCGTCGGGGGCCGGCATGGTGCGCAGAATGCCGACCTTGCCCTGGAGCATGAGGTCCGCGGCGGCCATCCCGGTCATCAGTGAGATCTGGGCGTTCCAGTCTTCCACCGGAAGGGACGGGGCGGCATTGATCCGGTAGCCGCCGTCGGGCAGCTGTTCAATTTCCTGATCCGGCATATTCAGGCTGGCGCCTCCGCGCAGCCGTTCCAGTTCCACACGCTTGAGTCCCACTTCCTTCAACAGCTGGAGGACCGGCGGGGCAGCCCCGGCGTCGAGTTCGGCCTGGACCCCGTGATAACTCAGCTTCGCCCGGCTGCGGATCCGCGCCCGCCGCACGAGCACCGCCGAAACGTCGGCGCCGGCGTCGAGGTCGAACTCCCAAACAAACGCGGAGCAAAGCTGCCCGGCAAGCAGGCTTCCTGCTTGTTCACTAATGACTTCCGGGTGCAGCGGAATGCGTCCGTCCGGAGCATAAAATGTCTGGCCGCGGCGGCGGGTTTCGGCGTCGAGGGCGCTTCCGGGGGCCACGAAGGACGGGACGTCGGCGATGGCGTAGTACACCTTGTAGCCTTCGCCGGCCCGTTCGATGAAAAGGGCCTGGTCCAGGTCCGTGGACGACGCCGGGTCGATGGTAACGAAGTCGATGTCCGTCAGATCCAAGTCGGGCATCTTGTGTTCGGCAATGGCTGCCAGGGCATCCTGGAGGACGTCTGCGGGGAAGGGGCCCGGTAGCTCCAGCTCGGTGCGCAATGCCTTCAGGGCTTCGGCCAGCCGGTTGGTCTCTTCGTGGACGCTGGGGGACAGGCGATGGTGTGACACGAAAGTCAGATTAGCTCCATTTTCGCCATTAGTCTTGAAGGATGAGCACATCCCGGGCTGACACTGCTCCTTCCGACAGATTCGTGGCAGATCTCCTTGGCGTGATGGCTTATGGGGAGCTTTCGGCCTTCGAACGGTTCGCGGCCGATGCCAGGTATTCGCCCACCCTGCACGACCGGGCGGTCCTGGGCCGGATGGCCGTCACCGAGTTTCAACACTACGAACTGGTGAGCGCCAAGCTGGCTGAGATGGGTATCGATGCCGAAGACGCCATGCTCCCCTTCCAAACGTCCGTTGATCATTTTCACGAACGCACACGGCCGGGGGACTGGTACGAATCTTTGATGAAGGCGTACGTGATTGACACGGTGTCCGCTGATTTCTACCGTGAGATTTCCCGTTACGTGGATGCCGGCGCCCGCGCCGTCATCGAGCGCATCCAGGCTTCGGACGAGACGACGGATGTGCTCCGCGAGAGGCTCAGACGTGCCTTGGCCGACGATCCGCGCCTCGCCTCGCGGCTGGCACTGTGGGGCCGCCGGCTGCTCGGCGAAGCGCTGACCCAGGCACAACGGGTTGGTTCCGAGCACGCGTTCCTCAGCGCCCTGATCGGCGGCGCGGATGCGGCGGGAGCGAAAATCCTGGTGGGCGGCGTCATGGCTGGGCTGGCCGAGAAGCACGCCAGGCGCATGACGCAACTGGGGTTGACCGGTTAGAGCCGCGTCTGGCACCTGCGGGACGCCCTAGCTGCGCGGCGGACGCAACGGACACCGCCGCCGGATCAGGACCCCGCGGCGTCCAGCGCCTGCAGCAGCAAGCGGGCCGCCTCGGCCGGATCGTCGGCGTCGGTGATGGCACGGACAACCACAATGCGTTCGGCGCCGGCCGCAACCACCTGCTCGACATTGGTCAGGTCGATCCCGCCGATGGCAAACCAGGGGAGCACGCCTTCCACAGTTCCCACATCCGAGCGCCGGATTGCCTCCGCGGCGTACTTCACCAGATCCAGCCCGACGGCGGCGCGCCCGGGCTTCGTGGGGGTGGCCCAGACCGGGCCGACGCAGAAGTAGTCCAGCCCCTTCCTGCCCGGGGACGCCAGAATGGCGGCGTCCACTTGCTCGGCGGAATGCGTGGACAGGCCGATCACCGTGTTCTTGCCCAGCATTTTGCGGGCCGAGCTGAGGGGGATGTCCTTCTGCCCGATGTGGAACACCGGAGCCCCGGACAAGGATGCGATGTCCGCACGGTCGTTGACGGCCCACAACCGGCCGTGGCGCTGGGATGCGGACTGCAGCACCTCCAGCAGCTCGAGCTCTTCGGCGGCTTCGAGGTTCTTATCGCGGAGCTGGATGATGTCCACGCCGCCGGCGAATGCGGCGTCGACGAAGTCTGCGAAGTCTCCCCGGTCGCTGCGGGCATCAGTGCAGAGGTAGAGGCGGGCGGTGGTGTGGACGGCTTGCTCGGTCATGGAACCAGCCTAGTTCCTCTAAACTGGGGAGGTACCGCGGGAGCCCGCCGCAGCTGTCACAATTTGCTGCAGGGCTGAGAGGGCGTCAGAGCCGACCGCTTGACCTGATCCGGTTAGTACCGGCGTAGGGAAGGATGTGTATGAACCCCCAAACCAGCCGCACAGCTCCTGGGCAGGGAACCCCTGAATCCGCAAGCCCTGATTCCGCGGCGCCTGATTCCGCGGCGCCTGGTTCCGGACCGCTGCATGCGGACGTGGCGGTGATCGGTGGCGGCATCATCGGCCACGGAATCGCTTGGGAAGCCAGGCGTTCGGGACGGTCCGTTGTGGTGATCGACCATGCGCCGGGAACGGGAGCCAGCTGGGCGGCCGCCGGCATGCTGGCACCTGTGAGCGAACTCCACTACCAGGAGGAAGACCTCCTGGGTCTCATGCTTGAGTCATCCAGGCTGTGGCCGGCGTTCGCAGCCAGCCTCGCCTCGCCGCCGGCCGCCGGATCTCCGGACCAGCAGGCGGCGGAGACCGGATACCGGACGACGTCGACCCTGGCGGTGGGTGCCGACGCCGCGGACCGCCGCACCCTCGCCGACCTCCGCGCGGTCCAGCAGGAGCACGGCCTCACGGTTGAACCACTGACCATCCGCGAGGCCAGATCCCGGGAACCGTTGCTGAGCCCGGGCATCTCCTGCGCCTTCGACATCCCCGCCGACCACCAGGTGGATCCCCGGAAGCTCCTGGCCCGGATCGCCGGGGCCCTGGCGGAGCACGCGCAAACGTCCCGGGTTTCCGGCGCTGCCGACGGCTACGCCGTCCGGGACAGGGCCGTTGGACTTCTCTGGGATGACGGCCGCGTCAGCGGCGTCCGCCTTGCCGGCGGAGGCGCCGTGCACGCCACCGAAACCATCGTGGCCAACGGTCTTGAGGCGGGCTCACTCGACGGGTTGCCCGAGGGGCTCAACCTGCCGCTGCGGCCTGTTTACGGCGACATCCTCCGTCTCCGTGTCCCGGAGCACCTGCAGCCGCTGCTGACCTCCACCGTGCGCGGCATGGTCCACGGAATTCCCGTCTACATCGTTCCCCGGCTGGATGGCACGGTGGTCATCGGAGCAACCCAGCGGGAAGACCAGCCAGCCGGGTCCGCGCGGACCGGTGCGGGGCGGGCCGGGGCGTCGCACGCCACGGTCTCCGCGGGAGGCGTCTACCAACTTCTCCGCGACGCCCAGGTGCTGGTTCCCGCCGTCGCGGAACTGGAACTTCTGGAATCCACGGCACGGGCCCGTCCCGGCACGCCGGACAATGCGCCGCTGCTGGGCCGCGTCCCAGACGCCCGCGGCACCGACATTCCGGGACTCATCATTGCCACCGGCTTTTTCCGCCACGGAGTCCTGCTGACCCCCGTGGCGGCCGCGATCTGCCGGCAACTGATGGACGGCACGGGGGATCCCCGGTGGGCGAATTTCCATCCCGGGCGCTTCCGCGCGGGAACCGGGTCGAAACACCCGGCCGCAGTATCCGCAGGCAGCGCCACACTTGACCCGAACAAGGAAACAGCATGAACATCAAACTCAACGGATCGGTTCACACCGTGGACGACGGCGCATCGGTCACCACCCTCATCAGCCAGGTCACCGGCCGGAACCTTGCGGCCGACGGACAAGCAGCCGACGGCAGGAAGCTTGGGGTGGCTGTGGCCCGTAATTCAGAGGTGGTGCCCCGCAGCCAGTGGTTCGTCACCATGCTCGACGAGGGCGACGACGTCGAGCTCGTTACAGCAGTACAGGGAGGTTGAGCACCATGACAGGAACCACGGCTGCCGGAGCCATGCGCGCCGCCGGGCAGGTAATGGCCGATCCGTTCGTAGTGGACGGCGTTTCGCTGGGGTCCCGGCTGATTATGGGCACGGGCGGGGCGCCGAGCCTGGACGGGCTGGGCGCGGCCCTGGTGGCGTCGGGCACTGAACTGACCACCGTGGCCATGCGCCGCTACTCGCCAGCCGAGACCGGATCCCTCTTCCAGCTCCTGGTGGACCACAAGATCCGGGTGCTGCCCAACACGGCCGGCTGCTTCACGGCCAAGGACGCCGTGATGACGGCGGAGCTGGCCCGGGAAGCGCTGGAAACTGACTGGGTGAAGCTGGAGGTGATCGCCGATGAGCACACACTCCTGCCGGATGCCGTGGAACTGGTGGACGCCACCGAACAGCTCGTCAACCGCGGCTTCAAGGTCTTCGCCTACACCAACGATGATCCAGTGCTGGCGCTAAGGCTTGAAAACCTCGGCGCCACCGCTGTGATGCCGCTGGGGGCACCCATTGGCACCGGACTGGGCATCCTGAACCCGCACAACATTGAGCTGATCGTGGCGAGGGCGTCCGTGCCGGTGGTGCTGGATGCCGGGATCGGCACCGCCTCCGACGCGGCGCTCGCCATGGAGTTGGGCTGCGATGCGGTGCTGCTGGCCACGGCTGTCACCCGTGCGCAAAACCCGGCGGTGATGGGGGAGGCCTTCAAACACGCTGTTATCGCAGGTAGGCTGGCGAAAGCGGCCGGCCGGATTCCGCGCCGTGAGCACGCATTGGCCTCGTCCGCCATGGAGGGCCGCGCGGAATTCCTTTAATTCCGTCTGGCCGCGGCGGCCCGGCCATGCTCTGACCATTCCAAGGAGCCAGCAGTGACCGGCAAGGAAGACATTCTCACCCGAGCGCAGATCGACGCCGCCCTCGAAGACCTTCCCGACTGGAGGTACCGGCTGGGCGGCCTGGTCACGGCCTACAAAGCGCCGACGGCGGCTGCCGCGCTCAAGCTGATCGCCGCCGTCGGACGCCTCGCCGAAGAGCAGAACCACCACCCGGACCTCGACTGGCGTTACAACCGGGTGTTCATCCGGCTCAGTTCACACGACGCCGGGGGTGAGGTGACCGCGCGTGATGTCTCTGCCGCTGCGGCGGCCAGTGCCGCGGCAGCCGCAGCCGGGGCGAGCGCCGAGCCGGGACTATACCGGACGGTGGAGATTGCGGTCGACACCGCGAACCCGGCCGAGATCTCCGAAGTCTGGCGCACCGCGCTGGGCTACCGGAAGGGCCGGTTCGGGGACCTCGAAGACCCGTACGGCCGCGGACCGGGCCTCTGGTTCCAGGAGACCCGGACTCCCGACGACAACCGGATCCACCTGGACATCCACAGGAGCAAGGCCGAATCCGGCCCTGTCCTGGAGAAAATTGCAGACACCAACGCCTTAATGAACCGCGACCACGCACCCAGCTGGGTGGTGGTCACGGATGCGCAGGGAAACCGGTTGTGCCTGTGCACCGAAGAGGGGCACCAGCCGGATCCGCGCCAGGGCTAGAGGCGCCAGGGCTAGAGCCTGAGCGCCGCCGTCAGCTGCTGCGTGTCATAGCGCGAACGGGTGCGCCCAAGGTAGATGGCGGTCCCGACGGCGGCTCCAGTTCCCAGGACCATGGGCACTACCCACGGAATCCACGTGAGGCCCGGCTGGTAGCTGAGCCCGGCCGCGTTGAGAATGATCCAGCTCAGCGCCCCCACCGCCGTCGCGACGCCGGCTGGCACAGCCATGCCGTACTTGGCATGGCGGCGGTCGTTGGCCCACACCACAAACCCGGCGGCAACAGTGACCAGGGTGACCACAACGAGGGAAAGCATTTAAACTCCTTGCTGCCCCGCCGGATGGCGGGCCGGGGTGGGAACAGGTGCTGGCCGGATGGCGGGCGGGTGTGGGTTAGAGCTGGCCGAACCCGACGCGGCGCGCTTCTTCTGCCCCGATTTCGACATAGCCAAGGACATTCGTGGGAATGATGATCAGCCGGCCTTTTTCGTCGGTCAGGCGCAGCTCGGTGCCCTTGGACAGGGCCTCCTCGACGACCTTTGCAACGGCGCCAGCATCCTGAGCAGATTCCAGCACAATTTCACGGCCAATGTTCTGAATGCCGATCTTTACTTCCACAGCGAGGCCTCCCAGCCAATCAAGTTCCGAATGAATTCCGAAGGTAGTCTCTATTTGTAGTCTAGGTTTCTTTGGGGAAGCGACTGATTCCGCGCCAAGCTAAACGGTAGATCAGGTCACTGGCCACATCGAGGTCCAGGTTCCCGTCGGTTTCCAGCCAATAACGTGCGCTGACCTGGGCCATTCCGGCCAGGCCGCGGCCCAGCAGCTGTGCTTCGAGCATGGGGAGTTTGGTGTCCTCGGCAATGACCTGGGCGATTGCGTCGGCAAAAGTCTTATTGAACGTCTCCAGCCGGGAGCTGACATCCGGATCGTTAATCAGGTCGGACTCGAACACAAGACGGTGCGCCTGGTCGTCGCTGTCGATAAACCGGTAATAGGCGCGCATTACTGCCTGAACGCGTTCGTCATTGTCCGTGGTGGAGTTCAACGCCCCCATCATGAGCTCGGTCAAAGCACTGAGGTGGCTGTCCAAAAGGGCGAGGTAAAGCTCGCGTTTGGACGGGAAATGCTGATACAGAACCGGTTTGCTCACGTGGGCGGTCTCGGCGATCTCGTCCATGGCGGCGCCATGGTAACCGTTGGCGACAAACACTTCCTGCGCCGCGGCAAGAAGCTGGGCGCGGCGTTCGTCGCGGGGGAGCCGGGCCGAACGCGTGCCGCCGGTCCGTGCCGGTGCGGCCGCAGCCTTTTCGGCCGGTGTCCGTTCAACCGGTGCATGATGAACCACTTTTGGCCTTCTTTCACTTGCAGCTACCTACACTTTACGCGCGGGTAATATGACCTGGCGGCATCTTCAGGCATACATTGAAGTATGGCTTCAACGATTACTGCAAGCGCCCTCCCTGCAACCCTGGAACCACTCGTGGAACCGGCGGCGGGACTGAGCCCTGATGAGGTGGAGCGATACTCCCGGCACCTCATCATTCCCGAGATCGGAACGATAGGTCAGCGCCGGCTCAAGAACGCGAAAGTGCTGGTCATCGGGGCCGGCGGGCTGGGCTCACCCGCGCTCCTGTACCTGGCTGCCGCGGGTGTGGGCACCCTGGGCATCATTGATGACGACGCCGTGGACCTGAGCAATCTTCAGCGGCAGGTCATCCATGGCGTAAGCGACGTGGGCCGGTTGAAAATCGAATCGGCCCGGGATTCCATCGCTGAACTGAACCCTCTGGTGGATGTCCGGCTCCACAACGTCCGGCTCGACGCCTCCAACGCACTGGAGCTCTTTGCCGACTACGACCTCATTCTCGACGGCGCGGACAATTTCGCCACCCGTTATCTCGTAAACGATGCCGCGGCCATTCTCGGAAAGCCCTACGTGTGGGGCTCCATCTTCCGCTTCGACGGGCAGGTCAGCGTTTTCTGGGAGCAGCACGGCCCCACGTACCGCGACCTTTACCCCGAGGCGCCACCCGCCGGTTCAGTGCCGTCCTGCGGCGAGGGGGGAGTGTTCGGCATGCTGTGCGCGGCCGTTGGCTCCCTTATGGTGACCGAAGCCGTGAAGCTGATTACCGGCGTCGGCCGCTCACTCCTTGGCCGGGTTGCGCTCTTCGATGCCCTGGGCGGCACGTGGCGGGAGATCAAGGTGGCGCGGGACCCTGCGGCCGAACGCGTCACCGAACTGACCGACTATGACGCTTTCTGCGGGATAGTCCCGGAGCCCGCCACCTCGAAGGAAAACACCGTGACGGCCACTCAGCTTGCCACGATGCTGGCCTCCAGGAAGGCCGGACTCAAGGACTTCGAACTTATCGATGTCCGCGAAACCGGTGAGCACGACATCGTCAGCATTGACGGTTCGGTGCTCATCCCCCAGGGCAGGATCCTGGCGGGAGAGGCCTGGGCCGAGTTGCCCCAGGACAAGGACATCGTCTTCCACTGCAAGGGCGGAACGCGGTCCGCGGCCGTCCTCGCAGCCGCACGGAAGGCAGGCTACCAGCGGGTCAGCCACCTGGAGGGCGGCATCCTCGCCTGGGTGCGGGACGTGGAGCCCACCAAGCCTGTCTACTGAGCCAAGCCTGTCTACTGAGCTAGGAAGGCAGCTGCCGCGGAGTCCCGGCGTTGGCCGGAGCTCAGACATGGAGTCAGGGAGGGTCCCCGAGCAGGGGGTCAGAACAGGAGCTCAGGTAGGGCGGAGCTGGTGGTGACTCAGGCGGAGTTCCGGCGGGGCTCAGGGATGTCCTGGCGGGCCTGGCCGTGGTCAACGGGGCACTCGGCATCCTCGGCTGAGGCCGGGGCCGCGGCGGGCTGCTCCACGGTAATGCCGTAGAGGGCGTCCAAGGCGGCGATGTAATGTTCCTGCTGGCCGTTGGCGGCAAGCTCGCGGGCGCGGACGGTGGGGACATGGAGCAGCTGCTTGACCATGCGCCGCAGCGCGAACTCCACCTCCTCGGCGGCGGCCGTGCAGCCGTGGCGGGCGCGCACTTTTTCCATCTCGGCGTCCAGGACATTCATGGTGTGGCGGCGCAGGGCCACAATTGCCGAGTCCACGGACCGGGCTTCGCGTTCCTGCTCGAAGGCCGCGGCGGCTCCGGTAACAATGCCGCTGGCCTGGGCCAGCGATTCGGCCTGCTCCTGGGGAGCGGCGAGCCGGACGGATTCAAGCGTGAGCAGCTCCACGCCGTCGAGCTCGCCCACCGCGGGATCGAAGTCGTGGGTGAGCGCCAGGTCTATGGCGACGAGCGTTTGCGGCGAGTTGGCGCGGACCCGGGCCAGCTCCTCAGCCTCGACGCGGCTGTCGCTGCCGCTGCAGCCGATCATGACATCAGCCGCGGCGACTGCGCCGGGAAGCGAGTCCGAGTCCAGCGCCGTGCCGCCACGGGTTGCCACGAAGCCCTCCGCGCGGCCGGACGAGGAGAAAACGGAGA
Organism: Arthrobacter sp. 92; assembly: GCF_050260325.1. Classification (NCBI taxonomy): domain Bacteria; kingdom Bacillati; phylum Actinomycetota; class Actinomycetes; order Micrococcales; family Micrococcaceae; genus Arthrobacter; species Arthrobacter sp. 92. Next base: position 3,681,203 of record NZ_CP189863.1, on the reverse strand, counting down.
TATCGGTGCAGCCGCGTTCGCGCAGCAGCGCCATGGTGGCACCGGCATAGGCGCCGGTGCCGAAAACGACGGCCTTCTTGGCGGACCAGTCGGGGTTCTCGGACAAATCCGTGGCCAGGTCCAGTGCCACGGAGACAATGGACAGCCCTCGGGATCCGAGAGCGGTTTGGGCGCCGACGTCCTTGGCTGTTTTGGAGGCGGCCTGGAAGAGTCGTATGAGTCCCGCGCTGGCGGTGCCCTCATGCTGGGCGGTGATCAGGGCGCGCCGCACCTGGCCTGCAATCTCCCGCTCGCCCACCACGGCTGAGTCGAGTCCAGAGCTGACCGCGAAAAGGTGCTGGCTGACTTCGCCCCCGGTGCGCGTGTTGAACGACTTGGAGACGAGCTGCTCGTTCAGGCCGCTCAGGCCACTGATCTGGGCCACCAGGGCGGCGCGGGCCGCTTCGACGTCGTCCGCATGCGGGGCTTCCCCATAGATTTCGAAGCGGTTGCAGGTGGCAAGGACAATCGCACCCTTCACTGCCGGCGATCCGGAGAGTGCGGATGTGGCGATCTCTGAAGAACCGGTGCTCAGTTGAGCAACGGTCTCGAGGTCGATGTCGGCGTGAGTAGCCACCAATGAAAAAAGAACCACAGCATCACAATCATAGCTATTGCCTCGCCGCGTGGAACAACAATGCGCCGTGGTGTATGGCACGAAGCGCTGTGATTCGCGCCACGGAGGATCTCGAACCGGCCGGGGATGACAAGCTGTCGTTATCTTTTAGGGGCGAACTTAGGCACAATCGGAGTCATGACTTCAAGCGCTGCAACCTCTGACGCCACGGTGACCGGTACCTCGTCTTCCGACGCCACGTTGCCTCCCAACGCGGCCGGAACCCTGGACCCGGGCCACCCCCTCCTCGACGGCAGAACAGCGGACTCGCCCCTCATCACTGCCTACCGGGGCGGCAGGCCCTCACGGCGCCCCGTCTGGTTCATGCGCCAGGCCGGACGCTCGCTGCCCGAATACCTGAAGGTCCGGGAAGGCGTGGCGATGCTGGATTCGTGCCTGCGTCCCGAACTGGCCTCGGAAATCACCCTCCAGCCCGTCCGCAGGCACGACGTCGATGCCGCCATCTTCTTCTCGGACATCGTGATTCCCCTCAAGCTCGCCGGCGTGGGCGTGGACATTGTCCCCGGCATCGGCCCGGTCCTTGAAAAGCCCATCCGCACCGCCGCGGACGTTGCAGCGCTTCCGCAGCTGACGTGGGAAGCCCTGGAGCCCATCCGGGAAGCGGTCCGGCTCACGGTGGCGCAGCTGGGCACGACGCCGCTCATCGGCTTCGCGGGCGCGCCCTTCACCCTTGCGGCCTACATGGTGGAGGGCAAGCCGTCGCGCGACCACCTCGGCCCCCGCACCATGATGCATGCCGATCCGGAGACCTGGACCGCCCTGGCCAACTGGGCCGCGGATGCCTCCGGGATGTTCCTCCGTGCCCAGCTGGAAGCCGGTGCGTCCGCGGCCCAGCTGTTCGACTCCTGGGCCGGCTCGCTGGGCCTGGCTGACTATCAGCGGTTCGTGGCCCCCGCCTCGGCCCGTGCCCTCGACCACGTGCGGCACCTGGGCGCGCCCCTGATCCACTTCGGCACCGGCACCTCGGAGCTGCTCGTCGCCATGCGCGACGTGGGTGTCGACGTTGTGGGCGTGGACTACCGGCTGCCGCTCGATGAGGCCAACCGGCGCTTGGGCGGCTCCGTCCCGCTGCAGGGAAACATCGACCCCGCCCTGCTCTCCGCCCCGTGGGACGTTCTGGAGGCCCACGTCCGCGACGTGGTCCGGGCCGGTTCCGCCGCACCCGGGCACGTCCTGAACCTGGGCCACGGCGTGCCCCCCGAAACGGACCCCGCCGTCCTGACGCGCCTCGTGGAACTCATTCACTCAATCGCGCCGGAGTAAACCGTGAACGCACACGCCCCGGACGCGTCCATGAGTACAGCGGTGGTGGTGGGCGGCGGCATCTCCGGACTGCTGGCAGCACTGGAACTGGCCCGCGGCGGTGTCAGCACCACCGTCCTTGAAGCGGCTGCGACCTGGGGCGGCTGTGTGGGAAGCCACGTGGTGGGCGGCCTGACACTGGACAGCGGAGCGGAGTCCTTCGCCACCCGTTCCACTGCGGTATCGGACCTTGCGGCGGAACTTGGCCTGGGCGGCAACATCGTGGCGCCCCATCCCGGCGGCGCCTGGGTCCAGCTCCCGGAAGGTGCCCGCGAACTGCCCAGGACCGGAGTCCTTGGCATCCCGGCGAACCCGTGGGATCCGGAAGTGCGCCGAACCCTTGGACTCGCGGGATCCGCGCGGGCGTCCTTGGACAAGTTCCTGCCGCCCTGGCTGGGTACGAGGGCGCCCCTGGCCAGCGTGTCCGACCTGGTGCGCGCCCGCATGGGAAGGCGGGTCCTGGAGCGGCTGGTGGAACCGGTGGTGGGCGGGGTCCACTCCGCCAATCCCGCCCTGTTGGACGTCGACATGGTGGCCCCCGGCCTTCGCGCCGGAATACGCGCCCATGGCTCGCTCGCCGGCGCCGTGGCGGCCCAGCGCCAGGGCGTCCCCGCACAATCCCAGGACGCCACGGCCGACGCTGAGCACGGAGCCCGGGAGCCGGTGCGGGCCGGGTCCGCCGTCGCCGGCCTTAAAGGCGGAATGCACACCCTCGTCACCGCCCTGATGGCAGAGCTGCGCGCCCTGGGTGTGAGGCTCGTGAACAGCACGCGGGCGGAGGCGGTGGCCAGGACCTCGTCCGGCTGGGTGGTTCACGCAGGGGACAAGACGTACGACGCCGGTTTGCTCGTGGTGGCGCTCGACGGTCCCTCCGCCGTCGGACTTCTTGAAGCGGCTGTGCCGGAACTGTCCGCCCACCGGCCCGGAGCCGGGCCCGATGTAAAGCTTGTGACACTTGTTGTTGACCTTCCCGCTCTGGATCGCAGGCCGCGTGGGACCGGCATCCTGGTGGCGCCGCAGAGCCCCGGCATCCAGGCCAAGGCGCTGACGCACGCCACCGCCAAGTGGGACTGGCTGGCCGCCGAAGCGGGGCCGGGAACCCACGTGGTCCGGCTGTCATACGGAAGAAGCGACGGCGTCCCTGCCGCTTCCGGCGCCCCCGCGCGGACGTGCGCGGCGGGCGTCGTCGAGGCGGGTCCGGGCGTCTCCGACGCGGAACTCTTTGATGTGGCCTTACGGGACGCGTCAGCGCTCCTGACCGTTCCGGTCACATCGGATGATGTGCTGGACTGGGACGTCGTCAGCTGGGGCGGCGCACTTCCGTTCGCCGCCGTGGGCCACCGCCAGCGGGTGGCCGAGGTCCGTCGGATCTGTGCCGGCACCGGAGGCCTGGCACTGGTGGGCGGCTGGCTGGCCGGCAATGGCCTGGCGGCCGTGGTGGCTGATACCCGCAGGCAGTTGGCGGACCTGGTCCGGTAGTTCCCGGCAAGTCCCGGGCCGGGGGGCTGCTTGTTCTGGCCCCGGGGCCGCTCGCGATACCCTCTGCGGGGCTTCTCCGCAAGTTTCTTTCGGCACGATTTTCTGGCTAGTGTCGATGACTATGGTCATTCAGAAGTCCGAATTTTCTCGAACACTGACTGGTTTCCATGGGGGACTTCGGCGCGGCACAGCAGCGGCTGCGCTCGGAGTGGTGCTGGTTGTATCCGCAGGTGTTCCTGCATCAAACGCGGTGTCTCTTGTTCCCTCACCGGACACAGGTTCGGACGCCGCTCCCACAAGTCCTGCGACAGAAGCGGACGTGTCGCTCTTGGGCACGTGGGCGTCAGTGGTTTTGGGTCCGAAACCGGGCCCGTCCGGCTCTCCGTCGCCGAATCCGGGTGGCCAGGTCAGGCCCACCCCGCCCGGGCAGCAGCGGCCGCAGCCCTCGCCGACGACCGACCCCGCATCACCGGCTCCGTCAGCTCCGGAACCGTCCTCACCCGCTCCAACATCACCTGAGCCCTCGGCGCCCGCTCCCAGGTCACCCGAGCCCGCGTCACCCGCCCCCTGGTCACCCGCACCGTCCGCGCCGAGCCGGGGCCCGGTCCCGCCGTCGTTGTCCCCGGTGCCGCCGCCGGGCGCGGGTGGCGGCTCAGGCGCCGTTGGTCCCAGCCTCATGCCCGCAACTCCGGCGCCGGGTGGGGTGCAGGCGCCGGCAGCTCCGGCCACCGGCACACTGCCCACCCTCCCCGCTCCTGCCCTCCCCGGTGCCAGTGCCGCCAACGGATCCTTCGTCGACATCGCCGCTGCCGGCGGGTCGGCCGTTAGGATGTTCGGCCTCGGCGCGGCTCCCGGGCCCTCGTCCTGGGGGACCATGCAGATGTTCGGGCCCGCGAACATGGCAACCTTGACGTCGGCCGGTCTCGTTCCGCTGTCGGGACCCGGATACGGCGTGTCCGGCGCGCCGGTGATGCGCTCGGCCGTGAGCGTTACGCCCCTGGAAGGAGTCCCGGCCCAGGTGTGGTGGGGAGCAGGGCTGGTGGCGCTGGCCGGAGCGGCTGGAGTCGCTTTCATCCGGATGCGGAAAGCCTGAGCAAGGGACGCTCTGAACACAGGGCGGCTGTGACTTTAACCACTTCTACACGCTGTAGAAGACTTCGGTTTCGACTTAGGTGGATGGAGGGGGCAAACTGGTAACCATGAGCCACACTTCTGCCGAATCTGTCAGTAAAACTGAAGAAACAGTAACCGGAAACACAGTCGCCGAAGAGCCAGTCGAACAGTTCTTTACTCTCTGGACCGTGTTCAAGCGTTCCGCGGACGTCGCGCGCAGCGCCGACGCTGCCGCGGAATTCGACGCCTTGACCGCGAGGCTCGCCGATGCCGGCGTGATCCACCGCGGGAGCTACGACGTTTCCGCCATGCGCGCGGACGCCGACGTCATGGTCTGGCTCCACGGACCCAAGCCCGAGGACCTTCAGCAGGCGGTGCGGGACATCCGGCGCAGCGCCCTCTTCGCCGGCACCGAGATCGCCTGGTCCGCCATGGGCGTCCACCGTGAGGCCGAGTTCGCCAAAAACCACACCCCTGCATATTCCCGCGGGGTGGCGCCCGCCAAGTGGCTCTGCGTCTACCCGTTCGTCCGCTCTTACGAGTGGTACCTGCTCCCGGACGCCGAACGTGGCGCCATGCTGCGCGACCACGGAATGCTGGGCCGCGACTTCCCGCAGGTCATCTCCAACACCGTGTCTTCCTTCGCCTTGGGCGACTGGGAATGGATCCTCGGGCTCGAAGCTCCCGAACTCGTGGACCTGGTTGACCTGATGCGGCACCTGCGCTCCACCGAGGCCCGCCACCACGTCCGCGAAGAAATCCCCTTCTACACCGGTCGCCGGGTCACGGCAGCGGAGATTGCCGAGGTCCTCGCATGAGCCTGCTGGATTCACCTGAATCCCTGGCCGAGGATACAGCTATCAACCCCGTCACCGAAGCCGGCCGGATGGCTCCCAAGGAGTACGACGCCGTCCTTCTCGCGTCTTTCGGGGGACCCGAGGGCCAGGAGGACGTCCTTCCGTTCCTCCGCAACGTCACCCGCGGCCGCGGCATCCCCGACGAGCGGCTGGAAGAGGTGTCCCACCACTACCGGGCAAACGGCGGGATCAGCCCGATCAACGGGCAGAACCGTGAGCTCAAAGCGGCCATCGAGGCCGAACTGGAAGCGCGGGGGATCAGCCTGCCGGTGTTTTGGGGCAACCGCAACTGGGATCCCTACATCCCACAAACGCTCCAGGACGTCTACGACGCCGGCCACCGGAAGCTGCTGATGGTCACCACCAGCGCCTACTCCTGCTACTCCAGCTGCCGCCAGTACCGCGAGGACATCGGCATGGCCCTCACCGAGACAGGTCTCGACGGGAAGCTGGAAGTGGACAAGGTACGTCAGTACTTCGACCACCCCGGCTTCGTTGAGCCATTCATCGAAGGCACCGCCGCCGGCCTGGCCGACGTCCGCACCCAGCTCGCCGCCGCGGGCGCTCCGGACGCGCCTGTGCACATTCTCTTCGCCACCCACTCCATCCCCACCAGGGACGCCGAGGCCGCAGGCCGGTCCGAGGCGGAGCCCCGCCATTTCGAGGAAGACTCCGCGTACGTGGCCCAGCACCTGGCCACGGGAACCGAGGTCATCCGCAGGGTGGAGGCCGAATCCGGCCTCACCGCACCGTGGTCCCTTGTGTACCAGTCCCGCTCCGGCGCGCCCCACGTTCCGTGGCTGGAGCCGGACATCAACGACGCCATCGCCGAGCTCGCCGGCCAGGGTGTCAAGGGCATCGTGATCGTGCCTCTCGGTTTTGTCAGCGACCACATGGAAGTTCTCTGGGATCTCGACACCGAGGCGCTGGAGACCTGCAGCAACCTTGGCCTCGCCGTCACGCGCGTTCCCACTCCCGGTACGCACCGGAAGTTCATCTCGGGCATTGTTGACCTGATCTGTGAGCGGACTGCCGCAAACAACATCCAGGACCGCCCGCACCTGACCAAGCTCGGCCCCTGGTACGACGTCTGCCGTCCCGGATGTTGCGCGAACTTCCGCGGCGAGAAGCCCGCCATCGCCGCGGCCGACACCACCGTGGGAACGGGGCACGACCCGTACCCGGCCGATGCTGCCTCACCGGCGGCGGGGCAGGATTCCCTGTGACCGTCCGCATCGGGACCAGGGCCAGCAAGCTGGCCCTCACACAGACCCGGCAGACCGCTGACCAGCTGGCCGCCCTTGGCGGATTTCCGGTTGAGCTCGTTCACATCAGGACCGAGGGCGACGTCCTCACCGGCTCCTTGTCCCAGATGGGCGGCACCGGCGTATTCGTTGCCGCCCTGCGGGACGCGCTCCTGCGGGACAAGTGCGACGTCGCGGTGCACTCGTTGAAGGATCTCCCCACCGGTGCCGCTCCCGGCCTTACCCTGGCAGCAACGCCCAAGCGGGTGGACGTCCGGGACGTGCTCTGCGCCCGCGAAGGCCTCAAACTCGCCGACCTGCCGCAGGGTGCACGGGTGGGAACAGGCTCTCCCCGCCGCGCGGCCCAGTTGCGCGCGGCTCGGCCGGACCTGGACATCGTGGACATCCGGGGCAACGTGGACACCCGGCTGGGCCGGGTGCCCGGATTGCCGGGAAATGTTACGGACGTTGTGGTTGACGGAAAGTCCTGCGACCTCGACGCCGTTGTGCTCGCTGCCGCAGGCCTGGAACGGATCAGCCGGCTCGACGCCGTCAGCGAATACCTCGAGACCGACGTTATGCTCCCGGCGGCGGGCCAAGGCTCCCTGGCGATCGAATGCCGCACCGCCGACGCACCCCGCAAAGCCGGATCGACCGAGGGCTCCCAGGGCCCGCTGGCGCAGGCGCTGGCAGCGCTGGATGACACCGACACCCGGCTTGCCGTCACCGCCGAGCGTGCCCTGTTGGCGCGTCTCGAGGCCGGCTGCGCGGCGCCGGTGGGAGCTTATGCCTACCGCAAGGGAAGCATGCTCTACCTCGAAGCCGTGGTTTGCGCCGTGGACGGCACGGCGAGCATCCGCGACAAGAAAGCCACCGACGGTCTCACCGAAGTCGGCGCCACCCTGCTCGGCATTGACCTCGCCGAGGTCCTGCTGGCACGCGGCGCGGCCGACATCGCAGACCTGGCGGCTTCCTGAGCCCCGGGAATCGAGAGCTCATGGGACGGCACGGCGCTCCCGGCCCGAGCGACGGCGACGTCGGGCCACTGAAGGGTGCCCGGGTCCTCATCGCCCGCGGCCCGGACCGTTCCGCGGAACTTGTGGCCGCGCTGAAGGGTGTCGGCGCCGAACCGCTGTTGCTGCCTCTCATCGATTTCGAGGAGGCCCGCGACCAGCATTCACTGGACGTCGCCTTCGATGCCCTTGGCGCCGGAGCCTACACCTGGCTGGTGATCAGCAGCGTGACCACCATTCAGGCGTTGGAGACCAAAGCCGCCGAACGCGGCTCCACCCTTAGCACCTGGCTGCCCGGCAGCACCCAGGTGGCCACCGTCGGCCCTGCCACACGCCGTGTCCTTGAGTCCCGGGGTGTCGCCGTCGACCTTGCGCCCGCCAGGATCCAGTCCGGTGCAGGTCTCCTAGATATCTGGCCCGCCGGCAGGTCCAGCGTGCTCCTGCCCCAGGCCGACATCGCCGATCCGCGGCTCCGCCGGGGGATTGAAGCCCGCGGAGCATCCGTGCAGGCGGTGATTGCGTACCACACCGTGGATTATCCTGCTGATCCAGGCAGACGGCTGCCGGCGTGCCAGCCGCCCCTTGAGGCGCCCGGGGCCGGAGACAGGCCGCCGGCGCCGGTCCTCACGGCAGCCGAAGCGAAACGCGCGGTCAATGCCGGTCTGCTCGACGTGGTGGTCGCCGCGTCACCCAGCGCTGCCCGGCGCATCCAGGCAGACCTCGCACCACTGGGCGGCTGCCGTTTCGTAGCGATCGGCCTTGCGACGGCGGGGGAGGCGGAGGCCCTCGGCCTTGCTGTCGCTTCCATCGCCAAGGAACCCACCGCCTCGGGTCTCGTTGCCGCCGTGGTGCGGTCCCTGGCACCCGGCACGTCCCCGTCCCCTCATCAGCCGCAACCCAGCACCCAGTGAAGGACAGAACATGAGCTTCCCGCAACACCGCCCCCGGCGTCTCCGCACCACTCCCGCCATGCGCAGGATGACTGCCGAAAACCGTCTGGCGGCGCCGGAGCTGATCCTGCCCGCCTTCATCCGCGAGGGGCTCACCGAACCGAACCCGATCGAGTCCATGCCCGGCGTGGTGCAGCACACCACGGACACGCTGAAACGGGCCGCGGCCGAGGCCGTGGAACTGGGGGTGGGCGGGATCATGCTTTTTGGCATCCCGGCCCAGCGCGACGCCCGGGGCTCAGCCTCACTCGACCCGGACGGAGTCCTGAACAAGGCGATCCGCGATGTCCGCGCCGAAGTGGGCGATGACCTGGTGGTCATGAGCGATGTCTGCCTCGACGAATTCACGGACCACGGGCACTGCGGAGTGCTCGACGCCGACGGCTATGTCGATAACGACGCCACGCTGGAAATCTACGCCGAGATGGCCGTGGCACAGGCTGCCGCCGGGGCGCACATGCTGGGTCCCTCCGGCATGATGGACGGCCAGATCGGGGTCATCCGGCAGGCGCTGGAGGACGCCGGGCACACCAACACCGCCGTGGTGGCCTACGCCGCGAAGTACGCTTCGGCCTTCTATGGTCCGTTTAGGGAAGCGGTGGATTCCCAGTTGAAGGGTGACCGCCGCACCTACCAGATGGACGCCGCCAACCGCCGTGAGGCGATCCTCGAAGTTGAACTGGACCTCGCCGAAGGCGCGGACCTGGTGATGGTGAAGCCCGCCATGAGCTATCTGGACATCCTGGCCGACGTCGCGGAGATGAGTCCGGTGCCGGTGGCGGCCTACCAGATCTCGGGGGAGTACTCGATGATCGAGGCCGCGGCGGCGAACGGATGGATCGACCGGCGGGCCGCCATTACCGAGTCGGTGCTGGGCATCAAGCGTGCCGGCGCCAATATGGTGCTCACGTACTGGGCTTCGGAGCTCGCCGGCTGGCTCAAGGAGTCCTGATGACGCAGCCTCCCGCCGCGGGCGACTCCATCGCGGGCGTGCCGCTCACCAGCGCCGGAGACCATCCCTCCACCCCAGTGGGTCCCCGGAAGGTGCTGCTGGGACTGAACACCTTTGGCGACGTTGGGGTCTACCCTGACGGGCACCCGGTCCCGCACGCCCAAGTGCTGCGCCAGCTGCTGGAACAGGCGGAACTTGCCGACGACGTCGGACTTCATGCCTTTGGCGTCGGGGAGCACCACCGCCGCGACTTCGCGGTCTCCGCGCCGGAGGTGTTCCTCGCTGCCGCCGCGGCCAGGACAAAGCACATCCGGCTCGGATCCGCCGTGACGGTGCTGAGCTCGGATGACCCCATCCGGGTCTTTGAGCGATTCGCCACCGTGGACGCCATTTCCAACGGCCGGGCCGAAGTCATGCTGGGGCGTGGCTCCTTCATCGAGTCCTTTCCGCTCTTCGGCTTCGATCTGGCCGACTATGAGGTCCTGTTCGAGGAAAAGCTGGAACTCTTCGACAAGGTCCGCGCCCAGGAGCCCATCCACTGGGAAGGACGCACCCGTCCGGCCATCAAGGGGCTCAGCGTGTTTCCGCCGCTGGAACATCACCTGCTGCCCGCCTGGATCGGCGTCGGTGGAACGCCGGAATCCGTGCTGCGCTGCGCCGAATACGGCTATCCCATCATTTTCGCGATTATCGGCGGCGAACCACGCGCCTTCGCGCCCCTGGTGAACCTCTACCGCGAGGCGATGGCGAAGTATGGCCACCCCATGCAGCAGGTGGCCACGCATTCACCCGGCCACGTGGCTGAAACGGACGAAGCAGCCCGCGAGGAGCTCTTCCCGAACTGGCTGGCCCAGCGGAACCGGATTGGCGCCGAGCGCGGCTGGGGTCCGGGAAACCGCCGCGAATTCGACGCGATGTGCGGTCCGGAAGGGGCGCTCTACGTGGGATCTCCGGAGACCGTGGCGCGCAAGATTGCCCGGCTCAAGCACAACCTCGGCGTGGACCGGTTCGACCTCAAATATAGCAATGGCACACTGCCGCACACCGCGATGATGCGTTCGATCGAGTTGTTTGGAACCGTGGTGGCGCCCAGGGTGGCACACCTGCTGGCGGACGCCCCCGAAACTGAACACGCCGCGAACTGAAAGAATAGGAACCATGACTTCCAGTACCCCTCGCAACGAGGAACTTTTTGACCGCGCCCGCCTGCTGATGCCGGGCGGCGTCAACTCGCCCGTCCGCGCGTTCGGCTCGGTGGGCGGGACGCCGCGCTTCATGGTGTCCGCCCAAGGACCGTACCTGACCGACGCCGACGGCACGGAGTACGTTGACCTCGTCTGCTCCTGGGGCCCGGCCCTACTGGGACACGCCCACCCGGCCGTGCTTCAGGCCGTGCATGCCGCTGTGGACCGGGGATTGTCCTTCGGCGCTTCCACCCCGGACGAGGCCAACCTGGCCGCCATCGTCAAGGAACGTGTCCCGGCGGCCGAACGCGTCCGCATGGTGTCCACCGGCACCGAGGCAACAATGACCGCCATCAGGCTGGCGCGCGGCTTCACCGGCCGCAACCTCGTGATCAAGTTCGCGGGGTGCTACCACGGACACCTCGACGGTCTCCTTGCCGCAGCAGGCTCCGGCCTGGCCACCCTGGCGCTGCCCGGTTCCGCCGGGGTTACGGCGGCCACCGCGGCCGAAACCTTGGTGCTGCCCTACAACGATCTCGGCGCGGTCGAGGCCGCCTTCGCCAAACACGGGCCCAACATTGCGGCGGTGATCACCGAGGCCGCGCCCGCCAATATGGGTGTGGTCACCCCCGGTGAGGGCTTCAACGCCGGCCTGTCCCGCATCACCCGCGAACACGGTGCACTGCTGATCCTGGATGAGGTCCTCACCGGGTTCCGCACCGGCTACTCCGGCTACTGGGGTCTGACCGGCGGAGCCGCGGACACGTCCGAGCCATGGGCGCCGGACCTGCTGACCTTCGGAAAGGTGATTGGCGGGGGCATGCCGACGGCGGCCCTTGGCGGCCGTGCCGACGTGATGGATTACCTTGCTCCCCTTGGGCCGGTCTACCAGGCGGGCACTCTGTCCGGGAACCCGGTGGCCATGGCTGCCGGCGTCGCGACCCTGACACACGCCACCCCCGAGGTTTACTCCTTCGTGGATGCACGCTCGCTGGAACTCTCCTCTGCGCTGTCCGCGGCGCTGAATGAGGCCGGCGTGGACCACTCCATCCAGCGGGCCGGAAATCTGTTCTCGGTGGCCTTCGGGACCTCTGCGGGCGGGGTTCACAACTACGAGGACGCGCAGGGCCAGGAGGTCTTCCGCTACGCGCCGTTCTTCCACTCGATGCTGGACGCCGGCGTCTATCTGCCGCCCTCCGTCTTCGAGGCATGGTTCCTTTCAGCAGCGCACGACGATGTCGCCATGAACCGGATCTTCGACGCCCTGCCGGCCGCGGCGAAGGCGGCGGCAGCCGCCACGGCCTAGGTGCCGGGCGGCCCCGGGCGCGAACCCGGCGTCGTTTCTAACCGTCGTTGTTAACCATTGATGGCACCCGCCACGGCGGGTGCCATCAATGGTTAATGCCGTATTGAATGCGGCTGATTTTGCTGCGCCGGGTCCTGCGCTTTGCGGCTACAGAACGTCGGAGAGGAATCCCTGCAGCCGCTCGGTCCGCGGATCGGTAAAGAGCTGCTCCGGCGGCCCGGACTCCACCACAACACCGCCATCCATGAACGTCACGGTGTCCGAGACATTGCGGCAGAAACCCATCTCGTGGGTGACCACCACCATGGTCATGCCGCCCTTGGCGAGATCGGCCATCAGGGCGAGCACGCCCTTGACGAGCTCCGGGTCCAACGCCGAGGTGGCCTCGTCGAAGAACATCACCTCCGGCTTCATGGCCAGGGCGCGGGCGATCGCCACACGCTGTTGCTGTCCACCGGAAAGGTTGGCCGGCCGTGCGTCCGCCTTGTGCTTGAGGCCTACCAGATCGAGCTGCTCCAGTGCCTCCGCCCGCGCCTGCTCGGCCGGAAGCCTGCGGAGCTTGCGCAGCGCGAGGGTGATGTTATCCAGCACCGTTTTGTGCGGGAACAGGTTGAACTGCTGGAAGACCATGCCGATGCGCTGGCGCAGCTCGTCCGGGTTGTCCTTCAGCACCGAGCGGCCGTCCAGCAGGATGTCGCCCTGGTCGGGCTCGATCAGCCGGTTCATCACCCGCAGGAGTGTGGATTTTCCGGAGCCGGACGGGCCGATCACTGAGGCGGTGGTGCCCTTTTCCACGTGCAGGTCGATGCCGCGAAGGACCTGGTTGGACCCGAAGGCCAGGTGGAGGTTCCGGCCCGTCAGGGAGCCGGATGCGAATTCACTCATGCCTGGGCTCCTTTCCCGATGGGTGCCGCCAGCTCATCGGGCTCCTTCTTTTCGGGACGGCCCGTGCGGAGGCGGTGGTCGATGTAGTTGACGAAGTGCGTCAACGGGATGGTCAGCAGCAGGTACAGGATGGCGGCCGCCACGAGGGGGGACAGGTTCCCCGAGTTGGCCGTCGCGTCGTTGCCGATCCGGAAGATCTCGCGCTGGGAGGCCAGCAGGCCCAGAAAGTAGATCAGGGACGAATCCTTGATCAGGGAGATGAACTGGTTGACCAGGGCCGGCAGCACCCGGCGGATGCCTTGCGGCACCACCACGAGCCGCATCGAGGCGCTGTAGCTGAAGCCCAGTGCCCGGGACGCCTCGAGTTGACCCTTTTCCACGCTCTGGATGCCAGAGCGGAAGATTTCACCGATGTAGGCCCCGGCCATCAGGGACAGCGCCATGATTCCCAGCGGATACGGGTTGCTGCTGCCCGTAAGCGAGCGCACCACCGGTCCCAGTCCGATGCTGATGATCAGAATGGTCACCACCGCGGGGAGCCCGCGGAAGATATCCGTATAGACCCGGGCGATCCAGCGCATGGCCCCGTTGCGGGAGATGCCCATGATCGCCAGCACCATGCCCAGGACGCTGCCGATGAGACCGGAGGAGATCGCCAGGATCAGCGTGTTGGGAAGGCCCACGGTCAACAGTGAGGGGATGACCGGAGCCATCGCCTGCCAGTTGAAGAAGGTGTTGAGAAACTGGAAAAAATCCATAGGCTAGGCGGCCGGGACTACAGAAGCCTTGCTGCCCGGCTTCCAGTTCTTGGGGGTCTCACGGTCCGGGTACCACTGCTTGACCAGCTTGGACCACGTGCCGTCGGCCACGACGGCGTCCAGTGCGGAGTTCAGGGCGTCGGTCAGCGCCTGGTTCTTGCTGTTTACCGCGTAAGCGGTGAAGTTCTGGGTGTTGATGGTCTTCTCAACGATGGCGGTGCCGTCGCCGCTCTTGACCTGGCCGTCAGCCTGCTGCGAGGGAGCAACCCACGCGTCCACCTGGCCGTTCTTCACGTTGGCGTAGGCGGTGTTGTAATCCGGGAAGCGGACGGGCTCGATCTTGAGCGTGTTGGTGACGTAGTCATCCTGCACAGTGCCCTGGACAACGGCGATGCGCTGATCGGCGGTGACGTCCTTGAAACCCTTGATCTTGGAGTCGTTTTTGGCTACGACGGCCATGTAGCCGAAGTCATAGCCGTTGGTGAAGCCCACGGATTCGCGGCGCTTGTCCGTGGTGGAGATCGAGGAGGATCCGACGTCGAACTTCTTGTTCTGGACCTGGGCCAGCAGAGCCGAGAAGTCAGTGGACGCAAACTCCACCTTGAGGCCCAGCTTGGCAGCCATGGCCTTGAGCAGCTCGTTGTCGAAGCCGGTGAAGTTGCCGGACTTGTCGATGAAGATGTTCGGCGGGGCGTCGGATAGCGTGCCAACGCTCAGGGTGCCCTCGCTGATCAGGCCAAGCTTGGACTTGTCGAGCTTGTCCAAGGGCGTGACGTCCTTGGTCGTGTACTTGTCCAGTGAGGTCTGGTCGCTGCCCTTCAGGGCATCGGTGGCGGACGCGGTCGACTGCGCGGCCCCGCCGCCGCACGCCGCCAGGGAGACGGCAACGGCAATCGCCACAGGAACGGTGGTCAGCCACTTCATGGCTTTGCTCTTCATCACGCAATCACTTTCATTGGGGGATTCGCTGTACTTCTGGGGCCGGTACGACGCCCTCGGCCACCGGACATGCAGTAGCGAGGCGGACCAGCCGCGAAACATTATTGTCTCATCTGCCCCGGAAACGTTGGAATATCGAAGAAATGGAAGCGATATGGATGTGTGGCGGAATCCTATTCATCCAAGAGCCGGTCGAACGATGCATTGCGGAGCACCAGCCGGGAGCGGCGGAACGAATGACTTGCCTGAATCCTCTGACGGACCGGTCACACGCCTGTGAGATATGTCCCAAAGGCTGGCGTGTGGCGCCGCTGGAGGCTAGCTTCCGGGGCGCCGCAGGCGGCTCCGGCGGCCCCGTCTAGAAGTCGCCCCGGCTAGCGTCCTCGGGGGGAAGCACCGGCCACTCGCCCTCGATCACAGCGGCCGGTTTGGTCTTGCGAAGATAGGTCTGGAAATCAGCCGCCTGCGATGCCGCCCAGTCGACCTGAAGCTGATGGAGCTGGCTGGCGGGCATTTTCAGCTTGGGAAATTTGCCGGCCATGGCGTCGAGCATTCGAAGGGTGGCCAGTGCATCCGCCGCGGACGTATGCGCATTATCCAGGCTCACGCCGTATTCCTCGCATAGGGCCGTCAAGGTGCGCTTGCCCTTCCGGTAACGGTCCACCTGCTTGTTCATTACGTAAGGATCGAGAACGGGAAAGCGATTCAGCTGCGGGACGCCGTACCGGGCCGACTCCGCCGCCAGTACCGTGAAGTCGTAACTTGCGTTGAAGGCAATGACGGGAACGCCGGCATCGAAGAGTTCCTGCAGGACTGTGGCCAGCTCCACGGTGACTTCGGACGCCGGACGGCCGTCCTTCCTGGCCTGTTCGGTGGTGACACCGTGAACGTCGCTGGCATCCGCCGGGATCTCCACCCCCGGATCTGCGAGCCACTCATGCTCACGGACAACTCCGCCGTCGGCATCCACCACAGTGACGGAGGCGGTGACGATCCGCGCCGCGCGGGAGTTGCGGCCGGTGGTTTCCAGATCAAATGCGGCCCGGGGCAAAGAGTTCCAAGTGCTCATGCTTCAACGCTACCCGTTGGGGCCGACAGTATCGGTGAGGGCGTACCGGTGCCCGGATAACGGCTAATGTGGGTCAATGCGTTCGGAGTATGTCGAGGCGGTGCTGGCCCTCGTAGAGCTGGTTCCGCCGGGTACTGCGGTGGCTTACGGGGATGTCTCGGAACTCCTGGGTTCCGGGGGGCCCCGCCAGGTCGGTTCGGTCATGAGCCACTACGGCAGCTCCGTCCCCTGGTGGCGGGTTCTCCGGGCCAATGGTGAGGCGCCGCCGGGCCACGAAGCCGAGGCCCTGCGCCACTACGTCCAGGAAGGCACGCCACTTCTGGGCCGCCATCTTGACTACCTTCGGACCGGAGAGGGCCGCTGGCGGGTCGATCTGATGGCCGCACGGTGGGCCCCGGACGAGGACGCTTTTGACCTTATCGACGCCATCGCCGAACGTCTGGAGCGGCAGCTCCATAAATTGTCGGCGCCCGATGATGGAATGACCGTGTGACTGCAACTATCGACCACTCCGCAACCGCCGGCGTCCCGGGGACCCGCACGGGCCGTTCGGGCGGTGACGTTTCACCCCACATCCCGGGAGGAGCTCCGGCCGGAGCGTCCGCCGGCTCCCGGGGTTCGGGCTTGCGGCTGCTCCCGCCGCGCCAGGTCCACCACCACGTTCCGAGGCTGTCACCCGACCAACAAACGGCCGTTGACGTGCCCCACGGGACAGGTCCTGTCCTGCTTCCGGGTGCGCCCGGAACCGGGAAGTCCACGGTCCTGATCGAGGCAGCAGTCCGGCGGGCCGAGCGCGATGGCGTCGATCCCGAGCGGATGCTGGTTCTCGCCCCGAGCCGCCTTGCGGCGGACTCGCTCAGGGACCGCTTCACCGCCCGGCTCAACCGGAGTCTGAGTACGACGCCGGCACGCACCTGGGCGTCGTACGCCTTCGACCTGATCCGGCGTGCGAGAGCGGAAGGCATACTTCCGCTTCCCAGGGCCCCCCGCCTGCTTTCCGGGCCCGAACAGGACCTGATCATCAAGGAACTGCTTGAGGGCCATGCCCTGCCTGGGCTCGAATTGCCGTGGCCCGAGGACCTCGGAGCCGCGCTCGAAACACGCGGATTCCGGCAGGAGGTCCGTCAGCTCTTCGACCGGATCATCGAATCGGGCCGGACAGCGGAGGACCTCGTTACGCTCGCCCACCAGTGCAACCGTCCTGACTGGATTGCCGCGGCAGCGCTCTACGCCGAATACCGCGACGTCCTTGACCTGAGGATGCCCGAAGCCTTCGACCCTGCGGGAATCATCACGGCTGCCCGCCAGATTTTCCAGGACGCCCCGGAATTTCTCGCGGCGGAACGGGACCGGCTGCAGCTGATCCTGGTGGACGACATTCAGGAGGCCAACCCCGCCGTCTTTGAACTTCTGGCCGACATCGCGGCGGGAAAGGACGTCTTCGTGACGTTCTCCCCGGACACCGTGGTGCAGGGTTTTCGCGGCGCACGCCCGGATCTGACCTCTGAGCTGCCGCACCTGCTCGCCCCCGCACACCACGGAGCCGTGCCGGCTGGCGGGATCCTGGGAAACCGTGCCCACGGCCACGGCCACGGCCTGGACCGGAGTCACGGCCCGGACCAGGACCAGGGCCCGGACCGGAGTCACGGCCGGGCAGCGGCCTGCCCGGAGATCGACGGGCTGGAGGTCACCGGCCTCCTCGGGGGGGCTGTCCTGGAACGGCCGCTCAAGACCGCCCATCGCCACCAGCCGGCGGTAGCGCAGGCGTGGCTTGCCGTTGCCGGCCGGATCTCCCAGCGCGCGGGCGGCCAATCGGCCCGTCGCCTGGAATTCCCAGTGGCCGGGCAGGCTGCGGGAGGATCCGAAACCGGTGCCGAGGCTACCCTGGAACACGGGCCCGCAGAACACGGGGGCAGTGTCGAGGCGCATCTGTTGCCGTCTCCGGTCCACGAGTTGCGCTACGTTGCGCAACGGATTCTGGACGCGCACCTCAACGACGGCCGTGCGCTCGGGGACATCGGTGTTATCGTCCGCAACGGCGGTCAGCTGAGCCAGCTGCAGCGCCACCTCACCGGACAGGGGATCCCTGTCCGGGTGCCCGTGGCCGAGTCGGCTGTCCGTGACGAAGTTGCTGTGCGACCGCTGCTTGATGCATATGCCGTGGCCCTTGATCCCGCGGCGCTGACCCCGGAGTCCGCGGTTGCGCTCCTGACCTCGCGAATTGGCGGGGCCACAGCCATCGAGCTGCGCAGGCTGCGCCAGTCGCTTCGGCGGGAGGAGCTCCTGGGCGGGGGCGGCCGGACCAGCGACGCCCTCCTCGTTGAAGCGCTTTTGGAGCCAGGAGCGCTCACCACCCTCGGCATCGAAGGTCATTCAGCTCGCAGGGTGGCCCGGATGATCCAGGCAGGGAGCGCGGCCGCAGCGGAAGCCGGAGCAAATGCCGAAACCGTCCTCTGGGCGTTGTGGAACTCCACGGGCCTGGCTTCGCGCTGGACGGACGCGGCCCTCTCCGGGGGAGCCGCGGGGGCCAGGGCAGACCGGGACCTGGACGCGATGATGGCGTTGTTCCATACGGCAGAACGCTATGTGGACCAGCTTCCGGGTTCGGGCCCCGACCAGTTCCTTGAGTATCTCCTCAGCCAGGAGCTGCCGATGGACACCCTGGCGGCGCGGGCGCAGCTTGAGGACGCGGTGGAGCTGATGACGCCGGCCAGCGCCGCCGGGCGTGAATGGCCCGTGGTCATTGTTGCCGGCCTCCAGGAAGGCGTGTGGCCCAACACGAGGCTTCGTGGGGAACTGCTGGGCAGCACCCTCTTTGCGGATGCCGTTGAACATGGAGTCGAACACGCATTGCAGCTTGGCCCCCTCAGCAGGCTGCGCGAGATCCGGTACGACGAGCTTCGGAGTTTCTCCACTGCGGTTTCCAGGGCGCAGCAGGAACTCATCTGCACCGCCGTGTCCTCCGAGGACGAACAGCCTTCGTCCTTCCTCGATTACATCGCCCCCTTGGGCCATGGCACGGAACGGCGCGGCTTCACCGCCGTGGAACGCCCTCTCACTCTCCGCGCCCTGGTGGCCGAACTGAGGCAATACGCCCAGCTGGACGGACGGTACGCCGCGGACGCGCTCGAGGCCACCAATGTGCTGGCTGCACTTGCCGCCGCGGAGCCGCCCGTCGCCGGGGCTCATCCTTCCGTGTGGTGGGGACTCGCACCGTTGTCCTCCGACGACCGGATAGTGCCGCCCGGCGGGACGGTATCCGTTTCGCCGTCAAAGGTCGAGACAGTCCAGAAATCCCCGCTTGACTGGTTCGTCCAAGCGGCGGGGGGCGAAGCAGCCACCGATTTTGCCCGGAGTCTGGGAACACTTGTCCACGCCATTGCACAGGATCTGCCGGAAGCGTCGGGCGGCGAATACGTGGCCGAACTGGTCCGCCGCTGGCCGGCCCTGGGCATGAAAGACAACTGGGAAGGCAAGCTTGACTTCCAGCGTGCCGAGTCGATGGTGAGGAAGCTGGCCCAGTACATCCTGGTCATGCGCAGCGAGGGCCGAAGCCTGGTCGGCGTGGAACGGGACTTCGAGGTGAGATTGCCCGATATTGCGGATGCCGGAGATCCGGGAGCCGGGTCACCCGGTAAACCCGGGACAGCAGCGAGGTTCGCGGTTCTGCGCGGGCAGGTGGACCGGCTCGAGATTGACGCCGAGGGGCGACTGGTGATTGTGGACCTCAAGACGGGAAAGCGGCAGCCCTCAAAAACAGATCTGTCGCGCCACCCTCAGCTGGGCGCTTACCAGGCAGCCGTGTTGGCAGGAGGCTTCGCGGACCCGGAGGATTCGGGTCCGCCACCCGGTCCCGGCGGCGCCGTCCTGGCCCAGCTTGGCACTACCAACAAGAACCCCGCCGTTCAAGTCCAGGAACCGCTGGATCCTGCTGACAACTGGGCGTTGGACATGGTGAATGACGCCGCCCGGTTGATGTCCGGCAGCACCTTTGAGGCCCGCCACGACCCGTCAAAGGGCGCGCACGGCGGCCAGGGCTGCCGGTTGCCCGAAATCTGCCCCCTTTGCGTGCGCGGAAGGCAGGTCACCGAGTGAGAACGCAGCAGGACATCCCGGCGCCACGGTTCACCCCGGAGGAGCTTTCGGCGATGTTGGGGGAGCGCAACAGCCCCACGCCGGAGCAGTCGGCCATCATTTCCTCGCCACTCACACCCCGACTGGTCATAGCAGGCGCGGGCTCTGGAAAGACCGCCACCATGGCGGACCGGGTTGTTTGGCTGGTGGCCAATGGCTGGGTCAGACCCGAAGAGGTTCTGGGGGTGACCTTTACGCGCAAGGCGGCAGGAGAGCTGGCCAGCCGGATCCGGGCCAAACTGGCCGCCCTTCAGCGTGTTGCCACTGAGGATGTCCAGCATCGGATATTCCCTGCGGGTCTGCTCAGCGAGGACTCCCTCGAACCGAAGGTGTCGACGTATCACTCTTATGCCAGCGGCATCGTGTCCGACTACGGGCTCCGGCTCGGGGTCGAACGCGACGTGGTGCTGCTGGGTGGCGCACACGCGTGGCAGCTGGCCAGTGAAGTGGTGGAAGCCTTCGACGGCGAATACCAGCACTTCCGGGCCGCCAAGTCCACCCTCGTAAAAGCCGTGATCCAACTCGCCGGGGAATGCGCGGAACATCTTCGTGACCCGGACGAGGTGCGCGACTGGTTGATGCAGCGCGTTGCCGAGTTTGACGCCCTGCCGTATGTGGCAGGGGCAAAAAAGAACCCGACGCAGGCAGCCGGCGAGCTCAGCGCCATGCTGCGCACCAGAGCCAGCGTTGCCGAGATGGTGGGCCGGTACGCAGCGGCCAAACGGAACCGCGGTGCCTTGGACTTCGGTGACCTCGTGGCGCTGGCGGCAAGGGTGGCCAGCGAGATCCCGCTGGCGGCCGAAGTGGAGCGCAAGCGGTTCAAGGTGGTGCTGCTGGACGAGTTTCAGGACACGTCGCACGCTCAGCTGGTGCTGTTTTCGAGGCTCTTCGGCGGCGGACACGCGGTGACCGCCGTGGGCGATCCAAACCAGTCAATCTATGGGTTCCGGGGCGCCTCAGCCGGCCAGCTCTTCCACTTTGTCCGGGAATTCCCGGCCATGGTGGGAGAGAACGGGGAAGCCGGGGGAACTCCGAGGTTCTCGGTGGCGCCCACGTCCTACCTCACCACGGCCTGGCGGAACGGCAGGAACATCCTTGCGGCCGCCAACGTCATTTCGGCGCCGCTCAGCGCCGCGGCCGCCCAGATGGGCCCGGCCGGAGACCGTGAGGCCGGCGCCTCGGTGGAGGTGCCGCCGCTGCAACCCAGCCCGGCCGCGGCCGCGGGCCAAGTCATCATCGGACGTTTCGCGACCGACGAGGACGAAGCCCGGGCCATCGCCAAGGATGTGCTGAGGTATCGGGTGACCGATTTTGAGGACGGACCGCCCGCCGAGCGTCTTCCGCCGGCGATGGCAGTGCTGTGCCGTCGCAGGGCGCAGATGGAATGCATCCGCAGGGAATTTGAAGTTCGCGGCATCCCGTACGAAATCGTGGGGCTGGGTGGCCTGCTCGACACCCCGGAAATCGTGGATCTCGTCGCAACGCTCAGGGTGCTCGCCGACCCTGGGCGGTCGGACTCGCTGATGCGGCTGCTTGCCGGTGCGCGCTGGCGCCTGGGCCCGTCCGACCTTATGGCATTCCGCGACTGGTCCGGCTTCCTTGCGCGGCACAGAGGGCGACCGACGGCGGCCGCCGAAGACCCGAGGGACGCCGACGCCGCTAGTGAGTCGGTGATCGAGGCCGACATCACCGATTCGGCAAGCCTGGTGGAGGCTTTGGACTGGCTGCCCCGCGAGGGCTGGACGTCCTCGCACGGGCGCAGCCTGAGTGCGGCAGCGCTGGAAAGACTGCGCCGCCTCTCGGCCGAACTCCGGCAGCTCCGCGGGTTTATGGGCGATGACCTCACTACGCTCCTCGGCGAGGTCGAGCGGGCCATGCTCCTGGACATCGAGGTCGCGGCCCGTCCCGGCTTCAGCATCCATCAGGCCCGGCGCAACCTGGACGCCTTCCAGGACGCCGCGGCGGGTTTCCTCCACACCTCGCACCGCGTTGACGTCCTGGCTTTCCTGGCCTGGCTTGAGGCGGCGGCTGCAGAAGAAGGCGGCCTTGACGCCGCTGCCGCCGACGTCAACCACGAAGCCGTTCAGTTGTTGACTGTGCACGCGTCCAAGGGACTCGAGTGGGACGTTGTGTTCGTACCCGGAGTCAACGCGGGAGCCTTTCCGAGCAGTCGGGACTCCCGCTGGAGCAGCGGAAGCGCGGCCCTGCCTTGGCCGCTTCGTGGAGACCGTGCCGACCTTCCACAGTGGGATCTGGACCAGCCTGACCAGAAAGGCTGGCTGGACGCGGAGAAAGTATTCAAGGCGGACGTCCAGGCCCACGGCGAAGCGGAGGAACGACGCCTGGCGTACGTGGCTTACACCCGGGCCAAGTTCGTCTTGTGGGTCTCAAGCCCGGCCTGGGTCGGATCAAGAGCCGGCATGGCCGAAATTTCGCCGTTCCTCGAGGAACTGGCCCCGCTGGCCGGAGTTGACCTCGCTGCACAGGACGCAGCACCAGACCCTGCAGGGGATGCCGGCGCAGGACAAACCGGCGCAGGTCAAACCGGCGCAAGTCAAACCGGCGCAGGTCAAACCGTGGCGGGGGAGCCGGCGGCGCCCCGGGCCGCCGTCGTTCACCGCGATTCCGTGGCGGAAGAGCGCATTCCGCAGGAGAGCCCCCTCACCCAGGAACTTGAAGTAGCCATCTGGCCGTATGACCCCCTCGAAGGCCCCACGGACGCGCGGACCGGCGCCAGGCTCCGGCTGGCAGCTGGCCGCCGGGCACCCATGGAGTCGGCCGCGCGACGAGTCCTTGACGCAATGAATGCCGGTCATGAGGCGAAGGCGGATGGAGGAGATCCCAACGGCGCGAAGCCTCAGCTGCGGGCCGCGGCAAATTGGGCGCGCGAGGCCGCATTGCTGCTGGAACGCCGGTCCCGAAGGGGAGCGGTGCAGGACGTCCATCTGCCCGGTCACATCTCGGCGTCGACATTTGTTGACCTGGGTGATGACCCACAGTCTGTCCTGGCACGCTTGCGGCGACCTGTCCCGCGCGAACCCGGCATGTCGGCCAGGAAAGGCACAGCGTTCCATGCCTGGGTGGAAGAGTACTTTGGCTCGGCCGGAATGCTGGACCTGGGCGAGGCTCCGGGCTCGGACGACCACATTGACGAGGCCTACGGCCTGGACGCCATGGTGGACACTTTCCGCGGCTCGGAATGGGCGCATCGTGCGCCCGCTTACGTAGAAGTTCCGGTGGAAACGCGGATCGGCGACGTCGTGGTGCGCGGCCGGATCGATGCTGTGTTCAGGGATGCGGACGGGAACTGGGACCTGGTGGACTGGAAGACGGGGCGGAGGCCGGCCGCCGGTCAGTTGCGGGTCAAGGCCGTCCAGTTGGCTGTCTACCGGCTGGCGTGGGCCCGGCTGAAGGGCGTGCCGCTGGAAAGCGTACGGGCCGCCTTCTACTACGTGGCGGATGACGCCGTGGTCCGGCCCCATGACCTCGGGACCGCCGAGGACCTTGAGGACATAGTCGCCCTGGCGCTGGGGTCCGGCACAGGCGCCGGCGCGCGGACAGGCGCGGGGCCGGCGCTGGCTATTGGGGCTTCACATCCACAATCCTGAGGGCGGTGGTGGATGTGTCGTCAGCGGAGGAAGGGGCGGCAGGCTCCGCAGCCGAAGGTGCCGGCCGCGCGGGCGTCTCAGCCGGGGTGCCCTCCGCTGAGCCCGGCTTTTCCGGGGCGGCCGCCGGCACGGCCGAGTTTATGGCGGGCCGCTCCGGGGCGCCGGGTTCCAGCGGAATCCGGGTGACCGCGGGCTGGGGAGCAGCGGGGCCGGGATTATCCTCCAGCGGGATGGGCGTGACGTGCACTGATGGCATTGCCTCGGACGGCGCGACGGCGAGCCCGGAGGCGTGGTCCGCAGCCAAGGGGGAGGAAGAGGCCACACCGGCGGGTGCGCCCGCTCGGACTCCTGTTGCCGCCTGGGGGAGCGGTTCGACGCTGATTGGCTGTCCGCCGTGTTCTGCGATGTCCTCAGCCAACGATGCGAGCATGTCCTCCGCCTCGCGGATCATTTCGTCGTCATCCGCAGCCATGCCCTTGACCAGATATTGCGCCAGCGCGAATTCCGCGGAGAGGGCGGCACGGCGCAGCAAGTGGGCGTCGGGAGCGTCGCGCCGGCTTGATGTGTAATGTCCGAGCACGGCGTCCACGAAGCTCTGCTCGTTCGAGGCGACGAGCCATGCCATGTCGTCGGCGGGGTCGCCGATGCGAAGATCCGTCCAGCCGGTAACAGCGGTGACACGGTCCCCTTCCACCAGGAGATTGTCCTCGTGCAGGTCGCCGTGGACCACGCATGGATTGAAGCGCCACAAAGACACGTCCTCCATGGCATGTTCCCAGCGGAGCAGGAGTACGGGCGGGATCTTTCCGGTGGTCGCCGCCTGGTCGAGTTCGTTGAGGCGCCGTTGCCGGAACTCGTTGGGCGTGTAGCTGGGCAGGTCCGCGTTGTTGACAAGCAACAGCGGGAGGTCGTGGATGGCCGCCAGCGCCGCGCCGATCTCCCGGGCCAAGGCGTCCGAACCCGCTGTCAACTCCTCGACGCTGCGGGTGGAACCGGCCAGGTGCGAGTACACAAACGTACTGAGGGGCCCCTGGCGGACGGTTCCAGCCACCGTGGGCATGAGGAACGGCAATTCGGCCCGGATTCCCGGTGCGAACGCCCGGAGCACCATAAACTCCGTTTCCAGACGGGCGCTGGCCTCGGGGTGGCGCGGGGACCGGACGCGCCAGCGCTTGCCCTCGGAGTCCAGCAGAAGGGCCGAATCGAAGTCCGCCGGATCATCGGGGGCGGAACTCACTGCGGTCGGCGTCAGTCCAGGGACTGCCGCAGTTGCTACGGCTGCCAGTTCGATCGGTTTTCTTCTCACGCATCCACGGTAGATTGACTGGCGCCCAAGAGAGCGATGCACTACGGCGAGTCTCCAGATCGGAAATAATTCCGGTCGCCCGGGGCGCCCGAATCCGTCACCGGGCCAAAGGCCCCCGCGAAAATGTCAATTGTCTGCGGCAGTCAGTACGGTGGGTACATGAGTCTTGCGGAGTCCCGGTCAGCCGAAAAAGAAGCAGCCGAAAAACAAGCAGCTGCAAAACGCCCGGCGGGTGAAGCCGTGGAAGCAGGGCCCGGTCCGGCGCTGATGACTTCCCCGTCCACCCGGCTTGCGGCAAACCATTTGATGGACACGGTCCTTCCGGTGCGCCCGGCACTCGTTGACCGCGGATCCGGTGCGCGCATGAAACCGGGAATGGTGGAGGCCCTGGTGTCCTCCGGAACCGCCCGGGCCATGGTTATCTCACACAGGCAGGCCCTGGTTCGCGGCGGCGCCCTGGTTCTGATGGAGGCGGCGGAGCTGGCGGAGAGTCTCCGGAAGGCCGGAGTGGCGCCGGACTTGACGATCTATCTCGGCGCCGCGCTGGGCACATCGGACCTGCCCGAGGGCACCGAACTTGTCCTCTTCATCCTGTCGGAGCAGTTTGAAATCCACGCTGAACAGTTCGAGCGCGGCATCGCTGGTGTTCCGTCGGATGCAGCCTGGACGGGCTTCCGCGACATCGCGGCGCAGCTTAACCCCACGGACACCGCACTGTTCATCGAAGCGAGCGCCATCGCCAACTGGCACGCCACGCACGTCCATTGTCCACGCTGTGGCGCCCCCACCGTCGTCGAAGCCGGCGGCTGGGTCCGCCGTTGCCCCGCTGACAATTCTGAACACTATCCCCGGACGGATCCCGCCATCATCGTCACGGTCGTGGGACCTGATGACCGCCTCCTGCTCGGCGGCGGCGGCCCTCTCGACGCCACAAACTATTCGACCCTCGCCGGTTTTGTGGAGCCGGGGGAATCCCTGGAGCAGGCCGTGGTGCGCGAAATCCAGGAGGAAGTTGGCGTGCGGGTCACCGCCGCCCAGTACCTGGGTTCCCAATCCTGGCCGTTCCCTGCGTCACTGATGTTGGGGTTCACCGCCGCAACGGGGGATACTGAAGCAAAGCCCGACGGCGTTGAGGTCACCCGGGCCCGCTGGTTTAGCCGGGCAGAACTCCAGGAAGCGGTGCTTGCCGGCGAGATCGTTATTTCGAGCCGGCTCTCCATTGCGCGTTCCCTCATTGAGCACTGGTACGGCGGCGTTATCCAGGACCGTTCGGCGGCTGAATGACGGACGCCACGGCAGCAACGCCAAGGGCCATCCACCGGACATCATCGAGCGACTGAGCAGCAAAGTGACAACTGAGAAATTTGAGGGCATGGAGTCCAACAGCCTTCCGGCCGCCGATGCCGATTCCCAGGACAGCCGGTCCCTTGAAGACCGCATCCTTGGCGGACTCGATGACGAACAGCGCGAGGTCGCCAGTACCCTGACGGGGCCGCTGTGCGTGCTCGCGGGGGCGGGCACAGGCAAAACCCGTGCCATTACGCACCGGATCGCTTACGGCGTGCACTCCGGCGTCTACAGCCCGCAGCGCTTGCTGGCGGTCACATTCACTGCCCGTGCGGCCGCCGAGATGAGGAGCAGGCTTCGCGACCTGGGAGTAGGGAATGTCCAGGCCCGGACCTTCCACGCCGCGGCGCTGCGCCAACTGCAGTTCTTCTGGCCCCAGGCGGTGGGCGGCGCCCTCCCGAACCTCCTGGACCACAAAGCACAGATGATCGCCGAGGCCGCCCGGCGGCTGCGGCTCAGCACGGACCGGGCATCTATCAGGGATCTGGCCTCGGAGATCGAATGGGCGAAGGTGTCCATGTTGACGCCGGCCAATTACCTGGAAAATGCACAGGACCGGGGAAACCCCGGCGGGTTCGATCTGACGGCAGTGGCCCGGGTTTTCCAGTCCTACGAGGATGTCAAGACTGATCGCAACGTCATCGATTTCGAGGATGTGCTGCTGATCACCGTCGGGATCCTCCAGGAGGATCCGAAGGTGGCCGCCACCGTCCGTGAACAGTACCGGCACTTCGTGGTGGACGAGTACCAGGACGTGTCTCCGCTGCAGCAGCGGCTGCTGGAACTGTGGCTCGGCGGCCGCGACGAACTTTGCGTCGTGGGCGACGCCAGCCAGACGATTTACTCGTTTACGGGTGCCTCGCCGAAGCACCTGCTGGGATTCAAGGCCATGTACCCGCAGGCGAACGTCGTCAAGCTGATTCGCGACTACCGTTCCACCCCGCAGGTTGTCAGGCTTGCCAACGATCTCCTGGCGGCGAGGCGGAGCGGCGGACCGCTCGCCGACGCCGCCTGGGCGGCCCCGCTAAAGCTGGTGGCGCAGCGCGAGCCCGGCCCGGCACCCCAATTCACCGAGTGCGCCGACGACGAGGCTGAGGCCGCCACGGTGGCAATCAAGATCCGTGAACTGCTCGACGCCGGCACCCCGGCCAGCGAGATCGCGGTCCTGTTCAGGACCAACGGACAGTCGGAAGCCTACGAACAGGCCCTGGCCTCCGCGGGGATCGGCTATCAGCTTCGCGGCGGGGAGCGGTTCTTTGCACGGAAGGAAGTGCGTGACGCGATCCTGCAGCTTCGCGCGGCCACCCGCGCAGCAGCCGAAACCTCGTCGCCGGAGCCGCTGGGACAGCTGGTCCGGGACATCGTCGCTTCCCTCGGCTACACCGACTCCGCCCCGCACAGCGGCGGTGCGCTCCGCGAGCGCTGGGAGTCCCTGGCGGCCCTCGTGGCGCTGGCCGACGAGCTGGTACTGAGCAGGGGAGCGCAGTTTAGTCTTTCC
This sequence comes from Arthrobacter sp. 92, assembly GCF_050260325.1. Classification (NCBI taxonomy): domain Bacteria; kingdom Bacillati; phylum Actinomycetota; class Actinomycetes; order Micrococcales; family Micrococcaceae; genus Arthrobacter; species Arthrobacter sp. 92. The sequence continues at coordinate 3,653,583 of NZ_CP189863.1, read as the reverse complement.
GACTTCGTCAATGAGCTGCAGGAACGTTCTCTGGCCCAGCACGCACCCACCGTCCAGGGCGTTACCCTGGCCTCTCTCCATGCGGCGAAGGGCCTCGAATGGGACGCGGTCTTCCTGGTTGGAATGTGCGAGGGCCTGATGCCGATCTCCTTTGCGGACTCCCCGGAAGCCGTCGACGAGGAACGCCGGCTGCTCTATGTGGGCATCACCCGTGCGCGCGAGCATCTGTCACTGTCCTGGTCCTTGGCCAGGACGCCGGGAGGTCGTGCGAACCGCAAGCCCTCCCGGTTCCTCGACGGGCTCCGGCCCGATTCCGTGGCCAGCTCGTCGGCCCGGGGCAAAGCTCCGGTGCCCCGGCGCAAGGCTGCTGTTCCTGCGTCCTGCAGGGTCTGCGGGAGCATGCTCGCCACCGGCGCCGAACGTAAGGTTGGCCGGTGCAACCAGTGCCCGCCCAGCTACGAGGAACAGACGTTCGACGCCCTTCGCCAGTGGCGCAAGGACGTCGCCCTATCCGCCGAGGTGCCTGCGTTCGTGGTCTTCACCGATGCCACCCTGACCGCAATTGCAGAGGCCCGGCCCGCATCCCTCGAAGAGCTGTCACAACTGGCGGGCGTAGGCCCCTCCAAGCTTGAGAAGTACGGAGAGGCAGTGCTGGCCGTGCTGGTCGAAAGCGGCACCACATGAGCCCGCGTGCAGCGGGCTCTTCGTCCATACCGCTGACCACCCACGAGGGGGCGCCGGTTGTGGTGCGGCGATCGGTGCGCCGTCGCCGGACTGTGGCCGCCTTCTGGGAGAACGGCACAGCCGTGGTGGCCATCCCGGCCCATTTCACCCGGGCCCAGGAGCGCGAATGGGTCCACCGGATGCTCGAGAAGCTGCGGCTGCAGGGCGTTCGAAGATCCAGCGGCACGGGTAAACGACGCCCGGCCACCGATGCCGCCCTGGCCGCGCACGCAGCCGAACTATCGGCGAAGTACCTCGGCGGGCGCTCCCTGCCCTCGTCCGTGCGTTGGGTCAGCAACCAGAATTCGCGGTGGGGGTCGGCCACTCCCGCGGACGGAACTATCAGGCTCTCGGACAAGCTACGGCCCATGCCGCAGTGGGTGATCGACTACGTGCTGCTGCACGAACTTGCGCACCTGCTCGTCGCCGGGCACAACGCGGCTTTTTGGCGCCTGTTGGAGGCCTATCCGGACACCGAACGCGCGAAAGCGTTCCTTGAAGGGGTTTCCTTCGCCACCTCCCGCGGATTGTCCATGGACGGCCAGGAAAATGATGGCAACAGTCAGGCCCCTGAGGAAAAGATTCCTTCAGGGGCCAGATAGGCGCCAGCGGCCGCGATAGAGGCCACCCGCGGCGTGGGCGCCGGGACGGCGGCGGCCTGCGCTAGGCCTTGGGCGTCCCGTCGCCATCAGGAGGCGCATCCGGACCTTGGTTGTCCGGGCCGGGCCCGGCGTCTTCCGCTCCCGAGCCCTCGTTCGTGGCGCCTTCGTCGCCCGCGGGCGAATCGAACCCGCCGTTCAACAGCTTCTGCAAGGCGTCATCAACCTCGGTGTCGCTGGCTTCGGCCAGTTTCCGGCGGGCGCTGAAGCCCGCCGGGTCATCAAGGTCATCACCTGTCGGCAAGAGGTCCGGGTGCTGCCAGATGGCGTCCCGACCGGCCACACCACGCTCGTCCTTGAGCGACGCCCACAAGGTGGCGGCCTCACGGAGCCTGCGGGGCCGCAGCTCGAGCCCAACAAGTGAGGAAAATGCGTGCTCCGCCGGACCACCCGTAGCGCGCCTGCGCCGAACGGTTTCGCGCAGGGCCGAGGCAGAAGGCAGGAATTTCTCGGTGGCCGCTGCGGTCAGTTCATCCACCCAGCCTTCAACCAGAGCTAGCGCCGTTTCGAGCTTCTCAAGCGCCTGTTCCTGCGCCGGGGTCCGCTGGGGCATGAACACGCCCTGGGACAGCGCCTCCTGGATGCCTTCGGGATTGCTGGGGTCGATCTCCCGGGCCAGCTCCTCGATCTTCGACGTGTCGATGTGGATGCCGCGGGCGTACGCCTCGATAGCCCCGAGCAGATGGCCGCGGAGCCAGGGGACGTGCACAAAGAGTCGGGCGTGGGCGGCTTCGCGGACGGCAAGGAAGAGCCGGATGTCGTTCTCGGGAAGGCTGAGGCCTTCGCCGAACTTCGCCACATTGGAGGGGAGAAGCGCCATCTCCAGGTCCGCCAGGGGGACACCGATGTCCGTGGAACTAACCACCTCGGCGGAAAGCGCCCCGATGGCCTGGCCCAGTTGCATGCCGAAAATCGCGCCGCCCATGTTCTGCAGCATGGACGAGGCCCCGCCCATCATGGACTTCATTTCCTCCGGCATCTGTTCGGTCATGGCGGTGGAAAGCGCATTCGCAATGCTGTTGGCCACCGGCTCGGTGAGCCGCTTCCAGGTGCCCAGTGTTTCCTCGACCCACTCCGCCCGGGACCATGCCCGGCCAATCAAACCTGTGGCGGGGAGGTCAGTGACCTGATCAAGCCACAACTCGGCCAGCCGCAACGCCTCGTCGACTTCACGCGACTGCTGGGCAGTAACGGACGGATCTGAGCCGCTAGCCGCGACCCGACGTGCGTTCTCGTGCGCGAGTTGCCAGTTGACCGGTCCCTCGGAGGAAGCGCTCATCATGGCCTGGACCTGGGAAAACATCTGAGCGAGGAGATTGGGGTCGTTCGGAAGCCCCGCGGCCTTGGCGAGTTCAGCAGGGTCGATGTCCCCCAGGCCCTTGCCACCCATCAGGTTCTGGAGCATTTCCGCAAGCGGATCCTTAGGGGTGTCGTCGTCTCCGTTGGACGGATTGAGAGGGTTGGAGGTCATGATCCCGCCGATCGTCGGTGTGACTGTTGATCAACTTCACGGTACCCCGCTGCAAGAGGGGCTGTCTGCCGAAAGTGACTCACGTTCGCTGTGGGCAAAGAGCGCCGCTGCCTGCCGAACGCGTAGTGTTGGGAATTGGAATATTTGCAGGCTGCCTGCGTTGTTGGTGCCGCCTTGGCGACGTGCCAAGGGCCCAGGCGTTGAGAGGTCCTTCATTGACAATTACGCAGGGTGATCAGGCTCCCGGCGAGCCCACGGACGCACGGAACAGCGGCGGGCGCAGGCGCCGTTTCCTGCCTCGGCGTGCCCGGACCCCCAATCCGCGGTATCCGGCGATGGTGGTCTCCGGACTGCTCGCTGTGGGCCTGGGCGTCACGGCGGCCACCCTCCCGGTCCCCTATGTGGTGGAGTCCCCGGGTCCCACGTTCAACACGCTCGGAAACGACAACGGCAAGCCGGTAATTTCTGTTTCCGGCCGGGATACTTTCCCGGCCAAGGGAAACCTTGACCTCACCACTGTTTACGTGGACGGCGGACCTAACGGACCGATCAGCATTTTTGAGGCCTTCGAGGCATGGCTGGACCAGTCGAAGGCCGTATACCCTGAGGAACTGATCTTCCCCACGGGCGTCACAAAGGAACAGTCCCAGCAGGAGAGTGCCGTGGCCATGGCAACGTCCCAGGAGAACGCCACCGCTGCTGCCCTCAAGGAACTCGACATCCCCTTCGAACAGAAGCTTCAAGTGGCGGGCCTTTCGCAGTCCTCCGCGTCCCAGGGCAAGCTACAGACAGGGGACATCTTCACCTCCGTCAACGGCAGACCGGTGACGTCCCTGGCTGTTGTCCAGGCCGAACTGGCCGCCGGCAAGGGGAAGCCGGCCACCGTCGTCGTGGACCGCAATGGCACAGCCGTCACTGAGACCATCACGCCCGCCCAGACTCCAGCCGGGAAGTTTATCCTGGGCGTGCTGCTGCAGTACAAGTTCAAGTTCCCGTTTGACGTGAAGATCTCGCTGGACAAGGTGGGCGGCCCGAGTGCCGGCATGATGTTTGCCCTCGGCATCGTGGACACGGTCACGCCGGGGGACCTCACCGGGGGGAAGCACATCGCCGGAACCGGAACCATCACACCTGACGGCGCGGTGGGAGCGATCGGCGGAATCGGCCAGAAGATGTACGGAGCGCGGGCGGGCGGCGCCACGATGTTCCTTGCTCCGGCCGCGAACTGCGACGAAGTGGTGGGACACATTCCGGCGGGGCTGCAGGTGGTCAAAGTCGAGAATCTCGCAGAGGCCAGGGAAGCCGTCCAAACCGCCGGTTCAGGCGGCGACACATCCAGGCTTCCTGTCTGCACCAACAACTAGACTAAAGCGAGGAACTAAGCTTTACCGCCACTCGTGGCACTTGTTGACTGCGGTTGGCACTCGTTACAAGTGGAACCGCAGCCATAGACACACAATGCGCTGAGCTTTGCCAAGATCAGTAACTGACGACCAGCTATGAGGTACCGAGTTTGTCCCGTCCCGCCAGCTCCACTCCGCCCGGAAGACCCCAGCCAAGGCGAGGTGCCTTGACGCCGACATTGATCGTCGTTGCCCTGGTTGTGGTCGGCTTCATTTTCTTCGCCAACGTCTGGACCGACGTCCTCTGGTACCAGCAGCTCGGGTTCTTCGAAGTCTTCCTGACCGAGAACCTTGCTCGGATCATCATCTTTGTGGCTGGCTTCGCGATCATGTTCGCGGCCATGTTCTACGCCATCCGCATTGCCTACCATGCCCGGCCCGTCTACGCGCCGGACTCCGACGTCAGGGACAACCTGAACCGGTATCAGGCGCAGCTTGAGCCAGTGCGCCGAGTTGTGATGGTTGGCCTGCCGGTCCTCTTCGGTCTCTTTGCCGGCAGCGCGACCTCCAGCCAGTGGCAGAAGGTGCTCCTGTTCTTCAACCAGGAATCGTTCGGCCAGAACGATCCACAGTTCGGGCTGGACATCAGTTTCTATCTCATGACGCTGCCATTCCTTGGCTTCGTGACCGGATTCCTGATCAGCGTGGCAATCGTGGCCGGCATCGCCGGCATCCTCACGCATTACCTCTACGGCAGCATCCGGATCATGGAACGCGGGATTTTCACGAGCCGAGCGGCCCAGATTCATCTGGCGGTGACAGGTGCGGCCTTCCTGCTGCTTATGGGAATTAACTTCTGGCTGGACCGCTACTCGGCAGTGCAGAACAACGGAGGGCGCTGGGCCGGCGCGCTGTACACCGACGTCAACGCCGTAATCCCCACCAAGTCCATCCTGGCCGTTGCGGCAGCCCTCGTGGCAATCCTCTTCATCGTCGCAGCCGTGATCGGCAAATGGCGGCTGCCGGTCATTGGCACGGCCATGCTGATCATCACCTCGATCCTCGCCGGCGGGGTGTACCCCTGGGTCATCCAGCAGTTCCAGGTCCGCCCCTCCGAGCAGACGCTTGAGAACGAGTACATCAAGCGCAACATCAGCATGACCCGTTCCGCCTATGGGCTCGATAAGGTCCAGGAGAAGCGCTACAACGCCACCACCACGGCCACAACGGGGGCGCTGGCCAAGGATGCGCAGACCACCGCCAACATCCGTCTGCTGGACCCGAACCTGATTTCGGACGCCTTCTCGCAGCTGGAGCAGTACCGGCCCTATTACCAATTCCCCAAGGCACTGAACGTTGACCGGTACGAGGTGGACGGCAAGGTCCAGGACACCGTTATTGCTGTCCGTGAACTGAACCCTGACGGCCTGGCCACCAATCAGCAGTCGTGGCTGAACCGCCATGTGGTGTACACCCACGGGTACGGCGTTGTCGCGGCCAAGGGCAACAAGTTCACCGCCGACGGCAAGCCGGACTTCCTGCAGGCCGGCATCCCGTCCACGGGCGTGCTGGGCGATGATTCGACGTACCAGCCCCGGATTTATTTCGGTGAGAACTCCCCGGAGTACTCGATCGTCGGTGCTCCCGACGGCGCCCCGCACCGTGAGCAGGACCGTCCCGCCGGCAAGGAAGGGGACGCGGAAACGCAGTACACCTTCAGTGGCAACGGCGGCCCGAACGTGGGCAGCTTCTTCAATAAGGTTCTGTATTCCATTAAGTTCCAGTCCTCGGACCTGCTCCTCTCCGACGGTGTCAACGAGGCTTCCCAGATTCTCTATGACCGCAATCCGCGGGACCGCGTGCAGAAGGTGGCGCCGTATCTGACCATCGATGGCAACGCCTACCCGGCGGTCGTGGACGGCAGGGTCAAATGGATTGTGGACGGCTACACCACGAGCCAGTACTACCCGTACTCGCAGCAGGAGCAACTCTCCGCCGCCACCACGGACTCCCAGACGAGCGCCGGGCGCACTGCCGCCCTGCCCAACAGCTCAGTCAACTACATCCGCAACTCCGTCAAGGCCACCGTGGACGCTTACGACGGCTCGGTGACCCTCTATGCCTGGGATGACCAGGATCCCCTCCTGAAGGCGTGGCAGCACATTTTCCCGTCAACGCTGAAGCCATACTCGGAAATGTCCGGGGCCCTGATGAGCCACGTCCGCTACCCGGAGGACATGTTCAAGGTGCAGCGCGAACTCCTGGGCCGCTACCACGTCACCCAGGCGGACAGCTTCTACACCAACATCGACGCGTGGTCCGTTCCCAACGATCCCACGGCCAAGGACGACGTCAAGCAGCCGCCGTTCTACATGTCGCTGAAGATGCCGGACCAGGACAAGCCCGCGTTCCAACTGACGTCCTCATTCATCCCGCAGGTCGTCAACAACAACGCCCGCAACGTGATGTACGGCTTTCTCGCGGCGGATTCCGACGCCGGGAACCAGAAGGGCGTGAAGGCGGCGAGCTATGGACAGCTCCGGCTGCTGCAGCTGCCGCCGGAGACGCAGGTGCCGGGCCCCGGCCAGGCACAGAATAAGTTCAACTCTGATCCCACGGTTTCGCAGGCTCTGAACCTGCTGCGCCAGGGCGCCTCTGCGGTCCTCAACGGCAACCTGCTGACCCTCCCTGTGGGCGGCGGCATGCTCTACGTCCAGCCGGTCTACCTGAAGTCGACGGGGGAGACGTCGTACCCGACGCTCCAGCGCGTCCTCGTGGCATTCGGCGACAAGATCGGCTTCGCCCCCACGCTTGATGAAGCGCTGAACCAGTTGTTCGGTGGAAACTCGGGGGCAACGGCGGGAGACTCGGCCAACAAGGGGCAGACTCCGCCCACGCCCGGCGGAACCGCCCCGGCCCCCGGCACCACGGACGCAAAGGCTGACCTGAAAGCCGCACTGGATGATGCGAACGCCGCTATCAAGGCAGGGCAGGATGCTCTCGCCAAGGGTGACTTTGCGGCCTACGGGGACCAGCAGAAACGGCTCGCGGCAGCCCTGCAGAAGGCGCTCGACGCCGAGGCCAAGCTCGGCAGCAGCTCCGCGCCGACACCGGGCGCTACTCCAGCCCCGACTGCGACGCCGGCGCCGGCCGCCAGCCAGTAGCGGCCGCCCGCCAGCCCGTGGCGCCAGCTGTCGGGTAACCCAGGGGGAACCGCATGGCAAACGCGCACGGCGGAACAAGGCCGGCCCCTCCTGCCTCAGGGCAGGAGTGGCCGGCCTTTGTCATCGGCTGGTCCTGGTCCTGGTCCCGGTCCTGGTCCCGGTCCCGGAGCCGGACTGCACCGGACCTGTGCCTGGTCCCGCACCAGGCCGGATGGCGGGAGATGCAGATCACGTCACCTGGATTTGGCCTCCCGTCCATCGGCAGGTAAAGTTGATCTTGCGACGCGGGGTGGAGCAGTTCGGTAGCTCGCTGGGCTCATAACCCAGAGGTCACAGGTTCAAATCCTGTCCCCGCAACTGAGGAAAAGGTCCGGAACATTTGATGTTCCGGACCTTTTTTGTGTGCTGGCTTGTCTGCTGCTCCGGTTATTGGGGCCGGTTTCCCCTCCATGGCTAAGGCCTTCTCGCGGTGTCCGGTCTGGATCGGCTCTCCCGCCGGCTCTCTGTCAAGGGGTTCCGGGCGGTCGCCCCCGGAGGCGGAAGCCCGTGGTCGGGACGCCGGCGAAAGTAGGGTAGTGTTGATCAAGCGACGCGGGGTGGAGCAGTTCGGTAGCTCGCTGGGCTCATAACCCAGAGGTCACAGGTTCAAATCCTGTCCCCGCAACTATGAGAGAGGCCCTGACCGGCAGATACGCTGGTCAGGGCCTCTCGCCGTTAAGCCTGTGCCCGATTGCCTCGAACCGCTGGTTTCCGGATCGGGGAGCCGCAATTACTAGCATTTCCTAGTATTCTCTTTCCGGGGGCTCTGAATCGATTGCCGCGGGCCTTCCAAGCCGGGGCGATCGGAACCGTATATTGCGGGGCATGACCGGACGCGCCTGCGGTTTCGCTCTTGGGCCGCCCATGATTCAAGCTATTAAGACGCATCTGGACCGCCTGCACAGCCTGCCGTGCAGGCCGGTCCGAGTGGGTTGCCCGCATCACGTGTCGATCATTCTCGAGAGGAATGCAGTTCGATGTCACTACCAACTAAGAAGTCCGGAGCTGCCAAGAGCAGGTGGGCGAAACTCTACTGGGCGGTCCCGGCGGCGTTGGTCGCACTCCTCCTTGTGGTGTTGCTTGCGAAGTGGGTCACGGGGCTTCCCGCAGTGAAAGAGTTCCTGGCGGAATACCCGGGCCGCTCAGAGCTGCCCGAGGGTACTCCCGTGGGCTTCCCGGCGTGGTTGGCCTGGCAGCACTTCCTCAATGGCTTCTTCCTGCTGCTGATCATTCGTTCCGGTTGGCAAGTGCGTACGCAGACGCGCCCGGCGGCCTACTGGACCCGGAACAACAAGGGGCTGATCCGCACCAGGAACGCGCCGACCAAGATCAGCCTGACGTTGTGGTTCCACCTGGTACTGGACGCGTTGTGGATTCTCAACGGCGTGGTGTTCGCCATCCTGATTTTCGTCACCGGCCAGTGGGTGCGGATCGTGCCCACAAGCTGGGATGTGTTCCCCAACGCGCTCTCGGCCGCGTTGCAGTACGCCTCACTGAATTGGCCCACGGAGGACGGCTGGGTCAATTACAACGCCCTCCAGTTGCTGACTTACTTCGTCACCGTCTTCATTGCGGCGCCCCTGGCCTTCATAACGGGCCTGAGAATGTCGTCCGCGTGGCCCAAGAACGCCAAGGCGCTGAACAAGGCCTACCCGATCGAGGCCGCCCGCGCGGTGCACTTCCCGGTGATGATCTACTTTGTTGCCTTCGTGGTGGTTCATGTGTTCCTGGTGCTCGCCACAGGCGCGCTCCGCAACCTCAACCACATGTACGGCGGCAGCGACGACGTCAGCTGGCTGGGGTTCGGAATCTTCGCCGCCTCCGTCGCCGTGATGGTGGGCGCTTGGTTCCTGGCCCGGCCGCTCTTCCTGAGTCCCATCGCCTCGCTGATGGGCAAGGTCAGCAGCCGCTGACCACGCTCGGACCATGCTCTGGGCAGGCCACGGCCACGGCCCTGAACCGGGCCCCCAGTACGGGTTCAGCCGTTTTTGAGCTTCTGGTAGCTCGCCAGGGCCCGCTCGCGTGACTCCGGCAGGCCCACCACCGGGCTCGGATAGCCAGCAGCCTGTCCGGGGGCTTTCCACGGTTCGTGGATCGTCTGGTCATCCATTCCGGCGATTTCCGGAACGAATTTGCGCAGGTAGCGGCCGCCGGCGTCGAACTTCTTGCTCTGCGTCACGGGATTGAAAATCCGGAAGTACGGAGAGGCATCGGCACCGGATCCGGCCACCCACTGCCAATTGGCCGGGTTGCTGGCGGCATCGGCGTCAACGAGCGTGTCCCAGAACCAGGCCTCGCCCACCCTCCAGTCAGCCAGCAGGTTCTTCACCAGGAACGACGCCGCCGCCATCCGGACCCGGTTATGCATCCAGCCCGTCTGCCAGAGTTGGCGCATGCCGGCGTCAACCAGCGGGTAACCCGTGCGGCCCTGCTGCCACGCAGTCAGCTCGGCGTCGGACGGCGGCTGCCACTCGAAACGGTCGAACTCGGGGCGGTAGTTCCGTGTCGCCAGGGACGGATTCTCATACAAGAGTTGCCAGCAAAATTCACGCCATCCTAGCTCCGACTTGAAAATCCCCACGTCGGCCGGGGCTTGTCCCGGAAAGTTCTCGCGGGTTTCCTGCCACACCCGGAAGGGACTGATTTCGCCAAAGCGAAGATGGGGTGAAAGCCTGCTTGATCCTTCGGATCCGGGCCGGTCGCGGCCGGTCGCATACTGTTCGGCAGGACCGTCCAGAAAAGCGGTGAGGCGGGCCCGGGCACCCAGCTCGCCGGGGGTCCATACGGCGGCCAGTCCCTCGCTCCAGTCGGGGTGGCGGGGGAGGAGCCCCCAGCTCTCGAGTGTGTCGCTAGCGGGAAGCCGGCCGGTTGTGTCCTTCGCCTGAGGGGGCAGCCCAGCCGGAGCCTTCAGGGGAAGTCGGGGCTCTGCGCTATTCAGGCAGGCATTCCAGAACGGCGTGAAGACTTTGTAAGGGCCGCCGGCTCCAGTCCGGATGGTCCATGGTTCGAACATAAGATTGGCCTGATGGCTGGTGGCATCGATTCCGTGCCCAGCAGCCCAGCTTTTGATTCCTGCGTCAATGTCGCGTTCCGGCTGTCCGTAGCGCCGGTTCCAGTGCACGTGTGAGGCGCCGGTCTCGGTCGCGAGGTCCTGAATTACCCGTCCGGCTGCCCCGCGGCGCAGCACGAGCCGCGCGCCCATGGCGTCCAAACTGCCCATCAGGGCCGTCAGGGAGTGGTGCAGCCACCATTTCGCCGCGCCGCCCAGGGGCCGAACGCCTGGAGATTCCTCGTCCAACACATAGACAACGGTGAGGGGCAGGCCAAGGCGGGCCGCTTCGGTCAAGGCCGGGTTGTCATCCAACCGGAGGTCGTCACGAAACCAGACGATAGTGGAAGGCATAACCCAACGGTACACGGCACGTTCCCACCGCGTTGCGGCGCAAGTCAAGACACAAAAAGGCCGGAGTTCCGCGGAACCCCGGCCCTCTTGCGTCGTCCGGCCGATGAGAGCCGTAACGCTTGTCTCGAGCAGGTCTAGAGCTTGTCGAAGTCAGCGTCGTCGACAGCGGACCGGGCAGCCGAGGCGCCGGACCCTGCGCCGATCGCCTGGGTTGTGCCGCCGGATTTCAGGGCGGCCAGCCTGGCCTCGATCTCGGTCTGTTCACCGAGATCCTCCAACTGGTTGAACTGCGCATCGAGGCTGGAGGCCGCCAGCTCCTGCTGCCCCCGGACCTTGGCCTCCTCGCGGCGGATCTTCTCTTCAAAGCGTCCCACCTCGCTGGTAGGATCCATGATGTCGATGCTCTTGAGGGCGTCATGCACCTGGGTCTGGGCAGCGGCCGTCTTCGAACGGGCCACCAGTTCGTTGCGCTTGCTGGTGAGCTCGTTGAGCTTGCCCTTCATCTGGTCAAGCCCATGTTTGAGCTTGTCCACCACCTCGGACTGGGATGCAATGCTGGGCTCGGCGGACTTGGCCTCGTTCTCCGATGCGATCTGGCGCTGCAGAGCCACCTTTGCGAGGTTGTCGAACTTCTCCGCGTCGGCCACGTTGCCGCCGCTGCGGTATTCGTCAGCCTTGCGTGAGGCGGCGAGGGCCTTGTTGCCCCAGTCCTGGGCATTCTTCACGTCTTCGTTATAGTCGTCCTGGAGCATACGCAGGTTGCCAATGGTCTGCGCCACTGCGGACTCGGCTTCGGCGATGTTGTTCGTGTAGTCACGAACCATCTGGTCCAGCATCTTCTGAGGGTCCTCGGCCTGGTCCAGCAGAGAATTGATGTTTGCTTTCGCGAGCTGCGCCATGCGTCCGAAAATCGATTGCTTAACCATAGTGTTGCCTTTCGTCCTGCTCAGTGGTCCCACTGAATTCAGTGAACAGTTGATGTAACTCTTAGGGCCGCTGCCGGATCGGTCCTGCCGCCGCCTGGTCTTTCCTGGTTGAACCCCTTTGTTCCTTTGGGAAACTTGTTCCTTTGGCAAACTTGTTCCTTTGGGAAACGGCCGGGTTAGAAGCTGCCGGAGTCTCCGCCGCCGAAGTCCCCGCCGCCGCCGCCAAAGTCGCCGCCGCCGCCCCAGCCTCCGCCGTCGCCGCCACCCCATCCGCCATCGCCGCCGCCACCCCAGCCGCCACCGCCGCCGCCGTGAAGGATGGAGTTGATGAGGATGCCGCCAAGGATGGCGCCGCCAAGGCCGCCGCCGCCACCACCACCGAACATTCCGCCCCGGCCGTAACCCTGGTTCGCGAAGCCGCCGAACTGGTCAACGTCGCCCTGCGCGAGCTGTGCAGCCTGGGCCGCCAGCGCGTGGGCCTGTTGTGCGTACGTCAGTGCGGTCACGGGGTCGTTCCGGGAGATGGACAAGGCGTAGTCGAGGTTCCGCTGGGCCTCAGCCAGCCGGGTGCGTGCCTCCGGGCCGACGCCGCCGCGCCGCGCCGTGATGTAGTCAGAAGTGGCGCTGATCTGGGCCTGGGCGGACATCACGGTCTGCTGCAGCGACGCCTGGGCGCGGCGTGCCTGCTCCTGCTGGTCGCGGATGCCGGTCAAGGACTGGTCAAGTGACTGATGGGCACCCTCCACGCGCGCCAGGGTCGCAATGGGATCGATCTTCCCGGCCTGGATCTCTGCCTTGACCTGGGCCAGCGCAGCCTCGACGCCTGCCACCGGGCCGGCCAGTTCCTGGTGGGCGCCCGACTGGATCATGGCCCTGGCCTGCGCGAGGTCTTGCGAGGTGTCCACCATCGCGGCGTCAAGCGCGGTCCGGGCATCATCCAGGCTTGCTGCGACCTTGGTGATGGCGTCGATCAGAACAGTTGTCTGGTGAAGACTTTCTTCCGCGGCCCGGACAGCAACAGCTGCCAGGCTGCTGTCGCCAGAGGCCAGTTTGTCGTGCGCTGTGGCGGTGGCCGTCTGGACGAACGCCAGCCGCTCCTTGGCCTGACCGATGTTGTCGGAAACCTGCGCCAGTGCGCTCTCCGCATATTTGGCGCGCAGGGACGCAAGCGTCTGGTCGGCCGTGGCGATTCTGGCGTCGGCTTCCTTGGCGCCGGCATTCACCGCCGCGAGAGCCTGGGGCGCGTTCTTCTCCAGCTCCCGAAGAGCGTCAAAGTCCGCCTTCTGCTCCTGGAGGGATTTCAAGGCGGCCTCTGAACGGCGGATGATTTCCCCCAGCCAGGTTCTCTGTTGTTCTTCTGTGTCAGGGATGTGGTCATCCAGCTGTTGCTGAAGCTTGAAGGACTCCGTCATATGGCCCTTGGCCTCCTGCAGCGCCTTGGTGAAATTGCCGACGGCGGAATCGCCATATTGTGCCTGGGCGAAGCCGAGCTCCTGCTCGCTGGACTTGATGGCGTCATCGGCCTCAATGAGGAGTGAACCGCTCTTGCGGCGCAGTTCCTCAACGCTGAGGGACGCCAGGGGATCGAGGTCCGCCCCCTGCGGTCCGTAACTGGCGCCCGACGCCTGTGCCGTCTTCCTGCGGCGGTTGCGGAAGTAGAGATAGGCGCCCACACCGCCGGCGGCCACGAGGCCGGTACCGACCAACACGGCGCTGCCCGCGCCGCCTCCCGAGGAGACAGAACCGCTGCCTCCGCCGGCGGCGTCGCCGACGGCGGAGGCGGTGTCAATTGCCGCCTGGGCAAAGTCCCGCTTGCCGCCCGCAAGGTTGGCGACGATGGCGTTTTGGCTGATGTTGCTCGTCTTTGAGGCGATTGCGCTGGCCGAGTTTGGCGCGAAGTAGTATTTGCCGTCATCGGACATGGCGAGGATAACGTCCGCCTTGCCCATGCCCTTCTTCGTGGCGACGGCCTGGGCCCAGGACTTGGGGTCGGAGGGATTCGTGAATGTCTTCACTGTGACCACGTACAGGTTGTACTTGTGGTCCTTCAGGAGCTTCTGGACAGCGTCCTGGACCTCTGCCTTTCGGCTTCCCAGCACATTGGCGTTGTCCACGATGTTCTGCCCGGACGGGATTGTCACCGGATCCTCGGCCCAGGCGGCCGTGGCAGGAACCGCCAGCAGTCCCGCCAAGCCGATCACGGCGAGGAGACGTTTGAACTTAGACCACATGTGCAACCCTTCAGCACTTCTGCGACTGATTCGGGCCGAGCCAGTCGTCACAGAATGCAGCAGCGCCCCCACGCAGATGTAAAGCCGCAGGTCGCTGTGGCAATTCCATTTGATTCTATGGTGCACCTATATGCCCGTCCACCAACGGGAATATGCCACCAGCGAAACGCGCTGGAAGTGTGGCAGGGGCTGAACAACGAGGATGAAGAACGTTCAGGAAGCTCCCAGCGAACGTCCGCTTTAGTGTCAGTCGTAGCATCCATACTTAATGCAGACACGGATGAAAGGAAGTCCAATGACTGAGAACCCAGCACAGGGTGCATCGTCTGATAACCGGGAACCGCAGGAGGGTCAGCCCGCACGGCCGGCCCAGGACCCCCGGCCGCTGGACGGCGACCGCCGTGCGGAGGCGGCATCCGCTGGAACCTCAGCTCAGGACAACCCGACGATGCGGCTTGAACAGCCGGAGGACGCACCGCGGCCGGTCTACCAGCAGCACGAGCCGTTCTATGGACACCAGAACGGGCCGTCCACCCAGCAGTTCAATTCCCCGGGCCATGGATCGCCGGCGGGCAACGGGCAGTACGGCACTCCCCACTACGGCGCCCACCCGGGCAGCCAGCCCCAGCCCGGAAACCCTTACGCGAACGACCCCGCCCATGCCCCCAAGCGCAAACCTGCCTTCGGCGTTGGAACCCTGGTGGCCAGCATCCTCGCGGCCGGTCTGGTGGGCGGCGGAGTGGTGGCGGCCAGTGATCAGTTGCTGGGTAGCCACACCACATCGGTGTCCAGCGGCAGCAATCAGCCCGGCACGGTCATTGTCAACAACAAGGACGACGTCAACGTGATCACGGCCGCGGCACTGAAGGCCTCGCCCAGCGTGGTGACCATCAAGGCGACCAGCGGCAGTGACGGCGGCACGGGGTCAGGGATCATCCTGGACAACGAGGGCCACATCCTCACCAATACCCACGTGGTGACGCTGGACGGGAAGACCGCCAACGCCGTCGTCGAGGTCCGCACCAGCGACGGTAAGGTCCTTACGGCCAAAATCGTCGGGACGGACCCGTTGTCCGACCTCGCCGTGATCAAGGTGGACAACGCGGCCGGCCTCGTTCCCGCGACGCTGGGCGATTCCGGGAAGCTGAACGTCGGCGACACCGCTGTGGCCATTGGCTCGCCGCTCGGCCTCACCGGCACAGTGACCGACGGCATCATCTCCACTCTCAACCGGACCATCAGCGTTGCATCCTCCGCCGCGCCGAAGGACGGCGCGGACAACTCCCAGAACGGTGGCCAAGGCTTCCAGTTCGCGCCTCCGGGTGGCGGCGGGACCCAGAGCACCACAAACCAGGGCTCGATCTCCATCAATGTGATCCAGACCGACGCGGCCATCAACCCCGGTAACTCCGGCGGTGCGCTCGTCAACACAAAGGGTGAGATCATCGGCGTCAACGTGGCGATCGCCTCCGCTGGCGGTGACTCCAGCGGCAGTAGCAGCAGCGGCAACATCGGCGTCGGCTTCAGTATTCCCATTAACAATGCCAAGCGTGTGGCGCAGGAAATCATCAGCACGGGCAAAGCCACCCACGGCCAGTTCGGTGTCAGCGTGAAGCCCAAGTCGGCCAACTCCGCATCCTCCGGGTTCTCAGTCGGCGCCGAGGTTGCCACGGTGGAATCCGGGTCCGCGGCCGCCAAAGCGGGAATCAAGGTGGGCGACGTCGTGACGAAGTTCCAGGGGCTGACCATCAGTGATCCGAATCAGTTGACGGCAGCCGTGCGGGAACAGGCAGCGGGCGCTTCGGTGAAGGTGACGGTTCTCCGTAACGGCCAGGAGCAGGACCTCGACGTGACGCTGGGCGCCGCAGCGGAACAGTAAGCAGCGCGTCGACGACGGCGGGGACACCCTCACGGTGTTCCCGCCGTCGCCTTCTGTGCTGACACAGGCGTTAACGGGACCGCGCGGGTCTGCCGCTATATGGTTAGCTAGGTTCTACCTGCATCCCGGTCAGCTCCGCGGCCATGACCCTACCCGGGTGGCTATCCACAACCACGGACGGCTGCTGTACAGAAAGTGGAAGAGACATTGAAGATCATCGTCCTGGTCAAGCATGTACCAGACGCACAATTGGACCGTCACCTCAACGCCGAGGACAAGACCACAGACCGTTCCGATAGCATCCTGTCCGAGCTGGACGAGTACGCCCTGGAAGCGGCGTTGCAGCTGATCGAGGCCCGCGGCGGCGCGAAGGGCGGCAACCAGGTGATAGCTCTGAGCATGGGACCGTCCGGCGCCGTCAACGCCATCAAAAAATCCCTCCAGATCGGTGCCACCGAGGGCGTCCACCTCAGCGACGACGCCCTCGCGGGCTCCGACGCCGCGGCTACGTCCCTTGCGCTGGCAGCAGCCATCCGGCATCTCGGAGAGGACAGCCCGGTGGACCTTGTCCTGACGGGCATGGCATCAACCGACGGCGAAACATCGCTTGTGCCCGCCCAGCTGGCTGAACGCCTGGGGCTCCCGCAGGTGACTTTTGCCTCTGAGCTGGAGGTCGACGACGGCCGCGTCATCGCCCGCCGCGACGGCGACACCCACTACGACACCATCGAGGCACCGCTGCCGGCGGTCGTCTCGGTAACGGACCAGATCAACGAACCACGTTTCCCCAATTTCAAGGGGATCATCGCGGCTAAGCGAAAGACCATCACCGCGCTTTCCCTGGCCGACATTGGTGTGGATCCGGCCGAGGTGGGCACATCGGGCTCGTGGACGGCGGTACAGACAGCCAACGCAAGGCCGCCGCGCACCGCTGGCACCATCATCACCGACGAAGGAGACGCCGGCATCAAGCTGGTGGACTTCCTGGCCGCCCAGAAGCTGCTCTAAGAGGATTCCAGAACATGGCTCAAGTACTCGTATTCATTGACAACCCCGGCCACGCGATCAAGAAGAGCAGCCAGGAGCTGCTGACGATCGGCCGCTCGCTGGGGACCGTGGCGGTCGCCTTCAACGGAGAGCTGAACGACGACGTCGCGGCCGCCCTGGGCGCCAACGGCGCCGCGGCCATCTACCGTCCGTCCGCCGACGACCTCGACGATTACCTCGTTGCCCCGAAAGCGGCCTACCTTGCAGCGGCCGTCGCCGCCTCCGGTGCGTCCACGGTCCTGTTGGAGAACTCGTTCGACGGCAAGGAAATCGCGGCGCGGCTTGGCATCAAGCTGGGCGCGGGAGTCATCACCGACGTCGTGGCGGTGGAGCCGGACGGCACGGCGCACAAGTCGGTACTGGCAGGTTCCTACACCACAACCGCCAAAGCCACTACGGCTGTTTCCGTGCTCACGGTGAAGCCCAACAGTGTCACCCCGGAGCCGGCAGAGGATCCTTCCACGCCGGAAATCCTCACTCTGGACGTCCCCGCAGGGTCGTCCTCCGCGGCAGCCCGGATCACGGGCCGCAAGGACAAGCCCGCCAGCGGCCGCCCCGACCTCACCGAGGCACGGATCGTGGTGGCCGGCGGCCGCGGGGTCGACGGCGACTTCGGGCCCGTGGAGGAACTGGCGGACGCCCTCGGCGCCGCAGTGGGCGCATCACGCGCCGCCACCGATGCAGGCTGGATCGGCCACGACGCGCAGGTGGGCCAGACGGGCAAGACCGTCTCGCCGCAGCTTTACATCTCCGCCGGGATCTCCGGCGCAATCCAGCAAAAGGCGGGCATGCAGACGGCCAAGGTGATCGTGGCCGTCAACAAGGACGCGGAGTCGCCCGTCTTCGAGATCGCCGACTTCGGCATCATCGGCGATCTTTTCAAGGTCCTCCCGCAGGCGACCGAAGAAATCAAGAAGCGCAAAGGCTGATTAGTTGAGCACGAATGCTGGATCAGCGCAGAGCCCGTTCAACCCGGACCATCACCGGGTTGAGCGGGTCCTTTGTTTTGCCGCCCACCCGGACGACATTGACTTCGGCGCAGCCGGAACAATTGCGGCGTGGACCGACGCCGGCGTCCAGGTCAGCTACTGCATCATGACCGACGGCGACGCCGGCGGCTTCGACCCGGCGCAGCGAGAAGCGATCGTAGCCCTGCGGAACCAGGAGCAGCGCCGGGCGGCCGCCCTCGTCGGAGTGTCTGACATCCACTACCTGCACCAGCTGGACGGTTATCTGGAGCCTTCACACGAGGTCATGAAAGGTGTGGTGAAACTGATCCGGGAAATCCGTCCCGACGTCGTTCTCTCCATGCACCCCGAACGCAACTGGAACCGGATTCAGAAGAGCCACCCGGACCATCTCGCCGTGGGGGAGTCGGTGACCCGGGCCGTCTATCCGGCCGTGGAGAATCCCTTCGCCTACCCGGAACTGGCCGAGTCGGGCCTTGAGGCCTACAAGCTGCCGTGGCTCTGGCTGTATGCCGGCCCCGAGGACCGCGAGAACCACTTCGTGGATGTCACAGGACAGGTGGACCGGAAACTTGCCGCAATCCACGTGCACACGAGCCAGCACCCTGACCGTGAGGCGATGGACCGGACTGTCCGCGGCATGATGCTAGACCTCGGACGTCGCGCCGGGCTTTCCGAGGGCGGCAGCGCCGAGTCATTCCACGTGGTCGCCATTAACGGTTCGGACACCATCGCCGGATTCTAGTTTGCCCGAAATGTAACCGGTGTCATATGCTGGCCTCTGTTTAAATCATATTTATTCATGGAAGGCAGACTTTGATGGCGAAGACTGCGCAGCAGCCGGTACTGGTGATCATGGGCGTCTCAGGATCCGGTAAATCAACTGTGGCTGGCCTCGTGGCCGGCAGGCTTGGATGGGACCTCGCCGAAGGCGACGATCTGCACCCTGCGTCGAATGTGGCGAAGATGCAGGCCGGGGAGCCGCTGACCGATGAGGACCGGTGGCCCTGGCTGGAAACGATCGCGGACTGGATCCGGGCCCACGCCGACGCGGGAACGCCCGGCGTAGTGACCTGCTCGGCACTCAAGAAACGCTACCGGGACGTCCTTCGTGGCGAGAATGTGGTCTTTGTGTTCCTGCAGGGAAGCAAGGACCGGATCTCAGACCGGCTGGCGTCGCGGCACGGGCACTTCATGCCGCCCGCCCTGCTCGAATCGCAATTCGACGCCCTGGAAGCGCCCACGGAGGATGAAAACCACATCGCCCTGTGCGTCTCAGCCACTCCGTCGGAAGAAGCGCAGGAAATCATTGACCGGCTCCATCTGGATCCGGCAGGCGCAGCAGCGCCGCAATTACCTTAATCCGCACTTAGGAACATATTTTGAATTTTCAGATAGCAACGCAGCTACCTGCTGCCGTCGAGGGCTGGACCGGCCACGACACTCAATTGCTGGTCGTCGCGGCCATAGGCATCGCACTCATTGTGGTGCTGATCGCCAAGTTCAAGCTGCACCCTTTCCTTGCGCTCGTGCTCGGTTCCGCGTTTGTTGGGCTGGCCTCCGGCGTGGAGTTTGCGAAGATCATCTCCAACTTCGAAGACGGCGTGGGTGGTGTCCTGAAGGAGGTGGGCCTGCTGATTGCGCTGGGAGCCATGCTGGGTAAGCTTCTGGCTGACTCCGGCGGTGCGAACCGGGTGGTGGACACGCTGCTCGCCAAGGCAAGCGGCAACAAGGTCGTCTGGTCCATCACGCTGGTGGCTGTGATCATCGGGCTGCCGATGTTCTTCGAGATCGGACTCGTCCTGCTGCTCCCGGTGATCGTCCTGGTCACCCAGCGGTCCAAAATGCCCCTGATGCGGATTGCCATCCCGGCACTGGCCGGCCTGTCCGTGCTTCACGGACTTGTTCCCCCGCACCCCGGACCGTTGATCGCCATCAGCGCCGTCAAAGCCGAACTGGGCACCACCCTTGCCCTTGGGCTCCTGGTGGCCGTCCCCACAGTGATCATCTGTGGACCCCTCTTCTCGCGGCTGGCCGCGAAGTGGGTACCCGTCGGAGCTCCGGCGGTGGCCGGCGGCATCGACACCCAGCACGCCGCTGACACCGAAGGCCTCAAGCGCCAGCCCACTTTCGCCGTCACACTGATGACCATCATTTTCCCCGTGGTGTTGATGCTCCTCAAGGCTGTTGTGGACATCATCTGGGCGGATGCGAAGACCGCACCGGCGGCCCGCACGTTCTTTGACTTTGTCGGCCAGCCGCTGGTCGCCATGACGCTTGCCGTGCTGCTGGCAATCTTCACCTTCGGCTACGCGGTGGGCTTTAGCGGAAACAGGATCACGAACAAGATCGGTGCCAGCCTTGGCCCCATTGCCGCGATCCTGCTGATCGTGGGCGCTGGCGGCGGCTTCAAACAGACCCTCATCGGTGCCGGTGTTGGCGATGCCGTGAAGAAATGGGCTGAGGGAACCAACATGTCGGTTCTGGTTCTGGGCTTCATTGTGGCCGTTGCCTTGCGACTGGCCACCGGATCCGCCACCGTGGCAACTGTGACCGCGGCGGGGATCGTGGCGCCCCTGGCCAGCTCGCTGACACCGACCCACGCCGCCCTGCTGGCCTTGGCGATCGGCACCGGCTCATTGTTCCTCTCGCACGTCAACGACGCCGGCTTCTGGCTTGTCAAGGAGCTCTTCGGACTGTCGGTGGGCCAGACGTTCAAGACCTGGTCCGTGATGGAAACGCTGATTTCGGTGGTCGGCTTCGGCTTCGTGATGCTGCTGTCCCTGATTATCTGACCCCACTTGGGCCGGTGCCTCAGCCGCCGCCTGAGGGCATTAACTTGGGGCATTAAACGGTGAAGCCGCACGGACCTTGATCCTATCCAAGCGATGGGAATCAAGGACCGCGCGGCTTTTGCCGTTTGTGGAGCCTGCCTAAGCCCCCGCCCGCCTAAGCCCCGAGCGGGGCCGCGGCGACGGTGGGCAGGGTGGGCGACTTGGAGCCACCCGCCGGCTCAACCGTGATCCCCAGGGCGGCCGCCGATCCAATGCCCTTGACCACAGCGGGTTTGGACAGTGCCTCAGCGTCCATGAGGCCCTCCGAGACCGGGGCGGAGCCGTCCTTCGGGATAAGCCACATCTGGTACACCTTGCCGGGAGGCGGTGCGGGAACTCCATTCATCTTGACCACAACGGCGTCTTTCGACGACGAAATAGACACGGTGGCTGTGCCGCCGCCATTGACGTCCACCGTTGCCTGGCGCACGTCCTGCGCCTGCAGCACCTGGTTGAGGGGATCGTTCTGGGCGGCCACGTAAGCCCCGACGCCCACACCGCCAAGCGCGATGACCGCAGCCGCTGCCACGCCCACCAGCCAGTTGCGCAGTCCGGGTGTCCGGCGTCGTTCTTCCTTGCGCTTGCGGGCGGCCCCGAGTTCGTCCACGGCCGTGGGAGCGCCGGGCTCCTGCACATGTTCACGCACAGTCGGTGCGAGAGCGGGCGCTGCCGGGGTATGAGGGGGTGATGGGGCAGGGCGAATGGGGGAAGCGGCGGGCTGGGCCGGCAGCTGGGCCACGATCCGGTCGAAGAGCCCTGCCGGTGGTTCGTCCTCAGCCGTGAAGCTGACAGCCAGGGTTTCCCGTGCCTGACGGACGCGCTGGTCAAACGCGTCACGCTCGGCCTGGGGTGCGGTGGAGATGTACCGCTCGATCGCGGCACGTTCGGAATCGCTCACCGCGTCCAGCGCGTAGACCTCGGCCAGGTCCACGGCCCGTCCGGACTCCAGATCGGTGGCGATTTCGTGGGTAAACGTCCGGGGGACTCCGCCGCTGCCCGATTGATTCATTTCAGTCATCTCAACTCACCCCCAGACAGGTCTTCAAGCGGATCAGTCCATCGCGGATACGGGACTTGATGGTGGGCACGGCCGCGTTTAGTTTTTCGGCCACTTCGCGGTAAGTCAGGCCGCCGTAGTAGGCAAGCCGCACCGATTGCTGCTGTGTCTCCGTGAGGGTATCCAGGCATCTGACGACGGCCTCGGCCTCCAGCCTGCTCCCGACTTCGTCGGAGACGGAGTCGTGATCGATCTCCTGGCTGCTTGCCCCGTATTTGGCTTCCCTGTCGGTGGAGGATTGGGTGGAACGAACCTTGTCCACGGCGCGGCGGTGGGAAATGGTCATCAGCCAGGCCAGCGGGCTGCCGGCGTCGGGATTGAACTTTGCGGCATTTTGCCACACCTGGAGGAACACTTCCTGCGTTGTGTCCTCGCTGAGTTCGGCGTCGACGAGCACGCGCCGCGCCATGCCGAAAACGCGCCGGGAGGTGAGCTGGTAGAACTCGGCGAACGCGCCTTGATCACCCTGGGCGATCTGTTGCAACAATTCGCCCAGACGGCGGTTCACATCCACGGCCGTCCCCGGGGGAGCGGTGGCCTCAGGATTCGGGGCGTTCGGAGTTTCCATCACTGTCAAGCATATGTCGCCGCAGGGGGATCCTTCAGCAACTTGACCGCTCGCGGCAATGACGTGGCCGGCCCGGGACGGCAGCGGTGTTCTTCGCACCTGCAATGTGGTCACCTGCTGCTCCTCGCCATCCCGTTGGTCGCCTTTAGAAGTAATTCGGTGTGGCGGCCGGGGCGGATGGGGGCAGGCGGGCTAAATCTTGGCGCCGGCAAAGCCGTTCTGACGCCAGGCCTCATAGACCGCGATTGAGGCGGCGTTGGCCAGGTTGAGCGAACGCAGGGAAGGCAGCATGGGCAGTCGCACCCGGGAAGTCACGTGCGGGTCGTGCTTGATGGCCTCGGGTAGTCCCACGGACTCCTGGCCGAACAAGAGCACGTCCCCGGGACGGTAACTGACCTCCGCATAGGGGGTCTCGCCGTCGGAGGTGAAGGCATAGACCCGTTCAGGCTGCAAGGCCTCCCACGCCGCGGTGATGTTCTTATGGACCGTCACGACGGCAAGATCGTGATAGTCCAAGCCTGCGCGTCGGAGTTTGGCGTCGGAAAAATCGAAGCCCAAAGGCTCCACCAGGTGAAGCTCGGCGCCCGTGATGGCGGCCAGCCGGATGGCGTTACCTGTATTGCCGGGAATTTCGGGGGTGTGGAAGAGGATGCGGAACACTGTTCCATCCTAGCGATGCGTCAGCCCGGTCTCGGCCCGGTCTTCGGCATCGACCGTGTTCCGCCAGCCGGGCTAATGCATGCCCCGGAGCAATCTGGCCAGCACTGGGACGTTGACCGTGTTCGGTGCAGGACCGGATGCCAGGAATTCCTTGAGCCCCCGGACCAGCCCGGCCCCGTTAACCACCTGGACCGTTTCATGGCCCCGGGGCGAGCGCCGGTGCTGGTCGATTACGGGCTCATGAAGGTTGCCGTCCGGGCTATGGACCACCAACCACCCGGTCACGTTCAATTCCGGGAAAATGTCCTGCATGCGACGAACCACGTGCGCCAGCTGGGGTGGCGCAATGGCCCTCCCGCCCTGGTTGAGCGTGCTGCCGTTCCAGGCGTAGACGCCTTTCGGCAGCAGCATGGAGCCGATCAGCGCCAAGCGGTAGCCGGCCAGCAGGGCATGGTCGATGTGGCTGTTGTCCGCGGGGGACTGCAGGCCGTTGATCAGCCTCGCGGCCGGGATGGCGGGGAGAATCTGCCGGGTGATGAGCTGCACCGTGCGCATTTCGCGCTGGATCCGGGCCTCCGCCCCAAAAATCCCGCGCTTGCGGGGCATGCCGTGGACCTGCCGGCTGGCCAGGTCCTCGGGTATGAGCGGCACTTCCCCGGACTCCGGCTCGTACGGCGGCACATAGACGGCCGCATCGCCTGCGGTGTTGCGGGGTGTGTTGGGGCGGCGGACCGTCGCCGAGGCCTTGCTGCCGGCGGCAGGCGCGTCGAAGTGGGCGCCGGTGTCCATGCGCGGTCCTGTGGCCGCTGCAGCGTATGAACGGTCGTACGCTGCCCGGCGTTGGGGATCGATGAGGGTTTCGTAAGCCAGCGTCACTCGCCGGAACACGGCGGCGTCCCCGCCGTGGTCGGGGTGCGCCAGCCGGGCAGCCTTGCGGTAGGCCACCTTGATTTCTTTATCCGTCGCCGTCACGGGAAGGCGGAGGACTTGGTAGTGGGAGCTGCTGCCCTGGGTCAAGCACGGTCCTCTTCTTGTTGGTTCCAGTCCACTCAGGCAGTCCGGTTCCGCCCAGTTTAACTGTCATATGCCCAACGTCCGTGCCGGGCGCCTTGGTTCCCGGCGCGGCGGACGGCGGCGCAATGAGTGTCCACAGTGCTGCCGTCCGCGTAGCCATCGCCCTGGGCCGACCTAGCGCCGGGAGCCCTGCGGCGAGAGCCGGTTCAGTGCCAAAGCGCCGACCAGCAGTCCGAAATCGCGGAGCGCGATGTCGTAAAAGCTGCCAAGCAGGATGAGGTTGACGATGATGCCCAGCAACCACACCGCCACCAGGAGCGAACCAAAGCGGGGCCGGAAGGCCACGGCGAGGCCGGCAACGATCTCCACTCCGCCCACGATGTACATGATGGTTTGGGCGGGGAGAGGCACAACCGAGGTTGCTACCGGAGCAAGATAAACCGTCCAGTGGGTGAGCACATTCGTGAACTTGTCCAGGCCGAAGATGATCGGCGCCACGGTGAAGACGGTGCGAAGCAGCAGGTATGCCTGATGAACGTGACCTGCCTCAAGCGGGCGGCCGGTGTCTTTCAGGGCGGTGAGTGGTTTCATGGTGGAGCTCCTTCTAAAAGTAGGTATTACGATTTTAGAAAGCTCCGGCCAATTAAGCAATAGATCTTGCTTTTAGAGATAGGCTGGTTTTATGCCTAGACTTCCGTGGACGAGCCGGCTTGCGGCCCTGGCCTCCCTTGGCGACGAGAATCGCAGGAGGCTGTTTTCCTTCGTGGCGGCGGCAGGGAATGCAGTCAGCAGGGACGACGCCGCCAGCGCCCTCGCGCTGCCCCGCAGCACCGCCTCGTTTCACTTGGATAGGCTCGTGCAGGATGGCCTGCTTGTCATAGAGTTCCGGAAGTTGGGCGGCAAGGCCGGGCCTGGGTCCGGGAGGCCGGCTAAAATGTACCGGCCGGCGCACGCGGAAGTGGATGCATCCGTGCCGGACCGCAATTACGATCTTGCCGGTGAACTGCTGGCCGGTGCGATAGAGAACTCCGCGATTGCCGGCGAGCCGGTCCAGACTGCCCTTGTGCGGACCTCCTACGCCAAGGGGCAGGAAATGACTGCCGGTGATGGCGGCTTTGTCGAGTTCCTTACCTCGGAAGGCTATGAGCCCGCGCCCGATGGAGACGGGGGCTATGCGTTGGTGAACTGTCCGTTCCACCGGCTTGCACAAGGGCACAAGACCGTGGTCTGCGCCATGAATGGAGCGTTCCTGCGGGGCGCGGCCGCTGGCTGCGGCGTTCCCGAGGACCGGGTGGCGGAGAACAGCGTCCCCGGGCAATGCTGTGCCAGGATCACGCGGCCCTAGAATTGGTGTGTGTCCGTTTACCTCGATCATGCCGCCACCACCCCCATCGCCGCAGAGGCGCTGGCTGCCCTGACCAGCGAGCTCGCCAGGACCGGGAACCCGTCCTCGCTGCACGGCTCGGGACGCCGCGCCCGCCGCTCAGTGGAGGACGCCCGCGAGATCATCGCCACGGCAGCGGGGGCGCACCCTTCCGAGATCATCTTCACCTCCGGCGGCACCGAGGCCGACAACCTTGCCGTTAAGGGCCTCTATTGGGCCCGGCGTGACGCGGAGCCGGGCCGGACCCGGATACTCTGCTCCGCCGTCGAGCACCATGCGGTCCTTGACACTGTGGAATGGCTGGCGCGCCACGAGGGCGCCGACGTTTGCTGGCTTGCCGTTGACGCCGAGGGCGTAATTGACCTCGAGGCCCTTAAATCCGAGCTTGCGCGCGATCCCGCGTCCATCGCCTTGGTCACCGTGATGTGGGCCAATAACGAGGTGGGCACCATCCAGCCGGTGCGGGACATCGTCGAGGCCGCGCACGCCGCCGGGGTTCCGGTCCATTCGGACGCGGTTCAGGCGTTTGGCTCGGTGCCGGTGGATTTCCGAGTGAGCGGCTTGGACGCCATGTCGATTTCCGGCCACAAGATCGGCGGCCCGGTCGGTGTCGGCGCGCTGTTGCTCGGCCGGTCCGTGAAGTTGACGCCGGTGCAGCACGGTGGCGGCCAGGAACGGGACGTCAGGTCCGGCACGCTGGATACAGCATCGATTGCAGCCTTCGCTGCCGCCGCGGAATCCGCGACGCGTCATCTCGGGGCGGAATCCGCGCGGATCTCGGGGCTGCGGGACCGGCTGATCGCCGGTGTCCAGGCCGCCGTGCCGGATGCCGTGCTGCGCGGTGCGGGCGGTCAGGGCCGCCTGCCGGGAAACGCCCATTTCACCTTCCCCGGCTGCGAGGGCGACTCGCTGCTGTTCCTGCTGGACCTTGCGGGCATCGAATCCTCCACGGGATCGGCCTGCACCGCCGGAGTGCCCCGGCCATCCCACGTCCTGTTGGCGATGGGGCTGGACGAGGAGACGGCGCGGGGTGCCCAGCGTTTCTCTCTGGGACATTCGTCCACCGATGCCGATGTCGATGCCCTGTTGGCCGCTCTCCCCGGCGCCTACGACCGGGCACGCCAGGCGGGCATGGCCGGGCATGAATCCTCGATCCAGACCGCCGGCACCGTGGCGCGTCAGGCGTCCGAGAGAAGCTGATCCAGCGCTACCTCAGGATTCTTCAGCCTGTCCGGGTCAACCACTGAGCGGCTGGTTATGAGGGCTTTGATGGCTTTTTGGTTACGTGGCCGGTTGACGGTCATGCCTGCCACCACCTTGCCGTCGCGCTGCCAGAAAGCAATGAATTCCCGGTCGCCCAGCGATCCCCGAATCACAGGGGCCGTCCCCGCCGCCAGCGTGGGGAATCCTGAGTACTCCATGCTGACGTCGAACTGGTCGGTGTAGAAGTAAGGAACGGCGTCCAGGACGGCGGGCTGCCCGAGCATGGCCTTGGCGGCCACTTTTCCGCCGTTCAGGGCGTTGGACCAATGCTCACTGCGGTGGTGTTCGCCGGTGAACGGGTGCAGGGCGTTGGCGACGTCGCCGGCTGCGAAGATGCCGGCGCTGCTGGTCCGCAACGATGCGTCGGTCAGGACCCCGTTTTGGAGCTCCAGGCCCGCCGAGGCGGCCAGGGCGGTCTCCGGCGAGACACCCACAGCGATCACCACGACGTCGGCCGGCACCTCCTCGCCGGAATCCGTGACGACGGCGGTAGCGCGCCCGGCGTCGCCCCTGATCTCGACGGCGGAGGCGGCCAGCCGGAACCGCACGCCGCGGGATTCATGGAGCGACTGAAAGAACGCGCCGAGTTCAGGCCCGATCGCCCCGCTGAGCGGAACGTCCTCCAAGCCCAACAAGGTGACCCGGTTTCCGTAGGAACTTGCCGCGGCGGCCAGTTCCATGCCTATCCAGCCCGAGCCGACCATCACCACGTTCCTGCCGCCGGACGCCAATGTCTCACGAAGCCGGCGGCTGTCACCCAGGGTCCGGAACGTGGTCACCCCCTCGAATCCGGTGCCCGGGATCCGCAGGTTCCGGGGGAGGGCCCCGGTGGCGAGCAATAGCGAACCGTATCCCAGGGTGTCGCCGTCCGAGAGTTCCACGGCCTGTGACTGGGGGTGGATGGCGGTGACGGAGACGCCCAGGCGCAGATCGACGTCGTTCCGGGCGTACCAGGACTCGGGCACGATTTCGACAGCATCCTCTCCGGAGGTGCCCAGGAGGTAGTCCTTGGACAGCGGCGGCCGCAGGTAGGGAGGCTGTGACTCCGCGCCAATAATAGTGATCCGGCCTGAGAATCCCTCCGTGCGAAGGGTGCGCGCCGCCGTGGCGCCGGCCAGGCCGCCGCCGGCGATCACGATGCTTTCGGGTGCCTTCTCCCGATGTGCTTCGGCGACTCTTGCAGCATCTTCTTCGACATTTTCTTGGACAGGCATGGGGATTGGCTCGATTCCTCGAAGCCGGTCTCGCGGACCGGGAGTTTCTAAAACTAGTAACGTTGACGTTAGAAGCCCATGCCAGGGATCGTCAAGAGTCTTGGGACCTGCTCGAGGGCTTGAACCGAAGACGCAGTAGAATGGACGGGCATGTAGTGTGCCCGGCAGCGGCCGGGAGCGCGCGCCCCAGTCAAATCCCCCCAGTCAAATCCCCACGTTTCCTACAGAAAGCCAGCATGCGAGTTCTTGCAGCCATGAGCGGCGGAGTCGATTCCGCCGTCGCCGCCGCCCGCGCCGTCGAGGCAGGACACGACGTCGTCGGAGTCCACCTGGCGCTGTCCAGGATGCCCGGAACGCTCCGTACCGGCAGCCGCGGCTGCTGCACGATAGAGGACTCCCGCGATGCCTGGCGCGCCTGCGACGTCCTGGGCATCCCCTACTACGTGTGGGACTTTTCCGAGCGGTTCAAGGAAGATGTGGTCCAGGACTTCATCGACGAGTACGCCGCCGGACGCACCCCGAACCCCTGCATGCGCTGCAACGAGCGCATCAAGTTCGCCGCACTCCTGGAGAAGGCCATTGCACTGGGTTTCGATGCCGTCTGCACGGGCCACTACGCCAAAGTGATTACCGACGCCGACGGAAATCCTGAGCTCCACCGTGCCGCGGACTGGGCCAAGGACCAGAGCTATGTGCTCGGCGTGCTGACCCATGAGCAGCTTAAGCACTCCATGTTCCCGCTGGCGGACACGCCGTCCAAGGCCGAGGTCCGCGCGGACGCTGAATGCCGCGGCCTCTCCGTTGCCAACAAGCCGGACAGCCATGACATCTGCTTCATCCCCGACGGCGACACCGCCGGCTGGCTGGCCGAGAAGATCGAGATGACCACTGGCGACATCGTGGATGAAACCGGGTCCAAGGTGGGGGAGCACCCCGGGGCGAACGCCTTCACCGTGGGCCAGCGCCGCGGCCTGAAACTGGGGACGCCGGCCGCCGACGGCAAGCCGCGCTTTGTGCTCGAAATCCGGCCGAAGGAAAACAAGGTGGTCGTGGGGCCGGAAGCGCTTCTGGCCATCGACGAGATCCGCGGCATCAAGGTCTCGTGGGCGGGCCTTCCCATTGCTGAAGTTGCCACCGGCGACGAGTTCGACTGCTACGCCCAGGTGCGCGCGCATGGTGACCCCGTCCCTGCCGTCGCGCACATGGAACTGGAATCCGACGACGATGGCGCGACCCGGGGGAACCTTGTGGTGACCCTGACCACTCCGCTGCGTGGCGTGGCCCCCGGCCAGACGGTGGTCCTTTACCAGGGCACCCGCGTCCTGGGACAGGCGACGATTGACGCCGCGCGCTCGCTGCAGCGCGCAGCGCTCTAATAGCGCGCAGCGCTTTAATGCTGACGCTCTAACAGCGCGCCGCGCTCAAGACTGATGCGCTGGCACAGGTACGTCAGCTGTTCGCGGGGCAGCCCGCTCCGAATCGCCGCCCCTCTTTGGCGCGCCTGCTCTCGGCGCCGCAGCGACCGCCCGCCCACTTCAATGCGCCCTGGCTGGCCGGGCTGAGCCGTCCGCGTACCGTGCCGACGAAGGGCCCTAATCCTGAAGAAAGCGATAGCCGGAACCCAATCAGGTAAATTTTGTGTCTCATCTCACAAGATGCAACGTTTTACCAACCGGACGTCTGGTTGAATCGAGGGATCAGGACAGCGCGCTGCCCTTACGAGTCAACCTGATCTGCATTCCGGGCAGCGCGCGAGTACTCATCGAACAGAAAGTTCACAGATGGCAATGAACAAAAAGGCCTTGCAGAGCGCTATCGCGCTCGCGGGCGTTTCCGCGTTTGCACTGACTGCCTGCACGGGTCCGTCCGGCGGCGCCACGGCATCAGGCAGCGCGGGCGGCGGGGGCAGCATAACGTACGGCACCACTGACAAAGTGGTAACCCTTGACCCGGCCGGCTCCTACGACGCCGGTTCCTTCATGGTGATGAACCAGGTTTATCCCTTCCTGCTCAACGCCAAGCCGGGAACGGCCGATTCCAGCCCGGACATCGCCGAGTCCGCGTCGTTCACCACTCCCACCGAGTACACCGTCAAACTCAAGTCCGGGCTCAAGTTCGCCAACGGGCACGCGCTGACGGCGTCCGACGTGAAGTTCTCCATCGACCGCGTTGTCAAGATCGCCGACGACAACGGGCCGGCCTCGCTTCTGGGCAACCTTGCTTCCGTTGCTGTCAAAGACGACACCACGGTGGTTTTCACCCTCAAGCAAGGCAACGACCAGGTTTTCCCCGGCGTCCTCGCCTCCAACGCCGGACCGATCGTCGACGAAGAGGTCTTCCCGGCCGACAAGCTGATGAGCGACGACGAGATCGTCAAGGCCAAGCCGTTCGCCGGCCAGTACACCATCGAGAGCTACAAGAAGAACGAGCTCATCAGCCTTAAGGTCAACCCAGACTACAAAGGACTCCTCGGCAAGCCCGCAAATGATGGCGCCACCATCAAGTACTACGCGGACTCCAACAACCTCAAGCTCGACGTCCAGCAGGGCAACATCGACGTAGCCGGGCGCAGCCTGACTGCGACCGACGCCGCCGACCTGGACAAGGACTCCAAGGTCAAGGTCCACAAGGGCCCCGGTGGCGAGCTGCGCTACATCGTCTTCAACTTCGACACCATGCCGTTCGGCGCCAAGGCCCCCGACGCCGATCCCGCCAAGGCCCTGGCCGTTCGCCAGGCCATGGCCGATGTGGTGGACCGCGACGCCATCGCCACCCAGGTCTACAAGGGCACCTACCTTCCGGCTTATTCGGTGGTCCCGGACGGCTTCGTCGGCGCCATCAAGCCGCTCAAGGACATGTACGGCGACGGCAACGGCAAGCCGAGCCTGGACAACGCGAAGAAGGCGTTCAGCGACGCCGGCGTGTCGGCACCGGTGAACCTGAAACTTCAGTACAACCCGGATCACTACGGCAAGTCCTCGGGCGACGAGTACGCCATGATCAAGGAACAGCTGGAGAAGTCGGGCCTTTTCAAGGTTGACCTTCAGTCCACCGAGTGGGTCACCTACTCCAAGGACCGCACGAAGGACGTCTACCCCGTTTACCAGCTCGGCTGGTTCCCGGATTACTCCGACGCCGACAACTACCTGACCCCGTTCTTCATCCCGGGCAACTTCCTCAAGAACCACTACGAGAACCCCACCGTCACGGACCTGATCAAGAAGCAGCTCACGACCGTTGACAAGTCAGAGCGCGAAAAGGTGCTCGGTGACGCCCAAACCGCCGTCGCCAAGGACCTCCCGACGCTGCCGCTGCTGCAGGGCGCCCAGCTGATGGTCTCCGGTGCAGACGTCAAGGGAGTGGACCAGACCCTGGACGCTTCCTTCAAGACCCGTCTTGGTCTCATTTCCAAGTAGGTCCATTTCCCCATCCGGTTCTGACCAGCCAGGGAGGCGGGGCGCCTGTACGGCGTCCCGCCTTTCCTGCTGGCATCAGAACAGCAGATTCCGGGCAGCTAACCGTGCCCCGGAAACACACATTTAGGCAGTAATGACAACTCTTATCGAGGCGCCGCCAACCGACGCCGACGGCCTCTTGCCGACAAAGAAGAAGAAGTCCGGTGGGGGACTGGGCCAGTACATCCTGATCAGGTTCCTGCTGATCTTTCCGACTATTTTTATCCTCGTGACGCTTGTGTTCTTCCTGATGCGGATCACGGGCGACCCCATCACCGCGGCCTTGGGCGGACGGCTCCCGCCGGAACAGCTCCAGGAACGAATCCACGCTGCAGGTTACGACCGGCCCATCCTGGTCCAGTATTTTGAGTACCTGGCCCAACTGATAACCGGCAACTTCGGCACCACGCTTTCGGACAACCGCAAGGTGTCCGAAATGCTCACCACATACGGTTCGGCCACGCTGGAGCTGTCCATCAACGCCGTGCTCGTGGCGCTTCTGGTGGGAATCCCGCTGGGAATGATCGCGGCGCACCGCCGGGACAAGGCTCCCGACGCCGTGCTCCGCATCTTCGCGATCCTCTGCTACGCCACTCCGGTCTTCTTCGCGGGCATGCTCCTCAAGCTGACCTTCTCGGTGTGGCTGGGATGGCTGCCCGTGGCCGGTCGCGCCAAGACCTCCAGCGAGCTCGCCCTTACCGCGCTCCAGGCACCCACCGGTATCTATTGGCTGGATGCATTGCGCAGCGGGAACATGGCCGCGCTCGGTGACGTGATGGCCCATGCAGTGCTTCCGGCGCTTGCCCTCGGACTGCTGACCGCCGGTATCTTTCTCCGGCTCGTGCGCACCAACGTGATCGGAACCCTGGGCAAGGATTACGTGGAAGCCGGACGGTCCCGCGGCGTCAGCGAATTCCGCCTGGTCACCAAGCACGCCTACAAGCCCGCCCTGATCCCCATCATCACCGTGATGGGACTCCAGATCGCGGTGATGCTCGGCGGCGCTGTGCTGACCGAAACCACCTTCGAATGGAAGGGCCTCGGCTTCCAGCTGGCAACCTACCTGACTGCCCGTGACTTTGTTGCCGTCCAGGGCATCGTGGTCCTGCTTGCCGTGATTGTGGCCGTGACCAACTTCATCGTGGACATTGTCGCCGCGCTGATCGACCCCCGCGTGAGGTACTGATATGAGCACCGACCAGACTGTCGCAGCCCCCCACCGCGGGGAACCGTGGTTCCGGCGGCTGCCCGTCGTGTCCCACCTGAACAAGAGCGTTGGTCTCCAGCGCGGCATGCTCGTGGGCGGACTGGTTCTCACGGGATTGTTCCTGCTGACCGCCATTTTCGCCCCGCTCATTGCACCCTACGGCTATTCCCAGATTTCGGACGCCGACGGAAGCTTCCCCACACAGCAGGCACCGGCCGGGAAGCACCTGCTCGGCACCACGGTGGGCGGCTACGACGTGTTCTCCCGCGTGGTCTGGGGTGCCCAGACGGCGATCATGGTCATCATTGTGGCCGTCGTGATGTCGATCTTCATCGGCGTCATCCTCGGCCTCGTCAGCGGTTACTTTGGCGGCTGGCTGGACCGGATCCTGGTGGTGGTGGCGGACGCGGTCTACGCCTTCCCGTCACTGCTGGTGGCCATTGTCATGGCCATCGTGATCAGCGGAGGCCAGTCGAGCCTGCTGGGCGGCATCCTTGCCGCCGCAATTTCCATCACCGTGGTGTTCATTCCCCAGTATTTCCGGGTGATCCGCGCTGAGACCATCCGGTTGAAGGCGGAGCCGTTCGTGGAATCGGCCAAGGTGGTGGGCGCCTCCAACGTCCGTATCATGAGCCGTCACATCTTCAAGAACGCCACCAGGACGCTGCCGCTGATCTTCACGCTGAACGCGTCCGAAGCCATCCTGACGCTCGCGGGCCTCGGATTCCTCGGCTTCGGCATCGAGCCGACGTCGGCGGCCGAATGGGGATTCGACCTCAACAAGGCGCTGGCGGACACCACCTCCGGAATCTGGTGGACGGGTGTGTTCCCCGGCCTGGCCATCGTCCTGACCGTCCTGGGACTGACCCTCGTGGGCGAAAGCATCAACGACCTCAACGACCCCCGGCTGCGGGGGCGCAAGCGTGCCGCCGGGAAGGCCGCGCCTGGCCCCTCGTCGGGCACGCAGGTGGCATCCGAAGTAGAAGTGAGAAGTTCATGAGCATCAATATCGGTTCAGTGACGGACCAGCGCGATGCCGGCATCCGTCCGGTCCTGGAAATCGACCACCTGAAGGTCACTTTTGCCACCGACAGCGGCGACGTCTATGCCGTGAAGGACGTCAGCCTGGACGTGGCAGCCGGAGAGGTGGTGGCCATCGTGGGGGAGTCCGGATCCGGAAAGACCGTTACGGCCAAGACCATCCTGGGGCTTCTTCCGGAAACCGCCACGAGCTCCGGCGCAGTGCTCATCAACGGCAACAACGTCATCAGCGTCAGCGCGGCCAAGCTGCGGCAGATCCGTGGCCGGGATGTGGCCATGGTATTCCAGGAACCGTCCACAGCACTGAACCCCGTCTTCACCGTCGGGTGGCAGATCGCCGAAGGCATCCGTGCGCACGCCGGAAGCAGCGGACACCGCGTCTCCGCCAAGGAGGCCAAATCACGCGCGATTGAAGCCCTTCGCAAGGTTGGCATCCCGGACGCCGAGAAGCGGGTCAACTACTATCCGCACCAGTTCTCCGGCGGCCAGAAGCAGCGCGTGGTCATTGCTGCCGCCCTCGCACTGAACCCCGGGCTGATCGTGGCCGACGAACCCACCACCGCGCTGGATGTCACGGTCCAGGCCGAGATTCTTCAGCTCCTGCGGGACCTGAGGGACAAATACGGAACGTCCATTGTGCTGATCACCCACAATATGGGGGTAGTGGCCGACCTCGCCGACCGCGTTGTGGTGATGTATCAGGGCGACGTGGTGGAAGAGGCCCCGGCCAGGGTCCTCTTCGCGGAGCCGAAGCAGGACTACACCCGCAAACTGCTTGCCGCCGTGCCCCACCTCGGCCGGCATTCGGCGTCCGAGGGCATGACCGGCCGCGCCCACCAGGGCGGCAAGGTGCTGGTCGAGGCCAAGAACCTGACCATCGAGTATCCGGGCAGGCTGGGCAGCCCCGGGTTCAAGGCAGTGGATGGCGTCAGCTTCACGGTGTCCGAGCGCGAGGTGTTCGGACTGGTGGGTGAATCGGGGTCCGGCAAAACCACCATCGGCCGGGCCATCGCCGGGCTTAACCGGACCACCGGCGGCAGCCTGAAGGTACTCGGCTACGAGATGCTGAACCTGAAGGAGCGGACGTTCAAACCACTCCGCAAGGAGATCGGTTTTGTGTTCCAGGATCCCGCAGCCTCGTTCAACCCGCAGTTGACCATCGGCGATTGCGTGGCGGAGCCGCTCATCATCCACAGCAATCCCACGCCGGCCCAGGCGCGGAAGCGGGTCGGTGAGCTGCTCGAATCAGTGCAATTGCCGGCGTCGTACGCTGAGCGGTTCCCGCACGAGCTCTCCGGGGGGCAGCGCCAGAGGGCGTCGTTGGCGAGGGCATTGATCCTGAACCCGAAACTGCTGATTGCCGACGAACCGACGTCGGCCCTGGACGTCTCGGTGCAGGCCGTCGTGCTTGAACTCTTCAAGGAAATCCAGCAGGAGTTCGGCTTTGCGGCGTTGTTCATCAGCCACGACCTCGCCGTGGTGGACATGCTCTCCCACTGGGTGGGTGTGCTGTACAAGGGCAAGCTCGTGGAGCAGGGTCTTGGCAACCAGGTCATGGGCGCACCGCAGCATGACTACACCCGAAGGCTCATCGCCTCGCTCCCGGTACCGGATCCTGACGAACAGGCCCGGCGCAGGGAAGAAAACCGGGCGCTGCTCGCGGGCTGATCCGCCGGGGCATGCGCAGGAAATGCCCGCCGTCCGTTAGGGACGGCGGGCATTTTCGTGCCATCCTGGACGTTTCGTGGCCGCTTAACAGCCGCGGACTTTTAATGCTGTACCCATAGACTGGCAATATGACCGAGCAGAACCACGATCTTCCAGATGCCGCATCCTACGACCCCTCCGCGAGTTCCTTGGCCGGACAAGTGGACGCATCGGTGATGGCGGAGCTGTTGTCGATCCGGTCCAGCATCGACAACATTGACGCCACCCTGGTGTACCTGCTCGCCGAACGCTTCAAGGCGACGCAGAAGGTTGGGTTCCTCAAAGCCGCGCACAAGCTTCCAGCCGGGGACCCTGGACGGGAAACGGCGCAGATCGCACGGCTGCGCCGCCTGGCTGAAGAGGCGCACCTGGATCCTGCCTTCGCGGAAAAATTCCTGAACTTCATCATCGGCGAGGTCATCCGCCACCACGAGGCCATCGCCGAGGATCATGAGGCCGCGAACAACGCCACCGCCGTCCGCGGTGCGACCTCCGAACCCTCGACCGCGGTGGATGCCTGACCCATGCCTCTGACACCACAGCCCGAACCCCAACAGGTCACAGCCACAGCTTTGGGCCCCTGGCCCGGCGAGGATCCCGTGGAGGCCACCAAGACCGTCCGTGGTGAGCTGGGCAGTCCGCACCTTCCTTTTCTGGTGGAGCTCCCGGACCGGGGCGTCGGCTCGGACGCCCTTGGCCGGACGGCTTCGCTGCTGGTGGACATGGCCGTGGATGTACAACCCTACGGGTGGCGAATCGTGGACCGGCCGGGGCGGGATCTCCTGCGGGCCAAGTCGGCGCTGTCTACGGACATCAACGTTCTCGCTGACGTGGCCGGTGGCGAGGAGCAGCCGGCCGCCGACATCAAGGTTCAGCTGAGGGGACCCCTTAGCCTCGCGGCCGGCCTGCATCTGCATAACGGCGAACGGGCGCTGATCGACTACGGTGCGCGCCGCGACATCGCGGCGTCCCTGGCTGCCGGCGTGGGCGATTACCTGGCCCGGGTGGCCACCGCCGTTCCCGGCGCCCGGCTGCTCGTTCAGATCGACGAACCTGATATTGGGGCTGTGCTTGGAGGAACCATCCCCACCTCCAGCGGCTACCGGACCCTGAGATCGGTGCCCGGTCAGGAAGTAACGGAATCGTGGCGACTTGTCATTGATGCCGTCCGGGCAGCCGGCGCCGCTGAGACCGTGGTGGCGGTGGCGGAGGTGGAGGCGCCGTTCGAACGTATTCTTGCCGCTGGCGCTGACGGCATCGCCGTTCCTCTGAAGGCACTGACCTCCCGTCAATGGGAGCAACTGGCCGGCGCAATCGAAGATGGCAAGAGATTATGGGCAGGCGTCCTGCCAAGCGATGACGCCACCGCGCGCCTGCCGCGCGTGCAGGACGTGGTGGAGAACCTGTGGAGACCGTGGCGTCAGCTGGGGCTCCCCGCGTCCACGCTCGGTTCGGTCCGCGTGACTCCCTCGGAAGGTCTGGCCGGATACACGCCGTCCTCCGCCACGGCGGTCCTGACGCGGCTGACACAGGTGGCCGACGGACTCAACCAGCTGGCGCTCGGCTAGATCCGGCTCTCCCACCGCTCCGGACGGGCATAGGCCGGCAAGTGGCCGGGCGCCGTGAGGCCGCCCGGGTACTCCTGCAGCCGGTAGTTGAAGTGCCCGGCATAAACGAGCACGAGACCCACCTGCGGCTGGATCACCTTGACTTGGATCCGGTGCCTGCCGTGCTCTCCGTCCGTGGATTCCCACCATTGCTCGGCATAGGCTTTCGCGTCGAGGGCGCCGGGAAGCGCAATTCGCAGCCGGCCAAGGAACAGCCGCGAGGCCTCGGACACGCCCCGCAGCCTGCCGTCGGCCGTGACGCTCAGGTTCAGGTCGGTGACCAGGCGCCGGTAGCGCCCCACGTAGTCGAGCAGCCCCGGGCTGCTCCTGGATTCATCGAAGCTTGTGGTGTCATGGAACAGCCGGGTCCCGCCCGGAAAGAAGATCTCGCGCCGAGTTGTCAGGCTGGAACGTCCAAACGGGTCCAAGTGGGCGTGGTTTTCGATCCGGAATGGCACCTGCTCGCCATACTCCGGGAAAAAGGCCTCCTCCCCGGTGGTCAACCGCAGCAGGGGCCTGAGCCACCGCTGCCGGCATCCGACCACGTCGAACACACCCTCACCCACGCCGAAGTGGCCCGACCCGGGGGCCAGGGAGAAATATTCCTGCAGTTCAGGTTGCAGCCGGGCGAAATCACTGCCCAGGGCACGTTCGTAGATGGGTCTGCTCACGGTAGCCTCCTGATGGTTTTCGGGGATTGGTTGATGTCTGTGGCTGCGGGGTCGGAGTGCGGACTATGCCCGGTCACAGCCGTCCGGCCGCCTTCAGCCGGATGTAGGCGTCGGCCAGCGCGGGCGGGAGCTGATGCGGTTCGGCGTCCACCACCTCGGCGCCCAGTTGCCGCAACTGAAGGCTGACTGCCTCGCGTTCGAGCAGCGCCCGCTCGGCGGCTGCAGCGCGGAAGACCTGCGCCGCCGTCGTCCGCTCCGCCTTCATGGCGCGAAGCATGGGGTCCCGGACGGAGGCCACAACAACCACGTGCTGCTGGGCGAGCCGCGCCGCCACGGGGAGGAGGCCTTCCTCGGGTGCGCCGCCGTCGAGTGATGTCAGCAGCACCACCAGCGAACGGTGCGCCGAAATTTGCCGCACCTGGCCGGGAATCTGGCTCCAATCCAGCTCGATGAGTTCAGGTTCAAGCGGAGCGATGGCCTGAACGAGTTGTCCGAGCAGGTTTCCCTTTGCGGATGAACCCGCCCTCCCCCGGGTCCGGCGGTCGAAAGCAAAGAAATCAACCCGGTCGCCGCCTCGTTCGGCGAGGACGGCCAGTAAAAGGGCGGCCTCGATCCCCGTATCGAGGCGTGCCTCGTCATCGATCCTGGCCGCCGCCGTCCGCGAAGTATCCAGCATGATCACCACCCGGCGGTCACGTTCGGGGCGCCAGGTCCGGACAACGACGGCGGAACGCCGGGCGGTTGCCCGCCAGTCGATGGAACGCACGTCATCACCGCGGACGTAGTCGCGGAGGGAATCGAACTCCGTGCCCGCGCCACGGATCTGGACCGCGGCCTTTCCATCGAGTTCCCGGAGTTTTCGAAGCTTGGAGGGCAGATGACGCCGGGAGCGGAATGGCGGGAGGACGCGCACCGAGCCGGGGCAACCGAACGTCCGTTGGCGGCCGGCCATCCCCAGTGGGCCGAAGGAACGCACAGTGACATGTGGGGCGGCAAGATCGCCGCGCCTCACAGGTGTCAGCACCACCGTCATCCGCCGCCGTTCCCCGGGAGGAACATCAACGCGCTGCAGCGGGTTCCGGGCCCCGGCCGACGGCTGCCAGGCGTCGCGGACCACGGCATGGAGCAGCCGGTTACCCGGGTTCGTGATGCTCAGCACGGCAGTTGTGCTGGCACCCAGGGTGACGTTGGTGGTGGTAGCGCGCTCCAGGCCGATCCTCCGCAATGGGGCCGCGAGCGCCAGGTCAATCGTTGACGCGGCACACAAGATGCAACCCACCAACAGCACAGTCCACCAGCCCGGAGAGAGCAACACCGGCACCAGCCCCAGCAGTGCCAGGAGAACCAACCGCCCTGAAATCGCCACGGGCGTCAGCGGGGGACAGGCACTGATGCCAGGATGCTGCCCAGGACACCGTCCACATGCACCCCGTCCATCAGCGCTTCCGGCTGCAGGGCAACGCGGTGCCGCAAACAGGGGAGGGCCAGTGTCTTGACGTCGTCGGGAGTGACGAAGTGCCGCCCGGATAACCAAGCCCATGCGCGGGAGGCGCTGAGCAGCGCTGTGGCACCGCGCGGAGACACTCCCAGCTGGAACGAGGGCGCCGAACGGGTGGCACGCACCACATCCACTATGTAGGCAAGCACTTCCGGGGCCACCTCCACCGCGGCAACGGCAGCCCGCGCTTGCTCCAACTCCTGAACGCCGGCCACCGCGCGCACACCGGC
Organism: Arthrobacter sp. 92; assembly: GCF_050260325.1. Lineage (NCBI taxonomy): Bacteria > Bacillati > Actinomycetota > Actinomycetes > Micrococcales > Micrococcaceae > Arthrobacter > Arthrobacter sp. 92. The sequence goes on along the minus strand of NZ_CP189863.1, from coordinate 3,614,320 downwards.
CGCAGCGAGGTTCCTGGAATCAAAGCCTGCCGCGTGGCGTCTCATCACCTCGATCTCCTCCGCGCGTCCAGGCAGGGGCATGGCCAGTTTCAGCAGGAAGCGGTCCAGTTGCGCTTCGGGCAGGGGATAGGTGCCCTCATACTCCACGGGGTTCTGGGTGGCGGCCACGATAAACGGCGAAGGGAGCAGCCTGGACTCCCCGTCAGCGGACACCTGGCGTTCCTCCATGGCCTCAAGCAGGGAGGCCTGCGTCTTGGGCGGCGTCCTGTTGATCTCATCCGCGAGCAGGATATTGGTGAAGACCGGCCCTTCCCGGAAACTGAATTCCGAGGTCCGGGAGTCGAACACCAGCGAGCCGGTGATGTCACCAGGCATGAGGTCGGGAGTGAACTGGACCCGCTTTGTGTCCAGGCTCAGCGCGGCCGACAAGGTGCGAACCAGGAGGGTCTTGGCCACGCCGGGCACACCTTCAAGCAGCACATGGCCACCGCAGAGCAGCGCGATGAGCAGCCCGGTCACGGTGGCATCCTGGCCGACTACAGCCTTGGCCACCTCGTTCCGCACATCCAGGAACGCCTGGCGAACCGGGTCCGGAGGTATCCGTTCCCCGGCAGCGGTCGCCGGGGCAGTTGGCGCCGCCGGCGCGGTGGCGGTCATGCCGGCGGGGGCGCCGGCATGCTGACCGCCATAGCCGCCATGCGTGAATCGGTCGGGCTGCTCGCTCATGGGGCAGTTACCTCTTTCTCTAGTCGGTCCAGACGCTGAGCCCACTGGACCAGCTCGCTTTCTGTGCGCGGCCGCGCGTCAAGCACTTCGGTCATGTCCTCGGTTGACCGGCCCAAGTGTCTGGCGGCGGAGGCCGCTATGTCGACGGCCTCCGCCCCCGGACCCAACCGCAGGATCCGGGCGAGCCGGACCAGGGTTCCAGACCGTAGATTGTCCGCCGCCCGGTCCACCGCATGGGAATCGTGGTAGAGGCGTGCCCGCCCTTCCACCGTTTCGACGGCCTTTACCACCACCGGCAACGGTTCGAAGACGAGGGGCCCCAGCCGCCGGCCCTGCCAGAACATCGCCAGTGCGACCACCAGGGCGAGCCAGGGGCCCAGGAATGCCACCCAGGGGGGCGCCAGTTCATCCAGGGTCTTCGGTGAGCTGGAAACGGGGACGTCGGCGATGCCGGGAAGGTACCAGACAAGTCTCTTGGACGAGCCCAGTGTCCTCAGTGCCAGGGCCGCGTTTCCCTTTTCGTCCAGACCTTCGTTGCTGAGGATGCGGCTGCTCCCCAGGACAACCAGGCCGCCGTTGTCAGCGGAGGCATAGAGCCCGCCAAACCCGGCCGACGGGCGGTAGCACAGGACCGCGGACTGATAGAGGTATCCGGCGCCAGCCGTCACCGGGCCTGCGGCCACGGGATCCTGCAGGCCGCACCCCGGATTGAGGGTGGAGACTGAATCAGGCACTACGCCCGCCGGGCGGATCTCGTTGCCCAGGGCAGTGAGGGTAGTCAGCCGGGGTGTCACCACCACCACCCGCCCCGCCGCCCCAGCCAGCCGCTGTAACTGGTTCCGGTCGAGATAGCCATTGCGGTCGTAGAGCAGCACCGTGACTTCGCCGTCCGCGCGGCCGGAGTCGCGGCCAGCGCCCAGTGCGGACATGGTGGCGCCGTAGGAGTCGGTCTGGCTGACGTCCACGCCCCTGGTCTTCAGGATTTCTGCGGCTGCCCGCGCACCGTCCGGAGCAGGGTTGTGGATTGACAGCGCAGTGCTGTCATCCCGGGGCGTGAGTTGCCCAATGACCGTCAGGACGACGCCCACCGTGAATACCAGAAGCAGCTGAGTCCACGTCCGGTGCCGACGGACCCAGCCGAGCACCGCCATGTGGCTGCCGGGAGCTTCCCGCGGCGTGATCGCGGCGGATGCAGTCCCCGCGGCGGGAGCTTCCTTGATCATAGGGGCAATGCCAAGTGGTCCGCCGAACTCCCGTTGTGGTCCGGCCGCGCAGACCGCAAAGCCTGGTCCAGGCTGACCAGGGCAGCATGGTCCGATTCGGTGGCGCCGGCCTTGCCGTAGCGGATGGCGTCGAAGCCGGCCGCGGCTTGGCGTAGTTCACTGGCGTACTGCCCGAAGGAGCCGGCGAGCCGGGCCGCTACTTCGTCCGCAGTTCGTCCCGGGTGCGGATCCACAATGCCGCGGTCCTCGGCGGAGCGGACCATGGCGCGGAATTGCTCCACGACGGCGGTGGGCCAGTCCGACCGGGCGGCGGCGGCCGCCGCGCTGCGGCGGTATGCGTCCGCGCTGATGGCGGGATCGACGTCGACCACCCCTTTGGGCGGCCGGCGTCGCGCATTGAGGCGGGGCCGCGCCAGCACAACGGCCATGACGATGAGCAGGACCGCCGCGGCGCCGATGATCGGCAGCGCAAGCCCGCCGTCGACTCCGGGGTCCCCGCCGTTCAGGGAGCGCAGCCAGTCCAGGAACTGGCGCCACAGACTATCCAGCCAGCTGGGTTCGGCAGCACGGTAGACCGGTTTGGACAGCTCCTCGACGGCCCAGCGGCGGGCCTCGTCCCCGTCGGGGGTCACAGGCGGCTCGGCCTGCGTCAAGGCGTGGGGAAGGCACCAGATGGCCGGGGCCGGGTAGTCCGCGGCCCTCATCGGCCGACCGGCGGCGGGCCGTAAGGTGGCTGCCCATAGGGAGGCTGGGGCCATGGGGCGGGAGTTCCCACTCCGGTGGGGAGCCCCTGCACCGCGCCGCGTCCGGGCACGCCGTCCGGGTCGGAGCCTGATTCAAGCAGCTGCAACAAGGAAAGATCCAGGCCCTCTTTCCGCATCCGAAGATCCACGTACAGCAGTGCCAGCACCGACGTCTGGAACGCGTATCCCGCTGCCGCAACCATGGCGGAAACCAAGGTCGACGCGATCCCCGTGGCGATGCTCAGTGCGCGGCCCTCGGCGTGCCCTGAGTGCGGTGACAGCACGCTGGTGAGACCGCCGGAGACCAAGCTGACGGGGATCAGGACGATCTGGCTGATGATGCCGATAAGAAGCGCCACCACCAGGGTGATCCCGAAAATACGCCACCAGTTGTGGCGCGTGAGCTGCCATGACCTGCGCAGGCCGTCCATCACCCCAAGCTCCTCCACCACCACCGCGGAGGGGGTCAATAGCAGCCTGATGTAGATCCACATCATGGCGGCCACCAGACCAAGCGCCAGCGGAACAATGACCAGGGCGGACCTGCCGCCCATGGAGTTGGCAAGAAGCACCACTCCTCCCACAAAAACGGCCGTTACAGCCACGCTCGCCAGCAGCATCAGGCCCCCGAGCCCCAGCAGCGCCCCGACCCGGGACCGCGAAAGGCTCCACATCTGCCGGAACCCGGTGCGACGGTTGAGGGCAGCGCGGGCCACGGGGACCGACATTGCGCCCTGGAGGACTATGGAGATAAGGACGGTGGCAATGGCGAAAGCCAGCGCCCCGACCACCACGCCGAAGCCCAAAGCAGCCAGCTCCGCAGGGGAGAGTCCCCGGAGCCAGAGGACGAACGACTCGCCCTGTGATCCGGCGCGGGCGGCGAGTACAGCGGAAATGATGGCTCCCAGGGTCTGGGCGAGCAGCGCCGCCCCCAGCATGGCCTTCGCGTTTCTCCTGATGGCCTGAAAGGATCCGTCCAGGATCTCGCCGAGCATAAGCGGCCGGAGGGGCACGATCCCCGGTTTCGGCGGCGCGACGTACATCTGCTGGCCGGAAGGGGGCAGGTTCGGCGCATAGGGGTTGGCCGGGTAGGGGCCGGGTTGCCCGGCCCACTGCGGTTGGCCGCCCCACTGCGGTTGCCCGGCCCACTGCGGTTGGCCGCCCCACTGCGGTTGGCCGCCCCACGGGGACGACGGCGGCGTGTAAGGCGGCTGGCCGCCCGGCGGCCGCACGTCAGGATCCTGCTCCGACAACCTGTTCCTCCCCAAAAGACGCAGTCCGGGAGCCGTCCGGCCTCAGCCGCAGCCCGCACATCCGGGCCGGGAGATGCCACACTCAAGGTGACATTTCGGCCGGTCCGCTCCCAGCCTATAGTTTTGCCCGCGGAGGTCCTAGCATCCGCCGGGATTTGCCCCCTGCGGCGTGACCGTGCCCGTGTGTGCACGGCTCCGCGGGCGGGCAACGCCATGCCGGAAAGTCCGTCAATAGGACAAAGGCAATCCGATAAGGGAATATATAACTATGAAGGCACGCATTCTGGTAGTGGACGATGACGAGGCCCTGGCCGAGATGATTGGAATCGTTCTGCGCAACGACGGCTTTGAGCCTGTCTTTTGCGCGGACGGCGGACAGGCGCTGGAAGTGTTCCGTTCGTCCAAGCCGGACCTTGTGCTCCTGGACCTTATGCTTCCCGGCATGGACGGAATCGAGGTCTGCCGTCAGATCCGTGCCGAATCGGACTCTCCCATCGTTATGCTGACTGCAAAAGCCGACACTTCGGACGTGGTCCGCGGCCTCGAATCCGGTGCGGACGACTACGTCCCCAAGCCGTTCAAACCGGCCGAACTGGTGGCCCGTGTGCGCGCGAGGTTGCGCCCAGGCGACCAAAAGGCGCCTGAGACCCTGCGGATTGCCGACATCACCATCGACGTCGCCGGACACCTGGTCAGCCGGGACAGCGAACGCATCTCCCTGACGCCCCTTGAATTCGATCTGCTTGTTGCCCTGGCCCGCAAACCCTGGCAGGTTTTCACACGGGAATTGCTCCTCGAGCAGGTGTGGGGCTACCGGCACGCGGCGGACACCCGCCTGGTTAATGTCCATGTTCAGCGGCTGAGGTCAAAGATCGAGCGTGACCCGGAAGCCCCCGAAGTTGTCTTGACGGTCCGTGGTGTCGGGTACAAAGCAGGTTCCTGAACCGCCCGGCGGCAATCCCGCCGACAACACGCCGCACGCCGTCCCTCCTGGGAAGACGGAGCATGCCCGTTCCCACCGGTTCCCCGAGCACACGGATGCCCTCGCGGCCGTTTTAGCGACGTTGGCTTTCCGCGGACGGATCTGGCTTCGGCGCGGGCGGATTGTGGCCGTCAGGGTGGCCCGGCTGGTCCGCACCGGGCTGATCCGGCTGCTGCCGGGGCTCCGTTATTTGCTGCGGGCCGTGCACCGGCGCTGGCGCCGCTCCCTGCAGTTTCGGACGGTTCTGACCACCCTGATGCTTTCCATCGGCTCGTTCGCCGTGGTGGGCGCCTACCTGTCCAACCAGATAGCCAACAACCTCTTCCAGGAGCGCCTTGCCCAGGCGGAGTCGGAAACGCGCTACAACGTCAAGCAGGTTCAAGACACGTTCGACGGCGCCCAGGTCACCGACCAGTCCAGCGTTATCACGCTGGTCTACGACACTCTGAATGCCGTCGAGGGCCGCGGATCGGTGATCCAAAGGCGCTACGTGTTCGAGGCCATGCCGGAGCAGACCAAGCCGCGCAACCGCTGGGTGGAATCGAGGGCCTCGGACCAGTTGACCATCAGCGTGATTCCACCGGACCTGCGCAAAGCTGTGCAGGAATCCGGCAAGGACCAGTTCTGGGCGTCCACTGAGTTCCCGGTGGGAACCGAGGACCGGCCCGGCATCGCAGTGGGCAACAAGGTCACGTTCAACGGCACTGTTTACGAGCTGTACCTTATTTACGATCTCAACACAGCGCAGAAGACACTCAATGAGATCCAGAACGTACTGCTGGCCGGCGGCGCTGTCCTGGTGCTGATCATCGGCGCCATCGCCTGGTACGTGACACGGAACGTGGTCAGCCCCGTCAGCCATGCCGCCCTGGTGTCGGAGAAACTTGCGGCCGGACAGTTGCAGGAACGCATGGTGGTCAAGGGGGAGGACGAAGTGGCCCGACTCGGGGCATCGTTCAACCACATGGCTGCCAGCCTCCAGGAACAGATCACCCAGTTGGCCACCCTTTCCCAGATGCAGCAACGCTTCGTGTCCGACGTCTCACACGAGCTCCGCACGCCCCTGACCACGGTACGGATGGCGGCCGAGGTGCTCTACGACGCACGCGACGACTTTGACCCCATCAACAAGCGCTCGGCCGAGCTCCTATACAACCAGGTGGAACGCTTTCAATCCTTGCTGGCCGACCTGCTGGAAATCTCCCGCTTTGACGCCGGCGTTGCCATGCTGGACGCCGAGCCCACCGATATCCTCCAAGTGGTGTCCAACGTCGTCGACGACGCACTCCCGGTGGCCGTCGAGTACGGATCTGAGATCACCATCAACTGCCCGGAAAATAGCATCGTGGTGGAAATGGATGACAGGAGGATTGAACGAATTCTCCGCAACCTGGTGCTGAACGCCTTGGAACACAGCGAAGGCAAACCCGTCCACATCTCCGTGGCCGCCAACGACTCCGCGGTGGCCGTCGCGGTCCGCGACTATGGCATCGGCATGACCCCGGTGGAGGCGGCCCGTGTATTCGACCGGTTCTGGCGGGCGGACCCGGCGCGGGCCCGGACCACGGGCGGCAGCGGCCTGGGGCTCTCCATCGCGGCTGAGGACACCAAACTCCACAACGGCTGGTTGCAGGCGTGGGGGAGCAAGGGCACCGGCTCCAACTTCAGGCTGACTCTTCCCCTGAAACGGGGGGACACCATCACTAAATCCCCGCTCCAGCTTGAGCCGGCCGACGTCGGGCTGTCCGGCGCCGCGGGCCAGCGCACCATGCTGGTCCTCGATCCGGTCCCGTCCACCGGAAGTGGGGTCGCCGGTCCACCGGCCATCCTGCCGGGAAGCGGCCCCGGCAATGGCACGAAGGAGCAGCCATGACCCGCGGATCGGGAGGCCGGGGGACGGCGGCGCTGGCAGCGCTGATGATTCTTGTGGTGTTCCTGACATCATGTGCCCAGATCCCGCGCTCGGGCCCGGTTGGAAAAAGCACGGACGAAAGTGCGGGAAACCCGAACGCGCCTGTCTTCTTCCCGTCGGCGCCGCGGGCCGGCGCCAGCCCGGAATCCGTAATCGAGGACTTCTATAGCGCGGGCAGTGGTTATGAAGATGACTACGCCGTGGCCCGCCAGTACCTCACCCAGTCCGTCTCGGTCTCCTGGAAGCCTGATCAGCGTGCGCTGGTCTTCCGGTCCGCCCGGGTGGTCAAGACCGGCGTCGAGAACGTGTTCAACTACGAACTGGATCTTGCCTATTCGGTGGATGCGGACGGTGTGGCCACCCAATTGCCCGAAGGCAGCAAGGAAACCATCCCGGCCACCTTGACGAAGGTGGACGGTGAGTGGCGGATATCCGCGATTCCGGACGGGACAGCCATTCCGGAAGAGACGTTCAAAGTGATCTACGGGGCGTATCCGATCTACTTCTACGATCCCACCTTCACTTACGCCGTTCCTGACGTCCGGTGGTTCATCAAGAAGAAGACGGTCAAGGCCATGACCAGCGCGTTGCTCGGCGGCCCGGCCCCCTATCTCAAGGGCGCCGTCGTGAGTGCCTTCCCGTCCGGGATAAAACTTGCCAGGGAATCCGTCCCTGTCGTCTCGGGTGCCGCCCAGGTGGACCTGACGGCGAAGGAGCTCGTGGAGGCCTCCAGCGAGGACAGGCTGCGGATGCAGACTCAGCTGGCTCTGACCTTCCGCAGCCAGCCGGACGTGATCAACGTGGAACTCCGGGCCAACCAGGACCTGGTCCGGGTTGACGACAACGGCTCCGTCCTGCCCCCTGTGCGCGACAAGAATGTGCCCGCCCGCCAGATCGCCGTGAATAACAACGAGTTGGTCCGCTATGAGAACAACAGGATCTCGCCATTGCCGGACATCCAGTCGGTGGCAACGCTTGGTCCGGAAGCACCAGCGGAGTCGCCCGTTTCGCAATCGGCCGCATTCCTCAATGGCAGCCGGACAACCCTTTATTCGATCGTGCCGGGCCAGCCCGCCAGGGCACTCACCACCCGTGCCACGCTCACTCACCCCTCGTTCAGCCCCCAGGACTGGGTCTGGACGGCGGGACCGGGAGCCAACGGCGCCACCGAGGTGATCGCATACCATCCAACGGGCGTTGCGCAGGGTGCCGGCATTCCGACAGTAACCCTGACGCCGCCATGGCTGGCTGGCCGCAACGTCAAGGATTTTCGAATATCACGGGAGGGCACGCGGGCGCTTGTTATCTCGGAGCAGGACGGCAAGACCCGGGTTCAGGTGACCGGAGTCATTCGTAACGCCGATGGCACGCCCAAGGATCTCACCACACCAACGACGCTCCTCACTCCGCGGGATCCGGACCAAGGCGTGTGGGTCAACGACACCACAGTCGCCGTCATGAAAGCGTCGCCCAGCGACAATGTCGCCCCGGATCTGTTGTCCCTGACCGCCTCGCAGCCCCAGCAACTCGCGCCGTGGCCCGGTTTGACGGCCATCAGCGCAGGAAACGGCCCCGAAGAGATCTTCGGACAGTCGGCCCAAGGGATCTTCCAGCGGCTCGGCAACGGCTGGTCACCCCAGCTGAAGGGGCCCCTTGACCCGTCGTTTCCGGGATGATCGGGCCATACCGGGTGAGCGGCGGCCTGGGAGCCGCCGCCCGATGACCAGTTTTCCCACATAGCGGGCCCCTCGTCTTCCAACAAGGGGCTCTCTCCTGCACCCTGGAGGAATGACGGCACGCACCCATGACGACGGCGCCACCCGCCGTGGTCACCGCGGGGGACAGCCCGCAGCCGCGGGTGGTGTCTTGCGCCTCCGGGGTCCGTCGGATCCTGACCTACAGCCGCCCGCGGGCACCACCGCCAAGCACCGCAGCGATTACGCCGGGTGGTGGGCCAGGGTGGCGGACGGAACCGCCGGAGCCGTCCACGAGCTCCTGGCGCTCGTCGCTCCCGTGGACTGCGTCTGCTGCGGTGCAGAGGACAGGGCATTGTGCAATGGGTGCGAACGCCAGGTGCGACGGCTCACCCGCATCCCCTTCCGGGCCGAGGGGCCGGCGCCCGCGCTCATGGATGTCGATGGGTCTGTCATTCTTCCGGTGGTGGCCGCCGGCGTTTACCGGGAGGAACTGGCACAGGCGATGCTGGCATTCAAGAAGCATGGCCAGGGCCAGCTCGAATCGGTGCTGGCCCAGGGACTTGGACGGGCCATCCGCGCCGCAACAGGCGAAGTCGCCGGACTCTGCCTGGTCCCGGTACCCAGCAGTGGCAATGCCTTCCGCCGACGCGGGTTCAGCCCCGTGCACCTCCTGCTGAAGAATTTGCACCGCCACGGTGAACTCCGCGAGGCGGTTCTCGCCGACGCGCTGCGCAAGGTGCCGCCGCTCCTCGCCAACGGCCCGCTTCGTCGGGACCCCGCCCCAGGGCTCAGGGCCATCCTTCCTCACCTGGGACACCCGGGTGGCCAAAAGGGACTGGGCCGCGGGGAGCGGGCACAGCGCGTCAGGGGCTCCATGCGTTCCAAAGCTGGAAGTTTCAGCCCCGGAGTCCGGGGACGCCATTGCCTGATTGTGGATGATGTCCTCACCACCGGGGCCACACTCGCCGAAGCCGCCCGCGCAATCCACGCGTCGGGAGGCATTGTGAGGGGTGCCGTGGTCCTCGCTGCGACACGCCCGCCGGACGCGGGGGATATTGCCAGGCCCCGGGGCGCCAGGACGGGTAATGGTGCCTGATCCCGAAAAAATAAACGAAGAAAAGATGAATAACGGGTAGCTATGAACTAACGTCGGTTGTGGGTACCAAGAACAGATGTACCTGTCGATAGCGGCTCGGAAAGGGGCTCGACTGTCAGTCAGATCGGCCCCGGGAAGTGCCGCCGTCGTGTCACCGAAGTTATTTGGAGGGCACCATGGAGTTCATGATCAGCGGACGTAACTTGACGGTCTCGGACCGCTTCCGCGAATACGCCGACGAGAAGATCTCGAAGATTACCTCGTTGGGGGACAAGGTCCAGAGGGTGGACGCGAAGGTCTCCAAGGAGACCAAGGCCCGCCAGGCGGACGAGATGCTCACTGTGGAGCTCACGGTCCTGGGCCGCGGCCCCGTGATCCGGGCCGAAGCCAGCGCCGCAGATAAGTTCGCCGCATTCGATCTTGCCTACAACAAGCTTCTTGAGCGCCTGCGCAGGGCGAAAGACCGCCAGAAGGTTCATCACGGCAGGCACACTCCCAAGTCCGTCACCGAGGCGACGGCAACTCTTGAGCCGGCAAGTCCCAGCGAACCCCTCTACGTTGAGGCAAGCCACCATGCCGAGCCGCAGGCTCCGGCCGCCGAGAAGTCACCCTACGACGTCGAAAATGACATTCCGGCTGGCGATTCCCCTGTACTGATCCGCCGCAAGGTCTTCCCTGCGGCCTCGTTGTCCCTCGACGATGCAGTGGACAACATGGAACTCGTGGGCCACGACTTCTACCTGTTCGTGGACAAGGACACCAAGGCACCCTCCGTGGTGTACCGCCGCGAGGGCTGGACCTACGGCGTGATCTCGCTGGACCAGACCTGCGAGCCGGGCGCGGCTCCGCTTGAAGAGCAGATCCTTGCGTACCGTTCCGAGGATGCGCCCGCCAGCGCATAGGCTGGTGCCCACCATCCATCGAAAGGACTGATGTGCGCGCATCGCTGAGCCTCAAGCAGGCGAGGCGGATCGCACTGGCAGCCCAGGGCTTGGACAAGGTACGGCCTGCCGGACCCGTGACTTCACGGGCGGTGGGCCGTACCTTTGCCCAGCTCCACCTGGTCCAGATCGACTCCGTCAACGTGCTGTCCCGGAGCCATTACCTGCCGTTCTTCTCACGGTTGGGGAACTACGACCGCAGCATCCTCCACCGCATGGCCGCGATCCCGCCCCGCCGCATGATGGAGTATTGGGCCCACGAGGCAAGCTTCATCCGCCCCGAACATTTCCACGATCTGGTGCAGTGGCAGAACCGCAAGTGGGTGGGCGCCTCGGCCATGGACCCAGAACTACGGCATGGCGTCGCATCCCGGGTGCTGCGGGAACTCGCCGCGGGCAAGCCCCTGACCGCAGCCGAGCTGACAGCCCGCCTAGGCCATGTGGAAGACAGGCAGAAGGAGAACTGGGGCTGGAACTGGAATGCCGTGAAGCGCGTCCTGGAGCACCTTTTCGAAGAAGGACTCGTTTCTGCGGCGTCGCGCACAGACTCCTTCGAACGCCGTTACACGCTGACGTCAAAGGTACTGGCTGTCGGCCGGCCACCAGAGGGACAAGCCGTGGATCCGGAGGCTGCGATGGACAGGCTCATTGACGCCGCCGCCCGCGCTCACGGAATTGGCACCGTGCGTTGTTTCGCGGATTACTTCAGGACCCCGATGCGGGCAGCCGCCGTTTCTGTGAGCCATCTTGTGGAAGCCGGACGGCTTGAACCCGTCACGGTGGCGGGCTGGGACAAGCCTCTCTACCTGCACAAGGAAGCTCGGATACCGCGCACGGCAAATGGCCGTGCCCTGTTGAGCCCTTTCGATTCGCTGGTCTTTGAACGCCGGCGGCTGGAGGCTCTATTCGGCTTCCACTACCGGATAGAAATCTATACGCCTGAACCCAAGCGCCGCTTCGGCTATTACGTTCTGCCGTTTCTGCTGCGCGACAGGATAGTGGCGCGGGTGGATCTCAAAGCGGACCGCGCCAACGGCCGTTTGCTTGCCAAAGCCACCCACGCCGAACCGGACGACCCTGAAGATACCGCCGTCGAGCTGGCCGCTGAACTCGAACTGATGGCCCAGTGGCTGGGCCTGCAGGATGTGGTTGTCTCGCCGAGGGGAGATCTGGCTGCCGCGCTCGCGGACGCCCTTTCCGCCCGGCGAACTGTGTATCCGCTCTCAGGGAACAGCGCCACCGCGCCGTGCGTCTCTCCCGTAGACTAAACAGGGCCAGAATTCGGCAGCTTGAGACTGGGAGCAACTTCACGTGGCATCACTTATCGAAAAACTTCTGCGTACGGGTGACAAAAAAACCCTGCGGCAGTTGCGGAACTATGCCGATTCCATCAACGCCCTGGAAAGCTCTTTCAAGACCTTCACGGACGCTGAGCTGCGCGAAGAAACCGACCGTCTCCGGGAACGCCACCAGGACGGTGAGCAACTCAATGACCTCCTCCCCGAAGCCTTCGCGGCCGTCAGGGAAGCATCCTCACGAACTCTTGGACTGCGCCACTTCGACGTGCAGCTCATGGGTGGTGCCGCACTTCACCTCGGGAACATCGCCGAGATGAAGACCGGTGAAGGCAAGACGCTGGTGGCCACCGCTCCGGCCTACCTGAACGCCCTCACCGGCAAGGGCGTTCACGTTGTCACGGTGAACGATTACCTCGCCGAATACCAGTCCGACCTCATGGGACGCGTCTACCGCTTCCTCGGCCTGAGCAGCGGGTGCATCCTGTCCAACCAGGACCCTTCCGTGCGCCGGGAACAGTACGCGGCGGATATCACCTACGGCACCAACAACGAATTCGGCTTCGACTACCTGCGCGACAACATGGCGTGGGACAAATCCGAACTGGTTCAGCGCGGCCACAACTTCGCGATCGTCGATGAAGTGGACTCGATCCTCATCGACGAGGCGCGAACGCCGCTGATCATCTCCGGCCCGGCACAGGGTGACACTAACCGCTGGTACAGCGAATTCGCCAAGGTGGTGCTGCGCCTGCAGCCCGACGCCGACTACGAGGTCGACGAGAAGAAGCGCACCGTGGGTGTTCTCGAGGCCGGCATCGAAAAGGTCGAGGATTACCTTGGCATCCACAATCTCTACGAATCCGCCAATACACCCCTGATCGGGTTCCTGAACAACGCCATCAAGGCCAAAGAGCTGTTCAAGCGGGACAAGGACTACGTCATCCTCGACGGCGAGGTCCTGATCGTGGACGAGCACACCGGCCGCATCCTTGCCGGCCGACGCTACAACGAAGGCATGCACCAGGCCATCGAAGCCAAAGAAGGCGTCGAGATCAAGGCCGAAAACCAGACCCTCGCCACCGTCACTCTGCAGAACTACTTCCGTATGTATGACAAGCTCGCGGGCATGACCGGCACGGCCGAAACCGAAGCCGCCGAATTCATGAGCACCTACAAGCTTGGCGTGGTCGCAATCCCGACCAACAGGGACATGCAGCGCATCGACCAGCCGGACCTTGTCTACAAGAACGAGGCCGTGAAGTTCGACGCCGTGGTCAAGGATATCACTGAGCGCCATGAGAAGGGCCAGCCTGTCCTGGTCGGCACCACCAGCGTTGAGAAGAGCGAATACCTGTCCCGCCTTCTGGCCAAGGAAGGCGTCCGCCACGAGGTCCTGAACGCCAAGAACCACGCCCGTGAAGCTGCAATCGTGGCCCAGGCCGGTCGCAAGGGTGCCGTGACCGTCGCGACCAATATGGCGGGACGCGGTACTGACATCATGCTCGGCGGCAACGCCGAGTTCACAGCTGTCGCGGAGCTCGCCAAGCGCGGGCTGGACCCGGAAGAAAACTCGGAAGAGTACGAGGCCGCGTGGCCGGCAGCATTTGAAGCCGCCAAGCAGGCCGTGAAGGACGAACACGAGGAGGTCCTCAACCTCGGCGGCCTCTACGTCCTCGGCACGGAGCGGCACGAGTCGCGCCGCATCGATAATCAGTTGCGAGGCCGCTCCGGACGTCAGGGCGACCCCGGCGAGTCCCGCTTCTACCTGTCACTGACAGATGACCTGATGCGCCTGTTCAACTCCGGTGCCGCCGAACGGCTGATGAACAGTTCGGTGCCTGACGACGTCGCGCTGGAGTCCAAACTGGTGTCCCGCGCCATCGCTTCGGCTCAGGGCCAGGTGGAAGGCCGCAACGCAGAACAGCGCAAGAACGTGCTGAAATACGACGACGTCCTGAACCGCCAGCGCGAAGCGATCTATGGGGACCGCCGCCGTATCCTTGAGGGCGATGATCTCCACGAGAAGGTCCAGTTCTTCCTCGAAGACACCATCAACGCCATGATTGACGAGGCCACCGCCGAAGGCACCGGCGATGACTGGGACTTCAACCAGTTGTGGACGAACCTCAAGACGTTGTACCCGGTGACCGTCACAACCCATGACGTCATCGATGAGGCCGGCGGCAAATCCCGCATCACGGTGGACTTCCTGAAGGAAGAAATTCTCTCGGACGCCAAGCTGGTTTACCAGGCCCGCGAACAGGCCATTGGCTCCGAAAGCATGCGTGAGCTGGAACGCCGCGTGGTGCTCTCCGTCATCGGCCGCAAATGGCAGGAACACCTTTACGAGATGGATTATCTCAAGGAAGGCATCGGCCTTCGCGCTATGGCCCAGCGGGATCCGCTCGTGGAGTACCAGCGTGAGGGTTTCATCATGTTCCAGGCAATGATGGAAGCCATCCGCGAGGAAAGCGTCGGATTCCTCTTCAACCTCGAGGTTGAGGTCACCCCGGCCGAAGACGTTGTGGTGGCCGACGCCACAGGGGAACACACCGAACACCACGAGCCGCAGATCAAGGCCGCCGGGCTGGAAGCTCCGGAGAAGCCGGCCCAGCTCCAGTACACGGCTCCCGGTGAGGACGGCGGGACCGAGACCCGAATCGAGGCCAAGGCGTCCGGCCGGTCCGGCAACCCGGCCAAGGCGGCGCAGGAACCCGGTCGCCGCACGGCCGCCAAAAAGAAGCGCCGCTAAGACAGCACCGACCGGCTGCTTGCGATGTGGCAGGGCCCCTGGTCCGACAAATAATTACGGCAGTGCATCCAAGCCGAAAAGGGACCGGAACTGATGTTCCGGTCCCTTTGCTGTTCCGCTTTCTTCTGCCAGAGGGTGCAGCTGTTGGCTCCGTGGGCCGCCGTGGCCTCGAGCTTCGAGCATTCCGCCTCGAGCAACTGCTGTTCAGCCGATCTCCAGGGCCGTCACGCGCCACACCTGGTGGCTTCGCTCCAGCCGCATCGCTACCGCGCGAACGCGAAGTTCGTCCACCACCACCGCGCTTGCCTCATAGATGCCGGCCGACACCTCACAGGCACGGACGGATGTGACTGCCGGGTTCCGGTGAAGCCGCGGAATGCCTCCGGCCGGCGCCTGCACCGCCCGCCGGGTCAGCTCCGCCCGGTGCTGGAGGGAAGCGAGGCAGCGCGGATCCAGGCGCCGGGCCAGCTGATGAACCGGGCGCGTGCCTGCCAACACCTCGATGGCTGCCTGGACGGTTCCGCGCGCCACTGCACACACTTCGCGCGTCTCATCCACAGCCCTCAGCGGCGTCACAGCCGTCAGCGGCACGTGCGCGACGCGTTGTGGCATTGACGCCGGGCCGGTTCGGTTCAAATCCAGGGCACTCATGATGATTCCTCTGTTTGGTGGTGGATAGGGCAGGACTAGTGGACTCAGTCTGTGGCGGGGGGATGGAGCACCTGCCCCGGGAGTAGAACATTGGGGTTGCCGCCGATGATGACGCGGTTGGACTCGAACCAGCGCGGCCACTCCATCGCGATGTCGACGCCGGTGGCACTGGGCCCAAGATGCCGGGCGGCAATGCTCCACAGTGAGTCGCCCGCCATTACCGTCACGCTGCCAGCTTCAGGGTCCGGTCCGTGGAGGGCCGTCCGTACCGGACGGCCCGACAGCGGGCCCGGGTCCACCAATGGCGCGCTCGGTTGCCACTGTGGATTGGTGACGGTCCCGGCGCCAGGTCTGGGCTCTGGCGTCGGCGCCCACGCGGTGGACCGGGCGGCGACCGATGTCGGCCGCCAGACCGGATCATTGGGCATCGGCGCTGCATGGACCACCGGAGCTCCGATGAGCTGCATTCCCACTGCAGCCAGTGCCAGCCGGCGCATGAAGGCCGGGCTGAACCGGCCTGCGGCCGCCCCCGCTTTTCTATTTCCGGTTCGTTCCAGCGCTGCGGCCACAAGGGCCGCCGCCAGGGAAAGGATCCACCACGTCACGACGACGAGGCCTGAGGCCGTGGCGAGAAACCCCATAAGATCCTCAAATGAGAGGGACTGGTGTCGCGCTGCCGATCCCCGCGTGCGCTCAATCAGTGTGCCGCCAGTGACAGCCAGAAAGAGTCCCAGCAGCAAAATGGTGGTAGCCAGTGCTGCGTCGGATCCAAGATGGCGTTCCGGGCGCGCTTTCATAACATCTCCAGACCGGGCGTTTGATGCTGTTTGATGCAGTTTGATCTAATTGAGTCAATCTTGAACCCGAGCGCGAGGTTTGTCTAGTCGTTTGTTTTAAAAGATTCGGGATTGACCCCTGTATGTGTCCGCACCTACATTGGCGGCATGCGCTGGGACGCTCTCTTTGACGACATGGAGGCGCAGCTTGCCTCCAGGGACTTGCTGGATCTGGAATCCGAAGTCGCCGAAAGATGGCGGGCGGATATCGCCGGAGTGGATTTGGCTGACAGGTTGCGTGGATCCATGGGTCTCCGTGTCGGGGCCCACCTCACGGCGGACCTGGTGTTCGAAGGCACGTTGAGCCATGTTGGCGGCGAAAGCCTCGTGCTCAATGACGGGCCGCACCAGGTGCTGATTCCCTTTGAGGCGGTGGCCCGGTACCAGGGCCTGGGCCGGCTTGCCGTCGCGGAACCCTCAAATGTGCGTCGGAAACTCGGACTCGCCAGCGCCCTTCGCGGCCTGGCAAGGGACAGGGCTCATCTCCGGGTTTTCCTCAGGTTCCAAGGAGGCGGCGAAGCGGCCTTAAGCGGGGTGATCGACCGCGTGGGCCGTGACCATTTCGATCTGGCCGTAACGCATCCGGGCGAGGCCCGCCGCGCCTCTGACGTGAGCCGGACTGCCACTGTCCCCTTTGGCCGCCTGGCCGCGCTGAAATCACTTCGCTAAGGCAGGTTGGGTTCTCGTTCCAGCGCCGCCCTATTGGGACTTGGACTTCGATTCTTGAATCATGCGGCTGGCTTCGGCGTACCGCTCTTCGATGTACTGTTCCAGCATTTTCTCCTCGACCCGCCATTGTCCCCGTCCGCCCACTTGGATTGCCTTGAGCTCCCCGCTCCGGACGAGGGCATAAGCGGCTGGGGAGTTGATCTGCAACTGCTCGGCGACGTCTGCGAGGGTTAGGAATCGGGGCATATATCCATTTTGCCACTGACCTTGGCGCATGAGGCGTTTATCCACAGTTTGGGCCCGTTTGATTCCGGGACTTTCGATCTGGCCCTTTTGCCGTGACAATGAGGGGGTCCGGCCCAAGCAGCCGGGGCATGTGGTCGGTCAGTGCAACGGGGGGAGCGTGGCGCATGAGTGCCAATACGGCGGCTGCGGGGGCCAGGCTGAAGAAGCCATCCTGGAAGGATCCACGCCTCCTGCTCGGAGTCCTTCTCGTCCTCGTGTCGGTGGCGGGCGTTGTTTCCCTGGTCGGCGCCGCCGACCAGACCACCGAGGTGTATGCCGCCAGGGGACCAATCGCTGTCGGGGAGCGCCTGGGCGCAGAAAACGTCAGCCGGGTGAAAGTCCGGCTCGGCGACGTCGAAGACCGCTACATCACGGCAGAGTCGGGACTGCCGGAAGGCGTTGTCGCTGTTCAGCGTATTGGTCCTGACCAGTTGGTCCCGAGGGAAAGCCTCGGGAAACGGGATGCGCTTAACCGCAAGCCAGTGGCAATTACCGTTGACGAGGCCCTCCCTGAACAAGCTGTGGCAGGCTCGCGCGTGGACGCCTGGGTGGCGCTCCCGGACGCCCGAAATGGTTTCAGCGAACCGAAGCTGCTGCTCCCCGGCGCCGAGATTGCCCAGGTTACCCCCGGCTCGACGGCGCTCGGGTCTTCCCGGTCCACAGTGGTGCTGGTTCTCGTCACGGATGAGCAGATGCCCAAGCTGTTGGGCGCGCAGGCCAACAAAGCGAAGATCTCGGTTGTCTGGAACCCGGGAGGAGGATCTCTTTGAGTATTCCCGTGGTGACTGTCGGGCAGTCCAGCGAGGACCTTGTTGGCGGCCTGGAGCGTCTCCATGGACCAGTGACGGTAGTGCGGCGGTGCTCGGAACTGGCAGAGCTGCTGGCCGCGTGCCAAAGCGGCCTCGCCCGCGCAGCCGTCGTGGCCGAAGGAAGTGAGGAGCTGACTGCCACCCTGGTCGACCGGCTGGCAGCGGTGGGCGTGGTGATCATCGCCTTGACCGACAGCCCCGGGGAAACTGAACGGCTGCGAAGCATCGGCGTCGATGCGACCCTTACCGGGGTGGATTCAGCCGCGCTGGCCGCAAAGATTTCGGATGCCGTGGCCCAACTGAACGGACCTGCGCCGCGGCGGTCTTCCGTCGCCGCCTTTGCCGACACCGGTGCGGCCATCCGCACCGCCTCAGGGGAGCCGGACGTGGTTCCGGTGACATCCGGCGAGGGCCGGATCATTGCCGTCTGGGGCCCGGCCGGGTCCCCGGGCCGTACGCTGGTCGCCTCCAACATCGCTGGGGAACTCGCCGCGTCAGGAAGGTCAGTGCTGCTTGTGGATGCGGACAGCTACGGCGCAAGCGTGGCGGGCAGCCTCGGCCTTCTTGATGAATCGGCTGGACTTGCCCAGGCCTGCCGCCTCGCGGATCAGGGTCAATTGAGCGGTGAGGCGCTGTTGCGGGTAGCGACACCCATCGCCATCCGGTCGGGGACGTTCCGGGTCCTGACGGGAATTACCCGTGCCGACCGTTGGACTGAGTTGCGTGCGTCGGCCCTGGGCCTGGTGCTCGAAAGGGCCAGGGAAATTGCCGACGTCATCGTGGTGGACACAGGCTTCTGCCTTGAGGCGGATGAGGAACTCAGCTTCGACACCGCCGCGCCGCGGCGGAACGCCGCAACGCTTCGAAGCCTGGAAATGGCGGACACCGTCTACGCGGTCGGTTCCGCGGACTCCGTAGGGGTTCCTCGCCTGGTCAGGGCTCTTTCGGAACTGGACGCCGCCGTCCCCCACGCCGCGCCGAAAGTCGTCCTGAACAAGGTCCGCGCGGCCGCCGTCGGGAGGTCCCCGGAACGTCAGCTCAAGGACGCGTGGGAAAGATACGGTCCCGCTGCAGGCATCGCCGCCTTCCTGCCATCGGATAACGCAGCGGCGGACGCGGCGCTGCTCTCGGGCTCTCTCCTCCTGGAGGCGGCCCCGCAGTCCACGCTCCGCCATGCCATCGCGGAAATGGTCTGTGCACCTGTCCAGCGAAAACGCCGATCCTCTGTCCTCTTCTCCACAGCAAAGCGCCGGCTAAACGGTTAGGCTCGCCATAAGGGCTGCAAAGGTGCGGCTATGAACTTGTGATGGAGGCGTTTGTCGATGTCGTCTGGGTCCAGCGTGGAGGATCAGTCCGCTTTGATGGGGGCCCGTGAGGGTTACCTCGGAGATTACTACGAGCACCTCGCGGAAGAGGACTCCAGGCAGTATTCGCAGGAGCTCCTGGCAACCCGTGCCGAAACGCATCGTTCGGTTGCTGACGTTCGACTGCCCGGCACAGCCAATATCAAGATCGTCGACGAGGCGGACCGCAGCGTTGTCTACATCGTCACAGATGACATGCCTTTCCTTGTGGACTCAGTGAACGCGGAGCTTGTCCGGCAGAACTCCGCCATTCATTTGGTGCTGCATCCCTTGTTCGTCGTTACGCGCAACCGCGAAACCGGAAAGCTGGTCAAGGTCGACAGGGTGCCCTCGAGCATCGGCATCTCCAGCGGTGACACCGCCGCAATGCCGAGCCTGTCCCACCTGATCGCCCGGGGCGACAACGCTTCCCACATGGAGTCCTGGATAGCCGTCGAAATCGGCCCGGCCAGCGCTGAGGCGCACGAGCGGCTCATCGAAGGGCTCGAACGTGTCCTTGGCGACGTCCGCGCAGCTGTCGAGGACTGGCCGAAGATGCGCAACAAAGCGCTCCAGATCGCCCAGGATCTGGACAAGGTGGCCACCCCGGACCAGATCGCCGAACTGCGTCAGGCGCAGGAGCTCCTCCGGTGGCTGGATGACGGCAACTTCACCTTCCTTGGCTACCGCGAATACGATCTCGTCAATGTGGACGGCGAGGACGTTTTGGAACTTCGCGAAGACAGCGGTCTGGGCCTGTTGCGCGACGGTGCCGACAACCATCACGTCCAGCACCTCACCCTCGCCGGGCGCAAGAAGGCGCGCGAAAAGCGCGCCTTGGTCATCACCAAGGCCAACTCCCGTTCCACCGTGCACCGGCCCGCGTACCTCGACTACGTCGGCGTTAAGAGTTTCGACGCGGCCGGCAACGTCAACGGCGAGCAGCGGTTCATCGGTCTCTTCGCCACCAGCGCTTACGCAGGTTCCGTGCGGGACATCCCGGTGGTGCGCGAGAAAGTGGAAGCGGTCCTGCGCGGGGCAGGGTTTCCACCGCACTCGCACTCGGGCAAGGACTTGCTCGGTATTCTTGAGACCTACCCGCGCGACGAACTGTTCCAGATCGAAATCGACGACCTCGCCGCCACAGCCACCGGGATCCAGCGGCTACAGGAAAGGCGCCGCACGCGACTGTTCCTGAGGCCGGATATCTACGGCCGGTTCATGTCCGCCCTTGTCTACCTGCCCCGTGACCGCTACACGACCAACGTCCGGCTCCGCATTGAGCAGGAACTGCGCGAAACCTTCCACGCGGTGTCCATCGACTACGAGGCGCGGATGACGGAATCGGCCCTGGCCCGCCTTTTCTTCCGGATCCGGCTGCCCAAGGACGCTGATGTCAGCAACGTCAACACGGCGGAGCTCGAAAAACGGCTCGTCAGGGCCGCCCGGTCCTGGAGCGAAGGCATCACCGAAGTCCTGCGCGCCAGCGCCGATGATCACCGGAGCAAGGAACTGGCTGCCGCCTGGGCCGAGGCGTTTCCCGCCAGCTACCGCGTTGACTACGAGGTTGAGGATGCCCTGACGGACATTGCCCGCTTCGAGAAATACGGTGCGGCAGTCGCAACCGCCGAGAACGGCGCCAAGGAGCGGCCGGGCGTCCACGTCTACCTTCCCGAAGGCGCGGGCGCCACGCTCGAAGAGGACGCCCGCGTCAAGCTTTACATGCTGGAACCCAAGAGCCTTAGCCAGATCCTGCCGTACTTTCATAATCTCGGTCTTGAAGTCCTGGATGAGCGGCCCTTTGAGATTGAGACCGCGGACAAGCGTGACTTCTTCCTCTATGACCTCGGGCTCAAGTACCCGGCCGGGGTGGCTCCCCTGCAGACGGGGCAGCTTCTTGCCGAATCCTTCGGGGCCGCTGTATCCGGGGACACGGAGTCGGACAGCTTCGACCGCCTGGTGCTGCGTGAAGGCATGCACTGGCGCCAGGTCGTCGTGCTCCGCGCCTACGCCAAGTACATGCGCCAAATGGGCAACACCAACTCGTTCGGGTTCATTGCGGACACTCTCCTGGCCAACCCGGACGTTACCCGGGCACTGAGCGCACTGTTCGCAGCGCGCTTCGATCCGGCCCTTGATGACGACGTCCGCACCAAACAGCAGGCGGAAGTCCGCACGGAGCTTTCGGCCGCCATCGAGCAGGTTGCCACCCTGGATGCCGACCGTGTGCTGCGCACCTTCCGGAACCTGATCGAATCCACACTGCGGACCAACTTCTACCAAAACAAGCCGCACCTGAGCTTCAAACTCGATCCCGCCGCCATTGACGGCCTGCCGTTCCCGAGGCCAAAGTACGAGATCTGGGTGTATTCGCCACGTGTTGAGGGCGTGCACCTCCGGTTCGGAAAGGTGGCCAGGGGCGGGTTGCGGTGGTCTGACCGCAGGGAGGATTTCCGAACCGAAATTCTTGGCCTCGTTAAGGCGCAGACCGTCAAGAACGCGGTGATTGTGCCCACCGGCGCCAAGGGCGGTTTCTTCGCGAAGCAGCTTCCGGATCCTGCGGCGGACCGGACGGCCTGGATGGCTGAAGGCGTGGAAAGCTACAAGACGTTCATCCGTGGGCTCCTGGATCTCACTGACAACCTGGTCACCACGCCTGACGGCGAAGCGGTGGTACCTCCGTCCGGCGTTGTGCGCCATGATGACGACGACTCCTACCTTGTGGTCGCGGCCGACAAGGGGACGGCCACTTTCTCCGACATCGCCAACGGTCTTTCGGCCGAATACGGCTTCTGGCTTGGGGACGCTTTCGCGTCCGGCGGTTCCGTCGGGTACGACCACAAGGCCATGGGCATCACCGCCCGGGGCGCATGGGAGTCCGTCAAGCGGCACTTCAGCGAGCTGGACGTGGACACGCAGTCGGACCCGTTCACGGTGGTTGGCGTGGGTGACATGTCCGGTGACGTTTTCGGCAACGGCATGCTGCTCTCGAGGCACATCCGCCTTCTGGCGGCCTTCGACCACCGTCACATCTTTCTTGATCCGAACCCGGATGAGGCCGTGTCCTTCGTGGAGCGCCAACGGCTCTTTGACCTGCCGCGCTCTTCCTGGGACGACTATGACAAGTCCCTCATCAGCGAAGGCGGCGGCGTTTTTGGACGCCAGGCCAAGGTCATCCCGGTGTCGACGCAGGTCCGCGCGGCCCTGGGACTTCCGGAGGGCACCACGCAGCTGAGCCCTCCTGAGCTGCTCAGGGCGATTCTTCTGGCTCCCGCCGATCTTCTCTACAACGGCGGGATTGGAACCTACGTTAAGGCCAGCACCGAAACGCATGCCGAAGTTGGTGACAAGGCCAACGACGCTATCCGTGTGGACGGGCGCGACCTGCGTGTCAAGGTGGTCGGCGAGGGCGGCAACCTCGGCATGACCCAGCGCGGCCGCATCGAGGCAGCCTTGCAGGGAGTCATCCTCAATACGGATGCCATCGACAACTCGGCCGGCGTCGACTGCTCGGACCACGAGGTTAACATCAAGATCTTTGTGGACAGAATGGTGGCCGCTGGCCGGCTTGATGCCGCAGACCGCGCCGACTTCCTGGCGTCCATGACGGACGAAGTGGGCAGGTTGGTCCTTGAAGACAATATCGACCAGAACATTCTGCTTCTCAATGACCGCATGAGGGTAGCCGAGTGGAGCCCCAGCTATGAACGGATGATGGATTGGCTGGAAAAGCGCGCGGACCTGAAGCGGGACCTCGAGGCGTTGCCCACAACCGAGTCGCTCCGGGAACGGCTGGAGCAGGGGCAGGGGCTTACCTCCCCGGAACTGTCGGTCCTCGCGGCCTACGCGAAAATCGAACTCGCGACGGCATTGCGCCAGAGCGACCTCGCCGATGACCCCTGGTTCAAGGACACCCTGAGGGCGTACTTCCCCCAGCAAATCCGGGAGAAGTTCGACGCCGAACTGGACACCCATCCGCTGCGGCGTGAAATCATCGCCACCGTCGTGGCGAACGACATGATCAATCTGGGCGGCATCACCTTTGCCTTCCGGGCTATGGAGGAGACCTCCGCCAGTGAGGCCGCGGTGGCCAAGGCGTTTGTGGCATTGCGTGAGATCTACGGGCTGAACATTATGGTGGGCGAGCTCAACGAGCTTCCCGCTTCGTTCCCGACCGAACACTGGAGCACCGTCCACCTCGATATCCGCCGGCTTCTTGACCGGGCAGTACGATGGCTCATTGGCCAAGGCGGTGCGTCCCAGCCGATCTCGGAGATCGTGGGGGAGTTCAAACCGCTGATGGATCCGATGCGCGCACGGTTGCTGGAGTACCTGCGCGGCGAGGACCGCGCGCGTGTGGCGGCCTGGCTGGAGAAGGCGCGCGGCTGGGAACTCCCCGAGGACTTGGCACACCGCTGGGCCGAGCTGTTCGAAAGCTTCGTTCTCCTGGACATCGCCAAGATCGCGCACGTCAGTCCCGAGCCGGTGGAAGGCATCGCTCACGTCTACTACACGGTGTTCGACCGTTTCCAGGTGGACTCACTCCTGGAGCGGATCACCAAGTTGCCCCGGCGGGACCGGTGGCAGGCCCTCGCGCGGGCGGCGCTCCGGGATGACCTCTACTCGACGATCTCGGACATGACGACGTCGGTGCTCGAATCCACGCCTCCGGGAACGTCCGCGGAAGACCGGGTCCGCGCGTGGGAGGGGCTTAACGCCGAGCAGCTTGGCCGGGCCAAGAGCATGTTCGACGAGGTCAACTCGCTCGAAGCCGACGATATGGCCTCACTGTCGGTAGCATTGAGGCTCTTGAGGTCAATCGTCCGACGCTAGAGGGGACTTGCCCCGGCGTCGTAAATGGAGGTGCAGTGGCAATCTTTACGGACCCCATCAGGGAGCACGCTGATTTCGGGCCGGGGGACGCCGAGTGGCTGCACCTCCTTGTGGGTGACTGGCAGATGGTGGCTGATCTCGCCTTCGCGGACCTTGCGTTGTGGTTTCCGCATCCTGAATTCGGCTACGTGGCGCTTGCCCACGTCCGCCCCTCCACCACCCATACGGTGTTTCACGCCGATTTCGTGGGGGAGGGGATCAGGTCGGACCTGCAGCCCCTGGTGGACAAGGCCTGGGCCAGCCGGGGCATCGAGCGCTCCAGCGAAACGAACTGGAGCAGCGATATGGCACTGCGGGTCGAGGCCGTTCCAATGGTCAGGAATGGGCGGACCCTGGCGATCGTCACCTCGCACATGGACCTGTCCAGCTCCCGGATGCCCTCCAGGCTCGAACTCACCTACCGCCAGTGTGCCTACGATCTGCTGCGGATGGGCACCTTGGGCCTCTGGCCCGATTTCGCCTCTCCCACCGGCTCGCGCCGCGGCGCCCCACGAGTGGGGGACGGGCTGATCCGGCTGGATGCCGAGGGCATCGTGCAGTACGCAAGCCCGAATGGCGTTTCCGCTTTCCGTCGGTTGGGAGACGGTGAGTCACTGGAGGGCAGGTCGCTGGCCGAGGTTACGGCCGGCCTGTTGAGGGACCGCCGGATGGTGGACGAAACACTGCCCCTCGTGGTAACTGGGCGCATGCCGTGGCGTAGTGAAATCGAATCGCGCGGAGTGAGCCTTTCCCTGCGCGCCATTCCCCTGCGTGACGAACAGCAACGGTTCGGTGCCCTGGTTCTCTGCCGCGACGTCTCCGAACTCCGCCGGCGTGAGATGGAGCTCGTCACCAAGGACGCCACCATCCGGGAAATCCACCACAGGGTCAAGAACAACCTCCAGACGGTGGCGGCGCTGCTGCGAATGCAATCACGGAGGATGGTCAGCGATGAGGCCAAGCAGGGCCTCGAGCAGGCCATGCGGCGGGTTGCCACCATCGCTCTCGTTCACGAAACCCTGTCCCAGGGCCTCACTCAGAGTGTCGACTTCGACGAGCTGATCGCACGCCAGTTCCGTTTGTCCGCCGAAGTCGCCTCGCCGTCGCAGCAGGTCAAGACAGCCAAGTCCGGGCTCTTCGGCGAGCTGCCCAGTGACTTCGCCACCCCGCTGGCCCTCGTCATCAATGAATTGGTGACAAACGCTGTCGAACACGGACTTGCAGGGCGCGCCGGAACAGTGTGGCTCCTGGCGGACCGTTCCGAATCCGATGAGGGCGAGGAACTGCTGACAGTGACCGTGGCCGATGACGGCGTCGGGCTGCCCGAGACCCCCCATGTGGAGGGACTTGGGCTCCAGATCGTGCGGACGCTCGTGACGAGTGAGCTCGGCGGCTCTATTCAGTGGAAGCCGCGCGAGGGCGGCGGCACGGCAGTCCAGATCGTCTTGAGCTTGATCAAGCATTAACTTCCCGGAGGGAAACACCCGGGAACGGCAGCCGGCGAGCCCGCCGCCCGGAACCAATGCCGCCCGGAACCAATAAGGAACAAAGAAAGGGCCGCGGACTTAAAGTCCGCGGCCCTTTTCTACAAGAGAAGTTGTCCTAAGAATCCGCTGTCGCTAAACGGGAATGTTCAGCCCGGCGAAGGCAAATTGCGTTGAGGTCAGGAGGCGCGGCGCGCCCGCGCGGCCCGGCGCTTCAGTGCCCGGCGCTCGTCCTCGCTCATCCCACCCCACACGCCGGCGTCCTGGCCGGATTCCAGGGCCCACTGCAGGCAGGTATCCACCACCGGACAGCGGCGGCAGACACTCTTCGCTTCCTCAATCTGCAGGAGCGCGGGCCCGGTGTTTCCTACAGGGAAAAACAGCTCCGGGTCCTTGTCGAGGCAGGCCGCGCGGTTACGCCAATCCATGCTGATCAGTCACTCCATTCCTGGGAACTCGTTAAGAGACCTCTTGTGAAAATATTCACTAGAAGTTACATAGGAAAGGGGCCCTGTCGGGCCCCCTTGGTCATCTGAATTAAGCGTGTCATGTTAACGCTGTGTAAACAAGGGGTAATCGTGTAAGAAGTGCCTCTAGAGCATGAGCGATATGTCACATTGATCGCCGACGCCGTCCCCGGTAGTCGACTATGTCCGGTAGGGTGCCAGTGTGTCAAGACCCCCAGTCAACTCCTCCTCGTCCGTTCCCGAACCAAATGGAGAAGGGTCCACTGGGCCTGCGGAGGCGGTGCCCGGCACCGGCCCCGCCACGACGCGCCCTACAGCCGTCAGTCTCCTTGCCGTGATCGTGGCGGCCGAGGCCACGGCTCTGCTGGTCGCAGCGGGCTGGTACGGGTTCCAGCTAGTAAGCGGAGCGCCGGTGTTGTCCTTCTGGGGAGCCGTGTTTACCGTTGCCCTCCTTTTGTCTTTTTCAGCCTGGCTCTTTGCCGTGGGACACTTCCTCTTCCGCGGATACCGCTGGCCACGGGCCGGAGCGCTGGTGGCGCAGCTGCTGGTGCTGACCATTGCCGTTCCGACCCTCACGGGCGGATATGTGGCCGCCGGGCTGGGAATGCTGATTCCGGCGGTGGCCGCCATCGTGTTGCTTTTCCGGAAGAGTGTCATCCGTTTCGCCTCACGCGCCGGGGGGACCCCGCCAGCGCTGTAGCCGGGCGTTTCGTGCCTGCTGCCAGTTGAACGGGGAATGCCCGTCCTTCGGAGATGACGACGGCTCTGCCGACGGGCGGGTGTGCATCCACCTCGAACCGGAGGCCGAAGAAGTCGCCGTCCATGATGGTTCGAGGCGCGATAAGTATGCCGTTGCCGTGGTTTCGGGCGTAGGCGGCGAGTGGCACACGCTGCGTCAGCATCGGACTAAAACCGGCTGTCAGGACCACGGCACTTCCCATCCCGTGAAGTTCCAGCACATGGCGCCCGGTCTCGGGGGTCAGAAGATCGGCGTCGTCAACGAGCAGGATGGTCCGCCGCCGGTTCCGCGAGGTGCCCGTTTCCGTCCTTGCTTCTGCCACGGCTTCCGCCCAGTAGTCCTCCGCGGATTCCCCTGGTGCGGGGCCGAGCCAGTCGCCGGCCGACGGGTTCAGTTCGGGAAGGGCTGCGAGCAGCGAGCTTTTCCCTGTAGCCGGACCGCCCAGTACCGCGAGAACGCTTCCGGCCGTCAGCGGGAGTGAGATCGGGACCAGCTCGTCGCCGCCGATCCCCACGAAAATGCGACGGGTCCCGGGTCCGCGCCAGGGCTCTACGATGTCTTCGCCGCGTTCCGGAGCCTGGGCCGCTATCCGTTCCCCGGCCAGCAGGAGGCGGACTTCAGCCGCGCTCACCTTTGCAGGCAACGGTTCGATGCGGAATGGCGCCACTTGGGCTTTCTTCGGCTCTTTGGCAGCCCGAGGAGGGTCCGCAGCGGCCGAATAGAACTGTGCAACCGACGGTGAACTGGCCACGATGGCCCCGAAAACCACCGACCGTGCTTGCACGGGAGGCGTCGGCGGCATTCTTGGCCACGCCAGTCGGCTCTCTTCGGTGGAGCCGGTGGGGAAATACGCGCGGTTTTGAACGGCTGCGAAGAATCTTGACGTCACCAGTTCCTTGTCCCCGGAGATCAGGACACTGATGCCGGCCTTGGCCCCGTCCCGGACGATGTCCTGGACCAGGTCTTCCGCCCATGCCAAGGGCCCGCCGCGCAACGCAGAGATCCAGGATCCCCACCCGGACACGACAAGCACAAGTGGAATGCGGGACTTCGTGGCCGCTCCGCTGAGCCGCAGCGACAGTTCGTGGGCGACTCGCTCCAGGACCCGGACGCCGCGTCTGAGCTCGTTCAGGCCGGCCACGGCACCAACCCTTGGTTCCTCGCACGCCGTGATGAAGCTGCCGTCCGCATCGAGCACATACAGGTGCGACTCCAGATCATGTTCCATCAGTTGCTGGACAGCCAGTCCCATCGCAGCGTGCGCGCCGCCGGTTCCGCCAATGAGAGCCAGATGACCGTGCTGCGAGGGGAGCCAGATCAGTGGTGAGACCCTTTGCTCTTCAGGCTCATCGGTCAATCCCAGATTCACGGACCAGGCGCATGGTGTGCCGGACACCGGGTCCGGCACGCGGGGGTTGTCCCCGCACAGGTCTGGCACCGAACGAGTTCCGGGGAAAGGGAGATTGCTCGGCAAAGGCCCCGCGACGGGCCGGCGCGCGGGAGCACCTCCGGCGGTGGACCACAGCGTCACGAGCGATTCAGCGATGGGGATGGTTCCCGGGCCGGGGCCCCGCGTGGACGCAGCCGGCTGTTCCCGGGAGCTCCCGGCTGGGGATGCTACTGCGTCCACGGCGAGCCGCACCGTGATTGGCAACATGCAGGCCGTCGCGCCCGGCCCGGGCACAGAGGCCGTTTGGAACTCGCTGGCGGATTCCGTGCCGCGTGCGAGGTAGGCCCTGCCTGGCGTGGTCAGCGCAATGTGGGCGGCGGCCTTCGAGCTGATGATGTCCGCGGACTCGTGTTCGGACTGTACGCGGAGCGCAATACTCGTCGTGACGTTGGCGCGGATGTCCGCACTCAGCGCGCCCTGCGGGCGCTGCGTGGCCATGATCAAGTGGATTCCCAGTGAGCGCCCGATGGCCGCGATCCTCATCAGTTCAGTCAGGGCTTCAGGGGCTTCCTCCACGAGCATCCTGAACTCATCAATGACAAGGATGAGTTGGGGAAGTGGTGTCACCTTCGCGGCGCTGGTTCCGCGGTAGGCGGCAAGATCCGGGGACCGGGTAGCTGCGAGCTTCTTCTCCCGGCCGCGGATTTCCGATCGTAGTGAGAAGAGGTAGCGTTCGAGTTCGTGCGTGGACAGATCCGTGAGCATGCCAACGCAATGGGGAAGACCGGTCAGTGGTCCCAGACCCGAGCCGCCTTTGAAATCAATGAAGAGGAAATTTATCCGGTCCGGCGGATAGCTCAGGGCAAGCGCAGTGATCAGCGTGCGCAGGAGTTCGGACTTACCAGAGCCGGTGGTGCCGGCAACCAACAGATGCGGGCCGTCAGCTTCCAGATCGAGCAGTTGCGGGCCTGTGGACGTGAGGCCCAGAGGAACAGGCAGCCCCGGTCTCAGGTTTCCCCCTGACCAGCGGAGCAGTGTTTCCGTAGCCGACGTCGGAAGCAGGTCCGGGAGGGAACACGTAGAGGGAATACCTGATGATCCCCGCGAGCGCCGGTCAGCAGAGGAGGCCATCTGCCTGCAGTATCGGTCGAAAACCTGCGCCGGTACAAAATCCGGGATGAACTGCGTGCACCTGCCGCCCTCGGACATCCGGGCTGAAGGCCCGCCAAGACAGATGTCCGTTCCTGAGGCGCCCATGGAGATGTCCCCGCATCGGATAACCTGCCACCCGCGGCTGGTGGCAGTGGCTTGTAAGGCCGACGGGTCGTTGACCGGCGCCGAGGCGTCGATCAGGATCAGCACTCCGCGCTCGCAGTCCGGTCCTGGCGCTGCCGCCAGGAAAGCCTCGCACGCCTCCTCGTCGGAGGACAGGTGGACCCTGTCGAGGAACCTGGCGGCCAGCGGGAGGTTCTCGGGTGCGCCGTGGATGAGGACCGGCGTCCCGGCTGCCAGCGGGTAGCCGGTGAGTTGCATGATGACGAACCGGACAAGTCCCATCACTTCGAGCCGCGGTCCTCTTATGCTGGTGGCCCCGGCCGTTCCACAGGTGACGGGTAGCGGGCCTGGTACCGGCGCCTTGAACTCCGGGTCAGGGGGATCCATGCCGATGTTGGCTGGTTGGACCGCAAGTCCGAGCCGGAGCCAAAGGGGCTGAGCGGCCCCGGGCTGGCGCGGCGGGACCGGACCGCTGGCCGAAGCTCCGATGACCAGCTCGGCGGCGGACGGCGCCGCCCGCCGCCGTCGTTCCTCGTCGGTGCGCGCCGCGGCAGAAATTGAGGACTTCAGCTGCCGGTGTTGCCGCCTTCCGGCCATGGCCGGGATGACCGTGGACAATGCGGTGAAGCCCAGGAAGATCCACATTCCGGTAGCGACGGCCAGGCCGACTCCGATAACCAGCGGGAGCACTGCGGTCAGCAGCACAGCCGTCCTCCCGCCCGTGTGGGGCGGCCGCGGAATCCTCAAAGGCTCCGCCACGGAGGCGCCGGCCGCTTCCAGATTCCGGTCCGATGCGGAAGGCTCCGGTCCGAAGAAGAGCGACAGGGTCGAATTGCCGCAACTGATCAGGGAGTCCGTGGACACAGTTGCGTGCTTGATCTTCCTGCCGTCCACGAGGGTTCCGTTCACGCTGCCCAGGTCCACAAGGCCCACTGCTGTCTGCGAGACCTCCAGCCGCGCGTGTTCCCTCGACATGGCGGGATCAGCGATGACGATTTCCGTCCCGCTGCGGCCAATGCGGTACGTGCCACGTTGGAGGGGCACGATCATGCCGGCCGCCGGACCGCTGTGTACGAGGAGCATCAAGGGAGAGCCGCCCGGGTCTCCATGGGACGTATGAAGGGGTACTTCGCCGTCGACCAGTACCGCGCCGTTGGTCAAAGGATTGACGCCCAGGGGCACGGACGGGAGTGCCACACCGTTGACGGTCAACGGGCCAGTGCCGAACTGGGCCGAAAGTGCCTCCTGCAAGGCATCGCCAAGGGTGCCCGGCGGCGCCTCGATGGTGAGTTCGAGCGGCGGCGCGGGGCTGCCGGAGGATGGACCCCGGACCAAGGTGCAGTGGAGCGTCATCGGCTGGTATCCGTTCTGCGGGCGGCGGTTTCAGATCACGTTAGCGCGGAGGCGGCAGGCCCGGCCGGCGCATTAGAGGCTATGTGGACAACTCCGCACGGGAGCCTGGATTCGCTGGAGCCCGCATAGTCTCGGGTAGGCTAGAGCAGCAGACAATGCTCACTATTGGGCTGCCCGCATTCGAACCAGGAGATTTTGTGACCGCTGACCTCGTTATCGTAGGGTCGGGCTTTTTCGGCCTGACAATCGCAGAACAGGCCGCCACTGAGCTCGGCTTGAAGGTCGTCGTTCTCGACCGCCGGCACCATATCGGAGGCAACGCCTACAGCGAAAAGGAAGAGCAGACCGGCATTGAGGTTCACCGCTACGGTGCCCACCTCTTCCACACCTCCAACGAGCGCGTGTGGGAGTACGTCAACCGGTTCACCACCTTCACGAACTACGTGCACAAGGTCTACGGCGTGCACAAGGGCGAGGTTTATTCGCTACCCATCAACCTGGCCACGATCAACCAGTTCTTCCGCGCGAATATGACCCCCGGCGAGGCGCAGGCCCTGATCCAGGAGCAGGCCGGAGAACTCGCGGGCACCGACCCCCAGAACCTCAACGACAAGGGCATCCAGCTCATTGGGCGGCCGCTGTACGAGGCGTTCATCAAGCACTACACCGGCAAGCAGTGGCAGACCGATCCCAAGGATCTTCCGGCGGGGATCATCTCCCGGCTCCCGGTCCGTTATAACTACGACAACCGCTACTTCAACGACAAGTACGAGGGCCTCCCGACCAACGGCTACACGGCCTGGATCGAAAAGATGGCGGAACACCCGAACATCGAAGTCCGGCTCAACACCGATTTTTTCGACGAATCCCACCAATACAGCAAGGACAAGGTGGTCGGCAACATTCCGGTGATCTACACCGGGCCGGTGGACCGTTACTTCGACTATGCCGAAGGTGACCTGTCCTGGCGCACCATTGACTTCGAAGAGGAAGTCCTCGACGTCGGCGACTTCCAGGGCACGTCCGTCGTTAACTACAACGACGCGGATGTCCCGTACACGCGAATCATCGAACCGCGCCATTTTCACCCCGAACGCGAATACCAGAACGAGAAGACCGTCATCATGCGCGAGTTCTCCCGTGCCGCGGAAAAGGGCGACGAGCCGTACTACCCGATCAACACCGCCGCCGACCGCGAACGCCTGCTGAAGTACCGCGACCTCGCGGCCGCGGAAAAGGACGTGCTTTTTGGCGGCCGCCTGGGCACGTACAAGTACCTCGACATGCACATGGCCATCGGATCGGCGTTGACCATGTTCGAGAACCAGATCCGCCCGCATTTCGAGGGCGGCGAAAAGCTGGAAAGCGGAGGCGTCGACGCATGAGTGCGGCCACGGAATCCGAGCTGCAGAGGGTCGTATTCCCCCCGCCGGGCGAGCTTGACGCCATCGAATTGTATGTGGATGCGGGCCGGGAGCTCGGCCTGCACCTCGTGGAGGACGACAGCCTCTACCGCAGCCCCAAACTGCCGGAGAATAAGCTCCACGTGGTCGGATCCAGCCCGGTTGAGGCCCACCACGAGGACTTCCTCTCGCGCACGTCGATGATGATCCGGCCGGGGCAGCACGTCTCGTTCGGCACGTACTTCAATGCCTTCCCGGCCAGCTACTGGCGCCGGTGGACCACCGTCAGCTCGATCCAGCTCAAAGTCCGGACCGAAGGCGCCGGCAGTGTGATCGTCTTTCGCTCCAACGCGCGCGGCGTCCCCCAGCGACTCGAATCCATCCACGTCGACGGCGTCCAGGACCTGACGCTGGATCTCCCGCTGGAGACTTTTGGCGACGGTGGCTGGTACTGGTTTGAGATGGTTGCCGGCAAGTCCGAGCTCCAGCTCCTGGAGGCATCCTGGAATACCAAGGACACGCCTGCCATCGCCGCCGGCGAAGTGGCAACCATTCAGATCACCACCATGAACAAGCCGGACTTCTGCATCGACAACGCCAGGATCCTCGCTGCCAATCCGCACGCGCTGGGCAGCGTGAAGGAGATCCTGGTCGTGGACCAGGGGAGCAAGAAAGTTTCGGCTGCTCCGGGCTTCGACGAAGTCCGCCAGCTCCTTGGGCACAAACTGCGGATCGTGGACCAGGACAACCTTGGCGGCTCCGGCGGCTTCTCGCGCGGCATGGCGGAGGCGGTCCACAATGGAAGCGAATTTGTCCTGCTGCTCGATGACGACGTGGTGGTTGAACCGGACAGTGTTGAGCGCTTGATTGCCTTTGCCCGCTTCAGCAAGAAGCCGACCATCGTCGGCGGCCATATGTTCGACCTCTACAGCCGCACCACTTTGCACACCTTCGGTGAGGTGGTTGATCCGTACCGGCTTAGCTGGGTCAGCCCCGACACAGACATTGAATACCGCCATGACTTCCGGCAGCGGAACCTCCGCCAGACCCCCTGGATGCACAGGCGCGTGGACGTGGACTTCAACGGCTGGTGGATGTGCCTGATCCCCACGGCTGTCATCAAGGAAATTGGGCTGTCACTGCCGGTCTTCATCAAGTGGGACGACGCCGAGTATTCCCTGCGCGCCAAGGAAGCGGGGTTTCCCACCGTTTCCCTTCCGGGCGCCGCCCTATGGCACGTTTCCTGGATCGACAAGGACGACTCCCTTGGTTGGCAGTCCTACTTCCACGAACGCAACCGGCTGATTGCGGCGTTGATCCACAGCCCGTTCCCCAAAGGCGGACGCGTGTTGCGCGAATCGTTCCAGAACAACGTCAAGCACCTGATCTCCATGCAGTACTTCGCCCAGGACGCGCGCATTCTGGCGCTCCGGGACGTGCTGCGCGGCCCGGGCCAGTTGCACGCGGAGCTGCGCACCAAGCTCGCAGAGGTCAACGAGCTGCGTTCGCGCCACTCCGAGGCCCAGATCCGGGCCGACGTGGACGACTTCCCGGCCGTGGGCCTTACCCGCGGAGGACGCGGCGGGGCTGCGCCGGGAATGCCGGCCAAGAAGGACCTTGCGAAATGGGCCGCCAAGACGGTGCTTCGCCAGGTCTTCCGGAAGCCCGAACCCCAGAGCCTGGAGCGCCCGCAGGCCCACCTTGCCCACAGGGAAAACAAGTGGTGGACCCTGTCCAAGTACGACAGCGTCCTGGTGTCCAACGCCGAAGGAACCGGTGTTTCCTGGTACCGGCGGGATCCGAAGCTGCTCAAGAGCAAGATGGTTGAGGCATCCCGTCTGCAGGCCCAGCTTTTCAACCAATGGGAAAGCCTGTCTGAGGAATACCGCAAGGCGCTGCCCGAGATCACATCCCTGAAGTCCTGGGAGGCCAGCTTCGGCGCCCCGGTGGGTTCCCAGGTTAAGGAACGAAGGTAGATGGTTCCATCCGAGGAGCTCATTAAACCCGGGCACGGCCGAGGCCTGTTGGATGTTTACGCCAACCGCTTCCTTCTCAAGCTCCTGGTCCGCAAGGAGATCAAGATCCGCTACCGCGGGTCCGCGCTCGGCTTGTTGTGGTCGTACGTCAAACCCCTGATGCAGTTTCTGATCTACTTTGTGGCGCTGGGTATTTTTCTGAACCTGCAACACGGAACGCCGAACTATGCCATTTACCTGTTCTCCGGGATCGTCTTCGTCAACTTCTTCACCGAGTCGCTGGGCAATGCCACCCGCTCGATCGTTGACAACCGGGATCTGATCCGGAAGATCTACCTGCCCCGCGAGCTTTTTCCGGTGGCCACAGTATGGGTGTCTGCTGCACACTTCCTGCCGCAGGTGGCTGTCCTGGTAGGAGCGTGCCTGATCGCCGGCTGGGCGCCGTCCGTGGCGCAACTGGCGGTCGTCGTCGTCGCTTTCGTGATGGTGGCAATTCTCGCGACGGGTCTGGGTCTGTTGTTCGGCGCGGCCAACGTGTACTTCCGCGACTCCGAAAACATCGTGGACATGATCCTGATGATCGTCACCTGGGCATCTCCGGTTCTCTATCTCTGGACCATGGTGGAACGCGTAATGGGGCCCTGGTACTGGATCTACCAGCTCAATCCGCTGACGGTGGGGGTGGAAATCTTCCATTGGGCCTTCTGGTATCCGACCCTTCAGCCCGAGCAGATTCCCCTTGCCCCGCTGCCTCCGGACCTGGTCGGCTTCTGGCTGCCGGTGGCTATCGGCATCTCGCTGTTGGTTCTGTTCATCGGCCAAATGGTGTTCCGCAAGCTTGCCATCCACTTCGCCCAGGAGCTCTAGAATGACCGTAGTCGACAACCGGGCCATCAGTTGTGTGGGCCTGCGCAAGCAATTTGTGCTGCGCCACACGCGTTCCATGAAGGAAGCGCTGGTCTGGCTGATCCGCGGGCGCAAGGGCGATCTGTCCAAGAAGTTCGATGCCCTCAAGGACGTTTCCCTCGACGTCCAGCACGGCGAAACCGTGGCGCTGCTCGGCCTGAACGGTTCGGGAAAGTCAACCCTGCTGAAACTCATTTCCGGAGTGCTGCAGCCGGACAGCGGAACCGTGCTGACCCGCGGCCGGGTAGCAGGCCTGATCGAAGTGGGGGCCGGGTTCCATCATGATCTGAGCGGCCGCGACAACGTCTACCTCAACGGCGCCATTCTGGGCATGACCGAGGCTGAGATCGATAGGAAGTTCGACTCAATTGTCGAGTTCTCCGAAATTGGCGAATTCATCGACACCGAAGTGAAGTTCTACTCCTCCGGAATGTACCTGCGCCTGGCCTTTTCCATCGCGGTTCACACGGACCCTGAAGTCTTCCTTATCGATGAAATCCTCGCGGTGGGGGATGAGCCGTTCCAGCGCAAGTGCATCGCCAAGATCAAGGAGCTTGCCGCCAAGGGCAAGACCCTCTTCGTTGTCAGCCACGACCTGGACCTCGTGTCCACCATCTGTGAACGGGGGGTGCTCCTGCAGCACGGCCACATCGTCATGGATGGAGAGGTCCACGATGTTGTCGCGGAACTGCGGAAGCGTTCCAGGGCGCTCTGAGCTGTCAGTCAACTGCTGAACAATTCCCCTTAGAATTATCAGGTTGCCCTTAAGGGCCGGCCATTGCCTCGGGGGCAGAACGGGAGAAAATCAGTATGCAGGAAAATACGTCCGGCTCGGATAAGAGGGTGGGGCGCCGTTCATTCCTGATAGCTGCGGCGGCTATTTCACCGCTGCTTCTCTCGGGCTGCGTCAGGCAGCAGGGCGGCCCCGGTTCCGCGGAATCAGGGACCTTTCCCGTCACGCTGCCGCACGCGTTCGGCTCCACCACCGTGCAGGCGGCGCCCACACGCATCGCGACGCTCGGCTATGCCAGCCAGGACGTGTGCATTGAGCTGGGCGTTGTGCCGGCCGGCGTCCCGCAATATGAGCTGAGGGGTTTCGGCACCAGTCTCTGGTTCAACAAAGCCGTGACCGCCATGAACGCCGTCATGCCGGCTCAGTACCGGGACGCCGAAGAACCGCCCTACGAGGAGTTGAAATCACTCAAGCCGGACTTGATCCTGGCCGTCAACTCGGGGATCTCCCGGGAGGAATACGATCGCCTCACCGAGATTGCTCCCGTGGTGGCCTACCCCGGCAAGCCTTTTGGAACGGACTGGCGAACGACGACGACGACGGTCGGTAAGGCGATCGGGAAGCCGCAGGCCGCGCAGGACCTGATCGCATCCGTGGAAGAAGGAATCTCCAAGGCCAGGTCCAGCTATACGGACCTGAACGGTTCAAGCTTTATCTATCTGGGGGCCAGCCAGGCTCCGGGCGCCGACTTTGAAGTGTACGACGAAGATTCAAACCAGGTAAGGATACTGAAGGACTTCGGCGTCGTCCCGTCGCCCGTGATGGCCAAGGTGGTCGCCGAGGGCAGCCGGAAGAAGGTTAAGGCCGGCACCGGACCCGTTCTCTGGGAGTCCCGCCGTGCGGGCGAACTCCAAGCAGACATCGATGTTGTGGCCGTCTTTTCGGACAAGCAAGCCATCCTCAAGGACGGTGTCCTCAACGGACTGCCGGGCGCCAAGCACGACTCCCTGGTGCTGGTCCGGACATCGGATGACGCGCTGGCATTGGTCGAGGCGTCGCCGCTGGGCGTCAAGTGGGTCACGTGGACTGTCCTGCCCGAGCTGGCCAGGGCAGCCTATGAGGCTAAGACGAGCCGCTAGGGCTGTCCGGGGGGCCGCATCAACTGCGACCCCCTCCCGTCCGCGGCCGGAGTGGCCGCGGAATGCCTAGTCACACGCAGTCGTTCGCACGAGCCTTGCTTTATTGGAGGTGGCGAGGACCTCAATGTCCGGTGCCGTGCCGGCGGCCAGATCCGCGAGGCCAGGGAATGGATCCTCGGTGGGAATGACCGTCTTGGTGCCGAAGTCCAGCGCCCAGTAGGCATTGAGCTTCCTGATCGCTGGGCAGACGTCCTTGTTATAGGCGGCTTCATCCCAGTGGTCCAGCAGCAGTTGTTCCATTTCGGTGCGTTCCCCGAAGATATGCGGCGCGAGCGCCTGCCGGCCGGCAAGGGCGTAGACCAGGGAAGCGCCGGTGAGCGGGTTCCCCACTACGACCCCGCCCTGGGGCACTTTCCCGTCGACCTGCTGAAGGACCTTCAGTTCGTCCTCGTCCACCAGGTCCGAGGTCTTCGAGACGGCGAAGATCGACTGCAGGCGTTGCTGGACCTGCGACAACGTCCCGCCTTGCGCGGCAACACCCAGCAAGGCAATGACCACCCACACGGAGACGACCCGGGCGGGTGCCGGAAGCCGGAGTCTGGCCAACCCAGCCATGGATGACGGAAGGCTGCGGGCCTGTTCAGGCGTGAGGGTCGCCAAGTACTCCAAGAGGGCCCGGAGGCGCCACACGAGCCATTCCGCGCCGAAGACGGCTATCGGGAGGGTGACAACCGGCAGCAGCGCGGCCAGCCGGAAGCTGTCGTTGTACCAGACGCCGGTCAGCATGGTCCGGAACGTCCCCGGCGGCCAACTCGACACGACCATATAAAACAGAGCTCCGACCAGGTACATGCCGAGGATCCACCACGTCCTGCGGAGAGTCCGCGCGATCACGTACAACCCGATCACTGTCAGCACTGCGAGGACCCACGCTGTGGTGGTCCCCATGGGCGCGCTGCCCAGAATTTCGCCGATGGCCCGCGCGTTGGATTGGAAGGGGGTCCATGGCGCCGCTCCCAGTCCCGGACGAAGCACGGTCCAGGCCACGGCGACGGCGGCCAGGTAGGCCGCACTGGCGGCCGCCCACACGATCGCGACCCGCTTTGAGGTCTTGCCGTTCCGCAATTCCAGGAGCGTCCGCACCAGACGGCCGAGCACCACTGGGACAAGGAAGCCCAGCAGGGCCACCATCGCGCTCGGATGCGTCAGGACCATACCGGGCAACGTGGCGCAGAAGGCCAAGACGGGCGGCAGGAACGACGAAGCGGCAGTCCGGGACATCCCCAGCATCTCAACAGCCAGTCCCAGAAGCACCGGAAGGAGGGCGATGGCCGCATTGTTCGGGTAGAGGACGCCGAAGCCAATGAGGAGGTAGGGAAACGCGCTGAAGCCGGCAGACAGGACTGCGGCCGCCATGAGGGCAACCGGCCGGTAGCCGACCAGCCTGGAGATCAGGAACATGCATCCGAGGGGCCACACCAACGCGCCGATCACGATGGTGCCCACGTTGATGACCACCGGCACCGGGTTGCCGGTCAGCATCTGGAGCAACGCCATCATGTCGTGCATGCCGGCGGGATAGAAATAACTTGACGCCGCGGTGAGGTTCCCGAGCGTCAACGAGGAGCCGTTCTGCGTCTGGGCAATGTGATACACGGCGTTCAGATGGTAGACGTTGTCGAAGGTCTGCGAGAAGTTTTCCGGGCTGCCGAAGCCGGTTATGAATCGCCTGGCAATCAAGGCAGCGGCCAAGGTAACGCCCAAGGGCACGGCCAGGATGGCTGTCCAGCGGCCCAGATCGTTGGCGTCAAGACGACCATTCTCCGCCAGGGCGCCGTCGCCGTTTCTCTTGTGGGTCCACCACCAGCGAACGGCAAACGTGCCGATGGCCAGCACGGCGCTGATCGCAAAGTAGACCAGCGGCGTGTAGGGCAAGTGCAAATACGGAGCCACGACGGCGGCGCAAGCGGCCACCGAGGTCGACACAGGGGCAGCGAGGGCGGCCAGATTAAGGCGACGGACGCCCGCCGCCGCAAGTATGGTCAGTCCCGGCAAGAAGTAGATCAATGCCGCCGACGCAAAAGTCGGTACGGTCTGCCACCAAGTCATCGATCAAGGCTCCTCATTGTGGGTTGTCAACCGTACAATTATGCAGGTTGCAGCTTTGCGGCACGTTCAGCCCGGCACGGTGGGCCCCATGCCCCTTGCTATAGTTACAAATCATGAGTAACAAGACGCGATCCGGCACGCTCATCATCATGCCTGCTTGGAACGAGGCCGAAGCGATCGGCGACACGGTCCGGGAGGTTCGGCGCGTTGTTCCCCAACATGACATTCTCGTGGTCGACGACGGGTCCCACGATGACACCGCTTCCATAGCAGAGCAAGCCGGCGCCTCCGTCCTAAGGCTGCCCTTCAACCTGGGCGTCGGGGGCGCCATGCGCACCGGCTTCAAATACGCCATCCGCCACGGCTACACCTCCGCCATCCAGGTGGATTCGGATGGGCAGCACGATCCCCATGACATCGACCGGGTGCTGGCCGGACTGGCCGATGCGGATATCTCCATCGGAGCACGGTTCGCGGGCCGCGGCTCATATGATGCCAAGGGCCCCCGGCGGTGGGCGATGTCCGTCCTCGCCAAGGTCATCTCCAACGTTGCCCGAACCCAGCTGACGGACGTCACCTCCGGGTTCCGGGCCGCGAACGAGCGCGCCCTGCACCAGTACATTGACCACTTTCCGGCCGAGTACCTCGGAGACACCATCGATTCCCTGGTGGTGGCCATTAAATCCGGATGCCGGGTTGTGCAGATTCCCGTGGAGATGAAAGTCCGGCAGGCAGGCACTCCCTCCCATAGCCCATTTAAGGCGATGATCTACCTCGCCCGTTCAGGACTGGTTCTGTGCTTTGCCCTGGCCCGCCGTCGGCCAAGCGTGCAGATTGAATCAGCTACACCCCGGCCGGGAGACATCGCCGGAGAAGGAAGTGTTCCCGCGTGAGCGTTGCTTTTTCATTGGTCACATCCATCGGGATGGTCCTCGCTGTACTGCTGATGCTCCGGGTGGGAAAACTGCGCGAGAAATACGCGGTCCTCTGGCTCGTGGTGGGTGGCCTGACCATCGTCCTGGGGCTGTTTCCCAGTCTCCTGGACTTTGCAGCGTCAGCTGTAGGCGTCCGCGTCCCCGCGAACTTGCTGTTTGCCCTGTCCATCGTGCTCCTGGTGGGCGTTGGCCTGCACGTCTCGCGTGAGCTCACGATTCTCGAGGATGAGACGCGCATCCTTGCCGAAGAGGTGGCGATTCTTCGCTCCTCGATCGCTAGATTTTCTGAAGGCCGGAGTGAAGCAGGCCGCCCCCCGATAGCCGACCAAGTTGCCGATCAGACCAGCAATTCCAGAGAAGAGTAAAAATTGACCATTGATGTGATGCTGCCGTACTACGGCGACGTGGCCATGATGAAAGCCGCAGTCGACTCCGTGCTTGGCCAGGAAGACACCGACTTCGCCCTGACGATCGTTGACGACGGTTATCCGGATGAGTCCCTGCCAGCCTATTTCCAGAACCTGGTCGATTCCGACGGCCGTGTGCGTTACTTCCGGAACGAAACAAACCTTGGCGCGAACGGTAACTATAAGAAGTGCCTGGGACTCGTCCAGCACGACGTCGTGGTGGTCATGGGGGCGGACGACATCATGCTGCCCAACTATGTGGGCACCGTCCGCAAGGCCTTCCAGAACCCCGAGATCAAGATCGTCCAGCCCGGCGTTGAGGTTATCGACGAAAACGGCGCGGTCTATGAGCCCCTGGGCGACAAAGTCAAAGCCGGTCTCCGCCGGCTGGCCGTGGGGGGATCGTCAGAGGCGATCATCGCCGGCGAGCCCATTGCCGAAAGCCTCATCACGGGGGATTGGCTGTACTTCCCGTCCGTGGCTTGGCGGGCCGATGCCATTCTCAAGCATGACTTCCGCGAGCAGTACAACGTGGTCCAGGACATCGCCCTGGCGATGGACATCATCATGGATGGTGGAAAGATGCTGGTGACGGACACCGTCTGCTTCCAGTACCGGCGCCACCGCGAATCCGACTCCTCCGTGCGGGCACTCGACGGCCGGCGCTTTGCCGAGGAACGGGCGTTCTTCGACGAGTGCGCGCGCGACTTCGCCAAACTGGGCTGGAACAAGGCTGCCCGCGCGGCGCGCCTGCACCTCACCTCCAGGCTCAACGCTGTGTCCTTGACCCCCAAGGTTGTCAGCAAGCGCATGTGGCCTGGCCTGGGCAAGCTGGTCCGGCACGCCTTCCGCCCGTAGCAGGCAGCGGGGCGCCGATTGGGCCCACAAGTGAACTGCATTAAGGCATTGCGACATTAAGGCATTAAGACGGCGGGCCGCCCCTAAGGGGTGCGGCCCGCCGTCGCAATTTAAATGACTCTGACACGGCCCCGGGCCGTCCCCGTCCTTAACTTCGTGTGACACCGGTTGTGGGCGTCCAGGAGAGCGTGCCGTTCTGGAAGGTCTGGAAGCATTCTCCTGTGGTCTTGCAGGTCTCAGTTCCTGTGGGGTAGCCCAGCGGTCCGTTTTCCCAGCCGGACTGGGCCCAGTAGCTGGAAATCGCCCCCGCCCGGGTGAGGTGGGCTCCCGAAGCGGAAGACCAGTGGATCTGGCCGCCTTGGAATGACTGATAGCAGCCGCCGTCCTTCAGGCCGCAGGTTTCGGCGCCGATGGGGTAGCCCAGCACGCCTGACTCGTATCCGTTGGCTGCCCACTCAGTCTGGATGGCGCCGTTGCGGGTCATTTGCGCCCCGGTGGTAGGCGTCCAGTGGATCTGTCCGCCTTGGAATGACTGATAGCAACCGCTGTCTTTCAGGCCGCACGTCTCCGTGCCGGTGGGATAGCCCAGCACGCCGTTCTCGGAACCTGTTCCGAGCCAGAGGCTGCGGATGGCGCCGACACGGGTCATGTTGGCCCCTGTCGCCGTCGTCCAGTGGATCTGGCCGTTCTGGAACGACTGATAGCAGCCGCCGTCCTTGAGCCCGCAGATTTCCGCGCTGGTGGGGTAGCCCAGCACGCCGTTCTCGTAACCGCTGGACGCCCAGACGTTGCGGATGGCGCCGTTGCGGGTCAGCTGGGCGCCGGTGGCTGAGCTCCAGTGGATCTGCCCGTTCTGGTAGGACTGGTAGCAGCCGCCGTTCTTGAGTCCGCAGGTTTCACCGCTGGTGGGGTAGCCCAGGACGCCGTTTTCGAAATTGCTAGCCGCCCACGCGGTGCGGATGGCGCCGTAGCGGGACAGTTGAGCCCCGGACTGCGGGGACCACATGATGGCGCCGCCCTGGAACATCTGGTAGCAGCCGCCGTCCTTCAACCCGCATTGTTCGCCGCTGGTGGGGTAGGCCAGTGAACTGTTTTCCGCGCCGATCAGACGGTAAAGGGAACGGATGGCGCCTCCACTGGATGGCTGGGCGCCGGTCGCCGAGGACCATAGAATCTCGCCGTTACTGAAACCTTGATAGCAGCCGTTGTCGCGGAGACCGCAGGCTATATCGGCCCGGGGGGCTCCGAGTGGCATGGTATCCAACAGTCCCGAGATGGCGGACTCAGCGGTGCTAAGCGCACGGCCGTAGGCGAAGGCCTTGAGCTGGGAGTAGTTGCCGTTCCAGACGTTGGAGTCGCCGGCATAGGGCCCCTGTGAGGAGTACTGCCAAATGCTGTAGAAGCTCCAGCTGTTCGGCAGGGCGCCGGGATCGGTGGCGTAGCTGGCCAGGTGCAGCGCATGGTCGGAGAATCCGCTGTTGTTTCCCGTGCAGGTCTTCCACCAGTCGGTGGTGGTGTAGATGACGGGCTTGCGTCCGGTCAGTGTGACCATTGTGTTGGAGAAGTCCCGGATCCAGTTCACCATCTGGCTGGCGGACATGTTGTAACAGGTGTTACCCAAGGTGCTGTACGGGTTGTATTCGATGTCCAGCAGCGGTGGGAGCGTCATCCCGTCAGCGGACCAGCCACCTCCGTTGGCCACGAAATACCGGGCCTGATCGGCGCCTGTGGAAGTGCTGGGGGTGGCGAAGTGGTAGGCGCCGCGGATCATTCCCGCGTTGCGGGACCCGGTGTACTGGTCATAGAACTGGTCGTTGGTGAAATAGGTGCCTTCGGACGCTTTGACGTAGGCGAACCATGCGCCTTGGTTGAACTGGGAGCCCCAGTC
Organism: Arthrobacter sp. 92; assembly: GCF_050260325.1. NCBI lineage: Bacteria > Bacillati > Actinomycetota > Actinomycetes > Micrococcales > Micrococcaceae > Arthrobacter > Arthrobacter sp. 92. The sequence goes on along the minus strand of NZ_CP189863.1, from coordinate 3,571,170 downwards.
GACCCCGGTCTGCCAGCCACTAACGTCAAGACCCTGGATTCCTCCCGGGGTCCAGGTTGCTTGAGTGGAAAGGAGCGTGGCGGCTGTCTGCGGGTTGACTCCCTTGCCGCCTGTGGAGGTTTTGGCCAGGCCCATGTAGCCGCCGCCCTTGCCCATTTCGGCTTTGAGCGCGGCAGCGTCCGCGGCGGAGAGCGGCTGGATACCGGACCTGTCCGGATTCGGGTTGGCGACCTTGCCGCTCGGGGTAGGGGCGGAAGTAGCCGTGCTCGTGGGCTGGGCAGCCGTCGGGGCGGGTGAGGCGGGCGCCGTCGCCGTCTGGACTGTCCCCGTCTGGGGTGTTCCTGACTGGGGAGCGGGTGCCGGCGAAGATGATGCGGAGGACGAAGCCGTGGGGGAGGGCGGCTGCAGCGGCGCTGCAACAGCCGACGAGGTCAGCATCAAAGTCCCCGCGACCCCGACGGCGATCGCCGAGCATGCGGCTGTGATCATCGGGAGTAGGCGGATGCGCGGCGCCCTTTCCGGGTGCAAGCTTCGCTTATGGGGCGTGGACTTTTTCATATACAACTCCGGAACGGGGCTCCGTCGGGTGACTGTGCGAACCTGGATTCACCGTCAGGATCAGGGTGGGGCGGCGGCGGTTGCGTCGAGGACTTCGATGCTCCCGAATCGCTGATCTAAGATAACACTCCTGTTGCGGGTGTTACTAGGGGTGCTGGAGTGGTGACTGTGGCGGTAAATGGGGGCCATCCGAAGGCCTGCCGGTAGAGTGGACATGCTGCCGCGCAAGCCGGGGCAGGGCCGCCGGCCCCGGGTGGGAACCGGTTCGTGAGCACAAGTAAGGACTTCCATGACCATCAGGACAAGTCTCGTGATGCCGCTTTATAACGGGACCCGCACGGTGGAGCGTGCCATCAGGAGCGTGCTGGCCCAGGACCGCGATGACTGGGAGTTGCTGGTTGTGGACGACTGCTCCACGGACGATAGCCGCGAAATCGTTGAAGCCTTGGTCGACGCGGACGGCCTCAACCGGATCCGGCTCATCCGGCAGGCCGTTAACGCAGGGCCCAGCGCGGCCAGGAACGCCGGCGTCGCGCAGGCCACTGGCGAATACGTGGGTTTCCTGGACTGCGACGATGAACTTCTCCCGGGCTACCTGTCCACGATGTCGGCGAACATGGCGGACGGGGTGGACGTCGTCGTCGCGGCCCATGTGGCGCAGACGCCAGCCGGGCGGCGCTACGCTCGTCCGGATTCCGCGCAGGGTCTGCTGACAGGCCTAGAGACGGTTGACGCCGCGCTGCAGGGCAAGCTCTGGAACTTCCTCCACGCCAAGGTCTACAGGCGATCCCTCTTCCAGCACTTCTCGTTTCCCGACGACCTGGTCCGCTATGAGGACTTGGTCGTGAACTCCATTGCCTATTCGTACAGCCGCCACGTGCGGATCGTGTCGACGCCCGTCTACGTCTACCACGTCCAGGCGCAGTCGCTCACGTGGAGCCAGGAGCCGTCTATGGCATTCGTTGAGGGGCCGCTCGGTTGCGTCCGGACTGGCCTGAACCCGGCCGTTGCCTCCCAGGTCAAGTCCCGATCCTGGAACACGCTGCGGACATTCCTGGGCGTGCTCACCATTTCCGGTGGCCTGTTTGCCGGCAGCCCCAAGCACAGCGTGGACCGGATCGTCCGGTACGTCCGTGAGGATCTTTCCTTCAGGGACCTTGCCGATGCGGCCCTGGCCGCGCCGCACCTGGGCTTGTCCGGAATGCTGATCAAGGTCTTCCCGGGACTGTATGCCAGGCTTTACCGTTGGCACGTCCGCCGCACCTTCGATATGGCCAAGTAGGCGTCCCGTGAGCGCCGAATCGAAACTTAGCGGCTCCGCCTCTCCCGTGGCGGTTCCGTCGCACCACCGCCTCCTCTACCTCGGAGCCGCCGTCGCGCAGGGCCTCGGAGCCATTGCCGTGCAGCCGTTCGCCATCCGCTTGCTGGACGCACAGCAATGGGGACAGGTCAGTTTTTCCCTGTCCTTCATCTCGATCGGTCTGATCGCGTTGTCGGCCGGACTCCCCATGGTGCTCAGCACGATGTACTTCGAGCCGGACCGAGGACCCGACAGGGCACGGTCCCTGAACGGCTTTGGCGTCGGCCTCAGCATCGTCGGCGCGAGCCTTGCCGCACTGGTATTCGCCCTCGTCGCGGCCGGATCCGGCGCCCTGGGTGACGTGACGGCCTATCTGATTTCCATCGGCATCATCGGGCTGCATGGCATCACGCAAATGGCGCTTGCCTACCTGCGTTCCCAGCACCGCGCCCTTGCGTTCGTGGTGATCACCATCGTCGCCACCGTGTTGGGCCACGTTGCAGGCCTTGCCGCTATCCTGACGATCGCGCCAACGGCGACGGTATACATGGGCAGCTTCGCTGTATGCGTTTTGCTTGCCTCCCTGGCGGGTGTGGCCCTTAGCAAGCCGGGCGCGCCCCTGAAATACCGCGAATCGATCAAGGCAGCGGTGAAAACATCCCTGCCCGTGCTGCCACACAGCATTGCCCTGGTTCTGATGCTGCAGGGCGAGGCGATCCTGATCACGGTGCTGCGCGGCGAGGAACTCGTCGGCCGATACAACGCGGTGATGCCCCTCGCCCTGGGGCCCCTCGCCGTGATCATGGCGCTTTCCAACGTGTGGCAGACCACCATCTTCTCCCACCGGGGTATCGATTCCACCGGTCAGGTTGCCCGGGTGCAGCGCGAGGCCGTGTTCATCGGGCTGATGCTCACCGTCGGCGGCAGCGGGGTGGCGGTGTTTGCGACGCACATCCTGGTCAACGACCCGGAGCCTGTGCTCCTGCTGCTGGCAAGGATCCTGCCGTTGCTGGGATACGGGTACGTGGTGTTCCTGATCTCCACATCGCAACTGTTTGCCATCGGCAAGACGCGGCTCATGGCCGTGGTCACCCCCGTGATTGCCGTGGCTGGCCTGGGTCTGGCTTTCTTTCCGGCCGGGAATGGAAACCTGTTGCTGGTGGGCGTGATCAAAGTGGTGGCGTATCTGCTCCTCGGGGTGGTCTACGCGCTCGTGGCCCGCAGCTATGACCCCAGACTGGTGGATCTCGCGCTGATGCTCAAAGGTATGGGCGGCGCTGTCGCCGTCACCGCCGTGATGCTGTTGCTCCCGAGCTCGGTTGAGTGGGGAATCGGCAGTGCCGTCGCGACGTGCGCGGTGGGCCTCGTGGCCGGCGTCTTCTACATCAGGCGCCTCAAGAGCTTTTAGAACCGTCATCCGACGCTGGTGTCCCGGGAGGGTATTATTGGTGCGCAGGCGTGACTCGACATGCATGACGGCTCGCGCCTAGGGATCAGGTGCGATCACCCTTGTCTCGTCCGCCCCGCCCGTTCGCCGACGTGTTCGACAGGATTTCAGTGACGGGCCACTGACCACATCCGGAGGAGGCTGGGAGTTTTGTCGTTGACATCTATCGAGGGTTCACCTATGGCGCCAGGCGCGCCAACTGGAGCGCCTGAGGCGGCCGACAACCTCAGCCGCGATCGGGCGAGCACTTCCGGACTTCGCCCTGACATCCAGGGTCTTCGAGCGGTTGCAGTATTGGCCGTCATCGTTGACCACCTGTTCGGGTGGCCGAAGGGTGGCTTCGTAGGCGTGGATGTCTTCTTCGTCATTTCCGGTTTCCTGATCACAGGCCTACTGGTCCGCGAATGGCAACGCACCGGGACCATATCGTTCGCCAAATTTTATCGACGACGCGTCAAGCGCATACTTCCAGCGTCTATCTTGGTGATAGTCGCTACCCTCCTGACTGCCAAGTTCCTCTTCGCTACGCCTCGTTTTGCGGAGACGGTGGGCGATTCCCTGTGGGCGACATTGTTCTCGGCGAACTGGCGGTTCCTGCTTCAGGGCAGCGACTACTTTCAGGCAGATGGGCCCATTTCGCCCCTCCGGCATTACTGGTCACTCGCGGTCGAGGAACAGTTCTACTTCGTGTGGCCCTGGATCATGCTCGCCGCGTTGGTATGGCTTGGCCGACGGGGCATCGCGCGGAGCCGCTCCCTGCAGGTCGCCGGGTTCCTCATCGCCCTCCTGAGCCTCGCATCCTTCGTTTGGTCCATTGCCGAGACGTCCTCCAACCCGGGCGCTGCGTATTACTCCTCGTTCTCGCGGGCCTGGGAACTTGGCCTGGGCGCAATGCTTGCTTTCGCCGTTCCGATGTGCGAACGGATCCCGGACCGGCTGCGGCCGATCTTGGCTAACGTGGGTTTGCTGGGGATTCTCGCTTCAATCTTTGTCCTGACTCCCACCAGTGCATTCCCCGGCCCGGGCGCGTTGTTGCCTGTTGTTTCGACTGCGCTGGTAATCGGAGCCGGCTGCGGCGGCAGCCACAAATTCCTGCCCGTGCTGACCAATCCGGTGAGCCGCTACCTTGGCGACATTTCGTTCAGCCTGTATTTGTGGCACTTCCCGGTGATCGTCTTCCTGGGGGTCCTGCTCCCGGTTGGCAGTCACTTCTACTCCGCAATGGCGCTCTTCGTGACCCTGGGACTTTCCATCTACTCGTACCGCCTCGTCGAGGATCCGATCCGCAAGAGTTCATGGCTCACCTCAGGCCCCAAGGGGAAGTCTTTCAGAAGCGTGGGCCGTCGAGAGCGGCGCACCTCCATTCCCCTTTTGCGGCCCCTGGCCGGCATGACAGTCTTTCTGCTCGTGACGACTGGCGCCGTGGCCCTGAAAATCGCAACCACTCCGCCCCCGGCGCCTGTCCCTTCGGCTGCCGCGGGGCATGCCGACTTTCCTCCGGCTCCGGTGGATGGACCGGCGGGGGAGTCGCTCCGGCGGGAGCTCCAGGCCGCAGTCCCGGCGACTTCATGGCCGGATTTCAACCCGTCATTGGAAGATCTCATGTCCAAGGATCCGCAGCCGGATCGCGTGCTGCATTGTGGCGACGCGGGCAATCACACCGCGGATGAGTGCCTATTTGGTCCAGCCGATGCAAGCAAGCACGCAGTTCTGGTGGGCGACTCCATTTCCCAGCGGTGGGCCTTCCCGCTGACTAAGCTCTATGCGGAAAACGGCTGGAACATCCGCATCTTCGGCAGGCCGGGTTGTCCATTCAATGACTATCCAATGGTCAAGCCAGCCGCCGAGCAGGCCAGCTGTACGGAGCGCAAGAACCAGGCGGTGGAGTTCGTACAAAGCACCAAACCGGACATTGTCATCGTGGGCAACACAATGGTGCCCGAGAGAATGTCCACCACTGGTCTGGCGGCAACCGCAGCTGACTGGGAAGCGGGTATGAAGTCGATTCTCGGCAAGATTTCGGCGGCGAAACAGCGGCTTATCCTTAGTCCGCCGCCGTTCGACAAGGACGTCAGGGAGTGCTATTCACCGGTGGGTGGCCCAGCGGACTGCCTGGGCACTGTGACGCCCTTGTGGTACGACGTCGCCAAAGCCGATACAGCCGCAGCGGACGCCAGCAAGAGTGTTTACCTCGACACGCGGGCGTTGTTCTGCACTCCTGAGGATGCCTGTCCGGAGTTCGCCGGCGGAATACCCATCAAGAAAGACCACACGCATTTCACGCTGCCTTATGGCTACCACATCCAGAGTGCGCTAAAGGAACTGATCGAAAAGCGCGGTCTCCTGTAAAGGCGAACGCTATTGCTACATTACGTTCAGTCGGATTGGACATGCCTTGCGGGAGGCCCGGCCGGGCAGCACTAGTATTGACTGGTGATCAAACTGTCCTGGGCATCTGTCAGCGCGGGACTGCTCGCGTTCATATATTCAGGAATTGGGAGTTGGCGGCCGAGTTTTTGGACTGATGAAGCGGCAACGATCAGCGCGGTGCGACGTAGCTTCCCGGATCTGATGGCGATGCTGGGCAGCATAGACGCAGTCCACGGGGCCTACTACATTCTGATCTTTGGTTGGACGCGCCTCTTTGGGTATTCAGAGTTGGCTGTCCGGTTTCCCAGCCTTATTGCTGTTGCCATCTCGGCCCTGCTGATGGTCGAGATTGGGAGGAAGCTTTCGAGCGTTCGTTACGGCGTACTTGCAGCAGCGGCGTTGGTTCTATTACCTAGAGCCCAGTATGCGGCGACGGACGCCCGTTCCTATGCCTTGACGCTCCTTGGAGCGGTTGCTGCCACCTACGTGCTGGTTTCGATCCGTGAAAATCCCCGTTTGGTCAAGTGGGCTGCCTATGCTTTGGTCGGTGTCGTTACCGTCAGCCTGTCGTTCTACAGCGTATTCCTCTTTGTTGCGCATGCCGTTACGCTCTTGTGGGATCAAAAGCTGCGTGAGAACTGGCGTGGAATGCTTGCTGCTTCGGTCGGGTGGATTGCTCCCGCGCTGTACGTGGGCTGCATCGCGAGCCAGCAGCAATTCCAGATTTCTTGGATTCGCCCGGTGGGGCCGTCGTTCCCGTTTGAGTTTGCCCTCCTGCAGTTTTTCGGGGACGGCTACTTCGCGAAGGAAGGTCGGGTGGCGCCCGTGCCAACCCCTGGCGAGGACTTTTCCATGGTTGCGCTGGCAATTTTGATGTGGACGGCCGCCGCCGCTGGACTTATATTGTGCCGGCGGCATTTTCTCGTTCGGCTCGCGCTACCATGGCTCGTTATCCCGGCACTAGCGGTTATCAGTGCTTCCCTTGTAACTGGCGGGAACTACTATCTTCCGAGGTACCTGACGTTCGAACTACCGGCACTTGCGATTCTCGCAGCCGCGCCAGCCACCCTTCACGGAGCCGGAGCGCTACGAAGGATCCGGATCGCGAGCGCTGTGGGCGCAGCGATAGCCCTCTGCGTGTCCGTTCCGTCATACGTGGGTCAAAGAACGCAGTATGGGCGCGACCCGCAGGACGATTTCCGCTATATTGCCACATCCGTTGAAAAGCTCTCCGGTCCAGGAGACGCCTTCGTGATTGGGCCAGCGCAGGACCTGGCATACCAAGCTTATCCAGACAGCTTCAAAGGGTTGGCCGACCCCACGCTGGGGATCACTGCGGCTGAATGGAAGCGTATTTTCGATCAGCGCTTCGATGTGGCGTCCTCCGCGACCAAAATCCTTCAGCATCCGACCGTCATTCTGGTGGAGAAGACGGGTGAATCGACGATGGCCGGAGCACTTAGAAAGCTCGGTTACGCCCCTGGGGAGAGCCTTCAGGGACCCGCAACGACGGTGACGAAGTACAGCCTGAAATAGGCACGGACTTTTTGGCCCCCGACGTGGCGTAGCGCGACGGTCGCGATAGCAGCGAGCATCCTGGTTGGGGGCAATCTCTTGCGCTTTCAACGTACTGGTCAGCGGCCTGCCCTTGCACGTGAAAGGCCGTAACGATGGCGTCGACGGCATGCAGTTCACACACGAACTGCATGCTGGTTGGGGCAGAAACTGAAGGTGCCGCTTATTCCAGCGGACAGGCAGCGTTGTTCAAGTTGACAACACGTTATCGACGCCCCGCAGAATTTAGTGAGAAGTGTGCGAGAGTCAGTGCTGTTGCTGGCAAAGCCGACAACCCTTGGCGCATCCAGCCGGGGAATGAGTCTGAGAACCTATTGGGGGACATCTTCATGAAGCTGAAATCGACGGTCGTCGCTGCAGCAGTCACGGCTGCGCTGGCGTTGGTCGGGCCCGCCGCGCAGGCCACAACCGTTCGACCCGCCGCGCCGCCCGAGAACGTGCACGTGGCCGCCGCTGTATACGGCATGGGAGGCGCCATTGCTCAGTACTGGAACACGAACAATGGGTCTTACTGGTATGGACAGCCGACTTCCTACGAGTATGGCGCCATCGACGGAAGTGGGTGGAGGGCTCAGGACTTCGAACAGGGCACCATCGTCTGGAGCCCGTCACAAGGAACTTACGGTGTCCGCGCAGCTATCTACCAGGGCTGGAAATACGACGGTGGTGCCTATCTCGCGGACGTAGGTCAGCCGAAGACTGAGGAGCATGATGTTCCCGGAGGCCGAGTCCAGGACTTCACCAGCGGCTGGTACCTCTGGTCGTCCTGGTCGGGCGCCCACCCCGTGCGTGGGGGCATCGCCAGTTCTTGGTGGAATGCCGGCGGGCCCTCCTCGGCCCTGGGGTATCCTCTGGAAGCCGAGGGCTACTCTTACCATAACGGCGCGAGCCAGAGATTCCAGCGAGGCAACTATTACTGGTCCTCTGGGACCGGCACCCATTCAGTGCGCGGGGGCATTTTGGGACGCTGGGACGCTATCGGAGGCGTTTACACCTACGGTTATCCGCGGACCGAGGAAACATGGGCCCCGGGCGGCACCTACCAGCTCTTTGAGGCTGGCACCGTCGCTTGGAACGGCGCGGTCGGTGACGCATTCGGGGTTGCTGGCGGAATAGGGGCCGCGTGGTGGAACAATGGCGGCCCCAGCGGCCGCTTGGGGCTCCCCCGAACCAACGAGTACTATGCGGGCTATGGTGTCTGGGCTCAGTCCTTTGACCACGGAACCATCTATTGGTCCTCTACCCGGGGGACATGGATCGGCTAGTCTGAGGCGGCTCCGAACCGGGCTCTATCGTCGTGCCCGGGAAGGCTGACCCAACAGCCTCCCGGGCACGCCGTATGGGAACCGTCCGTGCTCAACCGTCGCGGTTCGGGAGAGGTTCCGATTTCATATCGGCCCGGCTCCAGATGGAGTCTCCAAATGGTTGGACGCCCGCGGGGGAAGCCTCGGAACGTGTGGAGTTTCCGAGTTTCACCGACGACAGATGAGCTCGAATTGAGCGGTTGCTGTCCACTCCCGACGGCCCTCGCAGTACAAGAATGGTCGGACCGTCAGGCAGGTCTTCAGTTTCCCACGCCCCGGCAACTGTCGACTGCCTGGAACTCATGCCCGACGCCGTTATGGGTGACAAAGTTATCTTCGTCCAAACCAGGCGCGAGCTGCTGTGGGCCAGGCTGCCGTCGGTGCTTGGTACCTGCCCGCGCTATATTTATCCACAGGCCCGCCCATGTGACTTGGCCCACAGCGGTGCGGTGCCTAAGCTGTAAACCAGTTGCACTGCCTCAGCAAGGGGGGCGGCAGTTGTATTGGGGAACTCATGGACGCTGTGCAAATCGTGGAGGACGAAGTCCGCGAGCTGATCCGGCGCCGGGGCCTGGACCCGCTGCGCCAGGCCGGTGAGGTGCGACGATTGGTTGAGGCAGCAGTCAGCGACTATGACGAGCGGGCTCTGCTGGGACCACTCCCGCCGATCGGCCCCCTGGAAACGGCGCGGCGGTTTATTTACGACGCTGTCGCCGGCTTCGGCGCCCTGCAGCCACTGCTCGATGACCCCGGCATCGAGGAAATCTGGCTGAACGCGCCGAATGAAATTTACGTGGCGCGGAACGGCGAGTCGGAGCTGACGTCCCTCAGCCTGACTGAGCAGCAGGTCCGGGACCTCGTGGAACGGATGCTCAAAAGCTCCGGCCGGCGTCTTGATATGTCGTCACCGTTCGTGGATGCGGCACTTCCCGACGGCTCGCGTCTCCACGTGGTCATTCCCGACGTCACCCGCCAGCACTGGGCCATCAACATCCGGAAATTCGTGGTCAAGGCAAGCCGGCTGGAGCATCTGGTGGAGCTGGGCACCTTAACGCCGCAGGTGGCGCGCTTCCTGGGGGCCGCCGTTGCGAGCGGACTCAACATCCTGGTCTCTGGTGCCACACAGGCGGGGAAAACCACCATGCTCAATTGCCTCGCAGCCAGCATCGGCACCCGCGAGCGCGTGATCACTGTGGAGGAGATCTTCGAACTGCAGTTTCCACAGCGAGATGTCGTGGGTCTGCAGTGCAGGCAACCCAATCTTGAGGGCGAAGGCGAAATCCCGCTTCGGCGGCTCGTCAAGGAGGCCCTCAGGATGCGGCCCGACCGACTGGTGGTGGGCGAAGTTAGAGAGGCTGAAAGCCTCGACATGCTCATCGCCCTTAATTCCGGGTTGCCAGGGATGTGCACGGTCCATGCGAATTCCGCCCACGACGCGGTGACCAAGCTTTGCACGCTGCCTCTGCTTGCAGGCGCCAATATTTCCAGTGCGTTCGTGGTGCCAACGGTGGCGTCGTGCATCGACCTGGTGATTCATTGCAGCAGGCTGGCCAACGGACGCCGCCAAGTCACCGAAGTCCTATCGCTCGGCCGAAGAGTGGAGAACGGCATCATCGAATCATCCATGGTCTTCGCCCTATCCGAGGGCGAGCTGCAGCCAAAAGCGAATTCGATGCCCTCGCCCGAGAAATTTGCCCGCGCCGGATACGACGTCGCCGCACTACTCGAGGCCCGCTGATGGCACCCTTGCTGGGGATTCTCGCAGGAGCAGGGCTCTTCCTCATCTGGTGGTCCGCCTGGGACCAGCCAGCGCGGGCCCGGCGGAAGCCAAAATCCAGCCGACTTGTGGACCTGCTGCGCGCGGCTGGTATCGAAAAGGTGTCCGCGCCCGGACTGGTGGCCACCTGCCTGGGAACTGGCGCTTTCGTCAGCCTGATCTTCTTCGTGGTGACCAGGTCGTGGCCCATTTCCGGGTGCTTTGGATTGTTCGGCGCGTGGCTGCCCATGGCCATGGTGCGCTGGAGGGCACGTAAACGCACGGCGGTGTTGCGCCTGCTCTGGCCTGATGTCGTCGACCACCTGCGTTCCGCGATCCGGGCCGGGCTGTCGTTGCCGGAGGCTCTGATTCAGCTGGGGGAGAAGGGACCGGAGGAACTGCGCCACGTATTCCGCGATTTCGGCTCGGACTATCGTTCGGGTGGTCAGTTTGATCCGGCACTCAACAGGCTCAAGGAACGGCTGGCGGATCCCGTCTCTGACCGCATCATCGAGGCGCTCAGGCTGACGCGGGAGGTCGGGGGATCGGACCTCGGCAGATTGTTGGGCACACTCGGGGAATTTCTGCGGGAAAGTGCCAGAACCAGAAGCGAACTTGAGGCACGCCAGTCCTGGACCGTCAACGCGGCCCGTCTGGCTGTGGCGGCTCCATGGATTGTGATGGTGCTGCTGGCCACCCGACCCGAAGCCGTGGCGGCCTATAACTCACCCACGGGTGCAGCTGTTTTGTTGGGCGGCCTGGTTGTCTCCGCCATCTGTTACTCGATCATGCTTCGAATTGGGGCACTGCCGGAAGAAGGAAGGGTTCTCCGGTGACAACGCCAGCCGCTAGCTCCGTGATCTGGGGGATCCTGCTGGGCGCGGGTCTCTGGCTCCTTCTGGTGCGGCTCCCGTTCATGCGGCCCACGTCATTTGTTGAACGCATCGAGCCGCAGCTGAAATCGCAGAACCTTGAGTCCCGCCTCTTGCGTGCCAATAGCGACAATGTCACCCCGTTCGGCCCGCTGGAGCGGATACTCCGTCCGTTGGTGCGGGAGGCTCTCTCGTCCCTGAGCAGATTCAATCTCGGCTCTTCGGCCCTGAGCCGGCGGATGGCGCAGGCCGGAATCAGCAAACCGGTGGTCGATTTCCGGGCCGAGCAGATCCTCTGGGCGGTTGCAGCTTTTGTCGCGGCCGTGAGCATGGTGCTGGCAGCAGCCGCATCAGGCAGATTCAACCCGCTCCTCGCCGCAGTCGCAGTTCTGGGTAGCGCCCTAGGCGGGTTTCTCTTCAGGGATTACTGGCTCGGTACGCAGATCAGAAGACGTGAACAGCGCATGATGGCCGAATTCCCCAGCCTTGCCGAACTCATGGCCCTTGCGGTGAGTGCAGGGGAAAGCGCCACTGGTGCGCTTGACCGGGTTTGCCGCAGCGCGCACGGTGAACTGGCCAAGGAATTTTCCCTGGTCCTGGCCGAAACGCGCGCAGGGAAACCTCTCGTGGAATCACTCCAGAATTTCTCCTCACGGACAGATCTTGGGCCGCTGGTCCGATTCGTCGATGGAATCATCGTGGCGGTGGAGCGGGGAACACCACTTGCGGATGTCCTCCGGGCTCAAGCGCAGGACGTCCGGGACACCGCGAAGCGCGAGTTGATGGAGTCGGCGGGAAAGAAGGAGATCGGCATGATGGTGCCTCTCGTTTTCGGAGTACTTCCACTCACGGTCGTTTTCGCCGTCTTTCCCGGCCTTGCCGCGATCAGTCTGGGCCTCTAACCGTTACACCCTGCGCCGGATCCCCGGCACGGCCACGAACCGAAACAACGAAATGGGAGCACAATGAAGCACTTCGGAATCCGCAGCGTTGGCCTGTTGCGCTCGATCACTCTGCTGGGTTGGCTGGCTCCCTCGGCAGGCCAAATCTGGCTTGAGAGCGGCCTTGCGCGCCCTGGTGACCATCCGGAACGGGGCGACGTGCCCGGCTGGGTCATGATCACACTCATGTCAGCGGTGTTGGTCGCCGCGCTGCTTGCCATTGCCGGTCCTGCGCTCGAGGGTCTGTTCAACCAGGCCATGGACACGGTCGGAAAATAGCAGATGCGGGGAAACCGCGTTGGGTGGCCGCTGGATGCGGGCACCAGACGCGCTCAGTCCCGGACCGGCTATGCCTGCCACACCGCTGTCGTCGTCGGAGGGTTGCCATGCTCGGCCGCGTCCCGGACAACCCCCACGACGGCTGGCCCGGAGAGCAACAATCGGCTTGTACGCGAACGGGGATCGGCCGTTGTTGACTTCATCCTGGTCGGCGGCCTCCTCACGATGTTTTTTCTGGCGATCATCCAACTGGCGCTCGTTCTGCACGTCCGCAACACACTGATCGACGCCGCGGCTTCCGGCGCGAGATACGGCACGCTTGCCGACCGGAATGCGGCCGATGCGAGGGACCGGACCCGGGAACTGATTGTCACGGCATTAAACGCTGACTTTGCCCTCGACGTCTCCACCAGCGAGGTGCTATTCGAAGGTGCCCGGACCTTGGAAGTGACTGTTCGGGCACCCTGGCCGGTCATAGGACTGATTGGTCCGCGGGAGGCGCTGGAGGTGAAAGGCCATGCTGCTGTCCAGCCATAGAGGCTGCCCGCCGTTCTTGAGGCTGCCCGTACATTTCCACCGGGCCTTATGCCTGAATAGGACCCGGGTCAGGAGCGTGGCATCCCGGCCAATGGAGGCCCCGGACAAGGAAGCAGCCGTCCTCGATGCCCAGCGGGGAAGCGCTGTCGTCGAGTTCACGTTTCTCGGCCTCCTGCTGATGGTGCCGGTCGTGTATTTCATCATCACAGTGGGACAGATCCAAGGTGGCTCTTTTGCCGTGGTGGGTGCGGCCGATCAGGCCGCCAAGGTCTATGTGGCCCAGCCTGACGCGCAGAGCGGGCGGGAGGCAGCGGAACGGGCCGTGATGCTGGCGCTGGCAGACTATGGGTACCCGTCGGAGAATGCCCGCATGGAATCAAGCTGCGTTCCCGCGGATTGCCTCGCGGCCGGTTCGGCCGTGACCGTCACAGTGCGCCTGACCGTCCCGCTGCCCTTTGTGCCCTTCAGCGAGACGCTTCGCCTCAATGCCGGTCAACTCAGCGCCTCGGCCACCCAGATTGTCGGCAGGTTCAGATGATGAACACCGGTCAACCGTGCCGCGACCGGAGCCAAGCAGGGCAGATGATGGTGTTCATTATCGGCTACGTTCTCCTTGCCCTCCTTCTGACCACGGTGGTGATGGCTGCCTCGGCTGTGTACCTCGAACACAAGAAACTGCTCTCCGCGGCCGACGGGGCATCAGTGGCAGCGGCAGACAGTTACACGCTCGGGGAGGTGGACAACAGCAGCGGAACCCCATCAGCGGTGCTAGACGGAGGACGCGTGCGGAACGTCACTCTGGACTACCTGAACCGCAACGGCGCCTTCGCGAGATTTCACAGCCTCGAAGTGGCGCCGGCAACCGGCAGCCCGGATGGGGCGACGGCTGTTGTGACGCTCAGTGCTGCCGTGCACCCTCCGATAGTCAACTTCCTGATTCCGGAGGGAATAAGGATCAAGGCAACGTCGACGGCCCGCTCCCGACTCGTTCGCTGACACGCCGGGGCCGGGGGCAGCTGTAGAGGGAGGGCATGTCCCGGCCTCCTTCCCGCCGGTCCTGTTGCCGGGAGTGGATAGCGTAGGCTTAAACAACCATGGCTCAAATTGATTTTTCTGCAGAAATCCGCGCATTGCGCGCCACGTACGCCTCCATCGAGAATGTGTCGAATGTCGAGGCGCTGAAGGAAGACATCGCCGAACTGAGCGAGCGGGCAGGCGAGCCGGATCTCTGGGATGATCCGGCGGCGGCGCAGAAGATCACCTCCAGGCTGTCCCACCGCCAAACCGAGCTTGAGCGCCTTAACAACCTCGTGTCCCGCATCGATGACCTTGAGGTCCTCGTAGAACTCGGCCAGGACGAGGACGACGCCGCCTCGATGGGCGAGGCCGCCGCGGAACTGGAATCGATCCGCAAAGCACTCAAAGAGCTTGAAGTGGTGACCCTTCTCTCCGGCGAGTTCGACGAACGTGAGGCGGTTGTCACCATCCGCGCGGGCGCCGGCGGCGTGGATGCAGCTGACTTCGCCGAGATGCTGCTGCGCATGTACCTGCGGTGGGCCGAACGCCACGGCTACCCGACCACCATCATGGACACCTCCTACGCCGAGGAAGCGGGCCTGAAATCGGCCACCTTCGAAGTCAACGCCCCGTACGCCTACGGCACGCTGAGCGTGGAAGCTGGAACCCACCGCCTGGTGCGGATCAGCCCCTTCGACAACCAGGGCCGGCGCCAGACCTCCTTTGCCGCCGTCGAGGTGATTCCGTTGATTGAACAGACGGACTCCATCGACATCCCAGACAACGAAATCAGGGTGGACGTCTTCCGCTCATCCGGTCCCGGTGGCCAGTCAGTGAACACCACGGACTCCGCGGTGCGCCTGACCCACATCCCCACGGGCACGGTCGTCTCCATGCAAAACGAAAAGTCCCAGCTCCAGAACAGGGCGGCCGCCCTGCGCGTCCTGCAGTCCCGCCTGCTCCTCCTGAAGAAGGAACAGGAGGATGCCGAAAAGAAGGCCTTCGCCGGGGATGTCAAGGCCTCGTGGGGTGACCAGATGCGCTCCTACGTCCTCAACCCCTACCAGATGGTCAAGGACCTCCGGACGGAACATGAAGTGGGAAACACCTCCGCCGTGTTCGACGGCGAGATCGACGACTTCATCGACGCCGGCATCCGTTGGCGGACGGACAATCGCAACGCGGTGAAATAGGCGCCCCCGCCGCGGAAGGACGATTCCGAGGCAGCCCCTTCTCCGGTCCGGCGTCCGGCCCGGATGCCGTCGGGGGGCCGTCCCGCGGCGAAAACGGGCGACACGCCCCCGGGATCCGGCCTGTTCGCGTTTGCCGCTGCGTATAGTCGAGGAGCCGGAGCTCTACTTCCCCCCAAAAGAAAGCCCGCGCACCGGTTGCAGAATTGGGCTCTAACGCCATGTCCTGCAGGGTACTTAGGTTCATGATCCGTTTCGAAAATGTCACCAAGGTCTACGACCAGAAAGCCCGGCCCGCGCTGGACTCTGTCAGCCTTGAAATTGACCGTGGTGAATTCGCATTTCTTGTCGGCGCCTCCGGGTCCGGGAAATCGACGTTCCTCCGCCTGGTACTCAAGGAAGACCGCGCGTCCTCGGGCGCGGTCTACGTTGCGGGTCAGAACGTTGCCAACATCTCCAGTTGGCGGGTTCCACGGCTCCGCCGCGGAATCGGCGTCGTCTTCCAGGACTTCCGCCTGCTGCCCCAAAAGAACGTGTTCGCCAACGTTGCGTTCGCCATGCAGGTCATCGGCAAGAGCCGCAGCGTCATTCGGGACACGGTGCCGGAAGTGCTCAAAACCGTCGGCCTTGAAGGCAAGGAACACCGCATGCCGCACGAACTTTCGGGCGGTGAGCAGCAGCGCGTGGCCATCGCCCGCGCGGTAGTCAACCGGCCCGGTATCCTGCTGGCCGACGAGCCGACCGGAAACCTGGATCCCACGACCTCCATGGGCATCATGGGCGTTCTGGACAAGATCAACCAGAACGGCACCACTGTGGTCATGGCCACGCACGACGACGACATCGTGAACGAGATGCGCAAGCGCGTGGTTGAACTCCGGAACGGTGTGGTGATCCGCGACGAGGCACGGGCCCTTTACACCTCTGTGATTCCCGTGGTGGGCGCATCCCGCAGGCTGCGGGACGCGAGCGGCCGCGACAGCGATCCCGCTGCGGATCCCGATGGGCTTCCTGCCAGTTCGTCCGTGGGGGAGGGGCTGTGAGGCTTGCGTTTGTCCTATCAGAGATTGGCAGCGGCCTGCGGCGAAACCTCTCCATGGTGGTCTCGGTCATCCTTGTGACCTTCGTGTCGCTGACCTTCGTTGGCGCGGCCGGCATGCTTCAGCTTCAAATCAACCAGATGAAGGGCTACTGGTACGACAAAGTCCAGGTTGCCATCTTCCTCTGCAGCGACGGCTCCACAGCCGCCGGCTGTGCCACGGGCCCCGTCACCCAAGAGCAGCAGGACGGGGTGAAGAAGCTGCTCGAATCTCCGGCGGTTGCACAGTACATCAACGACTTCCAGTTCGAGTCGAAGGACGATGCCTACAAGCACTTCAAGGAACAGTTCTCCAACTCCCCGATTGTGGACTCCGTGACTCCGGACCAGCTTCCGGCCTCGTTCCGGATCAACATGAAGGATCCGGAAAAATACCAGATCATCAGCGAGACCTTCTCCTCGCAGCCTGGGGTCGAAACTGTGATCGACCAGCGCCAGCTGCTCGAACGGCTGTTCTCCGCCATGAACGCCGCCTCACTGGTGGCCGTGAGCATCGCCGGCGTGATGATTGTCTGCGCCATACTGCTGATCGCCACAACCATCCGGCTTTCGGCGTTTAGCCGGCGCCGTGAAACCGGAATCATGCGTCTCGTGGGCGCGTCCAAACTGGTCATCCAGCTCCCGTTTATTCTTGAAGGCGTGATTGCCGCCGTGATCGGCGCTGCCCTTGCCTCGGGCACACTCTGGGCGGTGGCGCATTTCTTCCTGGGAGAATACCTGTCCAAGCAGTACCCGGACACGGCATTCATTTCGCCGGGGCAGACGCTGATTCTCGCACCCGCACTGCTGGTGCTTGGCGCATCTTTGGCTGGAATTTCGTCCCTCTTGACCCTGCGCAGATACTTGCGGGTCTAGGCTGTGGACACGAACGAAGGATTTCTTATGACCGCAGCGCACCGCAAGGCCCGTCCGCACCGCTTGGGCGGACGGCACAGCCGCATTATCAGTGCGGTCGTGGCCCTGGTTCTGGCCGGCAGCCTCGGCGCCCCAGCCCCCGTGGCCTTTGCGGACAGCCTTGAGGACCAGCAGGCCGCGCTTAAGGACCAGGCGGCACGGGTCCAGGACTCCCTTGAGTTCGTGGACGCCAAGATTGCCCAGGCGGCCGCCGATCTGGTGGTCTACCAAGGGCAACTCCCAGGGGCCCAGCAGGCGTTGCTGGAAGCCCAAGGACGGGTGGCGAGTGCCGTGAAGGAATCGGAGGCCCTGGCCGCGCGAGTCGATCTTGCACAGCAGAACAAAGCCAAGATCACACAGCAACTCGAGACCGACAAGCAGAAGATCACCGACACCAAGAAGCTGATCGGCCAGATCGCCACCCAGGCGTACAAGTCCGGCGGAGTGCCCTCCAACCTCACGCTGATGTTTGGTGCCAAGAGTGGCGGCAGCCTGACGGATTCCATAGACCTTGCGGACCAGGCGATGCGAAGCCAGAACGCCACCATGGACAAGCTGACGCAGCAGAACGCCACGAACGTCAACTCACAGGCACGGCTCGAGGCGGTGGAGGCCGAGATCAAGGACCTCAAGGCGAAAGCCGACGCCGCTCTCGCCAAGGAGAAGGCTGCCAGGGACGAGGCGGAAGCCAAGAAGGCCCAGGTGGACAAGCTCATCGCGGACACTACCCGAATCAATGCCGAACTTCAGGCGGCCAAGCCCGGGATTCAAAACCAGCTTGCCCAGGTCAAGGCCCAGCAGGACGCCGTGGCGGCGGATATTGCCGAGCGGGACCGCAAACTCCGTGAGGCCTGGGAAGCGGAACAGCGCCGCATCGCCGAGGCTGCGGCTGCGGCCGCGCGGGCACAGGGGCAGGCCGTGCAGCCCTACGTTCCGGTCCAGGGACCACCGTCGGCATTCGGACTCCGGCATCCGTTCGATGCCAACATCCCCATCACCTCCGGATTCGGCTGGCGTGCGACGCCGCCGGGAACCATCGACTTCTTCGGCACCGGCGGCTACATGCACACCGGCATCGACTTTGGCGCCACGTGTGGCACGCCCGTCTACGCCGCGGCGGCGGGGACCGTCTTCTCAGCCGGCTGGGGCGACGACGGTGGCGGCAACCGGGTGAAGATTTCCCACGGCGTCGTCCAGGGCAACTCGTTGACCACGATCTACTACCACAACACCAGCGTTGTGGTCTCAGTCGGCCAACAGGTCAGCCAGGGCCAGCTCATTGCCTACTCAGGGACCACCGGAAACTCCACCGGATGCCACGCACACTTCGAGACCTGGCTGAACGGCAAGGCTGTCGACCCGATGCTTCTTCTGTAGGGCTCCTTTAAGCCGTCGGCGGAGACCATCAACTGCCCCCGGGTAGCGGCGAGCCACTGCCGTACACTTTTAATGGACCGGGCCCGAACGGGCCGGAGTTACGCCGAAATCAAGTCCCGAGGAGTTCAACCGTGCCGAAAGAAAGTGGCCGTAAGGTAGTGGCCACCAACCGGAAGGCCCGGCATGACTACCATGTCCTGGACACCTATGAGGCCGGAATTGCGCTGATGGGCACGGAGGTCAAGTCGCTCCGTGAAGGCCACGCATCGATGGTGGACGGTTTCTGCACCTTCTACAATGACGAACTCTGGATGGAAGGGATCCACATCCCGGAGTATAACCAGGGAAGCTGGACCAACCACTCCGCGCGACGCCGCCGCAAGTTGCTGCTGCACCGTGAGGAGCTCATCAAGATCTCGCACAAGGTCCGCGAATCCGGCTTCACCATTGTGCCTCTCCAGCTCTACTTCCTGGACGGCAGGGCCAAAGTGGAAATCGGCGTCGCACGGGGCAAGAAAGAGTACGACAAGCGACAGACACTGCGGGAACAGCAGGACAAGCGTGAGGCGCAGCGCATCATGCGGGAACGCAACCGCGGCTAACGCGGTTGCTGCCATCCAGCAGGAGCCCCGCAAAGGGGACTGGCCGCCCGGGAATGAATCCCGGCAACGGTGCGTTATGATTAGTAGCCCGGGAAGGATCAGCGCGGATGACGCGCTTGACCTGAACGGTTTGATAAAAAAATACGGGGATGATCGGTTTCGACGATGTTAGTCGCGACAGGTGAAGCGGGCCGAGGATGCAGAATTATCTCGTAAACGCTGTCTGCAAAACAATAAGTGCCAAACAAACGCGCACTGACTTCGCTCTCGCTGCCTAAGCAGTAAGACAGTCCGTCAGCCCGGGGATGCTATCGCTCCGGATACTGGCGTCATTTAGATAGCCACTGCTGTTTACCTTCGTCACCGAGGTAAACGGGACTCTTAGATGACTGGGCCCGGATCAGCCAGCTGTTTGCAGCATGGCTGGGGCCGAGAAAATCCGACGCAAACTGCGCCCGGAGAAGCCCTGACAACACGACATCGGACGGGGGTTCAATTCCCCCCATCTCCACCAATTGGAACAGCGGCGACGCGGTTCCACCCCGTGCAAAAGGCCGGAAGCGAAAGCTTCCGGCCTTTTTGTTTCCTCAGCACCGGTACAGCGATGTTCCCAGGGCCGTGGCCACTGCAGGGCTGTCAGCGCTTCTTGATGTGCGCAACAGGGTCCACATGAGCGTCCGTCTCGTGCTTGGACTTCTTGTCGGCCCTTTTCTCCTTGATGGTCTTCGCTGCCTTCTTGCTGAGGCTCCGGTGCGGCGATTTGTCAGGCATGTCGCCCTCCCTAACGTAGGGGCCCGAATAGCCCCGTGTACGTAAATTACCCCTCTTTTGCCCAGAAGAAAACAGGTCCCCCCGTGCCCGACGCGCCCGGGGGACAACGTCCTCAGGACGTTGGCGCCGCGACGTCGACGATCCCGACAAAGCGGCTGCCGACGCCCTCGTATTCGCTGCGGATCAGGCCGGGAAGGACCGGCGGGAGGTCGGCGGCAGCATGGTGGGCGCAGCACACGTATGTGAATTCGGGCCACCATTTCTTCGGCCGCGCCGCTTCGGAATAGCCGCAGACGGCGCAGGTCAACTGGACCCACACGGGCCGCTTCCCGGTTCTGTTCGCCTTGGACTGGATCAGCCACTGGGGAGGGTTGTCCTGCAGTTGTGCAAGCTCGGCGTCGGAAAGCCTGGAGGGGATGCCGTGCCGGCTGGCCATTTCCAAAGGAATATCGAGGATCTGGGCTGCTTCACGTCGGGTAACCATCGCTTAACGATACGGGATAGCAGCCAGGCTGGAACGCAGCAGCCGGGTGTTACGCTCGACACAACCCCGGCGTGCCACGGAGGGAGATGACTGAGAATGACCGCCTCCCTGGGTCCTCCCCGAACGCCGGTACAACGCCGGGTCCTTTACGTTGCCATTGTTGCCTCATTCATGGCTTTCCTGGACGGTTCGGTGGTCAACCTGGCGCTGCCGGCCCTTGGCCGTGAGTTGGGCGGGGGGTTGGTGGTCCAACAATGGGTGGTGGACGCGTACCTGTTGACGCTGGGCGCGCTGATCCTGGTGGCGGGTTCGCTCTCGGACCAGTTCGGCCGCGCGCGCGTCCTCCAGTGGGGGCTGGCGGGTTTCACCGCCACCTCCGTACTCTGCGGCCTCGCGTGGAGCGGAGAGGTGCTCATTGTGGCGCGGGGACTCCAAGGCATCGCGGGCGCCTTGCTCGTGCCGGGGTCACTGGCCCTGATCGTCACGGTGTTTTCGGGGCCGGCGCAGTCGCTGGCCATCGGGCAATGGTCGGCCTGGACCAGCGGCGCCATCGTGGTGGCGCCCCTGGTCGGGGGCCTCTCCGTGGACGTGCTGTCGTGGCGGGTCATCTTCTTCCTTAACGTTGTGCCCGCCCTGGCCGCATGGCCTGCGCTGAAGGCCCTCCGGGTACTGGATCACGAGCACACTCCCGGCAGCCGGGTGGACGTCGGGGGCGCTGTCCTGGCGATCATCGGGCTCGGCGGACCGGTGTACGCCGTCATCGGCCACGGCGGCCGCGGGTGGGGGAGCCCGCAGGTCTGGCTGCCCCTGGCCGCCGGGATGGCCGCACTGGCCGCCTTCCTCGTCCACGAGGCCCGGACGGTTGAACCGATGATGCCCTTGAGGCTCTTCAAAGTGCGCAACTTCGGCTGGGGAAACCTCGCCACGTCGGCGATCTACGGGGCGATGTCCCTTGGCTTCTTTGTCCTGGGCCTCTACCTGCAGCAGGTGGCGGGCCTGAGTGCCACAGCCGCCGGCTTCGCGTTGCTTCCCTCAACCCTTCTTCTGCTGGTGTTGTCCTCACGCTCCGGCGCTCTGGCGGGGAGATTCGGGCCGCGCTGGTTTATGACCCTCGGCCCCCTGCTCTGTGCCGCCGGCTTCCTGCTGCTGCTGGGGGTTGAGCTGCCTTTGGACTACCCGAGGCAGGTGTTGCCGGGCCTTCTGGTCTTCGGGCTTGGCCTCGGGATCACCGTGGCGCCGTTGACGGCAGCCATCCTCGCAGCGGTGGGAACCGAGGAAGCCGGCATCGGCTCGGCCGTCAATAACGCGGTTGCCCGCATCGCGGGGCTGGTGACCATTTCCTTTGCGGGACTCATTACGGGCCCGGTCATCACCACGGCCGGCCTTCAGCGGTCGACCGTCGCCACCGCCGCGCTGCTGATACTGGGAGGGGTGATGTCCGCCGTCGGCATCCGCAATCCGGCCGCACCGGCCGAGCCGCCTGAAGCGGGCGCGCCATCCGCCAGTCCGGGAACTTAGGCGTCGGGCAGCCGGCAGCCGGCGTGGACTTTGTCGCTGTGCACCCACAAAGCCGAGGTGACCTCGTCCGCGAGGTCGAAGGACCGCCTGCTTTCCCCGGAGCCTATCCGCACCACGAGCGCACCGCCGAAGGGCCTGCGTCCGAGCACTTCGATGGGGGCGTCGAGGTCGATTTCCTCGGTTGCGAGGTAGCGGAGGAGAGCCGGGTTTTCGTCGCTGATCCGGGTGATCCGGCCGGTGTGTCCGTCGTCGAGGTCGCTGAGCCGGTGTGCCTGGGGCACCAGCACCGTGCCGTCAGCGGCGGGGATCGGATCGCCGTGTGGATCACGCAGCGGCTCACCGAGCTTGGCCGCCATCCGCTCAATGAAGGTATCGGAGACCGCGTGCTCCAGCAGCTCGGCCTCATCATGGACCTCGTCCCAGCTGTAGCCAAGCTCCTGCACGAGATAGGTTTCGATCAGCCGGTGCCTGCGGACCATTGACAACGCGAGCCGGAAGCCGTCGGCCGTGAGGGTGATGGCGCTGTAGGGCTGGTGATCCACCAGACCCTGGTCCTTGAGTTTGCGGACCATCTCCGAAACCGAGGAATTGGCCACGCCCAGGCGTTGGGCCAGCTGCGACGAGGTAATTGGTTTGTCCTGCCACTCCGTAAAAGAGTAGATGACCTTGACGTAGTCCTCGATCGAGGAGGAGGGCGTACTGGTCTTCACGACACCAAGCCTACCGTTAGGCCCGCCTGGCTCATGCCTTGAACGCCCGCCATGTCTGTGTCAGGTACGGCAAACCGATTACGTCGCCGGGGTTGTGCGCCAGATGCTCGTGGAGATACCAGTCCAGGTTGGCCAGCACTTTGGCGCGGGTGGCCTCGCCGGCCGCCAGGTAGTAGCTGCGGGATTTGGTGAGGTCCATGATCTCTGCGGTGGTCACCGGCGCCTCCCACCGGGTCAGGTGGCTTTCCAGTCCCTGGAATTCAGGGCCGACGGCGGGCCGGAAGTCGGGTTTGTGAACGTCACCGGCGTGCATGATCCGGGAGAGGCGGTGCACCCACGGAACGGAGGTGTCCAGCTGGTTCCAAATCAGCCCAAGCACTCCGCCGGGACGGAGGATCCGCGCGATCTCCGTGCTGGCCAGTAGCGGATCGCACCAGTGCCAGGCCTGTGCCACCGTGACAACGTCGAACGCCGCGTCGTCCAGGCCCGAGGCCTCGGCGGTGCCTTCCAGCGCCAGCACGCCGGGCATGCTCCGCCGCAGCTGCGCGAGCATGTCCGGGGACGGATCCACCGCCGTCACCCGAAGACCGCGCTCCACGAGCAGGGCAGTGAACTTCCCGGTGCCGGCGCCGAGGTCCGCGGCGTCCCGCGCGCCCGCGGGAATCAGCCAGTCCGCGGACTCACCAGGGTAGCCCGGGCGGACACGATCGTAGTGCTCGCCGCCGTCCTGAAAGCTCTGCCCAAGCTCGTTCCGGCGTTTGTGGTGCAGTTTGGGTCCTCCCCGTGCCACGCGACATCTCCTTCGGGCAGGCTGGATCTTTACCCCCCGAATTTACCGCACGGGAGCGGCGGCGCGGCATCGTCCCGCGTGGGCGGGCCTAGTCGTCGGTGCACGGGGCCGCGCCGGCGGTGCCTGGCGTGTTGGGTGCCCAGTCAGGATAGCTGCGGGTGTCGTTGGCCGGGACCCAGCGCCCCGAGTCCACCACGTAGTCCCAGCCCAGTCCGGACCGGCGCAGCTCTTCGATCCCGGCGAGCAGACGCTGGGCGTCCTCCAGCCGGGAACCGACGCCGAAGCTTGCCCGCAGCGATCCGGACGGCAAGCCCAGCCGCTTGAGCAGGGGGTGGGCGCAGAAGCGGCCATCGCGCAGGCCCACGCCGTGTTCCGCGGACAGGTAGGCCGCGACAAGTCCGGCGTCGTAGCCGGCCAGGGAGAAGTTGACGACGCCGATGGTGTCGGTGCTCTGATCCGTGTCGCTGAAGATCTGGTGGACGCTCACGCCGTCGATCTTTTGCAGCCCTTCGACCAGGAACGACCTGATGGCCGACTCGTGGGCGTGCCAGAGCTCCTGGTCCAGGGCCGCGATCACCTGGGTGGCTCGGGCAAGGGTCGCGGCACCCAGGACGTTGGGGGAGCCGCCTTCGTGCCGTGCGGGGCCGGTGGCCCAGCTAACGGAGTCCAGCCTGGCCTCCCGGACAGCGCCGCCGCCGGCAAGGTGGGGAGTGCCGGCGTCGAGCCAGTCAGTCCTGCCCACCAGGACGCCGGCGCCGAAGGGCGCGTACAGCTTGTGCCCGGAGAAGGCGAGGTAGTCGACGTCGTCCGCGGCGATGTCGACCCGACGGTGCGGTGCCAGCTGGGCGGCATCCACCACAATCCTGGCGCCGTGCTCATGGGCCAGGGCCGCGAGTTGGCGGATCGGCAGGATCTCGCCCGTCACGTTTGAGGCGCCGGTGACGGCCAGCAGGCTGACGTCACCGTGCCGCAGCTCCGAGCGCAGGTTCTCGATGGTTTCGCTGAGGGTGGCGGCCGCGATGACGCTGCGGTGGGGTACTCCCTGCCATGGCAGCAGGTTGGCGTGATGTTCTATGTCCAGATACAGCACCTCGCCGGTGTGCCTGCCATCTTTCACCGGAAGGCAGCCCGCGAGGAGATTGAGGGAATCCGTGGTGTTTCGAGTGAAGATCACCGAATCATCCGGGCGGCCGCCCACAAACTCGCGGACGATGGCGCGGGCGTTTTCGTAGACCGACGTGCTGATCTGGGAGGCGTAACCGGCGCCGCGGTGGACGCTGGCGTAGTACGGCAGGATTTCGTTGAGGTAGGCGGAGACCACGGACAGTGCGGGAGCGGAGGCGCCATAGTCCAGGTTCGCGTAGCGCACGTGCCCGCCCTGGATCAGGGGCGCCTGGATTTCCGCTCCGGTCACTGCCGAGAGCGGGCGGCCAGCCACGGCGAAGCGATCGTTGAGGATGCCGGCAGGAGCGGTGAAACCGGGGTTCGCGGGGAAAGTGGCAGTAGTCATGGGACCTCACTCTGAAAGGACCCCTCGCACCGGGGATCCGCGCTTGCCGGGTCCGTTCCGGACCGGCCTGGTCGTCACCCGGGGCACCCCACCGCGAATGGAGGGTTGCCGGCCAGCAAACCGGGGTTTAACGCTGGCACTCGTGACCTGCTAAGAGCCTAGGACATCCGCGCGGTGCTTGGAAAAACCCTCCAGAATATTAAGCGGTTTGTTACGCGATTGGCCACAAGGGCATCCCGGCCGAACAAACAACGGCGGACGCCCCCTTTTCGGGGCGTCCGCCGTCGATTATTCGGTCGGTCAAGGGGAAACGGGGCCCCTGACGGGCCGTTACAGGAGGTCGTCGAGATTCGGATTCAGACGCTTGAGCACTTCAGAATGGAGGATCGAATTGGTGGCCAGGGCATTGCCGCCGAACGGGCCGTCCACGCCCTCCAGCGAGGTGAACCGGCCGCCGGCCTCGGTGACGATGGGCACCAGGGCGGCCATGTCATACAGGTTCAGTTCGGGTTCGCACGCGATGTCCACCGACCCCTCGGCCACCATGCAGTATGACCAGAAATCGCCGAAGGCGCGGGTGCGCCATACTTCCTCGGTGAGGCCGATGAATTCGTCGAAGTTGCCGCGCTGCTTCCATCCGCCCAGGCTTGAATAAGAGAGTGAGGCATCGGAAAGCTTCGAGACGTTCGAAACCTTCAGCCGGGTGGCAGCGGCCAGCGAGCGGCCCATGTAGGCGCCGGACCCCTTGGCCGCCCACCAGCGTTTGCCGAGTGCAGGTGCACTTACCAGTCCAACCACAGGCTCGCCCTCATCCACGAGCGCGATGAGGGTGGCCCAGACGGGAACGCCGCGGACAAAATTCTTGGTCCCGTCAATTGGATCGATGATCCAGCGGCGCGAACCGTGACCTGAGCTGCCGAACTCTTCACCGAGGACGGCATCGCGTGGACGGGAACGGGAGAGCTGCCCGCGGATGGACTCCTCAGCGGCCTTGTCGGCATCCGTAACCGGCGTGAGATCCGGCTTTGTCTCCACCTGGAGATCCAGTGCCTTGAAACGGCTCATGGTCTGGGAATCGACGGAGTCAGCCAGGACATGGGCCAGCCGGAGGTCATCGTTATAGCTCGAAGCGGGTTGGGTCATGGTTCCAAACTACCGTCTAAGCGTCCGGCTGAGCGGGAGGCCACGTTGCGGGCGGCTAGGAGACGGTGCCCAGTTCCTTTGTCTCCTGGGCTTCCATCCGTGGGTCCGTGCCCAGCAACCGCCGCAGGGAAGCGAGCCGGGCGGCTCCTGACGCTCCGGCGTGTCCTTCGGCCACCCAGGCATCCACTCCGCAGTTGACGGCTGAGGAGTCGTGCTTGCAGCCGCGTTCGCAGGCGTCCGTGCCGGGCTCAAGGTCCGGGAACGAGCGCAGGATCCGGTCCGGGTCCACGTGCGCGAGGCCGAAGGACCTGATGCCCGGGGTATCAATGATCCAGCTTCCGGGAGGCGCGTCGCTGATCCGCAGGGCCAGCGCCGACGACGATGTGTGGCGTCCCCGTCCTGTCACGGCGTTGACTCCGCCCGTGGCACGTTCCGCGCCGGTCAGGGCGTTGACCATGGTGGATTTGCCCACACCGGAGTGGCCCAGCATAACCGTGACCTTCCCGTCGAGATGGGCGCGGAGCTCTGCCACGGCGTCGCCATCCAGCCGGGCGGACAGCCCGTCGTCGGAGCGCGCGTCGATACCCGAAGCCGCTGAATCGGCCGTGCGGCTGATGATGACAGGGAAATCGAGGTGCCGGTAGTTCGAAAGGAGTTCGGTGGGATCCTTGACGTCAGCTTTGGTCACCAGAAGCAACGGCTCGATGCCGGCATCGTAGGCGGCCACGAGCGCACGGTCGATAAAGCCGGTCCGGGGCTCGGGATTGGCGGCGGCCACCACCACCACCAACTGGTCCGCGTTGGCAACCACGGCGCGTTCAATGGGATCGGTGTCGTCGGCGCTGCGCCTGAGGAGGGTCTTGCGGTCCTGGATCTTCACCAGCCGGGCGAGGGTGTCCGGGGCGCCGCTCACATCTCCCACGAGCGAAACGAAGTCGCCCGCAACCACCGGGGAACGGCGGAGCTCGCGTGCCCTCGCGGCAATGACAATGCGCTCGTTGTCCGTGTCTTCCCCGACCACGGCCGTATAGCGTCCCCGGTCCACGGTGATGATCCGGCCGGTCACTGCGTCCTCGTAGGCGGGCCTGTCCTTGGTGCGCGGACGTGAGCCCTTCTTATTGGGACGGATCCGAATGTCGGACTCATCCCACGTACCCGTACTACGCCCCACTGGCCGCGCCCCTTGCATCAGGTCCCTGGGCCAGCATTGCTTCCCACAACTGGGGGAAGCCGGGCATGGTTTTGGCGGTGGTACCGATATCCTCGACCTCGACGCCCTGGACTGCGAGGCCAAGGATGGCCCCGGCCGTGGCCATTCTGTGGTCGGCATAGCTGTGAACCACGCCGCCGTGGAGTGTGGCGGGCCGGATGACCAGGCCGTCGGCGGTCTCCTCGGCATCCCCGCCCAAGCGGTTGATTTCAGCCACCAGGGCGGCAAGGCGGTCGGTTTCATGGCCCCTGAGGTGGGCGATGCCGGTGAGTCGGGACGGTCCGGTGGCCAGGGCACACAGGGCGGCCACGGTGGGAGCAAGTTCGCTGGTGTCCGCGAAGTCGGAGCCCTTGATCTCAGGACCGCCCGTGACGGTGAGCGTCCCGCCCTCGAGCCTTACCGTGGCTCCCATGTCCCGGAGGATGGTCCGCCAGAGGTCTCCCACCTGGGTGGTCGGTGTGGGCCAATTGGGAATGCGGACGGTGCCGCCGGTGGCGAGGGCCGCAGCAAGGAACGGGCCGGCGTTGGAGAGATCCTGTTCAATCCGTTGATCGAACGCGTGAATGGGGCCCGGAGCGACGATCCAATGATTTGGTGTGGAGTCATCGACCGACACGCCAACCCCGCGCAGGACCGCTACCGTCATATTGATGTGGTCAAGGCTGGGGACAGGCTTGCCCACATGTTCAAGGTGGAGTCCTTCGGTGAACCGGGCGCCCACAAGGAGCAATGCGGACACGAACTGCGACGAAGCGCTGGCATCGATCACCAGGCGGCCGCCGCGGACCTCACCGGTGCCGTCCACCAGAAACGGGAGGGACGACGGCGGTGCGCCGTCATTCGCCCGCACGGACACACCGAGGGCCGTCAGCGCCTCAATGATGGTCCCCATGGGACGTTCACGCGCGTGCGGATCGCCGTCGAACAGCGTCACTCCACGACGCAGGGCGGCCAGCGGCGGCACGAACCGCATCACGGTGCCGGCAAGTCCACAATCCACAGCCGCCTCGGTGGCGGGGGCATCACCGCCGACGGGAGTGATCTCAAGGTCCGACCCGAACGAGCCGTCCCCGGGGACTTCACGGACAGTTGCCCCCAGCTGGCGAAGGGCCTGGACCATCAGGTCGGAGTCGCGCGAGTGAAGGGGAGCGCGCAGTCTGGACGGTCCGTCCGCCAGGGCCGCCAGCACCAGGTACCTGTTGGTCAATGACTTGGAGCCGGGGATCGTGACTGTGGCATCCACGGGATGCTCCGCATAAGGGGCGGACCAGTGAGCCCCCTCCACGGACTGCGCGGACGGGACCGGAGTGGACGGTGCGGTACCTGCCATCCCTGCTTAAGCTCCCACTGCGTGGTCAACGGCCTTGCGGACGGCTTTGTCGGCCTTCTTCAGCTGCTTGCCCGTGGTTTTGCGTGCGTCGGCAGCCAAGTGGCTGGCACCCTTCCGTGCATCCGCCGCAATGTGCTCCGCCCGCCACGCCAGGCTGGGCCTTCCAGCGGTGTCGACAGAGGCCAGGAGGACGCCGCCGGTCAGGGTGACGTTCTTCAGGAGCTGGGTCCGGCGCGCTTCCCGGCCTTCCTTCGAAGTGATGTCAGCGCTGCGCCATTCGACGAACGCGTTCAAGGCGGAAATGACGGCCAGGGCGGAGGCGGCCAGCCGGGCGGACTTGCCAAGGGCGAAGAGAACTCCGGCACCGACCTGGGTGCCCCCAATAACGCGCGCCAAGACTTTTTCGTTGGCGGGGAAGGGCAGTGAATCCGCGGCCCGGCGAAGCAGGGGGGACAGCTGCGCGGCGGTGTCATCGGCGTTCTTTAGCTTGTCCAAGCCGGCGAGGATGAAACTGGAGGCCAGCATCGGCCGGGCAAGAAAACGGACAAAGGACATGAATTTCCTCCTGGATGGACGAGCCGCGGAACTTCTGCGGGTAAACCGGTTCTAGTCTTGCACTTTTGCGGAATATTTGCCCGCCGCCGGCTGTTGTGTAAAGCGGGTTTGGGGACGTGCTGGTTGTCGGAGGAACGTCCTGTGAGGGCCGAGGAACAGCCACCGGAACAGCACCGGAACGCGGCCCGGACATGGAGCGGAAAGAGCGGAGATCGAGTTTGACCTTAGTTAGAGACGGAGTGGATCTTTTGGATCCCTTGCCATACCCCGGGCTGGGGAGCGAATCCGGAGCGGGCGATACGGGACGCGGCCCCCGGGTGACAGTAGACTTGGACGCAATGAGCACCGTTGATCCCGCTGTTGCGGCCGAGTCTGAGGTTGCCGGGAACGGCGCCAAAACCACAAACGTGCCCTCGGCCTCCGCCGCGGGGGCATTGGAGTCGGCCGGGTCCGAACTGGACACCGCGGCCGAAACCACCGACGAGCGCAGGCAGCGCTTTGAACGGGATGCGATGCAGTACGTTGACCAGCTGTACTCCGCGGCCATGCGCATGGCGCGGAATCCGGCGGACGCCGAGGACCTGGTCCAGGAGGCGTACACGAAGGCGTTCTCCGCGTTCCATCAGTACAAGCCTGGAACGAACCTCAAGGCCTGGCTCTACCGGATCCTGACCAATACGTACATCAACCTGTATCGGAAGCGACAGCGCGAGCCGCTGCAGTCAAACTCGGACACGATCGAAGACTGGCAGCTGGCACGGGCGGAATCCCACACCTCCTCCGGCCTCCGCTCGGCCGAAGCGGAGGCGCTGGACCACCTCCCAGATTCCGATGTAAAGCGGGCGCTCCAAGCCATCCCGGAGGAATTCCGCCTGGCGGTCTACTTCGCCGATGTGGAGGGCTTTGCGTACAAGGAAATCTCGGACATCATGAACACCCCGATCGGAACCGTTATGTCCCGGCTCCACCGCGGTCGCAAGATGTTGCGGGACATGCTGGCGGATTACGCCGCTGAACGGGGATTCACCGCCGGAGCTGACCCCAGCCCCGCGGCCGATAGCAATAAACAGGAGAACAGGAAATGAGCGACTGCCAGGGATTGGGCGATTGCGACGACGCCCGAATCGAACGGATCTACGAGTACCTCGACGGGGCGCTGACACACGATGACATCGCCGAGATCAAGGACCACTTGGACGATTGCCCCAAGTGCCTTGAGCAGTACGACCTCGAATGCGTGATCCGTAAGGTGGTCAAGCGCTCCTGCAGTGAGGCGGCACCGGAGAACCTGAAGAACGCCATCCTGGACCGGATTCACAACATCAACCCCGCGGACGCCCCCACACGTTCCTGATCCTGGACCCACGGCAAAGGACCCCGGAAACAGTTGTTTCCGGGGTCCTTTTCTTAAAGCTGTGATTCCAAGCCGTAGCTTAGGCGTTGGGGCGCTTACCGTGGTTCGCGCCGCCACGCTTACGGTCACGACGTTTACGTGCACGCTTGCTCATAGCTGGCCTCCTTAAATGTTGGTACTCAAAAGAGCTGCCCTCAAGTCTCCCACATCGGAAGGCGCCCCGCGAACCGGCCCGGGGTTTGCGAACGAAGCTGCGAACACGCCCTACGGGCAAGAAACTACGGGCAGGAGACCACGGGCAAAACCTGGGGAGCCGCGGCGGGCGGGGACCGGTCAGGTTCTCAGCGAGTTCCTGATGGAGATCCGCGCCTGATCCAGAACCGTTCGGATGGTTTCCAGCGTTACGGGTGTGACGGGCGCCGTGCTCGCATGCAGCCGGAGTTCCACGCGCAAATCGTCGCGGAAGGCCTGCAGCAGCATCTCCGCCTCCTTGAGCGTCCGCTCGCTTCCGGGGGAGTGGCGCGAGCCCAGCCCCAGGAAGTCAGCTGAACGGGCGGAGGCCCGCGCCGCTTCGGCGGTGGCTGCGAGATCGGCCCGAAGCCCTCGCATGTTCGAACGGATGTCCTCCCGCAGGTTATCGGCCAGCCGGCGCACCGATGCGGAAATATCGTTTTCCACCCCGGCCAGTTCGTCCCTGCGTCTGTTGAGTTCAACCAGGCCGGCCGCGGTGATGCGATAGTTGGTCCTGCGCCCCTCGGATTCGGTGGCAACAAGGCCTTCCTCTTCAAGCTTTCCGAGCCGGGGATAGATGGTTCCAGCGCTGGGCGAGTAGGTGCCCCCGAACCTTTCGCTGAGTGCCTTGATCAGCTCGTAGCCGTGCTTGGGGCCCGGTTCCAGGAGTGCCAGAAGGTAGAGCCGCAGAGCTCCGTGCGCAAAGACCGGAGGCATCACAACCCCGTTCCGGCGTCCGCCGGTGACGCACCATGGATGATTGACGTCCTGCCCGAGACCGAGTTGGTCCGGAGCACCATCAGTTGGGCGTCCGGCCCGGCGATGGTCTGGACCTTCCCTCCCGGCTGGTTGTATTTCTGGTCATCGACGACCACAGCGCCACCGGCGCTCTTGGCGACGATGTCCACGCCGACGTCGTGCGGGACCCTGACGGTGAGATCGCCTGATACTGAATTCGCGCCGAAGTCATGGGTGAAACCGTGCAGGTCGAAGCTCATGTCTCCGCTGACGGTGTTGGCCCTGATGTTGCTGAAGAGGCCCGACGCCGTGACTTCTCCCGAGACGCTTTTGGCAGTGAGGACGCCGTGGTGGTTCCGCACGATCACTTCGCCGCTGACGGTGTTGACGTGGAGGTCCCCGGAGGTGTCGTCGGCCATCACCGATCCCGACACCGTGCTGAGCTTCGTGTGGCCGCTGATACCGGACACCAGTCCGTCACCGCTGACGGTTCCTGCTTCAACCTCGACTCCGGCCGGAAGAGCGATGCTGAGTACCACCGAGTTCTGGCTGCTGTTGTTGACTGTTCCCATCAGGTTCTTGAACCACCCCTGCGCGCCGTGCAGTTGGTGCCGCACCTCCAGCCGGCCGTTGGCGAAAGTGAGCGCCAGAGGATCGCCGTGAAGGTCCGAGATCTCAATCCGGGTGACATCCTCGCCGTGCGCCACGATGTTGAACCGCCCCTTGACGATCCCCAGTTTGAGGGACGTCACGCCGTCGACGTCGATGGTCCGAGGGCCGGTGACGGTCCAGTTGTTCTCTTCCACTGTTCCTCCAAAGGGCGATATATCGTGACTCACATCTCACGATATATCGCGTCTTTGGGAAAGGCAACAGCCGGCTTCCGGGCACGGGCACGCCAGGCGCTCTGCCGGGCCCGGGTTGTGGGGCTACTCCGGCGCGTTGATACCCAGCCACTGGAACCAGCCGCGGTGCAGCACAAGCCATGCCATGAGGCCGTAGCCGGCCTGTCCTGGGGTTCCTCCATTGGCCGCCAGGTCCTGGCGCCACTGCTCGTGGTTCAGCAGGGGAGAGAAGGTATCCACGTAGAGGTGCTTGCGGCGGGTGGTGACGTCGGCGAATGCCGTGTTGAGTTCGCCCAGCCTGCGGTTCTGGGTTGGATCGAGTGACGGCGGCGGCCCGACCACGAACACCCCGATCTTGTTCTGGGAGGCCGAGTCCAGGATGTTGGCCAGGTTGAGCCGGCTCCGGGCAGTGGAGAGACCGAACTCAATGTCCCGGCCGCTCAGCCCAATGATCAGGCGGTTTTCGTGGTTGTTGCCGAAGCGTCGTCCGGCCTCGTCCAGCCAGCGCGCGGCCAGGCCTTCAGTGCCTTCCTGGGGGCAGGGCAGGGCAAAGCATTCGACGCTCATGCCGTCCTGCGGAGTGCGGGCAAGAACTCGCCCCAGCCAGCCCAGTGCCCGGGGATCGCCCAGACCGGCCAACAGCTCATCTCCTACAGCCGCAATACGCAGCTTCCTGTCTTCCACGACTACCTCTTTACCTCAGTGAGCAACAAATTCAGCGTTCCATGGAATGGGGCGCCCGGCCAACTCGGGCGCCCGGCCAACTCGGGCGTCCGGCCGGCGTGCCAACGGCTGGCTGTTCCATTAAGCAGGACTGCCCGGCCG
Organism: Arthrobacter sp. 92; assembly: GCF_050260325.1. NCBI lineage: Bacteria > Bacillati > Actinomycetota > Actinomycetes > Micrococcales > Micrococcaceae > Arthrobacter > Arthrobacter sp. 92. The sequence goes on along the minus strand of NZ_CP189863.1, from coordinate 3,538,038 downwards.
GAGTCGGGTATTCGACCTCCAGCCGGGCAGTGGCGAAACTACTTCCGGGCAAACGCCTGCTTGAGGAGTGCATCCTGCTCGGCCGCGTGCCGCTTCATGGAGCCGGCAGCGGTCGAGGCGGAGGCCGGACGTGAAACCAGGCGCACGCGGCGGTCCAGTGCCTCGGGCAGGTTCAAGCCCATAAACGGCCACGGACCCTGGTTTGCCGGCTCATCCTGTGCCCAGACGACTTCGGCGTTGGGGTACTTGGCCAGTTCGGCTGCGATCTCGGCCGCGGGCAGCGGGTAGAGCTGTTCCACCCGGACAATCGCAGTGGTCTGGTCATCCGTCTTCTGCCGCGTGGACAGCAGATCGTAGTACAGCCGACCCGAGACCAAGAGCACGCGTTCGACGGCGCTGGCCTGGAGCTGCTCGTGCTCCCCGATAACCGGCCTGAAGGTCCCCGTGGTGAAGTCCTCCACCGACGACGCTGCGGCCTTGAGCCGGAGAAGCTGCTTGGGCGTGAAGATGATGAGCGGCTTCCGGGGCCTGCTGTAGGCCTGGCGGCGCAGCAGGTGGAAGTGGGACGCCGACGTCGTGGGGTTCGCCACGATCATGTTTTCTTCAGCGCACATTTGCAGGAAGCGCTCGATCCGGGCGGACGAGTGGTCCGGGCCCTGACCTTCGTAACCGTGCGGAAGCATCAGCACCAGTGAGGAACGCTGGCCCCACTTCTGCTCGGCGGAGGAAATGAACTCATCGATGATGGTCTGGGCTCCGTTGACGAAGTCACCAAACTGGGCCTCCCAGAGAACCAGCGCGTCCGGACGCTCCACGGAATAACCGTATTCGAAGCCCATAGCCGCGTATTCGGAGAGCAGGGAGTCGTAGATCCAGAGCTTGGCCTGGTTGTCCGAAAGGTGGCCGAGGGGCAGCCATTCGTTGCCGTTGGCACGGTCATGGAAGACGGCGTGCCGCTGCACGAACGTGCCACGACGGGAGTCCTGGCCGGCAAGCCGGACGGGGACGCCTTCCATGATGAGAGAGCCGAAAGCGGCGATCTCGCCAAAGCCCCAATCGATGCCGCCCTCGCGGGACATCTGCTCACGCTTCTCGAGGAGCTGCTTGAGCTTGGCGTGCACGGTGAAGCCCTCGGGGATCTGCACGTGCGCCTTGCCGATGTGGGCCAGCGTCTCGGCGGAGATTGCGGTGGATGCCGGTGCGTTGACGCCGGAATCCGACTGCTGCGCCATGGGGCGCTCCAGATCCGACACCGCAGCAGAATCGGCCGTGATGATGGGGATCGGTGACGTCTGGGCCGCGTGAGTCTCGGCGAAGACGCGCTCCAGGCGCTCCTGGTAGTCGCGAAGCAGCTGTTCCGCTTCTTCCTCGGTGATGTCGCCGCGGCCGATCAGGGACTCCGTGTAGAGCTTCCGGACCGAACGCTTGGCTTCGATGAGGTTGTACATCAGCGGCTGCGTCATCGACGGGTCGTCACCCTCGTTGTGGCCGCGGCGGCGGTAGCACACCATGTCGATGACAACGTCCTTGTGGAACCGCTGGCGGAACTCGTAGGCGAGCTGGCCGATGCGGACCACGGCCTCGGGGTCGTCGCCGTTCACGTGGAAAACCGGTGCCTGGATCATCTTGGCGACGTCCGTGGAGTACGTGGACGATCGTGACGAGGAGGGCGCCGTGGTGAAGCCCACCTGGTTGTTGACTACCACGTGGATGGTTCCACCGGTGCGGTAGCCCCGCAGCTGGGAGAGGTTGAGCGTCTCGGCCACCACACCCTGTCCCGCGAAGGCGGCGTCGCCGTGCACCATGATGGGCAGCACGGGGAAGGATTCGCCTTGGTCCAGGCGGTCCTGCTTGGCGCGCACAATGCCTTCAAGGACAGAGTCCACGGCCTCGAGGTGCGAGGGGTTGGCCGCGAGGTAGACCTTCGTCTCGTTGCCGTTGTCCGACGTGAAGGTACCCTCGGTGCCAAGGTGGTACTTGACGTCTCCGGAGCCCTGCACGGAGCGCGGGTCCTGGGTGCCTTCAAATTCGCGGAACACCTGAGCATAGGTCTTGCCCGCGATGTTGGTGAGCACGTTGAGGCGGCCGCGGTGGGCCATGCCGATGGCGACTTCGTCGAGTCCGTCGTCGGCGGCGTCGGAGATGACCGCATCAAGCAGCGGTATCAGGGATTCGCCACCCTCCAGCGAGAACCGCTTCTGGCCCACGAACTTGGTCTGGAGGAAGGTTTCGAAGGCCTCGGCCGCATTGAGCTTGGAGACGATGCGCAACTGCTCTTCGCGGCTCGGCTTGGAGTACGGGTGCTCCAGCTGGTCCTGGAACCACTTGCGTTCGGCCGGGTCCTGGATGTGCATGTACTCGATGCCGGTGGTGCGGCAGTAGGCGTCGCGGAGGACACCCAGGATGTCGCGGAAGGCGAGCATGGGCTTGCCGCCGAAGCCTCCCGTGGGCCATTCGCGGTCCAGGTCCCACAGGGTCAGGCCATAGGTCAGGACATCGAGGTCGGGGTGCTTGCGCTGCACGTACTCCAGCGGGTCGGTGTCCGCCATCAGGTGGCCGCGGACACGGTAGGAGTGGATCAACTGCTGGATCCGGGCCACCTTGTTGATTTCGTCGGCCGGGTCCACCTGCAGGTCCGGGCTCCAGCGCACGGGCTCGTACGGGATGCGCAGGGACTCGAAGATCTCGTCGTAGAAGTTCTGCCCTCCGAGCAGGAGCTGGTGCACGAGCTTCAGGAACTCGCCGCTGCCGGCACCCTGGATGACGCGGTGGTCATAGGTGGAGGTCAGCGTGAGGACCTTGCTGATCGCGTTCTGCGCGATGATCTTCGAGCTGGCACCCTGGAATTCCGCAGGGTAGTCCAATGCGCCGACGCCGATGATGGCAGCCTGGCCCTTGGAGAGGCGCGGCACAGAGTGCACGGTTCCAATGCCGCCGGGGTTGGTCAGCGACACGGTGGTGCCCGAGTGGTCGTCAGCGGTCAGCTTGCCGGCGCGGGCACGCTTGATCAGGTCCTCGTAGGTGTGCCAGAACTCGGAGAAGTTGAGGGTCTCCGCCTTCTTGATGTTGGGCACCATGAGCAGGCGGGTGCCGTCCGGCTTGGGCATGTCGATGGCGATGCCGAAGTTCACGTGCGCAGGCTGGACAGCAACGGGCTTGCCGTCGATTTCGTCGTAGTAGACGTTCATCGAGGGGAACTGGGACAGGGCACGGATGACCGCGTAGCCGATCAGGTGCGTGAAGGAGACCTTGCCGCCGCGGGCGCGGGCCAGGTTGGAGTTGATCACCACGCGGTTGTCGATCAGCAACTTGGCCGGAATGGCGCGGACGCTGGTGGCTGTTGGCACTTCCAGGCTCGTGACCATGTTTGACGCGATGGCCTTCGCCGGTCCGCGCAGGACCGAGACGACGTCTTCCTCAGGGGCGGTGGGCGCCTTGATGTTCTTGGGCAGCTGGGCCGGGATGGGCGGAGTCCCGCCGCCGGCTTCAGTCTTCTTGGAGCCGTCGCGGGCAACCGTGGCTGGTGCCTTCTGGGCGGGAGCCGCAGCGGGACGGGCGGGTGCGGCAGCAGCAGGCTGAACCGGCTTGGCGGGAGCTGCCGGCGACGCTGCCGGAGCCGCCGCAGCGGGCGCTACGACCGGAAGTTCACGTGTTGCAGGGTTGGCGGGCGACGGTGCCCCCGAGGTCCCGTTGGAAGAGGAGCTGTCACCGGCGTCGAAGGATTCAAACAGGGGCCACCACTTGGCGTCAACCGTGTTCTTGTCCTGCTGGTAACGCTCGTACAGTTCGTCAACGAGCCACTCGTTTCCGCCAAATTCCTCTGGTAGACGGTGGCTAGGCTGCTCTGGCACTTGAAATACGCCTCTTCCATGAGTTTGATTTCCCTCTGGTCGCCTGGGTGCCGCGGCACAGCAAATCGGACCAGCTCTCTGCGTCCTGTGAACCCAGACCTTTGCCAGTCTAGTGAGGATTCTTGGTTAACTGCCAATAAGCGTGACCCAAATCATGATGCGGCGAAACTATTGCCGGATCCAGCCTCTTGAACGGTCCTCGGCAGTGTCCGCGCTCTCGCCTAGACTCACTGTTAATACCCCATAAGGAGCAGCCATGCGCTTTCTGAATGAACCGAGCAGCGACCTGACTTATTCAGACGTTTTCCTGGTCCCTTCCCGCTCCGACGTCACCTCCCGGCTTGACGTGGACCTCTCTGCCGACGACGGCACGGGCTCCTCCATACCGCTGGTGGTGGCCAACATGACGGCCGTCACCGGCAAGCGCATGGCCGAAACGATGGCGCGCCGCGGCGGACTTGCCGTCCTCGCGCAGGACGTTCCGCTCGAGGTGCTCAGGGACGTCACCTCGTGGATTAAGTCCCGCCATCCGGTGTTTGAGACGCCGGTCACCCTGCTGGCCAGCGGCACCGTTATCGACGCCCTTCACCTGATGGGCAAACGCCCGCACGGGGCGGTGGTGGTGGTGGACGACGACGGCGGCGTGGCCGGCGTCGTCAGGTCCGCGGACTGCGACGGACAGGACCGCTTCGCCTCACTCGCCTCCGTGATGCGCCACCAGCCGCTGGTGCTGGATGCGGCCACTCTCGACGGCGCCGGGGAGGATTCCGAAACGGGGCAGCCGGCACTGCTCGCCGCTTTCGAGGCCATGTACGCAGCCGGAACCGACTTCGCTCCGGTCCAGCGGAATGGATTGCTCACCGGCGTGCTCACCCGCAAGGGTGCGCTGCGCTCCACCATTTACCGGCCGTCCCTGGACGGCGGGGGAAAGCTCAAAGTCGCGGCCGCCGTCGGAATCAACGGAGATGTGGCGGGCAGGGCGGCGGAACTCCTCGCGGCCGGCGTGGACGTGCTGGTCATAGACACAGCCCACGGCCACCAGCACAAGATGTTTGACGCCCTGGCCGCGGTCCGCAGCCTGGACCCGGCTGTCCCGGTGGTGGCAGGCAACGTGGTCACGGCCGAGGCCACACGGGAGCTCATCCAGGCGGGCGCCGACATCGTCAAGGTGGGAGTGGGCCCCGGGGCCATGTGCACCACCCGCATGATGACGGCGGTAGGCCGCCCCCAGCTGTCCGCCGTGCTCGAGTGCGCCGCCGCCGCCCGCGCCGCCGGCGGCCGCATCTGGGCCGACGGCGGCGTCCGCTACCCGCGTGACGTTGCCCTGGCCCTCGCTGCAGGCGCCAGCCAAGTGATGATCGGGTCATGGTTCGCCGGAACCCACGAAAGCCCGGGCGATCTCCAGACCGACGCCAACGGGCGCCTTTACAAGGAAAGCTTCGGGATGGCCTCCGCACGCGCGGTGCAGAACCGGAACCAGCGTGAGGGCGCCTTCGAAAAAGACCGCAAGGCGCTGTTCGAAGAAGGCATCTCGACCTCGCGCATGTATCTGGACCCGGCCCGCCCCGGTGTGGAGGACCTACTGGACATGATCACCGCCGGGCTGCGCAGCTCCATGAGCTATGCGGGAGCCGCCGACCTCGCGGCCTTTCGGGCACGGGCGGTGGCGGGAATCCAGTCGGCCGCCGGGTATGAGGAAGGGCGCCCCGTCCCGCAGAGCTGGTAAGGCTGAGCAAGGCTGAGACGGGACCGCCGGAGGCCGGGACGGGCAGGCGAACCTGTAGACTGAAATTCTTATGGACAGTAAATCTAGGTGCCGGCCTGGGCGCTGTCAGCGGAGCATTATCAGCAATTCCGCGCAGTCCACCCACAGAGCCGGCAAACCCCGTTCACGCGCCCATCATTCCCCGGCCACCCATCACGCCGCGGGTTTCCAGGAAACAGGGTCGGCACCGGCTGACCATCCTCCGCCTGGCACCGTTCCCCCGCAGAATCCGCTCCCTGCAACGACCCGGGGCGCCCTTCGCCATTCTGCTCCGTTTCCACTTCTCCGGCTTGGTCTTGGGCAACCACTTTCCGCCCGCAACGCCCTGAAAGCGGGCTTCTGATGGAGTGGTTGCTTCTTGGAGCAGGAATTTTGCTCATTCTCGGCACCGGGTTCTTCGTTGCCGTGGAATTTTCCCTGGTGGCGCTGGACCAGGCCACCGTCCAGCGTGCGGTGGATGACGGCGACGCGGCGGCAGTGCCCTTGCTCAAGTGCCTCAGGTCCTTGTCCACCCAGCTTTCCAGTTGCCAGCTGGGCATCACCCTGACCACTCTCCTCACCGGCTATGTCATGGAACCGTCGGTGGGCCATCTGCTCCAAGGTCCGTTGACCGTCGTCGGCCTACCCGCCGCGGCGGCCGTTTCGGTCTCCCTGGTGGTGGCCATGGTGATCGCCACGCTGCTCTCGATGCTGATCGGCGAGCTCGTGCCCAAAAACATGGCCATTGCGCTGTCCCTGCCGATTGGCAAGGCCGTGGCCCGCCCCCAGCTGGTCTTCACGGCCATCTTCAAACCAGCCATCATCGTCCTGAACGGGTTCTCCAACAAGGTGCTGAACGTGTTCGGCCTGGAGGCCAAGGAAGAGATCTCCGGCGCCCGCACACCTGCGGAGCTCGCCTCCCTGGTGCGGCGTTCCGCCGCCATGGGCACCTTGGACGCCGGGACGGCGAACTTCATTTCCCGCACGCTTAAATTTTCCGGGCGCACGGCGGCCGACGTCATGACTCCCCGGATCCGGGTTGAAACCATCGGTGCCGGCCAGCCAGTTTCGGACATTGTCGAAGCCGCCCGCCGCACGGGATATTCGCGCTTTCCGGTCATCGGGGACTCCGCAGACGACATCCGCGGACTAGTCCATGTGAAGAAGGCCATAGCGGTGCCCTCCGAGCGGCGTCCCAACCTCGAAGCCGGCGCCATCATGACCGATGTGCTCCGGGTGCCCGAAACCATCCACCTGGACGCGCTCCTGGCCGAACTGCGGGAAGGAAACATGCAACTGGCCGTGGTGCTGGATGAATATGGCGGAACCGCCGGCATCGCAACCCTGGAGGACCTCGTGGAGGAAATCGTGGGCGAAGTAGCGGACGAGCACGATAAAGTCCGGCCCGGCCTCCTGCAAAGCGCATCCGGGGACTGGTACTTCCCCGGCCTGTTGCGGCCCGACGAACTCTCCGAACAGATCCCGGGCCTGAGCGTGCCGGACGAGTCCGCCTACGAGACGGTGGGCGGGTACGTCATGAGCCAGCTGGGCAGGATCGCCGCAGTGGGCGACAAGGTGGACGTTGGCGGGGGCACATTGAGCGTCACGCGCATGGATGGGCGCCGCATCGACAGGATCTGCTTCAAGCCCGCACCCGTCCTCGGTGAACAACACGTCGCAGGGCAGGGAGGGGCGGCATGAACGACTGGGTGGGTATCCTCTGGCTCGTCGTCCTCCTGATCGGCAACGCCTTCTTTGTTGCCGCCGAATTCGCCATCATGTCTGCACGGCGCAGCCAGATCGAGCCCCTGGCGGACGGGGGTTCGCGACAGGCCCAGACCACGCTCCGCGCCATGGAAAATGTCTCGCTGATGCTGGCCTGCGCCCAGCTGGGCATCACCGTTTGCTCCCTGCTGATCCTTCAAGTGGCCGAGCCCGCGATTCACCACCTGATGGCGGTCCCCTTGGAGTCCGTCGGCGTTCCGATGGAGATCGCCGACGTCGCGGCGTTTGCCGTGGCCCTTCTTGCGGTGACCTTCCTGCACGTTACCTTCGGCGAGATGGTGCCCAAGAACATCTCTGTCTCGGTGGCGGACAAGGCGGCACTCCTGCTCGCGCCGCCGCTGATGTTCATCGCCGGGATGGTCAAGCCCGCGGTGGTTGCGTTGAACTGGTCCGCCAACCACATCCTGCGGCTGATGAGGATCGAGCCCAAGGACGAGGTCAACTCCTCGTTCACGCTGGAGGAAGTCCAGTCGATCGTGCAGGAGTCCACGCGCCACGGCCTGGTGGATGACGACGCCGGGCTGATCACCGGCGCGCTGGAATTCTCCGAGCACACGGCATCGCGCATCATGGTGCCCTTGGACAAACTGGTGATGATGAAGGCGGCCACCACGCCGGCGGAATTCGAAAAAGCTGTCAGCCGAACGGGTTTCTCCCGTTTCCCCATGCTCGATGAGGACGGCATGCTGTCGGGCTACCTCCATATCAAGGACGTGCTATCCATCCCCGAATCGGGCTACCAGCAGCCGATTGCTGAAAGCCGCATCAGGTCGCTCGCAAACCTGTCGATGGACGATGAGATCGAGAAGGCGATGTCCGTCATGCAGCGCACGGGCTCCCATTTGGCCCGCGTGATCGGGCCGGACGGCAAGACCCAGGGGGTGTTGTTCCTGGAGGACGTGATCGAGCAGCTGGTCGGCGAAATCCGCGACGCGACCCAGGCCACCGGCTACCGGAGGCTCGGACAGGAGCAGTAGCCGCGGCGAGTGTATCCCTAAATAGGAATGATTCCCATTTAGGGATACACTCGAGCTGTACTAATGCTCCTGATTCTCAATAACAGATCCGAGGTTTCCCGTGCGTCATCCCGCTGCCCGGGCCATGATGGCCGCTTTTGCAGGCCTTGGCATGCTGCTCACAGCCTGCGGCACGACGGCGGGAAGCTCCCGGGGGACCCCTGGTGACGGCGTGGTCGAGGTGGTTGCCTCCACGAGCGTCTACGGGGACATCGTCCGGACCATTGGCGGCGACAAGGTACGCGTGACGTCCATCATCACGCGAACCAGCCAGGACCCGCACTCCTATGAGGCCACCACCCAGGACAAACTGACCGTCTCCAAGGCCGAGCTCGTGCTGGAGAACGGCGGGGGATACGACGACTTCATCCGCAAGCTCGCCGAGGATACCGGGCTGGACCATAACAACCTCATCAGCGCCGCGGAGGTCTCCGGACTTGCTCCGGCCAGTGCCGGCGCCCAAGCACCTTCAACGGCCGCCGCCACCGATGCCGCCGGCCACGTTCGCGCCGGTTTCAATGAGCACGTCTGGTACAGCATGGCTGCCATGACCCGGCTCGCGGACGCCGTCGCCGACAAGCTTGGCGCACTGGAACCGTCCTCGGCCGCAACCTTCCGGAGCAACGCGGCGTCGTTCAAGGGATCACTCGCGGATCTGGAAGGCAAGCTCGCGGCGGTGAAGGCTTCCGCGGGGCACGCGGCCGTGGCTGTCACAGAGCCGGTGCCGCTGTACATGCTCGAAGACGCCGGGCTTGAGAACAAGACCCCCGCCGAGTACTCAAAAGCGATTGAAGAAGACGCCGACGTGCCGCCGGCGGTCCTCAAGGCCGCCGTCGATCTCGTGGGATCCGGCGGAATCCGCTTCCTGGCCTACAACCCCCAGACTGAAGGTCCGCAGACCGTGGCGCTGAAGAAGGCGGCCGAGGCGGCGCATATTCCGGTCCTGAACTTCAGCGAGACCCTGCCGGAGGGCCAGTCCTACGTGCAATGGATGACCGGCAACGTGGACAGCATCCGAAAGGCCCTGGGCTAGGACAGCGACACGGGCGAAGCCGGCCGGGACCGCCCGGCCTAAGATGTACGGAAAAGCGCGAGCATATGGCTGCGCAGGAAATCGAGGAAACCTCAGTTGACACCGGTAGTGAGCCTCCGCGGTGCTTCCCTCTCGTTCGGCAGGCGGACCCTCTGGGAGGGCCTGGACCTGGACATCAACCCGGGTGAATTCTTCGCCGTGCTCGGCCCCAACGGCAGCGGCAAGACCACCTTCCTCAAGGTTCTTCTCGGTCTGCAGGAGCTCAGCGCCGGCACGGCCGTGCTCGACGGCAGGCCCGTGGAACGGGGCAGCCGGCGGATCGGCTATGTCCCGCAGCAGAAATCCTTCGACCCCGACACGCCGCTGCGCGCCCGCGACCTCGTGGGCCTTGGCGTCGACGGCCACCGCTGGGGCGTTCGCCTGGGAGCGGCGAAGGTGAACCGCCGGATCGATGAACTCCTGGAACTCGTGGGTGCCGCGGACTACGCGAAGGTCCCGGTGGGCCAATTGTCCGGCGGAGAACAGCAGCGCCTGCGTGTGGCCCAGGCACTTGCGGCGGACCCGAGGGTGCTGCTCTGCGATGAACCGTTGCTCTCCCTTGACCTTCAGCACCAGCAGGCCGTCAGTGCGCTCATCGACAAGCAATGCCACTCCGGGGACAGCGCCGTGGTGTTCGTCACGCACGAGATCAACCCGATCATGGACTATGTGGACCGGGTCCTGTATCTGGCCGGGGGACGGTTCCGGGTGGGGACGCCGGCCGAGGTCATGACCACCGAGGTCCTCTCCGATCTCTATGGCAGCCACGTCGAGGTTGTTGAGGCCAACGGGAGGCTCATTGTGGTGGGGCTCCCGGACGCCACCACGCACCACCACGAGGATGCCCACGTGGTGGCAGGGGAGGTGGGCTAAGTGGATCTTGGCAACGCGCTGAATTCGATCTTCAACTTCGAGAACTACGGCGAGCTGCTGGTTTTGGTGCAGAACTCGATCTGGGCCGGGGCCGTACTGGGGCTGCTGGGCGGCCTGATGGGCACGTTCGTGATGAAACGCGACCTGGCGTTCGCCGTCCACGGGATCTCCGAGCTCTCGTTCGCCGGCGCGGCCTTCGCCCTGCTGATCGGCGCGGACATCATCCTGGGCTCACTGGCCGGATCGATCACCGCGGCCCTGGTGCTGGGGGTGATGGGGGTGCGTGCGCGGGACAAGAATTCGATTATCGGCGTCATCATGCCGTTCGGCCTCGGGCTGGGAATTCTCTTCCTTTCCCTCTATGAAGGCCGCGCGGCCAACAAGTTCGGGCTGCTTACAGGGCAGATTGTGTCCGTGGGGACCGTCCAGCTGCAGGTGCTGGCGGGCGTCGCCGTCGTCGTCATGCTGGCCCTGGTGGCCATCTGGCGGCCACTGACCTTCGCCAGTGTGGACCCCGACGTCGCTACGGCCCGCGGTGTGCCCGTGCGGGCTCTCGCCATCGGCTTTATGGTGCTGCTGGGCATAAGCGTGGCGTTGTCGATCCAGATCGTGGGCGCCCTGCTGGTGCTTGCACTGCTGATCACGCCCGCGGCTGCCGCGCTGCGGGTGACGTCCTCGCCGAGACTGGTGGTGATCCTGAGCGTGGTCTTCGCGATGACGGCCACAGTGGGCGGCATCCTACTGGCGCTTGGCGGGCGGCTTCCCATCAGCCCCTACGTGACCACGCTGTCATTCCTGATCTATGTGGCGTGCCGCGTGATCGGCGGGATACGGACCAAGCGCGGAATCAACGGGCGGGTCCTCAGGAATTCCCCGGTTCCGGCAGCCTGAGCCGCGCCTCTTCCGTTTGCGCTATCACTTTTGGTCGCTCTGAGACCCTCAGAGGCACCAAAAGTGATAGCGCAACCCGGGTAGGCGGTGCGCAACCCGGGGCAGGCCGCTAAGCGCCGGCCTGGCGGGCAGTGCACTCGGGGCAGAGCCCGAAGATTTCCACGGTGTGCTCCACCGCGGTGAACCCGTGTTCGTTCGCAATCCTCGCTGCCCAGGCCTCGACCGCGGGTGCTTCCACTTCCACGGCCTTGCCGCAGCTGCGGCACAGCAGATGGTGGTGGTGGCCGGTCACTGCGCAGCGCCGGTACACCGACTCACCGTCGGCGTTTCGCAGGACATCCACCAGCCCGTCGTCGGCGAGGGACTGAAGAATCCGGTACGAGGTGGCGAGGGACACCGCGGTGCCGCGCTCCTGCAGGATGCGGTGCAGCTCCTGCGTGCTGACGAAGTCCGCCAGCTCGTCCAGGGCCGCGCTGACGGCCAGGCGCTGCTTGGTGACGCGCTGTTCCTTGCCCGCCGCGGGCGCCGTTGCCGGAGTCGCGCTGCTGCCGGCGGTGGCGCCCTGGGACATCGGAACTCGCTTTGCTCAAGTAGGGGTGTGAGGTGGTGGCAATGTCCAAGATTACCAGCCGGGGTGCGTGGACACCGTGACGGCGGTTGCCTAGGCTGGCCGGATGAAGCTCACGAAATTCACCCACGCCTGCGTCCGCCTCGAGAAGGACGGCCGCGTGCTGGTGCTGGACCCGGGAAACTTCTCCGAGACCGATCAGGCGCTTGCCGGCGCCGATGCGGTGCTGATCACGCATGAGCATGCTGACCACGTGGACGCCGACGCCGTCGCGGCCGCCCTGCAGGGCAGCGCCTCACTGCAGCTGTTCGCGCCGGAGGGTGTGGCGGCAACGCTGCGGGGGAAGGCCGATGGTGCTGCGGACAGGATCCACACGGTCGCTTCCGGCGAGGAGTTCGAAGCCGCCGGATTCGCCATCCGCAGTTTCGGCGGCCAGCACGCTTTGATCCACCCCCAGATTCCGGTGGTGGCCAATCTCGGCTACCTCGTGGATTCGAATGTCTACCACCCGGGGGACTCGTTTGCCATTCCCGACGGCATCGACGTGAAGACCCTGCTGGTGCCGATCCACGCGCCGTGGAACAAGGTGGGCGAAGTGGTGGACTTCGTGATCGGCGTTCGCGCTCCGAAGGCCTTTCCGATCCACGACGCCCTGCTCAACCCGAACGGGCTCCGGCTGATCGAGGGCCATGTCACCCGGATCGGCGCCAGGTACGGCACGGAATACCGGCACCTCTCCAGCGGTGACTCCGTCGAGGTCTAGCCGTACTAAGCCGGCTGGCGCCACGAGGGGGCTACGCCGGCCACACTCCGCTTACGAAGAATTCGCGGATGACCGCCTCGAAGGGTTCCGGATCCATCCCCTGGGTCCGCAGCCAGTCAGGGTTGTAGTAGTTCCCGGCATAGCGGTCGCCGCCATCGCACATCAGTGAGACCACGCTGCCTTGGCTGCCCTCGGCGATCATTCCGGCGATGAGTTGCCACACACCCCAGAGGTTGGTGCCGGTGGACGGGCCCGCGTGCAGGCCGGCATGGTCCTGCAGATGCCGCATCGCCGCCACCGAAGCCGCGTCCGGAACCTGGATCATGTGGTCGATCACGGCAGGGACGAAGCTCGGCTCCATACGCGGCCGGCCAATGCCCTCGATTCGCGAAGGCTGGCCAGCCGGTGCCGCAGCCGTTGCGGCCGGTCCCGCCGCGCGGCTTGCCAGCCAGCCCGGATGGAACGCCGAATTTTCAGGATCGACGACGACCAGTGCCGTGTCATGGCGGTGGTAGCGCAGATACCGCCCGATGGTGGCGCTGGTGCCCCCGGTCCCGGCGCCCACGACGATCCAGCGCGGGATCGGGTGCTCTTCCAGTGCCAGCTGGCCGAAAATCGATTCGGCGATGTTGTTGTTGCCCCGCCAGTCCGTGGCCCGCTCGGCGTAGGTGAACTGGTCCATGTAGTGGCCTCCGGTGCTGTGCGCCAGGTCCTCGGCCGCCGCATAGACCTCCGACGCATGATCCACCAGATGGCAGGAGCCGCCGAACTGTTCGATCAGGGCGATCTTCTCCCGGCTGGTGGTCCGCGTCATCACCGCGATGAAGGGCAGCCCCAGGAGCTGGGCGAAGTAGGCTTCCGAGACCGCCGTGCTGCCGCTGGAGGCTTCCACGATGGTGGTTCCCTCCCCGATCCAGCCGTTGACCAGGCCGAACAGGAACAGCGAACGTGCCAGCCGGTGCTTGAGGCTGCCGGTCCGGTGCGTGGACTCGTCCTTGAGGTAAAGCTGGACACCCCAGCGCGCCGGGAGCGGCACCGAATACAGGTGGGTGTCGGCGGAACGGTTGTTTTCGGCATTGATTCGGCGGACGGCCTCATCGGCCCAGGCCCGGTCCTGCAGCTGCGTTTTGGTCACCGCATCAGCCTACCGGGGCAGCCGCGCCCCAAGGATAGAGTTGGTGAATGGACACCCTCTTGGACGCAGCCGCCCTCAAGGAACGCCTTAAGGCCGGAAAACGAACGGTACTCCTCGACGTGCGCTGGGCGCTTGGCGATCCCCACGGCCGGGAGCACTATCTTCGTGGACACCTTCCCGGCGCCGTCTTCGTGGATCTCGCCACAGAACTTGCGGCACCGGCGGACCCGCGCCGGGGGCGCCATCCATTGCCGCCGCGTGAGCAGTTCGAGGAGGCCGCCCGCCGCTGGGGCGTCAATAACGACGACGTTGTGGTGGCCTATGACGACAGCGGGAACATGGCCGCCGCCCGGCTGTGGTGGATGCTGCGCGACGCAGGGTTCGGCAGTGTTCACCTGCTTGACGGCGGCCTGGCCGCTTGGCGCGCAGCGGGGTTCGAACTGGCGTCCGGGCCGGAACAGCCGGAACCGGGCGATGTGACCCTGGGAGACGGGGCCATGCCGGCGATCGATGCCGGAGAGGCTGCTTCCTGGAGCCGTCACGGGTTGCTCCTCGATGCCAGGGCGGGGGAGCGGTACCGCGGGGAAGTCGAGCCGATTGATCCCCGCGCCGGGCACATCCCGGGCGCAGTCAGTGCGCCGACGTCAGCGAATCTCGCTGCGGACGGCCGTTTCCTGTCCCCCGCAGAGTTGCGGGCACGCTTCGAGGCCCTCGGGGTCGGGGCCGGCGTTGCCACCGCGGTCTACTGCGGGTCCGGCGTGACGGCCGCCCACGAAGTCGCCGCCCTCGAGATCGCCGGCTTCCGTGCAGCGCTCTATCCCGGTTCATTCTCCGAGTGGTCCACCGACCCCTCCAACGATGTTGTGACCGGCACGGCGCCCTACGGCCAGGAAGCGGCTTCACGCTAGCGACCGTGTGACCGGGCGCTCCAAAGTGGAATACCTGCCCTGACCGGGGGTAGCGTCGAAGCATGACACCTGGACGTCCCGTACCCCCGCCCCTTGCCCAGCCGCTGCCCGACGTCAAGGACGCCCACGAACGAGGGCAGGCGGGCCCCACCCTTGTTGCCGCCTATGGCGCCACCGCACCTGATAGCGGCCTGGTGCCCCTGACCGTGTCCCGCCGGGCACCCAAACCGGACGATATTGAAATCGCCGTCGAGTTCTGCGGGCTGTGCCACTCCGACGTGCATGCCACCCGCGGCGAATGGGGCGGCGACACGTACCCGCTGGTCCCCGGGCACGAAATCGTCGGCCGGGTGACCCGGGTCGGCTCCGACGTGGACGACTTCACCGTCGGTGAGCGGGTGGGCGTGGGTTGCATGGTCGATTCCTGCCGCGAATGCGAGGCCTGCCTTGACGGACTCGAGCAGTACTGCGAGAACGGCTTGATTGGAACGTACGGCGCCCCCGATCCCCGCAACGACGGTGCGATCACCCAAGGCGGCTATTCCACCTCCATCGTGGTGGACCGCCACTACGTCCTGCGCGTTCCCGAGAGCCTGGATCCCGCGGCCGCGGCGCCCCTGCTGTGCGCCGGCATCACCACCTATTCGCCCTTGAACCACTTCGAGGTGGAGCCGGGCGACGTCGTCGGTGTCGTCGGGCTGGGCGGGCTGGGCCACATGGCGGTCAAGATTGCCAAGGCCATGGGGGCGGAGGTCAAGGTCTTCACGACGTCGGAGACGAAGTTCGCAGCGGCCCGCGAGCTGGGTGCCGACGACGTGATTCTCTCCAAGGATCCGGCGGCCATGGCGGCGGCCCAGCGCAGCATCGACGTCATTATCGACACTGTTGCGGCTCCGCACGACCTCAACCCCTACTTCAACACCCTTCGCCGGGACGGCGCCCTGTTCCAGCTGGGCCTGCCCTCGGAGGCCATGCCCCCCGTGAACCCGGGCGCGCTGATCCGGCGCCGCATCGCGTATGCCGGCTCGCTGATCGGCGGCATCGCCGAGACCCAGGAGATGCTGGACTTCTGCGCCGAACATGGCGTGGCGTCGGACGTTGAGGTCATTGGGGCTGACCAGCTCAATGAGGCCTACGACCGCATGGTGGCGGGCGATGTGAAGTACCGTTTTGTCCTGGACGCCAGCACTCTGGGGTCCCCGGCAGAAAAGGCGGACGCATGAGCACCCTGTTTACCAAAATCATCAACGGCGACATCCCCGGACGCTTCGTGTGGCGCGAAGAGGACGTGGTGGCCTTCCTGACGATGGGCCCCCTCGCCGACGGCCACACGCTTGTGGTACCCACCGAGGAAGTGGACCGCTGGACGGACGCATCGCCGGAGGTCCTGGCCCGGGTCATGGAGGTGGCCCGCAAGATCGGCGCCGTCCAGGTGGACGTGTTCGACGCCGCCCGGGCCGGCCTGATCGTGGCAGGCTACGAAATCAACCACATGCACGTGCACGTGTGGCCCTCCAACTCCATGGCCGACTTTGACTTCGGCTCGGTGGACCAGCACCCGGACCCGGCCAGGCTGGACGCCAATGCGGAGAAGCTCCGTGAAGGCCTCCGCGCAGCGGGCCACGCGGAGCACGTCCCGTCCGCCTAGCCGGGCGGAGGACGCGGGAACGCGGCTGGTGCCGCCTGATGCTGGCGCCTGCTTGGAGCCCCGTCGGGGCGCTAAGCCGGCGCCAGCACCTTGTTAAGTGCGGCGCGGATGCGCTTTTCGGAGACCGAATAGGCGGTCCCGAGCTCAACGGCGAAGAGACTCACCCGGAGCTCCTCGATCATCCAGCGCACCTGGGTTAATTCAGACCCCGCCCGGCGGCCAGGCAGCAGGGCCGAGACGGCGTCGTCGTACTCGTCCTCCAAGGCCTGGACGACGGCCATGTTGAGGGCATCCCGCTGGACATTGCCCGGCAGTTTCTCCAGCCGCTTCTCGATAGCCGCCAGGTAGCGCGGAAGCTGGCTGAGCTGGGCGTAGCCCGTGCGTGCCACAAAACCCGGATACACAAGCTGCTCCAGCTGGCTTTTGACGTCGTTGAGGGCGCTGATCAGCGCCAGGCTGGTGGTCCCCTTGAGCTGTCTTTCAATCCTGCGGGTGCTGGCCAGGATGCGTTCCACGACGGCGGTGACGGTGAACACCGTATCGATTAGCTCCGCCCTCACCTGTTCGTACAGCGCCTTGAACGATGCCTCGTCCCACGGGAGCTCGGCCGGGGTGAGCTTATCGATCGCGGCCAGTGCACAGTCGGCGATCAGGGCGGACACCGAGCCGTGCGGGTTCTGGCTGAACGTCAGCTTCTCGACATTGTTCAGATGCTCCAGCACGTAGCGGTCCGGCGGCGGCACCTTCAGGGCCAGCAGACGGATGACGCCGCCGCGCATGGCCTGTTCCTGCTCGGACCGCGATTGGAACAGCCGAAGGGCCACGGAGCTGCCCTCGTCCACCAACGCGGGGTAGCCGGTGACCGTGTGCCCGCCGACGCTGCCCTGGACTTGGCGCTGCACCGTTCCGAAAGACCACTCGGTGAGCCCTGAGCGCTCGGCGAAGCCGGTGCTGCCGGCGGAGGGCGTGCCCTGGGCGCGCGGGGTGACGGCGGTGGTGCCCCTGCCCGGTGCGCTCCGGGAAGTCTTCCCGTCAATCCTGGGAGCCGTGGTGGCCGGGGTGGCGCCGAGCGATTCGGCGATGGCCCGGCGGGTAGCCGGGGCCAGACGCTCCTGCAACGCGGTAAGGTCCTTGCCCTCATCCAGCACCTTGCCCCGGGAATCCACCACGCGGAAGCTCACACGCAGGTGCGGCGGCACGGCGTCCCAGTTCCAGGATCCCGGCGGGATGACCTGCCCGCGGATCCGGCGCAGCACCAGTTCGAGCGACGGCTCGAGCTCGTCCGTGGCGGGGTCGAAGTCGGCTTCCAGCGCCGCGACGGCCTGGCGTGCCACGTCCGGCGCGGGCACGAAGTTCTTCCGGATCTGCTTGGGCAGCGACTTGATCAGGGCAGTCACGAGTTCCACCCGCTGCCCGGGGATCAGCCAGCGGAACGCGGCGTCGTCGAGCTGGTTCAGGAACAGCACCGGGACCTCGGCGGTGACGCCGTCCGATGGGTTGGGGGGTGAGCCCGGCGCGACGGGGTGGAACTCATAGCTCAGCGGCAGCTCGAAGCCCTTGTGCAGCAGGGTCTTCGGGTAGGCCGAATCGTCCAGGGCAGCGGCGTCCTCGCTGATCAGCAGGGACTGGTCGAAGTCCAGGAGTGCGGGATCCTGCTGCCGGGCATCCTTCCACCACTTATCGAAGTGCCGCTCCGAGACCACGTCCTTGCCGATCCGGGCGTCGTAGAACTCGAACAGCGTCTCGTCATCGACCAGGATGTCCCGGCGCCGCATCCGGGCCTGAAGCTCCTCGACTTCGTGGAGCAGGGCACGGTTGCGGTGGAAGAACTTGTGGTGGGTCTGCCAGTCGCCTTCAACCAGGGCGTGGCGGATGAACAGCTCCCGGCAGAGCTCCGGATCCACGTTGCCGTAGTTGACGCGCCGGCTGGGGATGATGGGCACGCCGTACAGGGTGACCTTTTCGTGGGCCATCACCGCGCCCATCTTCTTGGACCAGTGCGGTTCGCTGTAGCTGCGCTTGACCAGGTCCGGGGCCACCTGCTCGGCCCAGAGCGGATCGAACTTCGCCGCGACGCGGGCCCACAGCCGGCTGGTCTCCACGAGTTCCGCCGCCATGACGAACGTGGGTGACTTCTTGAACAGTGCAGAGCCGGGGAAAATCGCGAAACGGCTGCCGCGGGCCCCGGCGTACTCACGCTTGCGCTCGTCGAGGATGCCGATGTGGCTCAGCAGGCCCGAGAGCAGGCTGATGTGGATGCCGTCGTGGTTGCCAACAGGGTCAGCCAGGCGCTTGTTGTCCAGGCTGATGCCCAGCGGACGGGCGAGCTGGCGGAGCTGGGCGAAGAGGTCCTGCCATTCCCGGACCCGCAGGTAGTTGATGAACTCGTTGCGGCAGAGCCGGCGGAAGGCGGTGGAGGAGAGTTCTTGCTGTTTCTCCTGCAGGTAGTTCCACAGGTTCAGGAAGCCCGTGAAATCCGAGTTCTCGTCCCGGAAACGGGCGTGCTTCTCCGCGGCGAGCTGCTGCTTGTCTGTTGGGCGCTCCCGCGGGTCCTGGATGGTCAAGGCTGCGGCGAGGATCATGACCTCGCGGACGCAGCCACGTTTGCCGGCCTCCACGATCATTCGGCCGAGCCTCGGATCCACCGGCAGCTGGGCCAGTTTCTGCCCGACGGCGGTGAGCCCGCCGCCGTTCCTGCCGGACGCGCCGGCCGCGCCTGCACGCGGGGCGCTGAGGGCGCCAAGTTCCCGCAGCAGGCTGACGCCGTCGTTGATGGCGCGTGAGTCCGGCGGCTCGACGAAGGGGAAGTTCTCCACATCCTTGGGCCCCCGGGCCACGCCCATGGCGGTCATCTGCAGGATAACGGCGGCGAGGTTGGTGCGCAGGATCTCCGGGTCGGTGAACTGCGGCCGGGACTCGAAGTCCTCCTCGGAGTACAACCGGATCGCGATGCCGTCGGACACGCGGCCGCAGCGGCCCGAGCGCTGGTTGGCCGAGGCCTGCGACACCCGTTCGATCGGCAGGCGCTGGACCTTGGTGCGGTGCGAGTAGCGCGAGATGCGGGCTGTTCCGGTGTCGATGACGTACTTGATGCCGGGGACCGTGAGCGAGGTTTCGGCGACGTTGGTGGCCAGCACGATCCGGCGTTTGCTGCCGGGGTGGAAGACCTTGTGCTGCTCCTGCAGGCTCAGCCGGGCGAAGAGGGGAAGGATCTCGGTGCCGGCCAGGCGGCGGTTGCCCGGGATCCTGGCCTGGAGCGCTTCCGCGGCGTCACGGATCTCGCGCTCGCCGGAGAAGAAGATAAGGATGTCCCCGGGCGCCTCGAGCGCCAGTTCTTCGACGGCGTCGCACACGGCGTCCAGCGGGTCGCGGTCCTCCTCGAGTTCGTCGTCGGACGCTGCGACGGCGTCCTCATCGGCTCCGCCGGGACCGCCGGCTCCGGCTGCTCCGCCGGCGGGTTGTGACAGCGGCCGGTAACGGATTTCCACCGGAAAGGTCCGGCCCGAAACCTCGATGATGGGGGAAGGCTCGTCCTCGCTGCCGAAGTGCTTGGCGAAACGCTCCGGATCGATGGTGGCCGAGGTGATGATGATCTTCAGGTCCGGGCGCTGAGGCAGGATCCGCTTGAGGTAGCCGAGGATGAAGTCGATGTTGAGGCTGCGCTCGTGGGCCTCGTCGATGATGATGGCGTTGTATTTGCGCAGCAGCTTGTCGCGCTGGATTTCCGCCAGCAGGATGCCGTCGGTCATGAGCTTGACCTTGGTGGACTTGCTGACTTCGCCGGTGAAACGGACCTGGAAGCCCACCTCCTGGCCGATTTCCACCCCGAGTTCCTCAGCGATGCGCTCGGCAACCGTCCGGGCCGCGAGGCGCCGCGGCTGGGTGTGGCCGATCAGGCCGTTGTCCCCAAGTCCCAGCTCGAGGCACATTTTGGGGATCTGCGTTGTCTTTCCGGAGCCGGTCTCGCCGGCAATGATGGTCACCTGGTTCGCGGCGATGGCCGCCATCAGGTCCTCGCGGCGCTCGGAGACCGGCAGCTCGGCGGGGTAGGAGATATGAAAAGTCATGGCTGGACACAGTCTACTGCGGCAGGGACCGTCCGCTGCTTTCCGCGGTTTCCGCCGCCTTGCCCGGATAGGCCGCTGCAAGTCCCGAGCGGGATGTCACTTTGAGCTTGGCGTAGATCCGTGTCAGGTGGTACTGGACAGTCTTGACGGAGACATAGAGCTCGGCGGCTGCTTCTTTATTGCTGAGCCCCGAGGCGACCAGTGCCGCCACGGATTTTTCCTGCTCGGTCAGGTCGTCCGGGCCGCCGCTCGCCGGCGGACTCGCGGCCCCGTCGGCCTGGCCCGCAGTTCCCGCGGTGCTGACCCCGCTGGCCCGTAGTTCGCGTGAGCACCGGTCCACGTAGGCTTTCGCGCCCAGGACGGAGAACAGTTCACGCGCCTCGGCCAGCATGGTGGCGGCCTCCTTCCTCTTGCCGGCGCGCCGGAACGTCTGGCCGTAGGCGAATTTAACCCGGGCGCGCGCATAAGGCATGGGGAGGGCATCCAGTTGTGCGAGGCCGCCTTGAAACGTCGCGCGGGCGGCGTCGAGGTTGCCGGCCGCGGCCTGGATCCGGCCACGAACGTACGACAACCGCGCCGAGGTGGACCTGTGTCCGCGCCGGGCTGCCAGCTCCTCATGCGGGGCAAGGAAGGAATCCGCTTCACCCACCCGTCCCACCATGACCAGCGCATTGGCGTAGTGGTCCTGCCAGGGCCAGAAACCCGGCTCGTCGATCCCGCCGCCGCGCTGCATGCGCACCACCGGCATCAGCGCGCGGATGACGCCGTCGTAGTCCGCCTTCGTCTCGGCCACCTGGGCCTGTGCGAGGCAATAGGGCAGCAGCATGGTGGGGTAACTGTCACTCGCCGCGGCGCCCCGGTCCAGATGGTGCGCGGCGGCGTCCCAGTTCCCGCGTAGTGCATGGATTTGGGCCCCGCTCCAGTGCAGGAGCGGCCGGAGGAGTTCGATGCCGGATTCTTCCTGCATGGCCACCGCGTTCTCCACGGTCCTGAGGGCTTCGTCCCAGGCGCCCAGGGCGAAGTCCGCCCGGGCAAGCCAGCCCTGGGCCCACAGGGAAATCCGCTGTGAACCCTGGGCGAACTCCGTGGGGACCGCTCCGGCAAGTTCGGCACGTGCCTCTTCCACCCGGTCCATGGCCAGGTGCAGCCAGCCCCTGCCCATGTCGATCCGCTGATATTGCGCGCCCCGCTCCGGCCAGTGGTCCGCGGTCCGGTAACTCATTTCCGCCTCGTCATACCGGCCCATCGCGCCCAGGCCCAGGCCCTCGATCGCCTGCGCTTCCACGGCCGGGGGACTGCCGGGGGACGCCAGACGCTTGGCACGCCCGGCCCACGTGACCAGGTCGCGCCCGTGAAAGCGGGCCAGCGCGTGCAGGACCTGCCGCTGGCAAATGCCGCTGGCAGTCGCGGCATCGGTGGAGGGGTCGACGGCGGTCCAGGCCTTGTGGAGCAATGCCTCCGCTTGGGCCGGGCGCCCCCGAAGGATGGCGAGGTAGCCGCGCACGGCATCGCTTCGGGGGCTCGGGGCGAAGGAGTCCAGGGCCTCCAGGGCCGCTTCGGCGCGGGGCAGTTCCCCCGCCCCCACCATGGCGTCCACGGCCTTGACGAGGAGCGACTCCCGCTCGGAGAGCTTCGGATTTAGGCGGGCCGCCTGGGCGTAGGCCTCTGCGGACCGGTGCCAGGCTCCGCCCGAGGCAAAGTATTCGGCGGTGCTTTCGAGCTCCGCGGCGAGGGAGGCGTCCGGCAGCAGCGCGGCGGCCGCCCTGTGGTTGAGGCGTTGGAGCGGGTCCGTCATGATTGCTGCCGCTGCGGTATGCAGCGCGACCCGACGGCCGGGGCCGAGATGCTGGTAGACGGCCGCACGGACTACCGGCAGGGGAAATTCCAGGCGCGTTTCAGCATGGGCCGTGCTGATGCGCAGGAGCCCGGCGGCATTGGCGGAGTCCACCGCCGCCACCGGGTCCCTCACCCCGGCCAGTTCCACGGCGCGGGCAAGCTGGGACCGCACGCCCAACACAGCGGCCGCTTCCGTGAGTGCGGCGCCTTCGGGAGGCATCCTCTTCAGGGACTCAGCCACCGAAACGACGTAGTCCGCCGGTGCGGGCAGGTGCTCCGGGCTGCCGGACCATACGGCGGCGTCGAACTGCTCCAGGAGCGGGCGTACCAGTGCGGGGTTTCCGCCCGTATGTTCCACAACGGCCCGCGCTGCCGAGGTTGTGAGTCCGGGCCCCGGGGAACCACGCCACATCGAGAGGACGTCAGAGGCCGTTAGCGGCCCCAGCCGGATGGTGACGGCGCCGGGCAGGCTGATGAGGTCCGTGAATCCGTCCTCCGGTTCCGTGTGTTTCCCGTATTCCCGGTGTTCCCCGTACTTTGCCGCGGCCGTGTGCTGATCGACGCACAGTATGGTCAGCAAACGGACGGGACCAACCCTGCGGAGTGCGTAGAGGAGTGCCTGCAGGGAGGCGACATCGCCCAGTTCAAGGTCGTCCAGCCAAAGGACCAGCGTGTGGCCCGGCCGGGCAAGCTCATGGATAACGTGCAGCAGGTTGTCGCCAACCTGGCGCAGCCGCGCCGAACTCTTGGCGGGTTCCGCCGGGCCGGCAGGCTGTGCGCCAACGGAGGCTGCCGTGCCTGGACGCTGCGCAAGAAGTTGTTGGACCAGGCCGAAGTCAAACGGTTGTTCCCAGGCGGCACCGGCGGCACGGAGGACGGTGGTGACCTCCCGGGTGACCTCGTCCTGGCGGAGGAATGCTTCCACCAGGGACGTCTTGCCCATGCCGCGGCCCCCGCTGACGATCGCCAGCGCAGGCAGGCCGGAGCGGACGGACCGCAACAGCGCCAGCAGTTGCTGGAACTGTGCGGTCCGCCCGTTGTGGAAGGCTCCGGCGTCATTGTCAGGCATGGATTTCAACCATATCGGACCCGGTCACGATCCCCAGTGGCCGGCTCCCTGCTCAACGCTCTCGCGGGAGCCGCCGTCGAAGAGCAGGGCGGCGGCGGCAATGCCCATCACCCAGCGGAGGGTTATCGTGCGTTTCGCATCCGCGGATGCAGGGAGAACGTTCATAGTTGGCTCCAGTGTCCTGGGCCGCGTCATCGCGGCAGGGTGGGGTGGAACGGGGATAAACCGGGGCAAAGAACTACAGAGACGGAAGGGGACATTGGACGGGAACAGGACAGGGCGGGCGAAATCAGCCCAAATCGCCACCGGCCACGGCAAGTACGCTGCCGGTGATGTAGGACGCCTCATGTGAGGCCAGGAAGGCGATGGGCCCGGCCTGTTCTTCGAGGGTTCCGTAACGCTTCATCAGGGAGGAATCGATGGTCTGGTCCACAATCTGCTGGTACCAGGCCTTTTCCGTTTCGCCTTCGGGCTGCGGGCCCCGGACCACGCGGCGGGCCGGTGCCTCCGTTCCTCCCGGAGCCGTGGCCACCACACGGATGCCGTGCGGCGCCGCCTCCAGGGCCAGGGCGGCCGTGATGGCTTTGACCCCGCCCTTGGCCGCGGCGTAAGGGACACGGTTGATGCCGCGCGTGGCCACGGAGGAAACGTTCACGATCACGCCGCCCGCCTGACTGATCATGTGCGGCAGCACCGCGCGGCAGGTCCAGAGGGTGGGGAACAACGAACGCTGTATCTCCTTGCTGATTTGCTCGGGTTCGTAGTGTTCAAACGGCTTGGCCCAGATGGTGCCGCCCACGTTGTTGATCAGGACGTCGATGCGTCCGTGCCGGTCCAGCGCTGCCTCAACCGCGTCATTGGCTCCGGCGTAGTCTTCGAGGTCGGCCGTGACGGCGAACGCGGAGCCGCCGTCCGCCGTGAGTTCGGCCGCGGCCTCATGGACGAGCTCGGCGCGGTCCACCAGGACGGTGAGGGCACCCTCGGCGCAGACGCGGGCGGCAACGGCACGCCCGATGCCTTGGGCGGCTCCGGTGACAACCACCACCTGGCCGGCGAACCGGTCCGGGGTGATCACCGGGGATCGGCCGGTGCCCCTGCTGCCGGCGCTCAAGCGGTTGCCCCTGCGAGCGCCGGAGCAGCCGGCGCCACAGCTGAGGTGGCGCCCACGGCGAAGCGTTCGTAGTAGAAGTTCGCGGGGGTGATTCCCCGGGCGTCCCAGTACTTGCGGACGGCGTCCACCATGGCCGGCGGCCCGCAAAGGTACACGTCGACGTCGCCGTCGTTCAATTGCCCTGCGGTGATGTACTGCGTCACGTAGCCCTTGTTCTCCGCGGCGCTCGCCGGGTCCGCCACGCAATAGTCAAAGGAGAAGTTCCCGATGACGTCGGCGTAGCGCTGCAACTTCTCCAGCTCCACCAGGTCCTTGTCGAAGGTGACCCCGTAGACCAGGTGAACGGGGTAGGCGGGTGCTTCTTCGAGCCCGGTGGCGATCTTCTCCAGCATGGACAGCAAGGGGGCGATGCCGGTGCCGCCGGCGAGCATCAGCACCGGGCGCTTGATGTCCCGGAGGAAGAAGCTGCCCATGGGCCCGGTCAGCGGAACCGTGTCCCCGACGGCGGCGCGTTCCTTCAGGTAGGTGGTCATGGCGCCGTCGGGAGCCGTGCGGATCAGGAAGCGCAACTCATCCGCGGCCGGTCCGCTGCTGAACGAATATGACCGTACGGCGTCCGTGCCGGGTACGGCGAAGTTCATGTACTGGCCCGGGAGGAACTTCAGCTCGCCGCGGTTCTCGACTTCGAGGGTGACGGCGGCGGTGTTGTCCGCGAACCACGTCAGTTCCCTGACAGTGGCGGGGAAGGTGGTGGCGCTGACCTTCGCCATTTCCGAGGTTCCGGAGACCTGAAGCACCAGGTCGCTTTCGGGCACCATCTGGCAGGGGAGGCAGAAGCCCTTCTCGGCTTCGTCCTCGGTGAGGGCCTCGTCGATGTAGTCGCCGCCGTCGTACTTGCCGGACTCGCAAAAAGCCTTGCAGGTGCCGCATGCGCCGTCCCGGCAGTCGAAGGGGATATTAATGCGGGCCTTGTACGCGGCGTCGGCCACTGTTTCATTGGGGTGTGCGGTGACAAAACGGGTGACGCCGTCTTCGAAGCTGAGGGCAATCTGGTGGCTCATGGGGGACTCGATTCCAGCCGTTCGGATCTTAGATGTGGTAGATATCCACGACGTGGTGGATGTAGTCGTTCTTGAGGACGACCTTCTTTTTGGTGATGACGGGCTGCGTGCCCGAGAAGTCGATGGTGTAGAACGATGTTCCGAAGTACGGGTCAATGTTCTGGTAGCGGTAGTAGAGCGTGTGCCAGTTGAAGCGGACATCAACCTGGCTGCCGTGGGCGTCCACGATCTCGACGTTCGTGATGTTGTGCCCGGTGCGCGGTTCCGGCAGGCTCGTGGCGCTGGAGCGGTCGGTCTTGATGCGGAAGACCCGGTCCTCCAGGCCGCCACGGTTGGCGTAGTAAATGAGTGAGATTTCGCGCTGCGGGTCGCTGGTGAGCTGGTCGTCATCCGCCCAGGCCGGCATCCAGAACTCGGCTTCCGGGTGGTAGCAGTCCAGCCAGCGGTCGAACTCGCGGTCATCGAGGAATCGTGCCTCGCGGTAGAGGAAGGAACGGATCTCTTCCAGGGAGGCCGGGCTGTCTGTGGCGGCGTCCTGCGTGCCGACGTCGATGGTCTGTGTCATGTGCTCTGGTTCTCCTCGGGCCTGGTGCGGGCTAGTTCTGGGTTGCGTTGTTCGGTGCTGCGCTGTTTGAGCCCTGCGCGGCTGCTTCTTCGGCGGCTGCCGCCGCACGCATCGTCTGCACCCAGTAGCCGTGCTGGACGGGGTACAGTCCTTCGTCCTCGGTCCGGACCCCGCTGGAGATGGGCTTGAGGCCGATGACGTCGGCATTGGCGTCGGGGCCCGTGATCTGGTGAGTGGCGCCGCGGCTGAGGTCATTCCACGGAGCCGCCGTGGCCAGATACGTCTTCTGGCAGGAACGGAATTCCTCGAGGTCGTCCGGCGTGGCCATGCCGGAGGCGTTGAAGAAGTCCTCGTACTGGCGGATGCGGCTGGCGCGTGCCTCCGCACTCTCTCCCTTGGGGGCGATGCAGTAGATGGTCACCTCTGTCTTGTCGACGGAGATGGGGCGGAAGTGCCGGATCTGGGAGCCGAACTGATCCATGAGGTACACGTTGGGGTAGAGGCACAGGTTGCGGGAGATGTTGATCATCCAGTCGGCCTTGGCTTCGCCATACTTCTCCACGAGCTCGGCCCGGCGGTCAAACAGGGGACGGTTGCTGGGGTCAAGCCACTCAGTCCAGAGCAGCAGGTGACCGTGGTCGAAGGAGTAGTAGCCGCCCTTCTGCTTGGCCCAGCCGCCCGCATCCATGTTTTTGGTCTCGTTGGCGGATTCGCCGGTGGTGCGGCGGGCCGTGGTGGCGGCGTAGTTCCAGTGGGTCGCCGAGACGTGGTAGCCGTCGGCGCCGTTTTCGGCCTGCAGCTTCCAGTTGCCGTCGTAGGTGTAGCTTGACGCCCCGCGGAGAACTTCCAGGCCTTCGGGGGACTGGTCCACGATCATGTCGATGATTTTGGTGGACTCGCCCAGGTGTTCCTCAAGAGGCTTGACGTCGGGGTTGATGCTGCCGAACAGGAAGCCACGGTAGCTCTCGAACCGGGCCACTTTCGTCAGGTCGTGGGAACCTTCCTTGTTGAACTGCTCCGGGTAGCCGGCATCGCGGGGGTCCTTGACCTTCAGGAGCTTGCCTGTGTTGTTAAAGGTCCAGCCGTGGAAGGGACAGGTGAACGTTGTGCGGTTATCCGTCTTGCGGCGGCACAACATGGCGCCGCGGTGGCTGCAGGCGTTGATGAGTGCATTCAGGCCGCCCTGCTTATCCCGCGAGATAATGATCGGCTGGCGGCCGATGTACGTGGTGAAGTAGTCGCCCACGCTGGGGATCTGGCTCTCGTGAGCCAGGTAGACCCAGTTGCCTTCGAAGATGTGCTTCATTTCCAGTTCGAACAGTTCTTCGTCGGTGAAGATGCTGCGCCTGGCGCGGAAGATGCCGTTTTCGTGATCCTCCACCAGGGCCTCGTCAAGGTGGGCTCGGATGCCCATCAGTGTCTCAGTCATGTTGGCTCCTGTCGGTTTCGGGCAGCGTCGCCCGGGTTGGCGGGCTACGCTGCCCGGCAGACCGCCGAACGATCGGTCGGTCGATGGTGAATGCAGCCAACTCTGCCAGCCGGTGGCGCGCGTCACACTAGGCATTTGCCTAACCTTGCCTAGGCGCCTATTCGGACTTTTTGCCTCTAAATCACCCCTAATTGAGTATTTGTTGAATACAAAATTCGGCCTTACGCTGTTGAACCAACAACCGATCACGACGCTGGGCCAGGCACCTGGCCGGGCCGGCCCTTCACCGTTGCGGGCCGCCGTCCCCACCCATGAGAGGAGCCGATGCATGGAACTACGTCACCTGCGCTATTTCGTGGTGGTTGCCGAAACCTGCCATTTTGGCCAGGCGGCCGAGCGGCTCCAGATGGCGCAGCCGCCGTTGTCCCAGCAGATACGTCAGCTGGAAGCCGAACTGGGCATCGAGCTCCTCGCCCGGACCACCCGGAGCGTCAAGCTGACTCCCGCCGGGGAAGTGTTCCTTCAGGATGCCCGGCGGATTCTGCGGAGCGTCGATGAGGCTGCGCGCCGTGCCCGCCGCTTCGCGGAAGGGAAAGCTGGCACGCTCCGGATCGGCCTGACCGGCACGGCGTCCTACTCGCAGTTGCCCCTTTTGGCCCGGCTGGCCAAGGAGCAGCTGCCGGGCGTTGTCCTGGACATTCACACTGAAATGCTTACCCCCGCCATCGAACAGGCGCTCGCCGCCGGGGAGCTCGACGTCGGCGTATTGCGGCCGCCGGTCAGGGACACGTCCCTGGCGCTGCGTCCCATCGCCCGTGAGGAGTTTGTGGTGGCACTCCCCGCCGGCCACCGGCTGGCCGCAGGGGAATCAGTGGCCATTGGTGAGCTGCGGGCCGAGGATTTCATCATGTACACCGCGGGTTCCCGTTCGGTGGTCAATGATGCGGTAATCCGCGCATGCCTGGCGGCCGGCTTCCATCCCCAGGTGGCCCACGAGTCCTCGAAGACCTCCACACAGCTCTCACTGGTGGCGGCCGGCCTTGGTGTGGCGGTCCTGCCGGAATCCGTCAGGAGCATCGCGCTGGACGGCGTGCAATACCGTGCAATTTCCGGAACCGAACCCGTGGAACTGGGGCTGTCGTGGCGGCGCAACGAGGACTCGCCACTCGTCGACTCGTTCCTCGCGATGCTCGAGGACAACAACATCTTTATCGACTCCACCCATGCCGGAGGGCTCCCGTGAAAATCACAGCCATGGAGGCGATCCCGTTCGCCATCCCCTACACAAAGCCCCTCCGCTTCGCGAGCGGCGAGGTCCACAGTGCCCAGCACGTCCTGGTGCGCGTCCACAGTGACGACGGGGTAGTGGGCCTCGCTGAGGCGCCGGCCCGGCCGTTCACGTACGGCGAGACTCAGGAATCCATCGTGGCGGCCATCCAGACACTGTTCGCGCCTGGGATTGTGGGAATGTCCGCTATGGACCGGGAAGCTGTTCACGCCGTCATGGACAGGACCGTTGGCAACCCGACCGCCAAATCTGCCGTGGACATGGCCATCTGGGACGTTATTGGAAAGACGCTGGGCCAGCCCGTTACCGCCCTGCTTGGCGGGTACTCGGACAGCATGAGGGTCAGCCACATGCTTGGCTTCGCGGAGCCCGCGAAGATGGTGGCCGAAGCCGAGCGCATGCGTGAAACCTACGGGATCACCACATTCAAGGTGAAAGTGGGCAGGAAGCCGTTCAGGCTCGACGTCGACGTCTGCCGCGCTCTGCGCGAAGAGCTCGGCGAGGAAATCGAACTGTACATCGACGGCAACCGCGGGTGGACGGCGTCGGAATCGCTCCGGGCGCTAAACGCCATGGCCGAGCTCGACCTGACCCTGGCCGAGGAACTGTGCCCGGCGGACGACGTCCTGGGTCGCAAATGGCTGGTGGAACGTTGTCCCGTGCCGTTCGTGGCCGATGAGAGCGCAACGCGGCCCGGCGAGGTCACCCGTGAACTGCTCAACGGTGCAGCCAACGCCGTCAGCATCAAGACGGCCCGGACCGGGTTCTCGCACTCCCAGCGTGTGTTGTTCCAATGCGACGGGCTCGGTGCCGAAGTGGTTATGGGCAACCAGATCGATGGTCAGCTGGGCACCCTGTGCACGGTCACCTTCGGCGCCGCCTTCAAATCCACCACATTGCGCGCCGGCGAACTCTCCAACTTCCTGGACATGAGCGATGACCTCCTGGCGGAGCCGCTGGAGATCGTCGACGGCCGCCTGGCTGCCCGTCAGGTGCCCGGCATCGGGATCGCCATTGACCCGGAGAAGCTTTCCAAATACCGCCTCGACCAGGGCAACTAAGCCCGAAACCAACCCCCGATCAGGCGCCCACACCGAAGTGGCGCCGGTAAAAGAAAGTGAGTCAACGATGACAACCGAGCTGAGTGAATTTGATGCCAAGGCCGCGGAATCCGGCAGCCTCGCAACTGAGCGCTTCCGCGACAGCGGCAAGACGGCGACACTTGAGGTTCCCAAGGAACGAGTGTCCCTGCTCGCCAACGAAGTCCTGGGCGCGGTTTACGGGACCATCCGCAAGCACAAGGTCACCTACGACGAATTCAACGCGCTGAAGTCCTGGCTCATCAGCGTGGGCGAAGACGGCGAATGGCCGCTGTTCCTGGACGTCTGGGTGGAGCACGTGGTCGAAGAGGTTTCCACTGAGGACCGCGAAGGCAATAAGGGCACCATCGAGGGCCCCTACTACGTGCCGGGTTCGCCCCGGCTGGAAACCCCGGCCACGTTGCCCATGCGGGCGGACGAGGGCGGCACCCCGTTGCTGTTCCAGGGCCAGGTCCGCGCCGTTGACGGTACGCCATTGGCCGGTGCCAGTGTGGAAATCTGGCACGCGGATGACAACGGTTTTTACTCGCAGTACGCCCCCGGCCTGCCCGAGTGGAACCTGCGTGGCACCGTCCTTGCCGACGGCGGTGGTAACTTCGCTCTGAACACCGTCCAGCCTGCGCCGTACCAGATCCCCACCGATGGCGCCTGCGGGAAGCTCATCGCGGCGGCCGGATGGCACGCCTGGCGCCCCGCGCACCTCCACCTCAAGGTGTCCGCTCCGGGTTATCAACTGCTGACCGCACAGCTCTACTTCGAAGGTGACCAGCACCTCTCCGACGACATTGCCTCCGCCGTCAAGCCGGAACTGGTCCTCAGCCCCACGGCCCGTGCGGCTGAAGCCGGCAATGAGGTCACCTACGACTTCGTACTGGACGCCGTCCCCGCCTGATTCAGGCGCGAAGCCGAGCTAACGCTCACCAGACACATCAAACAAAGGAGCGCCGCGTGCTGTACGCAGTACGAATGGACGTCAATATCCCGCACCACATGGATGCGCGGGCCAAGGCTGAACTTCTCGCCACGGAGAAGGCGTATTCGCAGAAGCTGCAGCGCCAGGGCGAATGGCAAAGCATCTGGCGTTGCGTCGGCGAATACGCCAACCTGAGCATCTTCGACGTCACCGGACATGAACGCCTGCACGAGATCCTGTGGGGGCTGCCGCTGTTCCCGTACATGAGCATCGACATCACGCCCCTGGCGGAACATCCCTCGGACATCGCCCGGGGCTGACTTTGATGCCAGTAACGCAGCGGGACCCGGCTCGCTGAGCCGGGTCCCGCTGCGTTGTCCGTTTGCTTTGTCGGTGTTCTGGCGGGAGTGCCGCCTCCACGAGCTTCAGTAGTTCCGCAGGCCGTGGGTGTAGTTGGTGCTGGGCAGTTCCCGGGCAGACCAGTCCCTTTCCGAGCGCTCCGGCGGGGTGTGCCCCCGGCCGTCGTGGAGCAGGTCCGCGACGGTGGCTGCAAGGACGATGAGCAACAGGATCACGAGTGCGACTCCGATGGTTTCCATGTCTCTATGGTTCTCCGTCAGAGTGCCAGCGACCAGTGGCAGAAATGCCCAAAAACCTATAATTTCTGCCACTTTTTCTGCCACAATGGAAGCATGCTCAAATCAGTGGCAATGATCGTTGTCCCCAACTTTTCGATCTTCGAGTTCGGGACGGCTTTTGAGGTGTTTGGCATCGACAGATCCGCCCGGGGGACCGGAGTTCCCGCCTTCGACTTCCGGGTCTGCACGCCGGAGCCGGGCCAGATCCCGCTCAAATCCGGATTGTCCATGCACGTGGAGCTGGGATTGGAGGCCGCGGCTGACGCCGACCTCGTGATCATGGCACCCTACGGGCGGGATGCGGATATTCCCCGCGCCGTCCTTGAGGCGCTGCGGGACGCCCACAGCCGCGGGGCCTGGGTGATGTCGATTTGTTCGGGCGCGTTTGCGCTGGCGCGCGCCGGTCTGCTCGATGGCCGCCGCTGCACCACACACTGGCACTACTCCGGTGAGCTTGCAGCCAGCTACCCGGACGCCCGCGTGGACGAGAACGTCCTGTACGTCCAGGACGACAGGATCATCACCAGCGCGGGCACGGCTGCGGGCATCGATGCCTGCTTGCACCTGGTGCGCGTCGAGTTCGGCGCGGCCGTGGCAGCCAGCATCGCCCGGGACATGGTTGTCCCTCCGCACCGCGACGGCGGCCAGGCCCAGTTCATCGACCGTCCCATTCCCGCCTGCGGTTCCCAGCCCATGGAGGAGCTGCTGCAGTGGATGGTCCGCCACCTGGAACAGGAACACAGCGTCAACGAGCTTGCGGCCCGCGTGCACATGTCGCCGCGTACCTTCGCCCGCCGCTTCCGATCCGAGACCGGTGCCACCCCCGCCGCATGGCTGAATTCGCAGCGCGTGCTGCGGGCCCAGGAGCTGCTGGAATCCACGGAGCTCAACATTGACGAAATTGCCCGCGAATCCGGGTTCGGGCACTCCGTGCTGTTGCGCCACCATTTCGGCAAGGTGCTTGCCACCAGCCCCCAGTCCTACCGGCGAGCCTTCAGGGGGCATCTTGAGCCGGCAGTCTAGGAACCGCCGGGCCAGCCGCGGCGCGACTAGTCAGGATTGCCGGCTTCAGCCGCGGCCCTGGTCTGCTCGACGAGCTCGCGCCACGGCCCCGTGACAGCCTGTTCCGGAATCGTGGCCCGGTGCCGTCCTGCCCGGATGGAGAACGTGAACCTGTCTGCCTGCTTCAAGTCGCCTCTTGCGGGCACAGCGTCCCACGGGCACGCGTCAATCAGCGGCGCCCAGCGGCTTTTATCCGTTGGGGTATCCGCCCGCACGCTCCACACCCGCGTCAGCCCAGCGACGCCGCCGGTGCGCTGGACAGTTATCTTCATGGCCCGGTGCCTGTGCTTCCTGCCGTGCTGCTTCCTGCCGTGTTTCCGGGCATCCCTCCCGCACCCCTCCGGGATCGGAGGGCCCGGTTACAGCCTTACTTTGACAGTGTCCCACGCCTCCCGGACCGCGTCGTGCTCCGGGGATTGAGCCCCGTGCAACTCCTTGGCCGAGCCAGCGGTGGCCTTGGCAAACCTGCTGAAGGTGGCGGAGGCGGGCAGTGATCCTCCAGTCAGTGCGTCGTACCAGATCCGGCCCGGAGTCTCCCAGGCGTTACCGCCAAGTGCGGAGCACACCAAGAAGAAGGCGCGGTTGGGGATACCCGAGTTGATGTGCACGCCGCCGTTGTCGGCACTGGTGCGTACGTATGAATCCATGGTGTCCGGCTGGGGATCCTTGCCCAGGACGTCGTCGTCGTACGCCGTGCCGGGGGCCTTCATGGACCGGAGCGCCGCGCCCTGGACCTGGTCGGTAAAGAGACCTTCACCGATCAGCCAACTGGCTTGGGAGGCCGGCTGTTGCCTGACGAACTGTTCCACGAGCGCCCCGAAGACATCGGACAGTGACTCATTGATGGCACCCGCCTGATTGCGGTAGGCCAACCCGGCGGAGTATTGCGTCACGCCATGGGTGAGCTCATGCCCGATCACGCTCAGCGAGCGGGTGAAGCGTTGGAAGATTTCGCCGTCGCCATCGCCGAACACCATCTGGCGGCCATCCCAGAAGGCGTTGTCGTAGAGCTTCCCGAAGTGGACGGAGGCATCGAGGGCAAGTCCCCGGCCGTCAACGGAGTCCCGGCCAAAGGCTTCGGCGTACAGCCGGTGTGTGTGGCCGAGTCCGTCGTAGGCCTCATCCGCCGAGGGATCCCCGGTCACGGGCTCGCCCTCCTTGCGCACCACCTTTCCCGGGAGGGATTCAGTGGACTGGGCATCATAGATGGTCCGCTCGGCTGGCCCCGGGGCCGTCTCCCGCAGCCCGGGCGGCACAGCGGCCGTAGGCAGTGCCCGGGATGCCTGGACGGTTCGGACATGCGCCAGGGCTTCCTTGGCCGCGCGGGCGACAGCCGAGAGCCTGGGCTCGTCACGGGCCGCAAGGCGCCTGAGCATGTAGGGCGGGACGATGGAACAGTACATGTAATTCCCCTCTGCGCTTCGGCGGGGAGGGCGGCTTCCGCATCCCGGTGCAAGGCGCGAATGCCGGCGGCCGCGTAACCCCGCTGCCGATGGGAACAGCCTACGAGTGGGCCCCGACATTGAACGGGACCGGACACGCGGGAGACCTCAGGTAGAGGGGGCAACAAAAAATCCCGCCAGCTTGGCTGGCGGGATGTATTTGTGCCCTCGATAGGATTCGAACCTACGACCTTCTGCTCCGGAGGCAGACGCTCTATCCCCTGAGCTACGAGGGCATCCAGGGTTCCTGCCGTTGCCGGTGGGACGTCCTAGAGCTTAGCAGGAAGGAGGCCCTCAATGGAAAATCGGAGCGATGAAACGCGCCCATCCGGCCCCCGCGACGCCTCGACGCTGGCCACGCGTCCCTCATTCGAACAGCGCGCCCGCAAAGCCGGCTGAGTATTCCGCGCTGCCGCCCGAGAAGACCCTGAGCCAGGACAACTCGAATTCCTGCTCAAGCACGTCTCCGGAGACGAAGAACAGAGCGGTGGCCAGCGCATCGGAAACCATGGCGGTCCGGGCCATGGCCCACGTTGCCACCACGGTCCGCACGGGGACGCCGGTGAGTCCGTCGAGCACGTGATGAAGGCCGTCGCCCCAGGAACGCCGGTTGGCAGCGGATGCGCAGAGGGCGCCCGCACCAAGCTCAACGGTGCCAATGGCGCGGGAAGCGTCATACGGATGTTCAAGCCCGACGGTGAGCGGGGAGCCGCCGGAGTTCAGCAGGTCGCCGCTGGCGTCGATGACGTATTCGGCGACTCCCTGCGAGCGGAGTTCGTCGGCGAGCAGATCAGCCAACTGTCCCTTGCCCGCCGCGCCCACATCCAGGACCACGGGCGCCGTGGTGCAAAGCACGTTCCCCTGCCAGTCCAGCACCTCGTCCCATGCCGGCGCCGGAATCGCCTCTCCCTGAGGGTGAAGCGAATAGCGTGCGTCGTAGCCCAGCTGTTCCAGGCCGCCGCCAATCAACGGCGTCATGGCTCCCGCACTGAGCCGGTAGAGACTCCGGTAAAGGCGGCCCAACCCCGCGGCTTCCTCCGGCATGGCGTAGCGCCCGGGCCGCGTGGCCAACCCGGCCACCACGGAGTCGGACCTGAAACGGGACCACACGGCGTCGTACTCTTCCACGATTCCCAGAAGCCTGCGTCGCTGGGCGGCACCCAGGGGCAGGGGCGTGGAAATCTGCCAGCGGGTGCGATTCCCTCGAAATCAAAATCGTTCCAGCCCCGCACCATCAGCGGTTACTTCGCCTGTGCCTTGATTTTGGCCACAGCCTCGTTGAATCCGCCACCGGTCAGCGAGGAACCGGCCACCTTCGAAACATTGAGTTCATCCAGCTTCTTGCCCACCACCTGATCCTTGATGCCGGCCGCAAACTCGCCCTGGTACTCGCGGGTATTGGGATCGGTGGGATGCGGCGTGATGGTGACATCGGACACCGTTCCGTTGGCGAGGGTCAGCTGCACGCCCACTGTCTGCGGGCCCCCGGGGGAAAGATAGCTTCCGTCCGCGCTGTAGATGCCGTCCTTGTAGCCGGCAGCCGACGCGGTGGCGGCGGAGCCTGCCGCTCCGGTCGGGGATTGCATTGCCGGGGCAGCAGTGGACTGTGTTGCCGTGGATGGGGCCGCTGTGGACTGGACAGCGGCGGACTGGGCCGTCGGTGCGCAACCGGCCACCGTGCCGGCCAGGGAGAGGCCGGCGATACCGACGAAAATGCTCTTGCGGGCGGGGGAGGTCATGGGAGGACTCGTTTCGTGTGCGGGAGGTGCGCCTGCATGCAGACAGGGATTCAGGGTAGGGACTCCACCTGTGACCACCCCGGTGGTTTCCTGTACAGACGCCTGCCGTCGTTGCGGATCCCTGATTCTGCCGGTATGCGGGCCCAACGGTAGGCTAGAGGCGTGACTCCCGAAGAACTCTCCCTCGCCATATCCGCCTGCCTGAAAGACGCCGTCGCCGCCGGCGAGATCGCGCTTTCGGCGTCAGCCGTGCCGGACGAGGTGCGCGTGGAGCGTCCAAAGAACCGGGAGCACGGCGACTGGGCCACCAACATCGCGCTCCAGCTGTCCAAGCAGGCAGCCACCAACCCGCGGGAGTTCGCCTCGATCCTCAGCGCCCGGCTGAAATCGATTGACGGCGTTGCCTCGGTGGACATCGCCGGCCCGGGCTTCCTGAACATCACCGTTGACGCCGCTGCCGCGGGCGCCTTGGCCCAGACCATCGTCGAAGCGGGTCCCGGGTACGGTACCAACTCGGCGCTCGCCGGCCATGTGGTGAACATGGAATTCGTCTCCGCCAACCCCACCGGTCCGCTGCACATCGGCCATACCCGCTGGGCGGCGCTGGGCGACTCGATCGCCCGGGTGCTCCGGGCCTCCGGCGCGAAGGTCACCGCCGAGTATTACATCAACGACGCCGGATCGCAGATGAACGTCTTCGCGCATTCCGTGCTGTCCCGGCTGCACGGACGCGGCGTGCCTGAGGGAGGCTACCCCGGCGAGTACATTTCCGAGTTGGGCCACCACGTCCTGACGGAACACCCGGACATCCGGGAACTGACCGACGTCGCGGCGCTGCCGGTGATCCGCGGAGCGGCGTACAAAGCGCAGATGCACGACATCAAGGAAACGCTCGCCGACTTCGGCGTCGCCTTTGACGTCTACTTCTCGGAGCAGGAACTGCACGACGCCGGCGCCATCGAAAGTGCCGTCGCCCGCCTTCGCGAGCAGGGTCACGTCTTCGACGACGGCGGTGCCGTCTGGTTGCGCACCACGGACTTCGGGGACGACAAGGACCGGGTGATGATCCGCGCGAACGGCGAACCGACCTACTTCGCCGCGGATGCCGCGTACTACCTCTCCAAGAAGGACCGCGGCTACGACCAGAAAATCTACCTGCTGGGAGCGGACCACCACGGCTACATTAACCGGCTCAAGGCCATCGCGGCCGCCGCCGGGGACGATCCCGAGGTCAACATCGAGGTCCTGATCGGCCAGCTGGTTTCTGTCAACGGAGCCAAACTCTCCAAGCGCGCCGGCAACATCATCGAGCTCAAGGACCTCATCTCCTGGCTGGGCAAGGACGCCGTCCGCTACTCCCTCGCCCGGTTCCCCGCCGACTCACCTCTGACCCTGGACCCCGAGCTGCTCAAGAAGCACAGCAACGAGAACCCCGTGTTCTACGTCCAGTACGCCCACGCGCGTTCCCGCGGCACGGCCAGGAACGCCGTGGCCGCCGGAGTGGACCGCAGCGCCTTTGATGCCTCGTTGCTGGAGCACGCCACGGAGAACGAGCTGCTGTCTTACCTGGGCAGCTACCCGTCCATCGTGGCCAAGGCGGCCGAGCTTCGCGAGCCACACCGCGTGGCCCGCCACCTCGAGGTCATCGCGGGCGCCTACCACCGCTGGTACGACGCCTGCCGCGTGGCGCCCCAGGGCGAGGAACCCATTACCGACCTCAACCGCACACGGTTGTGGCTCAACGACGCCACCAGCCAGGTGCTGGCCAACGGCCTTGAACTGCTGGGCGTTTCGGCGCCGGAACGGATGTGAGCGCGATGACCGGCGAACCACTCAACCACGCCTCGCCGCTGGCCCCGGAATGGCTCGCTGTTCCGGCGGACCCCAACGCTCTCCACGAACCGCTTTGGGCGGCCGGGGTGGAGCGCAACGTCGACGGCGAACTCGCCATTGACGGCATGACCGTCAGCGAGCTGCAGCGACAGTACGGTACGCCCTTGTTTGTCATGAGCGAAAACGACTTCCGCGCCCGGGCCCGGGCGTTCAGCGACGCCTTCAATGATGCCTTCGCGGACATCTGCGGGGGAGTGGACGTCTACTACGCCGGCAAGTCCTTCCTGTGCACCGCCGTCGTCCGGTGGGTGGAGGAAGAAGGGCTTCGCCTGGACACCGCATCAGGCGGGGAACTCGCTGTGGCCGCGCGCGCCGGGATTCCCGGCGCCGACGTCGCGCTGCACGGCAACAACAAGTCCGACGGCGAGATCCACCGCGCCCTGGACATGCAGCTTGGCCGGATCGTGGTGGACAGCCTCGCCGAGCTTGAGCGCGTGGCCGCCATTGCCGCCAGCCGCGGCGAAACCGCCAAGGTGATGCTGCGCCTGACCCCCGGAGTGCATGCCCACACCCACGAATTCATCGCCACCGCCCACGAAGACCAGAAGTTCGGCCTCTCCATGGCGGAGGACTCCACGGACCAGGCCGGGCTCTCTGCCGCCGAGGAAGCCGTGGCTGCCGCGGCCGGTCATGCCAGCATCGAGCTGCTAGGCCTGCACTGCCACATCGGCTCACAGATTTTCGAGCCGGACGGCTTCGCCCTCGCCGCCGTGAAGCTCCTGACGTTCCTGGCCGCCATGCAGAAGAAATACTCCATCGTGCTGCCGGAACTGGACCTGGGCGGCGGCTACGGCATCGCCTACACCCCCGTGGACACCCCGCGTCCGGCGGCCGAGATCGCGCAGGCGATGGCCGCCGTCGTCCGCTCCACATGCGCGGACCTGGGCATCACCGCTCCCCGGATCTCCATTGAGCCGGGACGGGCCATCGTGGGAAGCAGCACCTTCACCCTGTATGAGGTGGGCACCCTTAAGACCGTGCGCGTGGACGCACCGGCCGCCGGAACGCACGGTTCCGGTGAGGAACCGGCGGGAAAAAACGTTACGTACCCGCGCCGCTATGTGTCGGTGGACGGCGGGATGAGCGATAACCCCCGTCCGGTGCTGTACGACGCGGATTATTCGGCAATTCTGGCCTCGCGCACCTCCGGCGCCGCGCCGCAGCTGTCCCGCGTAGTGGGCAAACATTGCGAGAGCGGCGACATAGTTGTTAGAGATGTATATCTGCCCGAGGACGTGGCAGCCGGTGATCTGCTCGCTGTACCGGGGACCGGCGCCTACTGCTGGGCCCTGTCAAGCAACTACAACTATCTGGCCCGGCCGGGCGTTGTCGCGGTGCGCGACGGATCCGCCCGGCTGATTGTCCGCGGGGAAACCGAAGAAGATCTGCTCAACCGTGACATGGGAGTCTGAATGACCGAATTGCGAACCCTGAAAGTGGCTCTGCTGGGCTGTGGCAACGTCGGGGCTCAGGTGGCACGGATTCTCATTGACGACGCCGAGGCGCTGGCGCCGCGGACCGGCGCACGCCTGGAGCTGACCGGCATCGCCGTGCGCAACCTCGAGGCCGAGCGTGACGTGGACCTGCCCCGCGAGCTGTTCACCACCGATGCGGAGACCCTGATCAAGGACGCCGACCTCGTGATCGAGCTGATGGGCGGCATTGAACCTGCCCGTTCGCTGATCCTCGCCGCCATCCAGGGCGGAGCGAGCGTGGTGACCGGCAACAAGGCGCTCCTCGCGGCGGACGGCCCCACCCTCTACGAGGAGGCGGACAAAGCCGGCGTCGAGCTTTCCTATGAAGCTGCCGTGGCTGGGGCCATTCCCATCCTGCGCCCCATCCGGGACAGCCTGTCCGGCGACCGCATCACGAGGGTTCTGGGCATCGTGAACGGCACCACGAACTTCATCCTTGACCAGATGGACTCCACCGGCGCGCAGTTTGCCGACGCCCTCGCCGAGGCGCAGCGGCTTGGCTACGCCGAGGCCGATCCCACCGCCGACATCGAAGGATTCGACGCCGCGGCAAAGGCCGCCATCCTTGCCTCGCTCTCGTTCCACACCCGGTTTGACCTTGCAGACGTGCACCGGGAGGGGATCACCCGCGTCAGCGCCGCGGACATTGCCGCCGCCAAGGAGGCAGGCTTCGTCATCAAGCTGCTGGCCATTGCCGAGAAGCTGACGGACGCCGAGGGCAACGAAGGTGTGTCGGTCAGGGTCCACCCCACGCTCCTTCCGCGCGAGCACCCGCTGGCCGCCGTGCGCGGGGCCTTCAACGCCGTCTTCATCGAAGCCGAGAACGCCGGGGAACTGATGTTCTATGGCCAGGGCGCCGGCGGGACCCCCACGGCGTCCGCCGTGCTGGGCGACCTGGTCTCCGCTGCGCGCCGCATTGTCCTGGGCGGGCCCGGGCGGATTGAATCCACCACCGGCCACGTTCCGGCGCTGCCCATTGACGCCGTCAACACCAGCTACTACATCGGCCTGGACGTGGCAGACCAGCCCGGCGTCCTGGCCAGGATCGCCCAGCTGTTCGCCGAACACGGGGTCTCCATCGAAATCATGCGGCAGACAATCCACCGTGATAGTGATTCCAACGTGGAATCAGCAGAACTGCGGATCGTCACCCACCGCGCAACCGAAGCTGCGCTGGCAGCAACCGTCGAGGCCGTCAAGGGACTGGACGTCATCATTTCCGTTACATCCGTACTGCGGGTAGAAGGAGTCTAAGTGGCTCACCAATGGCGCGGAGTCATCCGCGAATACGCTGATCGTTTGCCCGTAACGGAATCCACCAAGGTGATCACCCTTGGCGAGGGGGGCACGCCCCTGGTCCACGCGCGGAAGCTGTCCGAGCTCACCGGCTCCACCGTGTACCTGAAGGTGGAAGGGATGAACCCCACCGGATCCTTCAAGGACCGTGGCATGACCATGGCCATGACCGCGGCCGTCGCCTCCGGAGCCGCGGCCGTGGTGTGCGCCTCCACCGGAAACACCTCGGCCTCCGCCGCCGCCTACGCCACCGCGGCCGGGCTCAAGTGTGCCGTCCTGGTTCCCGAGGGCAAGATCTCCATGGGCAAGCTCAGCCAGGCGATCGCGCACGGCGCCACCCTCCTGCAGGTGGACGGCAACTTCGACAACTGCCTGGACATTGCCCGCAAGCTCGGCGAGTCCTATCCCGTGTTCCTCGTCAACTCGGTCAACCCCGCCCGAATCCAGGGCCAGAAGACCGGTGCGTTCGAAATCGTTGACGCCCTCGGTGACGCCCCGGACATCCACGTCCTTCCGGTCGGCAACGCCGGCAACATCAGTGCCTACTGGAAGGGGTACAAGGAGTACGCCGCCCCCTTTGAATCGGATACGGCCGGGACCCTTCCCGCGGTATCCACCAGGACGCCCGTTATGTGGGGCTTCCAGGCCGCAGGCGCCGCCCCGTTCGTCGCAGGCCATCCCATCACGGAGCCGGACACCATTGCCACGGCAATCCGCATCGGCAACCCGGCCTCCTGGGACACTGCGATCGCGGCCCGCGACGAGTCCGGCGGCCTCATCGAAGCCGTGACCGACGACGAGATTCTGGCAGCCCACCGCTGGCTGTCAGCCCGAGAGGGTGTCTTCGTTGAGCCCGGCTCCGCCGCCGGAGTGGCGGGCCTCATCAAGAAGCACGCGGCCGGGGAAGTTCCCGCCGGCAAGACGATCGTGATCACGGTGACCGGTCATGGCCTGAAGGACCCGCAGTGGGCGCTCCGCACCGAGGACGGCAGCGAGGTAGTGCCCGTCAAGGTCTCCAACGACGTGGTCACCGTGGCCGCTGAACTGGGCCTGGAAGAAAAATAGCCTTGGAAACCACCCTCACAATCCCGGCGGAATCCGCGGCCGGCGCGCCGGCTGTTCCGGCCGGCCAGTTGGTGACCGTCCGTGTGCCGGCCACCAGCGCCAACCTCGGCCCCGGCTACGACAGCCTGGGACTGGCGCTCTCGCTGCATGACACCCTGACGGTGGAGACCCTGGCCAGCGGAGAGCTCCATTTCGAGCTCAGGGGTGAAGGCGCCGAAACACTGCCCCGCGACGCAAGCCACCTCGTGGTCAAAGCCGTGACTGAGGCGTTGCACCGGCTGGGATTCCGCCACGAAGGTCTGCGGATCACGGCAGACAATGTCAATCCGCACGGTCGCGGCCTGGGATCGTCGGCATCGGCAGTGGTGGCGGCGGTGACCGCGGCCAATGCCCTGGTTCCCGAGCAGTCCCGGCGCGGCAAGGAGTGGATCCTGCAGCTCACCAGCGAGATGGAAGGCCACCCGGACAACGTCGCACCGGCCATTTTTGGCGGACTGGCGCTGTCCTGGCAGGACAGTGACCAGTACAGCAGCACATGTGCCACCGTGGCTGACGCCGTGATTCCCGTGGTGGCTGTGCCCGACTACGAGCTTTCCACCGAGGCCGCGCGGGCCCTGCTTCCGGCCTCGGTGGGCCACCACGCCGCCGCGATGAATTCCGGACGGGCCGCCCTGTTGATCCACGCGCTGACCAGCAAACCGGAATTCCTGCTGCCGGGCACCGAGGATTACCTGCACCAGAGCTATCGGGCGGAGGCGATGCGTCCCAGTGCGGACCTGATCCGCGCGCTGCGCTACGCAGGACACGCGGCCGTTGTTTCCGGCGCCGGACCAACCGTCCTGGTGCTGGCCAACGGGGAAAAAGAGGCAGCCGCAGTGCTGAAGTTCATCGACGCCTACACTCAGGCCAACACGCCGGACGTGGCCTGGCGTGTGATGAAGCTGGCAGTGGACGTCGAAGGTGCTAAAGTGGAGTTGCACCGGCGGTAAATCCGCAGGCAGCGAAAAGATCCCGACAATGGCCATGGTGCCGGTCTGATCTTGTGTTGCTTTGATCTTTCTTCTGCGCAATCTTCTCCGGTGCCGCCTGCTTTGGTCTGTCGCAGGAATCTGCAGAGCATTATCTGTACCCCTGAAGCGTCAGCCCGCCATTCCCCATTTGGAGTGTCCAAGGTGAATCAGTATCCGGTCCTGCTGGCCGAAATCCATCCGGCAAGGCCGAAATCCGGCTGCAGATCTGAACTGCAGCCCAGATCAAATCATCGCGTCCAGCTCCCAGTCTGGACGCCGTCGAGGGGGAAGGATCCTTCGTGACCGAAACCACTGAGCTGTCTTCAGCTGTGGACATTACAACTTCTGCTGCCGAGTCATCTACGGCCGCACCCGCCAAGAGCAGTGGCCTTGCCGGCCTAAAGCTCGCCCAGCTTCAGGCTCTTGCCAGCCAGCTTGGCATCTCCGGCGGCTCCCGGATGCGCAAGGGGGACCTGGTTTCAGCCATCTCCGCCCATCGCGCCGGTACCCCTGTCAGCAAGGCACCCGTCAAGGGCGCCGAAAAGACCGGCGAGAACATCTCTGCCCGCACCGCTGCGCCGGTTGCCGCTGCTCCCGCGGTGGAAGCCGCTGAGGCTCCGGCCCAGGAAGGCACCCGTGCCCGTGGACGTGGCCGCAGCCGCCGCGCAGGCAGCGATGGCGTGGTGAGCACCCCCGTTGCCGAGGCACCGGTCGAAGCCGCACCCGCCGAGGCTCCGACAGCGCCTGTCCATGGCGCAGCTGGCGAATCCGCGGGAACCGAAGGTGCTCCTGAGCGCCGTCAGCCCCGGACCCGCAACCGCCGCCGTGGCGAAGCCGCCGCAGCGCCGCAGGGCTCCGGGCAGGCTGTGGAAGCCGAGAGCCAGGGTGAGCAGGCAGCTCCCGCCGAACAGCGCACCGAACAGCGCGGGGCCGAGCAGCGCACCGAACAGCGCGGTGCCGAGCAGCGCACCGAACAGCGTGGTGGCGAGCAGCGCGGTGCTGATCAGGGCGCCGAGGCCGGCGAAGCCGGTCAGCGCACCGACCGCCAGTCAAGCCGGACCCGTGGTGGCCGCGACGGCGGCGAGACGGTAACCCGCGAGACCCGCCGCGAGGACAACCGCAGGGAAGAGACCCGCGAAAGCGAAGACACTGACGGCGGAAGCCGCCGGAACCGCCGGAACCGCCGCGACCGGAACGACCGTTCGGGTTCGCAGGACAGCCGCGACAGCAACCGCAATGACCGCTTCCGCGACCGTAACGACCGCCGTCGCGGACGTGCTCAGGGTCCCGACGTCGACGACGTCGAGGTCACCGAGGATGATGTCCTGCTGCCCGTGGCCGGCATCCTCGACGTGCTGGAAAACTACGCGTTCATCCGCACCTCGGGCTACCTGCCGGGCCCGAACGACGTGTACGTGTCCCTCGCCCAGGTCAAGAAGTACAACCTGCGCAAGGGCGACGCCGTTGTTGGCGCCATCCGCGCTCCGCGTGAAGGCGAGGACCGCAGCCAGCAGTCCGCCCGCCAGAAGTTCAACGCCCTGGTCCGGGTCACCTCGGTCAACGGCAAGACCCCTGAGGAACTCAAGGACCGCGTCGAATTCGCGAAGCTCGTCCCGCTGTACCCCTCCGAGCGTCTGCGCCTCGAGACGGACCCGAAGAAGATCGGACCCCGCGTCATCGACCTGGTCGC
The DNA here is from genome assembly GCF_050260325.1 of Arthrobacter sp. 92. Taxonomy (NCBI): domain Bacteria; kingdom Bacillati; phylum Actinomycetota; class Actinomycetes; order Micrococcales; family Micrococcaceae; genus Arthrobacter; species Arthrobacter sp. 92. The sequence goes on along the minus strand of NZ_CP189863.1, from coordinate 3,494,035 downwards.
CCCGATCGGCAAGGGCCAGCGCGGCCTGATCGTCTCCCCGCCGAAGGCCGGCAAGACGCTGATCCTGCAGTCCATCGCCAACGCCATCACCACCAACAATCCTGAGGTCCACCTCATGATGGTGCTTGTTGACGAACGCCCCGAAGAAGTCACGGACATGCAGCGCACGGTCAAGGGTGAGGTCATTGCCTCCACCTTCGACCGTCCCGCCGATGACCACACCACCGTGGCTGAGCTTTCCATCGAGCGTGCAAAGCGCCTGGTGGAAATGGGCATGGATGTTGTGGTGCTCCTCGACTCGATGACCCGTCTGGGCCGCGCGTACAACCTGGCAGCCCCGGCCTCCGGCCGTATCCTGTCCGGTGGCGTGGACTCCGCGGCGCTGTACCCGCCGAAGCGTTTCTTCGGTGCAGCCCGCAACATCGAAAATGGCGGCTCGCTGACCATCCTGGCAACCGCGCTCGTCGAGACCGGTTCCAAGATGGACGAAGTCATCTTCGAAGAGTTCAAGGGCACCGGCAACATGGAACTGCGACTGTCCCGCCAGCTGGCGGACAAGCGCATCTTCCCGGCCGTGGACGTCAACGCGTCCGGCACCCGCCGCGAGGAGAACCTGCTTTCCCCCGAGGAAGTCAAGATCATGTGGAAGCTGCGCCGCGTACTTTCCGGACTCGAGACGCAGCAGAGCCTTGAACTGCTGACCAACAAGATCCGGGAGACCCAGAGCAACGTTGAGTTCCTCATGCAGGTCCAGAAGACGACGCTTGGCGCGAAGTCCGATAACGACAAATAGCTGAGCAGGGGGTGGGGCCGTCGCATATTTTGCCGGCCCCGCCCCTTCGCGTTGCTGCTGACGTACTGCCTACGCCAGCAGCAACGCTCCGACAGGCCCGATGCCACTCCCGGGCCGGCAAAATATGCGACGGCGCCCGTCAGGTCACCTACCGCTGCGTGCGTCACTAGACTTGGTTCCAAGTCGAAAGAGGTTGTGAAAATGTTTGAGTCCGTACAGGGCCTGTTGGATGAGCATGCTGCTATCCAGGCGCAGCTGGGGGATCCTGCTGTTTACGCTGACCAGAAGCTTGCCCGAAAACTGGGGCGGCGTTCGGCTCAGTTGAACGGAATTGTCGAGGCTTACCACCGCTGGGAGGGTATCCGCGACGATCTGGCGGCCGCGAAGGAAATGGCGGACGAGGATTCTGAGTTTGCCGCTGAGGTGCCTGAGCTGGAGGCCGCCCTGGAGACGGCCTCGGCCAAGCTGCGCCGGCTGCTGATCCCGCGCGACCCGGACGACGCCCGCAACGTGATCCTCGAGGTCAAGGGCGGCGAAGGCGGCGACGAGGCTGCGCTGTTCGCCGCGGACCTGCTGCGGATGTACAGCCGATACGCGGAATCGCGCGGCTGGAAGACCGAGATCATTTCCGCCACTGAATCGGACCTTGGCGGATACAAGGATGTTCAGATGGCCGTGAAGGGCAACTCGAACGATCCCGCGGAAGGCGTGTACGCGCGGCTGAAGTTTGAAGGCGGCGTGCACCGCGTGCAGCGCGTCCCGGTCACCGAGTCGCAGGGCCGGATCCACACCTCGGCCGCCGGCGTTCTGGTGCTTCCCGAAGTGGACGAACCCGAAGAACTTGAAATCAGCCCGAACGAGCTCAAGATCGACGTCTACCGTTCCTCCGGCCCGGGCGGCCAGTCCGTCAATACCACTGACTCGGCCGTGCGAATCACCCACCTTCCGACCGGCATTGTCGTGGCCATGCAGAACGAGAAATCGCAACTGCAGAACCGCGAAGCCGGCATGCGCGTGCTCAGAGCCCGCATCCTGGCACACCAGCAGGAGCTGATCGACGCCGAGAACTCGGCGCAGCGCAAGTCTCAGATCCGCACCATGGACCGCTCCGAGCGCATCCGCACCTACAACTACCCGGAAAACCGGATCGCGGACCACCGCACTGGCTACAAGGCCTATAACCTGGATCAGGTCATGAACGGCGACTTGGAACCGGTGATCCAGTCGGCCATCGAACTGGATGAGCAGTCCCGGCTCGACGCCATCGGCGAGTAAGCGTTGGCCGGAGCTGAGATGAATCCCGGCAGCGGGCAGAGCCTGGTGGACGCGGTGCGTGAGGCCACGGCCCTGCTGGCGGACGCCGGCGTTCCCAGTCCCAGAGTGGACGCGGAACTGCTGGCCGAGCACTTGCTCGGAGTAGGCCTTGGCCGCCTGCGCGCCCTGATGCTGGGCGACTCGCCCGCGCCGGAGGGGTATGCCGGCCTCGTCGCTGAACGGGCGCAGCGGATCCCGCTGCAGCACATCACCGGAGTGGCGCACTTCCGCCACCTCGAACTCGCCGTTGGCCCGGGTGTCTTCATTCCCCGCCCCGAGACCGAATCCGTGGTGCAGTTGGTCATTGACCGGCTGCAGGGCATGGCGCATCCCAAAGTCGTGGACCTTGGCACCGGATCAGGCGCGATTGCCGGATCCATTGCCTATGAAGTTCCCGGAGCGGAGGTCCATGCGGTTGAATTCAGCGAATTCGCCCATGCCTGGGCGGCGAAGAATCTACAGCCGCTGAGGGTTTCGCTGGTCCGTGGCGATCTGCGGGACGCACTGCCGGAACTCAACGGAACCTTCGACGTCGTGGTTTCAAATCCGCCGTACATCCCGGCCGAGGCGATCCCGAACGAACCCGAAGTGGCCCTGCACGATCCGCCTGAGGCACTCTACGGCGGGGGAGCGGACGGAATGGAACTTCCGACGGCGGCTGCCGCATCGGCCGCGCGGCTGCTGGTACCGGGCGGCTACTTCGTGATGGAACACGCCGAAGTGCAGGCGGCCTGGATCGCCGCGATGCTCCGGAATACCGGTCTGTGGACCGACGTGAGAACCCATTACGACCTGAACGGCAAGGAACGGGCCACCAGCGCCGTCCTCCGCGGACCAACTCACCAAGCGATGAAAGAATAGGCCAGTGACCACAACCTACAACTGCACCGTACCTGACCAGCGCGCCGAAGGCCTGGAGCACGCACAGCGGGCCATCCGGGCCAACAAGTGCGTGGTGTTTCCTACGGATACGGTCTACGGGATAGCGGCCGACGCCTTTTCGCCGATGGCTGTGACCATGCTGCTCGTGTCCAAGGGCCGCAGCCGCACCATGCCTCCCCCCGTGCTGATACCCCGACTGAACGCACTGGACGGGCTGGCCACGGATGTTCCAGCGGAGGCCCGGAAACTGGCTGAGGCCTTCTGGCCCGGCGGACTTACCTTGATCCTCCACGCCCAGCCCTCCCTTGACTGGGACCTGGGCGAAACCAAGGGCACGGTTGCGCTGCGGATGCCGGCTGACGACGTCGCACAGGACCTCCTGACCCTCACGGGTCCGCTGGCGGTGTCTTCGGCGAACCGCACCGGCCAGCCGCCGGCACAGACCGCAGAGGAAGCACGGACCCAGCTTGCCGAGTCCGTGGAGGTCTACCTTGAGGGCGGATTCCGGCCTGCGGAAGGCGCCGACGCCGTTCCGTCCACCATTGTTGATGCGACGACGCTTCCGCCAAGGGTGGTGCGGGCCGGCGCCATCAGCCTGGAGCGCCTCCGCGAAGTCGTCCCGAACCTGCTGGACCTGGACGGGAACGCCCCCGAGGTTGCTGAGCCGGAAGCAGGCGCCCCCGAGGTTACTGACCCGGCAGCAGGCGCCCCCGCCGTTCCGGACCCGGCCGAATGACCTTGAGCCGGCTGACCCTGACAAGGCAAGACATTCCCGTCCTCGGGGTTGACGCCACCCCACTCACGGTCGCGGAGCTGATCGAGGTGCTCAGCACCTTTGTCGCTGAAGGGGCTGCCCGCACGGTGGTGGGGCACAACCTGCACAGCGTCACGCTGTTTCATTCCGACCCCCGGTTCCGGTCCGTCTACGAGAACAGCGATGTGGTCCTGCTGGACGGCGCCCCCGTGCTGTGGCTCTGGGGGAGGAGCGGCGCGGCAGATGCGCCCGTCATGGACTACAGGTTGGGCTCCACCGACTGGATACCGGCGCTGGGCGGGGTCGAGGGCCTTGAACGGATTGCGGTGATAGGCGCCGGTGCCCTGGCTAATGCCAAGGCTGTGGCACGGCTTCAAAGCATGGTCCCGGGGGCTGCTGTGGCCGGGTTGCCCGGGGAAGGCTGGAATGACGAGCTCGAGGAGGCCGCGGTAACGTGGCTGACGGAGCAGCGTCCGCAACTGGTGCTCATCGGCCTGGGGATGCCGCTGCAGGAATCGGTGCTTCAGCGCAGGTGGGCTACTCTGCCGCCGGCTGTTTATTGCGCCGTGGGCGGTGCCATAGAACAGATCGCCGGGGTCCAGAAACTGGCACCGCGCTGGCTCGGGCGCCTTGGCCTGGAATGGGCCTGGCGGCTGATGCTCCACCCGCGGCGGGTGGCGTATCGTGTTTTCGGCGAGCCCTGGGTGCTGTTGGCCCTGCTGGTGCGCCGCCAAGTGCGACGCCGCTTAGGCTCGCGGCGCTAGAACTTCTGGTCCTTCAGTGGACCGAATCCCTTTCCGCGAAGGCCGGCGGAAAAAGCTCCAAACCAGTTGGCGAGGCCCCTGAAGTCTCCGCTGCGCAGGAAGTAGCCCAAGTAGCCGCCCACGTCAGCGATGAGGGACTTGACCCTGAGATGGCGGCGGATGAGGTATCCGCGGTTGCGGTAGTAGTAATGCCGTTTGAATGCCGAATCGGGCACAATCACGTGCCAGCGGGCGCCGAACACGTGCTTGGTTTCGGCGAACGCATGCGGGTGCGTGATGGCCGTGGTGGTGACTGTGCCGAACCTGATGCCGGCCTTCCGCAGCCTGATCGTGAAATCGACCTCGTCGCCGCGGATGAAGAGACGCATGTCCGGCAGGCCCACTTTGAAGAACACATCCGAGCGGATCAGCGCGCCGTTGAAGAAGTGGCCGTCGCTCGGCAGGAAACCGACGGTTTCCACCGCGGCGCGGTCATGCGTCACCTTGCCATCAAGACGGAAGAAGAAGGAAAGCTTGTCGGGGTGGCCGGGTGCCACCACGAGGGGAACCACTGCATCGAGCCCGCGTGCCTCAGCCTCGCGGAGCAGCGTGGCGAGGCATTCCGGGTCGGCGGGCTCGGCGTCGTCGTCCATCATCCAGATCCAGTCAGCGCCGCTGGCAACCGCCTTGAGGATGGCCAGGGAGAAACCGCCCGCGCCGCCAAGGTTGGCCTCTGAACGGATATAGTCCACACGGGCATGCTGTTCCGCGACGTCCTTTGCGGGCACCGTGCCGCTGTCGACGAGGCAAATGGAGCGCACCTCGGCGGTCTGGTTATTGATGGCGTTCAGCAGAACCGCCAACTCCCGCGGACGGTCAAACGTCACGGCAGCGACTGCAACCGACATGGTCATTGCTGGTTCCTTTCAGCACGGCCGTCGGTGGAATTCCCGCCGGTTCTGGGCCATGTGACGCGAGGCCGGGGAGCCGTTGGCATTAGTATCTTGACTAGAGTCCACTGTAATACAGCCCTGTCAGGCACTATGCACTGCCTGCCGTGCGCCCGGCGACGGAGAAGTTCCATTTATCGAAGGTCAGACCCACAGCAAGCGAGCCATCACCTCATCCACAGCCGGGAGCGGACTCCGTGGCTGCCGGGCGGGTGCCGGGACGCTGCCCCAACTGACGATCGTGGACGGGTTCCCTCACCATGATCATGTATATGCTCATGCTGCTGACGGCCGCCTGTGTGTCCTACGCCGCAACGTGGGGCGCGCGGCTGATTGGCGACCGGCTTGAGCTGTTCTCTCCGATCCGCAGCCGGGACACCCATTCCCACCAGGTCTCACGGCTCGGAGGGTTGGGAATCTTCGCTGGCTTCCTCGTGGCGCTCATCGTCGCGAGCCAGTCCTTCTTCGTCAAGGACATCTTCCACGGCAACGCCTCACCGTGGGGAGTACTTGCCGGCGCGGGAGTGATTGTTGTGGTGGGTCTGGCAGATGACCTCCTGGACCTGCGCTGGTGGGTGAAGCTGATCGGACAAAGCGCGGCGGCTTCGGTAGTGGCCATCTGGGGCGTCCGGATGACCGTCATCCCCTTCGTCCCCGAACCGATCCGGGTTGAGTCCGACATCGTCCGGATCGTCCTCACCGCAGGGCTCATCGTGACCACGATGAACGCCTTCAACTTCATCGACGGACTGGACGGGCTTGCAGCCGGAGTGGCCATCATCGGGGGTGTGGCGTTCTTCCTGACAGCGTATTGGGTCCACCGCAATGCGCCCCTGACCGACTACTCGGACCTCGCTACTCTCCTTACGGCCGTGGTGGTGGGAAGCTGCGTGGGCTTCCTTCCGCATAACTGGTTTCCCTCAAAGATCTTCATGGGCGACTCCGGAGCCATGCTGATCGGGCTGCTCATGGCCTCGGCCGGTATTGTTTCCACCGGCCAGATAACGTCCGGCCTGTATGACCGGGCCAATGGTATTCCCACCATCATCCCCATCCTGTTGCCGTTCGCGGTTCTGTTCCTCCCGCTGCTTGACCTCTCCCTGGCGGTTGTCCGGCGGACCGCACTGGGCCGTTCACCGTGGTCCGCGGACAGGGGGCACCTGCACCACAAACTGATGGACATCGGCTACTCGCACCGGACCGCCGTGCTGCTGATGTACATGTGGACCTGCATCCTGGCCTTCGGCGGCCTGGCCTTCGCGGTTTTCCCGTGGCAGATTGTCCTGGCAGTGGACCTTCTGGCGACGCTGGTCATGGGCCTCATCACGGCCTGGCCCTACCTGAGCCGCAGGGATGTCCAGGAGGTGCGGTGAACGCGGCGCAGTTCTTACGGTCTTCACAGGAAAGTCTTCTACAATTCGGGCTTTTCCGAATTATTTCTATCTCATGTAGAATTCAGATGCGGCTCACCACCGCACCCACCCTGACCAGCACGCGCTACACGACGATTGGGATCTTATGACCTCCAACGCCGAACCCGGACCCCGTTCCGGCAATGGACCCGTTGGTGTCTCCGGCCCCACGAAATCCCTGTGGCTGAGGTTGCTGGCCATGAGTTCCGCGGCAGCCGGCGCCGCACTTCTGATCACGGCGATTCCCGCGGTGATCATGAACGGCCCTGCGGGAGCGTTGTCCAGTGTCTTTGGCGGCGTCCTGGTGATGCTGTTCTTTGCCATCAGCCTGCTGATCGGCCACTTTGGGGGCCGCAATAATCCTTCCGGAGCCATCGGACTCTTTGTCGCAAGCTATTTCATCAAGGTGGTCGGCTTCGCGGTGATTCTGTTCGCGATCGGCGCCCCAGAGTGGCTCCATGGACGCTGGTTCCTGATCGGAGCCGTGGTGGCTGTGGTGTTCTGGCAGGCGGCCGAAATTTACGGCTTCAGCAAAGCCAGGCACCAAATCTACAACGACCCCGAGACCCGAAAAGGCGGCACCAATGTTTAGCCGCAAGGAACCGCGGAAAAAGCAGCCCGAACCCGTCCATGCCCCGACGGCTCCGCACGATGAAGCGAGCGGCGGCGGTGACGGCGGATACAACGCCGGCATGGCCGTCTTCAGCTACATAATTGGCGGAATCATCGTCTGGAGTTTGATAGGGTGGGGTCTGGATTATCTGTGGGGAACCCGCTGGATTGTGCTCGTAGGCGCTCTGCTTGGAGCTGCGGGAGGGTTCTATCTTTCTCATATGCACGGCCTCACCAGTCACAGAATTTCAACTGGCGGGAACAGTGCAGCCAGCGGCCCGTCCAAGGACGAGGAACAGTAATGCCAAAAAATTTCACATGGGGAAGGGCGGATTTGAACATCGCCGGACCCTCACCAAAGCCCAATGATGGACACTGCAGAGAGGAAACGCGTTGATCGCGCTTGCGCTCCCGGCCCAAGATTCAGGAACCTTCACGCCTCCCGGAATCGAAGAATTGCACCTGCCGGCTATCCTGCCCTGGGGTGCGGCGGACGGATTCTCCAAGCAGATGCTGCTGGTAATCCTGTCGGTCGTTATTATCGCTACATTCTTTCTGCTAGCTGCGCGGAAGCAGCAGCTTGTTCCCGGCAAACTGCAGTTCGCAGGCGAGATGGCCTATGGCTTCGTCCGCAACGGCATCGCCAAGGACATCATCGGCGGCAGGGACTTCATGAAGTATGTCCCGCTGCTGTTCAGCCTTTTCTTCTTCATCCTCGTGAACAACATCTACGGCGCAATCCCCGTGATCCAGCTCCCGAGCTTCTCGCACGTCGGCGGGGCCTATGTCCTCGCAGTGATCGTGTACGTCACCTGGATCGGCATCGGCATCAAGAAGAACGGCCTGCGCTACTTCAAGCTGGCCACCGTTCCCTCCGGTGTTCCTATTTACATCCTGCCGATCGTTATTCCGATCGAGATCATCTCCAACTTCCTGGTCCGCCCCGTCACGCACAGCCTCCGTCTGTTCGCGACGATGCTGGCAGGCCACCTCATCGTGATGATCGCCGGATCCGGAATCGAGTTCCTGGTGATGCAGGAGAACGTGCTCCTGAAGGGCGCGTCCGTACTGGTCCTCGGCGGCTCGATCGCCATGTACATGCTCGAAGCCCTGATCATGGCGCTTCAGGCCTACGTCTTCACGCTGCTGACTGCGATCTACATCGAAGGCGCGCTGCACGCGGACAGCCACTAGGCACCCTCAAACTTCCCCTCGCGGGGATGAAGTACACCAAACAACCTGCCACACAGATGGCATCTTGAAAGGAAAAAAATGGAAGGCTCCATCAACGGCTCCCTCAACCTCATCGGCTACGGCCTCTCCGCTATCGGCGGTGGTATCGGTGTTGGTCTCGTCTTCGCGGCCTACATCAACGGTGTGGCACGCCAGCCGGAAGCTCAGCGCGTACTGCAGCCGATCGCATTCCTCGGCCTCGCGCTGACTGAAGCCCTCGCCATCCTCGGCCTGGTCTTCGCATTCGTTCTCAAGTAAACCTTCAGAACTAGCGAACATCCAGAACCGAGTAGATAAGGACGGGTGAATTATGCATCAGATGATCATCTCAGCCGCCACTGAAGCGGCGCCCAACCCGCTCATTCCCAACCCATGGGAAATGGGCGTAGTCCTCGTCGGCTTCGCTGTCCTCTTTTACATCGTGGTCAAGTTTGTTGTCCCGATGTTCGAGAAGACCTTTGCGGAGCGCGCCGAGGCCATCGAAGGCGGCATTGCCAAGGCTGAAAAGGCTCAGGCAGAGGCTTCGGCCGCACTCGAAGAATACAAGCAGCAGCTCACTGATGCCCGTGCCGAAGCCAACCGCATCCGCGAGGAAGCCCGTGCCGAAGGCGCTCAGATCCTTGCGGATCTGAAGGAGAAGGCGGCTGCAGAGTCTGCCCGCATCACGGCCCAGGCTCACGCGCAGATCGAGTCCGAGCGTCAGGCCGCCGTTGTGTCCCTCCGCTCGGAGGTGGGCACGCTGGCCACCACGCTGGCAAGCCGCATCGTTGGCGAGTCGCTGAGCGATGACGCACGGGCAGCCCGTGTGGTGGACCGCTTCCTGGCAGATCTGGAGAACCAGAACGCAGGTGTGGCTCAGTAATGGCAGGTGTATCGAGCGAATCGCTGACCGCGGCGCTGATTGCGCTGGAAGCCAAGCTTCCCACCGCATCGCTGCAGTTGGCTAACGAACTCTTCGGAATCCTGGGAACGGTGGACAGCTCGGCCGGCTTGCGCCGCGCATTGACTGACCCGTCCCGCAGCGGTGCCGAAAAGTCGGCGCTGGTCAAGGAGCTCTTCGGTGGAAAAGTTTCCCCCGATGCTGTGGAGATCGCGAGCGGACTGGCCAGCTCACGCTGGGCGTCGGCCCGGGACATCGGCGATGCACTCGAGACTCTTGCCGCTTCGGTGGTAATTGCGGTTGCCGAGAACAAGTCGGCCGTCTCTGCCTCCGGACTCACCGGGCTGGAACAGCTGGAGAACGATCTGTTCTCCTTCAACCATGCCGTGGAGTCCAATCACGAGGTTCAGCGTGCTCTGTCCGAGCCGCAGGCGAGCCCGGCGGCCAAGATTGCACTCGCCGGGAAGCTCGTACCCAGTGCAAGCGAGGAAGCGAAAGTCCTTATCGGACAGGCAGTTTCGCAACCGCGCGGGCTCAAGGCAACCAAGCTCGTCGGCCGTTTCGCCGAGCTTGCAGCCAAGCGCCAGCAGCGCTGGATTGCAACGGTCAGCGTCACCCGTCCGCTGTCGGAGACACAGACCAGCCGCCTGCAGGCAGGGCTTAACGCCCTCTATGGGCGCGAGCTTAAGATCAACATGAACGTTGACCCGGCACTGATCGGTGGAATCCGGATCCAGGTCGGGGACGAAGTGGTTGACGCTTCGCTCCTCGCCCGCCTGGGCCAGCTTCACCGTCAGCTCGCTTAGCCAGCCGGACAAGCACAACTTAACTGATAGAAACCCCGGTCATCGTGAGCAACGATGATCACGAAAACAGGAGAGCAGGGACTGCAGATGGCCGAATTGACCATCAACGCCGACGACGTCCGTAATGCGTTGAACGAGTTCGCGGCGTCCTACGAACCCGGAAACGCAGAGCGCGTAGAGGTCGGCCGTGTAACAACCGCAGGTGACGGCATCGCCCGTGTTGAGGGCCTTCCCTCGGTCATGGCGAACGAGCTGCTTCGCTTCGAAGACGGTACCCTGGGCCTGGCCCAGAACCTTGACGTGCGCGAGATCGGCGTCATCGTCCTCGGCGACTTCACCGGAATCGAAGAAGGCCAGGAAGTACACCGCACCGGACAGGTTCTGTCCGTGCCGGTGGGCGACGCCTTCCTTGGCCGTGTTGTTGACCCGCTGGGCCAGCCCATCGACGACCTCGGCGAGATCAAGGCCGAGACGACGCGTGCCCTGGAACTCCAGGCACCCGGCGTGACCCAGCGCAAGTCGGTCCACGAGCCGATGCAGACGGGTCTGAAGGCTATCGACGCCATGATCCCGATCGGCCGCGGCCAGCGTCAGCTGATCATTGGCGACCGCCAGACCGGCAAGTCGGCAATCGCCATCGACACGATCATCAACCAGAAGGCCAACTGGGCTTCGGGGGATGTCACCAAGCAGGTGCGCTGCATTTATGTCGCCATCGGCCAGAAGGCATCCACCATCGCGGCGGTTCGGCAGACCCTCGAGGACAACGGCGCGCTGGAATACACCACCATCGTGGCTTCCCCGGCGTCCGACCCGGCAGGTTTCAAGTACCTGGCACCATACGCCGGCTCGGCGATCGGCCAGCACTGGATGTACGGCGGCAAGCACGTCCTCATCGTCTTCGATGACCTGTCCAAGCAGGCCGAAGCCTACCGTGCGGTGTCCCTGCTGCTCCGCCGCCCGCCGGGACGCGAAGCTTACCCGGGCGACGTCTTCTACTTGCACTCCCGCCTCCTGGAGCGTTGTGCCAAGCTCTCCGACGAGCTCGGTGCAGGTTCGATGACCGGCCTGCCGCTCATCGAGACCAAGGCGAACGACGTTTCCGCCTACATCCCGACCAACGTGATCTCCATTACCGATGGCCAGATCTTCCTGCAGTCGGACCTCTTCAACGCCAACCAGCGTCCCGCTGTTGACGTCGGTGTGTCCGTCTCCCGCGTTGGTGGAGCCGCACAGGTCAAATCCATGAAGAAGGTCTCCGGTACCTTGAAGCTGGAACTTGCCCAGTACCGCGACATGCAGGCTTTCGCAATGTTCGCGTCGGACCTCGACGCCGCATCGCGCCAGCAGCTGACCCGCGGCGCACGCCTGATGGAACTGCTCAAGCAGGGCCAGTACTCGCCGTTCCCGGTCGAGAACCAGGTAGTCTCCATCTGGGCAGGCACCAACGGCCACCTCGACGACGTCCCGGTTGAGGACATCAACCGCTTCGAAACCGAGTTCCTGGAGCACCTCAAGCACAAGTCCTCCATCCTGACGACGCTGGCCCAGACCAACGTTATGGACGATGACACCGCAGAAGCACTGAAGACCGCGATTGTGGACTTCAAGAAGGGCTTCTTCGGCGAGGGCGACAGCCTCCTGGTGGGTGCGGGGCACGAGGAGTACGCCCCCATCGACGAGGACCAGGTCGACCAGGAAAAAATCGTCAAGCAGAAGCGCTAGTTTCGCTGGCAGGGACTGCCGGGACCCCCGCGGGTTCCGGCAGTCCCGGTCATCGGGATCTTAGGAAAGGATAAGTATGGGAGCCCAGATCCGGGTCTACCGCCAGAAGATCAGCTCGACGACGTCGATGCGCAAGATCTTCAAGGCGATGGAACTGATCGCTACCTCGCGCATCGGCAAGGCCCGGGCACGCGTAGCAGCTTCACTGCCTTACGCAAACGCGATCACGCGTGCCGTTTCTGCTGTCGCAAGCCAGAGCGAAATTGACCACCCGCTGGTCACCGAACCGGCGCAGATCCGCCGCGCCGCCGTTCTGGTCATCACCGCTGACCGCGGCCTTGCAGGGTCCTACTCGGCAAGTGTGCTCAAACAGGCCGAAGGCCTCGCCGAGTTGCTCCGTGAGGAAGGCAAGGAAGTTAAGACGTTCTTGGTTGGCCGCAAGGCCCAGGCGTACTTCGACTTCCGCAGCCGTCCCTACGCTCAGGTGTGGACCGGTAACACGGACGCGCCGGTGTTTGCGACCGCGCAGGAAATCAGCGAATCGTTGCTGGCCGAATTCGCAACGGCCTACGAAGAGGGAGGCGTGGACGAGATCCACGTTGTCTACACCCGCTTCAAGTCGATGGTGACTCAGGAGCCGACGGTCGTCCGTCTTCTCCCGCTGGAAGTTGTTGAAGAGAAGGCGTCCGAATCGGATCTGCTTCCTCTCTACGAGTTCGAGCCGGAAACGGAGCAGGTTCTCGATGCTCTGCTGCCGCGGTACATCGAATCACGTATCTTCGCGGCCATGTTGCAGGCGGCAGCTTCCGAGCTCGCAGCCCGCCAGCGGGCCATGAAGTCCGCCGGTGACAACGCCACGGACCTCATCAAGAAGTACACGCGTCTGCGCAACACTGCCCGTCAGGCTGAAATTACGCAGGAGCTCTCCGAAATCGTGGCCGGCGCCGACGCTTTGAGCGCGTCCTAGCCAGCACGAGTGCGGATCCAGCTGTACCTGCACCAAAAGATAAACTTAACCCCAACGCCATCTACTGAGTGAAGTGAGAGAGATGACTGCCACTGCTACCGAACACGTAGCCGCGACGACCGGTGCTTCCGGCCGTATTGCACGTGTTATTGGCCCGGTTGTCGACGTCGAATTCCCGGCTGACGCAATCCCCTCGATTTACAACGCCCTCACCACGGAGATTACCCTCAACGGTGAGACCAGGACCATCACGTTCGAGGTTGCACTGCACCTCGGCGACAACCTGATCCGTGCGATCTCCCTCCAGGCCACCGACGGGCTCGTCCGCGGTACCACGGTTGTGGACACCGGCGGTCCGATCTCCGTTCCCGTGGGCGACGGCGTCAAGGGCCACATCTTCAACGTCCTCGGCAAGCCGCTTGACGTGGAAGAGTCCGAGATCAACGCCTCGGATTACTGGCCCATCCACCGCAAGGCCCCGGCCTTCGCAACCCTTGAAGGCTCCACCGAGATGCTGGAGACCGGCATCAAGGTGATCGACCTTCTCACCCCGTACATCAAGGGTGGAAAGATCGGCCTGTTCGGTGGCGCCGGCGTGGGCAAGACCGTGCTGATCCAGGAAATGATCACCCGTGTGGCCCGCAACTTCGGTGGCACCTCGGTGTTCGCCGGCGTCGGCGAGCGTACCCGTGAAGGTAACGACCTCTGGGTTGAAATGGAAGAGGCTGGAGTCCTCAAGGACACCGCGCTTGTATTCGGCCAGATGGATGAGCCGCCGGGAACGCGTCTGCGTGTTGCGCTGTCCGCCCTGACCATGGCGGAGTACTTCCGCGATGTGCAGAACCAGGACGTGCTGCTCTTCATCGACAACATCTTCCGCTTCACCCAGGCGGGTTCCGAGGTGTCCACCCTCCTTGGCCGCATGCCGTCGGCCGTGGGCTACCAGCCGAACCTCGCGGACGAGATGGGTCTCCTCCAGGAGCGCATCACGTCCACGAAGGGCCACTCCATCACCTCGATGCAGGCCATCTACGTCCCCGCGGATGACTACACCGACCCGGCTCCGGCCACCACGTTCGCACACCTCGACGCAACCACGGAACTTTCCCGTGAGATTGCTTCCCGTGGTCTGTACCCGGCCGTGGACCCGCTGTCGTCGACCTCCCGAATCCTGGACCCCCAGTACATCGGCAAGGACCACTACAACACGGCCGTCCGCGTGAAGCAGATCCTGCAGAAGAACAAGGAACTCCAGGACATCATCGCCATCCTCGGTGTTGATGAGCTCTCCGAGGAAGACAAGATCGTCGTGTCGCGTGCACGCCGTATCCAGCAGTTCCTCTCGCAGAACACCTACACCGCCAAGCAGTTCACCGGCGTCGAAGGATCCACTGTTTCGATCAAGGACACCATCGAAGGCTTCACGGCCATCTGCGACGGCGACCTTGACCACATCGCAGAGCAGGCGTTCTTCAACGTCGGCGGCCTCGATGACGTCGAGCGCCAGTGGGCCAAGATCCAGGAACAGACCAAGTAATATGGCTGAGCTTGAGGTTGAGATTGTCGCAGCGGATCACTTCGTGTGGTCCGGAGCGGCCAAGATGGTCAAGGCCCGCACCAGCGATGGTGAAATCGGAATCCTGCCCGGCCACTCGCCCCTGCTGGCGATTCTGGCCGAAGGTGAACTGGCAATCGAGCCGGTTTCCGGTGACCGCATTGCCGTAGTTGTCGACGGAGGATTCTTCTCCGTGGACAACAACAGGGTGGTTATTGTTGCTGACAACGCCCAGCTGGGTGACGCGGCTACTGCGGGGATCCGCTAGCACGACCTTGATGGACGATCCAGGTTTTCCGTTCATCGCGTTGGCAGCCGCCTTTGCGTTGCTGATATTTGCACTGTGTCTTTTCGGGGTGCGCCGCTTCAATTTGCGGCGCGCCCTGGGCACGGTGGACGCCTCCATCTGCACGGCTGGGAACAGCTGGCAGTTGGGGGTTTGTCGTTATCAGGACAACGAGCTGGAGTGGTTCAAGCTGCTCTCGCTCAGCGTGCGCCCCAAGTACACCTTCCGCCGCAGTTCCCTGGAGCTGCTGGGGCGCCGGCAGCCCACTGAGACTGAAATCGTGAAGGTGCAGCCCGACGCCGTCATTGTCGAGTTGCGCTACGAGGGGCAGGACGTGCTGCTTGCCATGAAATTCGATGCTTACACCGGCCTGTCATCCTGGCTTGAGGCCGGACCCGTCATCGGCGTGGGCACCTGGCGCTAACGTCAGTGGACTTTATCGCGGATATTCATCTCACCGACGGTCCCGTGCTGTGGCTGGCCTGGGCCGCCGGCGCGGCCGGCGGCGCGTGGCTTTTGTGGCGGCGCGGACCAGGGATCCGGCGCTGGGTCCTGGTCGTTGCGGCCGCAGTGCTGATTTCAGGCGCGCTCATCGCCGCCGTGCATTGGCTCCTGATCTATGTATTATCGACCCTGCCCGAGGAGCTCCCGCGCGAGGTCCTCGCCTGGTTCATCCCCGCAGTGACGGCGCTGCTGCTGTGGGCATATCGTCTGTGGACACTCCGGACCCCCCGTTCCACATCCCCCGGCCGGCCCGCGTTGCGGGGGAGAGTCACGGCGTCCCTGGCCCTGTTGGGTGTCATCCTGCTCACGGCCGTGCAGGTGAACGCGTACTTTGGCCTCAACCACACGGTCAGCGACATCCTGGGAACGGCAGTGGCCCGAATTCAACCGCTTGACTCCGCCTTCACGCGTCAGCGCGGCCACCGGGCCGCCATTCCCCTCGCGGAGTGGACGGCGTCTGCGGACATCCCCGACGGCGGTGTCCTGGGGACGGCCGTTATTCCGGGGGCTGTTTCCGGATTCAGCTCCCGCGAAGCCTATATCTATCTCCCCCCTGCCTATCAGGCCACCCCCCGGCCCGCGCTGCCGGTGCTCGTGCTTTTCTCCGGCCAGCCCGGCGGCCCATCCGATTGGCTCACAGGCGGCGCGCTCCGCAGCCGTCTTGACCGGTTCGCCGCCGCGCATCACGGCGTGGCACCCGTGGCGGTGGTCATCGATCCGAACGGGTCCGCCACGGCCAACACGCTATGCATGGACAGCCGGATTGCCAAGGCAGACACGTTCCTCTCGCAGGACGTGCCGCGGTGGATCAGCCAGACGCTCGACGTCGACACCAACCACCGCCGGTGGGCTGTGGGCGGATTTTCCTTCGGGGCCACCTGCGCCATGCAAATGGGAACGCGCCACCCTGACGTTTACCAGTCCGTGCTCGCCTTCTCGAGCGAGAGGGAGCCCACCCTCGCCAAGGAAAGGAAGAAGACAGTCGAGGCTGCCTTTGGCGATGATACGGCAGCCTTTGACGCCCAAACGCCCTTGAACGTGATGAAGACGCGGCAATTCCCGGGTAACGCCATCTATTTTGGCGCCGGTGCGACGGATCCGGAGTTCGTCGCCTACATGGGCGAGCTCTCAGGCGCTGCCCGCGAGGCCGGCTTCGACGTCGAGGCCGAGCAGATTCCCAATGCGGGGCATTCCTGGGAGACGGCGTCCAAGGGGCTCACGCGTGCACTTGACTTCATGGCAAGTCGATGGGGGATAGCTCCATGACAATCGCCGATGTGCTGCGTCAAAACCTCGTCCGGATGCTTGGCCATTTCAGGGCCGTGCCGTTCACCCTGGCTGTCCTGGCACTGTTTCTTGGCGTGGGTGCCGCAACCCACAGCTTCCTTTCCGGGCCGCCCGAGTCCATTCTCGATATCGCGGCCGTCAACGCAACCGGTTTGAGGGAGGGGCGCTGGTGGTCCCTATTTACCTCGCTCTTTTTCGCCACCAACCCCTTGGCCTACTTTGCGGCCGCCCTGATGATCCTGCTCCTGCTGGGACTCGCCGAGCGGAAGCTGGGCACAGTGCGGACGGCGGTCATCTACTTCGCCGGGCAGTTCGTGGCTGTGTCCCTCTTCCTCCTGCTGACCCAGTTGGCGCGCTACGCCGGCGACGGGTGGCTGGGGCTGATGGTCAACGCGCGGCTCATCGGGCCGTACGCGGCGGTCCTTGCGGCAACTCTTGCGGCCAGCGGTCTGCTGCCCACCCTGTGGCAGAGGCGTTTGCGGACAACGGCCGTCTCCGCCTCACTCCTGCTGGTGCTGTACGTGGGGCACGCCGAGACCGTGGTTGGCCTCATGGGCGCCTTGGCCGGCCTCGGGGCCGGCTGGTGGATCCAGAGTGAGAAGGGAACATTCCACCGGCACCGTTCCACGGGCCGTGAGAGAAGGAACCTGCTCGCATTGACCGTGGGTATTTTTGCCGTCGGTCCCATCCTGACGGCGGCAGTGCGGAGCCCCACGGGGCCGCTTGCCCTCTTGCGCGATGTTGTCCTCAATCCGCTGCCCACGCTGAACCAGCTTGAGCAGAACTGCGGCGGGACAGTGGATCCCGCCTGCCTGGAGGTGGGCCGGGCGGGCTTTGCCGGGCCTCTGGGCTTTGCGCTGGCTGTGGTGCCGGTTGTGCTCCTCCTCATCTGCGCGGACGGCATGAGGCGCGGACGCCGGCTTGCACTGCGGATTGCCATCATCGTCCAGCTCGCTGTGACCGCCCTGGCTGCCGTGTACCTGACACTCTTTGCCCGGATCCCGCACTATCCCAACAGCCCGCACACTGCGGTAATGGGTTCAGGGTTCGTTCACGTCCTGCCCCTCGTGGCGGTGCCGTTGCTGCTGGTGGTGCTTTTGTGGGCCAACCGCCGCCAGTTCCGCGTGGAGTCGTCCTCGCACGCCCGGCGTCTCCTTGGGTTATGGGTCGGCGGAGCCTGGTTGACGCTGGCCGGCGGATACACGGTGGCGTGGTTCGCCGCCGGCGGCATGGACCGGGACGGTGGCCTGCTGGGGCTGGCCGCGGAGCTTGCCCGGCAGTACCTTCCCCTCCCAATACCCGGTTCCTACAACCGCATCTTCCGGGACCGCAACGCGGTCGAATCCTTTCTGTTTGCCTACTCGGGGATTGTCTTTTGGGTCATTGCCCTGGTGGCTGTCTGGCTGGTTCTCCTCCGCAGGCACCACGGCACGGATGCCGGCACCGGGGATCGGGAAATCGCCAAAGGACTTATCCGGCAGGGAGGGGACTCGCTGTCCTGGATGGCGCTGTGGGAGCCCAACAAGTACTGGTTCACGCCAGGCTTCCGAAGCGGAGTGGCCTACCAGCAACACGGGAACGTGGCCCTCACCCTTGCCGGTCCGTTTGGTCCCGCCGGGCTGCGGGAGGAAACAGCGGCCGGATTCATGCGTTATTGTGCCGAGCACGCGCTGATCCCGTGCTTCTACTCATGTACCGAGGAATTGTGGCCGATGCTCCAGGCCCGGGGCTTTCAGCGGGTGACGGTTGCCCAGGAGACCCGGCTCGCGGTGCGGGAGCTTGAATTCAAGGGCAAGGAGTGGCAAAACGTCCGCACTGCCCTGAACCGCGCGGCGAAGTCCGGCGTCAAGGCGGTCTGGGGCCGCTACAGCGGCTTCCCGGCACACCTCCGCGCGCAGCTGATTGAGGTTTCCGAGGAGTGGGCCGCGCAGAAGTCCGTCCCCGAAATGGGCTTCACCCTGGGCGGCATCGACGAACTGGCGGACAATGAGGTCCTGTGCTGCCTGGCGGTGGACGCCGAGGGCCGGGTCCAAGGGGTCACCAGCTGGCTTCCTGTCTATCAGGACGGACGGATCGTGAGCTGGACGCTGGATCTTATGAGACGCCGCACCGACGCGTTTCCCGGAGTCATGGAATTCCTGATTGCATCCGCGGTCAACAAACTGCGCGATTCCGTGGAGGTCATATCGCTCTCCGGATCCCCCCTGTCACAGGACATGGCCGCGGGTGATTCGGGTGGGACCGGAAATGACTCAGGGCAGCGGGCGGATGCCGAACCCGAGGGGTTGGCCGCGATACTGGACGTGGTGGGACGGGCACTGGAACCGGTGTACGGATTCCGCTCATTGGCCACGTTCAAATCGCGCTTTAAGCCCGATTACCGCACCCTCTACCTTTATTATCAGGACCCTCTGCAGCTGCCTGCCATGGGCCGCGCGTTGAGCCTCGCGTATCTTCCCGGTCTCTCCGTGCGCCAGAGCGCCCGGTTGCTCAGGACTCTGGTGCGGTAATTACGGAATGGGGGCGTGAACGTTTTACTTTCGGGAATATATTTGTGACTCCAAAACAATGCACAATGCACATGACGTATTGGCCGAATGCAAAAAATGGCCCCCGGCACTAATGCCGGGGGCCATTGATTCGTGGCTCCCGCCCAAGGGCGGGGTCCGACGGGTGACTAGACCAGCGTTACGCCGGTAGCCTGGGGGCCCTTGGCGCCCTGGCCGATTTCGAACTGAACACGCTGGTTCTCGTCGAGGGTCTTGAAACCACCGGTCTGAATCTCCGAATAGTGAACGAAGACATCGCCATCGGAGTCGTCCGGGGTGATGAAGCCGAAGCCCTTTTCAGCGTTGAACCACTTGACGGTTCCCTGTGCCATTTATTTCTCCTCATTATGGAACTTGTTTAAGTCCGGCACACTTCGTGCTGGACTTGGTCACTCTGCGAGAAGAATCCTGGCTTGCCGCCCGGTGGGACCGGACACTAGCTGCAGAAGCTTCGCGCTCGCAACATGTCTTGCGAGCATGAAAAACACCTACACAAAGACTTAGATAAGAATTTCATGGGACGTCCCTCAGGTCAACGGGCAAAACGGGCAATTCGATAAATTTTGCGTAAAGCCGCAGTGAAAAGCACCCGCGCTAGAACAGCCGTGATTCGCTGTCGTCAACCCCGCGCATGGCGTCGTAGTCGAGGGTGACACAGTCGATCCCGCGGTCGTTGGCCAGTACCTTGGCCTGCGGCTTGATTTGCTGGGCGGCAAAGATGCCCCTGACGGGCGCAAGCAGGGGGTCGCGGTTAAGCAGTTCCAAGTAGCGGGTCAACTGTTCGACGCCGTCAATGTCTCCGCGGCGCTTTAGCTCGATGGCCACTGTGGCACCGTTGGCGTCCCTGGCCAGGATGTCCACCGGGCCGATGGCTGTGAAGTACTCGCGCCGGATCAGGGAGAACCCGGTGCCCAGCCTTTCGATCTGGTCCGCCAGCAGGCGCTGAAGGTCAGCTTCGACCCCGTCCTTGATGAGACCCGGGTCCAGCCCCAGTTCATGGGAGGTGTCGTGCAGCTGCTCGTGGATGTTGATGATGAGCCGGTCATCGGTCTTGGCGGACTGTACTGTCCACTGCTCCGTGACCCCGAGCTCCAGGTCCACTTCGTCCGGGGTGGAGACCCGGAGGCTGGCCGGGGGGCTCATCCAGTTCAGCGGTTTGTAGGAGCCGCCATCGGAGTGCACCAGCACGGACCCGTCGGCCTTGACCAGCAGGAGCCGGGTGGCGAGGGGCAAGTGGGCCTTCAGACGGCCGACATAATCAACAGAGCAACGGGCTATAACGAGACGCACCCGGTACACACTACCGTCTGGGCGGTAAACGGGAACAGCGAACCGTGACGGCGCACCGGGCCGCGCTGGGGCAGAATGGAACCATGCCCCGTTCCAACCGTCCCCGCCGCCCAGCGTCCGGCAAACCAGGGCAGGCAGGCGGGAAGCACTCCGCCGGGCCGGTGCCTGAGTTGGATCTGGAGCGTGCGCGCTCGGGGATCGTCCGGCGGGAAAGTGCGCCCGACGGCGAGTGGATGGTGCGCACCATGACGGCCAAGCGCGCGGAAAAGTCCTACATCTGCCCGGGCTGCTCCACCGCGGTGCCCCCCGGGGTGGCCCACCTGGTCGTTTGGGCCGAGGACCACCTCTTCGGTGCGGCGGTAGCCCTCGCTGAGCGCCGCCACTGGCACTCCAACTGCTGGACCTCACGCAGTTACCGCTATCGCTAAGCTGTTGAGCATGACTTTTGACCCGGCGTCGTTCGTTTTCAGCCAGCCCTCCGACGTGACCCCCATACGCGCATCAACCGTACTCCCGGCCCGCCGGGAAAACATTGAGTTCCGCACGGCGGACGGCCACGTCCTGGTGGGTGAGCTGGCCCTTCCCGAGTCCGGTGTTATCCGCGCCACGCTGATCACGCTGCATCCGCTGCCCACGCACGGCGGCTTTATGGACTCGCACGTGTACCGCAAGGCCTCGTACCGGCTGCCCGCTCTCGCCGGTATCGCCGTTCTCAGGTTCAACACACGCGGCACCGCCTCACCGCGGGGGACCAGCGGCGGGAAGTTCGAGGAAGGAATCGGGGAACGGCTCGACGTCGAGGCCGCCGTCCGGTTCGCGGCTGAGCGCGGATTGCCCAACCGCTGGCTGGTGGGATGGTCTTTTGGCACCGAGCTTGCCCTGATGTACGGAGCCGTGGAACCGGTGGCATCGCAAGTGGAAGGCGCCGTACTTCTCTCGCCGCCGCTGCACCGTGCCACCGACGTTCATCTGAAGGAATGGGCCGCGTCCCGGAAGCCGCTTAAGGTGCTGGTGCCCGAGCACGACGATTACCTGCAGCCGGCCGAGGCCGCTGAACGGTTCAACCTGGTGCCGCAGGCCCGGGTCGTGGGGGTCGAAGGCGCCAAGCACCTCTGGGTGGGGGAGAAGTACGCCGCCCGCGTCCTCAACGAGGTGGTCGAAGAGGTGACCGGGGCCGCTTCCGGGGCAGTGGAGCTTCCGCAGGAATGGGCAGGTCCGGTGGCATCAGCCACCCCCTGAGCCCTGCGCCGGCTGCGTTCCTGCCTCTGCCAGCTTGACCTTCAGTGCTTGTCCTGGCGAACGATGAAAATCTCTTTCACCAGGAGCATCACGGCGGCTGCGGTGGGGATGGCGATGAGCGCACCCAGGACCCCGAGCAGGCTGCCGCCGGCGATCACGGAGATCACGGCCACGGCGCCTGGCACGGCCACCGCCTTCTGCATGATGCGGGGCGAGATGAAGTACGCCTCGAACTGGAGGTAGGCGAAGTAGCAGACGGCGTAGACGACGGCGGTTTGCCACCCGGTAGTCAGTGAAACCAGGATGACCACCACGCCGGCGATCATGCCGCCCACCAGGGGAATGAAGGCGAGCAGGGCCACCACAAACGCCAGCAGCACGGCAAAGGGTATGCCCAGGATTGACATCACAATGAACGCGAAAGTCGCATTGAGCAGGGCCACGCAGGCCTGCCCGATGACGTAGTTGCCCACGGAACCGGTGATCTCTTCGGACAGCGCCTCCACGCGGGCCCGGCGTGACCGCGGCGCCAGCCGGTAGCCCCACTTCTTCATCGCCGGAAGTGCGGCCAGGAAGTAAAGGCTGAGGACCAGCACGATCAGTGTCCCGAAAAGCCCGTTGGCAACGGTGGAGCCAAAGCCCAGGACACCGCCGAAGATGCCGCCCATGGCGTCCGGGTTCTTGACGAACTTGTCCAGTTCCTGGGTGATGCGGTCCCGCACACCGAACTGGGCGTCCATGGTCCGGAAGAATTCCGAGTCGATGAAGTCCCGCACCCACACCGGCGCCTGCACCACAATCTCGGTGACCTGTTCGACGATCGTGGGGATCAGCGTGGCGAAGAACCCGGCAACCGCGGACACCAGGACGCTCACAGCCACCAGGATTCCTATGGGCCTGGGCAGCTTGCGTCCTTCCAGCCACCGGACCACGGGGTCCAGGCCCAGGGCGATGAAGAGGGCGGCCACGATCCACAGAAGGAGCTGTGTGGTGTTGGAACCGATCCAGTAGACCAGCAGCGCCACGCCGACGCCCACGGTTCCCATGAACCCCACGTACAGCGGGTGCTGGGCGGACATCCGGGGTCCCGGGGCCCCGAACCGTGTGGTGTCTTCGCCCTCTGCCCCGTGTTCGGGGCCGGTGGCGAGTTCCGGGGGCATCTCAAACCGCAGGCGGGGCTGGGCGCCGGGGAGGGGCTGGCGCAGCCGGCGCAGCACAGACGCCGCGAGTGCCGGCATTCCCGGTTTCCGGACCGGCTGCATGGCGGCATCGCCGCTTCCCTGGCCGCCGGATCCCCTGGTGTCTTCCCGTCCGGGAGCGGACGAATCCGCGTGTTCAGTCACTGCGCTCAGGTGCCTTACCGTCCGTGGCGCCGCTATTGCGGGCCGGGTGTGATGATCATCGCAAACACTATCAGCAGGCTTGTCTGCGCCCGGATTCAGGGGTGCGCGGACGTCGGGCGGGGCACTGCGCCACGGCTGCCCGTCGGGCCGAAACTGACTCCCTGGTAACAAAATGGTTACTATTGAAGTTAAACCCCCCGCTGATGATAGGTATCCCTTTGCGTTTCAAGACTGCAGTTGCACTAGTGCTGCTCGGCCTCCTGACACTGCTGGCCGGCGTAGGACAGAAGACCGTATGGGCTCCGGCCGAGACGGTCACGGCCACGGCCCCGTCCGACGGCGCCGCCGCACCCCTCACCGTGATCGACCAGAAGCTGCGGACGCTGCACGGGGGACCGGTCAAGATCAGCGTCAAGGGCGAAGGCAGCTTTATGCTCGCCGCCGGCCGCCCCGACGACGTCGACGCCTGGGTGGGCAAGACCGCCCACAACACCGTCTCCGGAGTGTCTGACGACAGCAAGTCACTGCAGCTCAAGCACACCGACGGGGAAGCCTCCGCTCCCTCGCCGGCCGGCTCCGACCTCTGGGTCACCACGGAAAACGCCAGCGGCGAAATGAACTACACGTGGAACGCGCCAGCCGACGGCGAATGGTCGTTGCTGCTGGCATCGGACGGAACCAAACCGGCGCCGTCGTCGATCTCGATGACGTTCCCCAATGACACCTCCACCCCGTGGGCCGTGCCCCTGATGGTGCTGGGCGGACTGCTGATCCTGGCCGGCGCGGCACTGGTGCTGCTCAAGCCCAAGGGCGGCGCCCCTGCTGAGGGCGACGGCGAAGACGGCGGCCACGGCAACGTGGGCACGCTTGCAAGCAGGCTCGCCCAGCGTGCCCGTGCCCTGGCCGGAGCGAAGACCTCCGCTAACGCTGGCCAGCCTGCCGCCGACGCGACAGTCACTGGCACGCCCGGCGCGCCCGGCCCTAGCAAGACCGGCCCTGGCCCGACCGGCCCGGGCAAAACGGGCTCGTCCGGCGCTGACACCGGACGTGCCGGCATGGCCGTGGCACTCCTGGCAGCAACCATCGTGGCCGGATCGGGCGTCGCCGCCCAGGCAAGCACCACTCCCGCGCCGGCACCAACATCCAGTGCGTCCGCGGCCGGCGGGCCGGACAAGGCCTCCGATGCGCCTGTCCTCCTGGATGCGCAGTTCCGCAGGATCCTTGAGCAGGTCTCCAGCACGGTGGATGCCGGAGACGCCGCGAAGGACGCCAGCAAGCTCAAGCCGCGCGTGGACCGGACCGAGCTCGAGGTCCGCACGCAAAACTACAAGATCCGCTCCCAGGTGGGTGCCTACGAGGCGCGCATGCCCGTGCGGGCCACCAAACTGCTGACCACCGTGGTGACCAACAAGCGCGCCTGGCCCCGCTCGGTCATGGCCGTCACCCAGGGTGAGGGCAATGTTGTGCCGCAGTTGCTCACACTTGTGCAGAAGTCCCCGCGGGAGAACTACAAACTGGTGGAGACCACACCGCTGCAGCCGGGCACCACGTTCCCCGCCATTGCCCGGGCAGGCACCGAGACGCTTGCCGCAACGGACAAGTCGGGCCTGCTGTACAGCGGCGCGGAAGCACTCGCCGGCCTGGGCGACCGTCTGACCACGGCGGATTCCCCGTTCAAGGACAAGCTGGTTGAGGGCAAGTCATCGCCTTACATAGCCGACACCCTGGCCTACCAGGCCGATATCGCCAAGACCGGCGTGAACGGAAACTTCAACTTCACGCACAAGGTGGTTCCGGAGGAAACCACGGTGTTCCGGACTGCCGACGGCGGCGCGCTGGTGCTCGGACGCCTGAACTTCGAGTTTGACGGCACCCCGAAGGCTTCCGGAGACAAGCTGGCAATCGGCGACGATGCGGCTGTCCTGGCCGGCGGCAAGGAAACCAGCACGGGCATGGTGCTCAACTTCGCAGAATCCATGGCCGTGTACATCCCGCCCACCGGATCCAAGGATCCGATGAAGCTCGTGGCCGCCACCCGTGGGCTGGTTGGAGCCAGCTTCAAATAGCACCGGCTTCCGGTATGACCGGCAGCGCCCGGAGTGGCTAGAGTGGGGGCTATGAGTTCGCCAGCCTCCCGCCCAGTCCCTCCGGCCGCTGCCAGCCAGATAAACCTGCATGGCGCCGTCGACCTCTCCAGCCTGAAGCAGCGGCCCGCGCCGGCCGCGCCGCCGTCGGGTCCGGCCCCAGGAGCGCCCGGCGCCCCGGGCGAGGCCCCCGGCGCCCACCCCTTGCGGGTCACCGTCACCGAGGCAAATTTTCAGCAACTCGTGGAGCTTTCCGCCCAGGTGCCTGTCGTCTTCGCCCTGTGGGCCGGCTACTCGCCAGCATCCGGGGCGTTGCTGGATGTGCTGGAACAAATTATTGAAAGCTATGCCGGCCGCCTCGTCCTCGGCACCGCGGACATCGAGGCCTTTCCCCAGCTGGCCCAGGCCTTCCAGGTCCAGGCTGTTCCCACTGCCGTCGCCGTGGTCAAGGGCCAGCCGGTTCCGCTCTTCCAAGGGGGCGCCGAGGAACAGCAGGTGCGCGCCCTCCTGGACGAACTGCTCAAGGTTGCTGCCGCCAACGGCGTTACGGGCCAGCTGGATGCAGTCGCCGCGGAAACCGAAGCCGGACCTGCACCACTTCCGCCGCTTCACCAGGCTGCATTCGACGCGATTGAGGCCGGCGACTACGCCGCCGCCGCTGCGGCATACCGCCAGGCCCTCCTGGAAATGCCGGCTGACGCCGAAGCCAAGGCGGGCCTGGCGCAGGTGGAACTCATGGCGCGGCTCCAGGAACTCTCAGGCCCGGACGCTGACGCCCTTCGCCAGCTCGCTGCCGACCAGCCGGACAACCTTGACGCCCAGCTGGGCGTGGCGGACCTGGACATCGCCGGCGGCCACATCGAAGACGGACTTAACCGGATCGTGAGCTTCATCGGCCGGAACTTCGGGCCCGAACGCGAGACCGCAAGGATCCGCCTGCTGGAACTGTTCGACGTCGTCGGGACCTCCGATGACCGCGTCGCCAAGGCACGCCAAGGGCTGGCACGGGTGCTGTTCTAATGGGCTCGGCTCTCTTTGCGCCCCTGGAGCTGCGCTCCCTGAAGCTGCAGCATCGGGGCTGGGTGTCACCCATGTGCCAATACAGCTGTGGTCCGGAAACCGGTGAAGGCGTGCCCCACGACTGGCACCTGATGCATCTGGGATCCTTCGCCGCCGGGGGTGCGGCGCTCATCCTCACCGAGGCTGCGGCAGTTAATGCCATCGGAAGAATCAGCCCGCTGGACGCCGGGATGTACAACGACGACCAGGCAGCGGGCTGGGAGCGGATCACCGCTTTTGTGCACCGGTACGGCGCCGCGGATGCCAAGATCGGCACCCAGCTGGCCCACGCCGGCCGAAAGGCCTCAAGCTACTGGCCATTTTCGGGTAAGCGCGGTTCAGTGCCCGAGGCAGACGGCGGCTGGGACACCCTTGGGCCGGGCACCTCTGCATTCGACGGCTACGCAGCCCCGGCGGCCATGACAACGGAAGAGATTGACGGTGTGATCAGCGATTTCGCCGCCGCGGCCGTCCGTGCCGTGGATGCGGGATTCGACACGATTGAACTCCACGGTGCCCACGGCTACCTTCTGCACCAGTTCCAGAGCCCGCTGATCAACGACCGGACCGACCACTGGGGCGGGGACGAGACCGGCAGGAACAGGCTCACCCTGGCCGTGGTGGACGCGGTGCGTGCCGTCATCCCCGATTCCATGCCGTTGTTGCTCCGGATCTCGGCGTCGGACTGGGCCGAGGGCGGGATCGACGCCGAGGCCTCGGTCAGGCTTGCGGCCGCAGCCGCCGAACGTGGCGTGGACCTGGTGGACGTTTCCAGCGGCGGCGCGGTGGCGCACCAGCAGATTCCCGCTGGCCCGGGATATCAGACAGGCTTTTCGGCCCTGATCCGGCGGGAGGCCGGAGTCCGAACCGGAACGGTGGGGCTGCTGACATCGGCCGGGCAGGCCGAACACGCTGTTGCCACCGGGCAGGCCGACGGGGTCTTTATTGCGCGTGCGGCCCTTCGGGATCCTCACTGGTGGCTGCGCGCGGCATTCGAGCTCGGCCACGAGCTTCCGTGGGTGCCGCAGTACGAAAGGGCAATACCCAGGCACAGCTTCTAGCGCGGGTGCGGGCAGCATCCGGTTACGCTGGCACCATGACTGATCCGCATCCGGAACACCGTCCCCCTGCCGGCCCGCCCGCGGACAGCCGGGCGGGTGTTGTTCCTGCGCTCGTCCTTCGCGGGCTCGCCAAGCGATTTGGCGGAAAAATTGCCGTCGACGGCATCAGCCTCGACGTCCCTGCCGGCTCGTTCTATGGCATCGTGGGGCCCAACGGTGCGGGCAAGACCACCACGCTGTCCATGGCGACGGGACTGCTCCGCCCGGATCTTGGCACGGCGATGATTCACGGGGTGGATGTCTGGGCCAGGCCCCTGGAGGCCAAGAGGCTCGTAGGCATCCTTACCGATGGCGTGCGCCTCTTCGACCGCCTGACCGGGGAACAACTGGTCAGCTATGCGGGCCTCCTGCGCGGCATGGCCCGGGACGTGGTGGCTACCAGGGTGGCGGAACTACTGGCCGCCCTGGACCTCAGCGCCGACGCCGGGACGCTGGTTGTGGACTACTCCGCAGGCATGACCAAGAAGATCGCCCTCGCCTCCGCCCTGATCCATGCTCCGCGGTTGCTCGTCCTGGATGAGCCGTTCGAATCAGTGGATCCAGTGTCCGCCGCGAACATCCGGGACATCCTGGACCGATATGTTGAGTCGGGCGGAACTGTGATCGTCTCCAGCCACGTGATGGATCTGGTGCAGCGGATGTGCGACCACGTTGCAGTGGTGGCGGACGGGCGGCTGCTCGCGGCCGGCACTGTGGAGGATGTACGGGCCGGGGCGACCCTCGAGGACCGCTTTGTGCAGCTGGTGGGCGGCCGGAGCCGGACGGAAGGTCTGGAATGGTTGCGCACCTTCTAAGGCTCAAACTCACTCTCTTGCGGAACAGCCTGCGCCGGAGCCCCTGGCAGCTCGTGGGGCTTGCCATTGCCGGCCTGTACGCCCTGGGAATCACGGGAACGTTGGGCGCGGGGTTGATCCTGCTCCGCAACGCCGACATGGGACTGGCGCAGACCGTGGTGGTCCTGGGTGGCTCCGCTGCCGTCCTGGGCTGGGGGGTCATACCGGTGGTCGCCTCCGCCGCTGACATGACGCTGGACCCGGCGCGGTTTGCCACAGCCGCAGTGCCGATGCCCCAACTGCTGACAGGGCTCGCCCTTGGCGGACTGATCGGAATTCCCGGGATTGCCACATCCTTGGTCGCCCTGGCCACCGTGGCCACCTGGACCAGGGGTGCCCTGCCGGCTGCGGGGGCGGCTGCCGGCGCGGTCCTGGGCGTGCTTACGTGTGTTGTCCTTGCCAAGGTGGTCACCACCCCAACGGCGGGCCTGGCCTCGTCCCGCCGGTTCAAGGACGTCAGCGACCTGGCGTTTCTGGTTCCCTTGATGCTGATGGGCCCGATCATCGCCGGGGTGGCGAAGGGCATGTCCGGCTCCGCCGTTTTTCTGAACGATTTGGCCCGCAGCCTGGCGTGGAGTCCGGCCGGCGCGGCCTGGTCGCTGGGCGGGGACCTCGCAGCCGGAGACGTTGTGGGCGCGGTGCTGAAACTGTTGATCGCGGTCGCCACGCTGGCGGGGCTGGCCTGGGCCTGGAAGGTGCTGCTCCAGCGGGCGCTCACCACCCCCCGCTACGCGGCCAGCGGCCGGAAGCGCGGCGGCAGGATGGGTCTGTTTGGGGTCCTGCCGGCCACCCCCACCGGTGCCATCACGGCACGCGCCCTCAGTTACTGGATCAGGGATCCCCGCTACACGGGATCGCTGGTGGTCATTCCCCTTCTGCCGGTCCTCCTGCTGTTCCAGGCGGGCCAGACCGGCAACTATGGTCACCTCACCATTGCCGGACCCCTGGCGGCCTTCCTGCTGGCCTGGTCCATCTCGGCCGACGTTTCCTACGACAGCACGGCCTTTGCCCTGCACGTGGCAAGCGGCGTCCGCGGCCTCCACGACCGCCTGGGCCGGGCGTTCGGCTGCCTTGCCTTCGCCCTTCCAATCGTGCTCCTGTTCAGCACCGCCCCATTCTTCTTCACCGGGGAATGGGAGCGTCTGCCGGGTCTGCTGGGGCTCTCCCTCGGCGTGCTGTTCACAGGACTGGGTCTGGCATCGGTGGTGTCGGCGCGCTACACGGTGGTGGTCCCCCTGCCGGGCGATAGTCCTTTCAAAAAGCCTCCCGGCAACGTGGCCCAGACCATGGCGGTGCAGTTCGGCGGAATGGCCGTACTGCTGGTGCTCGTGCTGCCGGAAGCGGCCCTGTTCACGGCCCAACTGGTGACAGGTAGCATGTTCCCGGGCTGGCTCAACCTTGTGGTGGGGCCCGCCTTGGGACTGGGGCTGTTCGCCGCCGGGGTCCGACTCGGAGGGACATGGCTCGACGCCCGCGGACCGGAACTGCTGGCGCAGCTGGCGGTCAACCGCTAAACCTGCATGATTGGTACAGGACGTGGAAAGGCGGTTGACCATGGAAGTCGTTATCCTTCCCGGTAGCAGGCAGGTTGGAGTCCTCGCGGCTGACGCCATTGAGGCCCTCCTCCGCCGCAAGCCCCACGCCGTACTCGGACTGGCCACCGGAGCCTCGCCCCTGCCCATTTACGACGAACTTGCCCGCCGGTATGTGGAGGGAAGAATCGATTTCAGCCAGGCCCGCGGCTTTGGCCTGGATGAGTACGTAGGCCTTGAGGAGGGGCATCCGCAGTCCTACCGGGAGGTCATCCGGCGCGAGTTCGCCGACAGGGTGAACATCGCCGCGGAGAATGTGCACAGCCCCGACGGTGCGGCGGCCGACATCCCCGCGGCCTGCGATGCCTATGAAGAAGCCATCAACACCGCCGGGGGCGTGGACCTCCAGCTCCTGGGAGTGGGCACCGACGGCCACATCGGCTTCAACGAACCAGGCTCCTCCCTCGCCTCCCGGACCCGGATCAAGACCCTCATAGAACAGACACGCCGTGACAACGCCCGGTTCTTCAAAAGTGTCCGTGACGTTCCCCACCATGCAATCACGCAGGGCCTGGGCACTATCCTGGACGCCCGCCATGTCATCCTCGTGGCCACGGGGGCCCAGAAGGCACAATCTGTCCGGGATCTGGTGGAGGGCCCCGTAGCAGCCATCTGCCCTGCCTCTGTTCTTCAGTTGCATCCGCATGTCACCACTATTGTTGATGAAGCCGCGGCCTCATCGCTGAGGCTGGCGGACTACTACCGCCACACATACGACAACAAACCAAAATGGCAGGGCCTGTAGTCGCAGCGGCTAAGATGGATGCCATGACCAGCATGACGGATCCCCTCGAAAACGACCCGATGCGTGAGCTTTCCGGAGCCGGAACGTCCACTGCCACAATCGAGCGCGAGGAACTGCGCCAGGAAGTGGAACCCGGAGACCGGGAGCGCTTTGCGCACTATGTGCGTAAGGAAAAGATCATGGAGTCCGCCCTGTCCGGTGAACCGGTCATTGCCCTGTGCGGCAAGGTGTGGACGCCCGGCCGCGATCCGCAGAAATTCCCGGTGTGCCCCGAGTGCAAAGAGATTTACCAGGGCCTTCGGCCCGGCAACGACGGCGGCAAGGGCCCGGGCGGGGACTCCGGCACGTAAGCGGCTTCTTTCGTGACCCCGGCTAAGCGGGGTTAGACCCGCCCGCGTGGGCGGGACGACACTTCCCGGCACGCCGTCGGGCTTTTCGTTCTTATGCGGTCCCGTTCCGGGGATTTCACTTCCTGACCCGTGCTGCTTTACCGCAACAGATTGGTGTTTATGTTTATGTGCGTTTCGCTGACGGCTGCTCCTTTGCGGGGAATTGTGGGCCTCGCATGACAGAGACGCTTTTTGGCGGACCGACACTGCCTCCCGCCTATCCCGAACGGGCGGCCTGGGGCACGGCACCGAAGCTTCGCGCCTGGCAGCAGGATGCGCTGGACCGCTACCTGGCGGCGAGCCCTAAGGACTTCCTGGCCGTGGCGACCCCCGGGGCCGGGAAGACCACCTTCGCCCTGCGGGTGGCCTCCATGCTGATCGAGGCCGGCACGGTTAACCGTGTCACCATCGTGGCGCCCACCGATCACCTCAAACGGCAATGGGCCGACGCCGCTGCGCGGGTGGGTATAGCCATCGACCCGAACTTCAAGAATTCAGACGGCCAGCACGGGCGCGGCTTCATCGGCGTCGCTGTCACCTATGCCCAGGTGGCCAGCAAACCCATGCTGCACCGGGCCAAAACGGAGGCCGCCCGCACCCTGGTCATCCTGGACGAGGTCCACCACGGCGGCGAGGCGCTGTCCTGGGGCGACGGGCTTCGCGAGGCCTTCGATCCCGCCGCGCGGCGGCTGTCCCTGACCGGCACACCCTTCCGCTCCGACACCTCTCCCATCCCGTTCGTGGAGTATGCCGAGGACCGCGACGGGATCCGCCGGTCCAAGGCCGACTACACCTACGGCTACGGCAACGCACTGCGCGACCATGTGGTGCGGCCCGTGATGTTTATGGCGTACTCCGGTCAAATGCGCTGGCGCACCAGCGGCGGCGAGGAGATGGCCGCCTCGCTGGGCGAATCGGCCGTCACCAAGGACATCGTGTCCCAGGCCTGGCGGACGGCGCTGAATCCGGCGGGGGAGTGGATTCCCGCCGTCCTTGCCGGGGCGGACAAACGCCTCAGCGAGGTCCGCAGGTCGGTTCCCGACGCCGGCGGACTGGTTATTGCCACCGATCACGAGGACGCCCGCGCCTATGCGGGCCAATTGAAGAAGATCACAGGCGAGTCGCCCACCGTGATTCTTTCGGATGACGCCAAAGCCTCGAGCAAGATTGAGGAATTCACGGCCAGCGAGAAGCGCTGGATGGTGGCGGTGCGAATGGTGTCCGAAGGCGTTGACGTGCCGCGCCTGTCGGTGGGTGTCTACGCTACGTCGACCTCCACACCGTTGTTCTTCGCCCAGGCCGTGGGACGCTTTGTGCGGGCGCGCAAGCGCGGCGAAACGGCGTCGGTCTTCCTGCCTTCCGTTCCCCAGCTCATGGCGCTGGCCAACACCATGGAGGCGGAGCGGGACCATGCCCTGGACCGTCCGGAGAAGGAGGACGGAGACGGGCTCTTTAATCCGGAGGACTCGCTGATGGACGAGGCGAACCGGGAAGAGAAAGCCTCGGACAGCCTCACCAAAGGAAAATTTGAAGCCCTCGACTCCCAGGCCTCGTTCGACCGCGTCCTGTTCGACGGCGGTGAATTCGGTACCGGCGGGGAAGTGGGCTCGGAGGACGAGCTCGATTTCCTGGGCATCCCCGGCCTCCTGGACGCCGAACAGGTGGGAACCCTGTTGCGCCAGCGGCAGCATGAACAGCAGAGCCGGAAGAAACAGAGGGCGCCCGAAACCGCGCCGGCCGGCCCCGCGGTTCCGGATCACCGCATGCTGATGGACCTGCGCAACGAACTGGCCAAGAACGTGGCCGCCTGGGCGGCGCGGACGGGGACTCCGCATGGTGTGGTTCACACCAAGCTGCGGACCGTGTGCGGTGGCCCTCCGGTGGCCCAGGCCAACGAGGAACAACTGCAGACCAGGCTCCGGAAGCTTCAGGACTGGTTCATCGGCCGCAAGTAGCGTCACCGGCGGCATCGCGACGCGGCCCGGCACGGCCCGGCACGGCAGCAAAAAGGGACCGGGTGACCCGGTCCCTTTTTGCTCTTGCTGATTGTTGTCCGGCCGCTACTGGCCGCTACTGGCCGCAGACCGCGCCGAACTTCTGCCCGGCGTCGGTGTACTTGGCCTTCAGGTCATCCACCTTGGCGGAATCGGGGTTTTCTTTCGTTGATTCGTCCAGGTAGGCGATAACGGACTTCAGCGGGTCCTTCAGGTCATTGGAGGAGGTCACCTCGACGGGCCGCAGCTGGTTGGCGAGCCGGATCATGCCGGGCTTGTCCGAGCCGGCGGTGGGGGAGGAGACGATGGTCTTGATCCGTGCGCAGGTTTCCGCGTTGCTCATCTGCGGCGCGGGGGAGCAACCGGCTGCGGTGAGCAAGGTCCCGGCAGCGATCAGGATGGTGAGGGTTTTCTTCATGGTGTACTCCGGGCCTAACTGGTCAGACGATATTGGCAGGGATTTCGAGTCTACTGGGAGGACAGGAGTTTCCTGCCAGCGGCCGCTCGCCAGCGCCCAGTAAGTCCCGGCAAGCCGGGGGTGTTGTTCAGGCGATGTCCACTCCGCCGAGCTCCATCTCGGCGAAAGCATCCTCCAGGTCATCGGCGATGCCGGCGGTCAAGCTACGCAGCACCGTGACCGAATAGCCCGCCTGGACGGCGTCCAGGGACGTTGCCCTGACGCAGTAATCGGTGGCCAGGCCCACGATCACCACCTCCTCGACGTCATGGCTCTGCAGCCAGTCATCGAGGCCGATGGCATCCTCGTCGATGGCGAAGGCAGCGGCCAGGGACGCGGAGTCCTCCGGCAAAGGCATGGTCCCCGGCTTGCGGTCTCCGGTGGGGACGGCGTCTTCCGGGGCAAGGATGCCCTCGAAGCCGGAGTAGGCGGCCGTGAACTGGCCCTTCTGGAAGTAGGCCTGGATGTACTCAGTATCGAGTTCGGGGTGCAGTTCCGCGCCGCGCGTGCCGGCCACGCAGTGCGGAGGCCAGCTGTCCACGAAGTCAGGGGACGGCGAGAAATGGGCCCCGGGGTCGATGTGCCAGTCCTGGGTGGCCACGATGTGGTCGAACTGCGAGTGGTGGCCGTCGACGTATTCGCTGATGGCGGCCGCGATTTCCGCGCCGCCTGGGACGGGGAGGGAGCCGCCCTCGCAGAAGTCGTTCTGGACGTCGACAATGATAAGGGCGCGGGACATCAGTTCTCCTCGTAGGTGGTGGGGATGGCGGCCTCGCCGCGCTGCAGGCGGTTAACCACTGCGGGCAGTTCCGCCATGGAGTCCATGTGCCGCCGGCGGGCCCGCATGACGCCCTCGGGACCGGTCCAGCCCGGAAGCAGCTCGCCGTTCTTGACGAACTGCTGGAGCAGCGAGCGGTCGTTGCCGTCGTCGTCGGGACGGCGCCCCACGCCGACGATCTCCTGGGTGGCGATACCGCGTTCGTTGAGTTTGCGCAGCGCGTACTTGCGCCCGCCCTTGCTTGTTTTGTTCTTGGCCGCCTTGGCCACCGGGACGAACTCGCCGGAATCGTCGGTGCGGCTGACCAGCTTGTAGACCATGCTGGCGGTCGGGGCGCCGGAGCCGGTCACCAGGGAGGTGCCCACACCGTAGGTGTCCACCGGGGCCGACTGCAGCGCCGCGATGGCATATTCGTCCAGATCCGACGTGACCACAATCTTGGTGGTTTCATTGCCGAGGTCATCCAGCAGCCGCCGGACCCACTGGGCCTGGGCCACCAGGTCGCCGGAGTCCAGGCGCACCCCGCCCAGGGCTGGCCCCGCGAGCTCAACGGCCGCGCGGACGGCGGTTTCGACGTCGTACGTGTCCACCAGCAGCGCCGTTTCGGGTCCGAAGGCGGCAATCTGCGCCTCGAACGCCTGGCGTTCCGAGTCATGGAGGAGGGTGAATGAGTGTGCCGCGGTGCCCACGGTCTTGATGCCGTAGCGGCGCCCGGCCTCTAGGTTGGAGGTGCTGTCGAAGCCGGCAATCACGGCGGCCCGGGCGGCAGCGGTGGCGGACTCCTCCTGGGTGCGGCGGGACCCCATCTCGATGCACGGCCTGCCGCCGGCGGCGGTGATCATGCGCGAGGCCGCCGAGGCGATGGCGCTGTCGTGGTTGAGCACCGAGAGGATATACGTCTCCAGGATGCATGCCTCGGCGAACGTGGATTCGACGATGAGAATGGGGGAATTGGGGAAGTAGGCTTCGCCTTCGGCGTAACCCCAGATGTCTCCGGTGAACCGGAAGCCGGCCAGAAAGTCCAGGGTCTCGGTGTTAACCACTCCGGTCCGCCGCAGGAAGTCCAGTTCCTCGTCGCCGAAACGGAAGTTGGCGATGCCCTCAAGAAGGCGCCCCGTGCCCGCCACGATCCCGTAACGGCGGCCATCCGGAAGCCTGCGGGCAAAGGCCTCAAACACGGACTTGCGGTGCGCTGCTCCGGAGTGCAGCGCGGCCTGCAGCATGGTCAGCTCGTAATGATCGGTGTACAAGGACGTGCGGGGATGGTCCCAGCCAGCAGGGGTACTCACGAATTCACTCTAGTGGGCATCACCCTAGAATGGACAGATGACCCTTAGCGTTGCGCTCGGCCCGGATACCCAGGAGAGCACCCAGACCGGAACAGTGACGTCCATCGACGCCCTGACCGCCCCGGATATTCCCTGGAACCTGGTG
Source organism: Arthrobacter sp. 92 (assembly GCF_050260325.1). Lineage (NCBI taxonomy): Bacteria > Bacillati > Actinomycetota > Actinomycetes > Micrococcales > Micrococcaceae > Arthrobacter > Arthrobacter sp. 92. The sequence continues at coordinate 3,458,425 of NZ_CP189863.1, read as the reverse complement.
GTCTGGAACGATCCCGTCAACCTGATGAGCTACGTCAGCTACGTGTTCCAGAGCTACTTCGGGTACTCGGAACCGAAGGCGAACAAGCTCATGATGGAGGTCCACAAGAAGGGCCGCTCCATCGTTGCGCACGGCAGCAAGGAGCAGGTGGAGCAGCACGCCGTCGCCATGCACGGCTACGGACTATGGGCGACGGTGGAGAAAGCCACCGGCGGGGGTAAAGACGGCGGTTCCGGCAAGGGCAAGGGCAAACGTGGCTAAGGCATTCAAAAACGGACTCAAAGGCATTACGGGGTACCTCGAACCGGCCGAACGCGAGTTGCTCCGCAGCCTCATCGATGACGTCATTTCAATGCTGGAGCCGGAGGAAAGCGCCAGCCAGGATCCGCTGACAGCCCTGATTGGCTTGGACATGGACGTCCAGGAGCCCTCGGACCGGGCGCTGAAGCGGTTGTTGCCCAATGTTATGAAGGACGACGACGCCGCGTCCCTGGAGTTCCGCCAGCTCACCGAGCGCTCGCTGCGGGAAAACAAGATCGGCGCGCTCCGGGCGATGGCCCTCGGGCTCGACAAGGACGATTTGGTCCTGACGCCGGCGGACGCCCGGCACTGGTCCCAGGGGCTCAACGATCTGAGGCTGGTCCTGGCCGAACGGCTGGACATCCGGGACGATGCCGACGCCGAGCATGTCCACCTCATGCAGGACTGGTCGCAGGCCGAGGACGTGGAAAGCTACCTTGCGCTGGTCTACAACTTCACCACCTGGCTGCAGGAGTCACTCGTGCAGGCCATGCTCCAGGCCATGGGTTCGCGCGCCTGAGCGCTCCGCCGGTGCGCAAAATGTGATCCATTCGACATGAGGCAGTGGACACAATGTAATGGCTGCACTAACACCGAAGCCCTATCCTCGAATAATCATGACTTCAGCATCGAGCATTGATCCGGCCGCGGGAGCCGCTGCGGATCCCCCGGCGGGCAGCACGGACAGCAACCACATGGCCCCGCGCCCGATCGGCGTGTTCGACTCCGGCGTCGGGGGACTGACCGTGGCGCGGTCCATCATCGACCAGCTGCCCAACGAATCAATCCTCTATGTGGGGGACACCGCGAATGGACCGTACGGCCCGCTTCCCATTGCGGAAGTGCGTGCCAACGCCCTCGGTGTGATGGACGAGCTGGTCGATTCCGGCGTCAAGCTGCTGACCATCGCCTGCAACTCCGCGTCCGCCGCGGTGCTCCGCGATGCCCGCGAACGGTACACGGCGCGGTACGGAATTCCGGTCATCGAAGTGATCCAGCCCGCCGTGCGCAGGGCGGTATCAGCCACCCGCAGCGGCAGGGTCGGTGTCATCGGAACCTCTGCGACCGTGGGATCCCGGGCCTACGAGGACACCTTTGCCGCCGCCCCGGACCTGGAGATCACCTCGGTGGCGTGCCCCGCTTTTGTCTCCTACGTGGAGGCCGGCATCACCACAGGGCCCGAGTTGCTGGCCGTGGCGCGGGAATACCTTGAACCCCTGCGCGTGGCGGGCGTGGATACCGTGGTGCTTGGCTGCACCCACTACCCGTTGCTCACCGGGGTGATCTCCTACGTCATGGGCGAGGATGTCACACTCGTCTCCAGCGCCGAAGAAACGGCCAAGGATGTCTACCGGGCCCTCGCCACCCACGGGCTGGAACGGATGCTCCAGTCCCCGCCCGAGCACAACTTCATTGCCACCGGGGATGCCGGCCAGTTTGAGAGCCTTGCCCGGCGGTTCCTCGGCCCCGAAGTCCTCAGCGTCCGCCACGTTGACCATGTGGCCGCGCAGTACCCCACCGGGAGCCTGGCCCGGATCACCCCGGAAATGATTGCGGCGGCACAGGCCGGAGCCGTCCGGCGGCGGATCTCCAACTTTGTGGGAGGACCCGGACTGTGAAGCTGACAATCGTTGGCTGCACGGGATCGTTCCCCGGACCCGGCTCGCCGGCGTCGTGCTACTTGTTGACGGCCCACGACGGCGAGCGGAGCTGGAAGATCGTCCTGGATCTGGGCAGCGGGGCCCTCGGTGCGATCCAGCGGTACACGGACCTGGAGGACATCGATGCGATCTTCCTGACCCACCTGCACCCGGACCACTGCATGGACCTATGTGGTCTCCACGTCGCGGTCCGCTGGAAGCCGGGCGGATGGGGACGCGGCCGCATTCCGGTATGGGGCCCGGCGGCAACCGCGGACCGCATGGCCACGGCCTACGGGCTGGAACTGGACCCCGGCATGCACGAGGAATTCGACTTCACCAACTGGATCGAGCGTCAGCCGGTCAGCATGGGGCCGTTCACCGTCACCCCGTTTGCTGTGAACCATCCGGTGGAGGAGGCCTACGCGCTTCGCGTGGAGGTCACCGAGCCCTCGGCCGACGGCGTGCCGGTCACCCGGGTGCTGACCTACTCGGGCGACACGGATTCTTGCCCGGGGCTTGAGGAAGCCGCGAAGGACGCCGACCTGTTCCTGTGCGAGGCGGCCTTTGAGGAGGGCCGGGACGACGGCATCAAGGACGTCCACCTGACCGGCAAGCGTGCCGGCGAGGCGGCGGCGGCCGCCGGTGCACGGCGCCTGCTCCTCACGCACATCCCCGTGTGGACCTCGCAGACCAAGGTCATGGCGGAGGCCAAGCCGGTCTTCGGCGGGGATGTGGCCGTTGCCGTGGCCGGGGTCCACTACACCGTCTGAGCCGTTGCCCGGCTCATGACCGGCAGGGGCGCTGGTATCGATAAGCTAAAGGCATGACTTCTGAAGCAATTACCGCCCCCGTTATCCGTGCCGACGGGCGCACCCCCGATCAACTGCGTCCCATCAGCATCACCCGCGGATGGTCCAAGCAGGCCGAGGGTTCGGCACTGATCGAGTTTGGCAACACGAGGGTCCTGTGCACGGCTTCCCTGACCGAGGGTGTCCCGCGCTGGCTTAAGGGCGAGGGCCGCGGCTGGGTCACCGCCGAGTACGCCATGCTGCCCCGCGCCACCAACACCCGCTCCGACCGCGAGTCCGTCAAGGGAAAGATCGGCGGCCGGACGCACGAAATTTCGCGGCTGATCGGCCGTTCACTGCGCTCCATCATCGACACCAAGGCGCTCGGTGAAAACACCATTGTACTGGACTGCGACGTCCTGCAGGCCGACGGCGGGACCCGCACGGCCGCCATCACCGGAGCATATGTGGCGCTCGCCGAAGCCATCCGCTTTGCCCGCGAGAAGAAAATCATCCCCCGCAACGCCCAGCCCCTCATCGACACCATCGCAGCTGTGTCCGTGGGAATCATCGACGGTATTCCCATGCTGGACCTGCCATATGTTGAGGATGTCCGTGCCGAGACCGACATGAACGTTGTTGTCACCGGCTCCGGCAAGTTTGTCGAGGTGCAGGGAACGGCGGAGGGGGCTCCGTTTGACCGCGACGAGCTGAACAAGCTGCTGGACCTGGCCCTGCTGGGGACGGAGCAGCTGGCCGCCATCCAGCGCGAAACCCTGGCGGAAGCACCTTGAGCCCAGGCCCCGGCAGTCCTGTGAGCCCAGGCCCAGGCCCAGGCCCAGGCCCCGGCAGCGGCGTGCCGGACCGCGACGCTCCCGCGCCCCTGCTGGTGCTTGCCACGCACAACAAGGGCAAGCTTCGCGAGCTCCGAGAACTGCTGCGCGGCCAGGTGCCCGGACTCGACGTCGACACCCAGGTTGTGGACGCCGCAGCGGTGGGTGCGCCGGACGTGGCAGAGACGGGCGTGACGTTTGCCGAGAATTCCCTTCTGAAGGCGCGGGCCGTGGCTGCGGCAACGGGGCTGGTGGCGGTCGCCGATGACTCGGGGCTGTCCGTGGATGTCCTTGGCGGGGCGCCCGGGATCTTTTCGGCCCGGTGGTCAGGCCGGCACGGAGACGACGCCGCCAACCTGCGCCTGCTCCTTGACCAGCTGGCGGACGTTCCCGACGAGTTCCGCGGCGCCGCCTTTGTGTGTGCCGCGGCCCTGGCGGTTCCCGGGCAGGCGGACGGTGGACGCGAAGTGGTGGAATACGGCCAGCTGGAGGGCCTGTTGCTGCGGGAGCCGCGCGGGTCCGGCGGCTTCGGCTACGATCCCGTGCTGCAGCCGAGCGGCCTGGACCGCAGCTGCGCCGAACTGAGCCCGGAGGAGAAGAACGCCATCAGCCACCGCGGCCAGGCCTTCCGGGCCCTGCTGCCGTCCATCGTCGAGGCCTTGGCCGGACGCTAGCGGACAGCTGTTTGCTGGCATCGGAAACCGGTTAAACGAGGAAGGCGCCCACGACGTGGGGCGCCTTCCTCGTTCGCGTGGGGTTGGACTACGGCGTCTTGCGCTCGTCCTCGGGCTCGTGTTCCTCGATGAACTCGTCCATCGCGTCCGTGCCGTACTGTGCGGACTGGCGCTTGGCGATTAGTCCGCGGACAACCTCGATGGCGATCGGGATCACGGAGACCAGCACGATCGCGATGAAGATGATGTCCAGGTTGTCCCGGACCCACGGCACCTTGTCGCCCAGCACATAGCCGAGGAGCGTCACTCCGCCGCCCCACAGCACGGCGCCGATCACGTTATAGATGAAGAACTTCCGCTTGCTCATCTCGGCGACGCCGACGATGACCGGAACGAACGTGCGGATGATGGGCACGAACCGCGCCAGGATCAGCGCCTTGCCGCCGTGCTTTTCGAAGAAGGCGTGGGCGCTTTCGACGTTTTCGCGTTTGAACAGCTTGGAGTCGGGCCTGTTGAACAGGGCGTGGCCTGCCTTGGAGCCGATCAGGTACCCGGCTTGGTTTCCCAGGATTGCCGACACGATAATCAGCGCGGCAAAGAGCCAGATGTTGAACTTGATGGTTTCAGTGGCCACGAGGAGTCCGGCGGTGAAGAGCATGGAGTCACCGGGAAGGAAAAACCCGATCAGCAGGCCGGTCTCGGCAAAGATGATGCCGCACACCACCAGCACCACCCACGGCGCCAGCGCGGGGTTTGCCAGGAACACCTGTGGGTTGAGCCAGTCCGGGAGGAACGAGGACAGATGCGGCTGCACCGGTCCTGCACCCCCGAGGGTGGACACGGCCAAGTCACTCATCGCATGTAGGTTCACCCTTCCAAGGTTACTGGACTGCCGGCGTCGGGCTTTCTGCGACAGACGGGCCGCAGTGCCCGGAGCAGGCACGACCCGGCGGTAAAGTTGAGCCGTGGGATTGGACTTTACGGCGATCGACTTCGAGACTGCCAACGGCTTCCGCGGTTCGCCGTGTGCCGTTGGCCTCAGTAAGGTCCGCGGCGGGGTGGTGGTTGAGGAAGCGTCCTGGCTGATGAGGCCGCCGAAAAACCACGACCGCTTCGACCACCACAACGTGCGGATCCACGGAATCCGGCCGGAGGACGTGGCAGGCCTTCCCCGCTTTGGCGAGCTGTTCCCTGAAATCGGGGCCTTCATCGGGGACGACGTCCTGGCCGCGCACAACGCCGCGTTCGACCTCGGCGTAATCCGCTCCGGCTTGGAGGTCTCTGGCCTGCCGGGGCCGGCCTATGACTACGTCTGCACGGTGATGTTGTCCCGCCGTTGCTACTCGCTGGTGTCCAACTCGCTGCCTTACGCCGCGGAGGAAGCCGGCGTCCCGCTCGTCAACCACCACGACGCCGCCGAGGACGCGAGGGCGTGTGCCGGGATCCTGATAGACATCGCCGGCCGGAATGGGGCCGGCAGCATCGCCGAACTCTACCTTTCGCTGGGCCTCGCGGTTCCGCACCAGCGGGCCTTCGACCCCTTTCGCGACGGACTGTCCAAGGCTACGCTCACCGCGCTGGAATCCCTCTCCGGTCCTCGCGACACCCCGGCGCGGCCGTTTCGCACCGGCTGGCCCGAAGAGGGCGCCAACCCGTTGCCCAATGCCGACGCCGACGCCGGCCATCCGTTGTTCGGGCAGACGGTGGTGTTCACGGGCGAGCTGGCGATTTCACGGCCGGAAGCGAAGAACCGCTCCGCGGACTTTGGGGCGCGCCCGGAGAGCCGCGTGACTGCCCGCACCACAGTGCTGGTGGTCGGGGACGGTTTTGTGGCCGCCGACCTGCGCTCCGGCCGGCTGACCGGAAAGGCACGCAGAGTGCTTGAGCTGCACGAACGCGGACAGTGCATCGAGGTCCTGTCAGAGGGCGAATTCCTGCAGATGGTGGGCGGACACGTGCCGGCTGCCGCCGTCTAGATCCGCCGTCTAGATCCGCCTTCTAGATCCGCCGGAGCGGCCAAACTGAACACCCGCACGCATGGCGGTCCGGAACCGGCGAACCGAACGGCCGGCGGTCATACGGCGCAATAAACATTCCCCTCATGGCGCGGCTGCTCCTAGCCTTGAGGAATGAGCAAACTGATGGATGCACAGACTCCCGCGCCGGCCGCCAGGCGCGGAGTCGATTGGCGGATGGTCTTCGCGTTCCCGAACCCGGTAAACGAATACTCCGCACGCATCACAGCGGCCCTGGTGGTGCTGCTCTCGGCCGTCACATTCCTGACCGGATTCGGTTGGGGACTGGCAGTGATCGCAGCTGGTTTCTGGCTGCGCGTGCTCTTCGGCCCGCGGATCTCGCCCCTCGCTCAACTCTCCATCAAGGTCCTGACGCCGTGGCTGGGCCGTACCCGCCTCGTTCCGGGACCGCCCAAAAGGTTTGCCCAGGGCATCGGCGCCGCCGTTTCAACTGCGGCAGCGCTGCTGCTGGCGGCCGGCGCGGCGCCGGCCGCGTGGGTCCTGCTCGCGGTCCTGATTGTCGCCGCCTCGCTCGAAGCCTTCGCGGGCTTCTGCCTGGGCTGCACCATCTTCGGCTTCCTTCAGCGCCGCGGCCTCATCCCCGAGGACGTGTGCGAGGCCTGCAACAACATTTCGCTCAGGCGCCCGTAACCGCCGTCAGCCGGGCGGCCATTGCCCGAATGACGTCCGGGGCTTCCAAAGCCTCCAGCCAGTCCGCCGGCAGGCATGCCTCACCGTAGTAGGCACCCAGGATGTTGCCCGCGATCGATGCGGTGGAGTCGCTGTCCCCGCTGTGGTTCACGGCGAGCGAAATTGCGGCCTTGAAATGGCGCTCGGGCATGTTTTGGGCCATCCCCGCTTCCGTTCGGGAGTCTTCGGATTGCTCGGGGGGCGCAGTCGCCAGCACCGAGTAAAGGGCGACGGCGAGTGCCTCCTCGGCGACCCAGCCCTCGCCCAGTTCCCGGACAAGGTCCTCCGGGCTGAGCGGACGCGCTGCGCTTCCGCCGGTTTCCTCATACCCTGCCAGCTGGCGGGCCCGTTCCAGCCGCGCGATCAAGGCCGGCTCGGGATCAGTATGGCCCTTGGCGTGGTCCAGCGCGTAGCGCGCCGCTTCCCTCAGGTCCTGGCCGGCGACGAGCGCATGGATCAGGACGCTGAACGTTCCCGCGCTCTGCCGGGCCGAACGGTGTCCGTGGGTGAGGGACGCCGCGTCGGAACTGAGCTTGTAGACGTATTCCATGGGGATGTGCGGAATCAGGCCGAAGGGGGCCGAGCGCATTACGGTGCCGCACCCTTTCGACTCGGGATTGACCGGACGGTACACCGTGCCCATTTCCCCGCTGGCCAGTCCGCTGAGGCAGGCGTTGCCGGGGGCACGGCGGTGTTTGAGCACCTCCTGCTGATCGATCCATCTCGGCTGGGGGACCGGAGCGGACGGCGGAACCGGTACGCCCTGGGTGTTGAGCCACCGCAGGTAGGCGAGCCACAGGCAGGCGTTGGCGTCCGCGCCCACGCCTTCATTCGCCCACTCCAGGGCCTCCACCAGGCCGTCCACCGTGTACAGCGTCATCTGCGTGTCATCCGAGAAGTGGCTGACGCCGTCGAGCATGGCGAAATCCTGCAGCCCGTCGCGGCCGAAACGGCCGTGGATGGCGGAGATGTGATCGAATTCCACGGCGTAGCCGAGCGAGTCGCCCAGGGCGCCGCCCAACAGGCAGCCGTGGATGCGGGACTCAGGCGTCGGCAAGCGGGAAGGATCAGTGCTCATACCCTAAATTTACCAAGGTTGACGTGCGCAACGGCGCGGTCGGCGCCGGAGGGCGGCCCGCTGGGGCAGGGGCTCCGCCCCGTGTGCAAGTAGTGTGCTGTTGGATCTACTCGTTTCCAGCGCCGTGAGGCCGACCGGAGGAAGTTCATGCGGGAACCAGCGTGGCGAAAGACGGGAACCACCCCGGATTACCGGTTCTCGCTGGCCAACGAGCGGACCTTCCTGGCCTGGATGCGCACCTCCCTGGCGCTGCTGGCCGGAGCCCTGGCCATCGATCAGTTTGCGCCCAACATCGCCCCCGCGCCGGTCAGAATCGCCCTCTGTGTTGTCCTTGCGGCCATCGGCGCGGGCTTGGCGGGGTTGTCCTACCGCCGCTGGAGCCGGATGGAGGCAGCCATGCGCAACAACCAGGAGCTGCCGTATTCGGGCCTGATGCTGGTCATGACCATCGGGGTGGCTGTGGCGGCGTTCACCATTGCGGTGCTGATCCTGGTGGCACGTTGACCAACGGCCAGGCGAGGGACCCGGGGCTGCAGCCCGAACGCACCACACTGTCGTGGGGACGGACATTGCTGGCATTGGTGGTGGTGGACCTGTTCATTTGGCGCACGTGGGCCATCTCGGGATCGCGCCCGGACGGCGGCCTTTCCGCGGACGGAATCGACTACCTGGGGATCTGCGCTGTCACCGCCGTGGCTGCCACTGCGGTTTTAGGGCTGTGCGTGCGCAGCAGGGCGCGGCGGCTTCAGCGTTCGACGGGGGCACCCCCGTCGGTTGTTATGCTGGCTGCCGCCCTGGCTGTGGTGGCCCTGGCCGGGGCCGCGGTCGCAGCGATCGCGCTCGGCCGCTAAGCTCGGACCCAGCAAGCGTCCAGACTGTGTTGGCACAATACATCGGACAGAAACTTCTGACAGAACATTGACGGGCGCCGCGCGCAGCCCGGACCGCGCCGGGTTTCCGGCCGCGCACCGAAGCAAAGGATCCTCTGCATATGACCTCCCCTGTGTCTGCAACAGCTACCGAAGGCTCCGAGCTGCACGCCGCACGCGGCGCAGCCCAGCCCGGGCTCGTGGCCCGTTTGTCTGCCGAGGCGTTCGGATCCCTCTTCCTGGCCATCGCAGGCCTGGGCGTGCCCCTGTTCACCATCCCGCAGTCCAACCCGCTCTCCGCATCCCTTGCCGCCGGCCTTGCCGTGACGGCCTCGATGCTGGCGTTCGCGTACATCTCCGGCGGACATTTCAATCCTGCGGTGACCGTAGGCAACGCCATTGCGGGCCGGATCGGGCTTGCGGAGGCCGCGGCCTACGTCGGCGCCCAGCTCGTGGGAGCCTTGGCCGGAGCCTTGGCGCTGTTCGGCATCCTGCGCACGGTCCCCAAGATCGACGACACCCGCACCGCGTTCGACACTGTCACGGCAGGTTTTGGCGAGCACTCCATCGTCCAGGCCCCCATGGCTGGCGTCCTGCTGGTTGAGGTCCTCGGAACCGCCTTGCTGGTTGCCGTGTTCCTGGGCACCACGTCGGCCCGCAACACCAACAAGGCCGCGGCCCCGTTCGCCGTGGGCCTGACCCTCGCGGTCCTGCTCCAGCTTGGCCAGGCCGTTGGCAACACTCCCTTCAATCCCGCCCGGGCAACGGCCTCTGCCATCTTCAGCAGCTCCTGGTCCCTTGAGCAGCTGTGGCTGTTCTGGGTGGCTCCGCTGGTGGGCGCGGCCATTGCCGGCCTCGTCTTCCGCGGCTTCTCCGACAGCACTGCGGCCGCGGCTGCCCACGCTCCTGCCCGTGCGGCCGGTGCCGCCGAATCCGGGCACGTGGAAGCCGCCATGGACGACGATCTTGATGACGACGATCTTGATGATGAGGATTTTGATGGCGAGGATCTTGTTGACGCCGCCCAGGGACCCGGAAGCGATGCGGTGGGCGAGGACGCCCGCGGCCGGGAGAAAGATCCGCGTGGGGCCCACGGGGTTCGGGGCCGGCGAGCCGAAGACGGCTCCGCGGACGGTTCCGCGGACGACGAGGCACGTGACTTCTTCGACGGACGCCGCGGCCAGTAGGCAGCGGATGTGTCTTGGCCGTGCTGTGTCCCTGCGGGAAAATTGTCGGACCCGGCGGATAGCGTAACCACATGAGGTTATTGCACACATCGGACTGGCACCTGGGCAGGTCCTTCCACGGGGTCGGCATGCTCGAGGCCCAACGCGGTTTTGTTGACCAGCTGGTGGCCTACGTCCAGGAGCAGTCCGTGGACGTTGTCCTGATCGCCGGGGACGTATACGACCGCGCCCTGCCCGGCGTCGATGTGGTGGGTCTGCTGGACGAGGCGCTGGTCCGGTTGACCCGCACCGGTGCGCAGGTGGTTCTGACCAGCGGCAACCATGATTCCGCGATCCGGCTGGGTTTCGCCTCGAAGTTGCTGGAGCGCGGCGGCGTGCACCTGCGGACACGGCTGGCGGAACTCGACCAGCCGGTGCTGCTTCCCCTGAACGGTGATTCTGCCGGTGTTGCCGCTGACGGAGCCGCTCCAGTGGTGGCCGTATACGGCATTCCTTGGCTGGAACCCCGTCTGGTGGCCGAGGCGCTGGGCGTTGAAACTGCCAGCCACTTCGAGGTGACGCGCGCCGCAACGGAACGGGTCCGGGCCGACGTCCTCAAACGCTCGGAAACCCGCACGGTGCACAGCGTGGTCCTGGCGCATACCTTTGCCAGTGGCGGGATCAGCTCGGACAGCGAGAGGGATCTGAGCATCGGGGGAGTGGGCGCGGTGCCGCTGGATCTTTTCGACGGATTCAGCTATACCGCCCTGGGCCACCTTCATGGCCGGCAATCCTTATCACCCCGGGTGCGCTATTCGGGCTCGCCCCTCGCGTACTCCTTTTCTGAGGCCAAACACACCAAGGGCGGCTGGCTGATCGACGTTGACGCCGACGGCGTTGCTGCCGTTCAGGAAGTTCGCTGGAAAGCTCCGCGGAAGCTGGCCGTGCTCCGGGGAAAGCTGGAAGATCTGCTCACTGCCGAGGAATTCGCCTGGGCTGAGGAAGCCTATTGCCAGGTCACCCTGACCGACGCTCAGCGTCCCGCCCAGGCCATGGAACGGTTCCGTGGACGCTTCCCTGACACGTTGGTGCTCGGGTTTGATCCTGAAGGCGCCCCCGCAACGTCGAAGACCAGCTACAGCAGCAGGCTCGCCGAGGCCGCGGACGATCTCGCCGTCTGCTGCGGCTTCCTGGAACATGTCCGCGGCCGCAGCGCCGATGACGCCGAACGTGGCGCTCTGGCGGAGGCACTGGAGGCCGTGCGGCTGGAAGGGGTGTCCCTGTGAGGATCCATCGACTCGAAATCTCCGCTTTCGGTCCGTTCGCAGGCACGGAGCGGATCGACTTTGACCGGCTCGGCGCCCACGGCCTGTTCCTGTTGAACGGAGCCACCGGCGCCGGGAAAACCAGCGTCCTGGATGCCATCTGCTTTGCTCTTTACGGGTCCGTCCCCGGTGCGCGCCAGGATGGAAAGCGCCTGCGCAGCGACCATGCGGTTCCCGCCGCGGAGCCCCGGGTCATCTGTGAATTCTCGGCACGCGGCCGCCGCTTTGAAGTGTCCCGGTCCCCGGCTTGGGACAAGCCCAGCGCGAGGGGCAAGAACGGTTTCACCGCGCAGCAGGCCAACACCCTTTTGCGGGAACGGGTGGACGGCGCCTGGGTCGAAAGATCGGGCCGAAACGACGAGGCAGGCGCCGAAATCACGGCCGTCCTCGGCATGGACCGGGAACAATTCACCCGGGTCGTTATGCTCCCGCAAGGTGATTTCGCCGCCTTCCTGCGATCCAAGGCATCCGACCGGCTGGAATTGCTCCAGCAACTCTTCGGCACCGAGCGCTTCGAAGCGGTGGAACAGGAGCTGGCACGGAAGGCCCAGGAGGCCCGCGCAGAGGTCACCAGCCTCAACGACAAACTAGCCGTGCTGCTGGCCCAGGCTGAGTCGGAAGCAGCCATGCTGGACATGGATCCGACTTCCCCGCGCCCGGAGGATGCCGATGCATTGCTTGAGTGGCTTCACGGCTCGGCGGAATCGGCTGCCGCGCGACTGCTTGCCGAATCAGAAGTAGCAGAACAATCACGGGCGGCACTGGCGCGCCAGCTCGAGGACGAGGCTGCGCGTGCGGCGCGGCAGCTGAAGCTGGCGGCCGCGGAAGGCCGCCGGGCTGACGCGGCGGCTGCGGCTCCTGCCCACCGGCAGAGCCTGGCGCAGCTCGACCAGCACCGCAAGGCCGAGGTCCTCGGCGGCCAGCTGCGCGCCGTGGAAACGGCGGAGGCTGCCGAGGCGCTTGCTGCCGGGGCGATGGAAAAGGCCTTCGATCTGCTGCGAACGGCTGCCCGAAAAGATCCCGAGCTCGCACACGTCGATCCGGGACATATCGACATCCCCGCCACGCTGCTGGGGTTGCGGTCATTGCGGGCTGTCATCGAGGCGCGTTTGCCCGACGAAGACCGCCTGACGGACGTCCTGGCCCGTGCCACGCGCCTCCAGCAAACCCGGGACAAGCTCCGGGCCGAGGAACTCTCCACGGCCGCGGTGGTCACTGCGCTGCGCGCCGAACTGGCCGCATTGGCGGCCGGGATCCAGCCCCTGGAAAGTCTCGCGTCCGAGGCCCAGCTGCGGGCCAAGGAAGCCGCCGCCGCCGAGGAGCTCGTGGACGTGGTTCGCCGCCACCGCTCCGCAGTCAGCTTGTGCACCGGGGCTGAAGAGCGTCACCGCCGTGCCCGCGGCGAGTATCTCGACCTCCGGCAGGGATGGCTTGATCTTCGTGAGGAACGCCTGGCCAACGCTGCCGCGGAACTCGCGGCCCAATTGACGCCGGGCGGGTCCTGCCCTGTCTGCGGAAGCGCCGAACATCCGGCACCAGCTCCGGCCGCATCAGTTGCCTTGAGCATTGCCGAGGCCGAACGGACGGCACAGGAGAGATGTGAAGCGGCCGAGAAAGCCTTGGCAGCGATCGAAGGTGAACTGCAGGCGGCCCGGCAGGAGGTTGCGGTATTGGCGGGCCAAGGCGGCGACGCTGATCCCGCGGAAGCCCGTCAAGAGGCGGCCGCGGCGAAGGACCGGGCATCCGAAACAGGCCGCGCTGTTGCTGAACTAGCCGCCGGCCGCGCCCGCAAGGAGCAGCTGGAGGAAGAGATCCAATCCGCGGAAGCTGCCCAGGCAGCCGCTGCCTCCGGCGCCCGGGAGACCCAGTCCACCATGGTGGAAGTCCAGGAACAAGCCGACAGCCTGGAAGCCGCCCTTGGCGAACTGCGGGCCGGGCATCCGAACCTGACGCGCCGGGCCGACGCCGTCACCGCCACCACAGCACTTCTTGAGCAAGCCCAGGAAGCGCAGATGTTGGCCGAACAATCGCAGTCGCGAACAGTTGAAGCCCGGCGCCAGCTACAGGAGGCGCTCCCCGCTGCGGGTTTCGAGTCGGCGCAGGCCGCCCGTGACGTGCTGTTGCCCGCGGCCGGGGCTGCCCGGCTCGAAAAGGAAATCCGAGCCCGGCAAGACGAAAACGCCAGGATCGATGAGCTGTTTGCCAGCGAAGACCTCGTGCTGGCTATGCAGGAGGTGGAAACCAGGGGACCGGTCCGGGAAGACGAGCTCGAGGCGGTTCGCAGTGATGCCGCGGCGGCCGAGAAAGCCGCCCGGGGGGTCGCCGTCGCAGCTGGCCTGGCCGCGAACTCCGCACGGACCCTGACCCGGATCTCGGCTGAGTACGCCGAACTGGCCGCTGCCGGGCGTGAACCACGTGAGCAGGCGGAACTGCTGGCCGCTGTTTCCGACGCCGCCCGCGGTGCCGGAGACAACAATTACAGGATGAGCCTGAACAGCTACGTCCTTGCCGCACGGCTCGAACAGGTGGCCGTTGCGGCTTCTGAACGACTGGTGGGTATGAGCGACGGCCGCTACGTGCTGCAGCACACCGATGCGAAAGCAGCGCGCGGGGCGAAGTCCGGCCTCGGTCTGGAGGTCGTTGACCAGTGGACCGGCCAGCGCCGTGACACCGCCACGCTGTCCGGTGGCGAATCCTTCATGGCCTCGCTTGCCCTTGCCCTCGGGCTGGCTGACGTCGTGCAGCAGGAATCCGGCGGCGTCGATATTGAAACGCTGTTTGTCGACGAGGGCTTTGGCAGCCTGGATGAGCAGGCCCTGGAGCAGGTCATGGATGCGCTGGAAGGCCTCCGCGCCGGTGGACGCATGGTGGGCCTGGTCAGCCACGTGGGCGAGATGAAGCAGCGAATCAATACGCAGCTCCAGGTGATTAAGGGACGCAACGGCTCCACGCTCCGCATTTCGGACGAGCTACCGGCGGCCTAGGCTTCGGCCCGCGGCAGCCCCCGTCGCCCCCTGACCCCCCAACCCCCAAGCCCAACCCCCAAGGATGCGCTATCACTTACGGCTGCTCTGAGGGTGCCAGAGCAGCCGTACGTGATAGCTCAACGGGGCTGGGTGAGCGGTGGGCCGTCGTGACTAGAGTTGCGCGCCCATCTTGAAGCCGCGTTCCTCGCCCGGTTCGCGCGTATAGGAGAAACCGTCCGCGCCCACCGTCACGGCCATTTCGCTCTTTTCCTCGCGGACGACGACCGGCTGAGGGTTGCCGTCCAGGTCCAGGACCAGCGAGGCGTTCTTGTACCAGGACGGGACCACGGGGTTGCCCCACCAGTCGCGGCGCTGGTTGTCATGGACGTCCCACGTGATGATGGGGTTGTCGGGGTCGCCCGTGTAGTAGTCCTGTGTGTAGATCTCGATCCGGTGGCCGTCGGGGTCCAGGATGTAGAGGTAAAAGGCGTTGGAGACGCCGTGCCGGCCGGGGCCGCGTTCGATCCGGTCCGAGATGCGCAGGGCGCCCATTTTGTCGCAGATCTGGATGATGTTGTGCTTCTCGTGGGTGGAGAAGGCGATGTGGTGCATCCGTGGGCCGTCTCCGCCGGTCAGGGCGGTGTCGTGCACGGTCTGCTTGCGGTGCAGCCACGCGGCATACGTCACGCCGTCGGAGTCCTTGATGTCCTCGGAAACCCGGAAGCCCAGGTCCTCAAGGTATTTCCGCCCGCGGGGCACGTCCGGGGTGACCTGGTTGAAGTGGTCCAGCCGGACCAGTTCCGCGGCGCTGTAAATGTCGTAGCGCTGGGTGAGTCGTTCCACGTGCTCCACGTCGTGGAAGAACTCGTAGGGGAAGCCCAGCGGGTCCTCCACGCGGACCGAATCGCCGATCCCGCGGGAGAACCCGTTCCGGCGCCGTTCCGTGCGGCAGCCCATTTCGCGGTAGTAGGCCTCGGCCTTGCCGACGTCCTCCGGGGTTCGTACCCGGTACGCGAAGGCGGCAGCGGCTGCCACGGGACCCTTACGGAGCACCAGATTATGGTGGATGAACTCCTCGAAGGAGCGCAGGTAGATAGCGTCCTGGTCCTCGTAGGTGACATGCAGGCCGAGCAGGTCCACGTAGAACGCGCGGGACGCCGCGAGGTCGGTGACTACAAGATCCATATAGGCGCAACGGACGATGTCCGGGGCCGGGGCGGTGGGGGTGATGATGTCATTGGCCATGTCTAACTCCTCATTGAGTGGTGGCTGTGGGCGGCCGGCCGGCCGCGGGTCCTAGCGCGGCGTCGCTGCGCCGAATTGCGGGGTGTGGACGGGGCCCAGGGTGATGTGGACGGCCTGCTGGTCGGTGTAGAAGTCGATGGAACGGTAGCCGCCCTCGTGGCCCAGCCCGGAGGCCTTGACGCCGCCGAACGGGGTGCGGAGATCGCGGACGTTGTGGCTGTTGAGCCAGACCATGCCCGCCTCGACGTTTTGGGAGAAATTGTGCGCGCGCGTCAGGTTCTGGGTCCAGATGTAGGCCGCGAGACCGTACTTCGTGTTGTTCGCGAGAGCCAGGGCCTCGGCGTCGGTTTCGAAGGGGGTGATCGCGACGACCGGGCCGAAGATCTCTTCCTGGAAGATCCGCGCCTCGGGGGCGACGTCGGCGAACACCGTGGGGGAGATGTAATTGCCCTCGGGCAGGTGGTCGGGGCGGCCGCCGCCGGCGAGGAGACGGCCTTCGGACTTGCCGATTTCCACGTACTTCGCCACCTTCTCGTAGTGCTCGGGGTGGACCAGCGCGCCGACCTCGGTCTTGGGGTCGTGCGGATCGCCCACCACGATGTTCCTGGCGCGGGCCGCGTACTTCTCGCAGAACTCGTCATAGATGCCGCGCTGGACCAGGACGCGGGAGCCGGCGGTGCAGCGCTCGCCGTTGAGGGAGAAAACGCCGAACAGGGTGGAGTCGATCGCGGCGTCGAGGTCGGCGTCGTCAAAGATCACCGCCGGGCTCTTTCCCCCCAGCTCCATTGAAAGGGCCTTGAGGTTCGCCGCGGCGTTGCGGAAGATGGTTTTGCCCGTGGTGGTTTCGCCGGTGAAGGAGATCAGCGGGACGTCCGGGTGCTTGACGAGGGCATCGCCGGCTTCCTCGCCGAGGCCGTTGACGAGGTTGAACACGCCGTCCGGGAGCCCTGCATCCTGGAAGATCTTGGCCCAGAGCGAGGCGGAGAGCGGCGTGAATTCGGCCGGCTTGAGGACCACGGTGTTGCCGGTGGCCAGCGCCGGGGCGAGCTTCCAGGACTCCAGCATAAACGGGGTGTTCCAGGGCGTGATGAGGCCGGCGACGCCGATCGGCTTGCGGTTGACGTAGTTGATCTGGGCGCCGGGGACCTTCATGGCGTCGTCGAACTGGGCCACGATCAGGTCCGCGAAGAAGCGGAAATTCTCGGCCGCGCGCAGCGCCTGGCCCTTGGCCTGGGTGATCGGCAGGCCGGTGTCGAAGGTCTCCAGCTGCGCCAGGCGGTGTTCCTGGGCCTCAACGGCGTCGGCCACTTTGTTCAGGACACGGGCGCGTTCGCGTGGCTTCATCTTCGGCCACGGTCCTGATGTGAAAGCCTTGCGCGCGGCGGCCACGGCGAGGTCGATGTCCTCCTTCTGGCCCGCGGCCGCAGTTGCGTAATTTTCGTTGGAGACCGGGTCCAGGACGTCGAACGTCCGGCCGCTGATGGAGTCCACGAACTCGCCGTTGATGTAGTGCCGGATGCGCGAGGGCAGGTTATCCGGGATGTAGTGCTCAGCCATGGGAGTGATCCTTTGCTTCTGCGGGGGTCTGCTGCGGCCTGGGGAAACTGTGGGGGGTCAGTCGGAAATCCGGAAGCCGTCCACCGGGGTCAGGTACTCCTGCCCGGCGTCAAGCAGCTCTTTGATCTTCTTGAGCCCGGCTTCGGTGGGTGTGATCAGTGGCGGCCGGACGTGGTCGGAGGCAATCAGCCCGGCCTGAGCCATGACCCACTTGCCCGGCGCCGGGTTGGTCTCCACAAACAGCAGGTCCACCAGCGGGTGCACGCCGTAATGGATCTTTCGGGCAGACTCGAAGTCCCCCTCGATCCAGGCTTTGTACATCTCTGCGGAGGCTTTCGGCGCGATGTTGGCCAGCGCGGAGATGAAACCGACGCCGCCGATCGCCATCAGGGGAAGGCACAGCAGTTCGATGCCGGACCAGACCAGCAGGTCCGGGCCCGACAGGTGCATCACGCGGGAGAAGTGTTCGAAGTCCTTGGTGGTCTCTTTGATCCCCACGATGTTCTCGAAATCGTGGAACAGCCGGGCCACGGTTTCCGGCGCCATGTCCACCGCGGTGCGGGACGGCACGTTGTAGATCACCAAGGGCATGTGCGGGAATTCCGTGGCGACCGTGGCGTACCAGCGGTAGAGCGCTTCCTGGGTGGGGCGGGAGTAGTAAGGGGTGATGATCATGGCGGCGTCGGCGCCGGCGTCGACGGCGGCCTGGGTCAGTTCCAGGGTTTCGGGCAGTTTCGCTGTGCCGGTGCCGGCCATGAACGGCACCCGGTCTCCGATCGCTTCCGCTGTGATCTTGATGGCGGCGGCCCGTTCATCCACGGACTGGGCGCTGGGTTCGCCGGTTGAGCCTCCGATGGTGATGCCGGAAGAGCCGCTGGCGATCTGCCATTCGACCATGTTGCGCAGGCCTGCGTGGTCCACGTCGCCGGAAACGGTGAACGGGGTGAACATGGCGGCGAGCGAGCCCTTGAGATGTTGCCGGGGATCGGAACGGAACTTCATTGTTTCTTCCTTATCGTTCGGGGGAATGGGCGGCCGCCGCGTCGCGGCCGCTGTGGGCAAGGTAGGCGTCCAGCGTTGCCGCGCGGTGCGCGCGGGCAGCACGTTCGACGTCGTCCGGCGGCGCGCCGTTCTCCAGCAGCAGCAGCAGTTCCTCATGCTCCGCCACGGACTCCCGGGCGCGCCCGGGCACGTAACTGAAGGTGGAGGCCCGAAGGGCCTGCAGCCGGTTCCAGCCGCGGTGGACCAGGTCCAGGATGTGCGGATTGGGGCAGCGTTCGAACAGCACTCCGTGAAACTCACGGTTCAAGCTGGTGAAGCGCACGGGATCGAAGTCGTCCAGGCATTCGCGCATCCGCGCGTTCACGCTCCGGGCCCGCTGGATGTCGGCGGCGGTGATCCACGGCGCGGCCAGGGCGGTGGCGGCCCCTTCCACGATGCTCAGGGTCTGCATGGTGTAGAGGTACTCCGTGGGTTCGATGCCTGCCACGGTGGCCCCGACGTTACGTTCAAACACCACGAACCGCTCGGCCTCGAGGCGGCGGATGGCCTCCCGGACCGGGACCACACTGACGCCGAGGTCCTCCGCTATCTTCGCCAGGACCAGGCGGTAGCCGGGGGAGTACCCACCGCTGAGGATGCGCTCCTTGATGGCGTTGTAGGCCTGCTCGGATTTGCTGACACCGGCATCGACACTCACAGGGCGTCCGTTCCCTGAGCGGGTTCCTGAGCATCCGGTTCGCGCGTCGCTGACCTGGCCGCAAAGGCTCGGCTCTCCGGCTCGCGGGCCGAGGACCATTCGCGGTACTTCGCCCGCCACTGCGCGTTCATCGGGTAGAGGCCGTCCACGCTGTGTCCGGCGGCGACCATCTCGGCGATGAACGCCTCCTCGGCCTCCTGGACAAGCGCGTCGTCCGCCACCTCCTCCGCCAGCGCCGGCGGAATGACCAGGATGCCGTCCGCGTCGGCCACAATGATGTCCCCAGGCTGAACAGTGGCCCCGCCGCAGGAGATGGTGAGGTCCACGTCCCACGGGATATGGCGCCGGCCCAGCACGGCCGGATGGGCGTTGGAAAAATAGGTGGGCAGGTCAAGGGCGGCCACGGCGGTCAGGTCCCGGACGCCGCCGTCGGTGA
Organism: Arthrobacter sp. 92; assembly: GCF_050260325.1. Taxonomy (NCBI): domain Bacteria; kingdom Bacillati; phylum Actinomycetota; class Actinomycetes; order Micrococcales; family Micrococcaceae; genus Arthrobacter; species Arthrobacter sp. 92. The sequence continues at coordinate 3,439,141 of NZ_CP189863.1, read as the reverse complement.
TGATCGCCTCCGCCCGGTTCACCTGGGCCCGCAGAGCCAGGATGTCGCCCAGGGTCCCGGTCCCCTTTTCGCCCCGGGCCTCCATTACCAGGATTTCGCCTTCCCGGAGCGAATCGATGGCCCGTTTCTGGGCGTTGAAGCCGCCGCCGTGGGTCTTGAAGAGATCCTCGCGGTTGGGCACATACCGCAGGGTGCGGGCCAGCCCCACCACCTTGCGCTGCGGCCGGGTGGACTGCAGGCCGTCGATGCTGACGTTGTCCAGGCCACGCTTGCGCAGCTGGGCGCTGAGGGTAGCCGTGGCCACCGCGGCGAGCTTCGCCTTGAGCTCAGGGGCGAGAAACCCCTCCGGCCCGGCGGCGGGACGGGCATCCGGCGTCGTGCCGTAAGCCTCAGCCCGCTGGGCGTCGTCCGCCCGCGGCTGGGCGCCGTAGTCCGCGAACCGCACCGATCCCTGCGTCACCGTAGTGGCAAGCCGGCCGGAGCTCAGGTCCGTGCCCGGAACGTCGACCTCGACCTCCATGAGGTCCCCTGGCCCGGCAACCGAGGCGCCTGCGGGAGTTCCGGTCAGGATGATGTCCCCGGGCTCGAGGGTGATGAGCTGGGAGAGATCGGCCACAAGCCGGGAGAACGGGAAGAGCAGCGTGTCCGTGGTGTCCTCCTGCGCCAGCCGTCCGTTGATCCAGGTCCGGACCCGGAGCCCGCCCGGCTCCACGTCATCGGCTGGGATGAGGCCCGGGCCCACTGGGGTGAACCCGTCGCCGCCTTTGGAGCGGAGGTTGGATCCCTTGTCCGCGTACCGGAGATCGTAGACGCCCAGATCGTTGGCGGCCGTCACGTACCCCACGTGGTTCCAGGCCTGGTCCGGAGTCACGCGCCGCGCCGTGGTGCCGATGATGAGTGCCACTTCGCCTTCGAAGCCGAGCAGCTCGCAGCCGGCCGGGCGCTCCACTGATCCGCCGCCCGGGCTCAATGACGTGGAGGGTTTGAGAAAGTAGGAGGGCTGCTCCGGGGTGCGCCCGCGTTGCGCGGCGCGGCTTGGATAATTGAGGTGCACCGCGATGACCTTGCCGGCGGCGCCCAGGGCTTCCTGCGAGAGTTCGTTCATCGCATCCTCCTCATTGAGTATGAAATCGTATACGAAACAAGGTCCCTGAGAACCGCGGCTTTGTCAAGGCCCCGGTTCTCAGGGCGGTCCGGGCAGGGCCCCGGCGCAGGCTCCCGGTCCGGGCGGACGGCTAGTCGGACGGTTTAGAGCAGCTGCTTCTCGATCCGGGCGGCGCTCGCGGTGAGCGCGGCCGCCACCTCGGCCGGATCCTGCGAGGATCGGATGTAGACGACGGCGACTGCCGCCGGACGGCCACCCGGCACGGCAATCGGGGCCGCAAGGGAGGAAACCCCCGCAATGACCTCGTCATGGCTGGCCGCGTAGCCCCGCAACCGGGCGGCGGCGGCCTCGGGGCGGTATGGGACCCCGGGTGCCAGCCGCGTCCATTCCTCCTCGGTCAGCGCGGACTGGATGGCGATGCCCGGTGCCCCGGCGCTGATGGGGTGCCGGGAGCCGGGGTGCTGCACCACTGTAGCGGCGGAATGCCGGGGCTCCACGGTGACCAGCGTGATGCAGTCCTGATGATCCCAGACGGCGATGAAGGCGGTCATGTTCAGCGTGTTTGCGAGCTGGGTGAGTTCCGGCAGGGACGCTGTTTGGAGGTTGCGGGAGACCCCCCGGGCCAAGACGGCCAAGCCGGGCCCGGGCTGGACCCGGCCGCCGTCGTCGCGCACCAGCAACGAGTGATCCTCCAGCGTGCGCAGGATGCGGTAGGCCACGGACCGGTGCACGCCCATGGAGTCGGCGAGCTCGGCGATGGTCAGCGGACGCTCGGCCTCGGCGAGAATCTCCAGTGCGCGGATGCCCCTGGAGAGCGTCTGCGAAGGGGAAGCCTGGGTGGTCGCAACCCGTGCGGCGCTGGCGGTTGGGTTCATGGTGTCCATCCTAGGCCGGACGCCGTGGCGTATCCGGAAAGGTCTTGTGCGGAGCCTCACATTGGGCTAGCGTTCTATATGGGAACTACGTGTTCAACTATAGAACTTTGCAGTAATGAACACTAGCCCGGAATTTGCAAGGCCTGAGGGCCAGCCCGCAACCAAAGGGATCAATGATGATTGCCAAGCCCGGGGCAGAAGCGGTTCCGGAAGTCCGCAGCCGGACCTCCGCACCACGAGCCCATCATTTCCGCGGCAGCCTCGGCAGGTTCGCCACCGGCGTCGCGATCGTGACGTTCGACGGTGCCACAAAGCGCCACGGCATCACCGTCAATTCGTTTACTTCGGTCTCCATGGAGCCGCCCCTGGTGCTGGTCAGCATTGCACGGTCCACGAAGGCCCACGACGAACTGGCGGGCCGTCCGTTCACCGTGAACATCCTCGGCGCCGAACAGCGGCAGCTCGCCCTGCATTTTGCCGGCCGCCCGGGGGCCGAGCCGCGGTGGGTTGAAGGGGCAACGGCTCCCCGCCTTGCCAACGTCCTCGCCTATTTTGAATGCAAGCCATGGGCGGCGTACGACGGCGGCGACCACACGCTCTATATCGGCGAGGTGGTGGATTTCAACTACCGCAACGGCGACGCCCTGGCATTTGCCAACAGCACCTTCACCACCATCCCGGAGAGCCAGCTGGGCATGGAAGACCTCCTCTAAGCCCCGCTTCACCGCAAGCCATCAACGGTTCAACACCCACAGCTCAATGACGACTGGAGAAACAACAATGGGCATCCGCACCGGACAGCAGTACCTGGACAAACTCAACGCCATGTCGCCGCACGTGGTGATCGACGGCGAGGTTGTCAGCGAAAAGATCGCCGAGCACCCCGCGTTCCGAAACGTGGCCCGTTCCTACGCCAAGCTTTTCGACATGCAGCACGATCCCCAGTACCAGGAGGCGCTGACCTACACTTCACCCACCACCGGTGACCTGGTCAACGCCTCCTTCCTGGTGCCCAGGACTATCGAGGACCTGGAGCGGCGCCGCAGGGCCATCTCCACGTGGGCGGAGTCCTCCAACGGCTTCCTGGGCCGCTCCGGGGACTACATGAACTCCTCCCTGACGGCCCTCGCCACGGCCGAGAAGTGGTTCTCGCAGGCCGACCCCAAATTTGCCGAGAACATCCGTAACTATTACGAGTGGGCAAGGGAAAACGATGTCCTGGCCACGCACACCCTGATCCCGCCGCAGGTCAACCGCTCAGTGTCCGGCTCCGAGCAACTCGGCGGCCAGCTCTCGGCCCGGATTGTCGAGGAGCGCGAGGACGGCATCGTGATCAGCGGAGCACGCATGCTGGCCACCATTGCCCCGATTGCGGACGAACTGCTCGTCTTCCCCTCCACAGTGCTTCGCGGCACGCCGGAGGACGCCCCCTATTCCTACGCCTTCGCGATCCCGAACGACGCCCCAGGGCTGCGTTACCTCTGCCGCACCTCGCTGTACAACGGCGGAAGCACGCACGACGAGCCGCTGGCCTCCCGCTACGAGGAAATGGATGCGGTGGCGATTTTCGACAACGTGTTTGTTCCGAGCGAACGGATCTTTATGCTCGGCAATCCCCAGCTGTGCAACTCCTTCTACTCCGAGACCGGCGCCGGGGCACTGATGACCCACCAGGTGGTCACCCGCACCATCGCCAAGAGCGAGTTCTTCCTGGGCCTGGCCTCCGAGCTGGCCGAGTCGATCGGCATCGACGGCTTCCAGCACATCCAGGAGGATATCGCCGAACTCATTGTGGACGTCGAGATCGGCAAGGCGCTGGTCCGCGCCTCCGAAGTCGACGCCACGCTCAACGACGCCGGCGTGATGCTGCCCAAGTGGAGCACCCTGAACGCGGCCAGGAACTGGTATCCGAAGGTCGCCCAGCGGTTCCCGCAGATCATCCGCAAGTTCTCGGCGTCGGGCCTCATGGCGCTGCCGGGCGAGGCCGATGTCAACAGCGAGGCCCGGGCCGACATCGAAATGTACCTGCAGGGCAAGACCCTGACCGGCCCCGAGCGTGTCCGGCTCTTCAAGCTGGCGTTCGACGCCTCGATCTCCGGCTTCTCGGGCCGCCAGTCACTCTACGAGTACTTTTTCTTTGGGGACCCCGTCCGTATGGCCGGCGCGATGGTGAACAGCTACGACCGCGGCCCCGTGCGGGCCCGGGTGCGGGAGTTCCTGAACCGCGAGGACTAAAGGCTGAGTAGATCCGCCAGCCGGCGGGGGCTTTTGCCGTCCTTCGGGGCGGCGAAAGCCGTCTCAGAACGAAACAGTGCCCTTTGTCACACTTTCGTAGTATCCTTCTTACCAACTGACCGTTCGATCAGTAAATCACCGCCTTTCGTCTTCGGTAGAAATACTGCCCCAGCCAGGAGTTCCAATGACCGCAACTTCCTCCGTCGATTCCGAGACGGGCCCCAGCAGCAAGCACGAAGAACGCAAGGTCCTCGCGGGGACGCTGGTCGGCACCACCATCGAGTGGTACGACTTTTTCATTTTTGCCCAACTGACAGCAACGCTGCTGTCCCCGCTCTTCCTCACACCCCTTCAGGCCTCGAACCCCGGCCTGGCGCAGATCCTGTCCTTCGCCCTGATCGGCATCAGCTTCCTCTTCCGTCCGCTGGGCGCCGTCATCGCCGGACATCTCGGCGACCGGCTTGGCCGCAAGGCAATGCTGGTGCTCACCCTCGTGATGATGGGCGCCGCCACCGCCCTGATCGGTATGCTGCCCACCTACTCCCAGATCGGCGTCTGGGCTCCAATCCTCCTCATCACGCTCCGGGTGATCCAGGGCTTCTCGGCCGGTGGCGAATGGGGCGGAGCCGCCCTGATGGCGGTGGAGCACGCTCCCATGAGCAAGCGCGGCCTGTTCGGCGCCTACCCCCAGATCGGTGTCCCGGTTGGCATGATCCTGGCCACGGGGCTGCTTTACGTCCTCAACACCGGAATGTCCAAGGAGGACTTCGGGTCATGGGGCTGGCGCGTTCCGTTCCTGCTTTCCATCGTGCTGATCGTGGTGGGATACCTGATCCGCCGTGCCGTGGCCGAGAGCCCGGTCTTCAAGGAGATGGTGGACCGCAAGGAACACGCCAAGGCGCCCCTTGGCCAGTTGATCAAGTTCCACAAAAAGTCGGTGCTGTACTCAACGCTCATCTTCATCGGCAACAACGCCGCCGGCTACCTGCTGATCGCGTTCTTCATCTCCTATGCCACCAAGTCCTTGAAGATGCCGGTGGCGGAAATCCTGCTCGCAACCACCCTGGCATCCTTCGGCTGGCTGATCTTCACCCTGGTGGGCGGCTGGCTCTCGGACAAGATCGGCCGGGTCAAGACCTTCCTGGCCGGCTACGCGATCATCTTCGCCTGGATGATCCCGATGTTCGCCCTCATCGATACCAGGAACATCGTGCTGTACGGTGTGGCGCTGTTCGTCCTGACCGTCGGCCTGGGCCTGTCCTACGGCCCCATGTCCGCCATGTACGCCGAGATGTTCCCGGCCAACGTCCGCTACTCGGGCATCTCGATCGGCTACGCCTTCGGCGCCATCCTCGGCGGCGCCTTCGCTGCCACCATCGCTGAATCGCTGCTGCAGAGCACCAAGTGGACCGGTTCCATCGGTATCTACATCATGATCCTGTGCGTCATTTCCTCCGTTGGCGTGGTGCTGGCAAAGGAAACCAAGGGCCGCCCCTTGGGCGTAGCCCTCCACACGCCGGCGCACACGGCCGCGGACTCCGGCGGCCAAAGCCGGAGCCAGGAGTTCACTGCCTGATCCACTTCACTAGCGCTGCCGGGGCGAGTCGGCCCCGGCAGCGCGAAGCATCCCGACGACGTCCCGGTCCCCGAGCTGGTTGAAGTTCCGGTAGTAGCTGCCCACCGCGTTGAAATTGCCCGGCAGGTGCAGGCTCAGCACGGAATCGGCCACGCGGGAGATCGAGGTGTGCGCCTCCAGCGAGGCGACCGGGACTGCAACCACCACTGCGGCGGCTCCGGCGCCGCGGACCGCCTCCACCGCCGCGCGCATGGTGGCTCCGGTGGCCAGTCCGTCGTCCACCAGCACCACCGTCCGTCCGTGGAGATCATGGCGGAGCGCCGGGTACGACCCCGCCCGCCGCAGCAGTTCCCTACGTTCGCGGCTCTCCACCTGATCCAGCAGTTCCTGGCCGATTCCGTATTCGCGCATCCGGGGAAGAAGCGGCCTGTTCAGAATTCGCACGATTCTCTCCGTCGGCGGTGCATCCGTTGCCGGCGGAGGGGCCAGGGCCAGGGCGCCGTAGGCGGTTTCCTCATGGCCGGGAATGCCCAGCTTCCGGACCAATAAGGCACCGAGGGGCAGGTGCAGGGCAGCCGCCACTGCCGCTGCTACCGGAATACCGCCACGTGCCAGGCCAAGAACCACGGTGTCCGGGCGCTCCCTGAACTGCGGGAGTGCCGCCGCGAGCCGCCGTCCGGCGTCTTCGCGGTCGTTATAACGCATGGGCGTCAAACGCCGAGGAACTCGGCGGCCGCCTGCTTGAACGTCCGGCTGGTGATCACATTGGTGTGGTTCCGCCCCGGAATCAGGAGTTGCTCCACGAGCGCCCCGGACTTCGCCCCCAGCGCGGCCAGATCCGGCATGGTTGCGGCTCGGTCGTCCTTCTCTCCTGCCACCAACAGCATGGGCATGTGCGGGATGGCTTCGGCGGGATCGAAAGGCTCGCCCTTGATGGCCTCCACGAGGGACAGCAGCGCGAATATGTTGTTGCTGGGAAGACCCTGGGCCATCTTCAGCAACCGGGCCGTCGACTCGTCCGCTATGGGGGTGCCGTCTGCCAAGTACCGTTGCGCCGCCACTAGGTCGAACTCCGCGAGCGGGTCCGCCACATTGGGGCCGCCCAGCACCAGGCGGTGGACCAGCTCAGGCTGGGTGGCGCCGAATTCCCAGGCAAGCCGTGATCCCAGGGAGTAGCCCACCACATCCAGGCCGCTGGCAGGGTCGCCGTCGCGCAGCGGGCGGACTCCGGCGTCGAACGCTATTTGCAACAGGTCCGCACGGATCCGGCTGGGGGAGTAGGAGTCTCTGTCCTCGGGGGCGCCGCTGCGGCCGTGGCCGGGCAGGTCCACCGTAATGACGCGTCGGCCGGCTTCGAGCAGCGCGGTCAGCCAGCCGGTGTCTGCCCAGTTGAGTTTGGCGGACGAGGCGAACCCGTGGAGCAACAGGACCGGCCGCAGCCCGGTGTCGGACTCCGGTTCGTGCACCTCCACGTACAGCTGGGGGTCCGTGCCCTCCACGGTGTGGTGGTGCTGCTCGCCGGTGTGCCTGCCGCTCATGGTGTCAGTCCTCATCAAGTACGGCGCTCAGGCGGACCCGGCGCTTCGGTGCCTCTTCTTTCGGGACCGTGCCTACAATGCCGGCGGTGTCATCCGGCACTTCAAACACAATCAGGGGCTCGCCGACGTTGATCTTGTCGCCGGGCCCGCCGTGGATACGCACCACTTTACCTGCCTGCGGGCTGGGCAGTTCAACAGCGGATTTGGTGGTTTCCACTTCGACGAGCGGTTGGTTTCGCTCCACCTGGTCGCCGGGCGAAACCAGCCATTCCAGCACTGTTGCCTCGATCAGCCCTTCGCCAAGATCCGGGAGCGGGAAGGAAATTTCAGCCACGTCGGTACTCCAATACCCGCTGGATCCCAAAGAGGATCCGGTCAATGTTGGGGATGTATTCGTCCTCAAGATCACCCGAGGGGTAGGGGACGTCGAAGCCGGTGATCCGTTCCACCGGCGCCTTGAGGGTGTCAAAGCAGTGTTGGGTGATCAGCTGCGCCACCTCGGCGCCAAGCCCGGAAGTCAGTGGCGCCTCATGGACGACGACGGCGCGGCGCGTCTTCCGCACGGACGCTGCCAGGGCTTCCGCGTCGATGGGCTTGAGCCAGCGCAGGTCCAGAACTTCGACGTCGATGCCGTCCTCTGCGGCGAGTTCGGCCACCTGGAGGCACCGGGCCACCATGGCGCCCCACGCGACGAGCGTGATGTGCCGGCCCGCACGCATGACCTTGGCGCCGGAGGGGGAGCCGGCCCCGTTCACGTCGACCTCGCCCTTTTGCCAGTACCGGGACTTCGGCTCCATGAAGATCACCGGGTCCGGCCGGGTCGCGGCGTGCTTCAGCAGATGGTAGGCCTCGTGCGGGTTCGACGGCGAGACCACCTTCAGGCCGGGGACGTGCGCGAACAGCGCCTCGAGGCTTTCGCCGTGGTGTTCCGGGGCGCGGAGCCCGCCGAAGCTGGGGACGCGCAAGGTGATGGGCATGGGCAGAGTGCCCCGGCTGCGGTAATTCATCCGGGCGATCTGGCAGACGATCTGATTGATGGCCGGGTAGGCGAAGCCGTCGAACTGGACCTCCGGGATGGGGTGGAACCCGGCCATCGCGAGGCCCACAGACATGCCCAGGATGCCGGACTCGGCCAAAGGCGTATCGAACACGCGGTCGGCGCCGTACTTCGCCTGCAGCCCGTCCGTGATGCGGAAGACGCCGCCCAGCCGCCCGCAGTCCTCACCAAAGACCAGTGCTTTCGGGTTCTCGGCCAGCACCTCGCCGAGCGCCCGGTTTAGTGCCTGCTGCATGGACATCACCACGCTGGTTTCGGTGCCACGGCCGGTCCCTGCACCGGTGTTCTCGCCGGCGGTGCTTGCGCTTTCAAGGATCGAGTTAGACATGTTCGGACTCCTCGCGCCAGCTGGCGGCCTGGGCCCGCAACGCCGGGGTGGTTTCCTGGAAGACCAGATCGAACATTTCGGCGCCTGGGCGCGGGCCGAGGGCCTGGATGCCGGTGCGGATTTGTTCCTCCTCGGCCCTGGCGGCGGCCGCGGCGTTCTTGAAGAACTGTTCGTCGGCAATACCGTCGGCCAGCAGGCGCTGCCGGAAGCGGTCCAACGGGTCTGCGCCGGCGTCCGCCCGTTCGGCATCGAGGCTCCGGTAGCGGCCCGGGTCATCGGAGGTGGAATGCGGTCCGCGGCGGTAGGTCATGGCTTCGATGAGCACGGGACCGTTTCCGGACCTGCAGTGCGCAAGGGCACGCCGGGTCGATTGGAAGACTGCGACGACGTCGTTCCCGTCTATCCGGAGCGCCGGCATACCGTAGCCGGCCGCCCGCGCGGCCACCGAGCCCCCAGCCACCTGACGCTCGGTGGGGACAGAGATGGCCCACCCGTTGTTTTGGACGAAGAACACCACGGGCGCATTCATGACGGCGGCGAAGTTCATCGCCTCATGGATGTCCCCCTGCGAGGACGCGCCGTCGCCGAAGTAGGTGAGGGCGGCGCCGAGATCGCTGTTGCCGTTGGCAGAGAGCGTCTGGCCGTGAGCCCAGCCGACCGCGTGCAGGACGGACCCGGCGACGACCGCCTGGATCGGGGCAAGCCTGGACTTTAGGGGGTCATAGAGTCCGCCGTGCCAGGTGGCCTTGTGTGTTGACATGTAGGCCACCATGTCCACGCCCATGGCACGTGCCACGCCCATCTCCCGATAGGTGGGGAACACGAAATCGCGGGATATATCCACGGCGTAGCCGCTGCCCACCTGGGCGGCCTCCTGGCCAAGCTCGGGGGCATAGCCGGGGATGATGCCCTGGCGCTGCCACACGACCGCCGAGGTATCGAGGTGACGCACGGCCGCCATCAGCGAATAGAGCTCACGCAATTGCTCGGAGGTTGGCGGCCCGGGCTCCGGAGCGTTCAGTGGCCGGGGCTCCGACGATGGCAATGGGTCCATAGCTGTGACCCTAGTCACCGGCGCCGGGCCCGGCAATCGGTCCAGGGATCACTGGCCAGATTGCCGAAGAGTGCCATGCGTTCACGTGTATCGCATAGCAAGTTGTATCACTGCGCGGCGTCGGGTCCGCCGCCCATCCCACCCAACTGAGTCGCATTTGATGTCGTTATGAGCCCCCATAACGACATCAAATGCGAGTTAGTTGGGGTTGTTTCCGGCCCGCGCGGAGACCCTCGCGCCAATCCAGCAGGCGGCCGCAATGGCAGCGATCAGGAGAATGGTGCTGACCAGCTGCCTGCTGCTGTCCGCGCTGCTGAACCCGACGGCGAAAATCAGGGCCAGGAGGACGAGCCCAAAGATGGTCAGGCCCGGGAAGCCTTTCATGCGCAATGGCAGCACGGTGCCGTCGCGGTCCGCCCGGCGGCGCAGGATCAGCTGTGAAACCAGGGCCGATCCCCAGACCATGAGGCACGTGGAGCCCACAAGCTGGAAGAGGGCCGGGAGGATCTTTTCCGGGAAGAGGAGTTCCAGCACCGTCGCGAGGAATCCGAACGCCACGGAAATGCCCACGGCCACCATGGGGACCTTGGAGCGGTTGAGCCGGGTCAGGATCCCCGGCGCCTCGCCGCGTTCAGCCAGCGAGTAGATCATCCGGGACGCCCCGTAGAGGTTGGCGTTCAGGGCAGACAGCAGGGCGATGACGGCAACAAGGGTGATGGCGGCACCCGCTCCCGGGATCCGGGCCGCGTCCAGCACCCCGGCGAAGGGCGAGGCCAGGGCCGCGGAGGTGGAAGGGAGAACGGCCGCAATGACGAACACGGAGCCGATGTAGAACACCAGGATTCGCCACACCACGGTGCGGATGGCCTTGGTCACGCTGTGGCTCGGGTTCTCGGTTTCCGCCGCTGCCACGCTGACGATTTCTGTTCCGCCAAAGGCGAAGATCACCACAAACAGGGCGGTGGCGATGCCGCCGAGCCCTGCCGGTGCAAAGTCGGAGGTGAAGTTGCTGAGACCGGGGGAGGGAACCTCGGGAAGCAGCCCTAGAAGGAGCGCCGCCCCGACGGCCAGGAAAAGCAGTATTGCCACTACCTTCAGGATGGCGAACCAGAACTCGAACTCGCCGAAGTTGCTCACGCCGGCGAGGTTGATCGCCGTGAAGAGCACCATAAAGACCAGTGCCAGTGCCCAGACGGGAATGACCGGCCAGACGGTGAAGAGGAGGCCTGCCGCGCCCAGGGCCTCGGCTGCGATCACCACCACGAGCTGCAGCCACCAGAGCCAGCCCACCGTGGCTCCGGCGGTCCGGCCCATTGCCTTCTCCGCGTAGACCGAGAACGCGCCGCTGTTCGGATTTGCGGCGGCCATTTCGCCCAGGGCCCACATCACCAGGATGATCAGGGTTCCGGCAACGAGGTAAGAGATTAGTACGGCCGGCCCGGCGGCCTTCACCCCCGCCCCCGAGCCGAGAAACAGGCCGGCGCCGATGGCGCTCCCGAGGCCCATCATGGTCAGTTGTCGGGGCTTCATGCTGTGGCCAAGGTGTGTGGCCGGACGCTCTGCGGTGGACTTCATCGTCATGCTTGCGAACCTTCTTGTGGTCGGTGTTGGGGGTCCTTGTGGGACATCTTGAATTTACCGTCCCGGAAGGGATCATCAGTGCACCATGCGTGAGAGCATGGGGGCAGTTTGTGGGGATTTTTCCGGAAGGTGCGACTGTTTGTGCCTCCTCGCTGGACCAGGAAGGAAATTCGGTGAAGGTTGACGCCGTGGATGCAAAAATTGTCCGATTCTTTACGGACTCGCCCAGGGCATCGGTGCTGGAGGCGTCCAGGGTCCTGAAGATCGCCAGGGCGACTGTTCAGTCCAGGCTGGACCGTATGATCGGCGCCGGTGTCATCGGCTCGTGGGTGCCCCAGCCGGATCCGGCCTGCTTCGGCTACCCCGTGGTGGCGTTCTGTTCGCTCACCATCAACCAGGACCTGGGCCACGACGCCGTTGTGGCGGCGCTGGCGCGCATCCCGGAACTGATCGAGATTCACACGGTCTCCGGCAGTTCGGATCTTATGGCCAGGATCGCGGCGCGCTCCAACCCGGATCTGCAGCGTGTGCTGGACGCCATGATCGCCACAAAGACCATCCTCCGATCCTCCTCGGTCATTGTGCTCAACACCCATTTCCAGGGGCGCACCCTCCCGCTGTTGGAGGCCGCGGCGGAGACCGCTGTGTAACGCGAAACATTTTGTCTCCGCGGCCCGCGGTCGTACCATTAGTTCTAGTCAAAGTGACTATAACTAATTCCTTCTGCGGGCCGGGCGCAGGATGGATGCGATCCGGGGCCGGGAAGGGGATCATCGTGTACACCAGCTCAGCCAACGTTGCTGAACGTCAACTGGCGCCGCCGTCGCTGGCGATCTCCACGGTGATCTTCGCCCTCCGTCCCAGCGAGCGGTCCGGACGTCCCACGTTGTGGCTTCCGCTGGTCCGACGCATCCGCGAGCCTTTCAAGGGCCTGTGGGCATTGCCCGGCGGCCCGCTGAGCCATTCCGAATCCCTGCAGGACGCGGCATCCAGGAATCTTCAGGAGACCACCGGGCTCACCCCGAAATACCTGGAGCAGCTTTACGCGTTCGGCGGCCTGCACAGGTCCCCAAGCCAGCGTGTGGTGTCCATTGTCTACTGGGCCCTGGTCCAGCCAACCGAAGCCGCGCTCGCTGACGAATCCGAAAATGTCCGGTGGTTCCGGGCCGACCGGCTCGGAGAGCTTGCCTTCGACCACAACGCGATTGTCGACTACGCCCTCGGGCGCCTGCGCAACAAACTGGCCTACGGCTCGGTGGCCTACCACCTGCTTGGCGAGTACTTCACCCTGGCCCAGGTCCGCGAGGTGTACGAGGCCGTCCTGGACCGCGAGCTGGAGCCCGCGAACTTCCGGCGCCAGCTCAAGGCCACCCCCGAAATTGAGGAAACCGGTCAATACCTGCAGGGCGGCAAACACCGCCCTCCCCGTCTCTACCGCTTCACCGGCCGCCCAGGCCTCGACCCAGATAACAGGAGCACACCATGAGCAGCGTCAATACGGCAATTCAGCTGATCACGCGCGAACAGGCCGAGCAGAAGACGCTGGGCCTTGCCGCCGGCGCAGCGGCCACCTGCAGCCCGGCGCTGGCCCGCGGACCCTGGGATTACGATCTGGCCGAAGCCCTCACCGGAGTCCCCGCCTATGGTCCGGGTGCGTCCAGTGCCGACGTCGCCCCGGCCGCCACCCCCCGCCAGGGGCAGCTGCCGGAGGAGTACAAGCGTGCCACCGACGAAGAGCTGGATGCCCGGATCCGTGCGGCCAAGGCCACGCTCGGCGACCGCGCAGTCATCCTGGGGCACTTCTACCAGCGCGACGAGGTCATCGAGTACGCCGATTTCGTGGGCGACTCCTTCCAGCTGGCCAACGCGGCGCTGACCCGGCCCGACGCCGAGGCCATCATCTTCTGCGGCGTGCACTTCATGGCCGAGACGGCGGACATCCTGTCCAGGCCCGATCAGGCCGTGATCCTGCCCAACCTCGCGGCGGGGTGTTCCATGGCAGACATGGCTGACATCGATTCCGTCACCGAATGCTGGGAACAACTGGAGGAGATCTTCGGAACAGAGCCCGACGCCGACGGCCGGGTCCCCGTCATCCCGGTCACCTATATGAATTCCTCCGCAGCGCTGAAGGGCTTCTGCGGGGAGCACGGCGGAATCGTCTGCACCTCATCGAACGCGGCCACCGTGCTCGAATGGGCCTTCCAGCGCGGCCAGCGGGTCCTGTTCTTTCCCGACCAGCACCTGGGCCGCAACACCGCGAAGGCCATGGGGGTGCCCCAGGAGCAAATGCCCATGTGGAACCCGCGCAAGGACCTCGGCGGCAACGACGAACAGAGCCTCCTGGATTCCCGCGTGATCCTCTGGCACGGCTTCTGCTCGGTCCACAAGCGCTTCAACGTTGGCCAGATCGAGAAAGCCCGCACCGAGTTCCCCGGCGTGCAGGTCATCGTGCACCCCGAGTGCCCCATGGAGGTGGTGGACGCCGCGGATTCGGCAGGATCCACGGACTTCATCAGGAAGGCGATCGCCGCGGCCACGGAACCCACCACTTTCGCCATCGGCACCGAGATCAACATGGTGAACCGGCTCGCCGCCGAATACCCGCAGCACACCATTTTCTGCCTGGACCCGGTGATCTGCCCCTGCTCCACCATGTACCGGATCCATCCGGGCTACCTCGCGTGGGTGCTGGAGGCCCTGGTGAACGGCGAGGTCCAGAACCGGATCACCGTGGCCGGTGATGTCGCGGCTCCGGCCCGCGTGGCGCTGGAACGGATGCTGGCGGCGCGGCCATGACCACGCCCCGCGTGACGGCGGCGGCTCGGGAGGACGCCCTGCGCGAGAATCCTGCGCAGGAACTCCGTGCGGGGGACGACACAGTCCGCCGGCTAGTGGTGGTGGGCAGCGGCGTCGCCGGACTGTATGCCGCCCTGCTGGCGGCGGATGCCGCGGCCAGCGGGCACCTTCCGGGGGATGCGGCGCCGGTCGAGGTGGTGCTCCTGAGCAAGGGCGCGCTGGAGCAGAGCAACACCTTCTACGCGCAGGGCGGGGTATCGGCCGTCCTGGAACCTGGCGAGGCGGTGCCGGGCGATTCCGTTGCCGCCCACATCGCCGATACCCTGGCGGCCGGAGCAGGCCTGAACGATCCTGAGGCCGTCCGCGTTCTCTGCACCGAAGCAGTCAGGGACATCGCCGGGCTGCGGCGCTTCGGCGTCCAGTTCGACACGGATTCGCAGGGCAACACCGCGCTGGGCCTGGAGGCGGCGCATTCGGCTCCCCGCATCCTGCACTCCGGGGGCGACGCCACGGGGGCCCGGATTGCCCGCGGCCTGATTGCCTCCGTCCTGGAACGGGCCGTCGCGGGACGGCTCCGGCTCGAAACAGGGGCTTTCGTCACCGCGCTGACCACCTCGGACGGGCGGGTGAGAGGGGTGCGCTACCTCCAGCACGGCGAACTGAAGTCCCTGGACGCCGCCGGCGTGCTGCTTGCCACCGGGGGCGCTGGCCGCATCTTTGCCCGCACCAGTAATCCCTCAGTGGCCACCGCGGACGGGCTTGCCCTCGCGTGGCGGGCCGGGGCCGAGGTCAGGGACCTCGAGTTTTTCCAGTTCCATCCCACCACCATGGCCATGACCGAAACGGCTGGCGGACCGCCGCCGCTGCTGGTGTCCGAGGCTGTCCGCGGCGAAGGCGCGGTGCTGCTGGACGCCCAAGGCCAACGCTTTATGCCCGATTACCACCCGGACGCCGAGCTGGCCCCCCGCGACGTCGTCTCCCGCAGCATTGCGCTGCATCTGGCAAAGACGGGCGCTCCCGCGGACAGCCCGGTTTTCCTGGATGCGCGAGGGATTGAGGCGGCAAGGGGCGCAGGCTTCCTGGCCCGCCGCTTCCCCACCATCAGTGCCGCCACGAAAGCCTCGGGCTATGACTGGACCGCCGAGCCGCTTCCCGTCTCGCCGGCAGCCCACTACTGGATGGGAGGAGTGTCCACGGACCTCAACGGCCGGACCACCGTGCCCGGCCTGTACGCTGCCGGCGAGGTGGCCCGCACCGGGGCCCAGGGCGCCAATCGGCTCGCCAGCAACTCGCTGCTCGAAGGGCTGGTTTTCGGGCGGCGCGCCGTTGAGTCCTTCCTTGGTGAGACGTCGAGCGACCGGGCCGGGGCGCCGTGCGGCGCTGTTCCTCAGCGTGCTGTCCCGGCCGCTGGCGGCCTCCCCCCGGCGCACGCTTCCGGAACAGCCTCGAACGACGGCGGGCAGTCAGCCTTGGGTGCCGCTCCGAAAACCTCAGCGGCTGCCCCCGAAGGTGTTGTTATGACTGTGCTTGGTTCCCGGCCGTTTTCCCGGGACGCTCTGGGGCGGCTGATGACTAGTGCTGCCGGGGTGCTGCGCACGGGTCCTGAACTCCATGCGGCGGCCTTGCAACTGGCTGAGTGGACCGGGTCCATCAGTGCCACTGAGCCTCGGGACCCGCGCGAGCATGAGGACCGCAACCTGCTTCTGGCCGCACGGCTGCTCGTGGATGCCGCCCGGAACCGGGTGGTATCGGTCGGCGCCCATTACCGGGCCGATACGGATCCCGCGTCCGCCCCCACCCATTCCATGCAAAGGATTTCCTCATGACAACCACCACCCAGGAGACGCCGGCCCCGACCCGCGTCGAGCTCGCCGGAAGCCTCCCCGAAACCGCCGTGCTGAACATCCTGCGGGCCGCGCTCGCCGAGGACGCCCCGTACGGCGACATCACATCCCAGGTCCTCATCCCCGCGCAGGCGCGGGCGACGGCGGTGCTGGCCGCCCGGGTGCCCGGCGTCTTCAGCGGAGGTGCTGTTTTTGCCGCCGCCATGCGCCTCACCGACCCGGCCGCCGTCGTTGATGTCCTGGTGCCCGATGGCCAGCCCTTCGCCGCCGGCACCCCGCTGGCGAGGGTCACCGGCAATGCCCGGGCGGTCTTGTTGGCCGAGCGCGTTGCGTTGAACCTCGTGCAGCGGATGAGTGCCATTGCCACCCGGACAGCCGAGTTCGTTGACCTGGTCCAGGGCACGAAGGCGCGGATCACCGATACCCGGAAGACGACGCCGGGGTTGCGCATCCTGGAGCGTTACGCCGTGCGCTGCGGCGGCGGGGCCAATCACCGGTTCAGCCTTTCCGACGCCGTGCTGGCCAAGGACAACCACCTTGCCGTGATTACCGGGGGAGATCCCGCCAAGCTGACAGCGATCCTGCGGCAGGCCAAAGCCCAGCTGGGCCACACCACCCACTTCGAGGTGGAGGTGGACAGCATGGATCAGATCGAACCGGTGCTCGCGGCTGGAGTGGACACCATCATGCTGGATAATTTCACGGCGAACCAGCTGCTGGCAGGGGTGGCCCTGGTCAACGGACGCGCGCGGGTGGAAGCCAGCGGCAACGTCAATCTCCACACAGTTGCGGGCATCGCCGCCACCGGTGTGGACGTGATCTCCATCGGCGGTCTCACGCACAGCGTGGTGGCGCTGGACCTGGGCCTGGACATGGAACTGACGGTCGGCTGAGACGCGCCATGATCTTCCTGGATGCCGCGGCCACCACGCCGGTCCGCCGTGAAGTGCTCGAGGCCATGTGGCCCTTCCTTACCGGCGAATTCGGGAACCCCTCAAGCCATCATTCGTTGGGAGACGCGGCGGCCCGGGCACTCACTGAAGCGCGGCAGGTGGTCGCCGCAGCACTGAATTGCCGACCCGGGGAGGTTACCTTCACCTCGGGCGGCACGGAGGCGGACAACCTTGCGGTCAAGGGGCTTGCCTTGGCCCGCCAGGCGGTGAACCCTGCCCTGAACCGGGTGGCCGTCAGTGCAATCGAGCATCCCGCGGTGGAGGAATCCGCCCGGTACCTCGAACGTTTCCATGGGTTTGCCGTCGACATCATTCCCGTGGATGGCTACGGACGTGTCACCCCGGAGGCCCTGGCGGCCGTGCTCACGCCCGAAACGGCCCTTGCCAGCGTGATGTACGCGAACAACGAGATCGGCACCATCCAGCCCATCAGGCAACTCGCCGCCCTGGCCCGCGAACGCGGCATTCCGTTCCACACCGACGCCGTTCAGGCCGCGGGCTGGCTGCCGCTGGACACAAAATCGCTCGGGGTGGACGCCATGAGTATTTCGGGGCACAAGCTGGGGGCGCCGAAGGGCAACGGGGCGCTGTTCGTGCGTGGCCGGACCCGGGTTGAGCCGCTGATGCACGGAGGCGGCCAGGAGCGGGGACGGCGTTCCGGAACCGAAAACGTGGCCGGAGCCGTTGCGCTGGCCACCGCACTGGCCACCGTGGCCACCGCGCAGCCAACCGCATCGGGATTCACCCGACCTGGTCAACAGCCGACGGCGGAGGGCCAGGGGGCGCCTGCCGTGCCCGGGCACGCGGCCCGGGTCTCCGGACTGCGCGACGCGTTCATCCGCGACATCCTTGCAGGGGTTCCCGGCGCGTTGCTGACCGGGCATCCCGCCGAGCGCCTGCCGTCGGTGGCGTCGTTCTGCTTCCCGGGCACCAGCGGGGAATCGGTTCTCCTGGAACTTGAGCGGCAGGGGATTATCTGCTCCAGCGGATCGGCCTGCGCCGCGGGGTCGGACGCGCCGTCCCCCGTGCTGATGGCACTCGGCATCGATCCGGAGATTGCACAGACCGCCGTGCGGTTCAGCTTTGATTCGACTATCAGCGCGCAGGAGTTGGTGGAGGTAGCGGGAGCCGTGCGGACCGCCGTGGCCAGCGTTCAGGCGCTCAGCGGTGCCTGGCGCGCCTAAAGATCCAGTGCCGCAACAGGGTGAACCGCACGGCGGTGGCCAGGAATCCGGAGAGCGTGGTGGTCCACAGCTCGTCCGACACGGTCGCGGCCGGATTCAACCAGTGCAGCACCCCTAGGCTTCCTCCCGTGATGACAAGCGCGATGACAATGACAATAAGGCCGCTGAGGTGGTCCTTCGCGAGCTTGCGCCGCTCGGTGATCTTGAAGGTCAGACGCCGGTTGAGGGCGGTGTTCATGACCGAGGTGATGATGAGAGCGGAAGCATTGGACGGCTGCGAGCCGATCCATGGCCGGAACAGGGCGTACAGGGCCAGGGAGGTCAGGGTGCACACAACCCCCACGCCGGTGAACCTCAGCAGCTGCCGGACTGCCGGGAAACGGAGGACTCCCCGGTAGTGCCGGGTGGCCGGCGGGCTGCGTACTTTGGTGTCGGGAGTGCTCCGCTGCGTCAACGGGGCCGGTGGCGCAGCAGGTGATTCCATGGGTCAAGCCTGACACATGAGGCTGTGGAATCCGGTCAGGCGGTTGCTGTCACCGGATTGGTGAGCTCGCCGATCCCCTCAACCCGGCAGGTGACAGTGTCCCCGACCTCAAGCCGCCTGCACTCGGCCGGAAAACCGGTCAGCACCAGATCGCCCGGGTAAAGGGTCATGAAGGACGTGATGTACACCAGGATTTCCGCCACGTTCCAGCCCAGGTCCGCCGAGCTGGCAGCGGCGAGTTCCCTGCCGTTATGCACGATGCCAATGGCCAGTGCGGCGGGGTCCAGTTCCGTGACGATCCAGGGTCCCGCCGGTGTGAATGTGTCCTGGCTTTTGGCGCTGATCCACAGTTCGTCGGACTTTTGCCGGTCGCGTCCGGTGACGTCATTGCCCACCGTAAATCCGAGGACGGCGGACCGCGCGTTCTCCAACGTCAGGCCACGGGCCTTGCTTCCCACCACGACGGCGAGCTCCGCTTCCGGGTCCACATGGCCCACCCCCGGGGCAAGCTCGATCGCATCGCCCGGGCCGATCACACTGGTGGCTGCCTTGTGGAAGGCCTGGGGCGGAAGCGCCCGGCCCTGCTGCCCGGTGTTGTGTGCCATGCCCAGGACATTCGCCGGAACACTGGGCGCAAGGAACGTGAACATGTTTTCGGCCACCGTGGCGCCGGATTCCCAGCCCGGCCGCGGCGCGCTGTTGGCATTGGCCGGCGATCCGGGGAACGGCGTGGCCGTTACGGTCCACAGTTTCCCGGCCGCGCTTGCGAAGTCCGGGGCGCTGTTGGAGACGAAAAACTGTTCGCTGGCCGTGGTTGGCTGCAGGGGCCGGACGCGGGCGATGCGGCGGGCATTCACGGGGGTCATCATTGGCGGGACGTCCTTTGCGGCCGGACTCAGTACAGCTCGCCGACCGGAATGTCCACGGCCAGGCGGTTCGCGGGACCGGCCAGGGGGCAGGCCCATGCTTCGTTGTAGGCGCATGAGGGGTTGTAGGCAAAGTTGAAGTCCAGAATGAATTCCGCGTCCGGCCCGGAACCGCGAACCCCGTGGAAGGCGCCCTTGATGGTGTCCAGCAGGTAGCGGCCGGCACCGTAGCTGCCCCCCGGCTGCCCCGCGGTGGCGTCCCGGAACGGCACAAAGATGCCGCCGCCGTAGCCGTGCAGTTTCCACACGGCCAATTGACCCATCTCCGGCAGGTCGAATGTGCCGAGGCGGATGAAATGCACCAGGCCGTCGGTCCCCGTTTCGACGTTCATTTCACGTCCGGCGCCCTCCTTGGTGAGCCGGACGTGGAACCTGTAGATGGGGTCGTAATCGGCGGTGCGCAGTCCGCTGAATGTGGCCTTGTCAGCTGCGGTCAAGGGGGAAGCCGGGTGGGTCGCGAACATCCGGTCCCGTTCATGGCGCCAGTACGAGTGGGCCTCGGCGGGGTTGTCCGCGGCAATCTTGCGAACAGTGTCGTACATGGCAAACGTCCGCAGCCGCCAATCTGCGATGTCCAGGGCCGAGATGTGCTCCACGCTGTCCTGGGCTGCGTCAAAATGCTGTTCCGCCATGCCCCCAGCGTATCCCGCTTTGCCGCCACGAAGTCCCGCCGACCCGGACACCGCGGCGTCAGCATGCATCCCCGGGCGAAACGCTGACGCCGGCGCTCCCCGCACGGCGGCGGCGCGGCTACGCTGGGCTCATGACTGGGATGGGAATATCCGGCAGGGTCCGCCTCGCGGCGGCATTGATGGCCGCGGCCGCAGCCCTGGCGGGCTGTGGCACCGACGGCAAGGGTGGGCCCGCATGGACCGCGGGCAGCAGCCCGTCCGGCACTGCGGCGGCCTCACCGTCCGCCACGGGCCCCGCGGGCTCAGCAAGTCCCGCGGGTTCCACGCCGGGCGCCACCTCCGGAACGACTGCCCCAGGGACAGAGTCCCCGTCCACCGGTGCAACGGCGTCGGCGTGGAAGGTCTTTACGGATCCGGGCAAGAGCGTCAGCTTCGATCTCCCGCAGGAGTGGATTGCGCAGTCTGTCACCCCTGATCAAGGGACGCTTCCCGGGGCTGTGAAGGTGGAGGTCAAGGATGCGAAGGGAGCCTATCTGGCGACCCTGCAGACTGGACTGCCCTCACCGGCGTCGACAGCGTGCGCCGAGGCCGACAAGAAATCCTATGTGGTCATAAGCAGCGTGCCCCTGGAGTTGCCGCACCGGGAAGGGGACGGGCTGATCTCCCCGCACGTGGTGTTCCGGGTGATCCACGGCTATAAGTTCTTTGGCTCCTACGGCATTACCAATGTGGTGGGCGGTGCCGACGGAAAAGCGTGCTCGCTGCTGAACATTGTCCGTGGCCCGGAGGGCAAGGGCGACTATTCCTTCGGCGACCTCACGGCGCTGAAGGCGTTCGCCGCCGATGAAAAGGTGGCGCCGGCAAAGTCCTTTGACACGCTGGACCAGGCGGCAAAATACGTGAACGAGGGCTCGGAATTCGCCAACGTCCAGCGGATGCTAATGTCTCTGAAGATCAAAAGTTAGTCCGTCACCCGCCTCCATATCCAGCCGGCCGGTGCCAAGGGACTGTTCTGCCGCTACCTCACACCCCGGAGATACATGGAACGCAGCGTGGCCGCCCGGCTCGTCTTCAAAACGGTCGCGGAAACCAAAGTGGCATTGGCGGTCTCTGTCGCCAGGAACCCTGGCTACACCTCGTTGGAGGAATCACTCTCCGTGACCTCAGGAGGGGAACAGGTTCCCGTTACCGAGCTGCACGACCACCACGGCGGCCGGTTCCACTACATGGAATTTGCCGAGCCAGCAGAGGTGACTGTTGACTATGCCGCCACAGTCACAGGGGTTGCCACCCCGGAGGTGCCCAACCTCATGGAACTGATCCGCTACGTCCGTCCCAGCCGGTACGCGGAGTCTGACCGGCTGCTGCCCACCGCCTATGCGGAGTTCGGCGGAATCCATGGCGAGGAACTGCTCCACGCCGTCCGTAACTGGGTCTCCAGCGAACTGCGCTACGTCAGCGGGTCCTCCCGGGGCACCGACGGCGCCGTGGAGACCCTGCTGAACCGGCGGGGGGTGTGCCGCGATTTCGCCCATCTGGCCATCTCGCTGCTGCGCTCCAAGGACATTCCGGCCAGGCTGGTGGCGGTCTACGCGCCCGGGCTGGCACCCATGGACTTCCATGCGGTGGCCGAGGCCCACCTCAACGGGGGCTGGTACGTCATTGACCCCACCGGCCTCGCCCCGCGCGAGAGCATGCTAAGGATCACCGCAGGCCGGGATTCGTCCGACACGGCGTTTCTCTCCACGGTGGGGGGAAACCTGTCCCTGAAGGAGCTGAAGGTCACCGCTGTGGTAAACGGGGACCTGCCGCTGGAAGATCCGGCTGCCCTCGTAGCGCTCCAGTAGCCCGGCCCAAAGCACTTTCCGCCGGATCCCTGCTAGCGCGGGGAAGCCACCGAGCGGCGCAGCTTCTGGGTCAGACGCAGTAGTTCCCGCTGTTCCTCGGGAGTCAGGGCCGGGTTGATCAGCGTGGAGATGTCCCGCACGTGCTCGCGGCCGATCTGCTTCTGGAGTTCCCGGCCCGCGTCCGTGAGCTTCAGGAGGACCCCGCGCCCATCATCCGGTGCCGGCATCCGCTCCACAAGCCCGCGCTTCTCCAGCCGCTCCACGAGCCTGCTGAGGCTCGACTGGCTCAGCAGGACGTTGTCGTTCAATTCGTTGAGGCGGAGCCAGCCCGAAGGGCAGCGCGAGAGCGTGAACAGGACGTCATACTCGTTGAGCGCGAGGGCCTTGAAAGCCGGCCCGGACTGCAGCCGGCGCATCACCGCCACCTGGGCGCGGAACAGGGATTCCCAGGTTTCGGCGGCAAGGCGGACCGGTGATTCGGCTGGTTTGCCAGACATCAGGCTTCCCTGGCGGCCGGCTCGCTGAGGGCGGGTTCCCGCACCTGTGCGGCCAGCTTTGCGGCCACTCGGCCGGCATGGGTGGGCGGGTCCGGCACGTGGGCCGGTTTCAGCGCGGCATACTCCTTGCGGAGTACCGGGAGGACCTCTTCGCCGAACAGGTCAAGCTGCTCCAGCACGGTCTTCAGCGGCAGGCCGGCGTGGTCGATCAGGAAAAGCTGGCGCTGGTAGTCGCCGAAGTACTCGCGGAAGGTCAGCGTCTTTTCGATGACTTCCTGCGGACTGCCCACGGTCAGCGGCGTCTGCGAGGTGAAGTCCTCCAGTGAGGGCCCGTGGCCGTACACCGGGGCGTTGTCGAAGTACGGGCGGAACTCCTTGACCGCGTCCTGTGAGTTCTTCCGCATGAAGAACTGGCCGCCGAGGCCTACGATCGCCTGGTCCGCCTTGCCGTGGCCGTAGTGCTCGTAGCGTTCGCGGTACAGGCCGATCAGCTGCTGGTAGTGCTCCTTGGGCCAGAAGATGTTGTTCGCGAAGAAGCCGTCGCCATAGTAGGCGGCCACTTCCGCGATCTGTGGGGTGCGGATGGAGCCGTGCCACACGAAGGGGGCGACGCCGTCGAGCGGGCGCGGAGTGGAGGTGAAGTTCTGCAGCGGGGTGCGGTGTTTGCCCGACCAGTTGACGGTGTCCTCGTCCCAGAGGCGGCGCAGCAGGCTGTAGTTCTCGATGGCCAGTTCAATACCGTCCTGGATGTTCTTGCCGAACCAGGGGTAGACGGGGGCGGTGTTGCCGCGGCCCAGCACCAGGTCCACGCGGCCGTCGGCCAGGTGCTGAAGCATGGCGAAGTCCTCCGCGATTTTCACCGGGTCGTTGGTGGTGATCAGCGTGGTGGCCGTGGAAAGGGTGATGTGCTCGGTCTGCGCGGCAATGTACGCGAGCGTGGTGGTGGGGGAGGAGGAGAAAAAGGGCGGGTTGTGGTGCTCGCCGATGGCATAGACGTCCATTCCGATCTCTTCGACCTTTTTGGCGATTGCCACCGACGCCTTAATGCGCTCGTGCTCCGTGGGGGTGCGGCCCGTGGTGGGGTCGGGGGTGATGTCGCTGACGCTGAATACGCCGATCTGCATGATGTGCCTTTCCGAGTGCCGAACTGCTCCGGGTCTGATTCGAGTATATCCGATTTACATGCATTTGCATCTATCGGTGAATATAACGTCAGCCCCGCGCTTTTATTCCACTCGGATCGGCGTGGGCCGCTCTGCTACTCGGGGTCGCCGGGGGCGGCGCGGCGCCCGCTGACCTTGGGGACCATGCCCGTGGTCCAATCGCGGAACTCGGCATCGACATCGTCGCCCTCGGCGAACGCCGGGCGATCCTGCATGGCCCGCAGGAGCGCCTTCTTTTCCCGCCGTCCTTCCACCAGCCGGTACAGCACAGGAACCAGCACGAGGGTCAGCGCTGTCGAGGAAATCAGGCCGCCGATCACCACGATGGCCAGGGGCTGGGAGATGAATCCGCCGCCCCCGGTCAGTCCCAGGGCCATGGGCGTCAAGGCGAAGACAGTCGCCAGTGCGGTCATCAGGATGGGGCGCAGGCGCTGACGGGCGCCGTGGGTGATGGCATCCGCAACGTTCATGCCGGGAAGCCCGTTGCGCGGCTGACGGTACTGGTTGATGAGATCGATCAGCACGATCGCATTGGTCACCACGATCCCCACCAGCATCAGCATGCCAATGAGTGAGGGCAGGCCCAGCGGAACTCCGGTCAGCAGGAGCAACGCGATGGCCCCGGTCGCGGCGAACGGAACGGAAACCAGCAGGATCAGCGGCTGGATCAGGGACTTGAAGGCGGCCACCATGATCACGTAGACGATCGCGATGGCTGCCAGCAGCGCGAGCCCCAGCTGCCGGAACGAGTCAGCCTGCTGGGTGGTGGCGCCGCCAATTTCGGCCGTAACGCCGGCCGGCAGCTCCACGGACTTCAACCGGTTCTGCACCTCGGTGCTCACGGCCCCCAGGTTGGAGCCCGACGGCGTCACGGAGACCCGCGCGGTCCGCTGGCCGTTGCTGGCAGTGATGGACACCGGAACGTCCACCTGCTCCACGGAAGCGATGCTCCCCAGCGGCACGGCACCGGTGGCCGACGGCAGCGGGATGTTCCGCACGGCGGCAACGCTTGTAAACCGGGTTCCCTCACCGATCTGAACCGGAAAATCATCGGTGTCGATGCGCACCTTTCCAGCCGGCAGCGGGCTGACGGTCGAGGCCAGGACCCCTGCCACCTGCTCCTCATTCAGCCCGGCCGCCACTGCCTTGGCACGGTCCACCTTGACCTGAACCACAGGCTGGCTGGCGGCCAGGTTCGTGGCCACCTCGGTGCTGCCGGGGACACCGTCCATGGCCTTGACCATGGCATCACTCGCGGCCTTAAGGTCCGCGGAGTTGGCTGCCTTGAGCGTGATGTCCACCGTGGACGTGGTACCGAAGCCGCCTTGCTGGGATCCGACGGAGATCTTGCCGGCATCAGCGAGTTGGGACAGCTCGTTCCGGACGGTGTCCTGAAGTTTGGCCTGGTTGGCCTTTTCCTCGGTGACAACGGTGAAGGAGGAGTTGGAGGCCCCGCTGGAGGTGAGGGCAGTGAAGCCGGTTTGCGCGTTGCCCGAGGTAACCTGGACGTCCTTGACGCCGTCGATGCCACGCAGCACGCTCTCCACCTTCGTGGCGGCGGCGCTCGTGTCTGCCAGGCTTGTGCCGGCTGGCATTACCTGGCGAACCGTCATGCTGTTCTCGCCGGAGCGGCCCAGCAGGTCCGTGGCCAGCAGCGGGGACATCGCGGCGGTGCCGCCCAGGACCAGCACCGCAGCGATCAGCGTTACCACCGGGTGCCTCTGGGTCTTGGTCAGGATGGGCAAGTAGGCGCGCTGCAGCCGGCTGCGCTGCTCGGCCTCGTGCGCCCTGGCCGCGGTTTCCGCCGCGGAGGTGCCCCGGGCGCCGGCTCCGGCCGCGGGTGTCTTCAGGAACCAGTACGCCAGGACGGGAACAATCGTCAGCGAGACCAGCAGCGAGGAGATCAGGGCGATGGTCACGGTGAGCGCGAACGGACGGAAAAGCTCTCCCGCCAGCTCTCCCACGAAGGCGATGGGCAGGAAAACGGCCACCGTGGTCAGGGTCGATGCGGTGATGGCGCCGGCCACCTCCCGGATGGATGTGAGGATCGCGGCGAGCTTGGCTTCCCCATAGCTCAGGTGGCGTTTGATGTTCTCGATCACCACGATCGAATCGTCCACCACGCGCCCGATCGCGATGGTGAGTGCGCCCAGGGTAAGGATGTTCAGTGAGTACCCGGTGCCGGATAAGCCGATGAACGTGATCAGCAGGGACAGCGGGATGGACACGGCGGTGACCAGCGTTGACCGGACGGACATGAGGAACAACAGGATCACGGCCACGGCGAATCCGAGCCCCAGCAGGCCTTCGGTGGCCAGGTCCCGGATGGACTTTTCAATGAACGGAGCCTGGTCGAAGACCGGGGTGAACTTGGCGTTGGAGCCCAGCTCGGCCTCGAGTTGGGGGATGGCGTCCTTCACCGCGTGCGAGATCGCCACTGTATCGCCCTCGGGTTTCTTCGTCACCGAGAGGGCCAGCGTTTCCTTGCCGTTGGTCCGGGTAATGGAGGTGCGGGCATCGTCTTTGATGCTGACGTCGGCCACGGTGCCGATGGTGGCGCCGTCTTTGGCACCGCTCAGCGGCAGGGCCTTGACCGCGTCCAGGGAGTCCACGGGGCTGCCGATCTGCAGCGAGAGCGTCTTGCCCTGCTCCTCGATGGTGCCGGCCGGAATCAGAGCGCCGTTGTTCTTCAAGGCGTTGCTGATGGACTGGACGGAGGCACCCTTGGCGGCCATGACGTCCGGGCGCGGGAGGATCTGGATGTGCTGGGTGGCGCCGCCGGTAACGTCGGCGCCACGGACGCCGTCGAGCTTCTGCAGCCGCGGGACGCTGAGACGCTGGAGGTCGGCGTTCAGCTCGCTGAGCGGCTTGTCCGACGAAACCGCCAGGAAAACGATGGGGAAGTCACTGATGCTGCCGGCGATTGCCTGCGGTTGCACATCTGTTGGCAGTGTCCGCTTGGCGTTGGAGATGGCGCGGTCGATCTGGTTCCGTGCGCGGTCCAGATTCGAACCATAGGTGAACGCCAGGGTGATCTGGGAAACGCCGTTGCGGGAAGTTGAGGACGTCGACTCCAGCCCCTCGACGCCGTTCAGCGCAGTCTCGAGGGGTCCACTGACCTGCTTGTCCACAACTTCCGGCGACGCGCCCGGCATCGCCGAGATGACCGTAATCTGCGGAAACTCGATCGAGGGGATGAGTTCCTGCTTCAGCGAGGACATCGTGATCACGCCGAACACCGAAGCAAAAACGGTGATCAGCGCGATCAGGGCCCTGTTTGCCAGCGAAAGTTTTGCCAGCCGATACATCTCATGGTCTCCTGTTGGGGCTAACGGACTTGGGGATGAATGTGGTGCCGTAACCCGTACAGGGCATCAGCTGGAGGGCGCGTCCACCTTGGCCAGCTGGAGCGCTTTGGTAGTCTCCGCTTCGAGCTGCATGGCCAGCTCGGGGTTGTCGTTGAGCTTGATGCCGTAGCCGGGCATCATCTCCTTGAGCTTGGACTGCCAGCCCTTGAAGTTCTTCGGGAAGGACTTCTGAAGCAGTTCGATCATGATCGGAACCGCGGTGGACGCGCCCGGTGAAGCGCCCAGGAGCGCACCGATCGAGCCGTC
This sequence comes from Arthrobacter sp. 92, assembly GCF_050260325.1. Lineage (NCBI taxonomy): Bacteria > Bacillati > Actinomycetota > Actinomycetes > Micrococcales > Micrococcaceae > Arthrobacter > Arthrobacter sp. 92. The sequence goes on along the minus strand of NZ_CP189863.1, from coordinate 3,411,849 downwards.
GCGGGCCGCGATCACCTCGGTCCCGAACTGCAGCACGCCGCCCTTCTTCGGATCCTTCTTGATGATCTGCACGCGCTGGCCGGCGGTAATGAGTTCCCAGTCGCCGTCCTTTGCCTCCGGGTAGTACTCGCGGAGAGCCTCCACCTTGTCGCTGTGGCGCTTGGCCACTTCCTTCACCAAGTACGCGGTGAGGTCCATGTTGTCCTTGGCTACCGCGAGCATGGGGATGATGTTGCTGGGGCGGATGGAGAGCGGCAGGTCCAGGTAGGAGCCGTGCTTGAGGAAGTTGGTGGAGAACCCGGCGTACGGGCCGAAGAGCAGGGAGCGCTTGCCGCCCACAAAACGGGTGTCGAGGTGGGGGACCGACATTGGCGGGGCACCCACCGAAGCCTGTCCATAGACCTTGGCGCTGTGTTGTGAGGCGAGGCTCTCATCGGTGCAGCGGAAGAACTGGCCGGAGACGGGGAACCCGCCATAGCCCTTGCTCTCGGGGATCCCGGAGGCCTGCAGCAGATGCAGGGCGCCGCCACCGGCACCAACGAAAACAAACTTTGCACGGATGTTGCCGTGCTCGCCGGAGCGCTTGTGCTTCAAAGACAGGTCCCAGCCGCCGTCGGACGCGCGTTGGATACCGGAAACGTCGTGGCCGTAATTGATCTCCACGCCGTTGTTGCCCAGGTAGGTGGTGAGCTCGCGGGTCAGGGCGCCGAAGTCGACGTCGGTTCCCTCTGCGGCGCGGGTCGCGGCGATGTGCTGCTGGGGGTCACGGCCCTTGACGATCAGCGGCGCCCACTTGGCGATCTGGGCGTGGTCCTCGGAGTACTCCATGCTGTGGAAGAGCGGGTTTGGCTTGAGGGCCTCGTAGCGGGTCCGGAGGAACTTGGTGTTCGCGTCGCCGATCACAAAGCTCATGTGCGGAACGGTGTTGATGAAGCCCTTGGGGGAGCCGATCAGGGAGTTGGTCACCAGGTGGGACCAGAACTGCCGCGACAGCTGGAACTGTTCGTTGATGTGCAGCGCCTTGGACGGGTCCACGGAGCCGTCCTTGGCCGCGGGGGAGTAATTAAGCTCACACAGTGCTGCATGCCCCGTGCCGGCGTTGTTCCACGGCCCGGAGCTTTCCAAACCGGCTTCATCAAGGCGCTCAAACAGCGAGATGGTCCAGTTGGGCTCGAGCTGCTTGATGAATGCACCCAGCGTGGCGCTCATGATCCCGCCGCCAATCAGGACGACGTCGGCGTGTTGGGTCTTGGAAATGAAAGTCACATCGGTCTCCGATAGCAGCGGCTCTGGCTGTCACAGAATATCCCCGAGCACGCTACTAACTGAAATTGGGGCAGTCCGTCAAGGTTTTAGTTCCACCTTTGTGAAAACTTCGTTTAATACCGGTGACGCGGGGTACTTCAGGACCCGGTCGGACAGGGCCAGCGCCGAGATGGGGAAGGCGATGGGCACCGCGGGGACCGAGGAGGCGATCTGGGCATTGATCGTCTGGTACTGCTCCGTCCGTTCCTTCCCGTCCGGGAGGCCGCGGGCGCGGGCGATCTTGGAAAAGACCTGCGGGTCCTGGTAGCCGAATTCCCCGGTCTTTTCGCCGAACAGCGGACCAACGAAGTTGTCCGGGTCGGAGTAGGACCCGTTCCAGCCCAGCAGGTGCAGGGCGTGGTCCCCCGGCGACTGCACCTTTTGCAGGTAACCGTCCGTCCACTCGATGGGGACCGGCTTAATGTTCAGGCCCACGGCTGTCAGTTCTTTGCTGATTTCGGCGTAGATTTTCTCCGGCGTTGGGAGGTAGGGCCTGGTGACGTTCAGGGGGTAGTAGAACTTCAGCTCCTCGCCCTTGTAGCCGGCCTCTTCCAAGAGCGCCTTCGCCTTGGCGGGATCATGCCCCAGTGCCGGCGCATTGTTGTTGAATCCGCTGAGTTTTGGGGGAACGAATTGTGTGGCCTGGGCCGTGTTGTCGATGAAGAACTTGCGGATCAGGGTCTCTTTGTCCACCGCCAGTTCGATGGCCTGCCTGACCTTGATGTTCTGCAGGATGGGCACGTCCTGGTTCATGCCCAGATACATGACGGAGAACGGATCGCGCTGGATAATCTGCTTCCCTCGCTTGACCAGTTGGTCGAAGTTTCCCGCCGTCACCGCGTCGTAGCCATCGATCTTCCCGTCGAGGAGGGCCTGGACCCTGGCCTGGGGCTGATCGTAGGTGATGAAGTTGATGGTTCCGATCTGCCCTTTATCGCCCCAATAATTCTTGTTGCTGACCAGGGTGACGCTGGACTTATCCCAGGAACTGAAGGTGTAAGGTCCGGTGCCCACCGGATGAAGGGCGTAGGCCGAGACCGCCTGGCCGTCGCGCTTCTGGGTCAGCTCGTCGGCCTTTTGCGTGGCCATTGCCTGCGGGGATGACATGGCGAAGGCCGGCAGGGTCAGGGCCTGGAGGAATCCGGTGAACGGCTGGGTGAGCTCTATCCGGACGCTGGTGGCGGACTGCGCGGTGCAGCTCTTGTAGATGGACAGCGAGGCCTGGTCCGCGTGGGCCTTGAAGACGCCCTTGAATGAGCTGCCGGGCGCCTGTTTCCGGAGACTTTCCGGGAAGTTGAACCAGCGGTTGAAGTTTGTGCACACCGCCGCGGCGTCGAAGGGGGTTCCGTCCTGGAAGGTCACGGCGTCGCGGAGCTTGAACGTGTAGGCCCGGCCGTCGTCGCCCTGATTCCACTCAGTGGCCAGCAGGGGAGTGGGCTGGCCGGTGGTCTGGTCAACGCCAACGAGCCCTTCGAGGACCTGGCGGGTGATCCGATAGGACTCCACGTCCGAGACCAATGCCGGATCAAGGCCCAGCGGCTGCGCGGCCGTGCCGAAGTTGAAGATGGCGTGCGGGGCGGAAGTGGCCGAGCCTGCCGGAGCGGTGGACGTGGAGGCTGCTGGATCGGCCGTCCCGGTGCACGAAACGAGCAGCAACGAGAGGAGCCCTGCTCCAATACTGAACGCGATCCGGCGCGGTTTTCTGCTTGGCACTCGAATATCACCTTTGAACGGCAGGATGCTGGCAGGCTGCGGATCCGGTCCCCAACCGCTTTCCAGTCTAATTGACCTAATTGACACGCCGTGGCCAACCTTCCGCGCCCCGGACCGAACCGTTAGGCCAAAAAGAGCGGGCCCGCACCGAAGGGTGCGGGCCCGCTCTTTTCCCCTGCCGGTCCAGTGAGTCAGGCTGGACGGCGGGCAGGAGGGTTGGGGGTGCTTACTTGGGCATCAGGACGGAGTCGATGAGGTAGACCGTTGCGTTGGCCGTGTGGACCCCACCGCAGATGACGCTGGCGCCGCCGTCGACCTTGAGGGCGTCCTTCGTGCCGGTGACGGTCACGGAACCGCCCTCAACCGTCTTGTGGGTGCCCACGATCTTGTCGGGCGTGATTTGGCCGGGAACCACGTGGTAGGTCAGGATCTTGCTGAGGGTGGCGTCATCGGTCTTGAGCTTCTCGATGGTGGCCGGGTCAATCTTTGCGAACGCGTCATCGACCGGCGCAAAGACAGTGAATTCGCTGCCGTTCAGGGTGTCAACGAGGTTGACCTTGGGGTTCAGCTTGCCCGATACTGCCGCCGTGAGGGTCTTCAGCAGCGGGTTGTTGGAAGCTGCCACGGCTACGGGGTCCAGCGCCATTCCCGTGACGGAGCCTGCACCCGAAGGTACCTTTGCGGCGTAACCGGCACAGCCTGCGCCCACCAGGTCACGGGCCGGGTCCATGGCGGCTGCCGAGCTGGCGGAGGGGGACGCCGCCATGCTGGAAGCCGACGGCGTGGAAGCCGGTGCCGAGGAGCTCGTGGCCGTGGTGGCGGCGCCTCCGCAGGCGGTCAGGCTGAGCAGAGCTGCAGCTGCAACACCTGCAACGGTGAAAGTTGTGCGCTTGATTGACTGCATTTCGATTCTCCTTGTTAGTGCCGATCTTTGCCGGGCCGACGAATTTCTCGATGACCGCTTTGGCTCTATTCCGACTGTCGGGCACCTACCCTTGGTTGGTGTCTCAATGGGTATTCGGCAGCTCCGCTGCGACGGATGGGTGATCCTGGAAGAATCTTTTTCGGCACCTGGTCCGGCGCTCCCGGCCACATCTTAGACAGCCGGAAATGCGGGTTAAACGCCGGAATCCCGGGCCAGATAGGCCCGGGATTCCGGAATATCACTTGTGTGCGCAAGGGGGGACTTGAACCCCCACGCCCGAAGGCACAGGAACCTAAATCCTGCGTGTCTGCCAATTTCACCACTCGCGCGGGCCCCGTCGGGCATTCATCTTCCGCGGTGCTGAGCATGTGGAAAATGCATTGCGGAAAACGTTCGACGGCGGATGCCAGGGTCCATTGTACCTTCCGCCACGACCTTCCGCGGGAGGCAGGGACCGGCACCTTCCGCCGGGGCCGGGTGAGGTCAGTTCGCGAGCAGAATCCAGCAGCGGGCCTTGGCTAGGTGTATTGACCTGAGAGGTTGGTAACACGGCTGGCCGGTGGCTGACCTTTGAGTGAAGTGTGGCCTCGGTGATGATTGTAATGATGGAGCCAGTCAGCGAAAGCGGCAGCACGCTCGGTTTCTGATCCATAGGGTTTGGCGTAGGCCCATTCGTCGAGCATGGTGCGGTTGTAGCGTTCGACTTTGCCATTGGTTTGGGGCCTGTAGGGGCGGGTGCGTTTGTGGCTGATGTCCGGGCCCAGCGCGTCCTTGAAGGCGTGGGCGCGGTAGCAGGAGCCGTTGTCCGTCAACACCCTTTTGACTACGATTCCGCACGATTCGAAATAGGCGTTGGCGCGTTCCCAGAACCCCGCTGCGGTGTCCTTCTTCTCATCGGCCAGGATCTCGGTATAGGCAAGCCGAGAGTGGTCATCAACGGCATTGTGCAAGAAGGCGTAGCCCGGTCGCCGGTTCGCCGTCGTGCCGGTCTTGTTTTTATTACCCGCGGCCCGGCCGGTGACGCGGTGGCCGCCGCCGTCCGGGATCCGTCCGAGCTTCTTGATGTCCACGTGGACCAGCTCCCCGGGGCTGTGGTGCTCGTACCGGCGGATCACCCGGCCTGTGGCCCGGTCCATCCACGACAGCCTCGCCAACCCGAACCTCGACAGAACCCGGTGCACTGTGGACGGATGGATCCCCAGCAGAAAGCCGATCCGTGCCGGACCCCACCGGCGGTTGACCCTAAGCGCGATGATCCGCCGCTCCCGCCGCACGGACGTCCGCTGCGGGGAGCTGACGGGCCGGCTGGAACGATCACCCATCCCGCGCTCACCGTGCTCCCGGTAACGGGCCGCCCACCTCGCCGCGGTTGCCACCGACACCTGGAACCGCTCAGCAGCACGGCGCAGGGACCACCCGTCCTCGACAACGCACCTAGCCAGCCGGAGCCTGCCCTTCGGCGTCAGGAGCGCGTTAGCATGGGACATTGAAGACCTCCTTGTGGATCGGACTCTAGACAAGCCCCACTCCACTCGGAGGTCTTCTTTTTGTCACCTATCCACGCCGGGCGTCCCTAACGTCCGTGGACAATACAGCTAGGAGGCCAGTCCAAGGTCGCGGCGGAGCTTGGCCACGTGCCCGGTGGCCCTCACGTTGTACTGTGCCAGGGCCACGTTCCCGTCAGCATCCACCACAACAGTGGACCTGATCAGGCCGTCATAGGTCTTGCCGTAATTCTTTTTCTCTCCCCAGGCGGCATAAGCCTCCGCTACTGCGTGGTCTTCGTCCGAGAGGAGTGGAAACGGCAGCCCTTCCTTTTCGGCGAACCGGGCTAGCTTGTTCACGGGGTCCGGCGAGATGCCCAGGACGTCGTAGCCGTCTTTTTGCAGCGAATCGAGCGTGTCGCGGAAATCGCAGGCCTCTTTGGTGCATCCCGGCGTCGAAGCTGCCGGATAGAAGTAGACGATGGTGTTCCGCCCCCGGTAGCTCTTGAGGCTGACGTCCTTTCCCGCCGAATCCTTGAGCGTGAAGTCTGGCGCCGGAGTGCCGGGAGTGAGTCGTTCAGCCAAGGTTTTCTCCTTCGAAGCGTTCTGGAAATCTCAGCTTAGTAAGGGGTTGGGCGAGGAACGAATCCGACGCTGGCTATACTGAGTGCTATGCCTGATATGGATCGCTGGCCCACAGGGCGCCTTTTGTCCACGGCGGCACGCCTCGTTGAACATTCATGGAATGAAAAACTGGGTGCCATCGGGCTCACCCATGCCGGTGTGATCGCCATGGAAGTGCTGGCCCTGCAAGGGCCGATGACGCAGGCGCAGCTGGCGCAACTAGTGCGCGTGCAAGCACAGACCATGGGGAAAACCCTGAGCAGGCTCGAAGCTCACGGGCATATCCGCCGGGAGCGAAGCACCTCCGATCGCCGCAGCCACGTGGTGTCCCTTACGGACCGGGGCATCGAAGCCGTGGCTGCTGCCGCGGACATGGAACGCTCGGTGCTGGCCACAGCTTCCATCGATCCCGACGTCCTCCGCCAGGAGCTTCAGGCTGTGGTCAGTGTCCTGGCCAGCCGCTTTTCCTCTCCCGAGACAAAGGCCATTGTGGCCAGCGCCGAATCCGGGCTGACAGTCGAGGCAAACAGCGTCAACTAAGAGCGCGTGATGGATTCCTGTTCAGGAGCGCGTTTTATTCTGGAGCGGCCTGCTGTGCCGACGGCCCCGGACATCCCCACAGGTCCGGGCGCGTGGTGCTGCTGGGCCCGGCCGCTTTCTTTCCTAGCCCTCACAGTCGGTGCAGTATGTGTGCCCGCCCTTTTGCCGTGCAATCTGGGAGCGGTGCCTGACCAGGAAACAGGAGTAGCAGGTGAATTCGTCCTCAGCCTGCGGGATGACCTGGACGACCAGCTCCTCGGCGACGAATTCTCCGCCGGGGACATCCATCCCGTCCAAGCCGTCGGCTTCATCAAGATCGCGCACAACACTGCGGGCGTCGGGCGCGTTGGCCGACTGCAGTGCTTCCAGGGAATTGTCCTGGGACTCCTTGACGTCGGTGCGGAGTTCGTCGTAATCGGTTGCCACTTGGGTGATTCTCTTTTCTCGTGAGCGGTTGTCGCATGTGAACGTACATCATCCCGTGGTTATTCCATAGTTGGCCCGGTGTTGTTCCACAGTTGGCGGAGCAGCGGGCAACTGCAACCAAGCAAGCCGCCGCTCCTGGCCGCTCACGTTGCCATGGCTCCCACAGCGGCGGCGATCAGGGCGGACGCTTTGATACTGGCCACCACCAGGGTCGCGGCGGTGACTGCGAGGGTCGCCCATACGGGTGCAAGTCCGCGTCGCGGTGCAACCTGGTGGACAATCACTGACCGGCCGATCACATAGACCTCACGGCTCAGGAAGACCCAGGCCCAGTGAAACGGGCGGACGACGCCGTCACGCCGGAGCCGGTCCCAGTCAAGGTATGACATGAGCGCGGTCACTGCGTAGGCCAGCAGGCTGGTGCCCACCATCAGGAAATACGGAGCTGTGAAGATGGACGCGGGGTCGACCGTCTGCTCGTGCCGGACGCCAACGGTCCGGACTTTTATCACCGGATTCCAGAACAACAGGATGATGAGTGGAATGACCGGCAGCGCCACAATGATCCAGATGTAGGGGTTATAAACCGCGGTATTCGCATTAAGCCGGGGGCGGGGTTCCGGCTGAGCTGATTGCCCTGGTGCCGGCGGACCGCTCAGCTGCCCTGTCCAGGCCCTGCCGTCCCACCATTGGAGCCGTCCTGATCCGGCGGGGTCTGGATACCAGCCGGCAACGGGGAGGCTGCCTGGGGCTGAACTTCCGGGCGGGACAGTCATGGTGCACCTCTTGAAGGACGGGTCCTGCTGTGAGACTACATCCGGCGCGGGGTTCGTGGGGGTTTCAGGCAAAACAAAACCCCGCCTCTCCAAGCCGATTGGCCAGTAAAGACGGGGTTTTCGTTGGTGCACCCCCCGGGACTCGAACCCGGAACCCATTGATTAAGAGTCAATTGCTCTGCCAGTTGAGCTAGAGGTGCATCTGGAGTTTCGGTTCTTCCCGAAGGCTTTTGTTTCCCTCGTTCATCTCCGCAACGACATGAAACTCTACACGAGTTTTGGTGGAGTGTGAAATCGACGTTCGACTCCGCCCTGAAATCACCGCGGAAGCGCCAAAATCACCGCGAAGTCAGGGTTTTGGCCGTTCGTGAGCATCCACAAGCGGCCGTCAGGGGCGAGCTTAACGTCCCTGATCCGCCCAAACCTCCCGGTGAAATGACTCACAGGATTGCCCGCGTTTTCTCCGTCTAACGAAACGGCCCACAAGCGTTCGCCACGGAGCGCACCGAGGTAGGCTGTGTGGCCCACGATTTCCAGTCCGCTGGGGGACGAGTCCGCCGTCGCCGGCCAGACGACCTTGGCGTCGATAAAGCCCTTCCGCCCGGGCGCGCCGGTGACATCGGGCCAGCCGTAGTTGCCGCCGGCCTGGATCAGGTTCAGCTCGTCGTTCACATCGGGGCCGAACTCGCTGGCCCACAGCCGGCCCTCCTCGTCCCAGGCCAGGCCCTGGACGTTCCGGTGGCCCATGCTGTACACAGGGCTGCCCGCGAAGGGATTGCCCGGCGCGGGCTTGCCATCCCGCGTGATCCTCAGGATCTTGCCACCCAGCGCCTTAGCGTCCTGCGGCTGATCCCGCCGCTGGGCATCTCCCGTGCCGACGTACAGGTCGCCGTCAGGGCCGAACCTGATGCGGCCCCCATTGTGGGTGGAGGCCTTCGGAATGCCTGCGAACACAACTTCTGGCGTGCCAAGGGCCACGGAGCCCGACGAGAGCCGGTCGAGGCGGAGACGGGCGATTCGGTTGTCATTCACACCGGTGAAGTACGTGTAGAGCAGGCGGTCCGAGACGAAGTCAGGGGACAGTGCCAAGCCCAGCAACCCGCCCTCGCCGCCAGGCACCACGCCCGGGACCTTGCCGAGGGTGCTGATGCGGCCGTCCTGTACCGACTTCAGTTCGGCACTGTCCCTCTCCGAGATGATTGCCGTCCCGTCCGGAAGGAAGACCGTGGACCATGGCAGCGCCAGGCCGTCGACCCGCCCTGCCGGCTCCGGCTCCCTCGCGGCGCTTCCGCCGGCCGTCACAGTGCTGCTGTTGCCGGTGGGAGGACCACCGGCGCCGTCCGTGCATCCGGACACGATCAGGATTGCCGCCACAGCCGCTGCGATGGCAGAAAGAAGGCGGGGCACCGTGGAATGGTGGGCCCCGCCGTCGCCGTCTTCATCCCCGCACCTCTCCGCCTGAGCAGTCGGTTGGCCGCGATGGAACGGTTCCCCTTGGTGCCGTTCCATCGCCACAATCCCTCCAGTGTGCTCCGGCTAGTGCCTGCTCCGGCGTGGGGCGCGGAATCCCGCTGCCTCGGCGTGGGCAACGGACTCGAACCACACTTGGGCTTTGGTCTCCTCGTAGGCCGGGCTGGTTTCGTCGTGATAGGTCATCGTGTCCGCGCTGCCTTTGACCGTGTAGCCGGCAGGCCCGCTGCCATCCGGCGCGGGGGCTGCAGACCCTTCGCCGTAGGGCTTGTCCACCGCCAGGTGACCGCTGGGTTCGGCTGTGTGGCTGGCTGATGATTCCGTGGCTGCCGCCGACGCGGTCGTCTGCAGCGTTTCACGGTCGCCCTCCGACGGGGCTCCCGCAGGGGCGCCTGTAACGGGTGGCGCTGCCGCCGGCGCCCCCGTTCCGGCCGCGGCTTGCGGGGCTGAACCGGCCTCGGGTACCGCGGGCGTCCTCGTTGCGGGTTCCGCGACGGTGGGGGAGCCGGCTCGGGTAGGCGTTCCGGCCTCCGCCGGCGCCTCCGTCCCGGCGGCCCTCACCCGCACCGTTTCCGCTTCCGCGGCCGCGGCGTCCTCCGCGGCGGCCGTTTCCGCCCCGGGAAGTGTGGGCGCATGGGGCTCAGTGTATTCGGGGTGGTGAACCGGAACATGTGCAGCCGTGGATTCCGTGCCGTGGTGGGTTCCGGCGGCCCCCGGCGCGTGGGGAGTGCTGCCCGCCTCGGACCACTGCGCTTCCCACTCGGCTTTGTCCTCCTCGGCGGCAGCCGCTTCCGTGGACCCGGCCGGCGGGGCTGCGGCAGTTCCGCCGGCCGCGCGTGCCGTGCCATGGGATTCTGTTTCACGAGGTTTTGTTTCATGAGGTTCTGCCTGTGAACTGGTCACCCCGGATTCAGCGGGAGTCGACGTCGGCGTTTCCGAGCCGCGGCCGGAACTATTGCGGTTCAGCAGCCACCACACAATTCCGACGATTATTACGATGACAATGACCCAGATGATCCAATCCATAGCAGACCCCTTCTGTCTATGAGGCACGGTGCCGTTGCTTGACGTTACGTCGGTGCGATCATGGCTGTCTAGGCTCGGCGGCTGGATCCGGTGCCGTTTCACGCGCGCCGTGGGGGCAGCGGCGTCAGGCCGGATCCGCGGGGAGGAACGGCAGCCCGCGCTGGACGAAGTCGGCCATAAACTCCCTGAAATCCCTTGCGTCATCGGTCTGCTCAATCTGCTGCTCAACCCCTGACCGTTCCGCCCCGTCGCCGGCGGCCGAACGGTCAGTGGCGGGAAGTTCCGGAGCTTCCAACGTCATCACGTCCGCCACTTCGAACCGGAAGGCTTTTCCGGTGCTGGCCGCCACTTCGTAACCGCCGCCGGGCAGTTGGACGGCATAAGCCAGATTCGTCATGTTGATGGTCACCGGAACGCTTCCAGCTGTCAGCGTCTGTTCGTTGAACGGAGCAATGACCACCTCGGCCGGATGCCACCGGTAGCCGACGACGAAGGTCCGACGGCGCCGAGGCCGCTGATTGCCCCCGGCCGGTCCCCGCGCGGCAATGCTGTTGGACCCGGCCACGAGGTTGTAGTCGCCGTAGTTGGGAATCTGGGAGTCGAACACCGCGTGGAGCCGGGCCTTAAGGGTTTCGCTGGCACTGACTGGCGGAAGTTTGCTGTGCACGTTGACGACCTGATGTTCAGACGGTTGAGTGGCTCGCACGCTACCAGAGAAGGGTCGCAGTGCCATGTCACACGGGAATGATGTCCGCGAACAGCGCTCCCGGACAGCGCGGTCAACACGAACAGTCGCAGCGCCTTGACGTAGCCTCTCTCCATGGACTTGAAACGGCTCAGGATTCTCCGGGAACTGGCGGACCGGGGCACGGTGGGAGCCACCGCGGAGGCGATGGACGTGACGCCGTCGGCTGTCTCGCAGCAGCTCAAGACCCTTCAGGACGAACTCGGCGTGATTCTGGTGGAGAAGGCGGGCCGGGGCGTGCGGCTCACGGAGGCGGGCCATGCCATGGCTGCCGCGGCGGCGGAGGTCTCCACGGCGATGGCGCGGGCAGAAGCCACCATCGATACCTACCGCCGGGGCTGGCAGACACAGGTCAAAGCCGCATTCTTTCCCAGCGCCGCGGAAATGTTCTTGCCCGGGCTCCTCCACCGGGTCAAAGAGATCGAGGGGCTGGTCTTCGAGGCGCACTTCGAAGACCCCGGCGTTGCAGGGTTCGCAGCGCTGGCCGCCGATTACGACATTGTGCTGGCCCACAGCGTGGACGGCCCGGACGTGTTTGCCCGGCAAGGGCTGGTGGTGGTTCCCCTGCTGAATGAACCGCTCGACGTCGCCATGCCTCCCGGTCATGTCCTCGCGGAGAAGGCATCACTGACGGCCCGGGACGTGGTCGGGTATCCCTGGATGGGCGTGCCGGACGGTTTTCCCTTTGACACCGTCCTGCGCCAAATCGAGATCCAGGCCGACTCGACCGCTGTGCGCGCGCAACTCTTCCCTGACCTGCGTGTCCTTGAGGCCTTGGTCAGCGCCGGGCACGGGCTGAGCCTCCTGCCCCGGTACACGGCGGCCAGGAACCAGGAACGGGGATTTGTGCTCCGGCCTCTCGAAGGAGTCAAGGCCCGCCGCAGCATCGTGGCTCTCGCACGGCCGGACGTGGCCGCCAGGACCACCATTGAGCGGGTGCTGGCCCTGCTCAAGATGGAGGCGGCGGCCATCGGTCAGGCAACGGCGTGACGAATGGCACATATATTGTTCGAAGGAGCGCGGGGTCTCAGTATTTGAGATGAGAGTCCACTATTTGATCGAAATATTCGCCTTTTTCCGCTTAACGGGCCCTTCCGGGTCGTGGGGGCCCCTCCGGGCGCCCTAGACTTTCACCCATGAGTGAGGACACCCAAACAGCGACAGAGACCAAACCGGACATTAAGCCCCGCAGCCGGGTCGTCACCGACGGAATCCACGCCGCGCCCGCGCGCGGGATGTTCCGGGCGGTCGGCATGGGCGACGACGACTTTGCGAAGCCACAGATTGGCGTCGCCAGCTCCTGGAATGAAATCACTCCCTGCAACCTCTCCCTGAACCGGCTGGCCCAGGCCGTCAAGGAAGGCGTCCACGCCGGCGGCGGGTTCCCCATGCAGTTCGGGACCATCTCCGTCTCGGACGGCATCTCCATGGGACATGAGGGCATGCACTTCTCCCTGGTTTCCCGCGAAGTCATCGCCGACTCCGTGGAAACCGTCATGCAGGCCGAACGGATCGACGGCTCGGTGCTCCTGGCCGGCTGCGACAAGTCCCTCCCGGGCATGCTCATGGCAGCCGCCCGTCTGGACCTCGCCGCCGTCTTCCTCTACGCCGGCTCCATCATGCCCGGCTGGGTCAAGCTGGAGGACGGGTCGGAGAAGGAAGTCACCCTCATCGACGCCTTCGAAGCCGTGGGCGCCTGTGCCGCCGGCAAGATGAGCCGCGAGGACCTGGACCGTATCGAAAAGGCGATCTGCCCGGGCGAAGGCGCCTGCGGCGGAATGTACACCGCCAACACCATGGCCTGCATCGGCGAGGCGCTGGGCATGTCCCTGCCCGGCTCGGCCGCTCCGCCGTCGGCCGACCGCCGCCGCGACGCCTTTGCGCACAAGTCCGGCGAAGCCGTGGTCAACCTCCTGCGACTGGGCATCACCGCCCGGGACATCATGACCAAGAAGGCTTTCGAAAACGCGATCGCCGTCACCATGGCCTTCGGCGGTTCCACCAACGCGGTGCTGCACCTGCTCGCTATCGCCCGCGAGGCCGAAGTGGAGCTCTCGCTGGAAGACTTCAACCGCATCGGCGACAAGATTCCGCACCTGGGCGACCTCAAGCCCTTCGGCCGCTACGTCATGACCGACGTCGACAAGATCGGCGGCGTGCCTGTCATCATGCGGGCGCTGCTCGACGCCGGCCTGCTGCACGGCGACTGCCTCACCGTCACGGGCAAGACCGTCGCTGAAAACCTCGCGGCGATCAACCCGCCGGACCTGGACGGCAAGATCCTCCGGGCCATGGACAACCCGATCCACAAGACCGGCGGGATCACGATCCTGCACGGCACGATGGCCCCCGAAGGTGCCGTTGTGAAAAGCGCAGGCTTTGACGCAGACGTCTTTGAGGGCACCGCCCGGGTGTTCGAACGTGAGCAGGGCGCCCTGGACGCCCTGGACAACGGTGAAATCCACAAGGGCGACGTCGTTGTGATCCGCTACGAGGGCCCCAAGGGTGGACCCGGCATGCGCGAGATGCTCGCCATCACCGGCGCCATCAAGGGCGCGGGCCTCGGCAAGGATGTGCTGCTTCTCACCGACGGCCGCTTCTCGGGTGGAACCACGGGCCTGTGCATCGGCCACGTCGCTCCGGAGGCCGTCGACGGCGGCCCCATCGCGTTCGTCAAGGACGGGGACCGGATCCGGGTTGACATCGCGGCGCGGACTTTCGACCTGCTGGTCGACGAGTCCGAGCTGGAGGCCCGCAAGATCGGTTGGGAGCCGCTGCCGGCTAAGTTCACCAAGGGTGTCCTCGCCAAGTACGCCAAGCTGGTGCACAGCGCCTCCACGGGCGCCTACTGCGGCTGACTGGAGAATCCTTACCCTCACGATGCGGCGCTGCCGCCGCATCGTGAGGCGCCCCGGAATCCCTCTTACTGAGTCCTGCCGCCAGTGCGGACGGCGTGTAAGAATGAACTAACGAGGGCCAGCAAGTGGACAAAGGTGTCCACGTAGTGAGACGGGGGTGTTCGTCGTTGACACCCGTCACACTTAGAGGGAAAACTGAACGCATGATCGCATTCGTTACCGACGTTGTCGTCCTTACCAAGCGCGTGGCTCAATAGCCATCACTGGTAACGAACCGTCACGCGCAAACCCCTCGAAGAGCCGGCAGGCTGAGGGGTTTTTTTATTTCCCGCAGCACCTGAACAGCCATGAGAAACACCCGCTAAATAAGATCCATAAAGGAAGAGTCCGATGAGCAAAGGATCGCCCATCAGCCCCTCGCTGATGGCTTCAAAGTCCGCTGGAGCCCACAAGGCCCCAGAACGCGCCGACCGCACGGCTGAGGCCGTCGTCGTCGACACTGCTGCAGCCGCCTCTCCTGTCCTTGGGCCGAACAACGTTGTACCCCCAACGGTGATGACCGGCTCACAAGCTATTGTCCGCTCGCTCGAAGAACTCGGCGTCGACGATATTTTCGGTTTGCCCGGTGGCGCGATCCTGCCCACCTACGACCCCCTGATGGCCTCACGAATGAACCACATTCTGGTCCGTCACGAACAGGGAGCCGGCCACGCCGCGCAAGGCTACGCCATGGTTACCGGGCGGGTGGGCGTGTGCATCGCGACCTCCGGCCCCGGTGCCACCAACCTCGTCACCGCCATCATGGATGCGCACATGGATTCCGTACCGCTGGTGGCCATCACCGGCCAGGTCTCCAGCGGCGTGATCGGCACCGACGCCTTCCAGGAAGCGGACATTGTCGGCATCACCATGCCGATTACCAAGCACTCCTTCCTGGTCACGAACCCCAATGACATCCCGCACGTCATGGCCGAGGCCTTCCACCTGGCCTCCACGGGCCGCCCGGGCCCGGTGCTCGTGGACATTGCCAAGGACGCCCAGCAGGGACAGATGACCTTCTCCTGGCCGCCCAAGATCGATCTTCCGGGTTACCGTCCGGTGCTCCGCGGCCACAACAAGCAGGTCCGCGAGGCGGCGAAGCTGATTGCGGCCGCCAGCAAGCCGGTGCTCTACGTCGGCGGCGGCGTGGTGAAGGCGCATGCCTCCGTCGAGCTGCGGGAACTCGCGGAAGTGACGGGCGCGCCGGTGGTTACCACGCTCATGGCCCGGGGCGTGTTCCCCGACTCCCACCCGCAGCATGTGGGGATGCCCGGGATGCACGGCACCGTTTCGGCCGTGACCGCCCTCCAGCAGTCGGACCTCCTGATCACCCTCGGCGCACGGTTCGATGACCGCGTCACCGGCATCCTGAAGTCCTTCGCGCCCAATGCCAAGGTCATCCACGCGGACATCGATCCGGCCGAGATTTCCAAGAACCGCACGGCCGACGTTCCGATCGTGGGCTCCGTCAAGGAGATCATTCCCGAACTCACCGAGGCCGTGAAGACGCAGTTCGAAGCGGTGGGCACCCCGGACCTGACCACCTGGTGGGCGTTCCTGAACAACCTCAAGGAAACCTACCCGCTGGGCTGGACTGAACCCGAGGACGGCCTGAGCGCGCCGCAGCGGGTCATCGAACGCATCGGGGCCCTGACCGGGCCCGAGGCTGTCTACGTTGCCGGCGTCGGCCAGCACCAGATGTGGGCCGCGCAGTTCATCAAGTACGAGCGCCCGCATGCCTGGTTGAACTCGGGCGGCGCCGGCACCATGGGCTACGCAGTGCCGGCCGCCATGGGCGCCAAAGTTGGCCAGCCGGACCGTGTGGTCTGGGCCATCGACGGCGACGGCTGCTTCCAGATGACCAACCAGGAACTGGCAACCTGCGCCATCAACAACATCCCCATCAAGGTTGCCGTCATCAACAACTCCTCCCTGGGTATGGTGCGGCAGTGGCAGACCCTCTTCTACGAGGGCCGGTACTCCAACACCGACCTGAACACCGGCCACGACACCGTCCGCATCCCGGACTTCGTCAAGCTGGGCGAGGCCTACGGCTGCGCTTCCTTCCGGTGTGACCGGGACGAGGACATCGACGCCACAATCCAGAAGGCACTTGCGATCAACGACCGTCCCGTCGTGATCGACTTCGTGGTCAGCCCGAACTCCATGGTGTGGCCGATGGTCCCTGCCGGAGTCAGCAACGACCAGATCCAGGTTGCCCGCAACATGACCCCGGAATGGGAAGAGGAGGACTGAACATGACCCGCCACACACTGTCCGTTCTGGTCGAAGACAAGCCTGGTGTGCTGACCCGCGTCGCGAGCCTCTTTGCCCGCAGGGCCTTCAACATCAATTCCCTGGCGGTTGGCCCCACGGAAGTTCCGGGCATGTCCCGGATGACCGTCGTCGTCGACGCCGATGGTGACCTGATCGAACAGGTCACCAAGCAGCTGAACAAGCTGATCAATGTGATCAAGATTGTTGAGCTCACCCCCGAATCTTCCGTACAGCGCGACCACATCCTGGTCAAGGTACGTGCGGATGCCGCGACACGCCTGCAGGTGACCCAGGCTGCAGACCTATTCCGTGCTTCAGTGGTCGACGTCTCCACAGACTCGGTGGTCATTGAAGCAACCGGCCACCCCGAAAAACTCACGGCGCTGCTTTCGGTGCTGGAGCCCTTCGGTATCCGCGAAATTGTGCAGTCCGGCACGCTGGCCATTGGACGGGGATCCCGCTCCATGAGTGACAGGGCACTACGCTCCGCGTAAGGCACAGCGTAAGGGGCCCTCGGGACCCGGTCCCGCCCGCGGCGCAGCGCCCGCGCGGAACCGCAGCAACAGACGATTTACACCAGAGAATCCACTCAAAAGGAGTTACGCAAGTGACTGAAATGTTCTACGACGACGACGCAGACCTCTCCATCATCCAGGGCCGGAAGGTAGCCATCGTCGGCTATGGCTCGCAGGGCCACGCCCACGCCCTGAACCTGCGCGACTCCGGCGTCGAAGTTACCATCGCCCTCAAGGAAGGCTCGTCCTCGATCGCCAAGGCGCAGGACGCCGGTTTCACGGTCAAGAACGTGGCCGACGCCGCCGAATGGGCCGACGTCATCATGATCCTGGCACCTGACCAGCACCAGCGCGCGATCTACAACGACTCCATCAAGGACAAGCTGACCCCCGGCAAGGCACTGGCCTTCGCCCACGGCTTCAACATCCGCTTCGGCTACATCGAAGCTCCGGAGGGCGTCGACGTCATCCTGATTGCTCCGAAGGCTCCCGGCCACACCGTGCGCCGCGAATTCGAAGCCGGCCGCGGCATCCCGGACATCATCGCTGTCGAACAGGACGCCACCGGCTCTGCCTGGGACCTGGCCAAGTCCTACGCCAAGGCCATCGGCGGCACCCGCGCCGGCGTCATCAAGACCACCTTCACCGAAGAAACCGAAACCGACCTCTTCGGCGAACAGGCCGTGCTCTGCGGCGGCGTCTCGCAGCTGATCCAGTACGGCTTTGAGACCCTGACCGAAGCCGGTTACCAGCCGCAGATCGCCTACTTCGAGGTCCTGCACGAGCTCAAGCTCATCGTTGACCTCATGTGGGAAGGCGGCATCGCCAAGCAGCGCTGGAGCGTTTCCGACACCGCTGAGTACGGCGACTACGTTTCCGGTCCCCGCGTCATCACCCCCGACGTGAAGGACAACATGAAGGCAGTCCTCGCCGACATCCAGTCCGGCGCCTTCGCCAAGCGGTTCATCGAGGACCAGGACAACGGCGGCGTTGAGTTCAAGGCCCTGCGCGCCAAGGCCGAGCAGCACCCGATCGAGGCCGTTGGCCGTGAGCTGCGCTCCCTGTTCTCCTGGCAGCAGCAGGACGAGGACTACGTAGAGGGCTCGGCAGCCCGCTAAGGCTGCCGGCCAGGCGCCCCAGCAGGCAGTAGTGAGGCCGGGTTCACACTTAACAATGTGAGCCCGGCCTTTCCGTCAGCCTAGACTTGATTTATCCCCCGGACTGCAACGCAGAGGATCAGCCGTGTCAAAACCCGTAGTACTGCTCGCCGAAGAACTTTCACCCGCCACAGTCGAGGCCCTCGGCCCGGACTTTGAAATCCGACAGACCGACGGCGCCGACCGTTCCCAGCTGCTTTCTGCCATCGCGGATGTTGACGCCATTCTGGTCCGTTCCGCCACCCAGCTGGACGCCGAAGCAATCGCGGCCGCGAAGAAGCTCAAGGTCATCGCACGCGCAGGCGTCGGGTTGGACAACGTGGACATCAAAGCCGCCACCCAGGCCGGTGTCATGGTGGTCAACGCGCCGACGTCGAACATCGTCTCTGCCGCCGAACTCACGGTCGGGCACATCCTGAGCCTTGCCCGCCACATCCCGCAGGCCAGCGCCGCGCTCAAGGACGGCGAGTGGAAGCGCTCCAAGTACACCGGCATCGAACTGTTCGAGAAGAAGATCGGCATCATCGGCCTCGGCCGGATCGGTGCCCTCGTGGCGGCCCGCCTCAAGGGCTTCGACACCAAGATCCTGGCCTACGATCCCTACATCACCTCCGCGCGCGCCGCCCAGCTCGGGGTGCAGCTGGTGACCCTGGACGAACTGTTGGCGCAGTCGGACTTCATTACCATCCATATGCCCAAGACGCCGGAGACGGTGGGCATGCTCGGCGCTGAGGCCTTCAAGAAGATGAAGAGCACCGCGTACGTCATCAACGTGGCACGAGGCGGCCTCGTGGACGAGGAAGCCCTCTACGCAGCACTGGAGGCGGGCGAGATCGCCGGCGCCGGCGTCGACGTCTTCAACAAGGAGCCCAGCACCGACCTGCCGTTCTTCAAGCTCGACAACGTGGTGGTGACCCCGCACCTGGGCGCCTCCACTGATGAGGCGCAGGAGAAGGCCGGCGTCTCCGTGGCCAAGTCCGTCCGCCTGGCCCTCGCCGGCGAGCTGGTTCCCGACGCCGTCAACGTCGCCGGTGGCGTCATCGCCGAGGACGTCCGCCCGGGCATCCCGCTGATCGAGAAGCTGGGCCGGATCTTCACCGCGCTGACGCACGCCTCACTCACGCAGTTCGACGTCGAGGTCGCCGGAGAAATCTCGGCCCTCGACGTCAAGGTGCTGGAACTGGCCGCGCTCAAGGGCATTTTCGCGGACGTGGTGACTGAACAGGTCTCCTACGTCAACGCCCCGGTCATCGCGGAGCAGCGCGGCATCAACGTGCGGCTGATCACCACACCGGACACCGAGTCCTACCGCAACGTCCTGACCCTGCGCGGAGCCCTCAGCGATGGCAGCCAGATCTCCGTCGCGGGAACCCTCACAGGTCCGAAGCAGATCCAGAAGCTTGTGGGCGTGAACGGCTACGAGGTGGAGATCCCGATCAGCGAGCACCTTGTGGTTGTCGCCTACGCCGACCGTCCCGGTGTCATCGGCACCATTGGCCACATCCTGGGCATGAACAACATCAACATCGCCGGCATGCAGGTGGCCCGCCAGGCCGAGGGTGGACAGGTCCTGGCGCTTTTGACCATTGACAGCTCCGTGCCGCAGCAGGTCCTTGACGCGATCAAGGCCGGCATCGGCGCCGAGATGGTCCGCGAGGTTGACCTCGAGGACTGACGCTCGACGGTTCGGTAAACGCACTGTGGCCAAGTCGTAACGTCGGCCACGTATGATTGGCCGGTCTGCGTACAATGGCTGGGTCCGTTTTTCGGATCCCGCCGGCAGACCGGCCATTACTTTTTGCACACCCGGCAGGGGACGCCTTCACATTCATTCGATGTGAACTGCGGTGTGCGCACACGCAAATCCAGCTTTCAGGGAGCCCAATGAACGCCGTCCAGAGGTTCATCAAAAGCCGAGTGCTCTTGTTGACCGCGGCCATTTTGATCGTCGCCATGTGTTTGTCCGTCCTCATCCAGGGACAGTCGCAGGCGGCCCTCAACCGAACAGTCGACGGGAATTCCCGTGGACTCTACGACATCCTGGTCCAGGCGAAGGCAGGTGCCGGCGGAGCCCTTATGCAGCCGGATATCGCCAACGGCCAGGGTGGCATCAGTTTTGACCAGCTGGACAGCATCAGGAAGCTGTCCGGCACCTCCGTGGCCGCACCCATCAGCCTCGTGTCCCGGGTGACGCAAAACCTGGAAGCGCCACGGCTCGATGCCATGGACTACCTGGGTTATAACTCCGGGCTTGTGGGCACGGCGACCGCTGACCAGCCCGGGGGCACCGACCCCAGCAAATGGCCGGCCGCGGCATCCGTGCTCACGGACAGCGCCAAGAAATACCGTCTGACTGCCAGCGCCGTCAGCTCTGACGGGCACAGCGAGCAAACATTGTTCAAGACCACGGCGGAGGGCTCGCTCGGCAAGGCCAAGTTGGTTCAGGAGCAGGTGGCCGGCGGCAAGAACGTCCGCATCGCCGGCCCCTCGGGGGAGACCGGGATCAAGTTCCCTGCTCCCGCCGGAGGCTCCGAGCACAACCTCTTCAACCTCTCCGTGTCGCTGCCCCTGGCGCCCCAGGTCTCGGAGTCCGTGGTGGCTGTCGACCCGGTGTCAGAGCGTGCACTGCTGGGCGCGGCCGGCGATTTCCTGGCACCGCTGGAAAAAGCGCCCCCCGCGGACGCCCGTAATGCCGGAGCAATCGGACGTCACTTCGAGAGCCTCTTCACGAGCGGCATTGGCATGAAGGAGCTCGAAGAAGGCCCCGATTTCCTCGGTGTGAAGCTCAAGTACTGGGCCCCTTTGATGACCCAATACCAGCAGGCCAAGCGCAATGGCCAGCTCACCGCGGACTCCCAGGCCATCCCGCTGATTGTCCGCTCGGGAACCTCCACGGACCTTAAGTATTCAGTCAAGATCGAGGAAATCGACGACTCCGGCAATGTTGTCAAGGACGTCGGCACGGCAACCCGCTCGCTGGACAAGGATTACCTGCCCTTCGTTTCCAAGTCTCCGTTCGCGCTCTCATGGCCGGGCTCCACGGACTACTCGCAGCTGCTAGGTAATACCGGAAACTTCAGCCAGGGCCTTTACAACCCCGCGACGTGGAGCACCGATTTCGCCTCCGCGCCCAAGTACACGGACGGTGCCACGGCAGGCAACGGCGCCGTGGACAAGTCCGCCACTCCGGGCGAATGGGTGACCGTGAACCGGCTGCCCGAGAAGGGGGCAAACGGCGCGCCGGTGGACCAGACCCAGCGGGAGCCCGTTGACGAGCGCTCGTACCGCGAAAGTCTGGAAACCGGCAAGAAGCTCGCCACACCGCTGGCCATGGTTTACGGCACGTTCGACGCCAGCAAGGTCAAGGAAGCCGCCGGAGATATCAACCGGCTGCCGCTGGGCGGTTACGACCCCACGCCGTTGACCCTGACCAAGGATGCCGACGGCAAGGAAATCGAGCACACCGAGCTGAAGCCCTCGCTCAGCGCCACCGGCCTGGCGAGCCAGTCGGCCGGGGCCATCACCGACTACTACGGCCTCGCCGCCGCACGCGGCTATGAACAGAACGCTTCCGTCATCGACGCGGTCCGTGTCCGGGCCGCGGCGCCGGGCAGCTGGAAGCAGGCGCAGCCCGACGTCGAGAAACTGGCGAACGAAATCCGCGACATGGGTCTTGAAGCCACCGTTGTGGCCGGCTCCGCCCGTGAAGATGCCAACATCTTCGTTCCCGGCTACTCGAAGGACGACGCTGGCAAGGAATCCGC
The DNA here is from genome assembly GCF_050260325.1 of Arthrobacter sp. 92. Classification (NCBI taxonomy): domain Bacteria; kingdom Bacillati; phylum Actinomycetota; class Actinomycetes; order Micrococcales; family Micrococcaceae; genus Arthrobacter; species Arthrobacter sp. 92. Next base: position 3,390,205 of record NZ_CP189863.1, on the reverse strand, counting down.
ACTCGGTACCGTGCAGCAGTCCTGGGTACGTCAGAACGCGGCCGACGCCGTCTCAGGGTCCCTGACCGGCACGAACCTGACACTGCTCTTCCTGACCCTCTGCGGCGCGGCACTGCTGACCGGCGCCTCGACCGTCAGCTATATCCGTCAGCGGCGACGCGAAGCGGGCACGCTGCGCGCCATGGGCTGGACCCAGCGCAGGATCCGCAGCTGGGTGCTGGCCGAATTCGGGGTGGGGGCCGCGCTGCTCGCGGCCGCCGGAGGCATCCTCAGCCTGGTGAGCTGGAACCTTGCAACAGTCACTGTTTCCGTTTCCGTGCTGGTGCTTTACGTGGCTGCCGCGTACTTCGCGGCGAGGCAGCTGAGGCACCGCGACGAAGTGGATCAGGAACCCCAGCACGACGAACGGCTGATCGCCGTCGATTCCCCGCTGACATTTGCCAACCGGCAGCTGAGCACCAACAAGTTCAACACGCTCTCCCTCGCCGTGGCCGTCGGTGTCTTCGGCGCTGCCGTTGGTGGCCTCGTCGCGCTGCTGATCGACATTCCGCGTGCCGCGGGTGCCAGCGCGCTCAGCGGGCTTGCCGCGGCCAGCGTGGCTCTTCCGAGCCTCGTTCTGGCGCTGTCCGGAGTGGCCGTGGGACTGATCCTGACCCTGGTCACCGGACGCTTTGAACTGCAGGCCAAGCGCCAATATCTCGGAACCCTCGAGGCGATGGGCTGGAACCCGGACATGCTGGGTCAGGTCCGGTTCTTCGAAAATGCGCTGGTTGGCGCGGTGGCACTGCCACTGGGCGTCATCGGCGCCCTCGGGATCGGCTTGCTGCTGGCCCCCTATGCCGCGCTCTGGGCCGCACTGGCCGGGCTTGTGGCTGTACTTTGCTGGATTCCAATTGCAACGAAAGTGGTCCAATGAACAACGAGCTGAACCTTGACCGGGCGGCCCACGACCGGATGACCGGGAGCACCCGGAAGGGCGCCCATAAGACCCGTGCCAACACCATCGTGAAGGCCACGGACCACGCCACTCCGCTTGAGCTGAGCAACATCACCATCCGCTACGGCGGTCAGAAGGGCGGGGCCGACGCCGTCAACGTCGTGGAGGGCTTCAACCTGACCCTGCACGCCGGTGAGATGCACTGCGTGGCCGGCAGGAGCGGCTCCGGCAAGACCAGCATCCTCACCGTCGGCGCCGGACTCACCCTGCCGACGTCGGGCCGCGTCTTTTGGGAAGGCGAGTCGTTGGAGAGCATGGGCGACGACGAAATCGCGGACCGTCGCCGGGCCCTGATCGGCTATGTTGACCAGGGTGGGGCTCTGATCGATGGCATGAGCGCCCTTGAGAACGTTCTGTTGCCGGCAGTGCCCGACGGCGAGGTGGACCAGCGGCGCGATATGGCGAAGGACCTCTTGGACCTCGTTGGCCTGGGCCGCCGCATGCGGCACCGCCCGGCACAGCTCTCCGGCGGAGAGCGCCAGCGCGTGGCCATCGCCCGCGCGCTGATCCTGGGAACGCGTGTCCTGGTGGTCGACGAACCCACGGCCAGCCTGGACCGCGCTTCGGCCAACCGCATCATCAGCATCCTCAAGGACACAACGTCCGACGGGATCGCAGTGCTGGTGGCGTCACATGACCACGAACTCGTCCGCCTCAGCGATACCCTCACCGAACTGATCTAGATTTAGGGGTAGCTACTCCTGTCTGCCGGTCCGCCACCGCTTCCGAAAAAAAGGTAACCTCCCAGAGTGTCGTCTTCAGCCAAAACCCCGTTTTACATCACCACGGCCATTACGTACCCCAACGGTGTGCCGCACATCGGCCATGCCTACGAGTACATTGCCACCGATGCGATGGCGCGCTTCAAACGCCTGGACGGGTACGACGTCTTCTTCCTGACCGGAACGGACGAGCACGGCATGAAGATCGCGCAGGCCGCGGAAAAGGAAGGTCTCACTCCCAAAGAGCTGGTGGACCGGAACGCGGAAATCTACAAGGCGGCCCACGCCGCCCTGGGCATCTCCTACGACCGCTTCATCCGCACCACGGATACCGACCACTACACGGCGTCGCAGGCCATCTGGAAAAAGATGGAAGCCAACGGCGACATCTACCTGTCCAAGTACGAAGGCTGGTACTCGGTCCGGGACGAGGCGTATTACGTTGAGGATGAGACCGTTGTTAAGGACGACGGCGTCCGCTACTCGCGCGAGACGGACACGGAGGTCACGTGGACGGCAGAGGAGAGCTACTTCTTCCGGCTCTCCGCCTACCAGGACAAGCTGCTGGCCCTGTACGAGGCGCACCCCGAGTTCGGCGCCCCGCAATCCCGGTTCAACGAGGTCATCAGCTTCGTCAAGCGCGGACTTGAGGACCTCTCCATCAGCCGCACCACCTTCGACTGGGGCGTCCCGGTGCCCGGCAACGACAAGCACGTGATGTATGTGTGGGTGGATGCGCTGACCAACTACCTCACCGGCGTGGGCTACCCGGACATCGAATCGGAGTCCTTCAAGAAGTACTGGCCGGCAGATGTCCACATCATCGGCAAAGATATTTCCCGGTTCCACGCCATCTACTGGCCGGCATTCCTGATGAGCGCCGGACTGGAGCTGCCCAGGCGCATCATGATCCACGGCTTCCTCCACAACAATGGAGTCAAGATGTCCAAGTCCCTTGGCAATGTGGTGGCGCCAGCGGACTTTGTGGCCCAGTACGGCCTGGACCAGGTGCGCTTCTTTTTCCTGCGGGAGGTGCCCTTCGGCGCCGACGGAAGCTACAACCACGAGGCGATTGTGGGCCGGATGAACTCCGATCTGGCAAACAACTTTGGCAACCTGGCGCAGCGGTCGCTTTCCATGGTGGCCAAGAACTGCGAAGGACGCGTTCCGGAGCCGGGCGCGTTCACCCCCGAGGACACCGCGCTGCTTGAGCAGGCCAACGCCCTGATGGACACCGCGCGCGCCTTTTTCGAGAAGCAGGAATTCAGCCGGGCGCTGGAGGCCATCTGGGGTGTCCTGGGGGACACCAACGCCTACTTCGCCGAGCAGGCCCCATGGGTGCTGCGCAAGACCGACGTCGGACGCATGAACACCGTGCTCTACGTGACGCTGGAGGTACTGCGGATCGTCTCCATCCTGGTCCAGCCGGTGATGCCGGCCGCCGCGGCGGCAATCCTCGCCACCCTGGGACAGCCCGAGGGCGACGCCCGGCAGTTCCCGGCGATCTCTACGCCGATTGCGGCCGGCACAGTCCTTCCGGCACCGGCTCCGGTCTTCCCGAAATACGAGGAACCGGCGGAAGCCTAAGGCGCCCGCGGACAATCGCGCGGCCGACAATCCCGCTCCGCGGAAAACGGACGCTCCCTGATTTGTGACACACAGGTCGGGGAGCGTCCGTTCTCGTTTTCCGTCCACCCAAGTAGTGCGGTGTTTGCACCCGAGTGATATTCGCGCGGGCCAAGTAAGTGTTACAGAAGTACACCCAAGTAAACGCGTACAGACTACTGGGGACTCTGATTCAGCAGCACCCTAGCCTGAAAAGGCAAGCGAACTGAGGACATGGCTGGGGAGTAACTGTCGCAGGTTCATCCCGTTGTTTGAGGTCTCAAGACGGGGTTTCCACAATCACGCAGACGGTTACTCCGCCCGGCCTGGTCAGTTCGAATCGGACTGGTATGGAGGAAGCGAAAATGAGACGAACAATTGCCACCCTGGGGGTTGTGGGGCTTGGGGTGCTCGGCGCCACAGTATCCGCGCACGCCGCACCCCCGGAAAAGATCAGCATTTGCCACGCCACCGGCTCGGTGGCGAACCCTTACAAGTTTGAAACGATTAACCTCAATGCGCTGTCGGCGCATGTCGGGGACACCGGCGACATCGTTCCGGCAAATGACGGCACTGATATGCCGAACGGACAGAACCTGAGCACTGCGAATACGGCGCTCCTCGCCAATAACTGTGTGGCCGTCGAGGTAGTGGTGCCGCCCACCAATCCGCCGACCGATCCGCCGACAACTCCGCCCACGGATCCGCCGACAACTCCGCCCGCGACTCCGGGTACGAATTCGCCGGCGGTTGAGACTGTGGTGGTGCCGCCGGCATCCGTCCCGGCCACCGTCGCGACTGCCACCGTCGCGCCGGCTGCAGCGGCCCCTGCTGCGGTCACACCGGTTGCCGCTGCGGCGCCCCAGGCGGCCGCAGCAGCAGTACCGGCCGCCGCGGTGACCAATGTGGGCTACAACGTCCAGACCGCCGCGGGCAAGTCCGATGCCGGGATTCCGCAGTGGCTTGGGGCTTTGACAGGCCTCTTCACGGGTGTGGCAGCGCTCGTGCTGTGGCGCGGCGCCCGGGGCAAGAACGCCAACGGCTAAGTAAAACCTTGGGGCGGATGCTGCGACAGACTCATGCAGCATCCGCCCTTCGTTTCCTCTTCCCTCATTCGGTTCCTCTTCCCAAGGAGTGGGCGCTCATGGCCAATCACGTCGGGACCAGGAAGTCAGGGGTAGCTGTCACGCGGAGGCTCTTTCTGAGCTACCGGGACACCGTGATCCTGGCGGTCTGCATTCTGGGGCTCATGACGGCGTGGCTTGTTTATGGAGCGTCCATATCCGCTCATTCGACGGCGGCCTCCGCTGCCGGGATCTCGGCGGGGTCTCCACTCAGCCAGGCCGGGGCGCCGCGGGCCGCTTCCACGGCGCCGCCGGCGGCCGGGTCCAGCGCCGCCCCCTCTTCTCCAGCGGCCATCCCGCCGGTGGCGGCAGGAGCCGCAGCAGCCGCCGCGCCTGCCCTTCAGGGGCCGGCTGCCTCCGCTCCGCAACGGATCACCTACCCGGCGGCGGGCCTGGACGTGGTGGTGCATCCGCTGCAGCCCGATGGGGCCGACGCGGACAGCCGGAGCATCGTGCCGCCCGAAACAATGGATGGATACTGGCTTGAACCCTTCGGCGTCCCCGGAGCCGGATCGACGAACACCACCTACGTCATTGGCCACAGCTGGGAGGGCCTCGACGCACCCTTTAATCATTTGAGCTCGAAAGCCGCCCCCGGGGATGAACTCACGGTGACCACCCTGACCGGTGTCCTGCGCTACAGGGTGGATTCAGTGACCACCTATACCAAATCCACTCTGAAAGACAGCCCCATTTGGGGCGTGGCATCCAACCGCCTGGTACTCATCAGCTGCTATACAGAGGACCTGTGGGGCCGGAACGTCGCCGTGGTGGCATCGCCGGTGCCCGGAGGCTGACTGGCCGGCAGCGCTCTGTTCGAATGGTGAGACGACTTGACCATCATGTGGATGGCTTGGCTACGCTGAAACCATGAGCGCACCCACCATTGATCTTGCTGTCATTCCCGGCGACGGCATCGGCCCCGAGGTCATCGCCGAAGCCTTGAAGGTACTTGAAAAGGTGGTGGCCGCCGAAGGCGTCACCTTGGAGCAGACGCACTACAAGCTCGGTGCCCAACACTGGCTTGAGACCGGCGAAACGCTTCCGGAGAAGGTGCTCGAGGACCTCCGGGGGCGAGACGCCATTTTGTTCGGTGCCGTTGGCGCGGCTCCCGGCGACACCCGGATACCTTCGGGCATCATCGAGCGCGAGCTCCTGCTCAAGCTGCGCTTCAGCCTGGACCACTTCGTGAACCTGCGCCCCTCCCGCCTGTACGGCAGCGTGGGCAGCCCGCTCGCGAATCCCGGCGAGATCGACTTTGTCGTGGTCCGTGAGGGCACCGAGGGCCCCTATGTTGGCAATGGAGGCACGCTGCGTGCCGGCACGCCGCACGAGGTCGCCACCGAGGTGTCGCTGAACACCGCCCACGGCGTGGAACGCGTGGTCCGGGATGCATTCCGCCGGGCCAATGAGCGTCCCCGCAAGAAGCTGACGCTCGTGCACAAGCACAACGTCCTTGTCTTCGCCGGCCACCTCTGGAAGCGCACCGTGGAGGCCGTGGCCCAGGAGTTCCCGGAGGTCACCCACGACTACCTGCACGTGGACGCCGCCACCATCTTCATGGTCACAGATCCGTCCCGCTTCGACGTGATCGTCACGGACAACCTGTTCGGCGACATCATCACCGACCTCGCTGCTGCCGTCACGGGCGGCATCGGCCTGGCCGCCTCCGGCAACATCAACATGGAGCGCACCGCGCCGTCCATGTTCGAACCGGTGCACGGCTCGGCCCCCGATATCGCCGGCCAGCAGAAAGCCGATCCCACTGCCGCGATCCTGTCCGCATCGCTCCTGCTGGACCACCTCGGCTATGCCCGGGCGGCCCGGAAGATCGAAGCGGCGGTTGTTGCCGACGTCGAAAGCCGTGACGGCTCCGTGCGCAGCACCAGCGCGGTGGGTGACGCCATTGCGGCCGCCCTGTAGGCTCCCGCATCAGGCGTAAGCTAGTTTCGAATCACCAATTTGCTGCCGTGGTCCGACGCTGAACCACGTTCACACGCCAGGCAGCCGACCGTGGAGGAACCATGACTCAGACTGCCCATGGCGTCGAATTCACCCTGCAGCTATCGGCGACCCCGAAGTCTGCTGAAGAGCGTGCAGCCATCCTGGCGAACCCGGGTTTTGGCAACTATTTCACCGACCACACCGCAATCGTGGACTACAGCGTTGATGAGAGCGGCCACGGCGGCTGGCACGACGCCCGCATCGAGGCATACGGTCCCATTTCGCTCGATCCGTCCGCGGCGGTGCTGCACTACGGCCAGGAAATCTTCGAAGGACTCAAGGCCTACCGCCACGCCGATGGCTCCATCTGGACGTTCCGGCCGGAGGCCAATGCCGCACGGATGAACAAGTCCGCCCGCCGGCTGGCCCTTCCGGAGATTCCCGAGGAGTACTTCCTGGGTGCCATCCGTGGACTGGTGGAAGCGGACAAGGACTGGGTTCCGGCCGGCGATGGCGAAGCCCTGTACCTGCGCCCCTTCATGATCGCCACCGAGGCGTTCCTCGGCGTTCGGGCGGCACGGGAGGTGTCCTTCCGGGTCATCGCGTCCCCAGCGGGGAACTACTTCGGCGGCGAACTGAAGCCGGTCTCCATCTGGATCTCGCGCGAATACGCCCGTGCCGGCCGCGGGGGCACCGGCGCCGCCAAGTGCGGCGGCAACTACGCAGCCTCGCTGATCGCCCAGCAGGAAGCCGAGGCCCACGGCTGCAAGCAGGTTCTGTTCCTGGACCAGTTCAACGACAACGCTGTTGAAGAACTTGGCGGCATGAACGTCTTCTTCGTGATGAAGGACGGGTCCCTCGTCACTCCGGCCCTCACCGGCACCATCCTCGAGGGCGTCACCCGTTCCTCGGTAATGCAGGTGGCCAGGGACATGGGCCGCGAGGTCACCGAGCGCAAGATCACCTTGGATGAGTGGCGCGAGGGTGTTGCCTCCGGTGAGATTGCCGAGGTCTTCGCCTGCGGCACGGCAGCGGTCATCACGCCCATCGGTGTGCTCAAGGACAACACCGAATTCATCGGCTCCGAGGACGCGAAGGCGGGGGAGACCACCATGGCAATCCGTGCCAAGCTCCTGGGCATCCAGACGGGCACCGAGGAAGACACCCACGGCTGGCTGACCCGCCTGGCGTAAGCAGGCCCAACCCACTCTCGCGACGTTCGACGGCGGCCCACCACGCGGTGCGGCCGCCGTCGGCGTTTGGCTCCCTCGCTCTAAGCACTGCGGCTCTGTGTGGAAGTGCGGCTCAACGGCTCCCCGCCGCTGGTCCCACAGGCTTGTGCGGGAGCACACTATTGCCATGACTGGACTCGTTCAGGTTTTGGGTGTGATTTTCGGGGTGGTGCTGATCCTGGTTGGCATTCTCGAATCGTTCTTCTTCCGGGACCAGCGGCTGCACCGTCTGTTCCTCATCAATCCCGCAGACACTGACGCCGTGAGGCTGTGGACGGTCAACCTCGGGTTCTACAACATGATCTGGGGCGTGGGTGCGATCGTCGGCTCGATCCTGCTGACTGGCGCCGAGCCGGCCGCCGGGCGGGCGCTGCTGCTTTTCACATGCCTGGGCCATGTTCTTCTCGGCATCATTCTGGTCCTTACTGAACGCCGGCTCTGGGCGAGCGCCATCGCCGAGGCACTCCTTCCGCTGGTCATTAGCGTCCTGCTGCTCCTATAAGTGCCGGATTCGGTGCGAAGATTGAAATGTGATTCCCGACGATCCCCGCAGCGTCCTCCGCAGCACCGAGCTGACCCGGTTCCTCCTCGCCCCGAACCCGGGACCCATGAGCCTGCACGGCACCAACTCCTACGTCATCGCGGCACCGGGCGCGGCCGGCGTCGTGGTGGTGGACCCCGGCCCGCTGGATGAGCAGCACCTGCGACGGCTGGCAGAGGCGGGCCGCGTGGAGCTCATCCTCATCACGCACCGCCACGCCGACCATAGCGCGGCGGCAGCCCGCTTCGCCGAACTGACCGGCGCCCCCGTCCGGGCGGCCGACCCCGCGCACTGCCACGGCGGAAGCCCGCTCCAGGACGGCGAAATCCTGCACGCGGCGGGCGTGGAAATCAGGGTGGTGGCGACGCCCGGCCACACCTCGGATTCCATCTGCTTCCACTTGCCCGGCGACGGGACCCGCGGCTCGGTGCTGACGGGCGACACCATCCTTGGCCTTGGTACAACAGTCCTTGACTTCCCCGACGGGACTCTGGGCGACTATCTTGGCTCGCTGGACCGGCTGGAGCGGCTGGGGCCGGCAACCGTGCTGCCCGCCCACGGTCCCATGCTGCCGGCGCTGGACACGATCGTCCGCGCCTACCGGGATCACCGGCAGGACCGGCTTGCCCAGATCCGCGCCGCCCTCGAGGGCCTGGGTGCGGACGCCGGCGTCCAGGACGTGGCGGACGCCGTGTACGCCGCCGTCGATCCTTCCGTGCGGCCCGCCGCCGAACTCTCCGTGGCAGCCCAGCTGCAGTACCTGCGGTCCGGCACCGGCGCCCCCTGACGCGCGGGGGCGCAAGCCGGAGACTGTACGCTAGGAACCATGCGTATCGCCCGATTTGTAGCCGATTCCGATCCCCTCTACGGCGTTGTCGAAGGACAGCCAGGCAGTGAGGAAGTCACTGTTATCAAGGGCGACCCCTTCTTCCACGGCGTGGAACGAACCACCATCAAGCACAAGCTGGAGGACGTGCGCCTCCTTGCCCCGATCATCCCCCGCAGCAAGGTGGTGGGCGTGGGCCGCAACTTCGTGGAGCACGCGGCGGAACTGGGCAACGAGGTTCCCAAGCAGCCGCTGCTCTTCCTGAAGCCGAACACTTCGGTCATCGGCCCGAACGATCCAATCGTCCTGCCGGAGTTCTCCGAGGAGGTCTCCTTCGAGGCAGAGCTGTGCGTGGTGATCGGCCGGATCTGCAAGGACGTGCCCGAGGACCGCGTGGACGACGTCATCTTCGGCTACACCTGCGGCAACGACCTCACCGCCCGCGACGTCCAGAAGACGGACCTGCAGTGGGCCCGGGCCAAGGGCTTTGACACCTCGGCGCCGCTGGGCCCCTGGATCGAGACGGAGCTGGACACCGAGGACCTGCAGATCCAGGGCCGGCTCAACGGTGAACTGCGCCAGGACGGAAGCACCAGCCAGATGATCCGTGGCGTCCGCGAGCTGGTGTCCGTCGTTTCCCAGGCCTTCACCCTGCTGCCCGGCGATGTCATTATGACCGGCACCCCCGCGGGTGTGGGCCTGGTCCAGGCAGGGGACCGCTTCGAAGTGGAGATCGAGGGCATCGGACGCCTGTCCAACCCGGTGGTCCGCCGCTAAAGGAGAGCCGCAGCGGCAGGCGGGGGTGGGCGGGCTGGTCCGGCTGTCACCCGCCAATTGGTAATGTTGGTTCCACTATGACTACTGCCTCCGCGCCGCTTGCTGCCTCGAACACCGAAGTCACCGCCGACACCCCTGTCCGGGTCCGGTTCTGCCCGTCACCCACGGGCACCCCGCACGTGGGCCTGATCCGCACAGCCCTCTTCAACTGGGCCCACGCCCGGCATACCAAAGGCACCTTCGTGTTCCGGATTGAGGACACCGACGCGGCGCGCGACTCGGAGGAGAGCTACCAGCAGCTGCTGGAAGCCCTGAAATGGCTCGGCATCACGTGGGAAGAGGGCGTGGAAGTCGGCGGACCGCATGAGCCATACCGGCAATCCCAGCGGCTGGACCTCTATAAAGACGTTGTGGCCAAGCTGATCGAGGCCGGCTACGCCTACGAGTGCTACTCCTCCCCGGAAGAGGTCGAGGCGCGCCACCGGGCAGCCGGGCGCGACCCCAAGCTGGGCTACGACAACTTCGACCGCGAACTCTCCGAAGAACAGCTTGCCGCGTTCAAGGCGGAGGGCCGCAAACCCGTGCTCCGGGTGCGCATGCCCGATGAGGATGTCACCTTCACCGACATGGTCCGCGGCGAGATCACCTTCAAAGCCGGCAGCATCCCGGACTACGTCATTGTCCGGGCCGACGGCTCGCCGCTGTACACCCTGGTCAACCCGGTTGATGACGCCCTGATGGCAATCACCCACGTGCTGCGTGGCGAGGACCTGCTGTCCTCCACCCCCCGCCAGGTGGTGCTCATCCGCGCGCTGATGGACATCGGCGTCGCCAGCTACATGCCGGTCTTCGCCCACCTGCCCTACGTAATGGGCGAGGGCAACAAGAAGCTGTCCAAGCGTGACCCGCAGTCCAACCTGTTCCTGCTCAGGGACCGCGGCTTCATCCCCGAGGGCCTGTTGAACTATCTGTCCCTGCTGGGCTGGAGCCTGTCCGCCGACGAGGACATCTTCACCGTCGAGCAGCTGATCGAGCATTTCGACGTCAACGACGTTCTGGCCAACCCTGCCCGCTTCGACATCAAGAAGGCCGAGGCCATCAACGGCACCCACATCCGCATGTTGGCCCCGGAAGACTTCCGCGTCCGACTCGTGCCGTACCTGCAGGCGGCCGGGCTCGTGGGGGAGCATCTCACCGACCGCCAGGAGGAAATCCTTACCGAGGCGGCGCCGTTGATCCAGGAGCGAATCTCGCTGTTGGGCGAAGCACCCGAAATGCTCGCCTTCCTGTTCAAAGCCGATGACGCGATCGACGTCGCCGACGACGCCCGCAAAGGACTGCCCGAAAACCTGGCCGAAGTCCTCGGCGCCGCCATCGCCGCGCTTGAGCCCGTGTCTGAATGGACGGCCGAGAACATCCAGACGGCCTTGAAGGAGGCCCTCGTGGAGGGCCTCGGCGTCAAGCCGCGCCTGGCCTTCGGGCCGGTCCGCACGGGCATCTCCGGCCGGCGGATCTCCCCGCCGCTGTTCGAGTCCATGGTCATCCTGGGCAAGGACTCCTCCCTGAAGCGCCTGAACGTTTTCCGCGGCTGATGACTGCACTGCGCGGCGACGGCGGGCGTGTCCTGCACACGGCATTCGGGGTAGTCCGGGGCGTTCTGTTCGACATTGACGACACCCTGGTGGACCTGGAGTTTGCCATGACTACGGCGTTGCGTGATGTGAGCGAACATCTCCTGCCCGGTCTGGATTCCGCCGGGTGGGAAAAGTTCGGACGGATCTTCACACATGAGACCACCCATTTCTACGACCGTTACCTGGCCGGTGAGCTGACGTTCAACGAGCAACGGCTCCTCCGTGGCCGGGCGGCGCTGGGTCACTTTGGCGTGGAACTTGAGGAAGGCGAGGAGTCGCACAGCTGGCTCACGTCCTATGCCGCCCTGCAGCACGGCTACGTCAGGGCCTTTGCGGATGTGGGCCCTATTTTGGACGCACTGGATGCTGCCGGTATCCCCTACGGTGCGGTGAGCAACAACGTCCACGACTACCAGCGCGTGAAGCTGGACAGCGCGGGACTGGACCGGATTCAAGTGCTCGTGGGAACAGACACAGTCGGAGTGCCGAAGCCTGATCCCGCGATCTATCTGGAAGGCGTCCGCCGCCTTGGCACCAGCGCCGCCGAAACCCTCTTCGTGGGCGACAACCGCCTTCTCGACGCCGAAGGCTCGACGGCGGCAGGACTGCTGGGCGTGTGGTTGAACCGGAGCGGCGGGACGGCGTCGGCCTTTGCCGGACACGAGATTGGATCATTGGCCGAGCTGCTGGAGGAGCGTGCCTAGCCTTTTTTTCCAGGGCGGCGGCCCCGTTCCTGGATCCTCGGTCCCAATGTTCGCGGCAAAGCTGTTTGCCGAGGAGGGCTGGCCTGCGGGGCTGCACTTTGTGGTCCTGAGGTTCGGCCTGCTGGCCGTAGCGGTGATTCTGGCGCTCATGATCCGGAGCAGGATCCTCAAGCGGGTCTGGGGCATGGGCTGGCGGCGCGCGGCAATAGCCTGCGGGATCGGAGCGGTTCTTTTCTATGTCGTTTGGATCGTCTACCTCGGCGGCGTTATGCCTTCCGAGACTGTGGCACGTAACTGGAATGTCGCCTGGCTTGGATTGGATGCGTTTGAAGGTCTAAGCGCCTTGTTCACGTTGCTGTTCCTGCTCCGTCGCAGCCCGTACGCGGTGCTGACCACCGCCGCCTTCTCCACCAGTCTCTGCATTGACGCCTTGTTCGATGTGGCAACGGCTGCTCCCGGGCTGCCGTTGGCCACCGCGGTCCTCGAGGCTGTCCTGGTAGAGCTGCCCTTCGCTGTCCTCTCGGGCGCGCTGGCGCTCAAGCTCCTTAAGGCCAGCGATCCGTCCCTGTTGCCCACGGCGGCGGATTGAACGGCCCGCACCCACCCAGCATTCCCCCAGTTTTGTGGACTTTACTTGGCTCGCTAACATATTCATTCTTTAGGAGTCAGCCAGGTGCGGCACGAGAACACCCCAGACAACGTTCCTGAAGGCCCGGACGGCCGCCCGACGCCGATCGTGCCGCCGACTCCCGCCGCACCGCCCCCCACGCTTGCGCCTCGGACCGTCCCCCACGCAGGCTACGCTCTTGGCGTTCCGGGGAAAAAGAAGTGGTGGAGCATGCCGAAGGTTCTGGCGGCGGCCGGAGCCGCTGTGTTGCTCGCCGGCGGGGGAGGAGCCGCGATTGGATACTCGGTGGGACAGTCGGATGCCACTCACCAGTTCGGGCAAAGGTTCCAGAACGGCCGGCCTAACGGCGCCAACGGGCAGGCACGCCGCAGTCCGGGGCCGGTTCAGGGACAGGTGCAACCGACAGCCCCCGGCACCCCGGGAACCAACGGCAACCCCTAGCCCCGCGCAGGCGGCTTCCGTTGAGGGGGGCGCAGGGAAGCTCCTAGGCCGTTTCCGCCAGCGGGTTCTTTTTCCGCATGAGTAGGAAGGCCGCCACCGAACCCAGGCCAAGGACCCCCACCAGCCCCAGGGCCGTTGCGACATCGGAGGTGCCCACCATGCTTGCCGGTGAGATTGCCGCTGCGCTGGAGTGCAGGGTATCCGTTCCCGCTGCGATCCTGGCATTGCCGTCAGCGAGCTTGTCCGCGCCGCTCGCCAGCTGGGAGGATCCTGCGGCCAGCTTGGTGTTGCCGCTGGAGAGATCCGACGCCCCGGCGGCCAGCGCCTTGGAACCATTCAGCAGGCCCGGATTGGCGGGGTCGCCCGGGTCTCCCTGGATGCCCGTGCTCAAGGCCAGTGTGCCGTCGGCGAGGCGCGACGTGCCATCGGTCATGCTTGCCGCCGCCTTCAGGAGTCCCGGGTGTTCCGGATCTCCCGGCACTCCGTCCATGCCCACCCTGATTTTAGCGGTCCCGTCGGCAAGGAGGCGGGTACCGAGAACCACCCCGGGGCTGCCCGGGTCCTGGCTGTTGAGTTTCCCGCTCAGCGTGCCGAATCCGGCGCTCAGTTTACCCGTCCCGGCATCCAACTGGCCTGCGCCCGCCTGAAGCCTCGACGCGCCCGACTGAAGCTGGGTGGCTCCCTCGTCGAGCTTGTGCGCGCCTGCTGCGATTTTGGCTATCTTGTCCTTCACCACTGACAGCGGCACCAGCCCCTGGATCGGATCGTCCGCGGCAGTCTGCAGGAGCTCAAGCGCCTGCGCGAGTGCCGCCGTCCCGGTGCCTGCCTCCGGGTTGTTGTTGGCGCCGCGGTATCCCTTCAACTGATTGGTTCCCGCCGCGAGTTGGACTGCCCCCGCGTTCAACTGTGCAGCGCCGTTATTCAGACGGGTGGCGCCGTCGGCGAGATTGTTCTCGGCGTTACCTGCCGGCGTCGGCGTGAGGGCCGCGGACAACTGCACCGCTCCGGCTGCCAGCTTCTGCGCCCCGTCATCAACCTTGTACACACCGGGCGCCAGCTTGGTGTTCACATCAGTTTCGATTTTCAGGGCACCGCTGGCCAGCTTTTCGGCGCCCGCCCGTAGCTGGTCCGCCCCGGGAGCGAGTTTGTCGCTGATGCCGGCGTAGATCTTCCTGGCCCCGGCGGAAAGCTTCCCGGCTCCGGTGTCGGCCAGCGTTGCACCGTCAGCGAGCTTCCCGGCACCCTCCTTCAGCTGCTCGGCCCCGGAGGCGGCCTGGCCGGCCCCGTCATTTAGTCTCGCTGATCCATCAGTGATGCGGCCCGTGACCAAGGTGTAGAAACCCAGGAGCGCAATCAGGAGCAGGACGAGCACGGCGATGGCGATCTGCTGGGCGCGGGTCCGGGGGACGGAATGGGCGGCGGCACGGCTCTGTGACACAGGTGGTTCCTCTCGACGACCTTTCCGGCAGCGGCCCTGCTGCCGGAAACTCCCGGCCTGTGACGCAGCTAACACTGGGACACGGGCGTGGCGCTCCCTCTTGTGAGGGTCGGGGAGTCTTGTTACTAGCGGGTAACTTACCGAGCGTAAACTTGAGGGCCCCGTATTGGCAAGGGTTTTTCTGCGATTCGCCCGCCGCCCGCGGCAGCAACCCGCGTTTGGGTGGCTTGGAAGGGGTCGAACGCACTCGATTTGTGCCAGCCAAAACTCTCGGGTAAAGTAATTACTCGTGCTGAGGCGCCGGGAGCGCGGGTTTTCACCCGGGGGCCTGGCCCGAAAGTTCCATTGGGATATGGTGTAATTGGCAACACTACGGTTTCTGGTACCGTCATTCTAGGTTCGAGTCCTGGTATCCCAGCGCTGAAAAGCGGCACACTGAGTAGTAATTCCTTGTGCTGCAATTCACGGTTTCAAAGCAACTTAGCTGATTTGAAACAGCTGCTGAGTGTATGAAATAATCACTGAGCTTGAATGGTGGAAATACCATTCTGGAAGTACGCGGCCCCATCGTATAGCGGCCTAGTACGCTGCCCTCTCACGGCGGTAACGCGGGTTCGAATCCCGCTGGGGTCACAATGGAAACGGTCCCGGGCGCCAGCCCGGGACCGTTTTTCTTTGCCTCCTCCCGGGTTCCTCTGTGAAGACATGACGTCCAAAGACAGCCGCCCGCAGGAAGGCAGCTCCCAGCCGGCGCGCGGCCAGCCAGCGCGCGGCGGATGGGGCGTCCATCTTCTCTCTGGTCCTGGTGGCCGACCCCGTGGTGCCGGGAGGCAGCGCCCTGCTGGATCCTCCAGACGTGGGCTCCATCTCCGCCGACAACCGGCGACTGGCACAATTGCTGGCCGCAGTCCCGGTATTTGCCACCCGCCGGTTATGCGGGCCGCGTGTCAAGATTCCCCAAGGGCTCCGGCGGCGTCGCGGACCTTGATCATGGTGCGGAGGTTGCGTGTTGTGGTGCTCGACTTATAACGCGGCTTGGATGAGAGTTTGCTGAACGGGCTCTCCAGGGTTCCGCCGGCCGGCGCCAGCCACGCCAGGGCCTCAGGGCCCAGCCGGTGCAGGCTGGCACCGTCCGGGTTTGCCCCGTCCGGTTTGGAGCCGGCCTCGAAGAGTTCGTCCAGCATGGCCGGGTCCGAAGACAGTGTGATGTAGGTGTGCGTGGACTTGTCATCTGCCGGGTAGGTGCAGGCATCCACGATTTCTGCCACACGTGCTGCGGTCAGCACCACCACCCACGCGTCATACCCGAAGGACTCGCGCAGGCATTCTTCGAACCGGCTTTTCACCTTAGCGGGACCGAGGTCGCTCAGCAGGGCAACGTTCCCGCTGGCCAGCAGGGTGGTGACTGCGGAGAAACCGCAGGACTTCAGTGCGCTCTTGAGCTCGGCCATCCTGATGGTGATCCCGCCAACGTTCACGCCGCGCAGGAACACTGCATAGCTGTTCATGGCCACAGCCTAGCGTCATGGCCGCGGGAGGGGTTCAGTCGTTATTCTTGCGCAAGGCTTCCGTGAGGACACGGGCGGCGTTGCACACAACTTCAGCGTGCAGCCGGCCGGGCTGGCGGGTGAGGCGCTCGATGGGACCGGAGATCGACACTGCGGCGATGACGCGCCCGGACGGACCACGAACGGGGGCGGAAACAGAGGCGACCCCCGGTTCCCGCTCGCCGAGGCTCTGACCCCAGCCCCGGCGTCGTACTCCCGCGAGGACAGTGGGCGTGAACCGTGCGGCCTGCAGGCCCTCAAGGAGGCGGTCATGGTCCTCCCAAGCCAGCAGCACCTGCGCCGCCGATCCGGCCTTCATGGAGAGCTGGGTGCCCACGGGGATGGTGTCGCGAAGGCCGATAGGGCGTTCGGCGGACGCGACGCAGACGCGCCAGTCACCCTGCCGGCGGAAGATTTGGGCGCTCTCGCCCGTGGCGTCGCGCAGTTGCATCAGCACGGGGCCCGCGGAGGCGATGAGGCGGTCCTCGCCGGCCGCGGACGCGAGCTCTACGAGGCGGCTGCCGAGCACAAAGCGACCCTGGATGTCCCGGCTCACCAGCCTGTGATGGACGAGCGCCAGCGCGAGCCGGTGCACGGTGGGCCGGGCCAGCCCGGTAGCCGCCACGAGCTGCGCGAGGGTGGTGGGGCCGGCCTCAAGGGCATCAAGTACATGGGCGGCTTTATCGATGACTCCGACGCCACTAGAATTGTCCATGTAATGATATTGACGTCTCAATATCTGAGATGCAAATCATCTGGCTGGCGTATTACACGGGACTGCTGATTCAGTTGAGATAAACCACCAACAGCTGTGAAGGGAGATGGCCATGGCAAAGACATTGGCCGAGAAAGTCTGGGACGCGCACGTGGTGCGCAAAGGCGACGGCGAAGGTGCCAATGCCCAGCCTGACCTTCTTTACATCGACCTTCACCTGGTCCACGAAGTGACGTCCCCGCAGGCCTTTGAGGGCTTGCGGCTGGCCGGCCGCAAGCTGCGGCGCCCGGACCTCACCATCGCCACCGAGGACCACAACACGCCCACTCTGGACATCGACAAGCCTATCGCCGATCTCACCAGCCGGACGCAGATCCAGACGCTGCGCAACAACTGTCAGGAGTTCGGCGTGCGCCTGCACTCCCTGGGCGACGCCGAGCAGGGCATCGTCCACGTGGTCGGCCCCCAACTTGGCCTCACCCAGCCGGGCATGACCGTGGTCTGCGGCGACTCCCACACCTCCACCCACGGAGCCTTCGGCGCCCTCGCCATGGGCATCGGCACCTCCGAGGTGGAGCACGTCATGGCCACGCAGACGCTGTCCCTGAAACCCTTCAAGACCATGGCCGTCAATGTTGAAGGCACGCTTCGTCCCGGGGTCACCGCCAAGGACATCATCCTCGCCGTGATTGCGAAGATCGGCACGGGCGGCGGCCAGGGTTATGTCCTGGAATACCGGGGTTCGGCCATCCGCGCCCTGTCCATGGAAGCGCGGATGACCATCTGCAACATGTCCATCGAAGCCGGCGCCCGCGCCGGGCTCGTGGCACCGGACCGGACAACCTACGACTACATGTACGGCCGTCCCCACGCGCCGCAGGGCTCCGAGTGGGACGCGGCCGTGGAGTACTGGAACACGCTGCGCACCGACGATGACGCCACGTTCGACGTCGAAGTGGATCTGGATGCCGACACGCTGGAGCCGTTTGTCACGTGGGGCACCAATCCGGGCCAGGGCGTGTCCCTGTCCGCGAGGGTGCCGTCCCCCGAGGACTTCGGCGACGAGAACGCCAAGGCGGCAGCCGAACGGGCCCTGCAGTACATGGGGCTGGAGGCCGGAACGCCCATGAAAGAGATCCGGGTGGACACCGTCTTCCTGGGCTCCTGCACAAACTCGCGGATGGAAGACCTTCGCGCCGCCGCGGACATTGTCCGCGGCCGCACCAAGGACCCGAACATCCGGATGCTCGTTGTTCCGGGCTCGGCACGGGTGCGGCTGGAGGCCGAAGCGGAGGGCCTGGACAAGGTCTTCAAGGACTTCGGTGCTGAATGGCGTTTTGCCGGCTGCTCGATGTGCCTGGGCATGAACCCGGACCAGCTGGAGGTGGGGGAGCGTTGCGCATCCACCTCCAACCGCAACTTCGAGGGACGCCAGGGCAAGGGTGGCCGCACCCACCTCGTCTCGCCGGTAGTGGCCGCCGCCACCGCCGTGCGCGGCACCTTGAGCTCGCCGTCGGACCTTGATCCTGCGCCGGAATCCGCCGCCCTCCACACCAACGCCGCCTAGGAAGACCCCATGGAAAAGTTCAGCAAGCACACCGGAATCGGCGTCCCGCTGCGCCAGAGCAATGTCGATACCGACCAGATTATTCCGGCCGTCTACCTCAAGCGGATCACCCGCACGGGGTTCGAGGACGCACTTTTCGCGGCCTGGCGCAAGGACCATTCGTTCATTTTGAACCAGGAACCGTTCACTTCCGGCTCGGTGCTGGTGGCAGGCCCGGACTTCGGCACGGGATCATCCCGGGAACACGCCGTCTGGGCGTTGAAGGACTACGGCTTCAAAACCGTCCTCTCCTCAAGGTTCGCCGACATCTTCCGCGGCAACTCGGGCAAACAGGGCCTGCTGGCCGCTGAACTGGCCCAGGATGACATCGAGCTCATCTGGAAGGTGCTGGAAAACGCCCCCGGCACGGAAGTGACCGTGGACCTCGTCTCCAAGACCGTGATCTGCGGCAACGTGGTGGCACCGTTCGAGATCGACGACTACACGCGCTGGCGCCTTCTTGAGGGCCTGGACGACATCGGGCTCACGCTCAAGCACGAGGAAGATATCACGGCGTTTGAAGCAACCCGGCCACCGTTTATGCCAAAGACGCTGCCGGCCCGCCACTCCTGAACGGCGCGCATTTTCCGATCCTGACTGCCGCGCTGCGGCGCCCTGTGGCGCGCCGCAGCGGGGCCGTTGCCGCCTCGCTGATGCCCCGCCTGGCGCGCCCGTATTTCAGATCGGTAACGCAAGCTCCTATGCTTAGCGGGAGCCTTTGTAAGGATTTGTGGGCGAGTAGTCGTGAGGAAAACGGTAAATGAGTAGTGTTCTGACAATCCGCGGAGGCGTCCCGCTAACTGGCCGCGTCAGCGTCCGCGGGGCCAAGAACCTCGTCCCCAAGGCAATGGTGGCGGCGTTGCTGGGCAACGAACCTTCCGTCCTGCGGAACGTTCCGGAAATCAAGGATGTCGAGGTCGTCACCAGCCTGCTTCAGCTGCACGGGGTGACCGTGGACAAGGACCCCGTCACGGGAGACCTCACGCTGGATCCGCAGAACGCCAAGACGGCATCCAGCACGGCAATTGACGCCCACGCAGGGGATTCCCGGATCCCGATTCTGCTGTGCGGCCCGTTGATCCACGCCATCGGTGAAGCATTTATCCCGGACCTCGGTGGCTGCAAGATCGGCGACCGGCCCATCGACTACCACCTGAACGTCCTGCGGCAGTTCGGCGCCGTGGTGGAAAAGCGGCCGGGTGGCATCCATATTTCAGCGCCCAGCGGGCTCAAGGGTGCGAAGATTGCCCTGCCGTACCCGTCCGTCGGAGCCACCGAGCAGGTGCTGCTGAGCGCCACGCGCGCCGAGGGCATCACCGAACTTTCCGGCGCGGCCACCGAGCCGGAAATCGTGGACCTCATCGCGGTGCTGCAGAAGATGGGCGCGATCATCAGCGTCCAGACCGACCGCACCATCCGGATTGAAGGCGTCCGGGACCTTGGCGGCTACAACCACCGGGCCCTCTCTGACCGCAATGAATCGGCCTCCTGGGCTTCCGCCGCTCTCGTTACCCGCGGCGACATCTTTGTTGAAGGCGCCACCCAACGGGACATGATGACGTTCCTGAACACCTATCGCAAGGTGGGCGGCGGCATGGACATCGGCGATGACGGCATCCGCTTCTACCACCGCGGCGGCAAGCTCAACCCGCTGGTCCTCGAAACGGACGTGCACCCCGGCTTCATGACGGACTGGCAGCAGCCGCTTATTGTTGCCCTCACTCAGGCCGAGGGCGTCTCGATCGTCCATGAGACCGTCTACGAGAACCGCTTCGGGTTCACCGATGCCCTGATCAGGATGGGCGCCAACATCCAGGTCCACCGAGAGTGCCTGGGCAGCGTGCCGTGCCGTTTCGGCCAGCGCAACTTCCTGCACTCGGCCGTCATTTCGGGGCCCACGCAGCTGAAGGGCACGGATATCGACGTCCCCGACCTCCGCGGCGGCTTCAGCCATCTCATTGCCGCCCTGGCGGCGACTGGCACCTCCCGCGTTACCGGCATCGACATCATTAACCGCGGCTACGAGCGCTTCACTGAAAAGCTTGCGGGCCTGGGCGCCGATTTCGACATCACCTCGGCCAAGTAGCGGTGTTCCGGTGAAGGAAACGGCCAAGAGCCACATCACCTTTGTCATCGTGGCCGCGATCGTCCGGCCCGTGATGAACCTTTTGATGAACAAGAAGTGGGAAGGCCTGGAGAAGCTCCCGGCCGGTGGCTTCATTGCCGTGCCCAACCACTGCACCGAGATAGATCCGTTGGTGGTGGGCCACATGCTGTACAACCAGAAGCGCATGCCGCACTTCCTGGCCAAGGGAAGCCTCTTCAAGGTCCCGGTCCTGGGTGCGGTGCTGCGCAACACCAAGCAAGTTCCAGTGGAGCGTTCGACGGCGGGAGCCAACCGTTCGCTTCAAATCGCCAAGGAAGTGGTGGACGAGGGCGGCGCCATCATCATCTATCCCGAGGGAACCTTGACCCGCGACCCCCAGCTGTGGCCCATGCGGGGCCACACGGGGGCCGCCCGGATGGCGCTGGAAAGCGGTATTCCCGTGGTGCCCATCGCCCACTGGGGCGCCCACGAGGTGTTTCCGCGCTATGCCAAAAGATTCCACGTGTTTCCGCGCCACACATCCCGGGTGCTAGTGGGCGATCCAATCGACCTCAGCGACTTCGAGGGCCGCCCCCTGGACAAGGCCACGCTGGGTGCGGCCACCAACGTCATCATGGATGCCATCACCGCACTGCTGGCCACCCTGCGTGGCGAAGAGCCTCCCGCCGAAAGGTGGGACCCGGCCGCGCACAACCAGACGAATCACGGCCGCGACATCGAGCGGGGCGGCAAGTGACGCCTGAGCAAATCGAGGCCGGCTCAGCGGTTTCGGTCGCCGTCCTGGGGGCGGGCTCCTGGGGCACCACCTTCGCCAAGATTCTTGCCGACGCGGCGGCTGCCTCGGGGGTCCAGCGAAGCGTCCGTCTCTGGGGCCGACGGGCCGAGGTGGTCGAACAGATCAACACCGCCCACCGCAATCCGCAGTACCTCAAGGACGTGGAACTCCCGCACAGCATCACGGCGTCCACCGATGTCGCCGAGGTCCTGGCCGGCGCCGATCTGGTGGTGCTGGCGGTTCCGGCCCAGACCCTTAGGCTGCAGTTGCGCGAGTGGCGGCACCTGATGTCCCCTGACGCGTTGGTGGTGTCCCTGATGAAGGGCCTGGAACTCACCTCCGACGCGCGCATGAGCGAAGTCATCTGCGAGGAGCTCGGCATCAAAGCCGATCGTGTGGCCGTGGTGTCGGGGCCCAACCTGGCCATGGAGATCGCCCGCGAGGAACCCACTGCCTCCGTGGTGGCCTGTTCCGACGCCGAGGTGGCCGCGTGGATAGCGCGCAGCTGCACGGCACCGTACTTCCGGCCGTACACCACCACCGACGTGGTGGGCGTAGAGATCGGCGGCATAGTCAAGAACGTCATCGCCCTGGCCGTGGGCATCTGCGAAGGCAAGGAGATGGGGGACAACACCAAGGCCTCCGTCATCACCCGGGGGCTTGCCGAGACCTCGCGCCTGGCGCTGGCCCTTGGCGGGGAAGCGCGGACCATGGCGGGGCTCGCTGGACTTGGGGACCTGGTGGCCACCTGTTCGTCGCCGCTCTCGCGCAACCACACGGCCGGGCGCCTGCTGGGCCAGGGCCTGACCCTGGAACAAGTCACAGCCCAGATGACACAGACCGCGGAGGGGATCAAGTCCGGGCAGGCAGTGAATGAACTTGCCGGCAAGCTCGGGGTCGAGATGCCCATCACCGCGGCCGTCGTGGCCGTGTTGGCCGGAAAATTGTCCGTTGACGAACTGGGACCGCTGCTGCTGTCCCGGGACCTGAAATCCGAAGGCGATTACTGACAGTGTCGGAACAGAACTTGAGTGCACAGAACCCATCGAGTGCACGGACCCGCGAAGGCCGGGGGAAGCCCCGGGTAGCCGTTCTCTTCGGCGGACGGTCCAGTGAACACGCCGTCAGCTGCGTCACTGCGGCAGGCGTCCTGGGCGCTATCGACAAGGAAAAATACGAGGTCATCCCGATTGGGATCGCCAAGACCGGCCAGTGGGTGCTGACCTCGGCCGAGACGGCCCAATGGTCCCTGTCCGCCTCCTCACTTCCGGAGGTGGCGCCCTCGGCCCAGACGGTGACGCTCGCGGAGATCGGCGGCGAGCACCAGCTGATCGTTGCCTCCCCGAACCAGGTCCCGCAGGAACTTGGTGCCGTGGACGTTGTGTTCCCGCTGCTGCACGGACCGTTCGGCGAGGACGGCACCATCCAGGGGCTCCTTGAGCTTTCGGACACGCGGTATGTGGGCGCCGGGGTCCTGGCCTCCGCCGTCGGCATGGACAAGCACTACATGAAGGTCGTGTTTGAGGCGGCCGGGCTGCACGTGGGGCCCTATATCGCGGTCACTGACCGCCAGTGGCTGAACGATCCCGAATCCGTCCGGAAGCGCGTGGACCGCTTGGGCTTCCCGGTCTTCGTTAAGCCGGCCCGCGCCGGATCGTCCATGGGAATTTCCAAGGTGGACTCGATGGACGCCTTGGACGCCGCCATCGCGGCGGCCCGTGAACATGACCTCAAGCTGGTGATTGAAGCCGGAATCGTGGGCCGCGAGATTGAATGCGCCGTCTTGGAAGGCCGGGGCACCGAACCGCCGCGGACCTCCATGCCCGGCGAGATCTCCGTGGCTCCGGGCCAGCACGAGTTCTACGACTTCGAAGCCAAGTACGTGGAGGACGACGCCGCGTCGTTGAGTTGCCCGGCTGACATTCCGGAGGAAGCGATCGCCAGGGTCCGCGAGCTGGCGGCGGCCGCCTTTGACGCCGTCGGGGCTGAAGGCCTCAGCCGCGTCGATTTCTTCTACACCCCTGAGGGTGAGCTGATTATCAACGAGATCAACACCATGCCCGGATTCACGCCCAAGAGCATGTACCCCCAGATGTGGGCCGCCTCAGGTCTGGGATACGCGGAGCTGATCGACGAACTGATCTATCTGGCCCTGAACCGTAAGACAGGCCTCCGCTAGAGATCGGCGAGGGTCCAGCCGGGCCCTGCGAGGCAGGCGGCCACGGTTTCTGGCTTATTTTCCGGCGGGCAGGTTCTGGAGGTCTTCCTGGCCCACACAGTGCCGCGTGGCCTTGATCTTTCCGGCTGGCGCGGCCAGCTCGGCGAGCACGGTGGCGGAACTGATCTGGTTGGGATCCATGAGGATTTCCGTGGCGGGTTCTCGCCCGAATGTGGTCAGGGTCCACACCGGGTCGCCTTCCTTGATGACCCAGTCGATCCCGTTGACGGTGACGCAGCGGTCCGTGGTGGGTCCGGGAACGTTGACGCCGCAGCGCAGGATCACCTTGGATGGGTCACCCCAGGCGGCCGTTGCCTGGCTATTGGTCTTTCGCAACCCGGCATCTGCGATCGTGTCAGGCAAGGCGACCATCATGGGAGCGCAGGCGGCGTTCGCCGCATCCTTTGCCGGTGCGACGTCGACAACGGGGGAACACCCGGTGAGAATCAGCGCTGCCGCCGCCGCGGTTGCCAGCGTGCCGAGCGAACGGACGGAAACCGGGGTGCGGAGCAGGAGCATTGGTTAAGACTATCCCGGCAGCGAAGGGCTTCCGAACGGCATCACACGGTGCTTGCACGCGGTCCGGGGCGGAGATGTCGGCTCCTGACGGTAGCGTAGTGCTGTGCCCGAACCCCAGCTGACCGTTGCCGAACTGTCCGAATCAGGGCTGCTCGCCCGCATTTTCCCGCGCCTTAACAACGGCTCTGAACAGGGAACGTCATTGGTCCTTGGCCCCGGCGACGACGCAGCCATCGTGGCCGTGCCGGACGGCCGGGCGGTGGTCAGTATCGACACCCAGGTCCAGGACCAGGATTTCCGCCTTGAATGGGCCAACGGGTACCGCACCACGGGGTTCGACGTCGGCTGGAAAGCGGCGGCGCAGAACCTCAGCGACATCAACGCGATGGGCGCCAAGGCGACGTCGATGGTGGTGAGCCTGACCCTTCCGCCCGAAACGCTGGTTGCCTGGGTGGAGGACTTCGCAGACGGCCTTTCGCACGCCATCCATGAACTCGGCGCCCGCGGCTGCTCCGTGGCCGGAGGGGACCTGGGCCGCGGACGCGAACTTGCGGTCACGGTGGCGATTCTCGGGTCCTTGGCGGGCAAACCGCCGGTGCTGCGCTCCGGGGCACGGAACGGAGACACAGTGGCCCTGGCCGGAACAGTGGGGTGGGCCGCGGCCGGACTGGCGCTTCTCGAGTCCTCGCAACGCGCGGATACCCTGACGCCGGAACAGCGAACGCTGGTGGAGCGGCAGTGCCGGCCGGTTCCGCCGCTGGCCGCAGGGCCACGTGCCCTGGAGTCCGGGGCAACTGCCATGATGGACATCTCCGATGGCCTGGTCCGCGACGGCATCCGCATGGCCGCGGCAAGCGGCGTGGTGCTCAACCTGGATCCCGCCGCACTCAAGGAGCTGGCCATTCCGCTCCTCCCGGCGGCAGAGCTGCTGGCAGCCGACCCCATGCTGTGGGTGCTCGGCGGCGGGGAGGACCACGGTCTTCTGGCCACATTCCCGGCAGGGGTTCAGTTGCCGCCGGGTTTCGCTGCGATAGGCTCAGTGGAAGCCCTTGCTGCAACGGAAAGCACGGGGGTCAACATAGCGGGCATGCCCGCTGACGCCGTGGGATGGGATCACTTTGCAGACTAAAATTGCCGCCAACGCGCAAGCGATGAAGCGGTGGTTGGGTAAAGCCGAAACCACTCTGGGAAACCATAGTGACCGTCTCAACGCGATCAACATCTTTCCGGTTGCCGACGGCGATACCGGCACCAACCTCTACTTGACGGTGCGTGCCGCCGCCCGGGCGCTGAACCATCCCGTGGGGCCTGGCGGGTCGGGCCAGCACGACGTCGGCGCCGTTCTGGCAACCGCCGGGCAGGCGGCCATGGAGCAGGCCCGCGGCAATTCCGGAACGCTATTTTCGGTGTTCCTGTGCGCCGCCGCGGAACCGCTGGCCGGCCAGACCCGGCTGAGTTCAGCTTTGCTGGCCGCGGCACTGAACCGGGCCCAGATCCGGGCCTGGTCGGCTTTGAGCGAGCCGGTCCCCGGAACAATGCTCTCCGTGATGGAGGCGGCGGCGCGGGCGGTGGCCGGCGTTGACGCGGAGCAAGACGGCGATGACAGCAACCACGCCCTTGCCCTGGCCCTGGACGCGGCGGTGGGAGCGGCCGTGGAGGCTGTTATCCGGACCGAGGACCAGTTGGAGGCCCTTCATGCCGCCCACGTCGTGGATGCAGGTGGTGTGGGGATGCTCCTGATCCTTGACTGCCTCCGCTCGGCGGTGCTGGGTGAGGAACTGCAGAGCGAGCTGCTCGACGGTCTTCACGGCTATGACGTCCAGGACCCGCACATCCACGCGGACCTCCCCGATGACGACGGCGTGGAAGTCATGTGCACCATCAGCCTCTCGCCCCTGGAGGCGGCCACGCTGCGCCAGCGGCTGGACGAAATGGGCGATTCCGTGATCATGAGCCAGGTGGGCGGTTCGGCAGGTGCCGAAGGCAAGTACCGCTGGCGCGTCCACGTCCACGTTCCGGCCGCGGAGCCGGCTGTTGCCCTGATTGGCTCCCTGGGGGAGCCCTCGGACATCTCGGTCAGCCAGCTGGCGCTGCCCCGCGACCCTGAGCTGGGGTCCTTGGATGTTCCGGCCCACGGCGGGGCGGATGCTGTGGTTGCCGATAGCGACGTGCGGGAACCGTCCGGACATGAACGCTGAGCTGGAACTGGGCCTCGAGCGGCGGATCGGAAAACGTTCGGCCGCCGTCATCGAGAAGCACCTTGGCATCACCACTGTGGGTGGCCTGCTTAATTACTTTCCGCGCCGCTACTTGAGCCGCGGTGAACTCACCCCCATCAGTGACGTCCCCTTGGACGAGGAAGTGACCCTCATCGCCCGGGTGGTGACCAACAGCACCCGTGCCATGCGCGCGCGCCGCGGCTCGCTTACCGACGTTGTGATCACCGATGACGCCGGCACCCTGAAAGTCAGCTTCTTCAATGGCTTCCGGGCCAAGGCCGAACTCCTGCCAGGCCGCCGCGCCATGTTTTCCGGCAAAGTGACGCGTTACGGCGGTTCGCTGGGGTTGACCAACCCGGATTTCCTCCTGCTGGACGAGGATCCCGAGACCCCGGGCGTGGACCCGGCAAAGCTCGCGGCCATGCCCATCCCGGTATACCCGGCCACCGCCAAGCTCACCAGCTGGTCCATCCAAAAGGTGATCGCCACACTCCTTGACACCGTTGAGCTTGAAACCCTTGATGATCCCCTGCCGGGCGAAATCGCGGCGCGGGAGAAGTTCCTGCCACTGGCCGAGGCTTACCGGCTGATCCACGCTCCGCAGGCACCGCCCGACTGGCAGCGCGCCAGGGACCGGTTCCGCTATCAGGAGGCCCTGGTTCTGCAGTCCGCGCTGGCGCGGCGGCGCGCCCAGCTCGCGGCAGAGGAGGCCACCGCCCGGCGCCCGGTCTCCGGCGCGCTGTTGTCTGCCTTCGACCGCCGGCTGCCCTTCACGCTGACAGCGGGCCAGTCCGCCGTCGGGAAGACGCTGTCCGAAGAACTGTCCATGGACACCCCCATGAACCGGCTCCTGCAAGGGGAAGTGGGTTCGGGTAAAACGATCGTGGCGCTGCGGGCCATGCTTCAGGTGGTGGACGCCGGGGGACAGGCTGCCCTGCTCGCGCCCACCGAAGTCCTCGCCGCCCAGCATTTCGAATCGATCCGGAGGACCCTGGGCCCCCTTTCCAGGGACGGGCTACTCGGTGGCCTGGGCCCGGACACCGTCCAAGTCACCCTGCTCACAGGTTCCATGCCAACGGCGGCCAGGAAACAGGCAATGCTCGACGCTGCTTCCGGGACTGCTGGGATCGTCATCGGCACGCACGCCCTGCTCAGTGAGAACGTGTCCTTCTATGACCTCGGCCTGATCGTTGTGGACGAGCAGCACCGTTTCGGCGTGGAGCAGCGCGATGCCCTGCGGGCCAAGGCCAGCAGGCCACCGCACTTGCTGGTCATGACTGCCACTCCTATTCCCCGGACCGTCGCCATGACCGTGTTCGGCGATCTTGAGACGTCCGTGCTGGACGAGCTCCCGGCGGGGCGCGCACCCATTTCCACGCATGTGGTGGGGCTCGCGGAGCATCCCGCCTGGGCCACGCGGATCTGGTCCCGTTCCCGTGAGGAGATCGACGCCGGGCACCAGGTGTACGTTGTGTGTCCGAAGATTGGGACTGACGACGACGGCGACTTCAGTCCCGGGGAAGCGGAGCCATCCGCCGCGGACCTCGAGGGGGACGGACCTGCCCGGGAGCTGGCATCCGTCACCGCCGTCGTGGATCACCTTCGGGACGAACCGTCGCTGTCCGGTGTGCCCCTGGCGCCGTTGCATGGACGGCAGGACCCGGTGCTGAAGTCCGGCACCATGGCCTCGTTCACGTCCAATGAGATCAAGCTGCTGGTGTCGACCACCGTGATCGAAGTGGGTGTGGACGTGCACAACGCCACCCTGATGGTGATCCTTGACGCCGACAGGTTCGGCATTTCCCAGCTTCACCAGCTCCGCGGCCGGGTGGGACGCGGCGGGTTGCCGGGGACGTGCCTGCTGGTCACCGCACTGGAACCGGGCCACCCGAGCCGGCGCCGCCTGGACGCAGTGGCGGCCACCACAGACGGCTTCGAGCTTTCGCAGGAGGACCTCAAACTCCGGCGCGAAGGCGACATCCTGGGGGCATCGCAGTCAGGGGGCCGGTCCACGCTGAAGCTGCTGCGGGTGCTTGAACACGAAGAAGTCATTGGCCGGGCCCGGCAGGATGCACAGCGGATTGTGGGGCAGGACCCCACACTTGCGGCCCACCCTGCCCTGGCCGGAGCGATCGACGACTATTTGAACCCCGAGAAGGAGGCGTTCCTTGAGCGTGGCTAGCACACAGCAAACGGCCGGAGCAGTGCAGCCGGCCTGCACACCCCAAGCGACCGGCACAACTCAAGCGACTTGTCCTGGAGTGTCGGGAAGGACCGCGGGGTGAGCCGCGTTGTTGCCGGCGTTGCTGGCGGGACGCCCTTGGTTAGTGTCCCGGGTTCGCTGACCCGTCCCACCACGGACCGCGTCAAGGAAGCCCTGTTTTCCAGGCTTGAGGCTTTCAACGTGGTGGCGGGCGCGCGGGTGCTGGACCTGTATGCGGGTTCTGGGGCCCTGGGGGTGGAAAGCGCCAGCCGCGGAGCCGAAACCGTTGACCTGGTGGAGTCCGACGCGAAAGCGAGTGAGGTCTGCCAGCGCAACGCGGACATGCTCAACGGCGTCGTGGGCCGCAAAGTGGTGACGGTGCACCGGTCACGGGTGGAGTCTTTCCTGGACCGAACTGTTCAGGGGACAGAGTGGGACCTGGTGTTCCTGGACCCGCCATACCCCTTGGACGAACCGGCCATGAGTTCAGTGCTGGACGGCCTGTCCCCGCATCTGGCGGAAGGGGCAGTGGTGGTGGTGGAGCGCTCCTCGCGCAGCCCGGAGCCTGGTTGGCCCGCCTCCCTGGAGCGGTTCGCCGAGCGGAAATACGGGGAGACCACGCTGTGGTTCGCCGAGCCCGTGGCCGGCGGCAGCTAGGAGCCGGAGCAGCTAGGAACCGGACAGGACGTCCAGGTCAACGCCGGAGAGCACCTTCGCCGGATGCGGGCCCCGGGCCGTCAGTGCCGCTGTCCACATGTCCGGCCACGGGCCCTGCGTGCCCGTCAGGATGATATTTCCCGGATAGCGGCCGGTGAACATGCCGGCCTCGGCGAAGGCCGAAACATCGGCCATGGCCTGCCGTAGCGCAGCCACCTGGCTCCGGACCAGGGTGAGCCCCGGTTCGTCGCCAACATTGATGATCAGGACGCCGCGCGGGGTCAGCCGAGCCGCGGCCTCCCGGTAGAACCCGCTGCACGCGATGTGTTCGGGAGCGTCGGGCCCGGAGAAGATGTCCAGGATCACCACGTCGAAGCGCAGCTCCGCCGGAAGCCCGGTGATGGCGTCCCGGGCGTCACCGATCACGGTATGCAACTCAGTGCCCTCGGGAAGCGGGAGCTCGTGCATCACGAAGTCCAGGAGTTCCCTCTCCAGCTCCACGGCGTACTGGACGGAACCGGGCCGGGTGGCCTGGATGTAGCGGGCCAGGGTCAGCGCCCCGGCGCCAAGGTGGAGCGCGTTGATGGGCTCGCCCCACGGTGCCGCGAGGTCCACCACGTGGCCGATCCGGCGCAGGTATTCGTAGAAGATGTCATCCGGTTCGGCCAGGTTCACATGGGACTGCTCCGCCCCCCCGATGCTGAGCACAAAGCCTCCCTCGGTAAAGGGATCGGGCTCGATCGTGGCGTGCTTGCCCGACGCCCTGAGGAACCGCGACGCCACTGGCCGCTGTGCAACCATCCTTAACGCCTCATCCCTAGAGCCTGTCGCCCAGGGTGGCGAGGCGTTCGGCGGCTTCCTCCAGGACGTGGATCTTCTTGCAGAACGCGAAGCGCAGCAGGCTCCGGGTGCGCTCGGCGCCCTCGGGGTGGCAGAACACCGGCACCGGGATGGCGGCGACCCCCACCAGTCCGGGGAGCCTGCGGGCCAGGTCCACCGAATCGGTGATCCCGAGCGGCGAGGTGTCGACGTTCACGAAATAGGTCCCCTGCGGCGTGAACACGTCCAGCCCGGCCGCGCGAAGCCCCTCGCTGAGGATGTCGCGTTTGTACCGGAGCGTATCGGCGATACCGGCGTAAAACTCGTCCGGCAGGCCCAGCCCCACGGCGATCGCGGCCTGGAATGGTGTGCCGGAGCTGTAGCTGAGGAACTGCTTTACGGTCCGAGCGGCTGCCACGAGGTGATCCGGGCCGCTAAGCCAGCCGATCTTCCAGCCCGTGAACGAGAAGGTCTTGCCGGCGGAGGAAATAGTCAGCGTGCGCTCCGCCGCACCAGGCAGTGTAGCCACCGGAATGTGCGGTGCGCCGAAGGTGAGGTGTTCGTAGACCTCATCGGTGATGATGACGGCGTCGTGCCGGACGGCGAGGTCAACCACGCGCTGCAGCACCCCGCGCGGGAACACCGCACCCGTGGGGTTGTGCGGATTGTTCAGCAGCACCACCTTGGTACGGGGGCTGAAGGCTGCCTCGAGCGCGGCAAGGTCGGGCATGAAGTCAGGGGCCAGGAGCGGGGCCGTGACATGCGTTGCCCCGGAAAGCCCGATGATCGCTCCATAGGAGTCGTAGAACGGCTCGAAGGTAAGCACTTCATCGCCAGGGCCCACGAGGGCCAATACCGACGCGGCAATGGCCTCCGTGGCGCCGGTGGTGACGATGATTTCGCCCTGCGGGTCCGGTTCCAGACCGTAGAACCGCTGCTGGTGGACGGCGATTGCCTCCCTTAGTCCGAGGATGCCCTTACCCGGCGCATACTGGTTGGCGCCCGCCGCGATTGCGGCCTGGGCGGCCTCTTTGATCTCCACGGGGCCGTCCTCGTCCGGGAAACCCTGCCCCAGGTTGATGGCTCCCGTGCTGAGGGCGAGAGTGGTCATCTCCTCGAAAATGGTGACGCCCAGCGTGCCATTGGCTGCCAGCAGGTTGGCCCCTGAAGCGGCGCGCTGCCACGGGGCAGGAACTGTTGTGCTCACTTTCGACGTGCCTCTCCATCGGGCGCGGCCGTCTGCTGGCGGCCGGTGAACTTTTCCATGCTTGTGTAAATCCGGAAGATCCTCCCCAGGGCGTCCCAGGCCCGGAGCGGAAGGATGCCCCGGAGGATCTTGCCAAATTTCGCCCCGGCGGGCGCGATCAGCTGCGGCGTGCCTGCGGTCATTGCCCGCCACGCCCGGACCACTGCGTCGTCCGGCGTCATCAAGGGAGTCAGGAACGGGCCCCGGGCGCCGGCGAACATCCCCGTGGAAATATAGCTCGGGCAGTACGTGGTCACCTTGAGGTGGCGGTAACCCTGCTGCTCCAGCTCCAGGCGGAGCGAGTCGCTCCAGCCGATGACGGCCCATTTGGAGGCCGCATAGACGCTCATCCTGGGGTTGGCGAGGGTTCCGGCGGCGGAGGCGACGTTGAGGATCCGCCGGGGCCTCCCGGCGTCGGCCATCATGTCCGGAAGGAATGCAAGGGTGACATACATCGGCGCCAGCGCGTTGATGTCCATGGTGCGTCCGATATCCCCCGGGCTGTGGTCCCAAAAGAGTGCTCCCCGCACAATCCCCGCGTTATTGACCAGCAGGGCCAGCGGGCCCTCGGACCTGCATTCGGCGGCGGCCGCGGCGATGGCGGCGGGGTCCGCCAGATCCACCTGCCGGGCCACCACGCGGGGACCCAGTGCGGCCACCTCGGCGGCGGTCCGTGCGAGGGCATCGGCGTCCACGTCCCAGAGGATCACCACGGCGGCGCCTTCCTTGGCGGCACGGAGGGCGTAGAGCCTGCCCATGCCCATGGCCGCACCGGTCACGAGGACCACGCCCCCGGCCACGGCGAAGGGAATGTGTGAGTCTGACATTCAGTCATGGTATCCCGGCCCGCGGGAAGCATACGGTAGGTTCGGAGCATGAGACGCGCAGTATGCCCTGGCTCCTTCGACCCCATCCACAACGGCCATCTTGAGGTCATCGCCAGAGCCGCCGGGCTCTTTGATGAAGTCATCGTGGCAGTGTCTACCAACTACGCCAAGCAGTACCGCTTCGCCCTGGAGGAGAGGATCGACATGGCCCGGGAAACGCTCGCGTCGTTGAAAGGGATCGTGGTGGAACCCGTGGGTGACGGCCTGCTGGCGGAGTACTGCAGGCAGCGCGGCGTGTCGGCCATTGTGAAGGGACTGCGGTCCTCGTCGGACTTCGACTACGAACTTCCCATGGCAACCATGAACCGGCAGTTGAGTGGCGTGGAAACTGTGTTCCTGCCGGCCGAAGCGCACTACCTCCACCTGTCCTCCACCCTGATCAAGGAAGTCTTCACCCTGGGTGGGAGTGTTTCGGACTTTGTGCCCCGATCGGTACTCAAACGCCTGCACGCTGGCGGGTCTGCTTCGGAAACGCCGCCCAGAGGGTAAGCTTGACCGGTACTCGGCGGCCTGCCCCCGGTGCGCGCCCAATTCCATGGCCGGCCTGAAGCACTTAACCAAGTTGCTGAACTGCATTGCTGCCGCCCGGTTTGAGTCCGCCCTGGAGTTCAGGCTAAGATAGTACGTCGGTCATATGTTCAACAGGAGTTCTCATTAAACGAGATGCTAGTTCGCCCTTGGCTTTCGACGTCAAGGATCTTGGACGCAGTCCAGGAACCATGCGGACGTTGAAAGAGCATGTGCCTGCACCAAGTGATCTTGGTGTAGCACTTATTGGCGTGCAGGAAGGCTCGGATGTCGGGCTGGATCTGCGGCTGGAGGCCGTACACGAAGGAATTTTGGTATCAGGAACCGCAAGCGTCAAAGTTACTGGCGAATGCGGCCGATGCCTGGATCCCCTTGCGTATGACCTCGAGGTCGATGTGCAAGAACTTTTCTTCTATGAGGACGCCCAGTTCTCTGATGGAGAAGACGAAGAAGAGCAATATCGAGTCGAGCACGATTTAATCGATCTTGAACCGGTGTTGCGGGACGCGGTTGTAACCATGCTGCCGTTCCAGCCGGTGTGCCGGGAAGACTGCCAGGGCCTTTGCTCCGAATGTGGAGTGCGCCTGGAAGACGAGCCGGGGCACCACCACGAGGTCGTAGATCCTCGCTGGGCTGCCCTAGCTGATCTGGCGAAGCCTGACCGGCAAAATTGATTTGTAAGTGTTTTTCTAGAGAGAAATGAGTTAGCCGTGGCTGTTCCCAAGCGGAAAATGTCTCGCTCGAATACCCGCGCCCGCCGCTCCCAGTGGAAGGCAACCGCCCCCCACTTGGTGAAGACCATTGAGAACGGCCAGGTTTCCTACAGCCTGCCGCACCAGGCAAAGGTCGTTACCGACTCGGCTGGCACTGCGCTGTTCCTTGAGTACAAGGGCCGCAAGGTCGCAGACGTCTAATCGGCCCCTGGCTGAACATGATGTCTTCAACTGAAGAGCTTCTGAAGCGTCTCGGTGTCTCAATTGACGCCGGGACGCTTCGTCTTGCTCTCACACACCGTTCCTATGCCTACGAAAACGGCGGCATACCCACCAACGAGCGGCTCGAGTTCCTCGGAGACTCCATCCTTGGATTCTCCGTGACCGACGCGCTGTATCGTGACAACCCGGCGCTGCCTGAGGGCGACCTGGCCAAGCGCCGCTCCGCCGTCGTCAGCACCAGGGCGCTGGCCGGAATCGGCCGCAGCCTGGGCATTGGCGACTACATTTACCTCGGACAGGGCGAAAAGCTCACCGACGGCAAGAACAAGGCGTCCATCCTGGCGGACACCATGGAGGCGCTCATCGGCGCCACCTACGTGTCCAACGACATCGAGACGGCGCGCCAGCTGGTGATGAGGCTCATTGGGCCCCTGCTTCAGGATGCCGCGGCGCTTGGTGCCGGAACTGACTGGAAGACCAGCATTCAGGAGCTTGCGGCCAGCCGGCAGCTTGGCACCATTTTCTATGCCGTGGAGGGCTCGGGGCCGGATCACGCAAGGACCTTCGAGGCCGTGCTCCGGATTGGCGGCACTGATTACGGTCAGGGCGCGGGTCGCTCCAAGAAGGAAGCCGAGCAGGAAGCGGCCGCGGATGCCTGGCGGAAGCTCTCTGGCAGCGGCGTGGACGTTTCCGTGGATTCCGAAGCCGGCGTCTAGGCCTGCTTTGCCCGAACTGCCCGAAGTTGAAGTTGTCCGCCGCGGCCTTGTGCGCTGGGTCCGCGGCCGGACAATCACCTCTGTTGAGGTCCTGGACCCACGTTCCATCCGACGCCACGCCCTTGGCGCCCAGGACTTCGCCGGCAACCTCGAAGGCGCCCGGGTCCTGGACGTGGTGCGCCGCGGCAAGTTCCTGTGGATGCCCTTGGCGGACACCGCGGTTCCCCCGGATCCGGCACTGCCGAACTCCGTACCGCCGGTATCCGTACCGGCGGGAATAACCACCGGCGTCGCGCTGATGGCCCATCTGGGGATGAGCGGGCAGCTGCTCATGCAGGACTCGGGCGTCCCCGACGAAAAGCACCTGAAGGTCCGGCTTCGCCTGAGCCCGGCCGAGGGCATGCCGGAGCAGCTCCGGTTCGTGGATCAGCGGATTTTCGGCGGCCTGTTCCTCACCTCTCTGATCCCCACGGACGACGGCGGCCCCGGCGGGCGCGCCGAAACGCCCCTCCCGCTTATCGCCGAGGAGGCCTCGCACATCGCCAGGGACCCCCTGGATCCGCACTTTTCGTTTGATGCCTTCTACCGCCGCCTGCGGGCCCGGAAGACCGGGCTCAAACGGGCGCTGCTGGATCAGGGGCTCGTTTCCGGAATCGGCAACATCTATGCTGATGAGGCATTGTGGCGAGCCCGCCTGCACTACGCCCGCCCCACGGATACGCTCCGGCGGGCGGAGGCCGCGAGGGTGCTCGAGGCTGCACGGGAGGTGATGCTCGAGGCGCTGGCCGCGGGTGGAACAAGCTTCGATTCCCTCTATGTGAATGTCAACGGAGCCTCGGGCTACTTCGACCGTTCCCTCAGTGCCTACGGCAGGGAGGGCCAGGAATGCAGTCGCTGTGCCGCGGCCGGCATCGTCAGCCTGCTCAAACGCGAGCAGTTCATGAACCGCTCCTCTTACACCTGCCCGGTGTGCCAGCCCCGGCCCCGGAACGGCCGCTGGTAACCAGCCCGTCATCAAGCATCCGGCAACAGGCAACAGGCGCCGGGCCGGGGATAAATCCGGCGGGATGTCCGTGCCGCGCAGTAGATTTAGGGCACCATCACCCGTCACAGCCATTCAGGAGAGCCGAACCACCTTGCACCTCAAAAGCCTGACTGTCCGGGGGTTCAAGTCGTTTGCGTCCGCCACGACATTCGAGTTTGAGCCCGGCGTCACCGCAGTGGTGGGCCCGAACGGGTCCGGCAAGTCCAACGTGGTGGATGCCTTGGCCTGGGTGATGGGAGAACAGGGCGCCAAGACGCTTCGAGGCGGCAAGATGGAGGACGTCATCTTTGCCGGAACCTCCGGCAGGCCGCCCTTGGGCCGGGCACACGTTTCCCTCACCATCGACAACACCGATGGCGCCCTTCCCATCGAGTACAGCGAAGTGACCATTTCGCGGACACTGTTCCGCACCGGAGGCTCCGAGTACGCCATCAACGGTGCCGGCTGCCGTCTCCTTGATATCCAGGAGCTCCTCTCGGATTCCGGACTTGGGCGGGAAATGCACGTCATTGTTGGCCAGGGCCAGCTGGACAAGGTTCTTCACGCCACTCCGGAGGACCGGCGGGGCTTCATCGAAGAGGCCGCCGGGATCCTCAAGCACCGGCGCCGCAAGGAAAAAACAGTGCGGAAGCTCGAGGCGATGCAGGCGAACCTGCAGCGGCTGAGCGATCTCACCAGTGAAATCCGGCGCCAGCTCACTCCCCTTGGCAAACAGGCGGAAGTGGCGCGGCGTGCCCAGAGCGTCCAATTTGACGTTCGCGACGCCAGGGCGAGGCTCCTCGCCGATGATCTCGTCCAGCTTCAGTCCGCACTGGCGCAGGACGTTGCTGATGAGTCCGCGTTGAAGGCCCGTAAAGCCGTTGTGGAACGGGAGCTGGACGGCGGCCGGAAACGCCAGGCAACGCTCGAACAGCTCGCCGCGGAGGCCACACCCACACTGAACGCCGCCAGGGACACCTGGTACCAGCTCTCCGCCACACGGGAACGTCTTCGTTCCCTGGGATCCCTGGCGGAGGAGCGGCGCCGGCTATTGGGCGCGGCGGACGCGGTTCCGGATCCCGGCCGTGATCCTGAACAGCTCGAGAAACAGGCGGCCCGTGTCCGCGCCGAACAGACCGGCCTGGAACACCTGATCGTGGAAAAGCGCGCAGCGCTGGAAGCCGCCACGGCAGCCAAGCTCGAGGCCGAACGCGCCGCCGGCGAAGAGGACAAGAGGCTGGCAGCCGTCCTCCGGGCGGCCGCGGACCGCCGCGAAGGACTGGCCAGGCTGGCCGGCCAGGTGGGCGCTGCGAGGTCCCGGGTCGAATCGGCGCAGGCGGAGCTTGGCCGGCTGCGCGAATCCCAGGCGGCCGGTGACGAACGACGTCGTCGTGCCCAAAGCGAGTTCACCGCGCTGGAGTCCCAGGTGGCCGGCGTCGAAGACGGCGAAGAAACCCTCGATGCCGAGTACGAGGAGGCAAACGAGGCCTTGGAGAGCATCCTCGCGGAGATTGACTCGCTCAAGGCCTCCGAGCACGAGCACGAACGCGAACGGGATGCGCTTGTGGCCCGGCGCGACGCGCTGCAGTTGGGGCTGAACCGGAAGGACGGTTCAGGACGCATTGCCGGGTCGGACTTGCCGGGGATCATGGGGCCGCTCGCGCCGATGCTCGCCGTGGAAGCTGGCTTCGAGACTGCGGTGGCCGCTGCCCTGGGCAGCAGTTCCGACGCCGTTGTGGTCCGGGACGCCGCTGCGGCTATCGAAGCCGTCCAACTCTTGAAGGATGACGACGCCGG
Source organism: Arthrobacter sp. 92 (assembly GCF_050260325.1). Taxonomy (NCBI): domain Bacteria; kingdom Bacillati; phylum Actinomycetota; class Actinomycetes; order Micrococcales; family Micrococcaceae; genus Arthrobacter; species Arthrobacter sp. 92. Next base: position 3,353,074 of record NZ_CP189863.1, on the reverse strand, counting down.
CCGTGCCTCCCTGCTGCTGGCAGACCCTGCCGATGGGACCAACACTTCATCCTCAGTCCGCGGCCGTCTTCCAGACGGTGCCCGCTGGGCGTCGGACCTCGTCACCCCATCAGGGGACGGGGGAGCGGGCCCCCTGCTGATGCGGCTTCTGGACGGCGCGGCAGTGGTGGAAAACTTGGAGTCGGCGGCGCGGCTCATTTCCCTGAGGCCGGACCTCACAGCTGTCACCCGGGCCGGGGACGTGTTCACGGCGCTGACCGTCCGGGGCGGTTCAGCGACCGCGCCGTCGCTGCTTGAGGTCCAGGCCGCCGTCGACGACGCCAAAAACAGGCTGGCCGCCGTGAACGCGGAGCTGGAGCGAAGCCGGTTCGCCTGGGCCGGCGCTGAAGCACGCCGTGCCGAAGCGAAGGACCGCGCTGACGGCGCCCTGGAGAGACTCCACGACTCCGACGCGCGGCTCGCGGCGGTTGCCGAACGGCTCGGACACCTGAACTCGGTCCTGCGCAGCGCCGTCGGTGAGAGCGAACGGCTGACGGCCTCCCTGGCCAAAGCGGAAGCCAACATCGCCGCCGAGCAGGAGGCACTGCAGTCCGTCGCCGCGCGCCTGGAAGCTGCACAGCAGGCGCCGGCGGAAGAGGAGCCCTCCGGGGAGCTCCGCGATGAACTGGCACTGGCGGCATCCCTGGCCCGTTCGGCGGAGATGGAGGCCCGTTTGGGCCTGCGGAGCGCGGAGGAGCAGCTGAAGGCCGTCTCCAACCGAATCCTGTCCCTTGAGCGCGCCGCTGCCGCCGAACGCCGCGCGCGCGAAGAGGCCACCCAGCGGGCGCGCCGACGCCGGCTCCAGGCCAAACGGGCCGCCGCCGTATCCGCGGCAGCGGAGCAGACCATCGGCTTCATCGACGTCTCGATCGAGCTTGCCCGCCGTGAACGCGACCGGGCCGAGGAGATTCGTGAGCAGAGGGACCGCGAACTCGTTGACGTGCGCTCGGAAAACGACGCGCTGGGCCGCGAACTCGCGGAACTGACCGACTCCGTCCACCGCGACGAGCTGGCGCGAACGCAACAGCGGGCCCGGATCGAAGCCCTCGAATTACGCTCCGTGGAGGAACTGGGGCTTTCCCCCGACCAGCTGGTGGCCGACTATGGTCCGGACCAGCCTGTGCCCGTGGGTGCCGGCCAGTCTGCGGACAAATGGGCGGCCCTTCGGGCGCCCGTTGACGCGGACGGCAACCCTATCGTTCAGGGGCAGCCGTTTGTCCGGGAAGAACAGGAGAAACGGCTGCGGAAAGCCGAGCGCGAGCTCTCGGCACTGGGCCGGGTGAATCCCCTCGCGCTCGAGGAGTTTGCGGCCCTCGAGGAACGGCACCAGTTCCTCAACACCCAGCTCGAGGACCTCAAAGCCAGCCGCAAGGACTTGCTGGACATCATCAAAGAGGTCGATGAACGCGTACAAAAGGTGTTCGCCGAAGCCTTCGCGGACACCTCCGCCCAATTTGTCCGGGTCTTCGCCCGGCTCTTCCCCGGCGGGGAAGGGCGGCTGGTCCTGACTGATCCCTCGGACCTTCTGACCACCGGCATTGAAGTTGAGGCGCGGCCCGCCGGGAAGAAAATCAAACGGTTGTCGTTGCTTTCGGGCGGTGAGCGTTCCCTGACGGCGGTGGCGCTGCTGGTGGCCATCTTCAAGGCCCGGCCCTCGCCGTTCTACGTCATGGACGAGGTGGAGGCGGCACTGGACGACACCAACCTTGGCCGGCTCATCACCATCTTCGAGGAGCTGCGGGAATCGAGCCAGCTGATCGTGATCACCCATCAAAAGCGCACCATGGAAGTCGCGGACGCACTCTATGGAGTCACCATGCGGGGGGACGGCGTCTCCACGGTCATCAGCCAACGGCTCGGCGCGGACGTCTGAGCGGGGCCAAACCCGCCGCCCGCGGCGTGCGCAGCGGCCCTGTGGGGCGTCCGCGGGGCGTTTGGGGTTTGTGAGAAGCTAGGGGAGTGAACGACATCCTCCCCATCATCTTGCCCATTCTCGTTGCCCTTGTGGTCATCGGGGCCCTGATTCCGGTCCTGATGAAGACCCGCAGGAACATCACCAAATACTCCGGAACACGCGACGCGAACGATCCCGTGCGGGGGCAGGGCGGCGGAACGCTGCTGGAAGACCGTCCGGCGCCCGCGCGGGAACGCACGGCCCCCGGCGAGGCCGATCTCGAGGGACTGGAAACAGTCGAGGTGCCGGACACCGTCGCCGGACTCGAAACGGTGCCGGTTGAGACACCGCTGCCGGTAGCCGGCCGCCTCATCCGGCTGCGCGAACGGCTCGTCCGGTCGAACAACGTCCTGGGCAAGGGCCTGCTCGCGCTGCTCTCCAGCGACAACATCGATGAGAACGTCTGGGACGAAGTCGAAGAGACCCTTCTGCTGGCAGACCTTGGCACAGAGCCCACCATGCAGCTTGTGGATGCGCTCCGCGAACGGGTCAAAGTCCTGGGAACACGGTCTCCGGAACAGGTCAAGGAACTGCTGCGTGAGGAGCTCGTCAAGCTCGTCGATCCCACCATGGACCGCAGCCTGAACGTCCAGCGCCACGCGGACAAGCCCGCAGTGGTCATGGTTGTGGGTGTCAACGGCGTTGGAAAGACCACCACCGTGGGCAAGCTCGCGCGGGTGCTGGTGGCCGACGACAAGGACGTCCTCCTGGGCGCAGCGGACACCTTCCGCGCCGCCGCGGCCGAACAGTTGGCCACGTGGGGCCAGCGCGTGGGCGTACCTACCGTGAAGTCGGACATCGACGGCGCCGACCCGGCGTCGGTCGCGTACGAGGCCGTCAAGGCGGGCATCGACCAGGAGGTCGACGTCGTGATGATCGATACCGCCGGACGCCTGCAGAACAAAGTGGGCCTCATGGACGAACTCGGCAAGGTCAAGCGCGTCATCGAAAAGCTCGCCGATGTTGACGAAGTGCTCTTGGTGCTGGACGCTACGACCGGTCAGAACGGCCTGACCCAGGCCCGGGTGTTCGCCGAGGTAGTCAACATCACGGGGATCGTGCTCACCAAACTGGACGGCACGGCCAAGGGCGGCATCGTTGTTGCCATCCAGAAGTCACTGGGCGTGCCGGTGAAGCTGATCGGGCTGGGCGAAGGCGCCGATGACCTCGCTCCCTTCGACGCCGAAGGCTTTGTGGACGCACTGCTGAACTAGGGCCCCATTTGCAGCTGACCGGCCGTGATGGCTAGGCGCGCCAAGGACTAGCTCCGTGGCGGCCCGGGATCATCCGCCGCCGGATCCGTGGACGCGGGGCCGGAGGGTGCTGCCGCGGACTCTGCGCGGGCGGCCCGAGGCAAGGTTTCCCGGGCCATCAGCCAGCCGGTGGCCGCCACGATGAGCACGCCGCCGGTAAATCCGAAGGCCCAGCCGTAGCCCAGCCGGTCCGCCAGGAGTCCGGCGAACACCGGTCCAACGATTGCGCCCGTATCCGACATCATCTGGAACACCGCCAGCACCCGGCCACCGGAACGGCCGCTGCCAATGACGTCGGCGATGGCCGCCTGCTGGGCCGGCCCCAGAAGGCCCGAACCGATTCCTGCTGCGGCTGATGCGGCGAGGAACAACGGCATCGCGTGCGTCAGCCCGATGCCGGCCGTTGCCGCTCCTGTGAGGGTCAGTCCCGCGATCATCATCGGCCTGCGCCCAACGTTGTCCGCCAGCTTCCCGGAGATTGTCAGGGCCGCTGCATTGCCGCCGGCAAACACCGCCAGCGCCCATCCGGCCGCACCAGGACCGGCCCCCAGTGCCGTCACGGCGAACAGCGGCACGGTCGCCATGCGTACGCCGAACGTGGCCCATCCGTTGGCGAAGCTGGAGAACAGACCCGCGCGGTAGGCACTGTCATGCAGGGCCTCGCGGAGATTCATGGCCGGCGCCTTGCCGTCGTCCTTCCGTGAGGCCCCAGGTACATGGCTGAGCTGGGTCTGCACCACGAGCGCCGCCAGTACCAGCGACGCCGCATAGGCCAGGAACGGAACGCGGAGGCCGAACCCGGCGAGCATTCCGCCGACGATCGGGCCGCAGACGTTGCCGATGAGGAAAGCGGCGGCATAAGCGCCGGAAACCCGGCCGCGGCTTTCCGGCGGAGCCAGCCGGACCACCAGGGCCATCGATGCCACCGTGAACATCACCGAGCCGGCACCACCCAGCCCGCGGAAGATCAGCAGCTGCCAGTAGTTTTGGGCGAACGCACAGGCCGCGGTGGAGGCGGCCACGATCAGCAGGCCGGCCACGTACACCGGCCGTTCCCCCATCCTCACCACGAGTGCCCCGCCCGCAGGCGCGAAGATCAGCCGCATGAAGGCGAAAATGCTTACGATCACCGCTGCTGCCGTCGCTCCGACGTCGAACGTTGTGGCGAACTGCGGCAGCACCGGAGCAACCAGGCCGAATCCCAAGGCGATCAGGAACGCGGCGGCGAGCATCACCTTGATATCGCGCGGGAGGCGGGCTGTCACCGGCCCCGCAGGGCCGCCGCGGCGCGCTTTGGCCCGGGCTTGGCGGAAACGTTCGGTCATTGGTGCGTGCGTCCTTGCTGAACGGGGGAGAGGTGCGAAGGTGCGGTTTGGGACTGCTGAAACATAACCGTAACAAGCCAGAGACGCACCATTTACTTCCGGGAGATTGTTGTAACAACCCGGACATCTAATTCCTTTACGGGTGAAACACGGCGCCGCAAAAATCTAATAAGAACGCAAAACGGCGTTGGACGGGCGGAGAACTCCGCACAAAAAAGCAAGAGAGGACGTAGACCATGGAACTCACCGCAGGTCTCGTTTGGCTCCTGGTCGCCTCAGCACTCGTGCTGTTCATGACCCCGGGCCTCGCATTCTTCTACGGCGGCATGACTCGCGCCAAGTCGGCCCTGAACATGATGATGATGAGCTTCGTCGCCATTGGAACCGTTGGCATCATGTGGGTCCTGTGGGGCGCTTCGATGGCTACGAGCAATGAAGACAACTTCTTCCAGATCTTCGCCAACCCCTTCAGCCACTTCGGCCTGCACAACTTCACCGATCCGGCAGACCTGCTCAAGGTAGGCTACGCCGCCACCTTCGCCATCATCACCGTGGCGCTGATCTCCGGAGCAGTGGCCGACCGCGCAAAGTTCTCGGCATGGGTCATCTTCACCCCCATCTGGGCCACGCTGGTCTACGCCCCGATGGCCTTCATGGTCTGGGGCGGGGGACTCTTCTCCAAGGACGGCTGGTTCGGCCAGACGTTTGCTCCGGTGATCGACTTCGCCGGCGGCACCGTGGTCCACATCAACGCCGGCGTTGCCGGTCTGATCCTGGTTCTGATCATCGGTAACCGCAAGGGCTTCGGCAAGGATCCGAACCACCGCCCGCACAACATCCCGTTCGTTATGCTTGGTGCCGCGATCCTCTGGTTCGGCTGGTTTGGCTTCAACGCCGGCGCCGCTGCCACGGTTGAGCAGGCCGGCCTGATCTGGATCAACACCCTCGCCGCCCCCGCGGCTGCAATGCTGGGCTGGCTGGCCGTGGAGCGCTTCCGCGACGGCCACCCCACCTCGCTGGGCGCCGCTTCCGGTGTTGTCGCCGGACTGGTGGCCATCACCCCTGCCTGCGCCAACGTTTCTCCGCTCGGTGCCATCGCCCTGGGTGTCGTTGCAGGTGTGGCCTCGGCCCTCGCCGTCGGACTGAAGTTCAAGCTCGGCTACGATGACTCGCTCGATGTGGTGGGCGTCCACCTCGTCTCCGGCGTCGTCGGCACCGTGGCCATCGGTTTCCTGGCAACCCCCACCCAGGGCCAGGCTGGCCTCTTCTACGGCGGAGGGACCACCCAGCTCGTTGCCCAGGTCCTGGCGGCGGCCGCGTCCATCATCTTCACCGCCATCATGACCTCCATCATCGCCTTCCCGATCCACAAGCTCATGGGCTTCCGGGTCTCCCAGGAACAGGAAGTCGTGGGTGTTGACCTCAGTCTCCACGCCGAGACCGCCTACGAATTCGGAGTCGGCGGACACGGCGGCAGCTTCCAGCCGCTTCACGAGCTGATTACCGGAAAGCTCCAGACGGAGGCGCCGGCAGCGGCTACCGTAGATAGCAAGAAGACCGACGCAGCAACAGGTAAGGAAAGTGTGGGGGCATGAAACTGATCACAGCGATCGTCCGGCCTGAAAAGCTCGACGCCATCCGGGAAGGGCTCGAATCCTACGGAGTTCAGGGCCTAACGGTCAGCGCGGCAAGCGGCTACGGCAGGCAGCGGGGCTACACCGAGGTGTACCGCGGGGCTGAATACAACGTGGACCTTCTTCCCAAGATCCGGGTGGAGGTCCTGGCCACGGACGAACAGGCGGACGATATCCTCGATGTCATCATCGCCAGCTCCAACACCGGCCGCGCCGGAGACGGCAAGGTCTGGACGGTGGACGTCTTCGAAGCCGTCAGGGTGCGCACCGGCGAACGCGGTTCGGCGGCCATCTAAAGCCGCGTCAGGCGCAGCATTAGAAGCCCAGGAATAAGCAGTACAGCAAGAGCGGGCCGGAACACCGTCAGGTGTTCCGGCCCGCTCTTCTGTGTGGAACCCAGACTCGCTTCTGGATGGAACCTAGGCGGGCCAGCCCTCAGGCCCCGCGGTACCGGCGGCGTACTCCTCCAGCGGAACGCTGTCCCGGTTCCAGGCTTTGATCACCGGGTCCAGGATCCGCCAGCAGTCTTCCGCGGTGTCGGCACGCACGGACAACAGAGGGTCCCCCATCAGCACGCCCTCCAGGACTTCACCGTAGGGAAGGAGGTCGGAGGCACTCAGTTCCGCCGTCAGGGTGGCCCTGTCCAGGCTAAGGACGTTGCCCGGGCCGTTCACATCGACGTCGAACTGCAGGGTGTCCGGACCAAAGCCGATCCTCAACTGGTTGGGGGAATCAACCCCGGTGAAGCCCTTGGGAAGGTGGGGGACCGGCCTGAATGTCACCACGGCCTCCTTGCGGGTGCCTCCCAGGGCCTTGCCGGACCTGAGGATGAATGGAACGCCCTGCCAGCGCCAATTGTCGATATCAACCTGCACCTCGGCAAGGGTCTCCGTGTTCCGTGACTCGTCCACACCCTTTTCCTTGGCATAGTCCGGGACCTTCCGGCCGTCGAGGGTTCCGGCCGTGTAGCGGGCCCGGCGGGAGTTCTTCGCGTAGGGCGCCTTGATGCTGCTGGCCCGTAGAGCCACCGCAACGGCATCGCGCAGGTCCCGCTCGTCCAGGGTGGCGGGCGCCTCCATGGCGAGGAGGGCCATGATCTGCAGCAAATGGCTCTGAATCATGTCCCGGAGGGCCCCGGCGCCGTCGTAATAGCGGGCGCGTCCTTCCAGAGCCAGGTCCTCGTCGAAGATGATCTCCACCTTCTCGATGTGGTTACGATTCCAAACCGGTTCCAGGAAGGTGTTGGCGAACCGGAGGCCCAGGATATTCAGCACCGTGGCCTTGCCCAGGAAATGGTCCACGCGGTGGATGTGGTCCTCCGGAACCAGTGCACCGAGCGTTTGGTTGAGGTGGCGTGCGGACTCCTCGCTCGAACCAAAGGGCTTCTCCATCACCAGCCGGGTCCCGGCGGGAAGCTCGGCAGCGGTCAGGACGGCACAGGCTTCCTGGCTGATATGAGGCGGCAGTGCGAAATACACCGCAACCGGCGCCTCCAGCTGCCCCAGCAGTGCGGCCAGCTGCCCATCCGCGGTCACATCCAGCTCCCGGTAGCTGGTGGTTTCGCTGATCCGCTTCAATTCCCTCTTGCCCGCGGCATCAGCCTGGGAGTTGGCGTCCGCGAATGCCGATTCCACCCGCTCAAGCCATTGGTCCGGCGTCCAGGGGTCCGAGCCCGCGCCGACGAGTTGGAGGCCGGTCGCCCGGTCTCTGGCCACAAGCCGGGCCAGCCCGGGCAGCAGGAGCCGGCCGGTGAGGTCGCCCGAAGCGCCGAGTATGAGCAGGGTTTTTACAGTCGTTTGGCTGGTCACCATGCCAGCATGTCATCTTGGAGGCCCATCTTGGTACCCTAGATAGTCGAGTCCCGTTGTCGAAGGCAGTTCGTTTCGGCGAACAATAGTCGCGACGCTGGCGTGCCGCACAGGCCGCCATCCGCAGATCCACTGAAAGAAGTGCACGGCGCGTGTTCAATTCACTCTCTGACCGGTTGACAGCAACCTTCAAGAACCTCCGTGGCAAGGGCCGCCTCACCGAGGCGGATGTCGATGCCACCGTCCGCGAGATCCGGCGCGCCCTCCTGGACGCGGACGTTGCCGTGCCCGTGGTCCGTGAATTCACCGGACGCGTGCGGGAACGCGCTCTCGGCGCCGAGGTATCCGGCGCGCTGAACCCGAGCCAGCAGATCGTGAAGATCGTCAACGAGGAACTCGTTGAAATCCTCGGCGGCGAAACCCGCCGGATCCGGCTCGCCAAGACCGGCCCCACCGTCATCATGCTTGCCGGGCTCCAGGGTGCCGGCAAGACCACCCTCGCCGGAAAGCTCTCCAAGTGGCTCAAGGCGCAGGGTCACAGCCCCATCCTCGTCGCCTGCGACCTGCAGCGGCCCAACGCGGTCACGCAGCTGCAGGTCGTCGGCCAGCGCGCCGGCGTTCCCGTCTTCGCCCCGCATCCAGGGGCCAGCTCCACGGAGCTGGACCACCCCGCCGGGGACCCCGTCGCCGTCGCCCGCGCCGGGGTGGAGGAAGCCAAGCGCACCCTGCACGACGTCGTGATTGTGGACACCGCGGGCCGGACCGGCGTCGATGCCGAGATGATGGAACAGGCGCGCCAGATCCGCCGCGCCATTGTCCCCAACGAAGTCCTGTTCGTGGTCGACTCCATGATCGGCCAGGACGCCGTGAACACGGCGATGGCCTTCGATGAAGGTGTCAACTTCACCGGCATCGTGCTCTCCAAGCTCGACGGCGACGCCCGCGGCGGTGCCGCGCTGTCCGTCGCGTCGGTGACCGGCAAGCCGGTGATGTTCGCATCCACAGGCGAAGGCCTGGATGACTTCGAGCTCTTCCACCCGGACCGCATGGCCTCGCGCATCCTTGACATGGGTGACGTCCTGACCCTGATCGAGCAGGCGGAGAAGTCCTGGGACAAGGACGAAGCGGCCCGCATGGCGAAGAAATTCGCCGACCAGGAAGACTTCACCCTGGATGACTTCCTGTCCCAGATGCAGCAGATCCGCAACATGGGCTCCATGAAGAAAATGCTCATGATGATGCCCGGGGCACAGAATATCCGTCAGCAGCTGGAGCAGTTCGACGAGCGCGAGATCGACCGCGTAGAGGCCATTGTCCGGTCCATGACGCCGCACGAGCGCGTTGCGCCCAAGATCATCAACGGCTCGCGCCGCGCCCGCATCGCCAAGGGCTCGGGCGTGCACGTATCTGAGGTCAACGGACTGCTGGAGCGATTTGCGCAGGCCCAGAAGATGATGAAGAAGATGGCGGCCGGCGGCGGCATGCCCGGCATGCCCGGTATGCCGGGCATGGGGGGCGGGGGCGGGGCGCGCAAGAGCGCAAAGAGCGCTCCCAAGAAAAAAGCCCGTTCCGGGAACCCGGCCAAGGCCGCCCAGGAACTGCGTGAGGCCGAGTCGCGGCGGGCCAATGCCGCCAAGGCGCTGCCCACGGGCGCGGCGTTCGGTCAGCAGGACGCCGACTTCGATCCGTCCCAGCTGAACCTCCCCAAGGGCTTTGACAAGTTCCTCGGCGGCAGCAAGTAGCGTCTGGCTGCGAAGCAGGGACTCCGATGACGGGCGGCCGTAATGTCCGGCGATTGCCATAAGGTTGGGGCATGTTTAAGCAGCGCGTAGTGTTCGTTCACGGTGCCGGGAGCTTCGGCTCCGCCGCGTGGCCAAAGCAGCACGGCATGGCCCTGGCCTACGACGCCCTGTTCCTGCGCCGCCATGGCTTCGATGCCTCGGCCGAACCCTTGGAGTCGGACTTCCAGGCCGATGCCCGGATCGTGCTCGGGGCCCTGGCGGATGATGGCCGTGGTGCTGCCGGCGGCCACGTGGTGGCGCACTCGCATGGCGCCATCGCCGCCATGATGGCAGCCGTGGAGCGCCCTGACCTCGTCCACTCGTTGACACTGGTTGAGCCGGCGTGCCTGTCGCTGACCGCAGAGCTCCCCGCCACGGCGGCGCACCGGGCTCTGATGCAGCCCCTGTTCGATGTGCGCCACCAACTCGGCGACGATGACTTCGAGCGTGAGTTTGTCCGGCGCGCATTCTCCGCACACGCCCAGGACCCCGGCACGGCGGAGTCACGGGACTCGGCTCGGCGGCTCCGGCTGCAGGCGCCCCCGTGGGACGCGCCGCTGGAGATCGTCCCTGGCGTGCCGACGCTTGTGCTCACCGGCGGCTGGGAGCCCCTGTATGAGGAAATTGCCGGCTACCTCCGTGAGACCGGCGCCCTGCACCGCGTTGCCGCGGGCGGACACCGGCCTCAGGACTCAGTGGAGGGGGACCGGATCATCCGGTCCTTCATCGCCGATGTCAGCCGGCGTCAGCACCAGCAGGCGTCCTGACGGACGCGTCACCCTTTGCCGGCGGCTGCAGCTCCGGCAGGTAGACCTTGCCGCCCGAGGCGAGAAACTCGTCGCTCTTCTCCCTCATGCCTGCGGCCATCTCGGCCAGGGCAGCCTGGGCTTCGGCTGAGCCATACTCGTCGCGGATGTCCTGGCTGATGCGCATGGAGCAGAACTTCGGGCCGCACATGGAGCAGAAGTGTGCGGTCTTGGCAGGCTCGGCGGGAAGCGTCTCGTCGTGGAAAGCCTCGGCCGTGACCGGGTCCAGGGACAAGGCGAACTGGTCGCGCCAGCGGAACTCGAACCGCGCCTTCGACAAGGCGTCGTCCCGCTCGTGAGCTCCCGGGTGGCCCTTGGCGAGGTCGGCGGCGTGGGCTGCGATCTTGTAGGTGATCACGCCGGTCTTGACGTCGTCCTTGTTCGGCAGTCCCAGGTGTTCCTTGGGCGTCACATAGCAAAGCATTGCGGTGCCGTAGCGCGCGATTTCGGTGGCGCCGATGGCCGAGGTGATGTGGTCATACCCCGGTGCGATGTCGGTCACCAGCGGCCCAAGCGTGTAGAACGGCGCGCCCTTGCAGAGTTCCTGCTGGCGTTCGACGTTTTCGCGGACCAGGTGGAACGGCACGTGCCCGGGGCCTTCCACCATCACCTGCACGTCAAACTCCCAGGCGCGCTGCGTCAGTTCGGCCAAAGTGTCCAGTTCGGCGAACTGGGCCGCGTCATTGGCATCTGCTGTGGAACCCGGGCGCAGCCCGTCCCCGAGCGAAAATGCGACGTCGTACTTGGCGAAGATTTCGCAGAGCTCATCGAAGTGGGTGTAGAGGAAGTTCTCCTGGTGGTGCGCAAGGCACCAGCCGGCCATGATGGAACCGCCGCGCGACACGATGCCGGTCACGCGGCTCGCGGTCAGCGGCACGTACCTCAGCAGGACCCCGGCGTGGATGGTCATGTAGTCCACGCCCTGCTCGCACTGTTCGATCACGGTGTCGCGGAAGATCTCCCACGTCAGCTCGTTGGCCTGACCGTTTACCTTCTCCAGCGCCTGGTAGATCGGGACAGTGCCGATCGGCACGGGGGAGTTCCGGATGATCCATTCACGGGTGGTGTGGATGTCATCGCCGGTGGACAGGTCCATTACGGTGTCCGCACCCCACTGGGTGGCCCACTGCAGCTTGTCCACTTCCTCGGCAATGGAACTGGTGACCGCTGAGTTGCCGATGTTGGCGTTGATCTTCACCAGGAAGGCCTTGCCGATGATCATCGGCTCGGATTCCGGGTGGTTGATGTTGTTGGGGATGATTGCCCGGCCTGCAGCGACTTCGCTGCGCACCAGCTCCACATCGCAGTTTTCGCGCAGGGCCACAAAACGCATCTCGGGCGTGACGACGCCCTGACGCGCGTAGTGCATCTGGGTGACGGTCCTGCCCTCGACGGCGCGGCGTGGCACAGGCTGCCCGCCCTTCCACTCGGCGGAGGCGGCCCCGCGGCGCACGGCGGACTTACCGTCGTCGAGCAGGTTCCGTTCCCGCCCGCTGTACGGCTCGGTGTCTCCACGGGACTCAATCCACTGGGTGCGGAACGGCTCAAGCCCCACCACGGGGTCGCTGCCCGGACCGGCGGTCCGGTACACCTGGAATGGAGGATTCGTGCTGCCGTCCGGTGACTTCTCCAACGCGATGGTGGTCACCGGGACACGGATGCCGTTTTCCTCGTCGCCGATGAAGGCCAGCGAGTGGGATTTCAGCGACTGGGTCTCAGGCTGATCGGAACCGACCCCGTCCTGGGCGGACCCATTTTGGGCAGGGAACAACTGTGTTTCTTGCGTATTCAAGGAATACTCACTTCCTTCGCCGGCATTACCCGGACAGGTTCAACGGTCGCAGGCTGCATCAGCCCGATCTCAGCCCCTGCAGGGGCACCCGTGTGGTCGTAGACGAAGCTACCACAACCCCCTTGGGAGGTGCCCGTCCGTGACGGGGCTGTCGGGCGCCGGGACGCGCGGGAGGTTTAAGCTTTAGCTCATGGCGGGAATCATCGAGTTCAGCGGAACCATCCTCACGTCGGCGTCCACCGAACGGCGCGGGCTGTGGTCGGTGGACGGCACACTGACCTTCACCAGGCCGGCCGCGACGCCGGAGCTGGTGCTGGACGGATGGGTTATCCCCGGCCTGGTGGACGCCCACTGCCACATTGGCCTGGGACCGGGCGGTTTGGTCTCCGACGCTGTGGCGGAGGCGCAGGCTCTGGCGGACCGCTCGGCCGGCACCCTGCTGGTCCGTGACGCCGGAGCAGTGAACGACACCCGGTGGCTCCAGCGCCGGCCGGGCATGCCCCGGATCATTCGGGCCGGGCGGCACATTGCCAGAACCCGCCGCTACCTGCGGGGACTCGCGGTGGAGGTGGAGCCGGGCGAACTGGTGGAGGCCGTGCGAAAACAGGCCCGGGCCGGCGACGGCTGGGTGAAGCTCGTGGGGGACTGGATCGACCGCGGCGCCGGCGATCTCGCCGCCTCCTTCCCGGCCTCGGCGGTGAAGGATGCCGTCCAGGCCGCGCATGACGAGGGTGCCAGGGTAACGGCTCACTGCTTCGCCGAAACCACCCTGGACGACATGCTGGACGCCGGCATTGACTGCATCGAACACGGCACGGGCCTGCTCCCGCGGCACATCCCCAGGTTCGTGGAACAGCGCGTCCCGATCGTTCCCACCCTGATCAACATTGCAACCTTCCCGGAGATCGCAGCCCGGGCGGAGAGCAAATTCCCGCGCTACGCCGCACACATGCGGGACCTCTGGTTGGGCAGGGCCGAGCGGATCCTGGAAGCATTCGAGGCCGGAGTGGCGATCTACGCCGGAACCGACGCAGGCAGCGTGATCCGGCACGGCCGCATCGTGGACGAACTCCAGGCTCTGCACGCCGCCGGGCTCCCGGCCGCAGCAGCCCTGGATGCGGGATCCTGGGGCGCGCGCACGTGGCTCGGCGCGGCAGGCATTTCAGAGGGCGCCAGTGCCGACGTCATCGTCTGCGCCGAAGATCCCCGGGGCTCGCTCAGCACCCTAAGGCAACCGAAGCAGATCGTCCTGCGCGGCGAGTCCTTGCCGGCAGGAATGAATTGAAGCTTCACCTAATTTTGCCCCGACCGCGCAGTGGGCCCGCAGTCCCTGACCGAGGAAGCCGTGACGTTGCAGCCTGAGTCGGCCGCCAGCGTCGGGCACGTCCATCTCCAGGTGGGGCGACGTCACGCGGGCGCGCAACTCTGCGGTCCGCGGGCCCGTGGCCAAACCGGATCCGGGCCCCGCCGCAACACCCTTGGTCCCGTCGTCTGGGCTAGGCTGATGCGGAAGGGCTCGGGCGGCCCGCGGCCGCCCGAAAGGCCCGAAACCACAGACGGAATGAGGAACGATCTCCATGGGGTTCACCGAAATCTTTGTTGCGACCCACGACGAGGCGCTCAAACGCGCAGCCGTTCTTGATGGCGGGGGTCCGGCGGCGCCCGGCGCCGTGCGGATTCCGGACATCAGCGATTTTGAGATTGAACAGCTCGGCGATCTGGCAGGGGCAGCGGTGCATGCAGCAGGCGCCGACTACGAACTGGCCATGGTGGATGTGGCCAGTGATTCACTCCTGGGCGTCCCGGCGGCCATGGTGCGGGCTCTCGCGGAACTGCTCAGCTACGAGTCCGAGGGGGAGGGCGATGTCCTTGAGGAAGTGGCTGCCAGCTGGGCTGCCGAGGAGGACATGCCCTTCGGTGTGGAGGAGGCCCGGGGTTACGTGCGGCAGCTGGCCCAGATGGCGGGCGGAATCGATCCCAACAGCCGAACCGGCCTTTATGTCTGGTCAGCCTGAACGCCTGCGCGTGTGTCAAGTCGAAATCCCGCCGCCAATCTGGCACAATGAACAGGTACTCGATCTGCGTGGCCCCTCTCTCCGCGTCCGGATCCTGTCCTTTTAGAACCCCCTAGTACGGCCCGCCCCACGGGTGCAGAACGCCGGGCTCGACCCCGTTTCAGAAACAGGAGTGACCACAAAAGTGGCCGTAAAGATTCGCCTTAAGCGCTTCGGTAAGATGCGCGCACCGTACTACCGCATCGTCGTCATGGACGCACGCTCCAAGCGTGATGGCCGTGCCATCGAAGAGATCGGCAAGTACCACCCGACCGAAGAGCCCTCCTACATCGAGGTCGACACGGAACGTGCACAGTACTGGCTCGGCGTCGGCGCACAGCCGTCCGAGCAGGTTGCCGCGATCCTGAAGATCACCGGTGACTGGCAGAAGTTCAAGGGTCTCCCCGGCCAGGAGGGCACCCTGAAGACCAAGGCGCCCAAGGCTGCCTTCGTTACCCCCGAAAAGGGTTCTGTGATCATCCCGGAAGCCATCACCAAGAAGGCCAAGAAGGACGAAGCAGCCGAGGCCCCCGCCGAAGCCGCAGCAGAGACCACCGAGGCTGAGTAAATTGCTGGCAGAAGCGCTCGAACACCTTGTCCGCGGGATTGTTGACAGCCCCGAGGACGTTAAGGTCAGCTCGAAGAACAACCGCCGCGGGGACACCCTCGAGGTTCGCGTTCATCAGGACGACCTCGGACGGGTGATCGGCCGCCAGGGCCGGACAGCACGTGCCTTGCGCACCGTGGTGGCCGCGCTGGCGGGCGGGGAACAGGTCAGGGTCGACGTCGTCGACACCGACCGCCGCCGGTAGCGCATTCAGCAAAACTTGTCTTTAGTCCGGCCCCTTCACCAGATAATGGTGGAGGGGCCGGACTGTTTTGGGGCCGGCCCGGAACAACACGAATCCCAGCACAATACGAATTCCAGCCCAGTACGAACCCGGAACAGAGGAACAGATGCAGCTTCAGGTGGCACGAATCGGCAAACCACACGGAATCCGTGGCGAGGTGACCGTCCAGGTGCTGACCGATGCGCCGGAGGACCGCTTTATGCCGGGCGCGGAGTTTGTGGTCGAGCCCGCATCCGTGGGCACATTGACCGTGGACAGCGCCCGGTGGAACAAGGACATCCTGTTGCTGGGCTTCGAAGGCATCGAGACCCGTAACCAGGCCGAGGCGCTCCGAGGGGCAAAGCTCTTCATTGAGACCGAGGAACTCCATGAGGACGACGACGAGGGCTGGTACGAGCATGAACTCGTGGGCCTCGACGTCCGGGTGGGCAACGCCGTGGTGGGCAAGGTTTCCGGCCTCCGCACCCTTCCGGTCCAGGACCTGATCGTGATGGAGGCGCCGGACGGCAAGGAGATCCTGATTCCCTTCGTTCAGGAGATCGTCCCTGAAGTCAACGTTGGCGAGAAGTACATTCTGGTCACACCTCCGCCTGGCCTGTTCGAGATCAATATTGAGGATGCAGGCGCGGAAGGTTCCGAAGAAGAGGGCGCGGAGCCGCAGGCTGCGGCCGGGGATGACGCCTAGATGAGGATCGACGTCGTCAGCATCTTTCCGGAGTACCTGGCGCCCCTGGAACTCTCGCTGATTGGCAAGGCCCGCCAGGATGGGCTGCTGGACCTGCTCGTCCACGACCTCCGGGACTTCACCACCGACAGGCACCGCACGGTTGACGACACCCCGTACGGCGGCGGCGCCGGTATGGTGATGAAGGCGGAGCCGTGGGCCCAGGCGCTTGCGGCCGTGGCCGAGGGCTACTCGGGCCGGGCTCCCGGCGACGGTGCCAAGCCCGTGCTCATCGTTCCGTCCCCGGCCGGGAAACGGTTCACTCAGGCCATTGCCCATGAGCTGGCGGACGAAGAGCAGCTTGTGTTTGCCTGTGGCCGTTACGAAGGCATCGACGAGCGCGTCCTGGAGTGGGCCAGCGAGCACTTCACGGTCCGCCCCATGAGCCTGGGCGATTACGTCCTGAACGGCGGCGAGGTTGCCGTCCTGGCCATGGTCGAGGCGATCGTGCGCCTCCTCCCCGGAGTGGTGGGCAACCCTGAATCACTCGTGGAGGAATCCCACTCCGACGGGCTGCTCGAATACCCCGTCTATACCAAACCCTCGTCCTGGCGGGACCGCGAAGTCCCGCCGGTGCTGCTCAGCGGCAATCACGGCAAGATCGCGCAGTGGCGCCGCCACCAGCAGTTCCAGCGCACGGCGGAACGCCGCCCGGACCTGCTCGACGGGTTCGACGCGGGCGCCCTGCCCCGCGCGGACCGCACCGCTTTGGCTGACTTGGGGTACGACGTCGTCGACGGCCGCCTCAAGCGCCGCGCAGACGCGACTGAGGATTGAAGCGGAGGATTAGCCGGAATCGCCGGTGTGTGGCAAAATTAGTCCTTGTGCTTGCTGGGCCCGCACCTGCCACAGGGGGAGCGTCGCCAACAGCCTGGCACCCCGGTTCCGTCAATCAGTGATGGAGCCGGAACAGAAAATTTTCGGCGGTGATTTCCGGACAGCTTTTGCTGCCGGGCTTGGCCGCCGTGACCCAAAGTGAGTGACCTGTGGCGTTCACCAGGAGTGGATCAATGCATATCCTCGATTCCGTAGACGCAGCCTCGCTGCGCACCGACGTTCCCGTCTTCCGTGCCGGCGACACCATCAAGGTGCACGTGAACATCATCGAAGGCAAGAACTCCCGTGTCCAGGTCTTCCAGGGCTTCGTCCTTGGCCGCCAGGGCGACGGCATCCGCGAAACCTTCACCGTCCGCAAGGTCTCCTTCGGTGTCGGCGTGGAGCGTACCTTCCCGGTGCACTCCCCGATCATCGACAAGATCGAGCTCGTCTCCAAGGGTGACGTGCGCCGCGCCAAGCTGTACTACATGCGCGCACTGCGTGGTAAGGCCGCAAAGATCAAGGAAAAGCGGGACTTCAACAACGCCAAGTAGGTCTCCGGGCCTCCACGGCGGGTCCGGCGCCCGGGTCCGGCAAGCGCCGGAGCTTAAAGCAAAAGCGCCACAGGATACGGATTATGGACCAGACAAAACGCCAGCCCAGGAAACTGGGCTGGCGTTTTGTGTTAATTGCCCTGGCGCTGGCCCTGCTGGTCAGCGGACTGGTCAGGTCGCTGTGGCTGGACGTCTATTTCATACCATCGGCCTCTATGGAGCCGCTGCTCGGCACGGGGGACAGGATCCTGGTATCCCGCACCGACTTCATCGGTGAACCGGTGAGGCACGGTGATGTGGTGGTCTTTGACGGCCGGGGATCATTCGCTCCCCTCAGCAGCGGCGCCAGCCCCCTGCAGGATGCCCTCGCCACGGCGGGGCACTGGTTTGGCCTGACGGGCAGTGATACAACCTACGTTAAGCGCGTAATTGGGCTGCCGGGCGACCACGTGGTGTGCTGCGATGACAATCAGCACCTCACAGTGAACGGTCAGGCGCTTGCGGAACCCTATCTGTATGAAGGCGACGTGGCCAGTAAACAGAAATTCAGCGTGATCGTCCCCGAGGGAAGACTATGGTTGCTGGGGGACCATCGATCCATGTCCGCGGATTCCCGGAGCCTCCTTGGGGCGCCCGGGGGCGGTATGGTGCCGCTGGACCGGGTAATTGGCCGGCCCGTTCAGATCATTTGGCCGCTCGACAGATTTGCCGCGGTGCCCCGGCCCGCGGAAACCATAACCACAACGAAGGACGGACAGTAGATGCCCGAGACCGACCCCCGGACTCCTGATCCGCTCAAAGCCATAGATCGCGATGCGGCGCTGGACACGACGGAGCCAGAGGCCCGTCATTCCGCCTCCTCGCGTTCCGCCGACGTTCCCGCGGTGGCCTCCATGGGCCCGTCGACCGGTTCATCCGCAGAGGCCAGCAGCGGTGGGACCAAAGGAGCCCATTCCAAGGCCGGCAGGAAGCGCGGCCCGGTCTTTCTGTGGTTCAAGGAAGTGGCCACGGTGGTTGTTATCGCTGTGGTGTTGTCCTTCCTCATCAAGACGTTCCTCTTCCGCGCCTTCTACATCCCCTCGGAGTCCATGGTGAACACCCTGGATGTGAACGACCGTATCTTCGTGAACCTCCTGGTGCCCGAGCCGTTCGCCCTGGAGCGCGGCGACGTTGTGGTGTTCAAGGATACGAAGGGATGGCTGGTACCGGGCCCCGCTAAGGCGAATGGCCCGTTTACCTGGGTGCAGGACGGGCTGACGTTTGTGGGCCTGCTCCCGGACAACTCCGAGCAGCACCTCGTCAAGCGCGTCATCGGGCTCCCTGGCGACCATGTGGTGTGTTGCGACGCCGGCGGCAAGCTGACCATCAACGGCACCGCTATCAGCGAGGCCTACGTTAACCCGGCCGAGATTCCAGACATCCGCAACTTCGACGTTGTGGTCCCCGACGGCAAGGTGTGGGTGATGGGCGATAACCGGAACCACTCAGCGGATTCCCGCTCGCACCAGGAGACCAACGGCGGGTTCGTCGACATCGCCGATATTGAAGGCAGGGCGGCCGTCATCGCCTGGCCGCTGAACCGTGTCACCGGGCTGGGCAACTACCCGGATGTCTTCCGTAACGTACCTGCCCCTGCTGGAAAATAATGTCCCTCGCACCAACCCTTGACTACGAGCGCCGCTTTCTCGGCTCCGGCGCGAGGCTGCTGGCTGGCGTCGACGAGGTGGGGCGAGGGGCCCTGGCCGGTCCCGTCAGCGTAGGGATCGCCGTGATCGACCTGAGCCGGCAGGACCTCCTGGATGATGTCCGTGACAGCAAACTACTCCGGGAGTCCGAACGCGAGCGTCTGGAGCCGCTGGTGCGAAGCTGGTGTGTTGCCTCGGCGGTGGGGCATGCCTCGGCCAAGGAGATCGACGCCTTGGGCCTCATCAGTGCCATGCGGACCGCCGGCACCCGTGCCTGGCTTGATCTTTTAGGCCGTGGCGTCATACCCGAGGTGGTGCTCCTGGACGGCAGCCACAACTGGCTTTCTCCCGAGCCGCAGGCTTCCCTGTTTGACGACGCCGACCCCGCTCCTGGCTGTGATGCACCCGTTCACACCCTCGTCAAGGCTGATATGCAATGTTTGAGCGTGGCCGCTGCCAGTATCCTGGCCAAGGTTGAGCGGGACCGGCTGATGGGTGTGCTGCACGAGGAGTTTCCCGGTTACGGCTGGAACGAGAACAAGGGCTATGGAACAGCCTTGCATCGTGAGGCGCTCAATGCGTTGGGGCCCACGCCCTACCACCGCGTTAGCTGGCAGATCCTTTAGATTCCCGCCTGGGCGCCGCCGTCATGGTTGCCGCTGTGGTCCACGCGGTGTGCGCAATGGTGCAAGATGGAACCATGAGTGCCGAGGATCTTGAGAACTATGAAACCGACATGGAGCTGCAGCTCTACCGCGAGTACCGTGACGTCGTCGGACTATTCAGCTATGTGGTCGAGACCGAGCGGCGTTTCTACTTGGCCAACCATGTGGACCTCCAGGCGCGCAGTGCCGACGGCGAGGTCTATTTTGACCTGACCCTGCAGGACGCGTGGGTCTGGGACGTCTACCGGTCAGCCCGGTTCGTCAAGAGTGTCCGGGTCATCACGTTCAAGGACGTCAACGTCGAGGAGCTGCCCCGCAACGAGGAGCTGGCCTTGCCCAAGGACGTTGACCTCGGGAACTGATTCCTGGCCGGCTCTCGGGTCTACCTGTTTTTTGCCGCGGGTATGGATCATCGGCCTCCGCGGCGGGAAACTACACGTATGGGAATGATCCGCTGTTCGCCTCCAACGGCTTACCGAGAAGAACTCACGACATGAAAATACTCTGCTGGTTCCTGGGACACGTTTGGAGCAGCCATGCCGGCTTCTACGATGAGCGGCCGCACCAGTCTGCGCATTGCATGAGATGCGGGAAGCGCGCTTAACGAATGCCTGGCAGGGACGCCGTTCCCACTCATCCTCCACATGGCCCCCGGACGCGCGGGTTTCCCACATAGCGCATTAAGTCCGTGGGCCTCGCGCTGCCTGACCGCCAAGCTGGTGGCGGAGGTAAGAAATGAGAGCCAAAGACTTGCTTGGCCGGCGCGGGGAGGAACTCGCTTCGGGTTATCTGGAGTCACAGGGCATGCGGATTGTTGACCGCAACTGGCGCTGCCCGGGCGGCGAGATCGACATCGTTGCGCTGGATGGCGACACCCTGGTCATCGCCGAGGTGAAGACCCGGAAATCATTGGCCTATGGCCACCCCTTTGAGGCGGTCGGCGTTGCCAAGCTGGCCCGGCTGCACCGGCTGGCATCGGCCTGGTGCCGGGACCATGAACTAAGAATGCCCTTCCGCCGCGTGGACGTCGTGGCAGTCCTTGACGACGGCGCCGGTGAACCCCTGGTGGAGCATCTCAAGGGGGTTGGGTAGGTGGCGCTCGGAAGGACGTACTCGGTGGCGCTGGTGGGGCTCAACGGCTATATTGTGGAGGTTGAGGCCGATATCGGCCAGACCCTGCCGGCATTCGTGATCCTGGGCCTTCCGGACGCATCGTTGAACGAGGCGAAGGAACGCATCCGTTCGGCGGCGCAGAATTCGGGCATACCGTTGAGCCGGCGGAAGATCACGGCGAACCTCATCCCGGCCTCTCTGCCAAAGCGGGGGTCTGGCTTCGACCTGGCCATTACCATGGCCGTCCTCCGGGCCGCCAACGATATCCGTCCTACGGAACGGACCGTCTTCATCGCGGAGCTTGGCCTGGACGGTCGCCTAAGGCCCGTCCGGGGAGTTCTTCCCGCCGTTATGGCCGCGGTGCAGGCCGGCTACCCCGATGTGGTGGTTTCCCATGCCAACGTGGCCGAAGCGGAGCTGGTGCCCGGAGCCCGGGTCCGGGGCTATAGGACCCTTGCCCGCCTGGCGTGCGATTTCGGCGCCGACCCGCAGGAGCTGGCCCTCGACTTTGAGCCGGAATACCAGGATGGCTCATCGGAGCCGCGCGCCACCCCCGGGCCCTTGCCCGACATGTGCGATGTCTCGGGCCAGGCCGATGCACGGAGAGCCCTGGAGGTCGCCGCCGCCGGCGCCCACCACCTGCTGTTGTCGGGTCCTCCCGGCGCCGGAAAGACCATGCTCGCCGAACGGCTGCCTGGCCTCTTGCCGGACCTGGGCGACACGGAGGCCATGGAAGTTACCGCGATCCATTCGCTCTGTGCCCTGGCGTCCTCGTCCGTTCAGTTACAACGCCGGCCGCCTTTTGAGAATCCGCATCACACGGCCACGGCGGCCGCGATCATCGGCGGCGGGACGGGATTGCCGCGGCCCGGGGCCGCCTCACGGGCCCATCGTGGCGTGCTGTTCCTTGACGAGGCTCCGGAATATGAGCGGCGCGTCCTCGATGCCCTCAGACAGCCTCTGGAAAGCGGCGAGCTGGTCATTCACCGGTCGGCAGGTACTGCCGCCTACCCTGCGCGGTTTCAACTGGTTCTCGCTGCCAACCCGTGTCCCTGCGGCAAAGCGTTCGGCAAGGGGCTGGACTGCACCTGCACGCCCGTAATGCGCCGGCGCTACCTTGCGAGAATGTCGGGCCCGCTCTTGGACAGGGTGGACATCCAGTTGCAGGTTGACAGGGTATCGCTTGCCGACTTCGGGCAGCCCGGAGCGGAAGAAGATACCCATACCGTCGCCGGACGGGTTCGAGCAGCCCGCGAACGGCAACTGGAGCGGCTCCTGCCCCTGGGCATGGAAACCAACGCCCAGGTCACCGGAAGGGTCCTTCGCGGGCCCCTGCGTCTGGCCTCTGCCACCACCCGGATCCTGGACCATTCGCTGGAACGCGGTGTCCTCACGGCACGCGGCTACGACCGCGTGCTGCGCCTGGCCTGGACGCTGGCGGATCTGGCCTGCCGGCAGGTGCCGGACGAAAACGATATCGGCCAGGCGCTCGGCCTTCGCCTTGCGGCCTCGGCAACGGCATGAGGCCCTGAAAGGAACACCATGATCGAACACGAAAGAACGGCGCGGGCGGCCCTCTCCCGTCTGATGGAACCGCAGGACGCGGCGGGGCTGGCCCTTGTGCGGGTGGCCGGGGCCGTGGATGCCCTCCGGATCGCCACGGGCCAGCTGACGTGCGGGCCACGGCTCGAACAGGACCTCACCGCGGTCCTGGCTGAAAACGGCGGCGGCAGCTCATGGCAGGGGCTGGGCGCAGCGCTGAGACGGTGGGCTCCCCGTGTCCCGGACCTTGCCCCG
This sequence comes from Arthrobacter sp. 92, assembly GCF_050260325.1. Classification (NCBI taxonomy): domain Bacteria; kingdom Bacillati; phylum Actinomycetota; class Actinomycetes; order Micrococcales; family Micrococcaceae; genus Arthrobacter; species Arthrobacter sp. 92. Next base: position 3,330,423 of record NZ_CP189863.1, on the reverse strand, counting down.
GACAGGGACATGGCCACCATCCAGCGCCTCGGCGGCAGGGTGATCATCCCCTTCGATCCGCTGTGGCCCGATCAGTTGACCGATCTTGGCCTCCACGAACCGGTGTGCCTCTGGTGGCGGGGGATTGAGCAGGAGCTGCCTCCGGCGGTCAAATCCATAGCCCTGGTTGGTTCCAGGGACAGCACCAGCTATGGAGGAGCTGTGACCGGTGATTTCGCCTATTCACTGGCGCAGAAGGGGTTCACCGTTGTCTCCGGGGGCGCCTACGGCATAGACGCCCACGCGCACCGTGCCGCGCTGGCCGGCGCAGTGTCCGGGATTCCCACCATCGCGGTCATGGCAGGGGGCGTGGACCGTTTCTACCCCTCGGGCAACGAGGACCTGCTCAGGGCCGTCGCCAACCAGGGTGCCGTGCTGGCGGAAGTGCCACCCGGCTCGGCGCCCACGAGGTACCGGTTTCTGCAGCGGAACCGCCTCATCGCCGCCCTGGCCGCAGTCACCGTGGTGGTGGAGGCGCGATGGAGGTCAGGTGCGCTGAACACGGCCCACCACGCTGAAACTCTCGGCCGGCAGGTGGGCGCCGTTCCCGGCTCCATCCATAGCGCGAATTCTGCCGGATGCCATCGGCTCATACGTGAGGGCGGGGCCGTCTGCGTGACCGACCCCGGGGAAATTGCCGAGCTGGCCTCACCCAGCGGGGAGTCGCTGGCGGAGGCCGGCCCGGGCCACTCCGCGGAGCACGACGGGCTGACGCTTGAAGACCTGATCCTCCTCGATGCCCTTCCACTGCGGACCACCAGTTCGGTCGAAAAACTGACGTCCGTGGCGGGGTTGAGCGTGGACTCCGTGCGGGCAGGGCTTGGGCGGCTTGGGCTGCTGGGGCTCGCCGAATCCCAGAGGGGAGGATGGAAGCGCTCCAAGGCGGCCGGCTGAGTAGTTGCGGCACGCGGCCGCGTTGCTTGATCGTGCGGGGATTGCTGGGAGAGTGGGGGTGTGGTTACCCCAGATCTTCCGGCGCCGCTGGCCAGGGCCGGGCACGACTTCGGCCGTTACCTTGAGGGTGAGCGGGCCCGGTCCGCCCATACCGTGCGCGCCTACCTCTCCGACATCGAAAGTCTTCTGGCTTATGCCGCGGCGGATGGTGCCACGGACCTCCGGGACATCGAACTTGCCACCCTGCGTCGATGGCTCGGCGGCCAGAGCGAGGCGGGGATGTCCCGCTCCACCCTGGCGCGCCGGGCCGCCACCGCCAGGTCCTTTACCGCATGGGCCTTGCGTGAGGAGCTCCTGGACGTCGATCCAGCCTTACGGCTCAAGGCGCCGAAGCGCGGTCAATCCTTGCCGGGCGTCCTGCACCAGCAGCAGGTGCTGCGGCTCCTTGGCGACCTGGAGGCAGCAGCGGCCGGCGGTGAACCGCTCGCTCTGCGCAACCGCGCCATGGTGGAGCTTCTGTACGCCACCGGGGTACGGGTGGGCGAGCTCTCCGGCATGGATGTGGACGATCTCGATCCCGACCGCAGGACGCTCAGGGTGATCGGCAAGGGGAACAAGGAGCGCACTGTCCCGTATGGCCTGCCGGCGGCGCTCGCCGTGGACGACTGGCTGCGCCGCGGCCGCCCGGGGGTGGCCACCGGATTCAGCGGACCCGCGCTGTTCCTCGGTGCCAGGGGCAAGAGGGTGGATCAGAGACAGGTCCGCAGTGTGGTTAGGGACCTTTTGGAGGCACTGGGTGATACCGCCGCCACCGGGCCCCACGCCCTCCGTCATTCGGCTGCCACCCATCTTCTCGACGGCGGAGCCGACCTCAGGGCAGTGCAGGAAATCCTGGGCCATAGCAGCCTCGCAACCACGCAGATTTACACCCATGTCTCCGTCGACCGGCTGAGGCAGAGTTATCAGCAAGCCCACCCACGGGCTTAGGACCCCGCCGTTGCCAGGCGCGAAAATCGCCCATGAACGGCGCGCCGAATTGCACTGGCGTAATTAGGCGGGGTACGGCAGAATAAGAACCACGCCCGGCAACTTTCAAGTTGTGCTTGAACCTCCAAGGAATGAGGTCTCAAGGTTCACCGGGCATTAATTTCATAGTTTGGCAGGGACCACCGGCATCATGCGGGCCCGGCGCGACAGACAAACATCCAGGCAGAGGTCGTTGGGGAAGACGTACCTACAGCTATGGAGGATGGAATGTCTGTTGCAATGACCCGCGGTGTGTTGTTCGTTCACTCGGCCCCGACCGCCCTTTGCCCCCACGTTGAGTGGGCCATTGGGTCGGTCGTGGACAAGCGCACGGACCTGGAGTGGACTCCGCAGCCTGCCGCGCCCGGAATGTTTCGTTCCGAGCTGTCGTGGACTGGGAGCCAGGGGACCGGTGCCCAGTTGGCCTCGGCCCTGCGTGGCTGGGCCCATCTCCGCTACGAGGTGACCGAGGAGCCAAGTCAGGGTGTTGACGGCGGCCGCTGGTCGCACACGCCTGAATTGGGGATCTTCCACGCGGTGACCGACGTGCACGGAAACATCATGGTGTCCGAAGACCGGATCCGCTATGCCTACGAATCCGGGGCCGGGGATCCGTCTGCTGTCTATCACGAACTGTCCCTGGCGCTGGGGGAGGCCTGGGACGAAGAACTCGAGCCGTTCCGCCACGCGGCTGAGGGCGCGCCCGTACGGTGGCTGCACCAGGTAGGCTAGCCTGCCGCAACTAGCATCCTCCAGGCAGTGCCCCGGAATTAACAGCATGAGGCCCCTGCCGGACGGCAGGGGCCTCATGCTGTTGTCGCACTCAATGCGCGCTGCGAAGCTCTAGATGCTGCGGACAGCGATCACGGCGTTGTGTCCACCGAAGCCGAACGAGTTGCTGAGGGCAACAATGCTGCCGGAGGGCAGGTCGCGGGCGGTGGTGACAATGTCCAGCGGGATCTCCGGATCCTGGTTCTCGAGGTTGATCGTGACCGGAGCCTTGCGTTCGTGGACGGCGAGCACCGTCAACACGGCCTCCACAGCCCCTGACGCGCCAAGCAGGTGGCCCATCTGGGACTTGGTGGCGGACACCGCCACGCTTTCCACGTGGCTGCCCAGGGCGGCCCGAAGGGCCGTGTACTCCGGCTTGTCACCGACCGGCGTGGAGGTGGCATGGGCGTTGACATGCACCACATCCTCGGCCTGGATGCGGCCGTCGAACAACGCGGCCTTCAGGGCGCGTGTGGCACCGAGGCCTTGGGGGTCAGGAGCGGTGATGTGGTACGCGTCAGCGGTGACGGACGTCCCGGCGAGCTCGGCGTAGATTCTGGCCCCACGGGCCAACGCGTGCTCCTCGGCTTCGAGAACCAGTGCACCGGCGCCTTCCCCCATGACGAAACCGTCGCGGTCCCGGTCATAGGGACGTGAGGCCCGCTCGGGGTCGTCGTTGCGGCGGGAGAGAGCCTGCATCGAGGCGAAGGCCGCGATCGGCATGGGGTGGATTGCCGCTTCGGCGCCACCACAGACAACAACGTCCGCCTTGCCGGAACGGATCAGGTCCAGTCCCAAATGCATGGCCTCGGTGCCGGAAGCGCAGGCGGAGACAGGGGTGTGGGCGCCGGCGCGGGCGCCGAGGTCCAGGCTGACGGCAGCGGCAACTCCGTTGGGCATCAGCATCGGAACGGTCATCGGCAGAACACGCCGCGGGCCCTTTTCCTTCAGGGTGTCCCAGGCGTCCAGAAGCGTCCAGACGCCGCCGATTCCGGTGGCGAACGCCACGGCAAGGCGGTCGTGGTCAACTTCGGTGATGCCCGAATCCGCCCATGCCTCGCGGGCGGCAACGACGCCGAACTGTGTGGAGGGATCCATGCGCTTGGCTTCCACACGGCTCAGGACCTCGAGGGCGGGGGTGGAGGCGCGGGCGGCGAAATGTACCGGCAGCTCGTACTTGGCCACCCAGTCATCCTCCAGCGTGCGCGCACCTGAGACGCCCTTCAGCGCGTTCTTCCACATCGTGGGGACATCGCCGCCAATGGGCGTGGTGGCACCCAGTCCGGTAATGACTACTTTGCGTGCCATGGGATCACTCTCTGTAGGTGCGCATGCCGTGGCCGGCGATTCCGGGCCGGTGGCTGCGTGGGAAACTTGAGGTCTATCAACGGTGGGCCGGTCCGTGGCGCTGCGTCAGCGCCACGGACCGTACAACCGGGTTCAGCCGTTGCCGGCAGGAGCCAGGATCAGGCCTGTGCGTTGGAGATGAAGCTGACGGCGTCGCCGACGGTCTTGAGGTTCTTGACCTCTTCGTCCGGGATGCGAACGCCGAACTTCTCTTCAGCGTTGACCACGATGGTCATCATGGAAATGGAGTCGATGTCCAGGTCCTCGGTGAAGGACTTGTCCAGCTCGACTGCTTCGGTGGCGAGGCCGGTCTCTTCGTTCACGATTTCGGCCAGGCCGGCCAGGATCTCTTCGTTGCTAGCCATTGATGGCTCCTTTTCTTGTTATATTGCCGGCAGTGTCTGCCGGAAATGAGTCAAACCGAGAATACGGCTTGGTTCGCGAATCCGTGCTGTTCAGAACGCATTCAGTTGTGGGTAAAGGCTGCGGCTACGGGAGCACGATGACCTGGGCGCCGAACACCAGTCCGGCTCCGAAGCCGATCTGCAGGGCCAGACCGCCACTGAGCTCAGGGTTTTCCTGAAGCAGGCGGTGGGTGGCCAGCGGGATCGACGCGGCCGAGGTGTTGCCGGCCTCGGCGATGTCCCGCGCCACTTTGACCGTGTCCGGAAGCTTGAGCTTCTTGACCATCTCATCGATGATCCTCATGTTGGCCTGGTGGGGCACAAAAGCGACGAGGTCCTCGGCGCTCACGCCGGCAACATCGAGTGCCTGCTGCGCCACCTTGGCCATCTCCCAGACGGCCCAGCGGAAGACGGTCTGTCCGTCCTGGCGGAGCGTAGGCCAGATGGCGGTGTCCGTCACGGCAGCCTCTTCGGCGCTGAGCGAACCGGTCTTATTGGCTGCCAGCGCCAGTTCACGGACGTCAAGGAGCGAGTGGGTCATGCCGATGGCATCCCACTTACTGCCATCGGAACCCCAGACCGAGGGCCCGATGCCGGGAGTGTCCGATGGGCCAATAACCACCGCGCCGGCGCCGTCGCCGAGCAGGAACGAAATGGTGCGCTCGGTGTTGTCGATGACATCGGAGAGCTTCTCGGCGCCGACCACCAGGACGTAGTCAGCGGCGCCGGAGCGGACCAGGGCGTCGCCCTGCGCAATGCCGTAGCAGTAGCCGGCGCACGCTGCCGAGATGTCGAAGGCGGGTGCGGGGGTGGCCCCGATGCGGTCGGCAAGGCTGGCTGCCGCGGAGGGCGTCGCGTACGGGTGGGTGACGGTGGAGACGATGACGGCGCCCAGTTGGGAAGCCTCGATGCCTGCCTTTGCCAGGGCCTCGCGCGCCGCTCCTTCGGCCATGTCAATGACGCTGACTTCGGCGGGGGCCCGGTGGCGGGTCACAATGCCGGTGCGCTGGCGGATCCATTCATCCGAGGAATCGATCCATTGACAAACGTCGTCGTTGGTGACGATGACGTCCGGGCGGTAGGCACCCACGGCAAGGATGCGGGTGTGTTCGCGCATCGGCGTCTGCTTAAGTGTGGGAACGCTCATGCCTGTCCCTCCAGTTCTGCGAATAGTGCAAGGGCTGCGGAGAGATCGTCGGGAGTCTTGACGGCCACCGTCTTGACTCCGGGCATGCCGCGTTTGGCCAGCCCGGCCAAGGTTCCTGCCGGTGCGAGTTCGATGACGCCGGTCACCCCTCGCTGAACGAGCGTTTCCATGCAGAGATCCCAGCGGACAGGCCGGGACACCTGGGCGATGAGGCTGTCCACCACGGCGGCCCCGTCGAAGACTTCCTGGCCATCGTAGTTGGAGAGGAGGGGGACCTGGGCCTTGTTCGGGCGGAGCGAGGGCTTGAGCGCCTCCAGGGTCGCCACGGCAGGGGACATGTGCGACGTGTGGAACGCGCCGGCCACCTTGAGCGGAATCACACGCGCCTTCGCGGGCGGATTGTCCGCCAGGGCCTTGAGCTGGTCAAACGTGCCGGCGGCAACCGTTTGTCCGGCGCCGTTGACGTTGGCCGGCGTCGCTCCGGAGGCCTCAATGGCTGCCAGCACCTCGGCAGGGTCTCCACCCACAACCGCGCTCATCCCGGTGGGAGTGACCGCCGCGGCCGCGGCCATGCTGTTGGCGCGTTCCCGCACGAACGTCATGGCTTCAGCTTCGGTCAGCACCCCGGCGAGGGCAGCCGCGGTGATTTCACCCACCGAGTGTCCGGCCAGAATCACGGGGAGCGAGCTGATCTCGACGTCGAACAGTGACTTTGCCGCCACGAGCCCGGCCGCGACGATCAGCGGCTGCGCCACCGCAGTGTCCTTGATGGTGTCCTCATCCGACGTAGTGCCATGTGCGGTGAGGTCGATGCCTGCAATTTCGCTCAGGGAGGCCAAATGGCCTGCTACGGAAGGCAGTTCCAGCCAAGGGGCCAGAAAACCAGGGGTCTGGGAGCCCTGTCCAGGGCATAGGATTGCAAGCACGTATCCAGCTTTCCAAATTACCGCGTGAATCTTGGTGTATTGATACACCAAGCTCACTGGGTCAGTTTGTAGGAAGTCTACAACGGTTCAGTTGTTGTTCCGCGTAGGTTGACGTTCGGTGGGGGCCTTCGGCGGAACCGAAAGACGGCCAACCACCAGCGCTGCCTGAAGCACAAACGCCTCCCGCGGCAGCAGCGGATCCCAGCCTGTGACGTCACAAACCCGCTTCAGCCGGTAACGGACCGTGTTGGCGTGGACGAAGAGCTCCCGCGCAGTGGCCTCCAGTGAGTGCCCCAGTTCCAGGTACGTTCCGAGGGTTTCGACCAGCCCGTTTGAAGCCGCCAGCAGCGGACGGTAGATGTTCTTGATGAGTGATCGCCGCGCGGCGTCGTCGCCGGAGATGACACGCTCTGGGAGGAGGTCGTCCGCGGCCACCGGCCGGGGTGCCGAGGGCCAGGCACGGGCGGCGGTGAGGCCGGCGAAGGCGGACTGGGCGGAGCTGCTTGCCTCCAGCAGGGAACCGGCCTCGGCGCCATAGACCACGGGGCCCGGCGCGAAGAGCTCGCTGAGCTTCAAGTACGCGGTTTCGCGGTCGTGAACTCCGCCAAGGATAAGGATGAGCCGGTCACCCTGAATTCCCACGAGGGCGTCCTCCGCGAACCGGCTGGCCGTGCGCCGCAGTTCGCTCACGTAGCTCGCGCTTGGTTCGGATGGTGAATTGCCCACCATGACCGTGAACCGTTCCTGGGCCTTCCAGCCCAGGGCGGCTATCCGGGAACGCAGCGCATCGGTGTTTTCGCCGCGCAGGATGGCATCGACGATCAGCGCCTCGAGCCGCGTATCCCACGATCCGCGCGATTCGGCTGCGCGGGCGTACACGTCGGCGGCGGCAAACGCCACCTCGCGCGAATAGCGGAGCACGGCTTCGCGCAATGCGGGCTGATCAGCCTCAGGGGCGATGACGGGAACCTGATCCTCCACCACCTCAACCACGATCCTGATGAGTTGGAGAGCTTTCTGCAGGCTGATGGAGCGGGTCAACTCTGTGGGCGCGGTCCCGAACACGTCGGTAAGAATCCACGACGGCGAGCTGGGGCGTTCGTACCAGGTGACAAAGGCAGCAATGCCGTTTTGCGCCACCATGCCAAGTGCCGAGCGCTCATCGGAGCTCAGCCTGCTGTACCAGGGCAGTGATTTTTCCAGCTGGCGCAGGGTGGTGGTGGACAGTTTTCCCACACTTGCCCGGAGCTCCTTCAGTGTCTGGGCTTTCTCCGGCGTCAGGGCACGCGGGCCTGCTTTGCGCTTTGCGGGAGTGGTGGTTGGCTCTGCCATGCATTGAGCATACGGTGCCCGCAGGGCAACCTCCATTTTGTGCATAGGCTACAACTCGATTTGCGCTGCATCACACACGCCGCTGAGGAGCCTTACCCGTCCGACGGGCAATTTAACGGTAGAACGACGACGGCGACCCCCACCTTGCAGGTGGAAGCCGCCGTCGAGACTCACTGCGGATACGTCAGGATTCGCCCCCGGCGTTGCCGGTGGAGCCCGCGTTCACATTGTGGAGCTTGTACTTCTCGATGGCCTGGGCCGGAGCCTGGGAATCCACCTCGCTGCGACGCGCGAGCATCTCCAGGGAACGGACCACGATTGAGTGGATGTCGTTCTTGAAGAAGCGGCGTGCCGCGGCGCGGGTGTCGGAGAAGCCGAAGCCGTCCGCGCCGAGGGAGGCGAACTCGTTCGGGAGGAACTGGCGGATCTGGTCCGGAACGGCCTTCATGTAGTCCGAGACCGCCACGATGGGTCCGGTTGCCCCGGCGAGCTGTTCGGTGACGAACGGTACCCGTGCGGGTTTCCCCGGGTTCAGGAACGCGTCCTCTTCGGCTGCCATCGCGTCGCGGCGCAGTTCGTTCCAGGATGTGACGGACCAGACGTCCGCGGAGACGCCCCAGTCCTCGGCCAGGATCCGCTGGGCTTCCAGGGCCCAGGGAACGGAGACGCCCGAGGCCAGGATCTGCGTGCGTGGGCCGTCGATCCTGGCCGGCGCGAGCAGGTAGATTCCCTTGATCACTCCCTCAACATCGAGCTCGTCCGGTTCGGCGGGCTGGGTGATGGGCTCGTTGTAGACCGTGATGTAGTACATCAGGTTCCGGTTGGTGGAGTCCGGTCCGTACATGCGCTCGATGCCGTCGCGGACGATGTGGCCCATTTCGTAGCCGAACGCGGGGTCGTAGGTGACCACGGCGGGGTTGGTGGAGGCCAGGAGCGGGGAGTGGCCGTCCGCGTGCTGGAGTCCTTCGCCGGTGAGGGTGGTCCGGCCCGCGGTGGCGCCGATGATGAACCCGCGGGTCATCTGGTCGCCCGCGGCCCAGAAGGAGTCCCCGGTGCGCTGGAAGCCGAACATGGAGTAGAACACGTAGACCGGGATCAGCGGCACGCCGTGGGTGGCGTAGGCGGTGCCGGCGGCGGTGAAGGCCGCCACGGCGCCGGCTTCGTTGATGCCCGGGTGGATCAGCTGCCCGGCGGGGGATTCCTTGTAGGCCAGGACCAGGTCCCGGTCCACGGAGAGGTAGTTCTGTCCCTTGGGGTTGTAGATCTTGGCGGTGGGGAAGAACGCGTCCATGCCGAAGGTGCGGGCCTCATCGGGGATGATCGGGACAATGTGCTTGCCGAACTCCTTGTCGCGCATGAGTTCCTTCAGCAGCCGGACGAAGGCCATGGTGGTCGCGGCCTGCTGCTTGCCGGAGCCGCGCTTGGCGACCTCGTACGTTTTTGCCTCCGGAAGGGCGACGTCGGCGTGCTTGGAGCGGCGCTCGGGCACGGACCCGCCCAGGGCGGCACGGCGTTCCATCATGTACTTGATTTCCGGGGCGTCCGTGCCGGGGTGGAAGTACGGCGGGGCGTACAGGTCCCCCTCGAGCTGGTCGTCCGTGACGGGGATGCGCAGGTGGTCCCGGAACGACTTGAGGTCGTCGAGGGTGAGTTTTTTCATCTGGTGGGTGGCGTTGCGGCCTTCGAAGTGGGGCCCGAGTCCGTAGCCCTTGACCGTTTTGGCCAGGATCACGGTGGGTTTGCCCTTGAACTCGGTGGCGGCCTTGTACGCGGCGTAGACCTTGCGGTAGTCGTGGCCGCCGCGCTTGAGGTTCCAGATCTGGTCATCGGTGAGGTCCGCGACCATTTCCTTGGTCTGCGGGGTTTTCCCGAAGAAGTGCTCACGGACGAACCCGCCGGACTCGGCCTTGTAGGTCTGGTAGTCCCCGTCCGGGGTTTCGTTCATGATCTTCACCAGGGACCCGTCCGAGTCCCTGGCCAGCAGCTCATCCCATTCCCGGCCCCAGACGACCTTGATCACGTTCCAGCCCGCGCCGCGGAAGAACGCCTCGAGTTCCTGCATGATCTTGCCGTTGCCGCGCACCGGCCCGTCCAGGCGCTGGAGGTTGCAGTTGATGACGAAGTTCAGGTTATCCAGGTTCTCGTTCGCGGCGAGCTGGAGCAGGCCGCGGGACTCGGGCTCGTCCATTTCCCCGTCGCCCAGGAACGCCCAGACCTGCTGGTCGGAGGTGTCTTTCAGGCCCCGGTTGTGCAGGTACCGGTTGGACTGGGCCTGGTAGATCGCGTTCATCGGCCCGATGCCCATGGACACGGTGGGGAATTCCCAGAACTCCGGCATCAGGCGCGGGTGCGGGTAGGAGGAGAGGGCGTGGCCCTCCTTGGATTTTTCCTGCCGGAACCCGTCCAGGTCCTCCTCGGTCAGCCGGCCCTCCATGTAGGCCCGGGCGTACATCCCGGGGGAGGCGTGGCCCTGGAAGAAGACCTGGTCCCCGCCGCCGGGGTGGTCCTTGCCGCGGAAGAAGTGGTTGAAGCCGACCTCGTACAGGGTCGCGGCCCCGGCATAGGTGGAGATGTGCCCGCCCACCCCGATGTTCGCCCGCTGCGCCCGGTGCACCATGACCGCGGCGTTCCAGCGCATGTAGGCCCGGTAGCGGCGCTCGTAGTCCTCGTTCCCGGGGAACGGCGCTTCCTGGTCCACCGGGATGGTGTTCACATAATCCGTGGTGGTGACCATCGGGACCCCGACGCTCTGGGCGCCGGCACGCTGCAGGAGACTGCGCATGATGTACTGGGCCCGTTCGGTGCCCTGTTCCCTGATCAGCGTGTCCAGGGACTCAATCCATTCGGCGGTCTCTTCCGGATCACGATCAGGCAGCTGGTTAGTCAACCCGCTGAGGATATGGGAGGTATCTTCTCCTGCAGCCACGTCCAACCTCTCTTTGCGCGCATGCATCGGCACCCTCAGGTCCGGCAGGGTAACTGCCTGGCGTGAACGCGTCGTGTGCGACGTATCGGTTACATCAGCCCGGTCATGTGCGCCGGGCAGGGTCCTATCTCGTCTATGACCGCATGTAAAACCAGGGCGGTCGCCCCGCAGGCATAGTCGTCAACAGCCACTCTAGCCGTGAGAACCAGCTGATGCGTAGCCGCCCCTTGATGCTCCGGTCGTATTTGACGGTCATACTGGTTGTGTGACCGAACCCCGCCTGCCGGAGGGATGTCACGGCAGCGCATGTGACGCAGAATAAGTGGGATCGCGGTGCCCCCAGCTTGAAGAGCAGACACAAAGGGTGTTGGCTTGTAGTAATGGAAATCACTAGATTTATGAAGATGACTAAGCATTGGAGGAACACGTGAGCGAGGCCGACGCCGCCACTTCGGTAAATGTGGCGGAAAAATTGGGTTTCAAAAACGGGGATCTGATTCAGGAGTTCGGTTACGACGATGACGTCGACTTCGACTTACGTGACGATATTGAAGACCTCACGGGCTCGGAACTCCTTGATGAAGACGACCACGACGTAGTCGATGCGGTCATCTTCTGGTGGCGGGACGGCGACGGAGACCTTGTTGACACGCTCGTCGATTCCTTGACCACCCTGACCGAAGGAGGGGTGGTCTGGGTCCTGAGTCCCAAGTCCGGACGGCCGGGATATGTTTCCCCCTCGGATATCCAGGACGCCGCCCCAACGGCCGGACTCCACTGCACCACCTCCGTGGGTGTCTCCAGGGACTGGAGCGCCACCCGCTTGGTTACCAGGAAGAACAAGTGACGCCGCAGCACGTTCAAACTGCTGTCGAGGCAACGCACGTTCCCGCGGTCGGCCGTATCGCCCCGGACTTCGAACTGACTAACCAGTACGGAGAACCCGTCCGTTTGTCGGCGCTGAGGGGCCGCAACGTCGTCGTCGTTTTCTATCCGTTCGCCTTCTCGGGAATCTGCACGGGGGAGCTGTGCGAGATACGGGACAACCTCTCGCTGTTCGAGGATTCGAACGCGACGGTGGTGGGTATTTCAGTCGACAGCAAGTTCACACTCCGCGCTTACGCCGAAAAAGAGGGCTATGCGTTTGATCTGCTGGCTGACTTCTGGCCCCATGGAGCCGTCGCCGAGCAGTACGGGGTGTTTGACCGGGGGAGCGGAATGGCGCAACGGGGAACTTTCATCATCGACGCGGACGGGATCATCCGCCATGTCGTGGTGAATCCGAGGGGCCAGGCACGCGACCTCGCCGAATATCGGACTGCTCTGGCGGGACTTGGCGGGAGTTAGCTCGATGAGGCAGCGGCGCCCCGGTATTGGCATGACTGGGTTTGCCAGCCTGCCACCGGTGCGCGGCGCGGAACCCGACCCGGACGAACTGCAGGTCCTCGGGTCCATCCGTGATGTGTTGGCGGGAAGCCGGTTTGCCCTGCTCACCGGGGCCGGGCTGAGCACCGACTCCGGCATCCCCGACTACCGGGGACCCGGCGCGGCACCGAGGGCACCGATGACTTATCAGGAGTTCATTGGCAGTTCCGAGAACCGGCAGCGGTATTGGGCCCGAAACCATATTGGCTGGTCCCATCTGCGCCGTGCCGACCCCAACGACGGCCACGCGGCAGTGGCGCAGTTGGAACAACGGGGCCTGCTGACCGGCCTCATCACCCAGAACGTGGACCGGCTGCATGAGGATGCCGGCAGCGTTAACGTGGTGGATCTTCACGGCCGTTTCGATCAGGTTCTCTGCCTGGCCTGCGGCCGGCGCTTCAGCCGCACGCTGCTGGCAGGCGTTTTGGAGGAACTGAATCCCGATTTCCTCGAACGGGCCCTGGTGGCCGGGGTGGTGGAGATGGCTCCCGACGCCGACGCCACCGTTGAGGACTCGCACCTCATCGGCAGCTTTGTGGTGGCCCACTGCCCCGCGTGCGGCGGAACGCTCAAGCCGGATTTTGTGTATTTTGGCGAGAACGTTCCGAAAGACCGGGTGGAGCGCTCCTACGCGATGGTTGATGCGGCAGCGGCCCTGGTTGTTGCGGGATCCTCACTAACGGTGATGAGCGGCCTTCGTTTCGTCCGCCATGCGGCGAAGCAGGAGAAGCCGGTGGTCATTATTAACCGCGGCACCACACGGGGTGACGATCTTGCCACCATCAAGCTTGAGGCCGGTGTGAGCGAAGCCCTCACCTGGCTGGCGGCCGAACTGCCCGCCCTGTGACCCCGGAGGGATAGGAGCCCGCCTGCGGGCGGCGCCGATTGGCGTTCGGCCGTTCCGATCGGGTACAGTTGCTGTTCGTTGGTTGAAGCGCTGAGACGCTCAAGCGACGGTTTGGGTCTTTAGCTCAGCTGGTAGAGCGCCACGTTTACACCGTGGATGTCATCGGTTCGATCCCGGTAGGACCCACCAGCCAAAGCCCCGCCGTTCAAGGAATTTTCTTGGAGCGGCGGGGTTTTTTGATGCGCTCCGGTCTTATTGTCGGGGCCCCCTCTTAGCCTGTCTCCATGGAACACATCATGCTCAGGCTCGCGCCTGACGGGACGCCACAGGCCGTCATCCGAGGAGGCCGTGAATGGAATATCGGTGCGGAGCCCGTCCGCTGGTTTGAACGCGTCAGCTGGTGGGAGGATGAGCGCCGGATGCCCAAGGGCCTGGGCCGGGTGGACGTGGAGGTCTGGCAGGTGCAGGTCAGGCTGGGAAGGAACAGCCGTTCAGCTTTGACCACCATGGAACTGGTCAGGGATGGACAAGGTGGCGGGTGGAAGCTCCGGGAAGCCATCGCAGATGCCGCCTGACGGCTCTTGCTGGAGCTGGGGGAACGAACGGAAATTGGAAAAGCCCTCCACCGCGGCTATTGGGGGATGCCGCGGTGGAGGGCTTGAAATGAATATACAGTGAAATTTCGGAAATGTGAAACAAATCCGGCTCTCGGCCGGTGCCTCGTCCCCGGAGTCATGACTGCAACGGAGCGGGCGATTCGCGCTTTCCCCGCCGCGCTCCCGGGGGCGGCGGGTAAACATGCACTTCCACACATTATGATGGTTAGTGTTCAGCCGACTGAACAACTTTTGAGTGTATGGCGCTGGTGACACAGGCGCGAGATCTGAAGGAGAATCATGGCCGATTCCCGAGTTTCCCGAACTTCCGATGGGCTGGGGAGTGCCTCTCCTGCGCCGGCCGTAACCCGCGCGGCGGCTGTGTTGGAGGCGCTGGCAGCCTCTGCCACCGGCAGGTTGACCCTGAGCGATCTGTCGAGGGAGCTGGGCATCCCTAAATCCTCCACCTCGAATCTCTTGCTTGCACTGGAGGAAGCCCGGCTCATCAACCGGCAGGGCGCCGAGTTCACGCTTGGACGCAAGCTCGTGGAGCTCGGGGCCGCCTATCTGAGCCGGCTGGACGAGGTGCAGGAGTTCTACAGGTTCTGCGAGCAGGCGCCCACACTCTCCGGCGAAACCGTCCGCATAGCCATGCTGGACGGCGCCAACGTCATTTACCTGGCGCGCTACGAAGGCCACCCTGCAGTCCGGCTGACATCCAACATCGGGGACAAGATGCCGGTGTCCCTCTGCGCGGTGGGCAAGGCGCTTCTTGCACGGCTGCATGACCATGACGTGGATGAAATGTTTCCTGACGGCGCAGAGCTCCCGGTCCTGACCCCGAAGTCACTGCGAACAGGCGCCGCGCTCAAGGCGCAGCTGGCCGAGATCCGCGAGCAGGGCTTCGCGTTTGAGGACGAGGAATCCACCACCGGGGTTGTGTGCCTTGCCGTGGCCGTGCCAACCCGGGGAGCCCACGGGCCCAGCCTGGGGTTGTCCGTGACCGCGCTCAAGGCCACCTACTCCGAAGAGCAGGGCGCGCTCATGGTGAAGGAGCTTAAGGAACTGGCCAGGTCGCTTGGTAATCCGATGGGCTGAATGGGCCGGGCTGCGTCCAGGGGCAATCGGCCCGCGATTTAAATCCGATAACATCATTGGCGATTGGTTCATGATGTTGTACGCTGTTCAACATAGTGATCGACGCCACGGGTGACGTCACTATCCCGCCAGACCAACGGGGGTCTGGAGTGTTCTCAAGGGAGTGCTTGTGACAACTCGTACTGAATCATCACTGACTGAAGCGGACGACGTCCTCGTCGAACCGGAACAGCTGCGGAGGGCAACTCTCGCCAGTTCCGTGGGCTCCGCGCTGGAGTATTACGACTTTTACATTTATGGCCTGGCCTCGGCCTTGATCTTCGGCCCGCTGTTCTTCAAGCCCCTCGGCGAGGACGGCGCACTTATCGCCTCCTTCGCCACGTACGGGGTGGGTTTCGCTGCCCGGCCGTTTGGTGGAGTGATCTTCGGCCACATCGGCGACAAGTTCGGCCGCAAGTCCGTTCTTATCCTGACCATCGGCCTGATGGGGACGGCCAGCTTCGCTATTGGCCTGCTGCCCACCTTCGAACAGGCCGGCATGCTCGGCGCCGTCCTGCTGGTGACCCTCAGGATCATCCAGGGGCTGGGTGCCGGAGCGGAGCAGGCGGGCGCCACCACCCTGATTTCCGAAGTGGCGCCGCGCCGCCGCCGGGGCTTCTTCGCCTCCTTGCCCTTTGTTGGAATCCAGCTGGGCACCCTGCTTGGCGCCGGAACGTTCGCCCTGGTCGCCCTTGCGGACAAGGCCGTCCTTGAGGGCTGGCTGTGGCGGGTGCCTTTCCTGGCAAGCGTGATCCTGATCGCCGTGGCCATCTTCATCCGCCTCCGCCTGAAGGAGACGCCGGTTTTCCAGGAGCTCGAGAAGCACAAGAACGTTGTCAAGAATCCGATTGGCCAGCTGTGGAAGCACTCCAAGAAGAACGTCCTCATCGGCATCGGGCTGCGCATGGGGGAAAACGGCAACTCCTCGATCTACTCGGCGCTCCTGGTCGCCTTCCTGTCAGCCAAGGACGGCATCTTCCCCGGTGATAAGTTCATCGGGCCGGTTGGCCTGCTCATCGCCGCCGGCTTCGCCGCCGTAATGGTGGTGACGTTCGGGGCATTGTCCGACAGGTTCGGCCGGGTTCCTGTCTACCGTTATGGCGCGCTGTTTCAGGCCGCCATCGCCCTGCCCGCGTTCTACCTTGTGACCCTGGGCAATGTGACACTCGTGTGGGTCGTGATGGTGGTGGGCGTCGCCCTGGGCGTCCAGTCCATGCTCGGCCCCCAGTGCCCGCTGCTGCCTGAACTTTTCGGCTCGCAGTACCGCTTCACCGGCGTGGCCATGAGTCGTGAACTGTCGGCCGTGCTTGCAGGCGGACTCGTGCCGCTGGTGGGTGCCGCGCTCCTCGCGGCCACCGGCTATTCCTGGCTTGTGCTGGCCATCTACTCCCTGGTGCTCGCCCTGATCTCCTTTGGAACCACGTTCTTCACGCCGGAGACCGTGGGGCGGGACCTTCGCCTCACCGAGGATGCCAGCTAGGCACCCTCCTCACCCTGCATCTGCCGCCAGCCCGTGGCCCCTTCCAGTTCCGGAAAGGGGCCACGGGCGTGTGTGTTCCGCCTGACACCGTGGCTGGATTGCGGGCTAGCAACTTGGCGCACCGGGCCGTCCCGTCCGCATGAGAATTTCCAGGCTACTTGTAAACGTGGCCCTGTGGAACTTCCGCCCGCGCGCTACCTCGGCGACGTGCGTGCCTCAGTGAGCGGCGGCCAGCAGAGGCGCAAGGGCTGCTGTCAGCTCGGCGGCGGCCGGCCGGAGGATGCATCCGGTCTCCCGTGCACGGGCCGAATGGCCGGCTTGGAGGTCGGCATCGATCAAGGCGGCCACGAGTTCGAGCCTGCAGGCGCCGGCCATGGAGGCCGACCAGGAAAGGCTTTGCGCGGCGAGGGAGGCACTCTGCCAGTCCCCGGCAGTCAGGGCGCGTTCCACATTGTCGATCCGGTAGGGGAGCATGAGCAGGAAGGAGCTGACGAAATCGTTGAACCGCCAGGAATGTGCCGTTCCCGCATTCCCCTCAAGACGGCTGCGTTCCAGGACGGGCGCGCCGCTGATGCGGTCCCGGTACTTGCGGGGCCCCTGTTCGGCTGGGGGGACTTCCCGGAAATTCTCCGGGCTGCGCCCGACCGGGGTGCGCCCGGCCGGGCCGGGTGCGGCGTCTGGCGCCGGAAGGAATCGAAGCTTCCTCGCGGCTGATTTTGCGAGACCCATGATGTGTTCTCCTTCACCCGGCGGGCCGCCCGGCCACAGTGACCCCGGCCGCCACCTAAGTGGTCCGGCCGGGAGAAGGCGATGCCTGGGATTGGCTGCAGCCTTCCCGGCCGGTTGCGATGACACCACTCTAGGGAGGAAGCCCGGCGGAAAACGCGAGTATTCGCTACTTGAATACTCACGCGATACCACCCGTCTCATTGGCCTCCTACGCAACGGGGCACGGCTATGGTTCCCACAGCCGTGCCCCGTTGCGTAGCTCCCCTCCCGGCAGGTCCTAGTAGAAGTGCACCGTGTCCACGAGGTGGGGGAGTTGGCCGCCGTCGAGGTGTGTCCGCAGGTTGCTGCAGAAGCGTTCGGCGATCAGCCTGTTCTCGGCGGCGCTGAGGGCCGAGGTGTGCGGGGAAACCGTCACTTTGGGGTGGTTCCACAGGGGGCTGTCCTGCGGGAGCGGCTCCACGGCAAACACATCGAGGCAGGCATATGAGACCTGACCGTTGTCGAGCGCTTCCAGGAGCGCCTCCTCGTCCACCACCGTGCCGCGGCCCACGTTGACGAAGACCGTTCCGGGTTTCATGGCGGCGAAGACTTCGCGGTTGAAGAGCTTCTCGGTGAAGGGGGTGCCGGGGAGCGTATTTACCACAGCGTCCGCCTTGGCAAGCAGCTCCGGGAGGCCGGCGTTATCGGCCACTTCGGCGATTCCGTCGATAGGCTCCACGGACCTCTTGGTGCCGCTGACGCTCATTCCCAAAGCCTTGGCGAGCCGTGCCGTCTCCAGCCCGATTTCGCCCAGGCCGGTTACGACCAGGCGGGAGCCGCTAACCAGGCGGGTTGGTGTGCGGAGCTCGGGCCAGATCCCGGCGGCCTGGTCCTGTGCCATTTCCGCCGTGCGTTTGAAGCCGTTCAGGATGCCGAGCGCGGCAAATTCCGCGAGCGGCAGGGCATGGACCCCTGCGGAGGTGGTGACCTTGAACTTCCCCAGCGTCGCTGCGTCCAGCCCGGATGCCTTTACGGCGCCGCCGGCACCGGCCGCCATGGCGTGGATCCATTCCAGGTGGGGATTGCTCCGGGCGATCCTCGCAAGGCCCGCCGGGCTTTCGTTCGGGAAACCATAGAGGATCTGGGCCTTGTTCAGCATCGCCCAGTAACGTTCCTCCTGCTCCGGGGTGCGGCGGAAGTCGGGATCTCCGGAATGGTCCGCGGGATAACGCTCGGGGGGAAGCAGTTCGGGGTCATACAGCACGGTTACGGACGGATCTACTGCGCGGATGCGGTCCACGAGCTCTGCTTCGAGCGGAACGGCGATCGCGACTGTGGTTTCAGCTGAGGTCATGCTGTTCATCATACTGAATGGAGGCTAGGATATTGAACAGATTTCGCGGAGTTGCTTAGGATCAATCACGAGGAAGTGGGTCAGTATGACAGCGGAGCGTAAGAGTGCGGGCTTTGTAGGCCTGGGGCTCATGGGGGCGCCGATGGCAGCCAACCTGCTCGCCGGCGGCTGGAAAGTTGACGCCTGGAACCGTTCGCCGGGGGCATTGGCGGAATTCGCGGAGTTGGGCGGCGGCCGCGTCGATGAGGTGGCGGACCTGCGGGACCACGCCGCCATTATTTTTATGCTGCCCGATCTGTCCTTCATTGAGGAAGCCGCGGCGGGGCTCCTGGCCATGTGGTCGGCCAAGGCGCCCACTGCCGGCACCGCCGTCGTGGTTATGAGCAGCGTCTCGCCGGAGGGCATCCGTAAATTCGGTCAGCGGGTCTCCGCAGCGAGCGGCGGAAATGCCGTGGTGGTGGATGCTCCAGTGAGCGGGGGCACCCAAGGGGCGCGGGATGGCACGCTGGCCATCATGACCGGCGCGGCCGAGGCGGACTTCGACCGGCTCCTGCCGCTCCTGAGCACCATGGGGACCACTGTTCGCCGGATGGGGCCGCTGGGTTCGGGGTCCCTCGCCAAAGCCTGTAACCAACTGATCGTGGGAACAACGACGGCGGCACTCGCCGAGGCCGCCGAGCTCGCTGAACGCTCCGGCATGGATGTCGCCGCCCTCTATGAGGTCCTGTCGGGCGGTCTTGCGGGCAGCAGGGTGCTCGAGGTTGTGGGGCCGCGACTCGCGGCAAGAAATTACCACCCCACCGGGCCGGCAAAGTTCATGCAGAAGGACCTTACCTTCGTCCTCGACAGCGCCGCCGCCGTGGGGGCCGCGGTACCCATGGCGAGGGCCGGCGTCGAACTTTACGCTGAACTCACGCGGCAGGGACTCGGTGACCAGGACCTCGCCGTCGTCCGGCAAGCGATCTCGAACATCAGTGACAACATCCACGCCGGAACTAAGTGAGGAATCAACGAACCATGAGTGCACTTTTTGACCTGACAGGCCGGGTCGCCCTGGTGACCGGATCGAGCCGGGGAATCGGCAATGCGCTGGCCCGGGCGCTGGCGGACGCTGGCGCCACCGTGGTGCTCAACGGCATCAACGCCGAACGGCTGAAGAGCGCCGAAGCCGCGATGGCGGCCGAGTACGCACCGGGCCGGATCCACAGTTGCGCGTTTGATGTCACCAAAGACACCGACGCTGCCCGTGGCGTGGCCTGGGTGGAGGAGAATGTGGGGCCGCTGGAGATCCTGGTGAACAACGCCGGCATCCAGCACCGTGTGCCCATGCTTGAGCTGGACGTCAGCGATTGGGAACGGGTGATTTCCACGGACCTGACCAGCGCGTTCCTGGTGGGCCGGGAGGCGGCCCGGCACATGATTCCCCGGGGGCACGGCAAGATCATCAACATCTGCTCGGTCCAGACAGACCTGGCGCGGCCCACCATCGCCCCGTACGTGGCGGCCAAGGGCGGGCTGCGGAACCTGACCCGGGCCATGACGGCGGAGTGGGCGGGCTCGGGGTTGCAGATCAACGGCATCGCCCCGGGTTACATCCACACCGAAATGACGCAGAACCTGGTGGATGACGAGGACTTCAACGCCTGGATCCTGAACCGCACCCCGGCGCACCGGTGGGGGACCGTACAGGACCTGGCCGGACCGGCCGTGTGGCTGGCATCCGACGGTTCGAACTTCGTGAACGGCCAGACCATCTTCATCGACGGCGGAATGACGGTGGTGGTCTGATGGCAACGTCAACAGTGTCCATCGGCACAGCCCTTCCAGCCTCTGGTCCGGCGGTGGTGGCCTACGCCGCCGGCGACCTCCGGATCGACGACGTGCCGCTTGCAGCGCCCGCCCCGGACGAGGCCGTCATCGAAGTGGCCTACGGCGGCATTTGCGGCTCCGACCTGCATTACTGGCTCCACGGCGCTGCCGGGGAGTCCATCCTGAAGGCACCGCTGGTGCTGGGGCACGAGATTTCCGGGACCGTTGTCCGCGCCGCGGCCGACGGCGGTGGCCCTGCCGCGGGGACCGCCGTCGCGGTGCATCCGGCAACTCCGGCGCCCGGCGCGGCCCGCTTCCCTGCGGACCGGCCCAACCTCTCACCCGGGTGCACCTACCTCGGTAGCGCCGCCCGCTACCCGCACACCGACGGCGCGTTCAGCCGGTACGTGAACCTGCCGGTGCGGATGCTCCGTCCGCTGCCGGACGGCATAGACCTGCGCACGGCGGCGCTGATCGAGCCAGCATCAGTTGCCTGGCACGCGGTGGCCCGGGCCGGCAACGTCGCGGGCAAGACGGTCCTGGTCATCGGCAGCGGTCCCATTGGTGCGCTTGCTATCGCGGTCCTGAAGCGGGCCGGCGCCGGCAGAATCGTCGCCGTCGACATGCACGCCAAACCGCTGGAAATCGCCTCAGCCGTTGGCGCGGACGAGGTGCTCGCCGCGGGCGGCGCCGAGGCCATCGCGGCGGTGGAGGCCGACGTCGTCATCGAATCCTCCGGCAGCCATCACGGCCTGGCCTCGGCCATTCAGGGCGCAGCCCGAGGCGGCACCGTGGTAATGGTGGGCCTGCTGCCCACCGGGCCCCAGCCCGTGCCGATCTCACTGGCGATCACGCGTGAGCTGGAGCTGCTGGGCTCGTTCCGCTTCAATAACGAAATCGACCAGGTCATCGAGGCACTTGCCGACGGCACGCTCTTTGTGGACCCCGTGGTCACGCACGAGTTCCCGCTGGCCCGCGGGCTGGAGGCGTTTGAGGTGGCCAGGAACTCGGCCGAATCCGGAAAAGTGCTGCTGGACTTCAGCCCGGCCCGGGAGGGGTAAAGATCCTGCTGTTCAAGTGGGTGGGAGGGGGATGAAGACGCGGGGCTGGTCCCGCCAGCTGGACTCCATCTCGGTGATGGTTTCGCGCATGATGTGGCTGGAGGCTTCCCGCGCTGCGGCGCTGTCACCGGCGGCGATGGCTTCGGCGACGTCCATATGCCATTGCAGTGCGGTTTCCCTGGGGTGGTCCGGCATCAGTCCGTGGACCGTCCGGCCGGTCAGGGTCTCGGCCACCTGGCCCACGAGGTTGGCAAACATCTCATTGCCGGAGCCGGTGAGCAGGAGGGAGTGGAAATGGATATCAAGTTCCAGGAACCTGGGCACGTCGCCGGCCTGCCCGGCGTCGCGCATTGCCCGCGACACATCCACCAGCTCCCGCCTGATCTCCTCCGGCGCGTTGGCGGCGGCCAGCTCGGCAGCGACGGGTTCGACGGCGGAACGCAGCTCCGCGAGGGACCTGAGCTGGGCGCCGCGGCCCTCGCCGGCCAGCCGCCAGCGGATGACCAGGGGATCGAACGGGTTCCAGCGGCTGGCGGGAAGCACCCGGATGCCAACCCGCTTGATGGTCTCCACCAGGCCCAGCGACTGCAGCACCCGCACCGCTTCACGGACCACCGATCGTGAAACCTTCAGCTCATCCTCGAGCTGCTCGGCCAGCATTACGTGCCCGGTAGGGAGGGCGCCGCCCACGATGCGGGTTCCCAGATGTTCAATGGCACGATGGTGGAGGCTGGTTGACATAGTGGTAAGCATAATCGGGCCGGAGCACACCGCCGGCCGTGTCAGCCTGCGCCGTCCCGCAGCAACCGGCCGGAGGCGGACCCCGCGCACGGGCAGCGGGCACAGACAGCAGGTGCTGAGACAGTCCGCATCATAGACTGTTTGTGACGCGCCACCTTCCACTACGTGGGCGCAACTTTCCCGTTGTCCGGGGAAATACATATGGTTTATTGACAGCCACTGGTTCTAACAGCGCGTTCCGCAACAGTGCGGGACTGAAGGCGCACCTTGTAAAAAGATGAATTGGAGTTTTGATGTCAGCACACATCGGTGTCACCGGCCTTGCGGTGATGGGGGCCAACCTCGCCCGCAACCTTGCCCGTAACGGCTTCACCGTTGCCCTGCACAACAGGTCCGTAGAGAAGACTGACGCGCTGCTCGAGAAGCACGGCCACGAGGGCGACTTTGTGCGTACCGAAACCCTCCAGGAGCTTGTCAACTCCCTGGAAAAGCCCCGGCGTGTCCTCATCATGGTCAAGGCCGGCAAGCCCGTCGACTCCGTGATCGAGCAGCTTGAGCCGCTCCTCGAAGCGGGCGACATCATCATCGACGCCGGCAACTCGCACTACGAGGACACCCGCCGCCGTGAGGCCGCGCTGGCGAAAAAGGACCTGCACTTCGTCGGCATCGGCGTCTCCGGGGGCGAGGAAGGCGCGCTGAACGGCCCCTCCATCATGCCCGGCGGCTCCAAGGAGTCCTACGACGCACTCGGACCGCTGCTGGAAAAGATCGCGGCCCACGTCGATGGCAAGCCCTGCTGCGCCTGGATCGGCACCGACGGCGCCGGCCACTTCGTCAAGATGGTCCACAACGGCATCGAATACGCGGACATGCAGGTTATTGGCGAGGCCTTTGATCTCCTCCGCTCCGGCGCCGGCATCGAACCGGCCGAGCAGGCGAAGATCTTCGCCGAATGGAACAAGGGCGAGCTCGCCTCCTTCCTGATCGAAATCTCCGCCGAGGTCCTCGGCCACGTCGACGCGAAGACCGGCAAGCCGTTCGTCGACGTCGTGGTGGACGCGGCCGGCCAGAAGGGCACCGGACGCTGGACGGTCATCTCCGCCCTCGAGCTGGGATCCCCGACGTCGGGCATCGCCGAATCCGTCTTCGCACGGGCCCTGTCCTCCCAGGCGGAACAGCGCAAGCTGGCCCAGGAGCTGCTCGCCGGCGAGGAACTCGCCGTTGAGGTGCCGGACACCTTCGTCGAGGACGTGCGCCAGGCACTGTACGCCTCCAAGCTCGTCTCCTACGCCCAGGGCCTGGACATGCTGAGGTCCGCAGCCACGGAATACAACTGGGACCTCAAGCTGGACGAGATCGCCTCCCTGTGGCGCGGCGGCTGCATCATCCGTGCCGAACTGCTCAAGGAGATCACGAAGGCCTACGCCGCCGCTGACAAGCCCGCCAACCTGCTCTTCGCGCCGGCCTTCACCAAAGCGATCGCCGATGTCCTGCCGGCATGGCGCCGCGTGGTGTCCACTGCCGTGCAGCTGGGCATCCCGGTACCGGTGTTCTCCTCATCGCTGGCCTACTATGACGGCCTGCGCCGCAAGCGCCTGCCCGCCGCCGTGATCCAGGGCCAGCGCGACCTCTTCGGCGCCCACACCTACGGCCGCATTGATGCCGAGGGCACCTTCCACACGCTGTGGGGCGAAGACAAGTCCGAAATTGAGGCAGTGGACACCCACTAGCTTCAAAACGCTCCCGCGCTGCACAGACGGCCGGCGCTTCCCGGATACTCTGGGAGGCGCCGGCCGTCCGCGTTTCGGCCCACATCGCGTACAAGGAGTTCCCAAATGCCCCAGCCAGTAGCTTTAGTCACCGGCGCTTCCACCGGAATCGGGTTTGAAACCGCCAAGAAGCTCAGCGGGCGTGGGTTCACCGTGTACGCCGGGGCGCGCCGCGTGGAGAAGATGGAGCCGCTCAAGGCCTTCGGCGTGCGGGTGCTGGCGCTGGACGTCACCGACGAGGAGTCCATGGCCGCGGCCGTCGAAGGGATCCTGGCGGCGCACGGCCGGATCGATGTCCTGGTGAACAACGCAGGCTACGGCTCCTACGGTTCCCTGGAGGAAGTGGAACTGGCGGAGGGCCGGCGGCAGTTCGACGTCAACGTCTTCGGCCTGGCGCGCATGACCCAGCTGGTGCTTCCGGCCATGCGCGCGGCGGCGCAGGGGAGGATCATCAACGTGTCCTCCATCGGGGGCAAGATGTACGAGCCGCTCGGCGCCTGGTACCACGCCACCAAGTTCGCCGTTGAGGGACTCAGCGATTCGCTGCGGCTCGAGCTCAAGCCGCATGGAATCAAGGTCGCCATCATCGAACCGGCAGGCACCCAGACCGAATGGGGGGCCATCTCAGGGGAGAGCCTGCTGGCAACGTCCGGTCACGGTCCCTACATGGACCAGGCGAGGATCGTGGCCGCGGCCCTGGCTTCCACTGACGGCTCCGCCATGTCCACGCACCCGGAAGTCATCGCGGACGCGATCGTTCACGCGGCCACCTCTGCGCGTCCCAAGACCCGCTATCCGGTGGGCAAGGGCGCCCGGGCTATCCTGACGCTGCGCCGTCTGCTGCCCGACACGGTGTTCGACGTTGTGCTGTGGAGCATTTACAAGCGGTTTTCGCGCTAGATCCGGTACTCGATGTAGTACTCGGCCGGGTCGACGGCGGGTTTGGTCTCCCGCTGCGCGTCGCGGTGCCGCCATGTGGCCGGGACACCCGTGATGATGGACTCCGGCGGGGCGTCCTTGACGACGACGGCGTTGGCACCGACGGCGCTGTCACGTCCGATGACGATGGGGCCAAGGACCTTGGCCCCCGCCCCGATGGTGACGCGGTCCTCGATGGTGGGATGGCGCTTTACCTTGGCCAGCGAACGGCCGCCGAGGGTCACGCCGTGGTAAATCATCACGTCCTCGCCGATTTCAGCGGTTTCGCCGATCACAACGCCCATGCCGTGGTCGATGAAGAAACGCCTGCCGATGGTGGCTCCGGGGTGAATCTCGATCCCGGTCAGGAACCTGGCGAGTTGGGAAATCAGGCGCGCCGGAAAGCGGAGCGAGGGGTTTTGCCAGAGCCTGTGGGTGAGTCGGTGCGCCCAGATGGCGTGCAGGCCGGAGTAGGCGAAAAAGTTCTCAAAAGAGCCTCGAGCCGCCGGGTCGTGCGACCGGGCGGCATCGAGGTCTTCCTTCAGTCTTGCGAAGAAGCTCACAAAGACCTTTCTACAGGAAACGGAGGAGGGCCGGCTAAGACTTAGCCGCGGATGTCGTCATAGAGCACGGTGGAGATGTAACGCTCACCGAAGTCGCACACGACGGCAACAATGAGCTTACCGGCGTTCTCCGGGCGCTTGGCCAGTTCCAGGGCGGCCCAAACGTTCGCTCCGGAGGAGATGCCGCCCAGGATGCCTTCCCTGTTGCCGAGGTCACGGGCCACCCGCACGGAGTCCTCGAGAGTGGCGTCGAGGACCTCGTCATAGACATTGGTGTCCAGGATTTCCGGGATGAAGTTGGCTCCGAGCCCCTGGATCTTGTGGGGGCCGGGGGCTCCGCCGTTCAGGATCGGGGAGTCCTTGGGCTCGACGGCAATGATCTGGACCTCCGGCTTGCGTTCCTTCAGGACCTGTCCGACGCCGGTGATGGTGCCGCCCGTGCCCACGCCGGCCACGAAAATATCAACCTTGCCGTCGGTGTCCGCCCAGATTTCCTCAGCGGTGGTGGTGCGGTGGATCTCGGGGTTGGCCTCGTTGGCGAACTGCTGGGCCCAGATGGAGTTTTCCGTGTTGGCCACGATCTCCTGTGCCTTCTCAACGGCGCCACGCATGCCCTCTGAGCCCGGCGTCAGGACGATTTCCGCGCCGAAGGCACGCAGCATCACGCGGCGTTCGGTGGACATGGTCTCCGGCATGGTCAGAATGACCTTGTAGCCGCGGGCGGCGCCCACCATGGCGAGGGCAATACCCGTGTTCCCGGAGGTCCCTTCGACAATTGTTCCGCCGGGCTTCAGGGCGCCGGACTTTTCCGCTGCGTCAACGATGGCTACGCCGATACGGTCCTTGACGTTGTTGGCCGGATTGTAGAACTCAAGCTTCACTGCAACCGTGGCGTCAAGGCCTTCGGTCAGCCGGTTGAGCTTAACCAGCGGAGTGCCGCCAACCAGCTGGGTGACGTCGTCGTAGATCCGTGCCATGTATTTGTGCCTATCTCTGAAGAGTTCTCTGAAGAGCGAATACTGAGGTCAGCCTAACGATGGGTGCAGGACCGCTGCTAAGCATTAAGCCATGAAGAGTAATATTTCCGGGCCTTGGCCAGCTTCGGGTTGATGATCACCTGACAGTAGCCCTGCTCCGGATGCTTTGCGTAGTAGTTCTGATGGAACTGCTCAGCCACGTGGAACTGCGGCAGCCGGCTGACTTCCGTCACGATCTCATGAGCCCACAGCGACTGGTTCCGTTCGATGGCCTCCTGGAAAAGGATCTTTTCCTCAGTGGTCTGATAGAACATCGATGAGCGGTACTGGGTGCCAACGTCGTAGCCCTGGCGGTTCAGCGTGGTGGGGTCGTGGAGGGCGAAGAACATGTCCAGAATGACCTCCGCAGGGATCACAGCCTCGTCAAAGCTCACTGCCACCACTTCGGCGTGGCCGGTGTTCCCCTCACACACCGAGTAGTAGTCGGGGGACGGATCGTGGCCGCCGGTGTAGCCGGACACCACCGAGGTCACGCCCCTGGTCTTCTGGTAAACGGCGTCGAGGCACCAGAAGCAGCCTCCGCCAAGCACAAAAGTTTTCATGTCCTCTTCAATGGTTGAAGCACGCTGTTGATTCCCCATCCACCTTACGAGAGTGTTACGGGTGCCGGGGCCGCCCGCGGATAGGGTAAAAATGAGGTTATGGAATCTGTGAACACCGACGTTTCAGAAGCGGCCGGAACCACGTCGGGACCCGCCGCCGCTGAAGTGCCGGACGCGCCCACGCTCGGCCAGATCCTGCTGGCGGTGGAGGAACTCTGGCCTGAATCCCTGGCGGAGGAATGGGATGAGGTGGGCCTGGTGGCCGGCCACCCCTTGAGCCCCATCACCCGGATCATGTTCGCCGTCGACGCAACCCTGGATGTCATCGAGGAAGCGATCGAGTGGGGTGCTGAGCTGTTGATCGCCCATCACCCCCTGTTGCTCAAAGGGGTCACTTCCGTGGCGGCCACCTCGGCCAAGGGCCGGGCCGTGCACCGGCTGATCGAATCCGGGACCGGCCTGCTGACGGTGCACACGAATGGTGACTCAGCCGTCGGCGGCGTTTCGGACGTCCTGGCCGACGCCTTGGGTCTGCACGACGTTGTGCCGCTTGCCCCGTCCGCGAACGGCCTGCCGGAAGAAGGCATCGGACGCGTGGGCGACCTTGAGGACGTCATGACACTGGGCGACTTCGCCGCGCGTGTGTTCGGGATCCTTCCATCCGTGGCCGGCGGCGTCAGGGTCTCCGGCGCCAAGGATGGGCTGGTCCGGCGCGTCGCGGTCTGCGGCGGTGCGGGCGATTCCCTTTTCAACGAGGTCCGCGCGAGCAATGCGGACATCTTTGTCACGGCGGACCTGCGTCATCATCCGGCGTCGGAAGCCCGCGAGGACGCGGTTAACGACAGGCCGTACCTCATCGACGTTTCGCATTTCGCGAGTGAATGGCTCTGGCTGCCCGCGGCGGCCGAGGCATTGGGAAATGTCCTCCAGGACCAGGGGCACGACGTCGAGATCCGCGTCAGTACCACCAACAGCGATCCCTGGGACTTCATTCTGACTCCGGGCGGGGACTAGAGTCTAAACTGCGCCGGTCCGGTGCCCGGCTTCGGCCGGTTGGGAACAAGCGGAGGTAATAGTGGCCAAGGCAGCACCGGCGGAACAGTTGAAGTTGCTCGAACTGCAGGGACTGGACGCCAAGCTCAAGTCCCTGTCCAACCGCCGCCGCACCCTGGAAAACGATCCCCGGATCACCGATCTGGAAGCCGCCCTCAGCGTGGCCAACGGCGAGCTCGGAGCTGCCAAAATGGCGGTCCACGACGCTGAACTGGAACTCAAGCGCGCCGAAGCGGATGTGGAGCAGGTGTCCTCCCGGATTCAGCGCGACGAAGCCAGGCTCAACAGCGGAACCGGCCTGTCCAAAGACCTTATGGCGCTGCAAAGCGATATCGCCTCGCTCAACCGCCGGCTCTCCAGCCTTGAGGATGTCGAGCTGGAGGTTATGGAGCGGCTGGAAGGTCTCCGCGAACGTCAGTCCGCCCAGCAGAAGATCGTTGACGATATTCAGGGATCGTTCGCCGTGATCCGGGCAGAGCTTGATGCCGCCCTGGGCGAGGTTGATCACGAGGCTTCCGCGGTCAAGGGGCGCCGCGCGGAGTTCGCAGCCGGACTCGACGCCGGCCTGCTGGCCATCTACGACAAAACCCTGGCCAAGCGTGGCGTGGGGGCGGCCCGGCTCTTCCACGGCAAGTCCGAAGGCTCCGGCATGCAGCTGAGCCCGGGGGACCTTGCGGAGATCAAGGCCGCCGCTGAGGATGACATCGTTTTCTGCCCCGACTCCGGCTGCATCCTGGTGCGATCCGCCGAGTGGTCCTAGGCCTCCCAACTGGCTCGCATTAGATGTCGTTATGGGCGCTCATAACGACATCTACTGCGAGTTAGTTGGGCAGGACGATGTTAAGGGCGTGCGCTTTACGCGGGGTGCCCTCGACGAGTTCGGCGCTCCAGTTCTCGCGCGCAGCCTTCAGGAGTTGTGCGGGATTCCGCGGGGCGGCGCCCCGGCGGGTCAGCAGGTGCCGGGCCAGCTCCCCGCGGGTGTGCTTGGCGAAGTGGCTGACAACCTTGCGGACGCCATTGGCCTCGGTGAAAACGTTCACTGAAACAGTCCGCTGCGCCGGCGGAACCCACGCCGCCGCGTAGGTGCTGGAGCGGCAGTCCACCAGCAGCTCGCCCTCGGTGGCCGCAGTGAGTGCCTCGGCGATCTGCGGTTTCCAGAAGGACGCAAGGCGTCCGACGTCGGGCAGTGACGTTCCCATGGACAGCCGGTAGGCGGGCACGCGGTCATTGAACCGGATGGCCCCCCAAAGGGCGGAGATGACCAGTACCGACTCATCGGCCTTCCGCCGCTGGCGGGCCGTCATGGACTGGTAGCCGAGAGCATCGTAGAGGACGCCGGAATAGACGCGGTGGGCCGGCGCCGCTGGTTCGGTATGCAGCCGGGTGTTGCGTTCGACGTCGGCGCTCAGGGATGCTCCGACGCCCAGCAGGGCGAGGGCATCCTCGTGAGCACTGACGGTCCCCAGGGCCTCCAGGACCTTCGCCCGGTACGTATTGAGTCCAGGGAAGCTGAGGGAGTTCCAGTCGACGGCGTCGCCTTGGCTTGCGGGGGTCTTGCCTTCGGACGGCGGCAGCAGAATTAGCACCGTACGATCTTACCGGGACGGCAACGGCCCGGCCCCCGTCGCGCGGGAGTCCCGTTCGGGCGGGCCTATGCGGCCTTGACCGGTGTGGCCGAAGCGGGCGGTTTTTGGGCGGAGGCGGCCGCCTGGGTCTCGCGGGCCAGGAATGCCGAGAGTTCGCCGATGGTGCTCATCAGCGGCGCCGGGAAGACGACGGTGGAGTTCTTGTCGACGGCGATTTCCACCAGGGATTGCAGGTTGCGCAGCTGGAGTGCCAGGGGATGGGCCATCATGGTGTCCGAAGCGTCTCCAAGGGCTGCGGCCGCGATCGATTCGCCCTCGGCGGCGATGATCTTGGCCCTTTTCTCGCGCTCTGCCTCGGCCTGGCGGGCCATGGCGCGTTTCATGCTCTCTGGCAGCTGGATATCCTTCAGCTCCACCAAGGTCACTTCAACGCCCCAGGCCAAGGTGAGCTCATCGAGAATAGTGCGGATGTCGCTATTGATGCGCTCCGTCTCCGAGAGCGTCTGGTCCAGGCTGTGGCGGCCCACGACTTTCCGGAGTGTGGTCTGTGCGATCTGGTCGATTGCCGCTGCAACATTTTCAATGGTTACCACGGACTTCACAGGGTCCACCACGCGGTAGTACGCCACCGCGGAGATATCCACGCTGACGTTGTCCTGCGTGATGATGCCCTGGGACTGGATGGGCATGGTGACGATTCGCAGGCTGACCAGCGGGAGGCGGTCGATGACCGGAATGATGAACCGCAAGCCCGGTGCTCTCACGCCGACGATCCGGCCCAGCCGGAACAGCACACCGCGTTCAAACTGCCGCACTATCCGGATGGACATCCTGGCCACGATGAGCAACAGGACCACAACCACGACGGTGGCGAAAAGGCTGATGGAATCCACTGCGATCCCCTCCTTGTTATCAGAGCTGAACCTTGATCCATTCTCTCACCACACCGGATTAATGTGTGTGTGGCCCGGCGGCGAAACCTGGAGGGCGGACTAGCCCGTAGAATAGAGCGCGGATGGGTTGACCAGGCGGTCGCGCGTCACTTCGGTGACTCGAGGAACGTCCGGGCTCCGCAGAGCAGGGTGGTGGGTAACGCCCACTCGGGGTAACCCGCAGGCCAGTGCCACAGAAAACAGACCGCCCGGCTTCGGCACGTGCCCGCACGGACCGGAGACCAGGTAAGGGTGAAACGGTGGTGTAAGAGACCACCAGCTTCCCGGGTGACCGGGAAGGCTAGGTAAACCCCACCCGGAGCAAGGCCATACAGGACACGTTTGAGGGCTGCTCGCCCGAGTGTCCGGGTAGGCCGCTGGAGGGCGTCGGCAACGGCGTTCGTAGATGGATGGCCGCTACTCCCGCGCCGGCAACGGCACGGGAACACAGAACCCGGCGTATCGGTCAACCCATCCACCCAACCCACCCAGGGCACATGTGAGTGACTTCACGCTTTTCGGGCCGCGCTGTTGGGCGTTCCAGCCCTAGAATGGACAGTGAACGCGGGAGTTCGGCCGCCGGGTCTGCGTTTGCAGCCGGTGGCTTTTTCTTTGCGCTCCTCCAAGGCGTCCGGGGTGGACCGAATCCCCGCCGACGCCTGTGCCCCGGATCATCTCCGGTGGCCGACTTCCGTATACGAGGACGTATGTGGTTGACCCAAGGAAGGTAGTTCTGTGAGTCAGACGTCAGATTCTTGTCTTGATACGTGGATGGGCCGCGAGGCACTTGCCGAGGCCATGATCCCGGTGATCGGCCGGCTATACCGCGAGAACAACGTGGTGACCAGTATCCACGGCCGCAGCCTGATCAATAAGTCCACCATGAACATCCTGAAGGCGCACCGGTTCGCCCGCAGGATGAGCAAGGACGAGCTGCTCCTGGAGGAGACCGCCCCGTTGCTGTCTGCCCTCGCCGATCTGGAGCTGGGCGCCGCAGCAATCGACATCGCGCGACTGAACCAGAAGTTCAAGTCCGAGGCCAATGGCAGCAGCCTGGAGGAATTCCTGCGCGCCGAGCTTGCCGATGTGGTGGGCAAGCGGGGCGGCGACGACCGCACCAGCACCGACGTCGTGCTCTACGGTTTTGGCCGGATCGGCCGGCTCCTGGCGCGCCTGCTCATCGAAAAGGCCGGCGGCGGTCATGGCCTGCGCCTTCGTGCAATCGTGGTCCGCCGCGGCTCCGACAACGACCTGGCCAAGCGCGCGAGCCTTTTGCGCAGGGACTCGGTGCATGGCTCTTTCGAAGGCACCATCAAGGTGGACACCGAGGCCAACACCATCACGGCCAACGGCGTCCAGGTCCAGGTCATCTACTCCGACAACCCGGCCACCGTGGACTACACGGCGTTCGGCATCAGGGACGCACTAGTGGTGGACAACACCGGCCGCTGGCGCGACGCCGAAGGGCTGTCCCAGCACCTCCAGAGCAAGGGTGTTGCCCGCGTCCTCCTCACGGCCCCCGGCAAGGGTGAGCTGAAGAACATCGTCCACGGCATCAACCACGACACCATTCTGGACTCGGACAAGATCGTCAGCGCCGCGTCCTGCACCACGAACGCCATCACACCGGTGCTGAAGGCCATCAATGACAAGTTCGGTGTGGTTCACGGGCACGTTGAGACTGTCCACTCGTTCACGAACGACCAGAACCTCATCGACAACTTCCACAAGGGTGACCGCCGGGGACGTTCGGCGGCCCTGAACATGGTCATCACCGAAACGGGCGCCGCCAAGGCGGTCGCCAAGGCATTGCCGGAGCTGCTGGGCAAGCTGACAGGCAGTTCCATCCGCGTCCCCACCCCGGATGTCTCCCTGGCCATCCTCAACCTCAGCCTGGAGCGCGGCACCACCAAGGAAGAAGTCAACGACTATCTGCGGCAGATGTCCCTGCACTCGGAACTGCGCAAGCAGATCGATTACATCGATTCACCTGAGGTGGTTTCCACCGACTTCGTCGGCTCCCGCCGTGCCGGCATCGTTGACGGCCTGGCCACCATTTCCAGCGACAAAAATCTGGTTCTCTATGTCTGGTACGACAACGAGTTCGGCTACAGCTGCCAGGTTGTCCGGGTCATGGAGGAAATGGCCGGAGTGAATCCGCCTTCGTATCCTGCCAAGGAACCCGCTGCGGTTCTGGAAGCAATCGCCGCCATCTAGCCCCCGCGACCGGCATCCCGGCAAATTCCCGGCTGATTCTCTGGAATCAGCCGGGAAAGGGAACCAGAATGGTCTCATGGAACACGAATCGACTCTCGAACATGAAACCACGCTGGAACACGCACTCGATGTGGCGCGGAAGAACCATAAGGAAGCCAACCGACTGCTCGACCAGGCACGCGTGGCCCATGCCGCGGGAGAGATCGGCGACGACAGGGTCCGGCAGCTCGAAGAGCTGTTGGAGCTTGCCACCGAAGATCTGAAGCGTGTGATGAAGGAGCAATAACCTTTCCTCCACACTGTGGATAGCGGTCTGGTTGTCAGGGGTCCGGCCTAGGCTCTTTTGGGTGATACCCAAACACCTACGCGCCAAGTTCCCGTGACCGCGAGCTGGACGGCTTATCAGCGCGCCCGGCGCCGCTCACGCCAGGCATGGGCCGTGCTGCTGGTCCTGGCCACGGGATTGGTCGCAGCGGTCATCTGGTTCTTCACCGCCGGGCAATTCGCAGTCGCCGAACCCTCGATATCCGGACCCAGTGAAGCGCCAGTGCTGGCTCCCGGCTGGATGAAGCCGGTCGCCGCGGTGCACCCTGTCCCTCCGGGTCCCGCCTCAACAGTGCTGGAGTCGCTACCGGTCAAGGGCCGGGCATCCAGCGACAACTACGACCGGACCGCCTTCGGCCAAGCATGGTCGGACGTTGACCACAACGGTTGCGACACGCGCAACGACATCCTGCGGCGCGATCTGGCTGGTGTCGTGTTCACCGAGGGTTCCCGCTGCAAAGTGGCGAGCGGGGAACTCCGCGAGCCTTACACCGGGGTTGTCGTCAATTTCCGTCGCGGAGCCGAGAGCAGCAAAACCGTGCAGATCGACCACGTAGTGGCACTGGGGGACGCCTGGCAAAAGGGTGCCCAGCAGTTGTCTCGGCAGCAACGTGAGAGCCTGGCCAACAATCCTCTGAATCTGGTGGCCGCCGACGGGCCGGCCAACCAGGAAAAGAGCGCTTCGGATGCTGCGAGCTGGCTGCCGAAGAACAAGACCCTCAGGTGCCATTACGTGGCACGCCAGATCTCGGTGAAGGCCGCTTACGGGCTCTGGGTCACGCAGGCTGAGAAAGACGCCATGAAACGCGTACTGGACTCCTGCCCCCAGCAGCGGACCATCGTTCCGGGTTACTCAGGTCAATGACCGAACGGATCGGGGTCGACGCCGGGCATCCAAGTGAGGCCGGGAACGCCCCAGCCGTTCTTTTTGGCCTGCTTCATGGCTTTCCTTGCATACCGGTCGATGAGCCGGTTCACGTACAGCTTTCCGTCGAGGTGGTCGTACTCATGCTGGATGATCCGGGCAAACCACTCGGTGGCTTCGAACTCCAGCGGATTGCCCTCGGCGTCGAAACCCTGCACGCGAACCCATTCCGCGCGCTTGAGCGGGTACTGGCCGCCTGGGAAAGACAGGCAGCCCTCCACTTCCTCATCGGGGTCGGGCAGCGCGCCGGAGACCTTGGAAAGCGTCAACACGGGGTTCACCACAACGCCGGTCGGAGGAACTCCGTCGTCGTTGGCGAATCTGTAGACAAACAGGCGCTTGCCCACCCCGACCTGGGGCGCAGCCAGCCCAACACCATTGGCGGCGTCATTGGTCTCAAACATGTCCGCGACCAATGTGCGAAGTTCGTCGTCGAAGATCTCCACTTCGGTGGCCCGGCGATGGAGAACCGGCTCGCCCCAAATGGTGATCGGCAGAACGGTCATGTCAGTTGTTCCTCTTGGTGCAGTGCGGATGACGTGATGCAGTGCGGGTGCTGTGCGGAAATCTATCAGGGGGGAGCGATCGGACAGCACCCCAATGAAGACTCCCGCTAAAACCAACAAAGGCCGCACCGGATATCCGGTGCGGCCTTTGTAAAAGGACCTGCCAGTCCCTTGTGAGGGTGAGCGACGGGGGTTGAACCCGCGACCTCCTGGACCACAACCAGGCGCTCTGCCAACTGAGCTACGCCCACCACGTGCCTGGATCGGACTCTCCAGCTAGCTGGCTGTCCGAAAAGGCAACGTCAAATAGCTTACCTGCTTTCGGCGGGTGTTTTGGCCACTTTTGACCTTTTGGCCAAAATTTCCCGCAAACGTGGCGCAGATTACATTTCAGGAGCTTCCGCGGGAACTTCCTCAGGCGCTCCGGCGGAGCCCATGACGGCCTTGGAGATGCGCTGCGCGGTGGCGCTGTCCGGCCCCGGGGCAGGGACAAAGATCGCTTCCCGGTAGTAGCGGAGCTCGTCGATGGAGTCCCTGATGTCGCCCAGCGCGCGGTGGCCGCCATGCTTGGCGGGCGCTTGGAAGTAGGCACGCGCGAACCAGCGCCGCGACAGCTCTTTGATGGTGCTTACGTCAATGACCCGGTAGTGGAGGTGTTCGACGACGGCGGGCATGTCGCGGGCAAGGAAAACGCGGTCGGTGCCCACTGAGTTTCCGCCCAGCGGTGCCTTGCGCGGATCCGGAACCCACTTCGCGATGTATTCCATGAGGGCGGCCTCGGCCTCGGCCATGGTCTTGCCGTGGGGGAGCTCCTCCAGCAGGCCGGACCGGGTGTGCATGTCGCGGACGAAGTCGTTCATCTGGGCCAGGGCCGCGTCATCGGGACGTATGACCACGTCCACGCCGTCGCCCAGGATGTTCAATTCTGAGTCCGTTACCAGGGCCGCTACCTCTATGAGGGCGTCGTTCTTGGGGTCCAGGCCGGTCATTTCGCAGTCGATCCAGACGATGCGTTCGTTAGTTATAGGCACTGGCCCAGCCTACCGTTTCGCCGCCGAAGAGCTGGCCGGTGTTAGGATTTCGGGTACGTGGCGGTGCGCTTTTTTCGCCTGCCGCGGCCCCACCAGGGCCGGTCTGCCCGGCTGTCACAGGGTGGAAATATGCCCCACGACTGATTGGACGTTCCTGAGATGACGGCGCCTGGACCTACTGCGGGGAAGGTGGCCGCCGCTACGTCACCTGCATCGGCTCCGGAAGTGGACAATGCCCTTTCGGCGCTGCTCGCGGGCTTCGCCGGCTCGATGTTCATGGCCATCGGGTCGTTGGGCGTTGGCTGGCTCGCCCCCGTCTCCGAGCTTCGCCGCCTCCCGCTGTTCATCTGGATGCGGACCGAGGCAATGGGGGTGGCCTTGTCCATCGTCCTGCTGGCGGTCGGGGGCATGCTGCTTGTGCGCGCGTGGCTTCGCCTCGGCCAACGGGTCCGCGTCTGGGGAGCCGGTGCACGCAAGGCGACACTGCAGGCCGTGGTGCTGTGGGGACTTCCCATGATGTTTTCGGTACCGCTCTTCAGCCGCGACGTCTACGCCTACATAGGCCAGGGCCGCCTGATGGTCGAGGGCTTCAACCCATACGAAAACGGGATCTCAGCGCTGTCGAATTATTTTCAGCTAGGTGCCGACAAAATGTGGACCGAAGCTCCCGTCCCTTACGGCCAGCTCTTCCTGTGGATCGAGCAGTTCGTCGTCTGGTCCACGAATGTCCAGCCGGAGGCCAGCATCATGCTGTTCCGCCTGGCGGCGCTGGCGGGGATCATCCTGTGCGTGGTCTATGTGCCTAAACTCGCCGAGCTCCACGGGGTCAACCCGCACCGCGCGCTGTGGCTGACCGCGGCGAACCCGCTGTTCCTGACGAATTTCATCGCGAGCGTCCACAATGACGCGCTAATGATCGGACTCGCCCTCGCGGGACTGTACTACTGCGCCACCCGGCGGGTGGTCCTCGGCATTGTCCTGGTGACGCTCTCCATCGCAGTCAAGCCCATCACCATCGTCTTCTTGCCGTTCATCGGCCTGCTGTGGGCCGGGAAGAATGCCGGCTGGCTTCGCAGGATCCTGTTCTGGGGACTGACCGCCGGCCTCAGCCTTGGACTGCTGTATGCCATGAGCCTCGTCAATGGGTTCGGTTTCGGCTGGATCAACGGACTCTCAGCACCAGGGAGCATCTGGATTTGGTACGCGCCCGTGGGGCTGCTGGGCCTCGTTGTGGCGTCCATCTCCAATGCCTTCGGGCTCGACGGCTGGGGCCTCGCCAAATGGGTCTATGACGCCGGGAAGCTCCTTGCCGTCGGCATCATCGCCTGGCAGATCTTCCGTGGCGACTACGACCGCTTGATGCGCCGGCTCACGCTGGCTTTTGCCGCCGTTGTCCTGTTGGCTCCGATGATCCAGTCCTGGTACATCGTCTGGCTCATCCCGCTCTTTGCCGTGACCGGCATCCGTGACGACTGGCAGGTCAAAGCCCTGTACTTCATCGTCTCGTTCTTTATGGTCTACGCCATCTCCGACCAGCTGGATGTTTTCCCCTACCTGCAGACCGAGGATCTGGGGCTTCCGCTGGCTCTAGCCCGCAACGCCGCGGCGATCATCGCCCTCATGTTTGCCTTGTACCTGATTTTCCTGGACCCCAAGACGAAGCAGTTGTTCAGCAAGTCCGACGAGCCCGTCACCACGCGACCCGTGATCTGACCGGCGGGTCAGCGGACGCGCGGAGCACCCTCTCTGCCGGCGGCGAAAGCAGGGTCCCCACACGCCCGAGCGGCCATCCAGGGCTCGTGGCGTTCTCGCGCAGGCTCTCGACAGCGAACAGCAACGGGTTTAGCTTGGGCACATGACTGAGATTCCAGACGAGGATGCCACCGCCAGGGGCGACGACGGCACGGTACGGCCGCGCTCTGAAGGCGCCCGCGGTTCCATTGCCGGCGACCTCGCGGCCACGATTGAGCCTGACATCGCAGAACTCGATGAAACACCCGAAGGGCACCGGGCCGACCCGACCCATCGCTAAGAACGCTCCGTAGCGGTCCGCCAATTAGCCGGGCTGGAGCAGGGCAAGCCATGCCGGCGGCGTTTAGCGCATCCGCTGGGCCAGCACCCGCCTGCGGTGTGCCACTGCCCGCAACTGGATAATGCGGGCCGCGCCGGCGACCGCCACCAATATGCCGCCGCCAACGGCCGCGATGAAAAGAGCTATGCCGAGCGGCACGGCCCCTTCGAGCCCAAAGTATTTCACCTGCACGTATTCCTGGTTCTGCAGGATGAAGACGATAAGCAGCACCATCACCACCAACGCGGTGGCGACTGCCGCCCAGACCATCCCTGCGCGCGTTACGTGTCGCTCTTCTCCGGCCGGGACGCCGGTTGGTTGGCCGCCGGCAACTGTGCCCCCAGGGCGCGCCGGGGTGCCGGGAACTTCTCCCGTGACCCCGCCGGGGCCTGGCTGCTCTCCAGTCGCGGCAGGTCCAGTGGGGCCGGCTGCTCCTGGTCCTCTTGGCTCTCCTGGCGTCGCCTCTGCTTCGTGGGGATCGTAGCCCTGCGGTTCTAGTGTCATGCGGTTCATCCTCTCCCGTAAGCCCGTGCAATTTTCCCGCCTGGGGCAGATGTGGCGCCGGCACCACATCAAAGGAGTCGGCGCCACAGTGAAATCATAAGCATGCTTAGGGTGAAACGGGTGGCAAGCCGGTCCGTTGATTGTTCGAAATTTTGGCTGTTCCGTGGATCCGCAGGCAAAGAAAAACACCCCGGTCCGAAGACCGGGGTGTCAACGATGACCCGACACATCCGTAAAGGTGTCCCGACTCACCACATTTGTGCCCCAGGAGGGAATCGAACCCCCGACCGGCGGATTAGAAGGCCGCTGCTCTATCCCCTGAGCTACTGGGGCACGTGCGCATCCGGGCCATTCCGGTGGCGCCTAGAAAAGTTTACAGTGCCCCGCACCGTGGGCTGATCAGGCAGGGACGTCTATTTGTCACTTGTCCCCAACAGTCATCTCTGAGCCACTGTTTTGCACATAGGAAAAGTCTGCCCTCGTCGGCCGAATGCACCCGCGCCAAGCTGAAGATGCCTGCTTAGTAGGCATCCAACTCGAGACAGGACAGCAAAGATGACTGACAGCATCACGGTCCGGGGCTTCGTCGCCTCGGAGATCAGAAGTTCCACGACGCCGGGCGGAGTCGCCACCGCGTCTTTCCGGCTTGGGTCGACGGACCGGCGTTTCGACCGTGCCTCCAGCTCCTGGATCGATGGGAACACCAACTGGTTCACGGTCCAGGGCTACCGTCAGCTCGCGGGAAATATTGGCTGCAGCATCAAGAAGGGGCAGCGCGTCATCATCGTGGGCCGGCTCAAGATGCGGAGCTGGGAAAAGGACGGCCGCATTTACCACGTCGCGGAAATCGATGCCGAGTCTGTTGGGCATGACCTCATGTGGGGATCGGCGAACTTTATTCGAACTGCCGGAAACTCTCCCCAAGCCGCCGGCGGCCAGGTCCGGCCTTCATCCTTGGGGGAGAACCCGGACCCCGAAGACCAGGACCCCGGATCCCAGGAAGACGGGGACCCCCGGGATGACGCCCATAGTCCAGCCGAGTCCGCTGGCGCGGACCCCGACGCCGGGCCGGAAGAGATCTACATGGATGACGACAACGGTGGCCTCCTCCACCTCGATACCGGGACGGGCGAGCTCACAGACGCCGCGGCCTGATCCGGCGCCGCTCCGCCGCAGGCCAACGAGGCGCCATCCCCTGCGGCGCCGCATGGCAGAATGGCACAGTGACCCCAGCAAACGCACTCCAGGAACAGTCCGGACAAAGGCTGCGAGCCGTGGATGCCTCAGTGCGCCTGGCTGTGTCGGCCCTGTTTCTGGCCGCTGTTGCGGGCTGTAGCGGCGGCGGAGCGGTGACATCTTCAGCAGCGTCGGCGCCGGCCGCGGGCCCCGCACCGGCGGCCGCTGCTTCTGTCTCTGCATCTGAAAAAGCTTCGCAGCCGGGGTCGCCAAAGTCGACGCAGCCCGCAGTACCGCCCACCGGAACCGGCATGGATCCGGCGACGTCCGGACTGAAGGAAACGGTTGCAGCGGCTCTCCGTACGGTTGTTGCGGCCAATCCAAAGCCGGATAAGGATCAGGTGGCATCAGCCCTGACGGGCGCCGGCATCCCCGCGGCGTCTTTGCAGGTGTCCGCAAGCCGCACCCCCACAGGCCTGGACGTTGATTCCCTGGAGGCCGCCGCCCTGCAAGGCAAGGACTGTGTGATTGGGCAGATACGCGACGGAGCCGTTGTGGTCACTGTTCTGCCCGTCCTGGCGAACGGCAAGTGCTTCGTGGGCACCCCAGCCTGAGCCTTGCCGCCCCGGACGCTTCCGAGGCAGCGGAATGGCCAACAGGGCGGAGCCCCGGCTGACGTTATCGGTTGCCGCGAATGTGAGATATCCCCGCCAACCCACTAGATTTGGAACCATGGCGGAATTTATCTACACAATGACCAAGGCCCGTAAGGCTGTTGGCGAAAAACTCATTCTCGACGACGTAAGCATGTCCTTCTTCCCTGGCGCCAAGATTGGTGTCGTTGGGCCGAATGGTGCCGGTAAGTCCACCATCCTGAAAATCATGGCTGGCCTGGACACTCCCTCCAACGGTGAGGCGCGGCTTAGCCCGGGCTACACGGTGGGCATTCTCCTTCAGGAGCCGCCGCTGAACGAGGAGAAGACCGTTCTCGGCAACGTCCAGGAGGGCGTAGGCGAGATTTACGGGAAGATCCAGCGCTTCAACGAGATCTCTGAGGAGATGGCCAGCCCGGACGCGGACTATGATACCCTCCTGGAGGAAATGGGCCAGCTCCAGGAAGCCATCGACGCCGCCGATGCCTGGGACCTTGACTCCCAGCTTGAGCAGGCCATGGACGCTCTGCGGTGCCCGCCGCCCGATGCTGACGTCACCCTTCTCTCCGGTGGTGAGCGCCGCCGCGTGGCTCTGTGCAAGCTGCTGCTGCAGAAACCGGATCTCCTCCTGCTCGACGAGCCCACCAACCACCTCGACGCCGAAAGCGTTCTCTGGCTGGAACAGCACCTCTCCAGCTACGCGGGTGCCGTCCTTGCGGTCACCCACGACCGGTACTTCCTCGACCATGTGGCCGAATGGATCGCGGAAGTGGACCGCGGCCACCTTTACCCGTACGAGGGCAACTACTCCACATACCTGGAGAAGAAGCGCGCCCGGCTTGAAGTCCAGGGTAAGAAGGACGCCAAGCAGGCCAAGCGCCTCACCGAAGAACTCGAGTGGGTCCGTTCAAACGCCAAGGGCCGCCAGACCAAATCCAAGGCCCGGCTGGCCCGCTATGAGGAAATGGCCGCAGAAGCGGACCGTACCCGGAAGCTCGACTTCGAAGAGATTCAGATTCCGCCGGGACCCCGCCTCGGCGGCTTGGTGCTGGAAGCGAAGAACCTGCAAAAGGGCTTCGAGGACCGGACCCTGATCGACGGCCTCTCCTTCACGCTTCCCCGGAACGGCATCGTCGGCGTCATTGGTCCCAACGGCGTCGGCAAGACCACCCTGTTCAAGACGATCGTGGGCCTGGAACCGCTTGACGGCGGCGATCTGAAGATCGGCGACTCGGTCAAAATCTCCTATGCTGATCAGAGCCGCGGCGGCATCGACCCGAACAAGACCCTGTGGGAAGTTGTCTCCGACGGCCTTGACTACATCCAGGTGGGCCACGTTGAAATGCCGTCACGTGCCTACGTGGCGGCGTTCGGATTCAAGGGTCCGGACCAGCAGAAGAAGGCCGGTGTTCTCTCCGGTGGCGAGCGCAACCGTCTGAACCTCGCCCTGACCCTCAAGCAGGGCGGCAACCTGCTGCTCCTTGACGAACCGACCAACGACCTCGACGTCGAGACACTCAGCAGCCTGGAAAATGCGTTGCTGGAATTCCCCGGCTGCGCCGTTGTGGTCTCTCACGACCGCTGGTTCCTGGACCGGGTGGCCACCCACATCCTCGCCTACGAAGGCGACGAGGAGAACCCTTCGAAGTGGTACTGGTTCGAGGGCAACTTCGAATCGTATGAGGAGAACAAGGTTGAGCGCCTGGGCCCCGACGCGGCCAAGCCCCACCGCGTGACCCACCGTCGCCTCACCCGCGACTAGCTTGTGATGGCGAAGGCCGGTTCCCACGGGAGCCGGCCTTCGCCATGTCATGGATTCGCGATAACCCTGATCAGCCGCGTTCCGCCTCGCTCATTTGATGCTGCATGGGCTTCGGCTGCAAAGCGCCCGCCACTTCGGTTGTGACGTCTGCGGGCACACGCACCATGCCCTCCTGGGCCACAGTGGCAACATGCAGACCGTCCCTGCTGAAGATCTTTCCCGTGGCCAGGCCGCGCGCGCCCTGGGCGCTCGGGGATTCCTGGACGTACAGCAGCCATTCATCGACGCGCACGGGCCGGTGCCACCACATGGCGTGGTCAAGGCTTGCGACGCTCATCCCCGGCGTGATCCAGCTGAGTCCGTGTCTGCGCAGGACGGATTCGAGCAACGTGTAGTCACTGGCGTAGGCAAGCGCCGCGCGGTGTGTGTTGGCGTCGTCCGGCATCGGCCCGAAAGTCTTCATCCAGACGGCATTGCGGGCTTCCCTTTCACCGTTGGCCGAAACGTACAGCGGCGGGTTCACATGCCGGATATCAAAAGGACGCTCATAGGCCCAGTGCCGGGCCACCGGGTGGTCGAACTTGCCCAGGAGGTCCGCGGTGCTGGGCAGCGACTCGGGGTCGGGTATGCCCTCGGGCATGGGGGACTGGTGGTCGATTCCCTCGTCCGCTTCCTGGAAGGAAGCAATCATGGACAGGATGGGCATTCCATCCTGGTAGGCGTGGACCCTGCGGGCCGAGAATGACCGTCCGTCCCGCAGCCGCTGGACGCCGAACGTAATTGGCTTGTTGGCATCGCCAGGCCGCAGGAAATATCCGTGCATGGAATGCACACTGCGGGCGGGATCAACGGTTCGGTTGGCCGCAATGAGCGATTGCGCCAGGACCTGGCCGCCAA
Organism: Arthrobacter sp. 92; assembly: GCF_050260325.1. Taxonomy (NCBI): domain Bacteria; kingdom Bacillati; phylum Actinomycetota; class Actinomycetes; order Micrococcales; family Micrococcaceae; genus Arthrobacter; species Arthrobacter sp. 92. The sequence goes on along the minus strand of NZ_CP189863.1, from coordinate 3,287,987 downwards.
AGACGCGCTGCCGCGGCTGGCGCTGGGAGGGTCCCATGAAGATGTCTTCATCGGTCCGGGCACCCTCAAGCTCGCCGAGGTCCAGGAGTTCAATGAGCGAGGAGGTGGGGTCCTGTGGCGGTGGCCCCGGCAGTCCGGCATCGGCTTCAGTCATGGTTCGACTTTAGACGGGACTCCGGCGCCGCCCCAATGAGGCACAGCCGGTAGAGTCGATATTGTGTCTGACGTCCTAACCCAGCCCCTGCAGTTCACCGACCACCGCGACCTCGCAGATCTGCGCACCTTTGCCACCCGCGCCAAGTCGATCGACGACGGCGCCATCCGCCTCCAGGCCTCCGGCCCGGTGCTGGCCGCTTATGTGTGCGTGCTTCGGCCCAGGCTGCTGGGTGAGGCGACGCCGACGATCCTGGGGCTGCGGACCATGGCCCTTGCTCAGCCCGCGGAGACTGACATCACCGTGCCGATTTCGGCCGTGCTGGACCGGCTCGCCCGGGCGGGGGACAACGACGTCGAGCTGCCGCTGCCGTCCGTGAGGGTCACCGAGTCATGGGCCGGCGTCGGAGCGCCGCGCACTGGTTGGGAAGCCGTCGCTACGTTTCCTGACGCAACGCTGCGCCAGGCCGGCCAGGCTGGCATGAGCGAAATCGCCGCCATCATCCCGGACAAACCCGGCGCTTTGATTGTCAACAACGCCCGCGCCGCAGTGTGGGGCCGCGAATTGCCAGGTGGTGCGGGGCTCCCGCTGGGTGCCGCCTTCGGGGCCCTCACGCTCGGCTTCCTGGCCGACGGCGAACAACAGCTCTACCGGGCGGGACGCTGGTTCCGGCTCAGCGGTTCACGTGGACACGTCCTGGCCCGCACGGGCGCCGGGCTCGGCCTCTAAGGTTGCCGCCCAAAAGCCGTCGAGCACGAAGGGACGGCGGACCGTTTTCAGGCCCCCGAGGGGCTGTTCACCATGGACAGCGCAGCCCGCTCCATGTAATCCCATAGAGTTCCTTCATAGAGCGGCGGCAGTTCCAGGGCATCAACGGCGGCACGCATATGGTGCAGCCAGCGGTCCTTTGCCTCGGGGGTGACGCGGAATGGCATATGGCGCATCCGCAGCCGCGGGTGGCCGCGCTCCTCGCCGTACGTGGTGGGTCCACCCCAGTACTGTTCAAGGAACATGAGGAAACGCCGCTTGGCCGGCTCCAGGTCCTCTTCCGGATACATGGCCCGGAGCAGCGGGTCCGAGGCCACCCCGTCGTAGAAAACATCGATCAGCTTCACGAACGTTGCATGGCCGCCCACTGCGTCATAGAAGTTGTCCGTGTATCCGGGCCGGCTGAAGGGGTCGTTCTGCATCAGCATCTTGGGCTGACGCGGTTCGGGGGTGGGAATGCTCATGGTTACTCTCCGGCCTTTTGCTGGGTTGCGGAATCTGGATGAGGTTCGTCCTGGGCCGTCTCGGCGGGCGGAACATAGTTTCCCTGGGACCGGTTGCCGACCCTCAGGATCTCCCCATTGCGCAGATACCAGATGGTGCCGTCGTCCGCACGGACGCGGGTGATCCTCAGGCCCATGGATTCCACCGTCCCCACCACCTCGCTGGTCTCGATGACGTCCCCGATGCCGTACTGGTCCTCGATGGTGATGAAAATGCCCGCCAGGAAGTCGCGAATGAGCTGCTGGGCGCCAAAGCCGATGGCCACACCGAGGATACCCACGCTGGTCAGCAGCGGTGCGATGTTGACGTCCAGGTTCTGGAGAACATAAATGCTGGTGATCACGGCCACGAGCGCCGCTACCACGCTGTTCAGCAACGAGCCGATGGTGTTGGCGCGCTGGACCCTGCGTTCGTGATCCAGCGCGCGGAGGGCAGGGGCCACCCAACGGAAATGCGGCTTCTTGAAAAGCGTGGTGCCCGCGGCCACGCGTTTGGTGATTCCGACGATCACGAACGAGGCGACGAGCCAGACTGTGACGCCTATCCCGATGCTGATCACGATTCCGGCGATATTGATTCCCGAGATGTCGGGAGCTGCGGGCGTGGTGATCGACAACACACTGTACATCGGCTGGGATGCTCCTTACTGCGGGCCGGCTGCGCCGGCGGACGCGGGCGTTCGCCGGCGTTTATGTTCATCTTCAACACTAGCGCCGCGTCGGTGCCGGGTTCGCATCCTGTTACCTCACTGCCCCGCGGCAACCGTTGTGGCCCGGTGGAGCACGGGGAAGTTAACGCTGCGGGCAATGAAGCACAGCTTGTTGGCTTCCTTATGCAGCTGGTCCATCAGCGCCGAGGCGGCCGGCTCCGCCACGGAGACCCGCGGCCTGAGCGTGACGCCTTCGAACTGGCCGCTTCCGTCACGGTTGGTCCGCATCGTTCCCTCGGCGCGGTCTTCGTACGCGGTGACTACAACCCCGTGGAGGACGGCGACGTGAAGGAAGGAGAGCATATGGCACTGCGAGAGTGCGGTCAGCAGCAGCTGTTCGGGGTTATAGCGCGTCTTGTCGCCGTGAAAAGTGGGGTCAGCGGATCCCTTCAGGACGGGAAGTCCCGGGATCTCGATGTCGTGGTCCCTGGAGTATCCCCGGTAGGACGAGGTCCCGCTTCCGAGATTCCCGGTCCACCGGACTGTGACGGAATAGCTGTGCTCATCAAGGGCCATACCGCAATTCTAGCGGCGGGAAAACCCGGAGCCCCGTGAAGGCCGGCAATGACGGAGGTCCCGGGAAGTGCCAGAAAGGACTCACCGGGACCCCTGTCGGAACCGTGACTGACCGCGGTCAGCCGACGTCGGCCTGCCGCGCCCGCAGGGCGCGTGCCACGCCGTCGCGGTTTTCCAGCATCATGCGGCGCAGTGCGGAACTTTCCTCCGGAAGGGATGCCAGGAACTTATCGGTCCGTTCCACGGTGGCTTGCGTGGTCAGTTGCGACGGGTAGAGGCCGACCACGATCTGCTGGGCGAGGGCGTGCGTCCGGCTGGCAACGATGCCGGGAACGGCTTCGAAATACTTCTCCGCATATGGTTCGAGCAGCTCCGTGTCCAACACGCGCGTGAATCCGGCCACGGCCGAGGCCTGGAGGGCGTTGGACAGCTCGCCCTTGACCACAATGGACTCCCATGCCGCTGCCTTGGCTTCCGCGGTGGGGATGGCGGCCTTGGCCAGGGCAGCCGCGTTCTGGCCATTGGCGGTGTTGTCCCGGCCTAGCTCTTCATCGATGCTCTCCTGGCCGCACCGGCCGCCGGTCACCAGCGAGGCCAGCAGTTCCCACCGCAGGTCCTGGTCCACGGTGAGGCCTGACAGGGAGGCTGAGCCGTCCAGGAGGGCTGCCACGGTGTCGAGCTGGCTGTCGCTGCGGGCCAGCAGGGCATAGGACTTGACGAACTGCAGTTGTGCGTCCGATCCTGCCGGAACGGCCGAGGCAAGCTCCCAGAGCCGGTCGGCTGCGGCCACCGTGGTCTTTTCCCGGTGGTCCTCGGCAACGTAATACGTCAGCGTGGTGGCGAGCTGGCGCAGCTGGACCAGGATCACGGAGGAATCGGATTCCTCGGCGATGTTGGCCAGGATCAGTTCCACGTAGCCGCGGGCCGGCGACTCGCCGTCGCGCGCCGCATCCCAGGCCGAACCCCACACGAGGGTCCGGGGAAGGCTTTCGCGGAAGTCCTTCAGGTGTGCGGTGGCAGTGGCCAGCGATTTTGTGTCCAGCCGTACCTTCGCGTACGCCAGGTCGTCGTCGTTGAGCAGGATAAGGTCCGGCTGCTTGACGCCGGTCAGCGCGGCCACTTCGGTGCGCTCGCCGTCGACGTCCAGCTCCTCCCGGTGAACGCGGATGAGCTGACCGTCTGTGAGGTCGTAGAAGCCGACCGCCAGGCGGTGGGGTCGGATGGTGGGCTGATCTGCCACGGCGGACTGGACGATGGCGAACGAGGTGATGCCGCCGTCGGAATCCACTGACACCTCGGGGGTGAGCGTGTTGACGCCCGCGGTCTCCAGCCACAGCTGGCCCCAGCGGTCAAGATCGCGGCCGCTTGCCTTTTCCAGCTCCACCATGAGGTCGCTGAGTTCGGTGTTCCGCCACGCGTGCTTGCTGAAGTACTCGCGGACCCCGGCCATGAACTGCTCCGGCCCTACCCAGGCCACCAGCTGCCGCAGCACCGAGGCGCCCTTGGCGTAGGTGATGCCGTCGAAGTTGACCTCCACGTCCTGCAGATTGTCGATCTCCGCGAAAATAGGGTGCGTGGTGGGCAGCTGATCCTGTCGGTAGGCCCAGGACTTCTCCACCGAGGCGAAGGTGGTCCACGCGGAGCCGAATTCGGTGTTTTCGACGGCGGCCAGGTGGGACATGTATTCGGCGAACGATTCGTTGAGCCAGAGATCGTTCCACCAGCGCATCGTGACCAGATCGCCGAACCACATGTGCGCCAGTTCGTGCAGCACGGTGATGGCACGGCGTTCGATCTGTGCCCCGGTCACCTTTCCACGGAACACGTACCCCTCCATGATGGTCACCGCACCGGCGTTCTCCATGGCTCCGGCGTTAAACTCGGGCACAAAGAGCTGATCGTATTTTTCGAACGGGTAGGGGCAACCGAACTCCGCTTCAAAGAACTCGAAGCCCTGCCGGGTGAGTTCGAAGATGTTGTCCGCGTCGAGGTACTGCATCAGCGACTTGCGGGCAAAGATTCCCAGCGGCGTGACCCGCCCGTCAGCGCCCTTGACCTCGCTCCGCACGCATTGGTAGGGGCCGGCGATCAGTGCGGTCACGTAGGAGGACAGGCGGGGCGTGGGCGGGAACTCCCATACGGACCGCGCACCGCCATCCTCACCGGGGATTGTTTCCACCGGAACGGGGGTGGGGGAATTGGACACTACGTCCCAATGCGACGGCGCTGTCACGGTGAACGCGAAGCTGGCCTTCAGGTCAGGCTGCTCGAAGACGGCGAACATCCGCCGGGAGTCCGGAACCTCGAACTGGGTGTACAGATAGACCTCGTTGTCCACTGGATCCACGAAACGGTGCAGTCCCTCGCCGGTGTTCATGTAGGGCGCGTCGGCCACAACCAGCAGGTGGTTCTCGGCGGCAAGATCCGGAAGCTGGATCCGGACCCCGTCAGAGACCACAGCCGGATCAAGGTCGAGGCCGTTCAGGGTGACACGGTGAACGGCATGGGTCACGGCGTCAATGAAGGTCGATGTTCCGGGCACTGCGGTGAACTTCACGGCGGTGGTGGAGCCGAAGACTCGTTCGCCGCGGGTCAGGTCCAAGCTGACGTCATAGGACTCTACGGCGATGAGGTCAGCGCGCTCACGGGCTTCGGCGCGCGTCAGGTTCATACCTGGCAAGGGGGTGCCTCCAGAAGGGTTGCGGTTGCGGGCCGGCGGCAGTCACAGCCGGCACTGTGAAATTATTCTTTCACTTCAGCGGGGGTTGGCAAGTTGCGCGGATCACAGGCGTGTGGCGCGGAGTAGCGTTGGGGTATGGGTAAGTTCAGGGAATCAATGGACGCGAAAGCATTGCGCTTCGCCGTGGGTTTTCCCGTGCTTCTGGCAGCCGCATTCACGGTGTGTGCCCTCCTGCTTCGCGCCGACCTCCCGGAGCCCCTGGCCGTGCAGTGGTCCGAGGCGGGCGCGTCCGGCTTCGCCCCGTTCGGCGCGGTGGTGGGTTTTGGGGCCGGACTCATCGTGGCGGTGGGGTGGCTGTTGCTGGTGCAGGCGGTTCCGTTGTCCCGTCCCGCCCTGATGCGGCGCATCCTGATGGGGGTCGGCTTGTTCGGTGTCCTCTTCGTGACTACCGTGCTGGCGGCCGTCCTGGTCGGCCAGGCGGGCATCGGAGACCCCCACGAGGCCCGGGTGGACATGTCCGTTCTCGCGCTGGGCAGTGGGGCCGCCCTGGCGCTGGGGGTCATTATGGGCTTCGTGTTCAAAGCGGACGAGCGGTGGTCCGTGGACGATGACCGTGCCGTGCAAGAAACCCTGGAGAGGGAACTGGATCCCGAAATCGCCGCTGATTCAGTGCGGCTTTGGGTCCATGCCCGTAGCTCTGTGTTTATCATGCTGGGAATCGCCACCTTGTTCCCTGCAGCCCTGATCGCACTCGCCGTGCCTTGGCTGGCCGCCCTGCTGACGGTTGTGGCCCTGTTGGCCGCAACGTTTCTCTTTGCCCGCATCCGGGTGGACCGAAGCGGTCTGCGGGTCTTCGCAGCAGGGTTCGTCCCGGTCATGGATGTGCCGGCGTCCGCCATTGCATCGGCATCGCCGGCGCTGGTCCGGGCATCTGACTACGGGGGATGGGGCTACCGGCACCACGGCGGCATCACCGCAATGCTGGTCAGCAGCGGTCCCGCCGTCGTGGTGGACCGTGCGGACGGCAAGAAGGTGGCGGTAAGCGGCGGCACGGCGGACTCCGCCGAACGGGTCGCCGCAGCGTTGTCCCGGGTGGCAGCGCGCGCCCGCGGGCAGAGGCGGCCGCCCCAGGCCTGACCGCCCCGGCCGCCGCGCATCTGTCACACGGGGCCGCACGGGCTCCTAGTAGGCTTGGACCAGACCTCCTGAAACAGCCGGTATGCCGGCGCCCATGACTGAACGGACAACGCAGTGACCACATCGCCTGACTTTCCCCGCGTCCACATCGCCACCGACCACGCAGGCATGGAACTCAGCGCGCATCTGGTGGGCCACCTCGCAACCAAGGGCTACGAAGTGATCGATCACGGACCCAAGGTTTATGACGCGCTCGATGACTACCCCTCCTTCTGTATCAATGCCGCCCTCGCCGTGGTGGCGGACCAGGCTGCCGGCGTTAATGCCCTTGGCATTGTGCTGGGCGGCTCGGGCAACGGCGAACAGATCGCCGCGAACAAGGTCAAGGGTGTGCGGGCAGCGCTGGCCTGGAACCTGTCCACCGCAACATTGGCCCGAGAGCACAACAACGCGAACGTGGTGGCCGTGGGCGGCCGGCAGCACTCCGTCGAGGAGGCCACCGAGATCATTGAGGCCTTTCTCCGGGAACCGTTCAGCAATGATGAGCGCCATGTCCGCCGGATCAACAAGATCGCCGCGTACGAGGCCACCGGCGAGATCATTGCCTGATGCCTGAAGGGCACTCCGTCCACCGGCTGGCACGCCAGTTCGGGGACGTGTTTTGTGGAGTCCGCCTCGCCGTCTCCAGCCCGCAGGGGCGGTTCGTTGAGGGTGCGGCGCTGCTGGACGGACACACACTGACTGAATCTGTGGCCCATGGCAAGCATTTGTTCCTGCACTTCGACCACGGGCTGGTTCTGCACATTCATCTGGGACTCTACGGCGCCTGGGACTTTGGCGGGGACGACACTTTCCGCGGGGCCTCCAGTATCGGCGCGCCGCGGAAGGTGGGGGAGCGCGAACTTTTCGACGACGGCTTCGCGGCGCCGCAGGACGGCCCGCTCCCCTACGGGGGGCCGCCGTCGCCGGTGGGTGCCGTACGGGTCCGCCTCGCCAGTAGCCACGGCTGGGCCGACCTTCGTGGCGCCACCACGTGCCAGGCCATCACCCAGGAGGAAGCCGACGCGGTGGTTGCCCGGCTTGGTCCGGACCCGCTGCGCAACGCGCCCGGGGACAAGGAGCGCTTCGTGGCCTCCTTGGGCGCCCGGCGGACGCCGCTGGCCGCGCTGCTGATGGACCAGAAGGTGATTGCCGGCGTAGGGAACGTTTACCGCGCGGAAGTGCTCTTCCGGGCGCGGCTCGATCCCTGGCTGCCCGGCCGCGACCTCGCGTCCGGCACGGCCGGTGTCCTGTGGCAGGACACCGTTTCGGTGATGTCCGACGGCCTCCGCGACGGCAGGATCATCACCACTACGCCCCGGCACTGGACCGGCCCTGAGGGGAGTCTGCCCCACCCTGAAGAGGCTCATTTCGTGTACCGGCGCCAGGGCCGTGAATGCCGGGCATGCGGCACTCCGGTGGCGCTTGCCGAGCTCGGAGCGCGGAAGCTTTACTGGTGCCCGGAGTGCCAGCGGCCCTAGGGCCGTCTGCCAGCACGTCTAACCCGTAACCGGCCGGAGTGCCCGCGGGCACAAAAAAGCCCCTCCGGAGAGGGGCCGTTCCTGTGCCGACCGGAGGCTTCGCCAATGTGGACCGGTTGGGACGTGTCCTGGAGGGGACGACGGGAATCGAACCCGCGTAATCAGTTTGGAAGACTGAGGCTTTACCATTAAGCTACGTCCCCGAGATGGTGCCTGCTGACGCCAACCTGACGTTATCCGGCCTGAGGGGGCCTGACGGGCATTTCTTTCGGGTGGCTGTTGAAGCCGGATACAACTAAACCTAATTCAGGGCCCCGCTGTCAAATGTGCAATTCCCGCCGGGATAAACGTAGACTGTTCTGTGCACTTACGGGGTGTAGCTCAGCTTGGCTAGAGCGCCTGCTTTGGGAGCAGGAAGTCGCAGGTTCAAATCCTGTCACCCCGACTCTGCAGTCCATTCAGATCACGCGGTTTGCAGAACCCCATCCCACAAAACCAGGAGTACTTAGACTGTGAAGAGCGCTGTCGAGAACCTCACCCCCACGCGGGTCAAGCTCAATGTTGAGGTCCCCTTTGAGGAATTGAAGCCCAGCATCGAAGAGGCATACAAGACTGTTGCTTCGCAGATCCAGGTCCCCGGCTTCCGCAAGGGCAAGGTTCCCTCCAAGCTGATCGATCAGCGCGTTGGCCGCGGCTACGTGCTGGAGACCGCCATCAACGAAGGCCTCAACGGGTGGTACCAGGAGGCTGTCCAGGAAACTGGAATCCGCCCCCTGAGCCGTCCCGAGGTTGAAATCACCGAAGTTCCGGACCCGTCCTCAACCGACGGCGAACTGAAGTTCCACGCCGAAGTGGACGTGCGCCCGGAGATCGAATTGCCCGACTACGCCGGCATCAAGGTCGAAGTTGCCGCTGCCGAGTCGTCAGAGGCGGACGTTGACAAGGCTCTTGACGAGCTCCGGGGCCGCTTCGGCACCCTGAAGTCCGTTGACCGTCCGGCCGCCGACGGCGACTTCCTGACGATCGACATCACCGCCACCATCGACGGCGCCGAAGTTGATTCCGCGGCCGGCCTGTCCTACCAGGTTGGAGCGGGCACCATGCTCGAGGGCCTGGATGAAGCTGTCACCGGCCTCAGCGCCGAAGAGGACGCCATCTTCGACACCACCCTGGTGGGCGGCGAGCACGCCGGCGAAGCCGCGCAGGTCAAGGTAGTAGTGAAGTCCGTCAAGGAACGCGAGCTTCCCGAGGCCGACGACGACTTTGCCCAGCTGGCATCGGAGTTCGACACGCTGGCTGAACTGCGTGCGGACCTCGCCAAGCAGGCTGCCGAGTCCAAGGTTGTTGAGCAGGGCGTCGAGGCGCGCGACAAGGTTCTGGACAAGCTCGTCGAGCTCGTTGAGGTTCCGGTTCCGGCTTCGGTTGTGGAAGAGCAGCTTGAAGCTCACTTCAAGGCCGAAAACTCGCACGGTGAGGGCGAGCACGACACTGAGGAGCACCGCGCCGAGGTCAAGGCCAACACCGAGCGTGCTTTCCAGAACGAAATCATCCTCGACGCCATCGCGGACAAGGAAGAGGTCGGGGTCAGCCAGAACGAGCTGATCGACTACATCGTGACCACCGCCAGCCAGTACGGCATGGACCCGAACCAGTTCGCCCAGATCATTGATCAGAGCGGCCAGGTTCCCATGATGGTTTCCGAGGTCCGTCGCCGCAAGGCACTCGCAGTGGTCCTCGGCCAGGCCGAGGTCACTGACTCTGAGGGCAACAAGGTTGACCTCAGCGACTTCGTCCGCCCCGGCGACGAAGAAGCTCCGGCCACCGCCGAAGAGGCTGCCGAGAGCTCCGCGGACGCCGCTGAGGAAGTCGCCGCCAGCGACGATCCGGCAGCAGTAAAGTTCTAATACCTGTTACGCGGCAGCCCCTGGATCCTTGATCCGGGGGCTGTCCCGTTTAAGCCCCTGGAAGGGTCCCGTCGGCAGCAACGACGGCGCCGCTCCAATCGTGCGCCGTCAGCGAACAGCACGATGTGTGAGAACAAAACGGCCCCGAAAACGGTTAGTGTCCAAGGAGTGAAGTTCAGTGATGTCGTTCAGTGATGTCACAGTCGCCAGCGAGAGGTAAGTACACATGTCACAGCAAGCAGGGGCCCCCCGGATGGCAACTGTCGATCCGGCAGCCCAGGACAACTACATCTACAACCGCCTGCTGAAAGAACGAATCATCTGGCTCGGGTCCGAGGTCCGGGACGAGAACGCCAACGCCATCTGCTCGCAGCTGTTGCTGCTCTCCGCAGAGAACCCCGAGAAGGACATCTACCTTTACATCAACTCTCCCGGCGGTTCCGTCACCGCGGGCATGGCAATCTACGACACCATGCAGTTCATCCCCAACGATGTGGTTACGGTCGCCACCGGCCTCGCAGCCTCCATGGGGCAGTTCCTCCTGTCCTCCGGCACTAAAGGCAAGCGCTATGCCACCCCGAACGCCCGTATCCTCATGCACCAGCCCTCCGGCGGCATCGGCGGCACGGCCTCCGATATCAAGATCCAGGCCGAGCTGATCCTGCACATGAAGAAGGTCATGGCGGAACTGACCGCGGAGCAGACCGGCCAGACCGTAGAGACCATCCTCAAGGACAATGACCGCGACAAGTGGTTCACCGCAACAGAAGCCCTGAAGTACGGCTTCTTTGACAAGATCGCAGCGCACGCCGGCTCCGTGGCCGGAGGCGGCGGAACACAGAACGCCAGCGGCGGCGAAACCAGCGGCACGGAAATCTAACCGGCACGTAGACAGCACTGAATCCAGGAGAATGAACATGAACTACAATTTCGGATCGTCTGCCGGCAACCTGCCCACCAGCCGCTACGTGCTCCCGCAGTTTGAAGAGCGCACCCCCTACGGCTTTAAGCGCCAGGACCCGTACACGAAGCTTTTCGAGGACCGCATCATCTTCCTTGGCGTCCAGGTCGATGACGCCTCCGCGGATGACGTCATGGCCCAGTTGCTGGTGCTCGAGTCCACGGACCCGGACCGCGATATCACCCTTTACATCAATTCCCCGGGCGGCTCCTTCACCGCGATGACCGCCATTTATGACACCATGCAGTACATCCGCCCCGAGATCCAGACTGTCTGCCTCGGGCAGGCTGCCAGCGCTGCGGCCGTCCTTCTCGCGGCCGGCACTCCAGGCAAGCGCCTGGCGCTGCCGAACGCCCGCGTCCTGATCCACCAGCCGGCCCTGTCCGGCGGCCAGGGCGGCCAAGCGTCCGACCTTGAGATCCAGGCCGCGGAAGTCATGCGCATGCGTTCCTGGCTCGAAGACACGCTGGCCAAGCACTCGGGCCGGACGTCGGAGCAGGTCAACAACGACATCGAGCGTGACAAGATCCTGACGGCCGCGGAGGCGCAGTCCTATGGCCTGATCGACCAGGTCCTTGATTCGCGCAAGATCAAGCCCCAGGCCATCAGCAGGTAGCCCAGACAGTCCCAACGCCGGTGCGGTTCGTTCACAGAATATGAACCGCACCGGCGTTCGGTTTCCACCCATCAGGCCGAATGTGACCTAGAGTGGAACTTGTCACGGCCGGGAAATCCCGGGCGCCGTGATTTCAGCAACCGGTGCAGTGCTGCATTAGCGGCAAGATACTAAGGGGTTCACATATGGCTCGGATTGGCGAGAGCACGGATCTGCTGAAGTGTTCTTTCTGCGGAAAGAGCCAGAAGCAGGTGCGCAAGCTCATTGCCGGGCCCGGCGTCTACATCTGCGACGAGTGCATTGAGCTCTGCAACGAGATCATTGAAGAAGAACTCGCCGAAGTCGCCGACCTGGGCAGTTTCGAACTGCCGAAGCCCCGCGAAATCTTTGATTTCCTGCAGGAATACGTGATCGGCCAGGAGCCCGCCAAGCGTTCGCTCGCGGTAGCGGTGTACAACCATTACAAACGCATCCAGGCGGGCCATGCACCCAAGAGCGGCAGCCTCGCTGAGGGCGTGCATCACGACGACGTGGAGATCGCCAAGTCCAACATCCTCCTGATCGGTCCCACCGGCTGCGGCAAGACCTATCTGGCGCAGACCCTGGCCCGCCGGCTCAACGTGCCGTTCGCCGTCGCCGACGCCACGGCCCTGACCGAGGCCGGCTACGTCGGTGAGGACGTGGAGAACATCCTGCTCAAGCTCATCCAGGCCGCCGACTACGACGTCAAAAAGGCCGAGCAGGGCATCATCTATATTGACGAGATCGACAAGATCTCACGCAAGAGCGAAAACCCGTCCATCACCCGCGATGTCTCGGGCGAGGGGGTGCAGCAGGCGCTGCTGAAGATTCTTGAGGGGACAGTCGCCTCTGTTCCGCCGCAGGGCGGCCGCAAACATCCGCACCAGGAATTCATCCAGATCGACACCACCAACGTGCTCTTCATCGTTGCCGGCGCCTTTGCCGGCCTCGAGGACATCATCGGTTCGCGGTCGGGCCGCAAGGGTATTGGCTTCGGCGCCCCGTTGAACGAAGTCAAGAACAACACCGACTCCTACGGCGAGGTCATGCCGGAGGATCTGCTCAAATTCGGTCTCATCCCGGAATTCATCGGCCGCCTCCCGGTTATCACCACGGTCTCGAACCTGGACCGTCCCGCGCTGATCCAGATCCTCTCGACGCCCAAGAACGCCCTGGTCAAGCAGTACCAGAAGATGTTCCAGCTCGACGGCGTCGAGCTGCTGTTTGACGACGAAGCGCTGAACTTGATTGCCGACCAGGCGCTGGAGCGCGGCACCGGCGCCCGCGGCCTGCGCGCCATCATGGAGGAAGTCCTGCTTCCCGTCATGTTTGATCTCCCCAGCCGTGACGACATTGCAAGCGTGGTGATCACCGAGGACGTGGTGGCTAAGAAGGCGCCGCCCACCCTGATCGCGCACGATGTCAAGCGCCGTAAATCTGCCTGATCCGGAATAAATCAGCCGTTTAGGGCGCTGCCCCTGTTGATGGCCCGGCGTTGACGTGCCCGCGCACGAGTCCCCGCTGACTTTTCTGCTGACTTTGCTAAGGAGAATTTCCTATGTCTGAAACCATGACTAACAAGGCCGATTTCTGGTTCGACCCCATGTGCCCCTTCGCCTGGGTTACCTCCCGCTGGATCGGCGAAGTCGAAGAAGTCCGCGACATCAGGACCCAGTGGCACGTCATGAGCCTCGCCGTGCTCAATGAGGGCCGCGAGGAGCTGCCTGAGGAGTACAAGGAGTTCCTGAAGAAGGCGTGGGCCCCGGTCCGCGTTATCACGGCCGCCGCCGAACAGCACGGTGCCGAGTACATTAAGCCGCTCTACGATGCCATGGGCACCAGGATCCACAATGAAGGCAACAAGGACACCGAAGAGGTCATTGCCAAGTCGCTGACCGAAGTGGGCCTGCCGGCGGAACTGGCCGCGGCCGGAGAGTCGGATGACTTCGATGCCCTGCTGCGTTCGAGCCATGAGGCCGGGATCTCACTGGTGGGCCAGGATGTCGGAACGCCTGTCGTTGCCTTCAACAGTACGGCTTTCTTCGGCCCGGTCTTGACCCGCATCCCGCGAGGGGAAGAGGCCGGACGCCTCTGGGATGCCAGCGTGACCCTCGCCGGTTTCCCGTACTTCTTTGAACTCAAGCGCAGCCGTACCGAAAGCCCGGAGTTCAACTAGCCGGATAAAGCCGAGGGAGCTCCGCGGGAACTACTTGGTTGTAGTTCTGCCGGTGCTCTTGTGCATCCCGAACCACGGGAGAAGAATAGTTTCTACCCACTTCGCGAGAGGTGGGACGCAGGAACCAAAGATTCAGTGACACTCATCTGACGCAGCCTTCGGCAAAGTCAGATGATGGCTACCGGTGACGAGGTAGGAAGACCTGAAGTTCTGAGGATCTTGCCAGATTGTCTAAGACGTCACGTGACAATCGAAAGTCGAAGCCCCACCAACCGCAAAAAGCTGATGGGGCTTCCCCTTTGCGCAAAAATTGGTCAGGGTGTGCGTATGAGCACTGAACCGATCGCCGACTATGCGCTGCTGTCCGACTGCCGCTCAGCGGCCCTCGTCAGCGCGGGCGGTTCCGTGGACTGGCTGTGCTTCCCCCGCTTCGACAGCCCCTCGGTTTTTGGCCGCCTCCTGGGCCAGGACGCGGGATTCTGGTCGATCCGTCCACATGGAGAATTCTCCTCACGCCGAAGGTACGTTGGACCGACGCTGGTGCTTGAGACAGTGTTTGCCACCCCACGGGGCTCGGTGACCGTGCTGGACGCCCTTGTCCTCGGGGACGGCACCCGCGGCCACCAACTCGGTGCGGCGGCTCCGGGAGTCCTCCTCCGGCAAGTATCGTGTACGGCCGGGAGCGTGGAACTGGACATCGTTTTCGCGCCCCGGCCCGAATATGGCCTGATCCAGCCGCTGCTGCAAGGCACCGCCGCCGGTCTGCTTGCCCGCGGCGGCGCCGACGTCCTGGCGTTTTCCACTCCCGTCAGCTTCGAAGTCCACCACGGCGCGGCACAGGCCAAACCCGTCCTCCGGTCCGGGGACGTCCTTGGTTTCGCGCTGCACCACCAGCACACGTGGGAAAACCCGCCGTCGTATTGGACCCAGCAGGATATTGCACGGAGGATAGCTGACACCCTGACTGGCTGGGAGAGCTGGTCGGGGATGCACCAGAACTACCGGGGTCCCTGGGAAGACCTGGTGGGCGCCAGCGGCAGGATCCTGCAGGGACTGACCTTCTATCCCACCGGGGCCATCGTCGCCGCCCCCACCACCTCACTGCCAGAGGTTGCCGGCGGAACACGGAACTGGGACTACCGCTACACCTGGATCAGGGACGCCAGCATGACCCTTCAGGCTCTGTGGGTGGCGGCGTGTCCCGATGAGGCCGGGAAGTACTTCCAGTTCCTCGCCGCCGCCGCCGCGAGCCAGTTGGCCGGGGGTGCGGACCTGCAGATCATGTACGGCGTCGGCGGCGAGCGGGACTTGTCGGAGCGGGAGCTCCCGCATCTTCCCGGCTGGCGGAACAGCAAGCCCGTCCGGGTGGGCAACGGCGCCTGGAACCAGCGCCAGCTGGACGTCTACGGGGAACTGCTGGATGCGGCCGCCACCCTGCCGGACTATCTGGCGGATCTCGAACCCGAAACACGGCTCTTCCTTGCCGACGCGGCCGATGCCGCCGCCGCCCGGTGGACGCTCGAGGACCAGGGCATCTGGGAGGTCCGGGGCGCTCGCAGGCACTACCTGCATTCGAAACTCATGTGCTGGGTTGCGGTGGACCGGGCCATCGCATTGGCCGATCTCCTGCACGCACAGGAGAGGGTGCCGCGCTGGAAAGAGGCGCGGGCCCGGATCCGTGACTCGATTCTGGCCAATGGCTGGAGCGCCGGGGCCAATGCCTACACCCAGGCCTATGGTTCGGAGGAACTTGATGCGTCCTCGCTGCTGCTTTGCATCACGGGCTTTCTTCCTGCGGACGATCCCGCGATGCTCGCCACCATTGAGGCAATCGACCAGCGCCTGACGGACAGCCGGGGACTCGTTTTCCGCTACCGGGGAGCGGACGGGCTCGCTGGAGAAGAAGGTACGTTTCTGCTGTGCACGTTTTGGTTGGCACAGGCACTGGCGCTTGCCGGACGGACCCAACGCGCACGGGAGGTCTTCGAAAGAGCAGCCGGATTCGCCACGGATCTGGGTCTCCTGGCGGAGGAGGTTGCACCCGACAGCCGGGAATTGTTGGGTAATTTCCCGCAGGCCTTCAGCCACATCGGCCTGGTTAACGCCGCGTGGGCCATCAGCATAGCGGAGGACGCAAACCGCGAAGGGCCCCGTCCGCCGTGAGGCGGGCGGGGCCCTTCAAAGGGTCAGGTCATGCCTGCGCGGGCTCCTCGGCTGGGGCCAGGGCAACGTCGCTGACGGTCAGCTCACCCTCTGCGGCCAGAAGCACCAGTTCGCGGGCATTGGCGGCGGCCTTGAGGTCACCAAGGCCGGCCCTTAGCTGCGTGGTGAGGGACTCTGTGGCGGTGACGGTGGCTGACAGGACCTCGGTGCGCTGCTTGACCTTCGCCTCGGACTTCGCCTTGCGAATGCCGCTCAGCGCCACCCCCACCGTGGCGAGCATGCTGGTGTCCCCATCGGATACATCCAGGGGAGCGGGCCACTGCGCCCGGTGAACGGATCCGGTGCGCCACCATCCCCAGACCTCCTCCGTTGCGAACGGCAGGAAGGGGGCGAACAGCCTGAGCAGCGTGTCAAGGCTCGTCGCCAGGGCAGCAAGGACTGAAGCCTGCCCGGCCTCGCCCGCTGCACCGTAGGCGCGGTCCTTGATGAGCTCCACATAGTCGTCGGTGAACTGCCAGAAGAAGCTCTCGGTGATCTGCAGCGCCCGGGCATAGTCGTAGTTCTCGAACGCCTTGGTTGCCTGCTGGACCACATCGGAAAGCTGCGCCAGCACGGCGCGGTCCAACGGGTTGGTCAGCGCCGAGAGGTCAGTCGAAACAACCGAGTCCTCCGTGGCGCCGAGGTTGAGCACGAACTTCGAGGCGTTGAGCAGCTTGATGGCCAGTCGCCGGCCGATCTTCATCTGCGCAATCTCATAAGCGGTGTCCGCGCCGAGCCTTGCCGAGGTTGCCCAGTACCGGACGGCGTCGGATCCGTACTCATTCAGCACGTCCGTGGGCACCACCACGTTGCCCTTGGACTTGGACATTTTCTTGCGGTCCGGGTCCAGGATCCAGCCGGAGATGGCCGCGTGCTTCCAAGGCGCAGTGTTCTGAAGCGCGTCGGCGCGCACGGCGGAGGAGAACAGCCATGTCCGGATGATGTCGTGGCCCTGGGGGCGCAGGTCAAACGGATAGACCTTGGCGAACAGTTCTTCGTTGCTGCTCCAGCCGCCCACGATCTGCGGCGTCAGCGAGGAGGTGGCCCAGGTGTCCAGCACATCGGCGTCGCCGGTGAAACCACCGGGAACATCGCGCTGGGCTTCCTCGTAGCCCGGGGCGGCATCTGCCGCCGGGTCCACGGGCAGCTGCGCGTCGGACGGCAGGATCGGCGATTCGTAATCCGGGTTCCCGTCGGCATCCAGCGGATACCACACCGGCACGGGCACGCCGAAGAAGCGCTGGCGGGAGACCAGCCAGTCCCCGTTCAGCCCGGAGATCCAGTTCTCGTACCGCGAGCGCATAAACGCGGGGTGGAAGTCGATTTCGTGGCCGCGGGCGATCAGGCGTTCGCGCCGGTCCTCGTCACGGCCGCCGTTACGGATGTACCACTGGCGGGACGTCACCACCTCGAGAGGCTTGTCCCCCTTTTCGAAGAAGTTGACCGGGTGCATGATCTTCTTTGGCTCGCCGTCGAGCAGCTCTGCGGCGGACAGCAGCTCCACCACGCCTTCTTTGGCGCTGAAGACCGTCTTGCCGGCGATCGCAGCGAAGTTGGCGCGGCCTTCCTCGGTGGTGATCCAGTCCGGGGTTTCGCCGACGATGCGCCCGTCGCGACCCACGATCGCCCGGGTGGGCAGTTGGAGTTCGCGCCACCAGGTGACGTCGGTGAGGTCACCGAAGGTGCACACCATGGCGATGCCGGAGCCCTTGTCCGCCTTCGCGAGCGGGTGGGCCTTGACCTCGACCTCGACGCCGAACACGGGAGAGGTGACCGTCTTGCCGAACAGCGGCTGGTAGCGCTCGTCGTCGGGGTTTGCCACCAGGGCCGCACACGCCGCGAGCAGCTCGGGACGCGTGGTTTCGATGTAGATCTTCTCGCCGTCTGCGGTGAAGAAGGGGTAGCGGTAGTATGCTCCGGCGACTTCGCGGTCCTCGAGTTCGGCCTGGGCCACGGCCGTGCGGAACGTGACGTCCCACAGGGTGGGTGCCTCGGCCATGTAGGCGTCGCCGGCGGCGAGGTTGGCCAGGAAGGCCCGCTGGGAGACGGCCCGGGAGTTGTCATCGATGGTCCGGTAGGTCAGGTCCCAGTCCACCGAGAGGCCCAGGGTCTGGAACAGGTTCTCAAAGACCTTCTCGTCCTCGACGGCGAGTTCCTCGCACAGTTCGATGAAGTTGCGGCGCGAGACGACGTCGAAATCGCGCTGGTTCTTGGCCGGCTCGGCCGGCGGACGGTAGCCGGCGTCGTAGGGGACGGCAGGATCGCAGCGGACGCCGTAGTAGTTCTGGACGCGGCGCTCAGTGGGCAGGCCGTTGTCGTCCCAGCCCATCGGATAGAAGACGTTCTTTCCCCGCATGCGCTGGTACCGGGCCAGGGCATCGGTCTGCGTGTAGGAGAACATGTGCCCCACGTGCAGTGAGCCCGACGCTGTAGGCGGGGGGGTGTCGATCGAGTAGACCTGTTCCCGGGTGGTGTCCGGATTGAACTTGTAGGTTCCGTCGTCAAGCCAGCGCCGGGTGAGGGCCGCTTCCAGCCCCTCAAGGGCGGGCTTGTCCGGAACGTTGATGGGGGCGGTGGTGGGCGTGTCTGTACCCTGTTTGTCTTCAGCCATGGGGCAATTCTTTCACTAAGTTCCGCAGGGACCCCTACCGGCCGGCCCAAGCACCGGACAGGGACCTGCAGTACCATGCGCAAATGGACAAACCTGAAGGAAGTTCTGCCGGACATTTTGCGATCAAGCGCGTCTATGAGGATCCCGCCGACGACGACGGATGCAGGGTCCTGGTGGACCGTCTCTGGCCGCGCGGGGTCACCAAGGAACGGGCTCAACTTGACCTGTGGCTCAAGGAGGCGGCGCCGTCGGCGCCGCTGCGGAAGGAATTCGCCCACATGCAGGAGAGATTCGCCGAGTTCCGTGCCGCCTACGAAGCGGAGCTGGAAGAGAACCCGGCCGTGGACACGCTGCTCGATCTGGCCGCGAAACATGAAAAGGTGACACTGCTGTTCGGAGCCAGGGACCCGGAACTTAACAACGCGCGCGTCTTGCTGGAGTTCCTGACACGCTGACTCATCCCGTATGGGCCGCGCATCCGCCCCGCGCTCCGCCCGGGGCAGGGCGCGTTGCCGTTAGGGTGGTGCCATGACTGAGGGAATCCAGAACAAAGCAGCAGTAGTCACCGGCGCCAGCACCGGAATCGGGGAAGCCACCGTGCGTGCCCTGCGGGCGGAGGGCTGGACGGTTTTCGCCGTGGCCCGCCGCCAGGACCGTCTTGAGGCGCTCGCCGCGGAGACCGGAGCGGTCGCCATACCGGCGGACGTGACGGACGACGCCGACGTCGCCCGGCTCGTGGACGAGGTGACCCGCGGCGGCGGCATCGACACTCTCATCAACGTGGCTGGAGGCGCCCGCGGCGCCGACAGGCTTGCCGACGCCAAGACCGAGGACTGGGAATGGATGTTTGAGGTCAACGTCCTGGGCACGATGAAGCTGACCCGTGCGTTCCTGCCCATGTTGCGCGCCTGCGGCGAAGGCACCATCCTGAACCTGACATCCACGGCGGGGCTTTCCGCCTACGAGGGCGGCGGCGGTTACAACGCCGCCAAGTTTGCCCAGCACGCCCTCACCGGGGCCCTGCGGCTGGAGGAGGCCGAGCACAACGTCCGGGTGATCGAGGTGGCTCCGGGGCTGGTGCAGACGGAGGAGTTCGCGCTGAACCGCCTCGGCGACCAGGAAGCGGCCGCCAAGGTGTATGCGGGCGTCGAGAAGCCGCTGACGGCGGCGGACGTCGCGGACGTGGTCCGCTATGCCGTCACCGCCCCGCACCACGTGAACCTGGACCAGATCATCATCCGGCCCGTTGCACAGGCGGCCAACTACAAGCTGATCCGCAAGGGCTAGG
Organism: Arthrobacter sp. 92; assembly: GCF_050260325.1. NCBI lineage: Bacteria > Bacillati > Actinomycetota > Actinomycetes > Micrococcales > Micrococcaceae > Arthrobacter > Arthrobacter sp. 92. The sequence continues at coordinate 3,268,220 of NZ_CP189863.1, read as the reverse complement.
AGAACGCACTGCCCGTTACCGGGCTTTACGAGCCCCGGCCCTTAAAGTCCGGTAACATCGGTATCAAAGCTTCGACCCGGCCATCACCGGTGAGCTTCCGGAAGAACCCCTTGGCGTTAGAGGCCACGGCCAGTAGAACCGGACGGGTAAGCCCGTCACAGCAGTAATGAGCGGCCGACGCCGGGACGGCTCCTTCCAACGAAGGAGCGGTGCCAGTGGCGGTAAGTGAGGTGGTACCGCGGTGCCGGTGCTGTTGGAAAACAGCTACGGGCCGTCCTCGCATCCTGAATGAATCCACTTGTTCACTAGCTCAACCAGGATGTCGAGATGACCTATTACCCCAAGGCCTCAGCCGCAGCTTCCGCTCCGTCAGGTGTGTCTCCCTCTGTGAAGTTCCCGGAGATCGAAGAGCGCATCCTCAAGTACTGGGACGCGGACGGCACGTTCCAGGCCAGCATCGACCAGCGCAGCGCGGACCTTCCCGGTGGCAAGCCAGGCAGTAACGAGTTTGTCTTCTACGACGGACCTCCCTTCGCCAATGGCCTGCCGCACTACGGACACCTCCTGACCGGCTACGCCAAGGACCTGGTGGGCCGCTACCAGACCCAGCGCGGCCGCCGGGTGGAGCGCCGCTTCGGGTGGGACACCCACGGGCTGCCCGCCGAACTCGAAGCCATGAAGCAGCTGGGCATGACGGACAAGACCCAGATCGAGGCCATGGGCATCGACAAGTTCAACGACGCCTGCCGGGCGTCCGTGATGAAGTACGCCGATGAATGGAAGAGCTACGTCACCCGCCAGGCACGCTGGGTGGACTTCGAGAACGATTACAAAACGCTCAACGTCGAGTACATGGAATCCGTGCTCTGGGCCTTCAAGCAACTCCACGAAAAGGGCCTGACCTACAACGGCTACCGCGTCCTGCCGTACTGCTGGAAGGACGAGACCCCGCTGTCCAACCACGAGCTGCGCATGGACGACGACGTCTATAAAAACCGCCAGGACCAGACAGTCACCGTCACTTTCCCCATCACCGCGGGGGAGTCCGAGCTGTCCAGGACTTTGGCCGGCGTGCAGGCGCTCGCCTGGACCACCACCCCCTGGACGCTGCCCACCAACCTGGCGCTCGCCGTCGGACCCGCCATCACCTACGCGGTCCTGCCTGCCGGACCCGACGGCGTGAAGGCCGCCTCCGCCGAAGCTCCGGTCACCGGTAGCTTCCTGCTCGCAGCTGAGCTCCTGGGAACCTACGCCAAGGACCTCGGCTACGGCGATGGAACCGCAGGAGTGGAAGCCGCTGAAGCCGCCGTGACCTCCCGCCACACCGGTGCGGAGCTTGAAGGGCTGCAGTACGAACCGCTGTGGCACGACTTCAGCGACACTGAAAAGTACGGTACGGAGAACGCCTGGCGCTTCCTCGTGGCGGATTATGTCACCACCACTGACGGCACCGGCATCGTCCACCAGGCGCCCGCCTACGGCGAGGACGACCAGAAGGTCTGTGAAGAGGCCGGCATCCCCGTGGTGCTGTCCGTGGACGAGGGCGCCAAGTTCCTGCCGCTGTTCTCGCACGGGGACCTGCACGACATCGTGGGCCTTCAGGTGTTCGAGGCCAACAAGCCCATCACCCAGGTGCTCCGTGCCCAGGGCCGCCTGGTCCGCCAGGCCAGCTACGAGCACAGCTACCCGCACTGCTGGCGCTGCCGCAACCCGCTGATCTACCGCGCGGTGTCCTCCTGGTACGTGGAGGTCACCAAGTTCAAGGACCGCATGTCCGAGCTGAATCAGGAAATCAACTGGATCCCCGGCAACGTCAAGGACGGCCAGTTCGGTAAGTGGCTGGCCAACGCCCGCGACTGGTCCATCAGCCGCAACCGTTACTGGGGCAGCCCCATCCCGGTATGGCAGTCCAGCGACCCCGAATACCCGCGCACCGACGTCTACGGTTCGCTCGCCGAGATCGAAGCCGACTTCGGCCGGCTGCCGCTGAACAAGGACGGGCAGGTGGATCTGCACCGGCCCTTCATCGACGAACTGACCCGCCCCAACCCGGATGACCCCCGCACCCCGGAGCAGGGCCAGTCCGTCATGCGCCGCGTCGAGGACGTCCTGGACGTCTGGTTCGATTCCGGCTCCATGCCCTACGGCCAGGTGCACTACCCGTTCGAAAACGAGCAGTGGTTCGACACCCACAACCCCGCGGACTTCATCGTCGAGTACATCGGCCAGACCCGCGGCTGGTTCTACATGCTGCATATCCTGTCCACCGCACTGTTTGACCGGCCGGCGTTCCGCAACGTCATCAGCCACGGCATCGTGCTCGGCTCGGACGGTCAGAAGATGTCCAAGAGCCTGCGCAACTACCCTGACGTCTCCGAAGTCCTGGACCGGGACGGCTCGGACGCCATGCGCTGGTTCCTCATGTCCAGCCCCATCCTGCGCGGCGGCAACCTCGTGGTCACCGAGCAGGGCATCCGTGACGGCGTCCGGCAGGTCATCCTGCCTTTGTGGAACGTGTACAGCTTCTTCACCCTGTACACGAACGCCTCCAACGCAGTTGACGGCACAGCCTCCGGCTATGACGCGCAGCTGCGCTACGACGGCTACACCGACACGCTGGACCAGTACCTGATGGCGAACACCGGTGACCTGGTGCGCAACATGACCGCGCAGCTGGACAGCTACGACATCTCCGGAGCCTGTGACGAACTGCGCGGCTACCTGGACATGCTCACCAACTGGTACGTCCGCCGCAGCCGCCAGCGCTTCTTCGACGAGAATGTGGACGCCTTCGACGCGCTCTATACCGCGCTGGAGACGGTCTGCCGGGTGTCCGCGTCACTGCTGCCGCTGATCTCCGAGGAGATCTGGCGCGGCCTCACCGGCGGGCGCTCCGTGCACCTGGCCGACTGGCCCGAGGCGGAACTGTTCCCGGCCAACGCCGAACTCGTCGAGGCCATGGACCGCGTGCAGCAGATCTGCTCCACCGGATCCTCGCTGCGCAAGGCCGCCAACCTCCGCGTCCGGCTTCCGCTGCAGGAACTGACCGTCGTGGCGCCCGGTGCGGATGCGCTGGACGCCTTCGCCGCCGTCGTCGCAGATGAACTGAACCTGCGCTCCGTCCGGCTCCTCGACGCAGAGAGCGCTTCCCCGGAAGAGTTCGGCATCGAACAGAAGCTCGTGGTGAATGCACGCGCGGCCGGACCCCGCCTGGGCAAAAACGTCCAGCTGGCCATCAAGGGCTCCAAGTCCGGCGACTGGTCGGTCAGCGAGGCCGGAGTTGTCACGGCCGGCGGGCTGGAGCTGGAGCCGCAGGAATACACCTTGGAAACCGTGGTGGCCGAAGCCGCGGAAGGCGAGGGATCGCGGGCCGCGGCTGTCCTGCCGGGCGGCGGCTTTGTGGTCCTCAACACCGAGGTAACCCCCGAACTCGAGGCCGAGGGTCTGGCCCGGGACCTGGTCCGTGCCGTCCAGCAGGCCCGGAAGGATGCTGGACTCAACGTCAGCGACCGCATCCACACCACCGTCACCGCCGCCCGGAATGTGCTTGATGCCCTGCTCGCGAACAGCGAACTGGTCAAGAGCGAAACCTTGACGGTCCGCCTGGACACTGTGGCGGCGGACCTCAAGGACCCGCAGGTCAACGTGCAGAAAATCGCTGCCGAAAACGCTGCCCCCAAAGTGAAGGCCTGAATCATGACCGACGAATTCTCAGTGGAAAGTGTCTATGCCGAGCTCCTCGGCCGGGCACCGGAAAACAAGATGGAGCCTCGGCTTGCCCCGCTCTTCCGGGCCATGGACGTGCTGGGTGAGCCGAACAAGGCCTTCCCGATCATCCATGTCACCGGCACCAACGGCAAGACCTCCACGGCACGGATGATCGAGGCCGGACTTCGTGCCCACGGACTGAGCACGGGCCGCTACACCAGCCCGCACCTCTCCAAGGTCACCGAACGGATCAGCATCGACGGCGCCCCCGTGCCCGATGCCACCTTCGTGCGGATCTGGGACGAGATCCGCCCCTACCTGGAGATCGTGGACAACGAGCTCCTGGCGGAGGGGCAGCCGCGGCTGACGTACTTCGAATGCCTGACCATCCTGGCCTTCGCCGTTTTCGCCGACCAGCCGGTGAATGTCGCGGTCATCGAAGTGGGCCTGGGTGGGATCACCGATGCCACTAACGTGGGGGACGGGCAGGTGGCCGTGGTGACCCCTATTTCCCTGGACCACACGGAACTGCTGGGGGACACCACTGCGGATATCGCATACGAGAAGGCCGGCATCATCAAGCCGGGCGGCTTCCTGATCAGCGCCGCCCAGCCGATGGACGCCGCGCAGGTGCTCCTGGAGAAGGCCAAGGAAACAAACGTCCCCTTCCGTTTCGAAGGCGTGGAGTTCGGCGTGGAGTCGCGGACGGTTGCCGTTGGGGGCCAGATGGTCAACGTTAAGGGCATTGCCGGCCGCTATGAAGACCTGCTGGTGCCCTTGCACGGCGCCCACCAGGCCGAAAACGCCGCCGTTGCCATTGCCGCCCTGGAGGCGTTCTTCGGGGGAGAGAAGGCGCTGGACACCGAGGTGCTGCAGGAGGCGTTTGCATCGGTGACCTCTCCTGGCCGGCTTGAGGTGGTCCGCACGGCGCCCACCATCATCGTGGATGCCGCACACAACCCCGAGGGTATCCGCGTATCCGCCGAAGCCATCCATGAGTCGTTCAACTTCACCAAGCTGGTGGTGGTGGTCGGGATCCTGAAGGAAAAGGACGCCGAGGAGATCCTTCGCCGGCTCAAGGAGTCCATGGGCGATCTTGCTGAGGAATACTGCTTTACGCAGTCCAACTCCCCGCGGGCCGTTCCCGCCGAAGACCTCGCCGAACTTGCACTGGAGCTGGGCTTCGGTGAGGACAAAATTCATGTGACCGAAAAACTCGATGACGCCCTGGAGTGGGCGGTGGAGCGCGCTGAGGCCAACTACGATCTCTCCGGCGGCGTCCTGGTGACCGGCTCCATCACGCTCGTGGCTGAAGCACGGATCCTGCTTGGAAAGGCGGACGCCTAGCTATGGCCAGACTTACCAAGGCCCAGCGTGAATGGCGTCCGGGTATGCCCAAGAAGCGCCGTTCCACCAAAGTCCTGTTCGCCTCGACCGTGCTCCTGCTGGAGGCCTTCGTGGCGATCTTCGGCACGCTGGTCGTCTTTGGACTGCGGCGGAACGATCTCCCGCCGGGCATGATCTTCGCCGTCGGGATCGGGCTGGCCCTCGTTTTGGTGTTCACCTGCGCTGTTGTGTCCAAACCGTGGGGCCTGGCGCTGGGCTGGATCCTGCAGCTTCTGCTGATCCTGTCCGGAATCGTGGAACCCACCATGTACGTGGTGGGGGCGCTCTTCGCAGCATCCTGGTGGTACGGCATCCGCACCGGAATCCGCATTGACCGGGAGGCAGCCCAGCGGGAACGCGAGCAGGCGGCCTGGGAGGCCGCCCACCCTGACGGCGAAACCAACTAGACTTATTCCGAATCCCCCACCAACCACATTGGAGCAGATGTGAGCATTGAGCGCACCCTCGTCCTGATCAAGCCCGACGGCGTGATCCGCAACCTGACCGGCGCCATCCTGGGCCGGATCGAGGCCAAGGGATACACGCTGGCCGAACTCAAGAAGGTCGACGCCAGCCGGGAGCTGCTGGAGCAGCACTACGAGGAGCACATCGGCAAGCCGTTCTACGAGCCGCTGGTGGAGTTCATGCTCAGCGGCCCCGTGGTCGCGGCCATCTACGAAGGTCACCGTGTGATCGAGGGCTTCCGGGCCCTCGCCGGCACCACCGACCCGACGACGGCGGCACCGGGCACCATCCGCGGAGACTTCGGCCGGGACTGGGGACTGAAGGTCCAGCAGAACCTGGTCCACGGCTCCGACTCGGTGGAGTCCGCAGAGCGTGAGATCAAGATCTGGTTCTAGTCCACCCCTTGGCGGGAGCGGGCACTTAAGCCCCGCCTCCTGAATGCCTTAAGCGCGAACGGACAGTTGAGGCCCCGGTTTACCGGGGCCTCAACTGTCCGTTCGCGCCGTCGTGGGGTCAGTAGCCGGAAGTGCCGATGAAGACTTGGATAAAGGCGAAGAAGATCGTGGCGACCACGGCCACATAGAGCAGGGCTGTGACGATCCAGCCTGACTCGGCCAGGATCCTCGTGGGGCCGGCCGGCAGGCGGATAGCGCCGTTGGCCACGTTGCGGACCGTCACCCACACAAACAGGGGAATCATCGTGGCCCAGACGATCATGCAGAAGGGGCACAGGATGTGGATTGAGTAGAGCGCCTGGGACCACAGCCACACCACGAATGCGAAGCCGAGCGTCACGCCGGCCTGCAGTCCCAGCCAGTACCAGCGGGAAAATTTTGCGCCCGCGAGCAGCGCCATTCCGGTGGTGATAGTAACGGCGAAGGCCACGATGCCAATGAACATGTTGGGAAAGCCGAAGACGGCACTTTGCCACGTCTGCATCACCTGCCCGCAGGAGATCCAAGGATTGACGTCGCAGACGGTGACGTGCTTGGGGTCCTTGAGCACTTCGAGTTTTTCCAGCACCAGGGTGCCGGAGGCCAGCCAGCCCACCACACCGGTGATTACCAGGAGCCAGCCGAACGGCTTGTCCCGGGTCAGCGGTGGCTGACTGTGGCCTGCCGCGGGCCCTGCCAGGGGGCCGCGTTCCGTCGTGACGTCCGCAGCGGAATTGGAGATGCTGGGCATGGGAAGTGGTGTCCTTTGTCTCGAGTACTCCTCGCCCCGATTGTAGCGCCGGTGGCTGGGGGAGTGTCCCAGCCAGCGCATCCCGGCGGTGCCAAGGCGTGTTTCCGCGGCCGCCTTCCACCTGCTTTCACCACTCATGTGAGAGAATGAAGCTGGCTGGAAGACGATCCACATTCGGATTCCGGTCCGGTGGCTTGGTTCCAAGACCGCCAATGATGAGCAGGGCATGATCCGGATCCATGCAGAGATCCCAACGTTCCCGCAATTCCATTGGACGGCACCTGGTTGTGATTGACGAACAACGGGTTTCAGAACATTGCCGCCGGCCCTCCAGGGCTGCCGCACCCCCACTGCCGGTGCGAACCTGAGGGTACTCAATTGACTTCTGTCAATGCCTGCGGGTTTTGACAATATGTGCCCCAATGGGTGCCGAATGTGGCGGTGCGTCAGGGGCAGGAGTGTTGCCACTTATGGATAATGACCAGGTTCTAGCCGTTAACGACGAAGCAGCTGCTAACGAGTCCACCGAAACCACCCAGGCGCCAGAGGCTCCGAAGAGGGCGGTCAGGACACGGCGCAAGGCCGCTCCCAAGGCCGCAGCCGCCGACGAGGGAGGCAAGACGGCCGCCGAGGCCGGCTCGGGCGGGGCCAGCGAGGCTCCGGCTGACAGTGCTGCTGCTCCGGAAGCCAAGCCGGCTGTGCGCCGCACCCGTGCGCGGAAGAAGGCCGAACCGGCCGAACCTCTCCCGGCTTTCGCGGACGATTCCTCCGTACCCGCTGCCCAGGATGTGCAAAATGCGCAGGCCGGGGCCCGTGTTGAGCCCGCGGCAACTGCCGAGGCTGTGGACACAACCCCCGCCGCCGTGGAGCCCGCTGCAGAGAAGCCGGTGCGGCGCCGTGCCAGCCGCGCGAAAACCGCCGTCGCCGCGACGGTCCCCGCTCCGGCCACCGCGACGGAGGAACCCGCGGCCGGCGCCCCGGTGACCACGGAAGCGGTGCCGGGCCAGGAAAGCGCTCCGGCGGCCGGCACGGAAGCCGTTCCGTCCGCACCCGCCGAAGAGGTTCCCGGCGCAGAGGTTGCGGGGAGGCCGGCCGAGGCACCTGCTGCTGCAGCGCCGTCGCTCTTCCTTGAACCCGGCGCGGTCACCTCCATGATTTTCCAGGCCCCGGACCTGAGCACTGTGGTCCGCCCCGCCGCACCGGCGGCAGTGGAGGCAGCCGACGAAGAGGACACCGAGGAGGAGGGCGAGCTCGACGACGCCGGCAGCCGCCGTCGCCGCCGGAGCCGGGGACGCCGGGGTCGCAGCCGCGTCACCGAGCGCGAGCCCGGGGGCGAGGCCGCCGAAGGCGAGCCCGTCGAGGAAGAAACTGACGAAGAAGCCGCTACCACTGTGGAGGACGGCGTGACGTCGCGCCGTCGTCGCCGTCGTCGCCGTGGCGAACAGGACCTGGAGCTGACCGGCGGCGGGGACAACGATCCCCCCAACACGGTGACCAGGGTCCGGGCGCCGCGCGCCCTCACCGAGGCCCCGGTCAACAACCGCGTCACGTCCGTCAAGGGTTCCACCAGGCTTGAGGCGAAGAAGCAGCGCCGCCGCGAATCCCGCGACACCGGCCGCCGCCGCACTGTCATCACCGAGGCCGAGTTCCTGGCGCGGCGCGAGTCTGTGGACCGCCAGATGATCGTCCGCCAGCGCGATGACAGAATCCAGATCGGTGTCCTGGAGGACGGTGTCCTGGCCGAGCACTTCGTGTCCAAGACCCAGCAGGACTCCCTGATCGGCAACGTGTACCTGGGCAAGGTCCAGAACGTGCTGCCGTCGATGGAAGCGGCCTTCGTGGACATCGGACGCGGCCGCAACGCCGTGCTCTACGCCGGTGAAGTCAACTGGGAAGCCGTCCACCTCGAGGGCAAGCAGCGCCGGATCGAAAACGCGCTGAAGTCCGGCGACTCCGTCCTGGTCCAGGTCAGCAAGGACCCGGTGGGCCATAAGGGTGCCCGCCTCACGAGCCAGATCTCCCTTCCCGGCCGCTACCTCGTGTACGTGCCGGGCGGGTCCATGACCGGCATTTCCCGCAAGCTGCCCGACGTCGAACGGAACCGCCTGAAGCGGATCCTCAAGGACCGCCTGCCGGAAGACGCCGGCGTTATCGTCCGCACAGCAGCCGAAGGTGCCTCCGAGGAAGAGCTGACGCACGACATCAACCGCCTGCGCGCACAGTGGGAAGGGATCGAAAACCAGGCCACCTCCACCAAGATCCTCGCCCCTGAACTGCTCTACGGCGAACCCGACCTCACCATCAAGGTGGTCCGGGATGTCTTCAACGAGGACTTCTCCAAGCTGATCGTCTCCGGCGAGGAGGCCTGGGACACGATCGAGGCCTATGTCACCTACGTTGCCCCGGACCTCGTCGGCCGGCTCGAAAAGTGGACCAAGGACCAGGACATTTTCGCAGCCTGGCGCATCGACGAGCAGATCCACAAGGCGCTGGACCGCAAGGTCTTCCTGCCCTCCGGCGGTTCCCTCGTGATCGACCGCACCGAGGCCATGACCGTGGTGGACGTCAACACCGGCAAGTTCACCGGCTCGGGCGGCAACCTCGAGGAAACCGTCACCAAGAACAACCTCGAAGCGGCCGAGGAAGTCGTCCGGCAGCTGCGCCTGCGCGACATTGGCGGCATCATCGTGATCGACTTCATCGACATGGTGCTCGAATCCAACCGCGACCTCGTGCTGCGCCGCATGGTGGAGTGCCTCGGACGCGACCGGACCAAACACCAGGTGGCCGAGGTGACCTCGCTGGGCCTCGTGCAGATGACGCGTAAGCGGATGGGCACGGGTCTGCTGGAAGTCTTCGGTGAGCAGTGTGAAGTGTGCGCCGGCCGCGGGATCGTCACCCATGACGAGCCTGTGGAGCACCGTCGCGCCAACACGGTGGCGGCCGAGCACCATGTTCAGCGGACGGAAACGCAGCAACAGCCGGCCGCCCGCACGGAGCGCAAGAGCCGCCGCCGCGGCAAGGGCGGCCAGCCCGGGCTTGAGGCTGTTCCGTTGCCGCAGGCACAGGACCACCATGAGCTCACGGATGCCGAGCGCCACGCGAAGGCGGAAGCCACCCGCGCTGCATTGGCAAACATCGCTGCCGCGGCGCACGCAGCGCACCTGCACGACGCCGACGCCGCCCGTGCAGCGTCAGCGGCTGTTGCCGAGGTTGTCAGCGAAGGGGCGGCCGCCCCTTCGACAGCCGGACGTCCGGCGCCCATCCAGGCAGCTCCGGTCCAGCCCGCGCCGTCGAAGACCGCACCCTCCCGGGCTCCCGGGTCCGACGACGCCGCGGCCGGCCGTCCCGCGGCGGTCTTGACATTCGGCGGCGAAAAAGTCGCGTTGCCGTTCGTTGAGCATGCCGGCGAAGCGCAGGCCCCGGCCCCCGCATTGTCCCTGGACCGGCTCGCTGAAGCATTCGCCCACCTCGGCGCGCCCGCTGAACCGATAGCTCCGTCCGCGGAGCGGCTGGCCCCCGCAGCCGAGGCGCCGGTTGCCCAGGCCCCCGCGGCCCGGGCCGCTGCCACGCCCGTCGACGAGGGCGACTACTCCGATCACACGGCAGTGCAGGGCAGGACCCGGCGGCCCCGCCGCCACCGGAGCGCCAGCCGCGCCCAGGGCGCAGCCAACGAGACGTCCGTGGAACATCACGAGACGGCTCCGGCAGCCCCCGCACGGCACTCCCACGAGGCAAAGGCTCCCGAACCGGCAAAGAGGGATGCGGCAGCCAAGGCCCCGGCCAGCGAGCCGATCATCCTGGGCGTAGGCGTTCCCGCGTCAGAACTCTAGGAAGGCGGAGCCCTTAGAAGGCAGAGCTCCAGCAAGTCGGAGCTCCAGCAAGTCCACGGCTTGACGGACCTGGACTCCCACGAGCGCGTGCGGCCCGGGACCGGTGAATTTCACCGGTCCCGGGCCGCACCCGCGCTGTCCCCGCGTCCACGCGATAAGCTGGGTAACTGACACGGGGTGCCGCGCACAGGGCCGGCTGAGATTCACACCCGTTGAACCTGTCCGGCTAGCACCGGCGAAGGGATGTCTCCTTTGTCCTCATCGTTCCTGCCGCTCCACGGCTCCCCAGACGCCCCCGCGTCCGCTCCGGCCGCCCCTGCAACACCGCCCCGGGAGCTCCGGTCCATTCCCCGGGTGCTGGCCATCGCCGGCTCGGACCCCTCTGGCGGCGCGGGAATCCAGGCCGACCTGAAGAGCATCGCCGCCAACGGTGGCTACGGCATGGCCGCCATCACTGCCCTGACTGCCCAGAACACCCAGGGTGTCCGGGCGGTCCACGTCCCGCCGGCTGAGTTCCTGACCGCGCAGCTGGAGGCTATCAGCGAGGACATCAGCGTGGATGCCGTCAAGATCGGAATGCTTGGCGACTCCTCGGTGATTGCCGCCGTCCGCAGCTGGCTCGAAAAGTCCCGGCCCGGCGTCGTGGTCCTTGACCCGGTGATGGTCGCCACCAGCGGCGACCGGCTCCTGCAGGAGGCCGCGGAAGCGGAACTGCGGGATCTTCTGCCGCTGGCCGACCTGGTGACCCCCAACCTCGCCGAACTCGCCATGCTCCTCAACGAGCCGCAGGCCCGGGACTGGGAAACCGCCCTGGACCAGGGCAAACGGCTGGCGAGCCAGACCGGCACCACCGTGCTGGTCAAGGGAGGCCATCTCGACGTCGATGATTGCCCGGATGCCCTGGTGAACACCGGGGGACTGCTCAGCCAGGATGTGGTGGTGGTGGGCGGCGAGCGTGTCAACACGCGCAACAGCCATGGCACCGGATGCTCCCTGTCCTCCGCCATGGCCACCGCTCAAGCGCGGCTGGGCGACTGGGAGGCCGCCCTGCGTGAGGTCAAGCCGTGGCTGCAGGGCGCGCTGCGCGAATCAGGGCTCCTGGAGGTGGGATCCGGCAACGGCCCCGTCCACCACTTCCACCACCTGAAGTCCAGCGAGGTTGCCTGGGGCGAAGGGCAGTTCGCCGGGGCCCTGCGCGCTGAAGCCCAGGCGGATCTGGATGCCATCTACCGCCTGGAGTTCATCAAGGGACTTGCCGAGGGGACTCTGTCTGAGCAGCACTTCGGCTATTACCTCGCGCAGGACGCCCTCTACCTCAACGGGTACTCCCGGGTTCTGGCACGCGCGGCGGCCATTGCGCCCAGCGAGGCGGAGCAGCTGTTCTGGGCCCGGTCCGCGCAGCAGTGCCTGGAGGTCGAATCCGAGCTGCACCGCAGCTGGCTCAGCACCCGCTCCGTGACCGTCGAGCTGGGGCCCGTCACGAAGTCCTATGTGGACCACCTTCTCGCCGCCTCGGTGTCGGGCAGCTATGGGGTGCTGGTTGCTGCAGCGCTGCCGTGCTTCTGGCTCTACGCCGAAGTCGGCGCCGCTTTGCACGGGGAGTTTCTGGCCGCGGGCGCCCCGGCCGGGCACCCCTACGCGGACTGGCTCCGGACCTATGCGGATGAGGCATTCGCCGCCGCGACCCAGCAGGCGATCCTGTTCACCGATGCAGCCGCCCGGTCGGCATCGGAGGCGGAGCGCCAAGCCATGACCGTGGCGTTCAGGCAGTCGTGCCGGTACGAGGTGGATTTCTTCGACGCGCCGCGCCTTCACGCCTGACGCCAACAAGGCGGTAAGCCGGTAGGATAGTTGGGCACGGTTCCGGAAACCGTAAGGGCAACACGCGATCAGCATCCAGTGGCGCCTATCACGTAACATCATCCGGAACCAGCCTCATTTGCGGCCGAAGGCAAAATTAGCGTATTCTAGATCTTCGGTGCTTACGCCAACACTTGGGTTATGACCTCAAGGACGCTCCGCTTGGAATACGAGCCGGATTTGTCCAGGGGATAGCTCATGGGTTCCCAAGGGAATCCACCGGCGTTGAGGCACAGCGTGAGCCAAGCCAAAGAATTTGGACCCAGGTTCCGCACGCAAATCTAGTAATAAACGTCGAGAGAAGTGAGTTCCCCAGTGGTGTACGCGATTGTCCGCGCAGGCGGCCGCCAAGAGAAGGTTTCCGTTGGAGACTTCGTTACCCTGAACCGCGTCGCCGGTGGAGCCGGCAGCACCATTGAGCTGCCCGCCCTGTTGCTGGTCGACGGCGAGAAGGTCACGTCCGCAGCTGCGGATCTGGCTAAGGTAACGGTTACGGCTGAGATCCTCCAGGACCTTCGTGGTCCGAAGATCGTCATCCAGAAGTTCAAGAACAAGACCGGTTACAAGAAGCGCCAGGGTCACCGTCAGGAATTGACCAAGGTCAAGATCACCGGTATCAAGTAACCACCCGTTACTGTTCAGGTTTTCAACAGATTCCCCAGAATTTTTAAGGCAGGCATTTCAAATGGCACATAAAAAAGGCGCGAGCTCCACTCGCAACGGCCGTGACTCCAACGCCCAGTACCTCGGCGTCAAGCGCTTCGGCGGCCAGGTAGTTTCCGCAGGCGAGATCATCGTCCGCCAGCGCGGCACCCACTTCCACCCGGGCGCCGGCGTTGGCCGCGGCGGCGACGACACCCTGTTCGCTCTGACCCCCGGCGCCGTCGAGTTCGGCACCCGCCGTGGTCGTCGAGTCGTGAACATTGTGGCTGCTGCAGCTGCAGAGTAACAGCAATTCTTGAAGCGGTGGGGCGGGCCATTTGGTCCGCTCCACTGTTCTTTTAACCGCATTACAATCATCTTGGCGTCTTCGCACGTCCAGGAAAAAGCACTGAGGAGATCCACGTGGCTAGCTTTGTAGACCGGGTAGTACTGCACGTATCCGGCGGTACCGGCGGCCACGGCTGTGTCTCCGTCCACCGGGAGAAATTCAAGCCCCTCGGCGGACCCGACGGCGGCAACGGCGGCGACGGCGGCGACGTCATCCTGCGCGTTGACCCCCAGACCACCACGCTGCTGGATTACCACCACGCCCCCCACCGGCACGCCACCAACGGCGGACCCGGAATGGGTGACTGGCGCGGCGGCAAGAAGGGCGAAACGCTGATCCTTCCGGTGCCCGAGGGCACGGTTGTGAAGTCCAAGGACGGCGAGGTCCTGGCTGACCTCGTGGGCGAGGGCACCGAGTTCATCGCTGCTGCCGGCGGCCAGGGCGGCCTCGGCAACGCCGCACTCTCCTCGCAGAAGCGCCGCGCCCCCGGCTTCGCGCTGCTGGGCATCGAGGGCGAGTCCAGCGACATCGTCCTGGAACTGAAGTCCATCGCGGACATCGCGCTTGTGGGCTTCCCCTCGGCCGGCAAATCCAGCCTGATCGCGGCCATGTCCGCCGCGCGGCCCAAGATTGCCGACTACCCCTTCACCACCCTCATCCCGAACCTCGGCGTGGTCCAGGCCGGCGAAGTCCGCTTCACCATCGCTGACGTGCCGGGCCTGATCGAAGGCGCCAGCGAGGGCAAGGGCCTCGGCCACCACTTCCTGCGCCATGTGGAGCGCTGCGCCGCCCTCGTACACGTGCTGGACTGCGGCACGCTCGAGGCCGACCGCGACCCGCTCTCCGACCTTGCTGTCATTGAGGCCGAGCTTGAGAAGTACGCCGTCGACATGAGCTACAGCGGCGCCGACGGTGAAGTGGTGCCCCTGAACCACCGCCCCCGCCTCGTGGCGTTGAACAAAGTGGACCTGCCCGACGGCAGGGACATGGCCGAATTCGTCCGGCCTGAGCTCGAATCCCGTGGGTACAAGGTCTTCGAGATCTCGGCCACGAGCCACGAGGGCCTGCGCCAACTCGGCTTCGCCATGGCCGAAATCGTCAAGGCAGCCCGGGACGCGGCCGCCTCGGCTCCGCCCAAGGTCCATGCGCCGGTGCTCAGGCCCCGCGCCGTCAACGAGTCCGGCTTCACCATCCGCCGCGAGGAGAAGAACCTGGAGCCGCTGTTCCGGGTTCTGGGCGATAAGCCCGTGCGATGGGTCAAGCAGACCGACTTCACCAACGAGGAGGCAATCGGCTACCTCGCGGACCGCCTGGCCAAGCTGGGCATCGAAAACGAACTGTTCAAGCAGGGTGCCAAGCCTGGCGACACGGTGGTGATCGGCGAGGAAGACGGCGTCGTATTCGATTGGGAGCCCACCATGATGGCCGGCGCGGAGCTGCTGGCGTCCCCGCGCGGCACCGACGTGCGCTTCGCCGACATCGGCGACCGCCCGACCCGCGGCCAGAAGCGCGACGAGCAACAGGAGCGCCGCGACGCCAAGGCCGCTGCCCGTGCTGAGCTCGAAACGGAGCGCAAGGCCGGCATCTGGACCGAATCCGTGAGCAGCCGCAGGCTCCCGAAGCCGCTCAAGGAGAGTGGACTGGGCGCAGATGACGAGTAACGCCGTCGCAGTCCCCGGCGCAGCGGCAAGCCCGGCACAAGTGGACCGGACCTTGCTCTCCGGTGCGCGCCGGATTGTGGTCAAAGTGGGCTCATCCTCACTGACCAGCATTAAGGGCGGCATCTCCGAGGAGGCCCTGACCGGCCTGGCGGACGCCTTGTCGCACAAGCGGAATTCCGGCACCGAAATCATCCTGGTGTCTTCAGGTGCCATCGCAGCCGGGCTCGCGCCCCTGGGCCTGCCCAAGCGCCCACGTGATCTTGCCACCCAGCAGGCAGCCGCAAGCGTCGGGCAGGGTCTCCTGATGGCCCGGTACACGCAGGCGTTCGGCGCCCACGGGGTGACCGTCAGCCAGGTCCTGCTGACAGCCGATGACTTCATGCGCCGCAGCCAGCACACGAACGCCTTCCGCGCCCTCGACCGTCTCTTGAACCTTGGCGTGGTGCCCGTGGTCAACGAGAACGACACCGTGGCCACCCACGAGATCCGGTTTGGTGACAATGACCGCCTGGCGGCGCTGGTGGCCCACCTGGTGCGTGCGGACGCCCTGGTGCTGCTGTCCGACGTCGACTCTCTGTACGACGGTCCTCCGTCTCATGGAGCAAAGCGCATCGCCCACGTGGCCGGACCCCATGACCTCGAGGGCGTTTCCATTGGTCGCGCGGGCAAGGCCGGCGTGGGGACCGGTGGCATGCTCACCAAAGTGGAGGCGGCGTCCATCGCCGCCGGCTCCGGCATTCACGCCCTGGTGACTTCCACGTCCAATGCGGCCGCCGCGCTGGCGGGGGAGGACGTGGGGACCTGGTTCTCCGTCAATGGCTCGCGCAAGCCCATCCGGTTGCTGTGGCTCGCCCACCTTGCATCGGTGGAAGGCACGCTGGTGCTTGACGACGGCGCGGTCAAGGCCGTGCGCGACCGCCACACCTCGCTGCTGCCGGCCGGGATTTCCGCGGTGAGCGGCGACTTTGAGGCCGGCGATGCCGTGGAGATGGTGTCCGCCGATGGCACCGTGATTGCCCGGGGACTGGTCAACTACTCCGCCGCGGAATTGCCGCAGATGCTGGGCCGGTCCACCAAGGAACTCGGCAGATCGATGGGTCGCGGATATGACCGCGAAGTTGTTCACGTTGACGACCTGGTGCTGGTCTAAGCCTCCTGCTCGCCTAAACTTGGAGTATGACTGAGGCTTTGATTCCCCACGCTGCTGACATTCGCCAGGACACCGGGCAGGGTTCGCCTGCTGCGGCGGCGCCGGTTGCTTCTGCGTCGCCGGCCGAGGTGGAGGCCGCGGTGCACGGCATCGCCGACCGCTCGCGTGAAGCGTCCCGCCGGATGGCCCGCGCCAACCGTGCCTGGAAGGACAGGGGACTGCGTGCCATCGGTGCGGCCCTCCTCGAGCGCAAGACGCAGATCCTCGCAGCAAACGCCAAGGATGTGGCTGCAGGCAAAGCCAACGGCACCACGGCCGCTCTCCTTGACCGCCTCACTCTGACCGACGCCCGGATCAGGGCCCTTGCCGCCGCGCTGGAAAATCTTGCCAACCTCCCCGACCCCGTAGGTAATGTGGTGCGCGGCCAGACCCTGCCCAACGGGCTCCGGCTACGGCAGATCAACGTCCCCATGGGCGTCGTGGCAGCCATCTATGAGGCCAGGCCCAACGTCACTGTGGATATCGCGGGCCTGGCCCTGAAGAGCGGCAACGCCGTGATCCTGCGGGGCGGCAGCGCCGCCGCGGCCACCAATGAGGCCCTGGTGCATATTCTCCGGGATGCGCTGGAAACCGTGGGGCTGCCGGCCGATGCCGTCCAGACCGTGGACCAGTACGGACGTGAGGGGGCCAACGTACTGATGCGCGCCCGCGGCCGGGTGGACGTCCTGATTCCGCGTGGCGGCCGCGAACTGATCCAGGCCGTGGTCACCAACTCCTCGGTGCCTGTTATCGAAACCGGGGAAGGTAACGTGCACATCTTCCTGGACGAGTCGGCCAGTGAGGAAATGGCGGTGGAAATCCTCCTGAACGCCAAAACCCAGCGGCCCAGTGTCTGCAACACGGTGGAAACCCTCCTCGTCCACTCCCGTTCAACGGTGCTGCCCGCCGTCGCCTCGGCGCTGCGGAAGGCAGGCGTCACCCTGCATGCGGACGAGCGGATCCGGGCTTCCCTGCCGGCCTCCATCGAATCCACAGCCGCCACCGACGAGGACTGGGCCACCGAATACATGGACCTGGACCTTGCAGTTGCCATGGTTGACAGCCTGGATGATGCCCTCAAGCACATCCGCAGGTGGTCCACCGGCCATACGGAGGCAATCCTCACCAACAACCTGGCCAATGCGGAGAGGTTTATTGCGGAGATCGATTCGGCCGCCGTTATTGTCAACGCCTCCACCCGGTTCACCGACGGCGGTGAACTTGGCCTGGGTGCCGAGGTGGGAATCTCAACCCAGAAACTTCATGCGCGCGGTCCCATGGGGCTCACGGAGCTGACCACCACCAAGTGGATTGTCCAGGGCGAGGGCCAGATACGCGGCTAACAACGCTGTAACATGGAACAGAAGTCCTAAACGGCGCGTTCGTCCGCCGTCCCAATCTTATGAACTTATTAGGGGAGAAAAATGCTGCTCCAGCAGATCGCCACATCACTTGCCGCTGTTGGCGGCGAATCCGGCCATGAGGCGCCCGCTCCGCTCTGGGGCGAGCCGTGGATGTTCGGTGTGTCGATCTTTGTGATCATGGTGGTCCTGCTGTCCATCACGCTGTCCTACTCCAACCTGGGCAACCGTCACGAACCGGTGGAAGAGCACTCGGACCCGCACCGCCAGCACACGAACAAGCACGACCACGGCCAAGGCCGGAGTCACTGACATTAGTGCCATCCTGAAGCAGCGCGGCAGTAAGCGCCGCCTGCGTTTGGGTGTGATGGGCGGCACGTTCGACCCCATCCATCACGGCCACCTTGTCGCAGCCAGTGAAGTGGCTGCGAAGTTTGGCCTTGACGAAGTGGTGTTTGTACCAACCGGTCAGCCGTGGCAGAAGATGAGCAAGAAGGTCAGTGAGCCGGAGCACCGGTACCTGATGACTGTTATTGCCACGGCATCGAACCCGCGGTTCACCGTGAGCCGGGTGGACGTGGACCGGCCGGGTCCCACCTACACGATCGACACCCTGCGCGACCTTCGGACGCAGCGGCCCGACGCCGACCTGTTCTTCATCACCGGGGCAGACGCCATGGCCCAAATCCTGTCCTGGAAGAACATTGACGAGTTGTGGTCGCTGGCGCATTTTGTCGGCGTGACCCGGCCCGGGCATGTGCTGGACGGCATGGGCAGGAAGGATGTCAGCCTGCTGGAAGTTCCGGCCATGGCCATCTCTTCCACTGATTGCCGGACGAGGGTGGCAGCCGGGAATCCGGTCTGGTACCTCGTGCCGGACGGAGTGGTGCAGTATATTGCGAAATATGGCCTCTATACCGGTCAGGTCGACCCGGTGGACGACGCCACATTTACCGAGCTACACGAACCAGCCAGTACCGAGTGAGTTTTTAGATGAGCAAGGAACAGCCTCCCATCCGCAGCCGGCGTGAGCTACGCCGGGCCAGAGATGAGCGCGCCGAATCAAACCCGGACATTAAGACAGATGCTCCGGGCCAGGTTTCCCCTGCCGCAAAACCCCAGGCACCCCAGCCCGCAGCCCCCGATGTGGCGCCGGGGCGCGCTGGCGAGGACACCGGGACAGGGCGGGTCCGCCGTGTTGCTCCGGGCCCCGTGGACTCAGTCCGCCCAAGCTCCGCCACCGAACGGTCCTCGCAGATCCGGGCGCGGGACCGCGCAACCTTGCGCACCATCAAGGAACTGGCGGAAAAGGAAGAACAACTTTCCGGGGGCGGCCCTCCCACCCGCCGCCAACTGCGGCTCCAGCAGCTGCAGGCCGAAGCGGCTCCCGCGACCGCCGCCAACATGATCGTTCCGCCGGCCCGGACGTCGGCCCAGCGGATTGTGCCCACCGGGGGCCGCCCGGTTGCGGCACCGCCCGCCGGGGACAAGCCGGATGCCCCGGCAGCGCCAGCCTCCCCGCCATCGGAAGAAGGCCAGCCGGCCGACGGAATGACCGTTGAGCAGGCCCTGGCGGCACGGGCGCTCCTGGCCGAGCAGGCCCGCAATCAAATTGCCGGCATGGGGCATAATCCCGCCGACGATCCCGAGGCTGTGGACCCCGAGATCCTCGCCCAGCAGATTGCCTTGGCTGAACGCGCCGCCGTGCTGAACCGCCGCGCCATGGCCAAGCAAAAGCTTGCCGAAAAGACCAGCCAGCCCGCCCCGCCCAAGCCGGAGCCCTCGGCGGTGAGCAACCTTGCCATGGTCACTCCGCTGGAGTTTGTTCAAGTCCCGGGCGTGGACCGGCCGGTCATGAAGAAACCCGCAACCTCCTACGTTCCGGTGGTTACGAACCCCGGCCCCCGTCTGCAGCCGCCGCGGAAGGCTGGAGCGCGTAAGTCCGGAGCACCCAAACTGCGGAACGCGGGACCGGTCACCGGCCGGTCCGGCGTGCTGGCGCGGGCTGAGGCAGCCGCCCAGGCAGCGTCCGCTCCCGCCCGGCCGGACGCGCGGGCCCAGCAGGCAGCTGGCGGCGATTCCTGGCCGGCCGAATCCACCGAGAACTTCACCGAGGTCCCGCCCGTGGCCGCCAACGCGGCTTACGGATTGGATCCTTTGGATGCCGCCACGGCAGGGCTCGGACGGGCACACCGGGTCCGCCTTCTGCAGTTGGTGGTTTTGGCAATCGGCATCGTCGCACTCATCGCCGGGGTCACCATGATCATCAGCGGGCTCGCGCGCTGACCAGCACGTTGCGCACCGTCCCCAGGGCGGCCGCCACAGAAAAACACCCGGGTGCCCGCCCTGCGGCATCGAAACAAATCAGGCTTTAAACCACAACAAGGAGTCCCGTGACTGCATCCGAATCATCCATCGCCACAGCACGCGTGGCAGCGCATGCTGCAGCGGAAAAAATCGCCCAGGACATTGTGGCCCTGGACGTCAGTGAACGGCTTGCCCTGGCTGACGTCTTCCTGATCGCCTCGGCACCCAGCGAACGCCAGGTCAATGCAATCGTTGACGGAATCGAAGAGGAGCTGGGCAAGCAGGACATCCGGCCGGTGCGCCGTGAAGGCCGTTCCGGCGGCCGCTGGGTCCTGCTGGACTATTCCGACGTCGTTATCCACGTCCAGCACGAAGAGGACCGTGTTTTCTATGCGCTCGAGCGTCTGTGGAAGGACTGCCCTGTGGTGGACCTCCAGCTCGGCGATGACACGTCGGCTAAGGCCGCGGTTTCCTCCGAAGCGGAGTAGCAGAGGTTCGAACAGCCTGAATATGCCCGATTTGGAATTTTCGGAAAGGCTGTTCTAAGATATTTGAGTTGCTTCGGAGAGATCCGAACAGAAATTCGGGCCCTACAGTTCAGACTGCAGGAGCCGGAGCAACGAAAATTCGGGGCTGTGGCGCAGCTGGTAGCGCACCTGCATGGCATGCAGGGGGTCAGGGGTTCGAGTCCCCTCAGCTCCACCGGATAGTCCGCCGGAATCGCAAGGTTCCGGCGGACTTTTTTGTTGCCTTACGAGTTTGTTGCCGTCCGAGGGGGCCGCAAGGCACCGCCCGGGACTGCGAACGAAAGGAACGGCGGCTTATTTGTCCCGATTCGCGTCCGGGGCGATTGTGGATTAAGATAAACAAGTTGCTTTCGGGATAGCGGACTTATTCGGAGGGCAGCAGCCAGGAATACTGGGGCTGTGGCGCAGCTGGTAGCGCACCTGCATGGCATGCAGGGGGTCAGGGGTTCGAATCCCCTCAGCTCCACCAACAAAAAGGGAATCACCGTGACGGTGGTTCCCTTTTGGCTTCTTCCCGGCCGCCCCCCGGGGAGACGCTGCTGTGCTGCCGCCTGGCCTCGGGCAAGGGCACGGCCCGACTAAACTTGGGGACGTGAATGACTCCCTTCCCCCCTGCCCCGAATGCTCCAGCGAATACACCTATGAGATGGGGGCGCTCCTGGTGTGCCCGGAGTGCGCCCATGAATGGTCCCCGGGCGCCGATGAAGGCGCGGATGAGGCTGCGGAGGCAGCCATCAAGGATGCTGTGGGCAACATCCTCGCGGACGGTGACACCGTCACTGTGGTGAAGGACCTGAAGATCAAGGGCAGCTCCACAGTCATCAAAGTCGGCACCAAGGTCCGCGGTATCCGCCTCGTCAACGGCGTGGGCGACCACGACATTGACTGCAAGGTGGACGGCGTCGGCCCCATGCAGCTCAAGTCAAGCGTCGTCAAGAAGATCTGACCGGGGGAGCGGCCATCACCGACGATAACGTGCGGTTCGCCGACGTCGTGTTGATCGGCGCCGGCGAGGCAGGTTTGTCCGCCGCCTTTCACCTGCTGCGCCGCGGCTTCGTGGCCCCGAGTTTGGTGATAACCACCCTGGTCACCCGACGGGAGCCGGCGCAGCGCCGCGGCCGAACCGCGGGTGCACCTGGGGGAGCTACGGTAAATTGACTGGGTGGATTCCCGGCCGATGGGACCTTTCCCGGCCGATTGGACCAAGAAGATGACAGAAGGCGGCAGTTCGCACGTGGCGGAGCACAACTTTGAATCAGTAGCCAGCCGTCTGCGCAGGTTCCCCGACGTGGAGGCCCCGAACCTCCAGGCCTGGGATGCCACGGACAAGCTCCTGCTCGAGGCTGCGGCCGGGGTGCTGACTGAGCACAGCGACGTGGCAATTATCGGGGACCGTTTCGGTGCGCTCACCCTGGGCATGCTGTCTTGCCACGGGCGGAAGCATGTCCGCGTCCACCAGGACCTCATCACCGGTGCGCGTGCCCTCCGCAACAACGCAACCGCCCTCGGCATCGATGGCGGGTACGAACAACTTCCGCTCGGTGCTGCTCTGCTTGAGGGTGCGGACGTGGTCCTGATGCAGTTGCCCAAGACGCTCGCGGAGCTGGAGGAGGTGGCAGATGCGGTGGCCCGCTACGCCGCGCCGCACGCCGTGCTGTTCGCCGGCGGCCGCGTCAAACACATGAGCCTGGGCATGAACGCGGTCCTTGCGAGGTATTTCAGCGACGTCCAGCCGCAACTTGCCCGGCAAAAGTCCAGGGTCCTGACCGCACGGAACCCCCTGCCCGTCCCAGGGCCGCCGCCCTTCCCCGTCACGGAGCGGAATTCGGAACTCGACCTCACCGTTTGCGCGCGCGGCGCGGTATTCGCCGGCACCAAGCTGGACATCGGAACCAGGTTCCTGTTGGAGTTCCTGCCCAGCATGCCGCCGGCGCGGCGTGTGGTGGACCTGGGCTGCGGAACGGGCATCCTCGCCGCAATGTATGCGCGCAGCCATCCGAACGCCCGGGTCACCGCCACCGACCAATCGGCAGCCGCAGTGGACTCCGCCGGCGCCACCGCCGAAGCGAACGGGCTGACGGGCCGGATCACCGTGCTCCAGGATGATGCGATGCGGTCGCTGCCCGATTCCTGCGCTGACCTGATTCTGCTGAATCCGCCGTTTCACCTTGGCGCCAGCGTTCATGCCGGGGCCGGGACTAAGATGTTCGAGGCGGCCGGACGGGTCCTTGCCCCACACGGAGAGCTCTGGACTGTGTTCAACAGGCATCTGCACTATCTGCCGGCCCTGGAACGGCTGGTTGGGCCCACGCGGGTGGCGGGACAGAACGCCAAATTCATCGTTACCGTGAGCACCCCGGGCGGCCGCTAGCAGAGGTGGAATACATTGCCGCCGGCAGAGCGTGCGGCTCGCCCCGGAAGCCCGGCTTCCGCGGCCATCAGCTCAGCGTGTGGACGTACCGTGACGCCCACTCGTAACGTACGATTCAACCATCAGTAGTGCATAGCCGAAGAAGTTTAGGGGAATCCGTGACTGAGATCCGCCAGCCCTCGCCGAGGCGCGGAACAAATCTGCCCCGCATGGGTGACTTCAACCTCACGGTCATCCTGGACGCAATCCGCCGTTCTTCGGGCGGCCTCAGCCGCGTTGAACTCGCCCAGATCGTGGGACTTTCCCCGCAGACCATCTCCAATATTTCCCGGCGGCTTTTGGAGCAGAACCTCATCGTCGAAGCCGGCAAGGAAGGTAGCGGGCCGGGCAAGCCGCGCACCATCCTCCGGCTCAACCCCGCCGGCATGTATGCCGTGGGCGTGCACCTTGACCCGGCAGTCACCACTTTCGTGGTCCTGGACCTGGTGGGGGCGGTGGTGAAACACTCTCGGATGAAGACCCCCGAGGCCGGCGATCCGGACGCCGTGATCGGCATCATAGCGGCCGAAATCAAAGAACTCGTGGCCACCTCCGGAGTGGACCCGGAGAAAATCGCCGGACTTGGCGTTGCCGCCCCGGGACCCATCGACCTTGATGAGGGCACCGTGGTGGATCCGCCATTGTTGCTCGGATGGGACCACGTGCCGCTTCGCGACGCCCTGGCCGAGGCCACCGGCTTGTCCACGCTGGTGGACAAGGACGTCACAAGCGCCGCTGTCGCTGAGACCTGGGCCGGCGGCCCCAGCGGCTCCGGAAGTTTCGTCTTTATGTACATGGGCACCGGCATCGGCTGCGGAATCGTCCTCAATGACGAAGTGGTGCGTGGCACCTCCGGTAACGCCGGCGAGATCGGGCACATCATCGTTGACCCCGACGGGCCACCCTGCGACTGCGGCCTGCGGGGATGCGTCAAGTCTTCCTGCATTCCGCAGGTCCTCGTTTCCCAGGCCGAGGAAGCCGGCGTGTTGGTTGACTCCCGCGGGCTCACCAGCGCTCCCGCGGTCCAGGAAAGCTTTGCGAAGCTCTGCCTTGCCGCCGATACCGGAGACGTCAAGGCCGGCGAGATCCTCGACAAGTCCGCCGTGCTGGTGGCCCGGGCGGTGGCGGTTGTGACCAACACTCTTGACGTGGAACGGGTGGTCTTTGGTGGTCCATTCTGGACGTCCCTATCGCACCGCTACCTGGACCGGATTCCGCCGCTGGTGACGGAGAACAGCGCGGCCCGCCGGATCCACGGCATCGAAGTGGTGGGTACGGGCGTTGGTGAGGACGTGGGCGCCATCGGTGCTGCCTGCCTGGTCCTCGAGCATACGTTGGCGCCTCGCGCCCAGCGCCTTCTCCTGGAAGGGTAGGGGGCCGCCCCGACACCTTGTCAGAGGGACTTGCTAACCTGAATTGCATATCGGCTAAAGGCTGGGGCCAGCAGAGACAATATTGGGGGCTGCAGCCGCTCGAGGAATGGAGCGTCATGCGTGGCCCTATAAAACTGTCTTTTTCGTTGTTCGCCTCAGCGGTGCTGCTGGCCACATCGGCATGTTCGGCGGAACAGCCCAACGCCGGCAGCCGGACCTTGAAAATTGTCTATCAAAAAACCGATTCATTTGCAGCGTTGGACAACCTGTTCAAGGATGCAAAGAAGGAGTTCGAGGCCGCGAACCAGGGAATCACGGTGGATCTGCAGCCTATCCAGGCCAATGACGACGATTACGGTACCAAGCTCGCTTTGGCATTGAGGTCAAAGGAGACCGCACCGGATGTCTTCTACGAGGACACGTTCAAGGTCAGGTCCGATGTCGACGCCGGATACCTCCTGAAGCTGGATGGCTACCTCGAGAAGTGGGACGACTGGAAGACATTCAACGAGTCAGCGAAGGCAGCCGGCGCCGCGGACGACGGCGGGATCTACGCCGTGCCCGTTGGCACGGACACCCGGGGCATCTGGTACAACAAGAAAGTCTTTGAGAAGGCCGGAATTCCGCTGCCCTGGCAGCCCAAGACGTGGGACGAGATCCTCGACGCCGCCCGCAAGATGAAAGCGGCGGATCCTTCCCTTATCCCCTTCAACATGTATGCCGGAAAAGCCACAGGTGAGGGCACAGTCATGCAGAGCTTCTACGAGCTGCTCTATGGCACCGGCAGCGAACTATACGACCAGAAGGAAAAGAAGTGGGTTGTGGGGTCTGCCGGATTCACGGACTCGCTTGCTTTCCTGAAGACACTCTACGACGAAAAGCTTGCTGTCCCGCCGGCCGAGGCGCTCGATTCCAACGTGTGGAAGAAGGTCTTCGGCGAGTTGCTGCCGCAAGGCAAGATGGGGGCGACAGTCGAGGGTTCCTATGCGCCCTCGTTCTGGCAAAAGGGCGGCAGCTACGAATGGCCGGGCTACACCACGGACATGGGAGTGGCACCATTTCCAACCCAGCACGGCCAGGCGCCCGGCGGTGTCAGCATGTCCGGCGGCTGGACCCTGGCGGTAGGGGCGGATTCCTCCAACCCTGAGCTCGCCTTCAAGTTCCTGTCCACGGCGCTCAACAAAAAGAATTCACTGGCGTTCAACGTGGCTGGCTCACAGATCGCCGTCCGCACCGACGTTGCAGCGGACCCCGGCTACCTTGGGGCCAATCCGTTCGTCAAGGACGTCACCGGGCTGGTCTCCGTCACCCACTACCGGCCGGCCACGGCGGACTACCCCAGGGTCTCCGCGGCCGTGCAGGCCGCCACCGAAGCGGTGATCACCGGCGCGATGTCACCGCAGGCGGCCGCGGCGCAATACGACAAATCAGTCAGGGACCAGGTGGGTGACGCCAAGGTCCTGCAGAAATAGCGGATGACATCCCGAGCCCCCGCCAGGCGCCGGGCACGGCCGGAGCGCTGGCTGCCGCTCGTTCCGTCCGTCCTGCTCATCCTGGTCTTCATAGCGGCGCCCGTGCTGTGGTCCTTTCGCGCGTCCTTCACCAACGCAGCCCTCACGGGACGCAATGCGCGGAATCCAAGCTGGACCGGGCTGGAGAACTACGCCCGGATGGCCAGCGACGCCATCTTCCCCTCTTCAGTGGTGCTCACCGTACTGTTCGTGGTGGGCTCGGCCATCCTGGGCCAAAACCTGCTGGGGCTGCTGATCGCAGGGCTGATGGCCCGGGCGCGGAGGCCAGTGGCGGCCGTCGTCGGTGCCGCCGTGCTGGCGGCGTGGGTGTTGCCGGAGATCGTAGCGGCCTTCGCCTGTTACGCGTATTTCAACAAGCAAGGCACTCTGAACCAGTTGCTGGCCGGGGCCGGCCTCGCTGGGGCGGACTGGCTTTATGCGTTTCCCATGGTGGCGGTGGTGCTGGCCAATATCTGGCGGGGCACCGCATTTTCCATGCTGGTCTACCGCGCGGCTCTCGCTGACCTGCCGGGGGACGTCACCGAGGCCGCCCTGATGGACGGCGCGGCGGGCTGGCAGCGGCTGGTGTACATCACTTTGCCCATGATGAGGCAAAGCATCGCCACCAACTTGATGCTCGTCACCCTTCAGACCCTGGCGGTCTTCACCCTGATCTGGGTGATGACGGCGGGTGGTCCCTCAAACGCCAGCACCACATTGCCCGTGCTGGCCTATCAGGAGGCGTTCAAGTTCGGGGACATCGGATACGGGACGGCTATCGCATCGGTGCTCATCGCCATCGGTCTGCTGTTCGGGGTGGTCTACGTCCGCCTGCTTCAGCGGGAGAAACCATGACGCAGGCACGGCAGCGGATGCGGCCGTCCAGGACCGGACGCGTGACATCGCCGATGCGGGGGAGTCTGCGGCGCGCCCGCACCCTGGCGGACCTGGCACTGTTGGCTATCGGTGCCTGCTTCGTGCTGCCGCTGTTGTGGCTGGCACTGGCCTCCCTCGACACGAAGGCCGGTTACCAGACGCAGCTGCCGGTCAGCCCCTCATTCGCCAATTTCTCGGCGGTCATCACCCCCGAGCTGCTGCTTCGCCCCATGCTCAACAGCCTGCTGATCTCCGCAGGGACCGCCACGCTGACCGTCGTTGCCGCGGTTCTGGCGGCCTACCCTCTGTCGCGTTTCCAATCGCGGTTCAACCGGCCGTTTCTCTATTCGATATTGTGCGGCACCTGCCTGCCCATCACGGCCATCATGGTGCCGGTCTATGGGCTTTTCGTGCAGTTGAAACTGCTTGATTCGATGGTTGCCACGGTCCTCTTTATGGCTGCCACCGCCTTGCCGATGGCAATCTGGATGACTAAGAACTTCATGGATTCGGTTCCCCTGTCCCTGGAGGAAGCCGCATGGGTGGACGGCGCCTCCGGGTTGACCGCCCTGCGCATGGTGGTGCTGCCGTTGATGCGCCAGGGACTGGGCGTGGTGTTCATCTTTGTGTTCATCCAGACCTGGGGCAATTTCTTTGTGCCCTTCGTGTTGCTTCTATCCCCGTCCAAGCAGCCCGCCGCGGTGTCGATCTTCAGCTTCTTCGGACAACACGGAGCCATCGCCTACGGCCAGCTGGCCGCATTTTCCATCCTCTACTCCGTGCCCGTGCTGGTTCTCTACCTGATCGTGGCACGCGGCACCGCCGGATCGTTGGCGCTGTCCGGGGCCATGAAGGGCTGACCTCAACGCGCTCAGGCTCCAACCCGGGCAGGGCTTTAGTCGATGTCCTCCACCACGGTCCCGAACGGGAGGGTGTCATCAAGATGAGCCTGATGATCGTGGGGGTGGACCACTACCCGCACGCCGTACCTGCGGTCAGCCGCGGACTGCATGAGGACCGGACGGACCGTGTTGACGATATTCTCGCTCTTGCCGGCGAGATACTCCTGGTAACTGGCTGGAAGCTGGATCATGCCACCAGAATAGCCCCGGGCAGCTCACATAGGGAGTGCCATAGGCCGCTCTTCGAATGGTCTGCCTTCCACCGGACCGGTCGCCTCCGGCCCGGCGATCTCCCCGCGCCTGACGCGGCGGCGGGTATTCTCCGCGCGGCTCCTGATTCCGTGCAGCATCCGCGTGGACATCACGAAGCTGGCCACTTCCACCGTCTCCACCAGCAACCGCGCCCACCACCGCCGGCAGGCATAGCGTTCACGAACCAGCAGCCGCGTTGTGCCGTCCGGCCTTTGCTGGAGGACAAAGGCCCACGTGAAGTCGAACGGAGCCGGAACCTCCCGGGGGCTGCGCAGCACCAGCAACTCGTCCGGAGCGATATCGGCCACCTCAAGGTACGCCGTGGGCGCCGGGGCAAGATGAATCCTGTCCCCGATATCCGTGCCCTGCCACTCTGGGTGGACCCGGTCGGCACTGCGGACATCCAGGCCGATAAGGTTCTCGAGGACGTCGTAGCTGTAGAATCCTCCCCGCCCCTGGCCAAGCTGGGCGAGCCAAGGCCAGACCTGAGTTGCGGGAGCCTTGATGCTGACGGCCCTGGTGGCCTCCAGCGCAGGACTGCGGATAAAGCCGTCGCCGGGCAGGTCAACGTCACACTCGGCAGTGGTGGCACCCCAGCGGAGTTGGATGCGCCGGAACAAAAGACCGCAGGACACGAGGCAGACGAGCGTTGCCGCAACGGCAAGCTCCGGAGGGATGGGTTTGCGTTTCATCGGCCAAGTCTTTCCGGCCCCGGGCTGCGTGTCACGGGCCGGAAGCCCCTAAGCAGCTCCATTGGCGAACAATGTTCTATTGCCGACTGAAACAGGGCGTAAAGGTGCGTCTTAATTCGGAGGCCAGCTTGAAAGCCCCGGGCTGGTGCCTCTAGAGTCTTATACAAGTTACCGAGGTAACGTGTCAGCGATCCTCTGCATTGGATCTGCCGCAAGCGGCAGCCAGGAGGGTGTGGGTGCCCCCATGTGGGCCTGACATTTGCTCACGGACAACTTCTTGTCAGGCGTAACAGTCGCGGCTGCGCCCTGCCGAAGTTCCTTCCGTGTTCCCCAAACTCAATTCATTGACGGCACAGCCATCCGAGGTCCCTCCGGCCACGGCGAAGCTGCTGGCAATGGCACCAGCCAAGGACGCAAATGTCACCACCCAGCCTTATTGACACCCATCCGAATCTCTCCGACACGGCGCCGGTAGCGCTGTCCTATGAGCTCTTTCCGCCGCGGTCGCCCGCGGCCGCGGAATCGCTGTGGACCACCATCAGTGAACTCGAGGCCACGGACCCCGACTACGTCTCTGTGACGTACGGCGCCAGCGGCTCCAACCGGGACACCGCCGTCGAACTCATCAACCGTCTCCTGCTGGAGACCACCCTTCGGCCACTGGCGCACCTGACGTGTGTGGGCAACACACCCCAGGAGCTCTCCGAAATCATCGGCGAACTGCTGGACGTAGGGGTCCGGGGGATCCTGGCGCTTCGAGGCGACCAGCCCAAGGACGGCGGGACGCCTCCTGCGGGTTCGCTGCGGTACGCCCAGGACCTCATCGAACTCATACGCCGGGTGGAGCAACGCCGCTCGGCCCTGCTGTGCGCCGGCAAGGTGGCCGTGGGCGTGGCAGCGTACCCTACGCGCCACCCGGAATCTCCCAGCGAGGCCCACGACGTCGAAGTCCTGCTCGCCAAGCAGCGTTCGGGCGCGGACTTTGCCATCACGCAGGTCTTTTTCCACACCGGGCAGTACGCGGACCTGATTGCCAGGGCACGCAGGGCCGGAGTCACCATCCCCATCATTCCGGGCGTGATGCCCCTCACCAGCGTCCGGAGGCTGACCCGGCTGAGCGAACTGACCGGCGTCGAGCCCGCTCCGGAGCTCATAGCGCGTCTGGCGGCAGCGGACACCGACGCCGAACGGCGCCTGATCGGGGTCCGGGCCACCGTGGACCTGGCTAACGCGGCGCTGGACGCCGGGGCCCCGGGAATCCACCTGTATACGTTCAACGAGCATGCCTGCGCCCTGGAGGTGCTGGACAAGCTGGCGCTGCCGCGCCCCGCTCGTCCGGCCAGCAGGCTTAGCGCCATCGCCCGCCGGCACCAGGAAATGGCGAGCTGAGGCTCGGGCCGCGCCCGCCGGCACTGCTCGCCAGGGCAAAAACACACTTTCAGCATCAAACACCCCTGATTTTTCACCCACAGATTCAAGGAATTTCACATGACTGACCTGACTGCCCCGCAGAACACCACCGCCGAAGGCACTGCCTTCCCGTCGGCCTCGATCCTTGGCTACCCGCGTATCGGCCGTCGCCGCGAATTGAAGAAGGCCGTCGAAGCCTATTGGGCCGGCAAGATCGACGCGGCGGCCCTTGATGCCGCGGCCAAGGAAATCCAGCTCGGCACGGCCAAGCGCCTCCAGGGCCTGGGATTGACCGAGGCTGCCGCCGTTCCCGGCACGTTTTCCTACTATGACCAGGTGCTCGACGCGATCGCCCACCTCGGCGCTGTCCCCGCACGTTTCGGCAACCTCCTCAACGCAGAGGGCCAGCTGGACATCGACGGCTACTTCACCCTTGCCCGCGGCACCAAGGACCAGCAGCCGCTGGAAATGACCAAGTGGTTCGACACCAACTACCACTACCTCGTTCCCGAAATCGGCCCGGAAACCACCTTCTCGCTGGCCTCGAACCGCATCGTTGAGGAATTCGAGTACGCCGTCGCCAACGGCGTGGAAACCCGTCCCTACATTGTGGGCCCGGTCACCTTCCTCTTGTTGAGTAAGGCTTCCGACGCCGCGACGGCGGACTTCGACCCGTTGTCCCGCCTCGAGGACGTCCTCCCCGTTTACGCCGCGCTACTGGAAAAGCTGGCTGCCGCGGGCGCCAGCTGGGTCCAGCTGGACGAGCCCGCCCTGGTGGTTGACCAGGACACGTCCGCCGAGGAAATCCAGGCCGCCGTGGAACGCTCCTACGAGGTCCTTTCCGCTGTGGCCAGCCGACCGCGGCTGTTTGTCTCCACCCCGTATGGCGCGTTGAACGGCCAGTTTGGGACCCTCGCCGCCACCAACATCGACGCCCTCCACATCGACGTCTTCAAGGGTGCGGTTCCTTCCGCCGAAGCACTGGCAGCACTGGGCAACAAGACCCTGGTTGCCGGTGTCGTGGACGGCCACAACATCTGGCGCAACGACCTGCAGGCTTCAGCGGACAAGATCGCCGAGCTGAAGAAGACCGTTGCCAAGCTGGCCATCAGCACCTCCACCTCCACCCAGCACGTACCGCACGATGTTGACGAGGAAACCCGGCTTTCCGCCCAGCTGCGCAGCTGGCTGGCATTCGCCGACCAGAAGGCAGTCGAGGTGGTCACCCTCGCAGGCCTGCTCACCGACCCGCTGGCCGTCCAGCCGGCCATCGACGAGGCCACCCGCATCATCGCCTCCCGCGCTGAGGCCGAAGGCGTGCGCCGGGCCGACGTCCGGGCACGCATCTCCGCCCTGACCCCGGCGGACTTCAACCGCTCCGACTATGGTGTCCGCGAAGCCGCCCAGGAAAAGGCGCTGCACCTCCCGCCCCTGCCCACCACCACCATCGGGTCCTTCCCCCAGACGTCCGAGATCCGTACCGCCCGTGCCCGCGCCAACAAGGGCGACCTCACCACCGAGCAGTACGAGCAGCTCATGAAGGACGAGATCAAGCGCGTTGTTGAACTGCAGGAAGAGCTCGGCTTCGATGTCCTGGTGCACGGCGAGCCCGAGCGCAACGACATGGTCCAGTACTTCGCCGAGAACCTCGAAGGTTTCGACGTCACCGTGCACGGCTGGGTCCAGTCCTACGGCTCACGCTGCACGCGCCCGTCCATCCTCTGGGGCGATGTCACCCGGAGCGCCCCCATCACGGTGGACTGGGCCAAGTATGCCCAGTCCCTCACCGAGAAGCCGATGAAGGGTATGCTCACCGGTCCTGTCACCATCCTGGCCTGGTCCTTCGTCCGCGACGACCAGCCGCTGGGGGAGACGGCCAACCAGGTTGCCTTGGCCCTGCGCGACGAGATCGCTGACCTCGAAGCAGCCGGCATCAGGGTTATCCAGGTGGACGAGCCCGCGCTCCGCGAACTCCTGCCGCTGCGCAAGGCAGACCAGGCCGCGTACCTGGACTGGTCCGTCAACTCCTTCCGGCTCTCCACCGCCGGTGCAGCCGACGCCACCCAGATCCACACGCACCTTTGCTACTCCGAATTCGGCGCCATCATTGACGCCATCGACGGGCTAGACGCCGACGTGACCTCCATCGAAGCCGCACGTTCACGCATGGAGGTTGTGCACGACCTCGAGTCCCACGGCTTCGGCCGCGGCGTTGGCCCGGGCGTCTACGACATCCACTCCCCGCGTGTTCCGGGGGAGCAGGAAGTCACCGAGCTCCTGAGCACCGCCGTAAAGCACGTCCCGTCCCGCCAGCTCTGGGTCAACCCGGACTGCGGACTGAAGACCCGCGGCTACGCCGAGACCGAGGAGTCCCTGCGGAACCTCGTCGAGGCCACCAAGACCGTTCGCGCCGAACTGTTGGAAGAAGCCAAGTAGCTCAACCACGCACGACGGCGCCCGGTCACCCCTCAAGGTGACCGGGCGCCGTCGTGCGTTACCGCGCAGTTTTCCCGGCGTCCTCAGGACTCCCAGAGGATTTCGTCGTCAACGACGCCGTCCTCGTCCGCGGAGGCCACCAGCACCTCGTCGGTGAAGTGGGCGCCAAGGGTGAAATCGAGGACGAAGTAACGTTCAGGCTGGCCTGGGTAGATACCCACATGGCCAAGCTTCAAGGCTTTGAGGAATACATCATGCGTGAGCTCGCTTCGGTCCGAGACTCCAAAAACCGCCTGTAGATGCTCCGGCTTGATGGCGTTGCAATGGAAACGCAGGTACTCCTGGGGACTGGTGCCGTCCTGTTCGAGTTCGTCGGCAATCATGTCCCGCACCTGATCCACGAGCTCGGGCAGGAAGCGCAGCCTGTAATCAACCTTGTGCAGGGCCGCCTCATCGAAGTGGTCGTGCGCGTTGACGTTCAGGTCCAGCTCCACGGTATGGCCGGCCAGCTCATGCCTGGCGGCGAACAAATGGTCGCGCCCGTGGTTGAGTTCGACCTCTCCGAAGTGCTGGCTTGCTACCTTGCTCATGTCTTCAACATAGTCCTCTCTGGCAGTCCATTCCAGCGTTGGAGAGCTTTTTGTCCGGCACCGTTCACGCCCCGGTCCGTCCGCGGTAGATTGATCGGATGGAATCCGCCGTCACCGCCGTCGCCCGTTCCCGCGAAGTCTTCAACAGCGGTGCGAGCCGCCCGCTGAAGTGGCGGCTGGAGCAACTGGCCAATCTGCGCAGCATGCTGAGCGAACGGGGCGAGGACTTCGCAGACGCCCTGCACCAGGACCTGGGCAAGCACCGTACGGAGTCGGAGCTGACGGAGATCGGCTTCGTCGCCGGAGAGGCGGCACATCTTCAACGGCATCTGGAGGCATGGCTTCGTCCCAAGCCTGTGCCGGTACCGCTCACGGCGCAGCCGGCCAAAGCATGGACCCAGCTAACGCCATTGGGCGTTGTGTTGATCATCGGTCCGTGGAATTACCCGGTGCAACTGACTTTGGCCCCCCTTGCGGGGGCCCTTGGGGCGGGCAATACGGCAGTGCTGAAACCGAGCGAACACGCCCCCGCCACCTCCGCTATGCTCTCGCGCTGGGTGCCGGAATACCTGGGCGGCGCGGTAGAGGTGGTGACGGGCGGTGTCCCGGAAGCCGCGGCACTGCTCGCGGAACGATTCGACCACATCTTCTTCACCGGCGGTGAAAGCGCGGCGCGGGCGGTGATGCGGGCAGCCGCCGAGCATCTGACCCCGGTCACTCTTGAACTGGGCGGCAAATCCCCGGTGTACGTCGATGGCGTGTCCGATATTGGAGCGACGGCGAAACGCATCGCGTGGGGACGCTTCATGAATGCCGGCCAGACCTGCGTTGCGCCGGATTATGTGATGGGGACCCCCGCTACCCTTGAGGCGCTGGAATCTGCACTGGTGAAATCCATTGCGGCCCTCTTCGGGGATGATCCTTCAACCAGCGATTCTTACGGCCGGATCATTGATGACCGTCACTTTGGCCGACTCTCGGCCCTGGCGGACGGGAGCACTGTGGTTCATGGAGGTCAGCGTGATGCCGCCACCCGCTATTTTGCCCCGACCATCCTGCGCCCGTCCCGGGACGATGCCGTAATGAAGGAGGAAACATTCGGGCCGCTGCTGCCGCTGGTCCCGGTGGCCGGTCCGGACGAGGCCGCGCGCATGATCAATGCCGGACCCAAGCCACTGGCCCTGTATGTGTTCAGTCGCGACGATGAAGTGCGCCGCACCTTCGCCGAAGGCACGGCCTCGGGTGCGCTTTGCTATGGCGTGCCCACCGCCCACCTGACTGTGCCGGGGCTTCCCTTCGGCGGCGTGGGGGCAAGCGGCATGGGCGCCTACCACGGTGAGCACTCGCTGCGGACCTTCTCGCACGAACGCTCCACCCTGGACAAGCCGCTGTGGCCGGACACACTCGAACTGATCTATCCGCCCTACGGCAAGGCCAAGAGCACCCTGATCAGAGCCATTGCGGCGCCGGCCTGCGGCCGTCGCCGCAAACCGAGTCGCCGCAAACCGAGGGGACCGTGGGGTTAGAGTCCGCGGCCGCCGCGCGAACGGTTCACGAGGAACACCACCACGGCGATGACCAGCAAAATCGGGGCGATCCACAGCAGGAAGCTGACTGCTTTGACCGTTCCTCCGATAATGAAGAAAATGATGGCAATGACGAGTACGATCCAAATAAGCGCGTTCATTTTGCTGCCCACCTGCATTCTTGTAAGGACCCGGAGTTTCTCCGATGACCGATAGTACAACTCCGCAGGGGCCGGCACCAGAGTCATGGAATGCTGTACAGCCGCTGGACGGGGAGGCCTGGAATGACTACCGGGGACCGGGACGATAAGCCGGACATTTTTACGCGTTTCACCACCAGGACCGCCAAAGTGCTCGGCCACGCCTGGGTATTTGCCGGCGCAGTGGCGGTGCTGGTTATCTGGGCGTTCACCGGACCGCTGCTGGGTTTTTCCGATACCTGGCAGTTGGTCATTAACACGAGCACCACCATCGTGACATTCCTGATGGTGTTCATTATCCAGAACACTCAGAACAGGGACACAGCGGCCCTGCACGTGAAGCTTGATGCTTTGATGCTGGAACTCAGAGTGAGTAACGCGAAACTTTATGACGCCGAAAATGAAGGCGAAAAAGAAATAGAGCGGCAACGCAAACGGATTGAAAGCGAAGCCGAAAAGAACCAGGAATAAGGACGTCCAGGCGCGTGCACACCGGGTTGGAGATGGCCGTCAGAGGTCAGCCCCGATGAGCCGCCAACTTGTGCATGGTGTCGGCGAGTAGTTCCACGAAAAGCTGGACCCGGGCTGTTTGCTTCTCATTGATCAGCAGGGCGAAGACGTTCCGCGCAAGCCTGATCTCGGGAACATCCAGCACCACCACGCCGTCGGGACGGTGCAGCAGGGCGAGCTCGGGAACCAGCGCGGCGCCCAGACCGGCGGCGGCCATCTCCAGGCTGGCGTGGAAGTCATCGCTGTAGGCCACCACGCGCGGATGCAGATTGCAGCTGGCAAAGAGGCGTTCGATCACGGTGGCGTCGCTGGTGCCGGGGTGGTGGACAATCCACGGCATGTCCGAAAGGTGGTCCGCTGCCACTTTGGATTCGGTGCCGATGCCCCAGGCCGCCGGCAGCACCACACGGAAGTTGTCATCCCCGATCCACTGGCGGTTTACCGTGTGCGGCCAGGCGAGGCCCGACTGGCCCACCTGGTACACCAAGGCCACGTCCAGTTCCCCGCCGGTCCGCAATCCCTGGATGGTCTGGGACGGTTCGGCCACGGACACCCGGAGGTCGATGCCCAGATTCTTCCACGCCGGGTTTCGCAGGATACGGGGCAGCACGTAGGTGGCGAGGCTGGGGAAAATGCCCAGCCTCAGCTCCTGGCTGGTGGTGTCGTGGGTCCGTGAGGCCGCTGCCATAAGAGCTTCGATGTCCGTCAGGACTTTGGACGCGTGGCGGACCATCACCAGCGCGGCCTCCGTGGGCTGGACGCTGCGCGCTGAGCGCTGGAACAGGGAAACGCCCGTGTCCCGTTCCAAAGCCGACATCTGCTGCGAAACAGCGGACGCCGTGTAGCCGAGGCGGGTTGCGGCCGCCGCGAAGGAACCCAGGCGGGTCACCTCAATGAGGGTCCGCAGATGAACGGGGTTAATCAATGGTTGTCCTTCGCCTGGTGCCACGCCGCCGGTGCCCCTGACGCCGGGGCGGAAATCCCGTTTCATTCTGGCACACCGCCCACTCCGGCGCCGCCGCCCCTTGCATGGTCCCCGCGACGTGCGGAACGTCGGCGGGGGGAACGGCAGGTCAACGCAGGAGAATCCTGGAAACCGGCCGCCGGAAAAATCGGACACATCCGCCGGCTACGTGGCTACGAATTGCCCATAAGACGATGTACAGCACAATTCAGGCCAAACCAACAGGAGCAGATCAGTGTCGAAAGCAACTATTCCCGACGGTCGGCGGATAGCCGTCATTGGCAGCGGCGTGGCAGGGCTGACCGCCGCCTATGTGCTCAACCAGAAGGACAATGTCACCTTGTTCGAGGCAGATTCACGCCTCGGCGGCCACGCCCACACGCACGACGTTGCGCAGGCGGACGGGACTGTCCTGGCGGTGGACACCGGATTCATCGTCCACAACCAGCGCACCTATCCCACGCTGCTGCGGCTCTTTGCCGAACTTGGCGTGGAGACACAGGACTCGGAGATGAGCATGTCCATCCGCTGTGACGGCTGCGGGCTTGAATACGCCGGGGCGCGCGCGAAGGGCCGCGGCATCATTCCCCGGCCCTCCACGCTGCTGCGCGGACGCTACCTGCTGATGCTCCTTGAGGTGACCCGCTTCTACCGCCGCGCCCGTGCCCTTCTTGCCGAGACCGGGACGGCCCATACCGAAATGACCCTGGGGGACTTCCTGGCCCGGGAGAAGTTCAGCACCTACTTCAACTCGCACTTCATGACCCCCATCGTCAGCGCGGTCTGGTCCTGCGACCCCACCACGGCGCTTGCCTACCCGGCCCGCTATCTCTTCACCTTCCTGGGCCACCACGGACTGCTCGGGGTCTCCGGCTCACCCCAGTGGCGTACCGTCACCGGCGGCTCGCGCAGCTACGTGGACAAACTCGCCGCCACCCTACCGGATATCCGCCTTTCCACGCCGGTCACCGGCGTACGCCGGCACGCATGCGGCGTGGAACTGATCGTTGAGGGCGGGAAGGAGAACTTCGACGCCGTGGTGATCGCCACCCACCCGGAGCAGGCTCTGCGTATGCTCTCCGATGCCTCGGCCACCGAGAAGGAGGCGCTGGGCAGCATGCCGTACTCGGTGAACCACACCGTTTTCCACCGGGACGAGGCGGTGTTGCCCTCCAGCGACAACGCCAAGGCCTCCTGGAACTACCGCCTTCCTTCCTGCAATGCCCGGCCGGACAAAGTCCTGGTCAGCTATGACATGACCCGTCTTCAGCGTCTCGCGCCTGCGGATGGCCGGCGCTACATTGTCAGCCTGGGTGAATCCGAGCGTATCGCCGAGGACACCGTGCTGGAGCGGATGGTCTACGAGCACCCGCAGTACACCCCGGAATCCCTTAAGGCGCAGCAGCGGATCCGCCAACTGGGCGATAACACCATGGCTTTCGCCGGCGCCTATCACGGGTGGGGCTTCCACGAGGACGGCGCCCTTTCCGGCGTCCGGGCCGCGGCCCGGCTGGGCCGTGAATGGGACCAGCGCCAGGCCGCCACGGGCGGGGAAGCCACGCACCCGGACCTCCACGTACTCTCCCTGGAGGGCGCATGAGCACAACAGCGGCGATCTACCGCACTTCCATAGCGCATGTGCGCCGGACTCCGCTGCATAACGCCTTCACGTACCGCAGCTACAGCTGGTATGTCGACGTCGACCGACTCCCGGCAGTGCCCCGCCTGCTTAAGCCGCTCGCCGGCTTTCATGCCTCGGATCATCTCGGCGACCCTGCCGGCACCATCCGCGGCAACCTCGAGCGTTTCCTGCAAACGCAGGGGATACCGCTCGACGGCGGCCGTATCACCATGCTGGCCAGCGCCCGCGTGCTGGGCCACGTCTTCAATCCACTGAGCCTGTTCTGGTGCCACGACGGTACGGGGGAGTTGCGCTGCGTTGTCGCCGAGGTACACAACACCTACGGGGAGCGGCACTGCTACGTCCTGGAGACCGACGACGCCGGCAGGGCCAGCGTGCCCAAAGCGTTCTACGTTTCTCCGTTCAACGACGTCGAGGGCCAGTATCGGATGAAACTTCCCGAACCGGGAGAACGGCTCGCTGTTTCGATCGTGTTGGAACGCGCCGGGCACAAACCGTTCATAGCCACCGTGGACGGCGAACGCCGCGAGGCCACCGCGCGGAACATCCTCGCGGCGGCGCTCGCCGTGCCGTTGGCGCCCCTGCGCGTATCCACGCAGATCCGCTGGCAGGGCATCAAGCTTTGGGCACGTCGGCTGCCCGTCATCAAGAGACCACACCATCCCTCACAGGAGGCAGTTCAGTGACAATGACCGAAGCGACCGGACCCGCTGCAGGCCAGCCTGCGAACCACGCCGCCACCAAGGCCAGGACCGGTACCACCCCCCACGGCAGGGTTCCGTACAGCGTTCCCCGGCCGCCCCAGGCGATCGACCCCGCGATCTGGCCCAGCATCGCCAGCGTGCCCTCAAGCTTCAAAGCGCGTGTTGCCGGCCGGGCAGCTGACGCCATTTTCAAGGCAGCCATTCGCAGACTTCCCCTGGAAGTCCGCTACCCGGACGGCACGGTCCTGGGCAAGGGCGCCCCCAGCCAGCCGCCAGCCGGCCCACCGTACCCCGTGATGACCATGAACCGTCCCGAGGCCTTCGCAGCCAGGCTCGGCGACGGCGGACTCATCGGCCTGGGCGAGTCATACATGGCCGGAGACTGGGATGCGGACGACCTCACGGCAGTGATGGAAGTCTTCGCAGCCCGGGTGGGAACCCTTGTGCCGGAGCCGTTGCAGAAGCTGCGCGCCCTTTACCTGCCGCGCCAGCCGCGCAGGGAACGCAACACCGAGCAGAACACCCGCTCCAACATCTCCCGGCACTACGACCTCTCTAATGACCTCTTTGCCTCGTTCCTGGACAGCACCATGACGTATTCCAGCGCGCTGTTCCCGGAAGCCGGGGAAGCCCTCAACCACGTCGACTGGGACGGTTTTGCCGACGCCCAGCAGGCGAAGATCGACCGGTTGCTGGACAAGGCCGGCGTGAAGAAGGGCACGCGTGTCCTGGAAATCGGCACCGGCTGGGGCGAACTCGCGCTGCGTGCGGCCGCCCGCGGGGCCACCGTCTACTCGGTGACGCTCTCCAGCGAACAGCAGGAGCTGGCCCGCCAGCGCGTGGCGGAGGCCGGCTACGCGGATGCCGTCACCATCGAACTCAAGGACTACCGTGCCGTCGAGGGGGAGTACGACGCCGTCGTGTCGGTGGAAATGATCGAGGCTGTGGGCTACGAATACTGGGCCACGTACTTCCAAACGATCGAGCGTGTCCTGGCGCCGGGAGGCAGGGTGGCCATCCAAGCCATCACCATTGCGCACGACAGGCTGCTGGCCACGCGCACCAGCTACACCTGGGTGCACAAGTACATCTTCCCCGGAGGCGTCATTCCGTCCGTGCGGGCCATCGAGGAGATCACCGAAAAGCAGACGGGGCTCCGCGTGCGGGAACGCTTCGCGATGGGCGAGCACTACGCGCAGACCCTCCGGCTCTGGGAAGAGCGCTTCATGGGCCGCGGGGAGGAGGTCAGGCGCCTCGGCTTCGACGAGATATTCCAGCGGATGTGGCAGTTCTACCTCTGCTACTCCAGGGCGGGTTTCGCCACGGGCTACCTCGACGTCCAGCAGATGGTACTGACGAAGGGATCGGCAGGGTAGTTTCGTTCGTCACACAGAGGGCCCTGATGCCACGTCGGGGCCCTTTTTGTGTGCCTCGGGACACGTCCGACACACCCTGGCGACACGCCGCCCACACGGCGACACGCTGGTTGATTAATTGTGGCTAACTAGTCCACAGGGTGTGGATTTCGTCCGCCAAAACGGCAGAAATACGGACATTTTGACCCCCTTCCCCTGTGGATTAACAGTGCATTAAATGACATACTTGTAATACATCATCTTGGGGTTCCACCGAGGTACTTGCACTACATGTAGTATCGACATACAGATTGACCGGGGCATCTGAGTTAGACACCAACATGCATATCCCAGCTGCTCCGGCGGCCGGGCGGCGAGGCCAGTATTCGGACATGGATTCCAGTTCGGGGCGGGTTCGCGGAAGAAGAAGAGCAATGACTTCAACAAAGGGGACAGGGACCATGACCGTAACGGTTTACACAAAGCCGGCCTGCGTTCAGTGCAACGCGACGTACCGCGCGCTGGACAAGAAGGGCATCACCTACCAGAGCGTGGACATCTCGCAGGACGCGGATGCACTCGAACGCCTGAAGGCCCTTGGCTACCTGCAGGCTCCCGTTGTGGTCACCGACCAGGACCACTGGTCGGGATTCCGTCCGGACAAGATCGAGGAGCTGGCGCTGGTCGCCGCTTCCTCCGTGGCGTAGCAACATCCTGCTCGCCACCCTCACAAGACACAACCCAGGCGAGGTGACTCCGGTGGCAACACTGGCAGTGGCCGAAGCTCCTCGCGGAGCCCAGGCCGAAAACACCACCCACAGCAATCTCATCTACTTTTCCTCGACATCCGAGAACACCCGGCGCTTCGTTGAAAAACTTGGCCGGGATGCGGCCCGGATACCACTGCATCAGCGTGACGCTGAACTGCTTGCCACCGAACCCTTCGTCCTGGTGGTTCCCACCTACGGGGGAACCGGGGGCGAAGGGTCGGTGCCCAAACAGGTCATCCGGTTCCTCAACAACCCGCAGAACAGGAAGCTGATCCGCGGCGTGATCGGTGCAGGAAACACTAATTTCGGGGACAACTACTGCATGGCTGGCGACATCATCGCCTTCAAATGCCAGATACCGCACCTCTACCGTTTTGAACTCATGGGGACGCCTGAAGACGTCCACCTGGTAAACCAAGGATTGGACAAGTTTTGGACACGACTGTCGCAGATACAGAAGTAACCATGCCTGCAGGCCAGAAGCCCGAGATGCCGGCCGCTTACAAGGGCCTGGGCTATCACGAGCTCAACGCCATGCTCAACCTCTACGGCCCGAACGGCGAGATCCAGTTCGAGGCCGACCGAGAGGCCGCGCACCAGTACTTCCTGCAGCACGTGAACAACAACACCGTGTTTTTCCACGACCTCGAGGAAAAGCTCGACTACCTCGTCAAGAACGAGTACTACGAGCGCGAAACCCTCGACCAGTACACGATGAACTTCATCCGCGAACTCTACAACCGCGCGTACAAAAAGAAGTTCCGCTTCGAGACCTTCCTCGGCGCCTTCAAGTTCTACACCTCCTACACGCTGAAGACGTTCGACGGCAAGCGTTTCCTGGAGCGCTACGAGGACCGCGTCTGCATGGTGGCCCTGCACCTGGCCCGCGGCGACGAGAAGCTCGCCACCCAGATGGTGGACGAGATCATTGAAGGCCGCTTCCAGCCGGCCACGCCCACGTTCCTGAACGCCGGCAAGAAGCAGCGCGGCGAGCTGGTCTCCTGCTTCCTGCTCCGCATCGAAGACAACATGGAGTCGATCGGCCGGTCCATCAACTCCGCGCTGCAGCTGTCCAAGCGCGGCGGCGGAGTGGCCTTCGCTCTGACCAACATCCGTGAGGTCGGCGCGCCGATCAAGCAGATCGAGAACCAGTCCTCCGGCGTCATCCCCGTGATGAAGCTCCTTGAGGACAGCTTCTCCTACGCCAACCAGCTCGGTGCCCGCCAGGGTGCCGGCGCGGTGTACCTGCACGCGCACCACCCGGACATCTACCGGTTCCTGGACACCAAGCGGGAGAACGCGGACGAGAAGATCCGCATCAAGACCCTCTCACTCGGCGTCGTCATCCCGGACATCACCTTCGAACTGGCCAAGCGTGACGAGGACATGTACCTTTTCTCCCCGTACGACGTCGAACGCGTCTACGGCATGCCGTTCTCCGACGTCTCGGTCACCGAGAAGTACTACGAGATGGTGGACGATGCCCGGATCAAGAAGACCAAGATCAAGGCGCGCGAGTTCTTCCAGACCCTCGCCGAGATCCAGTTCGAATCCGGCTACCCGTACATCATGTTCGAGGACACCGTGAACCGGGCCAACCCGATCGACGGCAAGATCATCATGTCCAACCTGTGCTCCGAGATCCTCCAGGTCTCCCAGCCCACCACGTACCACGATGACCTGTCCTACGACCAGACCGGCAAGGACATCTCCTGCAACCTGGGCTCGCTGAACATCGCGAAGACCATGGATTCGCCGGACTTCGGCCTGACCATTGAGACGGCCATCCGGTCGCTCTCGGCCGTCTCGGACATGTCCAATATCACCTCGGTGCCCTCGATTGCCCGCGGTAACGACCAGAGCCACGCGATCGGCCTCGGCCAGATGAACCTGCACGGCTACCTGGCACGCGAGCGGGTGCACTACGGCTCCGAAGAGGGCCTGGACTTCACCAACATCTACTTCTACTCGGTGGTGTACCACGCCGTCCGCGCCTCCAACCTGCTGGCCATCCAGACCGGCCAGACGTTCGGCGGCTTCGAGAAGTCCAAGTACGCCAGCGGCGAGTTCTTCGACAAGTACACGGAGCAGGAGTGGGTGCCGCAGACCGAGAAGGTCGCGGAGCTGTTCAAGAACATCCACATCCCCACCCAGGATGACTGGCGCGCGCTGAAGGCCTCCGTCATGGAGCACGGCATCTACAACCAGAACCTGCAGGCCGTTCCGCCGACAGGCTCGATCTCCTACATCAACAACTCCACCTCGTCGATCCACCCGGTGGCGTCCAAGATCGAAATCCGCAAAGAAGGCAAGCTGGGCCGCGTGTACTACCCGGCGCCGTACCTGACGAACGACAACCTGGAGTACTACCAGGACGCGTACGAGATCGGCTACGAGAAGGTCATCGACACCTACGCCGCCGCCACGCAGCACGTTGACCAGGGCCTGTCCCTGACACTGTTCTTCAAGGACACCGCCACCACGCGCGATATCAACAAGGCCCAGATCTACGCCTGGAAGAAGGGCATCAAGACCATCTACTACATCCGTCTCCGCCAGCTCGCGCTGGAAGGGACCGAGGTGGACGGCTGCGTCAGCTGCATGCTGTAGCTTCAACTAAATCGTGACAGTACGACGGCGGGCG
This sequence comes from Arthrobacter sp. 92, assembly GCF_050260325.1. Classification (NCBI taxonomy): domain Bacteria; kingdom Bacillati; phylum Actinomycetota; class Actinomycetes; order Micrococcales; family Micrococcaceae; genus Arthrobacter; species Arthrobacter sp. 92. The sequence goes on along the minus strand of NZ_CP189863.1, from coordinate 3,224,980 downwards.
CCCGCCCGCCGTCGTACGCTTTAACTAAGAACCAACCCAACATTTAGGGGATGACATGACCGAAAAGGTCAAGCTGCTTAGCCACGTCGAGGCCATCAACTGGAACCGCATCCAGGACGACAAGGACGTGGATGTCTGGAACCGCCTGGTCAACAACTTCTGGCTGCCGGAGAAGATCCCGCTGTCCAACGACGTCCAGTCTTGGGCCACGCTGACCCCCGACGAGCAGCAGCTCACCATGCGCGTGTTCACCGGCCTGACCCTGCTGGACACCATCCAGGGCACCGTTGGCGCCGTCTCGCTGATTCCGGACGCGATCACCCCGCACGAAGAGGCGGTGTACACGAACATCGCCTTCATGGAATCCGTGCACGCGAAGAGCTACTCCTCGATCTTCTCCACGCTGGCCTCCACCAAGGAGATCGACGAAGCGTTCCGCTGGTCCACCGAGAACGTGAACCTGCAGAAGAAGGCCCAGATCGTCATGGACTACTACCAAGGCGACGACCCCCTGAAGCGCAAGGTTGCCTCCACACTGCTGGAGAGCTTCCTGTTCTACTCGGGCTTCTACCTGCCGATGTACTGGTCCTCACGGGCCAAGCTGACGAACACGGCCGACCTGATCCGCCTGATTATCCGCGACGAGGCCGTCCACGGCTACTACATCGGCTACAAGTTCCAGAAGGGCCTGGAGAAGGTTTCCGAGGAGCGCCGGCAGGAAATCAAGGACTACACCTTTGAGCTGCTCTTCGAGCTGTACGAAAACGAAGTGCAGTACACGCACGACCTCTACGACTCCGTGGGCCTGGCCGAGGACGTCAAGAAGTTCCTGCACTACAACGCCAACAAGGCCCTCATGAACCTGGGCTACGAGGCCATGTTCCCGGCCTCCGTCACAGACGTGAACCCGGCGATCCTGTCCGCCCTGTCGCCGAACGCCGATGAGAACCACGACTTCTTCTCCGGGTCGGGTTCCTCTTATGTCATTGGCAAGGCTGTCAATACCGAGGATGACGACTGGGACTTCTAGTGTGATGTAGATGGACAGGCTATTTGGTCCTTTGGACAACCTATTTAGTTGTGAGATTCGAAGCTAGTTGAGCTCTTTCTGAAAAAGTTGGACCAATTCAGGTGGACTTGATGTTTCTTTCTCACGGGGCGGTGGCGAACGTCGGCAGCGCCCAATAACCCCGGCCTCCAGTATCGACCGCGCTACCGCGAGGTCTCCCGGATCGATGATCTTATGCTGGTGTCATGACGCAGACGTCGATCACTTCCCCCGCAGTGCTGGCCGAAAGGCTGGCCGCCACCGGCTACCTCGCCGACGAGGGCCTGGCCACTACCTGTTACCTCGCCCTGAGAATGGAACGGCCGCTACTGCTGGAGGGGGAACCCGGCACCGGCAAGACTTCTCTGGCCGAGGCACTCGCCCATGTCTTCGGCCTTCCGCTGATCCGTTTGCAGTGCTATGAGGGAATCGACGCCTCACAGGCACTGTACGACTGGGACTTCACGGCCCAAATCCTCCATCTGCGCAGCGTGGAGGCTGGCGGCGGTGCGGGAATAAGCGTGGCTCAGCTGGAACACTCGCTGTACGACAAACGGTTTCTGCTGGCCCGGCCCATTCTCAAGGCGCTGCAGCAAAGCCCGGCGGTGCTGCTGATCGACGAAATCGACCGGGCCGACGACGAGTTCGAAGCGTTCCTGCTTGAAGTGCTCTCCACCTACCAGGTCTCCATCCCCGAATTCGGCACGGTCAAGGCAGACGTCGCGCCGATTGTGGTCCTCACCTCCAACCGGACCCGCGACCTGCACGATGCGCTCAAACGCCGGTGCCTCTACCACTGGATCGACCACCCGGGGCTTGCCCGCGAGGTGGAAATTCTGCGCACCCGGCTGCCCGAGGTGCCCCCGCTGCTGGCCGAGCAGGTGGTTCGCGTGGTCCAGCAGATCCGGGCCACCCAAGACGTGCTCAAGCCTCCTGGCGTGGCCGAAACCCTGGACTGGGCCCGCGCGCTGCACCAGCTCGGCCGGCCAGAGCTGGACCTGGCCTCGGCCGCGGCCAGTATCGGCGCGCTTTGCAAGTACCGCGAAGACACAGAGCGCGTCTCGGCGGCGCTGTCCAGGATGCTCGGCTGAGCCATGCCGGCAGGACAACGCACAGATCACAGCGCCGAGGAGATCCTGTTGGCCTTTGCCGCTGCGGTGCGCGCAGCCGGAGTCAAAGTAACCGCTGACCGGGCGCGCAGCTTCGTCGACGCCGTCGGCAGGCTCGCCCTCGGCCGCCGGTCGGACGTCTTCTGGGCCGGCCGGGCCACCCTGTGCGCCGCTCCGGATGACGTGCCCGCCTATGAACGGACCTTTGAAGCCTGGTTCACAGTGGAGCATTCGGCAGCCCAGCGCCAGGAAGCCTCCTCAACCTCCGTCAGCGCCGCCGCCTTGGACAACGACGACGGCGGTCCGGAGAGCGGCCTGGACCAGCTTCGGGCACTCGCGAGCCGCCGGGAGCGGCTGCGGCACCGCGATGTAGCCATCCTCGACGACGCCGAACGGGCCTTGCTGCACCGAATGTTCGAGGAGCTTCCGGTGCGCTTGCCCGCCCGTCAGACCCGGCGCAGACGCCTGGACCGGCACGGCGACGTCGACCGGGTGCGGACTTTGCGCGACCAGCTGCGCCGCGGCGGTGAACCTGGGCCGCTGCGCCGCGCCCGGGCGCCGCGCAAACCCCGCAGGCTGGTCTGGCTGATCGATGTTTCGGGCTCGATGGCGCCCTACGCAGACAGCCTCCTGCGCTTGGCCCACCGGGTGGTGCAGGCCGCCCCGCACCATGTGGAGGTGTTTACGCTGGGCACGAAACTGACCCGGGTGACCGGCGCCCTGCGGGTCCCGGACGCCGACCACGCCCTGGCACTCGCCGGGCGCGCCATCCCCGACTGGTCCGGTGGAACCCGGTTGGGAGAAGTGCTGCGCGCATTCAACGATCGCTGGGGCCAGCGCGCAACGGTACGCGGCGCCGTCGTCGTGATAGCCAGCGACGGCTGGGAGCGTGGGGACCCGGCGTTGCTGGGCCGCCAGGCCGATCGGCTGCACCATCTGGCCCGGCGGATCATTTGGTCCAACCCGCACCGCGGCAAGATGGGCTACCAGCCCCTTCAACGGGGAATCATGGCGGTGCTGCCGCACGTTGACTATTTTATAGGAGGACACTCCATGCAGAGCTTCGAGGAATTGCTAGAGGTGATTGCCGATGCGTGAGGTTTTGGACGATCTGGTCGAAGCCATAGTGTCCGGCCACACTGTGGGGCTCGGTACGGTAGTGCGCACCTTCCGGTCCGCACCGCGGCCGGCCGGGGCCGCCATGATGGTCGACGCCGACGGCAGCGCCGTCGGCTCGGTGTCCGGCGGCTGCGTCGAAGGCGCGCTCTACGAACTGGCCACGAAGGTGGTCCAGTCCGGCCGGCCGGTGCTCCAGCGCTACGGCATCAGTGACGACGCCGCGTTCGAGGTCGGCCTGACCTGCGGGGGGATCCTCGACATCTTTGTTGAGCCGGTCTCCACCAAGATCTTCCCGGAATTGCCGCAGGTGGCCGACGACGTCGCTGCAGGCCGGCCGGTGTCGGTGGTCACCGTGATCGAACACCCCGATCCGGCATGGCTGGGCCGCCACCTGGTCATCCGCCCGGATGGGTTCGTCGGCTCCCTGGGCAGCGAGCGTGCAGACCAGGCGGTGTGTGACGATGTCCAAGGCCTGCTGGCAGCCGGCCGCAACGCCACCCTCATGTATGGACCGGACGGCCAGCGCCGCGGCGAGGGGATGCGCGTGTTTGTCCTCAGTTTCGCCCCGCAGCCGCGGATGCTGGTGTTCGGCGCGATTGACTTTGCCGCCGCCGTCGCCAAGCAGGGCAGCTTCCTCGGCTACCGCGTGACCGTGTGTGACGCACGAGCGGTTTTCGCAACGGCCGCCCGGTTCCCGCAGGCGGACGAGGTAGTGGTGGAATGGCCGCACCGCTACTTGCAGGCGCAGATCAGTGCCGGCCAAGTGGATGAGCGCACCGTGATCTGCGTGCTCACGCATGATCCGAAATTCGACGTGCCGCTGCTGGAGTTGGCGCTGCGCCAGGACGTAGCCTATGTGGGGGCGATGGGGTCCCGCCGCACGCACCACGACCGCATGGAACGGCTGCGCGAAGCGGGCCTGACCGATGCCGAATTGGCAAAGCTCTCGAGCCCGATCGGCCTGGACCTCGGGTCCCGTACGCCTGAGGAAACAGCCGTCTCCATCGCCGCCGAAATCATCGCGCTGCATTGGGGCGGCGGCGGCGGACGATTGAGCACCATGGAAGCACGGATCCACCACGGGCCCCTGGCCGAAGCGGACCAAGAAGATGCGGGGTACGAACTCAAGTCGACCTAAGGCGCTAACCTCCTCCTTGGAGTAACCTGTGTCACATCAGGACTGGATGCCGGGCAGTGATGCTCGTCCTCCAATGCGACAGGAGATCCCAATGGCGAGTTCCAAGACGATCACCGTCGAAGTCGATGATGTGACCTACACCGACAATGTCGAGCCCCGATTGCTGCTGGTCCAATACCTGCGCGAACGGCTTGGCAAGACCGGCACATTGATTGGCTGCGACACCACCAACTGCGGCGCCTGCACGGTCCATCTGGACGGCGTCAGCGTCAAATCCTGCACCATGTTCGCGGTTCAGGCAGACGGCCACAATGTCACGACCATCGAAGGCCTGGCCCGGGACGGAAAACTCGCCCCGCTGCAGCAAGCCTTCCACCAATGCCATGCTCTGCAATGTGGCTTCTGCACGCCTGGCATGATCATGCAGTCGGCGTCCCTGCTGGCGGAAAACCCGCACCCCACCGAGCAGGAAATCCGGAACGGCCTGGAGGGGAACCTGTGCCGGTGCACCGGGTACCAGAACATTGTTGCCGCGGTCCAGGCCGCGGCGGACGGCACAGTTTCCTCGGACAGCGACAAAACGGAAACGGCAGGTGTGGCATGACCACCACTGAGGTCGGCAGGGCCCGTCTCCGCAAGGAAGATGCCCATCTCATCACCGGGCGTTCCAGGTACACCGATAACATCACGCTGCCCGGCATGCTCCATCTGGCCATGGTGCGCAGTCCTTTCGCCCACGCGAAGATCACCTCGGTCGACGCGTCCGCTGCGAAGTCCTCACCCGGCGTCGTTGCCGTGCTCACCGGAGCCGACGTGGCCGACCAACAGGGAAGCCTGCCCAACGCCTGGCCGATAACGCCGGACCAAAAGGCCCCGGCTCACCCGGCCATCGCCGTCGACGCGGTGGCCTTTGCTGGCGAGGTGGTTGCTTGCATCATTGCCCGCAGCGCCGCCGCCGCCCGCGACGCCGTCGAGCTGGTCGACGTCAGCTATGAGGAACTGTCGGTCGTCCTGGACCTGGAGGAGGCATTGAAGGATGAGGTCCTGGCCCACCCGGACCTGGGCACCAACAAGTCGGCTACCTGGGTGTTTGACTCGGGCGAGGCGGGCACCGGCAAACCGATCGCCGAGGCGCTCGCGGGCGCCGAAGTCCTCATTGAGCGTACATTTCACCAGCAGCGGCTCATCCCGGCCTTTATGGAGCCCCGATCGACAGTGGTGGACCCCACGGGTGAGCAGATCACCATGTGGTCGGCCACCCAGATACCCCATATTCTGCGGCTCATGCTGGCGCTGACCCTGACCATCCCGGAAAGCAAAGTGCGCGTGATCGCCCCCGACGTCGGCGGCGGCTTCGGCGGGAAACTGCAGGTGACCCCCGAGGAGGTCATCACCGTGCTGGCAGCGCGGCACACCGGCAAGCCATGCAAATACACCGAAACCCGCAGCGAATCCCTGATGGCGGCCCACCACGGCCGTGCCCAAGTGCAGAAGGTGAAGCTCTCGGCCACCAAGGACGGGATCGTCACCGGGCTGGACGTTCATCTGCTGGCGGACATGGGCGCCTACCTGGGCCTGGTCACCTCCGGGATCCCGATCCTGGGCGCCTTCATGTACAACTCCATCTACAAGTTCCCGGCCTACCGGTTCGAATGCACCAACCTCTTCACCAACAAGGCGTGGACCGATGCCTACCGCGGTGCGGGTCGCCCGGAAGCGACCTTTGCCATCGAGCGCTTGATGGACGAACTCGCGGTCGAACTCGGCATGGATCCCCTGGAGGTGCGGAAAAAGAACTGGATCAAGCACGAGGAATTCCCCTTCACCACCGTCGCCGGGCTCGAATATGACACCGGCAACTACGAGGCGGCCACGGCGAAGGCCGTGGAACTCTTTGGCTACGACGAGCTCCGGGCCGAGCAGGTGCGGCGGCGCGAAGCGAACGACCCGGTCCAGCTAGGCATCGGCATCTCGACTTTCACCGAAATGTGTGGCCTGGCTCCGTCCCGGGTGCTCGGCGCGCTCAGTTACGCCGCCGGCGGCTGGGAGCACGCCCAGGTGCGGGTGCTGCCCACCGGCAACATTGAGGTGGTCACCGGCTCCTCCGCCCACGGCCAGGGCCATGAAACCGCGTGGAGCCAGCTCGTGGCGGACAGGCTGGGCGTACCGTTCGAAAATGTCGAAGTGCTGCACGGGGACACCCAGACCTCCCAGCGGGGCATGGACACCTACGGCTCCCGGTCGCTGACCGTCGGCGGCATGGCAGTGCTAGCCGCGGCGGACAAGGTGATCGAGAAGGCCAAGGTTGTGGCCGCGCACATGATGGAGGCCGCTGAAGAGGACATCGAGTTCGCGGACGGCAAGTTCAGTGTCAAGGGCACCGAGCAGTCCACGGCGCTCGGTGAAATCGCCTTCGCCACCTTCTCCGCGCACAACCTGCCGGACGGGTTTGAGCCCAATCTGGATTCGGACGCCACCTTCGACCCGCAGAACTTCTCCTTCCCGCACGGCACCCATCTGGCCGCCATGGAAGTGGACACCGAGACCGGGCAGGTCACCATCCGCAAATACGTTTGCGTGGACGACGTCGGGGTGGTGGTCAATCCGCTGATTGTCGAGGGCCAGGTCCACGGCGGCCTGGCGCAGGGAATCGCGCAGGCCCTTTATGAGGAGGCCGTGCATGACGATGCCGGCACCCTGGTCACAGGCTCCTTTGTGGACTACCTGGTGCCCGGCGCGCCGGATCTGCCGCACTTCACGACTGCGCGCACCGAGACCCCTTCCACCACCAACCAACTGGGGGCCAAGGGAGTCGGGGAGGCGGGAACCATCGCCTCGACGCCCGCCATCGTCAACGGTGTGCTCGACGCCGTGCGGCATCTGGGCGTGAAGGACATCAAGATGCCCTGTTCGCCGTCCCGTGTATGGACTGCCCTTGAAGAAGCCAAGATGACCGGAGGTGTGCAATGATTCCGAGCGCATTCGACTACGCCGCGCCCGCTACGGTCGCGGAGGCGCTGGGCGTGCTGGCCGACGCCGGCGATGACGTGAAGCTGCTGGCCGGGGGGCAAAGCCTGATCCCGGTGATGAAGCTGCGCCTGGCCGATCCGGCGATGGTGGTGGACCTGGGCCGGATCGGCGAGCTTTCCGGGGTGCGCGACGACGGCGATGCACTGCTGATCGGCGCCATGACAACCCACCACCAGATCGCCACCGACCCGATGATTGCCGCACATGTGCCGTTGCTTGCCCAAGCCGCGGCGACGGTGGCCGATCCACAGGTGCGCCATCGCGGCACGTTCGGTGGCGCTTTGGTGCACGCCGACCCGGCGGGCGACCTGCCCGCGCCGGTGCTGGCCGCGGAGGCGACATTCATCCTTGCCGGTCCGGACGGTGAACGCCGGGTGGCAGCGGCGGACTTCTTCCAGGGCTACTTCACCACCGCCGTCGATGACGGCGAGATCCTCACGCACATCCGCGTGCCGAAGTACACCGGTTGGGGCGCACGGTATGAGAAGTTCACCCGGGTGGCCCAGCAATGGTCCATCGTCGCGGTGGCCGCGATGGTCCGGGTGGAAGGCGGCACCATCGCGGAGGCCCGGATCGGGCTGACCAACATGGCCAGCACGCCCCTGCGGGCCACCGCCGTCGAACAGGCACTGGCGGGTGCTCCGTTGACCCTGGAAGCGATCGCCGCCGCCAGCGCACACGCGGCCGAAGGGGCCGATCCTGCCAGCGATCTTAACGGGGACGCGGCCTACCGGCGCCACTTGGCCGAGGTTTTGACAAAGCGGGCCGTCATCGCGGCCGCCGGGCTCTAGAAGATCACGGCGGGATAGACGTGGAACTCAAACACCGATTCGTGGTTCCCACTTCGCTGGAGGACACTTGGCATTCCTTCAACCAATTGGAAGACATCGCGCCCTGCTTCCCGGGAGCGACGCTCACGTCCGTTAACGGCGAGCAATTCACCGGAACGGTCAAGGTCAAGCTCGGGCCGATCGCCATGATCTACACCGGCACTGGTGAATTCCTTGAACGCAACCAGGAAACGCACACAGTGGTCATTTCGGCCACAGGGAAGGACAAGCGCGGCAACGGCACGGCGGGCGCCACGGTGACGGCGGTGCTGGCGCCTGACGGCGACGGCACCTCCGTGGATGTGACCACCGATATGAACGTCACAGGCAAACCCGCCCAATTTGGCCGGGGCGTCATCCAGGACATCTCGGACAAGTTGCTGGGCCAGTTTGTCCAGTGCGTGATCGGGAAGGCGGGCGACGGAGCCGCCGGAGCCGTTGCGCCGGCCGGACCCGGGGCCCACGGACCGGTGGCGACTGCCGAGCCCGCCTCCGCAGTCCCGGCGGCATCGGCAGCCCGGCCACCGGCGGCCCCTGTGCCCAGAACACCGTCCGCGCCGGCGGCCGAATTGGATCTGGGCTCGGCTGCAGGGCCGGCGCTGATACGCCGTTTCGGCCCCGCAGCGCTCTGCGCCGCCGCCCTTGCCCTGGCCATCTGGCTGCTGAGGCGACGCCCTGAAGGCAATACCCGCGCGCAATAGCAAGGCCCGGTTCCCTTTGCATTGAAAGGGAACCGGGCCTTGCTATTGCGCGGGCCGGAGCGGTTCGCGCTTTCCGCGACGTGCGGGGGAGTACCTGGTTTCGCACCAATCGCGGAGAGCTTCAAGAACTCTCAGTCGATGTATTCCACCAATATGGACTTAGCCTTCCATATTTCGTATGGAACCTCTTCGAGCGTCGAATCCAATTAGCCGAAGTCGCGGACGCGGTATCAAGGACACGAACTGAGGCCGGTCTTGATCCCGCGCCAGCAGTTCTAATCCAAGGACTGCTGCCCTGACGCGCGTGCGCGTCCGATGGCGCCAAGACGGTAGTGCCCACTAGCGTGGTGTAACCGGCCCCGAGGGGCGTGTTGCCAGATGCGAAGGCGGTCACCGCGTGATCCTTGGAAATGACAGTCCAATGTCTTTCCTGAAGGAGAACTCCGCGATGACCGCACCCCATTCTATCGATCCGACGCGTTTCCTTTCCGAGCAACTCGACCAGGCGTCCCCGGACCTGCTGCGCCAGATGCTCCAGACCTTCGTTACCGCGCTGATGGGGGCGGAGGCCGACTCCGTCTGCGGCGCCGGCTACGGCCATGCCTCCGCAGAACGGGTGAACTCCCGCAACGGGTACCGCCATCGCGACTTCGACACCCGTGCCGGGACCCTGGACCTCGCCATTCCCAAGCTCCGCCAGGGCACGTATTTCCCCGGCTGGCTTCTCGAGCGCCGCCGCCGGGCCGAGGCGGCCCTGACCAGTGTGGTGGCAACCTGCTACCTGCTCGGCGTCTCCACCCGTCGGATGGAGAAGCTGGTCGAATCCCTGGGCATCACGCGCCTGTCCAAGTCCCAGGTCTCGATCATGGCCCGGCCCGGGACCTGGACGAACAGGTGGAAGCGTTCCGGACCCGTCCTCTGGACGCCGGCCCGTACACGTTCGTCGCCGCGGATGCCCTGGTCCTGAAAGTCCGCGAGGGCGGGCGGGTCGCGAACGTCCACGCCCTGGTCGCGACCGGTGTCAACGCCGACGGGCACCGGGAAGTCCTGGGGATCCAGGCGACCAGCAGCGAGGACGGGGCCGGCTGGCTCGGCTTCTTCCGTGACCTCACCGCCCGTGGACTGTCCGGGGTCAAACTCGTGACCTCCGACGCCCACGCCGGCCTCGTGGCGGCGATCGGCGCGACCCTGCCCGGAGCGTCCTGGCAGCGGTGTCGAACCCATTACGCGGCGAATCTGATGTCCCTCACGCCCAAGACCAGCTGGCCCTGGGTGAAAACCCTGCTGCACAGTGTTTACGACCAGCCCGATGCGGATGCCGTGCACGCCCAGTTCGATCGGGTCCTGAACGCGTTGGAGGAGAAGCTGCCCAGGGTCGCGGACCATCTGGAGGCCGCCCGGGCCGACGTGCTCGCGTTCACCGTATTTCCGAAGGAGACCTGGCGTCAGATCTGGTCCAATAACCCCAAGGAACGCCTCAACCGGGAGATCCGCCGCCGCTCCGATGTCGTCGGGATCTTCCCCGACCGGCAGGCCCTGATCCGTCTCGTCGGCGCCGTGCTCGCGGAGCAGCACGACGAATGGATCGAATCCCGCCGCTACCTCGGACTCGACGTACTGAGCCGCTCACAGCAAGCCGGAACCACCACAGAAAAGGAGGACACCAGCCCCGAACTCGGCGCGCTCAGCGCCTGAGAAAACCGAGGATCACGCGGCAACCGCGTTACACAGAGATGATGGATTCGGCTCCGGCGTCGGCGTGACCCGAAATTACACGGACGCCCGCGAGGGCTGTCTTGGAGTGGATCTGTCCGTCGTCGCCGGAGTTTCCGCGGGCCGGGCAGGCCATGACTTGTCAGCGCCTCTGTGTGTCAAGCCGCCAGTTTTTGGGCGTGGTTGTGGTCGTGCAGGATCCGCCTGTAGAGGACATTGGAGAGGCGTCGTTTGAGCGCCCTACGGGCTTCGCGGGGTGTTTTTCCTTCGGCGGTTTTCTTCAGGTAGTACTCCCGGCCTGGTCCGGGGTCACGGCTTTGGCAGACGGCCATGGTGTGCAGCACGGAGTTGAGCTGCCGGTTTCCTCCGGTGTTGAGTCTGTGACGGTTTTGTTGGCCGCTGGAGGCGTCCAGGGGTGCTGTTCCGGTGTAGCTGGCGAAGTGTGAGGCGCTGGGGAATCTGGTGATGTCGCCAACGTGGCCCAGGAGTTTCGCCGCGAGGACGACGCCGACTCCTGGGATTTCCTGCAGTGTCGTGGCGGATGCGGCCAGGGCGTCGCGGGTTTGTGCCTCGTTGTTTTTGATGGCTGCATCGATGCGCCGCAAATCGGCCAGCAGTTCCCGGGCGAGCTCGCGTCTGAGCGCATCGGTGGCCGTCGCCGGCCGGATGGTACGCAGCGCGGCGGCAGCCTTGTCGGCGCTAAGGCCGGGCTCAACTCCTCCGGGTATGAGCTCGCGCAGGAGCCGGTGCAGACGGTTAAGCAGCCGGGCCCGTTCGTGGCCAAGGTCTTCACGGCGTTCGGCCAGCAGCCGCAGAATCGTGCTCTGGTTCTCGGCAGCGACCGGGCGCAGATTCTCCTGCCGGAGTGCAGTGACGGCAACAGCAAAAGCATCTGCCGGGTCGCTCTTACGGCCACCGCCGGTGGAGAGGACTCTGACCTTCATGGCCAGTGTCGAGGGGACATCGACCACGGACTCCCCGCCTGCCACAAGGATCTGAGCGATTCGGCGCCCCAGGCCGTTGGCGCCCTCGATGGCGAATCTGCGCTCGGGCCATTGGGCGGCCCAGCCCAGCAGTTGCTTGGCAGTGCCTGCATTGACCACGAAACGCCGCACCGCGAGCTGACAGCCCGTGGAATCGATGGCTGAGGCGGTGATGGAGGATTTGTGAGGGTCGATGCCAATAACGATCATGTCCGGGGTTCCTTTCGCCGATGTCGGTGATGGATCACCCGTGGCGGGCACCCTGACTTGAAGTGTTTGCATGCCTCTGTCGAGCCACGCCCCGGGCGGGTGTCAGCGGCGCGGCACGCTATCAGTGAGCCAACCCGGACAACCGGGCGGCAAGGAGCTTGCGGACCTGTGCCGGCTGACACCCTGGACGCTACAAGACTGCAGATCCCGCGGCATCCCACCACCATGGAACAAGTCAGGAGCCTGACCGGAAAGTCGTCTCGCCTTTGTGCTGTCTGCCCCACCCGGCCCGCGGTGACATTGTTCACCGCAGGAAGGGAATCCGTCTATGACGAGCATGACAGCCGTTACTCCAGCCGCCGGCCTCTCCGCACCGCAGGGCCTTATGGTCGCGGGGATCGACACGCACAAGCACACTCATCACGTCGCTATCGTCGACCCTCTCGGCCGTCCTGTCGCGGACCGGGAGTTCCCGACGACGCCCCTGGGTTATGCGGGGATTATCGATTTCCTCCGACTCCACGGGCAGGTTGATCAGGTCGGCGTCGAGGGCACCGGTTCCTATGGCGCCGGCATCGCACGGGATCTGAGCGCTGCGGGATTCACGGTGGTCGAGGTGATGCGGCAAAACCGGCAGGCTCGCAGGTTGCGTGGCAAATCGGACCCGATCGACGCGCACCAGGCCGCGTTGGCGGTGCTCACCGGTGCCGGCGCCACCGTCCCGAAGACGGCTGACGGCCATGTCGAATCGTTGCGGATCCTGATCAGCGAACGACGCTCGGCAGCCAAAGCGAAGGCGCAGACGATGAATCAGATCCAGGCGCTGCTGATCACCGCGCCAGAGCCGGTGCGGACAGCCTACCGCGCACTGGCCGGCGTCAAGCTCGTCGCCACGCTCGCGCGCACCAGGCCCAGCGCCGGCAGCGGATTCGATCCTGAGCTGGTCGCCCGGCAGACACTCAAACGGTTAGCGTCCCGCTATCTGGCCCTCCAAAACGAGATCGATACCATCGAGGAACAACTCAACCCGATCGTGCGTGCCGTGAACCCGACACTGCTGTCCCTCAGCGGCGTCGGAACGGTCACCGCAGCGACGCTTCTGGTCGCCGCCGGCGACAACCCGGAACGATTGGCGACCAGGTCCTCTTTCGCCGCCCTGGCAGGCGTCGCGCCCCTTCCCGCCTCGTCCGGGCAACGGACCCGTCATCGCTTGTCTCGCGGCGGGAACAGACAAGCGAACGCCGCCCTCCACCGGATCGTGCTGCTGCGCAGGCGACACCATGAACCCCGCACCATGGCATACTTCGCCCGCCGCCGCGCCGAAGGACTCACCGATCGCGACATCACCCGCTGCCTCAAACGCCACATCGCGAACGAGATCTACGCCGCTCTCCTCAACCCGGGCAGGGACAACCCTGTCGGCCGAGAACTGCGCATGGAACGGCAACGCCTCGGGATCCCGATCAGCGTGCTCGCCGCCACGCTCAGCGTCCCCTACCAGCGACTCCGACGACTTGAAATCGGCATCCGCGCCGACCCCGAACTCGAACAACGCGCGACCCGCGCTCTCACGCAAATCACCACACAAACCGCCGCTTGACAGCAATAGGAGCATCCACGCATTTGGACTTGACCCCTGTTTCAGGCTTCGGAGGTGAGGTGGGGCGGTAGGTAACCGTCGCGAATGAGCGGAAATACCTGCCGGGGTACGGGTTCCGAGCCGTGACCCTGCTGACGGACAGGGGCAAGGTGGAGCTGGCCGCGAGCCCCGAGTCATTGGACAGGCTTGCAGAGGTCGTTCGGTCGGGTCCCGCACAGCCGGCTTTCTGAAGGTGCCCCGGCTTACTGTCCGGCAAGAGAAGCCGTCATGGTGAGACTCATAGAGATAGCAAGACCTCACGGGGGTGAGTCTCTCGTGGAGGCGAAATAGGTTCACTAATACGACCGGATCACTGCTGGAGAGACCCCGTTTTTAGCGAACCAGCGTCCGCAAGGGCCCGGTTAGGGATCCTTGGGTTCTTGCGGTGATGGCAACACTTAGCGGATGGGTGTTGTCATGGCGAGGTATTCAATTTACGCAAGACCGGATCTTCTGCAGCGTCCAGCTTAATTATCAGTTTTTTCATCGAGCCCGTCAGTCTCCGGGATTCTCCCCGTTGTCTCATCTAAGTTGTCAATGTGGGCAATGACCGGCTGGGGGATACAAGCGTTTCTCGGCAGTTGGAATCGGTCCAAGATGGCTGCGGAAGCTCGTCCTCGCTGGATATGATTCGCCCTTCCCGCCTTCTCGGATCTCGAAGCTGGCGATGAAAGCAGAAAGTTGAGGAATCGGGTGCAGACACAACCGTTGAGACCGCCACCGGACCCACGCCGCATTCGGATCAGCGATCGTCTGAGAAGGCTGGTTGGCCCAGGAGCGGTCGCTTTTTACAGCGATGCTTGCGATCTGATGGAAAACTACTCACGGCTTCACTCTACGAGCCATCTCGTGAGTCACCTCATTCGAGAAGTTGAGTCCGCCCTCCGTGCTGTTCTTGTCCCCTTGGCTCCAGAAGTTCCGGGAAGGGGAGAGAGCGAAAACCACAAGCGGAGCATCGCCGCGATCATCTCGGCGCTCGACATTCCTTCGGCGGACCCGGTGGGCAAGGAGTGGCTCAAGCAGGCGGGCAGCTATCAGGGACGGGCGCATCGTCGCAACCTCGCGGAACCGGCCCCGTTCAACGATGCATTCATTCAGTACTTCGATGACTTCCAAGGAATCCTCGATTACGTCCTGGACAAAGCCGAGGCCAAATTCGCCGCGATAATCGTCAAGTTGGACGAGCTGGCTGTGAAGACCCATCCAGTGGCGGAAGACGTCGGGTTCCTCCTGACCAGCGTCCCCCAGAGCCCAGTTACCCTCGGGCGCTTCTTCGAGAGGATTTCGGATCCCGCTTGGTTGCCGCTGCTTCGAAGGAAAGACGTTTTCGCAAAGCCACCAGAACCCGAAGAACATGACGGTACCGTCAGCTTTCCACCGTGGCCACCGATGCAGTACCTGCTCAAGATGGCACCGATCATGGCCGTCGAGGTCACTGAAATCGTCCGGAACCTTCCCGCGACCGGCAACGCTTCCGTCAACGCGCAACTCGTCGCCGTCGCCCGCGCGCTGCCCACAGACCGCTCGGCCGAGCTCCTTCCCCGGCTGATCGAAACCCTCGACTCCCAATACCGTCTCGTCTTCCCCGACCAGCTCGCCGAGTTGATGGCCTCCTTCACCATTGCGGGCGACACCACATCGGCCCTCAGGTTGGCCCGAAGCATGCTGACCTTCGATGACCCCGAGGAGGATGAGCAGGACGGGGCCTCGCCGTCGCGATCGCGCCGAGAACCCGTGTTGCGGATCGACGAACACACCTACGGCGAGATCCTCCATCGCCACATGCCACCCCTGGCCGCCGCGGCAGGCGTGGAAGCGATCGAACTGATGGTAGAGCTTCTTGAGATTTCCATCATCGACTCATCATCACCTCACATGATCGAGTCCCGCGAAGACCACTCGTCAATCTGGCGGAAGGCGATCAGCTCGGGGGGCTTGGGCCACGACCACGACACCAAAAACCAGCTCACGACAGCGCTGCGCGAGAGCATCGCGGCCCGGGTGTCCCAAGATCCAGAAGACCTCCAACGGATCGTGGGCATGCTCGAGGCCCGCGGGTGGCCGATCTTTCACCGGCTAGCCCTCGACCTGCTGTGCCAAAACGTGCCTGTCGACGGCACCATTGTCGGGGAGCGCCTCACGGATCGTGCCAACTTCGACGACGCCCAGCTCCGGTCCGAGTACGATCGGCTCCTGTCTGCCCGTTTCGAGGAGCTCGACATCGAGGACCAAGCGAAAATCCTCACGATGATCGAGCAAGGGCCGCCCGGCCTCGACAGTCACGCAAAGTGGGTGCGCGAAGCACACGGGTATGAGCCAACGCCCGAAGAGCTGCAAACCTACATGGAAGTTTGGCAAAGGGACCGGCTCTCGCCCATCGCGGATGATCTTCCCGACGGATGGGGAGCTCGATACGACGCGCTCGTAGCCCGCAACGGACCTCCGCGACCCCGCACTCCCGCCGTCGGCGGAGGCGGTTTCATTTCCGAACGCAGCCCGGCCACTCCGGAAGAGCTCGCGGCGCTCGAGATCGACGAACTGGTCAACTACCTCACCGCGTTCGAACCTTCCTCTGAGTTCCCCGGGCCGTCCAAACGTGGACTCTCGCTGACCTTGACGGACGTCGTCGCCGCGGAACCGGATCGCTACCTGGCGGCCGGCCGACGGCTAGGTGACCTCGCCGTTGACTACGTCCAGGCGATCGTCAACGGCGTCCAGCGTGCCGTGAGCAATGGGAAGGAAATCAATTGGAATCAGGTGCTCGACTTGTGCGAGGCGATCGTCGATCATCCTCGGCCACCCGCCACCGACGAGGGCAGCGACAATGGCTGGGGCTGGGCACGGCTCGACGTGATGCGGCTACTGTCTCAGGGGTTCGCCTCCTCGAACCCGCCAACCGATAATCATCGTCGCCGAATCTTCGTCGTGATCGCGACGGTGGCTAGCGATCCCAACCCCTCGCCTGACGACGAGGAACGCTACGGCAGCTCAAATAACAGCCCAGACCTATCCCTCAACTGCGTTCGCCCGCGGGCGATCGAGGCGGTAATGCGGTACGGAGTTTGGGTTTATCAGCGTCACCCCAACGATGCATTCATTGAAGTCACCGAACTGGTCGCCAAGCATCTCGATCCGCGCGAGGAACCTTCGGTGGCCGTACGTTCAGTTCTCGGCTCCCACTTCGGGAACTTGGTGGCGTTCAACCAGGAATTCGCGGCTCAGGCGGCAAGTCGCGTCTTCCCTGATGACGAACGCTATCGGGCCCTGTGGGAGGCGGCATGGGGTGGGCACCTCGCGCGTGGCATGCCGAATCGACCCACCTGGAAAGCGTTGCAAGCGCAGTACGCCCTTGCCGTCGCCCGGCTGGAGGGGGAGGGGGATGATGGTCACAAGCACGGCCGAACTCGTGCTCTCGGGAACCATCTCGTGCACCTCTACTTGGCAGGCGAGCTTCGGCTCGAAGATGGACTCATTGCCGAGTTCTTCGACAAAGCCGACGAAGAGGTTCGCCGACAGATCCTGGAATGGATCGGTCGTTGGCTGGCCGAAGAGGACACTTCTTTGGAGCCGCCACTCCTCGACCGTCTGCTGGCCCTGTGGGACAGCCGGATAGCAGCCGCCCGTGCAGCTCCTACTAAAGAGTTGTCGGCGTACGGCTGGTGGTTCTGTTCCCCCCGACTGACAACTGACCGACGCGTTTGCGGGCTGCGAGATGCCCTCGCATTATCCGGGTCAGTTGAGCCCGCCCACCTGGTCGTCGAGCACCTCGCCGCACTCTCCTCGGAGGATCCGAGAAGCGCCGCGGAACTGCTGGTAGAGATGGTGAACCGTGAAGAGAATGGGTGGCGATTTGCGCAATGGGACGAAAGCGCTCGGACGATCATTCACAATGCGCAGGCCAGTCCCTTCGCCTTCGCCCAAGAGGCAGCGCAACACGCCGCCAGTAGGGCTGCCGCTAGAGGACACCTCGCCTGGCTCGAGTTCGAGTAGGCATCCTTGTCGCGGCACTCCGATGCGACACGACGCGATGCCGACGTCCACCATCGATGCTGGCCATCGTATTTCTGGACTCCTTTAGTCGAGGTCAATCCGGAACTGTCGGGCCCAAGGAGACTGGACAGTGAATCCGGCTGACAGGCTGTGGACCAGCAGGCCTGTAAATGATCTTCGCAAAGACATGGCACCAAGCGATGCAGGAATCGGGGCGCCCGGGCAACGTACGACGGGGCAGCGGTCGCCAGTCTCAGGCCTGTCCGGGCCGTGCTGCGAACACAACATCGTCGCGACCGAGCGTGCGCAGCAGGACTGAAATGTCTCATGAGACACGTGAACTCTACAGAACCGCCGGCCGGCTTCAGCTGGGTCTGTTTGCCAGCCTGGCCGAGTACGAGCGCGAGCTCATCAACGAGCGGGTCCGGGCCGGCATCATGGCGGCCAAGGCGCGCGGTGTCCGGTTCGGCCAGAAGCCGGTCAACCAGGACACGGTCGAAGCCAAGCTCGAGGTGGCACGCCAGCTGCTGTCTAAGGGAAAGACTGCGGAGCGCGCGGCCGAGACGGTCGGCTGGTCCCGGGCCACCCTGTACCGCTACCTCAAGAAGTACGGTGCCGAAGTCCCGGAGCTCGATGACCGGCACGTGGTTCTCGGCCGGGGCAGATCACAATACGCGCACAGTAAACCGCTGCCGCCCAGAGATTAGCACCAGACCGGTGTCAGGATTCACCGAATGACGGTAGGATGTCGCCCGGTTGCCCGTACTACCCCAGGCAACCCGCCAAGTACCACCCAACTTCATGATTGGTCTCATTATGACAAGCATTCTCTCTGCCCTCGGTGCGCTGGGCACCACAGGTAAAGTTGCCGTCGCCGCCGCAGTCATCGCCACGGGCGGGGCCGGCGCGGCCCTGGCTTCAACGACGTCAGACACCACCACGGCGCCGGCAACCTCCACCACCGCCCCGTCAACGACAGCACCCACCGCCGACGCAACAACCGAACCCGCCACTTCGGCCACCGCTGAGCCGACGGACTCCGCGACAGCTGAGCCGACGGAAGCTCCGGAGCCGGCTAAGACGGCACCTGTAACTACCTCGGATCCGACCGATCCGGCATCTGTTCCTTCCACCTACCCCGCACCGCCTGTAAAGGGCAACAGCGAAGTGGCCCACGCTGACGCCGCCGAACACCGCGCGGCCGGCCTGGCCACCGCAGCGGAACACCGCGATGAGCACGCGGCCACCCCGGCTACTCCGTCCTACGGTGGAACCGCAGCTGCCGCTCCGGCAGCGCCCGCGGCAGCCGCCGCACACACCGACTCCGGCCAGCACGGCAAGAGCGGCAAGTAGCACCCCTTACAAAGGGCTCCGGTGCATCACGCTCCGGGGCCCTTTGTGCTGGGCCGGGAGTTGCAGCTGGTACACGTCATGGTTGCACAACCCCTGAGGTGGTCACGAAGATCTGTACAGCATGGGCGGCGTGTCTTCTACGTCGTAGCTAGCCTTGCCGATTCGGCAAACTTAGGGAACGGACGCAACAAACTTCCAATTAGGTTGGCCGCGATGACCCGGTCCCCAGATACATGTCTCCACGGGATCCCGGCGATTCCTGTTGGAAGTTCTTCCAAATAGGTCGACATCTCACATGTGAGTGTGAGGTCGGAGGCTAGTTGGCGGTTCGACCCATTGTTGGCGAAACGGGACTGAGAAATTGGCGAAGACTGGTCTAGTTGGCGGAAGTCTTCCAACTACCCACGCCTCAGGTGCCAACGCTCCGAAGTCCACCGCATGACTCTCCGCAACGTTCTTGGACTCTGATTCGTGGGTTGGGTGTGCTCCTTAGAAGGTCCGGAGCGTCTGGCCTGCAGGGGATCATGGGTGTACCTGGCCCCACCTGGCCCACCTGGCCCACGTGGCAGCCGTGGTCGGATCCAGCTTCGCCTGCATGCTAGTGATCATTGCATGTGTTATTTAGCTGCCGTACTTTGACCTCGGTGAAGTTGGCGGCCGGCTACTTGTACTGATTATTGATTCCGCTTGAAGCCTGACAACCGCAACTCAGACCTTAACAGTCGTCCTTGTCGGATTCGACATGGCGCACGCTGGCGTGGGAGCGTCCTTGAGTGTCCGGGTGGGGTATACCCCAACCGGACGTCAGGAC
This sequence comes from Arthrobacter sp. 92, assembly GCF_050260325.1. Taxonomy (NCBI): domain Bacteria; kingdom Bacillati; phylum Actinomycetota; class Actinomycetes; order Micrococcales; family Micrococcaceae; genus Arthrobacter; species Arthrobacter sp. 92. The sequence goes on along the minus strand of NZ_CP189863.1, from coordinate 3,205,306 downwards.
CGCGATCGGCAGTCATGTCAGGTTGGGATGGTTTTGAGGATTTATTGACAACCAGGGGTGCGGATTTTAGGGGTCAACGTGACACTCTTCGTTAGGAATGGAATGTCCGGGCAGTGCATCGGATACATCAGGGGCAGTAGGCGGGAGCGGAACGCTGGGCGTCAGCTCGAGGGTGTCCAGCTGGAGCGGGTCTTCACGGATAAAGCCTCGGGTATGGACATCAAACGCCCCCAGCTCGATGAGCGGACGACCTCCGGTCCCTGGTCCAGAGGTCGACGAAGAAGGGCGTGCGGATCGAGTTCATCAAGGAGCATCTGACTTTCACGGGGATGATTGCCCCTTGGCGAACCTGATGCTCTCGGTCATGGGTGCCTTCGCTGAGTTCGAGCGGGCGCTGATCGGGGGAGCGCCAGCGCGAAGGCATCACCCTGAGCGGGACCCGCGGCGCCTACCGGGGCAGCTGGAGAGGAGTCTGGCCCGGAGCGGTAGGTCAGCGGAGGGAGCGGCCCGGCGCGGGGAGCGGAACACCGCCCTGGCCCGCGAATCGGCATCAGCCGCGACACCCTCTACCAGTATCTGAAGACGGAGAGCTAGAGTCGGGAACGACCGGCGGGCCGTGCGATGCGATCGATGCCGGCAGCCGTGAGTGGCAGATGGCCCCGATGTTTGGGGGCCCGGTGTCAATGGCGTGTTCAGCGCTGGGCTGGCGAAGGCTCATCCGTAATACGGGTTGGCGGGCCGGCCAGCGTCACTGGGGAAGTGGCGTTCCAGGTGTAGGTTCCACGTTCAATGTTTTGGTGCACGGCCAGGAAGTGCATTTCTTTGATTTTCAGTGGTGGTAGGCCGTTTGTGGTGACGTCGTCGGATGCGCGCTGGATGTCTTCGCTGCTGCCATCGGCCAGGCCGTAGCCGAGGCTGATGTGGGGCCGGTTGGGAGCCTCCGGCATTGGTGTGCCGGAGTTGATCGTCCTGGCGGCTGCCGTGCGGACTCCTTCGACTAGTGCCTTCCACTCGGGAGTTGTGGTCCCGCGGGCGCCGAGGGCCCAGTCCTCTGCCTTCGGTGCCGCGAGTTGGATACTGAAGGGCGCTGTGGTTGCCGCCAGTAGTTTCAGCGCATCCATGAATGCCGCGGTTTGTTCCGCCGTGGTGTCTTCGGTACTCACGGCGAACTGCTGAACGGTCGCGTGCAGGTATTCCGCCGGTTGAATTGAGCAGTAGTCGAATTCTTTGAGGATGCGCTGCCGTTTTCCCATCTCGGAGCGCAGGTCATCGTCGGGAAGGACGTAAACATGCAGGCGGTTGCGCAGTGGCCAGAGAGTCATCGGAGTCCCGAAAAATCGTTTCACCGCGCCAGCATAGAAGGCGCCGTTGAACCCGAGGTTAACGTCACCCCCGGAGCGGCCGCACCCAGGGATGGTTGCCACCGTTCGTTGTGCAAGCACCGGGTCGGCGCAGGCTGCCGGCGGGGCGTGGCAGACCAGGTCTCGGGCAGTGGACCCGGGGTGTAAGGATGAACTGCTGTGGCGGTGGGGTTTGTCGGCTTTGAAGCGGGCTTGGTCAGGGGAGTTGACGGGGATGTCTTTTTGGGGGTGCGGCTGTGTTGCCGGGTACCAGCGTTCCGGTTAGGCGCTGTTGAGTGATGGTGGGGGAGGATGTTCTCCTACGAGCCGGCCCATGAGGTCGATGGTGCGTCGAGCCAGTTCGTTCACGGGCAGTCGCAGTGTCGTCAGGCCCATGAGGTCCAGGCCCGGCATGATGCCGTCGCATCCGGACACGGAGACGTCGTTCGGAGCGGAGAGGCCGGCTGAGCGCAGTCCGCGCAGGACCGCCAGTTGCCGGAGGTCCGATGGGCACATGATGGCTGTGACGGCACCGGCGCGCGTTAGTCTCACCGCGGTTTCGACCCCGTCGGGGCCTGTCACGGGAATGGGTGTCACTGGAATTCTTTGTTTGGTCAGTTCTGCTGTCATGGCTGTGCTGCGCACGAACTCGGGATATGACGTGGACTCGGCTGTGATCAGGACGGCGACGTCGCGGTGGCCCAGGGAGATGATGTGTTCGGCGAGCCGGCGAGCCGGCGTCCGGCGTCCGGCTCGTCGTAGGAGAGTGCGTGGATCCTTCCGGTGGGTTCAGGGCGCCCGGCTCTGACGATCGGTGTTCGCCGCTGGAACGGCCGGAGCTGTTCGCTCGTAACGCCGCCGGTCGCCACGATCAGTCCGGCAACCCGCATTCCCACGAGATGGTGCAGGCTCGCTACCTGCTGTTGTCCGCGGTGGTCGTCGCTGATGGGCATGGTCACCAGTGTGAGCCCGGCGTCATGGGCGGCTTTTTGGAGCTCGGTGAAGAGCATGCCGTAGGCGGGGTTGGCAGCATCCCGCAGCAGAAGCCCTATGGTGTTGGATGCCGGGATGCGAGCTCGGAGGCCATGACGTTGGGGACGTAGCCCATGCGTTGGGCTGCCTGGTGGACCTTGCGGCGGGTTTCCTCGGGGACCTTGTTCTGGCCCAGGAGCACACGCGACACGGAGGTGCGGGAGACGCCGGCCTCGGCCGCGACATCGTCCATGGTGTATCTGTGTGCGGGCCTCTCCTGCGTCGTCATAGGTTCATCGGCCGGGCCGGGGGGTTTGATCAAGTGACTGTCTCTGTTAGCGGTGGACCCGGTCTCGGCGGCGGGCCTCCGGAGATGTGGTGCTGTCCAGGGTGTCGGCCTCCCCGGCTGCGGATAGCTGGTGGGCCGCGGACTCGGCCACCGGCCCGGGGTGTGTCCGGACGGGGCGCTTTTTGTGCCGTTTTCCGGAGGTGGAGCGGCCGTAGACGAGGAACATGATGGTGCCGGCCACGATCATCAGCAACACGGTGTAGACGAAGGTGTTGGCAGCTGAGTGAACATCCCCGCCGCTGTCGGTGTTGGCCTTGATTTGCAGGCCGAGGGGCTGGAACAGCGGATGGGCCAGGAAGACGGCGGTGTCGTAGTCATCGAGAAGGCTGTTGAAGTTCAGAGCCGCGATGGCGGCGGCTGCCGGAAGGACGGCAGGCAGGAGGACACGCCGGAAGGTGTAGAGCGTGCCTGCTCCCATGACGGTCGCGGCTTCTTCCATCGATTCACTCACGGAGGCGAAGGCCGCTTTGAGCATTCGAAGCGTGAACGGGATTTTGATGATGACGAACCCGATCAGCATGATTCCTGTTGTGCCGCTGAGGACGATGCCGCCCAGCAGCGGGCTTGGGCGGTCGTAGGTGATGATCAGGCCCAGGGCGATCATGGCGGCGGGCAGGATCCATGGGATGTGAAGAAGGTATTCGAGGACCGAGGTGAGCCTGGAGGGGTACTTTTGCAGGATTCGGGAGACGAACAGCAGGCCGCCGACGACGATGGCGGCGGCGAGGGCGCTGTAGACGAGGCTGATTAGGAACGGGCGCAGGGCCGAGGCCTGGAAGAGGACCCTTGCGTAGTTATCCAGGGTGAACCGGTCCGGTGAGAGGACGCCGGTTTCGATGGCGGATCCGTCGGTGAACGAGTATAGGACGACGAAGATAACCGGTGAGATATAGATGAAGAAGAGCAGGTAAGCGGCGGTGTGGATGATTTTGCTTGCCGTCGGGTTGGTGATTGTCTGCTTCTCGAGCCGGGCTGCGACCTTGGATACTGCATAGTAGGTGCCGCCGCGTTCGAGGCGGGTCATGACCGCCAGCATGATGATGGTGGCGGAGCCGAGAACGATGGCCAGGAGCGCGGCGACGTCGCGGGAGGTGGTCGTGGCGGCGAAGGCGAGAATCATTGGGGTAATGGTTTGGAAGTCCTGGCCTCCGAGGACCTGCGGGGCACTGAGCGCCCCCAGGCCCGTGAGGAAGGAGAGGATGGTCACGGCGAAGAGTGTTGGTTTCAATGCTGGCAGAACAACCCGGCGCAGGATCCTCCAGTGGGAGGCGCCCATGTTCCGGGCCGCTTCGATCGTTTGGTTGTCCAGTCTTTTGAGGGCATTGCCGACGAACAGCATGTGGTTGGTGGTCGTGGCGAAGGTCATGACCAGGAGGACGGCGAAGAAGCCTCCGAACCAGTTCGGGTCAGTCTGGGGGATGAGGCCGGTCACGAGCCGGGTGATCACCCCGTCGGGTCCGTAGATGAATTTGTATCCGGCGGCCAGGACGATGCCGCCGTAGATGAACGTGGTGGCGTAACCGAGCCAGAGCAGGCGCGCCCCGCGGATCCGGAAGTATCCGGTAACCAGCACTATGAAGACGCCCACGATGTTGACCGTGACCGACAGGGCCAGTGCCAGAAGGAAACTGTTGCCGAGCGATCTCATGGCCCGCGGGGAGGAAAGGAGCTTGTCCACTGCGCGAAGGGAGAATGCGCCGTTCGGGAAGAACGTCGCGATCAGGAGGTTGGCGTTGGGCCAGATGAGGAAGGCCGTGACGAACCAGATGAGAACGGCGCCTGCTATCAGGACAAACGGGGAGCGGAGCGTCCTGGAGCGGAGGGCCGTCATGCGGTGGCCTGGTACTGAAGGACGTGGGCCGGATTCAGGCTCACGTGGACCGTGTCGCCGGGCTGCGGGCCCGGATGCCCGGTTTCTTTGATGAGGACCTTGAGTTCGGACCCGTGCGCGTTGACGGTGTAGCGGCTGTGGAGTCCGTGGTAGTTCCGGGCCGAGACGGTGCCCCGGATGCTGATGGTGCCGGCGGCTGCGGGTTCCCGGGGAAGGGTGGTCGTCAGTGCCGGTTTTTCGACTCTCAGGTAGCACCGGCGGGAGGGGTCCAGGTCCGCGGTTCCGGATCGGTTGAGTTCGCTGATGAACTCGGGGCTCAGGGCGGAGCTGTCTCCGATGAAGGTGCACACGAATTCGGTGGCGGAACGATCATAGATTTCCTGGGGCCGGCCGACCTGTTCAATCCGGCCCTTGTTGAACACGGCGATGCGGTCACTCATGGTCAGGGCTTCGTCCTGGTCGTGAGTGACGTAGACCGTGGTGATGCCGACGTCGGCCTGAAGCTGTTTGAGCTCCCCGCGCAGCTGCTGGCGGAGTTTGGCGTCCAGGTTCGATAGCGGTTCATCCAGCAGCAGGATCTTCGGCTCGAGCACCAGGGCGCGGGCGATCGCCACCCGCTGCTGCTGGCCGCCGGAAAGTTCCGTGACGTTCTTGTTCAGCTGGTCTTCGGTCAGGTCCACGCGGCGGGCAATATCTGCCACCAGCCGCTCGCGCTCCGCCTTGCCCGTCCGGCGTACCCGGAGACCGAACGCGATGTTCTCCCGAACGTTCATGGACGGGAACAGGGCATAGTTCTGGAAGACCATGCCGATTTGCCGCCTGTCGCTGGGCAGGTCGGTCACCTTTTGCCCGTCAACATAAACATCACCGCCTTCCGGGTCCACGAATCCGGCAAGGGTGCGCAGTGCTGTGGTCTTTCCGCACCCGGAGGGTCCGAGAAGGGTGAAGAACTCACCCTTTTCCACTTCAAGGCTTAGCTCGGGTATCGCGGTGAAGCCGTCAAAACTTACTCGGACCTTGTCGAAACGGATCATGGGTCACTCTCCAGGTATTCGATCGTCGGGCACAATGCCTCAGGGGCGCGGTGATCGCGCCGACGCGGAAACGGCTCCCGCGTCGGCGCTCATCGGCTTACTTCATGTATTGGAGCTGGATTTTTTCCATCCATGGGCCGAGGTTTTTCTGCACGAACGCCCAATCGATGTCCTGGGCCTTGAACTGCTGATCAATGGCCAGGGCCGCGGGGTTTGCCGAAGGCAGCGCCTTCTGGTTTACCGGCAGCGAGTTGAACTGCTTGGCCCACTGGCCCTGGATGTCGTCCGCGCCAAACCAGTCGATGAATTTCTGTGCCTGAGCCTGATTTTTCGAGCCCTTGATGATGCCGGCCTGTTCGACGGCGTAGGGCACCCCGATGGCGGGAACCACCGCGCCGGTCTTCACTTTTTGGGCCTTTTCCTGGGCGGCTATTGTCGACGATGGCATCTGTCCGTAGTCCGCCTCGCCCTTGGCGAACCGGGCGAACAGATCGACCTTCTTGACCGCCGGGACACCGTTCTGGAAATACTGCTCGACCTGCTTCCATCCCGCATCGCTGACACCCAGATCGCCCTTCTCATCCCGGTAGCGGCTGAGGATGCCGGCCATGACCAGCTGGGTCGTCGCCCCGGAGAGGTCGGTGACCCGTTCGTAGCGGGACTTGTACTGGTCCTTGCTCCATAGGTCCGTCCAGTCCGTCGGTGCCTGGTCCTTGGACACCCTGTCCGCGTCGTAGGTCAGGAGTATGGCCTGCTTCACCAGGGGCCAATAGGACTTCTCGGTTCCGGAATCGCCAAGGCCGCCATCGACATTGGATAACCACTTCGGGGTGTAGGGGTCCAGGACTCCCTCTGACTTCAACTGGGAGAAGTAGACATTGTTCAGTCCGAACGCCACATCGGCCACGGGGTTGTTCTTTTCAGCGATGAGCTTGTTCACAACGTCACCGCCGCCGGCCCCGACGATCTGAATGTCGAAACCGGCTTCCTTCGCTTTTTGCTGGAGCCATTCGCCGCGTCCGTCCGAATTGGAGTTGGTGTAGACGATTAGCTTCCCGTCGGAACCGCCGGTAGAGCCCGACCCGGCGGGGGCCCCACCCTGGCCGCAGCCGCTCAGAAGCAGCATGCTGGCGATCGCCGTCGAAACGATACTCGTAACCTTGTTCATCAGACTCTTTCTCTCGTGGCCGCCGACCCGCGATGGGGTTGACCTCGTTCCGGCGCACTCTATTGGCGAAGAACAATCACTGTTCGGGGGGCGCTCTCCCTCTGGCGCAAGGGCCGGATGCCGCAGCGCGCTGAAATACTTCATCCGGATCCAATGTCATCGCCTGGGCATCTCCGCGACCGTGAATCAACCGCGTCGGCCCTCTGGTTGGTGCCTTCAGGAAAGGCGGCGCCGTGACAGAGAACCGCTTTAGTCAGTGGAGCCCCGGCGTGCCTGCGACGATACGAGCGGTGGTTTGCCCACTGACTAAGTGAGAAGGAACGAGCACCCAACAACTCATGAACAACCCCCTGGAAAATCGCAGAAAGTCGAGGATTGGCGGGCGCTCAATGCGGACTCGGGATTGAGAAAACGGCTCACCTGGGAGCGGATCTCCGACCCTAACCGCGGGCGTTTCCGCACATATGCGCTGTTATCGGCGTTCGGACCTGGGTGACGACTGAATCTCCAGCAGCCCCGCCCTTCTTTGAAAGCTCAGTGGCCACCATGTGATGGCATCCGGGACAGGCGGGGGACGGCCTAGAGCATGAACGTCACGAAGCAGAACAGTTAGGGGTACCCGCGGCCGTGCGCCGCTTCCCGGGTAAGCATGTCGCTCAAAGTTCACCACGTCTATACCGGGCAGTAACTTGGCGCTGGAAGAGTCCATCGGGGATCACCGGACCACACGCACTAGGAGCAGCTCATGGCAGGTTTGGACCGCCGTCGTTTTCTTCAACTTTCTGCCGCCGGCGCCGCGGGCACCGCGATCTCGCAGATTCTTGGGGAGGGCATTGCCCGGGCCGCGGAGATTCCGGCCAACCGGGCCACGGGTTCGATCAAGGATGTCGAGCATGTCGTGATCTTCATGCAGGAGAACCGGGCGTTCGATCATTACTTCGGAACACTCAAGGGCGTGCGCGGGTTCTCGGACCCCCACCCCGCGGTTTTGCCCTCCGGCAAGGACGCGTTCCACCAGGCCAACGCCACGCGCGAGGTTACTCCGTTCCACCCGGCGGCCCCGGACCTGGGCATGCAGTTCATGGAGGACCTTGACCACTCGTGGAAGCTCACCCATGAGGCTTTTAACGACGGCAAGTACGATAAGTGGCTGCCGGAGAAGACCGACGCGACGATGGCGTTTTACGGACGCCAGGACATCCCGTTCCATTTTGCCCTTGCCGATGCGTTCACGGTCTGCGACCAGTACCACTGCTCGGTCCTGGGCCCGACGGACCCGAACCGCTACTTCATGTTCGCCGGCGGGGACGACCCGGACCGCAAAGGTGGGGGCCCTGACCTGTGGAACGATGAGAAGGGGTACTGGTGGAGCACGTACCCCGAGGAGCTTGAGAAGGCCGGTGTGAGCTGGAAGGTTTACCAGGACATTGGCGAGGGCCTGGACCCGGCCCACTATGAGGGCTGGACGGGTGACCCGTACATCGGCAACTATGGAGATAACTCGCTGCTGTATTTCAAGCAGTACCAGGACGCGAAGCCGGGAAGCCCGCTGTACGAAAAGGCGCGCACCGGCACGACTGCCAAGGCCGGCGATGACCTCTTCCGGGTTCTCCGCGAGGACGTGAACGCGGGCAAGCTTCCGCAGGTGTCTTACGTCGTGGCCCCGGAGGCTTATACGGAGCACTCGAACTGGCCGCCGAACTTCGGTGCCTGGTACGCGGCGAACGTTCTGGACATCCTTACCTCCAACCCGGAGGTCTGGAGCAAGACGGCGGTGTTGTTCATGTACGACGAGAACGACGGCTTCTTCGACCACATCGTCCCGCCGCACCCGAACACCCCGCAGATCCCCGGCGCGTCAACCGTCTCGACGGCCGGTGAGTGGTACGACGGCACCCCGACGTTCTATGGCAGCAAGGACGTTCCGGGACATTTCGGCCTTGGCGTCCGGGTGCCGATGATTGTGGCCTCGCCGTGGAGCATGGGCGGCTGGGTCTGCTCCGAGACCTTCGACCACACCTCGATCATCCGGTTCCTGGAGGCCCGCTTCGGCGTCCCCTCGCCGAACATCACGCCGTGGCGCCGCGCGGTCAGCGGCGACCTCACGAGTGCGTTCGACTTCGCCGCGGCCGGCGGCGCGGCGCCGGCGATGCCCGGCACCTCGGCGTACAAGCCGGCTGATCATAACCGGCACCCGAGCTATGTTCCGACGCCCCCCGCGACGAACTCGATGCCCGTCCAGGAGAAGGGCACGCGCCCGTCCCGCCCGCTCGGCTACGCCCTCGACGTCGAGACGAAGATCGAGGCCGGCAAGCTCACCGCCCGCTGGGCGAACCGGGGTGCCCTTGGCGCGCACGTGCAGGTCCGATCGAACCTGCTGCCGGCGGCGCCGTACTCCTACACCATCGGCGCCGGCGCCTCACTTGACGCGTCGTGGGCCCTCGGTGCCCAGTACGACGTGCACATGCACGGTCCGGCCGGCTGGTACCGGCGCCTCGCGGGCACGACGGCGGCCGCGGACCTCCGCGTCACTCTCGCCGCCGACGGAAAGGCCTCGCATGCGCAGTTCCGGATCGAGAACACCGGCTCCGCGGGCGCAGCCCTGACGCTCAAGGACGCCTATGGCGCCGGTACCCAGACGCTCTCGCTCAACCCGGGCCAGGGCAAGACCGTGGTCATCCCGACCCAGGGCGGCTGGTACGACCTGACCATCACCTCCGCCGAAGACCCGAAGCTCGTCCGTGTCATGGCCGGCCGTCTTGAAGACGGTCGCCCGCTCACCTCAGACCCACAGCTCGGCCGATAACTGCACCGCGTGGGGGAACGACGGCCGGAGTGCTGTCGTAGTCCGCCGGTAACTGAGCTTTCCCTTGCTGCTGTACCCGAGAAACAGGCGCCCGTCCGGGGCGCAAACCGAAAGGATTATCCGATGCTCAGCATGCTGAAAAACCGGGCGGCAGGCGCAGCAGCACTCGCTGCCACCATCGCCCTCACTGGATCCGCCGCCGTGGGCGCGGCCGCACCCGCTGACGCCCAAACGGCGTCGGGAGCTCCCGCCCAGGCGGCCGGGCAGGGGGCGAACGGTCCTGACCATGTCTTCGTCATCATGATGGAGAACCACGGCTACGACCAGGTCATCGGCAACACCGCCGACGCGCCCTACATCAATACACTCGCCCAGCGCTACAACACCGCAACGAACTACCACGGCGTGACCCACCCGAGCCTGCCCAACTACCTGGCCACCATTTCGGGCAGCTCCCAGGGCATCTGGGATGACTGCAAAGCCGGCGCGAATGTCACCTGCGCCCCCGAAGAGTTCGTCCCCGGCTCCAGCGACCCGGCGGCCACCGGGCTCCTCACCCCCGCACAGGTCGCCAGCGCCTCGTCCACCCCGCACATGTTCGCTGGCAAGACCATAGTTGATCAGCTTGAGAACAAGGGCCTGAGCTGGAAGGCGTACATGGAGAGCCTTCCAAGCGCCGGCTCCCAGGTCGAGTACGCGCCCACGATCGGCTCCTCCACGGTCAAGCTGTATGCGCAAAAGCACAACCCCTTTATGTACTTCTCGGACATCAACTACCCGGGCAGCCCGCGCCTGCAAAACATCGTGCCGCAGGAGAACAACCTCAACGCCGACCTGGCCAGCGGCAAGGTGCCGAACTTCGTCTGGATCAGCCCGAACCAGTGCCACGACATGCACGGGATCTCCCCGTCCGGTGCGGCCCTGATCGGCCTGCCCCAGTGCGGTTACCCGGCCTCCGGCCTGGACCATGGGGCGATCCAGCTCGGCGACACCTATGTCAAGGACACGGTCCAGCAGATCATGGACTCACCGACGTGGAAGACAACCAAGTCCAGCATTGTCCTGGCCTGGGATGAGAACGACTACTCCGGATCGACCGGCGGCCCGGGCAGCCCGGTGGGGCAGAACGGCGCCATCCTCGGTGGCGGCCACGCCCCCACAATCGTGATCAACTCAGCGGACGGCCCGCACAAGACAACCAACCAGGTTTCCGACCACTACACCCTGCTCTCCACCATCGAGCACATGTGGCACCTGGGCTGCCTGGCGAACACGTGCTCACCCACCACATCGGGCACCTTCGAGGAACTCTTCCGCCCCTGACCCCGGGGGGGCGGCTTCGGCGATTCCAGCGCCGGCACAAGAGGCTTGAAGCAACCTTCAGGGCTTCAAATATTGAGGGCCTGCCTGCACGCCACGTGCAGGCAGGCCCTCCCGCTATCCGGTCAGGCCACCATCCCGCGCTGCTCGCTTCGCCCTGGCCGCCGGCAAACAGTTCCCCGCCGACTCAAACCGGACAGGAGGCGACCGTTGCCAGCAGATGCAACTTGTTCCACGGTGCATCATCCATACTGGAGGATCGCGTGGCACGCACGGCCGTGGGCTCTTGTTGGTGAATCATCTGGAACAACGGGACGCTATCCGGAGCGTCTCTGGGACCGAGCTGTTCAGCTCTTCACCATCAACACTCGCGGGCGACGTGACTGAAGTCGCTCATCAAGAGTCGGAACTCACGCGCGGGGCGTTAGACCTTTGTAGGACCAGAAACCGGAACGCCGTGCCGGTGGACTCCCCGGACCTGGCCGCCTCCCGACCGAATCGGGGACCTGACTGCGCATTATCTCGAACCGGCGACCAACTCTGGGCCGGCGGTTCAGCTTTCACACTCGGTGCAGTACGCGTGGCCGTCTTTTTCGCGCGCCAGTTGGCACCGGTGCCGGACCAGGAAGCAGGAATAGCAGACGAACTCGTCCGCTGCCTGGGGGATGACCTGGACGATGAGTTCGTCGTTGACGATTTCGCCGCCCGGGATAATTGCATCATCCATGGAATCTGATTCGTCCAGGTCACGCACGATCCGGGCATCCGGTGCGTTCTCGGACTGCAGCGCCTCGAGCGAGCGGTCCTGAGACTCCTTGACGTCGGAACGGACTTCGTCATAATCGGTCCCGGCCCGGTGACCGCAACACCGAATGGATCACACATGCCACCCTGGCCAAGGCCGGTGCCAAGATCGGATCCCTTGTCGGCGCCGGGAGCGCCGCGGACAACATGCTGATCTACGCCCGTGAGCACAGGAACCGCATCGACTTCTAACCCGTCGAGCACAGCCGACGCCTTGCCTTGGTAGCCAGTATCGCTTTCACGTAGCCTCAGCATCTGCGCTGTGGCCGTGACCGGAGGTTCAGCTCAATACCCCGATGAAGTTATCCGCCACCCCCGCGAGGATCTGATCCAGGCGCTGGTCGAGGAGCTCGGCTCCACGCCCGGTGACGATCGCATCCAGGACGCCACAGGTTATCGACGACCTGGCCTTTGCCTCCTTTGATCCCGACGCGGTGTACGCCCGGTATTTCCGCGACGGGCCGGTCGCCACCGACCTGGACCTGGCCGCCGTGCGGGGCGGGGCCAAGGACCGGCTGCTGCTGTAGCGAACATCACTTCCGGACATGCCGCGGACGTAACCTTCTGGACTCCTTGTCGGCGCATGTTTATCGGTATGACACCTCGCACCGATCACCGCTACTTTTTGCCCCGTCACGGGCTGGCTTTCGAGGCCTCCTGGCCCAGGCCGGCGCGCACGCGAAGGGGCTGGATCCGTGCCCGGTTTTATGGCCTGGTGTTCGGCGGCCCGACGCCCGGCAGCCCGGAGGAAAAGGTGAACCCGGAGGCGCTCGTCGCGGCCGTTGACCTCGTCGAGGCCCAGGACATCGAGGCCGCCACGAGGGCGTTCACCGAAATGGGCTACCGCGTCACCGTCCGCGCGCTGCGGTGAAAGCGTCCGGGCGGCGTTGCTGGGCTCTGGTTGGAGCGGAAACAGGCGCTCGAGGAGGCGGAAGTTGCCGCAGGTGATGCGTTCGACGCGGCTTTCCAGGGGTGGGGCGGATCACGTCCTGCCCGGATCGATGTTGGTTAGACTGAGGAATTCATTCTTCGATAGTCAAGGAACTGGTGAGGGCCTACCATACCGGACGATCCGACTTCGGGGTCCGGGAGGCACTTAGCTGTCTCGTTCAGGTACGTCTTTGCGTCTTCCCTCTGGCTTCTGCGGCGTCCGCGTCGCGGATACCAGGCGGCGCCGGGAGTTCGCGAGGTGGGTGCGCATAGCCGCGGAAGCGGCAGGTCCATCGTGGTCTGCAATGCCCTCGAGGATGGACCGGTGTTCATGAACCACCTGTTCGAAGTGGTCGCGGGCGTAGTGTTCTTGGCCTGTCATCAGCCGGGTGCGAGGCATGGCGATCATGGTCTGGCCCAGTGATGCCAGGCAGTCCGAGTAAAAGGGGTTTCCGGACGCCGCGGCGATGGCCTTGTGGAAGTCGTAGTCGGACTTCATCGCGTGCGCGGGGTGGTCAGCGCTGGCGGTGAACTCCTCCAGGGAGTTCATGACGGCCCTCAGCTGCCTGTCCGTCCGGTTGCGGGCTGCTAGGGCGGCGGCCTCCGCCTCGACCCCCACGCGGAACTCGAGGAGGAGGAGTCGGTCCTCCAGGCTGACAACGGGCCGACCCCCGGGCGCCGGCGGATCGCCGTGCGGGTGCGGGGTCAGCGCAAAACTGCCCCGCCCGCGTTCGGTTTCCACCAGCCCCTCCGCCTGCAGCCGCGTCAGGGCCGAGCGGACCACGGTCCGGCTGACGCCGAACTCGCTGATCAGGGTGTTTTCGCTGGGCAGCTTCGCGCCCGGAGCAATGACGCCGTCCACGATGCGGCGGCGAAGATCGCTGGCAAGGTCGGCAGTCAGGTTCCGGCTCATGGCTTCAAGGTTACTTGCCGAATTCCACCGACTCGGTGGTCCAGGTGCGCGCCTGCTCGCTGAGGGAGATGCCGAGGCCGGGGCGGTCCGGGACGAGCATGCGGCCGTTCTTGGTTTCGAGGCGCTCGTTGAACAGCGGATCGAGCCAGTCGAAGTGCTCCACCCACGGTTCGCGCGGGTAGGCGGCGGCGAGGTGGAGGTGGATTTCCATGGCGAAGTGCGGGGCGAGTCCGAGTCCGCGCTCGTCGGCCAGGGCGGCGAGGCGCAGGAACTGGGTGATGCCGCCGACGCGGGGCGCGTCGGGCTGGATGATGTCACAGCCGTTGGCGTTGATCAGGCCCTTGTGCTCCGCGACGGAGGCCAGCATTTCGCCGGTGGCGATGGGGGTGTCCAATGTGCGGGCGAGGTCAGCGTGGCCTTCGAAGTCGTAGGCGTCGAGTGGTTCCTCGATCCAGACGAGGTTGAATTCCTCCAGCCGGCGGCCCATCCGCAGGGCGGTGGCTCGGTCCCACTGCTGGTTTGCGTCGACCATGAGGGGCACGTCCCAGCCGATATGTTCGCGGATGCCGGCGACGCGGCGCAGGTCCTCGGCGGTGTCCGGAAGGCCGACTTTGATCTTGATGCCGCCGATGCCTTCGTCCAGGAGGACGGTGGCGCGTGCCTTGACCTCGTCCAGGGAGGCGTTCAGGAAGCCGCCGGAGGTGTTGTAGGTCTGGACGGAGTCGCGGTAGGAGCCCAGGAACTTGGCCAGCGGCAGGCCGGCGCGCTTGGCCTTGAGGTCGTAAAGTGCGATGTCGATCGCGGCGAGGGCCTGGGTGGCCACTCCGGAGCGGCCGACGGAGGCCCCGGCCCACAGCAGCTTGGTGTAGAGCTTGCCGATGTCGTTGGGGTCCTCACCGATGATGCCTTCGGCAATTTCCTTGGCGTGCGCGTACTGGGCCGGCCCGCCGGCACGCTTGGAGTAGCTGAAGCCGATTCCGCTGTGTCCTTGTTCGGTGGTGATTTCGGCGAAAAGAAACACAACCTCGGTCATGGGCTTCTGGCGTCCTGTGAACACTTTCGCGTCGCTTATCGGAACGGCGAGCGGAAGCCTGGCCGTGGACAGCTTTACGTGGCGGATGAGATCAACGCTGGTCATGGTTCTCCCTGAAGTTCCTGCGAGGCAACTCCGCCCCGCTCAACATATGATATAAGTTACTTACTTGTATAACAAGTGTTACTTGTTTCCTGGTTCGCCACAATCAACCGAGCAGCCAGGCGATGACCAGCAAGGAGCCGGAGCAGAGCAGGGTGGTGCACAGGACGACGTCCCGGGCCACGATCACGCCGCGGCGGTACGGGGAGGCGAAGAGGAAGACATTCTGAGCTGTGGGCAGCGCCCCCATGATGACGATGGCCAGCAGATGCTTCCCCTCGAGGCCAAAAGGAAGCGGCCCAGGGACCAGACGATCACGGGCATCCCGGCGATCTTCAGGAGCGTGGCGACGAGCGATCCGTTTCTGCCAGGGGATCTTTGATCCCGATGCGAGGCCCTGTACGGTCAAATAGATCGGTGCCTGGACGAGGATCTGTGCCAGCAGGACGGGAGCCACGTGCTCGGCCGTTCCCACGTCGTAGAGGGAGAGGGGGATCCCGATGTTGTTGGCATTTGCCGTAACTGCTGGTCTTCGCCCCGACTGCCGTCTCCGCCACCGGCCGGCGGAAGAACAGGAAACTCAGCAGGGTATAGGGCAGCCCCACTGCAGCGGCGGAGAGCAGCGCCAGCAGGGCATCAGTTCCCAGCCCGGCCCGGATATCACTTCCGGTCACAACCGTGAACAGCAATGCCGGGTTGGTGACGTAAAAGGCGGTGCGGGTCAGGGCACCCTGGGCCTCCGGGCCGAGGACCCGCAGCCGGCCGTGAGATATCCGACGGCGATGACGGAGCCGACAATTAGTATGCCGGTGAGAACGCCGCCCAAGTTTGGTCCTTCTATTTGTCCGTGTATGCGTGGCTCTGCACGGCCGGGGCCCCTGTTGCGGGTGGTGGCCCGGCCGTGCAGAAGGAAGGGTTGCTTTCTACCGGACCAGGCAGGGCCGCTTGGGCTCAAAAGACCACCCGTCGACGTAGTACTGCATGCCGATGCTGTCGTCGCGGGCGTCGAGGCCGTGTTCCAGATACAGCTGGTGTGCTTTGTCCAGGGCGTCGCGGTCCATCTCGATGCCGAGGCCTGGAGCGTCCGGAACCTGAATCGCACCGTCTTTGATCTGTAGCGGGTCCTTAGTGAGCCCCTGGCCGTCCTGCCAGATCCAGTGCGTGTCCAGCGCCGTGATCTCGCCTGGGGCCGCCGCGCCGGTGTGGGTGAACATGGCTAGTGAGATGTCGAAGTGGTTGTTGGAGTGCGATCCCCAGGTGAGTCCGAATTCGGTGCACATCTGGGCGACGCGGACGGAGCCGTGCATGGTCCAGAAGTGCGGGTCCGCCAAGGGTATGTCGACGGCGTTGCTGCGGATGGCGTGGGACATTTCGCGCCAGTCCGTGGCGATCATGTTCGTGGCGGTATTCAGCCCGGTGGCGCGGCGGAATTCGGCCATGACCTCGCGTCCGGAGAAGCGCCCTTCGGCACCGCACGGGTCCTCGGCGTAGGCCACGACGCCCTGCATTCGTTTGCCCAGGCGGACGGCCTCGTCCAGGAGCCACGCGCCGTTGGGATCCAAGGTGATCCGGGCCTCCGGGAAGCGCTTGGCCAGGGCGTTGACCACGTCGACTTCGGCGTCGCCGGAGAGCACGCCGCCCTTGAGCTTGAAGTCGCTGAAGCCGTACCGTTCCTGGGCCGCTTCGGCCAGGGCCACCACGGCCTCGGGCGTCATGGCTTCCTGTCGGCGGAGCTTTTCCCACCGGTCTGCCGACGCATCCTCCACCAGATACGGCAAATCTGTCCGGCCGGGGTCGCCGATGAAGAACAGATAGCCGAACATGGGCACCGAGCTGCGCTGCTGGCCGTCGCCGAGCAATTCCGCGACCGGAACTCCGAGGAACTGGCCGTGGAGGTCAAGGAGGGCGGATTCGACGGCGGTGACGGCGTGCACGGTGGTGCGCAGGTCAAAGGTTTGGAGGCCGCGGCCGCCGGCGTCACGATCGGCGAACTTCGCCGCGACGGATCGCAGCAGGGAGCGGTAGCGGGCCACCCGCTGGCCGGTCAGGAAGGCGCCGGTCTCTTCGATGGTGTTCCGGATCTTCTCCCCGCCGGGGACTTCGCCGAGGCCGGTGCGGCCGTCCGAGTCGGTGATGAGAACGACGTTGCGGGTGAAGAACGGGCCGTGCGCGCCGCTGAGGTTCATCAGCATGCTGTCCTGCCCGGCGACCGGAACCACTTCAACGCCGGCGATGGTGGGCTGCTTGCTCATGCGTTGACCTCGGCATTCGCGTTGGCTGCCGCTCCGACCGTTCCGTCGATCCGGCGGTTCAAGTGCCAGGGGTTGGCATCCTGCAGCGGCACCGGGAGCAGCTCCGGGGGGAGGTTCTGGTAGGCGACGGGTCGCAGGAACCGGTTGATGGCCAGCGTGCCCACGGAGGTGGTCCGGGTGTCAGAGGTGGCGGGGAAGGGGCCGCCGTGGACCATGGCGTGGCCGACCTCGACGCCGGTCGGCCAGCCGTTGACGATGATCCGGCCGACCTTCTGCTCCAGTACCGGCAGCAGCCGGGCCGCAGTCGGATAGTCCTCTTCGGTGAGCTGGAGGGAAGCGGTGAGCTGACCTTCGAGCCGTTTGATGGCCTCAATGAGTTCCGCGGTGGTGGAGTAGCGGATCACCAGGCTGGCGGCGCCGAAGATTTCCTGGTGCAGCACGGGGTTGGCCACGAACTCGGCGACCGACGTGCCGAAGATGGCCGGAGCCGGCGCGTTCTTCGTCTCGCCGTCGGCGCCTTGCCCGACGACGCTGACGTCCTCGACGGAACCCAGGGCCGAAGCGCCAGCGTTCCAGGACGCGGCGATTCCTGGGGTGAGCATGGTTTGTCCGGCGCAGGTGGACAGGGCCCTTCCGACGGCGGCGGCGAATTCGTCGCCGCCCGCGCCGCCCGGGGCGAACAGCAGGCCGGGGGAGGTACAGAGCTGTCCGGAGCTGCCGGTGACAGCGGCGACGTACTGGCGGGCGAGTGCGTCCACGTCACCGGTGAGGGCGCCGGGGAAGACGAAGACCGGGTTGAGGGAGGACATTTCCGCGTAGACCGGGATGGGCTCGGGGCGGGCGGCGGCGGTGCGCATCAGGGCGATGCCGGCGGACTGCGATCCGGTGAAGCCTACGGCCTTGATGGCCGGATCGGCCACGAGGGCCTGCCCGATGCTGGCCCCGGGACCGTAGATCAGCGAGAACACGCCCGGGTGAAGCCCCAGGTCCTTGACGGCTTTGGCGATGGCCTGGCCCACGAGTTCACTGGTGCCGGGGTGGGCATTATGGGCCTTGAAGACCACCGGGCAGCCGGCGGCGAGGGCCGAGGCGGTGTCGCCGCCCGCCGTCGAGAAGGCCAGCGGGAAGTTGCTGGCACCAAAGACGGCGACCGGGCCCAGCGGGATCTGCCGCTGGCGGATGTCCGCGCGGGGGAGCGGTGTGCGTTCGGGCCGTGCCGGGTCGATCCGGACGCCGCGGAAATCACCCTGTCGGACCACTCCGGCAAAGAGCCGGAGCTGGCCGGTGGTGCGGGTCCGTTCGCCTTGGAGCCGGGCGGCGGGCAGTCCGGTTTCCTGGCCGGCGCGGATGATCAGCTCGTCTCCGATCGCCTCGATGTTCTCGGCAATGGCCTCGAGGAAACGGGCGTGGGTTTCGGGGTCGAGCGTACTGAAGGAGGGGTAGGCCGCCGCGGCCGCTGCGGTGGCGTCAGTCAGCTGGTCCTCGGTGAGCAGCGTGTAGCCGGGCTCGAGCTCGACGTTTGTGGCGGGATTGAAGGCGTAGACCCTCTTGCCGTCCCCGGCAACGGGCTGCCCGGCGATGAGTGAGCGTCCGGTGAGTGTCACGGTGCGTCCTCCTAGGAAACGGTGGCGATGAGGGACGTGAGGTCTGCGAGGTCCTGGGCCGCCAGGTTCTGCAGCGGCGGACGGACTCCACCGGCGGGGCGCCCGATCGCGTCGAGGCCGCCCTTGACAATCGAGACGGAGTAGCCCTTCACCCGGTCGCGGATGTCGAGGTACGGAATCACGAACTCGTTGAGCTTTTTGTTGACGGCGATCCGGTCCTGGTTGCGGACGTCTTGGTAGAAGTCCAAGGCAAACTGGGGCACGAAGTTGTACATGGCGCTGGAGTAGGTGCTCATGCCCAGCTGCAGCAGCGGGAGCGCGAAGGTCTCCGCCGTCGGGAGGCCGCCGAGGTAGAACAGGCGGTCGCCGAGCTTGGCGTACACGCGGGCATCGTGCTCAAGGTCGCCCACACCGTCCTTGAAGCCGATCAGGTTCTCATGGCGGTCAGCCAGCGTGGCGACCGTGGTGTCCTTGTAGATCGCGTTCGCACGGTTGTAGATGATGACGCCGAGGGAGGTGGACCTGCAGATGGCGCTGACGTGTTCGATCAGGCCGCCCTGATCCGCTTCGGTCAGGTAGGGCGGAAGCAGCAGGATGCCTTCCGCACCGGCGGCTTCCGCGGCGCGGGCGTTCTCGATGGCCTGGGTAGTCGATCCGCCGGCGGAGGCGAGGACCGGGACGATGCCGCCGACTTCCTCGACGGCGGCGCGGACCACGCGCTCGGATTCGGTCGGGGTCAGCGAGAAGCCTTCTCCGGTTCCGCCTGCCGCAAAGAGTCCGGCCACCGGGAAGCTTGCCTGCCAGGCGAGATGCTTGCGGTAGTTTTCCTCGTCGAACTGCAGCTGAGCATCGAACGAGGTGACGGGGAAGGAGAGCAGCCCGTCCTTCAACCTCGTTGCCAGTTCCTGGGGCGTGTATTTTGCCACGGTGTGGTCCTCCATGTCGGCGCCGCGTCGCGGCTGGTGATGATTGGCTTGCTTCAGCGTAGGCACCAGTTGTGATGCCTGTCTAAGTGTTTTTTTGAATACGGCGATACCCCCAGGGCATCGTTCTGATGGCTCCGGGGGTATCCCCGCGGTTCAGGAGAAAGGCGGAGCTAGGCCGGCACGTTTTCGACGGCAGGAGCAGCGCTTGTGGTGAATTCGAGCCGTTTGACCCGGCCCATGATCAAGTAGCCGATAAGGGCTAGGGCGCCGTGTGCGCCGACGAACCAGAGGGCGACATCGAATGAGCCGGTCGCGGCGATGATGTATCCGATGACAATGGGAGTCACGATGCCGGCGATGTTGCCGAAGGCATTCATGATTGACGCGGAGACGCTGTTGGATTCCTTGGGTGCCATGTCGGTCGCGAAAGCCCAGCCCAGCGCGGCAACGCCCTTGCCGAAGAATGCGAGCGTCATCAGCAGCACGATGATCGGGGTGCTGTCCGTGAAGGGGCAGAGCATTATCAGCATGGCCAGCGCCATACCTGCGACGGATGGGATCTTCCGTGCCGCGGTCAGTGACACGCCCTTGCGCAGGAGGTAGTCGGAGATGAATCCGCCGAGGAGGCCGCCGGCGAATCCGGCCAGTGCGGGGATCGCGGCGATGAAGCCGGCCTGCATGATGTTCAGGTGCCGGCTGCTGACGAGGTAGATGGGGAACCAGGTAATGAAGAAGTAGGTCAGGGCGTTGACGGCATACTGTGCCACGTAGAGGCCCCAGAACATACGGCTCGTAAACAACTGCTTGAACTGTGCCCGGGTGATGGTGGATTTCCTGTTGGACAGGGTGTCCGATTCGTCCAGGTCGACGAGGCCGCCGCCGGTCCGGATCGTATCGATTTCGGCTGCGGTGACGCGCTTGTGTTTGGACGGGACGTTCATCCAGCGGAACCAGACGAAGGCCATCGCCACCCCCAGGACGCCCAGGACGTAGAAGCCCAGGCGCCAGCCAAATGTGTACGTCATCCATCCGATCAGGGGGGCGAACATCGCAGTGGCAAGGTACTGGGCGGAGTTGAAGACGGCGGTGGCCTGCCCGCGTTCCTTGGTGGGGAACCAAATGGTGGTGATGCGTGCGTTGGCAGGGAAGGCAGGTGCTTCCACTATCCCCAGGAACAGGCGCAGGCCGAACAGGATCCCTACAGAGACGAGCACAGGCGTGGAAACCAGGCCGACAAAGCCCACCACGAGAGTGGCGACGGACCAGAGGATCAGGCTCCAGCCGTACGTTTTCTTGGCTCCGAAGCGGTCCAGCAGGTATCCGCCCGGAAGCTGGCCGACCACGTAGGCCCAGCTGAAAGCAGAGAAGACGAAACCGAGCTGCACTGTTGTCATGCCGAGCTCTTTTGTCATGTCTGTGCCGGCGATGGACATACTGCTGCGGTCGGCGTAGTTGATGACAGTGATGAAGAAGATCAGCCCTAGAACTAGAAACCGCGTGTGGGACTTGTTGCGGCTAGGTCGCGGCTGGGCCGCTTTCCCGGCTGGCGAATCGAGAGTGGGGTTGGACATCGACGTTCCTTATCTGGGTAAAAAATCCGTCATCAGCGGCGGCGCCGCAACGAAGGCGGCGGTGCGGGATCGCGTGATCTGAAGCACATGTGCGTTACCCAAATATTAGGAGCGGAAAGTAATGCACGTCCAAGACGTTATTCGCATGACTTGATGCCCTCAAGGTATTGTTGTGGGGCCTTATCCGTGCTGAAGGCGGGCCCGGCAGATTCAGGTCATGTCGAAGTCCAAGTGGCGCAGCAGCCGGGCCAGCGACGGGTTGGTGACGCGCCGGTTCCAGATCGCATGAAGCTCCACCGGCTCCCCACCGCTCGCCAGAGGTAGGAACTGGACGCCCGCGATTCCGAGCTTGACGGCCGAATGGGGCACGAAGGCAACCCCGCGCTTGGCAGCCACTAACGAGACCATCGTGAGGACCTGGCTCACCGTGTGCACGACGTTGCCGTGCTGGACGGGAAGCATCCTAATGACGAGGTCGTAAAAGTACCGGGCCCGGGTGGGGGAGTGCATGATCAAGGGCTCATCCTTGAGGTCAGCGTCCCCTATGTCCCTTCCAAGGAGGGTTAGCCGGTGACCGCGGGGAACGGCGAGCATCATCGATTCGCGGTAGAGCAGGCGTGAGTCGTAAGTATCGGTGTCGAATGGAGGGCGGGCCAGGCCAAGGTCAAGCTCTCCGGTCTGCAGGCCCTTGATCTGCTCGCCGGTCACCAGCTCTTGGAGATCTATGTCCACGTCCGGGATGAGTGCCTCGGCTTGCTCCAGCAGCGTGCCCAGGACACTGAACGCACTCGTGGCGGTGAAGCCGATTCGCAGCAACCCGGAACGGCCAGAGGCGATGCGGCGGGCCGTCAGCGGGGCACGGTCTGCCAGTGCCATCAACCGTCGGGCTTCCTCCAGAAACGCCTGCCCGGCAGCCGTCAGGTTCACCTTGCGGTTGTCCCGCTCCAGCAGTTCTGCCCCCACGGTCTTCTCAAGCTTCTGGATCTGCCGGCTCAGCGGGGGTTGGGTCATGTTGAGGCGTTCGGCAGCGCGGCCGAAGTGGAGTTCTTCGGCGACGGCGATGAACCCTGCCAACTGATCGAAAGTGAACGTTATGCCCTCCAGGTATTACGCCTACAGATTGAAGCCTAGACATGCATCGTAGCGTGCACACAGAGTCGCGCAGGACGCTTCAGCCGGCGTTCTAGAAATCAGTGCCCGAAACGGAACTATGGCCCCGAACAGGCGCGTCATCGAGCCAAAGACCGGGGAAATACAGCGCCCGGAGAAGCCCCGGTCATTGTGCCTCAGAAACCCTCATCCAGCACTCCGCAGAGACGATCTACGGTGAGACATCTTTCCAAGACGCGGGGGCGGCCCGGCACGCCGTCGATTCCTTCGATCTCCAAGACATGACGTCCGTGTCTTGAAAAGACTTGTTTATCGAGACGCCGGAGGGTCAAGCCGCAGAGCACTCCACGGCTGCGGGTAGGGGCTGAAGCGAGCATAAAGGCTGCAGCTCGCTGGCCTCCTGAGTCGGAGGTCTTAGAGTTCAACCTGAGACTCTTCGTTAGGAATGGAACGTGGCCGGGCAGCGCATCGGATACATCTGGGTCAGCGGGCCTGGATCAAAACGCCCATCGCCAACTCGAGGGTGTGGAGCTGGACAGAATTTTCACGGAGGTCAGCCCCCGGTCTTGTCCCACCAGGGGTTTCCAAGTTGGAGTCCTCAGCCGACGTGTGCGCTGATACCGGCGCTTGGAGCCGCCCGTCGTAGTGTCTCCGGCCAGCTAGCTGAGTTGGAAGCCGAAGAGTCGCCTGCACCTTCGCGTTTCTCTCGGTGATCAAGGCGCCAGGGCTCCAGCCATGAAGCTGCGGGAACGAGAGCGAAAGACCGCAGACCATCGTCATTCCACCGAGGCCGGGGCATCCATGGGATCGGCGTCGCCGTACTCGTCATGATCCCCGCGGTCTACCGGCTTTCGAATGGGCGGTCTCATTGGGTTGACGCCTCGCTGGTAGCCGTCCGCACCGGCCTCGCCATTGTCCAGGTCGTCCGATTGGTCCGCCTGAACCGGGGCACGTTGAGTCGCTTACGCCAAAAAGATATGGATGGTCCGGCGCCCTGGTCCCAGTCAACCCCGGACGCCGAACTCTGGACCCATCGCAGTCCAGGCATTCGCCAGCCCTGTTGCTGGCCCCGGAACGGCCCAGCTCGCAGCGTCGGCCTTCGCAGTATCAACCCGAAGCCGCCGGAGGCTCACTTCTTGACGACGCCTGAAGAGGCGGCCAGACAAGATCGATGCCATGTTGCGCTGCGATTCACACGCCGGGCCGGTTCACTCCGGTAATCGTCAGCTGTTTCGTTGCTCTCCACGCGTCATGCTCTAGTCCGCAAGGAAATTACACGCTATGATGAAAAGGTTTTCACGATAAATCTATCTGCCATTGAAAAGGACTGACGATGACGACCATTCCTATTGCCCGTAACTTGGCTGACGTCGCGCTCGTGTTGCGCCCGGGGGACGACGTTGCGGTCGCCATCATCAACCTTGAGCCGGGCATGGAGCTGACTGGTCATGGGAGTCCTTTCCTGGTGCGGCAGGGCGTGTCCCGGGGGCACAAGCTTGCTGTCCGGCCGGTTGAGGCCGGGGGGCAGGTGTACAAGTACGGCCAGTCGATCGGTCGTGCCACGCGTGCTATCGCCGCCGGAGACCACGTGCACACCCATAATCTCGGCATGGACGACACGGGACGGGACCATGAGTTCGGTACGGCCCGCGTGCAGCTCCCGGCTCCGGACGGGCCGCCGCGCACCTTTCAGGGTTACCGTCGCTCCGACGGGAGGGTGGGAACCCGGAACTACATCGGCATCGTGACCTCGGTGAACTGCTCGGCCTCAACGGCCCGAATGATCGCGGCGCAGTTCACCGGGCCCGCGCTGGAGGGCTATGCGAATGTGGATGGAGTGATCGCCCTTACGCACAACTCCGGTTGCGGGCTGGTTGCTGGCAGCGAGGGCGCCCGACTGACGCTGCGCACGCTGGGCAGCTACGCTGACCATCCCAACATCGCAGGTCTGCTGGTCCTGGGCCTCGGGTGCGAGATGCTGCCCGTGACTTCCCTGCTGGACGGCCTGGATCTTCCTGCCGAGAAGCTTGTGCGCACGCTGGTCATTCAGGAGAACGGCGGGATCCGCGCGACGGTGCGGGCCGGGGTGGAGGCAATCCAGGACATGATCCCGTCCTTGGAGGCGATGCGCCGCGAACCGGCTCCTGTCGCGGAGCTGGTGCTCGGGATGAATTGCGGCGGCTCCGACGGGTACTCCGGAATCACCGCCAACCCTGCCCTCGGCGCGGCCTCGGACCTGCTGGTGGCCCACGGCGGTACCACGATCCTGGCCGAGACGCCGGAAGTCTTCGGCGCCGAGCACCTGCTGACGCGCCGCGCGGTTTCCGAGGACGTGGGCCGAAAGCTCCTGCAGCGCATCGCCTGGTGGAAGGACTACGCATCCGCCGGGGGCGGTTCCCTGGATAACAACCCTTCGCCCGGCAACAAGGCCGGCGGGCTGACAACCATCCTGGAGAAGTCCCTCGGCGCGGTCGCCAAGGGCGGCACCGCGGAGCTGTCGGCAGTGTACGAGTATGCCGAACCGGTCACCGCTCGCGGGTTCACTTTCATGGACACCCCCGGCTACGACCCGGTCTCGGTGACTGGCATCGTCGCGGGCGGTGCCACCGTGGTGGTCTTCACCACCGGCCGGGGTTCCGTCCTGGGGTGCAAGCCCACCCCCTCGATCAAGGTGGCGACCAACACTCCGATGTTCGAGCGGATGCACGAGGACATGGACCTGAATGCAGGCGGCATCGTGGACGGGACGGCCTCGATCGAGAGTGTCGGCCAGGAAATTTTCGAGAAGATCATCGCGGTTGCTTCCGGGGAGCGGCCCGTCTCGGAACAACTGGATCTGGGCCAGGACGAGTTTGTGCCGTGGCAGCTCGGAGCGGTGACGTGATCGGGACCGGTATGGCAGACAGCGAAGCGGTTCGGCAGCGGCGACAAGCGGTAAAGAAGTTGAATTCGGCCACGGTTGCACGACCGGAGCTTCCTGTCACGATTCTGCAGTTCGGCGCCGGGAACTTCTTGCGCGCTTTCGTCGACTGGATGATCACCCGGAGCAACGAGGCTGGCATCACCCGGGACGGGATAGTGATCGTGCAGGCCACGGACCACCCGTCCAGGACGGTGGAACAGCTCTCCGAACAGGACGGCCTTTTCCACGTGTACCTCGAAGGCATCAAGGACGGCCGCCCCGTCAAGGAGGTCGACCTGGTCACCTCGGTGCGCTCGGTGCTCAGTGCCCATGACCAGTTCGAGGAGTACGACCGGCTGGTCGTGAGCCGGGACCTGCGGCTGGTCGTCTCAAACACCACCGAGGCCGGCATCGAGTTCGTGCCCGGGGACGACCTAACCGCGCGTCCTCCGCAATCATTCCCCGCCAAGGTGACCGCTTTGCTGCACCGGCGGTACGAGCACTTCCAGGGTGATCCGGCGACAGGACTATCCTTCCTGTGCTGCGAGCTCATTGAGGACAACGGATCCACCCTGCGCGAGTACGTTCTGCGCCATGCCGCCGACAGCGGCCTCGAGGCGGGCTTCCTCGAATGGGTGCGCACCGCCTGCCACTTCTACGACACGCTCGTGGATCGGATTGTCCCGGGGTTCCCCCGGGA
Organism: Arthrobacter sp. 92; assembly: GCF_050260325.1. Taxonomy (NCBI): domain Bacteria; kingdom Bacillati; phylum Actinomycetota; class Actinomycetes; order Micrococcales; family Micrococcaceae; genus Arthrobacter; species Arthrobacter sp. 92. The sequence continues at coordinate 3,179,639 of NZ_CP189863.1, read as the reverse complement.
GGAGATTGACGCCGTGCAGGTGGAGATCGGATTCGCAGATCAGCTTGTCGTTAAGGCCGAGTATTTCTATGTCTGGGCGATCGGGGGTGATCCGTCCATCCGCGAGTTGTTGCCGCTGGACAAGGCCGGCCTCAACGTTCTCTTCCTCGATGACATCCGTCCGTTCCGCTCCAAGAAGGTGCGAATCCTCAACGGATCCCATACCGCGATGTCAGCGATCGCACTTCAGCTCGGATGCGACACCGTGCGGGACGCCTTCGACATCCCGCAGGTGGAAACCTTGATCAACCGCCTGGTGGCCGAAGAGGTGCTGCCCACCATCGAGGGGGACCGCACGGAGCTGGCGATCTTCGCCCAGCAGATCCTCGAGCGGTTCTATAACCCCTCCTTGCGGCACCGGCTCGCGGATATCGCTCTGAATGCGCTGTCGAAATGGACAACGCGCAACCTTCCCGTCGTCCTGGACCGGTGGACCCACCACGCCCAGGCGCCGCTGACTGTCCTGTCGTTGGCTGCGCTCCTGGTGCTCTACAGCGGCCGGTCGGAGAATCTCCGATTCGAGCCCCGCGACGACGCGCGAGCCATGGAAGTGCTACGGGGCGCCTTCGACCCAGAGGATCTCCTGGGGTGGGTCAGCGATGTGATCGGGCATCTCCCGCTGGCCGCCCCGCTGGAGCCTGCGACGGCCGCGCGGCTGGCGCGGGAGACAGCTAACGGAGTCGCACTCATCCTCGAGTGCGGCATGTCCGGGGCACTGCAACAGACCCTCACCTGCCCTGCGCAGGCGGGTAATGTCTCAGCCGACGTCGTCCGCCGGGGTCGATAAGTCCTGGCTGGACTTACGCCGTGGTCGCCTGTGTTACCGGTGCGCGGACGGAGGTGCCGCGGAAGACGAACTCGGTGGGCAGTTGAGCCGGGGCCTCCACCGCGGAGTCCGATGAGGTCAACAATGCGTGCAGGTAGGTCATGGCCAGGGCGCCGGCCTCCTCCCGAGGGATCCGCACCGTAGTCAGCGGTGGATCCGACATGGAGGCGAACTCGATGTCGTCGTACCCGACCACGCTCAGATCCGCCGGCACAGAGACCCCGTACTGGCGCAGCTGCTTGATCAGGCCCAGCGCCATGACGTCGTTGTAGACCATGACGGCCGTGACGTCGGCGAGCAGGACCTTCTCCGCAGCGCTGCGCCCGCCCTCGAAGGAGGGCGCGAAACTGCCGATGGCAACCTCGGTCAGGCCCGCCGCTGCCAGGTGCTCCGTGGCAGCGCGCTGGCGCACGCGGCTCGAGTAGCTCGTAACGGGGCCGGCCACATACCCGATCCGCTGGTGCCCCAGCGCCTTCAAATGGGTGACTTCCTGGGCGATGCCGCTTTCATTGTCGAAGGTGACGGCCGGGATCCCCGGGACCTGGCGGTTAATCAAAACGATCGGGCACTGCGGTCGTTGGGCGGCCAGATCTTCATCCGACATGCGCGCCGCACACAGAACGAGCCCGTCCACCTGGCGGGCAAGACGCGTCACCAGCTCAACCTCACGGGCCGGATCCTCCCCGGTGTCGACCAGCAGCGCGGAGTACCCGATCCCCTCGGCCCGGGTCTGGATGCCCTTGACCATACTGGGGAAGAACGGGTTGCCAAGGTCCGGGACGACGATGCCGATGTTGCCGGTCAGACCGGTAATAAGAGACTGCGCGGCACGGTTGGGCTGATAGTCCAGCCGGGTGGCGGCACTCATCACCCGTTCGCGGGTCCCCTTGTCAACCTTCTCCGGACGCATGAAAGTCCGGGAGACCGTCGCGGGAGAGACGCCGGCAGCCCGGGCAACGTCCCGGATCGTCACGGGCTCAGCCATCCAGATCGCACTCCCATCGGTATTGTTACGGATTCTATCCGCGTCCTCGCCCATTCCGGGCGTCGTAGAAATTTCTGCGGACGTGACGTTGATCTCAAGACTATCGCGGAGCTACACTGATGAAAACCTTTTCAAATGAAAACCTTTTCATAAGCGGGGCTTTCGTACCCCGCAGGAACTGAGAGAGAGACACCGATGTCTGCATCCTTGGAACTGCAGCCGGACCTGCACCGGTCGCGGCGTGCCGACAAGCGCGAGCTGACGCTGCATCCGGACCGCGCACTGCCCGCGGACACGCGTCAGCGTGCCGTCGCCCGCGAGATCTATGAACAGAGCGCCCGTTTGCCGCTGATCTGCATGCACGGACACGTCGAGGCCGAGGTGTTTGCGGACAACAAGCCCTTCACCGACCCTGCCCAGCTGCTCGTCGTGCCAGATCACTATGTGACCCGCATGATGGTCTCGCAAGGGATCGCACCGGAGGCGCTGGGGATCCCCCGGGTCGACGGCGGTGCGGTCGAAACAGACTCGCGGGACATCTGGCGGACCTTCTGCGGGAACTGGAAGCTGTTCCGCGGCACCCCCTCGCGCTACTGGCTGGAGCACGAGCTCGTTGAGGTCTTCGGGGTCGATCTGGTGCCGGGCGTCGAGACCGCGGATGCCATCTACGACCAGATCGCCGCGCGCATCGCCGAACCCGGCTTCCGGCCCCGCCAGCTGCTCGATCGGTTCTCCATCGAACTGATCTCCACGACGGACCCCGCTACCAGCGACCTTCGCCACCATGCGCGGCTGGCCGGGCAGGGCCTGGGCGAGCGGGTTGTTCCAACCTTCCGCCCCGACGCTGTGTTCCACGTGGACCGCCCGGGGTGGCGCGCGGAGACCGCCCGGCTCGCCGAGGTCTCAGGGGTGGACACCTCCACCTACGCCGGCTTCCTCGACGCCCTGCGGGAACGCCGCAGGGCCTTCGTCGCGGCCGGGGGCCTGGCAACGGACCACGGTCATCTCAGCGCCGACACCACCCCCATGAGCGAGACCGCTGCCGCGGTGCTGTACGCCCGTGCATTGGCCGGACCGGTCAGCCCCGAGGAGGTGCAGGCCTTCGCCGCACACATGCTCTTCGTCACTGCCGGGATGGCATGCGAGGACGGGCTGGTGATGCAGATCCACCCCGGCGTGCTGCGAGACCACCACACCGGTGTCCTTGCCCGGCACGGACAAGACAAGGGCTTCGACATCCCGGTGGCGACCGAGTTCACCCGCTCGCTGCGCCCGATGCTGGAACGCTACGGCCACGACCCGCGGTTCCGCACCATCCTCTTCACCGTCGATGAGACCGTATACAGCCGTGAGCTTGCCCCGCTGGCCGGAGCATATCCATCGCTGCGGCTGGGGGCTCCGTGGTGGTTCCTCGACTCCCCGGAGGGCATGCGGCGTTTCCGTGAGGCAGCGACCGAGACGGCAGGGTTCTACAACACCTCCGGTTTCGTTGACGACACACGCGCCTTCGCCTCGATCCCGGCCCGCCACGACCTTTCCCGCCGCATTGACGCCGGTTACCTGGCCCGCCTGGTCCTCGAGCACCGGATCAGCCAGCACGAGGCCGTGGAGACGGCAATTGACCTGACATACAACCTTCCGAAGATCGCCTATTCCCGGCGTTCCGCCTGACCCCTGATTGGCCCGGATGCAAAGGAGCACCCCGATGGACAGCAAGACCACCACTACCGCCCCGCAGGCGATGAGAACGAGCGGGATCGTGTCGCTGAAGGAGAAGATCGCCTATGGCATGGGTGACCTGGGCAACGGCTTCATGTTCGATCTCGGCCAAGCCTATCTGCTGAAGTTTTACACCGACGTGGCAGGGCTGCCGCCTGCCGCGGCAGCCTCTGTCTTCGTCGTCACGAAGCTCTTCGACGCATTCATGGATCCGGTCGCCGGCACGGTGATCGACGGGCAGCGCAGAGTCGGGCGGTACGGGCGCTTCCGAGGCGTGATGTTCTACTCCTGCATCGCATTGGCCGTCCTGACGGTCGTCACCTTCCTCACCCCCGGGCATTCCGAGGGCGTGAACCTGGCCTACGCCTACGTGTCCTACATGGCCTGGGGCGTGCTGTACTCGTTCACCAACATCCCCTACGGCTCCCTGGCCTCGGTGATGACCCAGGAACCGGTCGAGCGGGCCAAACTGGCGTCCTTCCGCCAGGCCGGGTCCGTCACGGCACTGCTGATCACCGGCGTGGCGTTTATGCCAATTGTGCTGGCCTTCGATTCGGCGCGGGTGGGCTACGCCTTCGCCGCCGGCGCGATGGCCGTGACAGGCGTGCTGTGCTTCTTCGCCACGTTCCGCTACACCCGTGAGAACGTCCCCGTGGTGCGCCGTCACGAGAAGCTCACCGCCCGCGAATTCGTCAGGACCATCGCGAGCAACCGGCCGTTGCTGGCCCTGATCGCGATGACGATCTTCTCGATCTCGGCCTACAACGTGAAGACGTCAATGATCGTCTACTTCACCCAGTACTACCTGGGGGATGTGCGGCTGCTGGCCGCCGTGAACGTCATCGCCATCGGTTCCTCAATCATCGGGATCCTGCTCATCCCCGTGCTCACCCGCCTCATCGGCAAGAAACGCACCGCCCTGTACGGATTCCTGCTGGCCGTGGTCGCGGACGGGCTGAACTTCGTACTGCCGACCAACCCGGTGCTTTTCACGGTGCTGTTCAGCCTCTCCTTCATCGGAGTCGCCCTGCCCAACGGCATCACCTGGGCCATGGTCTCGGACGTCATCGACTTCGGCCACTGGCGCACCGGCAGGCGGCGCGAAGGCATCACCTACTCCATGTTCAACTTCTCGCGCAAGATCGCCCAGTCCGTCGCGGGCGGCCTCGCCGGATTCGGGCTCAGCGCCATTGGCTACGTGCCCAACGCGCATCAGACCGACGGCGTATTGTTCGGCATGAAGGGTCTGCAGACTCTCTACCCCTGCCTGGCCCTGGCCGTCGCTGCAGTCATACTTCTGCTGCTGTATCCCCTGACGGACAAGAAGGTCGCGGAGCTGGCACTGGAGACCCACGCACGGGAGGGCACTGAGGCCCCCGTGGAGCGCGGCCCACAGGATTGACCGATCCTGTCCCCAGCACCCTTGTCCTCCCGGCACCACCGGTGGGACACCGGTTCACCACCGTCATACCGGTCTGGCGTCCCCCGGGCGCTGATCATCCCGATGACTCATTACCCAGGAGAAAACTGATGCCCCACCACCGCCCACAGCCCTCCCAGACCTTGCTGGCCCATCCGGTGATCGCCGTCTTACGGGCCTCCCACGCCCGTGAGTACGCACCCGTTATCGAGGCACTGATCGCCGGCGGAGTCCGTTCCATCGAGCTGACCCTCACCACCGAGGGTGTTTTCCAGGAGATCGCCGAACTCAAGACCCGATTCGCTGATGCAGCAGAAATCGGGGTGGGCACCGTCACCGACGCCGAACAGGCCCAACGGGCACTCGATGCCGGTGCCGACTATCTCGTCACGCCGGTGACGGTTCCCGAGGTGATCCGCGCAGCCGTCAACCGGGGCGTGCCGGTCTTCCCGGGCGCCTACTCGCCCACCGAGATGCACACCGCGTGGTCCTTGGGGGCCACGGCCGTCAAACTGTTCCCCGCCTCCGTGGTGGGGCCCGGCTACATCGGTCAGGTGCACGGGCCGTTCCCCGGTCTGCCGATCATCCCCTCCGGGGGAGTGTCCATCCAAGACGTCCCCAAGTGGCTGCAGGCAGGTGCTCTCGCCGTGAGTCTGGGAGGACCTCTCCTGGGAGATGCCTTCAAGGGCGGTGATCTTTCCGCACTGACCGAGCGTGCCGCGGAGGTGACCCGCCTTGTCGGCAATGTCCGTGACAGGACGGTTGACGCATGAGCCAGGTCGTGACCATGGGGGAGACGATGGCCCTGGTGAAGGCAGAGACTCCCGGGCCGCTGGCCCACACCCGTTCCCTCAGCATCGGGATGGGCGGGGCCGAAAGCAACTTCGCCATCGCCCTGTCCCGGCTGGGTGTATCCGTAACCTGGGCCGGCCGAGTCGGCGATGACAGCCTGGGGGAGTTGGTGCTTCGGGAGCTACGGGCTGAAGGGATCGACGTCCACAGCATCGTGGACCCCGAGGCGCCCACCGGGCTGATGATCAAGGAACGCCGCACCGCCGAGCAATTGAAGGTGTGGTACTACCGCTCCGGGAGCGCCTGCTCCCGGCTCCGGCCCCAGGACGTCCCCGAGGAACAAATCCGCGCCGCCCGCCTCCTGCACCTGAGCGGGATCACCCCGGCCCTGTCGGCCTCGGCTGCCGCAGCCGTGGACCACGCCATAGCCGTGGCCCACGATGCCGGAACCCTGGTCTCCCTGGATCTCAACTACCGCTCAGCCCTCTGGTCACCGGAGGAAGCAGGCGAACTGTACCGGAGGTTGCTCCCGCAGGTGGATCTCGTCTTCGCCGGCGATGAAGAAGCCGCGATCGCCCTGGGACCGGACCGGACACGGTCGCACGAACCCCTCGCCCTGGCACACCGCCTCGCAGCGCTGGGACCGAGCCACGCCGTGGTGAAACTTGGGGCCCTGGGCGCCGTCGCGGTCGCGGACAATGCGGACCACGTCCAAGCCGCCGTCCCCGTCAACGTCGTGGACACCGTGGGAGCCGGCGACGCGTTCGTCGCCGGCTACATCGCCGAGTTCCTGGCCGGCGAAAACCTGGAACAACGCATGAAAACCGCAGTCCGCACCGGCGCCTTCGCCTGCCAGGTACCAGGCGACTGGGAAGGCATGCCCCGCCGGAACGAGCTTGACCTCCTGGAGGCCAAAGACCCCGTCGCCCGCTGACCACCCACCCCTGTCCAGAGAATGTCCCCCCGAGACAGAATCGCACCAGATTCGGTGAAGTGGCGGCTTGGCCGAGGGAATCGGAATCCGGGACTGCGCCATGCCGGCCTACCTCGTCAGAGGTAGGTAAATCCATGTGTTCCGAGACATCCCTAGTGCAGACACTTCCTCAAAGAGATGGCCATGACAGGGCAGCCTAAACAGCGGCAACGAGGGGGTTTTGGTTGAGTTCATTCCCCCTGTGTTGAGGCCGGGGGCCAGGAACAACGAGGGCGCCAGCGTGCACTGCATGTAGACACAACTCTCATAGACGATCGATTAACGAGTCAGGCGGCCGTGCTTACCCCGTGCTTAAGGCCTTCCCGGGGCGTTGCAAGTCTCAGAGCTATTTGGCGGTTAAATTGCTCCGATATTTGGCATGCGACAAACTGAATGGGATTGTTTCTGCCGGATCTGCCGTGGGAGGAATCGCTGGTGTTTGGAATGGTTAGCCTGAGGCCCTTCAGACTGCTCGACCAGCCCATACCGGATGCGTGGTCTGCCGTTCTTTCTTCTAACCCACTTGCTGGTGACGCAAGATGTGTGGTCAATCAGTTTGGCCGGCCCACGGAAAGTGGTCCTGAGCACTTTCTGTTTATTGGGGGGCGAGTTCACCGTAGAAGTAGGAGGCGGTGACGCCGCCGTCCATGAGGAAATCGCTTCCGGCGATGAAGGCGCCGTCGGGGCTCATCAGGAGTGCGGCCACCGCGCCGACTTCGTCCGGGGTTCCGCCCCTCCCCACAGGAGACAGCTCGATCATGCGCCGGTACCCCTCGCCGCGTGGCCCGGTCAGCTCGTCTTTCGCGAGAGGTGTGAAAATGATGCCGGGGCTGATCGTGTTGATCCGCGCGCCGCGTTTTCCCCACCTAACGGCCTCTGCCATGACGCGGAGGGAGTTGCCGCGCTTGGCCAGTTGGTAGGCGTTGAGCGAATCCGTAACCTGGTCCGGCTGAAGCATCGGCAGGGACAGCAGTTCGTCAGCCGGGGTCATGGCGAGGGCGGCATTCTGCTCGGTAGTCAGCGCGCCGAGGCGGTGCCCTGATTGTGAGGCGATGACGACGCCGGACCCCCCGGGTGCGATGACGTTGCCGAATTCTTCGAGCAGTACTGCGGTTCCGTAGGGGTCTACGGCGAGGATGGTTGCCGGCGATGCCTGGCTGGGTGAGACTCCTGCGGCGTGGATGAGCCCGGTTACGTTACCACGTGCTGTGGCCTCCTTGACCAGGGCTTGAATGGAGTCGCGGGAGGACACGTCGACGGTTGTGGTGCTGACGTCGAAACCGGCGTTGATCAACACTTCGGCCGCCGCATCGGCGCTGTCCTGGTTCAGGTCCGCCAGGACCACGTGCTTGCCCGCGCTCACGCGCCGGGCGATGGCCTGGCCTATCGATCCTGCCCCGACAACAACAACGACGTCGCTCATGGTGATCTCCTGTTTCTCTGTAGTGGATGTTCGAGGCGAAAAAACGGAGCTTTGGAATCAGCGGCGATTGAGCCGTGCGCGTTGCAGGCTGGTCCCGGACGTTCCCTGCTTGGTCCGGCTTACGTCCGCGACGTCAGCTGCCTGAACTGCGGTTTCCAGCCGAAATCGTCGCGAGGTCATGACGGAACGTTTCGGGTTCTTTGGTGACCGGTAGGTCGACCTCGTCTTCGACTGCATCCAAAGACTCGCCTGAGTCCGGTATCAAGGCGCCGAAGAGTGCGGTGAGGTCGGTCTGTTCGCTGCCGTGCTCGGCGACGAGTTCGAGGGTTTTGTGGTCGGCGGCATCACTGCCAAGGCTGTCGATGAGGACGCGTGCGATCTGGTCCCTGGCGATCACGCCGTCGGCGGGTGAGCCGGACTGGCGCCTGTCGCCTTGGAGCATGACGATGGTCCGCTGGTCGGGTTGGTTGTAGTCGAACCATCCGGGACGCACGATCGTGTAGGGGTTACCGCTGGCGCGGACGAGCCGTTCGCTGCGTAGCTTCCACCGGGCGGTCATGAGCGCGATGCGCACCCGGCGGCCGCCCAGTGCACGGAGGACGTTCGCGACCCCGGCGTAGTCGTTGTCCCGCACGTCCCGTTCGCTGGTGGTGGATCCGTGGGTGAAGACGACAGCATCCACTCCCTCTACGGCTGTACCGAGGGTTTCGGGACGGGTCAGGTCACCGATGACGAGCTCGGCCGCGTCGGGGAGCACACGGGCGGCCCGGGCCTGATCGCGCACGAGCGCCCTGACCCTGTAGCCCTGCTGCAGCGCCTCGGCCACGGCGTAGCGGCCGATGCTGCCGGTGGCACCGGCGATGAGCACGGTGGAGGGACGGTCGTTCATTTCTTCTCCTTAACGGCGGTCTCTGCCGTGGTCTGCTGGGTCGCGGCCCAGCTGGCGAGGACTTTCAGTGCGTCCTCGGAAGGTGTCCCGGGGTCGGCCGTGTAGACGTTGATGCGCAGTCCCGGGTCGGCGGGCAGCTCGAGTGCCTCGAAGCTGAGGTCCAGGTCCCCGACGATCGGGTGGTGGAGCCGTTTGCGGCCGGCGCGGTGGTACTTCACGTCGTGCCGGGCCCACCGGGTGCGGAACTCCTCGCTGCGGGTGGAGAGTTCCCCGATCAGGTCTGTGAGGTCCCTGTCATAGGGGTTTTTCCCTGCGGTGGAACGGAGGATGGCGACGATGTCGTCCGCCGCGCGTTCCCAATCGGCGAAGAACTCCTGCGCTTTCGGGTTCAGGAAGGTGAAGCGTGCGCTGTTCGGCGGTGTGGTTTGTTCCGCCATGAGGTCCAGGTAAAGGGCTTCGCCGAGTTCGTTGGCGGCGAGGACATCCCCGCGGTCGTTGCGGACCCAGGCCGGCGCCGTCGTGATTGCATCAATGACGCGTTGCACGCTCGGCCGCACCGTCTGGGGGCTGCGCTTGCGCCGCACCCGGGGGGAGGCGGTGGCGGCGCGGGCCAGGTCAAAGAGGTGGGCCGTTTCGGCGTCGTCGAGTTTCAGGGCACGACCCAAGGCTTCCAGGACGCTGTCCGAGGCACCGGAGAGGTTTCCGCGCTCCAGGCGGATATAGTAATCGATGCTCATCCCGGCGAGCATGGCGACTTCCTCGCGGCGCAGCCCGGTGACCCGGCGGTTGCCGCCGTAGACCGGAAGGCCCGCCTCCTCGGGAGTGATTTTGGCGCGGCGGGAGGTCAGGAACTTCCGCACGTCCTCGCTGTGTGTCATGGCATCCACGCTACGCCCGGCTTGTGGAGCGAGGGAGGGACTGGCGTTACCCTGTACGACAGTGACTCCCGGGCAATACGGAATCACGGTTGTATGGAAAGCATGAAACCTGAACCCGCACCCGCTCCCCACCCGGCAGCGATCCTGGCGATCATCCTGGCCAGTTACTTCATGATCCTGCTGGACAACTCGGTCATCTTCACCGCCCTGCCGAGCCTGCAGGCAGACCTGCGGCTGAGCACCGGGGAGCTCTCCTGGGTCCAGGACGCCTACGTCCTGGTCTTCGGCGGCCTGCTGCTCCTTGGCGCCCGGGCAGGAGACCTGCTCGGGCGCCGCCGGGTGTTCGTGTTCGGGCTGGTGGTGTTCTCGATCGCGTCCCTGCTGATCGGACTGGCTCCCTCCGCGGGGTGGGCCATCGCCGGCCGCGCCGTCCAGGGCATCGGGGCCGCGATCGTCGCGCCTGCCTCGCTGTCCCTGCTCACGGCGAGCTTCCCCGAAGGGCGTGAGCGCACCCGCGCCGTCGCCTTGTACGGCGCGACCGCAGGGATCGGCGCCAGCCTGGGCCTGGTCATCGGCGGGGCACTGGCCCACTGGATCTCCTGGCGCGCCGGGTTCTTCGTCAACGTACCCATCGGCGCCGCCATGATCATCCTCGCCCCGCGATTTCTCCCCGAAACCGGCCGGGCAACCGGACGGTTCGACGTGTCCGGCGCACTCAGCGCCACCCTGGGCGCCGGCGCCCTGGTGTTCGGCATACTCAACACCGCCGACGCCGGCTGGGATTCGCCGCTGACCATCACGGCCGTCAGCGCCGGCGTCGTACTCCTCATCGCGTTCGTGCTGATCGAACGTAAGGCCGCCCAGCCGATCATGCCGCTGCGGCTGTTCGCGAGCCGCCGCCGCACCGGCGCCTACGTGGCACGCTTCCTGTACCTTGGTGCGATGATCGGATTCTTCTTCTTCACCACCCAATTCATGCAGGAAGTCCTCGGCTTTGACCCGCTGCAGGCAGGCATCGGGTTCCTGCCCATGACGGCGGTCAACTTCGGCGTCGCCATGGCCAACCCGCGGCTCGCACGGCGGATGCCTGGCTCCGTTCTGCTCCTGGCCGGGATCCTGCTCACGCTGGCGGGGATGTTCTGGCTCAGCCTCGCCGGAACGAATTCTTCTTACCTGACCGGCGTCGCCCTGCCCATGGTCCTCATCGGCGGCGGCCAGGGCCTGGCGTTCGCGCCGCTGACGTCGTTCGGGATCAGCGGCGCACCCGCCGCTGACGCCGGCGCCGCCTCCGGCCTGCTGAATACTTTCCACCAGATCGGCACCTGCCTGGGACTCGCCGTCGCGGTGGCCGCCGCCGCCACCGTACCCGCCGGCCCGGCCACCGCCCATTTGGCGGCGCAGGTCAGCGCCGCCCTCACCGTCGGCAGCGTCCTCCTGCTCCTGGCCCTGGCCGTCACCGCGGGGCTCATCCTCCCCGCAGACCTCGCTTCACGGCCGACCAAGACGCCCCGGACGGCCGTGCCCGCACCGGAAGCCGAACCTGCCCGCTGACCCACCAATACAGCACTTCATGGGGGTACTGACATGCACTCCCAAGAGGTCCGTGACCGGTGTTGACTGGAAATTGACCGACAACATGGTAAGGAATCCCAACATGCGAGCAACACTGATGTACGGCGCCGGCGATGTGCGCGTCGAAACCGTCCCCAACCCCACCATTCAGGAGCCCACCGACGCCGTCGTGCGCATCGTCGCAGGCTGCATCTGCGGCAGCGACTTGTGGCCCTACGCCTCCAGGCCCGAGTCGGCTGAGGGCTCCCGCATGGGCCACGAATTCGTCGGCATCGTCGAAGAAATCGGGTCCGAGGTGACCGGCCTGGCGATCGGCGACTTCGTCATCGCACCGTTCGTCGCGTCCGACGGCACCTGCGACTTCTGCAAGGAAGGCCTGCAGACCTCCTGCCGCCACGGCGCACACTGGGGCGGCCACGACGACGGCGGCCAGGGCGAATTCGCCCGGGTCCCGCAGGCGTCCGGCACCCTCGTCGTCGTCCCCGCCGGCTTTGATGAGAAGCTGATCCCGTCGCTGCTGAGCCTCTCCGATGTCATGTCGACCGGATACCACGCGGCCAGGAAGGCTAACATCAAACCGGGCCAGAGCGTGACCGTGATCGGCGACGGCGCCGTCGGGCTCTCAGCCGTTCTCTCCGCCAAGCTGATGGGCGCCTCGCGCATTATCCTCATGGGCCGCCATAAGGCCCGCACCGACCTTGGCCGCGAGTTCGGTGCCACCGATGTCGTCGCCGAACGCGGCGACGAGGGCATCGCCAAGGTCAAGAAACTCACCAACGGAGACGGAACCCACGCCGTCCTCGAAGCCGTCGGGCTGAAGCCGGCGATCGAGATGGCGATCGGGGTGGTCCGCGATGGAGGTGTCATCAGCCGCGTCGGCGCACCGCAGTTCTCCGAGGTACCGCTCGGCTTCCCCGAGTTCATGCGCAACATCACCCTCACCGGAGGTGTCGCACCGGCACGCGCCTACATCGAGGAACTGCTGCCCCTCGTGCTCGACGGAACCATCGAGCCGGGCAAGGTCTTCGACCGCACCATCGGCATGGACGACGTTCCTGCCGGCTACCAGGCGATGGCCGACCGCGAAGCGCTCAAAGTACTCGTCCGCCCGTAACGACAAGGATCCGGATCGCATGCACATCACACTTAACAACGGGGTCACCATGCCGGCCATCGGGCTCGGGGTCTTCCAAAGCGCCCCGGAGCAGACCACGGCCGCTGTCGAGGCCGCGCTGGCCACCGGCTACCGGCACATCGACACCGCCGCCGCGTACGGAAACGAGCGTGAGGTCGGTGCGGGCATACGCAGCTCGGGCCTGGATCGATCGGAGGTGTTCATCGAGACCAAGGTCTGGGTCAGTGACTACGGCTACGACCAGACCTTGCACGCCTGGGACAAAGCAACGGGAAAACTCGGCGTGGACTATCTGGACCTGCTGATCCTGCACCAGCCCGCCCCCGACCGGTTCGAGAAAACCATCGCCGCGCACAAAGCACTCGAGCGTCTCCTTGCTGACGGGCGTGTGCGCGCGATCGGTGTCAGCAACTTCATGCCGCACCACCTGAAGGAACTGCTCGGCTCGACCGACGTCGTCCCGGCCGTGAACCAGATCGAGCTGCACCCCTACTTCACCCAGCCGGACGTGCAGGCAGCCGACACCCGGCACGGGATCCTCACCCAGGCCTGGTCGCCAATCGGCGGGATCACCTTCTACCCGGGGTGGGGCCAGGACCGCCGGAACGTGATGGAGGACCCGGCAATCGCCGCCATCGCGCAGGCGCACGGCAAGAGCCCGGCCCAGGTGATGCTCCGCTGGCACCTGCAGCAGGGCCGCTCAGCCATCCCGAAATCGACCAACCCCGCACGCATCGCCGAAAACTTCGACATCTTCAACTTCGAACTCAGTACGGACGAACTCGCCGCCCTCGACACGCTCGACACCGGAACGCGGAACGGACCAGACCCGGACGAGGCCCGCGAAGAGCGCTTCGCCATGGCCATCCCCGAAGCCTAAGACCGCCGAAGCCTAAGACCTAGAGAAGGAACCACCGTGGAATACCGTCCCCTTGGCCGCACCGGCGTGCAGGTCAGCCCCTTGTGCCTTGGTGCGATGATGTTCGGCCCCTGGGGCAACAAGGACACCGCGGACTCCATCCGCATCATCCACCGCGCCCTCGACGCCGGCATCAACTTCATCGACACCGCCGACGTCTACTCCGGCGGGACCTCCGAGGAAATCGTCGGACAGGCACTGGAGGGCCGGCGCGACGACGTGTTCCTCGCCACGAAGTTCTTCATGCCCATGAACGAGGACGATCCCAACCAGCGCGGCGGATCCCGCCGCTGGATCATCCGCGAGGTCGAAAACTCCCTCCGCCGCCTGAACACCGACCACATCGACCTCTACCAGGTCCACCGGCCCAGCCCCGACACGGACGTCGAGGAAACCCTCGGCGCCCTCACCGACCTCGTCCGCCAAGGCAAAGTCCGCTACATCGGCTCCTCGTCCTACTCCGGATCCCAGATCGTCGAAGCCCAGTGGGCCTCCCGGGACCGCAACCTGGAGCGGTTCGTCACCGAGCAGCCGCCCTACTCGATCCTGGTCCGCGGCATCGAGGAAGACATCCTCCCGACGGTGCAACGCCACGGCATGGGTACCCTCACCTACAGCCCGCTCAGCGGCGGCTGGCTCTCAGGACGGTGGCGCAAAGACTCAGCGTCCGCACCCACCTCGTCAGCCCGTCCGGGCGCCCGCTTCGACATGACAAGCCCTGCCCACCAGCGGAAACTCGACATCGTCGAAGACCTGGCCCAGCTCGCCGAACAAACCGGGCTGACGCTCATCGAACTGGCCATCGCGTTCGTGATCAACCACCCCGGCGTCACGGCAGCAATCGTCGGACCGCGCACCATGGAACAGCTCGAGTCCTACCTGCCCGCCGCCGACATTACTTTGTCCAGCGACGTGCTGGACCGCGTCGACAAGATCGTCGCCCCCGGAGTGACCGTCAACCCCGACGACAACAGCTACGGCACCCACGAACTCACGGCGTCGGCCCGGCGACGGTGACAGACGCGACCGCCGCGGCGGTGAAAACACTCTATGACACCCTGTGCGAGGCGATGGTGGACGGGGACGTGGCAGGGCTGGGCTCGATCCTTGCCGATGTTTGCCCTCTCCTATATATGGGAGGGGCGGCCGCCGGAATCCTGGTCGCAGGCGCGGCCTACCTGCTCCTGATCCGGGTGCGCGACCCGCTCATCATCAACATCGCCCTGCTCATCACCCCGTTCACCGCCTTCCTGCTCGCGGAAGCGGTGGGAGCGTCGGGGGTGCTGGCTGTTGTTGCCGCGGGGTTGATCATCTCCTTCACCTCGAACCGGATCAGTACGGCAGCATCGCGTCGCCAGACCGAGTCCGCATGGCCTCTCGGTTCCTACCTTTTGAACGGCGCCTTGTTCGTTCTCATCGGCCTTCAGGTGCAGGCTGCGGTCCACGAAATCAACGCCCGCGATGTGGGCCGCCTTCTGCTGTCCCCTGTTGCCGTGTGGCTGGTGCTCATCATCATCCGGTTCGTGTTCCAAACCGTCAGCATCACTGTCGTCCGGTTTCTGGACCGGCGCCCCTCCCAACGCCAACGCCGGATGACCTACCGGGCCCGGGCCGTGAGCTCCATTGCCGGCTTCCGCGGAGCCGTATCCCTCGCGGTCGCCCTCTCCGTGCCAACGGCAGTCAATGACGGCACCCCGTTCCCCGGCCGCGACGACATCAAACTGGCAATCGCGTCCGCCGCGGTCTTTGCCCTCGATGAACTCGCGCACGAGCTCGGGACGAGTCCAACGGTGCACAGCCGGCTCGCAGACGAGTATCGGTCCCACCTGTCCGTCACACAGGCACTGAAAGCCGGTTCTGATCCGGCGGCCACCATGCAATCGCGCCAGGAAGAAATAACGCTCCGCCAGGCCGTACTCGACAGGAAACGCGAAGCACTCCTGGGCCTCCGCCTCGATGGCACGGTCGATGACACCGTCGCCCGGCGGCTGCAAACCAGGCTCGATGTCGAAGAACAACGCCTGACCGGCGTCGAAAACATCGACTGACAGTTCCTAGGAACGACCGACCGCTACAGATTTCAAACCGAAAGAAGGATCATCATGACTGACCAGCCCAAGCAGCTCGGAGGCGGCCGAAAGATGTTTGGCGACTTCGCGCCAAAGCTTGCCGACCTCACCGACGACGTGCTCTTCGGGGACGTCTGGAACCGGCCCGAACTGAGCGCCCGCGACCGCAGCCTCATCACCGTAGCCGTGCTCACCGCCGGCGGAAACACCGACCAGTTGGGCTTCCACCTCGGCCGCGCCGTCGAGAACGGCGTGTCCCAAGAGGAGCTCATCGAAGCCATCACTCATGTCACGCTCTATGCCGGCTGGCCAAAGGGCATGTCCGCGATGGGCGTCGCCAAGCAACTCTTCACAGACAACAAATAAGGAAGACCATGAATATCGAACCCTCCCTGCCCACCACGAAAAACCCGGCAGCCCAGTTCGCCGGGGACGTGTGGCTGGATCCGATCGCGCTTCCCCACGAGTCCGACCAGACGATGGTCGTCGCGACCGTCCGCTTCGCTCCCGGAGCCCGTACCGCCTGGCACTCCCACGAACACGGCCAGTACCTACACGTCACCCAAGGTGTAGGCCGTTTCGGTACCCGGGACGGGAAGATCATCGAAGTCCACCCCGGCCAGACCCTCTACACCCCGCCTGGTGAGGAACACTGGCACGCCGCCACCCCCGGCTGCTTCATGGAACACATCGCCATGCTCCAAAACGGTGAAGACCCCTCAAAAACCACTACTTGGAACGAACACATCACCGACGACGAATACAACGGCCGCTGACCACCGGACACGTAATGCCGTTCAACAACACTTGGTCTCACAACGGCTAACCGTTCGGGATTAAGAGAACTATAGGGACGGCTATGGCTGTTATCGGGTATGCGAGGGTTTCCACCACGGATCAGAACCTTGATCAGGGTGAACTCGTCCTCCAGGGCCTCCCGGACCGAGTCGGGGACCTGACTGCGCATGTCGAACCGGCGATCAACTCTGGGCCGGCGGTTCAGCCTTCACACTCGTTGCAGTACGCGTGGCCGTCTTTTTCGCGGGCTAGCTGGGACCGGTGCCGGACCAGGAAGCAGGAATAGCAGACGAACTCGTCCGCTGCCTGGGGGATAACCTGGACGATGAGTTCGTCGTTGACGATTTCGCCGCCCGGGATAATTGCATCATCCATGGAATCTGATTCGTCCAGGTCACGCACGATCCGGGCATCGGGTGCGTTCTCGGACTGCAGCGCCTCGAGCGAGCGGTCCTGTGATTCCTTGACGTCGGAACGGACTTCGTCATAATCGGTTGCCACTTGTGGTGCTTCTCTTTTCATTTGTGGTGGTTACAGCAAGGTGAACGTACAGCATCGGCGTATGATTCCCCCACTCTTGGCGGCATCTCAGGTCGCGGCCGCTGGATGTATCCCGGCACTGTTGGTCGGGGACTGTTTGGTCTAGCGTGGGGGCGTATCGGGCCAGTGTGAACATGATTGCGCGCTGGAGGGGACCGGACGGGGATCATCTAACAACGCCTTCGGGGTCTCAAAGGCGAAGAAACGTAGTGATGATGATTGTTGACCCTGAATTCGACGCGCAGCACCCGTTGGCTGGCCGGGGCGTGTACCTGCTGGATGATCACGAGGTCGTGAGGCGGGGGCTGCGCCAGCTGCTGGAGTCTGGGGGTCTGAGCGTGGCCGGGGAATCCGGGTCCGCGCTCGACGCGGTCCGTCGGATTCCGGCCCTTCGCCCGGAACTGGTCATTATTGGCGATGTTCTTCCGGACGGTTCCGGTGCCGGCGTGTGCCGGGCCATTGCCGCTGCGGCGCCGGATATCCGGTGCGTGCTGATGACCGGGGACGCCGGCGAGGCGGTGCTCATCGACGCGATTCTGGCCGGGGCGTGGGGGTGCCTGTCCAAAGTCGATGACAGCAGCGAACAGCTTAGGTTGATCCGCCGGGCCCTGGCCGGGCACACCGCGTACAGCGCCCGTTTCCGGGACGTGGTCGTGGCCCCCATCTCCCCATTCGAGCCGCAGCGCCCGGATGAGAAACTCCTGACTTTGACGAAACAGGAAATGGTCGTGGCCATCGGCGTGGGGAGGGGGCTGAGTAACCGCCAGATCGCCCGGGAGATGTTCCTGGCCGAAAAGACAGTGAAGAACATGGTCTCGACCATCCTGATGAAACTCGGCATGGCGCGCAGGACACAGGCCGCAGTGCTGATCGCCAAGGCGCTGAATCCGTCCGAGGATCCCGCCGACCTCGGATACCGGTTCGGCCGGTTCCCGGACCTGATCTCTGAGGTCACGGCGGCACTGCTGAACTGCATCAGCGAGTCCGGCACCGTGCCGCCCACGAACGAAGCGCGGGCCAGGGATGCCGTCCGGCTTGCCGACGCGCTTGCCGCGACCCGCACCGGGCTGAAGGTCACCCGCCCGCTGCCGGGCCAGGGTCGCTAACACCCGGTGCTGAAAGAAGCGCTGCCGCAGCTACCTGGCATCATTTGCGAGTCAGTTCTGGCCGGCCCATGGCCGGACCGGTCAGGTGCGGGGCGGGTGGTCTTTGGTGTCGCGGCGGTGCGGGTTGTGGCGGGGGTGTGGGGGCTGGACTGTGTCGAAGAGCCGGTCGGTGCCGTGGGCGGGGTAGGCGATGTGGGCGCGGCTGCGGGTGAACTGCAGGTCGTCCTCGTTGAGCCGGGCCTGGCCGTGGGCGTCCTGGGGACGGGCTGTTCGGCGGTGCGGCACAGTGCCGCGGCAGGCACTGGGTTCTTGACCAGGGAGGCCCTTGATGGTCGGAAGTCCACGACAGAAGAGCGCCCCGAGAGGGCAAGCGCTTGCCGGGAAGCAAGAACGTGTGGTTGTTGTTAACATTTTTGCCGGTCCGGATGTGGGTGCTGACGGTTGATAGGTCGTGAAGGCTCATCATGGCCGGGCCGAGGGCGGAGCCCCGCGGGGATTCCGCCGCCGTTAGAAACAATGTCCCCGGGGTCCGGCCGGGCCCGGGGGAGTCAAGATGACAGAGGTGGTTTCGATGAAGAAATGGACGCGATGGCAGGATTGGGTCACGGTCGTTGCCGGGCTCTACGCTGCCCTGTCGGTCATCTGGACCAGGGCAGCCGGTTCCTCCACTGCCTTGATGCTCGTGTTCGGCGTTTTGCTGATCATCAGCGGCGTCATTAATCTGGCCATGCCCGGTACGCCGGCCATGGAATGGGCTCAGGCGGCCTTCGGCGCCCTGTTGTTCCTTTCTCCGTGGTTCGGTTCCTATGCCATGCAAGCCGGCGTCGCCTGGACCTCCTGGATCACCGGCCTGGTGGCGCTTGTTGTCACCGCGACGGCGATCAAGCCCAGCACCGAGGAACACCGGCATCATACGGTCAGCCCTTCGCACTAATCTGCGGAAACACTGAAGATTGGTCAATATCGACCGGCGGGGGCCGTGACGGCACCCGCCGGTCGCTCGAGTGTACGGCCGGGGCCCCGATGGCTTTCGCCCCCGCTGGGAAGGAAGAGGTGAGTTCCGCCGGCGGGCCGCCGAATGATTCATTCCCTGCACCCGGTGAGGCTGTTCCGGAATACGTCAACGTACCTCCGGGCCTATGGTGCCGGGTTCCAAGGCTTGCGGTCAGGAAGATAGCGCATGGATCAGTCCCTGATGCCATGATCAGATGGTGAGTATTCGCAGCTTCAGCGCCGCGACCCACAGCACCAGGTTCCGACTGTTCGCCATGGCGGTCGGCGGAGTCGCCGTGGACGTTGCCGTGGGTCTTCTTGGTTCCTGGGCGTATGCACCGGCCCTGGGCTGGGCGGCTTCGTCGCTGATCTACCTGGTCTCGGTTTGGTCGGTTATCTGGCCCCTTGATGCTTCCGGCACGTCCACGCATGCGCTCCGGGAGGATCCGGGCCGGATCGTCTCCGATTTGCTCGTCCTGGGCGCCACGATGGCTAGCTTCGGCGGCGTGGCACTCATCCTGCTGGAGGCAGGAAACGCGGAGGGCGGAAGGAAAGCAGTCATTATCGCGCTGGCCCTCACAGGCCTCGGCCTCTCCTGGTTGCTGGTCCATACACTCTTCGCCCTGCGCTATGCCACGCTGTATTACTTGGAGAATGACGGCGTCGACTTCAACAAGGAAAAACCGCCCAGGTACGCGGACTTCGCGTACCTGTCGTTCACCGTCGGCATGACGTTCCAGGTCTCGGACACCAACCTGACCACTGATGCCGTCCGGTACGCCGCGTTGCGCCAGGCGCTCATCTCGTACGTGCTGGGAACCATTGTGTTGGCCACGACCATCTATCTCGTCGCTGGTCTCGTCCGCTGAAGTTTCATCCCGCCGGGAGTCTTGAACCAGTGTGCCAGATTAGACGCTTCCGTCGCCCGCAAGATCAAACATCCGGGATGTCGCAAATCCGTGGTCGCCTCGATCACCGGAACAGCGGATGTTCAGGCCTGCTTCATCGAGGGACCCCGTACCTGCCATCGGAGCTGACTCTTGGCGGCGGAAAGCGCCGTTCAGGGCACGAGGACTGTTGCCGCTTGCACGGTCTGCGGATAGTTACTGGCATAACACGGCGCCGCGTCGTCCACAGGGCAGGATGCGAGGCGGCCGGCCCGGTGTGGCCTGGGCCGTCGTTCGACCGGGGCGCGACGTGGCAGCAGCGCATGGTGCACCGGTGGGAATCGAACCCACGACCCGAGGATTAAAAATCCAATGCTCTGCCAGCTGAGCTACGGATGCGGCCAGCGCCCGGGGGTTGACGAGAAGCCGTGCCGGAGGGGTTGCTGATGCCCGCGGTCCGGTGGCCGGCTCGGTGCTGGGATCCTCGCGACGGGGTTCTCCTCGGCGGTGCGTTGTTGGAGTTCTTGCGTGACCAGCGTGAGGAGTTCGCGGGCGGTGTCGGACCCGACGAGCTCCACACACTGGGTGAGGGCGGCCTGGAGCCGGAAGAGCTCGGTGGAGGGAACGAGCGGCCACCGCCGGAACGTGTCGAAGATCGAAGGCGAAGTGCACCCGGGCGCCGGCTGGCCGTAGGTGCTCACACCGTTGCTCCCTGCATCCGGGCGGTCCGCCGGTGTGAGCGTCTCAGATGAGCGTTGGCGGGCCGGTTCTCCGCCGGGTGAGCCCCGGCGGGTCTCAGGATCCGGGCGCCGGCCGGCTCTGAGGATTTGAGGAGTTGAGCGGCGGCGGGTTCCATCCCCGAAAGTGTCCGCAGATCCAGGACGAGGGTCAGATCCGGGGCGAGGGAGGCCGCGCGCTGCGCCACGGGCGTGAGTGCCTGGACATTGTGGAGCGTGAGGTGCCCGGTGGGGGTGACGGTGACGGTGCGGGAATCGATGTCCACGGCGACGGTAACATCTAGTTTGCTGGTCATAGACACGATCTCTCTACGAATCAGGTTTGGCCGGCTGCTTGGCGGTTTCCAGCATACTGATCCTTGATGGACGGCGTCACATGGCTACGTGGCTGAATTGGGCGGCGTGCCGTGGCGCGGCCCTCGGCGACCTCGCGTCAAGGGGCATGGTGGACCAGCTGGATCCGCTCGTGCCGAACGGGCTCTTGAATCGCTGCTGGAATTGTCCGTGAGCGGATGGAGCCCGGCTATGCCTCGCGGCTGCGCATGTACAGCCAGATGGTGTGGTCCAGGACGCGCGGATCGACCTCCAGCTCGGCAGCCGCGGCGTTCACCAGCCGGCGCACGTAGTCGTCAGAATCCAGCTCGGGGGTCTCGAGGACGAGCTGTACGAAGCGTTTGACCCAGATGTCAGGCTTCACATCATGGGCGCCGATCAGCATCGTGAAGTAGTACCAGGTCACCGCGCCGAGTCCCGGCACGTTCACATAGACAGCTTTCTGGCGCGGATCCAGCGGGTCGGTGTCGGCAGCTGTTTCCACGCCGATGCCCGAGAGGTTGCGGGCGGCCCGAACGATTGCAGAAGCTTTTGTTTCGGCGCCCGTCATCTGGTGGTTGTGCAGGACTTCGACAAGCTTGACCGCGTCGAAATCGGCGAGACGGGACAGGGAATTCGGAGTCTGATCGCCTACGGCGTCCTTGTAGCGGGTTACCGCGGCACGGACGCCGGTGTCTGCTTTGCCGTAGCGGGCCCGGATGGACAGGACTGCGTCGATAAGCGCCGCCGCGACCTGGTCCGGGTAGCCGCCCGGCCGTTCCGGGAACGGTTTCGGCACCCGGGAGTCCATTCCGGCCAGAAGTCCCTTCAGGTCTTGGTCAAAGTCGCGTGTGGCGCTGTCGGTCATGGGGTCCCCCGGGTCTTCGTCGGCCGCCGATCGGCGGGCTCCTTCGTAGTTATACACGACAGGCTCGGGGTCACAGGGGTTGGCGCCGCCGGCGGTGGAGTCCGCCGAAATCCCGGGGATAACGATCCGGGAGATTGATTATCTTTGGAGAGAGTGCCGTCCTGGTAGTGCCAGGAAAAACACACAAGCCGTGGCCGTCCGCCACTATCCATTGGAAAGATGTTGTGGGCCCGGTCCCATCGGCCTTCAGGTTCATCGGTACCAAAACGAGGACAAGGACTGCTGAGGCTTCGATTGACGCCTCCCCTAAAGCTCCACGATGGGCGCAGACGGCGAGGGCAGGAAGAATGCTGCGTCCGGCGCATGAGCGCGCGCGGGCCCTAATGTCCACGCTTGACCTGGCAGGAACGGAGCAACAGGTCCTCAAGTCCCGGATATGGATCTATCCGGCGCACGTGGGCTGCCGTGATCAGAGCCGGGGACTGCCCCTGAGGGCATCCACCCGTCACGGAACCCGGATCAATCGGTTCTGTGCCAAACTCAGACACCGGCAGATTCGGGGGATTGATCGTTGGTTTCGGACTCTTCCGGCGAAACTCCGCCCGGTATTGACATCACGCTCCAGAAACTGGTCCTGGACTCCACCGGCTTCGGGGACTTTCTGGGCGGGCTGGCGGGTCTGGCCGCGACCGTTCTTTCACGCCCTGGGGCCGGAGTGACGTGTGGGATCACGGTGACGCACCCGAAGAAAGCCGCGACGGTGGGTGGCAGTGATGCAGGTGCCCGTGCCTTGGACGAGCTGCAGGCCGAAACCCGCCAGGGCCCGGGCCTGACCGCCATCGGTTCACAGACCGCCGTCCTCGTCCCGGACCTGGACCGTGAGCAAAGATGGCCTCGTTTTTTGCGGGCCGCGTCCGAACGCGGAGTGGGATCCGTTCTCTCGGTCCCGCTTCCTGCAGAGGGCCAATCCCGGGGTGTGCTGACCCTTTATGCCAAACGGGCGGATGCCTTCCCTCCTGAGGACGTCACCACCGCACGGGCGTTCACCCGCCAGGCGTCCCCGGCGCTCCGGCTGGCGCTGCGGATCGCGCAGCTCACCGACACACGGGATCACCTCACGGCCGCCATGCACTCACGGTCAATAATCGATACGGCGCTGGGTGTGGTCATGGCCCAGAACAGGTGCGGCCGGGACCAGGCTTTTGGAATCCTGGTGGACGCCGCCAACACCCGCGAAACAAAACTCCGCCGCGTCGCCGCATCGATCATCGCCTCCGTCTCGGGTGAGAAAGACATCACCACACACTTCAAGGAATAAGTCCGCCGAGAATGCAGGCAATTCCGCAGGGAGGCCTGCGGGGTCACCGGGCCGGTTTGCCTGCACGGCCCACGATGCTGATGCTGATCCTGGCCGCCGCTCAGGGGGCCAGAACCTTGCCGAGCCGATCCGGTTGATGGCTGCCGGCAAGGGCAATACTATCGAGGGCCCGGTGCGGTCGATCCAACGAACGTGCCCTGTCCTGGTGTCGGGCGTGAGCATCGATGAAGCCTGTGGGCCGGCGGCACGGTGTGCGGCATGCACGAGATCATCACCGCGCAGTTCGATGGTGGGGTTGGGGTGTTTAGTCGTCGAAGTGGGTGGTGACGTGGGTGTCGCCGGCGATGGAGGTGATGATGGCGGATGCGAGGTCGTGGAGTTTGATGTTGCGGTTGTTGGAGGCGCGCTTGAGCAGTGTCATGGCGGCGGTCTGGTTGCACCGGTTTTGTGCCATGAGTGCCCCTATGGCGGTGTCGATGGTGGTGCGGGTTTCCATGGCCGCGGCCATATGGTCTTTGACGTCGGTGAGCCGGGTGATGCGCAGGGCAAGTTTCAGGGACGTGCAGGCCTTTCCGGCGAAGCCGAGGGCGTCGTCGATGTCCTTGCCAGTGAAGGCGGCTGCCTGTGCGGAGTAGAGGCTCAGTGCGGCCCTGGCGTCGCCGTCCAGCGGCAGGGGGATGGCCAGGACCGAGAGCAGTCCGTGACCGGCGGCCAGTGCGGTGTATTGAGGCCACCGGGTTTCTTCCCGCTTCAGGTCCGGGATGTGGACGGTGGCCTGTTCGCGGATAGCGGTCAGTGAGGGCCCGTGCGCGGTGCGTGCCTGGATTTCCTCCAGGGCGTACGCTCCCGGGTTGCTGCCGGCGGTTGCCGGCGCTTTTTTAGGCCGGGTCACCGTGAGCCCGCACGAGACCGCGCCGCTGTCCGGCGAGAGGAGGGTGGCTGCATGGGCGGCCAGTGCGGTTAGGAAGTCCTCAAGCTCCAGGCTTTCCAGGACGAGTTCCTGGAGGTCGGGGCCGGCGCCGTTGAGCGCGCCGGGCATTGACTTGACCAGGGCGGTCTGATGTCCGTGGTGCCGGCCGGCCGCGTGCCACCGCGGCCGTTCGGGGACCTCATCCGCAGGTGTGCCCTCATCAGCGGGTGCGCCTCGGGCCAGAACCCGCGTGATGATTTCCTGCCCCTGCCGGCTCAGACTGTTTCTCCCGGGCAGGGGGGAGCGCGGCCGCTGACGGGGCGGGAAGTGATGACCGGCCGCCGGCCCGGAAGGATGCTCCCGCTTCACCCGATCATCCACCCCTTGAGGATTTCCCGTCCCGACCCCGGACCGGAGGATAAGGGCGGGAGCCCGGGTGCTCCGGACATGGTCTTCGCGCCGGCCTGCGGTGCCGGCGCTGGACCGGCCCGGCGTGCAGGCTTAGCCAGGCAGGCGTCCGGCCGCCACCGGGGCTGTTCCGGCCGCGGCAGAGCCGCCTGGGTAAGGTTCTCCAGGCAATGGTCCTGGATAAGCCCGGTGCCGGCGCACTCGCGCACGTCGTTGATGGCTGCCGCGGCGGCGGCCTTGTCCTCAAAGGCCTGGGAGAGGGCGAGCACGGTCCCGTCCGGGGCGAGGAGCCGGAACCTGATCCGTGCGTCTTCATCGGTGAACAGCTCAAACGTTCCTGCCATATTCGTTTCCTTTCGGTCATCCCCGCACGATGATGATGCTCCCGTGCACCTTCGCGCGGGAAACAGCTTCCTGGCGGGTCCGCCGGGGCTCCATGGAAGCGGAAGGTCCCCGACGCTGCGGACAAGATCGTTAACCCCACCCCTGACGGCAGCGGTCACACCTCAGGATCGCCGCTCCCGCTAGGGCCCGGCAGAGACAAAGGTCCCGAAAACCGGGAGATTCCGGCCCGGTCTGCTCCCCCGGGCCGGACAGGGTGCCCCGGCAGGACCTTCGTCCCTGTCGCCCCGTGCCCGCCGGGGTATCTACTGGGATGACCCCGGGGCTCACAACGGAGTCCTGCCCTGCTCTGAAATGGGAGAAACCGCCATGGCTGATCTGATGAAATGGTCCCCGTTCGCAACCAGTCGCTGGAATTCGCCGTTCGAGCTCCTGAGGTCCCCGTCGGATATTATGGACGCCTTTGACAGGATGTTTGAGTCCGCGGCCGGTCCCGCCCCGATCCGGGTCGAGGAGTTCCTCGATGACAAAACACTCGTTGTCCGGGCCGAGATGCCCGGAATGGACCCTGATAAGGACATCGAAGTGAGCATTTCCGAGGGCGTCCTGCACATCCGTGCCGAGCGCCAGGAAAAGGAAGAACACAAAGACAAAAACCAGTACCGCTCCGAATTCCGGTATGGCTCCTTCACCCGCGATCTGACGCTGCCCGAGGGGATCAGGGAGGAAGACATCAAGGCCTCCTACACCGACGGTGTCCTGGAAGTCAGGACCCCGCTGCCAGAAGCCGTTGCGGCCGGAACGGAAAAGAAGAAGCTTCCCATCACCCGCGGCTGAAACCGGCGCCGCGGAAACGTGCAGGCCCGGGAGCGCGGCCCCAAGGCGGGGACTCCGATGACCATCAGATCGAACTGGAACGAGTTTGACCCTGCCACCCGGCAGTGGCTCATGGATCACCACGGTGCGGTCATCGTGCCCCGGACCGTGGCGGCCGCCATCAACCGGGCCACCGCGGAACCGGTCCCCACCGACTCCCACGGCCAGATCAGGCTCACGGACGAGGACGTCCTGTTCATCCGCAACCGGGCCCACAGCGCCTACGCCGCCCACGGGGTCGAACGGTTCTTCGACGCCGTCCAGCCCGAAGGCCCCCGGCATCACCCGGCCAGGAACAACGCGCACAGATGGCCCCACGCATGAGCGACGCCCGGAACAGTCCGCCGGACTTTGGCCGCATCCCGGTGAGCGGGGGCCGGCTCGGTGGTAGCGGGAACCTTCATGGGTGACCCGTCAACGCTCGCGTTCAACCTCACGTTCCTCGCAACAGCTGCGCTGGCGTTCCTGATGTTCCTGACCGGCTTCGTTTTCTTCACCGTTGTTCTACTGGCCGCCGGCGCGTTCCGGTTGATCACACTGTTGCTGACAGCCGTGACTGGAAGGCTGTTCGGGAGGCGCGCGGATCTCTGAATACTGTGTGGCACGAAGGAGAGACTCGGGATTTCGGGCTGGTCGTATTCCCCGTCAGACTGCGGCAGCGTACGCCAGGCGGCGGATGCCTCTGTCGGAGGAGTACTTCCCGGGCCTCCTCAAGTGAGGGCACAAGGGTCTCAGCTCCTGCCCTGGCGGGTTCACACCGGGGGACCCGGTACCAGGGAGGCCCGGGCATGCCGCTGCCAGGGGGTGCATCGGGGCGCGTGTGGCGATCATATTCCCGGCCTATTTGCAGGTCAAGCATTGAGGCCGGGGCCCGGGAGAGACCGCGTGCAACGATGCGGCCCGCATTGATATTGGGGGTGCGGGCCACATCCGTACGCTTCTCCCGTCGCAGCGCCGTGAGTGCTGACCGTGCGGGCGCGTAGCGGTGGAGGAAGACAGGTAGCGGACACTCACGCCGGGCCCGCGTATTAGGCCTAAAGTTTTTAAGAGAGGTTGTTTCTCTTGGAGACCACTCTCGGCGGTAGCGGCGGCCAGTGCCCGGAACATCGGTGACACCGGGCACTGGCGCGCGTTTCCGTTCAGGTTTTCGGCCCATGCCGGCAGGGTCGCTTGAACGGGGCCGGCGGCGATGCGCCTTGTGAGACCGAGGTGCCCCCCAGTCGTCGCCGTCCCTTAACAAACGGTGCATGACAATGAGCAACCCTCTGCTTCCGGGGCCGCCTGCGGCTATCGAGAGAGTAGTTTCTCACCGTCGGAACGCAACTCCCCTGTGGGGGAGACGTGCCGGTAGAGCGTCTGGCGGGTGATGCCGAGTTCGGTGCAGAGAGCGCTGACTTTGGTGGCCGGGCTTGCCCATGGACGCCATGGCGAGCCGGAGTTTCGCGGGGGTCATCTTGTAGGGGCGTCCGCCGTTGCGGCCGCGGGCCCGTGCGGCGGCGAGTCCTGCTGTCGTGCGTTCGGAGATGAGTTCGCGTTCGAATTCGGCGAGGGCGGCGAAGATTCCGAAGACAAGTTTGCCGGAGGCGGTGGTGGTGTCGATGGCCTCGCCCTGGCCGGTGAGGACTTTCAGGCCGATGCCGCGTTCGGTGAGGTCGTGGACGATGTTGACCAGGTGGCGCAGGTCCCGGCCGAGCCGGTCGAGTTTCCAGACCACGAGGGTGTCGCCGTGGCGCAGGGCTTTGAGGCAGCCTCCCAGGTGGGGCCGGTCGTCCTTCTTCCCGGAGGCCCTGTCTTCGTAGAGGGACTCCGTGCCGATGCCGGCGGCTACGAGCGCGTCGCGCTGCAGGTCGGTGGTCTGGGATCCCGTCGGCCTTTGAGACGCGCATGTATCCGACCAGCACGGATCTCTTTCTTCCTAATGAAACCATCCTCTATGATCCGGAGCTGCTTTAGGAATACCGCATCCCGGCGATCTGTGGGGATGCGTTGAGTCGAGGCGGATTTCCTAAGTTTTTGGTAATTTTGGGTTGTTTGTCGCGGAGTCGTTCTTCCGCGTTGGCGACCTGCATGCCCGTGTTGGCACGGATGAGATCGGATTCTCGAAACTCGATTCTGGGCACTGTCCGATAGAGTGACTTTGAGAACAAATTGCGAGAGACCCAAAAATAAGCAATTACTGACATTTCGCCAAACACCCCAAGACTGAGGACTTCGAGGTTGTCACTCACGGGCTGCAGGAGCCTTAAACAAATCAGGGACTAGAACAAATTAACTCTAGTCCCTGATTATCTAATGAGGTGTGTTAGTGCGCAGCTGCGTACTTCTCTATCACGTCAGCTTGAATACGGCCGCGGGTGTTGATCGGAATACCGTTCTCAATCGCCCAGGCACGGATAGCCTTCGTATCAGCCCCGGCTGTGGCCATCCGGCGCGCCGGCTTAGCTCGCCCACCTAGTTTGCGGGACACCGATATGAACCTGCTCAGTGCTTCCCGTAGTTCGTTAGCGTGAAGCTCGTTGAGATCAATCTCATATTCAGCCCCGTCGAGGGCGAAGCTGATGGTTTCGTTCGCATCCGAGTCGTCGAGATCGTCAACTAGTCGGATATAAGTTTTTGTAGCCATAAATACAGCATAGCCGACTCCCGGGATAAATCGGACCTAGGAGCGAGACGCTCGTATAACTTGCTCGATAAACGCCGGGCTAAGCCGATATCCGTCAGCCTTTTCCGCTAAGAAACTCCTTGTTCACTTACCGGCGCAGAACAATAGATCTTGCGATTACCCATTCATCCCTAGGATCAGCTCTTCAACTAATTCATCAATTCGCGGTAGTAAAGCCTGTTTATACTCGGCCACCTTCCTATCCGCCCAGCCCTGGCATCACGCAGCGCTCGATCAAATACCGGCGAATCGACAAGGTCTTTGTCGATCGCCCAGCGATCAGCCCGGCTACTGCCCGCCACCTTCCGCGCGCGGCAATCCTGAACTCGCTGGAGGCACGGAGTGCAGCGTGGAGCCTCGCCAGATTGGCCTGGTTTAGTACCCGCTGTTCTGCTGACTCTCCGTCAGATTCGTGGGCGGCCTCTGCCCGTGCCTCCAAGAGTGAATCCCAGAATTCCTCGTCGGCAGTTCATTCAAGAATGAGGCCGTGCGCCCATTGCAGGGTCAGTTTCTCAACCTCGCCCTCATGGGAACTGCCCCCAACCGATGACGTGTCGTCCTACGGGCGGTTGGGTCGTGGACGGATCCGCCGATGCTGAGCTTCACGTTCCGTGTGGTGAGGTCTTCGATGATGTCCCTGGCGTCGGGCAGGGAGCGGGCGAGCCGGTCGAGTTTGGTGACGACGAGGGTGTCGCCGGCGCGGACGGCGGCGAGGGCTTCGCGGAGTCCGGGCCGTTCCTTGTTTCTGCCGGTCAGTCCGTGGTCGACGTAGACCCGGTCAGCGGGGACGCCGAGTGCGGCGAGGCCGTTGCGCTGCGCGGTCAGGTCCTGCTCGCTGGTGGATACCCGGGCGTAACCGATGATGTGCGCGGTCACGGGTGCAACTGTAGCGGTTGAGCTACCTAAGCGGGACAGTTTTGCGGGCGGGGTATACGCGAATCCCGGACCCCAGCATCTGTATGGGATTTGTCATTTTCCGAAGTCGCCTGCACGGAATGTCCGAAGTCGCGTGCACAACGCCGCAGCCCCAGATCGGTCCCGTTTGGGCAACCATTGACGGTCACTGTCCAGAGACAGTGCCATTCCCAACGCATTCGGGCAGACCCAGCCCTACACCCAGACACTTGGGGGAGTTCTCGGCTTCTTCCGCAACGGGTGAGCCACGGCTAGGGTTCTGCCATGACAGGTGGAAGGGCACGCAACGCTTGGCTGCGAATCACTGACATGATGGGCCTGACTGAACCTGGGAGAAGGCCTCTGAGACCCCGACGGCGGCTTCTGCTATTGTCGACCGTTATCTGGTCGCTGCTGACCGTCGGATGGCTGACTCTGGTCATCCGTGATTTGTCAGAGGGAACTCCGGATTACCTCCGAATTGTCCTGGTGGTCATATGGTTCGTGTTGGCCGTCACCAACTTCGTAATGTGGCGGAAGTCGGGCAAATCTCCGGACGATTCAAACAACGCCTCTTAGCCAGGAGGGGGTGTTTCCCTCCCGATGGTGGCAGCTGTGGTGCGGTTCGAGCATTGCGCGTTCCCCTACGGCTCGGGCGTTCCATTTCGTTAGTCGTGGATCGGACCTATCCGCTGCTGTCAGACCTTCTTGCGCACCCGAGCGTCTACCGGGGACAGCAGCTTTTCGCCGTCGGGACGCAACTCGCCAGTTGGCGACACATGTCGGTAGAGAGTCTGCCGGGTGATCCCGAGTTCGGTGCAGAGGTCGCTGACTTTGGTTCCGGACTTGCCCATGGAGGCCATGGCGAGCCTGAGTTTCGCCGGGGTCATTTTGTAGGGGCGTCCGCCGTTGCGGCCGCGGGCGCGGGCGGATGCGAGCCCTGCTTTGGTGCGTTCGGAGATGAGTTCGCGTTCGAATTCTGCCAGGGCGGCAAAGATCCCGAAAACGAGCTTGCCGGACGCGGTGGTGGTGTCGATGGCGGCGCCCTGGCCCGTGAGGACCTTAAGCCCGATGCCGCGTTCGGTCAGGTCGTGGACGATGTTGACCAGATGGCGCAGATCCCGGCCGAGCCGGTCGAGC
Organism: Arthrobacter sp. 92; assembly: GCF_050260325.1. NCBI lineage: Bacteria > Bacillati > Actinomycetota > Actinomycetes > Micrococcales > Micrococcaceae > Arthrobacter > Arthrobacter sp. 92. Next base: position 3,149,209 of record NZ_CP189863.1, on the reverse strand, counting down.
TTCCAGACCACCAGGGTGTCTCCGTGACGCAGGGCCTTGAGGCAGGAGGCCAGCTCTGGCCGGTCATCCTTCTTCCCCGAGGCCATTTCTTCGTAGAGAGAATCCGCACCGATGCCGGCAGCCAGGAGCGCATCTCGCTGAAGATCGGTTGTTTGGGAACCGTCCGCCTTCGAGACGCGCATATATCCAACCAGCAACGGCTTCTCCCTCTGTTATTTATACGTTCGTTTAAGTGACGGTCGGAATCGAAAAAGGCACGCATCGTTAAATTGTCACTTAACCCGTTATTTATTCTACGTCATGCAAAGGATGCCTGACCGTCCGTAAGTGACAAGATTTCCAGGGGTATGCCGAGTTCGGCGAAGTCGGCTCTCAGCCGGGTCACGGACTCCGGTGTTCTGCACCCGATGAGGGCGAAGGCGTAGAGGGCCTGCGCCTCGGCAGGGTCTTCCCGGGCCGCCTGGATCGCTTCTTCCAGGGCCTGCCCGAGCGCCTTTAGGTTGTCGGGTTGACTCTTCGAAAATTCAGCCGGTGTTCGGCCGTCACCGAGCTCGAGATCAGGTTCCGGAAGGAAGAGGTGCGCGCCGCAGCCACGCCCGGTGATTGTCCCTGCCTCGAGGAGGGCGATGGTGACGGCCGCAGCTTCCATGGTGTGCCGTTGCACCGTTTCCGGTTGCTGTTCGAACGGGCGCCAGAGTCCCTGTCCGTCGCGGGCCGGATAGCCGGCTTCTTTCCATATCTGCCGGATGGTGCCGGTATCGGCTGGCCGGTTCTCGGAGAGGGGACAGCTGAGCTCATCGACCACGGTGCGAAGAAGCCGGAACCAGATCCCGGCATGGACTCGCCGGCGCGGAAGCTCGACATGGCCGACGGCGAAGGCGTCCCGGGTTCGTTGATCCAACGTCAGGACGTGTTGCGGTGCCGGACTGGGTGCCGGCCGGTCGAAATCCCACATCCCGAAGTAGCTGCGCGCGGCGAGGGTTGCCTCAAGCCAGCAGCCGTGGGCCAGACAGCTGGAGACGATGGGGATTGCCCACAGTAACCGGTATGGATGAGGGGATGGGCTCTCTGCCACACATTCCGGACACCCTCTCGCCGGCAGCCGGTCCGGCAGCCACGGCCGCCACGACGGGACCACCCGCGCTTTCTGTTTCCCGGCCGGCCGCAGCACCGACAGCTGCCGGGTATAGGTGGGGAAGCCCTCCGGGCCGGGCTCCATGTCATCGAGCAACCACGGAACCGAGCCGGCCACACTCATTTGCCGCAGCCGGGCAGGGGCGACCCCGGTGCGCTCCGCCAGGACCTCGATCATGCCAGGCGGAGGCGCCAGGTCGACGTCATCAAGGTCACCCGCGTCGATCTTGTAGCCGATGTCATCACCCAGGTGTTCGATGTCGGTGCCGTAGCAGCCCGCGATCCGGCGCAGCCAGGAGGAGAGCGCTTCACCGTCGTTCGGCGCGGGATGCACCGGCCACCGCAGGGGTCCGCTCACAGTAGTTCCCGTTCGAACAACCGCCGCCGTTCGGTGGGTCCGGCGTACTCGGCCATGGCCAGGGTGCGGTGGGTGATGCTCTCTTCACCGCTATCAACTGCAGCGATCGCCGCAGTGGTCAAAAGCCGGGTGAGTTCCCCGATGGTTCCCTCGCTTCGGGCCAGCAAATACCGGGCCATGTCCTCGGTGGCGATCCGGGACGGCCGGCGCAGCGGCAGCGCGGCGGCGAAGCTGGCCAGCAACGACAGGGTGTCGGCGCCGGTACTCCACAAGGGAAGCACGACGGGTTCGAATCTGTTCTCCAACTGGTCATCGGATCGGACCGCAAGATACGCCTCCCGTGTTCCGACCCCGATGATCGGAATGCGCAGCTCGTTGCCGAGGAATCGGAGCAGGTTCAGGAACTCCCGGCGGCTGTTGCCCTGCCCGGCGAGGACGTTATGCAGTTCGTCGATGACCAGCATGCGAACTCCCGTGGCACGCAGCAGGCTCAGCGACACCTGCTCCACCTCGGCCAGACGCCGCCGGGGCTGAAGAGGCGCGCCGAGGGCAGCGAGGAGCGCGGTGTAGAACCGCAGTACGGAAGGCTCGGACGGCATCTGCACGCACAACACGGGAATGTGTTCCCTGTCCGCCTCGGTCCTTGGCAGGTGCCCGCGGCGGAACTTCTCCACAATCATCGACTTGCCATTGTTCGTCGGCCCGACCAGCAACAGGTTCGGCATCCGCTCCTTGTCCGGCCAGCGCAGCAACGTCTCCAACCGTGCCACCGCCTCCACCGCACGCGGGTAACCGATCCACCGGTCCGCCCGGATCAGTTCCACCCGCTCATTTGCGGGCAACCGTGCCGCGTCCCGCACCGCCGGATGCAGGTGGGACAGATCAGACACGACGCCGTCAGGCACTCTCACCACTGCTCAATCTGATCGAACCGGGACACCTGGGCAGCCGCCGGCTCCCCGTCCGGCAGCTGATCCTCAGGCGATTGGGGCGGCATTGGAGGGCCCGGGCTCTTGGCGCGCTTCTCCGTTGCGGCAGCCGCCATCCTGCGCCGCTCGGTGTCGCGGCGCATCCGTTTGGTTGTCTTCGTCGCAGTGCCGGCAATCTCTCTCATCTGTTCGATCATCCTGAACAGGGCCGCCTCATCTACCTGCGCGATACCGCGATCGTGAAGCCGCGCCAGGGCGTGCCGGTGCTCCCACAAGCTCACGGACGGGTTCGCCATCGTCCGATACGGCACCTCTAGATAGGCGTGTCCGTCCGGTTCCAGTACCCAGATCCGGCTGATGTCCCGCGGGTCACGGCGGATCAGGAACCGGCCAAGCGTGTCGCGTCGGCTGATCCACGGTTTCAGCGCGTTGGAAAAATAGTGGACATGGTCAACGACGAATCCCGTCCGGTCAGGGTGCGCCGTATGACCGGGAGGAAGTCGACCAGAAACGCCGTCGGGTTCGACGCCACGGCCGGCACCCCCGTGGCCGCGACTCCTTCGGCCCAGCGGCCGGCCGGTGTTTGTCCCAAGGTCCTGTGAACGGTGCCGTGGTAGCCGGCCACGGCAAGGGTCAGCCATTTCTCCAGCTCGCGAAGGGTCAACATCGCCATCCGGTCCGAGTCATAACGGCCGCGTTCGACGGGATTGGAGAATGTGGTCCCGGGAAGTTCGTGGACCTGCTGCATCGCGGTGCCGATCACCCGTTCCACGATCCCGCCATAGTGCGGCCGGCCCAGCGGCCGATAAGCCAGCTCGATACCGTGCTGCTCACACCCGCGCCGCAACGCCTCACTCTTGAATTCACTGGCGTTGTCCAGATACAACTGCCTCGGTTTTCCGCTCATCGGCCATTGCGCCTCAACACCCAAATTCTCAAGCCAAGGCCGTTTATCGGTGCCGGCATGCGCGAGGCACAGGCCTACCGACACTGCCGAGGGCGCTTCCAACGTGACGACCATGCCCACAAGGGATCGGCTGCACACATCGACCGCCGCGGTCAGGTATGGGCGGCCGATCGGTTGCCGTTCCCGTTCGTCGACGACGATCACGTCAATCACCGTGTGATCGATCTGCACCTGCTCCAAAATGTCCCCGGTCACCGGAACCTCACCACCGGCGGACTGCAAGCCCCGCACCGCATCCGGTCCGCCCCGACGGCGGCCCACTTCCACCGGATTCAACGCCCGGATCCGCCGCTCCACAGTATTCCTGGCCGGAACCGGAAGCCCCCGTGTCCGGCATGCTGCCGCGATGTCGCGGTACACCGCCGCCAACGTCCGCTTCTGCCGGGTCAGAAACTGTTTCCGTACGAGCTCGCGCACGAGGTCCTCGACCGCATCCGACAGGCGCGGGGTTCCTTTCCCACCAGAGGAACGCCGCGGGGCCAAATCCGTCAGTAGACCGGACCCGTCACGGTATCGCTTGATCAACACGTAGACCTGGCGAGGCGATAACCCCAACGCCGATGCGGCCGCATCAACCGCTGCCCTGCCGACAATCGTCTTCGCTGCCAACGGTGCGATCACGGCCGAAACTGCCTTCGTGCGATCCCACACATCGTCCGGCATGGTCAACGCGCCCGACTCACCAATGCGCACCGATTCCGCGTCCACTCCGCCACCTCCCTGTTGTGCATAGGAGTATCAAGCAGAAACGAGGCTAGTGCAGACGAGTACTGAAAAACCAGTGTTCAACACTCGCCTGCACAACCCCGAAAACATGCGGGCCGCTGTGCAGGCTGGTGCTGAAAATGACAGGGATTTTTCGTGGCGGGGGAGCGGGCCGGAGGTGTCGCGGTGGGGGACCGGCTTACGGACGCTCGGGCCGTCTCGCAACACAGCGATTCGACTGAAGGTCGCAGTTCGTTTCAGTTGTGACCATGGCTTGAGATCAGGCCGACGCTAATTGCGGAAGTCCTCGTTGAATCAGAGCTACGTGCGGGCGCGTACGAACTGCAACATCAGTTGAGGATCGGCGCGCCGAGACCGTTGGTAATCCTGAACGTCAGCCGTGCTGTGTAGGTTCAGCTATGGGCTTGTCTCGGGCCATCCCTTCCTGGGGAGCCGATGACAGCAGATGACAACTGATTCACCCAGCTAGGAATGTGCAGTTATGGCGACAAACGAGAACAAGGCATGAAGCCCGAGAAGGTCAATCCGCGGGAGGTCTTTTATCAGCCCTCGAGAATGGTGGTGCCTCTTTTCCAGCGCCCTTACGTCTGGTCCAAGGAGCGGCAATGGCAGCCCCTGTGGGAGGACATAGCGCGGCTCGCTGATGTGCTGGCCACAAAGAACCCGGCAGCCACTCACTTCCTCGGCGCTTTCGTCGTACAGCAGTTGCCTTTCACGCTTGGCACCATGCCGGAGTGGAGTGTCATCGATGGTCAGCAGCGACTCACGACACTCCAGATCCTCCTCGACTCACTTCACTCGCAGCTTGACGCCCGCGGTCTGACGATGCTCGCGGCACAGGTCGAGCCGCTCATCGTCAATCCGGCCGCCTTCCTCAAGAAGCCTGAGGACCGCTATAAGGTCTGGCCGACGAATCTCGACCGGGTGGGATTCAAATCGGTCATGAGCGCCCCTGCTCCGGTTGACTACTCGAGCGTCGTGCCATCGCGGCTCGCTGAGGCCCATCAGTACTTCAGCGATTCCATCGGCGCGTGGCTCGACAATGCGGACGAGCTCGAGATCAGCGCGAAGCTCCTCGTTGATGCCGTGTCCGGTCAGCTCGAGATCGTGAGCATTCGCCTCGACGCGACAGAGGATGCGCAGGCGATCTTTGAGACGCTGAATGCGCGGGGCGAGCCACTGAGCGCCGCGGACCTCATCAAGAACTTCATCTTCCAGAATCACGCCGGCACCGAAGCGGAAGTCGAAGTCGCGTACCTCAGTAACTGGGCTGAACTCGAGACTCCGTGGTGGGTCACGCAGGTCACGGCCGGACGCATCTCGCACCCGCGCGCGTCCTGGTTCCTCTGGCACTGGCTGCGCGCCCGACTGCTCGAAGACTTCCCGATTCGAGAGCTATTCACGCAGTTCAAGGGGTACGTGACCGACAAGCGGCCCGACCTGTCCAGTTTGCTACCGGAGATCAAGACGGCGGCGGATAGATATCGGTTCGTGATCGAGGGGGCGCAGGCGGTGAACGGTCCGTTGACGAGGGTGCAATGGTTCAGTTACCGCGTCGGCACTCTCGATTCTGAGGTTGTGCGACCGCTGCTGATCTGGCTCGATGAGGAGCCGCAGTCAGATGTTCCGGAAAAAGACAAGACTCAGATCCTCAAGTACCTCGAAAGCTGGTTCGTCCGCCGCGCGGTCGTGAAAGCGCCCTCGCAGGGCACAAACCGATTCATGCTCGACCTCATTGTCCACCTGAGCAAGCAGCCGCACGATCGTCTGGCCATTGAGGTCCAGTCCTACCTCGCTTCGAACAAGACGCCCGTCGGGTACTGGCCGGACGACGCAGAGGTCACCTCGGCGCTGAAGGGCGCGCCCGCATACAACAAGTATCTCCGGGCTCGACTCCGAATGATCCTTGAAGCGCTCGAAGACTACCGCCGTGGTTACCCTGATTGGAATGCACTCGGTATGGGGCCGATCGCGCGTGGGGTCGGTACGGTCGAGCACTTACTCCCTCAGAAGTGGCGGGCAGCCTGGCCGGCTATATGGTCGCCCGACGAAGCCGAAATGAAGGCGGCGTCACGTGACCGCACTCTGCACGAACTCGGCAATCTCACCTTGGTGACCCAGAAACTGAATTCGAAGGTTTCAAACGGGTCATGGACGACGAAGGTAGAGCACTTTCAGCACGTCAACGACGTGCTCCTCACGAACGATGTCATTCAGTCCGCCCCGACCAATTGGGACGAGACGGTGATCACTGCCCGTACGGCGACGCTTGCGACGTCGGTCCTAAAGGTTTGGCCTGCCCCAGCAGGACATATTGGACTCGCAACGCAGCCGGCGCAGCCTGAAGCTTCGGGGGAAGTCGACCTTGCTCTGCTTGTCTCGGAGGGGCTCATTCAGCCGGGAACCGTGCTCGTCGCTCGTCCCGCTGTACTGAACGGTGCGACCGCCGCGGTCGGGCTCGACGGGCGCGTGTTCGTCGGCGATGTCGGTTACGACACGCCCTCCGCGGCGGGGGTGGCTGCCAACTCGACGGACCTGTACCGGGGCGGCATCAATGGTTGGCGATTCTGGAAGATTCAAGGATCTGGGAAGTCGCTCTGGGAAGTTCGCAATGAATACCGCGCCAGCCTTGGCGAAGATGACCAAGGAGACGAGGTCGGCGTGGATGCACAAGACTCAGAGCAGATCGAGGCCGAACTGGTCGCCGCTGAGAGCGCAGACGAAGTTGACTACGAATAGGTCAGCGCAGGCTCTTGGCTCTTCCCAAGCACTTCCGACCGCAACTCCGCCCGGCACTAGACTAGCTTCTGCCCGGCAGCCGGGCAGTAAGTATCAAGAGATGGGGTACCCGTGATGCCGGTGATGTGCCCGTTGGACATCGGCCACGAGGATGTCGAGGTGCTCGAAGAGCTCCCCGATGGTCGCAAGAGGGCCCGGTGCCCAGACTGCGACTATGCGTGGGTGCATGGGGCGGCCCGGCCGGACTCTGCGTCTCGGATCGCAAAGCCGACCCTTCATCGCATGCCGACGACGGACAAGGCCTGCCCGGAGGCAATGGCCCGGGCCGAGCGCCTCAAGCCAGTGTTCCTGAGCCAGGAGCATGCTGGGCTTGATCCGCGCGTGCCGGCCTTCTGGGCAAAGTATCAGTACTTCTTCAGCGAAGAGGGCCTACCCACCGCTGGCCCCGCTGACTTGCGGGCATTCGGGAAGGACACCAGCGGCTCCAACCTAGGCATCCAGGCCACGTTCCTCAGCGCTTTCGACCAGAACCCGGAAGACGGTGCAGAGCAGGTCCGGCAGGTTGTGGACTACCTTCTGCACGGAACGGGCAAGTCCTTGGAAGACCGGCTCACCGACCTGATCCACGGGAAGCTCCCCTTCTCGTTCCCGGGGTTCAAAGAACTCCTGCTCTCAAAGGTGCTCTCGGTCATGTACCCCGAGCGGTTCTTGACCCTCCTGACTTACGAGCAGAAGACGATAGCGGCCAAGGATGTCTACGGCATCGACCTGCCGCCTTACGATCACGCAAGGATCGGCCACCAAATCGTAAGGAGCAACGACCTGCTCGCAGAGCTCGCCGGCGATGGCTTCATGCACCGCCCGCACGCGGGCGAGTTCCTGTGGTGGGTTCAGCAGCAGCCTTAGCTTTGACCCAAGGATAAGTTTTGATCATGGACTTGAGGATCTAAACCTAGGTCTCAAGCGTCCGGTTGAGGATCCTCAAACGGGATAGCAGGGAGACTCTCGGGACGTGGCACAAAGGACAACTGCCCTGGTTTCCGGGATAGGCTCGGCAGGACTTCAGCTGTTCGACGGAAGGATTCCATTGCCTCTGGAAATTGGCCTCTGGCGCGTGACGGACAAAGCCGTCCAATTGACACCAGCAAGGATGCCTTTGGAATCCCGCCTGGAACAGCTCATCCTCGACGATCCCGCGATCCTTGAAACCGAATTGCTGTTGATCGGCCACCAAGTTCTAACCAGTCACGGAAAACTTGTCGACATCCTGGGCATCGACGTCGAAGGTACGGTTCACATCGTGGAGCTCAAGAGGGACAAGACGCCTCGCGAAATCGTCGCACAGGCGCTGGACTACGCCTCGTGGGTGCAGGGCCTGTCGAATGAGGACCTTCGGGACATCTTCAACAAGCATCGTCCTGGCACGGATTTCGATACTGCCTTCGCCGACCGCTTCGGTGGGACCCCCACACCAGATGACCTCAATGAGGCCCACTCGATTACTGTTGTGGCGAGCGATCTCGACGACAGCACCGAGCGCATCGTCCAATATCTGAACACGACCTATTCCGTCCCGATCAACGTCATGCTCTTCCGCTACTTTTCGGATCAGGGCAATGACTACCTTGCACGGACATGGCTCATCCCGGCCACGCGTCAGGCCGCTCCTTCCGGAGGGGCGCAACACCGTTCTACCAAGGCCGCGTGGAACGGCTCGGACTGGTATGTAGCATTCGGACTGGAAAACTCGACACGTAGTTGGGATGACGCACAGGAGTATGGCTTCGTATCCGCCGGCGGCGGTGAGTGGTACTCACGTTCCCTGCGCAAACTCCCAGTCGGTGCGCGCATCTTCGTGTACGTTCCCGGCAGCGGCTACGTGGGGGTCGGGACGGTGACCGGTCCTGCCGTGCCAGCCTCGGAATCCAAACTCGAGCAGAACGGCGTGGAAAAGCTCTTCAGTCAGCTGGACCTCAAAGGTGACTATGGACTTCGCAGCGTGGCCCTGGGTCAGGATGGCGCTGACACTAACGAGTACATCGTGCCTGTCTCATGGACAAGTACCGTTGATCTTCGGGAAGCATTTTGGCTCAAGGGGCTTTTCGCCAATCAAAACAGCGCCTGCAAGCTACGCCATGAACTGACTCTCACAGAAGTTTCTAAGGCATTCCATTTGGACAACAAGGCCTGACCAAGCGCGGGCAAAGCAAATGGCCGTCTGCTGCTGGTCGGTGGACTGCTGCCGGGTCGAAATGCATGCGTAGTCGATCATCATCGTCTTGGGCTGCTCTGGTGCGTCTCGTAACTAACGGTGAATTCACCGACTCCGCCGAAAGGTTTAGAGACATAGTTACGGGAATCGCCGGCCGCGGATGAGCCCGCAGCTTCGGCGAAAATTAGAGTATGGCCGCTTCAGCGGTTGCCGGGTCAATGAGACGCCTCGTATCCCAAGCGTTCCGAGACGCCAGGGGCGTTGCAGCTGGAATCCGCTGCAGCTTCACCGGGCGTTTAATCGAGCGGGGTATATCGGATGTCCACGGCAGAGGAAAGCTCCGTCCCTGTCGGGTTGCGTCATTTGGGCCCGATCATGGCGTCCATGCGTTCCTGGGAGAGCGCGTGTTCTATGGCGAGGATACTTGCGCCGATGACGCCTGCTTCGGGTCCGGCCTTTGATTGCTCGATGACGAGGTTTTGTGTGGCCAACGGCATGGATCGTGAGTATACGATTTCGCGGATTCCTGCGATGAGTTGGTCGGCGACCGGGGCCAGGGAACCTCCTATGGTGATGAGGGAGGGGTTGACGATGCTAACGCACATGTTGAGCACTTCGCCGATGTCGCGTCCGGCTTGTCGGACGGCTTGGATCGCAGTCAGATCTCCGGCGCGCACCAGGTTGATGACGTCTGTGCTCGTTGCGGCGTCCAGGCCTGCGGCACGTAGCGTTGCAGCTATTGCGGGCGCGCTGGCGACCGCTTCGAGGCAGCCGAGGTTTCCGCATGTGCAGGGCACACCGGCTGCCCTGGCAATCGGGATGTGGCCGATATCGCCGGCCGTGCCGTCCGTGCCGCGTTGAAGCTGGCCGCCGCTGATGATGCCCGATCCGATGCCGGTGGCAACTTTGACGAAGATCATGTCATCGGGCTGAGGCTGCCTCATGGTGCGCTCACCGAGCGCCATAATGTTTACGTCATTATCGACCAGGACCGGAACCCTGTATGTACGTCTGATGTATTCCGGGACATCGAAGCCATCCCATCCTGGCATCAGGGGCGGTTTTGAGGGTTTTCCGGTTGCGTGCACTACAGGTCCGGGCAGTCCGATGCCGATGGCTATGAGCTCAGAGCCGTTCCATTCGATCTGCTCCAGTAGAGCTGCAATGGTCCCGACAAGGTATCCCAGCACTTTTTCCGGGCCCTCAGCAATGTCCAGTCTGGTGCGTGTCTCGCTCAGGGTTGTCCCCGCCAGGTCCGTGAGGGCGACAGTTGAGTGCGTCGCTCCCAGGTCGGCTGCGGCCACGATCCTGGCACGTGGATTGAAGGCGATCCGTGACGACGGCCGCCCTCCGGTCGATGCGGCGTCAGTGACCGGCTTTAGGAGGCCCAGCTCCCGTAACGCGTCGATGCGCAGCCCTACTGTTGAGCGCGCCAGTCCCGTGAGTGCTGCGATGTCGGCGCGCGTCCGGGGTTCACCGTCGCGCATGAGCTGAAAAAGCTCATAAACCCCCGCCACGTTTGCGCTGGTCGTGGAATTGTTGATCGTCATCGGCTTCCCTTCGCACACTCTGTCGGGCGTGTTGTCCCGACACTTCTCGTCTTCATTATCCGTTGGCCCGCGTACCTGTAGTACTCCACATGAAAAGAGTATCGACTATCGGTCTACTTTTGAATAGAGCTTGACAAAAGTAAGGTGATCCATGCCATACTTTCGAGTGAGGGTGTGAAAGTAAGCCGCTGGTGGGGTTGTAGGGATCCTGGATCTTCGGCAAGCGAAGCCTCTCCTTTTTTACTAGCGGCCCATCACATATTCATCGGAGAATATTCATGAAACACAAGCTTCCGCTCGTCGTTCTTAGCGCCGCCCTTGCGGTCGCCGCTTCCGGTTGCAGCTCATCCACTACCGTCTCGGGCACCCAGGATTCCGGCGTGTCCCAGAAGGCAGAGAAGGCCTTGGCGCAGGTGAAGGGGCAGGTACTCAGCAAGGGCCCGAACGGGGAGACGCCGTCGCCGGCGTCGGTGGCTGATCTGACGCCTGATGAAATCGCGAAGGTTAAGGCGCTCGGCGCGAAAGCTGCGGTCGTGATGCACTACGGCGGCAATGACTGGGCGACCGCGCAGATCGCAGGTCTGAAGAGCGAGTTCGAAAAGCTGGGGATCAAGGTCATTGCGACCACGGACGCCGACTTCAAGCCGGATAAGCAGGTGTCCGATCTTGAGACGGTCATGACGCAGAAGCCCGACATCATCGTTTCCATCCCGACGGATCCTGTCGCGACTTCCGCTGCCTACAAAAAGGTGGCAGACGCTGGAACGAAGCTGGTGTTCATGGACAACGTCCCCCAGGGCCTGACGGCCGGCAAAGACTACGTTTCGGACGTATCGGCGGATAACTACGGCAACGGTGTTGTCTCGGCCCATGAGATGGCCAAAGCGCTCGGCGGCAAGGGCCAGATCGGCGTGATCTTCCACCAGGCGGACTTCTTCGTCACCAAGCAGCGTTACCAGGGCTTCAAGGAAACGATCACCAAGGAATACCCGGACATCAAGATCGTAGAAGAAAAGGGCATCGCAGGTCCGGACTTCGCCGGTGATGCCCAGGGCGCCGCCAATGCCATGCTCAGCAAGCACACGGACCTTTCGGGGATCTGGGCTGTGTGGGACGTTCCGGCCGAAGGCGTCATGGCAGCCGCCCGCGCCGCCGGACGCACCGACCTGAAGATCGCCACCGAAGACCTCGGTAAGAACGTGGCCATCGCGTTGGCAAAGAATGAGCTCGTCGTCGGTCTCGGCGCTCAGGTTCCCTTCGACCAGGGCGTGACCGAAGCCAGGCTCGCTGCCGGTTCCCTGATTGGCAAGAAAGCCCCGGCGTACGTCGCCCTCAGCGCCCTTCCGGTCGATCACTCCAACGTCCTTGAAGCGTGGAAGCAGGTCTATCACGAGGATGCTCCCAAGGATCTTCAGGATGCTTACAAGAAGTAACCCGGCAAAGGGGCGGCGCCACTCCTGCGCCGCCCCGCCCACGAAAGCGACCTTCCCATGACCACAACAGACAACGTCGTCGAGATGCGCTCCATCTCAAAGAGCTTCAGCGGGGTCAGTGTCCTCAAGGACGTCGATTTCGAAGTCCAACGGGGCGAGGTCCATGCTCTTGCAGGCGGTAACGGCGCCGGTAAATCCACTTTGATGAAAATCCTGCAGGGCGTCTATCAAGCAGACTCCGGCGAGATCCTCATCGGAGGAAAAACAACGCTCATCAACACCATCCAGGACGCGAAGGCCGCCGGTATCGGCATGGTGTTCCAGGAATTCAGCCTCGTGCCCAGCCTGACAGTGGCTCAAAATATCTTCCTCGCCGCCGAACCCCAAGGCCGTACCGGGCTCATTGACGACAAGGAATCCGTGCGCAGGGCACGCGACGTCTTCGCGGAGATGGAAGTTACCGTCGACCCCCGGGCACACGTCTCCCGTCTGGGCACCGCCTACTGGCAGTTGACGGAAATAGCAAAGGCCCTCGCCCAGAACGCCCGCGTGCTCATCATGGATGAACCGACGGCGAGCCTGGCGAAGCATGAAACGGAAGCCCTGTTCGATCTGATCGAAAGGCTGAAGAAACGCGGAATCTCGATCATTTACATTTCGCACCGGATGGACGAGATCTATCGGATCGCCGACCGCATCACCATCCTTCGCGACGGACGCAGACTCCTGACGGAGCCGCTGACGAACGTCACCCCTGAACAAATTGTGGAAGGCATCGTCGGGAAGAAGATCGAAGGCCAGCTGGCCTATCACGAGCGGGACCACACAGCCCACCTCGGCAAACCGCTTCTGGAGGTCCGGGGACTGAACGCCGGTCCCAAGGTCCGGGACGTCTCATTCACGCTTCGCCCCGGCGAAATTCTCGGCCTGGCAGGTCTGATGGGCAGCGGCAGGACCGAATTGGCCCGTGCCCTGTTCGGCATCGACAAACTCGACAGCGGAGAGATCCTGATCCGGGGGAAGAAAACTACTCTCGCCACACCCCAGCAGGCGATAGGGGCCGGGCTGGCCCTGATCCCCGAAGACCGGCGCGCCCAGGGACTGGTCCTTGAACACTCGGTCCGGGACAACCTGCTGCTGCCGTTGCTGGGAAAGATCAGCCGTGGACCACTGCTTGATCTCGCTGCCGGAAAATCCCTGTCCGCCGCCCTGATCAAGAAGTTCGCTGTGAAAGTCGCGCACCCCGGCCGTCCCGTCCGCCTCCTCTCAGGCGGCAATCAGCAAAAAGTGGTGCTGGCAAAGTGGTTGGGCACCGAGCCGGACATCCTGATCCTTGATGAACCGACGGCCGGGGTGGACATCGGCACCAAGAGCGAAATTCTGGACATGATCCGTGAACTGGCCAATGAGGGCAAGGCTGTCATCGTTATTTCTTCGGAATATCCCGAGCTGCTTGCGGTCAGCGACCGCGTGCTCGTCCTCAGGGAAGGTTCCGTCATCCGTGACCTGCCTCGCAGCGAGATCGCTGACGAGGAATCGCTACAACTCGCAGTCCAGGGAGTCTGAGAATGAACAAGGCAAGCGCGATCGGAGCCCGCGAAGCGACGGCTCCCCGCAACATCGGCACCGTACTGAAGGAACTCGACTGGCGGCGGTACGTCATCTACATCGGTTTCGTCGTCGTCTTCATCTTCTTCGCGATCCTCTTGCGGGACCAGGGTTTCCTCTCCGCCAACAACATCCTGAATATCTTCCGGCAGACGGCCACCATCACCGTCATCGCGGTCGGCATGACCTACGTCATCTCGTGCGCCGAGATTGACTTGAGCGTGGGTTCAGTGGCCGGCCTGTCAAGCGTTTGCACAGCCATGGCGATCTCCCACTGGGGTATCCTTCCGGGCATCCTGGCCGGGCTGGCCGTCGGCGTGGTCGTCGGCGCAATCAACGGTTCGCTGGTGAGTCTGCTGGGTATTCCCTCGTTCCTGGTCACCCTGGGCATGCTGGGCATTGCGGTCGGAGCCGCGCAGTGGATCACCGCTTCAGCGCCCCAGCCCATCCTCGATGACACCTTCAACCTCGTCTTCGGCTCCGGAAACTTCGGCCCCGTTCCCGGGCTTGTCCTATGGTCAGCAGTGTTCGTCGCAGTCGGAGCGGTCGTCCTTGCGCGCACCAAGTTCGGCCGCCAGGTCCTGGCCACCGGAGGAAACCGCACCGCGGCCGATTTCACCGGGATCAACACCAAGCGCATCAAGTTCCAGGTCCTGCTCATCTCCGGTGTCGTCGCCAGCATTGCCGGCATGCTCTACGCAGGGCGCCTGCAGTCCGGCCGCTTCCAATGGGGAACCGGCGACGAACTCTCGGCCATCGCGGCCGTGATCCTCGGCGGAACCAGCCTCTTTGGCGGCAGCGGCACCGTCGTCGGCACACTGTTCGGGGCGTTGCTGATCGGGCTGATCAACAACGGCCTGATCCTGGCCGGCCTGGACAGCAGCCAGCAACAGGTCGTCCGTGGTTGCATCATCATCCTCGCCGTCGCCCTTGCCCGCAAGAAGTAGCCGGGCATGAGCACAAACCTTCGCTCCGGAATCATCGGAACCGGTTTCATGGGCTCGGTCCACGCGCACGCAATCAGGGCTTCCGGAGGGGTTGTCAGCGTCGTGGCAGGCCGCAGCCGGGACAGTGCCCACGCAGCCGCCCGGCGTCTGGGAGCGGGATCAGCGGCCGAGTCGGCGGAAGAGCTGATCGCCAGCGACGAAGTGGACGTCGTCCATATCTGCACCCCTAACGCCACCCACGTTGACCTGGCGCGGAAGGCCATCGCTGCAGGGAAAGCCGTCATCTGCGAAAAGCCTCTGGCCACGACGTTGCCGGACGCCATTGAGCTGAGTGAGCTGGCCGACCGTGCCGGGACGGTCACAGCCGTTCCCTTCGTTTACCGCTTCTACCCGGCGGTCCGGGAAGCACGGGCACGCCTGGCCGCAGGGGAGGCCGGGCGGTTATGGCTCCTGCACGGGTCATACCTGCAGGACTGGCTGGCCGGGGCGGACACGAATAACTGGCGCGTTGATCCCGGACAGGGCGGATCATCGCGGGCCTTCGGCGATATCGGTGTCCACTGGTGCGATCTCATGGAATTTACCACCGGTCACCGGATCACCAGGCTCGTCGCGAAGACTGCGCGTGCCTTCGAGCACCGCGAAGGCAGCGGAGGACTGTCGGCGGTGGGCACGGAAGACGGTGCGACCGTGCTGTTCGAGACGGACCTGGGAGCAACGGGGTCCCTGGTGGTCAGCCAGGTCACGCCTGGAAGGAAGAACCGCCTGTGGTTCTCTTTGGACGGAACCGAAGCATCTTTCAGTTTCAACCAGGAGCAGCCCGATACTCTGTGGGTCGGCGGAACCCGGTCGAGCAGCCTTGTTCACAGCGGAGCAGACACTCTGTCTACTGAGGCAGGGAAGCGATATGCCCGGCTGCCCGCCGGACACCCCCAGGGTTACCAGGACAGCTTCAACGCCTTCATCGCGGACGTCTACTCAGCCGTTGAAGGCCGGACACCCGACGGTCTGCCGACTTTCGGCGACGGTCTGCGCGCGGCCCGGATCACTGACGCTGTCCTGGCGTCCGCCTCCCGCGGAGGCTGGGTCGACGTGCCAGGCGGGGACCCGAACACCCCGACTGTTACAACCGGATCATTTTCATCTTCACTTGAAAGGCAGGAACAATGAAACTGGGATACTGTTCGATCACCTGGGGCGGCGTCGTCGGCGACGCCGGGGGCGTCACCAGCGTCAAAGACCTCTTCTACAGGACCAACGGACCCATGGACAAAGCCGTCCAGGATATTGCTGCGGCCGGGTACGAAGGCACCGAAATGTTTGACGGCAACCTTGCCGAATATGCAGAGAACCCCGATGAACTCCGCGGCATTCTCGAAGGCTCAGGGCTTTCGCTGGTCAGTGTCTACACTGGGGCGAACTTCATCTACGCCGACATCCTGCCCGATGAGCTTCACCGCATCCACCGCGCCGCCGAACTCGCGGCGACCTTCGGCGCAGAACGCCTTGTCGTCGGCGGCGGCGCACGACGGGCAGCCGGCACGACCGATGAAGACTACGTACGTCTGGGGACCGCTCTGGACCGCGTGACCGACATTGCCGAAAGCTTCGGACTCTCCGCCAGCTACCATCCCCATCTGACCACGATCGTGGAAAGCCCAGACGAGCTGGAGCGCCTGATGGGTTTGAGCCGGATCGGTTTCTGCCCCGACACCGCGCACCTGGCCGCGGGCGGCTGCGACCCGGCAGCGGAGATCCGCAAATATTCTGACCGCCTCCGTCACGTCCATCTCAAGGACTTCCGGAAGGACCCGTTCCAGTTCCTTCCTCTGGGCGAAGGCGACCTGAACTTCCCCGACATCATCGCGGCCATCAAGGAAAGCGGCTACGACAGCTGGCTGATGGTCGAACTTGATTCCTACGACGGCGACCCCCGCGCGGCAGCGGAGATCAGCAAGAAATACCTCGGCACCATCCTCTCCTGACCGGGACGGGAGCCATCAAACGGCCCGTCTGAGCGCAACCGGAAAATAATTCAGCAATACGAAGGGAAAAATCCACGTGAAAAACCTCAATGTCGGCCTCATCGGCGGCGGATTCATGGGCAAGGCCCACTCCTTAGCCTACGCAGCTATGCCCATGTTCTTCTGGCCGGCGCCCGCGCTGCCGGTACGCGCCGTGATCGCGGAAGCAACCGAAGAACTCGCCAGCGAAGCCGCACGCCGCTTCGGTTTCGAAAAATCGACGTCGGACTGGCGAAGCATCATCGATGACCCAACCATCGACGTCGTGGACATCGCCACACCCAACCACCTCCACGCCGAGATCGCCATCGCCGCCGCCCAGGCCGGCAAGCACATCATCTGCGAAAAACCGCTGGCCCGAACGGGCGAAGAGTCCAAGGCCATGTACGACGCGGTGAAGAACACCGATATCGTGCACATGGTCGCGTTCAACTACCGGCGCACCCCTGCCGTGGCCCTGGCCAAGAAATACATTGAGGAAGGGGCCATCGGCCGGATCACCAACTTCCGTGGCACGTACCTGCAGGACTGGAGCGCCGATCCGAACTCGCCGCTGTCCTGGCGGTTCCAGAAATCCATCGCCGGCTCCGGCGCCCTCGGCGACATCGCAACCCACGTGATCGACATGGCCCGCTACCTCGTTGGCGAATTCAGCCAGGTAAACGCACTGATGTCGACCTGGATCCCCGAACGTCCCCTTCAGAGCGGCGGTGCCGATTCCCTCGGCAAGGCCCGCACCGGAGAAGGGCCCAAGGGAGCGGTTGACGTCGACGACGAAGTGATGACCATGATCCGCTTCGCCAACGGAGCAGTCGGGTCGATCGAAGCGACCCGCAACGCCCACGGACGCAACAACTTCATCACCTTCGAAATCCACGGGACCGAAGGCAGCATCGTCTTCAATTACGAACGACGCGATGAACTTCAGGTGTCCTTCGCCAACGACCAGGCCGACCGGCGCGGCTTCCGTACCGTCTACACCGGCCCCAACCACCCCTACGGCGAGGCACTCTGGCCCATCCCCGCCCTGGGAATCGGCTACGGCGAAACCAAGATCATCGAAGCCCACGACTTCTTCAAAGCCATCGCCGAAGGCGGCAGCGTAAGCCCGAACTTCGCGGACGGTTACCAGACGGCCCTGATCGATGACGCCATCATCGAATCAGCCGAAAAAGACAGCTGGGTCGACGTTCCGCTCATCGACGCATAAGCGAGTCCGCATCGGGAGGACCGGTCCGCTGCCGGCAGCCCGGTCCTCCCGACCACGCACCACCACCCCTCCGACACGAAAGCCGACCCATGCCCGACAACACAGGCCCCGCGGCGCAAGACCACCGGATTACGCTCATACCCACATTCGTTGCAAAGCCGGGCTCAATCCAAGACCTGGAGAACGCGCTCAACGACCTGCAGGCCGCCAGCCGCCGCGACCCCGGCTGCGTCGTCTATGACGTCCTGGGCGATCTGTCCGACCCTGCCCGGTTCTTTCTCTACGAGCGATGGGAAGACGACGAAACGCTCGAAGATCACAACCGGCGGTCCCATGTGACAGATTTCCTGGCCCTGGCCGATCCATTGCTCGCCGAGCCCATGGTCGTCCACCGGCTCCGCAGCATCGGCTGAATGCAGCCACCAACTCACAACAGCAAGCGTTTAAAGGAGCCTGACATGCCCCGCCCGTACACCCTGTTCACCGGCCAGTGGGCCGACCTCCCCTTCGAGGAAGTCGCACGCCTGGCCTCCGGCTGGGGCTACGACGGCCTGGAAATCGCCGTGTCCGGCGACCACCTGGACGCCTGGCGCTGGGACGAGCCCGGCTATGTCGAGTCCAAGCTAGCGGTGCTGGAGAAGTACAACCTCAAGGTCTGGGCCATCTCCAACCACCTCAAGGGCCAGGCCGTCTGCGATGACCCCATCGACTTCCGGCACGAGGCCATCGTCGGGTCCAAGGTCTGGGGCGACGGCGATCCCGAAGGCGTCCGGCAGCGCGCCGCCGAGGAAATGAAGCACACGGCCCGGCTCGCGCGAGCGTTGGGCGTTGACACCGTGGTCGGATTCACCGGCTCCTCGATCTGGCAGTACGTGGCGATGTTCCCGCCCGTCCCGGAGAAGGTGATCGAGGCCGGCTACCAGGACTTCGCTGACCGCTGGAACCCCATCCTGGACGTCTTCGACGAATCCGGGGTCCGCTTCGCCCACGAAGTCCACCCCTCCGAGATCGCCTACGACTACTGGACCACCGTCCGCACGCTCGAGGCGATCGGCCACCGCCCCGCGTTCGGGCTGAACTGGGACCCGTCCCACTTCATGTGGCAGGGCATCGACCCGGTCTCCTTCATCTGGGACTTCAAGGACCGGATCTATCACGTGGACTGCAAGGACACGAAGCTGCGCCCTACCGGCCGGAACACCGTCATGGGCTCGCACCTGCCCTGGGGCGACCCGCGCCGCGGCTGGGACTTCGTCTCCGCGGGCCGCGGGGACGTGCCCTGGGAATCGTCGTTCCGGGCCCTCACCGCGATCGGCTACAACGGCCCCATCTCCGTGGAATGGGAAGACGCCGGCATGGACCGCCTCCATGGCGCCCCCGAGGCTCTCGCCGCCCTCAAGAAGTTCGACTTCCCGGCGTCGAACACCTCCTTCGACGCCGCCTTCAACACCAAGCGCTGACCAGTCCGCTTAGGCCCCTGCGCAGCCTGTAATTCGTCTCGGAAGCGTAGGTCGCGCCGAAATTAGTGACAGATCCGGACTTTGTACCTATATGGTGCCTAAATGCTGCCGCGGTGATCATGGGGGCACTCCACGGCAGTCATCACCCTTGTCGCCTCTGTGCTTGTATCTCTTGTCCTCTCCAATACTCGCTGCCTAAAGACCACAGCATGAATACGTTTGGAGCTCGGACTCAATCTCCCTCGACATCCTTACCAGATCAGCTCTGGACAGCACCCTGAATGCCACGGTGCAACTCCTCACGCCAAGGGCCGAGGCCCGCCGGCACGGCATCCTGGTCACGCGCACCGGCCCGAGCAAATTCATGGCCAGTCTCAAGTCCCCACGTACCGTACGGCACAACCCGGGAAAAGACTGGACTGGAAATGGAGTCAGTGACTTCTTCTGACGATGTCGGTGGATCAGGCGCACGGCAGCACTGACTTTCTGGACGACAGGGCGCACCTCACGCGTCAGGGTCGACGGGACGGGTGACGAACGACTTTGGTGTTTCCCAGGGCATGCGGTGCCCACCTTACATTCGGGCAAGAAATCTGGGCTCGACGAAGCGGGACGATCGGGCCGTGCCCGTACACTGGCAATCTCAATGAAGCTTCTATATCTCGTCAACCCCCAATTTCGCGGCCAGCGGCGGCGTTGAGGTGGCGGTAGAGGTGTCGGGCGAGGTAGCGCTTGATGCAGCGGCGGATCTCGCGGTCGGTCTTGCCTTCTGCGCGGCGCCTGTCGGCGTGAGCGCGGGTTTGGGGGTGGTGGACCATCCTGACCATGGCGATGACGTTCAGTGCGCGGTTGAGGCGCCTGTCGCCGCCGCGGTTGAGCCGGTGCCGGGTGGTGTTGCCAGAGGAAGCCGGGATGGGGTTCACTCCGGCGAGAGCGGCGAACGCGGCCTCGTCCCTGACCCGTCCGGGATGGGACCAGGCGACCAGGACGGTGGCTGCGGTGACCGGCCGGATCCCGGTCTCCTCGATCAGGGCCGCAGCGGGGCTGGCCTCGACGAGCTCGCCGGTCCGGTTCGTGTTGTCCGTGATCTCGGTGTCAAGGGCGAGGATCCTCTTGGCCAGCCGCACGGCCTCGGTGCGGGCGGTCGCGGCGGCGAGGTTCTCCTCGCGCGGGCGCCAGCGGGAGATCTCCCCGATCTTCCTGGCGCCTAGGGGATGCCGTGCGTCGATGCCGAGGTCGGCGATGTGCACGAGGGCGGTCAAGGCGTTCACGGCCCTGGTCCGTTCCCGGGTGAGCTCATCGCGGGCGGTGAGGAGGATCTGGGCTGCCGCCCGGATCCCTTCGTCCATCCGCGGGGTGCGCAGCTGATCATCTTCGAGGGGCAGCACGGCCGCGGCGATGCGCCGGGCATCGATCGGGTCGGACTTGCCGATGCCGCGGCGCCCTGCCCTGCCCATCCGGCCTGCTTCGACCGCCCGGTAGCCGGCAAGCCCGGTCTGGCGGGCGAGCTGAGCCCCGTAGCTGCCGATGCCCTCGATGACCCACAGGGCGCCGAGGTCTCCACCGGTGCGGCGTGCCGCCCAGGTGATCGCGCGGGCCCTGCCGGTATGGGTGTTGGGGAAGGCTTCGGTTCCCAGGTGCTCGCCGTTGGAGGTCAGCACCGCGTAGGTGTGGGTCCTGGCGTGGGTGTCCACGCCGATGACGAATGAATGCGTGTGGGCGACAGTGGTGCTCACGCGATCACGGTTCCTTTCCATGCGACAGTGTTCCCGGTCGCTGCGGACCGGCGCCGTGCCCGGGAGAGGTCACTTCGAGGCAGAACTGTGATGGGCCACGATCCCTGGGGGTCGGGCAGGCTTCTTATCAGGCCACCGAGGTGGGCCGGGCTGGCGCCGGCCGCCCACCACGGTCGGACAGTTCATAGGCAAGGCACCCAAGGGGGCCAGTTCTGTCATGAGCCACAACCGCGGCGAGGCGACCAATGCCAACCCTGCCAGCCGGTCCCGGACCAGCCATGTAAAGACTCACAGCTTCTGTCAAGCCGCTTGGGTGGTGTCGGCCGGTGTTGGTTCCCGATCGGTGGTGTGGTCGCGGAGCATGGCCCAGAGGGTGTTGATGCGCCGTCAGGCGAGGGCGCATTAGGGCCTGCTTGTGGGTTTTCCCTTCGGCAAGTTTGCGGTCGTAGAAGGCCCGTGAGGCCGGGCTGTTCTTCAGCCTGGAGAGCGCTCCGAGGTAGCAGGTGCGCATGACCCGCCGACTTTAGCCGCATGCTCTGTGGTGGTTGCCGGTGATGCGGCCGGAGTCCTTGGGTGCCGGGGCAAGGCCTGCGACGCTGGCGAGCCGGTCGACGGTTTCGAAAGCACGCAGGTCACCGCCGGTGTTGGCCAGAAACGCGGCGCCCAGCGCGGGCTCGAAGTCAGGCATACTCAGCAGGATGTCCGCATCGACGTGCTGCCGGAACAGGTCCGTGATCTGCGCGTCGATGCTGTTGATCTGATCGGCCAGACGAACGACCAGGGCCGAGCCTGTGCTCTGGGTTGGCAGGACTGTGTGCTGGGCGTTCGCGGCGTCGACGCCTTTTACTGCCATGGCGGCGCTGTTTCGGCAGCCACGTTTCCTCAGCCTTCCCGTGAGCCGGGTCAGTCCGATCCGGCGGATGCCCTCCGGGGTTTGGTAGCCGCCCAGGAGGATCAGGAGCGCCTTCTTGGTCGAACGCCCGCTCGAGTTGCTCGAGTGCCGGGGAGTATTCCAGCAGTCTGGCCCGGAGGCGGTTCATGGACCGGACCGATCACAGATTAGGTCGGTGCAGCGGGCGGTGAGCCTAATTTCTTGCATCTCTTGCATCTCTTGCGTCTCTTGTATCACTTTCCGTATCAGCGTTCGCCGACGGCTGCTTGAGCCTTCTCGTTTGCCTCACGAATCTGGTCTGTCATGTCTGTGTAGAACTCGTCGTTGGGGTCCTTGACGCCCCAGCCGCGGCCGAGATTTTCGATGTAGCCGCACCAGTGCCATCCGATGATCCACGGTTCGGCGGCGACTCGAGCCAAGCCGTTGGCGTAGTCTGCACCGCGTTCGGCCTGGGTCTCCATATCGCTCGTGCGGTGCGGGTTCATCTCCGTGGGGACCCAGTTGCCGATGTCTGCGATAACGACCGGCTTGCCCGTGAGCTCGTGCCAGCCACGGAGGTCTTTGATCATGGTGGAGTACTCTTCGTCGGACTTTCCAGTGAAGTACTGGACCGAAAGAACATCGATGAAAGGGACCATTGCGCGCAGGGCTGCTTCTGGGATGCCTTTATTGCCGTTGTACCGGTCCCCGAGGATCAGGTGGTTGGGGTCGTAGCGCCGGACGGCCTCGGTGATTGTTTTGTAGTACTGCGTGGCCACGTCGAACAGTTTCTGATCGTGTTCTTCTTGCGTCAGGCCCTCGAATCCGGGCCAGAATCTGCCGGCAGCGTGGGGCAGCCAAGCGGGAATGTCAACGAGGAAGTAGCCGATGAGGTTCGTGCTGTTCTTGTGATCGGATACCATGCGGCGCGCTATCCAGTCGGCATACTTCTGGAAGTCTTCGCCAAAGACGTCCCTGAACGCCGGGTGGCCGTTCCAGTCTTCAATTTCTTGCGCACGGATCTGCACAACGTATGGGAATCCGGAGTCAAGTAGATGCTGGTCCGGCCACGGGGAGGAGTGGCCCAGATCGACCGGGTCGCCGAACCAGTCCAGCGCTTCCCCCCATCCGCCGCTGATGTACTGGGATGTCCAACCGATGGTATTGAAGTTCAGGTCTTGCAGATCCCGGACAACTCCCTTGGTCCAGGCCTCGCGTGTGCCGTACTTGCGCTCGAAGATTTCCACGTTGTGCGGGTAGCGAAGGTCAGAGTCGTCCAGGTGGTTGAGTGCGAGAGAGATGAACGGCTTGCCCTGGGGGTCGATGAAGCTCCAGGCTCCGGTCTCGTTCTGACCTACCTGAAAGAACGAACGGGGTGCCGATGTATGTGATGACATTGCTGGTGATTTCCCTTCGATTTCTTGGCGCTGTTACTTCTTGCTGAGCGAAACGGCAGCGATGATGATGAGTCCCTTGATGATCTGCTGGACCGAGGAATCCACGCCCATGAGTACAAGGCCGTTGTTCATCATGCCGATGATGAGGGAGCCTGCGAGGGCGCCGATAATGGTGCCGCGCCCACCGAAGAGGCTCACGCCGCCGAGGATCACTGCCGCGATGACGTCAAGTTCGAGCCCGACGCCGACGTCGGGACGTGCCGCGTGTGCTATTCCGGTGAAAAGGAGGGAGGACAGTCCGACGAGGCCGCCGGTGATGACAAAGGAAAGGATGATTGTGCGCTGGGTGTTTACGCCCGTGAAGCGGGCTGCCTGGGGGTTGCCTCCGGTGGCGAAGACCCGCAGGCCGAAGACGCTCTTATGGAGGATTATGACCCCGAGGGCAACGATGACCACTGTCCAGACGACGGCTATTGGTATTCCAAGGATGTTGCTGTCACCGAAGATGCTGAAGAACGGACGATTAGCGATGAGCACAGGTCGCGTATCTGTGATGATCAAGGCGATTCCGCGTGCAACACCAAGCATGCCCAACGTCACGAGGAAGCTGGGCACCCCTAATTTGACGGTGAGTAAGCCGTTGATGAATCCAAATATCACTCCCACCGCAACGGCGGCCAGCGCTCCCAGGAGCCAGAAGTTGGAGATGTATTGCAGGGCCAGGCCGGAAACCATTCCACACAGGGCGAAAACGCTGCCTACTGAGAGGTCGATCTGTGCGTTGACGATGACAAAGGTCACTCCGACGGCGATGATCGACACGATGGCTGTCTGTCGGCCGACATTGGCGAAGTTCTGGGCGCTGAGGAACACCGGAGAGGCGATCGAGAAGAACACCACCAACGCCACCAGTGCGATGTAGACGAAATATTCGCGGATGAAATTTCCCGCTGATCTGCCGCTCCACAGCGGCCGCACAAATCTAGTGTTGATCGCGCTCATGGCTCTCTAGAACCCTCTCGTTGAGTCTTGAATAGATATATTGATCAGTCGTATCGCTTGTTACTTTTTCCGGCTCGCTCATCGAGGTGGAAGTCATGAAGTAGATTTCGTCGCAAAGTTCCTGAAGCTCGACGAAGTCAGACGAGGCAACAACAATTGCGGCTCCCTCTTCTGCGAAGCGATGAATCACCCGGTAGATTTCCTGCCTCGCCGCCACGTCGACGCCCTGTGTCGGTTCGTCCAGGAGAAGCACTTGTATCCCTGGTTGCAGCCATTTCGCGAAGACGACCTTCTGCTGGTTTCCGCCAGACAGGGACTGCACAGGGCTGTCGATGGAGCTCGTCTTCACCTGGAGCGTGTCCACCAGCCCGTGAATCAGTGTGCGCGCGGCCTTGTTGTCAACGAGGCCACCTTTACGCAAGGCTTTATAGTGGGCGAGCGTTAGGTTACGTTGGATTGAGTGCTGCAGGATTATGCCGGACCGGTGCCGGTCTTCGGGTACAAGTGCGACCCCTGCATGCAATGCTTCCCACGGGTGCTTAAAACGCACGAAACGACCGTCGAGTGTGATCTCTCCTGCTGTGCCCCGGCGCACACCTCCGATGGTTTCCAGCAGTTCTGTCCGCCCCGTTCCGATCAGCCCGGCGATGCCAACAATCTGACCGGCAGAAGCCGTGAAGCTGATGTTGGAGAACCGGTCGCCCGCCAGACTTGAAATCTGCAGTTTCGGCCCGGACGACGACGAAGTGGTCGTCAGCTCCGGGTGCGTGTAGCGGTCGAAATCCTTCTTCGCAGGGCCGGGCTCATCCGGCTCGGTCCCAGTGATTTCCCGGACCAGAGATTCCATCTCCATGTCGGCTACGTCGGCCGTAAGGACTTTGCGCCCGTCTCGAATGATCGTCACGCGATCGGCGAGTTCGAACACTTCGGTCAGGCGGTGAGTAACGTAGATAATGCCCACGCCGGATTTTTGGATGTCCCGGATGCTCTTGAAAAGCAGCAGTTGGTCCGCTTTAGTCAGGGTGGATGTGGGCTCATCGAGCACCAGCACGCGGGCGTCACGGTGTATGGCTTTGGCGATCTCAACGAGTTGCCGCGATGCCACCGAGAGGTTTTCGACCAGTTCTTCCGGGGGCAGATGAAGACCGAGGCTGTCT
This sequence comes from Arthrobacter sp. 92, assembly GCF_050260325.1. NCBI lineage: Bacteria > Bacillati > Actinomycetota > Actinomycetes > Micrococcales > Micrococcaceae > Arthrobacter > Arthrobacter sp. 92. The sequence goes on along the minus strand of NZ_CP189863.1, from coordinate 3,123,749 downwards.
GTGAGTTCCTTCGCGATGCTGTTCATTTTCTTCTTCTGAACGAGTCCGAGCGCATTACGGATTTCGTTGCCGAGGAAAATGTTCTGGGCCACCGAGAGGGACGGAACGAGGCTCAATTCCTGAAAGACGGTCGCGATGTCAGAGTGGGAGCGTTCCCGCCCGTCGACCTCGACCGTTCCTTCGTCTTGGGGCTGCACCCCGTCAAGGATCTTGATGAGTGTCGACTTACCGGCTCCATTGGGGCCGAGAAGGGCATGGACTTCACCCGCCCGCAAGTCAAAGTCCACGTCCTTGAGAGCGTATATTCCGTTGAAGGCTTTACTTACTCCCTGGGCTACGAGAACGGTTTCACCTGCGGGGGGTTCGACTGGAATCGCTTCGGCGTGAACATTCATGCCCTTATCCTTCCTGTAGTCCGCGTACGGTTGCTGGTCATTTGAATTGCTAGCCGCAGATGCCTGAAGACTTGCAGGCATCGAGGACTTCCTGTGGCGGCTTCGTGTGGAATATCGACTCATAGCTCTTAAGCAGGTTGCCGGGAGTCACAGCCACCGGGGGAAGGGCAACCCAGGCAGGGACCTTGTTCCCGACGAGTGCGTTGGCCGCGGCCAGCGCTTCCGCTACTCCCTGGTCATACGGCTGTTGGGCGCCGATCGCTTTAATGTATCCGCCGCTGGCCATTTCCACCGCAACCTCTGTTCCCAGGTCAATGGTGGTGATAGGGACGTTCACGCCCGCGTTCCGGAGAGAAGCAACGGATTGCATTGCCGGGGAGTCCCAGATGACGAACAGGCCCTTGACGTCCGGGTTGGCGGTCATGAAGTTGGCAGCGACGGGTCCGACCGCGTTGGTGTCTGTGAAGCTGACGGTCTTTACCTTGACGTCGGGGCGGTTTTGTTTGAACCACTCCTTAACACGCAGAGTGCGTTGGTTCGTAGTGTAAAAGTCCACACCGTAATCCACGATCCCGGCGGCGCCATTTTGCGGAATATACTTGGAGAGCCCCGCAGCCGCAATTTCGCCGTTCCCCTGATTATCCGGTGCGACTACAGCCTGGTAGTCGGCCGGATACGTCAGGCCTGACGCCGGCATGTGGATGAAGATCAATTTGATGCCGGCAGCCGCTACCTTTTTATACGTCGCGGCTGTTGCCACATCGTCCGTAGGGATGCTGATGATGGCATCAGGCTTCTTCGTGATGAGGTTTTCAAGGTCAGAGATCTGCTGCTGGACTTTGAACTTCGCATCGGTCACGCCGACCACCTGCACGCCGAGGCCGGTGAGTGTTTTTTGAATGCCTTCGATGGTCAAACGGGACCAGTCAATGTCCATGGTGTTCATCGAGATGCCCACGGAGAACTTTCCGTCAGCGACCTTCTTTTTATCCGCGTCGCTGAGTTGGAGTTTGTCGACGAGGGCTGGTTCCTCACCGTTCTTTCCCTTGCCGACAATGCCGGCCGGGGCGATCGACGCGGCATCTACCACGACAGCCTTCCCATCGGAAGCGGTTGAAGTGCCGCCGGAGGCGTCGGACGAGCATCCTGAAAGGAGGAGTGCGAAGGCGGTGAGCAGGCCTGCGCCTGCGGCAATGCTCTTCTTACTGCGTGTCATGATCCGTGTTTTCCTTCTCGTGTGGGCAGGCCTGGTGCGGGATACGCATCACCCCGGTGAAATCCGGTGTGGGTGGGTAAAAAGGTTCTTGCGGTGATTCATGCTGATTTCGGCTGCCGCTCGACGAAGATGGCCGGCAAGTTCCACCATGAGTCAACTGTCGTAGTCTGCTTTTCGAATGGCCTCGACAATTCCCGGGAAACAGCCATGTCGGCTTTGGTGCGATAATCACGATCCCTGATGCTGGTGGCGTCGTCTGGGGCGTCTACGACGCCACCCCAGACAATGGCTGGCTAATCTAATTTCGCTCAACCTCCGTTGAGAGAGGACACAGATTGGGCCGCGTCACTGCCAATGGCCCGTGATGGGTCAGGTCTTGGTTCGTGGTGTTGCGGGCGCAGAACGGCCGATTGCTCCGCCGTTCTGCGCCCGAGCGGAAGGTTATTCGCGCCCGAAGAAGTCCAGGTAGGCCGCTGCCAGGGCCTCAGGGTCTTCTTCTGCAAGCTGGTGCCCCCACGGCAGGATGACTCCGCGAACGTCTTCAGCGACTTCCCGCATCTGCCGCTCGTTGTCGTCGCCGATAAAGTGCTCGCTTCCGACGGCCAGAACGGGCATTTTAAGTTTTGTCTTTGCTGACTCGCGGTTCTGATCAGCATCATCGAGCGTTGCGCGGTAAATCGCGAACATGCTCCTCAATCCACCAGGCGACGAGTAGCAGCGAACGTACTCGTCCAGAGCATCAGGGGTGATGGCCTGCGGGTTGTGTGTTTCATGTTTGATGAAGTAATTGAAGTACTCCCGTTCTTTGCCTGTGATCAACAGTTCCGGGAAGTCAGGGACGCTGTAGAAGTTGATGTGCCAGAGCCAGACATAGGTGCTGACGTTTTCACGGGTGAGGAAGGAGTACTCTTCGAGCCCGAATCCGGGGAGAATCATCTCCTGGTATACGAGCTTCTTGACCCGCTCAGGGTACTGAGCTGCGACCTGGTAGGCGGTCGAAGCTCCCCAGTCTTCTCCGACGAGGTTGAAGGTGTCGTACCCGAGGTGTGTGGCCAGCTGTGCGATGTCCTCTGCCATATTCTTCATGTCGAAGCCGTCCTGCGGGTGCTCCGAATCTCCGAGGCCCCGAAGGTCCGGGGCGATGACCGTGTAGTACGGGGTCAGCAGCGGGATGACGCGTCGCCAGTGGTATGAGGTCTTCGGTACCCCGTGCAGCAGAAACAGCGGTTCGCCTTCACCGGCGATTGTGTAATGCAGCCGCACACCGTTGACGAGGGCTCTACCGTGCTTCGCGGGTACTCCGTTGTGGTCCTGAATGATTTCCACGTTTACTACTCCTTTGTTGTTCTTGTGGTCAGTACAGTGGGCAGCGATTATTTGCCGCCGTTAGTGGCTTCGCTGGCTTTGACGAGCTGAGCAGGAGGGTCCTGGTGGTAGACCTGTTTCCAGGCATCCAGGACGTTTTTCTGGAGCACCGGAACCGAAGGAAAGCCAACCCAGTTAGGGACGGTGCCGCCCAGAAGAACCTTGATGGCCATATCTGATTCAGCTAGCCCCTGGTCGTAGGGCACCTGAGCGCCTAGCGCTTTGATATTTCCGCCTGTTGCCAGATCCATGGCAACGTCGGATGCAATATTGACTGCAGTGATGGGGACGCTTTTGCCCTGGGCGCGCAATGCCTGGTCAATGCCCACGGCGGGGACTTCCCATTCCGTGAACATGCCCTGCACATCAGGGTTGGCGGTGAGAAAGTTTCCTGCGTCCTTCCCGGAGTTCGCGGGATCGAGGAATTCGGTGGTCTTGATCTTAATGTCGGAACGGTTCGCCTTCATCCAATCAACGAATCCCTTCATGCGTTCCTTAGTCACGAAGAAATCGACACCGAAGTCCAGCACGCCGACTGTGCCGCCTTTCGGGATGAACTTGGCGAGGGCCTGGGCGCAGACTGCGCCGTTTCCCTGGTTATCGGACGACACCATGCCCTGATAGTCGTCGGGATACTTAAGTCCCTTAGGGACGTTGTCCATCATGATCAGCTTGATACCCGCGGCACCAATCTTGCGGTAGGCCTCGGCTGTTGCCGTGTCATCAACGGGGATGCTGATAATGGCGTCAGGCTTCAGCTGGATCATGTTCTCGATGCCGGAAACCTGCTTGGTGACATCAAAGTTAGGGTCAACAACACCGACTACTTCTGCGTTGTATTCCTTGAGCCGGTCCTTGATCGCCCGTACCTGCTCCGTCGACCATTCGATGTTCATGGTCTGCATGACAATGCCCACGCGGAACTTGCGTGCCTTTGCCTTAGCCACTTCATCCTCGGTCAGTTTGACCTGATCGAGAGTGCCGGACTTGACGCCGTTCGGACCAAGGCCGACGATTCCACTCGGTATGAGCTCTTTGGCGGTGACGTTGGCCAGCGGGTCTCCCGATCCGGTGGACCCGGCACCACCGGATCCACTGTCCGAGCTACATCCGGTGAGTAATGAAGTGATTGACGCCAATGCGACCACAGCGACTACGGCTGATCTTTTCATGTTCTAGTTCCCTTTCAGGCGGTCTACTTTGACCAAGGACCGTTGCCTCTTCCTGTACCGGGCCGGGGACCCTTTGGAACTCCTTAGGCAACTTATGACGAATATCGTCATTAGATGGAAGAGTATCGGCTTCTTATGTGAGATGCAACACTTTACGGTGGCTGAAGCGGCAAACGCTTCCTCCATTACGGTCGATGAAAGTTGTTGTAGTGTCGATCTATCCCAAGGAGTTTGGTGAGTATGCATCGCGGGCCGACCGCCGCCTCAACAAAGGATCATGATGACCGGGCGTAACATCCCCCCTGGCCTGGGTGCCAGCGAATTGTTCCAGGTACTGCGCGACGGTGTACCGCGTACCCGGAACCAATTGGCGGCTTCCACAGGAGTGGCACGATCGACGATAGCTCTGAGGCTTGACGAGCTGCTCAGTCTCGGCATTGTCTCACCGGTCGGAGAGACTTCTTCCACAGGCGGTCGTCCGTCCGCGCTGGTTGCGATGAACCCAGGAGCACGCGTCGTCATAGCTGCCCAGTTCGGGGCAACCCAGGGTACTGTCGCCCTGATCGACGTTGGATCGACCGTCATCTCCGAGCACAAGGAGACGCTGGATATAGGCGTAGGACCAGTACCAGTACTTAATTGGTTCCTCGATGTGGCCGAGCGGCTACTGCATGAAGCGGGAAGACCAGAAAGCGACCTCGTGGCGATCGGGATCGGCCTCCCCGGGCCGGTTGAACATGAAAGCGGACGTCCAAAAAATCCGCCAATCATGCCCGGCTGGCACAACTTCGATGTACCGGCGTTCGTGCATCCCCGGTTCGAAGTTCCAGTCCTCGTCGACAACGATGTCAATGTCATGGCTCTGGGAGAAAGAGCCGTCGCCGGCCCGGAAGCAGACTACATGATCCTCGTAAAGGTCTCGACCGGTATCGGCTCCGGGATCATTAGCGAAGGGCAGTTGCAAAGAGGATCACGGGGTACGGCCGGCGACCTCGGCCATATCCAACTCGTTGCCCACGACGCCCTATGTGCCTGCGGAAACTTCGGCTGCTTAGAGGCAGTCGCCGGAGGCAGCGCCATTGCCACAAAACTGCGTGACCAGGGACTCGATACACACTCCGTTCAAGACATCGTGACCGCAGCCATATCTGGAAATATGCTCGCCATACAAGCCCTTCGTCAAGCGGGGCGGGATATCGGAGAGGTCCTCACCACCTGCGTAACACTTTTCAACCCCTCGCTGATAAGCATTGGCGGCTCACTTGCCAATGCAGGGGAACACCTCATTGCCGGTATCCGGGAGGTCGTGTACGCACGGTCTAAGCCCATCGCGACCGAGCACCTCTCAATCAACCGTTCAAAAGCCGGCGAAAAAGCGGGAGTTCTCGGCGCAGGGATCATGGCCATCGACTGCGCGCTGTCGCCTGAGGGGATCAACAGGATGTCGGAACGACCCGGCGCCAACGCCGCCCTGTAGTGCAAGCCTGGACACCAGTTGATTGAGTCCGTTGGGGTTTTGGAGGCGGGCGTCCGCTGGCGCGGCCGGCTGTTGGGTCCAGGCCCTGTTTCGGCTGCTGCGCCGGGGTGGGGAACAAGGCCTGGACCGCCCTCCCGGCTCACACATATGCGCTGTTATCGGCACTGGGGGCATTGCACGCCTGCGGGCTGGCGGCTGTGGGAACTTTCGCCAGGAAGAAGTGGTGAAGGCCCGTCTGCTTAAGCCGATTCGGCTCCCTCGAAGGCGCGTCCGTCGACCAGGAAAGGGCCGCCATGACCCTGGGCTACGCAAACAGTGGCGTGACCACCACCTGGCCGATGACTGGACCAATGATGCGACTGCATAGGCGTCTCAGAACCCTAGGAGCGCGGGTCAGTAGTCGGCGGGGTTTTTAAAACGCCGGTCGATTGACCGGGCTGCGGGGGTGGGGGCTGGAAGAATCGGGGTATGACTTCCGATCCCCAGGATGGCTTGTTTGATGAAGCGCTCGTGGAGCGGGTGGAACGTCCTGACGAGGGCATCGTGGAAGCCGGCGCCGGCGTGAACAAGCGGTTCAAACCCTTCGAGCCGGACGCGGTGATGCTGGTCCCGCCGTCGCTGGATGAGTGGCTGCCGGGCAATCATCTGGCCCGGTTCATCGCCGATCTCGTGGCGGAGGAGCTGGATCTGTCCCGGTTATACGGTTCGTACGCGAAGACGAAGGGCCAGCCGCCGTATGATCCGCGGCTGATGGTCCGGGTCCTGCTCTACGGGTACTGCGTCGGGATCCGTTCGTCCCGGGAGCTGGAGCGGGCGTGCGTGGACGTGGTCGCGTTCCGGTGGCTGGCCGGGCAGCAGGCACCGGATTTCCGGTCCATCGGCCGGTTCCGCAAACGCCACCTCGCGGCCCTGGGCAACGTGTTCCTGCAGGCCCTGGAACTGTGCCGGGCCGCGGGCATGGTCTCGTTGGGCCGGGTCGCCCTGGACGGGACGAAGGTGCGGGCCAACGCGTCCCGGCGCAAGGCGATGAGCTACGGGCGGTTGACGGAGCGGCAGAAGATCCTCGCCGCCGAGGTCTCCGACATGCTCGCCGACGCGCAAAGTGTTGATGCGGCCGAGGACGCCCGGTACGGGGCGGACAAGCGCGGCGACGAGCTCCCGGCGGAGCTGGCCGACCGGCAGTCGCGGCTGGTGAAGATGGCCGCGGCCCGCAAACAGCTCGAAGGCGAAGCAGCCGAAAAGGCCCGCAGGGACGCCGAACGCAAGGCCCGGGACGACGGGACGGCCGCCGCCAAGGGACAGGAAGCGGCGGCGAAGGCGGTGGTGAAGCCGTCGGCGCAGCGGAACTTCACGGACCCGGATGCGCGGATCATGAAGACCGCGGACGGGTCCTTCCACTACTGCTACAACGCCCAGGGCGTGGTCGACGCGGACCACCAGGTCATCGTCGCCACCGGGCTGAACAACACCGCGGTGGATGTGCAGCAACTGGTCCCGATGCTGGAGAAAACCCGGGAGATCAACGGCTCGCTGGGCGGGCAGTTCCTCGCCGACGCCGGCTACTGTTCGGCGGGCAACCTTGAGCATGTGGCCTCCCTGGCGGAAACCGTTGCCGGGCAGAGCGAATTCTTCATCGCCACCGGCCGGCTCAAACACGGCGAGCAGGTCCCGGACGCGCCCCGGGGACGGATCCCCGCCAATGCCACGGACCGGGAACGGATGGGCCGGAAACTGAAAACGAAGAAGGGCCGGGCGGTCTATGCCCGGCGCAAGGCGATCATCGAACCGGTCTTCGGACAGATCCACACCAGGCAGGGCAAACACGTGCTCCTGCGCGGACTCGACCAGGCCAAACACGAATGGGAACTGATCGCCGGCTGTCATAACCTGCTCAAACTCTTCACGTTCAAAGGGAAAGCCTGGTCCGCCGCCCCGGCCGGAGCCTGAAGACCAGGGCCGGGGCCACCAGTCCAGGACCCTGAACGGTCAAACAAGGTCATGGACCGATGCATATGACCGCTTTCCACGGCTTCCCGGCCTCAACACCGGATTCCACAGCTATCTCCTATCGGACCGGCCCCGCCACAGAACCACTACCGACCCGCGCTCCTAGGTAGATTGCCTTCTCGCTTGCGCCCGTGCTGAAGAGGTCGACATCCTGGCTCTTGTAGCAGGCGGCTATAAGCTTTTTGAGGCCGAGATATTCGAAGTTGTGCGAGAAGAAGTGGAAGAACTCGCTCTCACGGGGGTCATCACAGTTGAGGTAGACAACCTTGCCCTTGAAGTGCTTCCGGTAGTGCTTGATCTCGCGCTCGATATCCTCGCGCTGTGTGTAGAACTCGTCCTGTTTAGCTTCCATCGCAGAGCTGAGACTGGCTCGCTTCGACATACCGGGGGCACTCCTCGTCCGTACTGACCACGCACGGAGTGACCGGGCGCCGAGCTTAGCCTACAAGGGGCGAGACCGTCCTCTTGAACGCCGGCTCACCACGGATACTGGCGGCCATTTTGACTGGGACTTGCTCGATTCTCCCTCAAGCAGATGCATCCAAGTCGATGGCGGCCTTAGCTCGACCCAGAACTTCGTCGTAGGTAAGAATCGTGATGCCCGCAATGCTTCGTCGGAAGGACTCGTACGAACGGAAGCGGTACTCCTCGACGTCTCCAGTCGGTGAGAGGAACTCATCCAGACGGCCAGCGACGATATAGCCTCGGGGCGCGTAGGAGTAGAGAGTCTCGCTTAGGGCACCGGTGCTGTCCCGGATGTCCAACCTGGAGCGTGCAATGGTCTCGAGTGCCTTGTGTATCGTCTGCTGAACTTGTACGACAGCGCCCCCGAGTTCTCTTGAAGGTCCCCACGACTCAGCCCGGTAGGCAGCAGATTCGACGAGTCTTGTACTAGGCTTCTTGATCTCCGCGAATGCGATCGAGTTGATGACTCCAGCCGTTTTCAGCAGGGCATCAATGCGCTTTCCTGATCCAGTGACGTCGAACCCTGTGGTTGTTTGTTCGAGTTTGTGGGCGTCGACACTTGTGAATAGGTGAGCATCGATGGACAGGCCGATGAGCCATTTGTTCGCCTCAAAAAACTTCTGAAAATCACTCTCGGACGCGCTGTCATTAGATACCAGCGCTTCAAACGTCTCCACGGCCTCGCGTCTTTCATACAACTGGCGTAGCCGCGAAAGTTCAGGGTCATCGGAGATCAACTTCGTCGTCATTTCGGGGTTCTCCCGCAGTATCTCCAGCAACGATGCCTCGTTTCTGGTGACCTCAAACCGCGTCCTGTCGTCCAGATATTGAGTGTTGCCCGGAGTTGCATCCGGGTCGATGGCTTCCAAGTGTTTGAAGAAGCTCTGCAGCGCCGCTGCTTCCTCTCTGTTGAACTCCAAAACCCGCTGGAGAATCGTTGCACCGTTTGACGTCTTCAGTCGCTGGAACTCAACGGAGCGGATGTTTCCAGCCTCTCGCGTTATCATCGCTTCGATCTGGACACGGGGCTTTTGCACGAGGATTACAGACTCCTGGTTGTCTTTTGGGGGCTCTCGTAGTTCGCCGGTGTCTCCGCGGTACCCTGTGTCGTCAAAGACTTGTCTAGCACGATAGAAGGATTGACCGCTGTCTTGGGAGACTTCCAGGTTGAGCGTCGACGTTCGGGTTTTGTAAAGGATTCCGGGTTTACGAAGTTCAAAGTAACCCACTTCAGTAGGCTCGTCCGGAGCAAAGAAGGGAGTGAAAAAGGATGAAACTTCATCATTCTGCGTCATCTGCTGCCCCCAAAGCGGTTGTCGGTCTCATTCTAGGTTTCTAACTTGGCACGCCAGAGCATTTGAGGACCTTGTGCGTCGTCAGAGTGCCCGCGTTGGCGGCGGCATGTCGCAGCACCGCTTGTCGCCGGGCACTAAGTAGCTTTGACTTTTCGGCCTGGCTTCGGGAGTCCATCTCAGGTTCTCGAGATTGCTGCTGATGACGGGCATTACCGTCCCTTTAGGCTTGACTGTGGACTTGGCCGCTAGCCGGCGGCGTTAAGCCGATCGTGCCGCGCTTTCTGCTCCGCATTTCTGTTCGACGGCTAAGCATGAACATGCTAACGTCGCTCCACACGCGAAAGGGAGCATAAAAGATGAGGCACGAACCGACCAGCGGCTATGAAGACCCGAGCCTGAAGTATCGAGTCACATGGAGGTCCGTGGACGAGAGCGGGAAGACCTATGAAAAGGTCTTCACCAGCAGAGATCAGGGATGGGACTTCTACCAAGATATGCAGAAGTCACCGCACGCATATAGCGCCACCTGGGAACATATCCCCGCTTAGGGGATCGACCCCGCCTGTAGTGAGGGCAGCCGGCGGAGTAGTAGCCGTGCCTCACCTTAGGTGTGGCGGAGAGTCAGTTCGTGCCTCACCTTAGGTGTGGCGGAGAGTCAGTTCGTGCCTCACCTTAGGTGTGGCGGAGAGTCAGTTCGTGCCTCACCTTAGGTGTGGCGGAGAGTCAGTTCGTGCCTCACCAACTACATCTCGCATTCGGCGTGTCGCCCGCCACGTAATTCCCCAGGGCTTTCGTCACGTAATTCCTCAGTGCCTGGTGACATGGTAGTCCTTTTTTGCGGTGGCTGGTCCGGAGGTTATGCCCGTTTTTCGTTTGGTCCTCGCCTGCTGCCTTCGCACCGCTGAGGGTCAATTGTTGGGGCGGCTGCGGGCCCGGTAGGAGCCGGTCTGAATGGTGATCTGGTGGGCGTTGTTCACGAGCCGGTCCAGGAGGGACTCGGCGACGACCTGGTTCGGGAAGAGGGGGTACCACTCCTCGGGGGCGCGGTTGGTGGTGACGATGATGGAGCGGGCGGGGCGTTCGTTGACGATCTCGTAGAGGTCATCTCCTTGGGCGGGGGTGAACTCGCGCATTGCGAAGTCGTCCAGGATGAGCAGGTCGGGTTTGGTGTAGGCGCGCAGGCGCCGTGGCCAGCTCCCGTCGGCGTGGCCGCCGGCGAGATCGGCCAGGATCCGGGAGGTTGGGACGAACCGGACGGTGTGTCCTGCCCTGATGGCTTGGTGCCCGAACGCTGTGGCGATGTGGGTCTTGCCGGTGCCGACGGGTCCGCTGATGATCACGTGCTGGCCGGTGCGGACCCATTCGGTGTTGGCGAGATCGCGGATGCGGGCGGCGGGGATGCCGGGGTCCGCGGTGAAGTCGAAGTTCTCGATCCTTCCGTCGGATTCGAATTTCGCGGCCCGGGTGCGTCGCTCCAGTGCCGTGGAGTCGCGGCGGTTGATCTCGTCCAGGCACAGAGCCTGGAGGAAGTCGAGGAATCCGAGTTGACCGTCGGCGGCTTGGGCGAGACGGTTCTCGAGGGAGTCGAGCATCCCGGACAGGCGCAGGGCTCGGAGGGAAGCAGCGAGCTGGGTGCGGTCCGCGCCCGAAGGCCCCGGGCCGGTGCTGATCGTGGTGGTCATGATGATCTCCTTTGTTTTTCGGCCGGGTTCAGCTGGCGGTGAAGGCGCCGGGGCCGCGGAGGTAGGCCCCCGCGCCGTTGTCGCCGTTGGGTCGTACGGGCAGGACGGTGACTCCGGCGGCGAGCAGTCCCCTGACGGTCTTCAGGGTCGGGTCCCCGGCCGCTTCCGCGGCCGCGCAGGCGGTCTCCACCGCTTCGGGGAAGTGGGTGCCGGCGAGGCGGATGATGCCCTGCGCCGCGCGGATCCGGTGGACCGCCGGTTCCTCCAGCAGGCCTTGGACGAGTGCTGCGGCGGCGGGGCCGATCAGGGACGCGTGCTCGCGGCACCATGCCGCATCGCGGGTGAAGAACCCCGCCGCTGCCGGCGGGTAGTCGGACAGGTCGGTCTGGCGCCCCTTGGTGATCCTGGGGTGGACCTTCGTGATCGCCCCGTCGAGGTGGAACTCGACCATCGTGGCGCTGACCCGCACGTCCAGACGGGTCCCCACGAGCTGGTAGGGCACCGAGTAGAGCACACCCCGGACCGAAGCGTGGCAGTCCGACCCGACCGTGGCCGTGCGCCATTCCGCCGGTTCGAGCCTCCTTGCCGGCAGGGGAACCAGGGCCGGGCGCTCCACGGCGGCGAAGACCTCCCAGGATGTCTGCCCGGCCAGGGCACGCGGCCTGCGGGCGCCGGCGACCTCCCGGCACCACCGCGCAGCCTCAGCACGCATCTGGGCCAGCGAGGTGAAGGACCGTCCGGCCCAAAACGAGCCGCGCACGTACTGGACCATCCGCTCCACGTGCGGCTTGTCCTTGGGCCTGTAGCCTCGTGCGGGGTCAATCAAAGTCCCGTAGTGCACGGCCAGCTCGGCGTAGGCCCGGTTGATCCTCGGGTCGTAAAGGTCCGGGGTGATGACCCCGGTCTTGAGGTTGTCCGGGGTGAGCCGGCGCGGGACCCCGCCGAAGAGCTCGAACGCGGCAACGTGCGCGTTCGTCCATGCCATCTGGTCCATCCGGGTCGTGGGAAAGACGAAGACCTGCTTGGAGAACGGCAGCGTGAGCACGAACGCCCAGACCCTGTGGCCCTTGCCCGTGGCCGGGTCGCGCCAGTGCCCAAGCATGCCGTAATCGACCTCGCCGAGCTCTCCCGGCGCGGACGGCGGCTTGAGCACCGTCAGGGCCCGTCCCGCCCGCCCGGCATCGGGCAGGGTCGCGGCCAGCCACCGGTAAAACGAACGCTGGGAGGCTCTGACCCCGTGCTCGTCGACCAGGCGCTGGTGGACCACGGCCCCGGCGACCCCGGCGTCCAGCTGCTCCCTCACCCACTCGATCCGGGCGTCAAACTCCGGCCAGGTAATCTGTCGCAGCCTGCCGTCCACGACCGTCGGGAACCAGCCCGAGACCAGGTCCCGCCACTCCTCGGCAGCGAGCCCGAGACCCGGGACAAGGCCCTCGGCCTCGGCCGGGGCCAAGTACTTCTGCACGGTCTTTCGGTCCATGCCCAACGACACCGCAAGCTCGCTCTTCGAGCGGCCAGCGTCCCAATGCATGAACAGTTCGATCAGATCCATCGGTGCCACACTCCTACGCGCCAAACCACGAACCCCGCCTCCGGCCCGACCATCGGACCCGAGGCAAGACTCTCGGACAAGGCACCAGCGGTGCGTGACGTCGTCCCCATGGGAATTACGTGGCGAACCGCCGCTCAAGGTGGGGAATTACGTGGCGAAACCCACCTACGAGTGGGGAATTACGTGGCGGACGACATCGGCGCGAATACGGCGAATTCGCGCTGCACCGTGAAGAGCCAAGTGCCTGCATGTGGATCCCTATTCTTGGAACGTCGTCCCGAATTTCGCCCAGTGGCCGTTGCAGACGTGAAGTCCCTCTACGACATCTGAGTTCCCGTACCGGTATAAGAGCCAAACGTGAATGTCGGCCAGTGGCGGATTCAATCGCGCCGGCATGAGGTCGCGCAAATTCGACGGGGGCACATAGCGGCTGAATGCTCCTGTCAGATTCCCTGGCGGACCGAACGGGTACATGACCAGGTGCTTGTTCGGGTACCCCTTCAACTTCTTTGCCAGGGCTTGCACTCCGCCACGCTGTTCCTTGTCGACGATGTGCAGCGATTGCCGAATCAACTCCCATGGATCACCAAGTGAGGGTTTGTGCACGATAGACCACTCGATCTGATGAGGCTCAACGATCGAATGCTCACAGCGCTGAGCGCACAGCACCTTGACCCCGTCGTCGTAAGTCCGAAGGCCGAGGATCGGATCGGGATCGATGCCCGGGCGCAACTGCCATTCGTCGCTCGATGACCAGTGATACTTACATCCGGGCTTCGCCGTCCACCGCAGGACATCTGCCTCGATTCTGCGGCGCACGGCTTTGGTGGCGCCTCCCACGATTGTGTACGGCACCATCACCCATACGCAGTGGGGCAGTGTCGCATCCGGCATCGGGTCCAGGCTTCGTTGTGCCTCACGGACGGCATGCGGAGCGGTCGTGATCACTTCCGCCACGTGGTTCCCGTCCAGAGATAGAAGGTCGGGCATTCTCGGTTTGGAGCCGTCGTCGTGGTGTCGGAATTCCACTCCGAGCTCGCCTTCGAGCACGATTCTCGCGTGCTCTTCTTCCGCCCTAGCCATCCTCGGCTCTCTCATGTGAACTTCCGACGACCTCTCAACCAGGCTCACCCGGCGAGCGAGGCATTACCCGCCATGCTACCGAGCCGAGCGCAGCAGCCCGGTGAATGTGCCCTATTCACTACGGTCAAAAACGACCGTTTTTGCCCAGGTGATGAGAGCGTCCCAAACCATGTCGCTTGTGAACCGCAGCGGTAAATGTCGCAGTTTCCGCATCGGTTAGTGTCCGATGAGCAGCGCTTCTTGGGCGGCGTCGACGGCCTCGGGGGTGAGGTGCTGGCGGTTGTTGATCTCGAGGATGCGGTTGATTTGGGTGATGAGGCGGTCGGCGAGTCGGAAGTTGCCGTTGGTGGCGCGGACGATGGCGGCGATCGCCGCTGTGTGCGCCAGACCGTCGTCGTCGGGGTCGGGTGCTGGGAGTCGACTACCGCCTCCGGGAAACTCGTCTTCGGGATTTTCGCCGCCGTGGCCGAGTTTGAACGCGAACTGATCTTCGAGCGCACCCTCGCCGGCCTGGCCTCCGCCCGGGCCCGCGGCCGAAACGGCGGACGCCCCTACAAGATGACCCCCGCGAAACTCCGTCTCGCCATGGCCTCTATGGGCAAACCCGGAACCAAAGTCAGCGACCTATGTACAGAGCTCGGCATCACCCGCCAGACCCTCTACCGGCACGTCTCACCGACCGGGGAACTGAGACCCGACGGCGAAAAGCTCATTTCCAATAAGGCTCGGTGAAGTTACAGGGCCAGAAATGATTTCGGGCGCTAGCTGACCGTGAGGTCTGTGAGCTGCGTGAGGGCGCTGGCGCGGCAAGCAGGCTGGGCCCTCGTCTTCAGGGTGATGCGGCCCCTAGACTCTCTTCATGCGCAGGACGCCGGTAAGAGGCCCCGACACCGCTGAGGGGGAGCGCGTACTTATCCTGTCCGCGGGGGTGGGATCGGGGCACAACAGCGCCGCGGCGGCGGTGCAGCAGGCGTGCGCCGCGCGCTCCGACGTCGCCGGGGTGCAGGTGCTGGACGTGCTACAGGTGAGCAGCGTGCTCTACCGCGCACTGCTGGGCAAGGGTTACTTCGTCCTGGTCGAGGACTTGCCATGGCTGGTCGAGTGGGTCTACGACATCAGCGACCCTCCGTTCCGGCGCCGAGGCCCTATAGACCCGTGGACACGTGTGAACGCCCTTCCGGTCATCGGTGCGATTAAGCGATTCCGACCGACAGCGATCGTGTGCACGCACTTCCTGCCAGCCCAGCTGATGGCGTCACTGCTTCTTCGCGGCGTGATTGACGCGAGGACCGCTGTCGTCACGACCGACTATGACTTCCAGGGCCTGTGGCTTACGGGCGCGTTCCACGCGTTCTTCCTGGCCAGGGAGGAAGGGAGGGTGGAGCTGATGGCGCTCGGCCTGCCCCCGGACCGCGTCGCGGCCACGGGCATCCCGATCGCCACACAGCTGAAAGTCGCGCCCGTGCGCGATGCAAACGAGCCCCCGATGCTGCTGATCTCGGCGGGCGCGACCGGCGGCGACTATGCGGTCTCGGTCGTGCGGCAGACTCTGCACATGCGCTCGTCGTTCACGGCCATTGTCCTGTGCGGACGCAACGATGCGCTGCGGCAGCGTATCGAGCAGCTGGTGGCGCCCGCTGGCGACCGCTACCGCGTGCTTGGCTTCACGGCGGAGTTGCCGCAGCTGCTGCGCCGCGCCGACCTGTTTGTGGGCAAGCCGGGCGGGTTGTCGGCGTCGGAGTGCATGGCTGCCGGGTTGCCCATGGTGCTGGTGAATCCCATCCCGGGGCAGGAGGTTCGCAACGGCGACTACCTGATCGAGCAGGGGGCGGCGGTCCGCTGCAACACCGCCGCGACGATCGGCTGGAAGATCGACGAGGTGCTGCGCGAGCCGGGCCGCCTGCAGCGGATGCAGACGGCAGCCCGGAGAACCGGCCGCCCTGACGCCGCGGCGGACGTGCTGTCCGGACTGCTGGACGGGCCTTCCCGTCCGCTGGTCGTGACCCGCGGGGCGCAGAAGACAATCCTCGCCGCGAGCGAGCGGCACGTCGTCGCGACCGATCTGACGGGACCCTCCTCGCTGGTCCGCTTGATCGACTCGGCTGCGGGTAGCACGGTTGCGCTGCTGCGAGCCGAGGAGATGGAGGATCTGCAGAAAAGGTACGCGACTCCGAACGGGGGTCTGGTGCTGCGGCGCGGCCAAGCGCCCGTGTCGCTCAGGTGGGAGGCGCAGCGGTTGCTCCGCGCCATTCTGAGGGGGGACGGCGCGCTGCCCGTCCGCGTCGAGGGGCTCTCGGCACCCTTTCACATCCTTCCAGGGTGACCGGCGGGACGCGACAGATCACAGAACAGACCCCGGGAGCCGAGAACACCGAGCGCGGGCAACGCCGAAGCCACGCTGTTGGCCCACCTGCCCGGCCATCATCGGGCAGGTCCTGCGATTTCCGTTGGAGCCACCGTCGTTAGCTCCGGCGCGGACGTTTTGCGGTAGGAATTTCTCCGCTGCTGGTCAGATCTTCTGCCACCTCACGCAGTTTAATGTTGGAGCTGGAGCTGGCCTTGGTGAGGACCAGAAAGGCCTGCTGGGCGGTGATTTTATAGCGCTCCATGAGGATGCCTTCCGCCTGACCGATGATCTGGCGGGTGATCAGGGCCTCGTTGAGCTGGCTGATTTTCTGGGAGTCAGCGAAAGCCACGGCTGCGTGAGCGGCGACGAGCAGCCCGATCTGCTCGGACTCAAGGTCGAAGGCGTCCGGCCGGCGCCCGTACAGATTCAACGCACCCAGCCGGTCCCCCTCGACGAACAACTGGATCGAGAGCATGCTGCGCGCCCCCAGCTCAACCGCGCCCCGGCAAAACGCCGGCCAACGGGACTCGGTGCTCAGGTCCGGCACCCGCACAATCCGGTCATGGTAGGCCGCATCCAGGCACGGCCCCTGCCCGGAGGAACTCTGCAGGGCATCAACCCTGCGGGAAAGGTCTCCCGACGCGACCTGTGGACTGACTTTCTTCCGCCCGGTGACCAGGCTAGTGGACGCATCGGCCACCCCGGGGATCAGCTGGACAGCGGCCTGGACTATCCCGGAAAGGACAGCGTCAAGGTCATGTTCGTGCTGCAACTCCCTGGCCAGCTCCCCGAGCCGGGTGGCGAGTTCGCCGCTGACGCTCCCGTTCTTTTCCTGCGTCCCTGAGGGACCATCCATTTTTGACGCGTCGATGTTCATCGACTCACCCCCGGTTCTTTCGTTACCGCTGATCCTACGTGCGGCATCCGGCATTGGAGCCGTCGGGTGCCGGAGTTTGTACCGGGGCGTTCTCTGGTCTGTGTGCCGCTGTTGGGGGATACGGTCCTAAGTCCCTGTCGGGGTTCCTGTCCCCACGGTTAGTGTGAGGTGCGGCACATTGTGGCACTTTTCGGGCCGGTGTGCCCTCAGCCGGAAGACCGGGGGATAAGCATGCACAGAGACCCAGACCCAGACGCAGACCCGGACGGAGGCTCCGGCGCCGGCGCAGTGGAGACGCCGGAACGGGAGGGCCGCGACCTCCCCTCGGTGGATCCGGCGGCCGCGGCCGCGGGCACGGCCATCAGCTATGGGCGCCTGTGCGGATATGACCGTAAGATGTGGCCCCCGCTTTAGGGCCTTCGGCGTCCCTGAACGGTTGGGCGCTTCCCAGGGGCCTATGAAGGGTGGGTGATGGTTCGGAGCCCGTTGTGGCGGGGGAATTCCTTGGCGCTGGTCATGTGCCTGGCCGGCGGGGCGGCCCTGGCGTGAACGCCAGGGCCTGATCACGGCGCCGTTTCGTCCAATGCTCCAACGGCGGGTCGGTCCGGGGCCGGGGGAAGCAAGGGATTCGTGCGGAGGCTGGTCCAGGGGCGGCCGGCTGTCGGATCAGGGGTGAATGTGTCGGCGGGGAGTGTGGCGGAATGTTTGAACGGTTCACCGACGGGGCCCGGCACGTTGTTGTCCTGGCCCGGGACGAGTCGAGCATGATGAACCATAACTACATTGGCACGGAACATTTTCTCCTCGGACTCATCGCCGAAGGGCAAGGGATCGCAGCCCGCGCCCTGGTATCGATGGGCCTGACACTGGACGGTCTGCGGTGGCGGGTCGAAGATTCCATCGGCCGCGGCTCGCGGCCGCCCACGGGCCATGTCCCCTTCACCCCGCGGTCCAAGAAGGTCCTGGAACTCGCGGTCCGGGAGGCACTGGCCCTGAAGGACGAGCATGTCGGCGGTGAACACATCCTTCTTGGCCTGCTCAGCGAGGGCCAGGGCGTCGGGGCGCAGGTGCTTCTGACCCTTGGTATTGACCTGGCCGCGGTACGCCGCCAGGTCTTACGGATGATCCCGGAGCGCCCCGAGCGCCCGGAGAGCACCCATCTGCCGCATGCGTGGGTTCCTGCCGGCTCGGCGGTGCTGGATCCGTTCGGCCGGAATCTGACTCAGGCCGCGGCCGAGAACAGGCTGGACCCGGTGATCGGACGTGAATCGGAGATGGCACGGGTGATGCAGGTCCTTTCCCGGCGCACCAAGAACAACCCCGTGCTGATCGGTGAGCCCGGCGTGGGCAAGACCGCTGTGGTGGAGGGCCTTGCCCAGGCGATTGTGCGTGGGGAGGTCCCGGAGACCATCAAGGACAAGCAGCTGTACACCCTGGACCTGGGGTCCCTGGTGGCCGGTTCCCGCTACCGCGGTGACTTCGAGGAGCGCCTGAAGAAGGTCCTCAAGGAGATCCGCACCCGCGGGGACATCATCTTGTTCATCGACGAGATCCACACCCTGGTGGGTGCCGGCGCCGCCGAAGGCGCCATCGACGCGGCCTCGATCCTGAAGCCCATGCTGGCCCGCGGTGAGCTCCAGACCATTGGTGCCACCACGGTCGATGAGTACCGCAAGCACATCGAGAAGGACGCCGCGCTGGAGCGCCGTTTCCAGCCGATCCAGGTCAAGGAGCCCTCGGTCGCCCATACGATCGAGATCCTCAAGGGCCTGCGTGACCGCTACGAGGCGCACCACCGCGTCACCATCACCGACGGCGCCCTGGCCTCGGCCGCGGCACTCTCCGAGCGTTACATCTCGGACCGCTTCCTGCCGGATAAGGCGATCGACCTGATCGATGAAGCAGGTGCGCGCCTGCGCATCCGCCGGATGAGCCCACCGCCCGAACTCAAGGCGCTCGTTGAAAAGATTGCCGGCGTGAGGAGGGCCGAGGATGCCGCCATTGAAGCCGAGGACTATCAGAGAGCGGTGTTCCTTCGTCGGCAGGAGCAGGGCCTGGTTACAGAGCGTAAGGAGCGGGAGCGTTTGTGGAAGGCCGGTCGCCTGGGCGGGGGATCTGTGGTGGATGAGGATCTCATTGCCGAGGTGCTGGCAAACTCCACCGGCATTCCGGTCTTCAAGCTGACCGGGGAGGAGTCCTCGCGCCTGCTGAAGATGGAGGAGGAACTGCACAAGCGCGTGGTGGGCCAGGACGAAGCGGTTCGGTTGATTTCGCGTGCTATCCGCCGGACCCGTGCGGGGCTGAAGGATCCCAGGCGTCCGGGTGGCTCGTTCATCTTCGCCGGCCCCACCGGCGTGGGCAAGACCGAGCTCGCGAAGGCCCTTGCGGAGTTCCTGTTCGGCGAAGAGGATGCCCTCATCACACTGGACATGTCCGAGTACTCGGAGAAGCACACCGTCTCCCGGCTCTTCGGTGCCCCTCCGGGCTATGTCGGGTACGAGGAGGGCGGGCAGCTGACCGAGAAGGTCCGCCGTCGTCCGTTCTCCGTGGTCCTGTTCGACGAAGTGGAGAAGGCCCACGCGGACCTCTTCAACTCGCTCCTGCAGATCCTTGAGGACGGCCGCCTGACCGACTCCCAGGGCCGTGTGGTGGACTTCAAGAACACCGTGATCATCATGACCACGAACCTCGGCACCCGGGATATCTCCAAGAGCGTTGCCACCGGCTTCCAGTCCGGCACAGACGTCCAGACCGGCTACAACCGGATGCGGGCCCGCGTGACGGAGGAGCTCAAGCAGCACTTCCGCCCCGAGTTCCTGAACCGTGTTGATGACGTTGTGGTCTTCGCCCAGCTGACCCCGGACGAGATCATCGAGATCGTGGACCTCTTCCTCACCCGCCTGGAGAAGCGTCTGGCGGACAAGGACATGGGAATCGAGCTCACGCCGGCTGCCAAGGTCCTCCTGGCAACCCGCGGCTACGATCCGGCCATGGGTGCCCGGCCGTTGCGCCGCACCATCCAGCGCGAGATCGAGGACCAGCTCTCCGAGAAGATCCTCTACGGAGAACTGCACCCCGGGGAGATTGTGGTGGTGGACGTGGACGGCGAAGGCGAGACCGCCAAGTTCACCTTCACCGGCAACGCCAAGCCCCGCATCCCCGAGATCCTGGTGTTCGGGTCCTGAACGAGCCCGGCGCCGGCCGCTCCCCGGGAAAGGGTTCCCGGGCCCCGGCGCCTTCGGCTGCGCAGGCATCCGTGCAGTCGCCCCCGAGCCTTTTGTAGCGTGGCCGTTTCTATTGACTGGCGGGGGCCTTGAGCCAGGTCAGTGCCTCGTCGGCAGAGGTGAAAAACCTGGTGGGACACGGCGGCATCTGACGGCCGATAAAATAATTGACGATCACCCGGTCTACTGGTGATGCTCCGAGGAGCGCGATGCGGGCCGCGGGGCCGGGCAGGGCAAAGACGGTGCGGGCGCCGCGGCTCAGTGAGGACGTGCCTCCCATCTCCACGAGCAGCGGATACCGTCCCCCGCAGCATGTTTCGCTCACTGCGGCCGTTGCCGCCCGGGCATCGGCTTCGTCGATGCTCAGCCCCGGACACCAGCGCAGGTGTACGACATTATCCCCGCGCAGTTCAATGGTGCCCTTGCCGTCGCCGAATGAAGCAACGCTCATCTGGTCCCCCTCTGCTGGAAGCGCTCAGACCGTGCACTTCCAACCATAACCGCCAAGCGGCGGGATGGGGGCTGAACGCACTACGGCGACCGGGCGTCCGGACCGACCACCGACCCCTGGGCTCCTGGGCTCCAGGGCGCCCGGGCACGCGGGTGATGCGCCGGATTGACGGGCTCACGCGTCGAAGCGCGTGCTCAGGCCGTCCGCGCAGACCGAAGCGATGACCGATGCCGCGACGTCCCGGAGTTTCATTTCCCTGGCATTGGCGGCGCGTTTGAGGATAATGAATGCTGCGTCGCGGCTGCACCGGTTCTGTGCCATCACCGCGCCGAGCGCCATATCGATGGTCTTTCTGTGGGCCAAGGCGGCGTTCAGGTCCTCGCTGGTGTCCTTGAGCTGGGCGATGCGCAGTGCCAGCCGGAGGGCCTGTGCTGCCTGCGCGGCGAACAGTTCCGCGGTGTTGATGTCTTCATGGGAGAACGCATCAGGGTGTCTGGCTTCAATACATGACGACATTCGCCGGAACGTGGGCAGATGGGCCAATTGCGCAGCAGCCTGCTGCGCAATTGCCATGGGGCCACATCATGGTCCTCCTCGACAAAAGACTCGGTACAGCCTCCACCCAGGCCTACGCCGCCGCAGCGGTTGAGCACGGATGGTCCAGGAATGTGCTGCTGAATATGATCATGAACAAGGCGCTGGAGCGAACCGGGGCGGCGCAATCGAACTTTGCGCAGCAGCTTGCTGCGCAGGATTCAGAACTCGCACAGCAGGTCGCCAAAGATCCCTACAACTTCGAATTCCTCGGCCTCTCCGGGGACGTCGCCGAACGCGACCTCGAGAACGCCCTGACCAGCAGAATCACCGAAACCCTCCGGGAACCCGGCCCCGGATTCGCCTTCGTCGGCCGTCAGGTCCACTTCGAGGTCGACGGCGATGACTTCTATGTGGATCTTCTTTTCTTCCACATAGAGCAATCCCGGTATGTGGTTATCGAACTTAAGACGGGCAAGTTCCAGCCGGAGTACGCCGGCAAGCTCAACTTCTACATCGCGCTCGTCGACGACGTGCTCCGGCGCGGTCACCATAACGAAACCATCGGCATCCTCATCTGCGGCACCAAGAACGACCGCAGCGTCCGGTACAGCCTGGGACGCTCCACCTCACCCATGGCCGTCGCCGCCTACTCCCACGACGCCCTGCCCGACGAAGTCCGCAATGATCTACCCAATGCTGAGGCCGGCGCCGGACTGGACCGAACGCTCGGAGGGCTAACGGCCACGACGGCGCAAAGCCCGCATGGACTTTTGGGGCAGCGCCCGGGCGCGCGTTTCCACCCACCCGGCCGAAACTGGTCCAATTGACGGCTTCCGCTTCCAGTCCTGCCTGGTCATCCCGGCCGTGCCCTTGGGCTTGCCCGGCCGCACCTTGGCGGCGAGGTAGATAGCCTCACCCATGGCGAACAGGACGGACTAGTAGGAGCGGGGCAGGCCCAGGACCTTGGTGGCCACGAAGCTCTTGATGAGGTTGTTGTTGATGGGGGCGACCTGGAACATGCGGGTTTCGCGGAACTTGCGTTCGACGTCGTACTCGTCCACAAAGCCGTAACCGCCATGGGTATCGAGGCAGGCATTGGCGGCGGCCCAGCTGGCCTCGGAGGCCAAGTGCTTGGCCATGTTGGCTTCGGCGCCGCAGGGTTCGCCAGCGTCGAAGAGCCGGGCGCCCTCGTAACGCATCATGTCTGCTGCCCGGATCTTCATGTACGCATCGGTGATGGGGAACTGCACGCCCTGGTTGGTGCCGATCTTGCGGCCGTAGACCTCACGGCTGTTGGCGTACTCCACGCCCCGCTTAGTGAACCAGTAGCCGTCGCCGATCGCTTCGGAGGCCAGTAGGATGCGCTCGGCGTTCCAGCCGTCGATGACGTAGCGGAAGCCGTTGCCCACCTCGCCGATCACGGCCGATGCCGGGCGCGCATGCCGCGGTAGAAGACCTGGTTTGTGCATGGCGCGGACCTTGACCACCTCAAGCGACTCAGGCTGCTCGGCCCGGACCTGGCGCATGGGCTGCGGGCTTGCCCGGGTTGGCTAGGCGGGGGCCAGCGCCCGTACCGAGTTTCGTTCCACGGCGGGGCAGTGGATTTTTGCGGGTTCACTGCTCTGGGATTCATCAAGGCCGAGCAGCATCCTCACGCCGGCTGCGCCCAGTTCGTAGTGGGGGAGAGATACGGTGGAAAGCGGGGGCCGGAGGTGGGCGGCGATGACTTCCTGGTTGTCGAATCCCACCACGGCGATGTCGTCCGGGATGGAGAGGCCGTGGTCGCGTAGCCCGTCGTAGAGTCCCATCGCCATTCGGTCGTTGTAGCAGTACACGGCTGTAATGTCGCGTTTGAGGAGTTCCTCGGTCGCTCCGTATCCGCCTTCCTGGTCTGGGTAGGCTTCCAGGACCAGGCCCGCGTCGAAGGGGATGCCTTCTGCTTCCAGCGCTTCCTTGTAGCCCTGGAGGCGTCCATCCTTCGCCGGGGCGGGGATGGTGGCGTTGATAAAGGCGATCCGGCGGTGGCCGTGTTTCAGCAGGATTTCCGTGGCTGAGCGGCCGCCTTGTATTTCATCGGGGACGACAGCCCGGGCGCCTCGTTCCGTCGAGAAGCAGTTGACGAGGACGAAGTCCGACTCCCGAAGGGAGGCCGGTATGTCCGTGGCTCGGTGGAACCAGGTCGAGTAAAGGATTCCGCGGACTTTGTATTCGAGCATCATGGCAATCGCGTCGGTCTCAAGCTCGCGGTTGCCTTCGGTATTGGCGATCAGAAGGGCGTAGCCGTGCTTCCAGGCCTCATCCTGCGCGCCGTGGATGATCTGGCCTGCGAACGGGGTCGTGGCGATGGCGTCGGCGACGAGGCCGATGAATCGGGAACTGCCGCTGACAAGGGTTTGCGCCATGGCATTTGGCCGGTAGCCCAGATCCCGGATGGCATCCAGCACCCGTTTGCGGGTCTCGTCGGATATTCGGGCGGATTTTTTCTTGTTCACGACCAGAGAGACGGTGGCTGTGGAGACGCCCGCGGCCTCCGCGACTTGTCGGAGGGTGACGGGGTGGGCGCGCGTGGGCTGCTTCTGGGGTGCAGCAGCACCCGCTGGCGTGTCCGAATTATTCTCCATTGAAATCATGTGCCCTCCTTCAGGAGTATATCTGCCTGTTGTTGCTGTCATCCCTTGGTCGCACCGCTTTCCAGGCCTTGGATCATCGCCTTGTTGAGCACGAGGAAGACCAGCAGCAGCGGGGTGATGGTGATGCAGACGGCGGCGAACGTGGCCGTCCAGTCGGTCTTCCCCATGGCCCCGATATAGTTCTGCAGCCCCAGCGGGATCGTCTTGAGCCCCTCAGAGAGGACAAAGGTGTTGGCGAAGATGAAATCGTTCCAGATGAAGATGCTGTTGACCAGCACGACGGTTACGACGGTGTTAACCGACAGGGGCAGGGTGATGAGCCCGAAGGTGCGGTACGGGCCTGCGCCGTCCAGCGAGGCCGCCTCGTACGTTTCCCGGGGGATGTAGTCAAAGAATGAGGAGAAAAGGTAGATCGACATTGGAAGTGCGAAACCTGCCAGGGGAACGATCATCGACGGGTATGTGTCGAGCAGGTTCACTGTTGAGTAGTCGATGAACAGCGGGACAAGCGCGATCTGCACGGGCACGATGATGCCGACCAAAAACAGGCCGCGGACGACCTTGCTGAACCGGAAGCCGAGGACCTGGAGGGCGTAGGCGGCCATCATTCCCAGCAGCACAATTAACAGGTTGGCGCCCATCGTGACAATGAAACTGTTGAGGATGTTCATTCCGAGATTGCCGGTCTCGAACGCGCGGGCGTAGTTATCGAACGTGATCGCTTTGGGCAGTGCAAACGGGTCGCCCGTGACGAAGTCCTGCTCGGTGCGGAGACTGGTGATGAAAAGCCAGGCGAGCGGGTAGACCTGCACGATGACGATCAGCGCGATCAGCACCTTTGACAGAGCGCCGTGCAGACTTGGTTTGCGCTTGCGCCGCCTGCGCGGCGGAGGCGGACTGCCCGGCGAAGTGATGACGGGTCTGGTAATCGGAGCTGCTTGCGCGGTCATGCGTCCGCCTTTCGTTTGAGCATGAAGAGGATGAGCCCGACGGCGATCAGACACTCGACGACGATGAACACCGAGATGGTGCTGGCGTAGCCGAAGTCGGTGCTCGTGAAAGCTGTCTTGTACATATAGGTGGTCAGCAATTCCGAGGACTGTCCGGGGCCGCCGTTCGTCATTAGGTAGGGGATGTCGAATCCGCGCAGGCCGTAGGTTGTCGCCATGATCGTGGTGGTGATCCAGACGGGCCGGATGTGGGGGAAGCGGATCTTGGTGAACAGTTGCCACCGCGACGCGCCGTCGAGACGGGCGGCTTCCTCGAGTTCCTGTGGAACGGAGAGTAGCGCCGCGTAAATGATGAGCATGTACAGGCCGGTGAAGCGCCAGCCTTCCGGTACCGATACCGCGGCGAGGACGGTGTTCACATCGGAGAGCCATGCGTGTTCAGGGGCACCGAGGCCGATCCAATGCAGAACCTGGTTTAGCAGACCCACCGGGTCGATCGAGTAGATCCGCACGAAGAGGAAGGCAATGGCCACGGTCGAGATTACCGCCGGCAGCAGGTAGAGGGTTTTAATGAGTTCGCGGCCGCGGCGCAGCGAGGTGAGGAGGCTGGCGACGAGGAGCGCGCCGCCGAGCTGCAGGACCAGGCAGATGAACAGGTAGCCAAGTGCATTGAAGAAGGAGCGCCAGAAGACTTCGTCGCCGGTGAACATCCGGACGTAGTTGGCGAGGCCCACGAACTCCATGTCGCTGATGCCGTTCCAGGAGAAGAAGCTGAGGAACAGGGACTGGAGGATCGGGAACAGTACGGCGGCGCCGTAGAGCAGGAGGGGCGGGAGCAGGAATACCAGGACTGAGAGTCGCGACCTGTTGGGGAGCATGGCGGGGGCCTTTCGGGTGGGGGGGCGGAAGCCCCCACCGCTACGTGTTATTTGAAGAACTTCGGTGCATTCTGCGCGATGGTGCTGTCCATCGTGCTGGTGAACTGCTCGGACGTGATGTCGCCCTGGACGAGGAGCACGAGCTCCTGCTTGAGCCGGGAGTCAGTCGTCGGGTCCAGCTGGGTATCCCACGGCATGGCCTGCTGATCCCCGAGGTCGCTGGCCGTCCCTAGGGCTTTCGTGTACAGCGGAGTCGCATTCGCCGGAGTGGCAGTCTTCACATCGGTCGTCGGCGACAGCGCGCCGGTGGCAGCATACTCCGCAGGGTACTTCGTCAGGGCGAACTTGAGAAAGTCGCTGACGAGCGGATCGTAGGTCTTGGCGTTCACGGCCATGCCGATTCCGGACGGGGAAACGTATTCGTTGGCAGTGGTGACGGATCCCTCTGTTGTCGGCAGGGTCATGAAATCGATGTTGTCCCGGACTGTTGGGTCCAGCTTGTCCGTCGCCAGGCTTGGCAGTTCCCACGTGCCGATGTTGTACATGGCGGCCTTGCCGGAAGTGAACTGGTTTTGGGCGTCGGAGTAGCCCTGCGAGGAGAAGCCGTCTTGGAAGCACTTGGCTTTGCCGAGCGCGGCCATCCAGTCAACGGCCTTCTTTCCGGCAGGATCGGAGAACTTCGCGTCGCCCTTCTTCAGCTTCTGGAGGAAGTCGGGGCCCGCGGCCCTGAACGCCTGGTAGGCCACGTACCGTTCCAGCGGCCATTGGTCCTGCCCGTCGATGGCGATCGGGGTGATCCCGTCGCTGCGCAGGGCGGTGCACATCGCAGGAATGTCGTCCAGCGATTTCGGCACCGAGACGCCGGCCTGCTGGAGGAGGGCCTTGTTGTACCAGATGAACTCCAGTTCGAACTGGAACGGGATCATATACAGCGACCCGTCATCGAAGCGCTGGTAGTTCAGGGCGTTGGGGCGGTAATTGTCGTAGACGCCTAAGTCCTTGAGCAGCTTCTCCGCATCTACCATCTTGCCCTGCTTCGCCAACTGCTGGGCGAACGGCGTGGCATCGGTGTCGAACAGCTCGGGAAGCTTGTTCGCGGCAGCGAGTGTCTCGAGCTTCTGAACGTAGGAGGGCCGGTCGGGGGTGGTGATCAGGTTCAGCGAGAAGCCCGGGTGGTCCTTGGCATAGTCGTCCGCGATCTTCTTCATGATGTTGATCACAGCCCCGTCGGCCGGGCGGGAGAGCAGCCACGAAATTTCCCGCGGTTTGATCTCGCCGGTCGGGCTTACATTGGAGGGGCTGGCGGCCCCTCCGCCGCCGCAGGCGGCCAGGGACAGGGCGGTTATGGCTGCTACGGCCGCGGTGCGAAATAGATTCTTCATGGATCAATCTCCTTTGATTGGGGCGGAGGATGCGGTGGGTGGGTATTTAGTCGTCCGTGCGCTTACGTATCTCAAGTTCGGTGGCGGTGACGGATCCTTCGCCGGCGAAAACTCCGATCCTTCCGTCGGGCCGGTCATAGATGCGGGTGCTGAGGGCCACCTGCCGGTCCACGACGGCGACGCAGAGGTCCCCGTCCACGACGAGTTCAAGAGTGTGCTCCCCAGGTGACAGGTCGCAGGGGCGTTCCAGTTCGATCTCGAAAGGAACGTCCCCGGAGACGTGCCATTGCGCGTCGCCGGTGACTTCCCGCGGCCACCGGTCGAACACAAGACGGCCGCGTTTCGGTTCGAGTCTGATGACGTAGGACTGGTCCCCGTCGTCGCTTGAGCGCAGCAGCAGTCCGCACTCTGTGGTGTCAGGGTCGATCTGCAGAACTGCCCTGGCATAGAACTGCGGAGGCAGGACCTCACGGGAGATGATGGCCGCATACCCGTCCGGAGCGTACAGGGCGGCAGGAAGGCCGTGGTCAAACGTTACGGGGATCTCGTCCCAGAAGCTCTCGACCAGTTCGTCGGCGAAGGAGAACGCCAGGGTGCCATCGGGGTCCTGATGTGCTTCGAGGGCGGACATGGTGCCGGCCCACTGCCAGGCACCGTCGTCCCGGTTGCCCTCCTTGCTGGCGATCCAGCCGAAGAAGAACCGGCGGCCGTCCCGCTCGGCCGTCTTCGAGGCGTAGAAGGCGCGGCCGTCGATGCTGTCCCGCTCGGGGACCGTCCACGGCCCGTCGGGGCTCTTGGCCATCCGGTATCGGGTCGTGAAGGACTCCGAGAATTCGGAGTAGACCATGTACCACCAGTCACCCCAGGCAAAGACGTCCGGGCATTCATGGGTGATATAGCGGCGCGGATCCCAGAACGGCTCGGTGTGCTGCCAGGTCATCAGGTCACTGGACACGCACTGGGCTATGACGCCGCGACGGCGTTCCGGTCCGTCGGAGCGCCGTGCCGCCAGCAGCATCCGCCACTGGCCTGCGGCCTCGTCCCGGAAGATGAAAGGGTCCCGCCAGTCCCCGGACTCGTAGCCGGCCGGGGCGCCGAAGGTCAGTTCCGGGTGCTTCACCCAGGTCCGCATGCCATCGGTGCTCGTGGCCTGCATCACGAGCTGCAGGGGCGCACCGTCCGGTCCGAGGTTTCGCGGGTTTTGGCCCGTGTAGAACAGGCGATGGATACCGGTTTCATCGACAACGACGCTACCCGTGTAGGCGTTGAAGTCCAGGTCGGTTTCACTTCCGTGCTGGAGGGCAACGCCCTGGTCCTCAAACTGCGTGAGGTCTTTAGTGGTGACCAGGTTCCACGAGGTTCCCGGCTTCGGGTCGGTGCGGACCTCGTGGAGGTAGAAGAGCCAGAACTCCCCGTCCTTCTCGAAGGGGATCAGGTCTCCGACCCACCCGTCAGGGGGCTGGAAGAATACTGGGCGAGTCATCGGCGGTGATGTCCTGTCTGCTAAAACGCTTGATCACCTAAAGATACCCACGCTTGAGTGCTTGATCAAGCGTTTTAGCAAAATAGTTGCATTCTTGTTGACTTGAGCTCTACACGGAAGGAATCAACGCTTCCTTCCCTGGATCCGGCCCGCCAACCGCCCCCTCATCAATCACGGCAGCCACGGCTACCTCCTAATGCTCTGGAGTTACAGTCGCCGACCCGCTCCGAGGAGGAGTCACTGGCGGCCTTTCCTGTGCAACACCGCACATCGCGGGGCAGCAGGTCCTAGTGTCGGACACCGTCGGTGCCGGCGACTCCTACATGGCCGGCCTGATTTACGGCCTCTTGGCCCCCGGTGCGGAGGGCCGGGGCGTGACGTCCTTGGAAAGCCTCGGTCCCACGGCGTCGAAGGCTGCGGCTATCGCCGTCCGTGGGCCGGGCGTGGCCGCCCACGGCCGGGGGAACTGACGGCCTCCCGGCCGGTGCCGAGGACCTGGTTCCTGCGAGGACCGGTCAGTTCGTCGGGGCTAACCGCCTGTAGCTGAAGGACTTGAGCGTCAGGGCACCCCCGGCGGTGACGGCTTTGATGCTCGGCGTCCCCCCGATGGGGAAAACGAGTGACGTCATGGTCTTTTCCCCGCCGTTGATGAAAACCTCTACCGAGCAATAGTCGACGAAGATTGTTAGCTCGACTTTCCCGTCCCGCGCTGGGCTGGCTGTGCTTCGCGATGCCCGGTAGCCCGCACTGAGCTCGGCCTTGCCGATGGCGGCAGCATCAGCATCGCGGGAGATGAATGCCGATTCATTCGCAAAGTCATATGCGACCGTCGCGAAAGTTCCCCTGTCGCTCCCGAGTTCGATCCTCGCTTCGGACCCGTCGTCTCCGGCCCTCCGCTCAAGGGCCACATCGAGCCGGTAGGCCCCGCCCTCGGGAACCGGTAGCTGTCCTGAGCCATCCTGTGTCATTCGACGCTCCCCAGTCGTTGCCGCCGGGCCTTCAATAGACTTCATGGCAGTCGTCGGGTTCGACACAAGGGTTGGCCTGCCCGCGACTGTTTCGAGCCTGATGTCGCGCACAATGGAATCGGCGCCGCCGTGCCAGTCCTCGGTGGGCAGCTGCCGGGCGTACGTCCAGTTGTTCATCCACCCGATGGCGTGCCGGGAGTACATCCGCTGGCTTTCG
The DNA here is from genome assembly GCF_050260325.1 of Arthrobacter sp. 92. Taxonomy (NCBI): domain Bacteria; kingdom Bacillati; phylum Actinomycetota; class Actinomycetes; order Micrococcales; family Micrococcaceae; genus Arthrobacter; species Arthrobacter sp. 92. The sequence goes on along the minus strand of NZ_CP189863.1, from coordinate 3,094,096 downwards.
GTGAGCCTCGGATCATCCCACGTCACGGCGGCGTAGAAGTCGGAGCCGGCATCGAGCCACTGATGCGCCACCTCCGAAGCTGTGAAGCGGGTTCCGTCCCACGCGCCAGTCCAGTAGGCAACGCCAGTGGTGAATCCCTCTTCGCTCCCGTTGGCGCTGGCGGCCAGGACCCATGTCCGTTTGGACGGATCACCGTCGAGATCCAGCTGAAAGAAATCCGGGCATTCGAGGGTACCCAGACCGGCGCGTTCGACGCCCGAAGCGTAGTGCCAGTCCTTCAGGTCCGGCGAGGTATACATGCCGATCTTGTTGCCTTCAGCGAGGGCCATCACCCATTGGCCGTGGGCTTCATCGCGGATGATCTTAGGATCCCGCCAGTTCGGGTTGCCGGTGTTGTCCATGACCGGGTTCTGCCCATACGCGGTGAAGGAGTAGCCCTTGTCGGTGGAATAGAACAGGGATTGCCGCTGGATGCCCTGGCCCTGTTGCGTCATGACCGCGATGACGGCTCCCTTGCCGAAACCGGCCGAGTTGTCTTGGTCCACCACGGCGCTTCCCGTCTCGATATCGCCCAGCCCGTTTTTGTACTTGGCGATCGCCACCCCCTCGTCCTTCCAGTGCACCAGGTCTGTGCTTGTCAGGTGGTACCACTCGGTGCCGTTCTCCTTCGGATACCCGGCATTGTAGAGGTAGTAGTAGTGCCACACCCCGTCCAGCAGGATCGGACGCTGCGGATCATTCATCCAGTTTTTCCCGGGCGTGATGTGGTAGCTCGGCCGGAACTCGGACGCCCCCTGGGGCCGGCCGAAAGCTGAAACCGCGGGTGCCGGCGTATGCCGTGGAACGCCCAGATCCGCGAGCATGGACTGGACTGCTTCGGAAGTCATGCACTCCGGGCGGGCGACCTCGCCTGATCCTGCATGGACCACCCGGTCCTCCAGGCTTGACCTCACCTCGACGTCATCTCCGATCCGTGCGGCTGCCACCCACCCGTTGGGGCATTCGATACTCCGTAGGTCGGCCACGCCGTCGGTCCGGATCGGATGCGTAAGCTTCTCAAGAGTGCGGTCGCCACCGCTGAGCCAATAGGAGCCGTAGCGCCCCTGGGATTCCTTGGCTTCGGCCTGAGCGTCGGCGATGCCCAGGAGCGCCTGCTCGGCCTGGCCTTCGGCAGCGGGACGGGATCCCGCCGGCAGGACCAGCGCTACCGCGACCAGCACGACGGCGGCCGCTGCTGCCACCACAATCCAGATCGTTCGGTGGCTCAGCATTCCGGGAGAGGACCTCTCTGCGACATGTTTGCGGATCATCCTGGCAAAAGAAACTGTAGGCCTTGCCCAAAATGGCGGCTGCCGGTGTCGAAAGGGCTTCAATACTTCAGCGCCAGCGGGCGTACAAGGTTTTTCACAATCCAACATTCCTGGTTCTGGTGGTGCCGCGAAGCCGCTCCGACCCCGCGCGGCATTGATATGCCGGCCCGGAGAAGCGCTAGTCTTCTGTCCCCGACATGCGGGTCCAGCCCGGATCGCCGGGCGCTTTCCAGAGCTGGGAAGCCAGCCTGCATCATCTGTGGCCCGTACATACGGAGGACGGAGGCGCCCGGAATTCCGGGCGCCTCCTCCCTGTCATTGCCTAATTACTGCACTACTTATAGAGGCCGGCTCCGCCGACCTTGACGTTGGTGGGCAGGTACCCGAACGGGCCCAGACCGTTCTGGCCGAAGGTGCGGTCAACCGCCGAAACTCCATTGCGGAAGTTGATTTTCACGGTGGGTGAGAGTGAACCGCCGCGGACACCGTTCACATTGTCGATGAAGGACTGCACCAGGCCGCCGGGCTGCACGTAGTGCGAGTAGGCCTGGAACTGGCGGCCGTTCTGGTTCGGGGTAGGTGCCTCCGGGGATTCTTTTGGCAGGTTCAGGTCCGTCGGCGAGGCAAGGGCCAGGCCGCTGTTGTTCATCGGCTGGTAGTCGGAACGGATGCCGTCGCCCACAAAGCCGTAGACGCCGTCCGGGCCGCGCATTCCGGCCGCGTAGGTGAACTGGTGGCTGATGGTGAACAGGTAGTACTTGTTCTTGCCGTTCTCGTTCTGGATGAAGATCTGCGGGCGCTCAGTCTGGTCGTTCACGCAGTTGGCGGACAAGACGGGCGGCAGGAAGTGCCATTTGGTCAGGTCCTTGTTGTCCGCGACGGCCAGGCCAACGTTAGCGGTCTGGTAGGAGGCGCCGCTGCTGTTGACCTCGTTGAGCTTCTCGGCATTGGGATCGCCGGGCTGGTAGCCAAGGTCATCGTCCTTACACTTGTAGTCGCCCCGCTTGCCGCCGGTGTTGCCTTCGAAGACCATGAAAGTCTTGCCGGGCTGCGCCGGGTCTGCGAACGTGTACGGGTCCCGGAAGGCGAAACCCGGGTTCTGGGCCTTGTTCTGGTACATGACGCCGTCCGGCTCAAGGAGCTTGGTGTGCTCGAAGCCGTCGAAGCTTACGCCGTTCTGGTCGGCGTGGATGTTGCCCAGCGCCTTGGCGATGGCTGCGTCCGGGGCGATGCCGCCGCCGCCGGCGTTCCGTTCGGCCACATCGTAGAACGTGGTGGCGGTGTAGAACACGTTGACGTGGTCGCCCTGCATGAGCCGGGTGGAGCCGGACCATTCGGTGTTGCCGATGGAGGTGTTGGGCAGGAACAAGTGCCCACCGTAATTCCACTTGTCCTTGGCCGGGTCGGCGTTGGTCTTGCGGAAGAAATAACCGATCCGGGCGTTCCAGTGGCGCTGGTCGAAGCCGTAGCCGGCGTGGCGATCGGCAACGAGGGAGAAGATGACGTCCCAGCCCTTGTAGCTGATCTGGTTGGCATTCTCGTCGGTCAGGGACCAGGTGTCCCAGACCCAGACGTCGTCGTTCATTTTCGGGAAATCCTCGGGGATCTCCGGCATTGTGACATCCGGGCTCATGGAGTTCTGACCGGGAGCCACGTTTGTGTTGCTTTGGGCCATGATCTGCTTGGCGTCGGCGCGCGTCCATTTGGAGGTGAAGGCCGCGGCCGGATCGAACGGCTGCTGGGTGTGCTTCGTGGGCAGGGGGAAGCCGGGCGTTGGGGCCGGCATCTGCTGGGACGGCGGCGGATCCGAGGGCGCGTTTGCCTGTGCCGACGGGACGGAAAGGAAGGCGGAGGCCACTATGGCCGTCGCCAGTGCTGCGGCGACAGAACGCCACCGCAACATCCGGGGTGTAAAGGGGTGCTCGTGCATTTTTCTTGCTCTTCTCGCGGAGTTGAGACTGTTCGTGGAAGACGGGCGTGTGCCCTCGTTCCCCGACGCTCCGACAGCCCCGGCGACACCGCAGGCGTCATCGAGGGCGCCGTTGCATCGAGGGGACGGGGCCTGGGTAGGGTCCCGTCCGGTGGCCCGGGAGCGTATTGATGCGCGGGACGTTCAACACCGTAGACAGCGCGGGCGAAGATTCAAAAACACATTTCAGACACCAAGGAGGCTTCGAACTAAGGTTGTGTAAGCGCTTGCATACTCTCCGCGCGCGTGCCATGCTCCCAGCGCTGAGTCAAATGTTTCACAATAAATATGATTTAATTTCCACGTGGCAGGCTGTTTTCCTGTTTGTTGCTCCGTAGTCGCCACTTGTCCAGCCCAAGACGGCGGTACGGGATCATCGCTGAGCCTAGGAGCCTAGGAGCCTAGGAGCCTAGGAGCCTAGGAGCCTAGGAGCCTAGGAGCCCAGGAGGGCAGCGTTGGGCGGGGCTTGTTTGTGACGGTTGGTTGGGAATGGCTCGGAAGAACTCATAGTCACCTTGGTTCTTTCGATGGCTCAGGTGCTGGGTGTACAGCCGAGCGTTATAGCTGTCTCTGCGACTAGTTCCGCCCGAGGCTGCCCCGGCGTGGCCGCTCTCTGCCTGATGTCCGCAGGGGCCCGGGAAATCGCAGCAGCATCCGCGGACCGAGTCCGGGCGATCAACAGCCAGCAGGCCCAGCTGCTCGAAGTACTTCCCGGCCCTGGAACGGGCCTTTGACTACAGTCGCTCCAAAACCGCTCTGTTGCTGCTCACCAATACTGCTCCTGGTACTTGCGGATGTTGTCGGTGGGCTGCGTCGCGAGCGCGACGATCGCACCTGTGCCGAAGCCAGCGGAGTTTGCAGTGTCGATGACTGCCGATCCCGACCACACGGGAAAGTTCGTCTGCAGCGGCAGTGCGACTCCGTTATGAGTGAAGGCCACACCATCGGTGGTTGTCGCGTGGTCCCATCCGCCTGGGGCGTCGTTCTGCGCGGAGTGGAGATAGTGCAGGTGGTAGGCGCCGTTGGCATACACCGGGCGCTGTGGGTCGCACAGCCAGCCGGATGGCGGTGTCATGTGGTAAACGGCCCGCAGTGACCCCTGGGCGTGGGCGGCGGTGACGGGTATGGCGCTACTCATGAACAGGGCGAGTGCTCCTGCTCCTGTGCCTTGCAGGATGTGACGCCGAGAAATTTCATGTGTCATGTTTGGTTCCTCTTCATTGAAAAACAGACATCAGGTTTCCGGCTGCGCAACGGGCCAAAGAGAGCCAGACGTCGAGATCAAACGCTTTAGCACCTGAACTCTAAATTTGTTTTTCAATTCGGTCAAGCGTTTAATCAAACCCTCGGTGGGCACAACCATGTGGGGTCGCTTGTTGCTTGGCGACAGCTTGGTTCTGTTGGGCGTATGAGGAAAGCCTCCGCGCGAGTCCAAGACTCAAGCGCGGAGGCTCCCGGCTCTCCAAGCTGGGGGACTCGAGAGCCGATGTATGTCTACTGGCGGGCGTGACCTCCGGGTCGCTGGAGACGCAACCTTCCGGTCACCGCTGGGGAGGGCAGCCACGGGTCCGCCCGGTCTGCCATCCGGGAGCTGCATCGTCTAGGAGCTTGACCTTCGGAGGGGCGAGTTCGCCGCGGCGGCGTTTGCACCGCTGGGTGTGGTTCCACACTCCGGGAGTTCCCTTACGGGGCTGGGGAGTGGGCGGAGAGTGTCGGGGTTGGGGACCGGTTTACGACACGATGCGGTCTTGCTTCGCACGGGCGCGGTGTTTGCGGACGTTGTCACGGTTTGCGCAGCGTACGGAGCAGTAGCGCTGGCGACCGTTGCGGGTGACATCGACCACGACGGCCCTGCAGGGATCATCTGATGACATCCCGGCGGCGCACCGGCTGAGCCTATGAGCGCCGCGAGTGCTCAGGTGCAGTGCAGTTCCGACACTGATCACGGCGAGCAATACCTGTGGAAGAGCCTGGTCGAGGTCGCGGTAGTGAAGATGCCATCCTTCACCGTCGTGATCGGTGAGGCGCGGATAGGCGGCGGCTGCAGCCATCTGGGCGTTCAACAGATCGGCCCTGTTCCGTGGATTGCGTTCATCGACGACTGAGAGCCACGCATCAATGACGTCGCGGGTTTGCCGATGATCGTCTCCGGCGGAGAGTCCGTAGTCCATCGTCATCCCGAACTCACGAGTCCGCTGCACGAGAGCGTCCCTATCGGTTGGCCAATCGTTGGCCAACGAGGCGGCGAGGAGTACCGCGTACTCACCGTAAGGGTTGAGATGCATATGGCTATTACATCATTGTTGGAGGCATGATGATTATTCCTTGGGCTGTCGATCCGCAGGCACGATATAGGTATCCAGCGAGCAGGACGGTGCGCTCGTGATCGCGGGGACAGACTTCGGAACGGGGGTCTCGATGGTCGCGGCAAGCGGGATGGCTCTAACGGCACTCGGCATGGTGCTCATGCCGGGCCCGAACATGGTCTACCTGGTTTCGCGCAGTGTGAGTCAAGGGCCAGTGGCTGGGATGATTTCTCTCGCAGGTACATGTACTGGCTTCCTCGTCTACATGACGATGGCGAACCTCGGGCTCGCGATGCACGCAAGCTCTTCCGCATGGGACTCCTCACGAACCTGCTGAACCCAAAAACAGCCGTGATGTACCTTGCGCTCATTCCGCAGTTCATCGATACGGGCCGGGGAGGAGCAACTGTCCAGGGCTTTTCCCTCGGAGCGATCCAGATCGCGGTGAGCATACTCGTGAACGCACTGATCGTCCTCGGTGCCGGGTCGATCTCCTCATTCCTCTCAGGCCGGCCGGACTGGACGAAGTGGCAGCGACGCGTCACCGGTTCGGCGCTCGGCCTGGTGGCGGTCCTCCTCGCGCGGGAAGTACCGGAAAAGGCACGCATATAGCGATTCTGAGGATGAGAGTTCGCCCGGGCCCGCGTGCCCACACCGCCCGGCGCGGCCGGTTTTAGCGTGGGCCGCCTATGTGCCTGCAGCCCTAGCCATCCGGATGTTCGACCGGGGAATCCCAGCATGACTGACCACTGCGTCCTCCGCCCATGAAATTACGCAGCATCCGAAGGTGCTGTCGGTTGGTTACGAATGCCCCAACCTCCCTGTCCCTGAAAGCGTCCGCTCAGGATTCCCCAAACGCCACAGCAGAATCGCACCGCGGTATAGAGCCCGTACGGCTCAAACGATCTCGACGGTTTCACCGCTGACGATAATCCCGCGGGTCGGAGGAATGTCGACAGTCAGCATGCTTGGGCGGCCGACATGGCTGCCTTGGTGCACCACGACGCGGCTGGGTGGTTCGACAAGTGAAAGCAGGCGGAGGTATCCGCCGAAGGCAGCGGCTGCCGAGCCGGTCGCCGGATCTTCAGTGATGGTGCCCACCGGGAAGAGGTTGCGTGAGTCGAACTCGCCCGGCCCGGTCTCGCAGAGCGTCGTGACGGTGCCAGCCCAGTCTTGGGCGTCCATCAGCGTGCGCATGCGATTCGGGTCGAACACGAATGAGTCAAAAGTCCTTCGATCAGCGAAGACGAGAATGGGGTGCCAGTTTCCGGCAAAAGCGATCATCGGAAGGTACTCGGGGTGCAGCTCGTCCGGGCCTACGCCGAGCAACCCGAGCAGGGTGCTCAGTACGCCGTCGGGGAACTCGGCGACTTGAGGCTCCACGCTCGTGAAGGATGCCGTTACCGCTGCGCCGTGGCCTGCAGTCTCGATCACGACGGACCCCACAGCGGTGTCGAAAACAAAGGTCCCTGCGCCATCTCGCCCTGACAGCGCGACGGCCAAAGCAATTGAGGCATGGCCGCAAAACGGCACCTCGGCGATCGGCGAGAAGTACCGCACACGGTTCCGGCGGGAGTCTCCGTCAACCGTCGCCTCCGTGACAAAGACCGTTTCCGCATACCCGACGTCGGCCGCGATGGCCTGCATCCGGGCGCCGTCGAGGCGGGTTGCGTCCAGGACTACTCCCGCCGGATTTCCCCCGTCGGGGGTGCTGGTAAAGGCGGCATAACGAAGTACGTCGGGTGGCTGATTCATTGCTACATCCTCGGTGGGTTGTGAAGATACGGGCGTGGCGAAGACAAACAGGGCGAAGCGAAATGCGACTGCAGGGCTAATCCTGTACGGCTCTGCCGGCCATGGCGAGGGAGATGTTTCGGGGGAGGCGCTGGGCGATGCCGGCCAGTAGGCGATTTCCCAAGCCTGAGACGACGCTAACGGGTGTAGTGCGGCGATCGAGAGCGCGCAGGGCAGCGTCGACGACCTGGCTGGCGCTCTGCAGCCGGCCGACCGCTGCGGCCTGGCTCCCGAGTACATCGAAAAACTCGGTGCGGGTAGCCCCCGGGCAGAGCGCGAGCACGCGAAGGCCGGATTCCTTCGTCTCATGCGCCACGGCTTCGGTGAAGCTCAGGACAAATGCCTTGGTTGCTCCGTAAACCGCCATCCCAGGTACCGGCTGAAAAGCTGCGGTGCTGGCCACGTTGATGAGGGCGCCCCTCCCGGCGGCGAGCATCTCGGGGAGGAATGCCCGCGTGGTCTCGACGAGAGAGGCCACGTTGAGGGAGATCTCCGAGGCGATGACCGCGGAGTCTTCCTTGACCAACGGGCCGCTCGTGGCGAAGCCCGCGTTGTTGATCAGGGTGTCGATGCGGATGCCCCGGCCGGCGAGCTCCTCGCCGAGTTCCGCTCCGGCTCCCGCACGACTCAAGTCCTTCGAGAGCGTAGTCACTGAAATACTGTCCGAGTCGCGCAGCTTCCGGGCGAGATCCTCAAGCCGGTCCGTGCGCCGTGCCACCAGCACAAGATTGGCCCCACGCGCTGCAAAGCGTGCGGCAAACTCCGCGCCGAGCCCCGAGCTCGCCCCAGTGATGAGTGCCGTGGTTCCGGCGTAGCTCATGGTCATGTCGAATCCATTCCGTGTGGCGGCTACGCTATGTAGCCAATGCCTACATAGTAAACAGTGACACTAAAGTAGTCAATGACTACTTTGTAGCTATACTGATCTTATGTCCGATCAGCCCTACCATCACGGCAAGCTCCGCGAGGCGTTGCTCGCCCGCGCAAGGGAAGTCATCGAAGAAGCAGGAGTCGAGGGACTTTCCCTGCGGCAGCTCGCGCGTGACCTGGGTGTGAGCCACGCGGCACCCGGCAAGCATTTCCGTGACAAGCAGGCGCTTCTCGATGCCCTCGCCCTTGACGGTTTCCGCAGCATGAATGCCAGGATCACAGGAGCGTCCGAAGCCGCCGGAGGCCATCGGTCACGCTTTGTCCGGATCGCCAGGGCCTATGTGGACTTCGCGGTCGCCCATCCGGTCCTGTTGACCGTGATGCACTCCACCAAGCACCATCCTGATGCCAGCAATGAACTGCGCAGCATCGGCGAAGGCGGCATAACGGTCGCCAGGGCGCTCATCGCTGAAGCCCAGGAGGCCGGGGAGCTGGCGCCAGGGGACCGCGAGATGCTCGCGCTCGTCTGCTTCGTGAGCCTGCACGGAGCCGCTGTGCTGGCGGCGGGCAACCTCCTGGATGGAACTTCCAGCGACGCCCTGACCGCTGCCACAACAGACCTGTTGTGGGCAGGAATGGTCGCAGGCATTCCCGCACCTCACGGAGCCTCGGGAATCGGGGCATGAGACGCTCTCTTAGATGAACTCGGCGTCATAAACCCCCGTTGAGCCCGAACCAGCCGTCAGACATAAGGTGACGGCCATTCAGGTGGTGCGGTGCACCCGCTTGCGGGTGTTCTTCATGGTCTTTGACTGAAGAAGGCCGGCCCTTATGTCTGGTGGGCCGGGCGTCCCGGGCTTGGTCCATGGGGGAGCGCCCAGGCCCTCACCTGCGGGCCTGGGTTCGTTCCGATCGTCCTCAATAACGGCGCCGCAATGTGTTCCCCACCGGTACCGGCGGAAGTAGCGGAGGTGGCACCGTCTCCACCGGCGGCGGCGGGTCCACGGTCCCTGGCCAGGCCGGCACCATTGTTGGCGGTGGTGGGGGTGCCCCGGGGCAGCCGGCCCCGTACGTTCCTGCTCCGGCGCCGTATGTTCCGCCGGTCCAGGCACCTGCCCCGGTGTACGCGCCGGCGCCGGCGCAGGTGTACGTTCCGGCGGCTCCGGCTCCGGCTCCGGCTCCGGTTCGGAACGAGGCGCCGAACGGATATACCGCGGTCCAGGGCGAGCCGGTCAAGGGCGTTGCCCGTGCAGGGAATCCTGTTATCGATGGCGTCCCGGCCGAGGCCCCGGCGACGGTTGCTGCCGCGTCGGACACGCCGGCCGCTGTAGCCCCTTCTGTGACGGCCAGTGCGACGCCGTCAGCCACACACTCCGTCGCGCCGAGTCCTTTGGCGACGCCGACGGCGGAACCGATTCAGAGCACCCCGGCGTCGGACGCGACGGGGCCTGCACCGTTCATCATCGTCGGCGTCTTTGCGATTCTCGTTATCGGGTCCGCGGCGTGGCTGTGGTCCCGGTTCCGGAAGTCCGCCGCGGGGCGGTGACCGCACCCTGCGGGGTAGGGGGAGGCAGGGGTGGCCGTCACGGAGGATGTGGCGGCCATTCCTGTGTCCGGGCCCGGGTGCCGTCCCGCCGTGTGTTGTCAGGGGGAAAAGGCGGCCCCGTCCCGGGGTGGGTCGGGGGACGGTTGCGGCGGTCTGTGGGAGGTGCCGGTGGTGCTGTACCGGAGGGGTTGGAGGCTGTGCACGATCGCCGGTTCACTGCGGTGGGTTCCGCGGCTTTGGTGGGCTGGCGGTGGTGAGCGAAGCCCTGAACGATGCCCCTCCTACGAACGGAGCTATTTGATGTCTGAGCAGAGCAACCCCACGCCTAACCCAGCCGAGGGCAGTGTCCCCCTCGCCGACCGAAACAGACCCCCGCATGCCCCCACAGCTTCGGGCCGCACCCCCAAAGCGCGACAACACCCAGTTCGTGGCAGAGTTGAAATCCCCCTGTCCAGAGGATCCATGGGCCGCTTTTCACGCGGGTCTTATTCGCCGTCCTGGCCGCGACACCCTGTCGCTGCCCGCCGTCCTCATCATCCGTGTCGCTCGCCCGCTTCACCCAGACGATGGCCGCGAAATCGTCCATCTCCGGGCCGCAGTCCGTTTTGGGCGCCCCGCGGATCATGACGTCGATGAGGTGCTCGCGCTTCTTATCGGTGGACGACGGGGACGCATTCTGAATCTGGATGATGGGTATCCGCCGAGTCAGGTGCAGCCACAGAAGGGTGAGGGCCCGGCGGAAGAACCCGGGATTCAGCGGGCGTAAGCATCGTTGCCGACAGTTGCGTAGTTTCCGCGGGTACGGGATCGGTCATTTCGGCGGCCGTCGGGTCGCGGATGTATTTTAGCGTCCTGACCTACTGGCGAGTTCTGGTCAACGCCCTTGTGGGCGAAGGCGGTGGACGGGCGGAAGAGGTTCGACCGGCCTGCGTGGAAGTACCACGCAGGCCGGTCGGTGGCGTCGTCACGCCGTCCCTTCCAAGTGGGGTTTAGATTACCCGTCGTTGCCGGCCGGTGTGGTCGTGGCGGTGTAGCCCTCGAGCTTGAGCGCGGCCTGCGCATATTTCAGGTCGAACGTGTCGGCGATGTTGACCTTGGAGGTGTCAACGCCGATCGTTTTCTCCTCGTCGAAGATCGTCTTGGGGCCGCCTGCTGGCATGATGCCGTCCGGGAGGAACTGGCCCTTGTCCTGGTTCAGCGCGGCGACGTACTGGTCCTTGCTGATCGTGCTGTTCTGGACGAAGGACGGGGGCAACTTGTCGGCGATCTCCTGCGCGGAGTGCGTGCTGATCCAATGCATCGTGTCGACGAGGGCGTTGACGACCTTCTGCGCTGCGTCCTCATGGGACTTGACCCAGTCTGCCTGTGCCAGAAGGCCCGCCGACGGCAGGGTGCCGCCAAGCGCCGCCTTGGCACCGTCAGACGTCGCGAGGTCGATCGCGGGAACGGCGAGGTTCTTGCTCACGAGGGCCCCGACGGTCGGCTGCGTGGTCATGACGCAGTCGGCGGACCCGCGCTGGATGGCCGCGATGGCCGTCGCTCCGGAGCCGACGGCGAGGGTATGGTAGTCGGTCTTGGAGAGACCGGCCTTCGCAGTGATGAACTGCGTGAGTTCATCGGTTCCGGACCCGAGGTCGGTGACGCCGACGGTTTTGCCCTTGAGGTCGGCCGCGGAATGGACGTTGGCCGCGGGGTTGCACATGATGCGTTCGCCGGGGGCGCCGGAGAGCTGGACGAGGTTGGTGACGGCCTTGCCCTTGGACTGGAAGTCCACGGTGTGGACATACCAGGCACCGGCCATGTCCACCTGCCCGGAGGCCATTGCGTCCTCGGCGCCGACGCCCCCCTGGGACTCGGTGGACAGTTCCATCTTGACGCCGTACTTCTGGTAGAAGCCGAGCTGCTGTGCGAGCTGGTAGGGCAGGTAGATCTGCTTGTCGATGCCGCCGACCATCAGCTTCACGGTGGGCATCGAGCTGTTGTCGGCGGCAGCACTGCCGCTTGCGGTGCTGCTGCTGTTGCCGCTTCCGGAGCTGGTGCCGCAGGCCGCGAGGCTTAGTGCGATCACTCCGGCAGCGCCGACGGCGTAGATCTTGTTTTTCATCATGGGTGTACGTTTCCTTCGTTTATTCTGAGGATTCGAGCGTGGGGTAAGTGGAATGGATGCCGGGGAACGTCAGATCGTCTGGGCTTCGGAACGGTTCGGCGGACGCCATTTGAGCAGCTTGTGCTCGAGCAGGGTGATGAGGGCTTCGGCGCCGAGCGTGATCGCGGCAATGATCACCATGCAGGCGAAGACGGTGTTGGGATCGAAGGTTCCCTGTGCCTGGCTGATGATCAGGCCGATTCCCTGCTGGGCGCCGAGCACTTCGGCGACGAGTGCGCCGATGATCGCGAAGCCGAACGCGGTGTGAAGGCTTGCGATGATCCAGGTCATGGCGGACGGGATTGTCACGTGGATCGCGACCTGGAGCGGGGATGCGCCCAGGACGCGCACGTTCCCGACGAGGTTCTGGTCCACTTCCCGGACGCCCTGGAAGGCGTTGAAGAAGACTACGAAGAAGACCAGTACCGCCGCGAGGAGCACCTTCGGGAAGACTCCGAGGCCGAACGCCACGATGAAGATCGAGCCGAGCACGATTCGGGGGATTGAGTTCACTATCCGGATGTACGGGCCGACGACTTCTGACAGGTATCTGTTTGAGCCCAGGAGGATCCCGAGCACGACGCCGACGAGCGTGCCGAGCAGGAAGCCCATGAACGCTTCCTGCACCGTGATCCAGAGGTTCTCCCAGATGGTGCCGAATGCCGTGCCCTGGGTGAAGAGGTTGACCAGACTGGTCCAGATTTCGGACGGCTGGCCGAAGAAGAACTTGTCGACCCAGCCGGCCGTCGTGAACCATTGCCAGCCGCCGATCACGACCACCGCGAGGATGGCCCGGCCGATCCAGACCCAGGTCGTGCGGCGCGTCATGGTACGCCGGGCGGAGGCCTTGAGCTCGGTGGCTTGCTCGTTCACCGGAGCCTCCCTATGGATTGTGGTTGTCATGCTGCCGCACCTGCCGATTGGTTGTAGGCGCGGGTGACTTCGTCTTTCAGGGATTCCCAGATCCTGCCCTGGAGTTCGAGGAAGCGCCCCTCGTGGCGGATTTGCTGGACATCGCCGCGCGGTCGGGGAAGATCGATGTCGAAGACGTCTTTGATGGTGCCGGGGCTGCTGGTCATGATGACGACTTTGTCCGAGAGCGCCACCGCCTCATCGAGGTCGTGCGTGATGAACAGGACAGAGGGGCGCAGTTCCTCCCAGAGCTGCAGCAGCTCGTTCTGCATGATGGCCTTGGTCTGCACGTCGAGGGCGCCAAACGGCTCATCCATCAACAGGATCCTTGGGTTGTTGATCAGTGCCGCCGCCATGGCGACACGCTTGCGCATGCCGCCGGACAACTGGTGCGGATAGCGGTCCTCGAAGCCGGCCAGACCGACGCGACGCAGCCAGTCCATGGCGAGCACGGTGGCTTCGCGTTTGGGGGTACCGAGCAGGACCGGGCCGATCAAGACATTGCCGAGGACGGTCTTCCAGGGGAAGAGCGCGTCCGCTTGGAACATGTAGCTGACACCGTTGGTGATGCCGTCAACGATCTGATCGTGGACACTCACCGAGCCGGCGCTTGGCCGCTCCAGGCCGGAGACCTGGGCCAGCGTCGTTGACTTGCCGCAACCCGTTGGTCCCACGATCGCGCAAAACTGGCCAGGTTCGACCTTGAGCGTCACGTCCCGGATGGCAGTGAATGTCTCTCCCTTGGGCGTGAGGTAACGTTTGGTCAGCCCGACGATGTCGATGCCGGCCGCGTCCTCGGTTCTCTCGGGGGCCGCGGGGGGCCGCTTGGGATTATTAGCATTCATCGTGGTAAGACCTCTTTGTCTTTCGGTTCTTATGGCCGGTGGTTGGGGATCCCACGGCGGTGCCGGGGATCCATGAGAGCCCGATGGTTTCTTTCGGTCCAGCGGCTTCCTTTGGTCCAGCGGCAATATGAACTGCGCTGTCCGTGGTTGTGCAGCTTGCCGAAACGCTGGAGCGTCAGCCCTGCACTATGCCGCCGGCCGACGGGATGGCCCCGTGGTCTGCTACTTGATAGTTCTGACACCCTTGTCATTTCCCTTCCTTGGAAGTCCTGCGTGATGTCAATCACGGAAACTATGTGAAGCTTAGAAAATGATTGTTTGTGGCAGAAGGCTTCGGTAAGTTGTGTGCCTTAACAGCAAAAGTGCATGTTTCGTGCGTTTTCTGCGCCACGGTGAATGCGCTGCCTGTATGGGTGTTCCACTGATGCCCGCGTCGGCTGCAAGGCGCCTCCGGACGGGAGCCCGTTCTTCAACCCTGACCACCCAGATCCTCCTGGCCTCGCTCTCGCTGCTGCTCCTCACGGTCGTCTTGGGCGGGTTTCTATTCACACTGATCAGCAACCAGACCCTGGACCGGCAGTATCAACTGCGTGCCCTTGGCATCGCTGCTACCTCCGCGCAGATGCCGGAGATCCGCTCCGCCCTCGCGGCCGGGGATCCCAAACACGTCATCGACCGGCTCGCACGGGAGATCGCGGCCGCCGCTCAGCCGGCCTACGTCGTGGTTACCGACCGCGACGGCGTCCGGTTTTCCCACCCGGACCCTGCGCTGATTGGCCAGAAGCTGGAGGAACCGGTCGCAGTGCTGGACGGCGAAACCCACGTGGGGCTCGACCCGGGCAGCCTGGGCATGTCGGCGAACGCCAAAGCCCCAATCTTCGGGGCGAACGGCTCTGTCATAGGCCAGGTGTCGGTGGGCATTGAGGAAACCCAGGTCGTAGACAACCAGGTCCAGAACATCTGGCTGATAGTGGGATTCTCGGCCCTGGTCCTGGCCTTGGGCGTGGGCGCTTCATTGCTGCTCTCCCGCCGGATCAAGCGTGTCACCTTTGACCTTGAGCCGGCGGAGATCGCCTCGCTGTTGCAGGAGCGGGAGGCGCTTCTGCACGGGATCCGGGAGGCCGTCGTCGGGCTTGACGACGACGGGAGGGTGACGGTCATCAACGGAGAGGCGCGGCGGCTGCTCCAGATCGAGGGGACGGCGCTGGGCAAGCCGGTTGCCGATCTGATTCCGGAAGGGCGGCTTCGGGACCTTCTCACCGGCAAGCTCCCCGGCGCTGACCAGGTGGCGCTGACGGAGGAGTCCCTGCTGGTGGTCAACCGCATGGCCGTCTCGACCGCCGGGCGGAGCATCGGGTCCGTCATAACCCTGCGGGACCGCACAGAGATCGAGAGCCTGGTCCGGGACCTGCACTCCATCCAGGGGCTGATGGAAGCCATGCGTGCCCTGGAGCATGAATACGCCAACCGGCTGCACGTCGTGGACGGCCTGCTCGAGATGGGGGAAGTGGACCAGGCCAGGAGCTACGTCTCGCAAATATCCTCCATGTCCAGATCACTCGGGGAAGGGCTGCGCTCACGGATCGCGCCGCCGGAGCTTGCAGCCCTGCTGCTGGCCAAAATTACGGTTGCCGCAGAACAGGACGTGCAAATCGAGGTGACCGCCGAGTCCCGGCTGGAACGTCCGCAGGCGGACCAGGCGGAGCTGCTGACCATCGTCGGCAATCTCCTGGACAACGCCGTGGACGCGCTGGCCAACAGGCCCCGTCCGCGCATGGTGAAGGTACAGTTTGACGACGCCGACGGCGTCTTCATTGCCGTACACGACAACGGAGCCGGGGTGCCCGCAGACAAGATCGACCAGGTGATGGTGGACGGCTACTCGACTAAAGACCCCCGACCGGGCATGCGCCGCGGAATCGGGCTGGCCCTCGTGAGGAGAATCGTGCACCGCGCCGGGGGAACCCTTGATGTGTTCCCCGGGCCCGGCGGCAACTTTGAGGTGTGGCTGCCGGCAAACCCGGGAAACCCGGGCATTGCAGACAAGGACAGGAGCGCAAGCGTTGATCAAGACATTGGTAGTTGACGACGATTTCAGGGTCGCAGAAATCCACGCTGCCCGCGTCGCCAGGGTTGAGGGCTTCGAGTGCGTGGGCCAGGTATACAGCGCCGCGGCCGCGCGGGAGGCAATCGCGCGTCTGAACCCGGACCTGCTTCTGCTGGACGTGCACCTTCCGGATGAGGATGGGCTCTCCCTGCTGCGGTCCCTGCAGGCGGCCGGAACCGAGGTCGATTCCATCATCATCACCGCCGCCCAGGACCTGGCCACGATCAAGTCAGCCATGAGCCGCGGCGCAGTCTATTACCTCGTCAAGCCCTTCAGCTTTGACCGGCTCCGCATGCAGCTGGAGGCATACCGGAACTGGCGACAGGAGCTCGAATCGACATCAGCCGCCAACCAGGCAACCGTTGACAGCCTGTACAACGCCCGTTCGGCCGGGGCCAGGGCCGCCGCCCCGGGGCCTCGGCTGCAGCCCACCATGCAGAAAGCCCTCGACGCCGTCCGCGCCGCCGGCGGTCCCATCAGCGCCGCGGAGGTCGCCGACCACCTCGGTATCAGCCGCCCGACAGCTCAGCGTTACCTCAGCGCGCTGGAGCGCAAGGGCCTCCTCAGCCTGAACCTCAAGTACGGCAGCACCGGCCGGCCGCTGAACTCCTACACGGCCACCTAGAAGTGGGGGCATCCTGTGCACTGGTCCAGGAAGCCCCAACTGGACAGCACACACCGTGCTGTAACCTCGCCACGGACACCTGAGCATCAATGGGACTCAGCTGCGGCCTTACCTTGGATTAGGCGACGGCTGCCAACGGCGCCTCAAAGGAACTCGCCGGGAACAAGTGGCGATGCCCGCGGGCGTGAGCCGATACCTGACCTGGATCTCCCACGGACTCGGCCCCGGCAACGGGGGTTGCCTCCATCGGCACAGTCGATGGAACCATCCGCCGCGGGATGTAGGCACCCAAGAGGGCCGATCGAGCCAAATCCCAGCCACGATGCTCGGCAAAAGCTCGGCGATATTTCAGTTTTTCCTACGCCGCCCCATGTGGCCCTGGGGCTGTAGCTCAGGCGTCGAAGGCGTCAGCTATGGCACCAAGCGCGAGATAGTCCCGGGCGCTTCTTGGAAGCCGAAGTCGGCCCAGTACCGGCGCAGGGCCTCCTTTGGTGGCAGGAAACCTAACCCTGCGTTGGACGCGCCCGGTGGCGTGGCGTGATGACAGATATTGACGGGGAACCGGAACCTGGTGCGCCGGACCATCCACCAGTCTGACGTCTGCCCGTTGTTCGTCCCGGATTGACGGATCCACACCACTGGGGCCCAGACATGACAGATGCGGCGGGGGTCTGCCCATCGGGGCGTTCGGAGGTGGCGTACACGAAGTTCTCGCCGTCGGTGATGTCTGTGTGGGTGTGGCCGAGGACCTTGGCATGGAACTCGCGGGAGGCCTGGAAGTCGCGGGTGTGGAGCTCGTGCCAAGTGACGGCCAGGGGTTCGTTGTAGCGGGAAAGCCGTGGTGTGCCTTGGGCTGCCAGAGGCCGAACGCGGCGCCGCCGGTTTCGAAGGCGACGCTCAAGCGGCCCTGGTCCATGAGGTCCAAGGGTGGCAACATGAGCCAGCCGCCGGCGTCGTTGATTCTGACGCCCGTAGCGCCGGCGTCGTTGCCGCGAAGCAGATGCTTCTCACCGAGGGCGCTTGCGACCGTCACCGCGGGATGTCCTGACCCCGTCGGGGGAATTTCAACCTACGTGGAGCCCGATCCACGCTCGTCTGCTGGATATCGTCAGAGACTAGTCCCTTGCGCGCATCTGGGCATCGCGTATCTGTGCGGGCATGTCCCAGGGCGCCTGCGGCAGGACCTTGCCGGTCTCAAGCAGCGATTTGAGGTTGGAACCGACTGCTGCCCAGCCGAGGGCAGCGGCTTCGGCGTCTTCGGCGGTCGGAATGTTTTCGTGCACGATGGAGAGCTTCACGATCTCCTTGTATTCCTCAATGGTGAAGGTGACCAGCGAAGGAGATTCGGTCCCGCCGGCCGGGTCCTCGAAGGTGATCGCGAGGCGGGTGGGGCGCTCGCTTTTCACGACGCGGCCGGTGACGTCGGCGATGCCGGAGCCGTCGGTGCGGACGTGCTTCCAGGGCTGGCCCGGCTCCCAGGTGGAGACGTTGCTGTGGCCCCAGAACTGTGCCGTCAGTTCCTCGCTGGTCAGTGCGTCCCATACGGTCTCGGCCGATGCGCGGATGTAGGTGACGTAGACGTAATCAGGGCGTTTTGTCATAGCGGTTTCCTCTGTTCGTTTCTTGATGGTGCTGACCGCATCCATTCGCGGCAGGTCGAACTTGCTGATCCAGCGTTCCTGGATCTCCTGGAGCGGTACCGGGTTGAGGTAGTGAAGCCGTTCCCGGCCGCGGTGCACGACGGCGACAAGGTTCGCGTCCTCTAGAATCCCCAGATGCTGGGTGACGGACTGCCGCGCCATGCCCAGCCCCCGGCACAGCTCGGAGAGGGTCTGGCCGTTCCGCTGGTGGAGGCGGTCAAGCAGCGCACGGCGGGTCGGATCACCCAAAGCCCGGAACACCTCAGTCATAACCTCAGTATGCAGGTAAATACCTGCGTATCCAATCAGGCTCGATCAAATGACCGTCCGTGAGGCGGCGCAGAGGGCGGATCCCAAATCCAACACGATGCTTGGGCTCGAATGCGTCGGCTCCCGGAATCATTGAGGGTCAGGCGAAATTGTATACAGTAGTCAAAACACGGAGTAGGGTGATGTGTATCACGCAGCCTGGCTGGCCGCCCTGCTGCCCGAACCCACTGAAGGAACCGCAATGAAGCGCACTACTCGATTCAGGGCACTGACACTTTCCCTGGCCGCCATGACGGTCGTGGCGCTGGCTGGTTGTTCCGAGGGCGGCAGCACGACGGGACCCGACACGCAGAAGCCCGCCATCGACACCACCGCGGTTAAGGCTGTGATCGATCAGGCGAAAGCCACCCCCTCCTTTACGGCGCCCGGCCCGGCCTTCGATGCTTCCAAGGCGAAGGGAAAGGTGGTGGCGAACATCAGTTTGAACAGCACCGTTCCGTTCAACCAGATTGTGGACGCCGCGATGGAGGAAGCCGGCAAGGCCGCCGGGGTGAAGGTCGTCCAGTTCACGAACCAGGGCCAGGTGCCGCAGTGGATTCAGGGGATGGACAGCGCCATCGCTCAAAAAGTTGACGCGATTGTGCTCGAGGGCTCACCGGACCCGAAACTGCTCGGGCCGCAGATTGCCGCGGCCAAGGCGGCGGGAATCCCGGTGATCAGCACCCACCTTTATGACGAGTCCTACATTGGTACGGCGAAGAAGGACCTGCCTGATGTGACAGCGTTCGTGGACGCCCACCATTACCGTGCAGGCACGCTGATGGCTGATTATGCGATCGCGCAGTCCGGCGGGCACGTCAACGCTTACTTTGTGGCCTCCAACGAAGTCCAGCCCAGTGCGGGCATTGCCTCGGCGTTCAGCGACGAGCTCAAGGCCCGCTGCCCGGACAGCTGTTCGGCCAAGGTCGCGAACATCCCGATCTCCAACTGGGCCACGGACGTCCCCACACAGGTCCAGGCCGCACTGCTCAGTGATCCCTCCATCAATTATGTTGTCCCGGTATTTGACGGGATGACCCCGCTCCTGGTCACGGGTATCACCCAGGCCGGTAAGACGGGCAGCGTCAAAATCGTCGCTTACAACGGAACAGCGTCGGTGCTGAGCATGATCCAGGCGAAGAACCTCGTCGCGGCCGAGATCGGCGAACCCCTTCAGTGGCTGGGTTGGGCCAACATGGACCAGGTCCTTCGTGTCCTCTCCGGTGCGGCCCCGATTGCCAGTGAAAAGACCCCGCTGCGCCTCTTCGATGAAGGTAACGTCAACGAGACGGGAACTCCCGCGAACCAGAAGGACGGCTACGGGGATCCGGCGAAGTTCCAGGACGGATACAAGGCCCTCTGGGGCGTGAAGTAATGCCCGCCGTCCTGCAGATCAGCAACCTGGCCAAAACCTTCGGCGGGGTCAAGGCACTGCAAGGGGTCGATCTGACGGTCAACGCCGGCGAAATCCACGGACTCCTGGGCCAGAACGGCTCCGGGAAGTCCACGCTCATCAAGGTCCTCGCCGGGTTCCATGAGCCGGATCCCGGGGGCCGCCTGGTGGTGAACGGCAGCGAAGTCCGGCTTCCGCTTGCCCCTGGCGATTACAAGGGCCTCGGGATGAGGTTCGTCCATCAGGACCTGGGACTGATTCCGAGTTTGAGCGTTCTGGAGAATCTGTTCCTCGACGAGATCTCGACCGGACATTCCGCCGGGATCCCGTGGAAGTCCTGGCGCCGCCAGGCAAAGGAACTGTTCAGGAAGTACAACGTCCGGTTGGAGCCCTCGGCCCCTGTCAGTGCGCTTCGGCCTGTGGAGCGGGCTTTGCTGGCAATTGTCAGGGCTGTCTCCGGTGCACCCCGCAACGGTCTTTTGGTCCTTGATGAACCAACGGTGTTCCTGCCCCAGGATGACACCGAGATGCTCTTTGACCTCACACGCAACGTTGCCGCCGGAGGGGCCGGGGTGTTGTTTGTCTCCCACGACCTCGAAGAGGTCAAACGGCTGACCAACCGTTTCACCGTTTTCCGGGACGGACGCGTTGTCGGCAGCGGAGCCACGGATCAGACCAGCCGCGAGGAGATGGTCAATCTGATCGTCGGCCATGAGCTCAAGGCCGTCTCTCACCGCAGCGCCGCCCAGATCGCGGCAACCAAGCCGGTCGCGGTCGTGGACGGACTCAAGGGCGGCCTCGTGGCCGAGGCTTCCTTTGCCGTTCACGCGGGAGAAATCCTCGGGGTGACCGGTTTGTCGGGCTCCGGCTTCGAGGACCTTCCCTACCTTCTGTTCGGGGCGTCCAAAGCCGAGACCGGCACCCTGGCCCTGAACGGATCAGTCGTGCGTTTGCGGGGCCAAAACCCGACCGCGGCTTTCCGGTCGGGCATGGCCCTTGTCCCGGCCGACCGTCAACGCGACGGGGCGATCCTTTCCCTCTCCGTGCTGGACAACGTCAGCATGCAGACCATGGACCGTTTCCAGAGTGGCCTCATCCTGCGCCGTGCCCGCATGCGCGAGGAGGCACGGAAAGTCCTTTCGGCCTTCCAGGTCCGGCCCAACGATCCGTCCCTGCCGTGCTCGAGCCTTTCGGGCGGCAACCAGCAGAAGGTCCTCATGGCTAAGTGGCTGCAGACCAGGCCGTCGCTGCTGATGGTCCATGAACCGACACAGGGCGTCGACGTCGGCGCCCGCGAAGAAATTTTCAGCGTATTGCGGTCGGCGACCGCGGAAGGGATGGCTGTGCTATGCGCGAGCAGCGACCACGAGCAACTGGCATTGATCTGCGACCGGGTCCTGGTATTCAGGCAGGGGCGGATCGTGACGGAATTGACCGGAAACCACGTGAACAAGGAAGAGATCTCGGAGCAGTCGTACGCAGTGGGCCAGGACGTCCACCCCGCGGAGGCTTCATGACCTCTCTCAAGGGCGCGGGCCGGCTCAGCCTGGTCCAGCGGATCGCACTGCCGGGGGCGTGGCTGCTGCTGATCATCGGCTTCGGCATCGCCAACCCCCATGTGTTCCTGACTCCGGCAACGTTCCAGACCATGTTCGGCTCCCAGGCCGTCCTCCTCGTCCTGACCCTGGCGCTGATCGTTCCCCTGACCGCGGGCGACTACGACCTCTCGGTCGGGGCGGTGCTCACCCTTTCGGCCATGATGATCGCCATTCTGAATGTCCAGTACGGCTGGCCGATCTGGGCGGCTATCATCGCCTCCCTCGCGATGGGCCTTGTCGTGGGTTTCCTCAACGGAATCATCATGGTGTTCTTCGGGATTGAATCCCTGATCGTCACCCTGGGCATGGGCACGCTCCTGGGTGGAATCACGCTCTGGGTGAGTAATTCCGCCACTATTTCGGGGATTTCCCACACCCTGGTGGACTGGGTCATCGTCAAACGCTTCGCCGGGATCTCGTTGGCGTTCTTTTACGCCATCGCACTGTGCGCATTGCTGTGGTGGATCATGGAATACACCTCCGTGGGGCGCCGCCTGCTCTTCGTCGGACGGGGCCGGAACGTCTCCAAGCTCAGCGGTGTCCGTGTCGGACGTGTCCGGGTCGGTGCCCTGATGGGGTCCTCGACCCTGGCCGCGGTCGCTGGAGTGCTCTACGCCGGGACCTCAGGCGGTGCCGACCCCACCTCGGGGACGAACCTGCTGCTTCCCGCGTTCGCCGCGGCGTTCCTGGGGGCGACAAGCATCATGCCCGGCAGATTCAATCCGTGGGGAACGGCCATCGCCGTGTACTTCCTGGTCACCGGAATCACGGGACTGCAGCTGATGGGAATCCAGTCCTACGTCCAGCAGCTCTTCTATGGCGGCGCACTCCTGGTGGCGGTTGCCTTGTCCCAGCTCTCCCGGCGCCGCGTTCCATTGGACAACGGATGACCGGCATCGGCGAAGCCCCCGCGGATCTGCTCTCCGCCCTGGAGGCGGAGCCCTCACCGGAGAGCGTTGAGGACATGATCGCCGTCCAAACACTGTCCCTGGGGCGAAGGACCGTCGCCGTCGTCACCCTTACCCGGCCCGCCCAGCACAACGCGCTGAACCTCGCGGGCTGGCAGCGCCTGACCACGGTCTTCAGCGCCCTGGGCGATGACCCCGCTGTCAGGGTCGTTATTGTGCGCGGGGCCGGCGGACGGGCCTTCGGCGCCGGCGCCGACATCTCCGAGTTCCCGGCGGAGCGGCTGGGGACCGCGGCGGCGGACAGGTACAACAGTGCAATAGCCGCGGCACTGCAGGGAGTTCAGTCCGTTCCCTTTCCGGTGATCGCAATGATCGCCGGCCTGGCTGTCGGGGGTGGATGCGAACTTGCCACGGCCTGCGACGTTCGCCTGGCCAGCACAGGATCGCGTTTTGGTATTCCGATCGGAAGGCTCGGGGTGACCCTGGGGCTCACCGAAACCCGGGCCGTCGCCGGCCTCATCGGGGCCGCCAATCTCAAATACCTCGTCTACAGCGGTGCCCTCGCCACCGCAGACCAGGCCCTTGCCTGGGGCCTCGTTCAAAAGGTCGTCGACCCCGGTGAACTCGTTGCCGAAACAGCCCGGCTGGCCTGGAACATCGCCGAAAGCTCAGAGGTCACGGTCCGCGCCACCAAACAGGTGACCGCCCTGGCCGCCGACCCGGCGGTCACCGACCAGCACACACTGATCCGGGCACTGCACGCCCAGGCCTACGGGGGAGAGGACCTCCGCGAAGGAATTGACGCCTTCCTCGCCGGCCGGGCACCGAAATTCACTGACGGAAGGACCCCCTCTCATGGCCGCTCTTGACGGATTGAAAGTCATCGACCTCACCCGCTATCTTTCGGGACCGACCTTGACGATGCTCCTGGCGGATCTCGGGGCCGATGTCATTAAGATCGAGACCCTTCCAAACGGTGACCCGGCCCGCCAGTCCGGACCGTTCCAGGGGGACGAAAGCGTCTACTACCTGGCGTCGAACCGGAACAAACGCTCGTTTGCGGTCGACCTCCGACAGCCCGAAGGCCGGGAGCTGCTGCTCCGGCTCATCGATGACGCCGATGTCTTCGTGCAGAACTTCCGGCCCGGTACGGCCGAAACAATGGGTCTGGGAGCAGACGCCCTCCGTGCCCGCAATCCACGGCTGATCTATGTCAACATCAGCGGGTTCGGCACACAACCTCCAGGGGACGCACTCCCCGGTTTCGATCAGACGGCGCAGGCGATGTCCGGGCTGATGAGTGTGACCGGGACCCAGGAGACCGGACCGTTGCGTGTCGGTATTGCCATCAGCGACTCAGCCACGGGCGTCTTCGCGGCCGTCGGCGTCCTGGCGGCCCTGCACGAGCGGGACCGGACAGGAAAAGGGACCCTGGTCGAATCCTCCCTGATGGAATCGACTCTGACGCTGATGTCTTATCAGGCCCAGAAGTACCTCAGCCTGGGCATCATCCCGGGACGGGACGGGAACGATCACCCGATCATGTTCCCGCAGGGCACGTTCAAGACCCGTGACGCGTCGCTGACCCTGGCCTCGGGCAACGAGAAGATGTGGCGCCGTCTTTGCACGGTGTTGGGCCTGGATGCCCTGGCCGAGGACGCAAGATTCGCTGACAACGCCGGGCGCATGACCAATCGCGCGGAATTGCGCCGTCTTATCGAGGAGGTCCTCTCAACACGGGGTGCGGAGGAGTGGATTCCCCTGATCAACGACGCCGGCGTCCCCTGTGGACGCGTGTTGGACCTCGGGCAGGCCCTTAATCATCCGATTACAGAGGCTCTGGGCATGGTGCAGACCGTTGAACACCCTGAACTGGGTACCATGAAGGTGCTCGGCCAGGCGGTTAAGGTCCAGGGCAGCGAAAAGGGCTGGCTTCGCCGACCGGCGCCGATGCTGGGTGAACACACGCTGGAGATCGCGGCGGAACTCGGCGTCCCGGCGGCGGAAATCACCCGCCTGGTGGCGGCGGGAATCATCACCGGTCCTGTCCATGTCCACCCGGACCCGGGCAATGTCGGCAACGCCGGATTATGAACCGTACCCAACTGTCAGGAGACATCATGAGTGCCGCAGCAACGGCCGCCGCCGCATCCAAGGTCCTCGTTCCGACCATGGCGGATGCTGTTGTGCAGCGTCTCAGGGCGCTGATCGTCTCCGGTGAATTCCGGCCCGGGGACCGGCTCGTAGAGGAACGGCTGTCGGAAATGTTCGGCGTCAGCCGGCCGCCGCTGCGGGAAGCTTTACGGATACTCCAGCGCGACGGACTGGTCCAGAGCCTTCCCCGCCGGGGCTTCATCGTCATCCCCATCACGGCTGAAGACGTCCGGGAGATCTATTCCCTCCGCTTCGCCCTGGAGCGGATGGCCGTGGAACTGGGAATGCCCGTGCAGGATCCATCCCGGCTGCAGCCCATGCGCGAGGCCCTGGAGGACATGCGCGTCGCCGCGGAAAACGGGGATGATGAAGCGGTGGTCGAGGCCAACAGCCGCTTCCATCTGGCCCTGGTCTCCCTGCCGGGCCACAAACGGCTCATCAACACTTACGAAGGTCTGCGCCTGCAGCTCGAACTGTGCATGGGATACAACCTGAAGTTCCGCGAACAGCTGTTCGGTGATCGAAAAGACGTTCATCCGCGCCACGCCCAACTCCTGGAAAGCATCGAAAAGGGCGACAAGGAGGCGGTTTTGTATGAGATCGCCCACCACGGCAACCGGTCCTTCCTGGACAACCTCGATGACCTGATCGGCACCCCAGGGTGACCACCACCGGCACCCTGCGCGGTCTGGCCGCGCAGGTGCGCTCGGGCCGGTTGGCCGGGGATGCCCTGGTCAGGTGTGCCGCGGACCGGATCGAACGCCGTAACGGCCGGCTTAACGCCCTGATCAGCCACCGGAGCGCCGACGCACTGGCAGAGGCCGCCGCAGCAGATTGTTCAGACTTCCCGCTAGCAGGGATTCCGTTCACCGCCAAAGATATGCTCGCCACGGCGGAGCTTCCAACGACCTGCGGGTCCAGGACGCTGGCAGGCTGGAGCGCCGGTGTTGACGCGACCGCCGTGTCCCGAATGCGCGCCGCCGGAGCCATCCTCATGGGAAAAACGAACTGTCCGGAATTCGCCCTGGGCGTGGACACAAACAACGCATTGTTTGGCAGGACCTTCAACCCGCTCGGCGCGTGGACACCGGGAGGTTCCAGCGGCGGCGAAGCAGCCGCGGTTGCTGCCGGCATGTCCCTCGTGGGACTCGGAAGTGACTACGGCGGTTCGATCCGCTGGCCTGCCCAGTGCACCGGCCTCGTCGGGCTGCGCCCGACCGTGGGCCGCGTCCCCAGATCGGGGGAGCAACCGACCCTACCGGGCGCCGACCCCCTGCGTGTGGAGACGCTCTCGTTCCAGGACGCCGTCCAGGTCATAGGCCCCCTTGCCCGGTGCGTGGATGATATCCACACCGTCCTGTCCGTGATCAGCGGGCCGGACGGCATCGATCCCGTCGCTGTCGCCGAGCCGCTCGGAGACTACCGGGATCTGCACCCGCGTGAGATCGAGGTCCGGTGGGGGACGCAGGTCGGGAGCGTGCCGGTCGACCCGGAGGTTGCCCGGACCGTCCTGACCGCAGTCAATATCCTCAGGGCCTCCGGCACCCGCGTCCTGGACGGCCTTCCCGAGGCGATCGGTGACGGTCTGGACGTCTATGACCGGCTCCGTGCAGCGGAGCCGATGAACATCATCGAGGCCCTGGCCTCCGCACACCCCGGCCTCGTTAGCGCCCCGGTCCAGGCCATGCTGGACCACCGGACGGAGCCCGGACGCGCCGAACGTGCCGCGCTCTGGGAAGACCGGACCCGGATCATAGCCCGGCTTCGCCGCTGGCTCACCGGCGAGCGGGCTCTGGTGCTGCCCGTGAGCGTTGACGTTCCGCGGGACCTTCACGGCGACGTCGGAAACTTCCACCTCTTGATCCCCAGCCGCGCGATAAGCCTTTTCGGCTTCCCCTCGCTGTCCGTGCCCGTCGCCACGGCGGCCTCGGGGGCACCCATCTCCGTTCAGATCGTCGCGCCCCCCTTCCGGGAAGACGTCGCTCTGGCGCTCGGCGCCGCGCTGGAACGGGCGTCCGGTCCGGCTCCCACGACAACATTGAAGAAGAGGATCCCTGATGCGGACTGACGTGCACGTATGCCAAATGCGGACCCCCGCCGATGTATCCGAGATCGCCAGGCTCTTCGACACCGGGGTGATCGATCCCGCCGACGTCGTCGCCGTCGTGGGGAAAAGCGAGGGCACAGGCCTGGGCAGGGATGTCGGGCGCGAGACAGCGGATCTGGCCATCAGGTCCCTCCTGGCCGAGCGGACCGGATGCAGCCCGGCCGATGTCGCCCACAGGGTCTGCATCGTGCTCTCCGGAGGAAGCCCGGGCGTGATCACCCCCCATGCCGCCCTCTTCACACGAACCACCGATCCCGCGGCTAGACCCCGGACCGGCAGTCCGCGCCTGGTCCTTGGGCTGTCCCACTCCGAGGGAATCCTCCCCGAGGAAGTCGGGCGGATGGGCCAGATCACCAAAGTCCGGTCCGCCGTCAGCGCCGCCATGAAGGACGCCGGGCTAACCGACCCGGCGGACGTGCACCTTGTTCTTGTCAAGGCGCCGTCCCTGACTGCCGAGTCGATCGCCGATGCAAAATCACGCGGCCACGAAACCGTCACAACAGACGTCTCCATCGGGCCCGAGGGCGCGATTTGCTACTCCAACGACGGGTCCGCCCTCGGCGTCGCCCTCGCACTGGGCGAGGCCACGGATGAGCAAGTGAACGATTCCATGGTCCGCAAGGACTGGTCGGTCTACTCGGAGGTCGCCATGACCTCTTCCGGCGGCGAGAAAACCCACGCCGAAGTCCTGCTGCTGGGCAACTCGACAGAGTCCTCCAGCGCCCTGCGGATAGGACACCGGCCGATGCGTACCATCATTGACGCGTCCGCCGTCAGCGGCGCCCTCGCTTCCGCCGGCGCCGAACCGGGCTGCGACGTCAGCGAAACCTCCAAAACGGTTGTCTACGCCCTGGCAAAAATGATCATGCCCCAGACCGCCGAGCTCAACGGCCGGCGCATCACCATGCTCGATGACCAGGTCGGCTACCACGTCGCCAAGGCAATGGGCGGCTTCCTCCTCGCCTCGCTGACCGGGCACACCACCGTCTTCGTCAGCGGCGGAGAGCGGAACTCCCATCAGGGCCCCCCTGACGGCAACCCGCTCGCCGTCATCGTCAGAGCCAACGACGCTTAACCACAACCGCTGCCCGATCCCCGGACACCGGCCCGCAGACCTCCGTGGGCAATCCGGGATCACGAGAGCGCGCTTGCGCGCCCGCGCCACGTCACCCAGGTCCGGTGGACCAGATCCAATTCCGTATCGGACCAAAGCCTCAGTGAGTGACCCGGTTCCGTCCCGGCCCTTCGGACCTGTGTCCGTCGCCATCAAGGGCGGCGGTGCCCGGAACGACAGCCTCGTGGATCACGATCCGTGAAGACTGGCGTCATATTTCAATGTGCAAATTGTATACAATAGTCTAAAGGCGGAGTAATCTGGTGTCCACCACGCACCCGGTTGGTGGCTTTGGTGCTTTCAGCCGGCGAATGAGCCATACGCTTGGAAGGAAGCCGAAATGAACACACCGGAAAGCCCTGCCCGGCCCCAGCCCACCTGCTACCTGGGGAGGATCGTAGGCGGGGGTCACACGCATTCATACGGCTTCGTCACCGACTGGGCCGGTCTTGATCCCGGCGAACAGATCCAGGTGTTCCGGGATGCTGAAATGCTGACCGCGGGGATCGTGGACGCAACCATGCCCGACGGCACCGGTGTGTGGCTCATTCAACACAAGGGACTCGGGCGGCGGCTGTATCTCCAGTGCGACGATCTTCGGATAGCGAAACCGCACCCAGTCAGCGCTTGAGGAACAGCGGAGGGTAGACCCTGAAATCGCCAACGCCCACTTCGCGCGCCGATGGCGGGTCGATGGGCGTCAACCATAGGAGACCTCTCAAGCGTTGCAGGTCTCAGACCAGATTGTCCATGCGACACAGAACGAATTGAGGCCATGGAACGGAAGTTCCCGCAGCCACTTCTACTCCCGTTGTTGTAACGCCGATAAGGGACGCTCTGTCGGCTGTGCAGAGGGCATCTGATGCTGCGCGTGGCCGGACCGGAGTTCCGTTCCGGAAGGCTCTTGGCGCAGAACACGGCACTGCCGCCGCCCCCGGCTTGGGGAGTACCGGCTGAAATGCTTTGGGTTGATGAAATGGGGTGGGTGGACAACGTCCACACTTCGGGCTTCGGATCGGGTCGTATGGGGGGCGGACTGGCCCGGATTCCGCATGTTTCCGCGCGAGCCCAGTGTTTACAGGTGCCGGAATGCAGATCCGGACTTCTTCCGCGGCGGCCACAGCGCCTGGCGCTCAGGGGGTCGTGGCGTGCCTGTTTGTGCATTTGAGGGGTCGTGTGGACCGCGGCTCACCTGCCCGGCATGATGAAGCCGTGACGACTGATGATTCTGTAAGCGGGGCGAGGCCGCGACGGGCAACAACGGCTGATGCAGCTGTGGTTGCGCAGCTGCTTCACGACTTCAACGTCGAGTTTTCGACGCCGAGCCCAGGCCCTGACGCGCTCAGGTCGCGGCTGACGCTCCTATTGGCGGGAGGCGACGTGGTCGTGCTGCTGGTCGGCGAGCCAGCGAGTGGCCTCGCGGTGCTGAGTTTCCGGCCGAACGTCTGGTACGAAGGTCCGGTAGCTATCCTTGACGAACTCTATGTCAGCCCAGACCTGCGTGGTCGTGGTCTAGGCAGCGCTCTCCTGGACGCTTCATGTGATCTGTTGCGCGATCGGGCCTGCACGCTCATGGAAACCAACGTCGCTGGCGAGGACACAGGGGCACGACGATTCTATGAAGCGCGGGGGTTCACCAACACCGAACCTAACCGCACTGACCCGATGCTGTACTACTACCGGGAGCTCTGAAGCTCAGCCCGAGAATTGCCTGACGCCTTCTGATGACAACGGGACCACTTCGGGGCTCAAAAAGCTGTTTCAAGAGTTCATGCTCCGCGGATGGCAGGATCGTGCGTCTGCCGAGCAGGGTGGCCACGATCTGGCGGACCTCCTGGATGCAACGGTCATGGTCGTCAAGGTCCGCCCGGGCCATTGACCCATGCCAATTTGTCCAAAGCGCTGTCGATGAGCGGCATGGAACTCACATTCCGGCCGGGGCTAGCATCTGTCTAAGGCTCATAAAGCATTGCCTTGAGAACGACAGCGTCCCCGGCAGACCACAGATATCGTCAGGATCTGATCTGTGAGGTGCACTTCGGGCACGCTGCCGTCTGCCCGTCCGTCCCGATCTTCCAGACGCTGGCAACCGTACCGCGGGTGGACTGGACACAGGAACCGGAGGCTGAGTCCCGTTCTCATGTAACTGTTAGCCGGGAATGGCGGTTTTGCGGCCTTGTTAGAGGACATAGATGGCCGACCACCCAAAGTGTGGTCGGCAGGCTCAGCCTTTTCCCGCGGTTGCTCGGTTGGTTATGGCGCTGAATTAACCACCGAGGTCTGGACTGACGTCCAGTCGGTCGCTGTTCCGGCTGGGAAGGTCTTGCCAGCTGTCAGCGTGACCTCCCGTTCTCCGATCAGCAGCCCGGTTGCGGGATTAATAATGATGTCCACCGGGTTTCTCTATCCGGACGCTCGATCCCGATCGCTGTGCCTGCTTGCCGTCAAGGTTCGCTTGCCTGTCTACGACGGTGGCTCCGGGAATGAGCGCGGCCGCTTTGTAAAGTGCAGCGCGGAGGTCGGCCGGGACGACTCCGGCCCCCAGGGGGGCCGCGAAGGCTTCTAGCGCTTCGGCTTCTGGACTGCCTTGCTTGCCTCGCTGGCGAATTATGTCCAAGTTGGATGGATCGACATCCTTTACGGTCCGCTGGCGGAACCCCGAGACGCGAAAGCAAGAGGGGATCACCCTCGCTACGTCAGCTGAAGCCCAGACGCCGAAACGACTCCTCGACGCGAACAAGCAGTCCTTCGAAATTGCCCAGCATGCAATGGTCAAAAACCAGACCAAGTCTCCTACAGTTGCGGCAGTGATTCAGGAACATATCGACCTCTTGGTGCGCCCTTCCGTCGGGACGGTCCACACATACCAGACGATGCTGAAGCTGCACATCGCGGACGTCATCGGTCATATTCCTGTCGACAAGCTTGACTACCGGCACCTGACCTACTGGATCAAGACGATGCAGAAGAAGGGCAGGTCTCCGAAGACGATCAAGAACAACCATGGCCTCATCTACGCGGCCATGGAGAAGGCCGTCATGCTGCGCTACCGGAAAGACGATCCATGCCGGGGCGTTCAGGGTCTGGCCGGTACGGTCACCGCCATGGCCGGTGGCTACAGCAACACGTGTGCCGTCGAAAACTGTGCCGCCTACTGCTGGGGTGAAGGTGACCTCGGCACCGTTTACGTGGACGCATCCACGGCTATCAGCGTCGGCGGCACCTTCGCCGCCGGTAACAAGACCGTCGGTCTCTGGACCGAGGGCGGAAGCGCGATCTTCAGCTACATCACCGCCAGCTAGAAGAACGCTTGACCACGGGCCCCGGGCAGCTACTGTCCGGGGCCCCGTGCTGTTCCGGCCAGGGCCTCACCGGCGTCCTGCGATAGATCAGCATTCCCGCCCCTCGCTATCCGAGGCCCGACAGTGGGACCCTAGATCGAACCGTTGAGAGAGTAGGTGTACGGCGGCGAGGGCCCGTCCTGGTCCAAGGCGAAGAACATGACGCTCGCCCGGCTGCCGTCCGGGTAGGCCTTGCCCCAGTGCACGGTCCGCCCGTTCGCGTCGGTGTCCTCCGGCATCCAGCCACCTGCTGCGGCCTGCTTGGCCACATCGGCGTACACGTCCTGGGGCGGTGCCGTGCTGGTGAATTCGACCCTGTAGCCCGCGCCAAAGGACCTCCCGATCCGAACACGATGGGTTCGTTGTGCGCGGGGATCTGTCGTTCGCTGGTCTTCTTTGACTGCGGGGGCAGGACAGTGAAGAGAGGATCGGCGACAAGAGTGCCCAGGGGGTGTGCCGCCGGGTCTGACGGGTCCGGGCGTTTGCTTGCCTGAACCGTGCTGTTCTGGCCGCCACCGGTCGCACCCGGCGGCGCACCACCGTTGGTCCCGCACCCGGCGAGCAGGATGCCTGCGCCTACGGCCATCACAAGGAACCCCTGGAGTGTTCCGGGCAGGCCAGGGAGCCGCGCTCCAGCCGGACGCCGGTCTTTCATGGCCTGAACTCGAAGAGAGCGCGATAGGTTCCGTCGACAAGCTTCATGATCAACTCCCTGCACCCGGACCACGCCGGATCGGTTTTCCATGCGTAATTGTAAGTGTCGGAGTGGGCGGGATCTCCGTTATCGGCTGCGGCTGCCGGCTCTCCCGTGGTGACCGAGAGGTCAGGGCTGGTGCATGATGTCGGCAGCGATACTGGATAGCCGGCTGAGAGGACCGCGGCCAGGTTCGCTGAACTTCCGGGAAGCGAGAACTTCACCGGCACGGCGCTGCCTGGTTGGACCTTGTTGACCACCGGGGCATCCGCGACCGGGGCCTGGAATCCCTTGAAGGGCAGGGCCTCAACGGGTGCCGCACTGGTTTCCGTGCGGGACAAGGCCGACCATCGCGTTGGCGTCGCGGTGTGTTCCGTCGGCACCGAGGCCGAGGGCATCAAGGAACACCACTCCGGCTATTACGGCTGCCTGTGGTTGCTGCGCAGCTCCTGGGCGACGGAGACCACGTGCCGGGTGTGGTTCCAGCCGCGCATCAAAGCCGTGGCTGCGGCGATGTCGGCGACGATGCCCTTGTTCTGCAGGACCGCCAGGAAGGTGGCGTTCACGACGTCGTCGTCCCAGAAGACCTGGGCTTCGTCCCTGCCGAAGTTGTGCGGAGATCATGACCGAGGCGAAGCGCCGGCTGCAGAAGTCCGAGGCAGCCTACGCGAAGAAGGCCGCGCAGGACATCGTCACGGCGGCCAGAGTGGCCGAACAGAAAGCTGCAGCCAGGGCGCTGCGGGCGGCGAAGCGGGAAGCCGCCTCATAGGGCCCGGACACAGCGAGAGACCGGCCTGCCATATGGCTGACCGTCTCTCGCATCAGACGCTAGAGCGGCTGGATGTTCTCCGCCTGGGGTCCCTTGGGGCCCTGGGTGATGTCGAACTGAACCTTCTGGTTCTCGTCCAGGGACTTGTAACCACTGGATGCGATTGCCGAATAGTGTGCGAACACGTCAGCGCTTCCGTCGTCGGGGGCGATGAAACCAAAGCCCTTTTCGGCGTTGAACCACTTGACAGTACCTGTAGCCATGCTGATGTCCTTCACGGGTCGCTGGTCGGTTCCGCTCATCGGATTTCCGTCCCAGCCACTCACAGCCTGAGCCTATGTGGGCGGCACGGCCGGGGGCAAGAGATTGCGTCAGAAGCGGAAAGAGAGAGCTGGACCAGGCCGTGAAGTAGAGGACACTTGTCCGCCGGGTGCGCACAGGGCGGACGGTGATGTACTTCCACACGAAGAAGCAGCCGTTCGAAGGCCTCGACGTTGAACGCCGGGAATGGGCGCCGGTCGCGGCGACGTACTTCGATTCAGTGGAGTCGCTTGGCCTGTCCGGCTAGGGCGGACTACTCGGGCTTTTCCTTTGACAGGGCGATGATCCAGTCCGGGGTGACATCTCCGGTGAGCTTGTCCAGCGTGATCCGCGCCTTGGCGGCAGCGATCTGAACCTTCCGGTCTTGGGGACTGACCGATGCCGGGCGGCGGGAGGGCGCGATTGAATCCGCGCTGGATTGAGCGGGCCTGCGTCGGGTTACCGGGTGTGCCATGGCCATCGTCGACCTCCTACCTGCCTGTGCTGTCATTACGGTCCCCTTCATTGTCGCGCCTTGTTTGCGGGTCGTCCACCCTCATGACCTGACCCTCGACGTCGTCGGAGATGGCAACGTCGGCAGCGGCCTCCGCCAGACGGGCGCTGTAGGCCGCTTCGAGGGGATCCTCGGTTCCGATTTTCAAGAGGACGCCGTCCTCCGGTGTGGCCAGCTTGCTCCTGCCCAGGAGGTTGATGGCCTGCTGTCCCATCTCGGCCCGCTTGGTCTCATCGGACATCGAAGCGTCCAGGGCCCATTGCGCCCGGCGCCACCATTCGGCCCGGTTGTCTGCGCGTCGTCGCTGCCACAGCGTGAAGAAAGCGATGAGGGCGGCCAATACGGCCGCTATCACCGGAGCGAACGCGGCCCACACCTGCCAATCGGCGGCCGGGGCGGCATGCACGAACACATCGATCGGGCTGGGGCTGGGCGTCGGTGTCACCGCACCAGCCTAAGCGGCAGCGACGGCGGGAGAGGCCTTGGGGTGGCGAGCCGGGAGCCGCGTCGGGAGGATTGCCGGAAACTTCGGCCTCACGGATTTCGTCGAGCACCTTGTCCAGACTGTGCGCCAGACGGATCGCCTCGATCCGGGAGATGGACATCTTCTCGGCGATCTTCCGCCACCGAACCCGTCTGGCCCGGCCGGCCTTGATCTCGGCCGCGTGGGTTCGGGCCACCACGGGCGACGTCGGGAAGCCCGGGCGAGTTCAGATTTTTCACCGGACGCGGGTCCAGCGACGCCGGTGCAAGCCGGGCCGGTGCAACACTCCACGTAGACGATTTCACGCCTCTCAGCGACCCAGAGCAGCGCCGCTCGGCTGAAGAGCCGTGACAGGCCTGACCCGCATCCGGCTGAAGCCCGACACCTCCGGCGCAGTGGTCTACAAGCCGTCCAGCGAATCGGACGACTTCACCCAGGGCTGGTGGGATGACGCGATCCAAGGGTTCGAACCCAGCCAGCACTTCTACGCGTTCTTCGACGGCCAGCATGAGGTGGTGCGGGTGGAGATTGAAGTCCAGGACATCCT
The DNA here is from genome assembly GCF_050260325.1 of Arthrobacter sp. 92. NCBI lineage: Bacteria > Bacillati > Actinomycetota > Actinomycetes > Micrococcales > Micrococcaceae > Arthrobacter > Arthrobacter sp. 92. The sequence goes on along the minus strand of NZ_CP189863.1, from coordinate 3,059,794 downwards.
CAATCCGGAATACGAGCAACCACAACACCCCGGGCCGTACGCCGTCATCCGCTTTTTCGAGGTCTCAGAGGAGCACCGCCGCAAGGGCTATGGGACAGAAGTCGTCCAGCTGATCGTCGACCGTTACCTCGGCATGACGCTGGTGGCCTTCTCCCAGGACGCCGATAAGTTCTGGGCATCCCTGGGCTGGGAACGATACGAGCACGCCGCGGAGCCGGAAAATCACCGCCCGATGTTTGTGGGCGAGACCGGTTCCTAGTCTCCCAGCACCGGCGCCTTCTTCAGAGATGGACGGTACGAACCGGTCCGCGGTCGTTTTTGAAGATGACAACTGCAGGGCTGGTGACGTTGGCGATGATTTTTCTGCTGATGACGACGGCCAGCGCTGCCGCTGCTGTGCTTCATTTGCCAGAGGTCTACTGGCCGGACAGCAGCACTCGTCACAACCTGTACGGCATTCTGCTGATCCTTGGACTTGTGGGCTCGGTTCTGGCGACACCCTGCGCCCTCGTGTCCTTCGGCCTCTGCCGTGCCGCCAGGAAGCGTGCCGGTGCCCCGCCCCGATTGGCAGCCATGCTCGGATCAGCGGTCGGAGCGGTCCTGGCGCTCGGAGCGGCCGCCATGATCCTCCTTACCCCCTGACCTCACCGGAACGTGGCATCGTGAGGCTTAGCAAGAGCAAGATCGAGGGGGCAGCGGAATACCTGTGCAGATAATTCGGGATGACGAGGAGCGGGTGCGAGTCCGTAGGGGAGGGTGCTGGGATGCAGAAGGGGATTCGCCATGACGTAAACCTTTCACATCGGGGCACGCTGCTCGACCGGCAAGTCAATCGGCCCGGCACAACCACCGCCCATGCTGGTGCCTGGTTCTCCGTGCCGCCCGTGGCTGGCCTAGGATGACGGCTAGGCGCTGCTGCACGAGCAAGCCGTGATGAAGGAGCCGAGATTCTTGGTAGTTCCGCAGCCCGGAGCCAAACCGTTGACGCCGCTCCCGGGCGTGCCCCTGCGGCGCCTGGGCCCCACGGTGATCATCATCCTCGCGGCAGCCTACGCCCTGTACTGGCTCCTGGCCCGTCCCGCGGGGGAACCTGCCGCCGGATACGTCGGCCAGCTCTTCGGCGGGGAGTCGATCCTGCTGCTCTCCATCGCCCTGGTCCTGATCAGCACCCTTCCGCAGGTGGAGCACGTGTTCGGCGGGATTGACCACGCAGCCATCTGGCACCGGCGTGCCGCAATCACCGGGACCGTCCTCCTGCTTCCGCACATCGAGCTGGCAGCCAACCCGGAGGCGACCAGCGTGGGGAAAACCCTTGCCGTCATCGGGATCTCCGGGCTCGCGGCCCTGGTGGCCTGGGCCATCCTGCCGCGCTGGCGGACCATGGTCCCCGCGCGGGTGCGTGACCTGGTCCTTGGCCTCAGAAGCGCCCGGCCGGTCCGCCTGGTGGCCCGCCTGCTGGGTGGTTACGAGCGCTGGCGGGGCTTCCACCGGTTGACGGGAATATTCGTGGCGGCCGGGTTCTTCCACGGACTGCTGGACGCCACCGCGTTCGACGCCGCCCCCGGGCTACGGTGGAGTTTCGTGGCCATCGGCGGCGTCGGGCTGGCGTTCTACGCCTACCGGGAGCTCCTGGCGCGCCGCTTCCTGCCGCACCACGACTACCAGGTGGAGCAGGTCAAGGCAGTGTCCCCGGATCTGGTGGAGCTGAGCCTTGCACCGCTCGGCAAACCGCTGGACTTCCGGCCTGGCCAGTTCGCCATGATCTACCTGGAAACCAAGCAGGGCTGGCAACGCCATCCCTTTTCCATGTCCGGTTCGGCCCGGGACCAGCACCTGCGTATCACCGTCAAGGCGCTTGGGGACCACACAACAAGGCTTCCTGACGTAGTGCAGCCCGGAATGCCGGCGGTGGTGGGCGGGCCCTATGGCCGGTTCGACAGGCACAAGGGAACGGAACACCAGGTCTGGATTGCCGCCGGTGTGGGAATCACACCGTTCCTGAGCTGGCTGCGGTCCCTGGAGGGGGACCTGCGGGAGTCAGTCCACTTTTTTGTCACGTCGGCAGGGCCGTCCCCGTTCGCCGCGGAAATCACATCCATCGCGAAAGACTACCCAAGCCTGACCGTGCACCTGGTGGACACCGCCGTCGACGGCCGGTTGACGCCCGAGCAGGTGCTTGCCGCCGTGGACACCCCGCCCCGGCAGCTCTCGGTCTTCATGGGTGGGCCGGATCCCATGCTCCGGCAGTTCCGGAGGGCCTTCCGTTCTGCAGGAGTCCGCACAGCCAACATCCACCGCGAGTACTTCCAGTGGCGCTGAGTTGTCCGCCCGGACGAATGGGGTTCTCTGCCGATTCAGCCGTCGGCAGGATACTGGTGGCGCTTGACGAGACGCCTGTCGGTTGTGACGCTTTCGGCTCTTGGGATGATGGCGATACTGGCTATCTGTTCCGTGACGATGGCCAAGCCTCCCGCCTGGCTGCTATCGGTTGTACTTGGAGCAATCGTCGCACCTGCTATCGCTGCCATCATTATTTGCGTGATCGCGGCCCGGCGGTACAGGGCCGAACGCCGCCTCGGGTATACGACGTGGCCTTCGGGTCGGGAGCTTGGCAAACGCCGGTGAAGTCGCCTCCCGGAAAGATGAAGCGTCACAACGTCCTTCTGGCCGGATGCTCGCTGTAATCTGACAGCGAACCACTAACTATGGGGGAGTAATGACGGAGGACATCCCGCCGATCCCGCCTGCACCGAAGGCGCCGGAACCGGCCCCGCAGTACCCGTCGATGCAATACCCGGCCCGGCCGCCGCAAGGGTACGGCCAGCAGGCCTTCCCGACGCTGGAGCAGGTGGCTCCTCCACAGTATGGTCCGCCCGGCGGATACCCGGTCCAGCCGCAGGGCTACGCCGCTTCGGGCCCGTACGTCCAGCCGCAACCGGGGCGCCTATTACCAGCCCCAGCAGGTATCAGTGCCGCGGTCGTGGAGATCTGGACCAAATTCACCCAAATGTGATGTCCATATGTCTCTTCCGACCATCAACGAGGCGCGCTCCATAGCTCTCCACCAAGACGTCAACCGAGGCACCGTCACTTGGGACACCTGTCTCGATTCCCCGTCAGGGACCAATGCCTGACAAATAGCGCTGCGAAAGGACCGCCATTTATCGCTGCAAGTCACATGCATGGGATTTTTCGCGGCGGGGAGCCGGTCGAGGGTGTCCAAGTGGGGACCACCTTGTGTCCGAGGGCGTTACCAGGCCAACGCCGGCTCACTCTGGAGTTCGATCCATCGTTAGGGTTCATATATACCCGCGCCTTGGCAATGCAATTTCTAGCGAAGGGTTCCCCTGTGTTTGAACGATTCCGCGCCGATTATCGCCATCTTCGGGACATTATCGAAGTTGGGGACCCTTGGCGTCATGAGCGGTTCTCGGAGGTTAGGGCTACGCAGACTTCGCCTCTGAGTTCTCTGGCGCATCCTTCGGCGGTGGCCTCTACCGAGTGCATGACGACGGGACCGGTCCCCTCACCAAGGCTGCCGCACGGCCATGTGGCGGGAAAACAGCACTGAACTCAGTGGCACTTTGCCATGGGCGCCCAGCTGCCGGCCGGATTGATGGAGTATTGGCCAAGGCACGATTCACCGCCCCATCAAGCCTAGGTTGATGAACTAGTGGCTAACTGATCCGCGGCAGGCCCGGGCGGTATGCCCGTCAGCTCCAAGTATCTTCACGCATATTGAGGCTGAATGATGTCAGTGCCTCGACGACGAGATTGTGGTCTGCCTTTTGTGGCAAACCGGAAACTGTCACGGTGGCCACGTGCCCGGTACCTTTCACGTATATCGGGAACGCCCCGCCGTGGGGGGCGTAGCGTGCCTGGTCGAACCATCCTTTGTCCTCCAAGGATCCTCCGTCAAGCCTGCCCTTTAGGCCCACGAGGAGCGAGGGTTCGGCATATCGCTGGGCAGTCCTGCTCTTCTTCTCAACCCATATCTCGTTATCGGGCGTCGCTCCCGGGAGCGAGACGTGGAAGAGAACGTGTTTGTTCCTGCGTATATCGATGGCAATCGGCAGGTTCCGCTCGGTGGCCATGTCCACCAGCAGCAGGCCGAGGGCGAGGGCGTCGGCTTGGCTGAACCGGCTCAGCTGAAGGGTGCTGACTTCGGTTTCGATGCGTTCGATCAGGGACCGCAGCGCGGATGCGGTCTGCGTGTCGGGGGAGTCCGGGTCGAATTCATTTTCTGATTCGGTGGAGGGAACGGCCGGTTCGGTGACCATGAAGGATCGTTTCCTATCTGTTCGGGTCCGGTGGGGCTCCGAGTGGTTGGTTAGGTCCGGGGCCGCCACGTCGCCGTGGAGGACCGGATCTTGAGTTGGGGCTGGATGAGCGCCAGCTGAGTTGGTATGTCGGCGTTTCCATCGGCCAGCCGGTTCATTAGCAATTCGGTGCCTCTGGTGCCGATCTCCTGGGGGAATCCTGCTACTGATGTGAGCGGGGGGACCTGACTGGCGGCAATGCGTGTGTCGTCGAAGGAGGCGACGGCGATGTCGCGGCCCGGTTCGAGCCCGCGGCGGCGCAGTTCTTCGTAGATGCCTTGGGCGACGGCATCGTTGTAGGCAACGATCGCGTCTGGTAGACGCCCTAGATCGAAGAGCCGGCCCACGGCTGCGGTGCCTCCTTCCGGGGTGATGGCGCTGCGGAGCTCGTCCGTGCTCCAGACCTCACACCCGTTGGGCTCCAGTGACGTGCGAAGGCCTTCCTCCCGTTCTGAGAGGGAGGAAGCGGCACGGCCGCCGACGAACGCCACACTCCTGCAGCCCAAGGCCGCAAGGTGTTCTCCCAGCATCGTTGCGCCTTTGACGTTCTCGCTGCCCACATAGTCGAAGCCGGGGAACCGGCGGGCCAGCAGCACGACGGGGACATTGGCCGCGTTGACCTGTTTGTTGAGTTTTTCCGGGTCGGTGTCGGGGGCCGGAAGTACTAGGAGTCCGTCGACCTGGCGCTCGATCATGGAGGAGACGATCTCGTGCTGTCGCTCGGCGTTGTCCCGGCTGTAGCCGATGAAGATGGTGTAGCCGGCATCGTGGGTGATCTGGTCGACGGCCATGGCCAGCTCGGCGAAATAGGGGTTGATGATCTCGGTGACGATCAGTCCGATGGTCATGGACCGGCTTTGCCGCAGGTTGGCGGCCTGCCGGTTGTACACGTAGCCCAGTTCGTGCATGGCTTCGCGTACCTTGACCGCTGTTGACTCCGGGATGCGGGAGCTCCCGCGAACGACGAGGGAAGCGGTTGAGCGTGAGACGCCAGCGGCCTTGCTCACGTCTTCCAGGGTGATGCGCGGGGCCATACTGAAATCCTGCCGGTGGGTCGGGGTGCCGAGGAGCGACTCCTCGTCTGTCGACTTTATCAATCCTTTCCGCATGTCTGCGGTTCAGACGCCCGGGTCCTTGCCGGGTGGGTCGTGTTGTGCCGCGGTCATGGTTCCTGGGCGCTTTTCTAATCGTCATGTGTGCTCGCGGGGGTCGGGCGTCTGCTTGCTGATGCCTGGTCTTTGGCGAGGATGAAATCCGCAACCCGGAGGGCGTTGGCTGCGATGGTGAGGGCGGGATTCAGGGCTGCCGAGGACGGGAAGAAGGAGCTGTCGACGAGCCAGAGGTTGTCCAGGTCGTGGGCGCGGCACTCCGGGTTGAGGACGCTCGTTTCGGGATCGTGGCCCGCCACGGCTGTTCCGCACTGATGAGAGTTCGTTTCGATGCCCATCCGTTCCGTGATGATCACCGGGTATCCGGCTTTCCGGACGGCCCGGCTGATCCGGCGGACCAGTTCTTTGTGGGGGCGGAGGTTGTTCGGCTCCCACCAGACGTGGATTTGGCCGTTGACGACGCTGATGCCGTTGCTTCGCCGGGGCAGGTCCTCGGTGGTGAGGTAGATGTCGATGCTGCGGTCCGAGATGGTCTTCAGCAGCCAGGTTGGCGCCCAGGGCCTGGCCATCTTGAGCATGCTGGCGCGCAGCTTTCCGAGCATCTGCAGGTTTCCCAGCGGGTATTTGTTGGTGGGTCCGGCTTCGTACCAGTCGTTCAGTCCCAGGGTTTTCTGCCACAGGGTTCTGTTGACTTTGAATGGGTAGATGCCGATGAAGAAGGTGCTGTTGTGCACCATGTAGTTCCGGCCCACGAGCCCAGAGGAGTTGGCCAGCCCTCGTGGAGATCCCGGCGTGGCCGAGCTCAGCAGGAGCGCTGCCGAATTCACGGCGCCGGCGGCGAGGATGAACTTGTCGGCTTCGATACGGATGACCTGGCCGTTCCGTTGGGCCAGAGCAGCGACGACGGTCCGGCCGTCAGGTCCGGGGATGAGGCGGAAGACGTTGGCGTCCGTCATGAGTTCTGCCCCAGCCGCAAGCGCCGGGTTGATGGCGATCTTTTCTGCGTCGGACTTCAGCCCGGCTTCGTTCGGGGCGCCGTCACTGGTCGCGCACAGCGCGCGCTTTTCGGGGGTGTCCGCATCGAGTCCGTTGGCCATCCGGAACGGGTGCAGCCCTTGGCGCTGCAACGAGTCGGCAAGGGCCTGGATGGCCGGTTCGTGGTCCAGGGCCGGGTACGGGTAGGCCTCGGAGTGGAATGGCTCGGTGGGGTCGTCTCCGATCTGCCCGTGAACCTGGTAGAGCCGCTCGGCGCGCGTGTAGTACGGTTCGAGGTCCTCGTAGCTGAAGGGCCACGCTGGGGAGATCCCGTCTGCATGCTGTGTTTCCGCGAAGTCGCTTGCGCGGAAGCGCGGCAGGCAGGCGCCGTAGACTTTGGTGTTTCCTCCCACCCAGTAATAAACGCCGGGTTTGAAGGATGCACCGCCGCGGCCGTTGATCCAGGTGTCGGCGTTCTTGTACCGGCCCTTGAGGTAGACCTCGTCGAGGTCGGAATTTTGTGGTTCCGCCGGGAGCCGGTGGCCCCGTTCAATGATCAGGACCTTGGCAGCGGAGTCCTTGAGTGCGCACGCCATGGTGCCGCCGCCCATGCCTGATCCGATGATGGCGATGTCGGTCCGGATCACCTCGTCCGGGACCGGGGCCTCTACCGGGGCGCCCGGCAGAGGCGCGTCGTCGATGGTTTCCCAGGACATGGAGGTCACCGGCCCCGCTGGGCTTCGGTGAACTGCTGGATCTGGTCCACAGTGTCCAGGAACCAGTAGTCGCCCCACATCACTGATTCGTCGACGCCGAGGTCTCTAGCTTCGTGGTAGCTCCCGTGCTTGAGCACGCCTTCCCATTCTTCGTCCGGCCCGGCGAGGAAGTCGTCCTCGGTGAGGCGGCGCAGGATGTTCACTGCGTAGTCCGCGTAGACCTGGGCCTTGGTGCGGTCCTGGACGAGGCCGGCGAGCTGCCAGAAGCCGCCGGCGGCGGCGGCCGCGGCGGATGTTTCGTAGGGCCGGACGGGCTTGGGTTCTTCCCAGTCGTTGGGGGGAACGAGGCGGTCGCCGGTCTTTTCGAGATAGAAGTCGGCGGCGGCGATGGCTGTTTCGAGGAAGCGGCGGTCGCCGGTGAAGCGGTAGACGGTGCCGAAGCCGTAGAGGGCCCAGGCCTGTCCGCGCGCCCAGGAGCCGTCGTCGGAGAAGCCCTGCTGGGTGGTCTGCTTCAGGAAGGCGCCGGTTTCCAGGTCGAACATGCCTTCGTGGGAGGCGGAGCCGTCGCCGCGCATGAGGAATCGGCGGGTGGTCAGGCAGTGGTCCACGGCCTTGCGGGCCATGGCCTGCTCCCCGGTCTGCTGGGCGGCGTAGAGGGCCATGTGGATGTTCATCATAATGTCGATGAACAGGCTGTCGGGCTGGCGGAAGCTGGGCATATACCGGCCGGCTTCCCGGTAACGGCTTGCCGTGGTGCGTCCGGCCTCCACAACAACGTCGCGCTTGGTGGTGTCGCCGGTGGCCTCGAACCAGCGCCGGTAGGTGGACCAGAACAGGAAGCCCAGGTCGTGGACAGTGTCGTCGGTCTTCCGTTCTTCGATGAGCTCGGAGTAGTGCTCGGCCGCGCTGCGGAAGGCGGAGCGGTCGGCCTCGTCGGCCCGGCGGGAAAGCATCCAGAGCTGACCCCCAAGGAAGCCTTCGCACCAGTTGGTCCAGGCTTCGCCGTCGACCACCCATTTGCCTTCCTCTGTATAGAGCGGGAACCGGTCCGGGTGTCTGGTGATAAGTCCGTTCAGTTTCGCTGAGGCGGTTTTCCATACCTTGGAGGCGGCCTCGGTGAACGCTGCGGGGACTTCGTAGCCTGTCGGCAGCGTGAGCGGCAGCATCGTGGGCAGCACGGCGGGCGCGTGTGCCGGGGCGGAGGTTGCGGTGGCAGTCATGTGCGTTCCTTCAGGGGTATCGGGTCTTAGCGGCGGGGGGCGTCGGGGGCGTCGACCCAGCGGTTTTCCCGGACGCCGACCTGGAGCTGAATGGTCTTGAGTTCGCTGAACTCTGCCAGGGCCTGGCGGCCGAGTTCGCGGCCGATGCCGCTGTGTCCGTAGCCACCGAACGGCACTTCGGGGTAGCCGTCCATCCAGCGGTTGACCCACACGGTGCCGGCCCTCAGGTCGCGCGCGGCGGTGAGCGCTTCGTTGATGTCGTTGCTCCAGATCCCGGCGGAGAGGCCGAAGGAGGTGGAGTTCGCGATGCCGATGGCTTCCTCGAGGGTGTCGTAGGGCAGCACGGAGAGAACGGGGCCGAAGATTTCGTCGGTGGCGATGGACATCTGTGTGGTGACGTCGGTGAAGACGGTGGGCTGGTAGAACCGGCCGTTGAGGCCGGTATCGAGCCGGTCGCCACCGGTGAGCAGGTGGGCCCCGGCATGCCGGCCTTCGGCGACGTAGCGTTCGACGACGGCGAGCTGGGCGTCGTTGACAAGGGAGCCAACGAGGGTGTCGGCCTTGAGCGGGTCACCGACGCGCATGTGCTTGGCGCGTTCGACGACGGCGGAGGCGAATTCGTCGGCGATGGAGCGGTGCACGATGAGGCGGCTGCCGGAGTTGCAGCATTGGCCGACGTTGAAGTACCCGCCGAAGACGCCGGCGTCGACGGCGGCGGTGAAGTCGGCGTTGGCGGTGATGATCTGGGGGTTTTTCCCGCCGAGCTCGAGTTCGACCTTCTTCAGGTCCCGTCCCGCGGCGGAGGCGATGCCCTTGCCCACACCGGTGGAGCCGGTGAAGCTGATCATGTCGATGCCCGGGTGCTCGGCGATGGCCGCGCCGACGACCCGGTCGCCGGTGACAATATTGACGACGCCGGCGGGGAAGCCGGCTTCGCGGATGAGCTGGCCCAGCATCACTGTGGTGGCGGAGGTGCTTTCGCTGGGTTTGATGACGGCGGTGTTGCCGGCGGCCAGGGCGAAGGGCAGTTTCTGGCTGATGATCAGCAGCGGGAAGTTCCAGGGCGTGATCATGCCCACGACGCCGATGGGTTCGTGGACGACCATGGCCAGGGTGTCGCGTCCGAGGGCGTTGTGGGCGTCCCCCTGGGTGTGGCGGGCCAGGCTGGCCGCGTATTCCCACAGCTCGGCGGTGCCGGCGACTTCGTTGCGTGACTGGGTGATGGGTTTGCCGGTTTCGAGGGTTTCGGCCAGTGCCAGTGCTTCGGCGTCGCGGCGGACGAGGTCGGCGACTTTCAGGAGCAGCTTGGAACGTTCGGATCCGGTGGACTGGCGCCAGCCGCGGTCCAGGGCGTGCCGGGCGGCGGTGACGGCGCGGTCGACGTCTTCCTGCGAGCCCTGCGGATAGGAGCTGACCTCGATTTCGTGGGCCGGACTCAGCCGGGTGAACGACTGTCCGCTCCGGGCCTGGGTGTCCTCGCCGTCGATGATCATCGGGCGGTAGGTGGGCTCGACGTCGTCGAGCGTGTAGCTCTTGTTTTCCATCTCGTGTGTCCTTAGAAAGTGTGTGGGTCGGCGGGCGGCGTTAGTTGTCCGTGAAGTGCGGGGTGCGTTTTTCCCGGAAGGCGGCGACGCCCTCGGCAAGGTCATCGGTGGCGGCGGCGAGGCCGCCGGCAAGGGCTTCGAGCACGCGCGATGGGGCGCCGTCGGCGGCGGCGTCGATGAGTTGCTTGCCCAGCTGGACCGCCAGCGGCGCTCCGTCGAGCAGGTCGGCGCTGAGCCGTACCACCGCACCCTCCAGCTCGTCCTTGGGGGCGACGGCGGTGACCAGTCCCCAGGCGAGGGCTTCCTCGCCGGAGAGTTGCCGGCGGGTCAGGACGAGTTCCTTGGCCCGGGCCCTGCCGACGAGTTCGGTGGCGCGTTCGGTCCCGCCCCATCCCGGGACCGTCCCGAGGCCCGTTTCGGGCAGGGCAATGCGCGCTTCGGCGGCGATGACGCGGAAGTCACAGGCCAGGGCGAGTTCCAGCCCGCCGCCGAAAGCGAGCCCGTCGACGACGGCGATGCTGGGCTGGCGCAGACCGGCGAGGGCATCGAAGGCCCGGTGGCCCGTGGCGATCCAGTCGCGCCACATCCCTGCCGCGGAGAGGTCGGCGAAATGGTTGATATCGGCTCCGACGCAGAAGACCTTTTCACCGCCGGTGCGGACGATGACCAGCCGGGCCGTCGAGGCGGCAACGTCCCGGGCCGCGGTGGCAAGGTCTTCAAGGAGTCCAAGGGTCAGGGCGTTTAGCTTGGCCGGCCTGTCAACCAGGATGGTCGCGGTGTGGCCGTCGGCGGAGTAGCTGACAGTGACCTGTCCGGTGGCTTCCGTGGTTACGGGTGTCGTTTCGGTGCTCATGGCTGGTCCTTTCGCTGGCCGCCGAGCTCGCTGGCGAGGTGTTCGGCGGCGCGCATGACGATGGCCCAGATGGTCAGGGTGGGGTTGATGCCGGGGCAGCTGGGGAACGCGGCGCCGGAGTACATGTAGAGGTTGGGGGTGTCGTGGACGGCGAGGTGTTCATCCAGCACCGTGGCGTCGGGATCGTGGCCGAACCTGGCGCCCCCGAGGTCGTGGCTGGAGCCGACGCCGGTGAAGTACGGCCCCTGCCAGGTTTTGGTGGCACCCATGTCCTGGAGCAATCCTGTTGCTTTGTCCGCCATCCACGAAGCCAGGCGCCGCTCGTTGTCCCGGAGCCTGTAGGTCACCCGGACCAGCGGCATGCCCAGTCCGGAGGAGTCGCGGTGCCGGGGGTCGATCTCCAGGCGGTGCGAGGCGTAGGGCAGCGCGTCGGGCTGGATCCGGATGACGCCCTGCTGGGACCAGAGCTTCAGGTGGTCGCGGTAGTCGGCGCCCCAGCGGCGGACGTTCCCGGGGAGGGTTTCGCGGGCGATCTGCAGCGGCAGGGCCTGCTGTTCGGCGCCGAGGGTGGCGCCGCCGATGAAGCCGTGGTCCAGGGACCGGAACCCGGGGGAGAGGAAGTCGTCCAGGACGACGCCTTGCGCGGCCGGGCCGGTGTGGCGGTTGAATTCGGTGCCTGGGAAGAGGGCGTCGACGTGGCCGAACATCTTGGTCATGTAGTGCAAGCCCAGTTGGCCGGTGTTGTTGCCGAGGCCGTTCTCGTGCCGGGAGTCCGCGGAGAGGTACATCAGGCGCAGGTTCTCGTAGGTGTAGGCCGAGAGGATGACGGCGCGGGCGTACTGGCGGCGGACGCGCCCGAGGGGATCGACCCATTCGACGCCGCGGGCGGCCCCGGAGTCATCCATGATGATGCGGGTGACGCGGGAGTGGGTGCGCAGTTCAAAGTTCCCGGTTTCAATAGCGGCAGGTACGGGGCCCAGGCCGGGGTGCCAGCGGTCTCCGCGGAAGGAGCCCAGGCCGTTGTTCCAGGCGCTGTATCCGGTGGCCGGGCGTCCGCCGTAGGATTCGGTGGTGAATCCGACGGGCACGGGGTGTGGGTGAAGCCCGGCAGCCTTGGCCGTCTCGGTGAACTTGTTGCCCAGGATGAACGGGCGGGTTGGCGGCAGCGGGAGGGGCCTGCTGCGCTTGACGAACGGGTTGGACTCGTCGCCGGCGATGCCGATCAGGTGTTCAAGCTTGGTGTAGAAGGGTTCCAGGTCCTCGTAGGTGACGGGCCAGTCAGCCAGGGTGCAGTCCTCGGGTAGGGCCCCGGGTCCGTACAGGGCGTCGTAGTGGCTCTTGGGGGCGAACTGCCAGGGGTGGAAGCGGCGCAGCCAGGACCCGTAGTGTCCTGCGGAACCCCCAACGCCGTTGACCATGCGGCCCAGGGAGAACGTTGCCTCCCGGCTGTCCTCCTCGTCGGCGGTTTCGCGCCAGCGTGGGGTTTCCTGTTGGAACTTGGGTCCTAGTCCGCCGCGGGTGTAGTAGGCGTGTTCGAGTTCGTCCGGGAGGAATTCATCGAGTGGACGGAAGGGGCCCGCTTCCAGGCCGACGACGCTCAGGCCGGCCTCGGCGAAGACCTGGGCGCTCAGCCCGCCCATGGCGCCCACGCCGACGAGCAGGACGTCCACTTCTTCGGTCATCAGGGGGTTGACGGCGTTTTCGTAGCCGAGCTGCTTGAGCCGGTGCCCTTCGGTGTCGCGGGGGATTTCCTGCATCGCGTCGGCGAGGGTCTTGATGACCCCGGCCTTGGTCACGTGTGTGGTGCTCAGGTTTTCCTCGGCTGAGTTCTCCAGCCAGACACCGGGATGCTTGAGGAACTTCCAGCCGACGGCCTCCTTGTTCCCGCCGTGGGCCGGGTCGGCGAAGAGACCTTCCTGCAGGTGGGCGATGACCAGTCCGAAGAGATCGCGCTGCTCCTTCGCGGGCAGCTGGTCGGTCAGTTCGCCCTGCTCGAGCAGAACCAGCGCATCCGTGCGTTCGTCCAGGGTCAGTGCGGCGAAGTTTCTGCCGTGTTTGTCTTGCGCGTAGCGGTCCAGCGCGCCGAAAAGCCACTGGTAGCGGGGGAGATCCCTGCGCCCATAGCCTTCCAGCGTCAGGTCCAGGTATGCGGTGACCCCGGCGTCGCGGACGTCGGGACTGTCAGCGTCCGTGGGGAACATCGCATCGAACAAGGCGTCGGCGAGGTCGGTTTCGTAGGGCGTCAGGATGCGGTGGCTTCTCATGTCGGGGTTCCTTTCAGGCGTTTCGGCAGGGCGTCAGTGCGCGGCCAATGTACGGGTGCGCTGTTGGATCCGCTCGTGCAGCGGCAGCGTCGGAAGGTGGAGGCCGACGGGCGCGTCGGCGAACAGGGCGAGGTCCATGGTGCGGAGGTCATCGGCGACGATCAGCGGGAATTCACACCGGTCCAGGACGTCTTTTTGCAAGTCGATGCCGGGGGCAATTTCGGTGACGACGAGGCCCTCAGGGGTCAGTTCCAGGACCGCGCGTTCGGTGATGTATTTGACCTTCTGGCCGTTGGCGAGGGCCCGGGGTCCGGAGAAGGTGACGGCCGAGACGTCGTTAACGAGTTTGGTGAAGGGCCCGTCAGAGCGGATGTTCAGGCCGGTTTCCCCGGCGGCGATGTCCCGGCGCCCGGCGGTAAAGGCGCCCATAAAGATGATCTCCGGTGCCGAGGAGGTGATGTCCGCGAAGCCGCCGACACCTGCGGTGACGTGCCGCTTCTTGGGCAGGTGGTGGACGTTGACGTTCCCGTGCCTGTCGATCTCCAGGAAGGAGAGCAGGGAGCGGTGGAAGCCTCCGCCCTGCAGGAGGGTGAACTGGTCAATGCTGGGCATGATCGCGTCCGGGTTCTGGGAGCAGCCGAAGGCGAAGTCCAGCAGCGGGATGCCGCCGACGGCGCCCTGTTCGATGACCCAGCTGACTTCCCGGCCCTGGCCTTCCTCGACCAGGATGTGCGGGACGAGGGCGGAAACGCCGAAGCCAAGGTTGACGATTTCTCCGGCGTTGAGTTCCTGGGCGGCGCGGCGGGCGGTGATTTTCTCGAGTGAGAAACCGACGTGGGGAAGGGAGCTCAGGGGCTTTCGCAGCTGCCCGGAGATCGCCGGGTCGTTGGGGGTCAGGGTGGTCTGCAGCTGGTCTTCGGCGATCACGATGGCGTTGACGAGGATGCCGGGGACCTTCACGTGCTGCGGGTGCAGGCTCCCGGCTTCGGCCAGGCGCTTGACCTGGGCGATGACGACGCCGCCGTTATTGTGCGCCGCGTAGGCCAGGTCGAGGGCACCGAGCGGGGATCCTTCGTCTTCGAAGGTCAGGTTTCCGTATTCATCCGCGGTGGTGGCGCGGATGACCGCCACATTGGGAACGACCGAGGGGAAAAACAGCCATTCTTTTCCGGCCAGGGTGGCGGTCTCGACGTGTGCGGCGGGGGTGGTGTTGTTCATCCGTCCGCCCTGAAGTCGGGGGTCGATGAAGGTGTCCAGACCGACTTGGGTGAGGACACCGGGCTGTTTTGCCGCGGCGGTGCGGTGCATCTGGTAGATGACCCCCGAGGGAAAGTTGTAGGCCTCCACTTCCTCACGTTCGATCATCTGCCAGATCCGGGGCGGCTCGGCGCTGGAGGGGCCAGAGGGGTAGGACCCGGCGATCACCTTGCGCAGGAGTCCCGGCCGGGCGATGTGGTCGATGCCCTTGACCCCGTACATGTCGCCGGCGGCGATCGGGTGCAGGGAAGTCAGGTTGGACGGGTGGGAGGTTTCCTCGAACCGTTGACCGATTCCGGCCAGGACGCTGTCCGGGCAACCCAGTGCGCTGGAGGAACTGACGGTGATGACGTCCTCGTCGTTGATGAGGTCCGCGGCTTCGCGGGCGGAGAGGATCTGTACCTTCTGCATGGCGTTCTTTCTGGGTTTTAGTTGATGTGGACGGTGCGTCCGGAGACCGCGGATTCCTGGGCTGCCAGGGCGACTTTGAGGGCCATCAGGCCGTCCCGGCCCGTGGCCGTGGGGACCCCGGTCCCTTTGACGGCGGCAGTGAAGGCCCTCAGACCGATGACGTAGAGGTCTTGGGAGCAGTCGACGTCGACCGCACGGGTGCCCGACGCCGTGATCAAGATGACCTGGCCCGCGGTGTCCTGCGTCATGGCATCGGTGACCTGAATGGTGCCTTCCGTACCGTGGACTTCCAGGGAGGTCTGCGCGAACCCAACCGTGAACGAATCATGGGTCTGGGCCAGAACCGGTGGTCCTGCATCCCCCTGATACTGGATGACGGTCATGGCGGCATCTTCCTGGCCTCCGGTGTTCCAAGCCGCCTGCCGGACGGCCATGGCGGTGGCGGCAACCGGTGTGCCCAGCAGGGGGTTCAGGACCGACGCGTCGTGGCAGGTGATGTCCAGGATCACGCCGCTCCCGGGTGTGCCCAGGCCGAGCCGCCATCCGCGCAGCCTCTCGGGAAGGAGCACGGCGTGGGCGATTTTGGCGGACAGGACGGTGCCGATGGTTCCGGCCGAGACGAGTTCGCGGACTTTGGCGTGCAGAGGGCTTCCTGGCAGGTGGTGGTTTGCGGCCAGCACGAGACCCAGGGCCTCGGCCAGCTCCACCATGGCTTCAGCCTGGACGGCCTCCAGAGCCAGAGGCTTCTCGCACAGGACGTGCTTGCCGGCCTTCAGCGCCCTGATTGCCTGCTCAAAGTGCAAGGCGTTCGTGGAGGAGATGTAGACGGCGTCGATCTCCCAGTCCAGCAACGCGTCCAGGTCCGTGGTGTAGTCCGGCAGTCCGTTACCCGCGGCGAAGTCCGCGGCACGGTCTGCCGATCCGCTGAAGACGCCGATGGTTTCCCCGCCGCTGGCCCGGATGGCTGCAATGACCCGGGTGGCAGCGATGTCGCTGGCGCCAATCAGGCCCCATTTCAATGCTGGCATTATGTTCTCCTAGGTTCGCGGTCGCCACTGTGCGGTGGAGGCTCTGACTTTCAAAGCCGGGTCGATGAGGAAGCGCTGGGGTTCCAGCGCCGGGTCCCGGATACGGTTCAGCAGCAGCTCTGCTGCCTTGCGTCCGATAAGTTCGGGGTACGTGGACACCGAGGTCAGCGGCGGCAGGAGCAGTTCGGCCATCGCGATGTCGTCAAAGCTCGCCACGGAGACATCCCGGCCGGGCTCCAGGTTCCGCCGGCGCAGTTCGGCGTAGATTCCCAGGGCGACGGCGTCGCTGTAGGCGATGATGCAGTCCGGCCAGATGCCCTGGTCAAGGACCCGGGCCACGCCCTCTGATCCGCCGTCGGCGTTGTTCGTGGTCGGCGCGGACCGGGAGGCATCGAAAGCCACGCTGCTTTCCGCGAACCCGGTTTCCAGGCCCTTGATGCGTTCAGTCCGGGCCGACGAGTGTTCAGGGCCGCCAATCAGCACCGCCGATGCGGCGCCCAGGGAAGATACGTGCCGGGCCAGTTGTTGGCCGGCGGCGATGTTGTCCGGACCGACGTAATCCATTTCTTTAGAGAAGTACCGGGCCAGCTGCAGGACCGGAACGGAGGAACGGTCGATGATGCCGCAGACCGGGGTCAGTTCCGTTCCCTCGGCCGGCAGCAGGAAAATGCCATCGACCTGCTGCTGCACCATCGTCTCGAGCTGCAGGGCCTGCCGCTCCACATCATCCCGGCTGTAGCCCACGAGCAGGGTGTAGCCGGCTTCGTGGGCGGCCTCCTCAATGGTCATGGTCAGCCCGGCAAAGTACGGGTTTCGGATGTCGGTCACGAGCAGTCCGAGGATCATCGACTCGCTGCGCCGCATGTTCGCCGCATGGCGGTTATAGACGTAGCCCAGTTCTGCCATCGCCAACCGGACGCGGTCCGAAGTCGCCTCTGGAATCCGAGGGCTGCCCCGCAGGACCAGCGAAGCGGTGGATCGTGATACTCCCGCTGCCCGGCTAACGTCATCAAGGGTCACTCTTTGCATCGCTCCTGCACCTCCCTTCGTGGTGTGTTAAATATTTCTATCACGATAATACTTCAATTGGTAGAGCGATCTAGCAAAAATCTACCGCTGGTTTTCGGCTGATTTCAGGGGTTTCGCTAGTGACTAGCCAGGTCGATGTCTATTCAGGGGCGATTTCACAACTGGTCTCGTAAAAAGTATTGCATCGATCTACTTACGTATGTAATCTGAACCACAACGCAGGCTCCAGCCGGGCCTTATCCGGCGTCTGACAACCCAAAGGAGAGTAGTCATGCGTGCACCAAACAAACTCAGGATTTCGCTGGCCGTGGCAGCGACCGCCAGCCTCATTGCAGTAACCGGGTGTTCCGCCAACGAGCCCGCCGGGAGCTCCGGTGGCGGCGGGGGAAACAATAAACTTGAAATCACGTCGTGGTGGACTTCCGGTTCGGAGGCGGACGCCCTGAACGTGCTGATTGACGGGGTGAAGAAGGCCTCGCCCGGGCTCTCTGTCGACAATGCCGCCGTGTCCGGCGGCGGAGGATCCAATGCCAGGCAGGCGCTGGCAGCGCGCCTCCAGGCCGGCAGCCCCCCTGACACGTGGCAGGTGCACCCGGCCGGGCAGCTCAAGAGCTACGTCGACGGGGGCCAGGCCGCCGATCTGACCGCGCTGTGGACCGAGGGTAACTGGGCTTCCCAGATGCCCAAGGACGTCGCCGAAGCGCAGCAGGTCAACGGCAAGTACTACACGGTTCCGATCGGAGTCCACCGGGGCAACGTCCTGTGGACCAACCCCTCCGTGCTCGCCAAGGCCAACGTCACTATCGATCCCGCAGCTGGCGTCGACGGGCTGATCGCTTCCCTGAAGCAGGTCAAGGCCAGCGGTGCAACGCCCGTGTGCCTGGGGGACAAGGACATCTTCGCTTCCTCGGAGCTCCTGGAGTCCCTCATTATGTCCAGGACGGGCGCGGATAACTGGAAGAAACTCTTCACCAACGAGTACTCCTTTGACGCCCCGGAAGTGAAGCAGGCGCTGGAGGACTACAAGACGATCCTCTCCCTGGCCAACAAGGACCATTCGGCGATCACCTGGGACGAAGCCGCGAAGAACATGGCCGGCGGTGCCTGCGCCGTCAATCTCATGGGGGACTGGGCCTACGGTGAACTGATCAACGCCGGCAAGAAGCCGGGCACGGACTTCACGTGGGTGGCCTTCCCCGGCAAGGATGACATCTTTGACTACGTCGGTGACGGTTTCTCCATTCCGGCCAACAACATCCCTCACGCTGATGCGGCCAAGGCGTGGCTGAAGACCCTGATGGATCCAAAGATCCAAACAGCGTTCGCGGCAAAGAAGGGATCCATCCCTGCTCTGAGCACCGCCGACATCTCCAGCCTGTCCCCGTATCAGCAGTCCGCTGCCAAGAGCTTCAAGTCAGCGGCAGTGGTCTCCTCCCTCGCCCAGGCACAGGCTTCGCCCGCCGAGTTCGCCCAGACCTATGCTGACGCCGTCTCCACCTTCAACGGCAGCGGCAACGTGGCTGCCTTCACCGCCAGCATGACGCAGGCGCAGAAGAGCCAGCTGAAGTAGCCGGTCAACCAACACAGTCGCCAGGGTGTGGCTGGACTTCCGTGCAGCCACACCCCCGGACAGGATCGCTTCTCACATGACAACCTCAACAGCACCCCCAGCACCGGCAAGCCCCACTCCCCGGTCCAGGAAACAAGTACCCCACACCCTCAAGACGTCCCGTCGCGCCGCCTGGATTTTCGCTCCCAGCCTGCTCGTAAGCTTCGTCTTCGTGTACGTCTTTATCGGCATCACGGCCTACATTTCCCTTTCGAACTGGAAGATTGGAACGAGCCCGGATCTGGCAGTACGCCAGCCTCTGGGGGGCACTTACGGCGAGATCGTCCAGGAACAGCGGTTCCAGGCCGACATCCGTAACGTCGTGATCTTCACGATCGTCTTCCTGCTCCTGGCCATTCTCGGCGGCCTCGTCTCAGCCCTGTTCATTCACCACGTCGCCGTTGGCAAGGGGCTGTTCAGGACGGTCTTCCTTCTGCCCTATGCCCTGTCCTTCATCGTCACCGGTGTCGCCTGGCGCTGGATCTTCGCTCCCTCCACCGGGGTCAACGAGATCCTACGCAGTATCGGCATCCAGAACCCGCCGGGCTGGACAACCGACCCCACGATCCTGGGAGCCTTGAACAACCCTTCCGGGACCGACTTCCTGAAAGTCCAGTTCGGGGTCCCGGTGGCCCTGCTGCCCATTATCTTCGCCGCTGCCTGGCAGCTCGTGGGCTTCGCCATGGCCATGTACCTGGCAGGACTGGCCTCCATCCCCGAAGAACACCTCGAAGCCGCAAACGTGGACGGCGCAAACCTCTGGCAGCGGCTTCGGTTCATCGTGATGCCCCAGCTGTGGCCCTCCACGATCACCTGTTTCGTGCTCCTGCTTCACGTGGCGTTGAAGATCTTCGACCTTGTCATTGCCATGTCGGGCTCGGGCCCCGGATTCGTCACGGACGTACCCGGTATTTACATCTATAACTACCTCACCAGCCGTTACGACAAAGCCTCGGCAATGGCGATCATCCTGCTCCTGCTAACGCTCGTGGTGATCATTCCCTACCTCGTACGCGGATACCGCAAAGAGCGAAAGGCATAGAAATGGCCGTCGAAATCCTCGAACAACCGACACCGTCCCGTCCCGCCAGGTCAGCACAGAGGCGTCCAGCCCCGGTTGCCCGCAAGCCCCGTTCGTGGAGACTCCCCAAGACCCCCGGCGGCTGGACTGTCCTCGGCGTCTGCGTTATCGCCACCCTCGGTATGTTCGTGCCGGTGTATGTCATCATCTCCACCGCACTGTCGGGAAGCACTGGCGCGCCGAGCTTCTTCCTCGCCTTCCCCGACGCACCAAGCCTGGACGCGTTCAAAGGGGCCTGGACAAAGCTCCATGGATCCCTGCTGAATTCTCTCCAGATCACGATCCCTGCCGCAGCCATCTCCTGTCTTTTGGGCTCGATCAACGGCTACATCCTCTCCAAGTTCCCGTTCAAAGGCTCTAACGCTCTCTTCACGGTGCTGCTGGTGGGCATGTTCATCCCGTTCCAGGCCGTCATCATTCCCGTGTTCCAGTTCCTGAACATGCTCCACCTCCAGGGCAGCATCGCCGGCCTTATCGTGGTGCATATTATCTATGGCATTCCGATCACGACGCTGATATTCCGCAACTACTATGAGGGCATTCCCAACGCCATCGTCGAGGCAGCATCCATTGACGGTGCCGGGATCTGGAAGACCTATCTCCGCGTCATGCTCCCACTGTCCGTTCCCGGCTTCGTCGTCGCGGGAATCTTCCAGTGCACCAACATTTGGAACGACTTCCTCTTCGGCTTCATTTTGGCCTCCCCGGCCGCGTGGCCGGCGACGGTGAGCCTGAACAACCTCATCGGAACAACAACAGTGAACTACTCCGAACTGATGGCCGGCGCTGTGCTCGTCGCAGCCCCGACAGTCCTGCTCTACCTCGTCCTTGGCAGGTTCTTCGTCAGCGGCCTCACGGCGGGAGCCGTTAAATGACCGTCCTGGACGTACTGTGCGTCGGTGAGACCATGGCGGTGATCACTCCCGCGAAAGCCGAGTCTCTCAGCCAGGCCGAGGAATGCCTGCTCGGCTTCGGGGGAGCGGAGTCCAACGTAGCCGCGCATCTGGCCGAATTCGGCTACCGTACCGGTTGGGTCAGCCGCCTCGGCACGGACCCGTTTGGGGACCGCATCCTTGCAGGGCTGTCCTCCCGGGGGGTAGATGTCAGCATGGTGCTCCGTGACAACACGGCCCCCACCGGCGTGTACTTCAAAGACCCCGATCTGGGCCACGGAGCCCGGACGCTCTACTACCGGGCAGGGTCAGCGGCCTCCCGCATGTCTCCCGAAGATTCCCGCGCATGGCCCCTGGAACAGACCGGCTGGATCCACACCAGCGGAATCAACGCCGCCCTCTCGGACAGCTGCTCAGCCCTCACCGAGCATCTCCTCGCCGCAGCCCGGACGACCGGCTACAAGGTCTCCTTCGACGTCAACTACCGCCCCGCCTTATGGAACGCGGACGTGGCCGGACCCCGCCTGCTGAAGCTGGCGAACATGGCATCAGTCGTTCTCGTCGGGCGCGATGAAGCAGAATCATTATGGGGCTGCACAACCGCCGAAGAGGTATCCGCCCTCCTGCCCGGCCCCGGGCACCTGGTCATCAAGGACTCGGCAAAGGAGGCGGTCGAATTCGTTCGGGAACGGAACCTGGAAGAAAGCGTCTGCCACGTGGCGGCCCACCGCGTCGACGTCGTCGAACCCGTCGGCGCGGGCGATGCGTTCGCCGCCGGCTACCTGGCCGGGCTTCTGCGTGGCGACAACCCTGCGGACAGGCTTGCCCTGGGGCATTCGTTTGCAGCATGGACCTTGGGCACCCGTGCCGACTTCCGCCCCGGCCACGGAACCAGGCCCCGCAGTTATCAACAACCCGCTCAGCAGCATTCGGCCCTCAAATGACAGCACCAACACACCGGCATCACCGGGCCGGCACGACATCGAAAGAGAACACAGTGTCACATACATTGCTCAATGACTGGTTTGACGAGGACTTCTTCGGCGTGCCCGTCATTGCCGTGCTGCGCGGCCTGAACCCGGCAGAGGCTGTCAGGTCAGCCACCCGGGCCTGGGACGCCGGCGTCCAGCACGTTGAAGTCACCATCGAATCACCCGAGGCTGTCACCTCGCTTGCCGCCGTGGCCAGCGCCGCGGCGGAACGAGGTGTGGCTGTCGGTGCAGGAACCATTATCCGAATCGAGCAACTGGACGCCGCGGCCGCAGCCAATGCCTCGTTCACCGTATCCCCGGGCCTGGATGAAGGAATCATCCACGAAAGCATCCGCCGCGGCATCCCCCACCTCCCGGGCGTGGCCACCGCGAGCGAGATACTCCGCGCCCAGTCCTTCGGCCTCACCTGGCTAAAGGCGTTCCCTGCGTCCCTTCTCGGGCCCGGGTGGGTCAAAGCCATGAAGGGACCCTTCCCTGATGTCCACTTCGTCGCCACGGGAGGCATGAAAGCGGCAACGGCACGCACATATCTGACCGCCGGAGTCAGCGTCGTGGGCCTGAGCTCAGACTTCTCCTCCGATGACGGGGCCGCCGCTGTCCGCGATCTTCTGGCCTCACTCCCGGGAACGTCCGACCCGGCTTGAGCCACGCGCTTCATATCCGCATCCTCCCCGGCATCCGATCAGGCGGACGTTCCGGTGAGCCAAGGACCGTCCGCCCCCGCGTACAAGGCAGGCAACGTGAACTCCTCGAGCCGAGAGAGGCATATCATCACAGGAAAACTTGAGCCCTGCCGCGAATCGCCGGGCTCTCAACGAAACGGACTCTGCCATGCCCTGAGGAAGCGGCCGTGACCTCCAGGCAGTCCTTTGGGATATGGGCGGCACCCTTGTCGATACCGAGCCGTACTGGCTTGCCGCACAGAGCGAAATCGCCCGCATGCATGGGATTGAATGGAACACCCAAGACGCCCGCTCGACCGTGTGACAGGCTATGCCCGTCACAGCATCCATCCTCCGGAAACGTGGCGTAGCACTCTCCATAGACGAGATCATCAACGAACTCCTCGAGCGAGTGGTGGCCAGGCTCGAAAGAGGCATACCCGGGCTTCCCGGTGCCGAAAGAATCCTCGCCGAACTCACTGCTGCCCACATTCCCGCGTCTCTGGAAGTTGGCCTTGGGGAGTCCTCGCCGATAACGACCAGTTGCTCCTTGACGAATTCAACCCGCACGCCTTTGCGCCCTTGGACGGGAGCGCTAAGTCATCGAGGTTGCGGGCGAGCCGGTCCATGCTGTGCACAACCACGGTGTCCCCGTCCCGGGTGAACCGCAGCAATTCAGCCAGCTGGGGCCTGGCTGTGTCCCTGCCGGAGGCTTTGTCCGTGAAGACCCGGTCCAGAATCTGGCCTTCGAGCTGGCGCTTCTCATTCAGATCATGAGTGCTCCGCCCCCAATGTCGGTTCGATGTTCAGGGGCTGGCGCTTCTCATTCAGATCATGAGTGCTCCGCCCCCAATGTCGGTTCGATGTTCAGGTAGAGGGTACATTCTGAAGACATGACAGAGATCCGTTGGCTGGAAGCGTTCGTTGCGGTGGCCGAAGAACTACACTTCGGCCGTGCTGCACAGCGCCTTCACACTTCACAGTCCCCGCTGAGCCAGACCATTCGGAAGCTTGAGGCGGATCTGGGGACCCGCCTCTTTAAACGCAACACCCGAAGCGTCGCCCTCACGCCGGCCGGGTATGCCCTCCTTCCGCGGGCGTACCGTGTGCTGCGCGAGATGCGGCTGGCCCGTGAGGCGGCACAGGCAGAGACCGAGGGCGTCCGGGGCAACATTCGAATCGGGTTCTCCGGTGCTGTGAACCACCTGACCCTCCCGCCGCTGACCCGAGCCGTGCGCCGTCGTCACCCCGACATTAAAATGGTCCTGACCAGCCGTGTGCGCACGGCGGACGGATTGGCCAGCGTCGCTAACGGCACGCTGGACCTTGCCTTCGTGGGTCTTCCCGAAACCCCGGTGCCCTCGGTGATGACACGGCTGGTCGCAAGCGAGGAAATCGGTGCGGTGCTGCCGCTGGATCATCCGCTTGCACAGGAAAAATCCATCCCCTTGCAGGCTCTGGCGGGCGATGACTTCATCTCCCCGCCACTGGACGGCTCGTCGTCCATGACCGAAGTGATGCTCGCATCCTGCATGGCGGCCGGCTTCCGCCCCCGCATTGTCCAGGAGTTATCAGACCCCTACATGGTGCTGACCTTCGTGGCCGCCGGCGTTGGGGTCACCCTCATGAGCAACGGGATAGCCGGGATCATACCCTCCGGGGCAACTTACGTGGCCCTGGATCCCCCGCAGCACTTCATGAATCACGCCGTCGCGTGGTCCGAGGAAAATGACTCCGCCGTGCTGGCGGCTGTGCTCGCCGTCGTCGAAGAGATCTTTCCCGAGATCCCCACGTGACTTCCGGCCCATATAGTCGAATTGCAGCATAGTGATAGATCATTTTAGTCGTGGACACACTAAGTGATCGCAGCCACACTGGATGGAGGAGCCGCATAGCGCGGCTAACCGTTTCGCCGGCGGCCCACGCCAAGGGCCCCCGAATCGGTCCCGTTACCTGAAGGGAACACCATGTCAGTGTCGACATCGGCGCCAGCACGCCCCAAAAACAATGCGAAGATCGCAGCAGTTTCAGGGTTCGTGGGCAGCGCACTTGAGTACTACGACTTCTTTATCTTCGGCTCGGCGGCGGCGCTGATTTTCGGCAAGCTGTTCTTCGCTCCAGGTCCTTCCGCGACGCTGCTCTCCTTCGCAACCGTCGGCGTCGCTTACATTGCCCGTCCGCTCGGCGCAGTGATCTGCGGACACCTTGGCGACAAATTCGGCCGGAAGCGGGTCCTGCTCCTCACGCTGCTGCTGATGGGGAGCTCGACCTTCCTTATCGGATGCCTTCCCACGTACAACGACATTGGAATGGCAGCGCCGATCCTCATTGTGGCCCTCCGGCTTGTGCAGGGCCTCTCCGCCGGCGGCGAATCTCCGGGGTCAAGTTCCCTCACGCTCGAGCACGCACCTGAGAGGAAGCGCGCCTTCTACACCAGCTGGACCATGAGCGGCATCATGTTCGGGATCGTGCTCTCCACGCTGGTGTTCATTCCCGTGGCGTCCATGCCCGGGGACCAGCTGCTTGCCTGGGGCTGGCGCATCCCGTTCCTCGCCAGCGCCGTGGTGACAATCATCGCCTTCGTGCTCCGCCGCCTGCTGGAAGAGCCCCCGGTATTCGCCGAGGTCAAGGAGCACGACGACGTGGTCAAGGTTCCCCTCGTCACCCTGTTCCGACACCACTGGGTCACAGTTCTCCGCGTCACCGCCATGTCGCTGTTTACCATCATCAACACCATCATCAACGTCTTCGCCTTGTCCTACGCCACGTCCGTCGTTGGCGTTGAAAAGGGCCTGATGCTGACAGTCATCGCCGTCGCCAACCTCGCCGCGGTGGCCATGGGTCCATTGGCCGGCATCCTCGCGGACCGAATCGGCCGCAAACCCGTTTTCGTCACCGGCTTGGTGCTGCAGATCGGCATGATCTTTGTGTTCTTCACGGCTCTGTCGGCCGCGAACGTGCCCCTAATCTTCGTGACCGGCATCCTGCTCATCGGTGTTGCGTACACCGGATCGAACTCCATCTACCCCGCCTATTTCCCGGAGCAGTTCCCGGTCAAGGTCCGCTACTCCGGTATGGCCATCAGCCTCATGTTCGGACTCCTGCTGGCAGGATTCGCACCGGTCATTTCCGAGCTGCTGATCGGTGGCGACAAAGCCAACTGGGTTCCTGTCGCAACATTCGCCGCCGTGGCCTGCGCCATCTCCGCCATCGCAGCACTGCTGGCACCCGAGACGTTCAAGACTCCGACGGCCCTGCTTGGACTGAAAAAATCCGACCCACGTCACCACGCGCCGTCGTCCGTTACCCCGGAGCCCGCAGCACGGCTGTCCAGCATGGGCGACGACGCTTCCCGTGCAGTTGCCGATAAGGCACGGGCATGAGCCAGCAAACCCTGGCGGGGACGCGGGTGTTCCGGCCGCAGGAAGCCGATATCAACCACCGGTTCGTGGTGGGCTTGCTCGGTTCCGGTATCGGCGGATCCCTCACCCCGGGCCTCCACGAAGCGGAAGCCGACAGGCTGGGCCTTGCCTACACCTACCGCGTCATCGATCTGGACGCCATCGGACAACCGGCCGAAAGGTCCGCCGCGCTGGTGCGGCAGGCAGCCGATCTTGGATTCGACGGACTGAACGTCACCCACCCAAGCAAGCAACTGGTCCAGGATGGCCTGGACGAGCTTTCACCCGAAGCGCGGATCCTCGGTGCCGTCAACACCATCACCTTTCACGACCGCAAGGCAGTGGGGCACAACACGGACCACACCGGTTTCATCAGCGGCCTCAAGGCCGGCCTCCTATCGGCCGCGACTGACTCCGTGGTGCAGATCGGTGCGGGTGGAGCCGGTGCGGCGGTGGCCTTCGGGCTACTCAGCACCGGAACCCGGCACCTGGTCATCGCCGACATCGAGCCGGCCCGAGCCGAGGCCCTGGCCGCACGGCTGGCCCCGCACTTTCCGGACAGCCGGCTGTCGGTGACCCGCACGGATGCAGTTGCCGCAAGCCTCCGGGAAGCCGACGGGTTTGTGAACGCAACGCCGATCGGTATGACAGGCCACCCCGGTATGCCCGTGGATCCCGACCTGATCCACTCCGGGCTGTGGGTAGCGGACGTGATATACCGGCCGCTCGACACCCAGCTGATCAAGACAGCACGCACCAAGGGCTGCGCCGTCCTCGACGGCGGACGCATGGTGGTAGGGCAGGCAGCCGCCGCTTTCGAACTCTTCACCGGCATCCCCGCCGATGCCGAGCGCATGCTGGCCACGTTTCCAAAGGCGGTCAGCTAGATGGATTCCCAGGCGCCGAGCACCATCGCCGAGTCCCGCTGCCTCGTCATCGGTGCGGCAAGCGGCATCGGGCTTGCGACGGCGGCACGCCTCAGGGCGTCCGGCGCCACGGTGGTAGGCGCGGACCTGCCCTCGGCCACCTGGCCCGTCGAACCAGGCACCTCATCACTCGCCATGGACGTCACGGACCCGGCATCCGTTGCGGCCGCCGTCTCGGCGGCGGCCCGGGAGATGGGAGGGCTCAACGCGGTCGTGAACTGCGCGGGCATCCTGGGACCCGTGGCCCCGGCAGCCGCCACCTCGGTCGAAGACTTCGAACGCATCATGAAGATCAACCTGACAGGCGCCTTCATTGTTTCGCAGGCCGTCCTGCCGCGGATGGCCAAGGCAGGCTATGGACGGCTGCTCCACATCTCATCGACGGCGGGCAAGGAAGGCGTGGTCAACATGCCCGCCTACTCAGCCAGCAAGGCCGGGATTCTCGGCCTCGTTAAGTCACTTGCCAAGGAGTTCGCGCTCTCCGGCGTGACCGTCAACGCCCTCGCCCCGGGCAATGTGGTGACCCCGCTCTTCGCTGACGTACCGAAAGAGCAGCAGGAGGCCCAGGCCGCCAAGATCCCGATGGGCAGATTCGGGACACCCGCCGAAGCGGCCGCCCTCATCGAATTCATCGTTTCGCCGGAGGCTTCCTACACCACCGGCTCCGTCTTCGACCTGTCCGGCGGCCGGGCAACTTACTAGCCCCGAACCAGCCTCTGCCGAACCGCACCACAATTTCCTACCAGCACCAGAAAGATGGCACCTGTTGATGATCACCCCATCACCTGTCACCGCCCGCCCCCTCCGCATCGGAATCGCAGGGTGCGGGGCGATCTCCCGCAACCACTTGGAGGCGTTCCGCGCCCTTGACGACGCCGTCATCGTGGGCGTCTGCGACATCGACCTCCAACGCGCCCAAGACACCGCGGAAGCATGGGAAATCCCTGCAGCCGTCAACACGGTCCAGGAACTCCTGGGCCTCGGCCTGGACATCGTCTCGGTCTGCACCCCGCACCCCACCCACGAGGAGGTGGTGCTCCAGGCCGCTGAGGCAGGCGTGAACGTGCTCTGTGAAAAGCCCATCGCCACCGACGTGGCATCCGCAGAGCGCATGGTGAAGGCCTGCGACGACGCCTGCGTTAAGCTCGGCGTCCTCTTCCAGCGCCGGTTCTGGCCAGCCGCCCAGCGCATCCGCGCAGCGATCGACGACGGCACGCTCGGCCGGCCCATCATGGGCCAATGCTCGGTGATGCTGCACCGAGAACCGGAGTACTACTCCCGCGACGCCTGGCGCGGGACATGGGCCGACGACGGCGGCGGGGTGCTGATGACCCAGGCCATCCATTACATTGACCTACTGCAGTGGTTCATGGGAGACGTGGCCGAGGTTTACGGGAAAATCAATACCTTCAAGCACGGCGAGCACATCGAAGTGGAAGACTCTGCGACCGCCGTCATCACGTTCACCTCCGGCGCCATGGCCACCGTTGAAGCGTCTACGGCGGCCTCCCCGAGCCTGGGCGTGCAGATCCGGGTCACGGGCGAGACCGGAGCCTCGGCTTCCCTGACCGAATTCCCGGAAGGCAGCGACGGACGCGTGGACCTGTGGGCCGTTGACGGAGCCATCAGCACCGAGCCTGCTTATCCCGAAGGAATTGACCCGAACGTCAGTCTCACGACGATCAACGGCCAGCTCATCCCACACCACACCGCGCAGGTCCGCGATTTTGTCCATTCCCTCAGGAACGGCCGGGAACCGGCGGTCACCGGCCAAGACGCGACGAAAGCCCTGCGCATATTGCTGGCTGTCTACGAATCATCCCGTACGGGTCTCCCGGTCCGCTTCGCCCCGCTGCTTGAAAGCACACGACCCCTCGCACATATGGCGGCCTAAGGAACAGCAATGGAACAGAACACACGCTACGCCGCCCGCCCCCTGAAACTGGGGCGCAACGGCCGCACCCCACGAACCCTTCGCAACCGGCTCGCCTCCGCACCCATGGAACGCAACTACGGGACCACGGACGGCCGGATCACCGAGCAGTACATTGATTACCTCGTGACCCGCGCCAAAGCCGGACTCGGCATGGTCACCACCGAGGCCACCTATGTCCGCGCCGACGGCAAGGGCCGCACCCACCAGCTGGGCCTGCACACAGATGAGATGATCCCCGGCCTGCGAAAGCTCTCCGATGCACTCCACCGTGAGGGTGCCCTCGCCGCGGTGGAACTTAATCATGGCGGCCGCACTGCCCAGGCCGCGGTCTCCGGCTACAAGAACCTGGCGCCCTCCCCGGTCGCGTGCGAGGTAGCCGGCGGCGAGGTTCCCCGTGAACTCACCATCGAGGAGTGCCACGAGTTGGTGGAAGCCTACGCCCACGCCGCCCGCCGCGCGGTGAAGGCCGGGTTCGACGTCATCAACATCCACGGCGCCCACGGCTACCTGATCCACCAGTTCATGTCACCGCTCACCAACCACCGCACCGACGAATTCGCCGCGCCCGAACACTTCATGAGCCTGGTCATCGACGCCGTACGGGCAGCTGTCCCGGACACCGTTGTGGGTATGCGTGTCTCCGTTGTGGAAGGCCCTGCGGACGGCATCTCCGCCGAACAGCAGGTGGCCATCATCGCCAAAGCCCACCTTGAACACCTGGACTTCCTGGACATCTCGGCCGGCAGCTACGAGGCCGGCGAATGGATCGTGCAGTCCGGTGAGTGGAAGCCCGGCATCCTCGCCGACTACGCCAAGGCCTACCTCCAGTTTGGCCTGCCGCTCGGCATGGCCGGCCGACTGAACTCTCCGGAAATCATCGAAGATGTGCTCCGGGAGGGCACATGCGATTTCGTCAGCCTAGCCCGTGCCGTCCACGCCGACCCCGCCTTTGTAGGCGGCGTATTGCGCGATGAACGCTACCGCCCCTGCATCGCCTGCAACGTCTGCATCGACAACCTAGGCCTCGGCCAGGTGACCTGCACCGTCAACCCCGCGGTGGGACGCTCCCGCGTCCCGGTTCCCACCCCCACCGTCCGAGAAGGTTCCCGCGTCGTGGTGGTGGGTGCCGGACCCGCCGGCCTCACCGCCGCCCGCGAACTTGCCGAAGCAGGAGCGAAAGTGATCGTGCTCGACGACGGAGCCCGGCCCGGCGGCCAGTTCTCCCTCGCCGAGCGGATGAAGTCCACCCCGGACTTCCACCGTTTCGCCGAATGGTCCGCCGAGGAGAACGCGCGGCTGGGCATCGATGTCCGGCTGGGTTCGCGGGTGGATTTGGAAAACCTTCCCGGCCTGGTCCGTTCAATGGACACGGACGCCGTCGTGCTTGCCACCGGCGGGCTCCGGCCCGAGGCCACGTTTACTGGCGGAGACGCTGCGAACGTCCTCGACGTACGCGACTGGCTGGCCGCCCACCTGGAGGTTCTTGAGACCGGGTCAGACGACGGCGTCAACCTGTGGGAGGCCGTGACGATCTGGGGTGCGGATTCCGTCGCCATGAGCGTCGCGGACACACTGGCCGACCGGGGGACCGCGGTCCTTTTGATCGGTCCGCAGGAGGTCATCGCCCCGGAATCCGGCCGCCGCGCCAAAATCCTGGCCGTTCCCCGGCTCGAGGCCAACCCTCTGGTCCGGATCCGGCCTGGCTCAACCATTGAGGAATACGACGGCGGCCGGGTCCGGATCAGCGGCCCGGGCCTCCCCCCTGGAGGCGAATGGCTGGATGCACCGGGACCGCTCCTGGTTTCGCGCTCCGTCGTTCCGCTGGAGGGTACTGTCCCGCCGGACGTCCGTGACGCTGAGCTGAGCCGGGGTGCCGGGGTGCCGGTGACACTGGCCGGGACCGTGGTGGACCAGACGCCGGCCATCGCTTCCAACGCCGTCAAGAGCGGCTACGACGCCGCGCAGCGGATCGCCTTCCTGCTGGCTGCTGAAGTCATTTCCGACAACGAGCTGAGCCTGAACGGAGCACAGTCATGACCGGAAACGCGCGCAGGCTCGTCGGTCTGGCACAGTTGTCCCTGGTGAACACCGCGCCGCCTGAACTGGTGGGAATCGCCGCCCAGACAGGCTTTGATTTCATCGGCGTAAGGGTGCGCCCCGTGACGCCAACGGAACGGCCGTACAACCTCCAGCCAGGATCGCCCATGCTGCGTGACACCCTGTCCAGGATGGAGGACACCGGTGTGACGGTGCGGGACATCGAATTCCTGCTGCTGGACGGCAGCGACCAGCGCGAAGCCTGGCTGCGCATGATGGAAGCAGGCCAGGCCTTGGGGGCGCGTTCGCTCACCGTCGCGGGAGCTGACCCGGACAGCCTTCGGCTGGTCCACACCTTGGCCCGGATGACCGCGGATGGACGCGGCTTCGGAATCACTCCCACCCTTGAGGCCATTTCCTACCAGCCGGTCGCCTCGATCGCGCAGGCCGCGGACATCGCCCGCCAGGCCGGCTGCCGGATCGTGGTGGATACCCTACACTTCAACCGCTACATCGGTCCGGGCGCAGCCGCCCAGTGGGAGGAACTGAGCGCCAACGCCGACCTCGTGCCGCTCCTGCAACTGTGCGACGGGCCGGCAGTACGGCCGGACAGCAGCGAGGCGCTGGTCGCCGAATCCCGCTCGGAGCGGGAGGTTCCGGGCGAGGGCGAGTTCGGCCTGGCAGAGGCCGTTGCCGCTTTACCGGACGGGCTTCCGGTGAGCGCGGAGGCGCCCTCGGACCGGCGGGTGGCGGAACTGGGCGAGCTCGGCTGGGCGCGCCTGCTCAAATCAGGGGTGGACGCCGTACTGGCAGAGGCCGCAACCCGCAGGGATACTGAAAACCTCCACACGGCGGCCGCCAAATGAGCGCCACCAGCACAGAGATCACGACGGCGGAACTTACGTCGGGTGTGCGCGTTCCATTCATCGGACTGGGAACCTGGCCGCTGACGGGTGAAGATGCCGCAACGGCGGTGCACCAGGCCATCAGCAATGGCTACCGGCACATCGACACGGCCGAGAACTACGGCAGCGAAGCGGCGGTGGGGGAGGGGATCCGGCGCAGCGGAATCGACCCCGGAGACCTTTTCCTCACCACCAAGTTCAACACCCAATGGCACAGCCGGAGGGGAGTGCGCGATGCCTTCGGCGGAGCCGTGAAGCGGCTCGGCACCGACTATCTGGACCTGTTCCTGGTGCACTGGCCCAACCCAACCCAGGGGAGGTTCGTCGAGGCCTGCGAGGAACTGCAGGAACTGGTCGAGGACGGCTCCATCCGGGCCTGGGGCGTGTCAAACTTTAAACCGGCCCACCTTCAGGCCGTCCAGAACGCCGGCCTGCGCGTCCCGCTGAACCAGGTGCAGGTTGATCCCGAGCACGGCCAATCGGCGCAACTGGCATACCACCGCGAACACGGAATAGTCACTGCCGCCTACAGTCCCCTGGGCCGCAACGGGAGTTTCCTGAAGCAGGCCGCTGTGCGCGGCCCTGCCAGGGAGCTCGGCAAGACCCCGGCCCAGATCGTCCTGCGCTGGCACGTCCAGCACGGCCGGGTGGCTGTGCCGAAGTCTGCTGACAACCAACGCCAACGGGAGAACTTGGACGTCTTCAGTTTTGCCCTGACCCGGCAGCACATGGCTGCGATTGATGCCCTCGAAACCGGCGCGCCGCCGCGCCTGGATTCCGACACCTACTTCCACTGAGAAAGCACCGAAAATGACTGCACCCCTAAACCCTTCGCCTGTACTCCCGAGCCTGGACTGCGATGTCCTGGTGGTCGGCTCCGGTGCGGGCGGCCTGTCCGCGGCCGTGACCGCCGCCTACCAGGGACTGAAGGTAGTGGTTGTTGAAAAGGCCGACGTCTGCGGCGGTGCCACGTCCTGGTCCGGCGGGTGGGCCTGGACCCCCGGCAATCCGCTGGCCAAAGCCGACGGCGTCAACGAGGACCGCGAACTGTTCCGGACCTACCTGCGCCACCGGCTCGGCAGGAGCTACCAGGAAGATAGGGTGGAGGCATTCCTGGAGGCTGTCCCGCATATGGTGGCCTTCTTCCAAGATAAAACCAGCCTGCAGTTTGTGCCGGGAGCCAAGATCAAGGACATCTACGGCAGCACTCCCGGGGCGGGTACCGGTCACCGCTCGGTGGGGCCCAAACCGTTCAACGCCCGCAAAATCAAGCCCGAACTGCGCGCCAAGATGCGCCACCAGCTCTATGAGACCTCGTTCTTGGGCATGGGCATCATGGCAGGACCGGACCTGGCCAAGTTCCTCTCCGCTTCCCAAGGCAACATCCGGGGCATCTTCCACGCAGGCTGGCGGGTGGGCTTCCACCTCCTGGACCTCCTCACGCACCGGCGCAACATGCAGTTAGTCAACGGGACCGCGCTCACGGGGCGGCTGCTGAAGTCCGCCGATGACCTTGGTGTGGAGATACACGTCTCCACCCCGGCCAAGCACCTGCTCACCGACGGCTCCGGGAAGGTGACCGGCGCCGTCGTGAGTTCCCCTGAAGGCGACCTGCAGATCAACGCCTCCAGCGGCGTCGTCCTAGCGGCTGGCGGCTTCCCCAACGATGTCTCCCGCCGCAAGGCGCTGTTCCCCAAGACGCCCACCGGCCGGGAGCACTGGACACTTGCGCCGAAGGAAACCACCGGTGACGGCATCACCATGGCCCAGGCCGTGGGAGCCCGCTTCGAGACGGATGTGGAGTCCCCTGCCGCCTGGTGCCCGGTCTCGCTGGTCCCGTACCGCAACGGACGGACCGGGACGTTCCCCCACATCATGGACCGGGCCAAGCCGGGAAGCATCGGCGTCCGTCGCGACGGCAAGCGGTTCGTCAATGAGGCCAACGGCTACTACGACTACGTCGAAGGCCTGCTCAACGCCACCCCTGAGGGTGAACCGGTGGAGGCCTGGCAGATCGCCGATGCAGCGTTCGTGCGCAAGTTCCCGTTGGGTATGGCGAAGCCGCTTCCCGTGCCGCTGTTTCCCTATCTGCGGTCCGGCTACCTCAAGAAGGGCAACACCCTCGAGGAACTGGCGGCGGCCTGCGGCATCGATCCGCAAGGACTTGCCGCGACCGTCGCAGAGTTCAATGACAACGCCCGGAAAGGCATTGACCCCGACTACCACCGCGGCGCCAGCGAATTCAACCGCTATGGCGGCGATCCCAAGAACACCCCCAACCCCTCACTGGGTGCCTTGGAAAAGGGGCCGTTCTACGCCGTAAGAATCGTCCCGGGATCTTTCGGCACCTTCGCCGGGCTCGCGGCCGATTCACGGGCACGGGTTCTGGACAACCAAAGCCAGCCCATCAGTGGCCTTTACGTCGCGGGCAATGACCAGGCCTCAATCATGGGCGGACACTACCCCGCCGGCGGCATCAACCTCGGCCCCGCGCTGACATTCGGTTACATCGCCGGACGCGACCTCGCCAACGCCACACACTACGAAGATGACGGTACCCCATCCCCGGAAGAACCCGCCGGGAACAACAACCCCACGGTCAACCAGCCCAGTTTGAAATAGCAAAGGTCGGCCCCGATCTGTCGGCCATCCCCAGCCTGCAGCGGCTGTTCGAGGTTGCAGCCACTGCCCGCGTCCTTCCCTCAACGGGGTCAGTGCCGGAGGTCTGCTCGCTCGAAACTTTTTGGGCTCCTACGGCGAGGGGGTCCCCGTCGTAGCACCTGCCTAAGAAGGACGGACGTTTGCGGTCCGCTTCTGTGCGCCATCGATGTTCCGTGCTCATTTCCTGGAGCGTCGGCCTGTCGTTTGGTTATGCAGGTTGCTTTTCATTTCTCCATGAGATGTTCGAAATGGAGGTACTCGCCCGGCCATGATGGTCGTCGATTTCAAGTATGGGGGACGCCCAGTTGTGCAGTGCTTATTCCGGGCCAGTCCTGTTCCGGCGGGCGACTCTTTCTGCCGGACCGAAATCGCGCGCAAGACACAACTGTCCCGCCTCGGGTGTGTGTCATCGTCCCAGCCATCCGCCGTCGACTGACAGCACCGTGCCGGAGACGTAGTCCGAGGCGCGGCTGGCGAGGAAGACGACGGCCCCCGCCATGTCTTCGGCGGTGCCCCAGCGGCCAGCCGGGATGCGGTCCAATATTGCTTTGGACCGGCTGGGGTCGTTGCGCAGCGCCTCGGTGTTATCTGTGGCGATATACCCGGGGGCGATGGCGTTGACGTTGATGCCGTGGACCGCCCATTCGTTGGACAGCGCCTTGGTCAGTCCGGCGATGCCGGATTTGGCGGCGGTATAGCCGGGGACGTTGATGCCACCTTGGAAACTCAGCAGGGACGCGGTGAAAATGATCTTGCCCCCGGCGCCACGCTGGATCATGGCGTGCCCGATTTCGCGGCTCAGCACAAACTGCGAGGACAGATTCACCTGCAGCACATGGTCCCAGAGATCGTCCGAGTGCTCCGCCGCGGGTGCCCGCTCGATGGTTCCCGCGTTGTTGACGAGGATGTCAACGGCCCGCTCCATGGCAGCGAGTTCGGCGCCAAGCGCGCCGACGGCGGCCCGGTCCGAGAAGTCGACGGTGCGGGCGATGAATTCGCGCCCGAGTGACTCGACCGCGTGGGCGACCTCGCTGCCCTGGGGCTCCAGCGTTGCGCTGACGCCGATGATGTCGGCTCCGGCGGCGGCGAGAGCCTCGGCCATTGCCCGGCCCAGACCGCGTTTCGCGCCGGTGACGACCGCCAGCTTCCCGGTCAGGTCGAAGGGATGGGTGCTCACGCCGGTACCGCCTGACAGTCGACCAGGATCTTCATGGCGTCGCCGGCAGCAAGCCGGCTGAAGGCATCCGCGGTCCGCTCGAGCGGCACAGTCCCAGTGATCATCTGCTCGGCCGGGATGACACCGGCGGCCAGCAGTTCGACCGCCGTTTCGAAGTCCCCGCGTTCGTAGACCCGGGCGCCCACGATGGTCAGTTCGCGCCAGAACACCCGCTGAAGGTCCACAGGCCGGGGCTGGGGATGGATGGCCACGATCACCAGCCGGCCCCGCACCTTTGCCAGCGCGGTCGCTCCCAGCACTGCGGCCGCGGCCCCGGAAACCTCGAAGACGACGTCGGCCCCGGCGCCGCCGGTCCACGTGTTGACCCATTCGACCTGGTCCTGCGTCCTGGGGTCGAGTACTTCAAAGCCCAGCTCTTGAATCATGGCGCGCCGGTCGCCGTCGAGCTCCAGCACAACAACCTCGGCGCCGGCGTGACGGGCGGTGGTGGCGATGAGGACGCCGATGGGCCCGCCGCCGATGACCACGGCTTTGTCGCCCGATTGAATCTCGGCGCGGCGGACGTCGTGGACCGAGACCGCGACGGGCTCAACCAGGGCGGCGTGATCCAGGCGCAGGGACTCCGGCAGCCGGACAAGGACGGTCTCCGGGACGTTCCACTGCTTCTGCAGCGAACCCGCCGAGTCGATGCCGATGAAGTTCAGGTTCTGGCAAATATGCTGGTGCCCGGCCTTGCACGCAGGGCAGTCGCCGCACCAGTCAAGGGGCATGACAGTGACCGGATCGCCAAGGTTCCAGCCGCTGACGCCTTCGCCGAGGGCTGAGATGCGGCCGGACATTTCGTGACCGATGATCGCCGGAAAGGTGACCCTGGAGTCCATGTTGCCGTGGAGGATGTGAAGATCGGTCCCGC
Source organism: Arthrobacter sp. 92 (assembly GCF_050260325.1). Classification (NCBI taxonomy): domain Bacteria; kingdom Bacillati; phylum Actinomycetota; class Actinomycetes; order Micrococcales; family Micrococcaceae; genus Arthrobacter; species Arthrobacter sp. 92. The sequence goes on along the minus strand of NZ_CP189863.1, from coordinate 3,023,876 downwards.
AAATTCCTGTGAAGGCGACGTCGATCTGGACCTCGCCCGGCGCGGGCGGGCGTTGGTTGCTTTCGACGATGTTGATGGTGCTGTTGCCGATATATGTTGCCGCTGGCATGTCTTATTCCTTTGCTGGGAGGCTTTGCGGGGCCGGGCCTGGCCCGGCCCCGCGGACGACTTGGACGCTGACGGGAGCGCCGTACCTGGCTTACCCCAGTACGTGCCCCCGGGGAATGAGAGCTCGGCCAGGGCGGACTCGAACATCCCGGCGCTGTATGGTGCTTTATTCGGACTGGGACGATAGCACGTACGCGCCGTCGCACTCGCTGCATGTATCGACGAAATGTTTGGCCCCCATGGCCTGGGTGAGGGAGAGGACGGCCCCTTGGTGGCGCTGTAGAGAGCGCGTTGGGGCAGCCCTGCCGTGGAGCCCTGCGGTGGCGGCAATGGAGCAGGTGTTCACGACCGCGGCCGACGGTGACTGGCGCAGCAGCGGGGCGCGGGTGACACGGACCATGCCCATGACCCTGATGTCCCAGATGCGATGCCATTCGGCGTCGTCGTTGTCCTCGATCGTGCCAAGAGCGCCGGGGCCGGCGTTGTTGATGACGACGTCGAGCCGGCCGAACGCGCGCACCGTCTCGATGGCGGCCCGTACTGAGGTGTCGTCAGAGAAGTCGCAGACCAGGCCGAGCTGGCCGTCCGGCAGGTCGGCGGGGCGAGGTCCAGCACGGCAATGGTGGCGCCGCACTCCCTGCAGCCGGGCGGAGATGGCGGCGCCGATCCCGCAGGCCCCGCCGGTGACGACGGCAACGAGCGCCGTCATGTCCGGGCCCACCTAGGCGCCGTTGCTTGGGCCGGCGGCGGCTTCGGCGCGGCGGACTGGATCCGCGGCCGGGGCAGTTGCCTGTGCTGCGGGAGTCCGCACGTAGGTCTGGCGCTGCCGGCCGAGGCCTGCGATTGCCAGGTCGACGACGTCGCCCTCCTGTAGATAGGGGAAGCGGCCGGAGAGGGCCACACCTTCCGGGGTGCCGGTGAGGATGACGTCGCCCGGTTCCAGCAGCATGTACTGGCTCACGTGGTGCACCACTGTGGCGACGTCGAAGATCAGGTCCGCGGTGTTCGAATCCTGACGCTCTTCCCGGTTCACCCAGCTGCGCAGCCGAAGGTTGTCTGGGTCGACCTCGTCTGCCGGGACCAGCCACGGCCCCAGCGGCGTCGACTTGGGAAGGGATTTGCCCTTGGTCCACTGCCCGGCCGCGCCCGGAAGCTGGTATTCACGTTCGGAGAGGTCATTGGCGACGAGGTAACCGGCGACGGCGGCCATGGCGTCCGCGGGCGTGTTCAGGTAACTGGCTTCCGCGCCGATGACGATGCCGAGCTCCACTTCCCAGTCGTATTTGCGGCTGCCCGGCGGGATGGGGGCGTCGTCGTAGGGCCCGGCGACGGTGTTGCTGGGTTTCAGGAACACCACTGGAGTCTCGGGCGGGGCGGAGCCGGACTCTGCGGCGTGGGCGGCGTAGTTCATGCCGATGCAGATCAGGTTGTTGGGCCGGGCGAGTGGCGCTCCTATCCGTAGGCTGGCGGCCCCGGGCAGGATCGGCAGGGCGCCGGCCGCGAGGGCGGAGCGGAGCCTGGAAATGCCGTCGGCGGCCAGGAACGCCCCGTCGATGTCCGCGGTGATGCTGCTCGCGTCATACACCTCTTCGCTGCCGGCCCACGCCGAAACGTAGACGACCGGTATCTCGTGTCCTGCTGGTCCCAGCCGCGCGATTTTCATTCGTGGAGTATCCCTTCGGTAGCCTGCATGGGGGTGTCCATGGTGTGTGGCCCTGATTTGGTGCAACCGCTAGACATCAGACGTATGACTCGGGGTTCTGGCTCTTCGTCGTATAGCGTGCGCCCTTGACTATAGCCATCCTGCCCATCTTGCGAAACTATACATCCGATGTATGGTGCGCGCCAAGGATGCCGGGACTCGGTGGGGCGCAGGTTGCTGGCGATGATGCCCGCCCGGAGGTGTTTGACGTGCTCGTGGTCGCTGTGGACGAGAGCATCCGGGACATGGTCTATTTTCACAAGACTTGATGGGGAAGCGATGGTGGGACCATTTCGAGATCCATTTGAGAGAAGCGAAGAGAGCGTCTTCGATGACGGGCGGCGCGCCCGATTCTCTGATTTGAAAAGCGCAGAATACTTCGTTTGTGAACTAGCTCCAGCGGTTGCAGCGGGGTGATCCGGCTTCACAGAACAGCCCCGCAGCAATCCGAAGACGGCAATGGGCGCCGATCGAGCTCGACGACATCACAGGCAAAATAAGAGAAATATTCGAATATGCGGGGGCCCGCTCCCGCCGGTGTCGAAGGGGGCACCAAGACCCATCCCTCGGACTACTAAGAAAAAATGCGCCATGTGGACATCCCGTTTGGGCGAGGAAGGGCGCTGATCATCCGACTGAGTGGCTATCTCGCCCGTAGGTGCCGGGCTCATCGTAGGCGGCTCTGCTGGGCTGGTAGGCCACCGGCCGGAGGGATACTGCAACCGCCAGCCACCATCACGAAGGCCCCCGTTCATTCGAGCCCCTCGAGGGCAATCCGCTAGGGAAGGGTCCCGAAGAAGGGTCTCGCACGGGAAGTTCCCGAGATACGTGACGGCGAAGAGCCGACACAAACGGAACAGTGTCACCGCCGACGACCGCACGAGACTCGAAGGCCAGACAGATTGCCGCCCCGGCCGGTCATCAACCTCACGATCCCTGCCTCACACCACCCGGTCACCACGGATGTGCTCTTTGCCTGCCTTCCGGTGCTGGGGGAGAATGCGACAGCGTCCACCGTGACTCAGGGAATGTCCCTGGCGGCTGTAGCCGAACTCACCGGCCAGTTGTTCATTGTCAGCCCGTCCCGCCGGTCAATCGCCACCTCTTCGCCACCCGGCGGCTCGCCTCCGCTGTGGGAACAGTAGGCATCGTCACGGCCGAATTTTTCAGGGTTCCGCACTTCGGCGGGTTCCGCGACGCCATAGACCATCCGTTGCTGCTGGACATGGCCATCCACCGGTTTGATATGGCGCGGTTCCTGCTGGACTCGGAGCCTGTGTCCGTGTGGCGCGAGGAGTACAACCCGTCGTGGAGCTGGTACCGCGGCGACGCGGGCGCCATTGCGCTGTTCGAAATGTCGGCGGGGGAGCGGTTCGTCTTCACTGGCAGCTGGTGCAGTCCCGGATTTGAGACGTCCTGGAACGCCCGGTGGAGGATCAGCGGTGAACACGGAACCGTGCTGTCGGACGGAGACACCCCCGGTGCCGGGCGCGGAGGCCGGGGAAACCGGGCAGGACGAAGACCTCGCCAAGAAAAATCGAAGGTTCCCCGCGCGAGTTCGTCACCGCGCTTCGCACAGGGAAGGCGCCGATTGGCGAAGTGCAGGGAAATATCATGAGCCTGGCCATCGTCGAAGCGGCCATCGCCAGTGCCATGACCGGCCACCGCGTCGTGCTGCGGGAGCTGCTCGAGGAGTCCGCCAGGCCCTGGCCGACAAACGCAATCCTGAGGTCCTGGAGGGCCTCCGGTCCTGGACCAGTACCTCGGCACGACTGAGCGCGCGCGTCCGTGATCACCTGCTGGCCGGCGCGCCGGCTGCCTAGCTGCACCCGTCAACTAGCAGCTCAGGTGCCCGGGGGATCCGGAGGACGTCTGCATCCCCCGGGTGACGACGACCGGACCGAAGGATGGCTGCATTTTTTGTGGACAACGCCACGGCATAGCCGCGAGGAGGCGGGGTCGGAAACTGCGGCCGGAACTGGCCGCCGCCGCCGGGCGGAACCCGGAGGCTGTCGCGGTAGCCGGTGACAGGCTGGCTGGGTTCCAACGAGACGTACCTGGGTGCCTGATCGCCTCGGACGGCATTGGCCCGATTGATGTCAGCACTCCCGGTGATACGCATTCGGAGATCGCGATCGCCGCGCTGGAGGCGGCCAAACACGTGCTGTGCGAGCCCTTGTCGACTCGGTCGAGGAAGCCGAGCGGATGACGGCGGCCGCCGAAGCTGCTGCCGGGCGCGGGGTGTTTTGGGTGTGTCCCCAGACAAGTGTTTTAGCGCCAAACGCTCACTGCGTTGATGAGACCTGTGGTCAGGACTGAGCCCTAGGAATGTGCACGATAACTGGTCCGGGACGCCCAGATGTCAGTTCCACGATCAAACCCAGGTCCCCCGTGCGTACACTGCCTCCGGGACCCCGTACGGCTGCACGGGCGAGATCCAGTGCCCCTGCTTGGAGGGGGATCTCCACCACGTGGGAGGGTTCCCCGGGCGAATCCACGAATCCGACAACTGCGTCCCCGCGGTCCACCCAGCGGATCCATGGACTATCTCTGGCTGGCGCGACGGCGGGGTCGAGGGGCCGGGCTCCGACAAGGAAGGGTTTCGCAGCGGCCATCCAGTGCCCGAGGTCGGTCAGAGCCTGACGCTGGATCTTGGGGATGGTCCCGTCCGCTTGGGGGCCGACGTTGAGAAGGAAGTGACCCCCGCGAGAAACGACGTCAGTGAGGTGTCTGGCGATCTGCTGTCCGTTCAATGACTGCTCCGGTCCTTCGACCTGGTTGTAGCCGAAGGAGAATCCGATGCCGCGGCAGTTCTCCCACAGAGTCTCGGATTCGTTGACGGTGAAATGTTCGTACTCGCTCGTGGCGTAATCTTTATGAGTTTCGCCCCAGCGATCGTTGACGATTCCTTCGGGGTTAGTCGAGTAGAAGTGTTGGAAGAGGCGTCCTAGGCCGTGCTCGCCGAAATGCTTCCCTGCGTCGGGCCATTCGATGTCGTTCCAGAGGATGTGCGGCTGGTACTTATCGACCAGATCGATCACGTGGTTGTAGGCGTACTCGGCGTATTCGGCGTCTTTGGGACGGGACGAGTCATGAACGCTTTCGCTGGTGACGTGCGGCGGGAAGGGACGCACATGCCAGTCAAGACCTCCGGAATAGTAGAGGCCCAGCTTCAGCCCCTTTGCCTTGACGGACTCCGCGATCTCGCGGATCAGGTCCCTGCGAGGCCCCCGGTGGACGGTGTTCCTTTCACCGGTGCCTGGTGCATCCCACAGGGCGATCCCGTCGTGATGCTTGGTGGTGGGCACCACGTAGTCGGCGCCGGCGTATTGGAACAGCTCCACCCACTCGGTTGGGTCGAATAGCTCAGCTTTCCACTGGTCCAGGAAGTCGTCATAGTCTCCTCCCACAAAAGTCTCCTCTTGATGTTGCTGAGCGGGACTGCCATCGATCCGGATGGTGTTGTAGTACCACTCGGCGTAGGGGTTGTGGGTGAACCATTCGCGGTCGTCCGCGATTGTGCCGAGAGCGCCGATGGGTTCGGCCCATGCCGGGAGTGAGTAAGCACCCCAGTGGATGAAGATGCCGAACGGGGAGTTTTCGAACCAGTCCGGCATCGTGCGGGACAGCTGGTTCCATTCTGCTGAGTTGGATGTGAAGTCGTTCATGGTACTCCGTTTCCGTGCGACTGCTGTAGGGCTGATGAGTAGTGGAGGTTAGGTTAGCGGCCGCCGACTTCACCCAAGCTGAGGCTTTGAGAAGTTGGCGCTTAAGAAGGATGACGATCAGGAGGCTGGGGATGACAGCCGGCGTTGCTGCGGTCATCAGGGCCCTGGTCCGTGCCCCGTTCGCCGGCGAACAGGACAGCCCGGGGCAAGGTGGCCGAGTCTCGTCATTTATCACCAACCGGGGGCCCTGGAAGGGGCTCCAGTGGTGTCTCCATGCTGAGATCTTACTAGGGGTTCAATTGAAGCTAAGCAGTTTTCGTCTGATGTATGTATTGGACTAGAGCGACAGATCGTATAGAGTCAGCGCAATGCTACCCCTATACATCGGATGATACGAGACCGGTTTATCGATGTCATCCGGCGACCGGTCTCGACTTGGAGGATTTCCCTTGCCACAGATCACCGGATACGAAGTGTTCGACGTGCGTTTCCCGACATCGCTTTCGGCTGATGGGTCGGACGCCATGAACAAGGACGGCGATTACTCCGCCGCATACGTGGTTCTCACAACCGATGACCCGGCGCTGTACGGGTGTGGGTTTACCTTTACCATCGGCCGAGGAAACGACATTTGTTCTGCAGCTATCGAGTTGCGGAGCCGGCCCTTGTTGGGCCAGTCGGTGGCCGAGGTTTGCGGGGATTTGGGTGGCACCTACCGGGCGCTTAAATCGGATTCCCAGCTGCGTTGGCTTGGACCTGACAAAGGCGTGGAGCACCTTGCCCTTGGGGCGGTCATGAACGCAGTGTGGGACATGGCCGCCCGCCGTCAAGGCAAGCCGCTTTGGCGGTTGCTGGTGGACATGACACCGGAGGAAGTCGTTGATGCCGCCGACCTTAGTTACCTGTCCGATGTCCTTACCCGGGAAGAAGCCCTTGGCATCCTTACGCAGCTGGTCCCGTCCCGGGGTGAACGGCTGGCCACGCTGCAACAGGACGGGTACCCGTGTTACACGACGTCGGCCGGCTGGTTGGGTTACTCAGATGAAAAACTTCGCCGGCTCTGCCAAGAAGCTGTCGACCAGGGTTACCGGCACATCAAGCTGAAGGTCGGGGCGTCCCTCGAGGACGACATTCGACGGCTGGGTATCGCCCGAGAGGTGATTGGCGACGGCGGCAACTTGATGATCGACGCAAACCAGGTCTGGGAGGTGCCGCAGGCCATCGAGTGGGTCAGGGAGCTCGCAAAATTCAACCCGTTATGGATTGAGGAACCCACAAGCCCCGATGACATCCTGGGTCACGCGGCCATCCGTAAAGCCGTCCAGCCCGTGGGGGTGGCCACGGGCGAGCACGGCATGAACCGGGTGCTTTTCAAACAGCTCTTCCAGGCCCAAGCCATCGACTACTGCCAGCTGGATGCCTGCCGCCTGGCCAGCGTCAATGAAGTCCTCGCCGTACAGCTGATGGCGGCGAAGTTCGGGGTCCCCGTTTGTCCCCATGCCGGGGGGGTCGGTCTGTGTGAACTCGTCCAGCACCTGTCGATCTTCGACTTCATAGCCGTTTCCGGAGACCTCACGGATCGTGTCACCGAATTCGTCGATCATCTCCATGAACATTTCGTGGACCCTTGCATTGTCACAGACGGCGCTTATGTGCTTCCTTCCGCACCGGGCTATTCGGCGCAGTTGCAGGAAAGCACGCTGCAGGAATATGCCTTCCCCTGGGGCAGCTACTGGGCCGGGACCGGAGCCGGTAAGGCTGAACAAGCCCGGAAGCTCTCCGGGGTAACGGGTGCGGCCTTCGCCGCCGGGCAGATTGGAGACCGATAATGATCACCTACACCCTTATCCATCCGGAGCTTCTCCGGGCCCTGGCCACATCTGGCCATGGGTCCCGGATCCTCATCGCCGACGGTAACTACCCCCACAATACCGGCGCTCCCGCGGCCGCTTCGCGTGTCGCCCTAAACCTTAGGCCCGGCCTGCTCACTGTGGATCAGGTTCTGGAGGTATTAATCGACGCCGTGCCCATTGAGGCCGCCGCTGTCATGACGCCGCCGGACGGCAGCTGGACAGGCGCCGTCAAAAGTTACCAAAGGGCACTTGGCGCAGATGTTCCGATCACCCCCTACCAGCGGTTCGACTTCTACGAGGCTGCCCGGGGTGCCGATGTTGCGGTCGTCATAGCAAGCGGGGACATCCGCCAATATGCGAACCTCCTGCTCACAATCGGTGTGCGGGTCGACGGCACGGCGGGAATGGAAGCCGTTGATTAAGATCATCGATTCACATGTGCACGTTTGGGAGCCCACGCGGTTCCACTACGCCTGGCTGGAAGGTGAACTGAACACGCCGTTCCTGCCTGCGGATCTTCCCCACGTTGAAGCACGCACACGTGGAGCTGTCTTTGTCCAGGCCGATTGCCGGGACGAAGAGGCCCTTGCCGAAGTGGATTGGGTGAGCAGTCTCGGCCCCGTCTGGCCCGCGCTCCGTGCGATTGTTGCTGCCGTGCAGATCGAGCTTGGCGACAAGGTAGCTGGTGACCTTGACCAACTGCGGCTGCGGCCGCTGGTCAAGGGCGTCCGGCGGCTTTTCCAGGACCGAGACGATTCCTTCATCCTGTCGCCGCAGACACTTGCGGGTGCGCGCAGTGTCGCCAGTGCCGGGCTGACTTTCGATGCCTGTATCCGTTTCGGCCAGTTGACAGCTCTGGCCGAATTCGCGGCCCGCGTGCCGGAATTGAGCATCGTCCTCGATCACATGGGCAAACCACGCATTGGGGATGGCCACCGTGAACTGTGGAGCAACGGTCTGCGCCAACTCGCTCTTCAGCCCAACGTCACCGTCAAGCTTTCCGGCGCTGAAGCGGATCCGGGACGTCCGCTGGCGCCTCAGGCGCTTCCTTTTATTGAGGAAACTCTCCAGGTCTTCGGTGCGGGACGATGCATGATTGGAAGCGACTGGCCGGTGTCGATCAGAGATTCTTCTGGGTACGAGGAGTGGAACGACCTCATCCTCGACCGTGCTCTTACTGGTGCCAGTGACGCCGAACTGGAAGACGTCGCCTGGGGCACTGCCGCGCGCTTCTACGGACTCGAGAAGGGCTGAATAATGGAAAAAACATGGTTACCAACGCGGACCATCCCGGGGACCGCGGTATCCCTGACATCCCTGGGATTCGGTGCCGCGCCTGTCGGGAACCTCTACCGCAGCACCAGCGATGACGACGCGGCCGACGCGGTCGAAGCTTCATGGAATGCCGGGCTAAGGTACTTCGATACCGCACCGCACTACGGCCTCGGCCTCTCCGAGCGCCGCCTGGGCGGTGCTCTGAAAGGCCGGCCCCGGGACGAATATGTACTCTCCACCAAAGTTGGACGCCTGCTTCGGCCCAACCCCGTGCCGTCAGGCAGGGACACTGAAGGCTTCGACGTCCCGGATGACCTGCTGCGTGTGCGGGATTACTCCGCAGACGCTGTGAAAAGATCCGTCGATGAAAGTTTGGACCGGCTGGGCACGGATCGAATCGACATCGTCTACATTCATGACCCGGACGAGCACTGGGCGGAAGCCCTCGGGGGTGCCGTCCCCGCTCTGGCCGACCTCCGGGACCAGGGTGTGATCGGCGCCTACGGCGTCGGTATGAACCAGCACGAAATGCTGCACCGTTTCGTTACTGAAACCGATGTCAACGTCATCATGCTCGCCGGCCGGTATACCCTCCTCGAGCAAGGAGCATTACGAGACCTCATTCCGGCGTGCCAGCGGCGGGGTGTTGGCATTGTCAACGTCGGGATCTTCAACTCCGGGCTGTTGTCCAAGGACCGTCCCGCCGCTGATGCCACCTACAACTACGAACAGGCACCGTCTGCGCTCATCGCACGCGCAAACCTCTTGGCCGACATCTGCGAAATACATGGCACCACACTGCCCGCTGCTGCCCTCACCTTTTCCTTTCGCAATCCGGCTGTTACCAGCGTTGTAGTGGGCATGCGCACGGCCGCGCAGGTCGAACGCAACGTGGTTCTGGCACAGCAGAGCGTTCCGGAGTCGCTCTGGACAGACCTTCACGAGCGCGGGCTCATCGCCGAAACAGAGGCGCAGCTGAACGAGCTGAAATCACCAGGTACCGAGGCGCCGCCCAGGGCAGAACAATGAAGTTCATGCGGGTCGGCCCTGCCGGCACCGAGCGACTAAGCGCGATCCACGACGGTCATCACTACTCTCTGCAGGGCTTGACAGAAGACCTGGACGGCTTGTTCTGGGTTGACGGACCTTCTCGCAAGGCAGCAACGTTGACTGCGGGGACGCTGCCGGAAGCGGACATCCGCGGACAGCGTGAGAGTTCGCCGACCCCGCGCCCGGGAGCGGTGATCTGCGCTGGGCAGAAATATGCGGCCCACGCAGCGGAGTCCGGCGCCCAGGCGCCGGATCAGCAGATCATTTTCCTCAAGACACCCAACGCGGTCACGGGGCCAAACGACGCGGTGCACACCCCTACGGGTTCCGCAAAGACCGATTGGGAAGCGGAGCTGGGAATCCTGATTGGCCAGGCTACGGCCTTCCTCCACTCCCCGGAGGATGAACCAGGCCGGATCGCCGGTTTCGTGGCCGTCAACGGTCTCTCCGAGCGTACCTACCAGATTGAGGATTCTGGTGGCCCATGGAGTGGAGGTAAATGCGTTAAAGAATATTGCCCGGTCGGACCGACGCTCGCGACGACCGATGAGCTCGACGCCTCCAACTTACCACTGCGCAGCTGGGTCACCGGCGAGCCACGGCAGGATTCGAATACCTCCGACATGATCTTCGACGTGAATCGGATGGGCCACCACCTGAGCCAGTACATGGAGCTTGAACCCGGCGAGCTCATCCTCCCCGGGTGGCGCTCTCAGGTCGGCTTCCATATCACACGGAAGGCGATGTCGTCGAAATCGAGATCAGCGGCCTGGGCCGTCATCGCCAGAACTACGTCCAGCAGGCTACTGCAGGAAGCTGCACCCGACCGAGACTTGGAAGGAAGTAACTAGCGATGTCAGCAGAATTTGAGGGGCTAAAGGCCATAGTGACCGGCGGTGCATCCGGAATAGGCGCCGCCACCGTCGCGCATCTTCTGGCTCGCGGCTGCGCGGTCGCGGTTCTGGACCTGGCACCGCAGAGTGCAGATCCGCGCGCTGTGGCCATCCAGTGCGACGTGTCGAACACTGCCTCGGTGAACTCCGCCGTGCACCTGGCCGCGCACCGGCTCGGCGGCATTGACATCCTAATGAACAACGCGGGTATCGGAGCCCAAGGCGCCGTTGACGATAATGACGACGAGGAATGGCTGAGAGTCCTCAACGTGAACGTGCTGGGCATGGTGCGGACCACGCGTGCAGCGCTGCCGTACCTTCGCCGTTCCGGGTGCGCTGCAGTTGTAAATACCTCATCAATTGCCGCCACGGCGGGTCTTCCACAGCGCGCCCTGTATTCGGCGAGCAAGGGTGCGGTTCTCTCGCTGACACTGGCAATGGCCGCGGACCATATCCGGGAGGGCATCCGTGTTAACTGCGTCAGCCCCGGTACGGCCGACACGCCCTGGGTGGGACGGCTGCTCGAACAGGCTGAGGATCCTGCTAGTGAGCGCGCTGCGCTCAATAGCAGGCAACCGCACGGCCGTCTCGTCTCCCCCGCAGAGGTGGCAGCCGCCATCGGATACCTGGCGAGTCCGCAGAACGGCTCCACAACTGGGATCTCACTGGCCGTGGACGGCGGAATGAACGGTCTGCGCCTGAGACCTGTCGAAGCTCCCAGATAGTTGGCCCGGCAGGGTTCAATAGGCCCACCTAAACTCGGACCGGTCGCCACTTCACGTCAAAGCGGAGCCCATTCAAACGACCGCCCTCGACAGCAAACATTAGGGAAGATAGCATGATGACATTCGAGCTACGCACGTACACCGCCGCCCCCGACAAGATGGCAGCGCTGTTGCTGCGCTTTCAAAATCATACCCGAGCGCTTTTCCATGAACACGGAATCCATGACATCGGTTATTGGATTTCTACCGACAGCCCCGATGTCCTCATATATCTGGTGCGCCATGAGGGCGATCCTGAGTCCAATTGGGAGGCCTTCAAAAATGACGCAGAGTGGGTGGCCGCCCGCGCAGCTTCCATGGCAAACGGTGAGCTGATCACCTCCATCACATCCACCTACATGACGGCAACTGACTTTTCTCCGCTCCGATCCTGACCTGCCCTACCGGCCGGAGGTTGATCAGCGCCACCGCTGCCCGTCTATGACTCCTCGGAACGCCGCCACCATCTTGCGGAGACCCTCCAAGACAAGGACGACCGCTAGGCCGGTCAATTCCCCCTTCCGGCAGACATGCACCAGGGTGCGCCAGCGACGCAAACCGTGGCGAAAAAGCCATCCTTGGCCAAAACACCGAAACGGCCATGCAAGGCGGTAGAGGATCGAGAGTGCACCGCGGCGATCTCCAATGCTGAGACGCGTCCCACCCAAGAAATCCACGTTTTTTTCGGGGGTCGGTTTCGATGAGCGAAAGCGAAATAGCGGGGCTAATCGCACACTGGGGCAGAGCACCTTCCGATCCGAGGGTGTCATCACCAAGACCGGGAGTATCTGCGTCCGCCAGCCGGTGGTCGAGGCCGCCGGGCCCCACCGCCGCCCCTAAGCCAATGCCGGCCGCGACATGCGTTACCGCTGGGACGCAGCCGAGGAAGCGTCCCGGGTCCACGGCCCCCAGGGGAGCCACCGGCTCCGCCTAAATGGGACCGGTTCGAAGCCCGGCACAAATGCCGGGTCATCACCAACGTCGCCCTCGCACGGGAACTGGCCCGCTGGTGCTGGTCCCTCGCAGCCCGGGTCCCAACAGGAGCTGAGCTGCCGCGGAGATCTCGGAGGGTGGGCCCTCTTAGAATGAGGGTCTACCGAAAATAGAGTTCAGCGTGAACGCATCACGCAGGCGATTTACCCAGAAGTTCAAGTACCAGCTGTGCCGGGAGGTAATCAACACGTCCCAGCCGGTCAAGGACGTTGCCACCGCCTGCGGTGTCATCCCCGAGACGCCCCGCAAATGACTGGTGAAATACCGGGAGGCCAACGGCGGCACGGAGGCGGATCTCGCAGTGTCGGAACGTGCCCGGCTGAAGGAGTTCGAGCGTGAAGTTCAGGAGCTGCGGGCGGAGACTGCCTTTTTGAAAAAGCCAGCGCTTACTTCGCGCGGGAGCAGCGGTAGTGAGGAAGCATGAATTCATCGATTCCCAAAAAGCTGGGCCCGTCGATCTGAATTCGGTGGTGAAAATGTGCCGCTGATTGGCAGTCTGGACGTCCCGTTTCAATCACTGGGCCACACATTTGCAGTCGGCCACGTCTGCCCGCCGCCAGGTCTTGACCACGCAGATCGAGCACTATTTCGAGGAGTCCGAGGGCAAACTACGGGTATCGCCGTATCCACGCCGATCTCGCCGCGGAACAGACTGTCGGTGACGGTCGAAAAGTGAGCCATTCTGACGGTTGAAAACTGAGCCACCCGGTCCGAACGATTGGATGGGTGATCACAGTGGAAGATTGGGCACTGATACGGCGGTTGCATCTGGCCGAGGGTGAATCGATGAGGTCGATAGCGGCTCGGCTGGGTGTCTCGCGGAATACCATCGCGAAGGCGGTGGCGTCCGGGAGTCCGCCGAAGTATGAGCGGGCGGCCGGGGACTCCGCGATCCGGGCCATCGAGCCGAAGATCCGGGCGCTGTTGAAGGACAATCCCAGGATGCCGGCGACGGTGATCGCCGAGCGGGTGGGCTGGTCCGGTTCCCCGGCGTGGTTTCGGGAGAACGTGGCACGGATCCGCCCCGAGTACGCACCGGCGGATCCTGCCGACCGGATCAGTTACGAGCCCGGAGACCAGATCCAGTGCGACCTGGTGTTCCCGGAGGGAAGGATTCCCTGCGGGCCCGGCAGGGAGCGGGTGTTCCCCGTGCTCGTGATGGTCTGTTCACACTCGCGGTTCATCATGGCCCGGATGATTCCATCCCGCACTACCGGGGACCTGCTGGCGGGGATGTGGGAACTGCTGGAGGGCCTGGGCGCGGTGCCGCGGCGGCTGGTCTGGGACAACGAAACGGGCATCGGCCGCGGCCGCCGGCTTGCGGCCGGCGTCCCGGCGTTCGCCGGGGTCCTCGCGACCAGGATCGTGCAGCTCAAACCCTATGATCCGGAGAGCAAAGGCATCGTGGAGCGGGCCAACGGTTACCTGGAAACCTCCTTCCTGCCCGGCCGGACCTTCGCCTCCCCGGAGGATTTCAACGCCCAGCTCAGTGGATGGCTGCCCGGGGCGAACCGCCGGCTGGTCCGGAACACCGGAGGACGTCCTGCGGAGCTGATCGGCGCCGACCGGGCCGCGATGCTGGCGCTGCCGCCGGTGCCACCGCTGACGGGATTCTCCTCCCGGGTCCGTCTGCCCCGGGACTACTACGTCCGGGTCGCGTCCAACGACTACTCGGTGAACCCGCAGGCCATCGGACGTTTCGTGGAGGTCCATGCGGATCTGGAGACGGTGCGGATCAGTTTCGAGGGACGGGACGCCGGGATTCACCGGCGGTCCTGGGGCAGGGGCCAGACCATCACCGACCCGGCCCACGTCGAGGCGGCAAGGGTGCAACGGACAGCCTTCCAGAACGCCGCCGCGGCGCCGGAAGAATCCGGCCTGGACGCCGAGCTCCGCGATCTGGCCGACTACGACCGGGCGTTCGGTGTGGTCTTCGAAGACGGGCAGGTCCTCCCATGACCGGGGACAGGGAGATTTCCGGGCAGATCGAGTACTACGCCCGGGCCATGAAGGCACCGCGGATCCGCGAGTCAGCGGCCCGCCTGGCCGACCAGGCGCGCGAGGCCGGCTGGTCCCACGAGGAATACCTGGCCGCCGTGCTCTCCCGGGAAGTTGCGGCCAGGGAAGCCTCCGGCGCGGAAACCCGGGCCCGGGCTGCAGGATTCCCGGCCAGGAAGTCACTGGAGGACTTCAACTTCGACCACCAACCCGGGCTGAAACGGGAACTGATCGCCCACCTGGCGACCGGCGCGTTCCTGGCCGAGGCCTCCAACGTGGTGCTCCTGGGACCGCCAGGGACCGGGAAAACCCATCTGGCCACCGCGCTCGGCCTGCGGGCCACCCAGCTTGGCCACCGCGTCCTGTTCGCCACCGCAACAGGATGGGTGACCCGGCTGCAGGGCGCGCACCAGGCCGGCCGTCTGCCCTCAGAACTCATCCGGCTCCGGCGCTACGGTTTGATCATCGTCGACCTATGCCGAGCCCGCGACTATGCCGAGGCGTTCAGGGACAGGCGGCAAGGCCTTTGGCGCCACAGCGTTTCGTAGTCAGGATGGGCGTTGGCGTATCGGCATAGTTCCGGTGGTAGGAGCCTGATCATGGGAGCAAGGGTTGCTTCCATGAAGGAGGCGAGGTGCCGTGTCGGGGACAAGAAGGAAGGCCGGCCAGCTGGGCCCGCAAGTCGAGGGTTATCGGGCGTGGTTGGCCCAGCGCGGTTACACACCGGGCACGATCGGGAACATGCTGAAGGATTTGGGCCAGGTCGGCCTATGGCTTTCTGCCGAAGGGCTGAGGATTGAGGATCTGAACGAGGAACGGTTGGCTGCGTTCCAACTTGCCCGGCGACGGGGTGGCCGGAGCAAGAGCGCAGGCCCCCGTGCCTTGGTCCCCCTGATGAGCTACCTGCGGGAGACGGGCGCCGTCCCTGAACCAGCGCCCTTGGTGACACCGTTAGGTGCGCTTCCGGCCTCGTACCGGTCGTGGATGGTCCAGGAGCGTGGCTTGGCGCTGACCACTGTGCTGCGTTACGAGAACACTGCCCGGCGCTTCCTTGAGGAGTCCTCCTCCGGTGGCGTGTTCGCCCCGGAGGCTCTGACAGGGGTGGACATCAATACGTTCCTGCTGCGGGAATTCGCCCGGGTGTCGGCAGGGTCGGCGAAAGGCCGGGTGCCCGAGCTGCGTTCGGTTCTGCGTTTCCTCTACCTGCAGGGTATTACCGGGTTGAGTCTGGGGGCGTCGGTTCCTGCGGTGGGTGGATGGCGTTTCGCGACTCTGCCCCCTTCTGGGATGTCCGCGTCGGATGTGCAGCATTTGCTCGACAGCTTTGACCGCAGCACGCTGGTCGGTGTCAGGGACTTCGCAATAGTGATGCTGGTGTCACGGCTGGGCCTACGGTCCATCGAGGTCGCACGGATGGAACTACATGACGTGGACTGGAGGGCCGGCGAGCTCATGGTCCGGGGCAAGGCACGCCGGCAAGACCGGTTACCGTTGCCGTCAGAGGTCGGCGAAGCCCTGGTAGCCTACCTGTCCTCTGGCCGGAATCCTGCGGATGCCGTGCACGTGTTCCTGACCTGCCGTGCCCCGCGCGGACCGATCCGCGCCGACCTGGTCGGCGATGTTGTCGAGCGGGCATGCAAACGTGCAGGCCTGCCCAACGTTGGACCGCACGGGCTGCGGCACGCACTGGCCGGGGAACTCCTCCGCAGGGGCGCCGGCCTGGTGGCGATCAGCCAAGTCCTTCGCCATCAGGATCTGGCCACGACCGCCCTCTATGCCAAGGTTGATCTGGTCGCGCTGCGCCAGGTTGCCCAGCCGTGGCCGGGGGTCGTGCGGTGAGTGTGTTGGAGCAGGATCTCGCGGACTACCTGCAGCTGCGCCGATCGCTCGGACACGAACTCGCCGAAGCCCGTTGGCTGCTGCCGGGCTTCGTGGCCTATCTGGACGCCCACGGAGCGTCCACGGTGACGATCGAAGCGGCGCTGGAGTGGGCGCAGCGATCGCCGACAGGCCAGCCCACGACCGTGGGGCCACATCGGATGACGGCAGCCCGCGGGTTCGCCCGTTACCTGGCCGGCATTTACCCCGGCACCGAGATCCCGCCGTTCGGTCTGATGCCGCGCCGGCAACGATGGCGCCGACCGTTCATCTACTCCACCGCAGACATCGAGGCGCTGATGGGCCAGGCCCGAAGCTCGATCGCCCCACCGCTGCGGGCTGCGACCTACGAGACCCTGATCGGGCTGCTCGCGGCGAGCGGTCTGCGGATCGGCGAGGCAATCAAGCTCGACCGCAGTGACATCGACTGGTCCGAGGGCGTGCTGCTGATCCGCGAATCCAAGTTCGGCAAATCCCGGCTGGTTCCGCTTCACAGCACGACGATGCAGGCACTGGCCCGCCACACTGAACTCCGCGACGAGCTCGAACCGCGACCGAAGGAGCCAAGCTTCTTCGTATCCCGGACCCACAAACGCCTCAGCTACGCCGTTGTCTGTCAGACATTCCGGCAACTGGTCGATGCCGCCGGCATCGGGGCCGGGGCACCTTCAGCACCGAGGTTGCACGATCTGCGCCACACTTTCGCTGTTAGCACCCTGCTCAACTGGTATCGCACCGGCGAGGACGTGCAGGCGAAGCTTCCATCGCTGTCGACCTACCTCGGCCACCGCGAACCGGCATCCACCTACTGGTATCTCTCGGCAGCACCGGAACTGCTCGCCTTGGCCGCGGCACGCCAAAGCACCGGCTGGACGGCGGCACGCTCATGACGCTCATCGCACCGACACTGCAGATGTTCTTCACCGACCGGCTCGCCCAACAGCGCCAGGTGAGTCCACGCACAATCGCGGCCTACCGCGACGCCTTGAAGCTGCTCTTTGAGTTCATCCACGCACGGACCGGCAAGTTGCCTTCCCAACTGCACTGGGACGACCTTGACGCCACGATGATCGCAGCATTCCTGAATCATCTGGAGGACGAGCGGCAGAACAGCGTCAGGACCCGCAATGTGCGTCTCACGGCAATTCGATCGTTGTTCTCCTACGCCGCGCTGCGTCATCCCGAGCATGCGCTGCTGATTCAGCGGGTGTTGGCCATCCCGCCGAAGCGGTTCGACAAGCGTGTAGTGACGTTCCTGGCCGCGCCCGAGATCGACGCACTCCTCGCGGCCCCGGACCAGTCCAGCTGGGAAGGGAGGCGGGACAAGGCCCTGATGCTTCTGGCGGTCCAGACCGGACTACGGGTTTCGGAAATCACGGGACTGAACTGCCGCGATGTCACGCTGGGCACCGGCGCGAACGTCCGCTGCGAAGGCAAAGGACGCAAGCAACGCGCCGTTCCCCTCACCGGCCCCGTCGAGGGATTGATGCGGGTCTGGCTGGCTGAACGAGCCGGGCTCCCGCACGATCCGTTGTTCCCGACCCGCACCGGACGGCGCCTGAGCCGCGACGCTGTCGCGCTCCGGGTCAGCACGCACGCGAGGACCGCTGCGCAGCAATGCCCATCGCTATTGGGCAAGCGGATCCACCCCCACGTGTTCAGGCACAGCTGCGCCATGTCGCTCCTCCAAGCCGGCGTCGACACCTCCGTGATCGCACTCTGGCTCGGCCACGCGGGCGTCCGGTCCACCGACGCCTACGTTCATGCCGACATCACCGTCAAGGAGAAAGCCCTCGCCCTGACCACCCCAGCATCGGCGCGTCCTGGCCGTTACCACCCAACCGACAAGGTCCTCGCGTTCCTTGAGAGTCTGTAACTATGCCGAGTAACGACTGGCAGATATTCCGCCCGCTCGCCCGAGTCGGCGGCAGCCTCGGCATAGTCGCGGGCTCGGCATAGGTCGACCTATGCGGATATCCGCATAGGTCGACGAGGTCGGCTATATCCCGTTCGAACAGGACGCCGCGAACCTGTTCTTCCAGCTCGTGTCCTCACGCTATGAACATGCCTCGCTGATCCTGACCTCAAACCTGAGCTTCGCCCGCTGGGGCGATGTCTTCGGGGACCAGGTCGTCGCCTCCGCGATGATCGACCGCATCGTCCACCACGCTGAGGTCGTCACCCTCAAGGGCTCCAGTTACCGGCTCAGGAACCACCAGATCGAGTCCCTGCCCTCGACAAGACCGGAAAATACGGCAGAATAATTTCGTCAACGTGGCTCAGTTTTCACCCCACGAAACGGCTCACTTTTCGACCAGCACTGACACCAGACCAAGCGCTCACCCGGGCTGGTGCGGTAGATCATGCGCTGCCAGGGCCTGGTGGCCTGTCAACAACGCCCGTTCCGTCTCCCCACCGCGGCTGGCGCTGAGGCGGCCACGGGCATGCCTGACCTCGTCATCCGGGACTTCGCTGCCGACCGCCCCGGGGTGAAGTTCGTCGGCGACAACACCTACATCCAGACCTGGCAACGGTTCATCTAGCCCGCCACCGTCATCGACTGCTACTCCAAGAAAGTCGTTGGCTGGTCCATCGCCGATCACATGCGCACCGAGATCGTCGCCGACCGCTCAAGAACGCCGCCGCTACAACCCGGATCGAGCCGGACGCGACCTGGCACTCCGACCGGGGCAGCGTCTACACCTCGGCCGACTTCAGGGCCCTGGCGGCCGGCCTGGGCAGGCGCTCCTCGATGGGACGCGCCGGTGTGCCGGGACAACAGCATGGCCGAATCGTTCTTCTCTTACCTGAAAAACGAGCGTGGGTATCGGACCGTTTACGCGACCAACTCACAAGCCCGGAACGACGTCATCCGCTACATCGAGGGATTTTACAACAGCCGGGGCCGTCGCTCCTCTCTCGGTTACCGGCGGCCCAACGAAGTCCGCTACTGTTACCAACAGCCAGGCTTGACAGCGTAGAGAATCCATTAATTCCGCAGTCCGAAATCCCCGGCAGCTCAAGCAGCCATGGACGGATGACCAGACGTGTGCCGTTTCCGGCCCGGCCCGGATGCCCCGGCAGCGTGGAGGAGACCCGCGACTCGGCTATGGACAACCGGCAATCGCCGGCGACGCCCGACATTCCTAGACCAGCGGCATCCCGCCGGCCGAACACCTCGTCCTGCGGTAACCAACCCGCTCATATCAGCAGTCCAGGGCGCTGACGCCCTCCGTGACAAAAGAAAATTTCTGCCGCGCGTCGGTCATGTTCCCAGCCCTTGCCAGGTTAAAGGTGCGGGGCGCAGGCTGATCGTGTCTTCCGGTCAGTCGCCGCTCAGCCTGTGGTGCTCGTAAGCTCGCATATCAGCATGGTCCTGGAGGGCTTTTCCGCGGGAACCGTGGATTGTTGCCTTGAGCACGCGTGAGAGTCTCCTGCTTCATCCTGTCTTCCCCGGGATACACACTCATCCACAAAGACGAATAGGGAAAGGAAGCGGAGACCGTCCTGGAAGTTCTTCGTGAGAAGTGTGCCGGCATCGACATATCCAAACGAGAGGCCAAAATCTGCGTGCGTCTGCCCGGACGCCGTGCTGGCCAGTACACCTCGGTGGTTAATAGGTGGGGTCCGGCCACTAACGGGGTCCTGGCTCTGCGGGAGCACCTGCTCCGGGAACAGGTTACATTGGTGGTTATGGAAGCGACCAGCGAGTGCTGGAGGCAGGCAGTTTTACTTCCTGTTGGAAAACGGACCGAACGTATTGCTCGCGAACGCCCAGCAGGTAGAGAACATGCCAAGGCGCAAGACCGACGTCTCAGATGCGGACTGGCTGGCCCAGCTTAGCGCGTATGGACTCGTCGCGCCTCGTTCGTTCCGCCCGAACCAATCCGCCGCCGCCGTGACCTCATCCGAACACGTACGATGTTCATCCGTCAACGTGGCAGCGGAATCCAATGCGTGGAAAACTTCTCAAAGGCACCGGCGTCAAGCTCTCCTCCGGCGCCACGGACCTGACCGGGGTGTCCTCATGTGCCATGCTTCAGGCCCTCATTGGGGGCGAGCGGGACCGGCGGTACTGGCGAATCTCGCCGTCTACGGCTTGCGGGCAGAGATGCCCGCCTGACCGAAGCCCTAAACGGTAGATTCAACGACCACCATTCCTTCCTTACCCAAATGCATTTGAACATCATCGATGGGCACACCGGGCCATTGCCGATCTCAGTACCCGCGTCAGCGAGGTGCTGGCACCGTTCGCCGCCGCGCGGGACCTTTTGGTCAGCATCCCCGGCATCAATGAGCGCGTCGCGGAAATCATCATCGCCGAAAACGGGGCAGACAACACCGTGTTCCCCACGACGGGTTACCTGTCGTCCTGGGCCGGAACCGCACGGGCAACAATGAATCCCGCGGACGTGTGAAATCCAGTAAACCCATTCAGGGAACGGACACAAAAGAGCGGTCCAGAACAAATCAGTCTTGGACCGCTCACCTTCGCCCTCTTGACAGGAGAAAACTGCATATCACTTGTAATTCTTTCGCTCAAGGTCTGGTGTTGGGCCCGCGAGCCAGAACAGCCCGTTTGACAGAGGGGCGGTGGTGTTACCGGCCGCCCATCCCGCTTAGAGAGATGCCGCGAATAAGGTAGCGCTGGAGCAATATAGCCAGGGCCGCCGTTGGGATCATTGAGATGGTCGCGGCCGCCATAATCAACTGCCACTGTCCCCCGCCCTGGCCGATGAACATGTTCAGGCCCAGAGGGACGGTCGTGTTTTGAGGGCTGTTGACGATGATCAGCGGCCAGAGAAAGCTGTTCCAGTACCCGATGAACGTGAAAACGATCAACACTGCCATTGACGGCAGGACCATGGGAATCATTATGCGGGTGAGGATCTTGAAGTGGTTCGCTCCGTCGATTTTTGCCGCGTCTTCCAACTCCCGGGGCACCGTCATCAACGCTTGTCTAAGGAGGAACGTACCGAAGGCCGTGAAGGCCCAGGGCACGATGAGGGCCTGGATGCTGTCAACCCATCCCAGCTGCATCATGAATAGGTACATCGGGATCACGACGACTTCCTGCGGAACCATGAGGGTTCCGAGATAGACGAAGAATATCGAGTCGCGCCCGCGGAACTTGAGGCGGGAGAAGGCATATGCGGAGGCAAGGGAAGTGGTGACCACGAGCAAGGTGCCGAGCACGGCGACGAGAAAACTGACCAGCATGTATTGGCCGAAGGGCACGTAAGTCCATACATCCGCGTAATTTGCCCAGCGGATTTCACTCCCCACCAGACTCGGAGGTGTGGAGAACACTTCGGCGCCGGGTTTGAGGGATGTGGCGACCATCCAAATGAAGGGGAGGAAGAACACCAGAGCGAACAAAGTTAACAGTGACTGGGAAAGGATGCTCCGGCGTCGCTCTTGTTGGTGCCGTAGTCGGA
The DNA here is from genome assembly GCF_050260325.1 of Arthrobacter sp. 92. Lineage (NCBI taxonomy): Bacteria > Bacillati > Actinomycetota > Actinomycetes > Micrococcales > Micrococcaceae > Arthrobacter > Arthrobacter sp. 92. The sequence continues at coordinate 3,002,256 of NZ_CP189863.1, read as the reverse complement.
CAGAGAGTGTCCCCGCATTTGCCGATCGCGGCCCGAGGGCGTCAGCTGATCCGTCTTCATGAGTTAGCGTCGCATCACTCATAATGAACCATCTTCTTCTGTACCGCGAAGACAATGCCGCTGACGAGGAGAATGATCAAGAACAGCAGCACCCCGATGGCAGAGGCATAGCCGAGTTTGTGGAATTGGAAGCCGGATGTGTACAGGTACATGACGAGAGTTGTTGTGCTGTTACCCGGGCCGCCCGCAGTGAGGACGAACGGCTGCGCAAAGACCTGGAAGGAAGTGATCAGTGTCATGGTTGCCCCGAAAAAGATGGCCGGTGAGATGAGTGGGAGCTTGATCCGGAAGAACTGGGATGCTGTACCTGCCCCGTCCAATGAGGCCGCCTCGAGAAGGTTCTCCGGCACTGCTTCGAGAGCGCTGGCAAAAACGAGCAGGTTATACCCCAGGCCTTGCCAAAGCGACATCAGCACGACAGAAGCCATTGCGAACGATTCCGAGCCTAGGAAGTTTGGGGCATGCACTCCGAAAACACTCTGCCAAATGCCGTCCACAAGGCCGCCGGGCACCAACATGATTTGCCACACGGCGGCATTGGCCACCATTGGCGTCACAACCGGGATGAACAGCAGGACCCTGTATGCGTTTCGTCCCCTGATTCGCGGCGAAATCCACGTTGCCAGAGCCAACGAAAGGGTCAGGTTCAACGGAACGTAAGCCGCAACGAAAACAAAGGTGTTTCCGAGCGATTGTAGAAATTTCTTGTCGTCGGTTAGCAGTTTGATGAAGTTTGCGAACCCGGCGAAGGTCGGGACACCGGTAAGTGGCCAAATGGTGAACGCGACTACGAGTGACGCCCCAATCGGGATGAGAGTGAAGATCGCGAATCCGCCGATGCTAGGGGCGAGGAATCCCGCAGCAATGCGGCCATCGCCGCGCGAGCGACGTGTTTTCGGTCCCGCCGACCCTTTCCCGCTTTGCGGCCGCTCGAGCCTCCGGCGTTCCCCTCTTACGGTGACGGTCATATGTGCTCCTATATTCGCTCCGGCGACGAAGGGGTGAACCGGGCGGCCCTCGTCCTGTGAAAGGGCACCGCCCCGGGACCGATTACTGGCTGGCAGACTGATCCTGGACGTTCTTCAGGAAGGCATCGACGGGACTCTGTCCGTTGATGACAGGGACGGATCCCTGCTGCCAATTAAGGCCGTCCTGGGTCCAGGCCGCCGTTTCGCGGTAGGGGACCCCCGCCTTGAGAGCAGCATCGAGTACCGACTGGGCCCCGGGCACCGCGGACTTGTACCATGTCGGCTGCTGGGCCGTACGTGCAGGGAAAGCCCGGCCCTGATCGCCGAGGTAAGCCAAAGCATCAGGGCCGGTGATGATGGCCAATGCTTTCATGGCAGCATCCGGTTTCGAACACTTTTGAGTAATGCCGTAACCGGACCCCTCGATTGGACCGGCCAGACCTTTCGGTCCGGCTGGAATGGTAGCAACACCCACCTGGAACTTCGCCCCGCTCTTGATCCCGATCATCGACCACGGACCGTCAAGATACATGGCGGCATTGCCTGCCATGAATGCTTGGTTGGCCGTGTTCGCAGTACCGGCCACCAACGGGGCGGCTACCTTTTCCGTGCTGACGAGTCCGCTGTACCACTTGAGGGCCGACGCGATGTCCGGATTGTTGACATCAAGCTTTCCGTCTTCCGTGACGGCCTGCTTCCCGACAAGGGTAGGAGCCCAGTCCTGGATCGCTTCAATCGCGTTGTTGGCCCCGAAGCCGTAGTCCGATCCCTTAGTGAGCTTCTTTGCGTCCGCAACGAACTCATCGATCGTCCAGCCCGCCGTCGGCTCGGTCACACCCGCGGCTTTGAACTTGTCCTTGTTGTAGTACATGATCATGGGCCCGAGATCGTAAGGAACAGCGAGTTGTTTGCCGCCTGCCTGAAGAGCCTTCATGATCCCGGGATCAAAATCCGCCGGGTTCACCCCGGCGCCGGAAAGTTTGTCGTCAAGGGGCACCAGCGAGTCTTTGAATTCGGCCACATGGCCCATCTGCATGCCAATGACACAAGGAACATCACCACCCGATAGAAGCGTGGGAAGCTTTGTCCAGTAATCGGGAAACGACATGGTCTGCAGCTTTATCGTGAGATTGGGATCCTTCTGATGCACGATGTCGGCCACGTGCTGCAACGCATCGTTCTCCAGATTTGACCCTGCCCACACCGTCCAAGTCACCGTCGTCGGACCACCGGCGTTTGAGGCCGCGTTAGAGGAGCTGCCGCAGCCAGTAAGAGCCAGAGCCCCAGCAGCTACCATCGCTCCGGAAGCGATCCACGTCCTTTTCATTGTTACTCCTCGTTGAGGCATTGAATGCGTTGAAGTCCAATGATTGCGGAGGCCAGCACCCGGAAGCATCAGATGATTTGTCCAGCATTAGACAGTCATTGGTGCTTGTCAAGGTATTTCACTCCCTTTATGAATAAGAATTGTCTGATCAATTCTTATTCAGGGGCCCCGGGACTACTCGGCCGGACGGGTAGTCGCCGCCGGCACTAAGCCCGCCTGTGGAAGCCAGCTTGACGCATTGAGAACGGCGCTGGCCCGGACCAGGGGGCGGACGGAAGCTTCCAATCGGCTCGTCCCTTCCGGCAACCTCCCTCGCGACAGCCGTACCGAGCGGTCGGACTATAATGATCTGATGATTAACTCAGTCGAAGCAGCTGCCTCCGTTTCGCCCATGCGGTCTCAAACCGACGTCGTCGTGGAGGGCATTAAACGAATGATTACAGGAGGAGTCCTTTCCGCCGGGGCGCGCCTGCCGGTGGAGAAAGATCTCGCCGCGGAGCTGGGTGTTTCGCGCGGTTCATTGCGGGAGGGAGTGCGGGCGCTGTGCATCATGGGAGTCCTTGAGACGAGGCAGGGGGATGGCACTTACGTCACCTCTCTTGAACCGAGCCTCCTGCTTGCGCCGATGAGCTTTTTGGTCGATTTGAACGCATCCTCGAACAGTCCTCACCTGCAGTCGGTCCGCCGCGTACTTGAGACAGAGGCTGCGGGAAGGGCAGCGCTGCTGATGACGGATGCAGATTTGGCGGCGGCGGAAAAAATTCTCTTGTCAGCCGAGGCTCTCATTTACTCAACGACAGCAATCGACCATGACGCTGTAATGGAAGCGGACATTGCCTTCCATCGGGTCGTGGCCCGCGGTTCGGGCAACCCTGCCCTGGAAGCCTTGGTCGAGGCACTGGCGAGCCGAACGGTTAGGGCGCGGATGTGGCGCGCTGTCAATGAAGAAGGGGCCGAACGGGCCACCCACCAGGAGCATAGGGCCATACTGCTGGCTTTGGCCCGCCACGATCCGGACAGCGCCCGGATCCGAATGGGCAGCCACCTTCTTGCAGTTGAAGACTTCATGCATGACCAGGCCCGCCTGAGTGACCCCCCGCAGGCGGCCGCCGGACAAGGCGTGGCGGCAGAAGCAACAGAACCGGGTCGCACCTTCGCTTCGGCCGCGGATGTTATGACAGGCCAGGAATAGTTCCAGTAATGGGCAACTGGCCAAACATCCGATCTCTGCGGGGAGGCTCAAGAATTTAACTTGATCTCGGCCCCCCTTGACTTTGCTAACGGAACCCACTGAAACTGAGATTCATCCGATGCATTTTCTCGCTGACGGGCGGACGTCAGCGACGCTTCGGGCCGCTCAACGGCATGAGCCGTGGCCCCGGGGTTGATTGCTCGGGACAGAAACTCACTTCAAGGAGCGTAATGGCTGACAGCACAAGCACCTTTCCTCTACGTACCATCCACCTTGACTTTCACACTGGGCCGGGGATCCCTGAGATCGGCAAGGAGTTTGACGCCGCGGAGTTCGCACGCCGGTTCAAAGAAGCTCACGTGGACAGCGTCACCGTGTTCGCGAAATGTCATCACGGGCATCTTTACTACGACACGGACAGGCCAGAACGCCATCCAGGACTACCGAGGGACCTCGATCTGATGGGCAGTCAGATCGATGCCCTGCATGCTGAGGGGATCCGCGCCCCGATCTACCTGAGCGTGCAGTGTGATGAATGGGCCGCTGACAACCATCCGGAATGGGTAGCGCTGGACGAAGATCTCCGGCAAGTCAAACGGGGCGGCTCCGCGTACAAGGCCGGCTGGCAGATACTGGACATGTCCAGCCCCTATCAGGGACATCTGGCGGAACAAATCCAGGAAGTGCTCGATAAGTACGCCCCCGTGGACGGGATATTCCTTGATATGTGCTGGGATCAGCCCAGCAGCAGCCGATGGGCGGCCGAGGGCATGCGCCGCTCCGGTCTAGACCCACGCGATCCCGGTCAGCGCGCTGAATATGCCCGTGCTGTTTCCTTGAAATACATGGAGCGGTTCCGCGACATGATTGAACCATACCTTCGGGAAGACAGCGCCCAGGGGACCTGGTTCAACAGCAGGCCCAAAACACGCCTTCATGAGGAAAGCTACCTGGTCCGCCACGTCGAGATTGAATCCCTGCCCACCGGAGGATGGGGTTACGCCTATCTGCCATACGTCGCCCGTTTCGTACGTCCTCTTGGCCTGCCCACTCTGAGCCATACCGGACGCTTCCACAAGAGCTGGGGTGATCATGGTGCCCTTAAGCCGGAGGCAGCGCTGCTCTATGAATGCGCTCAGATCCTCAGCCTCGGCCTCACAGGGGGAGTAGGAGACCTGTTGCACCCCAACGGCATGCCGAACCCGGTGGTATATGAACGCATCGGCAAGGTGTATGACCACATCGAACGTTGCGAACCCTTTGTCCTGGGGGGGACCCTTAAATCAGAAATCGCATTGATTGTCGATCCCGAACTCGGTGACGCACCCGGACCCTCGGGAATCGGAGCCGTCAGGGCGCTGCAGCAGCTTCGACAGCAATTCGACATCATCGGCCCTGACGCAGACCTCTCCCCATACCGTTTGGTGCTGATTCCCGAGAGCACCAGGGTCCGGTTCGCTTTGCAGGAAAAGCTGAGCGCTTTTCTCGGCAGCGGCGGAGGGTTGATTATCGCCGGCGAAGCAGCCGTCGACGACGCTGGCAACCCTGTTCTAAATGAACTGGGCATTGAACCTCAGGGTCCGTCTCCCTTCAGCCATGTCTTCCTTCGAGCCAAAGGTTCTCTGGAGAAGGTAACCGACCCCTTCGACACGGTCATATACGAGCGTACCCAGCGGATGAGGGCCGCCAACGGTGGCGAAGTCTTGTGCAGCATCGTCGAACCGTACTTCGAACGATCCTATGACCAGTTCAGCGGCCACGACTATACCGTTCCCGAGGCGGAAAGCAGCTACGCGGCAATCATCCGCAACGGTTCTGCCGTTACCCTTGCAGCCCCTCTGCTCAAAGCTTTCGGAGCCCATGCAAACGCCCCATACAGGGAACTTCTGGGGGGCGTTATCGATCTGCTTCTACCCGATCCCCTCCTCCGGGACGACGGACCCGCCCACCTGGAAGCCACCGTCGTCGAAAGGGGCGGCACCACGGCCGTTCACCTGCTTAGCTTCATACCAGCGAGGCTCGCGGAAGGCCTGGACGTGGTTCATGACGCGGTCCCGGTATCGGACCTTAACCTCCGGGTCAAACGTGCCTCCGCGCCCCAGAGCGTCACCCTCCAACCGGAAGGACGACCGCTCGAATTCAGCCACCGGGAGGGCTACGTCCATACAACGCTTTCATTCAGCCAGGGGCACTCGATGGTCGTCATTCAATAATCTGGCCATGCGTATGCAGCCAATCCGCTCCACGGGTGATGTCCCCGTGGAGCGGATGGCCCAGGCGCAAAATTTTCGGATCCGGCGTCGTTCGAGGCATTCCTTCCAGCTGGTCTTGCCAGCATCCTTTCTGCCCGTAGGCGCTTCGCCGCCAGTCCGTCTCTTTTCCCACGAGTACAGTGCCGGCCTCATTCGACTGGTCCACCTTCATAATTCCACTGTCTTTCGGCTACGAGGAGGGCGGCGCGCTGCGGCTCACTCAGATCAAGGGCCCGAGAAGCCAGGTGGTCGAGTCTTCAGCGGCGCCACTTCAACCGCTGGTCGAAGTAATTACCCCGCACTGGGGGAACGGCAGGAGGAGCAACAGCAGCCGGTTTAGCGGCACGGACGTCGCGCCCCGGCTGCGGCAGCGTTATTACTAGGAACCACTGACGGCGATGTATCCCGACTTGTAATAACCCAGCGTGAGCCCGGGTGAGGTGTACCACTGATGTGAGACACATTTTGAAAGGATTGTGCCGATGTCTTCCCGTCCCACTTATTCCGATTAGTTCAAGGCCGATGCCGTGAAGCTCGTCACTTCCTCTGGCCGTTGACCCGCCTCAGTTGCCCCCGAGCGGAGGATCTCCGTAACCGCGCTGAAGCAGTGGCTCCAGCTGCACCGGGAAGGAGAGGCCGGGTCCGGCGGCAAGCCCGATGATCCGGTGGATCGCGAAATACAAGGCGTTGGACGCGCGACTGCGGGAGCTGGAAAGGGAGAATGATTTCCTGAAAAAGGAACGGCGTTCTTCGCCAAAGAACAACGGTATGAGGACCTCTACCGGCTTGTTCAGGAGAAGAACGCCGAATTCCCTGTCAGCTGGATGTGCGCCCCGGTGGGCATTCCGCGGGCCTCGTATTAACGCTGGCTGGACCACGAAGAAATCACCGACGGTGCCCGGCGCCGGGAGCTGATGGGGCTGGTCAGGGCGACGTTCGATTCCTCCTGCGTAGTAGGAGCTGCCGCGCACGTATCCGCCGTCTTCGTCATCAGGGCCCTCGACGTGCCCGGTTTTATCGTGCCCGGTGTCCAGGATCGGCCGCAGGGGGCGTAACGGGGCGATCGTATCGGCCTGCGCAGCTCGAGTTGGCATGCGGCTTCCACCCGGCTGGTGAGAACCTGCGAGACAGGCGCAGGACCGTCAGGGCTGGATCATAGCCGGCCCCCTCGATGCGGACAGACTCGAAGATCTCCTCGATGACGATCCCTGCCCGGTGCCCACGTCTGCCAGCCGGAGCCGCCGTGCACGCTCCGAGAGGAAGACTGGATGTTGCCGGTCTTGCGCCGCTGCCGTGTTAAAATGAAGGTTAAGGTGAATCGCCCCGGCCTGAATCGGGGCGATTCACCTTACTAGCACATTAACTTTGCCAGATATTATGGGTGGGAAAGTTCTTTACTCAACTCAGCCGGGCGCGTGCCGTTTCCTTATCGCGCTGCGGCGCTTCTCTACTCACGATTCGTCGTAGATAAACAGTTCAATCACAGGCACTGCGACCGCAGGACGCTGTACGGGAAGCTTGATCGTCAGAGTCCCTTCAGGCTGACCGCCCATATGGGTGTTCTGCGCTGACCGGTGAGGATCAAGCTGCACCATCTTCAGTTCTGAGCCGTCATTGAGCAACTGTGCGTACCTCACCTTGCCCGCGAGCCCCTTCAGGTGCACGTATTCGAACGGCCAAGCGAACAGATGTAGATACAGCCGATTGCCCCGTTGCGTGTATCGGGCGTCTGGCGGGGGTGCGTACCCGGATTGGCCGGCACCATAGATAGAACGGCCATGCAGTTTCATCCACTCACCGATTCCCGCCAGCGTTGTCTGGGCTCGGGAATCAAAGGCGCCCCGGCCTGTGGGGCCTACGTTCAACAGCAGGTTTCCATTCTTGGAGACTCCGTCAATGAGCATTCTGACTAGAAGGTCGACGGATTTATAGTCCAGGTTGTCACGGTCGTAGCCCCAGCTGCCATTCAGGGTTTGACAGGCTTCCCATGCCACGGGTTCACCGTGAACTTCCATCTGTGCCGCAGGCTGATACTGCTCAGGGGTGACGAAATCACCCGGAATGTCGAGTCGATCGTTGACGACAATCCCGGGCTGCAGCTCACGCACCATCGCCAGCAGCTCCTCCGAGCCCCAGTCCTCCCGTCCCTTCCCTCCCCAGATGCCGGCATGACCTTCATCGACATAGGAGAAGTCAAAGAACAAGTAGTCGATCTGTCCGTAGTTTGTCAACAGTTCCCGAACTTGGCCGTGGAGGTAGTGACGGTACTTGGCGATGTCTCGGTCCTTGTTCAGGGCACGGGCATCGTTATCGTCACGCCGTGGATGTACTCCATCTATGGGGAAGTCCGGGTGATGCCAGTCAATCAGCGAGTGATAAAAGCCCACCTTCAACCCGGCTTCACGCAAGGCAGTGATGTAAGCAGCGACCAGATCCTCGCCGAAGGGGGTTCGCGTGGCTTTGTAATCGGTCAGCGCCGAATCCCATAGACAGAACCCCTCATGGTGCTTGGTGGTGAGGACCACGTACTTCATTCCCGCGTTCTTGGCTGCCTGGGCCCAGGCATGCGGATCGTAGAGGTCGGGAGCGAAATGATCGAAGTATTTTTCGTAGGTTTCCTCCGGAATCTTTTCCCGGTTCATAACCCATTCGTGACGAGCTGCCATCGAATAGAGGCCCCAGTGAATGAACATGCCGAAACGAGACTCTTCGAACCACGGTGCTTGAGGTAACAAGACTGACTCCTTGCTGACTAGGACAGGCTGCTGGCCGAACGAAAATTGGACCGCCGGACGGACGGGCCGCCTAACACTCTAAACATCTAATGTATTCTCGACCCTAAGGAGTCCATCCATGCGCTGTCAACGGCCCTGCAGGAAAACTTGGTACATCAACCACGAAGCAGTACCACCAGTTTTTAGCCTGACGACCGCATTGTCGTTAGGTCGGCAAGACGTGCGGCGCCGTCAGGAATGACGGCAGAACGCTGTCAGAAATAACACCCAAATCTGCACTGATAGATCTTAGATCCGATGATTGCTATAGATTTGAACAGGATCTGCCCTGCTTGATCTCCTTGCCCAACTGAAACTCACCGACGTCTCCGATCGGATCCGCCGCCCCTTTCGAACGCTCCGAGGCACGAACCACGCAGCGCAACGGGTCCCGGCCCAGGACGTTGACCACAGCCGGGACCTGAACCTGAAGATCCCAAAGCTGCGGACCGGGTCGTTCTTCCCGCTCTGCTCGCATCTGCGATCTTTGGCGCAAGGCCTATTTGGACGGCACGAGCTGTCTAGCTGAGGCGGCCATCTAAACCCGAAGTGGCGAGCAGTACGGAGTGCGCTGCCCAACTGAATAGACCACCGTCGGGGCTTGTTACTTAGCCCCGGTACCCCTCGACGTTGCATGTGGAATTAGGCGTGCCTGGACCGAGCATTCAGCGGCTGATGCCGCTGCGGACTGAGAAGGAACGGCTGGTGGGTTTCACGGGGAGACGGTGCCTGACAAAGCTGATTAGTGTTTCGCCTGGCGCGGCCGATGCCCGAGGTAGGTATGAAAGCTGAAGCGCGCCGGCATCCGACCTCGAAGTGGTCAATTTTAGGGAGTCTATGAAAACCGGCGGGCGGAAAGTGTGGCAAGCCAGCAGCAACTGGCAGCCCGGGCTGGCACCGAGAGGCGCAGGAATGGCACTTCATCGAGAGCATTTCTCGGAGCGACAAAACGACGATCTGCCGGTGGAGCGGCTACCCGCCGGCACATCCGGAAAGCACCTGCTGGACGTGCTCAACTCATATCACCAGCGGCACCTGGATCCGTCGTGCGCTGTCCAGCTTTTACCGTTAGGGTCAAGTCCCGTGGAGTGGATGCTCCTATTGCTGTCAAGCGGCGGTTTGTGTGGTGATTTGCGTGAGAGCGCGGGTCGCGCGTTGTTCGAGTTCGGGGTCGGCGCGGATGCCGATTTCAAGTCGTCGGAGTCGCTGGTAGGGGACGCTGAGCGTGGCGGCGAGCACGCTGATCGGGATCCCGAGGCGTTGCCGTTCCATGCGCAGTTCTCGGCCGACAGGGTTGTCCCTGCCCGGGTTGAGGAGAGCGGCGTAGATCTCGTTCGCGATGTGGCGTTTGAGGCAGCGGGTGATGTCGCGATCGGTGAGTCCTTCGGCGCGGCGGCGGGCGAAGTATGCCATGGTGCGGGGTTCATGGTGTCGCCTGCGCAGCAGCACGATCCGGTGGAGGGCGGCGTTCGCTTGTCTGTTCCCGCCGCGAGACAAGCGATGACGGGTCCGTTGCCCGGACGAGGCGGGAAGGGGCGCGACGCCTGCCAGGGCGGCGAAAGAGGACCTGGTCGCCAATCGTTCCGGGTTGTCGCCGGCGGCGACCAGAAGCGTCGCTGCGGTGACCGTTCCGACGCCGCTGAGGGACAGCAGTGTCGGGTTCACGGCACGCACGATCGGGTTGAGTTGTTCCTCGATGGTATCGATCTCGTTTTGGAGGGCCAGATAGCGGGACGCTAACCGTTTGAGTGTCTGCCGGGCGACCAGCTCAGGATCGAATCCGCTGCCGGCGCTGGGCCTGGTGCGCGCGAGCGTGGCGACGAGCTTGACGCCGGCCAGTGCGCGGTAGGCTGTCCGCACCGGCTCTGGCGCGGTGATCAGCAGCGCCTGGATCTGATTCATCGTCTGCGCCTTCGCTTTGGCTGCCGAGCGTCGTTCGCTGATCAGGATCCGCAACGATTCGACATGGCCGTCAGCCGTCTTCGGGACGGTGGCGCCGGCACCGGTGAGCACCGCCAACGCGGCCTGGTGCGCGTCGATCGGGTCCGATTTGCCACGCAACCTGCGAGCCTGCCGGTTTTGCCGCATCACCTCGACCACCGTGAATCCCGCAGCGCTCAGATCCCGTGCGATGCCGGCGCCATAGGAACCGGTGCCCTCGACGCCGACCTGATCAACCTGCCCGTGGAGTCGGAGGAAATCGATAATCCCCGCATAACCCAGGGGCGTCGTCGGGAACTCCCGGTCCGCGACAGGACGGCCGAGAGGGTCGACGATAGCGACGTGATGAGTGTGCTTGTGCGTGTCGATCCCCGCGACCATAAGGCCCTGCGGTGCGGAGAGGCCGGCGGCTGGAGTAACGGCTGTCATGCTCGTCATAGACGGATTCCCTTCCTGCGGTGAACAATGTCACCGCGGGCCGGGTGGGGCAGACAGCACAAAGGCGAGACGACTTTCCGGTCAGGCTCCTGACTTGTTCCATGGTGGTGGGATGCCGCGGGATCTGCAGTCTTGTAGCGTCCAGGGTGTCAGCCGGCACAGGTCCGCAAGCTCCTTGCCGCCCGGTTGTCCGGGTTGGCTCACTGATAGCGTGCCGCGCCGCTGACACCCGCCCGGGGCGTGGCTCGACAGAGGCATGCAAACACTTCAAGTCAGGGTGCCCGCCACGGGTGATCCATCACCGACATCGGCGAAAGGAACCCCGGACATGATCGTTATTGGCATCGACCCTCACAAATCCTCCATCACCGCCTCAGCCATCGATTCCACGGGCTGTCAGCTCGCGGTGCGGCGTTTCGTGGTCAATGCAGGCACTGCCAAGCAACTGCTGGGCTGGGCCGCCCAATGGCCCGAGCGCAGATTCGCCATCGAGGGCGCCAACGGCCTGGGGCGCCGAATCGCTCAGATCCTTGTGGCAGGCGGGGAGTCCGTGGTCGATGTCCCCTCGACACTGGCCATGAAGGTCAGAGTCCTCTCCACCGGCGGTGGCCGTAAGAGCGACCCGGCAGATGCTTTTGCTGTTGCCGTCACTGCACTCCGGCAGGAGAATCTGCGCCCGGTCGCTGCCGAGAACCAGAGCACGATTCTGCGGCTGCTGGCCGAACGCCGTGAAGACCTTGGCCACGAACGGGCCCGGCTGCTTAACCGTCTGCACCGGCTCCTGCGCGAGCTCATACCCGGAGGAGTTGAGCCCGGCCTTAGCGCCGACAAGGCTGCCGCCGCGCTGCGTACCATCCGGCCGGCGACGGCCACCGATGCGCTCAGACGCGAGCTCGCCCGGGAACTGCTGGCCGATTTGCGGCGCATCGATGCAGCCATCAAAAACAACGAGGCACAAACCCGCGACGCCCTGGCCGCATCCGCCACGACACTGCAGGAAATCCCAGGAGTCGGCGTCGTCCTCGCGGCGAAACTCCTGGGCCACGTTGGCGACATCACCAGATTCCCCAGCGCCTCACACTTCGCCAGCTACACCGGAACAGCACCCCTGGACGCCTCCAGCGGCCAACAAAACCGTCACAGACTCAACACCGGAGGAAACCGGCAGCTCAACTCCGTGCTGCACACCATGGCCGTCTGCCAAAGCCGTGACCCCGGACCAGGCCGGGAGTACTACCTGAAGAAAACCGCCGAAGGAAAAACACCCCGCGAAGCCCGTAGGGCGCTCAAACGACGCCTCTCCAATGTCCTCTACAGGCGGATCCTGCACGACCACAACCACGCCCAAAAACTGGCGGCTTGACACACAGAGGCGCTGACAAGTCATGGCCTGCCCGGCCCGCGGAAACTCCGGCGACGACGGACAGATCCACTCCAAGACAGCCCTCGCGGGCGTCCGTGTAATTTCGGGTCACGCCGACGCCGGAGCCGAATCCATCATCTCTGTGTAACGGTTGATCCTTCGCTTAGGCGCTGAGGGCCATGATCGTGTCGGTGTCCACCTCGCTTCCGGTGTCAGTGATGGGGCGCATGCGAGAGCGGGCGAGGATGTCGAGACCCAGATAGCGGCGTCCCTCGGCCCATTCGTCGGTTTGCTCGGCGAGGACGCCACCGACGAGGCGGATGATCGCGTCCCGGTTGGGGAAGATTCCGACGCTGTCGGTTCGGCGGCGGATCTCTCTGTTCAGCCGCTCGTTGGGGTTGTTCGACCAGATCTGCTGCCAGAGGTCCTTGGGAAACGAGGTGAACGCGAGGATGTCTGCCCGGGCCGCGTCGAGGTGCGAGGCGACGGCGGGAAGTTTCTCGCTCACGTAGTCCAGGGTCCGGTCGAACTGTGCGGTCACCGCGGCAGCGTCGGGTTGGTCATAGACACTGTGCAGCATCGCTTTCACGGCCGGCCACATGCTCTTGGGTGTCGCACTCATCAGGTTCGCGGAGTAATGGGTGCGGCAGCGTTGCCAGGCTGCCCCGGGCAGGTTCGCGGCGATCGCGTCTTTCAGCCCGGCGTGCGCGTCGGAGGTGACCAGCTGCACCCCGGTAAGGCCGCGGGCGGTGAGATCGGCAAAGAACGCGTTCCATGCCGGACCGGTCTCTGACGTGGCGACCTGGAGTCCGAGGACCTCGCGGCGTCCGTCGCCGTTGACCCCGGTCGCGATCAGGACCACGGTGTTCACGACCCGGCCGCCCTCTCGGACCTTCATCGTCAACGCGTCCGCGGCAACGAAGGTGAACGGGCCGGCCTCGGACAGGTTGCGGTGCCGGAACTCGTCCACGTGTTCATCGAGATCGGCCGCCATCCTGGACACCTGCGACTTCGACAGGGAGTGGATACCGAGCTGCTTCACCAGTTTGTCCATCCGGCGGGTCGAGACGCCGGCGAGGTAGCAGTCCGCGATCACGGTGATTAGCGCGGCCTCGGATCGTTTCCGGCGTTCGAGGAGCCATTCCGGGAAGTAGCTGCCCTGTCGCAGCTTCGGGACAGCGACATCGATCGTCCCGGCACGGGTATCGAGGTTCCGATGCCGGTAGCCGTTGCGGTGGGTGGTGCGGTCAGGGCTGCGTTCGCCCCACTCCGCGCCGACGACGGCATCGGCGTCAGCGGACAGCAAAGCGTTGATCATGGTCTGCAGCAGATGCCGCATCAAATCCGGGGACGCGTCGGTCAGGGCTTCGCCGAGCACGGTCGCGGGGTCGACAATATGAGGAGCGGTCATCGTGTTGATGCCTTTCGAGTGGGATGTGAGAGTTTCCTCGAAGGATCACACGGTGACCGCCTTCACGTCAGCAACGACGCAGACAACCACCGTGGCGTTACACCACTATGCGGGACTCCACTACCGTTAGTTCGAATTCGTGGTGCCTAACCGTCATGTCCGCCACTTCTCTCGGCCCGAGGCTTCGCACTTGCCGTAGTCAAAGAAGCTGGCAAGCTTCGTCGATGAGTAACTCCGGGGTCGATCTTGACCCGTCGGAGCACCTCGGATTTTCTCGATCTGCGAGCTGTTAATGTGCACGTCACGGTTGCACTACCCCTGAAGGGATCACCAAGATCCGCACAGCATGGGCAGCGTTTCTTCGGCGTCGGGACGGCACCAGATCGATTTGCCAAAATCTCAGGGGAACCTGCGCCATAACCCCCCAATTAGACTGGCCGGGATGACCCAGTTCCAAGATATGTGCCTCCGTCGGATCCCGCCGATTCCGTGTTGGAAGTTCTTCCAAATCCATCTACATCTCACAGCCTGGCGTGATGTAGTCAGTATCCGGCGACTGTGTGTAGGACGTAGGGGCCTTCCAGTTCGGCCTTTTCCTCGGGGGTGAGCGTCAGTTCCAGCGAGGCGACGGCGTCCTGGAGGTGGGCCGCCTTGCTCGCCCCGACAATCGGCGCACTGACCACGTTGTTGGAGCGGACCCAGGCCAGAGCGACCTGGGCGCGGGGTACGCCGCGGCGTTCAGCGATGACGCGCACGGCTTCGGAGACAGCCCTGCCGCTTTCCTCGGTGGTTTAAAGCGTCTTGCCGAACTCGTCCTTCTCCGAGCGGTTGGTTTCTCGTCCCAGTCCCGTGTGAGCTTCCCGCGAGCCAGGGGACTCCAGGGCAGCACCCCGATCTTCTGGTCCGCGCAGAGGGGTAACATTTCGCGTTCCTCCTCCCGGTAGACCAAGTTGTAGTGGTCCTGCATGGTGACGAAACGGGTCCAGCCGTTTAATTGCTGCAGGTGCAGCGCTTTGCTGAACTGCCAGGCGACCATCGAGGATGCGCCGATGTACCGGACCTTGCCGGCTTTGACGACGTCATGGAGGGCGTCCAGAGTCTCCTCGATCGGCGTGGCGGGGTCCCACCGGTGAGTCTGGTACAGATCCACATAATCCGTTGCCTGCCGGGTCAGGCTGGCATCAAGTTCCGCGAAGATAGCCTTGCGTGACAGGCCCCGCCCGTTCGGGCCCTGCCGCATGACCCCGTGCACCTTCGTGGCAATGGCGGTTTCCTCCCGGCGGGTGAAATCGGCCGGGGCCCGGCCCATGATTTCCTCGCTCGAGCCGTTGGAATGCACGTTGGCAGTGTCAAAGAAATTGATGCCCGCCTCCACGGCCTGGCGGATTAACGGCTGGCTCTGGTCCTCCGGCAGCGCCCAGGGATGCGGGTCCCGGTCCGGGTCCCCGTACGTCATGCATCCCAGGGCCAGCGGCGAGATGTCCATGCCGGTGTTTCCGAGTTTGATGTATTCCGTGTTCGTCCTCCGTCAAACAGTCCCGGGCCCGGCTGCGGCCGTTGCCCCCACGTTATGTGAAAACGGACCCCTGTGGGCGCACTGAAAGTATCCCCGCCGATCCCACCATCACAGCGTCGCAGGCAGAGGCAGATGCCGTCGGGTTGGGAGAAACAGGAATTGCTGAAGATTTAGTTGAAAGCTTGACCTGGCCCAAGCTGTCAACGAAACCTTCGGCAGTCCCCTTGGCCGTCAGCACAGGCCATGGTCGACAACGCTGTGCCTGCTTCGGGGCGAGGCCGGCTCGTCGTCGCCATGCTGTGGTGGGGGCCGGTGTCGTCGCAATGGCTGCCTTGCGTTCGTGTGTCCGTTGTGTCCGCGGACAGGGTCTGAGGGTCGCTGCCGGTCATGCAGCGGTCCGCCGATCGAATCATGAATGGTTTGAAAGGGGTGAAACCGTGATGGAGAGTCCTGGAGGCGGAGCATGCAGCCCGGCATCCCGGGAGTCCGCAACGAGCGAGGGCATGACCATGTTGCTGCCGCTCGCGGAGTCCTACGGCCGGTCAACTTTGTCAGGACAGAGATACCCCGCACCGTGTCGATGCGGGGTGCGGCTGTTTGGGGGAGGCCTTTGGTGGGGAGAACTGAGGGTGTGGACAGTGTCCACACTTTGGGTCACGGACTGGGCTGTACCGATGCCGGACTGGCCCGGATTCCGCAGGTTTCCGCGCGACCCCAGTGTTTGCAGGTGCCGAATGCAGTTCGAGTCCCACCTCGGGCGCAGCATGACCCCTCGTCAGAGGGGTTTTTGCTCTAATGTGTGGACATTGACCCTCCGCGGGTCCCTCTGACGTTGGCCGCGATCTGTGCCTGGCGCCGCGATGGCCTGTTCGGTTGTGTGGGTGGCGGGGTCAGGGTCCTGGCCTGTGGGCCTTCCGCCTGCTGGAATCTAGGGTGTGTGCCGTCCTATGTTTGCTGTTCCGGTGACCAGTTTTTGGCCCTCACTCATTCATGGCCAGGAGTTGTGGTGATGACATGACGAAGCCGAATTTTCTTCGAGGTTCTTCCTCGGATTGCTGCTTTCTGCGAAGCGGACAGAGTCCGCTCGTCGGCGTTTGTCCGGCCAAAGGGGTGTGGACAATGTCCACACCTTGTCCGGCCGGCTTTTGAGCCGCATTTTTGGTCCCTTCCCCGTGGTTCTGTCTTCACCACTTCATGCAGGTCTCTGTTGCAGGCGACATGACCTTGCTGCTCGGACCCTAGGTTTCCTAGGACGCTCCTGCCAACGGAAACGTCTTCCGGGGCGGCTGCGGCTGTGGCCGGCGTGCGATCCCTTGACAGAGCGGACGTGTGTGGGATCCGGACTTTCTTCCGGGCGGTCCTGGTTTGGTTGATCCGTGAGCCCTGTCCATAGTTGGACGCGCCTCCTTCGTTTTGCTCCCATGCGTAGGGTCAGTGCCGTTGCCGCTAAGAAGGGCGTCCCCCGCAGACTTTGCGGTGGGCGAGGCGGCTGCCGCGCCTCTCAGTCACGGGCCCGTCACCGGCGCCAGGAACACAAAGCGGCACAGCGGCTTGGATGGTGATCATGACGGGCCAAGCCACCTACACCTGCGATCTCATGGGCGGCCCGTAGCCGCAACTGAGCAAATCCCAACATGTCCGGTGAGGGATCGGCTTACCGTACGTGCTGGGCCACAGGTAGGCCGCGCTGCCGATGCCCACCGCGTCGTACCGCCCATTGCCGGCGGTTCGGCGCCATGGCTGCTCATCCACCGCGGGCCGTGCTCCCTGAGGCGTGCGGCCACCGGTTCAGCCACTTCCCGGGTGGAACCGCGCCGGGACGCATAGGCCACTGGAACCGTCACTGTCTGCCTGTCTTTCCGGCCGGCGCCGCGGCAGGCCGGCGTACCAGCAGCAGCACCGCCGCGATCACCGCCCAGAGCGTCGGCGGGAGGTTGGCGATGATCACCGGGCCCCAGCCGGCGGCGTTGTAGAAACCGGCCGGGTCCAGCGGCCCGCCATACCTCGCCATACGTCGACGGTACCGCTGCTGCACACAACAGGACCCCAACGTAGGCGACCCACCGGGTCCAGCGCGGAAGGACGCCGGTAGCGGCGGCCGCCCAGCCGGCAGCACCTAGAAAGAGGCAGGTGATGGCGAACGCGATGGAGCTGTTGTAAATCAGGATGTAGCCCATCGTCAGCGCGCGGTTCACTGACGGGTCCGGGTTCGGTGCCATGGCATCCAGGGCAAGACCCCCTTCGAGCCCGTTGGCCACCAGGGTCACGCCGACCCACACAGCCATGGACGCGAGGACCAGCGACCCCGCCCACCCGTAGTCCGGATTGGCTCGACTAATAAGGTGGCCCAGTCCGGCAGCGAAGATCATCGCAGGCACGTAGAGACCCAGATCAAGCAGGATCCTGGTGAAGATGACGTTACGGATCCTGTACGCCTCCGCCGCACCCCCGGCGCCGTCGTAAATTCCCACGGACTGCTCATTCACCAGGTACAGCGGGAACTGGGCAGCCCAGAAAACCACCATTCCGACGGCGGCCCACCCGGTGAGCCGCCGGATCGTGCGACCTTCCACAGCTGACACCTTCCCGTGTTCTTCGGAGGAACCGGCGCACGGCGTGGCATGCCGGTGGTGCGCTGTGCTGGTTTAAAGGCTAGGGACCCATGGCGCGTCCTGCAACGGACGTGGCACGACGCCGCAGAACGATACACGCAACCGGCAACGGGTCCGGCACGGGCCAACCCGGCTGCTAGGTACACACCGGCACTGTTATGAACGG
Organism: Arthrobacter sp. 92; assembly: GCF_050260325.1. NCBI lineage: Bacteria > Bacillati > Actinomycetota > Actinomycetes > Micrococcales > Micrococcaceae > Arthrobacter > Arthrobacter sp. 92. The sequence goes on along the minus strand of NZ_CP189863.1, from coordinate 2,984,236 downwards.
GCCTCTACTGCCGTCGATTAGTCCGTACTACCATGGCGAGCAAAGGGGGTGGCCGGCATGCGCATTCTGGTCGGATACGCCAGCGCACACGGATCGACCGCGGAGATCGCCCACCGGATCGCCGACGTCCTGCAGCACCCGGACTGGACGGTCGACGTCGTGGAGGTGCAGAAGATCGCCGATCCCGGATCTTATGACGCGGTGGTGCTGGGCAGCGCGATCCATAACCAGGCGTGGTTGCCCGAGGCCACCGAGTTCGTCCACCACCACCAGGACGTGCTGCGGGCCCGGCCGGTGTGGTTGTTCAGCGTGGGAATGTCCGCCGGACTGCCCCGGTGGTTGCGCAAGCAAGGACGCGCGGCCCAAGACCGGCGGATGGCCCACGCATTGCGGGACGTCGTGCGCCCGAGGGGCCACCACCTGTTCTCCGGGGCCGCCTGGCCTGAGCAGTTCCCGCGCACGTCCGGCATTTTGGTCCGTGCCATGGGCGTCCACTTCGGTGACTACCGGGACTGGGCTGAGACCGAGGCCTGGGCCCGGGACATCGCCGCGGAGCTGGTCCGGTACTCCAGAGCCGAGACCGACCACGCGTGACCCGGGGACATGATGAGCCCGGAGCGAAGGATCCAGTACGGAGGACGATATGCGGATACTGGTGATCGACGGCCATCCCGACGCCGGCAGCTACTGCGACGCCCTGGCACGTGCCTATGTGGAAGGTGCCCGCACTGCCGGTCACGAGGTTGAGCTCCTGCGGCTGCGGGAGATGAACTTCGACCCGATTCTCCACGGCGGATTCACCCACCCCCAGCCGCTGGAGCCGGCTCTGACTAGGGCGCGCGACGCGGTGCGCTGGTGCGAGCACATGGTGATCGTGACCCCGTGCTGGTGGTTCTCGGTCCCGGCCCTGCTCAAAGGCTTCATCGATCGGGTGTTCGTGCCCGGGGTGGGGGTGGACTACCTCGACCGGTTCCCTTACATACGCAAGCTGCTCAAGGGCCGCTCGGCCCGGGTGGTCTACACCCAGAACGCGCCCCAGTGGCTGGCCGTACTCACCCGCGAGGACCTGTTCTGGCGGCACCTGCGCCGGGCAGTTCTGGGGCATTGCGGATTCCGTCCGGTTCGACGCACTGTGCTGGCCGGAATGCAGACCGCCACCGCTCAGCAGCGCGCCAGGTGGTTGGAGCAGGTCCGGTTGCTCGGCACCGGCGGCCGGTGACCGGCACAGGCAGCATGAGAGGTTACGGGAGCCCATATCCGACGGCAGGGCGGGCTCCTAAGTTTGGGGGGCGCCGTGCGATGATCCGCCGGGCTTTATCTGACCAGTCGTGGAATGCCAGCGCCGGCTTACGGCATATGAGAGCGCCTGCTTTGACTGGCTGTGTCGATCGGTACAAATCACGCCCGAAAGTCACCGCGAAGGCGGCTGAACATGACCTGGTCACGCAACTCGCCTCTGCGGAATTGAGCGTGGCGGAGCACGCCATCGCGATGGAATCCGGCCTTTTCAAAGCGCGTTGTTCCCAGAGAGATCCCGCAACGGAGCCATTGCCGCCTGGTCAGTCGTAGTCGGCGTAGGAATCGGTGTCATCCTCGGCGGGGCGGCGGCGGAAGTCTCTGGAAAGGTACAAGGCCAGGGCCGCTGCGTTCTCTTCCGCCACGGTGACCGTCACCGTGGGCCGGCCCAGGGTGTGCAGGGCGTGGATGCAGTGTCGGAGGAGTTCCTCGGCCAGGCCCTGGCGTCGGTGATCGGGGTGGGTGAAGAGTTCGGCGATGACTGCTTCGCCGTTGCGTTCGGCGACGATGATGGCGGCTGTGATTTGCCCGTCAGGTCCGGAAGTCACGAGTGATGCTCTCTCGATGGTCTCCCCGAGGCCCTCATCGAGGGGAGCATCGAACCCAGTGGTGTCCCCGCGGTGCGTCTGCGCGGGTCCATCGGCGTAAGCGTGCCGGTGCAGGGCGGTCAGTTCGGCAAGATCATCGGGTTCCAGCGGCCGGACAAGGGCGAGTCCTGCCGTGGTATTTTGGTGCCCGGTCAAGGCAACCAGGGTGATTGAATCGTCCATGCTGTCGCTGCCTTTCGGGGTGTGCGGATGACACCGTTGAACATAGTGTCCGGCATCGTGCCCGCGCGCGGAAGACACAGGACCGCAACGATGTCCGGGGAATTAGAGGTGCGGAACGGCTGTGTACGGACCGTGGCATACGCTCGTGGCCCTGGGGCGGGTCTGGCGGGTCGATGTACCCCAAGCTCCGACACTCAGAGTTGTGCGGACGAATCCGAAAACTGACAAATTTTGGCGGCGGGGGAGCGGGTCGAGGGTGTCGCGGTGGGGGACCGGCTAACGGGCGGTCCAGATGGGGATGCTGGTCTCCGTCGCCGGGTTGGATAAGTTTGCAGGATCATCTTGGAGCGTTACCTAACGAACGGACGGGGCGGTCATGGGATCAGGTCCCAAGAACCTAGTGGAACTTCGGCGCGCGGGCGATATCCAGCCTTCCTGGTTCCTCGACCTTGTTCAGCCGGAGGTCGGCGGCGGACGGTTCAATCTGGGCCAATTCTCGAAGATCGAGGCGAACCCTGGCGCGAAGGCCCTTCGTGTTAGCGGCATCGACCAGTCCACGTTCGAGCGGCTGGTCTCCAGCTACGGAACGCAGTTCAAGGCCATTGAGTTTTGGAAGTGTCCCAGACTGGTGGACCTCACACCGCTTGAGGACCTGCCGGAGCTTCGGATGGTCTCGTTCTACTGGAACCAGCGATCAACGCGTCTTTGGAACCTTGCGTGTACTCCGCATCTGACGGCGTTGCGCGTCGAGGATTTCACGCGGCTCCTCCGGCTAGATGACCTCTGCGCCGGACACGCGTTGAGGGAACTCATCATCGGTGACGCCGTATGGAGCAAGTCGACTTTCGAGACTCTGGAACCTCTGGGCACACTCAAAGGACTACTGAGCCTATGCCTGCATCCGAAGCGAATCGACGATGGACGAGTTCAGCCTCTTGGTACCTTGACGAACCTTGAGAAGCTATGGATCCCGTTCAACCTATTCACGACGGAACAGATCGCTTGGCTTCGAGCACGGCTGCCTGAAGCAGTGGAATCGCAGGCGCTGACCGCGCTCCTTCCGCTGAGGCCGGCGATGGAACTAGGCGGCAGGTCGCGCGATGTTCGGCTGGTTGGGAAGGGCAAGCCGTTCCTCAATTCGGAACTCGACGCCGCTCGAATTCGAAAACACGTATTGAAGTTTGAAGAAATGGTCACAAGCTTTCGAGACGACCCGGCCCTCAAGCCCGAGTGACAGATTGGAGAGAACCCACAGTCGTCCTCAGCTTTCGCCCGGCGGCTGGGGCGGAGCCTTGGGAAGGCTCCGCTCAAGGATCACCTTACGGGCTGAAGGGTGACAAATAGCGCTGCGCAAAGACCGCCATTCATCGCTGCGAGTCACACGCTGGCGCCTTTCGTCTACGCAGATGCGGGCAGATCCGCCTCGTTCTGGTCGCGCATCATGTCAGAGTCAGTGGCATTGGAAGCGGCCCAAACACTTTGCGGATCGGCGCCCCCATCCAGGGCCTCCGTCATGGCATCGCGTAGATCCATCCTCGCTTGATCAGCTGCAAAGTCCGCGGACTCACTGTCTGCGGAAGCAACCCAAACACGCGCCAAATTCTCTTCCACATCAGCCTCCAGATATTGAGTCCACAGCCTTCCCCGGTGGGAGGCAGATCGATTATAGCCATTCGAATCCGGCGAACTCCACATGCATGTGCCCGTCATCGGGCGGGAACGAAACGACGACCCGTGAGCGGCGCAATCGCAGGGTTGCTGAAAGGACTTTGCCAAGCGGTGGGGCCTGGAGGTTGGACACCGCCTACTGGACCTCCTCCCTTAAGCCCCGCGACAGTGGGACGACTCTCAGGATGGCTGCCCGGGTCCGTACCCGAAAGGGATTAAGCGGCGGCGGCGGATAGTCGAGGCCGCTGCCCGCATCTTCGGGCAATACGGATATCACCGCGGTTCCCTGCGGCAGATCGCGCAGGACATTGGCGTCATCGCCCCGACGATGGTCAGCCACTTCGGCCACAAGGAAGCGCTGCTTATGGCTGTCCGGGACAACTGGAACGCACAGTCCGGCATCGTCAGCGGCGACCACGCAGCCCTTGCCTACTTTCAGCGACTACCCCGGCTGATGGAGGATCACACTGCACACAGGGGTTTGCTGAACTGTTTCTGACCTTGGCCATGGAAGCCTGCGGCTCCGGTCAGTTTCGGTGTCGTGGGTGGGTTCTCCTCAAGGTGATGTGCCGGTTTTGGGCAGCCGGAAGCCAGCGGCGTCCGGTCGGTTGTGGTGGTGGGGCCTTGCGGTGGGGGCCAGTGGACGACGGCGGGACCTCCCGCCGTCGTCCACTTGCGTTTGGTTTCAGGCGTCGTTGTGGGCAAGGTTGCTGGAGAATTCGCGGTGGGCGTCGGCCTGGTTCAGGAGTTCCCTGGCACGGTCTCGAAGACTCCGACGGCGTCTGCTCCGGCCACGAAGCGCAGCGGCGGCTCGTCCAGTTCGGCCAGTTGGATCAGCGCCTCGGCCAGCTTGGCCGGGTATCCGCCCTGCGGCCCGTTCATGCCCTTCCAGGCGCCCGGCCGCAGGCGCCGGGCCGCAGGCGGTCGCAGCAGGCGTCGACGCGTCGTCGGACCCCCAAGCCTCGATATCTATCTCCAGCCCAAGAAAGACAGTACTGTCGGGTCACGACAAGAAATGGGGAATGGAACCGTGGGTTTTATTTTTCGGAAACGAATAAGGCTGGGCAAAGGATCGACGCTCAACGTGTCGAAGTCAGGGGCGAGCGTGTCCGAGCGCATCGGATCTGTGACGCTGAACAGCCGGGGGCGCGGGAGCATCCGCATCCTTCCGGGACTGTCGTTCAGGTTCGGCAAGCGACGCTAACGAGCTGGAACTTGGGCGTTCGAAGCAAAAAGTAACTGCCGGCCGCACGGTCAGGCGGCTTGGCTGTAGCTTCGTCTCCGAATGGGCACGTGTGCCGCCTGACACCAGGGGCACGAGCAGATCAAGTAGCTTCGGAGGGTGGACGCGCCCTCGTCGAGGCTCGCTCCACGTCAGTCGTGGCCACTCAAAGACGGCAGGGTTCCTGGAGGGCGCGAAGCGGGGCTGGTCACGCCTGTTGACGGCAAAGTCTGAATGGGCGGCGACGGTGGGCCGGACTCGTGGGCGGATTCCGGCGGCCTGTGTTCTGGCGCGCGGAGGGTGGATACTCGGTGGTGTGCACCAATCTTGGAGCCGACTACCGTCACATTGTCCCGACCAGGCGAGGGGCCAATCCAGTAGCGGGACCGTGGCGTGCAAGCAACGTTATGTTGTTGTGCTGGAATGTCGGTTAGTGAAGTGAAGGGCTTCGTCTGGGCCTTATTGGCCGCACTCCTGTGGTTGTGCGGGTGCGCCAGTTCAAGCAGGCCGGTCACTGGGCATTCCGGGGTTGTTACCGGCCTCGTGCTGACCGCCCCGGTCTGTCCCGTCGAACGTATTGGTCAGGAGTGTCCACCGCGCCCCGTGTCAGGGGCTGCGGTTGTGGCCTTGGACGGGGATGCTGTCCGGGGCTCAACGCTGACCGACAGCACCGGTGCCTTCCACCTCAGACTCCCTGACGGTCGCTACGTGATCAGAGCGAGCAACGTCGGCGGTTACGCTTCGACGGCTACCGGGCCGGTGGTGATCTCGGATACCCCCGTTCACATCACGCTGGTTGTTGACAGTGGGATTCGCTAGGCCGGCACCCGACACGCAGGCCGGAGAGCCGCCCGCTTTAATTTCGGACCGGGGCGTCCGAGAGTGGCTGACGGTTCCGGGCTGGGGGCCGCAGCAACGCGTGGATTTCAACTGCCGCCTCTTGGCAAGCCAAGGTAATCCGGTGCCATCGAACACGGAATCGCCCCCGCTGCATCCGCTATTGGTGAACCGGCTTTGACCTGTGACTCGCAGCGATAAATGGCGGTCTTTTCGCAGCGCTATTTGTCACCCTCCAGCACGTAAGGGGATCCTTCACCGCGACAAGTCAGGCAGAGCTCGCCACCGCGTGTCTGCACGAACGGCGCCTTCTTGGTTTCTCATAGGCTGACTCGTAGACGACGGGATGCTCTCGTCGGCCGGAGGAGGACGATGAAAAGCTGGGGAAAGATTGTCACGTTGGGGCCATCTTCTTGGTCTATGCAGGTTCATGTTCTACCGGCTCGTGCACGACATCTTGAACGAGGGTCTGACGGGGCCGAACATCTTCGGAATCGCAGTGTTTGTCTTCCTCCCTGTCCTTTGCTGGGCGCTGGCAGTCGGGACAACGCGCTTTAACAGGTCGCACATGGCGCGGACGCGCGCAGCCTTTCCTGGCCTGCTTGTCTTGCCAGCTGGCTGGGCCTGGTTCATGGTGCCCCCGCTGCGCTCATGGCCGTACAAGCCGATCAAAAACGCCGGGTATATCGGCTTCCTTTTCGTGGCACATGAACAGCATTTAGCTGTGTACAGGACGCAATTCCGGAAGGGGTACGTCCTCGCCGGACAGCTGCCGTGGAACCGGGTGCAGTCCATCGGGAACATTCCCGCCAACCCGGCATCTGGCGACAAGCCTGGGACGAAGGTGCTCACTCTCGCGTTGGACGCCCGGGAAAGCGACCTCTCAGATCGCCTTGAGCTGTATCTTTGCGCAGACGACGCCTCAATCCTGGCTGGCGCTGAATTCGATGAAGCGAAAGACCGGCTTGAGAGCGTCCGAGCTGCCGCCCTAAGGTGAGACCCAACGGGGAGCGAACAGACAAGCGTCCGGTGGGGGATCCTTCAGCGGGCACTCGACGCTCCATCGAGCCCAGAAAGAGAGCGAGCCCGCAGCGATTACGCCACGACAGCGACGACCCCGCTATCGTCGTCAAACTGTCGGTAGGGAATCTCCGGATAATCAACTTCCCGAGCTGTTCTTCCCCGTGAGGTTGTGAACGCGGGCTGAGGGGGCTTGGCTGCCGAGTGGTCACTTCCTTCGGCGGACGACTAGCACAATGTACAGAGCGACAAAGACTGCGACCAGCGCGCCGGGGGTGATTCCCACTATCGTCATCTCCTCAAACAAGTCGCTGAGTCTCCCCGGGGTTCGATGAAGACTCGAGTACGTGATGTCCGGCGCCATCGGGACTGGTTCCTGACGGTACACCGACCCTATCGATCGCGGCTGCCGCTGCGTGCGCGCCGGCTGAGCACGTTTCAAAGCTACCGCGTTCACAACCTCACGGGTATGAATCTCAGCCAAAAATCGGCCTTTTATTGCAGCACGGACTGTCACCTCGCCGCACGTAAGCCGATCCCCTTACGTGCTGGAGGGGACAAATAGCGCTGCGAAAAGACCGCCATTTATCGCTGCGAGTCACACCGTCTCACATCACGTGGAGAAGCGACCGGCATAGAGGGTCCGTTTTGACCTGCCCTTTGCGGCGGAAGGATGTTCCGGGCCATGGACGTCGACGAATTGGCCCATGTACAAAATCTTCGCCGCCTGTCAGGATTCGTCTCATTCCTGTTGTTGGCGCTCTGTCTGGGGGGAACAGTGTCCCGCTCGGGCAATTCGTATCGCGTGGATGGTGTGAAGGCGTCAACCAATGACGGGGGTTGACCGATTCAGGGCGTAAGGAAGGCCCGCCAATGGGGGACTGGCGGGCCTTCCAGATATCCACGTTACGTTGACTTGATTTCGACATCGAGTTGAGGAACGCCAGGGGAGAAGGCCGGACGAGATTCATTTGTCGTCGCGGCGTCGGCGCCCACTGACCACCATGTCGCACCACCAGGACTCGACGGGTCTGCAGTCAGGGGCGTACGTTTTCAACCGAAGGCCCACACGGAGTGGGGGACATGGTGAGTGCTTCGCCAATTCATTAGCACCTGGGCGCAGCATCCCGGCGGCTTCGCCACGCCGGCCGCACGCGGGGACCGGCGGGAGAGGGGCAGGCACGGGCATCACGCTACCCGCGGGGTTTCATTCGGGGTTGGAGAAAAGGGGGGCCTGAGCGACTTCTCGAGACGTTTGGAGGTCACGCACAGCCGATTCCTTGACGACGTATGGGTCCGAGAAGAGCGCACGATGGGCCCTCGCAGCTTCGGGTTCTGATGTGCGCGGCAATGGCGCATCGATAGCGGTTGTCATATCCAGCAAATCTACGGCATGGCCGGGGCGGTCTCGTTCGGGCAGAACATCTCTGCTGGTTTTCGGCACCGTGGCCGCCGCTCCGATGTCATCTCTTTGGTCGATGGAGTCATCAAGTGGATCAACGCCGGCCGACGATCCGTTTTACAGCTCCGGCCGCTCCAAACCGAATCTAGAAGGACGCGGCGGAGGCCTGACGTCAACGGAACGCAGTTCCGTCTCCTCAAGACGAAGTTGGGTACGCCCATAACGGACGTTTCGTCCGGTGGGCTGGGGGTTTGGGAGTTAAGTCATCGGCCAAGCGTGTCGTCAAGTTGTCGCTGGTCCAACACATCTAACCAGGAGTGCGCCTCCCGTACGGGGGAGCTTGTAGCTGCCTGCAGCACGCCGCAGGTGCAGCTGATACCGGTCCTGGTGGGAAGCCGTAGGCCTCGTTGGCGCTTTTGGTAGCCATGCGGTTGTATGTCCGAAAGCTCATGAGATGGGTGAAGGAAGAAGGTGTAGCCCCATGAACGCCTTCACTGTTGGACGGTTCTGCCGGTCACTGGGGGCTCTGTCCCTCGCGGGAGGAATCACCCAGAACGTGGGACGGCGCGAACCCGTCCGTTGTCCCAAGTTTGCCAGCGGAGATACAAACCGCGTTCCCTCAACTGGGAGCGCGGTTGGCGTTGCGGCCTGCGCAGAACGGCGGAACGGGCGTGTGGACAACGTCCACAGAATGGGCTTCGGGTCGGGTCGGACATAGGCCGGAGTGGCTCGGATTGCCTGTGTTTTCGGGACTCCCCAGTGTTTACAAGGGCCGGAACCCGGTTCGAGTCCCACCTTGGCCCCTCGTCAGAGGGGTTTTTGCTTTAATGTGTAGACATTGGCCCTCGGTGTCAACGGCAGCTTAGAAGTGACCGGTGGTGGCATGTTGGTTTGCCCGCTGGGCGAGTTCTAGTGAACGTTGCAACACCCCCGAATAATCGGGAGTCGCAACACCCATGGAATCACCATCAGAAAATAGTCCTTCCTTAAGGGAAAAATCTCCTTTACCGGAAGAACCGGCGCCTTGGTCTGGGGCTGCCGTGAAGCGTCAGCAGCAGTCTCATACCGGTGCGCAAAGACAGGATTTCCTGTCCGCCGTGGCGCGGTTGGGAACTGTCGCCGAGGCGGCTCAGGAGCTCGGCATCAATAGGAGTACCTGCCAGAAGTGGGCGAACGCTGCCGGGATCAGGCCGCAGCGCCAGTACAGCCAGGCGGACAAGGACCACTTCTATGCCGTTCTGGACAGGACCGGCACCATCACTGCGGCGGCCCAGGAGCTGGGATTGAACATCAGCACCGCGCATAACTGGGCCGGCAAGGTCAATCCTGCCGCGAGAAAACCACGGGCCACGAGGACTGTGAAGCCTGTTCCGGCGCAGCGCCACCCGACGGCGGTGATTGAGGAGTTCCTGGGTCTGTTGCGCGAAGTCGGCAACGTGAGCGCGGCAGCCCGGCAACTGGGCCTGAACCACTCCACCTGCCACAACTGGGCCAAGGCCGCCGGTCTGGTCTCCGTCGGTACGCGAGGCCCATCGGCGAAGCAGATTCACTACCTGCGCCTGCGCCGGGAAGGAACCGGCCGGAGGGACGCCGCCCTCGCCGTCGGCGCCAGCAAACAGAGCTCCTACGTGTGGGACCGGCAACAGGCTGCAAAGGACACGGCCGCGGCCCAAGGTCAAGCAGCTGATCTGCCGTATAAACAGGAAGTGAGAACTACATTCGCGGAACCGCCGGCCCCTGCAGCGGCACCAGAGCGGACGGCAGCGGCAGCGCCGGAGCTGCCAGCCTCAGCGACGGAGCCAGCACCCGCCGCGGTGGCGCTGGAAGCTCTGGAGCAGCCCATCAGCGCCCGCTACCTTTCCTTGCAGGAGCGGGAGAGGATCGCGGATCTGCGCTCCCACGGGACCTCCATGCGGGCGATCGGCAGGGCGCTGGGCCGGTCCATGGGAACCATCAGCCGGGAGATCAAGCGCAACAGCCACCCGGTGCTTGGTTACCGGCCTTACGGTGCTCACCGGGCTGCCACGGCGGCCCGTGCACGGCAGAAGGACAGTAAGCTGGCAGAACCCGGGGAACTGCACGACTACGTGAAGACCAAGCTCCTCACCCGCTGGTCCCCGGAACAGATCTCGAAGGCGCTGATCAAGGACTTCCCCGATGACGAGCAGATGCGCGTGAGCCCCGAAACGATCTACCAGGCCCTGTACTTTCAGGCCCGCGGCGGACTCAAACGCGAGGTCAAAGAGGCCCTGCGCAGCGGCCGGACCCGCCGCAAGCAGCACAGGAAGCCCGAGGAACGCACCAGCCGTTTCCGGGATCCGATGATCAACATTTCCGAACGCCCCGCCGAGGTCGAAGACCGCGCCGTCCCAGGCCATTGGGAAGGGGATTTGGTGACCGGAGCCTACAACCAGTCGGCGATCGCCACCCTGGTCGAACGCACCACCCGCTACGTGATGTTGGTGCACCTACCGGTGGACCATACCGCCGAATCGGTCCGCGACGGGCTGATCAAGACCATGGCCACCCTGCCGGCGCACCTGCGCGGATCCCTGACCTGGGACCAGGGCGCCGAAATGGCCAAACACAAGGCATTCAGCATCGCCACCGACATGGACGTCTACTTCTGCGACCCCGCCAGCCCCTGGCAGCGCGGATCCAACGAAAACACGAACGGGCTGCTGCGCCAATACTTCCCGAAAGGCACGGACCTGAACGCCTACGGGCCAGAGGACCTCGAGCACGTCGCCCAGGAACTCAACGCCCGACCACGCAAGACACTGGACTGGGACACCCCAGCCGAGCGTCTACGTGATTTACTGATAGCCAGCTAAGCACGGGCGTTGCAACGACCCCTAGAATTCAAGCGAACGGTCAACCAGTTTTGCCGTCTCCGGTCAGTTTAAAGTTGCCGCTTACACCTCGGCGGGTCCCTCTGATGTTGTCCGCGGTTTGTGCCTGGCGCCGTGGTGGCCTGTTCGGTTGTGTGGGTGGCGGGGTCCGGGTCCTGGCTGGTGGCCCCTCCGCCTGCTGGAATCTAGGGTTATGTGTTGTCCTTATTGCTGTTCCGGTGGCCAGTTGTTGGTCGTCACTCATTCATGGCCAGGAGTTGTGGTGACGACATGACCAAGCCGAATTCTCTTCGACGATCTTCCTTAGATAGCTGCCTTCTGCGGACCAGCCAGAGTGCGCTCATCGCGTGTTTGTCCGGCCAAAGGGTGTGTGCACTTTGTGCACACCTTTGTGCACGGCCGGCTTTTCGCCCGGCATTTTGATCCCTTCCTCATGGTTCTGCCGACACCACTTCATGCAGGTCTCTGTTGCAGGCGACATGACTTTGCGGCCCAGGCCCCCTGTTTCGCTGGACGTTCCGGGTTCGGCGGGAACGTCTTTGGGGGCGTCTGTGGCTGGCGCACGATCCGTCGACAGAGTGCAGGTGTGTGGGACCCGGACTCTTCTTCCGGGGCGGTCCTGCTTTTGCTGATCCGTAAGACCTGTTCATGGTGGGACGCGCGGCTGTCGTTTTCCTCCCATGCATCGGGTCGGTGCCGTTCCCGCTAAGAAAGGCGTCCCGCGCAGACGTGCGGTAGGCGGCTGCCGTGCCTCTCAGAGTGGGGGAGCTGGGCGGCATGACGGGGAGGGACCCGGTGGGAGTGCGCTGGTGCGTGCAGAAAGGTTGTTTTTTTGGGGTCGCGAGCCTGCGGCGGTCCGCCGACGGCCCTGGAGTTGGCGTGTACCCGACGGGATCAACGAACTGGCGAGAGCGCCGTCTGGGGCCTTTTGTCCGGCGAAGAGGGGGTGCGCGGATTGTCCGCACCGGTGTGAGTGTTCTGCCGTTGATCGTTTGTGGCTCCCCTCCTTGCATACTTCTATGGTGGGTTTTACGGCCAGGAGGGACCGTCGTCCGCATTGGGGGGTGCACCGATCGTGGCTGGCTGGTCAACGACCAGCAGAACGCGGCCGTGTTTTTTCAGTAAGGCCAGGATCTCGCGCAGCCTGACCTCATCGTTGGGCAAGGCCTTGTCGAAGAGCTTCTTCCCGGCCCGGTCCACGGCAACGGCGTGGTGCTCGCCCTTGCCGACGTCCAGGCCGATGAAGACATCAATGCTTTCGTGGTTTCCGATCACCTGTACCTCCCAGTCGCAGCAGCTGATACCTGTGCTGGACTATCCGCGGTGTCAGAGCCCGGCATCCACGTTACGCACGACGATCCCAAACTGTCCTGCCTCTATTAGCGGTCTCTCCGGCACCTACCGGACCCCGGTGACAACACCCCCCGGATCATTGACGACTGGGGGCGGCAATCATGCCGGGGCCGGCAGGCCAGCACACCCTCATCCTGCAACAGGAACGGGCTACGAAAAAGGTAACGGGGTAGGCGGCGGGAATTTTCGGTCGGGGCCGGCGTTAGGTCTGAGTATGAAAGCTATCGTGTACCGTGCCACCGGTGATCCGTCTGTTCTCGAGCTCGTCGAACGCGAGATCCGCGATCCGGGGCGCGGGGAGGTGCGCGTGCGGATCATGGTCTCGGCGGTGAACCCCACTGACTGGAAGTCGCGCCGCGGCGCCAAACCGGGCGGGTCCTTGCCTTTCGCGGCTGTCGTGCCGAACCAGGACGGCGCCGGCGTGGTGGATGCCGTCGGACCCGGCGTCGAGCGTTTCCACGTCGGTGACAGGGTTTGGCTGGCGCTGGCCGCCTACCAGCGCGCCGACGGCGGAACAGCGCAGGAGTTCGCCGTCCTGCCGGCCGAGCGGGTCTTTCCGCTGCCGGAGAACGCCGGGTTCGACCTCGGCGCAAGCCTGGGCGTTCCCGCGATTACCGCCCATCGGGCCCTGACCATCGCCGAGGACGGCCCGCGGCGGCTGCACCCGGGAGCCTTGGACGGCAAAGTGGTTCTCGTCGCGGGAGGGGCCGGCGCCGTCGGCCATGCGGCGATTCAGCTGGCCAAGTGGGCCGGCGCCGTTGTGATCACGACTGTGAGCGGACCGGCGAAGGCTGCGCTGGCCACGGCCGCGGGCGCCGGTCACGTGATCAAGTACCGGGAAAGCGACGCGGCCGCGGAGATCCGCCGGATAGCTCCCGACGGCGTCGATCAGATCGTGGAGGTGGCACCGGCGCAGAACGTTGAACTCGACCTGGCAGTGATCCGCAACCGCGGCTCCATCGCCGTCTACGCTAACAACGGCGGGGATCAGATGACCCTGGACGTGCTCAGGCATTTCAGCCTCAATGTCCGCTACCAGTTCGTGCTGCTCTACACCGTTGGCATGGCGGCGGTGCACGCCGCCGCCGAGGACATCAATGCCGCCATCGCCGACGGCGCCCTTCCGGTGGGAGAAGCCGCGGGCCTGCCGCTGCATCGCTTTGACCTGGCTGACACGGCTGCAGCCCACGCGGCGGTGGAAGAGAGCATCGTCGGCAAGGTGCTGATCGATGTGTCAGCGGACTAGCGGATAACGCATCGGGAGCCTCGCGCGGGGGTCATGAGGCGGTGCAGCGGGGGGACTGGGCGGGCCGAGCAGTCTGGACTGCGGACGGGTAGTCCGGTCCGGAAGGAGCCTCGGCCTCCGAGTCGAGGTCCCGGTCTCGGTTTTCGGAGCGAAGAACCCGGCGGCCGAGCCCAGCCCGGCGTGGCTCGTCAGGATTCCCGCCACCGGCACCAACCCTGGACCCGACGCCGCGATGACAGCCGCGGCCGGTGTCTCTCGGAGCGCCTGAGGACATTTTCGATGACGCCCCTGGCGTCCAACGTGATGCACACGAGGCTTTCCTGCGGCCAGAACCCGAGGGTGTGCCCAATGAAACTGAGGACGTCGGTTGGGGTTTTGATGGTGAGCGGTTCCATGTTCCTTCTGCTTCAGCGACTGGCGGGCACCGGATGTGTCGGTCAGATTTGTGCGTCGTTCTGATAGTGGAGTCACCGCTGGGTTTGAGGTCCGGAGTGCAACTTGGGGAACCGGGAGTGATTCAAAGCTTCGTGAGGAAATAGGCCACGGAGGAGCGCCGAAGGAAACTTTTGGATCGTGAGCGGCGCACGGCGCCCTGGTTGCGTGGACCTGCCCGGCGATGATGGGGATCAGAATGACAGACAGCGAAGTTGCTTCTGGTGGTTCATGGAGGTGGGGGAGTGGGGCGGCACGACGCCAGGATCTTGCGGGGGCGTGCAGGGGGCGGTGCGGGTCGGCCTGAGGAAATGGCCGCGAAAGTCCCAGCTGTGTCGAACATTTGAGACCGGGCTGCGGTGCCGGGAACCGTCACGGGTCATCGTGTGATGGCTATTCTGATTGGATGGGCGATCGTCGCAATGAACTCGATTCAGATTTATGGGTGCGAGGTACGCTGTGTAGTCAGAAGCCAACTAGCGTGCTTAACGATGGAAGCGCAGGGGTCAGCGTCGGAGCATTGGTGGCAGTGGCCGCTGCCTTGTACATCGTGCTGGTGGTGCGCCGCAGGAAGTGAATTTCACTTCGGTACGGGAGCTCCACGCCGGATGGGTTTGTCCCATGAACTGGGGACCCCGCCAACATCTACAGCTTCGGCGCCTCCGAGAAGATCATCGGCCGCGCGATCAGGACGCCAACCAGAAATACAGGGCCGGACATCGTCCCGCGCCCCGCGGAACCGGCCGGGGCATCGGGACGGATCAATGCCGGCGCCCGAGATGAGACGGATGCCTCCGGCAGCCGCGCCGTTCGCCGACAACCGGACACAGGCGAGGGAAATGAAGAATTCCTTTCGCCCTCGTCCATAACGAGCCCTCCTTCGTTCCGGGTAATGCCGCAGAACGCGGCATTACCCGGAAACGTCCAAGGGGCCGGCCCTAGCACCTGTTTCGGCGATGATCACGTCAGCGACGACCGTCGGGACACAGGGATCATGCTCAGCGCTTCCTGGGCCGCACGAAAGGGTTCCATCACCATGTCGAGCTGCTCCGTCAGCACGGTGATAGCCCGGGCAAGCGGTTAGTGCCGGGATCTTGAGCCTCATGCTTGCCCGGGCAAGCTGCGCTAGTCCCTGCGGATCCCGTTCCCCAAGGATCAGTGCCTCGAGCATCGCCAGGGACGATTGAACCGCTGTACATGGCTCACCCCGACTCGGCGGCTCTTCCGGGCATAGGTAAGGAAACGCACCAACCCGGGCCTACCTGCCCGGGCCCTCCCTCGGCGAAGGATTCGAGTTGCTCCGGCGAATCCCCACCGCCGGCAAAGGATCCCGGACACCACTGAACAATGCAGAGCCCAATGACCGTACTGGGCCGGAGCCGTGTCCCGCGGTTCACTTTCGGGTCCTACAATCAGGACCGGCGCGGCCGCCAGCCCACGACGGGCATCGTGCACGGTCGTCATCCTTGCTGACAACGCGGACGGGTGCCGACCTGAGCCGGAGACCCGGAAATTATGAGGGTAGGCAAAATGTTTCGCAAATGGCTGGCACGGCGGCCCGCAAAAAAGGCGGATGCCCCTGAGGTCTCCGAGGTGTGCCACGGCTCGGAGAGCACCAGCGGATCCGCTGCTATCGGACCTGTTGGGCACGCGCCAGGCGGGCTATTACGGTCTGCCCTCTGGCTGAAGAAATAGGCCCTGCCCGGATGGCCCGTGTGAGGCATATTTTCTAATCAGGTCATTGGCTCAAAATGAATGCCACGGCGGCCTGAGGGTCGTGCCGGTGAAGGGCTCAGGATTTCGGCGGAGGGCCGCTCCGCGGCGACCTGTTTGATGAATCCGAGCGCGTCAGCAATGCTTGCCGAGCTCATTCCTTCGTCGTGAGCTCGAATGACAGCTTCGACGAGGAGCTGGTCGACCGCCTCGCTGAGGGTCTTGAGGTCACGAAGAGCAGCTTCGGTCTCGGGTATCTGGAGGTTGACCTGGTGCCAACGGAATTCGTGGGCGTGGCGGCTGGCTTTTCGTTCTGCGCTCATGCGGACAATATTAGTTGTACGGGCAGATACCAACAAAAAGAAACCGCTGCGCCGAGGAACGGGGCTTCGTTGTAGGAGTGCGTAACTTAGTCCAAAGTTTCCTATCCACTGCGGGCCACGGTTGGGCTGTTCCTGACCAGAACTGACCGGAAACGGGTCATGTGTGGGTTGAGAGCTACGCGGGCGAGGGGTTTAGTCTGAGTGTCACCGAGAGCTTTTTATTAATCCGAGAGAGGGGGAGGGGTCCATGGCGAATCTTCAGAGCAAGGTCGCAGCACCAAAGGCCAAGGCCGCTACTGTGAAAACGGCAAAAACTTCTGCTGTAAAATCTGTGAAGCCGCAGCCGCACCGTTTCAGCATGAGCGTCCCCGCAGCCGATGAGGCTGTGTTGGTGTGGATGAATTTACAGGACGACCCATCGCTGTCTTTTCGGATGCTGATCCGTGAGAGCATCGAGCGCCTTGGCTATGTCGATGTCTTCAACCGACCAGTTGCTCAGCTTCCCGGGCGCGGGCGTCCTGTCGGTCCTGAAGAGGAATCAACAGAGACAGAGCGGAATGAACAAACGGCTGCGGCTCCGGTGGCGCTGGTTGAGCAGGTGGCGCCACCTGCTGCGTCCACGGATCTGGATCTCCACCGGGGGACAAACACCGAACCCGAGATCCCGGGCATCGCCTCGGAAGCCCCGGCACTGGTACAGAAGCCTGCACCAGGACAAGACGACATGCGCACTTCCCCCTCGACCGCTCCGGAACCGGAGCAGCCTCCTGTCCGAGAGCTTGAAGTCAACGATATTTTCTCGATGCTGCGCTAACTCCCGTAACAACTCCCGGCACTTTCTCTTGTATGGGACCTCAGTAACCACACCAAACACTTCACGAAGGGATCACATTCATGACCATTTCGATCAATCTCACCGGTGGCATCGACGTTGGCAACGGCTACGTCAAGGGCCTCATCCGCGGCGCCGGTGCATCCAGTAAAACCAACATCGACGAGATCGACCTCCCAAGCGGCGTGTCCACGATCACGCGCCCGAACTCTCTGCCGACCCCTGACGGTGAAGCCCCAGCGAAGATGGAAGGCAATTTTTATAATGAGTTGGACGTCAGCTTCGTCTCCCCTCTGGTTAGCAATTATCACCGCAGGCTCTTCGGCCTGCGTGCCCTGAGCGCCCAAGGCGCCTTTGATGAGTTCGACGTGGTCGGCCGTCGCAGCAAGGCCCAGCAGGAGCTGAGCAAGGTTCTGGTCATGGGTGCTTTCGCCGCCAAGGCCCTGCGTGACTACGTGCGTCAGCACGGTGGATTGCCGCCAGCTATCGAAACCCTCAGTGTGGAGGCTCGGGTGGCACTGGCGCTGCCGATCAACGAGTACGTCTCACACCGCACTAGCTACGTAACCGAGTTCACGAACGGCACGCATACGGTTACCGTGCATAACTTCGAGACTCCGGTCACCGTGAAGCTTAAATTCGTAGATGTACAGGTGCTCCCCGAGGGTGCGTCGGCTCAGTATGCGATCACTGCCAAGGGTGAGCCGTTGATGGACGCGATGCTCGCCGATGTCCGCCGGCGGGGCCTGTCATTGGAGGGCATTACTTCTGATGACGTGCTTGCAGCCCAGAACACTGTCGGCATTGATATCGGCGAAGGGACCGTCAATTTTCCGGTGTTCACCGCCGGAGAGTTCAACGCTGACGCCTCGACCACGCACAACCGAGGTTACGGTTCGGTTCTTACTGACGCGCTGAAGGCGATGGAGGACCAGAGCTTCTCGCCTGGCTTCACTTCCCGCAAGCAGTTGGCCGAGTACTTGCAGGCCGGAGCGTCGCCGTTGAAGCGTAACTTCTACGACAAGGTCGCTCAGTTCGTGGACGAAGAGATGCGGTTCTTTGCCAAGGAAGTCGCCGAGCGGTTCGGCCGCGTTCTGGCGGTCGTTGGTGCGACCACAGAGGTCGCGTATGTCTTCGGCGGCGGGGCAGGCCCGGTGAAGGCACATCTGTATCCGGCACTTCTGGCTAAGGCCACCGAGATGAACTCGGTTGATGCGTTCCCGACTCTTTACCTGGATTCCTCTTACTCGCGCCACCTGAACCGTGAGGGTCTCTACATTGCCGCCGAGTTCGTGGAAAGCCAAGCCGGCGCCGCGCCGGCTGCCAATGGGAAGCGCAGCGCTCGATCAAGCGAGAAGAAGCTCGTCGAGGCTGCTGTGTAGGAGTCGCCGTAGTGCTCGCCGAAAATCGGGCGGATATTGCCGGGGGAGGTTTCTGAGCCGGGAATTTGCGGGTTCGTTGGAGGTCGTTCCTGGCTAAGGCGTTCCCGGATGAAGAGCTGGATCGGCTTCGGGCTTCCCGGGGATCGGCGATCTGCAGATCGCGCGCGGGCCAGGGTCAGTCTTTCCCGGCTGCTGCTTCACCGGCAACCGATGTGTCACAAGGTCATTGGCGGGCTGATCCCGGATCGTCGTGCGGTTACATGTGGCGGAGTACGCGTTGCAGATGCCGCTCAAGCTTCAGTTCAGCGTCGGCCCGGCCCAGTGCACACACTGACGGGTGAACGGGGCCGCGGCTTCCCGCTCTTGCGGCCCACCACGACTGCCATCACGGGAGATGGAGTTGACCGCTCCCTTCCTTGGCGGTGCGGTCAACCATCTGCGCGGTCAGCTGTCTAGGAGCCCTCTTGGCCGTAGCGAAGGTGTCTTACCGCCCCGGCGCCGCGGCCACGGAGGCAATAGCAGCGGCCTCCATCAAGGATTCTCCGGCGGCCAGCCGCGCAGCCACGGCGCCTGTGAAGGCGTCGCCGGCCCCGGTGGTGTCCACGGCTTCGACTTTGGTAGGTGGGATGTGGGTGATTTGTTGAGTGGGTTCGTTTTGGGAGTCCAACACCACGGAGCCGTGGGCGCCTAGGCGTACTCCGCCAGCAGGTTGGTTACATCTGCTGATGGGTGCTCGGCCTCCGAGGGCGCTGTGGTTGCGTCGGTGGTTGTAGAAGTCCAGCCACCCGGTGAGGGCTTGTGTGCGGTGGTCGCTGGAGTCGTAGGCGTCCTTGTAGGCCCAGCCTTCCTGGAGGGTCCCGTTGAACCGTTCGGCCTTCCCGTTCTGCCAAGGGCTGCGCGGTTTCGTGCGGCGGTGTTTGGCGCCAAGATCCACGATGACTTTGGCGAAGTCGGCGGACCGGATGTAGGCCAGGGCGTTGTCGGTCATGACCTCGCGCACGGGTGCGCCGCTGGCGGCCATTAACGTTGCGGCGTTGGCCAGGAACCGGGCGCAGGTCGGTTCCTTCTCGTCCGGGAGGACCTCGACGTAGGCCAGGCGGGAATGATCATCCACGGCAACGTACTCGTAGCCCCGTTCGCGGCCTCTAACCGCCTGGCTGCGGCCGTGGACCCGGCACCCTTCGGGATCTTCCCCGGTTTCTTCACATCGATGTGCAGCAGCTCCCCGGCGGTGTCACGTTCGTAGCGGTGGCCGGTGGCACGGCCGGCGCGGGTGCGTTCGGGACGAACGATCCTCCATCCCGTCCCAGCATTGCTCCAGGTAGCGCCGGAACCACCGGTGCGCGCAGGTACGGGAAACACCCATCTCCTTCGCCACATGGGCCACGGGCCGGCCCTGAAGGACGCGCTGGACCAGGATGCCTCTACCGGCAGGAGTCAGACGGGCATTACGGTGGACCAGGAAGACCTCTTAGTCGTTATGTGTGTGTGGTAACCACCAACCCAAGAGGTCTTCACCTTTTCACCGCCTAACCAACGTCCTGGCTGAGTAGAACCAGGACGACGCTTTAACGAGAGTGATCCGGTCCTGTTGGTATCGCGACGGTGTTTCAAAGCCGGGGCATGGGGCAAACTGGCAAGATGTCGATAATCGATCTTCCCATTTCTGAACTGGAGCAGGACGAGTCCACTCCTGTCGTGGTGTTCAGCGTTAGCGGCAACTTGCTTCTGGCCGATGGTCACCATCGCGTCGCGGCAGCCGAACAGCTTGGCCGATCCACGGTGAGGGCGGAAGTGCGGGAAGGCGAGCGGGGTGATGCTCTGCAGTTCGCGATCGACCTGGCACAACGGCAGCGGAGCCTTTCAAAGCAAGAAGTCATCGACGCCATCGCACGCCGTGGGCAACGCCCGATTGAGCGACGGTAAGCGTTCTCCGGACGCTTACCGGCCATTTACCGCTGGCAGAACAACGGCCAAATATCGCTGCGATTCATAGATCCACCCTCGTGAAGTTCCGGCCATGGAGGTCCCGTAAAGACCAGTCCGGTGAAGGATCCCCTTCCGGGACGACGGCCAGCCTGGGAGCGCATTACCGAGGAGCAGAGTTCACGAGCTCGTAGTGTTCGACTAAAGGAAAGGGCTCGTAGAACTTGTGCAGTATCTCCCGCCACTGCTGATACTTCGGGGATCCCCTGAAGCCAATGGTATGGTCCTCCAAAGTGTCCCACTGCACGAGAAGTAAGTACATGTTGGGAGTTTCGATCGAGCGCGAGAGCGACAAAGAGGCAAAGCCGGGCATTGAGGCAATAATCAAACGAGCGCGATCGAATGCTGCTTCAAAGTCCTCTTCCTGCCCGGAAATGACGGGCAGCAGCGCGTGTTCGGTAATCATTGGGAAAGTCTTGCAGATTCCCGTTGAGGGTTCCGTAAACGGAACGCAACCACCAGGCTCCGATTTAACCGCTATCCCGGGCTAGCAGTCACAACCCGTGCACCGCACCGAACGTTGCAGCTGTCACAGGTGATCGTGGCGGGGATTGTGGAACAACAAATGGGACGGGCAGGTTACGCGCCGGCTGCGGTTCGCGGTCAGGGTGGCACGTCCCAGGATGGCTGTTCCAGGTCCTTACTGAACGGGAAGAGACAGCATCCGTGGCCATAGCTACCAACGAATCATTCTCCGGTTGGCCCAAAACCTTCACCAACCCACGGCTCGTTGACCGGCTGACCTTCAAAGGAACCGTCATCGAAACCGGAACCGACTCCCACCGCCTCGCGCACACCCTCCAACAAACGAGATAAGGATTCAGGGCACAGGGCAGTCGTCCGCGATGCCGGCAACCGTCGGCTTTCCGTGCTCGCCGGCACCCATTCAGGTGTGTCGGCGCACGGAGTCGCCCGCACCCGAGCCGGGTCGGCCTCCGGACGGTGAAATCGCGTCAGTACTGCTGCCCCCGTGCCCGGTCTTGCTTGTTCCGCTTAGCGAGAATGCGGTCCGTCGCCGGATCGTGCATGGGGACGTAGCCGCCCTTGAGGGGTATGCCTTTCAAAGCCATGTGGCTGTCGAACCGCCCTGCGTCGA
The DNA here is from genome assembly GCF_050260325.1 of Arthrobacter sp. 92. Taxonomy (NCBI): domain Bacteria; kingdom Bacillati; phylum Actinomycetota; class Actinomycetes; order Micrococcales; family Micrococcaceae; genus Arthrobacter; species Arthrobacter sp. 92. The sequence goes on along the minus strand of NZ_CP189863.1, from coordinate 2,962,806 downwards.
CCAGCATGACCGGCGGGAAGATCCCCTTGTGGAGCTGAGGCGGTTTGCCGAGGTACTCGTAGGTCAGGCGTCCTGCGCGTTTCATGCGGATTGAGAAGGTCGACCAGGTCAAGACCACGAAGAATAGCCACGTGACGATCACGACCGAGATGAGGATGCTTAGCCACAGGGGCATGGTTCGCGACACGCCAGCGGTGAACGCCACAGCAATTGTGGCCGCCCCCGACGCGAAGAAATAGCGCACATACTGGTAGGCACTTTGCCGCGCTCGAGCCGCTTCCGGCCCGATCCTCGGATCCCATTCTGCATCGAATTCTTCGGTCCTCATTTTGCCTTTCGAGCATCTCAAGCCGGCCGACCGGCGCACCAAGTGCAAGGTGAACCGCCGCAAAGCCGATCGCCGCACCTGGTTTGATCGCCATGCGATGTCGGCCGCACCCGCTCAGGCTACAACCGAACCATAAGAGGTACACGTGTACATCAATACGCAAATCGTTAGCAGTACTTTGGCACGCAGTTGAAGGCATCCTGGGCTGCCGATGCGATATTTCCCTCACCTCAAACTGGAAGGCGGCGCTCTTCATGCTCTGATTCCCACGCGTTACCGCGCATCACCGTCCCAAACACTGGTGCGCCACCAACGCTGGTCCCGAATCAGGCTGCCATTCAAGCCAAAGTGGGCTCAAGGCAGATTGACGTTCTCAACGGTTCTTGAACGCCGCACAAAACGGAACGGGTCCCGCCGTCGAAGCGAGCGGGCGCATTAGACAAACTCCGGCAGAAGCAAATCGGGCCATTTAGGTCAAGGAGAGCGCGGTCGCGTCTGCAGGAGCCTCAGCCGATGGGTCGGACCGGCGAATACCGAGCGCCGGGTATGACGGAAGAAAATTGAGCGACGTCCCGGTGGGGCGAAATGCAGGGCTACTGAGAGCAATTGTGAAGCCGCCCGGACTCATGGGTGGCGCATGTTGTTAGTATCTCTACGTGCTGAATGATGTGTACGGCCAAGGTCCCGAGGGGGCGCCCAATGATGCGCTTCGTGGTTTTGACGTACGACCTGATCGCTCAGATTTTGCACGGGCTTTTGCCGACTGGCAGCCACGCGCGGTGGTTTTCGACTGCGACGGTCTGCTGATGGATACCGAATCTCTGTGGATTCAGACCCAGAGGATTGTTAGCGAACGCCATGGCGTGCTGTTCGACACCGACTTGCAGCACCGTCTCGTTGGTCTCCCTGCCAGCCGTATCGGGCCGGTGATTGCCGCCCGTGCGGGAAAAGATCCTGATTCACTGGTGGAAGAATTGCTTCAGGTCAATATGACCATGGTGACTCAATCTGCCGCGCCGATGCCGGGGGCGCTATTTTTCGTCGCCGCTGTGTCCTTACGAGTTCCCGTGGCAGTGGCGAGCAATTCCGCCCGGTGCATCCTGGATCAGGCGCTGCTCCGTGGCGCGTTCCCCGGAGGGTTCAGCGTGACTGTCTCCGCCGACGAGGTCGCCCATCCCAAGCCGGAACCCGACGTGTATTTAGCCGCCGTTGACGCCCTGAATATGTATCCGGAGGATTGCCTGGCCTTCGAAGATTCCGAAGCCGGTGCCGCCGCTGCCCGCTCCGCAGGGCTGAAAGTCATTGCAGTACCTGCATCTCATGATCAGCAACCGACTGCCGACCTGATCTGCGACTCGTTGGAAGCTGCAGCCCTTCTGGATTGGGTGGATAGCTGGGCATAAGGACTAATCCTGCGGGGACTCAGAGAAGCGCCGATCACCAAGCCCGCCCAACAGCCGCGAGCGGATTACAGGGAGCGCAGAGATTTCCGTCGTTCCTGGGCCTGAGACACCGTGAAATAGCGTCGGAGCCTCCTCCTTCGTGCGGACTACCCGGCCGCTTGCTCAAGGCCCACCTAGTCACAGCCTTCGGATCCGGTCCCGCCCGTGTGCGACGCAGCCTGCCGTAGTGAAGCCCCATCACAGATAGGCGCCCAATATCGGCCGGTCCAGGCCACCGGTCATTGGATTAGGACGGCGAAGTCGGAGGGGTGCTGCGTGATTGGCGGATGGCGCCCTGGTACGTCTGCTTGAGATGTTCGACGGTGGCATCATAGTGCCGGCTGGCGTAGGCGGCATAGAGAATATCGATGACCAGCAGCTGCCCCCACTTGCTCGTCACAGATTCCCCGTAGAGTTCCCCGCCGCTGGGCACAGTGGCGGTGTAGAGGATGACGTCCGCGCAGTCGCGCAGCGGGGACCCCTCGGTGCCGGTAATGGCAATGGTCGCAGCGCCACGTTTTTGCGCCAGGTGCATCGCATCGATGATCGGGGTGCTCCGGCCGGAGTCGCTGATTCCGATCAGCAGATCTCCGGGTTCGATGATCGCCGCCAGCATGACCTGGATCGTCGTGTCCCGGTACAGCATGCATTTCTTGCCGGCCCGGGTGAAGCGCATGACAGCTTCTTCGGCCGCAATGCTTGATGAGCCCATGCAGCAGAAGATCACCGTGTTGGAGGCATCGATGAGGTCCACCGCGTGCTCGATCGACTTGATATCTTGCCGAGCCCCGGTGCGTCTGAGGGACTGGATGCTGCTTCGCTCGACCTTCCCGGCGATGTCTTCTGTCGAGTCTCCGCGGTTGACGCCTTCGTAGACGACCTCGGAAACCGCTGACTGTGCGCCGTTTGCCGCTTTGGAAACGAAGGTGGCTTCGGCCAGGCCGAGCATCATGGATTTGTATCCATCGATGCCCAGTTCTCTGACGAACCGCGAGACCGTCGACTCTCCGACTCCAGCGGCCAGGGCCAGTTCGGTGATGGTCATGGACTGAGCCTGCTCGGGGGCCTTCAGCACCGCCTCGGCCACCAGACGAAGGGAAGGCGGCAGGTAGGGCAGCCGCCCCGATATTCGGTGCAGCAGTCCGCCTCCTGTAGAGGTCTCCGTCATTGTGCAGTCTCCGGTCTAGCGCTGTGCGGCCAATGCTTTGAGCAGGTTATCCACCGCGGCCTCGGTGGCTCGATCCACGCTTTCCCTAGTGTATCCACCGATGTGCGGGGTGGTGATGACCCGCGGATGCGAAATCAGCCGGCTCGGTGGCGGCGGCTCCGAGCTGAACACGTCTGTGGCCAGGGTATCCACGCGGCCGGAATCCAGAGCTTGGAGCATTGCGGTGTCATCGATGAGCGATGCCCTCGCGGTATTGATGACGATGGCGCCCGCGCGCAGGAGTCCCAGCGTGTCGGCGTCAAGAACGGGAAGGTCCGCCGGCGGCATGTGAAGTGAAACGATCTGGCTCGATGTCAGGACCTTCTCCAACGGTGCCCACGAAAAATCGGGAGAGGGTTCGAAGGAAGCAAGGGGATATTCATCAAATGCCAGCACCTTCATCCCCAGCCCCAGAGCCAGGGAAGCCACCCGCCGGCCAATCTGGCCACAACCGATGACACCCAGGACCTGGCCGGAGATTTCCCGGCCTTGCCGACGCTTCCAATTCCCTGATTTCAGTTGTGTATCGTGCCAGGGGATACTTCGGCAGCTGGCCAGCATGAGGGCGATCGCTAGTTCTGCGACTCCTTGGGAATTTGTTCCCGGTGCCGTCAGTACGCTTATGCCAAGACGCGCGGCTGCCTCCTGATCGATGGAGTCAACGCCCACGCCGTTGCGGGAGATGGCCCGGAGGCGCGGAAGTTGTTCCAGTAACGCGCCGGGGAGGGGTTCGGTCCCGGCCAGGTAACCGACACAGTCACTCAGCGAGGCCCGGATCTGGTCCTCGGTGGGGACTTCGCCGGGGGCCGGAAATACGAGATCGTATCCGGCGTCTTCGAGCCACCGGAGGGCAGGGTGCCCCCCGTCCGAAAGCGAACGGGGGGTTACTGCGATACGGCCCTTGCAGCCGGTGTCTGTTGCTCTAGTTGGCGGCATGGAGCTCAGGCCTGCCAACGGGGATTGTCAATGAACTCCGGCTTGCCGTCGCGTTCGACGCACAGTTTGCGGAATCCCTTGGTTTCGATGGTTCCGTAGTCGTGGCCGGCGTGCCCGGGGAAGGCGAAGAAAGTTACGAGCGGCTCGGTGTCGGAGACGTTGATGCTGCGGTGGGCGTAGCGGCGCGGAACGTATACCGCCTGGCCCGGAGTGAATTCGGCGGCCTGCCAGTCACCTTCGGGGTTTTCCATGAGCATGTAGCCGCGTCCGCTCAGGCAGTAGTAGATTTCCGCGGTGTCCAGGACCTCGTGAAAGTGTCCTTTGGTCATGTGGTATTCATCGCCCACCTTTCCCGGATACGTGATGCTCGTTCCGTAGGCCACATCGCCGTTGGTCGAGGGGACGCCCATGTCGAAGAATTCGTATACGAGCACGTCCTCGTTAGCGAGCTGGGTGGTGGCCGCCTCCTGGTCGGCGTACATATCTGCCATGGCAGAGAGCCGGCGCTGCAGGGGGGCCTTGGTCGTTGAGAGTCCGGTAGTGACGTTGAAGTCGGTGACGACTGCTTCGACAGTGGTTGCGGGGGTGGTGTTCATGAGGGGTTCTCCTTCTGGGATACGGTCTGGGCGATGTTGGAGAGGCGGTCAAAGGCCGCTCCCCGGGTGGGGATGTCTATGTTGAATACGTCGGCGATCACGCGGGTCCAGCCGTGAATGAAGTACACCCAGCCGTCCTCTACCTGGACCTCTAGTTCCGGCTGTTGGGCCCGGGCCTGGTCCAGGAAGACCAGGTCGCCGCGGTAGTTGAAATCCCAGGCGATGGCTCCCTGGGGGAAGGTGACGCCGTCGGTCAGCGGCGAGCCGGGGCGGTCTTTGCCCAGCCCGGTTGCGTTGATGATCAGGGATCCTGGGGATGCGTTGGCGACGACGTCGTCATTGGTCGATTCGTCCGTGGCCTGGACGTACGTGATCGGCAATGTGCTGCCGATTCTGACGTGCATTTCCCGCATTTCCTCGAGTCTGAGACTCCTGCGGTTGGTGACAATGATTTTCTTGGGGCCGGGCAGGCCGGCGGCGGTGCGCTTGTGCAGGTACAGGGTGAGTGCCAGGGAGGATCCGCCGGCGCCGAGCAATACCAGGTCTGCTGAGGAGTTTTCCCAGTAGCTCCCGGGAAGGATGGCCTCCAGGGACAGGCCGCTGGTGGCGGCGTCCATGGCGTTGCCCCAGAGGTGCGCGGATCGTTTGCTGATGCTGCTGATCTCGTGCAAGAGCTGCGCATCGGGTCCAAAGTCATCGAAGAGGTCGCGGGCAGCGCTGACAATGTCCAGCTTGTGGGTCGTTACGAGTGCCCCGAGGGACATCGGGTCGGATTTCAGGAATCCGACGACTTCCCGGTAGGCCTCCCGTGGTGCGCCCAACGGAAGGTCGATGCCTTTGAGGGTCGCGTTGAGGCCGAGTTCTTTGGCCCAGGCCGGGAAGACTTTCATGATGGAGGATTTGTTCGTCGTGACACCGATGAAGTACATGGTTGGTTCGACGGCGGGTAGTAGCGTCACAGGGCGCTCCCTAGAGGTTGGTGGTCGGTGGGGTGGTGGGTTCGTGCTCTTCCCAGTCGCAGGCGCGGGCGACGGCCTTCTGCCAGCCGGCGTACAGGGAGGAACGTTTTTCTTCGGACATGTCCGGCACAAAGGCCCGGTCGAGTGCGAACGTGTCACGGAGTTCGTCCTGGCTGTTCCAGAATCCGCAGGCCAGGCCCGCGAGAAGCGCGGCTCCGCGCGCGGTCGATTCCACCTGGCGGGGACGGAGGACCGGGACGTTGACCATGTCGGCCTGAAACTGCATGAGGAAGTTGTTCCGCACCGCGCCGCCATCGACCCGGATTTCCGAGACGGGGAGGCCGGCGTCGGCTTCCATGCAATTGATGACGTCCTTGATCTGGAAAGCGATGGATTCAAGGGTGGCCCGGATGATGTGGTTCCGGCTCGATCCCCGGGTGAGTCCGAGGATCGCGCCGCGGGCGTACGGGTCCCAGTAAGGCGCGGCCAGGCCGGTGAAGGCGGGAACGACGTATACCCCGCCGGAGTCCGGTACCCGCATGGCGGCGTATTCGCTGTCGGCCGAGTCATAGATGACGCGAAGCTCATCGCGCAGCCATTGGATGGACGCCGCGGCAACGAAGATGAGTCCTTCGAGCGCATACTCGACCTTGCCGCCGATACCCCAGGCGATGGTGGTCAGCATGCCGTTCGCCGAGCTGACGGGCGTGTCCCCGGTGTTCATGACCAGGCTGGCGCCGGTGCCGTAGGTGGCCTTGACCATGCCGCGGTCGAAACATGCCTGGCCGAACAGCGCCGCCTGTTGGTCTCCGATTGCCGAGGCGACGGGGATGTGGGCGCCTGCGAAGATCCCGTCGCAGGTGTTTCCGTAGACCTCGCTGCTGGGACGGACCTCCGGAAGGATGAGCCGCGGCACCCCGATCTCGGTGAGCAGTTTGTCGTCCCAGTCCAGCGTGTTGATGTTGAAGAGCATCGTCCGGGCAGCATTGGAGTAGTCCGTGACGTGCGCCGCCCCGGCTGTGAGGTTCCAGATCAGCCAGCTGTCGATGGTGCCGAAGCAAAGCTCGCCGGCTTCTGCCCGCGCTCGTGCGCCGGGCACGTTGTCCAGGATCCACGCGATCTTTGTGCCGGAGAAGTAGGCGTCTATGACCAGGCCGGTTGTGGAACGGACGTGGTCCTCCAGGCCCCTCTCCTTCAGGCCGTCGCACACGCCTGCTGTTCGCCGGTCCTGCCAGACGATGGCGTTCATGATGGGCTTCCCGGTGCCGCGGTCCCAGATGACTGTTGTTTCGCGTTGGTTCGTCACGCCGATGGCACCGATGTCGTGCGGGTCGATGTTGGCCCCTTGCAGGGCGCGGCGGGCTACGGCCAGCTGCGTGTTCCAGATTTCCATGGGATCGTGTTCCACCCACCCCGGCTTGGGGTATATCTGGGTGAACTCCTGACTGGCCTCGCCTACGATCTCCACGTCTGAGCTATAGATTATTGCCCGGATGCCGGTCGTCCCGGCATCCAGCGCCATGATGTACTTCGTCGTCATCGCAGGTCCATTTCTGTGCGCATTGCGGTTGGGGCAGCGCGTTAATTCGATTCGAAAAGGATCATGGCCTTCATCCCTTGGCCCGATCCTGCATAGGCCAAGGCCTTCTCGATGTCATCCAGTGTGAATGTCTGGCTGACCAGTGGCGAGAGGTCCAGGCGGCGTTCTCCGACGAGCCGAAGGGATTCGGCGTAATCGGAGTTGCTGGACCCGGTCGTTCCCGTGAGCGTCAGGCCCTGGTAGTGGACCCTGTTCGTGTCCAGGGGCACGGTCTGCGCCTTCCCGAGTCCGGCAAAGAAGTTCACGCGTCCGTGGGTCGCCAGCAGCTCGACCGCCTGCGCCTGCACTTCGGGTTTGGAGACACACGTCAACGCCACGTCAACACCACGGCCTTCGGTCTCTTCCTCCACAACGGTCGCGAGGTCGCGCTCGGTGAGGTTGACCAGGACATCGGCCCCGACTGATCCAGCGAAGTCAAGACGCGGCTGCCTGTTGTTGGAGACGATAATCTTCCGGGCACCGTAGAGTTTGCTCAACATGACGTGGCAGGCGCCGATGGGCCCGGCTCCCATGATCAACACCGTGGTGCCAGGCTCCACCCCCAGCTTGCTGACAGCGTTGTAGCAGCATGACAGTGGTTCCACCAGTGCGGCTTCGGCGAACGTCACGCTCTCGGGCAAGTGGAACACGTTGCCCCGATTGACGGCGGCGCTGGGTACGCGGACGTATTCCTGGAAGCCGCCGTCCATGGTGATGCCGAAGGCTTCGTAGAAGGGGCACATGTTGTTCAAACCCACGAGGCAGTTCGGGCATCTCCCGCACCCGACGTTGGGCGTGACGCTGACCCTGTCGCCGACGGCGTAACCAACGACTTCACTGCCTGCCTCGGTGATTTCCCCGGCAAATTCGTGACCAAGCACGCGTGGGGTGCCGTCCTGGAGCTTGAAGTGCCCGTTGGCGGCGATCCGACGGTCTGTGCCGCAGATCGAGGCTGCCCGGACCTTGATGATGATGTCGCCGGGACCCGCAGCCGGCGTCGGGATTTCGTCCACGGTGATGTTGCCCGGGGAATGGAGGCGTGCTGCTTTCACTTGGCCCGCACCTCCGCCTGAGCCTCGGCCGAAACGGCGAACAGCACCTTATTGTACCAGATGGCACGGTCGGTGAGCTGCCTGAATGTCCCGGGTGCCTCTTCGAGCGGCAGGACATGGCTGATCAATTCGTCCACGTGGAGGTCACGGCCCAGATGGGCGATGACCATGTCCCATTCGCTGCGGCCCTTGGGTGCAACCTTGGCGTTCCAGGTTCCGTAGAGCCGCAGTTCCCGCCGCAGGAGTGAGGAGACGGCCGCCTTGGCGAGGTGCAGATCCCCGCTCAGGTCGCCGAGAAGGACCACCTGCCCCTGGACGGATGCCGCCTCGATTGCCTGGATCAGCGCACTCGGATTCCCTGTCGCCTCGACGGCGATCTGCGGCCCCCACCCTCCGGTGGCGGCTTTGGCAAGCTCTGCCGTGTCACCCGTCTTGGCATCGAGGGTCTCGAAGCCGAGGCCGGACATGATCTCCAGCTTGCGGTCGTCGATATCCGCAACCAGGACACGGGAGCAGCCCAGGATCCTCAGCCATTGTGCGGCCAGGGCGCCGATGGGTCCTGCTCCGATCACGAGGGCGGTGGCATGTGTGGGGATCTGGACCTTCAGCATGGCGTGCAGTGCCACCCCGGCAGGTTCCACCATGGCCGCGTGGGTGAGCGGCATATCGTTCGGAACACGGAAGATGTTCCGCTCCGGCACCCACATCCTCTCGGACATGGCCCCGTGTCTGCGGGAGCCGAAGTAGTCGTATCCGGTTCCCAGGGCATATTCACCGATCTCGGACATGGGATCCTCGTGACTGTGCAGCAGAGGAAAAACCGCCGCGCGGTCGCCGGCGCCAAGGCCTGGACTGTGCGGGGCTTCCTCAACGATGGCAGAGAACTCATGTCCGAGGACCAGGGGGTAGTGATACGCCTTGCCGTGCCCGTAACGGAGCACGTCGGACCCGCAGACGCCGACGGCGCCGACGCGCACCAGCACGGGGTTGTCTCCGACCGGTTCGGGATCTGGGATGTCGGTGTATTCCAGGTCGTTGAGTCCGTTAAGGATGGCAGCTTTCATGGTTTCTTAGACCTCCATGCCGTAGCGGTGTGCCTTGTGCGTCGGGTAGAGCGCGATCTGCGGGATGGTGACGTCAGGGGTCCGGGTCGCCACGAAAAGGGTGATTTCAGCGACGTTGTCCACTTCAATGCAGCTGGCGTGGATGCCTTCTTTGAGTTCCTTCTCGTCGAGCCAGCCGTCGATGTAGGCGGGGACGTCGCCGTCGTAGAGGCCCTTGTCGATGATTTCGGTCATCGGGGTCTTGACGTGGGACGGGTTGATGACGGTGACGCCGATTTTCTTGTCCTTGCCCTCGAGCAGGATGTTCTTGCTGAAGCCCATCAGGCCGTGCTTGGATGCGCGGTAGGGGCTGTGCCCGGGCCCGGAGGCGACCCGTGCCGAGGATGAGCCCATGTTGATGATGCGGCCGCCGTTTTCCTGCTTTTCCATGATCCTGAAGGCTTCACGGCACATCAGGAACACGGCGGTCAGGTTCGGGGTCATCGTCTTGTTCCACTCGTCAAGGGTGACGTCGACGACCGGCGGGGCCAGGGAGTCGCGTCCGGCGCTGTTGACGATGAGATCGACGCTTCCCCAGGTGTTTTTGGCCCAGGCGAAGAGGTCGATGACGGATTGTTCGTCGGTGACGTCGGCGAGAATAGAGTGCACCTCGCCGCGGCCGTAGCCGCGGATGCTGGCGGTGACCTTTTCCAGCCGTTCTTCGTCGATGTCCACGAGCAGGACCTTGCTTTCGTTGGCTGCGAAGATCCGGGCGACGGCTTCCCCGATTCCGGACGCTGCTCCGCTGATGACGGCGACCTTGCCGGCCAGGGCAACTCCGGGCTGGGGGACGTATGTTTCGCTCATTTTGTGTTCTCCTTTTGGATGATGGAACTTGCAGGATGGTGTTGGGGTAGGGCCGGGATGCGGCGGGGCGTCAAGATGATGCCGCGCGGGTTCGGGTGGCATCGGCGGCGAGTTCGGCGGCCTGCGCGGCGCTGGTGCGGATTTCATCCCAGCGCCGGCTTGCGATGGCGTCGCGGGTGGCGATCCAGGAGCCGCCACACGCGACGACGGAAGGCTGGCCCAACCAGGCCGTGACCGTTTCGGCCGTGATTCCTCCGGTGGGCATGAAGGACACGTCCGGGTATGGTGCGCTGAGCGCCCGGACCAGCCGGATGCCTCCGATGGCCTCGGCCGGGAAGAGTTTCAGCAGGTGCAGCCCAAGGGACCGCGCCGCTTCGATTTCCGTCGGCGATGTGACGCCGGGAATGATCGGCACGGAGCGTTGCCGTGCGCGCCGGACGACGGCGGCGTTGAGGCCGGGGGAGACGATGAAGTGCGCGCCCGCGTCCGCGGCGGCGTCCACGTCCTCTTCGGACAGGACGGTGCCGGCTCCGACTAGAAGTCCGGGCACGTTCTCGACCATGCGGGCAATCGCTTCTGCTGCCGCATCTGTTCTGAAGGTGACTTCCGCGATGGGAAGGCCCGCTTCGACCAGTGTCCGGCCGAGCGGGATGGCGTCGTCGGCGTATTCGATTTCGATGACGGGAACAATAGCGAGCCGGCGAAGCGACTCTTCCAGATCCTCAGCGTTCATGACTGATGCTCTCTTCCTGCAGGGCGGCGGCTGTCCCGGGCGGGGCGATGCTGTAAGGGCGTCCGACGGTCGGGACCGTCCACTGAAGATTTCCCGCAGAGCGGGCAAATTCGGCGACGGCATCGTCGGGGTTGATGGTGTTGAAGTCGAAGAGTCCAAAGTGGTGCCCCACCATTGCGGGTATGCCCGCTGCCTTGCAGAGGCTGATGGCTTCCGTAACCGTGAAGTTTCCCGGCACGCCGTTTGTCAGCCGGTGGCTGTCGCGGCCGTTGATGGGCAGCAAGGCGACGACCACGCCGTGCTCACGGAGCAGTTGGGCCTGGCCTTCGTATGGGATGCAGTCGCCGGAGTGGTAGATCCGGACTCCGGCGATGTCGACGATGAAGCCCAGGAACACCGCATCCCCGTGCTCGTCGGTTTCCAGTGTTTCGTGTGCGGCGGGAACCGCGGTGACAGTGATGTCCGTAGCCAGCTCAATCCGGTCGCCGGCCGTGACCGGGGTGAACGATTCGGCCGGGACGTGGCGGTCCAGCGCGATCCGGGCACGGGCCCTCGGGGCAATGAACCGGGGGCTGTTCCGTGTCAGGAGTGCCTGCACGGTAGCGGGGTCCAGGTGGTCGGTGTGGGCGTGGCTGTGGAGTACCGCGCTAACGCCCTGGATTTTCGAGGGGTCCACGGGCACCGGGTGGAGGCGGGTGTGGGGGAAGATGGTGCCGGCATACTTGGTGGCGAGACTGTCCGAGAGGTACGGGTCCAGAAGCACTCTGCGTCCGGCATGTTCGAGTGCGAATCCCGCCTGTCCCAGCCACCAGAATCTGATGTCCTCGGATGGTGTGGCGGCCTGGGTCAGGTAGCCCAGGCCCGGCCCGTCTGCCAGGGGGCGAATGATGGGTTGGTAATTCATTGCCTCACCAGCCGCTCAGGGATGGTTTCGGGATCATGGTCTTCCGGGGGTGTCTGGGCTCCGGTCATGAGGGAGACGGCGTCGTTCATCGTGATCGCCGTCTTCTGCACGCACGCGATCCGCCGGCCGAGCCTCTGGATGTGGATTCTGTCGGCTACCTCGAACACATGCGGCATGTCGTGGCTGATGAGGATGACTGGAATTCCGCGGTCCCTGATCTCGGCTATGAGGTTGAGGACTTTGGTCGATTCCTTCACGCCCAGCGCGGCTGTGGGTTCATCCATGATGATGACGCGGCTGCCGAACGCGGCCGCGCGGGCGACGGCGACGCCCTGGCGTTGACCACCGGACAGTGTTTCCACGGCCTGGCCGATGTTCTGGATGGTCAGCAGACCGAGGTCACCGAGGATCGTTGCCGTTTCCTGGCGCATGGCCTTTCGGTCCAGCATCCGCAGTCCCCATCCAAGCGGTCCTGGCTTGCGGAGCTCCCGGCCCAGGAAGACATTGGCTGCTATGTCGCGGGCGGGAGCCAGGGCCAGGTGCTGGTAAACGGTTTCAATTCCAGCTGACCTGGCATCAAGCGGCGTGCGGAACCGTTCGGTTTTTCCGTCGACCCTGATTTCTCCCTCGTCCGGCACCACTGCGCCGGACAGGCACTTGATCAGGGATGATTTCCCGGCACCGTTGTCCCCGATCACGGCGAGGACTTCCCCCGGGTACAGGGTCAGGTCCGCGCCGGCGAGTGCGGTGACGTGCCCGTAGCGTTTGACCAGGTTCCGGGCGGAGAGGATTGGCGTGATCTGCCGGGTCCGTGCGGGGTTGCTTGTCGTTGTCATCCTGCGACCTTTCGTGTCCACTGATCCAGGCCGACGGCCACGATGACCAGGACGCCTGTGGTGAAAACCTGCCAGAGCACGTCCACACCGGTGAGTGTCAGACCGTTGCTGAACACCCCGATGATCAAGGCCCCGAGCAGGGTGCCCAGCACATGACCGCGGCCGCCGAAGAGGCTCGTGCCTCCGATGACGACGGCGGTGATGCTGGCAAGGTTCACGCCCTCTCCGGAGAATGGGCTGACGGAACCGACGCGCCCAATCAGAAGCCACCCGGCCACGGCACAGATCACGCCGGCGGTGATGTAGACGCCCATCAGCACCCTCGTGGTGCGTATCCCGCTCAGCCGTGCGCCTTCGGCGTTGTCGCCGACGGCGTAGATGTGCTCACCCCATGCGGTGCGCCTGAGGATGTAACTGACGACGATGAATGCTGCCAGGACGAGGATCGAGCCGAACGTCACCGGTGCACCCAGAACTCGTAACGTCTGGCCGGGCCACAGGAGCAGGTCCGGCAACGCATTTGCCTTGATCGTCTGGCTGCCGGAGACAAACAGGTTAAGGGCGGTGAAGATGCTGAGGGTGCCGAGGGTTGCGATAAAGGGGGGTACCCGGAACCGGGTGACCAGCGCCCCGTTGAGGAATCCGCACATTCCGCCCGTCAGCAGGCCCACGAGCAGTGCCAAAAGCGGAGGAGTTCCCGCTTCGGCGGCAAGCTTGCCGGCAATCACGGTGCTGAAGACCATCGCCGCGGCAACTGACAGGTCAATGCCGCCGGTCAGGATTATCAGCGTCTGTGCGATGCCGACCATGCCGATGATCTGTACCTGCTGCAGGATCAGGGAGATGTTCAGGGGTTCGATAAACCGGGATCCGACCGTGACGGTGAAGAAGATGCAGGCGAGGATCAGAACGGCCGTCGGCCCCAGCAGCGGGTGGGCATGCATGGCGCGCTGTATTCGTCCCATGAGCGGGACCTGCGGCTGGTCGACGAGGCGTTCCCCTACCCGGCGCGGGGGAGCGGGCGCCGTTGGTGGTGATGATAAGGACTTCATGGTGTGTACCTTTGCTGTTCAAAGAAGTGGTGTCCTGGGGGCCAGGCTCATCCCCAGCAGTTCGCCAGGCCCCAGGCTGTGTCCTTGGATTCGACTCCGGTGGCGGGCTTGTCGCTGATAAGGGTCACGCCCGTGTTGGTGAAGTCCAGACCCTGGCTGGCTGCAGGCCGTGTTCCGTCCTTGATGTAGGCGCTGATGGCCTGAAGCGCGTCACCGGCCATCTTCAAGGGAAACTGCATTGATGTGGCTCCGATGGCCCCGGTTTTGACGTTCTTGACTCCCGGGCAGCCCCCGTCAATGGAGACCACCGTCACTTTGTTCTCAAGGCCGGCGGCTTTGATGGATTCGAAGGCGCCGGCCGCGGCCGGTTCGTTGATCGTGTAGACGAGATTGATGGTGCGGTCGCGCTGGAGGAGCTTCTCCATGGCTGTGCGGCCGCCGGCTTCGTTGGCGTTGGTGACTTCGTGGCCGACAATGCGGGCGTCGGGCTCGTCGCCGATCTTGGACTTGTCGGCGACGTCGATACCGAACCCCTGAAGGAATCCCTGGTCTCGTTGGACGTCGACGGCGACCTGGGCGGGGCTCAGGTCAAGCATGGCGATACGCGCCTGCTTGCCGTTGAACTGGGTGGCCGCCCACTTTCCGATGAGCACCCCGGCCTGGAAGTTATCCGTGGCGTAGGTGGCATCGGCAGCGGAGGCCGGATTGGTGGGGGAATCGAGGACAGCGACGAAGACGCCGGCGTCGCGTGCCTTCTTGATGGCGGGAAGGATGGCCTCGGAGTCGGACGGAGCGATCATGATGCCCTTCGCCCCCCGGGCGACCAGATTTTCAATCGCCTTGACCTGGGAGTCATTGTCGCTTTGGCCCTGGCCGGACAGAGCCTGCAGGTCAAAGCCGAGCTCCGCTGCCTTCTGCTGGGCGCCTTCGCGCATCTTCACGTAATACGGGTTGTCGTCGGTCTTGGTGATGAGGCCGACGAGCGGTTTGGAACTGCCTGACGCTCCAGAACATCCTGAAGCGCCGATGGCGAGGCCGGCCGCGATCAGGATCGCCGCGGCGGCTTGGATCCTCGGTGCACGCCTTTGTGTACGGTTCAACATTTTTTGAGAGCCTTTCTCGCGTTCGGAAGCGTCGTCGCTCTGAACTCCGGGGTGCTGTTGACTCCACATTAGCAGGAATTTTCAACCGTGCAATAAGTTTTGGAAGAAAGTTCCCATCTCGCGTAATGTGTTTCCCATGTGTGGAATCGTGGGATACGCGGGAACAGCCGGCTCGGTCGAGACAGGGTTGCCCAGCCGGGCAGTGAGGGTGGTTCTCGAGGGGCTCCGACGCCTGGAATACAGGGGATACGACTCCGCTGGCCTCGCGGTTCTGGCCGGGAAGCGTGTTCATGTGCGCAAAAAGGCCGGACGGCTGGCGAACCTCTCGGCGCTGGTGGAAACGGAACCATTGCCAGCTGCGGCGGTGGGGATCGGGCACACGCGCTGGGCGACGCACGGGGCACCGACCGATGCGAACGCCCACCCGCATCTGGCTGACGATGACCGGCTCGCCGTCATACATAACGGGATCATCGAGAACTATGCGCCATTGCGGAACCGGCTGGCAATGGGGGGCCACGAGTTCCTTTCGGAAACCGATTCCGAGGTCGCGGCGGCACTTCTTGCGGATAACTACCGCAGTCTGGTTGGGAATCGGACGGGCGGCGACACCCTTGCCGCCGCGATGCGCCGGACCTGCGCGGAGCTGGAAGGCTCGTTCACTATTCTGGCCGTGCATGCCGACCACCCGGGCCTCATCGTGGCGGCCCGCCGGGATTCCCCTCTCGTGGTGGGCCTCGGCGACGGGGAAAACTTCCTGGGGTCGGACGTCTCCGGATTCGTCGACTTCACCCGCCGTGCCGTTGAACTCGGACAGGACCAGGTCGTCAGCCTCACGGCGGATGATGTCACCATCACCGACTTCCGTGGCGTACCCGTGGCAGGGAGGGACTTCGCCGTCGACTGGGAAGCGGCCGCAGCCACCAAAGACGGCCATGCCTCATTCATGGCCAAGGAGATTCATGAACAACCCGAAGCTGTCCGCCGCACACTAGGCGGGCGGCTCGGCGCGGATGGAGCGGTCTCGCTGGGGGACCTTGGAGTCACTGACGAAGTCCTGGCGGGCATCCGGAAGATCGTTATCGTTGCCTGTGGAACAGCCTCTTACGCGGGCCAAATTGCCAAATATGCCATCGAACGTTGGTGCCGCATTCCCGTTGAAGTCGATCTGGCCCACGAGTTCCGATACCGCAGCCCGCTGGTTGACGGCCGCACGCTCGTGGTTGCCATCTCGCAGTCAGGCGAGACGATGGACACCCTAATGGCCGTTCGGTACGCGCGGGAACAGGGCGCACCAGTCCTTGCGATCTGCAACACCGTCGGTGCGACAATTCCGCGCGAATCAGATGGGGTGCTCTACACGCACGCAGGGCCCGAGGTTGCCGTAGCCTCCACCAAGGCATTTCTCACCCAAGTGACAGCAGGACTCCTGCTCGCCCTCCACCTGGCGCAACTGCGCGGCACCGGCGACCCGACGGAGATCTCAGCGGCGGCGCGGGAACTGGCTGGCATGCCGGCAAAGATCCAGACCGTGCTGGCAGGCGAAGCTCGGATAGAGGCCCTCGCCGCGTCGATGACCGACGCGACAGCAGTACTCTTCATCGGCAGGCATGTCGGGCACCCGGTTGCCATGGAAGGGGCCCTGAAGCTCAAGGAACTGGCCTACATCCATGCCGAAGGTTTCGCCTCCGGCGAGCTCAAGCATGGCCCGATTGCCCTGATCGAGGCCGGGCAGGCGGTGATTGTCATCGTTCCTTCGCTGACCGGGAGCCCGGTCCTTCACGCAAAAATGATGTCCACAATCCAGGAGATCAAGGCCCGCGGCGGCCGTGTCATCGCCCTCGCGGACGAGGGGGATGCCGCAACCGGGGGCTGGGCGGACACAGTGCTGACCATACCGGCGTCCGCCCCTCTGCTCGCACCGCTGTTGACCGCCGTGCCGTTGCAGCTCTTCGCGGCGGCCCTGGCGGGCGCCAAGGGGCTGGACATTGATCAGCCGCGAAATCTTGCCAAATCAGTCACTGTGGAATAGCGCACGGAAACAATCTAGAAATTTCCGCCAAACCTATAGTTTTGGCGGAAATTTCTTGCTACGGTAATGCTATTGCCAATGAGGGCAAACCCACTGCATCCCCAACTGGTCCCGGCCACCGAAATCCTGCCGCCAGCCACTGCAATGGCATTCAGAGAGGCCCCAACATGTTTCAACGGAGAAACCACCAACGGGGAAGCGCGGCCGTGGCCCTGCTTGCCTGTCTCATGCTGCTGACCACGGCCTGCGGGTCAGCGAAAACCAGCCAGACATCACAGGCAGATTCCGCCGCATCCGCCGCGTTCACAGCCAAGGTCACCGCCGATGTGGCCGCTGCCGCGGCGCCGCAAACCCCCACGACCAACCCCATACCGGCCAGCGCATCGCTCTCGGGCGGGGCCAAGAAGATCGTGATCATCCCCTGTTCCATGGCGGTCGAAGGGTGCGCCCGGCCGGCCCGCTCAACACAGGAAGCCTCACGGCTCCTTGGCTGGGATGCGACCATCGATGACCCCGCAAGTGACAGCACCAAGATCTCCGCGGCCATTCAGCGGGCCGTTTCGCGGAAAGTTGATGCCATCGCCCTGACGTCCATCGACGCCGCCGCAGTCCAGGGCGACATCAAGTCCGCCAGGGACGCAGGCATCGCCGTGACCTGCAACATGTGCGGCAACAAGGACGACTTGTACCAGTCACTGATTCCGGCTCTGGACGCCAACAACAAGGGCGGCTACATCCTGGGGGAGTTCGCTTTCCTTGAAGCACGCAAGCGTTTTGGTTCAGCACCCAAATTCATCGTCCTGACAGACCCGGAATTCGACACCGTCAAGGCCCGGGTGAGCGGACTCAAGCAGTTCATCGATGACTGCAAGGCCGCCGGAGCAGGCTGTGAGCAGGTCGCGGAAAGTTCCTTCCTGGCAGGTGAAATCAGCACTGTGGCTCCCGGGCGGGTAGCCCAGCTGGCGCGCAGCAACCCCCGATACAACGTGCTGTTCGCAGGATTCGACGCTGCCATGCTGTTCTTCTCCCAGGGCCTGCAGCAGGCTGGACTCGCTGACTCCAAGAAGGCTTTCGGGATTTCCGTGGACGCCGACGTCGCCAACACAGAGATGATCCGCAAAGGCGGGTTCCAGGCGGCCTCGATCGGATTTGCCTTCGGCCGCGCAGGCTATGGCCAGGTGGACAATCTGAACAGGATCTTCAGCGGCCAGAAGCCCCAGGACCAGGGCATCAGCGGTAAACTCGTCACCGCCGAGAACGCCCCGGCCTCCGGCGGCTGGGACGGCGACTTCGACGCAGCAGCCCTTTACAAGGGACTGTGGAAGGTCAGCTGATATGAACACCGCCGATTCGCCCCGCACCGTCCTCACGGTGCGGGGTCTGTCCAAGACTTTCGTTGGTCAAAAGGCTCTTGACGCCGTGAACCTTGAGCTGCGCTCGGGTGAAGTACACGCACTCCTGGGCCAGAACGGCTGCGGAAAGTCCACGCTCATCAAGTGCCTCGCCGGATTTCATCACCCGGACGAAGGCGCCGAAATGACTCTGGACAGTGCGCCCGTGACCCTTCCCTTCGAACCCTCCCAGGCCGCGGCCATGGGTTTGGTGTTCGTTCACCAGGATCTGGGCCTCATTCCGAATCTTTCCATCACCGAGAATTTCGAAGCCTCAAGGCGTTACGGGGCCGGGCTCTTCTCAAAGATCCGGTGGTCACGAATGAGAGAAAACACCACCGCGGAGCTGGCACTCCTTGGGCACCCGGATCTTGACCCCGACACGCCGGTCGGCCGTCTGCCGATAGCCCAACAGACCATTGTTGCCATAGCGCGGGCGCTGAGCTCAGCCGGCGAGGGGGCCAAAGTCCTCGTCCTGGACGAACCCACGGCTGCCTTGCCCGACTCGGAAGCCGCACTGCTCTTCAAAGCAGTCCGTCGGGTCGTGGACAGGGGCGTGGCCGTCCTCTATGTCACCCACAAGCTCGAAGAGCTGGCCGCATTTGCGGACAGGGCGACAATCCTGCGCGATGGCCGGAACGTGGAAACAGTCGACATAGCCGACACCGACCGGGACAGACTCGTCCGGCTGATCGTTGGACGAGACGTCGAGGCCGTGCCCCACGCACAAGGGCAACGGTCCACAGGAGAACAGCTCCTGGACGTCCGCGGCATCACCGGAAAACGGCTGAGGGACGTCTCGTTCAACATAGGTGCCGGCGAAATCATCGGGATCGCGGGAATGCTGGGATCAGGCCGGAGCGAACTCGCCCGGATTCTCTTTGGCGCACAGGAACCGGTCAGCGGCACCATCAGCGTCAAGGGCAAAGAGTGCCGCTTCAGGACGCCCCGGGATGCGGTGGCACGGAAGATCGCCTTCATCCCGGAGAACCGCCGCCGGGACGGCGGAGTGCTGGACATGAGCGTCGGTCAGAACCTCACGATGCCTTCAGTCGGCCGGTTCTGGCGCGGATTCAGGCTGTCCAAAGCCACGGAACGAAAATGGATATCGCAAAAAATCGGCGAATATGATGTCAGACCCGCCTCGTCCGGCAGGCTGTTCCGGGTGCTTTCCGGAGGAAACCAGCAAAAAGTCGTTATCGCCAAATGGTTGGAAACCAATCCCGACATCGTCATCTTTGACGAGCCCGTCCAAGGTGTGGACATCGGTGCCCGGGCGGAAATATTCGACCTCATCCACCGCGCGGCGGAACGGGGCGCCGCGGTTGTGTTGATCTCCTCGGAAATCGAGCAGATGATTGCCCTCAGTCATCGGATCCTCACTCTCCGGCACGGCCGCGTCGTTGCCGACGAATCAACCACAGGCCTGACCGCCGGCAAGGTCACCCAGTCGATGTACTTCGACGGCGAAAGAATTAAGGAAACCTCACCATGACTTCGACCCTAGACCCGACACCAGCGCCAACGGCAGCCGGCAAGCCCGGCAAATCCGGGAAGACCGGTAAGCCCAGGAATCGCTTCATGAACAGAGGACCCAACGAAGCTCTCCCACTGTTCTTCGCCCGGATAGCGCTGCCGCTGCTCCTGGTGCTTTTGATCGTCGTCTTCTCCGTTGCCGCCCCCGATACCTTTGCAACGGTCGACAACCTCAAGACGGTGCTGAATCTCCAGGCGGTCCTGACAATTCTGGCGATTGGACTTCTCCTGCCGCTCATCGTCGGTGAACTCGATCTCTCCGTCGCGGCCAACCTGGGCCTTGGACTGATTCTCGTTACGGGGCTGACCTCGCAACAGGGCGTACCGGCGGTCCCGGCGATGGCTATCGCCATAGCAGCGTGCACCGCCGTCGGACTCATCAACGGGCTGCTGGTCAGCAAAGTCGGGATCAATTCCTTCATCGTCACCATCGGCATGAGTACAATCCTCACGGGGCTGATCGGCGCCTACACCCTCGGCAACGTCTTCTACGAGAACATCCCCAAGGAGCTCACAGAGCTGGGCCAGGGGAACTTTCTTGGCATTCCATTGCCCGTGGTCGTCGCGGCAGCCATTGGACTGATCGTCTGGTACGTTCTGTCTCAGACCCCGGCAGGACGTTTCCTCTACGCCATTGGCGGCTCACGGGATGCCGCACGGCTCTCGGGAATCGCCGTACCACGGCTCACGATCGGCGCATTCGCCGGGGCAGGCGCCCTGGCCGGCATCGCCGGCGTCATCCAGGCGGGAATCCTCGGAAGCGGCAGCCCAACAGTGGGGCCACCGATGTTGCTTCCGGCCTATGCCGCGGTCTTCCTCGGCGCCACCGCATTCCTCCCCGGAACGTTTAACGTGTGGGGCACCATCGTTGCCGTGATCACTCTCCAGGTCGGCACCACAGGATTGGCCCTCATTGGAGCGCCGTTCTGGATTGAACCCTTGTTCACCGGCACAGCTCTCATCGCCGCCGTGGCTGCCACGAGGTTCCTGCGCGGCGAAGCCACCTAAACCGGGCAAGAGAAGCCCCGAAGAAACCACCCCATCAACAAGAAGGCGAATCACATGAAAATCAATCTTGAGGAAAAGAAGGCTCTGGTAACAGGGTCCAGCCAGGGGATAGGCCTCGCTATCGCCAAGGGTCTCGCTGAAGCGGGGGCCACCGTGACGATCACCGGCCGCAATCAGGAACGGGTGGAGAAGGCCGCCCAGAGCGTCAACAACCTCAACCTGCCAGGACGACTGATACCGCTCGCGGTGGACCTCTGCACGAAGGAGGGAACGGCCAAACTCTTCAGCACACTTCCCGCCGTGGATATCCTGATCAACAACCTCGGCATCTTCGAGCCCAAGTCATTCTTCGACATCGACGACGACGAATGGATCAGGTATTTCGAAGTCAACGTCCTGACGGGAATCCGGACCTCACGCCAGTACCTTCCCGGGATGATGAAAGAGGGCTGGGGCCGCGTTGTCTTCATCTCGAGCGAATCCGCGCTCCAGATTCCGCCCGAGATGATGCACTACGGTGCAACAAAAACGATGCAGCTAGGTATTTCCCGCGGTCTGGCGGAACTGACGGCCGGGACCGGCGTCACCGTCAACTCTGTTCTGCCCGGACCGACGTTCTCAGAAGGCGTGTCCGAATTCGTCGTGAAGATGGGGGGAGATTCCCAGCTCTCCGCCCGGGAACAGACGGATGATTTCGTCAGGGAACACAGGCCCACATCGCTGCTGCGGCGCGCAGCCACGACAGACGAAGTCGCCAACCTGGTCGTTTATCTCAGCTCACCCCAGGCCTCTGCGACCGTGGGTGCTGCCGTGTCTGTTGACGGCGGCACCCGGCGGGCGATCTTCTAAACCGAAGTGAACGCCCGCCGCAGCTGTGGAGGGCGACTGGCACCGACGCGTGGGAGAGGGACCCATGGCCAGGCGCCAGCCCTCTCCACGCCCGGTCCTGTCTTGACTTTCCGGCAGCGTGATCTTTGTTCCGAGATGGCCACTTCGACGGCTATTTACCTGCGGGGCAGACCATGAGGCGGGCCTTGTGTTTACTGGACGGGCAGGAATGGGACGCCCAGGATTTCGCAGCCAAACCCAAGGACTGGAGGATCCGCCACAGACGCCATCTCATATGCCTTGGCTGCCGTTCCCGCGCCTTCTTTCGGGACACTTCCAGGCACGGGAGCAGGGCTTTCTTCGGCGCAAGACCTCATCGGCGGGCTTGTCCCCTCATTTCCTACAGTTACGGCGTCTTCAGGTACCTGCAGTAACGGACCCGCGCCGCGCGCGTCGGCCGGCTCAGGAACGAGACTCGGAGCTGCATATCTGGCAGGTACACCTTCCCTTCTGTGTCAACGACATGACGAGGTCGTACGGAGCGGCGAGGGTCGCGTTGTAACGCGGGCAGACGTTCGCCGACTATGACCCGTGCCACTAATGAGTGCCCGTACGCGAACTCTCCGTGACCAGTCGCCGAAATCGGCAAGCCGATCATCCGTGACTTCCCGGGCGCCCTGGATTGCCGGGACACTAGTCGACAAGGATCGCAGGGGCAGGATGGCTTCATCCCTTCAACGGGCGCCAGAGATGCGTGCCTATTATTTCAATGCTTCGGTTGGAGGCTGAGGCGGTCCACGCCGTGCATGGCGTCTGCGGCCCGCACCAGGGTCAGGTGGGAGAAGGCTTGAGGAAAGTTTCCCGCCATGCGCTTTTCCTGCAGTGAGTATTCTTCGCTGAGCAGGCCGAGTTCATTGGAGAGTCCCACCAGCTTGTCCATCAGGTTCCCGGCGTCGGTCCGGCGTCCCGAGCGCGCGTACTGTTCCACCAGCCAGAAGGAGCACGCGAGAAACGGATGCTCGCCCGGTTCCAATCCGTCGACGCCGGTCTCGGTGCGGTAGCGCAGCAGCAGTCCCCCCTCGGTGAGAAGCTCCTTTTCCAACTGGGCGACGGTGCCGAGCATGCGCTCGTCGTCGTAGGCAAGGAAGCCAACCTGGGGCAAGGTCAGCAGGGCAGCGTCCATCTGCTGACCGCCGTACGTTTGCGTGAAAGCGTTGAGGTCCCGGTTGAATCCGAGATCCATTATCTCCGCGGCCAATCTTTCGCGGAGCCTCTCCCAATGTTCCACAGGACCCGGCAGGCCGTGGTCGCGAACGGCCCTCACCCCGCTGTCAAACGCGGCCCACATCATGACTCTGGAGTGGGTGAAATACTGGGCATCGCCTCGCATTTCCCACAGGCCGAAGTCTTTGTCCTCGAGGTGATTTTCGACGGAACCGAGCAGCGCCCGCTGGAGCGCCCAGGAAAAATGGTCCTCTTTGCCCCCGGCGAGACGAAGCCTTTCAAGCGCCACCATTACCTCACCGACCACATCAGCCTGGTACTGGGCGACGGCAGCGTTACCGATGCGTACGGGTCTGGCATTCTGGTATCCGGGAAGGTGGATAAGCTCCTTTTCTGTCAGGTCCCGTTCACCCCCCACGCCGTACATTATTTGCAGGTCCTCGGGATCGCCGGCGAGGGCGCGCAAAAGCCAGTTACGCCATTTCAGCGCCTGGGATTCATAGCCGTGTGTCAACATGGCCTCCAACGTCAAGGACGCATCGCGCAGCCAGCAGTAGCGGTAGTCCCAATTGCGCGGCCCGCCAAAGTCCTCCGGCAGGGAAGTGGTGGGCGCGGCGACAATGCCTCCGGTCTCATAGTGGGTGAGCGCGCGCAGCACCAGCAGCGAACGCTTCACTGCAGCGCCGTATTTGCCGTCATCGCGGCAATTGCTGGCCCAGATGGTCCAATAGTCCGCCGCCAGTTCGAGGGCGTCATCGACATTAATGGCCGCCGGCACATCCTCGTGCGAGGGGAACCACGTCAGTTCGAAGTCCACGGTCTGGCCCTGGGCAACCGTAAATTCCCCTGCATGCCGGTGTCCTTCGGCCATCGGAAGGTGCTCTCCCCGTAGGGCCAGGGCGTCCGGACCCGACATGGCCAGCAGTATCTCCGCACCCCGGACCACCGCGCTATCTCGGACCCGGCTTACCCAAGGTAATACGGTGGCGTATTGGGGCCGGATTCTGATCTCCTGCCGCATACGGACCGCCCCGCTCAGTCCGGTAACCCGTCGGAGCAGTGACGACCGTGGCTCACCCACCGGCATGAACTCCGTCACTAAGACCCGTCCGGTGTCGGTCTGCCACGTTGTCTGGAGCACAAAGGTCGAGTCCACATAGCGGCGGTCAAGGACCACGGCCTCCGGCCGGCTCGGTGCCAGCAGCCACCGGCCGTGTTCCTCGCTCCCGAGCAGGGCAGCAAAGACCGAGGGCGAGTCGAAACGGGGGAAGCACAGCCAGTCCACGCTTCCTTGCCGGGAAACAAGAGGTCCGGTGTGAAGATCGGAAAGCAGCGCATAATCTTCTATTGGTGCGGCCATGCTTCACTCAATCACGAGGGCACGGAATCCAGATAGGCGTTCTCTTCCCCCGGTGCCTGATTTCCGCCGGCTGCTTCCGTCTGCGCGGCCGTGCCGACTATCCGGCAACGGGGACAGGAGGTCACGCATTGGTTCGCTACCGGCGACGACCTGTTAGAGCTGACCCTCGCGAAGACCACGTCCACTGACCTCGCCGACGGCTGGAAAAGTCTTCATGTCAGGGGAGCATCTCAGGCACGGGTAAGCCGAAGGCCTGGAGTGCAGTCGAAGAATGCCGGCTGTACAACGCGCGCAAACGGAACGATGAGCCATTGGTTGCCGTAAAACTCCACGTAGGAGTCGGAGGGGCAACGTGCAAAGGCTTCTTCGCGAGTCATCGTGGTGTTCCCTTCTATAGTGTTCGAACGGGTATGGCTTGACCCAAGCCGCATCCTAAAGTCCTGCAGCACTGCAATTTCTGGGATGCCGAGCGCGGTATGGTGTGTTGTTACTCACAATTATAGCAGAAAGTTTCCGCCGAACTCTATGCTCAGAATGGAATTTTCCGTCAAGAACATTCGGAGGTTATCGAGGGTCACGCAGCGGCGCACTTCCGCGAGGTATTCGGCGCCAGGGTCTGCCAAAGGCACGATCTCGCGTATCACGGAGAAGGTCATCGGGGGATGACCGAGTGGCAGGACCGGCCACTGGACCGGGTTTACCCGGTGGTGTTCATCGACGCGATCTTTCGTCTTGGTCCGTGACCGTCAGGTCACGAACCGGCCGGTCTATGTCGCGATCGGCGTCAGCGTGAACGGTGAAGCGACATCCTCGTGCTGTGGGCCGGGGACGGCGGGGAGCGGGCGAAGTTCAAATCTTCTTTTATGGGCTCCTCTGCCCGGTTCGGTTGAGAGCCTTCGAGCTCGCCGTGGGCTCGGGTGTTCGATCACGGATTCTCGGAGCGCCCTGGACCTAATCACTGCCTTGATCATTGCCTTGGGGTGCGGGCGGGGGAGCGGATAGCGCGTTGGAACATTGTCCAAGAGATCCGCCGGGCGGACCGTCGGCATACTCTGGTCGGTCGGAATAGCTGTAGCCCGCTGGAGACCGAGGAGGGCGGTCCCCTGGCGCGTGAAGAGGGTCCGTGTGGAGGACTCACCGCGGCGGGAAGCAAAAGTCGCGCCACCGACGTCGGAGCCTTCGCAGAGCCATGCCGCGGCGCCCTGGCTGGGGCGATCCGCCTGGGCTCGCTTCGGTATTCTTTTTGGGCACCTGGCCCCGAAAATCATTTCGGCGCCCGATGTCAGGGAAACGTTAAAAGTGTCGGGCCGGGGGTGCCTGCCATTTGCCACCCCGCAGCACGCCAGTGAGGACCAGATCCGAGTCAACCACGACGACGTCGGCGGGCATCCCCGTGCGGATGTCGCCGGCCTTCGACGAGAGTCCGAGGACTGCTGCCGGGACGGCGCTTGCGGACGTCACTGCGTCGCTGAGGGAAACACCTGCGGTGACCGTGGCACGGACGACGTCGAGCAAGGTGGCTGTTCCACCGGCGATGGCCCCGGTGCTGTCCACCCGGGCTACGCCTCCCCGAACGGTGACCCCCAGTGTGCCGAGCCGGTAGTGGCCATCGTGGAGTCCGGTGGCTGCCATGGAATCTGTGACCAGCGCGATGTTCTCGGCTCCCACCAGTTCGAATACCGTCTTGACCGTTTCGGGTGCGAGGTGGACGCCGTCGGCAATCAGTTCAACGACGGCGGCCCCGGCCCGTGCTGCGCTGAGGCAGGCCGATACGGGGCCGGGGGAGCGGTGGTGCATGGCTGGCATTGCGTTGAAGAGATGAGTGACCGTTGGCCGCCGCCCCTCCTGGGCTTTAGCAAGTCCGGTGGCAGCGCGGTCCAGGAATGCTGCGGCGACTCTATGTGCTGCTGCGGTGTGTCCGAGTGAGGGCAGCACCCCGCGGGCAGTGAGCAGGTCCAGGAGTTCGGGCGCGCCTGGGAGTTCGGCTGCCAGGGTTATGGAGGCCAGGGACGGGCCGGCGGCTTCGAAAAGGTCGGCCATCAGGCAGGCGTCGGGTGCCAGCAACAATGCGGGGTCGTGCGCGCCGCACTGGCCGGCCGAGAGGAAGGGGCCTTCCAGGTGTGAGCCTGCAATCAGTCCTTCCTCCTGTAGTGACCGGAGGGCCTTGAGGTTGCGCAGCAGATCGGCGGGTGCCGCGGTGACCAGGCTGGCGAGAAGCGTGGTCGTTCCGTGGCTGTGAAGGTAGCGGGCAGCAGAGCGGGCGCCCTCCACTGAACCCTCGGAGAAATCTGAACCGTTGGCGCCGTGGCAGTGCAGGTCCACCAGGCCCGGCAGCAGAATGCTGCCGGCAGGACCAGTTTTGACGCCAAAGCCAGAGGGTTCGCCACCATCCAGTTCCCCGCGAAATCCTGATGCCGGTCCGGCGTACGTGATGTGGCCGCCGTCCATGGCGAGGAGCCCGTCGTTGATGTCCATGCTCCGGGAGACGATGCGGCCCCGCAGTATCTGTTCCCTGCCCATTATTCTTTAGCCTCCTGCTGTCAGCGCCGTGGCGATGCTGGCAGCGAGTAGGGGATCGGCAGCAGGTGCCCTGGTCCCGGTGGAATGGTTTTGCGGCCGGGCAGAGGAATGGACGGCGTGGACCCCGCTTTTCAGGAGTGCCGGCACAAGTTCGAGCCGCACCCCGCCTCCGGCCATGATCTGTATCGACGGGGCGTGGGTCCGTCCCAGTTCGACCAGCCGGGTCAGCATCTGCAGGCCGGCGGCGCAGTCGGGCCTGCCTCCGCTGGTCAGCACCCGGTCGACACCTGCATGTTCGAGCCTGGCAAGGGCATCGGCGGGATCCACGCCCGCGGCCAAGGCGGCGTCAAAGGCGCGGTGGAACGTCACCTCCGCGGAGGGATGGTGTTGGCGGGTGATCCCGGAAATCCGGGCCAGCGCTGCAACGTCCGGGCCGCCGTCGGCGGCCAGCATGCCCACCACGACGCCGGCAGCTCCGGCTCCCAAGGCCGCAACGACGTCGTGCTCGACCACCTCAAGCTCCTCACCGGTGTAGGCAAAATTTCCCGGCCGGGGGCGGATCAGCACATGGACCGGCAGGTCCACCTGGCATGCCTGCTCAATGGTTCCGATGCTTGGCGTAATGCCATCCGTTTCGGCAAGGGCCGCGCAGAGTTCCACCCTCGCAGCGCCCACGGATGCTGCCAGGCGCACTCCGTGGGCATCTTCCACTGCCAGTTCGAGCTTTGGCAATGTGGAGGTGGAGGCCCACTGGGGGCGGTGCCCCACAGTTTGCCTGCCCGCCGCGCCCTGATCCTCCGCCACGCTTAGAGTCCCTGCCATTGGGGTTTCCGCCCGAACGTGTCCTGGTAGTAGTCCCGGTGAGCCAGTTTAGAGGCTGCGGCTGAGTCCACCAGGACCGTGACGTGGGGATGGAGCTGGAGGGCTGAGGCAGGGCACACCGCCGCCACTGGACCTTCCACGGCTGCCGCGAGGGCCTGCGCCTTGGTCGCGCCCACAGCCAACAGCAGAAGGTGCCGTGCCTGGCGGATGGTGCCCAGCCCCTGCGTCAGCACATGGTCCGGAACGTCCGCCGGATTCTCGAAGAAGCGTGCGTTGTCCTTTCGGGTCTGCCGGGTCAGCGTCTTGATTCTGGTCCGGGAGGCCAGTGAGGACATCGGCTCATTGAAACCGACGTGACCGTCGGTTCCAATTCCCAGGATCTGGATATCCACTCCTCCCGCTGCCTCGATGCTGGCCTCGTAGCGCAGGGCCTCAGCGGCAGGATCCGCTGCCACGCCATTCAGTCCGTGCACGGCGTCCGATCCGAGATCCACGCTGTCCGTAAACTCCTTGCGGATAACCGAATGATAGGACTGCGGATGCGTGGCGGGCAGGCCCAGGTACTCGTCCAAGAGGAAGGCCCGCGCGTTGGTGAAGCTCAGCCCGTAATTGCGGTGGCGTTCGATGAGCTCCTGGTAGGTGCCCAGGGGAGTGGACCCGGTGGCAAGGCCCAGGACGGAGGGTCCGCTGCGGACCTGTTCCTCGATGGCGTCTGCTGCGGCGCGGGCCACGTCGGCGCCAGTGGGAAGGATGATGATTTCCATGCGGTAAGAATGCTTTCGGTTGCTGTGGGTGGGAAGGTAACGGTCAGTGCAGCTGCTACTTCGCCGCGTCGGTTTCGACCGTGACTTCGTCGTCTTCCCTGCCGGGGGTGCGGAGGTTCCAGCGCTTGATCACGAAGGAAAAGAGGAAGTAGTAGACCCCCCCGTAGCCCAGCCCGATCGGAATGAGCAGCCAAGCGTTCTGGGCCTTGCCGAAGTTCAGGATGAAGTCGATCAACCCGGCCGAGAAGGTGAAGCCGTCGTGGATCCCCAGCGCATTCACCAGCGCCATGGAGGTTCCGGTCAGCACCGCGTGAACGATGTAAAGCGGAAAGGCAACGAACATGAAGGAGTACTCGAGCGGTTCTGTGATGCCGGTAAAGAACGCTGTGAGGGCGGTGGAGAGCATAATCCCGCCCACCACCTTCTTCTGCGACGGCTTGGCGTGGCGCCAGATGGCCAGGGCCGCCGCAGGGAGGCCGAACATCATGATAGGGAAGAAGCCGGTCATGAATACGCCAGCGGTGGGATCACCGGCGAAGAATCGGTTGAGGTCGCCGCGGACCAGGTGCCCGGAAGCGTCAGTGTAATCACCGATCAGGAACCAGACGCCAGAGTTCAGAATGTGATGCAGGCCTGCGGGGATGAGCATGCGGTTGGCGAAACCATATACGCCGCCGCCGAGCACGGCGTTACCAGCCACCGCCTCGCCCACGGCGGACAGGCCCGCGTTGAAGAGCGGGTAAACGAGGGCAAGGACGACACCGGCGACAAGGCTGGCCATGGACGTCAGGATTGGCACCAAACGGCGGCCGCTGAAGAAGCCCAGGAAGTCCGGCAGTTTGGTGCGGTAGAACCGCTGCCACAGAGTCGCCGATAGAAGGCCCACCACGATGCCGGCGAGAACGCCGTAGTTGATCAGTGCGGGCTTTCCGGCGGGGTCAACCTGTCCTGCCAGCACGAGTGGGGACATGGCCTTGAAGACGCCGTCAATCACCATATATCCCACCACGGCTGCCAGTGCCGTGGAACCGTCTGCTTTCTTTGCCCAGCCGATGGCGATACCCACTGCGAAGATTAGAGGGAGCCAGGTGAAGACGGCGTTACCGGCCGCCGAGATCACAGCCGCCCCTCCCTCGAATCCAGGAATGGCGCCAAGCAGGTCTGCCTGTCCGATGCGAAGGAGGATCCCTGCCGCGGGAAGTACCGCGATGGGAAGCATCAAGCACCGGCCAAGGCGCTGCAGGATGGCAAAGGCCCTGTTTGGCTTCTTCTCTTGAGCCAGGGCGGTGATCTCGGATGATGACATGGTTGCACCTCTGCGGATTGGGGGCTTGTGAAGTGACGGCTCCAGCCGGTACTGTCTGGTTATGACCAGTTCAGTGTGATTCATCCCACGACCGCCTGTCAAGGTAGGAATCCGGTGGGAGTGCCAGCGATGAGCCGCAGAATTAGTCCCCCCGGCCGCCGGCCCGGGTGTGCAGGAGTGTCCCCCGCGGGGGCACCGTCAGGAAGGACAGTTATGTCTAAAGCAGAAAAGATCGTGGAAGGGCTTGGCGGAGCGGCCAACATCGTTGACGTGGAAGCGTGCATCACCCGACTCCGCACCGAAGTGAAGGATTCCTCGCTCGTGAACGAAGCTTCACTGAAGGCCGCCGGGGCGCACGGCGTATTCTCCTCAGGAACCGCTGTCCAGGTGGTCGTCGGTCCTGAAGCTGACACCCTGGCCGAGGACATCGGGGACCTGCTCTAGTGGCGGGGCATTTGGTTGTCCACGCACCGCTGAGCGGGACTGTCATTCCCCTTAGCGAGGTGCCGGACCCCGTTTTCGCCGGGCAGATGGTGGGGTCGGGAGCTGCGGTGGAACCGCCTGCAGGGGAAGCATTCGACGTTGTCTCACCCGTGGCCGGGAGGTTGGTCAAGCTCCTGCCGCACGCGTTCGTGGTGGTGGAGGACTCGGGCCGTGGCGTACTGACACACGTAGGCATCGACACCGTGAAGCTCAACGGCGAAGGTTTCACGCTGCTGGTGGCCCAGGGTGACACCGTCAGCGCCGGGGCTCCCGTCGTGCACGTGGACCCCACAGCTGCCCTTGCGGCCGGTTACTCGATGGTGAGCCCCGTCGTCGTGTTGGACACCAATCCCGACACGGCCACACTAATGGCCTCCGGAGCGGTGACCGCCGGCGTCGGCCTGTTTTCCATGGGCTAAAGCCGGTTGGGGAGGTGCGGCCTAAAGCCGCACTTCCATGGTCAGTGAGTACCGGTCGGACCGGTACCAGGACCGGGAGTGCTCGATCGCTACGTTTCCCGAGTAGGAAACGCGGTCAAACGCCAGCACCGGCGCCCCTGTGCCCGTGCCCAGCAGCGCCCCCACATCCGCCGGCGCGCCCTCCGACCGAACGCTTTGGCGAGCACGGTCGATCTGGTGGCCGAACTGGGCGGCAAGGGCCTTATAGACAGAACCGGTCAGGTCAATCTCCAGCAGGCCGCCCGCATAGGCAGGGTTGTACCAGGCGTCATCGACGCTCACGGGCCTGCCGTCCGCCAGACGAAGCCGGCGAAGATGGATAGCTTCTGCCCCCTGCCCCAGACCCAACGCCTCAGCGGTGGCGTCGGGAGCATCAGCGGTCTCGGCCACCAGTACCACGGTGCTCGGCACATGGCCCATGGCCTCCATCTCCTGCGTGAAGGAGGCCAAGTGCAGGGTGGACTGCACGGGGGAATCCGCCACGAAGGTGCCCTTGGCCGGAACCCGTACCAGATGTCCGTCGTTCACAAGACGGCCGATGGCCGCCCGGACCGTGATCCGGCTTACGCCATAAGAATCCATAAGCGTTCGCTCGCTGGGAAGCCGAGCCCCCGGTTCCAGTTCCTCCTTGACCAGCTTGAGGATAATCATGCGCAACTGCTCGTGCTTGGGAACGTGGGAATTACTGATGGCGCCCAAAGCTTGCCGAGTGCTTCCGGCTGTCGCTGTCGCTCGCAATTCGACCCCCTGATCCTGGAGCGGTCCGGTAATGACCACCGCTTCGGATTATGCCACAGGACTGCCCCCGCGGCGGCAGGAACCCACCCGAAACCTTCCCATCAGTGGGCACCTAGCGATCGCACCAAGTGAAACGCCGATCATGGACCAATCGTGGGCGTGCCATTGCCGGTATTTGTAGACATCGGAGCAGTTGTCGACGCGCGCGCGACGTAATGCGGTATTCGGTATCCAGGGTGAAAAGCACCCAGTAGGCACCACGGCGTGCAGCGCCCAGGCATTGGTGACGGGCTTGCTGAGCCGGTAGAGGTTCTCTGCGCGCGCGCCCAGTGACGACTTCGATGATCGCTGCTCACTTCCCGGGACGGTCCGCCGAAGTTTTCCAGACGTGTGCCAGGGAGTCTTTCCCTCGAAGCGGATCCGACTCGGATGTCCCAGAACCTATATTCGCAAAACTCGCCCCGGCCATAGCCAGGACTCGTCAGCAGGCACGGGACATCGCCACAGCGTTGCTGTATGAACGCAGCGTCGTCAGACTGAATTCTTCTGACCGGACGCCACATGCTTACGGCCCGGGATGCAATGGCGCGCATAGGGGACGCGATGGCGGGAACGCTCAACCAATGGGAGAACAATCCCGCAGTGCGGGCTGATCTTCTCAGCAAGCTGAAGACGGGCTAACGGGCGGTGTTGTCTGGACTCGGACGGAAGTCGAAAGGGCCGTGGAGGAACCTGTTCTTCAACCGGTCTCACGTCGCCATGGGCACCCCTGCCTGGTGCTTACCAGCAACGTCGCGTTCAGCACGTTGCGCGAAGTCTTCAGCGACGCGACAGTGGCCTCACTAATGGTCGACCGGATTGTTCACCACGCAGAAGTCATGAACCTCACCGGCAGCAGCTACGGACTCCGGAACAAGACAAAAGCACAGCTTCAGGCAGAACTGCAACCCATGGCCCTGTTTTGAGGGGGAAAAATTGGCCCTATTTTCGGTTGACGTTAATAGCCGGACCTGCGTCGTTTTCCTTGGACGCAGCGACGTCCGCGGGCAGAGCATATCCTCATAAGGCGTCGAGATCAGATGCCAGAATCGCCTGCAGTTCGTCCGCGACGCGGTCCGCATCTGAGCCTTTGACGTCAATGGTCACCTCGTCGCCGTGCGCAATGGCAAGGGTGATGATGGAAAGGATGCTCTGCGCGTCAATCGTCTTGCCCTTTGTGGTGAGGGACACCGTGTGCTCGGACTCCGCGACAGCCTTCGAAAATATTGCTGCGGGACGGGCATGGAGGCCGACCGCCGAAGCGATGGTGGTAGTGCGTTTTGCCATGATTGTGCCTTTCGTTGGGGGTCGGTGTTAAAGCGGTGCTATTTAGGCGCTGCGCGGGCGATGTGCAGGGCCAGGAATGCAACTTCCTCGTTCGGCAGCGTCGTTTGGTGCTCCTTCTGTACGAAGACGCGCACACGTTCGGCCGCAGCGACCGCCTGCGGGTAGCGTTCGCTGAGACTGCGGAATAGGAAATCGTCTTCGCTTTCGAGCGGCGGGTCATCTTCAGCACAGCCCCATCGAATCTGTCGATGCCCGATACCCGCGCGGTCAGGGCCAGGGGCCTTTTCCCCACGGAGCAGGGGGCTTTAAGATGCCTCACCTGGCCGCCCGGGCACGGGCTCCGGCCGGCAACGCCGGGCACGGTGGGCCACACGGTGGAAGTCTGCACTGAACGACTTCGCCATCACCTTCGACGGAATAAATCAACTGAATGCCAACTGTGACCCCGCACATCTCGGGATAGCAACTCAGCCGATGCTGGCCGTCCATGCGGGGTCGTGGTGTTGCGCGCCCGCTAATGCAGTTCAGCGGTGACGAGGGGGTCTGCCTCGCGAGGCATCACAGCCGCGGCCTGCTCGACGGGGAAGCGGTTCCGTACCCAGTATTCGTATCCGCCTCTGAGTTCGCGCACGTCGAACCCCTCGTCGATCAAGCGGCGGGCGGTGTGTGTTGCGCCGTTGCAGCTGGGCCCCCATCCGTAGACGATGAGGGTGCGGTCTCGGGGCAAGGTTGCGAGTTGAGCTTCGAGATTATCGGCGGGCAGGTGCAGGGCGCCTCTGACATGACCCTGATCCCAGGAGAGCTGTTTGCGGGTATCGACGATCATGGCGGCGCCGCTGGTCTGAGCGTCGGCGGCCGCGACGGTGTCGATTTCGTACGCGAGCTTCGCGTCCACGAAAGCCAGGACTTCGCTGCGCGATACCACTACAGCACCTCAGGCCCGCGTGGGCCATCTTTCTTGAGGAGCGCGGCGAGCTTGGGCAGCTGAAGTGGGTCCTCAAGCGCTGAACCGATGGCGACGACGCGTGCTCCGCCCAGCAGGAACTCTTCTGCGTTGGCGGCGTCCATACCGCCGGTTGTGACGAATTCAGCGTTCGGAAATGGTCCGTGCATAGCCCGAATCCAGGGGGCACCGAGTAAGGACGCGGGAAATGCCTTGAGCCAGGTCAGCCCTGAGCTCAGCGCCAACTGCACCTCGGTAGCGGTGGCGACTCCTGGCATCGGGGGCAGCCCAGACTCTGAGGACGCACGGACAACCTCCAGGTCAAAGCCTGGGCTCACAGTGAACGCGGCCCCGCAGGTCAAAGCAACCCTGACGTGTTCGATGGTGACGACGGTGCCCGCGCCCACGATCTTTCCCCGTTCGCGTGCGGCGGCGGCGACGCTCTTCAATGCCTCGATGTCCTCCGGCGTCTGGATGGGGAGTTCAACAACGTCGATCCCGAGGTCCCAGGCGGTGGTTGCAACAGCGAGACTTCGCTCTGTCCCCATGCCGCGAAGGATTGCCATAATTGGTGCCCCCGCGAACATCTCACTGAACTGCGCATTGTCAATCATTATCTAATCTGTCCTTTCCGTCGGTGTTTTCCGAGCACGTGACGCTGACTCAGTAGGGGGAGGGGCCGCGACGAAGTCGCTCGTGGAAAGCAGTACAAGTCGCGCGCGTTCGTGGCCAGAGCGCAGTCGATCGCGAGTAGAACTATCCCGGAGCGCTGCGGAGAGGTAGCCGGCTGCAAACGCGTCGCCAGCGCCGACGGCTTCGATCACTTCGGTGGGGATCGCCGGTTCAAACATTTGTGAGCCCGCGCTGAATTCCGTTGCGCCCACGTCACCGTCTTTCACTATGAGCCGCTCAGGATCCGGCAGTATCGTTCGTACATCATCCGGAGTGCTGCACCCCCACAGCGCATTCGCTTCGTCAAGGCCGACAAAGACGATATCTGCCCGGTTTGCCAGTCCGCGCAGGGCAGGCGCAGCAGCGCCTACCGGCCAGAGAGACGGCCGGTAGTTGACGTCGAAGCTCAGTGAAGCGCGGCTCAGGGCAACCCGTTTGAACACTGCATCGACGAGCTCGGCGCAGGAAACTGAAAGCGCGGGGGTGATCCCTGATAGGTGGACTATGGCGGCGTCTTCGAGCGGAACACCTGCGACGGCGGCGGGGTCCATTCGGGAGGCAGCTGATCCACGGCGATAGTAGAGCACGCCGTGTCCTGGGTCTTTGAAGTACACCCCTGTGGGTGCAGTCGAATCGCAGCTGACCCAACGAATGTCGACGCCATGATCTGCGATCGACCGGCGGATTCGGTGGCCGAGAACGTCGTCGCCCACCCTACTTACCCAGGCCGACGGAATGCCCAGATGTGCTGCGTGACTGGCTACATTCGATTCCGCTCCACCTGGGTGAAGAGAGACGGTCCTTGCGGTTGCGAGCGGCTCGGCGTATTCAGGCGTCAGCATCATCATCGTCTCGCCGATGGTGATCAAGCGTGGAGTAGTGTCGGTGGTTGCTATTGATTCTGCAGTGTCTGGCATTTATATTCCTAGTTCTTGGTGCATTCGCGTCTGAGGCCCTGGCCGGGCGCGCTGCTCACGAGCCTGCCGCCGGCCAGAACCGGTTGACCGGCCACGAGCACGTCATCGATTCCTACTGCTTCGCCAAGCGGGCTTTCATACGTGGCGGTGTCGGTCACTGTGTTGGGCTCGACGACGACAAGGTCGGCGACCCAGCCTGTGGCGACCCTGCCGCGTTGACCGAGATTGAAACGGGCGGCCGGTGCCGTGGACAGATGTTGTACCGCCTGCGGCCATGACCAGGTGGCAGTTTCGCGCACGTATTCGCGTAGGTAGCGGGCGAAGGTGCCGCGTGCTCGAGGGTGTGGATGCGCTCCGAGGAAGATGCCGTCGGACCCGCCCATATGACCGTCGTGAGAGAAGATGGACGCGAGATCGGCGACGGAGCGCGGGTGCCGCACGGCCATGATGGCGTTGACTTCCAGCCGGGAAGCGGCCAGTACGTCCAGGGCGAATTCGATGTCGTCTGTGCCGGCTTGCGCGGCCGCGGCTTCGAGGGTGAGTCCGTGAGCCCACGCGAACTCGGGGGCGCCGATGTGGGCGAGGGTGATCATTGACGGCCACTGAGGTCCGAGGCTGGCGTTGTTCCGCACCATGGGGAACCAGTCCCGACGAAGACGTGCCCGCTCAAGGGAGTCGCTGATGACTTTGACGACGGTCTCCGCCGGTAGGAGGGAGAGTTTCGGTGGCAGCAATGGCATGGCCAGCAGTGTGCAACCGCGGGTATAGGGGTAGGCATCGAAGGTGGCGTCAACGCCGGAGTTGCGAAGGACCTGCAGCTGTTCATCGATGATGCCCGCATCTGCGTGAAAGTGTGAGATGTGGACCCGAGCCCCCGATGCCGCTGCGATATGGGCGATTTCGGAAACACCGGTGCCCGAGTTCGCCTCATAGCCACCCCGCATATGCGTGACGTAGATTCCTCCTGCGTCAGCCACCGGCGCACACAATGCAGCGATCTCGTCGGCCGTGGCAAAGAGGCCGGGGACGTAATCCAGCCCGGTGGAAAGGCCGACTGCTCCCTCACGCAGGCCCTCCTCAACAATGGCAGCCATTCGTGCGCGCTGCGAGTCGTCGGCGGGGGCACTCGATCGCCCGCACACTTCCGAACGCACCGTTCCCCCCGGCACAAGGTAGGCGAAGTTCAGGCGGGACCGGCCGTCGACTCCCTTCAGGTACGCGGCCACCCCGCCGCCGGAGTAGCGTGGATGGGCACCGTTGATAGCGGCGAAATACTCCCT
Organism: Arthrobacter sp. 92; assembly: GCF_050260325.1. Lineage (NCBI taxonomy): Bacteria > Bacillati > Actinomycetota > Actinomycetes > Micrococcales > Micrococcaceae > Arthrobacter > Arthrobacter sp. 92. The sequence goes on along the minus strand of NZ_CP189863.1, from coordinate 2,926,561 downwards.
CGCGTAGGCGCCGTCGCCCGGTGCGTAGGACACGCCATCCTGCCCCACGATTACACTCGTCACCCCCTGCTTCAACAGAGCCCGCTGAACGGATTCGTCCTCCGCGAACCCGTCGGCGTGCGAGTGGACATCGACAAATCCGGGCAGGACGAAGCGTCCTTGGCAGTCGATGATTTGATCATCCGACGCGAGGACGACGTCACCGACCTCGGTGATCGTGTCACCCTCAATTGCGACGTCGGCCTGCCGCATCCCCCCGTTGTCGACGACTGTTCCGCCACGCATCACCAAACGCATTTTTGGGCCCCTTTCGCAGATGGCTATCAGAAGAAGGTGCGGACGAGGCCGACCACGAGGTCGCTCTCCGCGGACGCCGTCATGGGCAGGTAGTGCCACTTGTCGAACGTCGTGCATGGATGCGACAACCCCATCGCGATCACCGAGCCGAGGTCGACGTTCTGACCGGCGAGCCGCAGATAGCTGTGCTGATCGTTCATGGCGACGATCGACGCGTCCGTCAGCGGAGTCCACGGGCCTCGGAGCTCGGTGGCAAGTTGGCGGGGGATTGGCAAGCCCTCGTCGAAGGCGAAATCTCGCTTGCCGCCGTCTATCAGGGCCAGCCCTGGCTCGGGGTGCGAGACCACGCGGGCGATGCCCCGCATCGCCGAGCGCAACCGGGCCGCTTCCGGCTGGCCGGCTGCTTTTCCCTCGTCGAGTGGGGAGATCCGACGATAGAACCCGTCGTCATGTGTAATGTAGGCGCCGCTACGCATCGTCCACGATGTCCGCGGGTCCGCCTCCATGGCCTCCCCGTATACGTCCGCGACGACGTCGAAGTATGCGCTTCCTCCTGCGGTGACAAAGATGGGGCCGTCGTCGTAGAGCCCGCGCAGCGCCTGGTGGAGCTCAACTTGTCGCCGGAGGTACGTCCGCACGACGTCCAACGTCGCATCGGAGCGGTCGTGGCCCAGAGAGCCCTCATATCCCGCAACACCCGCCAGACGTACGACATCGGAGCTAGCTACCCGTCGGGCGACCTCGATCGCCTCCGTGACCGTGCGAGCTCCGGTGCGTCCGCCCGCTGCCCCGAGTTCGACACAAACGTCGACGGGCCTCGGGGTACCGGCGTCGCGGAGGGTGCGCTCCATCGCTTCGATCGTTGCGATCGAGTCGACCCAGCACACGAAGCGAAACTCCGGGTCGGCAAGTTCGGCGGAGAGGTAACGCAGGGAACGCTCGTCGACGACGGCATTCGCGAGCATGATGGAGCCCAGCCCGAAGGTGCGTGCCGTGCGGACCTGTCCCATGGTGGCGAGAGTAATTCCGACGCTTCCCGCGTCGAGCTGCCGTTGCCAAAGCTCAGGGGCCATGGTTGTTTTGCCGTGCGGCATGAGCTTCAACCCTCGCGCTGAGGTCCACTGCGCCATCAGGTCCACGTTGTGCCCTATCGCCTCCTCGTCCAGTGCGACGACGGGCGTCCAGAACTCGGTGAGCCGCGGCTCACTGTTAAGGAACTCCGTCACGGTCATGCCTGACGCGCGCGTGGGTATTCCCTTATCGCGTGGGGATAGGCGTTCGTTCCCGAGCTGCTCCAGCAGAAGCTCTTGTGGCATCGTCTATTCTCGGGGTTCTACTGGGATGCCGGCACGGCGGCGACGACGTCGATCTCGACGAGGATGTTAGCCAGTTGTGATCCGACGGTGGTGCGCACCGGGTAGGGCTGGGAGAAGAACTCCTCGTAAGCGTCGTTGAACTCGACGAAGTCTGCCAGATCCGCGAGGTGCACGGTTGTTTTGACGCAATCGTCCATGGTGAGTCCGCGTTCGGCGAGGATGCTCTGCACATTGCGCAGCACCTGTCGTGTCTGTTCGGCTACGGAGTCGGGGACCGCTCCTGTGGCCGGGTCCTGCGGCCCGAAACCTGCCGTATAGAAGAAGCCGTTGGCCTCAATGCCCTGGCTGTAAGGACCGGCGGGCTGCGGGGCCTTGGGCGTGTGGAAAGCTGTCTTTGACGTGGAAGTCATGGATGGGCCTTTTCTGTGAGGAGATCGGAATTGCTTGGGTTAAGGATGTTTTAGCGCGGCGGACTAGGTGATGGGATGCAGCCGGCCTGCGTTCTCGACGTCAGGCCGGAAGGAAGCGTAGGCGGTGGCGACGACGCCAATGAGAGCGATTACGGCGGCATAAATGATGCCTGGCCATACGCTGCCGAATGCCGCTGAGAGGGCGGTTGCGATGAGCGGCGCGAAGCCGCCTCCGATGGTGTTTGAAATCTGGTATCCGATGTTGACGCCGGTGGTGCGCGCTTCGACGTCGAACATCTCAACGAGCATTGTCTGGAGGGTGCCCTGCATGGCAACACCGGGGATGACGAAGCCGATGATCATGCCCAACCAGATGAGCACTGCCGTCTGAGTGCCGTAGAGCAGGAAGGCGGGGTAGATGAGCAGCGCGAAGGCGACGCAGCCACCAATGTAGGTTTTGCGGCGGCCGATCTTGTCCGACAGGCTTCCCCACAGAGGTGCAGCGAAGATCTGAAGGACGCCCACGATCATCGTGCCGATAAATCCAACCTGCGCGTTGGTTCCCTTGGACACCATGTATGCAAGTCCGAAGGTGAGCACGAGGTATCCCGCGATGCTTTGCGGCAGCCCGATGAGGATACCCAGGACCGCGTTCTTCGGATGGCGGAAGACTTCTTTGAGCGGTGACTTGCGCGTGTTCGGCGTTAGAGCCCGGGCGGCGGCAAGTTCCTTGAACTCGTCGGATTCATCCAGCTTGGAGCGCAGCACGATCGCGATGATGGCCAGGACCAGGGCAAAGACAAATGGGATTCGCCAGCCCCATGTGATGAAGAACGAGTGCGACGCAGCCCCGAATGCGGCCATCAGGCCGGCCGAGGCCACATTTGCGATGCCGGCTCCGCTAATCAGCAGCGCCCCGAACAGCCCGCGGCGGCCAGCGGGTGCATGCTCGACGACGAGTGTTGCCGCTCCTCCCATCTCACCGCCCACGAAAAGGCCTTGAAGCATGCGGAAAAGGAGGAGCAGAATCGGCGCTGCGATCCCGATGACGTTGGTGGGCGGAATGAGTCCGATCGCTGCCGTGGAGATGCCCATGCCGATGACTGTGATCATCAGTGCGGTCTTCCGGCCCATCCGGTCACCAATGTGGCCAAAGATGAGGCCGCCCACCGGGCGAAGAAGGAAGCCGAAGGCGAAGCTTGCGAACGATGACAGGGTTCCAATGACGGCGTTGTCATTGGGGAAGAACACGGAGGGGAACACGGTGGCAGATGCCAGGCCGTACAGGTAGTAGTCGTAGTACTCCATAAGGGTGCCGACTGCTCCACCCGCTATGGTGCGGCGCTGCGCCGTTGATAGTCCTGTTCTCCAGGACGTCGCCTGCGTTTTCATTATTTGAACCATGGGAGCCTCCTTGCTTACCCGCGAATAATTGGTCTTGGTGCCGCATCCAGCCCAGCAACTTGCCCAAACTAGCACTGGCCGAACAGTCTGTCTATGGGTTTAACAATTTGTCTTAGTCGGTCTCGGCATGTAGGACTGTTCTATGAGTAAGGATGCAGTGCCGACGAGTTCCGCCAGTCAGGTCATGAACCACCTTGCGCACATGGGCACCTACGAGTCGGTGGAGGAGATCTGCGTCGCGTTCGCCCCTGTCATGCACGCCATGGCCGCCGCCGCCGGGCCGGCCTGCGAAGTGGTTTTGCATGACCTCTCCGCTCCAGAGCCCGATCTTGGCCATACGATCGTGGCTATCGAAAACGGGCACGTCACGGGACGTGAGGTAGGAGGACCCTCCACGAGCCTGGGGATCGGAGTGCTTCACAATCAGTCAGCGGATCACAACGCCTTCGGTTACCGTGGCATTACCAGTGACGGCCGCCAGTTGCGCTGTTCCTCGGTGTACTTTCGCAACTCGGCGGGCCGGATTATCGCTGCGTTGTGTGTGAATGTTGATGTCAGCGCGATCCATCAAGCCCGAGCCCTGCTCGAGGGCTTGCTGCCGCAGGAGTCCCCAAGGTCGCCTGAGCAGCCCAACGAGTTCTTCGGGGGGGACTTGGTGGCAGTGATGGATGTGATGGTCGGTGAGGCGATCCGCGAGATTGGCAAACCTGTGGAACAGATGAGTCGCGATGACCGTATCGCGGTCCTTTACAAGTTGGATCAACAGGGGGTGCTGCAGATGCGAAAGGGCGTCGAAAGGATCGCCGCGCGGCTGGATATCTCGCGGGTGACTGCCTATGCCTACCTTGATGAGGCCCGGAGCCACGCCCCGAATCTACAGGGCGTCGATGGCGGCGACCGCTAAGAAAGCTCGGAAACTCATCATGTTTTGGTGAGAGTTGGGAATCGATCCATTTCTGAGACGGTGGGGCCGCGTTCCAAGGGATGTCAGGAGTGTCGAAAATCTCGCGGTTCGACATGCCACCTCCGCTGTCTCAAGAACAGTTGATTTACGCGACATAGTTTTGGGGAGTCATATCCGGCGCAGCCAAGATTCGGCGGTTTGCATTGCGTCTCTGACTTCCTCTCCGCGGACAGGGGATGATCCGGGCACCTACTCTTCCGGGCGCTGGTCGCCTAGGCTTGCCTTCGATTGAAAGGAATTGCCATGGAAGTAGCAGCGCGGGGACGCCCACGGCAGTTTGACGTCGATGCTGTCCTCGATCGCGCAATCGTTGTGTTCTGGCGCCATGGGTATGACGGTGCAAGTCTCGCCGAGTTGACGGCAGCCATGGAAATCTCACCGCCTAGTCTTTATGCCGCTTTCGGGGGCAAGCGCGACTTGTTTGCGCAGGCGTTCGAACGATATCTTGCCGTCGAGATGGCTTACGTCGACCACGCCCTGGCAAGAGAGAAGCTGGCGGACGTTTTTCATGACTATCTCTTTGGCACCGCAGATGCCGTGACGCGCGGCGACCGGCCGCATGGCTGCATGTCCGTCCAGATCGGGGGGTCACGCACCGGTAATACGGCGGACGGGAATGAGGTCCGGCAACTTGTTGCCCGTGCCCGTGACGACGGCTTGCGGCGGCTCACCGTGCGAATTCAGAAGGGCCTCGATCTTGAGGGTTACGCCGTCGGCGATTCCAGAGCGGAAGACATCGCCCGATACCTCGCCAGCGTCAGTAGCGGGATGTCGCTTCGCGCCGCTGACGGCGCGAGCCGCGAGGAACTTCAATCTGTTGCCAAGTTGGCCTTGCGGACCTTGCTTCCGGCCCCAACCGTTGCGGGGCCGGAAGCTGCAGGCGGCCGGGAATAAAGGACGAGCAGCGACTCTTATTGTAGTGAACACTACAGAAAGAAGGACTGTTCATGAGTGGACGTTTGATGATTTACGGTGCGACCGGCTACACGGGAGAGCTTGTAACTCGCGAGGCCGTCCGTCGGGGCCTTGATCCAGTAGTGGCCGGAGGTAACGGGGAGAAGCTTGGACGTCTCGCCGCCGAGCTCGGGGTGCAGAGCCTCGTCTTCGGTCTTGCCGACCATGACAGCATCGTGAGGTCCTTGGATGGCGTTAGTGTGGTCTTGAATGTGGCGGGCCCGTTCGGCGCCACGGCCGGGCCGCTGCTTACAGCCAGCATCGCTGCGGGTGCGCACTACCTGGACACAACTGCTGAACTAGCCAGGTTCCTGCTCGCCGAATCGCTGAACGAGGACCTTGTCACTGCATGGCACTCCACTAAGATCCCCAACATTGAGGTTTACATCCATAACGGCATTCCCCTGCCTGACCTAGCGGAAGGTATGGAGCTTCCTGACGGGCCCAGCGCGCAAGAGCGCAGCATCGGCCGTTCCCGCGTGGCCGCCGAGGTCGTCGGCAGTGACGGCACTACAGTGAGAGGGCTTGTAGATACTCCAACCGGGTATACCTTCACGCAGCTCGCTTCGGTGGAAATCGCCGCTCGGGTGCTGAACGGCAGTTTCACCCCGGGTTTCCAGTCGCCGTCGTCGGCGTACGGGCCGGACCTCGTTCCCAGCATTGCCGATAGCCACTTCATTGATCTTTAACCACCGGGAGGACATCATGACCAGCGACAGTATGAACAGCAACAGCGACGTCAGCCTGGAGAGCGCGCGGAAGCGCGCCATGGAGATCCGAGCGCTTTACGAGATCCTTGAGCAACGGCTGAACGGTCAGGTGTGGACGTTGCACGAACTGATGCTCGGTTTCACCAATGACGTAGGAATGGTCGGACGCCTCATTCTCGCGAATGACGGGACATGGGACATTGACGGAGACGTAACAGCGCGGCTTAAGCACAAGCTGGGCGAGTCACTGTGGTGGGTCATCGTTCTGGCCGAGCGGCTTGATATAGACATCACTGACGCTTTCACCTCGACAATGGATCACATTGAACAGGGGTTGGCCCCGGCGGTAGGCCGCCAGGGCCAGTAGGTCCTCTGCCTGCTGGCAACATGGACAATCCCACCTCTACACCACTCGGGCATGGGCTGCGCGAATGAGAACTCGGGGAGGCCGGCACTGAGGCCATTGATACGCACTCGGTGGCAGCGATGCGTTGCCGGCTCAGTCCGAGCCGTTACATCAGTACCCATTCGGCGTCAGGAGCGCGCCGCAACCGCCTGTCCATGATCGACATCCTGCCACGACGTCTTCATGAGTCGGGCGGTCACCGCGGGTCCACGGACAATACTTTCGGGCGTCCGCGACCTACACCCGGGCCCCCGTCCAGGCAGCCGGAATGGCTGTCTGAGCCGACGGAGCGAAGTTACCGCAGGCTGCTTCGTCGGGATGCCCTTCTTTGCTGCCACGCCCCAACCTGCGGCGACGTCCCGGGCAAGGGATGACGTAACAATCCACCACAGCCCCGGGGGATTTTTATGTTGAGGGCTGGCGGGGGTGGCGATGAACTCTTTCATGGGCAGTCGCATGGCGTAACCCTGGCTTCACAGGACCCGGGTTAAGGGGGGGCGGATGTGCCTCGGAACGGCTGTAGAAGTCTCTATGAGTCTGCCCGGTTAAGCACTGTTTCCTGATGCGTCCGCCTCGGTACGGTTTCCCGCCAGGGCCGTGTCCGGCGTCAGGTTACGTTCGGTTTCTTTGGATGTCCTGGGCCCTGCCGGCAGGGATTGATCTCTGTTCTGATGGTGGACACGAGCCGGCCGGACCGGTTCGCACCATCGAATCCAGAAAGAATCCGCTATGAAAAACCGACCCTTACCTGCAAGATTTTTCCCCGCTGTGGGCATAGCCGCGGCCTTGGCGGTCTCGCTGGTGGTGTCCGGTTGCAGCGGCCCCGCGAGTGCCCAGTCCCCGGCGGGGAGCACCCCCGGGACGCCCGAAGTGACGGAGCTCCGCTACGAGGGCTCGGCCAACAGCGTCACGCTGCCCGAGCTGGCGGAGGACCTCGGCTACCTGGGGAACGTGAAGCTGAACTGGGTGGGCAACACCATCAGTGGTCCGGCGAGCATTCAGTCGGCCGCGACGGGCGCCACTGATTTTGGCGGTGCTTTCTCGGGCGCTGTGGTGAAGCTCATCGAAGCCGGCGCCCCAGTCACCGCGGTGATTAATTACTACGGCGAGGACGAGAAGACCTTCAACGGCTTCTACGTCACCCAGGACAGCCCCATCCGGACGCCGCGGGACCTGATCGGCAAGAAGATTGCCGTCAACACTCTTGGCGCCCACTCGGATGCCGTGATCAACAGCTATTTGAAGAAGAACGGACTGAGCCAGGACGAAATCAAACAGGTCCAACTCGTCGTCGTTCCGCCGAATGACACCGAGGAGGCGATCCGCCGCGGACAGGTTGACGTCGGAGCGCTCGGCGGAGTGCTGCAGGATAACGCTGTCGCCAAGGGCGGCCTGCGGTCCCTGTTCAGCGACTACGAACTCTTCGGAACCTTCGCCGGCGGCCAGATCGTCCTGCGCAAGGACTTCATCGAGAAGAACCCCGAAACCACGAAGGTCTTCACCACGGGCGTGGCGAAGGCCATCGAGTGGGAACGCAGCACCCCCCGCGACCAGGTGATCGCGCGGTTTACGAGGCTCATCGACAAGCGCCAGCGCTCCGAGAGCACCGCGACCCTGAAGTACTGGAAAAGCGTCGGCGTCCCGTCCAAGGGTGCCATCAGCGATGAGGACTTCAGCCGCTGGAACGCCTAGCTCAAAGACACCGGCGTCGTCAGCGGCGATATCACCCCGTCCAAGTACTACACGAACGACTTCAACGGCATGCTGAAGGGGACGGCGTCATGAGCGCCGGTACCGGCACGACGCCGAAAATCAGTCTGCGGGACGTCGTGAAGCAGTTCACGGTCCGGCCCAGCAAGGACCAGCCCGAGGGCTCCACCCTGACGGCGTTGGAAGGCATCACCCTGGACGTCGCCGCGGGAGAGTTCATCACGCTGGTCGGTCCGAGCGGATCCGGCAAGACCACCCTGCTGGACCTCCTTGCAGGGCTCACCCGGCCCGACACGGGCCAGGTGTTCGTGGACGGCCGGGAGATTACCGGCCCGGGCCGGGACCGCGCCGTCGTCTTCCAGCAGTACGCCCTGTTCCCGTGGCGCACCGCAGCCGCCAATGTCGCCTTCGGCCTCGAAGGATCAGACGGTGACGGCCGCCGGCTGGGCCGCAAGGAGCGCGCGGAGAAGGCCCAGGAATATCTGGACCTGGTGGGCCTGTCAGGTTTCGGGGACCGGTACCCGCATGAGCTCTCCGGCGGTATGAAGCAGCGCGTGGCGATCGCCCGGAGCCTCGCGTACGAGCCGGACATTCTTCTCATGGATGAACCGTTCGCGGCGCTGGACGCCCAGACCCGTGAGCAGCTCCAGGAGGAACTCCTGCGCATTTGGCGGTCCACGGGCAAGACCATCATTTTCATCACCCACGGCATCGACGAGGCCGTTTACCTGGGTCAAAGGGTGGCCGTGCTCAGCTCGCGTCCCGGCCGGCTCAAGCAGATCGTCGACATCGATTTGGGGGAGCGGACCGGTGACGGCGACGTCCGATCCGACGCCGTCTTCGTCGAGCACCGGCACAAGGTCTGGTCGCTGCTGCACGAGGAGGTCCGCAAAGCCCAGGAAGCCGGGCACGCCAAAATCCGGCCCGACGGGTCCGCGCCGGACGAGGCACCGCAACTCAGCACGGGAAGGGCAGCGTGATGACCACACCGACACTGACCAAGGACACAGCGGCTACCCCTTCGGTCGTCCCGTCCGCGGCCACCCCGGCCGGCACGGGACAGGCCCAGCAGCCCCCGGCAACCAGACGCGTGCCCTCCCGGATCCGTGCCGTTGCCGGCACCGCCGGGCGCGGGATCTGGGCCTCGGGCGCCATCCTGCTGTTTCTGCTGCTCTGGGAATTCGGGCCCACCTACCTCGCCTCCGCCTCGACCCGGGTGTTCCTCCCGCCGCTCCATGAGGTCCTGCGGGCCCTGGGTGCCCTCATCGCCAAGGGCCAGCTGCAGGACCATCTGGCGGCAAGCCTGACCCGGTCGGCCAGCGGCTTCGGCATCGCCGTCGTGGCCGCCGTCGCCCTAGGCCTGCTGGTCGCATGGTACCGGTCTCTGGACCGGTTCCTGAACCCGCTGCTGGAGGTCTTCCGGAACACGGCCGCGCTGGCCCTGCTCCCGGTCTTCACCCTCCTGCTGGGCATCGGGGAGACGTCCAAGATCAGCATCGTCGCCTACGCCGCGTTCTTCCCCGTGCTGCTGAACACCATCGCCGGGGTCAGGACCGTTGATCCGCTGCTCATCCGTGCCGCCCGTTCGCTGGGGCTCTCCAACTTCCGGCTGTTCCAGAAGGTCATCCTGCCCTCGGCGGTGCCGACCATCTTCACCGGAGTCAGGATGGCGGGAACGTCGTCGATCCTGGTGCTGATCGCCGCGGAAATGGTCGGCGCCAAGGCGGGCCTCGGCTACCTGATCGTCAACGCCCAGTCCAGTTTCCTGATCCCGGACATGTACGCCGGGATCCTCACCGTCGCGGTGCTCGGGCTGCTGGTCAACTACCTGCTGGTCGCCGTTGAACGGTACTTCTCCCGGTGGCGGACCGCCATCGGATCCCAATCAAGCTAGCCCGGCCGAACCAAACCCCTAAGACCAAAGGACACAAACACCATGTCAACAACAGCTACAGAAACCCGACTCGAATTCCGCAAACTGGGCGCGCGCATCGGAGCCGAAATCCGGGGCCTGGACCTCAGCAGCGACCTCAGCGACGCTGCCATCGCCCGGATCCGCGAGGCCTTGAACACCCACAAGGCCCTCGTCTTCCGGGACGCCAACATTCACGACGACGATGCACAGGTCCGCTTCGCAAGCCGTTTCGGCCCGCTCACCCAGGCGCACCCCACCGTTGCCTCCGTCGACGGGAAACCGGCTGTCCTGCCGGTGGATAGCGAAAATGGAAGTGCGAACAACTGGCACACCGACGTCACGTTCGTGGTGAACCCGCCGCAGGCCTCCACTCTGCGCAGCATCACCCTCCCGGCCTACGGCGGGGAGACCCTGATCGCCTCCTCGGCAGCTGCTTACCGGGACCTGCCCGAGGAACTGCGGAACTTCGCGGACACTTTGTGGGCCATCCACACGAATGACTACGACTACTCCGTGCCGAAAAACCTTGAGCACGCCAGCGCCGAGGAGCGCCGGAAGGAATTCATCCGGATCCACTTTGAGACCGCCCACCCCGTGGTCCGGGTCCATCCCCTGACCGGGGAGCGGGGCCTCTTCATCGGCGGTTTCGCGCAAAGGCTGCGCATCGTGGGCCTGTCCAACACCGAATCCAAGGACATTCTGCGGCTGCTGCAGGCCTACGTCACCCGCCCGGAGAACGTGGTCCGCGTCAACTGGGAACCGGACCAGCTGGTGCTCTTCGACAACCGCATCACCCAGCACTACGCCCCGGACAACTACGACGGCCAGCCCCGCCAGCTGAACCGGGTCACCGTCGCCGGCGACATCCCCCTAGGCGTCGACGGACGCAGCAGCACCTCCATCCTGGGCGATTCCTCCGTCTACTCCGAGACGGTCGTTCTGCCCGCAGGCGTGAGCGGAGCGCGACGGTGAGTGGGGCACGGCAGCTGCACCTGAACGCGTTCCTCATGAGCACCGGGCATCACGAAGCATCGTGGCGGCTGCCGGAAAGCGACAGCTTCGCAGGGACGGACGTCGCTCATTTCCAGCGGTTGGCCCGGACAGCGGAACGTGGAACGTTCGACTCCATCTTTTTCGCAGACTCTCCGGTGCTGCACGGCGACGTCGGCCAGCGACCTTACGGCACCCTCGAACCCACCGTCTTGCTGGCCGCCATCGCCGCAGTCACCGAACGGATCGGGCTGATAGCAACAGCATCTACCACCTATAACGACCCCTATAACCTCGCGCGGCGGTTCGCCTCGGTCGATCACATCAGCGGCGGACGGGCCGGATGGAACGTCGTCACCACGGCGGGGGAGGCTGCGGCGAGGAACTTCTCACTGCAGGACCAGCCGCCCCACGCGCGGCGGTACGAGAGGGCGGCGGAATTCCTTGACGTGGCGCGCAAGCTCTGGGACAGCTGGGAAGACGACGCCACGGTAGCGGACAAGGAAGAGGGGGTCTGGGCCGACCGCTCCCGCGTCCACCCGGTCAATCACGCCGGCAGGTATTTCCGCGTCCAGGGACCCTTGGACGTTCCCCGCTCCGCCCAGGGCCACCCCGTGATTGTCCAGGCCGGTTCCTCCGAGGACGGCAAGGACTTCGCCGCCCGCTACGCCGAAGCAGTGTTCACTGCCCAGCAAACACTGCCCGACGCGCAGCGCTTCTATGCCGATTTGAAACGCAGAACCGCAGCCATAGGCAGGGATCCCGAGACGATCAAAGTGCTGCCGGGCATTGTTCCGATCATCGGTTCCACTGTGGCCGAAGCCCGCCAGCTGGAAAAGAAACTCGACGAGCTCATCCACCCGGAACACGCCAGACGGCAGTTGGCCAGCCTGCTGCGGGTCTCCCCGGAGTACCTTCCCTTGGACGCACGGTTGCCCGAGGACCTCCCCTCCGAGGATGCGATCGAAGGCGCCAAGAGCAGATACACGCTGATCGTGGACCTCGCCCGGCGGGAACGGCTGACAGTACGCCAACTCATCGGCAGGCTCGGGGGCGGCCGCGGACACCTCACGTTCTCCGGCACACCCGAGCAGGTGGCGGACGCGATCCAGAAATGGTTCGAGGCCGGGGCGGCGGACGGTTTCAACATCATGCCGCCCGTGCTCCCGGCCGGCCTTGAGACCTTCGTGGGTCACGTCATCCCCATCCTGCGGGACCGCGGACTCTTCCGGCGGGAATACACCGGACGGACCCTGCGCGAACACTATGGACTGCCCCGTCCGGCCAACGCCTTCGCTCCGCCGGACCGGTTCAGAACAGCCGGAACCTTCGATCCCGCGAGAGGTGACGTCCTTGTCTCTGAACCGTGATCTGAGCCCGGCTGCCTTGCGGGAAATGTTCCGACATTTTCCATCTGGTGTGGCGGCGCTATGCTCGACCGTGGACGGGGAACCGGAGGGAATCGTCTCCTCGACTTTCACTGTCGGCGTGTCGTTCGACCCTCCGTTGGTCATGTTCGCCGTGCAGAACTCATCGCGGACCTGGCCACTCATCCGGGACAGCTCGCGAATCGGCGTTTCCGTCCTGGCCGCCGACCAGGCGGACATCTGCCGCCAGATCGCAGCAAAATCCGGCGACCGTTTCGCCGGGGTCCGGCTGACCACCGCGCCGTCCGGCGCAGCATTTCTGGACGACGCCGGGCTTTGGCTTGACTGCTCCGTGGAGACAGAGACACCTGCCGGAGACCATGCCGTCGTGCTTCTGAGGGTCCACGAACACTGCACCCGGGACAACAGCCACGACCCTCTGATATTCCACGCCTCGGGTTTCCGGAGCCTTCAGATGTCCAGCGTCGCCTAGCGTGCCTGGCCGCGTTCGGCGGCCCGGGGTGCGGGCGACAGCGAACAGGAAAGACTTATGGCGGGGGCGCCCCGCGGGAGATCCGGTGACGATTTGCGACGCCGGGTGACTCTGCATGTCATCGGGTGACGTTCGCGGCCGTTGTTAGGACCCTGGCCGGATCCGTAATGTCATGCCGTGCCGCCGTTCCGGGTCCAGGCGAAACAACTCACCTGGAGTGTTCCGCCTGGTCCCGGAGGTCCCGCCGACCCCGGGGGTGCTGGTGACGGGTTCACGGAACTCACCCAAATACGGGCGTGCTGCTGTCCGCCGGAAATTCCCCGTGGCTTGAGTCTTCACAACTCATAGGTCTTCCCCGAAGCCAGCGGCTTGTCGCCGAAACGGCCTGATATGGCTCACCCCCAACAGGCTTGAGCCATATCCGCCGGCCATTAGCGGGGCGGGGGTCCGGGAGGGTGCTCCCATTACGCGGTGTGAGCGCGCCGATATAGTTCCTGATCGATGAGGCCGAAGAGTTAGACGGCGACGGTCGACCCCACGTGTTTCTGTACCTGGCGCAGCGATTGGCGCAGGTTCAGGAGGTCTTCATCGGATACCAGGGACCACCTTCCAAAATGGTGGAATATCCGGTTGCGGCGCTCGGGTTTTTGTCCGCTCATGCGGCTACCCTCGCTGCCAGGGCCGGGTGGTGCCCACGACGGGTGCGCACGGGCCGGTGCGCGGAAAGGGTTGTGACACCGGCGCCGGAGAGGGCGTGGAGCGCTTCCGGCGAGCTGGTGTGGAGCTGGTCCAGGTGTAGGTGAACGGCAAAGCCGGGCAGGACGCGCCCGGCGCGGCCTACTACTGCGAGGAGGGCGCGGACGTTGTTGGGGGTGAGTTTTCCTGCGGTTCTAAGGGTGACGGTTGTTGCGTCCATGTCGACGGCAACGGTGACGGCGAGTTTTGCGGTCATAGGGAAAAGGTCCTCTACGAAGCACTGACGGCCGCTTTCTTGACCTCTTCCAGAGTACCGAGATTGCCGGAGGCGGCCACCATTTGTGAGGCACGTCACGCGGTTCACGCCTCCGGCTAGCGATGAAATCTAAAAAAGTGCGGTGGCGACATAGCAACCCGAATCGATTGGGCCGTAAATCATAGAAATTCACTCCACGCAGCGGAGGTCCTGTCCGAGGAGGCGTGGTTCCCGAAGCGGAGCGATTCAGGCCCTTCCAGTGAGTCAACGGAATGTCGGGGGACCTTCGTCCCTGTCGTCTCCTGCCCGCCGGGGTATCTACTGGGATGACCCGGGGCTTACAACGGAGTCCTGCCCTGCTCTGAAATGGGAGAAACCGCCATGGCTGATTTGATGAGATGGTCCCCGTTCGCAAGCAGCCGCTGGAGTTCGCCGTTCGACGCCCTCCTCGGGTCCCCGGCCGGGTTTATGGACGCCTTTGACCGGATGCTTGAGTCCGCGGCCGGTCCCGCCCCGATCAGGGTCGAGGAGTTCGTCGATGACAAGACACTTGTTGTCCGGGCCGAGATGCCCGGACTGGATCCTGAGAAGGACATCGAAGTGAGCATTTCCGAGGGCGTGCTGCACATCAGTGCCGAGCGCCAGGAAAAGGAAGAACACAAGGACAAGAACCGGTACCGCTCCGAGTTCCGGTATGGCTCCTTCACCCGCGATCTGCCGCTGCCCGAGGGGATCAGGGAGGAGGACATCAAGGCCTCCTACACCGACGGTGTCCTGGAAGTCAGGACCCCGCTGCCCGAAGCCGTTGCGGCCGGAACGGAAAAGAATACGCTTCCCATCACCCGCGGCTGAAACCGGCACGGCGGAAACGTGCAGGTCCGGGAGCGCGGCCCTAAGGCGGGGACTCCGATGACCATCAGATCGAACTGGAACGAGTTTGACCCTGCCACCCGGCAGTGGCTCATGGATCACCACGGTGCGGTCATCGTGCCCCGGACCGTGGCGGCCGCCATCAACCGGGCCACCGCTGAACCGGTCCCCACCGATTCCCACGGCCAGATCAGGCTCACGGACGAGGACGTCCTGTTCATCCGCAACCGGGCCCACAGCGCCTACGCCGCCCACGGGGTCGAACGGTTCTTCGACGCCGTCCAGCCCGAAGGAGCCCGGCATCACCCGGCCAGGAAGAACGCGCACAGATGGCCCCACGCATGAGCGCCCGGAACAGTCCGCCGGAGTTTGGTCGTAGACCGGTGAAAAGGGCCGGGCGCGGCGGTGGCGGGGCTCTTCATGGGTGACCCGTCCACGGTCGCGTTCAACCTCACGTTGCTTCCAACAGCTGCGCTGGCGTTCCTGATGTTCCTGTCCGGCTTCGTCTTCTTCACCGTGGTTCTTCTCGCTGCCGGCGCGATCCGGTTGATCGCACTGTTCCTGACAACCGCGGCCGGAAGACTGTTCGAGAGGCAGCACGGTGCCTGAGACCTGTCAGGCAGAACGACGGCGGATTGCCCGGTCCCGGCAATCCGCCCGTGGATAGGATAACCACAAGCGCCGTCATCGTCCGGGATCTTCTTCGGCGCTCCTTCGTGCACGGGGACAGGCCGTTGGACTCTAACGGCGTCTGTTGAAGAGGTATTGCATAGAGACTCCCGGTGGTGCGTTTCGATGATGATGCTGTTGAAGCCGGGGTAGGCGGCTCGGGCGTGGCGTTGGAACCCGCCGGGGCCGCTGCATCCGCCCAGACTTCCATCAGCGAACGTGGAGGGACCGTGCCAGATGGTGCCCAGTCGGGTGCTCTCGAGGGGGACGGCGGCGTTGAGGGGGACGGGCATGGACCAGAAGAGCCAGGCACTGGGCGGCGATGCGGCCATGCACCTGCAGGATGCCCTTCTGGCGAGCGGGGATGTGGAGGGCTTTCTTCACGCCCTTGCGGGCTATGCCGCGTCGGCGTTTTCACGCCCCGAGCGGGCTGTGCACTGCGGGGTGCATATCAGCAGCCGCCGGAAGGCGTCGGCCTCCGCGGCGAGCAGCAGTCAGGCTCTGGACCTGGAGCACATCCAGAACAGCACCGGCGACGGGCCGCAGCTTGCCGCGGTGGGCGATTCCACCATCGTGCACATCCGGGATATGGAGCGGGAGGAGCGGTGGCCGCTCTATGTAAAAACTGCAGTGACTGGCGGATTTCGATCCGTTCTCGTTGTCCCTCTGGCCCTTGGCGATATGGCCCGCGGCACGTTGACCTTTTATGCCCCGGTGTCGTCCGCATTTGGTTCCGACGATGTTGCCAGCTTTCAGCTGTTCGCCGGGGAGGCCTCGAAGTCGCTGAGGCTTGCTTTGACGATCGCCAGGTGTCAGGACGCGCGGAGGGACCTTTTGGCCGCGCTGGAATCACGGACGGTGATCGGTCTGGCTGCGGGAATGATCATGGCGCAAAACCGGTGTTCCCAGGATGATGCTTTCCGGATCCTCCGGGAAGCATCGAACGCGCGGCACATCAAGCTCAGGGATGTTGCCGCTTCTGTCATCGCCCCGATGGCTGCCGGCACCGAGGTCCGGGTCCACTTCGATGAGTGACGACGGAGAAGATTTGCCAAAATTGTGGGGGCATGAGGGCGTAGAAGCGCCCCGATGTTATTGGGGGATACATCGGGGCGCTCAGGCAAGCATATTGCTGTGCTTTGCGCCAGTCAACACGGGGTAGCGGTGCCGTCAGTCCGGCTTCCCAAGAGGAATCCCGGCCGGCACGTGAGGCACGATGCCACGCCGGAAGGCCCGCCATGACGGTGACGCTTGCCTCTTGCGGCACCGGAAAACGAGGCGTATTAATGGTTATACGTTCTTCGAAAGAAGGACGGGAACGAACACCAGGGGAAACCCGGAACGCACGTTGGATCTGATCCAGGGTGGCCTGTCGATGACGCGGCAGGAAACACCGGTTTCTCACTAGTTCGGGAGATGATGTTCGTCATAACGGAATCAAAACAGTCGAAGCCCCTTCAGCATTGCTGACGGGGCTTCCCCTTTGCCCTGACAGTGCAGGCTGCCTCCGCCCGGTCCGACGGCCCGGTCAAACCTCCCCGACGCGGCCGCGGAACCGCCCGAGCAGGACAGCAAGCCCCTAGCCCGGCTGGGCCGTCGGTCCGCACTAGTCTGGACCCCGGCGTTCTTGAGGATCGCCGCTACGACCTCCGCTTTGTGCGCTGCGAACGCGCCCCAGTCTTTGGTACTGGCGGCTGCTTCGCCTGGGTGAGGTCGATTGTCCTGTTCGTAGTTCGGTGTGAGACTGGCGGACATGGCAAGTTCCCTTGATGTGTCCTGGCAGCTGGATGGCATCCCCATGGAGGGCACGGTTGTCCGGCCCGACGGCGACGGTCCGTTCCCGGCGGTGGTCCTGGTCGCCGGCAGCGGGCCGACTGACCGGGACTGGTGCTCACCGTTGCTTCCCGGCAGCCACGGCAGCGGCCGGCTGTTCGCCGAGGCGTTTGCCCGTGCCGGCATCGCGAGCCTCCGCTATGACAAACGGGCCTCCGGCCCGCACGCGATCGAGAACATCACGAAGCTCATCGGTAAGGTAAGCATGCAGTCTCATCTGGATGAGCTGGTCGCGGCCGTCGGGTTGCTCGCCGGCTTGGACTTCGTCGACCCCGCGAGGATTGTCGGGCTCGGCAACAGCGAGGGCACCCTCCATGTGCTCCACTACGCCACCAGTGACCAGGACGTGCCCTTCGCCGGGATCGTGCTTGCTGCACCGCCCGGACGCCCCATCCAGACTGTGCTGCTCTCCCAGTTGGCTCTCCAAGCCGCCCAGGTCCCGGGCGGCGCCGGGCTCATGCCGAAGATTGAGGAAGCTGCTGCGCGCTATACGGCCGGGCACCCGATGAACCTCGATCCGTCTCTACCCGAGAACGTGAGAATGGTGCTTGCGAGCTTCGAGGCTCCGGCGAACCTTCCGCTCGCCCGCGAACTGTGGGTCGAGTCCACCGGCGACTCCCTCACGAAAGTGCGGATCCCCGCGCTCGTGTTGATTGGCGGCAGGGACGTACAGATTGACGCCCGCGCCGACGGCGGCCCGCTCCAGGAAGCCGCCGCCGGGATGGCAAACGTGACGTTCGCCTTCCCGCCCAACGCGAACCATGTGTTCAAAGAAGATACCCGCACCCCGGACGAAGTCGCCGCCCTACCGGGGAACGGCTACAACGCCCCGGAAACACATCTGGACCCCGAAAGCCTGGCGACGATCCTCGGCTGGCTGGAGCGGACAGTGAATTTGAGAACGTCCCCCGTCTGACCCGCGGGCCTCGCATGCGTGGTAGCGACGACGCATGCCGCACACGCGACGTCTTCGTCTGCGGCCGCTGGCAGCACCACATAGCAACCCCATGGATGACACACGGGGCTGCCACACGGCACCACCAGCGGGCAGCACTGCACGTTAGCCGATCCCTCTCGCCAAATAGCGCTGTGAAAACGCCGCCATTTACCGCCGAAAGTCACAGCGATTCCTGATTTCGCACGACCTACGCTGGGTCCATGGCTATTGTTCACAGAGCAACTCTGACTCCATCGAAAATGGAGCTCCTCAAACAGTGGCATCAGTTTGAACTTCCCGGGAGGAGTCGGCAGCCAGTTCTGCTCGCGCCCGTTCGGAGCCTGATGCTGGAGATAGATATCGACTGACTTGTCGGCGTTGTGCGAGAGGGGTGCACGGTCACCAACGCTGTAGCGATTAGTTGGATTGCTCACCATATACCCGGCGACATCGGTCGGAGTGAGCGACCAGAAGGCCCCATTCGGCGGGATTTTCCCGGCAGGAAAATGCAGGACGTATCCATGCCCGCCGCTCAGCGTTTGCCCTGAGCCATCCACAGTGGTTGTCCAGTACGCGGCCGGTTCGGGTCCGGAGGCCTACCGCTTCACAGCGGAGCGCAAGACGCTAGTGCCTACCGGACAGCCGTTTAGGCAGCCTGGTTGTGGCGCCGAAGTCGGCTAGAGAGAAGGTGTGCACAATGTGCACACCTTGGGCTTCCGATCGGGTTGTGTTAAGTTTCGCGACATGGGTGACGGTTCTGCATCAGGACATCGGTGACAGTTCAGGGATTCCTGATGGTGACACTTCTGCCATTCTGATGGGTGGATGAGTGGAGTTGAGCCTGTTGATCCTCGTGTCCGTTTAGCCATCTCGCAGTGGCCGGATGACCCGCCGCGTGGTGCCGTGACATCGTTCTGTACCGAGCATGGCATCTCCCGTAAGACGTTTTACGTGTTGCTGGGCCGAGCCCGGGCCGAGGGCCCGGCTGCAGCGTTGGAACCGCGGTCCCGCCGGCCGCGCACGAGCCCGTCCAGGATCAGTGATGAGGCCAAGGAGCAGGCACCCCGGGTGGGGGGTCATCCAGCGCTGGGTGGGGAAGAAAGTGTCCGCCGGCGTCGAACTCAATTTCCTTGGGTGAGACGACCTTTGGTGAGTGGATCGCCATCGCCAAGGTGTATCCCAAGACGCCTTGAAGTTGAGGCAGGCAGTGTTTGCCTTGAGGATGTCGTCATGGATGTTGCTTTTGTTCCCTGTTCGCGTGAGTGGGGCCGCGAAGCTGGAACGGGGCCACCAGTCGGGCCAACTCATCTCGACGTTTGTGTTGACGGCCCACACCGATGCCGGGTGGCGAGGAGGTGCCAGGTTGAGCTGAGGTCGAAGAGCCGCGGGATCATGGGGATGTTGTGGCATGCACGTTTCGCGCTGACTTCATGCGGTTGCGTCATCCCGCCATCGGAGGGATTCAAGACATCCTCAGCGGGACACATCATCCTATGACTCCTGCCCTCTCCCGGCGAACCATTGTGTCGATCGTTATCAAGCGCGGGGCATCATGCGGTAGGTGAGGATCCGGGTTCCTCTGATATCTTCGCCATCATCCGGGGCGGCGTGCAGGAGGATCTCTTTGGTGTCGGTGGTGAGGGTGACGGGGTTGCGGGTGATGACGTGGCCCGCGTCGCTGAAAAGGCTGACCGGCACGTTGTGGCTGATCCGGCGATTTAGCGGGTCAACCAGGGCGAGGCCCCCGAGTTCGTGGGTGCCACCGGCGGGCAGGGGCAAGAGGGAGATGCCGCTGCACAGGAGCAGACCCGGAGCGGCGATTTGGGCGTCCTGGTAGTCGATGTAGTGGTCCGGGTTTTCCCAGCGGTCGAGCACTCGCCCGTCCGAGTCCCAGGTGTAGAGATGGCGTGAGCCCCAGTTTCCGCCGTAAAGGAGGTCGGAGCCGGGGTCGCGGAGGATCCAACCGATGTGGTCATCCACCCGGAACCGTTCGCGTGCGGTGTGCTTGACCGGGTCGATGCTGTAGATGATGCTCCTGCTCGATGCCCGGTACTCCGCCAGGGAAACCCAGACGTTCTCGCCGTCGTAGTCGATGCCGCCGGGGTGGTACATCGCTCCTTCGCCGACGGTGATGTCGCTCATCAGCGCCCCGTCAGCGTCGAGGACGAACACATGGCCGGCTCCGCGGCCGGGCGTGCGGAGGGCGGGGTCCGCGGCGGGGACGGGTTCGTCCAGGATTTGGACGGAGGAGAGGAATATCAGTCCGCTGGCGAACGCCATCCCTTGCGGGTGGTGGGTGGGGAAGTCGAGGGGAACCTCGCCCACCAACTCCCAGCGGCTGCTCCGGCCGATCCTCGCGACGTGATCGGCGAGGCCGAGCACCGGAGTGGTGTCAGCCGTGGTCGGCACCGGCATGTGCCTGCCTCCAGATTCTGTGAAGTTCGGCAGCGTGTGCGGGGACCGCGACGAGGACGCCGCCAGTGGAAGGGAACGGGTCGGTTTCGCCCTCGGCGTTCAGGACAGCGCCGCCGGCTTCGAGAACGATGAGCGTCGCGGCCAGGTGATCGATCGGGCTGAAGCTGCCGATGATGGCGCCCGCGCCGCGTCCTGCGGCGATACCGACTACGGTCATGGTGGCTGATCCCATAATCCGCATGATGCTGTGCCGCCGCCCGAGCTCCTGGAGCAGTCGGAGCATGCCGGGCCACGGGAGATGGCCGGCGAGTTCGGTGGAGACCACTTTTCCGGCAAGGGACGGATGAGGTCCGTCTGCGGCCCGGGGGAGGGCCAGTTCCCTGCCGTTCAGGCGTGAACCGTGTCCGGCTACCGCTTCGAAGACGTCACCTCGCCAGGGATCGGCGACGACGGCCACAAAAGGGGTACGGTCGATGGCCAGTGCCAGGGAGAAGGCCGTCCAGGGGATGTTGTTGACGAAGTTCGTTGTTCCGTCGACAGGATCGAGATACCAGCAGGGCTGGCCCGCAGTGGCCGTGCCGCCCATCTCTTCGCCGACCACGGTGTGGCCCGGGAGCCTGGCGGCAATGACGTTACGGACGTGGCGTTCGACTGCGACGTCTACTTCACTGACCAGATCGCCCGGGTGCGCCTTGGTCGAGACCTCGCCATGGTCCGCGGTCCGGGTGTACGTGATCGCCCAGTCTGCGAGTTCCCGGGCGACCTCGAGGGCCTGCAGTGTTTCGGCGCCTGACAGGGCCGCCGGTGGTGAGGTGTCGGGCCATGTGTCGGGGTCCTCGGCGATCGTGGCTTGCAGGAGTTCCAGGCGGTTGCTGGTGATCGAGTCCACCCCGAGCCTGAGCACCCAGCGCATGGCCTCCCGGTCATCGACGGTCCAGCACGCGACCCTGGAGTCCATATCGTGGATCCGGTCAACCGTGGCCTGGCTGAGGAGGACGTACTCGGCGTTGACGAATTCCGGTTTGAGCTCCTCCAGCAGTTCAGCCGGCGGAGCGGATCTCTGGTTCCACGGCAGCCAGATCCGTGCGTCCGGATCCAGTGCACGGATTGTCCGCATGCCCTCCAAATTTCCGCACCAAGAGACGTCCACGCCGCTGGCGAGGACAACGCCGGCTGCTGCGGCCGCGGGTTCGGCGTCTTCCATATCGATCAGAAGTCGGGACGGGCACCCTCTGAACAGATCCAGCGCCTCGGAGAGTAAGGGGATGCGTTCCTGACCCGTTCCCAGATCGCGGACCACGTCGTAGTCGACATCGCTGACGTTGCGCTCCATACCCCACAGCCGCAGCAGGGAGGTGTCGTGGAGCACGACCACGTGTCCGTCCTTGGTGAGGCGGACATCGACTTCCACAAGGTCCGCTCCTGCAGTGATGGCTGAGCGGATGGCCGGGAGAGTGTTTTCCCGAAGGTTGCTCGAGTCCCCCCGGTGGGCGGTGGCCCGGGTCTTCTCAATCGGGATATTAGGCCTCATTGTGCCGTGCCGGATTCTTCGATGAGGTGTCCGTTCCGGAAGGTCATGGCCTTGGAAATGGCGGCATGGACCTGTTGGCCAGGCGCGGGTGTTTCGCCGGTGACGAAGCTGCGCAGCCGCGCGTCCGCCCGCCGGAGGTGAACCTCTTGGAAGTGACCGCGGGGGACGACCCGTTCGACGGTGGCCGGGAGTGAGCCCTTGAATGCTCCGACGGACAGGGTGACGTCTTCGGGGCGGATCCCGATCACGTCGGTCCCGGCGGAGATTGTTCCCGCGCTGAGGGTTCCTTCGATTCTGTTGAGGCTGCCGATGAAGGTTGCGACGAACTCGGTTTCGGGCCGGGCGTAGAGGTCCGCCGGGGTGCTGAACTGCTCGATCCGTCCGGCGTTCATGACCGCGATCCGGTCCGACATGGACATCGCTTCTTCCTGGTCATGGGTAACGATGACGGTGGTGATGCCAAGGTCCTGCTGGATGTTGCGGATGTCGTCGCGGACTTTCACGCGCAGCTTTGCATCCAGGTTGCTCAGCGGCTCGTCCAGGAGCAGGAGCTTCGGCTCCTGGACGAGGGCGCGGGCCAGCGCGACGCGCTGCTGCTCGCCGCCGGAGATGCGTGCCGGTTTGGAATCCTTGTGATGGAGCAGGCTGACAAGTTCAAGGACCGTTTCAACACGCTCGGTGATCTGGGCCTTGGAGAGCTTGCGCAGTTTCAGGGGGAACCCGACGTTGTTCGCGACGGTCATGTGGGGCCAGAGGGCATAGTTCTGGAAGACCATCGCGCTGGGCCGTTTCTCCGCGCCCAGGTGGGAGACTTCCTGTCCCTGGACCTCGATGGAACCTGAATCGGGCTGGAGGAAGCCTCCGATCATCCGCAGGGTGGTGGTTTTACCGCAGCCGGAGGGGCCAAGCAGGGACACCAGCTCCCCTTCCCCGACCGTCAGATTGAGGTCATCGATGATTGTCCGGCCGCCGAGGACTTTGTGCAGTCCCCGGATGTGCAGGCCGCGGCCGGCCCGGGTTCCGTCGGTTGGGGCGGCCGTTCCGTGGTGCTCCGGCCGCTGGCGAGGGGCGGCTGGTGTCAGGGTTTCGTGTGTGGTCATGGGGTCTCTGTCCGGCGTTGAGCGCTGTGGCGCTATTTGATCTGGAAACCCTCGGCGAGCTGGCCGCCGAGGATGTGCTTGTGTGCGGCGAGCATGAGCGCGACCGAGGGAATGGCCAGCAGGATGGAGAAGACCGCCGCGACCTGGGTCGGGTAGTTCAGCACCAGGCTGTACATCTGGGTGGGCATTGTCATGAAGGCGGGGGCTCCCACGAGATATGTTCCCTGTGCTTCATCGAAGGAAGCCAGAAATGACATGACGGCTGCGACAATGATCCCCGGCAGCGCCAGGGGCAGCGTCACGGAGGAGAACACCCGCGCTCTGGAAGCTCCGGCGTCGCGGGCGGCTTCTTCCAGGTTCCGGGGCACTGCGGCGAACGCGGCCGCCGGGATCCAAGTCATGAACACCACTGTGCCCAGGACATGGACGATCAGGATTCCCAGCACGGTGTTCATCAGGTTCAGCGCGTAGAACAGTGCCGCGAGTGTGACGAACAGCCCCATTTTGGGGAACGCGTTGGTGGCGAACAGGCTGATCAGGAAGAACTGCCTTCCGGGGAAATTGAAGCGGGCGAAAGCGTACGCCGCAGGAAGGCAGATGACGGCTGAGACAAGGACAGTCATCGGCGCGAAGAACAGCGAGTTCTGCACGGCCACTGCCAGGGCGCTGTCGTTGAAAACGACCTGCCACCAGCGCAGCGTCCAATCATCGGGCAACAGATTGGGAAAGGTCCAGGTCCCGGCGAAGGCATGAATACCGAGCCACATCAGCGGGCCCAGAATGAAAAGGACCATCAAAGCCACGAAAAGTGCCACGAGGGCGCCCAAGGCCAGCGACCCGGTCGTCACCTGGCGCCGCTGGGGTGCGTGAGTGTTTATGGCCATCAGAGCTTTCCCTGTTCCTTGGCGGAGCGGAAGTTCGCCCATACGTAGAGCGCCGCGATTCCGGAGGCAATCAGGAACACGGTGAAGGCCATCACGGCGGACTGTTGCGGCTGGTTGAAAGACGAAAAGTAGTTCGACATGTCCACCCCCAGCATGTTCGGTGAATTGGGCCCGGTGAAATAAGGGACGGTGAATGACCCGACGATCCCGATGGCAGTGAATGTTGTGGCGATGATGATGGGAACCGCTGCCATCGGAACGATCACCGAAACAACGATCCGCAGGAATCCGGCGCCGGCGTCGCGGGCCGCCTCGATCATTGCCTCGGGCACCGCCTGCAGGCCGGAGGAGACCATGAGCACCGCGAAGGGAAGCGACGTCCAGACCGAGCCGATGATGACGGTGACCATCGTGAAGGCCCAGACCGGGAACTCAAGACCGAACTGCGCGAACACGCTGCGCAGGAAACCCGTGCCCGAATAGAAGGTCAGGATGGCCCACGAAGCGATCACCACCGGTATGAACAGCGGTACGATCGCCAGCCCCGAGAGCAGGCGGGCGGCCCGTCCGCCCCGGAGCTTGAGGAACAACCCGATCCCCAGAGCCAGGAAGAGAACCGCCGCAGTGCTGACCAGGGTCACGGTGACGGTCACCAGAAGATCGCCCAGGAAACGCGGATTGGTGAACATCTCCTGATAAGCGGCCGGGGTTCCCCACCAGTTTCCGGCCTCGTGCACGTTCTGCCCGATGGTGGCGATGGTGTGGTTCAGGCCTCCGGTCATTCCGATGCTGAAGCCGAAGGCGAGCACGATCGGGAACCCGATGAAGAGGGCGATCAGCAGGATCGGTGGGAGCGCCATGAGGAAACCGATGCTTCGCGGGCCCGGCCGGCTGGCGGTCCGGGCGGCGGCCGGAGGCTCCGCCTGCCGCGGAGCCTCCGGCTTTTCGAGCGTGGCCGTCACTGGCCGGGGACCTTCTGGTCCCACAGGCTGTTCAGGTCTTTGCCCATCTGGTCGAAGTAGCCCTTACGCAGGTTGTTCGTGTCCGCGTCCTTAAATTTTTCCTTTACATCGGCGGGAAGCTTGTCCAGGCTGATGGCCGGGAAGCCCGACATTTCCTTGATGATCGTCGACTGCGCGTCGGGGGAGAGGACGAAGTTCGCCAGTTTCAGCGCGGCGTCCTGACGTGTGGTGGACTTGGGAATGCCCAGGTAGGCCGCGCCCCCGGTGAAGGACGGGTTGCTGATCTGTGCGGCTTTCACCGTCGAGGCGATCTGGCCGTTGGCCACTCCGGTGATGAACTGGTCGGACCAGACCGGCGCCATGGAGATTTGTCCGCTGGCGAGCAGGTCAAGGGTCTGCTTGTTCCCGTTCGGGTAAACGCCCTTCTGGAAGACGTAGGGGTTCAGTTCCTTCAGGGCCGCGAAGCCTGCGTCCCAGTCGCCCTCAAGGCCCTTTTCGTATCCGACAGTCATCTTGGCCCGGTCCGCGGCCGGAACGTACTTGTCCAGGACTGTGGCAACGAATGCCCCGCCGGAGCCGCCGGACTTGGGGGAGTTGTAGGTGAACTTCCCGGGGTTCGCCTTGATCCAGGTCAGCAGGTCGTCCAGAGTCTTCGGCGGCGTCGGGACAGTCTTGGTGTCGTAGGCCAGCAGGACGGCGGATCCGCGGTAAGGGATGCCCCCGGTCCCTCCAGCCTGGATGACTTCCTGGGGCACGTCCTTCAATGCCGGCACCGTATCGGTGGTCACGGGTGTCAACAGGTTGGCTGCCGAGGCCTTGGAGACGAACCCGCCGTCGACAAGATCGAAGTCGGGCTCCTTCTTCTGTTCCGTGGCGCTGGTCAGCTTTGCCAGTGTCTGGGCATCGTGTTCCCCGTGCAGGTCCAGGGTGACCTTGACGCTGTAACCGGGGTTGGCCTTCTCAAACGCCGGAACCAGGCTCTTCTCCCACAGGCTCTGCACATTGGTATCACCGCTGATCAACACGGTGATTGTCTTGTCAGCGGACGCGCCCGCGGCGTTGTCCTGGGCGGTGGCAGTACTGCTCTGGGCACAGCCGGTCACAGCGGTAGCTGCTACAACGACAAGTGCCGCTGCGGATAGTAAGCGACGTGTAGTCACGATGTTTCCTTCATATAGTTCCGAAAGTCCCCCAACCGAAGTCACCAGACTCTACGAACCATGTGAACAACGACGGCGGCGACGGTGAACCACCAGTGAACCGGACCATCCTTCCCCATGAATACGTCAGGACATAAGAACATTGATTTCGTCAAAGCAGTGAGGCCCCTGACTAGTCTGCGTGCCTTCACGAGGCCCCACCGTGAAGCCGGTGCGTCATGCGGAGCTCCCGGCGTGTCAACGACGGCGTCGGACAAGTCGGGAACTCCTTCGAGGTTTGGGTGCGAGGTGAAGCGTTTTCGGTCGTGCCACCCTTACCTCACGTGTCCCATCCTCAGACCACAACCAGGTGATGACTCGGCGCTTCGATCCCGGAAGTGTTGGATTGGTCGGAGTTGCTGTTCTCCGGGCGATGCTGCGCCCACGGGATGTGGTCTTTCGCCAACGGATTTGTGGGCCACACTTAGCACGTGCGTACTCTTGGTGTTGAGGAAGAATTTCTGATCGTGGACCCCCGAAATGGCGGTCTCCTGCCCTTGGCCGGAGAAGTCCTGGGCCTCCATGATTTGGGCCGGGGCGCGGAGAATCCTCCCCGGTACCCGATGCTGGCCGCTGAACTGCAGCAGGAACAACTCGAGGTCATCACCGGGCCGCACAGCAGTCTGAGCGGACTGGCCGCCGAAATACGAGCCGGCCGCTCCTATGCAGAATCTTTGGCCAGGAGCGTGGGCGCGAGGATATCCGCCCTCGGCACGTCGCCGCTTCCGGTCGCGCCCCGGCACACCCGCAACGACCGGTATGACGCACTGGTGGAAAAGTTCGCTCTGACTGCTCGGGAACAGCTGACGTGTGGGTATCACGTCCATGTTTACGTCGGCTCCGATGAGGAAGGAGTGGCGGTCCTGGACCGGATCCGGTCCTGGCTCCCGCTGCTCATAGCGTTGAGCTCCAATTCCCCGTTTTGGAACGGCACCGACAGCGGCTATGCCAGTTTCCGCACACAGGCCTGGAACCGGTGGTCAACGGCGGGTCCGACGGACGTGTTCGGCTCGGCGGACGCCTACTACTCATTGGTGGAACGCTTGGCAGACACCGGCGTCGTCACCAGCCCGGATTTTGACGCCCGGCTGTCCGCCAGGCACCCTACCGTGGAGATCCGCGTATCCGATGTTTGCCTTGACGTCCGGGATGCCGCCCTCATCGCGGCCCTGGTGCGGGCGCTGGTGGAGACCGCCGCCAGGGAATGGGAGGCGGGAAAGCCGCCGGACATGGTTCCCGCGGCGATCCTGCGCCAGGCAGCGTGGCGAGCCAGCCGGTTCGGTATCGAAGGAAGCCTGCTCCACCCCGTGGCTCACAAGCTGGACACCGCAAGAAATGTCGTTACCGCAATCTACGATCACGTCCGGGACGCCCTCGACGAGACGGGCGACGCAACGTACGTGATGGAAGGCCTGCAACGCATTCTCACCCAAGGTACCGGTGCCACCCGGCAGCGCCGCTCCTACGAGCGTAACGGCAGCCTCGCCGACGTGGTAACCCACGCCACCGGTGTAACCCACGAGGAAACGAGCAATCCCCACTCCGGCGCGGAACGTGTGCTCAGGTCCGTAGTGATCCCCAGCCGACGTCCGGGCGTGGCCGCCCTTTCGCGCTGATAGATCCGCTCGCCGCCGCCAGACCGGGCGGAGGTCAGTGCCCGGATGACACCAGTCCGACGAGGGCTTGCCCGATCGCCGGGAACACGGCTGCGCCGAGGACCGCGACGGCGAGGACCAGGGCATACTGGCTGATGTTGATCGTCAGACCGTGCCCGATGGTGCCGACGATGACGGATGAAACCAGATTCGCGATCAACTGGACGACGAGGCGGCTGGCCATGATCCCCCAGGTCGGTGCCGTGGTTTCCTTCGTGGGAACGCCGGACAAGCGGTTCCACAACGCGGAGACGGTCAGCGGCCGGAATCGCCTTTACGTGGTCAATAATCTGGACACTGACGCGCCCGTCGCTCTCGGTTCCCCTGACGCGGATCAGCGACTCAATGGAATTCTCGGCACCCCAGCATTTCAGTAATGTCCCCCCGCAGATCAGCCAGCTCCTTAACGCGGTCGGGAGCCTCTGGGGAAGACCCTAGCGGGAATGTACTCTCGGCCCGCAACGCCCGGCGCACTGCTACTGAAGTGCGCGGAGCCAGGTCAGTTCCGATCCGTCGCCTTCAATGAGACCTGCGAGTTCCTCGTTGAATTTTTGTCCGTAGTGGGCTCCAATGTGCTCATCGAAGGCGGCCTGGTCACGGTAAACCTCGAAGACGATGAACTCGTTGGGCCGGGATTCCCTGGTATAGGGCCAGAAGACCACGTTTCCCGGCTCGGCGCGGACGTGTTCGGAGAGCTCGCGCATCATTTCCGCGACTCTGGCCTCGCAGCCGGGCTTGACCGTGAATTCGGCGTACAACGTTTTAGTCATGTCATATCCTTTGCTTCCTACGAAAATTTTCGGAATAGTCAGTTGGGTCAGTCCGCCGGCCGGAGCTCGCCCGAACCCCGGACGATCAGCTCTGAGGGGACAACCCAGGTGCCGGGCCGGCTTTGGTCGCCGTCGATCCTTGCCAGGATCCGTTCGGCGGCAAGTTTCCCGATGCGGTCGGGGTGCTGCGCGATGACCGTGATCCCCGGTTCCATCATGTCCGCCAGGGCAAAGTCGTCGAAACCGACCAGAGCCACTTTGGTGCTCGCGCCCGCTTCCTTCAGCGCCCGCATGGCGCCGAAGGTGACCAGGTTCTGGCTGGAGAATATGGCGGTAGGGGGATTCCGGGAGGCGAGCAGTGCGTGCGTGGCCAGGCGGGCTGCCTCTTCATCATGAAGATCCTCAGTGACCGGGACTGCGGACGCGGGAATCCCGGCGTGGCCGAGTTCCTCCACGAAGCCCCTGCGGCGTTCCCGCGCGGTCTGGATCTCGGGCCGGTCTCCCAGATACGCCAGTCTGGTATGACCGTGGCTGAGCAGATGGGCAGCTGCCCGCGCTCCGCCGGTGGCGTTATCACTCACTACGGCGTCGGCGTCAACCCCGATCGGTTCACGGTCAATGAAAACGATCGGTAGGTTCTGGGAATGTTGAGGTATGACGTGGGCCTGGCTCTTGGCGATCGGGGTAAGGACAAGGCCGTCGACGCGCCGCCGCAGAAACGCGGCGACGAGGGCTTTCTCGCGCTCCGGGTCGTCGTCCAGGCTTGCGGCAAACACCGCAATGCCACGCGGTGCCAGAGCATCTTCGATGGCCCGGTGGATTTCCCCGCTGAACGGATTAGCCACGCTGGGAAGAAGCAACCCGATGGACAAGGTTCTCCGGCCGGTGCGACGAAGACTGCCCGCGGCCATGTCCACCTGATAGTTCAACTGTTCCACGGCCCGGAGAACGCGGACCCTCTTCGCTTCTGACACGCCCGGTTCGTCATTGACGACCCGGGAGACTGTCTTGATCCCGACGCCAGCGAGTGCGGCGACGTCGCGCATGGTGGGGCGCTGCTTCGCGGTGCCGGGATGGTAACCGTTAGACAACGATGTCAACGACCTGCTCCTTCTTATTCGGAGAACTCTTGACTCTCCATTGTGATCCGGGTTACACCTTACATGACATCGTTGTCAGGCACCTCAGTGCCGAATACAAAACAGGAGATTCAATGTTGAGTTCCAAAGCCCTCGGGCCGGCCGTCAACCGCTTCCTCGCCGTCGGTGCAGTTCTGACGATCGGAGCGCTTAGCCTGACGGCCTGTGGCGGTGGTTCTTCGGCCCCGGCCTCCGGTGGAGCCTCCTCCGCCGGGAAGGTCGGCGTTTCGTTGATTGTCAAGACGACCACAAACCCGTACTTCGTTGCCATGGAAGACGGCGCGAAGAAGGCCGCCGAGGGCGGAAACATTGACCTGAAACTTGCCGCGGGCAAGTCCGATGGCGACGAGGACACGCAGATCCAGGCAATCGAGAATGCCATCAGCAAGGGCGACAAGGGCATCCTGATCACTCCGAACGGACCGGCCGTCGTTGATGCGATCAAGAAGGCCCGCGACGCCGGGCTGTTCGTGATCGCCCTGGACACCCCGCCGGACCCGGCAAACGCTGTGGACATCACGTTCGCGACGGATAACTTCGCCGCCGGCAAGCAGATCGGCCAGTGGACCGCGGCGCAGCTGGACGGCAAGAAGGCCACCATCGCGCTAGTCGACCTGTTCAGCGACAAGGTCGTCTCGGTTGACTACAACCGTGATCAGGGATTCCTTGAAGGAATGGGCATCCCCACGGCCGATAAGACCAAGAACGGTGATGAGGCCAAGACCGGAAAATACACTGGAGGCAAGGGCGGGGACTACGAAATCGTTGGCAATCAGGCTTCCCAGGGCGCCGAAGACGGCGGCCGGACCGCGATGGAAACGCTGCTGTCGAAGAACCCGAACATCAACGTCGTCTACACGATAAATGAACCGGCCGCGGCAGGCGCCTATGAGGCGCTGAAGGCCGCGGGCAAGGAAAAGGGTGTGCTGGTGGTCTCAATCGACGGTGGCTGCACCGGGGTGAACAACGTCAAGTCCGGCATTATCGGGGCCACGGCGCAGCAGTACCCGGTGAAGATGGCCCAGCTGGGCGTGAAAGCAATCCAGGACCTGGCCACCACGGGAAAGAAGCCCTCAACATCCGAAGGGCTGGACTTCTTCAACACCGGGTCAGCGCTCGTGACCGACAAAGCCGTTCCGGGATTGACGAGCATCGACACGGCTGCCGCTGCCCAGATCTGCTGGGGCAAGTAACCAAACCCGTCCGGTTCCGGGGCCAAGCCCCGGGACAGGCCGCCGATACACCCCTTAATGCTGAATGCAGGAGCAAATGTGACCCAGCAACAAACCGCCGGACCGCCGCCAGCTCAGGCGGATCTCGCCGAAGAATTCCTTGACCGCAGCACCCCACTGAGCAGGATCCGGAACGTTCTCCACCGCTACCCGGCCCTGAGCCCGGCCATCGTGCTGCTCGTGGCGGTCATCGTCTTCGGAATCCTCAACGACCGGTTCCTCCGCCCCGAGAACCTGTCCCTCATCACCCAGCAGGTCGCCGTCATCGGCACTTTGGCGATCGCGCAGACCCTCATCATTCTGACCGCGGGCATCGACCTCTCAGTGGGCGCGGTCATGGTCCTGGCTTCCATGGTGGTCGCCCAAACGGCCGTCAACAATGGTGTCCCGGCCATTCTCGCCCTCGTCGCCGGACTCGTCATCGGTTTGGTCGCCGGGGCACTCAACGGTTTCCTGGTCACCCGGCTCAGGCTCCCTCCGTTCATCGTCACCCTGGGCACCTTGAACATCTTCATCGCGCTGACTCTGCTCTACTCCAACGGCGCCACCGTCCGCGGATCCAAAATGCCGGACCTGCTCACGTGGACTGGAACCACCTTCCCCATAGGCGGGGTCCGCGTTTCCATCGGCGTGGTGATGATGCTCCTGCTCTACGGCGTGGTGGCTTTCATCCTGGGCAAGACCGCCTGGGGCCGCCACGTCTACGCCGTCGGCGATGACAAAGAGGCGGCGCGGCTGGCCGGCATTCCCGTCAGCCGTGTGCTGATGAGCGTGTATCTGGCAGCCGGAGCGGTGCTGGCAGCCGGCGCCTGGATCCAAATCGGCCGGACGAACGCAGCCAGCCCGAATGCAGGGGTCGACCTCAACCTCGACTCCATCACCGCCGTCGTCATCGGCGGGACCAGCCTCTTCGGCGGGCGCGGCTCCATCTGGGGATCACTGCTCGGTGCCCTCATCGTCGGGGTCTTCCGCAATGGCCTATCCCTGGCCGGCCTCGACGTCTTGTACCAAACCCTCGCGGTGGGCATCCTCGTCATCGTCGCCGTATCCGTGGACCAGTGGATCCGAAAGGTGAAGTCATGACCGTCACAGAAGCCTCAGTCCCATCCGTGCCCCCTGGAGAACCAAACCGAGCGCCGATCCTTCAAGCCAGGAACCTCGTCAAGACCTTCGGCCGGGTCGTGGGCCTGGACGGGGTCAGCCTGGACCTCTACCCGGGGGAGGTACTCGCGATCATCGGCGACAACGGTGCCGGGAAATCGACCCTCATCAAATGCCTCACGGGAGCGGAAGTTCCAGACACGGGAGAACTCTATGTTTCAGGACAGCAGGTGCATTTCAAGCGACCGCAGGACGCCCGGGCTCACGGCATCGAAACCGTGTACCAGAACCTTGCCGTCTCACCGGCGCTCGATGTCGCTTCGAACCTGTTCCTCGGCCGCGAAGAACGCCTCCCCGGCCCTCTGGGGAGCCTGTTCCGGATGCTCGACATCAAAGGCATGCGCAGGAAAGCCAAGGAAGAACTGACCCGCCTCGGGATCTCCACCCTGCAGGACGTCACAGTGGCTGTGGAAAACCTCTCCGGCGGACAGCGCCAGGCTGTCGCCGTCGCCCGTGCCGCCGCTTTCGGCTCCAAAGTCGTGGTCTTGGACGAGCCAACAGCGGCCCTAGGGGTCCGGGAATCCAACCAGGTGCTGCAACTGGTCAGGGACCTCCGGGACCGTGGCCTGCCGGTGATCCTGATCAGCCACAACATGCCTCACGTATTCGATGTCGCAGACCGGATCCACATCCAGCGCCTCGGAAAATGCGCCGCTACCATCACTCCTGAGTCCCACAACATGACCGACGCCGTCGCGATCATGACCGGCGCGGCCACAGCATAAGAACCGGTCCTGCCATACCGTACGGGGCAGGATCTGTCCGCGGACCCTCCTTGTGGGCTTCACGGGCAGATCCTGCCCCGTCGCTTCGGAGCACGAACCACGCCCAGAACGGACACCGGGAAGTCCCTGCCTTGCACACGTGAAGAAAGAGATCATGAACACCCTTGAACCGAAGCCGGGACCCCCGCAGGTCCTGGACGTCATCGTTGTCGGCGAAGCCCTCATTGACATCGTAGAGTCCGACACCGGCACCATCGAACATCCGGGCGGGTCACCGGCCAATGTCGCCTACGGGCTCGGCCGCCTCGGCGTCAGCACAGGCCTGAAGACCGCGATCGGGGAGGACCGGCACGGCCGACTCATCCGGGAACACCTGAACAGCGCCGGTGTGCAGCTGCTGCAGGGGTCCACCTCGCTGGACAGAACAGCAACAGCGACGGCGACCCTCGCCGCCGACGGCTCCGCCAGCTATGAATTCGACATCCGATGGGACCTGACCCAGGCCGCTCCAGGCTTCTTGCCCAAGGTCTTCCACACGGGCTCCATCGCAACGTTCCTGGCCCCCGGAGCGTCCGCCGTCCGGTCCCTGATGCTCCAATGCCACCACTCATGCCTGGTCACCTATGACCCCAATATCAGACCCGCCCTACTGGGCAGCCACCACGAAGCCAAGACCATCTTCGAGGAACTCGTTCCACTGACGGACGTGGTCAAACTCAGCGACGACGACGCTCAATGGCTCTACCCCGGAGCACCACTGCAGGACATCGCGGCCCGGATCCTCAGCCTGGGCGCGGAACTGGCCGTCATCACCACAGGTTCCAACGGCTCCCTGCTCTCCACACCCACAGTGCAACTGAGCATCCCCGCATTGGCCACACAAGTAGCCGATACCATCGGCGCCGGCGACTCATACATGTCCGCACTGATCCACGGGCTCCTGAGCCGCACCGGCGAAGGCCTCGGCCCATCGGTACTGGAAAGGATAGGACGCAGCGCATCCCTGGCAGCAGCAATCACCGTAGGCCGCCCCGGAGCCAACCCGCCGACCTCGAACGAGCTCCAGGCAGCAGTGACACGACACCAGTCCATTGATCCCACCACCGCCTTCGCCCCAACTGCCTGAGCGCCCGCATTCGATCGGCCGCGAAACGCGGGACATGAGAGGGAGTCTTTGAATCAGGTGGATCCGGGGTTGGCGTCCCCCCGCCGGGCGTGCCCGGCGCGGGGACGACTGATCATGAGCGAAACCATGGCCCCGTGGCGACTGACATGGATCAGCGAGGGTCGGCCCAGCAGTGCCTGACCCAGGCCAGGATGAATAGGCAGCCCCATGGTGAACCACTTCGAGGCCGGCTGGGCCGAGCCGGATCCGCACGGAGCTTCTACGGCTCGCTCTTCGACTGGAGCCTTGGTGAGCTTCCGGCCGGCTACCGGATGGTGAACGGCGGCAATGGTGGGTTTTTGGACTGCTTCGCTGGGCGGAAACACTGGGGCGATCTTCTAGGTGCAGGTCGAGGATAGGCCGCGATCGCCCAGGCAGAGTCGCTCTGCGCTAGCGTCGCCCTCCTGTTCGTTGACAACGGCGGCATTGAGTTCGCCCACCTCATTGACCCGTAGGGAAGCCGCTCCGGTGTATGTCGCCCGAGAAGGCCGGTCTCGCCCGGACATTAGATCGGGCGCCGCTTGTTCGGGGCAGGCTGCCACTGTCGCTACCCATCGGGCGCCGCCACCTAGGGGAACGGGGACGGGACATAGTTCGAACACAGGATCAGCAAGGCGCAGCGCCTGTACCGCAGATTGTGCGGCGTCCAGGTCCCGCATCACCAACCGGGCTGGGCCAATGAGCTCCTTTCCTGCCTCACTGAGGACAGCCCGGCGGCCAATGCGGTGGAAGAGCGGCACTCCCAGATCTTTCTCCAGGCCGGCAATGGTCTGGGAAAGGGACGGCTGGGCGATAAGCAGATATTCTGCGGCCCGGCTGAAATTGTCGTGATCAACGACGGCCAGAAAATACCTCAACTTCCGTGTATCCAACGCCATGCCCTTCACCGTGCGGTTCTGAAAGCTTCCCGCGCTGTCAAAATCCCTGTTCTGAGGCAACAACAGGTGCCGCGATCAAGCACGAATAGCCTACGTCAGGGAGGGTGCTGCCATCGACACCACCGTGGCCATCCTGCAACAGGACTGGGGCTACGAAAAAGGTAACGGGGCAGCCGAGTCCAAGTGCTGGTAAAGCGCGTCAACCAGCTGTCCCAAGGCATGGTCCGAGAGGGCGCGAACGGTGCTGGCCGGGTCGAGAGTCCCCTCATAAAGCCCTGCCGCGTCGATTGTTGTTGCGGGATCGCCCTGGTTCAAAACACCCCGGCCCGCGCCGGCATGGACCGGTGACGCGGCGTCGAGTTGGGCCAGCACTTCACCATCCGCGCCCACATGCATGAGGCAGATGGGCAGTTCCACCGGCTCCATCAAGGTAACCGGGATGGCTTCATTGCGTCCGGTCTTGTCATTGTTCCCGCTTGCCGCCTTTGCGGCGGTTGCTGCTAGGCCGCGGAGTGCGAGCAGCACGTCCGGATCAAGATGGGTTGCCCCGCTGAGGCCAAGGACGATGGGGCCTGTGCCGGCCCTTCGGGCGGCGCCGCGAAGGTTTGCCAGAAGACTTGGTAGTTATCCTGGGTCAGGCATTCCCTGAGCTCCGTACGGTGCCGCTGTGGCGACGGGGTTAGCCTCCGGTAATGGTCGTCCAGAGGCCGATGCCGCCGGCCACGACCATGATGGCCGTGGTGGTCCAGCCGAGGGTGGCGGCGAGTTTGCCGTTGCCGTATTCGCCCATGATGTCCTTGTCACCGGAGATCAGCATGGTCACGATCAGGAACGGGGCGGCAGCGATGCCGTTGATGGTGGCGCTGAGGATCAGGAGTCCGATCGGGTCGGTGGCGAAGTAGCTGATCAGCACGCCGCCGAGGGTTCCCGCGCCCAACAGGAGGTAGTACAGGGGTGCGCGGCGGGGACTGCGGTCAAAGCCCCATTCCTTGCCGAGCAGCCCTGCCAGTCCGGCGGCGCCGGAGGCGGCGAGGACCGGTACCGCGAGGATGCCGGAGCCGACGAATCCGGCCGCGAACAGGAACTTGGCCGCTGGCCCGACAATTGGTTCCAGGGCCTTGGCGGCGTCGGCCGCGGTCTTGATATCGGTGCCGTTCCTGCCCAGGGTCGCGGCCGTGGCGGCCATGATGGCGAACATGACCAGGACCGAGAAGAACATGCCGATGAACACATCGGCCCGGGCGTTACGGAGCGTGTGGGCTGCAGCGGCCGAGTCAGGCCGGTCGCGCAATCCGACCGCGTGTTTCCCGCCCCGGTCCTCGCCCCGGAGTTCGTGGATCCGGTGCGCGCTTTGCCAGAAAAAGAGATACGGGGAGATCGTGGTGCCCAGAACAGCAACGATCAGGCCCAAATACTCCGGGGCGAACCGGAACTGCATCCCGAGCAGGCCGGCTGCCACATCCGCCCAGTCGACGTTGGCGACGAACAGGACCGCGACGTAGGCCAGCAGGCTCACGCACAGCCATTTGAAGACTTTTGCGATGAGCGCGAACGACCCCGTCATCAGAGCCGCCCCGATGCCGATGCCGGCGACGGCGCTCCAGAGGTGGTCCGGTCCGGCGCCGAGCATCTCCATGCCCTGTCCGATCGCCATCAGGTCCGCGGCGGCATTGAGAACATTGGCCACCAGCAGCGCGAGGATCAGGACCGCGATCACCATCCGCGGCCGGCGCGAGAACTTAATCCGGGCCAGCTTGCCCAGGCTGTTCCCGGTCGCCAGGGCGGTCCGGTCGCAGATCTCCTGGACCGCCATCATCATCGGCAGTGTGACCGGGGCCGTCCAGAGCATGCCGTTGGAGAAGCTCGCCCCGGCCTGGGCATAGGTGGCGATTCCTGACGGGTCATCGTCCGCCGCCCCCGTTACCAGCCCGGGACCCAGCAGGCCGGCGAAGCGGCGCAGCCGCGAGGGTCTCGCCTCCGCAGCGGCGGCAGGCTCGCGGAACGGCTGCCGGGACACGTCATCTATGGCCGGACCCTCAAGAGGTTTTGGTTCGGTGGCCTCGCCGGTACTCATAGGTCTTCTCCCGATATCCGCCGCCGCCGAATGCTAAGCAGGCTTAGTTATCACTAAGTTAGCCCATGGCGGGGCAGGAAGGTGCCACCTCGGACGTCGAGCGGGCTGCGAGGACACCGCTACCGGGGTGTCGATCCGACGGCCGATACGGTAATGACCGCCGTCCGACGCCTGCTGGGTGAATCCGGGCTGGCTGCTCAGAATGTAGTCCCCAGCCGCTGGCCCCCTCATCCATAGCCCCGGGCAGATGAACCGGGAACCCACGAAATGGGCCCTGATCCCCAACTCCCGCATGGCCGTCCAGAAGTCGTCGACCGGCGCAGGAGTGGTGCCCTGAAGGATGCACCAGCTCGTGTAGGGGCCATGGAGCTCCCCTCGGTCAACCCGTCAATGGCATCCCCGGATGACTGCATGCACTCCGCGAAGAACCGGGCAAAGAGCGAATTCTCCATGGGATACTACCCGCGCCCACGGCATGGTCTGTCGGAACAGGCGCCGAGGCGGCGGTCGGGCGGAACTGGACGGCACGGTCTCGCGGGCCTAAATTCACCTTTGGCAACGGGCGATGATCTGCTGCCACGCTTCGTAGGGGGAGCATCCTGGCGATGCACACGGCATAAAGAAACAGACATGAGCGCGCATTTCGACCGGTTGCTGGCAGAGGCATTGACCACCGACCGGGAAACCGACGGCGGTCTGGCCAGGGAAGAGCTGTACGGCCTCAACACCAGTTGGTGCCTGATAGATGAAATTCCTGCCCGAACCAGATTGGAACGCGCTTTCCATCCCCGTCGTGGAGGACATTGACCCTGACGCTGAAACCGCGCTGACTTTTGCCGAATTCAACGACGGGGTGCAGACGCTGCGGAACATTCATCGGAACAGGCAGGGCCGCACTTCCAGGGATGACAGCTGAACTACGAGGGCATTCCCTGTCGGCTGAACTACGTCATCGACGCGCTGCCGGCCCTTTGGAGCGGGCCTCGGAGGCTGGTGACGCCACAGATCCCGCCGAAGAGGCACCAACCGGCTAGCCCCGAAGCCCAACCCGAAGATCCCCACCTCGACATCCCCGTCCCCGAACAGCTACGTCGTCCCGCCACCGTTGATGTCTGTGGGGACAGGGGAACGTCCGTATTAGGCCTCGGGGGATGCCAGGTCGTGTCCGGCCAGCCCCGGGGGTCCTTCCAAGCTCATGGAGCCACTCAGGGTGTGGATGTCCTTTCGGGGCGGAACTGGTCCGGAACATGGAGCAAGGCCCGGAACACTTCCGGGCCTTGTCGGTGCCATGCTGCCGGTGACCCCGACCGGGAGGCTTGCCCTACTTCGCTGTGTCCTATTGCTCGTCCTTGCGGGACGGGAGCACGAGGAGGGCGTCCCCGACTGCGCGTTCCGCGCCGCCGGAGGGGCTGTTGAGGACGGTCCCTCCGGCGACGGCGGTGGTTGACCCGCCGCCGTCCAGGTTCATGGCCTGGACCATGCCCAGAGAG
This sequence comes from Arthrobacter sp. 92, assembly GCF_050260325.1. Taxonomy (NCBI): domain Bacteria; kingdom Bacillati; phylum Actinomycetota; class Actinomycetes; order Micrococcales; family Micrococcaceae; genus Arthrobacter; species Arthrobacter sp. 92. Next base: position 2,887,984 of record NZ_CP189863.1, on the reverse strand, counting down.
ATGGCGACGTCGGCTTCCTCCTTCAGGCTCAGGCCCAGCGAGTTTGTTGACCGGCCGTCGGCGGTGACCAGCAGGGTGTTCCCTTGGGCGTCGGTGCCGGCGAAGGTGCGGGGGTTCCGCTTGTGGACCCAGCCGTAGTAGAAGCTGTTCCCGTCGTCGGGGTGGACCATGCCGTCATGCTTGACGGTGACGTCTTCCTGCCCGTCTTTGACCAGTAGCGGTCCGCCGTTGACGATGCTGGTGGCCTGGTCAGTGTGGAGGGTTTTCCCGTCCTGGCCAGCGAGGCCGGTGCCGATTTTGAGCTTGGCGCCCACCGGGGCGAGTGCGCGGAGCTTGGCGACGTCGTTGCCGATGGCCTGGACGGTGTGGCCGCCCGCGGGGACGGGCCCGCCGCGGGTTTCGGAGACGGCGGTGACGGTGTCGCGGCTATCCACCGCGACCTCAAGACCGGCGCCGGCGGGTGTGGTCGGTCCGAAGTCCGGAGTGAAGGTGACAAGCTCGTTGGCGTTCGTGCAGGTGACGTCATGGAGCGCGAGCGGGGTGGGCAGGTCGTGTACGCCGCCGCAGTTGCGGATCAGGCCAGGGACCCGGTCAATGCCGTCCAGCGCCGTCTCACCGGAGGCGGAGGAAAGGGACCCGGCCCAGGTGAGGCGCTCGATGCTGGTCGCGTTCTTCTTCCCGTCGATGACGAGGGCGGGGCGGTCCGCGACGGGCTCGCTGAGGGTCTTGCCGCCATAGACGCCGACGCCGGCGGGGTCGCCTTCGGCGCCGGCCTTCGGGTCAAAGACGAAGAACCCGGCGTTGACCCCGGCGATGGCGTGAGCGTCGGCCGCCAGCTGGCTGGTTGTTTCCCGTTTCTCCAGGTCCGGGCCGAACGAGGCGGCGAGCTCACCTTTGTACGTCTTGGGGTCGATCGTGATGACTTGGAGGTTCCACGGGCCGCGGGTCTTCGTGCTGGTGTCCGTGTCGCCGTCCCAGCCGGTGTAGATCACCGAGGAGGCGAACCCCGCCGCCTTGATCTTGGCGACGGTGGCGTTCCCGCCGGTCTTCGCCGTGAAGTTTCCGGCCCGGACCCGGTAGCCCAGGTCGCCGCCGGCGTCAGCCAGCTGTGGGGACTGGACGTGTTCGATGCGGGTCTCGACGCCGGAGGCTTTGAGCTTGTCCGCGGTGGCCTGGGCGGTGGCCTGGCTGGAGAGCGCCGAGGCTGGCGCATCGGGATCCGGCGAATCGGAGGGAATGGCCACTTCTGCGGTCCAGAAGAGCGAGGAGTCCGCGCCGCCGCGGCTGATCTTCGTCAGCGTGACGCCGGGAGCCGGTGTGGTCACCGTCCGGATTTCGGGCAGGTCAGCGGCTCCGAGGTTGAGGTGGGCCCCCTGATCCGTCCCGATATTGTTCTTTTGTCCGTCGTCGGCCAGGGTGGGGCCGGCGGGGCTGAGGAAGGCCGAACAGACGGCGAGGATCAGCCCGCCGGTCAGGGCGCCGCGGTGCATGAGGGAGGATTTCATGCGTCCAACCTATAGAAACATGAATGAAGGACCGGCCCGATAATCGGGCTTGGGGTGCTTGTTGCCCGAACCTTCATGCCCTGTTTACCTTCGGCAGACGGGCGAACGGGTCTGTCCGCGTCCCCGCAGGTTGCGTGTGATCGGCTAAGACGCCGTCGTCCGGTTTGAGAACCGGGTGATATGTACGTAGGTAAGTTAAGGCCCCTCCGTGGTCCCTCCAACATACGGAGGCCTCAGCCCAAAACAGAAATCCCGCCGGTCTTTGCGCCTGGTGGGGTTTCTGACGTTTCGGAACCGGAACCGGAGCCGCGGGTCCGGTCGCTGGTCCTGTCGGCGTCGCGGAAAAGCTAAACGGAGGTTCTGCCGGTTCATTGCCCCAATCTGCAACTCCCGGATCCCATGCGGAGGGCAGCGCTCACGGCGCCGGTTCCACGGATTCCACCGCATAGGGTTTGGTCGCCGACCGCTGCAGGGGACGGCGCAGGCGCACCTGGTACAGGCCGTTCCGGAACGTGGCGCGGGGGTCCAGCTGGATAACAAGAAGCGGTTCGTCGCGGGAGGCGTCGATCCGCACCACCATCCCGTCCCGCCGGCCGCCCACGAGCAGCGGTGTGGCAGGCTCCACCGCACTCTCCCTCAGTCGGTCCCGATATTCCGGCCGCGCCGCCAGGAAGAGGATTCCATGCGCGACTCCGACGACCCTCAGCGGGATCACAGCGTCCGCGGGCGTGGATGCAGGGGCCGAATGGAGTTGCCGCGGTTCTTCCCCGGCAGGCGATCCTCCGCTTGCCTTCAGGGCCCGGTCGCATTCCCGGCACCGGGTCCGCGCCCCGACGTCAGCCAACAGGGTTACGCGCAGCCCTCTGGGCGCATGGCTCCATTTGTCGGCCACGACTTTGCACCACGAAGAGTGATACTCCCTGCCGTACTTCATCACATATACCTGACCAGCGCCGAGGAGGGGCATCCCCTCCCGCCGGGCGGCCGGCTCCACCGGCTTGAGCACGCCAAGCGCTTTGGCCTCAGCACGGGCGGAGTCGCCGCCCTTGAAGTGCTTGCCGATCAACGGATTGGATGGTCGTTTTGGTCGAGGAATTGCGGGGCCTTCCTGTGCGGCGGGAATGCGTTCGCTCCCGAATTACCCCCTACCCAGCTTGGTGTGTTTTCCCGTAAGTTGCCAGTCGGGACAGCGACTATTGTCTGGGAATGGCGGTTTTCCTTGACCTCCAGTGGCGGTTCCTGGCCGTATGCCGCGGACGGTGTCCTTACCGGCCGCCCGCCGGCGACCGTGGCCCGTGAGTATCGGTTGACCGACCACTGTCGTCGTCCGTTTAAGGCCCGGCGAACCCGGCCGAGCCACGGCACGTATCACTGATTTAGACGTTCCGAGGGAGAAAGCCCGGTTCAGGCCGCTTCGAGTGCTTCACCGAAGTCACGAAGCGCCTTGTTATGTTCTAGCGCCTCAGGCCAGGTTTGGACTCGATGCCGGTCACCGGGGGTCCCAAGCGGCGAAGATCGGGTCTGATGCCCTGCGGGGGCTCTCGGGGCTTTGCTGATGTCCCTCTTATGGCACTACGCCAACGAACCTCGGACGGGCGTTCCAGTGTCTTGCAGCGTTGGGCGGCCTGCGGCGGGCAGGGGCCAAGGCTTCACAGCATTAAAGTGGGCATCACCTCCATGCCATCAACGTGACACAGCCTGCGAAGCCCTTAGCCGTAATTCCCTTAGAACAGCGGCCAGGGCACCGCCGACATCTCACCGCTCGGAGCCGGAAACCGCCCTGCCAAGCGCAACCGGGCGCAGCGCGCGGCGAGCGATGCGATTTCTTCGGCGCTGAGCAAGTCCGCCAGGTTTCGGCCCAGCCCACCGTGCAGTCCTTCGCTGACACGATCGATGCCCTCGCGTTCCTCGGCGGTCAGAGCGTCTCCCAGCCATCCCCACAGCACCGTGCGCAGCTTGTGGTCACGGTGAAAGGTGAGCCCATGGTCCACGCCGTGCCGGTGCCCGTCCGTCATGGCAAGAATGTGGTCGCCTTTGCGGTCGGCGTTGTTGACGACCATGTCGAACACCGCCATGCGTCTGAGCGCTGGCGAGTCTTCGTGAACGAGGGCGACCATCCGTCCGTCCTCATCTCGTCCCTCGAGAACGTGTTTCCAGCCCGTCTCGGGTACGTGGCCCGTCGCGACCAGATTCACAGCGCTTTGGGCGGGGTCTTGCTCCTGCCAGAGCTGCACCATTCCTTCGCCCATCGGACCATCGCGCAGCCAGGTGGGCGGCACGACGTCCCAGCCGAAGACCTGCGAGACCAGGTAGGCGGCCACCTCCCGGTGAGCCAGGGTGCCGTGGGGAAAATCCCACAAGGGGCTTTCGCCTGCTATCGGCTTATAGACGACCACCACGTCGCCGATGCTGCCTAGAAATGTTGCGTTTGAAGCCGTCGTGATGCGGCCGGTGAGCGTCAGCTCGGCGGTCACTAGGTCCGGCGCTGGCATCAGAGCTCGGGAAGGGTGCAGATGTGTCCGTCGGCGTCTATGGGGTAACCGCAGAGCGGGCACGTCGGACGCCCGGCGCCCACGATCTCACGGGTGCGCTTGGAGAATGCACGGGCAGTGCCGACCGGCATTCGCACCAGCAGCATTTCGGTCTCGTTAGCGCCGTCCTCATCAAGCGATTCGTCGTTGTCATCAGCATCGACATCGGTGATGGGGTGGGCCTCTATTAGGACCTGGGCGGTGGTTGGGTCCCAACCTAGGCTCATGGCGCCGGTGCGAAACTGCTCCTGAACGGCCTCGAGCTGGTCGTTGTCGACAAGTTCAATGGGAGTACTCGTGGGAACGCTGAAGGGGTTGCCCTCGACCGTGATGAGCTGGTCGAGAATTTCGTCGATCTTCTCCGCGAGCAGAGCCGCCTGCTGCTTCTCCAGGGCAATACTCACGATCTGCGTCCCTGCGCGCACCTGCAGGTAGAACGTGCGCGCCCCCGGGAGGCCAATGGTGCCAACGACGACGCGATCAGGCCAGGCAAACTCGTGAACACGTGTAGGCATGTCAGTATTTTAGGCACATGAGGTTCATGGCGCCTTTTGCCCTGCACCGCCGCCCACCGGCGCATCGCCGGAGTGGAGGCCGTTCGACAGCCACGACAGATCACCCGCGTCAGTGTTGGTCGCGTAGATGCTCGGCCGACTAGCGCCGTGGCGCACGATCGATACGGAGGCGGGGCCCACGTTAATACGCTGGAACAGGTCAAGGTGCATGCCGAGAGCGTCGGCGAGGATTGACTTGATGATGTCACCATGACTCACCGCCACCCACACGGCCCCTGGCCCGTACTCGGCTTCGAAGGCGGCATCGTGGCGTCGAATCGCTGCCACCGACCGGGCCTGCATCGCGGCCATGGATTCACCCCCGGGAAAGACGACGGCGGACGGTTGCGACTGCACAACCGGCCACAAATCCTCGGTCGCGAGATCACTGAGTGTACGGCCCTGCCACTGGCCGTAATCGCACTCGGTGAGATCGAGATCGACCGGCGCGTACGGCGTGCCAGCCTGGCGATCGAGGATCAGCCGGGCGGTCTGCTGACAACGCTCAAGAGGGCTCGACACCACCCCGACCACCGGCACGGCCGCGAGCCGGTCTCCGGTCAGAGCCGCCTGGTCGCGCCCGATCCGGTCCAGGCTGACGCCGACGGCCCGACCGGCCAGCAGCCCAGTGGCATTGGCTGTCGTGCGGCCGTGCCGCACGAGAATAACTGTCGCCATCCACCCAGCCTAACCACTCGCTCGATGGCGGGTGTGAACCGCACCGGGTCGCGCGCCGAACAGGAAGATAAAGCACTGGCGGAACCTTAAGCACGCCGACCCTTGCTTACCCAGCGACGCTGAGGTAGATATCAGATCGGAGGTGAGCCATGGACATTGGGCAGGTCATCGAGAAATACCACTCGGGATTAGACGTGTTTGCCGTGGGCGATCCGGAGCCGATCAAGGCACTGTACGCGCGGAGCGAGGACGTGCTTCTAGCGAATCCCTTCGGCGGCTCCTCTCATGGCTGGGATGCGGTTTCACAAGCGCTCGACTTCGCTTCATCGAACTTCCGCGATGGCAGGCCAGTTCGTTTTGAAGAAGTTACCCGTTACGTCGGCGCAGATCTCGTCACGCTGTTCGAGCACGAGCATTGGGAGACCAAGGTCGGCGGTCGCGACGAGCCGTCGCCCTTCGACTTGCGTGTCACGACCACTTTTCGGTTGGAGAGCGACGGATGGCAACTGGTCAGTCGACACGCCGACCCGCTGACGACACCGCATCCCGACGGACCGATCCGCCCCACGAACTGAGTTCGGCGACCCACGAAGACGAGGCCGCGTGGGAGGATTTGATCGGAATGTTCCCACCGATGGACGGCGCCCGCAACATCGTCGACGTCGACGTGGATCTTGTGCAGCCGCGACTGAGAATGTCAATCTGATTGAGCCCACTTTGGCGTTGAAGCGCAGGGCGGATTCGGGACCACCCTAAAGAAGTGGCGGCTTGTGAAACGGCAGATTTGGCAATCGTTGTCGTATTAATGTTCCCGCCGATCAGCGGGAGCAACGCGGCAGGGTTCCGGATCGTTTGTCGGCACATCCAAGAATCATCCAACTGTTCGCGGGACATTCCCGAGCTTGTCCTTCCGGCCGCAAATGATCAGCCGTGGGCGTTGTCATGCAGTTGCGCCCGGTAAACGTCGATTTTCGCGCTGATCCCGCGCAGGTATTCCTGCTGTTCGGCCAGATTGGCCGCCACGGCGGAGCGGTGGGCCTCCAGCAGCCGGAGGCGGGACTCACTGGTGCTGGTTCCGTTCCGGACCATTGCCGCGTACTCGCGGGTTACGTTGATCGGCATTCCCGTTTTGCGCAATTGCGCGTTGAACCGGACGGCTGCGAGCTCCCGGGGGCCGTAGCGGCGCTGGCCGGATGCTGTCCGCGGAACGTCCAGGAGCTGCTGGCCTTCGTAGTAGCGCAGCGTGTGGACGCCGACGCCGGTCAGCTCCGCCGCCTCGGCGATGGAGACCTCAGACGGGTCGTTAGGAGTCACAGACCCACCCATCCGGCGGTCATTGACGTCACCAGGCTCCCGTCGAGGTCGCTGAGCTTGACAGCGACGAATTCGCGGGCCCATTCAGACGTCTGGATCCGGAAGGCCGGGTTCCTGTCCTGCAGGCTGGAGAGCACCGTCTGCGCCACCTCGTCCGGTGATTGTGCGCTGCTGCTGGAGAACTGAGCCGAGGTGCGGGAAATATAGGCGGACAGCGTCGGTGTGTAGGCGCCCGCGCTGGCGATCATCGCCGCCGGGTCAATGCATGCGTTGGCCACAAGCTCGCTTGAGACCGCCCCAGGCTCAATGATATGCACGCCCACCCCCACGGTTTTCGCCACCGGCTGCAGACTTTCCAGGAAACCCTCGACTGCGGACTTGGCGGCGCAGTATGCCTCGTTGAAGAAGGGCTGACCCACGGCACCTCCCACGGAGCTGATGGTGACCAGCCGCCCGCCGCTGGCCCGCAGATGGGGCAGCGCGGTGCGGGTCAGGGCGACCACGCCGAAGTAGTTGACCTCCATGGCCGAGCGAAAGTCGTCCATGGAGAGTGTTTCGAGAGTCCCGAGGGTGGCGCTGCCGGCATTGTTGACCACGGCGTCGAGTCGCCCGTAGCGATCCGTGGCGTACGCGACTTCGGTGGCGGGCGTCGGAGCCGGCGTCGGGTGCTCGGGCCGGGAGACCCTGCCGGGCAGCCCCTCACTGGGGGTGGCCGACGACGACCTGGGCGGGGCTGTGGGTGATGTAGCCGTTGAGCCAGGAAAACAAGGCGCGTACCTTCTGCTGGAATCCCGACAGCAGGGCGAGGTGGACCAGGAGCCAGGACACGAAGGCCAGCGGCCCCTGCACTTGGATGCGCTTGCGGCCGATCTCGGCGACTGCGGCACCGCGGCCGATCATCGCCATGTATCCCTTGTCGACGTATTTGAAGGGTTTCCGGGTGCCCCCGGTGAGGTCGGCGTGGATGTTGCGGGCCGCCCACTTCCCGGCCTGCTGCGCCACGGAGCCCAGCTGGGGAAGTTTGGCCCCGGTCGAATCGGTCATATTGGCGGCGTCGCCGATGACATACACACCCTCGATGTCCGGGGCGGTCAGGTCCGTGCGGACATCGATGCGCCCTCCTTTACCCTGGGTAAGATCGGAGCCGGAAACGACTTTTCCTGCCTTCAGGCCTCCGGCCCACACCACGATCCGGCCGGGGATGAAGGTCCCGTCGGCGAGCCTCACGCCGTCGCCGCGGACCTCCTCGACGCCGACTCCCAGGTGCAGACGGACCCCGATCTTCGTCAGGCGTTCCCTCGCGTAGTCCTGCGACTTTGCCGAGAACGCGTTCAGTACGGCCGGGACCATGTCCACCAAGTGGACGCGGCACCGGGCCGCGAGCTCGGGAGAAAAGTACTTGGGCACCACGAACTTGACGTTTTCGGCCAGGGCGCCGGCGGTCTCCACACCTGTGGGACCGCCGCCGACGACGACCACGTCCACGGTGCCGCCGGACTCCCGGTCGGCCTGGTCCAGCAGCCGGGTGAGACTGCCGGCCAGCCGGGTGGCGTCGGTGGCCGAGTACAGCGGGAAGGTGTGTTCCTCCGCGCCGACGATATTGAAAAAGTTCGGCACGGCGCCTGCCGCAAGGACCAGGACCTGGGCCCGGAACGTGTCGCCCAGGGCGGTTGTGACAGAACGGCCGGCTGCATCGACTGAAGTCACCTCAGCGGTGAGCACCTTCACCGGCTTCAAGCGGCGGAAAATGGATCGGAGTGGGCGGGCAATGGCCGACACCCCGAGCTGTGACGTCGCGACCTGGTAAAGGAGAGGCTGGAACTGATGATAGTTGTTCGAATCGATGAGCAGCACCCGGACGCCCTTTCGTCCAAGTTCCCGGGCAGCGGCAACGCCGGCGAAGCCGGCCCCGACCACGATGACCTGGTAGGTATCCTCCATCCGGACAACCTACTCCTCCTGAAGCCGGAGTAACAGAGCCGTGGGATCACCGGCAAACAGGGACATTGAAACCTGGGAGAGACATCCTAATGCTCATATTTTCGAGGTCAGGGCGCGGGTGTGATTCCCCACGATGCTGTGTGCGTCTGTCCGGGCTCCAGCCGGACCAGCCCTTCTCCGGAGTTGAATGCGTCCGGCGCACACGTCATCGGTTCAACGCCCAGGCCCGTCCGCCTCCGGTGGCGCTGGTGCAGGGTGTCGCCGGTGAAGATCTCCAGGTAGCTGTAGCCTTCGTCCGCCCAGAGTTCCACTCCGGAAGGCCGCCGGGAGCTGAGGAGCCTGACGCGGGCGCGCCCGTCCGGGTCCCGCACCAGATCCGTGTAGGCGACGTCGATCCGACGGCTCCCCAGTTCCTGGAGACTGCGGAGGTCATACTGGGTGCCCTCAACGGATTCGCGGCCTGTGGGGATGCCCGCATCATCCACTGGCAGGTACGTCTCGGCGGGAACCTGGGCGAGGTCAGCGTCGATGACGGGAGCGCCGGTGCTCAGGTATGGATGCGCTCCCGTGCCGTAGGGGCAGGGCGTGCCGCTGCGGTTCGTGGTGGTGGTCCTGACGCTCAGCCCGTCATCGTCGAGCAGATAGTCAAGGCGGCATTCCAGAACCCACTCCCATCCCGGGCAGGGGTGGAGCGTGCAGGTGAAGGACACGCGCTCCGCCCCGTACCCGACGGCATGCCAGTTGCGCCAGCGGGTCAGGCCGTGGATTGCCCCCGCTTTGTCGGGTTCGCTTAGGTCCAGCTGCAGTTGCCGGCCGCCCCACTCGTAGTTTCCTCCGCGGATCCGGTTCGGCCAGGGGATCAGGGACTGCCCGCGCGCACCGGTGCACATTTCGTCCTCGCCGTAGCCGTCAATCAGCGCCCGCTCATCGAGCCGGTAGTCCCGGAGGGCCCCGCCCACCTCTGTCAGCACCGCGGCCTGCCGGCCGGACCGGATCCTGTACTGACGGCCGGACGGGGGTACCTGCGGTCCGGCCGGATAATCCTGACCCGTCTTTAATCCCATGTCGGATCCTTCCTTCCGGTCCTAGTGGAGGTCCAGAACAACCTTTACGTCATCGGCGTGGTGTGAAAAGGCGTCACGGTAGCCGGCCAGCGGCACGCGCCGGTTCATCAGCCGCCCCAGCCAGGCCGCATCAGCCCTGGCCAGGGCGCCGGCAGCGGCGTCGTAGTGGCGGCGGTTGGCGTTGACGCTGCCGAAAACCACCGCGTTGCCCAGCACCGCATGCCGATTCATCGCCCCGACGTCGACCCCGGTCTCCCTGCCCGTGCCCGAGACCCCTGTCAGGCAGGTGATGGCGTCCATCGCCCCGGATTCCATTACGTCCAGAATCACCGAGGCCACCCCGGTACACTCGACCAGGATGTCCGCCTTGACCCCAGAATCGGTCACTGCTTCGGTGTGGTAGACGGCACCGAGGTCCCGCACCAGCCTGGGCTTCGGACCCTCGGTTACGACGTCGAAGACGTGGACCTCCAGGCCGCGCTGAACCCCCAACAGGGCCGCGAGCAGGCCGACGGGTCCTGCGCCGGTCACCACGGCCACGCGGGGATCGAAAAAGGCACGCTGGCCGATGCGCTCAACCTGTTCCCAGGCTTTAGCCACGATCGTCGTCGGTTCCAGGAGCACGCCCACAGCTGCGAGGCCGGCGTCGAGCTTCACCATTGCCTCGGGCTCCGCCCGCCAGCGTTCGCGGGCGAAACCGTCCAACCCCTTAATGCCGTGCTCGGTGTACTGGCTGTTCCTGCACATGTCCCATTCGCCCGCCGCACATGCCTTGCAGGGGACGGGATCGGGCCTGCGTACGATCCCTACGACGAGGTCGCCTTCCGCCAATCCCGAACCGGAGGGAGCCTCCCGGACCCGGCCGAGGTTTTCATGCCCGAGCACCAGGAAATCCTGGCCGGGCGGCGCCTGACCGTACTGGGCTTCGACGATCTCCATGTCGGTTCCGCACAGGCCGACGGCCAGCGTTTCGACGAGGACCGGTCCCTGCCCGGGCGCTGGTTCGGCTACCTCGCGAAGCAAGAGGGAATCCTTTTTTCCTGGAATGACTGTCAGGGCCCGCATCAGGTCTCCTCGCGCCGGGTACGTTGTTTCGCCCAGTCTTGCGGATTACTTGCGCAACCGCAACGGATCCGGCGGACTCGCGGGAACGGAGGCGGCTGTGCCTCCTCCGTCGCCGCCTAGATGACGTCCTCCCCGGCCCCTGACAACGATAAACTGCCAGCACCACGCCCCCTGTTGCCTCACGTCAATAGGTCCGGGAAAGGTCCCAGATGGGGTTGAGTTTCTCAAGCTCCGCGGGGGGCGTCGTGCCGGTAGTAGCCCACGAGTTCGCGGACACGGGCCAGTTGGCAGTACGCGAGCAGGTAGTCGTTGATGAACACGGATCCGTTGTCCGAATCGTTCCCCAGGATCGGGAACGGCAACCGGTCCAGGGCATGCTGCAGCGCCGCGGATCACCCACTTCTGGGCCTTGTTCGGCACCGACCGGTTCACCGTCCACCCGGTGGCGATATCCGTGACCGTCAGAGTGAGACAGAACTGCCCGGACGCGACGCCTCCTTCGTGGCCGACAAGATCGATTCCACGAACCCGGGCACCGCGTCGTCCCAGTCGGCCCAGTTCCGGACCGGGATCCGGGACTTCAGGGAGGCTGCCAACCGATGCCGGTCGGCAGCTTCCCTCGGGGCGAAGTGAACTCGGGTCTAGTGCGCGCGGGGCGCTGAAGTGGCACCGGTTTCAGACGGCCGTTCGGTTACCGGGCGGTCTCCACCACGACGCAGGGTAAGCATGACCAGCCCAGCCGCCACCAGACAGGCTGCCAGGAAGATAGACGCTGCCAGGAAACTACCCTGCGTGGCGTCCTGCAGGAACCCTCCAACATAGGGGCCGACGAAGCCGCCCAGGTTGCCGACCGCATTGATCAATCCCATGGCCGATCCCGCCACCACAACGGGCATAGCCCTGGAGGCCGAGGCCCAGAACGGTCCGTCGTAGGCCAATGCCCCGGCGACGGCGATGCTGATAAAGACAATAGCCAGGACCGGCATGGAGTTTCCGGTGGCAACAGAGATCACCAATGCCACGGCACCGACAGCCATTGAGAGCAACACATGGGTTGAATAGCGGCCGGACTTGTCTGCGGCCTTGGCGTTGTACCAGAGGCCGAACATGGCCAGAACGTACGGTATGGCCGTGACGAATCCTACTTCTACCGAGGAGCCGCCGGTGATGGTCTTGACGACCTTAGGAAGCCAGATATTGATGCCGTAGAAGCCGATCTGGATCAGGAAGTACACCAGGGTCAGACGCCACACCACGCTGTTCGAAAACACCTTGCGGATGCTCACATGGTCTTCGTGCGGTGAGGCGGCCAGGTCGGCGGCCAGCCCCTCCTCGATGTAAGTCCGCTCTTCGACGGTGCACCATTTGGCGTCCCTGGGACGGTCGGTAACGAAGATCCACCAGATCGGTGCCGCGATGATGAACGGGAAGAGACCCTCGATGATGAAGAGCATGCGCCAATCCGTGAAGGAGAGAATCCAGCCGGACAACGGTGCCGTGATGATTGAAGCGATGGCGATATTCATCATCCAGAACGCATAGGCGCGGGCGCGTTCCTTCGCGGGGAACCAATGGCTGATCAGCACCAGGATGGCCGGCCAGATCCCGGCCTCGGCGACTCCGAGGAAGAACCGGACCCAAAGCAGCTGCCCGAAATCCTGGATGAATCCGCACAGCACAGCCAGCACGCCCCAGACGAGGATCATGATGCCGACGAACTTCTTCGCGCTCCATCTTTCGGCCAGGTGTCCGCCGGGGATCTGCAAGGTTAGGTACCCGATAAAGAAAATACCTGCAGCCAACCCCTGCTGGGCGGCGTCGATCCCCAGATCCTTATTCAAACCGTTCAGAGCGAACCCGATGTTGGTCCGGTCCATAAACGAGATGATGTAGACAATAATTGCGACGGGGATGAGGCGCGTCCAGCGCTTCCTGCCTATCGCTTGAACTCCGCTAACCGCACTAGACATCGGGTGCTCCTCCCAATTTTCTACCGGATTAACGGAACGCCAGTACGCTCTCCGGCTCAGTCAAGAGATACAGATCACCATAGGGTGCGATATGAATCACACCCGCTTCCCCGTCGCCGTGTACGCCCTTACATAAGTCGCCGGCGATGGTGCTCGTGCTGGCCAGAGAGTCATCCCTTCCTTGTTCAGGGCGCTCAGCTCTCGAGATCCACGATGCCGATGTCCGAAAGAGTCTGCAGAACCGTCGCCCCGGTGAAACGGGTCGACCCGCAGGACGTTGTCGGCCGGTTTCGTGGCCGTGCTGTAAGCGCCGTACTCTGTGGCGACCGGCACCAGCACCAGCGGGACGGCGGCGGTGGTCCACTCGGCGATCTTCTCGGACCGGCCGGTGAAAGGCGATCAGGACGTGCTCGGACTGCGTGGACGGGTCGAAAGTGCCTTCCTGGGCGGCGTTGGCGGCCAGGACCTGCTGGAGCGTGTTGGCGATCTGGACGGAGGTCCGGTAGCGGGCGTACGGGGCCTCGGCGGCCCCTCCTCGATCTCGGGCAGGTCTACCGACCGCATCCGGGAGCAACCTGAGAGACCACGGAGGAATCATCAGGCGAGCGGGGTCCGTCCGGGATGACCGGTCCAGCACCCCGATGCCCTAAGCGTACGTACTATTGCGCAGGCGCAAATGTTCCCGCTAGATTGGAGTCCTAACGGGGACCCGACTCAGCGCCCTGCAGATGGGCAGGGATGCCGACACTTGCTAACACGCTAAGGAGTCACCTTCATGGACAAAGCCAGGCGCATCGTCGTCGTCGCCGGATCCAGGGACGGAATTGCCGGCGGGGCCGCCTGGAGTCTGAGCGTCGATACCCCGGACGCTGAGGCGGTTGATGCCGCGGCCGGGCGGATTGAGCGCGAGCTGGGACCCATCAAGGCAGACCCGGGGACCCCGCAGGGCCGACCAGCCTGCGAACCTCTGGGAGCCCGCGGACTCCGGGAAGGATTACGGGACGTATACGGGACGCAAAACACATTCGATGGCAGGTCCGCTCTACGCAGCGCGCAGTTGTGGGCCTCCCAGCACCATGGGGCGGTGGGCGTTGCCGCGGGCGGGCTCCTCGGGGCAGCGGCCTTGGCAGGCGCCGCGCTCTTGCGGACGGTGAACCCGTGAAGCCCCCGGAGGCAGTCCGCGCCGCCTACGGATTATGCGAGCTGCTGGCACCGGATTTCGTCTCAGGCCGGCTGCTGGGTGAGCCACCGCATCGCAGGGTCCGGATTGTGATCCGGGTCCTCGGCGCAAGGCATCTGCTGCAGGCCGTTCTGACTGCCCGCGCCGCGAGCATGGTCGTTCTCACCGCGCTCGCGGCGTGGACCGAATGTTCGCGACCGTCAACGCGGCCCTTGCGATGGTCTTTGGTGCGGGGAGTTCGAATGATCATCTCACCCGGTGTTGATGGCGAACCTGAATCACGTGGCGCTCACCGCTGGAGATGGACGGTGAACCGGCCGTCTTCGATGCCTTCGCCGCCGTCGGCCGCGGCAAAGGCAGCCATGCCAAGGGCCGCGGCGCCGCGCAACTGTTCCGGCATCCGTGCCATCACGGCGGCGACGGCGCTCCGGCGGTGTTCCAGGACGGTGTTGACCAGGGAGGCGCCCGCGGGTGTCAGCGACAACGCCACGTACCGCCGATCCACGGGGTCCTCGCGCCGGACGACCAGACCGGCACTGACCAGCCGGTCGCAGATGCGGGTTGCGTTTGAGGGGTGCACCCCAAGCTCCGTAGCGACGGCACCGGGATTCTGCGGGCCGTGCAAGGCGATCAGGACCAGCACACGCAATTGGGGACTGGTGACAACGTCTTCGACTTCGACGACGGAGCGCGCCACGACGCGCAGCAGTACGTTGGCGGCGCGAAGGACCGCATCGATCTGGGCATCGGCGTTTCCGTCTTCGATTCTCTCCACGCACCCCAGTATCGCCCCGGTACGTGCGCGGCAGCAAAGTTTCTAAGACGGTACATATTCTTTCTGATCGAGGAGGAACACATCATGAACCCTCTACCCGAGCCCGAGGTGGTGCACCTCGTTGACCGCCTGGTCCGCAACGTGAAAACGGGCAGGTTTGAACGATCGCTGTCGGGGCTCACGGCGGCGGGGGCTCTCGTGACGGCGGCCGAAATCTACTTCGAGCATGACAAGGCCAGCTTCGGGAACAAATGGATGTGGCTGCCCGTGGCTCTCGGCCCGGTCGGGGCCGCGGCCGGCGTGGCAGGGGTCTTCAGCCGCCGGATGGCCAAGACCGCATTGCCGATCGCAAGCGCTGCGATAGTAGCTAACGGAGTACAGGGAACCTACCTTCATGCCCGCGGCATCGCCCAAAAACCCGGCGGGTTTTCCAATCTGCGCTACAACCTTGAGATGGGTCCGCCGCTGCTGGCGCCGCTGTTGGTGACGCTGGTCGGCGGCATGGGGCTGCTGGCCTCGGTACTGAGGCGGGAGCGATGAGCCCCCTTCCCCTGGAGAAGGGCGACGGCGGTGGCCGGTACCCGGGTTTCAGCACCCTCGCCCAGTCCAGTCATTGGGACCAGGCCACTGCGGGCGTGGTCCTGAGCAGGATTGGGCGCCCTTCCGACATCCGGTTCTTCACCCCGGCCGAAGAGGCCACCGCCAGGGCACTCTTGGACCAGCTCCTTGACCAGCATGCCGAACCCCGGGTTCCTGTAGTTAACTTTGTCGACGCCCGCCTGGCCGAAAACCAGACCGACGGCTGGCGCTACGAGGACATGCCCGAAGATGCAGAGGCTTGGCGCAGGACGCTGTCGGCGCTGGACCGCACGGCGCAGGAATCGTTCAACCAGCCCTTCGCCAACTGCCGTGGGGACCAGCAGGCCGCCTTGCTCCGGACCATCCGGGACCAGAGCGGCTCCTCATGGCAAGGCCTGCCGGCGTCCCGGGTGTGGGGATTGTGGACCCGCTATGCATGCACGGCGTTCTACTCACACCCGTGGGCCTGGGACGAAATCGGATTCGCAGGACCGGCGTTCCCGCGCGGGTATAAGAACCTCGGGCTCAACCGGTTGGAACCGTTTGAAGTGGCTGATGCCAGGCCCCGGGAGGACCCCGCAGCCCGGGATGGAGGACAGCATCCATGAACCGTGTGCGACGCCGGAATGGGTCCGCCTGGCTGCTTCCGCCCGGGCCCGGCGGCAGCCACCGCTTGCGCGATGACATGCGAACCTTCGATGACGGTGATGAAGTGGACATCGTGATTGTGGGATGCGGAGCCGGCGGCTCAACCATGCTGCAGCGTCTGGCCCGCGGAGGCTGGCGGGCGGTGGCCCTCGATGCCGGCCCGTTCTGGGATCCGGAACGCGATTGGGTGAGCGATGAAGCCGGCTCCCACCACCTGTATTGGACCGAGCCGCGGGTCATCACCGGCGAGGACCCCGTGCCGCTCGGATCGAATAATTCAGGCCGCGGGGTGGGCGGCTCCATGGTGCACTATGCGGGATACACGCCCCGGTTCCACCCCAGCGATTTCCGCACCTTCACCACGGACGGCGTTGGCGCAGACTGGCCTTTGGACTATGCGGACCTTCGTCCCTTCTATGAAGACATCGAAGGGGAACTCCCCGTCGCCGGAGAACCGTGGCCCTGGGGCGATCCCCACAGCTATCCGCACCGCCCCCACCCCGTCTCGGGAAACGGCGAGCTCTTCCTTCGCGGCGCCCGTGCCTGCGGCATCACCGCCAAAGTGGGCCCGGTGGCGATCGCCAACGGCCGCTTTGGCAACCGGCCACACTGCATTTACCGGGGCTTTTGCCTTCAGGGCTGCAAGGTCAACGCGAAGGCCTCACCCCTGATCACCCACATTCCGGACGCACTTGCCCGCGGTGCCGAGGTTCGTGCCGATTCGATGGTGACCCGCATCGGCTTCGACGAACGGACCGGAAGAGCCACCGGCGTCCACTACGTCCGCCACGGGCGCGAACGGTTCCAGCGCGCGCGCGTGGTTGCCGTCGCCGGATATTCGATCGAAACACCGCGTCTTCTGCTGAACTCGACCTCCACAAGGTTCCCGGAAGGCATGTGCAACGACTTCGACCACGTAGGCCGTTATTTGATGGTCCAGGGCGCCCCGCAAACGGCGGGCCGCTTCGACGCCGAAGTCCGCATGTGGAAGGCCCCACCACCGGAGGTCAGCACCGAGGACTTCTACGAAACAGACCCTGTCAAGCCTTACAAACGCGGATTTTCCATCCAGACGGTCTCTCCGCTACCCATCACCTGGGCCGAGCACGTCTCCGCCCAAGGGCACTGGGGAGCTGACCTGCGCCGGTACATGAGTGACTTTCCCCATTGGGCCTGCCTTGGCGCGCTCTGCGAATTTTTGCCGCAGGAAGGGAACCGCGTGACGTTGGCGGAAGAAAAAGACCGGAACGGGATCCCCGTCGCCCGGTTCAGCTACAGCCAATGCGAGAACGACCGGCAACTGATGGGCGCCGCACAGTCCGTCATGGAGAAAATCCTGAAGGCCGCCGGCGCGGACGAAGTCATCACGATCAAACGCTTCGCCCACCTGGTCGGCGGTGCACGGATGGCAGGCGACGAACACCACGGAGTTGTGGACCAGTGGTGCCGCAGCTTTGCTGTTCCCAATCTGTTCATCACCGACGGCAGCGTGCTGCCGACCCAGGGAAGCGCCAACCCGGCGCTGACGATCATGGCCGTGGCGGCCCGCGCCGCCGAGAGGCTGAGCAATGGAAGGGAAGACTGATCATGGCATCACAGACGGTTGCTGACTATTTGCTGGCCCGGCTCCGCGAATGGGAAGTGGACAAGGTGTTCGCTTTTCCCGGGGACGGCATCAACGGCGTCCTCGCCGCCTTCGGCAGAGCCGGCAATGAGCCGAAATTCATTCAGGCCCGGCATGAGGAAATGAGCGCCTTTGAAGCGGTCGGCTATGCCAAATTCTCCGGCAGGTTAGGAGTTTGCATGGCCACATCGGGCCCGGGCGCGATCCACCTGCTCAACGGGCTATACGACGCGAAACTGGACCATGTGCCGGTAGTGGCCATAGTCGGCCAGACGGCCCGCAGCGCGATGGGGGGCTCCTACCAGCAAGAGGTGGACCTGATCAGCCTCTTCAAAGACGTGGCCTCCGACTACCTCCAGATGGTCACGGTTCCCGAGCAGCTGCCGAACGTCCTGGACCGAGCCCTGCGGATAGCGCTGGCCAAACGGGCGCCAACGGCCATCATCATCCCCTCCGATGTCCAGGAACTGGAGTACAGCCCGCCGACGCACGCCTTCAAGATGGTTCCTTCCAGTCTCGGCATCCGGTGGCCGGACATCCAGCCGGACGACGACGCGATCCGGGGCGCGGCTCGGCTGCTGAACCAGGGAAGCAAAGTGGCCATGCTGATTGGCCAGGGCGCGCGCGGCGCGGCCGGGGAAGTCCGCCAGGTCGCAGAGCTGCTGGGCGCAGGTGTTGCCAAGGCCCTGCTGGGCAAGGACACACTTCCGGACGACCTGCCTTACGTCACCGGATCCATCGGCCTGCTCGGGACCCGTCCCAGCTATGAAATGATGCGGGACTGCGACACTCTGCTGACCATCGGTTCAAGCTTCCCCTACACACAGTTCATGCCCCAGGAAGGCCAGGCCCGTGCCGTCCAGATCGACATCGACCCAGGCATGATCGGTCTGCGGTACCCCTACGAGTTCAACATCGTCGCGGATGCCGCAGCTGCACTGCGGGCTCTGATCCCTCATCTGAAACGGAAAGAAGACCGTGCCTGGCAAGAGGATCTTGAAACGAAAATCACCCGGTGGTGGGAGACCATGCGCGCCGAGGCGATGGTTCAAGCCAACCCCATCAACCCCATGCGGCTATTCTCCGAACTCTCCGACAGGCTGCCGGAGGACGCCATCCTCACGGCAGACTCCGGATCCACCGCCAACTGGTATGCCCGGCAACTGAAGTTCCACGGCCGGATCCGCGGCTCCCTGTCCGGTAACCTGGCCACCATGGGCCCCGGAGTGCCCTATGCCATCGGAGCGAAGTTCGCTCATCCGGACCGCCCAGCAATCGCCTTCGCCGGGGACGGTGCCATGCAGATGAACGGCATGGCCGAGCTCATCACCATCAAGCACTACTGGCGTCAATGGAGCGATCCCAGACTCATCGTGGCAATCCTGCACAACGGTGACCTGAATCAGGTCACCTGGGAAATGCGCGCTATGGGAGGCGCCCCGGCCTTCCGTGAATCCCAAGTCCTCCCTGACGTCGACTATGCGGCCTTCGCCTCCAGCCTGGGGCTGCAGGGCATCAACGTGGGACACCCCGACGAACTCGGGAGCGCATGGGAGAAGGCCCTAGCCGGGGACCGCCCCACCGTCCTGGATGTACGCACCGACCCCGACATCCCGCCCATCCCGCCCCACGCAACCCTGGAACAGGCGCTCAACAGCGCTAAAGCCGTCATGAAGGGCGATGACAGCGCCTGGGGAATCATTAAGGAGGGCATGAAAACCAAAGCCCAGGAGTTCCTCCCACACAGGCAGGACTAAGCTATGTCGAGCGACTCGACCCTTCAGCTGGGCACCCTTGGCGTCTCGGCTTATACGGTTCCAACCGTCAGCCCCGAAGGCGACGGAACCTTCGCCTGGGAGGCCACCACCATGGTCCTGGTGCAGGCCCGGGCCGGCGCCTGGACCGGCGTCGGCTGGACCTTCGCCCCGGCCGCCTGCGCCACACTGATCAGGGACACCCTGGAGCCGGCCGTCACCGGGCTCAACGCCTTCGACGTCCCCGCTGCGGCCGAAGCGATGGCCCGGACGGTGAGGAATGCTTCACGCCCCGGACTGACCGGCTACGCCATCTCCGCCGTCGACTGCGCGCTCTGGGACCTCAAGGCACGGATCCTCGATCTTCCCCTGCACCGGCTCCTCGGTGCGGCGCGGACCCAGGTGGAGGTTTATGGCAGTGGCGGGTTCACCACCTATTCAGAAGACCAGCTCCGAACCCAGCTGGAGGGTTGGGCGGGTCATAATCAGATCCCGAGGGTGAAGATCAAGATCGGCCAAGACCGCGGCGCGAACACGGCCCGCGACCTCGAACGGATCCGCCAGGCGCGGGACGCCATTGGCCCGCGCGTTCAGCTCTTCGTCGACGCCAACGGCGCCTACACAGCAAAACAAGCCGTCCGGGTTTTCGAAGCCGCCGCCGAATGCGATCTGTCCTGGTTCGAGGAACCGGTCTCCAGCGATCATCTCGAGGGACTCCGCCAGGTCCGGCAGTCGGTTTCAGCTGACGTCGCAGCCGGCGAATACGGCACTGACCTGTTCTACTTCCAGCGGATGTGTGACGCCGGCGCCGTGGACTGCCTGCAAGTGGATGTGAGCCGCTGCGGAGGATTCACGGAGTGGTTCCGGGCGGCTGCGGTCGCTGCGGCCCACGGCCTGGAAATCTCCGGGCACTGCGCACCGAACCTGACCGTCCCCGCGGCCGCGGGCACCCCCAATTTCCGCCACCTCGAATGGTTCCACGACCACGTCCGGATCGAAGACATGTTCTTTGACGGAACGGGAGATCCCCATGGCGGGGCGGTTCAGCCCAGTGGCGATCGCCCCGGCAACGGCCTCATTTTTCGTGAGCGGGACGCCGAAAAGTACCGGATTTGGACCCCAGGCAATAAGGGAGCCAGCGTGAATAAAGTCAACGACATTTCGGAGGGAGCGGTGATCGGGCCACGCGGGGACGCGGTCTGGATGTGCGTCCCGCAGTATTCTCGTCCCTGGTTGGCGGCTCCGGCGTCTTTGCCGTGACGCCCCTGAACCCGCGTTTCGTCCGGGGAGGGCGGGGGATTGAAGCTCCCGCTCAGCGGCATGAGACGGGCCAGCATGATCGAGGGCATGCTGAATCAGGACATTCACCTTGGCCTCGGAGACGACCACCACTTTGTGCTGGAGCTCTCCAACAAGCCGCTACCGGCCCCGGCGCCAACCGCGGCGGATCTCTGGGCCGCCACCAAGCAAGCCTAGGGTCCAGGATGAGCATAAACTCAACCTTCCGGGCTACCAGGGCGGAACGGACAAGGTCGGCAACTCGGTCAACGGGAAATTCCAACTGGACATTTTTGGCGAAACCCTCCCGGTGCGCTTCCACGCACCCCTGAGAGGACGGGCACGCGAGCAGGTAGCCCGCACCCTATCTTGCGGCCGTCCTCGGGACTAGGTTGGACACCATCACCATCACCACCACGCCCAGGGACTAGTAATGGCGTCCGAGCAGCTGTACCCGCCCGAGGAAATTCCGGGCCTCGACAAATTCCTCGTGGACCCGGCCCGCTCCATAACATCACCGTCACACGGGCGGAAACTGCTTGCCAGGATTGACGGGGCCACCCTCAGGTATAGCCGCCCCAACAGTGCCCGCCTCGCCCGGAACCGCATCCTCGGCGCCCCCCACCAGCGGCGGCGGCAGTCATGACCGAACCGCTCCGGCCCCCATACGTGCTGCCCGGCCTCGAAGCGTTGCGGAAGAAAGCCCAGACATTCAGCCGGAACCTGCACAACATCCGGATCACCCGGACCGTCGCCAACCCCGGCACCTACCTGAACGTAGCCGCCACGTACATCAACTCCGGCAGGTCCGGACCAGGGACGGAGATCGGGCTGTACTGGGCGCCCCGTAACGGGCCTGCCGAACCCGAACCCGCGCTCCGGGTCGGTGACCAAACCTGCCCGTATGCCGGGCCGTTCGACCTGGTCGACGCCGAAGCCCGCGGTCTGCTCCGCATCGACTGGGTACAGCCCGAGGAGCTCCTGGTCGCCATCGAGCAACTTTGGGAACTCCGGGAACTCGCCGAGGAATGCTGGCGGACCTCCGAGAACGAAGCGAGCCTGTACGCATCGCCAGGCTGAACACCACGGCTCAGCGGCGTGGTCGCGCGTAACTTTGGCGGACTTCCCCCTGCATGAGGAACAGGGTTCTGGAAATGGCATGCGCGGGGCTGGCTGGCCAACTATGCCCCGGGCCGGCTTCTATCGGGCCGGTGCGGGTGCTTCTTTGCCTATTCCGGTGGGGAGGGGGCCGGTGGTCTGGGGTCTGCGCGCGGCGTCGCTGATGCGGAGCAGCAGGGCCACGATGATCCAGTTCGCGAGCAGGGAGGATCCTCCGGCGGAGAGGAACGGTGTGGTCAGGCCGGTCAGGGGGATCAGGCGGGTGACGCCGCCTATGATGATGAAGCATTGGAGCGCCATGGCGAAGGACAGTCCGCAGGCCAGGAGTTTCCCGAAGGAGTCACGGGTCCCGAGGGCGGCCCGGAATCCGCGGGTGAAGAGCATCAGGTAGAGCGTGAGAATGGCGAAGACCCCGATCAGGCCCAGTGCTTCGCCGAGGGAGGCGATGATCATGTCGCTGTTGGCGAAGGGGACAAGGTCCGGGCGTCCGAGTCCGAGCCCCTCGCCGGCCAGGCCGCCGGAGGCCATGCCGAAGAGTCCTTCGACTATCTGGGCGCTCCCGCCGGGGAATCGTTCGTAGACGACCGGGTCGAAGGCGTTGATCCAGGCGTCGATGCGCAGCCGCACGTGGGGGAAGATTTTGGCCGCGGCGTAGCCGCCGGCTCCCATGAGGAGCAGGCCGAGTATGAGCCAGCTGCCCCGGCTGGTGGCGACGTAGATCATGACCATGAACAGACCGAAGAACAGGATGGACATGCCCAGGTCGTGCTGGAAGACCAGCACGCCCACGCTGGCGGCCCACGCCGTCACCATGGGGCCCATGTCCTTTACCCGCGGGAACTGCAGGGGCCCGATTTTCCTGCCGGCCAAAAGGATCAGGTCCCGGTTGGTGGAGAGGTATCCGGCGAAAAAGACACCGAGCGTTATTTTGACGATTTCCCCGGGCTGGAATTGGACCGGGCCAAGGCGGATCCAGACGCTGGCGCCGTTGATGTCTCCTGCGGAAACGCCGGGGACCAGGGGGAGGATCAGCAGAACGGTGCTCACGGCAAGGGAGATGAACGTATATCGGCGCAGCACCCGATGGTCCTTCAGGAACCACAGCACTGCGGCCGCAATGAGGACGGACACGGCCGTCCATTTGAGCTGGTTTGCCCCGGCATCGTTGCCGGTGGGCATATCCAGGCTTTGGATCATGGCGATGCCCAGACCGTTCAACGCCACCACGATCGGCAGCATCACCGGATCCGCGTAACTCGCACGCAGCCGCAAGACAACATGGAATCCCGCGGCGAGAACCGTCAGGGTCCCGGCCTGGAGCCAGAACCCCTGGCCAAGCGCCTCGTTTCTGTCCAGGCTGACCAACGCGCTGGCGCCAATCCCGATGCCCAGGGCCACCAGCAAGAGGACAGCCTCGAGATTCCTGCGCGGCCTCGCGAGTCCCTGCTGCTCACTCATCGATCGCTTCTTTCGGGGGGTGGGGCGGGCTCCGGACCGTACCTGGCCGGACCTGTGTGATCCAGGTTGGACCTTCCGGCAGGACGCCGCCAGTCTACTATTCCGTGACACGGTCATGTCCGGGGAGCCGCTGGGCGACACGTGCCCGCCGGCAGCGGCGTCGGAAAGGCCGGAAGACGTATTGTTTTTGAGTGCCGCCTGTCCCAGCCCCGGACCGGAGCGGGCAGGGGGAAGGGGACCAGAAGTATAAGGAGTGGTGGGAACGATGGCCGCAGCACGGAAACCGCTGGCGCTCAGGACACCCAGGAAACCCCGGAACCCCTTGGCGGGGCGGTTCCCGCGGTGGCTGGCCGACGAATCCGGAGGCCGCACGCGGCCGGTCATCTTCGCCGTCGTTCTGACGCTGGCCGGGATCGGACTGGTCGAGGTGGCCTCGGCATCATCGGTGGAATCCGTCGCGGCGGGGATCAATCCTTACGACCTGCCCCTGAAACAGGGATTATGGACCCTGGCCGGGGTGGTCATCATGTTCGTCCTGGCGGGGCTGCCGGTCCGGCATATCCGGAAACTGGCGTGGCCGATGCTGATTCTTTCGCTCATTGGGCTTGGGCTCGTTTTCACACCTCTGGGCATGACAGTCAATGGCAACAGGAACTGGCTGAACGCGGGCGGGTTCACCGCCCAACCCTCCGAGTTCGCCAAGCTCGCCCTCATCGTGTGGGGCGCGGCCGTGCTCTCCCGCAAGGAGGCGCTGCTCAGGCAGTGGAAACACGCCGTCGTCCCGTTGCTGCCCGCCGGTGCGGTCATCGCCGCTCTCGTGGCCCTGGGCCATGACCTCGGCACAACATTGATCATCATGATGATCATCGCGGCCACCCTGTTTTACGGCGGGGTACCGATGAAAGTCCTCGGCGTGGCGGGCGGCATCGGCGCCGGAGCAGCGTTGGTCCTCGCTGCCACCAGCGGGAACAGAATGGGCCGGATCTTTTCCTGGCTTGGCATGGGATCCACTGAAGATTCCCAGGGGCTGGGCTATCAGGCCCTGAACGGCCAATACGCGCTGGCCTCTGGCGGGTGGTTCGGCGTGGGGCTCGGGCAAAGCCGCGAGAAATGGAACTGGATTCCTGAGGCGCACAACGACTTCATCTTCACCATCCTCGGGGAGGAACTCGGCCTCGCAGGGACTCTCCTGGTCCTGGGACTGTTCGCGATTCTGGCCGTGGCTGTGTTCAAGACCATCACCCGGACAGAGGACACTTTCGCGCGTATCGTCTCGTGTGGCATCATCACTTGGATCATCGGCCAGGCCATCATCAACATTGCCATGGTCAGCGGACTGCTCCCGGTTATCGGCGTCCCGTTGCCCTTCATCTCCTACGGCGGTTCGGCCATGGTTTCCTCGCTGGCCGGGATCGGCATGATCCTCGCCGTCACCCGCACCAACCAGAGCGACCGCCCCTCCCTCAGGGGCCGGGGAACGATCCGGAAGCCTCCCGTCCCCGAACCGGCACGCACCTCCTGAGCGCCCGGCCCCAGCGCGCAACCCGGGCCCGCAGATTACCGGGGCGGGATCGCACCTCGGTATCGCCTTTGCCACTCTTCTCAAGGACGTCTCAGCCCGGGAGTGGGCCCTGAATCGCGTTGCCGGGGGCTTGGGCGGTCGGGACGGGTTTTGTGCCGGTGGCGAAGTCTTCGCCGGCGTGGAACTGCACGCCCTGGACGCCGGTCCCCTGCTGCACGCTCGGGCGCGGGAGCCCGAATAGGGCGGCGACGCCGGCCGCGACGTCGGCGACGCCGGGGCCGTAGTAGACCATGCTCTGTCCACGGGGTTGGGCCTGGATCCGGCAAGTTTCGTGTACCCGGCACCGGTCATGAACGCCCCGATCTCGGTGCTTTTGGAGGCCACGCTAGTGCCGTTGGCGACGGTGACGGGCTGGAGTGCCTTGTCATAGTCCGGCTTCGCGGCCGTGGTGGAGGGATCTCCTGACGGGGATGCCGAGGGATGGGTCTGGCTCAGGTCGGCGCTACGGTGCAGGGCCGCGAAGAGGTCCATGGCCGCGGGTTCATCGAGAGTGAGCCGGTTGGGATCCGAGGGGGCCGGCACGGTCGGGGCGGTGATGAAGTTGGCCTTGGCCGGGTCGATGTTCTTGAGCCGTCCGGCGAGGGCGTCTTAGCCCCGCGGTGTCGGGTAGGCGGCCTGGGTGCCGGGCTGTGGGCGCCTCCGCCGGTGAGGAGGCGCGCGGATCCAGGTACCGGGACCTTTGGCCCTCCCCGATCTTCCGCACGGATGGTCTGATGGTTACCAGTGCCCGGACGAGGGCGGCATTCCTCTGTCTCCGGGACCGGCTCAGCGCCGCGTCGGATCCTGGCGGTGCCATCGGATAACGGACCGGCGGTTCCTGCCGTTCCCGGGAAGGGCAGGAACCGCACATGAGTGGTGGTTTTGAGGTATTTCTCGATAGGCAGCTGCGGCTTAGATTCCGGCTGCTGGACGCCGATGGTGTCGTGCTGGCGGTGTCGTCTCCTTTTGCCGGTAAGCGGGAGGTCGCGGCGGGGATAGCGGCGGTGCGCGAGTGCGCCGGCATGGGCCTGGTCACCGACCTCAGCGGTCATGCACCGGCCAGGTCCGCGGACCAGGACCGGCCCCGGGTAAGGGTTCCGATGACTCCGTATCGGCCGGAGGTCCTAAACATCCTCGTGTGCTGAGTTGCCGGGTGTTTCCCGCGGCGCCACGACGTGGTTTTATACAAGGAAAGATCAGGGTGGCAGCGTGAGTACGGTCCGCCGGCCTGGCAGGGCCCCAAGCGGGGCATGGCACGGTCTGTCAGTCGGGGTCGTGGGCGGGGAGAACGTTTTGGTTTGGTGACGGAGTCTTCGCGTCCCTACAAGCCCGGTTAGGGTCGCCGAAGTGCGCAAAAAGAGGGTGTGCACAATTTGCACACCCTGGGCTTCGGATCGGGTTGTTCTGGCAACGGACTGGGCCGGATTGCGGAGGTTTTTCTGGATGGAACGCCCCTCAGCACGGGACGGTGCGGACTCGCGAGACATGCTTCGGGTGGATGGTCGACAAATCGGGCTGTTACCAGTGGTACCAAGGCGGGATCATCTGGTGGTCCCCGGCCTCGGGAACTCACGTCGTATGGGGCGCGATCATGCGCGCCTACGAGCGCGCCAACTGGGTGTGGCCTGACTACAGCTCGTCCGGCTACCCCATGCAGATGATCGGCTACCCGATCAGCGACGAAAATTGCACAGGGCCCGGAGGCGGGTGTTACCAGTGGTTCGAGAATGGCATCATCTGGTGGTCCGCCACCACGGGCGCCCAGCGCCTCATGAATGGCGACAAGACGGTATATCAGTCCCTCAACTGGGCATGGGTGCCACTCGGGTACCCGACGACCGAAGAGCGCTGGTGGAATGATTACACCGCCTACCCGAGGTACTACTCGGGCACACGCCAGTACTTCGAGCGCGGCTACCTCGCCTGGACCAGCGGCTACGGCATAACGGTCACGTACTACTGACTTTTTCTCATCGGGTTCCTCGTTGCGGGTTTAGGAGGACGAGGCCTGCGGCTGTGATTTCGGTCATTTTTCCGGAGCGAGGGAGACACAGATGTAGCGGATTTGTCGAGGCGGGGAACGGTTCGAGACTGTCGCGGTGGGGGACCGGCTTGCGGGCAGCGACGGAGGAGTGGCTCGGCTCGCCCCGTACGGTATGTCCATGCAGATTCGTGAATCCACCCTGGATGACCTGGGACAAGTGATTGCGGTCTGTGATGCCAGCGCCCGCGCACGCTGGACCAGCGAGATGATCGCCCCCAGGAGCGGCCGAGTTGTATTGGTGGCTGTCACGCAAGGCGAGGTCGTCGGCGTGGCCAAGACGCACCTCCACCCGACTCCTGAAGGCAGCTCTCCCGCAGGCCACTATCTCGGGGGTGTGGTGGTCGCTCCCTGGTTCCGCCGGCAAGGAGTCGGTTCTGCCCTCACCCGGGCGAGATTGGAATGGATCTGGTCTCGGGATTCGATTGCTTACTACTTCACTAACGAACACAACACGGCATCCATCAGGATGCACGAGACTTTCAACTTCCGGCCGGTAGCCCGATTCCCGGAGATTCGCGGAGTGACAGCGGACGACGGTCGGTCTGCGCTCATTCTCTTCGAGGCGTCCCGATCCTCAACTGGACGACCGTGAGAAGCCGACATGGGCGCCCGACCCGTCTTCCGCCAGCCGGTGGTCTGGACGTTCTACACCCTCCATCCGGCACTAGTTGACTGGCTGGGGACTTCCGGGGCAGGCTGTGAGGACATCCGGGCAGGGGTAACCACAATGACTTACCGACGCTCGTTGGCCGCTATCGGGGTGCTGCTCGGGTTTGCCCTTTCCGGGTGCCAGCCGGATGCCGGGCCGCTCACGGTGGGGTCTCCCGCAGCAGCTGTGCCCAGCCCGTCGTCCTCCGAGCTTTCGGCCATCATCCGGACTGCCGTGGAGGACCGCAACGGCACCGCCCTGGACGTTCCCCCGGCGCCGCATCTCGACGACGTGCAGTCGACGGCGGCCTACAGGGCCAAGCGCGCGAGGGACCTTCCGGTGGTGGCACGGTCAAAGGCCAGATTCAAGTCGATGGGCTTCTGGTACACGGACTTTTCGACGACGATCACGGTGGGGTCAATCGAGGTGAACGGCTCGGAAGCGAGCGTCCATTTCAAGGAATTGACCGAGGAACACCAGGCCTCGGCGGCGAATGGGCCAAGCAACGTCCCGTCCAGCTACTCGCTGCCGCAGACGGCGACGTTCCGGGCATCCGCGGACGGCTGGCAGCTCGACAGCATCACGCCTTCGGAACGTGGGGGCGGCTCGCCGATGTCCATCGTCGAGTAGCGGGACGGGGCTGTCTGTGGTCCTCCGGCGCCGGCCAACTATTTGCCGCACCGGCCAAACTAGAGACTTTGGTCGCAGTCAGAGGTTGCGTAAGTCCCTTCAGGATGAGGGGCCCAGGCTCGAGTCCCGCGGACAAAAGACCGGACCGGGTTCAGCTGGTGGCCGTGATTCGCCCGCCGTCGACGTGGGCTGGGCCCGCTGGTGGTGGAGTACTTCTCCGACCGTGCGGAGGAATCGCGCTCAGCGCATAGTCTCGTACCTGGTCAGGACCACGCCGCCGGGAAACGTCCGCGTCTCGACCAGGTTCAGGTTCACCCAGCTGTCCAGCGAGGTGAAGAACGGAGTGCCGGCCCCCACCAGGACCGGATGGGTGGCTAGCGCGTATTCGTCGATCAGCCCGGCCCGCATGGCCGCCCCGGCGAGCGTTGCGCCGCCGACGCTCATCGGGCCGCCGTCCCCGGCCTTGAGCCGGGTGATCTCGGCGATCGCGTCGCCGGCGACCAGGCGGGTGTTCCAGTCGACCTTGTCGATCGTCGAGGAGAACACCACCTTCGGCGTGTCCCGCCAGTTCCGGGCGAACTCTATCTCCGCCGGGGTGGCGTTGGGCTCCTGGTCCCCGGTCGGCCAGTAGGAACTCATGGTCTCCCAGAGCTTGCGCCCGTACAGCGACAGGCTGCTAGCCCGCTCCTGGTCCAGCCACCACTGGAAGAGTTCGTCGCTCGGCGCGCTCCAGCCGATGTCGTCGCCGGCCGCGGCGATGTAGCCGTCCAGGGTCAGATTCATGCCGTAGATCAGTTTCCGCACGGCGCCAGCCTTCCATCTCGTAGTGGTCGAGGGCGTCATTGAACGCTGTCGTCCCGCATAAGATGGGCAGCATCCTGTCCCTCATGGAACCACCGTAACTGCCCATGATCTGGATGCCATAGCCGTCGGTCCGCGTTTCAACTGAGCTGCCCGGTGAAGGATCCTTGGGTTCTCGCGGTGATTGCAACACTTAGCGGATGGGTGTTGTTATGGCGGGGTATTCAATTCATTTGAGGCCTGATCTCTTGCAGGTTTTTTGGGCCGGGATGCAGGCGGGCGATTTCATCACCGATGCCGTGGCTCCGATCAATACGAGCCGGCGCACCGGGCGCAGGGTCTTGCTTGAGGCCGGTGGCGTCAGGCCCCGGCGGGGCCGTGATCTGAAGGGCCGGTGTCTGACCTTCGCCCAGCGGGAGGAGATCGCAATACTGCGTGGCCAGGGTCAATCTCTGCGGCAGATCGGAGCCGTGGTCGGCAGAGCGGCCTCCACGGTTTCCAGGGAGTTGCGGCGTAACTCGGCGGCAGGGATGCCTTACAGGGCGACCTCAGCGCACGCACTGGCCTACGAACGGGCCTCGCGTCCGAAACCAGCGAAACTGCACACGAACACGGCGCTGCGTGCGAAGGTGGAAGAGGACCTGAAAAAGAAGTACTCACCCGAGCAGATCGCAGGACGACTCCGGGTTGAGTTCCCCGAGGAGCCGGAGATGAGGGTGTCACCCGAGACGATCTACCAGTCCCTTTACGTGCAGTCCCGCGGGGCGCTGAAGCGTGATCTGACCGTGTGTCTGCGCACCGGGCGGGCTATCAGGCAGCCCTGCCGCAAGGCCGGCCAGCGCAAGAACCGGATCCCGGGAATGATCAACATTTCCGAACGTCCCCCCGAAGTTCAGGACCGTGCCGTGCCAGGGCATTGGGAAGGCGATCTAATCATCGGTAAAGGAAACCAGTCCGCGATTGGGACGCTGGTCGAGCGGACCACTAATTACACGATGCTCGTACACCTGCCGGACGGGTACAAGGCCGAGCAGATGCGTGATGCACTGACCGCGAAGATCAAGACACTCCCCGAGTCGCTGCGGCATTCCCTGACCTGGGACCAGGGCATCGAGATGCAGGACTGGAAGACCGTGAAGATCGACACCGGCATCGAGATCTACTTCTGCGACCCGCACTCGCCCTGGCAGCGCGGCATCAACGAAAACACCAATGGCCTGCTGCGCCAATATTTCCCCAAGGGCACCGACCTGAGCATCCACAGCCCCGCAGACCTCGACTGGGTTGCCCAGGAACTCAACGACCGACCGCGTAAAAGACTAGAGTTCAAGAAACCGATCGAACTGATCGAAAACCTCCTGTTGCAATGACCGCTTGAATCCGCTGATCCTCCACCGGCACGTCGGGTCGCCAAGGAGCATCCGCCCGTGCACGATCTGGGTCGATGCGTGAATGGATCATTCGCAGCTGAACTTGTCCGCGCAGAAGCTCGTTAGTGTCACGGCATAAGTTTCGACTTACGGACATATTGCGATCGCGACCGCGGATGCGTCGAACCCATGACCCGCGTTCTGAACCGGGCCCTGCCCGGGTCGCCGCCGCGCAGAAAGGCTTCGACGCCCAGGACACTAAGCCTGTGTCCGAGGCCGGCATTAGCGCACGGCGCTGCGCAGGGGTGCCGTGGCGCTAGAGGTCCCCATGCAGTGCTTAGGTATCGGCCGACAGCTCGGCTGGCTGACCGATCAACTCGGCCGGAGTGCCCCCAGGTCATTGAGGTGGATCCCGTCTTCGAAACCGTACGATGATCTCGTCTCGTCGCTTAATCAGCCGGTGGTCGAAGGAGACACCGGTGGACCAGGCCGGCGATAATGTTCAGTTTTCCGCCTCTTCGCGGGAGGTTGGGCAGAGCGACGTCAGTTCGGGTTTTCTGTCCTTGGGGGTATAGATGTTTGTTCCGAATTTGGGGGATCACTTCCGGGAGGATGATCTTCCGGCCCAGGTCCGCGCGCTGGGGATACCGCGCTGGGCCGGCGCGGCCATCGGCGGGGGCCTCCTGGTGGCCGCGGTCGCGGCGGTCGCCACCTCGATCCTCGTCAACGAGAGCGACAGCACGGTCATCCCGTCCCGGGTCGAGGGTCTCATCATGGGAGTGGCAATTATTTCGGCGATCTCCGGCGCTCTCCTGCTCTGGTACGCCGGTGAGTGGGTCACGCTCACGCCGGATTCGGCAATTGTGACAACAGCATTCCTGGCCCGGAGACGGGTCGACCGGACGCAGTTGGAGGACTTCCATCCCTGCCTGCACCTGCACTCCGGGCGTTCGGGAGTTCGGTACCGGATGGTGCCGACCTTCACCGTTAGGGACGCCCACGACCGACTCCGGGACCTGCCGCTACCGTTCCTGGCCTACTGGAACCCGGCCGGTGGCACGGAAGCGCCCCTGCCGCCCCGCGCCGCGTACGTCGAGGCGTGGGCACGGGCGGGCAGCAATCCGTACTCGAGAGCTGTGCTCACGGGCGCTGTGCCGAACACGCTCTCGATGCATCGACAGTCCATGCGGACGGGCCCGGTGCGCCGCGCGCGCCTGACGGCGATCCTCATCCCGCTGGTCTCGATCGGGATAGGGCTAGGCCTCGGCTTCGGGCTCGGACCGGCCTCTAAAGCCCTTGGGCTTAACCGCAGCGGCGACGCTCAAACGGATCGCACCGGCATCCGCGATCTTGACGACGCTCTTACGCCCGCCGTAACCGGCTATCAATGGCGTGCCCGGGAGTTCAAGCCCGGCACGAGAGACTTCACTTTCTTCCCGACCCTGCGGCCATTGCCGTCGGCGCCGTACACTGTCCGATATTTCATCCGCGACCCCCCTCGCAGCGCGCCACAGACCTCACTGCCCCGGAGCAGAAGTACGGCCGGACCGTCTCGGAAGGGACGATTTCCGGGAGGAACCCCACGATCGAGTTCACGCTCGACCGTGACGACACCACCTTCACTTTCGAGGTATACGTCACTGACGACCATGGCCACACCACGTTCGATTCCGACCTCTATAGAAACCTCGCCGCAAAGCCGACGCCAACGCTCTGAGAGCGAACGGGTACCACCCACTCCAGAGAACTTGACGTACCGGTCTCCGATGGCAGGGGGGAACAGAAGATCCATTTGCGGTACTACTTCTTATATCGGATTGGGTAGCCCAGCTTTCAAACCCGGTACACGTCGGCCGCCGTCGCGGTGCTTCCCGGCCCGGCGTCTTCCGAGCCCCCGGCCAACATCCAGGGGGCCGTCGAGGACCGTAACGGCACCATCCTCGATGTTCCCCCGGCGCCGCATCTCGCGGACGCGCAGTCGACGGCGGCCTACCGGGACCAACGCGCGCTGGACGCTCCGGTGGTGGCCCGGTCGAGGGCCGGATTCAAATCAATGGGCTTCTGGCACAGGGACTTTTCGACGACGATCACGGTGGAGTCCATCGAGGTGACCGGGTCGACCGTGAGCGTCCACTTCAAGGAACTGACCGAGGAACATCAGGCCCCCGCGGTGAACGGGCCCAGCAACGTCCCGTCGGGCTGCTTGCTGCCGCAGACCGCGACGTTCCGGGCATCCGCGGACGGCTGGCTGCTGGACAGCATCGCCCCTTCGGCGCGTGGGGGCGGGCTGGCGGTGTCCGTCGTGGAGTAGGGTCCTGCGATCATGCGAAGGACGGCGCTAAGCTCGCTCTCAGAGGCGGGTGGACCCGCTGCGAGCCAAGGGATTGAGCGTATGGCAGAAGAGCCCGGAAACCGAACGACGTCCAGGGCGGGCGCTCCCGCCCGTGCACACTCCTATTTGAGGCCCACGCGGTTGCTCGCTGAAGGCGAGCGGTCCAAGCGGCATCCATCGGTCCTGGCGGAGGCGGAGCACCGGGCGGCAAGCATTCAGC
The DNA here is from genome assembly GCF_050260325.1 of Arthrobacter sp. 92. Lineage (NCBI taxonomy): Bacteria > Bacillati > Actinomycetota > Actinomycetes > Micrococcales > Micrococcaceae > Arthrobacter > Arthrobacter sp. 92. The sequence goes on along the minus strand of NZ_CP189863.1, from coordinate 2,855,340 downwards.
TGCGGGTGGCCGATGCGATCACCTCCTTCGCCGGATCGATGAACTTTGTCTACCTGCACGTGGCGCTCTTCGCCGTGTGGATGCTCGTGTTCGAACAGAGCCCGTGGCCGACGTTGACACTGATCGTCTCGCTCGAGGCGATCTTCCTCTCAACCTTCGTGATGATCGGCCAGAACCGCCAGGCGGCCTTCCAACAGGTAAAGGCAGACCATGACTACACCGCCCAGGAGCAGCTGCTCGTGGAGAACACCGATCTCACCCGTGCGGTGCACGAGCTCACCCGTCAGATCCACGAGCGGGTCCTCACGGACGGCGCCTCCGCTGCCCGGGAGGCGGGGGCCGCCGCCCAGCCGACGCAGGGGGACCCGGCAATCGACAGCGAGATATGAGCGCCAGCGTGACGCCACCACTTGACCAGGGTCCGAATCGCCATCCGCACGGTTCCCATCTGTGATCTCCTGAAAATGAGCCACGAGTCAGTTCTCCAGCCGCGCCGGCAATCCACTGGAATGCGCGGTCTTCGCATCGCCGTCCTGGCCGCCGACACCCTGTCGCTGCTGGCCGTCCTCATCATCCGTGTCGCTCGCCCGCTGAATTCCGGACAAGACGGAGAGGCCCTGTTCTGGGCCGGACTCCTGCTGGCCTACGCGCTTATTCTGCTCTTCGGACTGACCTTGGTCGTCAACGTCGTCTATCTGATCGCCCTCGGTTTCATGCAGGGCCGGTACGAGAACGGATACGGTCGGGTCTCCCGCGCGCTCCTGTTCCTGATCCCGGCAGCTACGTTCCTGGGGCTCACACTCCGGTAGGGACGGCGCCGGATAGGAAACATCTAGAGGTCAGTTGTTGGTCCATGTCGTTCACGGTGCCCCAATGCGGCGTAGCTGCTCCGCCTGGGCGCAATCACTTGTCCGTTAGCCGGAAGTCCCGGGTGCCGCGGAGTAGGCTTCGTGAATTGGTATTGCAGCGCTGTGGTGCACGGCAGCATCTATGGGGGTAGAAGAAGAGTGAAGCATCAAGGTCTGGGGACTGCGGCGGCCGCGGTGGGGGCGGTTCTTTTCCTAGGGGCGGCACCGGCCATGGCGGCGTCCGCGGAGGTTCTCGACGCCGGCGGGACACCGGTCGGGGTGGCGGTTGGTGCTCACGGCACGGCGTACGTGGGCAATTACGGGACGGCCGGCGGGATCCGGGTGATACCGCCGGGAGCGGGTCGGCCCTCGCGCACTCTCAGCGCGGGCAGTAATGTCTCCGGGGTGGCGCTGGCCCCGGACGGCACCCTGTATGTGGCTGAGCAGGACAGTGCCACGGGCCGGACAGTGGTAGGTGTCGTTCCGGCCGGCGCGGAGGGTGTCGCCCGGAGCATTCCGGTGTCGCGCGGGAGCCATCTGATTGCCACTGGGCCCGATGGTACGGTCTTCGTTCCAAATGCTGCCGAACGCACCGTGTCGGTCATCGCACCCAATGGATCGGCGGTTGACCGCACTGTCACGGTCGGGGCAAATCCGGTGGAAGTGGCGGTCACGAAGGACGGCACCGCGTTCGTGACGAACCAGGACGACGGGACGGTCTCGGTGATCCCGGCCGGGGCAAACACCGTCTCACGGACCATCCAGGTCGGCTCCACCCCGGGGAAGACGGAGAACCCCCACGGGATCGCCGCCGGGCCGGACGGGACGATCTATGTCACCAACATCAGTTCCAGTCACGTCGCTGTCATCAAACCCGGCGCTGACACCGTGGCCTACAGCATCTATGTCCCGGGCGGACCCACGGAGGCAGCCGTCGGGCCGGACGGGACCCTCTACGTGGCCGGCGCCCTGAACCGCGCGCTGGGCGTAATACCGCCGGGGGCCACAACGGCGGGCCCTTCCATCCCCACGGAGAATATCCCGGGCCACCTCGCGGTAGCCCCGGACGGAACAATCGTCGTGGCGAGCCCGGGCAACGGCACGGGCAACGGTTCCGTGGCCCGCTACGGCTCCGCCGCCGCAGGCGCGGCGTCCGCCCCGGCCTCGGCGGCGTCCGGCAGCCCCCAGCCTCCAGAGGACGCAGGCTTCCGCCGGGACCCGAGCCGATGACACGGTTGCAGGCCCCTGGATTTCTCCTGCCGGCATCGCCGGGGTAGCCGGGGCGGCAGCCGTCGCCGTCTGCCTCGTGGCCGCGGGACGCCGCAGGAAGGGCGCCCTACGCACCCGCGTCAGCGGGAAGGCGGACGGCTACGCCGATCCCCACACGGCGAGGACTCAACGCCCTTACGCCAATCAGGCTCAATGAGTATGGACGTATTCGACAGGCCGTCATCGCGTCGGCCGCGGAGGCACTGCCTGGGGTGTTTCTGCCCCGGCTTCCTGACAGGCGGGATGCGGGCGGTCTGATGGTGAGCACTCGGTCGGTTGGAGTCGAAGGAACGAAGGGATTGGTCGCTTTCACGGTGGTTTCGTTTCTGGCAGCGCTTTTCTTTCTTGCGGGTGCGCTCGGCCGTCCCGGGACGGGCACGCTGTGGGCGGCAAGCACTCTTTGGGCGGCGACGGGTGTGCTGGCCGCGGTCAGAGTCGGCGTCCGGCGCAGGATCGTTTCCGCCGCTGCGGCGCGGACCGCAGCGAAGAGGGGTGTGCAGGACGTCCGGGAACCTTTGATCACCCGGTTCGCCTACGGGTTGGCGGATCTGAATCCGCTCTTCCGGATGGATGAAGAGCTTGACAGGGTCGTGGATGCTTCCGGTAGCGGGGAATACGACGGGCATGAGATCGCGGTGGACCTCAGCGATGGATCCCTTTACTTCTACGGGCCAAGTGCCGCGGAGATCCGGAAGCTGATCGCCCCGACCCTGGCCGGGTATCCGTTCATGACTGGGGCCTCGTCACCATGGACCGGTTGCCGACACCGGCCGCTGACCAAGCCCGCGGCTGGCAAGGGCGCGGTGCGGGGAGCACGGGGCGGGCCTGACTTAGCCTTTGACTGAGCAGCGCATGGTCCTGCGGTCTGCACGCACAACTCAAAACTCAATCTGACCGTCTGACCCGTGGTGGGGATCGCGGTTCTGTTGGTCGCAACACTGCGTGGCTACGATGGCTAGAATCCATCCCGTCCTGATGAGTTATCCACCGCTACGGCGGCGAGGGACCTTCCCAGTGGCTGCCATTTCCAGCGGTGGATAACCCGAACTGACCCCAGATGTGGACAGCTGGAGTGTTGGGATTGGGGATCCGTTTGGGGAACGCTGGGCGACCGCCTTCTGAGCGGGTCTAACGTTTCGATTCCGTGGGATCTCCCTCCAGCTGGGGCGTGGTGGGACGGCAGCCGCGGCGGACTAGGGACGCTCATGTTCCGGCGCCATGTGTCGCTTGGCGGCGTTCGCAGCGGGACCCTATACGGCGTCGCGCGGTGCATTGTCCTTGAGACGGGTCTTGCTGGCCGGTTTAGGACGCTGGCAGCTGGTGCAGAAAATGGGTCCGGGGTTCCTTTAAGGTCGGCGGATTTGCCCCTGGGCGCCGCACGATGATTGCGGCGGCCATGGAGGCGGGCGCGTCCCAACGGCGGCCGCTGCCGCTTCGGCGTCAAGCTCGGGACCGTTATGCGAATTGGGTGACACTCAGACTATTTAGGATTGCTGTGCCCCCGATGGCGTAGAGCGAGACCTCGGTGCTCGTGGCGGCCGGGAAGATCAACTCGGTCAGGGTGACCTGGCCTCCCTGGGCGAAAACCTCGACGGAGCAGCGGTCCACACAAAGGGCGAGCTCGTAGGAACCGTCCGTCGCCTGGATCGGGGCGGTATCGATGGAGGCGAAGGATTCGTGGAAGTCCGTTTGCCCGGATTCCCGGCGATCGACGACGAGAAGTCCCTCAGTAGGCCGGATACCGATGCGCGTTCCCTGCGCTCCGTCACCGCGGACTACCAGCCCGAATTCCTCGGCTGTTCCCGGCGTGAGGGCGAGCTCAATGCGTTGGACGCTGCCGGCCGCGCCGTCCAGGACGTGCTGGCCGTGAGATATTTCGACTGCCCCGAGGTTGAATGACGGGGTCTGTCCTGCGTATGGGGCCAGATTTGCTGCGGCCTGCTGGACGAGGCGCCAGCTCCCATCCGTGCTGCGCAGGGACACTTCTCGGACCAAGGACATGGGACTGCGCCATGGTGAGGTGGGGATCTTGTTGGCGTATTGCCAGTTGTTCATCCAGCCGATCATGAGCCGCCGGCCGTCGGGAACGTCGCTGAAGGAAACGGCGGCGTAGTAGTCGCGGCCCCAGTCGAGCCATTGGTACTCGCCCAGTCTGTCCGGGTCCTGCAGGCCGTTGGTGACCGTGGTGGCTGAGGTGAATGTGGTTCCGTCGAAGTCTCCCACGAAGTACTGCCCGGCTGAGCCGTCGTTGGGGCCGCCGGGATTGAGGTTTACTGTCAGGACCCATTTGAGATTTTCCGGATCACCGTCGACCGGCAGCGGGAAGAGGTCCGGGCACTCCCACACGCCGCCGGTCGCGTTTGCCGGGCCGAAGCTGCTCAGCAGTTCCCAGTCCTTGAGGTCGTGGGATTTGTAGAAGACGACTTCGAAATCCTGGGCTTCCACGGCCACCATGACCCAGCAGCTCCCGGCGTCGGATTCGTAGCGGAAGACCTTTGGATCGCGGAAGTCGGCTGACCCCCGGTTCAGTACGGGGTTACTGGGGTGTTTGGTCCAGGTGTAGCCGCCGTCCAGACTGTAGGCCAGGGACTGGGCCTGGATGCCGGGGCGTGCGGATGCCGTCTTGTAGGCGCTGGTGTAGACGGCAACCAGCGGGGCGGTTGATCCGGTGCCGAATCCGCTGGTGTTGTGACGGTCGAAGACGATGCTGCCGGAGAAGATGTCTTCTTCCGCGTCGCAGGCGATCGCGACAGGGTGCTCGGTCCAGGTGACCAGGTCCGTGGACGTGGCGTGCCCCCAGGACATGTTTCCCCAGACGCTGTCCAGCGGGTTGGTCTGATAGTAGAGGTGGTAGACGCCCTCATGGTGGATCAGGCCGTTGGGGTCGTTGAGCCAGGTATTCCGGGCTGCGTAGTGCAGGGCGGGCCGGAAGGTATCGGCCGTCGTGGAGGTCACGGCAATCATGGGGGTTCGGAATCTCGCTTCTGTTCTGTGCTGTGGCGTCCCTAAGTGGGAACGACGTTTGCGTTGCACGGGCTAGGGGTTTTCGTGCCGGGGTCGTAGGCCCTCACCGATGCCGGGCCGGCCGCGGGCCGGGTCAGCAGAGCGCTGGGATCTTTCTGGACGGTTCCGACGATGCCCGGTTGTCTCCTGCCGGTGTGGTGGCGGCCGGTCCACAGGTCGAATGCCTGGCTTTTCCACAACTCCGTTTGGGTCTTATGGAGTACAGAGGTGCTGGACCTGGTGGCTCCGGTCAGGCGCCGGCCCCGGCCAGGCGGTGTGATGCGGCAAAACTACAGGGGCTTGAGAGTTAGCCGCGGTCAGCCCTTGACTCCGCTGGAGGCGATGCTGTTCACGAAAGAGCGTTGGAACGCGATGAAGAGGGCGACGACCGGCAGAGTGATCATCGAGGAGTAGGCCATGACCTCGCCCCAGGAGACATTGAGCTGGAAGAAGTACTGCACACCGATCATGACCGGGCGTAGTTCCTCGCTCTGGACAACCATGAGCGGCCACAGGTAGGAGTTCCAGGCCGGGAGGAAGGTCAGGATGGAAACGGTGGCGATGGCCGGCCCGGACAGTGGCATGACAATTTGGCGGTAGATCTTGAACCAGCCGGCCCCGTCCACCCGGGCCGCTTCGTCCAGTTCCTTAGGGATCGATTCGAAGTACTGGTGGAACAGGTAAATGGAAAAGGCGTTGGCCACGAACGGGATGATCTGCACATGGTAGGTGTCCAGCCATCCGGTGGTCAGTGACAGTGAGAACCCGTTGATGTCGAGCCAGGGCAGCTGGTTGACCCACCAGACCAGCGGCAGGGCAAGTGTTTCGAAGGGCACTATCAGGGTGGCGATGATGAGCGTCAGGATGATTCCCTTACCGCGGATCCGCATCCGTGACAGGGCGAATGCCGCGAGGCTGTTGACCAGGACACCCAAAATGACCGTCACGGCCGAGATGCCGATGGAGTTGATCAGGAACCGGGCCGCGGGTACCCGGTCGAAGACGGCGCCGTAGTTATCCATTGAGAGGTTCCCTACGGGCAGGAACGCGGCGATGGAGGACAGGTCGCCGAAGATCTGCTGGTCCGGTTTCAGTGAGGAGACGAACATGAACAGCAGCGGGAAGGCAAAGATGACGCCGAGAAGGATTCTCACAATCCAGCCGGCGACACCGCGGAAGCTCCGCGGTCTCTGGAGGGCTGAACTCTCGGAGGTTGAGCGGGATCGGGTGCGCCGGTCGGCTGCATCTAATGTGGTGGCCATGTCAGGACTTCTCTCGGGTGAGGTAGCGCTGTACTGCGGAGATGATGAGTACCAACGCAAAGAAGACTAGGGAGATTGCGGAGGCGTAGGAGGTTTCCTGTTGCTTGAAACCGGCACGGACAGCCTGGTAGACGATGGTCGTCGTCGAATCGAGGGGACCGCCTTGGGTCATCACATTGACCTGTGTGAAGAGGCTCAACGCCTGGATAGTGATGGTGATAAGGATCAGGCCCCGGGTGGCGGAAAGCCCTGGCCAGGTAATGTATCTGAACCGCTGCCACCGGCTGACCCCGTCAATATCCGCCGCTTCGTACAGCTCGGCTGAAATGGTCTGCAGGCCCGAGAGCCAGATGATCATGTGGAACCCCGCTCCCTGCCAGACTGACATCAGAATGATGGCCGGCATGGCCGTGGTGGTGTTGTTCAGCCAGTCCGGTCCATGGACCGCGCCGAACGTCAGCCTGGTGATGATCTCGTTGAGCAGGCCGTCCTGACGATAGATGAAGAGCCACAGGAGGGACACGACCACCATGGACGTGACCACGGGCAGGAAATACACGGTGCGGAAGAAGTTGACTCCGCGGACCTTGGCGTTGACTAGCAGCGCCATGATCAGGGCGACACCGGCCTGCAAGGGGACCACGATGACGGCGAAGTACGCCACGTTCAGCAGGGAGCGGTAGAACGTATCATCGGCAAAGAGGCGCACGAAGTTATCGAGCCCGACGAAGGTTGGCGGGTTCGGGGAAATCAGGCGTGCGTTGGTGAAGGCCAGTCCGAAGGCGAGCATGGCTGGCACGAACACGAAGAGCAGAAGCAGAAGCAGGGCCGGGCTCAGCATGGCCCATCCGACACGCCGCTCGCGCCTGTGGTGCCGCTTGGTCCGGAGTGGTTCCTTCGGCGAAGAGGGTGAAGGGATGGCAGGGGTGGTTTTCGGCAAGGTTGCCGTGGCTGGGGAGGAATTCATCGTTTATTGTCCTGATTGGGTCCGGGCCCGGTTCCGGGGGTGCCGCGCAGCGCGGTGCACGGCACCCCCGGAGCCCGGCTAGTTCTTGTAGCCGTTGTTGGACTTGATGTTGGAGTCAATATTCTTGACGGCCTTGTCCAGGACCTGTTTCGGATCGGCACCGGAAATGATGTCCTGCGTTGCTTTGCCGAACTCGGTGGCGATGAACGGGTAGGCCGGAGTTTCAGGCCGCAGCACGGCAGACTTCTTGGAGAAGTCGAGGAAGGCCCGGTTCTTGCCCGTCGGCTCGTAGCCGGGCACCAGGGCAGCAGCGGCGTCGGTGGCAGGGATCGTGCCGGTGGCCTTTGCGACCTTGGCGATGTTTTCCGGTTTGAGGGAGAAGGAGAGATAGTCCATCGCCGCGTCCGGGTTCTTGCAGCCCGTGGTCACGCCCCACTGCCAGGATCCGCCGCCGATCTTCGGGCCGTTGCCCAGGTCCACTGAAGGCATGACGACCAGGTCATCGCCGAGAGCGGTGCGTGCTTTGTCTGCGGCCCAGCTGCCCGTGTAGACGATGGCGCTCTTCTTGTTCAGGAAGTCTGCGGTGGCGTCCTTGCCGCTTTTCTGCGCGGCGTAGCCCTTGGTGATCAGGCCATGGAACCAGTTGGCCCACTCGACCGCCTTGTCACCGTTGAGCGCACCGTCAGCGCCCTGGAAGTCATTGCGGTTGATCAGGTCCCCGCCGAAAGACTGAAGGAACGGCGAATAGGCGTAAGGGAGCCATTCACCCGTGCCGGCCGTCCCAAGGTCCAAAGGGTTGTCCCACTTGCCCAGCTTCTTCAGCGCAGCCAGTGCCGCGTCGAACTCGTCCTTGGTCCAAGGCTTGTCCACGGTCGCCACCCGCACACCGGCGGCCTTCAGATCCGAAGCGCGGGCCAGCATGGCAAGGGCGACGTCGTAATATCCGAACGAGTATGTCTCACCGTTCCACTTGCCCAAGGTGCTGGGCAGGTTCTTAGACAGATCCGCCGAGAGCTTCAGCGGCGTCAGATATTTCGACCACGCCCAGTTCGGGACGTTCGGCCCATCGATATCGACGATGCATGGCAGCTTATTCGCCGATGCAGCAGCGACCACGGAGTCGTTGTAGGAGTCCTGCGGGAAAGCCTGGACCTTGACCTTGACCTTGGTCTGGCTCTGGTTGTAAGCGTCCACGACGGACTGGATCGCCCCCAGTTCATCCGGGTTCCCGGCGTTGTGGGTCCAGAGGGTGAGTTCGCCGTTGGCTCCGTCCTTGGAGTTTCCGGTTCCTGACCCGCAGGCGGCGACGCTGCCAATGAGGGCGGCACCGGTTAGACTGGCGGCCAGGAGCCGCTTGAGACGATTGTTCATTGTTGGTGAATCTTTCTGCTTGATTCTTGCGTGGATGATTCGGTTCCGCACAAGGGAGCGTGGCCGTTGCTGCGGCCGCGCTCCCTTTTATGTGCGCACCAGGGTACTTGCGTGGGCCGCTGCCCTCAGATCTGCAGCGGCGGAGCGACAGACCCGCGCTCGATCAGCGGGCAGTCGAACATTGTGTGGACGGGTTCCGCCTCTTCCGTCCCTTCGATCTCGTCCAGGAGCCGGGTTACGGCCCAGCGGCCCATGCCGTAGTGGGGAAGTGCCACGGTTGTCAGACCCGGCCACAGGCCCCCGGCGATCAGTTCGAGATTGTCAATCCCGACAACGGAAACGTCGTCTGGAATCTTCAGACTGAGGGAGCCGGCGGCCTGGTAGGCGCCCATGGCCATCCGGTCATTGAAGCAGAACAGTGCCGTCGGACGCTCGGGACGGGAGAGCAACTGGTATGCAGCGGTTCTGCCGCCGTGGGCCTCGGATACAGCTTCGACGACCAGTGCCGGATCGAATTCGATGCCGCTCTCCCTCAACGACTGCCGGTAGCCCTGGAAACGTTCGTGCGTGGCGGGAATGTCATCGATGTTGTTGATGAATCCGATGCTCCGGTGCCCGGCGTCGATCAGGGCGCATACGGCGGTCCGTGCGGCCTCCACTTCATTTGGGACCACAGAGGACACGATTCCGTCCTCTGAAACGGCATCCAGAAGGACGGTCGGCACTCCAGCCAGTTCGGCCGGGAGCCCGATCCGCTGATGGTACATCTTCGCGTAGACGATGCCATCGACCTGGTGCTGAAGCAGGGTGCTGATTTGCCGCTTCTCCAGCTCACGGTCGCTGGCGGTGTCCAGCATCATGAGGAGCCACCCGCGCTCATACGCAGCGTCCTGGGCCCCCAGAATCATCTCGCCGGCAAAAGGAGTCGTCGCAATCTCATCGCTCACCAAACCCAGCAGGTACGAACGCTGGTTGCGGAGCCCGCTCGCCAACCTGTTCGGGGCATAACCGAGGTTTTCGGCGACCGCCCGGACATGTTCCCTCGTCAAGGCATTGACGCGGGAGCCCTGCGTATCGCTCAGGGCGTGCGACACCGTGGTGACGGAAACCTGTGCAGCTTTTGCCACGTCCCGGATGCCTACTTTTGCCACCAGTCTGCCCCTTTGCAAATCGTTTTGTATGTCGTGTAAGTCACAGTAGCCAAAACGGTTTGCACTGTCAACCATCAAGAGCCTGATAATCGGGGCCACACGTCACAGAAGGGGACGGCTCAAGCGGCGCCCCGGAAACCCGCGGGTGCCGATGTTGTCGCACAAGCCGGTCATCCGTGTCGTTGACAGGCATCGCTCAACGACTGTGAATCGAAACGCTAAATGGGTTCTTTTTGCAGCGCTAAGTGGCGCTCCTAGCAGTCGGCACCGCGTCGATCTTCAGATGCGCCTTTGTGACTCGCGGTACAACGTCGTCCAGGGCACCCGGAACAGCTCGGGCAGTTGGGACTGCTGAGGCTTTGATAGCAGGTGACTACGGCGTGCGTTGGACGATGCGGTACACCGTGCTCCTGGTGACCTTGGATAGCTCAGCGATTTCGGCGGTGGTGTGTTGTCCTCCCTTATACAGGGAGGTGAGGTGGGTTTATTGAGTTTGGGTTGTTTGCCGCGGAGCCGGCCTTTGGCTTTGGCGACCTGCGTGCCTTCGCGGTGCGGGCCCGGAGGGCGGCGAGGCCGTTGCGCTGGGCGGTCGGGTCCTGTTCGTTGGCGGATACCCGGGCGCAGCCGATGATGTGCGCGGTCGTGGGTGCAACTGTAGCTGTTGAGCGACACCTAAGCGGGACAGTTTTGCGGGGGAGGTAGACGCGAATCTCGGATTCCAGCATTTGTATGGGATTTTTCGCGCGGCGGGGGAGCGGGTCAAGGGTGTTGCGGTGGGGAACCGGGTTGCGGGCAGTGTGAATGGCGCATCGTCCCTACAGGCCGCACGCAGCTTCTATGGCCCATTATTCGGCTGGACCTTCGGTGAGCCCTCGCCGGTCGGCTACCGGATGGTGAACGGCGACAAGGGTGGCCTGTGGGACACCACGTGGGTGGGCGGAAAATCCTGGGCGATCTTCTACGTGCAGGTCGACGATGTGAAGGCGGCGATAGCCCAAGCCGAGTCACTCGGCGCGAGCGTCGCCGTCCCGTTCGTCGACAACGGCACCATCGAATTCGCGCACCTCCTCGACCCGCAGGGCAGTCGTTTCGGCGTGTGGCGACCGAAACAATCGACCTGAACGGACGGAGGCGGGTGCCGCGGATCAAGTTTGGCAGGGGACACAGCAACCCGTCTTGATAGACGGGACACTCCACGGACACAGGCCAGGAACTGTGTGCCCTGCCGACGGCTCGGAACGTCGACGGCGGCCGCAACGTCCATCGCGACAAGAGGTGAGGCCCTTCACGGCCGATAAGCAGTTTTCGCGCACCCGCGCTTCCGAGAAAAGAAACTACGCCTCGACGAGAATTACCAAGGTCTCGGGCAGTACGCCGTCATACGCCATCGCCTCGGCCCCGGCCTCGGATTGCATCATGGCCGTGAGGGCATCCATGTCGGGAACGTCCATCAGCACCGCCACTTGCGTCGGATTCTGTGGGTTGACGAACGTCCGGATGTTGGTGACGCCGAGGGGTCCGAAGACCTCTTCGCGTTTCGGTGAGGCAAGCCAATGGTCCTTGTCCTTCACATCGTGGTGGCCGATCACGGTTGGCATAGCGCGTCCTCTCGAAAGGGGGCGTGCGGTCCGCAGGCCCACTGCGCAGAACGCTACTGGTCGTTCCGCACCGAGACAAGGGCATTAGTGCCCGCATCTCGCTCAGTCTGCGGGCTGCCCGCAAGGGGTCGGCGGATTCAAGCGGTCATTGCAACAGGAGGTTTTCGATCAGTTCGATCGGTTTCTTGAACTCTAGTCTTTTACGCGGTCGGTCGTTGAGTTCCTGGGCAACCCAGTCGAGGTCTGCGGGGCTGTGGATGCTCAGGTCGGTGCCCTTGGGGAAATATTGGCGCAGCAGGCCATTGGTGTTTTCGTTGATGCCGCGCTGCCAGGGCGAGTGCGGGTCGCAGAAGTAGATCTCGATGCCGGTGTCGATCTTCACGGTCTTCCAGTCCTGCATCTCGATGCCCTGGTCCCAGGTCAGGGAATGCCGCAGCGACTCGGGGAGTGTCTTGATCTTCGCGGTCAGTGCATCACGCATCTGCTCGGCCTTGTACCCGTCCGGCAGGTGTACGAGCATCGTGTAATTAGTGGTCCGCTCGACCAGCGTCCCAATCGCGGACTGGTTTCCTTTACCGATGATTAGATCGCCTTCCCAATGCCCTGGCACGGCACGGTCCTGAACTTCGGGGGGACGTTCGGAAATGTTGATCATTCCCGGGATCCGGTTCTTGCGCTGGCCGGCCTTGCGGCAGGGCTGCCTGATAGCCCGCCCGGTGCGCAGACACACGGTCAGATCACGCTTCAGCGCCCCGCGGGACTGCACGTAAAGGGACTGGTAGATCGTCTCGGGTGACACCCTCATCTCCGGCTCCTCGGGGAACTCAACCCGGAGTCGTCCTGCGATCTGCTCGGGTGAGTACTTCTTTTTCAGGTCCTCTTCCACCTTCGCACGCAGCGCCGTGTTCGTGTGCAGTTTCGCTGGTTTCGGACGCGAGGCCCGTTCGTAGGCCAGTGCGTGCGCTGAGGTCGCCCTGTAAGGCATCCCTGCCGCCGAGTTACGCCGCAACTCCCTGGAAACCGTGGAGGCCGCTCTGCCGACCACGGCTCCGATCTGCCGCAGAGATTGACCCTGGCCACGCAGTATTGCGATCTCCTCCCGCTGGGCGAAGGTCAGACACCGGCCCTTCAGATCACGGCCCCGCCGGGGCCTGACGCCACCGGCCTCAAGCAAGACCCTGCGCCCGGTGCGCCGGCTCGTATTGATCGGAGCCACGGCATCGGTGATGAAATCGCCCGCCTGCATCCCGGCCCAAAAAACCTGCAAGAGATCAGGCCTCAAATGAATTGAATACCCCGCCATAACAACACCCATCCGCTAAGTGTTGCAATCACCGCGAGAACCCAAGGTCCGGCAGGTGGGAACGCAGGCCGTCATTGAAAGCTGCGATTGATCCGCCATCCTCAACCTACAGTCACGGCTAACGGGCGTGAAATCACGGACGATCCGCGAGGAAGAGCCATCATCTCCGGCCCCGGGCTAACCGGCGGGAATAAGGTCGATCCGGAGTTCTGCTGGTGAGAGGTCGCTGAAAGCGACATCGGACGCGACCGTGACGATGAGCTCGTTCCAACCTTCGTGAGCGGGATGGACTACCTCATCATCGGCGTCCCCGACTGAAATTCTGCCACTGGCTATCATTAGCCTTCCTCGGAACACCTCGGGCCTATCCGTCGAGGTCGGCTCCGGCTGGGTCAGAAGGCGAACGAGCACTTGAGCCTCGGCCCAGTCGAATTCGCCCTCGAACGAGTCAATGTCCTGTGCATGACGGATGAGCGCGACCACGCCATCTTCGTTGGACGAAACAGCCATCCCTGGGTCCACGTCCGGGAGCTGGCTTCCAGACACGGCATCGGCGATGACGACGACTCCCCAATGAAACGGCCGTCGGATGCACTGGTCGCGAGTGGCTGCATAGCTAGAAGGCTACCCGGTGGATGAGTGGCTGAGCTCCGGGGCTTTCTCTCCGGCTCAACTGTTGCTCAACTCGCAAAGACGACCCGACGCGCACTGGGACAGATCACAACTTAAGCGACGCATGGCCGGGCCACCCCAACGGCGGTACTCTTTCGGAATGCGACCCCTCCGGTACTCCATCAACGTCACATTGGATGGTTGCTGTGATCATCGTGCAATCCCCGCGGACGAAGACGTGCATCGTCACGCGGTGGAGAACCTCAAACAAGCCGATGCCCTTCTCTTGGGCAGGGTGACATACGAAATGATGGAATCAGCGTGGCGGCCACAGGCGCCTGTGGGTGCGAGACCGGATTGGATGGAATCCTTCGCCCAGGCGATCAACGCGGCAAAGAAGTACGTCGTCTCGAGCACCCTGGAGCAGGTCGATTGGAACGCTGAACTCGTGAACGGGAAGCTGGGCAAGGCCGTTCAGCAACTCAAACTGGAGCCGGGCAAGGGATTGTTCGTGGGAGGTGTGAAGCTCCCATTGGCGTTGACGGAACTGGGATTGATCGATGAGTACGAGTTCGTGGTCCATCCCAGGCTCGCGGGCCACGGGCCGACGTTGTTCGCGGGGCTATCGAAGCATGTCGACTTGAAGCTCGTGGGCCGACTGCCCTTCGGCTCGGGGGCAGTGGCCATGCGGTACGAGCCGAGACGGTAGGCATCGAGCTCGCAAGCCTAGCCCGAATCGCGGAGCTTGGCTCGGCGCTCGGGCAGCAGATGCATTTTTTCTTTTTTTGCCGCTTTCCGTTGGTCATACGTGCCCGCTCCGTCGGCCCAACCGTCCAGCGGGCTGCGGCGCGCCGATCGACTTTGCTCGGCGCCGCGCTTATTTCCTCCCACAACCCGTCACTGGTTTTGCCCTTCGGATTGCCCCGGCTCCGGCCAGCCACCGCTACGCGATGCGTGCCAGCAGGCAAACAACATGGTGGGCGAGGGAAGCCGGTGCGTCAGGCACCCACCCCGCCGCAACGAAACGGAGCATCACTTCAAGAGCACAGAAACCATGACCCGCACGGTCGCGAACGGTACCGCCGAACCGGTAACCACCCCGGTCATTCCCGCTGATGACCGGACCGGGGACGGGTACGACTGGATGGACACCCTCGAAGGTACTGTGTGGTCGGTCTTGCCGGCGTGGGACAGCGACGGCTGTGATGCCATGTCCTGGCCACGCATCATACGCTGTCGCCCGCACCCGTGACGGGAACGGGGGACTGTTCGGCTACGGAACCTGCGTCCAAGGGGGGATACTTTCACACTGGTTTCGGTCCCAGGACGCTGCTCCGAGGCGGTCACCGCCGAGGATGTTCTTCCAGTGGCCTCCTGCCAGTCCGACGGCCCGGACAACCTGCCCGCCACCGCAGCCCAACTGCCGGCGCAGGACCGGAAGGCCTATCCCGGCTGGACCGACTAGAAACACCTCTGGTGTTCCCGGCTACCGCGGGCCGGTGAACCCCGGCGGCACGCCAGAATCCGTTGACAACATCATGGAGACTCCTTATCAGCGCTCGGATGCCTTCGCGGCTTTGATGGCCGCCTTGGCAGCCTGCTTGCTTGCGCGCACTTTGTTCAGCGACTCGGGGTCCACGATGTCGGCGACAGAAAGAAATGCGCTCTCCTGGCCATAGGGGCTAGCAGCCTCACGCCAGCCTTGTGCCTTGAGTCCGCACTGCTTGCCGAGTAGTGCGAGGAAGATCTTTGCTTTTTGCTCTCCGAAGCCGGGCAATCCCTTCAACCTGCGCAGCACCTCCTGGCCGTCAGGGTCGTCCTGGTTCCAGATGGCAGTTGCGTCCCCATTCCAATCACGCTGCACGGTCCTGGCGAGGTCCTGGACGCGGCTGGCCATGGAGCTAGGGAAGCGGTGGACGGACGGACGCTCCTTGAAGATCTCAACGAAGCCTGCCGGGTCATGTTCGGCGATTGCGGCAGGGGCCATGGACCCGATGCGCGTCCGGATCTTCTCGGGTCCGGCAAACGCCGACTCCATGGTCACCTGCTGGTCAAGCAGCATGCCGATTAGAAGTGCGAACGCGTCGTTGCTGAGCAGTTGGTCCGCGGCGGGGTCGCCGGTGATGTGCAGTTCCATGCGCCCATCCTCCCACCTGCTCGGGGCCGCGTCATGGCACCTGTAGGGGTTGATGACGACAGCCAACTGTGCAGGCTGGGCCTACGGCGGGTTGAGTAGTCCCTCCCTGCAATGGAAAGTGACCGATTCGCTTTGACTATCGGTTGACACCTTTCGTCGTTCTGCAATGGCGCGTTCGCTGCTGGTGCGCCGAGGACCTTGTCCGGTCTCACCAAAGTTGTCCGTTTTCGCATCCCATCTGTGGCCCTACGGATGCGGGTCTGTATCCCTTCAAATCCGTCAGTGTCCACCCGAAGGCGTCCGGTGAACGGCCGGCCATCGGGCATCGCGATTTTGCACTCAGGCCGGGAGTTGAAGCCTTGCGAGGAACCGACCTGACTGCCTGTTCGTGGCTCTCTGACGCCTTGGACCATGCCGGAAGGCCGACTCGATCTGAGTACTGATCCCGTACTCTCCACACGGGTTACCGCCAAGTCGAGTAGTAGTTACGCATGACATGCCTCGGGCACGATGCGAGAGTGACGTTGACGTTCTACTACTCCACGGGGGAGCCACAAGTGAAGAGACCACCCATTCACCTCCGGGGCTCGCGACTGATGAAGCAGAGCGTGAAATCAATCTCGCTGGCCCTCAAGCGTTTCTGCCCTCACGAATTGTCACCGCCAAGTGAGATCCTGCAACATGGCGACTAAACGTCGTCGCTCAAGTAGCGCGGGCGCCGGCGCCGTCGGGTGTGGCCCCTTCCTCGCCCTCGTCGTTATCGGTCTCCTCGTCCAGTACTGGTGGGTTCTACTGATCGCACTCGGTGTGGTGGCACTGACCGTGGCACTCGTCCGCTTCGCCACGGCCCCGACCCGTCCGGCCAGGGTGCGTCCGCTCAAGTCTGCCCGTCCGCCCAAGCCACGACCGGTCATGACACCGCCCCGCCCGGCCCTCGTGAATGACGATCTCGCAGACCAGATGCGCGCCATTAAACAGGTCCGCCACATACGGGAGATGCAGGAGTGGGACTACGAGTGGATCCGACTGACCAACCCCCAGAAGAGCAGCCACGAACTCAGTGAAATTGCCAACGCCCATTTCGCGCGGGGCCGGTCGATCGGTATCAACTATGGGGACCCCTCCGTCCCCTGACTCAGAGGTCCCAAGCCTCAGCAGCCTACGGCGCCGCTATCTTCTTGCACGCTGGGCACCAGTGCGGCGGCAGCAAGCGGCATCGTGTTGCAGCATTCCGTGGACAGCGCGAGCGCCGGCTTCGAAAGCTTTGATTGCGCGGTCCGTGCCAACGACTCCCGCCTTAGGCACTGCGCCTGCCGAATCGTTGGGCACGGGGTTGAAAGCGAGGAAAGTATCTATTGCTGCGCCCGGGACCGACGACGACTGTTAGACCCGCCGTCCACCGCCCACCGCCGGAGGTTCAGGCAGGGCAGCATCGGCTGGACATAATCAGGTAGTCCCCGAGTGTCTGTTCCCCGGTTACCGGGTAACAGTCCCGTAGTGAACACTCACGACCCTTGGGGTGCGCGCGGATTAGTATCCGAAAGTGGGGCTGGTGAGAGCTTGATGCTTTTGTTTGGGCGAGGGGGAGGCCCGAAGCATCAAGGCGACTCGTCGCACTGTGAAACAGAATATTCAAGGCGGCTGAGGGTTTCCTTGGAACGAGGATGCAGGGTGGAGCCTGTGTGTAACTGGTCGCCTCGGGGCCGGACTATGGGATGCAGACATGACACTCATGAATCACCGCACCCTCTTTCGGGGGCGGACGCACCCTGGCCCGCACGTTCGGGCAACAGCGACGGCGCGCACTAAATGGGGCGCCGCCGGCGGCGTGGCGGCCCTGGTGACCAGCCTCATCGGGGGCGCCGTCTCTGCCGGACCCGCCGAAGCCGGTACTCCGCCGGTCATTACGCTTACCTATGACGATGCGAACGCCGACCAGGTTCCAGCTGCACAGATCCTGAACGCGGCCGGTTTGAGGGGCACGTTCTTTACCCCGTCGGGCTATCTGGATGCGGCCGGGCACATGAGCAAGGCCCAGGCGCTGGCGCTCCAGGCGGCAGGGAACGAAATCGGCGGGCAAAGCGTGACGCACCCGGACTTGGCCCAAATGGGTGCCGAAGAGGTCAAGCGCCAGGTCTGCGGTGACCGGGTGAACCTGACCACCATGGGATTCAGGGTCACAAGTTTCGCCTACCCGTTCGCGTCGGTGACACCGGCCGTGGAGCAGATGGTGAAGGACTGCGGATTCAACAGTGCCCGCGGCCTGGGAGCACTTCAACGGAAGGCCGCCGAAACGGCTGGCCGGGGGTTCGCCGAGAGCATTCCCCCGGCCGATCCCTGGCTGACCCGGGCCCCGGATGAGGCGGACAACACCTGGTCCCTGGCGGACCTGCAGAACCTTGTCACGAATGCGGCCCCGGGCGGCGGGTGGGTGCAGATCGCGTTCCACCACATCGGATCAGGAACCGACCCGAATACGGGCGTCGTCGATCCCCTGACCGTCTCCACGGACATCCACGCGCAGTTCGTGTCCTGGCTTGCCGCCGAACAGGGCTCCGGGTCGGTATCGGTCAAGACGGTGGATCAGGTGATCGGGGGTGCGGTACAGCCCGTGGTTGCAGGGCCGGCCGCGCCGGCACCGGTGACCACAGGGAACCTCATCAAGAACCCGGGTCTGGAAACCGCCGGACCCGCCGCTGCAGGGCCGCCGCAGTGCTGGGCAGCCCGCGGATACGGGATCAACACCCGCACCTTCACCACCGTGTCCCCGGGACATACCGGGGTGGCGGCGGAACAGATGATCGTTACCCCTTACACCGGAGGTGACGGCAAGCTCCTGCCCACCCTGGACCTGGGCGAGTGCGCACCGCACGCCGTCCCGGGACACACCTACACGATGAAGGCATGGTATCAATCCTCCGTGCCCACCCGGTTCGAGCTGTTCTACCGCACCGGCCTGGGCACCTGGAACTACTGGACCATCAGCCCCCAGGCGCCCGCGGCCACCGCATGGACCCAGGCCACCTGGACCTCGCCGCCGGCCCCGGCCGGTACCTCCGCGATCAGCATGGGCTTGAAGCTGGATAGTCCAGGCACAATCACGACCGACGACTACGAGCTCACTGACACCGCCTCAGTGGCGGCGGGCGCGTATGTCCTCCAGGCAGGAACCACAAACCCGGACACGGGTACCCCCGCCGGAACCTTGGCCTGTGTACTGAGCCCCGGCGGCTGCCACCAGACCCGCGACGGAGTGCTCCCCGGGACGGACGCCACCGGCGCCTCCGTCATCCAGAACGCCATAGACCCGGCCGGTGCGGTTCTTCTCGCCTTGACATTCCTGATTCCGCTCCTCCTCATTTTTCTCATTCCTGCCTTCCTCGTGCGGCGAAAACCCTCCGGACGAGGAAAGAACCGCGGCACCGCGGGACCGGAAACAACCAGCCGAGGGGGCACTCAGCGGGCAGGATGGTTACCGCTCCCGTTGGGTGGTCCTCCTCCCAGGGCGCTGTGGATTCGACGGCGGGTATAAGCGTTGAGCCAAGCAGATCAGAGGCTGCGCTCGGTGGCCACTAAGTCGCAGGCGTCCTTGCAGGCCCGGCCACCCGCAACCAGGGCACCTCACTTGGCGACGCGGCAGTGGGAAGGGTGGGCCTACATCCGCCTTTGATGCCCGCTGCATCAGGTGGAAGGTCATCTCGATGTGCCCGGTTTGGTGGGAAAGAGCGGGCGGCAGCTCGTGCACCCATCGCCGGCGTCCCTTCCGGTGGAGGCCGTTAGGGCTGTCCGCTCGAGTTGGAGACGCTCCTGCAGCGCCCATGCCAGAAGGGCCAGTGAGAGGAAAGCGAAGGCAGACTGGATCACTCCGGCCAGAACAATGGGGGCGGCGCCGGTGAACAGATGGGCTGCAAGGGTCCCTTGGCCCGTGGATGTTGCGATCACCAGTCCGGTAAGGCCGATCATGGGCCAGCGCGTGTCGCAAACAGTAGCTTCGACTCCGATCGGTGCGCCGAGGTAGCTGCCGACTATCAGGCCGGCCAGTACCGAGCCGGCTGCGACAATGACGGCATTCCACCACACGGCACCGATTTGGCTCATCATGCCGTTCATGGACACGACAACAGCGGCGGCAGCAGCGGCGGCGATGCCTGCGCCGGCTCTTCGGACCGGCCGCCAGCTTCGCAGCACACGGAAGTTACCGCTCAGCCGATGCCATGCTCCGGCCTTTGCCCGCCCACTGTCGTTCCCCACCAATTCCTCGACCCGGTTGTCCGTATCCATGTCTGGTCCTAGCTGTCCACGGGTTCCGGGGGCACCGATGTGCGGCGGGCGTGCAGTGCGGTCCAGATGACGACGACGGCCACCAGGGCCATGGCGAGGAAACGCAGTCCGGAATACCCCATTGAGGCAAGAACCGGGCCCGCCAAGGCCCCGCCGAGGGCGCCTGCGGCATTCATGCTGAGGTCCGAGATGCCCTGAATGGCGCCGACGCGATGGCAATGACGGCCCCGGTTCCGGCGATGAGCGCCCCCGTGGACAGCGATATCCGGCGTCCCCGGGCGACGGCGAGCCTCGCGAGGGGCACGGCAGCGACCGCAGCCCCGAGCGTGCTCATGGTGGCGGCCATGCCGGACCATGCCGTAGACCCGGAAAGCTGGGCGGCGAGCAGGGAGCCGAGGGACAATGTGGCCCCCATTCCGATGCCACCGAGGATCTGGCCCCCGACGAGAACGGAGACCACTTTGCGTTGAGGCGGGACGCCGCCGGTGGGGCTGGTCAGGGATGCGGCGGCCCGTGGTTCTGTGGACCGGGGTGGTGCCATCCTGACAGTCTCTCAGATACCCATAGGGGTATGCAGCAGGGTTGGGGGGCTTGGCGGGACAATACCCCGGGGGGTATTGTTTACCATGTACGAACCTACCTGAGGAGTCATAATGTGCAGTCCCGTCCGTTGCAATAACTGTGGAAAGATCACCTGGGCCGGCTGCGGCGAGCATGTCGAATCCGTGATGGCCGACGTTCCGGTGGAACGGCGCTGCACCTGCGCCTGACCCGGCGGGTCAGCACCTGCCCTGCGACACGTCCCCGCACTCCGGGGACGTATTACAGGGGACTGTGAGCCGGGCTGAAGCCGCGCGGCCAGCGGGCACACCTTGGCGAAGTTCGCCGGCGAACCTGCTGCGACGATCCCCGCGACCTGACTGATGCCTTGATCCAACAGGGTCTGCTGTCATGGTTGTGTACCAGCCGGCTCGATTGCCGGGCCTGGGATGGTTTTCCTTCGGCGCCAGTCGGTTGCTGCCTAGGGCGCTATCGCCGCTGCGCAAGGCTTGAATGACGCAAGGCGTGAATGACGCCCGCAGCCTCAGCCTCGGGCCTTTACGTCTGGCGATTAGTTATCCGCGGCGTCGGCGAAGGCCACCGATATCTCGGGGGTTGTTATGAGCGAGTTGTGCACGGTGCAGTGAGAGGCGACGGCAAGCAGCGCCTCGCGCCGTTCCGCGGGCACGCCGTCGGGGATCGTGAGGCGCACCTCGATCCGGGCGACGCGGGCGGGGCGTGAGCCCATGCTGAATTCCGCTGCCGCGGCCAAGCCTTCGGTGGGCAGGCCGTGCCGGTCCAGGTAGCGGCGGGCGTAGAACGCGACACAGGCCGCGAGGCTGGCAATGAACAGTTCCGTGGGGGTGGGGCCGGTGTCCTCCCCTCCGTCGCTGACCGGCTGGTCGGTCCTGATGAGGTGGCCGCGGACATTGATGTCGAAGCGGTCACCGCCCCGGTGTGCGACGTGGACCGGCTGGCTGGCGCCGGGCGCCGGGGGATGGGCCGGCTTGGTGCTGGCAGAGGCCGGGATGGCTGCTTCGCTGCTCATGTTCTTCTCGATCCGTAGCTTGGGGTGCAGGGACCCGGGGTTCTGATTTGGGTCCGGTGTGTTTCTAGGACGCAGCGGCGGCCACTTTCGCCCGGACCTCTTCCATGTCCAAGCCCTTGATGCCGGTGATCAGCTGCTCCAGCGCGGTGGCGTTCATCGCCCCGGGCTGGGAAAAGACAAGAATGCCCTCGCGGAAGGCCATGAGGGTGGGAATGGAGGTGATGCGGGCGGCGGCGGAGAGCCCAGGCTCCGCCTCAGTGTCCACCTTCGCGAAGACGACGCCCGGGTGGGTCTCGGAGGCTTTGCTGAACGTGGGGGCGAACATCCGGCAGGGGCCGCACCAGGCCGCCCAGAAGTCCACCAGCACAATGTCGTTGCCAGTGATGGTGTCGTTGAAAGTCGCTTCAGAAATGTCGATGGTTGCCATGTGGGAATATTATACCCCTGGGGGTATTCAGGCAACTGCGCTGATTGCCGCCGTCGATTCCAGCGCAGATTGCCGCAACGTCATCACCCAGGCGGTTCGGTGGCTCCGGAGTGAGGCGTCGCTTTCATTGGTTTATTTGCAGGCTGAGCCGCGGTCTTCGCCGTTTAGGGCGTCCCCAGCCCCGACCGGAGTCAGGTTGGAGAAGGCTTGAGGAATGTTTCCGCCGTCCGCCTTTCCTTCATCGAGTATCCGTCGCTGAGCAGTCCCAGATCATTGGAGGGAAGGAGGACCATTTACGGAGCCGCCGGAGGCAACATCGGGCCAAGGCTTGAACGCGCGCACGAGCGATCTGCTCACCACCCGGCCGTGCCCGGGCCACCCTTGAACGGACCAACGATCCGTGTGGTGATCCATCCGCCATAGAAGTCACCCGCCTGGAAGGTCACCTGCTCGCCGTTGACCTCGCAGGAGTCCATCTGACCAGGGTAGAGGGCCACCCTGTTCCGGAGCGCCTCGAACCCCCGGGCGGGTTCAGGGTAAGTCCACCCGGCGCGGTGCACGAGGACTCCGCCGGCGACGACGTCGAAGTAGTGCGCTTGCCCTTTGAACTCGCAGAAGGTGGCGCCCTCCACGGGCACGAGTACACCGGCAGGGAATGAGTCCAATGGCAGGTAGTAGACAGGCGGATGACTCGTCTCCAGGACCCGCACTGCCTCGGTGGTATCGGCAATCACCTGCCCGCCAAGGCGCACGATAACGTGCTCGGACCGCGGCTCGACCCTTGGCGGCCGCGGGTAGTCCCACGCAGACTCCTGACCGGCCTTGGGTGTGATGGGCTGGGGACGCCGGAAGAAGTCGGCAAAACCGTGAGCAGGAGTCATGTCCCCATGTTGCCATCTTCTGCTGGGATGCCATGGTGAACGCCGGGGAGGTCTCGGTCGGCGCATATGGCTTGGGATCATTTGGTGATCTCAACAGAAGCCCCATGCTGTCAGGATGGCGCTGACGCTTCGCACTTTGACTTGGTTGCAGCCGCCGGCGAGAAAACCGGGCTGGCACGTGAATTTGGCATTAGCCGCGATACTTTGTTTCCGTACCTGAAGGCAGCGCTGAAAGGCCGCAACGAAGGCCCGCCTAATGGGGGACAGGCGGGCCTTCGCCAACTAACGCTACAACGCTCTTGAATAGCTATCGACTAGATGACGGCCGATGGTCCGGGGAGCTGTACAAGACGAGCGGCAGCCCAGGCCCGGCCTCACTTAAGGTGACGGACGAAGAACCTGGCGGCGTCGTCGCCCGCGAAGTTGGGGACGCCGGTGTGCCCGCCCATGCTGGCGTACAGCGTCTTCTCCTGGGAGCCGAAGGCGTCGAATAGGTCCAGTGCCAGTTGCCGGTCGTTCCCCTCGTCGTCCCACTGCAACAGGACGTGCAGTGGAATGGTGATCTGACGGGCCTGGTCGAACATAGCGCGGGGCACAAAGCTCCCGGCGAAGAGACCGGCGGCTTCGATGCGCGGTTCCACCAGTGCCAGCCGGATACCGATGGCGATCACCCCGCCCGAGAATCCGACCGGGCCGCTAATGTCGGGCAGTGAAAGGAGTGCGTCCAGGGTGGTCTGCCATTCGGGGACCGCTTTTTCGACCAGCGGGAGGATCAGCCGGTCGACGATCTCGTCGAGCGGCTCTCCGGCCGCCATCGCTCGGTGTAGATCGTCGCGGGCCTGTTCGGCGGCGGCAGACCGGACCCGGTCACCGCTCCCGGGGAGTTCGATAGTGGCCGCGGCGAAGCCGTTCGCCGCGGAGTGCCGAGCCCGCCCCGCGAGCCGGGGATGCATCTTGCGCAGTCCGCCGGGGTGGCCGAGAAGGATGAGCGGCGCTGGTGACGATGGAGGTGTCCACAGGATGCCGGGAATTCCATCGAGCGTGAATTCGCGTTCGAGGACGCCGTCATCGAGGTGCTGTTCGGAAGTAAAATGCATGGTCGTGCCTTTCGGGAGTGCTCGTTGAACGGCGCTCCCGGACGACCCTATCGCCCGACCCTGACCCCCAAGAGGAGCACCCACGTCGATACGTTCACGGGTACCACCTCCTCGTTCTCTGGCACGGCCTCAGAACAGGGTAGCAGCGACCGCCGTCCTCGGCCACGGCTTTAGCCACGTCCTGCTGATCGCAATGCTCCTCGCCCACGGCCTGAGCATCCTCTATATCCCGGTCCGGATCGTTCACCATGCCTCCCGGCTGTACGGTCGGGTCTATCCTGTCGAGGCGACTGCGAAGAGACCGCCGATGCCGAGCAGGTAAAGGACGAGAACGATGAGGGAGTCCGTTCCCATGCCAAGGATCTTCTGCCGGGGTCGGAAGATCAGCCCGAGCATATAGGTCAGGGTGAGCAGGATGGCTAGGGCGGTGAGGTAGATGTCGGTTGCGTGGGCCTGGGGCAGCACGGGTTTCCCGGAGATCAGGACGGCGACGAGGAAGAGGACGGGCAGGAATGCGTTGCCGCCGAAGATGTCGCTGAATGCGAGTTTGTAGTTGCCCTGTTTCACCGATGCCAGCCCGGTGGAGATTTCCGGCAGAGAGGTCGCCAAGGCCAGGAAAGTGGCGCCGAAAAGGACGCCGGAAAGACCGATGTGCCCGGCGATCGCATCTCCGCTGCGCTCCAGTAGCACTCCGGCGGCGAGCGTGACGGTGGCGGCGATCACGAAGATGGTGACTGAGCGGGCCGTGCTCGGGGTCTTCCCGTCTTGTGCTGTGTGGGTTTTGGCATGTCCGCGGGGTTCGCCTTGGCTGTCAGGGGCGTGTCCCTGTTCATGCCACGGCAGGGACTTCTGCGAGCGTTTGACCAGGACCAGGCCGAGCCCCCAGATTAGCGGGATCAACACAGCAGCAGGGGTGAGGCGGAACGCGACCAGGGAACCCGGCATCTGGCTGCCGGCGATCACGACGCCGAGGACCCCAATGACCGTGATGGCCTCGATGACGAGGGACAGGGAGGCCGCCCGGTAGCTCAGGGGTTCTGCCCCTTTGGTGCCGAAGACGTCCAGGATGACAAGCACGACCGTTTGGATCGCGATTCCGCCGAGGATGTTTCCCACGGCGACGCTGATGTTCCCGGACGAGGCGGCGCTCACGGTGATCGCGATCTCCGGCAGATTTGTCGCCACGGCCAACAGTATGAGACCGCCCAGGGCGGATCCGAGGTGCAGCCTCACGTCGAGGACGTCGGTCTGGCGCGACAGGTGGATGCCGGCCACCCAGATAGCGGCCGCGGCCCCAGCAAAGATCAGTAGCACCACGGTCAGCGGTAAGGATTCCACCTGCGTTCACTTCTTCCGGGATCAAACGGGGGGGGCTGGTATGTTCTGTTCGTTCAGAATAACTTGCTTCAGCGCAAATAACAGCTTGCTTATGATTTCTGCCTGGCGCGGTCATGCGCGGGCTGCTACTGGGCGCACCCTTGCCGCAGCCCGGCTGGCCATCGCTTGGAGTCGCGCGGAGGCGGCCCCCCGCCTGGGGCGTACCGCAGCCCCGGCGTTGGTCTTCACGGCGGGGGCGTTCGAATAGTCTTCCTCCGGGAATTGATGGCGATCCCGAAACCAGTGAGAGTCAGTTGTGGAGATCGGCAGTGAACCGGCCGTCTTCGATGCCTTCGCCACCGTCAGCCGCCGCAAACGCGTTCAGGCCCATCGCCGCAACTCCACGCAACTCCTCCGGCGCCCGGCCCATGACCACGGCGTTTACCAGCCGGTCGCAGATGCGCGTGGAATTGGAGGGATGAACCCCCAGGTGCGTGGCGACCGCGCCGGGATTCTGCGGCCCGCGCGTGGCTATCAAAACACGCACCCGTAGTTGGGGGCTGGTAACGACGTCTTCGACTTCGACGACCGACTGCGCCACAACGCGCAACAGCACGTTGGCGGCCCGAAGGACTGCATCGACTTGGGCATCCGTGGCCCCGTCTCCGATTCTCTCCACGCACCCCAGTATCACCCCGGTACTTGCGCGGCAGAAGAATTACCCCCGGGACAGTTCCCTTCTGATTACCGTCCAGGACGCGGGGTTTTCGGGGAGGGGCCGGAGCAGGTGCGGTGCCGGCGCCTCGGGTCCGGGTCGCAAGCGGCGGGACGCGCCTCGGGAGGAGTCCTCATTCGGCAGGGAGACGGCGCGGGTGATCACGTGAGCCAGGAGAACGAACCCTCCGGCGGCTTCGAGCCCCATCATCGCTTTGGCTCGGGGCCCGGCAGTGACGGGTGGCGCCCCAGGGTCTCCGAATCTGCAACTAATGGTTGCGCATGTCAGTGTCGTGTCGTAGGGTCATATGCAACCAAAGGTTGCGAGAAATAGGGGAGCGCGATGGAATACGGCAGCATCGAGCGGGAGATCCACATCGAAGCGGTACCCGAGGTGGTATACGAGGTCATCACCACGCCCGAACATCTGCAGGAGTGGTGGCCGGATGAGGCGGAGCTCGATCCGGAGCCAGGCGCCACCGGGGTCATCTCGTTTGGCGACAGGTCCACGCCGGCGGCAAAGATCGTGAGACTTTCGGTGGTGGAGGCCGTCCCGTCCCAGCGGTTTTCCTTCCGGTGGGTGTACGACGACGGTGAGGCGCCGACGTCGTACAACTCGCTTCTGGTGACTTTCGACCTTAGCCCCTCGGGCGGGGGAACGTTGCTGCGTTTCACCGAGTCGGGGTTCCGGGAGAAGGGCTGGGAGACGGCGGTGCTTGAGGAGCAGTACCGCGATCACGTGCGCGGCTGGGACTATTTCCTGCCCCGGCTCGTCACCTACGTCGCCCGGCTGGTGTCGGCGCCTTGAGCTTGAGCGTCGACGACGATCTCTGGACGGCAGTGGGGGATTCGACCCGGCGACGAATACTGGATCTGCTGCTGACAGAGGGCGGCGGTACCGCAACCACGCTGAGCAGGCAGCTGCCGGTCACACGGCAGGCGGTTGCCAAACACCTGGGCATGCTTCTCCGGGTCGGAATGGTCCATGTCAGACCGTCTGGGCGGGAGCACGTCTACGTGGTGAGCCAGGCGCAGCTGGCCCGAGCGGCTGCGCAACTGTCCACGGTTGGGGCCACCTGGGATGCCCGGCTGCAGCGCATCAAGGGAATCGCCGAAGCAATCCAGCACGGTCGCGAAGGCTGAAGCCCCTCGAACGAAACGCCGCCACATTCGTGGCGCCAGTGAGGAATCGTGCCCGAACGTGGGCGCGGACACGGGAATGAGGAATCGGGATGTTGGACTACACCATCAGCTTTGCCGTGGAGCGCACTCCCCGGGAAGCCTTCGAGGCCATTTGAGGATGGCCGCTGGCAACGACTTTCCCGCCGGGTGTCCTTTTGACGGCACTCCGGTCGTCGTACTGGTGTATCGACCGAGAAGAAGGAGTCATCGTGGAGTACATGCTTTTCATTTGCAGCGATCCCGCGGCACCGGAATATGTGGCCGCCGAGGACAACATCGTGGAGTGGGTGGCCGAGATGGAAGCGCGGGGTGTCGCCCGTCACGGTGACAGGCTGCGTCCTGTGGAGGACGCCACCACCGTCACAGTGCGCGGCGGCGAGGTGGTGGTTTCGGATGGGCCGTTTGCGGAGACGAAGGAATGGATCGCCGGCTATGACATTATCGCTTGTGACGACCTTGATGAGGCTATCGAAGTGGCATCCAAGCACCCGATGGCACGGTTCGGCAAGATCGAGATCAGGCCAGTGTGGCCTCTCGGGGTCTAGCCATCCGTCCGGTGATCGTTGCCGATGATCGGGGAGGGACGACGTGGCATCAGGGTTGACGGAAGTGCGGACCGCCATCGAGGCCGCCTCGACCGCTGAGACCGCCCGGATCACCGCCACCCTGATCCGCGTGACCGGTGACTGGAGCCTCGCGGAGGATTGTGTCCAGGATGCGTTCTCGCGCGCCCTGGTCGACTGGCCGGTTCGCGGCATTCCGAGGAACCCCGGCGCGTGGCTGACAACCGTGGCCAGGAACCGGGCGATTGACTGCCTGCGGAGTGCGGCCAGTGAAAAGAGGGCGGTCCGTGAGCTTGGGATCCTCGCCTGTCTGGAAGGTCTGTCCGATGATGACCACGGCAATCCGGTGGCCGAGGACAACCGCTTGCGGCTGATTTTCACGTGTTGCCACCCCGCCCTGCCGCTCGATGCGCGGGTTGCACTGACGTTGCGTACTGTCGCGGGACTGACGATCGGGGAGATCGCTCGCGCGTTCCTCGTCCCGGAAGCAACCATGTCCAAGCGGCTCGTCCGGGCCCGGGCGAAGATACGGGATGCCGGGATCCCGTATCGGGTGCCGCCGCCGGAGCTGATCTCCAGCCGCACGGCCGGGGTCCTGGCCGTGTTGTATCTGATGTTCAACGAAGGCTATTCGGCCACCGGGGGGACCACACTGATCCGTGCACCCCTTGTCCGGGAAGCCATTCGCCTCAACCGGTTGCTGGTTGCGTTGCTCACCGGTTCCCCGCAGGAGCCGGAAGCCCTGGGTCTTTTGGCACTCATGCTGTTCCACCATGCCCGGGCAAGGACGCGAACCGACGCCGCAGGGGACCTGGTGACCCTCGAGGAGCAGAACCGTAAATCATGGGATCAGGCGTCGATTGCAGAGGCGCTGGCGCTGCTGGCGGACGCCGACCGGTTGGGCGTTTCACGCGGTTTCCTGCCCGGGAACTACCGGGTCCAGGCAGCCATTGCGGCATGCCATATGACCGCCCGAGACTTCGGGTGCACGGACTTCGCCCGGATCGCGCTGCTGTATGGCTCCCTTGCCCGGATCTCTCCGTCGCCGGTCGTCGAGCTCAACCGTGCCGTCGCCGTCGCGATGTCCCAGGGACCGAAGCCGGGCCTTGTCCTCATCGACCAGCTGGACCGGACCCGATCACTCGAGGGGTACTACCTCCTGCCCGCTGCGAAGGCTGACCTCCTGCGCCGTCTGGGCCGAACGACGGAGGCCAGCGGAGAATACCGCCGGGCGCGGGACCTCGCACCGTCAGAGGCCGAGCGCCGCTACCTCAGCAAACGCCTGGCCGAGACCAGCCCGAGGTCTCCGCTCTCAACTCATCCCAGTCTGACCGGAAACGCGGCACCTGCCGTGAAGGAGAAGAAATGAAACACCTCATGCTCATCCCAAACAACGTTGACACCTGGAACGCACTCTCCGCATCCGAGACCGAGGCCATCACGCGGGAGCACGCCTCGTTGCAGCAGGAACTCCGGGCCTCCGGAGAGTTCGTGGAGGCGCATGAGCTCGGTGAAGAGGCGAAATTCGTAAGAAATGACGGCAGCACCTGCACCGTGACCGACGGCCCGTTCACGGAGACGAAGGAAATCGTGGCCGGCTACTACATCATCGACTGTGCGGACATGGCCCGCGCCGTGGAGATTGCCGGCAAGCTGGGAGAGGCGAGGCTGTGGCCGATCGAGGTACGCCGGATCGACCCGTGACCCAGGCAACCGCAATCAATACACCAAGCAGCGGCCTTTGGGCCCAAGTTCAGGTCCCGGTGGGTCCGCCGGGGCCGGGTACAGGCGGGAGCAGCCTCCGCCGGATGTGGGCGGCTCCACTGCCGGTGAGTTCGTGGATCGCTGCCGGCCGGCCGGCGAGGGTTGTGACCAGCGCTGATGCGCTTCCGATCACTTCGGCGCCGGTGCCGTAGTTCCAGCCGGAGTCATGGGCAGCGAAAGCGAGCCCGTCGAGCAGGCCTGGCTTGAGTGCCCTGCGGGCCTGCGGAGTGGCCAGCTGGTCCAGGACGATGTTGGCACTCCGCGCGTCAATAGTGTGATCCACGCCGAGTGGCCGATAGATGTCCTGGGCATGGATGACCAAGTGACATAGTGGCGCCTCGGGCGGGGCGCCGGGGATGCGGAAACGGGCCTTCGCGGTCTGGCGCAGGGCCTCCGTGATGTGCCGGGTCGGACGGTTGTTTTTCCTCGCCCATCGGTCAGCCATCGCATCGAACTTGAATCCGGCGGCCGCCATGTTGCCCAGGAAGCGCGGCACGGTCAAGTGGTAGGGCATGAGCAGGTGGACGACGACGTCCCGCACCCGCCAGCCGGCACACAGGCTGGGCGCGTTCCACTGCTCGTCGTCCAATTCTTCCAGCACTCCGAGGATGCGGGTCCGCTCGGCATCCATCAAAGCGTCAATCTCATTCATGTCATGCCCCTTTGGGTCCGGCGGCCGGCCTTCGTTTACCAGGCCGGCGAGATCTCGCCAGCCTACGTCAGTTTCGTGAGGACACCAGTAATCGGCTGACAGATGCCGCAGCAGCCACGATCCCGTGGGCCTGCGGGGTGTTCTGGGCAAGTTTTTCAGTTGCAGTCGCAGTCTGCGTCGTCGTCCCTGAGGCGGCGGAAGTCTCCGGAGAGGAGGCTCCGCCGGTCACCCAACACCTCTACGGTGGCTTTGATCGGACGGGCAGGCCGCAGGTCCGGCGCCACGCACCTCCCTGAACTGCTTGCAGGTTACCAGCAGCCTGCGCTACGGTCAGCGCAGCAAGTGCCGACTGCAAGCGGTTGAGGCTGACCGTTTGGCGCGTCACCTCCGACGCCCGACCACGACCAAGGAGCCAGATGTCACTCGTCCGCGTTCACAACTTCTCCGTCTCGCTCGACGGATTCGGTACCGGTGCGGGGCAGGAGCTGGACGCACCTTTCGGGCATGCCGGGATGCGCCTGGTCGAGTGGGCTCTTCCGACACGCACCTTTAAACAGATGGGCCTCCGCGGCGGGGAAGAGGAGGGCTCCAACGGAATCGACGAAATCTTCGCAAGCCGATGGGCGTCCGGCATCGGCGTGGAGATCATGGGCCGCAATAAGTTCGGTCCTCAGCGCGGCCCGTGGGCTGACGAAAAGTGGCAGGGCTGGTGGGGCGACAACCCGCCCTTCCACACTCCGGTGATCGTCCTCACCCACCACCCACGCCCGCCACTGAGCATGAACGGCGGCACCACGTTCCACTTTGTGGACGCCGAACCCGCCGAGGCGCTCGAACAGGCACGCGCCCTCGCCGGCGATCTCGACGTGCGAATCGGCGGCGGAGTCACCACGATCCGCCAGTTCCTCGAGGCCGACCTGATCGACCAGATGCACATCGTTCTTGTCCCGATCCTTCTCGGGCGCGGCGAACGACTGTGGGACGGTCTCGAAGGACTCGAGCAACGATTCCACATCGAGGCAGCACCCTCACCCAGCGGTGTCATCCATCTGACGTTCGCCCGACGCGCCCGACGCGTCTAGCTGCCAGGAGTTGCGACGGGATTCCCCTGCCCGTGCCAGCGATGGTGCGGACCCCGGCCGTCACGAACAACCATTCATGAGACCGCCCTGAATGCTGCTTGCACTGTGAATCGCAGCGATAGCTGGAGGTGTTTTCGCAGCGCTAAATGGCGCCTCCATGTGTCCGGAAGACGTTCGGCTTACCATCGGGGTCGAGAGCGAAAATGAAGAACCGGACACACGTTCACTCCCCAAGCGATTACTACGTGTAAGGGCCTTGTCGATGTCGTCGACCGAGAAGGCCACTCGGTGCATGCCGATGTCGTTGGGGCGAGTTGGGTTCGACTCGATGGCTTTGGGAGGAAGGCCCGTCAGCCGTCCATGAGAGACGCTCCGGGAACGGACCGTCGAGGCAGCCCTCGTAACCCCCAAGGCGATGTCCCAGGCGCAGCCGGGACCGGCGCGGTGGTTGGGATTCGAGTCGGTTGGCCAAGGGTCACCCGGCCGCGGCCCGGGCTCGCATGGCGGACAGGTAGGCGGCGTAGCTCCACGTGAGGTTGTGAACGCTGCGTTCGTAGCCGGTGGCGCCGTCGAACTGCTCGGAGAGCTCCAGGTTGTCGCTGTGGTAAATGACGGCCCGCATCATGGCGTCACCGGTCGCGGCCAGGGCGGCGGCTGCTGTCGCCGGGTCCGTCGACGCGCCGATGCCGGACTGGGCGAAGAAGGGTGTGGACAGGTCGTCCACGGGTACCTTGCCGCTCGAATTGATCTCGACGGCCAGTTTGTAGTGCAGCTCAGCAATGTTGCACGTGGAGAGGGCCCACGGGTGACCGCCGGGTACCGGGTGCGAGGTGTCGCCGTCGTAGACGTCGCCCGGGTAGCGGCCGAACAGCGGCCCGATACCGAACTTCTCCTTGTCCGCCTTGTTGATCGGGTAGAAGACGGTGCCGCCTTCCTCCCATTGGGAGCGCAGCTGGGCCGCCGTGGCCAGCAGCTTGGTGTCGGTGACGGGAATGGCGCCGTAAACGGCCGACTGGACGATGTCGATGTTCGGGTCGTAGCCGCTGACGACCGGATTTTGGGGCGATGGCTGGGCCCCGTTACCAGGGTCGGCCATCATGCTCACGTACTTGCTCCCGTCCCAGTGGACTGCGAGGGCCACGCTCAGCCAGTCGATGGCGGCCTGTAGTCTGACCGGCCTGTCGATTCCGGTAATCGACGAGGCCTGGATCTCCTCGAAGCAACGCAGCTGGGCGGACCGGGCGAAGAAACTGTACCCGGTGTGCTCTTCCCATAGATTCGTAGTGGGATCCTTGTACACCTCGAGGAGGAAGGCCACGTTCGAGTTCACGAGCCCGACCGCCCGCTTCTGGGTGTCGGGATCGAGCTGGTCGTAGGCGGCCAGGAGGGTGATCGATTGCAGGGCCGGACCGTCGTTCTGCTCGGTCCAGGAGCGGGCGTCGCCGGCGATGGTGAAGCAGGCATGACCCTTGGTCGGCTGGGCGTTGGAGTGGCAGAGGTCGGCGAACGTTACGTAGTCGTTGAGCGTCTGCACCGTCCCGCCGGGGCGGGTGGGCATGGCGGCCTTAGCCACCTCCATGGCCGTGATGGCCGCGTCGCGCACCCAGTTGAAAACGTAGTCCTCGTCGATGCCGGGGGTCTCGGCGGGGAAGGACGGGGCGGCGATGATGCAACCAGGCTTTGAGTCCCGGGAAATGTCCCCCGGGGCCTGTGGATCGCTGTAGATAAAGCCGTCACTGGCGATATTCCGGAACATGAAGGTGTACATGATCGGCCCGAGCGACGTCAGGTCAACCGCTCCCGGAGCAAAGGAGTTTTGTGCGTTCGCCCGCGCTCGGGAAGCGCCGGCGCGTCGGCTCGTGCGGGCACGCATCTCGGGCGTGCCGGTGGACTCGACCATTGCTGAACTCCGTTATCTTCGATTCATGTTTCGGGAAGGCTCCTGCGGATTTCTCATTCGATCTTGACCGCCTGCGACGCCTGTTCATTTCGTTAAACCCCTCGCTGTGCCAACACTAAGTCGAGGTCGTTACGGAAGCGTTATTGGGAGTTCAATTCGCGTGTTGCGGAGCCGTGGGCATCGATTCCCATGACCTTGAGCCTCCAATGCCATGGCCTGGACTTGGTGCGTCTGGCCCTCCAAGGGTGGGGTGCATGGACTGGGGGGTGACTTTGGCCATTGTTGTTTAGACGGTGGCCATGGCGGGGCTGCTTTTCCACCGACCATGACCAGGGTCGGGACGGTGATCTTCGCGAGCCGGTCGGTGGGTGCGGTGAAGGGGGCCGGGTCCAGCGGGGTCTTGTTGGAGGAATCGAACCCGCCAGCCCCACCTGATTGGCGGACCGGCGAGATTCACCTCAAATAGTCGAACAGACTTTGTGAAATTGCCCTAGGGTAGGCTACCTAATGGTAGTAAGCCTGCTTAGCATGTGGCGGCGGCGAGTAGCAGGAGATGGCGAATGAGCACAGGCGAAGCAACGGAACCAAAAGGGGTCCAAAACTCTGTCGTCCAAGACGGCCCCGGACGCCGCAGAGGAGGATCCTGATGGCTGCCAGCCCTGTGGAGGACCTGCCGCCTCTCCGAGAGCCGCGGGACGGAGACCGGATCTGGGTCAGCTACCGGGCGAGCGTCGACGGGCAGGCCGTGGGAAATTGGCTGGTCTACAACGCTGAAGCCGGTACCTGGTATGCGGTATCCGAGCCTGGGCTGGGCGCACGATGATGCGTGACCGCGTCCGCTCTTGAATCAGTACTGCGCGTTCGCGGAGCATCTCGGGCTCGGCATAGTGCCCATTTCATTCCGCAGCCTCAGCACCGTGCTATGGAAACGATTTGCGCCGGCACGTCTCATCCGTCCTGAACGGCTCTCAGGACGAGCCGCCGCCAGCTTGATGCCCTACCAGTGCCGCATGTGGGTCCGGGTGGCCGATTGTGAACCCGAGATGTGGCCTCTGTTGGAGCTGGTTGGTTCATTGTCGCTCTTAGACATTCGTGCGGAGCAGGGCAGTGCCTCCGCATGGGACGCGGCCGGAATCTGGGCTCGTGCCACGGCTCTGCGGGATCAACTCCCCGGCGTTCCAGGGCGCGACGACAAGCTGCCGGGTATGGAATCAGCGCTTTCCTTAGACGGCGCGCTGCTACTGATGGCGCGTATCGGTCCGCGGCTCCCTCGCCCGCGCTGTCATCGGACGGTCTCTGTTCCGGTGCGAGTGTCGTCGCGGATCTGGTCGTCGGTTTCCAGCAGGGTCGCGAGGGCGGCCAGCGCGGGGACGGCGTCTTCGATGGCTTTCTGATACGCCCCGGGCAGCCGCTGCAGGGCCTGGCCGAGCCTGCGGTCGTTGGCTTCCTGCCAGGCGCTGAGCACGTCCGTTCCCTTGGTGGTCAGGCTCAGGCTTACGGACCGCCGGTCTCCCGGACGGGTCAGACGCTCGACGAGTCCGGAGGTCACCATCTGCTGGACCAGGTTGCTGACCGTGTTGGTCGCCAGACGCTGGCGCGCGGCGAGTCCACTGACGCCGAGGCCTGGCTCGTCGGCCAGGCGTTGGAGCATCTCGACCTGGGCCATGGGTAGTGATTCCCACGGGAACTCCTGGCGTACGCTGGAGCGCAATACCCGGCGCAGGCGGGTGATGGCGCCGGTCAATGACCAGGCATCGGCACCGGCGGGGGCCTTTCCGGTTTCCAGCACAGGTACCTCGGCCATGTTCATGACTTCAGCCTATCGCGATAGTTCCCTGTATAGAATAGTTCTGTGACCGAACCAATTTCTGCGCGCCCGGCTCCTGCCGGCGTCGAAAAGCACCCGGCCCGGGTCGGGTTCTTCAGCGAGCCTGCGCGGCCGGACTGGGTCCGTCGCAGGCCTGGAGCGCCCTGGCTAGTGGTGGCGACAGTGTGCATTGGTGCCTTCATGGGCCAACTGGATGCCAGTATCGTGACGCTGGCGGTTCCGAGCATCAGGACCGACATGAATGCCCCGCTGTCCCAGGTGGAGTGGGTGGCGCTGATCTATCTGCTGGTGTTGGTGGGGAGTATTTCGGCTATCGGCCGTCTGGCGGACATGCTGGGTCGAAAGCTGTTGTACGTCTACGGGTTCGCCTTGTTTACGCTTGCTTCGCTGGCGTGTGCGCTTGCCCCTGACATCATCTGGCTTCTCGTGGCCCGGGCGGTTCAGGCGGTGGGCGCGGCCATGCTCCAGGCTAACAGCGTGGCGCTGATCCGGACCAGCATGCCGGCGAACAAGCTCGGCAAGGCTATCGGTCTCCAGGGTGCGGCGCAGGCGGTAGGTCTGGCCGTGGGTCCTTCGGTCGGCGGCCTGCTCATCGGCGCGGGCGGGTGGCGGTGGGTGTTTTTCGTCAACATCCCCGCGGGGATCATCGGCATGCTGCTGGGCTGGTTCCTCCTTCCACGCACCCATGTTAAGGCACCCCGGACCGGGATGGACTGGCTCGGGCTGGTGTCTTTGATGCCTGCCGTCGGGGCGCTGCTTCTGGCATTGTCCGAGGCTTCCAGGCTCGGCTTTGGCAGCCAGGTTGTCCTGGCCCTGCTGGCGGCGTCGCTGGTTCTCTTCGTCTTCTTTGTCTTGCGCGAACGCAGGGCACCACACCCGCTGGTTGACCTGTCCCTGTTCAGGGCCGGAACATTCAGCCGGGGCATCGGGACAGGACTGCTGAGCTATCTTGTGCTATTCGGGATCCTTTTCGTGACACCTTTGTATTTGGAATCGGCGCAGTCCCTTCCGTCCACAGTGGCAGGGCTGCTTTTGACGGTTCTTCCCGTTGCCCTGGCCCTCGTGGCGCCCGTTGCGGGCATGATGGCTGACAGGTTCGGCGCCCGCTTGCCGACCTCCGCCGGCATGGGCCTGACCGCGGGCGCGCTGGTCATGCTGGGTCTTTCCTCAGGGAACCTTTGGGTCATGGGAGCCGCCCTTGCGGTGATGGGACTGGGGCTCGGCCTGTTCACCCCGGCCAATAACGCAGCCGTTGCGGCGGCCGGCCACGAGCACCAGGCGGGAATGGTCAGCGGAGTACTCAACATGACCAGGGGAGTAGGCACATCCCTGGGCGTCGCATTCGGCACCGCCGCCTACTCACTTGCCACCGGTGTCAGCAGTGGCGCGGCGGGGCCGGCTTCCTCGACACTGGGCTTCCGGATGGCCGTGGCGCTTTTTGCCGTCCTAGGCGCCGCCGCCGCAGTGGTCTCGCTTTTTGGGCGTCAGCCCTGGGCCAGGAGGCGGGCCGGCCGGGGGAGGGCCCCGGACCCTGGTGACCGCTCCGGCAGGTCTCCGCGACCGCAACCGCACACGCCTTCCCCGAAAAACTCTCGACAGGATCCCTCCCCGCTATGACTGCCAGTGATTCGTTCATTCCGTCCCCGACCGTCAGCGCCTTCCATGTGGGCCCGCTGACCATCCATTTCTATGCCCTCTGCATCATGGCCGGCATAGCAGTTGCCATCTGGCTGGGATCCCGGCGCTGGGCGGCCCGCGGCGGGCATCCGGGGCAGGTGCTGGACATCTGCCTGTGGGCGGTCCCGGCGGGGATTATCGGCGGGCGGATCTACCACGTCATCACTGACCCCGAACTGTACTTTGTTCCCGGCAGGAATCCATGGAACGCGTTCGCCATCTGGGATGGCGGCCTGGGCATCTGGGGCGCGATCGCCCTGGGGTGCGTTGGCGCGTGGATCGGGTGCCGCAGGGCACACGTCTCACTGGTCGCTTTCCTCGATGCCGTGGCACCGGGCGTGGTTTTCGCCCAGGGCTTGGGCCGATGGGGAAACTGGTTCAACAACGAACTCTACGGGGACCCCTCCACGTTGCCGTGGAAACTTCAGATCCACCAGATGGACTACACCACCGGGTCGGCGGTCACCGATGCCTC
Organism: Arthrobacter sp. 92; assembly: GCF_050260325.1. Lineage (NCBI taxonomy): Bacteria > Bacillati > Actinomycetota > Actinomycetes > Micrococcales > Micrococcaceae > Arthrobacter > Arthrobacter sp. 92. Next base: position 2,818,391 of record NZ_CP189863.1, on the reverse strand, counting down.
CGGCGCCCCGGTGGTGCTGGGCTATTTCCAGCCCACGTTCCTCTACGAGTCCCTCTGGTGCCTGGCGGTCGGGTTATTAATTCTCTACGTGGACCGGCGTTTCAGCCTCGGGGCCGGCAGCGTCTTTGCGCTCTACGTGGCCGGTTATACAGCGGGCAGGTTTGTCTTTGAGCTCATGCGTTCTGACTACGCCAACCTGATTCTGGGGCTCCGGGTCAACACATGGGTGGCGGCACTGATCTTTCTGGCGGGCGCAGTCGCGTTTGTGCTGCTGTTCCGCCGTGAACGTTCGGTAGCGCTCAGCGCCGCTGCCCACGCAGATGGCATGCCGGCGCCCGGCCCTCGGCCCCCAGCGACAGAACAGAACGAGCTTGAAGGACCACACTGATGCCGGGTAAAGACACCACTTGGGGGAGGGTCCTTGCCTTCGTTGCGGCCGGCATAATCTGCGGGGTTCTGGCCGCGGGGCTGTTCCTTCCCGGCGCCGCGGTGGCGGGAACGGCAGTCAGCAGTTCGATCGGCATGTTTGACCGGCTTCCTGATGACCTCGACCTGAATGCGCCGCCGCAGTCCTCGACCGTGCTGGCCAGCGACGGGTCCGTGATCGCCACCTTCTACGCGGAAAACCGGATACCTGTGTCGCTGGCGAAGATGTCCCCGTTCATCCGGGACGGCATCGTCTCTATTGAGGACGCGCGCTTCTACCAGCACGGCGGCATCGACACCACGGGGATCCTTCGGGCCATCGTGGCGACCGCTCAGGGCGGCCGCCAGGGCGCCTCCACCATCACGCAGCAGTATGTCAACAACATGATCATCGAATCCCTCGTCGCCGAGGGCAAGGCCGACCAGGTCAAGCTCGGCTCCGCCAAAACCATCGGCGACAAGCTGCGGGAAATGAAACTCGCCATTGCCCTGGAGACGAAATACTCCAAAAACCAGATCCTGCAGGGCTACCTGAACATTGTCTATTTCGGCAACGGCGCCTACGGCATCGACGCCGCAGCCAACGAGTATTTCGGGGTCCCGGCCAGCGCGCTGACGCTCCCGGAAGCCGCAGCCCTGGCCGGCGTCGTGAACAGCCCCGTCTACTATGACCCGCTCACCCAGCCGGACCACGTGGTGGCCCGCAGGAACGAGGTCCTGGACAAAATGCTCCAGCAGGGACACATCACCGTTGCCGAGCACGACGCCGCCGTGAAAGCGCCGATCGGACTCAACGTCCATCCGAGCAGCCAGGGTTGCTTCGGAGCGCTGACGGCCCCGTATTTCTGCGACTACGTCCAGCGGCTGGTCCTCAACGACCCCGCGTTCGGGGCCGATGAAACGGCCCGCAAAAAACTCCTATACCTGGGCGGGCTCACCATCCGCACAACACTGGACCCGAAGCTCCAAAAGGTGGCCCAGGACCAGGTTGACGCCTCCATGACCGCCACGGATCCCCTCCAGCGCGGTTCCTCGCTCGTCAGCGTCCAGCCCGGGACCGGCAAGGTGCTGACCATGGCGCAGAACACCGTCTACAACCCGGCGGCGGCGCCGGGAAACTACACCGGAAACTTCGCCCTGCCGGAGAAAGACGCCAATGGCCAGCCGCTCGACGGCGCCGGCGGGTTCCAGATCGGTTCGACCATGAAGCCGTTCATCTTCGCTGAATGGCTCAACTCCGGAAAATCAATGGCCGCGCAGCTGGATGGATCGGTCCGCGTCTACAAGGCCGGCTACCCCTGGAAAAACTCCTGCGGGGCCACCACAGGCTCCTACGACCCCGCCCTGGGCCAGACGCCGCTGCCGAACGACGACCCGAACCACTACTACCGGATGAGTGTCCTCCAGGGCCTGTACCAGTCCATCAACACCATCACCTTCCAGTCCGCTGCCCAGATGGATTTCTGCAACATCCAGAAAATGGCGACGGCGGCAGGAGTCGCGAACGGACACACGAACCAGCCCTACGACCTCTCGAGCATCGCCAGCCTGATCGGCACCCAGGACGTCGCTCCACTATCCATGGCCAACGCCTACGCAACGTTTGCCGCCAAGGGAGTGCATTGCGATCCGATCGCCCTGGACTCGGTCACCGGTCCGCACGGCCGGAACTATCCCGTGCCCGGCTCGGACTGCCGGCAAGCCATCGACCCTGCCGTCGCCGCCGGCGTCACCTACGCCCTGAAGAACGTGCTGACCAAAGGCTCCGGCTACAACATCCCGGTCAACAAAAACTATGACATCTTCGCTAAAACGGGCACCACCGACGGGAACACCATGACCTGGACCGTCGGTGCCACCTCGGGCATAGCCACGGCCTCATGGTTCGGAAGCTACGAGGGCATCGGCCCGCGCTGGGTCAACCAGAACATCAGGATCAACGGAAAGTACTATGCCGCCGTCGACGGGGCAGATATTGCCGGCGGCCAATGGGGGCGTCTAATGGACGCCGCGGCGCCGCAATTCTCCACCGCACAGTTCGCCCTGCCACCGGCCTCCATGGTGGGACGATGAGGCCGGTGTCCAGGCCGTATCTGGCATAGCATGCGACGGGATAACCAGCCACAGGTTTTACCCGGGCCGAAGTGCGGCCCTGCCATTGTTGAAAGAGCCCTCATGCCGGACACCCAACCTCCCAACCATGCCCCGGGGGCCGATGCCTCGCGGGAAGTGCTGGTTCACAGCGACGGACCGGCCGAAAGCGCTGGGCTCACTGCAGCCCTGCGCAGCGCCGCCAACGCGGCGGCAGCCCTCGCTCCCGGCGTCCCCATTGACGTCGTTCTCCAGGGCCGGGGCGTTAGCCTGTTGGCCAGGCTCCGCCCTGCCTGAGTCCATCAGCGAGGCCCTCGGCCAGGGCATCCGGATCCAAGTGTGCGGGAACAGCCCGCGTTCAGCGCCGTGAGGAGCGCCTACGTGGGTTACGGGGACGAGTTTCGCCGACGGGTAGTACCAGTCGACTTTTAGAGCCTTGGCATATTCTCATCTATTTAGAAGTGAGAATTGAGCCGTTCGAATAACGCATCTCTTTGGTCCATCATGCTGGCGGCCTGGCCAATTGCTGCTTGCAAAGTATTACTTTCCAGAGCTTTTATCGCTTCATTAATAAATTCGTTCACCGGCATCCCCCCATGTGTCTGGTCCCTATTCTCGCGTCGCTCGTGGCCAAGCTCAGAATCCACCGACGGGGGTGCTATCTCATAGACACGGATGCCGGTGTTTTCAAGCTGCTTGCGCAATGAGAGCGACCATGAGTGAACGGCGGCTTTGGTTGCGCAGTAGACCGGCATAAACGCGATTGGCGTGTATGCCAACCCGGAGGAAATGTTCACGATAGCCGGCTCGGCCCGGCCACGTAATTGCTCCACCACAAGCGAAGAAAGATGAATCGGAGCAATCAGGTTTGTCACAATTTCGCGCTCCACTGACGATAAATCGATCGGATTAGTCAGGTCAGCCGTCAGTTGTATGCCAGCATTATTAATAAGCATGTTCAGGTCGGGACATTCTTGAATCGCCCGCCGGACCAAGTTTTCCCGAGACGCCGCCTCTATCAGATCGCACTGGATGGTTACGAGGTCGGGATACCGCGCTTTGAGTTCTTCCAATCGATCGTTACGCCGGCCGCAGATGATGACTGTATTGCCACGTCCAAGGAAATGCTGCGCAAAAGCCTTGCCGATACCGGACGTACCACCCGTTATGAGTACGGTGTTACCGGTCGTCTTCATAGCTCCTCCTAGGCAGTAAGACAGCCTTACCGCGGTGAAGTTCTTCTTCTATGAATTTATATGCTCCACGAACATCGGTCGGCTCGAAAGTCCCCGCAATCGGCACTTGATTTTCATCAAGCAGCTGGGCGCGCTGCGGCGCTGTTCCGACTCATGCCTTGGGTTCCTTATCGCGTCAATCAATTCCATCATCAACGTGCCGGGACACGTTGACCGTGCGGGCCGGACCTGAACCCTCAAGTATTCGATGCGCGTGCTCATGCGAACCGGGCCGCCCTCATGCGAACCGGGTCGCCGCTGCCGACGGACGCGGTGCGCTGGGTGTCCCACCAGGCGTCCCAGGCGAACCGGTGCCCGGGATCGGCGGCCACGGCCCAGATGCGGCCTTCGTGCCGGACGGAGGACGGCCAGCCGTGTCAGGAGTGGGTCACTTTTCCAGTGACACGACGGCCGGGTCTTACGGTTCAACCTGACACTCTTTGTATACTCGGCACTCTTCGTAAAGGAAGGCGCCAAGTCCGGGCAGCGCATCGGATACATCAGGGTCAGCGGCCTGGATCAGAACACGGAGCGCCAACGCGATGGCGTGGAGCTGGACAGGATATTCACGGACAAAGCTTCGGGTAAGGACAGCGAGCGCACCCAGCTAGAGGAGCTTCTTCGCTTCATCCGCGACTGATCACTTTGGCCAAGGCACGCGGAGCAAACCGCGGGCGCTGGAAAGCGCTCAGGGGACGCGCTTTGACCCCTGCACCGGTCTCCGTCGTTACTCAGTTCCGCAGGACCCGGGCACTAGGGTCCGGTGCACCTCCTGCCAGGCGGGCGCAGGAGTCCTGTCGTCGGCTTGAGGTCAGGGGTAATCTGGATGGAAGTCAGCTTCGGGAAAGGCCGAACAGGAAGGCGGTGCACGCGGACGTGAACCTTAAGGACGAATGGGATCGGCTCGATCCCGAGACCCGGACATGGCTCCTGGAAAATCCGGGATGCCTGAAAGTTCCTGCCGCCATGTCGGCCAAAATCAGCCAAGAGGCACACGGTGACATCGCGTGCGACCCGAACGGGCAGGTCGTGCTCTCTCCGGCCGACCACGATTTCATCCGGGAGAAAGCCGAGGCCGCCGGAACAATCCGCGTCCCCGCAACGGATTACCAGTTCTTCGATACCGCGGCCTTGCCTGTTGTCAAGAGAGCGCCGTCTGGAAGGCACTCCGCCGCGCCGCCTGAAGAGGGTCACTAGGGCCGGGTTCCCGGGGGGGCGGTTCTGCGTTCACTCTGACGACCCCGTGTCTGTCGCTGTCCTGTTGTGGGCGGGTTGCCTTTCGAGTAATCAGGTGGAGTTCGCCCGTCCACGACTCTGGTTCCGCTTTGGGCTCTGGTTCCGCTCTGCCTGCAGTGGGTGCCGTAGGCTCACCCCAATACCTCCAAGGAGAAGAGCAGCCGACATGACAAGTGTTCCCCCGCCCCCCGAGAACCCCTGGCCCTCCGACGCGGCGCGGCTCCCTGACTCCTACGTGCCGGCCCGGGCGCGTCCGCCGTTCAGCAAGACCGCCGTCGCGGGATTCATCATCAGCTGTGTCGGGCTTGTCGTCTTTGCCATGGCCGGACCGCTTGGCGCGGCGCTGTCGGGCACGGGCTTGCGGCGTATCAGGGAACGCGGGCTGCGCGGGCGCGGACTCGCCATCGCCGGCATCATCATCGGTGTCGTTGATTTTGCGTCATACCTCGTCGTCCGCTTCCTGCTTCACTCCTAAGTCCTGATCCGTCAGTCCTGATCCGTGCCGTCGACGGCACATCGCCGATCATGCGTGAAGCCCTCGTGAGCTCCAGCGCCGGAATGGAGCGTAAACATGGCAATCGTTGTCGATACCCACCCGGTGCAGGAGCCCCCGCTCATGGTCTTGAGAAGATCTGGCCAAGGCTGGACCCAAAGACATAGGAATGGTTGAAGGCAAACCCGGGCGGCGTCATGCTTCCGCGCAGCCGCATCGGCCCCAGTGGGCACTCCGGTCTCACCAGCCGACGCAACCTCTCCGCCCGACTGATCGGACGGCGGCCGCGCGGACTCCATGGCGGGGGCCTGAAGCCGGTCAAACCGCTCCTTCCTATGACTGCAGGATGGGGCGGGAGTAGGCGGCGGCGTCCGTGGCGTCCAGGACCTCAAGGACTGTCAGGTGCGCCGCCGCGGCGACGTCCCTGATGGTTTTCCCGTGTGTGACAGCGCCGGCCACGGCGGAGTGAAGGCTGGTCCAGTCGTTGCCCCCGTAGGGGCCTGAGGATTCGAGCCGCGCGGCGGCCTCTTCCACGGCCAGTAGGTCGTTATCGTTCACCGTTGAACCTCCGGTCCTGTGCTTCAGGTGACCTCGTCCGTTAGGGTGTCCTTGTTGAGCCGGACCCGCTCCACCGGGACAGTCTCCTTCTCCACCACCGGGCGTTCCTCGTGCAGGGTGACCTCGTGTTCCTCGTCGCTGAGGTCCGGGCCCGAGGTGGCGGCGGCGCGGTTGTCCTCGGTGATGGGTTCGCGTTCGATGCGGACTTCCTCGCGCCGGACCGGAACGGTCCGGGTGACGTTCTCGGTGGTGACATACTTGCGCAGGCGCGCCCGGCCGGTCGCCTGCCTCTCCGTGCCCACGTTCAGCCGCTCCTCGGAGCGGGTCATGGCGTCATCGGTGGCGGGCCCGGAGGTGTCGCGACCCACGGCGCCGGCTGCGTCGCCGGTGTCGTAGCGGCCCGTGCCGCCCGTGTTCCTGTCCCCGGTATCCGGTCCCGCGGCGGCCTCGGTGTAGGTTCGAAGACCTCCGAGCCGGTAGTGCTCGTAGAGCCGGTCCTCCTCGGAGGGATCGAGGTGCCCGTCCACGTCGACCCGTGGCGCGTCCTTGACCTGGTCCTTGCTGTAGGGGACCACGATGTTGCTGCCTTCGATCCGGGCCCCTTCGAGCGGGACGAAGGACTCTGAGGTGCCGAACAGGCCGGTCCTGGCCGTGACCCAGGTGGGCTGGCCGTTATCGTCATCAGCGTAGATCTGTCCGATGGGGCCGATCTTTGCCCCATCAGTGGAGAGGATGTTTCCGTCACGGTGAAGCACGTCGTCGAGATGTTCCTTGGCGAGCACGGTGTCTCCTTCGATCCTGGATATGGGGTTCGGTCCCGGGGGGACCGACCCGGCACGGCAGCGATGCCTGCCGACCCGTCAGCCGGGAGAGGGTTCCCTCCCGGCTGACGGAACATGGTTTCGTCTCTACACGCGGGATCTGCCGCGGATGAAGTGGAAGATCAGAACGACCACTGCAATAACCAGAAGCAGGTGAATGAACCCGCCGCCGATCCCTCCGATCAAGCCGAGAAGCCAGAGAACGGCGATAATGATGGCTATCCAAAGCAACATGAGAGTCTCCCTTATTTGTCTACGGATGGAAATGCTGGTTCTGCGCCCCGGTCGCTCTGTCTAACTTGGTGCGCGGCGGGAATGACATGAGGGTCAGAGGCCTCCATGCCTTCACTGACCCCACCATAGGCATGCTTACTGCTATTTGGGAAGCATGCTTATCATTATTTTCCCTGATTCATTGGGTACGGCACCGCTGTGCCGTGTATGGGGTTAGCCTCCGGTGATGGTCGTCCAGAGGCCGATGCCGATGCCACGGGCCACGACAATGATGGCCGTGGTGGCCCAGCCGATGGCGCCGAGTTTGCCGATGTAGTTGTGAGGCTCCGGAAGCGGAGGGCAGATCCGCGCAGATGCTCGAGCCGGCCATTGACCGCCTCACTGGGTGCATTACTAGTGCCGGGTTGGACGAAGTCCGCCAGCACGTCCGCTGCTCTGCGCTTGAGGGTGCGTCCGAGGGTGATCAGCCCGGCCAGCGGCGCGGGCACGACACGTACGCCCCCAAATGCGATGAACCCGATATCGTTGAGTGACCCCGGTGGCGGGAATAATCGGTCATTTTGATTTGGATATATATGGAATTCAGAGACAATATGGTTCAACGGCCGGTACTTATGCTCTTTTGTGGTTTACCCGGATCCGGCAAGACGACTGTTGCGCGCGAGCGAGAACGGGAGACGGGTGCCATCCGTTTTAGCACCGATGAATGGATGGCAGATCTAGGCGTCGACTTCTTTGATGAGATGCGCGACAGACTACAGGTACGGCTCAATGGATTGTGGAAAGAATTGCTCGAACATGGGCAGAGCGTCATTCTTGAAGACGGAACTTGGAAGCGAGAAGAACGTGACGGGATCCGCCAGGTCGCGGAGAGGCTCAACGTCATTACCGAAATACACTATTTCGACATTACGTTTTCCGAACTGTGGCGGCGCCTTGAAGTCCGCAATGCGAACCCGACATACGGAACAGTACCCATAAAAATAGAATTACTAGCTGAATGTTGGCATAGCATCCAAAGACCTGATAAGGCCGAGCTATCACTATTTGATCGATGCATTGTACATAATTAGTCAAGCAAAACCTGTACGCCATCACCGAGCTCTCATCGGCCGACGAGAAGGTCATCGCGGAGCGTGTACGGAAGGCCACGTGCCAGCTCTGAGTCGCATCGCCCCGATCCCGGTTGGGGCTACCTCACGTAGACGACCGTTCGTGAGACTGCCCTGACGAAGACCCGAGCGCGCCGCACGGCTCATCGATCAGTCCAGCCGCCGCTTCAACTCACAGGCCCTGCGCGACTACACAAAGGAAGGGCACCGCCCCGAGCGCTACCGCAAGTCGGCGAGAATGCTGTGGGGCCATTCCTGGGTGAGTACATCGTTGAACAACGGGTCGGGGCTGCTCACGCAATACGGTGTGTGGTCCGGATTCACAACGGCAAGGTCCACTGGGACGGCGAAGAGGCCCCAGGGTTCGACCCTGTTTGCCAGGTAGCCCGTGATCTTGAGCGCGCTGTATGCCGGCCGATTCCAGACTGCCGCGGCCCGCTGAAGTTCATCCGCGTGGATCGCGATCCAGACACCAAAGCGGAGGGCATGGCCTCCATCGAGCCGGACGGGAAGCAGTGCCCGAACGAACGGACTGATATCCGGGATCTGCATGAGCGCGGCGACGTTAGGATCAGGGTCACTCAACCAACTCCCTTCGGCACGATGCTGCTCCGGGCTGTGGAACACCGGGTCCGGGAGCCTAAAGCGGACGTCCCGTTCGTGCTCCGATACCGGTCGCCCGCACATTTCACAGGCAGCTGCTGTCGAAGAGTCCATGAATCCCCCCAGGAATGGTTGTCGTCCGGCCGAGTCTACGCCGCAGCCGGAAGCGCGCCTCAGGGGAGGCACTAACCCCCCAGCGTCCACCCCGTACAGCCGGAGGGCCTCCTGAGCCACCGCACGCTCCCGGCTGCCTCCACGGGGCGGACGGCCAGCCTGAAGACGAGGTTGGCAACTGGCACGTTGCCTACAAGCCAATGCGCGACTCCGTCCCGGTCCGGGCACGTGCCGGACCCGTGCACGGAACTCTTCCATTAGGGTGCAACAGATGAAGTCTTGCCTCGCCCAGCAGTTCGGTTTATGAAACGGGGTGGGAGCGCCAAGATAGCGTAGTCCACCGACCTGGGCTGGACGATGCTCGTCCCGACGGATTGGTCATCGAGGTGGGCGGCGCCAACTCCCACGGCGCCCGCGTCGGCCTGAACGCGCGGTCCCCGCCGCCGTCGGGGTTCCGATGCGATGTCGCTGATCACCGGCGGTAAGCGGATAGCGGTCGACGGCGTTTCGGGCACGGAATCTTCGGATGAATCATGTCCGAGCATTGAGCGTCAGCTTCTTAGCGTTTAACCGTTAGCGCACGTGGGTGACCAGGCGGGAACTGCTCGCTGCCGTCGGCTCCAGCTGGAGGTTCGCGACGCCGTCGAGCAGCCGATCGCCCGCTCCCAGGAAAATGGGTCGATGGAGCCGGAGCTCGTAGATCAGCCCCGCGAAAGGTATTGGCGGACGGGGTGCGCTCCTCCAACAATGGCCACGGCCTTGCCCCCAGCGGCCTTCCGTGCCTGTGCCAGCGCCGATTCGATCCCGTCGGTCACGAAGGTGAACGTGGTGCCGCCGCAGCGTGAAACCATGTAAATCCATTTGCATGATTTAGCTAGGAGCCACTGGTTCCGGCCACCGCGCCGTCCAGAAGCAACCCCTCCGGCCGGGGGGAAAGAGCGTGGTCCAGGACGATGCAGGCTGCGCCTACGGCAGCGATGTCTTCTCCGAGGAGTGACCCGGTGACCTGTACTTGATGAATGCTGCCGACCGCGAGCCGATTCGCCAACGTGGATCGTAGTATTCCCAGGTAGCGTTTGCTGATCGGCGACCAGGATGGTCCTCCGAATACAATGCGGTCCACGTCCACCAGGTTGGCTATGTCTTCGACCGCCCAGGCTAATCGGGCCGCCGCGCCGTCAAGAATTTTTGCGGCGCGGGCGTTCCCTGAGTCGGCCTGCGCCGCAAGTTGCCGGAATTGGGCGGCGATGTTCTGAAGGTCGGCGTCGTCGAAAGGTGCGTCGATCACTCCTGCTGCGATGCCTTCCCCTACGAGGTACGCGGGCATGATGGCCAGTCCCACGCATCCTGTCCGGCCGCAGCCGCACCGCGGGCCGCCCGGGCCGGTGGAAAAGTGCCCGATTTCCCCGACATTGTTTGATGATCCGCGTACGACCTCGCCGTTGGTGACCAGCCCGGAACCCATCCCTGTTCCCAGATAGATAAACGCGAAGTGCTGGGCCGCCCGGTCTTCGCTGATCCACAGCTCGGCATGTGCTGCTGCGGTCGCGTCTTTGTCCAGGAACACGGGAAAGCCCGTTGCCTGCTGCAATGACGCGCGCAACTCCACCCGGGCCCATCCTGTCAGCAAAGGCGGGCCGACCACGGCACCTCTCTGCTGATCGATGGGGCCTGGAGAGGCAATCCCGACGCCAAGAACCCGATCGCGTGATATTTCCGCCTGATGGATGAGACCGTCGACTGCCGAGGACATCTTTTGAACGGTCGCGTCCGGGTCGGCCACGGCCTGGATTGGCACGTGCGAACGGGCCACGACTGAACCGGCCAGGTCCAGCAAAACGAAGGTGATGACGGACGGGTCCAGATGAATGCCAACGGCGAACCGGCTGCTCGGATCGATGTTGAGCACGGTCCGGGGCTTGCCGGTGCGTCCGCTGATCTTTCCGGTTTCATTAATTAGGCCCAGGTCCAGCAGCTTCCGGACGATATTGGAGACCGTCTGGGTTGACAGCCCGGTGATCTGGACCAGTTCCACCCGGCTGATCCCGCTGTCCGAGCGTCGCACATGGTCCAGCATGACGGCTTGATTGAACGTGCTGACACGCTCCAGATTCGACCCACGCGGCACGGAAGCTCCTTTCTCAATTCAGTTGACTAATACTATACGATGACTATAGTGGTCTGCATCACACGGTTTGTCAGGTGGTAGGGACAACCGATTAAAGCTGCTCCGCCTGAGGCGGAGCCCTTCAGACCAGGGAACCCATATGACTCGGAAGAGATTTGTTGTGGCTGTGGCGGGCGTACTTGCGGGCACCGTTGCCCTCACTGCCTGCGGCGGCTCGGATGCGGGAAGTTCAAACGCAAGCCAGAACGCTGATGCCAAAGACGTCACTCTCACCATCACCTCAAACTCGATCTCCGGCGGCAAGAACGCAGCAGGGGCTGACTGGATCACCAACTATGTGATCCCGAAGTTCGAGGAAGCCGAGAAAGCAAAGGGTGTCACCGCCAAGGTGAACTTCCAGCCCAATGGCGTAGACGACCAGGCGTATAAGACAAAAATTTCCCTGGATCTGTCTACCGGCCAGGGTGCCGACATCGTGTCCGTCGACGGCATCTGGCTGGGGGAGTTCGCCGATGCCGGCTACATCAAGCCCCTGAATGATGTGGTGGGTAAAGAGAAAGTCACCCAATGGGATGGCTGGAAGCAGATCAAGCCGGCGGTCCAGCAGGTCACCAGTTATGACGGCAACCTCTACGGGGTTCCTGACGGTACCGACGGCCGGGTCATCTATTTCAACAAGAAGCTTTTCGCCAAGGCCGGCCTCCCGGCCGACTGGCAGCCCAAGAGTTGGAATGACATCCTGGATGCGGCCCGGAAACTCAAGAGCATCCCGGATGTGACCCCCTTGCAGATCAACGCCGGGACGGCCATGGGTGAGGCGACGACTATGCAGGGTTTCCTGCCGCTGTTGCAGGGCACAGGCCAGCCCGTCTACAAGGACGGCAAATGGCAGGGAAACAGTCCGGCGGTCCAGGACGTCCTGAATTTCTATTCCACCGTTTACGGATCCGAGAAGCTCGGTGACCCGTTGCTTCAGCAGGATGCCAAGGGCCGGGACAAGTCGTTCCAGGAGTTCTCCCAGAACAAGTTGGGTATCCTCATCGAAAGCGATTATCTGTGGCGCGGCGTGATCAACCCCAAGTCCGGCATTGACCCCATGGCTGACCGCGACTCTTCGGTCGGTTGGGCCAAGATTCCTGCGCAAACGGCAGGAAAAGGTCCGGGGGGAGCCGACTTCGTGAGCATGTCCGGTGGTTCGGGCGAGGTCATCAACCCTAAGTCCAAGTACCCACAGCAGGCATGGGAACTTCTGCAATTCATGAATTCGGCCGATGCGATCAAGGCACGTATCGGCGCTAACCCGCAGATCTCACCTCGAGACGATGTCAACAGCCAGATTCTGAGTTCGGACCCGCTCCTTACGTTCATCTCGACGCAGGTACTTCCGATCACCGCCTACCGTCCGGGTCTCGCGGACTACACACAGGTTTCCGCGGCGTTGCAGGGCGCTACCGCTCAGGTATCGGCCGGCAAGACTGCCCAGGATGCCGGAACCGGGTATGAGAAAACGCTGGAGGGAATTGTCGGTGGCAATGACAAGATCTTCAAGTGACACACTCGTAAAGGCCGATGCCCCTGAGGCCGCCTCAGGCCCGGCCGCCCGCCGGGCAGCCCGTGCCGTCCTCGACGACGGCGACGTGGCGGGCCTGGGCAAGACCCGGGCGGCGGTGTTCCTAGCTCCGGCGCTTTTGTTAATTTCGATTTTCCTGGTCTTTCCAGCGTTGTGGACGCTGTATCTGGGTGTCACGAACTTCCGGCTAAGCGGATCGGCGGCCAAGAATCCGGTCTTCGTGGGCCTCGATAACTACATCAACGCCCTCACCGACGGCCGTTTTCTGAACTCGCTCGGCCTGACACTCGTTTTCGTGTTCTGTTCCGCGGTGCTGGGCCAATCACTACTTGGGTTCACGATCGCCTGGACCATGAGCAGGGTCCGGAAGTCCGTGCGGGCCGTTGTCGAGTTCTTCGTGCTGCTGGCATGGATCATCCCCAGCTCGGTCACCACCTTTCTTTGGTACGCGCTTCTGGACCGCAGCAATGGAACGTTGAATGCGATGCTCTCGAGTGGACACGTGGCGTGGCTGCTCGACTACCCGCTACAGAGCATCATCGTGTTCAACACCTGGGTGGGAACGGCGTTCTCGATGCTGTTGTTCAGCTCTGCCTTGGCTTCGGTACCGCCGTCCCAGCTGGAGAGCGCGCGAATGGTCGGGGCAGGAGCCTGGGCCCAATTCCGCGATGTCGTCTTCCCACACATCCGGGGACATGCGCTCACCAATACACTGCTGATCACCCTCTGGACGTTCAACACTTTCACCCCGTACCTGCTCACGGCGGGCGGGCCTGACGACCGATCGAACATCCTCCCGATCTTCATCTACCGGCTGGCCTTGAACGATGGTGCGCTGGGCCAGGGCGCGGCCATTTCGCTGATCATGATCATCATCAACCTCGTCATCGCCACCGTCTACCTGCGTCTCTTGAAGGAGAAGAAATCATGACCGGCCCGAGAGGCTCCAGTGCTGTTGTCAACAGTGAAAGCCGGCAGATGATGGCCCATTTCACGGGCCTGATTGGCAAGACGGTGTTTACGGCACTGATCCTGGCTTTCTTCGTGGTCCCGGTGCTGTGGCTGGTGTTTGCTCCGTTCGACGCGCACCCGAGCCTGAATGTGAAGCTGCCTGACTTCACCTTCAATAACTTCAAGGTTCTGTTCGAAAATCCCAATGCGATCGCTTCGTTGGGGAACTCACTGATTCTGGCGTTAGGGTCCATGGTTCTGGTTCTGGTCCTTGGGTCCTTGGCGTCCTATTCGCTGTCGCGTGTGAAAATCCCCGGACGCGACGTGCTTCTGTACACCTTGTTGCTGCTGTCCTCGATCATCACGGGCACCGCGGCAATGGTGCCGACCTTCCTGCTGATGGTCAAGCTCGGGCTGATCGACTCACAGTTCGGTGTCATCCTGGTGCTCAGCGGCGGCATCTTGCCCACGGTCATTTTCATTCTCAAGGACTTCATGGACTCGACCCCCAAGTCGTACGAGGAATCGGCCCGCCTGTACGGCGCCAAGCCACTACAGATCCTCTGGGACGTGGTCATCCCGCTGGCCAGGCCAGGACTGGCAACCATCGCGGTCTGGGCCGTCGTTCAAGTGTGGGGCAACTTCCTGGTCCCTTACATCTTGCTGCGTTCGCCCTCGAAGTCTCCGGCCGCTGTGGTCATGTACACCTTCTATACCGAAGGCGGCCAGCCAAACCTTGCACTGATCTCGGCCTTCTCCCTGCTCTTTTCAATTCCCGTCATCGCCATGTACTTCTTCGTCAACCGGCGCTACGGGTTCCGCTTCCATGGAGGTATCAAAAGCTAATGGCCAGTATCACGACCAGCTCCCTGATCAAGGAGTATCCCGGCGGGGTTCGCGGGGTCGACGAAATGGACGTCACTATCCACGACGGCGAATTCTTCGCCCTTCTGGGCCCGTCCGGCTGCGGAAAGACCACCCTGCTGCGCACTATCGCCGGACTGGAGAAATCCACCTCGGGCACCATCAAGATCGGGGACCGGGAGGTTACGAACCTCGAACCCGGCCAGCGCCGGGTGGCCATGGTGTTTCAGGACTATGCTCTCTTCCCGCACATGTCCATCGTCGAGAACATTGCCTATCCGCTGAAAATTCAGAAAGTAGCCAAGAAAGACCGTCTGTCCAATGCCGAGGAAGTTGGGGACAGTCTCTCCCTTCAGGGCCTGATGGAAAGGCGGCCCGGCCAGCTTTCCGGAGGCCAGCAGCAACGCGTCGCCCTAGCACGTGCCGTGACGAGCCGGCCGGACGTGTTTCTTTTCGATGAACCCCTTTCGAACCTTGACGCACGCCTTCGGCTCGAGGCACGCACGTTCCTGAAGAAGCTGCAGCTGGATCTTGGCATCACCACGGTGTTCGTCACCCACGACCAGGCCGAGGCCCTCGCCCTGGCCGACCGCATTGCGATCATGCGGGCGGGCAAAATGCAGCAGCTGGGCACCCCCCGAGAAATCTTCCAGCGCCCGGCCAACACATTTGTTGCTTCGTTTGTGGGCTCCACCTCCATGAACCTGATCAAGGGCAGCGTTGCCGGCAACAAGGTCGTGATCGGCGACCACCACATCCCGTTGCCTTCCGCCGCCCATGGCAAAGTCACCGAGAACCAGGAAATCACTTGGGGCGCACGGCCGGAGTATCTCGCGATCGCAACGGAGCCGGTGCCGGATTCCCTCGACGGAATCGTCACGGTATCGGAAAATCTGGGGGCGGCGGTGCTGCTGACTGTGGATCTGAACGGCGATGACAACCAGGTCCAGGTCGTCGTCGGCGAGGATGAAGAGCCGGCGATCGGAACATCCGTGTGGGTGACTATTGAGCCGCGTCGGACTCTGTTGTTCGATGCTGAAGGATTGCGGATCGGAGACTAAGCATGCGTCTGGCACGTACCCTCACTCCCGGGGACCGGATCGATACGCCCTATTTTGAAGTGCCCTTCGAGGTCAAGGGCGTCCGGTCCCTGGAAGTGCTGCTTGAGTATGACAGGTCGCGTGCGGTCATCGACCTTGGTTGCCAGGGTCCGGCTGGCTGGAGGGGATGGTCCGGCGGTGCCAAGGAGCGCTTTGTGATCGCCTCGACAGCGGCTTCCACCGGCTACTGTCCGGGTGATATCGAAGACGGGGAATGGAAGATCATCCTCGGATTGCACCATGTTCCCGCCGACGGGACCGCAATTGTCCTGACCATCAACACCCCGGCGGTCGGGAGCGTAGTACCAGAACCGGTAGCTCCCCGCCCGGCGGGGCCGCGCTCAGCAAGCGCCCGCCGCAGCCTTCCGGCCGGAGCAGGTCTGACCTGGTTCGCGGGGGACTGCCACGCGCACAGTCTTCATTCGGACGGTACCCTCAGCATCCGCCAGCTCGCAGCACGGGCCGCCGAGGAAGAGCTCGACTTTCTGGCCGTTACGGACCACAACACGGTCAGCCATCACCGTGAGCTTGCACCTGCCGGAGCCGAGTATGGCGTCACCCTGCTGCCGGGACAGGAAGTCACCACAGGCCGCGGTCATGCCAACGCGTACGGCCGGCTCGGCTGGGTCGACTTCCGCTGCCATCCTGACACTTGGCTGGACCAGGTCGAGGATGAGGGCGGCTTCCTCTCCATCAACCACCCGGTCGCGGGCGACTGTTCCTGGCAATGGTCCCTGGGCCGCAAGCCCACCCATGTCGAAATCATGCACTCAACCTGGCTTCGGGACCGCACCGACACGAGCATCTGGTCCTGGTGGAACGCCTGGGGAACAGACATCATCCCGCTTGGCGGCGGAGACTTCCATCGGCCGGAAGACGGCTACCCGCCGGGACTGCCCACGACGTGGGTAGCGGCCGAAGACCCCGGTGAAGAAGGGATCTTCTCCGCCTTGAAGGCCGGTCCCACCGCTCTGAGCATGGGCACCGACTCACCCCTTCTTCTTCGCGTCGAGGGCGAGCTTCTAGCCGTCGACGCTGAAGGGGCCGTCCTGATGGACTTCGAGGGCCGACGGAGCGTCATCCGCGGTTCGCATCAACGACTGGCCGATGCGAACCGCGGACCGTACCGGCTCGAAACTCCAGAACGCAAAATCCTGGCGATCAGCCCGTGACCGCCCTGGGGTCATGGAACGAAAGCCTTGGACCCCTACTCGTCATAGCATGCGGTGTCAGCCTCCGCACTGAATTTTCATGGCCCGGTCCGGGAGACCGCTGGCCCGTGATCCATTTTTCCTACGAAGGAGTATGACTTGATCTCTGTTGCAGGTGCACCGGTGAGTTTCGGGGTGTTCGAATTGGGGTCGGTGCAAGGAGCTGTCCTTCCCGGCCCGGACCAGGTATGCGAGATCCTGCGAAGGCGCGGTTACACGGGCATTGACCTGGGACCGGTCGGCTTTCTCGGGCACGGCAGCGCTCTCACCGACCGCCTTCGCCGGTACGGCCTTTCCCTCGCCGGCGGCTGGATCGACCTGCCGTTCAGCGACGACGAGGCCTTCGCCAAGGCCGTGCCGTCGCTCAAGGAAACGTTGGACATCTTTGCGGACGCAGCATCCGAGGGCACACGTCCCGCACCGTTGCCCACTCTGGCGGACCGTGGTTCAGACCGACGTCGCGCCAATCCCGGCGGCGGAGAGAATCTGGCGCTCGATGAACAAGGCTGGGACGTCTTTGCCCGGAATCTTGAGACCGCCACGGAACTGGTGCGGGAATGGGGCTTGGAGCCGACATTCCACCACCATGCCTGCACATTCATTGAAACGCCGGAGGAAATCGACCGACTCCTTCAGTGTTCAGACGTCGGCCTCACCTTCGACACCGGCCACCTCATCCTCGGCGGAGGAGACCCTGTCGCTGATCTGAAGCGCTGGGACACCCGGATTAACCATGTACATATCAAGGATGCCCGCGTTGAGGTCCTCAGGTCCGTCGTCAGAGACAGGGGCGCCATGCGGGATGTATGGGCCGGTAAGGCGTTCGTGCCGCTTGGCCACGGCGATCTGGACGTCGACGGTTTCATGGATGCGCTGCTGTCGACGGACTTCAGCGGCTGGCTGGTCGTCGAGCAGGACACCATCCCGGTGCCGGGTGAAAGCGTCGAAATCGCAGACCGGGATCACGCCATCAACCGAGACGTACTCAGAAAGTGGATACCCTAATGACTTTACTTCGAATCGGCGTGATCGGGCTCGGCGCTGTGGCACAGTCCGTCCACCTGCCCCTAATCAAGCGGCGCTGGGACCTGTTCGATCTTGTCGCCCTCGCTGACCTCTCGCCCGCACTACTGGAGCAGGTTTCAGACCAGTACGGGATCGCGCCAAAGCACCGTTACCCAACCCTGAACGAGATGCTCGCCGGCGAACAGCTTGACGGGGTTATTCTGCTGACCTCGGGTTCCCATGGCGGTCCGGCGCTGGAAGCCATTGACGCCGGAGTGGCCGTTTTCTGCGAAAAACCACTCGCTTTTTCCCTGGCGGAGATCGAGTTGCTGCGCAAGGGGGAGCGCAATCAGGGGCGGCCGATGCTCCTGTTGGGCTACATGAAGGAATATGATCCGGCAGTCCGAACCCTGAAGTCGACCTTGCCCGCTGGAGCCGACCTCCGCTACGTCAACGTTGAAGTGCTGCATCCCAGCGGCGGAGCGCAGCTGGCCTACGCCAATCTCCGGCCGCCCGCCGGTGATGTCCCGCCCGCGACACTTGCCGCCCTGGCCGCCGACGATGAACAGCGGCTCGACACGGCATTGGGCAATGGCGCTCCCGCACTGATTCGTCGACTCTACGCCAATGTCATCCTCGGGAGCCTAATCCACGACATCGCACTGATCAGGGCGCTGGTGGGCCCGGTCCGGGCCCTCGACGCGGTTCACTATTGGGCCCAACAAGACGACCCAGGATCGCTCGAAATTTCCGGGACCATCGGCGACGACATCCGGGTCCATGTCAACTGGCATTTCCTTGCGGAGTATCCGATCTACAGGGAAACGGTGACGGTGCACCACACTCGGGGATCGGCGGAGCTGGAATTCACCGTTCCCTATCTGCTGAACGCTCCCACTCAGTTGCGCCTGACCGAGAAAGCCGGGGACGGCGCCTCCACGCAGACCATCCGCGACGTCACCGAGCCCTTCGAGCTCGAACTCGCCGCGTTCCACGAAATGGCTGCCAACCAGGTCCGCCCTCCTACGGGGATTGACGAAGGCGAAGCAGACATCAGGGTCGCCCAGAGCATTGCGGCGGCGCTGGCAAAGTCATTGAACATCACCCTTGACGGAGAGGCATCCGCGCCATGAACCACACGGACGAAACCGGCATTGTCCTGGTGCCGCACACCCACTGGGATAGGGAGTGGTACGAGCCGTTCCAGGTCTTCCGTTTCCAGCTCGTCCGGATGTTCGATGAAGTCCTGAAGACAGCCGAGGCCGACGCCGGTTTCCGTTTCACCCTCGACGGACAAACGGCAGCGATCGATGACTACCTGGAAATCCGGCCGGAAAACCGGGAACGGGTGAAGGCTATGGTCAGCCGGGGACAGCTCGCACTCGGACCCTGGCAGATCCTGCTGGATGAATTCCTATGCTCGGGCGAGACAATCATCCGCAATCTCCAGATGGGCATCTCCGGCGCACAGGCACTCGGGGGTTACATGAAGGTCGGTTATCTTCCTGACATGTTCGGGCACGTGGCCCAGATGCCCCAGATCCTTCGGAGCGCCGGGATCGGCCACGCCTGTCTGTGGCGGGGAGTGCCGTCGGCGGTGACCGGCCACTCTTTCCGCTGGGAAGCGCCCGACGGTTCCGCAGTGCGCGTCGAATACCTCTTTGACGGCTATGGCAGCGCTCTTGACCTGCTGGCCATTCCCGAGAACATTCCGCACGCCCTCGCCGAATACCGCACCATGACAGCTCAGCGCTACGACCGCGACCCGGTTCTGGGCATGGTCGGTACGGACCATATGGCTCCCGATCCGATGCTGATGAACTGGGTTGGCGCGTATGACAGCCCGCAATTCCCCATCCGAGTCGGTACGTTGGAAGAATATGTGGGCCGGTTTGACCCCGACGAACCGTTGCCTGCTGTCCGTGGGGAACTGCGCTCTCATGCCCGCGGGAACATCCTGCCCGGTGTCTTCTCGATCCGTCGCAACCTGAAAACGGCCATGGCCGTCGCTGAGCGCATGGTCACCGAGGCTGAGCGTCTGGCCGCCACTCACACCAGGAGCGATTTCGAGCCCTTCGTCAGCATGTCCTGGCGACGGATCATTGAATCCACCGCGCACGACTCGGTCGTAGGCTCGGGAACGGACGAGACCGTGGACCAGGTAGACGCCCGACTCCGTGAAGCCGCACAAATTGCCCGTGCCGTCCGCGATGAGGTGACACGCTCCATCGCTGAAAACGTTTCCAGTGATTCCTATCTCGCGGTGAACACCCTCCCGACAGGCCGCAACCTGATGGTCGAGCTCGAGGTGCCCGCGCCCCAGCAGGACATTCCCGTCGTCGCGGAAGCATCGGACGGCACGATCCTGGTGGTCCAGGAAACTGGACATGCGCCCACGATGCTCGGCGATGAAGCCATGGACTCATCGATCCTCATCGAACGCATCATGAACCGTATCCATGGCCGAGAGCTGTTCGGCCAGCAGATCGAGACATACCGGATCGCTCCGCACACCCTGGACTTCGATGTGGCCGAAGTACCGTCCGCGGATGTTTTCGATATCACCGCACTCAGAGCCGATCTCGAAAATGCCATTGAAGTGCACCCGGGGGAGTGGAAGGTAAGGATTACCGCCCAACCTCGTCGCCGTGTCCTTGTCGACGTCCCGGTGCCAGCCATGGGCACCACGCCCTTCAGGGTGTACCAGGCACAACGTCCGGCGCAGGCGGGCGTCACTTATGAAGACGGCCTGCTGCGAAACGGACTCGTCACCGCGGAAGTCGGCCACGACGGCACCGTGACACTGACTGGAACCGACGGCACCGTGCTGACGGGGCTCGGCAAACTCGTTGACGGCGGCGACTGCGGTGACAGCTACAACTACGGACCGCCCGCCTCGGACGTGCTGGTGGAGGAACCCTCCCAGACCTGGGTCGACGTCGTCGAAACCGGCCCCGTGCGGGCGGTCCTTAGAGTCACACGCCACTACCAGTGGCCGCGGGCCCTGAACCGGCACACCGGCTGCAGGGCCACTGATGTGATCGATGTGCCCGTAAGCATGCTTGTCGAGCTGCGGCGCGGGGAACCCTTCGTTCGCCTGCGTCTGCAGTTCATCAATGAAGTTTCCGACCACCGGCTCAGGATCCATATCCCGCTACCGGGAGACGTTCAGGAGTCGGCAGCTGAAGGCCAGTTCTCGATCACGGCCCGGGGGCTGGACGCCGAAGGCGGCGGCGGGGAATACCCGCTTCCGACCTTCCCCGCCTACAGTTTTGTCTCCGCGGGACCGGCCACCGTCCTTGTTCACGATGCCACCGAATACGAAATCGTTGGTCGGAATGAGATTGCCCTTACTGTGCTCCGCGCAGTCGGTTCCATCAGCGTGAACGTCCACCCGTTGCGCGACGAGCCTGCCGCGTCGGAGATTCCGATTCCCGGGGCACAGGAACAAGGCACCGGGATCGATATCGAATTCGCCGTCATGGCATCTTCGGCCGGGTACCGCAACGCCGACTCCATCCGATTTTCCGACCACTTCAATGCCAGCGCTCTGTCAGTCCGGGGCCGCGGCAGAGACGGCATCGGCCTCCCGCCAGCGAGCGAGGGCCTAAAGCTTCGCGGCGAGAACGTGCGGATGAGTAGCCTGCGCCCCGTGGACGACGGAGTCGAAGTGCGCGTCGTCCTCCTCTCTGACGAGGCCACCTCGGCGGTCCTGGAAGGAGACTTCGATCGTACGACGACGGTAGACCTTACCGGTCGCATCCTTAGTTCGGCGCAGGCGGACGGTGAATACAAATTCACGCTGGCACCTTGGGAGATCCGAACGCTGATACTCCGCACGGCCGGCACTGCCTCCCGGGCGCACGAATGACCAATGCGCGTGATGGTGATATGCGTTCTCGTTAGCGTGCCAAGAGTTTTTGGTGCGCCGCCCGTCGAGAGCTACGGGGCGGTGCGCGAGCCCGAACTTTTTCACGCGCCACCGATCGAACCCTGACTGTTATCGGGGGACTCCTAAGTCTGCGGTACGCCGTACACGGCAGTCATGCCCGGATCTGTGCTTCCCACCATGCAGGCAATGGCGACCCCACAATGGAGGATTCCTTGGACGACTATCCCGACTACGTATCCGAACGCATCCTGATCAGCCCCCGGAAAATCCGTATCCTGCAATTGCTAGCTGAAGAACCCGCCACGCCCTCCACGCTCGCAGCCGCCCTCCAAGTGGGGGCGGGCACGGCATCGAACCACCTGGCGGCGCTCCATGGATTCGGAACCGTCACCTTCATCGCGAGCGGGAGAAACCGAATTTATTCCATATCGTCTCAAGAATTTGTCGCCAGCCTTCTGAAGAAAATAGATGAAAATACTCATACGTGACGGGAGTCAACCCCCTTCCTTGGGAAAGGCCGCCTTCGAGCGAATTGGGCCCGCAGCCCTCTCACGCCAGATTCTGGCCCTCACCGCGGTCCTGGAAGCCTTGCCCTGGCCAAGAAAACCGCACCCCTCAGACCCCGTCAACACCGTCTGGAACCCACCTTCCCCGCCACTACGACACCGCCTAGCCGGAGGTTGTCACATGAGGCAACGAGTCACTCTTCGCGGAGGTATGGCAATGAGGCCACAGGCAGGCCGCAGGGCTCCGGACCGCCCTGGCCCCTTGTCTAGGGGCGCTGCACCTATGGTGGTCGGATTCCGTGCGGGGTGTAAGGTGACGCCGTGCTCGGTATGAAGCTGACGGTGCGGATTGGCTGGGTCTGCCTCGCGACCGTTAGCTTGGGCATCCTCGTGTTTGGGCTCGTGGTCGCGGTCGTTCCGATGGATGGGGATGCCGCCTTGTATCGTGCGGGCGGTCTCGCGTCGACCGGACTCGGCCTTTTCGGTGCGCTGATCGTACTGGTGCCGTATCGGCGCATCGAGCGGTGGGCGTGGTGCGCGCTCTGGTTCTACCCTGTTTTCTGGCTGGCCCACCTGCTCGGAAACCTCCCGCCGGGCACGGATCACATCCACCAGGTCGTCTTCATCGCCCTCTCGGTGATCGGGCTCGTGCTCCCTGTGCGCGTTTTCTTCCCGCCGCGTCGCAGCCCAGCAGGTCCCTGAGTTCGTTTCCTCGACCGGCGAGCCGCCAAGTGGGCTCGACTCTAACTGCAGAACTGGTCTCCATTCAAACAGCCATGATCGGAAGCTGGCGGACATGGCGCGCACCATGGCCCCCCAGTCAATCCTGGCACCGCACCATCTGGCGTTCGCCCTCACCCAGGACGGGTTGCTGCGGAATATACCCGGAGCCGTCCTGGCACTGGTCGCCATCCTGGGTCGTGGCATCGGAGGGATGCTGCGCAACAGCGTCGGCGGGATCATGCCGACGCTGATCCTGATCCTGCCCGTGGTCGCCGCGATCCTCTCCGGCCAGAACAAAGTCATCGCGGAGATGAACCGTTTCCTGCCCTCCTAGACGGGCGCCAACGGGTGCTACTTCTTCTCGGGACCTTTATTGATGACCAGGATGCCGTAAATGACTCCGGGCACATGCCCGAGCAGCTGCCAGAGAATCGCCCAGAGGACCTTTTTGTTTGGCCCTTGCTGGATCAGAATCGCGAGGAACGGCAGGAACAGGCACAGGATCATTAACAGGATTTTCTTCATGCACCCATCCTGCCCTACCGCAGGTGAGACCCGCGGGCCTGCGCGGACGCTTTTGGTCCTGAAGCACCTGCGTCGCCACTGCTCGTCAAAGGAACTGCTGTTCTCCCGGCAGGGAGGGTCCATCCAATAAGCTGACGCTGCCGCCGCAGGTCCAAAGTCAAGGAGCGAGGCTGTGATCGAATCAGCGGACTTCAACATCAAAGCGTGGGGCCATGTTGTGGACCTCGTCGTGGATCCAGCCCGCCCTGATGATCCGGTGAGGCCGGAGCCCTTGCGGTGGGCACGGCGGTGCCGGGCCCGGTGTTGCGGTGGAGCAACCGGAGGCGGCGAGGGCGATGCCGCCCAGGGTCACGGCGACGGGGTGGATCTTCTGGACAGGAAACTGCTTTCAGAAGGGAACAAAGACATAACCGACCGGCCCTTTGCAGATCCGCAGCCACCGCGGTCACGGATCAGCAACACCTCCTATTTGAGTGGAAATGATGATGGACGGGGCAACCCGCCGACCGGCCGTCAAGAGCCGCTGCCGCGGGTGGGGGGGGCACCACCTTCGCCCCCCACCCGGTGGTCCGTGGCGTGTTGTTGGCAAATTTTCAGGAGAGCGTGCTCACTTAGCTCTCTTCTGGTTGGGAAGGCGCCTTTGAAGATCCGGAGCCGGGTGTTTGTCGCTCATGTTGTGGCGGCTGGAGCCTGGGGAGGGCGTCGCGGACGAGCGTCAGGTAGGAGTCGCTGGTGTAGAGACCGTGCGTGTAAATATCCAGGGCCGGCAGCGCCAGGCGGAGGAGCATTTGCTGCTGTGATGCGGGCAGTCCGAGAGCGCGTTCGATGTGCGGGGCCATGGTCATCATGCCCAGCACGGTGGTGGTGATCAGGACGGCCAGTGCGCGCGGGTCATCGGAGGGGCGCATGGTGCCGTCCGTAATGCCGGCTCTGATGATTGTTTCGCTTTCATCCACGAGGACGTCGATGAACCGGGCTGCAGCGGGAGTGTTTTCTGCCACGACGCGTCCCAGGTAGCTCACCTGTGTCTGGTAGCCGCGGGGGTCAGCCTGATAGGACCGCATGACCACTCTCATGCCCTCCAGCGTGGCTTTTTCATGTGCCCACCCGACCAGGGCCTGGAGGACGTGGTCGTCGCATGTCCGGCGAAGTCCGTCTTCGTTACCGAACAGGGCAACGATGTCTTCCGGGGTGACTCCGGCAGAACTCGCGATCTCATCGAGACCGGGTTTACTGAACCCAAAAGCCGCGAAATGGGCGATGGCTGTGTGTCGAGCACTCTCGCTCTCGCATCGTCGTCCCGTTGGCCGCCGGACAAGGCAGGAGCGGGTGTCTGCTCCTCTGCCGTCAATGACGTTTGGATCAGCAACCGGATGATTCCACTCACGGGGACCACGTTCCCTTCGCCGCGTCGTGAACTTGACCTTTCCCTTGTCTTCAGTGAATCTGCTCTCCTCGTGCCGCGACAGAGAACAAAGCCCTATCCTGGGACCTAACGGCGCAGGTTTACGGCGGTCTGCGGACTCTGGTAGCGGAAGAACCCACACTTTGGGCCGGTCGGCCGGCCGTGGGTGCTAGCTACCTCCCCCAGAAGTTGCTTGACGGACCCGGAACGAGGCTTGGAACGGCGCAATGCCAGCAAGCGCGGGAGATTAGGAGGAGGCCGTCGTGGCTTCAGCGCCCACGGGACCGCTGGGTCTTCCGGCGATTCCCGCCGGAGCTGGCCGAAAGCTCAGGTGTCGGGGATGTCCTGCGGGAACTCTTCGCGATACATGAGGTAATGCCGGTCGGTCAGGGCCAGCGTCCTCCGGAGCATACGGTGAGGCCGGTAGAGGTGTTCGTAGGGGTCCTGGACGATCGTTTCTGGCAGGTTTGTTGCTTTGAGCAGCAGGTCGTTGACCGCATCCAGGGATTCAAGATGTAGCGTCCGGCCGGGCTGTCGCACCTTCCAGGTCCAGCCTTGGACGGCCCCCGTAGTTGTTTCTTGGAGCACTTCGAAGAGGGAAGTCAGAAATTCGGCATCCGAGTCCGGCATCACCCGTTCCAAGGGGTACCTTTTGGGATTCTCCTGCTGCGCGGTCTCCCACGCCGCCCGCAGCCAACCAAAATCCGCTTTTCCTGAGGATTGCCCCAGCTTGAGGTGTCCGTGTTCACCAGCGAGCAGCGGATAGCGGTTGCCAGCCCTGTCCATGATCGTTTCGGTCTGGCCTGCGTATTCGAAGCTGCGGACCACGGCCTCAGCTGAAGGTGCGTAGTCGAACAGTCCGCCGTCCACTGTAATGAAATCCCTATTTTCGGCCGCGGGTTCGACATCAATATCTTCGACGGGCATCCACGACACCGGCTGCACCCACAAGCGGACTCCCCGCCATATTCCCATCTGATCCTCCATCCGCTCCAGACTGGGGGGCCCGCGCCCCGGTAACCGGATCCACGTCTTCCCCGGGTTCCCGCGGAAGGCATTCCTAACCGGATAGCGCCCAAAGTCGAATCCTTCGACTGCTGTAATGCTCCGGCCGCCGTGAGTGTTCTCCCGCAGGCAAAGGTCACATTCCAGGTTCACGCGGTCTAGTTAGAACACCAGTATGACAACAAGTGACCCCCGGCGCTGCTTGCCCCTCGTTGGCCTAATGCTGAGCATTGGGGCTTCCCGAGTTGTGGCCGTTTCTGGTCTCACGTTTTCATTCCTGGGCCTGCCCTGACCGGCAGCCGTTTTAGTGGGCACTTCACCGCCGTGTGTCCGCATACGGTGTTAAGAGCGCGTGAAGATCCATGTCCCCGGCGTTAGGGAGTCATTAGGACTCTACTGTCCCGTCCCGTCCCGGTATTGACTGAGATGAACCCCGCCTCCGGGGTGCGGATGAGAGGAACCTGCAATGGCCGATATGGCGGTAATCGGAATCCTTATGGTGTCCATGGGGTTTGTGATGTGGGCCGGTCACCTCGTAGCCGGCTTGGTCGGCGTTGCCGATGACCGGCCGGAGCAAGAACAATGAGCGCCGATGCGCTCATGTGGGTGGTCCTGCTGATTGCGGGACTGTATCTCCTTGGCTACCTGCTCGTGGTCCTGATCCACCCGGAAAAGTGGTGACCAGGAGGTGACGTTCAATACTGCATCGTTCCTCATCCAGGTTGCCGCGCTGGTGGTGGTTCTCGCGGCCCTGCATAAGCCGGTCGGGGTTTACCTTGTCCGGGTCTTCGAGGGCACGACCTCAAGCCGCCCCGAGCGGCTGTTCTACAGGCTCGCCGGGATCGACGCCGGCACCGAGCAGACCTGGCCGGTGTACCTGCGTAGCGTTCTGGTGTTCTCGGCTGTCTCCATCCTCGCCGTGTTCGCCGTCGAGCGTTTGCAGGGTGTCCTGCCGGGAGCCGGTTCGCTGCCGGGGGTGGATCCGTGGGTGGCGATGAACACCGCTATTTCCTTTGTGACCAACACGAACTGGCAGACGTACGTTCCCGAGGCGACGGTGGGCATTCTCGTACAGATGAGCCTGCTGGCGGTGCAGAATTTTCTCTCGGCCGCGGTCGGAATTGTCGTCGTCGTCGCCCTCATCCGCGGCATCGTGCGGACCCGGACGCAGCGGCTGGGGAACTTCTGGGTGGACCTGACCCGGACGTCATTCCGGCTTCTGCTTCCGCTCGCGTTCCTCGCGGCCCTAGTGATGGTTCTCGGCGGGGTGGTGCAGAACTTCTGGCCCACTGACGTCGTGAACCAGGCGTCCGGGATCGGACAGAGCGTTCCGGGGGGACCGGTGGCGTCCCAGGAAGCGATCAAGGAACTCGGAACCAACGGGGGCGGCTATTTCAACGCGAACTCGGCCCACCCGTTCGAGAACCCGAATGTGTTCATCAGCCTCTTCGAGGTGTTCCTGCTCCTTCTCATCCCCTCCGCACTGCCCTACGCCTTCGGCCGGATGGTAGGCGATCAGAAGCAGGGACACACCGTGATCGCCGTCATGGGCACGCTCTGGCTGGCGTCGGTTTCCCTGATGGGCTGGGCCGTGGCTGCCGCCCAAGGCACCGCGACCGCGGCCGCCGGAGGCCTGGGGGAGGGGTTCGAACAGCGCTTCGGCCCGGTACCAAGCGCGATCTTCGCCGCTTCCACCACATTGACCTCCACCGGGGCCGTCAATGTCGCCCACGATTCACTGCCTCCCCTGGCCGGTGGCGTGGCGATGGTGAACATGATGCTCGGCGAGGTGGCCCCCGGCGGAACCGGTTCCGGTCTCTACGGCCTGTTGATCCTGTCCATCATTTCCGTCTTCATCGCCGGGCTCATGGTCGGCCGAACCCCGGAATACCTGGGGAAAAAGATCGGCCCAAGTGAAATGAAACTGACGGCCCTGTACATCCTGGTAACCCCGGCCCTGGTGTTGGCCCTCGCCGGGATCACCGTCCTGCTTCCCGAAGCCATGGCCAACGCGCCGGCCACCGGTCCGCACCAGTTCAGCGAAGTGCTGTACGCCTTCACCTCCGGGGCGAACAACAACGGCTCAGCCTTCGGCGGCATCACCACCTCGGGCCCGTACCTGTCCGTCATGATGGGCATCGCCATGCTGCTCGGGCGCTTCCTGCCGATCGCGCTGGTGCTGGCCCTGGCCGGCTCCCTCGCCCGTCAAGGGAAAACTCCCGCATCGGCAGGCACCGTCCCCACCCACGGATGGTTGTTCGGCTCCCTGCTCCTGGGCGTGACAGTCATCCTGACCGCCCTGAGCTACTTCCCGGCCCTTGCCCTGGGCCCCCTCGCAGAAGGACTCCTCAAATGACCCCGTCCCGGACGGACACCGCCGCCGCAACCTACGCCGACGGCAACCCCCTCGGCACCCCGGGGGAGCACAAGCACCACACCAAGGCCCCGGCAAAACTGACGCTCGCCTCCGTCGCCGCCGCATTGCCACTCGCCGTCCGGAAACTCGCCCCGCGGCAGATGATCCATTCCCCGGTCATGTTCACCGTGCTGGCAGGGGCTGCCCTGTGCACGGCGATTTCCCTGTACCGGCCGAACGTGTTCGGCATCGCGGTCACGGCGTGGCTGTGGCTCACCGTCCTGTTCGGCACGCTCTCCGAATCCATCGCCGAAGGCCGTGGCAAGGCCCAGGCCGAGAGCCTCCGGGCAAGCCGCAAAGGCGTGATGGCCCGGCTCCGGCTCCCCGACGGCACCACCAAAGAGATCCCGGGTACGGAGCTGAAGCTCAACGATGTTGTCATCTGCGAGGCCGGGGATGTGATCCCCTCCGACGGGGAAATCATCGAGGGTCTGGCCAGCGTTGACGAATCGACCATCACCGGCGAGTCAGCCCCGGTGATACGCGAATCCGGAGGTGACCGTTCCTCGGTCACCGGCGGCACGAGGGTCCTCTCCGACCGGATCGTCGTCCGCATCACCGCCGAGCCGGGCGAGACGTTCATCGACCGGATGATCAAGCTGGTCGAGGGCGCTGTCCGGCAAAAGACTCCCAACGAAATCGCCCTGCATGTGCTGCTGGTGTCCCTGACGATCGTGTTCCTTGCCGTCACCATGTCCCTGGCCCCCTTCGCCTCGCTCGCCGGTGCCACGCCGTCACCGATCGTCCTGGTGGCGCTGCTGGTGTGCCTGATCCCCACCACCATCGGGGCGCTGGTGCCGGCGATCGGCATCGCCGGCATGGACCGCCTCGTCCAGCACAACGTGCTGGCCACCTCCGGCCGTGCCGTGGAAACCGCCGGGGACATCACCACGCTGCTGCTCGACAAAACCGGCACGATCACCTACGGCAACCGCCGCGCCGTCAACTTCTTCCCCGCCAACAACATTCAGAGGATGCGATTCATCGAAACGGCCCGGGTCTGCAGCCTGGCTGACGAAACCCCCGAGGGACGCTCCATCGTGGACCTCGCCGCGGACAAAGGCGTGACAGGGCAGGATCTGGCCACCCTCGAACGCTCCTCCGGCGACTTTGCGGTGGTCCCGTTCAGCGCCAGCACCCGCATGAGCGGCCTGGACCTTGACGGGCTCCAGATCCGTAAAGGCGCAGCCTCCGCGGTGGCGGCATTCGTTGCCGAATACGGCGGCCATACCCCGGCCGAGGTCGAGCACCGGGTCAACGACATCTCAGCCCAGGGCGGCACGCCCCTGCTCGTCGCCCAGGTGGGCAAATACGGCCAAGCCGATGTCCTGGGAACCATCCATCTGGCCGACGTCGTCAAACCGGGCATGCACGCCCGCTTCGCCGAACTGCGGAAAATGGGCATCCGGACCGTGATGATCACCGGCGACAACCCCATCACCGCAAAGGCGATCGCCGCCGAGGCCGGCGTCGATGACTTCCTGGCCGAAGCCACCCCAGAAGACAAGCTCGCGGTGATCAAAAAAGAGCAGGCCGCCGGCCGGCTGGTGGCCATGACCGGGGATGGCACCAATGACGCCCCCGCCCTTGCCGCCGCGGACGTCGGCGTCGCCATGAACTCCGGCACCCCCGCCGCCAAGGACGCCGCGAACATGGTGGACCTCGACTCCGACCCCACCAAACTCATCAACATCGTCGGGATCGGCAAGCAACTGCTCATCACCCGCGGTGCGCTGACCACCTTCTCGGTCGCGAACGACGTCGCCAAGTACTTCGCCATCGTCCCTGCCCTGTTCACCACCGTCTTCCCCGGGCTGGGCCTGCTGAACATCATGGGCCTGGCCACGCCCGGATCGGCCATTCTCTCCGCGGTGATTTTCAACGCCCTGATCATCATCGCCCTGGTGCCGCTCGCGCTCCGCGGGGTCAAATACCGGGCCGTCTCGGCGAATCAGGCACTGGCGCGGAACCTGCTGATCTACGGGCTGGGCGGCCTGATCGCACCGTTCATCGGCATCAAGATCATCGACCTGATGATTTCCCTTATCCCCGGAATCGGCTAGGAACCCAATGAACACTCTCACCGGCTACCTCCGCCAGGGGCTGACCGCCCTGCGGTTCCTGTTCCTGGCCACCGTGGTCCTCGGCGTGGCCTACCCCCTGGCGGTCTTCGGGGCCGGGCAGCTGATCGCACCCTACCAGGCCAACGGCTCCATCATCAGGAACAGCGCCGGAGCCCCGGTCGCCTCCGCCCTGATCGTCCAGGCCTCCGCGGATAATGCCGGTGTCCAGGACCCGCGGTGGTTCCACGCCCGGCCTTCCGCCGTGAATTGGAACCCTGCGTCGTCCTCGGCGTCCAACCTGGGCCCCAACGATCCCAAACTGCTTGGCGCCGTCACCGCCAACAGGTCCGCCGTCGCCGCAGCCGAAGGCATCCCCGCCGCGGGCGTGCCCGCTGATGCCGTCACGGCCAGCGGCTCCGGGCTGGATCCGCACATCTCCCAGGAGTATGCACGGCTTCAGGTTCCCCGTGTGGCTGCGGCCCACGGGCTCAGCACCGCTGCCGTGGAGTCGATCGTTAAGCGGGATACCAGCGGAGGGATCGAAGCGTTTCTGGGCCAGCCCTCCGTCAACGTCACCCTGCTTAATCTGGACGTGGCCGCCGCACCCTCCAGGCAGAAATAGGCCGGCGTGCCCGAAGTGGAAGAATGACGGCATGGCACGTGGAACGCTGCGGATCTTCCTAGGGGCCGCCCCCGGGGTCGGCAAGACCTACGAAATGCTCGAAGAAGCCCATCGCCTGCTCAAGCGCGGCGAAGACGTCGTGGTCGCTTTCGCTCTGGACCACGGCCGGGGGGAGACCCGTGCGCTCATGGAAGGGCTCGAAATCATCCCGCCCCGGCGCCTGCCGTACCGGGGAACGGAGTTCGACGAGATGGACCTGGACGCCGTCCTGCGCCGGGCCCCGGCCACCGCTGTGGTCGATGAGTACGCCCACTCGAACGTCCCGGGGAGCCGGCATGCCAAACGCTGGGAAGACGTCGACGAACTTCTCGACGCCGGCATCAACGTCCTGTCGACGGTGAACATCCAGCACCTGGCATCCCTCGGCGATGTCGTCGCGTCCATCACGGATGTGCGCCAGGGCGAAACCGTGCCGGACGACGTCGTGCGAAGGGCCGACCAAATCGATCTGGTCGACATCTCTCCGGAGCTTCTGCGCCAGCGCCTTGGCGACGGGAAGATCTACGCCCGGGAGAAGATCGATGCGGCGCTTTCGAACTACTTCCGATTGGGCAACCTCACCGCGCTTCGTGAACTGGCCCTGCTGTGGCTCGCGGACCGTGTCGACGAAGGCCTGGCCAGGTACCGGGCCGAAAATGACATCCAGGCCACCTGGCCAGCGCGCGAACGCATCGTTATCGGGCTCACCGGCGGCCCTGAAGGAGAGATCCTGATTCGCCGCGGCGCCCGGATCCTGAACCGGGTCAACGGCGGGGACCTGCTGGCCGTCCACGTCCGCGCCGCTGACGGAGTCGCCAGCGAATCCCCCCAGGCGCTCGAAGCCCAGCGCCGTTTGATCCAGGACCTTGGCGGCAGCTACCACATCGTCGCTGGCGAAGACCCCGCCACCGCGCTGCTCGACTTCGCCCGCAGCGTCAATGCCACACAGATCGTCGTCGGCACCTCCAGGCACGGGAAACTCGCCTCAGTCCTCGGCGGCCTGCTCGGTGGAGGGATCGGCACCAGGGTGGTCCGCGAATCCGGAGACATCGACGTACACATGGTCTCCCACCCGCTGAGCGGGCGCGGCGCCGGACCGCGACGTCAACGTGACCTCGGCCGCGCCCGGGTCGCCGTCGGCTTCGTCCTGGCGGTGCTGCTCCCGATACTGCTCCAAGTCCTGCTCGCCCTGAACCCGGAGCCGAACGTGGCCTCCGCCGTGCTCATCCAGCTCACCGGAGCGGTCACGGTAGCCCTCATCGGGGGTTTCTGGCCTGCCATCCTCGCCGCCCTCTGGAGCAGCCTGCTGGTCAACTACTTCTACACCGCTCCTGTGGGAACCTTGACCATCCAGGACCCCCAGAACGTCCTCGCCCTCCTGGTCTTCGTTGGCGTCTCCGCGGCCGTCGCCATCGTGGTGGACCTCTCGGCCCGCCGCTCCAAGGAGGCCGCCCGGGCACGTGCCGAGGCCACAACCCTCGCGGACCTCACCCGTGGCACGGCGACCTCCGAGGACACCGTGACAGACCTGCTGCAGCAGGCGTTGGACGTCTTCAATATGCGCGGCGCGGCCCTGTACGACGTTACCGACACCGGGACCCGGCACCCGGAAAAGAACGGGACGATCATCGCTTCCGCGGGCGAGCTACCTCTCCCGGCTGCCAAAGACACAGCCGCCTCAGCCGTTCAGGAGGTCCGGACCGAAAATTCCCAACAGATCGATCCGTCCACGACGCTGGTGCTCTACGGCCGCCCGCTGCCAGCCAGCCAGCGACGGCTGCTTGCGGTGTTCGGCGTGCATCTCGCCGCGCAGCTTGAGCGCCGGCAGCTGGCCGCCAGCCGCCGGGAGGTCCTCCGCCTGGCCGAGAGCAACACTATGCGCACCTCGATCCTGCGCGCGGTCTCCCACGACCTCCGGACGCCGCTTGCTGGAATCAAACTCGCGGTTGGCGGCCTCCTGCAAAAAAGCGTTCGCTATACCCAGGAACAGGAACAGGAACTGCTCCAGACGATTGACGAATGCTCCGATCGGCTGGACCTGCTCGTAGGGAACCTGCTCGATATGTCCCGCATCGCCTCTGACGCAGTCAAGCCCCTTCTGCGTCCGGTGCGCTGGACCGACGTGATCCCCGCAGCCCTGCACGGCACCCCTGCAGGCCGCGTCCGCGTCGACCTGCCCCCGAACATGCCCGAAATCGACGCCGACCCCGGCATGCTCGAACGAGTCATCGCGAACATCGTCGAAAACGCCGTCAAGTACGCGCCCGGCTCCGACATCGTCGTCGTCGGCGCTGCCGGCGGTCTGAGCAACGAAACCCTGGCGGGCCATCCGGCCGGGGAACTCCGCATCATCGATCACGGCCGGGGAGTGCCGGCAGAAAGCGTCCTGGAAATGTTCCGCCCCTTCCAACGGCTCGACGACATCCCTCAAACCACCGGTGTCGGCCTCGGCCTGGCCGTAGCCAAAGGATTCACAGAAGCCATGGGAGGCACCCTCACAGCAGAACAAACACCAGGCGGCGGGCTCACCATGGTCATCCGGCTCAGGCTCTCCACCGGCGCAACCAGGGATGACTGGCCCGGGCAGGCACCCGTGGTGCCCCAGTCCTTCCTCACCGAACGGAAGCGCCCGTTGCCTCTGCACCCGTCGCGGTCAGAGACGCCATGACCGCCGTCCTCGTCGTCGACGACGACCCGCACCTGCTCAAGGTCCTGAAAATCACGCTCGAGGCCAACGGCTACACGGTGACAGCCGCCTCCGACGGCGAAACCGCCCTCCTGGCCGCGACCCGGCACCCGCTGGCCTTGATCATCCTGGACCTGGGCCTGCCGGACATCGACGGCACAACCGTCATCAAACGGCTAAGGAGCTGGAACCCTGTCCCCATCCTCGTGCTCTCAGCGCGCCACACCTCCGATGACAAGGTCGAGGCACTCGACGCCGGCGCCGACGACTACATCACCAAACCCTTCGGCCCGGACGAACTCCTCGCCCGCATCCGCGCGCTGCTACGGAGGACCACCGACCACAAAGCCGCACCCGTCGTCATCACTGACGCGTTCACTGTAGACCTGGCCAAACACCGCGTCACCCGCGACGGGAACGACGTCCGCCTGACCCCTATCGAATGGAACATCCTCGAACTCCTGGTCAGGAACCCGGAAAAACTCATCACCCAACAGCAAATGCTCACCGAAGTCTGGGGACCCGCCTACTTAAAGGAAGCCAACTACCTGCGCGTCTACATGGCCCAACTCCGGCGAAAACTGGAGCCCGACACCGCCAACCCCCGCCACCTTCTCACCGAAGCCGGCATCGGCTACAGATTCCAGCCCTGACGCTGGAACATGTAGCGGGGACAAGGACCGGATCGATGCCGTCCTCGGTCAGAGGTGTCACAGAGAGCTATGCCGGAGGGAGGGAGGGGCGGATCCAGGGAGATCGTCGCGGCACTCGAGCAGCGAACAGATGAAATTCCTCACTGCCTCGGCAGACACATGTGAGGAGCCTCAACGTTGACACTGTCGCCATCTGATGGTCGAGACCTATCGTTGGAGCACCACTACGTCGATCAAAGGATTCTGCCGTGGACAGCGATATTCCCCTTCTCGATGGCGTGCATCATCTCAAACTCCCTGTACGTGACCTGGACGCCAGCAGCCAATGGTTCCAGAGCCGACTCGGATATTTCGTAGCCATGGAGTTCCGCGAAGACGGCAAAGTAGTGGGCGTCGCGCTGAATCATCCGCAAGGCGGACCCAGGCTGGCCTTGAGGTTGGACGTGGACAAGGCATCGGCCTCGGCGGGCTTTGATTTCTTTTCCATTGGCGTTCCAACCAAGTCCGCGCTCGATGAACTTTCAAATCGTCTGACACGGCTGGGGGAGTTACATCACGGCGTCCAGGTCGCTTCCCTGGGATGGATTCTGCCCGGATTAGTCGACCCGGACGGCCACGAGGTCCGTTTCTACACTACGGAATCACACAAGAAAGCGCCCGAAGGTCAGGTATACGTCGTGGAGAATAGTTCCACGGGGAGGCAGGCAGCGACCTAGCGGACTGGCGCGGCGGCACGGTGGTGAATTGGGCACGGTCCTCTGGAAGGGACACCCGTCGCGGAGTGGGGCCGCCGAACAGGATCCGGATTACCTGACCGTCACCGGTCGGATCACCGATGTGCCGCGACCAAGGTCTTCCCCTCTGGCCCGCGACCCTGACTTCCTGGCAATCACTGAAACGAGTATTCGTCAAGACCGCCTCGTGGCAAGGCGTCACACTCTGTCACGCGTGGTCTGCAACCAGGGGACGGTATTGCTATCGTCGGAAGGACAATGCCGCCACGCGGCCGGGCTGGCAAGCCCTTGCCGCTCCTCGACGAAGGACCATCATGAAGCGCACACGACTTTCCGTAATCGGCCTCATCCTGATTGCAGGACTAGCTCTGGCCGGATGCGGGTCGGCGTCCACGGGTCCTTCCAGCTCCGCACCGGCAGGCGGCGCGGACACGTCTATGAGCGATGTATGATGTATAGAGCGCAGGGGTGCTCAAGGTCGGCACGGAGGGCACCTACAAACCCTTCTCGTTCCACGCCAATGGCAGCGGCGAACTGACGGGGTACGACGTGGAGATCATCACGGCCGTCGCCAGCAAACTAGGCGTCAAGCCGGAGTTCCAGGAAACCCAGTTCGACGCCATCTTTGCCGGACTCGAAGCCAAGAGGTTCGACGTCGTCGCCAACCAGGTTTCGATCACGGACGAACGCAAGGCGAAGTACGATTTCTCCACCCCATACACCGTGAGCACGGGCGTAATTGTCACCAAGTCCGACAACAACAGCATCAATTCTTTCGACAGCCTCAAGGGCAAGACCACGGCGCAGTCGCTGACGAGCAACTGGTACAAGCTGGCGCAGCAGAGTGGCGCCAACGTGCAGGCCGTTGAAGGCTGGGCGCAGGCGATCACGCTGCTCAAGCAGGGACGCGTCGATGCGACCATCAACGACAAGCTCACGTATCTGGACCAGCAAAAGACCTCGCATGATGACAGCATCAAGATTGCCGCCGAGACCACGGACAAGTCGCTGAGTGCCTTCGCCTTCCGGAAGGACTCAACCACCCTGACCGACGCTGTCAATAAGGCTTTGACCGAGCTGCAGACCGATGGCACCCTGACAAAGATTTCGCAGAAGTACTTCGACGCCGACGTCACAAAGTAGCGGGATGGAAACCGTCGAAGAACGCTGCGCCAGGCCATGACGATCAACTGGGATCTCGTCTGGGGTTCCTTGGGACCCATCCTGACGGGCGCGATTACTGGCACGATTCCCGTGGCGCTGGCATCGTTCGGCCTTGGCCTGCTGCTCGCCCTGCTGGTGGCCCTGATGCGGCTGAGCCGCAATCCAGTCCTTTCCGCGATCGCACGGATCTACATTTCCGTCATCCGCGGCACGCCTCTCCTGGTCCAGTTGTTTGTCATCTTCTATGGGCTGCCGTCGATTGGCATCACCATCAGTCCCTGGCGGAGCGCGATCATCGCTTTCTCACTGAACGTGGGCGGCTACGCAGCAGAGGTGATCCGGGCGGCCATTTTGTCCGTTCCCAAGGGCCAGTGGGAAGCCGGACACACGATCGGCATGTCGCGCCGCCAGTCGCTGGTGCGGATCATCCTGCCGCAGGCCGCCCGGGTCTCGGTCCCGCCCTTGTCCAACACCTTCATCAGCCTGGTCAAGGACACATCGTTGGCTTCACTGATCCTCGTTACCGAACTGTTCCGCCAGGCACAGCAGGTGGCGGCCTTCAGCCAGGAATTCATGCTGCTGTATCTGGAAGCAGCCGTTATCTACTGGATAATCTGCCTGGTCCTCGCCAGCGGACAGTCCGTCCTTGAGAAGAGATTGGACCGCTATGTCGCCCACTGAATCCAATCTCCCGGACGCCTCCGCCCTACTGACTGTGTGTGGACTCCGCAAGTCTTTTGGCCGGCATGAAGTGCTCAAATCCATCGACATGGACGTCCGCCGGGGCGAAGTGGTCACCCTGATCGGGCCGTCCGGTTCGGGCAAGACAACTGTCCTGCGGTGCCTCAACGGCCTCGAGGTTCCCGACGCCCCGGCATCGTCGAGTTCGACGGCGACCTCACGGTCAATTTTTCCTCGCCGGTGCCGAAGAAGCAGCTGGCCGCCATGAGGGACCGCAGCGCCATGGTGTTCCAGCATTACAACCTCTTTCCGCACAAGACCGCCCTGGAAAACGTCATCGAAGGCCCGGTCCAAGTCCAGAAGCGCTCCAAGGCTGAAGCCGTTGAAGAGGCCAGGGGACTGCTGGCCCGCGTCGGGCTGGCGGACAAGGAGGACAGCTATCCCTTCGAGCTCTCCGGCGGCCAGCAGCAGCGTGTCGGCATCGTGCGTGCCCTGGCCTTGCGCCCGCAGCTCCTCCTCTTTGACGAGCCGACGTCGGCGTTGGACCCGGAGCTGGTGGGCGACGTCCTCACAGTCATCAAGGAGTTGGCGGACGAGGGCTGGACGATGGTGGTGGTCACCCACGAGCTCGCGTTTGCCCGCGAGGTCGCTGATGAGGTGATCTTCATGGCCGACGGGGTTGTGGTCGAACGCGGGCACCCGGACACCGTGCTGCGCGACCCCCGGGAAGAACGCACCCGGCAGTTCGTGGACCGGTTGCTGAATCCGTTTTAAAGCCGGTCTCTTCCTGGCCAGCCACCCCTTTGGAAGTGCTTCTCGATGATCGCCCGGATGTCGTCGTCGTACGAGCAGCCGGGTCCAGGCCCGGGGGGCGGTGTGGGCCTCGGCCACCGTCCCAGTCTGCTTCATCGACCCGATCGCACGCACGGTCATCCCGATGCCACGCTCAGGGCCAAAGTGCTCGTCACAGCCGACAACATGCCCTCCATCGATTTCAAGGCGCTCGGAAGGCCTCGGCGTGCTTGGCCGGCGCACCCGGGGATGTGCGTCGATGATGTCACCAACGCCCGGATAATCGCCTCGATCCGGGAGGCCGCCAGGAGCCTCCGGCTCTCCGAAAGGGGTCGCCGGGCAGCGGGTCAACGCCGTCGCCTGAACGCATCCACTGACTTCTCTACGCATGCTCGTTGATGGACGAAACCTGACCTTACAGTCCTGGAGTCAGCACGCATTGTGGGCAGTCTTGCGCGCACGTAACCGGTTAGCTAATATGGGCTGAGTCACATGGCCTGCTCCTGCGCCAAGCTGAGAACCGCGTCACTAAAGCGCAAATTTCGACCGCAATGCAGGCAAAACGAGGGCTTTTCCTTCCGAATTTAGCGGAGGAACAAAGTCTGGGTCGTACGTAACCGGTTACGTCAGTTCCGGAAGTCGTCAGCTGGAGATGTCAACCAATCAGGACCAAAGGAGATCTGCGATGGGTGAATTCGTAACGTCGAGGCGTTCGGTGCTTAAGTTCGGGACCGGGGTGTTGCTGAGCGCGGCAACGGTGCCGCTGCTGGCGGGATGTGGGGGCGCTGCCGCCTCGTCCAAGGGGCAGTTGAAACTCAAGATGTCCTCGTCGATGTCCGGACAGCCCGGCAACGCTCACAGCACCTGGTTCAACAAGTTCCAGAGCGTTCTCAAGGACAAGGTCGGCGATGCGGTCACAGTGGACTACTTTCCGGACAGCCAGCTGGGGGACGAGGCCAAGATGGTGCAGCAGCTGAAACTTGGGGCAGCGGACATGATGATCTCGGGCTCGTCGATCTGGTCCCAGGTCGCTCCCGAGTTCGGTGTTCTGGATATGGGTTACATCTTCAACAGCTGGGACGGTGTCGGGAAGGCGTTGGATTCCGGTGCCGGGGACCAGCTTTCGGGGATTCTCAAGTCCAAAGGCGGTGCGCAAATCATCGGCTGGGCATACAACTTCGGTGCCCGGAACATGCTGACCAAGAATGCGGTCGCCCGACCCGGTGATCTGCACGGGATGAAGATCCGCACCCTGCAGGCACCGCAGGTGATCGCCACCGTCAATCTGATGGGTGCAGTCGCGACGCCTCTGCCCACGACGGAGGTCTATACCTCCCTGCAGACTGGCCTGATCGACGGGCCCGAACACGATGCGCCCACTATCCTGCAGAACAAGTGGTACGAGACGGCGAAGCACCTCGCGCTGACCGAGCATATTTTTAATCCCCTCACGGTGGTCATTGCGGCCACGACACTGGCCAAGATCCCGGCGGAGCACCGGGACGCTTTTATGAGTGCGGCCAAAGAGGCCACCACCTTCCAGCGGACCCAAGCGGTGGACGCTGAGAAGAAGGCCATGGCCGACCTCCAAGCCAAGGGCGTCACCGTAGCCAAGGTCGACAAGACCGAATTCAAGAGCCTCGTCAGTCCGCTATGGGAGAAGTTCACGGGCGAACATGCGGCCGCGAAGCCGATTCTCGATGAGATCCTGAAACAGGGATAACATGCGACTTCCAACAGAGCGCTTGAACGTCGCCGTGGCGGCCTTGCCGGAGCCGCCGCTGAGCAGCCCGGGCGGCATGCTCGGCCCTGTCTTACCGGTAGCAAAAGGCCGTTTGGCCAGGGGGCTGGAACTGGCCATCGCCATTGCCGCTTCGCTTACCTTGGTTGCCAGCCTGGTGGTGGTCTTCATCTCCGTCATTTCGCGCTACTTCTTCAACAACCCCCTTGCATGGGCAGGCGAGATCAGCGGGACGATGCTGGTGACCATCGGCTTCTTCGGTGGAGCCTTGGCTCTGGCCCGCGGTGAGCACTTGGGGGTGGCAGCATTGCGCAGCCGGTTGCACGGCTGGATGGGCGAGGTCAATGAGGGCCTGATCGCCTGGATTGTGGTCATCGTCGCCGTGGCGCTGTGTTGGTCCAGCCAGGCCATTATCGACGCAGTGGCGGGGCAGACGATGGCCAGCGGCGTCCCGGAAGCCTTCAACTACTACCCCGTTCTGATCAGCGGCGGCGTAATGGCAGTGTTCGCCATCGTCGATCTGGTCCGGCTTAAGGCGCGGGCGTTGCTCGCCTCAGCCGGCATTCTCACCGCGGTTGCCGCGATCTGGGGGCTGTGGGAATACCTGCTTCCGGACTTAGCGCCGTTGCCCATTGTCTTGTTGTTGGTGGGGTTCGCCATAGCGTTGATCATCGGCGTTCCCATCGCGTTCGCGCTCTGCCTGGGCGCCCTGCTGTACTTCTGGACCGGCGGAAGCGCGCCAATCGCCCTGTTTGCCCAGCAAATGGAATCCGGTATTTCCAACGTGGTGCTGCTGGCCATTCCGTTCTTCGTCCTGGCCGGCTTGGTTATGGAAATCAACGGCATGTCCAAGAGGCTGATTGATCTTCTTTTGCTCGGTGCAGGCCGGTCCCGGGGAGGCCTGCGCATTGTGATGATCGCGGCGATGGCACTCTTCTCCGGGATCTCCGGGTCAAAGAGCGCGGATGTCGCGGCGGTGGGGACCACCCTGCTGCCTGCGATCCGGAAGGCAGGCCAGGACGATAAGGATGCCGTGGCGCTGCTGGCTGCCACGGCCATCATGGGGGAAACTATTCCCCCATGTATAAACATGATCATCCTGGGATACGTGGCCAACCTCTCGATCGGTGGCCTGTTCGTCGCCGGCATTGTGCCGGCGGCGGTCATCGGCTTGGCCTTGCTCGTCGTCGCCGTCACCACGGCCCCGCGCGCAGGCCAGACGGTGACCGGCAGCAGTGACGGTACGGCCGCGATTGTGCCGCGACGGAGCAGATCGCAGATTCTGAAGCTGGTAGGCGGGGCATCGACCGCCCTGGTGATGATCGTGATCATTTTCGGCGGCATTCTCGGCGGAATCGCCACCCCAACAGAAGTCGCCGCTTTCGCGGTGGTCTATGCCTTCGTCGTCGGCGGCCTGATTTTCCGGGAAATGAAAGTGGGCATGACGGCGTCATTCCTTGTGCGCTCGGCCTCGCTGTCTGGGATGATCTTGTTCATCGTCGCGGCAGCTCAGGCGGTCACCTACGTGCTGACGGCGGAGCAGGTTCCGCAGACGATGGCGCAGTCGCTCGTCGGACTCGCCCAAGCGCATGGGACCTGGTTGTTCCTGTTGGTCTGCACGGCGATGCTGATTGTGATGGGCTCCGTTCTGGAGGGCGCGCCGGCGTTGATTATCTTTGGCCCGCTGCTGCTGCCGATTGCCGTTCAGCTGGGCGTCAATGAACTCCAATTCGGAATCCTGCTGATTTTAGCCATGGGCCTCGGACTGTTCTCGCCACCCTTGGGGGTTGGCCTCTATACGGCGTGCGCCATTGGCGGCGTGCCAATGGAAAAGGTTGCCCGGCCCATGGTCAAGTATCTCGCGGCGATCGTCATCGTACTCATCGGGATCATTTTCTTCCCGTGGCTGACCCAGGCACTCCCGCATGCTTTGGGTCTGGGATGATGACCACTGTGAACGGGAAAAAAGCTGCGCCCACGATTAGGGCAGTGGCCAGCGAAGCTGGAGTCTCGGTTGCCACCGTTTCGGCGGTCATCAACCAGACACGCTATGTAAGTGCGGAGACTGCCCGTCGGGTGAACGAGGCGGTCAAACGCAGCGGCTACCGGCCCAACCGGCTCGCTCGCGGTCTAAGCACCCGGCAGACAAAGACCATCGGCATCGTCATGCCCACGATCCTGAGCCCCATTGCGCCGCTGCTGCTAAAGTCGGCGGCCGAGGTATTGCATGAGCACGGATTCGCTGTGCTGTTTTCCAATACGGAGATGCAGACGACCTGGGAGGAACAGGCGATCGAGCTGATGTTCGATTCGCAGGTGGACGGTCTTCTGGTGGTACCGGCCAGTAAGTCTCTTGAATCCCTCAAACTCTTTGCCGACGCGGGGAAGCCAGTCGTCCTGCTCCTCCATGGGCTGGAAGGGGTCAGCGGATGCGACGTCATACGGTCCGGAAACTTCAAAGGATCCCTAGATGCTGTGAACCATCTGGTCGGCCAGGGAGCCCAGCGCATCGCGGTTCTGGCCCTTCCCTTGGTGAGCGAGTCGGAGAAGGACCGCATGGACGGATTCCGCACCGGAATCCTGGCGGCAGGAAGAACTCTGGACCCCGAGCTGATCCGTATAGGTGCTCCTAGTGAGAGCGGCGCCAGCGAGCAGCACGGCTACCAGGAAACGCTCAAACTCATGAACCTAAAGAATCCCCCGGACGCCATCTTTGCGATGAATCAGTACATGGCGATCGGCGCCTTGTCGGCGCTCAAGGAATTGGATCTGAGCATACCGTCGGACGTGGCCCTGGTCGGTTATGACGATCTGGTCTGGACCCGGCACCTTGAACCGCCAATGTCTGTGGTCGCCCAGCAGGTCGAGCTCATCGGGCGCATGGGCGCCACCCGTCTAATCCACAGGCTTGCCAACAACGACCAGCCTGGTACCCCCGAGTCCGTCACTGTCGACACCAGGCTCATCATCAGGGCTTCAAGCGACCGCGGTCCCGCAGCGGACTGAGAGGCCCTTCCTGTTTCAGCCTGCCCCACCGGCCGGACGTCCAGCCGGACCACATCCGCTCCGGCACGTAATTGACCGATATGGAGAATATCCGAATGGCAAATTTGCTCGCTAATAAGAACGTCCTCGTCACCGGCGGAGGAGTCGGCATCGGCAGGGAAATCTCCCTTGAACTTGCCCGCTCCGGCGCGCGCGTGGCTATCACATACCTCACCCACCAACCGGACGAGGAACTGGAGCTTGAGATCAAGGAGGCTTCGGGCAGCGAGCTGACAGCGGTCAAACTCGATGCAACCTCCGAATCCGACGTTCAGCAAGCATTGAGCGATATCGGGAGCCAGTTCGGCAGTATTGACGTCCTCGTAAACAATATTGGCGGCCTCATTCAAAGGGCACCCATCGACGGAATGGATTTCTCCCTGTGGAACAAAGTCATGGCCGTCAACCTAAACAGCGTCTTCCTCGTCACCCACCATGCCCTGCCTTTCATGAGTACCGGCTGGGGCCGGATCATCAACATCGCCTCCTTGGCCGGACATAACGGCGGTCACCCCGGAGCGGTTGCCTACGGCACTTCGAAGGCGGCGATCTTCGGTTTCACCAGGGGCCTGTCCAAGGAAGTCGCCGCCCGGGGGATCACAGTGAACGCCGTGGCTCCGGGTTTCATCCAGGCCACACCGTTCCATGACACATTCACCACTGCCGAATCCAAGTCAGCAACCATCGCCTCCATCCCGGTCCAGCGCGCCGGAAACCCAGGAGATGTCGCCAGCGCCGTCTCCTGGCTTGCTTCGCCCCAGGCATCGTTTGTGACCGGAACCACCGTCAACGTCAACGGAGGGCAGTACTTTGCCTAGGACGGAGCGGAAGCAGGCCGCCGACGGGAGAGAACTGGGATGATCACGGCAAGACTCACTCACCCGGAAATGATCGCAGCCCTGGCCGCAGCCGGGCACGGTTCCACGGTGCTCCTGACGGACGGGCACTATCCGGCCAAAACGGCAGTGGGCCCTAACACCCAGACCGTCCATCTGAATTTAACCGCGGGCACGCCCAGCGTTCCGGAAGTCCTTTCGGTAGTGCTTGACACTATTCCTGTCGAGCATGCCACGCTGATCAGTCCGAGTGCGGATGCTTTGCCCTCGGCGGTCCAAGAGGAAATCCTGCAACTGCTTCCCGATCCGGTTCCGATCGCATACGTGGGCAGGCACGACTTCTACGCCTTGGCGCGCAAGCCCGATCTGGCTCTGTGCGTGGTCACCGGCGACAACCGCAGGTTCGCTAACGTGCTACTCACGATTGGTGTCCTTCGTCGCGGTTAGACCGGGGCATTCATGCCGGTATCGCTTCCATTCTTCCTGCGAAGGTTGGGATTCCTGCTTGTCGGCACCCACACCGGCCAGGTGGGGCGTGGACTTTGTCCCTTCGGGGGGGGCTATTTTCTTAAGCCCCCCGGGGGATCGGGTAGTTCGAATGAGGGTGACTCGGGGGACCTCATCTTCGACCTAACCACGGCCTTGGGCGTGCGGGCAGGGAAGCGGATGCCGGGGGCAGCTGTC
This sequence comes from Arthrobacter sp. 92, assembly GCF_050260325.1. Classification (NCBI taxonomy): domain Bacteria; kingdom Bacillati; phylum Actinomycetota; class Actinomycetes; order Micrococcales; family Micrococcaceae; genus Arthrobacter; species Arthrobacter sp. 92. The sequence continues at coordinate 2,774,427 of NZ_CP189863.1, read as the reverse complement.
TGATGAGGCCGAATTGAAGGGAATCCTTGTGGCGTCAACCGGGGTGCTTTAGCCTGTGAGCTCAGGCAATATTCCGCTGCACAATCTGGGGGTGCGTTATGGCTGAAATCAATGCGGTACTGGCAAGGCTGACGGTCGAAGAGCTCGCTGAGATCAAAGCACTTGGCCCGAAGGGCCACTTGGGACGGGACCTGATCGCCGCCCTGGACCGTGCGGCCGGAGGCCAGGATGCCGGACGCGGGTTCTATGTTTTGGACGGAAACGTCAACGGCAATGGGGGGCAGTTCCACATTCTCCGCAACGACGTCAGTGACCGGATCTTCCAACCTCAGCAGGTCCAGGGCTGACGCGGACCCCCAAGTCTTACGCTTGCCTTCCCACGACGAGCGCCTCTGTCGCGCCGCGAACCAACCTGGGTCGGGCTTGAAGAGCTGTCCGACTCCGACCGCGGCGTCTCGCGCAGTCGGCGTTTGGGACAGTCACCGGGGGTCCGGAACGCAGCCAAGGCGGTCAAGGTCCAGACCGTTCAGTAGGTTGCGCCGGAATGCAGCTCGGCAATAATCCGGTCGGGTTCCTTGTCGATGCCGCAGATGCTACTGGCCGGCGACGACGGCGTGGTCACGGCCCAGGTTTCCGAGGGCCGAGGCCCCTTGCGGCGACCCCAGCTCCTCGAAAAACTCCGCGTTGGCGCGCTCATAGTCGACCCACTCGTCCGGGACGTCATCCGAGTAGTAGATCGCCTCGACCGGACAGACGGGATCGCAGGCGCCGCAGTCCACGCATTCGGACGGGTGGATGTAGAGCGAGCGTTGGCCCTCATAGATGCAGTCCACCGGGCATTCGTCGATGCAGGCCTTGTCCTTCACATCAACGCAGGGCTGGGCGATCACGTACGTCATGGCCGGCTATACACCGGTGTAGACGGTTTTGCCCCAGGTGAAGAAGTCCAGCGCGGACTTTCCCTGCTCGCGGAACGTGTTGGTGGAGGAGTCCTTGACGCCGCCGAACGGGACGTTCAGGTCCAGGCCCGCGGTGGGGCGGTTGACCTTGATGACGCCGGCCTGGGCTCGCGCGGCGAAGTCGGTGGCGCGGGCGAGGGAGTCGGTGCAGATTCCGGCGGTGAGGCCGTAGCGGGAATCGTTGATGGCGCCAAGTCCTGCCTCATAGTCAGGCACCTCGAGGACGGCCACCACGGGCCCGAAGATCTCTTCGGTCACGGCTGCGTCGTCGAAGGGGAGGTCCGTGAGGATGGCGGCCGGGAACAGGAAGCCGGCGTCAGCGCCGCCGTCGTACCTCCCGTGCAGCAGAGTGGCGCCGCGTTCGACGGCGGTGCGCACCGCGGCCTGGTTCTGTTCGAACTGCTGGCTGCTCACGACGGCGCCCATGCTGGCACCGTCCGATCCGTCGCCGGCGGTGTACTGCGCGGCTTCCTCGGTGAGGGCTGCCAGGAACGCGGACCGGATGCCCGGGGTGACATAAACGCGGGAGGTCGCGGTGCAGGCCTGGCCGGTGAGCCCGAACGCGCCGGCGGCCACCACCTGTGCAGCCTTGCGGGGATCGGCGTCGTCCAGGACCAGCACCCCGTTCTTGCCGCCCATTTCCAGCTGGACCCGGGCGCGGCGGGCGTTCAGGATCTCCTGCAAACCGAGCCCCACTTTGGTGGAGCCGGTGAAAGACAGCCCGGCGATGCGTGGATCGCGGGCCAGGGCGTCGCCCACCACGCGGCCCTTGCCGTGGACGACGTTGAACACCCCGGCCGGCAGGCCGGCGTCCTGCAGGGCGCGGGCCAAGTGCGTGGCGGAGAGCGGGGTCAGCTCTGCCGGCTTGATCACCACGGCGTTGCCGCTGATCAGCGCCGGGGCGGACTTCCAGGCCGGGATCGCGATGGGGAAGTTCCACGGCGTGATGAGCCCGACGACGCCGAGCGGCTCCCGGCGGGTGGTGATGGTGGTGTCCGGCAGGCCGCTGGGCAGCACTTCGCCGGTGGCGGCCCACCCGAGCGAGCCAAAGAACCGCAGCACGTCGGAGGCACGCTTGACCTCGCCCTTGGCCTCGGCGAGGGTCTTGCCTTCCTCACGGACGAGGTCCCCTGCGATCGCCGCCTGGCGGTCCAGCAGGAGGTCGCCGGCGGCCATGAGGATGGCGCCGCGGGCTGGGGCGGGCAGGGCGGCCCAACCCGGCTGGGCAGCGGTGGCGGCGGTGACAGCGGCGTCCACATCGGCGGGGGTGCCGCTGGGGGAGAGAGCCGCGAGTTCGCCGTGGCGTGCGGGGTTCATGCGTTCGGTGTCGCCGTCCCCGAGCCATTTGCCGTTGATGAGGTGCCGGGCGGTGATGAGGTCCCGGTCAGTTGGGGCCGAGAGGTCTGTTGCTGTGGAGGTCATGATGTTCCTTTTGAAAATCGGGGAGGGAGGGCTAGAGGCTGCGGATCAGGCCGCCGTCGCATCTGAGTGCGACGCCGGTGATGTAGGACGCCGGCGCGCTGCAAAGGAACGCGGCGGCGGCGCCGAACTCCTCGGGCTCGCCATAGCGGCGGGCGGGGATGGTCTTGCGGGATTCGAGCTGGATTTCCTCCAGGGTGGTGCCGCGGCGTTTGGCTGCCGCGTGGTCCAATTCGGCCACACGGTCAGTGGCGATCCGGCCGGGCAGGAGGAGGTTGACAGTTACCGCGTCCAGGGCGACCTCGGCCGCGAGGGTCTTGAGGTAGCCGGCCAGCGCGGCCCGGCCGGTGTTGGAGACGGCCAGGTTGGGCAGCGGTGCCACCACTCCGCTGGAGCCGACCGCGAGGATCCGTCCCCAGCGCCGTTCCCGCATGCCCGGAAGCACTTTCGAGACCAGGGCGTGGTGGGGTTTGACCAGCAGTTCGAAGGCCGCGGCGACGTCATCGGAGCTGAGGGTGGCGGCGGCGCCCGGCTTGGGGCCCGGTCCGTTGAGGACCAGGATGTCGATTGGCCCGAGGGTCCCCACGGTCTGTTGGACGGCCGATTCGATGCCTTCGGCCGTGGTCAGGTCCGCCTCGATGGCAATCGCCCCTGTTCCATAAGCGGTGTGCAGCTCAGCGGCGAGCTCCTTGGCACGGTCGCGGCGGCGGCCCGTGACGGCCACGCGCACGCCTTCCGCTGACAGGGCCCGGGCCACGGCGAGTCCGAGGCCGCCGGTGGATGCCGCCACCAGGGCCGTCTTTCCGGCGATTCCGAGATCCATCAGTTCCTCCCGGCTTGAGAGGCTGACCAATGGGCATCAACGGCGGCGGATGAGGCGGAGGCACTGGCCTTCTCCAGTGCTGCGGCGGCTTCCCTCAGGTGGGTGAGCATGCCATAGCGCAGATTCTCGGGGAATCCGGCGGCGGGAGAGCGGACGCCGGCGTCTTTGATGAGGCCCCGTTTGAGCAGGCATTCCTTCCGGACGGCCAGCGCCACCTTCGCCTGCTGTTCGAAGTTGATGAGCGGCAGGTAGGGCAGCAGCTGGTCGCGCGCTGCCTCGTAGCCGTCGCGCTCCCAGGCCCGCACGCAGGCGATCAGCGCCTCAGGATAGGAAAAGCCTGTCATGGCGCCGGCCGCGCCGGCCATGAGCTCGTCGAGCAATCCCTGCCCGCCGAGGCCGCCGAAGACGGAAACTCCGACGGCCGCACTGAGCTCCGCGATGGCCACGGATGTGGGCGGCGCTTCCGCCTTCACCGCGACCACAAAGGCGCACCAGTTCACCACGGATATGAGGGCCGCGGCACTGATGCTGATGCCACTGGCGAGGGGATAGTCCTGGAGCACTACCTTGGCCCCGGTTGCGCGGTGTATCGCTTCCAGATGGGCGATGACCAGCTCGGCTTTCGGCGAGTTGGCCTGCACCATCACCGCGGCCAGGCGCCCGCGGGCGACCTCTTGCGCGGCGCGGATCTCCTCGATGGCGGGGCGCGTCGCCAGTGCGGTCACTCCGACCACCAGCGGCAGGTCGGTGCACTCGACGGCGATCTCGAGGACTTTCCGGCGCTCGCCGGAGGTGAGTGCAGCGGCTTCGCCGAAAACACCCAGGACCGTGAGACCGGTGGCGCCGATGGACTCGTAGTGCTCCACCAGTTCCGACAGGCTGTCCAGGTCCACATCCAGCGTGCTGCCTTGGAACGGTGTGGCGACTACGCCCCACACGCCCGGCGTCAATGATTCCCGCATCGGGTTCTCCCTTGATTCGTTGTTCATCTGGCGGCGTTCCTTAGTGGCCCGGCCAAACAGGCGGGCGTTTTTCCTGGAAGGCGCGGACGCCCTCGGCGGAATCCTCGCTGTCCAGCGCCGCCATGAGGGCCGGAAGCCGGAACCCGCGGGCCTCAGCGGCGGTCAGGTGCGCGGTCTGCGTGACCATCTGTTTGACCGCGCGGACGGAGGTGGGGGCGCAGGCGAGGATCTGGTCCAGCCAGCGCTGCACTGCGGCGTCGAGTTCCTCGGCGGGGACCACTTCGTTGACCAGGCCCATGGACTGCATTTCGGCGGCTGCGGCCTTTCGCCCGGTGAGGAGCAGGCCCATCGCCTGGGTGTAGGGGATCCGCCGGACCAGTTGGTGGATGCCGCCGTCGAGCGCCAGGCGCCCGACGCGCGGTTCCGTCAGCCCGAACCGGGCCGTGTCGGCGGCGATCACGATGTCGGCGCCGAGCACGATTTCCATGCCGCCGCCGAGAGCGTAGCCGTTGACCCGGGCGATCACAGGGATGTCCAGACTGGTACGGAGGCTGAGGCCGCCGAAGCCGTTGGGATCCAGCCCGGCCCAGTACTGTAGTCCGGTCTTGTCCACGGCGGAGGAGGACATGTCCGCCCCGACGCAGAACGCGCGGGTTCCGGCACCGGTGATCACCACGGCCCGGACGTCCGGATTGGCTTCGAGCTGGTCCCAGATCCCGTTGAGCCGGGCCTGGGCGGTGCCGTCGACCGCGTTGAGCACGTGCTGGCGGTCGATGACCACGGTGGCAACGCCTTTCTCAATGGTCAGCGTGACCTGATCGACCGTTGCCTTCTCGGCTGTGGCGCTCACCGGAGCACCCCCAGCTGCTGCAGGCGCTCGATGGTTTCCGGATCGAATCCGTTCTCCAGGAGCACCTCGACATTGTGCTCGCCGAGCCGCGGCGCCGCGCGCCGGACTGTGGGCGGCGTGGCGGAGAGCCGGATGGGCGCGTTGAGCATCTTTACAGTGCCGACGCCCGGGTGTTCAGCTTCGATGATCATGCCATTGGCGTGCGTTTGGGCATCGGCCAGTGCCTGCTCCAGAGTATGGACGGGGGCGTTGAGCAGGCCCTGGTCCTCGAGCCGGCCGGTCCAGTACTCGGTGGTGTTGGTGGCGATTCGCTCGCGGAAGATCGCCTGCAGGGCGGCCTTGTGCTTGAACTGCTGCTCGAGATTGGCGAATTCGGGCCGCTGCGTGAGGTCCTCGTCCAGGCCCAAGGCCTCGGAAATGCGGGCCAGCGGGTCCGGGGTGAAGCCGCCCACCATGCACACGGCCCCGTCGGAGGTTTCAAAGACACCGCTCAGCGGCATGGCGCCCCAGTTGACTTCGTAGCCGCGGTTGAGCTGCATGCAGGCCTCCTGCATCTGCAGGTGCAGCATGGAGTCGTACATGGTCACCTCCACCTTTTGCCCGGTGCCGGACGCTTCCCGGGTGCGCAGCGCCAGCAGGATGCCCTGCATGAGGTGCATGCCGGTGATGTAGTCGCAGAGCGTGGTGGGGTAGATGGCCGGTTTCTGGTCGTCCGATTCCCGCCGCCACATCACGCCGGAGTAGGCCTGGGCGATTGCGTCCTGGCCGCCCTTGTGCGAGTAAGGGCCCAGGGGTCCGAAGCCGGTTCCGGAGGCCCAGATGATGCCGGGGTTTTCGGCTTTGAGTTCCTCGTAGCCGAAGCCCATCCGCTCCATCACGCCGGAGCGGAAGTTGCTGACCACGACGTCGGCATCCGCCATGATAGCGTGCAGGACGTTCCGGCCTTCCTCGGTCCGCGTATCGATGGAGATGCTGCGTTTATTCCGGTTGATGGACAGGAAGATCGGGTTGTCCTGGCCGTCTTTGTCCGGGAACGAGTTACGGGAAATATCCCCTGCGCCGGGGCGCTCCACTTTGATGATGTCCGCACCGTAGTCGCCGAGCAGCTGGGTGCAGGACGGGCCCATGAACACCTGGGTGAAGTCCACGATCTTAATGCCCTCCAGCGGCGACGGGGTGCCGGCCGGTTCTGCAGCCGGCTCAGGAGCGGCGGCGGAGGCCGCCGTCGTGCGTGTCAGTACGCTTTCGTCCAAAAGGGCGTCGGTGCTCATGCTCCCACCACCGCGTCCAGGTCCAGGGTGGCGTTCGACGACGGGACGTCGCCGGGGTCCGCGCCGTGTCGGCGCATGCCCTGCTGGATGTCCACGGCGGAGACGTCGCGGACCAGTGCGCCGTTTTGGATGGCCAGCGCGGCGGCGACGCCGACGGCCTGGCCCATGGCCATGCAGGGCGGGATCTCGCGGGACATTTTCTGTGCCTCGGGGGTGGCGGAGTAGTGGCGGCCTGCCACGAGCAGTTGGTCCACTTCCTTGGGCACCAGCGAGCGGTACGGATAGTAGTAGTCGCGGCCGCGGGCCACGGTGTCCGCGAAGTGCCGGCGCGAGGTGACATCGTCCTTGGTCATGACGTATTCGCCCTCCAGCAGGCGGGTCTGCCGGACGCCCATCTGGGACGCGACGTCGAGCATGTAGCAGTTCCCGAACCCGGGCAGGTTGGCTCGGACGTAATCCACGGCCTCCGTGATCCGGTCGCGTGCGGCGAACTCGGCGGCTGTCATGTCCGCCGGGTCGACGCCGTCGAAGCCGGTCATGTGGGGGGCGTTGCACCAGACGACACCGTCGATGGGGGTCTTGAGCCACCACAGTTCCCAGGCACCGCCGAGGAGCCGTTTGATCTTGCGGTTGATGGCGCGGGCTTCCTTCGGGTTGGCCTGTTCGAAGGCCTCCGCGGCGTTGGTGTCCACATTCCCGAGGCGGAAGACGAGGGTGGTGAGGTAGCTGTCCTTGACGTAGCTCGCACCGGCCCGGGAGGCTACGTCGATATCGCCGGTGGTGTCGATGACGATGTCCGCCATGAAGGCTTGGGGGCCGGACTTGGTCTCGCAGATGACGCCCTTGATCACGCCGTTGTCCACGATGGGACGGGAGAACCAGGAGTGCAGGCGCAGGTTCACGCCAGCCTCACGGACCAGGTCGTTGGAGACGCGCTTCCAGCCGTCCGGGTCGAACGCCGCGGCGTAGCAGACGGGCTTGGGGGTGGTGTGGCTGTGGAAGTCGAAGGTGCCATAGCGGCCCCACTTATTCCACAACTCCTGGGAGGTCTTACGCTCATCGGCCGGCGGGATGACCGCCAGGCCCAGCTTCTGGAGTCGTTCGACGTACTCGGAAACGATGCCCGTGACGGTGATTTCCTGGCCGTTGATCATGTCATCGAGCACCAGGACCATGCCGCCGGAGGCGAGGCCGCCCAAGGAGGAGTAGCGCTCGAGCAAGGTAACGGAGACACCGGACCGGGCAGCGGTGACCGCGGCGGCCACGCCGGCGGGGCCGCCGCCCACCACCAGGACATCGGAGCGGGAAATGACGGGAGCGGTGAGGTCCTGACTGGTGGTGCTGAGTTCGAGCGAACTCATGGTTGCTGAGGAGTTCATGGAGATCCTAACTTTCCGGCAGGAACGCCGAGAAATACGGCGCGTTGGGGTAGCGAGATGCCCGGGTGGAGATCGCAGCGATGCAGAGCGGGGAATCCACCCGGAAGAGGGCAGGGGGCGGCGAGGCCCCTGCGGACCTTGGCGCAGGTTTCGGAGATGAGTGATGCGAGAAGGGGTTACGGGGGACGAGGTGTGCGGGCCGGCGGCTAACGCCGGTTGGTCACCACGTGTGTGGGGCGTTGACCCAGATTGCTACGCAGACCTCTTCGTAGCTGTTCTTGTACCAGTGCGGTGTGTCCGATGAGAAGGTGATGGAATCGCCTTCTTCGAGCGAGTAGCACCGGCCGTCCAGGAATATGTCTTTCCGACCGGAGATGATGATGCCGAATTCCTCGCCGCTGTGGCGGAAAGGGGTGGCGCTGGTGTCGTGGCCTGGCGGGCTCACGATCCATTGGGCCTCCAAGGCGCCGTTGAGGTCGGGGGTCAGCAGTTCATACACTGCCTCGCCCACGGACTTCTTGGTGATGCCTTTCAGGTTGCGCCGTTCGGCCTTGCGGACCACTGGCGACTTGGTTTCTTCCTGGCCGATGAAGAACTTCCCGACCGGGATATCCAGGCCGTGGGCCAGTTGCGCCAGGGTGGTGAAAGACGGGTTGGCCAGTCCGCGTTCGATCTGGCTGACGATCGCCGGGCTAAGGCCAGTGATTTCGGAGAGCTTTGCCAGGGTCATCCCTTTTTCCTTGCGCATGTTGCGGACCTTGTTGCCGACAGTGGCAAGAAGGGCGCTGGTGCTGGCGGGGGAGGTTCCTGCGAGGCTCTCGCTGGTCATGGTCCAACTTTCTGTCGGTGAGCTGACTCACATCACTATAGTGAATAATTTTAGAGAATCAATGGTTGCCGCGAGATTTTCCGCTACTCCAGGTCTGCGCCCCGCCGGGCCGCGCGGGCGAATCGACTTTTCCCAAAACCATTGACTGCGTGAAGATCTTCAATATAGTTATGTGAGTCGCGTCACTGGGGCGGTCGACGTGGGACGGGAAACCGGGTATGCCGACCTTTTGGCTAGAGGTCCGGCCGCCCCGGCGCCCGTGGCCGCGTTTCCCTTGCCTGTTGCGTTGGCACCAATCACCATCCGCACGATCCAAGCCCCGAGGCACGGGGCTGTCGGAAAGCCGCGGGCCGGTTGCGGGTCGTGTGGGCCCGGGCAACATAAGCCCGTGCGGTGAGCTGGATGGTCCCGTTTGCATTCAAGCGCTACGAAGAGGCACGCGTAGCTATCCGGGCTAACTCACCTCCCATGTGGTGAGCCGGTTCCGTCCTCTCCCTGACGGACCAAGCCAAACGATAGTTTCGATTGCCGGCCGCTCCCAACCGGGGTGTCCGCCGGTGGTCCATACCCTCGTGCACCCGACGGTGCGGAGGAAGGAAGAATGATGACTGACATCTTCGTCAAGACAGACGTCCCGAGCACTGGAAAGTCCCGGCTCTCTCCCGAAGTTCGCCGCGGGCTGCTGGCCCTCGGGCTCGGAAACACCCTGGAATGGTACGACTGGATGGTCTTTGGCCTTCTGTCGGCCTTCATCGGACCGAAGTTCTTCCCGTCCCAAGACCCTGTTGCCGCAACGCTGAGTGCCCTCGCGGTCTTCGCCGTCGGTTTTGCGTTCCGTCCCCTGGGCGGGATTCTTCTCGGGACTCTGGCCGACAGGATAGGACGTCGACGGGTCATGCTCTGGTCCATCATGATGATGGCGGGGACCACGCTGATCATTGCCCTGTGTCCCAGCTACGACCAGATCGGTGCCGCCGCCGGCGTCATCCTGCTCGTCTGCCGAATCATCCAGGGCATGTCCACAGGCATTGAAGCGCCCCTTTCCACGGCGCACGCCGTCGAACTAGTTCCTGAGGGACGCGAGGGTTTTGTGGCCGGCATCATCTCCTTCTTCGTCAATGCCGGCATTCTTCTCGCCTCGCTGGTGAGCTACTTGTGCAGCTTGATGCTCAGCGGGGCGGTCATGGCCGACTGGGGGTGGCGGGTACCATTCCTCGTGGGCGCCGCCTTCGGAGTCGTCGTGGTCTACCTTCGCCGGACACTTCCGGAAACCATGAAGCCCGAAGAGCTTGCGGACAACTCCGCGAAAGCGGTCTGGGGCGGGGTGCGCAAGCACTGGCTAAGCGTGCTGGCGATCACTTTCGTGGTTGGAGCGGCGCAGGCCTACAACTACGCGTGGAACACTGGGCTCCCCACTGCAGCACGGACCAGCTTCAAAGAGGACGCAACCGCCGTCTTTGCGCTGACCACCGTCCTTGGAATCGTGCTGGTGGTCGGAAGCCTGGTCATAGGCAGGTTCGCTGACGGCAAATCGATGTCCAAGTGGTTCCTGATCACTCGTGCGCTGTCCATTCCCTCCGTTTTCCTGATGCTGATGTACGTCCGGCCGGGCATCGGGGGCTTCGCAGCAGTCCTACTCGGCGGCTCTGTGGTCCTGGCACTGAACATGACCCTGTACAACGTCGTCACCAGTTCCCTCATGCCGAAGGGCTGCCGCGGCGCCGGAACGGCTTTGGGATACGGCATAGGCGTGGCCCTCTTCGGAGGTACGGCTTCCTACCTCCTGGTCTGGCTGCAGTCCCTGAATGCGGCCTGGATCTTCCCCGTGTACGTCGCCGTCCTCTCGCTGCTCAGCATCGTCTTCTACCTGCTCGCCCGGCAGAAAAACGGCATCTTCATCGGAAGGTAGGAAACCTCGTGAACTCGGCATCCCTGGACCGAATCGAGAAAGGAGGCGGCCATGATCTCCTTTGAACTCAGCGACGCCGACGTGGAACTCTACGAGGCAGCCCGACGGCTGTTGCTGACAGCCCACCACAGCGAGAATCACCGGGTAGCGGCAGCCATGCGCGGTGAGTCAGGGACGATCTACCTCGGCCTTCATATCGGCTCAAAACGAATCAATGTATGCGCCGAGTCCAGCGCCCTGGCCAACGCACGGATGGCCCAGGAGTCGGCCGTCCACTCCGTGGTGGCTGTCAGCATGGACGAGAGCGGAGAACCCCAGGTCACAAACCCCTGCGGTCTCTGCCGGGAACTGCTGCGTACATACGGGACCGAGACCTCCGTTATGGTTGATGCCCAAGGGACGGTGGGAACGGTCAGCATCAAGGAGCTCCTGCCATATCCGTGGCTGCGGGCCACCGAAACCCAGTGGACAACTCAACCTCCCGGCTCAGAGAGTAGAACCATCTAGCCGTCGCCGCCGCGCGGGACAGCCGTGCGGAGGGCCGGGATCACACGGTTCCGGACCTCCGCACCGGCCATGGCGACGCCGGATGCCCAACAGGACAGCCATCGCGGAGGGCGCACCAAGCTCACCGGCCATGGATTTCAGCCCGCCCGCCCATCACCCCAGGTTCTGTATCGCATCCGACGGTTTCCGGTCGTCGACGGTCCTGGTCAGGTCCGGCGCCTGTTCTCCTGCCGCCGCCACGACCTTCTCGACCGGTACTCCGGCGGCCAGGGCGGCAGCAATCTGCACGTCGCATGCAGCTTTCGCTTGGTCAAGGGCCCATTCAGCGGCCTCGACTTCCCCGACTCGGGTAATCAGCGCGGCCAGCAGCGCCTCTTGCAGAGCCAGCAGGTCAGCTGCCGCTCTTTTGGACGCCGGCGGCGCCGGTTCGGGCTCTCGGTAGAGGGTCCAGTCGACTTGGGCAATGGACAGAGGGGGGGTGTTTGAATTGGTGAACGGTTCCACGGTGGCGGCCTTCTACGACTGTCGTAGCAATGCTCCCGGTCGCTGAGCGGAATAAGGTCTCTGAGGACCACCAGACTGGACAAGTCTGTCTACTAATCCAGAGACTACACAGCAACCTTCGGAATAAGAAGTGTCCCCGGCGATCACCAACCTCCGTATGACGGTCGAACCGACCACCAACAGCAGCGGGCTGGCAGTTCCGGCTGTCCGGAAAAATCGCGATCCGCCGCCAACCCTCTATTAGTTCTTGGTACAGAGCGAAAAGCGGGAGCGGTAGGCACTTCTGCGAGGAACTAACTGACGGTGAGCTGGGTATACATGCCGGCCGCATAGTGGCCAGGGAGGTTGCAGACCAGCTCATAGCGGCCCGGCGGCAGGGTGACGGTTACCCAGCCTGACGCGCCGGGAAGGATTCCTTGGCCCGCACCCTCGGCGCAGGTGTTGGACGCTTCACCGAGGCTGCCGGACTCATCGATTTTGGCGTCCCCGCCGATGGGACGGGTGCCGGGGATCTGGTTATCAGGCAGGGGAAGGATGACCAGTTCATGGCTGATGGTGCCCGCGTTGGTGACCAGGAAGGACACCGTGCCGTGTGCCACGGTGCTTCGGTCTGCCATCATTCGCATGGCGCCGTCCATCATGCGATTGGGCCGGCGCATCATGGGCCCGCCCATGTTGGTCAGTGAAACATTGACGACCGGCCCGGAAAGGGTAGGGGCCAGGCACCGGGTCCGGGACGGGAAGCCGGTGCCACCGGGAGTCACCACACTGCCCACGATGGCGACTGCCACGAGGGACAGAGTGGTCAGAAGAATCACGGATGCGATTCCTATGATGACCTGCCCGCGGCGGGACGGGGTCTTCATTCCTGGCGCCTAAGCGCCGCGCGCCGGGCAGTGAATTCCTGTTCGTCGATTTCCCCGCGGGCGAAGCGCTCATTGAGAATACGCTCGGCCTCCTGGTGCGTTGGCCGCGGTGTGGCCGGTCCCTCACCCGGATGGCCGCGCCGGACCAGGAGCACAACGACAGTGACCACCCCGCCCCAGAAAATCAGCATCAACACGGCCATGGCCACCCACGCGCCGAAGCCCCATCCATTCCCGTCCCAGCCATACATCATGATCAGACCCTACGTTCGCATCGTTTCCCGGAACAGGGCCCAACGGCCCGGCGGGTAGTGGTAGTGCCATCAGGGCCCGGGGTGGCCGGCCCGCGCTCCGCCGTAGAGGACGCCGTGGTCGGTGCCGGCGGTGAAGCCCATCAGGTCGTTGGTGGCGCCGATTTTAGTGGCGGGCCGTTTCGGGACGTCGAACAGGCCGTCGTGCGTGGCCAGAAGCACCTGGCCGGTTTTGCTGTTGACGCTCAGGCCGTGAATGTGGGCCCCGGGCAGGTCGCTGGGGAACGCCGCCGGCCCGTGGCGGGCCGGCGGCGGACGCCGGTTACAGGGTGGCCAGCAGGTCCTGCATATCCTTGATTTCAGCTTCCTGCGCCGTCACGATGTTTTGGCTCAGATTGATCGCGTCGGGGTTCTTGCCCTGGGAGGTTTCGGTCTTGGCCATGGTCACCGCTCCCTGGTGATGGGCAACCATCTGCTTCAGGAAGAGCTTGGCCGCTTCGGTGCCCTGGGCCGCTTCGAGTTGCTTCAGGTCGTCATCGCCCATCATCCCGTCCATGGTGTGCCCGGCGCCCATGGTCGCGGATTCGTTCCAGCTCTTGAGCCAGCCGGTCATCGTTTCGATCTCCGGGGCCTGGGCGGCCTTGATCCTGGTGGCAAGGTCAGTCACGGCCGCCGGGATGTCCTTCTTACCGAGCATCATCTGGCTCATTTCCACGGCTTGTTCGTGGTGCGGGATCATTCCCTGGGCGAACATGGTGTCGGCCGCGTTGTGCTCGGCCGCGGCGGCCGGTGCACTGCTGGACATCATTCCCGAGCCCATTCCCGGCATGGAACTGCCGGCGGAGGCCGGGCTGCTGGATATGGCATTAGAGCCGGTTGAGCATCCGGCGAGGGCGATCGCCGCGGCGATGGCGGCCGCGGAAAGGGTCAGAAGCTTCTTGTTCATCATGTGTTTTGAGTCCTATAAGATATCGGCGGGCGCATGGGCGCGCCAGGGGGAGGGTGAGCATCGATGATGCGTCCGACGGCTCCAATGGAGTGTCGGGCAGGGATGGGCGCCGGCCAGGTCACGGCGTCGGGCCCTGTTTTACGTTCTGCTGATGCAGAGCTCGCCCGGTGAAGGACTGCCGGGAAGATAGGCCCACCGCGCGCTGACCGTGCCGGCCGGGCCGGTGTTGATGGTCCGGGCGATGATTCCTGTCCCTGGCAGCGGTGCGGCCAGGGAGCCGGTCTTCGCCGACGGGGTGCAGGCCCCGGTCATGGGCTGCATGCTGGTGCAGTTGCCCGTATCCGTGCATTGCACGGTCCGGGTATCTGCCTTATCCGGCATCCCGGGCATGCCCGTAGCGGAAGCGGAGGTCCCGGGAACATGTGCTCCCATGCGCCCGGTAGAGGATGATTCGTGCTGGGAGCTGACAGCCGGCGCTGCCGCGGCGGGGGAGTGCATGGTGTGGGTGGCGGTCATGACGTGCATGCCGAAAATACCGGCAATCAGGGCCAGGACCGCGGCGAACAGGCCCGCACGGCGAAGTGACGCGATCGCGGGGGCGTGTGCCGGTGCGGTCAAGACGGTCCTTTCGTTCGTTGCGGGCTTTCCGTTCAAGGTTACCGGCCGTACAACGAGGCTGCACCGGATTCCGTTTCCGTCCCTGTCTGGGCATTGAGCTGCGGCGCGAACAGCAGCTGAATCCCTACGTGGATGTGTCCATGACCGGCGTGAGGTCTGTGTTTCCTGACCACCAGGCTGGGCCTGCAGGATGCGCCCCTGCTGTGGTCCGCGGCCCTCCGGTCACTGATGGCGGCGGCGTTGTTCCTGTCACTCGAAGGGACGGTGGCGGCGTCCCTGGCCTGGTTCGGTGAAGCCCCGGCGGTCGCGTCTGGACCTTCTGAACGCCTGGACGGTGCGGGTGCCCGTCGCCGGCATCGGCGTCTCCCTGTTCTTCCCTGGGGGAACGGTCCTCGCCGTGGGCAGCGGCCGGCGCCGGACTGGTCCTGGCCTCGCTGTGGCTGGCGCGCCATCCACCCCGCCCCCGGACAGGCCCCGGCAGGGGGACCAAAGACTCTGACGACGGAATCCGGACTGGACGATAGTGAACCGCAGGGGCACTGGCGTGCCCGCATGCAGGCAGGAGGAAGCGATGATGTATTGGGACGGGGGCATGGGCCTCTGGGGCTACCTCATGATGGGTGTGAGCTTTGTGCTGTTTTGGGGCGCCGTCATCACCGCTGTCATCCTCATTGCCCGTTATACGCGAGCCGGCGGCCGCAGGTACGAGGGCGGAGCTCCGGGCCCGGGAGCCGCGGAGAATCTGCTCGCGGAACGCTTTGCCCGCGGTGAAATCGACGAGAACGAGTACACCGCCCGGCTGGCCGCCCTCCGCCGCGGCCGTGGAGCGTGAACGCCCGCCAGGCCCGGACGGAAACCTTGACGCATACCCCCTGGGGGTATAGGTTTTGGGGTAACCGGAAAACGACGTCCTGGGCGAAGCCCCTACGCAGTGAAGGTCCAGCAACGGGTGGGAACCCGCTGCCCCTGCCAGAAACCCTTCCTGCCAAAGGAGGCGTCATGCCTGCTGACCCGAAGCCCGGACCCCGACCCGCATCTGCCCCGAACGCCGGCCTGTCGGCTGTCCGGACGGACCGTCCGGCAGCCATGGTGCCGAAGGAGGAGCAGTGAGCACACCTCTGAAGAGCGTCGTGGTCGAGGTCCGGGGCCTGCAGTGGGCCACCTCCAAAGCGGTCGTCGAGCACGTGCTGCTGCAGCGGCCCGGGGTGGCCGCCGTCGAGGCGAACCCGGTCGCCCAGACCGCTTCCGTGAGCTTTGACCCGTCGGTGACCTCCGTGGAGCAGATCTCCGGGTGGGTGCGGGACTGCGGATACCACTGCCGGGGCGAATCGGTCCCAGACCACGTCTGCTGCCCCATGGAAGAAGAACCCGTGCGCGCCGCCGGGGCGCCCAGGGAAACGGGCGGCGGCCATCCGCCTTCCGGGCACATCCACCCGGGCGCGGCACATCCACAGGAGCAGGTGCGCCCGGCGGAGCACGACCACCAGCGAATGCGCCCGGGTCACGCGCCGGAAGCGGCCGAACCCCTCGTGGAGCATGCCCATCCGCCGGCGGACCTCCACGCCGGCCACGGCACGGGCCCGCACGGTGAGATGCCCCGGACCCCCCAGGAGATGATGGGCCACGGCGGACACCACGCCGGATTGTCGATGGATGACATGGTGAAAGACATGCGCAACCGGTTCCTGGTCGCGGCGGTCCTCTCCATCGGGGTGACTCTTTGGTCTCCGATGGGCCGGAACATGTTCGGCTTCACGGCCCCCACCCCGTTCGGGCTCCGTGACGACGTCATGGCCTTGATCCTTTCCCTTCCGGTCATCTTCTACTCGGCGTGGATCTTTTTCGACGGCGCCTACCGCGCGCTGAGGGCACGCACGCTGGACATGATGGTCCTGGTTGGCATCGCCGTGGGCACCGGTTGGCTTTACAGTGTCTGGGTCACCCTCACCGGCGGCGGTGAAGTCTTCTACGAAGCCGCCACCGTCCTGGCGGCCTTCGTGCTGCTGGGCCACTGGTTCGAGATGCGCGCCAGAGGCGGGGCGAATGAGGCAATCCGGACACTGCTTGAGCTTGCTCCGCCGGTAGCGGTGGTGATCCGCGATGGCGGCACGGTCGAGATACCCACCTCAGAAGTCCAGACGGGGGACCTGCTGCTGATCCGGCCCGGATCGAAAATCCCCGTCGACGGGGAAGTTGAGGACGGCCAGTCGGAGGTCGATGAGTCCATGGTCACCGGCGAGAGCCTTCCGGTGACCAAGACCGCCGGCTCGGAAGTGATCGGGGCGTCCATCAACACCACCGGCACGATGCGGGTCCGGGCCACCAGGGTCGGAGCCGACACCGCGCTGGCCCAAATCGTGGCGCTCGTCCAGGAAGCCCAAAACTCCAAGGCCCCCGGCCAGCGGCTGGCCGACCGGGCGGCGTTCTGGCTGGTCCTGGTCGCCCTGATCGGCGGCACTATTACGTTCGCCGCCTGGCTGGCCTTCGGAGCCGGCGTCCAGGCAGCCCTGCTGTTCGCCATCACTGTTGTCGTGATTACCTGCCCCGACGCGTTGGGTCTTGCCACGCCAACGGCCATCATGGTCGGCACCGGGCTCGGGGCCAAACGGGGAGTCCTGTTCAAGAACGCCACCGCCCTGGAGGTCTCCGCCCGGATCGACACCGTCGTGATGGACAAGACCGGCACCCTGACCAAGGGCGAACCGGAAGTAACCGACGTCGTGGTCGACGGTATCGGCGAAAACGAGCTCCTGGCCCTGGCCGCCGCCGTCGAGCAGGAATCCGAACACCCGCTCGCTGCGGCAGTGGTCCGGCACGCCCGCGAAAACGGCGCACCGGTCCTGGCGGCCACGGATTTCCTGAACGTTCCCGGCCACGGGGCCGGGGCGAGTGTGGACGGCCGCCGTGTCCTGGTGGGCAACCGCAGACTCATGGCCGGCGAAGGGATTGACCTGGGTCCGCTGGCCGCAGTGCGCGACGAGCTTGCCGCCACTGGACGGACAGCCGTGCTCGTCGCCGTGGACGGCAGGGCCGCGGCGGTGATCGCACTGGCGGACGCCGCGAGGGAAACCGCGGGCGCCGCCGTCGCGGCCCTGCACGAGGCCGGGATCGAGGTCGTCATGCTCACCGGGGACAACGAAGCCACCGCCCGGAGGATCGCGGGCCAGCTCGGCATCGACACTGTCATCGCCGAGGTGCTCCCCGGGGACAAATCGGCGAAAATCGCCGAGCTGCAGCAACGCGGCAGGGTCGCCATGGTCGGCGACGGTGTCAACGACGCACCGGCCCTGGCCCAGGCCGACCTTGGCATCGCGATCGGTGCCGGCACCGATGTGGCGATCGAAACGGCCGACGTCGTGCTGATGCGCTCGGACCCGCTGGATGTGCCGATCGCCCTGCGGATCGGCAAAGCCACCCTGCGGAAGATGCGCCAGAACCTGGGCTGGGCCGTGGGGTACAACGCGATAGCGCTGCCCATCGCCGCAGGGGTCTTCGCGTTTGCCGGGATCGTCCTCAGTCCCGAGATCGCCGCCCTGTCGATGTCCGGGTCCAGCTTCCTGGTCGCCGTCAACGCCCTGTTGCTCAAGAGGCTCCGGCTTCCCCGGCCCGAAACACCCGAGGCCACCGCCGCGCGCCCGTCCCGGCCCCTGGCCCCGGCGGGGAACCGCTAGGCCACACGGTCCATGGACATCCGCCTCATCGCCCGGGTGCTGTTCCTCCGGGCCGCGTGGCGGAGAAGGGACCACTGGGACCCGGCCCGGATCACCGCCCACCAGGACCACGCCCTGCAGGAACTGCGCCGCGCCACCTACGCCGGCTCAGAGTTCTACCGGCGCCATCACGCCGGCCTGCACGAGGCCCCCCTGGACCAGCTGCCGTCCGTGACCAAAGCGGACCTGATGGACCACTTCGACGAGGCCGTCACCACACCGGACGTGCGGCTCGCGGACCTGGAGAACCATCTTCGGTCCCTGACGGAGAGCGACGGGGATCCCGCGGTACCGTGGAAAGGCCGGTGGTGGGCGGCGGCAACGGCCGGAACCACAGGCCGGCGCGGGACCTTCGTCTGGAATCGGTCCGAATGGGAGACGGTCCTGGCGTCCTACGCCCGCGCTAACGACTGGGCCGGGATCTCCGCCGGGCTGACCCGGCCGCTGAAAATGGCGCTGGTGAGCTCCCGCGTCCCGACGCACCAGTCCGCCGTGGTGGGTGCATCCTTCCGCTCCGGGCTCGTCCCCACCCTCCGCCTGGACGTCACCGCGCCCATGGTCGAGACGGTCCATGCGCTGAACCGCTTCCAGCCCCGGGTCCTGGTTGGCTACGCCTCAGCACTTAGACCCCTGGCGGCAGAGCAGCGGGCCGGTCGGTTGCGCATCTCCCCGCAGGGCATCATGTCCGCCTCCGAAGTCCTTACCCCGCAGACGGCCTCGGAACTGGAGGCGGCTTGGGGAAGCGCCCCCTTCGATGTCTATGTCGCCACCGAAACGGCCGGAATCGCCTCCCCTTGCACCTACCGGAACCGCCACCTCTACGAGGACCTGCTGATCATCGAACCCGTGGACCAAGCCGGGAACCCGGTCCCGCCTGGGACGGCCGGGGCGAAGCTCCTCGTCACCGTCCTGTTCTCCCGGACCCTGCCATTGATCCGCTACGAAATGTCCGACGCCGTCCGACTTGGCGGTCGGGGTTGCCCCTGCGGGCGGTCCTTCGCCCTCCTGGAGGACATTGAGGGCCGGCTCGAAGACGTGCTGCAACTGCCGGGCAGGCAAGGACAAGGACCGGTCAGCATCCACCCGATCGTCTTCCACCATGTCCTGGACCAAGCCGCCGCCGCTGGGTGGCAGGTCATCCAGGAACCCTCCGGGCTTCGGGTCCTCCTTGCAGGCCTCGCGCCCGGTGCTTCCGTTGCGGGGGTCCGCGCCGCCGTCGCCGGCACGCTGAACAAAGCCGGCGCCGGGGAAACCCGGGTGGACGTGCAGCTGGTGGACCAGCTCGAACGGACGGCCCTGGGAAAAGCACCCTTCGTCCGCGGGTTGAGGGGCCGGCCATAATCGTGGTCCGACTGTCCATCAGCCGCGACTGCCTTCCTCTTGTTGTGGCTGAATTCAGTCGCCGTCGGGGGGTCAGTGGTGTGTCAGGGCGGAGCTTCGCATCCCGCTGTAGGCTGCCACGACCCCTACCAGGAAAATGAGGACGGCGAGGTAGATCAGGCCGAGGTGCCCAAGGGTGGCCAGACCCCATGGGTAGTGCGCGGGGAGGGCCACGGCGAGCCCGACGACCGGGACGATGACGGCTGTGACAAAGGCCCACCGTTCTCCGCGGCGCACCCCGTACCAGGACAGGCCTGCGACGGCCAGCCCGGTCGCGGCGATGAAGCCGCTGAGCGCGATGTGCAGATGGCTTATGTAGTGATAAAGCTGCGGGCTGAACGCCTCGATCTCGGCCTTCCCCTTGTCCACTTGATCGGGGCCGATGCCCAGCTCGAGAAAGGTGTCCGTGAAGTTAAGTACCAAGAAGATTACGGCGTACCCTACGAAGGCCAGCCCGGCCAGAGTCATGAGAACGGCTCCTGTCCGGAGGCGGGACTGTTCCCCTTGGGGAGTTTGGATGGTGGACACGGCCACCACCCCCTTTCTTATTCAAGTAGGTACTTGAATAAGAATCCCCTGACGCTAGGCTTGTCAAGAGAAGTCTTGAATAGGAGGAGCGATTGCGCGACCAGCAGGAAAAGGATGCGCTCTTCGACGCCCTCGTGGAAGCTGGCAAGGCGTTGGGGAGCGGCAGGAGGGCGCAGCTGATCGACATCCTCGCCCAGGGCGAGCGGTCGGTTGAGGAGTTGGCCGCAGAGATCCACCAAAGCATGGCCAACACGTCCCAGCACCTGCAGCGCTTGCTGCGGGCCGGCCTTGTCTGCTCCCGACGCTCGGGGGCACGGATCTACTACTCCCTTGCCAGCCCGGCAGTGGAGCGACTGTGGCGAGCACTTCGGGAGACAGCCGAAGCGCACTCCGGGGAGCTGGGCGATCTGGTCCGCGCCTACGTCGGCGATCGCGCCGGCCTGAGCATGATCACGCGCGACGAACTGCTGCTGCGGCTGCGGCAGGGCGACGTCGTTGTGCTGGACGTGCGGCCGCAGCCAGAGTACGTCGCCGGACATATCCCCGGTGCGCTTTCCGTGCCCTTCTCGGACGTTAAGTCTCGACTGCGCGAGGTTCCCCGGGGGAGCGAGATCGTCGCTTACTGCCGCGGACCGTACTGCCTATATGCGGACGAGGCCGTGCGGCTGCTCACGGACGAGGGGCGTCTCGCCACAAGGCTTGAGGAGGGCTTCCCCGAGTGGAAGGCAGCAGGGCTCCCGATAGAAAAGTCGGCCACGGACCGGAATTCACCGCCACGGCCCTGATCGAGCGGTCCAACGCCGCCGGCGTGGACACGCGGTCATGAGATGACTAAGGGGAAGTCCGGAGGCGTGACCAGGAGAGTCGGCGACTATGGCCGAGGCCAGGAAGAGAACGTATCGCCCTGCTGGACCGACTCGGCATCGTGCGCCGCCGGCCAGGCCTCGGGGTTGAGCAGGTTGC
The DNA here is from genome assembly GCF_050260325.1 of Arthrobacter sp. 92. Classification (NCBI taxonomy): domain Bacteria; kingdom Bacillati; phylum Actinomycetota; class Actinomycetes; order Micrococcales; family Micrococcaceae; genus Arthrobacter; species Arthrobacter sp. 92. The sequence goes on along the minus strand of NZ_CP189863.1, from coordinate 2,753,750 downwards.
GCGGACGGCGGCCAGCAGCGACGTCGAGGATGGCTTGAAGCGCGCTGGCTGAGACGTCACGCGTGAAATCCGCGGTCCAGCACAGTGAGTGCGGCGAGAGCACCACGTTTTCCATCTGGAGGAGCTCGTCGTCGGCCGCCAGCGGCTCGGGCTCGAAGACATCCAGCCCCGCTCCGGCGATCCGCTCCCGCCGCAGGGCGGCGCGCAACGCGTCCGTGTCCACCAGTCTGCCCCGGCCGATGTTGACCAGAAAGGCCGAGGGCTTCATCAGTTCCAGCTCCCGCTGTCCGATGAGGTTCTCCGTCTCAGGGGTAAGCGCGGCGCACAACACCACGTAGTCCGACGCCACCAGCAGCTCCTCGAGGCCCACCAGCTTCACGCCGAGCTCGTCGGCCTCAGGATGGCGGCCGCTGCGGTTGTTGCCCAGTAGCTTGAGTCCGAGCGGAGCCGCTATTCGTGCCAGTTCCGCCCCCACACTCCCAAATCCGACGATACCGAGCGTGGCACCGTCTATAGACGAACCCCGGTGCCGTTCCCGGTCCTCCCAGCGGGAGGCGCGGGTCAACCGGTCCTTGGCGAGCAGCCGGTGCGCGAGGGCGAGGACCAGGGTGAGGCCGGCGGCGGCGAGCGGCTTGCGCACCGCCGCCGGCGTATTCGTCACCAAGACCCCGGCCCGAGTGCAGGCGTCGAGGTCGATGCTGTCGTAGCCGGCCCCGAACCGGGCAACCAGTTTCAGTCCCGGTGCCGCGGCCAGTGTCTCCTCACCGAAGTTGATGTGGCCGAGCGAAAGCACGGCATCCGCCCCTTGAAGATGCGGGCGAGGGATCGGATTCTCGTAACTGGGCAGTACATGCCACTGGACACCCGCGTTCGTCAACCGTTCAAGGCCCAGGTCGCCATGGATCGAAGTGCCGTCTGGCCGGACGGCATCGGCGGTGATGGCGACACGGAACGGTGTCCGCTGGCTCATGCTTCGACTACCTCCGGCTTGCGTTCGGCACCGATCGGGTGGCGCACCAGCCCGATGTACGCGACCGCCGCCAGCGCGGCGATGACGCCACCCAGGACGAAGGAGGGAGTGTACGAGCCAGTTGCGTCGGCGATCACTCCGGCAATCAGCGGGGAGAACGCGCCGCCGAAGTAGCCGCCGAAGTTCATGATCGCACCCAGAGACGCAACTTGCCGTGTGTCAACAATGTCACCAGGCATGGCCCAGGCAGCAGAGGTCATAGTGGCAATGCACCCCATCGCGATACTGAGCACCACCATGGAGAGGGTGAGATCGCTGATGAAGGGCACAAGGCAAACCAGAACGCCGGAGGCAATCGAGGCGGCCACCATGACGTGGCGCTTGGCGGCCAGTGGGCTCGTTCCCGGACGACGGGAGTACCGCGTGATGATGTAGCCGCCGATCAGGCCCATGACGGCCGCCACGAGGTACGGGACGGCCGCAAGGAAGCCCGTGTTGGCGATGCTGACGCCCCGTGCTTGCTGCAGATACAGGGGCAGGAAGACGATGAACAGATTCCATATCCAGATCACGCAGAAGAAACCTGCCATGAGCCCCCAGACCTGACGGTGCTTGAACAAGGCGAACCAGGACGCGCTGGCGGGAGAAACGGCCCTCTCGGTCCGGTCCCGCTGGATGAGCTTGAACTCCTCCGCGGAGAGCCTGCGGTGCTCCTCCGGCGAGCGGTAGAAGACGAAGAAGCCAAGGGCCAGCACTAGCCCGATGATGCCGAGGAAGACGAAGATGGCCTGCCAGCCGAAACCGAGCAGGATCGCAGTGAGGATGGGCGGTGCGATCGCGGGTCCCCACTTGGAGCCGCTGTCCCAGACGGCGGTGGCCTGCGCGCGCTCCGTCCGGGGGAACCACTCCGCGGTGACTTTGGCCGACGCCGGGCTGTTGGGTGCCTCCGTGATGCCGAGCAGGGCCCGGAAAGTGATGAATTGCCACATTTTACTGCCAAGCGCCATCAGCGCGGTGGAGACGCTCCACAGCGCTATGGCGATGAAGTACATGCGCCGCGCGCCGAGCTTGTCGATCAGCCAGCCTGCCGGCAACTGGCTAAAGGCGTAAACCCAGGAAAACACCGTTCCCAGCAAACCGATGTCCGTTTTGGTGAGCGCGAGCTGCTTGATCATTTCCGGCGCGGCGATGGCAATGGCGCTCCGGTCCATGTAGTTCACGATCCCGGCCAGCAGTGCCCAGCCCAGAATCCACCAGCGCAGATTCTTGATGGTCCTGCGAACAGCCGATTCGTGCGGCTTTGATTGAACGGTCCCTGTTGCCACAACCCACCCCTTTGTGTTCTTGGACAGGGCCCGTCATCGCCGACGGCGCCCGCTAATCGAAGACCCTATAGGATCTATGGATCTTGGCAAAGGGCTATTGTCAGATTTTTTCCTGATTGTTTCGCGGGGCTCCGCGCGGTCGAACGGCCCCAGGGGCATCCGTACTCAGCCAGCGCGCTGCAGCCGTGGGCGGACGAGTGTAGCCCACAGGTGCCAGAGCATCCCGGCAAGAGTGAGGAGGAATGCTGCAACAGCCAGCCACAGCTCCATGCGGCCAATCGCCGCCACAAGGGGCAGATGATCGGCGCGCCCCAGATAAATCCCGGCAACGGCGTACATGCCGAGAGGGAAGATGACGCTCCAGAGGCCGGGTTCGTAGGACAGCGGCACACGATGGATCACGTGCCGCCACCACCCGGCCGCGAGGAGCACGGGGAAGAGCCAGGAAGCGAAGGCCCAGAACACGACGGAGGCGCCGGCCACGAGCCCCCGCGTCGCATCCACCATGGGCGCATCGGCCATCTCGACGATCCGTGCGCCGGCGAGGACGCTGATGGCCATGGCCCCCATGGCCACGAAGTACTGCGGGCGCAGGTCCTCGGCCCGGATGGGGTAGGTCATGAGCCGCAGCGAGACGAAGATCCCCACCGCGGCGTACAGGATGAGCCCCACCGACCATGCCACGACGGCGGCGAGGGCCAAAGCCGCGCGCCAGTCCGGCGCGGCGAGGGGCTCGATGGAGGCGGCCGCGACCGACACGGACTGGCTCGCAACGCACCAGATGAACCAGGTGCCGTTGGCGTCCTTGACCACGGGCCGTTCCTCGCGGCCGAGCACAGCCGTCCACGGCACAATGTAGCCGAGCGCCAGCCAGGCGAGCACCGCAATCACGAAGAGCAGCTCCGTGGTGCGGGGCCACCCCGCCATCCCGAGCCGGACTCCGAACACATTCGTTCCAGCAATGAAAGTCAAGAAGCCGAACGCGCGCCCGGGGTCCAGGAAGTCGTGGCGCATATCAGCGCGGAACATGATCAGACGGAGAACGTTCAGAATCAGGATCACTGCGTAGGAGAGCGCACAGATGACTAGGAATGCCGCGGAAAGTGCGTGGAAGCCTTCAAGCTCAAGCCCCACCGACATGATCCCGCTGGCCATGGTGAGGGCGAAGTACCCCGGATTGAGTGTCTGCACCGCCTCGACGACACGTGGGCCGAAGGTTTGCGGGGCGTCAGTGGCCGTGGTCATGTCTTCAAGCTTAAGGTTGCCGGCTTCCTTAAGGTTGCCGGCTTCGCACGGGCTTCAGCCGTCGTCCGCCCTGCGGGTCCGAGGGCACTGCGATGGGGCTCTACACCGGCACTGCCGCGTTCCGAGCGGGAAGCCCGGCCGGTGGTATGGGGCACGGCTACTCCCTCCCTGAAGCCGCAAGAACACCAGCCCTGGTCCCAGAGTTTGGACTGGTGAGCAAGGGCCGGCCCTGCGGAACGACTGACGGGCTACCGTACGATTTGTTGCCTTTTCGGGACTGAAGATCGGCGACAGACAGGCCACACGGTGTATTTTTGGATTCGGAATGCGAGCCACTAAGGTTGATGCCCAATGGAAGCTTTTGAGGAATCGTCCGATCAGTGGCCCGCGTCTCGGCGTGGGCCGGTCTTCGTCGATGCCTCGGGTCGGCGCCTGCGGCGGGTGAAGCTTATCGGCCTTGGGGCCCTCGGGCTCGTGGCGGGATATGTCATCCTCCTGCTGGTGGCATTCATCGGCGGCTCCAACGTCGCCGCGCCTTTCCTACCTCTGCCGGCCGCTCCGGCGGCCCGCGATCTTCCGGCATCCCCAGTGGCACCGTCCTCTCCCGCAGTTGGGCCCCAAGCTAGTGAACCTCGATCGGCCGAGCCCGTAGCGCGAGCCGTTGTCCAGTCCCCGGTGACCGCTGCCCAGGCTCCGGCTTCGACCGTTCCGCCGGCACCGCCGATCGGGACTGCAGCAGTGCAACCAGCGGCGCCCGTTGCCACCCCCGCGCCGAGCACGGCGCCCACAGCGCCGGGCATGAGCGGGACGGCGGCGGGCAAGAGCGGGACGGCGCCGGGCCAGACCACGCGGCCGTCAGCTCCGCCGCACCCGTGAGAGTACCTCGCCCGGGCAAGGGTGCTGTTCCGGCGCGTGTATGGGCTCATTGGTTCATCCTGACGGCCGTCCTGTTTGGGCTGGGTGTTGCCCTCACAGTGCAGGGATACATGCATCACATGGCCGGGATCGCCGATGATTCCGTTCCCGGGGGAGGCTCCGCCAAGACGGTCCCGGACGCGGTGTCCCACGGCGACCCAGTGGTCGACGCCCGGGGCGGGGCCGTCCGCACCGTGGGCCCCACGGACCACACGCTGGCCTTGACATTCGACGACGGCCCGGACCCGGTCTGGACGCCCCAGATCCTCGACGTCCTCCGGAAGCACCATGTCCATGCCACGTTTTTCGTGGTCGGTTCGGCTGCGATCGACAATCCCGACCTGGTCCGCAGCATCCTCGCTGACGGCAACGAGATCGGCGTCCACACACTGACCCACGCGGACCTCGGAAGCGCCCCGCCTTGGCGCCAGCAGCTCGAGGTACAGGCTGACCAGCAGGCGATCGCGGGCATCACCGGCCGCGCTGCGACGCTCCTGCGGCCGCCGTACAGCTCTGAGAACGACGCCGTCCGGGACGGTACCTGGTCAGCGATGCGCGCAGCCGCAGACCAGGGCTACCTCACCGTGCTCACCACCAAGGACAGCGAGGACTGGCAGCGGCCCGGCGTTGCCACGATCGAGCGGAACCTTGCCCCGTCCGGCCCGCAGGGCCAGGTCCTCCTGATGCACGACGGCGGTGGTGACCGGGAGCAGACCGTCGCCGCGCTCGATTCCGCCCTCACGAAGTTCGCGGACCAGGGCTACCGGGTCACGACGGCGGGCGACGCCGTCGGGATTACGAGCATGCGGAACGCGTCGGTGGGCGAGCGGATCAGCGGAACCGCGCTGGTTTGGGGTATCCGGGTCAGCGACTTCGTCATCACCGCCATCTCGTGGGCTCTCGTAGCGGCCGGGGCCGTGACGGTCATCCGGGCCGTCCTCGTGGTCGGATTCGCGGCGCGCCACACGAAAGCGGCACGCCGCTCCAGGGCCGCCGGCCGCAGCCGGCGCCGGGTAGACGTGCCGGTCCGGCCTGAGATCATCGAGCCCGTCAGCGTCATTGTCCCCGCGTACGACGAAGCGGCCGGCATCGAAGCCGCGGTTCGATCCATTGCCGCCTCGACCCATCCGGTTGAGATCATCGTGGTCGACGACGGGTCGACCGACGGCACCGCAGAAATCGTGGCAGGGCTCGGCCTGCCGGGGGTCACGTTGATCCGGAAGGAGAACGGGGGCAAGCCGTCCGCCTTGAATGCCGGGCTTGCCGCTGCCAACCACGATCTTGTGGTGATGGTCGACGGTGACACAGTCTTCGAACCGGAAACAGTGCATGCCCTCATCCAGCCCTTCGCCAACCCACAGGTGGGCGCAATTTCGGGGAACACCAAGATCGCCAACCGCGGAGGAATCCTCGGGGCCTGGCAGCACATCGAGTACGTCGTCGGCTTCAATCTGGACCGCAGGCTGTTCGACGTCGCGGAGTGCATGCCCACCGTCCCGGGTGCCATTGGTGCCTTCCGCCGTGATGCATTGCTCCGTGTTGGTGGAGTCAGCGATGACACGCTTGCGGAGGACACGGACTTGACCATGTCTCTGTGCCGCGACGGCTGGCGCGTTGTGTACCAGGACAACGCGAGAGCCTGGACCGAGGCACCCGAGAGTCTCGAGGCGCTCTGGAAGCAGCGGTACCGCTGGTGCTATGGCACTCTTCAGGCCATGTGGAAGCACCGCGGCGCCGTCCTGCAGGGCGGAGCGGCCGGCAAGCTCGGGCGGCGTGGCCTTGGCTATCTGCTCGTACTACAGGTGTTGCTGCCACTGTTCGCACCGGTGGTGGACGTCTTCGCCATCTACGGCCTGATCTTCCTTGATCCAGTCCGGATCGGGATGCTCTGGCTCGTCTTCCTTGGGGTTCAATTCCTCATGGCTGCCTACGCGTTCCGCCTCGACAATGAACGGCTTCGCCCGCTGTGGACGCTCCCTCTTCAGCAGTTTGTCTACCGGCAGCTCATGTATCTGGTCGTCATCCAGTCAGTGGTCACTGCCTTGGCCGGTGTGCACCTGCGGTGGCACCGAATGGAGAGGTACGGCAGTCTGCGCGTCCCGCCCGCCCAGAGCCAAGCGTAGGGCGTGCAGGGATTCCTGGACTGTGCAGAAGCGGCTTCACGCGGTATCCGCTCAGCGGGAGTCTCGGTTGTAGGGCCATCAGCGAAGAAGCGTTGCAGCATGATCATGTCCACTTTGGGCTATTGGAACGGGCCCTTCCGGCGTTGGTTAGGGCCGGCTCAGCGGCCCACCCGGGGAAAAGCCGATGCTTGCCAGGGGTGTTTAGGGCAGACTAGTGGCGTGAACGGAATCCGGTGGATCCTGCACGTCGATCTCGATCAGTTCATCGCGGCGGTCGAAGTGCTCCGGCGCCCGGAGCTTGCGGGCAGGCCGATCATTGTTGGCGGTCGGGGCGACCCCATGGAACGGGCTGTGGTGTCGACCGCGTCCTACGAGGCCAGGGCGTTCGGCGTGGGTTCCGGAATGCCCTTGCGCATTGCGGCCCGGAAAGTGCCGGACGCCGTGATCCTGCCCGTCGATCAGGAGGCTTACCTCGCGGCGTCTGAAACGGTGATGGATGTCCTGCGCGCGCAGCCCGGCGCCACCGTGCAGGTGCTGGGTTGGGATGAAGCGTTTGTAGGCATCGAGACAGCCGATCCGGAAGCTTACGCCCGGCAGGTGCAGGCGGCCGTCCTGGAGCGGACGCGGCTGCATTGCAGCGTTGGCATCGGCGACACCCTGGTCCGGGCCAAAGTCGCCACCGGTTTCGGCAAGCCGGGCGGCGTCTTCCGTCTCACGGCCGGGAACTGGCTCGACGTCATGGGCAGCCGGCCCACGAGGGACCTGTGGGGGGTCGGAACCAAAGTGTCGGCCCGGCTGGCCAAACTCGGCATCAACACGGTCGCCGAGCTGGCCGCGTCCGACCCCCAGGATCTGGTCCCGGAGTTCGGCCCCAGGATGGGTCCTTGGTACGCGGAGCTGGGACGCGGGGACGGTGCCAGTGTTGTGGATGACGCCCCTTGGGTTGCCCGCGGGCATAGCCGGGAGACCACCTTCCAGCGGGACCTGATCGAGCCCGCCCAGGTGGAGCACGCCGTACGGGAGCTCACGGCGCGTGTCCTTGAGGATGTTGCGGCCGAAGGACGGCCCGTGGTGGGTCTGACCCTCAAGATTCGGTACGCGCCGTTTCTCACCCAGACCCACGCGAGGAAGATTCCCGAGACATTCGACCGGAACGAAATCCTCGCGCGGGCCTTGGACCTCGCCGCGGGAATCGAAGCGGGCCGTCCCATCCGGCTCCTCGGCCTGCGCGCGGAAATGCCGATGCCCGACGACGCCCGAAAGGGACATACGCCGACGCGCGGCGGTTGGTGACGGCGTCGGTCCTTACCCAGGGCATCTGTACGAATTGCGTGGCGAACGGGACAACAGCCAGACCGAATTGCCCGCATCGAGCAGCAAAGAAATAATTGCTCTGACTTCGCCGAGCACGTCCGCGGCAGTCTCGACACAGCGTTCCAGATCAATGACAGCCGCAATGTTCTAACTTGGGACAGCGTGGGCTGTCGTTGATTCTGCAGACACGGCAGCATCCCGCCTACTGCAATCGTGGCCCGGCGAATTCCCGGGCTGTCCCGGTGCCGTATAGTCAAAGGAGGCTAGGACGCGGCCATTGGAACCTCATCGTGGAGTTACCATGCCGAAGTATTCCCAGGGCCTGCCTTTCGCCGCCAACCGCGCACACGTGTATCGGGACCGGACATTTGTCCCGGCGCCGGCCGGGCCCGACCCCGTTCCCGTCGATGAACTTCCCTGTCGCTCAACGCCCGGTACATTTGAGATCGTCCGCGGCGACGGAGGAGGGTTTCTCCTACGGCTCGTTGACGGGAACGGGATGGTGCTGGCCCTCTCAAGAACTTATCCCGACATCACTGCAGCGGTTAAAGGTGTCGAGGCTGTGCGGGAAGGCGCTGCCACATCGCACATTTCGGACCAGACTGCCCGCCCCCCGGTGCCGACCCGATCCGGGTGGACGCCGGGTCCGTGAGGGCTCTCCATCCCCTCGGCACAGCCAGGGACCCGCCGCACGGCCCCTCACCCCCGGCCGTGCAGAATTGCAGAGCCCATGCGCGGGCCACCGGCCCGACGCGGCGTCGCACCGGGTTCACTGCCGGAGATCCCAGCCCCCAGCCCGACTGCGTACGACCTCGTCGTCTGCCTGCCTGAGACACCAATCCTCGACGCCTCGCGTGGCGAAGTTGACATCCCGCATACGGATTTCGTGCCCGGTGGCTGCCGATCATCATTGGGGGTGACCGGCAGCCACCGGAGACTCACAGCGGATGACCAGCGCGGATGCGTCACAACCACCTCACGGCCGGGACGCCGCCGTGGACCAGCACCAACCTAACAAAGTACTCCTTGTCGCAGAGCCAGAAGTGGCGGGGACCCAGTGGACACCGCCGCTTCTGCTTATAGCCGTCACACACCGAAATGGTCAGCTTTTCCTCGGCTGCGGGGACCGGGGAGGTCTCGACGGCGGCAGCCCGTCTGCCTATAGATCGTAGGCAATGGCCTGCTACGAGGAATGGAGAAGCCGGCCGTGGCACGAGCAGGCCTTACCGCTGACCGCCTGGCACGGGCAGGGGCTGAGCTTGCCGACGAGATCGGCTTTGAGCAGGTGACAGTTGCCGGGCTGGCGCGGCGATTCAACGTGAAGCCGGCGAGTCTGTATTCGCACGTTGTGAACTCCGCGGACCTCAAGGCCCGCGTTGCGCTGGTCGCCCTCGCCGAGCTCGCGGATCGTGCGTCCGAGGCTGTGGCCGGCCGCTCCCGTGAGGCCGCTCTCGCGGCTCTGGGGAACTCCTATCGGGACTATGCCCGGGAGCATCCTGGGCGCTTCGCAGCCATGCAACTGCGGCTCGATTCCGACACGGCCCCCGGGAGCGCCGGCCCGCGGCACACCCGCCATCGGGCGCATCCGAAGACCGGGAATGACGAGAGCATGTCAAGCGATAACTGGACCACCACAACGCCAATTCCCGCTGACTTCTTCAGGCGCCCTTGAACTGGAGCAGACCGGCCGAGGGGTCCTGCCCCATCGGCTCCCGGCAAGGGCACGCGTCCAGACCGATGACCCGCAGTTGTTCATGGCGGAGTCTCAACCAGCTGGTGTGCGGCTCGCCTTCCGCACGAACGCCACCGCCGTGGAGCTCGAAACCCTGCGCTCCCGGTGGGCGTACACCGGTCTCCCGGCACGGCCTGACGGAGTGATCGACCTTGTCGTGAATGGCCAAGTCCTCGGCAGCTCCGTGACCGGTGGCGGCACCACCGTGACGATCGACATGGCCACAGGAGCCGCCGGTGAGGTGGCCGGTCCTTCGTGCACGAGTCGATTCGTTGACCTCCCGGAGGGAACCAAGGACATTGAGCTCTGGTTGCCTCACAACGAGATGACGGAACTCATTTCACTTCGCACCAATGCTTCGGTGCAATCCACGCCTCCGTCCGGAGGCCGAGATGGCTGCACCACAGCAGTTCAATCAGTCACCGGTCCAATGCCACCCGTCCGACGGCGATTTGGCCGGCGGTCGCCGCACGGTTGGGGGGGCGCCGATCTGACGAACCTGGGCTTCGGCGGCAGCGCGCTCTTTGATCAGTTCACGGCACGGGCCATTCGCGACACACCCGCTGAGCTGATCAGCCTGAAAATTGGCATCAATCTCGTCAACCGCTGTCGACGGGCGCGCAACGATCCGACGAGTGATCGCGAGACCAGAAATGCCCGACGATGTGAACGTCGGCGCCTGTCAAACCTGTGAGGCCTTAAGGGCGTCTGAATTCGTGTCCCGGCCCCACACCGGAGAGGATCGTCCCGAAGAGTGCAGAGCTTGTCACTGGCCGGCGAGTGCCTCTTCCAGTCCGCGTAGGATCAGGTCGAGTCCGTACTCGAATTCCCCTCCGTAGTCGTAGCCGGGCTTCATAACGTGGTCCGTGACGAATTCTGCCAGGTTCGGATAGTCGTTGGCGGGGAACGGCTCGAACATGTCATGGGCCATCGCAGCCATCTCGTCTGTGGTTTCGAATGGGATGTTCATCTTCGTCAGGGCGTATCCGTAGATGTAACCGTCGAGGAGTGAGTAGGCGTGGGCCACCATCGCGAGGTCGAAGCCTGCTGAGCGTAGCTTGCCGATGACCGCGTCGTGATGGCGCAGGTTGCTCGGCCCAGGACGTCTCCGGGACTCCATCAGGCCGATGGCCCAGCGGTGGCGCGCGAGGACATCGCGAAGTGACAGCGCCCGGTCTCGCATTGCTGTTTTCCAGTGGGCGCTGCCTAGGGGAAGGGCGATTTCGCTGAACAGGACATCGATCATCGCATCAATAAGGTCGTCTCTATTTGAGATGTGGCGATACAGGGCCATCGGAGCGACCTGAAGCATCCCGGCGACCTGCCTCATGGTCAGCGCGTCTAGCCCGGCTGAATCTGCATGCTGAATTGCCGCATGCACCACACGGTGTCTGCTAAGGGCTGGGCGAGGATTCTCATTCTTCATCGCCGTCATGGACACTCCTCTGTTCTGTCGACAATCAAAGATACCTTCGACCCGGCTGTGTACTTTGTACGTGTCCAGATATACATTGTACGCATGAGGTGGCGACGTCCACGTTCCAGACCCGAAAGGAACATCGTGAAATCTCCAAACGGAATATTTACTGATCAGCCCCCGGGGTCCGCGCCGGTCTCGCCCAAGCGACTGGCAACGATCGCGGGGGTCTTTTACCTTGTCGTGGGCATTACGGGAGGCTTCTCTGAGGGCTTCGTCGATCCCTCCTTGTATGTCGCCGGAGACGCGGCCGCCACATCCGCGAACGTGGCGGCCAACGAGGGGCTCATGCGCTTTGGCGTCGTCGCCCACCTCACGGATGCGGTGTTCTTCCTGCTTACCGCGGTGACGCTTTACCTGTTGCTCAAGCACGTTGGCAAGCACGCGGCCCGCCTGATGATGGTGGCAGTGATCGTCGCCGCCAGCATCATCTCCATCAGTGCCGTCTTCACGTTCGTGGCGATGCAGGTCGCAACGGACAGTTCCTACGCGGGGGGCTTCGGGCCCTCAGGGGCCAGCGCGCTCGTGCTGCTCCTGCTGGAAATCCAGCATTTCGCTATTCTTGCCGCCCAGGTCTTCTTCGGCCTATGGCTGGCCCCGTTGGGATATCTAGCCTACAGGTCGAGGCTGTTTCCAAAAATATTGGGCGTCGTGCTGGTACTCGCCACGGTCAGCTACCTGGCTGACGTCGTCGTGGCATTCCTGCTCCCCGGACTTGCTGAGCAGATTCACGGCTACCTGAGTATAGTGCCCGCCATCGCAGAGATCTGGATGGTCCTGTACCTGCTTGTCGTGGGCGTGCGCACTCCGCGCTCCGCAGATCGGACGCAGGCTGAGGAAGGGGTGCGGTCCCCGCTTGGAGTGACAGCGCCGTGACCTGCCATTCCACCGGACCGTAGTTCCCTCCGGATCTGATGTTCTGCCAGCGGCGGTTTCACCGACGAATGCGGGGCCGGCTCCCGCAGTGCCTCCGGGGCCGGCCTGCACCGCATCGAGGACTTCATCAAGGTGAGAATGCGGCCCGGCTTAGCGGGACGCGGCGGCAATCCGGGTAAGGCTTTGGCCGCCACCCGAGCGGCTCACCATGAAGGGCGCGATGGCCACTGCTGGCAGGATCGGTGCGACCAAGAGGAGGAAAGCGACCGCTTTGACCGTGCCGCCTTCGTTGCAGAGGAAGGTGCTTTCCGGCCGGGAGGTGGGCCTAGAGCGGGTGAATGTTTTCCGCCTGGGGCCCCTTTGGGCCCTGGACCACGTCGAACTGGACTTTCTGGTTCTCCTCCAGGGAGCGGTAGCCGCTGCTGGCGATGGCGGAGTAATGGGCAAAGACATCCGCGGAGCCGTCGTCGTTGCTGAGGAATCCGAAGCCCTTTTCGGAGTTGAACCATTTCACTGTTCCTGTTGCCATGTGCTTTTCTTCGCCTTTGCTGTTGGTTCCACGGGCGCCCGGCGCCGGTCGCTGCGGACGACGTCGTCCGCCCTTCCCAGCCTACCGCCCGGCGGGACACCGCCTACGGGCCCTTGGGCCCTTGCGCATTGCGCCAGGAGGATCGCTCCCGCGATTTTTGGGTGGGACGGGACCGAAGCAGGCCGGTCTACGGCCCGGGCCTTTTGGCCCTAGCCGCCTGGCCGCGTCCGATGGTCTGATCGTTATCTGCGGCTCCACGACGGCCGCAATCCACTCCGTCCGGTCACGGCTCAGCGCCGCGCCGGATCCGGGCGGGGTCATCGGGCAGCGGACCGGCGGTATTTTGCCGCCCTCAGGAAGGCCAGGACAGCACATGACCGGTGGATTTGAGGTATTCGTAGATGAGCAGATGCGGTTCAGATTCCGGCTGCTTGACGCCGATGGGGCCGTGCTGGCCGTGTCGGCAACTTTTGAGGACAAGCGGGAGGCTGCCGCCGGCATTGCAGCGCTGCGCGAATCCGCCGGCATGGGCCTCGTTACCGATCTGACGGGTTCGGCACCCGGCACCCGGTCCCCGCACGAGAACCAGACCGGATTCCGGGTGCCGATGACTCCCTCTCGGGCCGGGGTACTGGATATCCTCGCTTCCTGAGCAATCGCTCCACATTTCCCCACGCCGCAACGGAATGCTTGCTTCCGCTTCCTTCCCTCGGACATGGTCTATACCTTCACGCTGTCGCGGAACCGGACCACTGCCCGCGCTGTTTCGAATTGCCGGGATGCCCGGTGCTGACGGGAGTTCCCGCCTGGGAATTGAACGAGCGGAGTTATGGCTTCCTGTCCGCACGGCCCGGGGAAGAATCGCCGAGCGGACTCGGGCCGGAAATCTTCGACGTCTGACGGCCCCGCTTTCACAGTGATAGTCGCCGCCGGCGAGACATGAGATGAAGACGAGAAACAGAGAAAATCATCATGAGTGACCTTCAGATCACCGGAGTTCGTGCCCTTCAGATCCTCGACTCCCGTGGATACCCCACGGTGAAAGTGTGGCTCCAACATTCCGACGGTGTTGTGTCCGCTGCCTCGGCCCCATCGGGTGTGTCCACCGGGGCTCACGAGGCGGTGGAACTACGTGATGGCGGCCAGGAGTACTCCGGCCGCGGCGTGCAAAAAGCCGTTACCAACGTCAGGTCCGAAATCAGTGATCTGCTGACGTCCCGGAGATGGCAGAGCCTGGCGGACCTGGACCAGGCAATGGTCGGGCTGGACGGGACTTCGGCACGCTCCCGGCTCGGGGCCAACGCCACCGTGGCAGTGTCGATGGCCGCTGCGCGGGCTTTCGCGGCCGCGGCCGGGACACCGCTGCATGCTTGGATCGCCCAGACCCTGGGCCGGTCCGGGCGCCTGCCCGTGCCGCACTTTAACGTCCTCAACGGCGGCCGGCACGCCGCGAATCCGCTCGAGTTCAAGGAATTCATGATCGCCCCCGCCGGGGCCCCGTCCTTCGCCGACGGGGTCCGCTGGGGATCGGATGTCTACCATGCCCTGTCCCGGCGCCTGCGCAAGCAGGGCCTTACGACCGGTCTGGGAGATGAGGGCGGCTATGCCCCAGCCATGGACCGCCCCGAGGAGGCCCTGGACTTGATCGTGGCCGCCATCGGCGACGCCGGCTACACCCCGGGTCGGGACGGGATCGCGATCGCCCTGGACCCGGCCGCTAATTCCTTCTACGCCCACGGGACCTACACGGTCGGCGGCCGCGCCCGCACCTCCGAGCAGATGATCGCATACTACGACAAGCTCATCACGGACTACCCGATCTGGAGCCTGGAGGACCCACTGGCCGAAGACAACGAGGGGTGGCCGGCTCTGACGGCGGCCCTCGGGAACCGGGTGCAGGTGGTCGGGGATGACCTGTTCGTCACGTCCGCGGACCGGGTCCGGGACGGCGTCCGGACCGCGTCCGCGACGGCAGCGCTAATCAAACCTAACCAGGCCGGCACCGTGAGCGAAACCTTCGACGCCCTCACCGCCGCCCACGAGGGCGGCTTCGCGGCAATGGTCTCGCACCGCTCCGGGGAGACTGACGACACCTTCGTGGCGGACCTCGCCGTCGGCTCCGGCTGCGGGCAACTCAAATCCGGGGCGCCCGCCCGCGGTGAACGCGTCGCCAAATACAACCGGCTCCTTGAGATCACCGACGCCAATCCGGACCTGCCCTACGGTCCCCTCGGAACCCAACTCACGGACCGAAAGCTACCTCACCGACGTTGACACCAAATGACGAGCCCGCCTGGACGAGCCCGCTAAAAGACGCCACCGCGGCGGGACCGTGGCTGCGTGGCCCTAGCGGTGCCCCCGGATCGGGGACATGTGCGTCATCCGTCGGGCTGGGCGTGCCGGCCAGGTCCTCCATAGCGGCTTCCGCGGCTTTTTCGATCCTGTCGCCAATTCCCATCGGGTTGCTCGTTCACGTCATTTCACCCTCGCGGTGAACAGCCTTGAAGGTTCCAGAATTATCAGGATGCTTACGAATAGTCCATGGCAAGATCGAGGCAAACCGAGGACCGCTCGAAGAACCCCAACATGACCGGTCCGTCCGGGATGGTTATCCCGTACTTAGGAGCCTTCGTGCGGCTGTGCTGATGTGCATCGCGGAGATGCCGGCGGCGTCGAGCAGTTCCTGGGGTGCGCCGGAGGTGGGCAGTGCTTTGACGGCAAGTAAAACGACGTGGAGTTCGGGCGTGTCGGTGCCGGCGAGGGTCTCGAGGACGGCTGCGCCGATGCCGCCTTCGGGGTAGTGGTCTTCGGCGACGACGATTCTGCCCCCGGTCGCCTGGCAGGTCCGGCGCAGGGTGTCCGCATCGATGGGTTTGAGGGAGTAGAGGTCGATGACGCGGGCGTTGATCCCGTCCTCGGCTAGTTGTCCTGCTGCGGTGAGGCATTCGTGCAGGGTCACTCCTGCCCCGATAAGTGTCACGGCGTCGTTGGGGCTTGTGTGGTGGACTTTGCAGCCGCCGATCGGGAATTTTTCCTCTGGACCATAGATGACCGGGTATGCACCCCTGGTGGCTCGAAGGTATGAGATTCCGGGGGTGTCGGCCATGGTCTGGACGAGTTGGGCCGTGGAGGGGCCATCGGCAGGGTAGAGCACAATCGAGCTGTGTACGGCCCGCATGGCCGCGATGTCTTCCAGCGCCATTTGCGATGGCCCGTCCTGACCGATTTCGACACCGGCGTGCGTGCCGACGAGACGGATGCTGGCCTGGGAGACTCCTGCCATCCGGATGAAGTCAAAGGGCCGGGAAACCAGGAAAGCGGCGAAACTCGCGGCAAACGCGATGTAGCCGCGCACTGAGAGCCCGACGGCGGAGGCGATGAGTTGTTGTTCAGCGATGAACATTTCGAAGTACCGGTCCGGGGCGGCGTCTTTGAAATCGCCTGCGTGCGTTGAGTTTCCCACTTCTCCGTCCAGAACGACGATTTCGGGACGGGCGGCCAGCGCGGACAAGGCGGCACCAAAGGCGGCCCGGGTTGCCACCTTCTCACCCACCTCCCAACGGGGTAGGCTGACGGCTGCGCCCGGATCCGGGGTGATCGCAGGGGTCCCCGGTTCAGGGAGCGCTGTAGTGATTCGCAGGTTGCTGGGGCCACCGAGGGCTGCCACGGCGCGTTCTGCCATGTCTTTCGGAAGCGCTTTGCCGTGCCAGCCGTTCTGGTCTTCGATTTCGGGAACGCCTTTGGCCTTGATGGTTTTGGCGAGAATGACCGTTGGCTGGTCGGGCCGGGACCCGGCGCGGGTGAGCGCTTCGTCGATCGCGGAAATGTCGTGCCCGTCGATGACGATGGGTTGGGCGCCGAAAGCGTCTACCCGCCGCGCATAGCGGTCCATGTCCCACTCGAGTTCGGTGGGACCGTCCTGGCCCAGACGGTTGACGTCCACGATGGCGGTCAGGTTGCCCAGCTTGTAGTACCCGGCTTTGTCCAGGGCCTCCCAGATGGACCCTTCGGCCAGTTCACTGTCCCCGCACAGGACCCAGGTCCGGTAGGGCAGACGATCCAGGTACCTTCCGGCCAGTGCCACCCCGACCGCGTCCGGCAGGCCTTGGCCCAATGATCCTGTCGCCACGTCGACCCAAGGTAGGACCGGTGTGGGGTGGCCTTGTAGCCGCCCGCCGAACTGCCGGTAGGTATGGATCAGCTCGTCCTCCTCGACCACCCCGACCGCCCGGTACATCGAGTAGAGGAGCGGAGAGGCGTGACCCTTGGAGAAAATGAGGTGATCGTTGGTCGCCAGTGCTGGATGGTCCCAGTCATAGCGGAGGTGTCGCTCGAGCAGGACCGCCATGAGATCCGCAGCAGACAACGATGAGGTGGGATGGCCGGAATTGGCCTGTGTGCTGCACCGGATGGAGTCCACCCGCAGCTGCGCCGCCAGGCGCCTGATGAGCTCGGCCTGTGCTGCCGTCATTGCCGCCGCGGGCCGGTCCTGATGTTCGGTCATCGCAATCACCTTTCGCCTCGTGCCCGGGAGGCCTAATACCTGTCATACCCGGATACCCGTCCCGGCGGCAGACCCGGGTCGTCTCTCAGCTGCAACCCAGGTCGTCGGCGCACCGCTGGCCTGGGCCCACGAGGCCCGGCTCCGCTGCGGCCTCCGAGGCTGCGCCGTCCTGGCTAACCGGCAAAGTTGGTGTGTCGAAGAACCGGTATTCCGCCACGGGACGCGGATCGTTCCGGCGGCCTCCGCCTTCTCCCGGATGAAATCGTGGCCAACTCCGGGTCGCCGAGCCGAGCCGGTCCACTCGTCCTTGATGGTCACGCCCGCGTATGCCGCCTTTCTGTTTTGCGTTGCCAGGACGTGAATTCCGTCCAGATTACGCCTGAGGCCAACCGAGCGATAGGTCCCGCGTTGACTCATTGATAGCCTCCGCGTAGCGGGATACGTTGCCTCATCTGAGGCGCCGGGACGGTGAACCTTGACCGATGAGAAAGCGGCGCTGCTGATGCGGGTGAGCGTGGCGGCGAGCGACCGGCGGCTCCGCGGAAAAATGACGGGGCTATGTGGAACGCCAGTCCGCAGGGGTGGCGTATTGCAGACTATGTGGCGGTGAGCACGATCAGTACTCGCCCTTGATCACGAAGAAGGAGCCGCGAATAACGCCGGCCAGCTTCGATTTTTGGCGGGCGAACTTGAAACGCGGCGCCAGTTCCTCCGGAATTTCCATGCCCTCGGCGAGTTTGAGCCCAACGGCTCTCTTGGCGCCGTCGATGCTGTACATAACGTTGATCGACAACCCCGACTCGTAGAAAACGTAGGCCATCTGCAAACCATCGACGTCGAAGGCGGTCGCTTCTAGCGGGCGGGCTCCGATAACGATGTCACGCTCGTCCCGCAGGATCCGGCTCACTCGCTCGACCACCTCCGGAACCTCGCTTGCAGGGCTCACGGTGAAGACGTGGTCGTATTTGTTCCTGTAATAGCGAGCCTCGTTCGCGCGCAATCCGGCGAGGGCCTCGGCGACCGGAGACGATTCCAATCCGGCAGTGGAAACGTTCTCGAAGTCAACGATGTACGGCATGCGCCCTCCTGGTCCGACGTGTTGGGACCAATGCTAGCGCGATGACGTGCTGTCCGGACGCGAGCGTACCCGCGCACTTGATGTGGTCTAGATCACAACAGGCTGCGATCTGAATCACATCGCCTGGCCATATTGAGCTTGCGCTCTCAGGTGTAGCCTGATATAAGTCACCAGCGATGGTGCTGGTGCTGACCAAGGAGTCGTACCATGAGTGTCGAATCAAGCTCCGCGGCAGGGACCGCCCCGGCGGGAAGTGGTCGGAGGGCTGAGAATCCCGTACCAGTCCAAGGTGCAGTTGTGTCTCCACAGGCGAGCATCAGCCCACCTTTCGCCGATCCGGCAGCTTTAGGTCTAGGCGCTTTCGCAATGACCACGTTTGTCCTCAGTGTCATAAATGCCGGCCTGATCCCCAAAGCGGATGAGCCGGTGGTTTTGGGACTTGCACTGTTCTACGGCGGGATAGCGCAGTTCAGCGCCGGAATCTGGGAATTTGCCAATCGCAACGTCTTCGGCGCGACAGCTTTCTGCTCATACGGAGCCTTCTGGCTTTCCTTCTGGTTCTTGAGCGTGTTCAGCGCGGGCAGCCTTCCGGCAGCGAACGCCGGCAAAGCCGTGGGCCTTTACCTTCTGGCCTGGGCAATCTTCACCGCATACATGACCATTTCAGCGTGGCGCGTCAGCATGGGTGTCTTTGCCGTTTTCGTTTTCTTGACGCTGACCTTCATTGCGCTGTTTCTGGGCGCTTTCTCCGGGGCAACCGGACTGACCGTACTGGGTGGGTGGCTGGGCATCGTAACGGCGCTCATCGCCTGGTACTGCTCCCTCGCGGTGGTCGCCAACTCCACTTTCAAGCGGACTTTGCTTCCGGTGGGACGACGGTGACAGGCTGTGGCCGCAGACCCAACAGCATCGGATGAGACCCTCGCAAACCTGTTGCACGAACAGCGGCGCTTTCCTCCGGAAGCCGGCTTTTCGGCCCAGGCCAACGTCACGTCGTCGGTCTACGACGAAGCCGACGGCGACAGACTGGCGTTTTGGGCGCGGCAGGCGGAACGGCTGGACTGGTCCCATAAGTGGAGTAAGGTCTTGGACTGGTCCAATCCGCCATTCGCTAAATGGTTCGTCGGGGGCAGGCTCAATGCCGCCTACAACTGTCTTGACCGGCATGTAGCGGCTGGCCGCGGCGACAAGGTCGCCTACTACTTTGAAGGCGAGGCCGGGGACACCCGCACGATCACGTATGCCCAGCTCACCCACATGGTCTGCCAGGCAGCGAACACGCTTACCGATCTGGGCGTCACGTCCGGAGACCGGGTGGCCATTTACATGCCGATGATTCCGGAAACCGTCGTGGCGATGCTGGCCTGTGCGCGAATAGGAGCACCCCACACTGTGGTGTTCGGAGGGTTCTCTGCGGACGCGCTCCGGACGCGGATCCACGACTGCGATGCGCGGATCGTCATCACCTCCGACGGCGCCTACCGCCGCGGCAGGGCCAGCGGGTTGAAGTCCGCCGTGGACGAGGCCCTGCTGGACTGCCCCGACGTTCGCAACGTCCTTGTGGTCCGCCGCACAGGTCAGGAGGTCGGTTGGACACCGGGCCGCGATATTTGGTGGCATGAGTCGGTTGAGCGGGCCGCCACTGAGCACGACGCCGAGACCTTCGACGCCGAACACCCCCTGTACGTGATGTACACCTCGGGCACCACGGGCAAGCCGAAGGGCGTCCTGCACACCACCGGTGGCTACCTCACGGCATGCGCCTACACGCACTGGGCGGTATTTGACCTGAAAGCTGAGTCCGATACTTTCTGGACGGCAGCGGACATTGGCTGGGTGACCGGTCATAGCTACATCGTGTATGGGCCCTTGGCTAACGGTGCTACCTCCGTGCTGTACGAGGGCACGCCGGACACCCCGCACCAGGGCCGCTGGTGGGAAATCATCGACAAGTACAAGGTCTCGATTCTCTACTGTGCCCCGACCGCCATCCGTACGTTCATGAAATGGGGCGCCCAGATACCGGCCAAGTACAGCCTCGGGAGTTTGCGCGTGATCGGCACGGTGGGCGAACCGATCAACCCGGCTGCATATATCTGGTACCGCGAGAACATCGGGCACAACCAAACGCCCGTTGTGGACACCTGGTGGCAGACCGAGACTGGAGCCATCATGATTAGTCCGCTCCCGGGTGTGACAGCGGGCAAACCGGGAGCCGCGATGCGGGCGCTGCCCGGGATCGTGGCCGACGTCGTCAATGACGCGGGCACACCGGTTGCTAACGGCTCTGGCGGTTATCTGGTCCTCAGGGAACCTTGGCCGTCCATGTTGCGCACCATCTGGGGTGACAACGACCGGTATGTGGAGACGTATTGGTCACGGTTCCCGGGGCTCTACTTTGCGGGGGACGGCGCGAAGAAGGACGAGGATGGGGATATTTGGCTTCTTGGGCGGGTGGATGACGTGATGAACGTGGCAGGGCACCGGCTTTCGACAACGGAGATCGAATCGGCGCTCGTCGCCCATCCGAAAGTCGCGGAAGCCGCCGTCGTCGGCGCCTTCGATGAAACCACCGGGCAGGCTATTGTCGCCTTCGTCATCCTGCGCAGCGAGGCGGGCGACGGCGGCCCGGAGGTCGTTCAGGAGCTGCGTGACCATGTGGCCAAGCAAATCGGCAACATCGCCCGGCCACGGCAGATCATGGTGGTGGCCGAGCTGCCCAAGACCCGGTCCGGCAAGATCATGCGTCGGCTCCTCAAAGATGTGGCGCAGAACAGGCCGATCGGGGATGTCACCACCCTGGCGGACTCTTCAGTCATGGAGCTGATCAAAGCCGGCATGCCGGGGGGCGCCGGCGGCCTGCACTAGTTGGCGGGCAGGTACGGCTGAACGGTGGACTCGGCGCGGCGGGCCGCGGGGACTGGGTGCAGCTAGCCTGAGGAAGGGCACATGTGCCCTAGCGATGACGTCGCGACTCTGCTAATAATTCGATACTGCGCCTTGTCCCCGCCTCAGGAGGATCCTATGAGGAAGACCGTCTCGGCAGTCGTCGCCACCCTGCTCTTCGCCGCATTCACCACCTCGCCGGCTTGGGGGGCACCGGGACCGGGTCTCCAGCCTGAGCACTCGCGCCCTGTCTGCCCGGCGCCGCGGGCCAGCGAAGCCGCGTGCACAGCCCGTCAGGCCCTCGACCCGGCCGGGAACCCAATCACCAACGCTTCCGCGCCCCCGTCTTCGGGCCTGACCCCTGCCCAATTGCAGGACGCCTACAGGCTCTCGGGCCTGACGACAGGCGGCAAGACCATAGCGATTGTGGCCGCGTACGGTTATCCGAACCTCGAGCGGGATCTCGCCGTGTACCGTAAGCAGTTTGGTCTCCCGGAATGCACCACTGTGAATGGCTGCCTGACCATCCGCAATCAGTCCGGCGGCACCAGGCTACCGCGCTTCGACCTCGGGTGGTCGCAGGAGCAGGCGCTCGACGTCGACGCCTTGTCTGCTGCGTGCCCGGACTGCAAGATCGCCGTGTTCGAGGCCAGTTCCCAGAACCTGACCAATTTGGGCACCGCTGTCCAGACAGCCGCGCGGATGCCCGGGGTCGTCGCCATCTCGAACTCCTACGCGTTCTATGACGCTCCCGACTCGACCTACGGCTCGTACTACAACCACCCAGGCATCGCCGTGACGGCAGCCGCTGGCGACTGGGGCTACAGGGGGGCGTACTACCCGGCGTCCTCGAGCTACGTCGTGGGTGTGGGCGGGACATCGCTCAACAGCGGCGCGAACGCGCGCGGCTGGAATGAGACGGCGTGGAGCGGCACGGGATCCGGCTGCTCGAGTCTGAATGCCGCCTTACCCCCCGCGACTGCCTTCAACACCGGCTGCGCTGGCCGCGCGATGAACGACGTTTCCGCGGTGTCGGACCCAAGCAACGGCGGCCTCGCCGTTTACTACCCGACGTCGAACGCCAAGTCGACCTGGAGCCAGCTCGGCGGTACGAGTGAGGCCTCGCCGATCATCGCGTCCGTTTTCGCCCTCAGCGGCAACACTGGCTCGAGCTCGGCCCCCGCTAACTGGATTCCCTACACCCACGCCTCGAGCCTCTTCGACGTGACGACAGGCGCAAACGGCACCTGCTCTCCGGCCGAATGGTGCACGTCAGGAGCCCTCTGGGATGGGCCAACCGGCCTGGGCACGCCGAACGGCGTCGGCGGTTTCTAACCACCGCTGAGACCTGGGCCATCTCAGAGAGGCAGAGCGTCGCTGCCTCGGACTGGTTGGGCTGCCACATCTGGTCTGGCAAGGCTGGAGAAGTTTGTTCGACGAAGCGAACCTGCCGAACAACACGTACAGCATCGGGGCACGCAGCCGCTGCCACTTCCAATCTATCGCGCACAAGGGGGCTTGCGGCAAGGCCCCCGGCATGGCTCAAACTGGCTCGGACGTGCACGGACGCCGTACACGGAAAATGACTGAGGGGCGGGGTAGTGATGGTTGATGTGATCGTTGCCGGAGGCGGTCCTACCGGGATGATGCTGGCCGGTGAGCTGACGCTGGCGGGGCTGGATGCGGCGGTTGTGGAGCGCCGCCCGACGCCGGAGCTGGTGGGCTCGCGTGCGGGCGGGTTCCACTCGCGGACCATCGAAATCCTCGATCAGCGCGGGATTGCTGACCGGTTCCTCGCGGAGGGCCAGCCCGTCCAGGCGGCGTTCTTCGGGAACACCATGCTGGACGTGAGCGACTTTCCTACACGGCACCCTTACACGCTCGGCCTGTGGCAGAACCACATTGAGCGGATCCTGGCCGGCTGGATCGAGGAGCTGGGAGTGTCGGTTTATCGCGGGCTCGAGGTGGCCGGCTTCGCCCAGTACGACAGCGGGGTCGAGGTGCATCTCGCCGACGGCGAGCCGATGCGCGCGCTGTACCTGGTCGGCGCCGACGGCGGGCGCAGCGCCGTGCGCAAGGCGGCCGGCATCGAGTTCCCCGGCTGGGCGGCGACGAGGAGCAGCCTGATCGCCGAAGTGGAGGTGACCGAGGAGACGCCGGCGGGCATGCGAATCGACGAGGTGGGGGTCCACGGTTTGCACTTGATGGAAGACGGGCGGACCGTGCGGGTGATCGT
The DNA here is from genome assembly GCF_050260325.1 of Arthrobacter sp. 92. Taxonomy (NCBI): domain Bacteria; kingdom Bacillati; phylum Actinomycetota; class Actinomycetes; order Micrococcales; family Micrococcaceae; genus Arthrobacter; species Arthrobacter sp. 92. The sequence continues at coordinate 2,730,540 of NZ_CP189863.1, read as the reverse complement.
GACCGAGAAACAACTTGGACCGGCCACCGAGCCCACCCTGGCTGACCTCGGCAAGGCGCTGACCGAGGTCTACAACACCGACTTCGGGGTCCACACTCCGAGATGGATCTCGCGGTTCACCGACGCCACGCGCCAGGCCGCGGCCTACCGCAGCGGCCGCGTGCTACTGGCCGGGGACGCCGCGCACATCCATGCTCCTTCGGGCGGGCAGGGGATCGGGCTCGGCATCCAGGACGCTGTGAACCTCGGCTGGAAGCTCGCCCAGGTGGTTAAGGGTATTGCGCCGGGCAGCCTGCTGGACACCTATCACGCCGAGCGGCACCCCGCCGGGGCCCGCGCGCTGAAACACACGATGGCGCAGTCGCTCATGCAGCGGGCGGACCCGCGAATCGGCGCGTTGGCCGACACTGTGGCCGACCTGCTCACCATCGATGAGGCCCGGAAGCGGCTGGCCGGGCTCATATCTGGCCTGGACGTCCGCTACGACTTCGGCGAGGGGCACCCGCTGCTCGGGCGCCGCATGCCCGATCTCGACGTCGTCACCGCCAACGGCGCGCTGCGCGTGTTCACCCTCCTGCACGATGCCCGTGCGGTGCTGCTCAACCTCGGCGCGCCGGGCAGCATCGACCCGGGGCCGTGGGCGGATCGGGTGCAGCTGGTTGACGCCACGTACGACGGCGGGTGGGAGCTTCCGGTGATCGGTTCAGTCAGCGCACCTGCGGCCGTGTTGATCCGGCCCGACGGACATGTGGCGTGGACGGGGGACGGGACTCAGCCGGGGCTGGAGGACGCGCTGGCCAACTGGTTCGGGCCTGCGCGGCCATGCTCATGGGCCCAGTAACAGGCTGCCGCCGATTTCCCGCCAAGCCCCGGCACGGGTTCTTTACATATGGCCGACGCGGGGGGTGCCTTCGGCGAGCGCGTAGCGCTGCATCACCGCACCCTTCGGTGAGGCGACGACCGGCTCGATGAGTCTGAGGTTTGTCGGAACCACCCCATGGGCGAAGACCTTCTTTCCACCGCCGAGGAGGATCGGATACACCCACAGCGTGAGCCTGTCGAAGAGCCGCTCGGCGAACAGGGTCTGCACGAAGTCGAGGCTGCCGATGACGTGGATGTTCGCGTGCCGGTCGCGCAGTTCGCGCACGGCGGCGACGACATCAGGCCCGAGCAGTGTGGAGCCGGCCCACTCGAGGCTCGGTGTCTGGCGCGAGGCCACGTATTTCGGGAGTCGGTTGAACAGCCGCGCGATGCTCCCGTCCACACCCTCCTCTTGCTGCGGCCAGTACGCGGCGAAAATGTCGTAGGTCCGGCGCCCGAGCAGCAGCGCGTCCATCTCCGCCATCCCGGCGCCGACCTGCTCGCCGACGACCTCGTCGAAGAGAGGCGCCTGCCAGCCGCCAAACGCGAAACCGTTCTCAGTGTCCTCGTCCGGTCCGCCGGGCGCCTGTGCCACGCCGTCGAGCGTGGTGAACAGGTCGATATGGATCAGTCCCATGTCGTACTCCCTCTCTGTCGCCCGTCGTCGCCCCGGCGGGATCACTTAGAGGCTGGCACACGGTCCGCTGCGAAGCAACCGGTATCAACGGCTCGCCAAGTAGAACCGCCGTGCAACCAAAACACAACGGGTGGCCCATGGCTTTCGTCAAGTTGGGAGTGTGCCTTATTGGGATCGGGTCGGCACGCGGCTGACGATTTGTTGTCCTGCCATTGATGCGGGGACGAGCTATTGAAAAGGAAGTTTCGTTCCCTGTTTGAAAGGCAGGACACCTTGGGCCGGAGTCATGGTGAACCATTCGGTGTCGTGTCTGGTGGCGAAGATAAGTACTCTTTGAGTCGCGTCGAGCGGGTCGCCGTCCGGGTACGATTTGCCGCAGGTCTGGGGCATGGAGGCAATGCGGAGCGGACCCTGTCCGGGATCACCTTTGAAGACAGTCTCAATTTCAACCTCGTGCGACCGTGCCTTGTAGCCATAGATGCTGGTCTCGCCGTTTTGCTTCAGGGGCTTTCCGATCACCACCAGGTTGGCGTTGTCGAATTGGTCCTGAGGGGTTTCAAATCGGACCCAGTCCACGCAGGTATCGACGCCCGTACCCGGGGTAGGACCGCAGCCGATTCCAAGAACACACACCACAATCGCTACCGGCGCCAGCCTCGCAAGTCTCCCCATGACATGAGGTTAGCCGCGGCCGGGGACCGGGGCTATGCCGTCACCGGGTTGGAATTTAACGGGTTGGAATTTAAAGAGACAATGAGCCCGGCGGGGGACCCGTTGGCGAGACGGGTCAATGTGTCCCATCGGAACCAGCGGACTCCGATGAACGCGGACAGGATGACGTAACCGGCGCAGGCAAGGAGCGAATAGGTGACCATCCGGTGGTGGTGAACCGGACTTCCACAGGCAGCTTCAGGGTTGTCTTATCTAGGTTGTTTACGTTTCCTGTCTGGACGCGGGATGCTCCTCGGCCCACGCTACGATGGCCGTTGACAGGTCCATGAACTCACGCGCATCAGCGATAACGGAGGACCATTCCGCGGATTGCATGGCTGCAGCGGCGGCCTCCGGACTCTCAAACCAAACTTCGCCCAAGCCGGCGTAGGGCGGCCCATCACCGTTCGGGCCGGGTACGCAGCGGTTCTGGACATACGGCCGGTCCTGCCGGTCAGGAGCTTTCTGGGTTTCTTGGGCTCACCATGTCGGCATGCCGATGGGCAACTCTCCATTGGCCCTCTTCGCGGCGGTAAACCTGTGTGGCCCGCAGGGTGAACGTGCGCGGCTCACCGTCCATCGAGGTCGAAACGTGCTCCAGGCCCGCCGTGTAAGCCATGTCGCCCAGCACGTCACAGGCTTGCAATTCGAAGTCGTAGGACGTGCAGCCGGAGAACATCTGTTCAAGCGCTGTGAACGCGTCCTCCACCTCCTGAAGTCCATAGGCGTTCCGCAACGCGCCCAGGATGCTCACGGGCTCATTGCGGGACCAAATGACCCTGCGTGGGTCCGCATCGCCATTGTGCAGGGCCAGTTCCGCTTCGTACAGCGTGGACTTGACCCAATGCAGGAACTCGTCGCGGTCGTTCATGCTTTCAGTATGCTCCCGCCTCGGCCAACCTGCAGGAACGCGGTGACGAGCCGGGAGGCGTCGGCACGGATCAGTCGGAGAGTGTAGCCGGGGCGGGGAGTTCGCTTGTGGTGGTCGCGGCCCAGCTTGCGAGCAGCTTGAGGCGTTCGTCGCTGGGGGAGCCGGGTTCGGCCGTGTAGGCGAACATCGTCCACCCGGGGTTGGCAGGCAGTTCCATCGCCTCACAGCTGAGTTCGATGTCCCCGACGACGGGGTGGTGTATGCGCCTGATACCGGTCCGGTGGAAGCGGACATTCTGGGCATCACTGCGCGTTGCGAGCTCTCCAATCAGGTCGGAGAGATTCTTGTCATGCGGCTTCCTGCCGGCGTAACCGCGCAGGACGGCGACGATGTCGTCGGCGCCCCGGTCCCAGTCCGGGAAGAAGGTGCGTGCTTCGGGGTTGAGGAACATGAAGCGGGCGTTGTTGGCCGGGCGTAACGGCTCCGCGAGGAGGGACGCGTAGAGGGCGCGGCCGAGCGGGTTGGCCGCAATGAAGTCCATGCGTTCATTGCGCACCCAGGTGGGGGCGCCGGTGATGGCATCCAGGAACCGTTGCAGGCTCGGACGCAGTTCCTGCTGGGCGGCACGGGCCAGATCGAACAGGCCGCACCCGCACTCGTCTTCACCCAAGGCTCCTCCGACGGCGATGCCGCAGCGGCGGAAGCCATCGACTAAGGGGCCGTGAAGAACGTACTGCAGGCGCCACGCACTCGATGCCGGCATCAACCTCCTCGTCTCTTCCTTCAGGAGGATGTTGCACTCTGCCATCCGGGAGGCCTCCCAACGGAGGGCGTTTGCGTCGTAGCATCGATGTAGACAGTGGCCAGGAGTGTGAGGTATGTTTGAGCGTTTTACCGACAGCGCACGGCACGCTGTTGTGCTGGCCCAGGATCAGGCGCGGACGCTGGGGCACAATCACATCGGTACAGAGCATCTTCTGCTGGGTCTTATCCAGGAGGGGGAGGGTATCGCCACCCAGGCCCTCGCGGCTGCCGGAATTTCGCTGGAAGCCGTCCGGGAACAGGTGGTCGGGGTCATCGGACAGGGTCAGCAGGAACCCTCCGGACACATCGCCTTCACTCCACGCGCCAAGAAGGTCCTCGAGCTGGCAGTCCGGGAAGCCCTGCAGCTGGGCCACAAGCACATCGGCACCGAGCACATCCTGTTGGGCCTGATCCGTGAGGGTGAAGGCGTTGCCGCTCAGGTGCTGGCAGGGCTCGGCGCTGATCCGGACGGGCTCCGCCGTCAGGTCATCCGGCTGCTGCCGGGCGAGGGGGCTAAATCGCCAGAGTACGGCGCCGGGACGGCCCGGCGGGACTGGGCCGGTACGGGCTCGGCGGTGCTGGATCCGTTCGGCCGGAATCTGACTCAGGCCGCGGCCGAGAACAGGCTGGACCCGGTGATCGGACGTGAATCGGAGATGGCACGGGTGATGCAGGTCCTTTCCCGGCGCACCAAGAACAACCCGGTGCTGATCGGTGAGCCCGGCGTGGGCAAGACCGCTGTGGTGGAGGGCCTTGCCCAGGCGATTGTGCGTGGGGAGGTCCCGGAGACCATCAAGGACAAGCAGCTGTACACCCTGGACCTGGGGTCCCTGGTGGCCGGTTCCCGCTACCGCGGTGACTTCGAGGAGCGCCTGAAGAAGGTCCTCAAGGAGATCCGCACCCGCGGGGACATCATCTTGTTCATCGACGAGATCCACACCCTGGTGGGTGCCGGCGCCGCCGAAGGCGCCATCGACGCGGCCTCGATCCTGAAGCCCATGCTGGCCCGCGGTGAGCTCCAGACCATTGGTGCCACCACGCTGGATGAGTACCGCAAGCACATCGAGAAGGACGCCGCGCTGGAGCGCCGTTTCCAGCCGATCCAGGTCAAGGAGCCCTCGGTCGCCCATACGATCGAGATCCTCAAGGGCCTGCGTGACCGCTACGAGGCGCACCACCGCGTCACCATCACCGACGGCGCCCTGGCCTCGGCCGCGGCACTCTCCGAGCGTTACATCTCGGACCGCTTCCTGCCGGATAAGGCGATCGACCTGATCGATGAAGCAGGTGCGCGCCTGCGCATCCGCCGGATGAGCCCACCGCCCGAACTCAAGGCGCTCGTCGAAAAGATTGCCGGCGTGAGGAGGGCCGAGGATGCCGCCATTGAAGCCGAGGACTATCAGAGAGCGGTGTTCCTTCGTCGGCAGGAGCAGGGCCTGGTTACAGAGCGTAAGGAGCGGGAGCGATTGTGGAAGGCCGGTCGCCTGGGCGGGGGATCTGTGGTGGATGAGGATCTCATCGCCGAGGTGCTGGCAAACTCCACCGGCATTCCGGTCTTCAAGCTGACCGGGGAGGAGTCCTCGCGCCTGCTGAAGATGGAGGAGGAACTGCACAAGCGCGTGGTGGGCCAGGACGAAGCGGTTCGGTTGATTTCGCGTGCTATCCGCCGGACCCGTGCGGGGCTGAAGGATCCCAGGCGTCCGGGTGGCTCGTTCATCTTCGCCGGCCCCACCGGCGTGGGCAAGACCGAGCTCGCGAAGGCCCTTGCGGAGTTCCTGTTCGGCGAAGAGGATGCCCTCATCACACTGGACATGTCCGAGTACTCGGAGAAGCACACCGTCTCCCGGCTCTTCGGTGCCCCTCCGGGCTATGTCGGGTACGAGGAGGGCGGGCAGCTGACCGAGAAGGTCCGCCGTCGTCCGTTCTCCGTGGTCCTGTTCGACGAAGTGGAGAAGGCCCACGCGGACCTCTTCAACTCCCTCCTGCAGATCCTTGAGGACGGCCGCCTGACCGACTCCCAGGGCCGTGTGGTGGACTTCAAGAACACCGTGATCATCATGACCACGAACCTCGGCACCCGGGATATCTCCAAGAGCGTTGCCACCGGCTTCCAGTCCGGCACAGACGTCCAGACCGGCTACAACCGGATGCGGGCCCGCGTGACGGAGGAGCTCAAGCAGCACTTCCGCCCCGAGTTCCTGAACCGTGTTGATGACGTTGTGGTCTTCGCCCAGCTGACCCCGGACGAGATCATCGAGATCGTGGACCTCTTCCTCACCCGCCTGGAGAAGCGTCTGGCGGACAAGGACATGGGAATCGAGCTCACGCCGGCTGCCAAGGTCCTCCTGGCAACCCGCGGCTACGATCCGGCCATGGGTGCCCGGCCGTTGCGCCGCACCATCCAGCGCGAGATCGAGGACCAGCTCTCCGAGAAGATCCTCTACGGAGAACTGCACCCCGGGGACATCGTGGTGGTGGACGTGGACGGCGAAGGCGAGACCGCCAAGTTCACCTTCACCGGCAACGCCAAGCCCCGCATCCCAGACGCCCTCCCGGCAGCAGGATAATTGGCAGGCCGGATTCGGCTGACCCGAACCCGGGGCCGCTCCGTTCAGACCGTGATAATGCGCTTGACGACGTATTCCGCCGTTTCGTAAATGGTCTGGTTGTGGGCGCGGGCGTACTCGCGCAAAAGGGTGAATGCCCGGTTCACATCAACATCGGCGGTGTGGGAGATCACACCTTTGGCCTGTTCGATCAGGATGCGGCTGTTCAGGGCGCGCTGTAGTTGTTCGTTGATGAGTGCGCTTTCACGCAGAGCCCGTTCCTGCAGGAGGGAGATAGTGGCGACGTCGGCAAACGCCTGCGCGATGGCGGCGTCTTCGGACCCGAGCGGACCGGGCTCCCGGCGGAAGAGGTTCAGGGCGCCGATGGTGCGGCTGCGCAGCCGCATAGGGACCGCATGCAGCGACCGGAAACCCTGGGAGAGCGCGGAGGCCTGGAAAGTGGGCCACTTGGAGCCGTCCGTGGCGATGTCATGAATGGCCACGACAGTACCCGTGCGGAAGCAGTCCACGCAGGGCCCTTCGCCGGCCTCGAGCTGGAGGACTTCGACCAGCTGGCTTTCCTCGCTGGTCGAGGCCATGACCTGAAGGTCTCCGGCCGGGTCGGCAAGCAGAAGCCCAGCGGCGGCGGCGTCGAGGATCGCCACGGATTCATCCACGAGGGTGTGGAGGAGGTCGAAGACGTCGTAGTCCGCAACGAGGGTATCCGCTATCTTGACGAAAGCGGCGCTCACGCGTCGCGCGCGGCTGATAATCGCCATACCGGGATTCTACTGCACGCCCGGGCTGGCCGACGGCCCATCATCGGGGGTGAAGCTCAGGTTTTTGGCGACGACGTCGCGGGCGACGTCCCGGACGGTCCGCCCCTGGGCGAACGCATGTGCCCTGAGCAGCAGCAAAGCGTCGGTGGCGGTGGTTCCGGCCTGCGCGAGGACCATTCCCGTGGCCTGGTGGACTTCGCGCCGGGAGAGGGGGGAGCTGTCCGCCAGGGTGTCTGCGCCGTCACCGGGGGCCAGGGTCAGGAGTTGGCGGAGCAACTGCCAGGTCGCGGTGTCGGCGAGCCGCAACGCCGTGGAGTGGTTGGCGGGGCTGAGCGGGCCGGGCGTGGAACTGTAGAGTTCGACCACCCCGATATCCATGGCGCCGAGTATCAGCGGGTAAACAAAGAGCGACTCAACCTCAAGGTCCCGAAGCGCTTTCGCAAGTACGGGCCACTGGGCGTAATCGTTGGAGCGGAGGTGGGGGAGGAGCACCGGGGCCCTGGTCTGCAGGGCCTCCCAACGCGGGCCCTCGCCAAGATCGAACTGAAGCTCATCGATCCGCGCCGAGAGCGCATTGCTCGCGCATACCATTGTTTCCGGGGCCAGGCCGGCGAACACCGATAATGATGCCCCCGAGACTGGAAGCGCCTGAAGGAACCGTGCGCACAGATTTGAGTCCAGCCCCTCAGCCAGCGGCGGGGCGTCCTCAACCATGGCCGAGAGCCATTTGAGAATCGACCTCGGGCGGCCGCTCCATGGGCGGGAAACCGAACCCTCGAGCGGTCCGGTCATAATTTCCGGGCAACGGACACGCCTCCTTGGGCCTCGTCGGAGTGCCATCGAACACGATGGTAAGCCATCTTGTATTTCCTTCAGTTTATGCCCGCCGCGCCCAAGCCGGAGGCCGTGCCCGGATGTGGGACCTTCTTCGGCCTGTGGGCCTCCCTTGGGCAGGAGCACCTTTTCCTACGGCAGCCTGACGTTCGCTATGCTGGGGGTGTTGCCCCGGACCCTGGTAGCGCCCCTCTTCAGGCGAACCCACCAGGAGCTAGAACAGTCAATGCGCGACATCCCGATCCCGGAGAGCTCCTCCCCGGTCCCGCACCCCCGGTCGCCGCGGGACGACCTTGTGTGGCTTCGTCCCTCCGACGGTCCCGCGGATACACGTCATGACGGCCGGGTGCATCCTGGCGGCCGGGCCGGGCCGCACCCGGCTCCACTGCCGACAACGGGTGCCGATCCGGGTGGGATCTGGCTGGAGGCTGCGTTGGTCAGGCTTGAGGCGCTGGTCGCGGACCTCAGGAGCAAGATGAGCCGCCGGGTGCGAGTAGTGCCGGTCAATGATTTTTCATCACCGGCCGATCCGGGTGGCTGGCTGGAGGCGTTGGAGGAAATCGCCGCAACAGCCTTGGACATTGAGTTCGCCGCACGGGAAGCGATATTGCGGGTCAAAGTCGCCGCCCTGCAGGACGGGGCAGAGGACGGCACCGTGGAAACGGCATCGGAAAAGACCGGCTGAGCCGAAGCCCGGGTGGGGTCACAAACCCGTCCCCAGGCGGCCGGACACGGCCCTGGGCCTGCTGGCCCGGGCGTTCGGAGACGTCGGCTTATCCGCGGCGAGCGCGGCGTCCTTGTAGAACTGCACCCTCTCCGTCGCGGCCGCCAGGCCTCGCCCTGGGGCATGTACGGGCACCATCTTCCTGCGCCAAATGCCCGTACGACGACACCAGGAACAGCATTGCAAACAGCAACCGTCCGACCAGAACGAGGTGACAGCGAATCCAGGCAGGAATTGCCCCTTCCGGTCCGTGGGTCACGGCACTACCTTGGAAACCATCAGCACTCCCAGGAGATTGCCCGCTATGGACCCCGATGACCCCACCCCGGCAACAGGGAAACTCCGCCTGTACGATATGGCTGTCTATCCGTCCAGGTGGGATGGCGGCATGCACATCGACATGGAAGCCAAGTTCCCCGAGGGCGCGACCGTGAAATTCTACTGGGCGCCAGCCAACGCCGAAGCACCAAAAGGGCTGACTTTGGAACCAGTGCTCTGGTGTCAGGCCGGAGAGCGGTCAACGCCCTGGCTGGACGGGAACCCTAACCTTCGGGAGCTTGGGTGCGGCGACACCGAAGCGACCGCCTCCCGTGTCAGGCTCGACGCGATCCGCGCACTCCACCCGCTCTACAGTCAGGTGGCCAAGGCGCACAACGAGGCAGTGTTGGCAGCACACGTCGCGTTGGCCGCGGCCCTCAACGCGAGGATCAGCGAACAAACCCAACGCCTCACGCCCCCCAATCACGGTTAGCCCTAGTCAGGTCCCTAGGGTCGGGTTGGCCGTGTGCTTGCTTTAGACCGGCACCACTTGCTCTGGTCTCTCAACTTGGTGGTATCGCATCGCCGTCGGTGGTCTACTGGACGGCGGGCGGGCGGAGGGACTCCGCCTGAGGCCCAGGGTTAGGGTTGGGCATGATTGATAAGCGAAAGACCTGGCACGAAACCCACAAGGAATCCTTGACGAGGGGCCAGCGGGCTGCGGACCTCATGCGGAATGGAATGGGTAGCTGGCCGTTCGTCGGCGGTTTCATCGGCTTCATGGTCGTATGGGCGGCAATCAACAGTTGGGCGCTGGCGAACAGGGCCTGGGATCCGTATCCGTATATTTTGTTGAATCTCTTCCTCTCGATGCTGGCGGGGCTGCAGGGGGCGATTCTTCTGATCGCGGCCAAGCGGCAGGATGCAATTGCGGCAGCGATGGCCCAGCACGATCATGACACCAACATGAAGTCCAAAGAGGAGATCGACCTGCTCATGGCCATCAACAGTCAACAGCTGGAGATCCTTCGGGAGCTTCAGGCCGTGGCAGCCGCCGGGAATGTCAGGATTGATGCAAGCGCCGGAGCTTAGAATTCGTCAGTTTCATTCCGGCGAGAATGGCCGCCGAACTATCAGTTCATGATGAAAGGGTTTCGAACATGACATTGATTCCACGGACGATGGGTCTTCGCTGATGTTTCGAAAAGAACATCGCTCATGGCGCAATATCCCGGCGACAGGGCGTTCGCCTTACCTTGGAACCTGCGTCCATGCCGCACCCGGCTCGGCGGCTTCGGCGGCCGTGATTGATTGCGCCAGAGTCGGGTCCTTGCGCGAGATGAAGTAGTGCACCACGGCCGCCAGAATTGCTCCGATGAACCAGGAGAAGGCTGAGAGGGCGGCAAACATGGGACCCAGCGCGAAGACTACCGTGGGGACGGCGGAGACGAGAAACGAGATGACGGCCCTGGGATTCCAGCCGCGGGTATAGGTGTAATACCCCTGTTCTTTGAACAGGTCTTGAACCACCACATGCTGTTTGCGGAGCACGTAGTAGTCGGTCATGATGATCCCGAAGAGCGGTCCTAGCAGTGCTCCGAGGCCTCCGAGGAAGAGGTTGATCACGACGGGACTGTTGAACAGGTTCCAGGGTGTGATGACGAGCGCGGTCATGGCGGCGATGAGCCCGCCCCTTTTGAAGTCGATCTTCGAAGGCCACGCGTTTGCGAGGTCGTAGGCCGGCGAGACAAAGTTCGCCACGACATTGATTCCCAGCGTTGCGACGGCGAAGGTGACGGCCCCGAGCAGGAGCGCCCAGATACTGTCGATCCGCCCAACAATCTCGACGGGGTCGTATATGTGCTCCCCGTAGACCTTGAATGTTCCGGCTGTAACGACCACGGAGACCACGGAGAACGCAATGAAGTTCACCGGCAAGCCCCACAGATTAGCGGTGCGCACCGCCTTGCGGGATGGAGCGAAGCGTGAGAAGTCGCAGAAGTTGAGCATCAAGGTGGAGAAGTAAGTCACCGTCAGCGCTATCGCGGCAAAGAAGGCATGTGCGACGCCCCATTCGGCTTTCCCACCGGGCAAGTCGAAGGAAATGTTCCAGCCGGCATTGATCAGGATATAAACGACCAGCAGAGCCATCACTCCCCAAACGGCCGGGCCGGCCCAGTCCTGGAACTTCCTGATGGTCTCCATCCCATTTCGAAGCAGCAGAAGCTGGAGCGCCCACATCAGCAGGAAGGCAAGCCAGCCCAGGGTGGATTCGCCGAGGAAGTTGTTCTCGGTCAGGCCCTTCAGCCCGGGCCAGATCTTGAGGGCGATGATAACGACGGCGCGGGAGGCGAGCCAGGTCTGAATGCCGTACCAGGCGATTGCCACGAGTGCGCGGATCAGGGCGGGGAGGTTGGCGCCGAATGTTCCAAACGAGACTCTCGCCAGTACGGGGTAGGGAACGCCTGTCTTCTGGCCTGCGAAACCGGAGAGGTTCATCAGGAAGAAAACGATGATGATCCCCACCACGAGTGCGAGGAACACTTGCCAGGCACCGAGCCCCAACGCGAAGAGGCTGGCCGCGAAGGTATAACCGCCGAGTGAATGAATGTCGGACATCCACATGGCGAACAGGGAGTAGAAGCCCCACGTACGATGGTCGGTCGGTGCCAGGTCCTCGTTGTAGAGGCGTCCACTGGCACCGGAGGGAATCGTGGCAGACATCTCATCCTCACTTCCTGAATCTCCCATACCGAGAGTAAGTTCTTCAGCCACAAACAACATGGGAACTATGATCAGCGTGCCCTAGTGCCAATGTACTCAGCTTGGCGATGGTGAGGTAGACGTTGCCCCTATGTGCCTCAAGTCCAGCCGTCCAAAGAGCGCAAGCCCTACCCTGAGCCCGCCGTCAGGGATACGTTGGACACCAACACCACAGCGAGGGAGGCAGCCAACATGGCGTCCGGACAGCTCTACCCGCCCCACAAAATCCCCGGCATAGACCAGTTCCTTCAGGACCCAGGCCCTCTGCACAACGTCACCATCACCCCTACCGGAACCACCCCTATCCACATCAACGTGCACGCGACCGCGACCTCTCGCCAGAGCGGTGAAGAGATTGCCCTGGGTATCTACTGGCAACCCGGAGACCCTGGCCCCGGAATGGCTATGCACGGTCGGGTTGGTGACCTTGAAGCCTCCATCGAACACGGGGATGCCGGGCCCGAATGGCTCGGCCGGCCACACCCGAGGGACGTTGGACCCGGACTCTGGGACCTGTTCCAAAGCCTCTGGGCCGTGTACCTCCACGCCCGGCACCTGCGGGACGCGTACCTTGACGACTTCGACGAGTACCTGCTTGCCAGGATTGACGCCGCCACCCTGCGCTACAGCCACCCCAACCGTGCCCGGCTGGCCCGAAACCACATCCTCGGCGCCCCCGCCCAGCCGCGGCGGCAGTCATGACCGAACCGCTCCGGCCGCCGTACACACTCCCCGGCCTCGAAGCGTTGCGGCAGCAGGCTCACGCCTTGGGCCGGACCCTGCAGAACATCCGGATCACCCGGATCGTCGTCAACCACGGCACCTACCTGAACGCGGCCGCCACATACGTCCACCCCGCAACAGGAGCCGGACCCGGGATGGAGCTCGCGCTCTACTGGGTGCCCAGCGAAGGGCAACCAGAACCCGAACCGATGCTGCGGATAGGCCACCAAACATGCGCATACGCCGGCCCGTTCGACATGGTCGACGCGGAGGCCCGCGGACTGCTCGACATTGATTGGGCGCTCCTCCACGAGTTACCGACCTCCATCAGCAACCTCTGGGAGCTTCGGGAGCGCGCCGTGGAATGCTGGCGAAATTCAGAGAGGGAAGCGAGCTTGTACGCCATCGCACGGCTCAACTCCACGGCACAGCGCCGAACAGGCTTCGACCGGCCGCACCCGGCCCCCGGATGAGGGACGGAAAAGAGCGCTGGCGACGGCTGCGACACCGGGCCGATCCCAGTTAGCACCATGAGTTGAAAGGGACAGGGAATGCGCAAACTTGCGTCCGCCTTCGTCTTCTATGTGCTCAGTATTGTGCTGCTCCCGGTCTCGATACTCGGTTATGTGATCTGGGTGGCCAGGCTCCTGGCCGCGAAGGCTTCCGGTGTGTCGACGAGCGCGGAGGCCCCCCTCTCGGCAAGATGGGCGATGCACAACTTCGGCGTGCGCGAGGACCAGGCCGCGAACCGGCTGTTGCCCATCCTGCCCGGGATATCCCGGCTGGGCATGAGCCTGGCATTCTGGCCGACGGTCTTCGCGCACCGGTTCACCGGCTTCGTCCCGAAAACCTTCCGGTACCCCTTCGAGGGCGAAGTTCCTCCACAAGCGGAGGCATCGGCCAGGGTCACGTTCTTCGACGGCGCTGTGGACCGCTTCCTTCCCGGAATCGACCAGTTTGTCATCCTCGGCGCAGGCTTCGACACTCGTCCGTACCGCCTCCCGCAGGACACTCCCGTCAACTCCTTCGAGGTCGATGCCCCGAAGACGCAGGCGGTCAAGCGCGGCGTTCTGGACAGGGGAGGCATCGACGCGCGCAGGGTCGCCTTCGTGCCCGCGGATTTCGAGAAGGATGACTGGCTCGCCAAACTCGTGGAGGCCGGGTTCGACCCCGGACGCCCGGCGCTGTTCCTTTGGGAAGGGGTGACGATGTACCTCGACCGTGACGCGATCGAGGACACGTTGAGCAAGGTTGCGAGTTGCGCCAAAGGCACCCTGCTTGCATTCGACTACTTCACCACCGAGACCCTCAAGTCGGGCAAGCTGTATTGGCGGTACGGGAGGGCGGCGGCCAAAGCGGTCGGAGAACCGTTGAAGTTCGGTGTGGACAGCACACCGCCGTCCCGGGAACGCCTATCCGAACTTCTCCGATCCTGCGGGCTGGCGCTCCTCGAACAGCATGGGCTCGGCCGCGAAATCAAGAATAAGCGCGCGTGGGGTGGCTTCGCGATTGCCATAGTGCAGTAACCCCGGTAGGCGGCTGGGTCCACCGAAATGATTAGAACCAGGGCGTGGACGTTGTCAACGCTTGGGCGTGGCCGGGGTGGGTCCTGCACCTATTCATGGAGCCCTGAGTGTCATCCTGACAACATCGCGGAGAGGCCTCCACTACAATTGGGCGGCCCCTCCGGCACGAACGCCAGTCCACATAAGACAGACCAGAAAGATTCCATGACGACCACTTCTGACCACGCCGTTCCGGCCCAGGTCGACCTGAAGCAGGCCTCCGCCCCGGACCGCAAACCGCTGGTCCGCTGGCTGCTCGCCAACCAGGTCGCACCGGCCGGCCCCGAAGCCGAGGAAGACCACAAGCCCAACGCCTGGTGGAAGGTCATGTGCCTCACCGGCGTCGACTACTTCTCCACTCTGTCCTACCTGCCCGGCATCGCGGCCCTGGCCGCCGGCGCCCTTTCCCCGGTGGCGACCCTGCTGATCGTGGCCCTGACGCTGTTGGGCATGCTGCCCATGTACCGGCGGGTCGCGCAGGAGAGCCCGCACGGGCAGGGCTCGGTGGCTATGCTGGAGAAGTTGCTACCCTTCTGGCGCGGCAAGTTCTTCGTACTGCTGCTGCTGGGGTTCGTGGCGACCTCGTGGATCATCACCATTACCCTCTCCGGCGCCGACGCGACCGTTCACCTGCTGGAGAACCCGATGATCCCGCAAGGATTGAAGGGCAGCGCCGTGATCATCACGGTGATCCTCCTGCTGATCCTGGGCGGGGTGTTCCTGCTCGGCTTCAACGAGGCCGTCGGCGTCGCCATTCCGCTCGTGGCCATCTACCTGCTTCTGAATGCCGCCGTCGTCGCCGGCGGGTTCGCCCACGTCCTCTCCGACCCGACCCTGATTGCCGGGTGGACCGGCCGGCTGGTGGCCAGCACCGGGGGCGGCCCCATGGGCCTGATCGGGCCGGCCGTCATCGCATTTCCGCTGCTCGTCCTGGGCATGTCCGGGTTCGAGACCGGCGTGTCCATGATGCCGCTCATCAAGGCCGCCGGAGACAGCCCCAGGGAGGTCATGGCCTCCCGGGTCAAGAACACCCGCAAACTCCTTACCACGGCAGCGGTCATCATGAGCGTCTATCTGCTGTCCACCAGCTTCCTCACCACTGTTATGATCCCGGCCAGGGAGTTCCAGGACGGGGGCCAGGCCAACGGGCGCGCCCTGGCGTATCTGGCCCACACGCTGTTCGGCGCCGGGTTTGGCACCGTCTACGACGTTTCCAGCGCGTTGATCCTCTGGTTCGCCGGGGCCTCCGCCATGGCTGGACTCATCAACATCGTGCCCCGCTATTTGCCCGCCTACGGCATGGCGCCGGAATGGGGCCGGGCCGTCCGCCCCGTCGTCATCGTCTACACGCTCCTGAGCGTCGGGATCACCGTCGCCTTCAACGCCGATGTTAACGCCCAGGCCGGCGCGTACGCCACAGGTATCCTGGCCATGATGGTCTCCGGCGCGGTCGCTGTGACCGTCTCGGCAATCCGCCGGCACAGCCGCGCCGGGATCGTCGGCTTCGGCGCCCTGACCCTGGTGCTGCTTTACGCCCTGGGTGCGAACGTCATCGAAAAACCGGACGGCATCGCGATCTCGGCATTCTTCATCGCAGGCATCATCATCGTGTCCCTGATCTCCCGGGTGAAGCGCACCACCGAATTGCGCCTGGAAACCATCGAGTTCGACGAGCCGGCCCGCCAGTTCATCACCGACTCAATCGCCTTCGACGGTCAGCTGAACCTCATCGCCAATAAGCGTCAGGCCGGCGACAAGGACGAGTACGCCGACAAGGAGTTCGAACAGCGCGGGCTCAACCCGGTCCCTGGCCCGGCGGACGTCATCTTCCTGGAGGTGGAAATTTCCGATCCCTCGGCGTTCAGCCATACCCTCAGGATCGAAGGGGTCGAGGTGGACGGCTACCGGGTCCTGCGGGTGGAATCCCCGGCGGTGCCGAACGCTATCGCCGCAGTCCTCCTGGCCCTGCGCGACTCGACCGGCACGAAGCCCCAGTGCTATTTCGAGTGGTCGGAGGGCAGCCCGGTCGGGCACCTCATGCGCTACCTGTTCCTGGGCCGTGGCGATACCGCCCCGCTGGTGCGTGAAATCCTCCGCGACGTGGAAAAGGATCCTGCCCGCAGGCCCGGAATCCACGTCGGCTGACCGGCGCGGCGCCACGTCGCAGGCGCATCGTTCCGATAGAAAGTTGAGGGGAGGCTTCGGCTTCCCCTTTTCTTTGTCGTCCTCTCGGGCAGACATCTCCAGCCGCCGGATACACAAGGACCATGACCTCCTCACGCAAACGCCTCGCCGTTACCGCTATCATCCTGGCCATCCTGGTCGCCGTCGTCTTCCTTTACGGGGCGCAGCAGAAGAACCCTCCGGCGTCAGTGCCGACGGCCTTGGCAACGGCCCCGCCCACGGCCGGTGACGGCGAAGACGACTCGACGGCGGACCCGGGGCCCACGGACGGCAACAACCCGGCGGTGGCTTCGGTCCCGGCGGGTCCATTGGCGGGGGCGGCCCCGGCCGTGAAGTCGCTGCATTCCCCGGACAAGGTCGCCATTGACGAGAACCTCACCGCGGGCCAGTGCAAAGTCCGCGCCGTTGACGCCGCCGGCGGATTGTATCTTCCGGATGCGGACTGCACCCCGGGCGCGGTCGACCCGGCCGTTACCGAAGCCAACCTGGCCTCCACGATCTGCAAGTCCGGCTACACCCTCACGGTCCGCGCCCCCACCTCGGACACCAGCAAGATTAAGGCCCTGAGCCTGACGCAGTACGGCCAGACCCGCGCGGCCTCCACCGAATACGACCACCTGGTTTCGCTCCAGCTCGGCGGGACAAACGCAGTGTCCAACCTGTGGCCGGAACCTAACCGCGCCGGCGCCCCTGGAACCACCAACCCGAAGGATGCCGTCGAGACGCGCCTTAACAAGGCCGTGTGCTCTCACAGGGTCACACTGTCAGCGGCACAGAACGCGATCGCGCACGACTGGGTCACGGCCGAGAAGGACCTGGGCCTGTAGGACCCGATGTGGAGCTCGATCGAAGCGGCGTTGTGCTCGTTGGCGAAGTAGTAAGCCGTTCCCGACCGTTGCCCGATCCAGTCGAGCCTCGCTGCTGAGATGGCCCTCATCCACTCGAACACCCTGGCCATCGGCAGGGACGGCGGCTTTTCCCGGTTCTGTTCGACCGGCCGATCCGGCTCAGACAGAATCGAAGCCAACAGTTCGGCCGGCGGTAGCTCCGTCGCAAACGACGGCTCGTTGGACAGGGCCGCGGCGTCGTGGCCTTCAGGATTTAATCAAGTCTCTCTCCGGTGAAGCTGGCCAGGTGGTTTACAAGCTCGCTCTGAAACCGGTGATCGTAGACGGCGGCGTGTGCCTTCTCCCGGTGCTGATGGTGCCAGTAGCCGCCGCTCGTGAGCGCTTCCCGGTCATCGCTCGTGGCGAGCCATTCCTGGGTGAGGTGGCCCAGCCGAAGGTCGTCCGGGGCGCCGGGGCCGCCCATCTTGGTGGGAACCCAACCGGGATCGACAGCGTTACTGAGAACCTCGGGCCACAACCGGGCGACGGCGGCTGCGAGGACGGTGACGTAGAGTTTGCTGTCCGAATAGGACACGCCTTGCGCCTGTCCACTCCAATCGACGCCCGCAAGGGTGGCGCGTCCTCCGCGGTGCATGCCGCTGCTGAGGTAGATCAGCCGGCGCGGGCGGTGGATGAGCGCGGTAAGAAGGTAGGGGGCGACCACGTTGACTTGAAGGATATGTGGCCCATTGAGCACGCCCGCGTTGTGGATCACGGCGTCCACAGGGCCGGTCCGGTTCACCTGGTCGGCGACGTCGCGCGTTTGCTCGACGTCTGACAGGTCGCCGACCACGCCCGTCGCGCCACGGTCAAGGAGATCCTGCACCGCGTTCAGGCGCCCGGCGTTGCGGGCGTGCACGAGTACATGATGATCCTCGCCGATGAGAGACTCCGCGGCAGCCCGTCCAAGTCCATCAGTGGAGCCGGTGATAAAAATACGAGCCATCACTCCTCCTGCTCGACTCGATTGCCCTCTCGATCCGGTTTGTGGCTGACTCAGCAGCATCACTGAGGATGACCTGCACGGCAACTACCCACATCATCCATCCGCCGCTCCGCCTTCGCCACTCTGCGGGGGCCAACGTCTCGTTCGGCCCTCGCGGACGGGGCCCGAGGTGAGCAGGAAGTGCCGCGAAGGTGGTCGGCACTTCAGGCCCAGCACGAACTAGTTGCCGCTTGTCGGACGTCGCCCGCTGGCGCCATAGTGTGATGGATACAAGTGGATGTGGTGTCTTGAAAGTTTTCAACGGCGAAAGAAGCACTAAATGTCCGGATTGAACGTGGATAACACTGCCGGCTCGGCCGGCTCCGGTGCGGTGACTCTGGTTCAAGGGACGTCATTCTGCCTCTCGGCCGCTAACGGTGACATGTCCGGGAGCAAGCCGCATGGGGTGTTTTTCCAGGACACCCGGTTCATAAGCGACTGGACTCTTACGGTTAATGGCCTACCTATTGAAGCCCTTTCGGCCACTACTCCTGAGCCGTTCCACGGCGTTTTTGTCGGAAGGACTCAACGAAAGGATCACGCCGACAGTTCATTGCTGATCGGGCGCGTCCGTAAGCTTGGGACAGGCCTGACAGAGACCCTTACACTGCACAACTACTCCCGAATACCTTTGCCGTGCCGTATCGAATTACTGGTCGACACAGATTTTGCCGGGCTGTTCGAAGTCAAGGAAGGCCGGCAGGGCCACCGCAACGTCCAGGACAGTCGCGCGAGCGGGGATCATCTGACCTTGGAGTCCGGACGGGAAGCCTATCCGCACAGCCTAACGGTCACGTTCCCTGGTGCCCGGGCGGACGGGCGGAGCCTGGTGGCAACAGTGACGGTGCCCGCCCATGGAGACTGGTCCGCAACGATTTCCGCCAACCCCCGGTTGGAGGGCACCACTCATCAGGCTGGGGGCGGAATACGCGGACGGCGGGCGGACCCCTACCAGCGCGTCATGAAATGGCGTGCGGCCATGCCCACCGCGGACGTGGATGACGAAGCGGTCGAGAAAGTCATAAGACGCAGCCAAGAGGATCTGGGCTCATTACGGATTTTCAACCCGGATCACCCGGACCGAGCTGTGGTTGCCGCCGGCGCGCCGTGGTTCATGGCGCTGTTCGGAAGGGATAGTCTGCTCGCCTCGTTCATGTCCCTGCTCCTGGACCCGGACCTGGCGAAAGGAACCCTACTGACCCTCGCCGATCACCAGGGCACAAAAGAAGACCCGTCCACCGAAGAAGAGCCGGGCCGGATCCTCCATGAAGTCCGCCTGGGTGCCACCACCGGGCTGGCGTTGGGAGGCAGCCATGTGTATTACGGCACCGCGGATGCGACGCCGCTTTTTGTGGCCGTGCTGGCCGAGTTGAGCAGGTGGGGACTCCACGATGACGCTATGCGCCAACTCCTTCCTGCGGCGGACAGGGCACTTGAATGGATTGAAGAATACGGTGATCGCGACGGTGACGGATTCATCGAATATCAGCGGAAGACCGACCATGGGCTGCGCAATCAGGGCTGGAAGGACTCCGGCGACGGGATAAATTTTGCCGACGGGACACTGGCCGAACCACCCATAGCCCTCTGCGAGGTTCAGGGCTACGCCTATGCCGCCTACATGGGGAGGGCGCTGATCGCCGCTGCCAATGGCGACACAGGGACTGCGGATGCGTGCGTGGCCAAGGCGGCCCGACTCAAGCAGGCTTTCAACGAACAGTTCTGGCTGCCGGAGCGCGGGTACTTTGCGATCGCCCTGGACAGGGACAAGAGACCAGTTGACGCTCTCGCCTCGAACATGGCTCATTGCCTGTGGGCCGGAATCGTTAATGACGACAAGGCCGGACAAGTGGCCGAACACCTGATGTCCCCTCAAATGTTTACAGGTTGGGGGATCAGGACCCTGGCATCAAACATGGGAGCCTATAACCCGGCCAGCTACCATAACGGCTCCGTCTGGCCCCACGACAACGCCATCGCTGCGGCCGGCCTCATGAGATATGGCTTTGTTGACGAAGCCCAGAAGATTGCATACGCACTGCTGGAAGCCGCCGACCACTTCTCCGGCCGGCTTCCTGAACTATTCTGCGGTCTGGATCGGGCACAATACCCAGTTCCCGTTCCCTACCCCGCCTCGTGTTCCCCGCAGGCGTGGTCCTCGGCCGCGCCCGTGCAACTTATCAGGACGCTGCTGCGTTTTGATCCAGGGCTCCCCTGGGATGAGTTATGGCTTGCCCCCACCCTGCCGGCTCAGGACACGCACTTCCATCTGGAGAACGTGCCGTTCTCAGGGGAGGGCCGGCTATCCATCCATATCGACGGCGGATCCGTCACCGTCGAAGGACTGCCCGAAGACATTGAGCTGCGCCTTGAAGCGCGACCGCCGCTTCTTGAGCTCCTTAAGCTGAGCACGCCCAGGAACAGCCATCCGTGATGACCTACCCCAACGTCCAGGGCACGGTGCGGAAACCGGGGTGTTACGTGCGGCACAACACGGGCCACCTGGGTGGCTCGATTGGGCAGTCACCCCCCGACCCGAAGATTCACGCCGCCCCACCGTCTGACTCTAATTTTTAGCGAAGGATTAAGGCAGCTTTGGCGCGCCGTCTCCCTGTCCCAAATAGACTGACTCCAGCCGATCCATGGATCTCGTTATCGCACGATGGTCCTGACTCCGAAGGAACCCCGAAATTCTTTCCTCATTTGTTCGACGCCCCGCCCTGCTCCTGCTGCTGACCATGCTGGCGGTGACCTCCGCCGGGCTGGCCGCCGGGATCGCTTCGCCGGCCCCCGCGCACGCTGTGGACGGTGTGCAAAAAGGTGAAACAGCGCGCTACATCGTGAAGTATGCCGATCAAACCGACGCCGCGGCGGGGCTGAAAGGACTGCAGTCCCGGAATCTCGCCATCGGACGGACATTCTCGAAAGCGTTGCGCGGAGCCGTGGTGACCGCGACTGAAGCCCAAGCCAACGAGCTTAAGAACTCGGCCCAGGTTGCCGCCGTCGAACTTGATACGAAGATGACTGCAACAGACACGGAACAGCCGTCGCCCTGGGGATTGGACCGGATCGACCAGCGCGCGTTGCCGCTCTCGGGCTCCTACACCTCCCCGGCTTCCGGTGCCGGGGTGAACGCCTACGTGATCGATACGGGAGTGCTGGCAACCCATACGGAATTTGGCGGACGCGTTGCGGCGGGATGGTCCGCCATCGCCGACGGAAACGGGACAACTGACTGCAACGGCCACGGCACCCACGTGGCCGGCATCATCGCGGGCAAGACCTACGGTGTGGCCAAAGCCGCCACCATCATTCCCGTTCGTGTGCTGGACTGCACGGGCTCCGCCTACACCTCGGATGTGGTCGCGGGCCTGGACTGGGTGGCCTCGAACCACGCTGCCGGGACACCCGCCGTGGCCAATATGAGCCTTGGCGGGTCCGCCAGTGCCATGGTTGACTCCGCCGTGCAAAGCCTTATCGCCGACGGCGTCACCACGACGGTCTCTGCCGGCAATTCAGCCGTGGATGCCTGCAACGGTTCCCCTGCCAGAGTCCCGGAGGCGATTACCGTGGCCGCCACCGACACCTCGGACCGGCAGGCCTCCTTCTCTGATTTCGGCTCCTGCGTCGACATGTACGCACCGGGTGTTGGAATTACTTCCGCCTGGTACACCTCGGGCACCGCAACCGCCACCATGAGCGGAACGTCCATGGCCGCACCCCACGCCGCCGGGGCTGCGGCGGTCCTGCTCTCCGAAGACCAGACAATGACCCCCTCGGCGGTGGCGTCCAAGCTGGACTCCGCTGCGAC
The DNA here is from genome assembly GCF_050260325.1 of Arthrobacter sp. 92. Lineage (NCBI taxonomy): Bacteria > Bacillati > Actinomycetota > Actinomycetes > Micrococcales > Micrococcaceae > Arthrobacter > Arthrobacter sp. 92. Next base: position 2,708,597 of record NZ_CP189863.1, on the reverse strand, counting down.
CGCGGGGGTGGTCACCGCCGCCGGGGCGGGCACGCCGAACCGATTGCTGTTTTCGAATCCCGGGTCGGGTCTTCCCGCAGGTGCCTCGTCGGCAATTTCCGCCGCGGCGGCCGCGTCCCCGGAGATCGGCACCGCTACGGGGGCCGTGACCTGCGGCCTGGCCGGCGGAGGGTGCTACCAAACGTTTCAGGGCGGCGTCATCCACTGGTCCCCGGCCACCGGAGCCCATGTCACCAAGGGCGCCGTCGATGCGGCCTGGGCGGCGCAAAACTGGGAGAATGGCGGACTCGGCTACCCCACCAGCAATGAAATCGGGAACCTGAAGAACGGGGGCGTCTACCAGACGTTCCAGGGCGGCGTGATCCACTGGTCCCCGGCCACCGGAGCCCACATCACCAAGGGAGCCATTGACGCGGCCTGGGCGGGGCTCAACTGGGAGAACGGCTTCCTCGGCTACCCCACCAGCAATGAGATCACCGGGCTGAAGAACGGAGGCGTGTACCAGAACTTCCAGTTCGGCGTCATCTACTGGTCCGCCGGTTCGGGGGCCCACGCCAACGCGGGCGCCATCCGCGCGGCATATGCATCGCAGGGCTGGGAGAACGGCCGCTTGGGCTATCCGATCACCAATGAGTACGCCTCCGGCGCCGGTGTGGCCCAGGACTACCAAGGCGGACGCATCACCTGGTCCGCCGGTGCCGGCACCGTCATCACCTACATGTAAGGCTGACCTTATGCTGACGGGGGTCATTGGGTGTGTAGAAGCCACCCCCGGGCCGCATTCCACCGTGGGCCGCTGACCAATCCAAGTTTCCGGCCAGGTAGGGGAGCAGCATGGACCCTCACCCGCGTCCGGGCCCTTGAACCGGATGACTACTGCCTCAAGTCCCGTGCCCGGGAAAAGGCCGGCAGTGGCGCCGGTCCGCGTCGACGTGCGCTCCGGGAGCCGCCTGACTGCCGGAGACGGAGAACTGCTCACCCCTTTCCTGGCACCTCCGGTCGCTCACATCCTGGGCCACGCCACCAGCCCCTCCCACCGGACTGACTGCGCGGGGCGCTAAAAGTACTCCGTCGCCCTCGCGAGTGACGCATCCTGTTTCCGTCTGGACCAGGGACTCTTGCTCCGGACGTCCCTGGGATTCTGCCGCGGGACCTCGGCCCGATCATGCCTGCCTCAAGCGACCCGTGACTGACAGCCCCCACCCTGTTCCACCGCCACGCAGAAGCTGGCTGCCGGCTCCGGTGCAGTCCACGAGCCTGGGATGGCGGCAAAAGGAACGCATGGATATGCCCACACCCATGGCCCCGGCCACCCGGGTGGTGGGCCATGCCCTGGATAGTCCACCCGCGAAGGTAGTAGCCGGCCACTCCGGTTGCTGAGCCACACTGAGACCAGTCCTCAATGTGGCTTGGATCACAGTCTCAGGTTGAGGAATACGCCGCTGGTGTCACCGCGCCTCAACATACAAAGGAGTATCAATGGAACGGCTCATTAACATCGACAACGGTGGGACGCTGACCGATATCTGTGTCTGGGACGGTGAGAATTTCTCGTTCACGAAGACTCTCACGACGCCCTTTGACCTCTCCCAGTGTCTCTTCGACGGCATGGCCAAAGCTTCGAGGGAGATCTTCGGCGAAGAAGATCTGCCCGGGCTTCTGCACTCGACCCGCCACATCCGGTACTCCACCACCCAGGGAACGAATGCCCTCGTGGAACGCAAGGGTCCCCGGATCGGCATCCTCACCGACAGCCCCACGCTGGCCGGGGAGCTGCGCAACGGTGACTCGGCAGCTGACCTCTTTGAAGACCTCGTCGGCACGCGGGTGTCGGTCATCAGCGCTGAACAGGATATGGAGGAGCTAGCTCAGGAAATTGTGAAGCATGTCAACCGTCTGACCACTGACGGCGCCGCACGGCTTGTCATCGCCATGGCGGACCGCACTAAGGAGAAGGCTGTCAAAGGCGTTCTGCTCCGGAAGTTTCCCCGTCACCTGCTCGGCTCGGTACCCATGTTGTTCTCCTGGGAATTCACGCCCGACGCCGTCCACGCCCGCCGGGTGTGGTCCGGCATCATCAACTCCTTTCTGCATCCGACCATGGAGCGGTTCCTCTACAGCACCGAGCACCGGCTCCGGGAACATAAGGTCAAGAACCCGCTCCTCATCTACCGCAATGACGGAGCCTCCTCGCGGGTGGCCAAGTCCGTCGCGTTGAAAACCTACTCGTCCGGCCCCCGCGGTGGGCTGGAAGGAACCAAGGCCCTCTCTGCGGCCTATGGACTCGCGCACGTACTCATGATCGACGTCGGCGGCACCACCACGGACGTGGGTACGGTAAAGAACTCCACCATCTCGACGGACCGCCGGGGCTCCATCCAGGGAGTCCCGGTGTCGTTCGAGATGAGTAACGTCCACTCCAGCGGCGTGGGAGGCAGTTCCGTCATCGCCCTCCGCGACGGCGTCATCTCAGTCGGCCCCGAGAGCGTCGGAGCCGCACCGGGTCCCGCTTGTTTTGGTTTTGGGGGCAAGCAGGCCACGATCACGGACGTAAATCTGCTGCTCGGCGTGCTCGATCCCGACACCTACCTGGATGGGGGTTTCAGTCTTGACGCGGAACGCTCCCGCGCAGTCATCACCGAGGTGATCGCAGAACCTTTGGGTATCACCCTGAATGACGCCCTGATCCGGATGGAGGCCGCCTACTTCGAACGCATGTCGCAGTCCTTTGCCGCCGACGTCGAGACTGCCGACGCCACAACCGTTGCTGCGTTCGGAGGTGCCGGACCGATGAGTGCCTGTGGTGCCGCGCGTATCGCCGGCGTCCATCGTGTCCTGGTGCCCAGGCTGGCCGCGGTCTTCTCAGCCTTCGGAATCGGGTTTTCCGACATTGCGCAGACCTACGAGGCGAATGTCGCAGGAATGGACGCGCCCGACTTCGGGGCCACCCAGGCGAAGCTGCTGGCCCGGGCAACGCGGGACATGTTCCAGGAGGGCCACGAAATCGACGACTGCCGGCTCGAATGGAACGTGGTGCTCGAAGACGCGGAAGGCCAGCTGGTTTCCGAATTGCCGTACCTGGACGCCGATCCGCAGCCCGGTGCCGGCGAACACAACACCATGCTGACCCTGACTGCCCGGTACGAACTGCCGCACGCATCGATCAAGCGGGCCGAATCAGTGACGAAAACACCCGCCGTCGCCACTTCCACCCGAAAGGTCCGTTCCGCCGTGGACAAAGTGGACGAGGTGCCGGTCTTCGACTTGGACAACCAAACGGCCGGGGCTTCGGCGGCGGGCCCCGCAATCGTCGAGGGCCCCTACTTCACGGCCCGCGTGCCGCATGGCTGGGTCTTCGACGTAACGGTCTCCGGCGACCTCATGCTCACAGACACCCTCCAGAAGTGACCCCCCAACAACCAGCTAGAAAACAGGTGAGACACGTTATGCGAATTCCAATGACGGAATATCTGATCATCGATCTCGAGACCGAGCGGTGGAACTGCAGGGTATGCAACCAGGACCTCGGCGAGGCCCGTGGAAACTACAAGGAGGGGACGCTGGTCTACGACCGGGACCCCAGAGACATCCACCAGTCGATCCTGGACCCGGAGAAGTACGAATTCACGTTCGCTCCGGACCCGACGTTCTGCAGGATTCTCGAGTTCTACTGCCCGGGTTGCGGTACGCAGCTGGAAACGGAGTACGTGCCGCCGGGACACCCGCCCACAGTGGACATGCTCTGGGACATCGAGTCACTCCGCGAAACATGGATCAAGCGCGGGACCAAGCCTGAGGTCGTCATTAACTACGGACCCGGCGAAGAGGCTGTTGCCGATTTCGCCCCGGCCCTTGGCTCCCACAACACCCACAACCATTCCCCCCATTCGTTCAGCTAGTACTTGGAATAAAGGAGACCACTGGTCATGAAACGAATCTCCGTCGACATCGGCGGCACATTTACCGACTGTTTTTTTGCCTGGGAAGACCAGTACGTTGAAGCAAAGGCGCTCACAACGCACCACAACCTGGCCCAAGGCTTCAATGAAGCGCTCGACCTCGCCTGCTCACGCGCCGGCCTGGACCGGGACCTCGTCCTGAAGGAAGTCGATTCCGTACGCTATGCCACCACACTCGGCACCAACGCCCTGATCGAAGGTAAAGGACCGCGTGTGGGGGCGCTGGTCACCCACGGCTTTGAGGACACCATCCCGCTTTCCCGCGGCCGTGGTTACGGTGAGGGCCTGGACCCTTCCAAGCAGCAGAACATGCCCGATGCCACCCGCCCGGATCCGCTCGTGCCCCGCACCCTGATCCGGTCGGTGAAAGAGCGAATCAACTCGGCTGGCAAGGTGGTCGTTTCGCTGATGGAAGACGATGTCCGCACCCAGGTGCGCGAACTCGTGGACGCCGGAGCGGAAGCGATCGTGGTCTCCCTGGTCAACTCGACCGAGAACCCCGTCCATGAGCAGCAAATCCTTGAGATCATCCTCGACGAGTACCCGGCCCACGAGCTCGGTGCCATCCCCGTCCTGCTGGGAAGCCAGGTGTCGGGCCGAAAAGGCGAGTACGTCCGGGCGACATCGACGATCGTGGACGCGTTCCTGCACGAGATCATGTTCCACGCGCTGGGGCAATTGTCCAACAACCTGCGCACATCCGGGTACGACAAGCCCATGCTGGTTATCCATAACTCGGGCGGCATGGCACAGTCCAACTCGACCGATGCCCTGCAGACCATCCATTCCGGCCCCATCGCCGGCGTGGGCGCTGCACAGCACCTGGCCGACAGCACCGGTCTGGGAAACGTGATTTCGACCGACATGGGCGGCACGTCCTTCGACATCGGCCTGGTCCCGGAAGGCGGAGTCAAGCACTACGATTTCCAGCCAACCATCGGCCGCTGGCTGGTGTCAGTGCCGATGATCCACCTGCTGACGCTCGGTGCCGGAGGCGGTTCGATTGCCAGTTATGACCGCATCCACCATGCGGTCCAGATCGGGCCGGAATCGGCGGGCTCGGATCCAGGACCCGCATGCTACGACCGCGGCGGCCTTCGGCCCACCGTCACGGACGCCGACCTGGTCCTGGGGTACCTGGATCCGGACAACTACGCCAACGGTTACATCAAGCTGAACAAAAAGCGTTCCGTCTACGCAATCGACGAGGTTCTCGCCGATGACCTGAACATGGACACCATCCAGGTCGCGAAGATCATCAAGAACGCTGTCGACGAGCAGATGGCAATCGGCATGGCAAAGGAACTGCGCGTCCGGGGTTACCTTCCGGAGGACTTCACCATGCTGGCCTACGGCGGCAACGGACCCCTGCACGCGTGCGGCATCGCCGATCACGCCGGTATCCGCAGGATCCTCGCGCCGCCGTTCTCCTCGGTGTTCTCGGCCTGCGGCGCCGGCAACATGAAACCCCTCCACATCCACGAGCGCGGCTCCCACGTGGTGCTTTACAACCCCACGGACCGCAGCCTCTACCAGAGCTACGACGAGCTGAACAATGTCATCCAGGAGCTGGAAGCCAAGGGCAAGGAAGACCTGATCCGCCAGGGGTACAACGCCGCCGATATCCGCTACAGCCTCGAAATGGACATGCGCTACGGCAACCAGTTGGTGACCACCGCCGTCGTTTTCGACATCAACCGCGTGGGCGGTGTGGCCGACGTGCTTCACCTGATCCGGACCTTCTCCGATATCTACGGCAAGCGCTACGGAGCCGGCAGCCAGGCTCCCGAAGCCGGCATCCGGGCCCAGACCGTGAGGGTGTCCTCCTATGTGGACGGGGACGTAGTCAAATTCGATTCGATCGACACCGGACATGACAGGACCATGCCCAGCCCCGTCGGCACGCGGCAGGTCCACTTCGTGAAGATCGACGGAGCCGTGGATACCCCCGTCTACGACGCCGAGGCCCTGCACCACCAGCACGTCATCCACGGGCCGGCCATTGTCACCACGGAAAACACCACGTACCTGGTGGAACCGTCCTGGCGCCTGGAACCGACATCCCAGGGAGCGGTGTGGTTCCTCAAAGACTGATCCCGCACCGCGCGGATCCCATCCAGACCTTCCAGCTAATCCCATTGAAGGAGCTCGACAGCAATGACGCTTACAGCAAATGAACGCAGCACGTCCGGCGAAGCCGGAGACAGGGCCGGAGAAACCGCCGCCGACGCTTCCCAGCCGCTGACCGCACAGGAGCAGCAGTGGGTGGACCAGTTTATGGACGAAACCACCCTTTTTCTCGGCCCGGACCCGGCCATCATGCGAAGCCACCAGATCACCTCCCGTTCCGCCTATGAGGACGAGTGCATCTCCAAGGGTGTGGACCCGATCAAGGTGGACCGCATCCGCAAGCGCCTTGCCGGCGCCCTGGATGAGGGCTACGAAATGTGCGAGGCCATGGGTGCCGCTCCCGGCGCCAAATGGGGGGACCTGACGACGGCGATCTACACCGCCGAGGGGGACGTCACCTATCTCTCCTGTCACGGCGTGATCGCGTTCTCGGCGATCCTGCATCACCCGATCCGCTACATCATGAAGTACTGGAAGGACGAGCCGACCGTGGGGATCAACCCCGGCGACGGATTCATCCACAACGATGCCCGGTATGGAAACGTCCACAACACGGACCAGTCCATGATCATGCCGATCTTCCGCGAGGGAAAGATCATCGCCTGGGTCGCCGCGACCATCCACGAAGGCGAGAACGGGGCCTGCGAGCCCGGCGGCATGCCCTCGGGCTCCGAGACCCCGTTCGACGACGGGCTCCGGATGTCCCCGTTCAAGATCGTCGAGAGGGGCGAGCTGCGCCGGGACCTGCTGACGTTCCTGCAGCACTCGGTTCGCGACCCCAAGCTGCAACTGGCGGACCTGAAGGTCAAGATCGGTGCCGTTCAGCGCATCCAGGAACGCGTGGACAGCATCATCGACGAAGTGGGGGTGGAGACCTTCGTCGCCGCCCTGCGGGTCACGGTGGAAGACGTGGAGCAGGAGGTCAAGCGCCGCATCAGTGAACTCCCGGACGGGACCGTGTCCTTCAACCAGTTCATGGACTCCACGCTCAAGGAGAACATCCTGATCAAGTTCGCCTGCAAGGTGACGGTCAAGGGCGACAAAATGACGGTGGACCTCAGGGGTACGGGTCCGGAAATTCTCAACCGGGCCATCAACTCCCCTCTGTGCTCGGTCAAGTCGATGATGATGCAGGCGATCCTGGCGTTCTGGTGGCCCGACCTTCCCCGCTGCACCTCGGCGATGTCGCCCATCGACATCATCTCGGATGAACACACCTGGGCCGACGCTGGCTACGATGCCCCGATGGGGCAGTCGCTGCAGGCGTCGTTCCGCGGATTCTCTGCCCTGCAGACAGCCTTTGCCAAGATGCAGTTCTCCAACCCGGAGAAGTTCTCCAACGTCCTGGCCCCGTGGTTCAACCAGATCAACACCTTCCTGTGGGGAGGCCTGACCCAGCACGGCGACCAGGTGGGTAACCTGTGTGCCGACCTCAACGGCATGGGCGGCGGCGCCAAGGCATTCCGCGACGGTGAAGACGCCGTCTCGCCGTTGTTCTGTGCCATGGCCGACACGGCTGAACAGGAAGTCATGGAAGAGGAGGTTCCTTTCATGCAGCTGGTCAGCAAGCGGATCGTCCGCGACAACCAGGGCTTCGGCAAGAACAGCGGCGGCATGGGGTACGAGATGATCGTGGCCGCCGAGGGAACGCCCATGTGGGGCTTCATGACCGTGACCTCGGGATCCAAGTTCTCCTCCGTCACGGGAATGTTCGGCGGCTACGGCTGCAGCACCACACCGTTGGCCATGGTCAAGGGCATCAACATCTACGACATCATCCGCAAGGACTCCAGCAAATTCGATTTGTCCATGGAACGGATCATGAACGAGCAGCCCTACGAGGGCGGCAAATACACCACCGCCCATATGGGGCTGCAGTTCGACGTCGCCAAGGACGGCGAGATGTACATGATCGCTCAGGGCTCCGGCGGCGGGTATGGCGATGTTCTGGAACGTGATCCGGAAGCAGTGGCCAAGGACCTGGAACTTGGCCGTATTTCGCCGAAGGTCGCCACCAGCATCTATGGCGTCGTCTGGGACCCGGAAACCTTCGTGGTGGACCAGGAGGCAACCACCCAGCTGCGCCACGACTCACGGCAGGCCAGGATCGCCCGCGGTAAGCCGTACAAGGAGTTCCTTGAGGGCTACGTGAAAACCGAGCCCCCGAAGGACCTGCTCTACTACGGGTCCTGGGGCGACGACACGGAGGAACTCACCGCCACCCACTTCACTAACAATGGGCCGGAACGGGTCAAAGCGACCATCGATAAGCTGCCGCTGATCATGCTTCCGGACCGCAGGGAAGTCAAGATCAGCGCACTCGAGGACCGGATCCGCGAGCTGGAACTGAAGCACGGGGAAATCGTCCACCGTAAGTCCTAGCCCGGGACGCGGCAACTCGAGAGGCCTTCAGCGCCGCATCCGCCCAGTCCGGGCCGGTGCGGCGCTGAAGGCCTCTATCAGCCACAAGTTTGGAGAAAGACGTCATGACCACTTCCACTGCCACCACACTCGCCAACGTTGTTGCCTCCCCTCAGTCGGGGCGGCCGAAAGCCGTGGTGTTCGACCACCACGAGTACGCGGCGTCGGTGATTCTTCGCGGCCGCCCCGTTCCTTGGGATAACGCCACCGCATACGCGGCATTCTTCGCCCAGGCGCAGGGCCTGCTCCGGCCGGACGTGGCGCTTCTGGACCTGAACCGGCTATACGGTCATCTGACTCCGGGCAGCACCGGGCTCGAGACCGAGATGGCGGCCCGATCCCGGACGGGCTTCGCACTAAGGACGTTGCTGGCCGACGCCGACCTCAACCGGGCGGTGCTGGACTTCGTCACTGTGTTCGCCAAGACAGCCCGCCAGCCTGTGGTGCTGCGCTTCCCGTCGCCGATGGCGTGGCTCATCGGAACACACCACTTCTCGGGCGCCGGCGACGCCAGCGGTCTCGACGCCGACAACGCCGAGAATGCCTCCATGTACGTCAGTGACTGGCTGCGGGCTTTTGCTGCACTGCCCATCGCCGGGCTCTTACTGGACAACCGGACGCCCGCCGGCGCCTCCCGCGGCGTGCACGTCCCATTGGAGGCCTACACCCCGGTTGCCAATTTGGCCGGCAACTACCGTTGGACCCTGGGGCAGCTCGACGACGAGCAGATGCGCCTGCAGGGGGATGTTGCGGCGGGTGCCTATATTCCTGCAGAGTTCTGGCTGGAGCCGGACGTGGCACTGCCTGCCGGGGACTTCTACCTGGCCGAGATTCCCAGCGCCGCTTCGCCAGAGGGCGTTCTGGCCAGGCTGGAAACCCTGGGGTAGCCGCCTGCAGACTACTTGGAGGGGAGCAGGTGCCGACGTCGGGCCTCTGTGACGCAGGCCCTTCGGTCGCTGACGCCGAGCGTGTTGAACAGGCTCTTGAGATACCACTTGACGGTGTCGATGCCCAGATGCAGCTCCTGGGCGATTTCGCGGTTGGACCGTTCCTGCTCGACAAGACGCAGGATCATCTGTTCGCGTTGCGACAAGCCCGGTTCCGGCACGGACGAAGTGGCCGGGCCGGCGGCGGGAGTGGCCGGCTCCGCAGGCCAGCCGGAGTCGCGGTTGGTCCTGGCCTGGGAGTCCAGCCGGATAAGGATACTGAGGAACCGCGGCAGCTCGGGGCTGACCCCCTCCGGGGCTGGTTCGCGCCGCAGCCTGGCCGAGATGGCGCGCACCAGCTCCAGGCAGCCGGCGCCGCCGTCGAGCAGGGGTCGGACCAGACCCAGCCGGGAGCACGTCTCCAAAGCCGGCAGCAGCGTCGATTCGGCTTCCTCACGGTTCCCCGACTGTTGGAGCGCGACAGCCAGCAGGATACGGGCATTAAGTTCTGCCCTTGGTCCCAAATAGGCCGCCGCCCGCCACAGCAAGTGGCGTGCGCCAAGCACCGTGTCCAGTCTGATGGGGGAGTCCGTGCCCTCGTGCCCGGCGGCAGCCATGGCGGCCCGCAGCTGTGTGGCCAGCTGGATCTGATATCTGGTCTCGGCCAGCCCTTCCAGCCGTGGGCCGCTGGGGTGCGCCGCTTCCGGGGCAGCTGCAGCGTCCAGTAGCGCATGGTCGGGGATGGTCCTGGGGCTGATTCCCAACTGCACGCGTTCCAGATTCATCACGAGTTTGAGCCGGTCCAGGCGGAGGCTGTCGGCTACCACGTCGCCTTCGTCCAGTATTTCCCGCGCCCGTGGGGCATCCCCCCGGAGTGCTTTTATTCTTGCCAGCGTGGCGTACGTGGACAGCATGAAGTCCACCACCCCGCCTTCCGAACCCAGCTCGCGGGTTTCTTCCAATAACTTCTCGGCCTTGTCGAGTTCGCCGCGTTCATAGAGGAGCTGCCCCATCATTGCTCCCGCCAGCCGGGCGGCATGGGAGTATCGCCCTGCCTTCCGGCGGCCGAGTTCCACGGCCGCTGTGAAGTGCTGGTCCACGCTGTCCAGATCGAGCAGGGCGTAGGCGGCAAGGCCCGCGAAACACTGTCCGTACACGCCACTGAAGGGGCCCGAGGTGAGGCCGTGGAACTTCGCGGCCCAGCGCTGTTGTTCCAAAGCGAGTGGGTATTCGCCGTCGTGTATCTTCTTGAACGTTGAGACGTTTGCTGCCACCGAGACGATCCAGGGCCGGAGCAGGTCCGCCTGGGCGAAGCACTTCTCGTCCAGTTCTTCCACGCGGTTGACTCTGTCCCCGTACATGTCGATGCAGCTCTGAACAACGAGCCCTTCGACGCCCAGTTCAAAACGGTCGTGTTCGTTCAAGGTCGCGTCGGTGGGCATCACGTTTTCGGCCAGGTCCAAAGCCGTTTGTGCCGCTGCGGACTGGTGAAGGAGCGTGTGGGCCCAAGCTACCGCCATTTGCAGCCGGGCTTGGCCAGCCACATGGTCAGCCGGGATCTTGCCGACGAGAGCCAACAAGGTGGACATGCTGGAGTGCTCCACCAGCCACATTGCGCGGGATTCGACGATCTCCACGGCGAGTTCAACGTCCCCGGCGGCAAGGGCATGGTCCACTGCGTCGCTGGGGAATCCGTTTTCGGAATACCACCGTGCCGCGATCAGGTTCAGTTCCTTGGTGCGGCCCGGATGGTCGCGCTCCAAGCGGCGGCGCAGGTAATCCTCAAAGAGGTGGTGATAGCGGTACCACGTGCCGTCCTCGTCAAGCGGTTGCAGGAATAGATCCTGTGCCTGAATCTTCTCCAGCATTGCCTGGCCCAGTTCCACCCCCGAGAGGGCGGACGCCAATCCCGCGCACAGCCGTTCAGGAACCGACGTCATCAGGAGAAAGTCCAGCGTCTCTGGGTCGAGGGTGTCCAGCACGTTTTCGGCCAAGTACTCACCAATGGACGCGTGCCGCCCCGACAGCCGTTCGATCAGTTCTGAGGCCTCGCGGTGGCCCCTGAGGGACAGGGACACCAGTTGCAGCGCAGCGATCCAGCCCTCCGTTGTCCGGTGGAGGCTGGCCACGTCTCCCGCATCCAGATCGAGCCGGTTGATGCCCACCAGGAAGTCCTGGGATTCGGTTTCATCGAACCTCAGCGCAAGCGCGTCCACTTCGAGTAGCTGGTCCCGCACCATCAGCCGGCCCAGCGGCAGGCCCGAGCGGACGCGGCTGGTAATGATGAAGGACAGATGTGAACCGCCCGCCTCCAGCAGCCGTTCCACTACCGCTCTTGTTCTGGGCTCCGTGACCAAGTGCCAGTCATCCAGGGTTATCACGATGTCCCGGCCGCGCTCATCGATGGCATTGATGAGCGCGGGAACCACGTACTGCTCAGCGTCGTCGGGCCGCTCCTCCAGCAATTGCTGTAGTTCCTCCTCAAGTCCGGGCCACGCTTTGCGGATGGCCTGAAGCAGATGGGAAAGGAACCAGATGGTGTTGTTATCGTCCCGGTCCAAGGACAACCAGACGGTAACGAGGCCCTGGGAGGCAAGGTTCTCCATCCATTGGGCAGCAAGGGTCGACTTGCCAAAACCTGCCGGGGCGTGGATCAATGCAAGCCGCCGTTTCCGGTCGGAGCGGAGCATATCGGTCAGCCGTGTGCGGTGAACCCACTGGCCAACAGGTTCGGGCGCACGGAACTTGCTCGATGCACTGGGTGGTCCTGTCGGCATCCGCCACCTCCTTGTGGTCCGGCTCCCGCCGGGAATGCATTTGGCCCTCTGAAATCCTATGGGAACAGGGCCGGCAAAGACAGCGGGGATTCCCGGCGGAGGCTTTCGCTGGTGCCCGGCTGGTCCTGCCCGGCACTCCGGCCCTCCTGGTCGCGGGCTAAACTCTGATCGGAGACCCCGGCGACCACCCGCGGGCAGCACCATTGGCAATAGGCACATACTGTAAGAGGAGTCTCGATGGCCGGCGGGAGCAGCGAACCCGGCAGGACCGTGACCTCGAAGGTGCTCGCCATCCTGGAGGCGTTTGAAAAGTCCCGGGGCGCCCTGAGCCTGACCGATATCGCCGAAAAATCAGGGCTGCCACTGAGCACCGCCTACCGGCTGGTCAGCGAGCTCACGGACTGGGGATTACTTTCCCGCGAGCCCAGCGGCCGCTACCACCTGGGCATCAGACTCTGGGAACTGGCCCAGAACACCGGGCGGCAGCTCCGCGACGCGGCCCGGCCCTACGTTCAGGACCTGTTCTCGCTCACTGGCGAGACCGCCCATCTGGCGGTCCGGGCGGGCCATGAGGTGCTCTACATCGACCGTGTGTACGGCTCCAAGCGGGTGCCGCGGGCCTCGAGGGTCGGTGGCAGGCTGCCCATGCACGCGACCGCCGTCGGAAAGGTCATCCTGGCCTTTGAGGAGGACTGGGTCCGGGACGCATACCTGAATCGGCAGCTTGAGCGCCATACCGCCCACACGCACGTGGACCCTAAAAAGCTGGCCGCGGAGCTTGCGCTAATTCGCGAGCAGGGATACGCCACCACGCTCGAGGAAGTCCGGCTGGGCTCCTGTTCGATAGCGGTCCCGGTCTTCCACACCGGACGGATTGGTGCCTCGATCGGGCTGGTGCTGCCTACCAACCAGGCTGCCACCATGACCCGGCACCTGCCGGTCCTGCGGGGCATCGCCGGCCAGATTGAGCGCGCCACAGCGCGGATCCCGCTGGAAACGCTGCTGGGCAGCCACGTCGCCGGCACGGACTGACCCCGGCATGCTGCCCGGGGTGCCGGGCAGCCCTTGTTTTGCGGCCGAGCCGGCCGTGTAGCGCCCGTCCGGGGGCACTTTGGTGCCGACATCCGACGTCGGCGGCTCAGTTGGCGGCGTGTCCGTGTCAAAGTGCCCCCGAACCGCGGCCGGCCCGCACTGCCGCAGGCGGGGAAAACAACTGGTTTCCACTGAGTGGAAGTAAACCCTGTCGGGCCGCAGTGATAGGCGCCACACTGGTGAGCAAGAACCCCGGCATGCACTGGCGCTGCCGGCGGGCCCGAAAACCAAGGAGCTTAGATGTCACCCTCGACGGATACGGCCGGCCGCTGTCCCTTTGGACACGGCGCCGAAGCACCCGCAGGGCACCACGGCTACGAGCCGTTCCAGATGAAGAATCCCTTCCCGGCCTACGCCGAACTCCGGGCCGAGCAGCCGGTGATGTTCGACGAGCGGATTGGCCTCTATGTGGTCTCCCGCTATGACGACATCAAGACCGTCTTCGAGGACTGGGAGACCTTCTCCAGCGAAAACGCCCAGGCCCCCGTCCGCGAACGTGGCGCCGCCGCGAAAAAGATCATGGAAGAGGGCGGCTTCACTGCCTACTCGGGCCTCTCGGCCCGCCGCCCACCCGAGCACACCCGCATCCGCGCCGTCGTCCAAAAGGCCTTCACGCCGCGCCGCTACAAGGCTCTGGAACCCTTCATCCGGCAGAATGTCGTCGAACTGCTCGAAAAGATGCTGGCCCGCCCGGAACACCGCGGTGACATGGTCAAGGACCTCGCCTACGACGTCCCCACCATCACCATCCTCACCCTGATCGGGGCCGACGTCTCCCAGGTGGACACCTTCAAACGCTGGAGTGATTCCCGCGCGGCCATGACCTGGGGGGACCTCAGCGACGAGGAACAGATCCCGCACGCCCACAACCTCGTGGAGTACTGGCAGGAGTGCCTGCGCCTGGTCAAGGTGGCCCACGCGGAAGGCGGCGACAACCTCACCGCGGACCTCGTGAAGTCGCAGCAGGAAGGTGCGGAGATCTCCGACCACGAGATTGCCTCCGTCCTCTACAGCCTGCTCTTCGCCGGCCACGAAACCACCACCACACTGATCTCCAACGCCCTGCGCGAACTGCTGGCCCGGCCCGAGCAGTGGAAGCAGCTCGTCGAGGACCCCAAGAAGATCCCCGCCGCTATCGACGAGGTCCTGCGCTACGCCGGATCGATCGTCGGCTGGCGCCGCAAGGCCCTCAAGGACACGGAAGTTGGCGGCGTCCCCATCGAAGCCGGCGCGCAGCTGCTGCTCCTGATGGGCTCCGCCAACCGCGACGAGAACAAATTCACCGCCGGCGAGGACTTCGACATCACCCGGCCCAACGCCCGCGAGCACCTCTCCTTCGGGTTCGGCATCCACTACTGCCTGGGCAATATGCTCGCCAAGCTCCAGGCCAAAATCGCGCTCGAGGAAGTGGCCCGGCTCGCACCGGAGCTGCAGCTGGAGAACCCGGAAGCCATCGCCTTCCGGGAAAACCTCTCCTTCCGCGTCCCCGAGACCGTCCCCGTCAGCTGGAAGGCCTGAGAAATATGCAAAGCAACGAATACATCCAATTCTTCGACGGCGGCCTCGAACCGATGCTCGAAAACCTGGGCGGCAAGGGCGCTTCCCTGGTCACCATGACCTCCGCCGGCATGCCCGTCCCGCCCGGTTTTGTGGTGACCACCGCACAGTTCGACGCCTTTATGGAGGAAGCCGGGATCACCCGGCACATCCACCAGCTCCTCGCCGGTCTGGATCCCGAGGACACAGGCCAGGTGGACAAGGTCTCCGCCGCCATCCGCGAGGACATCTGCTCCCGTCCGGTGCCCCAGGCCCTCCGCGAGCTCACCATCTCCGCCTACGAGTCCCTGATGTCCCGCTTCGAGGCACCGGTTCCGGTGGCCGTCCGCTCCAGCGCCACCGCCGAGGACCTCCCGGACGCCTCCTTCGCCGGCCAGCAGGACACCTATCTCTGGCTCGACGGCGTCAAGGCCGTCACCGAGCACATCCGGCAGTGCTGGGCCTCGCTCTTCACATCCCGCGCCATCATCTACCGGCTCAAAAACAACATCCCCAACGAGGGCCTCTCCATGGCGGTCGTGGTGCAGAAGATGGTTAACGCACGCGTCTCCGGCGTGGCCATCACCATGGACCCCACTAACGGCGACCGCTCCAAGATCACCATCGACTCCTCCTATGGGGTGGGTGAGATGGTGGTCTCCGGCCAGGTCACCCCGGACAACATCATGCTGGACAAGGTCACCTTGACCGTCGTCTCCGAACACCTCGGCGACAAGCACGCCGAACTTGTCCCGGACGCTGTGGCCGGCCGCCTGGTGGAACGGGAGGTCGACGCCGAACGCCGCGGCCGCCGCAGCCTCACTGACGCCGAACTCGCCGCCGTCGCCCAGATGGCCAAACGCGCGGAAAAGCACTACAAGTGCCCGCAGGACATCGAATGGGCCCTCGACACGGACCTGCCCGACGGTGGGAACCTGCTCCTGCTGCAGTCCCGCCCGGAAACAGTGCACTCCTCCAAGGCATCCACGCACACCGCTCCGCAGCCGGTGGTCTCCGGCGGCTACTTCACCGGATTCAGTGCCGGCACCCTCAAGCCGTCCGCCTAGCACCCGATTTTGCCGTAATTCCCCTCCCATCAGGCTCAACGCCGAGCCCGTATTGAAAGGACCGCCATGTCCCTGAAGTCCTTCCCCAAACCCTCCGAGCTTGCGGTCCCCGCCGGCGCCGAGGGGTGGGAAAAGATCTACCCGTACTATCTGGTCTTCCAGGACAAGCTCAAGGACCAGGAAGACGCCAAGTTCTGGTTCTGCGACAGCCAGCACTGGCCCACCGTGTTCAAGCCCTTCGAGACCATCGGCGGCGAATTCGCCGTCAAGTGCCTGGGCCAGTACAACGCCCGGCACCTGATGATCCCCAACGCCAACGGCATTGAATTCCGGGTGCACCTTGGATACCTCTACATGTCGCCGATCCCGGTGCCGGAGGACCAGATCGCCGCGCGCGTGCCCCTGTTCGAACAGCGCGTGGGACACTACTTCCAGAACTGGGACCAGCTCCTCAAGCAGTGGCACGTCAAGGTCAAGGGCACGATTGACGAGATGGAAACCATCTCCTTTCCCAGGCTCCCGGACATGGTCCCGATGGAGGATATCCTCTGCGGCAAGGGCAAGGACGGTTCCGAGAAGCTGCTGGAGAGCTACGACCGGCTGATCCAGCTGGCGTACCAGAACTGGCAGTACCACTTCGAGTTCCTCAACCTCGGCTACATCGCGTACCTGGACTTCTTCAACTTCTGCAAGCAGGTCTTCCCCAACATCCCGGACCAGTCCATCGCCACCATGGTGCAGGGCGTGGACATGGAACTCTTCCGCCCGGATGACGAGCTCAAGCAGCTCGCCAAACTCGCCGTTGAACTGGGGTTGCAGTCCCAATTCGGGAACCCCGACGACGTCGACGCCACCCTGGCTGCCATCGCCACTGCCCCCGGCGGGGACCGCTGGACGGCCCAGTACGAGGCCGCCAAGGACCCCTGGTTCAACTTCACCGTTGGCAACGGCTTCTACGGCCACGACAAGTACTGGAACGAACACCAGGAAATCCCGCTCGGCTACATCGCGGACTACATCCGCAGGGTGGACGAGGGCCAGGAAATTATGCGCCCGGTCGAGGCCCTGATCGTCGAACGTGACCGCATCATCGAGGAGTATCGGGAACTGCTGGAAGGCGAAAACCAGGGCCTCTTCGACGCCAAGCGCGGACTCGCAGCGACCGCGTACCCGTACGTGGAGAACCACAACTTCTATATCGAGCACTGGACCATGGGCGTCTTCTGGCGCAAAATCCGCGAACTCAGCCGCATGATGCAGGCCGAGGGCTTCTGGACCGAGCCGGACGACCTGCTCTACCTGGGCCGCAACGAGGTCCGCGACGCACTCTTCGACCTGGTCACCGGCTGGGGCGTTGGCGCCAAGCCGATCGGCCCGGACTACTGGCCCGAGGAGATTGAACGCCGCCGCGGGATCGTGGACGCCCTCAAGACCGCCCGGCCGGCCCCGGCCCTGAACACCCCGCCGGAAATAATCACCGAACCCTTCACCCGGATGCTCTGGGGCATCACCACGGAACAGGTCCAGCAGTGGCTGGGGGCCGGCGAAGCGGTGGAAGGCGGCGGCCTGCGCGGCATGGCGGCCTCGCCCGGCGTCGTCGAAGGCCTCGCCCGCGTGGTCACCGATGCGGACCAGCTCTCCGAAGTGCAGCAGGGCGAGATCCTTGTCGCCACCGTCACGGCGCCGTCCTGGGGCCCGATCTTCGGCAAGATCAAAGCGACGGTCACGGATATCGGCGGCATGATGAGCCACGCGGCCATCGTCTGCCGGGAATACGGCCTCCCGGCTGTGACCGGCACCGGCTCGGCGTCCACCACGATCAAGACAGGGCAGAGACTGCGCGTGGACGGCACCAGGGGCACGGTCCAGATCCTCGACGCGCTGGTTCCCGATGCCGGGGATCCTGAGCTTCTGGTGGCAGGACCCGGAGCCCACGCCCACGGCCACAGCCACAGCCATGTCTGATCCGAATGCGCCTGCTGCGGAAAGCGGGCGTCCAGGGCAGCCTTCCCGCACCGTCCTGATCACCGGTGCCGCCGGCGGCCTGGGCCGGGCGTTCGCGCTCGGCTTCGGCCGCCGCGGCTACCGCGTGGCGGTGGCGGACGTGAACCTGGACGGTGCGGAGGAAACGGCGAAACTGGTCCTCGACACCGGGGCCGACGCGGCCGCCTTCCATGCGGACGTCACCAGCGTCGAGTCCACCGAGGCCCTCGCGAAAAGCTGCGCGGACTTCGGAAACGGGAACATCGACGTCGTGCTTAACAACGCGGCGGTGTACGCGGGGGTGACCCGCAGCCCGTTCGAGGACATCGATCCGGCCGAATGGGACCTGGTGATGAACGTGAACCTCAAGGGCCCCTGGCTGGTCACCCGCGCCGCGAGCCCGTACCTGCCCGAGGGCGGCCGCGTCATCAACCTCTCCAGCGCCACGATTTTCAGCGGCTCGGAGCAGTGGCTGCACTATGTGGCCTCAAAGGGCGGGGTGGTGGCCCTGACCCGGGTCATGGCCAAGGAGCTGGGCCGGCGGGGGATCACGGTCAACGCGATCGCCCCTGGGTTCACCCTGACCGAGGCAAGCTACGGGCTGATGGAGAACGCCGAGAACTACGGTGTGGACCGCGGCGCGATCAGGCGGGCCAGCCAGCCGGAGGACATTGTGGGAGCGGCGCTCTTCCTGGCCGGCCCGGACAGTTCCTACTACACCGGCCAAACCATGGTGGTCGACGGCGGACGCCAGTTTATCTGACCGCTCCACTTCCCGCTCAACTTTCCGACTTCAACCCCAAGGAGAACCAATGCCAACGGTTCATTTCACCGACGCCGAGGGCGGCGTCCACGACGTCCAGGGCAATCCCGGCGACTCCGTCATGGAAACCGCGGTGCGCAACGGCGTCCCCGGCATCGTGGCCGAATGCGGCGGTTCGCTGTCCTGCGCCACCTGCCACGTCTTTGTCCGCGAGGACTGCCTCTCGCGGCTCCCGCCGATGGAGGACATGGAGGACGAGATGCTTTACGGCACCGCCGTGGACCGCGAGGACAACTCGCGGCTGTCCTGCCAGCTCCGGCTCACGGACGAGCTTGAACTGTTCGTCACCACCCCGGAAACCCAGGTGTAGCGATGGGCACCCGTACCGCCGCCACTGAGCATGTCCTCACGGAGCAGACCGCCACCGGCGGCGCAGCGCAGCCAGACGGCACCACCCGGACCGGCCTGCTGATCATCGGCGCGAGCCAGTCGGGCGTCCAGCTCGCCGTCTCGCTCCGCGCGCTCGGTTTCGACGAACACATCACCCTGCTCGGCGACGAAGACCACCGCCCCTACCAGCGCCCGGCGCTGTCCAAGGAGTTCCTGCAGGGCACGGTGGAGAGCGAATCCCTGATCTTCCGCTCCAACGAGTACTGGGCCGAGCACAACGTGGAGCTGGTCAAGGGCGAGTACATCGTCAAGATCGACAAGGAGGCCGACGGCTCCGGGGTGGCATACTCCTCCTCCGGCAAGCAGTTCCCCTTCAAGCGGCTGGCCCTCACCGTCGGCGCCCGTGCCCGGAAACTGGAGATCGAGGGCGGTGACCTCGACGGCGTGCTCTACCTGCGAAACGCCGACGACGCCCTGGCACTCAAGGCCAGGGTGGGGGACGCGCAGGACGTCGTCGTGATCGGCGGCGGCTTCATCGGCCTCGAGGCCGCCTCCAGCCTGCAGAAGATGGGCAAGAACGTCACCGTGCTGGAATTCGGCCCGCGCCTGGTCGGACGCGCCGTCGGCGAGGAAACCGCCGAGTACTTCCTGCAGGCGCACCGGGCCCGGGGCCTGGACATCCGGCTCAACACGAGCGCCAAACGCTTCACTGCTGCCGGCACGGCGGATAATCGGACCGCCGTCGCCGGCGTCGAACTCCAGGATGGCACCGTGCTGCCCGCGCAGATCGTGCTGGTGGGCATCGGGGTCATCCCCAACACCCAGCTGGCCGAACAGCTCGGCCTGGCCGTGGACAACGGGATCGTCGTGGACCGCTTCGCGCTGGCCTCGGACGGCACCACGGTGGCAATCGGCGACTGCGCCAACATGCCCAACCCCGTGCCCGGCTCGGCGCCGGGGGAGCGGATCCGGCTGGAAAGCGTCAACAACGCGATTGAACACGCCAAGGTGGCCGCCTACTCGCTCGCCGGCCGGCGTGAGGAATACGCCGGCATCCCGTGGTTCTGGTCCAACCAGGCCGACCTCAAACTGCAGATCGCCGGGCTGTGCAACGGCTACGACCAGACCGTGCTGCGGCGCGATGAGGAACGCGGCAAATTCAGCGTCCTCTACTACCGCCAGGGCCAGGTCATCGCCGCGGACTGCGTCAACGCCCCGCTGGACTTCATGGCCGTGAAAAATGCCCTCGCCAGAGGCCAGAACATCCCCGCCGATGCCGCCGCGGACCCGGCCACACCCCTCAAGACGATCACCACGGACAGCTAACTGCACTCAGGCAGTAAGTCGGTCCCACCCGAAGGAGCATTTATGACCACCCCCCAGACCCCGGTTGCCGACGCCGGCGGCGGTGCCGTCCGGACAGCTGCAGTCGCCGAAAACGCTGTCTCCGAAAACCCGGCGGCCGTCAATCAAGCGGCTGTTGATTCCGCGGCTGCGGACTTTGCCGCCGAGTACCCGGTCCGGCCCGTTCCGGCGCCGGGCCCAGTGGACACCGCACCGATCGTCACCACCCCGGCCGCCCTCCAGGAACTCGACGAGCTCTGGCGGGCCGTGGTGCATGAGACCCGCACCCGCGGCAACGACATCCACCTGCCGATCTCGCTGGCCTTCGCCGAGCGGCTCTGCCGCGCCTACCCCGACGCCGACGCCGAACTGGTCAGGGTGGCCACCGTGCTGCACGACACCGGCTGGGCCCACGTGGACGAATCCCGGATCATCTCCGAGGGCTTCGCTGGGGACTGGCGCAAAGCCGCCATCCGCTACGAACACGAGAAGCAGGGATGCGACGTGGCCCGCCGGGTGCTGCCGGGCCTGGGCTACTCACCCGAATTCACCGAGCGCGTCTGTGAAATCATTGACGGCCACGACACCCGCCCGGTGGCCCAGTCGCTGGAGGACGCGTTGATGCGCGACGCCGACCGGCTGTGGCGCTTCGACCCGGCAGGGATTGCCTTGGCGTCCTCTTGGTTCAAGATGGACCCGGCCACCTACACCGACCGGCTGGCCGCCGAAATCATCCCCGAGCTCATCACGCAGGCCGCCCACGACATGGCGACGGCGGACCTGGACCGCTCCACCGCGCTGCTCAAGACGGCGGTCCTCCGGTGACGGCCGCCACGCACGACGCTCCCGCCGTGGCCGCCCGTGCCGCGCTCCACCTGCCCTACACGCATGTGGACGACATGTTCATCGACGGCACCTGGACCCCGGCGCGAGGCACCGGCCGCATCCCGGTTACGGACCCCGCGACGGGTGAAGTCTGGGGCTCCGTCCCGGACGGCAGCCAGGAAGACGTGGACGCCGCCGTCGGCTCCGCCCGCAGGGCATTCGACGGCGGCGCGTGGCCGCGTCTGGCGCCGTCCGAACGCGCCGCGTACCTGCTGCGCATCGCTGAGGAAGTGGAAAAGCGCGCCCGGGAACTCTCGCTGACGAACACCCGCGAGAACGGCTCGCCGCTGTCCGAGTCCGCCGGGGCCGCCGCCAACGCGGCGGGCATCTTCCGGTACTTCGCGACCCTTGCCGATTATCTTGAGCGCGAGGACGTGCGGGCCTTCCCCCAGGGCGGCGGCGAATCCGTGATCCGGCGCGACCCAATCGGGGTCTGCGCGCTGATCGCGCCCTGGAACTTCCCCATCAACCTCGTGGTCATCAAGCTCGCCCCCGCACTGCTGGCCGGCTGCACCGTGGTGATCAAACCGGCGTCGCCCACCCCGCTGTCGCTCCGGGTGGTCATCGACGCCGTGGCCGCCGCCGGAGTGCCGGTCGGCGTCGTCAACCTGGTCACCGGTTCCGGCCGGCTGGGCGACGCGCTGGTGAGGCATCCGGGTGTGGATAAGGTCGCGTTCACGGGTTCGACGCCGGTGGGCCGGAAAATCGCGGCGGCCTGCGGCGAACTGCTGCGCCCCGTCACCCTGGAACTGGGCGGAAAGTCCAGCGCGATCGTGCTGCCGGACGCGGACCTGGACGCGATGGCCAAGGTGCTGATCCGCTCCTCGATGCGCAACACCGGGCAAACCTGCTACATCTCGACCCGGATCCTGGCTCCTGCCAGCCGCTATCAGGAAGTGGTGGACATGGTCACCAGGACCATCGCCGCCGGCAAACAGGGCGACCCGCTGGACCCGGACACGGTCTTCGGGCCCTGTGCCACGGAATCCCAGTACCGGACAGTGCTGGAATACGTGGAGTCGGGGCTGGCCGAAGGGGCCCGTGCCACCACCGGCGGTCGCGCGGCGGCACTGGGCGGCGGGCTCGAGGGCGGGTACTTCGTGGAACCCACCGTGTTCGCCGACGTCACCCCGGACATGCGGATCTCCCGCGAGGAGATCTTCGGCCCGGTTGTCTGCGTCCTGAAGTACAACGACGCCGAGGGCAGTGTTGATGAGGCAGTGTCGCTGGCGAACGACACGGAGTTCGGCTTAGGCGGGCTCGTGTTCGGCGCCGATCCGGACGCGGCGCTGGCCGTGGCGGACCGGATGGATACCGGCTCGGTGGGCATCAACTTCTTCGCCTCCAATCACGCCGCACCCTTCGGCGGCCGGCATGACTCGGGCCTGGGCACCGAGTATGGCGTCGAGGGCCTCAACGCCTACCTGAGCTACAAGTCGATCCACCGCCGTGCGTAGTGGCGGCGCGGTGTCCTCACGTTCTCTGCTGGACGGGCGGCCGGGGGCGCATTAGTTCTGGCCCTAACACCACAGCGGACGACGGCGGCCCGCGGCAAACCGCACTCCCGCCGTCGTCCTGCACCTGGCTGTCCGCCGTTCAACTAGGAAACCGACTCGGCTCTTCCAGGGGAGAGGGCGTAAAAAGGCGTGAATCGGCTTCTCGCCCCGGGGGCGATGTCGGAACGAACGATTGAAGCGGTCTCCAGCGCGGCCAGGTGGTATCTGACCGAGTCGCGTGAGGAGGCGATGCCGTTGCTGATGTCTGCTACTTTGCTTGCACCATTGCTTGCCAGGTATTTGATGATTTGTGTTCTCACGGGCGTGCGTCGGGGTGTTTCCGTCCGTTCAATTGTTTGTACGTCCGTCGGGCTGTGAAGCTCAATGTCGGCGGTCATTGTTCGTGGCCTTTCATCCGGTGTCGGTGTGGATTCGCTGCTTGAAGGTCGGTTGGCCGGGCTGGGCCCGGTTAGTGCATCGAAACGCGCTCGGGCTCTGTGCTGAAGTGAGTGTCTTGGGCGCCTTGAGAGGTTCCGGCACCTGATGCTTCGGGGCAGACGGAGGACTTGTCGTGGTTTCGTCCAATAACAGCGGTGGCGATGGCGTTGCCCAGGATGTTGGTCGCGGTGCGTCCCATGTCGAGGATCTGGTCGACCACCAGCAGGACCGCTATGCCGGCCGCGGGTATCCCGAAACCGGGGACGACGGCGGCGACGACCACCAGTGAACCGCGCGGTACGCCGGCCATACCCTTACTGCTGAGCAGGAGCATGGCCGTCATCGCGATTTGCTGGCCGAGGCCCATGTCGATGCCATAGGCATTGATGAGGAAGACCGACGCAAACGTCATGTACATCATGGAACCGTCGACGTTGAAGGAATATCCCAGGGGCAGCACGAAGCCGGTGGTGCGCTTTTCGATGCCGAACTTAGTGAGGCCTTCAATGAGTTTAGGCAGCGCAGCTTCGCTGCTGGAGGTGGCGAATGCGATGACCATGGGTTCGCGCACTATCCGCACCAGGCGGAATGCTGCCCGTCCGAGGAACGCGACGGCGACCGCGATCATGATGACCCACAGCGCCGACAGGGAGACGTAGAAGCCTCCGATGAACGATGCGTAGGTCGCGAACGCATTCAGGCCCTGGGAAGTGAAGGCTGAGGCGATGCCCGCGAAAACGCCCAGGGGCGCTGCCAGCATCACGTAGCCGGTGACCTTGAGCATGACGTGCATCAGTTCATCGATGGCGTTGGCTATGGAGGAATGGCCCTTCTTCCGAAGACTCAGCAGGGCCACGCCGAAGAGCGCGCCGAACACGAGGATCTGTAGGGGGTTGTTGGTCGTGAGGGCCGAGAACACGCTGGTCGGGATGATGTTGGTGACGAACGCCTGGTAATCCAGTGGCTTCGTCTCCATGCCGGCGCCGCCGGTGGGTACGAGGTGCAGTCCGTCGCCGACATTGAGCAGATGCGCCGTGAGGAATCCGAAAACGCCTACCAGGACGGAGGCGGAAAGGAACCAGAGCATCGAGCGGCCGAACAGTTTCCCCACGCCGGCCGATTTCGCGGCTCCCGCGATGCCGCTGACGAGGGTGGCGAAGATCAGCGGGGCGATGATCATTTTGATCAGGTTCAGGAACATATGCGTTGCGGTGTCCAAGACCGCCACGAGCGATGCGCGGCTGTCCTGGGGGAGAAGCCAGTGGAATATCAGCCCGCTGATGATTCCGAACAGGAGCGCTGCCAGAATCCACATCGTGGATTTATTTTTCACGGTTGTTCCTTCGGTAGGTGGGTGTCGGGGGCCTGACGGACTTCAAGCCCCTGGGGCGGCGGGGTTCTCGGCATTGAGTTCCACTTCGCCGGCAGGTCTGTATCTGCGGTTGGGCGCGACCGTATGGCCCTGACCGCTGGTGGGACGGGAATGGTGGGGTGCGCGGGCCTTACTTGCTCAGGTTGGCCAGGCGTTGGGGGCTGAGGAGGTCTTCGAGTTGCTCGGCGGTGAGCAGGCGGTGTTCGAGGACGAGTTCGGCGACGCCCTTGCCGGTGGCGAGGGCTTCCTGGGCGATGGCGGTTGCGGTGGCGTAGCCAAGGTGCGGGTTCAGTGCGGTGACCAGGCCGATGGATTGTTCCACGGTGAGGCGGAGGTGTTCGGTGTTGGCGGTGATGCCCCGGATGCAGCGTGCGGTGAGGGTGCGGCAGGCGGCTTCGAGGTGGGAGATGCTCTTGTGGAGGCTGTGGACGATGATGGGTTCGAAGGCGTTGAGCTGGAGTTGTCCGGCTTCGGCGGCCATGGTGATGGTGACGTCGTTGCCGATGACTTCGTAGGCGACCTGGCTGACCACTTCGGGGATGACGGGGTTGATCTTCCCGGGCATGATGGAGGAGCCGGACTGCACGGCGGGGAGGTTGATTTCGCCGAAGCCGGCGCGGGGGCCGGAGGAGAGCAGGCGCAGGTCGTTGCAGATCTTGGACAGTTTCACGGCGACGCGTTTGAGGACTCCGGAGAGGTGCACGAACGCGCCGACGTCCTGGGTGGCCTCGATCAGGTCCGCGGCGGTGACCAGCGGCAGGCCGGTGATCTGGGCCAGGTGGCGGCAGGCGGCCTTGGCGTATCCGGCCGGGGCGTTCAGGCCGGTGCCGATCGCGGTGGCGCCGAGGTTGATTTCGTGGATGAGCAGGTCCGCTTCGGCCAGGCGGAGCCGGTCCTCGCCGATGGTGACGGCGTAGGTGCCGAATTCCTGGCCCAAGGTCATGGGCACGGCGTCCTGGAGCTGGGTGCGGCCCATCTTGACCACGGTGCGGAATTCCACGGCCTTGGCCGCGAAGGCTTCTTCGAGTTCGGTGAGTGCCTGGAGCAGTTCCCGGGCGGCGAAGATGGTGCCCAGTTTCACGGCGGTGGGGTAGACGTCGTTGGTGGACTGGCTGAGGTTGACGTGGTCGTTCGGGTGCAGCCGGGTGTACTCGCCCTTGGGGTGGCCCAGGATTTCCAGGGCGCGGTTGGCGATGACCTCGTTGGCGTTCATGTTCGAGGAGGTTCCGGCGCCGCCCTGGATGACGTCCACGACGAAGTGTTCGCTGAGTTTGCCGTTCATGACGTCGGTGCAGGCGTCCTCGATGGCGCGGGCCCGTTCGGGGTCCAGGAGTCCGAGTTCGTGGTTGGTGCGCGCCGCGGCCTGTTTCACGGCGGCCAGGCCGCGGACCAGGTGCATGTTCGAGGAGAGCGGCTGGCCGGTGATGGGGAAGTTTTCCACCGCGCGCAGGGTGTGGACGCCCCAGTAGGCGTCGGCGGGGACATCGCGGTCCCCAAGGAGGTCGTGTTCGGAGCGGAACGCTGCGGGCTGGTCGGGGGCGGTCATGGGGGTCCTCACGGGGCTTCGTTGACGGGCGTGGACAGGAAAAAATTGGAGCGGGTGCAGGCCTGCGTGACGCCACAGGCAGCACGGTGGGCGCGGTTGTCCCACAGCAAAGGGGCCGCGCGGGCATTGCGGCGATCGAAACAGGGGGCGCTGGACGAAATTCGGGGTTAGGAACTAGCGCGTATGGCTGGCCCTGGAATTTCCACTTCCAGGGACGATGGTGCCCAGGGCGCATTCAACCCCGTGCAAATGCATTCTCATGGCCCGGGAGGCTTCCTCGGCTGATCCATTCTCGATGGCGGCGAAAATGCGGGCGTGCTCCTGACCCGATTCCTTACGCCGGTCAGCCACGAGGTTGAGGGTGTTTGACTGGTTAGCCATGGCGTCGCAGATATCTGACAGGAAAGATTCGAAGACGCCGTTGCCGCTGCACCGGGCGATCGTCACGTGGAACTCAGTATTCAAAAGAACCCACTGCTGGAGATCGTCCTCCTCGGACATTTCCCGAAGGATTTCCCGGAGAGCCTCCAGGTCTTCGCTGCTCCGGCGTTGGGCAGCGAGGCCCGCGGCCGGCACTTCCACGTGGGGGCGGGCCTCAACGAGCGCGCTGGCTGAATATTTGCCGAGCTTGAGGTCCTGGGCCACCTTGTCGGCAATGACGAAGGTGCCCTTACCCGTGTGGGTGGCCGTGAGTCCCAACGCGGTGCATGAACGCAGTGCCTCCCTGACCATCGTGCGGCTCACACCGTACTGTTTGGCAAGCGATGCCTCCGAGTCGAGGCGGGTGCCGACCGGGATCCTACCGCCTTCGATAGCGCTGCGGAGGGATGCGAAAACGGCTTCCGCCGCGCCGACGCGTACCACTCGGTCTTGTGCAGCTGTCCAGCTGTCCAACAGGTCCATAGGAAGACTATGGCATTTGTCACACGGCCCGTCAAGGCGCTCCCTAATAAGTCGCACCGGGGGACGGCGCTACTCGGCGGACGGCCGCCGTCGTTGCCGTTTGGTCGCTGACCGCTGTTCTTTCGCGGCGAGGCGCCGGCGGTTCGAGCCGCGGGTGGGTTTGGTCGCCCGGCGGCGGGCAGCTTCGGGAGCAAGTCCTTGTGCCACCAGGTCGGAGAGCTTCGCCAGGGCAATCTGGCGGTTGCGCAGCTGAGAGCGCCGCTCGGAGGCTGTCACGGTGATCACCCCGGCGACGAGACGTGGGCCCAGACGCGTGAGCAGCATCAATCGCTGGTCATCCGATAACGCCGCCGAGTCGACGACGTTCCAGGAGAGTTCCACGCGGCTGTCCGAGGTGTTGACGTGTTGACCGCCTGGCCCGGACGAACGCGAGAACCGCCAGCCGAGTTCCGACGCGGGAATCGTAAGCGCGGGCGACACCTCCAGATCCATGCACCTAGCGTTACACGATATGGGCGCGATCAAGTCCAATTCCCAGCTCAGCCCAAGCAGGACGACCCTTGGGCTGAGCTGTGGGACCCAAGGCTCAGGAGACCGGAGGGCCGGCCTGCGGGCCGCGAAGTGGCAGAACCACTGCCCTGACGCAACCGAATAGGCGCGTGCCCCTGATGGGAGTGCCGTCGGCTGGAATACTGGGGAAATGACTCTCGCTGAACTGGAACTGCCTTGTGGCCCAGGGTCGCGGCGCACCGGTTCTATGAGCGGCTTGGCTTCGAAGCCTCGCACGTGGGCTTCAAACTGTCCCTTTGAGGTCAGGATCGGTCCAAATCAGCGGTAATGATGATGTTTGTTCCGCGGAGATCGGCGGTGTGGCAGCTGACCAGGATCTGAAACAGGTCCTATCTTTCTGCGTCCCGCGCGGCGGCCTCCAGCTGAGAGCGATAGGCGGCCCATCCCTCACGCGTGCGGCCTGAAACGTTGGGATCCAGCGGGCCGTTTCCTATTGCGCCGTCGATCAGCTCGCGGAGAATATCAGCGTGTCCCGCATGGCGCGCCGTCTCGACGCACATATGAACCAGGACCTGGTGGAGGTTTACGTGACGGCGTTCGGGCGTCCACCAGGGAACTTCCCCCTCTGAATCGAGAGCGAGTGATTCAATGGTCGCGTCGCTGTGCCGGGCGGAGAATTCATGGAAGTCGATGATGCCGGCACGGCTCTCATTTTCGGTTGCCCACATGTCGGCGTCCGGCGCCGAATCCTCCGCCAGCCACGGTACGTCCTGGTCGCTGGGTCTCCCGAAGACCTCGCCGAAGTACCCCAGCTGCACGCTGGCCACGTGCTTGACCAGGCCCAGCAGGTTGGTGCCTGTGGGGGTCATGGGACGACGAATATCGTACTCTCCCAGGCCGTCGAGCTTCGCGAGGAGGTCTGACCGTGTGATCCGAAGGTATCCGAGCAACTCAGCTTTTTGATCCATGTGGCTCACTATGCCCCAAACCGGCCCGGTGGTGCCGCTGCAGTGGTGATGCGGAACATCGTCCTCCGGCATGGATTGCCCGGCGGATCCCCGGCTGCCGTTCGCCACTTATGACCATTTTCATCCCCCGCCATTTCTCCTGAGAGGGAATACCGGCGGAATGGTGTATGGTGTCCCGTCAGCTAAGAACGTTAGAGAAGAGAATCACCAAAGTGGCAACCGATTACGACGAAGTCCGTTCCGATGTCAAAGAATCACAGGACCGCTCCCTCGAGGCGCTGCAGTCCGCGAACGCACCGGACGCCCGCAGCGTGGTCCGGGAGCTTGACGAGACCGATGCGCTGGATGAGGCCATGACCCCGGGCGGGGAATTCGTGGCCGAGGAACTTATCGTTCAGGTTATTCCCCAAGGGCAGGACGAATTCACCTGCTATTCCTGTTTCCTGGTCCGTCACCGGTCCCAGCTCGCGCGGGAAAAGAAGGGCCACGCTTACTGCGTTGAATGTGAAGGGTAGTGCGGTGCTGCGGACCGAGGCCGCGGCACCGAGAAATTCTCTGTACCCGTCGGGACCAGCCGATGATGGCCTCAACGGCCGGATTGGCTAATCCATGCTCCGCCTCAGGCGCCTGGCGACGCTCATCGTGTTCGCATTCTGCATCATCACGGGCTTCTCATTCTGGGCGGTCCGGGTGTCCGGCACTGTAACGGTCGGGGACCAGTCCGCGCCGCCCCAATCAGGAGCCAAGCTCTCGACGCTGTCCACCATCACCACTGCGGTGGACATCAGTGACAGCACGATTGACGCCCAGTGGCTCACCCGAACAGCCGCGCAGACCGGCATTCCGGCGCGTGCGCTTCGGGCCTATGCCGTTGCCGCCGACGTGGCCAATGCTTCCGCTCCGGCGTGCCATATCGGCTGGAATACCGTCGCGGCCATCGGCTTCGTCGAGTCCGTACACGGAACTCTCGGCGGCGGAAATCTGATGGCCTCGGGTCGGTCGAGCCAGCCGATAACCGGCCCCAGCCTCAACGGCGTTGGGTTTGCCGCAATTCCTGACACAGATGAGGGCGTCCTGGATGGCGACCCCGAGTGGGATCACGCCGTCGGACCAATGCAGTTCATTCCCGCCACCTGGCGGGAAGTTGGGCGGGACGGGAATGGTGACGGTGTAGCCGACCCCCTGAACATCGATGATGCCGCACTAAGCGCTGCCTCGTACCTGTGCGCCGGTGGCCGTGACCTCGCCACGGCCCAGGGCTGGACCGACGCCATACTCTCTTACAACCGGTCTGAGTCCTACGTGGGCCGGGTGCGCGGCCAGAGCAAGGCATACGCCGCACAGTCCAGTTCTGCCGGCTAACTCCATCTGCAACCTGCCCGGCCCGTGCCGGCATCGCAGCCGACAGACGGGCCGCCTCCGGGGTCCCCGCACAGCAATGATCAGCCCGCCCGGAGGCGCTTGTGGGACTGAATTAGGTCACAGAATTGGGTCTTTTTCATTGCCCGGGACTGGCCTACCGTGGGCACAAGAAGCCGCCCGACCGGGGCAGCCGAGACACGGAGGACCTTCTCATGACAACGCACGTCGCAGACTGCACCGTTACCAACTGTTCCTTCAATGACCACTCCGCCTGCAACGCCGCTGCCATCACGGTCGGCGGCGCCGAAGACCATGCCGCCTGCGCCACCTTCATTGACACTGGCAGCCATGGCGGCCTGCCCAAGGTCCTCGCCGACGTGGGGGCCTGCCAGCGCTCGGAATGCGCCCATAACGACCACCTGATGTGCCGGGCCCCCGAAGTACACGTCGGTCCCGGTGCCGACAACGCAGACTGCCTCACGTACGCACACAGATAGCCCCCAGATCTTCGCGGCCAAGGAGAGCCGGCATGATGTGGGAGATCGCGTGGTGCCGGGGTGCACGATTATCCTGGCGGTGGACCCTGCGATCATTTGGTCCTTGCGGCCCACGCAGGTAGCCAGCGGATTGGCCGTGGGTAGAGCCTAGCGTCGCAGCGCCGCCAGGGCTTCGGACAATGGCATGCGCAATGCGGGACCATGCCCGGGAAGTACCACTGAGCCTTTGATGCCGTCCAGACGGCGAGTGGCCGCCGATGCCTTGGCGGGGTCTGTGTGGTACATCGGATGGAGCATCCATCGGACGACTCGGGGGCGCCAGGCCCACATCATGACCTGCCCGAAGGTGACCTGATGCTTTTCCTTCCCTTGGACATGGTCCAGTTCTTCCGGTGCGCACACGATCGGAGTTCCGTATGTTCCGGAGAGATGAGAATGTCGGCACGGTTGTGGCACCGATCATCGACCCGATCCTTGTCACGGACGCGCACGCGGACGCGGACGCGGACGCCACATCGGTGGGACTGGAAGGACGGCGACAGCAGCCCCAACGATAACGCGGCTGGGGCTGATGGGCGGCTGCTCTCCCGGCGTGACATCGGACTCCTTGGCTTCTTAAGCGGAATATCCGCGGCACCAGCAACCTTGTTCTAAGTGGGCGTCGACAACCGGCTGCCGCGAAAGGACCCCTTGCCTACTGCTTTTATCCCGTTCACCGTACGCGCCACTGTCCGCGAAGACCACAAGCGCTCCTTTCGCATGGACATAGAACGCCTCACCTCCAGCCATCGGGCCTGGGCTCCGCTGGACGTGGTCAAGTCGACCAACACGCAAGCTCTGCTGCGCGGAGCGGTCGCTCATGGCGTTCACACCGCCACTGACGCGAGCCTGGCCCGCTACCTCCAGGGCCGTTTCGTTTGCGACAATGACATTCACCTGGATCTCACTGTCAGCATCGAGCGATAACAGGCGCCCACTCAAGCCCCGGTCCATTCTGGTCCGGGGCTTTTCCGTGCGATTGCCGCCCGGGGGACGAAGAAATGCGACTACAACATTTCCTAACGGGATGATCCCGCCGGGGATATCCCTGGCAGGCCATCCCTCGCGGCGTGCACCTCGGACGCATGCCGGTAGAACCATTCGATGTGTTCGCGCAACCGGTTGGCGGCGAGCTCTCCGTCGTGCGCCTGGAAGGCCTCAAAGATGCCGTGGTGCTGGGTCCGCAACACGGACACGACCTCTGGCCAGGACGTCATGGCTTCGACGGCCTCCGAGACATAGCCGACGATGGAGCCACTCAAGGATTCCATGATCGTGGCCACCACCGTGTTCCCGGCGAGCGAGCTCAGGGCAACGTGGAACCGGGCGTCCAGCTCGTGGAAGGCCGCGCGCTCCAGTCGGGGGTCGTCCATCGCGTGCAGCAACTGGGCCGCCTGCTCCAGCTCGTCGTCTCCTCCTGGGCGCCCCGCTCCCGTCAGGGCCGTCCAGGTTTCGAGCAGGATCCGGGTCTGGACAATGTCCGCGACCGGCAGCCGGCTGCTGGCCACGTGCAGGCGCAGCGCCGACGACAGTCCCGCGGAGGGTTCGGAAATGACAATCGCACCCGAGGTGGGACCGGATCCCACCGAACTGCGCAGCACCCCCATGGCGTCAAGGATCCGAATGGCCTCCCGCACTGACGCCCTAGAGATACCGTAGGTCTCTGCCAGGGCGCGTTCCCCTGGAAGCCGGTCCCCGACTTTGATCTTGCCTGAGCGAAGATCCGCCTCGATGTCCTGCAGCAGCGCGTCATGAGTGCGACGGCGTGGTGTTGCTCCTGCTGCAGCGGTTGTCACGGGTGTTCTTCCTTCGGGGCGGGGGAGTGCGGGCCGGGACGCAGCCCGATACTCCTTGGTGCGGGAGGTCCGGAGGCTAAGGCAGCATCCAGCCCAGCATGGGAGTGGATTGCAGGTACACCAAGGTGCAAAGCACCAGCAGCAAGGCCACGCTCCACCCGACTACCTTACGCAAGAGAACCGATTCCTGCCCGTCAAGGTTGACGGCGGTGGCTGCGATTGCGAGGTTTTGTGGGCTGATGAGCTTGCCGACGACGCCGCCCGCCGTATTGCCTGCAACCAGCAGGTTGGGGTCGATGCCGGCCTTCAGTCCAGCCGTCTGCTGCAGCTTGGCAAAGAGGGCGTTCGCCGACGTATCTGAGCCAGTCACGGCTGTGCCGAGCCAGCCGAGCACCGGGGAGAGGAACGCGAAGAAGGTGCCGGTGCCGGCCAGCCACGTACCGATCGATACCGTCTGTCCCGAGTTGTTCATGACATAGGCAAGGGACAGCACCGTGATAATGGTCAGTCCCGCCCGGCGCATCTTGAAGATGGTGCGACCGATCTCGACGACGGCGTCACCCACAGTGATGGGGAAGCGGCCGCCGTCGTCGTACTTGGAGTAAACACACGCAACGATCAGGCCCGTGATCAGCAGTAGGGTGCCGGGGCTGGAGAGCCACTGGAAAACATAAACCGTGGAGGAAACCGGCTTGCCATCCGCCGCGACCAGGGCATCATGGAGGATGGGCCACGGGATCTTGATGTCCGTGGCGGCCAGGAGCGTCGGCACGTCAGCGCCGAGCTTCCACAGTTTGGCAATGCCGAAGACCACAATCACCAGGAAATAGGGGAAAAGTGCGAGCCACGCGCGCGACGGCGTGAGCGCACCCGCCGTTGACGGCACTGCGGTGATCACGGAACCCGCATCCCCGGTCCCGGAATCCACGTCCGTGGAGCCGCTGCCGATTGTTGCCGTGGAAGCCAGTCGCCGCGTGGTCCGTGTCTCAGCGGCTGCCTTTGGTGCCCAGACGCGCAGAAACAGGACCGCCGCGCCCAAGCCGGCCAATGAAGCCACGATGTCCGTCAGCTCGTACGAGAAGAAGTTTGAGCACAGGAACTGCGCTGTCGCGAAAGAGAAGCCGATCACGAGGGCGGCGGGCCAGCACTCCTTCAGGCCTTTGCGCCCGTCGAGGATGAAGAGCAGGATCAACGGCACGAAGGTGGCCAGTAGCGGAGCCTGGCGGCCTACCAGTGCACCGATTTCCGTGGCGTGCAGACCAGTCAGGCCCGCAGCGGTGGTGATCGGAATGGCCATGGCGCCAAAGGCGACGGGGGCCGTGTTAGCCACCAGCACCGCTGCGGCGGCGCGAAGTGGCGGCAGTCCCAGGGCCAGGAGCATGGTGGCGGTGATGGCCACGGGCGCTCCGAAGCCGGCAAGAGCCTCGAGGAGTCCACCGAAGCAGAAGGCGATTAGAACGCCCTGAAGGCGCACATCGCCGCCCCCGATGACATCAAAAACGCGGCGGAGGTCCTCGAAGCGCCCGCTGAGTACCGTCACCTGGTAGAGCCAGACCGCCATGATGACGATCCACAGCACGGGGAAGGCCCCGAAGATGCCGCCCTGGGTGGCAGAGAGAACTGCCAGGGCCGGCGGCATGTGGAAGGCGGCGATGCCCACGATGAGGGCCACGAGGAGCGCGAACGCCCCGGCGATGTAGGCCTTGGTCTTAACAACGGCGAGCAGGATGAAAAAGGTGAGCAGGGGCAGCAGGCCGACGATGGCCGACCAGGCCACGCTATTGAGCACCGGGTCAGTGCTGGGGGTGAAGTGGTCCACGGAGTTCCTCCACGTTGAGGGTCAACAAATTCTATGGTCTGACCACTGTGGTCGGACCATGAGAGTGTAGCGCACATCTCAGCACGGATGTGAGCGGCTTCACGTCAACAAAAACATTTGGAGGCTTCGTTAAGGGCTGAGCGGTTCCACGTCTCGCTCCACGAGGCTGGCATCACCAGGCCAGTACCCCATGGCGGGAGCATTCCGCTGACCAGCCCAGCGGGGTGACCTGGACTTTCATGCGGCGCCGGCAGACGCCGCAGTAGCGAGGCGGCTCCAGCGCCAGTTGCTTGCGGCAGCGGCGGTGAAAGTCCGACGCCGGGTTGCCACCGCCGTCGGACGGCTCGCCGCAGTGCCCGCAAAACGCAGCGGTGGTTGAGTCATTGGAAACCCCGTTCATAGGGTTTTCTGGAGTTCCTTGATGGGCATGTTCAGTTCGACCAGGAGGTTCAGGTCGGCGGTTGCGGGCCGGCCCAGGGTGGTGAGGTAGTTCCCGACGATGACGGCGTTGATGCCGCCGAGGAGGCCTTCGCGGGTGCCGAGGTCCCCGAGGGTCAGTTCCCGGCCGCCGGCGTAGCGCAGCACGGTGCGGGGCATGGCGAGGCGGAACGCTGCGATGGCGCGCAGGGCGTCTTTGCCGTCCATGATGCCCTGGTTCTCCAGCGGCGTGCCGGGGCGCGGGTTCAGGAAGTTGAGGGGAACCTCGTGGGGTTCGAGGGCTGCGAGCTGGGCGGCGAGTTCGGCGCGCTGTTCGAGGGTTTCGCCCATGCCGATCAGTGCTCCGCAGCACAGTTCCATGCCGGCGGCCTTGACCATGTTGCAGGTCTCGAGGCGTTCCTCATAGCTGTGGCTGGTGACGACCTCGGGAAAGTAGCTGCGGGCGGTTTCGAGGTTGTGGTTGTAGCGGTGCACGCCCCAGCCTTTGAGCTGGTCCACCTGATGCTGGGTGAGCATGCCCAGGGAGCAGGCGATGTTGATCTCGACCGCTTCGTTGATCCGGTCGATCGCGAACTTGATCTGGTTCATGAGTTTGATGTCGGGGCCCCGGACCGCGGCGACGATGCAGAACTCCGTGGCTCCGGTGGCGGCGGTTTCCTTGGCTGCCTTGACCAGTTCCGGGATATCGAGCCAGACGCCGCGGACGGGGGAGTCGAACAGGCCGGACTGGCTGCAGAAGTGGCAGTCCTCGGGGCAGCCTCCCGTCTTGATCGAAATAATGCCCTCCACCTCCACGTCCTCGCCGCAGTGTTTCAGCCGGACTTCGTGGGCGAGTTCGAGTGCCGCGGGAAGGGCTTCGTCCGGGAGGCGGAGGACGTCCTCGAGCTGCGCCCGGGTCAGGCCGATGCCGTCCTCGAGGACCTGCCGACGGGCCGTTTCCAGGATTCCATAGCTGTTGGCGGCGCTGGGCGCGTCGCCTGCTTCGCCGTTCGTGTCGACGTGTGCCTGAATCGTCATCGCTGGGGTCCTTTGCGCTTGCCGGCTGTGGATGTTCCTCCACCTCAGACGCTAGTTCCCCGTTGGCGACGAGATTTTGTGGGGTCTCGACAAACAGGCGGACACGACATTGGACGCCGTTGCTTCCCGGACGGGCATGCCCGAGGCCGAACCTTGGGACACCTACACCAGCGGCCACGGGTAACGCATTCCTGTGGGGTCAGCAGGCAGCACGCCCGTGTGCAGCAAACGCCGTACCCGGCGCTGCAGGGCGGTGACCTCGGCGTCGTCGAGGAGTTCGGCCACGCTGGGAGGCACGGCGTCTGTGAGCGGGGTGATGTCCTCAAGCAGCGAAGCGGGGATAGCAACCCCGGCGAAGTCCCAAATCACGGTGCGCAGTTTGAAAGCCGCCGAGAAGCACAGCCCATGGTCGATGCCCCATACATGGCCGTCGCGGCCGCGCAACACGTGCCCGCTCTTGCGGTCAGTGTTGTTCGCGATGCAATCGAACAGGGCGATCTGCGATAGGACGCGATGGGTCTCGGGTGCGTCTGCGTAAAGCGTGAAGTAGTGCTCACCCCAGTCGCACTCAATGAACCACTGCAGCGACCCGATCCCCAAGGGGGAATCCTCGCGGATCACCGTCGCCGGCACGATGCCCCACTCCAGGTACTCGCTGAGAAGGAAAGCTGCACGTTCCCGCCGGTACAGTCCGGGCTCGAAATCGGACAGCGGGCGTTCCCCGGCTTGCGGCTTGTAGACCGCGTAAGCCGCCTCTTCCCCGGTGGAGACCCGGACCAGGAACGTCGCGTTGCTGCTGCGCGGGAGGCGTCCGAGCAGCTCGACGCGGCCCTCAAGGAGTAGTGTCAGCTCCCGTCCGGACACCGGCTGTCCCTCTTCACGGTGCCCCCAGCTTCACGGTGCCCCCAGCTTCACGGTGCCCCCAGCCTCATGATGCCCTCAGTCCATTCAAGGGTTCCAGGGTCGAATTCACCATGAGTACGGCAGGCGCCTGCCCCTCCACGTAGGAGACGACCGAGACCGAGCCCGGGCTGATGACGATCCGCTGGAAGAGGTCCAGATGCGTGCCCAGGGCGTGGGCGACGGCGGCCTTGATCGGATCTGCATGGGAGAAGCACACCACGACGCCCCCGGGGTGGGCGGTCCGCAGCACCTCAAGGGTTCGCACCATCCGCGCTTGCATCTGCGTGAAGCTCTCGCCGTTCGGGAAGCGGAAGGTTGATGGGGTGTGCTGTACGGACTGCCACTGCGGTAAGGCAGCCAGATCGGGGAGCGCGGCCCCGGTCCACTCGCCGAAGTCACACTCGATCAGGCCGGCGTCCTCGTTCACCTCAAGTCCGGTGCGGGCTGCCGCGGGCTCCGCAGTTTCGCAGGTGCGTTCCAGCGGCGAGGAGTAAAGACCGTCGACCCGAAGGCCGGCCAGCCGTTCCGAGACGCGCTCGGCCTGCTCCCGGCCTCTGTCGGAGAGGTGCAACCCGGGGGCGCGCCCGGGCAGCACCAAGCCCGTGGTGGGTGTCTCCCCGTGGCGGACCAGGAGAAGAAGGGTGCCCTCTGTTCGCGGCGGCATCGATGGTGCCGACGGTGTTGCTGCAGTCATCAGCATCCAGCCTATGCCGGTCCACGTGCGAACGTGCCGATAGTCGTGGGAAATTCCCTCGATTATCCGCACGTTCGGGGATTACCGTAGAGGTGTGAGTGATCGCCCCGATATCTTCACCATTGGTGAACTGCGTGCCTCCGGCCACGTCCACAAGGACCTGCGCAGGGAGATCCGCGAGAACCTGCTGGCCGCTCTGGCCGGCGGCCGCGATCCGTGGCCCGGAATGTACGGTTTCAGCCGGACTGTCCTTCCCCAGCTCGAGCGTGCCTTGATTGCCGGCCATGACGTCGTCCTGCTCGGCGAACGGGGACAGGGCAAGACCCGGCTCCTCCGCACCCTGGTCGGGCTGCTCGACGAGTGGTCACCGGTGATCGAAGGATCGGAACTGAACGAACACCCGTATCAGCCGATCACGGAGCACTCGCGCGCGCTGGCGCTTGCCGAAGGGGACCGCCTGCGCGTGGCGTGGCGCCACCGCTCGGAACGGTACGTCGAGAAGCTCGCCACCCCGGACACCTCCGTCGCCGACCTCATCGGCGACGTCGACCCGATGCGGGTGGCCGAGGGCCGCCGCCTCGGCGACCCGGAAACCATCCATTACGGTCTCGTCCCGCGCTCAAACCGCGGCATCATCGCCATAAACGAACTCCCCGACCTCGCCGAGCGCATCCAGGTCTCCATGCTCAACGTGATGGAGGAGCGCGACATCCAGATCCGCGGCTACGTGCTGCGGCTTCCGCTCGACGTGCTGGTCGTCGCGTCCGCCAACCCGGAGGACTACACCAACCGCGGCCGGATCATCACGCCCCTGAAGGACCGCTTCGGCGCCGAGATCCGCACCCACTACCCGATAGAGCTCGACGACGAGGTCGCCGTCATCCGGCAAGAGGGGCGGCTGGTCGCCGACGTCCCGCCCGTCATCCTCGAGATCCTGGCCCGCTACACCCGCGCCCTGCGGCAGTCCCCGGCGATCAACCAGAGCTCCGGCGTCTCGGCGCGGTTCGCCATCGCGGGCGCCGAAACGGTTGCCGCGGCCGCCCTGCGCCGGGCCAGCGTGCGCGGGGAGGATGAGGCAGTGGCGCGGATCGTCGACCTGGAGGCTGCGGTTGACGTGCTCACGGGCAAGATCGAGTTCGAATCGGGTGAGGAGGGGCGTGAACAAACCGTCCTCGATCATCTCCTGCGCACGGCCACTGCCGAAGCGGTGCGGGCGCACTACCACGGCCTCGACCTGGGTCCGCTCGTGGCGGCGCTCGACGGCCACCGGACCGTGACCACCGGGGAACAGGTCACCGCGCGCGAGTTCCTCGAAAACCTGCCGGCTCTTGACGGATCCGGCCTCTACGATGAGATCAGCCGGCGCCTGCACGCGAAAAACGACGGGCAGCGCGCCGCCGCGATCGAACTTGCATTGGAAGGCCTCTTCCTCGCCCGTCGGATTTCCAAGGAGTTCGACGACGAGGAGACGATCTACGGCTAGGACGATCGACCGTTAGGGATAGGCATCATCATGGGCGTTCACCACCAGTCCTCCCGGTACGGCCGGTACGCGGGCGGACCCGATCCGCTCGCTCCGCCGGTCGACCTGGCAGAGGCACTCGACGCGATTGCCGAGGACGTCATGGCCGGATACTCTCCCAGGCATGCCCTGCAGGAGTTCCTGCGGCGCGGCGGCCGGAGCCGGGAGGGCCTCGACGACCTCGCCGGCCGCGTTCAACAGCGCCGGAGTGAACTGCTGGGCCGCCACCGGCTGGACGGCACCCTTAGCGAGGTCCGGAAGCTGCTCGACACCGCCGTGCTGGAGGAACGCAAGCAACTCGCCCGCGATGCCATG
This sequence comes from Arthrobacter sp. 92, assembly GCF_050260325.1. Classification (NCBI taxonomy): domain Bacteria; kingdom Bacillati; phylum Actinomycetota; class Actinomycetes; order Micrococcales; family Micrococcaceae; genus Arthrobacter; species Arthrobacter sp. 92. The sequence goes on along the minus strand of NZ_CP189863.1, from coordinate 2,669,689 downwards.
ATGGACAACACCGACCGGGCATTCCGGGAGATGCAGCTGCAGAACCTGCCCTCTTCCACCGCTGCCGCCGTCAACGAACTGGCGTCATATGACTGGCAATCGAGCACCGCCCGGGAAGCCTACGAGCGGATCAAGGACCTGCTGGGCCGTGAGGTCCTTGACCAGCGCTTCGCGGGCATGAAACAAGCGCTCGAGAACGCAACTGATGAGGATCGCGCGGCCGTGACCGAAATGCTGCGCGACCTCAACGAATTGCTCGACAAGCACCGGCGCGGCGAGGACACCGACGCGGACTTCCAGGAGTTCATGTCCCGGCACGGCGGCTTTTTTCCGGAGAATCCGCAATCCGTCGAGGAACTGATCGACGCCCTCGCCCAGCGCGCAGCCGCGGCCCAACGGCTCCTGCAGTCCATGTCCAGGGAGCAGCGCGATGAGTTGATGCGTCTGTCGGCCCATGCATTCGGTTCGCCCGAGCTCATGGCCCAGCTCGATCAACTCGACTCGAGCCTGCGCGCGCTGCGCCCCGGCGAGGACTGGACCGGCGCCGAACGCTTCGAGGGTGAGGAGGGGCTCGGGCTTGGTGACGGCACGGGAGTGCTCCAGGACATCGCCGAACTCGACGAGCTGGCCGAACAGCTCTCCCAGTCCTACAGCGGCTCTCGCCTTGACGACCTGGATCTGGATGCCCTGGCCCGCCAGCTTGGGCAGAATGCCGCCGTGACAGCCCGCACCTTGGCGGAGATCGAGCGGGCAATGCAGGACGGCGGATACCTGCGGCGTGGAGCCGACGGGGACCTCCGTTTGTCCCCCCAGGCGATGCGGCGGCTTGGGAAGTCACTTTTGCGGGACACCGCCAAGCAATTGTCCGGCCGGCAGGGGCGCCGGGACACGCGCGTCGCGGGCTCGGCCGGCGAGCAGACGGGCTCCAGCCGTGAGTGGGAGTTCGGGGACGCCGAGCCGTGGGACGTCACCCGCACCATAACAAACGCGATCCGGCGCACGATCGCCGGCGGCGGCGACCCGAGCCGCGGACTGCGCCTCGGCGTGGGCGATATCGAGGTGACCGAGACGGAGGCGCGCACCCAGGCCGCCGTCGCCCTGCTCGTCGACGTGTCGTTCTCGATGGCCGCCGAGGGACGGTGGGTGCCGATGAAACGCACCGCACTGGCACTGCACCATCTCGTCTCAACCCGGTTCCGCGGCGACCGACTGCAGCTGATCACCTTCGGCCGGTTCGCGCAGACCATGGACATCAGCGAACTCACGGCCCTGGCATCACGGCGGGAGCAGGGAACCAACCTGCATCACGGCCTGCTGTTGGCTAACCGCTTCTTCCGCCAGCACCCTTCAATGCAGCACGTCCTTCTGGTGGTAACAGATGGTGAGCCTACCGCGCACCTGTTGCCCGAGGGCGACTCGTGGTTCGACTATCCGCCCGACCCCGAGACCATCCGTGTTACGGTCGCCGAACTCGATCGTCTTGGGCGCGCCGGCACGCAGGCCACGTTCTTCCGGCTGGGCGACGATCCGGGCCTTGAGCGGTTCGTCCAGCGTATGGCCCGCCGGATCGACGGCAGGGTCGTTGCCCCCGAGCCCGGGGATCTCGGGGCTGCCGTCGTGGGGGAGTACCTCCGTGCCCATTTCCGCGGCCGTCCCTACGACGACGCCGACTGGGCCTCATAGCCGTTCGGCGGGCTCATCCTGGCCGTGGGCGATTCCGTCGATGTCCACCCAGAGGTGGGAAGGGCCGCGCAGGAACGGGCTCGGCCGGTACGGCGGCGGATCCGCGACCAGCCGAGGGTTCTCCAGCCTGCGGGCGAATTCGGTGAGGGCGATCTGCGCTTCCAACCGGGCCAGGGGCGCCCCGAAGCAGAGATGTACCCCGCCGCCAAAGCCCAGGTGTTGATTGTTGGGCCGGTCCGGAATGAAGAGGTGGGGGTCGGTGACGTGGGCGGGGTCGCGGTTGCCGGCGGCCAGGACCAGCGTGAGGGAGGCTCCCGCGGGGATGGTTGTTCCGGCGATGTGGATGTCGTCAAGGGCCGTGCGAAAGGGAACGAAATGCACCGGCGGCTCGAAGCGCAACAGCTCCTCTACCATTGGGATGGCGAAGTCGGGGTCGTTGCGCAGCCTCTGGAGCTCGGCCGGGTGGCGGAGCAACGTCAGTGCGCCGTTGGCGATGAGGTTCACGGTGGTTTCATGTCCGGCGATGAGTAAAAGGAGCCCTGTGCTCACCAGCTGCTCGTTGGGGAGGCGCCCTTCCGGACCGTCGTCGGTGACCAGCGCGGAGAGCAGGTCATTGCCCGGTGCCTGCCGGTGGGTCTCCACCAGCTCTTCCATGAACGCGCGCAGCTCCTTGCCGGCTTCAATCCGCTTCTTTTGCTGTGTTTCCGGGTCGAGACCGGGATCCGTGGACTGCAGGGCCACGTCCACCCAGACCCGGAAGCGCTGTTCGTCGCCCGGCGGTACACCAAGAAGTTCGCAGATCACCGTGACGGGCAGCGGATAGGCGAGGCCGTCGACGACGTCGATCCGTCTGTGGCCGGCCATGTCGTCGACCAGGCCGGCCACAATCTCGGCCATCCTCGCCTCCATCCCCGCTACCCTCTCCGGCGTCGTGGGCGGCCCGAAGTGCCTCATGGTGATCCGTCGAAACTTGTCGTGATCAGGAGGATCCATGCTGAGGAACGTCGCACGCAGGCCCACGTCTTCGCCGTCGTCGCCTTCGTTGCCGCCCACGCCTGCCGCGGCGGCAGCCGGGTTGCGGCTGATGTCCGAACTCACCCGCGGGTCGTGCAACAGGGCGGCGATCTCCGCATAGGTGCTCACGAGGTAGCTGCCGTCCGGGAGCCGTGTCACGGGGGTCTTGCGGAGATCCTCGTAAAACGGGTAGGGATTAGCCCGGTTGGCGTAGTCCAGAATCTGTTCCCACGAGCTGGGGTCGGTCATCGTGAGGGCTCCTTGGCTTCAGGGGAGGCTGCGATCGGTCAATCTGGCACGGCGCTCATTGGGATAGTGCCCGGTCACGACGACGGTCGCATCCTGGGTGGGGCTGGCCGTGGGCTGGAACCGGGCAGGCACAGGCTGAGCATCGGCCGGTTCGTCAACGTGGTGGAAGACCGGCGGGAAAGATGCTGCTTGCTCGATCAGCGGTTCGTAGAATTCAAGCCACTTATTGTGGTTGAAGGCGACAGCGGCCACGATGCGGCCCTTGTAGCCATAGGCGGCCAGGAACCGCCGCTGTGCCACCGATCCCTGGACGATGGCGACCTCGTCGGCGGTCGAAGGCACGCCCACGCTCTTGATCTCGGTGCCGAACTGGACGGACCAGAATTTCGGCACCTCCAAGTGTGGCCAACGCTCGGTCTCGGGGCTGACCATGTTGTGCGCGGCAATCTCGGCCTGGGAGATCGCATTGCCCCAGTGCTCAATGGCAAGGAACTGGTAGCCGAACATCGGCTGCGGTGCGCGCGACACGTCACCGGCGACGAAGACGTCGTCGGTGACCAGGCCGTTCGCGTCGAAAGCGCGGCAACCGGCGTCGCACGCGACGCCCCATCTGCCGCTGGCCAGTCCGGAACCGGCGAGCCATTCGACGTTCCGGACGGCGCCCAGCGCGGCGACTGCCACGTCCACGTCAAGCGTGGTGCCATCGGACAGGCGGGCGCGGCACAGGCGGCCGGTGGCATCGCCGTCGAGCGAAACGACCCTGACATCGCAACGCAGGTCCACTCCGTTCTCGATCTGCAGCTCTCCGGCGATCGCGCCGATTACCCCGCCGAGGGCAGCGCCGAGCGGAGCCGGACCGGCTTCTGCGACAGTGACCGGCAGCCCGAGTTCGCGGCATACGGAAGCGACCTCCGAACCGATGAACCCGGCGCCGATGACCAAAACGCGACGGGGGCGCTCAGCAAGGAGCTGTCGAAGCGCTGCCGCATCTTCACGGGTGCGCAAGGTCAGGACGCCGGCCAGCGCCGCCTCCGCCGCGTTCGGCCAGGTGCGGGCCCGCACGCCGGTGGCGATTAACAACTTGTCGAATCCGATCCGGCTGCCGTCGGCAAGATGCACCTGCTTCGAGGCCAGATCCAGGCTGGTGGCCGCCACACCCAGGCGCCACGTGGCACCCAGCTCACGGCGCCGCGGCAGCGAGGTGACTTCCGACGGCACCGATCCGGCAACAACCTGTTTCGACAGCGGCGGGCGGTCATAGGGCTCGTGCCTTTCGTCACCGATGAGGGTCAGTGAGCCGGTGAACCCTTCCTTGCGCAGCCGTTCTGCGGCGCGCAGCCCGGTCAGTGACGCGCCGACGACGACGATCCGTCCGGACTCTTTAAAGGAGTCCGGGGTGGCTTGCGTGGAGGATGCCGCCAACGGAATCTCGTCCGGATGCGCGGTCCGGTACGGCGCGTCCGGGTCGTCCAGCTGGATGGCCTGGAGAGGACATGCAGCAGCGGCCCGCCGAACCCTCTTGCGCTGCGCCTCGTCGGGGTTCGGATCGTAGGTCAGGGCTTCGTCGCCCTGGATGGTGAAGACATCAGGGGCGAGAAAGGCGCATTGGGCATAGCCCTGGCATTTTGTGAGATCAACCGCTAACCTCATGCCGGAGTTCTCCCTTTTCAAGGGTCCCTTTGCGGGCTTCCGCAGAGGGTTGGGCATTCCGTTTCCGGAGGAAGTGAACCGATTCTAGGCCTCGTGTGCGGGCCGCGGTAGGGGCTTGTGGCCCGGCCTCCGGTGTCCGTGTCCGCGCCTGGGGCGGACGAAAAAGTCAGGGTCTGCGCAGGAACTCGCGCACGGTATCGACGTACTCCGCGGTCCGCGTTGCCATCACCCCGTGGCCGGCGCCGGCGAACAGCCGGATTTCCGCTGCAGGGTAGAGAGCTCGGAGCGCCGCACGTGCCGGGGGCGGAAACGCCGCGTCCTGTTCCGATTCGATCAGCAGCACCGGTACCGGCGGCGCCCCTGGACCCCCGGGTTTTCCCGTGGCAGGCGCATGCGCGAATTCCCTCATCTCCCGTAGTGCGGACAGCAGATCCTCCTTGCCCAGTTTTCCGAGGATCTCCGAAAGCAGTGTGTTCCAGAAAATAGCGTCTTCCTGCGTGCCTGGGACAAACCAGCGTCGCCAATTCCAGCCGGTCAATAAACGCACGGCATCTTCCGGAAGAATCGTGAGGAAGTGGATGAGGAACGGGAGCAGAGGAAGCGGGGCTGCGGAAGGGCCCCCGGTGTTCGCCAGCACGAGGCGCCGGACGCGTTCGGGATGCCGGCGGAAGAACGTCTGTGCCACAAAACCGCCGAAGGAGGAGCCCATCACATCCGCCTTTTCGACTCCCTCCGCGTCGAGGATGGCAGCCAGCCCGTCGGCGAGCCCGGCGATTCCGGCGCCGGCGGGGTAAGCCGGCGCGAGGACGCGGAAGTCCTGCTCCAGCGCTTCAATGAGCGGCAAGTACATGTCCGGCATCCTTGTCCCTCCGGAAGCCAACATCACGGTCTGCGCGCCCGAGCCGCCGGCAACGTAGCGCCAGCGCAGCCCGTCGACGTCGAGCGACCGGTACCGATGGCTGGCACGGAAACCGGCAAGCCTTGCGTCCAGGGCCTCGGGCGGTCCGGTATCCCGTTCTTCCCGGCCACATCCCGGCGCGGGCGCGGCGGCGGGGCCTTCGCGCCGCCTCATGAGCGGAGTGCGGCCTTCGAGGAAGCGTGAGAGGACGTCGGTGTATTGGGCCGGGTGGGTGACCGCCGTCCAATGGCCGCCGTGCCCGAACATACAGGCCCGGGCGCCTGGATAAGCGGCCAGCAGGGCTTCGCGTTCGCGCGATGTGAAGCCGCGGTCGTCGGATGCAGCGATCAGCAGCACGTCCTCCGGGCGCTCGAAGGCCGACGTGGCGGCGTAACGGTCCGGATGCGTCGCCAGGTCCAGCAGCACTTCAAGGCGCGCCAAGGCCGATTCCTTGGTATGTGCCGTGAAGAGGTCTTCCATATAAGCGCTGAGAAAGGCACGCTCGTTTTCTTCTGCGGCCGCTGCCAGGCGCGCGATCCTCGGACGGTAGAAGGCGGCGAGGGCAGCTTTGGGCAGGAGTGAGAAAAGACGGACGAATGCGCTTACCAAGCGCGCGTGGCCACGGGTGTAGAGGCCGAACCCGGAAAGGATAAGCTTGTCCACCCGCTGCGGATAGCGGCGTGAAAAGGCATGGGCCACACCGGCGCCGAGCGAGTGGCCAAAAATACTCGCGGACCGGATTCCCTCGGCGTCGAGTATGGCCGCAATGCCGGCCAGGAGTTCGGCCATTGTCCGGACCGGGGGGTAGGAGGGCGAGAGGACCCGGAAACGGGGTTCCAAAGTGGTGATTGTGCGGAACGCGGAATCGCCGAATGAGAAGCCACCGCCGAGGACGAGAAGTGGCGGTCTGTCTTCTTCAGGCGTCGCGCCGATTTCCACAGCGAGGTCCGTGGGGCTTTCCGCTTCCGTCGGGGCGGCCGGATTGGCGGGTCCCGCGATGTATTTCCATTCGACGCGGCCGACGGTCAGCGAGCGGTACGGGTGTGTGGCGCGGAACGCCCGCAACTCGGCATAGCCGCCCGTGGATCCTCCCGCCGGATGCCTTGATAGGAGGGAGACTACGCCGTTGCTTCTGAGCATGGCAACCGATCCGGTGCCTGCAGCGGGGAACTCATTCGGATGCAGGCGGTTATTCTTCAGGGCCATTCCTGCATGCCCGCATGGTTACGCCGCGGGCGCTTGCGCAATCCGGACTGTGTTCCCCGAGGGGTCGCGGAACGCGCAATCGCGCGGGCCCCAAGGCTGGTCGATGGGTTCCTGAAGGACCTCCGCGCCGGATGCGCGCACCTTCTCGAACGTGGCGTCGACGTCGTCGGATTCGAACACCAACATCGGCAGGACGCCCTTGGTGAGGAGTTCCTGCAGCGCATCACCATCGGCCTGCGAACGGCCGGCATGAGGGGCGGAAAGCACGATCTCGAGTCCTGGCTGCGCGTCGCTACCTAGCGTGACCCAGCGGAATTCGCCCGAGGGCACGTCGCTGCGCACCTGGAGGCCGAGTGCGTCGCGGTAGAAGGAGATGGACTCGTCGACGTCGTTAACAGTGATGTTGCAGTATTTGAGTGCGATTGTCATAGCCGTGACTCTATCCGGCGCTCTCCCGGTGCGCTTCTCCAATCCTGCTCGATGCGTTCCGGACGGGGCGCGACTGCACCTTTGCCACACAGGCGGGCATGGCATTGACCGCGTCATGTTCGCGGCTCCGGTAGACGCTCGGGGGCTCCCCGGCCACCTCGGCGAAGCGTGAACTGAATGAGCCGAGGGAGGTACATCCCACCGCCATGCATGCGTCCGTGACGCTCACGCCCGCCCGCAGTAATGCCATCGCTCGCTCAATCCTGCGAGTCATCAAGTAGCTGTACGGCGTCTCGCCGTAGGCCGCCCGGAAACGGCGCGAGAAGTGCGCGGGCGACATGAGCGCCCTGCGGGCCATAGTTGGGACGTCGAGCGGTTTCGCGTATTCACGGTCGATCAGATCACGGGCACGTCGGAGGTGAGCGAGGTTCTCGAGCTCCTGCGGGGTCATGACCCGACGGTAGCATTCGGCGCGCCGGGCGGAAATACATCCGACTGTGGCACCGGAAGGAAACAGATGGCGCGCTGGGGCATCCAATTCCCGTGCGGCTCCGAATCACAGACGGAACCAGAATATCGCTGGGTCCGGACGCGCATAGAGCAGCGGAGAAGTGCCTCAGCGGGCACACCGCATCGCTGGGACTTAGGTCAGTAACCACGGGGTCACTCATCAAGGGAACGGTATGATGGCAATCGACGATAAGGCCAGGTACACGGTCATCCACCACATCGGTGCAGCCAAGGAAGGCGCTGGCACATTGACTGGCAATGGAGGGCCGGAGAGTCCGGGGGAGCATCACCAGGCCCCGGCCATGGTGCGGGGGGCAGGCGAGCAGGTCAAAGACGCGGCGGCGGATGTGGGCGAGGACCTCTAGAACACTGCATCCATTCGGCTGCGGTGGCTATCGAACGGGCTCCATGATGCGCAGCACGGGGTGTCCGTCGATGTTTTCCAGCGGGAAGTAGACCCGGTGGGTGCCCTGGTCCACGGCGACGGTGTGGGCGTTGTCGGCAAGTTTGCCCGAGGCCTTGGAGACCAGGGTGCGGTTTTGTTCGTCGAAGACACTCACGACCCCGGACTCCGAGGCGAGGTAGAGCCGGTGCAGCCCCGTATCGAAGGCCAGCACGTCCGGGCCCTCGCCGGTGTCGAACCGTGCGGTGACCTGCTTGGTGTCCAGATCCAGGACCAGGAGCTTCGCGCTGCCCTCGCAGGCGATGAACGCGAGCTTGTTTGCCCCGTCGAGGTAGAGGCCGTGGTTGCTGGCGCAGTCCGGGACCGGGATCCTGCCGGTGACCGTGTCGGTCGCCGGGTCGATGGTGACCAGTTCGTTGCGGTCCTGGACATTGACCATCACGGTTCCGCTGGCGGGGTCGTAGACGCTGTTGCCGGCCTCCCCGCCGATCTCGATCGGGGCTTTGGCCGTGTTCGTGGCGAGGTCGATCACCGTTTCGGCGTGGTCGTGTTCGTTCGAGACGTAGGCCTTGCCGTGGACGGGGTCGTAGGCGATCCCGTCCGGGGTGTTCCCGGCCGGGACCCGGGCGGTCACCGTCAGGGTGCTGGTGTCGATGATCGCCACCTGGTTCGTTCCCGAGACCGCGGCCAGGAGGAGATGCCGGTCCGGTGCGAGGGTGACCCCGTGCACCGAGGGTGTTCCCTGCACGGTGCCGGCCACCGTGCCCGTGGCCAGGTCGAGAACGTGGATGGTGCCGTCGCCGAGGTGGGCGATGTACAGCCGCTTCGCTCCCGCGTCGATGGCCTGGTAGTCGAGCCTGCTCGCCGCCCCGGGCAGGGCGATGTCCTGGACCTGGGTCAGGGGCAGCGACGACGCCGGCACCGGACGCGAGCAGCCGGTCACGGACGCCGACAACAGGGCCAGCAGCCCTGCGGCGATCAACGCGGCCTTCACCGGTCTGTCCCGCTGTGCATGCGTATATGCTGGCGGCCCAAAATACATTCCGCAAGGTGATGCGTGAGGTTGAGTCCTGTCCACAGGCTCAGGCGGAATTCTTCGGGCCGAAGGGCGTCCGACGTCGTCTGGCTTTAGTGGCGGGAGCGGTGGCGTTGGTGCCGATATGGTCGTAGCGGTGGGGCGCATTATGGCTGAGAACGATATCCAGGGCCGCCTGCTCGAGCGTTGCGGACATGCTCCGGGCGGTTAGCCGAAGGTAGTGCAACGCTGCCTCGTGGCTGAGCCCAAATTCATCGATCAGAATCGTCACGGCCGAATCAACGAGGGTAGGTGACCCTGCCGGGACCGGTACCGGGTAGCTCACCTGCTTCTGGAAAAGCTGGATCGCCAGGCGCAGCCCCAGGCTGAGTTGTCCGGCATAATTGAGTGCCGTAATGATGGACTCACTGGTGTAAGCGTGGGGCAGTGGCCAGTACAGATTGACCGAGGCGTCCAGCACTCCTTCCGGATCCAAGGGGAGAGACAACAGCGATAGCACCCCGTAGCCGACCACCACACTCGCGTACCCCGGCCAGCGGCGGTCGAGAGCGGTGTTGCTGACATGGACAAATTCCCCGGACCGTATCGCAGTCAATGCGGGGCTGTCATCAAAGGAATGCTGCAGCCTGTCAATGGTGGCAGCGCGCGCGTCGGCGGCCTCCCAGGTAACGGTATGACCTCCTCGCAGAACACTGAAAGCCCAGCCCATTTCCGGCGAGGCGGGGAGGTCGGCCATCATCCCGGCCATGACACTCCGGAGGAAGGCGGCGGTTTCGGCGCTGTTCCAGAGGAACTCCAGGAAGGCGCTCGGCGCGTCGGCGGACGGGTTCTCAGCAGGTCGGTCGGCCATTCTCCACGCCCCAGGTTCGAGACACGGCGGCTTGCTGCTAAACCCGGTTAACTGAAGAATACGTCCGTCATCTCTTGGTCCGCCACTCCTCCGAATTATTTCAAAACACCTTCCGTTGATCAGTTCCGGGCGCCCGGGTTGTGCCGTAGGGTGGCGCACATGGAACTTCGACTTGAGGTCGTGCAGGTCCCCGTTTCGGATGTGGACCGGGCCAAAGCCTTCTACACCGACAACCTCGGCTTCGTGCTCGATCACGACGTCGAACACATCCCGGGCATGCGGGTCGTCCAACTCACTCCGCCCGGCTCGTCCGCCTCGATCGTTATCGGAACCGGCATGAACAGCATGATCCCGGGCAGTCTCGAAGGCCTCCAACTCGTGGTGCCGGACATGGAGCCGGCGCGCAGGGAGCTACTCGGACGGGGAGCCCCCGTGAGTGAAGTCCAGGACATGGGAGGATTCGCCTTTGCCTATTTCAGCGATCCGGACGGCAATCGCTGGGTCATTCAGGAAATCCCGCGCCAAGGACCGCAGGCGTAGCTTAGGAAAGGGGTCCACATGAGCTATAAATATCGCACGGTCCGGGTTCGCGGCACTGACCTGGTTGGAACTATTGCCCGCAGACATGGGGGTGCGCCCGAGATCTACGAAACCTCCAAGGACCCAAGCACGTCAGTGGTTCCCGTGTTCTTCCAAGCAACCGGCGAGATCCGATTCTTCGACAGGTCGATGCTCGAGGACGTCGTACCCCCGGCCGGTTAACGCCGTAAAGTACCCTCCGAACATGACCAATCGCCGGAACCAACCCATCGAAGACCGTGGGGCAAGGATGGTTGCTGCCCCAGCCTATCCACAGCTGCGGCTCAACACCGTTGCCCTGGACAACAATATCCGAGTCATGGCGGCGTGGTGCCGGGAGCGCGGTGTGGATCTCGCCCCACATATCAAGACAACCATGTCGGCGCCGATCATCGAGCGGCAGCTGGCCGCCGGCGCCGCCGGCGTCACTGTCGCCACCGTGGATCAAGTGGCTTCAGCACTGAATTGGGGCCATCAGCGCGTTCTGGTCGCCAACGAGATTGTCGACCGCCTCGGCCTTGTGCGCGTCCGCAACTGGCTGGAGGAGGATCCCGAACGGGAAATCCGTTGTTTCGTCGATTCGGCAGTCGGGGTCAAGGCGGCATCGGAGGTATTCGACGGCGGGGCGGTCGTCCTCGAGGTGTTGATTGACGTCGGGACCCCAGGCGGACGCACAGGAGTCCGCAGCCTCGAAGACAGCCTGGGCATTGCCGAGCTGGTCCGTGCCGCGCCCGGCCTCAGGCTCGTCGGCGTGGCCGGTTACGAAGGCGTGGTGCCCAATGACAGGGCGCAGTCAACGATCGCATCCGTTGACCAGCACTGCCGGCTGGTGCGGGACGCCTACCTGGAGGCCGCCAGGTTCTTTGAGACCGCCACTCCGATTTACTCCATGGGCGGTTCCGCTTTCCCGGACCGCGTCGTTGAGTTCCTTCCCGACGACAGTGAGGTGCCTGGAACCAGGACCATCCTCCGATCAGGCTGCTACGTCACGCACGATCACGGGACCTACGCCGCCGTCAGTCCCGTCCCGGGTCTTGTTCCGGCGATTTCCGTTCGCGCCGTCGTCCTGTCCACGCCCGAAGAGGGGATGGCGGTTGTCGCTGCCGGCAAACGGGATCTGCCATACGACGCCGGACTTCCGGTTTTCCTGTCGGCCCACACCGCGGAGGGTGCCCCAAAGGAGCAGTCAACGGCCACCGTGCGCAATCTCTTCGACCACCACACCGTGCTCACCGGCGTGAGCGGAGTGGAGGTCACCGACACGGTCGATTTTGGGATATCCCACCCCTGCTCCGCCTTCGATCGCTGGCCCGAATACCTCGTTACCGACGGACGCGGCCGGGGCATTGACGTGTGGCGCACAGACTTCCGCCGATCGTCCCTGGCCGCGGCCCAGGGGTAGCCCGAAGGAATTTTCCAGCCCACCGGAACGGCTCTAGTGCTGCGGCCGCCCAGGGTGCTTATCTGATCACATGACAGTTCCGATGAGTCCCCATCCGCAGGAACCGCACAGCGCGAACTTCGCGGCGCGTTTGAATTGGCTGCGGGCCGGGGTGCTGGGCGCCAACGACGGCATCGTCTCGGTAGCGGCGACCGTTGTCGGTGTTGCGGGCGTCACGAACGAGCCGGCACCGATTCTTGTTGCCGGCATGGCCGCGGTAGTGGGCGGCGCCATCTCGATGGCCCTGGGCGAGTACGTATCGGTCAGCAGCCAGCGCGATAGCCAACGTGCCCTGATCGTGAAGGAACGCAGGGAACTCGCCGAAGACCCCGAGGCTGAGCTGGCCGAGCTGACCGGGATCTACCAGTCCAAAGGTTTGAGCAAAGACACTGCGGAACGGGTGGCAGCGGAGCTGACGGAGCATGATGCCCTGGCCGCCCACCTCTCGGCCGAGCTGAACATTGACGAGAGCGATGTGGTCAGCCCCTGGCACGCCGCCTACGCTTCGGCTGCCGCGTTTGCCGTGGGCGCGGTATTGCCCATGTTCGCGATCCTGCTGCCGCCCGCGGGGCTGCGCGTGCCGGTCACGTTCGCTGCCGTGCTGATCGCGCTGGCCCTCACCGGAACGCTGAGCGCGTACATCGGCGGGAGTTCCAAACGCGTCGCAGCCTTCCGACTGGTGGTCGGCGGGGCCCTGGCACTTCTGGCGACCTACCTCGTGGGCGGCTTGCTGGGGGCCACCGGGGTGGTCTGACCCGGCGCCGGCGGGGCTGGAGGCGAGCCGGTTCAGGGTGTGAGCGGACCTTGAAGGACGCGAAGTGCGAGGTCGGCGTCCCCTTGGACGGCCGCGGTGGCTGCGAGGTTGGAGCGGCCCCAGAGACCGAGATACATCCCGTGCGCCGTGGCCGAGACGGATGCCCCGGCGGCGCCCTGGCCCAGGGTCCAGCGGGCGGCTCCAGGGACATCGAATGTCACCGCCCGTGCCGGATGCCGCATCCGTTCGAGCCGCAGCTGGCGCGGGGCGAACATCGTCAGGACTTCGTCGATGCCGTCGAGCATGAAGTCCTCCTCCAGGGCGGGGCCCTCTATATCCAGGGTCTGGCAGGCGTCGACGAGATGGATGGCGTGTTCGTGTGCCTGGCGCCGAAGCCAGAAACCGGCTGTGCGCGGGGGAGGGCCAAAGTTCCAGCACGGTGCCTCGGGATCCAGCGCCGCCATGGTGCCAAGGAAGGCGTTGGCGCCCTCGAGGAACCACGCCGCGCCACCCTTGGCCGGCGGCGCCGGTTCCTCGACGAATTTGCCTTCGCGGACCACCTGGGCCGCCCACCGTTCGATTGAGCCAAGATGCCCGAAAAGCGTATCCAATGCCCAGCCAGGACACGCCGGAACAGGACGGCTCAGGGTCTCGTCAGCCTGGCGCGCAAGGGCGCGCAGACGCTCCAGGCTGCTAACCAACTCGGCGAGATAGCGATAGGGCGGCATGGATTGAGCATAACGGGCTAGCGGCCGGCTGGGGCCGGGCCAGGGGGTCCGGCAGCGGATTGGTGCCCCTGCCGGGGACAGCCGGAGCCTGACGTCTTATTTCGACAAGTTGTTTCCGGACGGCGTCGTACGGTGCGTAACATTGGAGAAAATACGTGCTTCAGCTTGCCATGCACCGCGTAAAGGACTAATGAAGTGACACTCGAAACATTGCCCGTCCTCGACTTCTCCCGACTAACTGCGGGGCCGGAAGAAGCCTCTTTGTTCCGCGATGAACTGCGTGACGCGATGCATGAAGTCGGTTTTATCTACCTGTCCGGCCACGGAATCCCGCAGGAGTTGACGGACGCCGTGCTCGATGTGTCCCGCCGCTTCTTCGCGTTGCCCGACGAGCAGAAGCTCGCTGTCGAAAATGTCCACAGCCCGCAGTTCCGCGGCTACACCCGGGTCGGTGGCGAACTCACCGACGGAGCCGTCGACTGGCGGGAGCAGATCGACATCGGTGTCGACCGCGAGACCGTGGACCAGGGGCCGGGGGTTGCTGACTATTGGCGCCTCGAGGGCCCCAACCTGTGGCCGGATGCATTGCCGGAAATGCGGGGAATTGTTTCAGACTGGACCCAGCGGCTGAGCACCATCTCACTCACCCTCCTGCGGGCCGTGGCGGTTTCACTCGGCGCACCGGAGAACACTTTCGACACCGCATTCGCCGCAAGGGCTTTTCCCCTGCTCAAGATTGTGCGGTACCCGGGGGAGTCCAACCCGGAGCCCAAACAGGGAGTCGGCTCCCACCGCGACGGCGGGGTGCTGACGCTCCTTCTCGTGGAACCCGGCAAGGGCGGGCTTCAAGTCGAGTACCAAGGTAAATGGATCGACGCACCCCAAGTACCTGGAACCTTTGTGGTAAACATCGGCGAAATGCTTGAGCTGGCCACCAACGGCTACCTTAAGGCCACGCTTCACCGTGTGATCTCGCCACTTCGCGGCACTGACAGGATTTCCCTGCCTTTCTTCTACAATCCGGCCCTCGACGCAACAATGCCGCAGCTTGCGGCAGCTCCGGAGTTTCAGGCGAAGGCCCGCGGACTCTCGCTTGACCCGACGAACAGCGCCATTCTTGAAACTTACGGTGATAACGCCCTTCGCTACCGGATGCGGGCTCACCCGAACGTCGTCGCGGCGCACCACGCGGACCTGCTGAAAGGCTCACGGCCCTAATTGCCTAACCCATCTGCCCTGCCGCAGGACGCCGGCAAGGGCCAAATCGGCATCAACAATCACGACGTCGGCCCGCATGCCCTTCTGGAGGTCTCCCACCTGCCGGGACAGGCCCAGAACGGATGCCGGGACGGCGCTGGCCGAACGGACAGCGTCCTGTAGCGGCACGCCGGATGCAACAGCAGCTCTGACGACGTCCAGGAGGGTTGCCGTGCCGCCGGCGATTACGCCGGTGCGCTCAAGCCTCGCAACGCCCTGATGCACTGTCACGGTCAGGCTGCCGAGGGTGTACCGTCCGTCCCCGAGGCCCGTGGCCGCCATCGAATCTGTGACGAGGGCGATGTTGTCAGCCCCGACCAGATCGAACACCATCCGGACCGTGTCGGCGGCAAGGTGGACGCCATCGGCGATAAGTTCCACCACCGCCCTTCCGGCCCGTGCTTGGGTGAGGCTGGCCGCGACGGGACCGGGCGAACGGTGGTGCAAAGGTTAAACAGGTGCGTCACGGTCGGTCGCACGGCCGGACCCGTAGCACTGTTTGTTCCGCGGCTAAGTCCGAGGGCGGCACGTTGGAGGAAGTCCGCTGCCGTGGCAGCGTCCGCCTCGGTATGGCCCAGGGAGGGCACCACACCCCTGGCCGTCAGCTGGTCCACCAGCTCCAGCATGCCCGGAAGCTCAGCCGCGCAGGTCATCGACGCGAGAGTGCTTCCAGCCGCCGCCAGGAGTTCACTGAGCAGGACTGGATCGGGCTCACGGAGCAAAGCGGGATCGTGGGCCCCGTGCTGGTGTGGTGAGAGGAACGGACCCTCCAGATGCGCCCCCGCGATGAGGCCCTCCTCCACCACGGAACGTATGGCGTGGAGGTTCCGGAGCATGGCACCGGAGGACGCCGTCACGAGGCTGGCCAGCAACGTTGTGGTTCCCGTCCCGTGGAGGAAGCGGGCTGCCGAGCGCGCCGCCTGGGCCGAGCCCTCCGAAAAATCGGACCCGCCACCGCCGTGGCAATGCAGGTCCACCAGTCCCGGCAGGAGAATGAATTCACCAGCCCGCGCCAGGCCGCTTTGCTCCGGTTCTCCAGCTCCTGGGAATCCGGAAGCCGGCCCCACGTAAGCGATGTGTTCACCGTCCACGGCGATCACGCCGTCGTCGATGGCCGTGCTCCCGGTGACGATACGGCCCCGCAGCATCAAGATCTCACCCATTACGTTCCCTGGTGTCGGATGTGCAGCAGGGCGTGGGTGCCGCCGGCCCGCTTATCGGCGTCGGCCGAAAATCAGCGAAGCAATTCCGGTGGCGGCTGTGACGGTGTACACCGAGGGCCATGCGCCGATCTTTTTGGCCAGCGGGTGAGAGAGTCCAAACGCGGCCAGGTAGACACCAGTCAGGGCGGCGGCGGTGCCGGTGCCGGCGTCGCGCTTCCACAGGCCGAACGCAACCGCCCCGGCGGTGGCCAGCACAGCTCCTCCGAGCATCCGGTTTCCGGTGGCGCGGGCCGACTTGAAACCGCCGATCAGGCCCGCACTGGTGACGAGCGGGGTCAGAAGCGAACTCATGGCATCTCCTAGGGTTGGTTAGTGTCCCAGCTTAGCGAGCAACGCTGGGAGGTCCCCATGATTTTGCCGCTACCCGCCCCCCGTGCACAGCCCGTCTAAGGTGAAGGCGGGACTGGAGGTGGCGCGGGCGGCTGCAGAGAGGCCGGGCGGCCCCACCGAGGCCGGGCTCGGCCTCGGTGTCCTCCCTGGCAAAGACGACGTCCGTGGGGGTAGCGGACAGCCGCGAGGGATCCTACGGCAGGCGTGCCATGCGCGTCGCCAGATGCAGGGCGGCAAGCCGGCCCGTGCCGCGCGGATCTCCGCCACACAATTCGAAAACGCGCTGCAGCCTGTGATGCATCGACTGCCGTTCGAGGTGAAGTGCGCGGGCCGACTGGGCGGTGTTGCACCCCGAGTCCAGCCAAACCGCCAGGGTGGCCAGGAGCTGGGACTGGCGCTGGGAGTCGTGGTCCATGACAGCGCCGAGTTGGCGGCCAACGAACGCCACGCGGGCTGCGGCGTCAACACTTTCCACCGTGAAGCGTTCCACGGCAAGTTCTTCCGCGTCGATGACCACCCCGGCGTGGTTGGCCTGCGGTGCACATTGCGCCGGCGTCCGGGCCTGGTGCCCGGTGTTGAACCGGCCGGTTGAAAAGAGTTCGAGGGACCTTCTGGCCTCGGCCAGCGACCACGATGCCTGGGCAATGCCTGAAGCCACCGGACCCATGGCGATCAGAGTTTCCGCCGGAACCGGGAGCCCCGTCAGATCCGCGAGAAGCGACGAGCGCGCAACCCTGGGTGAATCACCGGACAGGCCGGCCAAGGCAACCAGCTCGGTGCTGTCCACGTAGCTGGCGTTCTTGATCCCTCGCCGGTTCAGAAGCTTGTCGACCACCGCGCGCAGCTGCTGGGGTGCGCCGGAACGGATCACGATCGTCACCGCGGGGGAGTCGGTGGCAAACCCTGCAGCTGGCGCAAGCTGCTGCAGGCGCCAGGCCTGGCCGCCGGCGATGATGGCGCGCATCAATTCCGTCCCGGCTACTTCGTGCAGCCCTGGCGGCATGCGCTGCAAGAGCGCCAGGCCCAGAATGTCCACAGCGCGCGAGCCCGCTACCCGCGCAAGGTTCGCATCGGCGCCGTCGGCCACTTCCAGCTCAAGGCGGGCCATGAGCACGCCCCGCACCGGAATATCAACGCTGACGATCGACCGGTGAAGGCGTTCCGGAGCAGCGCCGGACGTGGCCGCAGCCCCTGCCTCGCCCTCCTCTGGCTCCCAGCCTGCTGGCGTGGCGCCGCCCAGGGTGGCTCCCGACGGTGCAACCAGCGTGACCGCTGAGTGGATGAAGCCTGCCAGCACGGCCAGCATCTGGTCCAGGGTGGCACCGTGGGCGAGTTCGGCGGCCATCGCGTGTGTGGCGGCGTCGGCTTCCTGGAGCTGCGCCACCGATTCGCTGACCAGAATCGAGTTGATCGCCTGCATGACGCCGACGAACGGCACCACCTTGCGGAGTTCAATAATCGGCAGGCCCTGTTCCTCCGCTGACTCCAACATGGCACGTGGAATCTCCGGAAACACCCCGCCCGTCTCCACCGCGAGGGCAGCGACGCCCCGCTCGGCGAGGTCCCGGACATACGCGGAACGCATTTCGGCTGACGCGGTGGCGAGGGCGATTCCGCCGCACAGCAGCAACTCGCCGCCGCGCAGGAGGGGGGCGATGTCCAGGACTTCACTTGAATGGACCCACCGCACGGCGCGGGCGGCAGCAGTTCGCGCCGACGTCCGGATCACGGGCTCAGCCGGGCTGAAAGTGGGATGCAGAAGAATTTCACCGAGCAAAAGTGGCATGACACTCCGTAACACAAATTGATGTTCGTTTAGACACATCGTATCTTGTTGCCTGTGACTGCGGACACATAGCCTGTGGTTATCCCATTCACACACGGAGGCTCTCCCATGCAAGAACAGCTCTCTCCACCCACAGAAATGGCGTCAGCCGTGGCGGCGGCCCCCGCCGACGGCGACCACGAAGCCTGGCTCCAGCCCATTCCCGAGTCCGCGCGGACCAGAAAGGTCTCCGGCCAGTTCTGGATCTGGGCCGGCGCCAACCTTGCTCCCATCAACTGGGTGCTGGGTGCCCTCGGAATCCAGCTCGGCCTGGGCTTTGCCGACACTGTCACCGTTCTGGTCCTGGGGAACCTGATCGGCATGCTGTTGTTCGGCTGCTTCGTACTGCTCGGGCAAAAGACCGGCGCCACAGGCATGGTCCTGGCCAGGGCGGCGTTCGGCCGCCGGGGCAATTACCTGCCGGCAACAATCCAGGCCGCACTGGTTATCGGATGGTGCGCGGTCAATACCTGGATCATCCTGGACCTGGTCATGGCCCTGTTCGGCACCCTCGGCTGGGTGGACCCGGAGGCCCACAATTACGCATGGAAGATCGGCATCGCCAGCGTCATCATGGCGGCGCAGGTTGCCATCGCCTGGTTCGGCTACAAGGCAATCGCCGCGTTCGAACGCTGGACCGTGCCCCCCACCATCGTCATCCTGGCCGTCATGTCCGCCGTCGCATGGTTTGGCATGAAGATCGACTGGGGCTACGCCGGGCCCGCCGGCCACATCCTGGAGGGCTCTGAACGCATCGCCGCCATGAGCGCGGTGATGACGGCCATCGGCATCGGCTGGGGCATTACCTGGTTTACCTACGCAGCCGACTACTCCCGCTTCGTCAGCACCTCCGTGCCCAAGCGCAAGGTCTACCTCGCCTCGGTGCTGGGCCAGTTCATTCCCGTCGTCTGGCTGGGCGTCCTGGGGGCCAGCCTGGCCACCAACACCGGTGAAATCGATCCCGGAAAACTCATCGTCCTGAACTTTGGCGCCCTGGCGCTGCCGGTGCTGCTGATGGTGCTCCACGGCCCCATCGCCACCAACATCCTGAACATCTACACGTTTTCGGTGGCCACTCAGGCCCTGGACATTTCCATCAGCCGGCGCAAATTGAACCTGTTCGTGGGCGTCTTTTCGCTCGGCGCGGTGGTGTTCTTCATCTTCCAGGAGGACTTCGCCTCGGTGCTGGACGCGTGGCTGATTGGACTTGTTGCCTGGGTGGCGGCCTGGGGCGGCGTGATGCTGGTGCACTTCTTCTGGCTGGAGAAGCGCTGGCCCGGTAACGTGGACCGGCTGTTTGACGGCGTCGGCACCCGCCGCCTTGCCGTTGTCAACTGGGCCGGCATCACCTCCCTGCTGATCGGCATCTTTTCCACCTGGCTGTTTATGTACGGACTCATCCCGATCATGCAGGGCCCCGCGGCCGTGGCCCTGGGCGGTTGGGACCTTTCCTGGCTCGCCGGAGGCCTCACCAGCGCGGCCGCCTACGCCATCCTCGGGCCGCGGGTTCACCGCCGCTACGTGGGGGTGGCCCTGGCCTCCGGGGACGCCCGGCCGGCCGATCCGATGGCCGGGCCGCTCGCCGCCGTAGACCTCTAGACCCCCCAGTCCGGCAAGGGTTCGCTCCGGCAAAAGCCGAACGCTTTCCAACTTCCAGGCAGGCGCCGTATGGCGCCTGCCGAAAGGAGACACCATGCACCAGCCCGCCGTTGCGGATACGCTGCATCCCATCACCTGGCCCCAAGGCTTCACGGCCGCCGCATCCTTCACCTTCGACGTCGACGCGGAGTCCTGCACCATCGCCCATGATCCCGCGAGCACCCGGCGTATGTCACTGATGAGCCACCAGTCCTACGGGCCCAGGATCGCCGTTCCAAGGCTGCTGACGATCCTCCAGCGCCAGGACGTCCAAGCCACGTTCTTCATCCCGGGTTTCACTGCCGAGTCCTATCCCGATGTGGTGCGCCAGATCGTGGACGGCGGACACGAGGTGGCCCACCACGGCTACCTCCACGAACCGATGCAGGGCATCGACGCGGCCACCGAGGCCCGCTACATTGACCGCGGTCTGGAGGCATTGTTCAATGTTGCCGGGGTGCGGCCGGTCGGATACCGGGCGCCGTGGTGGGAACTCAACTGGCATTCACCCCAGCTACTTGCGGACCGGGGCTTCCTCTACGATTCGAGCCTTCTCGACGGCGACGCCCCGTACCGCTTCGAGGTGGCGGCCGGTGATTCGCGCGATCTGGTCGAGATCCCTGTGGACTGGGCCCTTGATGACTGGGAACAGTACGCGTTCTACCCGGGGGTGACCGGCAGCGGCGTCATTGAGAGCCCGGCCAAGGTGCTCGAAATGTGGTGGCTCGAGGCCCAGGCCCACCATTCGCAGGGAAGCTGCTTTGTCCTCACCAACCACCCGTTCATTTCTGGACGGCCATCCAAGGCCGTGGCCCTGGAGCAGCTGATCGAACGCGTCAAGGGGTTGGACGGCATGTGGGTCACCACCATGCAGCGGATTGCGGAGCATACCAAGGTGAGCGTCACCGAGGTCCACTCCCACGCCCGCATCGCGGTTCCGGCCTTCCCTGATGCCGGCGCCACGTTTGTCCCGGCCCGGGTGCGTCAACCGGCCCCGCTCTAACTGGTACTGAGTATCTTGACATGACACTTAGTGTCAGTCATTCTGGAGGTCATGTGGTCCGCGCCACACTCAAGGAACCGGGCGCGGACAGGACCAAAGGATTGCCAGATGACGAAGATGTCCCTGCACCCGGAACCCCGGGGCCTGGAAACCCCGGATCCGGAGACCCCGGCCCGGTTTCCGGCCGGCACCGTTGAGCCGGATTACTACCTGAACGCTGCCCTGGGTTCGGACCCGGCGTCGGTATTTGCGGCCGTCAACGCGGAGGACCGCTCCTACTGGGACCGTGCGCGGGCTTTCGTCCAGGACGAGGTCCTGCCGGTGATCAATGGCTACTGGGAGCGGGCAGACTACCCGCTGCATTTGGTCAGGCGGCTCGGCGAACTGGATCTGCTTCGCGACGGCGTGGACGTTGACGGCTTCGCGCCCATGACCAAGATGGCGGCCGGCCTGGTGAACATGGAGATCAGCCGCGGGGACGGCTCGGTGGGCACAATGATCGCGGTGCAGGGAGGCCTGGCCCTGCGCTCGATCGCCGAATGCGGCTCCGAGGAGCAGAAGCAGCGATGGCTCCCGGCGGTGGCGCGCGGTGAGGAATTCGCCGCTTTCGCCCTCACGGAGCCCACCCACGGCTCGGACTCGGTGGGCCTCGAAACCACCGCGACCTCGGTTGATGGCGGGTTCATCCTCAATGGTGAAAAGAAATGGATCGGCAACGGCTCGGTCGGTGGCCTCAGCGTTGTCTGGGCCCGCGGCGAGGATGGCCAAGTCCGCGGGTTCCTGGTGCCACAGGATTCGCCCGGTTACTCTGCCCGGACGATCGAGGGAAAGATCGCTCTCCGCGCCATCTGGCAGGCGCATCTTCGGCTTGAGGACGTGTACGTCCCCAACCGCCATGTGCTTCCCGGTGCCCGCAGCTTCAAGGACACGGCCCGGGTTCTGCTCGCAACGCGGCTGAGCGTGGCGTGGTCCGCGGTGGGGCATGCCGCCGCCTGTTACGAGACCGCTGTGCAGTACGCACTCCAGCGCCAGCAGTTCGGCCGCCCTCTCGCAGCCTCCCAGATCATCCAGGAACGGCTGGCCAGGATGCAGAGCGAGCTGAGCACCATGCAGCTGATGGTCGTGCAGATGACCCGACTGGACGAAGCAGGGACGCTCAGGCCGGAGCAGGCGTCGTTGGCGAAATACACCTGTACCCGCACGGCACGGTCGGTCGCCGCAAACGCGCGCGACCTCCTGGGCGGCAACGGCATCCTGCTTGCCAACCGGGTGGCGCGTCACTTTGCTGACATCGAAGCCCTTCACACCTATGAAGGCACCGAAACCATGCAGGCCCTGATCATCGGTCGCGCCATCACCGGCGTCTCCGCGTTCGCCTGAACCGCATTCCCGCGTGATCCCAACATTGACCCCAGATCCTGCAGTCACCTGCCAAACCCGAAGGGCCAAATTCGTGAGCCAGAATTCCAACATCCCCGTCATCCTCGGCGGGGCCCGCACCCCCTTCGGCCGCTTCCGCGGCGGCCTTTCCGCCTTTTCTGCCAGCGACCTCGGCGCCCACGCAATCAAAGCAGCCCTGGAACGCAGCGGTCTCGCCGCCGACAAGGTCGACGCCGTCATCGTGGGCCAGGTGGTGCAGGCGGGATCCGGGCAGGGACCCGCGCGCCAGGCCAGCCTGGCCGCGGGCATCGGCTGGGACGTTCCCACAGTCACAATCAACAAGCTCTGCCTTTCCGGCCTGACCGCTGTGATCGACGCCGCGCGCATGATCCGCGCCGGGGAAGCGGAGTTTGTGGTGGCCGCCGGGCAGGAATCGATGACCAACGCCCCGCACCTGGTTCCCGGCCTGCGGGCCGGCGTAGCGATCGGCGACGGGCCGATGCTGGACTCCCTGAACAAAGATGGGCTGCAGGACCCGGTCAGCGGGGAGCTGATGGGTGCCGCCACAGACGCGGGGAATGCGAACCGGGGGATTGGCCGTGCCGAACAAGACGCGGTGGCGGCCCGCTCACACCAGCGGGCCGCAGCCGCCCGCACGGCCGGTTTGTTCGCCAACGAGATCGCCGCGATCGATGTTCCGCAACGGAAGGGCCCGTCCGTCACACTGGACAGTGATGAGGGCATCCGGCCCGAGACCACCGCGGAGTCGCTGGCCCAGCTTCGGCCCGCGTTCTCGAAGGAGCCCACCGCCACGATCACGGCCGGCTCGTCCTCTCCGCTCTCCGACGGCGCCGCCGCCCTCGTGATTGCCAGCAAAGCTGCGGCGGAAGCCGCCGGACTGTCCTGGATTGCCGAGATCGGCGCACATGGGCAGACTGCTGGGCCGGATGGTTCACTGCACTCGCAGCCTTCGCGCGCCATCGGAAAAGCCCTCTCGCGGGAAGGCCTCTCCGTGGCCGACCTCGATCTGATCGAAATCAACGAGGCGTTCGCCGCGGTCCTCATCCAGTCCGCCAACGACCTCGGCATCGACGCCGCCGCGGTCAACGCCGAAGGCGGTGCAATCGCCCTCGGCCACCCGGTCGGGGCGTCCGGCGCCCGGCTGGTGCTGCATCAGGCGCTGGCGCTTCAGCGCCGCGGAGGCGGGACCGGCGTCGTCGCTCTCTGCGGGGGCGGCGGCCAAGGCGATGCCCTGATCCTCAAGGCGTAACTGCCCACCTTCGAAAGCCACAAGGACCGGAGAACACCAATGACACAGCACCACCCGGGGCAAGGCTTCGGCACGATCTCGGTCGCGGCCATCCTGGCCGAGTCCGCGCGCCGAACGCCCGACGCCACCGCCCTGATAGTCGAGAACGAAGAAGTCAGCTACAAGCAGCTGTGGGATCAGACCAGGGCCTACGCGGGCGCTTTGCTGGCACAGGGCATAGGCCCCGGGGAGCCGGTGGCCGTCCTGATTCCCAACGTTCCGGACTTCGCGCGTGTCTACTTCGCGGTCCTGGCCGTGGGCGGGATCGTCGTTCCGGTCCACGCCCTGCTTAAGGGGCGTGAAATCGAGTACGTGCTTCAGGACAGCGGCGCGAAACTGCTCATCTGCGCAGCTGCCCTTCTTGGCGAGGGCGCCAAGGGAGCGGCAGCCGCCGGCGTCGAGGTCCTCACCGTCATGGCCGGCCCCGATGCCCCAGACTTCCCGCGGCTGGAGGACTCAGCGGCAGCCGCGGAGCCGATCGACAGCTACCTGCCCCGCCGGCCCGAAGACACGGCCACCATCCTGTACACCTCCGGGACCACTGGCAAGCCCAAGGGTGCGCTGGGAACGCATTTCGCCCTCGTGGAGCAAACCAATGTCCTTCTGACCAGTACCTTTGATTTCCAGCGCGGCGATGTGCTCTTCGGCGGACTTCCGTTGTTCCACACTTTCGGGCAGACCGTGGTGTTGAATACCGGCCTGCGGGCCGGGGCCACCATCGTGATGCTGCCGCGATTCACGGGAGCCGCAGCTCTGGAGTTGTTGGTACAACACCGGGTGAGCGTATTCATCGGGGTCCCCACAATGTACGTGGCGCTGCTCGAGGCCGCCAAGACCGGCGCGGCGCTGCCGGAGGCTTTGCGATACGGCATCTCCGGAGGCGCGTCACTGCCGCTGGCCGTGCTGACCAAGTTCCGAGACGTTTTTGGCGCGGAAATCCACGAGGGCTACGGCCTCACCGAGACCTCGCCGGTGGCGACCTTCAACGAGGTGGGCGTGCCCCCGCGACCCGGGACCATCGGCGTGCCCGTATGGGGCGTGGACGTGGAGGTGGCCCGGGCCGAAATCCCCGACAGGATCGAGCTGCTGCCCCGCGGCGAGCTGGGCGAGCTCGTGCTCCGGGGACATAACCTGATGAAGGGGTATCTGAACCGGCCCGAAGCCACGGCGGAGGCGGTCGTCGATGGCTGGTTCCGCACCGGAGACCTTGGCACCAAGGACGAGGACGGGTACCTGCGCGTTGTGGACCGGATGAAGGACATGATCATCCGGAACGGTTACAACGTGTACCCGCGCGAGGTGGAGGAGATCCTCCTGACGCATCCCGACGTCGTCAGCGCCGCGGTGTACGGCGTCCCGCATGAGGTTCACGGCCAGGAAGTCGCCGCCGCGATCGTTCTTTGCGACGGTTCCCAGGTCGACGCCGAAGGCCTGATCGAATTCGCCGCCTCACAGCTCGCCGCCTACAAGTATCCCCGCATCATCAGGTTGCTTAGCGAGCTGCCCATGGGCCCTAGCGGCAAGATCCTCAAGCGGGAGCTGGTCACCGGCCACGCGTAAGTATCTGACCGGTCGTGCTAGATTCACCCCAATGGAAAACCGTGCCCCCGCCCAGCACTCAACGGACGCCATTGTGTCGCTGTCGATTGAACTGATGGTCGCCCAGGGGTACGAGTCCACCACCGTGGACACCCTTGCCGATGCCGCCGGAATCAGCCGCAGCACCTTCTTCCGAAAGTTTGGGGCGAAGGACGATGTTGTCTTTGCCGACCACAACCTCATCCTGGAAGGAGCCCGTGACTTCCTTGCCAATTCCGCGGGTGATCCCCTGACCATCCTGCGGGACTCGACCCTGAGAATTTTCGGCCACTTTGTGCGTAACCCACGTACGTCCATTACACGCCAGCAACTACTTCAGCAGGTTCCCGCCCTTCGGGACCGTGAACTCGTCACCTCACACCGGTACGAGCGGATCTTCACCGAGTACCTCCAGTCCGCGCTCCCCGAGAGCGGCCACCGCGAGCTGGGTTCCGTTGCCCTGTCCGCCGCCACCGTGGCCATTCACAACGCTTTCCTTCGCCGCTGGCTGCGCTCGCCGGAGACGGACCTGGCAGGTGAGTTGGCGGCTGAGCTGCGGAACCTCTCGGAGACCTTTCGGCCGGCGCTATTCCCCAAGGCCACCGGCCGGATCCCGCCAAAGGTGGTGGTGGCGGTGATGGGAGCAAATGCCACCGAAGAGGACGTTCTTGCCGCTGTACGGAATGCGCTCGAGTCTTAGGCCGGCTCCCGGCCCCTGAAGGCACGTGCCAACCACCACGACAGCTGATTGGGGAGCGTTGACACGGCGAGACTGCGACTGTTTAGCTTGCTTCCGCCCGGCGGTGACCTCTACAGCTCTATGGATTCCTGGCTTTCCGGCCGGTTATCAACCCATTGGATGAGCTGGCGGACATCTTCGGGCAAGGTCTCGTCGGTGTAATTCAGCCTGATCTGATTGTCCGCGTCTTCCAGCACGGTCTCGTACAGCTGCGCATCAGGGAGATGATGGGGAATATCCGGCTTCTCAAGTTCGCGCATACGCGCACGGTCCACCTCGCGGGCAAAGGCGTCCGCGTCTTCCGAGGACAAATCTTTGTCGTCAAGCTCCGTCCGTCTGACAATGCCGGCGATGCCGCCCCCACGGCGGATTGTCAACTTCATTGAAGGACTCCCACCGCCTTCCAGGCATCCAGTACGGCCGCCTGTTCATCGTTGCCGAATTGCGAGCCGGCCACATCCACTGTGGCCTGAGCAGCCTCGCGGAATTGGGTGTGCGGCCGGATTAGCTTGGTTAAGGCTGTGTACCACACTTTCCCGGCCACCTCCCATGCATGTCCACCCAGAGTTGTGGCAGCCAGGTAGAAGGCATGGTTCGGGATACCCGAGTTGACGTGGACGCCTCCGTTATCGTTGCGGGGGTCGTTGTCGTCGGGGAGATTTACGTAGTGGTCCATATGCATTGGCTGCCTGTCGCCGCTGAACGCGGTACCAGGTTGGCTCATGGAACGCAGAGCCCGCCCGAGCTGGGGGACGAGGGTGCCCTCGCCAATTAGCCAGTCCGCCTGATCCGCAGTCTGATTAAGGCTGTACTGCTTGACCAGCGAACCGAAGACGTCGGACATGGATTCGTTCAACGCACCGGATTGCTTGCTGTATATCAGTCCCGCCGTGAATTCCGTGACGCCGTGCGTCAGCTCGTGGGCGATCACGTCCAAGCTGCGTGTCAGGGCCCCTACTTGGAATATGTGTCCGCTGCCATCGCCGTAGATCATCTGGGCGCCGTCCCAGAGTGCGTTGTCGAAACCCACTCCGTAATGGACGGTGGAAACGAGCTCCATACCCGCGCCGTCGACGGAGTCCCGGCCGAGTACGTCACTGTAGAAATCGTAGGTGGCTGCGCTGCCGTCGTAGGCCTGGTTTACGGCTGCGTCCTGAACGGGAGGGTCGCCCCAACCCCGGGACCTGACGCCGGGAAGGAAAACCCTGCCATTGTTTTGGTTGTCGTAGACCGTCTGACGGCGGCGTTCCGTGGTGACACCAAACCCCATGACTTGGCCAGCTGTCAGATTAAGCTCGCGATAGAGGCGGCCGACCATGGCCCGTCGCGTCCTCATAGACGCAGATGAGGCCAGCGTGCGCAGCGCTGCATCGCGCTGTTCCTGAGCGCTCCCGCCCTCGCTGGCAAGTCGGGCAAGCAAATCAGGAGGGGCGATACTGCACTTGCATGTGTGAGCAGACCGGGACATGGCTGATCCTTTCCGAGTCGAAAACTGAGGCGTGCATGGATGTCCACCCAGGTATCGCCGTCATGAGTGTGCCGCCGCCGGCGTTACTTCATCGTTACAGCCACGGCGGACGCCAAGAGAAACGGGTGATGGGTGGTTCGCATGAGCCCGGAAGACACCTCCTGTTAGGCCATCGTTCGCCGAAAAACCGCCAGATGACGACGGCCATTGACATCGCGAACCAAACTGCGCATCGTCGTTGCAGGATCTATTCCAGCTCTTTAGACCACGCTGGATTTGGGGGTACCCATGGGCAATGATGACTATGGCCGTTTTCAACTGAGCCTGCTCCAGTCGTGGCAACTCCGTGGGGAAGCTGGCACCGTGCACGTTGCGGCACGCCAGCAGCGGCTCATCAGCGCCCTGGCCATCAACGGTCCGCGACCCCGACGGTATCTGGTCGGGCTGTTGTGGCCGGAGAGCTTCGAGACCAGGGCGCTGGAAAGCCTGCGCGTCTGCGTTCATCTTGTCTCACGGCAGGTACCGGGGCTCCTTGTCAACGGAGGCGCTGTGCTGTCCCTGAGCGAATTGGTGGATGTGGACCTGCACCGGGTGCGGGCTCACATCCGCGAGCTGAGCGAGCTGGGACTCAACGGGAACGCGGCGTCATGTCTGAACGAGTTGCGTGATGCCGACCTGCTCCCGGGCTGGTACGACGACTGGGTCCTTTTTGAACAGGCCCGATTGCGGCAGGACCGACTGCACGCCTTCCAGATCATTGCGCGCGAGTCACTGGCCCGCAGCGACTACGAGACAGCCTTGGAGGCCTCGGAGGCAGCGCTGGGACTTGAACCACTCTATGAAAGCGCGGTCGGACTGCTTATTCAGGCTGAAAGGCAGCAAGGCAACAACGCTTCCGCAATTCGGGCCTTTGAGCGGTACGAGGCGAAGCTGAAGGATGAAATGGGCATTCCGCCGTCGACAGCATTGCGCCGGCTCATCGCCGACATCCACTGAAGCCTCACACGTCGTGGGTAGCGCCGGGCTGGGTAGAGAGCCATTGACGAACGATGGCCAGGACCTCGCTCGGATCAGCAGTGGATACCGTGGTTGGCGCGTCGTCCGGCCGCTGGCTAAAAGTCAGCCTCGCACGGAATCCCGGCGCCTCATCCGACTCGGACCAGGTGCGGATGACGAGTGTGCTCATGGACCTCTTCGCCGGGAAGGGCAGATCCTGATCGGAGCGTCCCGAGGGCCGATCGTCCTCTGTCATGGCTAGTCACCTTACTCTTTGTCTGCAATCACCGCGGTGGAGGATCACGATAATCACCGCGGTGGAGGATCACGATCTTCCACCGGTTGACGCTGGCCACAGACAGGAGAGCACCGGGGGCTTCCCATGCAATGTCACTGGCCGGCTGCCTTGATCCTGACCCAGGACGATGAACCTTTTGCCGAACATTGGCATAAGGTTTGCTCAAGATTTGCGCTTTTGGATGAGCGAACTGCCGACGGCGGATGGCCCGCGCTGTTTACCTAACTTTTACGTGGGCGGTCTAGCTGGCGCTCAAGAACCTGGGCCAGACTCTAAAGACGCACTATCCACGCACCACCACACAGCCAAACCAGCGGGCAGCAACGAGGCGGGTTCCACACGCCCGGAGGCAGAGTCGCCGCGGGGCGGGGTACCCACGCAGGAAGGATTGCCATGGCAGGAAATTTCGAACTGTTCGTTGACGCCGACTCTTGTTTCAGGTTCCGGCTCACGGCTCCGGATGGAGCCGTGATGGCCGTTTCCACGGCGTTTAGCGACAAGGCGGCTGCTGTCGCGGGCATTGCCGCCGTGCGCGAGTATGCCGGCATGGGCCTCATCATCGATCTGTGTCCCGCAAGGGGACAGTCAGCTCCAGCGGCGGAGGCACGTCCAGCCGTGATCGCCCACGGTCGCGAAGGCCGGCGCCTATCCGCGGGCGACCTCCACGCCCGCGCCAGGGTCCTCCGGCGGCCCGCACACAGTGGGAAGTGGACCGGCGCGGCGTGAGGCCAGCCTGAGCTGAGGCCTTGTCCTGCGAACTTCGGCAGCCTGCAGCAGCGGCACGGCGCCAAAAGTGCCCTGACGTAAGGACCGTCAGGCCCCGAGCAGCCGTTCGCCGTTGAACCAGCAGACGGCGCGCAACCAGTCGTCGTCGAGCCGGGGCTCCTTGTCGCGCAGGCGTTCGAGTGATTCGAGCTGATGCGCGTAGGGGTACGGGATATTCGGGAAGTCGCTGCCAAGCACGATCCGATCCGCCAGCTCTGCAAGCCGCGGCAGGAGATTGCCTGGGAAGGGCGCGGCAGCCTCGAAAAAGTCGGTGAAGACCATGGTGGTGTCCAGATGGAGGCGCGGGTAAGCCTCGGCCAGGTCAAGGAATTCGGCGTACTCCGGGCTGCCAAGGTGCGCCACCACGGCGGTCAGATGGGGATGGCGGCGCATGACGCCGTCGAGCTTGTCAGGGCCGGTGAAACCGTTCCGTGGAACCGGGCCGCTGCCCACATGGATCACAACTGGAATCCCGGCCTCCGCCAGCAGCCCCCACACCGCGTCAAGGGTCTGTTCGCGGAGATCGAAGCCGCCCACTTGGGCGTGGATCTTGAACACCCGCGCGCCACGATCGATGGCCTCCCGGACCTGGCCAAGGACACCTTGCTCGGGAAAGAACGTTGCGCTCGGAACGCAGTCGGGTTCCGCCGCGGCGAGGTTCAAGGCGAAGTCAGTGAGGTCTGACGCCATCCCGGGCCGGTGAGCATAGGTCAAGGCAGTGTAGCGGCGCACCCCCAGCCGCCGCAGATGGGCCACGCGGCTCTCCTGGTCCCAGCGATAGGTGATGGGCCACGGCCGCCCGATCAGAGGCCCCGCCTCATCAAAGTGCGCCCAAACGCGCCGCAACATCCGCTCTGGCAGGAAATGCGTATGGATATCGATCAGCCCCGGGAGGCCCAGACGGTCCCACCAGTTGGGCACGCCATCATCGGTCAGCTCCAATGAAACCCCCTCCGTGTGTTCCAGCCCAGTCTGCCAGACGAGCCCCAACACGTCTCGGAACCGGATGATTAGAGGGGTGCTGGTGGACCAAACCCGGCGAGGCCTGGCTTTATGACAACGGCTTCGGAGGGCGTGGAAGCTGTGTCCTCACCTTCGGCTCACCCTGTGGTGCCGGGGAAATGCACGAAGGTTTCGCCGCGGTCTTTCATGGCGGCCAGGGCCCGGACCAGCCCGGGCGTCGTCCCGCCGCCCGGATGGTTGCCATGGCAGATCACAACGTCCCCGGCCCGGGCACGGGACACTTCACGGGTGACCGTAGCCGCCGGAAAGGTCGCTCCGCCGTCGCCGTTGACGCTGAAGCCGACCGGGATAATGCCCAGCGCCCGGACTATCTCGACGGCGACGTCGTCCATGAACGCGGTGCCTGGCCGGAAAAAGCGGGGGCGCCTCCCGGTCAGATCCGCCAGCCGGGCATCACTGATCATGATCTCGTCGTAGACTTCGCCGGTGTTCCTGGTCCCCGGGATTCCGTAGGCGCTCTTGCCGGTGACGGACAGCGGCTTGTGCGAGGTACCGTGATTGGCGATCTCGAACAGGGGGTCCAGCGCGAGGTCTCTGGTCAGCGACTGATTGGCGTTCACCCAACGTGAATTCAGGAAGAGGGTGGCCGGGACCCGCTGCTGCTGCAACGCACTCAGCAGGGCCAGGTCTGCGCCGCTCCCGCCGTTTCCGCCGCAAAAATCAAGGGTCAACGCCACACTCCCGGCTGTCGCCGGCAGCCGTGACAGGACTCCCGGCGCCTCCAGCCCCCAGTACCCGGGGGCGCGGGCGGAGAATTTCTGTTCGACGTCGGCCCGCGTCAACACCGGAGGCCGGGCCGTGTCCCGGGCTCCGGTCCCCGGAGCGGGGCTGCCCGTCTCGGCACCGCCAAGGGACACCTCGGCCTGTGGCGGGGATCCCGCCACCCCGGAGCTTCTAGCGGTTCCGGCCTGGTCCGGGGTCAAAGCGGCAAGAGCTATGGCCGCGGCTCCCAGCAAAATAGAGCGCCGGTCAGGTCTGGCTACCACAGGAAATTCCGATCGTTCAAGGCTAACGGCCACCCCGGACAGGAGCAGCCGACGCGCGGCAAGAGCGTCGCCGTCAGGAGTGCATGCTGAGCCAAAGGTAGCGAGCCACGACGGCCTAGCCATCTTACGTCCACTGGACGCTGCATCCCGGCAATAAACCCGGGAATGCACCAATCCGAGAGTTCACCGCCCGGACTGACAACCTATTGCCCGGTCATCAGGAGGAGCACGAAATAGACGCAGCCGCCAGCCAGGCAGTAGATCGCGAACGGCCTCAGGGTCCGCGTTTCAAAGAATCTAAGCAGGAACGTCGTGGCGAACCATGCCGCGGCTCCGGAGCACAGCGCGCCGACCAGGAACACGCCGCGGTCATCGGCCATGGCGGGACTGAAGAGTTCGGGTAGCTTCAGGACGGCGGCCGCGCCAATGATGGGCGTAGCGAGCAGAAAGCTGAACCGGGCCGCGAGTTCGTTATCCAGGCCTGAGAGGAGGCCGCCGACCATGGATGAGCCCGAGCGTGAGATCCCCGGCACCAGGGCACCGGCCTGTGCCGCTCCGATGCCCAGGGCCTGTTTCCATGACAGCCTGGCAATGCCGGCATCCGAGGTGGCGGTGCGCGTCTCGGGTTCCGCAATCGCCGTGGCCGTGGCCCCCGCGGGGGTGTGCTTGGCCGCCGCGGTTGAGGACAGCAGCGGCGTTCCCTGACGGCTCCGGAGCCTCTCAGCCACGAACAGAATGAGGCCGTTGACGATCAGGAACCCCGCGGCGAGCAGCGGCGACGCGAAAAGGCTGCGGATCGGCTTTTCCAGAACCAGGCCAAGGATGCCAGCGGGAATTGTGCCCACGATCAGGAGCCATGCGAGTTTGGCGTATGTGTCGGTCGGGCTGACTGCACGGTCCCGGATGGAGCGTCCCAGGCCTTTGAAAATCTCCACCCAGTCCCTGAGGAAGAAGAGAAACAGGACAACGGCCGTTGCCAGATGGGTTGCGATCAGGAAGCTCACGAACGACGGCGCGTTCTGGTCAAGGCTCCAGCCGAAGAGCCGGGGAAGGATCACGCTGTGGCCAAGGCTGGAGATGGGAAACAGCTCCGTTAGGCCTTGGATAAGGCCGAGAACGACGGCCTGAAGAGTGGTTATCATGCCCGAAGATTACCCAGTGCCGGTTACCGGAACGTGAACAGCGTGGCATTGGGTTAGGGGTCTTCGTCTGATTCCGTTGGACATAGGATGAATTCGAGCGGAAAACGTTAAGTCCACATGGCAGGAGAAATGGGCCAAAAATCCAATCCCGAGGGCCGGATGCCCCTGTTGGATCATCTTAAGGAACTGAGGAACAGGCTGATCAAGTCAGCCATCGGTGTGGTGATCGGCGGGGTTGGCGGCTGGATCCTTTACGACCCCGTGTTGCACGCGCTCAAGGAACCTGTGGACCGGATCGCCGAACACACCGGAGGGGTGTCGTCGGTCAATTTCTCCAGCATCGCCTCACCCTTTGATTTCAAGCTTCAGCTTTCACTCCTGATCGGCGCCGTGATTTCCAGCCCGGTCTGGATCTACCAGTTGTGGGCCTTCATCACACCGGGCCTGACGAAGAAAGAGCGGCGATATACCCTGGGTTACATGGCGGCCGCGGTGCCGCTCTTCCTCGCGGGGGTCTGGGCCGGGTGGCTCGTGGTCCCGCAAGTGGTGAGAGCGCTGACGCAGTTCACGCCGTCCGGGTTCTCCAACATGGTGGATGCCAGGGACTACGTGGATTTCGTGACCCGCATGGTGCTGTTCATGGGCCTGGCGTTCCTGGTGCCGGTGGTGCTGGTCGGTGTGAACATGGCCGGCATCATCAGAGGCCGCACTATCCTGAAAGCGTGGCGGATTACAGTCTTTATGGTGTTCGTCTTCGCGGCAATAGCGGCCCCCGGCGCCGACGCCTTCTCGATGTTCCTGTTGGCCGGTCCGCTGCTGGTGCTGTTCTTTGCGGCTATCGGACTATGTATTCTGAACGACCGCCGCCGCGACAACCGCGAGGGCAAACGGGCCGCCGAAACCGAAGCGACTGCGGACACGGCAACTCCGGGCCCCGAGCTGGACAACCTCTAGGCTTGGCAACCAGGTCCGCCACGGCAGTGTCTGCCTACTTGTAGGCGATCGCCGTGCCGGCCGTGCCTGACCAGGTGATGCGGCCGCCTTGATAGTCCTGGGCGACTCCGCCGCCGGAAGCGTACTCGTTGGTGGTCGGATAGCCAAGAAGCCCGTTTTCCCAGCCCTGCGATGCATAGGCTGTGCGGATGGCACCCGCGTTGCTATGTGCCCCTGAGCCCGCGGACCAGTAGATGACGCCGCCCTGGAAGCTCTGGTAGACGCCGCCGTCTTTGAGGCCGCCGATCTCATTGCTGGTGGGATACCCGAGGAAACCATTCTCCCAGTCCAGCCCTGCCCACGCCGCGTCGATGGCGGCCCTGGTGATGTGTGCGCCGGTGGCCGGGGACCAGTGGATCACGCCGCCCTGGAAGTTCTGGTAGACGCCGCCGTCCTTGAGCCCGCCGATCTCATTGCTGGTGGGATAGCCCAGGCCGCCGTTTTCCCAGCCCTGGGCCGCCCAGGCCGTGTTGATGGCGCCGTCGGTGATGTGTGCGCCGGTGGCCGGGGACCAGTGGATCACGCCGCCCTGGAAGTTCTGGTAAACGCCGCCGTCCTTGAGCCCGCCGATCTCATTGCTGGTGGGATACCCCAGGCCGCCGTTTTCCCAGCCCTGGGCCGCCCAGGCCGTGTTGATGGCGCCGTCGGTGATGTGCGCGCCGGTGGCCGGGGACCAGTGGATCACGCCGCCCTCAAAGATCTGGTAGCACCCGCCACCGGCCAGCCCACAAATAATGGGCGACGTGGCTGACCCCAGTCCGGGATCGGCGGTCACCGCCGCCTGGATTTGCTCCGCGGCGGCTGCCGGAACGTCGTTGGTTGCGAAGGACGCCAGGTCAGAGCTGGAACCGTTGAACGCGTCGGAGTCCCCGACGAAGGGTCCCGCGCTGCTGTATTGCCACACATTGTACGAGTTCCATCCATTGGGCATCGGGCCCACCGAGGTGGAATAGGAGGCAATGTGCAACGGGTCGGCTCCGAAGGCCGCGCTGTTTCCGGTGCACTGCGACCACCAGTCTGTTGTGGTGTAGATGGCAGGCAACCTGCCGGTCAGGGCCACCATGGTGTTGACGAAGTCCTGGATCCAGCCCACCATCTGACCGGCACTCATGTTATAGCAGGTGTCGCCCAAGGAGCTGTAGGGGTTGTACTCGATGTCGAGCAGCGGCGGCAGCGTCACACCATCCGGGGACCAGCCGCCTCCGTTGCTGACAAAGAACCTGGCTTGGTCCGCCCCGGATGACTCGGATGGAAGCGCAAAGTGGTAAGCCCCACGGATCATGCCGACGTCGGCGGCACCCGTGTACTGGGACCCGAAAGCGGAGCTGATGTAAGTGGTGCCTTCCGTGGCCTTGGTGTAGGCGAACCGTGCTCCCTGGTTCCACTGGGACTGCCAGTCAACGCTTCCCTGCCACCCGCTGACATCGAGACCTTGGACTCCCGGCGCCATCCAGGCGGTCGGGGCTGCGCTGACGGCAGGAAGAACTGCTGTTGCCCTGGTCATCAACACCGGATTGGAAACGGGGGAGCCCGTCCCGGTGGGAGCGGAAACCGTGGCCGACAGGCCTTCCTTGAGCCGCTTGAGGCCCTGGCCCAGATGCGCCCCGAACGGTCCTTGGGCATTCTTGAGCTTCCGTAGCGTGTCGGCCGGCAGGGTGCTGCCCAACGGTTTCCCCGGCGGTGCAGGCACGGCTGGAGCGCTGGGCACGGGACTGGAGAAGGCCGCCGGCGTACCGGTTGTGCTGGCCGCAGCCAGGTTCGCAGCTACCGCTGAGGAACGGTTTGGCAGCGAAGCGGAGGGAACAGTTGCAGGCCCGGCCACAGTGGACGAGAGCGCCAGGGCAGCTGCGGCGGCGCACGCCGCTTTCGCCAACGATACGAACGGAGTCCCGCGGTAAGTGTTCTTGAACGGGAATCCGGACGGACGTTGTCTCATATGGTCGCTCCTACCGGCACCAGCCGAGATTCAGGGGTGGAAGTCAAAGGCGTGGAAGGCCCACATGTGCATCATCGTTGAAGACCCTGAAAAAGTTACGTGAAGTCCCGCAAGATTCCGGCGATTCCAGCAGGCTATGCTGAGGTCCTATGTCCGGGATCACGTTTCAGTGGCGACTTCTCGCCACATCAGCCTTGCTGGTGGGATCGCTGGCGTGTTCCACAGCGGTTCCAGTGACCGCCGCCGCTGACGACGACACGCCACCGGGCGGATTTCCGTCCTGGCAGGACGTCCAGGACGCGCAAAAGAACGAGGCCAGTAAGGCTGACGAGGTGGCCAAGATTAACGGATTGCTCGGCGGCCTCAGGAGCAGGGGCGAGGAGCTGGGAACCGCCGCCGTCAAGTCCGCGGCTGAATACGCCGTTGCGGCTGCGGCGTTGGACGCGGCCAGCGGCAAAGTGGATGTGCTGGCCGCCCAATCGGCACGGGCTCAAGCCGTAGTTGCGCGGTACAAGAAAGAAATCGGTTCCCTGGCTGCGCAGGCCTATAAATCGGGCGGCGCCAATCTGGGCGTCTTTGCCGCCATGGATGCGGTCGAATCCAAGGACAGCCTGCAGCGACTGGACGTCATGCGGGTGGTGATGGACAAGTCGACCACGCTGTTTCGTGAGTCGGCCGCCGCTGAGAGCTCGGCCAAGGCCCTGACGGACCAGGAACAGGCAGCCAGAGCCGAAAGGGAGCGCCTCGCGGCAGAAGCCAGGGCAAAGCTGGACGCAGCCCAGGCGGCGCAGAAGGCCATGGCGAGCCAGATAGCGGAACAGGAGCAGCACGATCAGGACTTAACCGCTCAACTGGCTTCCCTCAAGGGCACAACGGCAGCTGTTGAGGACCAGCATCAGCAAGGGCAGGCTGCCCTGGCCGCATACCAGGCCGCCCAGGAGGCCAAACGTGCCGCTGCAGAGGAGCGGGCCCGCCAACAGGCGGCAGCGGCCGCCCAGGCCGCGGCTCAGGCTCAGGCTCAGGCGGCGGCTCAGGCTGGGGCGCCGGCAAAGCCGCAGCCGCGCCCCGACGCCGGCTCCGCTCCCGTGCCGGCGGCGGAGCCGGGCCCCAGCGTCGTTTTCCCCGCAGTTGCCGCTGGCGCAGTCAATGATCCTGGCGGAGCGCAGGCCTACGCCGCCGGCCGGCTTGGTGCTTTTGGCTGGGGTCCGGACCAATATCAATGCCTGGTGCAACTGTGGAACAAAGAATCAAGCTGGCTGACCAACGCGACCAACCCGGACTCGGGCGCCTACGGCATTGCCCAGGCACTGCCGGCGGGGAAGTACTCGAGCGCCGGCAGCGACTGGTTGACCGATTACCGCACCCAAATAGATTGGGGCCTGGGCTACATCAGTGACCGCTACGGCTCGCCCTGCAACGCTTGGGGCCACGAAACATCCAGCAACTGGTACTGACCGTCAGTTCCACTGGTCGAGGCTTATGGGCGGCTTTTCGTAACGGACGTCCGATACCATGGCCCCGGACCTGCTTGAAGGGGAACCCGCCGCCGGCGGATCCAGCAGGACCCGGTCATAAAGGAACAAGGTCTCATGTTCAAGCACTCTTTGAGGGCTGTGGTGTCGGCTGTTTTTGTCGCCGCCCTTGCCCTCTCAACGTTTTCGGCGCCGGCCGTTCAAGCCTCAACGTACTCCGACGGGTACGCGCGGCAGGTCTTCGACCTGATGAATGCCCGCCGTGCCGCCGCCGGCATTGCCCCCTTGCGCTGGAACCAGGCGATCGCCGGTGTTTCGCAGGAATGGGCCGGCAACCTTGGGGTCGCCACCATGGACTCATCATTCAGCTTTGCCAACCTCCACCGATCCGACGCGGGCGGCAGCGAGATTCCGCCGGGCGCGGCCTGGTACCGGGAAATCATCGGCTTCAATTTCTCCCCGGCCGACGTGGTCAACTGGTGGATGGCCTCACCGGCGCATCACGATGCCATGCTGTCAGCCAGCGCCACCGATGCCGGCATCGGTTATGTCGTGCCGGTCAGCGGCCCCTATGCCGGCTTCCACCTTGTGGTCTCCAACCTGGCCGGGTATTCCCCGCCGGCGGCTTCGCCGTTGATTGCCGGGCCCATTCGCGATGCCTGGATCCAGGCGGGATCCGGTGCTGGCATACTCGGTTATCCGACCGGTCCGCAGGTGTGCGGCATCAGGAACGGTGGCTGCTACCAGAGCTTCCAGGGCGGCCAGATTCATTGGTCCCCGGCCACCGGGGCCCACATCACCCGCGCGGGAATCGGCGCGCTCTGGGCCGCCCAGGGCTGGGAGAACGGCTCGCTGGGGTATCCCACCAGTAACGAGATACAGGGGCTCGCCAACGGTGGCTCATTCCAGAGCTTCCAAGGCGGCAGGATCCACTGGTCCCCGGCCACCGGCGCCCATGTCACCCGCGGGGCCATCGGCGCCGCATGGGCGGCCCAGGGCTGGGAGAACGGCCGGATGGGCTACCCCCTCGGAGAGGAGTACCCTCTCCGGAGCGGGGGCGTCGCCCAGGACTACCAGGGCGGCAGGATTACGTGGCTGCCAGCCGCGGGAGCTCATGCGACCGCCGGGCCTGTTGGCGCCGCCTGGTCCTCGCAGGGCGGGGAAGACGGCCCGCTGGGGTTCCCGACCAGCGACGAGGCCGGGGGACCCGCTAAGGGCGGCTCGTCCCAACGTTTCCAAGGCGGCAGGATCACGTGGTCGGCCGCCACCGGAGCGCGCACCACCACCGGCGTCATCGGTGCGTTGTGGGACAGCCAGGGCCGGGAGTCCGGCTGGTTGGGGTTCCCGACCAGCGACGAAGTGGCAGGTCTCGCCGACGGCGGTACCTACCAGGCGTTCCAGGGCGGACAGATTCACTGGTCCCCGGCCACCGGGGCGCACATCACGGGCGGCGCGATCGATTCCGCCTGGGCGGCCCAGGGATGGGAGAACGGTCCACTCGGGTATCCCATTAGCGATGAAGTTAAACCGCTCGCCAACGGCGGAGCGTATCAAGGCTTCCATGGCGGTCAGATCTATTGGTCGCGGACCACTGGCGCCCACATCACCCGTGGCGCTATTGGCGCCGCATGGGCGGCCCAGGGATGGGAGAACGGACCCCTGGGCTATCCGATCGGTGAGGAATACCAGACTGGTAACGGCGCAGTCGCCCAAAATTACCAAGGCGGCCGTATCGGCTGGTCCCCGGCAGCCGGGAGCAAAGTCGTTGTGGGCATGACGCCGTAGGCGCAGTTCGCACGGAGGCGATGGTAAGCAGGGACAATGGATAGGTGACTTCTCCGCTGGACCCTTTTGACCACCCTTCCGCCCAGCGGCGCTTCGACCTGGGTGCCATCGGTGCCGGGCTGGTTTTTTCGGAATCGCTGGGGGAGTTGGCCGCCGTCCTCCTGAGGGGCGGCCAGGCAGGAACCGCCGTGGTGCAGGCGCCGCCGGGGACGGGCAAGACCACGCTCGTACCGCCGTTGCTCGCCAACATCGCTGACGCCAACATTTCACACGCCAGCGCTGAGGGCGCAGCGGCGGCCGACGGCGGCGCCCCCCGCGTCGTTGTGACCCAGCCACGCCGCGTGGCGGCGAGGTCCGCGGCGCGGCGCCTCGCCGCCCTGGACGGCAGCCGGCTCGGCGACCGCGTCGGGTACACCGTCCGCGGAGAGCGCCAGACGGGCCCGGGTACCTTGGTTGAGTTCGTCACTCCTGGCATCCTGCTGCGACGTCTGCTTGCCGATCCAGGGCTGGGCTCCACAACGGCGGTCATCCTGGACGAGGTTCACGAACGCGGGCTCGAGACGGACCTGCTCCTTGGCATGCTCGCCGAGGTCCGCCAGCTCCGCGGTGACCTCACCCTTGTTGCGATGTCCGCCACCCTGGACGCGCCGCGGTTCGCGGCCCTGATCGGGAACCACGACGGCGGCGGCCCGGCTACCGTCGTCGACTGCCCCTCCGCGCTGTACCCCATGGAAACATCCTGGGCACCCGCGGCGGTGCCGCGGCTCGATGAGAAGGGGGTGACCCGCGCCTTCCTGGACCATGTGGCGGACACGGCCGCGGCAGCGCACGCCGGGTCACTAGCGGCGGGGCAGGACGTCGACGCGCTCGTGTTCCTCCCGGGAGCGGGGGAAGTGTCCTATGTGGCGGGCCGCCTGCGCGGCCGGGTGCACGCCGAGGTGCTGGAGCTTCACGGCCAGGCGGGTCCGGCCGAGCAGGACCGGGCCGTCTCGGGGCGCGAAGGCGGAGGGCGCGCGCGGATTATCGTGTCCACGGGCATCGCCGAATCCTCCCTGACCGTTCCGGGAGTCCGGCTGGTGATCGACTCGGGGCTGTCCCGCGAGCCCCGTCGGGACTCAACCCGCGGAATGTCCGGACTGGTGACGGTGTCGTGTTCCAGGGCGTCCGCCGAACAACGCGCCGGACGGGCCGCCCGCCAGGGTCCGGGACGGGTGGTCCGGTGCTACGACCAGAAGACCTTTGGCGCCGCGCCGGCCCATCAAACTCCGGAAATTGCCGTGGCGGACCTCACCGGAGCCGCCCTCCTGCTGGCGTGTTGGGGATCGCCCGGCGGCCGCGGACTGGGCCTTCCGGACGCGCCGCCCCAGGCGGCCATGGGCGAGGCCGAAGAGGTGCTGCGGGAACTGGGCGCGGTGTCAGCGGACGGCCACGCCACGGCTCTGGGCAAGATCCTCGCCGGCATCCCCGCCGACCCCAGGCTGGCCCGCGCCCTTCTCGACGGCGCGGCTGCGGCGGGCCACCGTTCTGCAGCAGAGGCTGTCGCCCTTGTGTCCGGCGACCACCGGGCTCCCGGGGCCGACCTCACGCGGTTGCTGGCCACTTTGCGGACAGGAAAGGAACCCGCCGCCCGGCGCTGGGCGGAGGACGTCCGGCGTATGGAAACGATCGCACGGCGGCAGCGGTCGGCTGTCAGGGGCCCGTCGCCCGACCCAACGGTGCCCACGGCCGAGGTCGTTGGATTCGTCGTCGCCCTTGCCTACCCGGACCGGGTGGCGCGCCGCGTCCCGGGTGACGGTCCGGAGCGTTACCTCCTGTCCTCGGGCACCCGGGCGGGGCTGCCGGCCGGAAGCACCCTGGCCGGGAACGAATGGCTTGCCGTCGCGGAGGTGGCGCGCGGGCAGGGCCGCGACACGGCGGGGACAGGTGCGGTCATCCGTTCCGCCGCGCCGTTGACGGCTGATGCGGCGGAGGCCGCCGCCCACCA
Organism: Arthrobacter sp. 92; assembly: GCF_050260325.1. NCBI lineage: Bacteria > Bacillati > Actinomycetota > Actinomycetes > Micrococcales > Micrococcaceae > Arthrobacter > Arthrobacter sp. 92. The sequence continues at coordinate 2,629,129 of NZ_CP189863.1, read as the reverse complement.
TCTGCTCGCTGAAACGGTGGAGGCCCGGTTCAGCAACGGCCGGGTCGCCGCCCGGCGGGAACGCCGGCTGGGCAAGATCGTGTTGTCCTCCACGCCGGTGCGGCCCTCAGCCCACGAGGGCCGCGCAGCGGTGGCGGCTGCCCTGGCGAAGGAGGGCCTGGGCCCGATTGGTTGGTCGAGGGCGGCGGATGCCCTGCGCCGACGGCTCGCCCTGCTCCACCGCGAGCTTGGGGATCCGTGGCCGGATGTTTCCGAGCCGGCCCTGCTGGCCCGGCTCGACCAGTGGCTGGCCCCCGAACTCGAGGCCCTGGCCACGGGTGCGTCCACCAGCGGGATCGACTTGGCCGACCCTTTGCGGCGGCTGCTGCCGTGGCCGGATGCTGCCCGCCTGGGTGAGTTGGCGCCCGAGTTACTTCAGGTGCCGAGCGGATCGAGGGTGCGTATCGACTACCCGGGCATGGAGGACGGTGACGGCCGGCCGGTGGTGGCGGTTAAACTCCAGGAATGCTTTGGATGGGCCACGACACCGCGGCTGGTCAACGGGCGGGTGCCGGTCTTGTTCCACCTGCTCTCACCAGCCAGGCGGCCGCTGGCCGTCACCGATGATCTGGCCTCGTTTTGGTCCGGACCCTACGCCCAGGTGCGTGCTGAGATGCGGGGCCGGTATCCGAGGCACCCCTGGCCGGAGGATCCGTGGACGGCGCCGGCTACGGCGCGGACCAAGAACAGGATGTGAGCCAGCTGCGGGTCCATCGGCCCCGCGGGTTACGGCACCGGTGAGGCGCCCTAACCCGCGGACCGGGGGATTCTGATGCGGCCTGTCAGCCCTGCCGGGTGGATTGGGCGATCTTGAAGATGGACCCTGTCGGGTCCGCGAGGGTGGCCATTCTGCCGAACGGGGTGTCTTCGGCCGGCTGAATCAGTTTTCCGCCCTGGGAAACCGCGGTTTCGACGGCGGCGTCCGCATCCTCGACGGCAAAGTAGACCAACCAGTTGGCGGGGACACCTTCGGGCAGGAAGGCTGACGCGTCCATGATTCCTGCTTTGGAGGCGTCGCCGGATCCCAGGGTGGTGTAGCGGAACTCGGGGGTGTCGCTCATGACACTGGTCTCCCAGCCGAACACGTCCCGGTAGAAGTTCACGCTTGACTCATAGTCCCGGGTGAGCAGCTCGAACCAGGCCGGCGACCCGGGTTCGGCGGCGATCTGGAAGCCGGTGTGCCCGCCGAACTGCCAGGCGCCGATCGCGGCGCCGCCGACGTCACCGAGCATGGCCATCTGACCCTGTTCCGGGACTTCCATCGGACCCATGAAGATGCTGCCCCCGTGCCTGGTTGCAGCATCCGCGGCGGCCTTGATGTCCTCCACGCGCAGGTAGGTGGTCCAGACGTCCGGGTAGCCGGACTGGCCGTCATTCTTCATGATGCCGGCGACCGGCGCACCGTTCTTGAAGGCCATAATGTAGCCTCCGTACTTCTCTGCGTCGCCGGTTTCGTAGGTCCAGCCGAAGAGCCGCGTGTAGAAGTCCTTGGCCTTCTCCGGGTCCGCGGTCATCAGGTCGATCCAGCACGGTGCGCCGGGCGTAATGTCTGGCTTGGGCATGTGGTGCTCCTGTCTTCACGATGGATGGTGTTACCAGCCCAGACTCTATGCCCCAGCCATCGCCGCATCAACCGCCTGGGCCGGGTTTCCCGGGTTTCAGCGGGGCGGCCCGTGATGTTGAGTCGTCGGGGCGTGGGCAGCGGCCTACTCGTAGCGGAGGGAGTCGATGGGGTTTTGCCGCGCTGCCCGCCATGCCGGGAGGGTGCCGGCCACGAAGGCGATGGCCATGACGAGGAGGATGACTCCGGCGACCGGCCCCGGAGCGAAGCTGAGGATCTTCAGTCCGGCCAGATCGCTAAGGGGGCCCCGGGCAAGGGCCCCGCTCACGGCGCTGCCAAGGCCGATGGCGGCCGCCGAGCCGATAACGCTTCCGAGAAGTCCGATGAACGCGGCCTCGGTGCTGAACAGTGCGAAGACGGATCCACTGCCCATGCCCATGGCTTTCATAAGGCCGATTTCGCGGGTGCGTTCCTGAACCGACATCAGCAGGGTGTTTACGATCCCGAACCCCGCAGCAACCAGCGCGATGATCGCGAAGGCGTTCAGCACTCCGATGATCCCGGCGATGACTGTCTTGACGGTACCGATCCGGTCGTCCAGGGTCTGGGCGGTGTAGCCGGCGTCGCTAAGCCGGGCTTTCATGTCGTTGACCTGGCTTGACGATGACGGGGCAAAGGTCGCAGTCGCGGCGGCCCAGGCGTCCTTCGCCGCGGGCGGGGCCCCGGTGCCCTGGGCGTCGGCCAGCGCGGTGGAGAGTGCTTTGTTGGCGAACGCGCCGCCGCCCCCCAGAAGTGCGCTTTGTTCGACCCCGGTGATTCGGGCCGTGACGGTGTGCATGGCGCCGGCGGCATCGGTGATGCCGATGACGGCGTCCTGGCCGATCGCCTGCTTGTCGTCGGTGAACCCGAGCGGACCGATGTAACCGACCGGCAGGATGATCTGTGGCTGGCTCGCGGCGTCGTCCAGGCCTGCGCCGGCCGTGAGTTGTGGTTGCGCTCCGGCCAGGGGGCTGACGGTGAGCTGGTACTTATCCTGGTTATTCCACTGAATGTACGCCGGATTCAGCCGGGTGACCGGGGTGACGGCTGTTACCCCGGGAATGGCAGCCACCTTGTCCAGATCGGCCTGGCTCAGCGCCACCTCCGTGGCCCCGGGGCGGCCGCCGGCGGCAAGCAGCCGGCTGTTTGGGTCGTACTTCTTCGGGCCCGAACCGGGATTGCCGCCGGTGTCGGTTTTGGTGACGGTGAAGGCGTTGCTGGGGCCGACGGCGGCCACCTGGCTGTCGATGTACTCCGAGATGCCGGTTCCGAGTCCGTTGGTGATGGTGAGGGTGAAGGCACCAACGAAAATGGCCAGGATGGTCAGGGTGGTGCGAAGCTTACTGCGAAAGCTGTTGCTGATGGCTGTTTTCAGGGTCTCGAGCGGTTTCATGCCGCGTGCTCCTCGTCGGTGGTGATCAACTGTCCATCCCGGATGAAGATGCGGCGGTTGAACCGGGCAGCCAGGTCGTGGTCGTGAGTGACGGTGATCAGGGTGATGCCGTGATTTTGGTTCAGGTCGAAGAGGATGTCCTCCACGATGCGTCCGGTGGCGGTGTCAAGGTTGCCCGTGGGCTCGTCGGCGAAAAGGATCTTCGGGTTGTTCGCAAGCGCGCGCGCAATCACCACACGCTGTTTCTGCCCGCCGGAAAGGTTCCCGGCCTTATTCCGGGCTTTATCGGCCAGTTCGAGCTGCTCCAGCACGGCCATGCCGCGGTTTCGCCGCTCCCGGACGCCCACACCGGCAATTTTGAGAGGCAGGACCACGTTCTCCAGGACGGAAGAGGACGAGTTGAGGAAGAACTGCTGGAACACGAAACCGAACATCTGGTTCCTTAGGGCGTTGAGCTTACGGCCGTTCAGGGTCTTCGCGTCTGTTCCGTCAATGTGGACCGTCCCCTCACCGGGGGTGTCCAGCAGGGCGAGCAAGTGCATCAGGGTGGACTTGCCGGAGCCGCTCTTGCCGACGATGGCAACCGAGTCGCCACGGTCAATCTCCAAGGAAACGCCCTTGAGGGCATCGAAGCGGTCAGGGCCACGACCATAGGTCTTGGTTAGGTCGCGGGTAGCCAAAATGGGCACAGACATCAGAATTTCCGATCGGAAGACGTGGCGGGGGTCTGGGAGGAAGCGTACGGCGGGAGTCTGGGAATATGCCTGACCCCGTGGTGCAGGTCCGCGGCCCGGGGGCCGCATCCACGGCGAGCGCAGGAACCGGGGTCAGGCTCGGACGTAGGCCGCGAGGTGCTTGCCGGTGAGGGTGGAACGGGCGGCGACAAGACTGGCCGGGGTGCCCTCGAAAACGATCCGGCCGCCGTCGTGACCGGCCCCGGGCCCGAGGTCGATGATCCAGTCGGCATGGGCCATGACCGCCTGGTGATGCTCGATGACGATGACCGACTTGCCCGAGTCGACGAGCCGGTCGAGCAGGCCCAGCAGTTGCTCGACGTCGGCAAGGTGCAGGCCGGTGGTCGGCTCGTCGAGCACGTAAACGGCGCCCTTTTCGGCCATTTGGGTGGCCAGCTTGAGCCGCTGCCGTTCGCCGCCGGAAAGCGTGGTGAGCGGCTGGCCCAAACGGAGGTAGCCCAGCCCGACATCGGCCAGCCGGGCGAGGATGGTGTGCGCGGCTGGCAAGCGGACCTCTCCGGCGCCGAAGAACTCCTCGGCCTCGGCCACCGACATTGCGAGCACCTCGCTGATGTCGCGGCCTCCGAGGCGGTACTCCAGTACCGACGCCTGGAACCGTTTGCCCTCGCACTCCTCACATGGATTGGCGACGCCGGCCATCATTCCGAGGTCGGTGTAGATGACACCGGCGCCGTTGCAGGTGGGGCAGGCGCCCTCCGAGTTGGCGCTGAACAGTGCCGGTTTTACGGCGTTTGCCTTGGCGAACGCCTTGCGGATCGGTTCGAGCAGTCCGGTGTACGTCGCCGGGTTACTCCGCCGGGATCCCCTAATCGCAGTCTGGTCGACGGACACCACCCCTTCCTGCTTGGACACGGACCCGTCGATCAGCGAGCTCTTGCCCGAGCCGGCCACGCCGGTGATGACGGTCAGGACACCAAGCGGAATGTCGACGTCGACGTCCCGGAGATTGTTGGTGCTGGCCCCGCGAACCTCCAGCACTCCGGAGGCCGTCCGGATCTCTGGCTTCAGGGAGGCGCGGTCATCCAGATGCCGACCCGTCAGCGTGCCACTGGTCCGCAGCCCGTCGACGGACCCCTCGAACACCACCTCGCCACCTTCGGTACCGGCGCGCGGACCGAGGTCGACGACGTGGTCGCCGATCGCGATCATCTCCGGCTTGTGCTCCACCACGAGCACTGTGTTGCCCTTGTCGCGCAGCCGCAGCAGCAGATCGTTCATCCGCGCGATGTCGTGGGGGTGCAGTCCGATCGACGGCTCATCGAAAACGTAGGTGACGTCGGTGAGCGAGGAACCGAGGTGGCGGATCATTTTGGTCCGCTGCGCCTCACCGCCGGAGAGGGTGCCAGACGGGCGGTCGAGGCTGAGGTAACCGAGTCCGATCTCGGCGAACGAATCGAGGGTCTCCCCGAGAGCTTCGAGCAGCGGGGCCACCGACGGCTCGTGCAGATCGCGCACCCATCCGGCGAGGTCGCTGATTTGCATGGCGCAGGCATCGGCGATGTTGATCCCCTTGATCTTCGAGGACCGGGCCGGTGCGGCCAGGCGGGTCCCTTCGCACTCGGGGCAGGTGCTGAACGTGATGGCACGCTCCACAAAGGCCCGGATGTGGGGCTGCATCGACTCCGGGTCCTTGGAGAGCATGGACTTCTGGATCTTCGGGATCAGGCCTTCATAGGTCAGGTTGATACCTTCGACCTTGATCTTGGTGGGCTCCTTGTAGAGGAGGTCGTTCAGTTCCTTCTTGGTGTACTTGCCGAGCTTCTTGTCCATGTTGAAGTAGCCGGAGCCGCTGAAAATGCGTCCGAACCAGCCATCCATGCTGTAGCCGGGAATGGTGAGCGCGCCCTCGGACAGCGACTTGCTGTCGTCGTAAAGTGCCGCCAGATCGAAATCGGTGACCGAGCCGCGTCCCTCGCAGCGTGGACACATGCCGCCGGTGATCGCGAAGGTACGCCGCTCTTTTACCGTCCGGCCGGCGCGCTCGATAGTGACCGCCCCCGCTCCACTCACCGAAGGGACGTTGAAGGAGTAGGCGTTGGGCGAGCCGATATGCGGCTGGCCCAGCCGGCTGAAGACGATGCGCAGCATGGCGTTGGCGTCGGTGACAGTGCCAACGGTGGAACGTGGGTTGGCGCCCAGCCGCTCCTGGTCAACCAGGATGGCGGTGGTCAGACCCTCCAGCAGGTCAACATCGGGACGTGCCAGCGTCGGCATGAAGCCCTGCACGAAGGCGCTGTAGGTCTCGTTGATCATCCGCTGCGACTCCGCGGCGATCGTCCCGAACACCAGCGAGCTCTTGCCCGAGCCGGAGACACCCGTGAACACGGTGAGCCGGCGCTTCGGGATCTCCACGCTGACGTCTTTGAGGTTGTTCACGCGCGCGCCCTGCACACGAATCAGGTCGTGACTGTCCGCCACGTGCCGCACAGGTCCCTGCGTGTCCGTACTCGTGGCCATGCTCATCGTGTCTCCATCTGTTGGGCCGGCGCCGAGATCCGGGTCGGCGTCACCTGGGGCGATGCAACCAGCTTAGGACAGCGTGTTTGGTTCTCCTTCGCGGCGCGACGACGGTCACGGGAGTGCGGTGTCTTGACGGGCCTGCCAGAATGAGCGGATGAGCGGCGTATCGATGTTGATCCCCCCGGTGGTCGAGCGCAACCTGGGCTTGAACCATGCGCTGCATGCTGACCGCACATGGATCCGCGCGGCCCGTGGCGGCGGCCCTTGCTGTGGCTCGGCCACCGGGTTGAGTTTCACGTCTTCTCATGGGTTCGTGGCGCCATTGGCGGCTGGTACGTCCACGCCTTCCTCGGCCCCACGCTCGACGGCGGGTGGCCGGCTGTGCTGACGGCGACTGGAGTTCGAATGCGCTGAAAGTTGGAGCGCTGGAAAGGAAAGGTGAGGTCATGGCTGACGAACTGACCGTAAGTGTCCTGGGCACCGGCATCATGGGAGCCGCGATGGCCCGGAACCTCGCTCGAGCAGGACACGCCGTCCGGGTGTGGAACCGCAGCCGGGATAAGGCCGACGCGCTGGGCGGTGAGGGCGTCTTCGTTGCCGATTCGCCGGCCGCGGCCGTGGCAGACGCCGACGTGGTCCTCACCATGCTTTACGACGGCGGGGCCGTCCTCGATGTCATGCGGCAGGCAGCCCCCGGCCTGCGGGCCGGCGCCGCATGGGTGCAATCCACGACGGCGGGGATCGACTCCTGCCGCGAACTGGCCGCCCTCGCCCATGAGTGGGGCATGGTCTTCTTCGACGCACCGGTGCTCGGGACGCGTGAACCTGCCGAAGCCGGACAGCTGCTGGTGCTGGCGGCGGGCCCTGCCGGCAGCCGCGGGGCCGTAACTCCTGTCCTGGACGCGGTGGGGGCCCGGACCGTATGGACCGGCAAGGACGGCGCGGAGGCGAGCGCCACCCGGCTCAAGCTAGTGGCCAATAGTTGGGTGATCGCGGCCGCGAACGCCACGGGCGAGACGCTGGCCCTCGCCCAGGCACTGGGCGTGGATCCGCAGAACTTCCTGGATGCCATAGCCGGCGGCCCGCTGGATATGGGCTACCTGCGGACCAAAGCTTCCTTGATCCTGGAGGAGCGCCTCTCGCCCGCCAGCTTCGCGGTCAGCACCGCGGTCAAGGATGCCGCCCTGATAGTTCACGCCGCACAGCGTCACGGCATCCGCCTTGACCTGGCCGCCGCGGGCGCCGAGCGGTTGGCGCGGGCGGCGGCCCAGGGCCACGGCGAAGAGGACCTGGCTGCCGCTTACTACGCCAGTTTTGAGGCGCCGGGCAGCTCAGAACAGGCCCCGGTCAGAGCCGAAGGCTGATAGTCCCGATGCCCTGGCCGGTCTATCGACAGCACTTCCGCCCCGGAGGAGCGTGAGTGGGCTGGCATACGGAAGGGGGCACATGCGCGTGCGCGGAGTAGTGGGCGCGGGTTTATTCCGCGCCATCCAAGCGGCGTTATTGCCGTTGGCCGCGGCGGCCTACCTCATGGGCGTGCCTAAATTGCTCCTTTACAGCCGCAGAACGGGAGTATCGGCCACCCAGTTCGCGTCGCTCTATACGCGCTATATGCAGCACAACCTGGGAACGCGGCGGGATGACCCGGTAGCCCGGCTCATGGCTGTTATGCCGAACGTGTCCCAGGAAGCGTTACGGCTGGGGGCCGCTCCCACGTTGGTGGCCCACCTGCTGACGGGCTTTGTTCCGAGGTTCTATCGCTACCCCTATGAGGGTGAGCCGCCGATGCGCCATCAGCAGACAGCCCGGACAAGTTTCCATGACGCCGCCCTCCGCCGGCACCTGCCCGGCATCGAACAACTGGTCGTCCTCGGTGCAGGGTTCGACACCCGGGTGTTCAGACTCCCACCGGAAGAGGGGGTGCGGTGCTTTGAGGTCGATATGCCCCGGACCCAGGCGTTCAAGATCCGGATGCTTAAGGAGTCTGGCCTGACGGGCGGGCCGGCCACATACGTGGCCGCCGATTTCGGCAACGAGGACTGGTTCGGGCAGCTGGTGGCGGCCGGATATGACCCCGCCAGGCCAACCTTCTTCCTCTGGGAATCGGTGATGATGTACCTGGACCGCGCCTCTGTCGAGGGCACATTGCGCCGAATCGCCGGAGCAGCTCCGGGCAGCGTCGTCGCTTTTGACTATTTCTCCGCCGATACCATCGCCTCCCGATCGCTCTTTATGCGTTACGCCCGAGCGACGACGAGGCTGGTCGGAGAGCCGTTCACGTTCGGAATCGATAACACGCCGCCGGCCAGGGAGAGCGTTGCGGAATTTTTGGGGGACTTCGGGCTTGTCCTCGAGGAACACCGGATGTTCGGAACGGAGAGGATTTCCCGAACGGGGTCCCGGCAGCGGTGCGCTCCCGCCGGGTTCGCCACGGCCCTCGTAGGCCGCAGCACGTAGCGCTGATCCTGACGGGGTTGATCCCAAGGAACACAGGGCTGGGGTCAAGTCAGGAGCGGGCAGCGAGAATCTGTTCGCGCAGGATGTCGGCGTGACCGCAGTGTTGGGCGAGTTCCCTGAGCATATGCAGGTAAACCCACCGCAGGGGGAGTGGGCCGCGCCGGTTGCCCCTGACCAGATCGTCAAGATCCAGGCCGGCGACCGACCGGCGCGACTGCTCGCATGCCTCGCTGTAGGCGGCCCGGATCCCGGGGATGGAGTCGCCTTCGGCAAGGATGAAGGATTCGTCGGGAGTGGCGGGAATGCCAATTTCCTGCCGGCTCCTGCACGTGATGGCCTCGTCAAACCAGACCTTCTCGACGAAGGTCACATGCTTGACCAGACCCAGAAGGGTGGTCCGCGACGGGACGAGCGAGGCCCGCGCCTCCTGCTCTGTAAGTCCATCCAGGCAGCTGTGAAGTGCGGCTCGGTGCTCGTCGAGAAAGGCGTCGAACTGGGCGCGAAAATCCGCCACGAAGATCGCCGGGTCCATGCTGGGAAGGGGGCTCATGGCGCCCAAGCCTATCGCGTGCCAGCCAAGTATGGAGGATCCGCACGGGGGCGCTTACGCTGCCAGCGGCATCGAGGCCTGGCCGGCTTCGACCACGAGCGTCTCCCCGTCGACTGCGACGCTTACGTGGCCGCCGGGCTGAAGGTCCGAGGCCACGAACAGATCCGCGATCCGGTCCTCCAGCTCGCGCTGGATCACGCGGCGCATTGGCCGGGCGCCGTATTCGGGGTCATAGCCGCGTTCGGCGATCCAATCGATGGCCCCTTCGCTCACTGAGAGCCCCAAGCCCTGCGACCGCAGGCGGCCCTCGGTCCTGCTGAGCATCAGCCGGACGATCCGCCGCAACTGGGCCTGGTCGAGCTTGCGGAACAGCACAATCTCGTCGATGCGGTTCAGGAACTCGGGGCGCATGGACTCACGCAGCCTGCCCAGGACCCGGTCGCGCAGGGCCTTGTGCTGGCCGAACGAGTCGCCGGCGTCGCCTTGGGCCACAAAACCCACCGAACCGCCGCGGCTCGCCAGGAATTCCGAACCGAGGTTGGAGGTCATGATGACCACCGTGTTGCGGAAGTCCACCGTGCGCCCTTGGCCGTCGGTGAGGCGGCCGTCGTCGAGCACCTGGAGCAGGACGTTGAACACATCGGGATGGGCCTTCTCGACTTCGTCGAACAACACAACGGAGTACGGGTTGCGCCGCACACGCTCGGTCAGTTGCCCGGCTTCGCCGTAGCCGACGTATCCCGGAGGTGCTCCGACGAGGCGGCTGACGGTGTGCCGTTCGCCGAACTCGCTCATGTCGAAGCGCACCATCGCGTTCTCGTTACCGAACAATGAGTCGGCGAGAGCCTTGGCGAGTTCGGTCTTGCCCACGCCGGTGGGGCCGAGGAAAAGGAAGCTGCCCACGGGCCGTCCCTCGTCTCCCATTCCGGTGCGGTTGCGCCGGACGGCCTTGGCAATCAGGGTCACCGCATCGTCCTGGCCGATGATTCGCTGGTGCAGTTCTTCCTCCAGCTTGCCCAGGCGCTCCCGATCGTCCTCGGTCAGGCGGCTGGCCGGGATCCCGGTGGAGCGGGAAATGATCCCGGCGATCTCGGCTTCGCCGACGACGGCCGTGGCGGCGCCATCCGGGCTGCCCGAAAGTGCCGCCTCAAGCTTGCCCTTCATCGATTCGACCTCGTCGCGCAGCCGCGAGGCCTCTTCATAGCGTTCGGCGGCCACGGCGTCGTTCTTTGACTGCTCAAGCGCGGTGAGCTGGTCGCGGAGCGCGGCCACGTCGGAACGCGAGCCGAGCTGGAGGCTCAGCCGGGCGCCGGCCTGGTCGATCAGGTCGATCGCCTTGTCAGGCAGGAAACGGTCCGTGATGTACCGTGCGGACAGTTCGACGGCGGCGCGCAGCGCCTCATCGGTATAGCGGACACCGTGGTGTTCCTCGTACCGGGCGCGCAGGCCGGCAAGGATCTGCACGGCCTCTTCGCTGCTCGGCTCACCCACGTGCACCGGTTGGAAGCGTCGCTCCAAGGCAGGATCCTTCTCCACCTTGCGGTATTCGTTCAAGGTGGTGGCGCCGACCACATGCAGTTCGCCACGGGCGAGCCGCGGCTTCAGGATATTGCTGGCATCCATGCCGCCCTCGCCGGCACCGCCGGCACCAACCACTGTGTGCAGCTCGTCAACGAACAAGATGATCTCCCCGGCATTCGAGCTGACCTCATCCATGGCCTTGGTAAGACGCTCTTCAAAGTCGCCGCGGTAACGCGTGCCGGCGAGCATGGCCGGCAGATCCAGCACGATGACACGCTTGTTTCGCAGCTGGTCGGGGACGCTGCCGTCGACGATCGCCTGCGCCAGACCCTCCACAATCGCAGTCTTGCCCACCCCGGCCTCGCCGATGAGCACAGGATTGTTCTTGGTGCGGCGCGCCAGGATCTCGATGGTCTGTTCGATCTCAGCGGCGCGGCCGATTACCGGGTCCAGGCCGCCGTCCCGGGCCATGGCGGACAGGTCGGTGCCATAGGTGTCCAACATCGGGGTTTCAGTTCCGGTGGCGGCCTCCTGCCGGGCTCCGGAGCCGGGGGCGCCGGTTGCGGCATCGCGCGGATCGGGCTGCAGGGACTCCGGTGTCACCCCGGCCGCCGCCAACACCTGCCCGGCGGGGGACTCCTGATTGAGAACCAGGGCGAAGAACAGGTGTTCTGGATCGATGTAGGTCGAGCCAAAGGCACGGGCAACCTGGTACGCATCCAGCAGGGCGCGTTGAGCGGACGGCGTCAGCGCGGGTGCTGTTTGCATCCGTGCGGCCGACCTCTCAGGGAGCCGTTCCTCGGCGGCCCTGGCAATGGCGGCGGGCTCTGCTCCGGCGTGCTTGATGTAATCGGTGGCTGGCGCTGTTACGGCCATGACACGCAGGACGTGCAGCGCGTCGAGGTGGCCGTGCCCGTGTTCGACGGCGAACTGGCCGGCCTGGGCGAGGACCTCATGGGTGCGGCGGCTCAGCAAGCGGGTGATGTCCAGCGGACGCCCGGCACGGGCCCCGCGCTGCCCCTGCAGGTAACGGGCGAGGAACTCGTCGAACGAATCGTTGCCGGAGCCAACCGGTCCGAAAAATGTAGCCATGAAACCTCCGTCAGAAAGTTGAGTGCACCTGACTCAACGTAGGAAATTTGGATTTATTCCCTGAAGGTTTCGGCCCGGTGACCGCCGCCGCTGATGACCCGGCTGATTAGTTGAATTCGCGTGCCGCCGGGGCGGGTTGCGCGGGGGCGGGCGACGCCGGGGCGGGCGCCGGGGCAGGGGCGGGGGCAGGGGCCGGGGCAGGCGGCTTGGGCGGCTGCGGCAGTGGGATGCACGCGTAATTGTAGTCGAAGGCTCCGTCCACATACTGGGTGAGGGCCACGGTGCCGCCCTGCGTCAGCGGCTGTGCCGAGCAGTTGGCCATGGCGGATTCCGTGGACGTCGCTCCCGGGATCCAGCTCTTGAGCTTGTTGAGATTGCTGCCCGGCTGCACCTGGCCCGCGATTTCGCCGAACTGGTACGTCGTGGAGTAGATGCCCACCCCGGCGCCGATGCTTTGCAGATACGCGGTCATGCCTTCCAGATCCGCAGCGTTTGCCGCTGGGTCCGCGGACCAGCTGTTGCCGAATTCCGCGTCGAGCCACCAGAAACGGTGCGAGGCATCCGTGACGCCCCTGACGTTGGCGTCGTCGAAAGCCATGGCGTAGCCGTAGATGTAAGCGCAGGCCGGGGTGGCGCCGCCGTCGCACACCCCGTAGGGGTTCTGGATCTCCGCGCCCCGGTAAGAGCTGGAGGAGGGCCACCAGGACCCGCCGGGACCGGGGTTGGCTGTGTTCGCATACATAGCCACGGGAACCCCGGACGCCGCATTGGAGGTGCCTGCCGCCCAGGCCAGCTGATCTGCCAGGCAGGGATTAGTGGTCTCGGGCCGTCCGTTATTCACTCCGATCACGGCGAATCCCAGGGGCTCGGGAAAGTTGCTGCCGCATTGGGGCCAGGAGATGTCGTTGCCCAGAGATGCGGGGTCCGGCGAGCCCGCATCGGCGGCCGCGCCCTGGATCCCGGCGCATTGCCAGGCAAACAATAAGCTGGCGACGGTCAGTAATTTTGTTGCTTTCATTGCCAGAATCCCCCCGGGTTCCGAATTGAGCGGCGGGCCAATCACAGCCCACTTCGGATCCTATGAGCGCCACGCCGGATGGTCGCGAGTGATCACTACTGGACTGCGTAAAGGCGTCCGGCGGGGCCACTCAAGTCCTACTTGCTCCGGACGGGCGGCGCACCTGAACGCTTTCCTGCCGCCTTGTACACCTCGAACCAGGCGACGCCGACGCAAGCTGCCGAGACCGCCGCGAGCCACTGTGCCGGCGTCATCGGTCCGAGGTCGAACGCGCCGCGCAGCCAGGGAACATTGATCAACACCGCCAGCAGGATCACGGCTGCACCCAGAATCCATTTCAGTGCGGGATTCCTGCGCTGCCGGAACGAGCTCCAGACTGTCAGGCGCCAGGAACGGTTGACCAGGATCAGCCCAAGGTTGCCCATGACGAGCGTGGCGAAGCACACGGAACGGACCACGTTGCCGGCATCACCCGCGCTGAGGGTCCAGAGATACACGGCCACCACGGCGGCAAGCACGGAGGCGCCCTGAAATGCGGCGATGACCAGAACCTTCGGACCGAAGATGGGCTCACCGGCCCGGCGCGGGGGCTGCTCCATGATCTTCGGGTCGATTTCCTCGGCCTCGAAGACCACGGAGCAGGCGGGATCGATGATGAGTTCGAGGAAGGCGATCTGGAGGGGCAGCAGCACCAGCGGCCAGCCGGGCACGAACACCGGCAGAAGGGACATTCCCACGATGGGGACGTGCACGGCGATGACGTAGGACATCGCTTTGCGCAGGTTGTCAAAAATGCCGCGGCCCTGGCGGATGCCGGCAGCGATCGACGCGAAGTCATCGTCCGTGAGGACCAGCGCGGCCGCCTCCCGGGCGACGTCGGTGCCGCGGGCGCCCATGGCAATTCCTATGTCCGCGGCCCTCAGCGCAGGGGCGTCATTGACGCCGTCACCCGTCATCCCCACAATCTCCCCGTTCCCCTTGAGCGCACGGATGAGACGGAGTTTCTGCTCCGGCACCATCCGGGCGAACACGCTCACCGTTTGGATGCGCCGGCCGAGCTCGGCGTCGGGCATGGCCTCGAGCTCCGGCCCCGTAATGACACCGGCGCCGCGGTCCAATCCGATTTCGCGGGCAATCGCCATGGCCGTGCCGGGGTAGTCGCCGGTAATCATGACAGTCCGCACGCCCGCGCGGGAACACGCGGCCACGGCGTCGGCCACCCCGGGCCTGAGCGGGTCGTGGAGCCCAACGAGTCCCAGGTACTCAAAGTCGAAGTCGTGCTGCCCTGCCGGAAGGATTTCGCCGGCGTCGAAGGACGCCCGGGCAACGGCGAGCACGCGCTGGCCGGTGGCGGTGGCGGCCTCCACCTGGGCCGTGAGCGCGGCGAGCTGCGCTTGATTGAAGTGGCACAGGTCGGCAATCGCCTCGGGCGCGCCTTTGGCAGCGACCACATAGCTGCTGCCGTCCGGTGCCCGCCAGACGTGGGACAGGGCCAGGAGCTTCTCCGAGAGCGGGTATTCCCTGATCAGCTCCCAGTCAGCGTGGAGGTGTTCGGTGTCCGAAAGGTATTTTCCACCGACCGCCTTGAAGGCTTTGTCCATCGGGTCGAAAGGGTCCACGGGGGAAGCGAGGACGCAGAATTCGGCAATCTCGTGGAAGGCTTCCGGTAGCGGCCGGTCGTCAAGGGTGTGCGTCTGCGTGCCTGCGATCAGCTGGCGCACAGTCATGCTGTTCATCGTCAGGGTGCCGGTCTTATCCACACAGATCACGGTGGCCGATCCCAGTGCCTCGATGACCGGCGACCTGCGGGTGAGGACGTGCTTCTGTGACATCCGCCAGGCGCCCAGGGCCAGGAACACGGTGAGCACCACAGGAAACTCTTCCGGCAGCATGGCCATGGCAGTGGCAATTCCGGCAAGGAGCCCTTCTAGCCAGTGGCCGCGTGTGAGTCCATAGACAATCACCACCAGAGCGGCCGCGGCCAGGCCGTACACCGCAATGAAACGGACCAGCCGGTCCACTTCCTTCTGCAGCGGGGTGGCTTCCTCTTTGATCGAGCGCAGGGCGGCCCCGATCCGGCCCAGCTCGGTCCCGGCGCCCGTCTCCTTCACCAATGCCAGGCCCTGTCCCTTGACCACCAGTGTGCCGGAGAAAATCCATGGCGTCCCGTCACCGCCGGGCCGGCCCATAGCCGCCGGTTCTGCCGCTGCACCCGCACCGGCACCCGCACCGGCACCCGCGGCTGCGCCTGCGGCTGCGGCTTTGCGCACCGGCACGGACTCACCGGTCAGGGCGGACTCGTCGGCGGAAAAGTTCCGCGCTTGCAACAACACAGCATCCGCCGGAACACGGTCGCCCTCCGCGAGGACGGCCACGTCGCCACGCACCACCTCCCGGCCGGGTATGCGCACCGGCACGCCGCCACGGAGGACCAGTGCCCGGGGAGAGGAAAGGTCACGGAGCGCAGCGAGGGCGTTCTCGGTTTTGCGTTCCTGATAGATGGAGATGCCGATCACCACCACCACGAATGACATCAGCATGATGCCGTCAAGCGGTTCGGCCAACACAAAATTCACCGCCCCGGCCACGAGGAGCAGAAGCAACATTGGCTGGCGTACCACCGCCCAGGCCTGCTGCAGGATATTCCGGGGCTTCGCCGTCGGGAGTTCATTGGGCCCGTCGGCTGCCAGCCGGCGGACCGCTTCTTCCGGCGAAAGCCCCTCGGGGCCGGCACCGCCCCATGGACCGGCCGCGGGCTGTGCCGGCCCGGATCCGGCTCGCTCTGACATGTCACCAGCATGCCGGGGCCGGCGCCGGCATGCCTAGGGCCGTACGCCCCCGGCACTATGCCCTGAGCCGGCCGCCAGCCGCCGTTAGGCCGGAGCCGGCACGTCCCTCAGCCCGCCAAGGACGGCGGGCAGCAACGCGGAGTTTCTTCCCCACACGGGATCGAAGATTTCCACGTACCAGGAGTCGGACAGGACGAGCGCCAGGCTCTCGTTGGCCTCGGACGCCCAGTCGTTGAGCTGGGCCGGGTCCGTGGGGTTTTCGCTGGTCCCGAGGACAGTCACCACTTCGTCCTCGTGGACTGTGACCGGGATCGATGCCCGGCTGGGCTCGCCCGGAGCATGCGCCACGGTGACGAGTTCGGTCCGGGACGACACCTGAAGAAGCGCCACCGCGGACGCCGGGCTGCAGAAACCCGTCACGTAAGCGCGCTGGGCGTTCCCCTGGGACCGCTGCCCGGGCTGCGATTCCTTGGTGAAGAGGCCGTTCCGGTTGAGCTCGGCGAGCTGGCCCCCGATCTCCATGGTCTCCTCGTCAAAGCCTGGAGCGAAGGTCCCCGGCTGGTACTCGCTGCGGCCCTCCAGCCACCGGGCGGTCAGCTCGCCCGCGGCCGGGAGGGTTGTGGCCTGCCGCCAGACTTCGCGGTCCGCCAGGAGGCGCCCGAACCGGTCGCGTTCCGTGGTGAATGTGTGCTCGTTGGTTGACATGAGTGCCTCCCTTTGGTGCGTGCCTGCAGGGTTCCTCCAGCAGGGTCTTGTTAAGCAGGCTAGGCGCGGCGCGGGCCGGCAGCGTAGAACCACGTCGTGGGACGTCACGAACGACGATGCGCAGGACTTCCAGGGTCCGTTGTGCCCTTGCCGTCAAGTCGCCGAAGGGTGTCGAATCTTTTAACAGTCGAGTCCGTTAAGGGGTCGAGCGCACGGTGGTTACGACACCAGGAGGTTCCCATGTCAGTGAAAGGAACACGGGACGCGGCACGGGGCCCGGGACGGGGCGGATCCGAGCTCCGGCGGGCCGAGGCGGGCGCCGCGGCTCCGGCCGGACAGCCCGGGACCATCCGCAACGTGGCGCTGGTGGGTCATTCAGGGGCCGGCAAGACCATGCTGACGGAGGCTCTCCTGGCCGCAGCAGGCGTTATTTCCCGCAAGGGGTCCATCGTGGACGGCACCACCGTGAGTGACTCGGATCCCTCCGCAATCCACCAGCAACGCTCCGTGGCCCTGTCGGTGATGCCACTGGACTTCGACGACGTCAAAGTGAACCTCCTGGACACCCCCGGCTATCTGGATTTCATCGGCGAACTGCGGGCCGGCCTGCGCGCGGCCGATGCAGCACTATTCGTCGTTTCCGCCACCGATGATATCGATGCGGCCACCACCGCGTTGTGGGGCGAATGCGATCGTGTTGGGATGCCCCGCGCAGTGGTGATCAGCCGGCTGGACCATCCCCGGGCGGATTATGATGCCGCCTTGGCCAAAGTCCGGACTGCCTTTGGAGAGTCGGTGCTGCCGCTCTACCTTCCCGTTCGCACCAAGGGGGTGATCACCGGCCTGTCCGGTCTGTTGTCCGGGACCGTTTCGGATTACACCTCGGCGGACGCACCGGCCGCCACGCGGCAGGCGAGCGCGGACGAGCTGGCAGAGGCTGAACCGTCACGCGGCGCGCTCATCGAGGGGATCATCGCCGAGAGCGAGGACGAGACGCTGATGGACCGTTATCTCGGCGGGGAGGAGATCTCCTCCGAGACGCTGGTGAACGACCTGGAAACCGCCGTCGCCCGTGGTTCCTTCTTCCCGGTGCTTGCAACCTCCGCGGAGACCGGGCTTGGGACGGCCGAGCTCCTGGAAGTGTTGACCAGCGCGTTCCCGTCCCCCCTTGAACGTGACCTGCCTGCGGTGACGGGTATTGATGGCGTTCCCGTCCCACCGCTGAGCTGCGATCCCTCAGGGCCTCTTGCCGGCGAAGTGGTGCGCACAACCATAGACCCCTTCTTGGGCCGGGTGTGCCTGGTGCGGGTCTTCTCGGGCACCCTCGGCGAGGACTCGGCGGTGCACGTGTCCGGCCACGGATTGGCCGCGCGCGGCCACCAGGACCACGACAGCGATGAGCGCGTCACCCGGGTGTATTCCCCGTTGGGGGCGAACCTTCGACCGGTGCCTCGTGCTGTGGCCGGAGATATCTGTGCGCTGACCAAACTGGGAAACGCCGAGACCGGCGACACCATCTCTGCGAAGGACCGGCCACTGCTGATCGAACAATGGGACATGCCCGAGCCGCTCATGCCCGTGGCCATCGAAGCCGCCTCCCACGGCGACGAGGACGCGCTGGCCAAGAGCCTGGCGAAAGTGGCGGCAGGTGACCCCACACTCCGGGTGGAGCGAATGTCCGAAACCCATCAACTCATTCTCTGGTGCATGGGCGAGGCGCACGCCGAAGTGGTGCTGGACCGGCTGCGCGATCAGGGCGTGAACCTGCACACCGTGGAGGTGATCACCCCGCTTCGGGAGACGTTCGCCGCCCGGGCTGCCGGCCATGGACGGTACGTCAAACAATCGGGCGGCCACGGCCAGTACGCCATCTGCGACATTGAGGTGGAGCCGCTGGAACGCGGAGCGGGTTTCGAGTTCATCGACAAGACGGTGGGCGGGGTGATTCCCGGGCAGTTCATCTCCTCCGTGGAGAAGGGCGTGAGGGCGCAAATGCAGAAGGGTGTCGCTGCAGGCTTCCCGGTGGTGGACATCCGCGTGACGCTCGTGGGCGGGAAGGCGCACAGCGTGGACTCTTCCGACGCCGCTTTCCAGGCCGCCGGCGCTCTGGCCCTGCGCGAGGCGGCCTCTTCCGCCCGTATTCAGCTGCTCGAACCGGTTTCGGCCGTGACCATCACCGTCTCGGATGACTACGTGGGTGCGGTGATGAGTGACCTTTCCTCCCGACGGGGGCGCCTCACCGGAACGTCCTCGGCGGACGGGGCCGGCACGGAAATCAGCGCCGAGGTACCTGAGCAGGAGCTCCTGCGCTATGCCATCGACCTTCGGGCTCTCACGGCCGGCACCGGCCGCTTCCGCCGCAGCTACCTGCGTCACGAGCCCGTCCCCTCAAATTCGGGGGCTACCGGGCACGTTTGAGTTCAGGGCTGCGCGGCAGGCGATGGATGGGAGCGCAGGAACTCCAGGACGGGCCCCGCGAGCGATGCCCCCACCTCTTCCGCGCTGCGCTTGGCCCCGGCCACGGCAAACGAGTGGCCGCCCCCTTCGCGCCACTGAAGCGTCGCGTTGGTGCCAATGCGGGACACCACGGTTTCGAGCAGTTCGGGGGTCGCGAAGGTGTCGCCCGTCCCCTGCAGGAACAGCATGGGCAGCGACAGTCCGTAGAGGTGTCCGTCGCGCAGCTTGTCTGGTTTTCCCGGCGGGTGCAGGGGGTAGCCAAGGTACACCAGCCCCGCGGCCTCCATGCCTTCGGCCACCGCCATCGAGGCCATGCGCCCGCCGAATGATTTCCCTGCCGCCCAGATCGGCTCGCCGCCGGAGCGGACCGCGGCGGCGTCCATGGCCGCCAGCCAGGCTGCAACCGCCATGGGCGGCCGGTCCGGGAACTTCCTGCCCGCCTCACGGTAGGGGAAGTTGAAACGCAGGGTGGCAACGCCCTCCGCGTTCAGGGCCCGCGTGAATCCGGCGAGGAAGGGATGGTCCATGCCCGCGCCTGCTCCATGCGCCACGACGAGCGTGGCCAGTGGATTCTCCGGCCGGGCGTAGACGCCGGAAACCGTGGTATCGCCGACGCTGATACTGATGGGGGACTCGGGGGTGGTGGTCATGCATCAATGATGCCCGCTTCGGCGTATGCCTTGAGGCGCGGCGTTTGTACGGGGCGCCGTTTCGCGAGGGCCCGGTTGGCACGGCGCCGGGGAGGGGATATCGTCACAGCCAAGGGATGCCTGTTCAGAGGAGCCAGGGTCATGACGATCATCGACAACGCGGTGTATGTGGACGGCCACCGCACGGCGGACCCGGAGGACCTCGACGAAACGTACTTCCTCCTCCGTCAGCGCCAAGGCATGGCCTGGATCGGGCTCTACCGTCCCGACCCGGAAGAACTGCGCTCGGTGGCCGAGGAATTCGACCTGAGCCACCTGGCCGTCGAGGACGCGCTCGCCGGTCACCAGCGCGCCAAGCTGGAACACTACGGCGAAACCCCTGTTCCTCGTCCTGCGTCCGGCCCGGTACCTGGACGACGTCGAAAAGGTCGAGTTCGGCGAGATCCATGTTTTCTCCGGCACCGACTTCGTGGTCACCGTCCGCCGCGCCGAATCGCCCGACCTGGCCCGGGTGCGGCGACGGATGGAAGCCGAACCGGATTTCCTGGCCCTCGGTCCGGACGCGGTGCTGTACGCGATCCTCGACCAGGTGGTGGATGAATACGAACCTGTAGCGGCCGGTCTGGAGAACGACATAGACGAAATCGAAGATGACCTCTTCGCCGCCGACCCCGGCGTGTCGCGGCGGATCTACGAGCTCTCGCGCCAGGTGATCATGTTCCAGCGGGCCACGGCACCCCTGGCGGGCATCCTTCAGGCGCTCATGGCTGCGGGGCCCGAACGCGAGCCCGACCCCGAACTGCAGGACCATTTCCGCGACGTCCTGGATCACGCACTGCGGCTCGGGGAGCGGGTGGCAGCCTTCCGTGCGCTGCTCCAGAATGCCCTTGCGGTAAACGCCGCACTGGTGGCGCAGCGCCAAAACGACGAAATGCGGCTACTGACCGAGTCGAGTTTTGCCCAGAACGAGCAAGTCAAGAGGATCTCATCCTGGGCGGCAATCCTGTTCGCACCGACCCTGATCGCGTCGATCTACGGCATGAATTTCCGCATCATGCCCGAACTCGAATGGCCCTTCGGTTATCCGATGGCCCTGGCCCTCATGCTGGCGATGGGGATGGTGCTCTATGCAACGTTCAAACACAACAAGTGGATCTGACCAAGGGCACTTACGTGCACGGAGTGAAGGGTAGGAACGTCCTATGGCCAGCGAACACACCACGCTGATTGTTAATGGGCCGCATGGCGAGCGGGAGATCCGGATCTCGAGTCCCAGCCGTGTTATGTGGCCCCGGCTTGGCCTCACCAAACTCGATCTGGCCCGCTACATTGCCGATGTGGGGGACGCCTTCGTGGCCGCCAACGGGGACAGGCCGATATCGCTCCAGCGGTTTTCCGGCGACATCGACGGAGAACAGTTCTTTTCCAAGAATCCGCCGAAAGGGGCCCCGGACTTCATCAGATCGGTGATGGTGGTCTATCCGAGCGCCCGGTCGCATCCGCAACTGGTCATCGATGAGGCAGCGGCGGCGGTGTGGGCGGTGCAGATGAACACGGTGGTGTTCCACCCCTGGCCCTCCCGGGCCGGGAATCCGGATAACCCGGACCAGCTGCGGATCGACCTGGACCCGCAGCCGGGAACAACGTTCCAGGACGCCATCCCGGCGGCCCATGAGCTGCGGAAGGTGCTAGAGGAGGCGTCCCTGACGCCGTACATCAAGACGTCCGGAAACCGGGGACTGCACATTTTTGCCCCCATCGAACCCGTCCGTGAGTTCCTGGACGTGCGCCATGCCGTGATCGCCGCCGCACGCGAGCTGGAGCGGCGGATGCCCGACAAGGTCACCACGGCGTGGTGGAAGGAGGAGCGCGGCGAGCGGGTATTTGTCGACTTCAACCAGGCCAACCGGGACCGCACCATAGCGGGGGCCTACAGCCCGCGTGCGCTGCCGAACGCAACTGTTTCCTGTCCCGTCGACTGGGAGGAACTGGACACCACAGACCCGATGGCATTCACCATCGCCACCGTTCCGGAGCGGCTGCGCACCACCGGAGATCCCTGGGCTGACATGCACGAAAAGCCGGGCAGGATAGATGACCTTCTCGGTTGGTGGGAGCGCGACGTCGAGGCCGGCCTGGGGGAACTCCCGTTCCCGCCCGACTACCCGAAGATGCCGGGCGAGCCGCCGCGGGTGCAGCCAAGCCGGGCGCGCAAAAAGAGCTGAGCCTCAACTGACCCCGGTTGTGCTCCTGCCTCCGTTCCGGCCTCGTGCTCCGGCCTCCGGGGTGGTCTATTCGAAGCGGGAGGGGTCGCCCATGCCACGCCGGACCACTTCGGCGACGCCGCTGGAGAAGTCGATGACCGTCGTCGGCTCTGCACCGCAGTCGCCGGAGTCGATGACTGCGTCCACCACGTGATCCAGGCGTTCCTTGATCTCCCAGCCCTGCGTCAGCGGCTCGTCCTCGTCCGGCAGGAGCAGGGTGCTGGACAGGAGCGGCTCGCCCAGTTCCGCCAGGATGGCCTGCACCACCGGATGATCGGGGATGCGCACGCCCACGGTCTTTTTCTTGGGGTGCAGCAGGCGCTTGGGGACTTCCTTCGTGGCGGGGAGGATAAAGGTGTAGCTGCCCGGAGTCACGGCCTTGATGCTGCGGAAGACGTCGTTGTCGATCTGCACGAACTGGCCGAGCTGCGCGAAGTCCTTGCAGACCAGAGTGAAGTGGTGCTTGCTGTCCAGGTGGCGGATCGAACGGATCCGGTCCAATGCCTCCCTGTTGCCCAGCTGCGCACCCAGGGCGTAGCAGGAATCGGTGGGGTAGGCGATCAGGCCGCCGGACCGGACAAGCTCCACCACCTGATGGATGGAGCGCTGCTGGGGGTTTTCGGGGTGCACATCGAAGAATCTGGCCATGCGATGAGCTTACGCCCGGCGGGGCCGGGCCGCCGTCGGGCCGAGGGCCGCGCCCTCCCATGAGGCGGCCGGCCCGGGGCGACGCCGTTTGTGCACAGACAGGTCTGTCTGATAACTTCGCTGCAGCCATAGACAGTTCTGTCTATGGCTGTTCGGCAGTGTCCGCCTCCGGGAGCTCAGCGCGGCGCAGCTCGGTCCTAGTTCCGATTCAGAAAGAAGCACAATCCTTCCATGACGTCACACCGTACGCTCGTCCTCGTCGCCCATCCTGATCTAGGGAGCTCGCGGATCACCGCGCATCTTGCCGAAGCAGTCAGCGGACTGGACAACATCACGGTCCGGGACCTCTCCGCCCTGTACCCGGACCGCCGCTTCGACGTGGCCCGCGAGCAGGAACTCCTGCGCGGCCACGACACCATCGTTTGGCAGTTCCCGTGGCATTGGTACTCCGTACCGGGTGTTATGAAGGAATGGATGGATCAGGTTCTTAGCTACGGATTCGCTTTCGGGGCAGGCGGGGACGCGCTGCACGGCAAGCGGCTTCAGCTGGTGCTTTCCACCGGCGGCCCCGAGTCGTCCTACGCGCCGACGGGTCACAACCGCTTCACAATGGCCGAGCTCCTGCTTCCCTTGGATGCCACCGCGCACCTTTGCGGGCTGGACATGGCCGAGCCACTGGTCCTGCACTCGGCACCGCGGGTGGAGCAGACGGAATTGGAGCGGCACGCCGCCCGGTACCGCGAGCTGCTGGCTCCAGTCGGTGCAGCCGCCGGGCAGTGAAGCCGAGCAACACGCCCGTCGTGGACCAGCCGAGGACGTTGTTTGCCATCAATGCGGCTCATCATGATGGATTCGTTCCCCCAGCAAGCCCAGCGGCTCGCCGGTTCCGCCCCATTGCAGGGCAATGATCTCGGCGGCGATCGAGACAGCCGTCTCCTCCGGCGTCCGGGCGCCCAGGTCCAGCCCGACGGGACTATGCAGCTTCGACAACTGCTCCTCGCTCAGGCCCGCCGCCTTGAGCCGCTCCATCCGGTCGTTGTGTGTCCGCCGTGAACCCATGGCGCCGATATACGCCACCGGACCGCCGCGGAGCGCGGCTGCCAGCACGGGTACGTCGAACTTTGCGTCGTGGGTCAGGACGCAAATCACGGTCCGGTCATCCACCAGCCCGCGTGCCATCTGCTCGGACAAGTAGTGATGCGGCCATGCCCGGACCACCTCCGCGGCGTCAGGGAACCTCGCCGGGGTGGCGAACACCGGACGGGCGTCACATACGGTGACGTGATATCCCAGGAATGTGCCCAGCCGGGCCAGGGCCGCGGCGAAATCGATGGCGCCGAACACCAGCATCCGCGGCCGGGGGGCGTAGCTGGCGAAGAAGACGGACATGCCGCTGTCGAGCCGCTCGCCGTCCGGTCCATAGTTGAGGACTGAGTTCCGCCCGGACGCGAGCATCCCCTGCGTATCGTCCCCGACCGCGTGGTTGGCCCGTTCCGAGCCCAGGTCGCCCGTGAAGCCGTCCGGCCTGACCACCAGGTGGCGGCCCAGCCAAGTATCGTCAGGGTGTTCAATGACGGTGGCCACGCCCACCGGCCGGGAGGCTTCGATGTCCTGACGGAGACCATCCAGCTCGGGGAAGCGTTGTTGTGAAACGGGCTCCACAAAGACTTCGATGGTGCCCCCGCAGGTCAGCCCCACGGAGAAGGCGTCGTCGTCGCTAACTCCGTAACTGACCAGCACCGGCCGGAGATCGTCCTTGACCTGGGTGGCAAGCTCATAGACGGCGCCCTCCACGCAGCCGCCCGATACCGAGCCGAACGCCTCTCCGCCGGCGGTGACCAGCATGGAGGCGCCCGGGGGCCTCGGGGCGGACCTGAAGGTGCGCACCACCGTGGCCAGTCCGGCGGTGCGTCCATGCAGCCAATCCGGCATCATGGCCGCGAGCACGTCACGCATCAGGTCTGCACCTCCTGGGACTCAACGCTTGGCCGGGCGCTCAGGGCCGGCCGGCAGGCTGGCCGCCCCGACGCAAGCCAGCCGAACGCAGCCCGGCCCGCCGGCCCAGCCGGTAGGCGCATGCGGCCACGGCCGCCAGTAGTCCCAGGAGCTTCCCAGGGTGGCTGAGCTGATCGGTGAGCATGCCCTTGGCCAGGGTGAGCGCGTTCAGGCTGGTGTCGGGAGCCGATGCCGGCACATGGCCTGCAGTGGCAGCAGGTGCCGGGGCCTGCGCTGCAGCACGCGCGGGGACGGGCAACGGCTCGCCCGAGGCCGCCACATGCGGCGGGGCGGCCCCGGCCGGAGTGGCTTCCGGGCCCGGCACCTCAACCGTGCCTCCGCCTGCCTCAGCCGTTGCGGTGGACGGCTCGGCCAGGAGGGCTTGCAGGTTGGTGGCGAACAAGCCCATCATCTGTTCGGTGACGCCGCCGATCACGCTTTTGCCCATGGCCGCTACCTTGCCGGACAAAGCCACGTCAGCACTGACGGTTCCATGGGTGGCACCTTGAGCCTCAGCCAGGCTCAGCGTCACGGTGGCCTCCGCCGTACCCTGCCCGCGCGTTTCCTGCGCCCGTCCCTGAAGGACGGCCCGGTGGGCAGCGGCGTCGCGCTCCTGCACGGTGAGTTGGCCCCGGTACTGCATGGTCACCGGACCCAGCTTCACCTTCATGCCCACCTGGTAGGCGTCCTCGGAGAGCTTGTTCAGGATCTGGGCCCCGGGAACGCATCCGGCAACCCGCTCGAAATCCATCAGCGTGTCCCAGACCGTATCAATCGGTGCCACTACGGAGAAAGTGCTGTCAATGCGCATGAGCTGTTCCCTGCCTCTCGTGTGATGTCCCGCCGGCAATACGGTCCGCGCGGACCGCCGCGGCCACTTCCGCCAGTGCCGAGTAGCTGTGGCCGCTGACAAAGGCGTCGCAGTAAGGAAGCGCGGCCGCCATCCCGCCAACCAGCGGCCGGTAGTTCACTGCCACCTTCCGGGGATTGACCCAGACAATCCGGTATGCCAGCCGCCGCAGGCGCGCCATTTGGGCCGCCACCAGCGTTGGATCGTCCTGCGCCCAGCCGTCCGAAAACACGACGACGACCGCGCCCCTCGCGAGCCCGCGCCGCCCGTGGGTATCCAGGAATATCCGCAGGCTCTCGGCGAGGCGGGTGCCGCCCGCCCAGTCGGGGGCGCTTGCGGCGGCGCGCGCCAATGCCTGGTCAGGGTCGCGTGTGGCCAACTGCCGGGTCAACCGGGTCAGCCGCGTGGAAAACACGAACGCCTCAGCGTGGGCTCCAGCCACCGCGCTCTGCAACAAGGACAGAAACACGCGGGTGTACGGTTCCATGGAGCCGGACACGTCACAGAGCAGGACCAACTGCCGGGACCGCGGGCGCCGGTGGGCGTAGAGAAGAAGGGTGGCGTCGGAACCTGTCCGCTGGGCTGCCCGGACGGTCCGGCGGATATCCAGACGGGGACTTCTGTGCGTGGACTTGCGGGTGCGGCGGCTCAGCCGTTTGGGCGTGGCGAGGACTATCTCGCGCACCAGCCGGCGCACCTGGACCACCTCGTCGGCGGTCAGCTCGGCAAAGGCGGTCTCGTGCAGGTGCTCGTCCGCCGATGCCATGGCCAGGACCGCCTCCCGCTCCGGTCCGGGTGGCCCGCCGTCGTCCTCCCTGCCCTGGACCGGGACGGGGACTGGTTGTCCGGCCTGCTGGTTTCGGTCCGGTATCCCCGTCAGGCCGGCTGCGCGGGAGGGACGGAGCCGGGCCTCCGAACCGACGGCGGGAGGCCCGGCAGTGTCGCCGCGGCTGTCGGCCGGATCCAGCAGCCCCCCGAAAATGGCGGAAAAGACGGCGTCGAACAACGGAAGCTGTTCCCGTGAGGACAGCAGCACCACCCGGCACGTCCAGTACAACCGTTCCCGGGAGGCTGGCGGAAGAAGGTGCAGCGCTTCCGCCAGCCGGGCGGCGCTGTCCGGGGAGCTCGAAAGGCCGGCACGGCGCAGGGCGGTAACGAGGGCCGCGGCCAGTGATGCGGCCTCGACGGCGGGAAACGCCGGTGCGCCGGTGGCGCCGGCGTTGATGTCACCATGATCCTCACCCATGATTCCCGCCGACCAGCCATGCCGCCCCACGGGCACCCACAAGCTCCAGGTCATCCCGGTTCTTCAGGATGGACCCCCAGGTCTTCTCCACGGTCCCGGTGTCGAGGTGGCTGACCCCCAGCACGGCGAGCGCGGAAACCCAGTCGATCGCTTCCGCGATGCCGGGAGGCTTGGCCATGTCCAGCGAGCGCAGCCGGGTGATGGCTGACGCGGCCTCAAGCGCCAGGGGACCGGCGCTGGCGGGCACCCGGCGCCGGACGATTTCGGCGATGCGCTGCGGTCCGGGGTAATCGATCCAGTGATACAGGCAGCGGCGCGTCAGGGCATCGTGAAGGTCCCGGGTCCGGTTCGACGTCAGCACCACAATGGGCGGGTGGGTTGCGCGGATGGTCCCCAGTTCGGGAATGGTGACGGCCGACTCTGCCAGCAGCTCGAACGTAAAGGCCTCGAACTCGGCGTCCGCCCGGTCAATCTCATCCAGCAGCAGCACACCAGGGCGCGGGCCCTGATGCTCGATTGCCTGCAGCAGAGGGCGCCGCAGCAGGTACTGGGGGCCGAAAAGATCTGACTCATTCAGCGCCGCGTCCCTCACCTCCGCCAGCCTGATGCCCAGCAGTTGCCGCTGGTGGTTCCATTCGTAGAGGGCCTCGCCGGCGTCGATCCCCTCGTAGCACTGGAGCCGGAACAGGGGAGTGTCCAGCACCCGGGCCAGCGCCTTGGCCGCCTCCGTCTTGCCGACCCCGGCCTCGCCCTCGAGCAGGATCGGCTGGGGCAGGCGCACCGCCAGGAACAGTGCCGTTGCCAGGCCGACATCGGCCAGGTAGTCGACGTTGTCCAGCGCAGCCATGAGGGAGGGGACGTCCGGGACCAGCCGTTGAACGTCCGCCTCCGCGCCCCTGCGTGCCGGGCCGCCCGTTTCGTGCGCCGTGGCGCGTCCGTCGTGCGCCGTGCTGCTCATATGGCCCTCCGAAGCGCGTCGAGGACGCTCTCGTAGTCCGCCTCGGTGTTGATGTCCAGCGGAACCGGGCCGGGAAGGGGCACCTCTGCCACGTCGGCCGCACGCTCGTCCAGGAGCTTCCACACAGCTTTGTCGCCGTGCAGGCCGGCCAACGCCGGCAGTGCCGCGCGGGCGAAGGCGAACGGATGGCCGATGCCGTCACTGTACCGGCAGACGGCGATCACCGCCTCACCGCGGCCGGCAAGCAGCCGCCGCACACTTTCCGGTCGGACGCCCGGCTGGTCGCCAAGCAGCAGCACCACCACATCCGTCTCTGGATGCAGCGCCGGCAGGGCCGCGGCAATGGAGGAGGAGCACCCCGCGCCGTAGTCCGCATTGACCACCACATCGCAGCCTGCGGTGTTGACGGTCTTCAGCACTTCTTCATGGGTGCCGCCCACAGCCAGCACCAGCTGGGCAAAACCGCAGCTTCTCGCGGTGGCCAGGACGGCGTCGAGCAGCACCCCGTCCCCGTATGGAAGGAGCTGCTTGGGGCGCCCCAGGCGACGGGAGCCGCCAGCGGCGAGGACGAGGCCGGCCACGCGGGTTTCGCTGGCGTTCGCCCCGGTGCCCATGGAGTCAGTGGCCACGGGCATAGCGTTCGGGGTGGTCGCGGAATGCTGCCAGGCATCCGGGGGAACAGAAATAGGTTGTGACACCGTCCCGCACCAGGTGCAGCGTGGACTCCACCGCGGCGACCGTCATGCCGCAGACCGGATCGAGGGCGCTCGCCGGTGACCCGGGGGCATCCGCCTTGTGCCGGGCTTTGGCCCGTTCAGCCACGAGCTGCGCCAAAATGGACAGTGCGATTTCGCCGGCCGTCCGTGCGCCGAGGTCCAGGCCGGCCGGACTGAACACCCGGGACCGCTGGGCGTCCTCAACCTCCAGGGACGCCAGAACGGCGGCGCCCCTCGTTTCGCTGGCCACCAGCGCCACATAGGGAACCCCGGCTCGCAGCGCGGCTTCGAGCGCGGGCTCTTCCTCCCTGCCGTGGGAGGCGACAATGACGGCGGCGTCACCCGGGCCGGGATCGGCAGACCCGCCCTCCGTCAGTTCCATCTGCAGCCCGATGACCGCGCCGAGGAACTCCAAGGCCCGCGCAACCGGGGTGGTGCCCACCACCAGCACCCGGGGTGCCGGGACCCGAGGTTCCAGGAAGATTTCGATCGCCCCGCCGCTGAGGCAGGGATTGGCGACCTCGACTGCGCCCTCCTCGTCAGTGTGGGACGGCTCGCCGGGCACAACGCGGAGCAGGACAGGCTCCTGCTGCGCCAGTGCCCGGAGGCTGTACTCCCGCACCGAGGCCTCCACGCAGTTGCCGCCCACGAAGCCTTCGATCCGGCCGTCCTGCAGGATCAGGGCGGTATCGCCGGCATGCGCGCTCGTGGGCCGTTGCGCGCGAACCACGGTGGCGCGGACGAACGGCTCCCGGCGGCTGGTCAGCTCCGTCGCCCTTGAGGCGAGGGTCTCTGTGATGGCCTGCATATCAGATCGGCGGCCGTGGCCGGCCCTGCATGGCCTCCCAGACCCGGGCGGGTGTGCAGGGCATATCCATGTGCGTGATGCCATAGGGGGTCAGTGCGTCAACCACGGCGTTCACAATGGCCGGGGGCGAGCCGACGGTGGCGGACTCGCCGATGCCTTTCGCCCCGATGGGGTGGTGCGGCGACGGCGTGACGGTGAAGCCGGTTTCCCAGTCAGGGACTTCCATGGCTGTGGGGATCAGATAGTCCATGAAGGATCCGCCCAGGCAGTTTCCCGCCTCGTCGAATTCAATGATTTCCATCAGGGCCATGCCGACGCCGTCGGTCAGGCCGCCGTGAACCTGTCCTTCGATGATCATCGGGTTGATGCGCGTTCCGCAGTCATCCACCGCGATGAAGCGGCGCACCTTGACGCGCGCGGTGCCGGGGTCGATGTCCACCACGCAGATGTAGGCACCGAAGGGGAAGGTGAGGTTGGGCGGGTCGTATGTGACCTCGGCGTCGAGGTTGCCGTCGATTCCCTCCGGCAGCGTCATGGTGCCATGGGCAGCCATGGCGATCTCCTCGATGGTCTTTCCAACGCTGGGATCGCCCTTGACGAACCAGCGGCCCTTTTCCCATTCCAGGTCTTCGGGCCGCGTCTCAAGCATCGCGGCGGCGATGAACTTCGCCTTTTCCCTGACCTTGCGTGCCACCAGGGCAACGGCGCCGCCGCTGACGGGCGTCGACCGGCTCCCGTACGTGCCCAGGCCAAACGGGGTCTGATCCGTGTCGCCGTGGACCACGTCGATGTTCTCCGGCGGGATGCCGAGCTCCTCTGCAACGATCTGGGCGAACGTCGTCTCGTGGCCCTGGCCCTGGCTCTGCACCGAAAGCCGCACCACGGCCTTGCCGGTGGGGTGGACACGCAGCTCGGCGCCGTCGGCCATGCCCAGGCCCACGATGTCAAAGTGCTTGCGCGGTCCGGCGCCCACCACCTCGGTGAAGAAGGAGACGCCGATGCCCATCAGTTCTCCGCGTTCGCGCTTTTCGGCCTGCTCGCGCCGGAGGTCCTCGTAGCCCGCGATTTCCATGGACAGCCGCATGGCGGCCTCGTAGTTGCCCGAGTCGTAGACCCAGCCCGTCTTGTTGGCATAGGGGAACTGCTCGGGCTTGATGAAGTTCTTGAGCCGGAGTTCCACCGGATCCATGTCCAGTTTCCGGGCCAGGATGTCCACCATCCGCTCCACGAGGTAGACGGCCTCGGTGACGCGGAACGAGCAGGCGTACGCAACGCCGCCGGGTGCCTTGTTTGTGTAGACGCCCCTGACCTTGCAGTGGGCGGCCTGAAGGTCGTAACTGCCGGTGAAGATGGAAAAGAAGCCGGCCGGGTTCTTGGTGGGCTGGGCGGTGGTGTTGAACGCGCCGTGATCGGCCAGCACGCTGGTCCGCAGCGCAAGGATCTTGCCTTCCTTGGTGGCCGCGATTTCCCCCTGCATGATGTAGTCACGCGCGAACGACGTCGACATCAGGTTCTCCGAACGGTCCTCCACCCACTTCACCGGACGGCCGGTGACAATGGAGCCGACGACGGCGAGGATGTAGCCGGGATAGATGCCCACCTTGTTGCCGAAGCCCCCGCCGATGTCCGGGGAAACGATCCGGATCTTGTGTTCGGGGATTCCGGCAACGATGGCGAACAGCGTCCGGTGGGCGTGCGGCGCCTGGGTGGTCTCGTACAGCGTGAGCTTGCCGTTGACGGCGTCGAAGTCCGCCACGGCGCCGCAGGTCTCCATGGGCGCCGGATGCACCCGGGGGTATACCATTTCCTGGGAGACCACCACATCGGCGGCCGCGAACACGGCCTCGGTCTCCGCCGCATCACCCATTTCCCAGTCGAAAATCCGGTTGTCAGTCCGGCCCTCGATGTCATCGCGGATTACCGGGGCGTCCGGGTCCAGTGCATGCCGCGCGTCCACCACGGGTGGAAGCACGTCGTATTCGACGTCGATCAGTTCCAGGGCATCCCGTGCCGCATAGCGGTCCTCCGCCACGACGAATGCCACTTCCTGTCCCTGGAACCGCACCTTGTCTGTGACCAGCACCGCCTGGACATCGGCGGAAAGCGTGGGCGCCCAGGCCAGCTTCAGCCCCACCAGGTCCTTTCCGGTGATGACGGCCAGCACCTTGGGGTGGGCCAGCGCGTTGGTGGTGTCGATGGACACCAGCCGGGCATGCGCCACGGGTGCACGAAGGATGGCGCCGTGGAGCATGCCCGGCAGCACAATGTCGTCGACGTAATGTCCCTTGCCCCGGACGAAGCGGGGGTCTTCCTTCCGCTGGATCCGGCCGTAGCCGATCGGGCGGTCAGCGTCGCCGGCCGCCGGGTTGCCGGGCCGTTCATGGATGACAGTCATGCCCTCACCTCTGAGTTGTCGGTTTCGGCATCGGTGACGTCCGGGAGCACGGTGTCCGTGCCGTCGAGGACCTCATCCGGGGCCGTGTCCTCCGCGCCCCCCTGGGGGTGCGCCGCGGCCCATTGGACCGAGCGGACGATCGTGGCGTACCCGGTGCACCGGCAAATCTGCCCGGAGATGGCCTCCCGGATCTCGGTTTCGTCCGGATGCGGATTGCGGTCCAGTAATGCCCGGGCCGTCAGCATCATGCCCGGGGTGCAGAACCCGCACTGCAGTCCGTGTTCCTCCATAAAGCCCTGCTGCACGGGATCGAGGGTGCCCCCGCTGGCCAGTCCCTCCACGGTGCGGATATCGTGCCCGCCCGCCATCGCGGCAAGCACGGTGCACGATTTCACCGGCTGGCCGTCCATCAGCACAACGCACGTCCCGCAATTGGTGGTGTCGCACCCCCAGTGGGTGCCGGTCAGTCCAAGGACCTCGCGGAGGTAATGGACCAGCAGCACGCGCGGTTCAATCTCGCTGGTGACGTCGTTTCCGTTCACGGTCATACTGACCTGCATGGACTTCAGCCTTCCTGTGTCTGGGCAGCCCGGGCGCACGCCCGCCGCAGCACCCTGCGTGTGAGCTCGTCGGCCAGATGCCGCTTGTAGTCGATGGGACCGCGCTGGTCCGCCACCGGATCGGAGGCCGCGGCGGCAAGCCTGCCGGCTTCCTGGAAGAGCTCCTCGCGGGGTTGCTCTCCCCGCAGCACGGCCTCCGCCTCCGCCACAATATGGTCCAGGCCGAGGGCGGTGAGCCCGATGGACGCCGCGTCGATGCTGCCGTCCTCTGCGAGGGAGACTGCCGCCCCGGCGGCCCCCACCGCCCAGTCGCCCACCCGACGCTCCACCTTTTCGTAGGCGCTGCCCGAGCGCGGCCGGATGGGAAAACGGAGTTCGCACAACAACTCGTCCTGGGCCACGGCCGTCTCATAGGGCCCGCGGTGGAATTCGCTCATGGGGATGCTCCGCTCGCCTGTGGCGCCGCGGATCACAGCCACCGCCCGCAGGACGTCGCAGACCGTTGAGAGGTCTTCGGCCGGGTCCGCCTGGCAGAGCGAACCGCCAATCGTCCCGCGGTTGCGGACCACCGGATCCGCGATGACCCGTTCGGCATCGGTCACGATCGGAAAGAGCCGGGCGACCTCCGCCGATTCCAGGAGTGCCGTATGGCGCGTCAATGCCCCGACACGCAACTGGTCCCCGTCGCGGAGGATGAAATCGAGTTCAAAGAGGTCGTTGATGTCGACCAGGCACTCGGGCCTGGCCAGGCGCAGCTTCATCATCGGCAGCAGGCTGTGGCCGCCGGCAACCACACGGGATTCCGTCCCATGCCGTGCTAAAAGGTCAAGAGCATCGTCGATTGTGCTGGCCCGCACATAGTCGAATGGAGCCGGAATCTGCATAGCACCCACCTCACTCCCAGGGCGCTGTCGACGTTGATCAGCGCTGGTTTGAGGCCAGTCTTGCCCCGCCGTAAACGAGGTGTCAATATCGTCATAAGCGAAAGGTTATGAGCGGTGTCGATGACTCTCAGCCAGCTTCGGACGTTCGCGCTGGCGGCAAGGTTGGGCTCACT
This sequence comes from Arthrobacter sp. 92, assembly GCF_050260325.1. Classification (NCBI taxonomy): domain Bacteria; kingdom Bacillati; phylum Actinomycetota; class Actinomycetes; order Micrococcales; family Micrococcaceae; genus Arthrobacter; species Arthrobacter sp. 92. The sequence continues at coordinate 2,596,146 of NZ_CP189863.1, read as the reverse complement.
CCACGCGGCCGCGACGGTCCTTGGCGTCAGCGAACCAGCGGTTTCCGCGGCGCTTGCCGCGCTCCGGCAGGACCTCGGAGATCCGCTCTTCACCCGCGTCGCCGGCGGCATTTCCCTGACGCCGGGGGGCCACGCGCTGGCCCAATATGCCCAGGACATTGTCGGACTCGCGGACCAGGCACGCTGGGAGGTCTCCCACGCAAAGACTGACACCGGGCTCCTGAAGATCGCAGCCACCGCCCCGTTTGCCGAGCACGCCGCGGGCCGGCTGCTGGACCTCTTCACCAAACGCGTCCCGGGGGCGTCAGTGGACGTCGTCGTCGAGTCTGCGGAGGATCTCGCCTCCCTGCTTCTGGAGCGCGCGTACGACATAGCCCTGGGCGCCCGTCCGCCGGGACCTCCCGGCACCACCGGCCCCGACGTCCGTTTGGATTCCGTTCCGTTCCTGCGCTACCAGCGCGTCTTCGTGGCGGCCGCGGGATATCCGTTGAACCGGCGGCCGACGCCTGTTCCGCCGGCCCAGTTGCTGGGAAGGCCGTGGTTCGCGGGTCCGGCCGGAATCCAGGCGGGCACCGAAGAGGGCCGTTGGCTGGCCTCGATGGGTATCGCGCCTGACATCATCCGGCTCAGCAGCGAGACCGAAGCCCTCGCGGCGGTGAGGGCGGGGGAGGGAATCATGCTCGCGATGGGCCACATTGTCCGGGCTGAAATCCAGAGCGGTGCCCTGGTCCGCCTTCCCGTCGTCGGCACCCCTATCCCGGGCCTCTGGTGGGCGAGCACACTGGACAACGGAAGGACAACCACCATGGCGCGGACTTTGCAACGGTTTATCACCACGGCGGATGCCACCGCCGCAATGATGGCTCCAGGCGGCTCGCGCGGCCTGGAGCGGCGGGGTTCGAAAGTACACGTGGCGCTCTGGAGCTAAGCCGCCAGCCACCGACAGCCGACCCGGGAATGAGAAGAAGAAGGAGCCACGATGAAAGTAGGAACGCTTGTTGCGACGGCGGCAGCAACCACCGCGACCGCTGTTCTCGGGGGGCTCGCGACTGATCCAGGCAGCCGGTGGTACCGCAGGCTCAAAAAGCCGGAGTGGCAGCCTCCCGCCGTCGCCTTTCCGGTGGTGTGGACGGCGCTGTATGCGGACATCGCGGTCAGTTCCGCGGCTGCGCTGGACGGAGTACCGGAGGAGGACTGGCCGGAAGGGCAGGTTGCTTACCGGCGGGCACTGGCCATCAATCTGGCCCTTAACGCTGCCTGGAGCTGGCTGTTCTGGCGGACCAGGCGGCCTTGGCTGGCGGCGGCGGAAAGTGCTGTCCTGACAGCAAGCAGCGCGGCGCTTGTCCGCCGTACCTTCGGCATCAACCGCGCGGCAGGAGCGGCGCTGGCGCCTTACGCGCTGTGGTGCGCGTTCGCCACCGTGCTCTCCGCGGCCATCGCCAAGGCCAATCCCCGCAGCGGCGGCTAGCGGCCGCTCCTGGGTCCGCCGGGCAGCGAGCCCTCTGCCCTATGCAGGCACGAGGTAGTGGGGCACCATGTGTAATGTCCTGAGCCGGCGCGGCCGCTGGCTCGAAAGGTGGTCCGGAACGGACCTGAAAGGGAGGACCTTCGAGCATGACAACCACACTCAACCCCTATCTGGGCTTTCGCGACAACGCCCGGGAAGCAATGACGTTCTACCAATCGGTTTTCGGCGGCGAGTTGACGCTCAGCACCTTCGACCAGTTTCAAGCCAGCGAGGATCCGGCCGAGAAGGACAAAATCATGCACGGAATGCTCACCACTGAAACCGGCATGGTGCTGATGGGAGCCGATACTCCCAACAGCATGAGCTTCACCCCGGGAGATACCTTTTCGGTGTCGCTCAGCGGCGACGACGAGACCGAACTGCGCCGCTACTGGGACCAGCTCTCAGGCGGCGGAACCGTTACAGTTCCCATGGAGCGGGCGCCGTGGGGCGACATCTTTGGCATGTGCACCGACAAATTTGGCGTTGCCTGGCTTGTGAATATTGCCACTGGTCGCCATGATTCGGACGACCGGACGGTTCCCGGGCAACAATAGCGCTACGGATGTGGCGGGAAGGGGCTTCCCTCGGGACCCCTTCCCGCGGTGTGCCTGCAGAAAAGGGTTCCCGCAGGTGTTGATGCACAAACGGTTTAGTAATCCGGGTATGCCCACCCCACGTGTAATGCAATTCGGTTCAAATTAATCGAAACAAAATCAGGTTTCGCATGTTTCTGGCCGGATGAACTCTGCTAATGTCCCCATTGTCTGCAGTCCTTTCCACGCCATTAAATGCGCCGGGAAGAGGACTGGTCATAGCAATGGAGGAATAATGCAGAACTGGGCACCGCTTATTGGGGGCTGCGCGGCGGGTCTGCTCGCCCTGGTCGCCTGTAGCCCGCCGTCGGGGAATCCGCCGTCGGCAACGCAGGCAACAACTGAACCAACATCATCCGTTTCATCCGCGCCAGCTTCTTCCACGCCGGCGCAGTCATCACCTGGCCTGGCGTCGACGTCGGGATCTCCCACCGCTCCAGCGGCGGTGGCCAACGAGGCCCTCAGCGACGTGGTGTGCCAGCCGGACGGCAACGGGGTCTGGTCCTTTTCCGGCACCCTGACCAACAGCGGCTCAGCCGACGTCAAGTACACCGTGGCCGTGGCCGTGGGCACCACCAGCAGCGTCGCGGGCCACGCCATGATTGAGCAGGTTGTTGCGGCCGGCGCCAAGGCCGCGGTCCACGCCGACGCTTTCGCCAGTAATGTCCCCGCGGGCGCTAAGTGCGAGGCGGTGGTTTCCAAATGAACCTGAAACGCACATCCCGCGCCTGCAAATCAGGCATCGAACGCGCTGTTGCCGGGGCTGCGTTGTCGGCACTCGTACTCGTGGGCATTGCGCCCGTACCGGCGCTGGCCGCATCCGTTGCGGCCACGTCGCCATCGACGCCCCCGTCGGCGCCAGCGGCCACAGCGTCGCCGGACCCCACGGCCGCTGCTCCGGCAACGGAGCCAACGACCGGTCCAACCGCGACTTCCACCACGGCGCCAGCCACGACCGCGCCAGCGACATCTGAGACGGCCCCGGCCGCGACTGAAGGAACCACGCCGGCCCCCGTCACGTCTTCCGCGACCCCTGCCGCCACGGCACCTTCGTCCCAGTCCGGCATCCAGGCCGATATCCCGGCACCGGGCACGTACACTCCTTTCGGCGCCATAGGCGCCAAATGGACCCAGTTGGGCGGTGCCGTCGGCCCGTTGGGCGAGCCCACATCGAACGAAGCGTGCGATGCGGCGGGTCTGTGCGTTGAGACTTTTACCAGCGGAAACATCTACTACACGCCGACGACGGGCGCGCATCCGGTCCTTTTCGGCTCCGGGAAAACAGGACCGCAATGGAATGAATCCGGGGCCCTGCCAGCCAACGGATACCCGGTAACGGACGAGAACTGTGACGCCTCCGGGTGCTTCCAGAGCTTCTCCGGCGGGATGGACATCACTTGGACATCCGCCGGCGGTTTCGTCCGGACGCACGGTGCCATAGGGGGTGCGGTCTTCCGGTTGTACGGCGGCTACGCCGGAACCGGCTACCCCACTACCCCTGAGGTATGCGATTTGCCAGCCAACGGCTGCGCCCAGGAATTCGGAAGCCTCCGGATCATGTGGTCCGCGGCGTCCGGCGCCTACGGCGTGTGGGGCCCCGGAGCCATCGGCGCGCGGTATGCCGCCAATGGCTCGGAAGCGGGCCGTCTGGGGTTCCCGTTGTCGAAGGAAATCTGCGGCCTCAAGGCCGGTGGCTGCTACCAGCTCTACCAGGGCGGAGCCATCATATGGTCGGCCGGGACCGGCGCGCGGGTGAGCCTGGGCGCCATCCGGTCCGAATGGGCCAGCCGCGGCTTTGAAAACGGAGGGCTGGGTTACCCGGTTTCCGAGGAACAATGCGATCTGCCTGGTTCCGGCTGCCAGCAGCTGTACCAGGGGGGCGCCATCTACTGGTCGTCCAAGACCGGTGCCCACGCCACCAACGGGGCCATTAAGGGACGCTTCGACGGGCAGGGCGGCGTTGGCGGCTACCTCGCGTATCCGTTGGAGGACGAGGTTTGCGGGCAGCCGAATGGAGGCTGCTACCAGTGGTTCCAGGGCGGACTGATTTTCTGGTCCCCGTTGACGGGGGCGCAGCCCATCCGCGGCGGAATGAAGTCCAAGTACGAGTCCATGGGCTGGCACTTGAGTTACCTGGGGTATCCGGCCATGCCGGAAACCTGCGTGGGCGGCGAGTGCGTCCAGGCATTCCAGGGCGGGTACCTGACGTGGACCTCTGCTGCCTCTAACGATTACCGCCACACCGAGTGCACCACCCTGAACGACGGCCGGGTCAAGTACACCACCGGAGACGCCAAGCGCGTGACGCTGACAATTGCCGCCGATTACGGGCAGTCGTATGCCACCGTGGCTTACTGCAAAAGGGTGGCGGGCACCTACGTGACCGACTGGCGGACAGATGGCCGGGTTGGCGCGAGCGGTTTCAAACCGCCGGGCGTCCCCTCCGGACCCACCCGGTACAACTACTCGCCCACAGGCTCGTTCTCGGTGACCGAAGCCTTCGGGCTGGGCAATCCGGGCACGGCACTGCCGTACCGGACCCTAAACCCGAATTCCCGCTGGGGCGGAAATCCCTGGACTGACACGTACAACAAGTATTTTGAGTCGACCTCGTGGGTGGGCTATGACGAGAACATGTGGTATTTCGCCACGGGCGGTTCTCACGACTACCGTCAAGGGGCGGTTATTAACTACAACCGGCCCCCGGATTCGGAAATTGTCCAGGACGCGGGCTTCGCCATTTTCCTGCACGAGCACAAGGTTCCCACCGCTGGTTGCATTTCCCTTGACGACTGGGCCGTGGAGGACTTCCTCCGCAAATCCACCCCGGGTGACCGGATTATCATGGGGGTTGCCCGGGACATCTTCCGGTAGGCCGGAACGCAGTGCGGCGCGGTCAGCTTAACAAATGAAGCGCCTCACAAATGAATGATTGACACAGTTTCTGCTTGGTAAAGGAACCGTCGGAATTTTCGGAAACCCGGGAATTCCGGCGGTTCCTTTTGTGCAGGTTCACCGGCCGCGGGGGAGCAGCGATCCTTGGCCGGGAATGGCGCTCCCCAGGCAGCTGTGACTTTCGGCCCTAGGGGCGTCGCCGTAACAAGCGGAAGCTTGACTTACATCGCGCATGCGCCATTTAGCGCGTTGCCGTTCATGCACCCGCCGTGGCCCTGGCACAGCCCGCTGCCGGACGGTGACGGGAACGGGAGCAGTATGAAGCACCAGCCGCCTCGTCTCCGCTTCCTCGGTGCCACTGACAGCGTGACCGGTTCCCGGTACCTGGTGGAAGCCGGAGGCAAGCGGATCCTCGTGGATTGCGGGCTGTTCCAGGGTTACAAGATCCTCCGGGACCGAAACCGGATCCCGTTCCCTGTTCCGCCGCGTTCCATTGACGCGGTGATCCTCACACACGCGCATGTGGACCACACGGGGTATGTGCCGGCCCTGGTCCGGGACGGATTCGGCGGCCCGGTCTATGCCACAGACGGAACCACGGAGCTCTGCACGCTCCTGCTCCCGGACTGCGGTCACTTGCAGGAAGAGGAAGCGAAGTATGCCCACGACCACGGCTCCTCCAGTCACCGTCCCCCTGTTCCGCTCTACACCGCCGCGGACGCCGTCAAGTCCCTTGACCATTTCAAGGCCAGGGAATTCGAGGCGCCCATGGATCTTGGCGGCGATATTCACGCCACGTTCGTTCCAGCGGGCCACATCCTGGGCGCTTCGCAGATTGTTCTCACGGTGGGCGGCCACACGGTGCACTTCACCGGCGATCTGGGCCGCAAGGACGATCCGTTGATGTATCCGCCCAAAGACCTGGGTGCCGTCGAGGTCCTGGTGACCGAGTCCACCTACGGCAACCGGAACCACCCGGAGCTGGATCCTGCCACGCAACTGGCGGAGATCATTAGCCGGGTAGCAAAAAAAGGCGGGGTGATCATGATCGCTGCATTCGCCGTCGGACGGGCCGAAACGCTCATGCTGCACCTCTCGCGCCTCCGCAGCAGGAACGCGATCCCGGATATCCCGGTGTATCTGAACAGCCCCATGGCCATCGACGCCTCGGGAATGTATCAGCGCCACCCCGACGAACACAGGCTCAAACCGCGGGAGTACCAGGACATGTACAAACTGGCCAAGCTCACCCGGACCGTGGACGAGTCGAAGCTGTTGAACCTGCGCGGCGGCCCGATGATCATCATCTCTGCCAGCGGCATGCTCACAGGGGGCCGCATCCTGCACCACATCGCCGCCTACGGACCCGATCCCAAGAACGCGATTATCCTTAGTGGCTACCAGGCCGGCGGAACCCGCGGCGCCTCCCTCGCGTCAGGCCAACGCCAGCTGCGAATCTATGGGGAAGACGTCCGGATCCGCGCCGAGGTCATCCAGATGGAGAGTCTCTCGGCGCACGCCGACTCAGACGGACTCATCGAGTGGATGCGGGCCGCCGAGGCTGAACCCCGGATGACCTACATCACCCACGGCGAGCCGGAATCCTCCGATGCCCTGCGAATCCGCATCAAAAGGGAACTCGGTTGGCGGGCGCGGGTGCCCGAACATCTTGAAGCCATCTCCCTGGAGGATCCACGATGACCAATGGAAACCGCGCCATACTGGGCATGCTGGACGAAATCCGCGTCCTCGCCCGCCCCTTGAACGGACTCCGCGACCTTGACGCACTGGTCCACCGGGCCGGCGCCGGCCGCTTTGTGGCCATAGGGGAGGCCTCGCACGGTACTCACGAGTACTACACGATGCGGGCCAGGCTCACCGTGCGGTTGATTGAAGAGCAGGCCTTCACCTGGATCGGGGTCGAGGGGGACTGGCCGGACTGCTGGCGGATCAACCGCTGGGTCCGGGGACAGAGCGGCCTGGACACCGGGGTCCATGCCATGCTGGCCGGATTCGAGCGATGGCCCACGTGGATGTGGGCGAACGAGGAAGTGGCCGGCTTCCTCGACTGGCTGCGCGGGTGGAACCTTGAGCGGCCCATGGCAGAGCGGGTGGGCTTCTACGGCCTGGACGTGTACTCCCTGTGGGATTCGCTCCGGGAGATCATCGGCTGGCTTGAGGAAAACGTGCCCGACGCCGTGCCCGCGGCCATGCGGGCGTGGCAGTGTTTCCTTCCCCACCACGAGGACCCGCATGAATACGCCTGGAGCACCCGGCTCGTTCCCCAGTCATGCGAGGCGGACGTCGTGGCACTGCTGACCGAGGTGCGAGGCAGGGCGCTGACGGCCGGCGAGCGCAAGAGCGAGGACAACGATGAGGCCTTCGACGCCGTGCAGAACGCCCTGGTTGCCGCCAACGCCGAACACTATTACCGCATCATGGTCCGGGGAAACCGGGAGTCATGGAACATCAGGGACCAGCACATGGCAGAGACCGTGGACCGGCTCAGCCGCCACCTTGGCCCCTCCTCGAAGGGCATCATCTGGGAACACAACACTCATGTGGGTGATGCCCGCGCCACCGACATGGCCCGGGACGGCCTGCTCAACGTCGGCCAGCTGCTCCGCGAACGACACGGAGCGGAGGGCGTGACCCTGGTGGGCTTCGCGTCGCACCGCGGTACGGTGATTGCCGCGGACGCCTGGGGCTCGCCGGAACGCGTACTTCCCGTGCCCGAGGCCCGGATGGGCAGCCATGAGGACCTTCTCCACCGCGCCCTCGGGGAACCCGCGGTCCTGATATTCAGCGGCGACAAGTCCGGGCCCTGGCTCTCCGCGTGGCTGGGGCACCGGGCCATAGGGGTGGTGTACCGGCCCGCGCGCGAGCATGGAAATTACGTTCCCACCCGCATGGGCGGACGCTACGATGCCCTCATCTGGCTTGAGCAGACCTCCGCGCTGCGGCCGCTGCATCATGAAAAGCCCCCGCGCGAGCCGGAGTTCGAGACGGAACCCACCGGGTTCTAGGGAGTCTGGCCCCCGGAGCCGCGCGCCTGAGGCGGGCCGGCGCGCCCCGGCCGCTCGGGGCCTGGACGGCGGCCGCGTGTCCGAAAGGGCCCGCCCGTGCCCCGCCCAGCTGACGGCGTTGGCTGTCAGTGAGGGGCTTAAGGCCCTAACCGCTGTGTTGGCCGCCGGAGCAGACTGAAGGTGTCAGCGGTCCCTTTGGCATGCTGATCCCGAATAACGCGATGGAGAAGAGCAGGTTTCAGAATGAACAAACCAATCGTCGTCGGTATTAATGGGTCGGCGGGCAGCGAGGCCGCAATGGCCTGGTCACTTCAGCGCGCAGCCCGGCACAAACTTCCCATCATTGCAGTGCACGCGGTGGATGACCGCTGGATGTCCCCGGACTTTCAGTATCACGAGCTCATCCGCGAATCGGGCATGCAGCTGCTTCAGCAGGTCAAGGAGGACGCCGCGAAGAAGGAGCCCGACGTCGAGGTCGACATCCAGCTCCGCCACGGCAGCGCCGGAGCCGCGCTTAAGGACATGTCCAAAGATGCGTCCATGGTGGTCATTGGATCGCACAACCGCCACTGGGCCGACGGCGGTCCCATGACGGACCGGGCACTGCAGATTGTCACTGTATCGGACAGTCCGGTGGCGGTCATTCCACAGGAATCGGGCACGGACAGCCGCGGCGTTGTGGTGGGCGTGGACGGCTCCGAAGAGTCCCTCCAGGCGGTGGCTTTCGCCGCCGCCGAGGCCGACCGGGCCGGAGACGAACTGACGGCCGTGCTGGCATTCCGCCGTCCGGCCCGCTGGGTCCAGGGTGGTATGCCCTCGAGCGGACTGGCCGCGGTCATCGACGAGGAGGACCGGATCGTCCTCTCCGAATCCGTGGCCGGCCTGGGGGATAAGTACCCGGACCTCGTGGTCCATCAACGGCTCGAAAAGGACATGGATCCGGCCAAGGCGCTCGTGGACGCCGCTGCCAACGCCCGGATGCTTGTCATTGGCAGCCGTGGGCGCGGTGCCTTCAGCCGGCTGGTGCTGGGATCCACGGCGCATGCTGTCCTTATGCGGGTGCCGTGCCCCACCGTAGTCACCCGGCTGCACAAGGTTTCACACGAAGAGTAGCCCCGCACCCGGGAACGGCGTGAACGGCAGGGAAGGAACGCCCCCTCATATGAGGGGGCGTTCCTTCCCTTTGGGTTCGCGGCGCTGGCGGTTCAGATCCATTTGGGTGCGGCGGGGACTTCCGTGAGGTCGGTATCCGAGGTCGTTTGCCGGGCCGTGACGCCGGCGGTGCCGCGGCCGGTTGCCCATTGGGTGACGCCGGCCAGCGGGCCGGAGATGATCGTCGGGTTCTCCGCGCTGGTGTCCCCGAAGGTCATGGCCGGGTCCTGGTCGGTGACCTTGACCAGCAGGCCGGTGTCGGTGCCGCGGGTTTTCCAGGCGCCGGTGATGTCCGTCAAGAGCCTGGCCAGGACCGGGGCGGGGATGTCCGCGAAGGTGGCGCCGTTGTCCAGGTCCACGGCGTGGACCCAGACTTCCCGGGTACGCATCCAGACGGTTTCCCCGGCGGGGACGATCCGTCCTTGGGCGGTTTTGACCTTGTGGTGCCAGGCGTCCTCGGGCAGGTCCCGCCATTCGACGTTCAGGTGCACCGCGGAGTGATCGAAGAGGTGCCGCAGCGCGATCGGGCTCAGCGTGGCGCCGAAGTCGATCTCGTGGTCCCGGGCCTCCGTGGAGGGATACATCGGGGTCTCGACGCCGGTGGCGGCCCACTCGACGAGCCGGGCGATGGCCCGGGCGTTGTAGCCGATGTGCGCCGCGATGTGGCGGCGGGTCCAGCCCGGCAGGAGCGAGTCGCCGTCGAGTTCCGCGTCGGTGAGCTCGTTGAGCTTGCGGGCGAAGAACGCGGTGCCGCGCCGTGCCTGCAGCAGGGCCGCGAGCAGGCGCGGGTCGGTGGTCCGGTCGTGGCGGGCAACCATCAGGCTTCCTTGATGACGCGGTTCTTCAGCTGGCCCAGGCCCTCGATGGTGGTGACCAGGACCTGGCCTTCCTGGAGGTAGCGCTTGGGGTCCTGGGCGTGGCCCACCCCTCCCGGGGTGCCGGTGGCGATCACGTCACCGGGGTTCAGGGTGATGATGGTGGAGATGTAGGAGACCAGGAACTCGGGGGTGAAGACCAGGTCACTGGTGGGGGTGCTCTGCTGGATTTCGCCGTCGACCGCCGAGGTCATCAGCGGCCCGGCGGTGAATTCGTCCTTGGTGACCAGGGCCGGGCCGAACGGGGTGGACTTCTCCCAGGTCTTGCCCTGGAGCCACTGGATGGTGCGGAACTGGTAGTCGCGCATGGACACATCGTTCAGCACGGAGTACCCGGCGATGTGCTCGGCGGCGTCGGCTTCGCTGATCCGGCGGCCGGTCCTGCCGATCACGACGGCGAGTTCGGCTTCCCAGTCCACGGCGTCCGATTCCTGGGGAAGGGCCAGGTCATCATTGGGCCCGATCAGGGACTCGGCGTACTTGGCGAACAGGGTGGGGTACTCCGGGACGTCCCGGCCCATTTCCTTGATGTGGTTGCGGTAGTTGTGGCCCACGCAGATGATCTTGCCCGGGGCCGGGACCACGGGGGCAAGGTCCGCGCCCTCAAGGGGGTGGGTGGCGCCGGCCGCGGCCTTGGCGACAGCTTCCCAGGAAGGGTCCTTCAGGAGGTCCCCGACATTGGCGAAGCCCTCGATCTCGGTCAGGGTGGCCCCGTCCTGGCGGACCGCCACGGTCCCGGTAGTGGTGCCGTTCCCGGTGCGGAGGGTGAGGAGTCTCATTTACTTGCGTCCTTCGATGTAGGTGCGGTTGAAGTTCAGCCGTTCAAAAATGGGGGCGTCGCTGAAGCGGAACAGGTCAAACTCCGTCTCGGCCTGCAGGGACCAGGCGGCCCAGGACGGGACGACGAAGAGGTCGCCCTTGGCCAGGTTCCGGGTTTCGCCGTTCAGGACCACGGAGCCGGTGCCTTCGAAGACCTGCCACACACTCGAGCCGACCTCGCGGAGGCTCTCGGTGGACGCCCCGGGCCGCAGGCGGTGGAATTCGGCCCGGATGGTCGGCATGACGTCCCCGCCGGTGGTGGGGTTGGTGTAACGGACCGCGGCGTGGCCCTGGGAGACGGTGGCCGGGTGGCCCTCGTCCTCGAGCAGCAGCTGCTCGGTGAGGGCCCGGTCGGTGTATTCCCAGCGGTACGCCGCGATCGGGGAACTCTTGGTGTCATCCAGGCCCGAGAGCGGACGCAGGCCCGGGTGGGCCCAGAGCCGCTCGGAACGGGAGATCTCCGGGGTCGCCTCATCGGTGACGCGCTCGGTGCCGAACTCGAAGAACCCGGCATCGGCGTAGTGCACGAACGGAATGTCCAGGCCGTCGATCCAGGCCATCGGCTCATCGGTGTCGTTGTGGTGGCCGTGGAAGTTCCAGCCCGGGGTCAGCAGGAAATCCCCGCGGGACATCCGCACCGGATCCCCGTTCACCACGGTCCAGACGCCTTCGCCTTCGACGACGAAGCGGAAGGCGTTCTGGGAGTGGCGGTGCTCCGGCGCGGTCTCGCGGGCACCAAGGTACTGGATTGCCGCCCACAGCGTCGGGGTGGCATACGGCGTCCCGGCCAGGCCCGGATTGGCCAGCGCGATCGCGCGCCGTTCCCCGCCGCGGCCCACCGGGACGAGGTCACCCGCGCGGGCCGCCAGCGGGTACAGCTCACTCCACCGCCACACATGCGGAACCGCCTTCGGAGACGGGACCATCGGCATCAAATCCGCGATCTCGGTCCACAAAGGGATCAGGTTCCCGCGGTCAAAATCGCGGTACAGCTCCTTGAGCTGCGCAGCCTCTTCAGGCGTCGGCTCCGGAACAGCATGCCCTGCGGCAACTGATTCATGAGTCGTGTTCTCGGCGCTGATGGACACGTGGGCCTCCTCGGTGAGTGTGGAACTGTTCGTTGGCGTGCTTTGACTCTACGGAGGGCAACCCTGTGACCCCCAGCATATTCTGCTGAACAGAACTTTGTCCGGGGCCGGCACGGCCGGTGACTCCCGGAAATTCAGTCGGGATCAGCCGGGTTTGCCGCGATGTCGATCTCCAGCTGCCGGCACGTTTCCCGCAGGGCGGCGACAAGCCCGGCGTCGAACACCCGGCGGAAGCGGGTCGCGGGGGTGGCGACGCTGAGCGCGCCGACCACCTGCCCGTGCCGGTTGTGCAGAGCCATCCCGAGGGCGCTTACGCCCTCTTCCGTGCCTTCGAAATTGGCCGCGAAGCCGTTGCTGCGGATGGATTCGAGCTCGCGCACGAACGCCGGGTATTCCGCGGCCGGGATGATGTCCCCGCCAATCTCGGCATTGTTGCTGAGGAAGAGCTGTTCGATCATGTGCGGTTCCAATTCGGCGAGCATGGCCTTGCCGCCGGAAGTCTTGTTGGCGGGCATCACCGTGCCCTGCCGGTCACCAACCCGCAAGACATTGTTCCCTTCCACCGTCGCCAGAAACCGCACTTTCGTACCCACCCGCACCATGAGGTTGACGGTTTCGTTCAGTTGCGCCGAGAGCAGTTCCATATGCGGCTGGGCGAGCGAGCGGAGCAGCCTGGTCCAGCTCAGCCCGGCGGGCCCAACGCCCATGGCCGGACCGGGCACATACCGGCGGGTTTCGTCCTGTACGGCGAAACCCCGGTAAACCAGCATCGCCAGAAGCCGGTGGGCGGTGGACGGGGCCACCCCCAGCTCCGCGGCGGCGTCCTTGAGCCGGAGCGCGCCGCCGTCGCGGAGGAGCTGCAGGAGCTGCAGGGCGTTGTCGACCGCCTCGATGGAATAGGTGGGCCTCTTCTGTACGGGCTTCCGGGCGGACCGGACCGTTTGCTTGTTCTGCACATCAGAATTGTATTGTGGTTCATTCCCGATGGCGACGACAGTAGTGGCATGAATCACACACCTTCCGCTGCAGCGCCGGAGCGGCCCACGTCTAGTCCTTCCCCTTCGGGCACCGACGATCGGCGCACCTCCTGGTTCCCCCGCAAATCGGTCCTGGCAGTGCTTGTCTGCTGGCTGCTGGTTGTCTTCGACGGTTACGACCTCATTGTTTACGGGACCGTCCAGTCCTCTCTCATCTCGCAAACCGGCTGGGGGCTCACCAAGGCCACCGCCGGCACCATCGGTTCCATGGCCTTCTTGGGCATGATGATCGGCGCCATCTTCGCCGGCCGCATGGCCGACACCTGGGGACGACGCCGCACCATCCTGGGTTGCGCCATCGCATTCTCGGTGTTCACCATCCTGTGCGCCGAGGCACCCAACGCCCCCGTTTTCGGCGGCCTCCGCCTCCTCGCCGGCATCGGCCTCGGCGGACTTGTCCCCTCGGCCAACGCGCTGGTTGCCGAACTGGTGCCGCAGAAATGGCGGTCCACCATCGCCACGCTCATGATGTCCGGCGTTCCAATCGGCGGCTCCGTCGCGGCACTGGTGGGAATCCCGCTGATTCCCGCCTTCGGCTGGCCGGCCATGTTCCTCGTCGCAGTCGTCGCGCTGATGGTGGTGGTTCCGCTGGGACTTCGGTTCCTGCCGGAGACCCTTCCGCCGTCGGACGCCCGCGACAGGGTCAAGGAACCGGCAGGCTTCGCCTCACTACTCCGGGCTCCGTACCTGGGCGTGAGCATGTTGTTCGCCGTCGCCACCCTGGCCACGCTCTTCGCCTGGTACGGCCTCGGGACCTGGCTGCCCAACCTGATGCAGCTCGCCGGCTACAACCTCGGCTCGGCCCTGACCTTCGCGCTTGCCCTGAACCTCGGGGCGGTGGCCGGATCGGTCATCACGGCGTGGGCCGGTACGCGTTACGGACCCGTCCCGACGGCGATCGCCGCGGCCGCGGTCGCCGCAGTGTCGCTGGTGGTATTGGTGACCGGACCGCCGGTAGCCGTGGTCTACCTCATGCTGGTTCTTGCCGGCGTGGGAACCCACGGAACGCAATGTCTCATCATCGCGGCGGTCGCCAGCCATTACCCGGGCCACCTTCGGGGCACTGCGCTCGGCTGGGCGCTGGGCGTGGGACGCATCGGCGCCGTTGCCGCACCTCAGGTGGGCGGCCTCTTGCTGGCAGCCGGACTCGGCGTCAACTCTAACTTCCTGGCCTTCGCCGGTGCCGCCGCCATCGCTGCGGTCCTGCTGGTCGCCGTCGGCCTCAAACTCAAACTCGAACTCACATCCGAATCGTCAATCTCACCCTCACAAACAGGAGCAAGCAATGTCTGAGCACGCAACGTCCACTGATGTCCTGGTCATCGGAGGGGGTATGGCCGGACTGGCCGGAGCCCTCGCACTGCGTGAAAACGGCGCCAACGTCACCCTCGTGGAGCGGGCTCCGGAATTCGGCGAGGTGGGCGCTGGACTCCAGATGGCCCCAAACGCTTCCCGCGTCCTCAAGCGCTGGGGCCTGCTGGAAAAGGCACTGGAGATCGGTGTCCAGCCCAAGCACCTGGTCTTCCGCGACGCGATCACCGGCGAGGAGCTCGCCCGCCAGAGGCTCGGCGGGGAATTCGAGGAACGCTACGGCGCTCCCTACGTCGTGATCCACCGCAGCGACCTGCACCGCGTCCTCCTCGAAGGCTGTGAAGCGGCGGGCGTCAAGCTGGTCAACGACGTCATGGTCGAGAGTGTTGAAACCGTGAACGGCCGCGGCGTGGCCCACACCGCGGCCGGCGTGGACTACGAGGCCGACGTCGTGATCGGCGCCGACGGGCTCAAGTCCACCCTGCGTCCGCTCGTGGCCAATGACGCTCCCGTGCCCTCGGCCTACGTCGCCTACCGCGGCACCGTGCCGATCACCGAAAACACCCCCAAGGCCGACCTCGAGGACGTCATCGTCTACCTTGGCCCGGACTGCCACCTCGTGCAGTATCCGCTGCGGAAAGGTGAGCTGCTGAACACCGTGGCCGTCTTCAAGTCCGCCTCCTTCGAACGCGGCGAAGAACAGTACGGCGGCGTTGACGAGCTTGAGGCGGCCTACAAGGACTGCGTCCCGGCGGTTCGGGAAGCACTCAAGAACCTGGCCACCGGCATCCGCTGGCCCATGTACGACCGGAACCCGATCGAGAACTGGGTGGCCGGCCGGATGGTGCTGATGGGCGACGCCGCGCACCCGATGCTCCAGTACCTCGCCCAGGGCGCCTGCCAGGCCCTCGAGGACGCAGCCGTGCTGCAGGACGCGAGCTACGGCACGGTCTTCACCGCCGAGGGTGTCAACCCGGACGCCTGGGACGGCGCGATCAAGGAATTCAATACCCTCCGCGCCGGCCGGACCGCGCGGGTCCAGCGGACCGCCCGCGTCTGGGGCGAGTCATGGCACGTATCCGGTTTGGCCCGCACGCTGCGCAACCTGCTGTTCAAGAGCCGCAAGGACGGTAACTACCAGTACAACGACTGGCTGTACGGCCAGGCCGGGGAGGGTGTTCCCGCACCCGTTGCGGCCCGTGCCGCCGTTCGCCAGCCGGCCGTGGCGGAAAAGGTCCCGGCCTAGGCCCACAGCTCCACCGCAGTCGTTGCCGCCGCGACCGGCCGTCGGTAACGTGAATTGCGTCCCCGGCCGGCCTTCCAGCGTCCCCGTACCGCCGGCCCGGCGGGGAGGAAGGTGGCCGCGGTGGGCAATGTCTCCCTGTACCTGGACGTGGACGGCGTGATCTGCCCGTTCGGCCCCACCGGGACCACCGACTGGGGCACCCGCTGGAAGCAGGCCAACGCCGGAATGCTCGAGGTGGCGTATGCGGGCGAAGTAGTCGACGGCCTGAACCAGCTGGCCCGGACCCCGGGAGTGCGCTGCTTGTGGCTGACCAGCTGGCTGGACTACGCACCGGAATACCTTTGCCCGGCCATTGGGCTTGCAGGAAAGGAATGGCCCGTCCTGGCCGGGTCAGGCGTCGGTGCGGGTCAGGGCTGGTGGAAACTGCTGGCCATCCAGCGCCACCTTGAATCCACCGGGCCGGATCGGGTGGTCTGGGTGGACGACCAGCTGCGGTTCGAGCGGGATGCGGCAGCATGGGCCCGATTCCTGGGTGGTCGATTCCTGCCGATTTCCCCCGATCCCCGCAGGGGATTGTCCAAAACCGAGCTCGAGACCGTGCGTGCTTTTGTTGGAGCGGCCGGTGTTTTGCCCTTGGACCGTTGACGCGTACGATCGATAAGGTTTCAAGCCTGCCCTGCCTCATGACGCAACCGTTCCAGTGAAATTTCTGATGAACATTGCCGCGGCGCGGCGGGCACGGGGAAGTGGAACTGCTGACCGTCGACTCTGCAGATTGGGCAACAGGTGGAAATCACCTTCATGGTGGCGCTAGTGATAGCGCTGGCACTATTTTTCGACTTCACCAACGGCTTTCATGACACCGCCAACGCGATGGCCACGCCCATTGCCACCGGTGCCATCAAACCCAAACCAGCTGTTGCCCTGGCGGCTTCCCTGAACCTGGTGGGCGCGTTCCTCTCCACGGAAGTGGCGAAGACCGTTTCCGGCGGCATCATCCGCGAAGGCTCCGGAGGAATCCAGATCACACCGGACATCATCTTTGCCGGATTGATGGGAGCCATCCTGTGGAACATGATCACGTGGCTTAAGGGCCTGCCGTCCAGCTCGTCCCATGCCCTCTTCGGCGGCCTCATCGGGGCCGCCATCGCCGGTATCGGCATCCAGTCGGTCAACTTCGAAAGCCTGATGCAGAAGGTCATCCTTCCTGCCGTTTTCGCGCCGCTGGTGGCTGGCGGTGTGGCCTATGTCTGCACCCGGCTGGCGTACGCCCTGACCTCCCGTCACGATCCGGAGACAGGGAGCAAGCTGACCCAGAAGCGCGGCGGGTTCCGCACCGGGCAGATCTTCACCTCCAGCCTGGTGGCCCTCGCGCACGGCACCAACGACGCCCAGAAGACCATGGGCATCATCACGCTGGTCCTCATCGCGGCGGGCACCCAGCCCACGGGATCGGGTCCCCAGCTGTGGGTCATCACGGCCTGCGCACTTGCCATTGCCGTGGGCACCTACGCCGGCGGCTGGCGCATTATCCGCACCATGGGTTCCGGGCTCACCGACGTCAAACCGGCACAGGGCTTCGCTGCGGAAACCAGCACCGCCTCGGCCATCCTCGCCTCGTCCCACCTCGGCTTCGCCCTGTCCACCACCCAGGTGGCTTCCGGGTCCGTCATTGGGTCCGGCCTGGGCCGCCGGGGAACATCGGTGCGGTGGGGCACCGCCGGGCGCATCGCCGTCGGCTGGCTCTTCACCCTCCCCGCCGCAGGCGTCGTGGGCGCACTCACCGCCCTGCTCGTCAAAACAGGCGTGGTCGGCGTGATCATCGCGGCGGTGGCTGGAACCGCGGCCGTGGTGTTCATGTTTGTCCAGTCCCGCAAGTCGCATGTGGGCCACCACAACGCCGTGGAGGTGGAGGAAGCAGGGCAGGCCGTCCGCTTCCGGAAGAAGAAAGCGATGGCTGCCAGCCGCGCCAACAACCAGAAGGGTCGGCTGTAGATGAAGTGGTTGGAACTGGTACAGGTGGCGGGGGCCACCCTGGTGGCGGCGGTGATCGTGGTGACCCTGTACGCCGTCGGAGTCCGCTTTACGGCGATCGCCGGTGATCCCGAGCAATCCACGCCCCGGTGGATGAGGTCCCTCGCCTACGCGTGCTTCGCCCTGTGCGGCATCGCCGTGCTCTTCGGGCTCTACCTGATCATCCCGTACTTCACCAAGTAAACCGCGTCCGGCCGGACACGGCATGGGCACCGGCTGCCACCGCAACCCCGGTGCAGGTTAGGCTGGGGAGATGGCCGCTTTCCAGTACTTCGTCGCCTCTTCCCTCGACGGATTCATCGCCACCCCGGATGACAATCTGGCCTGGCTGCTGCAGTTCGATGGCTTCGAGGGCGGCAGGGAAAGCTACGAAACCTTCATGGCCGACGTCGGCTGCATTGTTATGGGCGGCGAGACCTACGCGTGGCTCATGGAGCACCAAGCGGACTCCTGGCCGTACCCCGGGACGCCCTGTTGGGTGTTCACCCACCATGAGCTCTCCGCTCCGGCCGGAGCTGACGTCACGTTCGTCCGCGGCGATGTCCGGGAATTTTCGGAAGACCTGAGGGGCGTGGCCGGCGACAAGAACGTCTGGCTCGTGGGCGGGGGAGAAACCGCAGCCCAGTTCGCCGACGCCGGCCTGCTGGATGAGCTGATCGTCTCCGTCATTCCGGTGGTGCTGGGCCAGGGCAAACCCGTTCTCCCCATGAAGAAAGGCCCGACGCCGCCACTGGACTTGATTTCCTCGCGCACCATGGGGCGGGGAATTGTCGAGCTTCGCTACCGGTTCGGCGGCGGCTGACTATCCGGCCGTGTCCCGGATCAGGTTGGTGATGCGTGCGGTGGACAGCCGCCGGCCGCGCTCGTCCGTCATCACGATCTCGTGGGTGGTCAGCGTCCGGCCCAGATGGATTGCGGTGCAGGTTCCCGTGACAATGCCGGCAGCGATTGCCCTGTGATGGGTGGCGCCGACCTCAATACCCAGCGCCTGGCGCCCCGGCCCCGCGTGCATGCCGGCGGCGAAGGAACCCAGGGTCTCGGCCAGGACCACGTGAGCGCCGCCGTGCAGGATCCCCGCCACCTGCGTGTTGCCCTCCACGGGCATGGTGGCCACCGTCCGCTCCGGGCTCATTTCGAGGAAATGGATCCCCATCTTCACCACGAGGGCCCCGACGCCATATTCGCCCAGCCACCCGTGCATGTCTTCGGGCACGCCGGCGGCCGTCAGCTCCTCAACGAACGGCCCGGGCGTGAAATTGTCCTTCATGGCAACTAGGCTGGCACCTGTGAGCGAAACTACCAAACCGGCCCCTTCCCCGTCAGTAACCGAAAACATACCGGCAGCGGAGGCCGCACCAGTGGCAGTGGCCACACCGCCCAAGAAGCCGCGCCGGACCGTTGCATCGGTTTCCGCCACCGAGGCGCCCGTGATTCCCATCACGGACCAGCCGCGCCTCCTGGTGCTCGACGGGCACTCCATGGCGTTCCGGGCGTTTTTCGCCCTCCCGGCGGACAAGTTCTCCACCGCCACCGGCCAGCACACCAACGCGATCCACGGTTTCACGTCCATGCTCATCAACCTGATCAAGGAGCAGAAGCCTACCCACATCGCCGTGGCCTTCGACGTCTCGGATGAGACAACGCACCGCAAGGTCGAGTACAGCGATTACAAGGGGGGCCGCAACGAGACTCCCCGGGAGATGAGCGGCCAGATCGACCTCATCGACAAGGTCATGCGTGCATGGGGTATCAAGACCATCATGATGCCCGGCTACGAAGCGGATGACATCCTGGCCACCCTCGCCGCCATGGGAGAAAAGGCCGGCTATGAGGTGCTGCTGGTGACAGGGGACCGCGATGCCTTCCAGCTGATTACGGACAACGTCTTCGTGCTGTACCCCAGGAAGGGCGTGAGCGACATTCCCCGCCTGGATGCCCCGGCCATCCAGGAAAAGTACTTCGTCACCCCGGCGGAGTATTCGGACCTCGCTGCCCTCGTGGGGGAGTCGGCGGACAACCTCCCGGGCGTTCCCGGCGTGGGGCCCAAGACGGCCGCCAAATGGATCAACCTTTACGGCGGACTGGAAGGCGTGCTGGAGCACCTCGACGCGATCGGCGGCAAAGTAGGCGAGGCTCTCCGCGAAAATGTGGAGGCCGTGAAGCGAAACCGCCGGCTGAACAGGCTTCACACCGATCTGAAGCTTCCCGTGACCCTGGACGACCTCGCGGATCCCCGGCCGGACCAGGCCGCACTGGAAGAACTGTTCGACACCCTCGAGTTCAAGACCATCCGTAGCCGCCTTTTTGCCCTCTACGGCAGTGAAGGCGTGGACCTGGCCGAGCGGGAAAACCTGGACACCCCGGACTACATCACGCCGGCCGGAGCAGCTGAGCTGAGCGCATTCCTGGCCGCAGGGGCCGGCCAGCGGTCCGCCGTCGCCGTCGACCTCGTTCCGGGACGGATCGGCGAAGACGCCGCCGCGCTGGCGATCGTCAGGGACGGCGCCGCCGCCTACATCGATCTGTCCAGCCAGGATGCCGAGGCCGAAAACGTCCTGGCCGCGTGGCTGCGTGACCCTGAAGCGCCCAAGGTGATGCACGGGTTCAAAGCGGCACTGAAGGCGATGACCGCCCGCGGCTTGGAACTGGAAGGCGTCGTGGACGACACGTCGATTTCGGGCTACCTCATCCAGCCCGATCGCCGCTCCTACGAGCTGGCGGAACTGGCGCAGCACCACCTGAATATCGCAATCTCCAGCGCTGTGGCGAAGGCCGGGCAGCTGGAGCTGGCGTTCGACGGCGAAGACACCGCCGCCGCGGGCGAGCTCGTCCAGGCCGCCACCGTCGTCCAGGCCCTCAGCCGCTATTTCGAGGGGGAGCTGAAAGAACGCAAGGCGGAAGAACTTCTCTCCACCCTCGAGCTTCCCGTGAGCCGCGTGCTGGCCGACATGGAGCTCGCCGGAATCGCCATTGACATGCCGCGGCTGGATGAGCAGCTGGCTGACCTGGCCAAGGTGATCGACAACGCCCAGGAACTCGCCTTTGCCGCCATCGGCCACGAAGTAAACCTCGGCTCGCCCAAACAGCTCCAGACCGTTCTCTTCGATGAGCTGGGACTGCCCAAAACCAAGAAAATCAAGTCCGGCTACACCACCGACGCCGCCTCGCTGAAGAATCTGCTGGAAAAGACCGGGCACGAATTCCTGGTCCAGCTGATGGCGCACCGGGAATCTTCGAAACTCCGGCAGATGCTGGAGTCGCTGAAGAAGTCCGTCGCCGAGGACGGCCGGATCCACACCACCTACGCGCAGAACGTCGCCGCCACGGGCCGGATCTCTTCGAACAACCCCAACCTCCAGAACATCCCCATCCGCAGCGAAGAAGGCCGGCGCGTCCGTGGAATCTTTGTGGTCAGCGACGGCTACGAATGCCTCCTCTCCGCCGACTATTCGCAGATCGAGATGCGTATCATGGCCCACCTCTCGGGGGATGCCGGCCTGATCCAGGCGTACAAGGATGGCGAGGACCTGCACCGTTTCGTGGGGTCCAACATCTTCCATGTGCCCACGGACCAGGTCACCAGTGCCATGCGTTCCAAAGTCAAGGCGATGTCCTACGGCCTCGCCTACGGTCTGACCTCGTTCGGGCTCTCCAAGCAACTGGAGATTTCCGTTGACGAGGCCCGGACCCTGATGAAGGAATACTTCGACCGGTTCGGCGCTGTGCGCGACTACCTCCGCGGCGTGGTGGACCAGGCCCGGATCGACGGTTACACCGCCACGATCGAGGGGCGGCGCCGTTACCTCCCGGACCTCACCAGCACCGACCGTCAGCTGCGCGAGAACGCGGAGCGCATCGCGCTGAACTCTCCCATCCAGGGATCCGCGGCAGACATCATCAAGCGGGCCATGCTGGGTGTGCACGCGGAACTGAAGGCCCAGGGCCTCAAGTCCAGGATGCTCCTGCAGGTCCATGACGAACTGGTGCTTGAAGTGGCCGACGGCGAAAGGGAAGCGGTGGCGCAGCTGGTGACGGAGCAGATGGGCTCCGCCGCGGACCTGAGCGTTCCCCTGGAAGTCCAGATTGGAGTGGGTCCGAGCTGGTACGACGCCGGTCACTAGCGGTTTCAGCACGGGCAGGGCGCCGGAGCGCGCGCCCTGCCCAAGTCATCCATTCGGTTGAAGGGGGATCAGCACGTGGCAGACAAGTATGAGATCCGGCGGTTCAGGGCTACCGAGAAGGGTGCGCCCGGCTACGAGCAGGGAACCGATTGGATTCAGGCGGTGGGCTTCGGATTCCACGACACCCGCCGGAACGACGACTACGTGGACGAGACTATGGCCATGTACCGGGTGGACGGGCGCGAGCTGACCGGCGTTTACCAGACGGGAGAGGTCGCGCCACACTCCCTGGAGGCCGCCATTCCCGTGGCAACCTTCGGGACGCTCCGCAAGAACCTCAATATCGGATTCGGACGGCAGCTGCCTACGCGGCTCGTCACCGCAGTGACAGTGCGCACCCCGCACCGCCGCCGCGGACTGTTACGCCGCATGATGTCCGCGGACCTGAACCGGGCCCGCGCCGACGGCCTCGCCATGGCGGCGCTGACCGCGTCGGAAGCTTCCATCTACGAGCGCTTCGGCTACGGCGTGGCGAGCTTTGAGCGTACGGTCAAGGTGGACACCACCGCCCGGTTCAATGTCCGGCACCAGCCCGTGGGCGCCGTGGAAATCGCCGACCGCAAGGTGCTGCTGGAGCTCGCCCCACAGGTTTTCGCCAAGGTCCACCACCTGACTCCCGGCTCCATCGACCGCCAGGACTACTACCGGCACCGCGCCGCGGGGGAGTTCGGCCGGGACGGCAAGCCGGACGACGCCGTCAAGGTTGCCCTGCACTACGGGCCCGGCGGCGAGGTGGACGGCTACGTCTCGTACAAGTTCCTGGGCTGGGACTCCAGGCCGTACACCATGGAAATCGTGGATCTCGTGGCGGCCACCGCGGACGCTTACCTGGAGCTGTGGCAGTTCCTTGGCAACATCGACCTCGTGGAGCGGGTCACGTGGGAAGAAGCGCCCCTTGATGACCCATTGACCTGGGCGCTTTCCGACTCCCGCTGCATCGAATCTTCGGACAGCAGGGACATGCTGTGGCTTCGAATCCTGGACGTGCCACGCGCCCTGGCAGCCCGGCACTTCCCAGCGGACGGCCGGCTGGTCCTGGAGGTCACGGACCCGCTCGGCCTTGCGGCCGGAACCTTTGCGCTGAACATCACCGATGGTGAGGCCGTCGTCGACGCCGTCCCTGAACCGGCTCCTGGAGAGGCTGACCTGACACTGGACGTCTCAGCCCTATCCTCCATCTACCTCGGGGCCGTCTGCCCCGTGACGCTGACGGCAGCAGGACGGATCAGGGAACACACCGCGGGGGCCGCGCTTAACGCGCGTCTTATGTTCGCCGTCGAACGCTCCCCGCACTGCCTGACGCATTTCTGAAGCTTTGCGGAATGGCGACGCCGGCGGACGGGCCGGCCGGACGCACGCGCTTTGACCCGGGTTGGAGCGAACGACTAGAATAAACGGGCGTGTACTACGTGCACGTATCTTCAATCCACAAATCAGGATGACCCGGCATATCCCTGTGATGCGCCATCACCCGCGCACGCATCCATATGCGGGCGCGGCGGTTTGCCTGAACGACTCACTATCCACAACGGAGCCCCTACTACATGACCATCACCTCCACCGAGAAGCCCGGTACCCCCGTAGTCGCGATTAACGACATCGGTACCGCTGAGGACTTCCTCGCAGCAGTCGACGCCACCATCAAGTACTTCAACGACGGAGACCTCGTCGAAGGTACCGTCGTCAAGGTCGACCGCGACGAAGTTCTGCTCGACATCGGTTACAAGACCGAAGGTGTCATCCCCTCCCGCGAGCTGTCCATCAAGCACGACGTTGACCCCGGAGACGTCGTCTCCGTTGGCGATCAGGTCGAAGCCCTGGTGCTCACCAAGGAAGACAAAGAAGGCCGCCTGATCCTCTCCAAGAAGCGTGCTCAGTACGAGCGTGCCTGGGGCGACATCGAGAAGGTCAAGGAAGAAGACGGTGTCGTCACCGGTACCGTCATCGAGGTTGTCAAGGGTGGTCTTATCCTCGACATCGGTCTGCGCGGCTTCCTGCCCGCATCCCTCGTCGAGATGCGCCGTGTGCGCGACCTTGCTCCGTACATCGGTCAGAAGATCGAAGCCAAAATCATCGAGCTGGACAAGAACCGCAACAACGTTGTGCTGTCCCGCCGTGCGTGGCTCGAGCAGACCCAGTCCGAGGTCCGCTCGACGTTCCTCAACAAGCTGGAAAAGGGCCAGGTTCGTCCCGGCGTTGTTTCCTCCATCGTCAACTTCGGTGCATTCGTGGACCTGGGCGGCGTAGACGGCCTGGTTCACGTTTCCGAGCTGTCCTGGAAGCACATCGACCACCCGTCCGAGGTTGTCGAAGTTGGCCAGGAAGTCACCGTCGAGGTTCTCGAGGTGGACCTGGACCGCGAGCGTGTTTCCCTCTCGCTCAAGGCTACGCAGGAAGATCCGTGGCAGACCTTCGCCCGCACCCACGCCCTCGGGCAGGTTGTGCCGGGTAAGGTCACCAAGCTGGTTCCGTTCGGTGCGTTCGTTCGCGTTGAAGACGGCATCGAAGGCCTGGTCCACATCTCCGAGCTCGCCGTGCGCCACGTTGAGCTGGCCGAGCAGGTTGTCTCCGTTGGGGATGAGCTGTTCGTCAAGGTCATCGACATCGACCTCGAACGCCGCCGCATCTCGCTGTCCCTCAAGCAGGCCAACGAGGGCGTCGACGCCGAGTCCACCGAATTCGATCCGGCTCTCTACGGCATGGCCGCTGAGTACGACGAAGAGGGCAACTACAAGTACCCGGAGGGCTTCGATCCGGAGTCCAACGAGTGGCTTGAAGGCTACGAGACGCAGCGCGCCGCCTGGGAGCAGCAGTACGCTGACGCCCAGACCCGCTGGGAAGCCCACAAGAAGCAGGTTGCCCAGCACGCTGCCGACGACGCTGCAGCTGCAACGTCCGGTGAGAGCGACTCCGGCACCACCAGCTACTCCTCCGAGCCGGCTGCAGCCGAGTCCAACACCGGTGGCGGCACGCTCGCTTCCGACGAGGCTCTTGCAGCACTGCGCGAGAAGCTGACCGGCAACTAATTGCCACCAGCCCGGTTGCTCCGGGCTAGCTGAAGCGGGTCCCTGCCATGTGGCAGGGACCCGCTTTTGCGTTGCCGCCACCCCACGCCACGGCACGCCACGGCACGCCACGGACGGCACCGGGGCGCTCCGCACCTCCGCACCTCCGCACCTCCGCACCTCCGCACCTCCGCACCTCCATTGGGACATGCCCATTTTTTCCTCCAGGCACGTCCAACAGGACATGCCCAGCTTTCGGTCCGCGCACTGGACATAGCGGGCTTATGTGCGCTGGCTCAGCCCGGAAAGGGACATGTCCGGTGGTTCCGCGTGGGCAGAGGGGGACATGTCCAGTGGTTGGGAATGGACGCGGCCATCTCCGGCGGTCAACGGGAGGAAGACGGAAATTCAGGCCCTGAGACCCAGCAGACGGTCGGTGGCGCTGTCGGGTTGCCCATCGAAGTACTGGTCCAGGATGTGTTGGAAGAGCTGTTCGTCCGGCGCCGCACGCAGGAAGAGCGTGGCCGAGGAGTGCAGCTTCTGTGCGTCGGTGCCGCCGAAGATCTGCGTGGCCGAGCGATCCTTCAGCCCGGCGATGGCCGCGGTGCATTCCAGCAGCCGTGCACCGAGTATCGGATGCCGCAGGTACGCCTGGGCTTCAGCTAGCGAGGAGATGGCGTAGTGCCTGGACGTTGAGCTTTGGCCAAGCCCCTGAACCTGGGGGAAGATGAACCACATCCAGTGGCTCCTCTTGGCCCCCTTTCGAAGCTCCGCAATGGCGTGGCCATAAGTCCCGCTCGCGTTCTGGGCGGTTACGAACCGTTCAAGGTCGAAGGGATCGTCCACGGTGGCCGCCTTCCATGTGATTAACTGCGTCTTATCCAACCATCGATCCAGCCAAGAGGACATGTCCAGCTCTGGCCCCGGCGCGTGGCCATGAAGTTTATATGTCCATCCGACAAGGCGAGGACAGGGCATGTCCCAAGCTGCGGATTTGCGCGGCGCCTCTGCGTGTTCCTGGGCTGTGCCTGTGGAGAGGCGCGGCCTTCAATCGACGGCATGGACGTTGAACGTGTTGGCTGGACCCGGTAGCTTGAACCGGACAGGAACGCCGGGCATAGCACTAAGGAGACGACCGTTCATGGGCGAGGCTTCGGAGAATACTGAGCGACGAGTCGACGGTGTGGGGATGGGGCCATGGCCACGGGGTATCGGGGCTATCACCCTGTTCGTCGAGGACCTCGAAACCACCAAACTGTTCTACCAGGAAGTCTTCGGTCTCCCTGTCGCGTTCGAGGACGACGCGTCCACGGTCTTCAAATTCCAAAACACCCTGATTAACCTCCTCAAGACCACGGCGGCGCCCGAGCTCATCCGGCCGGCAAAGGTAGCACCGCCCGAAGCTGGATCACGGCTACAGTTCACCATTGATGTGGACGACGTCGATGCCATGTGCGCCGAGCTGGCCAGCCGCGGGGTCGAGTTGCTGAACGGTCCAATGGACCGGCCCTGGGGCATCCGCACAGCCAGCTTCCAAGATCCCGACGGCCATATCTGGGAGATCTGCCACTAGGCGCGTCCGGCTCCTCCAACTAACCAGAGGGTAGCGGGCACCGCCGAACCAAGCGGCCACAGGCCCGGACATGTCCTATGCGCCGATCACAGGATGGGCATGTCCCCCCGAACCTTTCGAGGTCGGTGGGACATGTCCAATGCTGGCCGCCGCAACTGGGCATAGTGGCGCTATGTCCTGCGGCTGCCGCCAAGACTGGGCATGTCCCGTATTAGGCAACGTGATCGGCGCGCCCCGCCGCCCCGCCCGCGCGCGCCTGCCCCGCCCCGCGCCCCCGCGCCCCGCGCGCCCGCGCCCCGCGCGCCCGCGAGCAACGCCGGGCGCAGGATCAGCGGAGCGGGACGTCGATCCACTCGGACCCGCCGCGGTGCAGTGTTGCGCTGCCGGCTGTCAGGGCCGCCAGGCGCGCTGCGGCGTCGGCGATCTCGTGGGCCTGGTCCGGCAACGCAATCCTGAGGATGGTGGCCTGTGGGTCATAGTCGACGCCGGCCATCACATACCCGGCGGCGCGGAGGTCGTTTTCCAGCCTGCCCGCAGTGGAATGCGGCACGGGAACCGAACAGATCCGCAGCCTCCGCCGTTGCACGAGGGGCGCGTGATCAAGGGTTGAGGACACGGACTCCGAGTAGGCGCGAACCAGCCCGCCGGCTCCGAGCAGGATCCCGCCGAAATAGCGGACGACGACCGCGGCGACGTCGCTGAGATCAGTCACCCCGGGCGCTGTCTCGCGTCTGATGAGGGCCTCCAGCATGGGAATTCCCGCCGTTCCTGACGGCTCGCCGTCGTCGCTGGAACGCTGCGTGCCACGGTCCGGCCCGATGACGAATGCCGTGCAGTGGTGCCGGGCGTCATGGAACTCCTTGCGGAGCTCCGCCACCAGCGCCCTGGCTCCATCTTCGTCCTCTGTGCGGCGGATCACCGTGATAAACCGGGAGCGTTTGACTTCCAGTTCGTGGCGGAAGTCCGGGCCGGCGGCGGGCGCCGTGTAGGAAGTAGCCCTGCTTTCCGCCCCGTCCGCCAATTCCGACATCAGATCAGTTTAGTCTGGTGGGGTGCTGAAGATCGGATTGACGGGCGGCATCGCCTCGGGGAAGTCAGTTGTTGCGTCGAGGCTGCGGGAGCTGGGCGCGGTGGTGGTCGACGCCGACGCACTTGCCCGTGAGGTGGTGGAGCCCGGTACGCCCGGGTTGGCCAGGATCACCGAGACTTTCGGTGCGGGCATGCTGACGGCCGCCGGCGGCCTTGACCGCGCGCGCCTCGGGGCTCTGGTTTTCGGCAACCCCGCCCGGCTTGCGGAACTGAACAGCATCGTCCATCCCCTGGTGCGGGAGCGTGCCGCCGCGCTGATCGCGGCCGCACCCCGTGGCGGCGTCGTGGTTCAGGACATTCCACTCCTGGTGGAGACCGGGCAGGGCAGCGGCTTCCACCTTGTGGTGGTGGTGGACGCCCCGGACGAGATGCGGATCCGGCGCATGGTGGAGCACCGGGGCATGAGCGAGGACGAGGCCCGGTCCAGGATGGCCGCCCAGGCTGCCCGCGACGTCCGCCTCGCCGCGGCAGACGTGATTCTTGAGAACTCCGGCAGCCGGGAGCAGCTGAGGGACGCTGTCACCCGGCTGTGGGATGGCCGCCTGGTGCCGTTCGCCCACAACCTCAAGGAGCACCGGATGGCGCCCCGGACGGGTGGGCCGGTGCTGACCCCCGCTGATCCCACCTGGGCCGCGCAGGCAGCCCGGCTGATCGGGCGACTGCAGGCGGCGCTGCCGGGCGATGCCTTGGCCGTGGACCACATCGGATCAACTGCCGTCCCCGGGCTCGATGCCAAGGACATCATCGACCTCCAGCTGACAGTTTCGGACCTGGAGACGGCGGACCGTATCTCCCCGGTCCTGGCCGAAACGGGATTCCCGCGCTGGCCCGGCGTCCTGGCCGACAGCACCAAACCTTCCCACCCGGATCCCTCGGTGTGGGGCAAGCGGCTGCACGGCAACGCCGATCCGGGCAGGCCGGTGAACCTCCATGTCCGTACCGTGGGATCTCCCGGTTGGAAGTTCGCATTGTGCTTCCGGGACTGGCTGCGCGATGATGCTGCGGCTCGGGCTGACTATGTGGCCGAGAAGCGCAGGGTGGCGGCGCTTCACAGTGTGGACAAGTCCACGGCGGGGTACGCCGCGGACAAGGAAGCATGGTTCACCGCCACCGCTACCCGCATGGAAGCCTGGGTGGCGCGCACGGGGTGGCAGCCGCCGTCGTACCTGGAGCCGGTTGCCCGGGGTCCCTTCCGGGGTACAGCCCAAAGCTGAATCCCCGATTCTTGTCAGTGGCTGGCGGTAGATTAGATACATGAGTCTTGCGCAGGAAATCAACCGCGTCGTGGCGCCCTTCGAGGTCATCAGCGAGTTCAAGCCGGCCGGGGACCAGCCCGCCGCAATTGCCGAGCTCACCGACCGCATCAAGAACGGTGAAAAGGACGTGGTGCTGCTGGGTGCCACCGGCACCGGTAAAAGCGCGACGACGGCGTGGCTGATCGAGCAGGTCCAGCGGCCCACCCTGGTGATGGTCCAGAACAAGACGCTCGCCGCACAGTTGGCCAACGAATTCCGAGAGCTGCTCCCGAACAACGCGGTCGAGTACTTCGTGTCGTACTACGACTACTACCAGCCTGAGGCCTACGTGGCGCAGACCGACACCTTCATCGAGAAGGACTCCTCCATCAACGAGGAGGTCGAACGGCTCCGCCACTCCGCCACCAATGCCCTCCTGACCCGCCGCGATGTCATCGTGGTCGCCACCGTGTCCTGCATCTACGGCCTGGGCACGCCGGAAGAGTACATCGCGGGCATGGTGACGCTCCGCAAGGGGGCGGAGATGAACCGCGACGATCTGCTCCGGAAATTCGTGTCCATGCAGTATGCACGCAACGACATGGACTTCCACCGCGGCACGTTCCGCGTCCGCGGCGACACCGTGGAAATCATCCCGATGTACGAGGAACTGGCCATCCGGATCGAATTCTTTGGCGATGAGATCGAGAACATCCACACCCTGCATCCGCTGACCGGCGAGGTGATCCGGGACGAAGAAGAAATGTACGTCTTCCCGGCCTCGCACTATGTGGCCGGGCCGGAGCGGATGGGCCGGGCCATCAAACGGATCGAGGACGAGCTCGCTGACAGGCTCAAGGTCCTGGAAAGCCAAAACAAGCTTGTGGAGGCCCAGCGCCTGCGTATGCGCACCACCTATGACCTCGAAATGATGCAGCAGATGGGCTTCTGCAACGGCATCGAGAACTACTCGTCGCACATCGACGGCCGCGCCCGCGGGACCGCGCCGCACTGCCTCCTCGACTACTTCCCGGATGACTTCCTGCTGGTCATCGATGAGTCCCACGTCACAGTGCCGCAGATCGGCGCCATGTACGAGGGTGACATGTCGCGCAAACGGAATCTGGTGGATTACGGCTTCCGGCTACCCTCGGCCATGGATAACCGTCCGCTCAAATGGGACGAATTCCTCGAACGCGTCGGCCAGACCGTCTACCTGTCCGCCACCCCCGGCAAGTACGAGCTCGGCAAATCGGACGGCTTCGTGCAGCAGATCATCCGCCCCACCGGCCTGATAGACCCCGAAGTGGTGGTCAAACCCACCAAAGGCCAGATCGACGACCTGCTGGGCGAGATCAGAACCCGGACAGCGAAGAACGAGCGCGTCCTGGTTACCACCCTCACCAAGCGGATGGCTGAGGACCTCACCGGCTACCTGCTGGGACACGGAGTGAAGGTCGAATACCTGCACTCGGACGTGGACACGCTTCGCCGCGTGGAACTGCTCCGCGAACTCCGGATGGGCGTCTTCGACGTCCTTGTGGGCATCAACCTGCTCCGTGAGGGCCTCGACCTGCCGGAGGTCTCGCTGGTGAGCATCCTGGATGCAGACAAGGAAGGCTTCCTGAGGTCCTCCACGTCGCTGATCCAGACCATCGGCCGTGCCGCGCGTAACGTCTCGGGACAGGTGCACATGTACGCGGACCGCATCACTGACTCCATGGCGCACGCCATCGATGAAACGAACCGGCGCCGGGAAATCCAGGTGGCGTATAACAAGGAACACGGCATCGACCCGCAGCCGCTGCGGAAGAAGATTGCCGACATCACGGACCAGCTGGCCAAGGAGGACGCGGACACCCGCGAGCTCCTGGCTGGGGCCGGCAAGGCGCGCGGCAAGGGAATGGGCGCGTCAAAGGTCCGGTCGGACGGCCTCGCCGCCGCTCCCGCCGAGGATCTGGTGGGCCTGATCGAGCAACTGACCGAGCAGATGCACGCCGCCGCCGGCGAACTCCAGTTCGAGTTCGCCGCGCGGCTGCGGGACGAGGTGGGAGATCTGAAGAAGGAATTGCGGCAGATGCAGGCCGCCGGCCACGCCTAGGGTAAACTGGGTGGCACGTAGGGGAGTATCCCAAACGCTACGATCGTCAACACGCACGGCACAGATGCCTTGCCGGGCGTAGCGGGCTGCCAGGAAGCACACGGTCACTGAGACAATGTGATGCGGGACAGTCGGAGAGACTTACACCGATTGGTTGTACCCTGCGAAAGGCTTTCCTGTGCCCACACTTCCCCTTTGGTTCGAGGTCGGTTCGTTTGTCGTCCTCGGCGTCATCCTCGCGCTGGACCTGTTGCTGGTCCTGAAGCGTCCGCACGAGCCGTCCATGAAAGAAGCCGGCCTCTGGGTGGCTTTCTACGTCACACTCGCGCTCGTGTTTGCCGGGGCCATGTTCCTCTTCGCGGGCAACGAGTATGGCGGGCAGTTTATTGCGGGCTGGGTGACCGAATACAGCCTCAGCATCGACAATCTCTTCGTCTTTATCATCATCATGGCGCGTTTCTCGGTACCCCGTAAGTACCAGCAGGAAGTCCTGATGGTGGGCATCATCATTGCCCTCATCCTCCGCGGCATCTTCATCCTGCTCGGCGCCATCGTGATCGAGCAGTTCAGCTGGGTCTTCTACATCTTTGGCGCATTCCTGCTCTGGACCGCGTGGAAGCAGGCGCAGGACGAGGGCGAGGACGAGGAGGACAAGGAAAACCCCCTCATCGCCCGGATCCGCGGCGTCCTGCCGATGTCCGAGAAGTTCGACGGCGGCAAGCTCCGCACCGTGGTGGACGGCAAGAAGGTCTTCACCCCGATGCTGATCGTCTTCGTGACTATCGGCATGACCGATCTGCTGTTCGCGGTGGACTCCATCCCCGCCATCTTCGGGCTGACGCAGAGCGCCTTCATCGTGTTCACGGCGAACATTTTCGCCCTCATGGGTCTTCGCCAGCTGTACTTCCTGCTGGGCGGCCTGATGAACCGGCTGATCTACCTGAAGCACGCACTCTCAGTGATCCTGGCCTTCATCGGCGTAAAGCTGGTCCTGCACGCCATGCACGTCAACGAACTGCCGTTCATCAACGGCGGCCAGCACATCGAGTGGGCTCCCGAGATCCCCACCTACGTGTCCCTGGCGGTCATCATCGGCACCATCATCGTGGCTGTGGTCGCCAGCCTGGTAAGTTCCAAGGCGAAGAAAGCCAAGCTGGATGCCCGGCTTGAGGAGGACTCGCGCAAAAGCCTGACCGACGCCGAGTAAACGCAGCGGTGCCCGGCCAGGCGGACCGCCTGCGGTCTTAGCGGGACGATTAGCGGGACGACTAACGGCACGGCACCGGACCCTGAGCGGGGCCGGTGCCGTGCCGTTGTGGCGTCGTACGGTGCCTGCCGGATCTAGGGCTGCAGGTGTGAGCGGCGGTTCAGTTCCTGGCCGACCGGGTCATGCCCAGCAACCGGCGGAAGATCCCCTCACCGTCGTCGGCAATGCCGTCATGGTGGAAATCTGCTGTCTCCCAGACCTGGAGTCCACGGACGGCCGCGGCGGTCTCCAGCGATAAGTTCCTGTCGACGTAGATGTCCTCGCTGTACACCGCCGCGGCGACCGGGACCGTGTTCGCGGCCAACTGCGCCGGATCGTAGAGAGGGGCCCAGTCCTTCTTTTCTGCCAGGTGTTGCGCAACATCCCCCAGGGGCGCCAGGGTTTTGTCCTGTTCGAAGTACCAGGGATAAACCATTTCCCCGGTCAGCAGAAGTTGCGGCGCTTCGGGGCGGAATTCGGGGAAGTCGTTCAGGACCCGCCAGGCCGCCCACTGCGTGGCCTGCCCCTGCCCGTAGATGGACTCGTGCATCAGCGCGTACAGGGGGTTCGCGGAGCGCGAGACCAGCCCGTAGACCTGCTCGAGGAACTGATCCGAAAGGCGCTCACCGCCGGGCGCTGGAATGAAGGCGTCCTCCAACAGGTGATGAAGCGCGTCCACACGGGTATTGCCGCCCAGGAACGCGCCCACCATCTGGAACCGTTCAACGGTCAGGCGTTCGCCGCCGGGCAGGAACTCCGCCGCCGTCCGGAGGTGCCGGGCGATCTTGTTGACCTTCTCCCGGTCCTCGGGATACCAGCTGAAATACTCCGCGTTGCGTGCCGAGACGCGCCGGAAGGTTGCCTTGTACACGCGGTCGGCGGTTCCATGTAACGGCGCAAGACCACCGGTGATGAGCACCTCCCGCAGACCAGCCGGTGCAAAGGACAGGTAGCTGAGGGCACAGAATCCGCCGTAACTCTGCCCGTACACGGTCCACGGCTCCGAGCCCAGGGCCAGCCGGATTGCCTCCGCGTCGGCAACAATGGAGTCGGCCCGGAAGTGCGTCAGGTAGTGGGCCTGGGCGGCCGTGTCACCGCGGAGCGGGAGGGTATTACGGTCAACGGGGGATGACAGCCCGGTGCCTCGCTGGTCCAGCATCAGGATCCGGAAATCCCTGGCCGCCGCCTTCGTCCAGCCGCCCAGTGACGCCAGTCTGTTGCCCCGGCCCCCCGGGCCGCCCTGAAGATATACCAGCCAGGGCAGTTCCGCCGCCTCCGCGGCACCGTGATCGGCGGAGACGTACTCCCGGGCAAATAGGGTGATGTTCTCCGGGCCCGTTCCGAAGTGGTCCAAGGGCACGCGGAAGACGTGTTCGACGGTTCGCATCCCGCGGAAGGAGTGCCGGGCCCTGACATCGTGGCTGGTCGCGGCCCTGCCGTAGGCCGTGGACGCCGGCCCGGTGGGGGAGAGCTGCACGGAGGGCCGCGCGGAGGCCACGTCAGCCATTGATCCTGGCTTCCGCGCGGACCCCGGCCGGGGACCGGAGCGGAGCGGGAGCGCCAAAAGTCTCCAGCGCGGCTCCAGTCAGGCGGAACATGGACCACTCATCCATGGGATGGGCACCCAGGCCCTTGTAGAACTCAATGGACGGCTCGTTCCAGTCCAGGACGCTCCACTCGACCCGGGCGTAACCGCGTTCGACGGCGGTGGCCGCCAGATGCTTCAGGAGCGCCGTGCCATGGCCCTCGCCACGGGACTCCGGGGTGACATAGAGATCCTCAAGGTAAATGCCGTGGACGCCTTCCCACGTGGAATAGTTCAGGAACCACAGGGCGAAGCCCTGTACCTCGCCGACCGCGTTTTCAGCCATGGTGGCAAACACCCTGGGGCTCTCGCCGAAGAGCACCCCTGCCAGCATCCCCGGGGTGTTCCGGACAGCGTCCGGTTCCTTCTCGTAAACGGCCAACTCGTGGATCATCTTCAGGATGACCGGAACGTCGGCTTCGGTGGCGGGCCGGATAACACTCATGGTGATTCTCGTCTCTCCCTCGTTGGAGGCTGTGGATACTGGACTGTAAAACACTCTACTGATTCCGCGCTGTACCGGCCCCCGGACGGACACACCGGCACCGGCGGCTCAGAGCCTGTTGACGTCGGTCACGCGGACCACCGCGGTCCCCGTCTCGTCCGATGCCGCCAGATCCACTTCCGCCGATATTCCCCAGTCATGGTTGCCGGCGGGGTCGTCGAAGATCTGACGGACCTTCCAGATGCCCGGTTCCTCGGTGATGATCAGCAAACCCGGGCCCCGTGCGTCCGGTCCCGTGCCTATGTCATTGTGTTCGTCGAAGTAGTCGTCCAGGACGTCCTCCCAGCGCTCCGCGTCCCAGCCCGAGCCGCCGTCGAGTTCGCCAAGCACCGTGGCGGCCTCATCGGCGAACAGTTCCACACGGCGGAACATCTCATTCCGGACCATCACCCGGAAAGCCCTGATGTTCGAGGTCAGCGACGGCGGCGGGGGCGGCGGGGCATCGTGCCGGGTGGGGGCGTGCCCGGAGGTCAGCTCCTCCCACTCGTCGAGGAGGCTGGAATCGACTTGCCTGACCAGTTCGCCGAGCCACGCGATCAGGTCCTCGAGGTCCTCGCGGAGGGAATCCTGGGGAACGGTTTGGCGCAGCGCCTTGAAGCCGTCGGCCAGGTACCGCAGCACAATACCCTCGGAGCGGGCCAGGCCATAGAACTGGACGAACTCGCCGAAGTTCATGGCGCGCTCGTACATGTCCCGGATCACGGACTTCGGCGCCAGCTCGAAATCCCCGATCCAGGGAGCCGCCTTGCGGTACACATCGAATGCCTCGGTGAGGATGCCGGCCAGGGGCTGGGGGTAGGTGACCTCCTCCAGCATGGCCATCCGCTGGTCGTACTCGATGCCGTCGGCCTTCATGGCGGCGATTGCCTCGCCCCTGGCCTTCTTCTGCTGAGCAGAGAGAATCTGTCGCGGCTTCTCAAGCGTGGATTCGATCACGGACACGACGTCGAGGGCGTACGACGGCGACTCCGGATCCAGGAGCTCGAGTGCTGCCAGCGCGAACGGGGAGAGCGGCTGGTTAAGCGCGAAGTTGGGCTGCAGATGCACCGTCAGCCTGACCGTCCTGCCGTCCGGTCCCTGCTCTTCAGCGGGAATGCGCTCCACCACTCCGGCCGCCAGCAACTCCCGGTAAATACCGAGGGCCTTTTTCATGAGCTGCAGCTGGGATGAGCGCGGCTCGTGGTTCTCTGTGAGCAGCCGCCGTGCGGCCTTGAAAGGATCTCCGGGCCGCTCCATCAGGTTCATCAGCATGGCGTGGGTCACCGTGAAGCTGGAGGTCAGGGGATCGGGGACTGAATCCACCAGCCTCTTGTAAGTGGGCTCCCCCCAGGACACAAAGCCCTCCGGTGGTTTGCGCTTCACCACTTGGCGGAGCTTCTTTTGGTCATCGCCGAACTTGGCTGTGGCCTTGGCCATTGCCTTGACGTTTTCGATCACATGTTCGGGCGCCTGGACCACCACGGTGCCCGCGGTGTCGTATCCGGGACGCCCGGCACGCCCGGCGATCTGATGGAATTCGCGCGAATTCAACAGGCGGGTGCGGACGCCGTCGTACTTGCTCAGGGCAGTGAGCAGCACCGTCCGGATCGGCACGTTGATGCCCACGCCGAGGGTGTCGGTGCCGCAGATGACTTTGAGCAGGCCGGCCTGGGCCAGCTGTTCCACCAGGCGGCGGTACTTCGGCAGCATCCCCGCGTGGTGCACGCCTATGCCGTGCCTTACCAGCCGGTTCAGGGTCTTGCCGAAACCCGCGGCAAAACGGAACCCGGCAATGAGCTCGGCGATCTTGTCCTTCTCCTCGCGGGTGCACACATTGACGCTCATCAGGTTCTGGGCGCGATCGATGGCTTCCAACTGGCTGAAGTGCACAACGTAGACCGGGACCTGCTTGGTGGACAGCAGCTCCTCGAGGGTTTCGTGGACGGGGGTCTGCTGGTAGTAGTAGTGCAGCGGAATGGGACGCTCAGCGGAACTGACGGTGGTCGTCGGGCGTCCCGTGAGTTCGGTGAGGCCCGTCTCGAAGCGGCTGACGTCGCCCAGCGTGGCCGACATCAACAGGAACTGCGCCTGGGGGAGTTCCAGCAATGGAACCTGCCACGCCCAGCCGCGCTGCGGATCCGAATAGAAATGGAATTCATCCATGATCACGGAGCCAAGGTCGGCGGCGGAACCCTCGCGGAGAGCGATGTTCGCGAGTATCTCGGCGGTGCAGCAGATGATGGGAGCGTCCTGGTTGACGCCGGAGTCACCGGTGATCATGCCCACGTTTCCGGCGCCGAAGATCTCGCAGAGCGCAAAGAACTTCTCGGACACCAGCGCTTTGATGGGGGCGGTGTAGTAGCTGCGTTCGCCACGAGCCATCGCCTGAAAGTGGGCGGCGATTGCCACGAGGGACTTGCCGGAGCCGGTGGGAGTGGCCAGAATGACGTTATCGCCGGACGCCAGTTCCATGATGGCCTCATCCTGGGCCGCATAGAGGGTCAGTCCGCGGCTTTCGGTCCACTCGACGAACCGGGTGTACAGCTCGTCCGGATCGTGGGCGTTCCCCTCGGCGGACCGTGCGGCGGGGACGGGGAGCTGCTCAACGAGTTTCATTGATTTCAAGCTTAGTGCCCGGGGCGGCCCGAGGGCGGTTCGATCTTGGTAGCGGCGGCAGGCGGGGCTAGGCTCACGGTGGGGCAATAGCGCGAGCCATTGGAGGAAGTCGTGAAATGGGATCCTGCTAAATATGCGGAGTTCGGCAATTACCGGGACCGACCGTATTTCGACCTCACCGGGCGCGTGCTCAAGGATGATGCCCGGCATGTGGTGGATCTGGGCTGCGGGCCCGGAAATTTGACGGCCACCCTCGCTGACCGGTGGCCCGGCGCGGACGTTGTGGGGATCGATGCCTCGGAGGCCATGCTCCACAAGGCGGCGGAGCTGGCCGCCGCCAGGCCCAACCTCAGCTTTACCCTCGCCGACATTGCGCACTGGATGCCCTCAGGCCGCACCGATGTGGTGGTGACCAACGCCGCCCTGCAGTGGGTTCCGGGGCATCGAGATTTGTTGGCCCGCTGGCTGGCTGCCCTCAGACCCGGCGCCTGGTTTGCGCTCCAGGTCCCCGGCAACTTCAACGCGCCCTCGCACGCCCTGATGCGGCAGGTCGCGGAGTCAGCGCAGTGGCTCGAAGCCCTGGATGGCGTGCTCAGGCACGAAGACGCGGTGGGCGAGGCGGTGGAATACCTGCGGATCATGCTGGATGCCGGCTGTCAGGCGGAAGCCTGGGAGACCACCTACTGTCAGGTCATGCAGGGCCCGGACCCCGTCCTGGAGTGGGTCCGCGGAACGGGGCTCCGGCCGGTGCTCGCCGCGCTGGGGGCCGAGGAGGGTGCGGCGTTTGAGGAGGAGTATTCCGCGCGCTTGAGAGAGGCCTATCCGCCCACCCCGCACGGGACGGTTTTTCCGTTCCGGCGGATCTTCGCGGTGGCGCGGAAATTCGGCTGAGAAGCCTGCCACGGCTTTGTCATTCACATGACAAAACCTGCAGGGTTTGTGGGCTTACAATGACGAAACGGCCGAGGCGGGGGCATCTAGCTGGTTCTGGATCTGTTCCGTGATCTAGCGAGGGAGGTTTGGTGCTGCTACGCATGATGACGCGGCTGCTCGCCGCGCACCGCGCGAAAGTGCTGGCAATTGTGCTGCTCCAGTTCGCCCAGACCACGGCCACCCTGCTGCTGCCGACCCTTAATGCCTCCATCATTGACGACGGAATCGTCAAAGGGGACACCGGCCTCATTTTGCGGCTGGGCGGGTTGATGGCCGGCATCGCAGCCGCGCAGGTTGCGGCCGCCGTGGCTGCGGGCTACCTCAGCGCCTTCGTCGCCATGCGGCTCGGGCGCCAGCTGAGGCAGGAACTGTTTGCCAAAGTACAGGCCCTGTCCTCCCAGGAGGTAGGCGGCTTCGGGGCCACCAGCCTCGTGACGCGGGCCACCAACGACGTTCAGCAGATCCAGGCCCTGGCTGTGCTGGTCTTCACCATGCTGGTGGCCGCGCCGGCCATGGGCATCGGCGGAATCGTGCTGGCCTTGAACCAGGACGTGGTGCTGTCCGGCATCCTGGTGGCCATCGTGCCCATGCTGGTGCTGATCATGTTCCTGATCGTGCGCCGGCTGGTGCCCCTCTACCGGCAGGGGCAGGTCCTGATTGACCGGATCAGCCGCATACTGCGGGAACAGATTATCGGTGCCAACGTGATCCGCGCCTTCGTCCGGCAGGAACACGAAATCCGCCGTTTCCGCGCAGTCAACCGCCAGTTCACCCGGAACAACCTAAGCTCCGCGCTCCTGGTGGCCGGAATGCTTCCCCTCATCATGATCGTGGTCAACCTGTCGTCGGTGGCCGTGGTCTGGTTCGGCGGACACCGCATCCAGACGGGGGAGATGCAGGTGGGGGCGCTGACTGCCTTCATTGCCTACATCCTGCAGATCCTCATCGCCATCATGATGGCGATGTACGTGCTGATGAACGCGCCCCGCGCAGCGGTCTGCGCGGAGCGGATCCAGGCGGTGCTGGATACGGAACCGTCGATCGCCGACCCCGGAACGGTCCAGGTGCCGGCGCAGGCCGGTTCAGTGGCTGCCGGCGCGAACGATGCCCTGGCGGGTGCCGGGGCCGGTGCCACGCCGGGCACCGTGGAATTCCGCAACGTCTCGTTCGCCTACCCCGGCGCCGAAGCTCCCGTTCTGGACGGCATCAGCTTCACCGCGGTCCCCGGGGCCACGACGGCCATCATCGGCGCCACCGGCAGCGGCAAATCGACCCTGCTCAGCCTGCTGCCCCGTTTCCTTGACCCCACCGGGGGCGAAGTCTTGCTCGGCGGCCGCGATGTCCGCTCGGTGCCGCTGGAGCAGCTGAGGAATTCCTTGTCGCTGGTGCCTCAGCATGCCCATCTTTTCTCCGGCACCGTGGCCGAGAACCTCCGGATCGCCGCTCCAGAGGCGAGCGATGCGGAGCTCATGCAGGCGCTGCGGACCGCCCAGGCCGAAGATTTCGTGCAGGAGCTGCCGGACGGACTGCATGCGGCGGTACGGCAGGGGGGAACGAATTTCTCGGGCGGCCAGCGCCAGCGCCTGTGCATCGCCCGTGCCCTGCTCCGCGACGCGCCGGTGTACCTCTTTGATGACAGCTTTTCGTCCTTGGACTACTCCACGGACGCCCGGCTGCGGAGCGCGCTGGCACCGCTTATCCGGCGCGCCACCGTGATCGTGGTGGCGGAGCGGGTGGCAACGATCCTTGATGCAGGCCTCATCCTGGTTCTCAGCAACGGCAGGGTGGCGGCACAGGGGACGCATCTGGAACTGATGGATGCATCCTCCGCCTATCGGGAAATTGCCGCCTCCCAGCTCGCATTGGGGGGCATGTTGTGACGACGACGGCGTCCGCACCCCCGGGGCCCGGTTCCTGGGCCATCAGCAGGCGGCTGCTGGGACTCCTGGCCCCCATGAGGGGAAGGATGCTGGCGGCGGTCGCGGCAACGTGCGCCTTTGTGGTGCTCAACGTGAGCGCGCCGAAACTGCTCGGTGACGCCACCGACGTCGTTGTTGAAGGTGTATTTGGCGGGACCTTCAACGAACCCAAGCTGGCCGGGCTGCTGTTGGTGGTGTCTCTGATGTACTTGGGCGCTTCCCTCTTCAGCTGGACGCAGGGCGCCTTGACGGCCACGGCGGTCCAACGGCTCAGCTACGGGCTGAGGGCTTCCGTTGAGGCGAAGCTCCACCGTCTCCCGTCCGCCCACTTCGACGAACAACGGCGGGGCGACGTGCTCAGCCGGGCCACCAACGACGTGGACAACATCTCCCAGGCGCTCAACCAGTTGCTTAACCAGCTGATCCTCTCCGTGTTGATGCTTCTCGGGGCGCTCACCATGATGCTGTGGCTTTCACCCCTGCTGGCGGTCATCGCCCTGGTGACCGTTCCGCTCTCCACCCTGATTACCGTCCTTGTGGCGCGGAAGTCGCAGGCGCACTTTGCCGCCCAGTGGCACACCACGGGCGAACTGAACTCGCACCTCGAAGAGTTCATCACCGGTCACGAGGTGCTCAAGGCCTTTAGCCGGCAGGGCATGGCCATGGAGACATTCACCGCCAGCAACGACCGGCTCTTCCAGGCCAGCGCCCGTGCCCAGTATGCCTCCGGAGTGGTCCAGCCGCTGCTGGTCTTTGTCTCCAACGTCAATTACATCGCAGTGGTGGTGGTCGGCGCGCTCCAGGTGGCGGCCGGAGCCTTGACCATCGGCGGGGTGCAGGCGTTCATTCAGTTCAGCCGGCTGTTCAGCCAGCCCATCGGACAGATCGGCGGGATGCTCACGCTGATGCAGTCCTGCATCGCCTCGGCGGAACGGGTCTTCGACTTGCTTGACGCTGCCGAAATCCCGGCGGAGCTTCCGGTTGACACCACCGACGGGACGGGGCCTGGAGCCGGCGGGCGCGTGATGTTCGAGCACGTGACGTTCGGTTACAGCACTGGCACGCCTGTGGTCCGTGACCTCTCGTTCACTGCAGAGCCCGGTCAGACGGTGGCAATCGTCGGGCACACCGGCGCCGGAAAGACCACCCTGGTGAATCTCCTGATGAGGTTCTACGAGCTCGATTCCGGCCGAATCACCATCGATGGGGTGGACATCGCCACACGGGCCCGGGACGAGCTGCGCTCCACCATCGGGATGGTGTTGCAGGACGCCTGGCTGTTCACGGGCACCATCAGGGAAAACATCGAGTACGGCAGGCTGGGGGCCCGCGATGCCGACATCGTCAGTGCCGCCGAAGCCACCCTCGTGGACCACTTTGTCAGATCCCTTCCGGATGGTTACGCCACGATTCTGGGAAACGACGGCGGCTCACTCAGCGAGGGGCAGCGCCAGCTGATCACGATCGCCAGGGCGTACCTGGCGGGCCGCAGCATCCTCGTCCTGGATGAGGCGACGAGCTCGGTGGACACGCGCACGGAGATGCAGATCCGGGACGCCATGCAGCGCCTGAGGCAGGGTCGCACCAGCTTCATCATTGCGCACCGCTTGTCCACCGTGCGTGACGCTGATGTAATTCTCGTCATGGACCACGGACGGATCGTAGAACAGGGAACCCACGAGGAGCTGCTTGCAGCCAGCGGGTTCTACAGCAGGCTGTATGACGCCGAGTCCAGCGGCCGGGAAGAACTTCGCCCGGCTGAGGAACCCGGCCTATGAGCGGCGAGGTTGGCTTTCCCGGATCCTGGAAGCCAAACCAGGCCAGCTCCGTGCCGCTGTTCGAGCAACTGCGCCTGAACATCATTGAACGGGCGGACAGCGGGGCATTGGTCCCCGGCACCCGCCTCCCCGCGGTGCGAAGCCTTGCCGCCGAGCTCGGGGTCGCCCCGCACACGGTGGCCCGGGCGTACAAGGAGCTCGAGGCCGCGGGGGTGGTTGCCACGAGGGGACGGCACGGCACCACGGTGTGTGCCCGGGATGAGGCCTGGACCTCTCTGACTGCCGCCGCCGCCCAGTTCGCAAGCGCCGCCAAGGCCCAGGGAGCCAGTTTTGCCGAGGCGGTTCAGCTGCTGGCCGCCGCCTACGACGCCGAATAGGGCCCCTCATGGAAGTT
Source organism: Arthrobacter sp. 92 (assembly GCF_050260325.1). Taxonomy (NCBI): domain Bacteria; kingdom Bacillati; phylum Actinomycetota; class Actinomycetes; order Micrococcales; family Micrococcaceae; genus Arthrobacter; species Arthrobacter sp. 92. The sequence goes on along the minus strand of NZ_CP189863.1, from coordinate 2,554,421 downwards.
CGAAGAAGTTTTCGATTAGCATTAGTGGGTGCCTAAAGCTGTAGCTGAAGAACCAGCCGTTGATGACCGCTCCGCCGTCGTTCCCCTCAACCGTGCCGCGCCAGCGCGTCCGGACCTGTCCCGGCTCGTCGTGAAGGGGGCCCGGGAGCACAATCTGCGCAACGTTGACCTGGACCTGCCCCGTGACTCCATGATTGTCTTCACCGGACTTTCGGGGTCCGGGAAGTCCTCCCTGGCGTTTGACACCATCTTCGCCGAGGGCCAGCGCCGCTACGTGGAATCCCTGTCCGCCTACGCGCGGCAGTTCCTGGGGCAGGTGGACAAACCGGACGTGGACTTCATCGAAGGACTCTCCCCGGCCGTCTCCATCGACCAGAAGTCCACCAGCAAGAATCCCCGGTCCACAGTGGGCACCATCACCGAGATCTATGACTACATGCGGCTGCTGTGGGCCCGGGTGGGGCGTCCGCACTGCCCGATCTGCGGCCAGCCGGTGGCGAAGCAGACCCCGCAGCAGATCGTGGACCAACTGCTCGAGTTGCCCGAAGGCACCCGGTTCCAGGTGCTCGCCCCCGTGGTTCGTGGACGTAAGGGCGAGTTCGTTGACCTCTTCAAGGAACTGACGGCAAAGGGTTACTCGCGCGCACGTGTGGACGGCGAGCTTATCCAACTCAGCGAACCGCCCAAGCTCGGCAAGCAGTTCAAGCACACCATCGAGGTGGTGGTTGACCGCCTGGTGGTCAAGGAAGGCATCAGCCAGCGGCTCACAGACTCAGTGGAAACGGCACTGGGGCTGGCCGAGGGCCGCGTGCTGGCCGAATTTGTCAGCCTTGACGCGGACGATCCCGAGCGGATCCGCGCGTTCTCCGAACACCTGGCCTGCCCGAACGAACACCCCCTCGCGATCGATGAGATCGAGCCGCGTTCGTTCTCCTTCAACAACCCGTTTGGGGCCTGCTCCGCCTGCAGCGGCATCGGCACCAAGCTGGAGGTCGACGAGGAACTGATCATTCCCAATCCGCAGCTTTCCCTGGGCGAAGGCGCCATTGCGCCCTGGTCCCTGGGCACCGCCACCACCGAGTACTGGAACAGGCTCCTCGGCGGCCTCGCCAAAGAGCTGGATTTCTCCATGAAAACCCCGTGGGAAAAGCTCCCCGCCGAGATCCGCCAGACGGTGCTTCACGGCAAGGACCATAAGGTTGTTGTCCAGTACCGCAACCGCTTCGGCCGGGAACGGAAGTACAGCACGGGCTTCGAGGGCGTGGTGCAGTACGTGCACCGCAAGCACCTTGAGACCGACTCGGACAAGGCCCGGGACCGTTACGAAGAGTACATGCGGCAGATCCCTTGCCCCGCCTGCAACGGCGCCCGCTTGAACCCGGCCTCGCTGTCAGTGCTGATCAATGGGAAGTCCATTGCCGACGTCGCCGCCCTGCCCATGCGCGAGTGCGCGCACTTCCTCAACAACCTGGTCCTCACCGGGCGGGAAGCCCAGATCGCCAACCAGGTGCTCAAGGAGATCCAGGCGCGCCTGACCTTCCTCCTCGACGTCGGCCTGGAGTACCTGAACCTGGAACGCCCCTCCGGGACGCTGTCCGGCGGCGAGGCACAGCGCATCCGGCTTGCCACTCAGATCGGTTCCGGGCTCGTTGGTGTCCTCTACGTGCTGGATGAACCGTCCATCGGCCTGCACCAGCGTGACAACCGGCGCCTCATCGAAACCCTGACGCGCCTCCGCGATCTGGGCAACACCCTCATTGTGGTGGAGCACGACGAGGACACCATCCAAGAGGCCGACTGGATCGTGGACATCGGCCCCGGCGCCGGCGAGCACGGCGGCCAGGTGGTGCACTCGGGCTCGTATGCCGAACTGCTGGAGAACACGGAATCCCTCACCGGTGACTATCTCTCCGGCCGCAAGAAGATCGACATCCCCAAGAAACGGCGCAAGTACGACAAAAAGCGCGAGCTCAAGGTCATCGGCGCCCGCGAAAACAACCTCGTCAATGTGGATGCCGCGTTCCCGCTGGGGCTCTTCACGGCTGTCACGGGCGTCAGCGGATCCGGCAAGTCCACGCTGGTCAATGAAATTCTGTACAAGGTGCTGGCCAACAAACTCAACGGCGCCAAGCAGGTGGCCGGCCGCCACCGCACCATCCAGGGCCTTGAACACCTGGACAAGGTGGTGCACGTGGACCAAAGCCCCATCGGGCGCACGCCGCGGTCAAATCCGGCTACCTACACGGGCGTGTTCGACAACATCCGCAAGCTGTTCGCCGAAACCACCGAGGCCAAAGTCCGCGGCTACCAGCCCGGGCGGTTCTCTTTCAACGTCAAGGGCGGCCGTTGCGAAGCGTGCTCGGGCGACGGCACGCTGAAGATCGAAATGAACTTCCTGCCCGACGTTTACGTCCCGTGCGAAGTGTGCCACGGCGCCCGCTACAACCGGGAAACCCTGGAGGTCCACTACAAGGGCAAGACCATCGCCGATGTGCTGAACATGCCCATCGAAGAAGGCGCGGAATTCTTCGCCGCTTTCTCGCCGATCGCCCGGCACCTCAACACCCTGGTCGAAGTCGGCCTGGGCTATGTGCGCCTGGGCCAGCCCGCCACCACGTTGTCCGGCGGCGAGGCGCAGCGCGTGAAGCTTGCCGCGGAACTGCAAAAGCGCTCCAACGGCCGGAGCATCTACGTCCTGGACGAGCCCACCACAGGACTGCACTTCGAGGACATCCGCAAGCTCCTCCTGGTGTTGCAGGGCCTCGTGGACAAGGGCAACACGGTCATCACCATCGAGCACAATCTCGATGTGATCAAGAGTGCGGACTGGATCGTGGACCTGGGGCCGGATGGCGGGTCAGGCGGCGGCCAGATCATTGCCACCGGCACTCCGGAGCAGGTGGCAAAGTCCACCCAAAGCCACACTGCAGCCTTCCTGGCGGAGGTTCTGCAGTAACACGGGCCGCACCCCATGCCGTGACGCCGTCGAATGGCTGAAGCCCGTTGATCCCGAAGGACCATGTATTCCTGCCGGGGCATGCGAGTTTCAGCCATTTGCGCACTCATGAGAAACTAAGCCGGTGACCCAATCAACAGTGCCCGTGATCTTCGACCTGGACGGCACTCTTGTCGATCCGGCCGGTGGAATAACGGATGGAATCTCGGCGGCCCTCAGTGAACTTGGCCTCAGGGTTCCGGCCCAGGCCCAGCTGGATGCGATGATCGGCCCGAAACTCAGCGATTCCCTGCTGAACGTCGCCGGGGTCCCGGCCGAGCTGCTGGGGCAGGTCATCGGCCTCTACCGCACGTATTACCGCGAAACGGGCATTGCCCAGAGCCGCCTGTACCCGGGGATCCGCGAACTGGTGGAGGACTACGCCGCGGCGGGCCGTCCCATCGCGGTGGCAACCCAGAAGCCGGAGGGCCTGGCCCGGACCGTCCTGGAACACCACGGCATTGCAGCCTCCTTTCTTTTCATCCGCGGCTCAGCGGACGACGAAGCGGCCCACGCCGCTGTCCCGCCGGGGAAGTCCGGGATTGTGGCGGCCGCCCTGGCCGATCTTCGGACCCAGCACGCCGTGATGGTGGGGGACCGCGCCCAGGACGTAGCGGGCGCCATGGCAAACGGGCTCGACTGCATCGGCGTCAGCTGGGGCTTCGCCCCGCACGGCGAACTTGATGAAGCGGGCGCCGTGGCGATCGTTCACACCACCGCCGGTCTTGTGGCCGCCATCGACGCCATGGACGAGGTCCGGAATTCAGCCCTGAGTGAGGTGCCTGACGATGGCACTGTTTGATGCGATCCGCTGGACCACCCGCGGGCTGATCTCCGGGACCTGCCGGCCCACGGTCATCGGGCTGGAGAACGTGCCCCGGGAGGGTCCGTTCATCGTGGCGCCCAATCACCTCTCCTTCCTGGACAGCGTGATCGTCCAGGCCCTCATGCCCCGGCCCGTGGCGTTTTTTGCGAAGGCCGAATACTTCACCACCGGCGGGGTCAAAGGGCGGGTCATGAAATCCTTCTTCGAGGCTGTTGGCTCCATCCCGGTGGAACGCGGCGAACAGGCCGCAAGTGTCCAGGCACTGAAGACGCTGCTGGACATCCTCGAAGCCGGCAACGGCATTGGAATCTACCCGGAAGGAACCCGTTCCCGGGACGGGATCCTGTACCGCGGGCGCACGGGTGTGGGCTGGCTGGCCTTGACCACGGGCGCCCCCGTGATCCCTGTTGGCCTCATCGGCACCCAGAACCTTCAGCCCGCCGGCAGCAACGCGGTGAAGCCCCAGCACTTCACCATGAAGGTGGGTGAACCGCTCTACTTCGAAAAGACCGGACCAGATCACTCCCTTCCCGCGCGCCGGCAGGTAACGGACCGCATCATGGATGCCATCGCCGAATTGAGCGGCCAGCAGCGCTCCACCAGCTACAACCAGAGCAAGTCCATTGAGTAGGCGGGCCGCGTCCGGGGGAACGGTCCGGCCTCAGTAGACTTGAACCGTGGCAGATCCAGCGACTTACCGACCCCGGACGGGTGAAATTCCGACCAACCCGGGGGTATACCGTTTCCGGGATCCGCACGGGCGGGTCATCTACGTGGGCAAGGCCAAGAGCCTGCGTTCGAGGCTGAATTCGTACTTCACGAACCCCGCGGGCCTGCTGCCCAAGACGCACGCCATGGTGCACGCGGCAAGCAGCGTGGAGTGGACCGTCGTCGGAAGCGAACTGGAATCGCTTCAGCTGGAATACACGTGGATCAAGGAATTCAAGCCGCGCTTCAATGTCGTCTTCCGGGATGACAAGACCTACCCGTATCTGGCCGTCACCATGGGGGAGAAGTTCCCGCGGGTTCAGGTGATGCGCGGGGAGCGCAAAAAAGGAACCCGGTACTTTGGCCCCTACACGGCCGGTGCCATCCGGGAAACCATGGACACCCTGCTGCGCGTCTTCCCGGTCCGCAGCTGCAGCCCCGGCGTGCTTAAGCGGGCTCAAGCCAGTGGCAGGCCCTGCCTGCTGGGGTACATCGACAAATGCTCGGCCCCGTGCGTGGGCCGCGTCACGGCCGAGGAACACCGGGCGCTGGCCGAAGACTTCTGCTCGTTTATGGGCGGCGAGGCCAAGCGCTTCATCGCACGCCTGGAAAAGGACATGGCTGCGGCGGTTGCGGAGCTCGACTACGAGCGCGCGGCGCGGCTCCGGGACAACATCATTGCATTGCGGAAGGTCTTTGAACGCAACGCCGTGGTGCTCGGCGAGGACACCGATGCTGACGTGTTCGCCCTCCACGAGGACGAGCTCGAGGCAGCCGTCCAGGTCTTCCACGTCCGCGGCGGCCGGGTCCGGGGCCAGCGCGGCTGGGTGGTGGAAAAAGTCGAGGATTCCACCACGCCGGACCTCGTGGAACATCTGCTCCAGCAGGTCTACGGGGAAGACGGCGAAAGCCAGGGACGGATACCCAGGGAAGTGCTGGTCCCCGAGGAACCAAGCAACGCAGCGGAACTGTCCGAGTGGCTGGCCGGCATCCGCGGCGCCAGGGTGGACATCAGGGTCCCCCGGAGGGGCGACAAGGCGGCTTTGATGTCCACTGTGCGCGAAAACGCCGAGCATGCCCTGACGCTGCACAAGTCGCGCCGTGCGGGCGACCTCACGGTCAGGTCCCTCGCACTGCAGGAACTGCAGGAAGCCCTGGACCTGCCCGTTGCCCTGCTCCGGATCGAGTGCTTCGACATCTCCCATGTCCAGGGAACCAACGTGGTCGCGTCGATGGTGGTGGTGGAGGACGGACTGCCGAAGAAGTCCGATTACAGGAAGTTTTCCATCACCGGCGCGGCCGCGGTTGACGACACCGCGGCCATGCATGACGTCCTGACACGCCGCTTCCGGCACTACCTCGAGGAGAAGAGCACCCAGGCCGAGGCCGCCCGGCTGCCCGGTCATCAGGCGGCGCTGCAGGCCCTGGCAGACGCGTCCGTCCAGGACACCACCACGCCGGCGCCCCGGGCCAAGTTTGCCTACCCGCCGAACCTCGTGGTGGTGGACGGCGGGAAGCCACAGGTCAATGCGGCGGCGCGGGCACTGGCCGAACTTGGCATCGAGGATGTCTACGTTGTGGGCCTTGCCAAGCGGCTGGAGGAGGTCTGGCTGCCGGACAGCGATTTTCCCGTGATCCTGCCCCGGACCTCGGAAGGGCTCTACCTGCTCCAGCGGATCCGTGATGAGGCGCACCGCTTCGCCATCACGTTCCACCGGCAAAAGCGCGGCAAGGCCATGACCGTCTCGGCCCTTGATGGCGTCCGCGGGCTCGGGGAGGCCAAGCGAAAAGCGCTCCTGGCGCAGTTCGGCTCCGTCAAGAGCATCCGGACCGCCACCGCCGCGGAGCTGACCTCGGCCAGGGGGATCGGCCCCTCCCTGGCCGATGCCATCGTGAGCCATTTCAGCACCGGCGCCGCCGCTCCCGGGACAAGCGAACCGGCAATCAACATGACCACCGGCGAAATCCTTGAAACTTAGCTAGGGTAAAGACCTGAACCGGCACGTGCGCTTGCGCGGAACCACACAGCAGAAATGGGGCTTCACTGATGGCAGAGTCAACGGCAGAATCCGAGGTGGAGCAGGACGGCATGACGCCCGTCAAGCCCGTTGAAGCGGAGCTGCTCGTCGTGACGGGGATGTCCGGGGCCGGGCGCAGTACCGCCGCGGACGCGCTGGAGGACCACGGCTGGTATGTGGTGGAGAACCTTCCGCCGCAGATGCTTGGCACCCTGGCCGAGCTCGTGTCGCATGCGCCGCAGTCCATCCCGAAGCTCGCCGTGGTGGTGGACGTCCGCAGCACGGCACTGTTCGCCGACATCAGGGCCGCCCTCGGAACGCTTGAGGCAAGCGGAGTCACCTTCCGGGTGCTTTTCCTGGACGCCAACGACGACGTCCTGGTCCGCAGGTTCGAACAGGGCAGGCGGCCCCATCCGCTGCAGGAGGGCGGCAGGATCCTGGACGGCATCGCCGCCGAGCGCCAGTTGCTGAAGGAACTCCGCGACGCCTCGGACATTGTCCTGGACACCTCCGAGTTCAATGTCCATGCCCTGGCCACCGCCATCACGGAGCTTTTCAGCGAAACCGGTCCGGTCGCCATTCGTTTGAACGTCATGAGCTTCGGGTTCAAATACGGGCTGCCCGTTGACGCGAACTTTGTAGTGGACGCGCGCTTCATTCCGAACCCGCACTGGGTCCCTCAGCTTCGCCCGCACACAGGCCTGGACAAGGACGTCAGCGACTACGTGCTGGAGGCCGAGGGCGTCCGCAATTTCGTGGACCGCTACGTGCTGGCCATCGAGCCCGTCCTTGACGGGTACCGGCGGGAAAACAAGCACTACGCCACCATTGCCGTGGGGTGCACGGGTGGAAAGCACCGCTCAGTGGCCGTGGCCATGGAGCTGTCCAAGAAGCTGGCGCAGTATCCGCGGGTCACCGTCACCACCACACACCGGGATCTGGGCCGCGAGTAATGGGACTGCTTACCGGGCCGTTGCCCCTGGTTCCGCCTGCCAGCGGCACCACCGGCGCGCAACTGGAGAAGGGACCTTCCGTTGTCGCGCTCGGCGGCGGCCATGGCCTGTCCGCCTCGCTGTCGGCACTGCGGCTCCTCACCTCTGAGCTGACCGCCATCGTCACCGTGGCGGACGACGGCGGATCATCCGGCCGTCTCCGGGAAGAGTACGGTGTCCTCCCGCCGGGAGACCTCCGGATGGCGCTCACCGCACTGTGCGACGACACCGACTGGGGCCGCACCTGGCGGGACGTCATGCAGCACCGGTTCAAGCCGGGAAAGGGCCCGGGCGGCTCGCTTGACGAACACGCCATGGGAAACCTGTTGATCGTGACGCTCTGGGAACTGCTGGGCGACACCGTGGCGGGCCTCAAGTGGGCCGGGGCGCTGCTGGGCGCCCGCGGTCAGGTCCTGCCCATGTCCACCGTTCCCTTGACCATTGAGGGCCAGGCGCGGGTCCCGGGGCCCGACGGAAGCCACACGTTGCAAACGGTCACCGGTCAGGCCAAGTGCGCGGTGGCGGGTTCGCTGGAGAGTGTTCGGCTCCTGCCCGAATCGGCGCCGGCGTGCATCGAAGCCCTGACAGCCATTGAGCTCGCCGACTGGATCATCCTGGGACCGGGCTCGTGGTTCACCTCCGTGCTGCCGCACCTGCTGTTGCCGGAAATACGCGACGCGCTCTGCAGCACCCCTGCCAAACGATGCCTCACCATGAACCTGGCAACGGACACCAAGGAAACGTGGGGCATGTCCGCTGCCGACCATCTGCACCAGTTGCGCAACTACGCGCCGGACTTCACCATCGACGTCGTCCTTGCGGATCCCGCGTCCGTGCCGGACGTCGAAGAGTTCAAGCGTGCGGCCGGGATGCTGGGAGCCGAGGTTGTGTTGGGTAAAGTGGGGGCGTCGAACCGCCGTCCGATCCACGACCCCCTGCGTCTGGCAACGGCGTACCACGATATTTTCGGGAACAGTTAGGAAGGTGCCATGGCACTGACATCATCAGTCAAAGAAGAACTGTCCCGCCTGGACATCAAGAAGTCCTCGGTCCGCAAGGCTGAAGTCTCGGCTATGCTGCGCTTCGCCGGCGGCCTGCACATTATTTCCGGCCGGATCGTGATCGAGGCGGAGGTGGACCTGGCGTCCACCGCGCGACGCCTCCGGGCGGCCATCGCCGAGGTGTACGGCCACCAGAGCGAGATCATTGTGGTGTCCGGCGGCGGCCTCCGCCGGGGCAACCGTTACGTGGTGCGCGTGGTCCGCGACGGCGAGGCCCTCGCCCGCCAGACCGGTCTGCTGGACACCCGCGGCCGTCCCGTCAGGGGGCTGCCCTCAGCGGTGGTCAACGGCTCCGCCGCCGACGCCGAAGCGGTCTGGCGCGGCGCCTTCCTGGCCCACGGCTCCCTGACCGAGCCCGGCCGGTCCTCCTCCATGGAGGTCACGTGTCCGGGGCCGGAGTCCGCCCTGGCGCTCGTGGGCGCTGCCCGCCGGCTTGGGATCCAGGCCAAGGCACGTGAAGTCAGGGGAGTGGACCGGGTGGTGATCCGCGACGGCGACACGATCGCCGCGCTGCTGACCAGGATGGGCGCGCACGACGCGCTCATGGTCTGGGAAGAACGCCGCATGCGCAAGGAGGTCCGGGCCACGGCCAACCGCCTTGCCAACTTCGATGACGCCAACCTGCGCCGCTCCGCACAGGCCGCGGTGGCCGCCGGCGCCCGCGTGGACCGCGCCCTGGAAATCCTGGGCGATGACGTCCCGGACCATCTCAAGTACGCCGGTGAACTGCGCGTCGCCCACAAGCAGGCCAGCCTCGACGAACTGGGCCGCCTGGCCGATCCGCCCATGACCAAGGACGCCATTGCGGGGAGGATCCGCAGGCTCCTGGCCATGGCGGACAAACGGGCACTGGACCTGGGTGTCCCGGGCACCGAGGCCAATGTGACGCCGGAAATGCTCGACGAGTAGGGAGCACCCCTAGAATCGTGACCTGGTGTTGGAAATACCCTGCGCGCGCCGGTGGTTGTGCCCCACGGACGCCGCGGGAACGCCGGGTGTTCCGGCACCTCAAGATTTCCGGATGAGCAATTCATCCGGATGCACAATCCGAGAGTTACCGAACCGGACAACCGTCCACGACATTGGAGGATTTTGTGACCGAGTACGTACTGCCCGACCTTGACTACGATTACGCAGCGCTGGAGCCCCACATCTCCGCGAAGATCATGGAGCTGCACCACAGCAAGCACCACGCCGCTTACGTCGCCGGCGCCAATAACGCCCTGTCCCAGCTGGCCGAAGCGCGCGAGAAGGGCGACTTCGCCAACATCAACCGCCTCTCCAAGGACCTCGCGTTCCACACCGGCGGCCACATCAACCACTCCGTGTTCTGGAAGAACCTCTCACCGGACGGCGGCGACAAGCCCGAAGGTGAGCTGGCGGCCGCCATCGACGACGCCTTCGGCTCCTTCGACGCCTTCCGGGCCCAGTTCACCGCAGCGGCCCTTGGCCTGCAGGGGTCCGGCTGGGGCTTCCTGGCCTACGAGCCCATCGGCGGGAACCTGGTCATCGAGCAGCTCTACGATCAGCAGGGCAACGTCGCACTGGGCACTACCCCGTTGCTCATGCTCGACATGTGGGAGCACGCCTTCTACCTGGACTACGTGAACGTCAAGGCCGACTACGTCAAGGCCTTCTGGAACATCGTCAACTGGGCCGACGTCGCCAAGCGCTTCGACGCCGCACGCAAGAACGCCACCGGCCTCATTACCCTCTGACGGTGACCCGGGACACATCCGGCTGTAACAAACTTCACATTTAGGTCGATATTGGCCGAATTGTGGACGGTCCGCCCCCGCACTTGCGGGGGCGGACCCACTTAAACGTAAGATGGATCACGGAAGGCGGTTAGCCTTCAGCAACGTGGCTGGTCGCCCTCCGATCTGGTAATCATCTCTGCCCAATGGCGTGCGGGATCTGTTAGTTGGCTTGAACGCCTGACTCAACTAGTCGTGCTTGAACAGCACCAAGGAGACTGAAAACGTGACGACCCGTATTGGCATTAACGGCTTCGGCCGCATCGGCCGTAACTACTTCCGCGCAGCCCTGGCCCAGGGAGCGGACCTCGAGATCGTTGCAGTCAACGACCTCACCAGCCCCGAAGCCCTTGCCCACCTGCTCAAGTACGACTCCGTGGGCGGCCGCCTGAAGGAAACCGTCGAGGTCAAGGACGGCAACATCGTTGTCAACGGCCAAATCATCAAGGTCCTGGCTGAGCGCGACCCCTCCAACCTGCCCTGGGGCGAACTCGGCGTCGACGTCGTGATCGAGTCCACGGGTTTCTTCACCAAGGCAGCCGATGCCCAAAAGCACATCGACGCCGGTGCCAAGAAGGTCCTGATCTCCGCGCCCGCCTCGGACGAGGACATCACCATCGTGATGGGTGTGAATGACGGCCTCTACGACCCCGCCGCGCACCACATCATCTCCAACGCCTCCTGCACCACCAACTGCCTGGGCCCGCTGGCCAAGGTGATCAACGATTCCTTCGGCATCGAGCGTGGCCTCATGACCACCATCCACGCATACACCGCCGACCAGAACCTGCAGGACGGCCCGCACAAGGACCTTCGCCGCGCCCGCGCCGCCGCCATCAACATGGTCCCCACGTCCACCGGTGCCGCCAAGGCAATCGGTCTGGTCCTTCCGGAACTGAAGGGCAAGCTCGACGGCTACGCCATCCGCGTTCCGGTCCCCACCGGCTCCGCTACCGACCTGACCGTCACCGTCTCCCGCGAAACCACGGTGGCCGAGGTCAACGCGGCGCTCAAGGCGGCCTCGGAGTCCGAGGAACTCAAGGGGCTCCTGACCTACACCGACGAGCCGATCGTTTCCTCGGACATCGTGGGCGACCCCGCCTCATCGATCTTCGACTCCGGCCTGACCAAGGTCATCGGCAACCAGGTCAAGGTTGTTTCCTGGTATGACAACGAATGGGGCTACTCAAACCGCCTCGTCGACCTCACGGAGCTCGTCGCATCCAAGCTGGGCTAGGGTTAGACACATGACATTCCACACCCTCAACGAACTGATCGCTGATGGTGTCCGCGGGCGGTACATTCTGGTCAGAAGTGACCTGAATGTGCCGCTCGACGGCTCTGAAGTAACTGACGACGGACGCATCAAGGCCTCCTTGCCAGTACTGACGAAGCTCACGGACGCCGGTGCCCGCGTGCTGGTCACAGCCCACCTCGGACGCCCCAAGGGCGCGCCGGACGAAAAGTACTCGCTCAAGCCCGCCGTTGAGCGGCTCGCCGAACTGGCCACCTTCAAGGTTGGGCTCGCCGCTGACACCGTGGGCGCCTCGGCGAAGGAACTGGCCGCAGTGCTCCAGGACGGCGAAGCGCTCGTTCTGGAGAACGTCCGTTTCGACGCCCGGGAAACCAGCAAGGACGACGCCGAACGCGGCGCCTTCGCGGACGAGCTCGTCGCACTGACCGGCGACAACGGTGCGTTCGTGGATGACGCCTTCGGCGCCGTCCACCGCAAGCACGCGAGCGTTTACGACGTCGCCACCCGGCTGCCGTCCTACCAGGGCGACCTGGTCCACACCGAGGTCGAGGTGCTGCGCAAGCTGACCACGGACACCCAGCGTCCGTACGTTGTGGTGCTCGGTGGGTCCAAAGTCTCGGACAAGCTCGCCGTTATCAACAACCTCATCGGCAAAGCCGACACCATTCTCGTGGGCGGCGGCATGCTCTTCACGTTCCTGGCAGCGGCCGGCCACAAGGTTGCCGGCAGCCTCCTGGAGGAAGACCAGATCCCCGTGGTCCAGGATTACCTCCAGCGCGCGGCGGCAGCCGGCACCGAATTTGTTGTCCCCACCGACGTGGTGGTGGCCAGTAAGTTCGCCGCCGACGCCGAGCACGAAACAGTGAGTGCGGAGGCAATCGAAGGCAGCAGCTTCGGCGCCCGGGGCATCGGGCTCGACATCGGACCTGATTCCGCGGCTGCCTTCGCGGCCCGGATCAAGGGCGCCAAAACGGTGTTCTGGAACGGCCCCATGGGAGTGTTCGAATTTGAGGCCTTCGCCGGCGGCACCCGGGCCATCGCCCAGGCGCTCACGGAAGCGGATGCCTTCACGGTGGTTGGCGGCGGGGACTCAGCCGCCGCCGTGCGCACCCTCGGCTTCGCCGACGACCAGTTCGGCCATATTTCCACTGGCGGCGGCGCCAGCCTCGAGTACCTCGAGGGCAAGGAACTGCCGGGCCTGAGCGTTCTGGACCGCTAGATCCTCCAGCCGGCAGGGCACCCGTTCCGCGAGGCTGCGGGTGCCCTGCCGGCTGCTCATCTGACAAGACCTTTTATGGAGAACACGTGACAAAGTCAACGAACGGCACCTTCAACCGCACGCCCCTCATCGCCGGCAACTGGAAGATGAACATGGATCACGTCCAGGGCATCACGCTGCTGCAGAAGCTGGCCTGGACACTGTCGGACGCCAAGCATGATTACGAGCGCGCGGAAGTTGCCGTGTTCCCGCCGTTCACCGACCTTCGTGGTGTGCAGACCCTGGTCCAGGGCGATGAGCTCTCTGTGGTCTACGGCGGCCAGGATCTGTCCCAGTTTGATTCCGGGGCATACACCGGTGATATTTCGGGCCAGTTCCTGAACAAGCTGGGCTGCAAGTACGTCCTGGTGGGGCACAGCGAACGCCGCACCATCCACAACGAGACCGATGACGTGCTCAACGCCAAGGTCAAGGCCGCCTACCGTCACGGGCTCACGCCTATCCTTTGTGTTGGAGAAGGGCTGGAAATCCGCCAGGCCGGCACGCACGTCCAGCACACCCTGGACCAGCTCCGGGCCAACGTCGAAGGCCTCACCGGCGAACAGGCAGCGGAGCTTGTGGTCGCCTACGAGCCTGTGTGGGCCATTGGCACGGGCGAGGTTGCCGGACCGGAGGACGCCCAGGAAATGTGCGCGGCAATCCGCGCCGAGCTCGCTACGCTTTTCGGCGACGAGGTCGCAGCCAAGACCCGGCTCCTGTACGGCGGCTCGGTCAAGGCCAACAACGTGGCAGCCATCCTGAACGAAGCGGACGTGGACGGCGTGTTGGTTGGCGGGGCCAGCCTCGACCCGGCGGAGTTTGCTAATATTGTCAGGTTCGAGAGTCACCTGCTGACGGATTAACCCGGACCCAGGCGTGGCCCCCGCAATCACCAACTTCTGAAAGGCCGTCGTGGACGTTCTTCATGTCATTCTGCAGATCCTCCTGGGCATTACCAGCCTCCTGCTGACACTGCTCATCCTGCTCCACAAGGGCCGGGGCGGCGGTCTGTCGGACATGTTCGGCGGCGGTATGAGCTCCGGGCTGAGTTCCTCCGGCGTTGCCGAACGGAACCTGAACAGGTTCACCATCATCCTGGGCGTCACGTGGGGCGTGGTGATCATCGCTCTGGGCCTGCTGCTGCGGTTCTCCACAGGTGCGGACTCCTAGTCCCTTAATCGCGGGCGTTTGCCCCTGCGGGGATTTTTGCCGCAATTTACACGACCGGTACTAACGACCCTGCCGCCGTCGGGAACTCCGAACTAAACTGTGGCTGTTGGCTTGAAACAGTCCGTCAGTCCAGTAGCCAGGAGTTCCCGATGGTTCATGCTACTTCTGGGTTCCGAGGCACCCGCGTGGGTGTCACAGAGGGATCAGCACCCAAAATCCAACCCAACGACGTCGTAGGTGAGCGCTTGCCGCGTATTCGTGTTTCCTATTGGTGCGCCAAAGGTCACGAGACGCGGCCTGTTTTCATTAAGCTCCCGGAGGACCAGATTCCGGCGGTATGGGACTGCAGGCGCTGCGGCGGAGCCGCAACGCGCAACGAGGCACCCCCTGAACTCCCCGCGCATGCGGAGGACGGGTTCAAGAGCCACCTCGAATACGTTAAAGAAAGGCGCTCCAGCCAGGACGCGGAAGACGTGCTGGCTGGAGCGCTTGAACGCTTAAGAGCTCGCGGGCCCCTTACGGACCAGCTGCTCCGGGACCCGTGAGGCGGCGTTTTCGTCGATCAGCCACAGGGTCTGAGACCGGCCGGCAGGCCCCGCCGCCGGCACCTGCACAGGATTTGCGCCCGCAAGGGCCAGACCCACGGCTCCGGCCTTGTCCTCGCCAGCCACCACCATCCACACTTCACTTGCCGTGTTGATGGCGGGCAGGGTCAGCGAAATCCGCTCCGGTGGGGGCTTGGGCGAGTTCCGGACGCCCACCACGGTCAGTTCCTTCTCGCGGATTCCTGCCTGCTCCGGGAACAGTGAGGCCACATGCGCGTCGGGGCCAACGCCGAGGAGAACCACGTCGAACCGCGGCAGCCGTGCGGGGTTCTCGGGCCGGTCATCGGACGTATCGGCGGCGTGCTCCGCGGCGGCGGCTTCGCCAAGCCGGCGCGCGTAATCAGCGGCGGCCTCTTCGGGCGAGCCAAACTCATCCGCGGAACCCGGCTCATGTACCCGTGCCGGATCCACCGGAATGTGCGACAACAGCGCCTGATGGGCCTGAACCGTATTCCGGTCCGGGTCGTTGCGGCCGACAAACCGCTCGTCGCCCCACCAGAAATTCACCTTGGACCAGTCAACAGCCATGGTGGCGGCGGAGTCGGCAACGGCCCTGAGGGTTCCGATCCCCACCGTGCCGCCCGTAAGCACCACCGTCGCCTCACCGTGTTTGTCCTGCACGTCCACAAGTTTGGTAATAAGACGCGCCGCGATCGCAGCCATCAGAACGGATGAGTCGGGGTGGATGCTTACTCTGGGCTCAGCGCTCACTGGGACGGACACTCCTTAGGTTGGTACGTGGCAGTCCAATAGTAATCACTTCGCCAAACACTTCGTCGGGGTCGAGGCGCCTGAGTTCTTCGGCGAGGCAGTCGCGCAGGCTGCGGCGGGGAAGGGAGATGCGCTGGGCGGGCTGGCCGGGCTGGGTCAGTTCGGCCACGGACAGGCCCGGCCTGAACAGCTGGACGTCGCCACCGGGCCTGGTCAGCCTGACGCGCCGGATCCCGGTTCCGGCCGGATCGGCGACGATGGTCACCGGCGCATCCAGGGCCAGGGTCAGCCACGCCGCGAGAAGGATGGTGCTGGGGGAGTCGGAGGCGCCCTCCACCGCGACGGCGGTCACCGGCGAGGGGTCAACCTGGTCCAGGACGGCGGCCAGCTGGATCCGCCAGTTGGTCAGGCGGGTCCAGGCAAGGTCGGTGTCACCGGCCTTGTAGGTGCGGCGGATGTTCTCCAGGGCCAGCTGCGGGTCTGACTCGTTGGCCGAATCCGTGATCCGCCGGTGCGCGATCCGGCCGATGGAGGTCTCGCAGGCGCTCTTCGGGGCGCCGTGCGGCCACCACGCCACAATCGGCGCGTCCGGCAGCAGCAGGGCCGCGACCAGGGATTCGCTTTCCTCGGCCAGTTCACCGTAGCCGCGCAGCACAATCACCTCGGAGGCCCCGGCGTCGCCACCGACCCGGATCTGGGCGTCCAGGCGGGTGGGGGCCTTGGCCCCGGCATCGGCGAGGACGATAATCCGGCAGGGGTGCTCCCGGCTGGCTTCGTTGGCGGCCTCGATGGCCTCCTCCTCCAGGCCGGACTTGGTGACCACCACGAGGGTCAGGACCCTGCCGAGGGCAATGACGCCGCCCTGCTCGCGCAGGGACATGATCTTTTTGGAGATCTTCGAGGTGGTTGTGTCGGGAAGATCTACGATCATGGCCTTCTCCAGGTTCGTCCGTCGCGGGCAAGCAGTTCGTCGGCGGAGGCGGGGCCCCAGCTGCCGGGAGCGTAGGGCTCGGGCTGTTCGCCGAGGCTGGCCCAGTAGTCCTCAAAGGGATCCAGGATCTTCCAGGACAGTTCAACTTCCTGGTGCCGGGGGAACAGCGGGGGCTCGCCGAGCAGCACGTCGAGGATGAGCCGCTCGTACGCCTCCGGGCTGGACTCCGTGAATGAGTGTCCGTAGCCGAAGTCCATGGTGACATCGCGGACTTCCATCTGCGTGCCCGGGACCTTGGAGCCGAAGCGGATGGTGGCGCCCTCGTCCGGCTGCACCCTGATCACCACGGCGTTCTGGCCGAAATCGTCCTCGCCGTGGTCGCGGAACAGCAGGTTCGGCGCACGTTTGAAGACGACGGCGATTTCCGTCACGCGCCGGCCCAGGCGCTTTCCGGCGCGCAGGTAAAACGGCACCCCCGACCAGCGCCGGGTGTGGATGTCCACCCGGATGGCCGCATAGGTTTCCGTGGTGGAGTCGGCGGGAATGCCTTCCTCCTCCAGGTAGCCCAGGACCTGCTCGCCGCCCTGCCAGCCGCCGGCGAACTGACCGCGCGCCGAGTGGGTGGACAGATCGTCCGGGAGCTTGACGGCGGCCAGGACCTTTTCCTTCTCCGCACGCAGATCATCCGCGTTGAAGGAAATAGGCTCCTCCATGGCCGTCAGCGCCAGGAGCTGGAGCAGGTGGTTCTGGATGACGTCGCGGGCCGCGCCCACACCGTCGTAGTAGCCCGCCCGGCCCCCGGTGCCGATGTCCTCGGCCATGGTGATCTGGACGTGGTCCACATAGTTGGCGTTCCAGAGCGGCTCGAAGAGCTGGTTGGCGAAGCGCAGCGCCAGGATGTTCTGCACCGTCTCCTTGCCCAGATAGTGGTCGATCCGGAAGACGGCGTCCTGCGGAAAGACCGATTCAACGATGTCGTTGAGCTGCCGGGCGGAATCGAGGTCATGACCGAACGGCTTCTCGATCACCACACGCCGCCACTTATCACCCTCGGCCTGGGCCAGGCCATGCTTGGACAGCTGGCGACAGACCAGCTCAAACGCCTTGGGCGGAATGGACAGATAGAACGCGTGGTTTCCACGGGTTCCACGCTGCTCATCGAGCTCATCGATGGTTTCGCCCAGCCGCTCGAAGGCGTCGTCGTCATCAAACTCGCCCTGGACGAAGCGGATGCCCTCGGACAACTGGTTCCACACCGCCTCGTCAAACGGAGTCCTGGCGTACGCCTTCACAGCGGCCTTGACCTCGGCCGCGAAGTCCTCGTTGTCCCACTGCCGCCGGGCGAAGCCCACCAGGGCGAAGCTCGGCGGCAGCAGGCCGCGGTTGGCCAGGTCATAGACAGCGGGCATCAGCTTCTTGCGCGCGAGGTCACCGGTCACGCCAAAGAGCACCAACGATGAGGGTCCCGCGATCCGGTTGAGCCGGCGGTCACGCGGATCCCGCAAAGGATTGCGTCCACGTCCTGCTGACTTCCTGCTGCCGTTTTCAGTTTCTGGCATGGTTGCTTCGGTGCCTTAGCTTTGAGTGTGGGAGGCTGCCTTGCCGGCAAGCGCTGAGACAAGGTCCTGCAGCTGCCGGACTCCGGCAGCACGGTCCGTCAGGTGCAGGCGGAGGACCGGACGTCCGTGTTCGACCAGGACCTGGGCGTCGCCCGCGGCCTGTGCCGTGATCAGCTCTCCGAACGTGAAGGGCCTGCCCGGAATGGGCAGATCAGTAGCGGACGCCGCCGTGACCTGGAGGAACACGCCAATAGCCGGGCCGCCCTTGTGGAACTGACCGGTGGAGTGCAGGAACCGCGGGCCCCAGCCAAACGTCACGGGACGGCCGCTGACGGCGGCGAACTGATCGCGGACGCCTTCCAGCGAAGCGTAGGCCAAGCGGTCAAAGTACGCCTGGACACTGAGGTAGCTGTCCGGGGCGAGTTCGGCGAGCAGGGCGGACACGGCTTCGGACGCCGTTGCGGCGTCGCCGAGCCAGTCACCACCCCTGACCTCAACGGCCCCGTCGACGAAGTTGGCGGGTGTGGGCTCGGGCTGCGCGTCCAGCAGCCCGCGGGCCGCCACCTTGGCGGCCTCGACGTCGGGCTGGTCAAACGGGTTGATGCCCAGCAGGCGTCCGGCAACGGCCGTGGCGAACTCCCACACCATCATCTGCGTCGCAAGGCCACCGGCGATGGCAACCTCGTTTGCGCCCAGCTGGACGTCGTCGGCGTCGGCCGAAACGAGCCGGACAACCAGGACATCCGCTGCACCGGAGGTCACTTCAGGGGAGTCCGGGCCGGCGACAACGGGCAAAACGCCGGTGCCGAGCTTGCCGGTGGATTCGGCAATGAGCTGTTCAGCCCAGTCCGCGAAGCCGACGATGCCTGAGCCGTCCTCGGCGATGACAATTTTATTGCGCAGGGGGCTGGTGCCTCCCAGGGCGGAGCCAAGGGCGAGCCCGATGTTGTCCTCGGAGTCCTCGTTGAGGATTTCCGCCGTTTCCTCGGCTTCATCGAGGAACGCCTGGATGTCCACCCCGGCCAGACCGGAAGGGACAAGACCGAAGGCCGTCAGCGCGGAATAGCGTCCGCCCACGTTGGGGTCCGCGTTGAACACCGCACGATAGCCGGCTTCCCGGGACGCCTGGTCCAGCGGCGATCCGGGGTCCGTGACAATGATAATCCGGCTCGCCGCGTCGATGCCGGCATCCGTGAAGGCCTGTTCGAAAATCCGGCGCTGGGAGTCCGTTTCCAGGGTGGATCCGGACTTTGAGGAGACAACGATGGCCGTTTCCGCGAGCCGGTCAGCCAAGGCGGCGCTGACCTGCTCGGGGTCCGTGCTGTCCAACACGGTCAGCTCGACGCCAGCGGTGCCGGCGATGACCTCGGGAGCCAGGGACGAGCCGCCCATGCCGCAGAGGACAATGCGGGTGACGCCCTCTGACCTCAGGGCCTCGCGCAGTGCCAGGATGTCGGCAACCAGGGCCTGTGAAACAGTGGCCGCCTCTACCCAGCCCAGCCGGACAGCAGATTCCTGCTCGGCATCGGGACCCCAGAGTGTGGCGTCCTTGGCGAAGATCCGGGTGGCAACCCGGTCCTCCAGCAGTGCGGGCAGGTGCTGTTCGTGGGCCTGGCGGGCAGCGCCACTGGCGTCGTAGCTGAGAGTTGTCATGATGGGTTAGGAAGCCTTCCGTGCGGACGCAAGGGCGCCTTCGACGTCGCCCAGGAGTTCCTTCCAGCTGGCCACGAACTTGTCCAGGCCCTCGGACTCAAGCAGGGCCACGACCTCGTTGTAGGAGATGCCCAGGGCGTCGAGGGCATTAAGCGTGGCATTCGCGTCGTCGTATCCGCGGGTGATGGTGTCACCGGTGATGACGCCGTGGTCGAACGTCGCGTCGAGAGTTTTCTCGGGCATGGTGTTGACCACCCCGGGCGCCACCAGTTCGGTGACGTACAGGGTGTCCGGGTATGCCGGGTCCTTCACGCCGGTGGACGCCCACAGGGGGCGCTGCGGCAGCGCGCCGGCATCCGCCAGGAGCCCCCAGCGCTCGGTGGAGAACAGTTCCTCATAGACCTGGTAGGCCAGGCGTGCGTTGGCCAGGCCGGCCTTGCCCTTGAGGGCCTTGGCCTCATCGGTGCCAAGGGCGTCGAGGCGCTTGTCGATTTCGGCATCCACGCGGGAGACGAAGAACGAGGCCACCGAGTGGATCTTTGAGAGATCCTGGCCGTTCTCCTTGGCCTGCTCCAGGCCGGACTGGAACGCGTTGATGACCGCGCGGTAGCGCTCCAGCGAGAAGATCAGCGTCACGTTCACGCTGATGCCCGCGGCCAGGGTAGCCGTGATCGCTTCGAGGCCTTCAAGGGTTGCCGGGATCTTGATCAGGACGTTGTCCTTGTTGACCTTCTTGTACAGGTGCTTCGCCTCGGCGATGGTGCCGGCGGTGTCCCAGGCGAGGCGGGGGTCCACTTCGATGGACACGCGGCCGTCCACACCCTTGGTGGCGGCGGCGACCGGGGCGAACAGGTCGCAGGCGTCGGCGACGTCGGTGGTGGTGATTTCAAAGACGGTCTCTTCCACGGACGCGCCGGCAGCGGCCTGCGCCGCGATGGTGGCGTCGTAGTCGTGGCCGGCGGTGATGGCGGCGTGGAAGATGGACGGGTTGGTGGTGACGCCAACGACGTTCTTCTCTTCGATGAGCTTGCGCAGGGTGCCGGTCGTGAGGCGCCCGCGGGAAAGGTCATCGAGCCAGATGGACACGCCGGCGTCGGAGAGCTGCTGGGTGGGGGTAGTCATGTCATAACTCCTTGAAGAATGTGGGTGCTTGTCAGGATGAAAGACCGGCGAGGGAGTCCTTCGCCGCTGCGGCGACAGCCGCCGCCGTGATGCCGAATTCCTGGAAGAGGCGCTTGTAGTCCGCGGAGGCGCCGAAGTGCTCGAGGCTGACGGAACGTCCGGCGTCGCCGACGAATTCCTTCCAGCCCAGGGCAAGGCCGGCTTCCACGGAAACCCGCGCCTTGACCGCCGCGGGCAGGACGGCCTCGCGGTACGCGGCGTCCTGCTTGTTGAACCACTCCACGCACGGCATGGACACCACGCGGGTGGGAATGCCCTCGGCCTGGAGTGCCTCGCGGGCCTGGACGGCGAGCTGGACTTCGGAGCCGGTGCCGATCAGGATGACCTGGGCGTCGGCGGTCTTGCCGTCCCGGGAGGCCTCGGCGAGGACGTAGCCGCCCTTCGCTACGCCGGACACGGAACCGAACGCGTCGGCCTCGGCTTCGCCTTCGCCGCGGGCGTAGGTGGGGATGTTCTGGCGGGTCAGCACGATGCCGGCAGGGTTCTCGTGGTTTTCGAGCATGACCTTCCACGCCGCGGCGACCTCGTTCGCGTCGCCGGGACGGACCACGTCCAGGCCCGGGATGGCCCGAAGGGAGGCCAGCTGCTCCACCGGCTGGTGGGTGGGGCCGTCTTCGCCCAGGCCGATGGAGTCATGGGTCCACACGTACAGCGACGGGACACCCATCAGGGCACCGAGCCGGATCGCGGGGCGCTGGTAGTCGGAGAAGATCAGGAACGTGCCGGAGAACGCCCGGGTCTTCCCGTGCAGGGCGATGCCGTTCACGATCGAGGCCGCCGCGTGCTCACGGATGCCGAAGTGCAGCACCCGTCCGTACGGGTTGCCCTTCCACGCGTTCGTCTGCTTGGAGGCGGGAACAAAGGACGGGGAGCCCTCGATGGTGGTGTTGTTCGATTCGGCGAGGTCCGCCGAGCCGCCCCAGAGCTCGGGCATGACCGGGCCGATGGCGTTCAGGACCTTACCGGAGGCGGCGCGTGTGGAGACGTCCTTGCCTGCTTCGAAGACCGGCAAAGCGGACTCGAGCTCAACCGGGAGCTTGCGGGCCTCCACGCGCTCCAGCAGTGCGGCGCCGTCAGGGTTGGCGGCCTGCCAGGACTCGAAGGAGCCCTGCCAATCCGCGCGGGCCGCGGCACCGCGGTCAACAACCGCACGGGCGTGCGCCAGGACGTCCTCGTCAACCTGGAAGGACCTGGCCGGATCGAAGCCCAGAACATTCTTCAGCGCGGCCAATTCCTCGGCACCGAGTGCCGAGCCGTGGATCTTGCCGGTGTTCTGCTTCTTGGGGGCCGGGTAGCCGATGATGGTGCGCAGCGAAATGATGGAGGGCTTGGACGTCTCGGCCTTGGCCGCGAGCAGGGCCGAGTACAGCTCCTGGACGTCTTCCTTGTACTCGCCGGTCTTGGTCCAGTCCACGCGCTGGATGTGCCAGCCGTAGGCCTCGTAGCGCTTGAGGACGTCCTCGGTGAAGGCGATGTCGGTGTCGTCCTCGATGGAGATGTGGTTCTCGTCGTAGATCACCACCAGGTTGCCCAGTTCCTGGTGTCCGGCCAGCGAGGACGCCTCGGAGGTAACGCCTTCCTGGAGGTCGCCGTCGGAGGCAATGACCCAGATGGTGTGGTCGAACGGGGACGTGCCGGCGGGAGCGTCGGCGTCGAAGAGGCCGCGTTGGCGGCGCTGGGAGTAGGCGAAACCGACCGAGGACGCCAGGCCCTGGCCGAGGGGGCCGGTGGTGATCTCCACACCGGCGGTGTGCTTGTACTCCGGGTGCCCGGGGGTCAGTGAACCCCAGGTGCGCAGAGCCTTGAGGTCATCCAGTTCCAGGCCGTAACCGGAGAGGAAGAGCTGGATGTACAGCGTGAGGGATGTGTGGCCGGGGGAGAGGATGAAACGGTCGCGGCCGATCCAGTCCGGGTTTTTCGGATCGTGGCGCATCAGCTTCTGGAAGAGCAGGTACGCGGCCGGGGCCAGGCTCATGGCAGTGCCCGGGTGGCCGTTGCCTACTTTTTCGACCGCATCAGCGGCCAGGACACGCACCGTGTCAACGGCGCGCTGGTCCAAACTGGTCCATGACAGTTCTTGCTCTTCCAAATGTGGCACGAAAACCGGGCCCCTCTCTGTGCTGACGGCAGGTGGTACGGACAGGCCGGAGCGGGGCACCCCAAAATGGTGCCCGCTGCGGTTTGTACCAGCCGTTCACCATTGAAACGTTGATCTATCATTCAGTCGCGTGTGACGAGACGGGTACGCGCTTTAAAGCGGAATCCCTTGCGTGCTGATCTGCAAAACAGCTTAGCCCTATTCCATCTGCTGGTCAGCGTATATCTCACTAAGTGGACTGAATTTTCCTTATATGAATCACCGGCCCGGAATCCCGTTGTGAGCTTCAGTTAATCTGCCGGAATCACCTGGAGCTCGGGGGCGGAAGAGCCACGGTATGATATTCGGAGGCCATCAGCGGAGCGAACAGGCCCGCCTCGGGCCCCGCCGCTGCACGAACCGCTGCACCAACCGGCCGGACTGAACAGCCAGACAGAACAGAGTGACTGCCACCGTGAGCACAACAGATACGCCGCTGAACACCTCCCGGGCACCGGGGAAAATCGGGCTAGCCCGCAAAGCAAAGGCGTACCTGGCCCTTACGAAACCCCGGGTCATAGAACTCCTGCTCGTCAGCACGCTTCCCACCATGATCTATGCCGAGCGCGGATTCCCCTCGATCGGGCTTATCCTGGCTACCCTGGTGGGCGGTGCTTTCGCCGCCGGCAGCGCCGGCGCTTTCAACTGCTACATCGACCGCGACATTGACAAGCTGATGCACCGGACGGAGAACAGGCCGCTGGTCACCGGCGAGGTGACACCGCGCGAAGCGCTGGTTTTCGCCTGGCTGCTGGGAGCGGCCTCGATTGCCATCCTGTGGTTCGGCGCCAATCCGCTCTCCGCGTGGCTTGGGCTCGGAGCCATCCTTTTCTATGTGGTCATCTACACCATGATCCTCAAGCGGCGCACGGCCCAGAACATTGTGTGGGGCGGGGCGGCCGGCTGCTTCCCGGTACTCATCGCCTGGTCCGCCGTTACCAACACGGTGGAATGGCCCGCCGTCGTCCTCTTTATGGTGATATTCCTCTGGACGCCGCCGCACTACTGGCCGCTGTCCATGCGGTACGGCGAAGATTACCGCAATGCGAATGTGCCCATGCTGGGCGCAATCGCGGGTGCGAAGGTGGTCTCCGTCCAAGTGGTGCTCTACGCCTGGGCCATGGTGGCGTGCTCGCTTCTGATGATCCCGGCGGGCGGCGCGGGCTGGGTCTACACGGTTACGGCCGTCCTGGCCGGCGCCTGGTTCCTCTACGAATCACATGCGCTGTACACCCGCGCGCAGGGCGGCGATGTCTCGAACAAGGGAGCCATGAAGGTCTTCCACGGTTCCATCAGCTACCTGACGCTTCTCTTCATCGCTCTGGCCGTGGATCCGTTTGTGGGTTCGGCCATCATGCCGCGCTAAGGAGTTCGCGCGAAGCGCCAGCTTCGTCGAGAAACCGCCGCTGCAGCGACAGCGCCGCACAATCAGAGCAACAAGCAGCAACGCGGGGCCACTTTCCCACCCATCCGGAACTCCGGAGTGGGCGGGCAAGTGACCCCGCGTTGTCTTGTGCTGAGCGGGATGCTGCTGCGCTGGATGCCTCTATTTGACGGGGCTGGAATGCGCGACGTCGGCGGCGTTGGTGGCGGCGCTCATCAGCAGGGCGGCCCCCAGCATGTGGGCGGCCACCAGCAGGGCGGGAATCCCGTTGTAGTACTGCGTGAAGCCGATGACCGCCTGAAGGATGGTGACGGCGAAAAGCATCAGCACGGCTGTCCGGAAGAGGCCCGTGATCCTGCCACGGAACACCAGGTACAGGCCGAACACTCCTCCCGCGGTGATCAAGTAGGCAGGAACTGCGTGGATGTGGGCGAAGAGGTCCCAGTCAAGGTCGTTCCGGGGGGCGTTGGCGTCACCGGCATGTGGTCCGGCGCCGGTTACCACCACGCCGAGCGTCACGGCCACGGCGGAGAAGACTGCCACTGCGGTCATGACCGGCCGGGCGGAGCCGGGCAGTGCCGGGAGGTAGCGGTCCATAAACCGTCCGGTCCGTCCGTAGGCCCTGTTGACCAGAAGCGTGGCAAACACCACGAGCGCCATGGAAACCAGGAAGTGCAGGCCCACAACCCAAGGGTTGAGCTGCGTCAGGACCGTGATGCCGCCGATCACTGCCTGGGCGGGGATGCTGGCAAGCAGTCCAAGTGCCAGCAGGAACAGGTCACGCCGTTCCTTGCGGAGGTTCCACAAGTACACCAGCATGAGCGCGGCAATTGCTGCCAGAGCGAAGGTGAGCAGCCGGTTGCCGAACTCGATAAATCCGTGAATTCCCATTTCTGGGGTGTTGATCAACGAGCCGCTGGTGCAGCGCGGCCAGGTGGGGCAGCCAAGCCCGGAGGCCGTCAGGCGGACAGCCCCGCCCGTCACTACCAGCACCGTCTGTCCGATCAGCGAGAGGAGGGCGAGCCTGCGGACGGTCGAATCGACCGTCACTGGAAGTTTGGACGTTATCCGTCCGAATATCTGGGGGAGGCGCGATGCCGTGCTCACGGTTTTCTCAATTCCACTTGAACCAACGGATGGCTGCTGCGCCGGCGAGTACCGTCCACAGCAACAGGATAAGGGCGGCGCCTCCATTGAGGCTTCCGTGCAGGAAAGCGTCCCGCAGGGCTTGTCCCAGGGCGCCGGAGGGCAGGTAGTGGACGATTGCCTGCGCGAGTGCGGGCTGCCGCTCCACGGGCAGGACGATGCCGCCCAGGGCTCCGAGCAGGATCCACAACAGGTTGGTGATCGCCAGGGTCGCCTCGGGCCGCACGGTGCCTGCCACCAAGAGCCCCAGGGCGGTAAAGGCCGCAGCCCCGAGAACCAGCAGGGCCAGTCCCGGCAGCCAGCCGGCCGGGTTTGGTTGCCAGCCGAGTATCAGGGCCACGGCGCCCACCACCAGCACCTGCAGGACCAGTACGGCCAGAACCGCCAGAATCTTGCCTGCAATCAGGCCGGTGCGGCCCAGGGGTGTGGTGGACAGGAACCGCAGGACGCCGTAACGGCGGTCAAAGCCTGTGGCGATCCCTTGCCCGGTGAACGCCGTAGACATGGCGCATAGTGCGAGAACGCCCGGAACGGCAATGTCGATGCGGCTGCTTCCCAGGCCATCGAGCAATGGGGTCACTTTCAGCCCCACCATGGCCAACAGGGGCATCACAACGGCCAGGATGAGCTGCTCGCCGTTCCTGATCATGGTGAGCGCCTCGTATTTGCCCTGGAGCAGGATGCGCTGAGGCAGTGGGGCAGGGGCACTGCCGAGAACCCGGTTCATCGAAGGTCCCTTCCCGAGATGTCCAGAAATACGTCTTCAAGGCTGCGGGCTTCAAGGCTCATGGAACCCGGCATGATGCCGCGGGCGGCCCACCATGCGGTCAGCGCGGCCAGGTCGTGCGGCGTCAGGGCGCCCGTGGCCGAGTAGCTCCCGGCCCGAGTTTCCCGGAAATCGACCGTGTCGGGGAGGACACCGGTGAAATCGAGGCCCGGCGGCGCCTCGAAGAGCAGGGTGCGGATGTGCTCCTGGGCTGCGCCGGAAGGCACGTTGCGCTGCAGCAACTGGGCGACCGTGCCCTCGGCCACGTTCCTGCCGGCATCAATGATGTAGACGTAGTCGGCCAGCCGCTGGGCGTCGTCCATAAGGTGGGTGGTCAGGATGATTCCCATGCCGCTGTCGCGAAGTTCCGATATCAGCTCGAACACGAGCTGGCGTGACTGGGGATCCAGGCCGGCGCTCGGCTCGTCAAGGAACAGGACCTCCGGATTGCCGATCAACGCGGCCGCGAGGGCCAGCCGCTGCTTCTGGCCGCCCGAGAGGCGCCTCACGGTGGTCCGGCCGAAGGTGTTGATTCCGAGCCTCTGGATGAGGTCCTCCACCGGCCACGGGTCCTGGTACATCCCGGAAATGTGCTTGAGCAGGGGGATCGGATGGGCCGACGGCGGAAGTCCGCCATCCTGCAGCATCACGCCGACGCGTGAGCGCAGGGCTGCCCCTGCTGCGTCCGGGTCTTCGCCCAGGAGCGAAATCGTCCCGCCGGTTCGCCGTTGGAGCCCCTGGGCGCATTCTATGGTGGTGGTCTTGCCGGCGCCGTTGGCTCCCAGCAGGGCCGTGATTTGTCCGCGTCCGGCAGTGAGGGAGAGCCCGCTCACTACCCGGAGCATCTTGCCGTCGAGGGAGGCCAGTGGGCCGACGTCCTTAATGAGTCCGCTGATGGACAGGACGGGGGATTCGGTGGATCGCACCAAAGCATTCTACGGGATGTAGTAAGGAGGATGCCTGGCAGTCGGTTGACGGAGGTCAGCCTCGCCTTACTGGATCAGCGGACTAAATTACGACATGATTGTGTTGTGTATTCCATGAGCACTCCTCTTTCTGCGCCCCGAACCGGGTCCAACGCGCCAATTGGTGCGGCCCGTTCGCTCCGGCCCGCAGCGGGAACGGCCGCCGCCCGGCACACGGCGGGGCACTCCGCGTCCGCAGCCGATGCCGAAGAGCGCACGCGTGACCGGGTGTTGAGCGCTGTCCTGGAGCACGGCCCCGTGAGCGCCGCTGAACTGGGCGACCTGCTCGGTTTCACCCCCGCCGCCGTACGGCGCCACCTTGACCACCTGTCCCGCTCCGGCGTGATCGAAGTCAAGCGCGTGGCCCGGGCAGGTGCAGGCGCCGGCCGCCCGGCCCGCCGCTACGTCCTCAGCTCCCAGGGACAGTCGACGCTGGGCAATGACTACCTTGACATCGCTGCCTCGGCCCTGCAGCGCCTGTGCGAGATCGCCGGACCCGACGCCGTCCGCGCGTTCGCCGTCGAGCGGTTCGCGGACATGGAACGGCGTTATGCTCCTGAGATTGACGCCGCCGGCGCCGATATCACGGCCCGCGCCGAGGCGTTGTCAGCAGCGCTGAGCCGGGACGGCTTTGTGGCGTCGGCGGCAACCATCGAGGCCAGGGCGCCCCTGCCTGCCGCCTTGTCCAGCGTCCAGCTGTGCCAGGGGCACTGCCCCATCCAGCATCTGGCCACGAAATTCCCCGTATTCTGCGACGCCGAAACCGAAGTCTTCTCGCGGCTTGTCGGCGTCGACGTCCGCAGGCTGTCCACGCTCGCACGGGGCGGACACGTCTGCACCACCCACATACCTACAGGCCGTCCAGCCGCCAAAGAGCCCATCGGCTCTGCAGGTGCCCCGGGCAGCCTGGATGAAGTATCCAACCATCTGCAAGAAAGGCCGTGATGACGGACCAACTATCAGAGAAAAAGGTTGCTGAAACGACTGTGATTTCGGAAATTCTGGAAAAGAATCCCGAGCTCCACGGTATCGGCACCTATGAATACGGCTGGGCCGATAAGACAGACGTCGGCGCCAATGCCCGCCGTGGCATTAACGAAGACGTCGTCCGCGACATTTCGGCCAAGAAGAGCGAGCCGGAATGGATGCTTGATCTGCGCCTTAAGGGCCTGAAGTACTTCGATCGCAAGCCCATGCCCACTTGGGGCGCGGACCTCTCGGGCATCGACTTCGACAACATCAAGTACTTCGTGCGCTCAACCGAGAAGCAGGCTGCCACGTGGGAGGACCTCCCCGAGGACATCCGCAACACCTACGAGAAGCTGGGCATCCCGGAAGCGGAGCGCAGCCGCCTCGTTTCCGGCGTCGCCGCCCAGTACGAGTCCGAGGTGGTCTACCACCAGATCCGTGAAGATCTCGAAGCACAGGGCGTTATCTTCCTGGACACGGACACCGCTCTGCGCGAGCACCCGGAAATCTTCCAGGAGTACTTCGGAACCATCATTCCGGTGGGCGATAACAAGTTCGCTTCGCTGAACACGGCCGTGTGGTCCGGCGGTTCCTTCGTGTACGTGCCCAAGGGCGTCCACGTTGACATCCCGCTGCAGGCGTACTTCCGCATCAACACGGAAAACATGGGCCAGTTCGAGCGCACCCTGATCATCGCCGACGAGGACTCCTACGTCCACTACATCGAAGGCTGCACCGCGCCGATCTACACCTCTGACTCGCTGCACTCGGCCGTTGTGGAGATCATCGTGAAGAAGGGCGCCCGCGTCCGCTACACCACCATCCAGAACTGGTCCAACAACGTGTACAACCTCGTGACCAAGCGCGCCATCTGCGAAGAGGGCGCCACCATGGAGTGGATCGATGGCAACATCGGCTCCAAGGTCACCATGAAGTACCCGGCCGTCTACCTTGTGGGCGAGCACGCCAAGGGTGAGACGCTTTCCATCGCCTTCGCCGGCGAGGGCCAGCACCAGGACACGGGCTCGAAGATGGTGCACATCGCGCCGAACACCAAGAGCTCCATCGTCTCCAAGTCCGTTGCCCGTGGCGGCGGCCGCGCCGCGTACCGCGGCCTGGTCCAGGTCCGCGAAGGCGCCAAGCACTCGGCCAACACCGTCCGCTGCGACGCCCTCCTGGTGGACACCATCAGCCGCTCGGACACCTACCCCTACATCGACATCCGTGAGGATGACGTTGTGATGGGGCACGAGGCCACGGTCTCGCGCGTCAGCGAAGAGCAACTGTTCTACCTGATGTCCCGCGGCATGCGCGAAGACGAGGCCATGGCGATGATCGTCCGCGGCTTCATCGAACCGATCTCCCGCGAGCTTCCGATGGAATACGCCCTCGAACTGAACCGACTGATTGAACTGCAGATGGAAGGATCGGTCGGTTAATGACTGATATCACTACTGAAAAGGCCCGCATCGGCGCGCCGTCAGCCCAGCCGTTCATCAACGGCTTCACCGAGGAAGGCGAGAGCCTTTCCCCGATCAATTCGGCCGGCTCCAAGGCCCCCTTGGCGGGCGAAGCCGTCAAGCGCCACTCCCACGGCGGCGGCGTCGGCATCCCGGACAGCTCACGCGCCGGCCGCCTGACGTCCTACAAGCTGGCTGATTTCAAGCCGCTGACCGGCATGGAGGAAGACTGGCGGTTCACACCGCTCAAGCGTCTCCGTGGACTCCACGCCGAGGCCCTCGTCGGTTCGGCCCCGGCCATCACCGTCACGGGACCGGACGCAGTTACGGTCGAAACCGTGGGGCGCGAGGACAAGCGCATCGGCTCCGCGGGCATCCCCGAGGACCGGGTTTCGGCCAACGCCTGGGAGCACTTCGCCGAGGCCACCGTGATTACCGTTCCGGCAGAGCTTCAGGCGGGCAGCGAAATCAACGTTGTCCTGAGCGGACAGGGCGTTGAGCCGTCCGCCCAGCACCTCGTCATCGTTGCGCAGAAGTTCTCCAAGTCTGTGGTGGTCCTGGACCACCACGGCAGCGCCGTTGTTTCCGAAAACGTGGAAATTGTGGTGGAGGACGGCGCCGAACTGTCCGTCATCTCGCTTCAGGAGTGGAACGAGGACGCAGTGCACGCCTCCTCCCAGCAGGCGAAGATCGGCCGGGACGCCAAGTTCAAGCACGTCGTGGTCAGCCTCGGCGGGGACCTGGTCCGCGTCACGCCGTCCGCACGGTTCACGGCCCCGGGCGGAGAGGCCGAGATGTTCGGCCTGTACTTTGCCGACGCCGGCCAGCACCTTGAGCAGCGCCTGTTCGTTGACCACGCGGTGGCCAACTGCAAGTCAAACGTTCTGTACAAGGGCGCCCTCCAGGGACGCAACGCGCACACCGTCTGGGTGGGGGACGTCCTGATCCGCAAGGAAGCCGAAGGCACCGACAGCTACGAGGCCAACCGGAACCTGTTGCTCACCGACGGCGCCCGTGCCGATTCGGTGCCCAACCTTGAGATCGAGACCGGCCTGATCAAGGGCGCCGGCCACGCGAGTGCCACCGGCCGCCTCGATGACCAGCACCTGTTCTACCTGATGGCACGCGGCATTCCGGAGGACGTGGCCCGCCGCCTGGTGGTCCGTGGCTTCCTGCACGAAATTATCCAGCACATCGGTGTTCCGGCCCTCGAAGAGCGGCTCACCGATGCGGTTGAGCGCGAACTCGCGGCCACCAACAACTAGAAACACGGGACAAACACCAGATGACTGACCAGCCAAAAGGCGAGCTTGTCTGCAACGCCAATGAGATCCAGGTTAAGCAGGCGCTGCGGATCCTGATCGATGACTACCCCGTAGCCATCGTGAAGGACTCCATGGGCGAAATCCACGCCATCGGTGACACGTGCTCGCACGCGGACATCTCACTCTCCGAGGGTGAGGTTGAGGACTGCAAGATCGAGTGCTGGGGCCACGGCTCGCAGTTCGATCTCCGCAGCGGCCAGCCGCTTCAGCTGCCGGCCTACGATCCCGTGCCGGTATTCGCCGTGACCATCCAGGACGACAACGTCTACGTTGACGTCACCAACATCGTGAACGGTGCCGAAGTCCCTAACTTCAGCTGACCGGGCGGCCCGTCCACTGGGCCCGCAGCACGCTTAGAAACTTATCTACGAGAAACCGCACCGCAGCCGGAGGGCACGGTGCAGAGGAGAACAAGATACATGTCTACTCTTGAGATCAAGGACCTGCACGTCAGTATTGACACTGAGCAGGGCACCAAGGAGATCCTTAAGGGCGTCAGCCTGACCATCAAGACGGGTCAGACCCACGCGATCATGGGACCGAACGGTTCGGGCAAATCCACGCTGGCTTCCACCATCGCCGGCCACCCGCGTTACAAGGTCACGAGCGGTTCCATCACGCTCGACGGCGAAGACGTCCTGGCCATGAGCGTGGACGAGCGCGCCCGCGCCGGCGTCTTCCTGGCCATGCAGTACCCCGTTGAGGTTCCCGGGGTCAGCATGACCAACTTCCTGCGCACCGCCAAGACGGCCATCGATGGCCAGGCTCCGGCGCTCCGCACCTGGACCAAGGACGTCAAGGCTGCCATGGCGCAGCTGCGCATCGATGCCGACTTCGCCCAGCGCAACGTCAACGAGGGCTTCTCCGGCGGCGAAAAGAAGCGCGTGGAAATCCTTCAGCTGGAGCTCTTCAAGCCCAAGTTCGCCATCCTTGACGAGACGGACTCCGGCCTGGACGTTGACGCGCTGAAGGTGGTCTCCGAGGGCGTCAACCGCGCCCACGCCGCCGGCAACATGGGCACGCTCCTCATCACGCACTACACCCGCATCCTGCGCTACATCAAGCCGGACTTCGTCCACGTCTTCGTTGACGGCCAGGTTGTTGAGGAAGGCGGCCCCGAGCTGGCCGACCGCCTCGAAGAAGAAGGCTACGACCGCTACGCCACGGGCGCCGGAGCAGCCACCATTGCTGCCGCCACCACCGGTGCGGCACAGGCCTAGTTAGGACTCCGCCATGACGGAAATCAATACGGCCCGCACGGGCCTCGAGGATGTCGAAGAGGCACTCAAGGATGTGATCGACCCTGAACTGGGTGTCAACATCGTTGACCTGGGCCTGCTGTACGGACTGAAGTACTCGGACGACGACGGTGCCCTGCTGATCGACATGACCCTGACCACGGCAGCTTGCCCGCTCACCGATGTCATCGAGGAGCAGGTTGGCAAAGCCCTCGACGGAATCGTGGACGACTGGCGCCTGAACTGGGTTTGGATGCCGCCGTGGGGTCCCGAGCGGATCACCGAGGACGGCCGCGACCAAATGCGCGCACTGGGCTTCAACATCTAGTTCCTGCCAAACAAGAACGGCGGGCCCACCTCCTGGAGGTGGGCCCGCCGTTCTTGTTTGCCGGTTCTTACGGGGTCTTATGGGGTGCTAAGGCGTGGCGACGCTGAAGGTGTCGCACTCGTTGATGTCTCCGGTTTTATAGCCCTGGTAGAACCATTTTTGGCGCTGGGCGCTGGAGCCGTGGGTCCAGGACTCGGGGGAAACGCGACCGGTGGCGGCCTTCTGGATCCGGTCATCGCCCACCGAGGCCGCGGCGGACAACGCGTCCTGCAGGTCCTGCTGCTTGAGCGGCTCAAGGAACGGCTTGCCGGTGTTGGGATCGGGGGTGGTGGTGGCGTGGTTGACCCAGATTCCGGCATAGCAGTCGGCCTGCAACTCAACGCGGACGCCGCCGGACTGCGGACCCTGCGGATCCTGCTGCGCGCGGTCCAAGGTGCCCAGCAGGTTCTGCACATGGTGCCCGAACTCGTGGGCCACCACGTATTCCTGCGCAAGCGGGCCCCCGGAAGAGCCGAAGCGGTCCACGAGCTCCTGGAAGAAACCGGGATCGAAGTAGGCAGTGGTATCCACCGGGCAATAGAAGGGTCCCACCTCCGTGGTTGCCGCGCCGCAACCGGTGTCCGTAGCTGCGCTGAATATCACCGCGTGCGGCTGGGAGTACTTCGTCTTGTACTGCGCCAGATACGAGGGCCAGAAGGCATTGAGGCTGTTCACGGTGCCGGTGATCCGGCAGTCCAGGCGCGCATCGGCGTCGGCTCCGGTCTTGCACGCCGGCGCGCTGCCCTGGGCCTGCGACTGCTCCGGGGCGGCTCCGGTCAGCCCTTCCAGGAGGCTTGGGTTGATGCCGAAGAGGGCCGCGAGCAACAGGATGATCCCGCCGCCTATCCCGCCGCCAATCTTGGTGCCGCGGCCCATACCGCGCCGGTCCTGGACCTGGGACGGGTCCAGCTGGACATTGTCATTGAAACTCATATTGTCACAATAGCGTTTAGGGTCAGCGCCGCAGCGGGCCCCGCCGGTAAAGTTGATCCGATGCCTTTTCTCAATAGACTTCACCGCTGGGCCGATGAACGCCCGGACGACACCGCCGTCGTTGTGGGTGGGCGGCACATCAGCTGGTCGGGCCTCCGTGACGCCGCGGCCGCAAGGGTGGCGCACTCCACCGCGGTCACCGTGCTTGCCGAGGCGAACTCGCCGGAGTTCGCTGTTGCCTTCGCCGCCGCTGTGGCGGGAGAGAGGCAGTGCGCAGTCCTGGATCCGACGTGGCCCAAACAGCTGCAGGAGGATATTGCCGAACGGCTCACCCGCTCACGGGCCGGCCATCGGGAACCGGTCCCGGGCACGGGCCTCGGCGACGGCCCCCCGGACACACCCTTCCTGATCGGCCTGACCTCGGGCACCACCTCCGTTCCGAAGGCGTTCACCCGCTCGCGGCGGTCCTGGCAGCTGTCCTTTGACGCGTCGATCGAATTCTTCGGCCTGACCGCCGCGGACAAGACCCTGGCACCCGGTCCCCTGGCGGCCAGCCTCAACCTGTATGCGCTGTCCGAGTGCCTCTACGCCGGCGCCGAATTCCACACCCTGGAGTCTTTCGACGTCGGCGATGTCCACGCGGCGATCGGCCATGACGGCATCACCCGGCTGGTGCTCGTGCCCACCATGCTCCGGCTGCTCAGCGAGCGCGGCCTGACCGGCGGGGTGGACGCCTCCGGGATCACCAGCATCATCTGCGCCGGTTCAAAACTTGATGCCCGCACCCTTGACGCGGCCCGCCGCTGGGCGCCGAACGCAACGATCTTTGAATATTACGGCGCCTCCGAACTCAGCTTTGTCTCCGGCGCGGGACTTCGCGCGGGCGAGCCGCTGGACGCCGGCGGTACGGGAATCGGGGTCCCGTTCCCCGGTGTGGACGTCCGGATCCTGGACGACGCCGGAGCGCCGGTTCCGGACGGCGCCGACGGAAACATCTGCGTGCGCAGCGGCATGGTCAGCAACGGATACCTCTGGGGCGACGACGGCCAGGCCCTGCGCTGCTTCGGCGGCTGGTTCACGGTGGGGGACCAGGGCTACCTTTCCGGCGGGGTGCTGCATATCCTGGGGCGCCGCTCCGACATGATCATTACCGCCGGCAAGAATGTCTATCCGCACGAGGTGGAACTCGCCCTGTCCTCTGTTCCGGGCGTGGCGGCTGCCGTGGCCGCGGGAATGGCCGATGACGTCCGGGGCCAGCGCGTGGTGGCCGGCGTCGTTCCGTCACATGGCGGCATCACCGCCACCCAGGTCAAGGCGGGCCTGTATGACATCCTGCCCAGGGATAAGCGGCCGCTGCAGTATTACGCGCTTGAGGAGCTGCCGCTGACGGACCGCGGCAAGGTGAGCCGGCAATTGTTGCTCGACTGGATCGACCGGCGCGACCCCCGGATCCGGCCCCTTGCCTGACGTGCGCAGCCCAGTGCGCTTCCAGCCCGCCCTCCCCGAGGACCGTCAGCCGGTCATCATCGCCGCTTTACGCACCCCCATCCGCCGGGTCAACGGCGCATTGGGTGACGTCAGGGCCCACCAGCTGCTGGCGCCCGTCCTGGCACGGCTTCTCGCGGACACAGGGCTGCCGCCTGAAGCAGTGGGGGACGTGGTGATCGGCAATGCCGTGGGCGGTGGCGGCAACGTTGCGCGCCTTGCTGCTTTGGAGGCCGGAATGCCGGTCACAGTGCCGGGTCTGACGGTGGACCGGCAGTGCGGCTCGGGCCTGGATGCCATCGTCCTGGCATCGCGCCTGGTAGCGGCCGGCGGTGGCGGCGCCTACCTTGCCGGCGGTGTGGAGAGCATCAGCACCGCGCCCCTGCGGGCGAACCGGACGCCCGCCGGCCCACCTGACTTCTTTAAACGGGCACAGTTCGTTCCGCTGAGCTACGGCGATCCGGACATGGGCGTCGCCGCCGAAAATGTGGCCGCGGACTTCGGGATCAGCCGCGCCCGGCAGGATGAGTTCTCACTGCGGAGCCATCAACGGGCCCTGCGGGCGGCCGCGTCCGGAACCTTCGACGGCGAGACCGTCCCACTTCAGGCATCGTCAGGGGCGCTGGTGGCCAGCGACGACGGCCCCCGGGCCAGCCTGACGGCGGCCCTGATGTCCCGCTTCCCGCCGGTGTTCGTTCAGGGTGGGACCGTGACCGCCGCAAACTCCTGCTTCGACGCCGACGGCGCGTCCGCCGTCGTTCTGACATCCCTGACCCGGGCGCGCGAGCTTGGCGCCCGGGACGGGTTGCTGGTGTTGGGCACCGATACCGCGGGGGTGGATCCTCGGCTCCTCGGCATGGGCGCCGCCGTCGCGGCGGAGCGTCTACTTGCAGATCACGCGGTGGCTCCGGCCGCGCTGGGTCTTGTCGAGTTCAACGAGGCTTTCGCCTCCCAGACCCTTGCCTGCCTGGAGCGGTTGGGAATCGACCCACGGCACGCCAACCGTGACGGCGGGGCGTTGGCGCTTGGGCACGCCTACGGCGCGTCGGGGGCTGTCCTGGTCACGAGGATACTCGCGCAGGCTCGAAGGGCTTCAGCCCCGGCGCTGGAGGGAAGCGCGCGTGCAGGCGACGGTCAGCTGAGCCTGGCCATGATCAGTATTGCCGGTGGGATGGGCACCGCAGCCCTTTTCCGCTACCGCCGATTCGGTTAGCGGGACAGCGGACTAGTCAGCCGCCGTTTGAGTCCTTGCCGTCATCGGGTTCGCCGAGCCCTCGGGCGGCCAGCGCGTCACCGGTTTGCCGCGCATAGGCCACCGTGGTGATGAAAACCGGCAGAATGAGCGCCCGCGGGTTCCGTTCCAGGCCGCGGGCGCGTGCGGAGTCCCGGACATCGGAGTAGGCGCCGACGATGAACGGGATGCTGCGGAGCATGATGGCGATCGTCAGTGCAAAGCGTTCCGGATCCGCGCCGAACCGGGTGAGGGGCCTTGCCAGGGACACCACGCCATCGAGGAGGCGCTGGATCGGCGTGGTGGCAGTGAGCAGCGATGCCGCCACCACGCAGACCAGCACGTTCAGGACAATCCGCACCGCCACGGGGCCGCCCAGCTGCCACCATTGGAAGAGGCCAATGGCCAGGAGGACCGGCAGGATGGGGCGCACCGAGCGGACCAGGCGGTACGGGCCGGCTCCGCTGAGCAGGAAAAGAGCGCACAGGAGCACCAGCACCGCGGCTGCCACCGCCCAGTCCACAACCAGGAACGAAGCCAGGCCGCAGCCGAGCACCGCTGCGAATTTCAGCGAGAGCGGCGCCCGGTGGATCAACGAGCTGCCCGGCACATAGTTGACCAGGAGGAAGCTGTGTCCGTTCACCGGCTCCCCGCATCTGCTGGTGGCAGTCCGGCCATGGACAGCGCCCGGTAATGCTCGACGGCGGCGTCGGCACCGCCGTCGAACACCACCCGTCCGGCCTCCACCACGAGGACGCGGTCCATATCACGGACAAGGTCCAGGTCATGCGTGGACATCACGATCTGCTGGCTCAGCCCTGACAGGGTCCGGCGCAGCAGCTCGCGGTTGCGCAAGTCAAGGAGCGTGGACGGTTCGTCCAGCACCAGTACGGCGGGATCCACCGCCAGCACGGCGGCCAGGGCCAGGAGTTGGCGTTCACCGCCGGAGAGCTCGTAAATGCTTTGGTCGGCCAGCGGCAGCAAGCCGAACCGGTCCAGGATGGACTCAGCCCGCTGCCTGCGTTCCCTGGCATTTCGGATGGACCGCCGGAGCGAGAGTTCAACATCCTCCCTCCCGGTGGGCATCACCAGCTGGGACAGGGGGTCGGTGAAGACGAAGCCGACCTGCCTCCGCAGCGTGCGGACCGACCGGACGGAGTCAGCCCCGTCCACGCTCACCGACCCGCAGCTGGGTGCGACCAGACCGTTGAGCAGGCGCAGGAGCGTGGACTTCCCGGAACCGTTGGCTCCAATGACGCCGATCCGGTGTTCTGCCAGGGTCAGCGACAGATCCGTGAGCAGGGTCTTGGGCTGATCGGACCCGTCCACGATGACGCGGACGGCCACTCCGTCAAGGGTGATGCGGCTCATGGCTAGTCGGCTGCCGGAACCGTCCCGGCACCCGCGTCACGGTGGCCGGCGCGGCGGATCAGGAGGTCGGGGAAGGCCTTGTGCAACGCAAGGGCGATGATTACGGCCAGGACGTTCTTCAGGATGTCGCCCGGGTAGTAGGCCAGGTCAAGGATGAACGCCTTGGACAGATCCAGTTTGGCATTGAGCATCATGCCGAGCACGCCCAGGCCGTGGATGGCCACAATGCTTGTCACCATGGCGGCGGCGAACAGGAGAAGGCCGCGGCGCTTCCGCGTACGACGGATGACAAGCTGCGTCAGCCAGCCCACCACTGCGGCGCCGAGGACAAAACCCACAAGGTAGCCCGCCGATGGCCCGGCCAGAACCCCGAGGCCGCCGCGGCCTCCACTGAAGATGGGAAGGCCGGCGAGGCCCAGGAGAGTGTAGAGCCCGACGGCGGCAAATGCCCGCCCCGCGCCGAGCGCCATCCCTGTCAGCATCACGGCGAGGGTCTGGACGGTGATGGGCACGCCCAGGGCGCCCACGGGAATTGCGGCGACGAGCGCTGACGCGGCCACGAGGGCAGCGAAGACGGCAATGAGTCCGAGGTCGGTGGCGTTCCAGCGGCTGCGGCGGTTGTCGTGGCCGGCCACGGCGTTCTCAGTCTGGGTCATGGGGATGTCCTGTCGGTGGTAATGGCAAATTCCTCTGGATTCTGACGATACGTTCCCGGCGAGGCCCCCATTTTGTAGGGGATCCACTAAGCAGGAGTCCGTGCACTGGATGGGGTATCCAATAGCGGTCCCGGACTGTACCGGGAGTCGTTCACGGTGCACGTCGATCTGCCCGTTCCGCTCCGGTATTCCGCCGGGGGAGCTGCCGGTAGACTGGTAGAGGCCGTTCTCTCGGCCACACTGCCCCGGCGCCCTTCAGATTTCATTCGTTGTGCCGCGGCGTTCCCCGTTGTGAAAGGCCTTAGCTGCATTGATTACCGTCCAGGATCTCGAACTGCGCGCCGGCGCCCGCCTCCTTATGGACCAGGTGAGCTTCCGGATCGACAAGGGAGACAAGATCGGCCTCGTCGGCCGTAACGGTGCAGGAAAGACCACGCTCACCCGGGTCCTGGCAGGCGAAGGCCTCCCTGCCGGCGGCAAGGTCACCCGCAGCGGCGAGATCGGCTACCTGCCGCAGGATCCCCGCACCCCGGACATGGAACAACTCGCCCGCGACCGGATCCTTTCCGCCCGGGGCCTGGACATCGCCGTAGGCAAACTCCGCCAGACGCATGAGGACATGGCCAGCGAGGACCCCGAGGTCCAGCGTAAAGCAATGAACCGCTACGACCGGCTCGAGTCCGAGTTCCTTGCGGCGGGCGGCTACTCCGCGGAGGCTGAAGCCGCGGCGATCTGCTCCAACCTTGCGCTGCCTGACCGGCTGCTGAACCAACCGCTGAAGACCCTCTCCGGCGGTCAGCGCCGCCGCGTCGAGCTCGCCCGCATCCTTTACTCCGATGCCGAGACCATGCTGCTCGATGAGCCCACCAACCACCTCGACGCCGACTCCATCGCCTGGCTGCGGGAGTTCCTCAAGAACCACCAGGGCGGCCTGATCGTGATCAGCCACGACACCGAACTGCTCGAAGCCACCGTGAACAAAGTCTTCCTGCTGGACGCAAACCGCGCGCAGATCGATTTCTACAACATGGACTGGAAGCGCTACCTCGCCCAGCGCGAAACCGACGAGCGCGCCCGCAAGCGCGAGCGTGCCAATGCGGAGAAAAAGGCCCAGGTCCTGTTCGACCAGGCTAATAAGATGCGTGCCAAGGCCACCAAGGCCGTTGCCGCGCAGAACATGGCCAAGCGTGCCGAACGGCTCCTCGGCGGCCTGGAGGCAGTCCGCGAGACCGACCGCGTTGCAGCACTGCGCTTCCCGGATCCCTCGCCCTGCGGCAAGACCCCGCTCACCGCGGACGGTCTCAGCAAGTCCTACGGCTCGCTGGAAATCTTCACCGACGTGGACCTGGCGATCGACCGCGGCTCCAAGGTTGTCATCCTCGGCCTCAACGGCGCCGGAAAGACCACACTGCTGAGAATGCTCGCCGGCGTCGACAAGCCCGACACCGGAGAAGTGATTCCCGGCCACGGCCTGAAGGTGGGCTACTACGCCCAGGAGCACGAGACGCTGGACGTGGACCGCACCGTCCTGCAGAACATGCGTTCCTCCGCCCCGGACATGAACGACTCCGAAGTCCGTGGCATCCTGGGCTCGTTCCTGTTCTCCGGGGACGACGTCGACAAACCTGCCGGCGTTCTCTCCGGCGGCGAAAAGACCCGACTGGCGCTGGCCACCATCGTTGCCTCGAGCGCGAACGTGCTGCTCCTTGACGAGCCCACCAACAACCTCGACCCGGCCAGCCGCGCAGAAATCCTCGGTGCCCTGAGCAACTACACCGGCGCCGTTGTGCTGGTGAGCCACGACGAGGGGGCTGTTGAAGCCCTGAACCCCGAGCGCGTTGTGCTGCTGCCCGACGGTGTCGAGGACCTCTGGAATGAGGACTACCTGGACCTGATCACACTGGCTTAGCGGACGGTGAGCTCTTCGGCTTCGGTGATCCTGCGAAGTTCTTCATAGCTGATCGAGAACATCGAATTGTGGTCCCCGGCGCCCGCCCACAGCAACGAGTGGGCCGCCAGGGAGTGGTCCAGGAGGGTGCGGATCCTGCTGGGGTGTCCCAGCGGGGCAACTCCACCGATTTCCTGGCCCGTGTGGTGCAGCACGAAATCGGGAGTGGCCCGGCGGAATTTCCCGGTGCCCAGTTGCGCGGCCACTTTGCCCAGATCCACTCTGGCGGCGCCGCTGGCCAGGATCAGCAGGGGCGAGCCATCGTGTTCGAAGACCAGGCTGTTGGTGATTGCGGCAACGTCGCACCCCAAAGCGGCAGCGGCGGCGGCCGCCGTCGGGACCTTTGTGGTGAAGACGGTGACCGTGTCACGGGCGCCTGCTTCCGTCAGCGCACGCCTGACGTTGTCAACGGGGCCCAGAACCTCTGTCACCTCAAAAGCCCTGTGCGTCGAGGATGGCGTCTTCCTCTTCTTCAGCGGTGGCATTCTTCCGCTTCCGGGGTACCGGGCGGCGCCGGGCTGATGCCATGGCGTATTCCGGCACCCGGTCCGGTGTGCCCTCCATCCCGGCCTCCGCGGCCGCATCCTCGGCGTCGATCTGGTCATTGCGCGCCTGTTGCCTGGCGGCGTAGCCGAAGCCGAAGAACATGAGCACGCCGAAGGCAAACCACTGCAGCGAGTAGGACAGGTGAGTGCCCTCATCCGTGGAAGGCATGGGGAAGGCCACCGGCATGTCCGCCACGGCAGGGGTCTCGGAGGCGAGCTGCCCATAGGCGCCGGTCAGCAGGGGATGCCCCAGCTGGGCGGAATAGGCGGGAAGGTTAATGGAGGCGAGCTGACCGTCCGGGGCTCCGCGCTGGAGTTCCGGTTCGGACGGCTTGAGGCGGACAACAACACTCACGTGGCCCGGCGGGGGAGCGGGAACCGAATCGGGATGGCCGGGGGTGTTGTTGCCAATCGGCAGCCATCCGCGGTCAACCACCACCGTCCCGCCGTTGTCCAGCGTGAACGGGACCACCACCTCGTACCCGGGCTGGCCGTTGAGTGGGCGGTTGCGTACGATCCGCTGGCCGGAGACGTCGTAGCTGCCCTTCAGTTCCACCTGCGTCCATTCGCGGCTGGCGTCGAGCGTGGTGAACTGATCACGGACCTGCGCAAACGGAACGGGGGTGGCGGAGTAGTTGGAGGTGACCGTGTTGATCTCGGCGAGGGTTTCGGCGCGCCGGTCCATCTGCCAGCGGCCCAGAAGGACACAGCCGGTGGCGAAAATTGCAGCCAGCAAGAGGTAGCCCAGCCATTTGCTGGAGAAGAGAAAACGGTACATTCAGCTGTCCCTGCCCGCGGGTGCGGCTGCGGCGTCCATGCCAGCCGTCTCCTTCCACAACCCGCGGGTCCGCAGGTAGTCCTCGAGCCATTGCCTGTGGGCACCGCATGCCAGCCAGATCTTGCGTCGCTCCGGCGTGTGGATCTTCGGATTGTTCCACAGCAACTGCCAGTCGGCGGGCGCACGGCAGCCCTTTCGGGAGCATAGGGGCGGCATAGGCTCCAGCGCGTCGGTGGACGCGCCGGCGGCCAGGTCAAAGATGTTCATGATGCCGTCCGTTCCTGGCCGTCGCTGTCTTCGTCGTCGTTGATGAGTTCACCCTGCAGCACGGTCGGTCCGTCGCCCGCGGCGGCCGGCCGGACCTGGGGCGCTTCAAGCTCCGCGAGCGGCGCCGAGTCGAGCAAATACTCGCTGTGGACCTCAGCTTTGTCGCTCCCGTTGGCAATGACCACGGCGACCCACGGAAGAAAAACTGCTCCTGCGATGGCGACGATCTTGAACCAGCCGTCCACCACAAAGACAAGGCCGAGGCAAACCATACGGGTCCCCATGGCCACGGCATACTTGATCATCCGCTCCCGCATGTCCTCGGAGTGTGCAGTGGCGGCGTCTGTGATGCTGTGAACCTGTCCGTCGCCGGTTTCGGCGGCTGGTTCACCGGGCAATCGTTGTCCGGATCGTCGTTCAAGTGTCACGGCTGTCTGATCACGCTCCCAAGGCTTCTCTTAATTCTCTCACCATCGGCAGAGCCGCCCAAACGGAGGCTAAGATCGGAGGCAGTAAAAATCCAGCCATCACCGCGGTGCGTCGTGCCGCAGAATCCCGGAGCACCACATGACTGAAGCAGTATCCACCGG
This sequence comes from Arthrobacter sp. 92, assembly GCF_050260325.1. NCBI lineage: Bacteria > Bacillati > Actinomycetota > Actinomycetes > Micrococcales > Micrococcaceae > Arthrobacter > Arthrobacter sp. 92. Next base: position 2,512,179 of record NZ_CP189863.1, on the reverse strand, counting down.
CCGCAGCGTTCTGATCACCGGAGGCAACCGGGGCATCGGCCTCGCCATTGCCGAAGCCTTCCTGGCCAACGGGGACAAGGTCGCGGTGACGTACCGCAGCGAAGCGGAACTTCCCGAGGGAATTCTTGGGGTCAAGGCCGATGTCACCGATGAAGCCTCGGTGGACGCCGCGTTCAGCGAAGTGGAAGCCGCCCATGGCCCTGTTGAGGTTTTGGTGGCAAATGCGGGCATTACCAAGGACACGCTCCTGATGCGCATGAGCGAGGACGATTTCACTTCGGTGATCGACACGAATCTTACCGGCGCGTTCAGGGTCATCAAGCGTGCGTCCAAGGGCATGATCCGGGCGCGGAAGGGCCGCGTGGTGCTCATCTCCTCAGTGTCCGGACTCTACGGCGCCCCGGGACAGATCAACTACTCGGCGTCGAAGGCGGGGCTTGTGGGCATCGCCCGCTCCCTGACCCGCGAGCTGGGGGGCCGCGGTATTACGGCCAACGTTGTGGCGCCGGGCTTCATCAACACGGATATGACGGCGGAACTGCCCGAGGCCACCCAGAAGGACTATCTGACGAAAGTCCCCGCCGGGCGCTTCGCCGAAGCCTCCGAGGTGGCAAACGTGGTCCGCTGGATTGCCAGCGACGAAGCCGCTTACATTTCCGGTGCCGTGATTCCGGTGGACGGCGGATTGGGGATGGGCCACTAGGGTCCCCGCCTGCTTCCGGCCTTCTCCCGCGTCCTCCAGATCGGGACCTTGTGCCCAATACAGGCCCCTCCTGCGGGTGTGTAATGGGCATACCAACCTGTCCCGCGTCAGTGCCGGGAGCCACGTTGCCGGGAGGCAAGACTAGGAGAACAATCATGGCCGAGCTGAGCAAGTGGACGCCCTCGGACGTCCTGGAACCCCTCCGGCGGTTCATCGACGGGGAGCTGGCGACGTCGTCGATCCGCGTGGAGCAGTTCATGGACGGCAACACCCTCGTGGTGCGCGCGGAAGTGCCCGGGCTGGACCCCGATAAGGACGTCGAGATTACGGTCTCTAACGGCATGCTTCACATCAAGGCCGAACGGGAGGAAAAAACGGAGCACAAGAGCAAGAACAGCTACCGTTCGGAGTTCCGCTACGGATCGTTCACGCGCAGCGTTTCCCTGCCGCCGGGTGCCCGCGAGGAAGACATCACGGCCTCGTACAAGGACGGGGTTCTGGAGGTCCGCGCCCCTGCTGCGGTAGAAACGGCGGAGCCGGCGAAGCGCAAGATCCAGATAGCCCGCAGCTAGTCCGGTCACAGCCGGTTCAACCGGGCAGCGGGTCCACCCTGGAGGGGGCAGGCGGCAACGTCAGCCCGCCTCGTTCCGTGCTTCCTCCAGCCAGCGGGCAACCTCGTCGTCCAGATCTTCGACGGACCGCAGTTCAAGGTGGTGCATCCAGATGCCGGGGGACGGTTGGACGACCTCCTTGTACCGCCCGTCGGTAATCCGCCGGCCTAACGCGATCGAGAGCACGGCGGGCACATCCGAGGTGAGGTACCGCCCGGGACACCACACATAGGCGAAACCCCGTCGGCTGCCCCGGAAAGCGACCTGGCTTTTTGTGGTGCGCATTGCCGGGGCGGGAGGTGCCAGCAGGCCTTCCACCGCGTGGAGCAGCTCCAGCCCCAGCGGGCAACCGCGGAAGACCTCCTCCGGCGTCGACTCCTCGGCAACGCCGCGGGTCACGGCGCAAACCCCCGCCGGGCCCACCGCGCGACGTTCCGGCATTTCATGCCGGCGAGCCTACGCCCCGGCCCTCAGCCCGGCAAGGGCCTGCGGGGCCGCCCGAAACCGCGGCGGAAACTAGGGTGATCCAGCTTCTTTGTTGAGGTCAAACAACTGAAAACTTCCGGTCCGCTGGCATGATGGAGGGCGAACCCGCAGTTGTTGGATGTTTGGAACAAAGGAGCTCGAATGGGATTGCTGGATAACAAGACTGCCATCGTGACCGGATCGTCACGGGGAGTTGGCGCGGACGTCGCCAAATTCCTGGCTGCCGAAGGTGCTGCCGTGGTGGTGAACTACCGCCAGAAGGCTCCGCGGGCCAACAAGGTGGTCGCGGAGATCGAAGCCGCCGGTGGCCGGGCTGTCGCGGTTGGCGCGGACCTCACCACCCAGGCGGGCGTGCAGGCTCTGGTCAGTGCCGCCATGGAGAACTTCGGTTCCCTCGATGTCCTGGTGCTCAACGCGTCCGGCGGCATGGAGTCCGGCATGGAAGCGGATTACGCGTTGAAACTGAACCGCGATGCCCAGGTGAACATGCTCAACGCCGCCGTGCCGCTGATGCGGGAAGGTTCGCGTGTGGTGTTCGTCACCAGCCACCAGGCACATTTCATCAACTCCGTGCCCACCATGCCCGAGTACGAGCCGGTCGCGCGCAGCAAGCGGGCCGGCGAGGAGGCGCTGCGGGAACTCGTGCCGAACCTGGCCGAGAAGGGGATTTCGCTTGTGGTTGTTTCGGGCGACATGATCGAAGGCACAGTCACAGCCACCCTGCTGGACCGGTCGAACCCCGGAGCCATCGAGGCCCGCCGCGCCGAAGCGGGCCGGCTGTACTCCGTGTCCGAGTTCGCCGCCGAGATTGCCAAAATGGTGACGGCCGACGTCGAGACCGGTCACACCGAATACGTCGGCGGAGCGGACTACTTCGGCAAGGGCGCCTCGAAGGAAAGCTGACCGCTCTAAAGTCCACCGGCCCTGTGCCGGGCTGCGAAGAGCTCCGACCCTCACTGTGGTCGGAGCTATTCGCGTCCAAGGGGCTGGCGCTGTTGGCAGATCCCGGGGCCGCGGTCAGACTCCGGCGATGTGCCGCACCGCGTCGAGGTAGGGCAGGTTCACGGCGGCGTCCGCGGCGGCCCGGACGGCCGGTTTCGCATTGAACGCGACGCCGATGCCCGCGGCGCTGAGCATGTCCAAGTCGTTGGCGCCGTCGCCCACTGCGATGGTGTGCTCCATGGGAATGCCCTCCGCCGCCGCCCATTCGCGAAGGTACTTTTCCTTGGCCGCACGGTCGATCACCGCACCAAGTACCTTCCCGGTCAAGGCGCCGTCCACGATTTCAAGCTCATTGGCAATCCAGTAGTGCAGCCCCAGGCCCTCGGCGATGGGGCGAAGGATCTGGTTGAATCCGCCCGACACCACGGCCACCACATGACCGGCAGCCTGGAAGGCGGCCACGAGTTCGGCGGCGCCTGCGGTGAGCTTCACCTCATCGCGGACGGAATCGACGACGGCGGCGGGCAGCCCGGCAAGGACCGCCACCCGCGCGTGGAGGCTCTGCGCGAAGTCCAGTTCGCCGCGCATGGCGGCCTCGGTGACCGCCGTCACCTCTTCCCGCTTTCCGGCGTAGGCCGCGAGGAGTTCGATGACTTCCTGCTGGATTAGCGTGGAGTCGACGTCCATGATGAGGAACTTGCGGGGAGCGCTTCGCAGTGAATCGGGAACAATGGCCGTTTCCAGCCCCGGCAGCCCCGCGGCGGACACCTGCTTGCGCAACACGGCAATGTCACTGGTGGTGCCGGAATCGATGGAGAAATCCAGGCTGTGCACCTCGTACCGGTCGTCGCCGGTGCGGCTCTCGGCCCCCAGCACAGCTCCTGAACGGGCCAGGACGGAACGCAGCTGCTCCAGTTCCGGAGGGGACAATTTCACGCCGTAGCTGACCGCAGTCACGTTCGAACTCATGGCTGCAATCTTAGCCAGCGCACCCGTGGCGCCCGAATTCGTTTCGTCCCCCCTTCCCGCAGGCCCGGCGGCCGGGGCTCAGTTATCAGTCGCCCCCCGTTTTGTCCTAGTGTCTACTCCTATGAGTGAAGTTCTTGAAATGGCTGGCGTCAGCGTGGTCCGCGGAGCCAAAACCCTCCTCAACAAGGTGGACTGGCAGGTCAGGGAGGGCGAGCGCTGGGTGGTGCTCGGTCCCAACGGCGCAGGCAAGACCACTCTGCTTCAGATCGCGGCCGCACGGCTTTACCCCTCCAGCGGCATGGCCGGCATCCTCGAGGAAGTCCTGGGCGCCGTTGACGTGTTCGAGCTCCGGCCGCGCATCGGCCTGTCGTCCGCGGCCCTCGCCAACCAGATCCCGGAGCACGAAAAAGTGCTCAACGTTGTGGTGACCGCGGCATACGGCGTGACCGGACGCTGGCGGGAAGGCTACGAAAAGGATGACGAACGCCGGGCCTTCGGCCTCCTCAACGACTGGGGGATGGGACCGCTGTTGAACCGCCAGTTCGCCTCTCTGTCCGAGGGTGAGCGCAAGCGTGTGCAGATCGCCCGCGCCCTCATGACGGACCCCGAGCTGTTGCTCCTGGACGAGCCGGCCGCCGGGCTGGACCTGGGGGGCCGCGAGGACCTTGTGCATCGCCTCAGCGAACTGGCCCGGGACGAGACGGCGCCGGTCATTGTCCTGGTGACGCACCACCTTGAGGAAGTTCCTCCCGGATTCACCCATGCCATGCTGATGCGCGACGCCGGAGTGGTGGCCTCAGGCCCCATCGGGGAGGTCCTCACAGCAGAGCACCTCAGCGAGACGTTCGGCCTGTCCCTCGAGGTCACCGTCAACGCCGGCCGGTACACCGCCACCGCCCGCCGCTGACGGAGCGCCCGGCACAGCGTGGAGATTCTCAGCGGCCTTCTTGTCTTTTTTGCCGGCTTGTGGGCCGGAACCATCAACAGCGTGGTGGGTTCCGGAACGCTGGTCACCTTTCCCGTCCTCATAGCACTGGGGGTCGCGCCGGTCACGGCGTCCATCAGCAATGCAATGGGACTCGTGGCCGGCAACGCCGCCGGCGCGTGGGGGTACCGCAAGGAACTTCAAGGCCGCGGCCAACAACTCGTCAGGCTCCTGCCGGCGTCCCTGCTGGGCGGGATCAGCGGCGCATGGCTGCTGCTGCACCTGCCGGAGAAGGTCTTCCAGTACGCCGCGCCGGTACTGATTGTTGTGGCCCTGCTGATGGTGGTGTTTCAGCCCAGGCTGCAAATGTGGGTCCGGAACCGGGAGGAAAACCCCGAACACGCCATCCGGGACAAGGGCCACAGCGTGGCCCTTGTGGTGCTGGTGTACCTGGCCGGGGTCTACGGGGGCTATTTCGTGGCCGCCCAGGGAATCCTCGTGGTGGGAATTCTTGGCGTCTTCATGACCGGCACCATCCAAAACGCCAACGCCATGAAGAACATCCTGGTCCTCGGGGTCAACATCGTGGCCGCGGCGTCATACCTGCTGTTCGCGTTCGGCCGGATCAATTGGCCGGTGGTTGCCATCATCGCCGTCAGCTCGCTGATCGGAGGGGTGGTCGGCTCGAAGGTGGGGCGCAGGTTGTCGCCGCCGGTCCTACGTGGAGTGATCTTCACCCTGGGGTTGGTGGCGCTCGGATTCATGGTCGCCAATCTGCTGAAATAATCGGCCAGTGACTTTTCATTATCTGGAATCCGCCGAGGATCCTCGGGTGTCGGACTATACACAACTGACCGACGTGCACCTCCGCAAGCTCCGGGAGCCTGCCGAGGGCATGTACATTGCCGAATCGTCACGGGTGCTTCGCCGGGCGTTGGCGGCGGGCCACAGGCCACGGTCCTTCTTCCTTGCGGAAAAGTGGCTTGAGGACCTTCGTGACATCTTCTCGGAATTCCCGGACGTTCCGGCGTACGTCGGCTCTGCGGAACTGTTGGAACAGATCACGGGCTTCCACCTCCACCGCGGAGCCATGGCGGCCATGCACCGTCCGGCCCCTGTGCCGCTCATTGATCTTCTTGCCGGGGCCACGCGCGTGGCCGTGCTGGAGGACATCGTTGACCACACCAACGTCGGCGCCATTTTCCGCTCCGCGGCCGCCCTGGGTATGGACGCCGTGCTCGTCTCGCCCCGCTGCGGTGACCCGCTCTACCGGCGAAGCGTCCGGGTGAGCATGGGCACTGTGTTCCAGGTTCCATGGGCGCGCCTGGATTCCTGGCCCGAAGACCTCGAAATCCTGAAAGAACAGGGCTTCACCGTGGCCGCCATGGAGCTCACTCCGGACGCAGTGGACGTGGACGCGCTGGCGGCACGGAATCCGGCGAAGCTGGCACTGGTGCTGGGCACCGAAGGCGCCGGGATGAGCGCAGGGACCCTTGCCGCCGTCGACCTCGCCGTGAAGATTCCCATGCGCGCGGGAGTCGACTCACTCAACGTCGCGGCCGCCTCAGCGGTGGCGTTTTGGGAGCTCCGTCCCCGGGCATGACGCCCGGAAGGACGCCCGGAACGGCGCCGGGAACGGCCCCCGGACTGAAACCGCCACCGGTTCGTCACCACGGCTGTTATCCGCTAGTATTGATAGCTGGCTGTAACGTGCCCTCCGGGGCCGGATCAGCTATCCCATTCATACCTGGCAACTGGCAAAATCCAGTTGTGCGAACAAAGGTCCCATTATGAAGTCTGATACTCACCCGAAGTACGAAGCTGTTGTTTTCAACGACCTGGCTTCCGGCGTCAAGTTCCTGACCAAGTCCACCGTGTCTTCCAAGAAGACCATCGAGTGGGAAGACGGAAACACCTACCCGGTCATCGACGTCGAAATCTCCTCCGAGTCCCACCCGTTCTACACGGGTAAGCAGCGCATCATGGACTCCGCAGGCCGCGTCGAGCGCTTCAACGCCCGCTTCAAGGGCTTCGGCGGCAAGAAGTAACTTTCTTCCCCAAGGTCAACTGGAAAAGCCCGCACCTTTTGGTGCGGGCTTTTGCGTTGTTGGGGCAGGATGGAATACATGACACCAAACCTTGCCGGTTCCGGCAACGCTGATCACAGGACCGACGACGGCGGCCGCCGCCACGGGGAATACAAGGTTCCCGGCGGCAAGCTGGTGGTGGTCGACTTCGACGTCGTCGATGCTCGCTTCGCTAATGTGTCCCTGAGCGGCGATTTCTTCCTGGAACCCGATGAGGCGCTCCTGGACATTAACCGTGCCCTCACCGGGCTCCCCGAGTCCGCGGCGTCCGCCGACATCTCCGCGGCCGTGGCGGCCGCCCTTCCGGAGGATGCCGTCCTCTTCGGCTTTTCCGCCGATGCCGTGGCCGTGGCCGTCCGGCGGGCCCTCGCAAAGGCCACGGGGTGGGGCGACCACCATTGGAATGTCATTGCACCGTCTGTGCTGCCCACGCACCTCAATGTGGCCCTGGATGAGGTCCTCACCGAGGAGGTCGGCGCCGGACGCCGCAACCCCACCCTCCGGTTCTGGGACTGGGAGGAGCCTTCGGTGGTGATCGGCAGCTTCCAGTCCGTGCGCAACGAGATCCACCCGGAGGGCGTGGCCCGCCACGGTATCAGCGTGGTGCGCAGGATCAGCGGCGGGGGAGCGATGTTCATGGAAGCCGGCAACTGCATCACTTATTCGCTGTACCTGCCCCAGACGCTCGTGGACGGCATCAGCTTTGCGGAGTCCTACAGTTTCCTCGATGCGTGGGTGATGGCCGCGCTTGGGAAACTTGGGATCAGCGCCTTCTACGTCCCGCTCAACGACATCGCCACGGAACAGGGCAAGATCGGTGGGGCGGCGCAGAAGCGGCTGGCGAACGGCGGGATGCTGCACCACGTCACCATGAGTTATGACATAGACGCCGACAAGATGGTGGAGGTCCTCAGGATCGGCAAGGAAAAACTGTCCGACAAAGGCACCACCAGCGCCAAAAAGCGCGTGGATCCGCTCAGGCGCCAGACCGGACTGGACCGTATGGACATTGTGGCGGCCATGATGGAGGTCTTTTCCGGACGCTACGGGGCTACCCCGTCAGTGCTCACCGAGGCGGAGCTGGCTGCTGCCCGGGACCGCGTGGGCACCAAGTTCGGCACCGACGAGTGGCTGCACCGGGTGCCCTGAAGCGGTGCCCTATTGAGGGTTGGCCCGGGCGGGGGCCGCATCCTGAAGCGCTGCCGCCTGCGCCACGAGGGCACGGTGCAGATGGCTTCGCTGTTCGATGATGATCCGGCGGAGGGCAGGCGGCGCGGCCGGATGACCCTCCAGCCACGCGTCCGCGCGCGCCACCACTTCGTCCCGGGCCGCCACGGCCTCCGGCGTGCCGGCCGCTAATTCCGGGCCGCCGAGGTCCCGGCCTGCAGGGAAGAGGCCCTTCACGATCCGGTTGGCGATTTCGATGCTGCGACCTGACCACACGGACTCCAGGCAGTCGAAGTACGGCTCCACAAAGGGCTCCAGCAGTTCTGCGGGCGCGGTGTTGAAGCCGGCGATTGTGGCGCTGAGCAGCTGGTTGGAGAGACCGGTGCCATGGACCGCCGCTTCCCAGGCGGCGGCCTTCACCGCGGCTTCCGGGCGTGAAGCGAGAGCCGTGGCGTGGCCTGCCCGTCCCGAAGCGGTGTTGTCCCGGGTCAGCTCGGCATCGAGTTCCTCGGCGCCGGCCCTGCCGTTGGCCGCCAGTGCCTGCCAGAGGCTCCAGCGAAGCTCCGCGTCCACGGCAAGGCCGTCGATAACGGTGGTCCCCGTCAGGATCCCGCGCACAAGATCGAGTTGGCCGGCATCCTGGCGGCTGATGGACGCCAGCGTGCGGGCCCAGGCGAGCTGGTGGTCCGAGCCAGGCCGGGCCGAGTGCAGTTCGGAGGCAACCACGGACAGGAATGCGGAGCGTGCCGCATCGCGCTCCATCACCGGTATGTACCGTTCAATGGCCGTCGACGCGTTGCCGAGGACATTCAAGAGGACACCGATGCCGGATTCCGCCGGGCCAAATTTCTGTACCGCCTCGACATAGAGCGCCGCCGGGGTGACGCCATCCAGCGCCGAGTCCCAGAGCGCCGTCCAGCAGAGGGCGCGTGCCATGGGATCCTGCACCGAACCCAGCGAGGCCCTGACCGTGGCTTCGGACAGGGGGTCGAGCCGGACCTTTGCGTAGCTGAGGTCATCGTCGTTGACCAGCAATAACGCGGGCTTCCGTTTGCCTTCCAGCTCGCCCACCACAGTCCGCGGCCCGGTCACATCCGTTTCCACGGCACCGGAACGTACCAGCGCGCCATCGCCGTCGAAGTTGTACAGCCCTATCCTCAGCCGGTGCGGCCGGTGCTGCTCCAGCCCGGTTGCCGGGTCCACGGCATCCTGGATGACGGCCACCTCCCCGAAGACGCCCTGGTGCTCCTCAACCTGCGCGGTGAGGGCAGAGATGCCGGAGGTCTGGAGCCACTGGCGGGCCCACAGCGAGAGGTCCCGCCCCGAGGCGGCTTCAAGCACCGCCAGCAGATCATCGAGGGTGGTGTTTCCGTACTCGTGGTCCCGGAAGTACCGGCGGGAGCCTGCGATGAACGCTTCGAACCCCACATAGGCCACCAGCTGCTTGAGGACCGAGGCGCCCTTGGCGTAGGTGATCCCGTCAAAGTTCTGCTTCGCGGCCTCGAGATCCGGAACGTCGGCCACGATGGGATGCGTGGTGGGCAACTGGTCCTGGACGTACGCCCAGGCCTTTCGGTTGTTGGCGAAGTTGACCCACGCCGTGTCCCAGTCCGTGGCCCGGTCAACGCCCAGGGTGCCCATGTAGTCGGCGAAGGACTCCTTGAGCCACAGGTCGTCCCACCACTGCATAGTGACAAGGTCCCCGAACCACATATGCGCCATCTCGTGCAGCAGGGTGTTGGCGCGCGCCTGGTACTGGGAGTCCGCGGCGCGTGAGGTGAAGACGTAGTTTTCCGTAAACGTGACCAGCCCGGGGTTTTCCATGGCGCCAAGGTTGTACTCGGGCACGAAGGCCTGATCGTATTTTCCCCACGGGTAGGGGTAGTCGAACAGGGAGTTAAAGAAAGCCAGGCCCTGTTTGGTGTGCGTGAAGAGCCGTTCGGTATCGAATGACCCCGCCATCGACGCGCGGCAGTAAAGTGCCAGAGGAATCTCTAGCCGGGTGCCGTCGTCATGCGCTCCGCTCCAGTGGTCCTGCGCCTTGAAATATGGCCCGGCCAGGACTGTGGTGATGTACGTGGACATGCGCTTGGTGGTGGCGAAGTCCCAGCGGCTCGTGTCGGGATCGCTGGTCAGCCGGGTCCTCTGCGCTTCGACGCCGTTGGAGGCGACCTCCCAGTCTGACGGTGCCATCACGTGGAAGGTGAACTCCGCTTTGAGGTCCGGCTGTTCGAAGTTGGCGAAGACGCGCCGGGCGTCCGCCGGCTCGTACTGGGTGTAGAGGTAGCACTGGCCGTCGGCAGGGTCGACGAAGCGGTGCATGCCTTCCCCGGAGGTGCTGTAGAGCGCCGTCCCGGTGACCGTCACCTGGTTTTCAGCCTGCAGGTTCTCCAGCCGGATACGGGAACCCTCCACGACGTCGGCGACAGAGAGCCCTTTGCCGTTGAGGAAGACACTGTGCACCTCGCTGCTGATGAAGTCCAGGAACGTGGCTGCCCCGGGTTCGGCCGCCGAAAAGTTGATGACGCTGCGGCTTGTGTAGCCAGGGACACCGGGATCCGGCGCCTGCCGGACGTCGAGGGAGACATCGTAACTGTGAGTGGTAATCAGGGCTGAGCGTTTTGCCGCTTCGTCGCGTTGCAGGTTCTCATTCGACACCGGACTATCTAATCATGTGCCCTGCTGGATCATCAGTACGGCGGCCCCGAGCCCAAGGGCCGCTATCAGGATCCACGACGCCAACGCCGCCAGCACCGCGCGCGATCCCGTGTGCAGCAGGGTCCGCACGGTGACTGCCGAGCCCAGGCCGAAAAGCGCCATGCCCAAGAGCACGTCCTGGGCAAACGAGGCAGCCTCGAGCCAGCCGGGGGCGAGCCAACCGGCGGATCGGAGCGCCGCCATCGCCACGAAGCCAGCCACAAAGAGGGGAATCACCGGCGGGAGTCTGGGCTCCGTGCCGTCGGTTTCCAGCGCCCTGCCTTTGGGGCCGTTGGGGCCGCGGGTCATGGCCACCCGCTGATGGACCCCTGCTGCCGCCACCATGGGCGCCAGCAGGATGACCCGCGTCAATTTAACGACGACGGCGATCGCCAGGGCCCCGGTTCCTGCGGTCTGCGCCGTGGCCACCACCTGTCCGACGTCGTGCACTGATGCGCCCGTCCAGGCGCCGAAGACGGCGGGTGTAAGGCCCAGCGGGTGCATCAGCAGCGGAAGAACCCCGATGGCCAGGGTGCCGCACAGTGTCACCAGTGCCACGGGCAACACGGTGTCCACGTGCCTGACCCGTCGCACGGCGGCCATGGCGCCGATAGCCGAGGCCCCGCATATGGAGAAGCCTGTGGCGATGAGGAGGGACGCCTCCCGGGGCAGCCTGAAGAGCCGGGAGATGGCGTAGGTGCCGCCAAAGCTGACCAGGACCACGGCCGTGATCAGCAGCAGTGCGGCCCACCCCAGGTCCAGCACATCCGCGAGGCTCACCTTCAGGCCGAGCAGCACTATCCCGGCGCGCATGAGGTGCTTCCCGGCGAAGTCCAGGCCCGGCCGGGCCCGGCCCGATTGCCAGGTCCCGGAGCCAGGAAAATTGGCGCTGAGCAGGCCGAGGAGCACCGCCAGGGTCATGGCGGGCAGCGCCGGCACCAGAGCGTGTACGGTAAAGGCCACGCCAACGGCGAAACCGGCTGTCAGCAGTCCGGGCAGCAGGGGTGCGACAGGCATAAGGATCCGGCCCCGGGGGGCGGCGGTGAATCTGGACAATGGCACCCACCTACCTTGCCGGAACAAAGGTGGAAACCACGAACCGTGGTGGTATGTCCAACACGCCACATTGGTTCCCAGTAATGAATTCGAAACAAAAAGGTGGTTGGCTAATTAGCATGTCTGACCTATTCCAGGATTACTCCGAGGCCGCCGGCCGCTCCGGCGCCTACGACGAGATGTTTGCGCCCGGTCAAAAAGCGAGAAAGTCCTACGGACAGGTTGCCGGAGCGCTTCGCGAGCTGTCGCTGGCCGACGTCACCGCCCGTGCGGACTCGATGGCGCGGACGTTCCTGGACCGAGGGGTCACCTTCGACTACGCCGGCGAGGAGCGGCCGTTTCCGCTGGACATCGTGCCGCGCGTCATCCCGGCCGACGAATGGGATGTCCTCGAAAGGGGAGTGGCCCAGCGGGTCCGTGCCCTCGAAGCGTTCCTCAACGACGTGTACGACAAAATGACGGTCGTCTCCGACGGCGTCATCCCGCGTCAGCTCGTTACCACCAGCGCCCACTTCCACCGCCAGGTGCACGGCTTCGAACCGGCCGGCGGCGTCCGGGTGCACATTTCGGGGATCGACGTGGTCCGTGACGCCGCGGGCACCTTCCGCGTGCTCGAGGACAACGTGCGGGTCCCGTCCGGTGTCAGTTACGTCTTGGAGAACCGCAGGGCCATGGCCAAGGGCCTTCCCGAGGCTTTCGGCCAGCAGCTGATCCGCCCCGTGGAGGAGTACCCCCGCCGCCTGCTGTCCGCGCTGCGCAAGACCGCCCCCGCCGGCGTCGACGATCCCACCGTGGTGGTCCTCACTCCCGGCGTCTTCAACAGTGCCTACTTCGAGCACACGCTCCTGGCGGGCCTGATGGGTGTGGAGCTGGTGGAGGGCCGCGACCTCATTTGCCGCGGCAACCGCGTGTACATGCGCACCACTGCCGGTGAGCAGCGTGTGGATGTCATCTACAAACGGATCGACGACGACTTCCTGGATCCGCTGCAGTTCCGTGCGGACTCCATGCTGGGCTGCCCCGGCCTGGTGAACGCCGCGAGGGCCGGTGGCGTCACCATCGCCAACGCCGTGGGCAACGGCGTGGCGGATGACAAACTCGTGTACAGCTACGTGCCCGACCTCATCCGGTATTACCTCAATGAGGAGCCGGTGATTGCGAATGTGGACACGTTCCGGCTGGAGGAAAAGGAAGCCCGGGAGCACGTGCTGGACCGGCTCGATGAACTTGTGGTCAAGCCGGTGGACGGCTCGGGCGGAAAGGGGCTCGTTATCGGCCCCGACGCGTCCCGGGAAGAGCTTGATGCGCTGCGCAAACGGGTCATCGCCGATCCGCGGGGCTGGATTGCCCAGCCGGTCCTGCAGCTGTCTACGGTCCCGACTCTCAGTGGTGATAAATTTGGGCCCCGGCACGTGGACCTGCGGCCTTTTGCGGTCAACGACGGCGACGACGTCTGGGTGCTTCCCGGCGGCCTGACCCGGGTGGCGCTGAAGGAAGGTTCACTGATCGTCAATTCCAGCCAGGGCGGCGGATCGAAGGACACCTGGGTGCTCGCCGATTCACCGCAGGTGCCGGTGGAGACCCTGCCGCGCGCGTCCATCACCGTCCGGGAACGGGTGTCCGTGTGGCCGGTTGAAAGCAATTGGCGGGACCGCCAGACGGAGCAGCAGCAGCAGTGATGAGACAGCCGTTGATTGCCGCCGCATCAGTTTTTGAATTCACCCAGATTTCGGACCCGCAGGAGGTAGCCGCGAATGCTTAGCCGAATTGCCGAGTCCCTTTTCTGGATCGGCCGGTATGTGGAACGGGCAGATGGAACAGCCCGCATCCTCGATGTCCACCTTGAACGCCTTAACCACCTGCCCACAGAGGAACGGCGCAGTGTCGCACGGGAGCTCCTGGCCGTCATGGGCGCACGCCCGGAGAGCCAGGAATTTGGCCTGGAGGAATTGCTGCACGCCCTGGCCTATGACAAGACCAGTGCAACCTCCATTGCCGGGTCCCTGGGTGCGGCCCGCGAGAACGCCCGCAGGGCACGCGAGACTGTCTCCTCGGGCCTGTGGGAGAGCCTGAACACCACGTATTACGGGCTGAACCAGCACCGGAAGGACGTGGTGGGAACGTACCGGTTCTGCCACTGGGTCCTGGAACGGACCGCCATGGTCAGCGGGCTGGCCGACACCACGGTCAGCCACGACGACAGCTGGCTGTTCCTGGCTCTGGGCCGTTCCCTGGAACGGGCCGACATGACGGCGCGCATGCTCTCCACGCGCGACGTCCTCTCGGCGGGCATGTCCTGGGTGAACATGCTCCGGTGCGCCGGTGCCTACGAGTCCTTCCTGCGCACCCGGCGGGCCGCCTTCGGCGACCAGCATGCTGCTGAATTCCTGCTTCTGGACCGGCTCTTCCCGCGGTCCATCGTCTACGCTTTGCGCGATGCCGATGACTGCCTGGCCAAGCTGGACCCCTCGGCCCAGCGCGTGGGCTTCATCAACGACGCCCGCCGGATCGTGGGCCAGGCACGCACCTTCCTGGAGTTCCACCGCACCGACGATCTCATGTCCGAACTGCCCGAGCACATGGAGCGCGTCCAAAAGGCCGTGTCGCAGGCTTCCGACGCAATTTCCCGTAAGTACTTCAATCAGGCGGATGAACTGGCCTGGGTGGGAGAAGTTTCATGACCCGGCTGAGTATCGTTCACAAGACCGGATACAAGTACAACAAGCGCGTCACGCTCTCGTACAACGAAGCGCGCATGACTCCGCTCACGGACCCTCAACAGGTGGTGCTGGAGTCCTCGATGAAGGTCTCACCCTCGCAGGCCGCCATCAGCAGCTACCGTGACTATTGGGGAACCCGGGTCACGGCGTTCGACATGCAGATGCCGCACGAATATCTTGAGGTGCTGGCCACTACTACGGTTGAGGTGCACCGGGTGGAGCGCGCCCCGGCCGAGGGCGACATTGTCTCCTGGCAGACCATGTCCGCCCCCGAGACGCTCGACCAGTTCAGCGACTGGATTCCGCAGTCACGCCTCAGCGGCCCCGGTGACGAGGTTCTGGCCATCATCCCCGGCGTCGTCGAGGACAGGAGCCCCTATGGGGCGGCCATGGCCATCTTCGAATGGATGCGCGGTGAGATGACCTATATGAAAGGCTCCACTGGCGTCACCACGAACGCCGCGCAGGCCTGGGGCCAGCGGCAGGGCGTGTGCCAGGATCTGGCGCACCTCGCCATCGGCGCGCTGCGCAGCTGCGGCGTCCCGGCACGGTATGTCTCGGGCTATTTGCACCCGCGGTCCACGGCGGACATCGGCGAAACCGTTGCCGGCCAGTCGCACGCCTGGCTTGAGTGGTGGGACGGGGAATGGCGCAGCTGGGATCCGACCAACCACAAACCGGCCGGCGATTTCCACGTCACCGTGGCACGCGGCCGCGACTACCGGGATGTGCCGCCGCTTAAGGGCATTCTTTCGGGCGGCGGCGGTTCGGCACTGAACGTCAGTGTGGAGATCACGCGCCTGGCCTAGTTGTCCACGTTCACCCAACTGGCTCGCACTTAATGCCGTTATGGAGACCCATGGCGACATCTAATGCGAGCCAGTTGGGTTGGTGGGGTGCGGGTTACTCGAACCCGGAGCGCGTGGCATCATCCAGCGGCGTCCACCAGGTCAGCGGCGGCGTCACTTTGAACCGCCGGCCGGTGACGTTGTCGGGCGTGATCCGCACGAAATGCTCCTTTTTGCCCGCCTGCCAGGGGAACAGCAGCAGGCCCACCGTGTCCAGGACTTCCTCAGTGTTCTTTACGGGGGCGGCCTGCCCCTTGATCACCACGCTCCAGGCTATGCCGGTGTCGGCGTCCACACCGTCGGCCTCCACGGCCACCGGGGTATCGCCCGTGGCCGCCTGGAGCTTGGTGCCATCGGCTGTCCTGAAGACCAGCGTTCCGTGGTCCACTTTATAGTTGATGGGGAAAATGTCGGGGTGATCGTCCACCCAGACGGCCAGCCGGCCCACGGAGACGCTCCGCAAAAGCTTCCAGCACTCGTGGTTATCGAGGTTTTCGACGTCGTAGGGGTTCTCAGGGCCCGGTTTCCGATCAGCGCTCATGACGCCGAGCCTACGTGAGGATATGCGCGGGAGGCTAGGGCATAACGGCCCGATGACGGGAAACAAGCGCCGTCGCGAGGCACAGCCTGAGTCCTTGGGGGTATTCTGGCAGCACGCCGTGTGCGTGGATTCAACGGTGAGGAGTTGTGCTTGTGGAGAAGGCCAATAGCGAGATGCCTGAACGGTACACCCCTGCGGGGAGTCTGCGAATCGAGGACCTGCTCAAGGATTTCGTTTCCCGGGCGGGGGAGCTCCTGCAGTTCCAGGAACGGATGGGCGGCCTCTTGGAAGCGGTTGTCGCGGTGGCGGAGGACTTGAGTCTCGACGCCGTCCTGGAACGCGTGGTGCAGTCGGCGTGCCAACTGCTTCATGCCCGTTACGGAGCCCTCGGTGTCATTGGCGACGACCGCGCGCTGAGCCACTTCATCACCATCGGGATCGATGGCGAACTCGCCAAGCACATTGGACCGCTGCCCACAGGCCACGGGGTGCTGGGGCTTCTGATCTCGGACCCCCGGCCCCTCAGACTCCACGATCTCCGGCGTCACCCCGAGTCCTACGGATTTCCCGATCATCATCCTCCCATGCAGTCATTCCTCGGAGTGCCGGTTCGGGTACGCGACGTCGTCTTCGGCAACCTTTACCTGACCGAGAAGGAGGGAGGCGGCGATTTTACCGTTGAGGACGAGGAACTTGCCGTGGCTTTGGCCGCAGCGGCCGGCGTCGCTATCGAAAATGCACGGCTCTACGACGACGCCCGGCGCCGTTCCCAGTGGTTGGAAGCCTGCATGGATGTTTCGGGGATGATGCTGGGAACCGACGAAGCATCCACAATGGACGGCCTGGATCCAATTGCCGAGCGCGCGATGCTGGAGTCCGGCTCGGAACTGGCACTGATTGTGGCACCCTCAAGCGACGGCTCAGGTTATGTCGTGGCCGGCGCGGCAGGTGATCATGCCTCGCAGTTCTCCCAGATGCCCCTTGCCGTAAAACCCGGGGCGCTCCAGAGTGTGCTCGCCGGCGGCGATCCACTGTTGGCAGATAATGCCGCTGACGTGCTCATTGCACTGGAGGGTTACGCAACAGGGCCTCTTCTGGCGATCGCGCTCAGCACCCAGGGTGCCCACCACGGCTTTCTCTTCCTCGTCAGGGCTGCCGGTGCGGTGGCCTTCAGCCGCACCGATGTGGAGATGGGGTCCGTCTTCGGTTCGCATGTTGCGCTGGCCCTCGAGTTGTCCCGGGTCCATCGTCTTCGGGAGGAACTGCTCGTCTTCACAGACCGTGACAGGATCGCCCGGGATCTGCATGACCTGGTGATACAGCGGCTTTTTGCGGCCGGCCTGAGTGTCCAGAGCCTCAACCGTTTCACCCACGAGGACCTGGCACTGGACCGCATCGGGGCCATCACAGGGGAACTTGACGAGGCGATCCGGAGCCTCCGCGACACCATCTACTCGCTCAAGCGGGGCAGTTCGGATACTGAACTTCTCAGCGGGCGGATCCGCCGGGTGACGGGGAGCGCCGCCAAGTCCATCCCGTTCGCGCCGGTGCTGACCATCACCGGCCCGGTTGATTCGGTGCTGCCCGACGCCGCGGACCATGTTGTTGCCGTCATTTCGGAAGGCCTGAGCAACGCCATCCGGCATTCCGGAGCGGATTCCATTGAAGTGTCCGTGGCGGCTCTCAGCGGCCGGGTGACCGTGCTGATCACGGACAACGGCACCGGGTTCAATGAGCCGGACAAGCGGAACGGCCTCGCCAACCTCGAAGAGCGCGCCAGCATGCTGGATGGGACATGCACCGTCACCAGCGCACCGGGAACAGGAACGAGTTTGGAGTGGTCGGTCCCGATTTAGCGGGCTACCGCAGGACGTATAGCAGCCTAGCGGGGCACCCCGTGGGCCCGGCTACCCTCCGCCTCCGCTGAGGCGTGCCCCTTGGGCGCCGGCGGCGCCGCTGTGTTGGCGATATACACGGCGGCCTGTGTGCGCCGTTCGAAGCCCAGCTTTGCCAACAGGGACGAGACGTAGTTCTTTACCGTTTTTTCCGCCAGGAACATCTCGGCGGCAATTTGTCGGTTGGTGAGGCCGCCGCCCACCAGTTCCAGGACGCGTCGTTCCTGGGGAGTCAGGCCCGCGATCCTGGGATCGATCTGTTGCGGCGCCACAAGGCTATCGACGATGCTTGCCGCCATACCTTCGTCGAAAAGCGACTCGCCGGCCGCAGCCCGGCGAAGGGCACCTATCAGATCGGTGCCGCCGATCTCCTTCAAAACGTAACCGCGTGCCCCCGCGAGGACCGCGCCGCGCAGCGCCTGTTCGTCATCGAAACTCGTCAGGATCAAGCAATTCAAGGATGGATCCACAGAACGAACATCCCTGCAGACTTCGATTCCCGTTCCGTCGGGAAGGCGGGCATCAAGGACGCAGACGTCGGGGTGCAGTGCCGGAATCCGTCGTGTGGCCTCCACTGCCGAGCCGGAACTGCCCACTACCTGGAAGCCCTCGCCTTCGAGGAGCTCCTGCAGGCCCCTCCGGACCAGTTCATGGTCGTCTAGGATGAAGACGCGGAGAAGCCCGGCGGAATCTTGGCGCGGGGAGGGAACCGCGTCTGCCCGAGGGATCATGATCCTCCTGTCCGGCCGCCGGAGCTGCCATTGTCGGTCCGCTTTCAGCTGTTTGCGGTGCAGATCCCATTATGTCTGTCCCGGGCCCGGTTTCGGGCATCCGGCTCTGCAATTCTCTTTCAGGGGAAAGTGCCGAGCAAGGGTCGTTGGTCCCCCAGGAGGCATGACTTTCGGCCCTATCCCGCACCAAGGACGCAGCCACATCCTTGAAGGGCAACGGCCGGATGGCACGTATAGCCGTGCCTGTGAAAAGGAGAATAATGGGCGAAAACCGGGAGATCCGAACCATCGTCGTTGGGATTGACGGGTCCGACGCGTCCGTTGAAGCCCTGCGGCAGGCGCAGGCCCTGGCCGAGCCCCTGGGTGCCCACGTGGTGGCCATGGCGTGCTGGGACTACCCGCCAGTTTATGACGGCTACGTTGCCATGGGCATCAACGACTTCGATGTCAGCGCCGGCGAGATACTCAAGGAAACCGTGGCCAAGGCATTCGGACCCGAAACTCCGGAGAATGTCGAGTCCAAGCTGGTTCAAGGGCGCCCCAGGCCCACGCTCCTCGAGGCCAGCAGGAACGCGGACATGCTCGTTCTGGGCCGTCGGGGACATGGGGGATTCGGCGGGCTGCTGCTGGGCTCCGTGAGTTCCGCCTGCGTCGCCCACGCCCATTGCCCGGTCCTCGTGGTGCACACACCTGAAAACTGAGGGACGCCGCAGTCCATGATCGCCAACTCTTGATCGTCGTCGAGCGGGGTGAGCCTTTGGACGCCGAGCATGCCTGGGGCGATCTGGCTCACTGGCCGCACTGCCCAGACGGGTGTATTCCATTCCTCAGCCCTCGATCCCGGTGCTGAGGCTGAGGTCCCGCCATTGGTCCAGTTCGGCGCGTTCTGCCTGGGCGACGGCGGCAAAGGCATCGCAAGCGTCTTTGCCGAGGACCGCCAGGAACGGCGGGTTCGGGCTTTCGACGATCGCCATGATGGCTTCGGCGGCCTTTGCGGGGTCGCCAGACTGGCTGCCGTGGACGGTGTCGTGCTCCTTGCGCCGTTTCCCCGCCGTTTCCGCATAGTCGCCGATCGCCGTCGCGGACTGGGTGAGTGAACGTCCGGCGAAGTCCGTGCGGAAAGCGCCGGGCTCAACGACGGTGACATTGATGCCGAGCGGCTGCACTTCCTTCTGCAGGGATCCGGACAGGCCCTCCAGGGCCGCCTTTGTGGCCGAGTAGTACCCGGATCCGGCCGGTTTGATCCGGGCTCCGATCGAGGAGATGTTCAGGATGTGCCCTGCCCTGTTCGCGCGCATGTCGGGGAGGACCGCTTTGATCATGTCGACGGCGCCGAAAACGTTCGTGTCGAACAACAGCCGGACGTCGGCGTCGTCCGCTTCCTCTACCGCCGCACGGTAGCCGTAGCCGGCATTGTTGACCAGCACATCGATCGCTCCGAAGCGCATCCGGGCCTGCTGGATCACCGAGCTGATCTGTTCGCGGTCGGTGACGTCGAGGGGGAGGGCCAGCGCCGTGTCGGGGAAATCGTCCGCGATCTCCTGCAGGGTGGCGGCGTTTCGTGCGGTCACGACGGCGTTGTGGCCGTGGGCGAGCACTGCCTGGGCCAGGGCCCGGCCAAGTCCGGTGGAGCATCCTGTGATGAGCCATGTTGCCATGAGTGTGTTCCTTTCATTCTCCGGAGTCGGAGCTTGGCGGGATGCCAGGTCTGGACGCCAGGAGGATTTACATCCATACAACAGGAGAGCATCCACGGGTGGGAGGAACTGTTGATACAGGTACTCCCAGTGCCTCCCGCCCTCGGCTGAAGGCTTCTAGGGTTGATGCATGGAGACCAACTTGGGCGACGTCATTGTTGTCATCGGAGCCGGCTCGATCGGGCAGGCAATCGCCCGGCGCGTCAGCGCCGGCAAGAAGGTTGTGTTGGCCGACCTGGACCAAGGCAACGCCAACGCCGCGGCCGAGGTCTTGAGCAACGCCGGTTTCGAAGTCACCACAATGACCGTCGACGTTTCCTCGCGCCAGTCCATTCACGCCCTGGTCAAGACGGCCACCGCCGGGGGCGAGGTCACCGGTGTCATCCATGCCGCAGGTGTCTCGCCCAGCCAGGCGTCGCCGGAAACCATCCTGGCCGTGGACCTCTACGGCACTGCCGTGCTGCTGGAGGAATTCGGGAATGTCATTGCCTGCGGCGGCGCCGGCGTGGTCATCGCCTCCCAGTCCGGCCACCGCCTCCCTGCCCTGACTCCCGAGCAAAACAAAGCCCTTGCGACGACGCCGGCCGACGAACTCCTGGCGCTTCCCATGCTTCGGCCCGGCCAGATCACAGACTCCCTGCACGCCTACCAGCTGGCCAAGCGCGGTAACTCGCTCCGCGTGATGGCCGAGGCCGTGCGATGGGGCAAACGGGGTGCTCGGGTCAATACCATCAGCCCGGGCATTATTTTCACCCCGCTGGCCAAAGATGAACTGGCCGGCCCCCGCGGCGAAGGATATCGGCGCATGATCGAGCTGTCCCCGGCGGGGCGGGGCGGCACTCCGGACGAGGTCGGCACTGTGGGCGCGCTTCTTATGGGCCAGGACGGCGCGTTCATCACCGGCAGCGACTTCCTCATGGACGGCGGCGTCACAGCATCGTACTTCTACGGCGACCTTGCACCGCAGTGATCGGACACTAAGCTCGCAGCACCCTTCGAAGGGCGGCTGCGTGGCGGCTATTCGAAGGACGCCCGGCGTGGGTCGGACAGCCGCGTGGTCCACAGATCGGGTTTCTTTACCTTGAACCGCCGGCCCGTCAGTGCCTTCGGGGCCAGCCGAACGTAGTAGTCCTTGTCTCCCGGCTGCCACGGCTCAAGGAAGAGGGCGTCAACGGCGTTCTTCTCTTCAGGGCTTTCGATTAGCTCAGACTCGCCGCGGGCCACAACGCTCCACGCCATCTGCTCGTGTGCATCGTAGCCGTCAATTTCAAAAGCGACGGGTTTGGCGGTCATGGCGGCCCAGAGCTTCGTCCCCCCAGCGGTGCGGAACACGATGGCGCGGCGCTCCAGAACGAAGTTCACGGGGAAGATCTCCGGATGACCGTCAACTATAAGCGCTATTCTCCCGACGGTTTCGGTATCGAGCATGACCCAGCACTGGTCGATGGATAGCTGGCCTTCCGGCGGCGTCGTGGTGTCCATGTAAACACACGTTACGTACCCGCCCGCGGGCTCATTAGGGCCATAAGGCCTCTATCGCCGGAACGCGGCTACTGATAGCGCCCCCTTGACACGCCTACCACGGGCTTGGCTTGTAGTCCTTCAGGAAGACGCCGTACTGATCCTCGCCGCCTTCGCCCATAACGATCGGATCGTAGACCCTGGCGGCACCATCCACCAGATCCAGCGGAGCGTGGAATCCCTCTTCCATCAGCCGGACCTTGGTGTAATGCGGGCGTTCGTCCGTAATCCATCCGGTGTCAACGGCCGTCATGAGGATGCCGTCGGAGTCGAGCATTTCCTGCGCGCTGGTGCGGGTCATCATGTTCAGTGCTGCCTTGGCCATGTTCGTATGGGGGTGTCCCGGGCCCTTGTAGGCGCGGGAGAACTGTCCCTCCATGGCACTGACGTTGACGATGTATTTGCGTCGTGCCGTGGAGCGTCTCATGGCCCCGCGCAGCCGGCTCACCAGCAGGAACGGGGCAGTGACGTTGCAGAGTTGGACTTCGAGCATCTCCAAAGGATCCACTTCGTCCACCACCTGGGTCCAGCTGTTAATCGTCGCCAGGTCCGGAACAAGGCCGCCGGCGTCGATCGCAGTTCCGGAGGCAATCCGTTCCAAGGAAGCCGAACCGGTCGACAGCGCCAGCGACGTCACGGCGTCACCGGCAAGGACAGGATGCTCCAGGACAGTGCTTGCCAGGGCGAGGGGGTGCTTGTCATGGGCGTGGCCGAAAGTCACCAGCTCCGGGCCGCCACGGGCGGCGTCGAGCGCGGCGGGCAAGGGTTCATCCTCGGCGTCCACGAGCGGCTTGTACGCGTTCCCGGACCGCCGGACGGTCTGGGCTGCGTTGTTGATGATGATGTCCAGCGGGCCGGCGGCATCCAGGGAGTCGGTCAATGCCATCACCTGGGAGGGATCGCGCAGGTCGATTCCCACAATCCTCAGCCGGTGCAGCCACTCACCGCTGTCCTCCATGGCCGCAAAACGCCGGGCGGCGTCCTTGGGGAACCGGGTGGTGATGGTGGTGTGGGCACCATCGCGCAGCAGCCGCAATGCGATGTACATTCCAATCTTGGCGCGGCCGCCGGTCAGCAGCGCCCTTCGGCCGGTCAGATCGGTCCGGGCGTCCCGCTTGCTGTGGCTGAAAACTGCGCACTCGGGGCACAGCTGGTGGTAGAAGGCGTCGACCTGGGTGTAGTGCCTCTTGCAGATGTAGCAGGGACGGGATCTGATGAGGTGACCCGCAATCTCCCCGGTGGCCGATGGCTCCAGCTTGTTGCCCCGGGTTTCGTCGTCTATCCGGTCCGGCGCCGCCGTCGCGGTCTGAGCAAGGACGGCGCGGTCCGATTCGGCGATCAGGTCCCGCTTGGTGACCCGGCGGTGGCGCTTGACTGCCTTGAACATCTTCCCAGTGGCCTGACGCACCGAGACGTAGTCGGGGTGCTCCTCGTCGTAGGCGTGGATAGTGTTTAGAACCTTAAGGCAGGCCTGAATGTCCTCAGGCGTCAAATCGGGGGAGCTCATTGTCCCAATTTTACAGCCTTCGGGCAGACCGGCCTGCCCGAAGGCATCGTCCTACAACGCTGTGGAGGATTGCCTATCCACGCCCACCGCGGCGGCCTGGGTTTCGCCGACCTTTTCGAGGGAATCGCGAACGCCGGGATAGTTTGCCGTAGCAGTCTTCACGGCATTCGGCACAAGGTGCAGGTTGGCTGCGGAAAGGGCGCGCTCAGTCTCGTCCGGCTCGGGGACAAGCTGGCCCTTCGAGAGGACCGTGATACCGGACTCCGTGACTTTGAAGCCGCGGGCACGGTCCAGTTCCGGGTCCAGTCCGATCGTGGCTCCGGCGGGGACTTTGACGTTCTTGTCCAGGATGGCGCGCTTGACCACGGCGCCTTCACCAATCTGGACCTTGTCCATCAGGACCGAATCCACGACACGGCTCGAGGTTCCCACGTATACGTCGTTGGAGAGCACCGAGCCTTCCACGATGCCGCCGGAGATGACCACGCCGCTGGCCACGATTGAATCCAAGGCTGTGCCCACGGTGTTGCCCTGGCCACGCACGAACTTTGCGGGCGGCGAGATGCTCTGGCGCGTGTAGATAGGCCATTCGGAGTTGTACAGGTTGAATACGGGCATCGGGGAGATGAGGTCCATGTGGGCGTCGTAGAAAGAGTCGATGGTGCCCACGTCGCGCCAGTAGGTCCGGTCCCGTTCGGTGGAACCCGGGATGTCATTGAGCGTGAAGTCATAGACGCCGGCCTCGCCCTGGTTCACGAAGTAAGGAATGATGTCGCCGCCCATGTCGTGCTTGGTGTCCAGCCGCTCCGCATCAACGTGCAGCGCGGCAACAAGGGCATCGGCGTCGAACACGTAGTTGCCCATCGAGGCAAGGAACTGTGATGGATCGGCGGCAAGTCCGGGAGTCGACGACGGTTTCTCCACGAAAGCGGCAATCTTTTGGGGGTTGTCCTGATCGACTTCGATCACGCCAAACTGATCGGCCATGTGGAGCGGCTGGCGAACAGCGGCAACCGTGGCTTTGGCCCCGCTGGCAACATGCTGCTCCACCATCTGGGCGAAGTCCATGCGGTAGACGTGGTCGGCGCCAACCACAACCACGATGTCGGGGTTCGCGTCGTGGATAAGGTTCAGGGACTGGTAGATAGCGTTGGCGCTGCCAAGGAACCAGCTCTTGCCAACACGCTGCTGCGCGGGCACGGAAGCCACATAGTTCCCCAACTGAGTGGACATCCGCCACGTTTCGGAAATGTGGCGGTCCAGGCTGTGCGACTTATATTGCGTAAGCACAACTATCTGCAGATACCGCGAATTGACAAGATTTGACAATGCAAAGTCAATAAGCCGGTAACTGCCGGCAAAGGGCACCGCCGGTTTAGCACGGTCTGCCGTCAGCGGCATTAGTCGATTTCCTTCGCCGCCCGCGAGGACAATTGCCAGAACTTTCTTCATCGGCATGGTGATAACTCCCTGTACGCCTTCGTAGCACCCCAAAGATCCGGCACGCCCGGACTCCTTCACACTAGAACAGATACGGCGGAAGGACTACCTTGGGTATCGTGCGAATAGACATTGTGACCAAAGAGTTCCCGCCCGAGATTTATGGTGGCGCCGGAGTCCATGTGGCTGAATTGAGCCGGGTACTGGCCAAACATGTGGAATTGCAGGTGCGGGCCTTCGGGGCGCCCCGGGATCCCGATTACCATGGTGCGACCGTGACGTCCTACTCAGTGCCCGCCGATTTGGATACCGCCAACGCGGCCGTCCAAACCCTCGGCGTGGACCTGCGTATCGTTCCGGATATCGCCGGGGCGGACCTTGTGCATTCGCACACCTGGTACGCCAACATGGCCGGACACCTGGCGTCCTTGCTGCACGGCATTCCGCATGTTCTCAGCGCCCACAGCCTGGAACCGCTGCGGCCCTGGAAGGCGGAACAGCTCGGCGGCGGCTACGCGTTGTCTTCATGGGTGGAGAAGACCGCTTATGAAGCTGCTGCCGCAATCATCGCGGTCTCGGAAGGCATGCGCCAGGACATCCTGCGCAGCTACCCGGACGTGGATCCTGCCAGGGTCAGGGTTGTCCATAACGGAATCGACGTGGCGCTGTGGAACCGCGCCGAGGGCGAGGACGCCATTCGCGCTCTCGGCATCGACCCGGAACGGCCCAGCGTTGTCTTTGTGGGCCGCAACACGCGCCAGAAGGGCGTTCCTTACTTGCTTCGCGCGGCGGCCAAGCTGCCGGCGGACGTCCAACTCGTACTGTGCCTCGGCGCAGCCGACACTCCTGAGCTGGCCGCGGAAACCGCGCGCCTCATCGAGGAACTGCAAGGTCAGCGCAGCGGCGTCGTGCTGATTGAACGAATGCTGCCGCGCAACGAGCTGATCCAGGTCCTGAGCCATGCGACGGCCTTCGCCTGCCCCTCCATCTACGAGCCGCTGGGCATCGTCAACCTGGAAGCCATGGCCTGCGGGGCTGCAGTGGTGGCGAGCGCCACGGGCGGCATTCCCGAGGTGGTCCAGCACGGCGAGACAGGTCTGCTTGTGCAACTGGACCAGGTCACCGATGGGACCGGGACGCCGCTGGATCCTGAAAAGTTCGTCAACGAGTTTGCTGCAGCCCTCACTGAAGTGGTGTCCGATCCTGAGCGCGCGCGTACCATGGGCCAAGCGGGACGGCGCCGTGCGGAGGAGCACTTCTCCTGGGACTCCATCACCCAAACCACCCTTGAGGTTTACCGCTCCGTCCTTAAGTAACCGGTTTCAGGTAACCGTTTCAGGTACCGCTCCAAGTAGCCGGCTACCTATAGCCATCCTCAGGTGGCCGGGGCAAATGACGGGCCAAAAGGCCTGCACTCCTACCGCCGCGGGTCCTCAGGCAGCGTTCTCTGCCGGAGGGCCCGCTTGCGTGGGGTGGCCCGGGTGTGGGCGTTTGCCTGAGTCCGGTGTTCCTCGCGGGTGAGGATAGGTTGGACCAACGCGGCGATCTTCTCCGAAGGCGCGACACCAACTTCCTCCCACAGCCGGCGGCGGAAATCCTGGTAGACATGCAGGGCGGACGCAAGATTGCCGTCGGCCATGTGGGTTTCGATCCTTAGCCGATGGGCGCTCTCGCGGAGCGGATCAATGGCCACGGCGGCGCCAGCGGCATCCAGGGCGCCGTCGATGTCACCTCGTTGCAGGCAGGTGCGGGCCAGCCTTTCAAGAACATTCAATCTCAGTTGCTCCCAGCGCTCCTGTTCGGCCACGGCCCAATCCTCATACCAGCCCGGGAGCAAGCCCGGCCCGCGGAGTTCCTGGAGCAGGTCGGCCTCCAGCGCAGGGGAGGACGACTCATCCAGCCGGCTGATCTGTTCCCGTATTTCCCGGGTGTCCACGCGGACAGTGGAGCGCAGCTCCAATGGATCATTGCCATCAACCAGCAATTCAGGGAGCCGGTGGGATATCACCCAGATGCTTTCACGAAGGTTGCCGGCGGCCTTCAGCTCTGAGCTCTCCGGCCAGAGCAGCCCGGCGAGGGTGGTTCGATGAATGCTCTTATGCAGTGCGATGGCGGCAATCACGCGCTGCTGGCGGAGGGCAACCGTGACGGGCCGGCCGTTGCAGCTCAGCTGCCAGCCATCCACGAGAGTCAGGGACCACTGACACGGTCCATCCATGGGTATAAGCCCTCTCACCTCAAAGCATGGTTTAAGGCACCCCCGAGCAATTGAGACCGTGAACTTCAGCTTGCACGGCTGGCTTATGGGTGTCAACGCTCCACCCCAAATCGCCGACGACCTGCCGCGCCAGCCGACGCCGACAGCCTGTGTTCTTCCGACTCTCGGGTAATAACAGAGCAGTGACAGATGCGTAACAGCCGTTGCTCTATAAGTCGAGTGTAGGAATGTGTCGGGACCATAGGGGACATTGTGTACCGCCAGACTGCCGTTGATAGCCAACCGTTCGACGTAGGCCCCGCCCTGCCGCTGCAGGGCCTCCACTCGGGGAGAAGCCTCAAAGTTCCCTCCGGCAGCCTTGTGGTCCAGAAGTACGGTGGATCCTCCGTGGCGGATCCCGAGGGCATCCGCCGGGTCGCCGGCAGGGTCGCCGCTGCCCACATCGCCGGGCATCAGGTGGTGGTGGTGGTCTCAGCCATGGGCGATACCACGGACGAACTTCTTGAGCTCGCAACGCGGGTGGCCCCCAGTCCCCGCTCGAAAGATGTGGATGCCCTCCTGACCACAGGCGAACGCATCTCCACCTCCGTCTTGGCGATAGCCCTCGCGAGCCTGGGTATTCCTTCCCGGACATTCAGCGGCAGCAAAGCCGGACTCATCACCGACGGAACCCACCGGAACGCCCACATAGTCGACGTGCAGCCCGCCAAAATCCAGGCCTGCCTCGACCACGGGGCAGTGGCCATCGTGGCCGGTTTTCAGGGCCGAAGCCGCAAGAAGGGGAAGATCACCACGCTGGGCAGGGGCGGATCCGATCTCACGGCCGTTGCGCTGGCGGCCGCCCTCGGGGCTGCCGTGTGCGAGATCTATACCGACGTCGACGGGGTCTTCACCGCCGATCCCCGGGTGGTGCCCCGGGCCAGGAAGATCGACTCGATTTCGAGCGACGAAATGCTGGAGCTTGCGGCCTCCGGAGCAAAGGTGTTGAACCTGCGCTGTGTCGAGTATGCCCGCAGGTTCTCAGTGTGCATCCATGTCCGCTCCTCGTTCACCATGGACGAAGGCACCCTCATCGTGCCCGCTATCCATGACCCGGCTGCCGGCCCCCGGACTCCCAGCAAGGAGCAGCCGGTGATTACCGGCGTCGTGCGGGAGCGCTCGACTGCCAAAATCACCGTGGCCGGGGCCCCGAACGATGCCGCAGGCATATCCCTGGTTTTCGGGGTCCTCGCCGGGACGAACGCGAACGTGGACATGATTGTGCAGAATACGTCTTCCGACGGGGCTGACCGCATGGACTTGACGTTCACCGTACGGGCCGCGGACGGCCCCCGTGTTGTCGAGGCGCTCGAGGGCGCACGGCAGATCATCGGGTTCCACCGGCTCCACTACGACGAACAGATCGGCAAGTTGTCCCTGGTGGGGCTGGGAATGAGGTCGGACCCGCACGTGGTCGCCAAGTTCTTCAAGGCCCTGTCCGCCGCGGGAATCAACGTCGAACTGATCTCGACGTCCGAAGTCCGGATCACCGTCGTCACACGCGCGGCGCAGCTCGATGAGGCGGCCCGGGCAGTGGATGCGGCCTTCCATTTAAGCCCCAGGCAGGAGGCACTGACCCTGCGATGAGCCAGCATTCACGTTGCCGGACCCGCACAACGGGTTCCGGTCCGAAGCGGTCGGCGTACGATCCGGCCCTGTTTTCCCGTGAACGGAGAAGATCATGACCATCCAACATACTCTCGACTCGCCCGTCCCCCACGTCTCTGGTCCGCTGCCCGGCCCCCGTTCCGCGGAATTACTAGCACGGCAACAGCAGCGGGAATCGAACGCCCGAACCTATCCCCGCCACCTTCCCATTGCGATTGCAGAGGCAGCGGGTTCGTACGTGCGGGACCTGGACGACAACGTCTTCATCGATTTCCTGGCAGGCGCAGGTGTGCTGTCGCTGGGCCATAACCACCCCGAACTCGTCCGTGTGGTCACCGACCAGCTCGGAAAATTCACCCACGGCCTGGACTTCCCCACGCCGGCGAAGGACGCTTTCACGGAAGCGCAACTCTCAATGCTTCCATCCGGCATGAGGGACCGGATGAAGCTCCACTTCTGCGGCCCCACCGGGGCCAATGCCGTGGACGCGGCAGTCAAGCTCTGCAAGACCGCTACGGGCCGCGGCGATATCATCGCGTTCCAGGGAAGCTTCCATGGCAGCAGCGCGGCAGCCATGGCCCTCACCGGACTGCTTGAGCAGAAAAGCCCGGTGCGCAACGGGCTGCCCGGGGTGCACTTCTTTCCATTTTCCTACTGCACGCGCTGCCCCCTGGGCCTGCGGCCGGAATCCTCATCCACCAACTGCGCCACGTACCTTGAGATGTCGCTGAAAGACACGCACAGCGGAGTGCCACTGCCGGCCGCCGTTATCCTCGAACTGATCCAGGGCGAAGGCGGGGTGATCCCCGCTACCCAGGAATTCGCCCGCCGGGTCCGGAACGTGACACGCGAACTGGGTATTCCCCTCATCGTCGATGAGGTTCAGACCGGATGCGGACGCACCGGGACATGGTTTGCGTTCGAACAGTACGGGATTGAACCTGACGTCATCGTGGCGTCCAAAGCACTCAGCGGCATCGGACTCCCGGTCTCAGTCATCATCTATGACCGTGCTCTGGACAAGTGGGAGCCAGGTGCCCACACAGGCACCTTCCGCGGCAATCAACTGGCATTTGCCGCCGGCGCCGAAGCCGTGCGCATCATGCGCCGTGACGATGTACTGGGCAACGTGCGCAGGCGCGGGGACCAGATTGCCACTCTTCTGGCGCCGCTGCACCGCAACCCATGGGTGCGGGAACTCCGGGGGCGGGGACTGATGTGGGGGATCGAACTGGCCGACCCGGTCACCGGCAACCCGGCGGGCGACATCGCTGGCGGAGTGCAGGACAGGGCGCTGCGCAAGGGCCTGATTCTCGAGCGCGGGGGCAGGCACGACTGCGTGGTGCGCATGCTCCCGCCGTTGAACGTGACCCCTGACGTCGTCGCAATCGCCTGCCGGCTGCTTCTCGAATCCATTGATGAGGAACTAGAGCTCGCCCGCCGCCTCGGGGGGCGGCGGAATGACAGGGTCCCCGCATCGGACCATGACGGCCTCCCGCCGGTCCGGCGGAAGGCCAGGGCGGCACGGGAGCGGCTCCACGGGTAGACCAGAGACCGTCAGCAGGGGGCCGGCGCCTTCGCCGCCGTCATCGGCGTCAACCGGCAGGGAACCGTCAGCGGCCCCCGCAGCTCACCTCGCCGCTACCCAGGCTTCCGGGCCAGCAGCACCTTCCCGTCCACCGGAGCCGCCCCGCTGGCGCGCTCGGCGCGGAAGTAGGCGCGCGCCTCATCCTGCCGGACCTGCTCGGCGCCGGTGGCGATCGCGGCGCGGAGGTGCTCGGGTCCGTAGCCAAAGGCGTCCACCAGGTCCAGTGCGTGCGGACGGATCTTCACGAGCAGGCGGTTGATGTAGTCACCCACGGTCCGGCCGCGCTGCATTGAGAGCCGGCCGTTCATCAGGTACCACGAGAGGCTTTTCTCGATGAGCGAGAGGCCAAAGAGGTCGCGGAGCCACGTCAGCACCCTGAGAGTGCCGGGATCTCCGACCTCCCGGAGAGCCTCCGTGAATGCTTCCCACTGAAGCAGTTCGGCGTGGGCCTGGGCAGCTTCAATGAGGTCGTCCTGATGCTGATTGAACACAGCCGCTGCCTGGTGCTGCGGCATCTTGTTGGCACCCTTCAGCGCGGCGCCCGCCTCGGCGACCATGGTCTGCACCCTGTCAGTGAGGAGCGTTCGCTGGCTCTCTTCGTCGCGGAGGGCAATGGCGGCCTTCTGAACCGAGCCAGTGTCCGCGACAAACTGGGCCACCTGCCGCAGTCCGGTCCGATGGACCGCCGCTCCTGCAGCCTGAGTAACCACATACCGTGCCAGCACACCCACATCCACATTGCGGAACTCCCGGGCGTAGTCTGCCAGGAGCCGTTTGGCTACGAGCTGCAGCAGCACGGTGTTGTCCCCCTCGAACGTTACATAAACGTCCAGGTCGGCGCGCAGGGAGGCGAAGCGGTTCTCTATCAGGAATCCAGCCCCCCCACAGGCTTCACGGCATTCCTGAAGGGTGTCGAGGGCATGCCAGGTGCTCAGCGGCTTCAGAGCGGCAGCGAGGGTTTCCAGGTCCTGGCGGTCCTCATCCGTGCTGTGGGCGCCAGAGAACACGTCGTCGAACTTCTGCAGGAGCTGCTCATGGGCGAAGCCCGCCGCGTAAGTGGTTGCGAGCCGGGTGAAGAGACGGCGTTGGTGCCGCTGGTAGTCCAGGAGCACTTCCTCATCGGTGTGGGATGACGCATTGAACTGCCGCCGCTCGCTGGCGTAGTGGATGGCGGTCTTTAAAGCCAGTTTGCTGGCGGCCACCGCGGCGCCGTCCAAGGAAACCCGCCCCTGTACCAGGGTCCCAAGCATCGTGAAGAAGCGGCGCCCCGGGCTGGCAATCGGGGACGTGTAAACGCCGTTGGCGTCGACATCCCCGTACCGGTTCAGGAGGTTGGTCCGCGGAATCCGGACATTGCTGAAGTGCAACCGGCCGTTATCGATTCCGTTCAGGCCGCCCTTGACGCCGTCGTCCTCGCCGCCGATGCCGGGCAGGAATTCTTTGGTGCGGGGATCGCGCAGGTTCATGTAGAAGGCATGCACGCCGTGGTTGACTCCGCTGGTCACCAGCTGGGCGAACACCACCGCAGCGATGCCGTCGATGGCGGCGTTGCCTATGTAGTCCTTCCACGCGGCGCGGAACGGTGTGTTGATTACGAATTCCTGCGTCGAGGGATCGAAGGTGGCCGTTGTGGCGATGCTCGCGACATCCGAGCCGTGTCCGGTCTCAGTCATTGCGAAACACCCGGGGATGTCCAGGTTCATGATGCCGGGGAGCCATTTCGTGTGATGCTCCGCGGTTCCGAGGTGCATCACGGCGGAACCGAAGAGTCCCCATTGCACGCCGGCTTTGATCTGCAAAGACGGATCGGCCGTGACAAGTTCCTCAAAGCCGGCGATATTCCCGCCGTGATCATCCGAACCGCCCAGCGCCGAGGGGAAAGCGCGGTGCACGGCATTGTGCTCAACAAGGTACTTGAGCTGACCGAAGGTGCGCCTGCGGTGTTCGGTGTGCGTGAGTCCCTCGGTCTTGTGCAGTTCCGGGCGCCCGGACAGTTCTCGGGTCTGCTTCCGGATCTTGGCCCATTTGCCGAGGAGCTGCTCGCCCAGGGCTTCGACGTCGATGGAGGGTGATCCTTGGGGACGCCCCTTTGCGCTGTTTGTGGCGCGTTCGACTACTTCAGTCATCTGGATTCCTTCGTTGGTTCTGAGAGTGCGTAGCTCTTTGGAGCCCGCTTCTAGCGGAGGTCTTTCGTTTCCATCTGGGGTGCTATACCCACACAGAGCCATGCCGTGATCTGACGGGCCATCGTTTCCTGGTCTGGCTTGGCGGGCGACTCCGGCGTGGCGAGCCACTGCTCGCCCGCGTTCCGCACCAGTCCGATGGCCGCCGTCGGCCAATAACCGATGACAGCCTCCTTGCCTGCACCCAGATGGGAGCGCATGGGGCGGGCGATCATGTCCCGGACCGCTTCGAAGAAATGGCCAAGCGCTCCCGCCGTCGCAATGTCTGCACCTGCCTCAGCCGCCTCGCCGGGGGAGTACTTCGTGACAAACGCGTAGACGTTAGGGCTCGCCCCAGCCATTTGCAGATACGCGGAGACCATGGCGAACAGGCCCTCCCGAGGACTCTGGGCGCTCTCTACGGCCTCTTGCATGCGGCGCTGCATCTGGCTTAACACCGCCTCGCCCACCGCCTGCTGGAGGCCGGCTTTGTCACCGAAATACCGGTAAAACACGGACTTGGACGTCCCTGCGGCCGCGGCAATCTCTTCCATCGAGGCATCGCTGCCAAGGATGTGCACGGCCCTTCTGGCGGATTTGACGAGCTCTCGACGACGCTCCTCGCGGTGGGACTGCCAGCGCGCTGCCCGGCCGTCGACGGCGCCGCCGAACGGTACGGGATGGTCAGCAGGGGGAATGTTCACGATACTGAGCGTATCAGGTACGCTGGGTATCGATAACCGTTTTGATCAAAGGAGTCAGCACATGTCCTCTAACGGACAGTCCGCAGCCGGACCAGAGGTAACCCCCCACACTCCCGCCGCCGGTACCGGAACGCTCCGGCGCGCCGTGGTGGTAGGCGGCAACCGCATCCCTTTCGCCCGGACTGGAGGCGCTTACACCAAGTCGTCGAACCAGGACATGCTCACCGCTGCCCTGAATGGGCTGATTGCCCGCTTTGGCCTCCAGGAAGAACGTATTGGCGAAGTTGCGGCCGGAGCTGTCCTCAAGCATTCGCGGGACTTCAACCTCACCCGCGAGGCTGTCCTCGGTTCGGCACTGTCCGCCGAGACCCCTGCCTATGATCTGCAGCAGGCATGCGCCACGGGGCTGGAGACCGTGCTTGGCCTGGCGAACAAAATCAAACTCAGCCAGATCGATTCGGCCATCGCCGGAGGGGTGGACTCCGCGTCGGATGCACCCGTGGCTGTCAGCGAGGGCCTCCGCGAGGTCCTTCTTGACCTCAATCGCGCCAAGACGCTGCCGCAGCGGCTCCAGGTGCTGAGCCGCCTGCGTCCCAGGGATCTGTCGCCCGACGCTCCCAACACGGGCGAGCCCCGGACCGGGCTCTCGATGGGAGAGCACCAGGCCCTTACCACCGCCCAGTGGCACATCACGCGGGAGGCGCAGGACGAACTGGCGTTCAAGAGCCACCGGAATCTCGCCGCCGCTTACGATGCAGGCTTCTTCGATGACCTCATCACCCCGTACCGGGGCCTGAGCAGGGACTCGAACCTCCGCGCCGACACTAGCCTGGAAAAGCTCGCCACGCTCACGCCCGTCTTCGGCAAGAGCCTGGGCGCGGAGGCCACCATGACAGCCGGAAATTCCACCCCCCTCACAGATGGCGCATCAACGGTTCTGCTGGCCTCGGAGGAATGGGCTGCCGCTCACGATCTGCCCATGCTTGCCTCTGTGGTGGACGGCGAGGCGGCGGCCGTCGATTTTGTCCATGGCAAGGACGGCCTGCTGATGGCCCCGGCATTTGCGGTGCCGCGGTTGCTGAAGCGCCGCGGCCTGAGCCTCGAGGACTTCGATTTCTTCGAGATCCACGAAGCCTTCGCCGGGACCGTCCTGAGCACGCTCGCGGCCTGGGAAGACGAGGAATTCGGCCGGACGAGGCTGGGCCTCGACGGCGCGTTTGGGACCATCGACCGGTCCAGGCTGAACGTGAACGGCTCCTCGTTGGCGGCGGGGCACCCGTTTGCTGCCACCGGCGGGCGGATTGTGGCCTCCCTGGCCAAGATGCTCCACGAAAAAGGCCAGGTGGATGGACGCCCGGCCCGCGGCCTGATTTCGATCTGTGCCGCCGGCGGCCAGGGCGTCGTCGCCATTCTCGAAGCAATCTAGGGGGACCCAATGACGGACAAATACACGCAGTTCGTAAGCAGCGGATTGGGCAAGGAATTAGCCAGGAAGCTTGGGCTTCCCCAGCCCGTGGTGCTTCGGCGCCATGCACCCGGCCAGCCGCTGGTGCCCGGGCCCGTCCTGGTGCAGGGCGATACCCGCGGGGCCGATGAGCTGGCCTCAGCCCTGCTGTCCTGGGACCTCGATGTTCGCCGGCACGCCGTGCCACGCGAGAAACTGGGCGCCATTGTGGTGGTCCTCGATGAACTGGTCCATCCCGTGGACCTGGAGAAGCCGGTCCTGGCCGCCGCCGCATCACTGCGCGACCTGGCGCCAAGCGCGCGGGTGGTCACCCTGTCCCGGACGCCGGCGAGCGCCGCCGCGCCGGCGGTCTCGGCGGCCAGGGAGGGAGTTCACGGACTGCTGCGCTCCCTGGCCAAGGAGCTGCGGGCCGGGGCCACCGCCAACGGCATTGTCCTGGCCGACGGCGTAAACACCACCACCCCCAGCACCCTGGGTGCCTTGCGGTTCTTCCTCTCAGGACGGTCCGCCTTTGTGGACGGGCAACTGCTGACGGTCACTTCGGGATCGGGCTCGCCGCCCGACGACGTCGAACGCCCCCTTGCCGGAAAGGTCGCAGTGGTGACGGGTGCTGCCCGCGGCATCGGCGCGGCTATTGCCCGCACCCTGCATCGCGACGGCGCCACGGTGGTCGCCGTGGACGTTCCGGCTGCCGGGGATCACCTCGCAGCGGTGGCCAATGAGGTCCGGGGTACGGCCCTGCAGCTGGACATCACCGGGGCGGACGCAGGCAACCGCATCATCGGGCACGCGGTGGAGCGGCACGGGCGCCTGGATATTGTGGTTCACAACGCGGGCATCACGCGGGACAAGCTGCTGGCCAACATGGACCCGAGCCGGTGGAGCTCCGTGATCGGCGTCAACATCGCGGCCCAGCTCCGCATCAACGACGCGCTGCTGGCCTCGGAGCACTTCCGGAGCGCCCCCCGCATTGTCTCCGTGGCGTCCACCAGCGGGATTGCGGGAAACCGCGGGCAAACCAACTACGCCGCGTCCAAGGCGGGCGTGATGGGCATGGTGCGGGCCACGGCCCCATTCCTCGCCACAAGCGGAGGCACCATCAACGCGGTGGCGCCAGGTTTCATTGAAACCGAGATGACCGCCCGGATACCCTTTGCAACCCGGGAAATCGCCCGGCGGCTCAACTCACTGCAGCAAGGTGGCCGGCCCGGCGATGTCGCCGAGGCCATCGCTTTCCTCGCCAGCGACGCCGCCGGCGGAATCTCGGGAGAGATCCTGCGGGTGTGCGGACAGAACATGGTGGGAGCATGACAGGCACCCAGCCCCTCGTCCTCGCCGAGATGCCCTCACTATCGAAGCTTTACCTAAATGCCGCAGCCACTGCGGCCCGGCGCAGGGTGCTCGGCGCCGACGCGGGCATTACGCTGCCGTCGAACGGGCACGAGGTCAGGGGCGTACGTGCGGATGTGGGGAACTTGACGGCCTTCCAGCATCTGGTTGGCGAGACCGCCAGCGATATCCTGCCCGCCGGCTTCATCCACGCATTGGCCTTTCCGCTGGCCATGAGCGTGATGAACCGCGAGGACTTTCCGCTCCCGCTGCTGGGAATGATCCATCTCAACAACCGGGTGGAGCAGCACAGTCCCGTGCTTTTCACGGAGGCCGTGGACATCCGCGCGTGGGCTGAGAACCTGCGCGGGCACCGCGCCGGATCGCAGGTTGACCTTGTGGCGGAAGTGCGCGGGGAAGGGGAGGCAGGCGCCCGCTGGAAGGGTGTGTCCACGTACCTGGCCAAAGGCGTCTTTCTTCCCGGGATAGACAAACCCTCCGCATCCACGGGGCCTGGCACGTTTTCGGCTCCTGACCCCACCGCACTTTGGCAGCTTGGCGTTGATACCGGACGGGCGTATGCCGCCGTTTCGGGTGACTTCAACCCCATCCACCTCAGCGTTCTCACGGCCAAGGCCCTGGGTATGCGGCGCTCCATAGCCCACGGCATGTACCTCGCTTCCCGGGCGCTGGCCGACGTCGGCGCCGTCAAAGGTGATTCCTTCAGCTGGGACGTGGCCTTTGAGGCACCGGTATTCCTGCCGGCACGGGTGGCCTTGGACATCGGCACCGTCCACTCCGAGACCGGGACATGGCAGCGTTCCCGCTACGTGGCGTGGAACCCGCGCTCGGGCCGCAGGCATTTCAGTGGAGAGGTTGCTGCCCTGGCTTAAGCCGCAGCACTGGAGCGGCGCCGGCGGCTCTTACACCCGGCGCCGCCGCCTTCATGCCAGGCTCGTGCGTTCGGCTCATGCAATCTGGCGGTTAGTGCGTCTCCGCGCCGGGCGCGCCGGGCGCCGGCGCCTCATTGCCCGCTTGGCTCGCCTTGACCACGCGCAGCATGCGGTGCAGGCTCATCAGGACGGATTCCACTGCGCTGGGCGCGTCCACGCTGTGAGGTTCGGAGGCTATCCGCCCGGTGAGCTCTTTGACCTTGGCATCGGCCGTTTCGGCGAGCTCGGCCTGCTGCTTGGGGTGGTCCTCCTCCGTGGAGCGCAGCACATCACCCAGAGAGGAAATGGCGCCGGCGAGCTGTTCCGTGTACTCGTCGGGGACCACAAAGGGGGTGTCCGGCGCCCAGATGACGTCCGAGAGAACCTGGGTCACATCCTGGATGTGGAAGGTCACTTGTTCCAGATCCCGGAGGTTTTGGTAGTCCCGGTCCACATCGCGGGGATGGAGGCGCCGGCGGGGATTGGCCCGGCGGCTGGCGTCGGCCTTCTGCACGGCGAGGCGCACCGAACGGGCGTGGTTGGCCAGGGTGTCAGAGCGGCGCGACCAGTCCTGATGCTCCGGCGGCCAGCTTTCCTTCAGCGCCTTGCCCATGTCCCAGAGTTGCTGGGCAAGCGCCTGGCGAAGTTCTGCAATGCTCAGCGCGGCGGCACGGAAATGCAGCGGTGGGAAGACGAGCAGGTTCACCAGGATGCCGACGGTGACGCCGACCCCCATCTGAAACAGGTACCCGAAGCTGAACTTGTCCGGGTTATGGCCTCCGACCAGCAGAACCAGCAGCGCCGCCGTCGGAATCCAGTCCCTGCCCGAACCCAGCCGTGGCAGACCGGCGAGGACCACGCCGAGGCCCATGATCACCGCCACCGTGAGAGGCGAGGGGTCCCCGAGGATGAACAGCATAAAGGCCAGCCCGATGCCGAGGGCCAGGCCAACCAGTGTCTGCACCCCCTGGCGCATTGAGCCGGCGACGTTTTCGTACATGGCAACCAAGGCGCCCAGCGGCGCGTAGTACGGATAGTCGGCAGCGGAGCCAGGCATAAAGGGCGCGATGGCGAAGGCAATACCGGCGGCCAGTGCCGCCTTGAGAGCGAGCTGGAGGCGGGGCCACAGCAGTGTGGCCGAAACTGTGCTGGCCACCGCGCGGAAGAGTCGGTGCAGTGGGGAAGGAGCACTTCCAGCTGGCTCATGTGGATTAGTCATCGCGCATCACCTTAGGGCCCGGACATTGCTGCGACAAGTGGATGATCTTTTTCAGGAGATGGCTGCGGCTGCCGGCTCAGTGGCAGCGGCCGCGCGCCTGACTGTTTGGGCCAGACGGTGCGCACGCCCCGGGGTGCGGCCCTCCTCCTGGCGCCGCGGGATGTATCCAAAGCCGAGGCCGTACGAGGGGTCTGCGAAGCCCAGCGCGGCGTTGGCGCCTTCGTGGCCAAAGGCCCTGTGGCTGCCGAAGTTCCGTGCTGGATGCGGTTTCATAAACACTATGGCAAACGCGTTGTCCTGACCGGAGGTGCGGTCCTGCCCCCAGACCTGCTCCTCCGCCATGACCCGAATGGTTTCCCTGTTCAGGAACCCTGGGCCGCCGTCGATGCCGGTGGTGGCTGCTGCGTAGAGGCGCGCCAGGCCGTGGGCGGATCCCACCCCGCCGGCGCTGCTCATACCGGCGGACCGGACCACCCGGTGATTGGGCAGTTCCATGACGCTGCCGACCGCCGCATTACCGTTCAGTCCATCGATGCTCAGGGGATCCAGCCACGGCTGATCCGGCTCCACATCGAAGAGAACCTCAAGAAACCGGGCCTCCTGGACTTGCGGCAGTCCCAGATAGAAGTCGACGCCGAAGGGGACCCGAAGCCGGGTCTCGTAGAGTTCCTGCAATGTGCTGCCGGTGAGACGGCGGCAGAGCTCCTCCATCAGGATGCCGATGGTCAGTGCGTGGTATCCGAACGTGGTGCCAGGGCGCCACAGAGGCTCGGCGGCGGCAAGCCGTTGTGCTGCCCGGGCCGTTGCGAACTCGTCAAGGGCGAAGCCGCCCGCCACGCCCAGCAGGCCGGCGCGGTGTGAGAGGGCCTGCCGGACGGTGATCTGGCCTTTTCCATGGACGGCGAACTCCGGCCAATAAGAGGCCACGGTCCGGTCCAGGTCGAGCAGACCGTCCTGGACCAGCAAGGCGATCACAAAAGCAGCCGCGCCCTTGGAGCACGAGTAGGCCCCGGTGATGGAATCGGCCGATATGTGCGGGCCGCCGGTCAGGTGTACCACAGAGACTCCGCGGTGATACACCGACAACTGGGCGCTGTACTCCGGGTCCTCACGGAGGAAGGAATCGAAGAGGGCACGGACTTCGTGGAAGTCCGCCGTGGCGAACCCTTGTGACAGTGGCATGGACCTACCCTAGCGGTGGCGCCGGCCGGCGCCGCGCACTCAGTGAGCGCCGTGTCCCGGCGCCACTTCTTCGCCGTCGTGGACCGGGCCCGGTGCTGTGCCGTCGCCGAAGGGACGGCCGCCCAGCCGTTCACGTCCGTGGTCCGTCAACCAGCCCGAGAGTTCCGGCCCCTGGGGAACAATCCTCGTGGGGTTGATGTCCTCGTGGACGATGTAGTAATGCTGTTTGATTTGGACGAAGTCGATGGTGTCGCCGAAGCCCGGAGTCTGGAAGAGGTCCCGGGCGTAGCCCCACAGCGCCGGCATTTCGCTGAGCTTTTGCCGGTTGCACTTGAAGTGGCCGTGGTACACCGCGTCGAACCGGACCAGGGTGGTGAACAGGCGTACGTCCGCTTCGGTGATGGTCTCCCCGACCAGGAAGCGCTGGCCCGCAAGCCGCTGCTCCAACCAGTCCAGGGCGGTCCAGAGCCTTTGATAGGCAGCATCATAGGCGGCCTGGGAGCCGGCGAAGCCGCAGCGGTACACCCCGTTGTTGACTTCCGTAAACACCCGTTTGTTGACCGTGTCGATCTCCTGGCGCAAGGACTCCGGGTAGAGGTCGGGAGCTCCGGGCCGGTGGTATTCCGTCCACTCCGTGGAGAAGTCGAGGGTGATCTGCGGAAAGTTATTGGTGACCACCTGGCCCGTGGGTACCTCCACGATGGCCGGAACGGTGATTCCGCGGGGATAGTCCGGGAACCTGCGGAAGTAGGCATCCTGGATCCGCTCGATGCCGAGCACGGGGTCAACTCCGCCCGGGTCCAGATCGAAGGTCCAGGAGCGTGCATCGTGTGTCGGTCCGGGCTGCCCGAGCGAAATCACGTCCTCCAAACCCAGCAACCGGCGAACAATCACCGTTCTGTTTGCCCACGGGCAGGCACGGGCAGCAATCAGCCGGTACCTTCCGGGTTCCACGGGCCACCCGGGCTCGCCCTGCTGGCCCGGTGCGGCGTTGCGGGTTATCCGGTCCTCGATGTAGTTGGTGTCCCTGGTGAACTCTTCTCCGCCTGTGACATAGGCGCCGCGGGTGCTGAAGCTGTGATCAGCGTGGGGCATGGTGCCGGACTGGATTTCAGAAGTCATGCTTCCACTTTATGTCGGCCCCATGGCAAGAGAGGCGAGGACCAGGGCCACCGGCTGCCAGGCGACCCACCAGGCTCCCGCCACCACGGCCGAGAAAAGCGCAATCCAGACGAAGGACGGCACGGACGTTGCCCTGTACAGGAGGTGCGCGTCGGAGCTCGCCAGCTTCTCCCGGCGCCGGAGGTGAACGTTGGCGAGCTTGGCCAGATCACGGACCGCGGCCACGAGCAGGGCCAGGCCAAGTGCGATCACCACATGGCCCGTGAATTCGGGCGGCACGAAAAGTGCCAGAAGCACCGACGCGGCAAGTGCTGTGAACGTGATGATGAAGCCGATGGCGTTGCGCAGGAACAGCAGCGAAAGCCACAGGATGACTGTGCCGCCCGACAGGGCGGCGGGGCCCCAGCCGTGGAAACCCGACCAGACCATGGCTGCCCCAACTACACCCGGCACGGGGTAGCCCCAGAACATGGACCAGACTGCGGGGAAGCCTCCCCGGCTGTAGGTGGTGGTGGTTCCGGAATGGTCCAGGTTCAGCCGGATGCCCCCGAGCCGTTGTCCGGTCATCAGGGCGGAAAAGGCATGGCCCAGTTCATGGGTCACCGTCGCAAGGAGGCCAAAGTAACGCCACGATAGCCGCGGCAGGGAGAGCACAACAGCAACCAGCACCACCAGCACCAATTCCACCGTCGTCACATGAGGAGAAGGTGACTGGGTAAGACTGGAAACGATTCTCTGCCACAGACTATCGGCCATATTGCTCATGCCCTGCCGCCGGATTGCCCGCGTGCGTGGTCAATGCAAAAGGGCGTCCACGGCCGTGCCTCGAGCCGTCCTTCGGCAATGGGGGCACCGCAGACTTCACAGCGCCCGTAGCTGCCCGCCGCGATCCGTCGCAGCGCAGCCTCGACCTGTTGGAGGGACTCGTTGCTTTGCCGCATGAGCGCGGACGCTTGGGAAAGCTCGAAGGCGATGGTGGCTCCTTCAGGATCGTGCTCGTCGTCGACGTTGGAGTCCTGGCGGGCCGCGTTGGCTGCGCTGATATCCTCGCGCAAGGCCGGGATTAAGATCATTCTTCGTTCCCGCTCCGCTTCGAGGAGGATTCTGAACCGTTCGACGTCAACCATAGGATCCAAGGCTAGCCCGGCGGCCGCTGCAGGCGAAGCCGGGACCCCGGGGCGGGCCCGGGGGAGGGGGCCCAAAGCCCCTTGCCCGGTTGCCGGCAGTCCCTAGAGTGAAAGTGGATGCGGTCACAAGACGGCCGGAAGCTTCCTGCCCCGCCGCACTTCAACTCCGTCCAGCCCGGGAGAGGTCATGAACCAGCCGATACACAAAGATGCAGGGGCCGAAAACACGGCCATGGAGGCTGTGGAGCGGCACCACGCCAGCATGCTCAAGCGGCTCACCGCCTTGGTGGCTGCCTTGACGCATTCTGTCGAGGTAAGGGATTCCGTAGCCGAGCACGACGCCCACGAGGTTCTCCTTGAATGGTGCGAAAACGATCTGGTGCCCCATGCACTCGCCGAAGAGGGCCCGCTGTACGGGGGACCTCGGGGATCGGCGGAAGGCAAGCTGCTGGTGGAGGGCATGCTGGCCGAACATCAAGTGATCGTGGGTCTCGTGGAGGAATTCAGGAGCGCCAAAGGGGTTGCTGCCGCCGTGGCCGCCGGGGCCATCCAACGGATCTTTGCCTTGCACCTGGACAAGGAGAACCACCTCCTGATGCCGTTCGTTGCTGCGTCCCCCGACATGTCCCTGGCCGCGGCAGTCGAGGGACTGCACGAATTGGTCGGCGAAGCGCACATCAGGCGTACGTAAATTGCCCCCGTGAGGTTGCCCTCGACCCGCCACCCAATAGAGTAAAGGCCATGGCAGGCTTAGGTGACCACGAAAAAGACGAAGAGCTACTCCGCAAACTGGCGTCGGCCCATGGGGTGGGCATTTCCTTTCGCGGCTGGGACGGCATGGAACACGACGTCTCCTCCTCGACATTGCTGAGTGTGCTGACCTCACTGGGGATCCATGCCCGGACCTCCGGGGACATGCTGGAGGCCTTGAAGGACGCGGAGCTGGCCCCGTGGCGACGCCTGCTGCCTCCAGTTGTGGTGGTCCGGGAGGGCCGCGAGTCCGTCGTCGCCGCCCACGTTCCCCACGGGGATCCGGTGAATCTCTGGATCAGCCTCGAGGACGGAACACACCTCGACGTTCCGCAGCGGGACCATTGGGAGGAACCGAGGGAGGTGGACGGCATTCTCAAAGGACGGGCAAGCTTTGCTCTTCCCGGATTTCTCCCGCTTGGTTGGCACACCCTGCACGCGGACGCCGCCGGGGACCACGCGGAGTGCACTCTCGTGGTAACGCCGGAGCGGCTCGAAACCACACAGCGGCTGCAGGGGACCCGCCACTGGGGGCTTACGGCCCAGCTCTACTCCGTGAGATCGTCCCGGTCATGGGGGGTGGGCGATTTCGCCGACCTCGCCGATCTTGCAGCGGCATCGGGACGCGACGGCGCCGGCTTCGTGCTGGTCAATCCCCTGCACGCCGCAGAACCCTGCCCTCCCATCGAGGACTCGCCCTATCTGCCCACCACGCGGCGCTTCTTCAACCCCCTGTACATCCGCGTCGAGGACATCCCCGAATACGGCTATCTCGACTCCGAATCCCGCACCCAGGTGGAAAAGCACGCCACCCGGCTGCATGCCGCGAATGCCAGCGGCGGACTCCTGGACCGCAACTCCAGCTACGAAGCAAAGCTGGCTTCCCTTGAACTGATTTTCCGCGTTCCCCGAAGCGCCCGGCGCGCCGCGTCGTATGAGGACTTCTGCTCGGGACACGGCAGGGGACTCGACGACTTCGCACTATGGTGCGCGCTCGCCGAGGAACTGCCGCCCTCCGCACCCGAGTGGGCCGGCCCGGCGTCATCGCCGGACTCCGCATATTCGCAGGCAATGCGGGAACAGCTGTCGGACCGCGTGGAGTTCCACCGGTGGCTGCAATGGATCTGCGACCAGCAGCTGGAAGCTGCGCAACGTTCGGCCGTCCAGTCGGGCATGCCCATTGGCGTTGTTCACGACCTTGCAGTGGGCGTGAAAATGGGCGGCGCCGACGCCTGGATGCTCAAGGACGTTCTCGCCCGGGGCGTCACGGTGGGAGCACCGCCGGACATGTTCAACCAGCAAGGCCAGAACTGGACCCAGCCGCCATGGCACCCCGGCCGGCTCGCGGAAACCGGCTACGGGCCCTACCGTGACATGCTTCGAACCGTCCTGCGCCATGCGGGCGGAGTCCGCGTTGACCACATCCTCGGCCTTTTCCGCCTGTGGTGGGTGCCTGCCGGCGCAGGGCCCGCGGAGGGAACCTATGTGTATTACGACCATGAGGCCCTCATCGGGATTCTTGCCCTCGAAGCCCAACGTGCCGGCGCGATCGTGATCGGCGAGGATCTAGGGGTCTTCGAGCCGTGGGTCCGCGACTACCTATCCGAGCGCGGCATTTTCGGCACCTCCATCCTGTGGTTCGAGTACGACGCCGACGGCCCGCTGCCGCCCGAACGCTACCGGCCCCAATGCCTCACGAGCGTCAACACGCATGACCTGCCGCCGACCGCCGGCTACCTTGCAGGTGACCACGTCACGCTTCGTGAATCGCTGGGACTGCTCGCGCGCCCCGTGGAGGAGGAACACGCGGCGGCCAGAGCCGAGCAGGAAGCGGTACTGGCCCTCGTCCGCGACCACGGGCTCTTACCGGATCCGGCACACAGCAGCGTCCAGCAGACGGTCGAGGCACTCTACGCCTTTACGGCGCTAACGCCTTCGGTACTTCTGGGCGTGGCACTCGTGGACGCTGTGGGAGAAACCCGCACACAAAACCAGCCGGGCACGGAGGCTGAGCACCCCAACTGGCGGATACCGTTGGAGGGGCCCGACGGGCCAGTGCTTCTTGACGATCTGCCCGCTAACGAGCGCTTCAATTCGCTGATCAAAGTGATGCGGAATGCGCTGGAGCCAGCGGACAGGGCCTAAGGGCGCCGGCGCGCGTCGCGTGCGCCGGCAACCGCCGAACGCCTAGTCGGAAGTCGCACCCATGATCCGTCGGGCGTTCCGCAGCGCCTCAAGTTCGGCGGATTCAAGCACCTGGCCTTGCAGATACCCGGCGGCCCCAATGATCCGCCGCAGTTCCGAGGGTGTGCGCGGCGTGGTGACGCCCCGGTGCGCCATCGCATGGCAATTAGCGCAGAGCGGCACGAGGTCGGTGATCGGGTCCAGCTCATAGCCGCTGCCCAGCTCGGCAACCGGGACAACGTGGTGGACGTGAATGAAGTCCTTGCCGATCTCGCCATAGACCATCTCGAAGGAAAACCCGCAGGCGGCACAGTTCGTACCGTAATGGGCGAGGCACAACCTCCGTGCGTGCTCATCGCGTTCATAGCGGTTCACATCCACCCGGCTGATAGCGGCCCCGGGATAGGTGCCGGGGACCGGCTGCGTGGGATCCGGGGACGGTTCGGGGCCCAGCTCCCGCCACAGATCCCTGATTTTCGCCTCATCCTCCTGATTGATGCACATGCCCGAGCCATAAACGCTGTTCCAACGAACACCGGGGATGCGTTCCTCGAGGACGTCCGCCGCTAT
The DNA here is from genome assembly GCF_050260325.1 of Arthrobacter sp. 92. Classification (NCBI taxonomy): domain Bacteria; kingdom Bacillati; phylum Actinomycetota; class Actinomycetes; order Micrococcales; family Micrococcaceae; genus Arthrobacter; species Arthrobacter sp. 92. Next base: position 2,467,437 of record NZ_CP189863.1, on the reverse strand, counting down.
CTGGTCGCCCAGTGGCAGCAGTGAGTCAAAAGCGACGGGGACCAACATCGCTGAGGTCCCCGGACCGCCGGGAGCGGACGGTGGGGGACCGGACACGATTCTGCCATGGCCGATCAATCCCGGCCCTTGCCTGCCCTGCCACACCAGCCAGGCGTCCGCACCCGCCAGGTCGGTCCGACGTCGTCCTACGCTCCAGTGGTGAACGAACTGACCGGTTTCCTGTACATGCAGGACCACCGACCCATAGTTCCATTCGTTCCAGTGGTCTGGATTCCATCCGACGATGATGGCGCTCATGAACCTATTGTCCCAGCGAGCAGGCGTCAGTAACCCGTCGGGAATTCATAAGTGGCGGTCACCGGCGCCGGGGCTTGACCGAAAGTTAGGACAATTTCGTCGTGCGCTTCCAATACGACGCCCCTGACGTCCCTGTTTTGCCTGTTCCCGTTGACATAGACGGTCCAGCCGTCGGTGCCCCCGTGCGAAGTTCCGGGGAGCTTGCTGGTTCCGTCCAGAATGCCCCATTCGGTGAGGACCTGGCCGAGGGTGTAGAGGGCCCCGACGGTGGGTGCTTCGATGTGTACGATGCCGGTGGTGTCGTGGGTGTGAAGGGCAGAGATTCCGTTGGGCTTGCCGTCGGCGCCGAAGCTGAAGCCAATGTCAGCCGGCACCGGCACCCTTGTGCCGTTCACAAAGACATCGAGGTGGGTGTGAATGTGCTCGGCGGCGCCCTCTGCGTCGAGGACGGTCAGGCCCGCTGCGCCAATGCGTCGGGCCGCTCCGGAGTGGTCCAGCCCCCATTCATCCGTTGCCGCCGGCTGGGACGTCCCCGGCGCTGCGGAAGGAGTTGATTCCGACGTCGCCGGTCCGGCCGGGCCGGGCATGGACGGCGCGCACGCCGCTGCCGTCAGGATGACGGCCAGGGGCAACGCGATGGCTACGGTCTTTTTGAACACTGCCTTCTTGAACACTGCGCACTCTTTCATCGGCAAGGGGAACCCGATCCCATCGGCCCAGCACGGGGTTCACGCCTCCTCAGAGGCCTGGCAAGACAGGCGTCTCAAAGTCCGATGCCGGCGTGTCGCGTGCCCCGGGATCCCCCGCAGCGTCCACCACCGGGGCTTCGCCCAGTTCGATCAGCAGGTCGTTGATGGAAATCTGGCCGGTGAGCTCAAGCGAGTGTTCTTCGCACATGGAACGACGATAGTTGCTTGAGCGGACCTCACGTCACATGGACACGCTGGGACCTGAGCCAGCTGTGGGCCTGGTCCCTGTCCGTGAAGTATTGACTGGGACAATTTGGCAGCGGCAGGCCGAGGAGACCGTGCGCGATGACACGGTCCACCGGCGTGCCACCAAGAATGGCGAACGCTGTGACCGTGACCGCTCCGCTGTACACGCCAATTGCTTCACGGCTCACCGAGCCCACCCCGGTGATCTCCAACAGGACGCCGCCAGGCGCTCCGCCGGTGAGGGTCAGCAGCTGCTCTCTGGTTCGAAGCCCGTCCTCTTCGGTGATCCGCGCGTTGGGCCTGAGGGTGATGCGGGCGATTCCCTCGCTCAGGCGGCCGACAACCACGTTGCCGCCCGTCCGCGCGAAATAGTCGGTAGCCCCCGGCCCGGACGCGGGCATTGCATCGTGATGGACCAAGTCGGCCGCAGGCTCCCTGGCATCGTCGGAAGTGGATCGGAATGTCATTTAGCCCCCAGTGTGGGGCGGTTCTCACCACGACCCGCTGCCGCGTGCATCCTGTACCTGTCCAGGCCAGGGTCGCCCCCCGCCGTCAATCTAATGTGACAAGGCACGGAAGTCCACATCGAGTCCAAAAAACGCCACCCGGTTCCTGCCCATTTCCTGATAATGGCATCAATGCTGTCGACGGGGCAGCCGATCGGGAGGACGATTAAAGGGCAATCACGGAGAGGAGGTTAGTGATGTGCTACTCGCATAACAAGGATTTCCGGCAGGACGTCAAAAAGGAAGTCGGCCGGGAGTCCGGTCGCCGCAGCGAGAGAACCCCGTCGGCCCGTTCGGAGCCGAGGGAGCACTTGGACTTCAAGTTCTGGGCTTTCCCCCGCCGCAGGCGGGAAAGTGCACCACAGGAGCCGGTGGTTGACCGCAGCAGCGAAAAAGTATAGCCGTAAGAGAGCCGGAGGGCCCTGGGTACCAGGGCCCTCCGGCTCATGTGTCTGGACTCGGTTTCCCGGACTCACCTGCCCAGGGACGCCTTCGATCCACTCAGTCTCAGATCCATTCCGTGCGCCGCAGCGGCGGCTCCGCTCCACCGGCCCGTTGCACGAGCACCTGGTTCACGCCAGTGAGCCCTGACTCAAAACCCAAGGCGCTGGCCGCCATGTAGAGGCGCCAAATACGCGCGCGCCCTTCGCTGCTTGCCTGGACTGCATCGGTCCAGTGTTCCTCCAGATTCCGGACCCAAGCCCTGAGCGTCAATGCGTAATGGCGGCGCAGCGCCTCGACGTCCAGGACTTCGAATCCGCCGGCCTCAAGGGCGGAGATCATGTGGGCGAGGCTCAGCATTTCCCCGTCCGGAAAGACGTAGCGGGGAATGAAGGAGTCCGGATCCGGGCTGATGGGTCCGGCGTTCCATGAGATGGCATGATTCAGCAGGCGGCCGCCGGGGGAAAGGAGATTGTAGAGCCGGGAGACGTAATTGCCGATCTGCTCGCCGCCCACGTGTTCTGACATTCCGATGGAGCTGATCGCGTCGAAAGGTCCGTCGTCGACGTCGCGATAGTCCTGCACCCGGATCTCGATTCGCTCGGTGAGTCCGGCCTGGGCCGCCCGCTTTCGGGCCAGTGACGCCTGCTCGGTCGAGAGAGTGACTCCGACGACGTCCACCCCGTAGCGCTGCGCGGCATGCAGGGCGAAGCTTCCCCAGCCGCACCCCACGTCCAGGACCCTCATGCCTGGACGCAATCCCAGCTTGCGGCAGACCAGGTCGAGTTTGGCGTCCTGGGCGGCGTCCAAGCCCGTTTCTTCGTCGTTCCAGACCGCGCAGGAGTAGACCATTGAGGGTCCGAGGACCAGCGCGTAGAACTCGTTACCCACGTCATAGTGGTGCGAGATTGCCGCGGCGTCCCTTCGCCGGGAGTGCCGCCGGCCGAGGCGGGTGATCTTGGCCTCCTCCGGCGGAGGCGCCGGATTCGGCCCCAGCGCCCCGAGTGCGACGGCGGCGCGGAGCAGGGACCATTTCTCGCGTGCCGTAAGAGGTCGGAAAGGGCCCGTTTCGGCGAATTTACCCGCCGAACTCAGGGCGGCGAAACTTCCGAAGATATCGCCGGGCGCCTCGATGTCGCCGGAAACGTATGCACGGCTCAGCCCCAGCTGGCCAGGGGACCAAAGCATCCGGCGCAAGGCTCGTCGGGACCGGAATTCCACAACCGGGGCCCCCTCCGGACCGGCTTCGGAACCGTCCCATGCCCGCAACCGGAGGGGGACCTCCGGTGTGCCCAGGACGATGGCCAGCGATTCGGCCAGCCGTGATGCGACGCTCGTCGGTTTCGTCATGTCATTGCCTCTCTTCCGCTGCCCTGTGTGGCTGTATGGCTCCATGGCGGCAGCCCTCCAGTCCCCGGAACTCCTAACCTACCTATCCCGTTGTTGCTGCGGTAGGGCCGTCCGGGCGCTAGTCTCGCTGAGATGTCCGGTGTAAGAAGCATGGCGAGCCGCGTCTCCGAGTGGCATCTTTAGCGGGGTCCGCGGAGTCGCGCCGCCGCCCACCATCCCACCAGCAGGCCGCCAAGCGCGAGGAGGAAGGCTCCGACGGTATCGTTTGACTCCCCGTGTTCTGCACCGTGCGGGGCCAGGGCCCGTCCTTTGTCCGCTTCAGGAGGCAACGGGGAGTCCGGGGCGGGGGAGGACGGGCCGGGCATGGCCCCAGGATCCGTCGCGGTGGCTTCCGTCTGCGCGGGCACAACTTCGGCTGTGCTATCACCCGACGGGCCTGCGTCGGTGGAACCAACGGGGGCGGCGGGTACAGCGCGGCCCGGGGCGCCCGGCGGCTGGGCCGTCCCTGTCACGGCAGGCGACGGCGTGGACGGGACAGACGGCGGAATGGCGGATGGCGTGGCTGTTGCGGTCGGTTTGGCCTGCGCAGGGGAGCAGATCAGCCCGGGAACGAGGTTACCCGCCGGGCCGCACCGCTCCGCGGCCGCAGGCGACGCCAGGATGAGGGGGATTGAGGCAATTGCCAACACCACTGCATAGGCGGCGCTCCTCGTGGTCATCATCGGGACCATCTTATGGTCCACGGCCGGATGGACCCGGAAAATTCCCTGACGGCGCGTCCCCTCGGCAGCGCCAGCCATCTGGCCGCCGGAAACGGCCAACTGTTTTCGGCGAAGGCGACTGGGGCCATGATGCCGGGGCGGTCCTGGCTAATTCACGCCGAAAAAGTGTGGCGCAAATCGTTCGAGAGGCATAGCCTGTGAGCGGTCTCTCCCTCTCGTCGGCGCCATGCCGATTAGTTTCCTGCCTCCGCCGGCAGCCGCCGGAAAGGTGGCCTGCCGGCGCCCGGAAGAGACGGTCTCTGTTTCTCATACCCGGGGGTTCCTATGTCTTCGCTCCAGCGCACTGCGCCCATTTTCCTAACCCTTGCCGCGCTCGTTCTGGCGGCAGCGGCGCCAGCCACGGCCGCCGCGGCTGCGGACACGGGACCACTGGACAGCCAGGGTCCGGCGCATGAGCACTATGCAAGCCATCCGCTGCGCGTTAAGCCCACGGTCACCAACACATCGCCCACCGGCCTGTCGCCCTCGACGATCAAGAGCGTCTACAGCTTCCCGACATCATCCACAGCCGGAGCGGGAACAACGATTGCCATTGTGGACGCTTACAACGACCCGAGCATCGAGTCCGACTTGAACGCCTTCAGCACTCAGTTCGGGCTACCTTCCTGCACCACGGCAAACGGATGCTTCACCAAGGTCAACCAGACCGGGGGCACCAACTACCCAAGGACCGACGCCGGCTGGGCTCTGGAAATCGCCCTCGACGTAGAGTGGGCTCACGCCGTGGCGCCCGGGGCCAAAATCCTGCTGGTGGAGGCCAAGAGCAGTAGCTTCACCAACCTGATGGCCGCCGAAGACTACGCCTCAGCGCATGCGCAGTACGTGTCCAACAGCTGGGGCGGGTCTGAGTTCAGCGGCGAATCGACGTACGATTCTCACTTCACCCGTTCCGGCGTCAGCTTTTTCGCCTCCGCGGGCGACAACGGCTCCCCGGCCACCTACCCGTCAGCTTCCCCTAACGTGGTTTCGGTCGGCGGCACAACTCTGAACCTGAACAGTTCCGGTGCCCTGACCAGTGAAACGGGGTGGAGCAGTTCCGGCGGCGGTTGCAGCGCGTACGAATCCGCTAACCCGGCACAGTCCTCGTTTAGCCAGTATGCCCAGCTGAATTGCGCAGGAAAACGCGGCACCCCTGACGTCTCCCTGGATGCTGACCCGGCCTCCGGCGTCTCCGTCTACGATTCCACCGCGTACAACGGCAAGTCCGGCTGGTTCACGGTGGGAGGCACCAGCGCTTCCTCGCCGATGTGGGCGGCACGTTCCGCTGACGCGGGAACCGTTGTGGACTCGAGCTACATTTACGGCTCCTCGCTGAGCTACCGGGACATCACCAGCGGCAACAATGGGAGCCCCTGCCTCGTGGGTGCGGACCTTGTGACCGGCCGCGGCAGTTGGGTCGGCTGATCCCTTCGACGAGCCGTTCGACGAAGACGGTGCGGCCATCAGCGCCGACGGCAAGGTGGCGAACGCTCGGGAACGACGCTGCCGGCCGCCCCATCACATGGCGCAAATACCGGCAGCTGGCCCTGGATGCTGGGCATGACATTGTGGCGTGATGGCGCCAGAAACGTTGGGGGAATGGGTATGGGTCTTTTCAGCGACGGCCACGGGCGATCAGCAATCCTTGTGCTGTCAGCCCTTGCGCTGCTCGGGTCATCACTTGTGATGGCTCCCGCCGCACAGGCCTCCTCTCAGGTCTACAATCCGTGCCAGCGCCTGAGCGATGGGCAAACGAAGTTCTCGGGTTACGGGGCAAACAGAGTCACGTTTGCGACTGCCACTGACCGCAACTCCGATGTCCTCACGATCACGGCATGTGTACGCTCTGGCAGCGGATACGTTCAGGAATGGCAGGACTGGGGATACGGAGGAATCAACGGCTTCGCCGCGCAGAACCAAGAGTGGGAAGACACGTACCGCTCACCCACAGGCTCATTCAGCTTCACCGAGGCGCTGGGACGGTCAAACCCCGGAACGGCCCTGTCCTACCATACGATCAATTATTGGTCGCGGTGGGGTGGGGAACGCGGAGCAAACTACAACCAGTACTTTGAAGGTGCCGGCGGGCCAGCCGACGAAAACCTGTACGACAACATGAACCTTGGCTACTACGAGCAGGCAGCGGTCATCAACTACAACCGTCAGCCTGACAGCGCAGTCGTTCAGGGCGCGTCCTTTGCGATCTTCTTCCACGCTGGTCGGGTTCCCAGTGCCGGCTGCATTTCCACCAGCCTCAGCACGGTAAACAGGCTTCTTCAGACGAACCGACCGGGTGACCGGATCGTCATGGGCGCTGTGGATGACGTGTTCACTCCCTACTCAAGTAATCCATTCGGCGCGATCACTCAGAAGTACGCGTCGATTGGCGGACCTGCGAGCGGACTTGGCAGCCCCAACGGCAACGAGACCGGCGGCTTGAAAGACGGCGGCGCCTACCAGAGCTTCCAAGGGGGCGCCATTGTCTGGTCCCCGTCTTATGGGGCACGCGTCTCTGTCGGGTCCATTCGAAACGAGTGGGCCAGCACCGGCTTTGAAAACGGCGTTCTGGGCTACCCCACTTCCGATGAAGCGGGCGGCCTCAAGAATGGCGGCGTGTATCAGATGTATCAAAGCGGCGCGATCGTATGGTCGCCCGCTTCTGGAGCACACGCCTCAACCGGTGCGATCCGAAGCAAGTGGCAAAGCGCCGGCTTTGAAAACGGGAAGCTTGGTTACGCCACCTCCGACGAAGTGGGAGGCTTGAAGAACGCTGGCGTCTATCAGATGTATCAAGGCGGCGCTATCGTGTGGACTCCGGCCACCGGCCCCCACATTTCGACAGGCTACATCCGCACGCTCTATGGCAACGCCGGCTTTGAGAATGGCGTCCTCGGCTACCCCACTTCGGATGAGTACCCCATCGGCGGAAGCGGAGTAGCCCAGGACTATCAGGGCGGCGTTATCGTCGTATCCAACAGCGGAGGGTACATCGTGTCAGGCGCCATCGGCGCAGAGTACAAGAACAACCCTGCCATGGGTTACCCGACGAGCAGCGAAGCCGGGATCAAAGACGGCGGCAAGTACCAGTTGTTCCAGAGCGGGGCGGTCATCTGGTCCCCGACAACCGGGGCGCACGCCTCTCTCGGCGGCACGCGTGCGGCGTGGGCCAGCACCGGCTTTGAAAACGGAACACTGGGCTACCCCACCACCGATGAGGTTCCGGTTCCCGGCGGCGTCTACCAGAAGTACCAGGGCGGTGTCATCTACTGGTCTCCTTCAACGAGCGGCAAGTTCATGTCCACTGACTATCAGGCCAAGTTCGACGGTTCAAACGGCTTGAGCGTGCTCGGGTTCCCGAACTCGAACAGGGTCACGGGCATCAAGGACGGCGGCCAGTACCAGAGTTTCCAGAACGGAGCCATCGTCTCGGCACCGGCAGTCGGGATCCGCTTGTCCGTCGGAGCAACCCGGGCGGCATGGGCAGGCACCGGCTTCGAAAGCGGCAAGCTAGGCTACCCCACCACCGACAATTACACCTCCACCGACGGAAGCACCGTCCAGGACTACCAGAACGGCAGGATCATCGTCAGCACGACGAAAGTCACGACCATCACGTACGGAACGGGCCTGCCTCCGGTGAACTAGCCTCAATCCATTGGTACGGCTGAACGCACGGTTGGGCACACAAAAAAACCCCTGGAATCCTTGGATTCCAGGGGTTTCCCTTGTGCGCGGAGGGGGACTTGAACCCCCACCCCCTTTCGAGGACTAGCACCTCAAGCTAGCGCGTCTGCCATTCCGCCACCCGCGCAGGTGGTAATCCGGAGATCCCTTCCGCCTTCCAGCGTTTTGGATTTCTCCGAAGCAGCGAGAAAGACTCTAGCATGACTTTTCGCCAAACAAATAATCGGGGCTTGTGGGTAGGCTGAAACCAGCATTCAAGCCGCCCCACGAGGAGTGAAACATGACTGAAGTACGCCCCGAGGATGAAGTTGTCAGGATCTGCCAGGAACTGATCCGAATAGATACTTCGAACTACGGTGACGGCTCAGGCCCGGGGGAGCGCAAGGCGGCGGAGTACACCGCCGGCCTGATCACAGAGGTCGGCCTGGACGCTGAAATCTTCGAATCCGCCCCCGGCAGGGCGAGCGTGGTGACGCGCCTGGCCGGGGAAGACCCGTCAGCCAGCGCCCTGGTGGTTCATGGTCACCTGGACGTGGTCCCGGCATTGCGGGACCAATGGTCCGTGGATCCCTTCGGCGCCGAGCTCAGGGACGGCCTGATCTGGGGCAGGGGGGCGGTGGACATGAAGGACATGGACGCAATGATTCTCTCCGTCATGCGGAACTTTGCCCGCTCGGGACGTAAGCCCAAGCGGGACCTCATCTTCGCCTTCTTCGCCGACGAGGAAGCCGGCGGAAAGTACGGGGCAAGCTACGCCGTCGACAACCGCCCTGAACTTTTTGAGGGCGCTACCGAAGCGATCTCGGAGGTGGGCGGCTTCTCGGCCACCATTGGCGGCCGGCGGACATATCTGCTCCAGACGGCGGAAAAGGGTCTCTCCTGGCTCCGCCTCGTCGCGCACGGCCGCGCCGGCCATGGCTCCCAGATCAATACCGACAACGCGGTGACGCGGCTTGCGGGCGCGGTCTCCCGGATCGGCGAGTACAACTGGCCGATCGAACTCACGCCCACAACACGGCAGTTCCTCGACGGCGTCACCGAACTCACCGGCGTCGAATTCGACCCGGACGATCCGGACAAGCTCCTCAAGGAGCTGGGCACGGTTGCCCGCTTTGTGGGCGCCACGCTGCAGAACACCACCAATCCCACCCTGCTCAAGGGCGGCTACAAGCACAACGTCATTCCCGAATCGGCCGAGGCACTCATCGACTGCCGCACCCTGCCCGGGCAGGAACAGCAGGTACTGGAGGTCGTGCGTGAGCTCGCCGGCACCGGCGTGGACATCAGCTATGTGCACAACGACGTCTCGCTGGAGGTGCCGTTCGCCGGTAACCTCGTCGACTCGATGATCGATGCCCTGCATTCCGAAGACCCCGGCGCCAAGGTCCTGCCCTACACTCTCTCCGGCGGAACCGACAACAAGTCATTGAGCCGGCTCGGCATCACCGGCTATGGCTTCGCCCCGTTGATGCTTCCGGACGAACTGGACTTCACAGGGATGTTCCACGGGGTTGACGAGCGGGTGCCTGCCGATTCGCTGAAGTTCGGAGCACGGGTCCTGGACACCCTGCTCACCAATTACTGAACCAACGGACCACTGAGCCGCCCGATGACGGAGCCGGAATGCCGAATATGAACCCTGAAGATATCCTGCCCGACTCCCTGTTGGACAGGATCCGGGGCCGCGCCGCCGGCTACGACCGTGACAACGCTTTCTTCCACGAGGACCTCTCGGAGCTGAAGGCGGCAGGCTACCTGGAGATTTTTGTCCCTGCTGCCGACGGCGGACTGGGACTAGGGCTCGGCGGCGCGGCACAGCTGCAGAGGCGGCTGGCGACGGCGGCGCCAGCCACGGCGCTGGCGGTCAACATGCATCTGGTGTGGACCGGCGTCGCCCATGTCCTGGCAGCCCGCGGTGATTCGTCGCTGGACTTCGTCCTCAAGGAGGCGGCGCACGGAGAGATCTTCGCCTTCGGCAACTCCGAGGCGGGCAACGACTCCGTGCTGTTCGACTCGCGAACCGAAGCCGTCCCGTTGCCGGACGGCGGCTACAGCTTCACCGGCCGCAAGATCTTCACCAGCCTGTCGCCGGCATGGACGAGGCTGGGGATCTTCGGCAAGGACTCCTCGGCCGGGGAGGGCGCCGGGGAACTGGTTCACGGCTTCCTCACCAGGGACACCCCGGGTTACGAGATCCTGCCCGACTGGGACACTCTGGGAATGCGTGCCAGCCAGTCGAACACCACGGTGCTGGACGGCGCCGTCGTACCTGCGGATCGAATCTTCCGCAAACTGCCGGTGGGCCCGAATGCCGACCCCCTGATCTTTGCGATCTTCGCCTGCTTCGAGACCCTGCTCGCCGCGGTGTACACGGGCATCGGCGAACGGGCCTTCACGCTGGGGGTTGAGGCCGTCCAGCACCGCACCTCCTTCAAGAACGGCGGCCGAAGCTACGCGCAGGATCCGGATATCCGGTGGAAGGTGGCGGAGGCTGCCATGGCGATGGACGCGCTATACCCGCAACTGTCGCGGGTCGCCGCAGACGTCGACGAACTGGAAGACCTGGGCAGCCAGTGGTTCCCCCGGCTCGTGGGACTCAAGGTCCGGGCCACCGAGACGGCCCGGAGCGTGGTGGACCTCGCCATCAGGGTATCCGGCGGCTCCAGCTATTTCCGTGGCTCCGAGCTCGAACGCCTCTATCGCGACGTTCTGGCAGGAATGTTTCATCCCTCCGATGACGAGTCAGCCCACAACACCGTGGCCAGCGCCTGGCTGGGGCCACTGGAAACTCCCTGACTGGCGCCAGGGGCTGCGACCGGGGTGTCCACCCCGCGTAACTAGACGGTCCGCCGGACCGGAGTGATTTTCCGGCGGAGCCAAAACCTGCGTCCGCCACCCACATAAAGAACGCTGCGCTCCAATTCCCACTTGCCGTACTCGGAGTGTTCCACCAGAAGGCGGCGGGCTTCGGGCAGCGAATCCTCAGGGCTGACCGTCAGTACCAGGTACTCGTACTGCCTCAGGTAGTCCCTTTCCCGGCGGACTGAACTGTTCAGAAAATGTTCCTTCATTGCTCTCCATTTTCGTCCATTTCCCGCTAACGTGAAGTCATGAGCATCGATCCGCGTGTCGCGCTTCAATCCCTGACAACAGCACTGGAAGAACACCTTATTGCTGCCTCCGCTCGACGGGGCGACGGCGACCCAACGGTCGAAGCGGCGTTCTTTGCCGTTGCTGATGCATTTGAAGTCTATGACGATTCCCTCTACGAAGCCTATGGCGAAGTGACCCCATTGGAGGTCATTGACGACGTGGAGGAGATCGACGAGGAAGAGGACTCGGAAGACGAGGATGAGGACCTCGAAATAGTCGAGGATTGAGCCGCCCGGCGCGGCCGCAGCCCACGTAAAGACGTCATAGGATCACGCCTGCTTCAGGAAATCCCGGGTGGCCGAAACATCCTCAAGAGCCCGGGCGATTTCCGCCGGCAGGGGCGCCAGTTGGGCATCCAGGATCTCTTTAAGCTGCACAGGCGTCCGGGGCCCCACAATCGCGGTTGCCACTCCATGCTGGGCCAACAGCCAGCTCAGCGACACATCGAGGGGTGACCGGCCCAGCCCGCGGGCCGCCATGGCCACGGCCTCGACGATCCTGGAAGCGTCTTGGTCCAGGTACGGCTCCACGTAGCCCGCAAGCCGTTTCTGGGCAGCGCGCGAATCGCCAGGAATGTGCCCGCGGTACTTGCCGCTCAGCACGCCACGGCCCAATGGCGCCCAGGCCAGGAGCCCGAGTCCGGCGTCTTCGATGGCCGGAATGACTTCCGATTCCGGCTGACGCCGTAGCAGGGAGTACTCGGACTGGCTGGCCACCAGCGGGAAACCCGCAACGGCCGCCGCCTTGGCTGTCTGCCAGCCGGTGAAGTTGGACACTCCCGCGTAGCGGGCCCGGCCGGAGCGTACCGCGAATTCCAAGGCGGATAACGTCTCCTCCAAAGGGACATTCGGATCCCAGGCATGGGCAAACCAGATATCGACATAGTCGGTGCCCAACCGCGCAAGGCTCGCATCCAGTCCGGACAGCATCCCGCTCCGGGATGCATCCACGCTGCGCCGGCCGTCCGCCGTCGAGATTCCCGCCTTGGTGGAAATCACCACCTCGGAACGGGCGACGACGTCGCCCAGCATCGCGCCAAGCATGGCTTCGGCTTGGCCCTCCGCGTAGGACGCCGCCGTGTCGATCAGGGTGCCACCGGCTTCAACGAAAGACCGCAGCAGGGCCGAGGCATCCTGCTCATCGGTTTCGCGGGCCCAGGACATGGTGCCGAGGGAAAGGGCGGACACGCGCAAACCACTGTTGCCGACATAACGCTGCTGCATGTCAGTAGCTTACGGGGATTCGACCCTGTACATGACGTAGTGTCTATAAACGTGAACTGGTTTGAAGCAGCCTTTCTGGGCCTTGTGCAGGGACTGACCGAATTCCTCCCGATTTCCTCGAGCGCCCATCTGCGCATCGTTGGCTCGTTCTTGTCGAACGCCGCCGACCCCGGGGCCGCCTTTACGGCCATCACGCAGTTGGGTACGGAGACCGCCGTGATCGTTTATTTCTGGCGGGACATCGTCCGGATCGTCACGGCGTGGTTCGGTTCGCTCGCCAGGCGTGTTCCCGCTAACGACCCCGACGCGCGGATGGGGTGGCTGGTGATTCTCGGCAGCCTGCCCATCATTGTTCTCGGCCTGGTCTTTCAGGACCAGATCGAATCGGTTCTGCGCAGCCTTTGGATTGTGGCCACGACCCTGATCGTCTTCGGTCTTTTCCTCGCCGTAGCCGATGCCGTGGGAAGCCAGGAACGGGACCTGACCCGGTTGAGGTACAAGCACGGCATCCTTTATGGACTGGCCCAGGCCATGGCATTGATTCCCGGCGTGTCCCGCTCCGGCGGCACCATCACCGCCGGCCTTCTGATGGGCTACACCCGCGAGGCGGCCGCGCGCTATTCCTTCCTGCTGGCCATCCCGGCTGTGTTCGGCAGCGGCCTGTATCAGCTGTACAAGGTGGTTGCGAAAGAAGGAATCACGGGTCCCTACGGGCTCCCTGAGACCGCCCTGGCCACCGTTATCGCGTTTGTGGTGGGCTACGTCATCATCGGCTGGTTCCTGAAGTTCGTCTCCACCCGCAGCTACCGGCTGTTCGTCTGGTACCGCATTTTCCTTGGCCTGGCGCTGTATTTGCTGCTCGGTTTCAATGTCATCAGCGCCTAGCACTAGGCTTGGCCTGTGAAATCCTGGACCTCCCGCCCTGTTCCCCAACTCCCGGGCAGCATGCCTGCGGTGCGAATTTTCGACACCGCCCAAAACGCCGTCGTCACCCTGGAACCGACGGGGGAGCAGTCGATGTACGTCTGCGGGATCACTCCCTATGACGCCACCCACATGGGCCACGCGGCCAGTTATGTGGCGTTCGATCTGTTGAACCGTGCCTGGCGGGACGGCCGCCAGCATGTTGCGTACGTCCAGAATGTCACCGACATCGACGATCCGCTGCTGGAGCGGGCCACCGCCACCGGCGTCGACTGGCGGGAGCTGGCAGCGAGCCAGATCAAGCTCTTCCATACCGACATGGAAGCCCTCAACGTCCTTTCGCCTGACCACTACGTCGGCGCGGTCGAATCCATTCCCGAGATCGTCGCTGCGATTGAGCAGCTTCTGCACAGGGGACTGGCCTATCGTGTTGCCGGCAGTCCCGGAGAGCCAGACGGCGACGTCTACTACGACGTCGAAGCAGCCGGCAAGCATTCAGTTGACGAGGAGGCGTGGACACTCGGATCCGTCTCGGGACTTACCGAAACAGCCATGCTGGAACTCTTTGCGGAGCGGGGCGGGGACCCCGGACGCGCGGGCAAGCGCCAGGCCCTGGATCCTCTCCTGTGGCGGGTGGCCCGCGAAGGGGAACCAAGCTGGCCCGGCGGTGAGTTGGGAGCCGGGCGGCCCGGCTGGCACATCGAATGCACCGTGATCGCACAGAAATATCTGCCCGCACCATTCACCGTCCAAGGCGGCGGTTCTGACCTGATCTTCCCGCACCACGAGATGGGTGCGGGCCACGCGTATTCCTTGACCGGCGTCCCGCTGGCGAAGCACTTTGCCCACGCCGGCATGGTGGGCCTCGACGGGGAGAAGATGAGCAAGTCCAAAGGCAACCTGGTGCTCGTTTCCAAGCTCCGGGCCGACGGGGAAGAACCGGCGGCTATCAGGCTCGCCATCCTTGCCCATCATTACCGCAGTGACTGGTCCTGGACAGCGGCCGGCTTTGCCGACGCCAAAGCGAGGCTCGAGAACTGGCGGAACGGACTGACGTTCGCGCCGGCGGGTTCGGCAGCTGGCCTGGTAGCCCAACTGCGGGCGTCGTTGGCCCACGACCTGGACGCCCCGGCGGCACTCGCCGCCATGGACCGATGGGCCGACGAGGCACGCCAAGGAAGCCAGGCCGGTGCGGCACTGGACCAGGCGTTGGTGAGTGACGCCGTCAGCGCGCTGCTCGGCGTCGAGCTCTAACGGCGCCAATCTAGCCTTCGGGCTAAGCGTCGGGCCGTCGAGCCTTAGGGCTTGTCCTTGCCCCGGCGTTTGAGGTAGCGCTCGAACTCGCGTGCGATCGACTCGCCGCTGGCTTCGGGAAGATCAGCGGTGTCCTTGGCCTCCTCCAGCTGCCGCACATAGGCCGCGATCTCCGGATCCTCCGTGGCCAGCTCGTCCACTCCACGTTCCCAGGCGTCGGATTCCTCCACCAGTTCCTGGGTGTCCAGCGGCACCTGGAGCAGTTCTTCGATCCGGTGAAGCAGAGCCAGCTGCGCCTTCGGGGACGGGGCCTGGGCAACATAGTGGGGGACAGCGGCCCACAGCGAAACTGTGGGCAGCCCGGCGAGGAGCGCCACTTCGGCCAATACGCCCACGATACCCACGGGTCCTTCATACTGTGACGATTCGAGGTTCATGCGTTCGCGCAAGGCACTGTCGTCCGTTGAGGTGCTGACCGGGATGGGCCTGCTGTGCGGCACATCGGCGAGCAGGGCACCGACGAGGATGACGTAGTCGACGTGCAAGGCCTCGGCGTGTACGAGCAGTTCCGCCGTGTATGCCCGCCATTTGTAGGACGGCTCCGTGCCTTGGACGAAGATCACGTCCACATTCGAATCCGGCGCGCTTGCCTTGTAGATCCGGGTGGAGGGCCATTTGATTTTCCGCTCGCCAGAAGCCGTGCGCCGGATCGTCGGCCGCGTGAACTGGAAGTCGTAGTACTCGTCGGCGTCTATGGAGCCCACTTTCTTGCCGCCCCACAGTTTGTTCAGGTAGCGAAGGGCGTCGCTCGCGGCCTCACCGGCATCGTTCCAGCCCTCAAATGCGGCCAGCATCACAGTGATCCGCTGACCTTCGGGCACAGGCAGCAGCAACCGCTCCGGTTCGGGGGTGACGGCAGGTTCGGGGGTGTCTCCGTCGAAGCTATTCATTCCTTCACCCTACGTCCAAGACCGGGGCGGACGCATGGAATGAAGCGCCGCGAATGTCCCCCGGCCGCAACAATCCTGCGATCCCGCCCTCTTATTCGCCGAAGGCGTATCGCCCACACCATCCGGGCGGACACCGGGCGGAGGCCAGCACCGTAAACTGGAGGGCATGCGATCCTCAGCTTCCCCGCCACTGCTCAAAGCCGCTTTGTGGGACATGGATGGCACGATCGTTGATACCGAGCCCTACTGGATTGAAGCCGAGCACGCGCTCGTGGCCTCCCATGGCGGCCAGTGGTCACATGCGCAAGCCATGGAACTGGTGGGCCAGTCGCTGGTCTTTTCCGCCGGCATCCTCCAGCAGGCCGGCGTGATGCTGGAAGTCCGGGAAATCATCGACACCCTCACGGACCACGTCATCAGCCGTGTGCGGCAGTCCATTCCCTGGCGCCCGGGGGCCAGGGAACTACTGGACCAGCTCCACGAGGCCGGTATTCGTTGCGCCCTCGTGACCATGTCCGAAGGCCCCCTGGCGCGGGAAATCGCCGGCAGCCTGCCCAGGCCCTACTTCGAATTCCTGGTGACGGGAGATACCGTCACCAACGGCAAGCCGCACCCGGAGGCCTACCTGAAAGCGGTGGAACTGCTCAGGGACTCGGACCCGGCCCTGACCATCCACGAATGCGTGGCACTGGAGGACTCCGTCCCGGGCGTTGCGGCGGCCATGGCCTCAGGAGTTGTGACCGTGGCCATCCCGCACATCACCCCGCTGCCGGAAGATTCGGCCCGCACCACCTGGCACTCCCTGGAAGGACGCACCGTGGCGGACCTGCACCAGCTTGTGGCCACCCGAGGCGGCTTCGTGGCCGGGGTCCCTGACCAGGCGGAGACCGAAACCCGGAGCCTGAGCCTTGACTGAACGTGCAACGCGTGGCCGGGCGCCCCGGAACAGGAACGGCCGCAGCGAGGGCATTCCACTGGGACGGATCGCGGGCATCCGCGTCGTGCTGGCCTACTCATGGTTCGTTATCGCGGCCTTCACCGTGATCGTCTATGGGCCGGTCCTTGAACGCCAGGAGCCCGGCCTGGGCATCGCCGCCTACTACGTCGCGTTCGCCTACGCTTTGCTGCTCCTGATATCCGTACTCGTCCACGAACTGGCGCACGCCCTCACCGCCAAGATCTTCAACTGGCCAACGGAAAAGATCGTGCTGAATCTGTGGGGCGGCCACACGCAGTTCGAAGGCTTCACCGCCACCCCCGGCCGTTCCGTCCTCGTAGCCCTGGCTGGCCCCGCCGCAAACCTGCTCCTGGCCGCCGCGGGCTGGCTGGTGGTTTCGACCGCAGAGCCGACCGGGGTGGCCGGCATCCTGGCCAACATCTTCGTGTGGGCAAACCTGCTGATCGGAATCTTCAATGTCCTGCCGGGGCTGCCGCTCGACGGCGGCCGGCTGGTGGAGTCCGCGGTCTGGAAAGCCACCGGGAGCCAGGAGAAGGGCACCGTGGCCGCGGGCTGGGCCGGGCGGATCATCGTGGTGGCGCTGGCCGCCTGGTTCGTGCTGCTCCCCCTGCTGAGCGGAGAGCGGCCGAACGTCTCACTCATGCTCGTCACCGTACTCGTGGGTGGCTTCCTGTGGATGGGGGCGTCCGCGTCCATCCAGCACGGGCGGCTGCGCAGCAGGCTTCACCTGGTCAACGCCGCAGCGCTGGCCGAACCCGCCATCGGCATTCCCGAATCAGCGTCGGTGGCCGACGCGCTGCGGCTCGCACCCGACGGGTCCCCGGCCCTTGTGGTGTGTGGAGCAGATGGACGGCCGCAGGCGCTCGTGAACCCGGGTGCGGCGGCCGCCGTCCCCGCCGGAGCGGCCGGATCCACCCCCGTAACAGCTGTATCCCACCGGCTCAGCCCGGGCGCCTACGTGCCCGAATGGTCCCAGGGGCAGGAACTAGTCCAGTACCTCTCTCAGCTCGAGGGGCATGAATACGCGGTGGTGGATCAGGACGGACGAGTCACCGGAGTGCTGTACCAGTCGTCCGTGGTGACAGCCATTACAGGAAAGTAAGTCCGCCTGGCAGGCGCACAAAGGTCCACAACCGGTAGAGTTACGTGCCGGCCGTGAAATATCGGCATCCGGACTCATTGGCCGACACCCGGCCGTCATGACGCACGGCCACCCAGCTTTACAGGAGCGAGGAATACTTCATGAGCAGCGAAACTGCCGCCAACAGCACCCCTGCGGGCGCACCGGCTGATACCGCGTGCACCACCGGGGTTCAGCCCGTGGGCGCAGCGCGCCGTCGCGGTCCGTTCCGGGAGGGCGAGCGTGTGCAGCTCACCGATGAGCGCGGCCGCATGAACACCATCACCCTTGAAGCCGGCGGGGCCTTCCACACCCACCGCGGCTTCCTGAACCACGACGAAATTATCGGCAAGGTGGACGGCTCAGTCGTCACCAACAACGTGGGCCAGCAGTACCAGACGCTCCGTCCGTTGCTCTCGGACTTCGTGCTTTCCATGCCGCGCGGCGCGGCTGTGGTCTATCCCAAGGACGCCGGCCAGATTGTGACCATGGCCGACATCTTCCCGGGTGCCCGGGTGGTGGAGGCCGGCGTGGGCTCGGGCGCGCTGTCCATCTCGCTGCTGCGCGCGGTGGGGGACAACGGATACCTTCACTCTTTTGAGCGGCGCGAAGAATTCGCCGACATCGCCCGCGGGAACGTGGAAACAATTTTTGGAGGTCCCCACCCGGCGTGGAAAATCTCGCTCGGTGACTTCCAGGAGGAAGTGGTGCGCAGCGAGGCTCCGGGTTCGGTGGACCGCGTGGTGCTGGACATGCTCGCGCCGTGGGAGTGCCTCGATGCGGTAGCCACGGTCCTGGCCCCCGGCGGCGTTTGGATCAACTACGTGGCCACGGTGACGCAATTGTCCCGGACCGCCGAAGCCATCCGGGCGGACGGGCGCTTTACGGAGCCCGACGCATGGGAGTCAATGGTCCGCGGCTGGCACCTTGAAGGTCTCGCCGTGCGTCCGGACCACCGCATGGTTGCCCACACCGGATTCCTGCTGGTCACCCGGCGGCTGGCCGACGGCGTCACCGGCATCTCAGTCAAGCGTCGTCCATCCAAGACCGACTTCAACGAGGAGGACGTCAACGCCTGGACCCCGGGCGCCGTGGGCGAACGTGCCGTTTCCGACAAGAAACTCCGGCGGGCCGCACGGGATGCGATTGCCGGCACGCATGTGAAGGATGACCCGACGGTCACGAACTAGTCCGTATTTCGGATGTCTTCAGCAGTACCCGGCTTCTTGGGGCTAAGGTCTTAATAGAAGAGCAGGAAGGGGCTGATGCATGATGGACACTCCGAACAATGACTCGGAACGGACACCCGAAGAAGCTGTTGGCTCAGCGGAATCCGAGAACGTCCGCTACGGGAGCAACGACCTCTCGGTTGCCGACCGGCAAGTGAATGTCCTCAGGGATAAGCTACGGCACATAGACCGCCAGTTGGCTGCCGCGACGCAGAACAATTCACGGCTGGTGGGCATGCTGGAAACCGCCAAGGCGGAGATCCTGCGCCTGAAGAACGCCTTGGACCAGGAAGGCCAGCCACCCTACAGCTTTGGCACGATTCTGCAGCTGAACCCCAAGCGGCAACCCTCTGCGGGCAACAGCGGCATGGCCGCCACGGAGGAATCCGTCGATATCTTTAGCGCGGGCCGCAAGATGCGTGTGGGGATCAGCCCGCTGGTGAACATGAACCAGCTGGCGCCAGGACAGGAGGTCCTGCTGAACGAGGCCCTGCTCGTCGTCGCGGGCCTGGGGTACGAGCGCGCGGGGGACCTGGTGACCCTTAAGGAGCTGCTGGGCCCGGACCGGGCCCTCGTGGTGGGCCGCGCGGACGAGGAACGTGTCGTCCGGCTCGCCGGCGCCCTTCTCGCGGAGAAGTTGCGGGTGGGGGACGCCCTCTCCGTGGATTCGCGGACCGGCTACGCTCTGGAGAAGGTGCCCCGCTCCGAAGTGGAGAACCTTGTCCTGGAGGAAGTCCCGGACATCACCTACCACGACATTGGCGGGCTCGGGCCCCAGATCGAACAGATCCGCGATGCCGTGGAGCTGCCGTTCCTGCACCCCGACCTGTATCGCGAACACGGCCTGAAGGCGCCGAAGGGCATCCTCCTCTACGGCCCTCCTGGCTGCGGAAAGACCCTCATCGCCAAGGCCGTGGCCAATTCCCTTGCCGCCCGGGCTGCCGAACGCTCCGGAAACGTGGACCTGAAAAGCTACTTCCTGAACATCAAGGGCCCGGAGCTGCTCGACAAGTACGTGGGCGAGACGGAACGCCACATCCGGCTGATCTTCGCCCGTGCGCGCGAGAAGGCCTCCGACGGCAGTCCCGTGGTGGTGTTCTTCGACGAGATGGACTCCCTGTTCCGCACCCGTGGAACCGGGATCTCCTCCGATGTCGAAACAACCATCGTGCCCCAGCTGCTGAGTGAGATCGACGGCGTGGAGCGGCTCGACAATGTGATCGTCATTGGTGCGTCCAACCGCGAGGACATGATCGACCCCGCCATCCTGCGTCCTGGCCGGCTTGACGTTAAGGTCAAGATCCAGCGGCCGGACGCCGAGGCCGCGGCGGACATCTTCTACAAATACATCACCACCGACCTTCCCTTCCACGAGTCCGATCTCGCGGAGCACAACGGCGACGTCCAGGCGACCGTCGACGCCATGATCCAGCGCACGGTCGAGGCGATGTATTCGACAGAGAAATCCAATGAGTACCTCGAGGTGACCTATGCAAACGGTGACACGGAAATGCTGTACTTCAAGGACTTCAACTCAGGCGCGGTGGTGCAGAACGTGGTTGACCGGGCCAAGAAATATGCCATCAAGGACCTCCTGACCTCCAATCAAAAGGGTTTGCGCATAGACCACCTGCTGCGCGCCGTCGTCGACGAGTTCCGCGAACACGAGGACATGCCCAACACCACGAACCCGGATGACTGGGCCCGGATCTCGGGCAAGAAGGGTGAACGCATCACCTACATCCGCACGATTGTTCAGGGCAAGGCGGGGCAGGAGCCCGGCAAATCCATCGAGACCATGCCCAACACGGGCCAGTACCTCTGATGCCCAGACGCGACATGGTCCCAGGCGGTCCGTTACCGGCAGGCGGCGCCATGCGGGTGATGGGTTCGGAAACGGAATACGGCATCCATGCGCCGTCCGCGCCCGGAGCCAACGCCACCATGATGTCCGCCCGGGTGATCCAGGCGTACGCGCAGGTGACCCGCCAGCGAGCCGCCGGGGGAGCCGAAACCCGCTGGGACTACACAGATGAGGAACCTCTCCACGACGCCCGCGGGTGGACCGTGGACCGCAGTGTGGCCGACCCCAGCCAGCTGACCGACCAGCCGCCGGTGCTGGACGCCGAAGCGGTGGCCCTGGCCTACGGGCGGGAAGAGCTGGAACAGGATGGCGAGGACGAAACCGGCACCCTGCTGATGAACATGGTGCTAGGCAACGGGGCGCGCCTCTACGTGGACCACGCACATCCTGAGTACTCGAGTCCGGAAGTCACCAACCCGCGCGATGCGGTCGCGTGGGACGCGGCCGGCGATCTCGTGGCGCTTGCCGCGGTCCGCCGGCTGGCCGCCGACCCGCAGCTGCCGCCGGTGAACCTTTACAAGAACAACACAGACAACAAATCCGTGTCATACGGCTCCCATGAGAACTATCTGATGCCCAGGGTGGTGCCATTCGGGGACATTGTGCGGGGCCTGACCCCGTTTTTCATCAGCCGCCAGATCATGTGCGGAGCCGGCCGGGTGGGATTGGGGCAGGACAGCTCACGGCCTGGCTTCCAGATCAGCCAGCGTGCTGATTTTTTTGAAGCGGAGGTGGGACTGGAGACCACTATCCGCAGGCCCATCATCAACACCCGCGACGAGCCGCACGCCACGGCGGACAAGTACCGCCGGCTGCACGTGATCATCGGGGACGCCAACCTGAGCCAAACGGCGAACTACCTCAAGTTCGGAACCACCGCAATGGTCCTGAGCCTGATCGAGGCAGGCCTGGCCCCACGGGTGGAGGTCCATGAACCGGTCGCCGCCCTGCAGACTGTCAGCCACGACACTTCGCTGACGGCCACCCTCAGGCTCATGGACGGACGGAGAGTCACCGCCCTGGACCTCCAATGGATCTACCACGAGGCCGCCGCCAAACTCGCCCAGGACACCGGCGTCGGGGATGCCGTGGACGGGGACGGTCACACCCACGCCCTGCTGGAACGCTGGGCCTCTACTTTGACGGAACTCGACAGCGATCGTGACGCGGCGGCGTCGTCCGTTGAATGGCTGGCAAAGCTCTCCCTCCTCGAGGGCTACCGCGAACGGGACGGGCTGGACTGGGGCAACGCCCGGCTGGGCCTTATCGACCTTCAATGGGCCGATATCCGGCCCGAGAAAGGCCTGTACCACCGATTGCTAGCCAGGAACCGGATGAAAAGGATCGTGCACGACGACGACATCAACCGGGCGGTGACCGAACCGCCGCCGGACACCCGCGCCTACTTCCGTGGCCGATGCGTGAGCAACTTCGGCAAGGACGTGGTGGGGGCGAGTTGGGACTCCGTGATTTTTGATCTCCCGGGACGCGGAAGGCTGCAAAGAGTGCCCACCCGCGAGCCGTTGCGTGGGACTGAGGCGCTCACCGGCGGCCTCTTCGCCCGGCATAAGGACGCCGGATCCTTCCTCGCCGAACTACTGGGACAAACTCCCGGCCCGCCACCGGCATAAACCACCCCAACACCGCTCCCATCGTGGCAATATGGGCATACAGGATGTCCCTTACCGGGGACGGATAGAAGGAGATGGAAATGGCAGGCCAGGAGCAACAGCAGCCGCAGTCACGGGAAACCGAGATCGAAGACGAGGTCCCCGCCGCCCCGCCGGCTCCCGCTGACGCGCAGGCATCGGCAGCCACCCAGGGTGTTGACGATCTGCTCGACGAGATCGACGGTGTCCTGGAATCCAACGCCGAGGAATTCGTCCGCGCGTTCGTTCAAAAAGGCGGACAGTAAGCCAACGCCGCCGTTCGCGCGACGCTGGGGACAGGCAGACCGGACGGAGAACAGACGTTGACCACCACGTTGAAGGAGTGCATCAGTGCAGGAGACTACAGCCAACAGGGTAGCTGCCAACGCGACGTCATCATTCACTGAACACCTGCAACGCGACCGGCCCGAGCTCCTTCCCTACAGCCAGCCTCTGCCTTCATCCCTCAACGTGCCGGGTGGTCAGCCGCTGCTGGCACCGCACGCCACCACTATCGTGGCGATGACATACAGCGGCGGAGTGCTGATGGCCGGAGACCGCCGCGCCACCATGGGGAACATCATTGCCAGCAGGCACATCGAGAAGGTCTTTCCCGCAGACCGGTTCTCGGTGCTCGGCATCGCGGGGACCGCCGGGATCGCCATTGACCTCACCCGGCTTTTTCAGGTCGAGCTGGAACACTACGAGAAAATCGAAGGAACACCGCTGAGCCTGGACGGCAAGGCCAACAGGCTCGGCGCGATGATCCGCGGGAACCTTCCCATGGCGTTGCAGGGGCTGGCCGTCGTCCCGCTGTTTGCGGGGTTCGACGTCCCGGCCGGGACGGGTCGGCTGTTCTCTTTCGACGTCACGGGCGGGCGCTACGAGGAGCTCGAGCACCACGCCGTGGGATCCGGGGCCATGTTCGCCCGCGGCGCCCTCAAGAAGCTCTGGAGCCCCCGGATGTCAGAAGAAGAGGCCATTGCGGTGGCAGTCGAGTCGCTCTACGACGCCGCTGACGACGACTCGGCGACCGGGGGTCCTGACCCCGTGCGCCAACTTTGGCCAGTGATTTACACCGTGGACCGCGCGGGCGCCAGGCGGATCCCGGAGGGCGATCTCGCAGCCGCGGCCGGCACGGTCATTGAGGCCCGGACCGCTGCACGACGGGAGGCTTAGGATGACCCAGCAGTTTTACGTTTCCCCAGAACAGCTAATGAAGGACCGTGCGGATTTCGCACGGAAAGGCATCGCCCGCGGACGTTCCGTGGTGGTCATCAGCTGCGAGGACGGGATAGCCCTCGTGGCAGAGAACCCCTCGCCGACGCTGCACAAGATCGGAGAGATCTACGACAAGATCGCGTTCGCAGCGGTGGGAAAATACAACGAGTTTGAGAGTCTCCGGCAGGCCGGCGTCCGCTACGCGGACGTGCGTGGATACTCCTACGACCGGGACGACGTCACTGCCCGGGGGCTGGCAAGCGTCTACGCCCAAAGCCTCGGCGCGGTCTTCACGGCCGAACAGAAGCCGTTCGAAGTGGAACTGGCTGTGGCCGAAGTGGGAGGCAGCCAGGATGACGACCACCTGTACCGGCTGACGTTCGACGGATCCATCGCGGACGAGCACGGTTTCATCGTGATGGGCGGCCAGGCCGACAGGGTGTCGGAAACCGTCCAAGCCGGGTGGCAGCGGGAGCTGAATTTTGCCGGCGCCATCAGGCTCGCCCTGAAGGGGCTGGTCACGGATAAGGAAACCACGGTGCTGCCGGCGTCGGCGGTGGAAGTCGCGCTCCTGGACCGCGATTCCGAGACCACCCGCGGATCACGGCGGGCGTTCCGACGTCTCGGCGATGCCGAGGTAGAAGCCCTGCTGGCGGAGGAGAACTGACATGGATAAGCGCATCTTTGGTATCGAAACCGAATTCGGCATTTCCTATTCGAGCCCGGACTCGCGCCCGTTGGCGCCCGAAGAGGTGGCACGCTATCTTTTCCGGAAAGTGGTCAGCTGGGGAAGGTCCTCCAATGTCTTCCTGACCAACGGTTCGCGTCTCTATCTCGACGTGGGCTCGCACCCCGAATACGCCACCGCCGAGTGTGACGATCTCGCGCAGCTGATCGCGCATGACCGGGCCGGGGAGCTGATACTGGACGACCTGGTCGATGAGGCCCAGGAGCGCCTCGCGGCCGAGGGTTTCAACGGCACGGTCTACCTTTTCAAAAACAACACGGACTCGGCAGGCAATTCCTACGGCAGTCACGAGAACTACCTGATCCCGCGCCGCGGGGAGTTTTCACGGCTGGCCGAAATCCTCATTCCTTTCCTGGTGACGCGGCAACTGATCGCCGGGGCCGGCAAGATCCTCAAGACACCGCACGGGGCCACCTTTGCCTTCTCCCAACGCGCCGACCACATCTGGGAGGGCGTCTCTTCGGCAACCACCAGGTCCCGCCCCATCATCAACACGCGCGACGAGCCACATGCGGACGCGGAGTTCTACCGCCGTCTGCATGTGATCGTGGGCGACTCCAACATGTCCGAGACCACATTGCTCATGAAGGTGGGCACCGTGGACCTGATCCTGCGCATGATCGAGGCCGGCGTCATCATGCGGGACATGCGCATGGAGAACCCCATCCGGAGTATCCGCGAGATCTCGCACGACCTCAGCGGCAGGGCCCTGATCCGGCTCGCCAATGGACGTCAGCTCACGGCCTTGGAAATCCAGCAGGAGTACCTCAACAAGGTCACGGCCTTCGTGGCACAGCACGGAGCACACAACCCGCATGTTCCGCTCATCCTTGATCTGTGGGAGCGGACGCTCCGGGCGATCGAAAGCGGCGATACGCGCAGCATTGACACCGAAATCGACTGGGCCATCAAGAAGAAGCTGATGGACAGCTACCGTGCCCGGCACGGGCTGGGCCTGGACTCGCCGAGGATTGCCCAACTCGACCTGACGTATCACGACATCTCCCGGACGAGGGGCCTTTACTACGTGCTGCAGTCACGGGGGGCAGTCCGCCGGGTGGTGGACGAGACGGCGGTCAAGGATGCCGTCGATGCCCCACCGCAGACCACCCGGGCCAAGCTGCGCGGGGACTTCGTGCGCAGGGCGCAGGAGCTGGGCCGCGACTATACGGTGGATTGGGTGCATTTGAAGCTGAACGACCGGGCCCACCAGACCATCCTCTGCAAGGATCCGTTCCGGAGCGTGGACGAGCGCGTTGATGCTTTGCTCGACTCTATGAGCTGATACCCAGCTTTCCACGTTAGGCTGGATGGGGTCATTTATTTGGCCACCGCCTGCGTTGCCGGCCGTTTCATTGACGGCAACGCATCCATCTTGCCCCGACGAAAGTTCTTACGTGCGCCGACTACTAGCAATTCTCATTCCCGGACTGCTGATGCTGACCGCCTGCGGCGGATCGCCTGCAGCTGCTCCGGAGCCCACCAGCCAGTCCGCTGGAGAGACAGCCAAGCTGGACTCTTTGAAACTGACGGACAATGGAGACAAGAAGGCGCCGGGAGTGGAATTCACCAAGCCCCTCGATGTCAAGGAACCCACGGTCAAAGTGATCACCGAAGGAACCGGGGACCGCGTGAAGGCCAACCAGGTTGCGGACATCTCCATCCTGGCCCTCAGCGGCAAGGACGGCTCCACGTTGGAGGACACCTTCGCCAAGGATCCGGAGCCGCTGGAATTGAACGACGCCCTCAAGACCGGCAACGCTGTCATCTACAACGCCTTTGTGGGCGCCAAGGTGGGTTCGCAGCTGGCTCTCGCGGTGCCCGGCCAGGCCGCCCAGGAAGGGGCGGCTGCCGGTCCCACCCAGTTGCTGGTGGTCAAGGTGATCTCCGCCAAAGACGCGCCGAAGGTCCTCGACAAGCCCGAAGGCGATGCTGTCACCCCGCCTGCAGGCCTGCCCACCGTCAAGGACAACGACAAGGGCATCCCGGAAATTTCGGTTGACGGCGTCAAGGCTCCCACCGCCCTCGTGTCCCAGGACCTGATCAAGGGCAAGGGACCTGAAGTCAAGGCCACGGACACCCTGACCGTCAACTACGTTGGCGTGACCCTCGTCGGGGGCAAGAAGTTCGATTCCAGCTTTGACCGCGGCGAGAAGGCAACCTTCCCCCTGGGCAACGTCATCAAGGGCTGGACACAAGGCCTGACGGGCAAGACCGTCGGTTCACGCGTGCTCCTGGTGATCCCCAAGGATCTTGCCTACGGCGATGCGGGACAGGGGGATGCCAAGGGCGACCTCGTGTTCGTCGTCGACATCCTCGGCGTCAAGTAATCCCCAAACGTCCAACGAGCCATCCAACTCACACAAGAGGAGTAACCATGTCATTTGGTCAGCGCGATTTCGACCGCCAGAAGCCGGAAATTGACTTCCCCGAGGGGGAGGTTCCCACCGAGCTCGTCATCACAGACCTCATCGAGGGCGACGGCGCCGAAGCCAAAGCCGGCGACACCGTCTCCACCCACTACGTGGGCGTCGCCTGGTCCACGGGCGAGGAATTCGACGCCTCCTGGGGCCGCGGAGCGCCGCTGGACTTCCGCGTCGGCGTCGGCCAGGTCATCCAGGGCTGGGACCAGGGCCTCCTGGGCATGAAGGTGGGCGGCCGCCGCCGTCTGGAGATTCCCTCTGAGCTCGCCTACGGCTCCCGCGGAGCCGGCGGAGCCATTGCCCCCAACGAGGCCCTGATCTTCGTTGTGGACCTGGTGGGCGTCCGCTAACAGCGGCCACCTTCACGGCGTCGGACAAGCGTTCGGCGGACCACACGGTGGTGCGGACCGCACACTTGTGCCGCAGCAACCAGGAAGCGCGGTAACAATCGGAAGCACATTTCCGGTTGGTGCCGCGCTTCCGGCGTCTGCACGCGACGTCTTTAGTAACGTAGCCAAGGTGTCCTCCTCACGTACAGAGCGTCTCCTGAACCTGCTGATCGCCCTCCTCAACACCCGTTACGGGCTTCGCCGCGGCGAACTGCGCGAAAAGATCTATCACGATTCTTCGAGCAGCGAGGCGGCTTTCGGCCGCATGTTCGAACGCGACAAGAGCGATCTCCGGCACTTCGGCTTTGAAGTTGAGACCGTCACGGACAACGGCTGGAGCTCGGACGATCCCGCGACCACGCGTTACCGGATCGGCAAGGAATCCAACCGGCTTCCGGATGTCACCCTGACGCCGGCCGAGTGCACCGTACTGATTCTGGCGGCGCAGCTGTGGGAACAGGCAGCCCTCGGTTCCGCCGCGCAGAACGCCATGCGCAAGCTGCAGGCTTCCGGCGGAATGGCGGAGGCGGAGCTGCCCCTGGGCGTGCAGCCCCGCATCAAACCCGCCGGCCAGGCGTTCGAGGACCTGATCTCGGCAATGCACTCGCAGCACGCGGTGAGCTTTCAGTACCTCGCAAGCAGCACGGGGCGGGAAGAAGTACGGGTCGTGGAACCGTGGGGCCTGGGCAGCCGCTTCGGGCAGTGGTACCTGGTGGGCCTGGACCGCGGACGGAACGCCCAGCGCTTCTTCCGGCTCTCCCGCTTCACGTCCGCAGTGACCATCCTGGACAAGGAGACCTACACCCCTCCGACCGCATTCAACGTCCGCACCGAACTGGCCGGCCTCCCGGAGCTGCCAATCAGGACCGCCGTCGTGGACGTCCCGGCGGGCAAGCTCCTGGGCCTGCGCAAGCGCGCGTCCGCCGTGCAGGAAACGGAAGGCGCCGGCACCACGGGAGGGGAGCCGGCCCCGGTCTCCGGAGAGCCCGACGACGGCTGGGAGCGTCTGGCTGTTCCTTTCCGGGACGCCGAGGTGCTGGGTGAGGAACTAGCCTCGTACGGGCCAAATGTGGTGGCCGTGTCTCCGGCCGAGGTGGCATCCGCCGTCCGCCGACGGCTCGTGGCCGCTGCGGAGTTTTCGGCGTTCCCGGCGCCCGTCATTGAGTTCCCGGCGGCTGCTGCCGTCAAACGGACCCGGAAACGGACCTCGGAGGATCAGCTGCAGCGGATGCTCCAGCTGGTCCCGTTCCTGGTCCACAACCAGGGCCTGCACATCAGCGATGTTGCCGCCAGATTTGGCGTCACCCGGAAGGAGCTCGAGGACGACCTGCGCATTTTAATCTGTTCAGGCCTCCCGGAGGGATACCCTGACGACCTCCTGGACATCCAATGGGAGGACGACCACGTATATATCACCCAGGACCTCGACCTGAACCGGCCGGTGCGTTTTACGGTGGATGAAGCCTGCGCCCTTCTCACGGGTCTGGAGACCCTCAACGGACTGCCGGAGCTCGCAGAAGGCAGTGCGCTGGAGTCCGTGACGGTAAAGCTGATGGCGGCAGCGGGGGAGGAGGGTCTCAGGGCCGCATCCGTGGCGGGGCCTGAGGTCAGCCCGGCCAATTCGGGCTACCTGGAAACCATCCGCAATGCCATCCGGGATGGGATGCAGCTGCGGCTGAACTACTTTTCGCCGCAGCGTGATTCCGTCTCCGAGCGGGACGTGGAACCCCTGAGGCTCTACTCGCTGGACAACACCTGGTATTTCGAGGCGTATTGCCACAACGCCCGGGCGCTGAGGAACTTCAGGCTCGACCGCATCGAGCGGCTTCAGCCAAACGGGCTCAGGGCCACGGAGGCGGCGAAGCCCGCCGACGGCTTCCCGGCCAAGCTTTTCACTCCGAACGACGACGATACCCTGGTCACGGTGGAGCTGGCCCCTCAGGGCACCGGCCTCGCCGAGGACTATTACGCCGAGCGCACCGCGCCGCTGCCCGGCGGGGGACTGCTCGCTGAAATCAGGGTTGGCAGCACCGCGTGGCTTCCCACGTTGGTGACGCAACACGGCGGGGAGGTCCGCATTCTCGCACCGGCGGCCGTTGCCACGGCTGCACGGGAGTGGATCCGGCGGGCACTGGCCCACTACGGCGGCTAGACTACTCAGCATGCCTTGGTGGTCATGGATCCTCATTTGGATAGCGCTCGTTGCCCTCGCCCTGCTGTTCTATGTTCTGCTGGGTATCCGGCTGTTCCGGCAGTTCATGGCAGTCACTAAGGATCTGGGCGCCGCCGCGGAGCGTTTTGCGCCCGCAGCGCATCCTTGGGAATCCACTGCGTTGGCCACCCCGGGCCCCGGGACGGCCGCCGGACCTGAAACGAACCACCCGGTTCCGGGTTCAGCCGTTTTTGCCTCTCCTGCCCAGATGAGACATGATTACCTCACGTCCAAGTCCTCCCGCCGGGAAGAGCGCCGTCAACGACGCGTTCAGCGCAAAGCCGTCCGGGGCCAGCCCCAGGCGCTGCGCGACATCGATTTAGGTTAGACGTAGGATGTATTTCAAGGAAAGGACTTCCAGTGGGACGACTCTTTGATGGCCCGTGGCCCATCGTCATTATTATCATCGTGGCTCTGTTGCTTTTTGCTGCCCCCAAGCTTCCTGCCATGGCGCGTGCCCTCGGTCAGTCCATGCGGATCATCAAGTCCGAGGTCAAGGAAATGAAGAACGACGGCAAGCCCGAGGCGCAGGACACCACGGATCCGGTTGAGGGCAAGATCGTCAACCACCCGCAGGCCCGGACGCACAACGGCGAGCCCACAGACGGCCGCGACGTTCCACCGTCGAACCGCGCCTAATTCACGGTGGTAGAGAAGAGGGGCCGCAAATCCAACCCTGAGGGTCGGATGGCCCTGTTGGATCATCTGAAGGAGCTGAGGAACCGGCTCATCAAGTCCGCCATTGGCTTGGTGATAGGCGCTGTCGGCGGCTGGATTCTTTACGACCCGGTGTTGACGGCGTTGCGGGAACCCGTGGACCACATCTCCCAGCAGACCGGCGGAACATCGTCGGTCAACTTTTCCAGCATCGCGTCGCCTTTCGACTTCAAGCTTCAGCTTTCGCTCCTGATCGGCGCCGTGATCTCCAGCCCGGTCTGGATCTACCAGCTGTGGGCGTTCATCACACCAGGCCTGACCCGCAAGGAACGTCGCTACACCCTGGGCTACATGACGGCCGCGGTGCCGCTGTTCCTTGCGGGCATCTGGGTCGGCTGGATGGTGGTCCCCCAGGTGGTGCGCGCCCTGACGCAGTTCACGCCCTCCGGTTTCTCCAACATGATCGATGCCCGGGACTATGTCGACTTTGTAACCCGCATGGTCCTCTTCCTTGGCCTCGCGTTCCTGGTGCCGGTGGTTCTGGTCGGAGTGAACATGGCCGGGCTCATCAGCGGGCACACCATCCTGAAGGCGTGGCGGATCACAGTCTTTCTAGTGTTTGTCCTCGCTGCCGTGGCCGCACCGGGCGCGGACGCTCTATCCATGTTCCTCTTGGCAGGCCCGCTGCTGGTGCTCTTCTTCGCAGCCATCGGGCTCTGCATCGTCAACGACCGCCGGCGCGACAAACGGCTGGCCCGGACCACCGCGGAAACCGAAGCAACCGCCGACAAAGCCACTCCCAGCGCCGAGCTGGAGGATCTCTAGCCCTGGGCGCATTAGGCTGGATGCATGTCCTCAATATCCGGGCCGCAGTCGCCGTCTGAACGCTACCGCGCCAGTGCCGAGCGGGCCGCGGAAGCTAGAACGTATCTCGGCGGCTTTGTCCGTACCCTTGAGTTCGAGCTGGATGATTTCCAGCGCGAAGCCTGCCTGTCGCTCCAGGCCGGCCGCGGTGTGCTGGTGGCAGCCCCCACCGGCGCGGGGAAAACGATTGTGGGCGAATTTGCCATCTATCTGGCGCTCCAGCGCGGCCTGAAGGCGTTCTACACAACGCCCATCAAGGCCCTGAGCAACCAAAAATATTCAGAACTCGCCGAAAAGTACGGCGCCTCCCAGGTCGGGCTTCTGACCGGTGACACCAGCATCAACGGCGACGCGCCCGTTGTGGTCATGACCACTGAAGTGCTGCGAAACATGCTGTACGCCGATTCGGACACGTTGGACGATCTGGGCTTCGTGGTGATGGATGAGGTGCATTACCTGGCTGACCGCTTCCGCGGAGCGGTGTGGGAAGAAGTCATCATCCACCTCCCCAGCGAGGTCCAGGTCGCCTCGTTGAGCGCCACGGTCTCGAATGCTGAGGAGTTTGGCGCCTGGCTTGACACGGTCCGGGGCCATACAGATGTCATCGTGTCCGAGCACCGTCCGGTGCCGTTGTGGCAGCACGTGATGGTGGGCCGGGAAATTGTGGACCTGTTTGCCGGCGAAACCACGTTCGATGAGATCGCGGCGGCGGGTGAATCCGACCCCTCCGCCACTGCCGCCACACCGGCTGCCAGCGGACGCGGCTTCGAAGTCAACCCTGACCTGCTTGCCATGGCCCGCACCGAGAGCCAGATGAATTCGCGTGCCCGGTTTGGCCACGGCGGCCGCAGCCAGCGGCGCCAGCAGAACCAGCGCGGCGGCGACAACCGGGGCGCACAGCAAAGCCCGGTGCGCAAGGCCAGCAGGCCCCAGGTGATCGCGAGCCTGGACCGCCAGGACCTCCTGCCCTCGATTACCTTCATCTTTTCCCGCGCGGGCTGCGACGCGGCGGTGGCACAGTGCGTTTCCGCGGGGCTGTGGCTCACCACGGAGAAGGAACAGCGGATTATTGCCCACATGGTCGATGAGGCATCCCAGGACATCCCGTCGGATGACCTGGACGTGCTGGGATTCTGGACCTGGCGGGACGGTTTGCTCCGTGGACTGGCCGCACACCATGCCGGCATGCTGCCCACCTTCAAGGAAGTGGTGGAGAAGCTCTTCGTAGAGGGCCTGGTCAAGGCCGTTTTTGCCACCGAGACCCTGGCACTCGGTGTCAACATGCCTGCACGCTCAGTGGTGTTGGAGAAGCTGGACAAGTTCAACGGCGAAGCCCACGTGGGCATTACCGCCGGGGAATACACCCAGTTAACCGGGCGCGCGGGCCGTCGGGGAATCGATGTGGAAGGCCACGCTGTGGTGCTGTGGCAGCCGGGCACCGATCCCGCGGCCGTGGCCGGCCTGGCCTCCCGGCGCACCTACCCGCTGAATTCAAGTTTCCGGCCCACGTACAACATGAGCATCAACCTCCTCGCTCAATTTGGCCGCCCACGGGCCAGGGAAATCCTCGAATCCTCGTTTGCGCAGTTCCAGGCAGACCGTTCCGTGGTGGGGCTGGCCAGGCAGGTGCGGAGCAGGGAAGAGTCCCTGGCCGGTTTCAAGGCATCCATGACCTGCCATCTGGGTGATTTCTCGGAGTACGCCAAACTCCGGCGCGAACTTTCGGAAGCGGAGAATGCCGCCTCACGAAGCAGCTCCCGGGCCAGGAAATCGGTGACAGAGGACTCGCTCAGCAGGCTGCTGCCCGGCGACGTCGTGGATGTGCCCACCGGACGGGCCCCCGGCTTCGCCGTTGTCCTCGGCTCGGATCACAGCGCCCAGGAACCGCGCCCCGCCGTGCTGACACTGGATAACCAGCTGCGCCGAATCGGCATCCAGGACCTTGAAGGACCAATTTCGCCCGTCACCCGGATCAGGATTCCCAAATCCTTCAACGCCAAGATCCCCAAGTCCCGCAAGGACCTCGCCGCTTCAGCACGCAATGCCATCCGTGAGAACCGTCCCGTCCTTCCGGGACGGAGCCGCAACGATGACTTTGGCAGGGCCGCATCGCTTCCGGACCAGGAGAAAAGGATCGCGGACCTTCGGCTGGCGCTGCGGTCCCATCCCTGCCACGGGTGCAGCGAACGGGAGGACCACGCCCGCTGGTCCGAGCGGTGGCTGAAACTACGCCGGGAAACCGACGCCCTTGCCCGCGAAATCCAAGGCCGCACCAACACCATCGCCAAGACGTTCGACCGTGTTTGCGGAGTGCTCTCCAGCTATGGATATCTGGAGACCTCGGCGGACGGCGCCGTTACCATCAGCTCCGACGGCCAGCGCCTTCGCCGGATCTATGGGGAAAAGGACCTGCTGATCTCCCAGGCACTGCGTCAGGGCGCGTTCGACGACCTTGACGCCGCCGAGGTGGCCGCCCTGGCCAGCGTGCTGGTCTTCCAGGCGAAACGTGAGGAACGCGGCCTTCGTCCGCGCATGCCAAGTGTGGCCCTTGAGACCGCGGTGGACATCGTGGTCCGTGAATGGTCCGTCCTGGAAGACACCGAGGAGCAGAACCGGCTGCCTTTGACGGGAGAGCCCGACCTCGGCCTGGTGTGGCCGATTTTCAAGTGGGCCAAGGGCCGGCACCTGCAGGAAGTCCTCAGCGGAACGGACCTGGCGGCAGGAGATTTCGTCCGTTGGGCCAAGCAGGTCATTGACTTGCTGGACCAGTTGGCAAAGATCCCCGGCCTCGAACCCCGTCTCTCCCGCCTGTGCTCGGAAGCGATCATCCTGGTGCGGCGCGGCGTCGTGGCCTACTCCACCGTGGTGTAACCGAACCGCCACGGTCCCGCCCATCCCACAGATTCCCGAGTGCTAGGAGCCCTACCCCATGTCTGACCCCCAACCGGCGGCCGCAACCGCGCCGCGCAAGGTGCGGCTATACCGCAATGGTTCCGTCTACACCGCCGCCGACCCCTTCGCAACGGCGATGCTGGTTGACGGGGACACCGTGGCATGGGTCGGTTCCGAACAGGCGGCCACCTCCATCGCCGACGACACCATGGAGATCGTCGACCTGCAGGGCGCTCTTCTCGCACCTGGCTTTGTCGATTCGCACGTGCATCTGACCGAAACCGGGATCGCCCTGGAATCGCTGCAGCTCGGCAGAGTCCGCTCCGCAGCCGGACTGCTGGACGCGTTGGCCGCGTCCGCGGCGCGGTCGGCCCCTAACGCCACTGTTCTGGGGCACGGCTGGGACGAGTCGCAATGGGCCGACCAGACCCTGCCGAGCCGTGCGGAACTGGAGCGTGCGGCCGGCGGACGCCGGGTCTACCTGTCCAGGGTGGATGCCCACTCGGCGCTGGTCTCCTCCGCCTTGGCCGATTCGGCGGCCATCGCGGCCACGGCCGACTTCGGTTCAGGCGCGCAGGTCAAAGGCGAGGCCCACGGCGCGGCGCGCGCCGAGGCGCGCCGGCTTCCCGCGGACGAATTGCGTCGCTTCCAGCGGCGTGCGTTGGACGAGTCCGCAGCCAACGGCTATGTGGCTCTGGCTGAGATGGCGGCGCCCCACATTGGCAGCGTGGAGGATCTTCGCATTGCAGCGGAATGGAACAGCGCAACGCAGCCCGGCCGTGCCGTGCCGGAGATCCTTCCGTACTGGGGCCAGCTGGCCACCTCCGTTGAGGATGCCCGGAGCATTCTGGCCGGGCTGCGGGCTCCGGTTCGTGGCCTTGCGGGGGACCTGAACCTGGACGGCTCCATCGGCTCCCACACGGCTGCCATGAGGGCCGACTACAGCGACGCGCCGGGGGAGCGCGGCACGTTGTACCTGTCCGTCGACGAGGCGGCCGCCCACCTGGCTGCCTGCTCACTGCTCGGCATTCAGGGCGGCTTCCACGTGATCGGAGACGCCGGACTGGACGCCGCGCTGGAGGCCCTGGATCGGGCGGCGGCGGAAGTCGGCGAGCAGCGCGTCCGTGCCGCCGGCCACCGGTTTGAGCACGTGGAGATGGCGAACGCAGACGCCATTGCCCGCTTGGCCAAATACGCGGTCACCGTCAGCGTGCAGCCCGGCTTCGACGCCGCGTGGGGAGGGGAAGGAAACCTGTACCACCGGCGGCTGGGCGACCGGCAGCGGGCCATGAACCCCTTTGCTTCGTTCTACGCGGCCGGCGTCCCCGTTTGCTTCGGCAGCGACAGCCCAGTCACCCCGCTGCACCCCTGGACCAGTGTCCGGGCTTGCCTCGAGCACACGAACCCGAATGAGCAGATCTCCGCCCGTGCCGCCTTCCTTGGCCACACCAGGGCAGGGTGGCGGGCCGCCAGGCACTCCAACCCGATGGCGGGCCAGCTGGTTCCGGGCGCGCCCGCGAGCTTTGCCGTCTGGGAGATCGAAGAACTCATGGTGCAGGTATCGGACGGCCGGGTCCAGTCGTGGAGCACCGATCCCCGCGCGCGCACGCCCCTGCTTCCCGCGCTGGACACCGGAAGCGATCCCGTTTGCCTGCAGACCGTCCGCGACGGCGACGTCCTGTACACCAGCCCGGCCCTCCAGGCCTAAGGTCAAAGACGGCTCGCTGAACGGCGGGTCACGCCTGGACACGCCGGGAAGATCGCCCGCTTGCCGGCCCCTGACCTGCGGCGATGTCTAAAACCGCAGGTCAGGGGCCGGTTGACACACTCCGGCGGTTCCGTAGCATTGAGTCTCACGGACGGGTTCGAACAGCAGCAGGTCCCCGTCTGGCCACGTCACTCTCCGGTGGGATATCCAGGTATCCCGGCTGGTCCGTCATAACCGTGGTTGTCCGAGGGGCAGGTCCACGTCGCGGTAGAAAACAGTTCAGCGGGCGCGCAGCCCGGCCGCCGGAACTGGCCCATCGCACGTGGACCTGCCCGCACCAGGGTGTGCGGCGTCCGGAGCACAGCAAACTCTCTATAATGGGGAGCTGTGCCTGAATGCCAGCGGTTCGCTGCACTTCTTGGCACGTTGACCGCTCCCATCAAGGAAAGGGCCCCGCTGTGCGAGTCCTCACCATCATCCCCACCTACAACGAGCTGGAATCGCTGCCCAAGACGCTAGGGCGTCTGCGGTCAGCCGTGCCCGCCTCCGATGTTCTGGTGGTTGACGACAACAGCCCCGATGGAACGGGACAGCTCGCTGACGGCATCGCGGCGGAGGACAACCAGGTGCACGTGCTCCACCGCAAGGGCAAGGAAGGCCTCGGCGCGGCGTACATTGCCGGCTTCAAGTGGGGCCTGGACGCCGGATATGACGTCCTCGTGGAGATGGATGCCGATGGCTCGCACCAGCCTGAGCAGTTGCAGCAACTCCTCGACGCCGTGGAACAGGGAGCCGATCTCGCGATGGGTTCGCGTTGGGTTCCGGGAGGCAGCGTGGTCAACTGGCCGCTGTACCGGCAGGCAATCTCGCGAATCGGCAGCACGTACGCCCGACTGATGCTGGGAATCAAGATCAAGGACGTTACAGGCGGCTACCGCGCGTTCCGCCGGACCACGCTGGAGAAGCTCAACCTGGACCAGGTGGATTCGGTGGGCTACGGGTTCCAGGTGGATCTGGCGTGGCGCGTATCCAAAATGGGCCTGAAGATTGTGGAGCGCCCCATCACGTTCGTGGAACGCGAACTCGGTGCTTCGAAAATGAGCGGC
This sequence comes from Arthrobacter sp. 92, assembly GCF_050260325.1. NCBI lineage: Bacteria > Bacillati > Actinomycetota > Actinomycetes > Micrococcales > Micrococcaceae > Arthrobacter > Arthrobacter sp. 92. The sequence continues at coordinate 2,430,919 of NZ_CP189863.1, read as the reverse complement.
AACATCGTAGTTGAGGCCATGATCAACGTCACCAAGTGGGGACTGGCTGATCGGTGGAACCGGCTCACCGGCCGCACGGAAACCGCCGCGCGCTCCTAACGGAACGGGGCGGTCAGGGACCCCCTTTGGAGTCAACAGGCGGCCTCGGCGTGTCATTTGGCTTGTCGCCCACCTTTCCACGATGCCCCCGGAGCTCACTGAGCGAGGCGTAACGGCGAATGGTGTCGGCAGGCACACAAAGGGCCGGGCCGCGAATGTGAAATCACATTCGCGGCCCGGCCCTTTGACATGTGTCAGACCCTACGCCGAGCGGCGTTCGCCCCGACGTTCACGCAGAATGGTGAGGCGGTCTTCGAGGATCTGCTCCAATTCGGGAAGCGAACGACGTTCCAGCAGCATGTCCCAGTGGGTACGTACGGCTTTTTCGTTGCTGTTCACGGGGCGTTCGCCATCAACAAGCAAGGCTTCCTTGCCGGTCTTCGAGACCCACACCGGGGGAATTTCCGCTTCGGAGGAGAAAGTTACGAAGACCTGCTCGCCGTCCTCGCACCGGTACTCAACCCGCTGACGCGGAGCCGGCTCCACGCCGGATTCGGTCTCCATGCTCTGTGCGCCAAGACGCATACCCCGGAGGCTGCGGTCGCTCATGATTACTCCCTTTGATCGGTTCGCGGAGCCACGCTCCGCGCTAGCCTGGCGGTTGACACCACCTGGCTACTGTTTTGCACTACGCTCCATCAATAAATGGAACGCTTTGCCACGCGTTATTGTTCCAACTGGTCTGAACCACCCGGACAAATACACTATTATACCGGATCCCGCCTCGGCCGCTAAAACAACGGTGCGGGCGCCCCGCTTCGCCGCTGGCCTTCTATCGCGGCCTGGTGGTTCCGTCCGCCACTACCGCATCCGTGTCGGCGTCGAAGAGCCCCCCGGAACGGGGATCGGGGTTGGTGCCGCCCAACGCGTTGCCGATGCCCTTTAAGGCCTCGCCCACCTCACTGGGGATGATCCACAGTTTGTTGGACGAGCCCTCTGCCAGCTTCGGCAGGGTCTGGAGGTACTGGTAGGCGAGCAGCTTCTGATCGGGGTTGCCTTTGTGGATCGCGTCGAAAACCTTCTGGATGGCCTGGGCCTCGCCGTCGGCACGAAGGATGGCGGCCTGCGCATCACCCTCAGCCTTGAGGATAGAGGCCTGACGTTGGCCTTCGGCGGTGAGGATGGCAGACTGTTTGGTTCCCTCAGCGGTGAGGATCGCGGCCCGGCGGTCGCGCTCGGCCCGCATCTGCTTCTCCATTGAATCCTGGATGGAGTGGGGCGGATCAATGGCCTTTAGTTCCACACGCGAAACGCGGATACCCCAGCGCCCGGTGGCCTCGTCGAGCACACCGCGGAGCTGGCCGTTGATCTGGTCGCGTGAGGTCAGTGCCTCTTCCAGATTCAGTCCGCCCACCACGTTGCGCAGGGTGGTCGTTGTCAGCTGCTCCACCGCCTGGATGTAGTTGGCGATCTCGTAGGTAGCGGCCCGGGGGTCGGTGACCTGAAAATAGACAACGGTATCAATGGACACCACCAGGTTGTCTTCAGTGATGACCGGCTGTGGCGGAAACGAGACAACCTGTTCGCGCAGGTCCAGAAGCGGAAGAAGCCTGTCCACGAACGGGATCAGGATGGTGAGGCCGGGCAGGAGGGTCCGCTGGTACTTACCGAGCCGCTCCACCACACCGGCCCGGGCCTGTGGCACGATCCGGACGGACCGCACTAGAACAATTATTACGAACACCACCAGAACCAGCAGCACGATTGTGACTGCGACTCCTCCTGAGCTATTCATACATCACCTTTCCCCAGTTGCTTCGTTGATGCGATCAAGTAGCGGCCATTTCGCCGCATCTGCCGCGCTCTCGCGCAGCAAAGAATGGCGCCCCCGGTACGGGGACTTATTGGATGGCTGTCGACGACTCGGGGGCCACAACGGCGGTGGCGCCGTCGATCGCCGACACGACCACACGCTGGCCGGCCTCAAGTGCACCATGTTCGGACCGGGCGCTCCAGATATCGCCCCCGATCTTGACGAGTCCGGTGGTCGACGTGACCGTTTCCATAACCAACGCGGACTCGCCAATTAACCGGTCCACATTGCTTCGCTGGTCCGAGGGATTCTTTCGGATGTGCTGCAGGGCGAGCGGCCGGACGAAGGCGATCATCAACAGCGACACCACGCAGAAAACCACGATCTGAAGCCAGAACTCCGCACCGGCAAAGTCTGCTACGAGTCCAGCCAGCGCCCCGGCTCCGAGCATGATGAAAAAGAGATCCAGCGTGAGCATCTCCACCACGGCAAACGCTAGAAAGACCGTGAGCCATAATGCCCACCAGTTGCCGCCGAGCCATTCGAACATTCGTTCCCCCTTGGTCCCAGGGAGCTGCGGGAGCAGGCCCTCAGTAGCTTTCTTTCCATCCTAGCCCGAAGCTGCCGGGCCTAAGAGGGCGCCGTCTGACAGCTGTCCAAAGTGGCCATGTCGTTACACTGCGGGTGCCCTGCGGGGCTCAAAGACGCTGATTCGAAACCGGGCCGACACGTGCGTGGTTGGAGCGAGCCCGGCCAGAACGGACAGTAGTTGGGCAGGGTCAAGATGGTGGCCGGCGGGTCCCATCATGGCAAGGTTTCCCACATCGGTGGCTGTCAGGTCCAGGTCCAGGTCCAGGTCCAGTGTGCTTTTCGCCGTGAATTGGCCGTGCAGCGAACTGGCGAGCCGTTCTTCCTTGTCCGGTTCAATGCCCAGCATCCCGGTCTGTCCCGCTATCGCAGCCAAGTGACCAGGGCGCGGCGTGACCACGGTCAGCAGGCCGCCGGGCCGCAGAACCCTGGCGAACTCCGCCGCATTCCGAGGCGCGAACACCACCGTCACAACGTCCACCGCGGCGTCCGCCACCGGGAGCGGCTGCCAGATGTCACTGACAATATTGACGGCACCCGGGTTCAGGCGGGCCGCCCGGCGCAAGGCAAACTTGGAAATGTCCAAGCCAATGGCCGTTGCGGGAACCGTCGCCAGCAGGGTCCGGAGGTAATGCCCGGTTCCTGTTCCTGCATCCAGGACGGTGGGGCTGGGCCCGGTCAGCGCTGGCGCGGCGAGCTTTGCGACGGCGAGGGCCAAGGGATCGTAGTGCCCCTTGGAAAGGAAATCGAACCGGGCGGCCACCATCTGGGCGGTGTCCGCCTCGAAGACGGTGCCCTTGCCCACGAGGAAGTTGAAATACCCTTGCTTGGCGGCATCGAAACTGTGGCCTTCGGGACAGCTCAGCCGGCCGCCCCCGTTGCCCGCGGCCAGTCCCGCCCGGCACACCGGACAGACCAGGGAACGGACGGCATCGGTAAGCATGCCTTCAATCCTAGGGCCGCCCCACCGAACTTGAGGGCGAGGTGCGCCACGCGGTGGGCGTGAGGTGTTTCACACTACGTGCATCCGCGGTTAGGCTCCGAAGGGTGAAACCAGAACATCTTTCCTTGCTGAACTCCGTGTCGGCCCCGACTGTCCATCCCGATGGCGGGAGGGCGGTGGTATCCGTCATCCGACCCGACTTTGATGCCGACTCCTATGTGGGCCAGTTGTGGGACGTGCCGCTGGATGCGGACAAGGCGCCCCGGCGGCTGACGCGTGGCTTCCGTGACACGGCGCCGTCCTTTTCACCCGATGGCCTGGCCTTGGCGTTCCTCCGCGCGGCGGCGGAGGGGAAGCCGCAGCTGCACGTGGTGGACGCCGGCGGCGGGGAACCGCAGGTATTGACCGAGGCGGCGCTGGGCGTCACCTCCTTTTGCTGGTCTCCCGATTCACGTCACATTCTCTTCAGTGCCAGGACGCCGGAGGAGGGCCGGTACGGAACCGTCGGTGGCGTGCCGGCCGGCGGCGAGGATGCAAGGCTGATCACCGACTACCAGTATCGGATGAATGGCGTCGGCTATACCGCGGACAAACCCCTGCAGCTCTTCGTGGTGGATGTTCCGGACATCGACGACGAGCCCAAGGTTGTGCCCGTGGGCCGAGCACTGAAATCACGGGGCAGCTCAGCCGCCGAGCAGGACGAGGGCGCGACTGCCACGGCCGCTGACGCGTGCAGGGGACTCCTTCCGTCCGCGACTCAGCTGACTTTTGCCGCCACGGACCACACGGGTGAGTCATTCAGCGCCGATGGATCAGCCATCTATTGCGTCGCCGCACTGCACGAAGGCAGCGACCACGACCTCGAAACGCGCATCTACCGCATCCCTGCAGCCGGAGGGGTGCCCGTTCCGGTAACGCCGTCCGGGGCACCACGCCAGGCCGTCCACAACGTCCGGGAGTCCGGGAACGGCCAGTGGCTTTTCTTCCTCGCCCAAGACCTGGGGGAGTCCGGGAAGGACTTTGTGGCCCGGAACACGGCACTCCATGTAATGCCGGCACCCGGAGGCGAGGTGACCCGTCTCAGCGATGCGGAAATCATGGACCTCGGCAGCGGCGAACGCGGCATTGAGCTTCATGGCCCTGATTCCGTTTTGCTCCTCAACAATGCCCGGGGCACCGTGGATCTACTGGAGTTCGGCGCCACCGGCGCATACCGGTCGCTGGTGCACGGAGACCGGGTGGTCACGGGGGCGGCATCGGCCGGCACCTCTATTGTGATCAGCTTTGCCGATTCGGCCACCGCGGGTGACGTCGCCGTGCTGACCGGCGGACAGTGGCGTTCCGTTACGGACTTCTCGTCGAAGTTTCGGGCAGAAGCGGGAGTGCTTGAGCCGCAGGAGCTGACGTTTCAGTCCGCTGACGGCTATCCAGTGCATGGCTGGCTGGTCATGCCTCCCGGTGGCGGCCCGCACCCGGTCCTGCTGAATATCCATGGCGGTCCCTTCGCCCAATACACGGCGGCGCTGTTTGATGAGGCGCAGGTTTACGCGGAGGCCGGATACGCGGTTCTGATGTGCAACCCGCGGGGATCGGCCGGCTACGGCCAAGCCCACGGGCGTTCCATCAAGGAAAAGATGGGAACCGTGGACATGGAGGACGTCCTCGCATTCCTCGAAGGAGCTTTGGCGAAGTACCAGGAGCTCGATGCCGGGGCCCTCGGGATCATGGGTGGCTCCTATGGCGGCTACCTCGCGGCGTGGACCATAGGCCAGGACCACCGTTTCAAGGCGGCCATCGTGGAACGGGGCTTCCTTGATCCCGTCAGCTTTACTGGTTCCTCGGATATCGGGTGGTTCTTCGGTGGTGAATACACGGGACGTTCCGCGGAACAGATGGCGTCCCAAAGCCCCATGGCGGTGATCGGGAACGTCCGGACGCCGTCGCTGATCATCCACAGTGAGGATGATCTCCGCTGCCCTGTGGAACAGGGGCAGCGTTACTTCACGGCGCTGAAGCAGCAGGGAGTCGAGACAGCACTTCTGCTCTTCCCGGGAGAGAATCATGAGCTCTCACGGTCAGGGACGCCGCACCATAGAAGGCAGCGTTTCGAGGAAATCCTGCGGTGGTGGTCCCGCTTCCTTCCGACAGAGGCCAACCCGGCCAGCCCGTCCGGGGAACATTGCACCCGCTAGCGGCACTGGAGCCGGGGCTACGCCGAGGGCGTGTCCGGCAGGAACCCCAGTTCCTGCCCGGCAAGCCGGATATCCGGGTGGCACCAGCGTGCGCCGTATTCCGCGTTGGTGCTTAGTGAACGTAGCTCGGCCTTGTCGATGTAGAGCATCCCGCGAAGATGGTCCGTCTCATGCTGGACGATCCTGGCCTGCCATCCGGAGAATTCCTGCTGACGTGGCATGCCGCCGGGATCCGTAAAATCCAGGTGGACCCGGTCCGGACGGGACACCACGGCCTGGAGGCCCTGAAGCGATAAACAGCCTTCGTAGAACGCCGCGGATCCGTGCCCAACCGCCTGGTAGCTGGGGTTGACTATCGCGAGGAACTCCAGCGGTGCCCGGCCCCGGACCGCGGCCGTCTCGGGATCGACGTCGTACCGGTCTTCGAGGACCGCCAGCTGCAGCGGTATCCCCAGCTGAGGTGCAGCAAGGCCAACCCCGGGGGCGTCGTGCATCACCCGGCGCATCAGCAGGATCAGCTCTTCCAACTCCGAGCTGCGTAGCTGGCCGCTGTATTCAGCCGCCTGCTGCCGGAGCACCGGATGGCCGGCCTGAACGATCGGAGGAAGCACACCGGAAGCCAGGATTTCCTGGACCGTCTCCCGGATCTGGGCTGGGCTGAACGGAGTCGGTTTCGCAAGCTGAAGCATAATAAAAGCCTAATGCGGTAGGCAGGCGGCCGTGACGAAGTCATAGATCCGCCCTCTGAGCACCGGTCCGGCATCGACTTTCAGGACGCCCTGCCGGTTCCCTACGGTGACCTGGAGGGGAAGCAGCGTTCCTACCTTGTCCTCGGCCACGGCATGGGGGTCACAGCGGGCAGGACGGATACGGAGCCGAAGCTCCATGGGTGGGCCGCCACCCGCTACGGCCACGTGGTTCGGCCATGGGTCGTCCACAGACTCGGCGAGAAGGGTCGTTCCCTCAACCCGGTCGATGATGAGCGTGTCCGCCGAGGGCTGGGGAACCACTGTGAGGCGGACGACGGCGGTGCCGCCATCCGGTGAGACGTCCAGATCCGGCTCCAACCGGATGAGCGCCACGGCCGCCGCGTCCTGGGCCAGGCACAGCTCGGCATTGTTCCGCCTGAGGATTCCATATGGATCGGTGACCGGGATTTCCTGCTGACCGCTTCCAGAGCCGGCCGCAACTGAGATCGTGGCCTTCACGGCGTCCGCATCAGCGACCGGGCCGCACCGCGCAGCCGGCAGCGGGGCCGGGAAACTCTTGGTCTGCCCAGGCGGAACGGCGGTGCCGCCAGCGGCGCTTTGCCAGGCCGTCCCTGCCGGGAACAGCGGACTATCGATGCGGGCGGCCAGCACCGTGACCGGCGAGGGGGTGGCGTTGTTGAGCTGAATTTCGATGATTCCCTTGCCGTAGGTGTCACGGAACTGATTCAGTTCCGCCGTGACAGTGGGCATCGCCGTGACGGCAGATGGTGACGGCCGGGCTTCCGGGCCGGACGGAACGGGCGCGGTGCAGGCGTCCACAGCCACGGCGGCAGCCGCAGCGGCGAGGACGACGACGGCGGTGTGGCTCCGCCGTCGTCGGGCCGGCACATCCCAACTCATGTCTGCAGTCTAAGGCGCGCCGCGGCAGGCCGGTCCGCCCCTGGGTTGCCCATGTACGCCGGCGGCTCAGCGCATGGTGAACCGTCGGGCCACGCCGGAGTTGATGGCAGGGATAGCGGCGAGGCGCCCAATCGTGAGGTTCCTAACGGCCAGCGCCGGGGGAGGCAGCGGGCGGCCGAGCGCCATGTTGATTTCCGCCTGCCGCATCGCCCGTGCCGCCGCGCGCCGTCGTGTCCGGTCGTAGCTTCGAACCTCGCGGTCGGTCACTACGCCCGCCAGGAAGGCAGTGATGATGGGGGCAAGAGCCAGAGCATCCATCCAGCCCAGATTCATGCCCTGGCCGCCGATGGGACTGATCTCGTGGGCGGCATCGCCAATAAAGAAGGTCCGGCCCTGGACCATACGGCGTACTCCGCGGGAACGCACGCCGAAGCCGCTCATCATGGAATTGCTGCCGGCATCCACGGTAAGACCAGTCCGCTGCCGAAGCAGAGCCGCCAGCCTTTCCGCCGAAAGCGCCGGTGTTTCGGCACGCGGTGGCCCTGCCGGCAGCCGGGCCACCCAGCGGCGTGTGCCGCCCGGCAGGGGAAATGATTCCACGATGCCTTGGGCGTCCAGGAACAACGCGGCATCCGGGCCGAACGGGGTGTTGTCCGCGAAGTCGCCCATGAGGTAGGCATCCGGATATGTCTTCAGGCGTGTGGGCGTCCCAAGCAACTCGCGGACCGTGGAATGTGCCCCGTCCGCCGCGATCACCAGGGCGGCACGAAAGCTGCCCCGTCCGGAAATCGATTCAGTGTCTGCGATGAGGGTGCCGCCGTCGTCGCGCAGTCCTATCGCCCGCACGCCCGCCCGCACGGCGTCACTGTCCAACTCCCTGACGCGGCGCGCCAGCACGGCCTCCGTGAGCGCCTGCGGAACGGAGAGGATGAAGGGGTAGCGGGCCGGAATGGTGTCGAACCGCATGTGGGCGAATTCTTTTCCGGCCCAAAGGGCAACGCCGCGCCGGATCTGGACACCGTCCGAGGCGAGGGTTCCGGCGACCCCCACCGCGTCCAGGGCCTCCATGGAGGGCGGATGGATGCCGATGGCCCGCGAGTGAGTGTTGGGGGAGACCCGCTGCTCCAAGACACGGACGCCAACCCCTTGCTGCAGCAGGAGGGCCGCCAGGAAGAGCCCCACCGGGCCCCCGCCCACAATCACCACCTCAGTCACGAGGCCCCCGCTTATCGAGGATCAGGAGATTGCGAAAAGGGGAGTGGCGGCGGACCTGCCAGCCCGGGGGAGCGGCCGCGACGAGTTCTTTCGTTGTGTAACTGCGGCGAATCGAGGTCAGGCCGTCCACCCGGATATACGAACCGGGCAGCGGCCAGGAGCCTGCGGCAAAAAGGGCATACGCAAGAGGGCTGCGGCGGATGTCGTTGTGGAGGACCATCCCGTCGCACAGGAGCTCGGAGTCGTTCAGGAAAAGCTGGAATTGGGGTGGTGTCAGGTGATGGAGCACATGGCTGGAGATGACGACGTCGAATGTCCGGCCCTCGTCCACCAGCACCGTTGTGGAGGCCTGTCGGAACACAATACCGTCCCTCCTCCGCCTCGCGGCGGCGAACCGATAAGCGCGCTCATCCGGGTCGATGGCCAGGATCTCCAGCCGCCTGCCGTCATGCGCCGCCCACCGTGCCAGCATGGTGGGCACGTCGCCGCCACCACAGCCGATGTCCAGGACCGTGGTGACCGATGAGGCAGAGAGCATCGGGCGCAGGTAGGTCCGGTAGATGCTGCGCCACCCCGACACGGCCCTGTTGACGAGGGCGAACTGAACGTATGTTCGCTCGAGGCGACGCGGATCGCAATCGGGCCGATCCATCTCTTCCACGGCGTGTTCCGCCCGCCGGCGCAGGAACCCGTTCACCGGACTCATGCCGCAGACGTGACGCGGCGGACGGATCCGGCGAGCCTCACGCACGTGACTCACGCGAGGGACGGCTCCGGCTGGCCGGATGTGGAGCCGCCGGCGTTAGCGCCGGTATTTACGTCCTGCGCCCCCTCCGCCTGCTCAGCAGGATGGGCGGCCCGGGGGGCCGCCGGCAGTTTCGTGAACATTGCTGTCTCCACTGTCAGTCCGGGGCCGAACGCCATGGAACAGATCCGCTCATCCCCGGGCTCCGATGGAAGGTCCAGGATGTGCTTGAGCACAAAGAGCACGGTGGCGCTGCTCATGTTGCCGAAGTTGCGGAGGGTTTCCCGTGCGGGCAACAGTTGCTGATCTGTCAGCTCGAGCCGCGACTGGACTTTGTCCAGGATGCTCCGGCCGCCTGGATGAATCGCCCAGTGCCGGATATCCCGGTAGGGGAGATCCCGCAGGGCCGGCTCGCGCTGCAACAGCGGCTCAAGGGCGCCGATGATGTGGTCGTCAATGATGTGCGGAACATAATTTCCCAGCACCATCTCGAAGCCTTCGTCGCCGATGTTCCAGGCCATTGATTCCTCGCCGACTGGCGTCAGCACGGTCTCAAAGTGGTCCAGTTGCAGCAGGGCCGGCGCGTCCGGATCTTCCCGTGCGGTGACGATCGCGGCAGCTGCGCCGTCGGCGAAGAGTGCGGAGCCCATGATGGTGTCGGGGTCGTTGGAGGTGCGGACATGAAGGGAGCACAGTTCGGCGCAGACCACCAGAACCACGGCATCGGGATCCGCCTCGCAGAACGATTTGGCGGCGCGCAATGCCGGGAACGCGGCATAGCAGCCCATGAAGCCAAGGTGATAGCGCTGCACCGCCGGGTTGAGGCCCAGCGCCCGGACAATCTTGTAATCCGGGCCGGGGTTGAAGAAACCGGTGCAGGAGACCGTGATCAGATGAGTTATGTCAAGTAATGCGGTTCCTGGACTCGAGTCGACAGCCCGGCGGGCGGCCTCGATGAACAGCTTGGTGGCTTCGGTGGCGAAGATGTCGTTCCGGACCTTCGTGCTGGGACTTCTCAGAAGGCCGGTATCGGGGTCGAAAAATTGTGGGTCGTCCGCCCGGCTGTTGGTAGTGAGTTCCTGCACGGCGGTGTACCGGGTATCAATGGCGGCCGAGTCAAAGCAGGTACTGACCAGCCTCGAGCCGAGCCTTGTGAGACCCGGCTGGGCGGCAAAGACATCGCGCGCCTCGGACTGGATAAGCGCTGTGGGCGGAACTGCAGTTTCCAGGGACCTCAGGTAGACCGTCATGGTTCATTCTCAATGAGCCCGCCGGTTAAGACAATGGATAAGACCACGCGGTTGGCGCTGTTCGAGCACCCCTTTCAGGCCTCTGAGGATAACGCCGATAATCTACATTATGTCGTGTTGTATTCTGCGTATCTCCTTTAATGCATCGTTTGGGCGCTCTCCCGCGGAGTTCCGCACCAGGCGTTCGAGGCCCCCTGGTGCCGCAGCGCAACCAAACCCGCACGCGCGCAAGTTCGGGAAGTTCGGGGTCTGCAAAGTCCGGTTCGGCTAGTCCCGCAAAGCATCACCGCCCAAGCCCCGCAGCGTCCTGACGGTCTTCGACTGGACCGCCGGCGTCCTCGAGGATTGGTTTGCCAACGGCCGAGGAACCCTTCACAGCCTCGACCTCTTCCCCAGCGAACGCGGAGGACTGATCGTCGAATCCACCCTCCTGCGGCGGCTCCGCCGGTATCTGAACGAGCTGGAGATGCCTTCGGACGGGCTGGACCTGCATTCCCTGCGGCGCTCCTATGCCACGCACCTGTTGGAGGCCGGATGGGATCCTAGATTCGTGCAACACCAAATGGGCCACGAGTACGCCTCGACCACCGGCATCTACCAATTCGTCAGCGACGACTTCCGCAGCACCACGCTGCGGGCGTCTCTGGACCGCACGATGGACCAGGCACTCGGCAAACAATCCGGAGATCAGCGATGAAGCGCCAGGTCGAATACACGTGGCGGCTCTCCGAGCTGATGGCTACCCGGGCCCTTCACAACACCACGGACCTCATCCCGCTGCTCGCCGAGCGCGGAATCATCCTGTCCCGGCCCCAGGTCTACCGAATCGTCAACCAGAAACCCGAACGGGTCGCCCTGCAGGTCATCGCAGCGATCTGCGACATCTTCTCCTGCGGCCCCGAAGACCTCATCACCGTCACCGCCGCCGACGTCCGCGCACGCAAGACCGGAACCGCCAGCTCCCCCAACGTCGTGGACCTCAACCGCACCGTCCGCCCGCGCCGCGCCCGCATCATCGACGATGACCACTGAACACCCGGAAGGACTCAACCCTCGCAATACCGTCCGCGGCCGCCCCCGCACAACCGGAACTATCCAGTGCGCCCGCTGCGGCCGCAACGCCGGCAAGACAAGGGCGAGCTGGCCGGAAGGCAAGATCTGCGGTCCCTGCTTCACCGTGGCGACCCGCACCCACGGCACCTGCCCCGACTGCGGGCAGCACAGACTGCTCCCCGGCCCACCCGTTCAAGATGGAGGACCACGGTGCGCCCCCTGCGCCGGTATCCTCCACAACTTCCACTGCACCCGCTGCAACCAGGAAGGCGAGTTCTACCGCCGCGGCACCTGCGCCCGCTGCGCACTCAGGGACGACCTCACCACCTTGCTGCTCACTTATCCGGCCGACCCGACAGCCGCAAACCGCCTGATCGATGTCGTCTGCCAGGCCGACCGCCCGGAAAGCATCATCACCTGGAAACGCTCCGCCAAGGTCCAGACGCTCCTGACCTCCATCTCGAGCGGTCAGACTCCCCTGACCCACGAAGGCCTCGACAGTCACCGCGAAACGGCAGGACGGGCAGCCGGCCATCTCCGGGCCCTACTCGTCCATCACGGGCTCCTCCCCCACTAGGACCCCTACCTGAACCGCTTCGAAACCTGGATCGACGACACGCTGCGCCCCCTGCCCGACGAAGTTGCCAAACCCGTCGAGCACTTCGCCAAATGGCACCACCTTCGCCGCATCCGCGCCATGGCAACACCGGACAGAACGGTCCAAGGACCGGTCCACGCAGCCAAACAGGAGCTCACCGAAACCATCAAGTTCCTGGACTGGCTCTGGCAGACCCATCACCGCACCGCCTCCCAGCAGGACGTGTCCACCTGGCTCACGACCGGACCGACCATCAGAAAGGCCATCCGAACTTTCTTCATCTTCGCGAAAAAGACCGGCACGAACATGCGCGTCGAAATCGGCACTACAACGCCCAAGGCCGGCCTGCCATACCGCAGGAACAACTCCCTGCATGGCTAAAGGAACTGCTCACTGGCACCAGCGAATCCCTCCCCTACAGGCTCGCCGGGGCACTGCTCCTCCTCTATGCCCAGCCCTTGGTCCGGGTGGCCGTGCTCCGCGCCGACTCAGTCAACATCAACGACACCACCGGCACGATCACGATCTCCCTTGGCACGCATCCAGTCCCCATCCCACAGCCCTTCGCAGAACTCCTCAGCCAGCACCTCCGGAACCGCCCCAACCTCAGAACAGCAGCAGGCACGGAAAGCCCGTGGCTCTTCCCCTGAACCAGGACAGGCCAGCACCTCCACCCGAACACGATCATGCTCCGGCTCCGTGGCCTCGGAATAGAACTGCTCGGTGCGCGAAACACGGCACTGGACGAGCACCTCTCCGTAACTCCGCCACCCCTGATCGCCGATGCGCTCGGCTACAGCTACCAAGTCGCATTCCTCCACGCCGACGCAGCAGGAGAAGCGTGGGCGCGATATGCGGGTGAGCGCACGTGAATAAGGCGCCATTACGCGTGCTCGTGCGAGACTTCGACCCATGGTGACTGCCGCTTTCTACTTTGCGACCCTTGAGGACCATGCGACGCTGCTCGACTACTTGGGAGAACCGGACAAAGTCACATTGCATCCGTGGCCAGTTGTTCGAAATCCCCTGGATGCCCTCAGCCGAGAGGAAGCCCTCGCCACCCCGCAGGTGTTGGTAGTCAATCGGGATCTCGGCCCGCCGGTGCCGGTCCGCCCGGGTGACGACGCGATGAATCAACCAACGAAAGCCGGAGTCTTCAACAGGCTCAATTGGGACCGGTTACACCCTGCCCACGACGAAGCTCTGGTGGACTCGAATGCCTCCCCGGTGCTTCTGTGGGTCCCCGCCGAAACCGGCAGTGAAGTCATAGGCGTCAGCCAGCTCGGATCGCAGGCCGACGCAATGGCAGCAATATCGGCGGATTATGAACGCTGGGTCAACCGGACGATCGGCTGGATACGCCGAAAGGGGACGAAAGTCTGGGGCCTTGAGCAAGGGACAGTTCGGCCCGATCTCAACATAGAGCTCGGTTTCATCAACAGTGTCTACGCACTTCCTGGAGCTTTTCGAGCACTCGAGCAAGGCGCAGCCGGACGCTAACGAAACGCAGCGACAGCGGCCCCGCCAACCGGGTGGTCACGCAGTCCACAGCCGACGTCCGAGCACCCTGGGCGTAAGCGGAACCTGCCGTCCGATGCTTGACAGTTTGGCGGCCGCCCGGGCCCATACTTCCGGCGGTGTCAGGTATCGTCCAGCCAAATCGGGGATACTTGAATGAGAGGTGCCGGAATGGTGCCGACATTCACGTGCACGTCAACAGGCAACGGTCGGTCTTGCCCCGCTTCAGCTGAAGGGAACCGGCCAGGCGGACGATCCGGAGGTTATGTGTCGCTACTAGTCCATGGAAAGGCCGCGACGGCCGCCCACCAAACTGCCGAGCGTCCAAGGTTGGACGGTCTGGACGTCCTTCGGGGTGCCGCCGTTGGCGCCGTGCTGCTGGGCCATTCCTGGCCCGGGATATTTCAAGGTGCGGGCATTGTCGGGGTCATTGTCTTCTTTGTGCTGAGCGGTTACCTCATCACAGGGGTGCTGGCCCGGGATATCCAGCGGCACCGCAAGGTTCGCTACGGCCGTTTTTACGCGCACCGGGCTTTCCGCCTCCTGCCGGCGCTCATCCTCTTTCTCGGGGTGTATGCCGTTGTTGAACTGGCGGCCGACGTCCTCGGGGACAGGTCCAAGGGTCAAATCGGTTACACCCTCCTCGCCGGTTTCGGCTACCTGAAAGACCTCCCGCTGCCATTCGATGTCAGCCTGGCGATCGGGCCGCTCTGGACGCTTGCGGTGGAAGAACAGTTCTATCTCGTCTGGCCCGCACTGCTGGCGCTCGCGCTGCGGTCCAACCGTCAGGGTCGGCTGATTGGCTGGTCTGCCGCGGTGGTTCTGTCGCTCATGACGGCGAGTGTGCTGGGGATGCTGCTCTTTGCCCCGCAGCTGCATTCACTGGTTTACGCCTTGCCTACGACGTGGGGCCTGGGGCTTATCATCGGTTCGGCGTTGCGCCTCTATAGGGTGCATGTGTTCCGCTGGTTCTCCGGCCGCCGGCTCCGGCTTGGCGCCCTTCTGGGCTCGATCCTTGTCCTGGCGGGGTTGGCCTTTTTCCCTAAGGCCAACGAGTCACCCGCGTTCTTCTTTCTTGGAGGTCCCCTTGCCATGGCAGCCGCGGCCATCCTGGTGGTACTGGCCGCCTCCCATAGTGGCGGCGTGCCGAAGTGGACGCGAGCCTTGCAGGCGCTCGGCACAGTCTCCTATGCCGCGTACCTCTGGAACTACATGGTCATTCTTTGGCTCAATGGCGGCTCGACTGCCGACCTGCCGCCCATGGTGGCTGTATCAGCCATAGTGGCCACGCTGCTCCTGGCGGTCATCAGCTGGTACACGGCCGAACGGCTGGGGCGAATGGCCCGCGCCAGCTTCGACAAGCGCTACCCGGACGCGCCAAGGCCTGTGAGCGACATGGCCGCCAGGGCCTGACGGCCGCGCTGCCCGTGTCCCGTCGGAAAATTCACTGCAATGGAAATACGCTCTGCACATGGACATGCAGGTAGACGTCGTTGTGGTCGGGGCCGGACTGGCCGGTCTGGTCGCTGCTAACGAATTGGTGCGCGCCGGCACGACGGTTGCCGTGGTCGACCAGGAGAATGAAGCCAATTTGGGCGGTCAGGCCTATTGGTCCTTCGGCGGCCTCTTCCTGGTCAATTCACCGGAACAACGCAGGCTAGGGGTCAAAGACTCCTTCGAGCTTGCCTGGCAGGACTGGCAAGGCAGCGCCGGATGGGACCGCTTGGATGGTCCGCGTCCAGAAGACGAATGGGCTGCCAAATGGGGGCGCGCCTATGTTGAATTCGCCGCTGGCGAAAAGCGGTCCTGGCTTCACGAACAAGGCATCAGGCTCACGCCTATGGTCGGATGGGCCGAGCGCGGCGACGGGCGGGCCGGTGGCCATGGAAACTCCGTGCCCCGCTTTCATGTGGCGTGGGGAACCGGAACCGGCGTCGTCAAGCCCTTCGTGGACAAGGCAAAGGCTGCAGCTTCCGAACGGTCCGCCGTCCTCCTCCACCGTCACCGCGTTGATAACCTCGTTTTCGAAAACGGCGCCGTCACCGGAGTCCAAGGGACGCTACTGGCTGATGAAACAGCGGCACGCGGCGCCCCATCAAATAAGACCGTCGTCGGAGAATTTACGCTCCGGGCCCAGGCCACCATCCTGGCCAGCGGCGGAATTGGCGCCAACCACGACGCCATACGACGGAACTGGCCGCCTCGGCTTGGTACTCCCCCGCGTCAGATGATCACCGGCGTTCCGGCCTACGTTGACGGCCGCGTTCTCGAAATCGCCGAAGCCGCAGGGGTTCGGGTGGTCAACAAGGACCGCATGTGGCACTACACCGAAGGCGTCAGGAACTGGAACCCGGTATGGCCGGATCACGGTATCCGCATCCTCCCCGGCCCGTCGCCGCTCTGGTTCGACGCCCTGGGCAGACGGTTACCGGCCCCGGGACTGCCAGGCTACGACACCCTGGGCACCCTGAAAATTCTCAGAACCACGCCCGGCCTCGAACACTATGACCATTCCTGGTTCATCCTTACGCAGAAGATGATCGAAAAGGAATTTGCCCTGTCCGGATCCGAACAGAATCCGGATATCACGAACCGCGACCCCCGGCTGCTATTCCGGACCCGATTCGGAAGGGGCGCCCCAGGGCCCGTCGAAGCTTTCAAGCAGCGTGGTGCGGACTTCGTCGTCGCCGATGGTCTTGCGCAACTGGTGGCGAAAATGAATCATCTGACCGAGGAGCCACTCCTACACTTCGAACACATCGAACAGCAGATCCGGGAACGGGACGCGGAAATCGTCAACAAGTTCAGCAAGGACGCGCAGGTCAATGGGATCCACAACGCCCGCAGGTATCTGGGCGACAAGCTCACCCGGGTGGCTAAACCACACCGCCTGCAGGACCCTTCGGCGGGGCCTCTTATTGGGGTTAAGCTCCACATCCTGACCCGAAAAACCCTCGGCGGGATCCAAACCAATCTTCACGGCCAGGCCATGGACGCGCTCGGCATGCCGATACCCGGGCTCTATGCCGCCGGAGAAGCAGCGGGCTTTGGTGGCGGCGGCGTTCATGGCTACAACGCCCTGGAAGGAACCTTCCTGGGCGGTTGCATCTTCACGGGACGCACCGCAGGGCGATCCGTTGCGCAACGGATCTAAGGGACTCTTGGGGGACGCGCCTAGCCGATGGTTACGGCCTCGTCCAGTGTGTGTGGCTCGAAATGCTCCAGCAGTTCGCGCATCGCGTCGTAGCCCTGGGTGAAGGCCGACGATGCCCGCCAGAGCTCCACTTGCTCGAGTGACTCCCACGGCCCTGTGCTGATGAAGCGGTTGGGCACATCACGATCGTGCATCAGCACCGCTTTAGCCCCGGGGAAATCCTCTTGCGATTTTCTGGCCATGTCCCGCCAGAGCTGGACGAAGTCGTTCTCGCGGCCTGGCTTAACCAGCCAGATTCCAAGCGTGTAGACAGACATAATGACAGGCCTCCTATCAGACACCGGATGGTAAACCCGATTATCTTCCCGGGATGCCCAGCACGGTAGGGCCACACGGCAGGGGCGCCCGCCTCCGACGTCGCCCGGCACACCCGACGTCCCAGCCCAACTAAAGTGGGGGTATGGCTTTCTCCTCACAAACCCCCCGCGTTCCCACGAATTGGTCCATCACAGGGGCTGTCGCCGCCGATGCTGCCCTGATTCTGCTGTTCGCGGGAATCGGCCGGGACGCCCACCAGCGCGGAGAGGTGCTCACCGGAGTTTTCCAGACCGCGTGGCCGTTCCTGGCTGGCGCGGCCGTCTCGTGGCTTCTCCTGCGGGCGTGGCGGGCCCCCTTGCGGGTATGGCCGGCGGGCGTTGGCATCTGGCTTGGCACGGTGGCCGGGGGAATGCTGCTGCGGGCCGCCACGGGGCAAACGGTGGTCCTGCCGTTCATCATCGTGGCCCTGTTGAGCCTGGGGATCTTCCTGGTGGGATACCGGCTGCTGTTTGCCGGCCTGCGCCGGCTCATGGCACGCCGGCGTCACGCCTGAGGCACTGCATGGATGTACTAGGCTGGCGGGACAAATAAAAGTCCCGCCGGGCCACGAACCGCGCAAAAGCTCCGGAAAGGTTCACTGTGATTACCGCATTCGTCCTGATTAAGACCGACGCCTCGCGTATCCCCGAAACGGCGGAGGAAATTTCGGCCATACCGGGCATCAGCGAGGTCTATTCAGTCACCGGAGAATGGGATCTGATTGCCGTGGCCCGGGTGGCCAAGCACGAGGACCTGGCTGACGTCATCGCCGACAAGCTGTCCAAGGTGCCCACGGTGGTTCACACCACCACCCACATCGCTTTCCGCGCGTATTCCCAGCACGACCTGGACGCCGCTTTCGCGCTGGGCATCGAAGAATAGCCTGGCCCTGGCTGAGGTGGACTAGTCCCGGCTCAGTGCGATCCATTTCTCCAGCACAGCGGCAGCAGCGCCCGAATCGACGGACCTGGCCGCGTCCTTGATGGCTGCGGACATTCTTTCGGTCAGGGTGCCTTGAGCATCCAGATCAAAGGCCACCAGGCCGGCCGCTGCATTCAGGAGCGCCGCGTCGCGGGCGGGCCCCGGTTCGCCGGAAAGAACAGAACGTACGACGGCGGCATTCGCCACGGCGTCGCCACCGCGGAGTTCCGCAACCGTCGCCTGACGGATCCCCAGTTCCCGGGGATCGAATATCCCCTCGGTAACCTGGCCATTACGAATCTCCCAGACGTGCGACGGGCCGGTGGTGGTCAGTTCGTCGAGTCCGTCATTTCCCCGAAAGACGAGACCGCGGCTTCCACGTTTGGCAAACACTCCGGCCACCAGGGGCGCCATCTGAGCGTTAGCGACCCCCACGGCGGAGGCTTGCACATGGGCGGGGTTGATCATCGGCCCCAGGAAATTGAAGGCTGTCGGCACGCCAAGTTCCCGGCGGGCCACGGCCGCATGGCGCATTGAGGGGTGGAAGACCTGCGCAAAGCAGAAAGTGATTCCGGCTTCCTCGGCGTTGCGGGCAACCCGGGGTATTGGCAGGTCAAGCCGGACGCCCAACGCCTCGAGGACATCGGCCGAACCCGAACTGGATGAGGCTGCACGGTTCCCGTGCTTCACCACCTTCGCCCCCGCGCCAGCCGCTATGAGCGCCGCCATGGTGGAGATGTTGACGGTGTTCAGCTGGTCACCGCCGGTGCCAACAATGTCCAGCTTCTCACCCGAGATGGCGATCGGGTTGGCGTGGGCAATCATTGCCTCCACCAGGCCGGAGAGTTCGTCCACCGTCTCGCCCTTGGCGCGCAGTGCCACCAGGAAGCCCGCCACCTGAACAGGCGAGGCTTCCCCGGACATAATGGCGTTCATGGCCCATTCCGTGCTGTCCGCGGTTAGGTCCGAACCACTGATCAGGGCGGAGATGAGGCGCGGCCATGTATGGCCTGAGGGCTGAGCGGATGCCGGTGAAGTCACCTTGTGATGCTATCGAGGCGAGTCCCTCCTGACCAATGTGAACGAGTCCGGGAACTTTTCCGCGCGATTTCGCGTCTTTGTAGAAAAAGTCCTCCAAAAAGGCGGTTTGCGTTGGGCAGGAGGAACTTTTACAGACATAATGTCTATGTGACATCTGCGACCCATGCCCCCAGTACCCCGGCGCACCCGACGCTGAACCGCCCGAATATGGTCTCCGTAGGAACCGTTGTTTGGCTGTCCAGTGAGTTGATGTTCTTCGCCGGTCTCTTTGCCATGTACTTCACACTCCGTTCGACTTCCGGACAGATGTGGGCCGAGGAGACAGCCAAGCTCAACTTCCCCTTTGCGCTCGTAAACACGATCGTCCTCGTGACAAGTTCCTTTACTTGCCAGATGGGCGTCTTCGCCGCCGAACGGCTTCAGCCGCGTCGCACCGGCGGGCCCTTCAGTCTCACCCGTTGGGGGATGAATGAATGGTTCGCCCTGACGTTCCTCATGGGTTCCTTCTTCGTGGCCGGTCAGGCGACGGAGTACGCCATGCTGGTGTCCGAGCATGTATCGCTTTCATCGAACGCTTACGGTTCGGCCTTCTATATGACCACCGGCTTCCACGGCCTCCACGTCATCGGCGGACTGATCGCGTTCCTGTTCATCATTGGCCGGTCTTTCGCCGCGAAGAAATTCGGCCATTTCGAAGCAACCTCGGCGATCGTCACCTCGTACTACTGGCACTTCGTCGACGTCGTGTGGATCGGCCTCTTCATGGTCATCTACGTCCTCAGGTAGCCACGACTTGACTCTTTTTCTACAAGAGGCAGAATTTCAGGAAGCGGCTTCAGGAGCCGACGCAGGATCGAAAAAAGGAACCACCACGTGAAGGCACTCTCGCAGAAGCGACGTCACCCACTGGCAGCGATTGCGCTGCTGCTGATGGGCCTCTTGGTCACTGGTGGGCTGTATGCCGTTGCCACCACCGTCAACCAGGCAAAAGCCGACACCACAAGCTTCAGTGCGAATGATGCAGAGGAAGGCGGCAAGCTCTTCGCCGCCAACTGCGCCACCTGCCACGGCATGGGTGCAAGCGGGACCAAGGACGGCCCCTCGCTTGTTGGCGTCGGCGCCGCTGCTGTTGACTTCCAGGTGGGCACCGGACGCATGCCCATGCAGATGAACGGCCCGCAGGCATACAAGAAGCCCGCCCAGTTCAACGACGAGCAGACCAAGCAGCTGGCCGCATACGTGGCATCGCTCGGCCCGGGCCCGTCTATCCCCGAGGCAGGGGTCCTCGACGAGAAGGGTGACGCCGCCAAGGGTGGCGAGCTGTTCCGTACGAACTGTGCCATGTGCCACAACGCGGCCGCCGCAGGTGGCGCACTTACCCGGGGCAAGTTCGCTCCGGCCCTGGCCGACGTTTCGGGTAAGCACATCTATGAAGCAATGGTCACGGGCCCGCAGAACATGCCGGTCTTCAACGACGCGAACATCTCCCCCGAAGGCAAGCGCGATGTCATCACCTTCCTGAAGCAGATTGAAGCCAACGGTTCACCCGGTGGCGCGGACCTCGGTGCCCTCGGCCCCGTATCAGAAGGTCTGTTTGTATGGATCGCCGGCCTGGGCGTTGTGATTGCGTTCACGATCTGGCTGACTTCCCGGTCGTCCTAACGGACGTCTGGCAACTTGTAAGAACTCCTGCTGATACGTCAGCAGTTTGGTATTGAAAACTAACCCGGCGCAGGCCGGGACGAGAGAAGGATGAGGCGAATTATGGGCAACCATAGTGACGGCAGTCCGAACCACTCGGGCACCGTAGCTACGGCTGGTCAGAATGAGGTGGAGAAATTCCAGGATCCTGGAATTCCCCCGCATCGTTTGCGCCTGGCCGACACGGACCCGAAGGCCGCAAAACGTGCAGAACGGCAGGTCGCCATTCTCTTCGGCATCTCCGTCGTTGGCACACTGATCTTCCTGGTGTCGTATTTTGCCATTGATCTTGGAGATGACTCCTCGATCGCCACCATTCGCCTGCAGAATGCCTTGCTCGGCATCGGCACCGCGTTTGCCATGTTGGGTATCGGTACCGGCATCGTTCACTGGGCCAAGGCTCTCATGCCGGATCACGAGGTCTCCGAAGAGCGCCACGCGATCCGTACCGAGGAAGACCGCCTGGCTGCCGTGCGCATTGTGGATGACATTGTGGAGGAGACCGGCATCAAGCGCCGGCCCCTGATCCGCAACACGCTCCTCGGCGCGGTGGCTCTGGCCCCTCTTCCGGCACTGGCCGTATTCGGCGACCTGGGCCCCCGCCCGGACGACAAACTGGCTCACACCATGTGGGCGCCCACTGGCGGAAAGCTGAAGCGGCTCACGCGTGACCCCGATGGCACCCCCATCAAGGCGTCCGACGTGACCATCGGTTCTGCCTTCCACGTGATCCCCGAGGGCCTCAACGAACTGCACGAGGGCAAGCTGAACGAGAAGGCCAAGGCCGTCGTCCTGCTCATGCGTCTGAACCCCGAGTCCCTGAAGCCCTCCAAGGGTCGTGAGGACTGGAGCTACAACGGCATTGTCGCTTACTCCAAGATCTGCACCCACGTTGGTTGCCCTGTTGCGCTTTACGAGCAGCAGACCCACCACCTGCTGTGCCCGTGCCACCAGTCAACCTTCGACCTGACTCAGGAATGCAAGGTTATTTTCGGCCCCGCCAGCCGCCCTCTGCCGCAGCTGCCCATCGCAGTCGACGCCGAAGGGTACCTGGTCGCTACGAGCGACTTCCATGAACCTGTTGGACCTAGCTACTGGGAGCGTGATGAGCATGAGCGCAGCAACAACGCCTAATGCCCCCGTCTTCGTCGCCAAGACCAAGGGCGGCCGCATCACCGACTTCGTTGACGAGCGCGTTGGCGGTTCCGGCATCCTTCGTGAATTCGGCCGGAAGGTCTTCCCTGACCACTGGTCGTTCATGTTCGGTGAGGTGGCGCTGTATTCCTTCGTCATCCTGCTTCTTTCAGGTACGTTCCTGACGTTCTTTTTTGATCCGTCCATGGCGGAAACGCGTTACGCGGGCTCTTACAACCCGCTGAAGAACGTCGAAATGTCCGTGGCTTACAGCTCGTCACTGAACATTTCATTTGATGTCCGCGGCGGCCTCTTTATGCGCCAGGTCCACCACTGGGCCGCGCTGCTTTTCGTGGCATCCGTCGGTGTGCACATGCTCCGGGTGTTCTTCACGGGCGCCTTCCGCAAGCCCCGCGAAATGAACTGGGTGGTGGGCGGTGTCCTGCTCATCCTGTCCATGGCTGCCGGCTTCACCGGCTACTCCCTCCCCGATGACCTGCTCTCCGGCAACGGCCTGCGCATCATCGACGGCGTGATCAAGTCCATCCCGGTGATCGGCACGTACATCTCGTTCTTCCTCTTCGGCGGAGAGTTCCCGGGGACGGCAATCATCAGCCGCCTCTACACGCTGCACATCCTGCTGGTTCCCGCACTGATTCTGCTGATGATCGTGATGCACCTCTTCATGGTCGTCGTGCACAAGCACACGCAGTACCCCGGCCCGGGCCGCAACGACGGAAACGTCGTCGGTTACCCCTTGGGCCCGGTTTACGCGGCAAAGGCCGGCGGGTTCTTCTTCATCGTGTTCGGCGTGATCGCGCTGATGGCGGGTTTCTTCACCATCAACCCGATCTGGAACTACGGTCCGTACGACCCCTCCCCCGTTTCGGCAGGAACACAGCCCGACTGGTATATCGGCTTCGTTGACGGCGCACTGCGCCTGATGCCAGGTGTGGTCAACGACTTCCACTTCGAATACATCATCTTCGGACATGTGCTCACCCTGAACGTTCTTCTCCCTGCCCTTGTTCCGGCGGGCATCATCTTCACGGTTCTCTTCACCTACCCGTGGATCGAACGCTGGATCACCAAGGACAACCGGGAACACCACGTCCTGGACCGTCCCCGCAACGCTCCAACCCGCACCGCGATCGGCATGGCCGGCTTCACGTGGTACTGCGTCATGTGGGCGGCAGCCGGTTCAGACCTCATTGCCACGCACTTCCACGTTGCACTGAATGACGTGACCTACTGGCTGCGCGCACTGTTCTTCATCGGCCCCATCATCGCCTTCACCGTCACGAAGCGTGTTGCCTTGGCCCTGCAGCGCAAGGACCGCGAGATCGCTCTTCACGGCCGCGAAACGGGACGCATCGTCCGGCTGCCGCACGGTGAGTTCATCGAGGTCCACGCTCCGCTGGACGAACACAAGCGCTACAAGCTCGTGGGCTTCGAATCGCCGGTTCCGCTTCCGGCGGTTCCGAACGAGCACGGCGTTGTGACGAGCAAGGAAAAGCGTCGCGCAAAGCTCTCGCAGTGGTTCTTTGAGGACCGGGTGGCGCCCGCCACGCCTGCTGAACTCGAAGCCGCGCACGGCCACCACGGCGCACACGAGGCCATAGAGCCGGCAGAGTCGCAGAAGACCCTCAGCCACTAACGGCTGTACGCCAACAACAACGCAGAAGGCCCGGTCCACTTGGACCGGGCCTTCTGCGTTGGGCCTTGGGCGGTCCCTAAGACCGGTACCCCGACGCGTAGTTTCGCGTGGGCCGGACTCCCGGCCGTTGCAACGGAACCCACAGCTTGTAGCGGTCGGCCCGGTAATACGACACCGAGTAGTCCACCATGGCCCTGGCGACGAAGGCGTGACGCTGGATCTTCAGGAGCGGCGACCCCACCTCGACATTCAGGAGCCGCGCGGTGGACGGTGAGGCCGCCGTGGCCTCGATCATGTCCTCGCCCCACTCCATCACAAGACCGAACCGCTCACTCAGGACGTTGTAGAGGGAGGTTGGCGGCTCACCGTCGAGCAGGCCGGGAACCCGCTGTGCAGGGATGAAGTTCTCATCCACGCTCATAGGCTCGTTGTCCGCCAGCAGCAGCCGCCGGAAGCGCACCACGGGCGTGCCCTCTTCGAGCTGGAGTTCACGGGCGAGAAAAGCGCTGGCACCAATCTGCTCGAAGCTCAGGACCTTTGCGGCGGGGACCATCCCGCGCCGCTGCATCTCCTCGCTGTAAGACGTCAGCTTCACCTGAAGGTCAACCTTGGGTTTACGCACAAACGTCCCTAGTCCCACCACCCTTTCGATGACTTCCTCGCCGACCAGAGCATCGATGGCCTGGCGGACAGTCATCCTGGCCAGGCCGAACCTTTCCGCGAGGTCGCGTTCGGAGGGGAGCGCCGAGCCTGGCGGGCACGCCGCGATAATGTGGCTGCGAAGGATCTCCCTCAACTGAACGTAGATCGGGGTGCCATTTTTCCGGTCGATCTCCCCGGTCATCCTGCTTGCGTCAGAGGCCGACATGGCTGCCCCTCGGGTTGAAAGTCATGGATTAAGCGTAGAGCACCCACGCTGCAGGTCTAGACCACCTCCTCACCATGTGGCTCCCCGCACTCTGCCACGGCTACGCTTGATAAGGAATGAACGCAAGACGGAATGCTCCGTCGGAACAAAGGAGTACCGTTGCCCGTGCGTAAGGCAATTGTTCAATCACCCATCGGTTTGCACGCTCGGCCGGCCGCAGCTTTTGTACGCGCGGTCATGGCGTCGGGGCTGCCCGTAAGGATCCGCAAGGAGGGAATTCCCTCGGTGGACGCACGCTCCCTGCTCGAGGTCATGACCGCTGATTTCGGGCATGGCTGCGAGGTGGAACTCTCCATCCTTCCGGAGGCTCTCCCGGCCGGGTACCGGGCCGCAGACGCGGCTCAGGCCCTCGAGTCCCTGTCCCACTTGCTGGAAGCTGCAACAGCCGCCTGAGCACGGCGGACCGGCCATATAAAGTGCTCGGCGCTCCTGCCTGGAATCCGGCCCTGTCCGCAATCCAATTCATTCTGCAATGAACAAAGGAAGCCCCCACCAGCGGTGGGGGCTTCCTTTGTTGGAGGGACGGTCAGCGACGCACGCTAGTGAGCGTGGTCCCCGCGGCTGTATTCGAAGACCCAGCCCACAAGGGCCACGGCAGCAAGACCAGCGGCGATGAAAACAATCCAGAAACCTACGGCAAGTCCCAGGAAACCCGTAGCGCAGGCCATACCGAGCACCAGCGGCCACCAGCTCCAGGGGCTGAAGTGTCCCTGCTCGCCTGCGCCTTCGTGGATCTCGGCGTCGCTCCGGTCCTCGGGACGCATGCCGACGCGCTTGGCCGTGAATCCGAGGTAAGCGCCGATCATTCCGGCGAGTCCGCCGACCAGCAGAATGCCCAGGGTGCCGACCCATTCATTCCAGTGCGTCAGGAAGCCGTAAACGATCGAAACCGGTACGAAGAAGAAGACTCCGGCTCCAAAAATCCATGATTCGATCTTCACTTGGCGGTGTCCTTCTGATCGGCGTTACCGAGCGCGGCTGCTGGCAGGGACGGTGACTCAGCGGTGTGCACCTGGGCTAGCTCGGGGTGGTGGAGGTCAAGCGCGGGGCGCTCGGAGCGGATACGCGGCAGTGACGTGAAGTTGTGGCGCGGCGGCGGGCAGGAAGTGGCCCACTCGAGCGAGGCGCCGAAGCCCCACGGGTCGTCCACCTCAACCCTTTCGTTGCTGCGCCAGGTGATGTACACGTTCCAGAAGAACGGGATCAGCGAGGCGCCAAGAACGAAGGAGGAGATGGTGGAGAACTGGTTCATCCACGTGAAGTTGTCCTGGGGCATGTAGTCCGCGTAGCGGCGCGGCATACCCTCAACACCGAGCCAGTGCTGGATGAGGAACGTGCCGTGGAAACCCAGGAACAGCAGCCAGAAGTGGATCTTGCCAAGGCGCTCGTTGAGCATCTTGCCCGTCCACTTCGGCCACCAGAAGTAGAAGCCGGCGAACATCGCGAACACCACCGTGCCGAATACCACGTAGTGGAAGTGCGCCACCACGAAGTAGGAGTCGGAGACATGGAAGTCCAGCGGGGGCGAGGCCAGGATGATCCCGGTCAGGCCACCGAAGAGGAACGTGGCCAGGAAGCCGATGCTCCACAGCATGGGGGTCTCAAAGGTGATGGAACCGCGCCACATGGTGCCGATCCAGTTGAAGAATTTCACACCGGTGGGCACGGCGATGAGCATCGTCATGAAGGAGAAGAACGGCAGCAGGACCGAGCCGGTGACGTACATGTGGTGCGCCCACACGGTCACCGACAAGGCGGCAATGGAAATGGTGGCGTAGACCAGGCCCTTGTAGCCGAAGATCGGCTTGCGGCTGAAGACCGGGAAGATCTCGGACACGATGCCGAAGAACGGCAGCGCGATGATGTACACCTCAGGGTGTCCGAAGAACCAGAAGAGGTGCTGCCAGAGGACGGCACCGCCGTTTTCGGGGTCAAAGATGTGGGCACCGAACTTGCGGTCCGCGCCAAGGGCGAACAGCGCCGCGGCCAGCGGCGGGAACGCCATGAGGACCAGGATGGCCGTCACGAGGGTGTTCCAGGTGAAAATCGGCATCCGCCACATGGTCATGCCGGGGGCGCGCATGCAGATGATGGTGGTGATGAAGTTCACGGCGCCGAGGATGGTGCCGAAGCCGGAGAGTGCAAGGCCGAAGACCCACAGGTCTCCACCGATGCCCGGGGTGAACGTGGTGTTCGAGAGCGGCGCGTAGGCGAACCAGCCGAATGACGCGGCGCCTTGGGGGGTGATGAATCCCGAAACGGCAATGGTGGAGCCGAAGAGGAAGAACCAGAAGGCCAGCGCGTTCAGTCGCGGGAACGCGACGTCGGGTGCGCCGATCTGCAGCGGCATGATGACGTTTGCGAAGCCTGCGAACAGCGGCGTTGCGAACATCAGCAGCATCACGGTGCCGTGCATGGTGAAGAGCTGGTTGTACTGCTCTTTGGTCTGGAGGATCTGCATGCCGGGCTCGAAGAGCTCTGCACGGATCAGCAGCGCCATCACGCCGCCGAAGCAGAAGAAGACAAAGGAGGCAATCAGGTACATGTACCCGATGGTCTTGTGGTCGGTTGAAGTGATCCAGTTGACGACGATGCGCCCCTTGGATTTAGGTACTACGGGAGCCTCGAGGACCCCGGCGGATTGAGTGTACGTAGCCACGTCGCTCCCCTTACTTTATTTCGTTCAGGTTCGGGTTGCGGTTGTACTCGTTGCCGAGCAGGCCGGTGTTGCCGTCCTGGCGCAGCTTGTCCATGTGCGCCTGGAACTCCGTTTCGGAGACAACCTTGACGCGGAACAGCATTTCGGAGTGGTATTCGCCGCAGAGTTCGGCACACTTGCCGTCGTAGGTTCCCTCCTTGGTGGGGGTCAACCTGATGTAATTTGTCTTGCCCGGAATCATGTCACGCTTCTGCAGGAAGGCGGGTACCCAGAACGAGTGAATGACGTCGCGGGAATTCAGTTCAAGGTCAACGGACTTGTTGACGGGCAGGTACAGCGTGGGGAGCTTGTCCTTGTCCACGTCCGCGCCGGTGAGGTGCGCCTGGACCCCGGCTTCGTGCACGTCACCGGTGACGACGTCGCCCTTTTTGTAGTTGAAGTCCCATGCCCACTGCTTGCCACGGACATCGACGACGACGTCGGCGGGCTTGGAGCGATCATCGACCGCCTGCTGGTCACGGTCCGTGAAGTAGAAGAACACCAGAACCATAAAGAGCGGAATGGTCAGGTAGAAGACCTCAAGCGGAAGGTTGAAACTGGTCTGGCGGGGGAAGCCAACGGTTCCCTTGCGCCGGCGGTAGGCGACGATGCACCAGACCATCAGGCCCCACGTGATGATGCCAACGACCAGTGCGGCGATCCATGAGTTGACCCAGAGGTCCATGATGCGGTCGGTGTGATTGGTGGTGCCACGCTCGGTGGGCAGCCACCCCTTCTCTACCTCTGGTGAACATCCAGTCAAAGCCAACGCGCCGGCTAGTGCCAAGCCAGTGATCGTAGAGATCTTTTTGCGTCGGCTGCCGGTTCGGTTCTGCGAACTCACAGACGGCCCTTCCTACTTGTTGCTGTCGCCCGGGGACTAGAGCTCCGCGGGCACACGAAAAGTTTTACTACTCGGTGTAGAGCTTACCGCTCCCCCGGGGATTTCGCCCACATGTCGGCACAGTGGGTCGGCACCGGTTTAAACCGGTGCCGACCCCAGACTGCCAAGGGACACGATGGCCAGGTTAGTGGAAGGAGTCACCGCAGGCGCATGAACCGCCGGCATTGGGGTTGTCGATCGTGAAACCCTGCTTGGAGATGGTGTCCTCGAAGTCGATGCTGGCGCCGCTAAGATACGGAACGCTCATCTTGTCCACCACAACTTCGACGCCGTCATAGTCACGAACGGCATCGCCTTCAAGGAGGCGCTCGTCAAAGTAGAGCTGGTAAATGAGGCCAGAGCAGCCGCCAGGCTGGACAGCAACGCGCAGCCGAAGATCCGTGCGGCCCTCCTGCTCCAGCAGGCTACGCACCTTTCCTGCAGCGACGTCAGTCAGCTTGACCTCGTGGCTGGCGACTTCTTCGCTGGGGGTGCTGGTGGTTTCGGTGCTGTTCTCATTGGTTGTAGTGCTCATTGGCCTACCCCTTTTTACGACGGTGGTGGCGGCCACGCTTTCGCGTTGCCAGCCCCTACGGAAACGGTATGGGCTATAGCTACATGCTACGTCGATCCGGCGTGTAGCTCTAACTCCTGACGTAACCGTGGCCGTACCCTGATTGTTCCTTGGGAACGGCCGCGGCTTTATTGCAGGCCCTACTTAAGGCCTTCGGCCACGCCGTGGTTGAGGCGGGCCAGGAGGAGGGCCTCGGCCACAATGGCGTTGCGGAAGTCCCCGAGGTGCAGGGACTCGTTGGCGCTGTGGGCACGGGAGTCCGGATCCTCAACGCCGGTGACGAGGATCTGCACCTCGGGATAGACCTCCGTCAGGTCCGAGATGAACGGGATGGAGCCGCCGATGCCCATTTCCACCGCCGGCACTCCCCATGCCTCGCCCAGTGCCCACATGGCCATGCCCGCCGCCGCTGAGCCGGTGTCCGTCAGGAACGAGTTCCCGCTCTCCCCCGGGGTGAAAACCACCTTGGCACCAAAGGGGGCATTGGCCTCGACATGGGCCTTGACGGCCTCCATGGCTTCAGCGGGAACCTGGCCGGGCGCCAGCCGAAGGCTGAACTTGGCCCTGGCCCTCGGCAGAAGCGTATTTGAAGCGACGTCCACCGCCGGTGCGTCAAAGCCAATGATGGAGAGGGCCGGTTTGGTCCACAGCCGGGAAGCGATACTGCCGGTTCCCGCCAGCCGCACGCCGTCGAGGACTGACGCGTCGGCCCGGTATTCCGCTTCCGTGAGGTCCACGGTGGTTTCGTCCCGGCTGATCAGGCCCTTCACGGCGACGCTGCCGTCGGCGTCGTGCAGGGTGGCGATGAGGCGGGATAGGAGCGTGGGTGCATCCAGCACAGCGCCGCCGAACATTCCCGAGTGGACGGCATGCTCGAGCACCTGGACCTCGATGGTGCCGTCCACCAGGCCGCGCAGGCTGGTGGTCAGGGCCGGAACCCCCACCTTCCAGTTGCTGGAGTCGGCCACCACAATCACATCGGCGCGGAGCAGTTCACGGTGGGTTTCCAGGAACCTGCGGAAGGTCGGCGAACCCGCTTCCTCCTCGCCCTCGAAAAAGAACGTCACTCCGAGTCCGAACTCCTCGTTCAGTGCTTCGGACACGGCAGCGTACGCGGCAAGGTGTGCCATGATGCCGGCTTTGTCGTCGGCGGCGCCGCGTCCATACAGGCGTCCGTCGCGTTCGACGGCGGTGAACGGCTCGGTCTCCCACAACGCCGGGTCCCCCGGCGGCTGCACGTCATGATGGGCGTAAAGGAGGATGGTCGGTTTTCCCTCGGTGGCGGCACGTCGGGCGACAACGGCGGGCCCGCCCGGGGTTCCGTCCTCCTTATCGCAGCGCAGGATGTGCACGTCCTCAATGCCGCTGGCCCGCACCAAGGCGGCCACCGCATCAGCACTGCGGTCCAGCTGGGAGGGGTCGAAGCTCGGCCAGGCAATTCCCGGAATGGCGACGAGATTCTTCAGGTCCCCGATGGTGGCGTCAAAGGACTTGTGGACGGACTGGCGCAGGGCATCGACGTCGATGGTGTCGACGCTGCCGCTGATAGTCTGCGGGGTGCCCGCTGCTGATGAAGTCATGGCCAAAACCCTACCTGTGTGCGCCACCACAGCAAACAGGCCGCACCCGGCGGGCCCGATTCGCGCAACGGCTCCACCGCGCCGTTGTTCAACCGGAGCGGCGGGGGGCCTTCACGTATGACTGAGGGCCGTCCCCTGCAAGGTATTCTGTACTGGTGTTTGGACGTAAAAAGGAAGCGCCGACGGCGCAGGACGTAGTTGACCAGCAGGCAACCGGTGCATCGGCAAGCCATGACCCGGCCCTCGGCAAGGGCGCGCCCACGCCAAAGCGCAAAGTCCAGGAAGCCGCCCGCAAGCGGCCCCTCGTGCCGGAGGACCGCAAGGCCTCAAAAGCGGCCGAGCGCGCGGCCGTCCAGGATCAGCGCCTGAAAATGCGCCAGGCGCTCGACACCGGTGACGAAAGGTTCCTGCCGCTGCGGGACAAGGGCCCGCAAAAGCGCTTTGCCCGCGACTACGTGGACGCGAGGTTCAGCCTCGGCGAATACCTCATGTTCGGGGCGTTGGTCTTTGTGGTCATTTCGCTGCTGGTCCCCTCCACCAGCGAACAGATGATCTATGTCCTTGGCGGGTTCTGGGTGATGTTCCTGGCTGTCTTCGTGGACGTCTTCATCCTTTCGCGCAAGCTCAAGAAGCGCCTTGCGGAGAAGTTCGGCGACGTCGAACGCGGCACCGTCTGGTACGGCTCCATGCGCTCCCTTCAGTTCCGCCGGCTGCGCCTTCCCAAGCCGCTGGTAAAGCGCGGAGACTTCCCCTCCTGAATTTCCCTTCAATACGGTCTCTTCGCTTGAGCAGGCTGTCCATGTAAGAAGCCCCGGCGGTTCACCGCCGGGGCTTCTTCGTTTAAGCCCGCCGGTCCGCTTAGGAACTGTGTGCTTCGGGCAGTTTGCGCCCGGCCCGGTTCCTGGCCAGCTGTCGGTTGATGCGGGCAGCCCAGAATGGCCCTTCGTACAGGAACGCTGTATATCCCTGCACGAGCGTGGCGCCGGCGTCCAGTCGGGCCTGCACATCGAGCGCGGTTTCCACGCCACCGACGGACACGAGGACCAGCTCGCCATGGGTGGCTTCCCGGAGCCGGCGCAGCACGTCAAGGGACCGTTCCTTCAAGGGCGCGCCGGACAAGCCGCCGGCTCCGCAGGCCTCGATCTTCTCCGGAGCCGAGGCCAGGCCGGACCGGTCAATGGTGGTATTGGTGGCGATGATGCCGTCAAGCTTCAGGTCAAGCGCCAGCCGAGCGACGTCGTCGACGTCCTCATCCGTAAGGTCGGGGGCAATCTTGACCAGCAGCGGCACGTGCCTGCCCGCTGCGGTGTCCGCTTCCTCGCCGACTGCCTTGAGCAGCGGCCTGAGGGTTTCAACATTCTGGAGCAGCCGGAGTCCCGGGGTGTTGGGCGAACTGACGTTGACCACCAGATAGTCGGCGGCCGGCGCCAGCAGCCTGGCGCTGATGAGGTAGTCCTCCACAGCACTGTCGAGCTCCACGACTTTGCTCTTGCCGATATTGACGCCAATCACCGGCCGGGTGCCGGGATGCCGCCGTTGGAGGGCGGCCCTGGCGGACTTCAGCCGCGGTGCCACCGCTGCGGCGCCGTCGTTATTGAAGCCCATCCGGTTGATGACGGCCCTGTCTTCGATGAGCCTGAAGAGGCGTGGTTTTTCGTTACCGGGCTGGGCCTGCCCCGTGATGGTGCCCACCTCCACATGTCCGAAGCCCAGTTCGGTCAAGGCCTCGATGCCGTGGCCTTCCTTGTCGAAGCCGGCCGCGAGGCCGAACGGCGACGGGAAGGTCAGGCCGAACGCCGAGGTCTCGAGCGAAGCTGCCGGCGCCGTGAATTTCGCGAGCACCCTGCCCGCACCGCACGTATGGGCCAGTCTGATGGCCTGAAAACCGATCTTATGGGCGCGCTCGGCGTCCATCCAGGAAAAGGCAAACCGAAAGAAGGTGGGATATAGGCGCATGCCACCAGTTTTCCGTCTCCGGCGACGCAGACCAAACCGGCACCGCCGGGGCTTCCCGGTGTGACGCCGGATCGTCTCCTGGCGCCGCCGGCGGATGACCCCTGTGGTCGGTGACAGGGCGGCGCCTCCGGAGCGGCTTCGCGGGCACGCTAGCATATTTCCATGATCAGTGGCGGCGCGGTTCAGCTTCGGGTTGCGGGGCTGCCCGGATGATGTGGCAGACCGACATTCTTGGGGCGGACTTCGAATCCTGCGCCTTCCAGGCCACAGGGGTGGACGGCGCGGAACGAACAGCCACGCTGGTGCGCCACGTGCCCAACGGCGGAGAAGGCGTCACAGCATCGAGGGAGCTGCCGCGCCGGGCAGTTCTGTTTCTGCACGGTTGGAGCGACTACTTCTTTAATGTGGAGCTTGCGCAGTTCTGGACCGGCAAGGGCTTCGAGTTCTTTGCCTTGGATATGCACAACCACGGCCGGAGCCTCCAAGCCCACACCCACGGCGGCTACGTGGCGGATCTGGATGATTACGACGCCGAGATCAGCAGGGCCATCGGCATCATCGAGGCGCTGTGGCCGGATCCGGGGCCCAAGCCCGCCCTGACCCTGATAGGCCATTCCACCGGCGGCCTGATTGCGGCTTTGTGGGTCAGCCGGCACCCGGACGTTGCCTCAAGCCTGGTGCTTAACAGCCCGTGGCTGGAAATGCATGGAAGCTCCCTGGTGAGGCGGGCGGCCCGCACCATGGTGGGACCGCTGGCCCGGTTGCGGCCCGAGACGGTGCTGCGCCTGCCCGAGCGCGGTTTCTACTGGCGCAGCATCAGCAGCGCCGCCGAGGGCGAATGGACCCTGGATGACAATTACCGGCCGCCCCTCGCCTTCCCTGTGCGGGCCGGGTGGCTCAGCGCGGTCCTTGCAGGGCACTCACGCGTGGCGCGCGGGCTGCGGATCGAGATCCCCATACTGGTGCTGCTCTCGGGAGCCAGCGAGAACGGAATGATCTGGACCGAGGCGATGCGCAGTACCGACGTGGTCCTCGACGTCAACATCATCGCCGTCCGTGCCATGGCGCTGGGCCGTTCAGTCACACTGGAACGGATCGACGGGGGTCTCCACGACGTCTTCCTCTCCCCGCCCCGGGTCCGGAACTACGCCTACGACCGCCTGTCGCGCTGGATCCGCGGCTATGTGCTGGAGGAAGGGGCCACCGACTGATCTTGCTGGGGCCGGGCCGCGTCTACGGCCCCGCCGTACCGTCGGTCGCGCCGGGCGTAGACTCCCACGGCGTCCCACAGGGTGCGGCGGTCAACGTCGGGCCACAGGGTGTCCATAAAAACAAACTCCGCGTAGGCGGACTGCCACAGCATGAAGTTGGACAGCCGTTGCTCCCCGGAGCTGCGCAGGAAGAGGTCAACGTCGGGAAGGTCGGGCTCGTCAAGGTACTTCTGGACTGTCCGCTCGGTGATGGCGCCCGGCTTGAGCCGACCGGCCGCCACCTCCTCGGCGATGGCCGCCACGGCGTCGGCGATTTCCGCCCGGCCGCCGTAATTAACACACATGGTCAACGTGCATGTGCTGTTCCCGCGCGTGAAGTCCTCGGCCTCTTCCAGCTCACGGATGACCGAACCCCAGAGCTTGGGCCGCCGGCCGGACCAGCGGATCCGGACGCCCCATTCATCCAGCTGGTTCCGTTGGCGGCGTAGCACGTCCTTGTTAAAACCCATCAGGAAGCGGACTTCCTCCGGCGAACGTCGCCAGTTCTCCGTGGAAAACGCATAGACAGTGATGTACTTGATGCCCATTTCTATGGCGCCGGCAACCACGTCCAGCAACGCCGGTTCGCCGGCCTTGTGGCCTTCGATCCGGGGCAGGCCGCGCTGGTTGGCCCAACGGCCGTTCCCGTCCATCACAATCGCCACGTGCTGCGGGACGAATTCCGAAGGGATGGATGGCGGCACCGCCCCCGAAGGATGCGGGTACGGTGCGATCACCGGGGATGTCCGCTGGCGGACGGGGCTTTTCTTCTTGCCTAAGGCCACGGTCAGGTACGCTCCACATGTTTAAGTGATTTCAAGACACGTTCAAGATGCCATTGCAGATAGCTGGCCACCAAACCGGCCGCCTCCCGGCGGTGCACCGCCAGGGAGGCGTCCGCCGTCGTCCAGTCCCCCGTGAGCAGCGCGCCCAGGAGGAACACCGTTTCCGCGGCGGGGGCAGGCGAGCCCGGAGGCCGGCAGTCCGCGCACACCATTCCGCCCAGCGGAGCGGAAAAGGCGTTGTGGGGTCCTGCGGCGCCGCACCGGGCGCAATTGGTGAAGCTCGGGGCCCACCCGCCGGTGGATAGCGCCCGCAGGAGGTACGAGTCCAGAATGAGTTCCGGGGTGTGGTCGCCACGGCTCAGGGACGCCAGGGCGCCAACGAGGAGGTTATATTGTGCCGTTCCGGACTCACCGTCCACGTCAGTGAGCTTTTCAGCCGTTTCCGTCATGACCGCGGCCACGGTGTAGCGGCCGTAGTCAGCAGCGATGTTTCCGCCATAAGCCCCTTTGGCCACCGCCTGCGTGACGATGTCCAGGGTCCGTCCCGAGATGAGTTGAAGATCCGCAACCATAAATGGTTCCAAACGTGCTCCGAAGCGGCTGCTGGTTCTGCGCACTCCCTTGGCCACCGCACGCACCTGGCCGTGGTGTTTGGTCAGCAGAGTGATGATGCGGTCCGCTTCGCCCAGTTTGTGGGTGCGGAGCACCACTGCGTCATCCCGATACGCGCGGGCAGAAAATGATGGTTGTTGGGCCACAGTTAATATTCGCACTGACTTCCGGTAAGTAGGGCTTTAAGCAGATGCGCCGCCGGTTTCCCGGCGGCGCACCATGAAGCGTCTCAGGCCTGTGCGTCCCTGATGGCGCGGTTCACAGCTGAAATGACAGCCTTCAGGGAGGACATGCTGGTGTTGGAGTCGATCCCGATTCCCCACAGGACCCGTTCCCCCACGGCGCATTCGACGTAGGCGGCTGCCCGGGCGTTTCCACCCTCCGACAGGGCGTGCTCGCTGTAGTCCAGCACGCGGACGTCCACTCCGTCCTGGCCGAGGATGTCCAGCAGTGCGGCGATGGGTCCGTTGCCGGTGCCCGTGCGGCGGACCTGTACACCGTCCACCTTCAACGTGGCGTGCAGGGTCATGGCGCCGTCCTCGTCGGTCTCGGTGCTCACCGTGCCAAGGGAGTAACGGCCCCATTGTCCATCTTCCCTGCCGGAGGGCAGGTACTCGTCCTGGAACAGCTGCCACAACTGCGCACCGCTGACCTCGCCGCCAACGGTGTCCGTGCGCCGCTGGATAACGCCGGAGAATTCAATCTGGGCCCGCCGCGGCAGGTCCAGGCTGTGCTCGTTCTTCAGCAGGTAGGCCACGCCGCCCTTGCCGGACTGGGAGTTAACCCGGATCACTGCCTCGTAGCTGCGGCCCAGGTCCTTTGGATCAACGGGGAGGTACGGGACCTGCCAGGTGACGTCACTGACGTCCTTGCCCGCAGCGGCAGCGTCCCTCTCCAGTGCCTCGAAGCCCTTCTTGATGGCGTCCTGGTGCGAACCCGAGAACGCCGTAAAGACCAGGTCACCGCCATACGGGGACCGTTCTGCCACCGGGAGCTGGTTGCAGTACTCCACCGTGCGACGGACCTCGTCGATGTCCGAGAAATCGATCATGGGGTCGATGCCCTGGACAAACATGTTCAGGCCCAGGGTGACCAGGTCAACGTTCCCGGTCCGTTCGCCGTTTCCGAACAGGCACCCCTCAATCCGGTCCGCGCCGGCCAGGTAACCCAGTTCGGCGGCGGCCACGCCCGTGCCGCGGTCGTTGTGCGGGTGCAGGGAGAGGATGATCCCCTCGCGGGGGTGCAGGTGGCGGCTCATCCACTCGATCGAATCCGCATAAACGTTGGGGGTGGCCATTTCGACAGTGGCCGGCAGGTTGATGATCACCTGGCTGTCGGCTGATGCCTCGAAGACGTCCGCGATCGCGTTACAGACCCGGACCGCGTATTCCAGCTCCGTGCCGGTGAAGGACTCGGGGGAATACTCATACGTGATGTGGGTGTCCGCCAGCGTCTCTTCGTACTTCTTGCACAGACGGGCGCCCTGTAGCGCGATGTCCAGGATGCCGTCTTCGTCCTGGTTGAAGACCACCCGGCGCTGGAGGATCGAGGTGGAATTGTAGAGGTGGACGATTGCCTGCTTGGCTCCCACCAGCGACTCGTACGTCCGCTCGATCAGGTGCTCGCGGGCCTGCGTCAGCACCTGGATGGTGACGTCGTCCGGAATGTGGTTTCCTTCGATCAGCTGCCGGACGAAGTCGAAGTCCGTCTGGGAGGCCGACGGGAACCCGACCTCGATCTCCTTGTAGCCCATGCGGACCAGCAGATCGAACATCTTCATTTTCCGGGCAGGGCTCATGGGGTCGATCAGCGCTTGGTTTCCGTCCCGGAGGTCCACAGCGCACCAGCGCGGGGCCTTCGTGATGACCTTGTCGGGCCAGGTGCGGTCAGGCAGCTCAACGTTGATCTGATCCTGGAACGGGATGTAGCGGTGGACCGGCATTCCCGAGGGCTTCTGTGCGTTTCGCATTAGTATCGTGGCCTTTTCTATGATTCTTGGTGAAAGGGTGGCCGGGCAACACAAACTCCGCAGCGAGGGTGGGCCTTGCGCTAGATAGCGTCTGAAGCCTCGCCGCGGCAGCTAAGAAGAAGCAGTTCTGCGCGCACCATTTCACAGTAACACGGGTGCGTAAGATGAAGGAGCAACACCTCCCGCCACGTCCACCATGCAGACGCCGCACCGGTGCCAGCACCGGCTGCAGCCCTCACACGAAGGAGCACCTGTGCCAAACTCGGGGATCGCCCTGTCCAACATCGACGCCAGCGTCAGGCCGCAGGACGACCTGTACCAGCATGTCAACGGCGCATGGCTCAAGAGCACCACCATCCGGGACGACCGCGCACTGGAGGGAACCTTCACTGCCTTGCGCGATGATTCGGAGCTCGCGGTCCGGGAGATTATCGAGGAGGCGGCCGGCCGCGGGGCCGACGCCAGCGGGATAGAGCGCAAGATCGGCGACCTGTACAACAGCTTCATGGACGAAGCCGCTGTCGAGGCCAAGGGCATGGACCCCATCCGCGACCGCCTCGCCGCGGTGTACGCCACCGGGTCCACCACCGACGTGATCGAGCTGGCCGGCCGCCTGTTCCGCTCGGATGTTTCGGGCCTTTTTTACATCTACCCGGCGCCGGACGCCGGCAATCCCGACCGGATCCTGTTGTACACCGGACAAGGTGGCCTGGGGCTGCCGGATGAGTCCTACTACCGCGAGGAAAAGTTCGCCCCGATGGTTGAGGCGTATCGCGATCATGTGGGTTCGATGCTTCGCCTGGCAGGCGTGGAGGATCCGCAGGAAGCCGCAGCCCGCGTGGTGGGCCTGGAAACGAAGCTCGCCTCCCACCACTGGGACAATGTGACCCTCCGCGATCCGCAAAAGACCTACAACCTGAAGTCCGCGTCCGAGGCGCATGAGCTATTCCCACTCATGGAAACCTGGTTCGACGCCGCGGGCATCGTCCCCGAAAAGCGTGAGGAACTGGTGGTGGCGACCCCGGACTTCTTTGCCGGGGCCGCTTCCCTGATCAACTCGGAATCCCTGGCTACCTGGCAGGACTGGCTCGCCATGCGGGTGGTCAGTTCCGCGGCGCCCTATCTTTCCGCTGAGTTCGTTGACGCCAACTTCGCCTTCTACGGCACCACCATCAGCGGAACACCCCGGAACAAGGACCGCTGGAAGCGCGGTGTGGCAGTGGTCGAAAATGCACTCGGCGAGGCCGTGGGCCAGATCTACGTGGCCAAGCACTTCCCCGAATCACATAAGGCCCGGATGCAGTCGCTCGTGGCTAACCTCATCGAAGCCTACCGGCAAAGCATTTCCGGCCTCGCCTGGATGGGTGAGGACACCAAGCACGAGGCGCTCAAGAAACTGGAAGCCTTCCGTTCAAAGATCGGATACCCCGATGAGTGGATCGACTACTCCGCGGTGGAGATCGAGCCCTCCGACCTTCTGGGCAACGTCGAAAGGGCGCACAGCGCCGACGTCGACCGTCACCTTGACGAGGTGGGCAAGCCGGTGGACCGGAACAAGTGGCTGATGACGCCGCAGACCGTCAACGCGTATTACCACCCTCTGCTGAATGAGATCGTCTTCCCTGCCGCGATCCTCCAGGCGCCCTTCTTCACGGCCGACGCCGACGACGCAGTCAACTATGGCGGGATCGGTGCCGTGATCGGACATGAGATCGGGCACGGCTTCGATGACCAGGGCTCGCAGTTCGACGGCAGCGGAGCGCTGCGCAACTGGTGGACGGAGGATGACCGCACGGCCTTCGAGGAATTGACCTCGAAGCTCGTGGCACAGTTCGACGCGCTGTCCCCCTATGCCGCGCCCGGCCATCGCGTGAACGGCAAGTTGACCCTCGGGGAAAACATCGGCGACCTTGGCGGCCTCACGATCGCCTACAAGGCCTACCTGATCAGCCTCGATGGCGCGGAGCCTGACGTCCTGGACGGTATGACCGGAGAGCAGCGCTTCTTCGCATCCTGGGCGGCCAGCTGGCGGCAGGTGATCCGGGCCGAGGAGGCGATCCGCCGCCTGGCCACCGACCCGCACTCCCCCAACGAATTCCGAGCCAACGCCATTGCGAAGAACCTCGA
Organism: Arthrobacter sp. 92; assembly: GCF_050260325.1. Taxonomy (NCBI): domain Bacteria; kingdom Bacillati; phylum Actinomycetota; class Actinomycetes; order Micrococcales; family Micrococcaceae; genus Arthrobacter; species Arthrobacter sp. 92. The sequence continues at coordinate 2,392,028 of NZ_CP189863.1, read as the reverse complement.
CGCGTTCCATGACGCTTTTGGCGTGGCCGAGCAGGACGGCATGTGGATGCCCCCGGCGGAGCGCGTCAGCATCTGGTAGCGCGGTGCAGCGGCGCTGCACATGAGAAGGACCGGACCAGCGGTGCTGGTCCGGTCCTTTGTCCACGGCGCTGTGGCCACCGCGTCGCTCGTCGCTACCGGCGGGCGGTGTGGCAAACGCTGCGGCCCCTAGCGAACAATGAGCTCCGGGTTGGCCTGCTGGCACACGGTATCGCCCGCCGTTTGATTGACAATGTCCTTTGGAAGTGGCGCTGCCGGCAACGTCGTGCCGGTGGCGAAGTCGGACCCTGCATACACCTGCACCCCAACCACTCCCGTGGCCGGAAGGACCTGGCTGGCTGGAATATCCAGCAGGGCCGCCACATCGGCGGCCACATCGGCAAAGCCTGCACCGTAGTACACGGCGGTTTTGTCGACGGGCCGGGCTGCAAGCTGCCCCACCTTGGTGAAGCCGCCGGCCATGACGGCCTGGGCGATTTCCTGTGATCGGGCGGGAACGCCCGTGCCGTTGGCAATGGTGACCGGCTGCAGCGCCTTCTCGTAGGCGGAAGCGGAAGGTGAAGGCGTGGCTGACGGCGTGGGCGCCGCGCTGGAACTGTCCGACGGCGCCGGGGAGGCGCTCGGTGTCGCGGTGGGGTTTGTCAGGTCCACATTTTTCCGCATGGCTGCGAACAGCTGGGACGCGGCAGGTTCCGCCATCTGCAGGCGGTTCGGGTCGGACGCTGCGGGGACGGTGGGCACGGCCACGAAGGCCACCTTGCCGACGTCGATGTTCTTCAACCGGTTGGCCACGGTCAATAGGGTGGGGATCGATGCCAGCCCGTTGTCGATGGTCAGGTTCTTGGTGACGGCATCCGCGATGTCCAGCATTTTGGCTGGGTTCGAGAGCGTGCCCTCGGACTTCAGCTTGCGTGTCAGCGAGGACAGGAAGCCCTGCTGGGCTTTGATGCGGCCAAGGTCGCCGCCATCGCCGAAAGCGTGACGCGTGCGCACGAACGAGAGCGCCTGCTCCCCCTGCACCGTGGAGGTGCCCTTGGGGAGCCGCAGCTTGGAATCGGGGTCGTAGACCGCGTCGCTGACGCAGACCTCCACGCCGCCGACCGTGTTGGAAAGTTCCTTGACCGCGTTGAAGTCGGCCATCATAAAGTGGTCGATCTCCATGCCGGTGAGCTTGTTGACGGTGTCCACCGCGCAGCCAATGCCGGCCTCTGACATCGCCGAGTTGATCATCACGTTTTTTTGCGCCGGGTACTCGGTTCCGGTCTTCTCGTCCTTGCACTTCGGGACGTCCACCAGCAGATCACGGGGAAAGCTGATCACATTGACGTGGGAGTTATCCGCCGAGATGTCCAGGAGCATCATGACATCCGAGTGCCCGTAGCCGGCTGAATCGTCGGCACTGCCGTATTGCGAATTCTTTCCGTCACGGGTGTCCGAGCCCAGGATCAGGATCTGCATCCTGTCCGTCGAGTCATTCACGGACCCTTCGCTCTTGCTGCTGCCCGCGCCCAGAGATGAGGTTGTGAGGTTTCCCTGGAGCCGGATCACCCAGTAGGCGCCAAACGCCAGGACGCCCACCAATAGGATGGCAACAGCAGCGGTTATCACTTTGAGCCAGGCAGGCATCGACCGAAGGGGACCCAGATGCCGGGCAGCGCCGAGCGGCGTGTTGTCCGTGTGCCGGGCAGCGGAACCGGGCACGCCAGTTCCTGCCGCAGGGTCGTCGGGGCGTCTCACCACGTGGTGAACCTTCCTCTATAAAAACGGGATCGACCCATTTTACGGGCCTAATCTGGGAAAACGCCCGATGAGCCGTCAGCCACGCGCGTCCGGGAGCCCGGTGCGGCCTAAAATCCCAGCTTTACCAGCTGCTTGGGGTCCCGCTGCCAGTCCTTGGCAACCTTGACGTGCAGGTCGAGGTAAATGCGGGTGCCCAGGAGCGCTTCGATGCCTTTCCGGGCGTTGGTTCCCACCTCGCGCAACCGGGCACCTCCCTTGCCGATGATGATCGCCTTTTGCGACGGTCGCTCAACGTACAGGTTGACCCGGACGTCGAGGAACGGGCTGTCCTCCGGACGTCCCTCCCGGGGCACGATCTCGTCAACCACAACCGCCAGGGAATGCGGAAGTTCGTCGCGCACACCCTCGAGGGCGGCCTCGCGGATGAGTTCGGCCACCATAACGGCCTCGGGTTCGTCCGTCAGCTCTCCGTCCGGGTACAACGGAGGCGACGGCGGCATGTGACTGATCAGGACGTCGGCCACAGTCTCCACCTGGAAACCGTCAGTGGCCGAGACAGGAACGATGTCCTTCCAGCCCTCTTCGCCCATTACTTCGCGGCCCAGTTCCGCGACGGCGAGCAGCTGTTCAGTCAGCGCCTGGCGGTCCACGGTGTCGGACTTGGTCACGATGGCGATGATCGGCTTGTTTCCCACAGCGGCGAGCTGGGCGGCAATGAACCTGTCGCCCGGACCGATCTTCTCGTTGGCCGGAAGGCAGAATCCAATGGCATCAACCTCGGACAATGTGTCCGCCACCAGGTCGTTGAGGCGCTTCCCCAGAAGCGTTCGCGGGCGGTGCAGGCCGGGCGTGTCAACGAGGATCAGCTGTGCATTCTCACGGTGGACGATGCCGCGGATCGTGTGGCGGGTGGTCTGCGGCTTTGCCGAGGTGATGGCCACTTTCTTGCCCACCAAGGCATTTGTCAACGTGGACTTGCCCGCGTTGGGCCGGCCCACGAGAATGGAAAATCCTGCGTGGAAGCCGCCGAAGGCCTCCCCGTCGTCCGCTTTATTCTGCTTGCTCACGTGGAACTCCCTGTTGCGTTGTTTTGGCCTCGTCGAGAAGCTCTTCAAGGTCAGTGTCTTCCTTTGGCGCAAGCGCCGCAATGATGTGGCTGACGCGGTTGCGCCGGCCCTCGAGCCGGTCGGCCCGCAGTGAGACGCCGTGGACTTCCACGGAGCTGCCCACGATCGGAACCCGGCCGAGTGCCTTGGCCAGCAGGCCGCCGACGGTGTCCACCTCGTCGTCGTCGAGTTCGACGTCGAACAACTCGCCGAGGTCATCGATGCTCATGCGGGCACTCACCCGGTAGCTGCCGTCCCCGAGTGCCACCGCTTCGGCGCTTTCAGTGTCGTACTCGTCCACGATCTCCCCGACGATCTCCTCGATGAGGTCCTCGAGCGTCACCAGGCCTGCCGTTCCGCCGTATTCGTCGATCACGATGGCCACGTGCGTGGACTCTTTCTGCAACTCGCGCAACAGGTCGCTGACCGGTTTGGAATCCGGAACGTACCGGACATCCCGGGCCAGTTCATCGACCGTGGGCGGTACCTCGCCCGGTCCCAGGCTGTGCAGCACCGCCGCCACATCCTTGAGGTAGACGATCCCCACGATCTGGTCCGCGTTGTCGCGGATCACCGGAATGCGCGAATAGCCCGAACGGAGGAACAACGACATTGCGCGGTGAAGGCTGGAACCGGAATCAATGGTCAAAACGTCGGTCCGCGGCACCATCACCGCACGGACCAGCGTGTCGCCAAAGTCAAACACCGACTGGATCAGTTCGGCCTCGTTGTCCTCGATCATGTCCGACTCGGTGGCACGGTCAACGAGTTCGCGGAACTCTTCTTCGCTGAAGAAGCCTTCGTCGCCGCCGGGGCCGCCAGGAGCTACAGCACTGCCAACACTCACGAGCCAGCCGGGGATGGGGCCCAGCACCCAGCACAGGAACCGGATGACCGGAGCGGTGAACCGGACCACGGCCGCCGAGTGGACCCGGCCGAGCTGGCGCGGCGAGACGCCCACGATGACAAAACCAACCAGCGCCATGATCCCGGTGGCGGCCAGGCCGGCGAGCCACACATTCCCCAGGACGCTGTGGAGGAGGACAGCGACAGCCACGGCCGACGCCATTTCGAACCAGATCCGCCAGAACCGCAGGGACCGCATGTGGGAAACCGGTTGGTCCATAATCCGCTTCAGCGCACCGCCGCGGCTTTTGAGTATGGCGTCTTCGGCATCGTGCCGGGGAAGGAAGCTGAACGCGGATTCCGCCGCGGTCAGCAGGGCTGCAAAGCTCAGGAATACCAGCGCCATGCAGACCAGGATCAGTGGGGTCACTGAATCGTCTCTGACGGGGCGTCCTTGCCCGTGAAGTCAGCCAGCAGTTCGCGCTGCAAGCCGAACATCTCCGCCTTCTCCTCGGGGTCCGCGTGGTCGTAACCGAGCAAATGCAGGATTCCGTGCGTGGTGAGCAGCAACATTTCGTCCTGCGTGGAGTGGCCCGCGTTCCGTGCCTGGGCTTCCGCCACCTGCGGGCAAATGGCGATGTCGCCGAGCATCCCCTGGGGGGTTGGCTTGTCCGGCGTCCCCGGGGTGAGCTCGTCCATGGGAACGGACAGGACGTCCGTGGAGCCGGGCTCGTCCATCAGTTCAATGTGCAGCTTTTCCATGGCAGGCTCGTCCACCAGAAGGATGGACAACTCGGCCTGCGGGTGGATGTAGAGCCGCTCGAAGATAAACCGGGACAGGGCCACGAGCTCCGCTTCGTCCACCAGGACACCGGATTCGTTGTTCACTTCGATGCTCATGCGTGTTCTCCCCGCTTGTCCCGGGGCACGGAATGCTTCACCCGGTTCCGCTGTATCTCGTCCCAGACCCCGTAGGCATGGACGATGTCGCCCACCAGCCGATGGCGGACAACGTCCGAAGCATCAAGCACCGTGAAATTGACATCTTCAATTCCCTGCAGGATTTCCTCGACGATCCGCAGCCCGGACCGGGTGCCGAACGGCAGGTCCACCTGTGTCACGTCGCCGGTGACCACCATCTTGGAGCCGAAACCCAAACGGGTCAGGAACATCTTCATCTGCTCGGGGGTGGTGTTCTGGGCCTCATCCAGAATGATGAAGGCGTCGTTGAGGGTGCGGCCGCGCATGTAGGCCAGGGGCGCCACCTCGATAGTGCCGGCCGCCATCAGCCGTGGAATCGACTCCGGATCCATCATGTCGTGAAGCGCGTCGTACAGCGGCCGCAGGTAGGGGTCGATCTTGTCGCTGAGGGTTCCGGGCAGGAAACCGAGCCGCTCTCCCGCTTCGACGGCGGGCCTGGTCAGGATGATGCGGCTGACCTCCTTCTGCTGAAGGGCCTGGACGGCCTTGGCCATGGCCAGGAACGTCTTTCCCGTGCCGGCGGGCCCAATGCCGAAAATCACCGTGTTCGCATCGATGGCGTCCACGTAGTTCTTCTGGTTCAGTGTCTTGGGCCGAATGGTCTTGCCGCGGCTGGAGAGGATGTTGTGCGTCAGCACCTCGACAGGATTCTGCAGGGACTGGCTGCGCAGGAGGGCGGCGAGCTGCTGCAGCACTGCCGGTGTGATGACTGTGCCGCGTTCGACCAGGCCGCGCACCTCGTGGATGAGCCGCATGATCCGCGGAACGTCCGCGGCGGGGCCGCTGATGGCCAGTTCGTTGCCACGGACATGGAAATCCACAGCGGGGAACTGCTCTTCGATAAAGCGCAGTGCTTCGTCATGGCTGCCCAGGGACTGCACCATCTGCTCGGAGTTGTCGAATATGACCACCTCCGTCCGGACACCGGGAAGACTATGGGGAAATTCACCTGTGGTGCGCTCTCCGGCGCTGAACCGGGGCTTTCCGTTTGTTGCTTCAGTCATGGTGCCGGCCTGCTGGCCTCTGGTCCCCTCCAGTTAGGAAATAGTTGCTCCGAATGATCCATTGACCCGCCGGCCTACCGGGCAGGTTCCGTGTTAAGCGGAGTCCTTCCATCTTACGCCAGCGACCCGACCGGCGGCCCCGGCCCGGCCACGCGATGCCCGTCCTGGAACGATTCCGTTGCGCGTTTCCGTCATTAGGTATCAACTTTGTATCGGCCTCATATCGTTCCTGTTGCAGTTCGGTTCACCGTGCCCAAAGGCCGCGGGCGGCCGGGGACCGTGTGTAATGCTGGGATTCAGCGGCCTTGCGCCGGCAGTCGAGGGTGCCAACGGGCCCTTCCCGGCGGTTTCTGCCGGACCTGCCACGCGCTCGTAAAGCAAGAGTCACACAGCGGGCCCCGCCGGGGCGCGCATCCGAAGGAACACACGAGGGCGGGGGAACACCGGAGCCGATGGGATTTAGCGGGATGGGGCACAGAAGGAGACCAGCGGGACAGCGTGTGCGTTCCGCCGTTCTGCTCTGGGTGCTGCCTGCCGCGATCCTGCTCTCCGGCTGCGTCGCCACTCCCCAGCCCCCGGAGGACTCGGCAGGCACACCGCAGATGCTGTCCGGTTCCGCCACTGCGGGGGTTCCCAGCACCAGCGCGCCGTTGGAAACCACCCAGGCCTCCAACAAAGCGCCGGTGTACTGGATTGGCCGCAGCAACGACAATGTGTTCCTGTACCGCGAGTTCCGCGACGTGCCTGAGCAGGATAATCCGGTGACGCGCGCACTGCGCGCCATGATGTCCCAGAAGCCCCTCGATCCTGACTTCTTCACCCCATGGCAGAACCCGAAGAAGCTGGCCACGTCCATCTCCGGCAAGAATGTCATCACGGTGGATGTCTCCGCCGACGCTTTCAACAGCAACGTTGACACTTCCATGGCCGAGCGCGCCATCCAGCAGTTGGTCTATACCGCGACCGCGGCGGGAGCCAGCTCCGGGCTGGTGGATGCCGGCCAACAGATCCAGGTGGTGATTCTCGTGGACGGGCATACAGACTATCTCGCCTTCAACCGCGTCCGGCTGGGGACACCGATGTCACGAAGCGCGGGCATGGTTGCCCCCGTGTGGATCATTGACCCGCAGGAGGGGACCCAGGTCGCCGATGGCAGCGTCAAAGTCAGCGGCCGGAGCATCGTCCCCGGCGGCAAGCTCCGCTGGAAGATCCTCCGGGTAGACGGCAGCGCGGACAAGTCACCGTACCTGAGCGGGGACATGACAGCCTCCTCCGATGCCTCACAGTCCGGACTGTTCTCGCTGACGGTGAACCTGGGCCCGGGAAACTACGAAGTCAGGGTATGGCAGATTGACCCCAGCCGAAATGACACGGAGCTGAACGTCGACAGCCGCGGCTTCTCGGTGAAGTAACAGATTCCCGAAGGAGTAGCAGGCGGGCTGCGCCGCTACCATCGGCCAAGCACGTCGCTGGCCAGGACCGTTGCCGCCGGGCCGGCCGTGGATGATCGAAGGACATGGTGGCCAAGCAGCGCGGTGACCGCCCCCGCGCCGCAGAGCCGGGTGACTTCCCTCGGACTGATCCCGCCCTCAGGCCCCACGATAAGCAGGATCTCCCGGGGCCCGGTTCCCGACGGCATCGAGTCCCGCCATGACTCCAGCACGCCGCGCAGCGGCCGCACGGCATCCTCGTGAAGAATGACCGCCAAGTCGGCGGCAGCCACCGCCGCCTGCAGCCCGGGGCCGTCGACGGCGGCACGGACCTCGGGAATCCACGCCCGGCGGGCCTGCTTTGCGGCCGCAGTCACCACGGACTGCCATTTTGCGTGCGCTTTGGCCGCGCGTTCGCCTTTCCACCGCACGATGGCACGTTCGGACTGCCAGGGGATGATGGCGTCGATGCCCAGTTCGGTGGCTGTCTCGGCCGCCAGCTCGTCCCGGTCGCCTTTGGCAAGCGCCTGGACCAGGACCAGGCGGACGTCCGGGCGGCTTTCGATTTCCAGCGCCGAACACTGCACCGTGAGCTGGCCAGGGCCAACGGCGGCCACCGTTCCGGTAAGGCGTTTTCCTGCTCCGTCGGCTATGTCCACAGACTCCCCCACGGCGAGCCGTTTCACCGTCACGGCATGCCGCGCCTCGGCGCCGTCGAGAACGAATTGCGAACCGGGGACCTGGTCATCCAAGGTTCCGGCGGCGGTGAAAAAGACCGGGTTGCTCACTGCTACAGGTTACCGAGCCGGTCCCGCAGCTTGGCGAAGACCCCGCCGCTGGCGGCAAGTTTCCCTTCGGTGTATTGCTCCCCGCGCAGCTTGGCGAGCTGCCGGAGCAGGTCCTCCTGGGCAGGGTCGAGCTTGCTGGGGGTCTCCACCTGCAGGTGGACCTTCAGGTCGCCACGGCCGTAACCGCGCAGGTGGGTGACGCCGAGGCCACGCAGGGTGATGATCTCGCCGGACTGGGTTCCCGCCTTGACGTCGATTTCCTGCGTGCCGTCGAAGGTCTCCAAGGTGACCTCAGTGCCGAGCGCCGCCGCGGTCATGGGAATGTTGAGCGTGGCGTGCAGGTCGTCGCCGTCGCGCAGGTAGGTGGGATCGTTGTTGACCCGGATCTCCACATAGAGGTCTCCGGAGGGTCCGCCGGCAGGTCCGGCTTCGCCCTGGCCGCCGAGCTGGATCCGGGTTCCGGTCGCCACACCGGCGGGAACCTTGACGGTCAGTGTTCGCCGGCTGCGGATGCGTCCCTGCCCGTTGCACTCGTTGCACGGGTCCTTGATGACGGTTCCGAAGCCTTCGCAGGAGCCGCACGGAGCGGCCGTCATAACCTGGCCCAGGATGGAGCGGACGGCCCGCTGGACCTGACCGCTGCCGCCGCAAATGTCGCAGCGCTCGGGGTGGGTCCCCGGCCTGCAGCAGGAGCCGTCACAGGTGGGGCACGTCACGGCCGTGTCCACTTCGAGCTTCTTATTGACGCCGAAGACAGCGTCCCGAAGGTCGATGCGGACGCTGATGAGGGCGTCCTGCCCGCGGCGGACGCGGGAAGCCGGACCGGAGGAGCCGCCGGCGCCGAAGAAGGTGTCGAAGATGTCCTGGAAGGCGAAGCCCTGGCCCGAGTAGCCGGCACCGCCGAAGCCATTGTCCGTGCCGTTCTCGTTGCCGGTTGCGTCGTAAATGCGGCGCTTCTGCGGGTCGGAGAGCACTTCATAGGCGTGCGTGACCGCCTTGAAGCGGTCCGAGGCGTCCTCACCGGGGTTAACGTCCGGGTGGAGGGTGCGCGCAAGCTTTCGGTAGGCCTTCTTGATCTCTTCGCCCGTCGCTTCGGGTGAGACTCCAAGAACGTCGTAGTGGCTGCTCAAAGTTCGTATCTCTTCCTGGTTGTACTGCCTGTGATGCTGCTGCCGTGTCCGGGAAACCGGGACACGGGAAGGCCTGGTTGGCTGGTGCCGGACCCGTCAGGGCCCGAGGATCCTGGAAAGGTAGCGTGCCACGGCCCGGACCGCGGCCATAGTGGTGGGATAGTCCATCCGGGTGGGGCCGAGCACCCCCACCTTGGCAGTGGAACCGGGACCGTATCCCGTGGCCACCACCGAGGCTTCCGCAAGACCGTCATAAGGGTTCTCGCGGCCAATGCTGACGGTCACGCCCCGGGGATCCTGAGCCATTTCGCTCAGCAGCCGGAGCATCACCACCTGCTCCTCGAGCGCTTCAAGGACCGGACCGATGCTCAGCGGAAAGTCAACATTGGACCGTGCCAGGTTGGCGGTCCCTGCCATCACCATCCGCTCCTCGCGGGTGCTGCTCGCCAGCGCGTCCAGTCCCCGTGCCAGAGCCTGCGCGGCATGGCGGCGTGAGGGTTCGCAGCCGGCGACGACGGCGGGCAGCGCCTGCGGGAGGAGGCTCAGCGGCGTGCCGGCCAGGCTCTTGAGGAAGCGCGTGCGAAGTGCCGCGACCGCATCGTCACTGAGTTCCTGGCCGGTGTCGATGACCCGCTGATCAACTTTTCCGGTATCGGCAATCAGCACCACAAGGACCTTGCGCGGCGCAAGCAGCACAAATTCGATGTGCCGCACCATGGCGCGGCTAAGGTGCGGGTACTGCACCACGGCCACCTGGTTGGTCAGCTGGGACAGCAGCCGCACCGTGCGCTCCAGGACATCGTCCAGGTCCTCTGAGCCTTCCAGCAACGTCTGGATGGCGCGCCGCTCGGCCTGCGAGAGTGGCTTGACGGCGGAAATCTGGTCGACGAACAGGCGGTAGCCCTTGTCCGTGGGAATGCGGCCGGCACTTGTGTGCGGCGCGGTGATGAGTCCCTCATCTTCCAGCGCCGCCATGTCGTTACGGATAGTGGCACTGGAAACACCCAGATGGTGCCGTTCCACCAGCGCCTTGGAGCCCACGGGTTCGCGGGAATGCACGTAGTCCTCCACGATGGCGCGCAATACTTCAAGCTTGCGTGGCTCGCTCATTCTCCACCTCCGATCGGCTTTTCCCGGGCGACGGGCTGGGACTGCACCCAGGCAACCGTTAGCACTCGTCATGTCTAAGTGCTAACCAGTCTAATATGAGTCGCCGCGTTGTTAGCATTGGTACCGCTCCGGGCGAAACTCCGGGCTGGGAATGGACGTGCACATTCGCGAAGCCACTGCCTCCCAATATTCAAACCTCCTAGAGCAAGGCAGTGTGTAACGGATGTCGTACCAGAACTGGGGCCCGCAGGACATCTCGGCTCCCCGGAAGTCCGAGCTTCCCGAAGTGCCGGTTGAACGCGGCATGGTGCTGGAAGAGGTGCAGTCCGGCTGGGTTGGCGCTGTGACAAGAGTGGAGAAATCCGGCGGCATGCATGTGGTGGCTCTCGAGGACCGGCGGGGCAAATCACGCAGTTTCCGCCTTGGCCATGGTTTCCTGCTGGAGGGACTGCCCATCCGGCTGATGCCTCCCGCACCCCGGGCGCAGGCAAGCGCGGCCGCCCCGGCCAGGACGGCGTCAGGATCCGTCCGGGTGGACGGGCAACGCGCCCAGGTGGCGAAAGCCAGCCGGATCTGGGTGGAAGGAAAGCACGACGCCGAACTGGTGGAAAAGGTCTGGGGCGACGACCTGCGGGCGGAGGGCATCGTCGTCGAGCCCCTGCACGGAATCGATGACCTTGCAGGTGCCGTAGCGGACTTTGGTCCCGGACCGGGGCGCCGGCTGGGAGTGCTGGTGGACCATTTGGTGCCCGATTCCAAGGAATCGAGGATCGCCGAAGGGGTCATGCGATCCTCCGGGGCGGCCGGAAACGTGCTGATTGTGGGCCATCCCTATGTGGACGTCTGGCAGGCGATCAGGCCAGCAGTCCTTGGCATCGAGCAGTGGCCGGTGATCCCACGCGGCGTTGACTGGAAAACCGGGATCCTGACGGCGTTCGGCTGGCCCCACTCCACGAAGGAGGATATCGGGCTCGGATGGCAGAAGCTCCTCGGTGCAGTCCGGAGCTACGCGGACCTGGAGCCCTCGCTGCTGGGCCGGGTGGAAGAGGTCATCGACTTCCTCACCGCGCCATAGCCAGCCCCTGTGCTGTAACCCGGCGCTGACCTGTGTGTTTCCCGCGCGGCAGGGTGCCGCACTCTTCGAATGCGGGTCCCACCCAGTATTCTTGATACGGCGGTTGCTGCTCCTAGCTCAGCCCCCGCCTTTTCCGGGAACCAACGCACCACTGCAATCCGAAGGACGAAACCGTGGCAGAAGACGCACGTGAACACAGGGACAACCAGGCCGGGCATGGCCAGCCCCAGTATCATGGTGTGCCGGCAAACGCGCTGCCGCTGACAGCCAGCGAAGACCGGCAGTGGGCCACCCTGGCGCACTTCGGCGGCATCCTCGGGTGTGTGCCCTCATTGCTTATCTACCTGATTTTCAAGGACCGGGGACCGTTCACGGCCCAGGAGTCCAAGGAAGCATTGAACTTCACGCTACCGCCCACCATCGCGGCGGTTCTCTGCAATCTCCTGGTGATGCTGCCGGTGGTGGGGAACATCTTTGCCGTGCTGGCCACGCTGATCTGGATCGCGGTTACCTGCTTCTCGGTAGCCGCCGGGATCCACGTAAACCGCGGCCAGCCGCACCGCTACGAGTACAACCTGCGCTGGATCAAGTAGGGCGGATCACGTAGAGACCTGGTCAAGTAGCCCTGTCAGTCCGGCAGAATCCTGCGGACCACTGCGTCCGCGAGGAGCCGGCCCTTAAGGGTGAGGACGAGGTTGCCCTTGAAGGCCGCGGCGGGGTCCACCAGGCCGTCCGCTATCAGTCCCGCGACGGCATGCCTCCCGGATGTCCCCAGCGATTCGACAGCCAGGCCGGAGCTGAGCCTGGCCTCAAGCATGACCCGTTCAACATTGCGGGTCTCGGCGTCCAGGGTCTCCCTGCCCGCGGCCGGCGAGGCGCCTGACGCCAGCCGCCCGGCGTAAGCGGTGGGGTGCTTGACGTTCCACCAGCGCACCCCGCCCACGTGGGAATGCGCGCCGGGGCCAACGCCCCACCAGTCGTCCCCCCGCCAGTAGGCAAGGTTGTGACGGCAGGCCTGGCCCGGGGTGCGGGACCAGTTGCTGACCTCGTACCAGGCGAGGCCTGACGCGGTGATGAGCTCATCGGCGAGTTCGTATTTGGCCGCGTGGTCATCGTCGTCGATCCCGGGGACTTCTCCCCGCCGGATCTGAGCCGCCAGTTTGGTGCCCGCCTCCACGATCAGGGCGTACGCGCTGATGTGGTCGGGCTGGTAGGACAAGGCGGTTTCGAGCGAATAGCGCCAGTCCTCGAGCGACTCCCCCGGCGTCCCGTAAATGAGGTCCAGGCTCACCGACAGGCCAGCGGCCCTGGCCCACTCAACAACTTGCGGCACCCGGCTGGGCGTGTGGGTGCGGTCCAGGACTTTCAGCACATGCGGTACCGCCGACTGCATGCCGAAGGAGACCCGGGTGAACCCGGCGTCGGCCAGCAGTTGGAGGGACTGGGGCGTGACTGAGTCCGGGTTGGCTTCGGTGGTCACCTCCGCCCCGGGGGCAAGGCCCCATTCCTCGACGGCCGCCGCGAGGATGCGCGCCAGGTCAGCCGCCGGAAGCAGGGTGGGTGTGCCCCCGCCAAAAAAGACGGTCTGCAGCCGACGTTCCGGCAGGCCCGACGCCGTCAGGGCGGCGCCGGCAAACTCCACCTCGGCGATGGCCGTGGACGCGTACGCGTCCTGGGACGCCCCGCCGCCCAACTCGGTGGCCGTGTAAGTGTTGAAATCGCAGTATCCGCAGCGCACTGCACAGAACGGGATGTGCACGTACAGTCCAAATCCGCGGTCCGCCGCGCCGTCGGCGGCCTGCGCAGGCAAGTGCCCGTCCGACGGCGCGGGGTCGCCCAAGGGAAGAACGCTAGGCACTGGTGCGGCCTCCTCCAGGGATTTCCGCCACAGTCGTTGCCGCGGTTGTTACTTTCACTGCTACTTCTTGGCCTTGTCCTTGGATTCGTCCGTGGTGAGCGCTGCGATGAACGCTTCCTGCGGGACCTCCACGCGGCCCACCATCTTCATGCGCTTCTTGCCTTCCTTCTGCTTTTCCAGCAGCTTGCGCTTTCGGGTGATGTCACCGCCGTAGCATTTGGCCAGGACGTCCTTGCGGATGGCCCGGATGCTTTCACGGGCTATGATCCGGGATCCGATCGCGGCCTGGATGGGCACCTCGAACTGCTGGCGGGGTATGAGCTCGCGCAGCTTGCCCGTCATCATCACGCCGTAGGCGTACGCCTTGTCCCGGTGGGTGATGGCGCTGAAGGCGTCCACCTGTTCGCCCTGGAGCATGATGTCAACCTTGACCAGGTCGGCAACCTGGTCGCCGTCGGCCTTCCAGTCCAGCGAGCCGTAGCCGCGGGTCTTGGACTTGAGGATGTCGAAGAAATCGAAGACGATTTCGGCCAGCGGCAGCCGGTACCGGATTTCGACGCGGTCCTCGGAGAGGTAGTCCATGCCGCCCATCACGCCGCGGCGGCTCTGGCACAGTTCCATGATGGCCCCGACAAACTCGTTCGGCGCCAGGATGGTGGCGGAAACCATCGGCTCCCGGACCTCGGCGATCTTCCCGGTGGGGTATTCACTGGGGTTGGTCACATGGACAACCCTCTTGTCCTCGAGGGTGACCTCGTATTCCACGTTGGGTGCGGTGGAGATCAGGTCCAGCTTGTACTCGCGTTCAAGGCGTTCACGGGTAATTTCCAGGTGCAGCAGCCCCAGGAAGCCCACGCGGAAGCCGAAGCCAAGCGCGGCCGAGGTTTCCGGCTGGTACACGAGCGCGGCATCGTTGAGCATGAGCTTCTCCAGCGCATCACGAAGGACCGGGTAGTCCGTGCCGTCCAGCGGGTACAGCCCGGAGAAGACCATGGGTTTGGCATCCGCATAGCCCGGGAGGGATTCGGAGGCAGGCTTGGCCAGGTTGGTGACGGTATCTCCCACCTTGGACAAGCGAACGTCCTTCACGCCGGTGATGAGGTAGCCCACTTCGCCGACGCCGAGGCCCTTGGAGGGGGTCGGTTCCGGGGAGCTGACACCGATTTCAAGGAGTTCGTGGGTGGCGCGGGTGGACATCATCTGGATGCGTTCGCGGGGGTGCAGCATGCCGTCGACCACGCGCACGTAGGTGACCACGCCGCGGTAGGTGTCATAGACGGAGTCGAAAATCATGGCGCGGGCAGGCGCGTCCGGGTCGCCGACGGGCGCGGGGAGATCACGGACGATCTTGTCGAGCAAGAGCTCCACGCCGGCGCCGGTCTTGCCGGAGACCCTCAGCACGTCCTCCGGCTCGCCGCCGATCAGGCTCGCCAGCTCGGCGGCATACTTCTCCGGCTGGGCCGCCGGGAGGTCGATCTTGTTTAGGACCGGGATGATGGTGAGGTTGTTCTCCATCGCCAGGTAGAGGTTGGCCAGGGTCTGCGCCTCGATGCCCTGGGCCGCGTCTACCAGAAGGACCGCGCCTTCGCAGGCTGCCAGCGAGCGGGAGACCTCATACGTGAAGTCGACGTGGCCAGGCGTGTCGATCATATTCAGCGCGTAGCTGACACCATCGAGCTCCCAGGGCATACGGACTGCCTGCGACTTGATGGTGATTCCGCGCTCACGTTCGATATCCATACGGTCCAGATACTGGGCCTTCATGTCGCGGGATTGAACGACGCCGGTGAACTGCAGCATGCGGTCGGCCAGTGTTGATTTGCCGTGGTCAATATGCGCAATGATGCAGAAGTTCCGGATGATGGCCGGATCTGTTGCGGCGGGCACCGGGGCGGTGCGGGCCATGGGAGACACGCAGGGTCCTTACTGTTGGCATTTCCGCGGCGGTGTTCGGGATGGCCGGGGCCGTCGCGGAACACACCGCATGTGAGCTTCTAGTGTCCCACGTCCGGCCCCCGGCCGGTGCATTCTCAGCCAAGCTCCAGCTCCGGGAGGTCCTGCCCGGTCGTTACAGGGGCAGTATCGTTGCCTCATGACCCTGAACCTCCGCTCCCTTGGCAATGCCGTCCGCGCCACATGGCGCTACCTTGAAGGACTCCGGTCACCGGGGCGGCCAGTCCGCCCCGCTCCCGGGCGCCGGGTCGCGGCCGGACTCTCGGGCAAGTATCCCGGCGACTTCCAAGGCGCTGTGAAGGTTCGGTACGCCCCGTCTCCCAACGGCAAGCCCGAGCCCGGCGAGGTGGTCTGGACGTGGGTGCCCTACGAGGAGGACTACTCCCTGGGCAAGGACAGGCCAGTGCTCCTGATCGGCAACCGCGGCACACACCTGCTGGGCCTCATGCTCACCAGCAAGGACCACGATCAGGACCGGAGGGATGGGGATTACGTGGACCTCGGCCAAGGTAGCTGGGACCGCCAGCGCCGCCCCAGCGAGGCGAAGCTGGACCGGGTGCTGCAGATCAGCCCTGCGGACATCCGCAGGGAAGGCTCAGTCCTTGACCGCAAGCGCTTTGATCTTGTGGCCGCGGCACTTCGGGCGCGGCAAGGCCAAACCGCCTGACCCCACGTCGGGTACTTCACACGCCGTGGCAAGGCGTGCCACGCCCTGCCAATGGGCAGGATTGGTCCTCAGCCGCGCCGGATTGCCGTCAACGCACAGCTTTGCACCACGTCTGCTATTATTGACAGCTGTGTGTCCGTGCAGGTCGACGGCCACTGATGGTTGGCCGCCATAGGTATCCCCACGCCGCTCAGTCAATGGCCAATCTGAAAGCCCTCTAGACCATCTTCCGCATTAAAAAGAGAGTTCACACGTGGCTAATATCAAGTCCCAGAAGAAGCGCATCCTGACCAACGAGAAGGCCCGCCTGCGTAACAACGCAGTCAAGTCTGAGTTGAAGACGGCCATCCGCGCCGTCAACACCGCCGTTGAGTCCACCGACAAGGAAGCCGCTGCTGCTGCGCTGGTTGCTGCAGGCCGAAAGCTGGATAAGGCTGTCAGCAAGGGCGTTCTTCACAAGAACAACGCTGCAAACCGCAAGTCGGCGATCTCCAAGAAGGTCAACGCACTCTAAGGTTTTCCAGTTCAACTGAACTGATGATTGTGGCCGGCACCCTCGGGTGCCGGCCACATCCAGTTAACGGGCGCTTGCCCCGTAACTAACCAATTAGTTCCGACGCACGGACATTGCGATGACCCTCACGGCGTGTTCCACAGCGTAGACCGGGTCCCTCGACAGACCCTTCACCTGTGCGTCTGCCTCGGCCGTCACCTGGATGGAGCGCACCAGTCCCTCCGGCGTCCAGCGCCGCACGTCACGCTGCGCCTGCTCCACGAGCCAGGGCTGCATGCCGAGCTGACGCGCAATCTGCGCCGAGGATCCCTGGGCTCCGGCCACTTTGGCCACCGTGCGCAGCTTCGCCGCCAACGCCGCCACGAGCGGCACAGGATCGGCCCCTGTGGCCAGGGCATGCCTCAGGGTGGACAGTGCCGCCGGGCCGTTCCCTGCCATGGCCGCGTCGGCAACTTTGAAGGCGGTGGCCTCGATGCGGCCGCCGTAGTACCGGTCAACCATTTCGGTATCGACGGCGGTGGCGGCGTCCGCGATGAGCTGGCTGCAGGCGGCCGCCAGCTCCGAAAGGTGGGCACCCACCGCATTGACCAGGGCATGAACCGCATCCGGCTCGATGCGGCGGGAGGCCGCTTTAAATTCAGCGACGACAAAAGCGGACTTGTCCGCGTCCCTTTTCAGGGGCTGGCAATCCACTACGGGCCACCCGCCTGTTTTGATGGCATCAAGCAGCTTCTTGCCCCGCACGCCGCCGCCGTGACGCACCGCCAGTACTGCGTCGGGCTCAGGGTGCGCCAGATAGGCGAGGGCGTCAGCGAGGAAGGCGTCATTCATTGCCTCAGCCGCTTCGACCTCGATCAGCTTGGATTCGCCGAAAAGCGAAGGGCTCACGAGCATGGTGAGTGATCCCGGCTCATAACTTCCAGCGTTGACCCTGGTGATTTCCACATCCGGCTCAGCGGCCCGCACCTGGGACCGGATGCGGTCCATGGCGCGGATGCCCAGGTACTCCTCGGGACCGCCGATCAGCACAACGGCGGCCGGCGTCACGTCCCGCCACGTGGCGGTGTTCGACGCCGTGGACTTCGATCGTGGGGTCTGTGCAGCGGCCACTCTTGGTTCCTCCCGGAAATCGGATTTCTCCCTCTAAGGTTGTCACGGCCGAGGCGGTGCTCCAAGCCGCGGGTTCGGCGGGGAAGGCCCGGGAGGAGACGGTCCAGCCAGACGGTGATGCCACCGTGGCACCGCCGGACCAACCGGGCGGTGCACCGCGGATGGGCGGCCACCCAGACCGACGCCAGGGTGGTGGCGGATAACATCAGCATGGTGGCAGCGCCCAGCGGGCCGTCCGGCCAGGGAAGGGCCGATCCGGGGAGGCCGGCGAAGAACCTGGCGATGGCGGCCACTCCTCCCGCGCACGTGCCGCCGACGGCGATGGGAGGTACCGCGGCCCAGGGCAGAACCGGCACCAGCGGAACCGCCGCCGTGCCCAGGATGGTCACGGGCGCCACAAGAGGAGCCGCCGCGACGTTGGCCACCAGCGCATACAGCGAGAATTGCGGCTGGAGCAGGACGATCACCGGCCCGCAGAGCAGCTGGGCAGACAACGGGACGGCAATGCCGGCAGCGAGCCACCGCGGGATGACCTGCGGCAACCACGCCACAATACTCCGCCCGAGGACGATGATCCCCAGCGTGGCCAGAACGGAGAGGAGGAACCCGAAGCTGGTTCCCAGCGAGGGGTCGGCCAGCAGAAGCCCGATGACCGCAAGGCAGAGAAAGCTGAGTCCCCGGCCGGCCCGGCCGCCGGACAGCGAGGCCACCCCGACGCCTCCCATCAATGCTGCCCGGAGCACGCTGGCGTCCGGGCCGACCATAAGGACAAACAAGGCCAGGCCGCCGAGGGCGAAGGCGGCGGCCGGGGCGCGGGGCAGGCGAAGGCTCCGCGCCGTCAGGAGCAAGGCCCCAAGGATCAGGCTGCAATTCGCCCCGCTCACCGCTGTCAGGTGGGTCATGCCGACGGTTTTCATGGCACTGCCAAGCTGTTCATCCAAAGTGCTGGTATCGCCCGTGACCATGCCCGGCAGCAAACCCCGGGCATCGCCGCCCAGCCACGCCGCGGCAAGGGCA
Source organism: Arthrobacter sp. 92 (assembly GCF_050260325.1). Taxonomy (NCBI): domain Bacteria; kingdom Bacillati; phylum Actinomycetota; class Actinomycetes; order Micrococcales; family Micrococcaceae; genus Arthrobacter; species Arthrobacter sp. 92. The sequence continues at coordinate 2,373,660 of NZ_CP189863.1, read as the reverse complement.
AAACGGCCGCGGAGCTCCGCGGGCCCCTCCTGCCAGGCCCCGGGGGCTTCGCTGGTGAGCGGCGCCGTTGTGGCGGACAGTAGTCCGGCCTCGGGCTGCCCGTCTTGCGGCGGCTTCAACTTACCGGCGGTGCGGATCCGCTGCCCCGGCACCATCTCCTCCCAACCCGCGCCGCCCATGATCATCAGTTGCGCTGCCGTGTGGATCTCCGTGCCGTTGGAAATGACCACCAAGGCCGTGGCTGGCACAACCCACCGGTCATCCCCAGAGCGGCCCGGAGCTTTGAGTGCCCGCGGCGCCCCTGTGATCTCAGCCTCGACCACCACGGCCAGACGCTGCGCCACTGCATCCGCTACCGCCCCCTCTGCCCGCTGCGTCGCGGCGACAGCAGAATGCGCTGCGGCCGCGGCGGCCAGCAGGAGCGCTATGTGGAACGTCATCAAGGCACTGCGAGGCCGCGGTCGCGTGGAGAATTCCCTGGCCCGGTGACGGAGCAGCACACCGGCCAGCGCCACGGCGCCGGCCACCAGAAAGGCAAAGCCTGCCACGATCGCCGCCGGCGGCAGCCAGACGCCCGCAACCGCAGCTGCCCAGACCAGCACCGCCGGAGGCACCAACCGGAGATCCGTCCGGTGGCGTGGTTTGTCCGCCGCTCGAGTCCCTGCCGGATCCGGCACAAGAGCACTTGCGAGGCGGATGCGCACTTCCCTGGCTACCGTGAAGGGACCGCGGTCCGCAGGGGCTGTCCGCGGCTCCGCAGAGGATGGCATGTCCGAACGGACCGCCGCGTCCACGTAGCGCTGCCAGGGGCTGGCCTTGCCACCGTGTGGGGGACGTGCCGGGTTCATACCTTGACCAGCGGCAGCAGGGTTTCCAGCATTTTCGGACCCACGCCGTCCACGGCATCGAGTTCCTGAATGGTCTTGAACTTCCCATGCTCTTTCCGCCATGCGACGATTCGCTGGGCCAGGACAGGTCCGACCCGCGGCAGGGTCCCCAGTTCCTCCACGCTGGCAGTGTTGAGATCGACCTTGGTGCCGGCCGCACCGGAGGTGCCCCCGGCGCCGCTTCCCGCGCCCCCGCTGGCTGTCCCGCTGCCGGCAGCACCGCCGTCATCAATCGGTGCTCCTTCCGGAGTGCCCTCACCGGCTTGCGGGACATAGATTTTCTGGCCGTCCTCCAGCACGGCGGCGAGATTGAGCCGGTTCAGATCGGCTGCTGCGGTGCTGCCGCCCGCGGCCGTGATCGCCTCGTGGATCCGACTTCCCGGGGGCAATTCCACCACTCCGGCCCGGCCCACTGCGCCCGCGACATGAACCACGATCTTCCCGGCGGTGGCACCGCCCGAGGCGCCGGCCCCCGGCGACGCTCCAGGCGGGGCCTCCGTACTGCCGCCGGCCGCGGCAGCCTCGCCGGCTGCACTGCTGACATCACCGAGCGGAACCACCGTGGGGGCGCTGACCGCCACACGCCACCAAAACCAGGCACCCAGGAGCACACTGACAACTCCGAGCAACACAGCCACACGGGTTCCGGTCCGCCACCTGAACCGCGGCGTCCCCGCGCCGGCGCCGGATTCGCCAACCTCGTCGTTCTCACCGCCGGCGCTCCCTGAGCCGCCCTGGTGACCCCGGCCGCCGCCGTACACGAACTGCCCCGATGGGGTGCCAGCCCCCGGGTTCAGGACCGTGCTGCCATCCAACAGTCCACCGCCTACGGCCCGGAGACCGGGGAGGGCATTCGCCGCCCCCTCTCCTCCCCCGCTTGCTCCCGCGCGGGCGCCTGCCGGGGCATTCAGGGATGCGGACAGCCTCCCCCTGGCGCGGGTGACGGCGGCGTGGGCTCCCGCTTCCGCGTTCCGGCGTGACATACGCCAACCCTAGGAGAACCGCGGGGACCCGGAACAGCGCGAACACGGCCTATGTGGAAACCGGCGGAACCTGGCAGCAATCCGCACTGGCGGCGCAGCGCGGCCAGGACAGCCGCAGGCTACTGCTGGTAGGTGATGTACGCCTCGTACTGCACGCGCCACTTCTCCGGGGCCTTGGGATCGGGAATGGTGGTGGTGAGGAACTGGACGCCGGTGACCTGCCCCTTCAGGTACTTCAGCCACTTGGTCACTTCTTCCGCAACATCCCTGTCCAACTGGGCGACGTGGTGGACCTGTATTGCCATGGGAGCCTCCTTGCTTGGTGAGGCGACTTTACTCCCCGCGTTCGGGCTTCAACCAGTCCCGGTTGCCGGGGCGGTGACCGGCGTGCTGCTTTCGCCCACAATCACGGCAAGGACTCCGAGGCCGGCATGCGCCGCCAGGACAGCAGGAAGCGAGCTGATTTGCGCGGGAGGGGTGCCGGGCAGCGCCAGCGCCAGTCGGGCGGCCAACTGCTCCGCCTCGCCGGGGTTCCCGAAGTGGTGGACGGCCAGCCGCGCCTGCCCCGGGAGGCGGCCGGCGGCGTCGGCCGTCACAATCTCCTCAAGCCGTGCGACCGCGCGTGCCCCGGACCTGACTTTTTCGAGCGGTATGATCCTGCCGTCCTCCACCGCCAGGATCGGTTTGATGGCAAACATGGTCCCCCACAGGGACGCGGCGGCACCGATTCTGCCGCCCCGGCGCAGTTGCTCCAGGCTGGGAACGTAGAAGTAGACATTCGTGCGGGACAGCCGCTGCTGGGCAAATTCCCTGACTTCAGCGGCCGTGCGGCCGTCCGCCGCGGCCACCACTGCGCTCTGGACGCCCATTCCCAGCGCCATCCCCACGGTCTTCGAATCGACCACCTCCACCGGGATGTCCACCCGGCCGGCGGCGAGCCTGGCTGAGTCGGCGGTGCCCGACAGGGCGCCGGACAGATGTATGGAGACAACGGCTTCGAAGCCCCGCCGGCGGGCCGCCTGGTAGGCCTGTTCGAACTGGCCAGGAGAGGGACGCGACGTCTTCACCGGCGTCCCCGCGGCCAGGGCGACGGCAATGGTCTCGGTGATGTCGTCTTCACCTTCGCCGTAGATCTCATCCCCCACCATGACAGGCATGGGCACCACTGTCAGCCGGCCGTCGCCGGTAAACGCGGCCACCCAGTCCGCGGGCAAGGCAGCGGCCGAATCGGTCACCACTGCGGTGCGCACGACGGCGGCAGGCACCTCCGCGGGGACAGCCTCCGGCCTGGTGGACTGACGGAGCCGGATGAGGCGGTCCCTTAGCCACGGCCAAGCGGCCGGCTCGCGGTCAGGCAACGGCGCTCCTCTTACAGTCATGGCCGGCCGCCGGCAAGGAGCCGGCGGCCGGTGTCCGGCTAGGCCGGGACGATGTTGACCAGTTTAGGGGCACGCACGATGACGGTGCGGATTCCCCGTCCATCCATGGCGCGCTGGACGTTCTCCGAGGCCAGCGCCAGTTCGCGGAGTTGGTCCTCTGTGATGTCCGGGGAGACTTCCAGCCGGTCACGGACTTTCCCCTGGACCTGGACCACGGCGGTCACCGTATCCTGCACCAGGAGCGCCTCGTCGTGGGTGGGCCAGCCGGCGTTCGCCACGGAAGCCGGGTGGCCGAGCACATTCCACATGTCTTCGGCCGTGTACGGCGCAAAAAGGCTGAGGATCACGGCAACGGCCTCGGCGGCCTCACGGACGGCGGGGTCGGCGCCGCCGGCACCGGAATCGATGGCCTTGCGGGTGGCGTTGACCAGTTCCATCAGCTTGGCGACCACCACGTTGAACTTGTTGTTGTCCAGCAGGGCGGCCGCATCCGCAATGGTGCGGTGCGTGACGGTGCGGAGCGCACGGTCTCCGGCGGAGAAATCGATGCCGGGTTCGCTCGTGACGTCCTGAGCGAGGCGCCAGGCCCGCGCCAGGAACTTTGCCGAGCCCGACGGCGAAACGTCCGCCCAGTCGACGTCGTCCTCGGGCGGCGAGGCAAAGATCATGGTCAGGCGCACGGCGTCCACACCGTACTTGTCCAACTGTTCGCTCAGGTCAACGCCGTTGCCCAGCGACTTGCTCATGGCCTTGCCGCCGTTGAGGACCTGGCCCTGGTTCAGCAGCGCGCTGAACGGCTCGTCGGCCTCAAGCATTCCGAGGTCGTGGATGACTTTGGTGAAGAACCGTGCGTAGAGCAGGTGCAGGATGGCGTGCTCGACGCCGCCCACATACTGGCCCACGGGCATCCAGTCGTTGATCTTTTCCGGATCGAACGGGCCTTCGGTGTACTGCGGGGAGACGAAACGCAGAAAATACCATGACGAGTCCACGAAGGTGTCCATGGTGTCGGTGTCCCGTTTGGCCGGTCCGTGGCAGTTGGGGCACTCGACATTGACCCAGCCCTCCGCTGCCGCCAGCGGGGACGTTCCCTTTGGCGAGAGATCCTCGCCGCGCAGGTCTGCCGGCAGGGTCACGGGAAGCTGCTCGTCCGGAACCGGCACTTCGCCGCAGGCGGGGCAGTGGATGATCGGGATGGGCGTGCCCCAGAACCGCTGGCGGCTGAGCAACCAGTCACGCAGGCGGAAGTTGACGAACTTCTCGCCCGTGCCCTGTTGCCGCAGGATTTCGATGGCCGCCGGAATGGCCTCAGCCTTGGGCAGCCCGTCCAGCGCGCCGGAGTTGATCAGCTTGCCCTCGCCTGTGGTGGCCGTGCCGCTGACCGCTGGGTCCTCTTCGCCGGTGTCCAGGACCGCCCGCACGGGGAGGCCGAAAGCCTTGGCAAAGTCGAGGTCGCGCTGATCGTGCGCGGGGACAGCCATGATGGCCCCGGTGCCGTAGTCGGCAAGGACGTAGTCAGCAGCCCAGACTGGCAGCTTTTCGCCGTTGAGGGGGTTAATGGCGTAGCGGCCGGTGAACACGCCGGTCTTCTCGCGCTCGGTGGACTGGCGCTCAATTTCGGACAGTGCCTTGACCTGCTCGCGGTAGGCGTCCAAGGCTGCGGCGTGCTCGTCGGTGACGAGCTCCACTGCCAGGGGGGCATCCGCGGCGACGACGAAGAAGGTGGCACCGTAGAGCGTATCCGGGCGCGTGGTGAAGACCGTGACGTCCTTGGCGGGTTTGCCGCCGTCGGCCTCAATCACGAAGTTCACGTGGGCGCCCTCGGAGCGGCCGATCCAGTTCTTTTGCATGGCCAGGACGCGCTCGGGCCAATGGCCGCGCAGTTCGTCCATGTCATCGAGCAGCCGGTCGGCGTAGTCAGTGATTTTGAAGTACCACTGGTTCAGCGACTTCTTCGTTACGGGCGTGCCGCAACGCTCGCAGGCGCCGTTGACCACCTGTTCATTGGCCAGCACGGTCTGGTCCTTGGGGCACCAGTTCACCGGCGAATCCTTGCGGTATGCCAGCCCGCGCTCGTAGAACCGCTTGAACAACCACTGCGTCCAGCGGTAGTACTCCGGGTCGGAGGTGTGGATGCGCCGCGACCAGTCTGCGGAGATGGCATAGCGTTTGAACGACGCCGCCTGGGTTTCGATGTTGGCGTAGGTCCACTCGCTGGGGTGCGCGTTCCGCTTGATGGCCGCGTTCTCCGCCGGCAGGCCGAAGGAGTCCCAACCGATCGGGTGCAGCACGTCGTAGCCCTGCTGGCGGAGGTAACGGGCCACGACATCACCCATGGCGAATGCCTCCGCGTGGCCCATGTGAAGGTCGCCGGAGGGGTACGGGAACATGTCGAGCACGTAGCGACGCTCCCGGGAGCCGTCGTCGACGGGGGTGAAGACCTTCAGGTCCTCCCACACCTGCGGCCATTTTGCCTCCATCGCCGCGAAGCTGTAGGCGCCCTCCTCGGGGCCGTCCGTTGCGACTGCTGCTGTTCCGGTCTCTGTCTCCGGCTGAACGCTCACTGCTGCCCTCTTCTGTTCTGTACCGCTTTTCGTACGGCCAGGGCTTCCTGTTCCGCCCCGGCCCCCTAATCCCCTGCTGCCCGCCCCGAAAGGCTCCAGACACACAAAAGCCCCTCGACATGGAGGGGCGGCCGCGCGGTAATCCGATGTGTTTCCGGGATACCGGGCGGCTAGCTAAGCAGAAGGATCGCACGCATACAACTACTTTAGCGCACCCGCACCACCCGCTGAACGTAAGTCGCCACGAGCGGCTGGATAGCTGACGGATGAGTTGATGGCAGCCGCACCTCGCCCGGGTGTGGTGGGCACCGCGAAGCGGGCGGGGCAGGTGCGGCTGCCATCAACGACAGGTCAGACTACTTCACGTCCTCGTCGACCCAGTCCATGGACTTCGTGACGGCCTTCTTCCACAAGCGCATCTGGCGCTCGCGCTCGGCCTGATCCATCTTCGGTTCCCAGCGCTTGTCCTCCGCCCAGTTGGCCGAGCACTCGCCCAAGTCCTTCCAGAATCCGACCGCGAGGCCGGCCGCGTAGGCGGCGCCCAGGGAGGTCGTCTCAACCACCTTTGGCCGGATTACCGGAACACCAAGGATGTCGGCCTGGAACTGCATCAGGGCATCGTTGGCGACCATACCGCCGTCGACTTTCAACTCTGTCAGGGGGACCCCTGAATCGGCGTTGACGGCGTCGAGCACCTCGCGGGTCTGGAAGGCCGTGGCCTCCAGCGCCGCGCGGGCGATGTGGTTCCTGTTCACGAACCGGGTGAGGCCCACGATGGCGCCGCGCGCGTCCGAGCGCCAGTAGGGTGCGAACAAGCCCGAGAACGCAGGCACGATGTAAACCCCGCCGTTGTCCTCCACCGACGCGGCCAGGGTTTCCACTTCCGGGGCGCTGCTGATCATGCCGAGGTTGTCACGCAGCCACTGGATCAGCGAACCCGTGACGGCGATGGAGCCTTCCAGCGCGTAGTGCGTGGGGGCGTCGCCCAGCTTGTATCCCACAGTGGTGAGCAGGCCGTTCTTGGAGTGGACGATTTCCTCACCGGTGTTGAAGATGAGGAAACAGCCCGTGCCGTAGGTGTTCTTGGCCTCGCCCGCGTCGAAGGCCGCCTGCCCGAAGGTGGCCGCCTGCTGGTCCCCGAGGATACCGGCCACCGGGACCTCGCGGAGCAACTGGGAGGTGTGGACCGTGCCGTAAACCTCGGAGGAGGACTTGATGGCGGGCATCATGGACGCGGGTACCCCGAAGGCATCCAGGATCTCCTGGTCCCATTTGAGCGTGTCCAGGTCCATGAACATGGTCCGGGAGGCGTTGGTGACGTCGGTGACGTGCACGCCGCCGTCCACGCCGCCGGTAAGGTTCCACAAAACCCAGCAGTCCGTGTTGCCGAAAACGAGGTTTCCGGCTTCGGCTTTGGCACGCGCGCCTTCGACGTTATCGAGGATCCACTTGATCTTGGTGCCGGAGAAGTAGGTTGCCAGCGGCAGGCCCACCTTCTGCTTGAAGCGTTCCGGGCCGCCGTCCTTGGCCAGTTCGTCCACGATGCCCTGGGTACGGGTGTCCTGCCAGACGATTGCGTTGTAGACAGCCTCGCCGGTGGTCTTGTCCCAGACCACGGCTGTTTCGCGCTGGTTGGTGATGCCGACGGCGGCGATGTCGTGTCGCGTCAGGTTCGCCTTCGACAACGCGGAGGCGATGACCTCGCGTGTGTTGTTCCAGATCTCAGCGGGATTGTGTTCCACCCAGCCCGCCTGCGGGAAGATCTGTTCGTGCTCCATCTGTCCCGAGGAAACGATGTTCCCGCTGTGGTCGAAGACGATGGCGCGGGTGCTGGTGGTGCCCTGGTCGATGGCGATTACGTACTGGTTCATAACGACGTCCTTGTCTGCTGGTCTTTACTGCTGGTCTTTACTGCGGGTCTTTACTGCGGGTGGTGTGAACTGGTGGGGCCGATGAGGAGATCAGGAAGCGGCCTTGGCGATGATGGGAACAACAGCGGCCACGGCGCCGGCGATGGTTCCGCCGAGCAGGGGGCCCACGACGGGAATCCAGGAGTAGCTCCAGTCGCTGGAGCCCTTGCCCTTGATGGGGAGCAGCGCGTGCGCGATGCGGGGGCCGAGGTCACGCGCCGGGTTGATGGCGTAGCCCGTGGGGCCGCCAAGAGATACACCGATGCCGACAACCAGCAGCGCGACGGCGAGCGGGCCGAGGCCGGAGGGTGTGCCGCCGAACGTCAGGATAACGAAGACCAGCACGAAGGTGCCGATGATCTCGGTAATCAGGTTCCACGGCGCGGAGCGGATGGCGGGGCCGGTGGAGAACACGGCAAGTTTGCTGGCGGGCAGGGGCTCGGCGTCAAAGTGCTGCTTGTGGGCCAGCCACATGACCACTGCCCCCAGGAAGGCCCCCAGAAGCTCGCCGCCGAAGTACGTGAACGTTGACGCAAGATCGACCTTGACGCCGGGAGCATATTCCGCCTTGCCGTTCACCAGCAGGCCAAGGGTGACTGCCGGGTTCAGGTGCGCGCCTGACCTGGCTGCAACGTAGACGCCGGAGAACACCGCAATACCCCATCCCCAGGTGACCATAAGGAATCCGCCGTTGTTGCCCTTGGTGCCTTTGAGCGCGACGTTTGCCACAACGCCGCAACCCAGCAGGGTCAGCATTGCGGTTCCGAATACTTCGGATAGGAAAACAATTCCAAGAGACATCTTTGACTCCTCTATTTTCTGTTGTGGCCCCTCGCGAGTTTTGAGGTGCCGTTGAGCCGGGATTGTTGTGGCAACCCCGGCCAGCTGCCGCGCCGGCTGCTCCTCTGCGGAACCGCGCAGCCCTTGGCCGACCGGGCACCGCTGCCCGGGCGGGCAAATTCGTCAGGCGACCAGGCTGTGGACCTGGACACCGTGGAAGCGTTCAAGCACCTCCTGGGCGTGATGGATTTCGGCTGCCTTTTCTTCAGCGCTCCAGCCGAGGGCCCCGGCCAGGACATCGGCCACCTCGTTGAGGAGTTCGCCGGTCACCAGCCCGCGGAAGGCCAGTGATGTCCGCCGGATCAGAACATCGATCAGCCGCCCAATCTGTTCCTGTCCGGCCATGAATTCCAGCTCACGGACGCTCAGCTCCCTGGTGGAGTGCAGGAGCCGGTCGGGGCCGCCGTCGAGGTGCTCCAGCACATCGGAGGCGCGGGTTCCGTAACGGGTCAGCAGGCCCGATATCCGGTCCGCATCCCGGCCGTCCGTCATATGCGCCTTGATCCACTGCTGGATTCCGGCGTCGGACTCCGGGAAACCAGCGCCGCCGCCGATGGCGAGTTTCGCCGTCGAGACCTTGCGTTCCCGGCCGAGCACGTCAAGCACCTCATTGCTCAGGTGTTCGGCCAACGCCCGGAAAGTGGTCCACTTGCCACCCACGAGGCTGAGAACGACGGCGCCGCTGCCGCCGGATAAGGGGGCTCGTTCAATGCGGTAATCCCGGCTAACGAATCCCGGCTGGGTGGCGTCATGCTTCGGGAGCGGCCGCACTCCGGAGAAGGTGTACACGATCTGCTCCCGGGCCACGTCGATGCTGGGGAAGACGTGGCCGATGAGGTCGAAGAAATAGTCGATCTCGGCGTCGGTGCAGATGGCGTCCTCCGCCATGTCGGCGTCGACATCCGTGGTGCCGACCAGGACGCGGTCGCCCATCGGGTAGATCAAGACGATCCGGCCGTCGGTGTGCTCAAAGAAAATCTCGCGGCCGTTGCAGGCCTCGAGAAGTTCGGGGTGGTCCAGCACGATGTGCGAGCCCTTGGTGCCTCCCATAAAGCTGGAGGCGGCGCCCATGGCCTGGTTGGTCATGTCAACCCAGGCGCCGGTGGTGTTCACAATAACGTCAGCTGTGAAGTCGAAGACCTCGCCGGTCAACTCATCACGAAGCTGGACCGTGCTGGTCTTTCCCGCGCCCGCCCTTTCCGCGCCCGATGACGTTCCCATGGAGACGACTGAGAGGTAGTTGCTGGCCCGCGCGTCGGCCGGACCGAGGGAACCGGCTTTCTCACCGTCCCGCAGCACGTCAAGGGTGAGCCGCTCCGGGTTGTGCACCGAGGCATCGAAGTAGGTGGCCGCGTATTTGATGCCGGGGTGCAGTTTGGGCAGCTCAGCCAGCGCCCGGCTCCGGCCGCGGAACTGGTGCCTGGGGACGGACCCGCCGTCCCTGGAGAAGAAGTCGTACATGCTCAGCCCGAGCTTGATGAGGAAGGCGCCCCGTTCCCGGGGCTTGCCCTGCTGCTTGTGGGTGAGGAAGCGAAGGGGGGCATTCAGGACACCGGAGAAGGTACTGAAAATGGGGATGGTGGTTTGGAGCGGCTTGACATAGTGCGGGGCGATCCGAAGGAGCCGGTTCCGTTCAACCACGGATTCCCGGACCAGCCGGAACTCGCCGTTTTCGAGGTAGCGGATCCCCCCGTGGATCATGTGGGACGAGGCACCACTGGCTCCCTGGCAGTAGTCACCGCGCTCCACGAGGGCCACATCGATGCCCTGCAGCGCAAGGTCCCGGAAAGTGCCGACTCCGTTGATTCCACCACCGATGATGAGGACCTGGGCGCGTGGCCTGATCCGCAGTTCCTGCACTGATGCGCGGGGGGTGGTGGACGCCGTATGGCCTGATGAATCCGTGGGTCCCAAATCTGCTCCTTCGGGTTTGGTCCTGTGCCAGCGCCTCGCGGCGCGGTGCCGTTCATCACTATTGTTTGGACTAATGGAAAATGGAGTCAAGCACTATGCACAAACGTGCAGAACGGAGGCGGGATGCCGCGCTCACGCCACTCAGAAGCCCTCAGGGCTGCACAACTGTATTACCTTCAGGACCTCACGATGGACGCCATAGCCAGGGAGCTTAGGACCTCCAGATCCACGGTCTCGCGCCTGTTGTCGGCTGCCCGCGAGACCGGCCTGGTCCAGATCCAGATCCGCAATCCACTGGATACCGGGCCGGAACTGGAAAGCATGATCCGTTCGGAGTACCGGGTGGACGTTCATGTTGTCCCCGTGGTGGACACCCTTAACGAGGCGGAGACGCTTGACCGGGTTGCCATGCAGGCGGCCAGGACCATCGGCCCGCTGGTGGATTCAAATGCCATCATCGGGGTGGCCTGGGGATCCACGCTAAGCGCCGTCAGCCGGCATCTGACCAGGAAGATCACGCACGATAGCGTCATAGTCCAGCTCAACGGCGCGGGAAACATGCAAACCACGGGCATCACCTACGCCAGCGACATCATGCGGCGCTTCGGCAGCGCCTATGGTGCCCGCGTTGAGCAATTCCCCGTTCCCGCGTTCTTCGACCACGCCGCCACCAAAACGGCAATGTGGAATGAGCGAAGCGTCCAGCGGATCCTGGAGCTGCAGTCACGCATGAGCATCGCGATCTTCGGCGTGGGATCCGTCGACGCCGACTACCCCAGCCATGTGTATGCCGGCGGCTACCTCGACGAAAGCGACCTCAGAATCCTGGCAAGTTCCGACGTGGTGGGAGATGTGGCCACGGTGTTTTTCCGCGGAGACGGGTCCTCCGACGGCATCACGCTCAACGAGCGGTCGACCGGCCCGGCGCTGGCGCAGCTCCGGCAGGTGAGGCGGCGGATCTGCGTGGTGTCCGGGGCGTCCAAGATTAACGGCCTGCGCGGCGCGCTCGCCGCCGGACTGGCCACCGACCTCATCCTCGATGAAGCCACGGCCCGTCGCCTGGTCGGTTCCGACGGCCTGTCCTGAGCGCCGGACTGAGGGGCGTGACCGGCCTGTCCACAGCCGCGCTGCCCCGCCAATGGGTAGAGTCTTTGCTATGAGAATTTCCCCCCGGCTTGCCCTGAACAACGGCGTGATGATCGACCGTCTGGGATTCGGGCTGTATAAAGTGCCTTCCGCAGACACCTCAGGGCTCGTGACCATGGCGCTGGAGGCCGGTTACCGTCACTTCGACACGGCGGCAATGTACGGAAACGAGACGGGTGTGGGAAAAGCCGTGGGCGCGTTGTCCGCCTTCGACGGCTCAGCCGGTGGAGGCGCGGAGACGGCCCCCTCCCTGCGCCGCGAAGACTTGTTCATCACCACCAAGGTCTGGAACGAGGACCACGGCTACGACGCGACAATGCGCGCCTTTGATACCTCCATCTCCAATCTTGGCCTGGAGTACATCGATCTCTACCTGATTCATTGGCCGTGTGCGAAGCGCGGGCTCTACCCGGAGACCTACCGGGCCCTGGAGACGCTGTACCGCGAGGGGAAGGTACGGGCCATCGGGGTCTCGAACTTCCAGCCGGCCCACCTGGACCGGCTCCTGGACACCGCCGAAGTGGTGCCGGCGGTCAACCAGATCGAGCTTCACCCCTGGCTTCAGCAGGCCGAACTACGCGGGAAGCATGAGGCCCTCGGGATCCGAACTGAGGCGTGGAGTCCGTTGGGCCGGGGGCAGGTCCTGCAGGATCCTGTGATCCTCGCCCTGGCGGCTGAGCACGAACGCACTCCGGCGCAGATCATCCTCCGCTGGCACTTGCAGCTGGGCAACATCGTGATCCCCAAGGCCAGCTCCTACGCGCGCATCCGCGAGAACCACAACGTGTTCGGTTTTGAACTGTCCGGCACGGACATGGCCGACGTCGCCGCGCTGGAGCGCGGCTTCCGAACCGGCTCCCACCCGGACAACGTCAACTAGGAGACGAGTCGAATGGAACAAGTGGACACCCCGCCCTCCCACCCGGCGCCCCTCTTCAGCCCCGGGCTCGACGGTCGGACGCGCGCAGCCGAAGTGGAGCTCAACGGCACCAGAGTCGCGTATTGGACCTACGAACCGCTCCACGTGACACCGGCAACGCGCACCATCCTGGTAATCCATGGTTTCCGCGGCGACCACCACGGGCTGCTCCGGGTTGCCGACCAGCTCCCGGAAATGCGCCTGATCATGCCGGATCTTCCCGGTTTCGGAGAGTCCGGGACCTTTACGGATGCCGAGCACAGTGTGCAGCGCTACGGCCGTTTTATCAGCGATTTCATGGCCGCCCTGGGCCTCGGACCGGAGACGGTCCTGCTGGGCCACTCCTTCGGTTCGATCATCGCCAGCCACTTTGTGGCGGCCAGCCCCGGCGCTGTGGGAGAACTGATTCTCATCAATCCGATCGCGTCGCCCGCGCTTGAGGGCCCGAAGGGGCTGATGACCAAGCTGGCCGTGCTGTATTACGAGGCCTCCGCCCGCCTTCCCCGCAGCCTGGGGCTCTCCCTTCTCCGCAGCCAACTGATCGTCCGCGTGATGAGCGTGGCCATGGCAAAGACCAAGGACAAGGCGTTGCGGCGCTTCGTCCATGCCCAGCACAGCGCCTACTTCTCGGCGTTCGCGGACCGGAACAGCCTGCTCGAAGCGTTCAAGGCCTCGGTGGGCAGCAACGTGGCCGAGGTCGCGGACCGCCTCACTCTGCCTGTGCTGCTGGTGGCCGGGGAAAAGGACGAAATCGCCGTCCTCCCGGACCAACACAAGCTCGCGGCGCTGCTGCCGGACGCCACTCTGAAGGTGATCCCCGGCGTCGGGCACCTGATCCACTACGAAACTCCGGAGCCGGCCGCCGGTTTCATCAGAAACTTCCTGAAGGACCACCCCGCGTGAAAATAGTCATCGACGCCCGTTTCACCCGGCTGGACCAGCACGACGGCATTAGCCGTTACGGCGCCAGCCTCATCGCGGCGACGGCTAAAATCGCCGATGTTTCGATGCTCATCAGCGACCCCAGGCAGCTCGACCTGCTGCCCGATGTCCCGTACACCCTGATCAACAGCCCCCTTTCCCCCGCAGAACTTTTCGTCGCGGCGAAAGTCAACAAGCTCGGCGCCGACGTGGTGGTCTGCCCGATGCAGACCATGGGAACCTTCGGGCGCAGGTACGGACTGGTCCTGACCCTGCACGACCTCATCTACTACGAGCACCCTGCTCCCCCGGGCTTCCTCCCGGCGCCCGTCCGGCTGCTGTGGCGCTTGTACCACAAGGCGTACTGGCCCCAGCGCGTCCTGTTGAACAGGGCCGACGTCGTGGCCACAATCAGTCACACCACCGCCGCCCTGATCACCAAGCACCATCTCACCAAACGGCCCGTCCGGATCGTGGGCAACGCGCCCCAGCAGGGGCACACTCCGCGCGACCCCGGAGCGGGCGCCGACAAGACGCTCCTCTACATGGGCTCCTTCATGCCCTACAAGAACGTGGAAACCATCATCCAGGGCATGGCTGAACTGCCGGACATGACGCTGCACCTGTTGAGCCGCATCACTCCGCAACGACGCGCCGAGCTCGAAGACCTGGCACCCGCGGGGGCCCATATCGTGTTCCATAACGGGGTCACCGACGCCGAATATGAGGTGCTGCTGGCACGCACCACAGCCCTTGTGAGCCTCTCGCGCGCGGAAGGATACGGGCTTCCCCTCGTGGAGGCGATGTCACACGGCACGCCGGTCATCGCCAGCGACATCCCTATTTTCCGCGAGGTGGGCCACGACGCGGTCAGCTATGTCCACCCTGGTTCTCCCTCGGAGTTCGCCGAGGCCGTGCGGCGCCTCGAGGTGCCGGAGCTGTGGAAAGCCCGCTCGCAGCGTTCGGTGGAACGGGCCGCCGAATTCAGCTGGGAACACTCGGCGCAACAGCTGCTGCAGGCGGCCGAGGAGGCCGTCGCGCTCAGGCGCCGACGCTGAACCCCGGCGGGGAACCCGAGAGCCGGATCCCCGCTAGAGGACGTCGACGCCGTCAAGCCTCAGCTGGACCGGATCGTCGGTGCGCCGCGCCGCCGCGGCCGCCTTCACCGCCCGCATCACCCTCGTGGCCTCGGCCGCCTGGGCATACGGGATAAAGAGTAGTGTCCGCACGTCCTCGCCGCTTTCGGGCCGCGCTGCGTCCCGGCTGATTGCGTCCCTGCTGGCTGCGCGGTGGGCTGCCGCTCCTGTGAGCACCAGGGGTGCGGGACCGGCGGTGCGGAGCACGATCCCCACGCGGGCCAGGTGTTGTTCGATCGCTTCGGTGAAATGCACGACGGCGGTCCTTGCGCCAGTGACGGATGCGATCCGGACCGCGGGCGGCAGGTGCAGTTCCTGCCGCAGGGCAAGCTCGCGCCCGGCGTAGCCGCCGGCATCCCAACGCAGGAGCGCACCGACGCCCGCCGTGTCGTCGGCCGTGATGACCACGAGCCCGCCTTCCTGAGCGGGCCGGACCAGTACCGCCGCGTTGAACCACCGCCGCACGGCGTCTTCCCCGGCGCGGAGGTTTTCACGGCGCAGCAAGGAGTCACCGTCGAGCAAGAGGGCCGCGGCATAGCCGCCGGCGGCAACCGGTTCGGCGCCCACTGTGGCCACCACCAGGGACTTGGCGTCCGGCACATCGGCTTTGACCTGGTCCCCGGACGAGGTGACAACCGGTGTGCCCGGGAAGGCCCGGCCCAGTTCCTCGGCTGTGCGGAGCGCACCCGTGGCTGCACGGCGCAGCCGGGGGCTGTTGCAGTGCGCGCACCGCCAATCGGGCGCCGATAGTGCGCACCATCGGCATTGCGGCACCGCCGAGGCGCCGCTGGCTCCCGCGATCGCCAACGGTCCGCCGCAGGTGGTGCAACGGGCAGGTTCGCGGCAGGAGTCGCAGACCAGCGACGGCGCGTAGCCGGAACGGGCCACCTGGACCAGGACCGGTCCTCGCTCAAGGCCGTCCTTGGCCGCCCGCCACGCAGCGCCGGGCAACCTGGCGATCCGTGCCAGCGGGTCCCGTTCCTGCTCGAAGCTGTCGGCCGTATTGAGTACGCGCGGGACCGTGCGCCGCACCTCCGCTCGCTCGGCTTCCACGGGACGGGCCCACCCGGCCTCCACGAGCCGCTGCAGTTCCGTGCTGCGCGTGTGCGCAGCCAGGAGGCACGCCGCGCCCTCCTGCTCCGCCCTCAGGAGCAGGACTTCGCGCGTGTGGGCGTACGGCGACCGCTGTTCAATATGCAGGTCATCACCGTCGTCCCAGCACACCACGAGACCCAGGTTGTGTACTGGGGCGTATGCGGCCGAGCGCGTGCCCACGGCCACTGCCGCGGTTCCCTTGAGGATCCTGAGGTAGCTGCGATACCGGGGCGCCTGGCCGTCGTCGGCTGTGAGCCGGGCAATGTCCTCCCGAGGGAGGAGTTCGGTGAGTGCGCTTTCAACGCGATCAAGGTCCCGGTGGTCGGGCACCACCACGACGGCGCCGCGGCCTGAGGCCCTGACGGCCGCCACCGCTTCGGCGATGAGCCGGGGCCATCCGGCCGGACCGAAACCCTGGAGGGCGCTGAGCACGGCGCGGGGAGACTCCCCCGCGGACAGATGGTGAAGGAACGCGGCCCCGTTGACATAACGGGCCCAGACGCCGGGACCCGGCGCTGCGGAAGGCGCCTCGGGTGGCGCCAGCATAACCGCGGGCACCCCGGCGGCCAGTTCCTTCTCCACTTTCACCACGCGTGGCGGGATGGCGACGCGCAGCACATCGCTCACAGTCCCGGCATAACGGGCGGCCACCCGCCCGGCCAGTTCGGCCAGGGCCGGCGACAGGACCGGCACCGGCGACACCACTTTGCGCAGCGGCAGGAGGGTGTGGCCGGCGTCGGATTCCGCCATGCGGTCCAGGATGTAGCCGTTGAGTTCCTGTCCGTTGAACGTGACTTTGACCCGGGCGCCGGGTTGAGCGGCCTGGTCAATCGCGGCAGGCACGCTGTAATCGAACGGCCGGTCCAGGTGCGGCAGGGACGACTCGATCAGGACTCGTGCCACCGGCAGCTCAGGGGCCAGGGGCGGCCCGGAAGGTGACGGAGCCCGGTCCGGAAACCCGTGGAGCAGCGAGAGCTGAACGGGTTCCTCCGGCACATGGCGTGCGATGTGAGGGGCCACCATAAGAAGAACCTCCGTTCAGCAGCCTCGGGCGGACCGTGTCCGGCCGGACCTGGGTCTGGTCCGCTTGAGCGGCGGCCCTGCTACAGCAAAGCACAGCCCGCCGACAATATAACCGTCCACCAGCTCCGGTCCGTGGACTTAGGCGTTGAAGAAGGCCTTCAGCTCGTCCACGCGGTCCAAGCGCTCCCAGGTGAAGTCCGGATCATCCCGGCCGAAGTGGCCGTGCGCGGCGGTCTTGGCGTAAATGGGCCGCTTGAGGTCCAGGGCGTCGATGATGGCCCGCGGTCGCAGGTCGAAAATCTCGGCAATGGCTTGGCTGATCTTCTGCGGGTCCACCGTTTCGGTGCCGAAGGTTTCCACGTAGGTTCCCACGGGGCGGGCCTGGCCAATTGCGTAGGCGATCTGGATCTCGGCCCGTTTGGCGAGTCCTGCAGCCACAACGTTCTTGGCCACCCAGCGCATGGCGTAGGCGGCCGACCGGTCCACCTTCGACGGGTCCTTGCCGGAAAAGGCACCGCCACCGTGCCGTGCCATGCCGCCGTAGGTGTCAACAATGATCTTGCGTCCGGTAAGACCCGCATCACCCACGGGACCGCCGATGACGAAGGCGCCGGCAGGGTTGAGGATGTTCACGGTGCGGGAAATATCCAGGTTCGCGGACGCGAGCACCGGGTCGATCACGTGGGTGGCCAGGTCGGCGCGAAGGCGGTCCAGGCTTGCGCCCTCGGCGTGCTGGCTGGAGATGACGATGGTCTCCACCGAGACGGGACGGTCACGGTCGTAGCCCACGGTGGCCTGGGTCTTGCCGTCGGGACGGAGGTAGGAAAGCTCGCCGTTCTTGCGCACTTCGGTGAGGCGCTCCGAGAGACGGTGTGCGATCCAGATGGGAACGGGCATGTAGGACGGTGTCTCGTCACTGGCGTAGCCGAACATCAGGCCCTGGTCCCCGGCACCCTGAAGGTCGTAGTCGTCCTCCTGGCGTCCTTCCCTGGCCTCCAGCGAATTGAAGACGCCGCCAGCGATGTCGTTGGACTGCTGGCCGATCGAGACGGACACCCCACAGCGGGCGCCGTCGAAGCCGTTGGCCGAGGAGTCATACCCGATCCCCAGGATGGTCTCCCTGACAATCTGCGGGATCTCCACGTACGCGTCCGTGGTGACTTCGCCCGCGACGTGGACCAGCCCCGTGGTGGCCAGCGTTTCCACGGCTACCCGGGATTCCGGGTCCTTGGCCAGCAGTGCGTCCAGGATGGCGTCACTGATCTGGTCACAGATCTTGTCCGGGTGACCTTCGGTCACTGACTCCGACGTGAAGAGCCGAAGGGACGGGGGCGTGGCGCCGTGGGCTGCGGGGATGTGCAAGGGTAAAGTCACTCAACTACCTTACTGGTTGGAAAACGGACAAGCGGCAGCATATGTCCCCCTGCTAAGGCGGATTTGCCGACGCCGCCCGTTCAGGCTCGGGGAAAGACTCGGCTCAACTCCGAGCTGATGCGGTCAATGACAGCGGCGGCAACATCGTTCTTGGAGCCGGACGCTGCTTGGGGTTCGGAGCCGGAACGCGAAAGGATGACTACGGAGTTGTGGTCCTGGCCGAAGACCCTGCCCCCACCCACGTGGTTGACCACCAGGAGGTCGCAGCCTTTGCGTCGGAGTTTGTCCCCGGCATAGTCCAGGATATCGCCGCGCTCATCTCCGGTTTCGGCGGCAAAACCCACGATCAGCTGTCCTGGCCTGCCCGCATCACGTACTTCCACAAGCTCCTTCAGGATGTCCGGGTTCCGCAGCAGCGTGATGACGGGGTCCGTGGCGTCGTCGCGCTTCTTGATTTTGGTGTCCGAGACCTCAGCCGGCCGAAAGTCCGCCACAGCGGCGGCCATAATCACGACGTCGGAAGTGACCGCTGCGGTCAGGGCGGCTTCGCGGAGCTGCAGCGCGGTCTCAACTTCCACGACCTCGACACCGGCCGGGGCGGGCACCTCCATATGGGCGGCGATCAGCTTCACGCTGGCACCGGCGTCGCGCGCGGCGGTGGCAAGGGCCACGCCCTGTTTGCCGGAGGAGCGGTTGCCCAGGAAGCGGACCGGGTCCAAAGGCTCGCGGGTGCCCCCGGCGCTGATGGTCACGGTGCGGCCGGCCAGGGGAAGGTGGCCGCGGATGGCTCCGTCGTGCACCAGGGCCATGGCGGCCGCGAAGATGGCGTCGGGCTCCGGCAGCCGGCCGGGCCCGGAATCCGCTCCCGTCAGCCGGCCGCTGGCAGGTTCGAGCACCGTCACGCCCCGGCTGCGGAGCGTCTCCACATTGGCCTGTGTGGCGGCGTGCTGCCACATTTCGGTGTGCATGGCCGGGGCCATCAGCACCGGTCCACTGGCCATCAGGAGGGTGTTGGTCAGGAGATCGTCGGCGTGGCCGCCGGCAGCGCGGGCAAGAAGGTCCGCTGTGGCCGGGGCAACCACGATCAGTTCGGCCTCGTGGCCAAGGCGGACGTGGTTGACCGAGGGCACGTCGTCGAAGACGCTGTTGCTGACGGGGTTTCCGGACAGCGCTTCCCAGGTGGCGGTGCCGACAAACCGGCTTGCGGCCTCCGTGGGGATGACCGTGACGTTGTGCCCGGCTTCAGTAAAAAGCCGGAGGAGCGATGCCACCTTGTAGGCGGCGATCCCTCCCCCGACTCCGAGGACTATGCGCACGTGACCTCCGTCAACAGGCAGTCTGTTTTACTCTGCGGGTTCGATCGGCGTGGAGACGAGCTTGCCCTCATTGATTTCGCGAAGCGCGATGGACAGCGACTTCTCGTTCAGCTTGGTGTCGACCAGCGGGCCAACGTATTCGAACAGGCCCTCGTGCAGCTGGGCGTAGTAAGCGTTGATCTGACGTGCACGCTTGGCACCGAAGATCACCAGGCCGTACTTGGAATCGGCCGCTTTGAGCAGCTCGTCGATCGGCGGGTTGATGATGCCTTCAAGGTTCGTGGACACGAATTCTCCAAATTCTAACGGGCCGGTGCGTCCCGGCGGCTAGCGCGGGTGCGGGGTCAGCCCCATGAGTGAAACAAGCTCGTCCGCTGCCCGTCGAACGTCATCATTGATGACGGTGTGATCGAACTCCGGTTCAGCGGCAAGTTCTAGTTTAGCGGTTTCCAGCCTTTGCTGTTGTTCCTCCGCGGTTTCGGTGCCGCGGCCCACCAGTCGGCGGACCATTTCATCCCAGCTCGGCGGCGCGAGAAAGACGAATTGGGCGTCGGGAACCGCCTGTTTGACCTGGCGTGCTCCCTGCAGATCTATTTCCAGCAACACCGACCGTCCCTCGGCGATGGCGTCCTCGACGGCGCTGCGCAGTGTGCCGTAGCGGTTCCGGCCGTGGACCACGGCCCATTCCAGCATTTCGCCGCGCTCCACCAGATCATCAAATTCCTCGGCGGACTTGAAGAAGTAGTGGACTCCATCCTTCTCACCCGGACGCGCCGGACGCGTGGTGGCTGACACGGAGAGCCAAACCTCGGGATAGTTGTCACGGATGTAGGTGGACACGGTGCCTTTGCCAACAGCCGTGGGGCCGGCGAGGACTGTCAGTCCCGGTTTCTTACTCACATATTCCTTTGGGCGGTATTCGAATGGCGCTTCTCGTTCATAAAATCTACCAGCGCCCGGCGCTGGTGAATGCCGAGCCCCCGCAGCCGGCGTGAGGCGGCAATGCCCAGCTCATCCATCATGGCCGCCGCCCTGACCCGGCCTATGCCTGGCAGCGCCTCGAGCATCTCGGACACCTTCATTCTTGCGATGGCCGGGTCCGAGGCGCCCGAACTGATGAGATCGTCAACAGAGAGCGCACCGGACTTGAGCTTCTCCTTCGCCGCCGCCCTGGCCGCCCGCGCCGCGGCGGCCTTGTTCAGCGCATCACCGCGCTCCCCCGGTGTTAAGGGTGGCAAGCTCACTTACGTCATCCCCGTCTCATCCGACCGGTCCACGGCTGCGGACGCGGAATCACCTGAACGTACACTTTGGCTGTCTCCCAAATCAATGCCTCAGCCGGGCAGCAGCGGATCCAACGTCCGCCGGGCGGCGTCGCGAAGGGAGGTGACGGCGGGGCCAGCGGAGAGGATATCCCGGCTTGAAGTGCCCAGAACCTGGGCATAGGCGGCACCGAAAGTTGCCCGGAGGTCCGCCGCGGTTGCACCCTGTGCACCGAGGCCGGGCGCGAGGATCACCCCGCGCACAGCTGCCAGATCAAGTTCAAGATCCTGCAGGGCTCGCCCCACGGTGGCACCGACCACGAGGCCCACGGACCCCAGGGAACCTTCGTAACGCCGGTTTTCCGAGGCTGCGGACTCCGTGATGCGGCGCGCCACCGAATCGGAGCCGCCCACGTGCTGCACGGACGCACCCTCCGGATTGGAGGTCAAAGCCAGTACAAACACTCCGCGGCCGGACTGTGCGGCCAGGTCGAGGGCCGGCCGCAGGGATTCGAAGCCAAGATAGGGGCTCAGCGTCACCGAGTCCGCGGCCAGGGGGGAGCCGTCCCGCAGCCAGGCGTCGGCATAGGCAGCCATCGTGGAGCCGATGTCCCCGCGTTTGGCGTCGGCAATGGTCAGCACGCCGGCGTCGGAGGCAGCTGCAAGCGTCCGCTCCAGCACTGCCATCCCGGCTGAACCGTGGCGCTCGTAGAGCGCCACCTGCGGCTTGAGCGCTGCAGCGAGCTGTCCCACTGCCTCCAGGACCGTGAGGGAAAAACGCTCCAGGCCAGCGGCGTCGTCGTTCAGGCCCCAGGCCTTCAACAGCGCGGGGTGCGGATCAATCCCCACGCACAGGGGGCCGCGTTCGGCCATGGCCCGGCCCAGCCGGGAACCGAAAGGCTCCCGGCCGGGCACCGTGCCGCTACCGGCGACGACCTCAGGCATTCTGCGCGGCTTTTTTCTGGGATGCAGCGAGGTTGGCGGCGTGCTCCTGCAGGCTCGTGACGGACCACTCGTACGTGCGCAGCGCCTCGATGGCCTGGACGGCGGCGTTGAACTCGGCCACCGTTGTGATGCACGGGATGCCAATCGACGTCGCGGCGGCACGGAGTTCGTAGCCGTCGCTGCGGGCCTCGCCGCCGGAAGGCGTGTTGAAGACCATGTCGATCTCGCCGGCGATGATGAGGTCCGCGATGGTGCCCTCGCCTTCGGCGCTGGAGCCTTCGGCAACCTTCCGGACCGGGGTGGCCTGGATGCCGTTACGGCGCAGGACATCTGCCGTGCCGCCGGTGGACACGATTTCGAAGCCGAGGTCCGAGAGCCGCTTGACGCCCATGATCACGGACCGCTTGTCCCTGTTGGCCACCGAGACGAACACCTTGCCCTCAGTGGGCAGGGCGTTGTTGGCGGCGGCCTGGCTCTTGGCGAAGGCGGTGTCGAAGTGCTTGTCGATGCCCATGACCTCGCCGGTGGAACGCATTTCCGGGCCGAGGAGGGAGTCGACGACCTTGCCTTCGGGGGTCCGGAAGCGGCTGAACGGCAGCACGGCCTCCTTCACCGAGACGGGAGCGTCCAGGGGCAGGGTGGAGCCGTCCCCGGTTTCCGGCAGCATTTTGTAGGCGCTGCGCAGCTGGTTGATGGTGACGCCGGTGCCGATCAGGGCCGCAGCCTTCGCCATCTGGACGCCGGTCGCCTTGGAGACGAACGGCACGGTCCGGGACGCCCGGGGGTTGGCTTCAAGGACGTACAGCACGTCCGAGGCCAACGCGAACTGGATGTTGATCAGGCCGCGGACCCCCACACCCTCCGCGATGGCCCGGGTGGCCGTGCGGACCCGCTCCAGCACGTTGTTGCCCAGCGTGATGGGAGGCAGGACGCAGGCGGAGTCACCGGAATGGATCCCGGCCTCCTCGATGTGCTCCATAATGCCGCCGAGGTACATGTCCGTTCCGTCGTACAGGGCGTCGACGTCGATTTCGACGGCGTCCTCAAGGAACCGGTCGATCAGCACCGGGTGGTCCGGCGTGATTTCCGTGGCGTTGGCGATGTAGCGGGAGAGGTTGGGCTCGTCGTAGACGATCTCCATGCCGCGGCCGCCGAGGACGTAGGACGGGCGGACCAGGACCGGGTAGCCGATTTCATCGGCGATCTTCTTGGCGTCTTCGAAGGAAACGGCGGTGCCGTTCTTGGGCGAGATGAGTCCGGCTTCGTCGAGGACGCGGGAGAAGGCGCCGCGGTGTTCGGCCAGGTCGATCGCCTCCGGGGACGTGCCCAAGATGGGAACGCCGGCGTCGGCGAGCTGCTGTGCCAGCTTCAGCGGGGTCTGGCCGCCGAGCTGGACGAAGACGCCCATCACGCCTCCGGTGCGCTCCTCGGCGGCGATGACTTCGAGGACGTCCTCGAGGGTGAGCGGCTCGAAGTAGAGGCGGGTGGAGACGTCATAGTCGGTGGAGACGGTTTCCGGGTTGCAGTTGACCATCACGGTCTCGTAGCCGGCCTTGCGCAGCGCCATGGAGGCGTGCACGCAGGAGTAGTCGAACTCGATGCCCTGGCCGATCCGGTTCGGTCCGGAGCCGAGGATGATGATGGACGGCTTGGCGTGCAGCGCCACCTCGTCTTCCTCGTCGTAGGACGAGTAGTGGTACGGGGTGTAGGCGGCGAACTCGGCGGCGCAGGTGTCCACGGTCTTGTAGACCGGACGGATCCCGAGGGCCTGCCGAACGCCCCTGACCACGGCCTCGGAGTTGTGCGTGAGTGCGCCGATCTGCTCGTCGGAGAAACCGTGGCGCTTGGCGCGCTGCAGCATCTCCTGGGTCAGGGCGGTGGACTTGCGGATTTCGACCGAGATCTCGTTCAGCAGCTGGAGCTGGTCCAGGTACCACGGATCGATCTTGGTGGCTTCGAAGAGCTGCTCGACGCTGGCTCCGCCAAGCAGGGCGCGCTGGACCTGGTGCAGGCGTTCGGTGGTGGGCCGCTTGGACTTCTCGATCAGTTCCGGCACCTCCCACTCCGGGACGTGGCTGAAGTCCAGCTGCGAACCCTTCTGCTCCAGGGAACGCAGGGCCTTCTGCAGCGCCTCGGTGAAGTTGCGGCCCATGGCCATGGCCTCACCCACCGACTTCATGGTGGTGGTCAGGGTGGGGTCCGCCGCCGGGAACTTCTCGAAGGCGAAGCGCGGAACCTTCACCACGACGTAGTCCAGGGTCGGTTCGAACGAGGCGGGCGTCTTCTGGGTGATGTCGTTGGGGATCTCGTCGAGCGTGTAGCCGAGGGAGAGCTTGGTGGCGATCTTGGCGATGGCGAAGCCGGTGGCCTTGGATGCCAGGGCGGAGGACCGAGAGACCCGCGGGTTCATTTCGATCACGACGACGCGGCCGGTGTCGGGCTCCACGGCGAACTGGATGTTGCAGCCGCCGGTGTCCACGCCCACTTCGCGGATGACCGCGATGGAGATGTCGCGCAGGCGCTGGTATTCACGGTCCGTGAGGGTCAGGGCGGGCGCCACCGTGATGGAGTCACCGGTGTGGACGCCCACGGGGTCGAGGTTCTCGATAGAACAGACAACCACCACGTTGTCGTTCTTGTCACGCATCATCTCGAGCTCGTATTCCTTCCAGCCGAGGATGCTCTCTTCGAGCAGCACCTCGCTGGTGGGGCTGTACTGCAGGCCCTGGCCCACGATCCGGCGGAGATCGTCCTCGGTGTAGGCGAGGCCGGAGCCCAGGCCGCCCATGGTGAAGGACGGACGGACCACCATCGGGTAGCCCAGGTCCTCAGCGGCCTCAAGTGCCTGGTCCATGCTGTGGATGATGTGGCTGCGGGCCGACTCCGCGCCGCAGCGCTCCACGACGCCCTTGAACTTCTCGCGGTCCTCGCCCAGCTCGATGGCAGCGATGTTCGCGCCGATCAGCTCGACGTTGTACTTCTCCAGCACGCCGTTCTTATCCAGGGCGATCGCCGTGTTGAGGGCTGTCTGGCCGCCCAGGGTGGGCAGGATCGCGTCGGGGCGTTCCTTGGCGATGATCTTTTCCACCACCTCAGGGGTGATGGGTTCCAGATAGGTGGCGTCGGCGAACTCGGGGTCCGTCATGATGGTGGCCGGGTTGGAGTTGACGAGGATGACGCGCAGGCCTTCCTCCTTGAGGACGCGGAGAGCCTGGGTGCCGGAGTAGTCGAATTCGGCCGCCTGGCCGATCACGATGGGGCCGGAACCGATGACCAGGACGCTCTTAAGGTCAGTTCTCTTAGGCATTACTTCTTGTCCTCAGTCTTGGAATCGGTGGCAGTCTTTGTTGTGGATGCGGTGTCGGCCATCAGCCCGATGAAACGGTCGAACAGGTAGGCGGCATCGTGCGGGCCAGCTGCGGCCTCCGGGTGGTACTGGACCGAAAATGCCGGTATATCCAGGCAAGAAAGCCCTTCCACGACGTCGTCGTTGAGGCTCACGTGGCTGACCTCGACGCGGCCGAAGCGCTTCTCGGGTGCCGTGGTGGCGCCGTCGAGCGGGGCGTCCACGGCAAAGCCGTGGTTCTGCGAGGTGATCTCCACCTTGCCGGTGCGGCGGTCCATCACGGGCTGGTTGATGCCGCGGTGGCCGTACTTCAGTTTGTAGGTGCCAAAGCCCAGGGCGCGGCCCAGGATCTGGTTGCCGAAGCAGATGCCGAAGTAGGGCAGCTTCTCATCCAGGACGGACCGGAGCAGCTTCACCTGTGTGTCGGCGGTGGCGGGGTCGCCGGGACCGTTGGACATAAAGAAGCCGTCCGGGTTCACGGCCCGGACATCCTCCAATGTGGCGGTGGCCGGCAGGACATGAACGCGTACGCCGCGCTCGGCGAAGCGGACGGGGGTCATGCGCTTGATGCCGAGATCGATCGCGGCAATGCTGAACCGGGGCTCGCCTTCCCAGCCGTGGTCCTTGGGCTCCACGGTGTAGGCCTCGTCGACACTGACTTCCTCGGCGAGCCGTGCGCCCTCCATGGGTGCGCTGGCGAGGACGGCGTCCAGCAGTTCCTTGTCCGTCCGGCGCGCCGCGTCGCCGGAGAAAATGCCGGCGCGCATGGTCTTGTGCTCCCGCAGGTGGCGGGTAACGGCGCGGGTGTCCACGCCCTGGATGCCCACGATGCCCTGTTCGATGAGTTCGTCGTCGAGGCTGCGTTCGGAGCGCCAGTTGGAGGGGCGGCGGGCGGCGTCGCGGACGATATAGCCTGCCACCCAGATGCGGCGTGACTCGGCGTCGTCCTTGTTGACCCCCGTGTTGCCGATATGCGGGGCCGTCTGGACCACCAGCTGGCGGGCGTAGGAGGGATCGGTGATGGTCTCCTGGTAGCCGGTCATGCCGGTGGCGAAGACGGCCTCGCCCAGGGCCGTTCCGGTTGCTCCGTAGCTGGTGCCGCGGAAGAGCCGGCCGTCCTCGAGCACAAGAACTGCGGGGGTGGATGCTGCAGCGGGTGCAGTGTGGTTTGCTGTCACTTTGGAATCCGTCACTTTGTTACTTTCCACTATCGGCATCTGCCTGAGGGGCTGCGGAGATCAGTTCTTGGAATGCTGCAAGCAGCGTTTTTTTGTCTTCGGCGCGGCGGGTCCGGAAGCCGGTGTCCAGTTCGCGGGAACCCAGGGACCAGGTGAGGACCAGCAGCCCGTCTTTCTCGACGAACTTTCCGGCCATTCCGCTGTCCTGGCGAGCTCCGTGGAGGGCGGTCACCGGAATAAAGACCGGGCCCGATCCGGAGCGTTCGAACAGCACGCCTTCGGGGTGCACGCTCAGTTCGGCGTTGGTGCGGATGCCCAGTCCCTGCACGGCAATGCGGTCCAGCCAGTCACCGGCCGTGGTGGTGGCAACATATTGGCCATCAGCCGAGGCAAGCGCGCGGCCGAGTTGGGCCGGGACGGCCGGCAACTCTTCGACGTCGGCCTGCCGGCGGAGTCGGCTCCGCCAGCCTACGCCGAGAAGGACGAACACGACGGCGATGATCGCCAGCATGAGCAGTCCGGGAAGGATTTTATCCATCAGTGCCGGCCCGCCGGCACGTCGGCGGCTGAGACATCAACAGCCGACTCCGCCGCGTGGCGGTAGGGGGTGTTGAGCTTGCCGTCCAGCACAGTGGGGTGGCCCTTGAAGAACGTCGCCACCACCCTGCCGGGGAGTTCCCTGCCGGCAAACGGAGAGTTACGGCCCATGGTTGCCATCTTAGAAGGCTCAACGGTCCAGCGCGCAGACGGGTCCACGAGTGTGACGTTTGCGGGCTCCCCGGCTTCCAGCGGCCGTCCCTGGTCTGTTACCCGGCCGATCGCGGCGGGGGCAGTGGACGTGACGCGGGCAAAGTCGGCCCAGCCCATCAACCCTGTTTCGATCATGGTCTGCTGCACCACGGAGAGTGCCGTTTCCAGGCCTGTCATGCCCATGGCCGCCTGCGCCCATTCACATTCCTTGTGCTCGCTGGGGTGCGGGGCGTGGTCGGTGCCGACGACGTCGATGGTGCCATCGGCGAGACCGGCGCGCAGGGCCTGGACATCGGAATCGGTGCGCAGTGGAGGGTTCACCTTGTAGACGGGGTCGTAGCTGCGGACAAGTTCGTCCGTAAGCAACAGGTGGTGCGGCGTCACCTCGGCGGTGACGTTGATGCCGCGCGCCTTGGCCCAGCGGACGATCTCCACCGAGCCCGCGGTGGAAACGTGGCAGACGTGCAGCCGTGAACCGACGTGCTGGGCGAGGAGAACGTCGCGGGCGATGATGCTTTCCTCGGCGACAGCGGGCCACCCGGTCAGTCCCAGCACCGCCGAGACTTCGCCTTCGTTCATTTGCGCGCCGGCTGTGAGGCGGGGTTCCTGCGCATGCTGGGCCACCACCCCGTCGAACGCCTTGACGTATTCGAGGGCGCGGCGCATCAGCACAGGATCGTGGACGCAAATACCGTCATCGGAGAAGACGCGGACCTGGGCGCGGGAATCGGCCATGGCGCCGAGTTCGGCGAGTTGCTCGCCGGCGAGTCCCACGGTGACCGCGCCCACGGGACGGACGTCCACCCACCCGGCGGTCCGGCCCAGGCTGTGCACCTGTTCGACGACGCCGGCCGTGTCCGCCACGGGGGTGCTGTTCGCCATGGCGTGGACGGCGGTGTAGCCGCCCAAGGCTGCGGCACGGGTGCCGGTTTCGACCGTTTCGGCGTCTTCCCGCCCCGGCTCCCGGAGGTGCGTGTGGATGTCCACCATGCCCGGCAGCGCCACCAGTCCGGCGGCCTCGATGACGGTGGCGCCGTTGGCGTCCAGGTGCTGGCCGCGGGCGGCGATGACGCCGTCCCGGATCAGGAGGTCTTCGGCGTCTCCGCCGAGGATTGCGGCACCGCGGATGAGGTAGGTGGCGCCCTTGGCCGCGTCCTGTTGATCGTGTGCCATCAGTGGCTCTCCCTGTTCAAGTTGGCGGTGTTGGAGTGGGCCGCGCTTGGGGCGACGGCAGTTACGGCGGGTTCACGGGTATCCCCGGACAGCAGCAGATAGAGGGCCGCCATCCGGATCGAGACGCCATTGCGGACCTGCGCCAGCACGGTGGAGCGGGGCGAATCGGCGGCCGCGGCGGAAATTTCAAGCCCCCGGTTCATCGGGCCCGGGTGCATGATGATGGTGTCCTTGAGCCCCAGCTCGTCCAGGGCGCGGAGCCGGTTGTCGTCGAACCCCCAGCGGCGGGAGTATTCGCGTGTGGAGGGGAAGAAGGACGCATTCATCCGTTCGCCCTGGACCCGCAGCATCATGACCGCGTCGACGCCTTTCGCGAGCGTTTCGTCGATGTTGTAGCTGACGCTGCACGGCCATTTTCCGACGCCGATGGGCAGCAGCGTGGGCGGGGCAACGAGTGTTACCTCGGCGCCGAGGGTGCGGAGCAGCCAGACGTTCGAGCGGGCCACCCGGGAGTGCAGGACGTCGCCGGCAATGGCGACGCGCATGCCCTTCAGGTCGCCCCCGGCCGACGGTGTCCCGTGGAGCTTGGCCCAGTGCCGGCGCATGGTGAAAGCGTCCAGCAGCGCCTGGGTGGGATGTTCGTGGGTGCCGTCGCCGGCGTTGATCACGGCGGCGTCGATCCAGTCCGTGGCTGCCAGGCGGTGCGGCGCACCGGAGGCCCAGTGGCGGATGACGACGGCGTCGGCCCCCATTGCGGCGAGCGTTTGGGCCGTGTCCTTGAGGGACTCCCCCTTGGAGACGGAAGATCCCTTCGCGGCGAAGTTGATGACGTCCGCGGAGAGCCGCTTCGCTGCCGCCTCGAAGGAGATCCGTGTGCGGGTGGAATCCTCGAAGAACAGGTTCACCACCGTGCGGCCGCGGAGCGCGGGCAGCTTCTTGACTTCGCGGTCCCCCACGGCCGCCATCTCCTCGGCCGTGTCGAGGATGCGGATGGCGTTGGCAAGGCTGAGGTCCCCGGTGGAGAGCAGGTGTTTCATGCGCCTGCCTCGATGACCACTTCGTTGACGGGGGCGCCGTCCACGGTGTCGGTTTCTTCAAGCCGGACCCGGACCTTTTCGGAGGAGGACGTGGGGAGGTTCTTGCCCACGTGGTCGGCGCGGATCGGCAGCTCGCGGTGCCCGCGGTCGATCATGACAGCCAGCCGGACGATGCGCGGGCGGCCAAGGTCCACGAGGGCGTCAAGGGCGGCGCGGATGGTCCTGCCGGAGTACAGCACGTCATCGATCAGGACCACGACTTTGTTATCGATGCCGGTGCGCGGCAGCTGCGTGGGATATGGCGGCCGTGTGGGCTGGTGGGACAGATCGTCCCGGAACATGGTCACATCCAACTGGCCCACGATGGCGGCGGCGTCCACGGTGGGGTCTGCGGCGGCGATCTTCTTGGCCAGGCGGACGGCCAGCGGGTAGCCGCGGCGTGGAATACCAAGCAGCACCAGATCCTGGGAACCTTTGTTGGCCTCGAGGATCTCATGGGCGATACGAGTGAGTGCACGGTCGATATCCGCAGAGTTGAGCACAACCCTGGCCGGAACCGGCGCTTCTGTGACTGAAGTCAAAGCTCGTCTCCCCTTTCCCCGCCTCACGGGACGGAATTAAAAAAGGAACATTTGCTTTCCAAAATTACCACACTCAGCATCCAGGACCGGCGGTGTGGCCGGGGCCGGGAAGGCGTTTAACGTCACACGTGCGGGGCGGTGAGGCCAGGGCGATCCGTGTCACCGCCGATCTGTCCGCCCTTATGGGCCAGACAGTGACGCGAAGGTTACCTGACATTAGGCTCAGTCCCATGACATCGAACGTGCCGCAGCACGACCCCTCGGACGGACCTGGCTTCCGGCCGCCGGCGCGACTTTGGCAGGAGCG
Source organism: Arthrobacter sp. 92 (assembly GCF_050260325.1). Taxonomy (NCBI): domain Bacteria; kingdom Bacillati; phylum Actinomycetota; class Actinomycetes; order Micrococcales; family Micrococcaceae; genus Arthrobacter; species Arthrobacter sp. 92. The sequence continues at coordinate 2,343,674 of NZ_CP189863.1, read as the reverse complement.
CAATCCCACCTGGATGGGCCAGGTCCAGGACCACCATTACCGGGCCGCACCGGAACACCCTGCCGGCGGCAGCCACCCCGGGCCGCAACCGGCGCTTGCGTCGGCCTTGCGGTCCGCCGCGCTTCCTGCCCCGGGCGGGCGGTCCGCCGGGGTGGTCCTCCTCGTGGCAGGGGGTGGCGCCCTGGCGTTTGCTGGCTTGTTCCTTGTTCTTCCCTATCTGCTGGCCAACACCGGCCTTGCCGGGTTTGTGGTGGGGTTCGTCGCGTCGTTGATCCCACTGACGGCTGTACTGCTCGCTGTGTTCGTCATTGACCGGTGGGAGCCGGAACCCAAGCGCCTGCTTGTATTTGCCTTCATTTGGGGCGCTGTGGTGTCCGTTGCCGCCACGCTGGTGATCCAGCCCGTGTTCGCCATGGCCGCCGCACCGCCGCCCGGGGTGGACTACAGGACCTTCGCACTGACCGTGCAGGCACCCGTGGTGGAGGAATTCGCCAAGTCACTGGGACTGCTGTTGCTGCTCCTCTTGGCGCGGAAGCACTTCGACGGTCCGGTGGACGGGGTGGTGTTCGCGTTCACCATCGCCGGCGGTTTCGCCTTTACGGAGAACATCCTGTATTTCGGCAGCGCCATAGCCCAATCAAGCACCCCTGGCGCCGACCTCGCCGTGGCCTTCTTCCTGCGCGGTGTGATGTCCCCGTTTGCCCACGCCATCTTCACCGGATCCACGGGCCTCATTCTTGGCCTGGCAGCGCGCCGTTGGCGTGTTGGCCTGACCCTGGGGGCGTTCATTGTGGGCCTGGTGCCGGCCATGATCCTGCACAGCACGTGGAACAGCATGGGCCAGGACTTCCTTGCCCAGTATGTGCTTGTTCAGGTGCCCATTTTCCTGCTCGCCGCGGCTGTCATCGCCCTGCTGAGGGTGGCCGAAAGCCGGCTGACGCGGCAGCGGCTGACGGAATATGCGGCGGCAGGCTGGTTCACGCCGGCCGAGGTGTCCATGCTGGCTACGGGACGCGGGCGCCGGCAGGCCGTCCGCTGGGCGAAATCATTCGGCCATGGCGCGCAGATGAAGTCATTCGTGGGCTCCGCCACCGAGTTGGCGTTCATCCGCCAGCGCATCCTCAGCGGACGGAACGTGGCTGAGCATCAGCGGGACGAACAGCAGCAATTGCGCCGGATCGCCGCTGACCGGGATGCACTCCTCCACTGAGGACGTGGCCGCGCACGGCAAAGGGGCCGGTGCCCGCCATACGGCGTGCACCGGCCCCTTCTGGAATCAAATCAGGCGAGCAATGAGGGCTTCAGTTGCTGAAGCCGGCCCAAGAGCCCGTTGATGAACGACGGCGACTCATCGGTGGACAGAGTCTTGGCCAGGGCGACGGCCTCACTCACGGCCACACCGTCCGGGACGTCGTCGTTATAGAGCAGTTCCCAAGTGCCGATGCGCAGGATGATGCGGTCCACCGAAGGCATACGCTCCAAGGTCCAGCCCTGCGAGTAGGTCTCGAGGAATTCGTCGATGGCCGCCTGGTGGGACACCACGCCCTCGACGATTTCGAGGGTGTAAGGATTAACGATCTGGTCCGTCTGTTCGCGCCGCGCCCTCAGCACGTCGAAGGCAGAGACGGAGCGTTGCTCCGCCTCGAAAAGCACATCCAGGGCCCGGTTACGGGCCTTACCGCGGGCGCTCACTAGTCGTTGACCCGGCCAAGGTAGCTGCCATCGCGGGTGTCGACCTTGACCTTGGTGTTGTTCTCGACGAACAGCGGGACCTGGATCTCGTAGCCGGTTTCGAGAGTGGCGGGCTTGGTGCCGGCCGAGGAGCGGTCGCCCTGCAGGCCAGGCTCCGTGTAGGTGATCTCGAGCACGACGCTCGGGGGCAGCTCGATGTAGAGCGGGTTGCCCTCGTGGATGGCGATATTGACCATCTGGTTCTCAAGCATGAAGTTCGTGGCGTCGCCCACGGTGGCGCCGGAGACGGTGAGCTGGTCGAAGTCCGTGGTGTCCATGAACACGAAGTCAGCGCCGTCCTGGTACAGGTACTGGTAATCGCGGCGGTCTACCGTGGCGGTCTCGATCTTGAGGCCGGCGTTGAAGGTCTTGTCGACGACCTTGCCGGACATCACGTTGCGCATCTTGGTGCGGACGAAGGCGCCGCCCTTGCCCGGCTTGACGTGCTGGAACTCGATGATGTTCCAGAGCTGGCCCTCGAGCTTCAGCACTGTTCCGTTCTTGATGTCGTTTGTGGTTGCCACTGTATCCTCTTAGTTTCTATCTGGTTCTGTCGCCCAGACGTTCTATGCCACGCATGCACGCCTATTGGCCCGCCAGCGAGTATTTGTCAAAAATCCAAGACCTATTCTACCGGTTCCGCGCGCGCCTTGCCGGACGTGGTGGTGGAGGGCCCCCGCGGAGGGCCGGCCTGGCCGGTTTCAGGTGCCGAGATCCAGCACGTCGCGGGCGCGTTGAAGCGCCACAGTGGAGGCGTAAATCAGGGCCGCGTCGGCGGCCCCGGCCACGCGCAGGTCCAGGGCCCGGGCAAAGCTTTCGACGGCGGCAGCGATATTGCCGCTGGCGAAGTAGGACCGTCCGAGGTGCTCGCGGATAACGGCCTCGTCCGGCGTGCCGTGTGTCTCGGCCAGCAGCTGGCGGAACAATCCAACCGCCCGGTCGAGCCGGTTGGAGACCCGGAGTACATCTGCTTCGAAGATGCGCAGCCGCAGCGAGGAGGGGTCGTTGTACCGGGCCTCGGCGAGAAGCTCGGCGGCCTCGGCGGGGCGTCCTTCGACGAGCCGCACGAAAATCAGGTCACCGGGGTCCGCGGAGGCCGCCAGCGCTTGGGCGACGGCGTCGCCGCTGACGATCTGCGGAACCAGCGTGACCGGGTTGATCTTGATTCCGGGAAAACCTGCATCCGGCCACTCGCTCGTACCGCCCATGGCATCCATCATGACTTCGCTCATCATCAAGAGGCAATCTCCTGGTATGCGGCGAACAGCAGGGACGTGTCCGGGACGTCGAGGATTCCTGGCCGGGCAATGCCGTCGAGCACCACGAAACGGAGCAGGTCGCCACGGGATTTCTTGTCCCGGCGCATGCCGTCCAGGAGGCCCTGCCAGCGGTCCCGGCGGTAGGTGATGGGCAGTCCGAGTGTTTCCAGGATGCTGCGGTGGCGGTCGGCGTCGGCGTCGCTGAGCCGCCCCACGCTGCGTGCGAGTTCGGCGGCAAACATCATCCCCACCGACACGGCTGCGCCGTGACGCCAGGAGTAGCGTTCCACCAGTTCGATGGCGTGGCCCAGCGTGTGGCCGTAATTGAGGATTTCGCGCCTGCCGGATTCTTTGAGGTCTTCCGACACGACGTCGGCTTTGACTGCGATGGCGCGCTCAATGAGCTCCCGCAGGACCGTCGACTGCGGATCGGTGACGGCGGCGGGATCCTTTTCCACGAGGTCGAGGATTGCCGGGTCAGCGATGAAGCCGCATTTGATGACCTCGGCCATTCCGGAGATGATCTCGTTGCGCGGCAGCGTGTTAAGCGTGTCTAGGTCCACCAGGACACCGGCCGGCGGATGGAAGGCGCCAACAAGGTTCTTGCCCTCGGCGGTGTTGATCCCGGTCTTGCCGCCCACGGAGGCGTCCACCATGCCAAGGAGGCTGGTGGGCACATGGATGACTTTGACGCCACGAAGCCAGGTTGCGGCCACGAATCCGGCAAGGTCGGTCACGGCCCCTCCGCCCACGGCCACCACAGCATCGGAGCGGGTGAAGTCGTTCTGGCCGAGAACCTGCCAGCAGAACGACGCCACCTGGATGTGCTTGCCTTCTTCGGCGTCCGGGATTTCGGCGGTCAGTGCCGTGAAGCCGGCGGCAGCCAACTCGTCGCGGACAGCGTCACCGGTGAGCCTCAGGGCGCGGGGGTGGACCACCAGGACGCGTTTGACGCGTTCCCCCAGGAGCGCCGGAAGGCGTTCGAGCAGGCCGCGGCCCACAACGACGTCGTAGTTGTCCGCGGCAGACTTGCCGGTGACTTTGATGACAGTTGATTCGCTAGTCACTTATTAACTTCCTTTGTTGCGGCCACGCTGTCCGGAGCGGTCGTTTTCGATGCCGCGAACTCACGCAGCGCCTCTTCCAGCCGGCGCCCGAGATCGGCAACCGAGCCACGGCGCACATCGAGAACGAGGTCGGCAAGCCGTTCATACACGGGTTTCCTGGTTGCGAAGAGCGCCCGCCAACGTCCCATGGCGTCGCCCGCAAGAAGGGGTCTGCCCGAATTCCTGGCGATGCGTTCGGCCACGGTGTCGGCGTCGCACTCAAGGTAGACCACTGTGCAGCGTGCCAGGAGCTGCTGGGTGCCTGAATCCAGCACCGCTCCCCCGCCAAGGGAGATGACGGTCCTAGTGCGCTCGGCCTCCTCAATGGCCTTGGCCACGGTGCGGGCTTCCAGTTCGCGGAAGGCGCCCTCACCGCGTGCGGCGAAGATGTCCGCGATGGTCCCGTGGTTTTCCACGATTATGACGTCGGTATCAACGAACGCCGCACCCAGTTGCTGGGCCAGTTGCTGTCCGATGGCTGACTTGCCCACAGCCATGGGCCCTATCAGCGCAATAGGCCGCTCCACTGCTGTGCTTTTACCGCTACTGACCGGCACTAGTGTCCGATCGAGTCCAGGGAAGCCGGAATGTTGTCCAGGTAACCCTTGATGTTCCGGGCCGTTTCAGTCACGGAGTCGCCGCCGAACTTTTCCGCAACGGCTTCGGCCAGCACCAGTGCCACCATTGCCTCGGCGACCACGCCCGCGGCGGGGACTGCACAGACGTCCGAACGCTGGTGGTGGGCCTTTGCGGCCTCCCCCGTGCTGACGTCAATGGTCCTGAGAGCCCGGGGGACGGTGGCGATGGGCTTCATGGCGGCGCGGACGCGCAACACGTCGCCGATGCTCATGCCGCCTTCGATGCCGCCGGCGCGGTTGCTGGTGCGAATGATCCTGCCATCGGAGTCCTTGACGATCTCGTCATGGGCGGCCGACCCGCGGCGGGAGGCGGTGAGGAAGCCGTCGCCGACTTCAACGCCCTTGATCGCCTGGATGCCCATGAGTGCGGCAGCAAGCCGCGAATCAAGACGACGGTCCCAGTGGACGTAGCTGCCGAGTCCGGGCGGGAGGCCGTAGGCGAGGACTTCCACCACTCCACCGAGAGTCTCGCCTTCCTTATGGGCGGCATCCACCTCGGCCACCATGGCGTCGGAAGTCTGCCGGTCAAAGCAGCGCAGCGGATCGGCGTCGAGGGCCATGACGTTGGACGGGACCGGCAGCGGACGTCCTTCCGGCACGGCGACGCTGGCGATCGAGACGGTGTGGCTGACCAGTTCGATCCCGAGAGCCTTCAGGAACTGCGCGGCAACTGTTCCGAGGGCCACGCGGGTGGCGGTTTCCCGGGCGCTGGCGCGTTCCAGCACGGGACGCGCCTCAGCGAAGCCGTACTTCTGCATGCCGGTGAAATCAGCGTGGCCGGGACGCGGACGTGTCAGGGGCGCGTTGCGTGCCTGATCGGCCAGAACCTGAGGGTCCACGGGGTCCGCGGACATGATCTGCTCCCACTTGGGCCATTCTGTGTTGCCCACCTGGATGGCAACGGGGCCACCCTGGGTTATTCCATGGCGGACTCCACCAAGGACGGTGACCGCATCTTGCTCGAACTTCATCCGGGCGCCGCGGCCGTAGCCGAGGCGGCGGCGGGCGAGGGCATCGGCGATCTGGCCGCTGGTGAGTTCAACACCGGCGGGCACGCCTTCGATTATTCCGACCAGGGCCGGACCATGGGATTCTCCGGCAGTCAACCAACGCAACATAAATCCATCCTGCCACGTCGGGCGGTCAGAACACTCGTCGGGGTACCCCGACTGCGTCACACATCACATCTATGACTTCAGTGGCCACGTCCCCGCCAAGGTCCGTGAAGAGGCGCACCTGCTCCACGGCCTGGTACAGGAGCATTTCAATGCCGGGGACCACGGTCCCGCCGCCGCGTTGCCACACCGATGCGATCCGGCTGGGCCACGGATCATAGGCCACGTCCAGCAGGATCCCTGGCGTGGGCTCCCGCAGGGTGGCCAGTTCCTCAGCCAGCGTGTCGGCCCCGAGGGGAGGGAGGGTGGATATGACGATGTCGGCCGCCGCCATCACAGGCGGCGCCGCGGACAACGGAAGTACGCGGATGGGCAGGTCCACTCCTGCGGAGGCGGCACGGGCTTCGCTGGCTCGGCTGACGTTCCGCACGAAAACGTCAGCCGATGGGGCACCGAGCTCTTTCAACGCCGCAATCGCCGCAGCGGCGGTACCTCCTCCGCCGAGTACAACGGCTGAAGGGGCAGGTGCAACGCCTGCATAACGCACCGCGTTGACGATGCCGGCCACGTCGGTGTTGTAGCCGATCCGGCGCACAGTCGCTCCATCCGTTTCGAACGCCACGGTGTTGACCACGCCCAGGATTCCGGCCACGCCACGGACTTCGTCCACCTCGGCCACCATGGCGGATTTCAACGGCATGGTCACCGAGAGTCCCCGCCAGCCGGCCTCTTCACGGACGGACGCCATAAACGCGGGCAGCGACGGTACGGTGACGTCGATGGCGGAGTAGGCCATGTCCACGCCAAGTTTGGCATAGGCCGCCCGATGGAGGGCCGGTGACTTGGAGTGGCTTATCGGATGGCCAAGAACGGCCGCCCGCTGGCTCACGTGCAACGGTTCGCGTGGGCCGCGCACCAGGCGTTGTACTGGTCAACGTAACCGAGGTGCTCCGCGAGCGTCTTGGAGAACTTGGTCTCCTTGGTGTCGAGGTTGATGGTCACCCAGTACAGGTAGTCATTGCTCTTCGGCTTCGCTGCGGCGTCGATGGCCGTCTTACCGGGTGAACCAATGGGGCCCACCGGCAGGCCCGGGTTGGCGTAGGTGTTGTACGGATTCGACTTGTCCGCTTTCTGGGTCTCGTCGAGTTGGAGGCTCTTGATGCCCAGGCCGTAGGTGACGGTGGCGTCTGACTGGATCAGCCCGGCGGTCTCCGTGTTGTTGGGCTTGAGCCTGTTGTAGATGGCACCGGCCACGTCGCCGTAGTCCGCCTGGCCGCCCTCGGCCTGGACGATGCTGGCCACGGTGATCACGTCATATTGTTTCGCCGGATCCGTGACTCCCTGTGCCTTGAGCTCGTCCTCGGTGCTGCCAACCAGGTTCTGGAGGATGTCCTTCGCGGACGTACCCAACGGGAACCGGTGCTCCCCCGGCGCCAGGAATCCTTCGAGGTTCTTGGCCTTCGCCGGCAAGCCAAACTGGGCGGGCGCGTCGCTGAGCGCCTTGAGGTCTGCGACCGGGATGCCCGAACCGTCCGAGATCGCCTGCAGCGACTCACCGACGCGCAACCCGGCTTTGAGCGCAAAATACATCACCTTGCCCTGTTCCTTGCCAATGAGGATGGCGACGGCGTCGGAGTTCTTCATTTCCTGTCGGAACTGGAACTGGCCGGGGGCAAGGGTGCCGCCGGCGGCGGTCAGTTCGCGCAGGAAGGTGTCCGCGTTGGCAATGACCTTCTGGTCCGCGAGCTTGGTGGCGACGGATCTGGTTCCTTCGCCGGGCTCCACGGAAACGTTGACCTGGCCGGAGCCGGGCCCGGGATAATCAGCCACCTTGTCGCCGCCCAGCAACGGCTTGAGGAACTGGGCCCCCACCACTAGGGCGGTGGTGAAGACGGCAAGCGTCAGCAGGAGTGCGAGTAAACGGCGTCGTCGCCGGACCTTCTTGGACTTGGCCGGGCTCACCGCTGCCGTGACCTCTTCGGCCGCGAGCGGGTGCCCGGGGTCATCGGCATGGTGGTCGTCGTGGAAGACGTCGGCGTCGTCGTAGAGATGGTGGGCCTCATCTTCGTGGTGGTCTGCGTAGGCGTGTCCTGGCGCATCGTGGGCGTGTGCCTCGGGGTAAGCATCGTAATCATGGAAAGCGTGATCATGGACGGCGTGATCATCGATGGCGTGCGCGTCATGGACGTCATGGGCTGGCGGGGCGTACTCGGAAGCGCCATGCGTCTCGGCGCTTCCACCGTGGGCTGCGTCCTCAGACAAGGGCTCGGGATCAGCCGGAAGGTGATGCATGGCGTGGTCCTCGTGCTGCTGGTCCTCGTGCTGCGTGGAATGTGCGGCGGGATGCTCAACAGTTGTCGCAGCTTCCGGCATGTCCGGCACCGGCGTTTGTTGAGCCGCGGTTTCGTGAACTGACGGGGCTACGGGAGGGACCTGCGGATGCACTCCGGGGTGCTCCTCAGGTTCAGCCTGCTCTGGCGGCTGGACCGGTTCGTGACCGGTTACGAAGGCTTGCGGGGGGACCACGTCATTGTTCTCCGTGGCCAGGAACTTCTCCCTGGCACGGATTTCCTTACGGGTCAGCTGACGTCCCAGGTCACTGAATTCGTCACCTGAGGACTCGCGGCTGTTGACCGGGCTCACTGTAGCCTTCCATCTTCTGAAGATTGCATGTTTGTTCCGGGAACGGCACGTGCAGCACCTTTGGCTGCGGCCTCCCCGGAATGCCCCGTCTGCGGTGCCGCAATGACGCGGCTCCCAACATCCGTTCCCCTGGCTTTTTGCATGTCGATTGCGTGCTGCAGAATGCCCGCAGCCGCGACCTGATCCACTACCTTACGGTGATCCCTGCTGCTCATGCCAGCTTCGTGCAGGTTCCGGTGGGCCGTGACGGTGCTCAGGCGCTCGTCAATCAGCTGGACGGGAATGGCATGGCCGCCCTTTTGCAAGGCGTCGACCAGCAGTTGGGCGTAGTCCGTGGCCATGCGGGCGGAGGCATGCTCCTCACCCTTGAGGGTCCGCGGCAGGCCGACGAAAATCTGCACGGCGTTGAGTTCGGCGGCCAAAGCCGCCAACACACGCACATCCGTGTTTTTCTTCACGTTCCGGTCGAGGGTCTTAAGGGGCGTGGCCAGGATTCCGTCGCGGTCGCAGACTGCGACTCCCACCCTGACCGTGCCCACGTCCACCCCCAGTTTGATCCCCTGGGGGTAGGCGCGGGACGCAGTAGATTCATTCACAGGTTCAGCTATCGACGGGTGATGGCATCCACGACGGCGGTAAGCGCCGCCTCCACCTTCGTGGTGTCGGTGCCGCCGCCCTGGGCGACGTCGTCCTTGCCACCGCCGCCTCCACCGAGGATCCCGGCGGCGAGCCGGACGAGGGCTCCTGCCTTCACGCCCGCCGTGCGGGCCGCCTCGTTGGTGGCAATCAGGATGATGGGCCGGTCATTGCTCACTCCGGCCACCGCCACCACGGCCGCCTCGGAGCCCATCCTGTTGCGAAGGTCCAGCGCCAGTCCGCGAAGGTCGTCTGCTCCGCTGACCTGCCCGGCGTCGTGGGCGATCACCCGGACGCCGGCGGCATCGCGTGCGGTTCCGACGAGCTGGCCCGCCGCTGCCGCCAACTGCTCCTTGCGCAGGCGCTCCAGTTCCTTCTCCACGGTCTTGAGCTTGGTCAAGGTGGTGGCGATGCGGTCTGCGAGCAGCCCGGAGGGCACCTTCAGCATTTCGGTAAGTTCGGTGACGAGGGCGCGCTCGGCGGCGAGGTGGCGGAAGGCCTCCATGCCCACGAAGGCTTCCACGCGCCGGTTCCCTGAACCCACGGACTGATCCCCGAGCAACGAAAGGCTGCCGATGAGCGACGTGTTGGCAACGTGGGTGCCGCCGCAGAGTTCACGCGACCAGGCGCCGTCGATCTCCACAACCCGGACCTCGTTGCCGTAGTTCTCGCCGAACAGTGCCATGGCGCCTAGAGCCTTGGCATCAGCAAGCGCCATGACCTTGGTCTCAACCTGGAAGTTGTTACGGATGGCCAGGTTGGAGACTTCCTCGATTTCCGAGCGCGTTGCGGCGCTGAGGCCCTCGCCCCAGGCGAAGTCGAAGCGCAGGTAGCCGGCCTTGTTGTAGGAGCCGCGCTGGAGTGCCTCCGGGCCCAGGATCTGGTGCAGGGCGGCGTGCACGATGTGGGTTCCGGTGTGAGCCTGTTCGGCCGAGTGGCGCCGTTCGCGGTCAACTGCTGCGTGGACCAGGGAGTCCGCACCGATTTCGCCCTCGCGAACGATTGCCCGGTGCACGCTCAGTCCCTTGACGGGGCGCTGGACGTCCAGGACCTCGACGACGAATCCGTCACCGGTGATGAGGCCCGTGTCCGCGGCCTGGCCGCCGGCTTCGGCGTAGAACGGGGTCTCGGCCAGCACGAGTTCGATTTCCTCGCCGGTGGAGGCCTGAGCCACCTTGCGGCCCCCGGTGAGAATGCCCCGGACCCGGGATTCGCCGGCAAGCTCGGTGTAGCCGGTGAAGACGGTCTCGCCTTCGGAGAGCAGTTCCTGGAATGCGCTCAGGTCCGCGTGCGCACCCTTCTTGCCCTTGGCGTCCGCCTGGGCGCGCTGTCGCTGTTCCAGCATGAGCTTGCGGAACCCGGACTCGTCCACCCTGAGGCCGGCTTCCTCGGCCATTTCCAGGGTGAGGTCGATCGGGAAACCATAGGTGTCGTGGAGGGCGAAGGCGTCTGCTCCCGAGAGCGGGTGTCCGGCCGCCTTGGATTCCTTGACGGCGTCCTCGAGCCGGGCCGTACCGGAGGCGATGGTCCGCAGGAACGCCTTCTCTTCGGCGTATGCGATCCGGCTGATGCGGTCGAAGTCGGTCTCCACGATGGGGTAGACGCCCTTCATGGCGTCCCGGGACGCGGGAAGGAGATCAGGCAGGCACGCCTTCTCGACGCCGAGCAACCGCATGGAGCGCACGGCGCGGCGGATGAGGCGGCGCAGCACGTAGCCGCGGCCCTCGTTGGAGGGTGTGACGCCGTCGGCGATCAGCATAAGGGCAGAACGGATGTGGTCAGCGACCACTCGCATCCGTACGTCATCGGTGTGATGGGGGTCATCGGCGGACTCGGCCGATGTGTACTCCCTGCCGGAGAGTGCCGCGGCCTTGTCGATCACCGGACGGACCTGGTCCGTCTCGTACATGTTTTCGACGCCCTGCAGGATCATGGCGAGCCGTTCCATGCCCAGCCCGGTGTCGATGTTCTTCTTGGGCAACTCGCCGACAATGTCGAAGTCGTCCTTGGAGCGGACGTTATCGATCTGGTACTGCATAAATACGAGGTTCCAGATTTCGACATAGCGGTTCTCGTCAGCGATGGGGCCGCCGTCGACCCCGTAAGCCGGTCCGCGGTCGTAGTAAATCTCGGAGCAAGGACCGGCGGGCCCGGGCTGGCCGGTGTTCCAGTAGTTGTCAGCCTTGCCCATGCGCTGGATGCGCTCCGCCGGGACGCCGGTGTTCTTCAGCCACAGCTCCTGGGCTTCGTCGTCCTCTTTGTAGACGGTGACCCAGAGGCGTTCGGGCGGCAGTCCGTAGCCGCCGTCGTCCACGCTGGTGGTCAGCAGTTCCCAGGCGAACTTGATGGCGTCTTCCTTGAAGTAGTCGCCGAAGGAGAAGTTGCCGCACATCTGGAAGAAGGTGCCGTGCCGGGCGGTTTTGCCCACTTCTTCGATGTCGCCGGTGCGGATACACTTCTGCACGCTGGTGGCACGCTTGTAGGGCGCCTCCTCGCGCGCGGTCAGGTAAGGAATGAAAGGCACCATGCCGGCCACCGTGAACAGCAGGGACGGGTCGCTGGAAACCAGGGAGGCCGAAGGAACCGCCGTGTGGCCCTTACTGACAAAAAAGTCGATCCAGCGCTTGGTGATCTCCTGCGACTTCATGAGCTGATTACTTACCCTTCTTAGTTCACTGCGCATAGTTTGCGCGGCGTTCCCGGCCATCGCCCGGAACACCCATATCAATTCTGCCTCGTCTGCGCTGCGGTTTGGTTCCCGCCTGGTCAAACGAACGGCCGTTCTTTCCGCGCTAGCGGCGGACGATGTCCTGGGTATCGATTCCCAGGGCCGACCGCAGGTCCGACTCCCGCTCGTGCATTCCTGTCCGCACGGCGTCCGCGAAGTCATACATGCCGTCGGCGAGGCGCCCCACGGCCCGGTTCAGGCCCTCGGGGCCCAGGCTGGACTGCGCTTCGCTGATCTTCCGGAAGGCGATCACGCCGATAGCGACGCCGATACCCATCCAAACAATTCTTTTCATGTCGGTTCTCCGTCCGGACTCAGCGGCTGCGGCGGCCGGTAGCGGGATTTTTGCGTGCCGAGAGCGCGGAACGTACGCCGTAGCTGAAAGCCGCGACCTTGATCAGCGGCGAACCAACTGTTGCGGCAACCAGCGATGACAGAGCGGAAATGTTCGCTGAGGCGTCCGAGACGTTGGAGGCGATGCCGTCCACTTTCTTCAGCTGCTCGTTGGTGGTCGACACGGTGGCCGTCACTTCGTCCATGAGGGGCGTGGCTCCGTCGCTGATGGAACGGATGGATGTCCTGACTTCGTCGAAGACGCGCCCAAGCTTAAGGATCGGCACGGCCAGGAGCAGCACGAGGAGTGCGAACACCCCCGCTGCGATCAGGCCGGCAATATCGCCACCAGACATAGACGTTCATCTCCTTGAATTTCCGTGGACTGCTGCGCGTTCCGCGACGGCGCAAATTGCCGCAATCGTGGAACTCCCCCAAGTACCTTACATACAAAGAAGCCCGTGGCGCTTGCCACGGGCTTCTCTGGATACGCTGCGGTTTATTTAGCGTGCGTAGAATTCGACGACGAGCTGCTCTTCGCAGGTTACGGGAACCTCGGAGCGCTTCGGGCGACGGACCAGGCGTGCCTGCAGGGCGTCAAGCTTGACGTCCAGGTAGGCCGGAACCTGGGGCAGAACGTCGCGGTGAGCGCCGGCTGCTGCAACCTGGAACGGAGGCATGGTTTCGCTGCGGCTGTGAACGTGGACCAGCTGGCCCTCGCCGACGCGGAACGACGGACGGTCAACGCGGATGCCGTCAACCAGGATGTGGCGGTGCACAACCAGCTGGCGGGCCTGGGCGATGGTGCGGGCGAAGCCTGCACGCAGCACGAGGGCGTCGAGACGCATTTCGAGCAGTTCGATCAGGTTTTCACCGGTCAGGCCCTTGGTGCGGCGTGCTTCTTCGAAGGCACGGGTCATCTGTGCTTCGCGGATGCCGTACTGAGCACGCAGACGCTGCTTTTCACGCAGACGAACGGCGTAGTCGGAGTCCTGCTTCTTGCGGGCACGGCCATGCTCACCGGGGCCGTACGGGCGGCGCTCCATGTACTTGGCGGCCTTGGGGGTAAGAGCGATGCCGAGTGCACGCGAGAGGCGTGCGGTACGGCGAGCACGAGTGTTGTTAGCCACTTGTGTCCTTCCAATATCTGCGGTGTGTCAGTGTTACTGGCCTCCACGATGGAGAGCATCGGCCAACCGCTGCCTTTTGCTACTGGGCACAGGGCAACCCGCATCAAATAACGAATTTGGTGGAGTGTGCGTCCGTGCCTTGCCAGACAACGAACAATCCTACCATGGGGGGCACCCGTGGATCCCGGAGCGGGCCGCCATTCCGCTCCCCGGCCCGCCCTCAGGTCCGGGCATGCATGCCGCGGCTGGGCTGGCCGTAGGATGCCGTCCCGAGGAACTCGACGGCCACAAAGGGCTCCGAGCCCACAACCCATTCGTCGTGCCCCGGCGGAATTGCATAGGTGTCATTGGCGTGAATCGTGGAGCGCAGGCCCTCGGACGTGGCGACCTCCAGCATTCCGGAGACGCAGAAGCCCAAGTGGTTGTGCTGGCAAAAGGCCGTCTTTTCAAGCGGCTTGATGCACTCGGACCACCGCCAGCCCGGGCCGAGAATCAGCCTGGCCACTGAATAGTCATTGACGGTGACAAGATCGAATTCCGCCTTTTCCGGGCAGCGTTTCTTGTCGGGTATGTCAAGGGATTTCACCGCAAGGGAGGTTACGAAATTTGCGGACATCGGGACACGACCTGGGACTGAGGGAGGGGCGCTTGGACTAAACCTGAGCTAAAAGGGCGCCACCTGAGCTAAAAGGGCGCCGGCCGCCGACCTGAGGCCTGGTGTACGAACAACCGGCAATATGTGCCGCCGTCCCCCTCAACGCACTCACGCTCAGCAGATCCGTGCTGAACGTAATTCAACGTTAGACCTCCGGAGCCGGAAGTCAACGGGCAATCCTTCCCGACGGCGGGACGGCGCAGGAGCACGTTTGCCCGCGCGCGGCTTCCAGGCCTTCCCGCACCGCGACGCCGGCGATGACGAGCGCAGCCACGGGGTCGGCCCAGGTCCAGCCGTAGAGCATGTTAGCCAGTAGTCCCAGAAACACCGTGCCGGAAAGGTACGCGCACAGCAGGGTCTGCTTCGAATCGGCGACGGCGCTCCGGGAACCCACCTCCCGGCCGGCCCGCCGCTGTCCCCAGGACAGCAAAGGCATGATGACCAGGCTCAGCGCGGTCAGCACCAGACCGGCCGGAGAATCGACCGGCTCGTTGACGCCGAACAGCTTCAGCCCCGAGGTGAGAACGAGGTACGCGGCGAGGGCAAAGAATGAGAAGGAAATGACCCGCATGGCCGTCTTCTCCCTGGGCCCCGGATCCCTGCCAGCGAACTGCCAGGCCACTGCGGCCGCGGAGAGTACCTCCACCACTGAGTCCAGGCCGAAGCCAATCAGCGCTACCGACGAGGCGGCCGTCCCGGCAACGACGGCGACGACCGCCTCGATCACGTTGTAACTGATCGTGGCCGTCACGAACCACCGGATGCGCCGGTTCAAGACGTCCCGCCGCTTTACCGTGACGGCGCTCATGAGGCACATCCGCGGAGCGGGCAGATGAATGGAACCTCCACAAAATGATGGTACCCAGATATCCGTGCAGAGCGATGGCCGCCCCGCCATCGGCCGCCGCCAGGGCCCCAACGGGCCAGGCCTGACGCATCGCTCCCGTCATCGCGCGTCAGCGCCCCCGGATGATCTTCCGAAGCCGTTCCAGGCGCGTGGAGATTTCCCGTTCCGCGCCGTTACCCGTGGGCTCGTAGTAGTCCCGGCCCACGAGATCATCCGGCGGATACTGCTGTTCGGCCACCGAATGCGGGGCGTCGTGGGCGTACTTGTAGCCCTGCCCGTGGCCCAACTGCTTAGAGCCGGGATAGTGGGCGTCCCGCAGGTGTGCCGGCACACCGTTGCCCAGGCCCGCCCGGACATCGGCGATGGCCTTGTTGATCCCCATATACGCCGCGTTCGACTTGGGCGCCGTGGCGAGGTGAACCACGGCTTCGGCAAGGACGATGCGTCCTTCGGGCATGCCAATCAGCTGCACGGCCTGCGCGGCCGCCACCGCTGTTTGAAGCGCGGTGGGGTCGGCCATCCCGATATCCTCCGCCGCCGAAATCACGATCCGCCGCGCAACGAACCGGGGGTCCTCCCCGGCCTCCAGCATCCGGGCCAGGTAGTGCAGTGCAGCGTCGACGTCGGAGCCGCGGATGGACTTGATGAAGGCGCTGGCCACGTCGTAGTGCTGGTCCCCTGCCCTGTCGTAGCGAACGGCGGCAACGTCCAGCGCGCGCTCCGTGTGCCTGAGTTCGATGGTCACGGTGGCATCTTCGGCGTCATCGGCATCTCCGTAGGCCACCCCGGCAGCCGCCTCCAGCGCCGTCAGGGCGCGGCGGGCGTCCCCTCCCGATAACCTCACCAGATGGGCCATCGCCTCGGCGCTCAGCTCCACCTTGCCGTTGAGCCCGCGGGGATCCGTCACCGCCCGCACGAGCAGCCCCTCGATGTCCATGTCGGTGAGCGGCTTGAGAGTCAGCAGGAGTGAGCGCGACAGCAGTGGCGATACCACTGAGAACGACGGATTCTCCGTGGTGGCCGCCACGAGAACCACCCAGCGGTTTTCGACCCCGGGCAGCAGCGCGTCCTGCTGCGCCTTGTTGAAACGGTGGATTTCGTCGAGGAACAGGACGGTGGTGGTCTTGTACAGGTCACGCGCGGTGAGCGCCTCGTCCATTACCCGGCGAACGTCCTTCACTCCGGCCGTGATCGCGGAGAGCTCGACGAATTTCCGGCCCGGCCCCTTGGCGATCACGTGAGCCAGGGTGGTCTTTCCGGTACCGGGAGGACCCCAGAGAATCAGCGAGCTGGGCCCGGCGGGACCCACCGCGTCCGTGCCGGCAGCCAGTTGCCGAAGCGGGGATCCCTGGCCGAGGAGGTGCTGCTGCCCCACGACGTCATCCAGGGTCCGGGGACGCATCCGGACAGCGAGCGGGCTTCGGGGCGAGGACCGATGGCCGGCGGAAGCCGGCTGGCCTTCGGGCGCGGTGCCGCCGTCGTCGTCCTCGCTATCCGGGCCCTGCCCAAAGAGATCATCCACATAGATAGGCTACTTGTAGTTCCTGCCCCCACCGACAGCTGCATCCCCACCTTGGAGACCCCCGAAATGACGACCCCTGACTCGCGTGTGGCCTTTGTCTCCGGGGACCGGCTGACAGGCTGGGTTTCGCGTTTCGCCGCAAGCCATGGCGAGCTCACCTGGGAGGAGGTCGACGGCGGGTTGCAGCTGCGCGCCGTGGACGGCGCAACCGCACTGCTGCAGCCGCCGTGGCCCGCTGACGGGAGGCCGGGACGCGGCGAGGACGCGGTGTCGCGGCTGGCTTCGTTGGCGGCACAGTCCCGCGTGCTCGGCCTGGTGCTCGTCCGGCGGGGAGGCTATTCGGTGGCGGTGGTGAGCGGCGGCGCCGTCCTGGCGTCAAAGACCGGGTCGCGGCACGTCCAGTCCCGGACTGCTGCTGGCGGCTGGTCCCAGCAGCGCTTTGCCCGCCGCCGCGCCAACCAGGCGGATGCGCTCGTGGAGGCCGTGGCGGGGCACGCCGAGAGGATTTTCGCGGCGCACCGCGTGGAGTACCTTGCGCCGGGCGGGGACCGGGCCCTGGCCGAGCAGGTGCTCGCCGAGCCGGGCCTCAAGCGCTACGCCGGGTTGACCCGTCTGCCCTTCCTCGACGTTCCGGATCCGCGTGCCTCGGTGCTGAAGCAGGCTGCGGCGGACCTCTGCGCGGTCAAAATCCTGGTGACCGATCCCCGGGAGTAGCGGGATCCCGACCGCACTTACGTAGCGAACAAGGCGGTCCCGCGTCCGAAAACACCAGTACCGCAGCTGGCGTCGGCCTGCCCTAAAACTGGTTACGCAATCGAGTAGACAAATCTCAAGTGGAGTGTCGTCCACCGATGAACAAGTATTGACTACTCGTTTTTTCAGTAGATTCCCGTAGTTAGACTCGCCCCAAGAATTTGTCGCAAAGAACATCAAATTTGGGGGTCTTTAATGTTCGGCATTGTCGGGTCGATCCCACACGGATCAATTCAGGATGAATTTTCCTTTCTGCCTCCCGCAAGAATTTCCCGAATGTTGCTGGGCGCATCATTATGAAACCGCAACGACCCCGGCCAGGAATTACTGCGGGACGGAACAGTGGCCGGGCAGCTTCGGTCGCAATCCAGGGCTACTCGCAGGGTGACCGCAAGCAGGAGGCAGCGGCCTCGGATTGGACGCTGTCGGAAGCTACCAGCCCGGTGATTCCCGAAGGAACAGACCAAATGACATTTGGGCTTTCGTTCGGAACAAACGGGACGCTAATTACTGACGACTATTCTCTGACGCAGGTTTCCGTTCCGCCTTCAAGCGGAGCTGGAGAATTCATAGTAAATGGAAGCCTGGCCACCGGAACCAACATTCCCACATGCTTTATGACGGCCGGCTGGGGTAATAGCCAAGTAAATTCCGAGGTCCGCGAGTACTTCAAAGACGGCTTAATTGTCCGCAAGCCAAACGTGGACCCGCAAAATCTCGACACCAACAAGGACGGCCCTGCCTGCGGTCCTGGTGACTGACCTCGTTTTTGCAATCCCTCTGCCTACGCCTACTTCATTGGAGCCTCACCATGACCACTTCCATGCTGGCCAGCGCCCTGGTTGTCCTGATCGCATTGGCATTGTTCGCGATCGCGCTGTCCACGCTGTACCTGAACACCTATGCCTGGTGGGACCCCAAAACGCAGGTCCGTACCTCGTATTCGGGCCTCCAGGAGACCGAAGGCTGTTCATTTTCGCTCATCATGCCGTGCAGGAATGAGCGCGAAGACGTCATGAGGGCCACCTTGGCCGCACTTCTGAAACAGACCCATTCCCACAAGGAGGTCATCATCTCCGTAGGCCACGACGACCCGGAGACTGTTAGGACGGCCCGTAAGCTCGCTGCGGAGTTCCCTGACTTCGTCCGCATCAGCGTTGACGTCAGTGAGACGAAGAACAAGCCCCGCCAGCTAAACAAGGCACTGTCCATGTGCCGAAACAGCGTAGTAGGTGTGTTCGATGCTGAGTCTATCGCCGCTGAGGCGCTGCTGGCTCACATTGACAGTGTGTTCCTCACCAAAAACGCGGACGTCGTTCAAGGCGCGGTGCAACTGATCAACTACAGGGACACCTGGTATTCGCTTCGCAACTGCCTTGAATATTTCACGTGGTTCAGGTCCCGGCTCCATGCACATTCCCGGCAGGGGTTCATACCGCTCGGAGGCAACACTGTGTTCATAAAACGGGACCTTCTCAAGGAGGTCGGCGGATGGGACGGAAACTGCCTTGCAGAGGACTGCGACCTTGGAGTCCGGTTGTCCACGCTCGGGCGGAAGATCATTGTGGCTTACGCTCCGGAGCTCGTTACGCGTGAGGAGACCCCCGATACCCTCAGCGCGCTGGTCCGGCAACGGACGCGCTGGTCGCTCGGATTCATGCAGGTCTTCGCTAAAGGGGACTGGAAGAAGCTCCCCACCACGAAGATGCGCGTCATTGCCTGGTGGACCCTGATGCAGCAGCACTTCATGGCTTTCGCCGGAGTATGCATCCCGGTAGCGGTTGTCGCGGCAGTCTGGGGCGGCTTTCAGCTGGTTGTAACGCTCGTGTCGTTCCTCCCCCTCATCCCAACGCTGGCAACGATTGCTTTTGACATCTGTATGCTCCGTGAGTTCGGCCGGGACCATAAGTTCGCCATTACTCGCTATGACTACTTCCGGCTCGTGGTGGGCACTCCGTGCTACCAGCTGATCCTTGCGTTCTCCGCTCTCCGTGCCCTGATCAAGTTTGTTCGCCGCGATTTCGGGTGGGAAAAGACCGATCACTCCGGGTCCCATCTCTCCTACATTGAGCGCGGTGTGGCCGAGCCGGTCCGGCCCTAAAGACGCGCCTGTTAAGTCCTTCAAGTCCCAGAGGAAACAATCGTGGCAGTAGTGCAGCTTGAACCGAACGCCCCCGCCACCGGCCACCGGACGGGTGGTGCGCCACAGCACCGCGGTCCCTCGACCGGAGCCCCCTTCGCCCTGACGGCGATGATGTTCTGGGACAAGCTCACGTTTGCGGCGCTTACCGTCGCAGCCGCGGTGTTGAGCCTGTGGAACCTGACGGGTTCGCCAAGCTATCAGGACGACGAAGGAACCTACACGTCCCAGGCTTTCGCAGTCCACTCCGGAGCCCTGGCTCCTTACACCTACTGGTATGATCACCCTCCCCTCGGCTGGATTCAGATCGCGGCACTGAACTGGCTCCCCACCTGGCTAGGGGCAGGTGACGGCACGGCCATTGGGGCGACCCGGTACGTCATCTCGCTGTTTTTCGTGGCCAGCGCCGTGCTGCTGTACATGCTGGCCCGCCGCATGAGGGTACGCATCCCGTTCGCCGCCCTGACCACAGTGATTTTCATTCTTTCGCCCTTGTCCCTCGTACTGGGACGCCAAGTGTATTTGGACAACATTGGCGTTCCCTGGCTCTTGCTGGCGTTTTATCTTGCCTTGTCATCGCGCGACGCCCTCTGGCATCACATTCTTGCGGGCCTGTGCTTCGCCATTGCTGTGCTCTCCAAGGAGACCCTGGCCATTTTCGGGCCGGCCCTGCTGCTGGCGCTGATCTACCGACCCCGATGGAGCAACAGATCATTTTCCGTGGTGGGGTTTCTGACGGTGGGCGGCCTGGTCCTCGGCTTCTACCCCCTGTCCGCTCTGCTTAGAAATGAGCTTGTGGCGGGACCGGACCACGTGTCACTGCAAAACGCCCTGAGCTACCAGTTCCTGGAGCGCTCCGGATCTGGAACTATCTTCGAGTCGGGCTCCAGTCGGGCTGAGTTGTTGGCGGGGTGGCTCTACTTCGACAAGTACCTTATTGCTGCCGGGCTCGTTGCCGCGATTGTGTGTCTGTCGCGGCAAAGTTCACGCGTGATCGCCGTTGCCATTGCGTCTTTCGCCATCCCCATCGTGCTCGGCCAAGGCTACCTTCCTGCGATGTACATCATTGCCGTTATTCCCTTCCTTGCGCTGGCACTCGGCACTTCGGTGGACATCTGCTGGAGCGGAATGGAAAGGCTCGGCCGGCAGCGGAAGACCTGGATCCGTCCGCTGCGGACTGGCTTCGTGGCAGTGCTCTCCAGTGCGCTGGTCCTCATGTCCATGCCCCAGTGGTTTGAACAGGACCGGGTCCTGTTGACGGCAGATAACAACGCCAATTGGAGAAGCGCCATGACCTGGGTACAGGACAACGTCTCCCGTAAGGATGTTGTCCTGGCGCCGTACTCCATGTGGTACGACCTGAACTCGAGTGGCTGGAACGATTCCTGGACGATGATCGCAACCGAAAAGCCCGATCTAGATAAACAATTCAATACCAAGCATCCCGGTGGCTGGACTGACATTGACTGGGTCATCGTCGGGCCGTCTGTGACGTCCAATATCGACAGTCTGGGACTCAACCTCGCCGCCAGCGCAGTGCAGCACTCCGAGACCGTTCAAACGTATGGCGAGTGGAGTATCCGCAAGGTCACGAAGACCACGGCATCGGCCGACGTCAAGCGATAGGAGCAGGGACTTGAAACTTTCGGTGATCGTACCCACATACAACGAAGCGCCCAACGTCGACCAACTGGTCCGCCGCGCCACGGACGCCTGCAGCGACGTTGATGCCGAGCTCGTCTTCGTGGACGATTCGACGGATGAGACCCCGGACATCATTACAAGGGCCGCGTCGCAAACACCGATGCCGGTCCGCCTGATGCACCGGGCAACGCCGATGGGCGGACTGAGCGGGGCGGTCATCGAGGGGATGGCGTCAAGTTCGGCGGAGTACTGTCTGGTGATGGACGGGGACCTCCAGCATCCACCAGAGTTGATCCCCGTTCTTCTTGCAGAGCTTGAACGGAATCGGGGCGACGTGGTGGTGGGCTCGCGGTACTGCGGACAGGGCGGGAGCTGCGAGGGCCTTGCCAACTCGTACCGTCGTCTGGTGTCCACCGGAGCGACACTCCTCGCCCGGAGTCTTTTTCCGGGCAGGCTGCACGGCTGTTCGGACCCCATGACCGGCTTCTTCGCCGTTCGTCGGACAGCCGTGGACTGTAGCGCCCTGCGGCCAAGCGGGTTCAAGATACTCCTTGAGATCCTTGCCAGGCAGCGCCTTGCGGTGTCCGAAGTCCCCTTTGTCTTTGGCCGACGAACGGCGGGCGAGTCCAAGGCAAACCTGAGCCAGGGGCTGCGTTTCGTTCGCCAGCTTGCGGAGCTCCGGGTGGGTACGGCCGGGCTCTTCGCCGCGGTGGGGGCAGTGGGCGCTCTTTTGAATCTGCTGATCATGGCCTTCCTGCTGCGCCTTGGTGTTCACTATGTCGCGGCGGCCATTGTTGCCGCCGAGCTGACCATCGCGTCCAACTTCCTGATGCAGGAGCACGTTGTATTCGGCACGATTCGCCACAAGACGCATAGCTGGCGTCATCGATTTTTGCAGTCTTTTGGTTTCAATAACGCAGAGGCCCTGCTGCGCCTGCCGGTCCTGATGCTGGCCGTCGAAAAACTGATGCTCAATACCGTCGTAGCGCAGGCGGCGACGCTGCTTGCAGCGTTCGCGCTGAGGTACCTGTACCACTCCAGATTCGTCTACTCGTCCGGGCCAGTGCCCGGCAGGGAAATGGCGACGGTCCCGGAGGTCTGAGAAGAGGGAGAGCCCCGCCTGACCCGAAAGTGCCGCCGCTCCGTCCCCCCAATATCCGCAGACGGAGCACCGGCCTCTTCGCTGTCTTGCTGCCGGACGGCGCGGCTATTCTTCCGGCGCCAGGGTGACGGTGACTCCGTTGAGTTCCTCGCTGAAGCCAAGCTGGCAGGAGAGCCTCGAGCCGCACTCCTGGTACCCCTCGGCATCGACCAGAAGCTCGAACTCGTCCTCGCTGCGTTCGTTGAGAGTCTCAAAGACCTCCTTCTCAAGGAAAACGTGGCATGTGGCGCAGGAGGCGGTGCCGCCGCAGGATGCCAGGACCGGGAGGTCATTGTCGCGGAGGGCCTCCATCAGGGTCTGGTCCGGCTCCCACTCGAGTTCGTGGCTGGACCCCTTGCGGTCAATAATGGTGAGTTTGTTGTTGCTCATGGTGGTTCCTTAGTGCTCAGGCAGCTGCGAACACAGCGTCAGTCAGTCGGGTGCCGGGATCGGCGGCAAGCAACGGGTCAATCCGTGCTTTGTGGGCGATCAGTTTCTTGGCAGGACGGAAGTCGGTCAGGCTCCCGATGGTGTCGACGGCGGCGAGGCACCCATTCCGGAGATAGACGACCGAGAACTTGCCCTCAGCTGGCGCGCCGCGCACGATCACCTCGTCCTCGGGATGACGCACACCGGCCGTCTGCAGCCTGATCCCTTGCTGTACCGTCCAGAACCACGGGATTTCCGGTTCGCCAGCGTCCTGGCCGGTAATGTGCGCGGCGGCACGGTCGGCCTGGGCCAAAGCATTCTGGATGCACTCGAGCCGCTGGCTGGCGCCGTCGATGGTGCTCATGAAACGGGTGACGTCACCGACCGCATAGATAACCGGATCGGAGGTCAGTCCGTCCCCGTCCACGTGGATGCCGTCCCGGCACTCCAAGCCCGCGGCCTCGGCCAGTTCCTGATTGGGGACCACGCCTATGCCGGCCAGTACGACGTCGGCCGGGTGGACGCTCCCGTCTGCGGTGACGATGCGCTCCGCCCGTTGAGAGCCTTCGACGGCGGTCACTGCGGCGCCGAAGACGAACCGGACCCCATTCCGCCCGTGGAGCTGTTCAAAGAAGCGCGATACGGAGGCCGACGTCACCCGGCTCATCACCCGGTCCTGGAACTCAAGCACCGTAACGTCGCAGCCTTTCGCGGCAGCGGCGGCGGCCACCTCCAGGCCGATGTAACCAGCCCCGATAATGACGACGCGGGCTGCCGGGACCAGGAGTCTCTTGAGTTCGAGGGCGTCATCCCTGGTCCGCAGCGCCTGGATGCCGGGAAGACCGGCGCCGGGTACTGTCAGTGCCCTGGCCCTCGAGCCGGTGGCTATGACGAGCCGGTGGTAGGAGTGGCGGCTGCCATCGGACAGCAGGACGGTGCGCGCCTGCCGGTCGATGGCAGCCACGGTGGCCCCGGCGATCCTGTCAATGCGCTTGTCCTCGTAGAACCTGCCCTTCCGCAACAGGGTGGATTCGTCCGACGCGCCTGCCTTAAGGAGTTCCTTGGAGAGCGGGGGCCGTTCGTAGGGCATTTCCTTTTCGGCCTCGAGAAGGAGAATTCCACCGTTCCAGCCGCGGGTGCGAAGACACGCCGCCAGGGCGACGCCAGAGTGGCCGGCGCCGATGATCACGATCTGCGCGCATCCCTGAGCCGGGTCCGTCAGCATCTGTTCAGCCACTAGACTTCTCCATGTGCACGTAGAGGTGTTCCGGACCTGAGTT
Organism: Arthrobacter sp. 92; assembly: GCF_050260325.1. Classification (NCBI taxonomy): domain Bacteria; kingdom Bacillati; phylum Actinomycetota; class Actinomycetes; order Micrococcales; family Micrococcaceae; genus Arthrobacter; species Arthrobacter sp. 92. Next base: position 2,319,944 of record NZ_CP189863.1, on the reverse strand, counting down.
GGTCAGGTTGTTGCCGCTGACGTATTCGATCGGTTTGTCCTTGCTGACAGTCAGGGAGGCCAGCTTCGCGGCGAGGATTTCCACGGTGACCTGGGTTTCAAGCCTGGCAAGGGGGGCGCCGAGGCAACTGTGGACGCCGTGTCCGAAGCCGAGGTGCCCGTCGGTGTTGCGGTCGATGTCGAAAGTCTCGCCCTCGGGGTACTTGCTGCTGTCGCGGTTCGCGGCGGCGGGCAGGAGCCTGACGATGGCACCGGCGGGAATCCTCACCCCGGCGACCTCGACCTCTTCAGTGGTGATGCGGCTGGCGCGCTGCACCGTCCCGCGGAAACGGGCCAGCTCCTCGACGAAAAGGGTCGCATCGGCCGGGTTCGCGCGGATTCGGTCCAGGAGTTCGGGCTGTTCGCTGAAAACCCGGAAGGCGTTGGCGAGCAGGATGGTGGTGGTGTCATGGCCCGCGACGAAGACGAATGCGCAAAGTTCCTTGGCTTCCTTTTCGGTGAGCAAGCCGTTCTTCCACATCCGGGCAATGTGGCCGCCCACGGACTCGCTTTCCTCAAGGTAGAGGCGCTCCATGGTGTCCTTCAAGTACGCGAAGAACTCGAAGGTGCTCTGTTCGTCGGTCCCCGTGCCCTGCGCATTGCGGGCCAGCCTGCCGAAGTAGCTGAAGGTCTCATCCGACCAGAACTTCATCTTCTCGAAATCCGACGCCGGCACGTCCAGCAGGGCGCTGATGGTGGACATGCTCAGCGGAATCGCGAACTCGTCGACGGCGTCGCCGCCGCCGGCTGCAATCATCGGGTCCAAGTATTTGTGGGCGTTCTCACGGACCCGGTCCTCGAAACGGGCAATCGCCTTGGGGGTGAAGGCCTGCGCCACGACCTGGCGCATGCGGGTGTGGTTCGGGGCATCGAACAGAGTCAGGAAGGTCAGCGGCACTGGGTCCACCACCTGGGAGGAGAAGACCTTGGGGGCCCGCATGGCCTTGCGGACATCGTCGTAACGGGAAATAAACCAGACGTCCGAGACCGGCGATGCTGCGCGGAGAACCGGGGCGTTGTCCCGCATCCATGCGTAGTGCGCATACGGATCGCCCTGGGTTCCGTCGTCGACGACCTTGAACGGCGCCATGCCATCCGGCCAGGCGAGTTCATGGGAGTAAGGGGGCGGTTGGGCTGGTGCTTCAGCCGGGAGGGCCGAAATTTCAATGGTGGAGGCAGACATCGTTGTCCTTCTTTCATGCGTAACTGTCCTGGCTGGCTTCCCTAGGTGGCTTCCCTGGGTGGCTTGACGTGATCCACGTCTCAACCCAGACTGCCCCCCCGGCCCCGCGTCGGCCCCATAGGGCTTCCGTTCATCGGTTGTGAAAGTCCGCCTGTACGGTGAGGTCCACCCCGGCCGACTGTCCATGCTGGCCGCGGTTGGAATGCAGGAGGAGCCGTGTTTCAGGAAGTGGCGTTTGGGACAAGGTTGGCCCAGTTTGGTGATGCCCGTATTTCTTCCGTCGGTACGGGACCGGCGGCCTTCAGCGCGCGGGAGATCCCGTGGGCCGCCGTCAGTAGCGCCGGAACCGTGGACGGGACGTCCGCGTCGTCCCGCGGAACGATGGCATTCAGTGCCGCCGCAACCATGCCACCGTGGCCGAATACGGGCACGGCGATGCCTGTCCACTCCGTGACACCAATACCCGGGAGCGCCACAAAGCCCTGCCGCCGGATCTCGGCCAGATGCTTGCGGATCAGCGCCGGATCCGTAATGGTCTCCGGCGTCACCCTCGCTAAAGGACGGGACAGCAGGTGATCTTGGAACTCCCGGGAAGCGTGCGCCAGCAGCACCAGCCCGGAGGATGCCGCGTGTATCGGCATCCGCTGGGCGATATGCGCCGCGTTCAGGCTGGATTTCGGCGAGGACAGCCGTTCAACGTAGAGCACGGTGCCGTGATCGAGGACCGCAAGTGTGGTGTGCTGGTGCACGGCGGCCTGGACATCGCCCATGAACGGCAGTGCCAGCTCACGCAGGTTCAGTGCCCTCGACCCCCGCGCGGCAAGCTCCCACATCCTCATCCCGGACCGCAGGTTCCCTTCAGGGAGCCGCTCAATCAGGCCGTGCGCGACCAGATCGTCCACGAGACGGTGGGCAGTGGTGAGGGGCAGGTCCGCGCGGCGTGCCAAGCCGGAGAGCGTCATGGTGGGCAGGGGTCCCGATCGAACGCGCTCATCAGCCGCACAACGCGGCTGATGACCGATTCGCCGGTGGGCGAATTCGCCATGGCGGGCTCTCCGGTCCGTCGCCGTCAGACGCCGGCCACTCGAGCCACGGCGCGATCGGCGGCGAGCTTGGCGACGTCGCGCCCCGCCCGGTAGCCGAACACCAAGGCCGGGCCGATGTGGGAACCATAGCCCGGGTAGCCGCCACCGAAGACGCTGACCGCTGCCGCGCCGACGGCGATCAGGCCCGGAATCGCGGCTCCCTCGTCAGTGACCACCTCGGAGCTGTCGTTGACGCCGATCCCGGTGAAGGTGCCCAAATCGCCCATCTGGATCTTTGCCGCGTAGTACGGGCCCTTGCCCACCGGGGCGAGGTTCGGGTTCGGCTTGTGCTCCATATCCCCGCGGAAGTGGTTGTACGGTGTGGAGCCGCGGCCGAAGGCCGGGTCTTCGCCGCGCTCAGCCGCCGGGTTGAACTCCGCCACGGTCCTCTTCAGCTCCGCGGCGTCAATGCCGAGCTTGCCGGCCAGTTCCGCCAGAGTGTTCCCCTTGACCAGGTAGCCGGTCTTGTAGAAATAGCCGCGCGGCATTGGCCAAGGCTTGGCGTAGCCGATGCCGTACTTGTGCATGGTTTTGGCATCGCCGATCACAAACCCGAACGTCTTGTCCTTGTCCTTGTTGTGCGCGATCATCGTCCCACCAAAGTCGTGGTAGCTGAGGGCTTCGTTGCCGAAGCGCCTGCCGTGACGGTCGACGGCGATCAGGCCCGGCAGGCCGATGGCCCGCAGGTGCGGGAAGAGGCGCTGCCTGCCGTTGAGGAACCTAAAGACGGTCACAGGCGCCCAGGACCCCACGCTGAAGACGGAATTGTCGATGTGGCCACCGGCGCTGATCGCCAGCGTGGCGGCGTCACCGCCGTGGCCCACGGTCGGGGTGAAGTGGTCGTCGCCGTCGGCGTCGTGGGGGAAGTACTGCTTTCGCAATTCCGTGTTGCCGGAAAACCCGCCTGCGGCGAGGATGACGCCGAGCCGTGCGGTCACAGTCCCCGCGCGGTCTCCACCGATGACCGCCCCGGTGATGGTGCCGGCGTCGTCGCGCGTGAGTGAGAGGGCAGGCGAGGAATTCCAGAGGCGCACGCCCAGGTCGTCGGCGCTTTTCACCATGCGGGTCATCAGGGCATTGCCGTTGGACCGCAGGACCGGGCGCCGGTAGCGGGCCGCATCCGCCCAGGTGCGCAGCAGCTTTTTCGCCACGTAGACGAACGACTTGACCGACTGATTGACGTGGAAGAACTCATTGATGTCCGGGCCCACCTGCGGCATGTAACCGAAGACCGTGTAGGAGCTCATGTAGGGCTGCATCAGGAGGCGCTTGTCCCGAAGTACCCGGGCGTCAACGTCCTGGGGCAGGATGGCACGCCCGGAGAGCTTCGCGCCGGGCAGGTCCATCTTGTAGTCCGGGGACTTCTCCGGATAGGTGAACTTCACCTCCGTCTCGTTCTCGAAGAAGGAGATGGCTTCGGGCACGGTATCCAGGAAGTCGCGGACGCCCGCCTCGTTGAACGTCTCCGGGGCCAGGTTCCTCAGGTAGGTCTCCGCTTCCTCGCGGGTGTCCCCCTGCTCCACGCCCTGCTTGTTGCCGGGGACCCACGCCCATCCGGCGGAGATCGCCGTCGTGCCGCCGAAGTACTGCTCCTTCTCCGCAACGATCACGCTCAATCCCTGCGACGCGGCTTTCAACGCTGCGGCCATGCCGGCCACACCGGAGCCGATGACGAGGACATCGCAGACAGTCCTGCTCATGGTCTTGCTCATGTTTTGTTGCTCCGTTCAGTCGGCCACACGCATCAGCGCGCTGGCCGGGTGGAATGCTAAACCCCCAGTACAGCCGGTGACAGGAATCCCAGTGAGCAGGATTACCATTGAGCGGGAATCTGGTTTCCCCGAGGAGGGCGTGTGGCGAATTCCCCATCAGGCGAGTCGATCATCGGCCGCTTCGTCAAAATCGTCAGCGCGTTCGATGACCGCCACACCTCAATGAGCGTCGCCGAACTGGGGCGCCGGACCGGACTGCCCGTCACCACCACCTACCGACTGGTCAGCGACCTGCTGCACGAACGGCTCCTCGAACGCGAAACCGGCGGAGACGTCCACATCGGCACCCGGATGTGGGAACTGGTCTCCCGCGGGTCCAAAATGCTGGGCCTGAGGGAGGCCGCCCTGCCGTTCATGGAGGACGTCCAGGCCGTCGTCCAGCACTCCACCACGCTGGGGATCCTGGATTCGGACGAGGTGCTGTACATCGAGCGCCTCGGCTCAGACAAGACCATCGTGGACATCACCAAAATCGCCGGCAGGCTGCCGCTGCACGCAACATCCTCCGGCCTGGTCCTGCTGGCGCACTCCCACGCCGCCTACCAGGACACCATTCTGGCCCGGCCCCTGACCAAGTTCACCGAAACCACCCTGACCGACCCTTCACTGCTGCGCCGCCACCTGGCCGAGATCAGGCAGCGGGGATTTGCGGCCATGCCGGGCGTGATCGTGCCCGAATCCAGCGGCATCGCAGTCCCCGTGTTCGGCCCGGACAACACCATCCGCGCCGCACTAAGTGTGGTGGTGCCGCGGAACGAGGAGAACGCAGCCTCCCGCGTCCCTGTCCTGATGGCCGCAGCCCGTGGCATCTCACGGGCGCTCGGCTGGCGGGGCGAGCTGAAGGGGACCCTCCGCCAGAGCCACTGAGCGTTCATTTTTCCGTTCATCGGCAATTGTGTGGTCGCTGTCACAACTCCACTGTCACTCTGGCTTAGACGCAGCGAAGATGCTGCAGGAGTACGAGGAGCACCACATGAACCCCACACAAAACCGCGTGGCCGGGAAGACCGCCATCGTCACCGGCGGCCGCGGAGATTTGGGCAGCGCCACCGCCGCCCTGCTTGCCCAGCACGGCGCGAAGGTCGCCAGCCTTGACGTTGCGGGCATCCCGTCCGCCGCCACACACGTAGACATCAGCCAGTACGACGTCGACGTCACGAGCGAGGGCAGCGTCGCCGACGCGATCCGTCGGGTGACGGACAAGCTGGGCGCGGCGGACATCCTGGTCAATGCCGCCGGCATCATCGGCCCGGCCGGAGCCTCCCACACCGCCTCCGTCTCGGACTTCGACGCGATCTTCAACGTCAACGTCAAGGGCGTCTGGCTGATGACCAAGCACGTGGTCCCCGGCATGATCGAGAAGGGTGCCGGCAGCATCATCAACTTCTCGTCAATCCACGGCATCACCGGCGGCAGGAACGTGCCGCTGTACCACGCCACCAAGGGCGCGGTCCGCCTGCTCAGCAAGTCCGACGCCGCGGCCTACGGACGCCACGGCATCCGGGTCAATTCCATTCACCCCGGGTCCATGAACACCCGGATGAGCCGCCGCTCAGCCGAGCAGTCCGACATCGGGTCCGAGGCCTACTACAAGCAGCTCGTCGGTTCGAACCCGTTGCCGCGGCAGGGCGAGCCGCACGAGATCGCCTACGGCGTGCTGTACCTGGCCTCGGACGAGTCCCGTTTCACCACCGGTTCCGAGCTGGTGATCGACGGCGGCTACACCGCCGTCTAAGGCTCGTCCCCCAGCTCCTCCCCCAGCGGCAACCGGCGTCCCCACCGGCGCCCTTGTTCATTTCCCCTGAAAGGCAAACACCCATGAAATTCGTCAATGGCACCGAGTCGGACAGCTACGACGTCGTTGTGGTCGGCTCCGGTGCCGGCGCCCTCACCGCGGGGGCCACCGCCGCCCGCGCCGGCAAGTCCGTCGTCGTCCTGGAGAAGAGCGAGCTGCTGGGCGGGACGTCGGCGGTCTCCGGCGGCATGCTCTGGGTGGCGGACAATCATCACGCCCGGGAGGCCGGCATCACCGATTCCAAGGAAGCGGCCGCCCAGTACGTCCGCGCCGTGGCGCGGGGACGCGGCCGCGACGAGCTCCTGGACTCCGCGCTGAACTTCGGGGACCAGATGCTCCGGTTCGTGGAGGAGGAATGCGGCGTCCGCTTCATCTTCCTCCACAACTTCCCGGACTACCGCCAGGACCTGCCGGGCGCCGTCGAGGGCGGCCGCACGGTGGAGCCCGAGCTTTTCAACGGCAAAGAAGCCCTCGGCGGCATCACGGCGCATGTCCGCACGGACGGCCGCGCACCGTTCACCATGCAGGAATACGAAAACTGGGGCGCTTTCACCAGGTTCCCCTGGGACGAACTGAACCGGCGCCAGGCCCGCGGGCTGGTGGCCAAGGGCCAGGCCCTCGTCTCGATGCTGCTGGCCAGCCTGGTCCGCGACGGCGCCGCCCTAGTCACCGGCGCGCGTGGTCACCGGCTGTTGACCGACGGCGGCCGGGTGACCGGCGTCGAACTCGAAACCGGCGAAGTGATCCGGGCGAACGACGGCGTTGTGTTGGCCACCGGTGGTTTCGAATGGGACAAGGCGCTGGCGGATTCTCTGCTGGCCTCACGGCTGTTCACCATGTGCTCGCCGCCCTCGAACACCGGCGACGGCCTGCGGATGTCCCAGCGGATCGGGGGCCAGACCCGCGGCACCCGTGAAGCGTGGTGGGCGCCGATGTCCGTCACCGGGGACACCCGCGACGGGCAGCCGGTGGGCACCCTGCTGCGTTTCGAGCGCCAGGGCCCCGGATCCCTGATGGTCAACCGGCACGGCAAGCGGTTCGCCAACGAATCGCAGAACTACAACGACCTCGCCCGCAGCCTCCAGTCCTGGGACTCCCCCCGCAACCAGCCGCTCAACACGCCGGCCCACGTGATCGTGGACCACAACTATCTGGAGCGCTATGGCATCCTTGCCCATCGCGCCGGCCAGCCCACGCCCGCCTACCTGGTTGAGGCGCCCACCCTCGCGGAGCTGGCAGCCAAGCTCAACGTCCCCGCGGAGAGCCTCGAAGCCACGGTGGCGCGGTTCAACGAGTTCGCTGTCAAGGGCGAGGATCCCGACTTCGGCCGGGGCGAGAGCGCCTACGACAAGTACTGGGGCGACGACGACAACCCGTACCCCAACCCGTCCCTCGGCCCGCTGCTGACCGGACCGTTCTACGCCATGGAGGTGGTCAACGGCGCGTTCGGCTCCAATGGCGGAGTCGCCACCGACGGATTCGCCCGAGTGCTCGACGTGGACAACCGCCCCATCGAGGGCCTGTACGCGGCCGGAAACACCACCGAAAACGCCTACGCCGCCGGCTACCCGGGGGCCGGGGCCACCCTCGGCCCCATCATGACCATGGGCTACCTGGCTGGGCGCACCATCGCCGGCCAGTCCCCGGAATACGAGTCCACGGAGTACGGGTCCCCGGAGCATTGCGCACCGCACGCCCGGGTACGGGTGAGTGCCTGAAATGATCCGCCACGCTGTTCTCTTCAAGTTCAAGCCGGACTTCCCGGCCGCTGACAAGCAGGCCTGGATCGAAGGCCTGGACCGGATGGCGGGGAACATCCCCGGCATGCTGAACCTGACCCACGGTCCGGACGTGCTCAACACCGAACGCTCCTTCGATTACGCCATCGTGGCCGACTTCGACAACGTCGAGGACATCGCCGTGTACAACACCCATCCGCTTCACGAGCCGCTCAAGGCGTACTCGTTCCCCAACAGCCAGCAAATCCTCTCGGTGGACTTCCACCTCGGGGCTTCGACGCCGGCTTCCACACAGACAACGCTGTCTTAAGGAGAAATCCATGCAACCTGCTTCCAACGCCCCAATGATCAAAACCCCGGTGACCGCCGATTCGGTGTCAGCTGTTCCCGGGGCGCAGCGTAAGACTCCCGGGAAGGCCGCCCTGGCGTCCTTCCTCGGCAGCACCCTGGAGTATTACGACTTCTTCATCTACGGAACCGCTGCCGCCCTCGTCTTCCCGCACCTGTTCTTCCCGACGGCGGACCCGGCCATCGGGCTGATCGGCGCCTTCGCCACCTTCGGCGTGGCCTACGTGGCGAGGCCCATCGGGGGCCTGGTCATGGGCCACTTCGGCGACAAGCTGGGGCGCAAGAAGATCCTGCTGCTCACCCTCGGCATCATGGGCTTGTCCTCATTGGGCATTGGCTTCCTGCCCGGTTACGGGCAGGTGGGTATTTGGGCCCCGATCCTGCTGGTGGCCGGCCGCCTGGCACAGGGCTTCTCCGCCGGCGCGGAATCGGCTGGCGCCTCCGCGCTGACCCTTGAGCATTCCCCCGAAGGCAGGCGCGGCTTCTTCACGAGCTTCGTGATGACCGGGTACGCCTCCGGCATGGTGCTTGCAACGCTCGTATTCATCCCCGTGACCGCGCTGCCCCAGGAAGCCATGATGAGCTGGGGCTGGCGCATCCCGTTCTGGCTCTCCATCGTGGTCCTGGCCATCGCCTACTGGGTGCGGACGCACCTGGACGAAACCCCGGTGTTCGGGGAGTCCCGGGAGAGCAACCAGGTGGCCCCCATGCCCCTGAAGGAAGTACTCCGTTTCCAGGGCCCTGATGTGCTCCGTGTCGTGGGGATGTCAATCATGTCGGTCATGCAGACCATCTTCACCGTCTTCGGCCTGGCCTACGCCACCTCCACCGCGGGCTTTGACCGCGCCGCCATCCTGACCGTAAACGCCGTCGCCATCGGGTTAAGCATGTTCGCCATGCCGCTGGCAGCGAAACTTTCGGACCGGATCGGCCGCCGTCCCCTGCTGCTGACGGCCGCGATCGGCTGCTCCCTCACGATCTTCCTGTACTTTCTGGCACTGTCCTCGGGGAATATCGTTCTGGTCTTCCTCGTGGCCTTCCTGAACATGACAGTCCTCTATTCGGGCTTCAACGGTATCTGGCCGTCGTTCTTCGCCGAGCAGTTCGCGGCGCCGGTCCGCTATACGGGCATGGCCCTGGGCAACCAACTCGGACTTGTGCTCGCCGGCTTCGCCCCGATGATCGCCGGCATGCTCCTGACCCCGGCCATCGACGGCTGGGTCCCGGTGGCGGTGTTCGGCACCGCCTGCATGCTGATCGCCGCAGTCTCCGTTTTCTTCTCCCGGGAAACGGCCAAGACACCGATCGAAGCCCTTGGAGCTCCGTACACGGAGGGTATCGCCCGGCGCCGGGGGCAGCTGCCCGAGCAACAGCCTGCCCTCCACATCCCCTAGATCCGTACCACCAGCCCAGTCCCGCCGCACGAAAGGAAAGCACATGCCCCGTATGATCAGCCATGGGAGCGCCTATCCGCACCACTGGCCAGCCCATCCCAACGGCAGGAAGTCCTCCGCGCCGATTGCCCCGGAACGCGGCTCCGGCACCGTCCTGGCCGGTTCGGCCGCACCCGGATCCGCTGCCGCCCCCGCCGTCACGCCCACGGACCGCGGTCAGTTGACGGCAGCACCGTGGATCGGGCTCCACTACGAAACTGAAGTGGCCTGACGCTCTTTCCTGGCGCGGGGTCTTCACTAGCAACCCGTCAGGTGCCTCCTGGGCCGTTCCTGCCGATAGATATAGCGGCCCGCCTCCTGGAATCCTGCCTCCCGGTAAAGGCCCCTCGCGCCCGTGTTGGATGCCATGACCAGCAGCCAGTATCCCGTCAGCCCGCGTGCCGCACCGGCGGCAAGCAATGAGTGGAGCACCCGCATGGCGTACCCCCGGCGTCTGGCGTCCTGCCTGGTGGCCATGCAGTACAAGCCTCCCTGCCTGCCCGCCAGGGCAAGGCGTCCGACGGCGGCGGGCATACCGTCATCGTCGCGCACCAGTGCGTACAGGGAGGGGCAGCCGGTCAGGATGTCGCGGGCAACGCCCATTTCGGTGTCCCCGCCGCGGCCGTCAACGCCCCACCACAATCCCAGCCACTCATCTGACGGCTCGTCCAGGATGTGGACGCCGGAGTCCGCTGGCGGGGCGGCCGTGCCCCTGCGCTCCAGGATCACGGTCTCGGACTGCCGGGTGAAGCCTTCATCATCGAGGACGGCGTTCAGGGCAGCGTGGCGTGGACCGTCGAAAACCTGGAAAATCAGGGGCAGGCGGCGGCTCCGGTACCACAGCCGCGCCTCCCGCAATGAAGCGAGCCGATCCTGGCCTGTGCCGGTCCCGGGGATGCTAAGGGCACTCCACGTGCTGTCCGTTTCCCAGCGGGGCCACACCGAGTTGGTCCGTTGCGTCACCCCGGACGCCGCCCGGAGCACCCAGGCGCCCGCTTCGTGACGCTCGGCGGCCGGCCAGGCGGCATCCATCAGCAACTCAAGTTCAGGACAGGCTTCCTCTTCAGCCACACCTTCCACCTTCCGTTATTCGGTCTTAACGGGAAAGGGGCTCCCCGGTAACCCGGAGAGCCCCTTCCATTGGCCCTGTTCGTCTACTTCTTGGTGTCCTCGGCCTTCCTGGCCTCCGGCTTGAAGTCGACGCCGGCTTCCTTGCGCTGCTGCGCGGTGATCGGCGCAGGCGCGTCCGTGAGCGGGTCGTGACCGCCGCCGGACTTGGGAAAGGCAATGACGTCGCGGATGGACTCCACGCCGGCCAGCAGGGCCACAACGCGGTCCCAGCCGAAGGCAATACCGCCGTGGGGCGGAGCACCGAACTTGAACCCCTCAAGGAGGAACCCGAACTTGGTCTCCGCATCTGCCTTGTCCAGGCCCATGAGCTCAAAGACACGCTCCTGGACTTCGCGCTCGTGGATACGGATGGAGCCGCCGCCGATTTCGTTGCCGTTGCACACGATGTCGTAGGCATAGGACAGCGCGGACTCGGGATCCTGGTCGAAGCTGTCCATGTACTCGGGCTTGGGCGAAGTGAAGGCATGGTGCACGGCGGTCCACTTGCCGGCACCGACGGCCACGTCTCCAGACGCCACGGCGGCTGCGGCCGGTTCGAACATGGGGGCGTCAACCACCCAGCAGAAGGCCCAGTCTGTGGGGTTGATGAGCCCGGTGCGGTGGCCGATTTCGACGCGGGCCGCGCCCAGGAGGGCGCGGGAGGGGGTCTTCTCGCCGGCGGCGAAGAAAATGCAGTCGCCGGGCTTGGCGCCCACGGCATCGGCGAGTCCGGCACGCTCTGTGTCGGTGAGGTTCTTGGCCACGGGGCCGGCGAGTTCGCCGTCCTCCTTGTACAGGACGTAGGCCAGGCCCTTGGCGCCGCGCTGCTTGGCCCATTCCTGCCAGGCGTCCAGCGCACGGCGGGCCTGCGAGGCGCCGCCCGGCATCACAACAGCGCCAACGTAGGGTGCCTTGAAGACGCCGAAGTTGGTGTCCTTGAAGAATTCGGTGAGTTCAGTGAGCTCCAGGCCGAAGCGGAGGTCCGGCTTGTCCGAGCCATAGCGCGCCATGGCGTCGGCATAGGTGATGCGCTGGATGGGCGTCGGAATCTCGACGTCGATCAGCTTCCAGAGTGCCTTCACGATGCTTTCGCCGAGCGAAATGATGTCGTCCTGCTCCACGAAGCTGGCCTCGATGTCCAGCTGCGTGAATTCGGGCTGGCGGTCGGCGCGGAAGTCCTCGTCGCGGTAGCAGCGGGCAATCTGGTAGTACTTTTCGAAGCCGCCCACCTGCAGGAGCTGCTTGAAGAGCTGCGGGGACTGCGGCAGGGCGTACCAGGAACCCGGGGCCAGTCGTGCGGGGACCACAAAGTCGCGGGCGCCTTCCGGCGTCGAACGCGTAAGGGTGGGGGTTTCGATCTCCACGTAGCCGTCCCGGTGGAGCAGCTCGCGGGCCACGCGGTTGGCCTCCGAGCGCAGGCGCAGATTGCGGCTGGGGCCGGGGCGGCGCAGGTCCAGGTAACGGTGTTTGAGGCGCGCTTCCTCGCCAACCTCAACGTGCTCGTCGATCTGGAACGGCAGCGGGTCGGAGGTGTTGAGGATGGTCACCTTCTCGGCGATGACCTCGATCTCGCCGGTGGCCAGCGCCGGGTTCTCGTTGCCTTCCGGGCGCTTGGAGACCGTGCCCACAACCTGCAGCACATACTCATTGCGCAGGCCGTGGAAGACCTCTTCCTCACGGACAACTACCTGGGCAATGCCCGAAGCGTCACGCAGGTCAACGAATGCGACACCACCGTGATCACGACGACGGCCCACCCAGCCGGCCAGGGTTACGGTTTGTCCAATGTGCTCGGAGCGAAGGGACCCGAGGTCATGTGTGCGCAGCACAGCTTACCTTTCAGAAGGAAGACAGAGGTGAAGTTCATTATGATCGTTGCGGGAACGATCCCGTTCGAGTTTACCCGTTGGAAAGGCGTCCGCTCCCCCATGCAAAGCCATCAGCAGCTACAACGCAGGCTCGGAGTGTTCGACGCCACGGCCATCGGTCTCGGATCCATGCTGGGCGCCGGCGTGTTTGTGGTCTTCTCCCCCGCCACCGCCCTGGCTGGCAGTCTCATGTTCATTTCGGTGCTTGTGGCCGGCGCCATTGCCTACTGCAACGCGGTGGCTTCGGCCCAGCTGGCGGCGAAATATCCGGCCAGCGGCGGCACTTATGTCTATGGGCGTAGGCAGCTGGGCGAGTGGCCCGGTTTCATCGCCGGGTGGGGATTTGTCACGGGCAAAACGGCGTCATGCGCGGCGATGGCATTGACGTTCGGCCATTATGTGGCACCCGCCTACGCCACACCGGTGGCGCTCGCGGCCGTGGTGGCCCTCACGGGCGTTAATCTGCTCGGTATCACCCGCACCGCCTTGCTGACCCGGATACTGCTGGCGGTTGTCCTGTCCACCCTAGTGTTTGTGGCGGTAGCCAGCATCGTGGGTCCGCACGCCGCCTCGTCAGCGGGAACTGCGCACGCCGGATCCACGGTGGGTAGCGCGTGGGGGATCCTGCCGGCGGCCGGGCTGGTGTTTTTCGCGTTCGCCGGCTATGCCCGGATCGCCACCCTCGGCGAGGAGGTCAGGAACCCCACCGTGACCATCCCACGGGCCATCCTTGCCGCCCTGGGCGCCGCGTTCGTGATCTACCTGGGGCTGGCACTGCTCCTGCTCTGGCACCTGACTCCCGGGCAGCTCTCGGAGTCACTGTCCCCGTTGCTCGACGCCGTGAAGATCTCCGGCCTCAGCGCGGGGGCCCCGTTCGTGCAGGCAGGCGCGGCGGCAGCGTCCCTGGGCGCCCTGCTGGCCCTCATCACCGGGGTAGGCCGGACCACCCTGGCCATGGCGAGGGAACGCGACCTCCCCGCCCCACTCGCCCGGGTGGGCGGACGGCACACAGTTCCCTACCTTGCGGAGCTTTCGGTGGCCGCAGCGGTGATCGTGCTGCTGCTGACCACGAACGTGCTGACCGTGGTCGGATTTTCGAGCTTCGGCGTGCTGATCTACTACTCGGTCACCAACGCCGCCGCTTTCACCCTGTCTGAACGTCCGCGCCATGCGCCCAAGTGGCTCAACGCGGCGGGCTTTGTGGGCTGCCTCATCCTGGCCGCCACACTGCCAGCCACCTCCGTGCTGGTCATGGCGGCCGTCCTCGCTGCCGGCATGGCCGGGCGCCTGGTGGTCCTGCGCCTCCGGCGCCCGTAGCGAACCACAGCTGAAGCCGCCACTGGCGGGCGCAGCGCGGCTAGGCCTTGGTGACGCGAACGTGCAGGTCCTCTTCCGACGGCGTCCAGGTGGCGGGATCGGCGTCTGTCTGTTCGCCCGAGCGGAGGTCCTTGACCTGGTGCTTGCCGTCGTCGTCGGTGAACCAGACGAAGGGGATGCCCCGGCGGTCGGCGAACTTGATCTGCTTGCCGAATTTCTCCGCCTTGGCTGCAACCTCGGTGGAGATTCCACGGCTGCGCAACTGCGCGGCAACGTCCTGGGCGGCGTCCCAGCTGTCGTCGTTGTTCAGGGCGACGAGCACGGCGGTGGGAACGGACCGTGAGGCACGGGCGAGGTCCTGGCTGAGGATCCTGGAGACGAGCCGAGTGACGCCGATGGAGAGCCCGACGCCGGGGAACTTGCGGTTTCCTTTGCTGGCCAGCGCGTCATAGCGGCCGCCGGAACAGATCGAGCCGAGCTGTTCGTGGCCCACCAGGACGGTTTCCACTACGGTGCCGGTGTAGTAATCGAGTCCCCGTGCAATACTCAGGTCGGCCACAACCTTGCCCGGGGCGCGTTGGACGGCCGCCGCGATGACCTGCTCCAGTTCATTGAGGCCTTCCTCGAGGAGGTCGTCCTTGACGCCGAGGGCGCGCACCTTTTCCACAAAGGAGGTGTCTTCGGTCCGGATGCCGGCAAGACTCAGGGCCAACTGCGCCTGCTCCTCGGTGGCACCCAGTTCGGTCTTGAGCAGATCCGCCACCCTGGCCGGGCCGATCTTCTCGAGCTTGTCGATGCTCCGCAGGACCCCAGCGGTGTCAGTCAGGCCAATCCCCCGGTAGAAACCCTCCGCGAGCTTGCGGTTGTTGATCCGCAGCCGGAAGTCAGGAATCGGAAGCGCGTTCAGGGCTTCGGCAATCACCAGTGCAATTTCGACGTCGTAACGGAACGGCAGCTCGCCGTCACCCACCACGTCGATATCCGCCTGGGTGAACTCGCGGGCGCGGCCCTCCTGGGGGCGTTCGCCACGCCACACCTTCTGGATCTGGTAGCGGCGGAAGGGAAACGCAAGGTACCCGGCGTTTTCCACCACGTACCGGGCGAACGGCACGGTCAGGTCAAAGTGCAGGGCCAGGGAGTGGTGGTCGCCTTTGGCCGCCTTGGCGTCTTCGCCTTCGTCGTCCTGCAGGCGGCTGAGTCCATACACCTCTTTGTCGATTTCACCCTTGCGGAGCAGCTGGCCCACCGTTTCCACGGCGCGGGTCTCGATCGAGGAGAAGCCGTGCAGCTCAAATACGCGCCGCAGGGTGTCCAGGACATGCAGTTCCACCAGCCGCTCCTCGGGAAGCCACTCGGGGAATCCGGACAGGGAGGCGGTGCGTGCCATGGTGGATTTTCTCCTCAGGTAACAGCAGGCCGGGAGTCCTCTGCGCAGTATTCCGCCCAAAACGGGGCGGGAAGGGCGGGAGATCAGCCAGTCATGCATAAACTATGTGCGGCAGTCAGTTTATGCTTCCGGCGCCGGCAACTCTAATGCGGGGCAGCCCGGGCGTTGCCTGCCGTACTGCAGCTGGACACCGGACGTCGCCCCTGGCCCGTCATGGCGGATCAGCCCGACAACCAGGAGGACTTTTGGCGGCCAGTTCACGGAGCGCCCGCGAAGCCAAGCGGCGCATCCAGCAAATGGAAGCGAAGCGGGAGCTGCGCCGGCAGCAGGACAGGCGGCGCCGGCGGGACAATATCCTGGCGGCAGGTGCGGGCACCGCCGCGGTGGTGCTCGCCGTCGTCCTCCAGCTCACAGTCTTCTCCAGCAACCCGACGGAAGCGGAATACGCGGCCGCCCAGGCCGGACTGACCAGCCCGTCCGCCACGCCAACGCCCACCGCTGGGCAGAGCAACGGTCCCAACATTCCCAAGCCCGAAACGGCTGCCGGCAAGGTGTTCACCGGAGAGCTTAAACTGAACAGCGGCTCGGTGGGCGTGGAGCTCGACGGGACCAAGGCCCCGCAGGCCGCCGCTGTCTTCAAGTCGCTGGCCGACCAAAACTACTACAACGGCGTCAGTTGCCATCGCCTCACCACGGCAGACACCTTCGGGGTGCTCCAATGTGGTTCCAAGACCGGGGACGGCCAGGCAGATCCCGCCTATGCCTGGGGGCCGCTGGAGAACACACCGCCGGACAACAAGTACCCAGCCGGGACCATTGCCGTTGCCCGGACCGGCGACAACGCCTACGGCAACGGCACGCAGTTCTTCATCGTCTACAAGGACACCACCATCCCGGCGGATTCGGCCGGTGGCTACACGGTGGTGGGCAAGGTGACCTCGGGGCTGGATGTGGTGACCAAGATTGCCGCCGCAGGGATTAAGACAGGTGGAAATGCAACAGACGGCGCACCTGCGGAACCAGTCACGATAGACTCGTTCTCTCTGAAGTAACAAGCCCCGGGCTCCAAGCTGCGGGTGCTGGTATTTCCCTCCAAGCGAAAGACTTTTAGCGGTGACAGACAGTCAGAAATCCGACGAAACAGTAGAAGCAGCTGCCAGCGAGGCCCAGGCTCCCGAGGCTGAGAGCCAGGCAAGCCCCGAAACCACGGTGGTGGAAGCAGCCGCGGACGCAGCGCCCGCACAGGAAACACCGTCCGGCGACGCGACCGCTCCCGAGGCTCCAGGTGTGGATACCCCCGCGGCGGAGGCGCCGGCGGCGCCCGAGGCCCCGGTTGCCGAGGCTCCAGTAGCGGAGGCGCCGGCGGATGACACTCCGGCCGCCGAGGCTCCCGCTGCCGCTCCTTCGCCAAGCCCCGCCCCTTCGCCAAGCGCCGCCCGGCGGCCTGCGCCGTCTCCGGCTGCTTTTGCCGCACGGCCCAAGACTGCACCTTCAGCAGCCGTGCCCGTTCCCGCGCCGGTTTCCTCGGCGGCATCGCTGGCTGAGGCCGCACGGTGGGGCCGGGTTGAGGGCGATGGACAGGTGTTCCTGACCATTGATGGCGAGGAACACCCCGTGGGCCAGTACCCCGGCGTCAGCGACGACGAGGCACTGGGTTACTTTGCCCGCAAGTTCGACGACGTCGTTGCACAGATTGTCCTGTTGGAACAGCGAGTGGGTTCCAAGGCCCCCACCACGGACATGCAGAAGACCGTGACGCACCTCCGCGAGCAGTTGGCCGAACGGAACATGGTGGGCGACCTCCGATCGGCAGAAGGCCGCCTGGACACCTTGGCCGGCCAGATCACGGAACTGGAGAAGGCGGAAAAGGCCGAGCACGACGCCGTCCGGGCAGCGGAGCTTGCAGCCCGGGAGGCCATTGTGGCCGAGGCCGAGACAATCTCCGGCCAGGATCCCGCCCAAATCCAGTGGAAAACCTCCAGCGCCCGGATGAACGAGCTCTTTGAGAGCTGGAAGACGGCGCAGAAGAGCGGTGTGCGCCTGGGCCGCAGCAACGAGGACGCACTCTGGAAGCGGTTCCGGGCCGCACGCACCGTCTTTGACCGGCACCGCCGGGCCTACTTCTCGCAGCTGGATAGCAACAACTCGGCGGCGAAGTCTGCCAAAGAGAAGCTGATCTCCGAAGCCGAAGCGCTGTCCTCATCGACCGATTGGGGCTTCGCAGCTGGTGAATACCGCCGCCTCATGGACGAATGGAAGGCATCCCCCCGCGCCAGCCGCAAGGATGACGACGCCCTCTGGGCTCGCTTCCGTGCCGCCCAGGACGTCTTTTTCACGAACCGCCAGGCAGCCAACGACGAGATCGACCAGGAGTACGGCGCCAACCTCAAGGTGAAGGAAGCGCTCCTCGTCGAGGCCAATGCGCTGCTTCCCATCAAGGATCTGACGGCCGCCAAGAAGGCCCTCCAGTCCATCCGGGACCGCTGGGAGGAAGCCGGCAAGGTGCCCCGCGCCGACATGGGACGCATCGAAGCCGGTCTCCGAAAGGTGGAAGACGCAGTGCGTCACGCTGAGGACGAGAACTGGAAGCGGTCCAATCCTGAGACCAAGGCCCGGACCAACAGCGCCTTGAGCCAGTTGGAAGCAGCCATTGCAGGGCTGAAGGAAGACCTCGCCAAGGCAGAGAAGGCCGGCGACCAGCGCAAGATCAAGGCTGCCCAGGAAGCCCTGGATGCACGCCAGGCATGGCTTGACCAGATTTCGCGCTCCGCCAGCGAACTCGCCTAGGCACCGCTTCGCCGCAGGCCCCGTTCCGGTTATCCACATAACCGGAACGGGGCCTGTATCTGTTAACGGCTGCAGGCGAGGATGGCAGCATGGCTATCCCCTCCCGTCTCGTGACGCGCCCCCCGGCAATTCGGGCCCCGCAGGCAGAGCTGTACTCACCGGGCCCGGTATTCTCCTGGCCGGAGTTGCAGGCGATGGCGGCGGACGGCGTCCTGACGCAGCTCTACCAGAGCGGATATGCGCTTCCCGGCACTGCGCTGACACCACAGCTGCGCGCGAGGGCCGCCTCCTTCGCCGTGCCCCCGGCCATCCGCCGTCGGGTCGTGGCGGGCCGAATGACAGCAGCCTGGATTTACGGGTGCGCGCCGGAACCGGACAGGCTGGCCCTGCTCGTCGATGCAAACCGGCGGATCTCCAGCCTGCGGACAACCCGGGGCTGCACCCTGCACGAGGTCAAGCTCGGCCCATTCGACGTCGTGAGCCTGGGCGGTCTGCTGGTGTCCAGCCCGCTGCGGACCGCTGTGGACATCGCCCTGCATGTGGATGCGGAGCGCGCGGTGCCGGCGCTGCGGCGGATGCTGGCCTTGCCTGAACTCGACGTCAGGCTGCGGCTGCTGACCCGTGCCGTGGAAGCCACACCGCGGGTTCCGTACAAGAAGGCCGCGCTGGAGGTGCTTGCGGCCCTGCCGACCGAGGCAGGCGGCGGCTAGCTGCGCCGGCGGTTGCCGGTGGTCCGGTAGACGTCGAACACGCCGTCGATGCGGCGCACGGCACTGAGTACGTGGCTCAGATACTTCGGGTCGCCCATTTCAAAGGCGAACTTTGAGATAGCCACCCGGTCGTTGGAGGTGTGCACGCTGGCCGCGAGGATATTGACGTGGTTTTCGGACAGGATCCGGGTCACGTCCGACAGCAGGGACTTGCGGTCCAAGGCCTCGACTTGGATCTCCACCAGGAAGACGCTCGATTGCGTTGGAGCCCAGTCCACCTCCACGATGCGGTCCGGCTGGTCTTTGAGGTCCGACACGTTCGTGCAGTCGGTCCGGTGCACCGACACTCCCGAGCCGCGGGTGACGAATCCGAGGATGGGATCCGGCGGCACGGGCGTGCAGCAACGGGCCAGCTTGACCCAGACGTCGCCCACACCGCGCACAATCACGCCGGAATCGGCGTACTTGGTCTTGCTGACCTGAGTCGGGATACTGACTTCGGTGAGATCGTCTTCCGGGCTCTCGTTGCCGCCCAATGTCTCAACGAGCCGCTCCATCACGGACTGCGCGGAGGTGTGGCCGTCTCCCACGCCGGCATAGAGCCCGGAAATGTCGACGTACTTGAAGTGCTCCGCCACCTCGGCCAGGGCGTCATGGGTCATAAGCCGCTGTAGCGGCAGGTTCTGCTTCCGCATGGCCTTGGTCAGCAGGTCCTTGCCGCGGTCGATCGCTTCCTCGCGGCGTTCCTTGCTGAACCATTGCCGGATCTTGTTCCGGGCCCGGGCACTCTTGACGAAGTGTTGCCAGTCCTGGCTCGGGCCGGCGCCTTCCGCCTTGGATGTGAAGATCTCCACCCAGTCGCCGTGGTTCAACTCGCTGTTGAGGGGTACGAGCTTCCCGTTGACCCGGGCGCCAATAGTCCGGTGGCCCACCTCCGTGTGAACGGCGTAGGCAAAGTCCACCGGGGTCGAGCCGGCCGGCAGGGCCATGACCTCGCCCTTGGGCGTGAATACAAACACTTCACGGGCATTGATTTCGAAGCGGAGTGAGTCGAGGAACTCTCCGGGATCAGAGGTTTCCTGCTGCCAGTCAACAAGCGACCGCAGCCACCCCATGTCGCCGTCTCGCGGGCTTCCGGGCCCCGTGGCGGTGCGGTTGGGCTGGTCCTTGTACTTCCAGTGGGCGGCCACGCCGTACTCGGCGCGGCGGTGCATTTCGTGGGTCCGGATCTGGATTTCCACGGGTTTGCCGCCCGGCCCGATCACGGTGGTGTGGAGGGACTGGTACATATTGAACTTGGGCATCGCGATGTAATCCTTGAACCGCCCGGGCAGCGGGTTCCAGCGCGAATGCAGGGTGCCCAGCGCCGCATAGCAGTCGCGGACCGAGTCGACGAGCACCCGCACGCCCATCAGGTCGTTGATGTCGTCGAAATCCTTGTCCCGGACGATCATCTTCTGGTAGATGGAGTAATAATGCTTGGGCCGCCCGGTGATGGTGGCCTTGATCTTGGCCGCGCGCAGATCTTCGGTGATCTGGTTACGGATAACGCTCAGGCTCTTTTCTCGCTCCGGCGTGCGCTCCCCCACCATCCGCACGATTTCCTCGTACACCTTGGGGTATAGCGCAGCGAAGGAGAGATCCTCCAGCTCCCATTTGATGGTGTTCATACCCAACCGGTGCGCCAGCGGGGCGAAGATCTCCAGCGTTTCACGGGCTTTGCGCGCCGAGGACTCCGCAGAGACAAAACGCCAGGTCCGCGCATTGTGCAACCGGTCCGCGAGCTTGATCATGAGCACCCGGATGTCCTTGGCCATGGCCACAACCATCTTGCGCACGGTTTCGGACTGGGCCGCCTCGCCGAAGCTGACCTTGTCCAGCTTGGTGACGCCGTCCACCAGCATGGCCACTTCCGGGCCGAAGTCGGCCTTGAGGTTCGCCAGTGTGTACGGCGTGTCCTCCACGGTGTCGTGCAGCAGCGCGGCCGCCAGGGTGGTCCCACTCAGTCCGAGCTCCGCCAGGATGGTGGCGACCGCCACGGGGTGGGTGATGTACGGATCGCCGCTCTTGCGCTTCTGGCCCCGGTGACTTTGTTCGGCAACAACAAACGCCCTCTGGATGAGGTCGAGGTCTTCCTTGGGGTTGTTCGCGCGGACGGTCCTCAGCAACGGCTCAAGAATGGGCGAATACGTCGGAGTGGCGCGCCCGGTAAGGCGGGCCAGCCTGGAGCGGGTCCGTTCACGTCGCCCGGGGAACGTGGGCCGGGCTCCTGAATTATCCACCGGAACGGCTTCGTCCGGACGTCCGGAAGCCACCAGACCGGTCTGCTGACCCTGGCCAGTACCTTCACTTCCGCCGGCAGTAGGCACCGGCGTCGAACGTTCTTCCAATGAAGCACCCCTCACGACCCATTTAACTCTTCCAGTCTATTCCCGCGGGAGGGCACTTCGATAACCGGTGCGGCAATGCGAACGGCCGGGCACCGTCACGAATGACGGTGCCCGGCCGTTTGGCACGACCGAGACTCAGGCAGTCACAGTTTCCGAGGAGCCGGAAGCCTTTGCGGCCGCTTCGGTCCGGCGGCGTTCAACGCGGCCGGCCTGCTTGACGAGCGGGGGCTCGCCCTGCCGCAGCCAGGCATAGAGCGGGGCGGCGATGAAGATCGTGGCCGCCGTTCCGATCAGGATTCCCACGAAGAGCGCCAACGAGAGATCCCGCAGCGTGCCGGCCCCCAGCAGTCCCGCACCGATGAACAGGATGGCGCCCACCGGCAGGATGGCCACCATCATGGTGTTGATGGACCGCACCAGCGTCTGGTTGACGGCCAGGTTGACCTCCTCGACAAAGGTGCGCCTCGTGGAAGCGTCGAGGCCCGCGGTGTTCTCGCGGATCTTGTCGAACACCACCACTGTGTCGTAGAGCGAATAGCTGAGCACTGTCAGGAAGCCGATGATGGCTGACGGGGTCACCTCGAAATCGCTGAGGGCGTAAACACCGGCGGTGACGAACATGGTGACAAGCATGCCGACGATCGCTGAGAGCGACATCTTCCAGGTCCGGAAGTACAGCGCCATAAGCACCGCGGCAAAGGCCACGAAGATCACGAGCCCCAGCAGGGCCTGCTTGGTGACATCCGCGCCCCAGGTGGGCCCGACGAACGTGGAAGTCACCTCATTGTCGGTGACGCCGTACGCCGTGGTCAGCCCCTCCTTGATCTTCAGGGTCTCGTCATCCGTCAGCTTGTCCGTCTGGATGCGCATGGTGTTGCCGGCTACGTTCGCAACGCGGGGAATACTGCCGGCGACCACGTTCTGCACCGCCTTCTCACCGAGGTTCGAATCGGTCGACTTAACGTTCGAAACCGTGAACTCGGACCCGCCCCGGAACTCAATGCCGAGGTTGAACCCGCCCTTGGCCACAGGGATGAGGATGGAGAGGGCGACGGCGACGGCGGCCACCAGGAACCAGATCTTCTTGGCTCCCACGAAATCATACGAGCGCTTGCCCGTGTAGAGCTCGTTACCGAAATTGGCGAAGCTGGGCATTTACTTGCCCTCCTTGGTTGAGCTCTTGGAGGAACCGGCGAGTTGGTCCTGCTTTTCAGCGAGACGGCGCTCGGCGATGGTCATCCGGCGTTCGGCTTCCGCCGCGGCTCCGGCATTCTTGGTCCGCGCCACGGGCTTTTTCTCGTCCGGGCTGCGGAGCCTGCCGGCGCCGCGGTAAAGGGGCACGGCGCCGAGGCGTTTCGGATCAAGGCCGGAGAACTTGTGGCCTTCGCCAAAGAACCTCGTCCGCGCCAGGAGCTGCAGCGTGGGGTGGGTGAACATAAAGACCACAATGAGGTCGGCGATGGCAGTCAGGCCCAGGGTGAATGCGAAACCCCGCACGTTGCCGACCGCGACGAAATACAGCACCAAGGCGGCGAGGAGGTTCACAGCCTTGGAGGCCAGGACAGTGCGCTTGGCGCGCTTCCAGCCGTTCTCCACGGCAGATACCAGTCCGCGTCCTTCGCGCAGCTCATCGCGGATACGTTCGAAGTACACAATGAATGAGTCCGCGGTCTGGCCGATCGCGACGATGATACCGGCCACGCCGGCCAGGGACAGCCGGTAGTTCTCGGTCCAGCCAAGAATTCCGATGGCCAGGTAGGTCAGGGCGCCGGCCACCACCAGCGATGCGATGGTGACGAAGCCGAGGGCCCGGTACTGGAAGAGCGAGTAAACCACCACCAGCAGCAAGCCGATGAGGCCTGCCAGCAGACCCATCCGAAGCTGCTCGCCGCCCAGCGTGGCGGAAATCTGCTGCTCACTCTGGATGTCGAAGCTGATGGGAAGTGCGCCAAAGCGGAGCTGATCGGAGAGCGCCTTGGCGGACTGCTCCGTGAAGCCGCCCGTGATCTGGGGGCGTCCGTCGGTGATCACGGCAAGTGAGCGGGGCGCCGAGATGACCTGGTCATCAAGGACGATGGCGAACTGGGCCTTGGGGTCGGAGCCGGACTGGCCGCCACCAGCGGCGTAGAACTGGTAGAGCCGTTCGGTGACCTCTTTGAACTTCGCGGTCCCGGCGTCGTCGAACTGGATGTTGACTGCCCACTCGTTGGTGACTGCGCCCTGCGCACCGCGCTGAAGCTGGAAGGAAGAGGACTTAATGTTGGAGCCCTTCACCTCAACCGGGCCCAGGATGTACTTGATGGCAGGGGAGGTTGCAGTTGCCGGCTCACAGGTCACGAGTGGCTTGGCGGGATCGGAACGCTCCTGCTTGTCCTGGGACGGGTGGTCGCAGTCGAGGGTTTCGAACTTCTTGTAGACGTCCGCGGTGATCCAGTTGACGTCGCTGCTGTTCGCGGGCGCGGCGGTCGGCTTGGGCAGCTTGTCGTCCGGGGTCAGGGACGCGGCAGGCACGGGCGCGCCGGCTCCGGCCTGCAAGACCGGACGGAAGTTCATGTCCGCCGACGCCTGGATCAGTGCGCGGGTTTCCTTGGAGGGAGTCCCGGGAAGGCTCACCACCACGTTGCGGCCGGACTGCGTGCTGATCTCCGCTTCCGCCACGCCCGAGCCGTCCACGCGTTGGCGGATAATGGCCACGGCCTGGTTCAGCTGTTCCTCATTGATGCCTGAACCGCCCTCGACCTTGGGCGCCAGGATCATCTGGGTTCCGCCTTCCAGGTCCAAGGCGAGCTTGGGCGCCCAGCTCGCCTTGCCGGCCATGTTGCCGCCCGCAAGGACGGCCGTCATGACGGCAAGGATAACGCCGAGCCACACCAGCACCCTGAGGGCTGGGTTTTTGGGGCCAGTTCGTGCCATTGTCGATCTTTCTATTGTTTACGGAGGAGCCGCCGGGCCGGGCTGACGAGCCCATCCCCGGCGGCGGCCCGCAGCCGTAAGAGGTGGTTACCTGGCTTGATGGGCGGGAAAAGTCAGACTAGCTGTCTTTCTTGCCTTCATCGTTGAGACGCTTCAGCGTTTCGTCCGGAGTTTCAATGTCCGCTGCGGCGGGCTCCGCATCCCGCGTGGTCAGGGAAGAAGCGTCGTTGGGGACAACCGTGTGCTCGGCCTCGACGGGCTCGGCCGTTGCGGCTTCCGCCACGGGCTCAACGATCTTGGTGACGGACTGGCGGTGGACCGTGGCGAGGTTGCCGGGGGAAAGCTCCAGCACAACCTTGTTTTCGGCCTCGTCGATCTCGACGATGCGGCCAAAGAGCCCGAAGCTTGTCATGACCTCAACGCCGGTGCCGAATTTCGACTGGAGCTCTGCCTGCTGCTGCTGCGTCTTTTTGTTGCGGCGGAACATCATAAAGACGAAGACGCCAAGCATGACGAACAGGAGAATTGTCATTGGATCCAAGGGGAAATTCCATTCTTTTGCTTTGAAGCTGG
This sequence comes from Arthrobacter sp. 92, assembly GCF_050260325.1. Taxonomy (NCBI): domain Bacteria; kingdom Bacillati; phylum Actinomycetota; class Actinomycetes; order Micrococcales; family Micrococcaceae; genus Arthrobacter; species Arthrobacter sp. 92. The sequence continues at coordinate 2,295,496 of NZ_CP189863.1, read as the reverse complement.
TATTCAGCAACGTCGGCTTTGCTCTGGGCTTCGACCTGGCGGGTGGCCCGCCGGCAGCAGAACCTGGCGTCCGGCCCGGCGGATATCCGGGCCGGTCCAGCAGCGGCGGCATGCTGCCGCCCGCAGAACAAAGACCCGAACGTGCCGAGCGTTATACCAGTCTAAAGGGAAAGCAAGCCAGCCGGTGCTATTGGGGGTGCGGAAGCCACTCCGGAACGGATTCCTCGCCGCTGTCGTCTCCAAACAGGGCCAGCGCTTCCTGGCCGAAGACGCCGTCGGGCACGGCAAACCCCAGATGGGTCCAGGCCGGGGCCATCGCTATCCGTCCGCGGGGCGTCCGGCCCAGCAGGCCCTCCCGGACAAGGTAGGGCTCAGCGACGGTTTCCACCGTTTCGGGCTCCTCCCCCACGGCGATTGCGAGGGTGGACAGCCCCACGGGGCCGCCGCCGAACTTGGTGATCAGGGCCTCGAGGACGTTGCGGTCGAGGCGGTCGAGGCCGCGCTTGTCCACTTCATACATGTCCAGTGCGGCGGAGGCGGCCCGCGCGTCGATCTGCTCGATTCCGTGGACCAGCGCCCAGTCGCGAACCCGGCGCAGGAGGCGGTTGGCGATGCGGGGCGTGCCCCTCGATCGGCCCGCGATCTCACTGAAGCCGGCAGAGTTCACTTTCAGGTCCAAGAGCCCGGCCGAACGCCGAAGGACCAGTTCCAGTTCCTCAACGGAGTAGAACTCGAGGTGGCCGGTGAAACCGAACCTGTCACGAAGTGGCCCGGGAAGGAGACCGGCCCGCGTGGTGGCTCCCACCAGGGTGAACGGCGGCAGCTCCAGCGGAATGGCGGTGGCTCCGGCTCCCTTGCCCACCACGATGTCGACCCGGAAGTCCTCCATGGCCATGTACAGCATTTCCTCGGCGGGCCTGGACATCCTGTGGATTTCGTCCAGGAACAGGACTTCTCCCTCGGACAAGGAGGACAGGATGGCTGCCAGATCCCCCGCGTGCTGGATGGCGGGGCCGCTGCTGATGCGCAGCGGTGCGTTCATCTCCGCCGCGATGATCATCGAAAGGGTGGTCTTGCCCAGGCCGGGAGGGCCCGACAGCAGAACGTGGTCCGCACTGCGGCCCCGCATGCGCGAAGCCTCCAGGACCAGCGACAGCTGTTTGCGGACGCGGTGCTGGCCCACGAAGTCGTGGAGGTTCTTGGGCCGCAGCGCGGCCTCGATGACGCGCTCCTCCGGCTCCTCGCCGCCGCCGACAAGGGACGGTTCAGCCACGGCTGCCTACCCGGTTGCCGGCGCGGGCGCCGTCCTGGCCCAGCCAGCGAAGAGTGGCCCGCAGGATTTCAGCCACCTGTCCCTTGTCCGCCAGCTCCGGCGAATCGGCCAGGGCCTTGTCGATGCTTGACGTGGCGTCCTTTTCGGACCAGCCCAGGCTCGTCATGGCGGCAACCACTTGGGGCTTCCATTCGGCGGGCGCGGTGGTGCTGGCGGCAGGGCCTTCCCCGGTACCGTGCGGGACGAGTTTTCCGGCGAGCTCAAGGACGATCCTGCCCGCCACCTTGGGTCCGATGCCGGGCACCTTGGTGAATGATTTGCCGTCTCCCGTGTGGGCGGCCACCCGGATGGCCTCCGGATCGTGAACCGCCAGGACCGCGAGGGCCAGCCGCGGCCCCACGCCGCTGACGCTAAGCAGGACGTCAAAGACCTCCCGTTCGTCGTCGCTGGCAAAGCCGAACAGCGTCAGCGAATCCTCCCGCACAATCAGCGAGGTGAAAAGCTTGCCCTCCTCGCCCGTGCGGAGACGGCTGAGGGTTTGAGGCGTCGCGTTGACGCTCATGCCGGCGCCGTTGAGATCGATCACGGCCGAGGACAACCCGACGTGCGCTACGGTTCCGCGGAGAAAACTGATCAAGGCCGGGCTCCTGGGTTTACAGCTGAATGCAGCCGGGAGAACCCGGCTATCCGAACATATCTACGAATACCCTAGCAAGCGGCCCGGACATTCACCGTGCACGGCGCGCCTTCGCCTCGGCCTCGGCCCATGCCCGCTGCGCCGGCGTCAAGGACTGGCTGCCCGGGCCCGTGGTGACTGCGCCTGTGGTGGAGATTCCGCTGCCGGCCCGCCAGGCGTGCGTGATGGCAAGGGCCAGGGCGTCGGCGGCGTCTGCCGGCCGCGGCGGGGCATCCAGCCGGAGGATCTTAGTGACCAGCTTGGTCACAGCGTCCTTGTTGGAGGTTCCGCTGCCCGTGACTGCGGCCTTGACTTCCGACGGAGTGTGGAGGGCCACGGGGATGCCGCGCCGGGCCGCCGCTGCGATCACCACTCCGGACGCCTGGGCCACGCCCATCACGGTGCTGACGTTCAGCTGTGAAAAGACGCGCTCCACTGCCAGCACGTGCGGCTCATAGCGGTCCAGCCACTCATCGATGGACGTGGCGATGAGCAGAAGACGCTGGTCCAGGGACTCGTGCGGGGACGTGCCCACCACACCGACGGCCACCAGGGTGGCACGCCGGTTCTTCTCGACGTCCACCACGCCGATACCGCACCGCGTGAGGCCCGGATCGACGCCCAGCACGCGAAGAGTCACGGCCGGGATTCCGGTGGGCGGGGACCCGCCCACCATCGCAACGGCCGGGTCACTCAGCTTCCAGTGCGGCCTGCACTTCGTCGCTGAGGTCCGCGTTGCTGTAGACGTTCTGGACGTCGTCGAGGTCTTCCAGCGCGTCAACCAGCTTCATGAACTTCTTAGCGGCATCCAGGTCCAGGGGCACCTGCATCGAGGGCACGAACTCGACCTCGTCGGTGTCGTATTCCATTCCGGCTTCCTTGAGGGCATCCCGAATCGCCGGAAGATCGGTCGGCTCGGAGTGGATCTCGAAGGAGTCCCCGTTGTCCTTGACTTCCTCGGCCCCGGCATCCAGGACGGCCATCAGGACGTCGTCCTCGGCGAGCCCGTTCTTCGGCAGTGACACAACGCCTTTGCGGGTGAAGAGGTAGCTGACCGAGCCGGGATCGGCGATGGTGCCCCCGTTGCGGGAGATGGCAAGGCGCACTTCGGACGCGGCACGGTTCTTGTTGTCCGTGAGGCATTCGATCAGCAGTGCCGAGCCCTGGGGTCCGCGGCACTCGTACATGATCTCGGTGTAGTCCACGACCTCGCCGGTGAGGCCGGCGCCGCGCTTGATGGCGCGGTCAATGTTGTCGGCTGGCACCGAGGTCTTCTTGGCCTTCGTGACCGCGAGTTCCAGGCCCGGGTTGCCGGACAGGTCCGGCCCGCCCATGCGTGCGGCAACTTCGATATTCTTGATCAGCTTGGCGAACGACTTGGCCCTGCGGCTATCAAGGATGGCCTTCTTGTGCTTGGTCGTCGCCCATTTGGAGTGGCCTGACATGCTTTACGCTTCCCCTCTGATCATTCGAATAAACAGTTCATGCACGCGCTTCTCTCCCGTCACTTCCGGGTGGAAGGAGGTGGCCAGCAGCTTGCCGGAACGCACTGCAACAATTCTAGCCGCCCCGTGCAGAGTCTCCGGGTGGGAGACGTTGGCCGGCGCCACCTGGGCCAGCACTTCGACATCAGGGCCCACGCGCTCAACCCACGGGCCGCGGATAAAAACGGCGTGCACCGGTGCCACCCCGTTCCCGGCGGCGCTGAAATCAAGGCCCTTGAAGTCCAGATCCGTTTCGAAAGATTCGCGCTGGCGGCCGAAGGCGTTCCGGCGCACTGTGATGTCCAGCCCGCCAAACGTCTCCTGCGGCTTGCCTGCGAGGTCGGTGGCCGGGTCCGCGATTTCGTCCGCCAGCAGGATCATGCCCGCGCAGGAACCGTACACCGGCAGGCCCGCCCGGATGCGTTCACGCAGTGGATCGGCCAGTTCGAAAATGCGGGCGAGTTTGTCGATGGTGGTGGATTCGCCGCCGGGAATGATGAGTCCGTCGATGCCGTCGAGTTCAGCAGGCCGCCTGATTCCGACGCCGGTTGCGCCGGTGGCCTCGGCGGCACGCAGGTGTTCGCGGAAGTCGCCTTGGAGCGCCAGGACTCCGATGCGCAGGCCTGAGCCCACACGGGGAGAGTCCGTGGAAAGGGGATTGGTCATTAAAACAGCATAATGCTCTGTCCATGGCCGGAATTCACGCGCGGGCCTGCACGGACCGGTTGGATGCCGGGGCTGGGATATATTACAGAGCATGCTTTACATCAGCGTTCCGCTCGGCAAGTTCGTCCGCCGGGTCTCCCGGCTCAGGGGCGGAGGCTCAGCCCTTCCCGGCCTTGTGGTGGAGAAGATCGACCCCGGATTCATGCAGCGGACACTGTCCACCCTGCCCCTGGGCGTCGCCGTCGTCAGCGGCACCAACGGCAAAACCACCACCACCAAAATGGTGGTGGAACTACTGGAAAGCCAGGGCCTCAAGGTCTTCACCAACCGCACCGGCAGCAACTTCACCAGGGGCGTGGCCGCCGCTCTTTTGGGTGAGGTCGACTGGCGCGGCCGCCTCGACGCGGACGTCGCGGTGCTCGAACTCGACGAGGCCCACGCGGTGCATTTCGTCAACAGGGTGCCCCCGCGCTACAGCCTCCTGCTCAACGTGCTGCGGGACCAGTTGGACCGCTTTGGCGAAATCGACACGACCGCACAGCTGCTGCAGCACATCGCGTCCAAGACCACGGGAACCGTTGTCCTGAACCGCGAGGATCCGCGCGTCGCCCGGATCGCCGACACCCTTGACCGGCGCGAACGCGGCGGCCCGGAAGTCCTCTACTTCGGCCTTGACGACTCCTTGTTAAGCACCTTCCCGAACGACGACGATATGCACGCCGCGGCTCCCGCGGCGGAGGCCTCAACCGGGAAGCCGGCTGCCGACGTCGTCCTGCGCAGGGTGGGGGTGGATGAGGCTGATTTTGAGTACGACGGCGTCACAGTCACCACCGGGATGAAGCTGCGCGGCGTGTACAACATCTTCAATGCCGCGGCCGCGCTGACTCTGGCACGGGCCATCGCGGTGCGCGACGCCGGCAAGGGAAAGATGGTGGCCGCCAACAACGACAGCCTGCTCGCGGCCCTCTCCCAAGTGGCGCCCGCCTTCGGCAGGGGCGAGAGCCTCGTCGTCGACGGCCACCCGCTGGAACTGGTACTGGTCAAGAACCCCAGCGGCTTCAGGCTTGGCCTGAAGTCGTTTCCGGCGGCCGGCTACGCCACCATGATCGCCATCAACGATAACTACGCCGATGGCCGGGACATGTCCTGGCTGTGGGACGTGGATTTCGACACGCTTCGGGCCTGCGGGGTGGATCAGCTCAGCGGATCCCGTGCCTACGACATGGCCCTGCGGCTGCAATACGACGACGTCGCCATCGGCGCCGTGGACACCGAGATAGCACCGGCACTGGCAGCCTTCATCAGGGGCGCCAAGGACAAGCCCAAGCGGATCTTCTGCACCTATACGGCCATGCTCGCCATCCGCCGCGAGCTTTCGAAAATCACCACAGTGGAGGTGGTCTCATGACCCACGTGTCCGGGCACGGGCTCCCGCCGGCGGAAGCTCCCGCGCCCAAAGGAACCATCCGAATCCTGCAGCTATATCCGCGTGACATGAACATCTACGGCGACTGGGGCAACGCGCTGGTGCTCGCGCAGCGGTTGCGCTGGCACGGCTACACCCCGGAACTCCTCGAATACAACGTGGGGGACGATTTCCCCGCTGACGTGGACCTCATCGTTGGCGGCGGCGGCCAGGACAGCGGTCAGCTGGTCATCCAGGACGATCTCCTCTCACGGGAGTCCACCCTCAAGGAGCTGGCCGAAGAGGGCACGCCCATGCTGCTGATCTGCGGCCTCTACCAGCTTTTCGGAAAATTTTTCAAGACGCGGACCGGTTCGGTCATACCCGGCATCGGAGTCCTCGATGTGGAGACCCACGGAACGGACGAGCGCCTGATCGGCAACGTGAAGGTGTCCTCCACCGAGTTTGGTGACATCCTCGGTTACGAAAACCACAGCGGTCAGACCACCCTGGGCCCGGGGGTCCGGCCGCTGGGCACAACGGCCAAAGGCACCGGTAACAACAGCAAGGACTGCCAGGAAGGAGCCCGCTACCGCAACATCGTGGCGAGCTACCTGCACGGATCACTCCTGCCCAAGAATCCCGCCATCGCGGACTTCCTGATCCGCACCGCGGTGGAGCGCAAATACGGCAGTTTCAGCACCGGGTCTCCGGACGACCGCTACGCGGTGCTGGCCCGTGAGCATGCGGGGCGCCGACCGCGATAGGCAGCCTCAGGGACGATGGACGCAAAGCCCCCCGACGCGGGAAGGACCACCATGACGGAAAACATCGGCATCATCGGCGGAGGAATCGTCGGGATCGCCGTCGCGCGGGCCTTGGGCATCCGTGGCCTGGGGAACATCACCGTCCTGGAGAAGGAACACCGGGTGGCCATGCATCAGACCGGCCACAATTCCGGGGTGGTCCATGCCGGCCTCTACTATGCCCCCGGGTCGCTGAAGGCCAGCCTTTGCGCACGAGGCCGGGAACTGACCCGCGAATTCTGCGCGGAAAAAAACCTGCCGTACCGCGAACTGGGCAAGCTTGTGGTGGCGCTGACAGAGGACGAACTGCCCGCGCTGGCTGCGATCGAAAGCCGCTCCGTCATGAACAAAGTCCCGGGCCTGCGCCGCCTGGACGCCCGCGAACTGCGGGAAATCGAACCCCACGCGGCAGGGGTGGCGGCGCTGCACTCGCCACGGACTGCCGTGGTGGACTACTCGGCCATCACCGAAGCGATGGCCGACGACGTCCGGGCCTGCGGCGGACGAATTCTCCTCGGCCATGAGGTCACGGCCATTACCGCCGGTCATGGCGAGGTCCGGGTCACCACGGGTCACTCCGAGCTGGTTTTCGACCGTCTCATCGTTTGCGCCGGTCTGCAGTCCGATGTGGTCGCTGGCTTTCTTGGCGCCTCACCGGCGCCTAAGATTCTGCCGTTCCGGGGCGAATACTGGGCCTTGTCCCCCGCGAAGCAGCACTTGGTGAACGGCATGATTTACCCGGTTCCGGACCCACGCTTCCCCTTCCTGGGTGTGCACTTTACGAGGGGCGTGTACGACTCCATCCATGTGGGACCCAACGCCGTGCCCGCCCTTGCCCGGGAGGGCTATACCTGGACCAGCTTCTCCGGCAAGGACACCCTGGCTTCGTTGACGTGGCCCGGTGCGGGGGCCCTGGCCAGGCAGCACTGGCGAATGGGAGCGAAGGAGATAGCCGCGTCGCTGATCAAGCGCCTGTACTACCAGCAGGCCCGCCGCTTTATCCCGGAGCTTCACATCAGCGATCTCACGGCGAAAACCGCCGCCGGAGTCCGAGCCCAGGCGTGGGCCAGGGACGGCTCGCTCCTCGATGACTTCGCCATTGACCAGGTGGGACCGGTGACGCTGTTGCGCAATGCTCCCTCCCCTGCTGCCACGTCGTCGATGGCCATCGCGGACCATCTACTGGAACACCACGTCCTGCCGGACAGCCGGCGGCCCTGAGTGCGCGACCACCACGTGCCAGCCTGTGAGCGGATTTCACTGACGGCGTAGGCCGCAAAGGACTAGCCTGCCGCGATCGGTCGTTGAACCAGTATCAGGTCAGGGAGGTCCGGGAGGTACATCGTGGCCACGATCAGAGATCCGCTTTTAGGCGCCGACGGGGACGAAGACCCCATGGACTCATATTCGGCTACCGTCATCCGGGTGGCCGGCATGGTTACCAGGCACGTTGCCGCCATCCAGATGGCCGCCAACGGGCGCAGGGGCCCGTACCGCGTTGGCGCGGGCTCGGCGGTGCTGTTCACCTCGGACGGGTTCCTCGTGACCAACGCCCATGTTGTCGGCAGTGCCGAGAAGGGCAGCGTGGTATTCGCCGACGGTTCCAGGACCGCCGTTGAAGTTGTTGGCGCCGACCCGCTCTCTGACCTGGCTATCGTTCACGGTAAAGCTCCGGACGCGACTCCGGCCGAGTTCGGCGACGCGGAGACCCTCCGGGTGGGGCAACTGGTCGTCGCGGTCGGAAACCCGCTGGGACTCGCCGGGTCGGTGACCGCCGGGGTGGTCAGCGGCTTAGGCCGTTCAATCCCGGTGTGGTCGGGGCGGAACCGCCGTGTCATCGAAGATGTCATCCAGACGGACGCCGCCCTCAACCCGGGCAATTCGGGCGGCGCACTGGCGGATGCCCGTGGACGCATCGTCGGGATCAACACCGCCATTGCGGGAGCCGGGCTGGGACTCGCCGTTCCCGTCAACGCCACGTCCCGGCGCATCATTGCCTCCCTGCTGCAAACGGGCCGCGTGCGGCGTGCCTACCTTGGCCTGGTGAGCACCCCCGTCAGGCTGGGGGCGAATGCCATAGTCCGGACGGGACATCGGGACGGTCTGTTGGTTGCGGAGGTGCTGCCCGGGTCGCCGGCCGAACGCGCGGGGCTCCGGGCCGGAGACACGGTGCTGAGCGTGGGCCTGAAGTCCGTGTCGAACGCAGAGAGCCTACAGAAATTGCTCTTCGCCGACGCCATCGGCGTCCCATTGGACATTGCGGTGCTCCGCGACGGGAAGGAGCTGGTGCTGGTGGCAGTACCCGAGGAAATGACCGACGGGGCGTAGGGAAGGCGTCCCCGAAGGCCCGTGAGCGCAAGACAAGTAGCAGCCACTCTGTTGAGTCGTTGAAGCCGCATCGTATCTTGGGCATACCGCGCCAGCGGTGCAGCACTAAGGGATGGCTGCCAGTGTGACCGGCATCCTCAGCGGCCCCACCGCCTCCGTCCGGGACGGGGGCGTCAGCGGTGCCATCACGCATCAGGATTCTGGGCGCGCTGGGAGCAATCGTGCTCCTGACGTCAACTGCCGCCGTCCACGCCTCGGTCCACGTCCTGCCGCAGCCGGCGTCACAGGCGGCGCCGGCCGCGCAGGCCGCGCCGGCCGCGCCGTTGATTACCGCAGGCGCGGAGAAATCTTCGACGCCGGCTCAAGGGACAGTGGCCCCGACGCCTGCTCCCGAGTCCGGGCCGCCAGCGGAATCCACGTCCACACCTTCATTTCCGGCAACACCGGCGCCGGCAACACCGGCGCCGGTGACATCGGCGCCGGTGACATCGGCGCCGCCCTCAGCGGGCCAGTCCGCTGCTCCGGTGGCGAACCCGCCGAGCCCGGCCGGGGGGGCCGCTGACCCGCCGTCGGAAGGGGCCGCCGTCGTTCCGCCTCCCGAAAGCGAAGCAGTTGAGGCCGGACCGGATGCCGGACTTGACGCGCAAATCACCGGCATCATTAACGCAAACAGCACGTACCAGGTGGGGGTGGCCCTGATTGACTTGTCCGACGGCGTGGTGCATGGCTACGGCGTCACAGACAAGTTTGTGGCGGCAAGTACCGCCAAGATCCTGGCCGCAGCAGCCTACTACCACCTTGCCGAAACCGGCGTGGTGTCGCTGGCCGCCCCCATGGCCGGTTCCACCGCCGCCGTCCGCATCCAGCAGATGGTTCAGCAAAGCGATAACCAGGCATGGGACCTGGTGGTGGGCGGAATCGGATACCAGGCGCTCGACGACTACGCAGCTTCGCTGGGGATCGACTACTACAGGCCGGCAAACCTGCTGACCCCGGAAGAAACGGCCATCACCCTGGAACTGCTATACACCGGTCAACTTCTGAACGAGACCCACACGGAGCAACTCCTGTCCTACATGCAGGACACCAACTACGAGTCGCTGATTCCCGCCGCCGTGCCGGCGGGCATCGAAGTCTTCCACAAGTACGGACTGCTCAATGGCTACCTGCACGATGCCAGCATTTTGGCGCAAGGCACCAACGCATACGTCTTCGTCGTGTACACGCTGGGGCAGGACACGAACGACATCCCTGCCCGCACGTGGATCATCCACCAACTGACGCAGGCGGTGGTGGCCCACCTCTTCTAGCAGCATTCAAGGCCGGGGCGCGGGGGCAGTCGGCGGGCTTACAGCCCTCCGGGCCTGAAGCACTTCCGGGCCTACAGCACTTCCGGGCCTGAAGTGCCCGGCCGTGGCCACACGCCGGCTAGTGCCTGAGCATCTCCTGTGCGTCCTGCGGTCCGACGAAGTGGCATGGGCCCCCGTGCCGGAAGGGCAGCAGGCATGTGCGCCCCGTTGCTAGATGGACGTTGCCACAGCGTCCGGCCCTCGCCACGTCTTCCCGGACATGGATGTTGCTGATGTCAGAGCGTTCCTGAACAAAGCCGTGTGACCGGAAAGTAGAGGTGGGGCTCAATTCCTGATCAACCATCTCTTGTGCGACTCCTCGCTGAATCTTTGTTCCGCTGAATCTGTGCTCCCAGGGCGCCTGTCCGGCAGATAAGGGACAGCCGTGTCGCTGATACCTCGTGGGTATTAACAACGTTACCGGGGCGCGGCATGGGGGTAAACAGGCAGTTTCGGCGTCCAACCGGCGCGCGTTCAGCGACCCGTGGCCGGTTCTGCGCGGCGCCTCAGAATTGCGAACGGGTCGGGTCTGCAGTGCTTCCCCCTCTCCCGGGCAAGCTAAGGGGATCATTCTCCCGGATTGCTAAACTGGTGGAAGTATCCACTCAGTTCGCGTGAAGTCGGGGAACACTCATGGGCGGTATGCGCTTTCTCAGCGTGGTGGTACTGGCCACTGCAATGGCGGCGACGGCGTGCACGGCCCCTACCTCCCCTGTGTCCCCCACGGCGCCGGTTCCGCCCGTCACCGCCAGGCAATGCCTCGCGCCGGATAACGCCGTTCAACAGGATGTTTCCTCCCGGGATTCGCCGGAGAAGCCCTGGCCGCATTCCCCGGGCACCGAGGTTACGGTCAACTTCGAAACCAGCGCACTATCGAACCGGTATGCGGATCTTGTGCGGAAAGCGACCGGGATCTGGTCCCAAAGTCCGTGCATCCAGGCAGTCCCGGTTGCCACCTGCCCCCCAAACACAAACTGCATCGCCATCCAGGAGAAGGTGAGCTCAAACGACCGCGGAACGGACGGCGAATTCCGTGGCAGCGGCCGGGGCACGTACCGCGACGGCGGAACGATCACCCTCTATACCGGATTGTTGGACCGGGCCACCGACAACGGCGCCCTGGCCACCATTGTCCATGAGATGGGCCATGCCCTGGGGCTCGTCCACCGCCGGGCCAGGACGAGCGTGATGAACTCGAGCACCAACGACAACACCAACCCGGTCCCGGACGACGTCGACTTCGCGAACCTGTTGGCCATCTATGGAAAGCAGGACTAGTCCGCGCAGGGAACGGAGGAACGTGGACCGCATATGGGAGCCGGGTGAAGGCGTGGTGGTTCTGCCGTCGGGTCGTCAAATTCGAGGGCGCGCGCTGGGTCGTCCGCTTCCGCCTGGACGGCACCCCGACTTTGGCCTCTATCTGCTGGGCGCTGAGCCACCCGGCATGGAGTGGGACGCGAGGTGGCTGCGGTGGCCGGACTTCCGTCTGCCAGCCGACAAACACGACGCCGTGGACGCCCTGACCGAAGCGTGGCGCCGAGCCGAAACCGAACGGGTGGAGGTCGCCTGCCGGTGCGGCCGCGGACGAACGGGCACTGCCCTGGCGTGCATTGCCGTCCTGGATGGCGTACCGCCAGCACAGGCCCTCTCATACGTGCGCCGGCAGTACCCTCGGGCAGCCGTGGAGACGCCCTGGCAGTGGTGGTACATCAAGCACTTTCAGGAGCAGCCGCACTGACCGCCGCCGCGGCAGATCCTCAGGTCAGCCCGGCGGCGAGTTCGGTCTCCAGCCGTTCGACATCCTCCCGGTGGCACAGTTCTGTGGCCGGCGTCATCACGGTCGCACTTCCGGCGGCGACGGCGGCACGGAACGCAGCCTCGGGGCTGCGGCCTTGCGCTATCCGGAGCACAAAGGCCGCGAGAAAACTGTCACCGGCACCCACGGTGCTCCGGACCTGAACCTGTGGCACGGGGAGACGGGTGACACCGGACTTTGACGCGAGCACCGCTCCTTCCCCGCCGAGGGTCAACGCGACGTGTTCGGCGGACCCGTCGGCCACCAAGGCGGAGGCTGCCGCCACCTGGCTCTCGTACGTCTCGAGCGTTGCGCCGAAGTGGAGACCCAACTCCCTCCGGCTTGGCTTGACCAGGAACACCCCCTCCGCCAGGGCCTCGGCAAGTGCCGACCCGGAGGCATCCACGATGCAACGAGCCCCGCGCTCCCGCGCCAGCCGGGCCACCCTCGCGTAAAAGTCCTGTGGAACTCCCGGCGGGAGGCTGCCGCTGGCCACCACGTACCCGCCCACCGGGATCGATCCGGCCACGAGCGCCAGGCAGGCATGCCACTCGGCGTCACTCATTTCGGGCCCCTCGAGCACAAAACGGAACTGCTCCCCGGTGGCCGTCTCGTCCACGGTGAAGTCCTGACGTGTGCTGCCCTGGATCGGCACCACCAACGAGGGAATGCGTTCGGCCTCGATAAGCCGGCGGTAGGCCTCGCCCGTGGGGCCGCCGGCGGTGTAGACGGCCAGCGTCTGCCCTCCAAGCCGCTGGACCACCCTGGCCACGTTCACCCCGCCGCCGCCAGGGTCCAGGCGGCTGGAACCGCACCGCAGCTTATGACCGCTGATGACCCGGTCCGTTGAAGTGCTGACGTCCAGGGCCGGATTCACGGTGAGCGTGAGAATAGGCTGCATCGCCGGCGGGATTGAGGCTTCCATGTGCCAAGCATAGGAGACCTCCGCGGGGCCTTTACCTGTGGGCTGGCTTCCAGGTCACAGGAAGTGCCTTAACGCCGTAGATGATGGTGCTTTCCATCCGCTCGAGCCGCGCGTGAGGCACCACCGCAAGGCCGGGCAGCCGTGTGATCACGGCCTGCAGCGCGATCCTGGCCTCAAGGCGCGCAAGCGGCGCGCCAAGGCAAAAGTGGATCCCCTGACCGAAGGCCAGATGACGGTTTGGGGACCGCCCGGCGTCGAACTGGGCGGGATGCGCAAACTGCCTCTCATCCCGGTTGGCCGATCCAATCCAGGCGACCAGCGGCGCGCCGGCGGGGATGCTGTGTTCCCCAACGGTGGTAGCGGCGGCGGCGACGCGGTACATGGACTGGACCGGCGACCTGTACCGCAGTACCTCTTCGATCGCGGAGGGGAGCAGCGACTCATCCGCGGCGAGGCGCTCGAGGAGGCCCGGCTCTTCGGTGAAACACAGCACCGCGTTGCCGATCAGATTGGTGGTGGTCTCATTCCCGGCCACGAGCAGCAAAGCGCAGAATCCCAGGAGCTCCACCACGCTGAGCCGCTGGCCCTCGATCTCCGCCGCCAGCAGGTTGCTGATCAGGTCATTGCCAGGGCTTCGCCTGCGCTCCTCGATCATCGCCATGAAATACTCGGACATTTCACGGTGCGCGCCGCTTTGGTCCGCCTCCCCGCTCTCCTGGTCATTGGTCGGACGGGTTTGGCTGACAATGACGTCCGACCACTTCTTGAACCGTTCACGATCGGCCGCCGGGATCCCCATGAGTTCCGCGATGACGATCACCGGCAACGGATAGGCCAGTTCCTCGATGAGGTCCATGCTTCCCGCGGGGGCGACTGGACTCAGCAACTCATCGGTGATCTGCGAGATCCGCGGCGCGAGGGCCTCCACTGCACGGGGAGTGAAGGCCTGGGTCACCAGGGAACGCAACTGCCGGTGCCGGGGCGGGTCTGTGTTGATCAAACTGGCCGCGAAAAGCTGCCCGGTCTCCGAAGGATTCTCTCCGGCCATCCTGGAGGAAAAGGTGGCGTGCTCGGAAAGGACCCGCTGCACGTCCTCGTACCGGAAGACATGCCAGAGACCAGTCTCCTGGTCGTAAAAAACGGGGGCGTCGTTCCTCATCGATTCGTAGTGGGGGAACGGATTCAGCGGCTGCTCCACAGCTGGGATGTGCGTCATTGCTGGCCCTTCCTGTTCAGGCGGCGGCTCTTCCGTCCTGGTGACGGACCAACCGCCGAAAGCGACGGGCCGGGGGCCCGTGCAGCTTCCATCATGATAGCGGCGCGCACGTTTTCCGGCGCCCCGCCCCGGCCTAGAGTGAGCTATGAACAACTCTCCCGGGTGGGACCGTCCACGCACCTCGCTGTACACCGATCATTACGAACTGACGATGCTCCAGGCCTCGCTGCATTCCGGGGCCGCCCACCGCAAAACCGTCTTCGAGGCCTTTGCGCGGGGGTTGCCGGACGGGCGCAGATACGGCATCGTGGCCGGAACCGGCCGTCTGCTGGAGGGGATCGCCGACTTCCGCTTCGGGGAGGCCGAACTGGACTTCCTCGCCCGGACCGGAGTGGTCAACGCCGCAACGCTGGACCATCTGGCGGGTTATCGGTTCACCGGCAACATCTGGGGTTATCCGGAGGGCGAAGCCTACTTCCCAAACTCACCGGTCCTGATTGTCGAATCAACGTTCGCCGAAGCGTGCGTGCTGGAGACCTATGTCCTCTCGGTGCTCAACCACGACACCGCCATCGCCTCGGCCGCCTCCCGGATGATCAGTGCCGCCGGCGGAAGGCCCTGCATCGAGATGGGCTCCCGCCGCGCGCAGGAGGAATCGGCACCTGCCGCTGCCCGGGCAGCCGTGATCGCGGGCTTCGCGAGCACCTCGAACCTGGAAGCCGGGCGGCGCTACGGCCTCAAGACCGTGGGCACCGCCGCGCATTCCTTCACGCTCCTCCACGACTCCGAGCGCGAGGCGTTCGCGGCGCAACTGGCCTCGCTCGGGCCCGGCACCACGCTGCTTGTGGACACCTACGACGTCGAGACCGCCGTCCGTACCGCCGTCGAGCTCGCCGGGGACAAACTTGGGGCCGTCCGGCTGGACTCCGGAGACCTCGTCGCGCAGGCCAGGTGGGTTCGCGCTCTTCTGGACAGCCTGGGCAACGTCCACACCAAGATTGTGGTCACCTCGGATCTGGATGAATTCTCCGTCGCCGCCCTTCAGTCTGCCCCCGCTGACTCTTATGGCATCGGGACCGCCTTGGTAACCGGTTCCGGTGCTCCCACTGCCGGCATGGTCTACAAGCTGGTCAGCCGCACCAACAACGACGGGGAGTTCGTTCCCGTGGCCAAAACGTCCAAGGCCAAGATCAACGTGGGAGGCCGCAAGCACGCACTGCGCAGATTCGATGACACAGGAGTGGCCACGCACGAGGTCATCGGGGTGGGCCGTCTCCCCGATGACGGCGGGCACGGGCGCCCGCTGCTCCGCCAGTTCATGGAACATGGTGAGATCATCCCGGGCTGGACCGGCGCGGAAGCCGTGGCCCGCGCGCGGCAGCGTCACGTGGACACCATGGCCGAACTGCCGGCCGCGGTCAACCGGCTGCAGCACGGCGAGCCTGCCATCCCCACCATCTACGAGGCGGGCTGATCACCGCACGGCAGGCCGGGGACCACGGCGCGCCGGGGACCGTCACCCCGGACCGTTGAGAACGAATGCCCGGCATGAAAGTGTTGCTTCATGACCAATCCTCTTCTGACTGCCAGTCCCCTGCCGTTCGGGCTGCCCCCTTTTGCCGACATCGAGGAACAGCATTACGCCGAAGCCGTCCAGGCCGGACTGGACCAGCACCTCGCCGAGATCCAAGCCATCGTGGACAACACCGAAGCACCGAATTTCGAGAATACGGCGCTGGCCATGGAACGGGCGGGACAGCTTCTCCAACGCGCCGCGGCCGCGTTTTTCACCCTGGCGTCCGCTGATGCATCGGAGGGCATCAAGAGCCTTGAGACCGAGCTGTCTCCCAAGTTCGCCGCCCACGATGACGCCATCTACATGAACCGGAGGCTGTTTGACCGGTTTGCCGCAATCGACACGGCCGGACTGGATGACGAATCCGGCCGCCTCGTGGCCGAGTACCTGAAGGAGTTCCGCCAGTCGGGCATCCAACTCGACGACGCCGGCCAGGAGCGGCTCAAGTCCGTTAATGCCGAGCTTTCCCGGCTTGGCACCGAGTTCGGGCAGCGGGTCAAAGAAGCCATGAAGTCTTCGGCTCTTCTGCTGGACAGCGAAGAGGATTTGGCCGGGTTGCCCGCCGACGACGTCGCCAGCGCCGCGGAGGCGGCGCGGGCGGCAGGCCACCACGGTAAATACCTGCTGACCCTGATCCAGCCGAGCAATCAGCCCGCCATGGCCTCGCTGGACAACCGTGAAGTCCGCAAGTGCCTGTATCTGGCATCCATCAGCCGCGGCAGCAGCGGAGGGGAACTCGACGTCAGGGAGCTGGTGAAATCGATGGTGGCGCTCCGCGCCGAAAAGGCGGGGCTCCTCGGATTCGCCAACTATGCCGAACTTACGGTGGACCGCCAGACGGCGCCGGATTTCGGAGCCGTTCAGGGCATGTTGAGCCGGCTTTCACCCGCAGCTGTCCGGAACGCGGACTCCGAGGCCGCGGCCCTGGCGGAGGTCGCCGGACACCCGCTCGAGGCCTGGGACTGGGCCTATTACTCGGCCAAGGTCCGGCAGGAGCGCTACGAAGTCGACGAACAGGCCCTCCGCCCGTACTTTGAGCTGAACCGGGTGCTGACTGATGGTGTCTTTTTCGCCGCCACCGCTCTCTACGGCATCACCTTCCACGAGCGTCCCGATCTGCAGGGTTATCACCCCGACGTCCGGGTCTGGGAGGTGCGCAATGAGGATGGCACGGCGTTGGGTTTGTTCCTTGGCGACTACTACGCCCGCGAATCCAAACGCGGCGGGGCCTGGATGAACTCACTCGTGGATCAGTCCGGGCTGCTGGGGACCAGCCCGGTGGTCATCAACAACCTCAACATTTCCAAGCCTCCAGCCGGTGAGCCCACGCTGCTGACCCTGGATGAGCTGCGGACCGCGTTCCACGAGTTCGGCCATGCCCTGCACGGGCTGTTCTCCAAGGTCACCTACCCGCGGTTCTCCGGGACGTCGGTGCCGCGTGACTTCGTGGAATACCCGTCGCAGGTCAACGAAATGTGGATCATGTGGCCTGAGGTTCTGGCCAATTACGCCCGGCACCACGCCACCGGTGAGGCGCTGCCCCAGCCGGTCATTGACAAGCTCAACGAGTCCCAGATGTGGGGCGAGGGCTTCGGGACCACCGAGTACCTTGGCGCGGCCCTGCTGGATCTTGCCTGGCATGTGCTGGATGGAACCGGGATCCCGGATGACGTCCTGGAGTTCGAGGCCAAGGCTTTGTCAGCGGCTGGGGTGGCGCACAGCCTGATTCCGCCCCGTTACCGCACCGGCTACTTCCAGCACATCTTCGCTGGCTCCGGCTACGCCGCGGGCTACTACTCGTATATCTGGAGCGAGGTCCTGGACGCCGACACGGTGGAGTGGTTCAAGGAACACGGTGGGCTGAAACGGGTGAATGGGGACTTCTTCCGCGCGGAACTGCTCTCGCGCGGCAACAGCCGCGACCCCCTTGACTCCTTCCGCAGCTTCCGTGGCCGGGACGCGGACCTTGGGCCGCTGCTGAAGCGCCGCGGCCTGGAATAGCCTCGCCGCCCTCCCAACTGACTGGCAGTTGATGTCGCCAAATGGAACTTTCGCGACATTAACTGCCAGTTAGTTGGGTTAACGTACGACGCCGGGCCGCCACCTTGTGGGGTGACCGCCCGGCGTCTTGGTTTTAAGCCTTGCTGCTGCTACCAGCCGCGCTCTGCGAGGCGGTGCGGCTGCGGGATCTCGTCCACGTTGATGCCCACCATAGCCTCGCCCAGGCCGCGGGAGGCCTTGGCGATGACGTCCGGGTCATCGTAAAAGGTGGTGGCCTTTACGACGGCGGCGGCACGCTGGGCCGGGTTGCCGGACTTGAAGATGCCCGAGCCGACGAACACGCCGTCGGCGCCGAGCTGCATCATCATGGCGGCGTCGGCCGGGGTGGCAATGCCGCCGGCGGTGAACAGGACCACGGGGAGCTTGCCGGTGGTGGCGATTTCCTTGACCAGTTCATACGGGGCCTGCAGTTCCTTGGCGGCAACGTACAGTTCGTCTTCCGGGAGGGAGGCAAGCTTCAGGATCTCCGCGCGGATCTGGCGCATGTGCGTGGTGGCGTTGGAGACGTCTCCCGTGCCTGCCTCGCCCTTGGAGCGGATCATGGCAGCACCCTCGTTGATGCGGCGCAGTGCCTCACCGAGGTTGGTGGCGCCACAGACGAACGGGACGGTGAAGTTCCACTTGTCGATGTGGTTGGTGTAGTCGGCCGGGGTCAGGACCTCGGACTCGTCGATGTAGTCCACGCCGAGGGACTGCAGGATCTGCGCCTCCACGAAGTGGCCGATCCGGGCCTTGGCCATGACCGGCACGGAGACGGCGTCGATGATCGCCTCGATCATGTCCGGGTCGGACATCCGGGACACGCCGCCCTGGGCGCGGATATCGGCGGGAACGCGTTCGAGCGCCATCACGGCAACGGCACCGGCGTCTTCGGCGATGCGCGCCTGCTCGACGTTGACGACGTCC
Organism: Arthrobacter sp. 92; assembly: GCF_050260325.1. Classification (NCBI taxonomy): domain Bacteria; kingdom Bacillati; phylum Actinomycetota; class Actinomycetes; order Micrococcales; family Micrococcaceae; genus Arthrobacter; species Arthrobacter sp. 92. The sequence continues at coordinate 2,277,030 of NZ_CP189863.1, read as the reverse complement.
ATGATGACGCCGCCCTTGAGCATCTCCGCCATGCCGCGCTTGACGCGCTTGCTGCCCGTGACGCTGCTGGCGGTCGAGCCGGCTTCGTTGCTTACATCAGGTGTAGACACAAAAACCCCTATGGGTAGATAGACGTTACGTTGATCCGGTTTTTGATCCGGTGCGGCGGCACGGAAAAGCCGTTCGCACTCACCGGATTGCCGGATCCATTGACCAGGTACAGCTAATACTAGTCCCCCGCCGGGACGCGATTGAATTCGCGTTACCCGGGCTGGGCCGGCGGGTCCAACAGCCTGCCGGATGGCGGTCAGGCCGCCTGCTGGGACGTGCTTCCGTTGTTCTCGCCCAGGGACTGCCGGTGCACGGTGGTGATCCGCTGGACCACCGTCACCAGGCTGGCTGCGGCGAGCAGGATAAGGGTGACCAGCAGTACGGCGCTCGGCAGTCCAAGTCCGGTAAATCCGGTGACCACCAGAACTGAAACCAGCCTCTCGGCACGTTCTGCGATTCCCACGTTGGCGTGGAAGCCCAGGGCTTCGGCCTTGGCCCGGGCGTAGGAGACCACCATGCCAAGCACCAGGCAGAGGACGGCGGCGATGGCTATGGCTTGGTTGGCTCCGCCGGTGAAAAACCAGACGGCGAGTCCGGCAAACAGGGCTCCGTCAGCTACCCGGTCCAGGGTGGAGTCCAGGAAATTTCCCCAGCGGCCGCCCCGTTCCTGCATCCGCGCCATGATGCCGTCAATAACGTCCGAGAAGATGAAGGCTGTGATGAAGATGGTGCCCCACCACAGCTGGCCCAGGGGATAGAAAACAAGCGCTCCCACCACCACACCGGCTGTGCCGACGATCGTGATCGCGTCGGGTGATACACCGATCTTGAGCAGCCACCGGGCAAGCGGGGAGAACAGTGCGGTGAAGAAACCGCGGGCATGCCTGTTAAGCATGTTCGTCCTCCGGCCACACCTGGGCGACCTGTTGACGCACCTCGCCGAGGGTCTGCGTGATGGCTTTCGTTTGCGCGATGATGGGGAAGAAATTACCGTCGCCGCCCCAACGCGGGACCACGTGCTGGTGCAGATGGCCCGCTATCCCCGCGCCGCCGGCCACCCCCTGGTTCATGCCGAGATTAAAGCCGGCGGGATTGGACACCTTGCGCAGGACCCGCATGGCGGTCTGCGTCAGTGCTCCGAATTCGGCCGTTTCCTCCACCGTCAGGTCCGTGTAGTCGGGCACATGGCGGTAGGGGCAGATCAGGAGGTGGCCGGGGTTGTACGGGAACAGGTTCAGCACCACGTAGCAGGTGCGGCCCCGGTAGACGATCAGCGATGCCTCATCTGCGCGCTCTGGGGCAATACAAAAGGGGCACTCCGACTGGTCCTTGAACTGGTGCTGACCGCCCTTGATGTAGGCCATGCGGTGCGGGGTCCACAGGCGCTGGAATGCGTCCGGAACGCCGGCGAGACCAAAGTCATCGGTCACATCGTCGTCGCCCGGGTATCCCCCGCCTGCGCCTGTGGTGTCCTGCACGTGTGCCGCCCTTCCGGTTCTGCTAGCTGGTCCGGTTACGCACGGCGTCGACAATGCGCTGCACAGCCTCGGCCACCGGTACGCCGTTGTCCTGGCTGCCGTCGCGGAAGCGGAACGAGACCGCGCCGGCCTCCGCGTCGTCACCGCCGGCGATCAGAACGAAGGGAATCTTGTCCTTGCTGGCTGTGCGGATCTTCTTGGGGAAGCGGTCCGAGGAAATGTCCACCTCGGCGCGGATGCCGGCCGCCTTGAGCTGGCCCACGACGTCGAACATGTACTCATTGAACGCCTCGGCCACCGGAATTCCCACCACTTGGACGGGAGCCAGCCAGGCGGGGAAGGCTCCGGCGTAGTGCTCGGTGAGCACGCCCATGAACCGTTCCACGGAGCCGAACAGGGCACGGTGGATCATCACCGGGCGCTGTCGGGTGCCGTCGGCAGCCTGGAATTCGAGCTCGAACCGTTCGGGCAGGTTGAAGTCCAGCTGGATGGTGGACATCTGCCAGGTGCGGCCCAGCGCGTCCTTGGCCTGGACGGAAATCTTGGGGCCATAGAAGGCGGCTCCGCCCGGATCCGGCACCAGCTCAAGGCCGGAGGCTTCGGCCACCTCGGCCAAGGTGCGGGTGGCTTCATCCCAGGTGGCGTCGTCGCCTACGAACTTCTCCTCGTTCTTGGTGGAAAGTTCAAGGTAAAAGTCGTCCAGCCCGTAGTCCTTGAGCAGACCGAGGACGAAGTTGAGCGTGGTGGTGAGCTCGTCCTTCATCTGTTCGCGGGTGCAGTAGATGTGGGCGTCGTCCTGGGTCATGCCGCGCACCCGGGTGAGTCCGTGCACCACGCCGGACTTCTCGTAACGGTAGACGGAACCGAATTCAAACAGCCGCAGGGGCAGCTCGCGGTAGGACCGTCCGCGGGAGCGGAAGATGAGGTTGTGCATGGGGCAGTTCATCGGCTTGAGGTAGTAGTCCTGGCCGGGCTTGCGGACGGTGCCGTCCTCGTTCAGTTCGGCGTCGATGTGCATCGGCGGGAACATTCCGTCCCGGTACCAGTCCAGGTGGCCGGAGACCTCGTAGAGGTGGCCCTTGGTGATGTGCGGGGTGTAGACGAACTCGTAGCCGGCGTCAACGTGTCGCTGGCGGGAGTAGTCCTCCATGGCCTTGCGGATGATCCCGCCCTTGGGGTGGAACACCGGCAGCCCGGAGCCCAGCTCATCGGGGAAGGAGAAGAGGTCCAGTTCCGCGCCGAGCTTGCGGTGGTCGCGGCGCTCCGCCTCGGCAATGCGCTCCTGGTACGCCTTTAGGGCGTCCTTGGTGGGCCACGCGGTGCCGTAGATGCGCTGCAGCTGCTGGTTGTTCTGGTTACCGAGCCAGTAGGCGGCGGAGGAACGGGTGAGCGCAAACGCGTTGGAGATCAGCTTGGTGTTGGGCAGGTGCGGGCCGCGGCACAGATCGCACCAGACGGTGTCCCCGCTCTTGCGGTCCACGTTGTCATAGATGGTGATGTCGCCGGCACCCACCTCAACGTTGACGCCTTCTCCGGCCTCGGCGGCGTCGTTCTTCCTGCCCAGGAGCTCGAGCTTGTAGGGCTCCTCCTTCATCGCCTCGCGGGCCTCGTCTTCGGAGACAACCCGGCGGACGAACTTCTGGTTCTGGTTGATGATCTTCTGCATCATCTTTTCCAGTTGGCGGAGGTCTTCCGGGGTGAACGGCTCGGCGACGTCGAAGTCGAAGTAGAAGCCGTCGGTGATGTAGGGGCCGATCCCGAGCTTCGCGTCGGGGCGCAGCTGCTGCACGGCCTGGGCCATGACGTGGGCGGTCGAATGCCGGAGGACATTGAGCCCGTCCGGAGACTCGATGGTGACCGCCTCAACTTTCGCGTCGTCGGGCAACGGCTGGTCAAGGTCTTTCAGTTCGCCGTTCACACGGGCAACAACCACGTCACGGCGCTCAAAAAAGAGTTCCGCGCCGGTTGTCCCGGTAGTCACCTTGGTCTCTTCGCCGTCAACGATGAGGGTGATCTGCTGGGCTTCTGACACGGGTGTCTCCTATTCAAAGTTAAGGCTTCGTAGCTTGTGGCATACGGGGACCACAGCCAGCCTCGTCCATGCTATCGGTTCCGCGATGGGCCGACCAACGCGGCTCGGACGGCATCGGGGGGATGAACGGCGGTCAGCCGCCAAGGCCGGTAATGGCGAGATTGCGGTTGATTCCGTCCAACGGCCCGGGTAACCGCAGGCGCGGATCCCAGGGATCTGCGGGTTGTTTGTCCGGGAAACACGGTTTGTCCGGAAACGGCAAAGTTTCGGTGCGGCTCAGGTCCCACGCCATGCTCGCACTGATGCTGATGCCCCGAGGCCCGGTACGGCGGGTGTTCCCGCGGATAAGGAGCAGCCTGGTTCCGAACAAAAGGGGGCCCGCCTGTTCCTGCGCCTCGTGGAAAAAGACCGAGTCCACGCACCCTGTTCCGTCATCAATGCTGATGAACACCACCCTGCGTCCACCCCGCATGGGTGGAGTCTGGGTGGCGATACGCACGCCGGCCACCAGGACTTCAGAGCCATTGCGGAGACTCAGGAGTTTATCCGCAGTGGTCACTCCCAACCGGTCCAGCAGGGGCCGGTGGCTTTCCATGAGGTGCTCGCTGACATCAACCGCCATCAGGTCGAGTTCGGCCCGAACGGTTTCCACCCTGGTGGGTGCGGGAAGTTCCGCCTTCAGGTTTTTCAGCTCAACATCCCCCAGGGGGAGGGAGAGTTGGCCCTCAATGACGTCAAGGCCCTTCCGTCCCGGACGGTTTTGCAGGTTTTGCAGGTGCTGGACAAGATCGGCCCGGTTGGCGGCTCCCCCGGCTTCGCGGTGCAGTGAGTCGAAGGCGCCCAGTTGGGCCAGTCTCTTGATGCTTGGCTTGCTCAGCCTGGACCGTGCGCGCAGATCTGCCAGGGAGTCATAGGGCTGTCCCGCCACAATCCGCTTCAGTTCAGCGCCGGACAGCCCATAGATGCCGTTCAGACTCAGCCGGATCCCCAGCTTGCCGCGGTCCGGGCCGGTGGTCACACGTTCCACCCCGTATTCGGCCCGGCTCCTGTTGATGTCGAGGGGAAGGATGGGTATCCCCAGCCGGCGTGCTTCGGCCACCAGGAGGCGTTTGGGATACATGCCGGGATCGTGCTCCCAGAGCCCGGCCAGGAACGCCTCCGGATGGTGGGTCTTCAGCCACGCCGACTGGTAGGTGGGGACGGCGAAAGCCGCGCCATGGGCCTTGCAGAAGCCAAAGCTCCCGAAGGCCTTAAGAGTCCCCCACACTTTGTCCACCACTTCCGGGCTGTAGCTCCTGGCCCGGGCCTCCCTGCGGAAATATTCCTCCACTTTCGGTTCCAAGCCCTCATTTCCCAGGGCACGCCGGAATTCGTCGGCCCGGGCCAGGCCGCACCCCGTCATCACATCGAAGGTCTTGAGGATTTGTTCATGGAAGACTGTCACGCCGTGGGTCTCCTGCAGCACCGGTTTCAGATCCGGATGAGGATAGACCTCCGGCGCGAAGCCGTGGCGGTGTTCCAGGAAGGGCCGCACCATGTCCGACTTCATCGGCCCCGGACGGAACAACGAAATATCAATGATGAGGTCGTTGAACTCCCGCGGTGCCATCTTGCCGATCAATTCCCGCTGCCCGGGGGATTCAATCTGGAAGCAGCCCAGGGTGTGGGTGCTCCGGATCAGCTCGTAGGTGGGTTCGTCGTCCAGCGGAACGGCATTAAGGTCAATATGCCCATTGGCAGCAATGTAGTCAGGACCACTGCCATCCGGGCCGGTGGGGTGCGAGCCGGCGGCCACCACCTCGGCCTTGGAGGGGTGCAGACGGATGACTTCCCGGACTGCGAAGGCCATGGCGCTCTGCATCCGAACCCCCAGGACGTCGAGTTTCAGCATGCCCATCGGGTCCATGTCGTGCTTGTCGAACTGGCTCATGGGCAGGCCTAATCCGCTGGGCTGGACAGGGGTCCGGTCCAGCAGCGTGGCGTCCCCCAGAATCACGCCGCAGGGATGCATGGAAATGTGCCGTGGCAGCCGGTCCAGCCGTTCCGTGAGGTCCACCAGCAGGTCCAACTGCTGGTTCTCCGCAAAATCGCGTTGCTCCACCCGGTCCGCGAATTCCTTCAGCTCCGGTTTTTCCACCAGGGCCTCACGAAAATTCCGGGCCGAAAAACGCCACAGCTGCTTGGCTATTTCGCCAATATCGCCGTCATCCATGCCCAGGGCAAGTCCGGCATCACGGACGGCACCGCGAGCGCGGTAGCCGTTTTGCATACTCATCAGCGTGACACGCTCCGCGCCGAAGCGGTCAAAGATCCGGCGGTACACGTTATGCCGTTCAGCACTCTCGACATCAATATCGATATCGGGAAGGGTGGCCCGGTCCCGGGAGAGGAACCGTTCGAAGATGAGGTCGTGCTGCAGCGGATTCACCTGGCTGATATCAATCAGGTAGTTGACCAGGCTCGAGGCACCGGAACCCCTGGCTGCGGCCCGGACACCCATTTCCAGGATCATCCGGGAGACCTCTGCAACCGTAAGGAAATAGGCGGCGAACCCCAGGTTCGCGATGATCCGCAGTTCATGTTCCAGCCGGGCGCGCATTTGGGCCTCGGCTTGTCCGGCGATTCCCGGGAACCTCCGGCCGATGCCCGCTTCGCAGCGTTCGGCCAGTTCCACGAGGGGATCACCGGCGATGCCTATCACCGAGGCTTCAGGGACAACCGGCTGTTTCCACCCCATGTCGGTGACGGGATCCATGCGGCAGCGGTCCGCGAGCGCCTCTGTTTGAGCCAGCAGTCGTTTGAGGTCCACCGCCCCATACCCTGCGGCGTGAATGATCTCCTTGCCCACCTGAAGCATCTGGGCCGCGGATTTCAGCCAGGCCTGGCCATTGGGCTGGAGCAGCGGTTCCGCAGACAGTTCGGGCAGTGACTTCAAGGTGCGGGCGGAGTCCAGGACATCCGCTGTGGCGGCGCCGTCCTCGGCGCAATATCGCACCGCGTTGGTAAGCACCGCTGGGGTCCCATGCTCGGCGGCCAACTTAAGCATGCGCACGGCGTGGGCGGTGCTTAGCGGCCGGCCGGGGGCGCTCAGCTGCGACACCACCTCGGCCACCACGGTTCCCTTGGGCATGGTGTCCAGCCACCGTTTGAAGAGGGTCCGCGGGCGCAGGTATCGCCTGCCGCCCATGGCCCTGCCGACGTCGGAATCCGGCCCGATCAGTACCGTGAGCACAGGTTCAAGGGTTTCCGGGTGGAGGGTGCGTGAGGCGAGCTCGGCCCGGGTTACGCCAACTGGAACCACTCCCCCGGCTTTGCCCGAGGTGCGGGCGTGCGCATCTGAAATCAGTCTGCAGAGTGCCCGGTAGCCGGCTCCGTTGGTGTGCCCGTGGGCCAGCACAACGACGCGGCCCGCAAGCTGGGTGCGGAGGTCGCCGTCGTCGTCGAAGACCGCAAGATCAACTCCCACAATGGGGTCAATCCCGGCTGCCATGCAGGCCTTGAGGTGCTTGACGGTGCCATACAGCCCGTCGCGGTCAGTGCAGGCAAGTGCCGTGGCGCCATCGCTGGCTGACACCTGCGCCAGTTCATCGGGCCAGGAGACGCCATAGTGCGCGCTGAAGGCCGTGGAGACGTGGAGATGGGTAAAGCTCATGCTGTGTTGGGCCGGAGGGCGTCGTGGATCCGCAGGAGCCTCCAGCGCCCGCTGCTGATACTTCTGGTGAGATCCAGGGTGAGGGGTTCCGCCGGCTCAGTTTTTGCCAGATTCCCGGAGGGCCGGACCTGAACGCGCCAGATCTCGTGGTCCACCAGGCCTGGCCCGGTGCCCAGCGGGGCACGGGTTTCCTCGGCCCACCACTGGCGGCGTTCATACCAACGGAGGGGCTCGGCGCAGACGGTGTAGTGCCGCCCTGACCATCTCAGTTCCAGGGGCTGGCCTTCCGGGGTGCACAGAACGTCCACCCCCTCGCTGAATAAGCCCATCGGCACCTCCCCGGAACGCCCGCCTGCCCGAAGCGGGGCAGGGCTGACAATGATTGTTCGAATATATCTTCGAATAATTCAAGTCTACGCCGGAGCAATGACAAAACCTAGATCAGGGGTGGACGCACGCCGATGCAGGTAGCAGGATTGGGACATGAGCTCCCACGAAGCACTCCTCAAGCACGTAAGCATCGCCGCCAAGGACTCAACCCTGGTGGCGACGTTCGATATAGACGGAAACATTCCCGGATCGGGCGCCTACGTGGTGGGGCTCGTGGCAGCCACGCCGGACCATTCGCATCAACGCAGGATGGGAATCGAGTTCATGAACGGCGAGGCCGTGTCCTTCTACTGCTTCAGCCATGACGGCACGGAGGAGAACTTTGACCTCAAGGGGGTGGAACATTCCGGGAACACCATCACCGGAAACTTCCCGATTGGAACGGTATTGGGTCTGCCCAAGGGGCACCTTATGACCGCATTCAGCGACGCTGACGGCCGCGGCTACCAGGCCAACGTTCCAGTGGAAGAAGCTCTCTGACCAAGGACAGCGCGTGGCCGCGGATACCGGGCAGCGGCAACTAGACCATCAGCCGCGCAATCTCAGCTGCTGGCTTTGTGCACCTTCAGTTCAAGCTCGGTGAACGCCGAGATCATGGCCCGATAGGTCTTTTCCACGATGTCCGGATCGATATCCTTCTTTTCCGCGGCGTTGCGGACGTGCTCGATGACCCGCTCCACCCGGCCGGGCGCCCGGACTTCGGCATCATCGCCCTTCAGCGTTCCGGAAATGCGGATCAGCCGCTCGCGGCGTGCGATCAGCGTGACGATTTGCTCGTCGACTTCATCCACTGCCACCCGGACGGCCGCGAGCTGCTCTTTGTCGGCCTGGGCGTCTTTATCGTGTCCGTGATTTGTGGGCATGTGCATGACAGTATCTAAAGATGCAGCCTCGAGTCGACTTCATTTCACTAGGCGTCCGGAGTGTCGATGCCTCCCGCAGGTTCTACGTTGAGGGCCTCGGCTGGCCGGTCCACCGGGAAGTTCCCGGTGAGGTGGTGTTTATCCAGGCCAACCACGGGCTGATCCTCTCCCTCTGGGACTCGCGCCAGATGCAGGCCGAGGCCCGGGTGAACAGTCCGGCGGGAGTCCCTTGCATCACGCTGAGCCATAACGTGGGCAGCGTGGAGGAGGTTGACGGTGTCATGGCGGAAGCGCAGGGGGCAGGCGCAACCATCGTGGCTCCCCCGAAGACGCAGCCGTGGGGCGGCTACACCGGTTATTTCGCCGACCCCGACGGATTCCGCTGGGAGATCGCCTTCAATCCGACCTGGGCTGTGGATGACAGCGGCAAGGTGACCGTCTGAGGCCGGTGGGCCCCTGAGGCCGGTCAGCCCCCGCTTCCGGTTTTAGAACAAACCTTCCACAGGCCGGATCAGCTCCGGCGAGTCATTGCGCACATTTCCCACAGCGTGGCCCACCGCCTCCACCCTCCACCCGGCGGCGACATCCCTCACCCCGGCACGGACCACATCGACCAGCGCCGCGGCGTCATCGGCGTGGGGGTCCAGCCATGCCCCCATCGATTCCTGGCTCATGGGAAGCGGGACCCGGTCATGCAGGGCCGCCAGCTCGCCGAACACGGCTGACTCCGCGCACTGTGGCGGCGTGTCCGCTGTGAGGATGGACATCGAAAGCATCCACTGACCGGGATCCCCGGCAGCCGCTGAGGGTTCGTTCCACCATTCGCACAACCCCGCGAACACCATGCCGCCGCCCTGTTCCGGTCGGACATAATACGGCTGCTTAGTGCGCCCTTCACCACGTTTCCATTCGTAGTATCCGTCAGCGGGCACGGCGCAGCGCCGCGCCCGGACGGCCTCGCGGAACGCTGGCTTCTCCAGGACGCTTTCGCTGCGCGCATTGATCATCCGCGAGCCGATCGCCGGATCCTTCGCCCAGGAAGGCACCAGTCCCCACCTCGCCAGGCGCAGTCGTCGCACTGCCTTGCCGGCGACGAGCCGCTCCAGCAGTATGGGCACATCGGAGGTGGGCGCCACATTCCATGACGGCGGGATGCTGATCTCCTCATCCAGTTCTGCGTCGAACTGTGCCAGGAGATCACCCACGGCCCTGGCCATCACGTATCGTCCGCACATTGCTCCAGCATGCCACCGCCGCCCCACCGGTTCATAGACGGTCCTCGTCACAGCTAGAGGTTGCCGTGCAAGTGGGCAGCGCCCACGTCCTGTCATGGCCGTTCGAATGCCTGTTCCGTCGCCGTGGAATATGTGCCCTCGGGTTACCGTTGAGAGAACGACACCCAAACTGAGGAGAGCTCCGTGGACTTCACCCCCGAATCCGGCACTATTACCATGTTTTCGACCACCTGGTGCGGCTACTGCAACCGGCTGAAGAAGCAGCTGGACGCCCAAGGCATTGGCTACACCGAGATCAACATCGAGGAAGTCGAAGGCACTGCCGATCTCGTGGAGCAGCTCAACGGAGGAAACCGCACCGTTCCCACCGTCCTTTTCCCTGACGGCACCGCCGCCACGAACCCCTCCGCCGCCGAAGTCAAGAGCCGGCTGGCCGCCTAGCGTTGAGGGGCTCCAGGTCCACGCGACCGGAGCCCCGCACGCGACCGGAGCCCCGCTGGCGCCGCAGCCCCGGAGCCGCCGCAGCCGCGGTGGCGCTGGAGCACAGGGGCGCGCCCCTCGGAAACCCCGTTCGGAAAACGCAACGAGTTGTCCATAGCGCAACAAGTTCTAGAATTTGGTCTCGGCCGTGTGATAGACAGTTCAGAGTCATATCCGCACTGAATCCATTTCCCGCACTTGTCCCCAAGGGAGCTTTCCGTGGTCCATAAAGTCAAAGGCGTAGTCGCCCGCTCCAAGGGAGCACCCGTCACCCTCGAAACCGTCCTGGTGCCGGATCCCGGTCCGGGCGAGGCGCTGGTGGACATCCTCACAAGCGGCGTCTGCCACACGGACCTGCACTACAAGATCGGCGCCATCAGCGACGATTTCCCGTTCCTGCTCGGCCACGAGGCCACCGGAGTGGTGAGCGCCGTGGGACCGGACGTCACGGACCTGGCGCCCGGCGACCGTGTGGTGCTCAACTGGCGCGCAGTGTGCGGGAGCTGCCGGGCCTGCAGGCGCGGACAGCCGCAGTACTGTTTCAACACGCATAATGCCACCCAGAAGATGACCCTCGAAGACGGCACGGAGCTCTCCGCCGCCTTGGGCATCGGCGCTTTCATTGAGAAGACGCTCGTCGCCGCCGGCCAGTGCACCAAGGTGGACCCCGACGCCGACCCCGCCGCGATCGGCCTGCTCGGCTGTGGCGTGATGGCGGGTATCGGTGCCGCCATCAACACCGGAGGCGTTAAGCGCGGCGATTCCGTTGCGGTGATCGGCTGCGGCGGGGTGGGCGTTGCCGCCATCGCCGGGGCTGCGCTCGCGGGTGCCACCACCATCATTGCCGTGGACATCGACGCCCAGAAACTCGACCGGGCCAAGGGCCTTGGCGCCACCCACACGGTGGACTCATCCGCCGTCGACCCCGTGGAAAAAATCCGGGAACTCACCGGCGGTTTCGGCGCTGACGTGGTGATCGACGCCGTCGGACGCCCCGAAACCTACAAGCAGGCCTTTTATGCGCGCGATCTCGCCGGCACCGTGGTCCTGGTGGGCGTTCCCAGCCCGGAAATGACGATCGAACTGCCGTTGCTGGACGTCTTCGGCCGGGGCGGCTCTTTGAAGTCCTCCTGGTACGGGGACTGCCTGCCCTCCCGGGACTTCCCAATGCTGATCGATCTTTACCGCCAGGGCAAGCTGGATCTGGACGCCTTTGTGACCGAGCGGATCACCATTGACCAGATCGAGGAAGCCTTCGAAAAGATGCACGCCGGCTCGGTGCTGCGCTCAGTGGTGGAACTGTGAGCGGGGTTCGGATAGACCGGCTGGTCACCTCCGGAACGTTTTCGCTCGATGGCGGCACGTGGGACGTTGAGAACAACGTGTGGATCGTCGGCAACGACGATGAATGTGTCATCATCGACCCGGCCCACGATGCCGACGCCGTGGCAGGGGCCGTTGCCGGCCGCAAAGTCACGGCGATCCTGCTCACCCACGGGCACGATGACCACATCGGCGCAGTCGGCAAAGTCCGCACCCTGGTCAGCGCCCCGGTCCACCTGAACCGGGAAGACTGGATGCTCTGGGAACAGGTCTTCCCCGGTTCGGAGCCGGACCACGACATCAGCGACGGCGAGACTTTCAACGTCGCAGGCACCCGGCTCGTGGCCCTGCACACGCCTGGGCACTCGCCCGGGTCAATGTGCTTCTACCTGGAAAGCGAAGGCACGGTTTTCAGCGGCGACACCCTGTTTCAGGGCGGCCCGGGCGCCACGGGACGGTCGTACAGCGATTTCCCCACCATCATCGACTCCATCCGGAACAGGGTACTGACGCTTCCTTCGGGAACAGTGGTGCGAACCGGGCATGGAGATACGACGACGGTGGGCGCCGAGGCCCCGCAACTTCAGGAATGGATAAAGCGGGCGCACTGACCCTGACTTGCACGAACGGCCGGGCACCGACGGTGGCCGGCCGTTCGTGCATCAGCGCAGAGTCGAGAAATGCGCGTAGCTGAGCGAGGCGTAACCGGCGTAGGCGTCGATAACGGCGTTTTCAATGGCGGCCACGTCGAGACCCGGGACCAGATCAGTCACGGCGCCGGCGGTGGCGGGATCCCAGTCCAGGCCGAGTGCCTCATAGCTTGCGGTCAGCACCTCGCGGATCGGTGTGGAGTTTTCCACCACGATGACCGAACTGAACAGCCAGCCTCCGGAAACGACCCGCTGGGCCGTGCCGATGAGCTTAACGGGATGCTGCGGATCCGCCGGATTGAGGCCGTGGACACTGAACTCACCAGGGCAATACTCGCCCGGGATTTCCCCGACGGCTGCGTGGACCCCCGCGCCGCGCAGCGCCCCGGCCAGCATTTCACCGAAGAAGGCGAAGCGCCCTTTAGCCCCGGCGATGGCATCCGCATTCGGCTCCACATGGTCGATCACCAGGGTCCCTTCATGGTAGGCGGCCGCACGGCCCCCCGCCTTCCGCACCAGTGGCTCAAAGCCGAGGTCACGGCAGGCCCGGGCAGCGGCCTCGAAACCCGGCAGATGGGCGTCGCGCTGGCCGAACGCCACGGTGGGGGCCGGCCGGTAGGTCCTGAGGGTGGGCCCCACTTTGCCCGTCCTGGCCAGGCCCAGCAATTCGATTCCAAACTCAAGGTCCCGTGCCGCGCCCAGCGAATGCTCCTGCCGGACAATCGTTAGCGTCCGTGTGCCGCCCGCGGCGTCCTGCATCTTGCTAAGCTCCCTTATGGTCATTCTGCAATTCCTCGTCGTCGCCGCTGCGTTCGCCGTGATTGACGCCGTCTGGCTGAAGTCCATGAATCCGTTCTACCGCAGGCAGATCGGCGCGCTGCTGGCCGACCGGCCCAATCTAGGGTACGCGGTGGTCTTTTACGTGATGTACATAGCCGGAATAGTGTTCTTTGCGCTTCAGCCGGCGCTCGACGGCGGCAGCTGGCTGACCGCCGTCGGCTACGGAGCGGCGCTGGGCGCCTTCGCCTACGCAACGTACGACCTCACCAACGCCGCCACCCTCAAGACCTGGCCCCTGCAACTGATCATCGTCGACATTCTCTGGGGCGCCGCGTTAACGGCCCTCGCCACCCTCGCCGGCTGGCTCGTCTTCCACTAGTCCTGTCAGGTCCTTCGCAACGTCAGGATCTGCTCGGCCCGCCCGAACGGCCCAGTCAGGTCATGGAGCACCGTTGAGGTGAGCCCGATGCCGTCCGCGCCGAACGAAACAGCGTTGTCCAGCCCAAGCCACTCCCCAGTTGGCCGCCGGTACATGTGGATCTGAAGGTCCAGATTGGGGAAGGCATAGCTGCCCTTTCCCGGCGGAACCCGTGCCGCGATCCCGTTCGCCGTGTCCACCATGCCCATCAGCCGCGCCAGGTCTCCGCTGTCGGCCCGGTCAGTGAGCGGGTGGGCGGTGCGGATCCACACCGTCCCCGAGCCGGCGCGGTGACCGTCGGCCACGCGCATTTCCAGGGAACGGATGTAACCGCCTGGCCACACCCCTGCGGCGTCGTATGGCTTGCACTCCTCCGGCGTGGGGATGGCGTGGTCTTCGACGGCCGCAATGGCGGAGGTGTCGCTGGTGATCATGCGCCACGCGGTGGCACGGATGGCCACCCGCCCTCCCGCCACAAGCTCCGCCTGGAGGAGCTCGATGGTGCGGCCAGGCCGCAGGGTGGCGGTGACGACGTCACATTCGCCCTCTGGAATCAGCCCCAGGATCTCGTAGCTGAGGCGGGCCATGCGCATATCGCCCCGCGGCTGGTGTCGTTCAAGGCAGTCAGCCATCAGCCCTGAGGCAGGCGCCATGTGCTGCTCGTGCTCGTTCCAGGCGCCCTGGGCGTGGATGGTGGAGCGGAAGCGTCCGGCGCCCAGATCCTGATAATAGAAGTCGCCTTCGGCAAGTTCCGGAAGTGCAGCAGTCAACGTCGCCCCTTTCGCGCGGCGGGAGATGATCCCAGAACACACTATCGCTTCCCGCCCTGCTCCCGCTTCCTGAACGGGAGCTGCGGAAACCGCGGGCCTCCTGTGCTGCGTGGCATCTACTGGGTAGACTCAGGAACTGGTTCTCCTTACTACCCTCAGAAGAGGTATTCCCCTGTTACGAGTCATTAGCTACAACCTCCGCAAGCACAAGGCAAGTGGCGAGCTGGTCGATCTGGCAACTGATTTCGGAATAGATGCGTTGTGTCTGCAGGAGTGTGACACCTCGGATCTGCCCGAAACGCTGGGGCCGCTGCATCTTGCCGACTCCACCAAGGGAAACCGGCTCGGTCTGGCGATCTACTACCGGATGGACCGCTTCACGGCCTTCGAAACCAATACGTTCGCCCTGAAGAAGTCACTCCACGACCGTGTGCTGGCCCCGGCGCATGAGCGCCTGATCGGCACGCGGGTGGTGGACAACGAGACCGACCACGAGCTGGTGATCGCGTCCTTCCACGCGGCCCCGCTGACGGCATCGAACTCGCTGCGGCGCAAGCAAATCAAGGCGGCGCACGCGGAACTCCTCGGTATGGGCAGCGGACTGATGACCCTGATGGTGGGAGACTTCAACTACCCGTTCTTCACCAAGAGCCTTACCGAACACATGAAGAATGCCGGGTATGAGCTCTCACTCAGCGACCGCCGGACCTACACCCGTTACAAGGTCTTCAAGGGCCATTTCGACTTCGCAACCTCCCTGGGGCTGGATATCGAGAACGTCGAAACCCTGCCGCGCGGGGCATCCGATCACCTCCCCATCCTCGTGTCGGCCGAATATGGCCAGGACTCCACCCCGATCCAGGGAACACCGGACGCCTGACCCGCCGGAGGCGGTCACGCGCAGGTCCCGGGCGGGGACCGGAGAGAAAACGGCCTGGGATGAACAGCCGGTTAAGGCTCGGTGGACCAAGGGGTTATCCACGGGATTACGCAACCTCGATGTGATCTACTTTGGGGCGTGAACTTTACCCGACGTAAACTTATGACCGCGGCCGGCACCGCCGCGGCCGCCGCCTTGGCAGCGGGAAGCGCCCTGCGCCCGGCTTCTGCGGCCACTGCGCCGCTTCCTTCGGCCGCCGCTTCCGGGATCGAGCACATCATCGTGGTAATGATGGAGAACCGTTCCTTCGACCACTTCCTCGGATGGATGCCCGGTGCCGACGGCAAGCAGTCCGGACTGAGCTACACGGACCGCTACGGGATTCCGCATGTGACCCACCATTTGACGGATTTCCAGGGCTGCGGGCATCCCGACCCGGACCACTCGTACGAGGGCGGCCGCATACAGTACAACAACGGCAGCAACAACGGCTGGCTGCGTGCCGGCGAAAACGACGAGTTCGCCGTCGGCTACTACGATGCCGCCGATCTGGACTTCTGGCGCCAGGCCGGACCCGACTGGACCGTGTGCGACCGGTACTTCGCCGCGACGATGGCCGAAACCTATCCGAACCGCTTCTACCAGCACGCGGCCGCCACCGACCGCCTCCACAACTCCACGGTGACGTCCACGCTCCCCACCATCTGGGACCGGCTGGCCGCCGCCGGGGTCTCCGGAAAGTACTACTACGGTGACATCCCGTTCACGGCGCTGTGGGGCACGAAGTACCTGGGCATCTCGCACCCCTATGCCGAATTCCTCACCGACTGTGCCGGCGGAGCCCTCCCCGCGGTGTCCTTCGTGGATCCCCGTTTCACCGATGAAGGCTCCGGCACTTCCGGGGACGACCACCCGCACGCCGATATCCGCTCCGGGGAGACATTCCTGGCCGAGGTCTACAAGGCGGTGACTACGGGCCCAGGCTGGGCCAACACCCTGCTGGTCATCAATTATGACGAATGGGGCGGGTTCTACGACCACGTCCCCCCGGCCACAGCCCCGGACACGAGCACAGAGACGGCACTGCGCGGTTTCCGCGTGCCGTCCGTGGTCATCTCCCCGCGCGCCCGACGCCGGTACGTCGCCCACGACGTCTACGACCACACCTCGGTCCTGAAAGCGATCGAGTGGCGGTGGAACCTGGCGCCGCTGACACCACGGGACAAGGCTGCGCGCAACATCGCCGAAGTCCTGGACTTCAGCGGCGCGCCGAACCTGGCGGCCCCCCACTACCTGGTCCCGCCCTTCGTCGCCGGGCCCGCCTGCTCCCCTGTGGGTCCTCCGCCGGCCGAGGAATGGTCGGGACTGAAAGATAAAGCCCTCGCGGACGGATGGACACTGCCATGACCACTCACCACGAAGCCGGAAAAGCGACAAGCCCGGAGCGGCGGCGCCGTATCCGGAGAATCCGCCGCGCCGCGGCCGCAGTCCCCATCATCCTGACGGCGGCGGTAGTCGGCTACGGGGCCAGCCAGCCCCCTGCGACCGCCAGCGTGCCGGCAACGACTGCCACATCGACCCAGGGCTCGGGCTACCTGCCAGGAGCCCAGCACTTCTTCGTCATCAATCTGGAGAACAAAGGCTACGACACGACGTGGGGCCTTGGGTCGGCGGCGCCCTATCTGTCCCAGACCCTGCGGAGCCAAGGCGTGCTGCTGAACCAGTACTTCGGCACCGCCCACAACTCCCAGCCGAACTACGTGGCACAAATCTCGGGGCAAGGACCGAACCCGCAGATGCAGGCCGACTGCCAGAGCTACGCACCGTTCCTCGGGTCGGGAACCGCCAGCCCCGGCCAGGCTGTCGGCGACGGATGCGTCTTCCCGGCCGATGTCCCCACGGTCGCCGGCCAACTGACCTCTGCCGGAAAGACCTGGAAGGGCTACATGGAGGACATGGGAACCGCGTGCCGGCATCCCGCCCCGGGCGCGGTGGACGACACCCAGAAGGCGAAGGTCGGGGATCAGTACGCCGCCCGCCACAACCCGTTCGTGTACTTCGCCGGTATCACCGGGTCACCCGACTGCGCCAGGAACGACGTCGACCTAGCCGCCCTGAAAACGGACCTCGCCTCCACCGCCACCACCCCGAACCTGTCGATGATCACCCCAAACCTCTGCCACGACGGACACGACTCCCCCTGCGTGGACGGCCAGCCCGGAGGCCTCGCCAGCGCGGACCAATGGCTCAAGGACTGGGTCCCGGCCATCACCTCCTCCCCCGCCTTCAAGAAAGACGGCGTCCTGGTGATCACCTTTGACGAATCAGACAGCCCGCAATCGGATGCGGCCGCCTGCTGCGGCGAGGGGCCCGGCCCTAACTCGGCGTTGCCGGGCATCACCGGATTGGGTGGCGGCAGGGTCGGCGCCTTGGTCCTGTCGCCCTTCACCAAGGCAGGCACCTGGTCCACCACCCCCTACAACCATTACAGCCTGCTCGCCAGCATCGAAGACACGTTCACCCTGCCATACCTCGGCTACGCCGGAACGCCCGGGCTCAACCGGTTCGGACTGGATGTCTACAACGCAGGAGTCTGATCTGCGGGGAATCTTGTGAAGTTCTTGGAGTCCGTGGGGAAGAGTGGCGGGGACGGCCACAGGGCGCCCATCCGGGGGCCGCGGGCCGCGTGCCAGGTCAGCTGCCGCCGCCGACATTGAGGAATCAACGTGTACCCGTCCCTGCTCCACACGCTCGCTCCCGTCCTGTCCGCCGCGCCTGTTCAGGCACTGGATCCGGCGAGCCTCCTGCAGGGGCTGGGACCGGCCACCCTGGCAGTGATCGCTGGCATGGTGTTTATCGAGTCCGGTGTGCTTTTCCCTTTCCTCCCGGGCGACTCGCTGCTCTTCACAGCAGGCCTCCTACACCGGGAACTGAACATCGGGCTGCCCGTCCTGATCGGTGTTGTCACTCTTGCCGCGGTGGCCGGTGACCAGGTGGGCTACATGCTCGGCAGGCGATTCGGCCGGAGGTGGTTTAAGGACGATGCCAGGATGCTTAAGACCGCGCACCTGGACGCCACGGAAGACTTCTTCCGCCGCCACGGCGGGCCCGCCGTCGTCCTTGCCCGTTTTGTTCCCCTGGTGCGCACCTTTGCGCCCTTGACCGCAGGCATCGGCCGCTACCACTACAAGTCGTTCACTCTGTGGAACATTGCCGGCGCCCTGGCCTGGGCCTCGTCAGTGACCCTGCTGGGTACCTGGCTGGGACATTTCAAGATCATCGCCGAGAACATCGATGTGATTGCCGTAGCCATGGTGCTGCTATCGGTGGTGCCGTGGGCCGTGCAGTTGCTCAAACGCCGCCGCGCAAACAGAGCGGCCCCGAAGGAAGACGAAGCGGAACTGGCAACGAAAGAGTAGCCTCCCGCCGCGAAATGAATGTCCGCTGCGCCCAGGCCATTACGGAGCAGACTTCGGCAACATAGAATCGAACATGGTCCGTGACGGAACCGGTTCCGCCCCTTGCGCGGAAACGGCACAGGGTTAGTACCGGGGCCACATGCGCGGAGACTGGATCCGGAAAGCCCCGCCGGGCATCAGGGTGGCCCGTGGCTATCAGCGGTCCTGGCTGAAGTCCGATCTCGCTGCCGGTGCCGCGCTGAGCGCCGCGCTCATTCCGGCGGGAATGGCCTATGCCGAGGCATCCGGCTTGCCTGCCGTGACAGGCCTGTACGCCTCCGTCGTACCCCTTCTCGTCTACGCGGTCTTCAGCCCGTCCCGTGTGCTGATCGTGGGGCCGGATTCCTCCCTGGCGCCGATGATTGCCGCGGCCGTGCTTCCGCTGGCGGCCGGGGACCCCGGGCGGGCGGTGGCCCTCGCCGGCGTCCTGTCCATCCTGATTGGTGCCATTCTGATCACCGGCCGGCTGTTTAGGCTGGGGTTCGTGACGGGATTGCTGTCCAAGCCAATCCGCGTGGGTTACCTCAACGGCATCGCCTTGACTGTCATTGTCAGCCAACTGCCGCGCCTGCTGGGCTTCTCGGTTCCGTACGGCTCCCTGTCCGAGAGGGTGGCGGCCACGGCCGGAGCGGTTCTTCGCGGGGAGACCAACACCACCGCGCTGGTCTTCGGCGCCGGAGTGGTGGCGGTGGTTGTCCTGTGCCGCTTCCTGAGCTGGCGCCTGCCCGGGCTGCTGCTGGCCGTTATCGCGTCCACGGCCATCACGGCGGCCTGGAACCTCACGGCGGTACAGCCGACTGTCGGCGCCCTCCCCAGCGGCTTCCCCGCGCCAGCCTTGCAGGGCGTTGCCGCGGACGATGTTCTGGCCCTCATCGGGCCCGCGGCCGGCATTGCCCTCATCGCTTTCGCCGATACCTCCGTGCTGGCCAAGAGCCTCGCCTCCCGCCAGGGCGCCCGTGTGAATGGCGACCAGGAAATGGGCGCCTTGGGGATCGCGAACGCCGCCTCCGGTTTTTTCGGTGGTTTCCCGGTGTCCGGAAGCGCATCACGCACCCCCATTGCGATCGACGCTGGCGCGCGGAGCCCCCTCAGTGGTGTGGTGGCGGCGGTCCTCGTCACGCTGTTCATGGCCCTGGCACCCCAGGTAACGGCGTTCCTGCCGGCCAGTACCCTTGCCGCCGTCGTGATAATTGCGGCTGTATCCATCATCGATGTGCGGACCCTCGTCCGACTGGTCAGGATGAGCCGGACGGAAACCGCACTCCTTGTCGCCACGTTCCTGGGTGTTGCCTTTGTCGGTGTCCTGGAAGGCATCGTCATCGCAATTGCGTTGTCCTTGGTCGCCTTCATCCGCCAGGCCTGGGACCCCTACCGGACCGAGCTTGCCGGACTCGAGGATGTGCCGGGCTATCACGATCTCAGCAGGCACCCGGAGGGGCAGCGGGTCCCCGGGTTGGTGATCGCACGGTTCGATGCCCCGCTCTTCTTCGCGAACGGCGCGGTTTTCACCGAACACATCAGGAACCTCGTGGCCCGCGCCCCGGGTCCCGTCCGGTGCGTCATTGTTGCCTCCGAAGCCATTACCGGCCTGGATACCACCGCACTTGATGATCTGGTGGAGCTCGACGACGAACTCGCCAAGCGTGGGATCAGTCTCGTTTTCGCCGAGATGAAAGGCCCGATCAAGGACCGCCTGATCAAGTTCGGCGTGAGCAGCCGGTTCGGACCGGACCACTTTTTCCCCACCGTGACGAACGCGGTCAGGAGCTACAAGAGAGCGTATGGCCTCTAAGCCGGGGCCGGCCAAGAGGTCGGCCCACCCGTGCCTGCTTCCGGCGGCCGGTCACCCGGCAGCGAGCGGAATCACCTCCAGGTGGGACCCGGGACCGGTAATGACGAGAACCCGTTCGGCTGCCAGCCCCTCCAGAGCCCGCGCCAGCTGCTCCGTCAATTCCGCTGCGGCGGGCGCGGCCTCACCGGCGGGGAGGCCGCTATCGGCCCGCCGCCAGGCGATGACTTTGGCCCCGGTGACTTCTTCAATCGCCCTCGAGAGCGGGGCGGGGTCGCCGTCGGCCACGAGCATGACCTGGCCGATGGTCCGCCGGCGGTAAGGGGCTGCGGCCGCCACCGACGCCCGGTCCCGGCGCCACACCGCGAAATGGTATCCGGCCGCGAGCCCGGTGGCCACGAGCAAGCCCAGGGGCGCCCTGACCCGGTCCACGAGCCCCCCGCCGCTGACAGTGTCCAGCAGGAATTCAAAGACGCGGTAGCCGATCACCAGCAGGGTGATGACAGACACGATCGCACTGAGGCCAAAAACGGCGACCAGGTACACCCTGCGTCCGCGCAGGCCCAGCTCGGTTGGTTCCGGCGGGACTAACGGTTTCCACGTGACCCACCACAGCGGGCCGCCGACCACCAGGGAACTGATCCCGCCCAGCAGCAGGGTGCGGGTGTCTGCCCCGGCCAAGGGTGTGGCGGCTATGCCCAGAGCGGAGTTCACGATGACGCCGATTCCGGTTGCCGCGGCTGCCAGCGCCGCCCCGGAAGTCACCAGCTTGGCGGACTGCCGGGTCTTTTCGTCGCGCTGGGCGGCAATGCCGCGGTGATACGTCCAGATCAGGGGCCCGACGGCGGCGGCTGCGAGGGCAGCGCCGAGCGGCTCCAGCAATTGGCTCAAGGGGTCCGTCCGGTCAAAGGCCAGCCGGAGGAGCACGAACAGGACCGTCCCCGCACCGCCAAGGGCCAGAAGGATGGAGCCCAGGATACCCACAACCACCAGCGCCACATTGGCGAGCCCTGTTTGCAGGCGCGTGCCGGCGTCGTGAATCCAGTGCCACCACCAAATGATGCCGCCGCCGGCGGCCCACACCACCGATTGCAGGGCGTACCGCCACCATGGGTCTCCCAACGCCGCGGAATCGGTGAATCCGCGAACGGCGGTGTCCAGGAGGTCGGCGAGCGCCGTGACCGCTCCTCCCACACCAGTGATCAGCCCGAACACGTGGCCCGCTACCGTGGGTACGGTGGCGAGCTGAACGGGCCCTTTCCTCGGATGGCGTCCCATCCACCGGTGCCATGCCCAGACGCCGGCCCAGACCAGGCCGTTGGCCAACCGCTGCTGCCATCCCTGGCGTTCGCCGCCGATCAGCGATGAGAACATGCCGAGCAGTGCGGTGCTGAAGGTGATGAGGGACACCGTGTATACGGCCGTCAGGTACAGACCCCACGCGAGGGATTGGCGTTCCGTCGCCTCGTGGAGCCGACGCCATACAACCCACCAAAGGACGGCGGCGAGCGGGCCTCCGATCAGGGTGAACGCGAGCGAACGCGCAAGCCCCGCAATATCCCCTGCCGCGAGCACCGTGCCCGAGGAGAGCAGCCTGCCAAGCAGGCCACTGAGGCCGATCGCGCCTACCACCACGAGGGCAAACAGCAAGGTGTACATGACCAGGCGGCGCACCGTGGGCTGGGCGGTTCCCGGCGCCGTGGCCGGTGCGGGGGCAGGAGCTGTTCCGGCCGTACTCACTTGGTCACCGCCTTGTTAGGGCAAACGCGCAATTGGTAGGGAGCGGAGTCCACCAGCCACCGGCCATTTGTCTTGACCAGATCGAACACGTCTTCGGTTTCATACTCGGAACTGCCAAAGGGACCTCCCCCGTTCGAAACAGTAATCAGGACCTTCACGTCGGCGGAGGCGGGACGTTCCGTGGTGGAGACGAGCGTGACCCGCAGTTTGTTGGTGAACGGGCTCTCGAAGTTGATGCACTGACTCCGTGCGGCTTCCGTGAGGTAGGTCGCCGCCGTGGCCTCATCACCCTCGATGACGGCGGCCGTGTAGCGCTGCACTACACCCTGCGGGGTGGACTCGTCCAGCAAGGGCGCCGTGCCCCGCGAAAACACCACGGCGAGGGCCACCACCACGAGGAGGGCGATCACTGCGAGGATAACGGTCAGGGTCCGGTCAGGCTTTCTCGCCGCGGCGTTCATGTCGACAGTATTGCGCACTCCCCACCGGGTGGCCACGGTGACCTTTGGCCCTGTCCGGGACGGAATGGCATGCGCGAGGCTGGAGAGAACCGTTGCCTCAGGGGAAAAGGGATCATGCGCAAATCGCTGGCATGCGCACTGTTGGCACTTCTCGCGCTGCTCGGGGGTACATTGCTGGGCGGTGCATTGCTCGGCGGCGCAACGGCGGCGCCGGCCGTGGCACCCGTTGAAGTGGTGGTGCAGGACGATGCCGGTGTGCTCTACCAGGCTCAGTTGTTGCCGGCACTGCGGTCGATCGACTTCTACGAGCCCACCGAGGTGGCGGTATACACATACAACGGTTCAGCCAGCGACAATCTCAACGAGAAAGTCCTGCAGTACGCCCGCAGCAACCATCCGGAGTGGATCAGCGCGGACGGCCAAAAGTGGGCGGATGGCCTCTTTATCTTCGCGCTGGATCCAGTGGGACGGCATGTGGGCACGTACATGGGCGAGGACCGCAAAGTTTCCCTGGCACAGCGCGAGGACATCCAGAATGCGGGCAAGGATCTCTTTCGGGATGCCCAGTGGACGGAGGGGACCATCGCCGGCATCCGTCGTGGAGCCGAGCTGATCAACCAGCCGTGGTACCGGTTCTGGGCCTTCGTCGGCATGTTGTGGGCCTCCGGCGGGGTGGTCGTCGCGGGTGCCTTGGTATGGCTGATTGTGCGGGTCCGGACCAAAACCAAGAGCCGCGCGGAGCTTGCCCGGGGCGAGCGGAGCTATGCAAACGTCAGCACGGACCTGCAGGTCACGGAGCTTAACGCCGCAACCATCCCCGAGGGCTCCCGGTACGGAAGCATCGTGCTGGAGAAGCACCGCACGTTCCTAAACCGGTATAACGCGGCCACCGAGCTGTCCAACGCCGTCCATGACCTCACACCGGCGGCGCTGGGGCAGCGGAAGAACCTGAAGCTGGTGCGCGAATTCGCCGCCGCGACTACCGAACTGGACGCGCTTGACGACGTCATTGCCGATACCAATGCCCTGCTCAACCACGCGTCCGGCTGGGCGACAGCCTGGGACCGTCAGGTGGCCCCCTTGCGAACCGACTTGGACGGGATTGAGGACTTGCTGGCACGGGACGACGCGCAGGGCGATTCCGCCACCGCAGCGGCGCTGCGCGCCTTCCGGGACGCCACCAGACGCGATCTTGAACAATGGGCCGCCGAGCTGGAAAGCGGCAGGATCAGCCCCGAATCCGCACTGGACCGGCTGAGGGACGCCCGGACGGAGTTGAGCACCCTGCTGAAGAACCACGCCGAAACCGTCATCGAGGGCTACGCCCGGAACGAGCGGGAAGCCAGGTTGATGCGCAAGGAAATGGAAGGGGCCCCGAACCGCGGCGGGAAGGGCAACCCGGGACAGACATACGGGCCGGGCATCCTGGGCACCGTCTACCCCTCCACCTATTTCTTCTCGGTCCCCGTGTTCAACATCGGCTTCAGCAGCGCGGTCTCCGATATCAGCGCAGCGCGTGCCGGCGGAGGCGGCAGCACCACCGGTTACGGCAGCAGCGGGGGCAGCTTCTCCGGGTCCGGCAGTTCTTCCGGCTTCTAAGCGCCCGCTGCGGGCGACGTCGGCCAGGTAATTTCAGGCAATGGGCGCCGGGGGTAGCTGGGGCGCCATTTTGATGACTTTCGGGTCATGTTCGTCGGCGCCGTAGTCGGAGGGGCGGGTGATGTCGGTGCCGTCCGCGAGCTTAAGGGCCCGGAAGACAACGCTCAGCACCGCTGCCACGACAAGGTTCAGTCCGAAGGCGACCACGGCGATGTACACCTGGACGTCCGTGCCCGGAATGGCCGCGATGGAGCCGCCAAAATGCTGTTTCGTCACTGGGTTGACCACGTTGTAGGCGGCCACGGTGCCGTAGATAATCCCGGCAGCCCAGCCTGCGAGGAGGGCCCAACGGTGGAACCAGCGTGTGTAGAGCCCGGCCACGATGGATGGAAAGGTCTGCAGGATCCAGATCCCGCCCAGGAGCTGCAGATTGATCGCTGCCGATTGGTCCATCGCGATAACAAAGATCAGGGCGCCGAACTTCACCACCAGCGACACGATCTTTGACACTTTCGCCTCGGTCCTGGGGGTCACGTCGGGCCGGAAGATGTCCCGGTAAATGTTCCGTGTGAACAGGTTCGCTGCGGCGATGGACATGATGGCAGCAGGAACCAGGGCGCCGACGGCGATTGCTCCCAGGGCGATCCCGGCGAACCAGGACGGGAAGTTGTCCAGGAACAGCTGCGGCACCACGAGCTGGGGATTGATGGTCTTGCCGTCCAGTTCCGTGGGCTTGGTCCCTGCCGCGATTGCCACGTACCCCAGCAGAGCCAGGAAGCCCAGAACCAGGGAGTACAGCGGCAGCAGCGCGGCGTTCTTTCGGATGGTGTTCCGGCTCTTCGTGGCCAGGACGCCGGTGACGGAGTGCGGGTACATGAACAGGGCCAGGGCCGAGCCCAACGCCAGCGTCCAGTAGGCGGAGTAGCTGGCCGCGCCCGGGATGACCGAACCGACGGGCTTGCCGGTGGCCGGGCTGACCGCTGTCAGCTTGGTCTGGGCGGCATCGAAAATCGGGCCCCAGCCGCCGAATTTTGCCGGCAGGTAGACGATTGCCACGATGACGGCCAGATAAATCAGCACATCCTTGACCACCGCGATCATGGCCGGAGCCCGCAGCCCGGAGGTGTAGGTGTAGGCGGCGAGGACCACGAAGGCGACGATCAACGGCAGGTCGCTGAGCAGGACGTTCTCCGCGCTGCCGACGCCGAGGACGGTCAGGACCGATTTGATGCCCACCAGTTGCAGCGCGATGTAGGGCATTGTGGCCACGATGCCGGTGAGCGCGATCGCGATGGACAGCGGTTTGCTGCCGTAGCGCCCGCCCACGAAGTCAGCCGTGGTGACGAAGCCGTGCCGGTGCGAAACAGACCACAACCGGCTCATCAGCAGGAAAACGATGGGGTACAGCACCACCGTGTAAGGGACCGCGAAGAATCCGCTCACGGCGCCGGTGGCCCACATCGCCGCCGGCACTGCCACAAATGTGTAGGCCGTATACAGGTCTCCGCCGAGCAGGAACCAGGTAACCCATGAGCCGAATTTCCGGCCGCCCAGGCCCCATTCATCCAGCGTGTGCAGCCCTGCCTTGCCGCCCCCGCGCCATCGGGCGGCGTAAAAGCCCAGCACACCCACCAGGATGAAGAGGAAAACGACGACGGCGAGCGCCACGCCGTCGATCGCCCGTGGCGCGTCCGCGGCCAGGACCAGCGACGACGCCGTACTGGAGCTAAATCCTGTGCTCATAACCGCCCACCGCCATCGTCAACCGCTGCCGCGCCGTCCCCGTTTGTCTTCAGCACCTCGCGGCGGCGCCTGTCCTCCACCGTCAGCACCCGGTAGCACAGTCCGATCATTGCCGCCTCGATTGGCACCAACAACATCTGGAACCAATAGAAGAAGGGCATCCCGGCCAGCCGGGGAGCGTCGCTGGCATAGATCGGCACAATGAGTGGGAAGGCAATTCCCAGAACAAGCAGAATCCCGCTGATCACATAGGGCCCGGTTCTGGCCGGACCGCGGGTCGGTGCATCCGAAGGGTCTGTCGGCATTGACATCTCGGCTCCTCAATGGAGAGCACAGTAAAGTCATCCCAGAATACGACTAATCGTTCCGGGCTCCTATAGCCGGGCGGTGCTCCATTGGGGCGGCGCCGTGATGGCCGACGTCGCCTACCCGATGCCCACTTCCAAGGTTTCCTGCCCCATACGGGCGGCCCGGCCGGACATCCGGCGTTCCAGGTACCGGGCCAGGTGTGAAATCAGGACGTTCGTGACCACGTACACCGCCGCGATGATCAGGTACGTCTGGATCAGGTGGTTGGTGTACGCCGTGAGATTGTTGGAGGTTTTCATCAGTTCGGGATAGCTGACGGCGTAGCCCAGGGTGGTGTCCTTGAGGAGCACCACCAGCTGGGCCACCATGGACGGCACCACAATCCTGATGGCCTGTGGCAAGACGATGCTGCGCAGGAGCTGCCCTTGCGACAGGCCCAGGCTGAGCCCGGCCTCACTTTGGCCTGAGGGAAGGGCTTTGATGCCTGCCCGGAAGATCTCCGCCATAACCGCCGAACTGCACAGTGTGATGGGGATGACCAGCTTCCAGAAGATATCCGGGTTGATCCCGTACTGGGGAAGTCCACTGACAAAGATGTAGACCACCAGGAGCAGCGGCACCGAACGGAAGAATTCGATCCATCCCGTCGAAAGGCGCCGAAGTGGTGTGCGTACCGACAGCCTGCCAAGGGCAAGGACAAGTCCCAGCGGCAGCGCAAAGACCGCGGACACAGCCGCCGCCACCACCGTATTGCCGAGCCCGGCAAGCAGGAAGAGCAGGTAAGGCCCTTGCGTGAATTCAGCCCAGCGGTCGGCGGCGAGCTGGCCGGCCTGGCCGAAGCGCAGCAGCACCACCGCGGCGAGGGCAGCGATGCCGACGAGGCTCAGCACCGTGATGATGCGGATCCGGCGCCGGGCTCTCGGGCCGGCCGCGTCGAAGAGGCTGTCCTGCGTGCTCATGGCAAGCCCCTCACCGCTGAACCCGCAGCCGTTGTTCCAGCCGGGCTCCCAAGCCGCCGGCGAGCAGCGAAATGACCACATAGGCGACCGCGGCCAGCAGATACGTGGTCAACCCCAGCGCCGCTTCGTTATTGATCTCAGAAACTTGCAGCGTTAGGTCCTTCACGCCGATGACGCCAGCCAGGGAGGAACTGAGCAGGATGCCGATGAACACGTTCACCACCGGCTGGATGACGCTGCGGAAGGCTTGGGGAAAGAGCACGTACCGGAGCACCCCGAAGAAATCCAGGCCAATGGAACGTGCGGCCTCAACCTGGCCCACGGACACGGCATTGACGCCGGTCCTGATTGCCTCACACGTGAACGCACCGCCCAGCAGAATCATGGAAATGGCCGCGCAGGTGAACAGGTCGAAGGTGACGCCGATGTCCGGGAGGCCGAAGGTCACCACCACCAGCAGGCTGATCAGCGGAATGTTGACGAAGAGCTCCACGTACAGCCGCCCGAGCGCGCGCAGGGGCACGATGGGGCTGACCCTGCAGGCCGCGATTGCCGTGCCGACCACCAGCGAGCCGAGGAAGGAGACGGCAGTCAGGCGCACCGTCATCCAGAGGCCGGCCAGCAGATCATCCAGGTAGGTGGTGAACAGCTGGTCCACAGGCGCGGCCTCAGGCGCCGATGGCGGGCGGCTTCGGCGGGTCGGTCTTGAGCACCTGGCCTACCGTGGCTTTCCAGAGTGCGTCCCAGGAGCCGTCGGACTCAACGATTTTCAGCCACGCGTTGACGAAGGCCAGCGCGTCCGTGCCCTTGTGCAACCCGATGCCGTATTTGTCGCTGTTGCCAAACGTCTCGCCGACGATCTTCACGTCCTTGTTCTTGGCTGCATCGGACAAAAGGATGGACTGATCGATCACGTAGGCCTCCACCCGGCCCTGCTGAACCGCCGCCAGGCACTTGGGGTTGTCGTCAAAGGTCTGGACATTGGCCTGCGGGGCCACCTCCTTGAGGAGCGTGACGCCGGTGGAGGCGCTTTGGGTTGCCACCGTTTTGCCAGCGAGGTCCGCCACGGACTTGATGGAGGTGTTGTCCGCCTTGACCAGGATGGCCGATTTTGACTCGTAGTAGGGGCCGCCGAAATCGACTTTCTCGGCACGCTTGGCTGTGATGGAGTACGTGGCAAAGATGACGTCCACCGAGTTGTTCTGCAGCAGCGTCTCGCGCGTGTCCACGGTGACCTGGGAGAGGTTCTCCTTGGGCTCCCCAATGATGTATTTGGCCAGCAGCTGTGACAGTCCGGCGTCGAAACCGGCGACTTTGCCGGTGGCCGGGTCCCGCAGCGAGAACAGCGTCGACGTGTCGGTGCCGCCACGCACCAGCTGGCCCTTGGCCTTGATGGCCTTCGCCCAGGCGCTCGCCTGCACCAGGGAGTCCGCGGCCACCGCACCCTTTGCCAGGACAGCATCGTAGGCGGCCAGATCGATGACCGATCCGCCCGCCGCCCCGCTGGACGTGCCGGACCCGGACGGAGTCGGCAGGGACGGTGTCCCCCCACACCCTGCAAGGGCCCCGGCCCCCAACGTTCCCAGCCCAAGGGCAAGCAGTCCTCGCCGGCTCAGCAGCAGTGACGAAACGCGTTCAAGATCTGACATGAGTTGGTCCTCTCGTGGCCGGCGACACCCACCCGATCGCCGTCGTCGGTTCCAACCTATGACCGAAGCCCCATCAAATTCGCGAACGCCACAAAAAACGGTCCCGGATCGTAACAATAAGCACGCTGACATGCTCAGCCGTGAAATGCTGCGGGCCGGGACCGGGACGGGGCCGTCAGGTCGTTTTGCGGACCGGGTCCACCACAAAATCACCGCCGGGAAAAACGATGGTCTCGTGTCCGTCATCGAACCGCACCTGGTAGGGCGGCGCACCGTCCGCCCCCCGAACCTCAATGATCTCGCCGTGCCTGTCTGAGGATTCGACCGTCTTTCCCCTGATGGTGATGCGGTCTCCTTGTGCTGCCTTCATGGAAATCACCTCCCAGAACCAGACTACGAGTCCGGGGCGGCGGTGGGAACAGTGCCAGAGACAGGGAATCGGATGACGTTCGCTGTGGGCGGCGGCCGGTTTACTCTGGAGGCATTCGCATCCGTCGAGGCTAGGAACCAGATGAACAAGAACCGGCTCGAGGCATTCAGTGACGGAGTCCTGGCCATCATCATCACGGTCATGGTCATTGAGCTCCACACACCGGCCGAACCCACCTGGCACGCGCTGGTCGACGTGCTGCCAACAGTTTTGAGCTACCTGCTCAGCTTCGTTTTCGTGGGAATTTACTGGAACAACCACCACCACATGCTCCACCTGGCCGGGCACGTCAATGGCGGCATCCTGTGGGCGAATCTCCACCTCCTGTTCTGGCTGTCGCTGGTTCCCTTCACCACCCGCTGGATGGGCGATACCGGCTTCGTGGAGATTCCGGTGCTGACCTATGGCGTGAATCTCCTGCTCGCGGCAATCGCCTATTTTGTCCTAAGGTCCGCCATCATCCGCGAGCAGGGTGCCGACGGGCCCCTGGCCCAGGCAGTGGGCCGTGACTGGAAGGGTAAGCTCTCGCCCCTGCTTTACGTCCTGGGCCTGGTCCTGGCCGGGCTCAATCCGGGCTTCGGGATGGCCGCGTACGCCCTGGTGGCACTGATCTGGCTCATTCCGGACCGGCGGCTGGAACTCTTCGTCCGTCAGCAGGGCCGGAGCTAGCCCAGCACTCCCGCAATGCCGGGGCCCTCGCCCTGAGGCGAGTACTTATACTTGGATTTTGGTTTTGTCAAATACGAGTGTTTTGCCCCTCGGGGTTCCGGCGTATTCTACGTGCATACAGTCGGCGGAGTGCAGCACTCTTGGAGGTCCCCTCATGCGCTCGTTGAACAAGCCCAGCAATGTTCAGCAAGGTCCAACCGCACCTCGAGGTCCCGATGGGCGTGGAAGGCCCAACCTGCGGCTGAGCGCCGTAGTGAGCGCGCTGCTGCTGGCGGCGGCATCGCTTTTTGGTGCAGTGGTTCCCGCGCAAGCGGCGAACAAGACGATCGTGAGCCTGACCTTTGACGACGGAAACGCCAATCAGCTCCAGGCGGCGCAGGTCCTGAAGGCGCACGGGCTGGTGGGCACCTTCTTCATCACCACCAGCTGGATCGGGACGTCCGGGTATCTCACCCAGGCGAATCTGCACACACTGGCCACGGACGGCAACGAGATCGGTGGCCATACAGTCACCCACCCGGATTTGACCACGCTCACCGCCGCGGCCGCAACCTCGGAAGTCTGCAACGGCAAGACCACCCTTGAGGGCTGGGGCTTCCATGTAACGGACTTCGCCTATCCGTTCGCCGCGGTCAACGCAACCGCCCAGACAGCCGTTAAAGACTGCGGATACGCCAGTGGCCGCGGTCTGGGCGATATCCGTTCGCCGGCGAGCTGCCCCACCTGCCCCGTCGCCGAAACGCTTCCGCCACAGGAACCGCTGGTCACCAAGGCCCCGGACGAGGTGGACAGCACCTGGACCCTCAAGAATCTGCAGGACCTGGTCACCAACGCCGAGACAACCGGCGGATGGCTCCAGCTGACGTTCCATCACATCGCAGTGGGAACGGACCCGACGCTGACCATCAGCCCCACGCTTTTCGATAGTTTCATCACGTGGCTGGCGGCGCGGACTGCAAATGGGACAACCTCGGTCCAGACGGTGGCCCAGGCCCTGGGCCAGTCCGTCGCACCCGTTCCCAACCCGTCTCCGTCTCCGTCCCCCTCGCCGTCACCGTCTCCGTCCCCCTCGCCGTCACCGTCGGGCGGCTACGCCACCACCGGCGCGATCGGCGCGGCCTGGACGGCGCAGGGTTCGGCAGCCGGGTCGCTGGGCAATCCGATTTCCAATGAAGTCACCGGACTGAAGAATGGCGGGGCGTACCAGGCCTTCCAATATGGAAAGATCCACTGGTCCCCGGCCACGGGGGCGCACATCACCAAGGGCGCGAACGCCGCGGCCTGGGCCGCCCTGAACTGGGAAAACGGTCCACTTGGCTATCCGACGTCCGATGAAGTGGCCGGGTTGAGGGGCGGCGGCGTGTACCAGTCGTTCGAAGGCGGCCAGATCCACTGGTCCTCCGGTTCCGGGGCGCACTTTACCAAGGGGGCCATCGACGCCACGTGGGCGGCACAGGGCTGGGAAAACGGCTCGCTCGGCTACCCGACCACCGATGAGATCGGCGGACTCAAGAGCGCGGGCGCCTACCAAGGGTTCCAAGGCGGCCAGGTTCACTGGTCGGCCGCCTCCGGAGCGCACATCACCAAGGGCGCCATTGACGCTGCGTGGGCGGCGCAGGGCTGGGAAAACGGCCGGCTCGGTTACCCCACCAGCAACGAGTACGCCGTGGCGGGCGGCATGGCCCAGAACTACCAAGGCGGCGTGGTCACATGGCAGGCGAGCCGCGGTGTGGTCATCACGTACGGCTAACTGAGCGACAAGCCGACTGAACAGTAAACGTTCGGCGGTAGGGGCCGGGGACGGCGGGTTTGATACGGCCCGCCGTCCCCGGCTTGTTAAGCCGGCGGGTTATGGA
Source organism: Arthrobacter sp. 92 (assembly GCF_050260325.1). Taxonomy (NCBI): domain Bacteria; kingdom Bacillati; phylum Actinomycetota; class Actinomycetes; order Micrococcales; family Micrococcaceae; genus Arthrobacter; species Arthrobacter sp. 92. The sequence continues at coordinate 2,245,366 of NZ_CP189863.1, read as the reverse complement.
GGCCAGCCTCAGTGCGGGGGGCAAGGTTCCGCGTGGCGGGACCTTGGATGACGGCGCCGTCGACGGCGAACCGCGAGCCGTGGCAGGGACAGTCCCAGGTGAGGTCCGCGGCGTTGAACTCCACCGTGCAGCCCAGGTGTGTGCAGACGGCCGAAAGGGCGTGGACCCCTCCGGCGGGGTCGACGTACACCGCGGTCTTTTCCCCCGCAATGTCCACCACGGTCCCTTCACCGGGTTTGGGACCACCCGCAGCTTCTGCACCGGAAGCCCCTTCCCGGGATTCCATCGGGGCGGAGCGCGGGGCCGGCCTGGTGCTGTCGAATGCCGATGCCCATTCGTTCCGGCGCCCGGACAGGATGTCGGTAAGCATCAGCGCCGCTGCTGTGCCGTTGGTGAGGCCCCATTTGCGCAACCCCGTGATCACGAAGATGTGCGATACATCCGCGGACATCCTGCCAACATACGGCAGTCCGTCGACCGGCATGGCGTCCTGCGTGGACCAGCGGAAAGCCACGTCGCCGGTGCCCAACCGGTCTCGGGAAAAAGCCGCCAGGCGCCTGTACCGCTCGGTCGTGTCGCCTGCAGCCGGTACGCGGTGGCCTTCGCCGCCGACCAGGACATAGTGCCAGCCATCAACGTCGATACTCAGGATGGAGCGCATGGGCTCGTCAACGCTGATGAAAGTGCCATCCGGCCCCTGGCCCTCCGTGCGGCTGGCAACGAGGTACGAGCGGTGCGGATAGCAGCGTGCCCCAAACGCGCCCTGGTCACCGAACGGAGTGTTGGTGGCCACCACGACCTCGCGCGCCCGGACGGAGCCCATCCCGGTGTCAACCACGGCCGGGGACCCGTCGTGGAAGGCCTGCGCGAACGATTCCTCGAACACGGCGCTCCCGCCGCCGTGCACCGCCCGTGCGAGGCCCTGCAGGTATTTCACCGCGTGGAGCTGAGCCTGGCCATCAAACCGCACGGCGCCTTTGACGCCGAACGGCAGCGGCACCTCCGTGGTGAAGGCCGCAGGCAGCCCGAGCCTCGCGGCAAGTTCTGCTTCTTCGCGGACGAGGGGCAGCGTGGTGTCCGTTTCGGCGTAGGTGTAGTTGGCCACGCGGCCGAAGTCGCACTCGATCTCCTCTTCCGCGACGACACGGGCAACATGCGCGACGGCGGCCTGGTTGGCCTCGCCGTAAACGCGGGCGGTCCCGGCGCCGTGGCTGCGGGTGAGTTCGGTGTAAACCAGGCGGTGAAGCGAGGTGACCTTGCCGGTGGTGTGACCGGTGACGCCGGTCCCCACCCGTGCTGCCTCCAGCACCGCGACGCGCTGCCCCGCGCGTTTGAGGGCCAGGGCGGTGGTGAGCCCGGCGATCCCGGCCCCGATCACCGCGACGTCAACCTCGACGTCGGCCGTCAGGGGCGGGTAGCCGGTGGCACCGGCCGTTGCGATCCAGAGGGACACGGCCCTGCCTGCCAGATTCTCGTCCACCGTCGCACCCTCCCAAAAGCTGTGCGCCGTCGTCCGCAGCGGGCAGGGCGCACAGTGAAGATGCTCGGAAACTAACACCATTCCCGGCGCCTGTACAGGACGTCACGGAGAGGAGTCCGCATAGGATGAGGGCATTAGTGATCCGTGAAGCGGAGGTCCCCGATGAACAGCCCCTGTGTCGCCATCTGCCAGTTGAGCACTCAGCCCCAGAAGGACTTTGACATCAATACCGAGCTGTTAATCCTGGAAGGCGGCAGAGTCCACGTCCTTACCTGGGATGCCGAACCCCGGGACGGGGGCTTTGACGACCACATGCTCAATGACCGGGTCAGCGCCCTGGGTTTTATGGTGGTTACCGACTGGGAGTACCTCGATGACAAAGCCTACGCGGTGGTCGAGCGGCGTTCGGGCGGATAAGTGCAATGCCCCAGGTGAGTCCGCTTGTGGCCCCTGACGAGCCTGAGCGCGGCCCGCGGTGAGCTTCCTGTCGCTGGCGCTGATCGCCGTCGTCGCCCTGGCCGGACCGGTGCTGGCACTGCCCGTGCGCTGGCGCCTGCCGGTGGTGCTGGGCGAGTTGCTGGCCGGCATCGTCATCGGGCGGACAGGGCTCGCGCTGGTGGACCCGGGCGATCCCACGTTCAGCCTGCTGGCGAACATCGGGTTTGCCCTGATGATGTTCGTGGCCGGGACCCACGTCCCGGTGCGGGACGAGCAGATCCGCTCCGCCCTCGGCCGCGGATCGCGGCAGGCCGCGGCGGCGGCAATCGGCGCAGCCGTCCTTGGGCTGCTTGTGGGACTGGCCTTCGGCACGGGCCACGCTCCCCTGTATGTGGTGCTGCTGGCATCCTCATCGGCGGCACTGGTTCTTCCCATTGTCGATTCCCTGCACCTGGTCGGCCCTCCGGTGGTGGCCATGACAGCGCAGGTGGCGATCGCCGATATCGCCTGCATCGTTGCCCTGCCCCTCGTGGTGGACCCGCCCCATGCCGGGATCGCCGCGCTGGGGGCGCTCGCAGTGGCGGCGTGCGCCGCGGTTCTCTTCTTCGCATTGCGGTCGCTGGAGCGCAGCGGCGTCCGCGGCCGCATGCACCGGCTCTCGGAAAACCGCAAGTTTGCCTTGGAGCTCAGGATCCAGCTGGCCCTGCTCTTTGCCCTGGCAGGGGTGGCGAACCTGAGCCACGTGTCCGTGATGCTGGCCGGCTTTTCCTTTGGCCTGGTGGTGGCCGCTGTGGGCGAGCCAAGGCGGCTTGCCCGCCAGCTCTTCGCCGTGAGCGACGGCTTCCTGGGGCCGGTCTTTTTTGTGTGGCTGGGCGCCACGCTGAACCTGAAGGACCTCGCCGGGCATCCGGAGATGATCCTGCTGGGCCTGGCCTTAGGGGCGGCAACACTGCTTCTGCACGCCGCCCTCAGGGTCTTTGGGCTCCCCGTGCCGCTCGGGGTCCTCTCTGCCGCCCAATTGGGAGTGCCCGTGGCGGCGGCAAGCATCGGCACTCAGCTCCATGTGCTGTTGCCCGGCGAGGATGCGGCAATCCTGCTGGGCGCGCTGGTCACCATCGCCGCAAGCGCGGCGGCGGGCTCCCGGGCCGCGAAGTCGTTCAGCCAGCCGGCGCCCACGGGCGGCTGAACACCGGGAGTTCCGGCGCGGTGTGCTGCGGCGGGTTCGGCTGCGCTGCCGTCAGGCCCCGGCTGCGCTGAAGCGCAGCTCGGGTCTGCTTTTCGCCACGGCATCGAGGATGACGTCGATCGCCTCGCGGGCGGCGGTGGCGCCGTCCGGAACGCTGTCGGCCGCTTCGGAGCCCCGCCGCGGAGAGGCAAGCGACATCCTCGCGTGGCGGACGAAACGGTCCCAGTCCCCCGTCCCGGCCCGCAGTTCCTGGAGCGGCGAAAGGAGCGCGGCCCGGCGGAGCCAGGGATCCGGCTCCCGCGCCCAGCGGTCCAGCACACTGTCCGCGCGGACCCGGCGCACCAGATCGAGTCCCGCGATTAACGGTCCAACCACGTCCACGGCGAGCGGATCCACCAGCTCCCGGAGGCGGGCCTCCCTCACAAAGCCCTCCAGGCGGGTGAGGTCCGAATTCCTCAGCAGCCGAACGTTTGACTGCAGCAGAACGATCGCCGCAAGGCGACGTTCGAAAACGGGGACTGCCCACAGCTCAGAGCTGAGCGCGGTAACTTCATCGTGTGTCAGGCCCTGATGGCGGCGCAGGGCGTCCCTCACGGTCCCGCGCACGGCTCCCACCGAAGATCCGTAATACCGCAGCCCGCTTCCCAGCCGGTCCCGCGACTGCTCCGCGCGGATCCAGGACGCCTCACGCTGCAGGGCGAGGTCAATGAAATCAGCCGGATCACTCATGCGTTCATTGTTTCTCTCCGCATCGTCGGCGTCGAGTTGCCCCCTGGCGGGGCAGGGCTTTGTTCCCTGTTGCCCTGCCCGAGCATGGGCTTCACTGAAGGGGTACGCAGGAACGCCGAACCGCGCCGACGGCGATGACGGTCGAGGCCGGGGAGAAGGAATCCGCCCCCGGCAGCGGCCACGGGCCGGACAACCGGGCGCGGCCCCCGGCAACGTGCTCTGGAGAGGGTGGGTCACTGTGGAAGCCGTTCCCGCGGTCCGGTGCAGAGGCATCCATTACAATTTTGGCGAAACCGCGGCCGTCGACGGGGTGGACCTGGACGTGGACGCCGGAACCATCTTCGGGCTGCTCGGGCCCAACGGAGCCGGAAAAACCACGGTCATCCGGATGATCACCACTCTGTTGAACACAAAGATCGGCTCGATCGAGGTCTTCGGCGTCGATGTGGCCCGGCACAAGCTCGAAGTGCGGCGCCTGATCGGTTACGTGCCGCAGCAGCCCTCGGCGGACGCCGACCTTACGGCGCGGGAAAACGTCAACCTGTTTGCGCGGCTGTTCGATGTGCCACGCCAGGAACGACGCCGAGTGGTGGGCTCCGCCTTGGCGGCCGTCGGCCTGTCCGACGTGGCCGACAGGCGGGCGAAGGCCCTTTCCGGAGGGATGGTCCGCCGCCTCGAGCTGGCTCAGGCCCTGGTCAGCGCACCCCGGCTCCTGGTGCTGGATGAGCCCACCATTGGCCTGGATCCGATTGGACGTGCCGCGGTATGGGCCCGCATCCGGGAGGTGCGCGCCAGCACCGGCATGACGGTGCTGGTGACCACCCACTACATGGACGAGGCCGATCAGCACTGCGACCGGATCGCCATGATGCACGGCGGCCGGATCCACGGTCTCGGAACACCCGCGGAACTCAAGAAGGGGCTGGGACCCGAGGCAACCCTGGACGATGTCTTCCTGGCGTCCACGGGGGCCGCGCTCGGCAGCGCCCCGCCGGAGGAAACCCCCCATGGCAAGACCCAGCGCTGAAACCCGCGCCGAGCGGCGGCAGCCACGCACCCGGGTCACACGCAGGGCCGGACCCGCCTCGTTCGTGCAGCTGGCGTCCCTCCTCGGATCGCGGGTTGTCACCATGTGCGTTGTGGAGCTGCAGAAGATGAGGCACGACACCACCGAACTCCTCATCCGCGCCATCCAGCCGGCGCTCTGGCTGCTGATTTTCGGCGAGACGTTCACCCGCCTCCGGGCCATCCCGACCGGCAGCGTGCCCTATCTCGACTATCTGGCGCCGGGCATTTTGGCCCAGTCCGCCCTGTTCGTTGCCATTTTCTACGGCATCCAGATCATCTGGGACCGCGACGCCGGGATCCTTGCCAAGCTGCTTGTCACCCCTACCCCCAGGGCGGCCCTGGTGGCAGGCAAAGCGTTCGCGTCCGGGATGCGTGCGCTGGTCCAGGCCGTCGTGGTGCTGGTGCTCGCTGCTTTGCTGGGCGTGGCCCTCACCGCGGACCCGCTCAAGCTGCTCGCTACCGCAGGCTTTGTGGTCCTCGGATCGGCCTTCTTCTGTTGCCTGTCCATCACGGTAGCGGGGCTCGTGTTGAGCCGGGAACGCGTCATGGGAATCGGGCAGGCGATCACCATGCCCTTGTTCTTCGCATCGAATGCGCTGTACCCGGTCAGCCTCATGCCCGGCTGGTTGCAGGCGCTCAACCAGGCCAATCCGCTCGGCTCTGAGGTCGACGCATTGCGCGGGCTGCTCATTGGCACGCCCGCCAACCTGCTCCTCGATTTCACCGTGCTACTGGTTGCCGCGACCGCCATGATCAGCATCTCAGCGGCGCTGCTTGGCCGCTTGGCACGCTGAGGACGGCCAGCCTAACCCGACGAAGGGCTATCCTGAAGGGCCTTAATGCCAGCCTCCGCCAGGGCAAACCTTGGCCGGGCGTCCGGCTCTAAACGCGCATGTGGGCGGGATTCAAGCCTTTTGCATAGGCGGCCTGTCCCACGTGCTGGAGGCAATCGGCAATAGTGCTGACCAGCCGCACACCGAGGGTCACGGGCGGGTCCCAGCGGGTGTCGACGATGCGGTCGAAGTCCTCGTCGCCGAGGGTTTGGAGAAACCTCGCGGTCTGGCCGTGAACGGCGTCGTAGTATTCCCCCAACAGTTCCGGCGGTGCCTGCACCGCGTCCACCTGATGGGTCGAATGGCCGTACCCGGTGTCGCGTTCGGGCAGCGGCAGGCCGAACCGGCCGGCAAACCCCTGCGAGGTCCACACCTGATCGATGCCGGCGGCGGAGGCCACCTGCACGTCTTCCACGCGGCTGAGGTGCCAGATCAGCCAGGCTATCGAATTTCCGTTGCCCGCTGGCCGGCGGAACAGGGTTTCGTCCTCGACCCCGTTGAGTGTTTCGGCCACGGTGTCACGAATTCGGCCGAAGGCGTCCAGCAACAGTTCGTTTGACTTCATCGGGTCCCCTCGCCGTGCATTTTCACTGAGTCATCAATGGTTGAGTCATCATGCTTGGACCGTCATCGTTGAGGCCGTCATGGTTATCGGCGCCCGCGACAAAAGGCGGTTCCTCCGGAGTCCCGGAGCTTTGACCTGGAGGGGCGGCCAATTTGCACGGTCAACGCGCCGCCGCCGGACCCGGCGGGCGCATCTCGATCTCCAGGCATGCCTATCCCCCCGGTCCTGGTTGCTGATGTGGTGGTGGCCAATGGCACACCGGCTCGAATTATGTGCCGCCATGTACCTCACGACACACTAGCCGGGCGGACAACAACCCCAACAGGGACTTAGGACCGTATCCCAAAGCGTCCACATAGGGCAGGAACCCCGGGGCGCGGTCGGCAACAGCCAGCATTTACGACCTCATCCCCGGTGGGGTCACAGCTGAAGAGCCGTCGCTCCGAGCCCGTGACCGCGAATGCCCCTATTCGCCTCGGGGCCGGCAACTACGCCCTGGAGCGGACCACCAGGACAGGACATGGTGCGTGGTTGATCACCTGTGTGGAGACCGAGCCGAGGTGCAACCCGGGAAATCCCCCATGACCCCGGGAACCGACCACCACAAGATCCGCGTCCTTGGCCGCCTCAAGTATTGATGAAGCCGGTGAGTCGCTGTTAACTACCTGGCCGCTGGCTGCCACGCCCTCATTTGCAACCGACTCCAACGCGTCAGCCTGTAGCGTCCCAGCAATTTGTTCAGGCGACTCTTCCGCGACTATTTCACCAACCGCAGTTTCCAGCACGGCCGGATACCACGCCATCGGCGGCTTCTTCCAGGCTGTGATCAGGCGGAGCTGCCCGTCGCGATGGCGGGCCTCGTCCACGGCCCATTTCAGTGCGGCCTGAGAATGTTCGGAACCGTCAAAACCAACCACAATCATGAACGAACCGGTGCCGGTCATTTGTCTTTCCTTTCACTAGCCTTCACTGGCATCCTAGGCTTCGCGTGCCCCGCCATTCAGAGGCATTGGTACCGTCCCCATGGCGCCCCCGCAGTCACGGCGTCCCACGCAGGGGTACCACCATCACGGGCACGCCCGAGAACTCCAGGACCCGCAGGGTGTGGCTTCCGATGTAAGGCGTTGCGCTGCCGGGACGATCCACAAGGGCCACGACTATCAGGGCCGCGTTGACTTCACGAGCCTCGGCCAGGATTTCGGCGGCGACCCGTCCGGAGCGCCGGCTGACGGACATGCTCACTCCTGCCGCCGCTGCCAGCGCGGCAACATGGCTGACTGCCGCTTCGGCGGCCAGATCGGCATGCCTGGCCAGGGCGGCCGGGTCGATGCTGCCGGGATGCTTGTCCAGCGCCCCGGGGTCCATGACCGTCACCACCCTCAGGCTCGCGCCGAGCCGGCGGGCATAATCGACGGCCACTTCGGCTGCCCGGAAAGCCGCTCGGGAGTCGTTCACCGCCACCAGTATCACCTCGCTCATGCACCCTCCTTCCTCTTGGCGTCCCGCGCCGGCCCACCTGCGGCCGCTACGTTCCGGTCAGCGGCCCAGCGCAGGCGGAGGCTCTCTTCGAGTTCCTGCGCGTCAAGCTGCCGGCGGATATCCAACAGTTCATTTTCGAGTTTGGGAATCCAGCGGTTCTCAACGGCCCGCTGCCGGGTCCGGGTCGCAGCCAGCTCCGCGGTCAACAGACTCTCCGCCCGTTGGACGGCGGCTAACCGAACCCCGGCTTCCAGCACGCTGCGATGAACCGCAGCCGTGTAGGACAGTGCCGAGCTTCCACCCGTGACGGGCCCCGCCGGGAGTTGACACTCCGGATCCTCGGGATAGGCCACGCCCATCGTGCTGCCCCACCGCAATTGGACTCCTGCCGGCTCCAGCGGTGCGGCCGCCTCGATCCGTGCGCTCCCGTCCAGTGCGGCTGAGCGACGCAGCCAGAGCGCGGCTTCTCTGGCCAGCTCATCCCACTCTGTGCGGGCCAGTTCCGCACGAAGCTGAAGCCGTTCCAGCTCATCCGCCAAAATGTGCTGCTTTCGGTCCAACAGCCGTGCGCCGTGACGCGCGATCATCAGCCGGCGCTCGACCCGGACCTTGCCTGCCCGGCCCATGCTGCTCATGGACGCTCATCCCTGCCGGGAAGGTAACGCTCCAGGAAACTGGTCGGCACCATGGTCAATTCCTGTTCCGGCAGCGCCGCCAACGCAGCCCAGGCCCGGCTCAAAGTGTCGTCCAGGGACCGGATTTCGTCGCGCCCCTGGTTAAAGAGACCGTTTTCCACCAGAGTCCGGTACTGGATGTAGCTGCGGTCGGTTTCGCTCAACGCCGCCGCGCCCACCAGCTCGGCCAGTTCGGTGGCCTGCCGTGCCCGCGCCATGGCGGCAAGAACCTGGGCCGCCACGTCGAGGTGGTCCTCGCGGGTCCGCTCCTTGCCGGCACCGCTGCGCATCAGCCGCGACAGCGAGGACAGGACGTCCACGGGCGGGTAGATGCCACGGGCGGCTATCTCAGGGGCAAGGACTATCTGCCCCTCCGTGATGTAACCGGTCAGGTCCGGCACCGGATGGGTTATATCGCCCGCTGGCATCGTCAGCACCGGAACAATAGTTACCGAGCCGTCGTGGCCCTTGGCCCGCCCGCAACGCTCGTAAAGGGTGGCGAGATCGCTGTACAGGTATCCGGGGTAGCCCCGCCGGGCAGGAATTTCCCGCCGTGCCGCGGACACCTCACGGACCGCTTCGGCGTAACTCGTCATATCCGACATGATCACGAGAACGTCGTGACCTTCGGTGTATGCCAGGTGTTCGGCGATGGTCAGGGCGATCCGAGGGGTGAGGATCCGTTCAATGACCGGATCGTCGGCAGCGTTCAGGAGCAGAACCAACTCTCCCCCGGCAGAACGTTCTTCAAGACGGTCCCGAACGTATGCGATATCCGCATGGGTCAGCCCCATGGCGGCAAAAACCACCCGGAATGACTGGCCGCTCGAGGTCGCCTGTGCCGCGATCTGGGTGGCCAGTGTCAGGTGCGGGAGACCGGGCACCGAGAAGATGGGGAGTTTTTGTCCCCTGACCAGGGTGGTCAGTCCATCGATGACCGAAATGCCGGTCAAGACTGGTTCCTGCGGCGGTTCCCGGTAAACGGGGTTTAGCGGCCAACCGCTGACAGGAAGGGTTTCCGTGCCCGTAACCGGCGGGCCGCCGTCGAGCGGTTCACCGCGTCCATTGCAGACGCGCCCGAGCCATTGCGTTCCCACCTCGATGTGGAGGGGGCGTCCCTCAAAGCGGATCCGGGTCCCTCCCAGGGACATACCGTCAGTGCTTTCGAGCACCTGCAATGTGGCAAGGTCCTGGTCCACTTCAAGGACGAGGCCATGGCGCCGCTCGCCACCGTCCATATCTATGGTGGCAAATTCATCCCAGCCCACACCGTCTATCCCGCCCGCAATGAGCAGTGGCCCGCGGAGCTCCCGAACGTCTCCATGGGAGATCTGCGCGGCGAAGCCTCGGGATAACGGCAACGGCCCGGCGTCGCCGGAGTCCGGGACTTCCGCGCGGTTCATCGCAGGGCCTCTAATGCCCTGAGTACTTCGCCGCTGCGGGCTTTGACGGCCGCTGCATCCGCGGGCCCCGTTTCTTCGCGGGCTCGAAGGACCGCACCGTGGTCTGCTTGCTCGATGGTTGTGGCGGCCACGCCCCTTTCCACAAGTCGCTGGCAGGCGTCGACGACGTCGAGCACCAGGTCCAACAAGGCTGCACCCTTTTCCGCGGAACAGAACCCGTCGTTGGCGCTCAGTGCATTCTGCATCAGCACGCCGTCCCGAAGCAGGCGGCCGCCCAGAAGCACCATTCGTTCGTGGCCCGGCAACGACGAAGTCCCGATGATTTCGGCCAATTCGGCCAACCGGTCCGACTCGGCCAGCAGGTCGGCGGCCCGGGCCCTGCGGGCGGCCCACCCCGGATGCCCGTTGGCCCCATGCCAGATGCCAAGGGCTTCCGCGTCGCGGGCAAAAGAGCCGGTCCAGCTCACGGCGGGATAATGCCGGGAATAGGCCAAGTCCCGGTCCAGCATCCACAGGGACCGGATGAACCGCTGGGTGTCCGTGGTGACTGGTTCCGTCATGTCACCGCCGGGCGGGGAAACAGCCCCGATCACCGTTACGGACGCCGTCTTCCCACCGAGCGTCGTCACACGGCCGGCCCGCTCGTAGAAAGAGGCCAGCTCGGACGCGAGGTTGGCCGGGTAGCCCTCCTCGGCAGGAAGGTCACCGTTGCGGTTGGCGAATTCGCGCAGCGCTTCGGCCCAGCGCGACGTCGAGTCCGCGATCACGACGACGTCGTATCCCATATCGCGGTAGTACTCAGCCACCGTGATCCCCGTGAAGATGCTTGCCTCACGCGCCATCATGGGCATGTTTGACGTATTGGCGATGATGACTGTGCGGTCGATCAATTTGCCCCCGGTGCGCCCGTCCTCAAGCTGTGAGAGCCCGTCGAGGACGTCGGCCATTTCATTGCCCCGTTCTCCGCAGCCCACGTAGACGATGACGTCGGCATCGCTCCACTTTGCGATCTGCTGCAGCATCATCGTCTTGCCCGTCCCAAATCCGCCCGGAACAGCCGCGGCCGCCCCGCGCGCCACCGGAAACATCAGATCCAGTACCCGCTGACCAGTGTGCAGCGGCACGGTGCCGGTCTGCCTGGACCGGAAAGGACGCGGCCGGCGCACCGGACAGCGTTCCGAAAGCGCCACCTCCCGGCCGGCAATGACAGCTACCGCGTCGAGCACGTGGACCCTGCTCTCCGGCGCCAGCCAGCTAAGCTCCCCGGACACGTCCGGCGGCACCAGCACCCGGTGCTCCACAGACCCCGAGTCAGGCACGGTGCCGAGGACATCACCGGGAGAAACCCGGGCACCGGCCACGGCCTCCGGCTTGAAGGTCCACTCCCGCGACAGCGCTGCGGGGTCTTCCGCGGATCCGGACCGCTCGGGTGTCAGCCACATCGGTGCCGACGACAACGGCCGCATCAGGCCGTCGAACACCTGCCCGAGCAGACCCGGGCCCATCAGCCCGGAAAGCTCACGGCCGGTAGGAACGGCAACATCGCCGGCTTTCAGCCCGCCGGTGTATTCATAGGCCTGCAGTGTTGCCCGTGTCCCGGTAATGGCCACCGTTTCTGCGCTGATGCGCCGGGGGCCGACGGCGATCAACTCAAGCATTGACAGCGCTTCCACGCCCTCGATCTCGACGAGGGGCCCGCTGACATGCACCACGGTGCCGTCCCGCCGGGCAGCTATCGGGTCCATAGCTCACGCGCCCCGGGAACGGAGTCCAATGACATCTCGGCCAGCACTGGCAGGGAAAGATCGAGACGGCGGGAGCCGGCCTCGGCGACGACGCCGCCCTCAGGGCTTTCGGACACGACAGCATCAGGGCCGAGCAATTCCCGGCACTGTTCCGTCAGCCGCGTCACCAGCGCAACGTAGCGGGCGTCTGACCTGAGTCCAACCGCCGCCTCCCGCACCCGGCGGCGGAGTTCCAGCCGGAGGGAACTGCGCTGCGCCAGGACCAGTTCGTGTGCTTCGCGGCGGACCCGCGCCGAGCGCAGTGCCGCCTCGGAGCGGGCGGTGGCCTCGCCCTCCTTGGCCGCGGCGGAAAGGATCGCGGCGGCCTCCGTCCTTGCGGCATCCACCAAGGCACTGGATTGCCTGCGGGCGTCGTCCCGGAGCTCAGCGGCCCGTTTCTGGGCCACGGAGCGGAGTTCCTTGCGCACCGGTTCCAAGGCGGCGTTGGATTCCGGTGCCAGCCCGGTCATGGAAGCACCACCGTCATGGGCGAGCGGGGATCGGCCATGACGGGCGCCAGCGCGTGTGCAGATCGGGGCGTGAGAATGACGATTGCCGTGTGAGCGGGCAGTGCCGTCCATGCGCGGCGGATTTCCTCGGTGGTGGAAGCTGCAAAGACGCTCACGCCGGCGAGCCGGAACCCGGCCAGCAGGGTCTGTTCACCGATCGCGGCAATGGTTTCGGGCACCGTTTCCACTCCCCCGCTCAGGCCTTGCCGATGAGGATAATGGCAATGATGAGTCCGTAGATAGCGATCCCTTCCGCCAGCCCGACCACAACCATGGCCCGTCCGAAGATTTCCGGCCGCTCACTCATCGCGGCGAGGGCAGCCGATCCGGTGTAGGCAACGGCAAACGCCGCGCCGATCGAGGAACCGGCCACGGCGATGGCGGCCGCGATAAGTGCTGAGCCGCCGGCGCCTGCCGGTGTGTCGGTGGCCGCCGCGGCGAGGGCCGGGACCACGCCGCCGGAAGCGGCTGCCGGCGCTGCATTCAGTGCCCCGGCCAGTAGCGCCAGCGATCCGCCCATAACGGCGACGTTAAGGGCCGCCAGTATCTTGAAGGCGGACCTTCGCCAGCGTCTGACCAGGAGGATGGCCCCCGTTGCAGCGATGAGGAAGACAGGAACGGTTCCGAACCAGAGGTTCACAGGAGGTGCCTTTCAGCAGGTGTGCCGGAGGGGACAATCGGGACACCGGTTCCGGGCGCCCCGCCAGCGGTGAGCTCGGGTGACCACGGATGGAATGGGCGCCCCTCGGACTGGAAAATTCGTGAAAACAGTTCGTAGTATTCAAGGCGCAGAGCCTGGATTCCTGCCACCAGCGCTTCAAGCGCGAAGGTCACAATATTGCCCACAACAAACAGCAGGACCGCTGCGGCCGCGCGCCAATCCGGCGCCCACAACGCCGTCGTCCCGTTCCAGACCACCATCAGCAGCGCGGCGTGGGTCAATCCGAAAGCAGCCAGGCGCGCAAAGGAAACGAGGTTCGAGCCCAGGCGGATCACAGTGTCAACGAGTTCGACGCCGGCTTGGAAGGCGGCCGTGGCCCCTCCTCCGGCTTCAACGAAGAGACCGATGAAGATGAAGACCAGCGCGCCAAGCGCTATGACGGCTGCCGCGGCAGTCAGAAGCTCGGTGCCGGTGGTGAGTCCCCAGACGAGAAGCCCCACGGCGAGGAACAACAGGGAGCCTGCGACCCCGGAGCGGGCATACAGGGCATATCCCCAGCCGCCTTCCCTGACCCGGTTGATAGTGCCGGCGGCATAGGCACCGGCAAGCAGGAACGCTCCAACCCCCAGACCCGCCACCAGGAGCGGCACAGGATTGGCCAAGGGTTCCAGCCACAGCACGGGCACCAGGCCGGTGGGCCCGAAAGCCTCGCCATACAGGGCTCCGAAGACCATGGCGGCCAGCCCGGCCCCGCTCACGAAAAGCCAGGTCCGTTGCAGCTTGGCCAGTTTCTTGATGCGCCCGCCGCGCAACACGAGCCCGGCGGCAAGCAGGATCGCTCCGTGTCCCATGTCGCCGAACATCATCCCGAACATCAGAACGTAGGCAATCCCGGCGAGGCGCGAGGGATCCAGATCCTCATAGGGGACGGTTCCGTAAGTATCCACCAGGGTCCGTGAGACGCGTGTGGCTCCGCTCCCCCCGCCGAGCATTGTGGGCGGCTGGATCCACCGCGGCCGGGGCAGGGGGACCACCGCTGCCCCGAGCCTGGCGAGCCTTGCCGCGAGCCCGGGAATCTCGTCATTGGGCATCCACCCCACCCAGGCCGCTGACGGGCCGGATACGACAGCGGCGGCCGCCGCCTTCTCAAGTTCCTCGGAACCCTTGCCCGGCGTGTACGGGAGGTCCAGCTCGACGAGGGAGCTGCGCGCCACTTCGACGAGCATGCGTCGCCGGTACTGCTCGGGCACCACCAGGGCTACCCGCTCCATCCGGACAGGGGCCGCCGATTCACGCCGCCTCATCGAGCACCTCGCTTGAACCGGCGGCCGCAGCAGCGGCAGTCAGTGCCGCCCGAACACGCCACGCATCAGTGGACAGGACTGCAATGGCGCCCAGCACAACGTCCGGTCCGGGCATCGAGCCACGAAGCAAATGGAAGCCATCCTTCTCCACCGCGGCGCAGACCCGGGCCTCGGCACGCCACAGCTCCTTCGGAGACGAAATATCCAGGATCACCGTGCGCAGGGACGGCGGTAGCGCGGAAGAGAACTCGCCGATGCTCGTGGCGGCCTCCCACGAACGGCCGATGACAGGCCGCAGCAGGTGAAGGACCGGCGCCGACGGCGTCACGCGGTCGACAGTCAGGATCCGGGCCGCGGTGAGGGCACACACCGCACCGCACCACGGCCGCGCCGGCGGTGCCACGGCAGCCAGCCGCCGCAGCCAGGCCACGGTCAGTGCGTCCCTCAGCATGCCCGGGCCGGCGTCGCCGGCGCTGCCCCAGGCTGTGGCGCGAAGGATGGCGGCCAGTTCTTCGCTCGATCCGGCCGTCCGCAGGCGGGGCCATCCGGTGGCAAGGGCACCCAGGTCATAGGGCTCGGGGGCCTTTGCCCCGCCGGCGAGTTGGTGGGCCAGGGCAATGACGTTCTCGATTTCAAAGATCCCGGCAGCCGCCCGCGCGAGAGCGGTGCCCGACGCCGGCAGCCACCCGGCAAGAACGCGCAGCTGCCATAAAACGGTCTCCTGAAGGGCTCGTTCAGCGACCGCCAGTCCTGGTGCCCCGCTGAGTCGTTCCGCATAGCTTGACCCTTGAAGCAAGGACAGCGCACGGTCCAGGCTCGGTTGAGCTGCCACCTCCCGGCTGGTGGCGGCGCCCACCCGGCGCTGCGCCATGGACCGCGCCCGTACGGAGGCGGCCACCCAGTCGGCCTTCATTTCTGCCCTGGATTCTTCTGTCCCTGATTCTTCTGTCCCGGGTTCTGCGGAGCCAGCAGGGTGCCGATGACCTTGCTGACGACGGCCGGGATGAGCGCCAGGCCAGACTCTTCCAGCGCCGCTGCCTCGTGGCGGGCCTGCTCCAGCAACTGCCCGTCCCGCTCCGAGGCTTCCTGTTCAATGCGGGAGGCGGCCTTTGCGCGCTCCGCTCCGGCGTCAAGCCGGGCTTGGGACAGGATCGCGGCCGCTTGTGTCCGGGCCCGTGCCACATCCTCTTCCGCGCTCAGGCGTGCTTCCTCGACGAGCGCCGCACACCGCGCGACGTCGGCGGCGAGCGCCGTGAACACCGGCGCCAGTTCCGCGGCCGGACCCTGGTTGTCCGCTGCCGGCACGCCGGCCGGGCCGGCAGGACCGGGAGCACCGACAGGCCTGAATCGGTCCAGAATGCTCAATCGCGCCATGGCACCTCCCTCGGAAATGTCCTCTGAGCCACAGTCTAGGCCCGGGGTGCCCCTGGCGGGACTGATGGAACACGAAGCACATCAGCGACTGAGGGGAGGAGCGCAAACCACGGCTTGCGCTTGAATACGCATCTTCAGGTCAGTGCGCCATGTGCGCAGCCCGCGCCATCTGGTGGCCAAGATTCAAAACCCGTTTGGACAAGTCTTCCGGGCACAAGGCCCCTACCGCCGAGTGACCAGAGCCAAGGACCTCCTCCTCCAAACCCCCTATGCCTGCCGCGGCGCCAGCATCTTCCGCAGCACCAGATGCTTCCGCAGGCTGCAGATCCGGAGGTCCCGCCTGCGGACGGCTTCGAAGAACAGCGGACCACAGCGCTTCCACCGTCGCGACGGCCACGGTGGCGCCCGTCGGCCCCGAAACCAGCCAGCCGTCGCCGGTGGCGGCCACCTTCGGGGTCCCCGGCCACGTTTGGCAGACGCCGTTGACCGTCTGGGCGACAATCAGATGCTGCCGCATCGTGCGGACCGGCCCCAGTACCGGGTCGCTCACGACACTTCGTCCGCACGCTCCGCACATGCCAAGGCCCTTCCCTAAGGCATAACGTCGCCGGAATTTGGCCCCAGCGTCTGGCCGACATACAGGTTGCCGCCCGGATCGCTGGCGAGAAGCAGTGCCGTGGGCGCGACCTCGGCCGGAAGACCGAAGCGCAGCAGCGGCAGTCCGGCACGCTTCGCCACTTTCCAGTCCTCGGAGATGCCGTCCACCAGGGGCGTCTCGATGGGGCCTGGTGCGATGCTGTTGACCAGCACGTTGTCACCGGCCGTTTCCAGGGCCAGAGCCTTGGTCAGTCCCACCACTCCGGCTTTGGCGGCGCTGTAGTGGCAGAGGCCGGTGCCGCCCTTGATGGCCGGTTGGGAGGAGATGTTGATGATGCGGCCCCACTTCTGCTGCCGCATTTCCCCCACCACCTCCCGGCAGCACAGGAAGACACCCGTCAGGTCAACGGAAATCGTCTCGTTCCACATGGCCAGGGTCATGTCTTCCAGCGGAGATTCTGTCAGCAGACCTGCGCTGTTGACGAGAACATCGATGCTCCCAAGCTCGGCCCGGGCGGCGGCGAAGGCGGCCCTCACGCTCTCTTCGTCGGAGACGTCGACGGCGATCGTTCCCGCCGCGCCGGACCGGTCGAGGACCGCCACTCTGTCGCCGTTGGCGGTGAAGGCTTCGGCGATGGCCTTGCCGATGCCGCTGGCCCCACCTGTAACCACCACAGCCCGGCCCTCAATAGGGCGGGAGGCTTCAGGGTTGTTCATTCTTGTCCTTTCGCGGCATTTCAGGCGCGCATCTTGATGGTGAGACCACCGTCGACTATCAGGGATTGGCCCGTGACATAAATGGCGTCATCGGAGGTCAGGAAGCCGATCACGCTGGCCACCTCCTCGGGCCGTCCCACTCGACCCCAGGGGATCTCCAGCCCGGCTCGCTGCAGCCCCTCGGGCCCCAGCGAGTTCACGGGATCCAGGGATTGCGGCGTCTCGATGAGTCCGGGAATCACCGCGTTGGCGCGAATGCCGCGTGGTCCGAGCTCGGCGGCCACGCTACGGATCAGCCCGAGCACGCCGGCCTTGGCGGCCGCGTAATGGGCATGTTCCTCCCATCCGTAGACGCCGCCGGCTATGGAGGACACCGCAACCATCGCTCCGCCGTCGGCCATCCTTGCAGCCCCGGCACGCAGGGTCCGCAGCACTCCGGTGAGGTCGACGTCGAGCATGTCATCCCAGCGTTCGTCGCTCATCTCGCCCAGCGGCGAGTTGCGCAGGATTCCCGCGTTGGCCACCGCGTAATCCAGGCGGCCAAACTCCTGGATGGCGCGTTCGGCGAACGCATCCACGGACGGTGTGCTGCGGACATCAACTTCGTGGACGATCCCCTGGCCGCCAGCGTCCTTGACCAGGCGCAGGGTTTCTTCCGGGTCGTGCGGGTCGCCGGAAAAGGTGCCGATCACCGAATGCACGCCACGGTGGGCGTAATGAACCGCGAGGGCCCGTCCAATGCCGCTGGCCGCTCCGGTGATCACTGCCACCTTTGTCTCCGGTGTCATGCGTCGACCTCGTGTGGGTGGTCCTCGAGCAGGGCCTCCACCGGCGGCTTGGCAGCGATCATCAGGAGGCCGGAGAACAGCGTTCCGGCAGCGCCGACCCACAGGGCTGCGGCGCCGGTTCCCGCGCTGGCTGCCGCTGCCGTGAACAGCGCGCCGCCGAGAATGGTGCCGGGCTGGCTCATAGCGCCGATGAAGGCGGTGCCGGTGGCACGGCAGCTGACGGGGTAGCACTCGGCCATGAAGTACTGGATCGCGGCGTACGGTCCGACCAGGAAGAACAGTCCGGCGCCGTAGGTGACGATGATCATGAACGGGCTCGTGGCGATGGGGCTGAGCATGATGGTGAAGGAGATACCGGAGAGAATCCAGCCACCGATGATGGTGCGCTTGCGGCCGATCTTGTCGCCGATCCATCCGTGGAAGACGTAGCCAAAGTACGCCAGCATGTTGATGACGATCAGCATCCAGAAGGCGTCCGAGAGCTCCACACCCTTGGCGTTCTTGAGGACGGAGCTGCCGAGAATGCTGAAGATCAGGATGCCGAAGAAATTGAAGATCCACGCCAGCGAGAAGACAATCGTGTTCCGGCGCAGGTGCGGCTCCCAGATGCGCTTGAGCGGGGCCGCGGAAGAGTGTTCGACCCCGTAGGCACGCGCCAGGGAGTGGGCGTCGGCGGACTGGCCGCTCTTTTCAAGTTCGGTCAGCTTGTGGTGCAGTTCGAACTGAGGGGTTTCCTTGAGCTTCTTGGCAATGACCCACACGATGATCGCTGCCGGAACAGTGGCCATGAGGTACAGGGCGCGCCAGCCTAGGGACGGCAGGAAGGCGAGGGCAAGTGCACTGGCGAGCAGGAAGCCGAGCGGCCAGCCGCCCTGGATGAAGGAGTAGTGGAAGCCGGGGCGCTTGCGCTTGTCGGAGACCTCGGTGACCTGGTAGACCTCGTTCATGTAGGTTGCGTTGACAGCCTGCTCCGAGAATCCAAGCCCCCCGAAGGAACGGACCAGAATCAACAGGCCGTTGCTGAGGAACGGGATCCCGGTCGGGATCAGGGCCGTCACGCCGGAGATAACGGCGGTTCCGCCGACAGTGGTCATCATGCCCTTGCGGCGGCCGAGCCGGTCAATGACGGGGCCGATGCCGAAGCAGACGATTGCGGTGCCGACGGCGATCCAGGTGTTGATTGCGTACGCTTCGGTCGCGGTCCAGCCGAAGTCCTGCTGCATGGCCGGCAGGAGGGTGCCGAAAAGTCCGAAGTCGAATACGGCGACGGTCCAGGCACATAGCGCCAAGACGGTGGCGACGGTTGTGTGGTGCTTCGAGAAGACCGGGAAACGGCGTTTCTCGTTGGGTGCGGGTTTCGTCAGGTCGACGGCGGGCTGCTGGATGGTCATTACTGGTTTTCCTTTCGGGGGCTGCGTGCGAGGAAGGAGTCCGCGATCTGGTCGAATGTGAGCCAGCTGACCCCCTCGTGGGAGTTGATGTGTTCGATGAGGCGTTCGAGCATGAGCAGGACCTGGGGGCGGCCCGAGACATCCGGGTGGATGGTCATGGTGAAGACGGCCTGGTCCATTTCCCGGTGCACCCAGTCGAATTGGTCGCGCCACATTTGTTCGATGTCCCGGGGGCTGACGAAGCCGTGGGAGTTAGGGGAGGCTTTGATGAACATCATGGGAGGCAGGTCGTCCAGGTACCAGTTGGCCGGGATCTCGACGAGGTCGGTCTCCTCGCCCCGAACGAGCGGCTCCATCCAGGTCTCCGCGGCTTTGGTGTAGTCGATCTTCTTCCAACTGTCACCGACACGCACGTAGTAGGGTTCGAAATCGCGGTGCATCAGGGAGTGGTCGTACTTGATCCCGCGTTCGAGGAGGATCTCGTTGGTGACCGGGGAGAACTCCCACCAGGGAGCGACATAGCCTGTGGGGCGGCGGCCGGACACCTTTTCGATGAGTTCGATCGACCGGTCCAGGATGGCCGTCTCCTGCTCGCGGGTCATGGCGATGGGGTTTTCGTGCGAGTACCCGTGCACGCCGATTTCGTGCCCCGCGTCCACGATCATCCGCGTCAGGTCCGGGAAAGTCTCGATGGAATGGCCGGGCACGAACCACGTGGCGGGCAGGCCGTACTTCTCGAAGAGACGGATGAGTCGCGGGCCGCCCACCTCGCCGCTGAACAGGCCGCGGGAGATATCGCAAGGGGAATCCTCGCCGCCGTAGGAGCCGAGCATTCCGGCCACGGCGTCCACGTCGACGCCGAATGCCACTTGGATGTCCTTAGTCATGAGATCAACCTTTCACTGCGCTTGTTGTTGAGGTTTGGTTTGGTTTGGTGGACCTAGTCAGGGAGCGTGCCCCGGCGGGCGAAGGTTTCCGCAATGCGGGCCGGTGCGGTGCCCAGTCTGAGCAAAAGGCTCAGAAGGACCAGCGACTGGGATGGCCTGAGCAGCCCGGAAGGTATGGCACCGGCCGCATGCAGGTCGGCGCCGCCGCCGTCCCCGTATCGGGGAACGACGGCGCCCGCCTCCACCCGCGTGCTCGTCACGACCACGACGCCGGCAGCGGTCGCGCCCGCGACTTCGAGGCACAGCGCGCGGTTGGCGTTGCCGGTCCCCGTCCCCTGGAGCACGACACCGGCGGCCCCGGCCTGCAGGGAAGCCCTCAGGAGGGTCGAATCCGCTCCGGGATAGGCAGCAATAAGGTCCACGCGCGGCGAACCGGCGCCGGCGCCCGGTAACGGCAACGGGGCAATGCCGGGCCTGGCTGCCTGCATGCTGACCTCACCGGATTCGGACACCGAACCGGCGGTTCCGAAATCCGGGTTGGCGAACGCCTCGAGCCGGGTTGTGTGGCTCTTCCGGACTCCGGCCGCGGGGAAGATGGCCCCAGCAAACGCCAGCAATACGCCCCTCCCCCGGGCGTGCGGGGAACCGGCGACGGCGATGGCACGGGACAGGTTGCCGGGACCGTCCGGCATTGTGGCATCGGCGGCCTGCTGCGCTCCGGTGAACACCACGGGGCGGGGATCATCGTGGGTAAGGTCCGCGAGGTAAGCTGTCTCCTCCATCGTGTCCGTACCGTGGGTGACCACGACCCCCAGAACGTGCGGGTCGGCGAGGGCTTTCCTGATGTTGGCGCAGATGGCGATCATGTCATCGACCGTCAGCAGGTATGAACCCTTCCGGAAGAGATCGACCACGCGGACCGGATGCGAGGCCGGCACCGCCATGCTGGCGAACACCTGTTCTCCCGTATCCGACGCCACGGCGGCGCCCCCGGCCTCCGACGCACGGGAGGAAATCGTTCCCCCCGTCGCCAACAGCACCACATGAGGGCCAACCAAGTCTCTGCCAGTCATTTCCACTCCGCTTGTCCTGCATCTGCTGCCAGATGCTTACCCAATCGATTGGGTTATCGGATAAAAACCATCTTTGAGATGTTTCCCCTGCGCTTCCGTGCGTTTCGAGGACGTAAACCCTTTGCCGATTGGCGCTGGAGCCCGGACAACCCAATCGTTTGGGTTAGGCGGTGAAATGACTATAGAATGTGAGGTGCGCCACGTCAAGGGCTCCCTGCGATCCCCAAGATCTCGGGCAGTCTTAGTGGTGTCGTCTTTTTGAGCTGAGGCAGGGAAACGTATGGAAGAAACCACGGCCGGGGACCGCACGGTCACATTGAAGGACCTGGCGAGCGAGCTCGGCATCCATCCCTCGACCGTGTCCAGGATCCTTCACTCCGGCTCCGATGTGGCGCGGGGGGCAGCCTCTGTGGCGACGGCCGAACGCGTCCGCGAGCTGGCACGGAAGCGGGGTTACTCCCCCGACCCGCAGGCCGCGGGCCTGCGGACGCGGCGCACGCGCCTCATGGGGGTCATCGTGCCCCGGCTTTCAGACCTTGTCCTGGCCATCATGTACGAGGGCATCGACGAGGCCGCGGCGGAGCTGGGCTACTCGACGTTCGTCATGAATTCCCGCGACGATCCGGAGGAACAACGTCGGAAGACGGACACCATGCTGGCGCGCCGCGTGGACGGGCTGATCATCGGGGACGCCCATCTGGACAGCGGCCTGTTGCGGGAGTTGACGGCCCGGAAGGTGCCGTTCGTGCTCATGAACCGCCGCGTCCCCGGCTACCCGTCCGCCACTTGCGACGACATCCTTGGCGGCGAGCTTGTGGCGGACCACTTGTGGAGCAAGGGGCATCGGAACGTCGCCGTGATCGCCGGCGAGCCCTACGCCAGCACCGCCGTTGACCGGACCGCCGGCTTCGTGGACCGCTGGCGTTCGCTGGGCGGCAAAATACCACGGAAGGCCGTGGTGTGGTCGCCGTTCGATACCGCGGGCGGACGGGAAGCGGCCGAGGATATTCTGGCGCACTGCAACCCCCATCCGACCGCACTGTTCGCCGTCAATGACTTTGCGGCAATCGGTGCCATGGGAGCACTGCGGTCCCATGGCCTCACTGTTGGCGAGGACGTTGCCGTAGTTGGTTTCAATGACACCTCGCTGGCCGCGGAGCTTCCCATTCCGCTGTCTTCCGTCCGCTCGCCCATGCTGGACATCGGGCGCACGGCGGTGCAACTGCTGAAGCGCGTGCTGGACGGCGAAAACGTGAGTCCCGTCAGGCTGGAACCGAAACTCTGCGTGCGGGAAAGCAGCGCCTGAGGCAGTGCAAGATGGCCCGGCAAGGGAACCTCCCGTCACCTGAACGGGAGGGCTGGCTCGGCGCGGCGACGGTCCGTCAAGGACACGGCCGGTCAGGCGCCTAAGGCAATAAGCGAACCGGAATATTCAGCGGGACGCCGCAACGATTCCCAGGGCGAGCATGCATGTGGCGCGGACTTCGCCGTCGGACAAATCCAGTTTGAGGAGCTCCTCGATTTTCCGCAGCCTGTAGCTGAGCGTGTTCCGGTGGATGAAGAGTTCCTCGCAGATTTTCGCGGAATTGCCGCTGTGGCGAAGATAAGCGTCGAACGTATCCCGCAAGGCGCTGCCGCCGTCGGAGGACAACGGGGCCAACAGTCGCTGACACATCGCCACCAGGCCCGGGCTGGGGAGCCCCTGCACAATGCCGGCGAGATCAGCCGGCGGAGCCCGGTGCACGCCGGGCCCCCCGATGTGTCGGCGGGCAAGCTGCAGCGCCAGCGGCAGTTCGTTCAGGCTCAAGGATTCGGCGACGGCGACGGAAAGTTCCGGCGCGTCGGTAAAGAACCCGCGCGTGGCTTCGAGCAGTCCCGGTCCGTGCCTGTGCTGCAACAGAAGAGTCGTGAGCCCGGCTTCTTCCATGAACCTCACTGTGGTGAAACCGGCCTGCAGCCCCACGCGCGCGCGCCAGGCGACGGCACGCAGCTTTGCAGGGGCTACTTCTTCTGAACTGGCAATGAGCACCGCGCCCCAGTCGCCGTCGGGGTCAAACCCGGATTCCCGGGCGAAGCGGCGCAACGGCGCCGACGGCTCACCGCGGTCTTCATAGAGGGCCTCCATGAAGCGTGCGGCCTCCCTCGAATGCAGGGGTGAATGCGACCCGAGCGTGTAGCTCAGTTGCATGGCGATGACTGCGGCCACGGGGCCAAGAATGGGCTGCAGCACGATGTTGCTCCCGATTCCCTCGATGGCGAGCCGGAATTGCTCGGACTCGCCGCTGGGCAGGCGTAACGTGGTTCGCGTGGTCCCGGCGCGGGCCGCGCCCGCGGAGACCAGCTCGAACGCATTGTGGTCGATCACGGCCACCCTTGCATTGACCGCGTCCGCCACCCGCTCCAGAACCTCGGCCAGGGAATGCCCGTCGGCCGCCAACCGGGTGCATTCATCGGCCAGCTCCCAGCCTCTTCGCAACTCCTCATAGCGCTCGGCGGCGATGGCCTGCTCCACATGGCGCATGATCAGCACGAATGGCACTTCCGGCGGGAGCTCCAGCAGTGGCAGGCCGTGCGCCTCGCAGGCCTGGATCAGGCCGGGTGGCAGCTCGCGATGCGCGGCGCCGAGCCCGAATGCGAGCCCGGAGACGGGGACGGCCACCAGGCGTTCCACGTAGGCGTCCCAGATCCTGTAGTCCTTGACGTTCAGGCCCATGCCATTGGTCAGCACAAGGGCATTCACGCTGAGGAAGGGTGTGGGATCCATGTGCTCGGTTGGGGCGCACCAAGTGATGGGCCGGGCCAGGCGGCCTTCGCCGCCGGTAACGCGAAGGCGAATGTTGAGTTCGGCGTCGTCCGCCAAGTCTGAGATCCGCACGGAAGCCTCCAGGAACGCGGGAGTCGCCCGCTGAATAGTGCAATAACCATAAGCCAGGCATAAGGATTCAGCGAACTGCACAATATCCGTAACCCCAAATGCTGAGTAGCGTTGCACCCATGCAAACCACTGTGACCCTCGACACCTCGCACGTTACAAGGCGTGTGCTCCTGAACTCGGATATGGGTGAAGGCCTCGGCCTTCACGAGTTCGGCAACGACGAAGAACTCATGCGCATCATCGACGTCGCCAACGTCGCCTGCGGCTATCACGCCGGCGATCCGGACGTAATGAACCGGACCGTTGCGCTGGCCGCCGAACATGGCGTGGCCGTCGGATCCCACCCGGGCCTTCCGGACGTAGTGGGATTCGGACGCCGCCGCATGGTGCTTATCCCGGCTGAGGTCGAGTCCATCATCCTGTATCAGACCGGGGCCCTGACGGCGTTTCTCGCCAAGCACGGGCTTGCACTGAACCACATCAAACCCCATGGCGCCCTCTACGGGATGCTGGCCGGCGACGAGGAACTGATGCAGGCCGCAGCCGGAGCAGCCAAACAGTTTGGTGTGGCCTTCTACGGGCTCGCGGGGACCGCCCACGAAACTGTGTGCCGGGCGATGGGCGTGGAATTCATTGCAGAGCTGTATGTGGACCTCAATTACGGTCCCGCCGGTGAGCTGCTGATCCAGCGCCGCCCGGCTCCCACCGACCCCGGAGCCGCCGCCGAACGCGTCAGACGGGCCCTGGCCGGACAGCCGGTCCTCGCCGTTGACGGAACCGAACTGGACATCCCGTTCCAAAGCATTTGCGTCCATTCGGACGCACCCAACTCTGTTGCAGTGGCCTCTGCCGTGCGCGGGGTCCTGGGCTGATTCCGACTTATCCGACCTTTTGAAAGCGAGAAAATCCGTGGCAACCATCGTCTCCCCGCTTCCCGGTGTCTTTTACCGTAAGCCCGGCCCCGGCAAACCGCCCTTCGCCAGCGAAGGCGACACTATCGAGGTCGGCCAGACACTGGGCATCGTCGAAATCATGAAGCAGTTTACTGAAATCCAATCCGATGTGGCCGGGGTCCTCGAGTCCTTCGAGGTCAACGACGGCGACATGGTCAACCCGGGCGACGCCATCATCGTCATCCGCGAAGGGCAGCCATGAAAAAACTGCTCATCGCCAACCGCGGCGAAATCGCCGTCAGGATTGCACGGACCGCACGCGAAATGGGCATCGAAACAGTCCTGGTTGCCAGCGAACCCGACGCCGATTCCTTGGCAGCCCGCAGCGCCGACAACGTAGTGGTGGTAGGCCCGGCTCCTGCGACCGCCAGCTACCTGAACCAGGACGCCATCATCTCCGCGGCCTTGGACAACGGCTGCGATGCCGTCCATCCGGGTTACGGCTTCCTCTCCGAGAACTCCGCGTTCGCCCGGAAGGTCGCAGAGGCGGCCCTGATCTGGGTCGGTCCGGACGCGGTCGCCATCGAAACGATGGGCAACAAGTCCATGGCGAGGGAGTCCGCCCGCAAGGCCGGCGTTCCGGTACTCCGCGGCTCCGACGGACCTCTGGACCCCGGGACCGATGCCGTTGAAGTGGCCCGGGGCATCGGCTACCCCCTGGTGGTGAAGGCCTCCGCCGGTGGCGGAGGGCGGGGCATCCACTTCGTCCACACTGAACACGAGCTTCTGAAAACGATCGAGAAGGCCCGCGGGGAGGCGGCTTCCGTTTTCGGAGACCCCACGATTTACCTGGAACGTTTCGTGCTGCATGCCCGCCACGTGGAGGTGCAGATCCTCGGCGACGGAACGAGCTTCATACACCTTGGAGACCGCGACTGCTCCATGCAGAGACGCTCCCAGAAAGTCATCGAGGAAGCACCGGCACCGGACCTTCCCGACGCCGTCCGCCAGAGGATCCGGGAGTCCTCCGTTGAGCTCGCCCGCGAATGCGGTTACAGCGGTGCCGGAACAGTCGAATTCCTCTATGACCCCATTAACCACGAGGCCGCGTTCATTGAGATGAACACCCGGATCCAGGTTGAGCATCCAATCACCGAGCAGATCACGGGAATCGACCTGATCCGCGAACAGCTGCTGATCGCCTCCACAGGAGCAATGTCCGTCCGGCAGGGCGACGTCCACTTCAGCGGCCACGCCATCGAATGCCGCATCAACGCCGAAGACCCGGAGCACCACTTTTTCCCCAGCCCGGGCCTCATCAAGGCCGTCGAATGGCCCTCCGGCGAAGGCATCAGGGTCGACACGGGCGTGGAAGCAGGATCCGTAGTGAGCCCGTACTACGACTCCCTGCTCGCCAAGCTGATCGTTCACGCGCCCGACCGTGAAACGGCTATTGAAGCCATGCTGGCAGCCTTGGACGAGACACGCATCGAAGGGGTCAAGACCACCATTCCGGTGCACAAGAGGCTTCTGGCGCGGCCCGAATTCGCCGCCGTGACCCACCACTCGAAGTTCCTTGAATCCGCCAATCTCCTGGAGGCACAATGAGCAACCCGGAACCCGCCGTGTTGCAGGCCCGCTATACCTGGGGCGGAGACGAATTCCTGTTCGTCGAAGTCTCGGAATCCATGAGCCTGGAGGCCAACTTTCGCGTTATGTCCATGGCCTCGAAGCT
This sequence comes from Arthrobacter sp. 92, assembly GCF_050260325.1. NCBI lineage: Bacteria > Bacillati > Actinomycetota > Actinomycetes > Micrococcales > Micrococcaceae > Arthrobacter > Arthrobacter sp. 92. Next base: position 2,218,923 of record NZ_CP189863.1, on the reverse strand, counting down.
CGCAGCCATGGAGCTGCCGGGCATCGTGGACGTCTGTCCTGCCAACGCCTCACTGCTCGTGAGGTTCGATCCCGACGTCCTGCCGCCGTCGACCCTGGAAGAGACCGTCCGGACGATTGAAGGTGACCTGGCGCACCATCAGGAGCAGCCCCTCGAAACCCGGATCATCGAGGTCCCGGTCTGGTATGACGATCCCTTCACGGCGGAAGTGGCAACGCGATTCCGTGAAGGGTTCCATCAGGAGCCCGGCGGCACGGACATTGACTACGCGGCGAAGGTCAACAACCTCAAGAACGCCGCCGAATTCATCCAGCGCCACCATGAGCAGCCGTGGCTGGTCTCCATGGTTGGTTTCGTGGCCGGCCTGCCGTTCCTCTTCCAGCTCGTGGAGCGGGAGAAACAACTGCAGGTCCCCAAGTATCTAAGCCCCCGCACCGATACCCCCAAGTTGACGGTGGGCCACGGCGGCTGCTTCGGCTGCATCTATTCCGTCCGCGGCGCCGGCGGTTACCAGATGTTCGGGGTTGCTGCCGCCCCGATCTTCGACCCGGCCCAGAGACTGGAAGACTTCAAGGACTTCATGGTGTTCTTCCGTCCGGGGGACATCGTGAAGTTCAAGCCGGTCACCGAGGGCGAATACAACGGCATCCAGGCCGAAATCGCCGCGGGGACGTTCCGCTACCGCCAAGTACCCGTGAGGTTCGATCTGTCCAAGGCACTCGCGAATCCCGAAGGCTACAACCAGGAACTCATGGAGGTCCTCAATGGCGTTTGACATCAAGAACCCCGGACTGGCCACCACGGTCCAGGACCAGGGACGCACAGGTCACTACAACGTCGGCATCCCGCAAAGCGGGTCCATGGACCAGTACTCTGCCGAACTCGGCAACGCCCTGGTGGGCAACACCGTCAAGGAAGCCGTCCTTGAATGCACGTACATGGGCCCGGTACTGACCACCGACGCGGATGCCGTCGTCGCAGTCACCGGGGCCCCGGTCGAAGTGAAGGTCAACGGCGAATCCCGGCCGCAGTGGACCCGACTGCAACTGAAGGCCGGCGACGAGCTCAGCTTCGGAGTCATCCAGGGCGGCACGCGCTTTTACATCGCAGTCCAAGGCGGCATCGACGTTCCCGAGGTGCTTGGCAGCCGGTCCACCTACGGACTGGGCGCAATCGGCGGATTCCACGGCCGCAAGCTGGAAGCGGGCGATCACGTTCCCGTCGGCAGTCCGCTGAACGGCGGAGCCCCGCCCGTCGCCGCCACGATTCCGGAGGAATTCCGTCCCGTTTTCGAGAAGGAACAAACTGTCAGGATCGTGCTCGGCCTGTACGACCACCTTCTCACCAAGGAAGGATTGGACAACCTTCTCAATGGCGAGTGGAAACTGACTCCGGTGGCCGACCGGATGGGGCTGCGGTACTCCGGCCCCGGCGTGCAGTGGAAGGAACGCGAGCAGCCTTTCGGGGCCGGTTCCGACCCATCCAACATCGTGGATGCCGGCTACGCCGTCGGATCCATCCAGATTCCCGGCGGCACGCAGCCCATCATCCTGCACCGCGATGCCGTCTCCGGCGGAGGGTATGCCATGGTGGGGACCGTCATCAGCGCCGACATGGATCTGGTGGCCCGCGCCGCGCCCGGCACGTCCACCAAATTCATTGCCGTCAGCCTGGACGAGGCGCTCCTGGCGCGCAAGGAACTTGCTGAACGCAAGAAGAACGCGCGTGCAGCCCTCGGCGCGGGCAGCTGAGTAGCAAGCCTGGCGGCTCGCCGCGCGTAACGTGTAGGCACTTCATCGGGCTAGTTGCGCCCTGTGGCGGACTGCGGGTCCGACGTTGCCGTCGGCCGCTCTTTGTTCTATAACTTATAGAACAAAGGCTGGAGGTGGGAGTGATGATCCTCAACGTTGACCTAGCCAGCGAGCTGCCGATCTACCAGCAGCTCCGGGACCAGATCGTGGAGGCCATCGCAGATGGCGTGCTGACCGAGGGCAGCCCCTTACCGGCCACCAGGACGCTCGCCGCGGACTTCGGGATCAACTTCCACACCGTGAACAAGGCCTACGACCTCCTGCGTCGGCAGGGCCTGATCCGGCTGACCCGCAAGGCCGGTGCGGTGGTGACCCCGACGGTCGCGGACCCGCCGTTCCCCGCGGAGTGGACCGCGAGGGCACGAACCCTGCTGGCCGAGGCCGTCGCCCGAGGCTTACCGGCCGACGAGGTTCTCAAGACCTGCCGGTCGATACTCGATTCATTTGATGCCAAGAAGCCAGAGGACACACCGTGACCGTTGCCATCGTCCTAAGCTCGGTGTTGCTGGCACTAGTGCTTGCACTCGCCCTGATGCTGCCCTCGATCAACAGTCCCACCGTTCCCTTCGGGGTTCGGGTACCGGCCCAGCACGCCGGCGACCCGACGGTGATCAGACAGACGCGCATCTACCGACGGCGGATACTCCTCAGCGGGTTCGCCGCCGGCGGGATCTGCGTCGTCATCTACGCCATGACCGCCGAAACGCTGCTCCTGCCGCTGTCCGTGCTGGTGCTCGTCGGCCTCTGGTACGGCTGCTTCTTCCTGGCCAACCACGAGATCCGGGCCGCCAAGGCCGCCGGGGGCTGGTACAAGGATCTGCACCAAGGCATCGCGGTGGACACCGAGCTGCGGACCAACCCACCCCGATTTCCCTGGCTCTGGCTGGCACCGGCGCTGATCATCACCCTCGCCACGGTGGTAATCGGCCTGACCAGCTACCCAACGATGCCCGGGATACTGGCCGTGCACCACGGCGCGAAGGGCGTGCCCGACCGGTTAGCCGCCAAGTCCATCGGCACCGCCTTCTCACTGGTGTTCGTGCAGATCGGAGTGACCGCGCTGCTCGTGGGTATCGCGGCCGCCATCTTCCGCAGCCGGCCCGACATCGACCCGGCACACCCCGTTGCCTCCGCGCGCTGGCACCGCCAGTACATGTCCCTGAGCGCCAAGGCCCTGCTCGGGCTGGCCGCGATGATCGACCTGGGGATGCTTGGATCATCCCTGCTGATGTGGACCGGGACCGTCACGTCGTGGGCGCCGCTGGTGGTCGTGCTGCCGATCCTGGCCGCGGTCCTGGTGGCCATCGTGGTACTGGCCAGGAACAACCGCGAGCGGGACGACGCCGAGGGGAACACCGGCCTGACCCACCGGGATGACGACAAGTACTGGCGCGGCGGCCTGTTCTACATCAACCGCGAAGACCACACGCTGCTCGTTCCGCGCCGGTTCGGTCTGGGATGGACACTCAACTTCGGCAATCCCAGGGCAGCGATGCTTCTGGCCGGCGTGGCTGCCCTGCTCGGCCTGCTGATCACCCTCCGTTTTGACGGCTGACCCGACCTCGCCCCCGCGAGTGGACCTGGTCCCTCCAAAACGCTGCGATGGCCTCGACCTGCGCTCCGATGAGGATTTCACCAGTGATGGGTCTCATAGGAGCTCCCCTGTATTGGTGACCGCGCACGGAAGAACCAGAGCCGCCCGGTAGAATCTTGTCCCATCATCTTCAGGGGCACGCGGGCAAGAAGCAAAGGCATATCGATGGACATCAGAACAACGCGGATCCCGAAGCGGCCGTCACCGCCACGGAGCGCCCCGTCGGCAGACCGCCCTGAGAACGAACCGCCCCGGTTTGTCAGCTACCCGATCCCCGGCACCGGGACGTCGCCGGATCCCGCGACGCCGACCACCACCCAGCCCCCGGCCGGAGCGGATCAGGCCCAACCGCCGGTCCAGCCGGGCACGCGATCCAGGCGCAAATGGCGCCGTAAGCTGCTGCTGGCCCTGATCGCCCCCCTTGTTCTGGCCCAAATAATTGCGTTCACATTCAGTTTCGGCATGACCCCGCCGCGCACCGCATACATGCTGGAGGCCGGCGAACCCGTCGTCTACCAGTTCGTCTCGATGAACCACATCAGCCGCCACCTGCTCGCCGCGACGGTCGCCCACGAAGACGAACAGCTTGGCACCCGCGTCGGTGCCTTCGACATAGGGGATTTCCAGGCCAGGGCCGGAGCTTATTTCCAGGGCAAGCCCGATCCGAGCGGCTCCACCATTCCCCAGCAGCTGGTCAAGAACATCTTCTTGTGGGATGACCAGAGCGCCGTCCGCAAGGGACTTGAAGCCGTCCTGGCAACACAGTTCAGCTACACCCTGAGCGCCCCGCGCACCCTGGAGCTCTACCTGAACTACGCCCAGTTCGGCCCCCACCTGTACGGCGTCTGCGCCGCCAGCTGGTACTACTTCGGCACGCCTCCGTGGAACATGTCGGACTACCAGTCGGCGCAGCTGATGGGCGTCCTGCCGCTGCCCGACCTGGTCCGGCGGGATCCGAACGGAGGGATCTACCTGGGCCAAGGTGTCCATCCGGCGGTGTGGAACCTCGTGAACGGGGCCGCGAACGTCTGGGTGCCTCGGCAGATCGCGGGCCTCGGAGGATGGCAGGCGGCCGTCGCAACGGTCGGCATCACGGACACCGCCGACAGCCATGCGGACCGGCGCGCCGACAGCGACTCGTGCTCCACCATGCCGCAAAGTGTTCAGGACCGTATCCGGAGTGAGGCCGGATAGCGCCGCGGTCGCGCGATGGAATGCGGACTACCCGGCGGTCTGAGCGCCTCCGCGAGCGCTTGCCGCAGGAACCGTGCAGCAGTCTGTCCAAGTGAGGCCGAAAGCCCCTCGTGAGCCAGGCCGGCGTGCCGCTACTTTAGGTGTGATACTCAGCAGCCGCTCGCAAAGCGGAGGAGCGCGCCTTGGGCGGGCGCCCCATCGGATTATCACGGATCCCACATCAGCCCGCCGGACGGGCCGCTTCAGGGAACGAGCCCGTGGGTGCACTGAAAGTAAGGACGAGTGATGGGCAGTCCGAGGGATCCTGACGACGGGCGGGAACGCGACCAGGAAAGGGACGACGCCACCGTCCCGCCGGGCCGAGGAGATACGGGCACCTCGGACAGTACTGAGCACGGCTTCTACGAAGAACCCCCTGGCGTCCGCCCCTCCACCGACGACCCTGCCTACACTGACGACCCGGGATACACCGACGACCCTGGGTACACCGATGAGGCCGGCACCCCGGTGGAAGCTTTCTTCCCGGAAGACCAGGTCGCAGCCATCCGTGAAATAGTGGTTGCCCGCCAAGAGGAGCGGTTCGGCGGCATCAAGATCGGTTCCGCCTTCTTCGGCTGGCTGATCTCCACCGCGATGGCTGTTCTGCTGACCGCTCTGGTCATAGCGGCCGGTGATGCCGGCTTGCTCCGGGGCACGGGCCTGATCGCGGAACCCGGCCGGGCATCATCACCGGATGGCGTGAGCGGGACGATAATGCTCCTGATAATCCCTTTCCTCGCCTTCCTTTGCGGCGGGTACGTCGCAGGAAGAATGGCGCGTTTCAACGGCATCGGTCAGGGCCTCATGGTGTGGCTGTGGGCTGCCGTTGTGGCCGCGGCACTCGCCCTGCTTGGGATTATCAGCGGTGGCCGATTCAATGTCCTGACCACTCTCGATAGTTTCCTTCAACCTCCCATAGACGAGGGCCCGCTAACTACCAGCGGCATCATCACCGCCATCGCGGTGGCCGCAGTAGCTTTGGTGGGGGCCGTTCTGGGTGGTATGGCTGGAGTGCACTACCACCGAAAAGTGGATCGTGTGGGTTTCATGCCGACGGACGAGTACTACCAGCCCTAGTTGAGGAACGACGACGGATATCGGCTGAGCTGGACCGCTGCATCCCGTCCCCGCTCCACAGCGAACTCAGGCAGAGGTCCTTCCTCCCGGATGCCGTCGCAGGCGTAGCAGCGGCCCTTTTTCGATCCATCGGTAAACGAGAAGGACGGCCACGGCGGAGAGCACTATTCCGGCAAGGTTGATGGCGAGCTGAATACCGGATTCGAGCGCCTTCACCTGCTCACCCAGGACCAAGGCCACGGCGACGAAGCCAGCGGCCGGCACAGTGGTGACCGAGATGAACACGCCAACCAGCGCCGCGGATTTCCGGCCGATCATCGACATCATGCCCACTGCTCCGGCCAGGACGGCAACGATGAGTGAGTATGGTCCGGGATGATAAATGAAGTCGGCCGCGGACTCACCATGTTCCAGCAAACCTCGGGGCACCAGTCCAAGAGGGATCGAAGCGGCTGCCGCCGCGGCTGTGACCGCCATGGCTGCGGTGAAGCCAACGACCAGTGTCATAAGAGCCCTTCTGGCGAGGTCGAAGCGGCGCTCCACCAACGCCAGCGACAGCGCCGCCAAGGGCCCAAATTCGGGGCCGACCACCATTGCCCCCACGATGGCGATCGTGGAGTTGGTGACAATGCCAATCCCGGCGAGCTGGGTCGCGATGATGATGAACACGAGAAAGGTCCACGACAGCTTGGCTTCCTCGCCTGTTTCGTTGGTCACCTGGTCCCAGATCACCGCGTCCGCGGAATCGCCAGGCACCCGGCGTTTCGCTTCCTCTGCGGCGTCCGAGAGGACAAGCCGGGGTTCAATCAGCGTGATGGATCCCACCTGCGGGACCTGCAGGTCCTCCAGCGCTTTCAGAAGCTCACCGGCGCTCTCCCTGGCTGAATGGATGATCACGACGTCGCCCGCGGGGCGCAAGGATGCACCGCGGTGCAGGGCAATATCCGACGTGCCGTCGGATGCGGCAGCCGCCGCAACCACTCGGTCGGTAAGCCCGGGCGGAACGCCTACGCGCACCTGAAGTGTCATCTGAACCTCTCTCCCTCGCCGTGACCACAGAGTACGCCACGGGCCGCCCGCGAGCGTTCGCACGAGTTGCACTCCTGCCCTTACCGGCACGCCTAGCCCACTGCCCTGCCATGGACGTCGCCATGTTCTACGCTGTTCCCTATAGCGGGCGGGCATCATCAGGCGGCTTGACGTGTTCGGAGGCGCAAGGAACGCGGCCTCAGTTCGCAGGTTGGTTTCCTCCCGGCCGCAGGGCCACGTTGGGAACCGATGGAAAAAGGAGACCGAGATGGACGGTACAGAGCGGCGCACCGTTCCTGCGGAGGTCAGACGCCCCACGACTCAGAGGTCGACGGCGAATGGCCTGGCACGGTGGTTGTTGGAGCACCGTGTGCAGCCTGTGGTGGGACCTGAAAGCGAAGAGGAGCACGCTACTCCGCAGGCGTGGTGGAAGGTCATGTGCCTTACCGGTGTGGATTACTTTTCCACGCTGTCCTATTTGCCGGCAATCGCCGCTTTGGCGGCCGGCGCACTGTCACCCCTGGCGACGCTGCTGATCGTTGCACTGACCCTTCTGGGCATGCTGCCCATGTATCGCCGGGTCGCGGAAGAAAGCCCGCACGGCCAAGGGTCCGTGGCGATGCTGGAAAACCTCCTGCCGTTCTGGCGGGGAAAGATTTTCGTTCTGATCCTGCTGGGTTTCGTGGCGACGTCGTGGATCATCACCATCACGCTTTCCTCGGCGGATGCCACGGTGCACATGCTGGAGAATCCGTACGTCCCTGAATTCCTGCATGGTCAGGCGGTGCCGGTCACTGTGGCGCTGCTGCTGATCCTGGGCGGGGTGTTCCTCCTCGGGTTCAGCGAAGCCGTGGTGGTAGCAATCCCCCTCGTCGCGGCATTCCTGCTATTGAACGCTGTGGTCATCGCCGCCGGGGTGATCCGGGTTCTCAATGATCCCGCGTCCCTGGCCCGGTGGACCGGGGAACTGGCAGGACGCGGCGGACTCTCGGACATCGCGGGACCGGCCGTGATTGCCTTCCCGCTGCTCGTTCTTGGGCTCTCCGGATTCGAGACCGGTGTCAGTATGATGCCACTGGTTGCCTCCACGGGCACGACGCCGGAAGAACGCCTCGCGTCCAGGGTGCGGAACACGCGAAAATTGCTGACCGCGGCGGCAGCAATCATGAGCGTCTACCTGCTGGGCAGCAGCTTCGTCACCACGGTCCTGATCCCGGCCAACGAATTCGAGCCCGGCGGTGGCGCCAGTGGACGCGCCCTCGCCTACCTTGCCCATCAGGAATTGGGAAACACGTTCGGCACGGTCTATGACATCAGCAGCATCCTGATCCTGTGGTTTGCCGGCGCGTCAGCCATGGCGGGCCTGATCAATATCGTGCCGCGTTACCTGCCCTCCTACGGGATGGCACCCGAATGGGGACGCGCAGTCCGCCCTGTGGTCCTCGTCTACACGGCGGTCAGCGTCCTGATCACCGTTGGCTTCCACGCCGACGTCAACGCGCAGGCGGGTGCCTACGCTACCGGCGTCCTGGCCATGATGGTCTCCGGATCGGTTGCCGTCACTATCTCAGCCTTCCGGCGCCGGCAACGCCGGGCCGGTGGTGCCTTCGCGCTGCTTACCCTGATTCTGGTGTACGCGCTCACAGCGAACGTCATCGAAAAGCCGCACGGGCTGACGATCTCAGCGTTCTTCATTCTCGGTATCGTAGCCATCTCCCTGGTGTCGCGGGTGGCGCGCACCACGGAACTGCGCGCGGACGTCATCCGGTTTGACCACGCCGCCCGCCAGTTCATCGCCGACTCTCTGGACTACGACGGCGCGTTGAACCTGATCGCCAACCGTCGCCAAGCCGGCGACGCGCAGGAATATGCTGAAAAGGAGTTCGACCAACGCGGCCAAAACGCAGTGCCCGGCGCCGCAGACGTCATCTTCCTTGAAATCGACATCATCGACCCCTCCAACTTCGGCGACACCCTCGACGTGAAAGGCAACCACGTCAACGGGCACCGCATCCTGCGCGTCGAAAGCCCCGCCGCACCCAACGCCATCGCGGCGGTGCTGCTGGCGCTGAGGGACGCAACGGGCGTAATTCCGCACGCCTACTTCGAATGGTCCGAAGGCAACCCACTGGCCCACCTGATGCGATACCTCCTCCTTGGCCGCGGCGACACACCCCCCGTGGTGCGTGAAATCATCCGTAAACATGAGCCGGACCCCACCCGCAGGCCACGCATCCACGTCGGCTAGGAGCAGCTGGAATATGGACGACCACGGGCCCGTGTACCGGTGTAACGGCGCGGAGCATTTCGCATGAAAATACCCCATGGGGTATGCTGGTGAGATTATCCAAGCTTCAAGGGAGCAACCAGATGTGCCGTGCGGTGACATGTAAGAAATGCGGTAAGACGACGTGGGCGGGCTGCGGCCAGCACGTAGACCAGGTTATGCGCGGAGTCCCAAGCTCCGAGCGCTGCCGCGGGCACGAGCAGGAGAAGTCGGCCGGCAAGGGTTTCTTCGCCAAGCTGTTCGGCCGGTAGGACTGCCCTGCCCTCACGGAGGCACACTCAGGAGCCTGCATCGGCCCCGGAAGCAGCCCGCGAAGACGGGACGGTCAAGGACCTGATCCGGCTCCTGACTGCCGTCCTCCCCTGTCATGAAAGTGCGGGGCTGATCGAACAACTGCGGGAGCTGGAGGACCTGAAGTCCGCAGCAGCGGGCCTACAGGCTCGGATCGCCGTCGCGTTCGACGCTCTGCAGCGCCGTTCCCAGGCCCGCCACGCGGCCACCGACCGGTATGTGAGCCTGCGCCCGGCGCCGGACACTATGACATAGCTGAGTGCGCTGCTTCCGGTGTCCGCCGGCGTGGCCGTCCACGCCGCCCTGACACGCCATGCCGGTTCCCTGCGCTCATGCGGGGACGCCCGCTCCCGCGGACAGATCATGGCCGATGACCTCGTCGAACGCATTACGGGAACGCCCGCCGGCATTACCGGGATCGAAATCCAACTAGTCATGACGGACCGCACCCTCTTCCAGGGCGACAGCGAGCCGACCCGCCTCTCCGGATACGGCATAGTCCCTGCGGAGTGGGCACGGGATACGCTCAACCAGGTCCCGGGCTCCGCGCGGAAATCAGCGGGAGCGCAGGCGAGGGGGGCCTCCGCCCTGAGTGTCTGGCTGCGTCGGCTGTACACCACTCCCGGCGCCGGAGACCTGGTGGCGATGGACGCCCGGGCCAGGCTTTTCCCTCCCGGACTGCGACGATTCATCCGAGCGCGCGACGACACCTGCCGTACGCCCTACTGCGATGCACCCATCCGGCACCACGACCACCGCCACTGCCGGGCACACCATTCCCCGGCATTCCGCAGCCGCTGCCGCCAAACCGCCGCCTCCGTAGAGAGCTTCGGCACCGCGCGAAGACGCTCAAGCGTGGCCGCATGCGGGACGCCCTTGCTGCCTAAACTTGTTGCCTAGATGTATTGACCTGAGAGGTTGGTAACACGGCTGGCCGGTGGCTGACCTTTGAGTGAAGTGTGGCCTCGGTGATGATTGTAATGATGGAGCCAGTCAGCGAAAGCGGCAGCACGCTCGGTTTCTGATCCATAGGGTTTGGCGTAGGCCCATTCGTCGAGCATGGTGCGGTTGTAGCGTTCGACTTTGCCATTGGTTTGGGGCCTGTAGGGGCGGGTGCGTTTGTGGCTGATGTCCGGGCCCAGCGCGTCCTTGAAGGCGTGGGCGCGGTAGCAGGAGCCGTTGTCCGTCAACACCCTTTTGACTACGATTCCGCACGATTCGAAATAGGCGTTGGCGCGTTCCCAGAACCCCGCTGCGGTGTCCTTCTTCTCATCGGCCAGGATCTCGGTATAGGCAAGCCGAGAGTGGTCATCAACGGCATTGTGCAAGAAGGCGTAGCCCGGTCGCCGGTTCGCCGTCGTGCCGGTCTTGTTTTTATTACCCGCGGCCCGGCCGGTGACGCGGTGGCCGCCGCCGTCCGGGATCCGTCCGAGCTTCTTGATGTCCACGTGGACCAGCTCCCCGGGGCTGTGGTGCTCGTACCGGCGGATCACCCGGCCTGTGGCCCGGTCCATCCACGACAGCCTCGCCAACCCGAACCTCGACAGAACCCGGTGCACTGTGGACGGATGGATCCCCAGCAGAAAGCCGATCCGTGCCGGACCCCACCGGCGGTTGACCCTAAGCGCGATGATCCGCCGCTCCCGCCGCACGGACGTCCGCTGCGGGGAGCTGACGGGCCGGCTGGAACGACCACCCATCCCGCGCTCACCGTGCTCCCGGTAACGGGCCGCCCACCTCGCCGCGGTTGCCACCGACACCTGGAACCGCTCAGCAGCACGGCGCAGGGACCACCCGTCCTCGACAACGCACCTAGCCAGCCGGAGCCTGCCCTTCGGCGTCAGGAGCGCGTTAGCATGGGACATTGAAGACCTCCTTGTGGATCGGACTCTAGACAAGCCCCACTCCACTCGGAGGTCTTCTTTTTGTCACCTATCCACGCCGGGCGTCCCTAACGTCCGTGGACAATACACCTAGACGTCCCTACTGCCCCTCGGGCTTCGGCCGTCGTTGTGATGAGCGTTGACATGATTTCGACGGCGTCATGGTTGGAGAGGCCGTTGTCATGGCAGAGCGACCGCCAGGTCCAGAAGGAAACCGCGTGGCTCAAGGTGGCGAGCAGCCTGCCGCTCCTGCTCGACTCAGGGAACGGCTCGAGCAGGACGTCCCGGAAAAAGGCGTTCCTGGATTCGAGGTCTCCGCGATGTGCTTCTGGGAGCGCATTCCAGTCCGCATAAATTCGGGTGAGCATGGCCTCGCCGTCGCGGTAGAACCGATACAGGTCGGACAGGCCAACGGTGACGCGTTCGAGGGCGTCGGCCTGCCCGGACCATGCCGTGGGGTCCGGTAGCTGCTGTTGCGAAAGCCAATGCGAGGAGCAGGCAGAGAACAGTGCCTCGTCGTCGGGAAAGTGCCGGTAGACCGTCAGCCTGGTGACGCCGGCTTTCTCGGCGATGCCCGCGATGGTGGTGCGGGCCGGCCCAATGGAACCGTGCAAGGTCACAGCCGCGTCGACGATGCGCTGGTGCGTGCCGCTTATCTGTTCGGTCCGTTTGCTCATCTCGTAGCGCCGGTTTTTGGATGAACGGTAGTGTTCAGTCAATGTATTGACACTGATCCTTCGCCGCTGGACAATTTCGGTAGACACCATTGTATATCGAATATTGAAAGGTGGTCTGTCATGGATATGGACAAGGCTCCACGGCTGACAGTCGTGCAGCCGGGCCAGGGGCGCGAGGGCAGTCTTGGATCGATCGGGGTTGTTTTCAAGCTCTTCGGCGAGCACACCAATGAACAGATCTCGATTGTGGAGCACCCGTTCCCTGTTGGGGCTCTGGTCCCCCCGCACACCCACACCCGGGAGGACGAGTACTCGATCGTCATTGAAGGGGAGATAGGGTTCCGGTCCGGCGAACGTGAGGCCGTGCTCGGTGCCGGCGGCTACATCACGAAACCACGGGGGGAACTCCACACGATGTGGAACGCCGGCAAAGTCCCCGCGCGGATGATCGAGGTGATCAGCCCCGCGGGGTTTGAGCATTTTTTCTGGGGGCTGGCCGATCATTTCGAAGCGGGTCCGCCGGATCCCGAGTTCATTGGCAAACTGGCCGCCGAATACGGGCTGCAGTTCGGCGAACCGCCCTGGCTGCCGGACATCATCGCCCGGTATGGGCTGACGCCTCCGATGGGCTGACATCAACTCCACTCAGGCCTTTGGCGCGGGGATCGGGGCGGCCGCGTATCTGCTGTGGCACAGTACCTGGGTCCCCCACCGGCCTCATGGTCCGAATCCTGCGCCCGCTCATGCGCAGCATCACGCGGCCCTGGCTCTCTGCAACCGTCGCAGTCAGCATCGGGTACTCACATCTCGCCAGGGAACGGTCGCCTTTATGTGGGACCAACATTCACGACCAACGCCGCCGTTTGGGGAAGGCCATCCGGTCCAGGTCGTTTGCCGCTACAACGCTGGCCTCCCCGGCACGGTCCCGAGCCTGCTCGGCGAGCAGGGTGACATCAGCGCCATACCGGGATGAGAAATGCGTGAGCACAAGCGTGCCGACGGCGGCGCGCGCCGCCAGCTCCCCCGCCTGCCCGGCGGTTAGATGGCCATACTGGCCAGCGAGTTCGGCGTCGTCGTTGCTGAACGTTGACTCCGCCACGAGCAGATCCACACCGTCGGCCAATTCCTCGGCGCCGGTGCAAGGGGCCGTGTCCATCACGAAGGCAAAGCTCTGACCGGGCCGGGGAACGCTCACGTCCTCCAGCCGGACGCGTCCCAGGTTCCCGTCACGCAGCAAGCGTCCCACATCGGCGCCGTCTACTCTCGCGGCGGCGAGCCGGTCCGGCAGGAGGCTGCGGCCCTCAGGTTCGGTCAGCCGGTAGCCGTAGGTCTCAATCCGGTGTCTCAGCGGCTGCACCTCGAGGCCCGGTGCGATGGTTCCAGCGCCGCCATGCGGGCGCAGCTTCAGGTCAACTTCGGCAGAGCTAGCTGACACCAGGGCCCGGACCACGTCCTCGCCCGAGGACGGATAGTGAAGGTTGATCGTACGGGTCACCCCGTCCAGGGCGAGCCGGGACAGCACACCCGGCAGACCGAAGCAGTGGTCACCGTGCACGTGGGTGAGGCAGATGCGGGTGATCTGGCTGGCCGACACCCCGGCATGGATCATCTGGCGTTGCGTTCCCTCACCGGGATCAAAGAGCAGCCCCTCGCCGTCCCACCGCAGAAGGTAGCCGTTGTGGTTCCGGGTACGGGTCGGGACCTGGGAGGCGGTGCCGAGCACAACAAGTTCGCGCATGGAACCGAGTGTCCCACTCACCAACGCCGGCAACCATAGAGCGACTGCTCCCCGGGAGCGGAGCCACAGCGGTGGACGCTGCGACGGACGGACGGCGCCCGTGACGGACTGGCTAGAACTTTCCGTACCGCGCGCGGGCCATCGAATACACCCCGTAGCAGACCAGCCCCGCCGCGGTTCCGGCGAGCAGGAATACGCCGTACGGCTGGGAGCCGAGGGCCTTCAGGCCGCCGTCCAGGCCGGAGGATTTCGACGGATCCGCGGTGGCCGCGGCAACGATGATCAGGATGCCGACGACGGCGAGGACCACGCCTTTGGCGGCGTAGCCTATGGTTCCGATCCATTCGACCGCCGTACGGGCATTGCCCGGGTCCTGCAGATCCTCCATGAACTTGCGCGTGAGGCCGCGGTAGACGTAGAACACGCCGGCTCCGATGATCGCGAGACCGACCGCGATCAGCAGCACCACGCCGGCAGGGGCGCCCAACAACTTGGCAGTGAAGTCACTGGCCGACTGGCTGGAGTTCTTGCTGCCGCCGGAGGCGAAGACCGCGAACGTGAAGGCCAGGAAGCCGAACACCACAGCCTTCCCCACGGCCGCGCCCGCCTTTTGCAGCTTCTTCTTCGAATCCGCTTCGGAGCGGGCCTCGAAGACGGCCTCGCTGACCATCCAGAGGGCCAGCGCGGCGCACGCCGCGAACCCGGCCCAGAGCATAAAAGGACCGCCCGGCTTCGAGGCGAGGGATCCGATCGCACCGGACTGGTCGGCGTGGCCGCCCTGCCCCCTGTCGATCTGCAGGGCGATGAAGCCGATCAGGATGTGAACCAGGCCGATGAAGACGAATCCGGTGCGCGCCAGTATCCGCAAGGCGGGGCTTCGGCTCACCGACGCCGCTTCGGATGCCGCCCGATTAGCTTTCTGCGAGGCATTGCCCATGGCCAGCCCTTCCCGATACGTGCTTCTCTTTGGTTGCGCGCCGGGCGTCGCCCGCCGCCAGCATGACTGAATGCTTCAGTCTAGATCCGTCCCCGGCGTCCCGACAGGCCCGTAGCGGCCCGCCGCAAACCACCGTTCCTCGCTGGCGCGCTCTTGCCGACTGCTACTGTGCCGGAGGGCCGCTGGGATCTGGGCGCTGCCGAGGCCCTTTCATGTCCCTGCAGCGCCCCTGCTGGGGAATCAGCCCCGGGTCACCCCCAGTTCGACGACGGCCCAAGACAGCGCGGGCAGACTTAGCCGCAGCTCGCTACCGGCGGCTTTGACTCCGTTCAGGGGCTTCATTCCCACCTGCTCACCGGCTTGAAGGTTGTTTCCGGCGTGCCGGTCCTTTCCTTCGGGAGCCTCCAGCACTTCCGCGCGGTGCACTGCGCCCGTCTCAAACCCGCGGAGGGCGACTTCCACGTCGGCCGCTTCTTCCAAGCCGCGGTTAGCCAAGAACAAGGCGACGCGCCCGTTCTCCTCGTCCCAGGTGGCGCTGACGTCCACCAGATCCGCGTCGCCGAACGTGGCCGTCCCGTACTTGTCGGAGCTAATCGCGGTGTGCAGAATCCGGCCTTTCGCCAACTCCGCCATCCGGGCGAACGGATAGAAGATGCTTTGCCGCCAGGCCGGTCCGTTCTCCTCGCTCCGGATGGGGGCAATCACGTTCACCAGCTGGGCTTGATTGGCGATTTTGACGCGGTCGCCGTGCCGCAGCAGTGAGTTTAGAAGTGTCCCCACCACCACCGCGTCGGTGACACTGTATTCGTCCTCGATAATGCGCGGGTGCTCACGCCACTGGCCCGTTTCCTGGATCCGGTGCAGCTGGTCCTCGGTGTTGCGTCCCCGCTGATACCAGACGTTCCACTCATCGAAGGAGAGGTTGATGCGCTTCTTGTGCTTGCCCTTGGCGCGCACCGCATCCGCGGTGGCTACCACTGATTCGATGAAGTAGTCCATGTTGACGGCGCTGGCCAGGAAGCTTGCAGCGTCGCCGTCATGCTCCTGGTAGTAGGCGTGAAGGGACACGTAGTCGACCTCGTTGTAGGCGTGGGTCAGGACCGTCTGTTCCCAGGCCCCGAATGTGGGCATTGCGGAATTGGAGCTGCCGCAGGCGACGAGCTCAATGTCTGGATCCACATAGCGCATGGCTTTGGCGGCTTCCTGGGCCAGCCGGCCGTACTCCTCCGCGGTTTTGTGTCCGATTTGCCAGGGTCCATCCATCTCATTGCCCAGGCACCAGAGCTTGATGTTGAACGGTTCCTTAGAGCCGTTCTTAGCGCGGAGGTCGGATAAGTAGGTACCGCCAGGATGGTTGGCGTATTCGACGATCTCCCGGGCGGCATCAACGCCGCGGGTGCCAAGGTTGATTGCCTCCATGATCTCGGTGCCGGCCTTATGCGACCAGTCCACGAATTCGTGCAGGCCGAAGGCATTCGTTTCGAGGGTGTGCCAGGCTCCGTCCAGGCGGCGGGGTCTCTGATCCATGGGGCCGACGCCGTCTTCCCAGTTGTAACCTGAGACGAAGTTGCCGCCCGGATATCGGATCACTGTGGCTCCGAGCTCCTTCGTTAGTTCCAAAACGTCCTTGCGGAACCCCTGGTCATCCGCCTCAGGATGGCCAGGCTCGTATATGCCCGTGTAGACGCAACGGCCCATGTGTTCAACAAAGGAGCCGAAGAGCCGGCGGGGAACCTCCCCAATGGTGAAGTCGCGGTCAATGCTGATCCGGGCGCGGGACATAGTGTTGTTCTCCTTGCGTTTTCGGTTGGCAGGGAAGCTCAGGTGCCGGCGGGGCCGGAAGTCGCAAAGCCTGTGACGATCTGGCGCTGAAAGAACAGGAACACCACTATCAGGGGCAAGGCGGCGAGCAGGGCGGAGGCCATGTTCTGGGCGTACTGGATGCCGTAGGCGCTCTTGATGGTCTGCAGCCCCACCGGGAGGGTTAGTAGGGAGTTGTCATTGGTCGCGATAAACGGCCACAGGAAATTGTTCCAAGCGCCAATGAAGACGAAGATCGCCACAGCGGCCAAAATGGGCCTGGAGAGGGGAACGACGATCTGCGTGAAGATACGCAGTCGGCTCGCGCCGTCCATGACAGCAGCTTCCTCCAGTTCACGAGGAATCTGATCAAAGAACTTCTTCAGCACAAAGACCATGGCTGGGTGGATGACCTGCGGCAGGACTATCGCCCACGACGTGTCAATCATCCGCAACGCCACCATTTGGTTGAACAACGGAATGATCAGCACGGGCGGCGGGATGATGATCGGCGCGATGATGACACCCATCAGCACCCGCTTTCCCCTGAAGTCGATGCGGGACAAGGCGTAGGCGACGAGGGAAGAAATCACGAGTGTGATCAGAGTAATAGCGGCCGAGGTATAGAACGAACTCCACGTCCAGAGTGGGATGTTTCCATCCTGAAAGACCTTGACGAAGGCATCGATGGTAAAGCCGGACGGCGGCACCCAGGTGACTTTCGGCGCTGCGGCGTCAGTCTCGCTTTGGAAGGCCGTGGCAGTCGCCCATGCGAAGGGAATGACCCAGACGGCAAGGAACGCTGCGGCCATCAGCGCGGCCATTTTGCCGGGGGTCATCTTCCGGCGGGACTGGATCACCAATACCAGGCAGGAGGGACGAAGGCAGCGCCGGTTACAAGAAGGCCCAGGACAGTCACAATCCAATTCGACACCGACCGCTCCGAATAATGCACTATTCCGATCAGGCCGAGGATCAGCGCGACCGCTGCGGGCATTGCCCAAGCGCGGCCCCATGAAAGCAGGAAAAAAACCATGCCCTGCGTGGGGGACGTGGCGCCCCCAACCGCGAGGGCGGCCAGCACTTCGATGAAAAGGAGGCCGCCGAAGAGTGCTGCCCATCTTCCAATGGGCGTGTGAGGCTTGAGCGCCGTTGCCATTTCAGCTCCTAGTGTCCGGGAAAAACGAACTCGGAGATCGTCCAATAGACGGCGGCCATTGCCACCAGCCCCGTCAGAACGAGGACCAGGGCAGACCGCTCGCGGTAGTGCAGAATAGCGATTAAGCCCGAGGCGGCCGCCGGCCCCCACAGCAGAACGCCCAACTCGGTCACGATCTGCACGAGCAGCGGGTCGGCGTCGAATGGCAGCAGCGGCGAAGCCATGATCGAGGCAAGGGCGACCAACGATAGGCAAAGCGCCCAGGTGCCGACCGCCGTGCGTGGCAGAAACGTGACGTGTTGGGCCGCGGCCCGGAAGGAAGCGAAGGACCCTGTGAGGGCGGCCGCGAAGGCCGCGGCTCCGCCGAGCAGATAGAGGTCCGCGTTTCCGATGGCTGGCCCGACGATGGTCAGGACGAGTGCAGCCGCAGCCAGTGTGAATGCCCAGCGACCGAGACCGGCAGCGAGGATGCGGCCCAATGCCTGCTTCCTAGACCGAACAACGGCCGACAGTGCGAGTGCGATGCCCGCGATGACACTGGCCCATGCAACGGGCCCGGTCACCTTGTCGATGTCGGCGAACTGGGTTCCCGCTTCAAAACGGAGCAGCGGGGTCAGATCAAGCAGAAGCTGGAAAAGGACGAAAAACGCCAGCGCCCAGCGGGCAAGCGACGAGCGGGGAAGGAACCGCGTGTCCGGCGCAGCCATACCGGTTTTCAGGGACGAACTCATAAGGGCACTTTGCCCGACGCTGTCAGAGCGGGTAAGGGCTGAAAGCCCCGGTCCGGCGGTTAGGGCTGTCGAAAAAGGAGAAAGACAAAGGCCAAACCCCTAGGCATGAATGCTCAGTTCTGGATGCGAGACCGGGCCGCATCAATCCTTAATTTCGGGATGCAGCCCTCTAACAAGCCCTGCCAGGGCGGCCGGCAGGGCAAAGAGGCCGGCGATCTGTGGAGTCAGAGAGGGGGGCGTCGCGGTCATCGTCGCCATGCCCACCAACGCTGCCGGCGCGGCAACGCAGATCGTCACCCACAGCGGGTTGCTCCGGGCCTGAGACCATACGGCTGCTGCAAGCGACGTGGCAGACCCGGCGAGCATGAACAGCCGGCCCACGCGCACCCGCTCGATGAACTCCGGGACCGGAACATAGACGAAGAATGCCGTCCGTTCCAGGGCAATGCCTGTCAGGACAATGGAGACAACTACCAAGGCCGCCCAGGGCAGTGATCTTGCCCTCCACCAAGGGCGAACGACATAGCGTTCGTTGCCGTTTTGCGAACTCATCACAAGGCGAGCCTACCGACCTGTCAGCTTCACGCGATCGATTCTCCAGCAGTAGAGTTCGTCCGTGTGGCGGTCGTACTCGAATACCTTCGCCATCTGCTGCCGTTCCCGAGCGGACTTCGCGCCGGACACCTCATTGCAAGGCTGCGTTTTTGGTCACTTGTGCTGGTCCACCCGTACCACGTTCCTCCGTAGCTAGTGTCTGTGAGACTGTTCAATGTTCCGCTTTAGTACCGACAGCATTCGAGCCTGCATAACCCAGACAACCGGGACGTAGAGCCAGTAGAAAACGAAGCCTTCAAGCCACCGGGGCCGGAGAGTCTGATAGCCCCCGATAACGAGACGTGTGCGCCGGCCGGGTAATTCCGTCAAAAGAAAGCCCCAGAGCCCTTCAATGTATGCCAGGGGCCGCGGTTGCTTCGCGTCGAGGTTACGGCCCCGTAAGTCACTCAGACCATGCAGTCCCAAGAACCGATTCGCTTCAAGGACCGCGACCGAATAGGAGTCCACCAGATGGCCGCCCGGTGCCCAGAACTTCAAGTAGTCGCCCACAGCGAGGTGTTGCCACTCCGGGTGGACTTCCCGGGCGCTGGGACGTCCTGCGTTGTCGAGGCGGTCCCAGGAGTACCAACCTCCACGGTCCCCGCCCATTTGGACGAGCCACGGCCAGACCTGATCCGGCGGCGCGTCAATCGTGACAGCCATCGTCGCCGCCCTCTGTCCGTACGGGACCACTTCAGCACCAGGAAATGGGGCGGCAACTTCCTCATCGCTTGCGCCCCAGCGCATGAGTCTAGGGCGCACCCAGCCCCCATAGATGCAGGCAGCCGCCCCGCCCACGCTTACGATCTTGCGTCCGAGTCCCACAGACCAATTGTCGGAGTCTCCGTATTGCCTCGCAAGGCGCCCGATCCGGGCGGCCTCTCGAGGTGACTGTTCAGGCTGCTGTCGCCAATGAGCCCGACGGCGATGGACCTCGATCACCTAATCCAGTGGAACGAGATGCTCTCATAATCGACAGCTGACCTGCGCATAAACCCGCCCGCAAACGCTGGGTGGAGGTCGTTCCACCCGACGCCGCTTCTGCCCATGCAGATCACGCCGTTCGGGTGGAACCGGGTCGTATAGGCTCGGAGCTGATGACGGAGACAGAGGTTCGTGATGCGTATGCCAAGCGCGCGTCAGAGTACATCTCCCTGTTCGGATCGGTGGACAAGGCGAACGAGCAGGACCAGCGGTTTATAGCGCACTGGGCGAAGTCGCTGCTGGGTCCGGTAGTCGACGTCGGCTGCGGCCCAGGTCACTGGACCGCTTTCCTGACGAGCCTGGGCGCCGACGCCGAAGGCGTCGACCTCGTGCCCGCGTTCGTGAAGGAGGCGAAGGCGCGATTCCCGGATACGTTGTTCCGCGTCGCGGCGTTCACCAACCTCGGGATCGACGACGGGCAGAGCGGAGGGATCCTGGCCTGGTACTCGGAGGTGCATACGCGAACAGATCCTGGCCCGCGTGCCCATGCGGCGATAATCGCCCGCCGAAGTCTGTCCCTGAGCGCCGGCCCCCACTGACGCCGACGAAGGGCAGTAGTGTCCGCAGGACCGTCGCAACAAGGCTACCTGTCTCCAGTTTTGAGGGCGGCCGGGCTGATAATCGAAGCGTGATCGCTCTTGTGCATCCCTTCGCAGTGCTTGCCGCCTGGTACTCGCTTGGCGCTACCCCTTGTGGTCGCGCTCCACTATCTCGAACCCGAGTTCGACTCCTTGACCGGCTGCCCCATGCAGGGCTGCACCAGTTCCTGCGCACTTGGGTTGCAAAACAATGATGCCGCTCTGGTGACCGGCTTTAGACCAGGCCGGATTCTGAGACGAGTTGCGCGCGGCCTTCTTCGAGCCGGTACGCGACGCCGATCACGGCGGTGGAGGAATCATGCACGGCGGCGGCGATTACCGGGGAGCTTTCCAGTAGCCGCTCCGCTGTCAGCTTGGCATGGTCGACAACCATATCGTTGATCTCTGTCCTGCCATCCCGCAGTGAGGTCAGCACCGAGGGGGTGATGCGTTCGACCAGGTCCCGGATGAAGCGTTGGGGCATCTCCCCGGTTTCCACCGCGTTTTTGGTGGCAGTGACGGCTCCGCAGTTGTCGTGTCCGAGGACAACGATTAGTGGGACCTGGAGGATAGAAACGCTGTACTCGAGCGATCCGAGAACGGCGTCGTCGAGCACGTGCCCGGCGGTGCGGACCACGAAGGCGTCGCCGAGGCCGAGGTCGAAGATGATCTCCGCGGCGAGGCGGGAGTCCGAGCAGCCGAAGATGACCGCGAAGGGGTTTTGAGTGTTCACCAGTTCGCTGCGCCGCGAGGCGCCCTGGTTCGGGTGCCGGGCGTCTCCGGAGACGAAACGTTCGTTGCCTTCAAGCAGGCGCTGCCATGCTTGGGCCGGGCTGATCTTATTAGTCACCCTGCTTACTTTACGGCCCCGGCAGGGCCTGCTTGGACGCCGGAGCGCCCAAGTCAGTCGCGAGCTGGGAGTGCGCCTGCCGGGACCACATCGTCATTCATCTTCGGCCAAGCCGACGTCCCCGGAGAGGTCGGCGCGGATGAAGGCGTGTCAGCCGATCCGCTCGGCCAGGGCCACGATTATCCCCTCCGGACCGCGCACGTAAGCCATGCGCCAGATGTTCTCATACTGCCCGACGCCGCCGACCAGGCCGTAGCCGGCAGCCGCCAGCCGGTCAACGGCGCCCTGGAGATCGTCGACCTCGAAGGCCACGTTGCGCAACCCCAGCTCAGTGGCCATCGCCGCCGGCGATCCGGGCTGGTGATCGGGCCGGCCAAAGCTCGAGAGTTCCAGCCCGGTACCCCCACCGGGCTGCCGCAGCATGACCATCTCGGTGCGGGAGTCGGGGATGCCGATAACAGTGTCAAGGAACTCCCCCTCGATGAACATCCGCCCCTCGACCTCAAGACCGAGCCCGACGAAGAATGCCGTGACCAAGTCCAAATCGGCAACGGTGATCCCGACGTGATCGAAGCGTTTTACCTGTGACATGAGGTCCTCCTCGGAATTCATCGTGCCGATCCATCCGAAGGACGGAACGACGGGCATTGTGAACACAATTTATCAGCGCTCACGCTCTCTGGGAGGGCTCCTAGGATTGCGCTCATGGACCCCGTCACGCCGGAGTATGCCCGCCTCCGCAGCGCTATCACCCAATGCCTCAATGCCCACGATCTGCTGGGCGTCATGGACCACGGAGCGCCGGAGACAAAGTACGACCCGGAGATGGAGGATTTCGCGGCGCTGATAACCGCGGGCGGTGCCATCACCCCGGAGGTCGTGGCCACCGTCTGGCACAAGTGGTTCGGTGACAGCTTCGGCGAGACCACGGGTGAGTCGGAGCCGCCTACCGCCGGGATGGCTGCCCTGGCCGCTGACCTGCAGGCCATTCAGAACGGATTCGTGCAGTACTAGCCATTGTCGGGGCCCGCGGCCGCCGACTGCGCATGACAATTGCTGCAGCCCTCGGCACCGAAGAAACCCTCGACCTTGGAAAGGCCCCCATCTCCTTTGCGGAGGGTGGAGGCCTTTTCGCCAGCTCGGGTTACCTGACCCGGGAGGCATGAAAGCTTGCCATGGCGGATCAGGCGCCGGCGCCGCCCTGCGTGAAGTAGCTGTGGACGTCGTAGTAGGTCACCTTCGGAGGCTCCGGGATGCCTGCCTCTGCACTAAACGGACCTATCTGATCCCTTGCGAACGCGTCGTACTGCTCGCGTGTCTCCCAGACATCCGTGACGAGGATCCCGTTGTCTGTCGCGGCGGCCCAGTGGGATATGGCGCCCGCTGGGGCAGGCCCTCCTGGGGTAAGGCCCATTTTTTCAATGACTTGGTCGTATTGCGCCAGGGTCGCGCCGTTGAATTCCATGGTTATCGCAGTTGCCATGTTCCGCTCCTAAAGCCGGCGGACCGTCAGCCAACGGCCCGCAGATGGACTGACAAGGCTCGTTCTACGCCCCACCGGATGCTTCGTCAACACGTGACGGTTAGGCGGAGGCGTGCCGCCGCGGAACCGCCCGCACCCAGGACATTGGATTCCTCCGCGAACTCCTACCTGACGCGACGGATGCCGGTGCGGCCATTTGTCTTCCGGCGCGGCGGGATCAATGCCGTGGTGCCGGGCGATGAGCAACACCGGGGCCAAGACGTCCGCGATGTCAGCCATGCAGCCTTCCTCAATCTCGGCCGCGGCCCGGTCAACGTTCCGGAGGTAGGTCCGAACCCGGTCTGTTCCGAGTCGGTGGTTGCCGTTGGCGTAGGCGGGCCGGTCCGAGGAGATGGCCAAGCGGGCGTCCGGGTCGGCGACGATCCAATCGGGTCCTTCTGCTGGAGGGTGCCCGCAGCTCATTTCTTCAGCGTACTCGGAAAGGTTCATGCGGCTGCGCGGTCCCGTCTCCCCGGACACACGAAGAGGGTCCCCCAAGGACCCTCTGCCGTGCGGCCCGCAAATGCGGGCCATCCATTCGCACAGTGCAATCATAAGCATGCTTAGGACTTTTTGGCAGCCCCTGAATCCGATATTCATTTTGGGTTCACCGTTTATTCGGGGAACGCTACCCCCCCAACTGCGCGCACATGAAAAGGAAAAGTCCATCCCGCGAAGGGCTATCGACTGCACCGGGCGACCTTGCCGTTTGAAGGGTCGCCGGTCCAGGACGGACTATCTCCCCGGTTTCTTGGCAGTGTTCCTTCCACCAAAATCGGATCAGCCACGGCAGGTCCGTTCTGGATGGCACCGAACTGGTCCTCATCCCGGTTGATGACCACGTTGCCTGCTCATTTCGACTCGAGCCGGCAATCGACCACCCCACGGGAGCGATCGCTCCGATATAAAGAGGCGGCCGGGTTCTGCGATGATGGCGCGATGACGATGACCGAAGAATCCTGGACGTCCCGGAAAACAGCAGCGACCAGACTCCATCTTGTACATGTGCCGGCTGACGTATTGTGTGCGCTGGCACGCGAGGATCTGGAGTCCGCCCGCGCCATGATGCCGATGAAACTGACGCCCTACCTTGTCAGCGACGAATGCAGCGGCACGTGGCGCAGACGGAGCGGACAGATTGCCAGGAACCCGGGCGACGCCGCCTGGGTAACCCGCCTGGCCGTGGAGCCTCATTCCAGACAAGTGATTGGCCGGGCCGGCTACCACGGACCACCCGATGAGGCTGGCATGGTCGAGATTGGCTATGCAATTTGACCCCGCTCACCGCCGCCAAGGATTCGCCCGCGCTGCCCTGGTCATTCTGCTGGAGACCGCAAGGAGCCATCCCCAGGTGACCGTTGTCCGGGCCACGGTCCGTCCTGACAACCTCCCATCCCGGCGGTTACTGGATCAATACGGCTTTGAGGAAGTGGGATCGCAGTGGGACGACGAAGACGGCCTGGAAACCATTCTTGAAGTGGGTGCGTCATAATCCGGTCAACCGACGTTGGAGACCAACCGCATCCAGCCTGCCCGCTGCCGGACGATCATGGGCGGCACGGTCAAGCTGCCTCCCTCTTCATTGTGGCGGATCATGCCAGACTCGACCGATGCCCATCATCCAGGTTCATAATGCGTCCCCGTCGTCCGCCGAGAAAAAGCGCGAGCTGTTGGCCGCGTTGACAGCCACGTATGCGAAGGTCATGGCGATCCGGCCGGACACTGTCCGGGTCATCCTGCACGAGGTGCCGCGTGAGAACTGGTCCGTTGCCGGGGTGACGCTGGCCGAATCCGGTCAGGACGAATCCGTGTAGACCGGCTGCCGGGCGTTTCAGGGATCAGACCGTAGACTCAACCCATGCTTGACCGTGGGGGAACCGGACGGATGCGCTGCGCCACCGCATTGCTGACCGGCCTGCTCCTGGTGCCGGGTCTGGCTGGCTGTGAGTACCGGGAAGCCGGCGATCCGCCGGCTTCCGCCCCCGCCCGGCAGATCAGCTCATCCCCCACGGCCTCTCCGACGACTAACCGGGCCATGTTGGACGTGGAGGCGAAGAACTTCACCGAGCTGCAGCAGCGCCTGGGAGTCGCATCAGGGACACTGCTCCTGGAGGACTCGGTCGCCGTCGGTGCCCCTGGTGTGTGGTTCCAAAAGAACGCCATGGTGAAGACTGCCGGCACCTACACAGTCACAGCAGCCTGCGTCGGAGGTCCAGATGTCCGGCTGAGCCTGAATCAGGATCCGCGGACCGGAGCCACACCGGTTCAGCTCGTCCTGGACTGCTCCCAGGTCACCTCCCAGCTCGTCCAACTGCAGGCCGGCTACGTCTCGGCCGCGCTGGTGCAGTTCAACCCGGGATCGGCTCCCTGGACCGGAGCCGTCGCTGGCGTGAGAATCACGGCCGACAACTGAACCCGGGCATAGCCTCGCTCACCGGAGCAGAGTCTGGGCAAGTCATCCTGGAGGGAATGGGTGAACTGATGACGTTTTCAGGATGGAACCCGTTGATACCTCTGGCGGAAGTCGCGATCGTGGTGAACAGGTCCGGTCCCCGCGCGGCAAAACCCGTCAGTGGACGAGTCCGGAGACGAGGTTGATGACGGTGGCCAGGACGATGGCGCCCAGGACGTAGGAGAGCAGGGCCTGGCGGAGGGCGGTGTACCGGATGGCGTCGGTGGTCAGGTCGGTGTCCGAGACCTGGAAGGTCATGCCGATGGTGAATGCCAAGTAGGCGAAGTCCCCGTACCGGGGCGGTTTCTTTTCGTTGAAATCCACTCCGTCGTTCTCCCTGTAGTACAAGGTGGCGTACCGGAGCGTGAAGAGCGTCTGCACCAGCAGCCAGGAGAGCGTGATCACCCCCAGCGCCAGGGCAATAATGGCCGCCTTCGTCCCGCCCTGGGCCGACCCGGCCTCCAGCAGGATCAGCGCGACGCCTCCGAAGCTGCCCATGGTGGCGACCAGCACCAGCACGTCCGCGGCGACCCGGCCCGGGTCCTCCCCACGGGCACAGGCATGGGCTGCGGTTCCGGCCGCGTCCAGACGGCCGATGACGGACCAGACCAGGATCAGGTAGGTAAGTGAGGCGGCGGCCCAGCCCAGGGCCGGGGCGTAGGCCCACGACAGGAACGTCCCGACGGATAGCGCGACGGCCAGTCCGACCACGGCCATGATTGCCAGCCGCGTCCCGACGCGGTGGACGGGGGTGCTGAACGCAGAGATTGTCATGGATCGATCATGACACTGGAGCCCGGCCGGTCTTGCCAGGATGCGGTGTCGGCCACCGAACGCACGGTCAGGCCTTCGTGCAGAATCCGTTGGACTTGATGACACTGATGATCTGCCCGGGCCTCCGCAGATGGTCCCCGACGGAGTTCACTGTCTTGCCGCCCCGCTTCATTGGACAGTGAACCAGGCATCATGGCGCGGACGATGTGCCGGATATGTCACAAACGCAGGTTTGTGTCGATTGATCAATATCTGGCACAAACGAGGGACGACATTCTTGACGCCGCAGCCGCCACAGTCCCGGAGGAACCGGATCCCATATCAGCCCGCTTCAGCATGGACCCGATGAAGCCCCGGCCCGGGGAGGTCGTCACTCTGACGCTGGTCGCGGGTCCTAACCTTGCGGGTGGACAGCGCCTGACCATTCAGCTCGCCCCACACTAAGCCCGAAGCGGGCAGAGGTCGGGTAATCGGCCCCTAGTTCCCGTCCACATAGCAGCCGTTCCTGAACCAGCCGTCCACCAAGCGGCTCTATTATGGCCCAGTGACAGAGGACAAGACGCCGCCGCGCTTCAAGGCCATCGAACAGGCCGCCGGGGAAGTGAACGTCTCCGAAAGCCAGATCCGGGGACTGCTCAAGGCCGGGGACCTCCGGTGGATCCAGATCGGCCCACGGGGTCCCTGGCACATCGGGACGGCGGATTTTGAACGGTACATCGAGGAGGCGTACGCCCGGACCCCCGATCGGGTCGCAGCCGGTGCGATCGACGATTCCGGCCGGGAACAGGACTGATGGGCGAAGTCGCCACAGCCGAGGACTGGATTCGGATGTACCGCCAGGGCGTCAGCGGCGTCGGCATCGCCCGGATCTTCAACGTCGATGACATCCTTGAGGTTTTGACCACGCTGGCCGCCGCCAAGGAAGAAGATCCCTCCGTGGCGGACGAGCACGCGGCCAACCTCGCCACCCAGGTCCATGCCGTCGAATCCACCCTGCCCAGCCTGAGCCTGCTCACCCCGGCGTTCCGTGCCCGGGTCGAGGAACTCGCCGCCTTCGTGAAAGAGAACGGCCGGATGCCGAGGCAGAGCGGCGGCGGCCGGGAGGAAACATCGCTGGGCCGGTGGCTGCACGCCCAGCGGAGCAATGTCGATAAGGGAAAGCTGGATCCGCGGCAGCGGGCCGCCCTGGGCGCCCTGGGTGCCTGGGAGTCGCCCTATAAGGCCCGGCGGGAGGAGGCGCGGTTCCCGGGACGACTCCGCGCGCTGGCCGCGTTCCAGGCCCGGAAGAAGCGCCTGCCCTCCTATCGGAACCGCGACGACGACGACGAACGAGCCTTGGGAATCTGGCTGCACACTCTACGCCAGGCTGCCGGCGAGGACCGGCTGCCGGACAGTTTCCGGAGAGCCCTGGACCAATCAATTCCGGGCTGGAACCTTTGACCGCCCGCAGGTTGCACTGCCGGGCGGGGATCTCCGGGGGCCCGTCCGTACACATGATTCCCAAAGCCTCTTTCGGAGCGCGGGGGAACTTGCCGACGTAGCTGACCTGCGAGTTCATGGGATCGAGTGCGCTCACACGGTTAGGAACTTGGCGGCCACCAGGTCGCAGATAGGCTGTGCTGATGAATGCACTCAACGGAGTCCGACCGGCCGAAAGCCGCGATGCGCAGCGGTTGGCGGAAATCCATGTTGAATGCTGGAAGCAGACCTATTCTGGACTGCTGTCCGGTGAGTTCTTTGCCAGACAATCCGTCAGTGACAGGCACGCCATGTGGTCACGGCTCCTGGCCGGTCCCCGGCGTCCCCGGCATCACGTAGTTGAAGTTGACGGTACCGTCGCAGGGTTCTCTGGAACCCGGTCAGTTTCGCTTGACGATTCGCCTAGAGAGATCGAGCTGTGGGGGATCTATTTGTTGAAGGATCACCATGGCTCAGGTTTGGGCCAGCAGCTGCTGCACGCCTCACTGGGCGACAGTCCGGCAATGCTCTGGGTCGCTGAAGACAATCCTGGCTAGCTCCCGGTCGGTCATGTTCTGTTGCTCGAGTCCACCGTGTCCGCGCCGGCGTTCTTCCGCTGCGCCAGACGCTACCGATGAGTAGGCCGACAAACCAGCCTCGGGGCATGTCGCCGAGGGCGTGTTCGTCCCCTGTCGCGGGACTATTTCCGTCTATCGTTTGGGTATGTGTTGCGGGGCGGACGGTGAGCTGACGGGCCAGATTTCCATCAACGAGCTGCTCATCGCGATGGGCGAACCGCCCGTTGAACCAATGCTCCCCGCCGTCCCTGACGACGCCTCGTCCCTGACCGGTCCGCCGGCGCTGCCCGGGCTCTGAACCGGTGACCCGGGCCGGCCCGTCACCCATGATGTGCGTCTTTGTTCTCCTCTGAAAGCAGTTCCCTGTGAAAAAGTTCCTCCCCCTCACCGTGGTCCTGGCCGGCATCGCCCTGGCGGTCTCCGGCTGTTCCACCGCAACCCCGGGACCCGGCACCGCCGTGCCCACCACGAGCGCTCCGGCCTCTCCGGCGTCCCCTTCCGCAGCTGCGGCCACCGGCTGGGAGATGACCCCGAAGGGCGGAGCGGACCGGATCAAGGCAGCCGGTCTGGAGGTCCTGAACGCCGAAGGCGCCGCCGAGCACTTCCACGCCCACCTGGAGATCTTCGTGGACGGCAAGCCGGTCACCGTCCCGGCCGACATCGGCTTCAGCTTCACCGCGGCGGGCCAGCCCAACGGCATTTCAGCCCTGCACACCCATGACGAGTCCGGCATCATCCACATCGAGGCACCGGTCGCCGGCGAGACCTACACCCTGGGCCAGCTCTTGACCGAATGGGGCGTCCTGGACGGCGCCGACAAGACCCCCGGTTCCGCCCACTCCCCCATCGCCGAGTGGTCCGCCGTGGTGAACGGCAAGAGGCAGGACAGCCCCGCCCAGGCTGTCGTACTGAAAGCCCACGACGAAATCGTCCTCTACCACGGCACGGCACCATCCCCGCTGCCCACGACGTACAAATTCCCCGAAGGAGTTTAAGAGCACATCAATCAGCGAAACCGACGGGCATGCCAGGAAACCGCATCATAGACCTGGCCAATGAACGTTTTATAGCAATTGACCTCAGCAGTTCATTCTTCGTCCTCAACGTCTGTCTCTTCCCGTGTGCTGGCCGGCAGAAGCAGTCCTACCGGTGTACCCCACCGAGGTTGCCGGTCCGGACAGGCCGCTCTGCCACATCGCCACGAACCGCGGCAAACTCTTCCCCGCGGATGAAGCGTTAGCCAGCACGATCGTGTTCGCAGGCGGGGCCTTCCAAAACTGCACCAGATGCCGTTCCGCTGACGTTTCCACCACCAGGTCGTAGTCAGAATCCCGGCCGCTCGCGTGGAGCCGGACACGGTAACTGCCCGCGTCCGCCGCTGAGATGGACCCGACCTCATGCGTGTCCGCGCCAGTGGGCTGGTTAAAGTACACGTTGCCCTCCGGGATGGCCAGAGACACCTCCAGAACGTCTTCCCAACCGGGAGCGATCGTGTCCGGCTCATGATCAAGGACCCCGATTGTCAGGCGGATGGGTCCTGTGTAGATGCCGGCGAAGACCAAAGGGACCGTGAAGGTCGGTGGTGTGTCACCGCGTCGGGTCGCCTTGAGCGCTTCTACGGGATCGGCGGGTTTTGGCGGGTCCACGACGAAGTCAACGACGTGGCTCCATGCTTTGATGGTGAAATCCGCTGATTCGATCACAGGCCCGCTTCCCTTTCTGGTCCCCCGGTTCAGCGTCAGCCTATGGGTGGTTGCCCCTGCCGGGAAAGCAAAAGAACCCCACGGAGTGCCCATGGGGTTCTTTTCGAGGAGCCTGCCACCAGCCGGCCGCCATGAGTAGTCCAGTTAGCTCCGGAATCTCACTGGGACAACTACAGTGAAACGTGGTCGTCTACACGAGATGTGGACCCACGGGCACCTGTCGAAAAGCGCCAGATGCGGACCACAGTGAAACCGCGCGGATGCGATCCATGCTGCGTTGTAAATACTCGAGGTATTCGGGGGTCTTTGGAACTGCCGGTGTCCTGGAGTTGTCGAACGGGTGGAAGAACCGGATGGTGCCATCCTCATTGATGAGGTCTTGCAGTAGGAAGAATTCAACGTATCCATCAAAGTCCTCGAACAGGGCGACGAAGTCTGAATACCTGTCCAGGACTTCTCCGAATTTGTTCGATGGCTCGCCTGAATAATCGCGGCGGATGCATTCCAACGGCCCTGCGGCAACGTCGAAGGCGGCGGGCAACATGGTGAGTTTCATCGAAACTCTAGTCGTTGGCGCCCCGCATTGTGTAGGCTCCTGCCATGGCTCGGCGCAGTTTTCTTCAGTGGCCGGTCGTCCGGCAGTTCAGTACGGGCGACCTGCTGGGCCGCGGACCGGCGGTAACGTCCCCGAGAACGAGGGACATCACCCCGCGGACGGCCACCGCAGACCGAGTGGTGCAGAGCGTGTGCCCGTATTGTGCCGTGGGCTGTGGGCAGCGGGTCTACGTCAAGGACGAAAAGGTCGTTCAGATCGAAGGCGATCCCGATTCGCCTATTTCCCGCGGCCGGTTGTGCCCCAAGGGCTCTGCGAGCGAGCAGTTGGTCAATTCGCCGGGCCGGCAGACCGGAGTGCTCTACCGTGCGCCGCACTCCACCCAGTGGCAGCACCTGGATCTCGAAACTGCCATCGACATGGTGGCGGACCGCTTCATCGAAACCCGCCGCAGGACGTGGCAGCAGGAAGACGAAAAAGGCCGGCTGCTTCGCCGCACGATGGGCATAGCCTCACTTGGCGGGGCAACTCTGGACAACGAAGAGAACTACCTGATCAAGAAACTCTTCACGGCTGCCGGAGCAGTGCAGATCGAGAACCAAGCACGTATTTGACACTCTTCAACGGTTCCCAGTTTGGGAGCCTCGTTTGGACGCGGTGGTGCAACGCAATCACTGCAGGACATGGCCAACGCCGACTGCATCATCATTCAGGGCTCCAATATGGCCGAATGCCATCCTGTGGGATATCAGTGGGTTGCGGAGGCCAAGGCCCGCGGAGCGAAGGTCATCCACATCGATCCCAGGTTCACGCGCACCTCGGCCGTCGCGGACAAGCACATTCCCATCCGGGCCGGCTCTGACGTTGTGCTCCTGGGCGCGCTGATTAACTACGTCATCACGCACGACCTCTGGTTCAAGGAGTACGTGAGCGCCTACACCAACGCGGCCACGCTGGTTCATGCCGATTACCGCGATGCCGAGGATCTGGGCGGACTGTTCTCCGGCTACGATCCGGAGACGGGAGCGTACGATACGGCGTCATGGTCGTACGCGGAACAGGGCGGAGGCACCATCGGCGACGCTGGGGCTGGCACCGAGCACGGCTCCCATGCGTCGGGTCGTGCGGCGGGAGACCAGTTCGGCAGCGGCGGTCCTGCCCTGGAACACGCCCAAGTGCAGCGTGACGATACCCTGCAGGACCCCCGGACCGTCTTCCAGATCCTGAAGCGGCATTACGCCCGGTACACCCCGGAGATGGTGAAGGACATGTGTGGCATCGACGTCGCGGACTTCGAGTATCTGGCCCACGCCATTACGGAAAACTCGGGACGCGAACGGACAACGTGCTTTGCCTACGCTGTCGGCTGGACCCAGCACTCACTCGGAGCGCAGTTCATCCGGGCCGCCGCCATCCTGCAACTTCTGCTCGGCAACGTGGGCCGCCCGGGCAGCGGAATCATGGCCCTGCGCGGGCATGCAAGCATCCAAGGTTCCACGGACATTCCGACCTTGTTCAACCTGCTGCCCGGGTACCTGCCAATGCCCAGCGCCGGGCGCCATGACACGTTCAGCGAATATCTGGATGCGATCGCGTCGAAGAAGCAGAAGGGCTTCTGGGCGGACGCCGACTCCTACACCATCAGCCTGCTGAAGGCCTGGTGGGGCGAGGCCGCGACCGCGGAGAACGACTGGGCCTACGATTACCTTCCCAGGCTGACCGGAGCGCACGGCACGTACCAGACGGTGATGGACATGCTCGAGGACAAGGTGGAGGGCTACTTCCTGCTCGGACAGAACCCCGCCGTGGGCTCGTCTAACGGCCGCATGCAACGTCTGGGCATGTCGCACTTGAAGTGGCTCGTGGTGCGCGACCTGAATCTCATCGAGTCGGCGACCTGGTGGAAGGACGGCCCGGAGATCGAATCGGGGGAACTGCGCACCGAAGACATCGAGACCGAAGTGTTCTTCCTCCCTGCAGCATCCCACGTGGAAAAGGCCGGCTCGTTCACGCAGACCCAACGGCTGCTGCAGTGGCGGCACCAGGCGGTGGCACCGCCTGGTGAGTGCCAAAGTGAATTGCAGTTCTTCTTCGAACTGGGCCAGCGGATCCGCGAAAAACTGGCGGGTTCGGAGGACGAACGCGACCGTCCGCTGCTCGACCTCACCTGGGATTACCCCACCGACGAGCACGGCGAGCCCGACGGCGAGGCGGTGCTGGCCGAGATCAACGGCCGCCAACTCAGTGGCCCGGACGCGGGCAAACCGCTCTCCGCGTATACCGAGCTGCGCCCCGACGGTTCTACGTCGGCGGGCTGCTGGATCTACACCGGCGTCTACGCCGACGGCATCAACCATGCCGCCAACCGGAAACCGGGCCAGGAGCAGGGACCTGCCGCTTCGGAATGGGGCTGGGCGTGGCCGGCCAACCGCCGGATCCTCTACAACCGGGCGTCGGCCGACCCGGCCGGTAAACCGTGGAGCGAGCGGAAGAAATATATCTGGTGGGACCAGGAGCAGGGACGGTGGGTCGGAGACGACGTGCCCGACTTCCCGGTTGACCGCGCACCGGGCAGCCAACCCGACCCCGAACTCGGTGGTCCGGCCGCCCTGACCGGAGATGATCCCTTCATCATGCAGGCAGACGGCAAGGGCTGGTTGTTCGCGCCGACGGGCGTCGTCGACGGTCCCCTTCCCACCCACTACGAACCGCAGGAATCGCCGGTGGCCAATGGCCTTTACCCGCAGCAGCAAAATCCGGCCCGGCTGGTGTACCCCCGCGCGGACAACCTCAGTGCACCAAGCGCCGGTATCCCTGGCTCGGACGTCTATCCCTACGTCTTCACCACGTTCCGGCTAACCGAACACCACACTGCCGGCGGAATGAGCCGCTGGTTGCCGTACCTCTCGGAGCTGCAGCCGGAAATGTTCTGCGAGGTCTCTCCCGAGCTGGCCGCTGAGCGCGGGCTTGAGCCCTACGGGTGGGCCACGATCATTTCGGCCCGCTCCGCCATCGAGGCCAAGGTGCTCGTCACCGAGCGGATGAAACCCCTGGCCGTTGGCGGCCACACCGTCCATCAGATCGGGTTGCCCTACCATTGGGGCGTCGGAGCGGATGCTGTCGTCAGCGGTGACGCGGCCAATGACCTGTTGGGCGTGACGCTGGACCCCAACGTCCAGATCCAGGAATCCAAGGCCGCCTCCTGTGACATCCGCCCGGGCCGCCGGCCGCGCGGGGCGGAGCTGCTTGCCCTGGTTGCTGAGTATCAGGCCCGGGCCGGAGCGACGACCGAGACCGGGAACCGACTCGTTACCGATCCGGGCGGTAGCGTTCCGGATACCGACTCGACGTTGGAGGATTAAATGGGCCAGCTGTCCGGACCGACCGACCCCGCCGCCGATGCCCGGTGGGAGCATCAGCACCCGCGCAAGGGGTTCTTCACAGACACCTCCATCTGCATCGGCTGCAAGGCGTGCGAAGTGGCCTGCAAGGAGTGGAACCACAACCCCCAAGACGGGAACCTGGAGCTGCTGGGATCCTCCTATGACAACACCGGAGGGCTCGGCGCCAGCACCTGGCGGCATGTCGCCTTCGTTGAACAGGGCCAGGAACGCATTACCGAGGCGCGGGAGTCCGGGCGCGCACTGGTCAGCCTCGGCATGCCCCGCATCGGCCCTCCCCCGACGGCAGCGTCCGCCGGGCCGGACCTGGCGAACGTGGATACGACGCCGCCGGACACGGCAGACTTCCGTTGGTTGATGTCCTCCGATGTCTGCAAGCACTGCACGCACGCCGGGTGCCTGGATGTCTGCCCGACCGGAGCGCTTTTCCGCACGGAGTTCGGCACTGTGGTAGTCCAGGACGACGTGTGCAACGGCTGCGGAACCTGCGTCGCCGGGTGTCCGTTCGGCGTGATTGAGCGCCGCAGCGACGGCATGGTGGCGGTGGCCGCCCAGCGGGAGGAGCAGCACGCCAAGCATCCCGCCGTCCCCAACGTCGGCGTCGCCCAGAAGTGCACGCTGTGCTATGACCGCCTGGTCAACGATGAGACGCCCGCCTGCGCCAAAGCCTGTCCGACGACATCCATTAAATTCGGCAACCACGACGACATGGTGGAGACGGCCCGGGAACGCGTGGCCTCGCTGCACGAGCAGGGACTCACGGAAGCCAGGCTCTATGGTGCCAACGAACTCGACGGCGTCGGCGGAACCGGAGCGGTCTTCCTCCTGCTCGACGAACCGGAAGTGTATGGACTTCCGCCGGATCCCAGAGTGCCCACAGCCGACCTGCCGCAGATGTACCGTCGGGCCGGTATGGCTGTCGCCGGCATGGTCGCAGCTGCGGCGCTGGCTTTCCTGGGAGGGCGCGCGTGACCCACTCTGAGTTCGACAGCTTTCGGCCGCCCGAGCCTGCCCGCCGTCGTCGGCCTGGCGGCAAGCGCGGCACCGGCCGCCGCGACGGCGGGGACGGTTCCCGTGAAATGCCTATGGTTCCGGAGCCGGAATTCACCTCGTACTACGGCCGTCCGGTGGTCAAGCCGGCACCCTGGACCGAAGATGTGGCCGCCTACCTGTTCCTTGGCGGTGTCGCGGCCGGTTCCGCGCTGATTGGTCTCGGCGGTCAGCTGACCGGGCGGCCGGTGCTGCGCCGGAATGCCCGGTTGAGTGCTTTGACGGCGGTGAGCTTCGGCGCTGTTGCCCTGGTGAAGGATCTGGGCCGGCCGGAGCGGTTCCTGAACATGCTGCGGACCATCAAGCTGACCTCGCCGATGAGTGTGGGCTCGTGGATCCTCAGCGCGTTCAGCGTCGGCACGGCCGTCTCTGCGGCAGCGGAAGTCGATCGGATGACCGGGGCGCGGTTGCCGCTGGGTCCACTGCGGAACTTGCTGCAAGCGGTCGAGGGACCGGCGGGCATCGAGGCCGCGCTTTTCGCCGGACCGCTGGCGGCGTACACGGCGGTCCTGCTCGGTGACACGGCCACACCCACCTGGAACGCTGCGCACGAGGAATTGCCATTCGTCTTCGTGAGTTCAGCGGCCCTCGCTTCTGCCGGGCTCGCGATGATCACGACTCCAGTCCAGGAGGCGGGTCCGGCCCGAAAACTTGCCGTGCTGGGCGTGATGGGCGACGTGCTTGCAATGCGGGTGATGGAACACCGGATGGACCCTGTGGTGGCCGAGCCCCTGCACGAAGGCAAGGCAGGCGTCATGCTGAAATGGAGCGAGCGGCTGGCGGCTGCGGGCGGACTGGGGACGCTGCTGGGCGGACGCAACCGGGCGGTGGCCGCGGCTTCGGGGCTGGCACTGCTGGCCGCCTCGGCGCTGACCCGGTTCGGCGTGTTCGAGGCCGGCCTTTCCTCGGCCCGGGACCCGCGTTACACGATCGAACCGCAGAAGAACCGTCTCGCCGCCCGCCGCGCCGCCGGCATCACCGGCGATTCGATCACTACTGCCGGCTGACGGGTCTGCCGTGGTCTAGGGGATCCTGGGCTTAGGGGATTTCGGATTCAGCGGATCTCGATGCCCTGGCCGGCGACGGTATGCCCGATCACGGGATAGCCGGGCACCTCGCCGACCACGAGCAGGCCGCCGGAGGTCTGGGCATCTGCCAGCAGCAGCAGATCGTCTTCAGTGACGCCCGCGTCGGCCCGTAGGTGCGGTCGGACCCAATCGAGGTTGCGCCGGGTCCCGCCGGAGACAAAGCCGTCCCGCAACGCCTCCCGGGCGCCCTCTACGAGCGGCACCGCCGTCCGGTCGATCACTGCCCCCACTCCGGAGGCGCGGCACATCTTGTACAAATGTCCAAGCAGGCCGAAGCCCGTCACGTCCGTGGCCGCACGCACGCCGGCCACCACCGCGGACTCGGCGGCGGCGCGGTTGAGGCGCGTCATCGTCGCTACCGCTTCCGCGAACACTTCACCGGTCTGCTTGTGCCGGTTATTGAGCAGTCCGACGCCGATCGGCTTGGTGAGCGTGAGCGGCAGCCCGGGCTGGGCGGCGTCGTTGCGCAGCAACCGGTCGGGATGGGCGACGCCGGTGACCGCCATTCCGTACTTCGGCTCCGGATCGTCAATCGAATGCCCGCCAATCACCGGGCACGCCGCCTCGGAGGCGACGCTCAGGCCGCCGCGGAGTACTTCGGTCATCAACTCCAGCGGCAGTACGCCGCGGGGCCAGCCGACGAGGTTGATCGCCATGATCGGCCGGCCGCCCATCGCGTAAATGTCCGAGAGCGCGTTGGCGGCAGCGATCCGGCCCCAGTCAAAGGCATCGTCGACCACGGGAGTGAAGAAGTCAGCGGTGGACAGTACCGCCAGGTCGCCGCGCACCAGGACGGCTGCTGCGTCGTCGCCGCTGTCAAGACCGACCAGCACGTCCGCGCCCGGCTGGCCGGTAAGGCCGCGCACCGCTTCTTCGAGCTCGCCGGGCGGAATCTTGCACGCGCAGCCACCACCGTGGGCATAGCCGGTGAGCCGGACTGCGCCGACGCCGTCGTTGTTAAGTTGCGGAATAGACGTCTCGGCCTCTTTCACTCCCCTAGGTTACCCCCGTGTGCGATCTGCTACATTGATCCCGGTGGCGTCCGGGTCCTGGTGGGCCCCCCGGTCTTCAAAACCGGTGAGGCTGAGTATCTCGGCCTGGCGGGTTCGATTCCCGTCCGCCTCCGCCAACCAACGGCACGCAATGCTGCGGAAGGAAGAGGGACTGTGGACCAGGTCGATCCCCGCCGCCTGATTCCGCGCACCGACGATCTGCTGGCACTGCCGGCCGTCCGCGGGGCCCGGAAACGCCTGAGTGCACGGCTCATCCGGGAACTCGTCCGGCAAACCCAGGAGCAGGCGCGGCGCGGTGAACTCGATCCCGGCGAGGTGGAACCGGCCCTGCTGGCCGCCGTCGCTGCCCGCACGGCGACCACCCTGCGCCCGGTGCTCAACGCAACAGGTGTAGTCATCCACACCAACCTCGGCCGCGCCCCGCTGTCTGCGGCCGCGGTTGAAGCACTTGTCGCAGCCAGCGGCTACGTCGACGTGGAGCTCGACCTGGCGACCGGCAGCCGCGCCCGCCGCGGCGCCGGTGCCCGGGCTGCATTGCTCGCCGCCTGTCCCGCTGCCGAGGACGCGCTGGTGGTCAACAACGGGGCTGCGGCGCTGGTGCTGGCCACCACGGCCCTGGCCGCCGGCCGGGAGGTGGTGGTGAGCCGCGGCGAACTGGTTGAAATCGGTGCCGGCTTCCGGCTGCCGGACCTGATCGAATCAACGGGCGCGACGCTGCGCGAGGTGGGCACGACCAACCGGACGCACCTGCGGGACTACGCCGGCGCCCTCGGACCGGCCACCGGCTGCGTACTCAAGGTTCACCCGAGCAACTTCCGGGTGGACGGATTCACCTCCGCTGTTGCATTGGACGAACTGAGCCCGCTGGCCGCGGCGCACGGGGTTGCCCTCGTGGCCGATCTCGGCAGTGGACTGCTGGCGCCCGATCCGCACCTTCCCGAAGAACCGGACGCTGCCACAGCGCTGGCCAGCGGGGCCGACGTCGTCATCGCCAGCGGCGACAAACTGCTGGGCGGACCCCAGGCCGGTTTGCTGCTCGGCCGGACGGAGATCATCTCCCGGCTGGCACGCCACCCGCTTGCCCGAGCGGTGCGGGCCGACAAACTCGCCCTCGCGGCGCTGGAGGCGACGGTCGCGGGCGAAGCACCGCCTGTTGTCCGGGCCCTGCACGCGGACCCGGAGTGGTTGCGGAACCGTACCGACCGGCTCGCCGCGGCCCTCGGGGTACCGGTCGTCGCGCACGACGGCCGGGTCGGCGGCGGCGGAGCGCCCGGTGTCGCCCTTCAGGGGTGGGCGCTCCGGCTCCCCGAAGCGCTCGCCGGCCCCTTGCGTAGCGGCGACCCGGCCGTGCTCCCGCGCGTCCACGACGGCTCCTGCCTGCTCGATCTGCGCTGCGTGCCCGAAGACGACGATGACCGGATACTCGACGCGGTGCGCCAGGCGCTGGCAACCCTCACGGGTTCGGATGCAGGCAGGGCGGGCTGAACCGTGCATGTCGTTGCCACCGCCGGACACGTCGATTGCGGCAAAAGCACGCTGGTGCGCGCGCTTACCGGCGTGGAGCCGGACCGCTGGGAGGAAGAGCGGCGCCGTGGGCTGACCATTGACCTGGGCTACGCCTGGACCACGTTGCCTTCCGGGCAGGATGTTGCCTTCGTGGACGTACCGGGCCACGAACGATTCCTCGGGAACATGCTCGCCGGAATCGGACCCGCTCCCGTCGTCTGCTTCGTCGTCGCTGCCGATGAAGGCTGGCAGGCGCAGTCAAGCGACCACCGGGACGCCGTCGCTGCGCTGGGCATTCAGTACGGCGTCGTGGTCATCAGCCGGACCGACCGGGCGCCCGGGCAGGTTGGTGAAGTGCTCGTCCGGACCCGCAGGGAGCTGGCCGGGACAGGCCTGGCGGATGCGCCCGCAGTGCCCGTGTCTGCGGTCGAGGGCACCGGCCTGGCCGAACTGCGTGCCGCGCTCGACGACGTGCTGGCCGGAGTGGCCGCCCCCGCCACCACGGGGCGGATCCGGCTGTGGGTGGACCGCTCGTTTACCATCAAGGGCGCCGGAACCGTGGTGACCGGAACATTGGCAGCGGGAACGCTCGCTCAAGGTGACCGGCTGCAGCTGCTCGGCCACGATGGTTCGCGGTCCGTGGTGGTCCGCGGCCTGCAAAGCCGCGACACGTCATACTCCTCCCTGGGGCCGGTCAACCGGGTGGCGTTGAACCTGCGCGATGTTTCCGCCGCCGACGTCCGCCGGGGAGATGCGCTGCTGACTCCCGACGCGTGGCCTGTCACGGGCGTCCTGGGCATCCAGCGCACTACCGGCGTGGCCTATACGGACGTGCCGGAGCAGCTCATGGTGCATGCCGGCACTGCTGCCGTGCCGGCCCGGCTGCGCCCCTTCGGTGCCGACCACGCCCGGCTTGTCCTGGACCGGCGCCTGCCGCTCGTTCTCGGAGACCGTCTGGTGCTGCGGGACCCCGGGACCCGCTCGGTGCTGGGCGGCGCGCAGGTGCTCGACGCCGATCCGCCGGCCTTGCGTCGGCGCGGGGACGGCGTCCACTGGGCCGAGCGGCTCGCAGGCATGGACGCCGCCGGTGACGTGCTTGGGGAAGTGGCAGGCCGCGGGGCCGCGCAGGAAGAACATTTGCGTCGGCTCGGGCTGTTGTCTGCGCACGAGGCGGCGCCCCCCGGCGTCCGGGTTCTCGGTGACTGGTGGGTTCACGCTCCCCTCTTCGAGGCATGGCAGCATCGGCTACGCACGGCCCTCGGGGAACTGCATGAGCGCGATCCCCTCGCCCCGGGCCTTTCCCGGGGCGCGGCCCGGAACCTCCTCAACCTGCCCGATGAGCGGCTTCTTGACCCGGTCATCCGCGAAGCAGGGCTCGAACAGGAGGGCGGCAACGTCCGGCTGCCAGGCACCCAAGGCAACCTTGGCGCCGTCGGGCCGGCGGTCGCGGAACTGGAACGCAGGCTGACTGCCGACGCCTTCCATGCCCCGGAAGCCGATGAGCTGGCCGCGCTGGGGCTGGGCGCCCGGGAGCTTGCTGCCGCCGAGTGCGCCGGGCGGCTGCTGCGGTTGCGCGATGGGGTGGTGCTGCTGCCTACGGCACCGGCCTTTGCGATGCGCGAACTGGCCCGCTTGGAGCAGCCCTTCACCACGAGCCAGGCACGCCAAGCCCTCGGCACAACTCGACGGGTCGCGGTTCCGTTGCTTGAATATCTGGACTCACGCGGCTGGACCCGGCGCCTGGATGCCGGTCACCGCATTGTGGTGCGGTGATCCGGGGCTTTTAGCCTCTCGCCCCGAAAGGCTGAGAGTCCTACTGTGGAACCATGGACGCCGCAGCAGCTAACGCCTTGGCCATTCCGCCGGTCTCAGTGCACCGTCCCACGACGGTCGCTGAAGACGCCATCACCCTCGCCGCCGGGGTCTGGCTGCTCGCCGGGACGTACGTGGACGGCTGGGCCCACAACAACCTCCACGACCTTGAGACCTTCTTCACGCCCTGGCACGCGGTCCTCTATTCGGGCTTTGCTGCCTGCGCCCTCTGGCTGGCCGCCCTGACGTGGCGCCGGCACGCACCGGGCGCGCGGTGGACGGAAGCGATCCCGGTCGGCTACGGACCCGCGGCTGCAGGCGTCGTCCTCTTCCTGGCCTCCGGGGCGGCCGACTTCGCCTGGCATTCGGTGTTCGGCATTGAGCAGAACCTCAAGGCGCTGTTCAGCCCGTCCCATCTGGGACTCGCTGCGGGCGCATTCCTGATCCTCGGCGCGCCGTTTTCCGCCGCATGGCATGCGCCAGAGCGGTCACGGCCACAGCTGGTGCCGGCCTTCGTGAGCGCGATGCTTTCCGGCATGGTTGTGGCGTTCATCCTGCAGGAGTTCGCTGTTTTCGCGCGCCACGGGCTCGTCCAGACGTACGCAGGCTCCGCAGCCCAGCCCGCGGTGACGGTTCCGACGTCGTCTGGCATCATGGTCGCCTTGGGATCGTTCTTCGTCTCAACGGTTGTGCTCTTCGTGCCCGTCCTGTTGTTGTCGCTGCGCTGGCACCTGAACGCGGCGGTGCCCGCGGCCATGGCATTCGTCCCCTCCGTAGCGATGCAGCTTATGGTTGCGATGCGGGACGCCTGGCTCGTGCCGGTGGCCCTCGTCGGTTCCGTGCTCGTGGGAGTGGTGTGGGCGGTGGTCCGCCCGGCCCCGGGCCGCCACGGAAGGCTCATGACCGCGGCGGCGCTCTCTCCCGTCGTGTTCTGGGCCGCGTACTTCGCCGGTGTGGCGCTCCACGATGGGGCCCTCAGCTTCTCCCCCGAGATTTGGGGCGGGACGCTCGCCTGGACTGGGCTCGAGATGCTGGGGCTGGCCGTGCTCACGCTCAAAGGGGGCGCTACGGCAGGCCTGAAGCACCAGCGGTAGCATCGCCGACGCCCTTCACTACAGCGAGCACCTGCGGCTCGTCCGGGACTCGAGCGCCGTCGTTGTCCGCACTTCGGAAGGAGCGGGTCACCGTTGCAGCTGCCCGGCCAGTCAAGAAGTGGGGCCAGAATTAGCCGTTCTACCAGGGCCATCTAACCTCCTGGTCATTCTCCGTATCCGCGTTGCTCTCCGGAAATCCGCAGTGCAGACTTCGCCTTTGAAGCCTTCGCCGGGAGCCCAGGCGGGCCTTCCGGAAAGGCGGCCCGGGCGGGTATAGCCGGCCGAGGGAGGGTCGTCTCAGGATGGCTGCACTCGCTCATGTCGTACCCTTACCACCGCCGGCAACTGGTGGAGTTCCAGTCGAGGCGGACGATACGGGCGGGCACGGACAATTCCGGAGATAAAGCCGCCGCATGAGGATACGATGCAGTCAACACCTGCCGGGAGCCCCGGGGTCAAGCGTGTTGTCACTGACCGTTTGGGGGAAACACGGTGAAACGTAGAACATGGATCATCCTTGCGGCGGTGCTGGCCGTCGGCGCCGTCGCGTTCTTTTTTGTCCGGTCCGCAGAAGACAAGGTCACCGCCGACATGGTCTCCCGTGCGGAGCGGTTCGCCATTCCCGCGGACTGGAAGGTGGAGGACAGCGTCGTGCGCCGGGAGATGTTCCTGTGCATATCGACCAACCCATGCCCCAGCGTCGCCAAACGCTGGGATGCCGGCAAGAAGCTCACCGTCGATGATTTGAAGGCCGTGAGCTCCGCGGCTGGTGTCCCCATGACCACCGAGGGCACCTGCTCCCGGAAGCCTAACGTCGGCGGGACAACAACGGTCTGCAGCAGCTCGGGAACCGACGGGGAGTACGACTATAAGTTCAATGTGACCAGCCCGGACAAGAGCGACTCGACGAACTTCGTGGTCCTCCTGGTCGAACCGCACCGCTGACCGCCCCGAAAAACTGGGTCCGGATGTTCAAGCTAACGCTCACGGACGGGAAGGTGCACACCGCCTTGTTCAAGTTCAGAAGCTGACGTTCCGCTCCCGCAAAGAAGCACCCCGCGCCTTCCGGTTCGGCGTGCTTCTTGTTTGAGGCCACGGCCCCAAGGACATCGCGGCCATTTGGTGATGCGAAGATCAGGGGGATGAGGCGGCAGTCCGTTTCCCGGAACACTTCGCGCAGGTCCGAGATGAGCGCGTCCCCATGAATGCTCTTTGTGGCCTCCTGGAAATCCATGCGGTCAGGGGTCAACGTGGCCAAGCGCGAAGATTGAGCCATTCCAACGTACTTGGCCTTTTCTCGAGCATTGCACGTCTTTGCTGCTCGGGGGTCCGGAACAGTAAGCACACGAAAACAGCTGCCTGGCCAGCCCGGCGGCCCGCTGTCGCCGTTCCCCCGGAAAGCTGCTAGTCAGCGCCTCGACCGCCCGCCGGTCACGAGCTCCAGCCGTTTCAGACTGGGACAGAAAACGGCTGGGGCCTGTGGCTGTATTGTCAGGCTTGGAGGAGTGCTGACTTGTCGGCGGCGGATTCCTCGATGGCGGCCATGACTCGTTGGACCTGCAAGCCGTCCTCGAATGACGGCGAGGGCGGAGTCCCGTCGCGGATGGCCATGAGGAAGTCGCGGATCTGGTGGGTGAAGGTGTGCTCCCAGCCGATTACGTGGCCTTGAGGCCACCACGCGTTGACGTAGGGGTGCTCGGGCTCGGTCACGACGATCCGCCGGGAGCCCTGCTCCGCAGCGGGGTCAGTCGCGTCGAGGAACTCAAGCTCGTTGAGGCGCTCGAGGTCGAAGGCGAGTGAACCGCCCGACCCATACACCTCAATCCGCAACGAGTTCTTCCGGCCAGTCGCCACCCGGGAAGCCTCGACCGATGCAACGGCCCCACCGGCAAGCGAAAGGGTGGCCCAGACAGCGTCGTCGACTGTAACCTCCTCGACTCCGTCCGGGCCAGGACGGTGGCCGACAAAGGTATGGAGGCGCCCGGAGGCTTCGGTGACGGTGTCGCTCAGGAGGTACTGGACCTGGTCGATCGCGTGCGAAGCGATGTC
Organism: Arthrobacter sp. 92; assembly: GCF_050260325.1. Taxonomy (NCBI): domain Bacteria; kingdom Bacillati; phylum Actinomycetota; class Actinomycetes; order Micrococcales; family Micrococcaceae; genus Arthrobacter; species Arthrobacter sp. 92. The sequence goes on along the minus strand of NZ_CP189863.1, from coordinate 2,175,617 downwards.
CCCCAACGCACCGGAACCTGCCGTCTCCTTCCGAAGCCGCCAGCTCATCGGGGCGCTTCGGTCGCTCAGCCAGTCCTGCAGATACGAGGCGCGGACCTGCAGGACCGTGCCGAGCCGGCCGGCTGCGATAAGTTGCCTAGCGTACGCAAGCGCGGGAACGCGCCGGTAGTTGAACCCGATCATGGATTGCACTCCCAGCTCTCGGGCAACCTGTGCGGCGGAAACCATGGCTTCGGACTCAGCGAGCGTATTCGAGAGCGGTTTCTCGGCCAGCACGTGCTTCCCGGCCTGGAGCGCTGCGATCGCGATCTCTGCGTGCAGCCATCCCGGGGCGCAGATGTCCACGATGTCCACATCGTCACGCCCGATGACTTGGCGCCAGTCGGTCGCCGACTCCGCCCAACCATAGCGGGCCGCAGCGTCAGAAACCTGGGCCGTGTCCCTGCCGACAAGGACGCGCTGCTCGATGGCGGGAACGTCAAAGTAGGCTCCAACGTTGCGCCAGGCGTGCGAGTGCGCTTTGCCCATGAACGCGTACCCGATTGCGGCGATACCCAGGGGGCGGCTCACCGGAGCGCCTCCTCGTGCGTCACCGACGTCGGCGCCGTGGGATGCTCCGGTCCGGTGCGATTTTCGTACCAGCCTCGGGGCCGGTTACTCACTTCCGGGGCAGCGCGTGCCACGTCGGGCCGGGCGGCCCAGCCGACCGCGTTGGCTATGACGCGCCGGATTTGCGCGTGGTGATAGACGGGGTATTCCTGATCGCCCGGGCTGAAGTAGAAGATTCTGCCCTTTCCCCGGGTGAACGTCACACCAGAGCGGAAGACCTCGCCACCTGCGAAGGAACTGATGAAGATAAGGTCGTCCGGGTCCGGTATATCGAACAGCTCCCCATACATCTCCTGCTCTGGGATGACGATGGGGTTCTCGATTCCGTCGGCGATGGGATGCGATGGCTTGACTGTCCATACGAGCTCCTGCTCGCCATCGTTGCGCCAAGAGAGAGAGCAGCTGGTGCCCAGGAGGCGGGTAAAGATTTTGGCGAAGTGCCCCGAGTGCAGCACGATCAGCCCCATGCCGCCGAGCACGTGCCGTTGTACACGGTCGACCACATGGTCACTAACCTCGGCGTGGGCCTTGTGCCCCCACCACAGCAGCACGTCTGTCCCCGCCAAGGTCTCCTCCGAGAGGCCGTGCTCCTCGTTTGACCGGAGGGTGGCGGTCGAGATGTCTGCGTCGGGTAGGGCCTCGCCGAGACCGGCTGCGATCGCTCCGTGGATGCCGTCGGGATAGATGCGCCCCATGTGTGCGGGTTCGTTGAGAGTCTCGTGCACTCCCTCGTTCCAGACCAGGACTTTGAGTTTGCGGGCGCTGTTCACAGTTGGACCTCCTTGCCTTCGCGGGCGGACCGGTAGCAGGCGTCGATGATTTCCGCCCGGTTCAGGGCCAGGGAGCCGTCGTGATGGCCCCAGACGGTTTCGCCGGCGCGTACTGTCTCGATGAAATCCTCGACGACGGTCTGGTGGCCGAGCCCGGGCCGGGCTTCGGGCATGTAGTCGGCGTTCTGCCCATCTTTGTCGGTAAAGATCCTGAGTTCGCCGACAGGGGCCGACGGCGATCCCTTGGCCTTCAGTTCCGCTCCCCCATCCGTGCCGTAGACCATGAAGTCGAGCAGGTCATCTTTCTCGCGGTAGCTGGCCCAGCCTGCCTCGATGAGAAGGGTGGCGCCTCCCTCGAGCCGGAGGAAGGCGGAGGCGAAGTCCTCGACCTCGAAAGGGTGTTCGTCATTCATTGGGGAGAAGCGGGCGCTTCCGCCGCGGCCCCGCGGGCCGAGCTCGGCATAGACCGTTGCCGAGACGCTGAGGACTTTCGGCTCGCCCAGCAGGTGGAGAGAGTAGTCAAGGACGTGGACGCCGATGTCGGCCATCGGCCCTCCCCCGGAGAGGTGCGGGTTGGTGAACCAGCTCCCGAGCCGGGGAATGCCTGTGCGTCGCAGCCACGATGCTTTGGCGTAGTAGGGGCGCCCAAGCCCGCCGTCGTCGATGATCGACTTGAGTTTTTGGATGTCGCCACGTCGCCGGTGATTGAACGCGACATCAAGTACCCTTCCCGACTTTCGGGCTGCGGCGACCATGGTGCGGCCCTCTTCGGCGGTGCGGGCGAGCGGTTTTTCGCTCAGGACATGGAGCCCGCGCTCAAGGGCGGCCACGCCGATTGGAGCGTGCAGGAACGTCGGAACGGCAACGCTGATGGCATCCAGGTCTTGATGCTCCAGCATGTCTTCCCAGCGGAGAAAGGCATGAGGAATGGTGTATTCGGCCTGAAGGGAGCGGAGGAGCTCCTCTTCCATCCCGGCGACGGCGACGAGCTCGACGCCGGGAATGCTGCTGTACGCCTTCAGATGCTGTTGGCCGGCCCAGCCGATGCCGACCACGCCGACCTTGAGTGCTGGAACATGGGACTGCTCGGGGTTCACGGAAGTTGTTCCTATCTGGATGTGACTGGGATTTAGGGTGTGAGGGTCCGTATGGAACGGTTCAGCCTTTGACTGCACCGGCGGTCATCCCGGCGACAATCCGCTTCTGGCAGATTAGGACAAGGACGACAAGGGGGATGGTGACGATGACGGATGCTGCACTGATCCGGCCAAGCGGTACGTCGAATTCGCTCATGCCGTTGAAGAAGGCGATTGCCACCGGTACAGGCCTGGCAGCCGGCGAGCTCGTCAGGGTCACCGCCAGAAGAAACTCGTTCCAGACCGAAATGAAAACAAGAATCGCGGTCGTCGCCAAGCCAGGGACGGCCAGCGGAAGGATGACCCTTCGGAACGCCTGAAACGGTGTTGCCCCGTCCACGTAGGCTGATTCTTCGAGTTCCCGGGGAATGTCCCGGAAGAAGGATGTCAGCGTGTAGATGGCCAGCGGCAGGGCAAAGGTTAGTTTGGGAATGATGAGGCCGACAAGGGTGTCGTAGAGGCCGATCTCGCGCCAGATAGCGAACAAGGGAGCAGCGATCGCGATGGCAGGGAATGTCGTGACCGAGAGGATCAAGGTCAGGATGAGGGCTTTCCGGCGCATCTTCAGACGCGCCAGTGCATAGGCGGCGAATGAGGCGAAGACGAGCGCGATGACGGTCGTAACGACGGCGATAATCACCGAGTTACGCATCGCCAGCAGGAAGTCACCGTTGCCGAATACGGCCAGATAGTTGTCGAGGGTCGGCTGGCTCGGGAACAGCTCCCCCTTGCCCAAACTCGCGCCCTTTTTCAGCGAGGTGCTGACAAGCCAGTAGAAGGGCACCAGCGAAAAGCCCATGACGACGACGACGAACACCCACACCAGCGGATGAAGGCGCGTTTTGCTGCGGCGGGGACGGCCGGTACCGGTGACTTCGGCGCTCCCTGCTGAAGGGCGGGCGGCAGTCAGGGTGCTCATCAGTGGTCCTCCCGTGCGATGTCGCGGATGTTCCCGCCCCCGAAACGGATGTAGACGGCGGAGACGATCATGACCGTTAGGAACGTAAGGATCGAAAGCGCCGACCCCTGCCCAACGAGCCGGTTTTCGTTCAGCTGGCTGTACGCCAGCATGGACATTGATTGGGTGCCGTTCGCGCCGTGCGTGAGTACGAACGGCAGGTCGAAGATCCTCAAGGCGTCCAGCGTGCGGAAGATCGCGGCCAGGACGATGGCAGGACGCAGCAGGGGCAGCGTCACGTGCACGAACGTTTTCCAGCGGCCCGCACCATCAAGCTCGGCAGCTTCATACGTTTCCTGGGTAATCGCCTGCAGACCGGCGAGGATAATCAGGGCAGCGAACGGCGTGGTCTTCCACACATCTGCCATCACGATCACGGCCATCGCATACCCCTGTTCGCCGAGCCAGACCACGCCCGCGCCGGGAAGGTGGAGGGCAGCGAGGATCTGGGGCACGAAGCCGGTGGTCGGATCAAACATGGTCTGCCACGTGATGGCGCTAACGACCGTGATGATCGCGTAGGGCACGAGTACGACCGTGCGGAGCACCGCGCGGCCGCGGAAGGCAAGGTTGAGCAGTAGCGCCATGCCTGTGCCGAGAACCATCTCCAGTGAGACAGAACAGGCCGCGAACAAGAAGGTTTGGCCGAACGCCTTCCACCAATCCTGGCCGGTGAGCGCCTCCACGTAGTTGCCCAGCCCGACAAACCGGGAAAGCCCCGCCTGCAACAGGCTGTATTGGTTGAGCGAGAGCCAGATTGCATAGCAAATGGGGACGGCTGCTACGAGGGCCATCAGGATCAGCGCAGGTGCGGTCATCCAGGCGGCGAGGCTACGCTCAGCATGGTCCCGAGTTCTGCGGGGTCGGTCGGGGACGAGGGTGCGGGTGGCTGACATCAGAAGCTGGCCTGCGCGGTCTTGATCTGGTCTGCCATGTTCTTCACGGCGTCCTCGGTGTTCGAAGCGCCCGAGAGGACGGCGTAGACGTTCTTGTTGATGGCCGCTGAAATCTGCGAGTAGACCGGGGAAACAGGCCTGGGCTTGGCACCTTTGACGGAGACCAGTAGTTCCTTGGCGAAGGGCATCTTCGCGAGGACCTCCGGGGCGGAGTACGCTGCCTCCCCTGCCGGGGCCTGTGAGTAGTCCATAGCGACATGCTTCTGCCAGTCGGGCGAGGACTCAAAGTTCACGAACGCGACGGCGGCGCCAGGGTTCGATGCGAAGGCCGAAAGCGCCAGGTTCCACCCACCGAGCACACCACTGCCAGTGGACTTGCCGTCGAAGGACGGCAACGGGGCGACTCCGAAAGTGTCCTTCAGGGGCGTTGCATTCAGCTGACCGTAGACGTTCGGCCAGTTGCGTTCGTATCCGAACTTGCCCGACTCATATGCCAGGCGCGTCGCATTTTCGTCGTACGTCAGGACGGCACGGTCAGCAGAACCGTTCTTGATGCCCTGCGCCATGAAGTCGAGGACCCTGCGGGTTTCGGGCGAATCGACCTTGACGTTTCCCTGGTTGTCAATGACGTCGCCGCCGGCGCTATAAAGGAGCTCCAGGAAGTTCACTGTGAGGCCCTCGTACTGCTTGGCCTGATAGACCACGCCATTGCCCGGGGACTTCGCCGCTTCGGTGTAGAGCTGCTGCCACGTCTCGGGCTTGGCCACCTTGTCCTTCGCGTAGTAGATCAGGCCGGCGTTGGTGTAGAACGGGGTGGCCCACGATTTGCCCTTGTACTGCGTCGTCGCCACCGTCGACGGAATCAGAGTGTCCTTGACGGCGTCGGTGACCTTGGTCATGTCCTGAAGCCAGCCCTGCGAGGCGAACTCGGGGGTCCAGGTGACGTCCGTGAGGTAAAGGTCGCACTCGCTCGACTTAGCTTGAAGTCGCTGCACAGCCTGAGTGCGGCTCTCATCGGTTGTGGCGCCTAAAACGGTGTACTTCGCGGTGATTCCCGGGTTTGCCTTCATGAAAGCGTCAATGGTGCCCTTGTAGAGGCCAACAGAGTCCCTCCCTCCGCAAACCGAAAGGCTCCCGGACGCTCCCTTCGCCGAGGCCGCGTCCACGACGGGTGCCGAAGGGCCGGCAGACGGCGCCGCGGTACCGCCGCAACCGCTCAGGGCGAGACCGACCGCTCCTACAGCCGCAACGACGCCAGCCATCGTCCGGCGGCGCCGCGACCGGGGGCTCCCGCCGCGCGGTCCCACGGACGATGAGGGTGAAGAAAGGGCAGTGTCCATAGCTTGCTCCTTGAAATTCGGTGCCTCGGGGCAGATCGGGAGAGATGCTGAATCGATTCGGCAACTGCGCCGAATTGACCCGTCAGGGATACAAAGAAAACTAGCGCTGGGACCGGGCTTGGGTGTTGCCGGATCGATTCAGCACTGCGTTGATCGTGTCAGGTGACGTGGATCACTGTCAAGCATCTTCTGTCTACGGCGCTTCGTGGCACCCGCACGATTCCCTGACCACAAGTTCCGGCGCAAACACCCGCTGCGGGACTCCCGCGGAGGGCTCCGCGATCTCTTCGAGGAGGAGTTCGGCGGCAGCGCGCCCGAGCATCTCTGGGCGAGTCGCGACAGATGTAAGGGGAGGTTCCCACAGCGCTGCGGTCCGAACGTCGTCGTAGCCGATCACACGAACCTCGCCAGCTCGTCCCGCCCTGCGCAGCGCCCGATAAACGCCAAAGGCAACCCCATCGCTCTGGCAGATGATTGCTTCCGGGAGTCGACCTCGTTCAAGGAGCTGTCGCCCCGCGAGCAGGCCGCCCTCGCCGTTCGAGGGACTCTCAACCTCAATGAGTCGGCCCGGATCCATGCCGGCATCCGCCAGCGCAGATCGAACACCCTCTATACGGTCCCGACGCGAGAGATGACGGGAGAACCCTCCGACGAAGGCGAACGTCCGGCAACCATGGCCCAAGAGGTGCTCGGCCGCCAGGCGTCCGCCCAGCCTGTCGTCGGGTCCAACATAAGGGGCGGATACGCCCTCCAGGTACTTGGTCACGAAGACGTGCGGTATTCGCGAGGCTTCGAGGCCTTCGAGGAAGGTCCTGCCCGACCGGGATGCTGGCATGACGGCAAGCCCCGCCACCTGGTATTCGCGAAGCTCAGCGATGAGTTCGTCCTGCCGCACGGGATCGTCCGAGGATGCGACGACCAGCGACCGGAAACCAGCCTCCGCGAGGGCTGCCTCGAGCCCCACGAGAAGTTCACCGAAAAAGGGGTTGGCAATGTCAGTAACAACAACTCCGACAGTCGTCGTCCGCCGGGTCCTGAGCGATGCCGCACCACGGTTGTAAACGTAGCCGAGTTCACGCATAGCCTGATGAACCCGATCACGGGTCTCAGAAGACACGCGCCCTGTTCCGGTGACCACGTTCGAGGCCGTAGTCCTTGACACGCCAGCGTGGGCGGCAACGTTCTTCAGTGTGACAGCATGGTCCATTCGCAAAAGATAGCAGGATCGATCCAGCGGCGACGACATGGTCAAGTCACGGCCGTCTTCGATCGGTGCCCTGCCGCGGCACCATGGCGGGCGCTAAGCCTGCCAGCCGCCAATGCGGATGCCCCGAGTTTGGCGACTGTCGAACGCCCCTATACCCGCGAGGCCGGATTGAAACCAACCCACCCCGTCTCCTCGGCTTAGACGGAGTCTGTCACCAGCTGGGCGCGGCCTTCTGCGAGCTGGTACGAGACACCGACCACGGCGGTGGAAGAATTGTGCACGCGGCGGCGATTACCGGGTAGCTTTCCAGCAGTCGCTCCGCTGTCAGCTTGGCATGGTCGACGACCATGTCGATGATTTCTGTCCTACCGTCCCGCAATGAGGTCAGCCCTGACGGAGTGATACGTTCCACCAGGTCAAGGCCCGGGACCTGGCCGGGACCCGCCCCGTCGATCATCTGAAGGCCGGCCCCGCTCCCCTGCTCCGTGTGCTCGAATCCTTCCGCTGGCGCTAGCGCCGGCCCTTGAGGGCACCGGCGGGGTGCGTAGCGTTGACCCATGGGGCTCATCTACGACAACCCGGACCTCGCAGCCCTCACGCTGACGCGCCTCGCCGCCGAAGAATCCGAAGGACCCGGCGCCCTGGAAGGACGCATGCGCGATTACCTCCGCGACCTCGAACAGCGAAACGGGACCGCGTATCTGGAGCTGGTGGCCATCACCCTCGCCCGGGTGCACTTCACAAGTCCCTGGACGACCTTGCCCGGGCGGCGGGAGCAGATGCCGTGGAACTTCTCGACGCCGCCGAAGTCGAGGCGCTGGAGGGCTTCTAGGTGCGGCCAGGCATACAGTGTTCAGGTGGAAATTACCGGCACGATTCAAGCACCCGACGGCAGCTACCGTGACAGTGCGGGGCACTCTACTAGCCATGCAACTGCCGCGTCGCGTGTCAGTCAGGACGATCTGCTGGTACAGGGGAAGTGCGCTCTTGGAGTATCGAGAGGATCTCGGGCCGATAGCGCTGCTGCACTCGGTGCTTGATTCCCTTCCTCATCTCCGAGATCAGCTTGCTGATTGACTCGGCATGACGGGATCGCCTGATGACCTCCCTGCGGCGCATCGGCTGAACCTATCCGCGCCGCGAGGGCTGAGGTGCTAGAGCGGCGGCTACCCCTGGGGATCGTGTCAGTGATGGTCGAAAACTGAGCCGCCTTCACAATGGCTCAGTTTTCGACCATCACTGACAGATCGTGCATTCCCTTGGGCGGCGGGCGGCTGCTGAACCTTCAGCCCTCCTCGCCGAGCATGTCGGGGCATGCCGCTCTAGCTAGCCGAGCGCTTCCTGGGGCGCCGCTTGCGCTTCGGCGAGCAGGGCATCGGCGAGCAGGGTGGCGGTCCGCACAATGAACGCACGACGCCGGGCCGTCCGGTCCGGGCTGCTGCCCGCCAGGAGGGTGTCGATTTGGGGCAGGACTGGCCAGCCGTCGCAGAGGGTTATGACGGTGATGAGCAGGTCTGCTGCGTCGGTCCGCTCGATCCCGGGGAGGACGTCCAGAACCTGTCCCACCTTGATGGCGCAGTGGTCCGAGCGAGTGGCGCGGCTGACGGTTTCCTCGCCGCGTTCCAGGCCTTCCCAGAACAGGAGTCGGGGCAGGACGCCGTCAGTGGTGTGGCGGTCGAAGAGGCGGCCGGCATACTCGCCGAACGCGTCGGGTCCAAGTCCACGGATGGGCACTTCGGTCATGACCCGGACCAGCTCGGCGGCCAGGACGGCGTCGAACAGCTCGTCCTTTTTGCCGAAGTACTGGTAGATCCGCTCCTTATTGACTCCCGCGGCAGCGGCGATGCGGTCCACCCGGGCCCCTGCCAGGCCCTTGGAACTGAATTCCGCCGTGGCAGCTGCCAGTAGAAGCTCTTTGGTCCGCTCGGTGTTCCATGCCATGACACAATCCTACGCAATTCCAACCAAGTAGTTGCAATTGCCGCGGGGCCGAATTATGGTCTTTGCAAGAAAGCAACCAAACAGTTGGAGATTTTCATGGACCCCGCCCCCCGCCACGATTCCGCAGCACCGGACGCATCCACCGAACAGGTGCTGCCGCCGGCGCCCCCATCCATCCATGTCCGCGCCGCAATCACCTGGCTGGCCATCTTTCCACTGGTTGCCATCGGAATGATGGCTGCCGCTCCCCTGATGGAGAGCTGGCATCCCATCTTCCGTGCGATGACACTGACCCTGGTGGTGGTACCCACTGCGGTGTACCTGGTGCTGCCACGCCTTTTTGCCGTATACGGCTTCCTGGCGAAACGCCGGAGCACCCGCCTCAAGCTAGCGACGATGCGACCACTTGCCGAGGCTAAGGAGGTAGCGCACGGCTAGACCGAGAAGCGGCCAGCGGGCGCTGACGCCGCGACGACAAATGAACTCCGTCCGGCCTTCTCCCTTGGTGTTCCTCAACTCGATGTCGGAACCAAGTCAACGTAACGTGGATATCTGGAAGGCCCGCCAGTCCCCCATTGGCGGGTCTTCCTTACGCCCTGAATCGGTCAACCCCGTCATTGGTTGACGCCTTCACACCATCCACGCGATACGAATCGCCCGTTGGCGCATCTTCCTGCAATCACTGGAAAATCCGACTTCAGGGAAAGTGCACACCACCCGAGGGACTAGATCGAGCCGTCGAGAGAGTAGGTTAAGGCGGCGAGGGACAAAATATGGACAATGTCCACGACCCCTTTGGCCGGACAAACACGCGATCAGCGCACCCTGTCTGGTCCGCAGAAAGCAGCTATCCGAAGAAGATCCTCGAAGAAAATTCGCCTTCGTCATGTCGTCACCACACCCTTGGCCATGAATGAGTGAGGGCCAACAACTGGCCACCGGAACAGCCAGATAGGACGGGCGCACACCCCAGATTCCAGCGGGCGAAGGGCCCGCCAGCAAGGACCCCGATACCGCCACCCACAGAACCGAACAGGTCACCGCGGCGCCAGGCACAGCCCGCGAACAGTGTCAGCAGGACGCATCCAGGGACAATGTCCACACATTAAAGCAAAAACCCCTCTGACGAGGGGTCATGCGTGCCCGAGGTGGGACTCGAACTGCATTCCGGCCCTTGAATTTCCGCCGCTTCCCCGAAAACCTGCGCATCCGGCCCAGTCCGCCGCCAGTACGACCCGATCCGAGGCCCAATCTGTGGACATTGTCCACACTCCTTTTGCCTACTTCGACGCCCCGCCTAGGCTGCCTGAACGGACGCCCGGGCGGTTCCGGAAGTTCGAAGGGTAGGACTCCGGAGCCGGACCGGCCCCTAACAAGCACAGCACTACGGCGCGGCCCCTATGCTGGCCATCGACCAACATCATGGTGGCGAATCCCTCCTCTCCTAACGTCTCATGGAGAAACGAACAGCGAACTGCATGACCAACTGACAGGCCGGCCCCAGGAACTGACCACGTACCACCCACGGCGCAGCCGAGCCGAACGCAAATGTCCGCCTCTTCCCCCGGCCAAGAGATGCCCGGCTGGCTGCGGCCGAAAACTGATAGCGGATATTGTGTGGTGTTGAAGTGTTCCGATTGCACATTTTGCAGATCGCCCCGGTCTCAGAGGGCGCATCGCCGCCGGCCCCGTTCCAACAGTCCCGCTGGCGTGGACCGAACCGGGAGAAATCTACGCCAATGCCCAAGGTGTTTGCTTCGGGCAAGAGCGCAGATACCGTCGAGGGTCGTCTCCAAGTTAACGGGCCCTCGCAAAAAAACTGTATGCCTAGGACCCACACGCGGCTTGAGTGTCAGCTACCCGTTTTACGCGCCCGGAAGGTTCTGGACAATCAGTGGGCTGTTGCCGTGTCGGGGTGGCGCGGAGTCGCCGCTGCCACGGGCGCTGGAAGGAGGCGTATCCGTCATTCTTCGGGCTTCCCCTCGCCAGTTGTTCAACAAGGTCGGACGCCATGCGGCCTGCCTCGGTGTCGCAGTAGACGAGCCTACTCAGGGTGCTTGCTGTGTGGGGCGCACGTTGAGGCGGACTGGATAGTTCCCGCACGCCCGACCGGTGTGTTGTACGCGCTGAGACCAGCGTGACGAACTTTGGCTTCCGTGGCCAGGTCCCGTCACACCCGCGCCCACGACTGTGCCTCGGCCCAAGGTGCAGAGTCGGCGTGGACTTTTGGCCGGTCTCCACGGGTTCAGGTTGCCGCTGGCTTGCGGGCCTGCATTTGCAGGCGAGAAGGTCATTGTGATTCAAGACGAGCCAGGAGCGCCGCAACTTTTCGCAACGGGGCGGAGTTGCCGGCGGGGTTCGGGCAGCGTGGTCCGGGTTCTTGCTAGGTGCTGCTGAACGATTCGGGGCAGAAATCCTGCTCTCCGTCGGTGTGGATGAGCCGGTGCCGGGCCCCGGAGAATTCCTGCCGAGGTTCACCGCCGATGATTTCTTTGTCGGAAGGGTTCGCTGTCCGGGCGTCCGGTTCCGAGGGGAAAGGCTGCCGGGATCGTTCGACTTTGGACCCACATCGCCTTCCAGGCGTTTCTGTTCGTCATCCGGGCGCCAAGACGGTTGAACGGATGGGATATTCTTGCCCCGCGATACTGTTTCGGCGCTCTTCCCGATCGGTGAGGGGAGACCGCCTGACGGGCGCCCTGCATTCACCCGACCCGGGGACTGAGAGGTAACAGCCAGTACATCGGATGCCTGCAAGCGGGCACCTGACCCTGGATTCTTCGGGCCTTCGGCTCCCCGGTCCACGGTCACAGTCCCATTCTCCGACGGGCCATCACGGTGTGACCGGACGGAAACACCCTGGGCGTTTTGACGACCGCTGGCACGGACGGCACCGTGGATCAGCCTGGTCAGTGACGGGGAGGGGTCCACACCGAATTCCTCCCTCAGCTCCTCGGAGAAGCTTCGGTAGGTGCGGAGGGCGGAGACGAGGTCTCCGGTGGCGAGGTGTGCCTGTATCAGAAGCCGGTGGGAGGATTCCCGAAACGGTTCCAGAGCGATGGCCAGGGCGGTGGAGGCTTTGGTTTCCTCGGCATTTCCCTGGCTGAGCTGGTATGCGGCGACGGAGTCGAGGGCCGCTGCCCGCAATCCCCGGAAGCGTTCCTGTTCGGCCAGAACCCAGTCCTCGTACCACCCCGGAAGGAGCCGCGCGGTTCTTAGCCGTTCCCACCTTTCGTACGAACGGTGCAGCTCAGAGGCCGGAGTGTGAAAATCACGTTCAAGATCGGTGATGTCCACCCTCACCCGCTCACTGAGGGAGACGGAAACGTCGGTGGCTCCATCGGCGTCGAGCAGTCCGGGGAGCTCGTGGTTGATGTGCCAGATGCTCACCCTGAGGCCCACCGCCGCCTGAGCCTCAGAAGAGTCCGGCCAGAGAAGACCAGAGAGGAAAGTGCGCGGGCGGGGCCCGAGCAGTGCCAGCGCGGTGATCAGGCGTTGCTGCCGATGCGCTACTTTGACCCGCCGGCCAGCCCGGGTCAGCGTCCAGCCGTTGAGCAGGGACAGGAACCACTCAGGCTCTGATGTTGGCCCCATGTCCCCTACCCCCTTGAACGTCGGATACCTTCCTTGTTGCCTGAAGCCGGGATGTTCCCGTCTGCCTATGTCGACCCGGGTGACCGTCCGGCTCGCTGGATTCTTGATCCCTGGTCCGGGCGGGCGGTTCGGGAACGGGGCCGGAGGAATTCAGAGGGCTTCGGAGGGAGGTCACAACTGATGCCTGAACCGGATGGACGCCCCGGTTTTTGGACCCTGGAAATGCTTGTGGCTGAAATAGTTCCATCTCGGGTGCTTTCGTCGTTCCGGCACAGGAGGCGACACGTTACGTGGACAGACACTACCCAGCGCCAATCAGGCCGGTCACGAGTGGCCACTACTTGAATGAAGGAGCCCTGGACTTCGGAATACGGGGTGTCCTACTTACCGGGTTCGACTCCACTGACCCGGCAGGCGATGCGAGTTCCGGCTGACGCACGGCCCGGACTTCTGGTAACAGGGCTGTAACGGGCACGCTTTCATGCTCATGCCAACATGCACCTGACCTGGTGCCTGTAACCGCGAGTGAGATCGAGGTGCGGCCATGAAACATCCAGGCCCCCGTTCCCGGCGAGTGTCCACGGGAGCCCGCCGTTCAGTTGCCAGCTGGTCTTCCGCCTTCGTGCGGGTTAATGGTCGGGGGTGAGGGAGGTGTCCATTGGACAGCTGGAGCCCGCACCCGGCCGGACCGAGACGGCCCCGCTCCCGGCCGCCTGGACCCCGGGGGCTTCGCTCCCGGCCGCTTCGATAAGTGTGGTGATTCCTACCTTGAATGAGGCGCTGAACCTGCCGTGGGTGCTTAGACGGATGCCATCGTACGTTGACGAAGTGATTATCGTGGATGGCCGGTCAGAAGACCTCACGGTCGACGTCGCCCGCGCGCTTCGGTTCGACGTCGTCGTGGTAAACGAACTGCAGCCCGGCAAGGGCGCCGCCATGCGCGCCGGCTTCGCCGCTGCCGGCGGGGACATCATCGTCATGCTCGACGCGGATGGCAGCATGGACCCAAGGGAGATCGGCTGGTTCGTTTCGCCCCTTCAGCACGACTTCGACTTCGTCAAGGGCTCCCGCTACGTCACCGGCGGCGGATCGGATGACTTGACCCGTCTGCGTAACCTGGGCAACCGTGCGCTCACAGGGCTGGCAAACAAGGCCTTGCATTGTAATTTCTCAGACCTTTGCTACGGGTATATCGCCTTCCGTAAAGAGTGCCTCGAGGTCCTGGAACTCGAATCCGACGGTTTTGAAATCGAGACCGAGCTCGTATCGAGGGCAGCAAAGGCGGGGCTTCACATCGCCGAGGTGCCCAGCCATGAGCTGTCCCGCATTTCGGGCAAATCAAATCTGCAGACCTTCCACGACGGGTGGCGGGTCCTGCGCACGCTGACCCGTGAGTGCGTCGGATGGGATGCGCCGACGGCGGGGGCGAGGCCGGAGGCTCTTCGGCGGGTAAAGTACCGCTACCCGGAGATGAGGCTTCCGCATGTTCCCACCGACCCGCAGACGGTCCTGGCAATACTGGCGGACGACTGAGATGCCCGACAGTGCCAGCTGGCCCAGCGTCAGCGTCGTGATCTGTTGCTTCACCGAAGCCCGGTGGGAGTTGCTGTTGCGCGGGATCAAATCGGTTCAGGCCCAGACGTTCCGGCCGGAACAGCTAATTGTCGTGGTCGACCACAACAGGGGCCTATACCGGGGGCTCAGCCTTTACGGTCGAGTGACAGGTGCGCTGACAGGGGTCGTGGCAATGGAGAACTCGGGCCCGCAGGGACTTTCCGGGGCCCGCAACACTGGGGTGCACGCGGCAACGGGTGACATCGTGGCCTTCCTCGACGATGACGCTGAAGCCGCCCCGGACTGGCTGGCCAAGCTCATCCCGGCGTACGACGATCCGGACGTGCTGGCGGTCGGGGGCCGGGTTGAACCGGTATGGGAATCGGGCCGGCCGGCCCACTTCCCTGAAGAGCTTGATTGGATTGTCGGGTGCACCCATAAGGGACTGCCCAGAGTCGCGGCGCAGGTGCGCAACGTGGTCGGTGCGAACATGTCCTTCCGCAGCGACGTCTTTGAACGGGTCGGCGGGTTCAACGCTTCCCTTGGCCGGCAGGGGGTGCGCCCCCTTGGCTGCGAGGAGACCGAACTGTGCCTGAGGGCCTCCATCGGAGCCCCCGGAACCCGTGTGGTTTACGAACCGGCAGCCGTGGTCCGCCATCATGTGCCGGCCACGCGCGGCACCCTGCAGTACATGCTCGCGAGAGCCTGGTCTGAGGGCGTTTCGAAAGCCCAGGTGACCCGGATCTTGGGCCAGGCCAAAATCCTTGGACCGGAACGCCGGTATGTTCGCCGGGTGCTGCCACGCGCTGTTTTGGCCGGGCTCCGCTCATATACGCACGGCGGCGACGCGGGCGGACTTGCCAGGGCCGGCGTGATCATAGCGGTCTTGGCCGTCACCGCGTTTGGTTACCTGCAGAGCCTTTGGCAGCCCTCACCGCCGCGGGCACCGGAACCCGGCCCGGTCCTTTCGTACCGGCTCATCCGCAACGACCGTGGAGGCAGCACCCGTGATTAGTCAGCAGATCCTCACATCGCCGGCAGTTACCTTTGACGTCCACGGACGTGTCGCAATCCGGGTCGCTCCGGACACACCAGGGGAGGCTCAACTACGCGACATGCTTGCCCCGTTCCTTGGCCGGTCGGCTTCAACGCTTCAGCTGAACATCAGCGGGAGCGTGACCGCGGTTCCCGCCCAATCCCATGCCGAGGACGCCTACCGCTACACCGATGATTCCTTGTTCCTCCCGGAGGACCGGGTCCGGGTCATCCGCACAGAGACCGGATTCACCGTTGAAGGCGCGGGGGAACTGCTGACTGCGGTTGTGCCGCTGCTGGACCACCTGTGCATCCGGCAGGACACCGCGATGGTTCACGCCGCGATGGTGGACTACCGGGGAGCGGGCATCCTGCTCCCGGCGTGGGGCGGCGTCGGCAAAACCAGCACCGTTGCGAAACTCGTGGCAATGCCGGGCGTCGGTTTCATGGCCGATGACTGGGGATTCATCACCACGGACGGGACGCTTCTGCCCTACGCCAAGCCGATGTTCATCAAGCCCCACCACCGGCCGATCTATCCGGACCTGTTCCGGGGACTCCGCAAGCCGCTCGCACCGGGCTGGCTGACCTCGACGGTGAGTAGCGTGGCTACCGCCGTGCACCCGGTGATCGTCCGCTATCCGCGCACCGCCGCGTTCACGCGCAGGTGGTCACCCGAACACAGAATGGTCCACCCGGCGGACGTCTTCGGCGCAGGGAAAATCGCGTCCACGGCCCCTGCCCGGCTCGCCATTTTCCTCGAACGGTTCGACGGAACGGAGGCCACGCTCGAGCGGCGGTCACAGGCATGGATGGCCGCACGTATTGTTGGCAACTTTCACTCGGAGCTGCCCCTGGTCTCGCGGAGACTCATCGAGGCGCTGGGCGCCACGGGCCTGGTGCCGTTGGGCGAACATTTCTCGGCAAAGACCTCCGCCATCGCGCGCGCATTGGGCGAGGTTCCCTGCTTCGTGCTGCGCCTCCCGGCCGCATGGTCGGCGGACCGAACCTCGGACCATGTCGCGGGCACCGTCACGTCGATGGTCGAGCGCCAGCCGTGAGCAGGAGTGCGGACGCCAGCGCTGGCCTGGACGTGTCGGTGGTGATCCCGGCCCGCAACGCCGCGAACTGGCTGGCCGAATGCCTTCAGTCTGTCGTTGACCAGAACCCCCGCGAAGTGATCGTCATTGACGGCTGCTCGCAGGATTCCACCGTGCAGATCGCCCGCTCCTTCGGGGTCCGTGTCATCTCCGACGAAGGGCGCGGACTTCCGGCGGCACGGATGCTCGGCGCCCGGGCCGCGCAGACCGAGATTATCGCGCTCATCGACGCCGACGTCATCGTGCCCGCGGGTGTCCTGGCAATCCTGATGGATGAGTTCCAGGCAGGGGGCTTCGATGGTTTGCAGTTTGGACTCGTCAGCGAGCCCGACGGCTCCGGCTACTGGGGAGCCGCACTTGCCTGGCACCATAACCACAGCAGGGTCCGATCCTGGTTCGGTGTGAGTGCCACGCTCATGCGCCGCAGCGTGCTGCTCGATGCGGGCTTCGATGAAAGCTTCCGGTCCGGCGAGGACATCGAGCTCCGGATCCGGCTTGAGGACGCCGGTTGCCGCCTCGGTGTCTCTCCCACCACGTTCGTCAGGCACCGGTTCGCTGACAACTTCGAGTACGCCCGCGACCAGTGGCTTCAGGACGGGGCCGGTTTGGCACGGACGATGCTCAAGCACCCCCGCCGCGCCGGGTGGCTGGTGTTGCTGCCCCTGTTGGCAACAGCGCGTGGCGTCGTCCTCTCCCTGGCCACAGCACCCCGGTACCTGCCCTACTGGGCCGGTTTCCTCATGTATAACTACCGGGCCTTTGGCGGCACTTTGCTGCGCCTGCCCAAGCAGGAACTTTCCCTCGGCGGGAACGCCCTGTGGCTGGCCGCGGCGCGCATAGCACCGATGGCAGCGGGGCTGCTGTTCTGGGCCCTTGCCGCCCTGCGGATTCCTCCCGATCGTCTGGGCCTGGCCTCCGCTGTGGTCTCGGCGACCCTGTTGACAGTGCAAGTGGGCATGCTGGGGGTCGGCCCCGCAACCCTGACCCTGTTGCCCGCCCAGGCAGACCGGGGGCGAACCCTTATACCGGCGAGCGTCGCAGCCGTGGGTCTTTCATCGCTGCTCACCGCTGCCGGGTTGGTCGTGGTTACCTACGTCCTGGGATCCGGGGTCGGGACCGCCTGGAAGAACCCGGTCATGACCGCCGCCTTTTTCGCGGCCGCACTCCTCGCCGCTGTCGCGTACCAGTTCGACCACATCGCCGTCGCGCAGGCACGGGCGGACCGTGCACTAACGCGCAGCCTCGTACAGGCCCTGTTCCAGCTCGCTACCCTGGCGGTCTGCCTGTTTGCCGGCTACGGGGCTCCGGCCGCCATCGTCGCCTCCGTGGCCGCCGGTGCCCTCGCGAGCGTACTCCTTGGCCTGCACCAGCTCAGACGCGCCGATACTGCTCCGGACTGGAGAGGGGTTCAGTGGCACGAAGCTATAGGGGTCTGGGGTCCGGGGCTGCGCCAGCATGCGCTGATGCTTGCTGACCGCGCCCCCGGCTATGTCCTTCCACTCGTGGTGGCAGCAGCGTTAAACACATCCGCCGCGGCAGCTTGGTACGTCGTCTGGATGCTTGCTTCCGCGATCTTTTTCGTCCCGCAATCAGCTGGCTACTCGCTCCAGACCGCGATCGCGGCTGACACGTCCGTTCCTCCCTTCTCCTCCCATCCGGGCTTGATCCGGAGGGCCTTGAAGATGAGCCTCTTCCTGACCGCCCTTGCCGGGGCACTGTTGCTGGCGGCCGGTTCAGTGCTGCTGCCGTTGTTGGGCTCCGGCTATGCTTCGGCGTGGGTACTGCTGCCTGTTCTGGTTCCGGCTTTGATGCTTACCTGCATCACACAGGTTTATTACGGGCTATGCCGCTCCACCGGACGATTGGCCGAATCCACCATGGTCGCGATGATGGCGTTTGTCTTGGCGGTGGCGCCGGCTGCGGCGGTTGCACAACACTACGGGCTGGGCGGAGTTTCGGTGCTCTGGTTGACCGCGCAGCTGGCGGCGGCCCTGGTCGCCGGCGGCCGGCTGCACCGGCTTTCCCGCGGCCATCGCCGCGCCCCGGTCAGACACAATGTCGAGGGGACGTCCGGGCCACGTGCGCATGGAGCACCGGCGCCGTGATGGTCCAACAAACCCTGTGGAGTGACTCCACCGCGCGCTTGCCAGGATTCGACGGCGCGACCGGCCCGAGGAGTCCCCGCCCGGCCCGGCATCGGGCTGACCGGGGAGACCCCAAGGCTCCGGGAGCTCTCGCGATGATGGCGGCGACCGCCCTGGTCCTGGGCGTGTGGGCGCTAAGAACCGTGAACGCACAGGACATTGGCGGCGCCGGCCTGATCCAGGTGCTGCCCGTCACCTACTTTCTCGCCCTGGGCCTGAGCCTGGCCGGTTTCGTAGGTTCCCTCGGGCTAAAGGTTCTTCGCCCGTGGCTGCTCGTCGTTCAGCTTCTGGTTCTGATCCTCGTTCTGCACGGGGCTGACCCGATCATTCACGGCTTGCCCCGGCTCGAAGCCAGCTACCGCCACCTGGGCATCACCGACTACATCACCCAGTCCGGAGGCCTGGACCGGAAGCTGGACGCATATTTCAACTGGCCCGGGTTTTTCGGTCTCCTGGCGATGCTCTCCGATACCACCGGAATCCACGACCTGACATGGGCTGCTACCTGGGCGCCCGTCGGCGTCAACGTCCTGCTCCTGCCCGCCCTGCTCGCGCTGGCCCGCCGGCTTACCTCCAGTCCACGGCAGGCGTGGGCAGGGGTATGGATGTTCTATCTGGCCAGCTGGGTCGGGCAGGACTACCTCGCTCCACAGGCCTGCGCCCTGCTGCTGCTCCTGACCCTGACCGCCTGTGTGCTGACGGCCTTCCCCGGATGGCCGTGGAAGCCGACAGGCAAACCCGCCACTCGGCTCAGGAACCTTGTGCACCGGCTCGAACCCGGGCAGCCGGCACCGGTGCCAGCCGAAGTGTCGCCGGCCGGGACCCTCATATTGGCCGCGGTCTGCGTGGTGCTCCTGGCAGGGATGACCGTCGCCCATCAACTCACACCCTTCGCCGCTATTCCCGTCCTGGCCCTGCTCGCCCTGAGCGGAAAATGCCGGCTACGGTTCCTGCCGGTCCTGGCGGTGCTGCTTCCGGTCGGCTGGCTGGTCCTGGCCGCCACCCCTTTCCTCCTCGGTCACCTGCACACCCTGTTCGGGTCCATCGGCAACATCAACGCCGCCGCCTCCGCCTCCTTGTTCAACAGGGTGGGCGGCAGCCCGGCCCATCAGTTCGTTGTCTACTCCCGGCTCGCGGAGGGAGCCGTGGTATGGGTCCTCGCGGGACTGGGCAGCCTCCGGGGACGACGGCTGCGGACGCCGTGGCTGGCCGCGGCGATGGGGACCATGGCGCCTTTCGTCATGTTTCCGCTCCAGTCATACGGTGGTGAACTGCTGCTCCGGATCTACCTGTTCAGCCTTCCGTTCGCCGCCACCCTCGTCGTGCTTCCGCTTGTTCCCCGTAGCCCCGGTCCCCCCGGTGCGCGCCAGATGGCAGCGCTCCTGCTGCTCGGATCCGTCATCGCCACGAGCACAGTAGCCACCCGGTACGGCAATGACGCCATTGAGAATTTCACCCCCGATGAGATCACCCTGGTCAACCAGCTTTACGTGACCGCCCCCCACGGCTCGGTCCTCATCGAGGCAGTACATGACACCGCCTGGCGGTATGAGCAATACGCCGGATACCGGTACCAGACTCTCCTCCAGGCCGAGCCGGCCCGCCCTGGCGACCCGGCACCCGGCTGCGCATCGCTAACCGGGCTCGTCCCCTCCACAGGCGCCTACCTGATAGTGACCGCAAGCCAGGTCGCCGCCGCCGACGTGCTTCGCACCGGGCCGGCTGAAGGCTTGGAACACTTCATCGACAGGTGCGCCCTCCAGGGGGGCTGGTCGATGGAGTACCGCAACGCCGGCGGAGTGATTTACCACCTGCAAGGAGCACCGAATGGCATCTAAGCACAGGAGCGTCGGCACCATCGGCGCCATTGTGGCCGCTGTGGCACTGGCTTCGGTTCCATTGTCCTTCGCCGGCCCGGAGCCACTACGCCTTGCCGTCATCGGACCGTTCCTTCTGGCCGGCCCGGGAACGGCGCTGATCCTGCTCCTGAAACCGGTCCGAATCCGCAAAGGTAGCGGATTCGGGGTACTCCCGCTGGCCATGGCAATAGCGGTGAGCTTCAGCCTTGCCTCGGCCATCCTGCTCTCGACGGCGATGCTCTACGCCGGCTTCTGGCACCCGTCGGCGGCCGTGTCCCTCTTGGCCGTGCTCACCGTGGGACTGCTCGCCGCCGACAACCGGCGGTCCCGGAGGGAGGGACGCGACGGGGTAATCACGCTGCCCTTCAGGACTGCCCTCGGTGTTCCCCGTACGGACTCTCCGGCAACCCGTACCGGGACGCGCTGAAACCGGGGGCGGCGCTGGTGCGTTCTTCCCATGCCACTGACGACGAAAGGGGCCGGTAATGGAGCTATGCTCTTGCCCAGATTGCCACCCAGTCCACCTGCAGGTGTCCGGCTGTTCCCGGCGCGGGGCAGCCGGTCAGGCAGGATTCGGTCTGGAGAATGTAATGCATCGGCTTGTCCGGGACGCCGACGGTGCTGGCCCCGATCGAGACACCATCGAGAAAGAACTCCACCCGGCCAGGCCCCCATTCAGTGGTCGCGGTATGCCAGGACGTGAACCGCGCACCCGACTGGATCAGGTGGGCGATGTTCCGGTCCGACCCTGCCTGATGGAGTGCACCGTAAAAAGCCCTGGACAGATCACCCTCGGGGTAATCAATCTCCCCGTCACGCGGCCACACCCCGCTGTCGGGCCACAACAGCCACGCCGTCTTGAACCCCTGCAGCGCCTCGGACCTGAACCGCACCGAATACCGCCCGTACAACAGGCTGTCATAGGGTCGGTCATTGGCTGGACCCAGCTTCGGAGCAGGCGCCGCCCCCATCGAAACACCCTTCTCGGTGTGCAGATACATATCCAACACGCCATCCGTGACGCTGAGCACCTTCGAGGGGTAGTACCCGGACCTGCCGCCGTTCTGCTGACCGGCCGTGTCCGGCGTTCCGTCGACGTAGTTGACACTCCACTTCGCGCCGTACAGGCTCCCGGGGAAACCCCCAACCGCGACGTTCCCCTCAGTGAAATCTTCGCTGAAGACCTGCCGCCAGCCGGGCAGATCACCCACGGGCATCCGTCCAACCGGCTGGGACAGCTCCGGCGCAGTCCCCGCCGCCGGAGTTCCCGTGGCGCTGCCCGTGTCGGAGGCGTCCGGTGTCCCCGACGGGCCAGCGCTGCTGCATCCGGAGAGGGCCAGCGCCAACACCGCGACGAGCACCATCGTCATGCCCGCCTGGGGGCCGGTACCAGCGCCCTTGCTGTGCCGCCGTCCCTTCACGTGCATGCGAGCCAGTGTGGCGGCAAACGCACGCCAAAACAAGACCCGGGCCTCTTACCATGATGAACCGGAGCCGCCGCGCCCACGGCAGCGGCACGAATTCACAGGGAACCCGAAGCCGGGAACCATGGCCCGGCTGAACATAGCGTGGGAAAGTGAACGGACCGGAACGCCCGCCACCGCGAAAACGAGGCGTGGCCCTTCGGCGCAGGGCTTCCGGAAGGCCAGTCAGGGCCGCTGCCCCCGGACGGGAGGAGGCAAAATCAGATGAAACTCGGAACGAAATCCGGCAGAAGGGTGCCCGGCCCCGGGCGTCCACGGGCGGTGCGCGTCCTCCTTGCGGCGGTGCTTATGGTCATGAGCACCGCCTGCCAGGGCCCATCAGGGGGTGGAACGCCGGTTCCCAGTCCCACCGGCCCCGCCGCTTCCTCCCCGCCCGGGCCCTCGGCTTCCCGGCCCGCCGGCAGCCCCGTGCCCTCGGCAGCATCCGGGAAGATCGGCCACGTCTTTGTGATCAATCTGGAAAACCTGGGTTATAACAAAACCTGGAGTCCGGACTCGGACGCCC
The DNA here is from genome assembly GCF_050260325.1 of Arthrobacter sp. 92. Classification (NCBI taxonomy): domain Bacteria; kingdom Bacillati; phylum Actinomycetota; class Actinomycetes; order Micrococcales; family Micrococcaceae; genus Arthrobacter; species Arthrobacter sp. 92. The sequence continues at coordinate 2,153,488 of NZ_CP189863.1, read as the reverse complement.
CCTACCTCGCCCGGACTCTACGCAGCCAGGGCGTCCTGCTGACCCGGTACTACGCCATCGCCCATCATTCCAACCCCAACTATCTGGCCCAGATCTCCGGACAGGGATCCAACCCGATAACGCGCAACGACTGCACGACCTACGCCCCGTTCTCCCAAACCGGAACCGCGGACCCGGGCCAGGTGCTCGGATCGGGCTGCATCTATCCCGCTTCAGTCCCGACGCTCGCCGGGCAACTCAGCGACGCCGGCAAAACCTGGAAAGGATACATGGAAGACATGGGCACCCCGTGCCGCCACCCGGAACCAGGCGCCCGGGACAATGCCCAGAACGCCAAAATCGATGACCAATACGCCACCCGCCACAATCCCTTCGTCTATTTCACCAGCATCACCTCCTCCCCCGACTGCCAAAACAACGTCGTGGACTACACCAACCTCGCCACCGACCTGCAGTCCGCCGCCACCACCCCGAACCTGGCTTACATCAGCCCCAACCTCTGCCACGACGGCCACGACAGCCCCTGCGTCGATGGTGCGCCCGGCGGGCTGGAAAGCGCCGACGCCTGGCTGAAGGAAGAAATCCCCGCCATCCTGAACTCACCGGCCTACCGGCAGGACGGCGCGCTCGTCATCACCTTCGACGAAGCGGACGGCAACCAAACGGGCCCCTCCGGCCTGCCAGGAGGCACAGCCGGAGGTCTGATCGGCGCGCTTGTGCTCTCCCCGTTCACCAGTCCGGGCACCAGCACCGGAACGATGTACAACCACTACAGCCTGCTCGCCACCATCGAGGACACCTTCTCCCTCCCCCGCCTCGGCTACGCCGGAGCCCCAGGACTGCACAGCTTCGGGCCTGACGTCTTCAGCGCCGACCCCTGACCCTGCCGGGGACAGCCACCTCCCGGGAGGCGAGGGATTGTTCCTGACCGGACGGCCAGGAAAGGTCGCCGATGTCTGCGCTTCGCCTGCCGGTCACTTCTCCTGGAGAGCTCCTGCCTCCCCCGCCACCCTCATCAACGCAACCGGGACTGGTAACGCACCTGTAACCGCCCCCATGGTGCCATGGGTTCTCGACGGCGTTGCCGGGCGCCTGGGCCGGAACCGTCGCAAGAACCCCCACCACAGGCAGATCAAACCGGCTCCACGCCCAACAGCGGCGAAGCCGGTATCGACCGCAGGTTGGAGGACAGATCAGTGAAACGACTGTTTAGGTTCGGCGTCATCAGCACCCTTGCCGTGCCCGCAATGGCACTCGCCTTTGTATCCGGTCCGGCAAACGCCGCCACCACCCCGCCGCCAGCCACTTGTTCAACGGGAGTTTCCGCTCCGACGAACACCTATCCTGGAACGACGGTGGCGGCCAACAACTTCGAATCCGGAACCCTGGACGGGTTTACAGTTAACACCGGAACGACCGGAACAGCCACCATCGACAACACCCAGGCCCATTCCGGCACGTGTGCCGCGCACCTGCATGTGACCACCGACCCCGGTTCCCTGGCCAACCTGGTGACCACGCTCCCGGCAAATTCCAATGACGTATATGCGGACGCCTGGTTCAATATCACCACCGCGGGCGTCGCCGGAAACGATGTCCCGTATTTCCGGTTCTTCTTCGACACCACCAGGTTCGTGGACATCTACCGATACAACAGTAACGGCCAAATGTGGCTCCGGGTAACGTCCTCCGCCGGCTTTACCTACACCAATCTCGTGCCCGGCTCCATCGCGCTGAACGCGTGGCGGCATGTTGGCATGCATGTCATAGCCAACGGGGCAGCCTCCACGGTCGAGGTCTGGCTCGACGGAACATCCATCTTCTCCAGCAACCAGATCGACACGACCGCGACCACAGTAACGGCGGTCCAGCTCGGGGCTGAGCATCTGACGCAAATGGGTGACGAGTACATCGACGATTTCGTCATCAAGACTGGAGGAACGGCGCCCGGAGGACAGAACCCGGGCGCGGATGCCATCACCGCAGCAGCCACAACCGCGGGCATTGGTACGGCCACCGGAACCGTTGTATGCGGCCTCACCGCTGGCGGCTGCTACCAAAACTACACGGGCGGCGTGATCCACTGGACGGCGACCACGGGCGCCTTCGCCACCAAGGGAGCCATCGACGCGGCCTGGGCAGCCCTGGGCTGGGAAACGGGCGCCCTCGGCTACCCCACCAGCAATGAAATCGGCGGCCTCAAGAACGGAGGCGTCTACCAGAACTTCCAGCACGGCGTCATCCACTGGTCCCCGGCCACCGGAGCCCACGCCACCAAGGGCGCCATCGACGCTGCCTGGGCGGCCCAAAACTGGGAGAACGGCGGACTCGGCTACCCCACCAGTAACGAAATCGCTCTGAAGAACGGCGCCTACCAAACATTCGAAGGCGGCGTCATCCACTGGTCCCCCGCCACCGGAGCCCACATCACCCAAGGGGCCATCGACGCGGCCTGGGCGGGGCTCAACTGGGAGAACGGCTTCCTCGGCTACCCCACCAGCAACGAAATCGGCAACCTGAAGAACGGGGGCGTCTACCAGAACTTCCAGGGCGGCGTCATCTACTGGTCCGCCGGTTCCGGGGCCCACGCCAACGCCGGCGCCATCCGCACAGCCTACGCATCACAGGGCTGGGAGAACGGACGCCTTGGCTATCCGACCACCAATGAGTACGCCTCCGGCGCCGGCGTGGCCCAGGACTACCAAGGCGGACGCATCACCTGGTCCGCCGGTACCGGCACAGCGATAACCTACAAGTAGGCCGGCACAGCCAACCCGGTACTCCGGCAACCACCGAACAAGGCACACGCCCCGCAGACCGTGAATGCGACCAGACCCCGGCTAGGCCCGCGAGGGCCCGGCCCGGGGGTGCCGGTCGACGGAGCCGGGGACGGCCTGTAGCAGCAAGGCAAAGCTCAATCCCGGCGAGGCGCACTTCAGGGTTTGCGGGGTGTCATTTCGTAGCGGCTGGGAGCCGAATGGCGCTGGGTGGTTTTCATCCAACGCTCCCTCCCCGGGATCGAGGAAGCCACACCATGAATACCTGGAAACCATTGGACGTTGCTGGTCTTGGCGGCTCTATTGACCCGGATGGCCGGGTGCGCTTCCGGCAGCGGGTCGCCTGACCCGACGTCGAAGCCCTCCGTTTTCGCATTAGGGCGGCCATGAGCCGCGATACCCCGTAGGCCCCGAAGACGCCGTTGAGCTGCGGATAGCGCGACGTCGGGGTCGTGGTAAGCCATAACACACTACCGGCACCTCGCCAACTGTCATCGCAGAAGCCTCCGTCGCCGACCTCCTTGTTCCGTCCCATCGACAGAGCACCAATCTAAAAACGTGTTACGTTATTTTAGAGATTCGGCGATGCCAGCAGTTTGAAACCGAGCACGCCTGAATCTCAGAAGGAGGGGACCAATGCCCGAGGAACATGTCATTGCAGCAGGACCGGGCGCCGGAACGGACGGCATCGGCACGGTGTCCGCCGATTCAGCCGCGGTTGGACCCGTTGGACGGGCGCGTTCGGGGCCCCCTCGGGCTACGATGCGCACCCGGGTGCGCATCCCGCTCAGGTTCGCCGACGGCTTCGCCGCGACGGCCGATGCATTCACTTTCCGGGGTCTGGTGGACGGCAAGGAGCACTTACTACTGGCGCTCGGCGATTGGGAGGGCAGCCTCGCCGGAGCGGCCGCCCCCTTGGTGCGCCCCCATAGCGAATGCCTCACCGGGGACGTCCTGGGATCGCAGCGGTGCGACTGCGGGCCACAGCTCCGCGAGGCGGCCGAACGGATCGCGGGCGAGGGCGGCTTCCTGCTGTATCTGAGGCAGGAAGGCCGGGGCATTGGACTCTACGAGAAGCTCGACGCCTACTCCCTCCAGGACCGCGGGCTCGACACCTACGCTGCGAACGTCGCCCTCGGCCACGGTGAGGACGAGCGCGACTATCGAGCAGCGGCCCAGATGCTGCTCGCCCTCGGAGTGGAACGGATCCGGCTGCTGAGCAACAACCCCGACAAGGCACTCCAGCTAGAGGCCAACGGTGTCGCTGTGGCCGAACGTGTGCCCACCTGGGTCCATCTCTCCCCGACGAATGCGCGGTACCTGGCCACCAAGCGCGACCACACCGCCCACACGATCGTCCTGGGGCCGATTCCGACCGGGATGCCCGACCGTTGACCCGGCGACCGCCCCTTTGACCCACCGTGCGCCGTCCATTACGGCGCTCCGGAGTTCACCCGCATTCCCCGGATGGGCCGCCGCACCACCCGACACCGGCCACCGACTCCGGCCCGGGGCGTAGCTGCGTCCAGGCCGGTCCCTGATGTCCGTGGCAAGCCCAAACTGGCGCTGGGCGCGCCGAGCTCAGGCGTCTGATCGACGCCACTGACGGGCACTGATCGGCGCGAGGTTCATCCGCCAGGGTGATGCATGGGCCGGGGCCGGGTTGCCGGTCCCGGCCCGTTTCCGTATCAAGGATCTGCCGCGGCGCCCGCCCCCAAGGCCAAGGGCTGCTCGGTGCTTTCGGGTTGCTGCACCTCCTCAACAACCGCACACGACGCCGTCGACACCCGCAGCAGAGAAGCCATACCCGGAACGACGGGGGTGGCTGCCAGGCGACACCCGCTCTCAGGGCGCAAAGCGGTCTGACAGATGAAAAGTTCCTGGTTGCGAAAGCCGGTGTGGTTCGGGTTGGCTGTGTCAACTATTCAGGCCCCACCTGCACCTAGGTCGTGGGGCGGATTGTTGTCTGGGGTCAGGCGGGTTCGCGGCCGAGGATGAGGGAGCGTTTGAGGTAGTCGTAGAGTCCGTCCATGATGGGTCCGCACACGGCCAGGGTCTGGTCGTCGTTCAGGGTCATGGATAGTCCGCGGATGATGATGTCCAGGCCGGGGGCGGCGGGGGCGTCGAAGCGTTCGTCGTCGATGTCGGCTTCGTGGATGATTTCGGCGAGTTTCCACAGCACGGGATCCTGGATTTCGTAGCGTCGCAGCATGGTTTCGAAGGTGCAGTCGTGGCCGTGGTGGGTCAGCTCCACCCCGGGCATGTCGAAGGGCACGGCATCGTCGGGGACCTCGGCGGGGTCTGCCACGAAGATGAATTCGCAGGCGTGGTCGATGTTCCTGCGGATCAGCCATGCGCACGCGGCCCGGTCAACGTGGACGCCGGTGCGGGTGGCCCAGTTCATGGCTGTCCCGCCGACGCGCTTGTGGTGCGGGCGGGAAGCTCGGCGGTGGCGAGGGCGGTGACGGCGGCGTGGGCGGCGTCGCGTTCGAGGGGCGGGAAGTAGTCGCGCCGGCCGATCCGGCGCAGCTCGGCCCGGAGCCGCTTCACGGCCCTGGCGCGTTCCGGCGCATCGAGTGCCGCTGCGGCGTGGGCGGCGGCGGTGATGTCCTGGTATTCCCGGGCCCGGTCCGCGGCCATTCCCGCGGCGAGCTCCCGCTCCTGCCCCAGGGAGGCGGGCCGGCTCAGCCAGAGGCCGGCGGTGCCGCCGGCCTGCCGGACCTGGTCCGCGATCCAGTCCAGGTGCTCCCTGGTGCGGGCATCGGCCGGGAGGGCGACGAGCCCGTCTCCGAGCTGGGCGGCGCCCAGGGCCTGCAGCCGCCGCCAGACCGCGACCCTCGGCCCGGACGGGACGCGGGGCATCCGGTAGGTCAATAGGACCCAGCCCCCGGGTATCAGCGCTTCACTCTTCACATTTTGTATTGTAACCGTGGTTACCTTGAATTGGTGTGGTTCAGGCTGGACGTGCGGTGCACGCGGCTTTCGAGGTTTCAGGAGAAGACATGATTTCGCTCGTGCTCATTGTGATCTCCGCGATCATCGCGGCGGCCGCGGTGGTCCTTGCCTGCCGGTTTGCCCGCTGGCCGACGGCGGATCTTGCCGCCGCTGCGGCGGGCACGCTGGTGGCCGTCATCGCCTGGCGGGTCCTGGCCAATGCGCTGTTCCTGAACGAGGATTTCATGCCTGCCGTCAGCGTGGGGGATGCGGTGTGCCTGATCGCCGGGGCCCTGCCGCCGGCCGTCGTCGCCTCCGTCGACCGGGAGCTCCCGCGCCGGGCCCTCCCGGCGTTGGCGGGCGGGCTGGTCGCCTTCATCGCCAATGTCATCATCCTCTGAACGGAACGGAGACAGCTATGGAATCCACCCCGCCGCGCAGGCCGGCGAAGGCCGCGCTGATCGCCGCAGGGCTGCTGGCCCTCCTGCCGGGGTCCGTGACCGGCTGTTCAAGTCCGGCCCCGGCGTCCTCGCTGCCGCTGACCCGGGTCCAGGACATCGCCCTGCCCGGGGCGGCGAGCAGGCTCGACTACCAGGCCCTCGACGAGGCAGGGAAGCGGCTTTACATTGCCCACCTCGGCGACGGCACCGTGCATGCGGTGGTCTGGCCAAGGGCACGGTGGCGGGGACCGTGCCGGGAACACCCTCGGTGCACGGGGTCACCCTCGCGCCCGACCGGCATCTTCTCCTGGCCGCGGTCTCGGGAACGAACCTGGTGGCGATCATCGACACCAGCACCCTGACGGTGACCGCCCGGGTCCCGGCCGGGAACACCCCTGACGGGATCGCCTACGACCCCGTCCACGGCAAGGCCTACGTCTCGAACGAACACGACCACGCCGAAACGGTGATCGACCTCGCCACGAACACGGCCAAAGCCCCGATCGAGATCGGCGGGGAGGCCGGCAACAGCGTCTACGACCCCGCCAGCGGAACCGTGATGGTCAATGTCCAGGACCGCAACGAACTGGTCACCATCGACCCGGCGACCGACACGGTCACCGGCAGGATCCCGGTCCCGGACTGCGCCAGCAACCACGGCCTCTACCTCGACGGGGCAAACAAGCTCGCGTTCATCGCCTGCGAGGGCAACGCGAAGCTCCTGGTCCTGGATCTGGACACCAACCAGGTCACCGCACGGTTCGACACCGGCGAGGGCCCGGACGTGCTCGCCTTCGATACGGGCCTGCACCGGCTCTACCTCGCCTCGGAGTCCGGGGTCGTGAGCGTCTTCGACGAACAAAACCGCACCCTGGTGCCCAAGGCGTCCGGCAAACTTGCCCACAACGCCCACACCGTCGCCGTGGACCAGGGCACCCACCGGGTCTACTTCCCGCTGGAAAACATCGACGGACACCCCGTGCTGCGCATCATGGAGCCCAGGCCATGACCTCCGGCGGCGGACCCGCCCGTGACGGCCCCGGGGACGATGCCCCGGAACCGGCCATAGCGGCCGTGCCGTTCCGCCGCATCGTGCTGTACTTCCTGCATCTGGGAACGACAGGGTTTGGCGGCCCGATCGCCACCGTGGGCTACATGCAGCGGGACCTGGTCGAGAAGCGGCGCTGGATCGGGAGGAAGGATTTCCTCGACGGCGTCGCGCTGGGCCAGACCATGCCCGGGCCCCTCGCCGCCCAGGTCGCCATGTGGGTCGGCTACCTGAACCGCGGCCCCTGGGGCGCCCTGGCAGTCGCGGCCGCGTTCAGCGGCCCGGCCTTCATCATCGTCGTGGCATTCCTGGTTCAAAACGGCACCTTGGTGCCCATTAACAGCAGCGCATTCGTCTCCATTTTTGCCGGCACGGTCGGCCCGTTCCGCTCCGAAGTCCTCATCTTCGTGGTCGTGACCCTGGCAGCCGCCGCATTAATGAGGTGGAGCATTCTCGGCCGGCGACTGTACGCGCTGGGTGGCAACGCCCAGGCAGCACGACTCTCAGGGCTGCCGGTGAACCGTGACATAATAACCGCCTACCTGCTGTCGGGCTTGCTGGCCGGCCTCGCCGGCCTTATGTTGGCGGCCCAGCTGCGCGAGGGAAACTCGCTGCTAGGCAGCGAACTGGCGCTGAACTCAATTGCCGCTGCTGTCGTTGGTGGCGCCTCCCTCTTCGGCGGGGGGAGCACCGACTCTTACCGCCTCGCCCACACCATCGCCAACAGACAGCAGGATAACTGAGGCAGCTTGGGACTGACAGAACCGAAATTTCGGATGCGATTATCTAGAGAAGACGAAAGCCTGAAGTTCTGTCCGGGTTGTGAGAGCTTTATGCCAAGGAAATAACTGGGGGCTTGGACTAACAGTCAAGTTGCAGGCGCCAGGGCAAGCATGACAGCGACGGCCACAAAACAGACGCCGACCACTACGAACGACCCTCCAAATACCCGTACGAACCGAACAAGAAAGCGGGATCCCGTGTCAGGCCCGAACGTCTTGCTCAGCCGGGCGTAAGCGGACGCGGAACCTCGGAAGTCCGTAGCCAGAATCATTCCCAAGGCCAATCCCGCGATGCCAAGACTTCCTATCGTCCACGCGACTAAGCCGCGACCGGCAAGTCCTTGCCCTGCTAGCACTGAGAGTGACAAGAACGACAGCACGAACACGGCGAAAAAACACCAAAGCCCCGATCCGCAGCGGCGCAGGAAGTGTCCGAAGACTATCTGTCAGTTCCATGCCGTGTGGGTCCCGCCGCATTGTGAAGGCTTCCGGAATTGGCCGCTGGTTGGGAGCCTAGATGTATTGTCCACGGACGTTAGGGACGCCCGGCGTGGATAGGTGACAAAAAGAAGACCTCCGAGTGGAGTGGGGCTTGTCTAGAGTCCGATCCACAAGGAGGTCTTCAATGTCCCATGCTAACGCGCTCCTGACGCCGAAGGGCAGGCTCCGGCTGGCTAGGTGCGTTGTCGAGGACGGGTGGTCCCTGCGCCGTGCTGCTGAGCGGTTCCAGGTGTCGGTGGCAACCGCGGCGAGGTGGGCGGCCCGTTACCGGGAGCACGGTGAGCGCGGGATGGGTGATCGTTCCAGCCGGCCCGTCAGCTCCCCGCAGCGGACGTCCGTGCGGCGGGAGCGGCGGATCATCGCGCTTAGGGTCAACCGCCGGTGGGGTCCGGCACGGATCGGCTTTCTGCTGGGGATCCATCCGTCCACAGTGCACCGGGTTCTGTCGAGGTTCGGGTTGGCGAGGCTGTCGTGGATGGACCGGGCCACAGGCCGGGTGATCCGCCGGTACGAGCACCACAGCCCCGGGGAGCTGGTCCACGTGGACATCAAGAAGCTCGGACGGATCCCGGACGGCGGCGGCCACCGCGTCACCGGCCGGGCCGCGGGTAATAAAAACAAGACCGGCACGACGGCGAACCGGCGACCGGGCTACGCCTTCTTGCACAATGCCGTTGATGACCACTCTCGGCTTGCCTATACCGAGATCCTGGCCGATGAGAAGAAGGACACCGCAGCGGGGTTCTGGGAACGCGCCAACGCCTATTTCGAATCGTGCGGAATCGTAGTCAAAAGGGTGTTGACGGACAACGGCTCCTGCTACCGCGCCCACGCCTTCAAGGACGCGCTGGGCCCGGACATCAGCCACAAACGCACCCGCCCCTACAGGCCCCAAACCAATGGCAAAGTCGAACGCTACAACCGCACCATGCTCGACGAATGGGCCTACGCCAAACCCTATGGATCAGAAACCGAGCGTGCTGCCGCTTTCGCTGACTGGCTCCATCATTACAATCATCACCGAGGCCACACTTCACTCAAAGGTCAGCCACCGGCCAGCCGTGTTACCAACCTCTCAGGTCAATACACCTAGATGCGGTGCGGGCACTTGTCATTGGCCTCCACCTGGGGAAAACTCCGGCCGCTGCTTGTCCAAAAACACCGGGTCTCCGGACCAACTGATATTGGCTGCCTAGATGGCGGAATTTTGCAGTTATCGACCTCGTCCGAGTCGGCAGAATACGCCTCACCCGGGAATGCCGCCCCTTTACCGAACTACTCAACGGCCCGCACCGTCCGCTCAGGTTTCCCACAATGGGACGGCTCTTGCATGCGCGAGCCCGTCCGTCGCCAGCCTCCACTGTCTGCGCGCAATCCTTGGCGCTGGTCAGCAAGGTCGTAGGTGGTCCTCGTTCAGGCCGTCTCGGCGGTCCTGAATCGGGTTGACATACTCACCTGTCAGGACCTTCGACCCTTCTTCCCCCTCGTCGCTACCGCCAAACTAAATGGTCAGCCATAGATCGGAGAAGCCATGCCCCCGCACTGCGACTCATTGGATGGTCCCGTCGTGACCGCTGCGCGACAGGCACTCGAGGCCGCCGACGTCGACCTCGTCCTGCCCTTCGTCCAGCCCGACGGGGAGGCAGAGGTTCGTACCATGTTTAACACGGTGATGCCGGTCCGGGGCCTGGCCCCGGGGGCCCGCGAGGTGGCCGACCGCCTCTTCTTCGAGACTGTTGTCCGCATACACCGCGTTGGGGAAGGCGCCCCTTACACGGGGCTGAAACCTGCCGGACTCTCGGTTGGGCCGGTCATCCCGCTCGCCGAACGTGCCGTCGCGACCGGCTCAGCAGATGAGGTCCAGACCTTCCTTACGGCAGCGCTGCGCGACGAGCTTAGGCGGCGGCTCGAGCTCGTCAACACCCTGAAGGCCGCCAGGGACCGCTCCACCGACGATGCCAGGCAGTACATCGAGGCAATGCTCGATTTCGAGGTCTACAGTGACCACGTATTCCGGTCACTTGGCACTGCGGGGCACAATGATCTCAAGCAATCCGAGTTCGGGCATCACGGCTAGGCTGCGTCCGGCTGCTGACAGAAAACCCGAATCCGAGGCACTGGCAAGCACTCCCCGGCTGCCTGGGCATTGACGCGCCGACGATTGCCACCAGGTCAGACCGGCAAGTCCCAGCAGTTCCAATGCCGCAGCGAGTGCCGCCTGAAGGATCAGCTTCTCGGGAATCGCGTCGAACGTCGTACCGCGGATCTGCACCGTACGGCAGTCGGCATCGCCGCACACGGAACAGCAGGGGCTGCTCCCCACCGTCGCGCCGAGCCAATCCTCCATCGGCCGACCCGCGATCCAAATGCGGTTGGACTCCGCGGGGTTTGCTTGCAACGTCGCCTTGTCGACGCCTTGTCACCGTCACGGGCCAGATTTCCCTGGAGCGGCTCGTAGCTGCCGAACCGCTTCGGCACTGCCTCTGGCAAGTACTGCCGGGCAAGATTCAGATACTTCTGTGGGAAATCGTCTCGGACCTCATCCATGAGGTGGTACCAGCGCACCTCCACCGTGTCGACCATCATGTCTCGTTCGGGCTTAGTCGCCGCGCGGGTGCTGGTCTTGGGCCAGATCTCTTCCGTCTGGGCATCCATGGCCGCGCCGTTGCCTTCCTTTGCCAGGCGCTTGGCGAACCGGACAGCGTGCGGGATGGACACCGGATCGGTGCCTTCAACCAGGACGCTGTACATGACGCCCGCACCCAGGACGGCAGCCGTCACTTTCATAAGAATCATCCTCCGGCTCGACGAGGTAGGGGCCTTCAAGCGTAAAGCAGTATGCGGCTATCTTGCCGCGGAGGATGTGCCAATTCTGAGGGCCACCAGTGCTACCGCCGGTGCTTTCCTCCAACTGCAGTCCCGGCGAAGCATTCACGAGAGCAGCGACCGCTTCAGGATCCAGGGCTTCCGGCATGTACACGTCAAGGTCATATGACATGACCACAGGCTAGATGTGTTCAATCCTCCATCAAAACCTGACCAGACGGTGGTCTAAATGCAGTCATTATTTGGACGCTACTCCGTTAGTAAGCTGTCTTGGAAAACAACAGCTTTTCGAGACACTGCCCTCGGCACCTGCCGGGCCTGCATTTGCCTCGCAGAGATAAATGGCGGCCTTTCGCAGCGCTATTTGTCACCCTTCCGGACGTAAGGGGATGGCTACCCGGACCCAATCACCAGTGGCTCATGTGGCGTCCTGCCGGGGCCTGCCTATCTCTTGGCGGCGAAGTGTCGTATTTTCAAAATGTCAATGGCCATCAGTTTCTGCCCACCGGCGGCCAGTGAATGTGCCCGCTGGCTTGAATTCTAGGGGTCGTTGCAACGCCCGTGCTTAGCTGGCTATCAGTAAATCACGTAGACGCTCGGCTGGGGTGTCCCAGTCCAGTGTCTTGCGTGGTCGGGCGTTGAGTTCCTGGGCGACGTGCTCGAGGTCCTCTGGCCCGTAGGCGTTCAGGTCCGTGCCTTTCGGGAAGTATTGGCGCAGCAGCCCGTTCGTGTTTTCGTTGGATCCGCGCTGCCAGGGGCTGGCGGGGTCGCAGAAGTAGACGTCCATGTCGGTGGCGATGCTGAATGCCTTGTGTTTGGCCATTTCGGCGCCCTGGTCCCAGGTCAGGGATCCGCGCAGGTGCGCCGGCAGGGTGGCCATGGTCTTGATCAGCCCGTCGCGGACCGATTCGGCGGTATGGTCCACCGGTAGGTGCACCAACATCACGTAGCGGGTGGTGCGTTCGACCAGGGTGGCGATCGCCGACTGGTTGTAGGCTCCGGTCACCAAATCCCCTTCCCAATGGCCTGGGACGGCGCGGTCTTCGACCTCGGCGGGGCGTTCGGAAATGTTGATCATCGGATCCCGGAAACGGCTGGTGCGTTCCTCGGGCTTCCTGTGCTGCTTGCGGCGGGTCCGGCCGCTGCGCAGGGCCTCTTTGACCTCGCGTTTGAGTCCGCCGCGGGCCTGAAAGTACAGGGCCTGGTAGATCGTTTCGGGGCTCACGCGCATCTGCTCGTCATCGGGGAAGTCCTTGATCAGCGCCTTCGAGATCTGTTCCGGGGACCAGCGGGTGAGGAGCTTGGTCTTCACGTAGTCGTGCAGTTCCCCGGGTTCTGCCAGCTTACTGTCCTTCTGCCGTGCACGGGCCGCCGTGGCAGCCCGGTGAGCACCGTAAGGCCGGTAACCAAGCACCGGGTGGCTGTTGCGCTTGATCTCCCGGCTGATGGTTCCCATGGACCGGCCCAGCGCCCTGCCGATCGCCCGCATGGAGGTCCCGTGGGAGCGCAGATCCGCGATCCTCTCCCGCTCCTGCAAGGAAAGGTAGCGGGCGCTGATGGGCTGCTCCAGAGCTTCCAGCGCCACCGCGGCGGGTGCTGGCTCCGTCGCTGAGGCTGGCAGCTCCGGCGCTGCCGCTGCCGTCCGCTCTGGTGCCGCTGCAGGGGCCGGCGGTTCCGCGAATGTAGTTCTCACTTCCTGTTTATACGGCAGATCAGCTGCTTGACCTTGGGCCGCGGCCGTGTCCTTTGCAGCCTGTTGCCGGTCCCACACGTAGGAGCTCTGTTTGCTGGCGCCGACGGCGAGGGCGGCGTCCCTCCGGCCGGTTCCTTCCCGGCGCAGGCGCAGGTAGTGAATCTGCTTCGCCGATGGGCCTCGCGTACCGACGGAGACCAGACCGGCGGCCTTGGCCCAGTTGTGGCAGGTGGAGTGGTTCAGGCCCAGTTGCCGGGCTGCCGCGCTCACGTTGCCGACTTCGCGCAACAGACCCAGGAACTCCTCAATCACCGCCGTCGGGTGGCGCTGCGCCGGAACAGGCTTCACAGTCCTCGTGGCCCGTGGTTTTCTCGCGGCAGGATTGACCTTGCCGGCCCAGTTATGCGCGGTGCTGATGTTCAATCCCAGCTCCTGGGCCGCCGCAGTGATGGTGCCGGTCCTGTCCAGAACGGCATAGAAGTGGTCCTTGTCCGCCTGGCTGTACTGGCGCTGCGGCCTGATCCCGGCAGCGTTCGCCCACTTCTGGCAGGTACTCCTATTGATGCCGAGCTCCTGAGCCGCCTCGGCGACAGTTCCCAACCGCGCCACGGCGGACAGGAAATCCTGTCTTTGCGCACCGGTATGAGACTGCTGCTGACGCTTCACGGCAGCCCCAGACCAAGGCGCCGGTTCTTCCGGTAAAGGAGATTTTTCCCTTAAGGAAGGACTATTTTCTGATGGTGATTCCATGGGTGTTGCGACTCCCGATTATTCGGGGGTGTTGCAACGTTCACTAGAACTCGCCTGGTGGCCAGCAAAACTGCCCGGTGATGGCCAATAGATCTGCCCACTGAATGGTTCGGCGGGATCGGCCATCTTCGGGTCGTGTTAGTTCAGTTGGGTGACTCCTTTTCCGGCGAGGGCCTGGGTGAGGCGGATGGAGTCGCCGCTGGTTTGGCAGACGTGGGCGTGGTGCAGGAGCCGGTCCACGGTGGCCGTGGCGAGGGTTTTGGGCATGAGCTCGTCGAAGCCGGCCGGGTGCAGGTTCGAGCTGATCGCGACGGAGCGTTTTTCGTAGGCTGCGTCCACGACCCGGTAGAGGCCTTCGGCGGCGTCGGTGGCCACGGGTAACAGGCCGATGTCATCGATCACCACGAGTTCGGCGCGGAGGATTCTGGCGACCGCGCGGGTGACGCTGTCATCGGTGCGGTGGGCCCGGATCAGGGCTCCGAGGTCCTCGAGCCGGAACCACGCCACGCGCATCCCGGCTTCGACGGCCTGTTGGCCGAGGGCTTCGAGGAAGAACGTTTTCCCGGTCCCGGAGGGTCCGCAGACGACGAGGTTTTCCCGCCGGGTGATCCATTCCAGCGTCCGCAGTGCCTGCTGGGTCGGGGCCGGGATCGAGGAGGCTGCGGGGTCCCAAGCGTCGAATGTTTTACCCGTGGGGAAGCCTGCTGCTTTGCGGCGGGTGGCGAGCATGGACCGGGCCCGGCCGGCTGTTTCTTGGGTGAACAGGGCCTTGATGACCTCGGCCGGTTCCCAGCGCTGGGCTCGTGCGGTGGCGATGAGTTCCGGGGCGAGGGCCCGGGCGTGGGGCATCTTCAGCTGGCGCATCAGCGCTTCGAGGTCTGCCGGCAGTGCCGGGGCGGTGGTGTTCGTGGTGGTGACCGGGCTCATCGGTTCTGCTCCTTCGGCGTAGCGAACGGTCCGGCACCCATAGCTGCCCAGGCGCCGGTGCCCTGGGTCAGGGACCGGGTCTCGTCCGCGGAGTGGGCGGTGGTGCGTTGGATATTGGCGTTCAGTATCGAGGCGAGGTCCGGGTGGGCGAATCGGCCGTGGACTGCTGCGTTGCCCAGGGCTTTATCAACTTCGGCGGTCCCGGCGATTTTGGCCAGGGTCACGGCCTCGGCCATCTTCACGTTCATCCTGGCAGTGCCGGCCGCCGCGGCCTCCAGAAGCCAGGTCTTGGCGCCCTCACCGATGGCCAGGAACTCGGCCTCGCCGGCGTTGCGGGCCTTCACGGCATAGTCGCCCGGGATTCTGGTCCTGGTCCCGGGGAAGTGCTCATCGATGATCGCGGGGCTGCCGGGCCTGGCCCGGCCGTGGCGTGCGACCTCGATCGGACCGGACGGGCCGTGGTGGACGATGACGATCTGTTCGTCGGGCCCGGTGCCGTGGCAGCGGACGAACACCCGGGCTCCGAGCAGGTGCGCGGGCACGGAGTACTGGGCGTTTTCGAAGGTGACCATCGGGGTGTTCTCCGGAACGGTGCGGGCCAGTCCGAACGCGACCGTGTGCGCGGTCTCCGGGATCCGGTGCAGGCGGGATGCCTCGTCTGCCAGCACCGCGGCCGGCTTACGCCGAGTGGTGCGGTGCTCACGGTTGTTCACTTCGTCCATGAACGCCTGGCAGGCGGCCTCGAGCTCGGCGAAAGAACCGTACTCAGGCCGGAGGTTAGTGTCCTTCGGCACGAGGTCGGCCTTGGCCAGTTTCACGGACGCTTCGACTCCACCCTTCGTGGCGGGGTCCGCGGGCTGGCAGGTCAGCACGGTGATCCCGTAGTGCCGGGCGAAGTCCAGGGTCTGCTGGTTCCGCACCGGGACCCCGGCGACATGCGCGGTGGTGACGGTTTTCTCGTTGTCCGTCAGAACATAGGTCGGTGCCCCGCCCAGGATGCGGAAGCAGCGGTCCAAGGCGGCGAACACGCTCGGCGCGGTCCTGTCCCGCAACGGGATCACGATCCGGAACCGGGAGAACGCCAGCCAGGCCACGAACAGGATGGTCTTCACCCCGCCCACGCGTGGCCCGTCGCCAAAGTCATACTGCAGCCACATCCCTGGCTCTGTGATCCATGGCCGGTGAACGCGGGTGTGGCCCAGCCGCCATGCGGCTTTGACCTGCGCGATCGCACGGCGGGTGGACCGCTCCGACCCCGCATAGCCCAGGGCGAGGAGCCTCTCGTGGGCCTTGTCGGCGCGGATCCGTCCCTTGGACGCCTCGATCCATTCCTCAATTTTGGGCAGGAATACGTCCGTGACCCGGGGCCGGAGCGCCGGTTCGGCGATTGGCCGGCTGGCGTCCCGGGCCGCGACATGTCTGGCAACAGTGTGGTGCGAGCATCCAGTGAGCTCCGCCGTGGCGCGCAACGATCCGGTCAGATCGTAGGCAGCAAGAATTTCCATGATTTCTCCGTCATGCTTCATACAGGGCCTCTTCCTGGGCGACATTTGATGCGACTAGACACCGTCATCAAATCCCGGGGAGAGGCCCCCGCCGCTTAAGACGCGGCAGGTTCAGTAAGGAAGTGGGCAGATCTGCTGGCCATCACCGGGCAGTTTTACTGGCCACCAGGGCGAGTTCTAGTGAACGTTGCAACACCCCCGAATAATCGGGAGTCGCAACACCCATGGAATCACCATCAGAAAATAGTCCTTCCTTAAGGGAAAAATCTCCTTTACCGGAAGAACCGGCGCCTTGGTCTGGGGCTGCCGTGAAGCGTCAGCAGCAGTCTCATACCGGTGCGCAAAGACAGGATTTCCTGTCCGCCGTGGCGCGGTTGGGAACTGTCGCCGAGGCGGCTCAGGAGCTCGGCATCAATAGGAGTACCTGCCAGAAGTGGGCGAACGCTGCCGGGATCAGGCCGCAGCGCCAGTACAGCCAGGCGGACAAGGACCACTTCTATGCCGTTCTGGACAGGACCGGCACCATCACTGCGGCGGCCCAGGAGCTGGGATTGAACATCAGCACCGCGCATAACTGGGCCGGCAAGGTCAATCCTGCCGCGAGAAAACCACGGGCCACGAGGACTGTGAAGCCTGTTCCGGCGCAGCGCCACCCGACGGCGGTGATTGAGGAGTTCCTGGGTCTGTTGCGCGAAGTCGGCAACGTGAGCGCGGCAGCCCGGCAACTGGGCCTGAACCACTCCACCTGCCACAACTGGGCCAAGGCCGCCGGTCTGGTCTCCGTCGGTACGCGAGGCCCATCGGCGAAGCAGATTCACTACCTGCGCCTGCGCCGGGAAGGAACCGGCCGGAGGGACGCCGCCCTCGCCGTCGGCGCCAGCAAACAGAGCTCCTACGTGTGGGACCGGCAACAGGCTGCAAAGGACACGGCCGCGGCCCAAGGTCAAGCAGCTGATCTGCCGTATAAACAGGAAGTGAGAACTACATTCGCGGAACCGCCGGCCCCTGCAGCGGCACCAGAGCGGACGGCAGCGGCAGCGCCGGAGCTGCCAGCCTCAGCGACGGAGCCAGCACCCGCCGCGGTGGCGCTGGAAGCTCTGGAGCAGCCCATCAGCGCCCGCTACCTTTCCTTGCAGGAGCGGGAGAGGATCGCGGATCTGCGCTCCCACGGGACCTCCATGCGGGCGATCGGCAGGGCGCTGGGCCGGTCCATGGGAACCATCAGCCGGGAGATCAAGCGCAACAGCCACCCGGTGCTTGGTTACCGGCCTTACGGTGCTCACCGGGCTGCCACGGCGGCCCGTGCACGGCAGAAGGACAGTAAGCTGGCAGAACCCGGGGAACTGCACGACTACGTGAAGACCAAGCTCCTCACCCGCTGGTCCCCGGAACAGATCTCGAAGGCGCTGATCAAGGACTTCCCCGATGACGAGCAGATGCGCGTGAGCCCCGAAACGATCTACCAGGCCCTGTACTTTCAGGCCCGCGGCGGACTCAAACGCGAGGTCAAAGAGGCCCTGCGCAGCGGCCGGACCCGCCGCAAGCAGCACAGGAAGCCCGAGGAACGCACCAGCCGTTTCCGGGATCCGATGATCAACATTTCCGAACGCCCCGCCGAGGTCGAAGACCGCGCCGTCCCAGGCCATTGGGAAGGGGATTTGGTGACCGGAGCCTACAACCAGTCGGCGATCGCCACCCTGGTCGAACGCACCACCCGCTACGTGATGTTGGTGCACCTACCGGTGGACCATACCGCCGAATCGGTCCGCGACGGGCTGATCAAGACCATGGCCACCCTGCCGGCGCACCTGCGCGGATCCCTGACCTGGGACCAGGGCGCCGAAATGGCCAAACACAAGGCATTCAGCATCGCCACCGACATGGACGTCTACTTCTGCGACCCCGCCAGCCCCTGGCAGCGCGGATCCAACGAAAACACGAACGGGCTGCTGCGCCAATACTTCCCGAAAGGCACGGACCTGAACGCCTACGGGCCAGAGGACCTCGAGCACGTCGCCCAGGAACTCAACGCCCGACCACGCAAGACACTGGACTGGGACACCCCAGCCGAGCGTCTACGTGATTTACTGATAGCCAGCTAAGCACGGGCGTTGCAACGACCCCTAGAATTCAAGCCGTGGGCATTTTCGTGGCCGCCTACGGGCAGTTTTTCATGGCCGCTAACACAAAATCCAAGCGATCTCGGGGGAACTTGGTCTAGTTCCTGGGAGCATCCGGGCCACCATCGCGACGCAACGCCGCGTCCCCGGCAAAGGTCACGAACCGTAGATAAGCGTCACGCGAACCTGATTCGGGAACTTCCTGGAGGCTGGCGAGCAGATCGTGAAGAGGCATGCTGCCATCTTGGCGCACAAGATAACGAACAACTCAATGCCACGACAAAGGGACTGGTGTCGGTTGTCGAGTCACGCCCGTTAGACGGTCGATCACCGTGCCGCGGAAGCCCGCCGCCACGTTCCGCGCCGTTGCTGGCCTAGGCCTGCGACTCGCAGCGATAAATGGCGGTCTTTTTGCAGCGCTATTTGTCACCCAACAACCCGTAGGGGAATCGGCGGATTCAAGCGGTGTTCGTGGTTCAGTGGAGGAGTTCTGCCCCGAGGGTGTCCAGCGCATCCATGATGACCGCAAGCCGTTCATCGGTGAGACCGGGGAAGGCAGCGCGGATTGCACTCGTGATAGGTCTCCGCCCGCGGGACTGGAAGTCGTTCGCCTGAAGGGCCGGGTTGATCGAGATGAGGCTGCGGCGCCGGTCCGCGGGGTCGGCTTCTGTCCGGACAGTTCCCGCGGTACCCATGCGGACGATGGTTCGTGATACGAAGCTTTGAGCCAAGCCGGTGCGTGCGGCGATCTCACCGACGGACGTGCGGGGGTGATAGGAAATATCTTCTGCGATGGCCAGCTGTCCTGTGGAGACGCGTGGTTCCCCGGGGTCGGCGGTGGCCGAGACCGCGATCTCCCGAAGAGCCCTGGCCAGGCGATGAAGTTCTCCAGCATACATGTGACCATCTTAGAACCCTGGTGATGCATATCTAGTGATCGACATGGTAGTGTCGTTCCCTAGGGATATATCCCTAGGGCTGGAATTGATGGACGCGGTACAAGACTACCCGTCGATCCCGGCTCCCGCAAGATGTTCAGGAGGAATCGATCATGCAAGAAGCGCTCATCGTCGGTGCGGTGTTCTTCGGTTACATGATGCTGACGCAGTTCGGCCGGCGACGCTGGACGTGGCACAAATGGCTGCCCCCGGTTGTGGCGATTCCCGTCTTCGTCGGGATCTACTTCGCCAAGGCTCCCCATACCTGGCAGGACGTCCTTGCCTACGCCGCCTGCGGTGTTCTCGGGCTGGCGTTCGGAGTGCTCGCCATCGTCTTTACCAAAATGTATCGGTCCGGGACAGACGGGCGCCTCTACACCCTGTGCGGCGTCGGATTTGCAGTCACGTGGCTGGTTGCGATGGGATTGCGCGTTGGGTTCGTTTGGGCACTGCAAAACATTGACCCGTTCCGGACCGGGTTCGGCAGGTTCATGGTGGAAAACGACATCGCCAAGGACGCGATCGCGCCCTGCTTCGTGATCCTGCCCTGCGTGATGATCAGCGTCCGGATCATCGCACTGGGTCTGCGCGCCCGCCGCTTCCCACCTCACGACGACCGCATGACCGCGAGTACCCATCGCCTCGCAGAGGGCCAGCCCGCTCCCTCCCCCTCAAATGGGCGCTGATCGAGTGCCGCCGCACGATGACTTCGCAGACCTCGTGGGCCGACACGGACATGTGGGAGGCCTACTTGGCGCGAGTTCCGATCTCCTGAATGGCCCCATCGGGGTGATCCTCGGAATCGCAGTCGTCCTTTACGTCCTGATGCGCCGGCTAATCGGTCAGCAGGCCGAAGGCAAGCGGCTGCTCCTGCTGCCCGCCATCCTCATTCTCGTCGGGCTGCTCCAGACCGCGAGAACGGAGATGTCACAACTGAACGTAACCTTCCTGCTGGTGACCGCTCTGGCCAGCACCGGCCTCGGCGCACTCAGAGGCAGCACCGTTCGCATTTACGCTCACGATGGCATCGCGTGCCTGCGCTACACCTGGCCGACCATTGCGCTCTGGACCGTGAGTGTGGGCATCCAAATCGGCGCTCACATCTTCAGCTCCTCTCTAGACCCCAAGGGCGGTGCAGCCACCCAGAGCGCCGTGCTCATCACCGTCGGAGCCGGTCTCCTCGCCGAAGGACTCGTCGTGCTCCACCAAGCCATACGGCATCAACACCGCGTTATCTGGCAGCAAGGCAAAAACGGAGCACCGTACACCACCTCACCGTTCCTCGACCACCTCCAGCATCACCATCCAGGATGATCCTCACCCGAAGACGCACGTAGGCCGGTCGATCAGCGTGCCGCAGAAGTGCGCCGCCATGTTCCGCGCAGCTGCTGTGTGACTTTCGGCGGTAAATGGCGGTGTTTTCACAGCGCTATTTGGCGCACACCTGAGCCCGGAAGGGGATCCCTTACCGGGCCGTTTGGGATGCCGTGGTGCTCAATGTCATCATCCGATGCGCTGACGGGTGCCCCCCACTCACGTTCTTTGCCGTCGTTGAGCTAGAAGCCATCGGTCGAACTCGGCGGTTGAAGACAGAACCTTGAAGCTCAATGGAGGACTGAACCGGCCCTTGATTCCGTAGCGCTTCCCCACCAGTTTGTTCATCCGGCCCATGAGGTAAATAGATCGGGCAGAGGCAGGGACCAAAACGGCGAAGCCAAGACCTGCGCAAGCGATTCCCAGAGCGGGCAGACCAACCAAGTTGAAGACAACAATTCCCAGTGCCAAAACCAGGACCAGAAGGTACCCGTATCTAAAAATCCGCTTTCCATCCTCAAGCGCGTCAACCGCTTCGGGGTCGAGCCGGCCCTGCCATTTTTCCTGTTCGCTTCCGAAACGCGTGGGGCTGGTTCTCAATGAAAAGCGCGATTTCATGACCATCATGAAAGACATTCTCCAGCCGTTGTCTCCGCCAGACCGTAACCATCCAATGCCATACCTCCGTTGCCTGGCATCATTGAAAGATGCTAGGCCCTAATGATGGGCGCTTGGCGCCCTCAAAGGAACACAGCCGGGACTGCTGAAGGTTTAGTTGACAGCTTGACCTGCCCCAGGGATTGGTTACCCCGGGAAGAATGAGCCTCAGGCTGTTTGGGATGGGTTCTGGCAGTGTAGCTCGTGCTCGATCGGAGTCCGATAGTCCAGCCGGAATGGCGGCGCTGACGGTTGTAGAAAATCTCGATATAGTCGAAGATCGCGTTGGCCAGGTCCGTCCGGGTCTTCCAGCGTTTCCTGTTCAATAGCTCGATCTGCATGCTGGACCAGAAGGACTCCATCATGGCGTTGTCATACCCGTCCCCAATCGTCCCGAACGAGGGCATCAGGCCGGCTGAGCGGATCTTGTTGGTAAAAGCCCAGGACGTGAACTGGACGCCATGGTCGGCATGGACGATGCCGCCCGGGACGGGTCGGCGGTTTTTAATGGCCATGTCCAGGGCGTTGACGACCAGGACAGAGTCCTGGCTGGTGTCGATCGGCCACCCAACGATCCTGCGGCTGAAGGTGTCCATCACGGCACAGCAGTAGACCTTGCCCTCCCTTGTCGGATGCTCTGTGATGTCCGTGACCCAGAGCTCGTTCGGCGACAGACGGTGGAATTTACGGTGGACGAGGTCATCGCTGGTGGCGATGCCTCGCAGGCGTTTGACCTTGGCCGGCCCGGGAAGGCCGGCAATTCCGGCCAGACTCATCAGCTCTGCGACCAGATGCTCGCTGACGCGCACGTCCATGCCCCGCGTCAGTTCGGCATGGATCCGGCGGGACCCGTAGGTTCCGCGGCTGGCGGTGTGGACCTCCCTGATGAGCCCGGTCAGCCACTGCCTGCGCATCCGGGTCGGTGACATAGGCCGGTTCCGGTACTTGTAGTAACCGGGACTGCTCACGCCCAGCAGCCGGCAACAGACCTTCGCGGGAAACCCGGCACCGGTAAGTTCTCCGATCACCGGGTGGATTCTTTTGGGTCGGGCCGGTCCTCACCGAGCAGCTTCGCTGCACGCTTGAGGATCTCTACTTCCGTTTCCAGCTGACGGATCCTCTTCCGCGCTTTGGCCAACTCGGCGCTCTCCGGAGTCGTCAGTCCTGGGCGTTCGCCACGGTCGATCCGGTCCTGACGGACCCAGTTGTGAAGGCCGCCCTCGCTGATGCCCAGTTCGGCGGCCACTCGGCTTATCGGTTTGCCGGCCCGGACCAGGGCGACTGCCCGTGCGCGGAATTCCGCTGGATAGGGTCTTGGCATGTCTGAAAGCCTCTCAGCGAGAGCCCAAAACTCAAACCATTTCGGGTAACCAATCCCTGGGGCAGGTCAAAGTGTCAATCAAACCTTCAGCAGTCCCTTTTCATGGCTGACGGGCAGATTCTCGAATCCGGAGAGCCCAGCGTCGTCCTGCGCACCCCGCAACATGCTCGGACGCAGAAATTTCTGCAGGCGGTGATCGGCAGGTGACCGGATTCCTGGGCGCAATGCAGATCATTGCCGGGGGCTTGGGAACAACGTTCGTTCTGACCGTTTCCAGCTTCATCATAGGAGGGGTCTTGGCATTTCCCCTGGCGATGGCCAGAGTAGCCAAGAATCCCTTTCCGCGACTGTTGTCCGGAGCCTACACATCGATCGCCCGCGGCATCCCGCCGATCGCGTTGTCTTCTTCTTCGGCCTGGGTCAGCTCGGCCTGAAGCTGAACAGCCTGACGGCCGCGATTGCTGGACTGTCGATAATTTCGGCCGGCTACCTGGCTGAAATCTACCGATCCGGTCTGCTTGCCGTACCGGCAGGCCAGCGAGAAGCATCTACGGCTCTGGGCTTGTCCTCGTCGATTGCACTTCGGAAGGTCATTGTCCCCCAGGCCATTGTGACCGTCCTGCCAATTGCCATTGCCTTCTTCATTGGGCTGCTGAAGGACTCTGCCGTAGCGTCAGTCATCGGTGTTCAGGACGTGACAGCCTTCGCCCTGTCGCTCAGCCGGCGTGAAGCGGACAGCTTCGGGGTTTTCCTGGCCGCCGGAGCCCTATACCTGATTATCAGATGACGCCGACCACAAAACCTTCGAACTCGTCGCCGAGCACGGCAGCGAACAGACCGACCTCACCGCACTCTTCGGCGCCTTGATACCGGACTCCGGTGAGTCTTTGGGTGCAGTCGAAGACGAGGTCGACCTACCGGTCACCAAAGAACCCGAAACGTTCCGTCATGACCTCGCGACGATTTCGGCTGGAAACCGCAGTTCGGGGACCTAGCCTCTGCACTCCTGACTTCGTAGACGTATGCAATACGCGGAAGTGCGCCCGGGCAATTGAGGCCGTACCTCGGGACGCACTCCTGGCGCCTTGGTGCGTCAGGGGGTCGGACGTATTGCCGTATCCGAGCTGTAGGAGGTGATCTGGGAGGCGGCCCCGCTATCGAGAACTTTCGAGTGGGTGGTCGATGCGTCGAGAACGACATGCTGGGAGGGGACGTCGCTGACCACGTGGTTAAGCGCGACCACGTTGGCATCTCCGCCGGCGATCAGGATCTGTGTCGGTTGGGCGCCGGCGGGGGCGATGTTGGCGGGCGGGACGTTGTAGGCGAAGAAGTTGTCGGAGATGAGGTTGTTGTCTCCCGCGACGTGGACGACTCCGTAGAGGTCGTCGAGGCCGTTGCCGCGGCCGATGAACGGCGCATACCCCTCGTTGGTCCGGCGGATGTGGTTGGCCGTGATGAGGTTTTCCTTGCAGCCGTTCAGCAGGCGGAGCATGCCCGGGTAGAAGCCCTGGAGCCTGTTCGAAGTGATCGAGCACCGGTTGCAGCCGGTGAATTCGATGAGGCTGCGGCCTCGGGGGAAGAGGTTGTTGCCCGTGACGAGGAGGCCTTCGTGGTTCTCGGCCAGGAGAGTGACTCCGTCAGGGCCGGCGCCCATGTGATTGCCGCTGACAATTGTCGCCTGCCCGGCCCCGGTGAGCTCGACGCAGTTGCCACATTCGGCGATCATGTTATCGCTGACGCGGAGCGCGTCCGCGCCGCGCACGATCAGGGCATGTTCGAGATAGACGAATCCCATTCCGGTGATGTGGAAGGAGTCGTTATCGGAGGCAACTTCGATTCCGGTCTTGCCGTTGTGGTAGCTGTTCTTCTCGGGGGTGAAACCGACTCCGTCGAGGCAGAAGTCCCGGAACACGATTCCTGAGAGACGCGGATCCCCCGCCCGCTTGACGAGGAACGCCTGGGGCGCGCTCGGAGAGGTCAGGACGCGGATGTGGCTGGCTCCGGGCTGGAGGTTCTGCCATCCGGTCGGGTTCGAGTTGTCAAGGATGCTTCGGGAGAAGAAGCCATGCCCGAAGCCTGCGATTGTCAGGTAGCTCACATCGACGACAACCTGGGTGTGCAGATCGTAGTCGCCCGGAGGGATGATGATCGCGGCTCCGGGACGCGCGTCCGGGGACGACTGCCGCTGCTTGATGTCGGCAATGATGTCGTTGATGACCGCCCCGATGTCGGACTGCGCGGTAACGCCCGGGTGCGCCTTGATCCGCCATGTCGTTACGTCGTACGTGTTGGGCGAATTGAGTGGTGCCCCTTGCTGGCCGTCGGCCGCATTAGCGTTCTGCGTTGTTCCGAAACTCAATGCAGCCGCAAGCGTTCCGGCGGCTCCTGCGCCGATCAGCCGGCGGCGGCTTGGAGTCGGATTTTCTTGATTCTTGCCGGTTACCACGGGTTCTCCTCTGTGAGATAAGACTGCTGTTGTTCAGAATCGGGTACTGCCGGGCTGGGCAGCCGAATACCTGACTGTCCTGGTCATCCGCGTCGGCGGCATGACGCTTTTATTCCGGGAAACGCCTGATGTCCCACGTGGACTGATGCCACAACTGATATGCCAAACCGTTTGGGCCAACGAAAGATGACACTAGAAGTACGGCAAGCCAGCTGTCAACGCCAAAATCTGGACAGAAGTTTTTGGCACACCCGACCGCCTCTGCCAATCATTTGTGACCCTTGACACCCTCCGTCCTCTATGCCTAGTCTTATGCCAAGTCGTTTTGGCAAAACGGTTTTTCACATGTCACTCAATCTTTATTTCCGTTCCCGAGAAAGGGAGTCGACAGCGATGTCCTCTCGAAAAACAATCTCCAGGCTTGCCGCTCTCGGCGGTCTTTCAACTGCGGTGATCCTAGCCGCGACCGCATGCGGCGCAGGGGGCCCGGCGACGTCCGGGGGCGCGGCGAGCAACTCCATCAACGTCCTGGTGGAGGCGGGCGGACATGCAGAACTGCAGCCCATCGCCGACCAGTGCAAGAAGGACACCGGGATCAGCGTCAACTTCGTTGAACTCCCTTATGACGGCCTCTTCAACCGTCTCTCCAGTGAGTTCTCCTCCGGCGCTGTCTCCTTCGATGTTGCGGCTCTTGACTCCGTCTGGCTCCCCAGCTTCAAAGACGCCCTGCAGCCCATCGATGAGCTCTTCACGGAGGAGGCAAAGAAGGACATCTTCCCTTCTCTTGTCAAGGAAGCCAACGTCAATGGCCACTTCATCGGCATGCCGGCGTGGACCAACGCCGAGATAGTCCTCTACCGCAAGGACCTTTTTGAGGATGCCAAGAACAAGGCCGACTTCAAGGCCAAGTACGGTTACGACCTCGCCGCGCCGAAGACCTGGCAGCAGTACCAGGACATCTCCGCCTTCTTCACCAAAGACGGCATGTACGGCACGGACGTCAAGGGAGGCGTCGAAACCGAGTACCTCGCCCATGTGCTTCAGGCCGGATCGCCCATGGTCCTGGACAGCAACAACAACGTCGTGATCGACAATGCGGCCCACAAACAAGCACTGGATTTCTACACCAGCCTCGTCAAGGACGCCCCGGCCGGGGCGGCCCAGGTCGACTGGGCCGCCGCCCAGAATCTCTTCAACCAGGGCAAGACAGCGATGACCCAGTTCTGGGCCCACGCGTACCGGCAGATCCCCAAGGACTCCCCGGTCTACGGCAAGGTCGGAACGGCCCCGATGATCGGTGGATCCGCCGGCGTTGCCGGTGTTCCCGGCCCTTGGTACCTCTCGGTGCCCAAGGCAACCAAGAACACCGACGCCGCCAAGAAGTTCGTCAAGTGCGCCTTCGACCACAATGATCTTGCCATTCAGTCAACCCTTGGCCTGGCAGCACGAATCTCGGCCTTCCAGAAATATCAGGACCAGCCGGGCTACGAGAGTTTCAAACCGCTGATCGAAACCCTTAACGCTCCCGCGACGGCAACCCGCCCGCCAACGGCAAAGTGGCAGCAGATCGTTGACACCGTCCTGGTTCCGATGCTCCAGAAGGCCGTCGCCGGTGGAGACAGCACGGCCTTGCTGGCGGACGCCAAGTCCAAGATCCAGGCCCTGATCAAGTAAGCCCTTCGCGGCCGGCACCCGCAATCAGCGGTGCCGGCTGCGGAGATCCACCAAACAGAAGAGAATCCCGTGCGTATCCCTGATCGCCGTTTCGCGCTGTTCCTGATGACCCCTGCCGCCGTTTTCCTCGCGGTGTTTGTGGCCTACCCGCTAATCCGGCTCATCACCGACAGCTTCTACAAAATTTCCCCCAACGTCGGCGGCACCCGCGAATTCATTGGCGTGGCCAACTACGTTGAGGCTTTCAGCTCCGAAGCCTTCACCGGCGCCGGATGGCGGACCCTCGCGTACACCACCATCGTCGTCACCCTCGAATTCACCCTGGGGCTCGGCATGGCCCTGCTGTTCACCATGCTGGGCAAACGGTCACAGATCTGGCGGACAGTGTTCCTGTATCCGCTGATGATCGCCCCGATCGTGGCCGGCCTGCTCTGGAAGTTCCTCATGATCGACAACTTCGGTCTGATCGGCACCCTCCTGCACCAGGCCGGCATCCTGGAGAACCCGAACCAGATCGGCTGGCTCTCCAACCCGGACATCGTGCTGTTCTCCGTGGCCGTTCCGGATATCTGGCTCACAACCTCGTTCATGTGCCTGGTGCTCTTCGCCGGGCTCCAGAACATCCCCGGAGACCTCATTGAAGCAGCCCGGTTGGACGGCGCCAAGGCTCCGGCGCTGCTGTTCCGCATCATCCTTCCCCTAATGCGGCCAGTGATCGCCGTCGCCCTGGTGGTCCGCGGCATCGATGCCGCCCGGGCCTTCGACACGATCCTCATCCAGACCAACGGCGGCCCCGACTCCGCCTCGGAGACCATGAGCCTGCTGATCTACCGGACCATGATCCGATTCGGCGATCCAGGCCTGGCCAGCGCCATGGGCACCATCTACCTGCTCGCGATGCTCGGCGTCGCATTCTTCGCCGTGACAACCATCTGGCGGCCTGGAACGGACACCTGATGAGCACCGCCCAGACCCCCGACGAGGGCGCCTTGTCGACTCACGTCGTCCCCTACCGGCCACGCCACGCAGGCGTTGCAGCACGCGTCTCCGCAGCGTATGACAGGAGCAAAATCCCTTTGGCTACCGCAACAGCCCCGCCATTGCCTACCACCGAGGCTCCCGCAAGTACCCCCAAGCGGCGCCGCCGCTACAACGCGGAAGGCCTCGAGGCCGCAAAGCGCGGCACGCGGACCCTGCTCTGGATCCTGCTGGCCGCGGCCATGGTGCTCTACAGTTTTCCGTTCCTGTACCTGCTGTTCACGTCATTCAAGACTCCGATCGACACCATCGCGGTACCGCCCACCATCCTGCCCCGGGAATGGACGCTGGAGAACTACACCAACGCCCTTGGCCGCAGCGGGGTCCTCCCGTCGTTCATCAACAGCGTCCAGACGGCCATCATCAGCACCATACTGTCCCTTGTGCTCGCCATCCCCGCCGCCTACGGCATCACCCGCTACAAGACCCCCAGCGGCAGGGTATTCATCATGGCTGCCCTGGTCACCAGGATGGTCCCGCCCGTCGCCATCGGCATCCCGCTCGCGTCCATGATGGCCGGTGTTGGTTTGGCCGACACTCCGATCGCACTGTCGATCGCCCACACCACCATCTCCCTGCCGCTTTCCATCTGGCTGATGTCCAGCTTCTTCGAAGCCGTTCCGCAGGACCTGGAGGAAGCGGCTACGGTGGACGGCTGCAGCCGGCTGGGCGCCTTGTGGCGGGTGGTCATTCCGGTGGTGTCCGGAGGCATCGCCGTCACGGCAATCTTCGCCTTCCTCGCGTCCTGGAATGAGTTCCTGTTCGCACTGCTGATGACCGCCGTCCGGTCCCAGACCACCCCGGTGGTTATCGCCAACTTCCAGACCCAGTTCGGACTCGACTGGGGATCCATGACTGCGCTTGCGGCCGTGTTCTCCATCCCGGTCATCCTTCTCACGCTTCTCTTGCAGCGCAAGATCGTCGCAGGCATGACGCTCGGCGCCGTCAAGGGCTGAGAAGCCACAGCACAAAGGGGAAGAACCTATGTCAAGCAACAACTACTACGACGTGACCACCTGGCCCGTCGGCAACCCGTCCGAGGACGTCGGTGAAGTAATTAACAGCATCATCGCTGACATCAAGGACCGGCAGACGGTCACCGATGCGAGCAATGGAGGAAAGCCAGGCGCGGTGATCTACATTCCGCCCGGGGACTACCACCTTCGTACGCAGGTAGTGATCGACGTCAGCTTCCTCAGGATCCATGGCTCGGGACACGGCTTTACGTCCTCGAGCATCCGGTTCAACGTTCCTGAAGACGAATGGTCCGATTTGCATGAGCTGTGGCCCGGAGGGAGCCGCATTATCGTCGACATTCCCCTCGGCGGAGACGGGGAGGAATCCAAGGGAGCCGCCTTCTACGTTGAGCGAAGCGGGAGCCCGCGGATCAGCTCGGTCGAGTTCTCCAACTTCTGCATCGACGGGTTGCACTTCAACTCGGATGGCTCGGGGATGCATCCGGAGAACACCTACGTCAACGGCAAGACCGGTATCTATGTCGCGAACGCCAATGACTCATTCCGCGTAACTGGCATGGGGTTCGTCTACCTTGAGAACGCGCTCACTATCTACAACGCGGACGCGCTGTCCGTTCACGACAACTTCATCGCTGAATGCGGAAGCTGCATCGAGCTGCGCGGGTGGGGACAGGCATCAAAGATCACCGACAACCTGGTCGGAGCAGGGCCCAAGGGTCACTCGATCTACGCCCAGAACCATGGCGGGCTCCTGATCACCGCGAACAACGTCTTCCCCCGTGGTGCGAGCAGCGTCCATCTTGACGGCGTCACGCGTTCAAGCGTCACCAACAACCGTTTGCATTCGTTCTACCCGGGGATGGTGATTCTCGCAGCGAATAGTTCGGAGAACCTCGTGGCCACAAATCACTTCCTGCATGACCATGAGCCCTGGACGCCCTTCCTGGGAGTCGACAACGGACTGAACGACCTCCACGGACTTCTCTGTGTCAGCGGCAGCAACAACTCTGTCATCGGCAACCACTTCTCCCAGATCATCGACTCACAGAGCATCCGGCCGACAGGTGCGACGCCTGTCATCATCCGGCTGATGGCCGGGGTTGGCAACTTCGTCTCCAACAACCACGTGGTGGCGATGGACGTTCACTCCAAGTCAAGTGACGACTGCTTCTCGGCTCAGGTGGACGCCCTGTTGACGACCGAGGCATCCGACGGCCTCGCCGTTACGGCCGTCATGGTCGATTCCGAATCAGCCCGGAATACGATCCTTGATTCCGGACGTGACGCCCAAGTTATCGCAGACAGGGCTGTCAACGCCTTTAGGGCCACACCCACGGTCGGTTTCCAGGCGGCACACGCACCACTTGTGGCCCAGTAGCCCGCTCAGGCCCGGCGAGCCCCCGGGGATCGCCATTGGGACGAACAAAACGCACGCAGCAATTACCCGGACGTAGAATCAGCATCAACATAAGGACGTGAAAGACCAATGAACAAGTCGGTCGGCATCAAGGACGTGGCAGCCGCAGCCGGCGTCTCCGTCACGACGGTCTCCCACGTCCTCAATGACGTTGCCTACGCCCGGGTGGGCGTGGAGACGAGGGAACGGGTCCACGAAGCGGCGCAGCGTCTCGGATACGGCCCGAACCGGCTGGCGCAGGCCCTGCGCACCCAACGTTCGGGCATGATCGGGTTCATCAGCGAGGAAATCGCCACCACCCCGCACGCTGGCCGGATCATTTTGGGGGCCGAGGAGACGGCCCGTGCCCGCGGGTACCGCATCATGATCATCAACTCCACCACCACCAGCTCCCAGGATTCCAGGGAAAGTGATGTGGCGGATCTACTGGACCGGCAGGTAGACGGCATCCTGTACGCCACGATGTATCACCGCAAACTGGCCGTCCCCAAAAACCTCGTCGGGCTCCCCGCTGTCCTGGTGGACTCTGAAGACATCAGCCACACCGTTTCCTCCGTCATCCCCGACGAAGTAGCCGGTGCGAGGTCGGCCGTACAAACCCTGATCGACGCCGGACACACCCGCATCGGCATGCTCAACAACACCGACGACGTTCCGGCCACCCACTCCCGGCTGAGGGCCTTCAAAGAGACACTCGCGGACGCCGGGCTGCCGTTCCACGAAGAACTGGTCCAGTCCGAGCATTCGGAGGTGCCCGGCGGCTACCAGGCGGCCCTGCGCCTCCTGAAACCCCAAACCCGGCCCACGGCCGTCTTCTGCTACAACGACCGCATGGCCATGGGCGCGTACCGGGCCGCCGGGGAACTTGGCCTTAGGATTCCGGATGACATCTCCTTCGTCGGCTTCGACAACCAACAACTCATCGCCGAAAACCTCTACCCCGCGCTGACAACCGTCGCCCTGCCCCACTACGAAATGGGCGCCTGGGCAACCGAAAACCTGATCGACGCCATCGAAGGAAAAACCGACCTGCAGCTGTTCGCCGCTCATCCAACCCTCCTTCCCTGTCCCCTGGTTCTTCGCGATTCCGTCGCCTCCCCAATACATAAGAACGCTTCCAGTAGAGCGGCACCGGACTCTCCTACACACGCCAACACCTGACCTCGAGCGCGTCCAATAACAGACGCGCCCACCCCTCCAAGGACCGCAAATGCACATCACCCCAGTTCCGCCATGCCCTGAAACGGATGTCGTCGTCGTCGGCGAGGCCATAATCGACATCATTGATACCGCCGCAGGACCCGTCGAGTTCCCCGGCGGATCGGGTATGAACGTCGCGTTCGGACTCGGCCGGCTAGGCGTCAGCACCGCATTTCTCACCGCCCTGGGCAGGGATGAACGCAGCAAGAGCATCCAACGGCACCTGGGAACCGCGGGCGTACGCCTGCTACCGGGAGCCGAACACCTCAACCGCACATC
The DNA here is from genome assembly GCF_050260325.1 of Arthrobacter sp. 92. Taxonomy (NCBI): domain Bacteria; kingdom Bacillati; phylum Actinomycetota; class Actinomycetes; order Micrococcales; family Micrococcaceae; genus Arthrobacter; species Arthrobacter sp. 92. The sequence continues at coordinate 2,121,924 of NZ_CP189863.1, read as the reverse complement.
CACTGCCAGGGCACTTCTGGACAGCAGCGGCTCCGCAGAGTACGAATTCGACTTCGACTGGAACCTCCCCCAAATCAGCCCCACATTCCTCCCGCAGGTGCTGCATACGGGGTCACTGGCCTCCTTCACGGAACCCGGAGCAACCCAAGTCCGGTCCCTGCTGGAACTGTTCTCCCGCCGTTGCTTGATCACGTACGACCCCAACATCCGCCCGACACTGCTCCACAGCCACACTGAAGCGCTCAGGACCTTCGAACACACAGTTGCCCTGGCTACCGTTGTGAAGCTCAGTTCGGACGATGCCCAGTGGCTTTACCCGCGCACGTCTGCTCACGACGTCGCGCGGCGGCTGCTTGATCTCGGGACAGAACTGGCAATCATCACCGATGGCGCATCCGGATCCTATCTGCGGTCGAATGCCGCCGAGATCGAAGTGCCGGCACCACCAGTACTCGTCAAAGATACTGTCGGCGCGGGCGACTCCTACATGTCCTCGCTTATCGCCGGCCTCATCGAGGACCCCGAGGACGGTTTCGGCTATGGCAAACTCACCCGCCTGGGAACAGCCGCCTCGCTCGCTGCGGCCATAACGGTCGGGCGACACGGAGCGAACCCGCCCACGCGGGCGGAACTGATCCGCTCCCTGGAACTGGCCCAGACTTCCCGAAAGAACTCCGATGACTGAAACAACAACACACCCTGCCGGGGGCCGCGCCGCAGAAACCGCCCCCAACATGCGGCCGATACTTCACTACACAGCCAAGAACACGTGGCTGAACGACCCCAACGGGCTCGTATGGCACCAGGGCGTCTACCACCTCTTCTACCAAAACAACCCCTTCGACAACATCTGGGGCAACATGTCCTGGGGACACGCCACCTCAACGGACCTTCTGCACTGGACCGAACACCCGGTTGCCATCGCCTGCGACGAGGAAGAAGACGTCTATTCCGGCAGCATCGTGGCGGACCGCGGCAATACGTCGGGATTCGGCACAGCAGAAGATCCGGCCTTGGTGGCCATCTACACGAGCGCCTTCAAGGAAGGTTCGGTGCACCAAGGGACACAAGCCCAGTCTCTCGCGTTCTCCACGGACGCCGGCATGACGTGGACCAAATACGCAGGCAACCCGGTGCTTGGCCGCGGCTCGGCCCATTTCCGGGATCCCAAGGTGTTCCGCTACGAGGGACCGGCCGGTTCCTGCTGGATCATGGTGGCGGTGGAGGCCCAGCATCAGCAGGTTGTGCTGTACCGCTCGGCCGACCTCAAGGACTGGGATTACCTAAGCACCTTCGGCCCCGCCAACGCCAGCGGTGGCGAATGGGAATGCCCCGACCTCTTCCCGCTGCCCGTCGAAGGAGATGCAGAGAACGTCAAATGGGTCCTGGTGGTAAATATCAACCCGGGTGCCGTGGCCGGCGGCTCCGGAGGGCAATACTTCGTCGGCGACTTCGACGGGGTGCGGTTCACCGCCGACCCTGACTCGCTCGTTCCAGCGGATGCCGACGGGAACGTCGATCTCAGACACTGTCTGTGGCTCGACTGGGGACGTGACTACTACGCCGCCGTCTCCTTTAGCAACGCTCCGGAGAACCGCCGCATCATGATCGGCTGGATGAACAACTGGGACTACGCCAACTCCTTGCCCACGTCTCCGTGGCGCTCCAGTATGTCGCTTGCCCGGGAGGTCGAGCTCGCGATGGTGGACGGCTTGCCGCGCCTGGTGCAGCGCCCTGTGCTGCCGTTGGACTGTGGGGAGCCGGCCCTCACCATCCAGAACATGGAACTTCGCGACTCCCTGCTGCCACTGCCCGACGCGATGCCCGGATCAGCCCAGCTGATCGAGGCCGAGATCCTGCCCGGCACGGCACGGAGCATTGCGTTCAGGCTTCTCGGCGCATCGCGCGGGAGCGCCGCAACGGTTCTCAGCTTCGATGCCGTGACGAGCAGCCTCACCCTGGATCGCCGAAAATCCGGAAACACCGCCTTCCACGGAAAGTTCGCGTCCGCCGACTCGGCACCACTGAAGCTCGACGGCGGCGTGCTTAGGCTAAGGATAATCGTCGACGAGTGCTCTGTGGAGGTCTTCGCCCAAGAGGGCCGGGTTGTTCTGAGCGATCTGGTGTTTCCCCTGTCCGGGAACCTAGGCACCGAGATGCGCGTGGAAGGCGGCACGGCCATGGTGCGGAAACTGGCCGTCACGTCCTTGTCCTAATGACAGCACCCTGCCACAGTGCCCACCAGGTCCTGCCGGAAAGATGGCCAGCCACCGGCGGGGAGCCCACGATTGGTCTATCGGCCGTTATGGAGTTGGAGGCGGCGGGGGTCGGTGCCTTTTTGGGTGATGTCTGAGCCGAAGTCGAGCACTCCTTGATCGACGTAAAATGCTGGTATGGCATCCAAGCTGGCGCCCTACTTGAGCTACGCCGACACCCTTGCCGCAATTGCCTGGCTGGAAGCCATCGGCTCCGTCCGTCCGTCAGGACGGTCCTGACGGTAGGGTGATGCACTCTGAACTGCCGATGGACGAGGTTGCCGTCATGCTCGCGAGCGATGACAGCGACTATGTTGTCGCTCCGCTTGTTGGGAGGTCGACCGGGGCGGGCCTGTATGTCGTTGTTGACGATGTTGATCTGGTCTATGCCGCCGCCGTCAATGCCGGCGATGCGTCGGTTTTCCCGCCCGAGGACACTGATATGACAAAGGAAGAAAGCGGTCCTCGGGCACTATCGCCGATGCGAACAGTGAAACAGCCAGCCAGAAGACTCATTGCCTGACCACGAGTCACCGCCGCCGGGGTCCTTATACGGCGCCACGGACCTGCCAAGATGCGAAGACGCAAGATCGACGCACGAAACTGGACTGCCGCACCCTGGAACTCCTGTTTGATCTTGCATTCGTCGTCTCCATACGCTCGGGCTGCAGATCAACTCACACATCAAGTCGGGACTGTCTGGGACTGTCTGCATAGCGGTGGATCCACGACTATTCGGACACTCCCCCGCCCAACTATGTGGGCGTGAGCCAGAAGATTCCTTTCATGGGCGGGTCTTGAAGGATTCCACTTTGGTGGGGTCTCGTTCAATGACCGGGTCCAGGATGTCATCGATTTTGGCTAGCAGGGCGGGGTCAAGTTTCATCCCGGCTGCGGTGGCGGTGTCGATAAGTTGGTCCGGGCGTGAGGCGCCGACGATGGCGGCCGAGACGTTGGGATTTTGCAGTACCCAGGCGACGGCGAGGGCGGCCATGGACAGGCCGGCGTCCGCGGCGAGTGGTCTGAGCTGCTGGACGCGGGTGAGGATGCCTTCAGCCAGGTAACGGTTATCAGACTTGAGTTTGCCGTTCTCGCCTGTGAAACGGGACGCTGCCGGGGCAGCTTGGCCGGGGACGTATTTTCCGGTCAGCACGCCCTGGGCCATGGGTGACCAGCAGATCTGGCCCAGGCCAAGCTCCTCACAGGTGGGGACGACTTCTCTTTCGATGACCCGCCAGAGCATGGAGTACTGGGGCTGGTTGGAGATCAGGTGAATGCCAAGTTCCCGGGCGAGGGCGGTGCCGGCGCGGATTTCGTCCACGGTCCATTCGGAGACGCCGATATACAGGGCTTTACCTTGACGGACGGCGTCCGCGAAGGCCTGCATGGTTTCTTCCAGCGGCGTCTCGTAGTCGAAGCGGTGGGCCTGATAGAGGTCCACGTAGTCGGTCTGCAGCCGCTTCAGGGAGCCGTTGATGGATTCGATGATGTGCTTGCGGGACAGGCCGCGGTCATTCCGGCCCTCGCCGGTGGGGAAATAGACCTTAGTGAAGACTTCAACGCATTCTCGCCGCACACCGGCTAGAGCTTCACCCAGCGCGTGTTCCGCGCGGGTGCCGGCGTAGGCGTCGGCGGTGTCGAAGGTGGTGATGCCCAGATCCAGGGCCTGCCGGACGCAGGCCGTTGCAGCGTCCTGGTCGATCTGCTCACCGTGGGTGGCCCAGTTCCCATAGGCCAGTTCACTGATGTACATGCCGGAGGAGCCAAGTTTGCGGTATTCCATGCTCGTAGTGCCTTTCGGAGTCAGACGCTGCCGGGGCTGCCGGGCAGGTGGCAGCCCGGGAGATTCTGAAAGTGTCAAAAGATGGGTTGTGCGGCCATGGCTAGGAGGCTGGCTGCAGGTGTGTCCGGAGTTCCTGAAGGGTCGGCGGATTCGCGCCCGGGCGGCGCACGGTGATGGCGGCGGCCATGGAGGCGGTACGTCCCAGCTGCTCCAGAACTGCGGGCGCGAGGCCGTCGGTTCCGCGGGTAAGGAGCCCCAGGATCAGGGCTGCCATGTACGAGTCGCCGGCGCCGATCGTGTCGGCGACACCGGATGTCACTGATGGGATGTTCAGCTGTGTTGCAGTTGTGGCGAGCAGTGAACCTTGTGATCCTTGGGTGATGACTGCCAGGCCGGCACCCAGCCCGAGGAGGTGCGCGGCGGTGTCGGCCAAGTCCTTCCGGGGGTAGAGCCATTGGGCGTCCTCATCGCTGAGTTTGACGACGTCGGTCAGGTGAACCAGGGCTTCGAAGATGGATATGGCCTCGGCGTGGCTGCCGAGGAGCGCGGGCCTGATGTTGGGGTCATAGGTGATCATGCATTCGTGGCGGCACTGTTGCAGGAGGGCTTTGACCGCGTCCGCGCCGGGTGCGAGGAAGGTGGCTATCGAGCCGGTGTGAAGGATTTTCGGAACGTATGCGGGAGCGACCGGTTCCAGGGCCCAGGAAATGTCGAAGTCGTAGCTGGCGGACCCGTCCGGGGCGAGCGTCGCAGTCGCCGAGGCGGTCCGGTCCAGGGAGTTTGAGCCGGGTAGGAGCGTGACGCCGGCACTGTGGAGGTGCCGTTCGATGGCTGCGCCGCGTTCATCGTCGCCGATGGCGGTCAACAGCCCGGTGTTGATGCCGAGCCGTCCAAGCCCATAGGCGACGTTGGCGGGTGAACCGCCTGGGTATTCGCTTGTCCCCTCGGGCGAGGTGACGACGTCGATGAGGGCTTCGCCGACGACGACGACGTCCAGGAACTGCCGGGACGGGCCGGCGGACTCGAGATGGTGCATGTCATGTCTTTCTTCAGGTGGGGTGCTGCCGCCCTCGCGCTGGAGGAGACGGCATTCAAGCTGCCGGCCGTGCTCAGGCCGCGGCGGCCGTTGCCGCTTCCACGGCAGGCTCGGGACCGTTATGCGTATCGGGTGACACTCAGACTATCTAGGGTTGCTGTGCCCCCGGTGGCGTAGAGCGAGACCTCGGTGCTGGTGGCGGCCGGGAAGATCAATTCGGTCAGGGTGACCTGGCCTCCCTGGGCGAAAATCTCGACGGAGCATCGGTCCACGTAGATGGTGAGTTCGTAGGAACCGTCCGTCGCCCGGATCGGGGCGGTGTCGCGTGAGGCGAAGGATTCGTGGAAGTCTGTTTGCCCGGATTCCCTGCGGTCGACGAGGATGAGAGCTTCCGTGGGACGGATGCCGATGCGGGTTCCCTGGGTTCCATCGCCGCGGACTACCAGCCCGAATTCCTCGGCGGTTCCGGGTGTAAGGGTGAGCTCGATGCGTTGGACGCTTCCGGCTGCCCCGTCTAGGGCGTGCTGGCCGGGAGATATCTCAACTGCCGCGAGGCTGAATGACGGGGTCTGCCCAACAAGTGGGGCCAGATCCCCTGCGGCCTGCTGCACTAGATGCCAGTTCCCCTCCACGCTGTTCAGGGACACGTCCCGGACCAGTGACATGGGGCTGCGCCACGGCGAGGTCGGTATCTCGTTGGCGTACTGCCAGTTGTTCATCCAGCCGATCATGAGCCGTCGGCCGTCGGGAGCGTCGCTGAAGGAAACGGCGGCGTAGTAGTCGCGGCCCCAGTCGAGCCATTGGTACTCGCCGAGTCTGTCCGGGTCCTGCAGGCCGTCGGTGACTGTGGTGGCTGAGGTGAACGTGGTCCCGTCGAAGTCTCCGACGAAGTACTGTCCGGCCGAGCCTTTGTTGGGTCCGCCGGGATTGAGGTTTACGGTCAGGACCCATTTGAGATTTTCCGGGTCACCGTCGACCGGCAGCGGGAAGAGGTCCGGGCATTCCCACACGCCGCCGGTCGCGTTCGCGGGGCCGAAGCTGCTCAGCAGTTCCCAGTTCTTGAGGTCGTGGGATTTGTAGAACACGACTTCGAAGTCCTGGGCTTCCACGGCCACCATCACCCAGTAGCTCCCGGCGTCGGATTCGTAGCGGAAGACCTTTGGGTCGCGGAAGTCGGCTGATGCGCGGTTCAGCACGGGATTACCGGGGTGTTTGGTCCAGGTGTAACCGCCGTCCTGGCTGTAGGCCAGGGACTGGGCCTGGATGCCGTGGTGTGCGGAAGCTGTCTTGTAGGCGCTGGTGTAGACGGCGACCAGCGGGGCGGTTGATCCGGTGCCGAATCCGCTGGTGTTGTAACGGTCGAAGACGATGCTGCCGGAGAAAATGTCTTCTTCCTCGTCGCAGGCGATGGCGACGGGGTGCTCGGTCCAGGTTAGAAGGTCCGTGGAGGTGGCGTGCCCCCAGGACATGTTTCCCCAGACGTTGTCCAGCGGGTTGGTCTGGTAGTAGAGGTGGTAGACGCCCTCATGGTGGATCAGGCCGTTGGGATCGTTGAGCCAGGTATTCCGGGCTGCGTAGTGCAGGGCAGGCCGGAAAGTGTCGGCCGTCGTGGCGGTCACGGCAGTCATGAGGGTCGGATCTCGTTTCTGTGCTGGTGCGTGCGGGAATTTCCCGGTGCGGGGTCCCGGGCCGCGGGGCAGGCCGGTATGGTGTCCGGCCTGCCCCGCGGTGTCGGTGGCTAGGAGTTCTTCTTGTAGCGGTCGTAGGCCTGCTGGTAGACCTCGATCATTTTGTCCGCCCCAATGTTCTTGAGCTGGGTGACGTAACCGTCCCATTCCTGCTCGATGCCTCCGGAGACGATCCACTTGGCGATGTTCTGCTTGACCAGGGAGCCGGTGTCGGTCTCGATGCTGGTGATCTGCTGGAGTTCCTCGGTGGACAGGGCCATCGAGGGGTAGCCGTCGTTGCCGGCGAAGGGCTTGTAGTTTTCGTTGACCGTTTTCTGGCGTTCCGCGGCGCGCGGTTCGGGAGCGACGACGGTCTTGAAGTTCTCCGCGGTGTTGGCCTTCGGTCCGCCGGGGGCGACCTTCTGCCGGCGTTCGCCTTCGCTGGTTCCGGCCGGGGCGGGGATCTGGGTCAGCAGCCCGTTGGCGTCCTTTTGAAGGGTTTCGCCGATCGGTCCCCAGTTGGCCTGGGCGGACTGGATGGGGTCGTAGAGGTTGTCGGCCCAGCGCATGGTCGCGGCGGGGTATTTGTCGGCCCGGGTGATGGCGAAGGCGCCTCGGGCGATTTCCTGGTTGTTGGACTGACTGGCGATGCGCTTGCCGTCCACGCCCTGGAGCACGGGCACGAGGGCGTAGTCGTTGGCGCGGTCGGCGCCGACCATTTCGGGGACTTCCCACCAGGCGAAGGAGCCGAGGTTTTCCGTGGCGGCCTTGCCCTTGGCGAGGTAGGCCTTGTCGTCCTGGGAGAAGGATTCCGGATCGATCAGGCCTTCCTGGTACCACTGGTGCAGGGTCTGGATGGCTTTCTTGTAGCCGTCCTGGGTGGGGGTGAAGATGACTTTGTTGTCCTGGACGATGCGGTGGTCCATGTTGTCCGGCACTCCGCCGAGGGCGGCGATCAGGTCCACGATGTCTCCGCACCAGGAACCGGGCATGAAGCTCAGCGGGATGGTCTTGCCGGTTCCGGAGGCGTCCTGGGTTTTGAACGCCAGCAGGGCGTCGTGGAATTCAGCGATGGTCTTGGGCATGGGGATGTTGAGCTTTTTCAGCCATGCGGTGTTGATGGCTATTTCGTTGGGGAACTGGACGAGGCCGAGCTCCTCAATGGAGGGAAGGGAGTAGATGTGCCCGTCCGAGGAGGTGATGGCTGCCTTGATGTCGGGACGGGCCGCGAGCAGCTTGGAGAGGTTGGGCGCGTTCTTCTCAATCAGGTTCTCCAACGGGATCAAGGTGCCGCTGGCGGAGTACGTCGCGATTTCGGCATCCGTCAGGCCCGTGTTGAAGAACGCATCGGGCAGGTCACCGCTGGCCAGGATGAGGTTCTTCTTTTCCTTGAACACGGTCTCGGGCAGGTTCTGCCAGTCGATATGGACGTTGGTGTCCTTTTCCCAGTTCTTCACCACGGTCATGGTGTTGTAGTCCGGCGCCAGTGCCGTCTTGGTTCCGGAGAACTTCAGGGTCAGCTGCTTGCTGACGATCGGGAAGCCTGTTGCCTGGAATCCGAAGTCAGCGGATGCGTCTTTAGTTTCCGGGGAGCCGGACTTTCCGCCGGAACAGGCGGTGAAGGTCATCGTTCCGGCCAAGAGGGCGCCAAGGACGGCGTATTTGCGGCTGATTGCCATGGTCATTCCTATTCTGAGGTGTGGTTTAGCCGCCCCTATGCGAAATGCTCGGGGACGGGTGGTGCACGGGGAGGGTCCCTATTTGACGGCGCCGATCATGGCGCCCTTGGTGAAGTGCTTCTGCATGAATGGCAGGGCAATCATCAGTGGCAGGCTCGAGACGACGATCATGGCGTATTTGGTGAGCTCTGCGATCCTTTGCGCTGCGGCGTAGGACTGGATGTCTCCTCCGGTGGTGCCGGTGGATGAAACATCGGATTGGATGAGGATGTTGCGCAGGACGAGCTGCAGCGGGTATTTGGAGTCGTCGTTCAGGAAGATCAGGGCGTCGAAGAACGAGTTCCACTGGGCCACGACGTGGATCATGATCATGAGCATGATCAGGGGTTTGGACAGCGGCAGGACCATCTTGAAGAAGAACTTGAAGTCCGTGGCGCCGTCCATCTGGGCGGCTTCGCGCAGTTCGTTCGGGATGGTGTGTTCGAAGAAGGACCGGGCGATGATCAGGTTCCAGACCCCGACCGCGCCGGGAAGGACAACGGCCCAGACGCTGTTGAGCATGCCCAGGTCGCGGACGACCAGGTACTTGGTGATGAGTCCGCCGTCGAAGAACATGGTGATGACGAACAGGAGCATCAGGATTTTCCGGCCCGGCATGTCCTTGCGGGACAGTGCGTAGGCTCCGCAAAGGATCGTGGTGACACTGATCGCAGTCCCCAGGACGGTGTAAATGAGGGTGTTGCCCAGACCGTTCCAGATCCGGCTGTCCGCGAAAATCCGCTGGTATCCCTCAAGCGTCACGCCGGAAGGAAAGAGCCAGACCTTGCCCTCGTAGATCGCGTTCGGGTCGCTGACGGACGCGATGACGATGAAGTAGAGGGGGTAGACCACGGCAAGGATGGACAGCAGCAGGATGGCTGTGGCGGTGATGTTGAAGGCGCGGTCACCGTACTTCTCCCGCAGCGTGGGTTTTGGCCTGCGAGGGCTGACAGCCCTGGTAGGGGTATCGATGTTGATGGGGCTGGTTCTTAGGGACATCTCGGCATCACCACAGGGTCGCTTGGTTGGCCCGGCGCGCCACCGTGTTGAAGAAGAGCAGGAGCGCCAGGTTGAGGACGGAGTTGAACAGGCCGATGGCGGCCGAATAGCTGAACTGGGCCTGCTGCAGACCCGCGTGGTAGACGTAGGTCTGGATGATCTCCGAGCTCGAGAGGTTCAGCGGCGTCTGCATCAGCAGCGCCTTCTCGAATCCGACGTTGAGCAGGTTGCCGATGGCGAGGATGAACAGGATCGTTACCACCGGCATGATGCCGGGCAAATCGATATGCCGGATGCGCTGGAGCTTCGAGGCGCCGTCGACTTTGGCCGCGTCATGCAGCGCCGGATCGATGGCCGCCAGGGCGGCCAGATACACGATCATCGAGAATCCGGCGTTCTGCCACACATCCGAGATGACGTAAATGGGACGGAACCATTCCGCCGATCCCATAAAGAAGACCGGCTCACCGCCGGCCAGCTGGATCGCGTTGTTCACCAGGCCCGACCTCGGGGACAGCACGACGAACATGATGCCCACCACCACCACGGTGGAAATGAACGCGGGCGAATACAGCACCGTCTGGGTGAACTTCTTGAACCGCTCGTTCTGGAGCTGATTGACCAGCAACGCCAGGACGATCGGGATCGGAAAAGCCACCAGAAGGCCCAAGACCGCAATCCACAGGGTATTTCCGAGGATCTGGCCGAACTGGTACGAGTTCACGAACCTGATGAAGTGCGTCAGGCCCACCCAGGGGCTGTCTGTGAACCCGTCGGCAGGGTTGTAGTTCTTGAAGGCGATCTGCACGCCATACATCGGCCAGTACTTGAAAACACCGATGTAGATGAGTGCCGGAGCTAGTAATACGTATAACTGCCAGGCTCGGGAAATCCTTTTCAGGCGAAGCGAAAAAGAAATCCTTCGTTGCGGCAGCGGTGCCGCCGACGGACGCCCGCGTCGGGCCGGGATGGTGCGGCTCATGGCATCTCCTTAGGATGTGTCACTGAATTCCGTTCAATCAAAGGGCACTCCATCAGCTCTACCCCGCCATCGGGTTCAGCATCCTGAAGAATCAGTTCAACCGCACGCCTGCCCATGGCGACGAACGGCAATTCAAAGGTGGTCAGGCCCGGCCGCAGGAACGGTGCCAGCGTTGCCTGATTATCGAATCCCACAATGGAAACGTCCCCGGGGATCGACAGACGCAGATCCGACACCGCCTGATAGGCGCCCCAGGCGCTGCGGTCATTCGCACAGAAAATAGCCGTCGGCGGCTTGGCGGCCGTCATCAGCTCCATCGCGTACCGGTAGCCATCCTCCTCCCCACCTCCGCCGAAGCGGACCACCTCCGAATCCAAGTCCAGGCCCGCCTCCTCAAGGGCCATCGTGTAGCCCTCGTAACGGCCGACGGCGGCGGGAAGTCTGCTTTCGAGGGTTTCGATGTTGATCAGGCCTATCCGGCGGTGCCCTGCGTCGAGCAGCCGGCGCGTTGCGGCATAGCCGCCCTTGACCTCGTCCGGGGCGACGCTCGGGAGGCGCCCCGCCCGGTCCTGGGAGTTCAGCACCACCGACCGCACACCCGCCAGGGCCTCCGGGACGTCCAGCTCCCGGTGATACATGGCGGCGTAAACCACCCCGGCCACTTTGTAGGAAAGCATGGCGTCCAAGGAAGCCGCCTCAAGGTCCTTGTCGCCACCGGTGTTCACTGCGAGGAGAAGGAGCCCGTCTTCCCAGGCCCGCTGCTGCGCCCCTTCGATGATGGCCCCGGCAAAGGGAGTTGTCGCTACGGTGTCGCCAATGAAACCGATCATGCCAGCCACGCCATCGCGGAGAACCTTGGCATGAGCGTTGGTACGGTACCCCAGCCGGTCCACGGCGTCACGCACCCGCCGGCGGGTGTCCTCGGAGAACCGCGAGCCGGAAGCCGAATTCAACACCAGTGACACAGTGGCCTGGGAAACGCCGGCAGCAGCCGCGACGTCATGCATCGTCGGTCCTGACTTAGGCCGTGATCCAGCCATGGCACCTCCTCGGGCCTAAGGTAATTTTGGTGGGTTATGCGTATAACTTCTGCTGAACTGTATCGTGCATCACGCCGGCCGTCAACAGGGCGGATAAACGCCCGCGGGCAGGGCCGACAGAGAGCCAGACGCAATCGGATGATCTGCTGCCCAGCCGGAAGGCCGTGCTTGCCCAATCACTGACGGCGCATTCCCAAAGATCAGCTTTCACTGCGAACCTCTGGCATTCCGAGGCTGGTTGGGCCGAGCCGGACGAGTCGGTGTGCGTCGGCCCGTTTGTCCTGGAGGAATTGAAGGGTGAGGTCGATACCTTCGAGCTCGCCGAGCCAGCCTCTTGTTTGGGCGAGCTCGCGTCGGGCGATGAGGTCGGTGTTGATCTCGTCGAGGCGGCCGATCGTGCCAGGGTCCACCTGGAGCAGGGGGCAGCGGATGCAGGCGTGTTCGTGTTCGCAGGGGGTGGCGTAGGGCCGCCCGCAGTTGCCGAGTTCGACTTTGCGCTTATCGAAGTGCTCTTCGAATTCGGCCCATTCCGTGGCGGAAGGGGTCCGGTATTCCCGGGCGGCCCGCGCGGCGCGACGGCCGGCGAGGTGGGTCTGGTAGTGGCGGATGACGTCTTCCTGGAAGACGGTCACGTAGCCGTGCGTCGTCTGCACGTCCAGGTGCCCAAGGAGAGCTGCACCGATGTGGATCGGCAAGCCGTGGTTGACGAGGTCGGTGGCAAACAGGCGGCGGAAGTCGTGCGGGGTAAACCGGCATCCGGCCAGCTCGGGGTGCTCCTGCCAGGGCATCGCTGAGTTTGCCGAGTTCTGCGCGCAACGATCCAGGATGGATAACCTCGGTGCGTTGCCCGATCGTGCGCTGGAACAGAAACGGCTGCGGCTCACTCGTGATGCGCTCGTACGGATCAAAGCGGGTCGCCAGAGGCACGCTGCGCCGGTTCCGGGTGAGGCGGCGGATGGACGCGCCTGCGTGACCTGCTCCGCGAACACCCGAAAGCTCTGCTGCAGGCAGCTGCGCTCTCTGCCCCGGCCGTCGCCTACTACACCTGGGCCACCCTCCTCCCCACCTACGCCAAACTGACCAGCGGCCGGGACCTGGCCTCCACCCTGGCCGGGAGCGTCATCGGACTGGCCTTGCTCGTCGTCATCGTCCCGGTCTGTGGCGCGCTCTCGGATCGACTCGGCCGACGCAAGATCTTCCCCATCATCGGCGCCATCGGCATGATCGTGCTCTTCTACCCCTTGCTCCTGCTGCTGAACCAGCCCGGCTTCGGCGTCTACGTCCTGGTGTCCGCATCCGGATGGGTAGTTCTCGCTATCTGGCAGTCCGTCTACCCGACAATCCAGGCAGAGCTGTTTCCGGCCTCAGTCCGGGTGTCCGGCATCGGCTTCGCGCACCAGATTGTGATCGCCGTCTTCGGTGGCACCGCACCACTGATCGCCGCCGCCTTCGTCGGCGCCGGACACCCCATGTACGTCGCGGTCTACATGATCGCCATTGTCGCCCTCAGTCTCATCGTCTACTTCACGCTCCCAGAGACTGGCAGCCGGGCAGGGCGTGTCACCGTAGCTCCGGCCGACCCCGAGGTACTGGAGGGGGAGCACCTGCTCTCCGAGACCGCACACGGCGGGATCCAGGCCAAGGGTGCCAGGCCGTAGGCGACTTCTCCTCGGACCGATTCTCTGGAACAGCATCAATAAGCGTTAGAGGCTACTCTCCGACGCCACTGTTGGTCTGCTGACCAAATAACGCCCCGCACTAAGGGGATCACCCTCGACCGAGGATCGGTCGAGGGTGATCCCCTTTCCGGCCAAGGCCAACAATGAGCTTGGATATCCTTTAGACAAGCACAGGCGGGTCGGCAGCCGCCTTGAGACTTCTCGACACCCTGAACAGTCGGAGGGCGGCGGATCCTCGGTATCTGGGCGAAGTACACCCCAACCTGATCATTGGTGCGGTCCTGGGCCCGGCCGAACGCAGCTGCGCAGGGCAATGTCCCTCTCGATCACGGCATATGTCATCGCGGTCCTCGTCGCGTTTGTGCCGCCGATCCTGAAGCGCCGGGAACGACGTACCGCCAAGGAGACCGGAGCCCTTCCGGAATTTGAACGTGCATCCGCTTCAGCGACAGACAACGACTAACTCCGAATCCAGGCAGTGGCAGCGGGAGCAACATGCTCCCGCCGCTACCTCGTTTAGGGCCCATCTCCGCCGCCATCGTTGCGACCGACGGGCACTAGTCTCCTGCATCCGCACATCAGGTCCATTTGGAACCCTTGGGGGATAGAAGTGGATGCGGGAACTCCCGTCCGGCGATAATGGAAGTTTTCCCGGGCAGATCGTAATACCCCTTGCATTAGGAAGCAGGGGCGACAAGAGAACCCCCTTAATGAAGGGCCTGACTCGCGTGGACTATGCCCCGGCCCTACGATTGTTGCGCTTCCAGACGGCGTGCCCAGCTGTGGCCAGCGAGGACGCAACGACGTCCGTACTTATGATCGGCGGCAAGTCGGAACCGGAGACCGTCCGTGCTGAAAATAGCGACACGCCTCCGGATGTGAATCGCGGCGGTAAGTGGCAGCTTTCTCGCGGAGCTTTTTGTCACCCTTAACGCTCCTGAGTCCGTCCGTGAATGGTCAATGGTGATGCGTAGTCAGGCGGTGAATCCGAGGATCTGGCCGTGAAGCGTGGACGCGATAATGCCCGGTTGGCTGAACGGGATGTCGTGCGCAGCGCCCTGCACCGTCCGGAGAGTGCTGCCGGGAAGCGCCGAAGCGGTCAGCTCGGCGGATTCGTGCATAAGTTTTCGTTCGTTCGCTCCAACCAGTACGTCGACAGCTCCCTGATAGTCGCTCCATGTCGCGGGCAGCGTGAATCGGATGTTCTCGCTCACGCTAGACAGGAGGGTTTCGCGAGTGGTTGTGGTGCTGTCGTGAAGGTAGTCGTCCAACAGGTGCCTGGGGATACCGAGCTGGTGCGCTTGGGCCGCCGCAAACCGTCTATGCCGAGCGAGCGGGGCAGCCAGGCTGAGCAGTGCGAGCGTAGGTCCGGGAAAGGGAGCGGGTTTTGTTTCAGCGCTGACAACGACGACGCCCCGCACAAGGTGGGGTAGCTCGGAAGCGAGGAGGATCGCGAGCTGGGCTCCCATGGAGAAGCCGACGACGTGGGCTCCCTGCGGGGCGTGGCGTTCGATGACGCCGGTGAGTCGTTCCACTGTGTCTTCATGCGAGATGTACGGCTGTGCTGCGCTTCGGCCGAATCCTGGGAGGTCGGGGACGATGGCTTTCATGGTCGGCCCTAGCAGCTCGCGCAGGGGTCTCCACATCCATCCGCTCACGCCGGCCGCGTGAATCATTAGAACCGGATCGCTGCCCTCGTCCACGTTGACGTACACCCTGTCATCATCGCAGAGCGGTTGATCGCACAGGCGAGGCGATGAGGCCCGTAAGCCGGTCTCCCACCGGCGAAAGGCGCCCCCAAGGAGTTTCCAGATCACGATCGCCGAGTTTCCGGGACGGTCCATTCCCGTGAGACCCGCCCGCAAAATGCCGGTGAAGGGGGCGGGCGGTTTCTGGGGGTACAAACAACACCATTACCGGACTCCTCATCTGATATGCCCTCGTATCCACGAACGACCGCCGCGACCGCCAGGCGATCGGAAAGATCCGGTGTGGGTCGTCGACCTGCTCGCCCAGCACGCGTTGACGCCGGGGCGGCAGGGATCGTCCGGATCTGATTGAGGGCAAGGTGGCGTGGCCAGCCCCCGCCGGTAAAACAGCGAGGACAGCAACGCCGGATCCCCGGAAGCCGGGTGCGCGATGCTGGAAAAATGATGGCTGCGGCGGCGGTGTCAGTGCTGGTCGAAAAGTGAGCCGTTTCGTGGGGTGAAAACTGAGCCACGTTGACGAAATTATTCTGCCGTATTTTCCGGTCTTGTCGAGGGCAGGGACTCGATCTGGTGGTTCCTGAGCCGGTAACTGGAGCCCTTGAGGGTGACGACCTCAGCGTGGTGGACGATGCGGTCGATCATCGCGGAGGCGACGACCTGGTCCCCGAAGACATCGCCCCAGCGGGCGAAGCTCAGGTTTGAGGTCAGGATCAGCGAGGCATGTTCATAGCGTGAGGACACGAGCTGGAAGAACAGGTTCGCGGCGTCCTGTTCGAACGGGATATAGCCGACCTCGTCGACGATGATCAAACCGTAGCGCCGGAGCCGGATGAGTTCTGAGGGCAGACGGCCGGCCTGGTGCGCGCCCTGCAGCCGGGTCACCCATCCTGTTGCGGTGGCGAACAGGACGCGGTGGCCAAGCTGGGTGGCCCGCAGGCCGAGCGCGGTGGCCAGATGGGTTTTCCCGGTCCCTGGCGGTCCCAGGAGCACCACGTTGGAGGCCTCGGCCAGGAACGCGCCGGTCGCCAGGTGGGCGATCAGTTCCCGTTTCAGCCCGGGTTGGTGGTCGAAGTTGAAGTCCTCCAGTGACTTCCTGGCCGGGAATCCTGCAGCCCGGGCCCGGGTTTCCGCGCCGGAGGCTTCCCTGGCCGCAACTTCCCGGGAGAGCACGGCGGCCAGGTATTCCTCGTGGGACCAGCCGGCCTCGCGCGCCTGGTCGGCCAGGCGGGCCGCTGACTCGCGGATCCGCGGTGCCTTCATGGCCCGGGCGTAGTACTCGATCTGCCCGGAAATCTCCCTGTCCCCGGTCATGGGAGGACCTGCCCGTCTTCGAAGACCACACCGAACGCCCGGTCGTAGTCGGCCAGATCGCGGAGCTCGGCGTCCAGGCCGGATTCTTCCGGCGCCGCGGCGGCGTTCTGGAAGGCTGTCCGTTGCACCCTTGCCGCCTCGACGTGGGCCGGGTCGGTGATGGTCTGGCCCCTGCCCCAGGACCGCCGGTGAATCCCGGCGTCCCGTCCCTCGAAACTGATCCGCACCGTCTCCAGATCCGCATGGACCTCCACGAAACGTCCGATGGCCTGCGGGTTCACCGAGTAGTCGTTGGACGCGACCCGGACGTAGTAGTCCCGGGGCAGACGGACCCGGGAGGAGAATCCCGTCAGCGGTGGCACCGGCGGCAGCGCCAGCATCGCGGCCCGGTCGGCGCCGATCAGCTCCGCAGGACGTCCTCCGGTGTTCCGGACCAGCCGGCGGTTCGCCCCGGGCAGCCATCCACTGAGCTGGGCGTTGAAATCCTCCGGGGAGGCGAAGGTCCGGCCGGGCAGGAAGGAGGTTTCCAGGTAACCGTTGGCCCGCTCCACGATGCCTTTGCTCTCCGGATCATAGGGTTTGAGCTGCACGATCCTGGTCGCGAGGACCCCGGCGAACGCCGGGACGCCGGCCGCAAGCCGGCGGCCGCGGCCGATGCCCGTTTCGTTGTCCCAGACCAGCCGCCGCGGCACCGCGCCCAGGCCCTCCAGCAGTTCCCACATCCCCGCCAGCAGGTCCCCGGTAGTGCGGGATGGAATCATCCGGGCCATGATGAACCGCGAGTGTGAACAGACCATCACGAGCACGGGGAACACCCGCTCCCTGCCGGGCCCGCAGGGAATCCTTCCCTCCGGGAACACCAGGTCGCACTGGATCTGGTCTCCGGGCTCGTAACTGATCCGGTCGGCAGGATCCGCCGGTGCGTACTCGGGGCGGATCCGTGCCACGTTCTCCCGAAACCACGCCGGGGAACCGGACCAGCCCACCCGCTCGGCGATCACCGTCGCCGGCATCCTGGGATTGTCCTTCAACAGCGCCCGGATCTTCGGCTCGATGGCCCGGATCGCGGAGTCCCCGGCCGCCCGCTCATACTTCGGCGGACTCCCGGACGCCACCGCCTTCGCGATGGTATTCCGCGAGACACCCAGCCGAGCCGCTATCGACCTCATCGATTCACCCTCGGCCAGATGCAACCGCCGTATCAGTGCCCAATCTTCCACTGTGATCACCCATCCAATCGTTCGGACCGGGTGGCTCAGTTTTCAACCGTCAGAATGGCTCACTTTTCGACCGTCACCGACAGGCGGGCCAACTTTTGGGAAAGCCATGGCAGCAAAGCCCACCAGCTCCTGCAAATCGCCCTCGAGACCGGCCCCTCCTACCGACTGACCAGGCTCAGAGAGCTCATGATCAGCTCCGGATCAGTGGCCATGTCATGCCGTTCCCCCTGCAATCCTGCATGAACAGGCATCAGAGCGGAAACTCCGGACCGGCCGCAACCCTTGGTCGATCCAAAGAATAATCAGCAAATCATGTTGTACCCGGCCCTGGCCACCATGAAGTAGTGAACGCGAAAACCCAACGGAAGGACGAATGAGGATGAACCCCAAGAAGAGGCCCCGCAGGGCGGTACCCGGTCCGCCGTAGGCAGCCGCTCCCCTACACAACCACATAGGTTCATCTGGGGCCCCACACACCCGGAACATCAGATCAGAGGCGAGAGTGTGGACACTGTCCACACGAAAATAGCACCAAGAAGCCCCTGACCTGCGGAAACACTGTGCCCGAGGTGGGACTCGAACTGCATTCCCGCCCTTGCGAACACTGGGCTCCCGCGGAAACATGCGGAATCCGGGCCAGTCCGCCCCACATACGACCCGATCCGAAGCCCCAAGTGTGGACATTGTCCACACTTCCTTTTTGCCCGATTCCGAGCACCTCCGAGGAACAGCAGGGCGGCAAAGTCCAGGCCAAGGCACCATGTTCCTACCAGGCAAGGATGCATCAAATTCCATCATCCGATCCATATCCGGGACTGCCCCGGGTTTACTCGACTCCTTGCCCTGCCCCAGGGATTGGTTACCTCGTCAACAAGACCAGGGGCAGTCAGGAACCGACTTACAGGCAGTGTTGGTTCGGACCGATGGCATCGTTAGCCTTGGTTGCGAGACCAGCCTCGCAGAATTGCCGACGCTTCGCGGCCGAGGGTCGGATCGTTCGCGTACTGTGCAGCGAACGCTTTGCCTCGGTCTCGCCCAGCCGGTTGATCGGCCTAAGAAAGTAAGCGCGATCTTGGCCGAATTCAGGATCCTCTACGAGGGCCATCATTTGCTTGAGATGTTTGGAACGAGCGCAGGTGGGCAGCGCCGCCGCGAGACCGTCACGCTCGTCGCTGCCTTCAGGGGCGGCACGGAAAAGGGCTTCTAATTCGCTCCAGTATGGTTCCGCTGCCCGCGTCTCGCACATCCGGGCAATCCATCCGCGGGTCTCGCCGTCAAGTGCCAAAGAGCGAGTTCGAATAACCGTGAGTCCTCGGTTCTCCTCCCAGTTAGTTGGTCGTAGGTTTCAGTGATACCTGCTGCCGCCGCTTCGTTGAAGGGTTCCCTGTTTCGGCGTCGTTGTTCTGCACACGCTTCTACAAATTGGTTGTATGTCTGGAATCGGTCGCGTTGAAACCGGCGGCGCTTGCGCGTGCTCTCTAGTTGTCATCTTCCACGTCCTGAGCATCACAGGTCTATCGCCTTCGGACAAGCGACCCAGTCGCCGATGATCTGCGAGCTGTTGCCGTGGAGACTGCTCGGCCCAAGTGTCCGTTGAGGGATCCCGGTACGTGCTGAAGGGTGACAAATAGCGCTGCGAAAAGACCGCCATTTATCGCTGCGAGTCACACTCTCGGCCGGCTCATCCGGCCGTGGGTCAGTGTCTTGGAAAGCTGTACTTTTATCAGACGTGTGTGAAACCTGCCATGACGCAGGCCTTGCGTGGCGCACCGGATCGGGAAGGCCTCCGGGATCTGGCACAAACGGGCGACCTTCATGGTACCGCCGACGGCATGGGAGAATCCGTGGCTTGGGCCTGATCAGACGCCCAAATGACCGGTGAGGCGGCGGCGGAAGCCGGTGCTGCGCTCATCGAGACCTTCAATCGTCACCGTTGCGCCATGGTCGCGGTATTTCGTTTCCATGGAGTCGAGGGCGGCAACGCTTGAGGCGTCCCAGATCTGGGCCCGACTGAGATCGATGGTCACAGATGTCGGGTCGTCGGCGTAAGAGAACTGCTCGACGAGGTCATTGCTGCTCCCGAAAAACAGCGGCCCCACCACCTCATAGCGGACGCTCTCGCCGGCGCCTGCCAGGGTCCGGTCGACAGTGATGACGTGGGCCACTCGGCGTGCGAAGAGCACCATCGCGAGGATGACACCGACGAGGACGCCATAGGCGAGGTTCCCGGTTATGACGACAACGGCGACGGTGATGCCCATCACGAGTGTCTCCGGGACCGGCATCCTTTTCAGGGTGGACGGTTTTACGCTGTGCCAGTCGACGGTGGTGATAGCAACGACCATCATGACCGCGGCGAGGGCGACCATCGGGATCTGTCCCATAGTCGAGCTGAGCCCGGTTACCAAGGCCAGAAGAAGCCGCCCGGTCACGAGAGTCGAAATGCGGGTGCGGGCCTGGCCGGTCTTCACGTTTAGGACGGTTTGGCCGATCATTGCGCAGCCGGCGATGCCGCCGTAGAACCCGGCGAGGATGTTCGAGACGCCGAGCGCCCAGGACTCGCGGCCCTTGTGTGAGGGGTTTCGGTGATGTCGTCGACGAGTTTCGCGGTGAGGAGGGTTTCCATGAGGCCAACGAATGCCACGCTCAGCGCAGTCCGCAAAATCAGCTGGAAGGTTGCCAGGTCCATCGGAACGAGGAACGGGGTGATCCCAGGCATTTTGCCCGTCAGGGGGCCGTCACCGTCTCCCGGCCAACTTCCGGAGGGGCCGGACAGCCGGTGGATCGCCGGCTGCGTGTAGGCGTGTAGCTGTTGAGTTCAACTCCATGTGCCTGACTGTCGGTGGGTTTTGTTCCTGTTGTCAAATATTGATACTGGTGGGAACGTTGAACCATGAAGTTCAGGGGGTGGCTCCGGCCCGCCGGACGTGGAGAACACTGCTACTGCAACACCTGCGGGCAGCCGGCGGGCGCTTCCCTGTGCCGTTCTTGCCGGGAGCGCTCCGCGCTGCTGGACGGCGTACGACTCGCACTGGGTGCTGACGCTCTGGCCTGCGTCGGGGGGAGGCCAGAGCGTCACCGGACTGCCGAGCAGGGAGGCGGGATCCCTGAACGCGCGCAGCAACAGGAGGAATCAAGGTCATGCCTATCATCATCGTATGCAGCACCTGCGGCTCCGCCGTGGTGATGGCCCAATCAAGCACCGGCCCGTGGCAGCCCCACCTGCAGCACAGAGGCGTCCCGTCGCATTGCAGCAACCGAAACTGCGGCAACAGCTTCAAGGGCGCGAAGCTCGCTCCCCACTGGTACCACCAGATAACACTCAGTAGGAACCCGCGAAACTAACGGAAGATCCATTACCTGGCTTGCTCCCAGGCGGGAACCGTTCACATAGGTGCCGTGGAGTCCGCAATTGTCTGGGAGCAACCTCCACGGTTTCCCAATTGCGGAGCGGCCCCGCACGTACGCGGCACCCGCGCCGGCCCTCGGGCGGCCGACCTGAGGCGCGGCCTTGGCGGACGGCACACGCCAAGTACGTTCCCGATCCGATTGGACGAACCCGGTCTCAGGTCAGTAGGGTGGACGGGGCGTCTCCGCATTCCCCCATTTGCGGAGCCGCTGACCGTAAGAATTGCCCTCGCGCTTGAGTTGCCCCCAACTCGCGCGGGGGCTTTTCATCGTGACCGCCCCGCCGGTTCCAAAGTTTTGAGACTGGGGCCAGGCCCT
Organism: Arthrobacter sp. 92; assembly: GCF_050260325.1. Lineage (NCBI taxonomy): Bacteria > Bacillati > Actinomycetota > Actinomycetes > Micrococcales > Micrococcaceae > Arthrobacter > Arthrobacter sp. 92. The sequence continues at coordinate 2,100,799 of NZ_CP189863.1, read as the reverse complement.
ACGGGGGATATCCCCGGCAGCGACGAAGGTCGTGTTCCCCTCCAGCCACGTTGGCGAACGCCCCCGGTCACAGGCCAAGCGGATCGCTGCGGCGATGCAATGGGACGCATCGCATTTGACTCATGGAAGGCCCGTGGACGCGGATACATTCCCCCACCACTATTGTCGGGTCTGGGTCATGCCGGAACTTAGGCCCAGAACTCGTCCGCTTTGGCCGTGTCCTCGAAGAACTCCCGGCCCTCGATGACCTTTCCGTCACGGACAACGAACACGATGGCCGTGGCCAGGTCCAGGGTCTTTCTGTTGCTTTCGGCCCGGCTTTGCTGGATCCCCACGGTATGGTCCTCTCCGCCGACGACGTCCCGGACGACCGCTTGGAAGGAACCCTGGGAACGGGCTCCCAGTTCGCCGAAATAGGCAAGGATGGCGTCGCGTCCCTGCTTCGTCCCGGACAGCACACCGCTTCCCGCGGCATACCAGACGGCGTCCTCCGCGAAGAGTAGTCCAAGAGTTTCCAGATCCCCCGCGTTGAAGGCCTCATACCCCCGCCGAACCAGTTCAGCGTTTTCTGTGGCTCCCATGTCGGACACCTCTCTGTCATCCTTTCCGGTCATGCTCGGACAGCATAAGGCTATTCCCGGCCCCGCCCCCCTGTCGATGGAAAAACCTCCGGACCCGGACCCCGGACGCGGTTCGCGAATGAAGAGACCGCACGCCGTGGTCCTGCCACGCTCAGCCTGGCAGCGACGACAGACCATCTCCGGCCGCGCGTAATTCGATAAGTTCGGTCGCGAGGGCAGGCGCCAGCTCTGCAAGGAAGACGCACCAAGGAACTCTCGAAGGAATAACCGTATCCACGCATTCCTCATCCGTGTCCGCACGCTCCCAAAGCCGGCCACCCGCAGGTGCAGCCACTGCTAAGGAACAGACCTGCGGGGCACGGATTGAGCCCGAGCCAAAGGTCCCTTCAGCCTGGATTCGGACCGGCCCCGGCCCACTGGCGGAAGCCGTCCCGTCGACCGAGGCCGGCGCTTCCGGTGCCTGCCCGCCATCCGGGCGCCTCTCAATTTGAGCAGGCAGGGCTCAACCAGTGTCACCGCTTACTGACCGCCGGCAAGGCCGAAAGCCGCCCGGGGAAAATATTGCCCGACCGCGGGCGGCCGGTCCCGACATGACACTACGGCTACTTGCTTTGGCCGAACGGGAGACGGAGACCTCTACGCGACGGCATGTCATCCAGCGGATTTACGTGTCTGCAGCGGGCTTGCAGGGACCCTGTGACAGAAGTCAATTAAATTGCCAGTCGTTAATCAAGTGAGTATCGATAAGAAGAATCAAGTAGTGAGCTCTACCAAGGCGGAGAAATTAGAGTACCGGCACGTGTTGTTGCGCCGGTATTTTCCCGCAAATATTGGGGTCATCGATCCACCGACCGGCGCCTGCAGGGCTGGGGCCATCCTGGGGGAACGCGTTTCCAGTCTCATTAACTCGAGGAGTCTTTCCATGCGCACAATGTCGAAGAAGAGCAAAGTGGCCGCAGTGGCGGCATCCGTGGCCCTGGTGGCTGTCGGCGGCGGAGCGGCCTACGCCTACTGGAGCACCACCGGCTCCGGCACAGGGTCCGCCACCACCTCAGCCGGCACCGCCCCGGTGGTTCTGCACGCGGCTTTCGCGCAGGGCCTTGCCCCGGGCGGTCAGGAGGACGTGACTTACACCGCGGATAACCCGAACTCCTCCAGCACCATGGTCGGATCGCTCGCCACGACGGTGACCACCAGTGACCCGGGCTGTCTCCCCGAATGGTTCATCTCCACGCCCCCGGCGACCAACACCGCCGTGGCCGCCAACGCCACGGCCACGGCGCTCGGCACCGGCACGCTCAGCTTCACCGACAACGCCAGCGTCAATCAGGATCCCTGCAAGAACGCGACGATCACCCTGACCGTCACCAGCAAGTAGGCCCGAACGGCCGGGGGGCCGGCTTCAACACCCGGTCCCCCCGGTTTCGCCGCCATCCAGAACACGCCGAAGGGGTACGAGGTGCAGAACCGATCCGGGCAGCCGCGGCTGTCCCTGCGGGCAGCCATCAAAGCACTGTTGATTGGGCTGGTCGTGATGCTGGTCCCCTCCGGCGCGCTGTACGCGGCCACTCAGAACCCCAAACCCGGCATCACTGTCCAAGTCTCCCCAGCAAGCCAATCCGTCCAGCAGGGCCAGGGGGCCGGATACATGGTTTCCGTGACGTCCACCGGCGGCTTCACCGGCACGGTGGGACTCGCCGTCGCCGGGCTGCCCGCCGGCGCGGCCGCCACGTTCTCACCGGCCGCGGTCACGCTGGGATCGGGCGGCACCTCGACGGCCGCCATGACCATCACCACCGCCCCGACCACTCCCGCGGGTGCCGTAACCCTGACGATCACCGGCACGGGCGGCAAGGTCAGCGGCAGCGTCACGGCCGGTCTGACCGTGAACTACAAGATGTCCACAGCATTTTCCCTCAGCGCCGCACCGGCCACCGTCACCGTCCCGCCCGGAGCCACCGCCGCCTACACCCTGGCGCTGACCCGGAACACCTTCGCCAGCCCGGTCACCCTCAGCGTCCTGGGCGGATTGCCGGCCGGCGCGACGGCGTCCTTCTCCCCCAACCCGGTCACCGGCGGCTCCGCCACGCTGCAGATCGCCACGACGGCCGGCGCCCCGGATGGAAGCTACAACCTCTACCTGGTCGGCTCCGCACCGGACGCCGCCGGCAGGATGCAGTACGCCTACGCGAACACCCAGCTGGTCCTGGACTCCACGAAAAGGCAGTTCACGCTCTCGGGAAACACGCCCGGCTCCCTGTCCCCCGGTGCATCCGCGGGTCTGGATCTGCAGATCACCAACCCCAACACCAAACCCCTGTCGCTGACCAACATCTCCGTTTCCCTGGCAGGGGTGACCCGGACCGCGGATGCCATCAGCCGGAACCTGCCCTGCACCGTGGCGGATTACACCCTCACCCAATACAGCGGCCCCTACCCGCTCACCGTGCCGCCCGGCACCAGCTCCCTCTCCGGACTCGGGGTCGCACCGTCCGGCCTTCCCCGCGTCGGGATGCTCGAGACCGGCACCAACCAGGACGGCTGCAAAGGCGCAACCCTCCAGCTCACGTACTCAGGATCAGGACAGGGGAACTGAGATGACCACCACCGGAACGACGGTCCGCGCCGGCCGCCGACCCCTGACAGCCGCCTCGCTGGCCGCCGCCCTCACCCTCACGCTCGGGGCCGGGGCCGCCTACGCCTACTTCACCAGCACCGGCACCGGCACCGGCTCCGCAACCGCAGCCACGATGCAGACCGTGACCGTGGACGCCTTCGTTTCCGGTGATAACCCGCAGTCGGCACTCATCCCCGGGGGAACGGCGGATGTCATTCTCCGGGTCACCAACCCCAACCCCTACCCGGTGCAGGTCTACAGCGTCTCCCCCAATGGTCCCGCCACCGCGGACACCTCACACCCGGACTGCACCACCACCGGTGTCACGTTCGCCGGGACTGGCTCCCCGCTCTCCCCGGCAACCTCTGTCCCGGCGAACTCGACAACGCTGCTCACCCTTCCCGGAACAGCGGCCATGGACCCAACCTCACACTCGGCCTGCCAGGGCGCCACCTTCCACCTCCCAGTCACCATGGCGGTCCGCAAATGAGCCACGAACCCCAGCCCAAGCCCACAGCAAACCGCGGCCCCCGGCGCCGCACGCGGCTGCCCTGGATCATGGGGATGGTCCTGGTGCTGCTGGGCACCGGCTCGGCCGCCTACGCCTTCTGGGAATCGGTGAGCAGCACCAACTACGCGGCCGCTGCCGCGGACACCGTCACTCCCGGAACCAAACCGGCCGTCACCGCCAACGGCACCGCCCTGGCCATCTCGTGGGCCGCAGGCTCCACCGCCGCCGGACACCCCGCCACCGGATACACGGTGACCCGGTACAACACGGCGACCGGCGGCACGGGAATCCCGGCCACCGGCGGCTGCGCCGGGACCGTCACGGGACTGACCTGCACCGAACAAAACGTTCAAGGCGGCATCTGGTACTACACCGTCACCCCGGCCATCGCGCTCTGGAAGGGGGCGGAAAGTCCCCGCAGCGACGGCGTAAGCAACGACACCACCGCCCCCGTAGCCACCGCCTTGATCGCACCTGCCCCCAACACGGCGGGCTGGAACAACACCAGCCCCGTCACCGTGACCATCAGCGCCCAGGACGGGCCCGCGGGCTCCGGCGTCGCCTCCATCACCTACACCATCGACTCCGGTACCCCGGTCACCGTCAACGCGGCAACGACCGCGTTCCCGGTCAGCGGCGACGGGACCCACACCGTGTCCTACTCCGCGACCGACAACGCCGGCAATGCCAGCACCACTCAGACCCAGACCGTGAAGATCGACACCGCGGCCCCGGCCGTCCCGGTTCTGAGCGTTCCGGCGTATGTCAACGCCGCCAACGCCTCAGCGGTCCCGGTCACAGGCAGCGCCGAACCCGGCGTAACCCTCTCCCTGACCATCCGGGACGCCGGCTCCGCCCACACCGTCACAACTCTCACAACCGCCTCCGCCGCCGGCTCCTGGTCCCTCAGCCCGAACCTGACCGCCCTCGCCGAGGGAACCATCACCTACTCGGCCACGGCGACGGACCCCGCCGGCAACACCGGCCCCGCCACCACGGCAACCGATACCAAAGACACCACTCCACCTGCGATCCAGATCTTGAGCGTCCCCGCGTACGTCAACACCGCCAACGTCACCGCCGTCCCGGTCACCGGCACCGCCGAGCCCGGAACCACCATCACCCTCACCGCCACAGACACCGTCCCCGCCCACACCGTCACCGCCGTAACAACAGCCTCCGGCACCGGCGCGTGGTCCTTCACCACCCTGAACCTCGCCGGCCCCGACCAGGGCACCCTGACCTACACGGCCACAGCGAAAGATGCCGCCGGGAACAATGGGACGCCCGCCACGGCCACGGACACCAAGGACACCATCGCCCCCGCAGCCCCCACGCTGACGACCCCGCAGACCTACGTCTACGGCGGAAACCTCACCAGCTTCCCCGTCAACGGCACGGCCGAGGCCGGCTCGTCCGTGACCCTCACCGTCACCGACCCGGGATCGGCCAATACTGTCTCCCGCACCGTCACCGCATCAGGGACCGGCGCCTGGACCCTGGGAGCGGATCTGAGCTCCCTGAACGACGGCGCGCTCACATTCAAGGCCGCCGCACGCGACGCCGCCGGAAACACCGGTCCGACCTACACCTCACCGGGTCCGAACATCAAGGATGTCGTTCCCCCCACGCTGAGCACCACCGCCAACGCCGTCAGACTTTTGAACGGCGGCACGGCCGGCACCGCCGACGCCGGGGACACTCTGACCATCCAGTATTCCGAGGCCATGGACGCCAGCAAGTTCTGCTCCACCTGGACCAATAACGGCCCCCAAACACTCAACGCCAACAACGACGTCTCCGTGACACTCAGTCACAGCGCCACCGCTAACACCCTGGCGGTGGCCAGCAAGACCTGCACGCTGAACATCGGGACCATATCGCTCGGGGCCACCGCCAACTACGCCGCGACCACCACACCCGTCGTCTTCGTCGGCGTCAACGCCAACGTGAGCACCGTCAGCTGGAACCCGGCCACAAATTCACTGATCATCAAACTCGGAGGCACGAAAAACGGCACCGGAACCCTCGGCACCGGCGCCACCGACTACCCCGCGTACACACCGCCGTCAGGGACCGCGCCCCTCACCGACCTCGCCGGCAACCCCCTCGGCGCCGCCACCTACACCTCCGGCATCAAAACCGGGTTCTGAGATGGCGACCCCGGCCACCGTCCGAGGACGCGTGGGAGACGAACCACACGTGAGGAGCCGAAAAGCGGCAACGAAGAAAGGAGCATCGCCGTGGGATTATTCGCCCGCCTGGCTCCGGCCATGACTGCCCGGGCAACGCCGGTCGCCGTGCGTCCAGCCTCCACGAGCCGTGGATTTAATGAAGCAATCGGTCATGCGGTCCCACGAAACGTGAGTGCCGGTCCAGACTGCTTTCAGCACGGCCGCCCGTCCGTAAGCACAATACGCAGCGCCGCGTTTATTATTCTCTGCTCGGCGGCCTTGACCGGGGGAAGCGCGCTGTCGGCCTCCGCATCGGACACCGTGGCCACAGTAGTGGTTCCGTCCGGTTCGCTTGAGCTCGGTTCCGGAACCACGGCTGTTGTCCTCGGCACGGTCACCCCGGGAACCTCTACGATGACTGCCCTGCCCGGCTTAACGGTCAAGGACAATCGCGCAGGCACCGCCGGATGGACCGCCTCGGTCGTGGTCACAGACTTCACGGGCAGGGCAACCGGAACGTCTCTTTCCGCAGCAGGCGCCACCTATGCACCGCTGCAGGCCTCCACCGCGGGAACCGCGACCGTAACGCCATCCTCTGCAACCGATCTCCGTGCACCCAAGGTCGTTCAGACAGCCACGGGCGTCTCCGGCAACAACAGCGCGACCTGGACAGCGAGCCTGATAGTTTCCGTGCCACCCGACACAATTGCGGACACCTACAACGCCACGCTGACATACTCCCTTTCATGACAATGCCAGCCGGGAGACGGCCCAAGGCGCGCATAATCCCGGAGGAATTTCAGCTCTCGAAGAGCCGCCCCCGGCAGTAGCAACCGGATCGGATGCTCACGCGCCGACAGCCCCGCCTCCCGGCCGATCGATGACGCACAGGATTTCCGGTGCAACAATCGCGGCAGCCCGTATACAGAGGACACCGAACCTTGAAAATGCCATGGTGGGGCGGGATTGGCCGCCTGGTGTGAGACTCGTTCCAATCCTCAATATGACTAAAAATCAAGATAACGTGACAACAAATGTCAACTATGATTGCGCTCAGGGGGATTTGCGAGAAGGTCAGGGCATGATTCCCCCGCTCTAAGCGGCACCATCTGGATGACAGGAATAAGCTCATGGCAGGAATCTTCGAACTCGTCGCAGCCGGAAACGGCGTGCGGATCCGCATTGTCAACGGCGCAGGGGAAGTCCTGGCCGTCTCGGAATCGTTGCGGGACACCGCCGCCGCCGTGGGCGGCGTCAGCGAGATCCGCGACCTCGCAGCCTCCGCTCATATCTCCGACAGGACCAGGACCCCGGCCGCCGAGATCAGTTCACGACGCGCGGATCCCTGAACCGGGCCGTTGTGGGCGAGCGGCTGATCCATCCGGCGAGAAGCCCTCCAGCTGCCCTGAGCGTGGCCAGAGCAGCGGATTCCAAGCAGATCGACGGAACCGTTGCCATTCGGAATCCACTTCGTTCAAAGTGTCCTTGAGCTGGCTGGGAAGCTGCCTCCCTGAACGCTGATTGGGATACGTTATGCATGGCGGGCTGCCGTCAGCTCCATTGAGGGAAGGAATGGTCGGGGATCATGATGACGTTGTGATTGACGGCTCCAAGGCCTCGGTGAAGCTGTCGGACGGGATCATATGCTTGCGCTGGGTCCGCGGCGCGGTGATTGAAGAGCGGGACGCACTCGCCGCACTGGCGGCGTTGAACCGACTGTGTGGTGGGAGGGCCTATCCGGTGTTGGTGGAGATGGCCGCGCCCGCATGGTTGAGTTGCAAGGCCCGCAAAAGTCCTTGGCCGACAATGCCCGGTGACACGTGTGGCGCTGCTCGGAGCTTCCCCGGTGGACCGGGTGATCGTGAACTTCTTCGTGGGAGAGCGCACTCCCCCTCGACCGACCCGTTTCTTCACCTCGCGCGAGGACGCCCTGGCCTGGCTGAGAAGCTCAGCCTTGGCGGAGGCCGACGCTGGTGCCGAGGGCATCCAGGACGGGAACCGGTGAGGTCCTTGGGGCGATGTCCTCACGAGTGCAGCACGCATACGAACGCGGCATCTTTCCTGGTCGGTGGCGCGGGCTGACCAAGTCAGATGCCGGGGGCTGCGCCAGATCGAATGTGCGTGCACTCATCGAGGTGGAGGCGGCACTGACTGACCGGCGCGGATTTCCGGCCAGGCGTCCGGAAAATCCGGCTGGCGCGCCGGTGTCCGGCGGCGCGTCTGTCCAGGGGGTCTATGGTCCCGACAGGGCGAGGATGACTACCACCGCGGTGGCGAGGGCCAAGACCGCCAGCATGAGGTAGGAACGCCATCTCGGGCCCTTGCGGTTCGGATTGATGTCAATGTAGGGCATGGCTGCTATTCCTCGGGGGGCGAAGCCACCGCTTTATTCCTCGTATGTCGCCGTATGACCAGATGAGTGCACAGCATGACTATCAGCAATGCGCCCAGGAAGATTGCGAGCGAGGTGACATAGCGGAGGAAATCCACGAGGGCCTTTCGGTGGGGGAACGCTCCGATCCTATCCGCGAAATTCCTCCATACACATTCAAGCTCAGGATGGGCCTATGAAAAGACTCAAGATTGGCTCAAAATTCAATATTGGCGCCCGGAGACCAGGAAAAGACATGGGCCCAGGTTCCGTTGTGTCTGCCGCTGGCCAGGGAATTCGACTCGGCGGGGTGGCCAGGGCGGACGGTACGGTCTTCCAATCGGAAGCGAGTGCGCCTTGATATTGGCCGGGGATTATGTTTACAAACTCGTCATTGGGATTGACTGTCTGCTCTCACATGTCAATAAAAGATATGCGATGCGCACTTTAGCGCGGTAGCTTGGAACGTGTGACAGTGTGAATTGCCGGATCGGTGCTGGGCTGATGCGGATTGTTCGGGCAAATAAGGGGGGCCATGAGCGATTTAGGCGTGGCTGTGGTAATCGAGGATGACGAGGACATGCGCGGACTTCTGCAGGCTGTTCTTGGTCAGGCCGGGTTTGACGTCCATACGGCGGCGGACGGACGTGAAGGTGTTGAAGTGGTGCGGAATAAGGGGGCGCATGTGGTGACCCTGGATCTGGGGTTGCCCGATATTGACGGGTTTGAGGTCCTGCGGAGGATCCGCCTGTTCAGTGACGCCTATGTTGTGATGTTAACCGGCAGGACGGAGGAGCCGGATATGCTGACCGCCCTTCATGGCGGAGCCGACGACTACATCACCAAACCGTTCCGGCCCCTGGAGCTACGGGCCAGAATAGGGGCGATGATGCGTCGCCCGCGGCCATCCGCCCTGGCCGCACACCCGCCCGCACTTCACCAAGTGGCGCAACGAGCGCTTCCCCGGGACGAGACCATCATCCGGCACAACGGACTGGCACTGAACTATCAGACACGGACCGCCGAGGTGGGCGGTGCGGCGATTGAGTTGACGCGCAGCGAGTTTGACCTGCTCCTTGAGTTACTTCGGGCAGGCGGGGCGGTCCGCTCCAGGGTCGAACTGGTTCGTGTGGTCAGGGGCGAGCATTACCCTGACGATGCCTACATCAGTGAATCCGATGAAAGATCCGTGGAGGTGCACATCGCCAACCTGCGCCGCAAACTTCGGGAAAACCCTGAGGCGCCCCGCTGGTTGCAGACGGTTCGCGGGGTTGGCTACCGGCTCGCACCGGACAGGGCGGCGGACACGCGCCACTAGCGGCCTGCCCAGCAGGTCAACGGCTTCCGGCCCCAGGCGGTGTGGCGGGGGAAATGTAGCTGGCCTGCAGCTCGTTCATGGTGGCAATGCCACTGCCGGCGACGAGGCTTAGCAGGGCGCCCGCCGCGTTGAGATTTCCGCTGCGGATGGTGGACTCTAACGTCGCGGTCTGGTGGGCAAGCCTGACTGCCCCGACCATGGAGGACGAGACTTTCAGGCTGATTGCGGCGTCAAGGGCGGCCTCCCGGTCCTGACGCTGCATCGATTCGACCAGATGACGGCGGCGTTTCTCCCACATGTTGGCGTATTCCCTGGCGAAATCCAAGGCGATGTCCGCACGGCCCAACTGTTCCTCCAAGTCGCGAAGGACTGCCGGATCAAACAAGGGCAGCTCTTCATCCCCGGACGCCGGGGCGGCGAACCAGTCTGCGTCGTGGACGCCGGGGCTTGATATGGACATTTATTAAGGCTACGTCGGTCTTTTAGCGAATGGTCAGTGTTCGGCTGATCCTGTGGAAACCTTGTGGCTTTCTTGAGACTGTGCCCCGGTGGGGCCCGCTAAAGAGGCAAGATCATGACACAACAGAGAGGAGGCATACCCCGCCGCGCGCCCGCTTACACCGGCGGGCTCCAATGTTGGCTCTGCCTCTCGAAGGTAACTTTGCGGGATGCGACCGGCGGGACTGCGGGTCCGGGACCTGACGGGCAGGCGGCACCGGCGACGATGACCAGGAACGGTGGGGACAAGGTGAGACCCGTCGTCGCGGCCATTTGGTCAAGACCTTATTTCCCCGGTTTTGGCGAGGTCTTTGGCCGTAGCCCGCGACCGCAGTTGAAGGATCAGGTGGGCGCCGATCATGAGGACCAGTGATAGGACCAGGAAGATCGCGAGAGAGACGCGACGTAGCGGAGAAGATCCATGAAGGGTGGACCCTTTCAGTTCGGGGGTAAACGATTCCGGCATGGGCGTGCCATCTCGGGTGCAGCTGCGGCCGCACGAGCCAGCGGCGCGCTGCGGGGATTCGGGGACGTCGGCGGTAATCGTGCGAAGGTTTATTCGGACGGGTCGCCCCCGGCGGCCCCGGCATACGGCGTCGCGATGTCATTCCGGGAGCGGCCGGGGTTCGCTGTGCCGGGGGAGGCAGTTTCTGCGGGCAGCCAGGTCGCCCAGTCTTTGGGTTGAATCGATGGCCGGCCCAGGAGGTAGCCCTGGGCTGCGGTCATTCCAAGTTCGGTAACGGCGGCGAGTTCGGCGTGGGTTTCGATGCCTTCGGCGACGAGGACGGCATTGATTTGTTTCGCGAATTCGACCATGACGGCGCCCAGGGCGTGCTGGCCGGTGTCGTCCTGGATTCCGGCGATGAGGCTTCGGTCCAGCTTGATGATGTCCGGGCGCAGGTGCAGGATGTGCCGCATGGATGCGAACCCGGATCCGGCGTCATCCACGGCGACGCGAAGGCCCTGGCGCCGCAGGGGTCCCAAGGCGGATCTGAGTGGCTCGTAGTCCTCAACGGAGAGCCGTTCGGTCAGTTCCAAGACGATCCTGTGCAGCGGCACGTTCGAACGGTCCAGCAGCACGGGTAGATATGGGTCCAGGCAGGAGGCAGGTGAAATGTTCAGGGCAACGTACAGGCAGGACGGCAGATCCGCGGCGGACTCGAGAGCCGTTTCCAGTGCCGCGAATTCCAGCTCTGTCCCGAGTCCGACAGCGGCGGCCTCTTCAAACCAGTAGTCCGCGCCGCTGCCGTTGTCGGTGACGAACCGTGACAGTGCCTCGACACCGGCGACGCGGCCGCTGCTCAGGTCGCGGACGGGCTGAAAGGCCGTCAGTAGCCGTTTGGCGCCGATGATCTCCCGGATACGCGCCCGGCTGTGTTGGGCGTCGGCTTCCCGGGCGGTCCGAGGCGCCAGAAGTCGGATGGTTCCTTCGAATCCCTCCGGTGTTCCGTCGTTGGCGCAGCGGACCCTGCCCGACACGTCGACCCAGACCGGCCTGCCGTCGCGGTGTCGGCAGCGGATGATGACTCCGGTCCACACGGCACCATCCGGACTTGGCGACGTGCTCAGGACGTCCTGCCGCGCCCGGGCCAGATCTTCGGCATCCATCACGAGGGCGCACGGTTCTCCGATCAATTCCCCGGGTCTATAGCCAAGGAGAGCGTGGCTTGCAGCGCTGGAGAAGGTGAAAAGGCCTTGCTGGTCGACCGCCCACAGCCATTCCCGGCTGGTGCGCAGAACGACGTCGATGAGATCGGCAGCATGTTCGGCCTGGAGTCTGTGGCGTCGCTGACCGCGGATGTAATGCAGGGTTCCCAGGGTGGCCGCGGCGACGAGCAGCAGCGCAAGACAGCCGACAAAAATCTGCAGCCCGGGATGGTGGAACATTGTCGAGGGAACGAGGACCAAGGCGGCCGCGGCGCTCAGTGCGAACACCACCTGGGCCATGAAAAGGCTCACCAGCACGCGGCGTCCCGCAGGCGTGTCTAATCCTTCCCCCGGGGGGTGTTGCGGTGATGACAGGGCGGTGGACATCCCGTATTCGGTGTGGGGGATACTGTCGATCCCGGTCGTACAGGTGTAGTCGGGAGATATTGGTGGGGGGGCCGGACGGTGTGAGCGGCGGGGGCCTCCCTTATCGTTGGGCACCGGTGTCCTGACGGCTGGCGCGGCGGGTGCCGGCGGCAGCGGGCGCGACTGCCGCCCGGCGACGAGTCCGGCTGCGACGGATCAGCAGGAGTGCGGCGGCAACGATGAGGAGGGCCACACAGGCGGCAGCAAGAAGGGGGAACCAGTGGCCGCTGTCGTCCTGGGCGGGGGTTACCGTTTCGCCGGGGCCTGCGTCGGGGAAGGTGACCGGGGCGGAAGCGTGGCGTTCGAGCAGGCCGCTCTTCAGGCTGATCTGGGCGGTCCAGGGACCGTTGGGGAGTTCGCGTGGCAGCCTGAAGGTGATGTTTTGGGCCTTGCCGGGTGCGATGGTGATCGCCTGCTGGATGGCGAAGGGGCCTGCGGAGAGTCCGCCCGGGCCGGCGGTCAGGCGGAGTTCACCGGTCGCGTCGACGGCGCGGCCGCCGGTGTTGGTGACCAGGGCATTAAGTTGGGGGGTTCCCTTCCCGTCACGGGAGGGGGTCAGTGAGGTGATGGTGAAGTCAGCGGGCTTGCCGTTGCCGGGCCCGACGGAGAGGTAGATCCGGATTCCGACCCGGTTGGCCTGAGCAACGGCGCCCTTGTCCGTGGCGCTGCGTACTTCGGCCCAGACGGCACCGTATTGCTCGCTTTCGGCCGCGTCAGCCGGGACTTTGATCGTCACGGGGATGTCCGCCGAGGCACCCGAGGCGAGGTCGACCTGCGGCCGGGTCACGCTCGTCCAGGTGCTGAGATCGTTCCTGGAGCCGGCTTCCTCACCAACGAAGGAACCGCCCTCGATGTGTGCCGCGCCGGAGTAGACGCGCACCGTTTGTGCGGACCCGGTGTTGTTTTCGATGCGGATACGGCGGGTGATTTCGGCCCCCGGTGCCAGCCGGTCGATGATATAGGTCCTCGCCCGGGGGTCATCCTGGGTGCTGGCCGGTATATCAAGGAGCCTGATGCCAATGCCGGCGGGCGCGGCTGGCGGTGTGGCCGTCGCACCCGGGACCACAGCCGTTGCGGCGGTCGCCGGAACCGTCTGGGAGTCCGCGAGCAGGATCATCAGGAACAGTGTCATCAGGAAACGCAAAGCGGGGACCTCGGTCTACTCGTAGACGTTCATTGTGCAGCCAGTGGGGGCATGGTTCCGGGGTGGCCGCCGTGCGGCAGGCACCCCGGAACCCGGGTGGTAATTTCGTAATGCAGGGGCTTAGAGGACCGAGTGGGTCAGGACTGCCGTGTAGGTGTCGGCCAGTGCGTCGCTGGGCGCGGTGACGCTAAGGACCGCGTCCCAGGTGGCCGTGTTGTTACCGACCACAGCGGTCGCGGACTGAACGGTCTTGGCAGTGGACAGATCCGCCTGCGTGGTCGGAACAACGGTGACGGTTCCGGTCTTTCCGGCGGTGGCGGGAGTGTAGGTTGCCGCCGTTGCAGGAATGATGTTGGTCGGCGTCGTTCCGGTGAAGTTGGTCAGGGAGACGTTGGCGGTCCAGTCGGCCGTGCCTGCGCGGGAGTCGGTGACGTTTACGCCGGTCAGGTTTGCTGATGCGGAGCCGCCAGGGGTGAGCGCGGTGAGGGCCGTGGATGCCGGAGCCGAGATGCCCAGGGATCCTGCCGCAACCTGAACCGTGGCGGTCGTGTCGGCGGCCGAAGCCGGAAGGGCAAGGGAGGCAATCAGAGCGGCGGAAGCGGCTGCTGCAAGTGAAACACGGGAAATGCTGCGCATGGGTTGAGACCTTTGCTGAGAGTGGATGTGTAAGAAAACCCCGGTTGATATCCCGCTGCGGCGCCTGCGACCGCGTTGCGATGTCTATGTCCGCAACAGGTTCCCCGGTGATTCGAAGCTAACAGCGGCTCATGCCCAATTTATCCATCTTATGGATAATCTGGGGAAAGATTCAGGTCCACATGGAGAAAGCTGCGTGGATCCTGTGGGAATTCTGTGACAAGGACTTCCCTTGGACGTTGCCCCGGGCGCTCAGGCGGCCGGTTCCTATCGTGACGGGTTTCCGCTGTTAGCCTCATGGGATGGCAATGCAGCGAATCACTTTCCTGGTGGACGACATCAATGGCTCCGACGCCGGCGAAACGGTTACCTTCGCCCTTGACGGGCTGTCCTATGAAATCGACCTGAACGGAGCACACGCCTCTGAGCTGCGTGCGGGCTTGCGCCCATACCTGGATGCCGGCCGTAAGATGGCGTCCGCGCGGACAAAGGTGCGCAGGGTCAGGCAAAGCGGAGGGAGCCCGGGCGCTCGAATCCAGGGTTGAGCCGCGCTGCCTCCCCCACCGGGAAGGACAGAAGGACCTTTAGGGCCCGCTCCTGATCCGTGGCTGATGGGGATGGGAAACCTGTCTGGCAGATCAATCGCTCCGCCGGGCTGACCGCGGGGTTTCGATCACGCACGCTGTCGCACCCACTCCGGATCCCCGGCCCGATCACGGTATCGGACCTACATCAAAAGAACAGTTGCGAATATTCACCCAAGGCTCCCTTCGCAGGGGAACGCACCCCAGGAAGGACTACCTCCTTGTGGCCGGACCGCTGCCCGTCTGGAAGGCGCGGCGCCCGGACTCGTTCCATGTTTTAGACCCTCGGAACGCGCCCGCCGCTCCTGCTTCTAAGTCCGAGATGCTGGAGTCTTAATGTTTCCCCTAGCACTAGCAATCCATCCGCGGCCGTGATGCGAATGCTGACCATTGACTCGAAGACGGCGCTTAACGCAGGTTTTCCGCAGGAAAAGCGCAGCATGCCTGAAGGCTTGGCACAGGAGACTCCTCATCCGGACCATGCCCCGTGCCCCGCTTGGTACTTTTTATGAAGTTGGTGAAGTGCCAGCCCTCAACTCGCTCAGGAGTTTCCACATGCTTTCTCTCTACACAAACTTTGCTGTCCGCCTCCGCTGCGATGAGAAAGGTGCCACGGCCGTTGAATACGGCATCATGGTCGCCTTGATCGCCGTCGTGATCATCATCGCCGTCACCGCCCTGGGCGGGACCCTTCACGACATGTTCGTCAGCGTGAAATGTTCGATGACCGCCGGCACCGTCACCGGAACCGGTGGGGCTGCGGTCTGTTCAAACTAGGACATTTGACTCCGGGGCTCCGTCCAGCCGCGACGCAGCCCCGGGTCAACGGCGCCGCGCACTAAGGGAACAACTTCTAAGCTTTTCCCGATGGACGGGACCGAGAAGTGCCCTTCGCGTTGTCAAAGGCTCGAGGACCCTGCCGGTCACGTATCGGCCTGCACTTCAGCCATGTCCCCGCTGACGAAATCGCAGCCCTGACGCGGTGGCGTCCTCATTCGAGAAATGAACCGAAACATCGGCTGAGCCCCAACCCTCTACCAGATTCTCTGCGGGCCTTCGACCGCTTCAAAGATCGACGACTGGAATCATCGCCTCGGCGAGAGTTGGGCATGAGGAGAGGCATGGCCGGCGTCTGCACCAGCGGGCCCTGGCCGGCCGCTCCAGGATCCTTCCGTATGGGAAGGGGAACCTGTCGCGGCTCTCCGATTTGGCATCCACGTATCAGAGAGGGCCAATCGACTCTTGGTGTCACCAGCCCGGAAGCACCAGGGTCCAAGGTCCCTCCCGCCGTCGGCGGACCTTAGCGAAAGGAGCCCCCGTCAAACGTTGAGTTATCGACGGTGTCAGATGCCGTCGCACCGAAGGACGTAGTGCACGGCGCCTCGCGGCCGTGGCTTCCACGCTAGCTCTCTCCGCGCCATCTCAATGGGGCGACCCGGCCCTGGCCTTCGACGCGTGCAAGCTGCTCGACGGAACACAGGGCGAAACATCAAAGGCAGACAGCCGTGCCGCAGTGCCCGCGGAGCAACATTTCGGTGCCGTATTTCTCTTTGAGGGCCTTGCCACCGTGGACAGGGCACGAATGCCCTGAGGAGATGGCACGATTTTCGCGGTCCGAAGCCCTCGTTTATGGCTTTCCGCAGTTTTAACGCAGGAAAATCGCAGCCTGCCAGAAGGCTTGACGCAGGTTATTCCGTTTCTGTAAATAACCCGGGTTTGCCTTGCTACTTTTTATGAAGCTGGTGAAGTACCAGCTCCCAACCGCTCCCTCAACTCGCTCAGGAGTTTCCAAATGCTTTCTCTTTACACAAACTTTGCTGTCCGCCTCCGCCGCGATGAGAAAGGTGCCACGGCCGTTGAATACGGCATCATGGTCGCCCTGATCGCCGTCGTGATCATCATCGCCGTCACCGCCCTGGGCGGAACCCTCCACGACATGTTCGTCAACGTGAAATGTTCGATGGTCCAGGGCACCGTCACCGGCGCCAGCGGCGCTGCCGTCTGCTCCAAGTAAGGCGATCGCCCTGAGCCTCGATCCGCGACGGGCAAGCCAACACGTGAACGGCGGCGGCAGATCAGCCGCCGCCGCCACGTTTCCATCCATCCATGTTTCCTTCGAAAGGCCACGTCATGTCCAGGGCATCGGAACGTGGTGCCGTGGCTGTCGAATTTGCGCTTCTGGCCCCCATTCTGGTGATGCTGCTTCTTGGCATCATGGAATTCGGACGGGCCTACAACGTGCAGGTTGCGCTGTCGAATGCGGGTCGTGAAGGTGTCCGCGTGATGGCGATCTCCAACGATCAGACGGCGGCGCGGACGGCAGCGAAGAACGCGGCCGTTTCGCTGAGTCCGGCTCTTGCGGACACGAATTTCACCTTCAGCGCCCCGGCTTGCACCGCTGGCGCGCAGATGACGGTCACCATCAACTACACGTTAAGCACCCTGACCGGGATTGCGGGGCCTTTCGCACTGCAGGGCGTCGGGACCATGGTGTGCGGAGGATGAGGTCCCGGAATGACGGCGAGTCCGGGGCTGTGGCGATCATCGTGGCGCTGGTCCTGGTCGTCTTGCTTGGCTTTGCCGCGATGGCGGTTGATGCCGGAATGCTCTATGCGGAAAAGGCCCAGGTGCAGAACGGTTCCGACGCCGCTGCTCTCGCCGTGGCCCAGAAATGCGCGGCGAACCCCGCCGACACAAACTGTTCCACTACCTCCGCGGTTGCGGCGGACGTGGCGAACAAGAACGCCAACGACGGACTAAACAACATCAAATCCATCGCCCTTGACCTGTCCAACCGGAAGGTCACGGTGTCCGTGGGCTCCCAGCAGTCGGGCGGATCAGCCAATACTGTTTCCCTGTTCTTCGCCCGCGCCCTTGGTATCCCGAGCACGCAGCTCTATACCAGTTCGACGGTGAAGTGGGGGAGCCCCGTGAAGGGCATTGCACCGTTTCCGATCACCGTTTCGATCTGCCAGGTACGCGGCCAAACCGGCGTCATGCAGCTCCTCCAGCTGCACGGGACCAGCACAGCCAATCCCAGCTGTAATTATGGTCCGTCCGGTGCCGCTGTTGACGGCGGGTTCGGCGGCCTCAAGCAGGACACCGGCGTCTGCGGGGCAACAATTGACATCTCGACAAGCGAGGCCGGCGGCGACACGGGCAACAATCCCCCGCCCTACTGCCAGGACACACTAAACGGCTGGGCGGCGAACATGACGGCAGGCAAGGACGTCATCGTGCTGCTGCCCATCTTCAACTCGGTTACCGGCACCGGAACCGGCGCCATCTTCGGCCTGACAACCTTCGCCGCGTTCAAGGTGGCCGGCTGGAAATTTGGCCCCACAGGCCTGCCCTACACATTCCGGAACCGGTCACCGGACGTGCCCGCCGCGTTGGAGTGCAGGGAACCGTGCCGCGGCATCATCGGCACGTTCGTCAAGTACGTTTCCCTGGCGAACGGCTACACCCTTGGACCAGTGAATCCGGACGGGGCCACCGTCGTCGCATTCAGCAGTTAGCCACGCAGCCCATGATTTTTGATCTATCCAGGAGCAGTCAGTGAAGTCACGTTTGTTGGCCGGTGTGTTGGCAGTCCTGCTGGCCGTCGTCGGGGCGGTGCTCGTTCTCACCTACGCCCAGGGCGCTGACCAGCGGGCCGTCCGCAACCTTGATCCGGTGGGAGTCCTCGTGGTGAACAAGGCAGTGCCGGCCGGGTCATCGATTGAGACGCTGAAGGCCGCCGTTGCGCTGCAGCAACTTCCGGGCACCGCTGTGGCAAAAACCGCTCTCAACACCCTCGATGGAGCCGCCGGAAAAGTCACGTCCGCGGACTTGCTCCCCGGCGAGCAGCTGCTTGCTGAACGCCTTGTCTCCCCCGAGGAATTGAAGACTTCCGGTTCCGTCGCCGTGCCTGCAGGTCTTCAGGAAATCTCCTTCCAGCTTGAGCCGCAGCGTGTAGTGGGCGGCCGGCTCGAGGCCGGTGACCATGTGGGCATCTTTGTCTCCATGAAAGGGGGCGGGATGGAAGCCAAACCGGACAAGGAAACGAGCCAGCTGTCCATCCACAAGGTGCTGGTCACCGCCGTGCAGCGCGCCCCGGATGCCGCAGCTGCAAAACCGACGCCTGCCGCGACCGATGGGCCCCAGACCAACCCGCGTGACGTAAACCTTCCCACCGGGACTCTGATGGTGACTGTCGCGGTGAACGACGTCAACGCCGACAAGATCGTGTTCGCATCCGAATTCGCCTCCCTCTGGCTGAGCAAGGAACCGCTGGATGCGCAGGACAGCGGACCCCGCATCATGGTCCGGCCGGATGTCTACAAATGAGCCGCTTCGTCCTGATCACTCCCGACACCGACTTCGACGGCCGCCTCCGCCGGGCGGTGGCGGGGGGCCTGCCGGGAAATGTCCACACCTTCTTCTCCAGCATTCTGCCCGCCGACCCCGGCGAGTTGTTCGCCGCGCTGGGCCAGGAACAGCCTGAAGTCCTGATCCTGGGCCCGGAAGTGGCGATGGAGGACGCGCTTCGCCTGGCAACGGTCTTTAACGTGCAGGCCCCGGAACTGAGCGTGATCCTGGTCAGCGACCCGGACCCGGATTTCCTCCTGCAGGCGATGCGGGCCGGTATCCGGGACATCATGAGCCCGGGGGCCGACGCGGCCCAGATCCGCGTCTTGCTCGAGCGGGCCTGTCAGTCCTTCGCCAGCCGGCACAGGACCCAGGAGCCCAAGCAGACCGACACCAAAAAAGGCCTGGTGATAGGGGTTTTCTCGCCCAAAGGCGGGGTGGGAAAAACGACCATCGCGACCAACATCGCCATCGGGTTGGGCAGGATCGCCCCGATGAGCGTGGTGATCGTGGACCTGGACCTGCAGTTCGGCGACGTCGCATCAGGGCTTTACCTGAAACCCGAGCACACGGTCATCGACGCCGTGTCATCCTCGGCCAGCCAGGACTCCCTGGTCCTGAAGGCCTTCCTGACAGTGCACCCCGGCAGCATCTATGCCCTCTGCGCTCCCAAGAGCCCGGCGGACGGGGACGAGATCACTCCCGGGCAAATAACCCGTCTTCTGGAGCAGCTGGCCGAAGAGTTCCAGTACGTCATCGTCGACACCGCTCCCGGGCTGCCAGAGGTGGGCCTGGCTGCCATGGAGCAATGCACGGACGTGGTGTGGGTCAGCGCCATGGACATCCCCAGCGTCCGCGGACTTCGTTCAGGACTTGAGATCCTGCGGCGGCTGGATTTGCTGCCCGAGACACGGCACGTGGTGCTGAACATGGCGGACCCCCGGTCCGGTCTCACAGTCCAGGACGTCGAGTCCACGATCGGTTCACCTGTGGATGTGAGCATCCCCCGTTCCCGTGCCGTGGCGCTGTCCACCAACCGCGGAATACCCGTCCTGCAGGAATCCCGGAAGGATCCCGCGATCAAGGGACTTCAGCGGCTGGTTGAACGCTTCGATCCCGCATGGCGCGCAAAAGCCCAACGAAAACTGCACCGAAGGGTAGTTCTCTAGATGAAACTTTCAGAACGGCTCCGCGCCTCGGAGGGGCGGACCGAAAACTCCACCCGGCCTCCCGCGACAGTGCCGCCTCCCTCCAGGCCCGCTTTCTCCGCGGCCGCGCGGACGAAGTCCGTTACTACGGGTCCCCCGGCCGTGCCCAAGTCGCCCAGCGTCCTCAAGCCGGTCTCCCCCGCCCTCCCGGGCCAACAGGCCGATCCCACCGTCTCCGCCAAAGTACAAAGGCCCGTTGACGTCTTCGCAGCCATGAAGCAACGGGCCGCGACGTCGCTGTTTGAACGCCTGGGCGCCCGGTTCAACGATTCGGCAGTCACCGAACTCGAGCTGCGGACCATTGCCCGGGACGAGCTCACCCGCATCATCGATGCCGAGCAGGTGCCCCTCTCCGCCGAGGAGCGCGCCAGACTCGTGCGGGACGTCGCCGATGACGTCCTCGGCTACGGGCCGCTCCAGCGTCTCCTGGACGACGAGGCGGTCACCGAAATCATGGTCAACCGTATGGACCAGATCTACGTCGAACGCAAAGGCCAGCTCACCCTGACAGATTCCCGTTTCAGTTCCGAGGAGCACCTCCGGAAAGTCATCGAACGCATTGTGTCCAAGGTGGGCCGGCGCATTGACGAGTCCTCTCCCCTGGTGGACGCACGCCTTGAAGATGGCTCCCGCGTCAATGCGGTGATTCCGCCCCTGGCCGTGGGCGGTTCTTCGCTGACCATCCGTAAGTTCAGCAAGGTTCCCCTCACGGTCCGCAATCTCATTGACTTCGGGACGCTGACGCCGGAGATGGCCGAACTCCTGGACGCATGTGTGAAGGCGAAGCTGAACATTATCGTCTCCGGCGGCACGGGGACGGGAAAGACCACTCTGTTGAATGTCCTGTCCTCCTTCCTGCCCGCCAATGAACGGATCGTCACCATCGAGGACGCCGTGGAGCTCCAGATCCAGCAGGAACACGTGGTGCGGCTGGAAAGCCGCCCTCCCAACACCGAGGGCAAGGGCGAGGTGACGATCCGTGAACTGCTGAGGAACTCGCTGCGTATGCGTCCGGACCGGATCGTGGTGGGCGAGGTCCGTGGTGGGGAATCGCTGGACATGCTGCAGGCCATGAACACCGGCCACGACGGCTCGCTGTCCACCGTTCACTCCAATTCACCCCGCGACGCCGTGGCCCGCCTTGAGACGCTGGTGCTGATGGCGGGGATGGACCTTCCCCTGCGGGCCATCCGCGAGCAGATTGCCTCCGCCGTGAACCTGATCGTCCAGATCTCCCGCCTGCGCGACGGCAGCCGCCGCATCACGCACGTCACCGAGGTACAGGGCATGGAGGGCGATATCGTCACGCTCCAGGATGCGTTCGTGTTCGACTACTCGGCCGGGGTGGACGCCCATGGTCGCTTCCTCGGCACCCCGGTGCCCACGGGCATCCGCCCCCGGTTCATCGACCGTTTCGAGGATCTGGGTATCCACGTCTCCCCAGGCGTTTTCGGCGCAACCCCGGCGCGGAACCAGAAAGCCTAATCATGATGCTCTCCGCCGGAATGGGCCTGCTGCTGGCCGCGGCCCTCCTGACGGGGGTCGCGCTGTTCATGCCGCGGTCCCCGAAAATCGCCCTGGACCGCCGCCAGCCCTACCGCGAAGAGTCCGATTCCCAACTGGCCCGTTTTGCCGGGTCGGCCGTCGGAATCATCGAAGGCTTCCTGTCCCGAAGGAATATCCGCCTCTTCAGCCGGGACGCCCTCGAAAACGCCGGACTCCGCTTCAGCCAGGCTGACTTCCTCATCCTCGTGATGGCCGGCGGCAGCGTCGGAGCACTGATCGGACTGCTGGTCGGCGGCCTGGGGCTGGCCCTGCTCATGCTCATACTGGCCCCGGCCGCCGCGCATTTCACCCTGGGCTTCCTGGCCGGTAAGAGGCGCGGAAAATTCTCCGACCAACTCGGGGACACCCTTCAACTGCTCTCCGGCAGCCTCCGGGCCGGACACAGCATCCTCCGCGCCATCGAGGCGGCATCCTCGGAATCACAGACTCCAACCTCAGAGGAGATGCGCAGGGTGATCACCGAGACCAGCCTGGGCAAAGACCTCCTCACCTCGCTGAACGACACCGCAACGCGCATGCAAAGCGAGGACTTCGTCTGGATAGCCCAGGCGATCCAGATCAACCGCGAAGTGGGCGGAAACCTGGCGGAAGTCCTGGACCAGGTGAACGAAACCATCCGGGAACGCAATGAAATCAAGGGCCACATCCGGTCACTGGCCGCGGAAGGAAAATTCTCCGCCTACATCCTGATCGCCATGCCCTTCGGCATCGTCATCATGCTCACTATCGTCAACCCCGGATACATGGATCCCATGTTCAACCATCCCCTCGGCTGGGTCATGATGGGCGCCTCCGCAGTCATGATGACCATCGGCAGCCTGTGGATGCGCAAAATCATCGACCTGAAGTTCTGACCCGGCACATGGAACTCATCCCGCTCATCTCCCCGTTTCTCGTGGCCCTCCCCATCGGATACCTCACCTGGTCCTTGCTCTCGACAGACCGGAAAGGCCGCACGGCTGTCCAGGAACTCCTGAGCACCGGCCGCGAGGCAGTCGAGGTCGCTGACGTTCAACAGGACGGATTCCTGGCCCTGATCGGATACCGCCTTACCCCACCGGCCTACGTCAAAAAGCTCGACAGGCTGTTGTCTCTGGCCGGCAGACCCCCGTCACTCCCCCTGGGCCGGGTGCTGGCGGCAAAGCCCGTGCTCGGGCTGATCGGGGTGTTGTTGGGTTTCTACATTGGCAGCATGGGAACCACACCGGTCATGAAACTGGTCGGGGTGTTCGTCGCGGTCCTCGGGTACCTCATTCCGGATCTGCTGCTGTACAGCAAAGGCCTTGAACGGCAGAAAGCCATGCAGCTGGAGCTGGCCAACACCTTGGATCAGATGCTGATCTCCGTCGAGGCCGGGCTCGGCTTCGAGGGGGCCATGGCCCGCGCCGGGGAGAACGGCAACGGCCCGCTCGCGGAGGAACTGGTCCGCACCCTTCAGGACATGCAGGTAGGCCGCAGCCGACGGGAGTCTTACCTTGCCCTGGCCGAGCGCACCAGCCTGCCCGAGCTCCGCAGCTTCGTCCAAGCCGTGGTGCAGGCGGACACCTACGGCATCGCCATCAGCCGCGTCCTGCGCGTCCAGGCCAAAGTCATGAGAGTCAAACGCCGCCAACGCGCCGAAGAGAAAGCCATGAAACTTCCCGTTTCCATACTGTTTCCGCTGCTCTTCTTCATCTTTCCGGTTCTTTTCATCGCCATCCTCGGTCCCGCCGCCATCAATGCCATCGATACGTTCAGCGGCGGCAAATGAGCACGCCAGCCGCTGTCGAATCCTTTCCGCAGGGACACCCAAGGTTTCCCGCAGGATCTGCACATCACCGGCCCGCGACGCACCGACAGAACGTAGCCTGACATCATGTCCGATAGAGTCCCAAACCCGCCTGGCGGTGCGAACCACCTCAACGCCCCCGACCCCGACGAAACGACTGCGGGGGTCGCGGCCGCACGTACCGGAGATGATCTTCCCTTGATGGATCCACGCGTCTTGGCAGATCTGGAACTAAAAGTGGGAGGACCCGTGGTCGCCCAACGTTTTGCCCGGGACTATGCGGAAATGTGGGAGGACCGGTACCGGCGGCTGGCCGACGCGTTCAAGGCCAGCGACCGCGACACCGCTCTGGAAGCCGTCATCAGCCTCAAGACCTCTGCGGCCATGATCGGTGGACTGCGTCTGGCGCGCCTGGCGGAGGATTTGGAACACATCATCCGAAACGGGGAACTCAGCGACGGCCACCAACTCGTCGCCATGGTGGCTGACCGCGGCATCAGGACGGTACAGGAGCTGCAGGAGACGTATATCGTCCACGACCGGCGGCCCTGAGTCCCGGAACCCCCGGGCTGCTGGCTAGCCGCCAAACAGCAGCCCGTCGTCCGATCGAAATGCTAGAGGCGCAGACTGCCCAACGCAAGCGCATCCGCCCGGAATCGTGACGGGCCTGCAGAGGGCAGCGAAATGGAGGTCCCGCCGGTCAGCGGGCGCCGTCGAAGGCTTCTACACACCCAATGACCCCCGTCAGCATAAGGTCAGCCTTACATGTAGGTGATGACGGTGCCGGCACCGGCGGACCAGGTGATGCGTCCGCCTTGGTAGTCCTGGGCCACACCGGCGCCGGAGGCGTACTCATTGGTGATCGGATAGCCCAAGCGGCCGTTCTCCCAGCCCTGCGATGCATATGCCGCGCGGATGGCGCCCGCGTTGGCGTGGGCCCCCGAACCGGCGGACCAGTAGATGACGCCGAACTGGAAGTTCTGGTACACGCCTCCGTTCTTCAGCCCGGTGATCTCATTGCTGGTGGGGTAGCCGAGGAAGCCGTTCTCCCAGTTGAGCCCCGCCCAGGCCGCGTCAATGGCTCCCTTGGTGATGTGGGCTCCGGTGGCCGGGGACCAGTGGATCACGCCGCCCTGGAACGTCTGGTAGACGCCCCCGTTCTTCAGGTTCCCGATTTCATTGCTGGTGGGGTAGCCGAGTCCGCCATTCTCCCAGTTTTGCGCCGCCCAGGCCGCATCGACGGCTCCCTTGGTGACATGGGCTCCGGTGGCCGGGGACCAGTGGATGACTCCGCCCTGAAACGTTTGGTAGCACCCTCCGCCGGCCAGGCCGCAGGTCACGGCCCCCGTAGCGGTGCCGATCTCCGGGGACGCGGCCGCCGCGGCGGATATTGCCGATGAGGCGCCTGCGGGAAGACCCGACCCGGGATTCGAAAACAGCAATCGGTTCGGCGTGCCCGCCCCGGCGGCGGTGACCACCCCCGCGGTCGCATCGGAGTCCAGCTTGGACGCCACCGCCGAGGGGGTCATTGTCTGGTCTTCGGAGAGCAGGACCGCCGCAGCCCCCGCGGCGTGGGGTGCGGCCATGGACGTTCCGCTCATGGTGGCGGTTGCGGTGCCCGAGGTGTACCAGGCGGAAGTAATTCCAACACCCGGTGCGTACATGTCGACGCAGGAGCCGAAATCAGAGAAGGAGGCCTGCCGGTCCGAGGTGTCGGTGGCGGCCACGGTAATCGCCTCCGGGACTCTGGCAGGGGAACCGTTGCAGGCATCCACGGCTGAATTGCCGGCAGAGACCGTCGTGGTGACGCCGTCGGCGATAAGGCTTTGCACGGCGGAGTCAACCATGGCACTGGCGGACCCGCCAAGGCTCATATTGGCCACGGCGGGTGTCCCGGCAGCGTGGTTCGAGGCCACCCAGTCCAGGCCCGCGACCACATCCGAGGTGTAGGCGGAGCCCGTGCAGTCCAGCACACGAACGGGAATGATGGTGGCGGCTTTGGCCACACCGTAGGTCTTGCCCGCGATGATGCCGGCCACGTGGGTGCCGTGGCCGTTGCAGTCAGTTGTCCCGTTTCCGTCGGCGATGGCGGACCATCCCGCCGCAACGCGTCCGCCAAATTCCGTATGGGTTGCCAGCACTCCCGTATCGATCACGTAGGCGTTCACCCCGGCACCGGAAGCCGGGGAGGTGTAGGAGCCCGAGAGCGGCAACGCGCGCTGGTCGATCCGGTCCAATCCCCAGGGCGACGGCTGTTCCGTGTCTGTTGCAGTCATCTTCGTATCAAGTTCGACGGCGGCAACCTGTGCCGAGTTCTTAAGCTCGTTGGCTTGGGCTTCAGTCGCGGTCACCACGGCTCCGCGCAACGCTTTCGAGAATGTCCGTCCGATGGCGAGATTCCGGGACTGCAGTCCTTTCAGCCCCGCCGCGGCGTCGGTTTGATCGGCATACTTCACGATATAGCGCGCTGTTTCACCTCTTTCCACACCGTCCACAGCGTGCGCGGGGGCCGGCGAAGCGTTCCCGGCGGCCACCCCGGCGGAGGTCACCGCCAGCATGGTCAGCAGCAGGAGCAGGGCGGGGCGTCGAACAAATGAGGAAAGAATTTCGGGGTTCCTTCGGAGTCAGGACCATCGGGTGAGGACCGGAATCTGGCTGAATCAGTTTATTTCCGGCCGGCCCAGGACCGCTGAATGCTGCCCTAATCCTGCGCCAAAACTTGGACTTCGGGGTAAACCTGCGCCAATTGTGGGCCCCAGCCATCCTTTGACGCAGGGCGGTGGTGGACGGGAACTCCACGGGATCTTCAGCGCGTCGGATCCTCAGAGGCAGGAGACGGAACTGCAACCCTTTTCGATTACCCGTGGCGTGCGAGATCTGCTCCGTGTCGACAATGCTGCCCTCCCGGAATTCCCGGAGCCGCTACAGGTGAGTCCTGTGGACCAGTACTCCGGCATCCCGGCGCGGCGGACTTTCGAACCCGCGGCGGGTCCTGCCGCGGTTTGATCGGGGGCAAAGGCAAAGCATTCTGTTGGACGCCAGGGTTGCTGCGGCTGGCCCTCGCGTAGCCGGTGGTCCTACCGTGCCTCCGTTGTCAGTTCCGCCCATGGAGAGCTGGGCTTCCGTGCAGCCAGACCGGGATGCGCTCAGGGGGCAGGGGTTTGCTCCAAAAGTAGCCTTGGGCGTGGCGCACGCCCAGCCGGCGCAGTTCGGCGAGCTGGCCGCTGGTTTCCACGCCTTCCGCGATGACGTCGAGGTTCAGGCTCTCGGCCATGCCCAGGACGAGCTCGATGATGGTCGCCCCGTGCGGGTCGCTTCCGAGTTCCTCCACGAAGGTCCGGTCAATTTTCAGGGTCCGGGCTGAAAGCCACTTGAGGTAGCTCAGCGATGAGTAGCCGGTGCCGAAGTCGTCGATGGAGAGCCCGACCCCGAGCGCGGAGAGCCGCTGCAGGGTTTCTTTGGGAAGATCGGGCTGATCCATCAGGATGGTTTCGGTAATTTCCAGGTTGACTGCGGCCGGGTCGATGCCCGAACCGGTGATGGCCGACTCAACGACCAGGGGGAAGTCTCCGGCCACGAGTTGGCGTCCTGAAATGTTCACAGCGGCGGAAACGTTCTCCGCACCGGGGAGTGCCCGCCGCCATTGCTGGATCTGGCGCAGTGCATCGTGGAGCACCCAGGTGCCGATGGGGACGATGAGGCCTGTTTCCTCGGCTATGGGAATGAAGGTGTCGGGCATGATCAGACCGAGTTCGCTATGGTGCCACCGCAGCAATGCCTCGAAACCCACGGTGGCCTCCGTGGCGACGTCGATGATCGGCTGGTAGTTCAGGCATAGCTCGCCGCGGTCCAGGGCGAGCCTCAGATCCGATTCCAGGTCCAGGCGTCCGGTCGCGCTCCCGGTCATTCGCGCATCGTAAACCGCGGACGAATCCCCGCCCGCGGCCTTGGCCCGGTACATGGCCGCGTCCGCCCCGCGCAGCATTGATTCGGCCGTATCGTGGAGCCGCGCCAGGGCGATGCCGACGCTGACGTTGAGGTAAATCTGCCGCCCTTCGACCTCGAATGGGTCCCGGGTGCATGCCCTGATCCGCTCGGCGAGCGTCCTCGCCCCGCGCATCAGCAGGTTCTCGCAGACCACGACGAACTCATCGCCGCCGAACCTGCCCACCGTGTCGCGGTCCCTGACGGCGCTCCTGAGCCGTTCCCCCAGGATCGTCAGAATCGTGTCGCCGGCTCCGTGTCCGATGCCGTCATTGATCAGTTTGAACCGGTCGATGTCCACGAACATCACCACCGGATGCGCCTCCCGGTCCAGGAGGCCCTGGAGGACCTCGGTGATCAGGTACCTGTTGGGCAGACCCGTTAATGCATCATGGCGGGCCTGGTGCTCCAGTACTTCTGCGGCGTTCTTGCGCTCGGTGATGTCCAGCACCGTGTCCAGGAATCGACGGGATTGCCCGTCGGTGCTGGTCACGCTCCGAATCCGGGAATGCAGCCACCGCTGTTCCCCGTCAGGCCTGATGATCCGGTACTCGAAATCCGCGGATTCCAGCCCATCCTCCAGGTTCTTCCAGATGTGGCGGACGAGATCGCGGTCCTCCGGATGCGTCAGCTCGGGCATTGAGTCACGGGTGGCCGGGTGGCCCGGAGGCAGGCCGAGGATCCGGCAATACTCTTCCGAGTACCACGTTTCCCCGGTGACGGGGGTGTGTTCAATGCTTCCGACGTGGGCCATCTCCTGGGCGGCCAGGAGACGTGCGCGCTCTGCCGCCGCCTCCGCTTTCAGCCGCTGGATCTCCGTGATGTCCCGTGCAATGGCGGATGCTCCGACCTGCGCCCCGTCCTGGCCGTACACCGGGGAGACCGTCAGTTCCACGTCGATCACCGACCCGTCCTTGCACCGCCACCGCGTCACCAGCCCGGTCACGAACGTACCCTGCCCGGTGCGGGCCATGACTTCATCGCCGAAGTCCACCGCGTCACCGGTGGCCAGAAGGCGGTAGCTTTGCCCGACCGCTTCCGGGGAACTCCAGCCGAACATCCGGGCGGCGCCGGCATTCCAGCTGGTGATCCTCCCGCCCAGGTCCGCACCAATGATGGCATCCCCTGAGGATTCCACCATCGCGGAGAGCCGGCGCAGGATGGCCTCGCCGTGCTTACGGTCGGTGATGTCCTTGGAGATCGCCACCACGGCCACGGGCACCGTATGCCGCCCACGGATGGGGCTGACCGTGGCATGTACCGGGAACTCCCTGCCCGTACGGTCACGCATCCAGAACTCACCGGCCCAGTCCCCGCCATTGGCCAGCCGGTGCGCTATCTCCCGCCCCGTCGCACCCTGCCCCTGCGCCTCGGGGGCAGCGAAAATGCCCAGATCCGCGATCTTCACACCCAGCACTTCGGCCGGGCTGAACCCGTACAGGCGTTCGGACGCGCGGTTCCAGTACGTGATCCGCCACTCACCATCCATACCAATGACGGACTGCCCGATCTCATCCAGCAGCAACGACTGCATGACCAGATCATCATGATGTTCCTCAGCCATTGATCCCCCCGACAGGCCAGCCTCCGCACAACGCTGTGTCCGAAGCTAATCAGTGGACTGACTATTCCGCAAGCGCACACTCTCACGGCGCCAAGCATCCCCACGGTGACCTGCCGCGGGCGGAGGATTTCCAGTTCTGCACGGTCGGTCGAGGTGTGCGACCTCCGGGTCCGGTCAGGGCTGCAACGTCCCCGATCATCGCGGCCACGAGTTTCGTGCCCTGCTTGGGTCAGGCGTGCGTGACGTTGCATGTTGCAGGGCTTTCTGGCAGGTCAAGATCGTTCATGGCTCGGTGCACGGCGGCGACCATACCGAATTTCTCTGTTGTTCGTTCTGGCCGCCAATCCGGGGTGCAAGTAGGGCCCCCAACGCTCAACGCGCTGGAGGCCCTGATTAGGCGGATTAGGCGCCGCTATTAGCCCGCGTTGACCTGGAAGCGAGCAGCCTCCTGCAACATCGTGTTCGTGATGATAACCGTGTCAGCACCAGAAGCGATGTCAAACGCGACAGCGCCGCGGGTCTTATCGCCCGGCAGAACCGTGCTGGCACCCAAAGGACCCTCGACACTGATGTCAGTGTTCGACTGGTGGCCGGCGGCATCCTTCGCCTCAAAGTACATCGGGTTCGAGGAAGTCTTGCCCGACTGGGTCTCCCACAGGACGTCCAGGACCAGGTAGCCGCCGTTCTTCGGGGTGGAGTACTGGCTGATCGACTTCTTGTACACAGCAGACTCAATCGTGACCTTCGCGACGTTCCCGTTGCCCATGTCCACAGTCATAGCCTCGCCGATCTTGCCAGCAGCGGCAGCGGCCGGAGCGGCAGAAGCGGCCGCCGGAGCGGCAGCAGAAGCGACAATCGGGGCAGGTGCCGGAGTAGCAGAAGAAGTCGAAGAGGAACCGCCGGTGGACACCTTGATAATGAGGCCCAGGACGAAGAGCGCAACAGTCACAATGAGAGCGATCTTCTTGTGCTGCTCATAGCCCGCGAGCTTGTTGCCCGCCTTGTCGGTCTGCTTGTTCGTCAGCAGGAGAATCAGGTCGATCAAGGTCCAGATCCCCAGGCCGCCGAAGGTGACCAGCTTCAGGATACCGGTGCCGATCTTGCCCAGGTAGAAACGGTCCACGCCGAGTCCACCCAGCAAGAGGGACAGCAGCCAGGCCGTCAGGAACGACCTGCTTCCCGTCTGCGGGCCGTTCTGTGCGGCGCTCGGGAAGCCGGACGGTGCTCCCGGGTAGGCACCAGCTGTTCCCTGGTAACCAGCGCCCTGAGAGGAGGCGTGAGCAGGAGGAGCCTCCGGGTAGGAAGGGGGGCCTGCAGGAGGGTTGTTCTGACTCATTGAGTTCCTTTCACGGGCGTCCGTCATCGGACGCTAAGAATGTGTGGGTGATGTCCCGTGGGGGCCGGGGCCGTAACGAAAGCCTGACGGGTCTCGCGGCCTGAGCTTCTCTGCTGCCGATGGCAGTACGCGCTATGGCATGCTCATGTGTTGACCGCTTCCCCCAAGAAAACTAGCGCGGAGCTGTCGCCGCTTCTCAGAGGCTACACAGAGCCGGTCCTGGCGGCAACGGCGGCGCGCGCAGGGTTTCTATGTGACGCAAGCCGGGGAAAGGGGTCCAAGGGGATGCATGAGATGCTGCGTGGCTCAGGGGACCGGGAATGGTGCGGTGCCCAAGGCAACGAACTGTTAAACGAACAGGTAGATGATCATCCTGCACTCCGCGAGGGCCTCCGTCGGAGTCGCGACGACTGCCGAGGACCTCATGGGGACACCCGGTGAGCGTCCATCGCCGTCGCTGTGTTGGTGACCTGCAACCGGCGCCGCGTCTTTTCCGACGACCGCATCCCCGAACTCCTCGTGGGCGCCGTCGACCTCCACGTCCACCCCGCACCATCACCGTTCCCGCGCAACATCGGCATCCGCGGCGTCGCCTTCCAGGCCCACGCCGCCGGCTTCCGCGCCATCCTGGTCAAGTCCCACCACCACAGCATGGTCACCGACATCGCCGCCGTCGACGATGCCATCGACGGCCTCCCGATCCGGTCCACAGCGGTGTGGCACTGAACAACTCCGTCGGCGGCATCAACCCCTACGCCATGGAACTCAGTCTCCAGATGGGCGGCCGGATGGTCTGGACCGCAGCGGCAGTCGCTGCCGCTGCCGCTGCGGCGGGAAAGATAATCTCAGTCCCAAGGCTGATGCCGGTGAGCTCGTGGTTTCATCGGTCCCTTCTCCCGCTCCGGACTCGCGGCAGTTCCCTCACCGCGTCGAAGTGGTGGCGGCAGGCAGAACGTTTCCAGTCCTGCTCTTGTCCTGCTCTTGACAGGTTTCGGGCTTCCGGAGCACAGTGGTCTTGCACACCACGTATCAGATGGTGACCGTTCATGGCAGGGGGCTACAGAACGGTTCTTCAGGCACAGCTCTCACGCGCTGAATTTGTGCCATATACGGCAGACCGGAACCACAGGACCGGCGGCATCGCCGCGGCCACGCTTCCGATCCACATTCTTATCCGGGCGGTTGCGAAGAGGGCTCATTCCCGGTGGTCATGCGTTGGCTGCAGCATCTTCTGAGATCAACCGCATTACCCTGCCCTGCCTCGGGCCGGGGGTGCCCGACGGGGACTTCTGGTCCGCCCGGATAAGGTCCGCCCGGCCCTATGACGGGCGGACGGGAGTCACAGGCCGACCGTAAAAAGCCGGCCGTAAAAAGGGGGAAGAATGCAAAATTCCACCACGGTTGAACACGCCATCCCTGAACCGGCTCCCAGGGCCGCGCCCCAGGGGCGCAACATGGTTGCCCATGCCATAGCAGGGGCCATCGCTGAGGCAGACTTCGCCGGGAACGGGGCGGTATTCATCCCGCCGGCCACCAGGTGAGATCCGGACAGGTCTCAACTCCGGACCAGTGAACCTCTGTCCCGGGGACCGGGCAGCAGGATCACAAACGCAAACTCGTAAACACCGAATCAAGGGGGAAAGATGGTCAATACATCCAGCACAGCTGAACGGATAACCACGCGGACCAACGACGCGCCGGTCAATCCCCGCCGCCTCGTGACGGCGGCCATGACAGCGATGAACTACGCCTCCGACGGCGCACCGTTCAACCCGTTGCTGATCAAGTTCGCCGACACCGGAGACTTCCACAACTGCTGGTCATCCCAGCGCGGAGATACACCGATCCGGTTCTACCGGTACAACGGCGACGACGTCGATAACTTCCGGCCGCTAGGGGACTTCGCCGTTGTGGCCAACAAGACCATCGCCGAAACGCCGGTCATGCTCATCGCCCCCGTACAGGCTCACGAGGACGCGGTAGCGCACCCGACCGGTTTCGAGTGGATTCTCGATCTCGATGACAAGGGCTCGGGAAACCAGGATGACCTCACCTATTTCTGGCCGCAGGCACCCGATGGCTACCAGGCGCTGGGCCTCTGTGTCGGAGTCAACGGACAGGCCCCGGTCCCCGGGGACTACTGGTGCATCCGCAACGACTACCTCCAAAGTATTCCAACAGAAGAGCTTTGGACCGACGCCGGACAGGGCTGGACCGGTCACAACGGTGATCTGAGCACACCTTCGCTGGCCAATGTCCTCCCCGGCCGGGACCTGATGCTCGCCCCGACCACGATCCTCAGCGATCAATATAGGGAGAACCATCGAGGGAACCCCGGCTCGTACTGCCTGGTGCTGGAGAAACTGCTGCTGCCGGTGCCCGGGGCCGCGGGAGCTCCCGCACCCGAATGCGCCCCGGACTACGGTGAGGGCACCGAAACCGTCCAGGGGCTGGGGAAGGTGGCCGTGCTTCCCTGCCTTGTGGTCGATGACCCCGCCACGGGGGGTGACCCTTCCTCCAGCCCCTTCTATTACCTGGCAGCCCAGCCGTATTGGGTGTGCACGGGAAGCTTCCCGTCACAGGATCGAGGCCTCCACACCAAGAAGTGCACCATTGGAACCAGCCAGGACGCCGCCGCTGCGTTCCGGGCCGCCACCTCGCTGGCCGTTGGTGCGGACACCGGGGTGCAGGCCGCTCCGCTCAGCCCGAAGATCTCGGTCAGC
This sequence comes from Arthrobacter sp. 92, assembly GCF_050260325.1. NCBI lineage: Bacteria > Bacillati > Actinomycetota > Actinomycetes > Micrococcales > Micrococcaceae > Arthrobacter > Arthrobacter sp. 92. The sequence continues at coordinate 2,067,793 of NZ_CP189863.1, read as the reverse complement.
TACACCCGGGAGATGCAGGTGAGCCCCGCGACGACCACCGGGACCGGCAGCCGGACCTCCACCAGGGTCGAACTCCATCTGGAACCGGCCGACAGGATACTGATCTGGCAAAAACAGACCGATTTCCTCGTGTACCGCACTGGCGGTGACGTCCTAAGCCAGGTGACCTATCAAGTGGCCGAGCTTCTAGCCACGGACAGCAGCGGCCCGGCCTGACACCGGCACCGGGGGACCGCCGGCGTGCCCACACACCGGCGGCCCCCCCGGGACCAACCTGCCGTCCATCGGCGGATGGTTGATAAGAGCTCCTCTTCGGGGCGGCCGCCGCCGGCGGAGCAGGGCCAATTCCCTCACAGTCCCCCCGCCGAGGACTGCAACAGCGGTTACCAGAACCTGCGAATACTCATAGTCCCCTGATCGAAGAGCCGGGCTTCAGGAAAGAGGCGGGCCGGTTCCGGGCTCAGCCTGAACGGGGAACAAAGGAATAACCCATGTCCACGAACCCCTCAGCCTTGCCCGCATGCTCCCAAAGCCAGGCCTCCGCAGACCCGGCGCCCGAGTCTGACCGCACTGACCCTTCGGTCATACGCCGCCAGGCCTCGACCATTATCTACACCGTGCTCTCAGACCCCGCGCCGGAACTGGCCCATGTCAGGGACCAGCTTCGCGAACGCCTTGCCTCCCATCCCGGTCACCCGGAAACAGCACTGATCGAACACCTGTTTTCCCTCCGGACCCCCACCGGCCCCGCGAAGCCGACACCCACGGCCGCCGGATCCGCCCTTCCCCCCGGCACCCTGGCCCCGGCAGTTGCGGTGGAGAGTGAGGCTGAGCGTGCTTCCCGGATCGAGGCGGTCCTTGAAGGCAGGATGCTGCTGACCGCTTTTCAGCCCATCCACGACCTTTCCCTTGGCTCTGTTACCGGAGCGGAGGCGTTCACTCGGTTCGTCACCGACGGCAGCGATGACGCTGGCTACTGGTTCGCTGAAGCCGCCGAGGCCCGGATGGGAAGCGAACTTGAATTCATGGCCCTGGAGTCCGCACTCGCCGCAGCGCAGCGCCTTCCCCCACATCTGTACGTGGCGCTGAAGCTCTCCCCCGCCACTTGTCTGGACCCGCTGCTACCGGGCCTGCTGGAGGAATCCCTGCTGGCCCCGGACCGCATCGTCCTTGAACTCACCGAAGCGCTGAGCCCGGAGCAGGCCCGCGCCCTGAACGAGGCACTGGCACCACTGCGAGGGCGCGGGGTCCGGCTCGCGTTCGACCATGCCGGCTCATACTTCGACTCGCTCCACCGGATTAAAGAACTTCAACCCGAAATCATCAAACTCGACCGCAGCCTCATCGCCGGAATCGACACGGACACCCTCCGCCACGCCTTCGTCGAGGCCATGGTCGGCTTCGCCGAACAGCTCGGAGCAGCGCTCATCGCCGAAGGAATCGAAACCAAAGACGAACTCGCCGCTGTCGGAGCACTCGGCGTGAGCGGCGCCCAAGGCTACTTCCTCGCCCGACCCACCACCCGCCCCCAGGACTGGGCCGACTGGGACCACCCCGCCCACGCACAGGCAGGACCGCAGGCTCCTCCCCCTACAGCCTCCATATGGTTTTGACCACAACCACACCGCAAGAACCCGCCACAGGGGCACCGGCAGGCAACCAGCCGAAACCGAACCCTGCACGCGCTGTCCCGGATTTGACCACCGGTACCGGCTCTCCAGCGCCTGAGACGTGCGCCCTGTGCAGGCTATTCAGGGGGCCGCAGGGAAAGCGGGCTAACGTCTCAGAGGTCCTTCAACCTGATCGCCGATGTGCGGTCCGTCGCGGTCCATCCAGTAGCGCCGCGTGACGGCGATGGCCACCTTGGTGTCCATGGGCTGAATGCCGGGAGTGCGCCGATGTCCTTGGTGATGAAATCGGCCGGACTCCTGGGATCATGAAAGACTCCGTGAAAGACCACGGGGGCCTGACCAGTAACCATCGTGACCATGGGGGCTGATTCGTGACCGCTGAGCCGGTCCAGCACATCCGAAATGGATTTGGGTCTGACCTGCAGGGAGACCACGGCGGTGAGGGGAAAGCCTACGGCGTTTGCGCAAGTGGGCCGGCATGTCATTGGTTCAGGTAGGGGGTAGTTCAGGACCAAGATTCCGAGGGCTTCGCTCTATCCCTGAGTGGCGGTGCCTTCGATGAGTTTGTAGACGCCCCCTACCGGCGCGCGGTCGGAGCCAAGGGTCATCTCCCCACCGAGCAGACGGCCCTGCCGACTCCTTGGTCAGTTGACTGCAGGGCAGCGAATGACATTTTGAAGCGGGCTCTTGCGTTGCTGCCCGAGCGCAAGCTACAGTGTGAGCCGTGTCACCGACAAGTGGCACAGCTTATGATCTGCGGCGGGAGAGTCCTGCCGGTACGTTCAGCAGGCGCCGTAGGAGCAAATCCTCCCCAGGAATCTCTCAGGCCCACGTACCGCCGCGGCAAGGCAACTCTGGAAAGCAGTCCGGGAAACCGGGCTCACCGACGGTGCAAGTGGCGCCTGCTAACAGCAGGCAACGCGGAAACTCTCAGGTCCAATACAGAGCGGGGAGGAACCCGAATCATCGTGGCACTCCGGCGCCACCTGAATTATGGAGTTCCTCATGACGATTCAGTCGACCCCGTCCACGTTCGCAGACCGCCACATCGGCGCGCGCCGCCAAACAGACATCGACACCATGCTCAAGGCCGTCGGCTACGACACCGTAGACGGCCTCGTTGACAACGCAGTACCCGCCTCCATCCGCCAGGAAAAGCCGCTCAGCCTCGACAGCGCCCTCAGCGAAGTTGAGGTGCTGGCCGAGCTGCGCAAGCTCGCTTCCAAGAACAAGACGGCCGTGCAGATGATCGGCCAGGGCTACTACGACACCGTCACGCCGCCGGTGATCCGCCGCAACATCCTCGAAGCCCCCGCCTGGTACACCGCCTACACGCCCTACCAGCCGGAGATTTCCCAGGGCCGGCTCGAGGCGCTGCTGAACTTCCAGACCATGGTCCAGGACCTCACCGCGCTTCCGGTGGCCAACGCGTCGCTCCTCGACGAGGCCACCGCCGTGGCCGAAGCCGTGCTCCTGATGCGCCGCGCCAACAAGAACAAAGAGGCCCGTGACGGCAAGACCGTCCTGGACGCCGACTGCCTCCCGCAGACCATCGCCATCGTCAAGGGCCGCGCCGAAGCGCTCGGCTTCGATGTGGAGATAGCGGACCTGTCCCAGGGACTGCCCGACGGCGACATCAACGGTGTGGTCCTGCAGCAGCCCGGCGTTTCCGGCCAGGTCTGGGACCAGACGGCCGTGATCGCAGAGGCCAAAGACCGCGGCGCGCTCGTCACCGTGGCAGCGGACCTCCTGGCCCTGACCCTGCTCACCCCTCCGGGCGAGCAGGGCGCGGACGTCGCCGTCGGCTCCACGCAGCGCCTGGGCGTGCCGCTGTTCTTCGGCGGCCCGCACGCGGCCTACATGGCGGTGCGCGAAGGCATGGAACGCACGCTTCCCGGCCGCATTGTCGGCGTCTCCAAGGACAACGCCGGCGTCCCGGCCTACCGGCTGGCCCTGCAGACCCGCGAGCAGCACATCCGCCGTGAAAAGGCCACGTCCAACATCTGCACCGCTCAGGCGCTGCTGGCCATCGTCTCCTCGATGTACGCCGTCTACCACGGACCTGACGGTCTGAAGGCGATCGCCGAGACCGTCCACAACAACGCCCGCGCCCTCGCCGCCACGCTGAAGATCGCGGGCCGGGAACTGGTGAGCGAGTCCTTCTTCGACACCGTCACAGTCCGCGTGCCGGGCAAAGCCCGGAAGGTCATCACCGCCGCCGAGGCCCGCGGCATCAACCTACGCTTCATCGATGCGGACACGGTTGGCGTGTCAGTCGATGAAACCACGACGGCGGAGGTTCTCTCCGCGGTGGTCGTCGCCTTTGGCGCCGGTCCCGTGGTGGCGGCCCAGGGCTTCGAGCTGCCCGAGACGGTGCAGCGCACCTCCGAATTCCTGCAGCACCCGGTGTTCAACACCCACCGCTCCGAAACCCAGCTGCTGCGCTACATCCGGAAGCTCTCGGACCGGGACCTCTCGCTGGACCGCACCATGATCCCGCTGGGCTCGTGCACCATGAAGCTGAACGCCACCGCCGAGATGGAGGCCATTTCCTGGCCGGAGTTCGCCTCCATCCACCCCTTCGCGCCGGACTCCCAGACCGCGGGCTGGCGGGAACTGATCGAGGGCCTGGAAGCGGACCTCACCGAGATCACCGGCTACGACCAGGTGTCCATCCAGCCGAACGCCGGTTCCCAGGGCGAGCTCGCGGGCCTGCTGGCCATCCGCGGCTACCACCTCCCGCGCGGCGATGCCCAGCGCAACGTCTGCCTGATCCCGGCTTCGGCGCACGGCACCAACGCGGCCTCCGCGGTCCTGGCGGGCATGAAGGTTGTTGTGGTGGCGACCGCTTCTGACGGCACGATCGACCACGCGGACCTGAACGCCAAGGTCGAGCTGCACCAGGACGTCCTGTCCGCGATCATGATCACGTACCCGTCCACGCACGGGGTGTACGACGCCGACGTGCGCGAGGTCTGCGACGCGGTCCACGCCGCCGGCGGCCAGGTCTACGTGGACGGCGCCAACCTCAACGCCCTGGTGGGTCTGGCCCAGCCCGGCAAGTTCGGCGGCGACGTGTCCCACCTGAATCTGCACAAGACCTTCTGCATTCCGCACGGCGGCGGCGGCCCCGGGGTAGGCCCGGTCGCTGCCAAGGCGCACCTGGCACCGTTCATGCCGGGTGATGCCAACAAGGCCGCGCACGAGGCCGGGCACGGCGTGGCGATCTCTGCCTCGCGGTACGGATCCGCCGGCGTCCTGCCGATTTCCTGGGCCTACGTGAAGCTCATGGGCGGTGCGGGCCTGACCGAGGCCACCAAGTCGGCGCTGCTGGCGGCGAACTACATCGCCTCCCGCCTGAACGAGTTCTTCCCGGTCCTGTACACGGGCGAAGGCGGACTCGTGGCGCACGAGTGCATCCTGGACCTGCGTGAACTCACGGCCCGGACCGGCGTCACCGCCGAGGACGTGGCCAAGCGCCTCATCGATTTCGGCTTCCACGCCCCCACGCTGGCGTTCCCGGTGGCCGGCACCCTCATGGTGGAGCCCACCGAGTCGGAGGACCTCGCGGAGATCGACCGGTTCATCGACGCGATGATCACCATCCACGCCGAGATCGAGCAGGTCGCCGCCGGGGACTTCACCCTGGAGGGTTCCCCGCTGCGCAACGCACCGCACACCGCGGCGGCCGTCGTCTCTTCCGACTGGGCCCGCCAGTACCCGCGCGAGCAGGCTGCGTTCCCCGTCCACTCCCTCAGGCAGGACAAGTACTTCCCGCCGGTTGGCCGCATCGACGGCGCTGCCGGTGACCGGAACCTGGTCTGCTCGTGCCCGCCCATCGCCGAGTTTGAAAACTAAGGATTCCTGATGCCTGAGAACTACACCGCGCTCTATGAAGAGCACAAGAAGGCCGGCGCCTCCTTCACCGACTTCGGCGGCTGGCAGATGCCCCTGAAATACCACTCCGAGCTGTCCGAGCACCACGCCGTGCGCAACGCCGCGGGCCTGTTCGACCTCTCCCACATGGGCGAAGTCTGGGTCACCGGTCCCGACGCCGCACCCTTCCTGGACTACGCCCTGGCCGGCAAGCTGTCAGCGGTGGCGGTCGGCAAGGCCAAGTACTCGCTGATCTGCCAGGAAGACGGCGGCATCATCGATGACCTGATTTCCTACCGCCGTCCGGCGGGGGCCGACGGCACTGACAAGTACCTCGTGGTTCCGAACGCGGGCAACGCCGCGGTGGTGGCCGCTGCACTGGCCGAAAGGGCTGCGGGTTTCGACGTCACGGTGGAGGACGTTTCCGCCGAGACGTCCCTGATCGCCGTCCAGGGACCGAACGCAGAGGCCATCCTGCTGACGCTGGTCCCGGCAGAGCAGCACTCGCTGGTTACGGAGCTCAAGTATTACGCCGCCGTCGAGGTAGGGCTCACCGTCAACGCCACCGTGCAGGAGCTGCTGCTGGCCCGCACCGGCTACACCGGCGAGGACGGCTTCGAGATCTACATTCCCAACGAGGACGCAGCCGGCCTGTGGGAAGCATTGCTGGAAACCGGCGCCGGCCGCGGGCTCATTCCGGCCGGCCTGGCCTGCCGCGACTCGCTCCGCCTGGAAGCCGGCATGCCGCTCTACGGCAACGAGCTTTCCCGCGAAGGCAACCCTTACGCAGCAAACCTGGGCCCGGTTGTCTCGCTCGCCAAGGAGTCGGATTTCATCGGCAAGGCGGCCCTGAGTGAGCTCAAGGCAGCAGGCGCAGGCTCCACTACCGGCCGCAAGCTGGTGGGCCTCAAGGGCCTCGGCCGCCGTGCCGGCCGCAGCCATTACCCCGTCCTGAAGGACGGCAACGTTGTTGGCGAAGTGACCTCCGGCCAGCCGAGCCCCACCCTGGGGTACCCCGTCGCCATGGCTTATGTCGACGTCGAACACGCCGCACCAGGCACGGTCCTGGACATCGACCTGCGCGGCAAGGCCGAGCCGTTCGAAGTCGTGGCCCTGCCTTTCTACAAGCACGAAAAGTAGCCCGGCCCGGTCGGGTCACCCTGAGCCTGTGGGGGCCCGACAGCTGGCCCCCTTCGACCACCATAGATTTCACAACGTAAAGGAAAAAACATGAGCAAGGTTGTTGCTGAACTGAAGTACTCCGCGGAGCACGAGTGGGTTGCTGCTGACGGATCTGGCACTGCGGGGATCGGCATCTCGGCGGTCGCCGCCGATGCGCTCGGCGACATCGTCTATGTGGACCTGCCCGAGGCTGGCGCCACCGTGACCGCGGGGGAGACCTGCGGCGAGGTGGAGTCGACCAAGTCCGTCTCCGACCTGTACGCCCCCGTCACGGGCGAGGTCACCGAAATCAACCCGGCCGTCGTCGATGACCCCGCGCTGATCAACAGCGACCCCTACGGTGCCGGCTGGCTCTTCAAAGTCGCCGTGACCGAAGAAGGTCCGTTGATGTCCGCTGAAGAGTACGCAGCAGCCAACGGCGGCGAACTGTGAGCGCGGCCGGGGCAACCACCAGCTTCCCGCAGGTCGTCTCCGCATCCCTGGACGCGGACCTGTCCGCGCTGGACCCGGAGATCGCCGCAAAGATCGACGACGAGCTCACCCGCCAGCGCGACGGTTTGGAGATGATCGCCTCGGAGAACCACACCGCCAGGGCCGTCATGCAGGCGCAGGGTTCCGTCCTGACGAACAAGTACGCCGAGGGCTACCCGGGCAAGCGCTACTATGGCGGCTGCGAGCACGTCGACGTGATCGAGCAGCTCGCGATCGACCGGGTCAAGGCCCTGTTCGGCGCCGAATACGCGAACGTCCAGCCGCACTCCGGCGCACAGGCCAACGCCTCCGTGATGCACGCCCTGATCCGCCCGGGTGACACCATCATGGGCCTGAACCTGGCGCACGGCGGCCACCTCACCCACGGCATGAAGATCAACTTCTCCGGCCGCCTGTACAACGTCATCCCGTACCAGGTCCGCGAAGATGACCACCGGATTGATATGGCCGAGGTCGAACGCCTCGCCCAGGAGCACCAGCCGGCCCTGATCGTCGCCGGCTGGTCCGCATACGCCCGGCAGCTGGACTTCGCCGAGTTCCGCCGGATCGCCGATTCCGTGGGCGCCTACCTGATGGTGGACATGGCACACTTCGCCGGGCTCGTCGCGGCCGGGCTGCACCCCTCACCGGTGCCGCACGCCCACGTCACCACCTCCACCACGCACAAGACCCTCGCCGGTCCGCGCGGCGGCATCATCCTGAGCAACGACGCCGACATCGCCAAGAAGATCAATTCCGCCGTGTTCCCCGGCCAGCAGGGCGGCCCGCTGGAGCACGTGATCGCCGGAAAGGCCGTGGCCTTCAAGATCGCCGCGTCCCCGGAGTTCAAGGAACGCCAGGAACGTGTCCTCGCCGGCGCACGGATCCTCGCCGAGCGTCTGGTCCAACCTGACGTCACCGCACAGGGCATCAACGTGATCTCCGGCGGCACGGACGTGCACCTGGTCCTGGTGGACCTGCGCAACTGCGAGCTCAACGGCCAGGAAGCCGAGGACCGCCTCGCGGAAATCGACATCACCGTGAACCGCAACGCCGTGCCGTTCGACCCTCGCCCGCCGATGGTCACCTCCGGGCTCCGCATCGGCACCCCCGCCCTGGCCACCCGCGGCTTCGGCGAGGCGGCGTTCGCCGAGGTAGCGGACATCATCGCGGAGGCACTGACCGCCGACGCCGGCGCGGACCTCTCCGGCCTGCGCCACCGGGTGGAGGCCCTCGCCGCCGCCCACCCGCTCTACCCCTCGCTGTAATCCGTGGTAAATGAGCCTGTCGAAAAATTGGGGATTTCGACAGGCTCACCCACCGGACCCCGGGACCTGTAACACCCATACTTAGTAAGGAACCGACAATGGCTGTTGGAGTCTTTGACCTCTTTTCCATCGGAATAGGCCCATCCAGTTCGCACACCGTGGGCCCCATGCGGGCCGCCGCCGTCTTCGCCGAAGAACTCAAGGCCTTCGGCGACCTGCAGCAGGTGGCCGGACTGCGGGTGGACCTCTACGGTTCACTTGCCGCCACGGGCCACGGCCACGGCACCATGACCGCGATCCTGCTTGGCCTTGAGGGCCTCCACCCGGAGCTGATCCTGCCCGACGAGGTGGAGGAACGACTGGCCGCCATCGCTGAAACAGGAACGCTTCAGCTGGCCGGTGCTGTGTCCCTGCCCTACGGGGTGACGGACATGGTTCTGCGTCCCTTGACGATCCTGCCGCGGCACACCAACGGCATGACGTTCACCGTTACGGGCTCCGATGGCGAGGTCCTGCACACTGCTACCTTCTTCTCCGTCGGTGGCGGATTCATCGTTCGTGAGGGCGAGGAGGTCGCGGCGCAGCAGGAGTTGGAGGAGTCCAGGAAGGAACTGCCGCTGCCCTTCCGTACCTCCGCCGAACTGATGGACCATTGCCGGAAGACCTCGCTGAGCATCAGCGAGGTGATGCGGATCAACGAAGAGGACAGCCGCACGGAAGAGGAGATCCGCGACGGGCTGCTGCATATCTACTCCGTGATGGAGGGTTGTGTGGCGGTCAGCCTCAAGCGAGAAGGCCTCCTGCCGGGCGGCCTGAAGGTCCGCCGCCGTGCGCCTGACTGGCATGATCGCCTACTCAAGGAGGACAAGGACCGGGACCCGAAGTACTGGCAGGAATGGGTGAACCTGATCGCTTTGGCCGTGAACGAGGAAAACGCCTCCGGCGGCCGGGTTGTCACCGCCCCCACCAACGGCGCCGCCGGAATTATCCCCGCGGTCCTGTATTACGCGCTGCACTTCGCCCCCGGCATGGACCAGGCCACCCAACAGGACCGCGACGATGCGGTCGTGAAGTTCCTGCTGACCGCGGCCGCCATCGGTGTGCTGTACAAGGAGCAGGCCTCGATCTCCGGGGCGGAGGTGGGCTGCCAGGGCGAGGTGGGCTCGGCGTCCTCGATGGCCGCCGCCGGATTGGCCGAGGTCATGGGCGGCACGCCCCAGCAGGTGGAAAACGCCGCGGAAATCGCCATGGAACACAACCTCGGCCTGACCTGCGATCCGATCGGCGGCCTGGTGCAGATCCCGTGCATCGAACGCAATGCCATCGCCGCCGCGAAGGCCATCAACGCCGCCAAGATGGCACTCTGGGGCGACGGCTCGCACCGGGTCTCCCTGGACGAGGTCATCGTCACCATGCGCGAGACAGGACGCGACATGAGCTCCAAATACAAGGAAACGGCTATGGGCGGCCTCGCCGTCAACGTCGTTGAATGCTGAAGGAAAGAGAACAATGACACTGGCACCAGAAGGCCGGAAAATGCTGCGCATCGAGCAGCGAAATGCGGCCACACCGGTGGAACGCAAGCCGGAATGGATCAAGGCCAAGGTCCAGATGGGCCCCGAGTTCGTGCAGCTCAAGAAGCTGGTCAAAAAGGAAGGCCTGCACACCGTGTGCGAGGAGGCCGGCTGCCCCAACATCTTTGAGTGCTGGGAAGACAAGGAGGCCACCTTCCTGATCGGCGGCTCCGAATGCACCCGCCGCTGCGACTTCTGCCAGATCGACACCGGCAAGCCCTCCCCCGTGGACGTCTTCGAGCCCACCAAGGTGGCCCGCTCCGTCCAGGCCATGCAGCTGCGCTACGCCACGGTGACCGGCGTGGCCCGCGACGACCTCGAAGACGAGGGAGTCTGGCTCTACGCCGAAACGGTCCGCAAGATCCACGAGCTGAACCCGGGCACCGGCGTCGAACTGCTGATCCCGGACTTCTCCGGCAAACCCGAACACATCCAGGCCATCTGCGACTCCAAGCCCGAGGTGTTCGCCCACAACGTGGAGACCGTGCCCCGGATCTTCAAGCGCATCCGTCCCGCGTTCCGCTACGAGCGGTCCCTGGACGTCATCACGCAGGGGCGAAAACTCGGCATGGTCACCAAGTCCAACCTGATCCTGGGCATGGGCGAGACCCGCGAGGAGATCTCCGAGGCGCTGCGGGACCTGCACGAGGCCGGCTGCGACCTGATCACCATCACCCAGTACCTTCGCCCGTCCGAGCGGCACCTGCCGGTGGACCGCTGGGTCAAGCCGCAGGAGTTCCTGGATCTCCAGCAGGAAGCGGACGAGATCGGCTTCCTCGGTGTCATGTCCGGCCCGCTGGTGCGTTCCTCCTACCGGGCCGGCCGGCTCTGGGCCACCGCGATGCGCAAGAAGGGCTGGGAAATACCGGCCGAGCTCGCGCACATCGAAAGCTCCGGGACCACCCGCCAGGAAGCCAGCTCACTAATGGCGGCTACGGCCTGAACAACCCAACCCTGATGCCCGGAGAGGACCAAAGATGTTCCCCATCAGAATCGAAATAATCCCTTCAGAAGGAATCGTTGAGCGGGTCACGGCCCTGGTGCCGCTGACCACCTCGCTTACGGTGACGTGCCTGCCGCATCACGGCATTGAGCGGACCATGGGCGCCGCGGTGCAGTTAAGCATGCTCGGCTACACCGTCATCCCGCACCTCGCCGCGCGCAGCATCCACGACCGTGCCGAGCTCACCGGAATCCTCCGCGACTGCAACGCGGCCGGCATCCGCGAGGTGTTTGTGATCGGCGGAGACCGGAAGCAACCGGCCGGTCCGTACGAGTCCGCCCTTCCGGTGCTCGAAGACATCGCGCAGTACACCGGAGGCATGATGCGGACGGGCGTTGCCGGCTACCCGGAGGGCCACCCCGCCGTCGGTCCCGTGGACTTGCTGGACGCTTTGCTGGCCAAACAGCACCTGGCATCGCACGTCGTCACGCAGATGTGCTTCTCAGCCCCGAAAATCCTTGATTATGCGACGCTCCTGCGCAACGAAGGTGTGCGGCTGCCCGTCTGGGCCGGCGTGGCCGGTTCCGTGCCGCGGACCAAGCTGGTCTCCCTGGCGACGCAGATCGGGGTCGGAAGTTCCCTGAAGTTCCTCAGCCGCAAGGGCCCGCTGGCCCGCAAACTCCTGAGCGGCGACCACTCCTCGCCACAGGCTCTTTGGTCCGGGCTGGAAAGCCGCCCGGGCAACATCGCGGGCATCCATCTCTACAGCTTCAACAGCCTTGATTCGGTTCCCGGCGGCCCGGGCCAGGGGTCAACCTCAGCACTCCAAACAGCATTGATTCGAGGAGCAGCACGTGACCACTAAGACCCTAACCTCCCACCAGGAGCCGCACCTTGAGCGGCAGCTCAGCAACCGGCACATCCAGCTGATCGCCATTGGCGGCGCAATCGGCACCGGGCTGTTCATGGGCTCCGGCAAAACCATCTCAGCGGCGGGCCCGTCCGTCATCTTCGTCTACATGATCATCGGCTTCATGCTGTTCTTCGTAATGCGGGCCATGGGCGAGCTCCTGCTGTCCAACCTGAACTACAAGTCCTTCAGCGATTTTGCGGCAGACCTTCTGGGCCCGTGGGCCGGGTTCTTCACCGGTTGGACGTACTGGTTCTGCTGGGTGATCACCGGAATCGCGGACGTCATTGCCATTGCCGGCTATTCGAAGGAACTCTGGCCGGACGTGCCGCTGTGGATCCCGGGCCTGGCCACCATCGCCATCCTGCTGCTCCTGAACCTGACCACCGTGAAGGCGTTCGGCGAGACGGAGTTTTGGTTTGCCCTGGTCAAGATCATTGCCATCGCGGCGCTGATCATCGTGGGCCTGTTCATGATCTTCAGCGGGTTCCAGTCCGAGGCCGGACCGGCCAGCTTCACCAACCTGTGGAGCCACGGCGGCTTCTTCCCGAACGAGTTCATGGGCTTTGTGGCCGGCTTCCAGATTGCGGTGTTCGCCTTCGTGGGCATTGAACTGGTGGGCACCACGGCCGCAGAGGCCAAGGATCCGGAAACAAACCTGCCCAAGGCCATCAACTCCATCCCCATCCGCGTGCTGCTGTTCTACGTGGGCGCGCTTATCATCCTGATGTCCGTCACGCCCTGGACCCAGTTCCAGGCCGGCCACAGCCCCTTCATCGCCATGTTCTCCCTGGCCGGTCTCGGCGCCGCCGCCACTGTAGTGAACCTGGTGGTGCTCAGCTCGGCCATGTCCTCGGCCAACTCGGGCATCTACTCCACCTCCCGCATGGTCTACGGCCTGGCCCAGGAGGGTGACGCGCCGTCAGTTTTCGGCGCCCTGTCCCGCCGCAAAGTCCCGCAGAACGCCCTGTTTCTCTCCTGCGTCCTGCTGCTCTCCGGCGTGGTGCTGATGTACGCGGGCAAGGACATCGGCAAAGCGTTCGATATGGTCACGACTGTTTCCGCCGTCTGCTTCGTCTTTGTCTGGTCCATCATCCTGGCCAGCTACCTGAAGTTCCGTTCACGCCGTCCGCACCTGCACGACGGCTCCAAATACAAGATGCCCGGCGGTATCCCCATGGTATGGGTGGTCTTCGCGTTCTTCGCCTTCGTCCTGTGGGCGCTGACCACGCAACCGGACACCTTCCTGGCGCTGTTGATCACACCGATCTGGTTCATCGTTCTCGGCGCCGCCTGGTTCGTCCTGCGCAAGCGACCGTCCCACTTGGCCCGCTATGCCCAGTTCCAAGAGGACCTCGCTCGGGAGAAGGTGGCGGCCGACGAGAAGGCCGCCGCAGCCGAGGAGCAGGGCCTCGCCGAGGCGAAGGCAGCTGGGGAGAGCTAAGTGGAAACCGAACACGTTCTGACCGTCCACTGTGCTGAGTCCCCGGGCATCGTCCACGCAATCACCGGGTACTTGCTGGACCACAACTGCGACATCATCGACACCAAGCACTTCGGTGACCGCCAAGCCAAGCAGTTCTTCATGCGCGTGCACTTCGCGTCAGGGAACAGGTTCTTCAGCACTGGGGAACTGCGCCGGGACTTCGAGCCGCTGGCCGAAAGCCGGGCGATGAAATGGCAGCTCGAGCCCCACGGACGCAAGCGCCGGGTGATGGTGATGGTGTCCCGATTCGGGCACTGCCTGAACGACCTGCTGTACCGGGCCGCACCGGCGACCTGCCGGTGGAAATCGTGGCCGTGGTCTCCAATCACACGGACCACGAGGAACTGGTGACGTGGCACGACGTCCCGTTCTTCCACTTGCCGGTCACTAAGGAGACCAAACCGGCGCAGGAAGCGCGCCTGCTGGAACTTGTGGACGAGTTCGATGTGGAACTGGTGGTCCTGGCCCGCTACATGCAGGTCCTCAGCGATGAGCTGTCGGCCGCGCTGACAGGAAAAGCCATCAACATCCACCACTCGTTCCTCCCCAGCTTCAAAGGTGCCAAACCCTATCACCAGGCGTATGACCGTGGAGTGAAGACCGTGGGGGCCACGGCGCACTACGTCAACGCCGAACTGGATGAGGGACCTATCATCTCCCAGCAGGTCATCGATGTGGACCACACGTACACCCCCGAGGACCTGGTGCAGGTAGGTCGGGATGCCGAATGCGCAGCCCTGCGCAACGCTGTCCGGTGGCACTGCGAGGGCAGAATCCTGGTCCTAGGAAATCGCACCGTTATTTTGCGCTAGAGCGGTGTCCACCCCAGTCCGCGACCTCCGAGCCGGATACAGAGAACCCCACGACGAAAAGGAACCACATGTTTGAACCCCAACCCACAGATCCGCTCGAAGCCGGCTCGACCGCCAGCAGCGTCACGGGCAGCAAGCGCGTCAAGCGGGGCATGGCGGAGATGCTCAAGGGCGGCGTCATCATGGACGTCGTCAACGTCGAGCAGGCGCGCATCGCCGAAGACGCCGGTGCCGTTGCCGTGATGGCGCTCGAACGCGTTCCCGCCGATATCCGCGCCCAGGGCGGCGTGTCCCGGATGTCCGACCCGGACATGATCGAGGCGATCATCGACGCCGTCTCCGTGCCGGTCATGGCCAAGGCCCGGATCGGCCACTTCGTGGAGGCGCAGATCCTGCAGTCCCTCGGCGTGGACTACATCGACGAGTCCGAGGTCCTGACCCCGGCCGACTACACCAACCACATCGACAAGTGGAACTTCACCGTCCCCTTCGTCTGTGGCGCCACCAACCTCGGTGAGGCACTGCGCCGCATCAACGAGGGCGCTGCCATGATCCGCTCCAAGGGCGAGGCAGGCACGGGAGACGTCTCCAACGCCACCACGCACATGCGCCAGATCCGCGCGGAGATCCTGAAGCTTGCCTCCCTCCCGGAAGACGAACTGTACGTTGCCGCCAAGGAACTGCAGGCCCCGTATGAACTGGTCAAGGAAATCGCCACCACCGGCAAGCTCCCCGTGGTCCTGTTCACCGCCGGCGGCATCGCCACCCCGGCCGACGCCGCCATGATGATGCAGCTCGGCGCCGACGGCGTGTTCGTCGGCTCGGGCATCTTCAAGTCCGGCAACCCGGCCCAGCGTGCCGCCGCCGTCGTAAAGGCCACCACCTTCCACGACGACCCGGACATCATCGCCAAGGCCTCCCGCGGCCTGGGCGAAGCCATGGTCGGCATCAACGTCGACGAAATCCCCCAACCCCACCGCCTCGCCGAGCGCGGCTGGTAGCAGCAGCGTGAAGACGAACAAGCCCGGCGCGCGCAGTCCTTAGACCGGCACCTGCTCGCGCTGGCACCCGGCGTCGTGAAACTCCTTGCCCAAGGGCACGAGGTGTGACTCCCTCTCCGACACGCAAGATAAATCGGCCATGCCAGGGTAATTTCCAAGGCCTAGGTACAAGCGGATCGATGCATTGGCCCCCATTCCCCGCCGGCGGAATTTTCTACAACTGAGCCTGGTGTCCGATATCAGGGGAAGAGTTTGCAGCGCGTGCCTACTCGTGCATGGCTTCATGAATCTTCAACGCAAACCACAACTGGGCGAGAGTTGACGTTTCAGTCATGTCCAAGCCTGTTAGTTCACCAATTTTTCGAATTCGATAAATGATGGTCTGCCTATGGGTGAAGAGCGCGGCGGCGGTCTTCTGCCACGATCGCTGTGAATTCAGATACGTCCGCAGGGTCACAAGTAGATCGCCTTCCTGGCTCTGTTCGTAGTCGAAAATCGGTCCCAAAAGACGCCGGGCCACCGCTGTTCCTTCTTCAAAGCTCGTCAGGCCCAGCCATGTGGGGCCCTGCTGGTACCGCGCAAGGCTCAGCTTGTTGGCCTTGGCCGACCCCAGTGCCCAGAGGGACTCCTGCAATGCTCGTTGAACGCCCGCCACGGCAGCCGTAGAACTGATACCGATAGAGGCGCCGGGTCGCGCACAATGCCTGAGCACGTCGTCGGCAACATCTGCAGAGACGACGAGGTGCAACCTTTTGTTGCGCCTCACGGACGCGGCATCGACCCCGTGACGCCAGAGCTCAATGTATAAATCGTCCAGAACCCCACCATCCTCGACCGAGATCGAGGCGATCACGAACCCCTCCATGGGCACGCCGAAACCGGCCAGCCGGCTTTCTATTTCCGCCGCCCCTAGGCGGCCTTCAAATACCTGCAGCAAGAACTCGCTCGCCAGCCTGTGCCGGCCCGTCAAGGACAAGATGATGCGCGAGAGCTGCAGTCCCAGCACTGTCGCCGCATGAAGAAGAACCACGGGATCCGGATGCTGCTCGCCGAGGGGCAGCACCACCAGGAGTGCGTCGGAGTGGGTCGGTATGTCCATCGTCAAGACATGCCTGCCCCCAATCCGGTGCCACTGGAAGTTCCTTCCACCGACAGACGCCTTTGACAACTGGGCCCAATCCTCCGCAATCAACGCAGGAAGTGGTCGGCCCTGGGGATTCCATGGATGGAGGCAGCGCCGATCCACCACGAAAAGATCAGCGTCGAGTTCCGCGGCCAGCCTCTGGACGAGGCTCTGCCAGCGGTCCTCGGCCCCCGCCGTTCGGAGCAGATCATATACCCGTGCCGTCTGGCGCAGCCGGCGGGACTCTTCGAGCAGCGATGCCTCAGCTACCGAGCGAGCGATGGCTATGAAAGGAAGCGGGTAGGGGACATTGATCAAGGGCAGCGGCAGCCGATTGCAAGCGTCCAGGAACTCCGGCAGGAGCTCGGGCGCATGCATCTTTTCGCCTATGGCCAGGGCGCTGGCCCCTGAATTCACGAGGGCTTCTGCCAATGCCACCTGCCCTGCAGGGTCTGCGGGTATGGAAAGCCCGTTGGTCATCATGAGCTCACCCCCGGTGACCCATTCCCAGAGTTTCGGAAGGTCCGACGTATGTGCCCAAGTGATGCCGTTGCCGCTGCCCGCCTCTCCAGCCAGCAGTGTCAGCCCCAGCTGCGGTTCAGCGACCAGTTCGGCCACGGTGATTGCCATCTGGAGAGGTGCCCCCGTCCCGTTCCGTGGAATCTCTGCAATTAGAAGATTTATACGAATGTCTAATGCGCTCGGTCATTTGTAGTCACTATAGCCCTATGCGCCGTGACGCGGGTCACTAACAATTGAATTACCTACTTCCCGCTCGGGTGAGCATCCCGAAATCCCCTTACGCAACCGGGTCCGCAGCCCGGGAGCAATGCAAGCGAAGGATCCCGCATGACAACGCACAAGCCCATCGGTCCCGTAGATGCGACCAGAATCCCCCGATATGCAGGCCTCGGCACCTTCGCCCGGCTGCCCCAGATTGACCGAGTTCCGGACTACGACATTGCGATCGTCGGCGTGCCGTTCGACGGCGGAGCCTCCTTCCGGCCCGGCGCCCGTTTCGGTCCTGCCGCAGTCCGCGAGGCCTCCCGGCTTCTGCGCCCGGGCTACCACCCCGAGCTCGACTGTGAGCCAGTTTATGAAGTCCAGGTCGTGGACGCCGGGGATATTGCCTGCACCCCCTACGACATCCTGCAGGCAGTCCGCGAAATCGAAGAGCAGGCGCTTGCCTTGATCAGTGAAGAAAAGAAACTCATCGCGATCGGCGGGGACCATACCATTGCTCTCCCCATGCTGAGGGCCTTGAACAAGGTCCACGGATCGGTTGCCTTGCTTCACTTCGACGCTCATCTGGACACGTGGGATACCTACTTTGACCAGCCAGTGACGCACGGCACCATCTTCCGCCGCGCCTTCGAGGAAGGGCTCTTGGTAGAGGACAGGTCCATGCACGTCGGCATCCGGGGCCCCGTCTATGACCGCAACGACTTCCTCCGCGACCACGAATTCGGTTTCCAAATCATCCGGTGCTCGGATTTGGACGTCATCGGCGTTCCTGCAGCGATCAAGAGGGTCAAGGAGCGACTCGGCGACACCCCGGTTTACGTCTCAATCGACATTGACGTATTGGACCCCTCATACGCACCAGGCACGGGAACGCCCGAGATGGGCGGACTCCACTCCCGCGAACTCCTGGCACTGCTCCGCGGACTCGACGGTATTAACATCATCGGCGCGGACGTCGTCGAGGTCGCCCCCGCCTACGACCATGCAGACATCACGACCGTTGCCGCTGCCACACTGGTCTTCGACCTTCTCGCGCTGATGGTAAACCGCGACAAGGCTACGACCAACGCCCCCCGCCAACTGCAAACGACCTCTTGGACCGCATAATGAGCAATCGAAACACTCCCGCCGTAACCGCCGAAGTGCCGCGGCTCGAGGACAAGACCATTCAACCCATCCCCCTGCACGAACGCCATGGCAAGGCCCGGGACCTCTTCACCATCTGGTTTGGGTCCAACATCATGATCATGACCATCGTGACGGGCGGTCTCGCCACAACGGTGTTCGGCCTCGGATTCGTGCCTGCAGTCGTGGGTATCATCATTGGGAACGTCGTGGGCGGTGTCTTCATGGCATTGCATTCGGCCCAGGGACCGCAGCTCGGCGTGGCACAAATGATCCAAACCCGCGGCCAGTTCGGCTCGTTCGGAGCACTGCTGATCGTGGTGATCGTGGTAGTCATGTACGTCGGGTTTTTCGCCGCGAACCTTGTCTTTGGCGGCGAAGCTATGGCCGCAGTAAGCCCAGGAATCTCCGTGGATGGCGGCGTCATCATCATCGGCGTTGTCAGCGTGATTGCGACAATCTTCGGCTACCGCCTCATCCACGCGTACGCCCGCACCTTGAGCGTCGTTGCGGGACTGGCCCTGCTTGTGGCATTTGTCTGGATCCTGGTTGTTCACGGCCTGCCGGCCGACTTCCTGGACCAAGGCGACTTCAACTGGGTCGGGTTCATGGGCACCATCTCTGTCTCGGCACTGTGGCAGCTCGCTTATGCCCCCTACGTTTCCGACTACTCCCGCTATATGCCCCACGGCACTGGCGCACGCCCGGCATTCTGGGCGTCTTACTCAGGGTGCGTCCTGGGGACACTCTTCCCGATGATCCTGGGCGCTCTGGTGGGCACGCTCGCGGTGACCATGAGCGGCGATGCCGGTAACGTCGACATCGTTGGCAGCCTCGGTGCGTTGTTGGGGCCCTGGACACTCGTCATCGTAGGAATCTTTTGCCTCGGTGTCGCCGCATCGAACGCCATGAACCTCTACTGCGGGGTCTTATGCAGCCTCACCATCGGGCAAACGTTCCGGCCCAGCTGGATGCCGCGCGCCAAGACCCGAAGCATCGGGGCGGTCGTCCTCTTTGCCTTCGCGCTGTTGATAGCCGTGTTCGCCCGAGACAATTTCGTTGTCTTCTACACGAATTTCCTCTCCTTCCTGATGTACGTCCTGGTGCCCTGGACGGCCATCAACCTGGTGGACTACTATCTGCTCCGTCATGGCGACTACAAGGTCGAAGACTTCTTCAAACGTGACGGCGGAGTGTACGGACGGTTCAATTGGGTCGCTATGGGTTCATACGTCGCCGGCGCCCTGATCCAGGTTCCCTTCACGTCAACGGCGATCTACACGGGCCCACTTGCCGCCGCGATGGGCGGCGTAGACATCTCCTGGATCGTCGGCTTGGCGGTTGTTGCCCCGCTCTACTACGTTGCGGCACGCGTGCTTCGGGAAAAGCCGGAAGCCGAAACCGTTCCATCCCCCGCATTTGCATCTGACCTCATCTGAAAGCGAAAGATCATGACACTCACTGAAGCCGAACGATTCGCCATCCGACGCTCCCCCGCGGAACACAGCCCCGTGGGTCACAACCTCGCAGACGTAATGCCTCCTCCCGGGCACTTCATCGGAAGCTCCTTCGTTCCAGGCTCCTCGACCCAACTCATCGACGTCATCGATCCCGCCACTGAGGAGGTCATCGCGTCCATGCAGGCCGGCACAGCGGCCGATGTCGACGCCGCTGTTGCTACCGCCGTAGCGGCGCAGAAGTCCTGGGGTGCCACAACGCCAAAGGAACGTGCAGACGTCCTTTTCCTGATCGCCAACATTATTGAAGCCAACCGGGACATCTTTGAAGTCATCGAGTCCGCCAACACCGGCAAGCCGCGGGCAGTGGCCGAAGATGACGTCTCCAGCACCATCGACACATTCCGTTTCATGGCCGGAGCGGCTCGCACGCTGACATCGATGGCCGGCGGCGATTACGCAACCGGACACACCTCCGTGATCCTTAGGGAGCCGGTGGGTGTGGTCGGCGTCATCACTCCGTGGAACTATCCGTTGTTGATGGCTGCTTGGAAGATCGCGCCCATCCTGGCTGCGGGGAACAGTGTCGTCCTCAAGCCATCCGAGCAGACGCCGCTCTCCACACTGAAGCTGGCGGAACTGCTGGCCGGACGCATTCCGGATGGCATCCTCAATGTCGTGACGGGACAGGGCCGCATCGTTGGACAGCGGCTTTCCGAGCACCCCGACGTTGCCCTCGTCGCCTTGACGGGGAGCGTTGTCAGCGGGCAGGCAGTGGCGGAGACTGCAGCCAAATCGGTCAAGCGTGTCCACCTTGAGCTCGGCGGCAAGGCCCCAGTTGTTGTCTTTCCGGACGCCGACCTCCGCGCTGCCGCAGCTGGAGTGCGAAACGCCGGTTACTGGAATGCCGGTCAAGACTGCGGCGCTGCCTGCCGCGTGCTCGTGCATGAGTCGGTGGCTGCCGAGTTCACCGAGCATTTGGTGCGGGAAGTCGGCACGCTGGTGGTCGGTGCTCCAGGGGCGGGAGATGACGTTGAAATCGGTCCCATGATCTCGCGTCCGCACTTCGAACGGGTCAAGGATGCGCTGGCCGCGGCAAAGGCTGCAGGGCTAAAAATAGCCGTGGGCGGTTCGGCCCTGGAGGGCCCCGGCTATTTCATCGAACCTACCGTTATCAGTGGCGTCCCCGCCGGCGCACACATCGCTACCCACGAGATCTTCGGCCCCGTGGTCACGGTAGAAACGTTCACCACCACAGAAGAAGCCATAAACCGTGCCAACGAGACACCCTACGGCCTGTCCGCCTCTGTATGGACCCGCGACGTAAGCCTTTCCCTCAAGGTTCCTAAGCAGCTCGACTTCGGCACGGTCTGGGTCAATTCGCACCTCGTGCTCGCCTGCGAGGTCCCCTGGGGCGGATTCAAGGGATCAGGCTATGGCCGTGACCTCTCCCTTTACGCCTTGGACGACTACTCCCGCACCAAACACGTCATGATCAACCACGGCGCATAAGCGTTCAGAAAACGACCGGAGCTTAGCGATGACCACTTCAAGCCTTCCCCGCCCCTCTTCCTCGGCGCGTGCCGCCACTCCGTCCGCCCCCTTCGGGACTGACGTCACGTGGACCAACTGGGGCGGGAACCAGAGCGCCACGCCGGCCTTTACCGTGCGACCGCGGACTGAGCAGGAAGCGCTCGACGCCGTTCGTTTCGCCATCCGCGAAAGCTTGCCCGTTCGGGCGGTCGGCTCGGGGCATTCGTCCTCGCCGCTGGTCCAGACGGGCGGGGTCCTGATGGACATGTCCGCGCTATCGGCGATCACCGGAACCGATCCTGTCCGGCGTCGCGCCAGGGCGCTTGCCGGTACTACGATCAATGCCTTCGGCGATCCATTGTGGGAGCAGGGGCTGGCACTTAGCAACCAGGGTGACATCGACAAACAACAGATTGCGGGTGCGCTCTCAACCAGCACTCACGGTTCGGGCAGGGATCTGGGGAGCTTCTCGTCAAGCCTCCGTTGGGTAAAGCTAATCAATGGTTACGGTGAAATCGTCGAAATCGGCGAGGGGCAGCTCCGGGAGCTCAGGGCCGCCCAGGTCGCGCTGGGCACGCTCGGGGTTTTCCTTGAAGTGGAGTTGGCGGTTGAGGACCGCTACTACCTGCAGGAACGGATCACTTATCCCACGTGGGCCGAGACCAAGGCAACGTGGCAGTCCGACATCGACGGGAACAGGCACTATTCGTTCCTCTGGTGCCCGGATAACGACTCATGCGAGCTCCTCGACCTCCCGGGATCCCCAAGCGAGAACATGGCGAACCGCAGCTACACCAAGCGGTACAACAAGGCGCAGATCCAGGACGAACGCGAAATTTCGGGCAAGGAAGGAGCCCGGCTGGACCGCTCGTACCGCATCTACCCCGACGGATTCACCACGCCGTTCCACGAGCTCGAGTATTTTGTGCGCAGCTCGGATGGCTTAGCAGCTGTCGAGACTATCCAGAACCTGATCCGCACCAAGTACCCCGACCAGAAATACCCGGTGGAGGTCCGGTGGGTGAAAGCCGACGAAGGCTTTATGTCCCAGTTCCAGGGACGTGACACCACCGTCATCACCCTGACCACCAAACCCGGAACCGATTACTGGCAGTTCTTCAGGGACGCCGACGCCCTCCTGCAGGAATACGAACCCCGGGCGCACTGGGGAAAGATCCACTTCATGACCAGGGGCCGTTTGGAGCGCCTGTACCCGGAGCTGGACACCTTCATCCAGGTGCGCCGTGAGTTCGATCCTCGCGGGATCTTCCTGAACGACCACACACGCGCCCTGCTTGGCTGATCCAACCAGATTTCTCCCGTTAGGCCGCGAGAGTCCGCCTCGACGTCAACCCCTACCGAACTCGGAATCACCGGCCTCCCCTGTAAGGCATGTTTCACCTACCGAGGTACTGCACCCGGATGGGACGAAGCTCCCGACGAGAAAGGTGCCTGAGCTCCGCCGAGTCGTCGGCTCGGCGGAGATGTTGACCATAAGAGCCGTGAGGACCGAAGCCTCGTGACGAATTGGCTGGCGACCGTCCCTCGATGGGCGCTTGGACCTCTATATTTGCCCAGCTGGTTTCTGGTTGGAGCTGAAGATATTGTCGGGGTCGTAGTCGGCCTTGATCTGCGCCAATCGTCCGTAGCCCTTGCCGTATGCAGCCCGGATCCGGGCTTCCCCCTCGTCATCGTGCAGGAAGTTCACATACACACCGCCGGTGGCGTGCGGTTCCATCGCGGCGAAGTACTCCCGGCACCAGGAAATGTCAGCATGTTCCGGGCCCCCTGCCGTCCACGCAGCGCTGATGTTCATCGCATGCGCCGCGTCCCTTCCCGATGCCGCAGAGCCGCCCTCAGGCCCGTTTGCCATGGCGCCACCCATATGAAACAGCAGCGTGTAGGACGCGGGCGAGTTCTTGGCCCAGGAGCGCTCGAGCAGGACCTCAATGGCGTCTTCGGTCAGCGGGGGAAGGTAGTGCGACTTCCAGTAATAACCCCAGTGGTGCGGCACACCGGCGTCGAACATCGACTGATGCTCCATATACGGTTTACGCCTGACCAGATCCGCCGCGGGAGGCCCGAAGTCCCGAAGCGGCCGCAACAAGGCCTCTCCCTCATCAAGGTCACCGGAATAACACGGAAGCACCAGCAACACATCGGTTCCGCGCAGGTCCTCGGGAACCCACTCAAGCGCAGGCGCGGTCCGCAGGTTCAGGTACACCGCGAGCTCCTCCGGGGCCGCGGCAATGAACTCACGATAGAAGGAAAGGACCTCACGCGCCCGCTCGGCCCTGAAAAGAATCGGACCGGCCAGCACAGTGCTGCCCAGTTGGTGGAGTCCGAACTCGAACTCGGTCACAATCCCGAAGTTCCCGCCGCCGCCCCGGACCGCCCAGAAGAGATCCGCGTTCTCATCCGGCGCCGCCCGCACCCTACTCCCGTCCGCCAGCAGCATCCGCGCCGAGAACAGGTTATCCGAGGTCAGGCCCCACCGGCGGCTTAGCCAGCCGAACCCTCCACCCACGGTCAGTCCGGCAACGCCCGTATGGGTGACGATGCCGCCAGGCGTAACCAGACCATGCGCCTGCGTGGCCGTGTCAACATCACTCCACAGCGCTCCCGGCTGGACCCGCGCGACACGGGCACCCGCGTCGACCTCGACACCACGCAGCCCGGAGAAATCGATCACCACCCCGCCCTCACACAAAGCCGAGCCCGAGACGTTGTGCCCCCCACCCCTGACAGCCACCGGCAGGCCCTCCCGGCGCGCATACGCCAACGCCATGGCCGCGTCTTCTACCCCGACGCACCGCGCGATCAGGGCAGGCCTCCGGTCAATCGCACCATTCCAAATCCGCCGCGCTTCCGCATAGTCAGGATCCCCCGGCAGTAAAACCATGCCCTGAAAACCCTCCAGAACAGCACTCATAAACGCATCATGCCTCCACACAGCCGCCGCTGGCAACGATAAATCCGCCCCAGCACCGCCCCCCCCCACGACTCAATCCCCACCTCAGCCCCCGCTGTCTTGGAATACTCCGCAAGCGCCTACTTCGGTACGATCGAATTGGAACAATGGCAACGGACCGGTGAAACCAACACCGAGCCCGTCCTTGGCCGCGCGCTCGAAGCCAGAACAGCATTCTGGACCCCGTGACTATCGGCCCCCGAGAGATCGACCGGCAACTGCACCGGACCTGCCAAGGAATCTCCTGGGCAGCCGAATACGCCCGGGAAGGCAACATGGACATCTTCGAGCACCGCGACTCTCGCGCATCCGGTCTGACCGAACTCCTCATCATCGACGAGGCCGACAGACTCAATAGAATTACGGCTGCGGCGAACGGATGGCCTCGTCGGCTATGGCCCTGGGGCCATGCTTCAAGATCGTGGAGTATTCGAAGCCATCGCCGACGAACGCTGCAGATGACTTCTCACAATCCGATGTCAGCAGTCCTGCCACCCGGACCGGTTTCCGCGTGAAGGGGGCACGCCGCTTCTGAAGGGCGCTGGCACTTCCTCCTGACATGTGTCAGTTTCAGAAGACGTCTGCACTAAGTGTCAGAAGCCGCCTGCACTCCTCATCCAACAGGAGCAACGAGAGCGCGACGTTGATGCCCTACCCGGTGAGGTCCTGCGGTCGGTGGGACTGTCCGTTTTTCGGTGGATCCACGGTTGGCATTTGGTTGATTCTTCCGTCGAAGGTGGTTGCGAAGGCATTCAGTGCCGGCTTCCACCGTGAGGCCCATCGTGCCCTGCCTTTGCCCGTCGGGTCCAGTGCCCTGGTTGCCAGGTACAGGCACTTCAGGGCCGCCTGCTCGGTGGGGAAATGACCCCTGGCCCTGACCCCACGCCGGTACGGGGCATTGAAGGACTCGATGGCGTTCGTGCTGCAGATGACCCGCCGGATTTCCACGTCGTAGTCCAGGAACGACACGACCTCGCTCCAGGCGTTCTCCCACAGCCGGGTGATCGCCGGGTACTGCCGGCCCCACCTGGTCGAGAACTCAACGAAGCGCTCCCTGGCTGCGCCCTCGGACGGTGCCGTGTAGACCGGGCGCAGATCACGGGACATTTCGTCCCAGTACTGCCGGGCGGCATAGCGGAAGGTGTTCCGGATCAGGTGCACGATAAGACTCCCGCCGTCAACCTGGTGGCGGCTTCCTAGGGTTGTTTGCGGGCAGGAGTGTGGGTGGTGGACGAGCCGGCCGGGCTTGTCCACTACGCGGAGGGTGTGGGGTTAGCCTGCCATCTGAATTGCTGGTTGGCGGGCGGGGGTTGTGATGGGGCCCGCGCCTTCTGGTAGTGCGGCTGCGGGAAGGGCCTCTCTCCGGTGGGGGTGCAGGCTCGGGTCGTATTCGGTGTGTTCGTGCCAGCATTTCCAGAGGATGCGGAGCCAGCGGGCAGCGATGCCGCGCAGTGCCCTGTGGTGGCCCTGTCCGGCGGCGCGGGCGTGCTGGTAGAGGCTGCCGGACCAATGCGGGTCGTCGCGGACGGCGACGAAGGCC
The DNA here is from genome assembly GCF_050260325.1 of Arthrobacter sp. 92. Classification (NCBI taxonomy): domain Bacteria; kingdom Bacillati; phylum Actinomycetota; class Actinomycetes; order Micrococcales; family Micrococcaceae; genus Arthrobacter; species Arthrobacter sp. 92. The sequence continues at coordinate 2,042,146 of NZ_CP189863.1, read as the reverse complement.
CACCAGTCGATGGCGTGGCGCATGCGTTTGTTCGCTGCGTAGCGGAAGCGGACCTGGCGGGTGCGTCCGGAGGCGCGAGTGACCGGGGCCAGCCCGGTCTCGGCCAGCAGGGCTGCCGGGGAGGGGAACCGGGCCCGGTCTTCTCCCATGCCGGCCAGCAGAGTCGCCGCGGTGACGGGCCCGATACCGGGGAAGCTGTTGAAGATCCGGGTGTCAGGGTGCAAGGCCAGGATCCTGTCGATTTCGGTGTCGTAGTCTCGCAGGTGCCGGTTGAGCAGGGCCAGCTGTTCCGCGAAGCGGACGGCTGTGAAGGCTTTGCCGTGACTGGTTCCGGTTCCGGCGGCCAGCAGGTGAGGGCGGAGCCGTTCGATCAGCGTTTCCGGCGGCGTCCTGCCGGAGTAGTGCTGGGCCCTGATGAACGATTCCATGCGTTTGACGCTGATCCGCGCGGTCTGAGCGGGCAGCGGGTAGCGGCGGATGAACTCCAGCGAAATGTCCCGGTCCAGGCTGGAGAACAGGTGCAGCACCGCCGGGTTATAGGCTTCCATCACCGCCCGGAGCTGGTTTTCGGTATCGCGCTGATTCCAGACGACGCGTTCGCGGTCGCGGATCAGTGCGCGCAACTGCATGAGCGTGTCCGAAGCCGGTAGCAGCGGCCGCCAATGGGGGTGTTCGTGGCGGAGGGTGTCGGCCAGGACGAAGGCGTCAAACGCGTCGGACTTCTTTGCGGAGAGCCGGTAGCGTTCCCGGGCTCGGGCAGAGATCTTAGGCGATATGCAGAACAGGTCGATTCCAAGGCCGAGCAGCCGCTCGACCAGCAGTCCTTCGGCCCGTTCGATCGCTGCGCGTAGCGGGCCGACATGCGCCGTGAGTGCATGGCACAGGGCATCGAGGCCTTCGACAGTGTGCTGAAATCGTTTCTGCAGCAGCACGGTTCCGTTGGCGTCGAGAAGGCAGAGCTGGTGGAACGCGGCGCCCCAGTCGATCCCGGCGTACACGTCCGGGGGTTCTGTGGTGTGATCCTGGTAATGATGTGGCTGGGCCATGCGGCACAGTGTCCTTCCGTTAAGAGGAGATCCACCTGGTGCCGGTGCGTGGCAGAGACGTGTCAGAACCTTATCTCGGCAATCAGCGTAATGACGTTGCTGCTCCCGCTGGCTGATTCACGCATCCGCCCCGCGGCGGTCGGACTTGGTCTGCATGGGGAACTCGAAGGTAACGCGTCTGCATAGGTCCTGACCGCCACGGCGCAGGTGGTGGCCGGAAGCCCCGGCCACCACCATTGTGAATAGATAAGGTCTGGACCACGGCCAACTCCCACACGGTGTTGATGGCCTCCGGCAGGCCCTTGAGCCCGTCACAGACCGTGATGCAGACATCATCCACGCCCCGGTTCTTGATCTCGGTCAGCACCGAGAGCCAGAACTTCGCACCCTCCCCGCCGTCCCCGGCCCACACCCCGAGGATGTCGCGTTCGCCGTTGACGCTGACGCCGATCCCGACATAGACCGGCCGGTTCGTGACCTGCCCGTCGCGGACCAAGACGAAAGATCGCGTCGATGAACACCACGGGGTAGACCCTGTCCAGGGGCCGGTTCTGCCATTCGGTCATCTCCCCGATGACCTTCTCCGTGATAGGCGAGATGGTGTCTTTGGAGACCCTGGCGCCGAATACCTCGGCGAAGTGCGCCGCGATCTCCCCGGTCGTAAGGCCCTCCGCTCAGCGACAACACGATCTCATCCACACCCGTCAGCCGGCGCTGCCGTTTCTTCACGATCTGCGGATCGAACGTCGATCCGGTGTCCCGCGGCACATCGATCTCCACCGGCCCGATCTCAGTCATGACGGTCTTGGTGCGGGTGCCGTTGCGGGAATTCCCGCTCCCGCGACCGGACACGTCGTGCTTGCCGTAGCCGAGGTGCTCGTCTATCTCCGCTTCCAGCGCGGTTTCCAGGACGTTCTTCGTCAACCGGTTCAACAGCCAATCCGGGCCGACGAGCGCGGTCCCCTGTTCCCTGGCCTGGGCCAGGAGCTGCTGCGCCAACTCTTGCTGATCCAATTCAGTCGCCATGGGATCCATGGTTTCGCCCATGATCAGTCCTCCCCGCCAGGCAACGCCCGGCGTGTCAGGCCAACCCCGGATCCACCGTTATTCAGACACTCCCGACGCTTCTCAATAACGAAAGATTCCGAGACGGGTCCGAAAGGAGAATCGACAGTTGCGCCCTTTTCGCTGCTCGGGCTTTTCGGCTGCGGCACAAGGGAGACGTTCATCCCGGAGACACTTCTGCTGTGGACATGCTTGCAGTTTGGCTTGGCCGTTGACAGAGCCGAGCGGGGACTGTTTAGCTTGCGGTTTGGGGTAGCCACTGTGGAAGGAGCGGCGCTGCATGATTTCTTTTTTGCAGCCCGGGAGTGACATTGGTCCGCTCTCCGAGTCCGATGCCGAGGTTTATGTAGCCTCGGTGTGCTTTAAGACTGGGCCGCCGGGTGCTGCGGGGGTGGAGGTCGAGCGGCTGGTCCACGATGTCTCGAACCCCAGGCTCCCGGTGCCCGTTGCACGGGCCAGGGGCGCCATGGCGGCATCGGAGAAACCGTTGCCCGGCGGAGGGGTGATCACCTTTGAGCCGGGCGGTCAGCTGGAAATCAGCTCAGCCTGCGCAACTGATCTTGCGGCCCTCATCTCAGCAACCCGCGCAGACCTTGACGCCGTTGAGGGTCTGCTGACGGCCGCAGGCCTTTGCTTCGGCACCGTGGCGCTGGATCCCAACCGGCCGCCTGCGCGGTCATCGGATCATCCACGGTACGCCGCCATGGAGCAGCATTTCGACCGCCTCGGCCCTGCCGGGCGAATCATGATGTGTTCCGCAGCCTCTCTGCAGATTTCACTGGACGCCGGATTCGACAGCCCCGGCTCCGCCGGCGCAACGCAACGGTGGGCACGCCTGCACAATCTCCTGCCGGTCCTCGTTGCCATGTTTGCCAATTCCCCGTTCCTTCACGGCGTCCCGAGCGGCTGGCGGAGCAACCGCCAACGTATCTGGCTGGCCACGGACCCGACCCGGACCGCCGCGGTCCCTCGCGCCGCGGACCCCCGTCTGGCCTGGGCCCGCTACGCGCTCGACGCTCTGGTGCTGTGCATTCCCTCGGAGACGGCTAACTGGAAAGCCCCGCCCGGGCTGACCATGCGGAACTGGCTCCGCGGGGAAGGCCCGAGGCCCGTCACACCGGCTGACCTGAAATACCACCTGACAACCCTGTTTCCGCCTGTCCGGCCACGGGGGTTCATGGAGATCAGGGTGATCGACGCGCAGGCAGGCAGCGATTGGGAGCCTGTCACGGCGATGGTGACCGCGCTCATGGACGATGAACGCGCCGCCGACCTCGCCGCGGAGGCCTGCGCCCCTCTTGCTTCCCTGTCCGATCCGCTCCGGACGGCCGCCCGTGACGCACTGGCGGATCCCTTGCTCGCCTCGGCGGCTCTCGGCTGCGCCGAGGGCGCACTGATGGCATTGCCCCGTTTGGGAGCTGACGCCGCCACGAGATACCGGGCGGAGGATTTCGTGGACCGCTATACCGCGCGGGGCCGGAGCCCTGCGGACGAGCAGCTGGATCGGTGGGAACGAACCGGCAGCTATTTAGATTCGGCAGAGTATGAGGAAAGTTCCGAAAATGCCAGATAACCTTCCCGGAACCGATATTGATCCGGAGACCCTTAGGGCTTTCATCGCCGACGAGCTGGAAAGGGCCCGGCACCGGACGCATACGCTGACGGAGTGCGATGAGGAAGACTTGCTGAAGCAGCACTCACCGCTGATGTCGCCGCTGGTCTGGGACCTCGCGCACGTTGGCAGCCAGGAAGAAATCTGGCTGGTGCGCGACGTTGGCAAAATGGAGCCGGTGCGGTGCGACATCGACCGGATGTATGACGCCTTCGAGCATCCCCGCAGCGCCCGGCCCTCGCTGCCGCTGCTTTCGCCGGAGGAGTCCCGAAAGTACCTTGCCCAGGTGCGTGTCAAAGCACTCGACATCCTGGACCGGACCCCTTTGGAAGGGCCGCCGTTGCTGGATCGTGGCTTCGCCTTCGGCATGATCATCCAGCACGAGCAGCAGCACGACGAGACGATGCTGGCCACGCATCAGCTCCGCGTCGGCGTGCCCGTCCTGCAGGCCCGGACATTGCCGTCCGATGTCCTGTCCCCGGACTGGCACGCCCTGGCGAATGAGGTGCTGGTCCCTTCCGGGCCTTTCATGATGGGGACATCGGTGGAGCCGTGGGCATTGGACAACGAACGCCCGGCCCATGCGGTGGATGTGCCTGCCTACTGGATCGACACCGTTCCGGTGACCAACGGTGCCTACCGGTCCTTCATCGATGACGGCGGCTACCGAAACCCTCGCTGGTGGACAGCCCAGGGATGGAACCACGTCAGGGAAGCCGGGCTGGTGGCGCCCCAGTACTGGGAACGCGACGGTGACCGATGGATCAGGACCAGGTTCGGCGTCGTTGAACCGGTGCCGGAGGACGAGCCGGTGCAGCACGTGTGCTGGTTTGAAGCGGAAGCCTACGCCCGCTGGGCCGGACGTCGGCTTCCGACCGAGGCAGAGTGGGAAAAGGCCGCGCGCCATGATCCCCGGTCAGGGCGTTCGCGCCGCTACCCCTGGGGAAATGAAGATCCTTCACCCCATCACGCGAACCTTGGCGGGTCGGCCCTGCGGCCGTCCCCTGCCGGCTCTTACCCGGGCGGAACATCACCGCTGGGAGTGCGCCAGCTCATCGGTGATGTCTGGGAATGGGTCTCCAGCGACTTCCGCCCGTACCCCGGATTCAACGCCTTCCCGTATCAGGAATACAGCGAAGCGTTCTTCGGGTCGGACTACAAGGTGCTCCGCGGAGGGTCCTGGGCGGCGGACCCGGCCGCATCCCGGGGGACCTTCCGGAACTGGGACTACCCGATCCGCCGGCAGATCTTTGCCGGGTTCCGCACCGCGCGCGACACCGCACCGGACGAGGCGCGTTAGCCCATGTGTCGCCACCTCGCCTACATCGGATCCCCGATGCCGCTCGCGGAGCTGCTGCTCACCCCCGACCATGGGTTGCTAACACAGTCCTGGGCGCCCAGGCGTCAGCGCAACGGGACCGTAAACGCTGACGGTTTCGGCGTCGGATGGTATGCCCCGGGCGATCCTCTGCCTGCCCGTTACCGCCGCGCCATACCGATCTGGGCGGACAGGTCATTCGCCGACGTCGCAAGAGTTACCTCCAGCCGGGCCGTTCTAGCGGCCGTCCGGTCCGCGACATCAGGGATGACGCAGGAGGAGTCAGCTGCCGCCCCGTATACGAACGGCCCCTGGCTCTTCAGCCACAACGGACGCGTCGAGGGCTGGCCGGACGCATTGGAAGGTCTGGCCGCGGCGCTTCCGACGGCCCGTCTGTTGGCACTTGAAGCCCAGGTCGACTCCGCCCTGCTCTGGGCACTCGTTCTGGAACAGCTCACCGCCGGGGACACCGCCGGCGATGCGCTGACGCACGTGGTCCGCAATGTCACCGCCGCCACCGGTGCGCGGCTGAACTTTCTACTCACCGACGGCAAGCACATCGCGGCCACAGCCGTCGGGGATACCCTTTTTTGGCGGATCGGCCCCGGGAGCGTCGTGGTGGCCAGCGAACCATCCGACGACGGCCCCGGCTGGCACGAGGTGCCGGACAACTGCCTCCTGACCACCACCGCCGACCACGTCGACATACGTCCGATTCCCAACCTCACGAAGGAACAGGTGGCCCCATGAGCCTCTCCACCGAAGGCTCCGACATCATTCACCATCTGCCTCCGGACCACTTGGGGCGCAGCCTGCGCGGCGATGTGCGCGCCGGACTCACCGCATCGCCGAAAACGCTGCCGCCCAAGTGGTTCTATGACAAGCTCGGCAGCGAACTGTTTGAGCGGATCACCGAACTGCCGGAGTACTACCCGACACGGGCTGAACGTGAAGTGCTGGAACTCTACTCAGCGCAGATGGCGGCCGCGAGCCCTGCAGAGACGCTGATCGAGCTCGGGTCCGGATCTTCACGGAAGACCCCGCTGCTGCTCAACGCCCTCAGGAAGACCGGGTCCCTCCGCCGTTACGTTGCCGTCGATGTCAGCGACACCGCACTGCTGGATGCCCAAAACGAATTGGCCCCCGCCTTTCCCGACCTTGAACTGCAGGCCGTGGCCGCGGATTTCGAGACCCAGCTGCACCTGCTGCCGCGGGCGGGACGCCGAATGATCGCGTTCCTGGGCGGCACCATCGGCAATTTTGAGCCTGAGGCCAGGGCCCGCTTCCTCTCCGACGTCCGCGAGTTGCTCGGCGACGACGGCGGCTCGCTGCTGCTCGGCACGGATCTGGTGAAGTCACCACACGTCCTGATTCCGGCGTACGCAGACGCGGAGGGGGTCACCGCCGAGTTTAACCGGAACGTGCTGCGCGTCCTCAACACCGAGCTGGGCGCCGACTTCGACGTGATGGCCTTTGAACACGTGGCGGTATGGAAGCCAGAGGAGGAGTGGATCGAGATGCGGCTACGCGCCAGCAGACCAATGCTGGTCCGCCTGCCGGGAGTGGACATGGACGTCCAATTCCAAGAGGGTGAGGAGCTCCGAACGGAGATTTCGGCCAAGTTCCGCCTTGGTGGCGTGGTCGAAGAGATCGAGGCAGCGGGGTTCTCCGCCGTAGGGCAGTGGACCGACCGGCAGAACCGTTACGCCATGACCCTGGCTGAAGCCATCTAGGTGTATTGACCTGAGAGGTTGGTAACACGGCTGGCCGGTGGCTGACCTTTGAGTGAAGTGTGGCCTCGGTGATGATTGTAATGATGGAGCCAGTCAGCGAAAGCGGCAGCACGCTCGGTTTCTGATCCATAGGGTTTGGCGTAGGCCCATTCGTCGAGCATGGTGCGGTTGTAGCGTTCGACTTTGCCATTGGTTTGGGGCCTGTAGGGGCGGGTGCGTTTGTGGCTGATGTCCGGGCCCAGCGCGTCCTTGAAGGCGTGGGCGCGGTAGCAGGAGCCGTTGTCCGTCAACACCCTTTTGACTACGATTCCGCACGATTCGAAATAGGCGTTGGCGCGTTCCCAGAACCCCGCTGCGGTGTCCTTCTTCTCATCGGCCAGGATCTCGGTATAGGCAAGCCGAGAGTGGTCATCAACGGCATTGTGCAAGAAGGCGTAGCCCGGTCGCCGGTTCGCCGTCGTGCCGGTCTTGTTTTTATTACCCGCGGCCCGGCCGGTGACGCGGTGGCCGCCGCCGTCCGGGATCCGTCCGAGCTTCTTGATGTCCACGTGGACCAGCTCCCCGGGGCTGTGGTGCTCGTACCGGCGGATCACCCGGTTATGGGTGGCCCCACTCAGCCTCTACGGTGAGCTAGTCAGGTTCGCCTGTATTGCGGCGGGTGAAAGCACGTGCTGGATGGCGCTGGCGCTTGCCCCGTAGATGGCGGCATAGTTGCCAGCCGAGGAGGCCGCTACTTGCCGGCCTGATGTGGCCAGTGGCGGGCACCGCCGATATATAACTTCGCGAATACCTGCCACCACTTGCTCACCGAGTTCGGTAAGGAGGCCGCCGACGACGATGACTGCGGGGTTGAGCAGATTCACCACCGTGGCCAGAACGTCTCCGATGTCCCGTCCGGCTTGGCGGGCGGTCTGGATCGCGTGGGTATTGCCGGCGGCCATGAGTTGGCAGATGTCGGTTTCTTCTTTGACGTCCAGCCCGTTGCTTCGTAGTTGACAAGTGATTGCAGGTACGGAGGCCAGGGCTTCCAAACAGCCGTGATTGCCGCAGCTGCATAAGGTGTCACCGCTGCGGGAGAGCTGGATGTGGCCCAGGTCCCCTGCTGCGCCGTCCGCGCCGCGTTGTAGGTGCCCGCTGCTGATGATTCCGGAACTGATCTGTTCCGCGACGTTAAGAATGAAGAAGTCCTCATGCCCGGGCCAGTGCCTGGTTCGTTCTCCGACCGCCATCATGTTCACGGTGTTATCCACCAGGCCCTGGCCACGCAACGCCCACCCCTGCGAGCTGGGTACTCCCGTGCCGGGAGGCGGCTGACCGAGGAATGACCCACCCACCCCGGTCCAGCGTTTCTCAACCGCGAAGACGCGCTGGTCCGGGGTGTGCCGCCGATCTGCAGCATCCCTCCAGCGGGCTGCTAGGTGCGTTGAGTGATCGGCGCAGCGAAAAGCCCGCCACTAATCGCTACGAATCACAGAAAGGTGCCGGAAAATAGGACCGCCCCGTGTCCGCAAGCGGACCGGCATCGGGGCCGGTTCGCGTTCGGGCTGCTACAGGTTTGGGTCCGAGTCGCTCAGCTCCACTATCCATTGGCTCGGCTCGCTCCGTAACACCACGCCAGCGATTTCGGTCCTCGTTCTCGACTCCGAAATGGTCGATCATCTTGTTCAGGACGAGCCTGCACGTGGCGAAGAGCATGCCCGCGTAGGGGAGAAGGACATCCCGCCTTTGAACAACCCGGAGTCCTTCGTTGAGGTCCGACTCGATGAACATTGCCACCCCGGAAGTCTCTCCATGAGCTACCCCGGAGAGCTGTGAGTAGAATGCCCGGCCGGGTGCGCCCGGAGAGCTTTCGCTCAGCAAATCCGATGCCAGCCCTGTCACGCTTACTTGGTCCGGCTTGCCGATCCCCAACTGAACCACCAATTCCTTGATCCCCTCAAGGTGGCCTTTGCCGTCCACCTTCGTCCCGTCGTGGTAGGCGAACTCACTATGTTTCACCGAATTGCCCAGCTCGAGGGTTGCCAGGCCCACATGCCGCCGGATGAGATCCCCGGCAGATTCGGCGCCGAGAAGGTAATTGGCTTTGCCGAATGCTTCAACTGAGCCACGGGTCAAAGTAGCCAGCGGCATGATGTGACGTCTTGTTTTGAGCAGCGGTACGAATGCCCGCATGTGGTCCAATGCAGCCAAAGTGTGGAGACCGATCGCGAGATGAGCGTGGCGGACATGCGAGCTGCCTCTCGAAGTCGGCTGGTTTACCGCGTCCTCCAGAAACTGAAGGGCCACAGAACCCTTGCCTGGTGCCGGGCCGACTGACAGGTGCGTCAATTCCTCCGCCGTGGGTGCAATACCGACGACGATTTGCCTCATCAGCAGGACGTCGCGGGTAGTCAGCAGTTCCGAGCGTGGGGCATTTGACATACTTCAGATGCTAAGACGCCCTCGACCAACCCGACCGCTCTTGCGACGTGTCGGACGTACTCATGCCGTCGACAGTATGCATCCATCCGGCTCGAGAGCCTGCGAAGGGCCGGCGGGCATCATCGGGCAGGTCCTGCGATTTCCCCTGGAGATGACCGTCGTTAGTTCCGACGCGGATGTTTTGCGGTGGTGATTTCTCCGCTGCTGGTCAGATCTTGTGCGACCTTACGCAGTTTGGAGTTGGAGCTGGAGCTGGCCTTGGTGAGGACCAGAAAGGCCTGCTGGGCGGTGATTTTGTAGCGCTCCATCAGGATGCCTTCCGCCTGACCGATGATTTGCCGGGTGATCAGGGCCTCGTTGAGCTGGCTGATCTTCTGGGAGTCAGCGAAAGCCACGGCCGCGTGGGCGGCGACGAGCAGCCCAATCTGCTCGGACTCAAGGTCGAAGGCGTCCGGCCGGCCCCCGTACAGGTTCAACGCACCCAGCCGGTCCCCCTCGACGAACAACTGGATCGAGAGCATGCTGCGCGCCCCCAGCTCAACCGCGCCACGGCAGAACGCCGGCCAACGGGACTCGGTGCACAGGTCCGGCACCCGCACAATCCGGTCATGGTACGCCGCATCCAGGCACGGGCCCTGCCCGGAGGAACTCTGCAGGGCGTCAACCCTGCGGGAAAGGTCTCCCCAACGATCTGTGGATTGGCTTTCTTCCGCCCGGTGACCATGCTGATGGACGCATCGGCCGCCCCGGGGATCAGCTGGACCGCGGCCTCGACTATCCCGGAAAGGACGGTGTCGAGGTCATGTTCGTGCTGCAACTCCCTGGCCAGGTCCCCAAGCCGGGTGGCCACCTCTCCGCTGACGCTCCCGCTTTTTTCGGGCGTCACTGAGGAACCATCCATTTTTGACACGTCGATATTCATCGACTCACCCCGGTTCTTTCGCCTTACACCGTAGTCATCAGGCTTCGGGAAACTCGTCAGAGGCATCCGGAATCTGGTCGTAGGCGTCGCCGTCAATGAGTCCTTCATCGGAGGCCTGGCCGACTTCCGCAAACGATCCGGGAGTGTCCGGGTACGGCGTGGAGTCCCATTCTTCCTGCGCTGCGGCCTGCCCTTCATTCCTCACGTACGGCCACGCGGACAGTTCGCGGATCATGGTTTCCCGGTCGATGTCTCCGGCCGCGTAGCGCTCCGCGATTTCGTAGGGGCTGGCTCCGCTGAAACCTTCCGGGATCGGCTTCACTCCCCTGGCGTCCGCCTGGGTCAGTAGCTGGCTGACGGATGGCTGGGCGATTCCCAGGGCCCGGGCAATCTCGCGCTGCGCCACTCCGGCCTCAACGGCGGCACGAACGGCCCTGATATAGTCCAGGCCGCCCAGTTCACGGCGTGCCCGGGCTCGCCGGGCGTTGACCAAGGCAGCCTCTGGGCTGATGGTGATCGTCATATCAACCTCCCATATAGGAAAGGCTATCAGCGATAGGTAGGACACGTCATTGGCCCCGAATTCTTTCGATGAAGCGCAGCCGAAGCCAGCGCCCCTGCCACGGGTTGTGCCCACTGGGGGCCAGGTGGAGCCCTCCGCACAGCTCAAAGCTGGGCGGTTTCGCACCATCGTCGCAACAGTCAGTTTTTTGACCCTAGCAGCATGGCTTGTCTGCTATTTCTGGCCCAGGCGTGACGTGGTGGATTCTAACCATCGGTGCAACACTTATCGGTTACGTGTGGGTGTTTAGGAGCCTAGCAAAGCGTTCTGCCGGGGTGTCGTCCCCGAGTATCGCGCGGGGTCTGTCATTGAGCGCAGCAGCCACTGACGCGAGCTTCGCAGGTGGGTGAAGTGCCAAATTGGTCCTCTTGGGGAAGTACTGCCTGAGCAGGCCGTTTGTGTTCTCGTTGGTGCCGCGCTGCCAAGGTGATCGGGGTTCGCAGAAGTAGACGGGAACACCGGTAGCGGCGGTGAAGTCTGCGTGAAGGCTCATCTCGGTGCCCTGGTCCCAGGTCAGTGATCGTGCCATCGATGCCGGCAGTTGTCCGAACGCTTGGATTAGGCCGTCGCGGAGGTCGCGGGCCCGCTGGTTTCCGGGTAGGTGGATGAGCATCAGGTAGCGGGTGCTGCGTTCGACCAGTGTGGCGATTGCGGATCGGTTCTGGGTTCCCATGATGAGGTCGCCCTCCCAATGGCCTGTCGTGGCGCGGTCTGCAGGGTCGAACGGCCGGTCATTGATCATCAGCACGTCCCCGGGGAAACGAATGGCCCGCCGTGGCACGGCTCGGTTGGGCCGACGACGGCTTCGGCGCGTGCGCAAGCACTGGACCAGCTCCCGCCGAAGACCGCCCCTGCCCTCGATATAGAGGGCCTGGTAGATCGTCTCGTGCACCAGGTGCAGCTCGGGCCGGTCCGGGAACAGAGCTTTGAGACGACGGCAGATCAGGCCCGGACTCCACCACTTGTTCAGGTGGTTCTGGATGAATTCCCGCAATTCGGGAGTCCGGGCGATCTTGCCCTGCCGGGGGCGTTGACGGCGGGTGCGAGCTAGCTTCTGCGCGTGGTGTGGGCGGTAAATGCCGCTCTGGTGCCGGTTCCGCCGGACTTCCCGGCTGATGGTCGACGGCGACCTTCCCAGCTCTTCAGCGATAGAGCGAAGACTATGCCCGGCGCGGTAACGGTCCGCGATCGTGATCCGTTCGTCCTCCGACAGATAACGCGCAGAAACCGCCTCTGCCGGTTCCCTGACCAGCGACACGGCCGGATACTGATAGATCCGACCGGTCATCGGGTCCTTCACGGCACGACCGTAGCGCCAGCGGGTGCCGGTCCTCCGGTTGATACCCAGCGTCCGGCAGATCTCTGTGTTACTGAACCCTTGCTTCATGAGCCGAACATAACTGGCCCGCTCCGCGGTCATTCCGGAGGGACCCGGCTTCAGCCCCAACTTTCCATCCTTGGCCAAAACAACTCCTGAAAATATCAGGTGTTGCAACGATGGTTAGAATCCACCCGTGTATATGTGGCCCCATCGCCTCTTAGTCGTGTGGGGTCTTATGGTGACGGTGAGGCTCGTCAGGCGGGTTCGCGGCCGAGGATGAGGGATCGTTTGAGGTAGTCGTAGAGTCCGTCCATGATGGGTCCGCACACGGCCAGGGTCTGGTCGTCGTTCAGGGTCATGGATAGTCCGCGGATGATGATGTCCAGGCCGGGGGCGGCGGGGGCGTCGAAGCGTTCGTCGTCGATGTCGGCTTCGTGGATGATTTCGGCGAGTTTCCACAGCACGGGATCCTGGATTTCGTAGCGTCGCAGCATGGTTTCGAAGGTGCAGTCGTGGCCGTGGTGGGTCAGCTCCACCCCGGGCATGTCGAAGGGCACGGCATCGTCGGGGACCTCGGCGGGGTCTGCCACGAAGATGAATTCGCAGGCGTGGTCGATGTTCCTGCGGATCAGCCATGCGCACGCGGCCCGGTCAACGTGGACGCCGGTGCGGGTGGCCCAGTTCATGGCTGTCCCGCCGACGCGCTTGTGGTGCGGGCGGGAAGCTCGGCGGTGGCGAGGGCGGTGACGGCGGCGTGGGCGGCGTCGCGTTCGAGGGGCGGGAAGTAGTCGCGCCGGCCGATCCGGCGCAGCTCGGCCCGGAGCCGCTTCACGGCCCTGGCGCGTTCCGGCGCATCGAGTGCCGCTGCGGCGTGGGCGGCGGCGGTGATGTCCTGGTATTCCCGGGCCCGGTCCGCGGCCATTCCCGCGGCGAGCTCCCGCTCCTGCCCCAGGGAGGCGGGCCGGCTCAGCCAGAGGCCGGCGGTGCCGCCGGCCTGCCGGACCTGGTCCGCGATCCAGTCCAGGTGCTCCCTGGTGCGGGCATCGGCCGGGAGGGCGACGAGCCCGTCTCCGAGCTGGGCGGCGCCCAGGGCCTGCAGCCGCCGCCAGACCGCGACCCTCGGCCCGGACGGGACGCGGGGCATCCGGTAGGTCAATAGGACCCAGCCCCCGGGTATCAGCGCTTCACTCTTCACATTTGTATTGTAACCGTGGTTACCTTGAATTGGTGTGGTTCAGGCCCCACGTGCGGCGCACGCGGCTTTCGAGGTTTCAGGAGAAGACATGATTTCGCTCGTGCTCATTGTGATCTCCGCGATCATCGCCGCGGCCGCGGTGGTCCTTGCCTGCCGGTTTGCCCGCTGGCCGACGGCGGATCTTGCCGCCGCCGCGGCGGGCACGCTGGTGGCCGTCATCGCCTGGCGGGTCCTGGCCAACGCGCTGTTCCTGAACGAGGACTTCATGCCTGCCGTCAGCGTGGGGGACGCGGTGTGCCTGATCGCCGGGGCCCTGCCGCCGGCCGTCGTCGCCTCCGTCGACCGGGAGCTCCCGCGCCGGGCCCTCCCGGCGTTGGCGGGCGGGCTGGTCGCCTTCATCGCCAATGTCATCATCCTCTGAACGGAACGGAGACAGCTATGGAATCCACCCCGCCGCGCAGGCCGGCGAAGGCCGCGCTGATCGCCGCAGGGCTGCTGGCCCTCCTGCCGGGGTCCGTGACCGGCTGCTCAAGTCCGGCCCCGGCGTCCTCGCTGCCGCTGACCCGGGTCCAGGACATCGCCCTGCCCGGGGCGGCGAGCAGGCTCGACTACCAGGCCCTCGACGAGGCAGGGAAGCGGCTTTACATCGCCCACCTCGGCGACGGCACCGTGCATGCGGTGGATCTGGCCAAGGGCACGGTGGCCGGGACCGTGCCGGGAACACCCTCGGTGCACGGGGTCACCCTCGCGCCCGACCGGCATCTCCTCCTGGCCGCGGTCTCGGGAACGAACCAGGTGGCGATCATCGACACCAGCACCCTGACGGTGACCGCCCGGGTCCCGGCCGGGAACACCCCTGACGGGATCGCCTACGACCCCGTCCACGGCAAGGCCTACGTCTCGAACGAACACGACCACGCCGAAACGGTGATCGACCTCGCCACGAACACGGCCAAAGCCCCGATCGAGATCGGCGGGGAGGCCGGCAACAGCGTCTACGACCCCGCCAGCGGAACCGTGATGGTCAATGTCCAGGACCGCAACGAACTGGTCACCATCGACCCGGCGACCGACACGGTCACCGGCAGGATCCCGGTCCCGGACTGCGCCAGCAACCACGGCCTCTACCTCGACGGGGCAAACAAGCTCGCGTTCATCGCCTGCGAGGGCAACGCGAAGCTCCTGGTCCTGGACCTGGACACCAAGCAGGTCACCGCACGGTTCGACACCGGCGAGGGCCCGGACGTGCTGGCCTTCGATACGGGCCTGCACCGGCTCTACCTCGCCTCGGAGTCCGGGGTCGTGAGCGTCTTCGACGAACAAAACCGCACCCTGGTGCCCAAGGCGTCCGGCAAACTTGCCCACAACGCCCACACCGTCGCCGTGGACCAGGGCACCCACCGGGTCTACTTCCCGCTGGAAAACATCGACGGACACCCCGTGCTGCGCATCATGGAGCCCAGGCCATGACCTCCGGCGGCGGACCCGCCCGTGACGGCCCCGGGGACGATGCCCCGGAACCGGCCATAGCGGCCGTGCCGTTCCGCCGCATCGTGCTGTACTTCCTGCATCTGGGAACGACAGGGTTTGGCGGCCCGATCGCCACCGTGGGCTACATGCAGCGGGACCTGGTCGAGAAGCGGCGCTGGATCGGGAGAAAGGATTTCCTCGACGGCGTCGCCCTGGGCCAGACCATGCCCGGGCCCCTCGCCGCCCAGGTCGCCATGTGGGTCGGCTACCTGAACCGCGGCCCCTGGGGCGCCCTGGCAGTCGCGGCCGCGTTCATCGGCCCCGCCTTCATCATCGTCGTGGCGGTCGGCGCCCTCTACATCCGGTTCTCCGGCCTGCCCCTGGTCCAGTCCCTGTTCTACGGAATCGCCCCGGCGGTCATGGCCATCATCACCATCGCCGGCTACAAACTCCTCAAACTCACCGACCGGCATGATCTGCGGCTCTGGGCCATCAGCGCCGCGGTCTTCGCCGTCACCGCGCTGACCGGATCCGAACCGGTGCCCATGATCCTCGCCGCCGGGATCATGATGCTCATCCTCGACGCCCCGCCCACCCTGCGCCGGCCCCGGGGGCGCAAACCCAAACCACCCCCGAACGCCGGTGGAGGCGTCCTGCATTCCTTGTCCCCGGCGCTTCTCCTGCCGGCCCTCCTCGGTCCGGCCGCGGCGGGCGGAACCCTGCTGGCCCTGGGACTGTTCTTCCTCCAGACCGGCGCCCTGGTGTTCGGTTCGGGCCTGGCCATCGTTCCGCTGCTGCGCGACGGCGTCGTGGCCCAGCACCACTGGCTCACCCAGGGCCAATTCCTGGACGCCGTCGCGATGGGCCTGATCACCCCCGGCCCGGTCGTCATCACCGCCGGCTTCATCGGCTACCTCATCGCCGGATTCCCCGGCGCCCTCACCGCCACGGTGGCGATCTTCACCCCGATCTACCTCGCCGTGGTCATCCCGGGCCGGTGGTTCATCCGCCACCGGGACAACAAACAGGTCAAGGCCTTCGTCGCCGGGGCCACCGCCGCGGCCGCCGGCGCCCTCTGCGGCGCCGTGGTCGTCCTGACCCGCGAAGCCGTCACCGACTGGACCACCACAGCCATCGCAATAGTGTCCCTGGGACTGTTGTGGCGCTTCAAAATCAACGAACCCTACATCGTCATCGCCGCCGGAATCCTCGGCATCCTCCTGCACTGAGAAGGTTTCGGGCAGCGCCGGGACCAGGGTCGGTCAGTCGTGGGAGGGTTCGCCGGTGACTTTGTGGTCCGCGTGGTTCAGGCCTTCCATGACGAGCCGGGTGAGGTGCCCGTCCGTGAGGCTGTAGATGACGTGGCGGCTGTGCTTTTGCGTGGTGACCATGCCGCTGAAGCGCAGTTTGGCCAGGTGCTGGCTGACCGAGGTGCGGGATGCCCCGGTGTGCTCCACCAGGGTGCCGACGTCGGAGGGCTCCTGGGCCAGGAGCCAGAGCAGGTGCAGCCGCGTGGGGTCCGAGAGCATCCGGAACGTGGCCGTGGCCGCGTCCAGCCTGCGGGAGTCCGGCGCGTCGGGGTGGTGAAGACTGGGCCACGGTATGCGTTGAGCGTTTTCCACAGGCTCAGCCTTTCACGGTCTCCGGTACGAGACTGGTCCTGGATGCCGCAGGCCAGAACCGGAACGCCGCAACTGTACTGATCGTGGCCATGATGGCCAGAACGGCGGCTGCCACGGGCTGGCCGGCGGCGGCGCCGATCCAGCCGGCAACGGGGTAGGTGATGATGAAGCAGGCATGGGAGAGGGAGAACTGGGCGGTGAAGATGTAGGACCGGGTGCCGTCCGTTGCCGCCCGGCGCAGCAGCCTGGCCGAGGGGGTGTTAATCATCGAGGTTCCGGCGCCGAGCACCACCCACAGACCCAGCAGCACCGGCCAGGTCCCCGGCACGGCCAGCAGGGCGAATGCCCCGGCCAGCCCGAACGAAAGCAGCACGGCACCGGCACGCATGAGGACCCGGTCCGGCACCCGGTCCAGGATCCTGGGCGCGGTCAGCGCGACGAGCATCGACCCGGCACCGAAACAGGCCAGCGCGATCGCGACGTCGGCATTGGAACCGCCGAACATGTCCCGCGCATAGACGACCGTGTTCACCAGCACCAGGGCTGTGGCGGCCGCCACGGCAAGATTCAGAGCCATCAGGGCCCGCAGCTCCCTGGTTTTCGCGAAAATCCGTGTGCCCAGGGTGGTTCTATGCCAGAGCGTCCCGTCCTGCTTCACGGCAGCGGCCCGCGGCAGCCTGGTCGTGACCACCAGGGCCGCGGAGAACAGGAACCCGGCCACGGTCCCGAGGAACAGATCGTGGAAGGACAAAACAGTCAGGAGAGCCGCGGCCAGGGCCGGGCTGACCAGTGACTCCAGGTCGTAGGCCAGACGCGAGAGCGAAAGGCCCCGGGTGTACTGGCGCTCGTCAGGGAGGATCACCGGGATCAGGGACTGGAACGCCGGGGTGAAGGTAGCCGACGCGCTCTGCAGCACGAACACCAGGACGTAGATCTGCCACGCCTGATCCACCATCGGCAGCATCAGTGCGATACCCGCGCGGATCAGGTCCGCCCCGACCAGCACCGCCTTCCTCGGCATCCGGGTCGCAGACGAGGTTAAACACATCGTCAAAAAGGCGGTCGGAATCTTTGACCGCCCAGTGGTGCAGTTTCGTCTGCATCGCACGTACCCGCACGGCCGCTCCCTCAGCGGAAGGCCATATCAGTTCACCGGTATTCACCAGTGCCTCCGTTCCTGCAGTAGCTACTGCGTCATATCCGCTGGGGCCCTTCGCCATGTGCGGGGCTTTCCCCCGCTCGGACTACTACGACCCCTCCGCCCCACCGTGCCGCCGTCGACGGACAACGCTTCAACCCGGACCTTGCCGTCTCTGGCCGAGACGCCGAAGCCGGGAGCCGCACGGTGGTTCCCACGTTCACTGTCAACCGATTGGCGGGTTAGGTGCCCAGCTATGCCCCTGCGATATCGCCACGGCTACGCCGCAGGCCTTCACCGTGGCCTCCACTGCCAACGACCTTAACCAACAGCGGAGTTTCCAACACCCAGCGGGTATTGGTGCGCATCGCAGACCAGCCCATATCCACCGGATTTGAGCTGGCGGGAGACTTGAGAAGCTTTTAGCACTGGTTCCTCGCGTACACCTTCCCGCCTTGCTTGCCGGACCCGGACCATCCGGTAGCACTGGCCCGTCCCGGCGTTGTCGGGGCTGCTTGCCACCCTCACCGGCGTTTCCCGGTTCAGGCTGCCCCCAGCTTCGTCATGCTGCTGCGACAGCACAACGGCGAAGGTCTTCCACCTCCGCTCGGTAAAACAGCGCCTCGTGGCGCACGAGGTCCCCCTCCCAATGACCCCCTTCCTCCCGGGTGGCAATATGGGCCGGCCGATCGCCGATCTTGAGGGCACCGCTCATGTAGTTGGGCGGCTTGACCTTGGTACGCGACCGCGGCCGCCTATTGAACTTTCCGGAACGCAACAGCCGGGCGGAGCCCGACGGAACAGGCTGGATGTTCAGTTTGTAGAGCGCACGATAGATCGTTTCGTGAGCCAGATGCCGGTGGGACTCCCCCGGAAACCGCTTCCTCAAAGCTTGGCAGACCTGTTGCGGACTCCACCGCCATGCCAGGCGTTCGACGACGAACTCGCGTAGCTCTTCGTCGCCGGCCAACTTGGAGAGCCGGGTTCTTGGGCGTCTGCCCTGGGCCATCTTCTGAGCCCGAAACGGGTGATAGCGTCTCGCGTCCGGGCGGTTGCGGGCCAACTCCCGGCTGATCGTTGACGGGGACCGCCCCAGCTCCCGGGCAATGGACCGAAGGCTTGACCGTGCCAACAAGCGGTCCGCGATAAAAACCCGCTCATCTTCGGACAGATAGCGGCTGGATCCATTAGAAACAGGGACAGGAAGCCGACGGCGCGGATCCAGACCCTGCTGCCGCAACCCGGGCACGCCATTGCGACCGTTCAGCCAACGGCTCCCTGTATTCCGGCTGATCCCGAGAATCCTGCATGCCGCTAAGTTCGAATGCCCGTCTTTCATGAGCTGAACATAGCCGGGCCGCTTATCAACCAGGCCCGCAGGCCCCATTTTCCGCAAACGACGCGCCGAACGTCCCATAAACAGCACCCTTTTCAGTCAGGAGTTGCGACGTTGATGAGAAACCGCGCAGTCCGCACCGATGTGCAGCTACTCAAGAATTCCGTCCTGGACCGCGTTGAGCGCCTTCGCGCCGTCTGGAAAGCCGTCGAGTGGACCGTTTCCTGCGACTGGGGGCCAGACTCTGTCGCGGAAGCCGTTCAGGAACTCGGCCAGATAAGGACCATCACGATGACTACGGATGCCGGACTCACCCGGATGCAAGGCGTCTTCGTGCCCCTGCAGCGGCACTGGATTGCCACCGTCATGGACACGCCCGAGGATGTCCTCTACCTGTATGAGCGGACTGGACGGAAGCCCGATTTCACCGGATTCTTCGACCGCGGTCTCAGCTCCATCCGACTGGCCGGGTCGGTGTTCTTTGAAGAGCTCAACGCCGTCGGCAGGCCCACCGGAATGTGGAAGCTGCTGCTCAAGAACGAAATGAACGACGGCTTTGCCCACGCCGATGACCTCGCCGCCCGCCTGGCCGTCGGAGACCTGTCACGGAACGGAACAGAATGAGTCCCCGCGCCTATGACCTGATCGGCGACATCACCGCACCCGCTGAGATCTTCCCACGCCTCGATGCCCTGGCCTCAATGGTGGGAAACCTCCGGGAGCGCGGACTCCACGATGCCGCCGAGGAGACCGCTGAACTCCTCGATGAAGCCCGGGCCTTCGCAGCGACCATGCAGGCGCGGTCCTGCCGCTTGCGCCGGGCCTGGAAGGCCGTCGAAGTAGCGTCCGGGCCCGTCACGGATACTGCCGCCGCCTCCCGGAATATCGCCATGGCGGCGTTGGAGTACCGCTCCATCCGGGAGCACGGAGCCCGGAAGCCCTGACCGGGAAGCTTTCGCACCTGTGCCTCACACATGAGGTGCATGGAACCCTTCCGCATCATCACCTCCCCCGACGAGCTAGCTGCCCTGCGCGTTAATTCGATCGTCTGTCCTTCCCGCCGGCCGGCCTCCGCGTACCGGAAGGCCTGGGGCGGGTACCCATCCGAGGGCAAGGCCGACATCTTCGTCACGTTCGAATCCACGCGGGAGTCGGATCTCGACGAGGTGTGGGCGATCCTGACCACCCACTGCCCCGAGGACGCTCCCGAGATCTGGGTCCTCTGGGATGCCGCCGCCCAAGCGCCGGAGCCGCTGAAGCCAGCCTCCTGGACATCCATCATCCCGTCACGCCGCCCGGTGACGAAGGCGCACACGTCCCTGGGATACGCCAAAGCAGCGGTCTCCCACCGGGTGCACAACTCCAAAGGTGCCGCCGTAGACATGGCGATCCAGGAGCTGAATCCTGCCACAGGCACGTTTGAACCCCTGTTCGACATCCCTGCGGGGACCCCAAAAGCACAGCTGCCCTGATAGCGGAAAGAACGCCATGAACCCATACCGTATTGTCCGCTCCGAGGCCGGACTCGAAGCCGTCGCCCCCGGTTCCCTGGTCTGCCCCGCCTATTCACTGCGGACCATCTTTGAGAAGGAAGACACCAACGCCTGGGTCGAGCCCGGGTCGGAGGAGGCATTCCCGACCGCAGCTGTCTGGGAGCTGATGACCGGCGCCTACGAGACGATCATCCTGGATGAGGACCGGGAGGTCTGGGTCCTCATTGATGCCGCAGCGCCCCAACCAGTCCGTCCGCCGCGCGCCGACGACTCCCCCGACTACCTCACCCGGGCCCGGCCCGGTGACCGCAACACCGAATGGATCACCCATGCCACCCTGGCGATGGCCCGTGCCGAGATCGAATCCCTGATCGGCGCCGGGCCGGCCGCGGACAACATGCTGATCTACGCCCGCGAGGACAAGAACCGCATCGACTTCTACCCCGTCGAGCACATCAATGCAGGCGCCTCAGCCGAGACCTTGCCTTGGTAGCCAGCATCGCTATTATGTAGCCACAGCATCTGCGCTGTGCCCGTGACCGGAGGTTCAGCGATGCCTCAACACCCCGATGACGTTATCCGCCACACCCGCGAGGATCTGATCCAGGCGCTGGCCGAGGAGCTCGGCTCCACGCCTGGTGACGACAGGATCCAGGACGCCTACGAACAGGTGATCGACGACCTGGCCTTTGCTTCCTTTGATCCCGACGCGGTGTACGCCCGGTATTTCCGCGACGGGCCGGTAGCCACCGACCTGGACCTGGCCGCCGTGCGGGGCTGGGCCAGGGGCCGGATGCTGCTGTAGACCCACAGCACGGGGAGGAAAGCCCCGGTCTCCGCACACATGGGTCCCATGCCTGCGCTGAAACTCAAACCCGTTGCCCCCGGCAAGCTGAACAAGCCCGCCTGGTTCCGCACCCGCACCGCCGAACTCGGCCCGGACCATAAGGCCGGCGAGGGCGCCGCGTCGCTGGTGACCACCGGGGTCTACCTTGACGGGGAGCGCATCGGTTCCGTCACGGGGTCCCTCAAAGCCAACAGCCTGGTCCGTGACTGGATCCCTGACCGTCTCGGCGACGGCATTACGCAGCACAGCACCGCCCGGTTCCATGCCGTCGATGGGCTCGTCCGCACCCACCTGACAGACCTGCAGCAGCACCCGATCGCCCACCTGGCCGCCGCGTAACTGCACTCACGCCTTCACCGCCCGGGCCACTCTTTCGGCGCTCGGCATAATACGGGCATATTCCGGACATGGATCTGGCAAGAACCGGGTTTTCCGGCGTATCCTGGCGCCTTCGAAAGGAAGGCGAGGCATATGTCGATTGCACCAGGAGGTCCAAGACATCGGGCGCGGTCTGTCTTCATGGAAACTTCCGAGGTCGTTCAGGAACTTCGCGATGTCCTTACATCCAAGCTCGTGGCCACCCTTGCCGGCGTCAAGGACCCGGGCCAGATCCGCAAGTGGGCCCGAGGCGGCCTTGAACCGACCCAGCCAGCCCAGCAGCGACTCCGTTTCGCCCATGATGTCCTGCATGAGATTGAGAATGCCCAGGGAAAGAAGGTCGCCCAGGCCTGGGCTCTTTCCGTCAACCCCCGCCTCGGATACGAGTCGCCCATCAAGGCGATCCGTGAGGACCGGTTCCAGGAAACAGCGGCGGCTGCCAAGGCCCCTTGAGGCAGGCCGCCAGCTGCGTCCGGTCGTCCTTCTTCCCGCTGCGCACCCTGCAGCAGGGCCAGCGGCGTCCGAGGGCAACTGCATCGGTCACCCCAACATCGACGGTACACAGACCCCACGTCCAGCCCCCCGCACCCCCGCACCCCCGGGCAATCAGCCTCCTCCCCAAACGGGTCCGGGACCTGCCGGCCCAAAGGCCGAGGTCGCCACCGTCACGCGACGAACCCCCGCGGATAAGACACGGCTGCCGTTCACAGCAGGGCAGCCGTGAGGCTTAGTGACATCGCCCCCGGCGCCGGTCCCCGCACGATCATCGACGCCGGATCACCTAGCGCCGCCGTCCGCAACCAACCAGCACGCGCCTGTCAGAAGATCAGGTCGGATCAGTCGCGCGCCTCCTGAAACCACGGTCATCCGCGGCCACTCCCCTGTCACTGGCCTTTAGCCGGTGATGAGCATCGCCGTGAAGTAGACGGCGCCGGCGGCCACGCAATAGATCGCGAACGGCGTTAGTGTCCTGGTCTCAAAGAACCTGAGCAGGAATTTTGTCGCGAACCACGCCGCGACCGCGGAGCAGAGCGCTCCGACGAGGAAGGCGCCACGCTCATCCGCCATCGCGGGGCTGAGCAACTCGGGGAGTTTAAGGACAGCGGCCGCACCGATGACGGGAGTGGCGAGCAGGAAACTGAACCGTGCGGCGTTTTCGTTGTTCAGCCCCGACAGCAGGCCCCCGACCATGGACGATCCGGACCGGGAAATACCCGGCACGAGGGCCGCGGCCTGCGCCGCACCAACGCCCAGCGCCTCTTTCCAGGAAAGCGTCGTCGCGATCCGGGCGTCCGAGCCCGGACCGTCGACGGCGGCACCGCCCGGGTCCGGGCCGGTCGCCGAATGCGCTCCGACGCGCGGCCGCGCGCGCCGCCGCAGGCGTTCGGCCGTGAACAGGATGAGCCCGTTCACGATCAGGAAGGCGGCCGCAGTCAGCGGGGATGCAAACAGCGCGCGGATGGGCTTCTCCAGCACCAGGCCGAGGATGCCGGCGGGGATCGTCCCGGTGACGAGCAGCCAGCCAAGTTGCGCGTACGTGTCCGACGGGCTGACCTTCCGGTCCCGGACGGACCGGCCCAGGCCCTTGAAGATCTCGATCCAGTCTTTGAGAAAGAAGATGAACAGCACGATGGCGGTGGCCAGGTGGGTGGCAATGAGGAAGGTCAGAAACGAGGGCGCGTTCTGATCCAGATTCCAGCCGAAGAGCTTCGGGAGGATGACACTGTGGCCCAGGCTGGAAATGGGAAAAAGCTCGGTCAGGCCCTGCAGGAAGCCAAGAACCGCAGCCTGGATCATATTTATCATCGTCCGAGCCTATCCGGGGCGGTGTCAGGCAGAAAAATCCCGGTGGACTTTCGCTCATCCTCTGCGGAGGGTGCTTCGCCCTGCCGGCATGGGGGTGACTTACCTCCGCGGGTGCCGGGACGGGTCAGTGCGGGCGGCGTTTGCGCCGGCACCATCCCTTGCCGGGAATTTGTCGGGTTCGCACAGCAACGGCGGGTGAGCGGGTTTGCAGGGCCACAATGTGTAGGATCACGGTTTTCACACCCGGGAAGACCGGAAGGGAAGGAGGACCGGATGGATCATCTCAGTGGTTTTCTGGTGCATGCCGCCGCCGCGTGGTGGATCTTCCCCGCCCTGTTTCTCTTCTGTCTCGTTGATGGCTTCCTTCCGGTCCTGCCCAACGCAACGCTGCTGGTGGCGCTGGCGGCCCTGTCGGAGGCCTCCGGTGAGCCAAACCTGTGGATATTGGGCGCGGCCGCTGCCGGAGGCGCCCTTGCAGGAGACAACATCGCGTACCGGGTCAGCGCGCGCATCGGCACCACCAAATACCGGTGGATGGAGCAGCCAGGAATGGACCGGGTCCTGCGCCGGGCACGGGCCGAACTGGACAAACGCGGTGCGGCCCTGATTCTCGCCGGCCGCTACCTTCCCGGAGGCCGCACCGCCGTGAATTTCACCGCCGGCGCCACCGCCTACCCGCTCACACGATTCATCTGGCTGGACGCGGGCTCCTGCCTCGCCTGGACCGCGTACTGCATCGGAGTCGGGGTCATCGCCGGAACCTGGGCACATCATCACCCCCTGCCCGCGGCGGCAGTCGCCATCGCCCTGTCCCTGACGATCGGCGCCGCCACCGATCACCTTCTCCAACGCCTCGGCCGCAAACGGCGCAATCCGACGACCGGACCCGGAACCGGTGACCAGGCCGGGACGTCAGACTGAAGCGGAGGTGCCCTATCGCCCCGGGCGCATCCCGGCGGCCGGCCCCACGTCGGGGTGGCGGGCAGGGGAACCCACTCTCATCCTCCCCCAACGGACCGGTCCGGCATTGACCTGCACCTGTCAGGCGCACCCAGCGCAGCGGCCCGTAGGGGCGACAAAACCCCAATCGGCGCCGTCAACGGCAGGCAGGTCCAGGATCACCATCACGGGACCCCTGGCACCGTCACGGAACCCACGCCCGCGGCCTTCTCCGCGGCGGAACCACACCGGGCGCTGGGCTGGGAGCCGCACACCTCTCAGGCTCAACCGCCGGAACATCAGAAATCTCCGAAGAGCCGCTAGCCGGAGTCCGGGAGATTCCGAACGGCCACGGATCCATGTGGCCGTAGCTGAGCTGCAAAAAACCCGGGGCTGGCGCCGCCACTGTCCGGGCAGCACGGAAACCGTCTTTCCCTCAGTGGACGAGGCCCGAGACGAGGTTGATGACGGTGGCGAGGACGATGGCGCCAAGGACGTAGGAGAGCAGCGCCTGACGCAGGGCGGTGTACCGGATGGCGTCGGTTGTCAGGTCCGTGTCCGAGACCTGGAAGGTCATGCCGATGGTGAAGGAAAGGTAGGCGAAGTCCAGGTAACGGGGCGGTTTCTTTTCGTTGAAGTCCACGCCGTCGCTTTCCCGGTGATAGATGGTGGCATAGCGGAGGGTGAAGAGCGTCTGCACCAGAAGCCATGACAAGGTGACGCTGCCCAGGGCCAGGGCAATGATGGCCGCTTTCAGACCGCCTTGGGCCGAACCTGCTTCCAGCAGGATCAACGCGACACCGCCGAAACTCCCGAAAGTGGCTGCCAGCACCAGCAGATCCGAGACCACCCGGCCCGGATCCTCTCCCCGCGCGCGGGCGTGAGCGGCGGTGCCCGCGGCATCCAGGCGACCAATGACGGACCACACCCAGATCAGATAAGTCAGCGACGCGGCCGCCCAGCCCAGCGCCGGGGCATAGGCCCAGGCACCGAAATTGCCAACGGCAAGCGCGACGACCAGTCCGACAGCGGCCATGGCGGCCAGCCGCACTCCGGAACGATGGACAGGGGACTTGAACTTAGAAATGCTCATTGACCGATCATGACATTTCGAGGGCGGCGCTAGGCGTCCCATGCGGTGTGTCCCGGACCCGTCTCCTAATTACCGCTAGCCACGCCCTGAGGGCGACGGGGAACGATGAAGCACACCAACGGCCCGCTCCTGGGCCCGGTCCGGAACCAGGGCGCGCGGCTACCGGGGTCCTGACAAGCTACCTCGCAGCGGCGGCCCTGATTGTGGTGGTTTATAAGAATCACCTCGGAGGTGTCCAGAGACGCCCGTTCAAC
The DNA here is from genome assembly GCF_050260325.1 of Arthrobacter sp. 92. Classification (NCBI taxonomy): domain Bacteria; kingdom Bacillati; phylum Actinomycetota; class Actinomycetes; order Micrococcales; family Micrococcaceae; genus Arthrobacter; species Arthrobacter sp. 92. The sequence continues at coordinate 2,016,575 of NZ_CP189863.1, read as the reverse complement.
ACAGCCAAGGACCTAAGGCCCCTGTTGAATCGTGGTGGCCCGGCAGGCCGATAGCCTTTAAGACCCGTGCCTGGGCCCACCCATCACCGAAGATGCCAGCCGCGTGGCCACAAGGCTTCGATGAGCCGCGTGGGGCAGGATGAAATAATTCTAATTCTGTATTAGTGGTTCCAGATTGCGACTTGGAGCTGCTGCATCGACGGGTTACAACCCGGTGCGGGTGGACTCCTGAGATTTCCTCGGCCGACAGAGGCCTATGCAAAAGACCGGCCGCCACCGGTGCCGATGGTTTCTGCGGAACTCGTCCCTCACACTGCGCTGCTGCGGAGCGGCCCCTATTGATCAGCGGCGAGGTGTGTGAGTTTGCAACTCCCCGGAGTGTCTCGGCCCGCCCTGCGTTGCGCTAGGGTCATTCTCTTTGTGGTGCGAGCCCGCCGCAGGGACATCTCACACTTGTTCCCGGGCCTCTGAGCCCTTTGATAAGACTGGGACCCCCGCGGTGAGCCGGTGTCACGAACGGCTAGTGAGATGGGCGGACCGATGAGTCCGGAGGAAGGCTGAGGCGACCGCAGCGGGCACCCATGAGGCGCTGGACATGGATGAAATCCAGAGCAGAGCCGGGGAAGGGCCCCGCATTGCCGCGGTGGGTGAGGCCGCCACGGTATATCTTCATATCTTCAGGATCTGGAACGCGGGGAGCGGTGGCCGCTCTACGCACAGGCAGGAGCGCCCGCGGATTCCGTTGCGTTCTCGTTGTCCGGGTGCTCCTGGAAGACAGTGCCCTCGGCGCGTTGACTTTCTATTCCCCCGCTGCCGTCGGCTTTCGGGCCCGATGATCTTGCCAGGTTAGAGGCCTTCGTCGGGCAGGTCTTGACATCGCTGCGGCTCGCCATGAGGATCGCCAGGCTCCAGGACGCACGGGAGGACCTTTCGGCCGCACGGGAATCACGGACGGTGATTGGTCTGGCCGCGGGTGCGGTCATGGCGCAAAACCAGTGTTCGCCGGAGGAGGCGTTCAGGATACTCCGCGAGGCATCCAACGCCACCGAGGTCCGCGCCCATTTCGATGAGTGAGGGCATGTAGCCATGGATTCCCTTGGCCGGGACCGGGGCGTCCTTAGGCGTGGCCGGGCCGGCGACGGGACCCGTGCGTGCCTGAATGCACGGCCCGGACGGACCGGTGGGGCAGATTCGTTTCCGCAGTGCGGCGCTCCAGTTCATCTGTGACGAGTGTGAGCAGTTCATTGGCGGAATCGGAGCCTGCGAGTTCCACGCACTGGCTGAGAATGGTCTGGAGCCGGTACAGCTCGGCCGAGGGCACGAGGGGCCAGCGGCGGAAGCGGACGAAGACCCGTGGAACCGGGGACTCGTGCACCTCCCTACGGTAGACGGTCATGCCGCCGCCCTCTGCGCGGCGGCGCGCCGGATCCCTGGAAGCCGGTGCCTGCCGGACCTTGGCTGTGCCGTGTCGGGGACGCCCGGGCCGAGGAACCGGGTGTTCTGCGGGCACCCGGACCTGAGCACTTGGACGGCGGCCGGGTCGGCGGCAGCCAGTGCGCTCGGGTCCACAGTGAGGCTGGAGTCCGGTTCGAGGGACGTTGCCCGGTGTGCGACCGGGAGGAGTCCGTGGACGTTACGGAGGGTGAGCTTCCCGTCGGGGGCGGTGATGGTGCCGGAATCCATGTCCACGGCGACGGTGACATCGAGTTTGCTCGTCATAGACACTATCTCTCTACGAATCACGAGCGGCCGGCTGCCTGACCACTTCCAGAATACGGACTCCTGTATGGGCGCCGTCACATTCCCGTCGTGGCTGCTTCCCTCCGCCGGGCTCCCCCGGGGGCAAAGGGACTTTCGCCCCTGCCGGGCCGCGGCGGACGGGCGTCTACTGGAGTCATCCGCCCGTACCGGGCTCCCGTTCCGTGCTCCACGAAAGGTACCGTCATGTCGGATTTGCTCAAGTGGTCCCCTTTCCAGACCAACCGTTGGCTGGACACATTCCGCACCAACCCCTTTGACCTGCTGCGCCGGACACCATCTGAACTGATGGATGCCATGGACCGGGTCTTCCAGCACCAGGACCAGCCGATGCCGATCCGTGTCGAGGAGCTTGTTGACGGCGACACGCTTGTTGTCCGGGCCGAAGCGCCCGGACTGGATCCGGAGAAGGACGTCGATGTCTCCGTGGTTGATGGGGCACTCCAGATCCGCGCCGAACGCAAGGAAGAGAAGGAGGAGAAGGGCAAGGACAGCTACCGGTCCGAATTCCGCTACGGTTCCTTCTTCCGCTCCCTGCCGCTGCCCCAGGACGTGAAAGAGGAAGACATCAAGGCCAGCTACAAGGACGGGGTTCTGGAAGTCCGCGCACCCCTGCCCCAGAGCGCCCTGACCGAATCCAAGAGGACCAAGCTCCCCATCACCCGCGGCTAACTCCGAGCGCTTGACACCTCGCGGCACGGGGTCGCGGACTGCCCCGGGAAGCGGTGTTTCCGGCCGTTCGGGGTCCATGCGGCGGAGATTGCCGTTGTGCAGGATCGTCTCTTTTCACCCCGTGACCCTGTGGGATCATGCCTGTATGGGCGAAACTGTTGAACCGCGCCTGGAATTTCCCGCCAATCCGCGGCCCCGGAAGATCGTGCCCGGCCGGGGCGCTGATGGCTACGGGATTCCGATCACCGAGCAGCTTCGGATTGTTGGCCAAAGGCGCCGGGAAACCGAAGAGAAACTCGACCGTCACCTGAAGGACGCCGGCACAAGACACCGATCGGGCAGGCCCGCATTAACCCGGCGGCGGGATCCGGGCCGGCCCTGACACGTAGTCATCCGGACCCGAATGCCGCCGGTTTGGCCTTCAACACCTGGTCCCGCCGCATCGGATAGGCCAGGGTAGGGAGGCCGCGGACCTGTTCTATCCGGCAGGGGACGAGCTCTTTTTCGTCGCGGGCACGTAGTTCGATACCCCCGGCGCGTCGAACCGCCGGAATTTACTCCGTCGTTACGGGCGCTGCCTTGGCGGTGCAGCTGCCGCGATGCTGATCTTCTCCCTCCGTTTTCCTGTTCGCGACGGGCAGACCATCACTGCGGCAGCCTGAGAGGTTGCCGGTCGTGGCGTGTGCGGGCCGTTGGTCTCTATCGGCAGATGGCCCGGGGCGGTGGAATGTCTTGCATGAGCCCGGATCCTCCAGTCCCGGATAATGACATGTCTGTGCCCGGGGAGGCTCTGATCGACGCCGGTCTGGGCGGTGCCGGGGTGCTGGTTCCGGATCCGCTGGAACCTCTTGAGAGGTTGCTGAGGGATCTTCGTGGGCGCCCTGAGGGTCTGTCGGAGCGGGAGGCAGCCCGGCGTCGCGTGGTCTTTGGTCCTAATGAGTTGAGCCGGCGCGGGAAACGGAGCTGGGTCCGGGAACTGGGGCGGCAGTTTGTATATCCGTTGGCGTTGTTGTTGTGGGTCGCGGCGGTGCTGGCATTTGTGACGGGCACGGTGGCGTTGGCGGCCGCCATCGTGGCGGTGATCGTTTTGAACGCGTTGTTTGCCTTCGTCCAGGAACGGCATGCAGAGCGGGCGGTGGAGGCCTTGTCGGCATATCTTCCGGTCCGGGCCAGGGTTCTTCGTGAGGGTGTGGAAGTCCTGGTGGACGCGGTCGGGCTGGTTCCCGGGGACGTGATGGTGGTCCGGGAGGGGGACCGGGTCTCGGCCGATGCCCGGCTGCTTTCAGGGTCGGTTGAAATGGACATCTCCACGCTCACCGGTGAGTCCCTTCCGGTGTTCAGGAGTGCGGACGGCCGTCCGTTCGTGAAGGGGCCGCTGCTGCAGGCCAGGGATGTGGTGTTCAGCGGAAGCAGCTGCACCGGAGGTGAGGGGACCGCAGTGGTCTATGCGACCGGGATGCGGACTGAGCTGGGCCGGATTGCGGCGCTTTCCCAGCGGGTGGTCAAGGAGCCGAGTCCTCTGGAGCAGCAGGTTGCGCGGGTTGCGCGGCTGATCGCCATCATTGCAGTCGGCATGGGTGTGGCGTTCATCCCGGTGGGTATGGTGTTGGCCGGACTCTCCTTCCCCGACACGCTGAACTTCGCCATCGGGCTGCTGGTCGCCAATGTGCCCGAGGGCCTGCTTCCCACCATCACCCTGGCCCTGGCCGTCGGTGTCAGGATCCTGGCCCGCCGCGGGGCGCTGGTGAAGAGGATTTCGGCCGTCGAGACTCTTGGCTCCACGAGCGTGATCTGCACGGATAAGACCGGGACGCTGACGATGAACCGCATGCAGGTCATCAACTTCTGGACCGCGGACGGGTACCAGAGCCTCCTTGAGGGCAGGCTCCCGCCGGCCCCGGACTCCGCAGCGGGCCGGGTTGCGGTGGCGGCGGTGGCGTGCAGCAATGCCCGGCTTTCAGACCAGCCGGGGGAGGAGGACACCGGCGACCCGACCGAACTGGCACTGCTTCATCTGGCCGTGGATCTCGGCGCGGATCCGGACAGGTCCGGGGTTGAACGGCTGACCCAGTTCCATTTCGATCCGGTCCTGCGGCGGATGTCCACCCTGGACCGGGCCGGTTTCGGGGTGGTCCTCCATGCCAAGGGCGCGCCCGAGGAAATCCTCCCTCTCTGCACTCGCATCGCGGCTGACGGGACAGATCGTCCCCTGACGGAGGCGGACCGGATAACCATCTCCGCGGTGGTGGATGAGTGGGCGGGGCAGGGACTCCGTCTGCTCGCGGTTGCGGACCGGACGGTGCACGATCAGAGCCCTGCGGGGATCTCGCGCGAGGATGCCGAGAAGAACCTGACCTTCCTTGGGCTGGTGGCGATGTTCGACCCGCCCAGGCCCCAGGTGGCCGAGGCCGTGGCGCAGTGCCATTCGGCCGGTATTAGGCTGATCGTGGTCACGGGCGATAACGGGCTGACCGCGGCGGGCATTGCGCGGCGTGTGGGCATCGGCGGCGGGGAGCTCCCGATCATCAACGGTGCCGAGCTGGACCGGATGAGCGAAGCGGAACTGGACCGGCTGCTGGGAAGCGGGGCCGAGCTCATCTTTGCCAGAAGCTCCCCCGAGGCGAAGCTCCGGATCGCCGATGCCCTGCAGGACCTGGGTCATGTGGTGGCGATGACCGGAGACGGCGTGAATGATGCGCCGGCCCTCCGCCGTGCGGACATCGGCGTCGCCATGGGGAAATCTGGAACAGACGTGGCACGCGAAGCGGCGACCATGGTCCTCACCGACGACGATTTTGCGTCCATCGTCAGTGCCGTCGAAGCAGGCCGACGGGTCTACGACAACGTCCGGAAATTCATCGTCTACATCTTCGCCCACGCCACCCCGGAAGTCATCCCGTTCCTGATCTACGCCGCCTCCGGCGGGAAAATGCCGCTGCCCCTGACAGTCATGCAGATCCTCGCCATCGACCTCTTCACCGAAACCCTGCCTGCCCTCGCCCTGGGCCGCGAAGCCCCGGAACCAGGCCTGATGCAACGCCCGCCCCGGCCCCGGGCCGAGAACGTCATCAGCTCCCTGATGCTGGTCCGCGCCTGGGGCGTGATGGGCGGCGTATCCGCCGTACTGGTCACTGGCGCCTTCCTGGTTACCCTCTTAGCCGGAGGCTGGACCTCCGGCGCCGACGTCGGGACAGGGCCCCTGCACCTGGTCTGGCAACAGGCGACCACGATGACATTCCTCGGGATCGTTGCCTGCCAAATCGGGACAGCAATGGCCGCCCGCACCCAGACCGTGTCGCTCTTCCGGATAGGCCTGACCACCAACAGGCTGCTGCTCTGGGGCATCGCCTTCGAACTGACTTTCGCCGCAGGCATCGTCGCCATCGGACCACTGCAGAGCCTATTCGGCACCGCCGTCCCCGAAGCCTGGGAGCTGCTGCTGTTGCTTCCCTTCCCCTTCCTGGTCTGGGGAAGCGATGAAATCCTGAAAAGCTTCTTGCGGCGGCGACAGAAAAGTCCAGCGGCACCGGCCGGAACTGCACACCCTGCGGAAACAGGCCGGTAAGCCCCGCCGGTCGCCGTGACCGGAGACCACGCTGAATCACTCCAAACAAGACTCCCAGAAACCGGCCGGGGACATCCGGGGCATTTCCCGTTGCAGCCCGGCGCCTCCGCAAACATGCCCGTTCTCCTGCATGAGCTTGAGGGTTGCGGCGTGCATTGTCGGCTCTGGCCATGAGTTGAAAGGGCCTGCACAAGTATCGGTGGATGATGCGCTCCACCTCGGACCTGGCGGCCCCGGAAATTTCGGGGCTGTAGGCCCTGAGGGTCTTTATCCTCTGGAGGGTGCCGGGGGCGAGGCGTTGAATGAGAAGTGTGGGAGAGGGAGGCAGAACGCATCCCCGCCGCACAGGATGAACCAGCAATGGAGAGTGGTCCTGATGAAAAAATGGAACCGATGGCAGGACTGGGTAACCGTTGCCGCCGGGATCTTCGCCGCGGTTTCGGTGCTCTGGACGAAGCAGCAAGGTATGTCCACGACCCTGATGGTCGTCTTCGGCGTACTCCTGGTTGTCAGCGGACTCGTTAATTTGGCCATGCCCGGAACACCGGTCATGGAATGGGTGCAGGCCGTCCTGGCCGCAGGACTCATCCTCTCGCCATGGATGGGGTCCTACGCGGGTACTACCGGTGCCGCCTGGATCTCCTGGATCGCCGGGGCCGTGGCGCTGATCGTCACCGCGGCTGCCATCAAGCCCAGCACCGAAGGCCATCACCGCATCCGCATCTCCCACTAGAGGAACGCGCCCGAACGCAAAGTGGCTTGACGTAATCGAAAAGCAGTAATCGACGGGCGCCCGGAGAGCCTGGGAGCTCCCGGACACTGTTGCCTGACATCGATGAAGTGCCGATGCGATACAGGCGTCCGCGTGCCGTGGCCTGGCGGTGTGTCCGGGAGCGGCGGGATATGAGGTGCTGGTGTTGCCGCTGTGGGTGCTGGGAACGATCTTCGCGGCCGCATCCGCTGCGGTCTGGCTGGCGGGGGTGCAGCTGTCACGGACTGCGGCTGTCCTGGACAAGCGCTTCGGCTGGGGCTCGGCCCTTGGCGGCCTCATTCTGCTGGCGGTCGCGACAAACCTGCCCGAACTGGCGATTACCGTCACGGCTGCGGCAACCGGGAATCTGGAGATCGCTGTAGGCAATATTCTGGGAGGCATCGCCCTGCAAACGGTGGTCCTGGTGTTGGTGGACGCCGTCGGCGTTCGGGGCGAACGTCCGCTGACTTACAGGGCAGCCTCCCAGGCTCTGATAGTCGAAGCGGTCATTGTCGTCGCGGCCCTGGCCGCCGTGATGGCTGGCAGCCAGATGCCCTCAGGGCTGGTCATTGCCCGGCTGACCCCGGACGGTGCGCTCATTGCCGGGATCTGGGTAAGTGGGCTGTTTCTGGTCCGCCGTGCGCAGACGGGCCAGTCCTGGTCTGAACTAGACCGACAGCCAGACGCGCAGGCCAATCCCAAAGCCCGCGCCGTACGCGCTACCGGCGTTGCTGCCGGTAGCGGCACAGGGGCGTCTGTTGTTGTTTTCGCCACCGCGGCGGCTGCGACACTGGCCGCTGGCGTCGCACTCGAGGAAAGCGGCAGCGCAATCGCGGACAGAACGGGCCTCTCCGGCGTCCTGTTCGGGGCGACAGTACTGGCCCTTGTCACGTCGCTGCCCGAGATTTCCACTGGCCTGGCCGCGGCCAGGGAGGGTGAGTACGAACTCGCCGTCAGCGACATCCTCGGCGGCAACGCCTTCCTGCCCGTCCTGTTCCCGGTAGCAGTCCTCATCTCCGGAAACTCGGTCCTGCCGCAGGCGCGGCCTGCGGATAACTACCTCACCGCACTCGCCATCCTCCTCACCGTGATCTACCTCCTGGGTCTGCTCTTCCGCCCCGGGCACCGCTACGCCCGTCTGGGCATTGATTCACTTGCGGTCTTGGTCCTCTACGTCCTGGGCATGGCCGGGCTCAGCTTCGTCTCAACCGGATAGGTAACCGGTACAGAGCGTCGAAACCCGATGAGGAGTACGTGCTGCCGCGCCTCCGGTCCCCCACAGCGGGGGCGAGGACCCCGTCCCAGACCCCGCCCCGGGACGGTCCGGACTCGGATCCGGGGCGGGCGGTCTGCAGTAGGCTGGCCGTCCGGGCCGTGGCGGGGTTCTTTGGGCTGGACCGCGCCGAAGAAGCGTTCGGCGCCGTGGGGCCGCGCGGGGTCCGATGCCTCGTTCAGCTCGGGCCGCGGAGATTTCTTGCGGTGGGGATTTCTCCGCTGCTGGTCAGATGCTCTGCCACCTCACGCAGTTTCGTGTTGGAGCTGGAGCTGGCTTTGGTGAGGACAAGAAAGGCCTGCTGGGCGGTGATTTTGTAGCGTTCCATCAGGATGCCTTCTGCTTGGCCGATGATTTGGCGGGTGATCAGGGCCTCGTTGAGTTGGCTGATTTTCTGGGAGTCGGCGAAAGCCACGGCTGCGTGGGCGGCGACGAGCAGCCCGATCTGCTCGGACTCAAGGTCGAAGGCGTCCGGCCGGGCCCCGTACAGGTTCAACGCACCCAGCCGGTCCCCCTCGACGAACAACTGGATCGAGAGCATGCTGCGCGCCCCCAGCTCAACCGCGCCACGGCAGAAGGCCGGCCAACGGGACTCGGTGCTCAGGTCCGGTACCCGCACAATCCGGTCGTGGTAGGCCGCATCCAGGCACGGGCCCTGCCCGGTGGAACTTTGCAGGGCATCGACCCTGCGGGGCAGGTCTCCCGACGCGATTTTTGAATCAATTTTCTTCCGACCGGTGACCAGGCTAATGGATGCCTCGGCGGCGCCGGGGATGAGCTGGACCGCGGCCTGGACTATCCCGGAAAGGACGGTGTCGAGGTCATCTTCGTGCTGCAGCTCCCTGGCCAGCTCGCCCAGACTTGTGGCCAGCTCGCCGCTGACACTCTCACCATGTTCTGATGCCCCGGAGGGGCCATCCATTTTTGACGCGTCGATGTTCATCGACTCACCTCGGTTCTTTCGATACCGCTGACCCTACATCCAGTATCTGCACGCAGAGCCATCCAGTCCTGGAGCTGATCTCCCCATCAACGACTCGCTGATCGAAAACGGAACCGTGACTCGTAAGGCGGAAAGTGATCATCAACTTCCCGCTTGCGGTCCGTTCCTTCTTCAGTTCCCCGAGCCGGGGCCGGTAGAGATTCCTTTAGCAGGACCTCAGGACCGCCTCGAAGTTGCGATCTCAGAAGCGGGTCAGTAGTGGGTCGCGTCCGAACCGTCACCAATGGTCCTGATTCAGGCCGGGTGGTCCTGAATCGGGTTGACATACTCAGCCAGATCTCTCGACTTGACGTCTTAGCACAGCGAGATGTCTATGCTTCCTGTGGGCCATCTTTCTGCAGCGCCTTGGACTTTTCCCCGGCGGTATCTACGGGATCCTGGTCATCACCACGAGCGACCGCAAACACTAACCCCAATTCGCACGGCTCCGTGACGGAGGACGTGTCCCTTCCGGGGCTGAACCAGCCCATCGTGAAGTGCTGCTGTGGGTGCCTGCCGCTGGCCGCCCGCGCCGGCCGGATCCATCCGCCACGCCGTCCACGGTTTACCCAGTGGGATCTTAGAAGCTGCCGTCGTCCCCTCCGCCAAAGCCGCCTGTATCTCCTCCGAAACCGTCGTCTCCGCCCATCGCTTCGAAGCCGTGTCCCTCCCCGCCGTCCCGGTCCTCGAGGAGGCCGCCGAAGAGCATATTGCCCGCGATCCCGCCCAGAACTCCGGCGCCGAGGCCGCGGGCGAACCCGCCGCCGTTGCCGCCGCCAGCGACTCCGATGGGTCCACCTGCATAGCCGCGCATGTTGGCGTTGGCCTCGGCCTGCGCCAGTTGACCGGCCTGAGAGGCCAGATCCGCGGCCCACCGGGCATGGGCCAGCGCGTTGACCGGATCACCGGCCTGCGCAGAGATTGCTGACCGGAGGCTGCCCTCAGCCTCGGCGATTCGTTGATGCACGCCCGGCCCGACAGCAGCCGGAAGGGACGCAACGAAGTTTTTGGTCCCGTCGAGGCGGGCCTGAGCGGTCGACATGGCCTGCGGCAGCTCCGACCTTGCCTCGCGGGCCTGCTGCTGCGGGTCCGCGGAACTGTTGAACGCGCTGATGCCAGCGGTGATCCGCTGCTTCAGACTTTGGATGAATCGCATATGTAAATCCTCCGGAACGATGCTCAGTGCAGGGAATGAAGTCGACCCGCTCCGCCAGACTACAACGGGGCCCGTCCCGACGCAGGACGGGATCCATCGGGGCCTTCCGCACCGCCCGCCGCCGCCTTCCGGCAGAGCCCACCGACCCGCACGGAAAAGAGTACGGCCGCCCCTGCCAGGACAGGACCCCGTGGCGGCTGCCCCTGGACCGGCGCCATACTTGCATTGGCTAAGTATTCATGTCTTGGTTGGTCGGGCGGAAGCGATGATGCCGTCGGGATGAACGCCGGTGGTCCCCTACCCTTGGACGAGGACTTATTTTGGAGGAAGGGACTTCGCGTGGGACGGCTTTTGGATGGACCTTGGCCCATCGTGATTATTTGCGTCGTGGGTTTTCAGCTCTTTGCGGCGCCGAAGCTTCCCTCGATTGCCCGCAGCCTCGGGCAGTCGGTGCGGATCATCAGGTCCGAGGTCAGGGAAATGAAGAATGACGGCAACCCCGGACCCGGTACGGGAAGCCCCACACCAGACGACAGCGCCAGCCAGGCCAGGGCCAAGGACCCGGCGTGACGGGGCCGGGGTTCGCACCCGGATTCCTCCGTTGAGCAGGGACTGATCCGTGGTGGGGCAGAAAAACGGCGGCCGGTCCAACCCCGAGGGGCGCATGCCCCTGCTGGATCACCTTGTGGAGTTGAAGAACCGGCTGATCAAGTCGGTTATCGGCGTGGTTCTCGGCGGTGTGGGCGGCTGGATCCTCTATGACCCCCTGCTGAGAGCGCTCAAGGAGCCGGTGGACAGGATTGCCGAGCACACCGGCGGTGTCTCATCGGTCAATTTTTCGAGCATCGCTTCTCCTTTTGATTTCAAGCTTCAGCTCTCACTCCTGATCGGCGCCGTGATTTCCAGCCCGGTCTGGATCTACCAACTCTGGGCCTTCATCACTCCGGGCTTGACAAGGAGGGAGCGGCGGTACACGCTCGGTTTCATGGCGGCGGCCGTGCCGTTATTCCTCGCCGGCATCTGGGTGGGCTGGATGGTAGTCCCGCAGGTGGTCCGGGCACTGACGCAATTCACCCCCTCCGGTTTCTCCAACATGGTCGATGCCCGCGACTATATTGATTTCGTCACCCGCATGGTCCTCTTCCTGGGACTGGCGTTCCTGGTCCCGGTGGTACTTGTGGGCGTGAACATGGCAGGGATCATCAGGGGGCGCACCATCCTCAAGGCCTGGCGCATCACCGTCTTCCTGGTCTTTGTCCTGGCCGCCGTCGCGGCCCCGGGCGCCGACGCCTTCTCGATGTTCCTGCTGGCCGGTCCGCTGCTGGTCTTGTTCTTCGCGGCCATCGGCATCTGCATCCTTAACGACCGCCGGCGGGACAGGCGTTTGTCCAGGACAGCAGCCGAAACCGAAGCGACCGCGGACCAGGCAACTCCCGGGTCCGACCTGGAGAATCTCTAACCCTGATCCCCCAAGCCCTTGGGGCGGTCCGGGGCGGCGAGCTTAAGGATGGGAAGTATGCCCACCGCCCGCGCCGTGGCCCAGTTGCCCTCCGACCGAAGACTCTCCGAGGGACTCAAAACGGAGAGCCCGCACCGGCAGAGAGACACGTGAATTGCGCCGTCGCGTCTAAAGGGGGTTTCCGGCGACAGTCAGTATCATGGGCGGGTCAGAATTTCCCCGGAGAGGTCGCCGAAATGCCCGGTCGTTACGATAATCCCGGCCCGGAATCAGGCCAACATGCGCCCGTCCCCTATCCGGGGCAGGGCACGCTGGTTGATACCAGTCGCGGTCTTCCGGGGCGCCGGCGGCCGCGCTGGCTCAAAATCACCGGCCTCGCCATCGGTGTGCTGGTGCTCGGGGTCCTTGCTTTCGGCGGGTACTGGTTCTGGCGGCTCCAGTCGAACATCGCCACCTCCGCTCTCGGGGCCGGCGGCCTCCGGACCGAGGGGCCCGTCAATGACAGCAAAGACCGCCTGCAGATCCTCGTCCTGGGCAGCGACACACGAAGCGGAAAGAACGGACAGTACGGGACCGTCGACCAATCGTCAGGGTACGGGCAGTCGGATGTGATGATGCTGCTGGACATCTCCGCGGACAACAATCACGTCAACGTCATCAGTTTCCCGCGGGATCTGCTGGTGGATGTTCCTGCCTGCAAGGACCCCGCAACGAATCAGCAGCACGAGCCGCGCCAAAACGTGATGATCAATAGCGCGATGGCCGACGCCGGCATCGGCTGCGCCGTGGACACCGTGAACAAGGTCACCGGAATGGAAGTGGACCACTTTATGATGGCCGATTTCAACGCCGTGAAGGAACTCTCCAATACCGTCGGCGGCGTCGATGTCTGTGTCAACGCCGCCGTCTTCGACCCCGAATCCGGCCTCCGTCTGCCCAAAGGGACCTCCCAGGTCCAGGGCGACCAGGCTCTGGCCTTCCTGCGGACCCGCCACGCTTTCGCCGACGGCGGAGACCTGGGCCGGATCAAGGCCCAACAGTCGTTCCTGGCCTCCCTCACCCGAAAGCTGAAGGCGGACGGGACTCTGGGCGATCCGCAGAAAATGCTGAGCATTGCCGACACGATGACGAAGAACCTGACCGTCGATGACGGCCTCGCCTCGGTCCCGACGATGCTGACCCTCGCCGGACGGCTCAAGAACATCGACCCGGCCAAGGTCAACTTCATCACCGCCCCGACCGTGCCGGCCCCCACGGATCCCAACAGGCTCACTCTCGATGAACCCGCGGCCACGGACCTCTTCGCGGCCCTGCGCCGCAGCGCCGACCTGACCCAGGCCGCCCCCGCGGCGTCCCCGTCAGCTGACCCGTCCGCCACGGCCGCGAAGCCGGACTATGACAAGGCACTCCAGCCCGTCACCGTCGCCAACGGCACTAACGTGGCCTCCAGAAGCACCGAGATCGGGGCACTCATTACCGGTGCCGGATTTACCAAACTTGCCCGGATCCAGGCCCAGCCCCGGGCCCAGAGCATGGTCTACTACGGCCCCGGCTTCGCCGACGTCGCGGCCGACGTCGCCGCCCTGTTCGCGCTCCCGCCCGCGAGCGTTCAGCAGGTGACCGGCGTCCAGGGCGTGCAGTTCTACGCGGGCGAAGACTTCGCCACCGGCACAAAACCCGTCCCGGCCGCCCAAGCCCCCGGCAACGTCGTCGCTCAGACAGCCAACGACCAGACCTGCCAGGCCGCCAACCCGGGCGGCTAGAGCCAATGCCCATGGAGTGCGCGAGGGCCGGGGCCGTCCTCAACCAGCGGATCAGAAGGAAGCAATGATGACCAAGCAAAGCAGCCCGTCCAAGTCAAAAGACACCCGCAAGCCGACGGTCACGTGGATGGAGGAGCCGCAGGCCCACGATTATCCGGCAGCTGCCTCCTACCTGTCCCTGATCGCCGGCCCCAAGGCTGTTGCCAAGGCGGTCACAGCCCTCCAGGGGGCGCCGACGATGACGTTCAAGGCCAAGGACCTGCTCCGCGCAGCGGGCCTGCCGCTGCTGCCGGCTGATGATCCGGATGTCGCCAAGGAACTCGGCCGGGTCAAGGCCAGGACCACGGACCCACCCGGGACTATCAGCCCAGGACCACCGCATGATCCGCGACTTCGACAAGCCCGGCAACGGCTCCCGCCGGCTGTTCGGTGAGGTGCTGGGAACGTATCTGCTGGTGGTGGCCGCTGCCGGAGCCGACATGGTAAACACCGCAACCCGCGGGGGACTTGGTCACACCGCGCTGGTGATGGCACCGGCGCTGACGATCATCGCTGCGGTTCTGTTCATCGGCCCCGTGTCCGGGGCGCACCTGAACCCTGTGGTGACCCTGGCGTTCGCCCTGCGCCGGGACTTTCCCTGGCGCAGATTCCCCGGCTACGTCCTCGCCCAGGGCGCCGGTGCCGCACTCGCGGCGGCCACCCTCGTGACCCTGCTCGGCCATCAGGGCAACGACGGGATGACCCTGCCCGGGGCAGGGTTCACCGATCCGCAGGCGTTCGTAGTGGAAGTGCTGCTGACCGCCGGGCTCGTCAGCACCGTCCTCGGAGTCGCCTCGGGGGCGCAGAATGTTGGCGCTCTCTCAGCATTCGGGGTCGCCGCGTACGTCGTCACGGCCGGGCTCTGGGGCGGCCCTGTCAGTGGAGCCTCCATGAACCCGGCCAGGACGTTCGGGCCGGACCTTCTCGCGGGCGATTTCAGCCGGCTCTGGATCTACGTCGCCGGCCCCGTCACCGGCAGCCTCCTCGCGGTGGCCATTGCCCTGGTCCTGCGCGGGAAGGGCGGTCACGCCGCCGCCGAAAAGGCCGCACAGGGATCACTGCCGAACTGAGGCCCCTACCAGAAGCCTCCGGCGGGATCGAAGTGGCATGCCGCCCGGCAACCTGCGGACCGGCTCAGGGGGTGCGTGCCGGTTCGGGGACGGGAGGCTTCCGGATCGTTCCCCGGCCCCTGAGGGAGGGGCGGTCGCTCTGGTTGGTGCGGGTGACGGCGAGGATCATGCCGATCCCGGCCAGCGAGGAAACCATGGCCGAACCGCCGTAGGAGATGAAGGGCAACGGGACGCCGATGACCGGGAGCAGTCCGCTGACCATGGCAATGTTGATGATGGCCTGGCCGATGATCCAGGTGATGATGCCACACGAGACGATACGCGCGAAAGTGTCCTCTGTCCGGGTGATGGTCTTGAACACCGCCACGGCCAGAATGGCGAACAGTCCCAGGACCAGGAGAGTCCCTGCGAGGCCGAGTTCCTCCCCGAGGATGGTGAAGATGAAGTCGTTGTGGGCCTCGGGAATCCAGTTCCATTTCTGCCGGCTTTGCCCGAGCCCCACGCCGAACCACCCGCCAGAGGCCAGCGCGTATTGGCCGTTCAGGGCCTGATAGCCCAGCCCCTGGGAATCTTCAGTGGATCCCATGCCAAGCCAGGAAAAGATCCGGCCCATTCTGTTCCCGCTGGTGGCAGCGAGGACCAACGCTGCTCCGGCGCCGATGCCGCCCGCCACGCCGAGGACTTTCATCGGTACCCCGCCGTAAAACAGGGTGGCCGCGATGATCATCATGATGATCAATGTTGTGCCGAGGTCATGGCCCAGGGCCACGAGAGCGGCGATGACCGCACCGGCGGGCAGCAACGGGACGACGGCGTGTTTCCACTGACTGAGCAGCGCCTCCTTGCGGGAGAGCACGGCCGCGCCCCACACGATGAGGGCGAGCTTGGCGAACTCGGAGGGTTGGGCGGTGAACCCGCCCGCGTTCAGCCAGTTCCTGTTGCCATTGACTGTCATGCCCAGAGGTGTGAAAACGAGCCCAAGCCCAATGAGCGAAATGATCAGCATCGGCCACGCCAGTTTCCGGATATGCCGGACCGGCAGCCCAGCCAGGACGAACATGATGACCACCCCGGCCAGGGTCCATAATCCCTGTTTCAGGGGCAGGTCGTAAGGATTGATCCCCGCCGCGACGGATTCCACCGATGATGCCGAGGCCACCTCGACCAGTCCGATCCCGGCCAGCGTCAGAACGACGGCGAAGATGACCGGCCGCGTGCGGCCTCCGGATTCGTCGGCCAGCCACCGCGGGAACCGCCCCGCCAAGGGGTTCCGGGGTTTCCTGGGTGTCCTGAGCGCCAGCGGTTTCCGTGCTGCGGCCATCGTTCCCACCACTCCTTATACTTCTGGTCCCCTTCCCCCTGCCCGCTCCGGTCCGGGGCTGGGACAGGCGGCACTCAAAAACAATACGTCTTCCGGCCTTTCCGACGCCGCTGCCGGCGGGCACGTGTCGCCCAGCGGCTCCCCGGACATGACCGTGTCACGGAATAGTAGACTGGCGGCGTCCTGCCGGAAGGTCCAACCTGGATCACACAGGTCCGGCCAGGTACGGTCCGGAGCCCGCCCCACCCCCCGAAAGAAGCGATCGATGAGTGAGCAGCAGGGACTCGCGAGGCCGCGCAGGAATCTCGAGGCTCTTCTCTTGCTGGTGGCCCTGGGCATCGGGATTGGCGCCAGCGCGTTGGTCAGCCTGGACAGAAACGAGGCGCTTGGCCAGGGGTTCTGGCTCCAGGCCGGGACCCTGACGGTTCTCGCCGCGGGATTCCACGTCGTTCTGCGGCTGCGTGCGAGTTACGCGGATCCGGTGATGCTGCCGATCGTGGTGGCGTTGAACGGTCTGGGCATCGCCATGATCCAAAGCCTGGATGCGGCCACCGGCAACGATGCCGGGGCAAACCAGCTCAAATGGACGGCCGTGTCCGTCCTCATTGCGGCCGCAGTGCTGTGGTTCCTGAAGGACCATCGGGTGCTGCGCCGATATACGTTCATCTCCCTTGCCGTGAGCACCGTTCTGCTGATCCTCCCCCTGGTCCCCGGCGTTTCCGCAGGAGACATCAACGGCGCCAGCGTCTGGATCCGCCTTGGCCCGGTCCAATTCCAGCCCGGGGAAATCGTCAAAATAACGCTCGGTGTCTTTTTCGCCGGATACCTCTCCACCAACCGGGACCTGATCCTTTTGGCCGGCAGGAAAATCGGGCCCCTGCAGTTCCCGCGGGTAAAGGACATGGGCCCCATGGTGACGGCGTGGGCCGCCAGCGTGGGCGTGCTGGTCTTCCAGCACGACCTGGGCATGTCCATCCTGTTCTTCGGTCTGTTCATGGTCATGATCTACGTCGCCACCAGCCGGGGCAGCTGGCTCATACTCGGCCTGCTCCTCATGGGAGCCGGCGGCTACGCCGCGGCCAAAATCTTCCCCCACGTGCGGCTGCGCATCGACGCCTGGATCAACGCCTTCGACCCGGTCGTCTACGAACGATTCCCCGGCGGGAGCGCCCAGATAGTCGAAGGACTCTTCGGCATGGCCTCCGGCGGCCTGGCCGGCGAGGGGCTCGGACTCGGACGCCCGGACCTTGTCCCCTTCGCCAACAGCGACATGATCATCGCCTCCCTCGGCGAAGCACTGGGCCTGATCGGGGTCTTCGCCATTCTCACGCTCTACCTGATGCTCTTCACCCGCGGATTCCGGGCCGCCCTCGGGACCCGTGACTCCTTCGGGAAACTCCTGGCCTGCGGACTGTCCTTCGCCATGGCGCTCCAATGCTTCATCATCATAGGCGGCGTCACCCGCCTGATCCCCCTGACCGGCCTGACCACACCGTTCCTCTCCGCCGGAGGATCCTCCCTGCTCGCGAACTGGATCATCGTGGCCCTGCTGCTCCGCATCAGCGACGCCGCGCGCAGACCCCAGACCACCGGCCCCCTCCCCACCGGAATAGGCAAAGAAGCACCCGCACCGGCCCGATAGATCCCGGACGGCCCCGGCATTGACCGGCTGGTGCCGGCCGGTCCGGCCTGCCTTCTCCGGTCCGTCGAGTCCCCCCCCCCATGACCCGCTGGCGCCCAGGGCAGGAGCGGACCGAGCCGGCGGGCGCACGCCATTCCGGACGCTGGTGCTGGTTTAGGTTGCCTCGGAATCGAACGGCACCGGCCCCACCGCCAGGACACGGTCAACCCCTTGCGGAGCAGTGCCGCCAGCCGGAGTCACCGGCCTCAAAGTGTCCGGCTCCGTGTACTCCGCTCGAGGAAGGTCCGTGAACGCTTCCCGGATGATCCGCCGGGGGTCATACTGCCGCGGGTCCAGCCTGTCCCAGTTCACGTCCTCGAAGTCCGGGCCGAGTTCATCACGCAGCCGATCCTGGGCACCGGCGGCCAGCCGCCGCACCTCCATCACGATGCGGGCCAGCTTCGCGGCGCACCCGGGCAACTTGTCAGGTCCCAGAACCAAGCTCCCAAGGAGAAGCAGAACGAAGAGCTTTTCAGCATCAATACCGAACACGCTCTCTATCGTACGGGCCGTGGAAACCTCCCAAGCAGTCCGGCCGCGCGCAGACGCCCCGCGCCCGGACCCCAGTGGGGGTACCGTTATGGGCGCCCCTGAACGGGGGCCTTGCCAGATAGTGTGCTGGCGATTCCCGGAAGCCGCCTGAAATAAACGACGACCAAACGGGTTCAGGGCCGTGCCGCGTGCCGGCGTCCGGCCGGGAGGTGCTCCCGAGGCTGTCGCCAGCCAGGCACCCTGCGGTGACCAGGAGGGGTTCGTGCCGGAGGATGCTGCCGGCGCAGCCGGCCGTGATGGCGGCGATGAACAACGGCCCCGCCCTGGTTGCGTTTTTTCGCCCCCGCATCGGGCCGGGCATGGCAGCAGGCCTTGTTCCCCGGGCCGCGGTCGGCGTCAGGGAGGGTGCCGGGGTGCCGGGTTCGGGCCCGGCGATGAGCGTAACGAGGGGCATGGGTACGCCGGTGGCGCGGGCGGCCTGGGCCGGGGTGAGGCCGCGGGAGATCAGCCGGGGCACCAGGAGGGTGCGCAGCCCGGGGCGGTGGTCCCGGTCAGGCCGGGCACCGTGGCCAGGGGCTGGGTCCGGTGCCGCGGGGGGGGTCATTCATGACGCCTCACTTTGGAGTGGTCCGGTTAGTGTTCGGTTCCGGGGTGGTTGTTCTTCGTCGTGTTCCTGTTCGGTTCCCGGTGTGCCCAGTCCGGGGGGATGGCCGCTTCAAGGGCGTCATCGACGGTGATGACACCCAGGATGTGGCCGTGTTCGTCCAGGACGGGAAGGGTCAGGAGGTTGTAGTCGGCCATGGTGGTGGTGACGTCGATGATGTCATCCCCTGCGGTCGCGCTGACCGGTTCGGGGTCGGCGGTGTCCCCGAGTAGGGCGGCGGGATCGGCCTGCAGGGCCTGGACCAGGCCGATCACCCCGGCGAGGGTTCCGTCCGGGTGCAGGCTGTAGATAGTGGTGAGGGCTTCGGGTTGTTCGGTGGTGGCGGTGCGGATGGACTCGAGTGCTTCGGCGATCGTGGCGGTCGCCGGCAGCGCCACGTAGTCGGTGCCCATCAGGCCCCCGGCGGTGGCGTCATGATAGCCCAACAGGGCCATAACCTTGGTGTACTGGGGGGCCGGAAGGAGGGCGATAATCCCTGTCCGGCGCTCCTGCGGGAGATCCATGACGGCGTCGGCGGCGTCGTCGGCCCGCATGTGCGAGAGCACGTCCGCGACTTCGGCGTCGGTGCGGTCCTTGAGGATCCTGGACTGACGGTCCTCATCGAGTTCTTCAAAGACGTCGGCTTCAAGTTCGGGGTCGCTGTGAACCCGGGCGAGGAGTTCGTCCTGTTCCTTTTCCGAGGAGTCCTCGATCAGGTCCGCGATCTGGGCCGGTTTCAGCTGCCGGAACCGGGCGGAGAGGGACCGGGCCTTGCTGGATGCCTCGTGGCCGATCAGGGGCAGAAACCTATTCCAGTCCAGGAATGGGTGGGCCTCATGCCGCCGGTTGATGGCGAACCAGCGCGGCTTATGCACGTCCAGACCCGTCAGGGTCCATCCGGTGGCCGTGCCGTTGAGTTCAATGTCGTATGCCTTGACCATGACGGTGTGCTCGGTGTCGATCAGCCGGTGACCTAGGACGTCTTCCTTGAGCAGCACCTCGCCCTCGCGCCGGGTGAACGGTCGCAGGTCCAGTGTCGCGGTGTGCAGCCGGATGCCACCGGGCTCGATCCCGGAGAGCTTCTCCAGCGGGGCGAAGACCCGGTTTGATCCGACGGCGAGGACCAGGCCGGTCAGCCGCGGGTAGCCACCTTCCTGGAGCCGGACGATGGCGTCGGCGAGGGTGCCGATCTGGTTGCCTTTGGTGTCCAGGACGGGGCGGCGCAGCAGGGCCGAGAGCCGGATGGCCGGTGTTCCCGTGGGTGCGATGGTGCCTGGGGTGCTCATCTTCGGAGATGCCTTTCGAGGAAACGGGGTATAGAAGGAGAACTGTCCTGTCTGGAATCTACGCTGTGCCGGATCAGCCGCCAAGGGCGAGCTGGACCACCCGGACGATCACCAGGATCATGGCGATCAACAGGTAAGTCCGCAACACGGTCAGCCCGGTACGGCCGGCGGTGGAAAGTTTCGGGGCCGTCAGCAGCGCCAGGGGTGGCATGCGCCAGTCCTGCCTTCCGGTGCGGTCGATCGGCGCCGCGCCCGGGCCGGGCCGGAACCTTGCATAGAGCAGGTAGGCTGCTGTGCCCAGGACGCAGACGGCTGCCCCGCCGGCGAGGATGCCGATGATCGCCCCGCTGCCCATGTCGGGGAAGAGCACCCCTGTGGTCAGGACGAGGGAGAGGATCACCAGGACGGCGATGATGAGCGCGGTGAAGGCGTTCGTGGCCCTGCTGTTCACCCATGGGCCAAGGACCTGTTTGTCGTTGCACAGCAACAGCAGGAACACGGTGGCCGAGGGCAGCAGGACACCGGCGAGGACCTGGACGCCGACGGTCATCAGCCCCAGCGGGGCCCCCGGGATCAGGACGATGACCGCTGAGATGATCAGGATTCCGGCGAACACGGCATAGAAGCCCTTCGCGTCGGAGATTTTCCGGTGCAGGGAATGCTTCAGCCCGAGCACGTCCCCCAGCGCATAGGAGGTGGAGAGCCCGACCGCGGCCGCGCCGATGATGGAGGCGTCGATCAACGCCACAGCGAACAGCACTCCGGCGAGCTTCCCGACGTACTTTTCCAGCCCGTCCGCGACCCCGCCGGCGTCGGTGAAGTTCCCGAATTCAGGGTGCCCGGCGAACGTGGCCGCGGTGAATCCCATGATGGCTCCCGCACCGATGATCACGATCACGATCCCGAGCCACAGGTCAACCTTCTCGTACTTCATGTACCGGGGGGTGATGCGTTTATCGATGAGGTACGACTGCTGGAAGAACAGCTGCCATGGGGCGATGGTCGTACCCACGATGCCGATGATCAGCAGCGTGACCGTGGACAGGTCCGAACCGGCAGGGAGACCGGGGATGAAGAAATCATGGGTCACCTGCCCCAGATCCGGGTGGACCATGACGATGATGGGCACCAGCAGCAAGGACCCGGCCACCAGGGTCATGCACACCCGCTCGAACCGTTTGAACGACCCGGTCGAGGCCGCGCCGATGATGACCACGGCGGCCACGAGCACCCCTGCGGCCTTGGGGATGCCCAGATAATCCAGGCCCAGGCTGATGCCGATGAATTCGGTGACAATGGTCAGGGCGTTCAGGATGAACAGATCGATCACGCTGAACGCGCCCCAGAACTTCCCGAACCGTTCCAGGATCAGCCGGGCATGCCCGACCCCCGTAACCACCCCCAGGCGAAGGACCATTTCCTGGTTCACATACAGCACCGGAACCAGCAGCAGAAGCGTCCACAGCAACGACGTGCCGTAGTTTTGCCCGGCCTCGGTATAGGTCCCGAACGCGCCGGCATCATTGTCCCCGACCATCACGATCAGACCCGGCCCGATAATGGCCAGCAGTGTCTTCAGCCGGGTCTTCCAGCCGCTGCCCGGGGACTCCTCACCGAGGCGGATGGTGCCGAAGGCACCCTTAATGTCGCCGATGTGGGCGCTGTCCAGGACGGCCGCAGGGGCAGGGGCCGGGCCAGCCGCTACTGCCGGCCCCGGAGCCGTGACTGGCGACGGCGCTGGTGCCGGTGATGGAGCAGTTCGGGGTGCGGGGCCGGAATTGGTGCTCGGTTCGGGGCCGCTGTGGGTGTTGGCGGGCATGGGAATGTCCTCCCGGAACGTAGAGACCTTTTGGATGCCGAACGCGGACATCACAGAAATCGGCGCGGCAGGAAGAGGTCCCGGAATTGGCTAAGCGGTCAGGATGCCGGCCTGCGCAGAGACGGGGCCGGCGGGGGAAGAATTGTGGTCAGGACCGCGCGGGGGCGGTACCGGTAGACGGACTATGACCATCGTTCACGGGTGACCACCTCCATCAGGGTCCTGCGGCGCCACGGAGGAGGCCGGACATGAGAGCCGGCGGTGCCCCTCCTCGTAAGACCTTTGGCACTTCACGGCGTGAACCCGGCGTTCCGGGAGCCAATCGGGGCAACCCCTTAGACCGGGGGAACCTGTCCTGACCCGGGGCGTCTCTCGACGTTGGGGGTCGCTGGCATGTATCCGCGAAGGAGCCTCAGCTAACGAACGACACCTTGCAACCACCAATATATACCAACGCCAGGCCCCACATGCCCGCCCCGCACGGCACCTCATACAAAGCCCCGCACGGGCGGGTCCCTCCAGTGTGGATCCAGTCTCCGATCAGGCCTTGGCGCGGAAGGGAACAGAGGGCTTCGGAACGGAACCGCCGATGTCCGCCGTCAGGACTGACTGCGCGTCCGGGCAGCACCTGCCAGCTGGCATCCGGCCAATGCAGGGAGCCCTCGGGCCGCTGGCCGAACCGACCTTCGGCACGTCCGCGGGCCCGAAGCGGTCCCGGCAGGTGGTATGTCCTACTTTCCTGCGCCGGTCAGCGCCTCGTCTGGCGAGGATCCCTCGGTGGAGTCTGTGTAGCTGCCCTGTGAGCGGTTGCCGACACGGAGTATTTCTCCGTTACGCAGGTACCAGATCGTGCCGTCCCCTGCGCGGACGCGGGTGATGCGCAGGCCCACGGACTCGACGGTTCCGACAACTTCGCTGGTCTCGATCACGTCGCCGATGCCGTACTGGTCCTCCAGAGTGATAAAGATTCCTGCTAGGAAGTCACGGATCAGCTGCTGGGCGCCGAAACCGATCGCGATGCCCAGGATCCCGACGCTGGTCAGCAGTGGCGCGACGTTGACCTCGAGCGCGCCAAGGGTGTACGTGATCACGGTCACTACGACAAGGACCGCGACTATGCTGGTCAGGAGGGATCCGATGGTCTCTGCCCGCTGTACCCGGCGTTCGTGATCCAGGGTCCGCAGCACGGGCTGCGCCCACCGGAAATGAGGCTTCTTGAGCAACGCGTAGCCATTGCTGACACGGCCGACAATGCGTGAGATGACGGACCGGGAAACAGCCCACGCCCCGGCCCCCAGGCCGATCGTGATCACGACCTGGAGAAGGACACCGAGCCATTTTTCACCCGTAAAAACCATTTGTGGCACCCGCCGTCCTTTCGCGGGAACCACCCCGCCCTCTGATAAAAACTACGGCTTCCAGCATAACGATCCCCTCAGGACACGTCCGACCGCTCTCCCGCCGCTCCCCCCGAACAACCTTTACCAATCACCAAGAGGTCCGATCTTTTCAGCCTTGAACCGGGCGAACCAGCGGGGAAACGGATAACACACCGGCCCGCCGGCGCTGGGCGCCGCCCACGGCAGGCAAAGCCCTGACGTGCTGAAGCGAGACCGCCGCCCACCACTTACAACGACTGGATCGGAACCTGGCAGGCCGGCGGAGATCCTTGCGTCAAGTAGGGAGCCGCCTTGGTGCCGGCTCGGCGGTCGGGCCTGGGTCTAGGAGATGGCGTAGAACGCGACGGCGAGGCCCGCCGTCATCAACGCCTCACGGATCCCCGTCAAGCGGGGCACCGCCAGTGACTTGCTCTCCGCCGGGGTCGCGAACGTACCCAGCAACCAACTGGCGGCTGCGAAGACCATGAGCACGGCGCCTCCCAGATCAATAATGATGAGGCCGAGCTGATGGCCCGGATGAACCGAAACTGATCCGAATCCCCGCGCTGCGAAGAAAAGCACCCAACCCGTTAGGGCCGTCACCGCCGCGCCATGGATTGCCGTGAACCGCGCTGGCCCTTCCGGGCCGCCTTTCCGGTGAACGGCTCCGACGGCGAACCAGGCGAAAACAGAAGCAAGCACCAACGCCAGGGGTATTGCCGCCGCTGGTGCCCGGCCCAGCGCCACAGTGGTCATGACCACCGCTAGGACTGCTGCGGCGCCGGCGTCCATCCGGGCCGCGATAACCTTGGCCCGGAACATTGCGAGGAGGCCCAACACGGCGGTCGACGCGAAAAACACGAGCATGGCGCTCACCACAAACCAGCCTCGGAACATGATCCGCCCAGCCCTCCGTTCTGAAAGGGTTTCCGGATGAAACCCATCCGCAGTCATACCACTTCTGAATCCGAAAACGCTGTTGCCTGGAATGAATCCAGTACCGGTTACGTCGCGGCCTGCCCGCGGCTGGCAGGGCAGGCGCACAACTTCCGAAGGCTATTCATCACCTGTGCGGTCCCCAGTGGGCTGGCGGCACACATCGCGCAAGTTATTGCCGGACATCGCGACATCACGGTCGCCATGGGCTACGAGGCTGCCTTTCCCACCGAGGCTGTCGACGCCCGCATGGCGTTCCTCGCCCGCAGACGATGACTACGGTCCGGCGGGGAGGACCGCATCTCCGCGGACGAGGAATTGGAAGAGTTGCTCGGGCACTTCGAGAAACGCAAGGTCGCGACCGGGAGCTGCCGGTGAGCCTTCGGGACCCCTGCATTCACGACCGCGCCTGCATCCCTGCCCGATGCTGGGACCCGACTGTGCCAGCATGGCCGGGTCCTCGAGATCCGCGGCAACCTCCTCGCCCGCATGGCTTACTCGTAGGTATCGCGAAACAGTAGACGCCGCCGTCTGCCACACTGTGGAGAGCGAAGGGTGTCAGCGTCCCGGTCTAGAAGAACCTGAGGAGGAATTATATGGCGAACCATACCGGGACCGCTCGAGGTGTCTTTGCCCTATCGGGCGGCGGCGTCGGTTAGAGAACACGGTCGGCGATCCGGTCAGCGACGCGCAGGGCATTGGCGATGATGGTCAGGGTCGGGTTCACCGCGCCGATGGAAGGCATGAAACTGCCATCGACGACGTAGAGGTTGTCCAGGTCGAAGGCCTTGCAGTCCGGATCCAGGGCTGCAGAGGCCGGATCGGTTCCAAAACGGACGGTTCCTGCCTGGTGTGCGGTGGCTGCGACGTCCATGTCACCCTGGGGGAAGAGCCTCGCGCCGATCAGTGCCCGTCAGTGGCGTCGATCAGACGCCTGAGTTCGGCGCGCCCAGCGCCAGTTTGGGCTTGCCACGGACATCAGGGACCGGCGTGGATGCAGCTACGCCCCGGTCCGGGCCGGAGTCGGTGGCCCGTGGACGGTGGTGGGGCTTAACTGGTGTGGCGGCCCGTCCGGGGAATGCGGGTGAACTCCGGAGCGCCGTAATGGACGGCGCACGGTGGGTCAAAGGGGCGGTCGCCGGGTCAGTGGTCGGGCATCCCGGTCGGAATCGGCCCCAGGACGATCGTGTGGGCGGTGTGGTCGCGCTTGGTGGCCAGGTACCGCGCATTCGTCGGGGAGAGATGGACCCAGGTGGGCACACGTTCGGCCACAGCGACACCGTTGGCCTCTAGCTGGAGTGCCTTGTCGGGGTTGTTGCTCAGCAGCCGGATCCGTTCCACTCCGAGGGCGAGCAGCATCTGGGCCGCTGCTCGATAGTCGCGCTCGTCCTCACCGTGGCCGAGGGCGACGTTCGCAGCGTAGGTGTCGAGCCCGCGGTCCTGGAGGGAGTAGGCGTCGAGCTTCTCGTAGAGTCCAATGCCCCGGCCTTCCTGCCTCAGATACAGCAGGAAGCCGCCCTCGCCGACGATCCGTTCGGCCGCCTCGCGGATCTGTGGCCCGCAGTCGCACCGCTGTGATCCCAGGACGTCCCCGGTGAGGCATTCGCTATGGGGGCGCACCAAGGGGGCGGCCGCTCCGGCGAGGCTGCCCTCCCAATCGCCGAGCGCCAGTAGTAAGTGCTCCTTGCCGTCCACCAGACCCCGGAAAGTGAATGCATCGGCCGTCGCGGTGAAGCCGTCGGCGAACCTGAGCGGGATGCGCACCCGGGTGCGCATCGTAGCCCGAGGGGGCCCCGAACGCGCCCGTCCAACGGGTCCAACCGCGGCTGAATCGGCGGACACCGTGCCGATGCCGCCCGTTCCGGCGCCCGGTCCTGCTGCAATGACATGTTCCTCGGGCATTGGTCCCCTCCTTCTGAGATTCGGGCCTGCTCGGTTTCAAACTGCTGGCATCGCCGAATCTCTAAAATAACGTAACACGTTTTTAGATTGGTGCTCTGTCGATGGGACGGAACAAGGAGGTCGGCGACGGCGGCTTCTGCGATGACAGTTGGCGAGGTGCCGGTAGTTTGTTATGGCTTACCACGACCCCGACGTCGCGCTATCCGCAGCTCAACGGCGTCTTCGGGGCCTACGGGGTATCGCGGCTCACGGTCGCCCTAATGCTTTACGGTCGCGCTCCCGGAAGCCGGCCGGGCCGGCAGCGGGGGCGCCGGGAGCACTACAGGAAAGCTCACGTCGCTTCACCGCCTCGTGTGGACGGAGCTCGCTGACCGGTACGGCCGCGGCGTCGCCACGGCGAACGTTGGTATGGGCGCGGGTTTCCGGATCGGTGCAATGCCTGTGGCGGCCCCGGTGCCGTGGTTGGTGGTGCCGGAGATGACTCCGGGGCTTCCCGCCTCGGACCCTGCCGGGCGTAACGGTCAACGATCCGGCGGTGGCAAGTTTGCGGGCTATGTCCGCTGGCGCGCCGTGGTGCGGGTGAAGAGGATCGGGCCGGATCCCGCGGTTAGGTTGATCGCCGCGGGAAGAGTCTCGGCGGCGAGAAATGGTGGCGGGAGGACAGAGGGAGGATTATTCATTGTGAGGACGGGCGGGCCTTGGTGGGAGTCTCCCGGCATTTCCAATGTATCGGCGCGATGGGGGATCTGGGTGCCGGGCCTCCGGGGTTTGCGCATTGCCGGGCCGCATTCCCGGCGGGAAGTGCGGTCCGGCGGGCGCAGGGAGAGTCCTTGGTGGTCCCAGGGTGCGGGGTCTGCGGTTTAGAGGAGTCCGGCCTGGGTCATGAGGTCGGTGACTTTGGTGCTGTTGAGTTTGGCAGGATCGATTGCGGGGGCCTGAAGCTGGTCAAGGGGGACGAGTTTGGCGTTGGCGGGCACCTCGCTGCCGACCGTGTACTCGTACGAGTCCCCGGTCTGCAGGACCTGCTGGCCTGTTTTACCGGTGATGAATTTCAGGAACTGCTGGGCCTGGGCCTGCTTCTTGCTCGAGGCCAGGACCGCGCCGCCGGAGACGCTGACGAACGCGCCGGGGTCCTGGTTCCTGAAGTAGTGAAGGTCAACGTTTTGGCTGTTTTCTCCGGTCTGGGCCTGGTCCACGAAGGAGTAGTAGTGATAAAGGACGCCGGCGTCGACCTCGCCGGAGTTGACGGCAGCGAGCACGGGGGTGTCGTCTTTGTAGGCTTTGACGTTCGTTTTGGCTGCCTCCAGCCATGCCTTTGTGGCGTCCTCGCCTTTGAGTTCGAGAATGGCGCTGATGATGGCCTGGAAGTCCGCGCCGCCGGTCGAGGCTCCAATGCGCCCCTTCCATTCTGGTTCAGCCAGGTCCATCAGGGATTTGGGGAGCTGGGCGGGGGTGAGTTTGGTTTTGTTGTAGGCCAGCACGGTGGAGCGGGCGGCGATGCCGGTCCAGTCCCCGGTGGAGGGCCGGTACCGGGCCGGGACCTGGCCGAGCGTGGCCGTCTCGACCGGCGCGAGGAGGCCTGCCCCGGCGATGCGAACCATGGCGGGAGAGTTTTCGGTGAGGAAGACATCCGCCGGGGAGTTCTTGCCTTCTTCGCTGAGCTGGTTGCTCATCTCCAGGTCATCGCCGTTGCGGAGGGTGACTTTGATCCCCGTTTCCTTCGTGAACGCGGCCACCCAGGCGGAGGTGAGGTTCTCGTGCTGGGCGTTGTAGACGATAATCCCGTCCCCGCCGGATGCGCCGGAATCCGGGGTGCCGGGGGCGGAAGCGCCGCCGCAGGCGGAGAGAGCCAGCAGCATGGCCGTGGCGGAGGCGAGGACGGCGGCGGGTTTGATGCGGAGCTTCATCAGGGCCTTTCAAGGATCCCTTCCCTGAAGGAAGGGGCGGGGGAAGACGACGGAACCTTAAGTTCGACTTTGCTGGAGCTAGTTTAGGTAAGGCTCACCTAAGATAACGCAGGGGCAGCCGTTTTGCGAATTAGGTCAATGATTTGTTTCGCAATTCGATGGCTGCTGTCGCCGATCTTTTGACCTTTGCGAAGGCCGACGGTTTCGCGCGTATGGCGCGGCAATTGAGTCAAGTATTTCCAGCGGCACGCCTAGGTCGGGGGCCGGCCCGTTTGAGCTTCTCAACCGTTCGATGACCGGAGGCCGCACGAATGTGTGTCCTGCCTTCAGGCCGCCCTCATCTGGGCAGAAACGGCTTCCGGCCGGGACGGTGGAACGCTGTACCTCCCGCTCAGCACGCCTTGCGTCAGCGGCGGCCAGCGCACCTGGGCGCTCCCCGGGCTCCTCGCAGGCCGAGTTGGAACCGTCATGTGGGGTGTGGGGAAAGCGGTTCTCTCCGTTCGGCCAAGCGGGCGGGGCGCTCGGGATGGCGGGAAACAAGTGGCGTTACTCTTCCGGACCGTTATGGCGGCTGACAGACTGTGGCGATTGGAGCCTGGGCCCGATAAGCCGCCGACGGCGGGCTATGGGTGTGCGGGCCGACACGACTTCGGATACGAGAGCAGAGGGCCGCCCGTGTACATTCCGATGGCTGACCGCAGTGTGGCCCGCGCGTTTGAGCGCCAACGCCGCGGTCAGCCCGGGAATGCCGGCCCCGATGACCGCCACGACGACCCCAAATCCCGCGCAGGACAGGATAATCGGTGGTTCCGCCGGTGGCGACCCAGAGGGAGACCGGTTCACCTTCGGGCCGTTCAGTGTTCGATGCGGCGTTCACTGCCTCACCTCAGGATCACCCGGCCATACTCTGCGGCCTTCAGGCACGGTCACGAGCCGATTCCCAGGGCGGTCAGCAACACCAGCACCACGGTGACGGCCGCGAACAGTCCGTGCCCGTATACGACAGCGACCGGGAACCGGGCTTCCGGGGTGGCCTCGGTGCGGCTATGCCTCCAGCGCAGGAACATCGTCTCCCCGAGGATCGCGACGATGATCAGGAGTCCCAAAGCGATCCAGGCCAGGATGTCCTTGTCGATGATGACATACACGATCCACACGATCAGTCCGGCCGCGGCGAGGAGGAAGTGGCTGAAGATCAGCAGGGGCACGAGCCGGGTCGGGATGGCTGCGTCGCTCCGGGCGGCGCGCATGCCGCCTTTGCTCAGCCACATTCCGAGCATGGTGAATCCGAGGCCTGCGGCGACGATCCAGGTGATGAGTGCGGCAATAGCCATGGGATTAGTCCTTCGCTGTGGTCGGGTTGAAACCGGTGGATTGAGTTTCCTCGCCGGCAACACGGACACCGTATTCGAAGGCGAGTTTGCCGCCGAGGTATCCGGAGACACCGAGGCCGGCGAGGCTGACGCCGGACACGATGATCAGTGCTGTGGGAACCGGCCCCTCCTGACCGGTTCTGAAAAGGAAATTGACCAGGTAAGCGGCGGTCACGGCGAGGTTGAGGCTCATGTGCACCAGGGCCGTGCGGAAGGCCCGGCTTCCGGTGGGGATGGCGAACATATCCAGGAACCCAATCAGCGCGGCCGCTCCCGCGCCGAGAACGCCGATCGCGATCAGCCAACGCGAACCCGTGGCCAGCGCGGCCGCGTCGCCGATGGCCAGTCGGGAACCGAAATCGAAGATGAAGCTGGCCACCCACGCCCCGATCGGCACGGTCACCAGGATCGGGTGGAACGGGTGTCCATAGGGGCCCGCCAGGACGGTGACCGGTTCCTTTCCCCGGCTCATGGCCTCCATCGAAACCTCCCCCGTAACCCGAACGCACGGCGATATGCGCTGATCATCCCGCTTTGGCAGAGGATTATCAACGGTCCCGGAGTTCCCCTTCAGCGGCGACAGCCACGGGGCCGGCGGCCGGAGGGTACGGAGTCATCGACGGACCTGAAACTCAGGGCAGGACCCCGGGCACTGAGGAGCGCTCCTGACGGCGTACGCGCGGGGTAAGTAGTTGCCCGGCCCGGTGAACCTGACCGCCCCCGGCCAGGAGTTGACATTACGGCCGGAGGCGAGCTCCTCGGCAAGCGCCTGGATCAGATCCTCGCGGGTGTGGCGGACAACGTCATCGGGGTATTGAGGCATCGCTGAACCTCTGGTCACGGCCACAGCGCAGATGCTGTGGCTACATGAAAGCGATACTGGCTACCAAGGCAAGGCGTCGGCTAAGGTGCCTGCCTGGATGTGCTCGACGGGTTAGAAGTCGATGCGGTTCTTGTGCTCACGGGCGTAGATCAGCATGTTCTCCGCGGCGCTCCCGGCACCGACAAGGGATCCGTGTCGTCCGCCACGTAATTCCCCACTCGTAGGTGGGTTTCGCCACGTAATTCCCCACCTTGAGCGGCGGTTCGCCACGTAATTCCCATGGGGACGACGTCACGCACCGCTGGTGCCTTGTCCGAGAGTCTTGCCTCGGGTCCGATGGTCGGGCCGGAGGCGGGGTTCGTGGTTTGGCGCGTAGGAGTGTGGCACCGATGGATCTGATCGAACTGTTCATGCATTGGGACGCTGGCCGCTCGAAGAGCGAGCTTGCGGTGTCGTTGGGCATGGACCGAAAGACCGTGCAGAAGTACTTGGCCCCGGCCGAGGCCGAGGGCCTTGTCCCGGGTCTCGGGCTCGCTGCCGAGGAGTGGCGGGACCTGGTCTCGGGCTGGTTCCCGACGGTCGTGGACGGCAGGCTGCGACAGATTACCTGGCCGGAGTTTGACGCCCGGATCGAGTGGGTGAGGGAGCAGCTGGACGCCGGGGTCGCCGGGGCCGTGGTCCACCAGCGCCTGGTCGACGAGCACGGGGTCAGAGCCTCCCAGCGTTCGTTTTACCGGTGGCTGGCCGCGACCCTGCCCGATGCCGGGCGGGCGGGACGGGCCCTGACGGTGCTCAAGCCGCCGTCCGCGCCGGGAGAGCTCGGCGAGGTCGATTACGGCATGCTTGGGCACTGGCGCGACCCGGCCACGGGCAAGGGCCACAGGGTCTGGGCGTTCGTGCTCACGCTGCCGTTCTCCAAGCAGGTCTTCGTCTTTCCCACGACCCGGATGGACCAGATGGCATGGACGAACGCGCACGTTGCCGCGTTCGAGCTCTTCGGCGGGGTCCCGCGCCGGCTCACCCCGGACAACCTCAAGACCGGGGTCATCACCCCGGACCTTTACGACCCGAGGATCAACCGGGCCTACGCCGAGCTGGCCGTGCACTACGGGACTTTGATTGACCCCGCACGAGGCTACAGGCCCAAGGACAAGCCGCACGTGGAGCGGATGGTCCAGTACGTGCGCGGCTCGTTTTGGGCCGGACGGTCCTTCACCTCGCTGGCCCAGATGCGTGCTGAGGCTGCGCGGTGGTGCCGGGAGGTCGCCGGCGCCCGCAGGCCGCGTGCCCTGGCCGGGCAGACATCCTGGGAGGTCTTCGCCGCCGTGGAGCGCCCGGCCCTGGTTCCCCTGCCGGCAAGGAGGCTCGAACCGGCGGAATGGCGCACGGCCACGGTCGGGTCGGACTGCCACGCTTCGGTCCGGGGTGTGCTCTACTCGGTGCCCTACCAGCTCGTGGGGACCCGTCTGGACGTGCGGGTCAGCGCCACGATGGTCGAGTTCCACCTCGACGGGGCGATCACGAAGGTCCACCCCAGGATCACCAAGGGGCGCCAGACCGACCTGTCCGACTACCCGCCGGCAGCGGCGGGGTTCTTCACCCGCGATGCGGCATGGTGCCGCGAGCACGCGTCCCTGATCGGCCCCGCCGCCGCAGCACTCGTCCAAGGCCTGCTGGAGGAACCGGCGGTCCACCGGATCCGCGCGGCGCAGGGCATCATCCGCCTCGCCGGCACCCACTTCCCCGAAGCGGTGGAGACCGCCTGCGCGGCCGCGGAAGCGGCCGGGGACCCGACCCTGAAGACCGTCAGGGGACTGCTCGCCGCCGGAGTCACCGTCCTGCCCGTACGACCCAACGGCGACAACGGCGCGGGGGCCTACCTCCGCGGCCCCGGCGCCTTCACCGCCAGCTGAACCCGGCCGAAAAACAAAGGAGATCATCATGACCACCACGATCAGCACCGGCCCGGGGCCTTCGGGCGCGGACCGCACCCAGCTCGCTGCTTCCCTCCGAGCCCTGCGCCTGTCCGGGATGCTCGACTCCCTCGAGAACCGTCTCGCCCAAGCCGCCGACGGTCAACTCGGATTCCTCGACTTCCTCCAGGCTCTGTGCCTGGACGAGATCAACCGCCGCGACTCCACGGCACTGGAGCGACGCACCCGGGCCGCGAAATTCGAATCCGACGGAAGGATCGAGAACTTCGACTTCACCGCGGACCCCGGCATCCCCGCCGCCCGCATCCGCGATCTCGCCAACACCGAATGGGTCCGCACCGGCCAGCACGTGATCATCAGCGGACCCGTCGGCACCGGCAAGACCCACATCGCCACAGCGTTCGGGCACCAAGCCATCAGGGCAGGACACACCGTCCGGTTCGTCCCTACCTCCCGGATCCTGGCCGATCTCGCCGGCGGCCACGCCGACGGGAGCTGGCCACGGCGCCTGCGCGCCTACACCAAACCCGACCTGCTCATCCTGGACGACTTCGCAATGCGCGAGTTCACCCCCGCCCAAGGAGATGACCTCTACGAGATCGTCAACGAACGCCCCGCCCGCTCCATCATCGTCACCACCAACCGCGCCCCCGAGGAGTGGTACCCCCTCTTCCCGAACCAGGTCGTCGCCGAGTCCCTCCTGGACCGGCTCGTGAACAACGCCCACCAGATCACCATTCAGACCGGCTCCTACCGGGCCCGCAGCCGCCCCAACAATTGACCCTCAGCGGTGCGAAGGCAGCAGGCGAGGACCAAACGAAAAACGGGCATAACCTCCGGACCAGCCACCGCAAAAAAGGACTACCATGTCACCAGGCACTGAGGAATTACGTGACGAAAGCCCTGGGGAATTACGTGGCGGGCGACACCGTCACGCTGGCCAAAATCGCCGGCACCGACCAGGTGGATCGGGCCCTGGGCGACGCGGCCCTCCATGGCCGTTTCGCGCACCCGGACCTCGCCTCGATCCTGAACGCCAACATCCGCCGCACCACCACCCACGCCGCCAACGAAGCCACCTCACTGACCCAGGGCACCGGCGCGTGGGCAGCGATCGGCAACCCCACCGCCAGCAATGCCACCGCGGAGGATGTTCGATGAGCCCCGTCACGACGGCCAACACCGGAGCCCCGCCGCTGCCGGCGGACCTGGAGGCCCTGATGCGGTCCCTGAAGATGCCCCATGCACGGGCGCTGGCGCCGGAACTGATCGCGACCGCCCGAGCGCAGCGCTGGGAACCGGCCGAAGTGATCAAGGCCCTCTTCGTCGAGGAAGCCGCCGGTCGGGCCCGGTCCATGCTTGCCTCCCGCCGGAAGGCCGCGGGCTTCCCGACCGGGAAAACCTTCGACGCCTGGGACCCGGCCGCGTCCTCCATCCCGGCCCCGACCCAGCAGGCGCTGCGGACGCTGGAATGGATCAACCGACGGGAGAACCTGGTCGTCTGCGGGCCGTCCGGGACCGGCAAGACGTTCTTCCTCGAAGCCCTCGGCCAGCAAGCGGTGGAAGCTGGGATGCGGGTGGCGTGGTTCAAACTCGAGGACCTCGGCGTCCTGATCCGCGCGCACCGCACCGATGACAGCGTCACCCGGTCCGTGGCCCGGATTCTCCGCGCCGAGCTCGTGGTGATCGATGACATCGGCCTGTTGCCGGTGGCCACGGACGCCGCCGAAGGCCTCTACCGGGTGGTGGACGCCGCCTACGAAAAGCGGTCCGTCGCGATCAGCTCCAACCTCCACCCCGCCGGCTTCGATGAGCTCATGCCCAAGACACTCGCCACCGCCACCGTTGACCGCCTGCTGCACCACGCCCACGTCTGCCAGACCAGCGGCGATTCCGTCCGCCTCACCCAGGCCCTCGCTGGAAAAGGAGTAACCCGACTGAACTGACCAAACCAACGATGGCCAACCCCGCCGAACCAATCAGTGGGCAGATCTGCTGGCCATCACCGGGCAGTTTTACTGGCCACCAGGGCGAGTTCTAGTGAACGTTGCAACACCCCCGAATAATCGGGAGTCGCAACACCCATGGAATCACCATCAGAAAATAGTCCTTCCTTAAGGGAAAAATCTCCTTTACCGGAAGAACCGGCGCCTTGGTCTGGGGCTGCCGTGAAGCGTCAGCAGCAGTCTCATACCGGTGCGCAAAGACAGGATTTCCTGTCCGCCGTGGCGCGGTTGGGAACTGTCGCCGAGGCGGCTCAGGAGCTCGGCATCAATAGGAGTACCTGCCAGAAGTGGGCGAACGCTGCCGGGATCAGGCCGCAGCGCCAGTACAGCCAGGCGGACAAGGACCACTTCTATGCCGTTCTGGACAGGACCGGCACCATCACTGCGGCGGCCCAGGAGCTGGGATTGAACATCAGCACCGCGCATAACTGGGCCGGCAAGGTCAATCCTGCCGCGAGAAAACCACGGGCCACGAGGACTGTGAAGCCTGTTCCGGCGCAGCGCCACCCGACGGCGGTGATTGAGGAGTTCCTGGGTCTGTTGCGCGAAGTCGGCAACGTGAGCGCGGCAGCCCGGCAACTGGGCCTGAACCACTCCACCTGCCACAACTGGGCCAAGGCCGCCGGTCTGGTCTCCGTCGGTACGCGAGGCCCATCGGCGAAGCAGATTCACTACCTGCGCCTGCGCCGGGAAGGAACCGGCCGGAGGGACGCCGCCCTCGCCGTCGGCGCCAGCAAACAGAGCTCCTACGTGTGGGACCGGCAACAGGCTGCAAAGGACACGGCCGCGGCCCAAGGTCAAGCAGCTGATCTGCCGTATAAACAGGAAGTGAGAACTACATTCGCGGAACCGCCGGCCCCTGCAGCGGCACCAGAGCGGACGGCAGCGGCAGCGCCGGAGCTGCCAGCCTCAGCGACGGAGCCAGCACCCGCCGCGGTGGCGCTGGAAGCTCTGGAGCAGCCCATCAGCGCCCGCTACCTTTCCTTGCAGGAGCGGGAGAGGATCGCGGATCTGCGCTCCCACGGGACCTCCATGCGGGCGATCGGCAGGGCGCTGGGCCGGTCCATGGGAACCATCAGCCGGGAGATCAAGCGCAACAGCCACCCGGTGCTTGGTTACCGGCCTTACGGTGCTCACCGGGCTGCCACGGCGGCCCGTGCACGGCAGAAGGACAGTAAGCTGGCAGAACCCGGGGAACTGCACGACTACGTGAAGACCAAGCTCCTCACCCGCTGGTCCCCGGAACAGATCTCGAAGGCGCTGATCAAGGACTTCCCCGATGACGAGCAGATGCGCGTGAGCCCCGAAACGATCTACCAGGCCCTGTACTTTCAGGCCCGCGGCGGACTCAAACGCGAGGTCAAAGAGGCCCTGCGCAGCGGCCGGACCCGCCGCAAGCAGCACAGGAAGCCCGAGGAACGCACCAGCCGTTTCCGGGATCCGATGATCAACATTTCCGAACGCCCCGCCGAGGTCGAAGACCGCGCCGTCCCAGGCCATTGGGAAGGGGATTTGGTGACCGGAGCCTACAACCAGTCGGCGATCGCCACCCTGGTCGAACGCACCACCCGCTACGTGATGTTGGTGCACCTACCGGTGGACCATACCGCCGAATCGGTCCGCGACGGGCTGATCAAGACCATGGCCACCCTGCCGGCGCACCTGCGCGGATCCCTGACCTGGGACCAGGGCGCCGAAATGGCCAAACACAAGGCATTCAGCATCGCCACCGACATGGACGTCTACTTCTGCGACCCCGCCAGCCCCTGGCAGCGCGGATCCAACGAAAACACGAACGGGCTGCTGCGCCAATACTTCCCGAAAGGCACGGACCTGAACGCCTACGGGCCAGAGGACCTCGAGCACGTCGCCCAGGAACTCAACGCCCGACCACGCAAGACACTGGACTGGGACACCCCAGCCGAGCGTCTACGTGATTTACTGATAGCCAGCTAAGCACGGGCGTTGCAACGACCCCTAGAATTCAAGCAGCGGGCACATCAACTGGCCGCCCGTGGGCAGAAACCACTGGCCATTGACAGTGGTGGTAATGGAGGCCACCGGCGACTACTGGAAACCGTTCGTGCGCCACGAGGCGCTTGGAATCGAGTGGGGGTGAAAGGACCCCGCCGCTGGTCAGTCGCAGCTGGCCGGTGAAGCTGGGAGGCAGCCTGATCCGGGGAACGCCGGGGAGGGCGGGAGCAGCCTCTGACAACGTACGGGACGGGTTGGGACTGTCAGACGGCCCGGGTCCGGCAAGCAGTGAAGGAAAGGCGTACGAGAGGAACCGCTGTCTGACGCCCCGTAAGTCCAGTGCCGGCTCAAACCTGACGGATATGGGCCGGTGTGCAGTGCGTGGTTGGTCCGTTTCGGCGGGTCGGCCAACTCCGAAGCCGGTTGCATCGGTCCGGTGGGGAGGCCACGGTGAATGCCTGCGGCGTAGGCGTGGCGATGCTGTCGGGGTAAAGGCGGGCGCCTCCTCCTTCGAATCGATTCTTGGTGAACGTGGGAACCATCCGCGGTCGCCCTCCCGCCGGGCAGCCAGTCCGGTGGTGGGCAGGTCCGTTGCCGACTCAGGGCCGTGGGTGGG
Organism: Arthrobacter sp. 92; assembly: GCF_050260325.1. Classification (NCBI taxonomy): domain Bacteria; kingdom Bacillati; phylum Actinomycetota; class Actinomycetes; order Micrococcales; family Micrococcaceae; genus Arthrobacter; species Arthrobacter sp. 92. Next base: position 1,979,995 of record NZ_CP189863.1, on the reverse strand, counting down.
GCGGAGGCCCCGTAGTAGTCCGAGCACGCGAAAGGCGCGCACATGGCGAAGGGGGCCAGCAAGTCAGCAGCTGAAGAACTGGAAGATCAGGAGGTGTCGCCGGTGAATACCGACGAGCCGGAGCACGCCTTGTATGAGGCGGAGCGCCGGGTACTGCAGATCCAGACCAAGCTGCACCGTTGGGCCGGTGATGATCCTCATCGCAGGTTCGATGATCTGTTCAACCTCGTCGTTGATCCCGCGTTCCTTTTGGTTGCGTGGGATCGGGTGCGGGGGAACAAGGGTGCACGGACGGCAGGGGTCGATGGGCGTACTGCGTCCTCCATCGCGCTGTCGACGGGTGTCGGGAATCTTCTCGGCGGGTTGCGGGCCTCGTTGAAGGACCGTAGCTTCCGTCCACTTCCCGTGCGTGAGCGGATGATCCCCAAGGCTGGCGGCAAGTGGCGCCGTCTGGGGATCGCCACGATCGCCGACCGGGTGGTGCAGGCATCCTTGAAGCTGGTGTTGGAGCCGATTTTCGAGGCGGATTTCCTCCCGTGTTCTTACGGGTTCCGCCCGAATCGCCGGGCTCATGATGCGGTGGCCGAAGTGCGTTTCCTTACGTCCCGCTCATACGAGTGGATCGTCGAGGGTGACATCAAGGCCTGTTTTGACGAGATCTCGCATTCCGCTCTCCTGGACCGGGTGCGCGGTCGTGTCGGAGACAAACGTGTTCTGACCCTGGTCAAGGCTTTCCTGAAGGCGGGCATCCTCGGTGAGGACCGCGTGCTGCGGGAAAACAACGCCGGTACCCCGCAGGGGTCCATTCTCTCGCCGCTGCTGAGTAACGTGGCTCTCTCGGTCCTGGACGAGCACATCGCCCAGGGACCGGGCGGTCCCGCTACCAGTTCCTACCAACGGATGAAGCGACGGTCCCGCGATCTGCCTAACTATAGATTGATCCGTTACGCAGACGACTGGTGCCTGGTGGTCTCGGGCACCAGGGCCGACGCTGAAATGCTGCGGGAGCGGGCAGCCACCGTCCTGTCCACGATGGGATTGCGGCTGTCGCCGGAGAAGACCCTGATCACCCACATCGATGAGGGCCTCGACTTCCTGGGGTGGCGCATCCAGCGCCACCGCAAACGGGGCACCGACCGGTCACATGTCTACACCTACCCGGCACGCAAGGCCGTCCAGGCCGTGACGGGCAAAGTGCGGACGCTGTGCCGCCGAATGGACACCGGGCAGCCACTCGATGCCCTGCTCATCAAGCTCAACTGGATGTTGCGGGGCTGGTGCGCCTACTTCCGGCCCGGGGTGTCCAGCGCGACCTTCAAGTACCTCAGCTCATATACGTGGGCGCGGGTCATCAGATGGTTGCGCCGAAAACACCGCCGGATCACCGTGAAGGACCTGCGCCGCCGCTTTTGCGGCGGGCGCTGGTGGCCGGGCACGGAGGAACGGACACTGTTCAATCCCGCGAAGGTCAGCACCACACGCTACCGGTACCGGGGAACAGCGATCCCGAATCCCTGGCCGTCCATGGGATGAGAGGAACCACCGGGATTCCTGAGGGACTTGTGGAGCGCCCGTTGCGGTGAAAGTCGCACGGCGGGTGCGGGAAGCGGTCCAAGGAAACGGATCGGTCGAAAGACCGGCACCGCGCCTTGGGCCGACTTCACTACTTCCTGCTAGCGGAGTCACTGAACGTACTACTGGTTAATGCCAAAGCTGCGCGGAATATCCCGGGGCGGAAGAGCGATGTTTCAGACGCGACGTGGCTGGCGGAGCTCGCCGCCCATAATCTGCTGCGGGCCAGTTTCGTGCCACCCGAACCGATCCGTCAGTTACGGGATTTGACCCGCACGCGATCGAACCTGACGCATGAGCGGACTCGTGAATTCTCACGACTGGAGAAAGCACTGGAGGACTCGGGCATCAAGTTGTCCTCGGTGGTCAGCACGCTGAGCACCCAATCCGCGCGCAGCATCCTCGGAGCTCTTGTATCCGGAGAACGTGACCCGCAGGCCTTAGCTTCGCTGGCGCACGCCTCGACGGGCCGCAAATCCGCAGCGCTGGTCGAAGCCCTCACCGGCCGCTTCACTGACCACCACGCATTCATGGTGCAGCTGCATCTGGACCGCATTGATCAGATCGAGGCGTCCCTCGCGGCCCTCGATATTCGCATCGATATTGTGATGGAACCCTTTTCCTTGGCCCGGGAGCTGCTGATGACAGTCCCTGGGATTTCGAAGAATGTCGCTAACGTCATCATCGCCGAAGCCGGGGTGGACATGAGCGTCTTTGACACTGCCGGGCACCTGGCTTCGTGGGCCGGAGTATGTCCAAGCCGGAACGAGTCCGCTGGACGGATCAAGTCCACCCAAACCCGGCCCGGCGACCATTACCTCAAAGCCGCACTGGGAATCGCGGCGCTGGCCGTGTCCCGATCAAAAACGACCTATCTCGCCGTGAAATACCGTCGCATTCAGTCCCATGCCGGCGCCCTGCGTGCGGTAGTCGCAATCCAACACACGCTGCTCGTCATCGTCTGGAACATGCTCCACGACGGTGTCGCCTACGACGAACTTGGCATCGATCATTACGACAAAACGAACCCCGAACGTGCCAAGAAACGCCTCCAACGCAGAATGATCTCGCTCGGATTCGAGCCCATCCTCACCCCACTTTCTGCAGGGAGCCCACCTTCGTTTTCTTAGTAGACACTCCAAATCTCGTACGGTGCGTATCCGCGCCTGGTCGGCGGTGCTCCGCGCATCTTGGCATCCCTCGCACCATCACCGCCTGCTGATGCGGCTGCCGTTCATCCCCGCCTCAGGACGACGCAGGGGAAGCTGCCCGTTCGGCGGCTGATCCGGAAGGACTACTACCGGAATCGCTGAGCGCCGCCGAGGCCGGATTAGGTGATGCACGTACGTGGTGACGGGGCGACGGCCGTTCGTCCTCATATGGACTTGGGCCGCCTGTCGGTGCGATTCAGCCATTGGGCGCAAGAATCGTTCCACTGCCCGTTGGGCATCCGGAAGGTTCCCGAGGATGACGTAGCTGTCTGCCGGCGGTCCAGGTGCTTCGTCAGAAGGGGCAGTTGGCGGCCTACACCGTCAGTATCCGGGGCAGGAGCGCGCGGCCTAATTGCGCCTTCGCCCAGTGCCGCGCCGACGGCGCGGCAGGAGCGCGTCCTTAGGAGGAGATCCAACGACGGTTTGAGGCCTGCAAGAGCTGTCGTGGGAGGGCCGGAACGTGAACCGGTATCGAGAGGGCGGCCAGCGTATGGAAAACCCCTGACGGCAGAGGTTCTTTAGGGGTCTCTCCAACCTCCGGGAAATCCTGCGTTGTGCCCACGCCGACATCGAGGAGCTCTCTCAATCCAACGCGATGCGGGACACAGGCCCACTTCTCGGCTATTTGCATATCGCCGACAGCTACCGCGGCCGACTCGGAACTGGCACAGTCGATTGGGCCGGTTTGTTCAAGGCACTCACCTCGTGCGGCTATAAGGATCTGCTGACTTTCGAGTGTTCTCCGCCAGCGTCGTGTCAAGCTCCACCCCCGGTGACATCGGCCTTTGGCGTAACCACTGGACCGACCCCACCGAAACTGAAGAACACGCTGCTGGCTTCCTCCGGGAACTGCTCACCGCATCCGACAACGCTGCAACGGCCGCATCTCGATGGAGTCAGGCGGCCGGGCGGCACGCCGTGATCGCCGGTCTTCCACCTGACAAACGCCCGCTGCCCACCATCGCCGGTATGACCAGCTCCTGAAGAAGCGCAACGTCCACCCGACGAACCGCAGTCGAGCAAGGAGCAGATTTCACGAGCCCTGCCCGCACACGTTGTCGTGTCCAAGACCCTGCGCCGGCGACGCGGGCTGACCTAAAACAAGCCGAGAGGTCGTGTACCACGCCTGTCGTCGACTCGGGCTGCCCACCATCCACGCTGTCCTTGACGAAACCGTTTCCGTCGCTGGAAAAGAGCAACTCTCCTCTATCAGGGCTTCCGGGCCGAACTGCTGTTGGCCAAGTCTGTTGACCGCGACCAACGCTCCTCCCTCCGTGGGTCAAATCCGACGAATTCCAGCGGGACAAGTGGCACGGGACTTCGACGCGAACCCGAACATCAACCCCTCCACGATCCACACGCTCGCTGCCGGGACTCGATCGCAAAGGCCACTCGTTGTGCCTCACCGGCGCTTACGGAACCGGCAAGCCCCACCTGGCGGCGGACGGGAACTGCCCGGGGCGGCGGCAGCGTTTTCTGCTGACCTGCCCGCAAGCACGGACGATCGGCGGGCACGCACGTGCCCGCCATTGCCTAGGGGGTGATGGCAAACGCATTGTGACTCAACGAGGAGTTCACGTCCGCCGTCGACTTGGGGGACGCGGTGTGCCTGATGCCCCGGTGCCTGGCGCCGGCCGTTGTTGTCTCTGTCGATCCGGGCCCGGGACACCGGGACCTTCCGGCGGTGGCCGGAGGCCGGGATGCCCCGGTGCCTGGCGCCGGCCGTTGTTGTCTCTGTCGATCCGGGCCCGGGACACCGGGACCTTCCGGCGGTGGCCGGAGGCCGGGATGCCCCGGTGCCTGGCGCCGGCCGTTGTTGTCTCTGTCGATCCGGGCCCGGGACACCGGGACCTTCCGGCGGTGGCCGGAGGCCTGACCGCATTCCTCGCCGACGCGATCATCCTTTGACCTGACGTGAGTCCTTGGCCGACGGGAACCGTCAGGCCACCTGTGGCGTCAGTCCGGCCGCCTTTATCGCCGTGGACGCTGCGGCCTCGTCGTTGTCGGAGCTGTCACCGCTGATGCCGATCGCGCCCTTGATCGTGCCGTCTGCGTCGCGAACGAGCACGCCGCCTGGAACCGGGATCAGGCGGCCGCCGAGAGCGGCGGTCACGGAGGCGATGAAGTAGCCCTGCTGCTCGGCGCGCTCCATGATCGCCCGCGATCCCATCCCAAGGGCCAGCGCCCCGTATGCCTTACCCTGCGCGATCTCAAAGCGGTTATTTGAGGCGCCGTCCTGGCGCGCGCCGGCGATGACATGGCCGCCCGGGTCGAGCACGACGACGGTCAGCGGCTTGAAGCCATGCTGCTCGCCAGCCGCCAGGGCTTCGCCGATGATAGCTTGGGCGGTTGTCAGATCAATGCTCATGATGCGCTCCCTGCAAGGTGGTGAATGAGCTTCTGCGCAGAACGGTGCCGGTGCAGAATGGGCTCGGTGTACCCGGATGGCTGGGCGACGCCTTCGAGTACGAGTTCGCGGGCTGCCAGGAATGCCTCGCTGTCGAAGGCGGGGGACATGGGCAGATAATCCGGGTCTGAGGCGTTCTGTCCGTCGACGACCTGCGCCATGCGCCGCAGTGATTCTTCTACTTCTTCCCTGGTCACCACACCGTGCAGGACCCAGTTGGAGACGTGCTGTGAACTGATGCGGCAGGTGGCGCGGTCCTCCATCAGGGCTGTGCCGTGGATGTCGGGAACTTTGGAGCATCCGACGCCGTCATTCACCCAGCGCACCACGTACCCCAGTGTGCTCTGGATATTGTTGTCCAGCTCGTTACGCCGGGCTGCGGAGTCCCACTCGGAGGGGTCACCGATCGGGATGGTCAGCAATTGCCGCAGCGTGGACCGGCGGTCGCCGCCGAGTTCCGCCTGCCGGGCGTCCACATCGACCTGGTGGTAGTGGATGGCGTGCAGGGTCGCGGCGGTAGGCGAAGGGACCCAGGCGCAGTTGGCGCCCGCGAGCGGATGGGCGATCTTCTGGGCGAGCATGTCCGCCAGGTTATCCGGAGCTGCCCACATGCCCTTGCCGATCTGGGCTCGCCCGCGGAAGCCGCACTCCAGTCCGACATCAACGTTGGCGTCTTCATAAGCGGCGATCCAACTAGAGTTGCGCATGTCGGCCTTGCGCACCATGGGGCCAGCGAGCATCGAGGTGTGGATCTCGTCCCCGGTGCGGTCCAGGAACCCGGTATTGATGAAGACCACGCGGTCCCGCGCCTCCCAGATGCAGGCCTTGAGGTTTGCCGAGGTGCGGCGCTCCTCGTCCATGATTCCGATCTTCAGGGTGAGCGGCTCGAGGTCCAGCACGGACTCCGTGGCCGCGAGCAGGGCGCAGGCCACGGCCACCTCGCGGGGTCCATGCATCTTCGGTTTCACGATGTACACCGATCCGGTCCGGGAGTTCTGCCGGGCGTTCGGGCCCCGCAGGTCGTGCACGGCGCCGAGGCCGGTGACGAGGGCATCGAGGATCTCCTCGGGCACCGGCTTGCCGGACGCGTCGATTACGGCATCGCTGGTCATCAGGTGACCGACCTGACGGATGAGCAGCAGCGAGCGGCCTGGCAGGGTCAGCTCGGAACCGTCGGCTGCGGTGTAGGCCCGGTCGGAGTTCAGCCCCCGCGTATAGGTCTGGCCACCCTTGGTGACTTCCGCCGTCAGGGTTCCCTGCATCAGCTGCAGCCAGTTGCGGTAACCGGCCACCTTGTCATCGGCGTCGACGGCGGCCACGGAATCTTCGAGGTCCATGATCGTGGTGACCGCGGATTCCATGACGATGTCCTTCACGCCGGCAGCATCACCCGAGCCGATGGGATGGGCACGGTCGACCTGGATCTCCAGGTGGAGTCCGTGATGTGCCAGAAGCACCGCTTCGGGCGCTTCCGCTGTTCCCCGGTAGCCGCGGAATTGGGAAGGTTCGGCGAGCCCCGTCGTGCGGTCCGGGGTTTCGGCGACGAGTGCGCCGTCGTTAATGCGGTAGGTGGTGACGTCGGCATGCGAGCCGGCCGCCAAGGGCACGTTCTCGTCCAGGAATTGCCGCCCGCGGGCGACGACGGCGGCCCCCCGGATCGGGTTGTAAGCGCCGCCCCGGCGCCCGCGGCCGTCCGCTTCGTCGAAAACGTCTGTTCCGTAGAGCGCATCGTAGAGGGAGCCCCAGCGGGCGTTGGCAGCGTTGGCCGCGAACCGGGCATTGAGCAGCGGGACCACCAGCTGGGGTCCCGAGATGGTGGCGATCTCGGGGTCGACACCGCCGGTCGTAATGGTGAAATCCCGCGGCTCATCGACCAGGTAGCCGATCGAGCGAAGGAAATCCTCGTAGGTGTCCGGATCCACAGGCGTATCAGCGCGGGAGCGGTGGAAAGCGTCGATCTGCTGCTGGAGCCGGTCGCGGATGCCCAAGAGCTCATCGACTTGCGGCGAGAACTCCCGGATGAGCTTAGCCGCGCCCGCCCAGAACGCATTCTCCTCAAGGCCGGTGCCTGGCAGCGCCTCGTCACGGACGAACGCATATAATCCCTCGGCGACGCTGAGACCGTTGGTCTCCACATGGTTCGGCATAGCGTGAGCCCTTTCAGATTTCCGTAATATGGAAATAAAATGTCAATTCATAAAACTTAGCCACCTGCTAACACTCTGTCAACGAGGGTCATTGCTTCCACCCAGGGCAGGCCAGCCGGCAGCGGGCACCCCTCAGGGCTTGCGCAACCATTGACGGCAAAACTTTCAGCGAAAGATGCACAGGCGTTGACCGTGACAGGAAACACACCTACAGTTTGTCCACTGGTCAACAATTCAATTCCATATCGCGAAATTTTACTGGTGGCCTGCGAATCGACGCCGATTCGTCCCTCTTCGTTGAAAGCATGGGAGTTTAATGGTGAATTCGTTTCAACAGATCCTTGCCCCGATCGGTGGCTCGTTGCTTTGGTCGGCGCTCTGCGCCGCGGTACCCCTGATAATTCTCTTTGTCTTGCTTGGTGTTTTCCGCGTCAAAGCTGCCAAGGCGGCCCTGGCCAGCCTGCTAGCCTCCATCCTCATGGCAGTAATCGGCTGGCAAATGCCCATCGGCCAGGCCCTCAGCGCTACGGCGGCGGGCGCCGTCTACGGGATATTTCCCATCCTCTGGATTCTCATTAATGCCCTCTGGATCTACAAGCTGACCGTGGCCACCCGCTGGTTCGAGGCTCTGGGCAGCACAATCCGTTCCATCTCCAACGACCAGCGGATCGTGACCATCCTCATCGCGTTCTGTTTCGGTGCGTTGCTGGAGGCGCTTGCAGGATTTGGGGCGCCCGTCGCTGTTTCAGCCGCCATGCTCATGGCCACCGGAATGAAACCTTTGAAGGCAGCAATGGTCTCCCTGCTGGCCAACACTGCACCGGTGGCCTTCGGCGCCATGGCATCACCACTCATTGCGCTCAACGGCGTCACGGGACTGCCGCTGCATGACCTCTCATCCATGGTGGGTCGCCAAACTCCCTTTCTGGCCCTGCTCGTTCCGCTGATGCTGGTCTTCATCGTCGACGGCCGCCGCGGACTGAAGCAGACCTGGCCGGTGGCCCTCCTCGCCGGTGCAGTGTTCGGGCTGTTCCAGTTCCTCACCTCAAATTTCCTGGCTGTGGAACTCACCGATGTTGTTGCATCAGTAGCCGCGATCGGAGCGGTCCTGCTCATGCTGCGCTTCTGGCAGCCCTCACAGATTCTTGCGGCTTCGGGGGAAACAGTTGATGGCCAGGAAGTTGCGGACGCCGTCCTATCCGGCACCCCGGTCCGGCGACTATCAGAGCGTAGCGGGCTCAGGGCACAGAACCAGGCTTCGGCCTCTGTCACCGAAGCGGTATCCGCCTCAGCCTCCGCCGGCGTCGATACCTCGCTGGTTACCCATACACGCCCTGCGCCGCGTTCCGTGTGGATGGCGGTGGCACCCTATCTGGTCATCGTCGTAATATTTTCGATTTCCCAGCTTCCTGCGGTCAAAACATGGCTTGGACAAGTGGGTACCGTCACCTTCCGCTGGCCCGGCCTCGACGTTGTTGACGCGGCCGGTAAGCCGGTGGCCAACGAAATCTTCCACCTGGACCACCTCAAAGCGACCGGGACCCTGCTTCTCTTCGCTGGCGTGGTGACGACGGCCATTTACCGGATCCCGTTCCGGCAGGCGGTACGCATCTACGGGGAAACCTTGGTCCAACTTCGCTGGACCATAGTCACCGTCAGCGCCGTGCTGGCACTGTCCTTTGTCATGACGCTTTCCGGGGAAACGTCCACGCTCGGCGTGGCGCTGGCTTCGGCCGGCGGCTTCTTCACTTTGCTCTCTCCACTCATCGGATGGCTCGGGGTGACTCTGACAGGATCAGATACGTCCTCAAACTCACTGTTTGGCCCCCTGCAGGTTGCTGCCGCAAAACAGATTGGCCTGTCTCCCCTGCTGATGGCCGCTGCCAACTCCTCCGGAGGAGTCCTGGGCAAGATGCTCTCACCCCAGAACCTGGCCGTGGCGGCAGCTGCCATTCAAATGGAAGGGTCCGAAGGAACGTTGCTGCGAAAGCTGGCAGGCTGGAGCCTGGTCCTGCTGCTGCTGATCACCGTCCTCGTCTTTCTACAGTCCACCCCCATCCTCGGATGGATGGTGCCATAGCGGCGTCGTCAGCCCGGCAATAGGAATCCACGAACCCAGCTAAATCGAGGCGATTAGTATGTCCACAAACATTGTTGTTCCGTCAGATTTGACTCCGTCAACTGCGCTTCTCAGCGGCGCGAGGAACGCGTCCAGCACCCGGGAAGCCCGCTCCGCTGCCAACACGGACCGTTCCGGCTACACTCCCCCGACGCTCCCGGACGGAGTCGTTTACGCCGAATCCATCCAGGACGTTGTGGAGGCCATGAAGCTCGCGTCGGCGCACCGGGTTCCCATCGTTCCCCGCGGAGCGGGTACGGGACTGGCCGCCGGGGCTTCCGCGCACGCCGGTGAAGTGGTTCTTGATGTTTCGAGGATGAACCGCATCCTCTCCATAGACCCTGTTGAGCAACTGGCCGTCGTTCAGCCCGGAGTCCTCAACGCTGAGGTTAACGCGGCTGTGGCCGAGCACGGACTCTTCTACGCCCCGGACCCTGCCAGCACTGCGATCTGCTCGATTGGAGGCAACATAGCCACCAATGCAGGCGGCATGTGGTGCGCAAAGTACGGGGTGACCAGGGAGTCTATCCTGGCCCTGAAGGTCGTCCTTCCAGACGGGCGCGTCCTGCAGACGGGACGGAATACGATCAAAGGAGTCTCCGGCTACGATCTCAACGCCCTGATCATCGGGTCTGAAGGAACACTAGGGGTGGTGGTTGAAGCCACCCTCCGCCTTCGGCCGCGGCCCTTCCAGACAGCCACCGTCGCTGCATTCTTCCCGGACGTGGAACACGCCGCCCAGGCTGCCTCAGCCATCATCGCCGCACGTCTGCAGCCTTCTGTCCTGGAACTCATGGACGGCCCCACGGTCGAAGCTGTGGACGCCATGATGGGAACGACCCACCGCTCCCGGGGCGGAGCGTTCCTGCTGGCCCAGACCGATGGCTACGGCGCCTTTTTGGAACAGGATGTACTGATCGAGGCCATCAAGCCATTTGCCACATCCCATGAGCGGGCAACCGACGAGACCCACGCGAACGATTTGGTAACCCTTCGCAGGCAGGCGATTCCCGCATTGGAACGGCAGGGCACGGTCTCCATCGGAGACATCGGTGTCCCCCGCAACCGTCTGGCGGAAGTAGTCGCCGGGCTGGAGGAAATTTCGGCCCGGACCAATGTTCCGATCTATACCGTCGCCCATGCAGCAGACGGGAACCTTCACCCGATGATCGTGATGGAACACGGAGAATCCATCACCTCGGGCCCCGCCAAGAAGGCTCTGGGCGAAATGTTCTACCTCGCCAAAAGCCTTGGCGGGACCCTCACCGGGGAGCACGGCATCGGACTGCTCAAACGCGATTGGCTAAACGATGAACTTGGGCAAATTTCGGTAGATCTGCAGCACAGTATCCGACACGTTTTCGATCCGCTTGGAATTCTCAATCCAGGTAAAGCCATCTAGCACACCGGCGTTCGCCGGAACCTGGAATGAGAGCAAGTCCTCGCGCAGTCTAATGGGCTGGTGCAAAGGCATGAGGAAGAACTCCCTGGCACCCCCTGACGATTCTCGCCATGGCCGCCTCGGTGCGTTACGTGGCGAGGCAGGCTGGACCGGTGAATGGTTGGGGGCCGCCTGGACCTTTGGTCTGGTTCACCAGCCTCCGCCACCGGAACTGGTAAGGAATGATCAGGGATGAGCACTTTGGCCTGGCGTTCAGGCCGGGCTCGGACGGCGTCGGCGATAGTACGTGTCGCATCGGAGACGTCGACGGATGGCGATGTGCTGGTTCACCCGCGCGAGGAACTCCCGTTCGGACAGAACCGCTTTCTGGCAATGGCGCGGTCCGCCGGAGTGGACTGGACCAGCTGTGGCAAGTTGCCAGCTTTACAGAACATGCCCAGGCTTGCGCAGACGCCACCAGGTCCGACGCTGCGCTCCTGACAAGAGCAAGCGCGAGCAGGATCCTGCCCGGCCGGTCCCGGCGTCAGCTGGCGGATCCGCCGATCACGATGGGCCTATTGGGCGTCCCACAGCCTCTGATCCCGAGCATAGTAGGGAGAGGCGGTCGTCTGAACCCAAAGACCCTCGCTGCCGGAGTACGTCCTGTAACGCAACCGTGCGCTCCTTGGTCGAAGCAAGCACCTTAGGCCGCAGTTATTCTTTGGGTGGCCCCCACCTCGCCCCGAAGCGCGACACGCCGGACCCGCAAACGGGGCGCCTTGAGTTCCCGACGAAGCGCGGCGGCGCCCCTTCTCAGTCGATGGCGTTGGTCGCGACGTAGTGCTCTCCGGGGCGCCGACGCCTTCGTTTTTCCCAACACTGCTTCTCGATCCGAAATCCGATCCTGCAGGCACCCCTGAGGGATTGCTTGGCTTCTTTCCTGGCCTGAAGCGCGGTACCGATCGCGGCCCTCAGATCAGGCAGGCCCTCGGCAGCGGGGTGCTCCGCGAGGCGGTCATGGATTGTTTGGAGGAGCCCGTCAATGTCGCTGTCCAAGCCGAGCAGTACGGTCAGGAAAGGGATCACCCATTCCTCAACATTCGGCGCATGTTCTGCGCTGACTTGCAGGTCGCTCAAAGCCCGATCAGCGCTCATTTCGATGTATTGTCGGGCATCGCCGTGTACTGACGGACCGGTCCTCATAATCAGCTCCTCACCCTGTGAGCGGTAGTTATCCTGCGCCCATCGTCGTGGCCCTGCCGTGAACATGTCCGTTAATACTCGGCGGCGGATCTGAAACCCAGATGAGGACATTGTGAGAACTTTCTCATCCACGGCCCTGAAGTCGGACTCAGGGCCGGTAGGAAGCGCCTATTGAGGCGTCGCGGGCTGGGCGGACGGCAAGCGTTGCGGGTAGTGCAGTCCGTTCGCGTGAGTGGAACCCGGGACGGGTGCGGGTAGGAATACTGACGACGCTTGGCGCCGCGTTACTGACGGTGGTGAAATCCAAGTGTTGGCCACTCATGACGGCAGCCCCCGTCACCCATAGCCTTGAATGGGTAATAGTGCATCATCACCACCGAACCAAGCAAAGGTCTCCTCATGGCCCCATGTTCCCCGGTGCGGGCAGGAGGGCGATGGAAGCCTCGCACGTCCGGGGAACCGGACGGGCGTACGGAGGCGCCGCCACCCCACCTGCGGATTCCGAATGCAATGCACCTTGCCGGGCCGGCTGATCGTATTCTCCCCGGATCGACGGCGGCGCGAAGCTCATCCCGTCCAATCCCTGCCGCGGGTGCGGAGAACAATGTCCGGGGCCATTAGGGGCCGCAAGGCCGCCGCCTCGCCGGGACCTGACCCCCCGCCGGGCCGACGCCTATCCGATCTGGCCGTGTTGCGGGGTGCCACCGCGGAGGCGGCGGGCAAGCTGCGGGACCTTGCCAGCCCGTCCGCGTTCGGGGGCAACTTGCGGCTTCTACGCGCTAAGACTCAGTCGGTGCGTTTCCGGGTGCTGGCCACGATGCTTGTTCTGATGTGCGCGGGGCTCGCCCTCGCTGGCTTCATCACCTACGCGCTGGAATTCCGCGATCTGGACAACCGGGTGGATCAGTCTCTTTTGGACAGGACCCGCCAGATCCAAAAGCTTGCCGCCCATCCTGCGGATAAATCCGCCATGCCCGTCCGTGCCGGCAGTGCCGGCACGGTCGTTGAACGTATCAGCGACGCCGTTGACCAGATCGACACCAGCCGGCACGAGGTCATCGCGGTACTGATCGACGGGCGCGTGGCATGGAAGGCCGAAGGCAATCCCGACCAGAGCCTTCTGTCGGGTGATAAGTACGACGGCGCGGCCGCACTCCTGGTTCCGGACCGGACGGTATTAGGCGATCTTTCCGCCGGCCAGCCCCTGCGGATCGCTGTCAGTCCCGTCAGCGGGGCGCCGGAGGGCAGGACCGTCCTCATCGTCGGTAGGTCCAGCGGTGACCAGCGGGACCGCATCCTGGCCTCCATGCGGACCTACATGCTGGTCTCAGGCGGGACGCTGGCGGTCTCCGGGGTCGTGGGTGGCCTCTTGGCCGGTCGGCTGCTTGCGCCCCTGCGCCGCCTCCGCGAGGCGACGGAGATCGTCAGCCACAAGGACCTTACCCGGCGCATCGATGTGCGCAATGGCGTTGATGATGTGGCCCAGTTGGCCCGCACCTTCAACACCATGTTGCAGCGCCTCGATGACGGGGTCCGCGAGCAGCAGCAGTTCATGGACGACGCCGGCCACGAGCTGCGCACACCGCTGACCATCATTCGCGGCCACCTGGAACTGATGTCTGTCCACGACCCGGCTGAGGTGGCCGGGACCAGGGACCTGGTCCTGGAAGAGGCGGACCGTATGCAACGTCTGGTCGATGATCTTCTGCTTCTGGCCAACACCCGCCAGCCGGACTTCCTCCGGAGGGAAAAAATCCGTGTTGTCGATTTCACCGCTCATGTGATGGAGAAGATCCGCGTCCTGGCCGACCGTCGCTGGCAGATCGACGAAACGGCCGACACTGTCATTGTCGCCGACCCGCAGCGGCTGACACAGGCCCTCGTGCAGTTGGCGGCTAACGCGGTGAAGTATACGGATTCGACCTCAACTATTGCGGTGGGCAGCAGGATTGAGCATGCAGCCGCAGCGGTGGTGGCGGGGTCCCCGGCGACCGGCCGGCGCATGCTTGCGCTGTGGATGCGGGACACGGGATCGGGCATCCTGGCCGAGGACCAGCACCGCATCTTCGATCGCTTCGCCCGGGCCGTCCCCGGACGTGGTCCGGACGGGTCCGGCCTCGGTCTGGCCATTGTGAGCGCCATCGCCGAGGCCCACGGGGGCCACGTCAGCCTCAAATCCGCATACGGCAGCGGCTCGACCTTCTCCCTGCTCCTTCCGGCGTCCGACCGGGAGTCTGCGCGATGAGCCGGATCCTGATCGCCGAGGATGAGGAACGCATCTCCCGGTTCCTGGAAAAAGGCCTCCGTGCCGCGGCTCACACCCCCTCGGTCGTCGCGGACGGGATCACCGCCCTTGACTACGCAACTACAGGGGAATTCGACCTGATGTTACTTGACGTCGGGCTGCCAAGGCTCGACGGCTTCACCGTCCTGAGCCTGCTGCGCAAATCCCGGATCAACCTGCCGGTCATTATCCTCACCGCCCGGAACTCCGTGAGTGACACGGTCGCGGGCCTGGACGGCGGGGCCGATGACTACCTGGCCAAGCCCTTCCGCTTCGAAGAGCTCCTGGCACGCATCAAGGTCCGGCTCCGCGAGACCGCCCCGGAGAACCAGGGAAGGTTACTGCGCTGCGGATCCCTGGAGCTGGACCTGCTCACGCGTCTGGCCCGGGCCGGCGGGTCGGAAGTTGAGCTCTCGGCCCGTGAATTCGTTATGACCGAAATGTTTCTGCGTAATCCAGGCCAGGTCCTGACCAGAGATCAGCTCCTCAGCCATGTATGGGGCTATGACTACAACGGCGCGTCGAACGTCGTGGACGTTTACCTGCATTACCTGCGGCAAAAACTGGGCGGGAACCGCTTTGTCACCGTCCGCGGCGCCGGCTACCGCCTGGTGGAGATCTGAGTTCGTGAGAATCCTCTAATCATTGCCCAATCCGGTTCTCATGCCGGGCGTCCAGAATGGTGGTTCCAACAGGTATCCGGACTGGGGCCGGGAGCAGAAGTGCGGGAGGACCGCCGTGGAACCGTTACGCATTGCGCTGTATTCCCATGACTCGCTCGGGCTCGGACATGTCCGCCGCAATCTCGCCCTTGCCCACGCCCTGACCAACCAGCTGCCCGGCCTGACTGGACGGCCGGTAACGGGCCTGCTGATTACGGGTACCGCGGTCGCCCCGGGCTTCCGCGCCCCCGAAGGCTGGGACTGGGTCCTGCTGCCGGGGGTCGATAAAGGCCCCGCCGGCTACAAACCGCGGAACCTGAACATGCGCATGCCCGATCTGGTGTCGCTCCGGGCCGTTGTGCTGGAGGGCTTCCTGACCGGTTTCCGCCCCGACCTGATCGTCATCGACCGCCACGCCACCGGGATCCACCGCGAACTGGACGCCGCCCTGAGCCGGGTGCGTGCCGAGGGCCACGCCAGGATTGTGCTGGGGCTGCGGGAGGTTCTGGATTCCCCCGACACGGCGCGAGATGAATGGGACCGGCTTGGCGGCGCCGGCGTTGTCAGGAAGTTCTTCGATGAGATCTGGGTCTATGGCGACCCCTCCATCCACGACCCCGTGGCCGCGGGCGAGATACCGTTCTCGCTGAGGGGCCTGATCCACTACACCGGATACCTGGCCACGGGCCGGCCTCCGGGCGCGGGCCCGAACTGCATGCCGGGTCCTTACTTCATGACGACGGTTGGCGGAGGATCAGACGGACACGCCCTAGCCAGCATCGCCGCGGCCACACCACTGCCGTCTGGGCTCGGACACCTGATCGTCACCGGGCCGCAAATGCCCGCCGGGGACCTGCGCCAAATACGCCGGCTGGCCACCACGGGCACCACAGTCGTGGCGGCCGTGGACGATGTCATCGGCCACATGCGTCGGGCCGCTGCCGTGGTTTCGATGGGCGGATACAACACCGTGTGCGAGATCATGAGCACCGACGTTCCGGCGTTGATCGTCCCGCGCAGCCAGTCACGCGCCGAACAACTCATCCGCGCCCGGTCGCTGTCCCGCGCCGGGTACCTGGAACACCACCACATCGGCACCCTGACCCCCCAGATCCTGGCAGCCTGGCTGGCTGCCCGCCTCGGGACCCGGGTGGACCGCAGCCGGGTCCTCCTGAACGGCCTGATCCGTGTGCCGCAACTGGCCGCCGGGCTGCTCCAGACCGGTCCCAAGGCCGCAGCACTCCCCCTGCCGGCCCGGGAGAGCGAAAGTGCCGGCCGTGTGGCCGTCTGAGCCGGGGACCGCATACGTCCTGAAAATGTATCCGCGGTTCTCCGAAACTTTCATCGTTTCCGAGATCCTGGCCCGGGAAGCGGCCGGAGACCGGATTGAGATCTTCTCCCTGCGCCCGCCCCGGGACCCCCGGTTCCACGCTGAACTCGCCCGGATCCAGGCACCGGTGACATACATCGACCGCCCGCTCAGGACCGCTGACCTCTGGGAGGCTTTCCGCGCAGCCGAAACGGCCGGGCTCACCGACGCTTTGGCACGGAACTTCGCCGGGCTTGCCGCCGCCGAACCCGATGATGCGGTCCAGGCAATAAATCTTGCCACGGCCCTGTCTCAACGGAACATCCGGCACATGCACGTCCATTTTGCCTCGATTGCCACCAGTGTCGCGCGCCTGGCCTCAGCCATCACCGGCATTCCGTTCTCCTTCACCGCCCACGCCGTGGACATTTTCCATGATTCAGTCCGCAGCGAAGATCTCCGGATCAAGCTCGAACAGGCTCATCACGCCGTCACGATCAGCAGTTATAACCTCCGCCACCTGCGCCGGCGCTTCCCCGCTTCGACCTCCCGGCTGCACCTGGTGCGCAATGGACTTGAACTGGACCGTTTCCCCTACCGGGACCCGCCGCCGGTCCGGGCGACGGTCCGCGTAGCCGCCGTGGGCCGGCTCGTTGAGAAGAAGGGATTCCAGCACCTGCTGCCTGCCGCCGCCGAGCTTGTGGCCCAGGGCTTCCGTCTAGAGGTGCGGATAGCCGGAGCGGGAACCCTGGCCCGGGAGCTGCAGGACAGCCTTGAACGGCTCCGGCTGACCGATCACATCCGGCTCCTCGGGGCGCTGACCCAGGACCAGATCCACGAACTACTCAGGACCTCGGACGTCTTCGTCGCACCTTGCGTCGTCGCTGCCGATGGAAACGCGGACGGCATGCCAACCGTGCTGCTCGAAGCGATGGCCGCGGGGGTACCCTGCATCGGGACCGCCGTCACCGGCCTCCCCGAAGTCGTTCGCGACGGCCACACCGGAATCCTCGCCAGCCCCGGAAGCCCGCACGCCCTGGCACGGGCGATCCAGCGAATTTGCTCGGCGGGCACCGACAGGACCGCGATGGCCCGCAACGCCCGCGCCCTGATCGAACACGACTACGACGCCCGACGGCAGGCGCAAACGCTCCGGGCGTTATGCCAGGATCAAAAGAAGGTCCCCTGATGCACGTGGCCTATGTCTGCGCCGACCCCGGGGTCCCGGTCTTTGGTACCAAAGGCTCCTCGGTCCACGTCCAGGAAATCGTCCGCGCCTGGCGGAACACGGGTGCGGACGTGACGGTCTATTGCGCCCGTCTCGGGACGGCCTGTCCGGCCGACCTTGAGGATCTTCACGTCGTCGAAATCAACCCCGCACCGGCGGACGGCCGGGCCCGGGAGCGGGCCGTCGAAGACGCTGCCGTTGCCCTCACCGACAGAATCCTGCGGGACGGTTGCAGCCTGGCCTACGAACGCTACTCCCTGTTCAGCCCGGCCCTGTCCATCGTCTCCGGCATTCTCGCCGTTCCCACGATCCTGGAGGTCAATGCCCCCCTCATCGAAGAACAACAGCTCTACCGCCAGCTGACCGGGGTGAAAGCAGCCGAAAGTGTCCTGCGCCGTAACGCCGGCGCCGCGGACGTCGTGGCGTGTGTCTCCGAACCCGTCCTGGGATGGGTCCGCCAACGGGTACCTGGGGCCAGCACGGTCCTGGCGCCCAACGGCGTCAACACAGGACGCATCGCGGCGCGGCCCACTGGGCGGGGCAATCCCGATCACCTGACGGTGGCCTTTGTTGGAACCTTAAAACCCTGGCACGGCGTCCCGTTCCTGCTGGAGGCCGCCGCGAGGGCAAACACGACAGCGGGGCGCCCGCAGGACCGCTGGCGTGTGCGGATCATCGGCGACGGTCCGGCCAGGGCCCGTCTCGAACACCTCGCCTCCTTCCTTGGCGTGGACACCGAGTTCACCGGGGCTGTCGCGCCCGCGGCGGTGCCTGGACTGCTCCATGAATGCGACGCGGCCGCGGCTCCCTATCCCCTGGCGGAGACCGGCGGCGATGACTATTTTTCGCCGCTGAAAGTTTATGAATACATGGCCGCGGCTATGCCGGTCATCGCGAGCAACGTGGGCCAGATCCCCACCATCCTGGACCATGGCCGGACCGCAATATTGGTTCCGGCTTCGGAACCGGACGCCCTGGCCTCGGCATTGACCCGGCTGGCGGCCGACCCTGACCTACGCGACCGCCTCGGCATTCAGGCACGCGAGGACGCCGTAAGGCGCTTCAGCTGGGACGGCGTTCTGGCCCGGATCACCGCGGCCCTGCCCGCCCAGCCAAAGGCTGCCCACCCATGAGACCCCACCCCAAACACAGCAACCGGCGCACCGGAAGGCGCCCCGGAGGCCCCCTGTCCCGGGGCCGAAGCGCTAAACCGGAGTCCGGGCTTCGCCGGACCTTGCGGTGCGTACGCCCGCATCTTCAAGGGCACCGGCTCCTGATGGCAGGTGGATTCGCCGCACTGGCGGCGGATGTCCTGTTTCGGCTCCTTGAACCATGGCCCGTGAAACTGGTCATCGACGCCGTGTCCCGTTCGCTGGGAGCCACCCTGCGCAGACCCGGGCCGAGCATGAACGCGAGCCTGGAGACCCTGCTGCTGTGCGGCGCCGCGATCGTGGTCATCAGCATCGTGCGCGCCATCGCCAACTACTGGTCCGCGATCTCCTTCGCGCTTATCGGATCCCGGATCGCCGCCGATCTCAGGGCCCGCGCGTTCCGGCATGTGCAAAGCCTGTCCATGCGACACCATACCCGCGCCTCAACCGGGGACACTGTCCAGCGGCTGGTCGGGGACGTCTCCCGCCTGCAGGAGGTCGCTGTCACCGCCGGACTTCCGCTGCTGGGCAACGTGATCACCCTCCTGGCCATGACGGTGATATTGCTCTGGCTCGATCCGCTGCTGGCCCTGGTCGTCTTCTGCGCGGCAGGGATCTTCGCCCTGCTTTCCCGGAAGAGTTCCGGTCCGATCACCACCGCTGCTGGAAACTCCCGCAGAGGGGAAGGGACCCTGGCGACCACGGCCGCCCAAACCCTGGGCGCTATCCGCGAAGTCCAGGCCTACGGTCTGGAGGACACCATCAGCGCCGGCTTCCGCTCCAGCAACCAGGCGACTCTCGGAACCGGAGTCGTCGCCCTTCGGCTCGCCGCAGGGCTGGAACGCCGCACCGACGTCCTGATCGGCCTGGCCACCGCCATTGTTCTGGCCGGAGGGGGGTGGCGGGTGCTGGACCACTCGATCACCCCCGGAGACCTGGTCGTCTTCCTGACCTATCTGAAAACCGGGATGAAACCGTTGAAGGACCTGGCCAAGCAGACCGGACGCATCGCCCGGGCCACGGCCTCCGGCGAACGGGTCGCGGACCTCCTCGACGCCCAAACCGACCTGCCCGAAACCCCCAACGCACGCGCACTCGATAGCCGGAACCCAGACATCGTCTTCGAGAACGTCTATGCCGGCCACGGGGAAGGAACAGTGCTGCACGGGATCAACCTCAGTATCCCCGCCGGAGAACATCTGGCCATCCTCGGACCGTCCGGGGCCGGAAAATCCACCCTCGCCAGCCTCATCCTGCGCATGATCGACCCCATCTCCGGCACGGTCCGGGTCGGAGGCAAGGACCTGAAAGACCTGCAAATATCCTCCGTCCGTTCGCACGTCTCCATCCTGCTCCAGGACTCCGTCCTGTTCGGCACCACAGTCAAGGAAAACATCAGGTTCGGACGCCTGAATGCCTCCGACGAGGAAATCCGGTCAGCTGCGTCACTGGCCCAGGCCGATACGTTCATCCAGGCTCTGCCCCGCGGCTACGACACCGTCCTGGGAGAGGCCGCCAAGGACCTTTCCGGCGGACAACGCCAACGCCTTGCCATTGCCCGCGCCATCCTCAGGCAGGCACCCATCGTCATCCTGGATGAAGCGACCGCAGGCCTGGATCCTGCCTCCCGCGAAGCTGTCCTGGACGCCCTGGACGCACTGACGAGGGAGCGGACTTCCATCACCATCACCCACGACGATTCCTCCGCCCGCTCATGCGACCGCATCATCTGGCTCGAGAACGGCCACATCGTCGAGGAGGGCCGCCCGGCCGATCTGCTGCGCGACCCCGACACCCGCTTCGCCGTATGGGTGGGAAAACAACGCCACCCCTACCGGAACCCCTTGGAAGTGAGAGCATGACACCGATCCCAAGCGGCCGCGCCCAGGCGGACCAGGCCCTCGCCCACCGCGACACCGCCCTTCCCTGCCTGGCCGATCTGCTCGACAACGACCGCCTGTCCGGGCTGTTAGGCGAGCCTGTCCACATCACCAGGGTCCGCTACAAGCCGCGCACCTCGGTGCTCGTCGCTTTTCGCCGCACCCGCAACGGCAGACACCATTACGGCTGGGCCATGAACCGAACCCCCGAGGGCACTACCAAACTCCACCATCGGGAACACTTCTCCAGCACCCACGGCGGGGACATCCGGCTCCTGCGCCCAGACCAGTCCCGGCCCGATGTGATCATTGCCGTCGGAAGTTTCGAAGACGATTGGGAGCTGGCAGGAAACCTGCTGTGGCTCCGCGACCACGGCCTCCAGCGGCTCGGCGCCCGGCACCGCCCCGGAAGCGGCAGCTTCGGGGATGTCGGAACCATACTGCGCTACAAGCCCGAACGGCGCCTGGTACTGATGGACGCCGGCCCCGGCGGGTCCATCGTCATCAAAACCGCCGCGCAGCCCTACGACGCCCAAATGCAACGGCGTTTCTGGGAACGACTGAACCAGCATGGGGTCCCAGTGCTCCCACTTCTGGCGGATGAAGAATGCTCGAAGCACGGCATCAGCGCCAGCCCGGCCTGGGGCGGGGGGGACCTGGCGGCAGTCGACGGAGACAACGGGGCCCACCGCGCCGGTGAGGCCCTGGCCAGGCTCCACAGCATCCCTGTCGACTCCGGTGTCACCACCGCCGCCCGGTCGGGGAATCTTTTGGCCCAACTCCTCGCCGCCCGCTCCATGATCGCCGCGCTCGTGCCCGCGTTCGAAGACGTCGCAAACCTGCTCGCGGCAGACCTCAGCCATCGGCTGCCAGGACACAGAGGCCCGCGCGATCGTGTGCTGGTCCACGGCGACTTCTCCCCCGACCAGGTGCTCATCACCGGCCAGGAGGTCCGAATTATCGACTTTGACCGGACCCACACCAGCGCACCGGAAGCGGACCTCGGCTCTTTCGCCGCGGTCGAGGAAATCACCGCTCCCACCCAGGAGACGCGTACCACGGGCGGGTCAAAAACGGCACAGCTCACCGAAGGCTACGTCCAGGCCGGGGGCGTTTACTCCCCCGGAAACCTGGAGCTGTGGACCGCCTTTCGTCTGTTCACCGGCAGCGTCGACCCTTTCCGGGACCGGGCCCCGGAGTGGGCCGCCAACATGGCCTGGCACCTGGACCGGGCCCGGGAGCTGATGAGATGAACTGGCGCCCTCCCGTGCCATCGCAGGTCACCGACACCAGTGGCACCACCTGGCTCGTGCGCCGGGCCTGGCCCGGGCCCGTAGCAGGCGAGTACGTCCTGGAAGTACGGGACGCTGCAGGATCGGGCGTCCTGGCCGCCCACCTCCGACAGGGAAACTTCGAACCTGTCCCGAGCAACGACCCGATGATGCCCTCGCTCGCCCAGGAAGCACCCAGGGGCACGATCCTCGTCCACCGCGCCCACAAACGCGCGGTGATCCACGCCGGAGGCCAATACATCAAAGTGTTCCGGCCCGGGCGCGCCCTGGACGCCGCCATCCGACACACCCTCGCGACTATCCCTGCCGGTGACGGACCTTTCCTCACCCCGCGGATCCTTGCCGCAGACCCCGATGTCATTGTCTTTAGCAGCCTCCCCGGACGTTCCTACTACGAACTCGGGCACGACCATACGACCGTCACCGACGAATCCTTTAGCCACACATGGACACAATGGTCACGCGCCTGGGCCAGCACCGTGTCCTCCACCAGCAGCGCCGGCCTCCGCGCCGGCCTGGACCACCTGCCAGAACACCCGCCGGAAGCGGAAGCGGTCAATCTCCGGCGCTGGATCAATCACTGGCTCAGGCACAGCGAGGGCATCCCCGAGGCCGCCACGGGCCGCGCCGCCCTGCTCGAACAAGCGCAAATAGCCCTGACCAGGCTGACGGAGACGCCAACGGATCCACTGGGATGGGCCCACGGGGATCTGCACGACAAGCAAATCCTCGGCGCAGGTCCCGCCGCCGCGCCCGGGCTTCTGGACTTTGACGAAACCTGTCTCGCCGAGGCCGCCCTCGATCTGGCCAACCTCGACGTCCATCTGGAACTGCGCCTGCGCCAACATCTGCTGACAACCAGACGCTACGTCATCGCCCATCGCAGCATTCTCGCCACCGCGCAGAAACTGCACGTCAGCCCCGACCGGTTCGCCGCCTACGCCGCCTGCACGCGGCTCCGACTGGCATGCCTGTATTCCTTCCGGCCGCCCTGGGGAGCCGACGCCTCGCAATACCTCAATGACGGCGGAAACCCTGACACCACAGGACCCCGGGAAGGCATGTCATCCAGCACCACGCCACGGACTGCTGCCCGGAGACCCGCTGCCGCAGGGGGACGTCCGGTGACAGGACGCCGGCCCCGGCCCTGAGCACGTCACCGCTGCCTCCATGCACCATCCCGCAGTTGTATAAGGAGAACCCCATGAAAGCGATCACCACCACGGAGCTTTCAGGTGCCACGGCGGCACCCCCGCGGCCCCGACCCCTCACCATCACCGTCATCGGAACCGGGTATCTGGGCGCCACCCATGCGGTCTGCATGGCCCTTCTTGGCCATAACGTCACGGGGATAGACGTGGACGAGATCAAAATCGAGGCCCTCTCCCAAGGCCTGCTGCCATTCTTCGAACCGGGCCTGGTCGAGCTCCTTGGGCAGGCCCTGGAAACAGGACGGCTCGGGTTCACCACCGATTTCGCCACCGCAGCGGAGGCCGATATTCATTTCATCTGCGTTGGAACACCCCAGTCCCCCGACTCCGACGCCGCCGATCTTCGCTTCGTCCACGCCGCCGTACGCCGCCTTGCCGGTCATCTGCACCGCAGATGCCTGATCGTGGGCAAATCGACGGTGCCCATTGGCACCGCCGCCCGGCTGACATCCCTGGTCCATGGTTTATCCCCGGGCGGTGCCGCGGTGGAACTGGCCTGGAACCCCGAATTCCTGCGCGAAGGACACGCCGTCGAAGACACGCTCCGGCCCAACCGCCTCGTCTTCGGCGTGAACAGCGACTGGGCACTGCAACAGCTCAGCGCCTGCTACGCGCCCCTCATCGAGGCTGGAACCCCCGTGGTCACGACGGACCTTCCCACCGCGGAACTGGTCAAATCAGCAGCAAACTCGTTCCTTGCCACCAAAATCTCCTACATCAACGCCATGGCCGAAATCTGCGAAGCCACCGGCGGGGACGTGAACCTCCTGGCCGAGGCACTCTCCTACGACACCAGAATCGGCGGCCAGTTCCTCAAACCCGGACTCGGCTTCGGCGGCGGATGCCTGCCCAAGGACATCCGGGCGTTCGCTCACCGGGCCCGCGAACTCGGCGTCGGACAAGCAGTAAGCTTCCTGCACCAAGTCGATGACATCAACCGGCGCCGCAGACAGCGGACCGTGGACCTCGTCACCGATCTCGCCTACGGCAACCTCGCCGACGTCAAAGTCACCGTCCTGGGGGCCTCGTTCAAACCAGACTCCGACGACATCCGGGACGCTCCCGCCCTGGACGTCGCGCGCATGCTGCACCTAGCCGGGGCACAGGTCACAGTGTTCGACCCCCGGGCGATGGACAACGCCAGAAGGAAATACCCTGAGTTAACCTACGCAGAGAGCCTCGACACGGCCGTAACCGGCGCGGAGGTCCTCGCCCTCCTGACCGAATGGGAGGTCTTCAAACAAGCCGAGCCCACCGAGCTGGGCCGCCTCGTCGCCCGGCGCAACATCGTCGATGGCCGGCACGCCCTGGACGCCGATGCCTACCGCGCAGCCGGCTGGGACTACCGCGCCCTGGGAGTTCCCTCGCCGCTGAGCTCGCTGACCCTGCTGCCCGCCACAAACACCAGCCCCGCACGTGGCGCCGCCCGGCCGGAGCCGGCCGGCGACCCGCACCCGGTCCCGTAAGGGCAAGGCCTGCCGGAACAGGACCCGCCGGTGTCCGGTCACTTCAAAAGCTCGTTCATGACAGGCGCAGCGCGGTCATTCCCGGTCAGCGGCGTCAGTCCCCAAGACGCCTCGATCGTGTGCAGAAGCGAGTAATGACTGTACCGGGCGCCGGACATGTAGCCCTTCCTGGCCGCGGACCCGGTGAATACTGTGCCCACGCCGTTGCTCTCCTCGCTGCCCTCATCCCACGTGATAACCAGGAGGGAATTCTGCGTCGTGAACGCCGGGGATGCCAGGATTTCCGGGACGTTCCGGGAGAGCCACACATCGCCGGTCTCCACCGGACAATCGTGCATGTCGTTGCACATGTCCGGACTGATGAAAACATAGTTGGGAAGCGTGGACGCGGACTTGAGGTCAGTTGTCAGAGCAGTGAACGGCACGACGTGCGCCGCGCAGTTGGCGCCGTTCGCAGTGACGCCGGAGTAATACATGAAGGGATTGTGCTTCACCGCGTACGTACCGGAGTTCCTCGCCCCGCAAGGACCCGGCATGCCTTCGGCATACATCCGCCAGCTTCGCCCCGACTGTTCGACGAGGTCAGCTATGTTCCGGACCCTGGCCGTACAGTCACCCCCCGGAGGATTGCAGTCATCGGTAATCCCGGCGTCGGTGCCGCTCGTCAGAGCAAGATAGTTGGGCAGGCTCGGATGAGCCACAGCCTCGTAGTTGGTCGCCACCGCAGAGGCCGCGGCCAACTGATTGATAAACGGTGCATCAGAATTCCCCAGGATGTCAGCCGCCGGTTTGTTCTCCTCAACGATAATGACAACATGATCCAAGCCGCCCGTGGCGACACCTGAAGTGGTTCCACCCGGCGACGTGTCCGGAATCGCAGCCGATGGCGGGGCCGGGACACTGCTGCCCCGGACCGGCTCCGGCTCAGACGCAGACGGATTTTCGGCGGGGCCCTCCGGCCCGCACCCGGCAATTGGCAGCACCAACGTAAGAAGGCCAACTACGGCTCCAAGACATCGTCTCCGGTTGCCTACCATCACCTGACAATAGGCAAAGCCGACGGATCCGAACATACCTCCCGGTGTAATCCCAGGGGTTCGAATCCGATTGTGGACGCACCGGAGACAGCGGATCAGAGGGGATCCCGGCGAAAGTGCATCGCTCGTATATGCTCAAGACACACCCGGAAACAGGATCCTTATGTGCCTTGAGCATTCACCGCAGTCGCCCTCCTCCCTCAGTAGGCGCACAGCTCTGGGCGCCCTCGGCATGACCCTGATGACAGGATTGAATTCCTGCGCGGCGCCGGATGCAGGCGGCACCGGTCCGTCCAACCCCACGCTCCTCATGGACCCGTCTGCATCGCCGGAAGCACCAACCAGCAGCCCCGCGACAGGTATCCCATCGGACTCGACCAAACGTATCCTCAAAGGATACGTCCCGGACTACCAGATCCCGCCCGTGCAAAACGGCCTTGCACCGGTGATCACCAGGATCGCGACGAAGCACCCCGTCGTATTCCTAACCATCGATGACGGCATCACCAAGAAGCCCGAGATGGCGGCGCTCATGGACCGGTTCGACTACCCAGCGTCCCTGTTCCTGACCCGCGATTTTATACAAAACGACCCCGGTTTCTTCAAAGGCCTCCAGGCCCAGGGCAGCCTTATCGAGAACCACACGACCAGCCACAACGTCAACATGACCACCCAATTCAGCTACGCCCGGCAGCTCGCAGAAATCACCGCCATGCAGGACTACGCCCTCCAACAGTACGGGCGACGGCCCACCCTGTTCCGGCCACCCGGGGGCACCTACTCCAATGTCATGCGCAAAGCAGTCGCCGATGCCGGCCTCAAAGCCATCATCACCTGGGAGGCAAAAGCCAACGCCGGCCACATGGACTACCAAACCGGCCACTCCCTGCGCCCTGGCGACATCGTCCTCATGCATTTCCGCCCCGAATTCGCCACCGACCTGGCAGCCTTCCGGCAGGCACAACTCGACGCCGGACTGGAGGTCGTGCTCCTCGAGAACTTCCTCGGTGCCACCTAGGACAGGCGCAAGAGAGTCGAAACGGGTTCGCCAAGCGCAGCAGGGGCATTGTGAATGGCGTCGGTCTGCAGCGCAATGTCAGGCTCGAATCCTGAACACACAGTCCATCTACTGCCGGGAACGACGACCCAACCCCGGGCCACGAGTTTCGCTCTTGCACCCGTCGCAACGCTGTCATGCAACACGTAGGCGCTTCGTGCAAGAATTGCCGGAGCCCGGCTAGGCACCTGACGCCCCGGCCCAGGACCGGACGACGCCGTCCATCAGGGTGGTAAGTCTGCGGTGGACCCGCGCACTTAACGACGGTTCCACAGGACCTTGAGAGCTCATGGCGTGCCAAGCCGGGTGTGCCTGGTGCTGGCGGATGTCCTGCGGATCACCGCTGGCGCCGTCGCGCTTCGAAAGGACCCTTTGGCCGCACCGGCGACCTCTTCATGGTCGGCACTCCTCCTAGCCAGAAAAGGGGGATCTTGTTCACAGATGGCAAACGCACTGTGACTCAACGAAGACTCCATGCCCGCCGTCGATGTGGGGGACGCGGTGTGCCGTTGTCGGAGCTGTCACCGCTGCTGCCGATTGCACCCTTGATCGTCTCGTCTGCGTCACGCACAAGAGACTCAGGCAATGCCTCAGGCCCTAATTCAAAAGCCCGCGCTGATCACCGACGGTCACCTGTCATCGAATTGCTGATCGTGCTGGGCCTGTACGTCAGTTTGCCCAGCGCCTTCCTTCCCGGACTCCGGTACACCGTGGTCGCCGCCGGCTTCGTGACGCCGATGAAACTGAGGGCCTAGCGCTTCTTCGCACACCCCCGACAGCGCCGGAATGGCTCAACTTGTTCACTTGACCGTGAGCGTCCCGTGCATGTTTGGATGATGCGTGCAATGGAACGCATAAGTCCCCGGCCTTGAAGGGGCGGTAAAGGTGGCCGTGCCCCCGCTGCCCTTGACCTTCGCGTCAAAGGCCTGGCCCTGGTCGGCGGTCACGGTATGGTCCGCGCTGTCCTGGTTAGTCACCGTCACCGTAGCACCAGGGGCCACCGTGATCGGTGTCCCAAAGGCGAAGTCCTTGATGGTGATAGCCGTCGTGGCGGAGTTTGGCCTCGCCTCGGTCGTCGAGGGCATCACGGAGGACGATTCCATGGGCATACTTGCCGAGGCGGTGCCGGTCGCCGCCGACGTCGGGGTGCAGGCGACCCGGTGCCGGGGGCGCACCCAACCACCCCGGTCATTAGTGCTGCCAAAATCAGCGAGGTCCTTACTTTCCCAGTATTCATTGCGTACCGTCCTCGGTCCCGGAGAGAGCGTTGGACTAGCATCCCCTGAGCGCCATTCTGCCCCGGCCGCCACGAAATGACACCCGCAATCCCAAAAGGGGCCCCTGCCGGTCAGAGCAAACTACTGCTGCCGCTTTCATCGTCAACGTCATCATCCTCTGACCAACGGAGGCCCCACTGCCCGAGGCACCGGCCCGGCATTGACGAACCGTCTATGCGGTGCTGGCACCGAAAAGCATTCCGAGCAGGTAGGTCACGGTTGCTGCGCCGTAACCGATTCCGAGCTGGCGCAGTGCCATTTTCAACGGCGCCCCGCCGGAGAGCAGCGCAACGATGGCCCCGGTGGTCAATAGTGCCAGTCCGACGATGATGCCGGCCACGATCAGTGCGGTGATGCCCTGCAACCCGAAGAGATATGGGAGCACGGGCAGGATGGCGCCGGAGGCAAAGAACAGGAAGCTGGAGGTGGCCGCGCCGAGGCCGGTACCGACGACTTCGTGCTTGTCGTGGTCCGGGGATGTCACGACCGGTCTCTCGTGCGGGTTTTGCAGCGTCTCGGCGGCTCGTGCGTTCGCCTCCTCTTCTGTCATGCCCCGTGCACGGTAGAGGAGGGCCAGTTCGTTGGCGTCGACGTTCAGGTGCGGAAGGCGGGCGTGTGCATCCTCGTTCGGGGTGGAGGCTTCGAGGAGTTCGCGCTGGGAGCGGACGGAGACGTATTCTCCGGCACCCATGGACAGGGCGCCGGCGAGCAGCCCTGCCACGCCGCTGAGGAGGACCACTGCGTTGGACGCGCCGCTGGCGCTGATGCCCATCACGAGGGAGAGGTTGCTGACGAGCCCGTCGTTGGCGCCGAAGACGGCGGCACGGAAGCTGCCCGAGAGCCTGTTGCGTCCCCTGGTAGCGAGGGCGCGGACGATTTCCTCGTGGATTTGTTCGTCGGTGGCCATGGTGTCGGTGGCATGGACATCGCGGGCGTACGGCGAACGCGCCTCGACGCGCTGGGCCAGGGCGAGGACGAACACGGATCCGAAGTGGCGGGCCAGGAAGCCAACGAAACGGGTCCGCGGGCTTCCGCTGCGGGCTTTGCCGGCCTGGTCTCCGAGCATGTCCAGCCAGTGCTGTTCGTGCCGGGACTCGGCCTCCGCCAGGGCCAGGAGGATCTCGCGTTCCTCCCCGGTCCGGCGGCCCGCAAGGTCCCGGTAAACGGCCGCTTCGGCCCGTTCGTCGGCCAGGTACCGGCGCCAGCGGCGCAGGTCCGCTGGGCTGGCGCCCCGGGAGGGGGCTGTGGTGTCTGTCTTGGGCAGGTTGTTCATGGTCATCCTCAAGGCAATACCCTTGACCGGACCCGCATGATTTTGAGGGAACCCCGGTCAGAGTGGTGTCTGACCGAAGGTCCCGCTCGCCCGGCACCTATTAGGCCGGGTGGCGCACCGGGCGTCCTGTTGGAGGATGCCAGCATGTCGATGCGCCGCTGTGTCCGCGGCACGCGGGCGGTGGGAACTACTCCCCTTCGATGAAATAAGTCTTTCATAGTTTCCGAGCCTGTGCATGCGTTTGCATGTTTTTCGGGTGGCCGAATTCTTCCCTCCCGGAGCGCCTTCATCCGCTCCTCCGGTGGGCCGTCCGGAAATCCTAGAATCTGCCGGCATCTGGAGCCGGGATCAGGCTCAGTGCGGGTGGAGATTTGTTCGGGGGTCTTTGGCCTTCCGGAGAGTTATTGGTGCAGCGGGCGCCGGGTTCCTTGCCTGGGGCCGGTCATCGGGCACGAGGCTGAAGGCTCCTTCCTCTTCGAGCGCGTTGTGCAGTCGAAGGATGGCGTAGAGCCCGTAGAGCAGGCGGCGGAGTTCTATGATGTCTTCGGGCCGGGCGTCGTTTTCCAGTCCGCCGAGCAGGCGGTGGAGCCGGCTGATGAGGTGTTCGATTTCGGCGTGGGTGCGGCTCATATCTGCTGTGGCGTTGGACCCGCCGAGGGCGCGGGCGACGATCGGCACGAGGAGTTCCTCGTCGGCGCGTTCGTGCGGGAGCAGTTCGGTCTCGAGTCGGTGGAGCAGGAGGCGTGCCGGGGCCAGGTCGTTGTCCCGGGCGCTGAGGGTGTCTGCGACGGCGCGTATTTGTTCGACGACGGCGGCCACGGCGTCGTGCTGGGATTTGAGCCGATGTGCGGTGGCGATGTCCGCCGGTGCCATGTTGATCGTGTGGGATTTTCCGGGGATCACCGCGCGCAGGGCGATTCCTATCGCCAGGACGTCGATGATTTCCTGCAGGATGGCTCCGGCTGCCGGTGCGAGGAACCCGGCGGCTGCTGCGACCATGGCGGCCAGGGACAAGCCCATGCCGACCTGGACGGCCTGCAGGCCGATGCCCATGGACCGGCGGGCGATGAGGATGGCGTCGGCAAGCGCGTCGATGCGGTCCACGGTCAGCACGATGTCGGCAGCCTCCGAGGAGGCGGTGGCGCCGCGGGCGGCCAGGGCCACGCCCACTCCGGCGGCGGCCAGGGCGGGTGCGTCGTTCACTCCGTCCCCGACCATGATCGTCGCCGCGCTGGAGGACTCATCCGTGATCACGCGGAGCTTCTCGCCCGGGTCGCAGTCAGCCCGGACGGAATCGACTCCGACGATCCGGCCCACGGTGTGCGCGATGTCCGCCCGGTCACCTGTCACCAGGACAATTTTACTGATACCCGCGCCGCGCAAGGCGCGGATCATCCGCGGGGCATCGGGCCTGACCGGGTCCTCCAGCAGGAATGCTCCGGCGGGCTCGCCGTCGACGGCGATAAACACCGTCAGTGATCCGTCGAGGTCAGCACGCCGGCGCACCTGGCGCACCCAGCCCGGTTCGGAACCGGGCGCGATCCACGCGGCCTTGCCGAGCCTGACCTCATGGCCTCCGACCGTTCCCAGCAGCCCGTAGCCGTGTTCCTCGCGGACGTTTTCGGGCATATCCAGCTCAAGGTCCCGGCGGGTGGCCGCGGTCACGATCGCACTGGCCAGGACATGGGGTGAGACCTGGTCCAGGGAGGCTGCCAGCCGCAGGATCTCGTCCGCATCGACTGTATCGGCGGCCGTGATGGTGTCCGCCAGGGTCGGCTGCCCCCGGGTCAGGGTGCCCGTCTTATCAAAGAGGGCCACTCTGCCGGCGGCCAGCCGTTCAAGGGCGCCGCCGCCCTTGACCACCACCCCGATACTCGCGGCGCGCGAGAGTCCGGACATGACCGCGATCGGGGCGGCCAGCAGAAGCGGGCACGGTGTCGCGACGACGAGGACCGCCACGGCCCGCACCGGGTCCGAACTGATCGCCCAGGCCGCCCCTGCCAAAACCAGGGTCAGCGGAACGAAGAAGACAGCGAACCGGTCCGCGGTGCGCACGAAAGGAGCTGAGGCCGCCTGGGCCTGCTCCACCAGGCGCACCACGCCCGCATAGGTCGAGTCCGCTGCCGCTGCCGTGGCCATCAGGTCGATCGGCGCACCGGCGTTCACCACGCCGCTGCGGACGTCTTCACCCACAGCTCGCTCCACGGGCAGCGACTCTCCAGTCAGTGCGGACTCATCGAGGATCCCGGCCGAGAGGAGCCGTCCATCCACTGCGAGGACTTCCCCGGTGCCAACCAGAATCAGGTCACCGGCGGCGAGTGCCTCCACGGGAACCGACTCCACGCCGCCCCGAACCCGCCGGCGGGCCGTGCGCGGCGCACGCTCCACGAGCAGGCTCAGCTCCCGCCGGGCACGGGCCTGCGCCCGAGCCTCCAGAAGCCGGCCCGTCCCGAGCATCACCGTGATCATTGCCCCGGCGAACGGCTCGTTCACCCACAGGGCCCCGCCCAGGGCCAGCACCGCAATGACGTCCACGCTCGCCTGACCGCGCCGGAGCGCGCCCGCCACCCAGGCAACGGCGAACACCAGACCGAGAACTGTCCCGAGCGCCCAGACCAGCGCCGCAGCCGGGTACCAGCCCAGCAGCCAGGCTCCGCCGCCCCCTACCAGCAGACCGGCGGAGACAACGAAGAACAGCAACTCAATGCGGTCACGCAGGTACGCCATCCGCCCATCGTCACACGCCGGACGGCCCCGGCAGAAGCATCGAAAGGCCCCTGTCCCCGCCCCGGGGTCCGCGGGGCCCCACCCGCAGCGGGCGGGACGATCACCGCACCATCCTGCGCGTTCACTCGATTGCAAGCGCTTGCGTAAGGAACGAGAGCCGATCTAGCATTGACTCCATGGTCACTAGTGTTGAATCTGTCGCGGCACGGGCCGGCGTCTCAGTGTCCACGGTGTCGCGGGCACTGCGTTCCATCGCTGGCGTCTCAGCAGCAACCCGCAAGCGCGTGCAGGATGCCGCGGATGAATTGGGTTATTCAGCATCCCCCGCCGCGTCGCGCCTCGCGACGGGCCGGACCATGACCGTGGGCATTGTCGTGCCCGTGCTGGCCAAGTGGTTTTTCGGAAAGGTCATCGGCGCGGCCACGCAGACGCTCCGGGACGCCGGATTCGACGTGCTCCTCTACGAACTCGCCACGGCCGGGCAGCGCAGTCGGTTCTTCGGCACCGTGCATCTGCATGGCCGCACGGATGGCGTCATCATCATGGCGTTGCAGCCGAGCCGGGAGGAACTGGAATCGCTTGCCGCCCAGGGCCAGGCGGTGGCTTTGCTTGGGGCACAGGCGCAGGGCGTCGGATCGGTCTCTTCGGTCTCTGTGGACGACATCGGGGCCGGGCGGGCAGCTGCGCGGCATCTGTTGAACCTGGGCCACGAACGGATCGCCTTCATCGGCATCCGCGACGATGAGGACAGCACCTTGGGCGGCGTTCCGCCCCTGCAGCGGCTCCTGGGCTACCGGGAGGCCCTCGCCGAGGCAGGATACGGCCAGGACGACTCCCTTGAACAGTTCGATGAGAACAGTGTCGCCGGAGGCGCGGCGGCCATGTCCCGGCTGCTGGTCGCGGAACACGCCCCGACCGCGGCTTTCGTCGCCTCCGATGAGATGGCCTTCGGTGTGCTCAAAGTCCTTCGCCGGTCAGGACTGGATGTTCCCCGGGACTTCTCCGTGCTCGGGTTCGACAACCACGAACTCTGCGACGTCGTGGACCTGACAACCATGGACCACGAGGTCGCAGCACAAGGCCACGACGCCGCCCGGCTCCTCCTGAACACCCTGCAGGGAGGCAGCCCGGCTGTCCTGGCCCGTCCGGCACGCCTTGTCGTCCGGGAAAGCACCGCCCCGCCCCGTGACCTGCGCGCAACACCGGCCGGCCCGGGCTCTACGCATTCCGCCGGACACCCCGGCAACCTCTGAAAGGAAACTTCATGGATTACCGCAAACTCGGCAACAGCGGCATGTACGTCAGCGCCATTGCCCTGGGCAACTGGGCAACCCACGGCGAAACCGTGGACCAGGACCTCGCCACCGCCTGCGTGCGCAAAGCACTGGACCTGGGCATCACCACCTTCGACACCGCCGATGCCTATGCAGGCACCAAGGCAGAGACCATGCTCGGGGAAGCCCTCAAAAGCGTGCGCCGCGAAGGCATCGAGGTCATGACCAAAACGTTCTTCCCCACCGGGCCCGGCAAAAACGACCGCGGCTTGTCCCGCAAGCACGTCATGGAATCCATCAA
Source organism: Arthrobacter sp. 92 (assembly GCF_050260325.1). NCBI lineage: Bacteria > Bacillati > Actinomycetota > Actinomycetes > Micrococcales > Micrococcaceae > Arthrobacter > Arthrobacter sp. 92. The sequence continues at coordinate 1,946,526 of NZ_CP189863.1, read as the reverse complement.
CGGCTCGCTGCGCCGTCTCCAGATGGACTACGTCGATGTCTACCAGGCGCACCGCTACGACTACGAGACCCCGCTGACCGAAACCATGGGCGCTTTCGCGGACATCGTCCATGCCGGGAAGGCCCACTACATCGGCGTCTCGGAATGGACGGTGGAGGAGATCCGTGCCGGCGCCGCTTTGGCGGACGAGTTGGGAATCCAGCTCGTCTCCAGCCAGCCGCAGTACAACATGGTCTGGCGGGTCATCGAAGCCGAGGTCGTGCCGGCCTGCGAGGAGCTCGGAATCACCCAGGTCTGCTGGTCGCCGCTGGCCCAAGGCGTGCTCAGCGGCAAGTACGGGGCTTCCACCGCCCCGGCCGGAAGCCGTTTCAGCGCCGATGACGGCGGCCTGAAGACAGAACACAAATTCATGCAGCCCGAGGTGCTGGAACGGGTGGAGAAGCTCAAACCCATCGCCGCGGAACTCGGTGTGCCGCTGGCCACCCTCGCCGTGGCCTGGGTGCTGGCCAACCCCAACGTCTCCGCGGCCATCGTCGGGGCCAGCCGCCCCGGCCAGCTCGACGAAACCGTCAAGGCCGCCGACCTGACCCTCGAGCCGGAAACGCTCGAACTGATCGACGGCGCCCTGGGCGACGTCATCGAGCGCGACCCCGCGAAGGTGGAGTCCTTCCCCCAGCGCGTCTAACGGAATTCTGTACCAGCCGGGCCGGATGGCCCTGTTCGAGGTTAGCCATGTTGACGGCGGCGTGGTATTCCTCGTGCGTGAGGTGGGAGAAATGGGGCCTGGGGACTCTCTGCGCGTTCGACGGCAGGTCGCTGAGCTCGATCAGGCGGTGCAGGAAAGCCGGGCTTGGCTCGCCGGTGGGCAGGAACAGGGGGATGGTGACTGTGCCCGGACGTCCTCATCGTAGAGGCGCGGGAAACCGGCACCCAGCATCTGGGCTTTCAGGGCGATAAGATTTTCCTCATCTGTTATTGGCAGGTCGCCGGGACACCATCGAGGCCTTTTTACCGACGCCATGAGTCTCTTCCTCGACGGAGTCACCTACCGGGAGATGAGCTTTTCGCCGTCGGGGCGCAGTTCCCCAGTCGGCGACACGTACCTCTACAGAGTCTGCCTCGTGACGCCGAGTTCCGTACAGAGGTCACTGACTTTGGTTCCGGGTTTGCCCATGGACGCCATTGGCGAGCCGGAGTTTTGCCGGCGTCATCTTATAAGGTCGCCCGCCGTTGCGGCCGTACAGAAAGCTTTCAGCAAGGAGGGAGACGAGGATATGAATGACAGAGGAGGACTCCAATGCTGGTGGGGTAGGGCCCCTGCGACGACCTGGAACCGGGACCGGTCAGGGCGGATCAGCCAGCTTGCTGACCGGTGGAGGGTGTGATGTTCTGGTTGGAGCTGAAGATATTGTCGGGGTCGTAGTCGGCCTTGATCTGCGCCAATCGTCCGTAGCCCTTGCCGTATGCAGCCCGGATCCGGGCTTCCCCCTCGTCATCGTGCAGGAAGTTCACATACACACCGCCGGTGGCGTGCGGTTCCATCGCGGCGAAGTACTCCCGGCACCAGGAAATGTCAGCATGTTCCGGGCCCCCTGCCGTCCACGCAGCGCTGATGTTCATCGCATGCGCCGCGTCCCTTCCCGATGCCGCAGAGCCGCCCTCAGGCCCGTTTGCCATGGCGCCACCCATATGAAACAGCAGCGTGTAGGACGCGGGCGAGTTCTTGGCCCAGGAGCGCTCGAGCAGGACCTCAATGGCGTCTTCGGTCAGCGGGGGAAGGTAGTGCGACTTCCAGTAATAACCCCAGTGGTGCGGCACACCGGCGTCGAACATCGACTGATGCTCCATATACGGTTTACGCCTGACCAGATCCGCCGCGGGAGGCCCGAAGTCCCGAAGCGGCCGCAACAAGGCCTCTCCCTCATCAAGGTCACCGGAATAACACGGAAGCACCAGCAACACATCGGTTCCGCGCAGGTCCTCGGGAACCCACTCAAGCGCAGGCGCGGTCCGCAGGTTCAGGTACACCGCGAGCTCCTCCGGGGCCGCGGCAATGAACTCACGATAGAAGGAAAGGACCTCACGCGCCCGCTCGGCCCTGAAAAGAATCGGACCGGCCAGCACAGTGCTGCCCAGTTGGTGGAGTCCGAACTCGAACTCGGTCACAATCCCGAAGTTCCCGCCGCCGCCCCGGACCGCCCAGAAGAGATCCGCGTTCTCATCCGGCGCCGCCCGCACCCTACTCCCGTCCGCCAGCAGCATCCGCGCCGAGAACAGGTTATCTGAGGTCAGGCCCCACCGGCGGCTTAGCCAGCCGAACCCTCCACCCACGGTCAGTCCGGCAACGCCCGTATGGGTGACGATGCCGCCAGGCGTAACCAGACCATGCGCCTGCGTGGCCGTGTCAACATCACTCCACAGCGCTCCCGGCTGGACCCGCGCGACACGGGCACCCGCGTCGACCTCGACACCACGCAGCCCGGAGAAATCGATCACCACCCCGCCCTCACACAAAGCCGAGCCCGAGACGTTGTGCCCCCCACCCCTGACAGCCACCGGCAGGCCCTCCCGGCGCGCATACGCCAACGCCATGGCCGCGTCTTCTACCCCGACGCACCGCGCGATCAGGGCAGGCCTCCGGTCAATCGCACCATTCCAAATCCGCCGCGCTTCCGCATAGTCAGGATCCCCCGGCAGTAAAACCATGCCCTGAAAACCCTCCAGAACAGCACTCATAAACGCATCATGCCTCCACACAGCCGCCGCTGGCAACGATAAATCCGCCCCAGCACCGCCCCCCCCCACGACTCAATCCCCACCTCAGCCCCCGCTGTCTTGGAATACTCCGCAAGCGCCTACTTCGGTACGATCGAATTGGAACAATGGCAACGGACCGGTGAAACCAACACCGAGCCCGTCCTTGGCCGCGCGCTCGAAGCCAGAACAGCATTCTGGACCCCGTGACTATCGGCCCCCGAGAGATCGACCGGCAACTGCACCGGACCTGCCAAGGAATCTCCTGGGCAGCCGAATACGCCCGGGAAGGCAACATGGACATCTTCGAGCACCGCGACTCTCGCGCATCCGGTCTGACCGAACTCCTCATCATCGACGAGGCCGACAGACTCAATAGAATTACGGCTGCGGCGAACGGATGGCCTCGTCGGCTATGGCCCTGGGGCCATGCTTCAAGATCGTGGAGTATTCGAAGCCATCGCCGACGAACGCTGCAGATGACTTCTCACAATCCGATGTCAGCAGTCCTGCCACCCGGACCGGTTTCCGCGTGAAGGGGGCACGCCGCTTCTGAAGGGCGCTGGCACTTCCTCCTGACATGTGTCAGTTTCAGAAGACGTCTGCACTAAGTGTCAGAAGCCGCCTGCACTCCTCATCCAACAGGAGCAACGAGAGCGCGACGTTGATGCCCTACCCGGTGAGGTCCTGCGGTCGGTGGGACTGTCCGTTTTTCGGTGGATCCACGGTTGGCATTTGGTTGATTCTTCCGTCGAAGGTGGTTGCGAAGGCATTCAGTGCCGGCTTCCACCGTGAGGCCCATCGTGCCCTGCCTTTGCCCGTCGGGTCCAGTGCCCTGGTTGCCAGGTACAGGCACTTCAGGGCCGCCTGCTCGGTGGGGAAATGACCCCTGGCCCTGACCCCACGCCGGTACGGGGCATTGAAGGACTCGATGGCGTTCGTGCTGCAGATGACCCGCCGGATTTCCACGTCGTAGTCCAGGAACGACACGACCTCGCTCCAGGCGTTCTCCCACAGCCGGGTGATCGCCGGGTACTGCCGGCCCCACCTGGTCGAGAACTCAACGAAGCGCTCCCTGGCTGCGCCCTCGGACGGTGCCGTGTAGACCGGGCGCAGATCACGGGACATTTCGTCCCAGTACTGCCGGGCGGCATAGCGGAAGGTGTTCCGGATCAGGTGCACGATAAGACTCCCGCCGTCAACCTGGTGGCGGCTTCCTAGGGTTGTTTGCGGGCAGGAGTGTGGGTGGTGGACGAGCCGGCCGGGCTTGTCCACTACGCGGAGGGTGTGGGGTTAGCCTGCCATCTGAATTGCTGGTTGGCGGGCGGGGGTTGTGATGGGGCCCGCGCCTTCTGGTAGTGCGGCTGCGGGAAGGGCCTCTCTCCGGTGGGGGTGCAGGCTCGGGTCGTATTCGGTGTGTTCGTGCCAGCATTTCCAGAGGATGCGGAGCCAGCGGGCAGCGATGCCGCGCAGTGCCCTGTGGTGGCCCTGTCCGGCGGCGCGGGCGTGCTGGTAGAGGCTGCCGGACCAATGCGGGTCGTCGCGGACGGCGACGAAGGCCCACCAGTCGATGGCGTGGCGCATGCGTTTGTTCGCTGCGTAGCGGAAGCGGACCTGGCGGGTGCGTCCGGAGGCGCGAGTGACCGGGGCCAGCCCGGTCTCGGCCAGCAGGGCTGCCGGGGAGGGGAACCGGGCCCGGTCTTCTCCCATGCCGGCCAGCAGAGTCGCCGCGGTGACGGGCCCGATACCGGGGAAGCTGTTGAAGATCCGGGTGTCAGGGTGCAAGGCCAGGATCCTGTCGATTTCGGTGTCGTAGTCTCGCAGGTGCCGGTTGAGCAGGGCCAGCTGTTCCGCGAAGCGGACGGCTGTGAAGGCTTTGCCGTGACTGGTTCCGGTTCCGGCGGCCAGCAGGTGAGGGCGGAGCCGTTCGATCAGCGTTTCCGGCGGCGTCCTGCCGGAGTAGTGCTGGGCCCTGATGAACGATTCCATGCGTTTGACGCTGATCCGCGCGGTCTGAGCGGGCAGCGGGTAGCGGCGGATGAACTCCAGCGAAATGTCCCGGTCCAGGCTGGAGAACAGGTGCAGCACCGCCGGGTTATAGGCTTCCATCACCGCCCGGAGCTGGTTTTCGGTATCGCGCTGATTCCAGACGACGCGTTCGCGGTCGCGGATCAGTGCGCGCAACTGCATGAGCGTGTCCGAAGCCGGTAGCAGCGGCCGCCAATGGGGGTGTTCGTGGCGGAGGGTGTCGGCCAGGACGAAGGCGTCAAACGCGTCGGACTTCTTTGCGGAGAGCCGGTAGCGTTCCCGGGCTCGGGCAGAGATCTTAGGCGATATGCAGAACAGGTCGATTCCAAGGCCGAGCAGCCGCTCGACCAGCAGTCCTTCGGCCCGTTCGATCGCTGCGCGTAGCGGGCCGACATGCGCCGTGAGTGCATGGCACAGGGCATCGAGGCCTTCGACAGTGTGCTGAAATCGTTTCTGCAGCAGCACGGTTCCGTTGGCGTCGAGAAGGCAGAGCTGGTGGAACGCGGCGCCCCAGTCGATCCCGGCGTACACGTCCGGGGGTTCTGTGGTGTGATCCTGGTAATGATGTGGCTGGGCCATGCTGCACAGTGTCCTTCCGTTAAGAGGAGATCCACCTGGTGCCGGTGCGTGGCAGAGACGTGTCAGAACCTTATCTCGGCAATCATCGTAATGACGTTGCTGCTCCCGCTGGCTGATTCACGCATCCGCCCCGCGGCGGTCGGACTTGGTCTGCATGGGGACCTCGAAGGTAACGCGTCTGCATAGGTCCTGACCGCCACGGCGCAGGTGGTGGCCGGAAGCCCCGGTCACCACCATTGTGAATAGATAAGGTCTGGACCGTCGTCAGCGGCCACACGGTGTTGATGGCCTCCGGAAGGCCCTTGAGCCCGTCACAGACCGTGATGCAGACATCATCCACGCCCCGGTTCTTGATCTCTGTCAGTACCGAGATCAAGAACTTCGCGCCCTCCCCGCCGGTCCCGGCCCAGAGTCCGAGGATGTCCTTCTCGCCGTCGAGAGTGACGCCGATGGCGGCGTAGATGGGCCGGTTGGCGACGTGTCCGTCGCGGATCTTGACCACGATGGCGTCGATGAAGATCGCGGCGTAGACCTCGTCCAGCGGCCGGTTCTGCCAGGCGGCCATCTCCTCGAGCACCCTGTCGGTGATCCGCGAGACCGTCTCCTTCGACACCGAAGCACCGTAGATCTCGGCGAAATGGGCGCTGATTTCCCCGGTCGTCAGGCCCTTGGCGTAGAGCGAAAGGACCATCTCATCAACGCCGCTCAGCCGCCGCTGACGCTTAGCGACGATCTTCGGTTCGAACGTGCCCTCCCGGTCCCGTGGAACGTCGATCTGCACCCGGCCTGTCGTCTCCGTCAGCACGGTCTTGGGCCGCGTGCCGTTGCGCGAGTTGGCAGTATCCTTCGCCGCCGTGTCATGGCGCTCATAACCGAGGTGCTCCGTGAGTTCCTCGTCCAGGGCCGTCTCGATGACCGTCTTGGTCAGCTGTTTGAGCAGACCGTCAGGACCGGTCAGGGACAATCCCTGCTCCCGGGCCAGTTTCACCAGCTCACGGGCCGCCTCAGCCTCGGAGTTTTCATTCAGTTTTGCAGTGGTGTCCGCACTATTCACGGCATCCAGTGTCACCGTCATAACCAGCTCATTCCTGCCAGGCACAACGCCTGGCGTGTCGAGCCGGATACACCGTTAATTCCACAGTCCCGGCACTCGAGAACGCCAGAACGCTCTGGGACGGCATGCTGGACGCGATCTCCTATCCCAACGTCGATGAGACGATCAGTCTGATTGCCAACTTCCAGGCCCCGGCGATCCGCGACCAGCTCATGGCCGATATCCCGGGAATCGACGAACCGATGGACCGGGTTCTCCTGGCACAAACAGACGGCGGCCCACAGTGGTCCCGGGTCGAATGGGCGCAGCAGCTGTTGCTCCATGCGTACACGCACAGCAGCACCAAACATTCGGCGCCTATCCTCACCGCCATCGCCTTCGTCAACTGGTGGGAGGGCCGAGGCAGCAAAGCCCACCAGTTCCTGCAACTCGCCCTCGAAGCTGACCCCGCCTACCGTTTGGCCAGACTCAGCGACCTAATGATCGGCTCCGGAGTGGTCGCAGGCTGGAACATGGACAAGGACCGGGCCTTCCGGCCCCGGGGCCTCGAAACCTCGTAGCCGCGCAGTTACAGGGATACGGACGACGACGCCGGGACGTTCCGGAGCCAGCTCTCCACCGCCGCGTCCCAGCCGTCCGGATCAGCATTCCACTCCTGTGTGTGCTCGGCGGAGGGGAACGTGAGCAGCGCTGCCAGCCCGGGGCGTCAAAGTCAGGCGGATCAACCAAACCACGACCGGCCCCGGAAGAAGAGTCCGGATCCCACACACCTGCACGTTGTCGACGGATCGGACGCCACAGCCGCAGATACCCCAAAGACGTCCCCGCTGAACCCGGGACGTCCAACGACACCGACGATCCGGGCCGCAAAGTCATGCCCCCTGCAACAGAGAACTGCATGAAGTGGTGTCGGCAGAACCAGGAGGATAGGGACCAAAATGCAGGTGGAAATTCCTTCGTGCACAAAGGTGTGCACAATGTGCACACCCCTTTGGCCGGACAAACACGCGAGGAGCGCACTCTGCTTGGCTCACAGCAAGCATCTATCCACGGAGGATCGTCGAAGGCACTTCGGCCTAGTCATGTCGTCACCACAACTCCTGCCCATGAACGAGTGCGGGCCAACAACTGGCTACCGGAAACAGCAGGAAGGGACGGCAAATAACCCCACATCCCAGCAGGCGGAAGGTCCACCAGCCAGGACCCTGACCCCGCCAGCCACACAACCGAACAGGCGACAGCGGCGCCAGGCACAGACCGCGGCCAGCGTCAGAGGGACCCGCGGAGGGTCAATGTCCACACATTAAAGCAAAAACCCCTCTGACGAGGGGTTATGCGTGCCCGAGGTGGGACTCGAAGTGCATTCCAACCCTAGCGAACACTGGGAAGTCCCGAAAACATCCGGAGTCCGGCCCAGCCCGGAATCAGTACGACCCGGTCCGACGCCCAATGTGTGCACAATGTGCACAACCCCAAATTTGCCTTTCTGCGCACTCCAAACGCCAACCGCGTTCCCCACGGAGGGAACGCGGGTTTTCTCGGCACTGGAGCGAGTGGGACTAGCGACGGGTTCGTTCCGTCCTAAGTTGTGGGTGACGCCGTCTGCAAAGGCCGGAGCATGCCGGGAGGCCCAACAATGGTCGACAAAGCAGGCAGTTTGACCGCGGACAAGACCAGTTTGGCCGGGACTAGTGGGCGTTGGCCTGCGCGTCCTCGATGACGTCGTACCAGACAGTCCGGTGGCCTACCTGCTGTAGCTCGTCGAGCCTTGCGCGTGTGGAGAGAAAGGCGGGATCTTCGTGCCAACCCTCCCAGTCCCGTTGGCTTCTCCAGGTCCCGATGATGACCCGAGTGTCGGGTGCGTCAGCAGGGGAGAGCAACTGACCGGAGATCCAGCCCTCCCTGTCGTGGGCTGATCTGAAGCGTTCTCGGATCAGTTGGTCCCACTCTTCCGCGGAGTCGGAACGGAGCTGCATGGTGCTGACGACGGTCATCATGGAACCTCCTCGAAGGATCGGCTGTGCGAGTGCCGTCTGGACAGATTCTCAGGTTTAGATGCCGGCCGTCAACGGGATGGGCTGCTGCACTCTCAGGTCGGTCGACACGGCCATCACGAGTGCCGCCCAGCACTGCCCGATAACCTGCGCGCTACCTAACCGGCGGCACATTGTCTAGAGTTCCCATGACAGCAGTCCCTCCCCCTGGTCTTCCTCGCGAGCGCGATTCGGTGTCTTGGGCGGCATGGTCGGCCTGGGCGGCGCCGAGTTCCGGCTTCCCCTGCTGATCGGGGTGTTCGGCCTTGCCGCGCTGCAGGCCATCATCATGAAGCCTTGGGCTTGATCGTCGTCATCACGGCCCTGCCCGCCAGGCTCTTCGCCGTACCGCCCAGCGAACTCTCCCCGCACCGGTGCATCGTGCTGAACCTGCTCGCAGGAAGCCTCCTCGGCGACTGGATCGGCGCCCACCGGGCCACCAAACTCAAATTCAAAACGCTCTTCCGCATCATCGCCGTCCTGCTCGTCCTGATCGCGGACGCTAGATCCCGCTCCCCGGACGGTGCTCGGCGTCGCAGCCGGGATCCTCATCGGGCCCGCGGCCGCACTGATGGGAGTCGCTGGCGGCGAACTGCTGATCCCCACGATTGTGCTGCTCTACGGCACCGACATCAAGATCGCCGGCAGCCTCTCCCTGGCCGTGTCACTGCTCACCATACTCGTCGCGTTCGCCCGCTTCAGCCGTGACAAGAGCTTCGCCGTGCTCGGGCAAAGCAAGCCCTTCCTCATCACTATGACGCTCGGCTCCACACCGGAACCGGTCCTCGGCGGCCTGCGCATGGGGGCCTGGTATCGAACCTGGTCCTCATCCCCTTGCTCGTCCAGCTCCTGCTGCTGTCCTCCATCAAAGTCTGGAACCACGATTAACCACGGGGCCGTCACACCCCAACCGACACCGGGTATAAGCCGGTACGCATGGTGCCAGAAATCACGGAAATGAGAGCATCAGCACCACTGGCACAGTCTGCGAGAATAATACGGAACTGCCAACTCAAGTGAGACGCCTGGTGCGGGATCTGTCTCACTAAACCTGGCAAGACCCCAGGCCGGCGGTACACCAACTTAACTGAGACCGGACAGACGGACTTTGATACCGCCGCCCGCCGGTTATTCCCCGCTCCGGGGATTGCCATGGGTTTAGGGCTCGCAGCGAGGCCAGTCCGTCGCACGCGCAGCCCTCCACCCACCTAAACCAGCCCACACAACAGTCGTCGGCAGACCCAGGACTCACCAACCCAAGGCGCCCCACGGCTAATTCCATTGAACGAAATCAGCCCCAGTTGTAGGGCCTCGATTACGCCGGGTCACCGGCAGAGCAGGGAATATTGCATTGACGCAGTTTGCCCGTGCGGCGGGTCCTCCTCGTAGTGCGGAGACTATAGTCTCCCGGTCTGCGCTGAACCTGCGCAGGTACTACCCCTGAGCGCGCGCAATCAGCAGCATCCATCAAATTAGATCGCGTCAAAAAGGTCGCGCGCGCCAATGGCAACCATGGCGCGGTCGGTGACCTCGTCAATGCCGCCGATGCCGTCCACCTTGGTGAGGATCCGACGGTCGCCGTACTTGGCCACAACGGCTTCGGTCTGCGCGTGGTAAAGATCCAGGCGGTGACGGATGACGGCCTCATTGTCGTCGCTGCGGCCGGTTTCTTTGGCACGGCCCAGCAGCCGCGCAACAAGCTCCTCGTCGTTAGCGGTCAGTTGCAGGACGATGTCGAACTTCTGGTCACCATCGGCCAGGATCTCGTCCAGGTAGTCAACCTGCGCCGTGGTGCGGGGGTAGCCGTCCAGGAGGAAGCCGCCCTCGACATCGCCCTCGCTCAGCCGGTCGCGGACCATCTTGTTGGTCACGCTGTCCGGAACAAAGTCTCCCGCGTCCAGGTATTTCTTGGCCTCGACGCCCAGCGGCGTTTCACCCTTGACGTTCGCGCGGAAGATGTCGCCGGTGGAGATCGCAACGACGCCCAGGCGCCCGGAAATGCGTTCCGCCTGCGTACCCTTGCCGGAACCAGGAGGTCCGACAATTAGCATTCTTGTCATGAATTGTCCTGTCATTGATTCTGTTCTTGGTCCGCGCTCGGGACCGTCAGACCAGGGAGTGTCCCCAGCTGAACGCGATCCGTTGACGGAGGGATTGCTTCGCGTGGGCAATCCCATGGGGTGGTTGCAGCGATATGGTTTCTCGGTATTCTGTCCCTTCTGCAGGGTCTGGGGATCCCAGCACCGGTGATCGCTATGGCCCTGGAGCTCAAGAGTTGGGAAACATGGGCCAAACGGCACTCATTGCCTGCTTTGTCCTCGGCCTGCTTGCTGTCCTAGGTTAGGTCTTGTGGATCTGAGCGAATAGGAAAGAGTGACGGACTCACATGAAGCTCGCAGACTCCCTCAACCGACCAACCGATCCAGACAGGCGGCTTCTCCCCCAGAGTGATATGCCGGCGGGAACACCGATAGGGAAGATTACGCCAGCCCAGGTCCCACTGGGTTTGCCTGTCGTTGTCTGGTGCGCTCGTTCGTGACTCCGTCCCACCGCTTCACCAGACCGGACTCAATTTCGAAGAGGTCTAGGACGCGGCCCACGGTGTGGTTGATTATGTCGTCGATCGACTGCGGCCGCGTGTAGAGCGCAGGCACGGGCGGAGCGATGACCGCTCCCAGCTCGCTCAGATCGGCCATCGTCCTCAGGTGGTTGCGATGCAGCGGGGTCTCCCGCACCATCAGGACCAGCCTTCGGCGTTCCTTCAACACGACGTCGGCTGAACGCGCCAGTAGCGATGAGGTCATTCCCGAGGCGATCTCGGACATTGTCTTGATCGAGCACGGTGCGACAATCATGCCCATCGTGCGGAACGATCCGCTTGCGATGGTCGCCCCGATGTCCTGGTTTGGGTGGACGACGTCGGCAAGCGCCTCAAGGTCAGTCATGCGGAGGTCGGTCTCCTGGGCCAGCGTTAGGCGTCCGGCCTTGCTGACGATGAGATGCGTCTCGATTGGGGTATCACGGAGCAGCTCGAGGAGCCGGACGCCGTATGCGGCGCCCGAGGCTCCGGACATCCCAACTATCAGGCGGGGGGTCAGGTCAGGCATCTTCATTTTGATCCTCCAGTGGTTTTTGTATTGGGACGGTGGTGAATGCGGTAGTGGACAACTGCAGCGCTCGAAGCTTCCCGGCAAGTACATCAATAAATGTCGTTTCGGCCAGGGTGCTTGGACGTCTGGGGTTACTCAGACACAACATGCGTCTTGAGACCCCCGGCGCCGCCAGTCCGTACACGCGGAGTGTCCCCTGCACGAGTCCGCGGTTGACCATGCCGGCGGGAAGGATTGAGACCCAGTTGGTCCGTTGAATGAGTTCCTCGATGACGCTCGTGTCATCGATCTCGAGCTGCGGACGCACCTCGATTGAGTGAGCGCGAAGTACATCTTCGATGGCCTTCCGCAGGCCGTGGCGTCGTGAGGGCAGAACGAGGTTGAGCGAAGCCAGGGCGTGGAGCGGCACAGGGGTCGGGACCAACATTGCCGTTCTTGCTCCGGTAGTGACCACCAACTCCTCGTCCAGGATTTCGCAGGCGACGAAGTCATCCTGGCCGAAGGTCTGGTTGATGACCACACAGTCGAGTTCGCCCGTGCGGAGCTTCTCGACCAGCTCACTACTGAACCCAGTGGTCACGTAGATCTGGACCTCCGGATAGTGTTCCACGAAGTGTGCCAGCGTGTCCGACAACGCTGCGTTGGCCGCCGATGCGATCAGTCCGACACGGATCGAGCCCGTCATCTCCGGACCATTTCCCAGAAGTTCCTGGCGCGCGCGGACGAGTTGGTCCAGCAGTGGTGAGAAGAGCTCGAAGGCGTGCTCTCCGGCCGCTGTGGGCGTCATGCCCTTGGGCGTCCGCTCGAACAGCGTCTGGCCGAGCTCGCTCTCGAGCTTCGCGATCTGCATGGACAAGGCCGGCTGGACAATATTGAGGCGCTGTGCCGCACGGGTGACGCTCCCCTCGCGGTACAGGCAAGCGAAATACGTGAGCTGTCTCAGTTCCACCGCCGCCCCCTATCAGACATTGCCTACACGTTGTTCCCAGTCGACGGGGGCAGACGTCACTATCTGGTCGAGATCGAGTTCTTCCTGGCCCGGCACGCGGATCCGCGTGAACTTCATCGGGGGTGCGTCCACCGGGACGGTAGCATCAAGGCCCATCTTCGAACCGAACCCGTCGTCAGTTGAAGGGTCCAGCTTGGAGCCCTGTGCCCCGTGGACGACGATCAGATCACGGTCGGCCTGGAACCTTGTGGCGACAGCCCATTCCACCTCGGCAGGGTTGTGAACGTCGACATCGGTGTCGACAACAGTGACATGTTTGATGTCATAGTGCATTCCGAGTGCTCCGAGGATGACGTTCTTCGCCTCGCCCGCCTTGGGCCGGTCGACCTGTACGGAGAGGTGGTATCGGCACGTGCCGCCCCGGGAGAGATGGACGTCCTTGACGCACGGGAAGCTGCGCCGGAGGTGGGACAGGAAGGACGCCTCTCGCGGGATCCCTCCGAGCAGGAGATGCTCGAGGCTTCCTCCGACGATCGTGTGGTAGATGGGTGACGTCCGGTGGGTAAGCGCGTCCACCTCGATGACATGGCGCTCCGCCCGCTCGCCGTAGTACTGCGGGAACTCGCCGAACGGTCCCTCGGGCTCGCGGGTATTGGCAAGCAGTCGGCCCTCGAGGACGAACTCGGCATCGGCGGGGACGCGCACCTCGTTGGTGACGCATTTGGTCACCGGGAGGGGAGATCCGCGCAGCGCACCGGAGATCTCGAGCTCGTCGTGGTCAATCGGCACAATCGCCTGTGAGGCCATAAGGGTCAGGGGGTCCACCCCGACGACGATGGCGATGTCCAGGTCCGCGCCCTCTCGTTCCTGCTGGTGGAAGAAGGCGAGTGTGTGGCGTGGCAGGAGCAAGGCACCCAGCCGGTCGGGGCCGCTGACCTGAAGGCGGTGGATTGAAACGTTCTGCACACCAGTGTCTGGCCGTCGCGCGATGAGCAGCCCGGCTGTGATGTAGGCCCCGTGATCGTGCTCGTTGTGGGTAGGGATCGGAAGCTGCTTCTCCAGATCGACATCGTGGTGGACGACTTGCTGGCAGGGCGCGTCCGCCACTTCGATCCACGGCACCGGGCTGAGACAGGCATTCTCGAAGTTGGAGATCAGCTCTTCCTGTCCAACGCCTGCCGCCTCGGCCATCCAAGACCGCTGGGACAGCAGTCCGGAGACAACGGGCACGACATGTGCGCTGGGTTTGGGGAAGATCGAGGCACTCGTACCGTCCAGACGGTTGGCGACCCCGGCGACGCCGAAACGCAGATCAATGCCCGGCTCGGTCAGAGACAGGCGCCCGGAGGCCTGCAGATGGTCGAGCCAGCCGCGCAGGCTTGCGCCGACGGGTACGTCGGTGGTGCTCATAGGCTTCTTCGCTGCGTCCTGCAAAGCCTGCTCTGGTGACGGACTCATCTTCCTGCTCCTTCAGTTGGCCGGTTGCGCTCCAGGCCATGTCTCGTTTTCGGTTGGTACTGATCTCGATGCCCGCACGTCCTCCCAGACGATGCTCGCGGTGCCGGTCCCCTCTCGGTGCCGATGCCAGGGATGAGCTGGCGGGGCCATGGCTCGCGGGTTACGTGCGTCCGTTGGCCTGCAAGGTTGCGCCCGGCTCGACGTCATCACCGGTACGCGGGTCTTGCTGATTCTTTGGTGACAGCTCGAGGGTGTCGGTTCCTCGGGGTTTGAAGATCTGGCAAATCGTCATAATCACTATCGGTGTTGCAACCGCGACGTATGCATTGTCGATGCCGTAGGGGTTGCCGGCCAGGAACCAGCCAATGGTGGTCACCAGTGATGCGATGATCGAGGCGAATGCACCGGCCCGGGTGCCGTAGCCGGGCTTGAAGAACATCAGAACGACGAGCACAGCAAGCGATGCGCGTAATGACTTCGCGAGGAACGTAATGGTCAGGACGTTGGATGCGGTGAGGGCGAGGGAGATCGGGATGACGCCGGTGACGACGGTGGCTATCCGGATGAACACGAGGTTTTTCCGCGCGTCCTGTCCCGGGTTGAAGAAGCGTTGGTAGAAGTCTTTTAGCAGCAGGGTTGACGAGCCGATCGTCAGTGCAGCGATCGTGCCGAACATCGCCCCTGCCAGACCCGCAATGACGAAGCCGGCGAGCAGCGGGTCGATATCGGCAGTGAGGGCCGGCAGGGCTTGGATGGAGTTGATCTTCGGATAGAGCACAGCACTGCACATACCCACGACGGCGGCAAGGAGTCCGAACGGGATGAGGACCAGCGACGAGTAAAAGGCGGCGCGGCGTGCCTTGTTCGGGTCCTCGACGGTAGTGATGGCCTGGACGACGTACTGGGTGGCGAAGATCGCTCCGATCCCTGCAATGAGCCATGCGAAGATTTGGGGCCAACCGACTCCGTCGATGGAAAACATATTTTCCGGAAGTTTGGCCCTGAGTCCGCTGATGCCACCTACGCGCGACATGCCGATTACCGCGAGGAGGACGACGCTTCCGAGCTTCACGATCGTGTGGACCACGTTAGTGTAGATGACCGACCGCATCCCGCCGATGCTGACGTAGAGCGTGGCGAGGACCCCGACCAGGACGATCGCCAGCGATTTGTCGATCTGGAGGAGGTTGGCCAGAATGGCACCGCCGCTTGCATAGACCGAAACCGCTACGATCAGCAGGGCGCAGACCATGATCACTGAGGTGGCTGTGCGCACCCGTTCACCATAGGTGCGGGCCAGCGCTCCTGAGATCGTGATCTCGCCGAGCGTCTTGAAGCGCTTGGCGAGCAGCCAGGAGAACAGGATGAAGCCGAGGCCCAGGGCGACTATGTTCCATGCCGCGGAGATTCCGACTTTATACGCCTCCTGGGCGGTGCCGATGCTGGCGGAGGTCCCGATGAATTCCGAGGCTAGGAGGACGCCGATCAGTACGGCGGGAAATGCCTTGCCGCCGCTGGTGAAGCTTTCCGAGGTCCGGGAAGAGCGGCGGACGAAGTAACTGATCGCTGCGAGCACCGCCATATAGGCAACGACGACGAGCATGACTAACCAAACGGATTTCATCCATGTCTCCTAGTTCCGGGGCCCATAACGTGAGCCACGCCACAACGACCGTATGTCTTGGACCATTGCACGTCTAATACCGTTTAGCTATCCGCCGTATCACTCCCCCTGATAGGTCCTGAGGTGATCGGTGCCCGGGGCAGCGCCTGACGCGCTTGTCGGGACCAAGCCCGTGGCAGCGGTCGGGAACCTCATTGAGCAGCGTGCCGCTGCGGCGGGCTGATCCGGGGTGCCAAAGACCCTAGGGCGTCCCTCTGGCTTTAAGCAGGGCAGAGACCCGCCGTGCGACCATCCGCGGAATAGTCCCGCCGCTTTGAACCGTGCGACGCCTACCAAGCAAGGAGGCGCCGAATGGCAGTTTAACTATCAGCCTGTCCGTTAACTCCGATGCCAACCCATTCCACGTCTCCGTCCTCAAAGAACTGCTCTTTCCAAATCGGCAGCGGGAATTTCACACCTTCCACGAGATCCCGGCAGGCATCGAAGGCGTCGCCGCGGTGGGCCGCGTACACCGCTGCGACAAGGGCCGCGTCCCCGACCTTCAGCTCGCCTACACGGTGAGCGGCCCAGAGCCTGACGCCGTCGTACTTTCCAGCGACCTCGGCAGCAATATCCTCGATCACACGATTCGAGCTCGGGTGTGCGCTGTAGTTCAGACGCGGCCGCCGCGGCGGCCGTCGTGGTTGCGGACCACGCCGCTGAAGCTCACGACGGCACCGCACTCCTCCTCTGCCACCGCGGCGAGGGCCGTGTCCAGGCTGATAGCGGTGTTACTGACCACGGGGGTAACCACTTTGCTGATCCGGGGACTCTTCGCTTCATCGCCGACCATGTTTGTTTACCCCTTCCAGTTGGCTGTAAAAACTTGAACCTAACGGCAACCACCCTGTCGACTGGGAGGAGATTGCTGCTCAAGGTGGCCTAGTCCTCGTGGTCGTCCTCGTTGAAGTACAACAGCAGGCTGGCCGTGACACAGGGGTTCTCCCTCACGTGTTCCAATGCGACGTTCAAATCCTGCTGTGCTTGTGCAAGGTACCTAAAGGTCTTAATAAGAAATATACGTCTGATTCGGACCATATACAAAGGATGGTCGAGAAAGGGGCGTAACCTCGAGACATGAGTGTTTCAATGCGTCCGCCGCCTGCGGGCTCCCGGTCCCCGGCAGGAGGTCTCGCGGACCGGTACGGCCGGCGAGCGACTGATATGCGATTGTCCCTCACGGACAAGTGCAATCTGCGCTGCACCTACTGCATGCCGGAAGAGGGCCTGGCGTGGCTGAGCAAGAACCAGATCATGACGGCCGATGAGATCGTGCGTCTGGTGGGCATCGGTGTGGACTTTCTGGGCATTCGTGAGTTGCGGCTTACCGGGGGTGAGCCCCTTGTGCGGCGGGACCTGGTCGAGATCCTTGTCCGGTTGCGGCACAATCACCCTGAGCTGCCGATCTCCATGACGACCAATGGGATCGGTCTGGCCAAGAAGGCTCGGGCGCTTAAGGATGCTGGCCTCAGCCGGATCAACGTCTCATTGGATTCGCTGCACGCTGAAACCTTCAGGGCCCTGACCCGCCGCCCCTTCTTGGATCAGGTGTTGGCCGGCGTCACGGAGGCCGCCAGGGTGCAAATCGGCTTGGTGAAGGTCAATGCAGTGCTGATGCGAGGCATCAACGACCATGAGGCTGTGCACCTACTGTCCTGGGCCGTGGCCAGCGGCTTCGAATTGCGATTCATCGAGCAGATGCCGCTGGACGCGGACCATGGCTGGACCCGGGAGAACATGATTACGGCAGCCGAAATCCGGGTCCGGTTGGAGGAATCCTTCTTGCTCACGCCGGACCTGAGGCAACGCGACGGCGCCCCTGCCGAGCGCTGGCAGGTTCGTGCCAAGGACGCACCCGATGTCGTACTGGGCACCGTGGGGATAATCGCCTCAGTTACCGAGCCGTTTTGCTCCGATTGCAAACGCACTCGGGTCACCGCAGAGGGCAAGATCATGAGCTGCCTGTTCTCGCGTGAGGAAACCGACCTTCTGGGTCTGTTCCGCACGGGCGCCACAGACACGGACATCGCCCAGCGCTGGTCAGAGGCGATGTGGCTCAAGCCGAAGGCCCACGGTATGGACCACACCGGGCTCGGCGGCGTTGACTTCGTCCAGTCAGACCGCTCTATGAGTGCGATAGGCGGCTGAATGCTGGTCAGATACTTTGCGGCCGCGATGCATGCCGCGCAGGTGGCGGAGGAAACGATATCGTGCGGCGACGTCAACTCCAACAGCTGGGCTGCAGGCGGTGTGTCCCTCGGCGCACTGCTGGATCGGATTTTGGAACTCCATCCCCCTTCCGATGACCCCACGAGGCCGTCCCTGGCTCAGGTGCTGGACCTGAGCAGCTTCCTGGTGGACGAAGTCAGCGTCCGCGACAGGAATACCTCACTGGCCGAGTCTGCAACCGTGGACATTCTGCCGCCATTCGCCGGAGGATAAGGCTCCGCGCCTCCGGGCGCTGTCCCCCGGCGCGGCGGCGGAAGTGGTGCGCCGGGGTCGGCATCCTGGGCTCTGGTGAGGAACCGAAACCCGACAAAGTGTCCAGTGGCAACTTCGAGACCGAGGACCGCTCGGAGCTAAAAGCGCACGCGGGCACCGGCGCTTCTGGACGTGCGGGCAGCGCAGTAACAGCGTGTGTTATTTTAGGGCCCACGGATTCACGCCGTCTCGAAGCCACCGGATGGTACCCATCCAGAACGTGTCGCGAAAGCTGCTGTGGAAAGGCGAGAAGTGCCCAATCTCTGCTCTCCCGAAGTCCTGCGGTTTCAGCTGCACCAGGATGGCGGAGCTGTTGGGGTAGTAGTAGCTCAGGCCCCGGAGGACAGCAGTTTCTGTTGCGAACGGATCATCTGTGGCGGCCACGGCAAGCGTCGGGGCAGTGAATGAAGCCCGATGCGCCCGCATCATCTCGCGGGCATGACCTGCTCCCCCGGTGGTGAAGTCCCTCGGGCTCCGTGCCCAGTCCATGGCTACGCCCTGCGGTAAATCCTCGAGCCAGCCGAGTCGCTTGCCCGGAAAGTAGCCGTTCCAGATCGCCAAAGCAGGCATCAGGATGTGCCAGCGCCACCAGAGTCCTAGCCGATGACCGGGGCGGTAGTCCCGCCAGTAGGCATGTTGAGCGCCCACTGTCAGCAGCCGGTTAATCCGTCGACCATTGCGCGCTAATCCGACGCTAAACCCACCAAAACTGTGGCCGACGACATGCAGATGCTTTTCAGCGCAGTTGATCTGAGCCCATTCCAGAACCGCATCAAGGTCCTTCAGAGCCCAGTCGTACCAGCTGGCCTGCAGATTCTTTAAAGTGGATTCCCTGGACTCACCGATACCCCGGTAGTCGAAGGTGATCGACGTGAACCCGTTCTCCGCAAGAAAAGCTGCATAGCGGTGATAGTAGGTTGCTTTGACTCCGGTGGCGCCGGCAATAACAACGACTGCCCCAAGTCCTCCTTCTTCCGAGGAACCGGGCTCCCATAGATGTCCTCGCAGTACATAGCCGTCGTCACAGGAAATTGCCAGAGAGACAGGTTCCATCGCAGAACGTCCTTTCGCTTGGTCTCAGCCCGGCCACGCATGGCAAAGTTGGTCGTTCCTCACCGGCCTGGCCTTCCGATGGTTCCGCTCGGCCGTTTCAGGGAGGCCGATGGCCTGATCAGGTCCAGGGATGTTCGCTATGGTCTGCGTGGACTTTTGCGAGCACTGTAGCGCAGCTGGTTCAACGGCTCACAGGATTGCCCAGCGCGGCCGGGGGCGGCCCGGAATCAGCTCCAATGCTGTTGGGCGTGCCTGTGGATGCGACCGATGTTTGGAGCGGTGTAGGGGCAGGCTGATGAATTCGGGCCGGTGTGGACTGTGGGCAGCGCCGGCTGAGTCCGTTCCCGAAAACGGGCCGGTCGCGTTGCGCTCACAGCATTAGGCATGTGGGGTCCTGTTGATCGTGCCCTTGCCGTTTTTCGCTGGCGGCGGACCGACATCGTGCGCATGGGATCTTTCCAAACGGCCACGGGTTTCCGGGCTTGTCAGGACCACCGCGATGAAGACGAGCGTCGATGCCGCGAGGAAGATCGCCAGCCTGATTGGAATATCCCCCACGGTCGGGCTCAGCAGATTCACGAACGTCGGCAGCAGGCCGCCGAGCATGAAGCCGGTGTTCCAGGTGATGGCCGTTCCCCGCGACCTGATTGCGGTCGGATAGCGTTCGTTCAGGAAGACCATCAATGGTGCGTAAGCCGCGTTGGCGAAGCACGCCAGCAGGCAGCTCAGCGCCAGAATCGTCCCTGTGGAGGATGGATCCGACCCGGCGATTGCGATCGTGAGCAGCGGGAGCGCGACGATGTTGATGACGCCGAAGATCAGCATGGTCTTGCGGCGGCCGATCCGTTGGCTCAGCTCGCCAGCGCCGGTGGCCGCAACAATGACCACGAGACTCGCGCCGAGCAGAATCCAGCCGCGTTCAACTGTGGGCACCTTGACGACCGGTCCGAGCAGGGTGGGCAGGAATCCCGAGGTGAGGTAGTACTGCGCGCCGGCACCTGCCGCCAGAGCGATGTTGAGCAGGGTGATGGCCCGGTATTTGCCGGTCAGCAGGTCTTTGAACCGCAAATTCTGGGCGGGGGCAGCTGCCGGTGAAGTCTTGGCGGCTTCCTGGGCCTCGAGCCACATCGGGGACTCCTCGACCTTGCTGAGCACGAACAGGCTCAGGAGCGCGCCCAGCAGCCCGGTGAAGAACATCACACGCCAGCCCCATTCATCGAACGCGTCCCCCGGGTAGAGGTGGCCGACCACAATGAACGTGACACTGGCCATGGTCGCGCCGACGCCGGCGCCGCCTCCGCCGATCAGGCCGCTCATCAGGCCGCGCCATCGTTCCGGCACGCTCTCTGTGCCAAGCGTGTGCGTCGTGGCTGTCACGCCGCCGACGAAAAGGCCCTGCCCCCCTCAGGATCAGGAAGATGATAGGTGCCCCGACACCGATGGCGGCGTACGTCGGGACGAGCCCCATTGCCGCTGTTGAGAGTCCGACGCCGGCGAGTACGGTGACCATGATCTTCTTACGGCCGATACGGTCGGCCAGTTCCCCGAAAAGTGCCGCCCCGCCGGGGCGCAGCAGAATGCTGACCGCAAACGAGGCAAAGACCAGGGCAAGGCTGAGTGTCTCGCTCTCGGCCGGAAATATCTGCCGGCCGATCGGGCCTGCGACGTACAGCAACAGAAACAGGTCAAACAGGTCAAAGGACCAGCCCATCACCGACGCGAACGCGGCCGGCAGCGGCGAATGAGTTCCGGAACCACGGGTGCTGGGCGGCATCAGATCACCCTTCTTCGTGGGTGTTCTTGGCTTGAGAACCGGGAGCCTTGCGACGGAGTTCCCGAACGCTGCGGATCCGGTCACGCATGGCGCCGACGAGGATTCCGAACGCGCTGGGCGGTTTGGAGCCGACTTCAGGTTCCTCGCCGCGCGCGGCCTGGTCCACCGCCTTGGCAAAGTCTTCGAACATTCGCCGGCTGACATCTCCTGCCAGCGACCGTCCGAACCCGGCGATGCGACCGACGAGGTACACCCGGGCTTCGGCCTGCAGGCGGGTGCCTGTCCCCTCCGGGACCGCCAAGAGATGGATCTCAGCCTGGGCGCGGCCGCCGCCGGTGTCCTTAGCTTGGCCGAGCACGTGCATCCGGTCCGATTCATGTTCGAGAAGATGGGCAAAGCCGTTGAACGAAAGCTTGATGGGCCCCAAGGCAACGCGTGCCCGGCCCCGGTACCAATTGCCGCCAAGCTCCTCCGTGAGCTCCGCCCCCGGCAGGCACCGGGCCAGCAACTGTATGTCTTCGAAAACCCGGGCGACGTCCTGCGGCGGGGATTCGAGAACGGTCGTGACGTCAATGGCGATTGTCGGTTCACCGCTGGGCAAGCTGATCTTTTCGGGTGCACTGTCCTGAACAGCTTCGGACACTGCGGTGGATTCATCCGCTGCAGCCGTCGATCCGACGGGAGAACGGCCGGTCAGGGTTCGTTGTCCGCAGTTCTTCGGTCCCGGGAGGCCGTCGCGGTGGTTTGTTGCAACGTCATCGACGGCATCGATGATATTGCGGTAACCGGTGCACCGGCAGATCACCCCGGAAAGCTCCTCCGGAAGGTCCTCCCGCCGGATGTCGGGCTCGTGGTCGAGAAGGTCGTATGAACTCATCAGAAAACCCGGAGTACAGAACCCGCACTGCAGGCCGTGGTGGCGGCCGAAGGACTCCTGTAGCGGGTGCAGGTCGTCGGGTTTGCCGAGGCCCTCGACTGTGGTGATCTGCGCGCCGTCCAGCTGGCAGGCGAAGAGCAGGCATGCACGGCTGGCATCACCATCGATCAGAATGGTGCACATCCCGCAGACACCGTGTTCACATCCGATATGTGTGCCGGTGAGGCCAAGGTTGTCGCGCAGGGCATCCGAGAGGGTCATGCGCGCAGGAACCCTCAGCGAAACGGGAGTCCCGTTGACGGTGAACTCGACAGCCACCAGGTCTTCATGTCCGGTATGGGCAACAGTGCGCGGCGTGCTCATGCTTTCTCCTCATCAGTGTGGCTGGATGCGCGGACTGCCTTGGCATAGGCTCGAGCAAGTTCGCGGCTGGCGAGAGCGGTAATCAGCTGGCGCCGGTACGCCTGGCTGCCATGTTCATCGCCACCGGTGTCGACAACATCGGCGGCCAATTCTTTCGCAGCAGCAGCCAAGACCGTGCGCAGGCGTGCTTCCGGCGCGTCCGGCCCGTCCCTGCCCACAGCAGCCGACAGTTGCTCTGAAACGTCCCGCACCCGTGGAATGTCCGAAATGCCAAAACACGTGATCCGGGCAGAAGGCCTCATCCGGTCTTTCGCGTCAACGCGTATCGCTACTCCGGAGAGCGCAAAGTCACCATGCCTTCGGGCAATTTCGGCGAAACCGAAGCCTTGGGTTTCGGTGGCACGCGGGAAGAAGACGGAAGTGATTAGTTCTTCCGGCTGCACCGTCGTCGTCATAGCCGCGGTGAAGAAATCCACCGCATCGACGGTCCGCTCGCCTTTAGGGCCTGCAATCGTTAAGGTTGCTTCCATGCAAATTGCCACGGCCGGCAGCTCCGCCGCAGGGTCCGCGTGCGCGAGACTGCCGCAGACGGTTCCGCGGCTGCGAATCTCCCGGTGCCCGATCCACGGCAGAGCCATTCCGAGCAAGGGCACTTCTGCGATGGCCGGGTCTCGCTGTGCTGTGCGTTGCCGCACCGCGGCCCCAAGCCGCACGCCGCCAGGCTCCGTTCTCAGCGTATGAAGCTCTTCGACAGCGTTAATGTCCACCAATGTTGTCGGCTGCGCCAGTCGCATAGCCAGGACGGGGACGAGCGACTGTCCGCCTGCGATAACCTTGGCGCCGTCCCGGCGGAGTTCACTGAGCACGTCAGTAACGTTGCCTGGGCGCACATATGCGAAGGGGGCTGCTTTCACGACTGGATACCTCAGCGTCCTTGGAATTGAGGGGTGCGTTTCTCGCCGAAAGCAGCAACCCCTTCGGCGAAATCGTGACTGGCCCGAAGCATCGAATATGCCTTGCGTTCAAGCTCGATGCCGGTGTAAAGAGGGCCGTCAATCCCCTTGTCCAGGACCTCCTTCGCCGTGCGCATTGCGATAGGGGAGTATCCGAGCATCTTGTCGACAAGCGCCTGGGTTTCCTTTTCGAGTGCTTCTGCGTCGGGAGCCAGGATGTTGACAAGGCCCCAGTCGAGGGCCTGCTGGCCCGTAATGCGCTCCCCGGTGAGAATGTGGAACTTAGCGCGGGACAGGCCAATCAGCCTTGCAAGCCGCTGCGTGCCGCCGCTCCCGGGAATCATGCCTAGCTTCATCTCCGGCAGGGCGAACCTGGCAGCGGTAGTGGCGATCCGGATGTCGACGGACAGGACCAGCTCGAGGCCGACTCCGAAGCAGTAGCCGTCGATGGCTGCGATGACCGGCTTGGGGCTTCGGGAAGGGGCGGTGACGTTTTGCCCAAGATCAGTGAGGTCAATGGGGTCGACCTCCATGAAGCCCGCGATGTCGCCTCCGGAGGTGAAATGTTCGCCTTCGGCACGTATCACCACGAGTTTGATGTCCCGATCGGCATCTATCTCAGCGAATCGGTCGGCCATCACTTGCCGGGTCTCCATGGTGATGATGTTGAAGCGCCCGTGGTCGAGCGTGAGGTTTGCGACGCGGCCTTCGTGGCTGCGTTCGAGTCGGATTTCGCCTCCGGTAAGTGGCATTGTCAGTTTCCTTCCTTGGTGGCATTTGCCTGGATGAGTTTGTGGATAACGTTCGGGTGCAGAGGCAGCGAGTCGATGGAGATCCCGAGCGGGGACAGGGCGTCGGCGACTGCGTTGGCAATGGCCACAGGGAAACTCATGGAGCTGCCCTCGCCGGATCCCTTGGCGCCCAACGTGGTCAGCGGAGACGGTGTCTCGAGGTGGTTGCTGATCAATGGAAACGACGATTCGGCGCTGGTGGGGCAAAGGTAATCCATGAACGTCGTCGCTGTCGGCTGGCCGGAGTCCGAATAGGTCATCTCCTCGTAGAGCGCGCCGCCGAGTGCCTGGACGAGGGCTCCGTGGATCTGGCCATCGAGGAGGGTGGCGTTGAGGATTGTTCCTGCGTCGTGCACCGAGGACAGCGTCTCGATTTTTATTTGCAGGGTCTCAGGATCTATCCGGCAGGCTACGAGCTCGGCGACGAATCCGTAGCACAGGCTCGAATTGATCTGATCGGTGCGTGAAGGCGCCTTCGACTGCGGCGGAGTGAACGCAGCTTCCTCGTACATCCGTGCGGAGGTACCCTCTGGCAGGGAACCGGGATCCCAGTGAATGAGACCCGCTGCTTGCCGGAAGGAAACACTGCGACCGGGGTCGGCAATGACATGGATTTGTCCGTCGGCGAATTCGAGGTCCGCAGGGTCGGCCTGGAGCAGCACACCTCCGGCGATCCGGATGGACTCGCCCAGACGGTCCGTGGCCTCAATCAGCGCGCTTGTCAACAGCGGAGCAAACCGTGACGAGTAGCTTCCAGTGCTGATCGTCCACGGCGTGGTCGCCGTATCCATCTCCACCCTGGGGCGCACCTGCTTCAAGGGAAGACCCAGCCGGTCCGCTACTATCTGCCGGGCGACGGTGGCGTGCCCCTGGCCTTGCGGAACAGTTCCGAGCAGAACGGTGACGATGCCTTGTGGATCGACACTGACCCGGACGTGCTCAGTCGAGCCGGATTTGCCCCGACCCCGGTTGTGGATCGGGGTGGCGAGTCCGACATATCCGATGTTGGTCGCCGAAGGATCGGTAATTGTGGCCACGCCAATTCCGAACAACTCGCCCCGTTCACGCGCTGCCCGTTGCTCCTCCCGCAGCCCTCCATAGTCGGCGGCGTCGAGGACCATCTGCAGGGCAGTCTGATAATCGCCGGAGTCATATATGCCCCCGCTTGGAGTCGAGTACGGGAACTCATCTTTCCCAATGAGGTTGACACGGCGGATCTCCACGGGGTCCAAGCCCAGTTCGAGGGCGATGTCATCTATCAGCCGCTCGAGTCCGAAGTACAGCTGTTGTCCGCCGAATCCCCGGTTGAGGCCCGTGGGACATTTGTTCGTGACCACTGCCCGGGCGCGGATCTGGACTTGCTCGATCCGGTAGGAGCCGGTGATGTTGCTGAAGCACCGGTACAGGGTACTGGGTTCGGGAGGGCGCATGTAGGCTCCGACATTGTCGATCAGGTCTACGCGCAGGGCCGAAATAACGCCTTGGTCATCGAATGCGGCCTCAAACGTCATTTCCCGGTCCGATCCGGCGGAACTCGAGAGCATGTGTTCAAGGCGGTCTTCAGTCCATCTCACCGGCCTGCCGGCGTGCTTGCTGGCAAGAGCCATCAATGCAACGTAGGGGTAGATCGCTGCCTTAATGCCGAAGCTGCCGCCGATGTCAGCAGGCACGATCAGCCGCAACCGGGACGTCGGGATGTTGAGCGCACCCGCGACGACCTGGACCATTGAGAACGGGCCGTGGAAGTTGGCCCATGTTGTCACCTCCGGCCCGTCTGCGGTTTCCCGCCACTCTGCGATCACGCTGGAGCACTCCATGGGCGTGGAGGAGTAGCGGGGGAAGGAGTAACGCTTGGAGACGGTGTGCCGGGCCTGGGCGAAACTTTCGTCCACCTCCCCGAAGGTGAACGTGCGGTCCGTGGCCACGTTGCTGTAGGCGGAATCGTGCAGGCGCGGCGCGTTCGCCTCCATGGCCTCGTACGTGCGCACGACGGCTTCCAGCGGTTCGTAGTCAATCTCGACGAGCTCGGCGGCGTCTTCGGCGGTGTACCTGTCGGTGGCGACCACCACGGCGACCGGTTCGCCGACGTAGCGGGTCTTATCCGTCCCTGTTGGGTAGTAGGGCATCGGGGTCTTCACGGAGAGCGGGAAAGGTTTCAGGGTTTGGAGAACCTCCTCCGGGCCGATCACGGCAGCGACGCCGGGGTGGCGCCGAGCGCGCTCGAAGTTGACACTGCGGATCCGGGCGTGCGGGTGCGGGCTACGAACTACAGCGGCCACCAACGTTCCGGGTAGGGGGTCGAGGTCATCAAGGAAGCGGCCCTGGCCGGTGAGGAGCTGGGGATCCTCGATGCGTGCGAGATCATCGGTCATTGGGAGCTCCTGGCGGGTGGTGGGGACTGGTTGCTCTCTGTATCGGCGAGGACTTTGTAGTCGCCGTCGACGAGCCTGCGGCGCAGGATTTTGCCGACCCCAGAGGTCGGGATAGCGTCAATCGCGACGAGTCGTTTCGGTCGTTGAAGCGAGGGCAGGCCGGATTTCTCGCGTACCCATGTCTCGACCTGGGCGAGGGTGAGGCGGGGGTCGGTCCGGTCCGCCGGGACGAAGAAGGCTGTGACGGCTGACCCCCATTTGTCGTGGGGGGTGCCGGCGACCACCACATTCTCCATATAGGGGCAGCCGGCAAGGCTGCGCTCGATCTCCTCGGGATAGAGGTTTTCGCCGCCGGAGTTGATCATGTCATCGACGCGCCCCGAAACCCACAGGTCACCGTCCTCATCCTCTGTGGCGAGATCCCCCGGAAAATACCAGCCGTCCCGAATGGATTTTGCGTCGGCGTCGGGGCGGTTCCAGTAGCCGGTAAATGCTTCAGGGCTGTCCATGCTGACCGCGATTTGCCCCTGCTCACCTTTGGCAACAATCTGGTCGGGATGCGCCCCCGGAACAGGATCTACGAGGCGGACGTTGGAGAAGACTCCGGCGCGGCCTGCGCACCCGGGCTTTCGCGCACTGTCAGGGCCGATCGTAAACGTGTAGATCTCGGTGCTGCCGAAGTGGTTAACGAACCGTTCGGGCTGCACAGCCTCCACAAGCTGCTGGGCAAGTGTGGAGGTCATGGCCGCCCCGGCATAGGCGAGACGCCGCACGCTGCGTGCCTCCGGGAACCGACCGGTCTGGTACAGCGACCAATAGATTGTGGGAACCAGATAAAGAGTGTCAATGTCGTTGTCGATGATCAGCTCCATCGACTCATCAGCGCTGAATTTGGCCTGCGGGACCCAGGTCCCGGCAGAAACGACACTTGCCAGGAGGGACCGCAGCCCCATCGTGTGGAACATTGGCATGACGCCCAGGGACACGGCCCCGGTCGGTTGGCCCGTTTGGATCAGGTGGGCCACGGCCGCCGAATGTTCCGCCTTATGCGTGCGCGGCACGCCCTTGGGCTTTCCCGTGGTACCGGAAGTGTAGAGCATCACACTCAAATCAGACTCCTCCGGCGCGCTCGGCAGCGAACGGGCATACTGCATCGGGGCGCGAAGGTCATTGGCATGAATGATGGCCGCCGGCGTCTGGAGGAAAGTACAAGCCTCGGACACCAGGTCCGCGGTGGTGTCATCGACCACAATCAGGGCTGGTGAGCAATCCCCTATACAATGAGCCAATTCGTGGGCGCCAAACCGTGTTGACAGAGGAACCGATGTCAAATTGGCTTTCTGGGCGGCCAGATGGAGCGAGGCCAGCGGCTCGCCCCCTTGAAGCATGAGGACGACCCGGTCGCCGGGGACCGGTCCGGTTGAAAGCAGCGCCATGGCCACTTGATCCGTACGCTGGTCCCACTCTGCGTACGTCAGAGGATGCGCGCCCCCAACGCCCAACCGCTGTGGATAGCGCTCGGCAGCCCATCTTAAAGTGGTGGCAAAATCCACGCAGCTTCTCCTGACCGATCGACATTGATCACCTTTACCATCCGCTTCGGACGGTATATTGAATACGGTAAGGACACTACGGTATGCTTTGAATCATGTCAACGGCTAAACTGACCCCTACCGCGTACGTTATCCTCGGCATGGTCGCAATGCGGGGGCCCAGCACCTCATATGACCTGAAGCGCGCCATCGGTCATTCGGTGGGCTATTTTTGGCCCTTTCCACACGCACAGCTCTATTCCGAACCAAAGACCCTCGTGAAGGCCGGACTACTGACTGTCTCCACCGAGCCTGACGGGCGCCGGCGCCAGACGTACTCAATCACTGATGAGGGAACGCGTGAACTGCGTGTCTGGCTCGCAGAGCCCACGGGTGAGCAGATGCAGGTCAGGGACATCGCGCAGATGAAACTGTTCTTCGGCGAGCTGGCGCAGCCTGAGAATCTTCTGCTACTCGCGAAGGAACAAATTGTCCAGCACCATGACCGAATCAGGACATACACCGCCATGCAGGACCGGTTCAGTGGCCGGGACGACGTAGCACACCGGATGGTCCCGTTGCGCCTTGGGCTCGCGCTCGAGCACGCAGCGCTGAAGTTCTGGGAAGAGTTCGAACTTGAGCGCGGAAGTTAGCATCGCCGGCGTTGGCGCAGTGATGGGAACACTGGCCCAAGCGTGGCTCGGCCTATTGAGAGCCGAACGCCCGCATCCATGAGCTTGAATTACCAATACCGATAGGCGGTTTGAAGATGGCAAACAGACATGATCCTGGAATTCCCTGCTCATGAGGGACATTGTTGGCCAGCTGCAGTCCTGGTTCGAGGATGGAACTGCTTTCGCCCTGGCGACGGTGACCCGGACCTGGGAGTCCTCACCGCGGCCGCCTGGCGCTGCCATGGCAGTGTCAACGTCGGGGGAAGCCGTCGGAAGCGTTTCCGGCGGGTGCGTAGAAGGTGCTGTATACGAGCTCGGGAAGCAGGTCCTGGCGACGGGCGAGCCGGTTTCGGTGGTTTACGGCGTCGCAGACGGTGACGCTTTCGCTGCAGGGCTCACATGCGGCGGAACCATAGAAGTCTTTATCGAGCCGGTCACCAGGGAGACTTTTCCTGAATTTCTTCGCGTAGCCCAGGCAGTTGAGGATTGTCAGGCTCTCAGCGTGGCCACAGTCACCGGAGGCAGCTCAAACGTCGGCCGCCATTTGGTGATCGGAAGTGATTTCGTTTCAGGGTCCCTTGGATCGATAGGCCTGGACCTGGGCGTCTCTATCCAAGCGCGTGGTTTTTTGGAAGCTGGCCGCACGGGGACCGTACACCTCGGACAAGACGGCGAACAGAGAGTTGATGACGTGGCCGTGTTCGTTGCCTCCTTCACACCTCCGCCCCGGATGTTTGTGTTTGGTGCCATAGATTTCGCAGCAGCGGTAGTACGGATGGGAAAGTTCCTCGGTTACCGAGTCACCCTGTGCGACGCGCGCCCGGTGTTCGCGACACCGCGGCGCTTCCCGGAAGCTGATGAGGTTGTTGTGCAGTGGCCGCACAAATTCCTGGCAAACGCCGCCGTTGACGCCCGGGCCGTCATCTGCGTTCTGACCCACGACCCGAAATTCGACGTTCCGTTGCTAGAGGCCGCATTGCAGACCGATGCCGCCTACATTGGAGCCATGGGTAGCCGGCGTACGCACGAGGACCGCATGGTCCGTTTGCGGGAAGCCGGTGTCGAAGAGCACGCCCTGGCAAGGCTTTCCTCACCCATTGGACTGGATCTGGGTGCCCGAACCCCGGAAGAAACAGCGGTGTCGATTGCCGCTGAGATCGTTGCGTCTGCCTGGGGAGGCACCGGCCGCCGACTCAGCTTTATGTCGACGCCGATCCATGGCGGGCAGAGCCGCTATCAGCCAAACGCCCAGGAGCGCTCCGAGAAGGTTCCTTCTTAGGGAAGCTGCCATACTGGCTGCCGGCAAGACGGCCCCTTGCGGAGGCGCCGGCGGATGAACCGCTGTCTCCAATCAAGTCATTACAACGGAATCGACGACGATTCTAAGGGCCTGTCTGCGCTAACCCGGGATTTGCAGCGGGATGCGGGCCGAGGCTGCCTGTCAGCTAGGGAAAGTGCGCTCCTGGATGGAAAACGATGGTATTCCGCATATTTTCCGTGGCACTCCGGCAGGCCGGGGCCCAGGTCTCCGCGTCTTATCGGTCCGAGTGGCCAGCGCAGACATGGTCGGCTTGTCAGCTGCAAAAGTACTGGCCGCCGGCCCTGGGCCGGACGGCAACGTAAGCACCGACGCGTGCGCGTGTCAGCAACGCCCGCCTTACGCCTGACCGGTTACCCGCCGTACACACAGAACTACACTTGCGCGCCGAACCGCCTTACGCCGGCAGGCCCCGACACTGCGGGACGCGGACGGGAACTGGATCACCGCGTTCGTGCCCGGACGCACGATACGGCCGTTGCAGGGCCGGGAACCGCATCAAATGCACCAGAAAAAGACCTCACACCCAGCTATTGGAAATAGCTACACACTGCCAGCCCCTCGACACTGACGCGACGGTCCATTAACAATCGAGGCTGACGCGAATGATGCTGTCCGGAGACGGGTGTTCGCGCCTCCTCCGCAGTTCCGGCCCCAGGGCTTACCGGTCCTGTCTGATGGCGAACAGGTCCAGAGCTCTGTCAACTGTGTGATCAACTACATCTTTCACTGCCGGGCTTCGTGTGGAAGGCCGGCAGTGGCGGAGCAATGATTGCGCCGAGTTCCGAGAACCCATCATCAGTGGCTATACAGGCACTGCCCCGGCCCGACTGCCCGGCCCGATTTGTTGATACCGGTCCTAGGACACGCTGACGGTAACGACTGCCAGGCCGTCAATTGAAGCGCTCGCACCTGATTTCGGAGGAATCGCACGGGAAACGCAACAGCATATCTTCTTCGTGGCCTGCTGCTGGCGTTCACTGTAAAAGACATCGCGGTGGTCAATGGCTCCATCGAGCTCAACTATCTTGACCTCGCAGAGCCCGCACTCCCCCTTGCGGCAGTCGGACATCATTTCAACGCCCGCCGCTTCCAAGGCTTCTAGCATTGACTGGTCCTTGCCGACCTTGGTCTCGACACCCAGTCCGGGGATCCGGACGATGAACTCCTCCGGGTCATACCAACCGCTGTTGCCGAAAGTTTCGTAGCGCAGGTTCGTAAAGTTCAGCTCGCGCTCGATCCACGCTCGCCGTACGACGTCCATCAGCCGGATCGGCCCGCACATATACAGTTCCGTATCCATGTGCGCGCTGTCGACCAGCTCCTCGACCCTGAGCGATGTCCCCTCGTCATCCACATGAACCACCAGGTTCTCACCATGAAGATCCTGCAGCTCTGACAGGTACCCCATAGCCTCGCGGTTACGGCCGGCATAAACGAACGTGTAATTCGCCTTCAGGTTTTTCAGCACCCGCGCCATGTTCACGACGGCCGTGACTCCAATGCCGCCTGCAAGTAACAAGTAGTGCTTGGCACCGACCCGCAGCGGGAAGTTCTGCAGCGGCTGCGTGATCTCGAGGGAGTCACCAACTTCCAGATCATGCATAAAGATGGAGCCACCGCGCGACTGCGGTGCCTTAAGGACGCTAATAGCTAATCGTTGGCCGTTCGGCTCGGATTCCACGACCGAATAGGACCGCTTGCGCTCTTCCCCGCCGATGGTGACCATCACGTCTAAATGCGAACCAGGATCGGCCGTCTTTGGCCGGGACGGCTCTAATACGATCCGTTGAATATCGGTGGCGATACGCCGGCTCTCTACGACAGTCCCCACCTGCCAGACCTCATTGTTCGTTGATGCCATGTTTTCTTACCTGCCTCAGCTTCCTGTAATGACCCATGCACGCCGTGCTAGACGGTCGCCACGAGGCGTCGTTCTGCCTCCAACTGGCGTTCGATCAGTCGCCGGACCCACATGCCGCCGGCATCAATGTTGAGGTTGTAGAACTCATAGTCCGGATTAGCGTCGATCGCGACCTGCTGGGCCTCCAAAACCACCTGATCCTCACCGAAGACTTGGTCGATGCTCTGGCGAATCTGGGTGGTGATCAACTGGCTTTCAAGACGGTAATTGCGCATGAATCCCCAGAAGTAATGGCACGTCCGGTCCGTCTCCGGGGAGATGGTATTCATGACGTAGAGGTTCACGCCCTGGCTGCGGTCTCCCTCCGGCGCTCCGGTGCCGGCTTTGGCTACGCCGACGTCGATGCACAGCGTCGAAGGTGATTCGAATCGGATGATCTGCCAGCGATCGACCTTGCCCTCAAACCCTGGAAACTTGTCCCGCATGTTCTTCAGATAGAAAGGCGGCGGATCGATGTTCCGCATCCAACGGCTCAGTGTGACCGTATTCTCCTCGTGGGATACATCGAAGCCCGCAGCGCTCATGTTGTCCATGCCGATGCTGGACGTGTGGATGAACTCCTCATGTGTGAGGTCCATCAGGTTATCCAGGACCAGCTGGTAATTGCACTTCAGCGAAATTGTCAGGCCATCGCCGGCCCAGTCCGGATGATCCATCTGGTGCATGTCCGGTACATGGTCCGGGTCGGCCAGTGCCGGATCGCCAAGCCAAACCCACACATACCGGTGACGCTCCACGACCGGAAACGACGGCACCGTGGCGCTGGGATTGATGGTTTCCTGGGCTGGCATGGATACGCAGCGTCCCGCAGAATTATAGACGATGCCGTGATAGGGACACTGAATTCCTTCCCTGCCAACCAGCTTCCCCATGGACAGCGGTGCCAGCCGGTGCCAGCAGGCGTCGGCAAGAGCGACTGCCCTGCCGTCTTCTGTGCGGTACAGCGCCAGCGGACGGTTGGCGATCTTGCGCGATATCGGCTGGCGGGTCACCTCATGGTCCCAGGCCGCGACGTACCAGGCATTCAGAGGGTGGCCCAGCGTCTTATTCGTTGTTGAAGTCTTTGATCCGGTAGCAGTCATCGTCTTTCCTTCTGATTGTTGGCTTTCCCTCGCCGGCTAATACCGGCTTACGAACGCCTCCAAAATTGTCGGCTCACAGTGAGAAATGAATGTGCTTAAGCTCGGTGAACTGCTCAATGCCTTCGACGCCGCGGGTACGCCCAAGTCCCGACATGCGAACTCCCCCTGAAGGCATTTCCGCGTACGAATGGTTGTAACCATTCACCCACACGGTGCCAGCCTTGATCCCGCGCGCCAGGCTCAGGCCTCGGGAAAGGTCTGAGGTCCAGACCGCGGCCGCTAGGCCGAAGGGCGTGCCGTTGGCAAGCGCCACCGCGTCGGATTCATCGGCAAATGTCTCCAGGGACAGGACCGGGCCGAAGATGTCTTCCTGAATAACCGGCGAGGCCAACTCAAGATCAGTCACGAGCGCCGGCGAGAGGAAGTGGCCATCAAGTCCTTCAGGATGCACGATGTCGCCGCCCACCACCACGCGTCCGGCCCCGCGCGCAAGGTCCACGAACCCGGACACCTTTTCGAGGGCAGCGGCAGATATGAGCGGACCGAGATGGGCTCCCGCTGTCCGCGGGTCTCCAGGACGAAGCGTGCCGAGGATGCTCCGCAGAAACTCCTCGGCCTGTGAAGCCTGGTCCTGGTGGACCAGAACCCGGGTACAGGCCATGCACATCTGGCCGCTCGTAGTGATGGACGCACGCGCAGCCCGCTCCAACGCGGTCGTTAAATCGGCGTCAGGAAGGATCACCATCGTGGCCTTGCCGCCGAGCTCGAGCAGCGGCCGGGTCATGGTCTCGGCGGCGTCACGCATGACTGCCTGGCCAGCGGCCGTTGACCCAGTTATCGCAACCGCCCGTGTGCCCGGGTGACGTACGAGCGCAGAACCGACATCGGCTTCGCCGATGACGACGACGAGGACATCGCGCGGAACACCGGCCTGATGGCCGAGTTCAAGCACCCGGGACGTCACATGTGCCGTTTGTGAGGACGGCTTGACGATCGCGGTGACCCCCGCTGCAAACGCGGGCGCAAGGTCGCGCAGGAGTAGCAGGACCGGCCAGTTCCAGGGAGTGATGAAGACTGTGGGACCCACGGGCTCTCGAACCAGATGCGCCTCCGAGCCATCAGAGAGGCTCCCCGCACGACCAAGCGAAAGCCGGGCGAGTCCGGCGTTGAACCGGAGCGAGTCGGCC
Organism: Arthrobacter sp. 92; assembly: GCF_050260325.1. NCBI lineage: Bacteria > Bacillati > Actinomycetota > Actinomycetes > Micrococcales > Micrococcaceae > Arthrobacter > Arthrobacter sp. 92. The sequence continues at coordinate 1,912,517 of NZ_CP189863.1, read as the reverse complement.
GCACCTGCGATCTCGATCCTCGCCTCAGCGACGGTCTTGCCGGTCTCGTTAACCAGATCCGCACACAGCTCATCGGCCTCACGCTCCAACAGGTCCGCCCAACGCTGCATTACGGCCGCCCGCAATTTGTTATCCCTGGGCCACGTCCCAGTCATGCCCTGCGTGACTGCCGCAACGGCTTCATCGACGTCGGCCACGTCCGCAGAGCGGAGGACCGGCAGTGGGGCAAGCGTGGTCGGATTGATTGGCTGGAACTCCGTTGCCATCATCAGACAAAAACCCCTCCGCCGTCGACTACAAGGTTCTGACCTGTGACAAACCCGGATTGCGGCCCGGCCAGCCACATCACCGCGCCAACCAGGTCTTCTGGCACCATCGCGCGGGGGATGGCCCGGGAGGCAGCGGCAGTTTTGAGGTATGCATCGGTGTTCAGCTCCCGTGTCGCAGCGTCATCAACCAATCCGGGAGATACGGAGTTGACGGTGATTCCATCGACGCCCAGCTCCCTGGCCGCCGACCGGGTGAGTCCTTCAACCGCGGCTTTCGACGCTACATAGTGGGCGAATCCGGGCGCGCCGGTGCGGGACACCACCGAAGCAATGTTGACGATACGCCCCTGACCGCTGACGGCCAGATAGGGGGCAGCGGCCTTGATCACCTGCCACGAGCCAACGACATTAACCCGTAGAACCAGATCCCAATCGGCCTGAGTCAGCTCAACGAGGGGTCGTTTGCCACCCAAAGTCCGGTAGATGGCTGCGTTGTTCACGACGCTGTCCAACTGGCCGAATTCTTTGATCGCGGTGTGGACCGCATGCTGGACCCCGGCCTCATCGGTGATGTCACAGTCGGCAAAGACCGCCCGGCCGGGACCGTTCCGGGTGGCGTTGATAGCAAGCTCTTTTCCGGCTTCGCTAAGAGCGGGCAGGTCGGTGGCCACCACGTTCGCTCCGGCAGCGACCAAGGCTGACAAATATGTGGACCCGATGTCCCCGCAGACGCCGGTGAGAAGAACGGTACGGTCGGTGAACGGGGATGCGTACTGAGTCATGTGAATTCCTTCTGTGAGCTACGAGTTTTCTGTGAGCAAGGAGTTTCTGTGAGTTAGGAGCGCGGGGGCATATTCTGAGAAGCTTCGTCGTGAACGACGGCGGGGCTATCAGCTTGCTCCGAATCCGCGAGGGCACCGCGGGTCTCGGGGCTGATCAGGACCACACCGATGAAGACAACCGTGGAGGCAACGAGGAAGATCGCCAGTTTGCCCGGGACGTCGCCGACGGTCGGGCTGAGCAGATTGACGAAGGTCGGCAGCAGCCCGCCGAGCATGAAACCGGTGTTCCAGGTAATGGCCGTGCCCCGTGACCTGATGGCGGTCGGATAGCGCTCGTTCAGGAAGACCATCAAGGGCGCGTACGCAGCGTTGGCGAAGAACGCCAGCAAACAGCTGAGCATCAGGATCGTTCCGGTCTCAGAGGGCTTCGTACCGGCTATTGCCAGGGTGAACAGCGGAAGTGCGATGACATTAATGCCCCCGATGATGAGCATGGTCTTGCGGCGGCCGAACCGTTGGCTCAGCTCACCAGTGGCTGTAGCCGAAATAGCCACAACAAGGCTCGCTACAAGCAGAATCCAGCCGCGTTCGACTGTCGGCACGGCCACCACGGGTCCGAGCAGGGTCGGAAGGAAGCCCGACGTCAGGTAGTACTGGGCCCCGGCACCGGCCGCGAGGGCGATGTTGAGAAGGGTGATGGTGCGGTACTTGCCTGTCAGCAGATCCTTGATCCGCATCTTCTGCACAGGCGCTGCCGCTCCTGAGGCCCTGGCTGCCTTGGCCGCTTCCTGCGCTTCCAACCACATCGGGGACTCCTCGACCTTGGTGAGCACAAACAGGCTGAGCAGCGCCCCCATTAGTCCGGTGAAGAACATGACGCGCCAGCCCCACTCATCAAAGGCGGCTCCCGGATAGAACTGTCCGACCACAATGAACGTGACACTGGCCATGGCCGCACCGATCCCAGCCCCGCCACCACCGATGAGCCCGCTCATCAGGCCCCGCCAGCGCTCCGGGACGCTCTCTGTGCCAAGCGTGTGTGTCGTGGCGGTCACGCCGCCGACAAAAAGTCCCTGAATGACCCTCAGGATCAGGAAGATGATGGGTGCCGCGGCCCCGATCGCCGCGTACGTCGGGACCAGACCCATCGCGGCAGTCGAAAGGCCCACACCGGCGAGTACGGTCACCATGATCTTCTTCCGGCCAATACGGTCAGCCAGCTCACCGAAGACCGCCGCCCCGCCCGGACGCATAATGATGCTGACCGCAAACGAAGCAAAAACCAGGGCGAGACTGAACGTCTCGCTCTGAGCCGGAAAAATCTGCCGGCCAACCGGCCCTGCGACATACAGCAACAAAAACAAGTCAAACAGGTCAAAGGACCAGCCCATCACTGACGCGAACGCAGCAGGAAACGGCGAATGGGCCTTCGGGCTAGTGGCAACATGGGGCATTTGATTACCCTTTCTCTCGGTTCAGTTTCGGGGGAGTTCCCGGGACGGGGTTCCGGGAACTGCCCGGACACGGTAGAGCAGCGTCCTGATGAAGGCTTCAAACCTCCTAATCAGCGGGCGCCAACAGCAATGGGTGTAGGGGTTCTGGGGTCTCCCTCTGCGCGGCGGCGAGTTGGCGAGTCGAAGGCACTGCGTGCCTCACGGCGCGCGTCTGTTGAAGGCCTGAGCCCGGCTGCAGGGCACTCGTCCTCCCAGCTCTGGCACACGATCGGTCCAGGAATTCTGCACGCCGGGCCGCTGCCGAATACCCATCTGCCGACCACTGAGGGAAGGTGAGAACGCCCGCGGACTTCTCCTGACTGATACGTCGTTGGATCCTTCTGGACAGTCCTTGTAGTATGGTCTGATTCGGATGTTACCGAGCATATGATATGACTTGGATCACGTCAACGGTCAATTCCATCTCGTCGGGAAATGGACGCCCTGGACGGGGGGCGTGAATAATCTGCCCCTCGACGCCCAGGCCCTCCTGGACATAATTCGCCAGCGAGGCAAGCAAGGCAGTCCAGAAGCCGAAGCGCTAGAAGCCTTCGCGGCCCCCCTGGGGGCCGGAGTCGTCCCGGCCGACCTCCGCGCTGCACTTTACAAAGCGGCCGCGCTCATTCCCGGAGCCACCGTCGTAGACAGGCAAGCGAACCTTGACGGCAAGCAGGCACAGCGATCGGGATCGAGCGTCCGGATAGAGAAACCCGGTGGACATCATTATTAATCCCGCAACCGGGCTGCTGATCGGAGAACGGGAGGTCACGCTGACAGCTGGCAAGACCTTCCCAGCCGGAACAGCGACCGACTGGACGTCAGTCCAGACCTCGGTGGTTAATTCAGCGCCATAACCAACCGAGCAACCGCGGGAAAAGGCTGAGCCTGCCGACCACACTTTGGGTGGTCGGCCGTCTATGTCCTCTAACAAGGCCGCAAAACCGCCATTCCCGGCTAACAGTTACATGAGAACGGGACTCAGCCTCCGGTTCCTGTGTCCAGTCCACCCGCGGTACGGTTGCCAGCGTCTGGAAGATCGGGACGGACGGGCAGACGGCAGCGTGCCCGAAGTGCACCTCACAGATCAGATCCTGACGATATCTGTGGTCTGCCGGGGACGCTGTCGTTCTCAAGGCAATGCTTTATGAGCCTTAGACAGATGCTAGCCCCGGCCGGAATGTGAGTTCCATGCCGCTCATCGACAGCGCTTTGGACAAATTGGCATGGGTCAATGGCCCGGGCGGACCTTGACGACCATGACCGTTGCATCCAGGAGGTCCGCCAGATCGTGGCCACCCTGCTCGGCAGACGCACGATCCTGCCATCCGCGGAGCATGAACTCTTGAAACAGCTTTTTGAGCCCAGAAGTGGTCCCGTTGTCATCAGAAAGCGTCAGGCAATTCTCGGGCTGAGCTTCAGAGCTCCCGGTAGTAGTACAGCATCGGGTCAGTGCGGTTAGGTTCGGTGTTGGTGAACCCCCGCGCTTCATAGAATCGTCGTGCCCCTGTGTCCTCGCCAGCGACGTTGGTTTCCATGAGCGTGCAGGCCCGATCGCGCAACAGATCACATGAAGCGTCCAGGAGAGCGCTGCCCAGACCACGACCACGCAGGTCGGGGCTGACATAGAGTTCGTCAAGGATAGCTACCGGACCTTCGTACCAGACGTTCGGCCGGAAACTCAGCACCGCGAGGCCACTCGCTGGCTCGCCGACCAGCAGCACGACCACGTCGCCTCCCGCCAATAGGAGCGTCAGCCGCGACCTGAGCGCGTCAGGGCCTGGGCTCGGCGTCGAAAACTCGACGTTGAAGTCGTGAAGCAGCTGCGCAACCACAGCTGCATCAGCCGTTGTTGCCCGTCGCGGCCTCGCCCCGCTTACAGAATCATCAGTCGTCACGGCTTCATCATGCCGGGCAGGTGAGCCGCGGTCCACACGACCCCTCAAATGCACAAACAGGCACGCCACGACCCCCTGAGCGCCAGGCGCTGTGGCCGCCGCGGAAGAAGTCCGGATCCCACACACTTGGACTCTGTCGACGGATCGTACGCCAGCCACAGATCACCCCAAAGACGTTCCCGCTGAACCGGAACGTTGGCCTGGGCCGCAAAGTCACGTCGCCTGCAACAGGGACCTGCATGAAGGGGTAAAGGCAGAACCAGGAGCAGGAGGAAGGGATCAAAATGCGGGTCGAAAAGCCGGCTGTGGACAAAGTGTGGACATTGTCCACACCCCTTTGGCCGGACAAACACGTGATGAGCGCACTCTGCCAGGTTCGCAGAAAGCAGCTATCCGACGGCGATCCTCGAAGAGAATTCGTCTTCGTCATGTCGTCACCACAACTCTTGGCCATGAATGAGTGAGGGCCAACAACTGGCCGCCGGTATAACCAGATAGGACGACCCATCACGCTAGATTCCAGCAGGTCGAGGGGCCGCGAGCCAGGACCCTGATCCCGCCACTCACACAACCGAACAGGCCGCCGCGGCGCCGGGCACAGACCGCGGCCAGCGCCAGAGGGACCCGCCGAGGGTCAATGTCCACACATTAAAGCAAAAACCCCTCTGACGAGGGGTCATGCTGTGCCCGAGGTGGGACTCGAACCGGATTCCGGCCCTTGAGTTTCCGCCACTCCCCCGCAAACCTCCGCAATCCGGCCCGGTCCGGCACCAGTAAGACTCAATCCGAACGCTAGGGTGTGCACATTGTGCACACCCTCGCTTTTGCCCAGTTCGGCGTCCCAAACCAGGCTGCCTCGGCGCCGGTTACGTCCTGGAATTGAGGGCCCTGGGACTGCCCCCGGTTTTGTTGACTCCTTGACCTAGCGAGCGAGTGCTCGTGGAAGGATGTTGACCATGCCCACGGCTTATGGGGCGGAGTTCCGCCAGGATGTTATTGATGTGGCCCGCAAGGGCGAAGCGCCGCTGGCGCAGATTGCCAAGGATTTCGGGCTGTCGGTCACGACGCTGAAGCGGTGGATTGCCATCGCCGAGCGTAAGGATTCGGGAGCCGGCCCGGCAGCGGCCGAGTCGGCCGAGATGCGGGAGCTGAAGAAGCGCAACCGTCTGTTGGAGCAGGAGAATGAGATTCTGCGCCGGGCTGCTGCGTATCTGGCGAGGGACATCAACCCAAAATGATGTACCCGCTGGTCACGGATCTTGCCGCCGACGGTGTTTCCGTGGCGGTGACCTGCAGGGTGTTGGGATTCAGCAAGCAAGGCTATTACCGGTGGAGGTCCAGCCCGGTTACGGAACGGGACTGGGCGGATGCGCACCTGGTCAACGCCGCTCGGGACATCCACGATGACGATCCCGCCTTCGGGGTACCGTTTCATCGCCGACGAACTCCCCGAAAAGGGCATCACGGCGGGCGAGAACAGAGTGCAGCGTCTGTGCCGGGACCACGGCATCTGGTCCGTGTTCTCCAAGAAGCGTGGCCTGAGCCGGAAGCCCGGACCACCGGTCCACGATGACCTGGTGGAGCGGGACTTCACCGCTGAGGCGCCAAACGAGCTGTGGCTGACCGACATCACCGAGCACCCCACCGCGGAGGGGAAGCTCTACCTCTGCGCGGTGAAGGACGTCTATTCCGGGAGGATCGTCGGCTACTCGATGGACTCGCGGATGAAATCCTCGCTGGCGGTGGCCGCACTGGAGAACGCGGTGCGCTCACGCCGCCCGGAAGGGACGGTGGTGCATTCGGACCGTGGGTCCCAGTTCCGGTCCCGCCGCTTCGTTGAATCGCTCCGGCACCACGGGCTCGCAGGGTCGATGGGCCGGGTGGGTGCGTGCGCGGACAACGCCGCAATGGAGTCGTTCTTCTCGCTGCTTCAGAAGAACGTCCTGGACCGTCACCGGTGGCTCACACGCCAGGAACTCCGGCTGGCGATCACGACCTGGATCGAGCGGACCTACCACCGCCGGCGACGGCAACGACGGCTGGGGAAACGCACGCCAATCGAATATGAAACAATCAACCGGACCGCGCTCACAGCGGCCTAAGACCCCGAGTCAACAAAAGCCGGGGCAGTCCCCCTCGACAACGTGGCGGTTGGACTCTTCGCCCTGCCTGAGATGTGTTCGACCTGAGGCGTTTGGATGCGCTGCCTGACCGCGTATCGCTGCACCGTCGGGCCTTTCGACAGGTGACCCCTGGCCAGAGATGTTGCACCGCCCACTACAGTGAAGTCATGTTGCACTCAACCCGGCAAGGCTCCGGTAAGCCACTCCTCCTGATCCATGGGCTCGGTTCCAGTATTGGTAACTGGAACCCGGTAATCCCGGCGCTGGCCGCTGAACGGGATGTCATCGCCGTCGACCTCCCCGGTTGCGGCGAATCCGCGCCGCTGGCCGGGGAGACCACCATTGCCACGCTGACCGATGCCGTCGAAGCCTTTATCCGCGACGCGGAACTGGGTGACGTTGACCTGGTCGGCAGCTCCATGGGCGCACGGATGGCGATGGAGATGGCACGGCGGGGACACGCTGGAACCACGATCGCACTGGACCCCGGGGGATTCTGGAATGACCGCCAGGCGGCGATCTTTGGTGCAACCATCAAGGCCTCCGTCGCACTGGTGCGCCGCATCCAGCCGGCGCTCCCCTTCCTCACGGGCAACCCCGTGGGCCGCACGGCGCTCTTGGCTCAGTTCTCCGCCCACCCCTGGAAGCTGCCCCAGGATCTTGTCGTGCATGAGCTTCGCGGGTTCAAGACATCGACCAGTCTGGACCCGGCCCTCAACGCGCTGATTCACGGACCCCGCCAGGAAGGCGCGCCGGCCGGTTCGCTCAAGGGCAAAGTGGTCGTTGGATGGGGGCGAAAGGACAAGGTCACCGCTCCCAGTGAGGCGGCGCGGGCCATGGAGCTGTTCCCGGATGCAACGCTCCACTGGTTCGACAACTGCGGTCATTTCCCGCACTGGGACCAACCAATGGAGACGGCGCGCCTGATCCTCGATAGTACCGCCTGAGCCGCGGCTGAACGCCGGTGCGGAGCTCTGGTGGAGCCCGCGCCGGCTGGGGATTCCGCTGTCTCGGGAGGCATCGACGTCGCCGGTCCCGAATTGGGGGAACCGCCTTCACCTGGACGGCCGCCGCTAGGAGACTGCTGAACTATGTGCACTATAGGGCTGGTCCGGGGCGTTCACGTTTCGGGGCCAGGCAATTCCTCTTGTGGGTTGGGGTGTTGGCCGGATGAGGGGTGGTATCTTGGCTGGCTGTCAGGCCGGGTCCTGGTTCATGGTTTCAAGCGTTGGCCCAGGATCCCTGTTTACTGGTGAGTCCGAGCGTCAATAGTCGCCGGAGCTTCGGTCCGGCGGTCCGTAGTTGGAGCCAGGCGTTGTTTGCTGCTGCGGTACGTGAAGCAACTCCGGGAATATCCCCCAGGGAGGCGGCTGGCGGGTCCACGGCCGCAGCGAAACCGTGAAAGGCCACGGCCTCGGTCTCGACAACGTCCATGTCGCCGTCGATGACCACTCCCGCTGTGCCTACGTCGAGGTCCTGCCGGACGAGAAAGGCCCCACCTGAGCCCGCTTCCTATCCAACGCCGCAGCGTTCATGGCCGCCACCGGGTCACCCGTGCGATAAGTCACGAAGGAAAACGCGGGAACTCCCGCGTTGAAACGACCAATGGACGCCAAGCCTTCACTATGGCTCAGTTTTCGACCGTCTCCGACAGTCGGTGAATAATGGACAAGATGCCGGGTTCAGTCGATGACTGCAGCTACCGCACCTCGGAAGACCCAATTTGCACAGCGTCATGCCGTAGACGCCAGAGGTAACGATGAAGAAGCAGAAAGACACCACGAACCGGTTAGGAGGAAGGCAGTGAAGGACCAACGACGCGGAAAAGGAATCACCGCAGACTTTTGTCAGATCATGTTGTCCAGGCCTCTGAGGTCCATGAACAGGTAACGGAGCACGCATCTTCGAGTCAGGTCGAGTCAGAAAGGCACGAACGCACCCCGCCAAGAAATGAAAAAGGCCCCGGAAGGGACCTTCACACCTCGACTTGTGCACACTCAGAGGCCCACAAGCCCCTGACCAAGGGAAACACTGTGCCCGAGGTGGGACTCGAACCGGGTTCCGGCCCTTGAGTTTCCGCCACTCCCCCGAAAGCCTCCGCAATCCGGCCCGGTCCGGCACCAGTAAGACTCAATCCGAACGCTAGGGTGTGCACATTGTGCACACCCTCTCTTTTCCCACTTCGGCGCTCGCTGCCGAGCCTGCTAGACGGCCAAACGGGCGAAGGCCCGACTTCGCTGGGCCAGCAGCAGGAACGCCAACTGCACCCTGAAAGAACACCATGAAGCAGACACACAGCCAAGTAACGTCGCGACCCCAGGCCCCAAACCCGCCTTGTCAGCTATCACAACTGGATCCGTTCAAACCCCTGGCTACAGAGTCAGCGTCAAACGAGCCGGATGTGCACCCGAACATTGCACCGTACACGACGTCGGCGAAGTTGCCTCATACTCGTGGGTCTGGATTGACGGCAAAGGGGAGTTCTCATCTTTCACGGCGACGGATCAGTCATTCACAAACTCCCCCTAGCCTCAGCAGGCATAACTACTACGAGACCCACATAGGTGCCTCGAAACCCTAGGCTTTCGAGACGCATAGGTTTCAAGACACCGGTGGGATTAGCCGAAGGAGGGGACTGCCCCAGGATTGCCTCCCTCCTTGCGTCAACGAAGGCCGGGGCAGTCCCATCCTTTAGTGGCTCTTCGCATTTAGGCATGGTTGGTCTGTTTGATCCGGTAGGGGCGGTGACCGCCTGCGGCGAGCAGGCATCTGAGTCTGTAGTTGGTGAAGTTACGGAAGCCGCGGGCGATTCTGCGGGTGGTTTCGATGACGCCATTGATCGCTTCGGTAGGGCCGTTGGACGCGCCGAAGGTGTCGAAGTAGGCCATGATTGCTGCCTTCCATTGTTTGAGCGTCCGGCCCAGTCGTGAGACCTCCGGGATCGGGCAGGACGGGAACGAGGAGATCACCTCGTTGACGAGTTCCCTGCCCCGTTCCGGCCTGGCGTGGTAGATGTTCCGGAGCTTCTGGTAGCACTGCCAGGCCAGGGTGACTTCGTGGTCCGGGTCCCCGAGGGTGAGTTTCGCATCGAGCCTGGCGGATTGCTTGTCCGTGAGGTGTTCGGCGCCGATCTGCAGGGTCCGGCGGATCCCGTAGAGCGGGTCGCCCTTGCGGCCGCGGTGCCCGAGGGTGTCCTGCTGGACCCTGCGGCGGACTTCATCGACCATGGCCGATCCCAGTTTCACGACATGGAACGCGTCCAACACGGTGATCGCTTCGGGCAGCTCGTCGCGGATAGCGTTCGCGTAGCCGCGGAACGGATCCAAAGCGGCGGTCTTGATGCCGGCAGTGAATTCCTCGCCGCGGGCTTTGAGCCAGTCCGCGTAGGCCTTCCCCGACCGGCCCGGAACAAGGTCCAGCAACCGGGCGTGAACCACGCCCTTCGCGTCGCGGGTGTGGTCCACGATCCCGGTGACCATCCCGGAACCCGGCGGGCCCGTATGGGACCAGACATGCTCATCCACGCCTAGCGCGTTCACCCCAGTCAGACGGCCGGCCGCTGCGATTCGTCGGGCGGCCTCTGCCTTGATGGCGTCCCAGGCCGTATGCCAGGAGACGCCGAGCTGATGGGCCAGGGCGGAGACCGAGGTGTCGAAACGCTGCAGGCCGTCGGTCGCCCACGCCACGGCCCTGGCAGTCAGTTTCGCCCGGGGCCCGGCCAACTCATGCTCTTCGGTGAAGGTGGTTCTGGGACAGTCAGGGTCCGGGCAGCGCCAGACACGCTTGGCCCACAGCAGCCGCACCGGCCGCCCGAAACACGGGGTGTCATGGAGCCGGACCTGCCGGCGGCCGTGCCCGACCGCGACGACACCGCAGTCCGGACAACCGCTAACAGTTTCCTCTGTCTCAACGTGCAGAACCAGGCCGGTCCCGGCCGCCGTGACAGAGCAGACGTGGATGCCGTGGACACCAAGAAGCGCGTCTGCCCGCTCGCACCAGCGACCGCCCGGGCAGGAAGTAGCATTAGGCATATCAGGGTCTCTTTTTTATTTGGAAGCTTGGTCGCTACCAATTCAAAGAGGCCCTGACCTCTCTCCTCCCGCACCACGCCGCAGCGGCATCAGGACACGCTCCCGCCCTCGGCGCCAGACAGCCCTAACCACGCTCATCTGCGAAGGGCCCCTTTAGTTCAACTTCAAGCGTGTGGGTCGCTTTGTCGTAGCCGACCGTAGCCCCATTGCTGCTTGCAACCGGAAAATCGCATCATCAGTTGACTTCCCACTCTTCTGCCTGAGCTTGCTCTAGCGCGGCAAACCTGGCGGCCATTGTTGCGTTGCCTCGTGTGAGCTTCCTAATGGTGAGGTCTTCTGCCTTGTTGTTCGCAAGCCGCAGGTTGTTGGCCGACTTGTGCAGCGCCGCCTTCGTCTTTTCCAAGTCTTTGATTGCTTCGTCGATGCGCTTGATCGCCTCCTCGAATCCCTCGGAAGCGAGTCGCCAGTTGCGGCCGAATGCGTCCTTGAACTCATCAATGTGCTGCTCGAAGTTCGTGATGTCGATGTTCTGCGCCTTTACCAGCGCGAGCTCAGCCTTGTACTTGAGTGAGTTCATGGCTGCGTTCCGCAGCAGCGCAATCAACTGGATGAAGAACTGCGGCCGGATGACATACATCTTCGGGTAGCGGTGAGAGACATCGACGATCCCGGTGTTGTAGAGCTCGCTGTCGGGCTCGAGCAGAGAGACCAGCACGGCGTACTCGCATCCCTTCTCAGTTCGGTCTTTGTCGAGCTCTTTCAAAAAGTCTTCATTCTTGTGCTTGGTCGCGGTGCCGTCGTTCTCGTTCTTCATCTCGAACATGACCGAGACAATCTCAGTACCAGCGTCGTCGGAGTCGCGGAATATGTAGTCGCCCTTGCTACCAGTCCGGGCATCGTTGTCCTTCTCGAAGTAGGCGCGCGGGAAGGCTGTGGCACGGATGCGGTTGAACTCGATCTCGCAGTGTTGTTCAAGGGTTTCACCGACCATCTTGGTCGACAGCTTCGCCTTCAGATCTCGCAGCCGCTCAATCTGTTCCTCGCGGTCCTTGATTTGGGTTTCGTACTTGTCTTTCAAGGACTTCTCGACGAGCTGCTTCTCGAGCTCCGCGCGTTTGAGACCGCTCTTGAGTTCGTCCCGCTCCTTTTCGACGGTGCTGACAGCCTCGGTGATCTCAAGCCTCTGCGCGATCTCAATAGCGTCGAGCTTCGCCTTGAGGTCTTGGATCGTGGAGTCCTTTGTCGAGGCGGCCTTCTGGAGTTCATTGACGAGCTTCGCTTCGGCAAGCTCCAGTGATGACTGCTTCTCACACCGACTGGATGAACTCGACGGCGTTGAACCATGTGTCATGAATGAGTTATACGATATTCAAAATTTCGGATAGCTTCGATGCGGCAATTGCGCGCATTGAGACTGCATCCTTCTCCGGGAGCGTCATTTCTGCAAACGTCTTGTGGGACCCGTGAGGCATGAAAATGGGATCGTACCCGAAACCCGAGTCGCCGCGCGCTGACTCGGATACCAGACCAACCACTTCACCTGAAACAACCCGCACACCTTGCTCGTCGCAGTAACCCAAGGCCGTTACGACCTTCGCCGTTCGGTCATCGAAGCCTTGAAGCATTCGCAGCAGCCCCTCATTGCCAACCGAGTCCATAAACCAGGAAGTGAGCGCGCCCGGCAATCCACCCCAAGCAGAGAATTCGATTCCTGAGTCGTCCACGAACACAGGACCGCCGATCTGGTTAAAAGCTGCCTGCGCTTTAACATGAGCCACTTCGCGCACATCAATTCCTTGCACCTCAGGCAAGTTAATCTTCTTGGCGAGGACTTGAACCCCAAGGAGCCTGGAAAACTCAGCGGCCTTTCCCGCATTTCCGGTAATCAGAACTAGTGGCCCATTCATATATTCCTCCAAATTTGGCATATGACGTTACTTAGTGAAAGCTCTTCTGTTGGCGGCCTCCTGCGCCAACGCAAGGCTTTCAGGCAATCCAGCTCTAAGAGCACTGATGGAACTAAGGAATTCCAAAACGCTCTCTATGTCTGTCCGATGGCCCGGCGAAGCATGTATGACTTCTCCCCCCTTTGATAGACGCATGGCCACTCCAACGAGATTCGATCGGTTGTCTCGTAAAAGTACGGGCTCAGTGGTGTCGGGGGCGGGCTCTGGTCCTTTTCCCCAGAGCCGTTTCCTAGTTACACCGATCGTCGGAACATCGGCCAGCACACCTATGTGTGAGGCCATACCAAATCCACGCGGGTGAGCGATACCCTGCCCAAATATCACCAGGAGCTCAAGCACTGGCGGCAAACTATTGAGTAGTGCGTGAACCGCTGGGCCCTCCCGGTATACAAACAGTCCTGAAACATACGGGAATTCAGAAGGGGATTCCGCTACGTACTGGGACCCCCGTTCGAGAGGCGACCCTCCGTGAAGCATAGGCACACCTACAGCAACAGCCAACCCCCTTCGTTCGGAATACGAGACCCCTATCGCCATGCAGTCACGCACCCCGTTCAACTCGAGACGACCAAGCCGCAGCTGCGCGTGTCGCAGCTTCTGATCGCGAAGGGCCTCCACGGGGGACGACGGCCAGCTTGCTTCAATCGGCCGCATTGGGCTCCTCGTATACCGTCGCAGCCTCGATACGCCGGCGCTCAGGCGATACGGTTATTACTCTAATTCGCACTGTTTCTCCCGGTGCCAAGAAATCCTCCAGAGAGATTCGACGATTGCCCCTTTCAAGATGACGAGCAGAAACGACCGCCTGGGCGCCCGAAGTTAGCTGGCAAACTGCGAACCGCGGAGCCACCCTCATGACCGTCGCCATATGCAGTGTGCCAGGACGATACAAGTCTGCAAATGCATTCATATCGCCCAAACGCCGGGTCTCATTCTGATGTTCTCGTAGTACAACAGTTTCGGCGTCAACTGATTCGGATACAACATCCAGAATAATCTGCAGCATCTTTGCATCACTTACAAGAACCCCCTGCGATTTTGAGGGGTCTTTGGTCGCAGCGTAGACCCTCTCAAAGATTGCCTGGACATGCTCACTGGAATCCAGATTACTTGCGCTTAAAGATGCAGCCGTCTCACGAATATTTTGATTTGGCGCACTGAGAACTCTTCCAAATACGGCTTCATAGAGCGTCCGGACATCCTGAGTAGTTACAACTACTCCCTGAACGTTCTCATCAGCGGATTCTTCTGGCGCAACCTTATTAGCCGTCCCTTTCTCAATTTTATTCAACTCGTCTCGAAGATCTTGCGCGATCTCATCGAGAACGGCTAGCGCCGTTGCAAGGCGCTTACTCAATGATGAAACGAGAGGAGGCACAGCGATCTCGGGCTTGAACGTGTCTTCATGGGTAAGCTCTCCCCAAGCGTGCTGAAGGAGGGTCCTAATTTGCACTTCGCAAGGTATCGCGATGAAGTTTGCCCCAAGTGGAACATCAACTTCAACGAGTAGGTGAACTGCTCTATACCCGGAAGGTTTTGGGTCCAGCAAGTAATCCTCGTGAACTTTTGAAGCCTCCACAGCCCCAAAAAGACGAAGTGTATTTGATTCGAGAATTGCCGATTCAATGCGCCGAACATCTTCATATGTATTGCAGGTAATGCGAATGCCAGCGATATCCGTGATAACATTAAAGACGGATTCCGGCGAAACTATCCGCTGTGTATATTTTGGCAGAGCCGCCTTAACGAGCAGACGATTGGCTTCCTTGACCCTGCCGAATTCAACCCGCATCCGCCTCTGCTCCGCTACGGTGTGTCTCCCCCTGTCGTGAAGAATGGCTTCGAGCGACTCTTTCACTCTCGAGAGGGCGCTGGAATAAAGCGGTTTTCGATCCTCGTAGATACGATAGAGTGCGCTTTCGAATTCTTCATCTTCCACCTGTGCGTTCATCTCATTTCTCCCTATTTTCTCTGACAGGGTCAATGGGATGACCTTTCTGGCGGCCAGCCCCAAGAACAGCTTTGAGGAGCGTCGGCGAAAACACGCGAATACCCTCCGCAGCTGCCATGTGAGTTGCTTTGGGGATCAAGTGGGAATTTGTGATAACGCGGTCGTACTTATGTCGGTCTTGCCGAAGATCGTAACCGTGACGTCTCAGGAAGCTTTGTCGCGTACTCTCATCTTTGGCGTCTGCGAGTGTCTTACACTGCTCTATGGATAGGACAGGGTCGCACTGAGATACGTAGCATTTCCGAGCACGGGAATCCAAGTCGAACTCTATCCAGATACGAACCATCGGCTCCTCGGCGATCCATGCCAACGCCCAAGTGTCGAATACGATGCCCGATTCGGTCTTTGCAAGTCTAACGAGTTGAGTCTCGAGCTCTTGGTCGGCCCAATCGCCCTGCCGGGCCGCTGCTACTTCGTCAGATCGCTCGAACCAGACCCTGTCAGGATTGTGATCGATATTCAAAATCTTGAGCAACAGCTCCGTGGCTGAGACGTAACGATAGCCCAAAGATTCGGCAAGTATGCGCGCATGAGTCGTCTTGCCAGCGGCAGTCAGCCCGGCAAAGGCTACATTTATTCTCAAAGGCACCTCCGCCCTAGAGGGGCAGAGCCCCATGCTAATGAGGAGGCTATGACCTCAGCCACTAAGGGTCAAGTATCGCGCAATTTGTTTCACCACCGGCAGCTCTGGGAGAACGGTCCTGGTCACTCCGGGCGCCTCTGTGGAGACCAACTGCTCGACTGCTCTGCATTCCACGCTTCGGGCCAATCCATAGGCTTTGATCCCCGACGGCCGATCCACGACATCGAGGCATCGTGCTCTCGCCATTCCGCATCAGCCTGACGGCACAGGCGAAAAACACCTACGACAGCCGGAAGTCCGTGGCCATACCTGTGACTGCCCACATTCCACTGGCTGATGAGAACCTGGCACAGGTCCATCGGTGCGCAGACGAGGTCACGGACCATGCGGCCGGGACACTCCAGAGAGCCGGCAGCCGACGAGTGACGGGCACATACCCAGCCAACACGAGCGCAGGGGAAGGGCTCTTGAAAATCAGGGCACCGGAATGATGAAAAGAATCCTCGAACGGTACGTCGCGACTCCGTGTGGCCGGACCGGAGGCGGCATACGGACAACGGCAGGCAGAGTGAAAGAAAGGGTCCATAATCACCTGGAACAAGCACCGTACACCCCACCCGCACCACAATGAACAAAAAGGGAAGACACGAAGAACGGACCACAGGGTTACGAGGAACGAAGACGACGCAGGAAAGAAACTTTGTGGCCATTCGCCGCACCACCCTGCCACGATTGATGGTTTCGTGTCTTGGGTAGGCTCCTGGCGGTCATGTGTCCACTGGAAGCCGGCCTTTTGAGCTACACGGATTGATGCGGTATTGCGTCTATCGGCTTCAAGGATGATTCTTTCGACGCTTAGCTCATGGAGCCCCAAGCGACAGCGAGCTGAACGGCTCGCGGCGTGGCGCCCTGGCCGCGCGCGGCCGCGAAAATGCTGTACGCGATATGGCCACCTTGTCATCGATGAACTTGAGATTGATCAGGCCGATGGCATTAGCTGATTGAGCGCCGGCAACAACAAAGGGAGTGCCTCTGCTTGATTGCCACTGCTCAGCAGCTCGGAGAACAGCACCGGCAGGCGTGTCATCATCAATGGGGCGGTCGGACAGCCAGCGCAGTAGTTGCACATCTTCGGCCGGCGAAGATCTTCTCAAAGTCAGATTCTCGACGCAGTCGTAGGGACACGACTCCGTCGCTGAGGGGAAGAGCTGGAGGTGTGGCGGGACGGGATCGCATAGGCGGACTGTTGACCCCACACGCACATCGACGCCGCTGGCGTTGCCTCCGCTGAGTATTTCCTCCTCTGTCACAGTTAAAGGCAAGGTCTCGACAGATGGGTGTCCGGACGCTGACACTCGGCGGGCACGATGTCGGATGTTGTGTGCCGTTGGCGGCTAAGGACTGAATCCGCGATCCGCTGCGCGGCTTGGCCCGCCGTGATGCGCGTGGTATCGATGACATCGGCTTCATTGTGGAGCCAGGCATGGGCTGCTTCTGCGTACGGTTCCAGGTACGCGAAGCGGAACGTCGAAGGGCCTAGGTCCTTATCGTTCTGTATACGGTCGCGGAGCGTGGCCTGGTCGGCGTAGAGTACAAATGCTGGATCGGTATGCCGTGAGCGCTCAACCCGTCGCTGATCTCCCGCCAGTAGCTCTGCACAAGGACAGTCATCGGCATCACGAGTGTGCCGCCGGTGTACTCGAGCACGCGCCTGGCGGTTTCGACGACGAGCGTCCGCCACGGGTCCCAGTGCTGGAAGTTATCCGTCGCCGGAAGCCCGGGCTTAATGTCCATGAGCACCTCACCGACCTTTTCAGCATCGAAGACTCGGGAGCCGGGGACCAACCGCTGTACGAGCGCGCTCGTCGTTGTTTTTCCAGCCTAGCGCCAAAGACGTTTCCTTCCCCGCATCGCGCTGCCCGTATGCCAGTGGGCGAACGGGCGCCCCAGCGTTCGTAAGGGGATCCCCTACCGGGCGCCGTCCGGGGCTAGCCGGGTTCTCAGGCGCTTTGAGAATGGCAGCCACCACGCCGGCTTTCTGTGAGGTGTAAGCACCCAAGTCTTTGGTGCTGGCGGCGGCTTCGCGCTTGACGCTTAGATAGCGTGCTCTGGTGTCTCTCTGCAAGATGTCGCGAAACTTGATGCGTCGGTGCCATTGACGTCCGCGGAAATGGACAAGGTGGACGACGACCTCTCTGTTACTCCTGTCGGGCAAGCCCTCTTTGCCAGAACAGCAGCGCCGCACGGCGTGCGCAGACGTTCCTAGGGAACAACCTCCCGGTGCCCACGCCCTATGGCGCAATCGTCACAGTCATGTAGTTCCCGCTCCCCCGGTCCATGAATAGGTGTAGGTCACCACTGCCTACAACGGCGAAACCGAAACGAGGAACCGCATAATCGCAATCACAGCACGCGGAAGACCCACCAGCCAGGGACTAGAGTGCGGACAATGTCCACACTCTGCGCCGCGGATCGGGTGTTACTGCCTTCGAACTGCTCCGGATTCCGCATGTTTTCGTGGATTCCGAGTGTTTGCAAGGGCTGGAATGTAGTTCGAGTCCCACCTCGGGCACAGCATAACCCCTCGTCAGAGGGGTTTTTTGCTTTAAAGTGTGCACAAACCTTGTGGTCGCGTCGCTCTGCTTCGTGAGATTTAGAGGGTGATGAACGCCCCATTCTAAAGTGAAGCCACTACAGATGACGGAATCTCTAACATCGGCAATTTGCGACACGGTGGAGCGCCTGCAAATGGAGCTCTTCCTTCCACCCTTCGTTGCGCCCCTTCCAGGCCCGGACGGGAAACGACCTCGAGCCGTTAGCCAACCGTCACCAAAGTCGTATTCACAGGACGCTTTGCCTGAACCCGGCACGGCCTGTCGCCTGGCTCTTCGCACTTTTGCTGGGAAAGGCAATAGCGTGCCTCCGGATAAGCACCGTCGACCTGCCGCAGCAACGCGAAAGGATCATCCGTTGTGAACCTGTGCAGGTGGGCGTCCTCCCAGTCGAAGGCTGACTGCAGTACCTGGGGTGGCTAATTGAGATCCACCGAACTTGGGAGTTCAAACAGACGCCAAACGGCAGGCTCCCTGTCGACCAGCTCGACGCGAAACTCCCAGAATCGAGTCCCGTCCGACCCCAGCTTCGATCTCCTGGTAGCGACTCCAGGAACTCAGCCATTGACGCCTCCCACTTATCGCTGTCACCGTTCCACTCCAGCGAATGTCTGGCATAGTTCGGGGGTAACGAGCTGAACGAGGTCGGCTGGGATTTTCGCGAATTGCTCCGAGGCTTCAATTGGGGGTCGGGCGGTCCTCAGCGCCACGGAGGATGAGGGCTGGAGTCGCGAGGTCGCCGACACGGGCCACCCATTTAGGCTCGAGTGGTCGATGGGATGCACTAGCTCAATAACCCACCGGTCTACTTTGCTACCCAGCATACGCAGCCCTACACTGAGAGCCATTTCTGGAAGAACGCTGGAGCTCCCATAGGTCCTCAAAGTTTGAGTCCAGTCAAGGACAGGCGCTGCGAGTATTGCACCTACCATTTGGTCAGCGTGCGCTAAGAGGCTTGCTGGCCGCGAGGCCATTTGTGCACGTAGCCCTCCCGAACTGGAACCGGGCCATGCGTTCATCGCCGTGGACCGGGGCAAACTGGATGGCCGCGTCCAGATCGGGCCACTCACTCCGGCCCTGTCAGTAAAGCGGGTCGTTCAACGGCAGCGGCCTGGGTCCAATGCCTCTGCCCATGAAGCGGCCAGCGGGGTGGAATGGAGACAGGAAGCGAGCGATCGGAGATGCAGTGTCCTCATGGGCGGAAGACGTGGACGCCCGAATCAGCGAGCTCACGGCGGAGAGGGCGGGCTTCGTCAAGGCTGGCCGAACGGACCAGGATCTGCAGCCTTTTGACCTGCTGTTGACGGATGCCAAGAAGGCGCGGGACAGCCACAATCCCTTCAGCGGTATCACCCCGAGAGCGTCCAAGACATGGGTCCTGCTCCAGGACGCCGAGCAGAAGCTCGATGAGCTTGAGACGGATCTTGACCACCTGGTCGAGCGCGCCAAAAGGCATGCGGACCGAAGTCTTAACGAGAGGCTAACTGCATGGCAGCGCGAGTTCGATACAGCCGCCGACAACGCGAGGAAGCTCGAGCTGGCGCGGCAACTCATCCGTGAGGCGCACGAAGCCGACTCGTCGAAGCACTCCTCAGAGCGGAACAATGCGCGGGGCCTAGTGGTCTCGTCGGTACTCGTCATGGCAATTCTCGCGATCCTGTTCCTCGTCCAAGCCAACGTGCCGTCGCTCGTGATCCTGCCAGCGCCCACCGAGACACCGGTCGACGGCCTTCCTCTGCTGGGGCTCGTTTACATTTTCGGGGCGCTTGGCGGTCTCATGAGCGGCTTCGTGGGCCTCTACCTGGTGGGCGCTGGTTTCACTGACACGAGATGGCACGACCCGCGCCCGCCACTGATGCTCGCGAAGGTTGCCCTAGGGATGGCAACCGCCCTCATCGGCTGCCTCATCATCGGCACCAAGCTCCTGGTCGGCACCTACACGTCTCTGGCTGCCGTCCTGCTCCTGGCGCTCATGTTCGGCTTTGGACAGCTCGCGGTGACCACCTTCCTGGACAAGAGCGTGAAGAAGATCCTCTCCACGGAAAGCAAGAAGTAGCAGTGACCCTCCAGACGAGGAGATCCCACTCATGCCAGCAGGGCCACGCCCCTTTGTCTTCAACGACACGAACTGAATTTCCCACCAACCGCCAAGTGATCGCGCGGCCCGTTCCAGAGTGCGTTGCCGGGAATGTGGCGGTGTCGATCAGGGCACCCGTTGAGGCATGAACCGCGGTAAATGTATGGTGTGGGCATGGGCGTCGACTCCGACGACGAACTCGAATTCTTCAGCGATGATGGCCATAATGCGTTCTCCTTCTTGAACCGGGACGCCCTTCCGGGCCGCATCAATAACATCCTGGCCGAACTCCGCCCCATAAGCCGGGGTATGGTCAAAATCCTTCCAGGACCACCAGCTCGCTAGGTCAAGCAGTCAACAAAACCGGGGGCAGTCCCGACCCAGTTCATCGTTGGGTGGTGCCGAGCAGCATTTGCGCAGAGCCAAGTCGTCGGGCAACTTGCCATCAGCGGCACATCTTCGGCTTGTGCGCCGAACAGGAGGCTTTTCGCAGAGCTAGCCATCCGGCTCCAGTGGATGCTTGACCTCCCAAAGGAGGTGCGTCCCAGCGCCGTGGATGAGATTCTCAAAGTCGCTCGTGAGACCAGACTTGGCACCCATAAGCACCTACGTGACATGGGCTGGGATATGGAGTTCGACCCGACGGAGATGAACGCCTTCGTTCTCGCAGACGCCAACGGGGACGTCAAGAACCAAGCGCGCAAGTTCGCGCCAGCAGCGCACGCGACCGCCGTGAAAAACGGCCCAGTGTTCGCGATGTGGCGGGAGGATTCCTACCTTGCGCATCCCACAGGTCCTCTTGCGGGAGAATATGCCCCTGCCATCGACAACGAGATACTCGGACAGGGTTTACCCAGTGTTCTCGATCAAGACCTAAGCGGGCATCGGGACATTTCGATGCTGGTCATCATGACGACCTGCTCGCTCCTCACAGATGAGGGAGTGGGGGATGCAGCGGTCACTCGGCTGAGTAGTGCATTCTTCTTGGTCTGTTAGCTGATATTAGTGCTGACGATGCGAAGGAGTCGAAAATGGCATGACCCTTTCGGTTCAATTGCTCTCGATCGCTGTCGTACGACCGCGTCGGACCATGGGGAAACTTTTGACAAGTTGTTGGAGACACAAGCGACTCCGGTCGACTTGCGCCGGAACTCCAAGTTGATCAGGTGCCAGAGATTTCAGTCGCAATAGGAATGCGTAACTGAGTGGCAATCGGCGTATACAGATCGATGTCCTGTTCTGCGGTCGTCAAGGACAGGAGTAGTCCATACCGGACAGGGAAGTCGCGTCTGTCGGCGCGGTTATTGTTCTTCCACCAACCCCCAACAGGATAGACAGCGACGGAGTTACACATGGCAAGCTCGCTGCCGGTGCCGTGCCATTCATCCTGATGGAGAGATCCGAGCTTCCGCTGATTCTCGCCGAGGAGCCAGCGGTCGGACGTGGTACCGCTCCGTGACGCGCCGCCGTCTTCATCCGACTGAGCCTCTCGGTTGATCCGCGATATGAACCCCTGCTGTGTCTCAAGGGGACCTTGGAGATCGAAGCGAAGCGAGTGTGACGCGTAGGCGTAACGCTGTCGCCACCCACGGCGAGAGGCCGTGGGCTCAATGAAATACGACAATGTTATGCGCAGTCGCACATCGTTCGCCCCGAGTTCTTGGAGTACTTCGGTGGGCCAAGGGAGTTTGTGGAGCCGGAAGCGCCTCATTGCGAAACTTTGGCCGTCGAACGGCACGAACTGATCCTGTGTCACCAAGGTGACCGCTCGGTTCGAGGAGTTGAGGACGGCTTCCTCGGTAGGAACGCCCCATCCGTAGTTCCGGAGAAGCTGGAGCCGGGCAGTCTTTGAGGAATTCGACTCGACTTCGGCGTTCATCGCAGGGCTCCACTCGGCTGAGTGCGTGAGGAGTCCACGAACGGTTTCGGGCCAGTACTCGGGGTACCGGCCCATGGCCAGGGCCGCGAGTCTCGAGGCCTGGGCGGTGGCGGCGCTCGTGGCGTTCGCAGAGGTAAGGGCGCTGTCGTTCGCGTTGCTGGTGGAGCGCAGCGAGAGGCTTGGTAGCTTCGGCTCGAACATCTGATTGCCGTCGCTGAGAACGTTCCCGCCTTCCATGCAGATGTCGGGCTTGATGGGCCATTTACGTTGGCCAAACAAATGAGAGGTGCGGCTGTGCGGTGACAGTTCTCCGGCGTTGGCGAGCGGAACCCAGCCGGCATACTGAGGGTGTTGCGGGGTGTCTGTCAGTTCGGTGTACGCACCCACGGTTAGGGCATTCCAGGACTGACCGGGGTCGTCCACAGCCGAGACCTCGGAATTGGCGCGGTAGTCGGACTTGTAGTCATCGACGTTGCCCGCCGCGACGAGGATCAACCGAGCCGCATCGGGGTCGGGAGCCGAAATCAGTTCGAACTGGTCGCCATCGCGGGCTGAGTCGGTGCCGACGGCGAGAGCGTCGACAGCCGCTGACCAGAGAGTCGGCTCACCCGGGTTATCCGGTCGGGTGCTGAGAGTGAGGCAGAAGACACGACGTCGCGAATGTGCGATTTCCGGGAGGGCCACGGCTTGAACGGTGGCGCTTCCGTAATCGAGCGGATCGATGTCGGCTTCTTCGGACGCCGGCGACATCCTCACAGATTCAAGGCGGTGGAGCAGATTCACCGGTTGGGCGCCTTGGAGGTACTGGTCGAGGTCGCCGAAGAGAGCCAGGCCCGCCATTGAGGTTCCGTGGCCGCTTTTGTGGACGTCATTGCCCGAGACGCCAATGATCGTGTGGTGGTCGGACTCTGCGAGGGATGAGTTCAGGAGGATATGGGTGCGCAGCACCCCGGTATCGAGATGGCAGACTGCCGGGGCGTCATCACGGGCTTGAACGATCCGGTCGGCAAGATCGACGACGTACTCGTTCTGCTCGTCTAGGGGAAGGTCTTCAACCGTCTCGATGAACTCCGGTCGTCGGATCTCCGCAAGCGGTACGGCGGTGAACGGCAGGATTTCGAGCTGCGCCCAGGTAGCTTCAATCCAGAACACGACCCGATCCCGCAGCCGGATGGATCGAGGTAGGGCACGAAGATTGTAGGCGGCAGCGTATCCATGGATCGTATCGACGTGCTGACTTGTCGCGTCGAGCCAGACTTCCCACCAGTGCTTCCCGTGAACAGGGGGTTCGCCATCGGACGTCCAAAGATCAGTAAGAACGGCCGTCCGGATGCGTGAGATGTTCGCAATCAGCTCTCGGTTCTTCGGGTTTCCAAGGGCGGTCGAGACATCGAGGTAGTCCTGGAAGAGCTTGAGGAAGACCGCGCGATGTTCGTCGGCAACCCATACGGTTGCCTGCTCTGGGCTGGTGTCCGTGGGTGGGCGTACCGATAGCAGCATCCAACGGGGCTTCTTTGGTTGCCTTGTGTGCGTGGTCAGTCTGTTGAGCGAGTCGAGCTTTAATGGGTAGGCGGCGTCGTTGCCCTCCAATACGAGGACAGTTCCGAGGGCGCGGAGATCGTCTTCAGAAAGCTGCAGGGACAGTCGTTCTGCGTCGCTTGTCGCAAAGGTGCTGTCTGCTTCTCCTACAAGCTTCGTTCCATGGCCGCCGCGGTCTACCAGCTTCAGCTTCGCCGGTCCCCCGCCGGAGCAGTGGAAGTCTTGAGTTGCGGCATGACCCTGCACATAGAGGTGGTCATGGTGTCGAGACGGATCAGTCAAGGCTAGCCGTTCGCCGTGCGTTCAGCGCAGTGACAATGTCCTCGCGATAAACTTTGGTTTCGCCGCGCATGAGCACTGACTTGGCCGCGGACTCCGCTGCTTTCACGAGGTCCGCATGACTGAGGCCGTCGGTGTACTCACCAAGCTTGGCCATATTTGTTCCGGCAGCGAGCGATCCCAGACGAGCCTTGATCACTGCGACCGCCTGACGTGCGTCTGGGAGTGAATATGTCATGACCGCGTCGAATCGGCGGAATAATGCTCGGTCGAGGATTGAGCGGTGATTTGTTGCGGCGATCAAAATTGACTCCGAGCTTGCCTCTTCCAGGAAGACGAGGAAGGAATTCAGGATGCGACGAGCCTCACCGACATCGTTTCCGGACCGGTCGGCGCCGAGGGCGTCGAACTCGTCGAAGAAGTAAACCGCTCGGCGTTGGGCGACCGCTTCGAACACGAGGCGGAGCTTGCCCGCGGTCTCTCCCATGAATTTGCTCAGAAGACCGTCCAGTCGCACCGTGAACATTGGCAGGGCGAGTTCCGTAGCCAGCACTGATGCAGTCATCGTTTTTCCAGTACCGGGCGGCCCTTCGAGCAGCAGCCGATGTGCTGGCGCGAATCCATGATCAAGTAGGTTCTTGCGCTGACGTTGTTCGGCTAGCACCTGCTTGATCTGCCCCACCAATTCAACGGGCGCGACCAACTCACGGAGGTGGACTTCGGGATTTGACGCCTCAACAATCTCGGCCAGCTCGCCACGTGGTTGAGTAAGCGTGGTGACGTTGGTTAGCGGAGTGCGCTCACGTGAGGAGTCGACAGCCTTCTTGATGTCGCCGGCAAGCACATGGTGACCTTGTTTGGCTTCACGCGCCGCAATTTGGAGGGCTACTGAATAGAAGGCGGCGTCGTCGCCCGAGGCATGGCTACGGACCATCGCGGTAATGTGCTCCCCGAGCCCAGCCATGCCTCCCCCTTCCTCTAGTGATGGACATTGTCCTCGACAATCCTACGATGCGCCCAACTGCCGCCAGGGAAAGCCTCGCCTACAAAGTGAGTTGAAGCGCAGGCGTCGTTGCTCACACCTTCCGGTCTCGGCGATCCAGAAATGGTGCACTGCGGGCTTCGTGCAGATCCCAACAACCCTCAATGATCCCACCTGTCGGCTGAAGCCCGCGTTCTTGATCAAGAAGTCCCATTGCCAAGTCCCGGAACAAGGATGAAAAGCAAAAGGCTGGGAAGCGCCGCAAACAACGCAAGCCGACGGACATTTATTAGGACACCTGGCCGGCGGGAGCAGGGCCACCCAACGTCCGCTGATCACGTCCTTACACTCGCGTCAGGCGTCCGCCGCGTCGATCCAGTCCTTCAGCGCCCGATTCATCACCAGGTGCCGGTCGGACTCGGACTTATGCTCGATGACGCATTCGACGGAAGGGTAGTGCTCAAAGAATTGCCAGCCCTTCACGTGACAAGACGGCCCCCCGCAGCCTACCAACACCAGGTCCCTGAAGCCCAGGGTCATTCATCATGTCACGCCACGGCTCGTGGGCCCTCTGAGTCGCGTCGACCAGCTCACCGTTCAAGTGCGCCACCAACTGCACAGAAGCTCCCCCATCTCATCCACACACCCCTAGCGGTCAATCTACCTCTCAGCCACCGTCACCGCTGTCAAGGAACACCCCGCCGTGGCGGCTGTCCGGGGCGGGCCACCCTGGTCGTCACCGAACTCGATCGGGTCGCCCGGTCCACTCGCAGCAAGTCATGCAGTTTCAAGCACTCCCCCGCCATGAAGGAGTACGAAGCAACACCGCCGTTCAAACGAGGACGCTGTCCAAGCAAAGAGAGGAGCCACGCGGCCACAGCAACGGCCACCAGTAAAAATGGGCCCCGACGGGGCCCATCAGAGAAGATTTGTGCACACTCAGAGGCCCACAAGCCCCTGAACAGGGAAAACACGTGCCCGAGGTGGGACTCGAACCCACACACCTTTCGATACCGCATTTTGAGTGCGGCGCGTCTGCCAATTCCGCCACTCGGGCGCGGATAACACAGGAGCAACAATCCTAAACCCACAAGGCAGTTGTGAGCAACGCGATTGCTTCCAGTGCGCGGAATTACTCTACATGCAGATAGGCTGAATTCCAGAATCGCGCCAGCGCCGCCGCAACGAACCCATGCAGTTCCAAGTACATCAGCGGGCACAACTAAGATGGTCTAGTTCCCGCCGTACCTTTTCAAGGAGTTCCCGTGTCAGAATCGACGGAGTCAAACCCCACATCCCAGCCGGCCCGCCGCGTCATCGTTGCCGAAGACGAAACACTGATCCGCCTGGACATCATCGAAATCCTCCGGGGCGAAGGCTATGACGTCGTCGGCGAAGCGGACAACGGCGAGAAGGCCGTCCAGCTTGCCGAAGAACTGAAGCCCGACCTCGTTCTCATGGACGTCAAAATGCCGGTTATGGACGGCATCTCAGCAGCCGAAAAGATCGTCAAGGCCCGCATCGCCCCCGTGGTGCTCCTGACGGCGTTCAGCCAGAAGGAACTGGTGGAGCGTGCCCGCGACGCCGGCGCCATGGCCTACGTTGTTAAGCCTTTCACCCCTGCGGATCTGATCCCCGCCCTGGAGATCGCGTTGTCCCGCCACGAGGAGATCAAGGCGCTCGAAAACGAGGTGTCCGACCTTCAGGAACAGTTCGCCACCCGCAAGCTCGTGGAGCGCGCCAAGAGCCTGCTGACCACCAAGATGGGCCTCACCGAGCCGGAGGCCTTCCGCTGGATCCAGAAGACCTCCATGGACCGCCGCCTCAGCATGCGCGAGGTCGCCGAAACCATCATCAACCAGGTCAACTAACACGTAGCGCCCGACGACGGCCGGCCGCCTCGATGAACGACTCGCCGGCCGCCGTCGGAATGAGGGCGGCCCTCAAAAGCCCGCGTCTAAGCCCCGTCTCACTTGGATGAACACAAAAAGGGAGCTTCCCGCCAACCGGCGGGAAGCTCCGTTTTTCAGTGCGGCTTACGCCGGACCGTTATCAGGCCTTCTTCTTCTTTTCGGGCCACGGTCCGAGCTTTTCCCTGTTGCTGACCCCTTCGCCGGAGCGGCCGGAGTCGGTAAGGTCCCCCACCTTGTGGACCTTGAGCGAATTCGTGGAACCGGCCTTTCCGGGAGGGGAACCGGCGGCGATGACCACCAGGTCGCCATCTTCCACGAGGTCCAGTTCCAGCAGGCTGCGGTCCACCTGGGCCGTCATTTCGTCGGTGTGGTCCACCATGGGAACCAGGACCGGCTGAATTCCCCACGTCAGGGACAGCTGGTTCCAGACGTGCTCCACCGGAGTGAAGGCAAAAACGGGCTTGACGGGACGCAGGCGCGAGAGGCGGCGTGCCGAATCACCGGACTGGGTGAAAGCACAAATGTACTTCGCATCCAGCTGGTCGGCGATTTCGACGGCGGCACGGGTGATGGCGCCACCGCGGGTCTTGGGCTTGGTGCCCAGCGGAGGAACGCGCTCAAGGCCGTGCACTTCGGTGGACTCGATGATCCGGGCCATCACCTTGACGGTTTCGATCGGGTACTTGCCCACGCTGGTCTCGCCCGAGAGCATGACTGCGTCGGCGCCGTCGAGCACCGCGTTGGCGCAGTCCGAAGCCTCCGCACGGGTGGGGCGCGGGTTGTCGATCATCGACTCAAGGACCTGGGTGGCCACGATGACCGGCTTGGCCCAGCGGCGTGCCAGTTCAATGGCGCGCTTCTGGACAATCGGAACCTCTTCGAGCGGCAGCTCCACACCGAGGTCGCCACGGGCCACCATGATGGCGTCGAAGGCGTCGATGATCTCGTGCAGCTGCTCCACGGCCTGCGGCTTCTCGATCTTGGCGATCACCGGCACTCGGCGACCCTCCTCGTCCATGATTTCGTGGACGCGCTTGATGTCCGTGGCATCGCGGACGAACGAGAGGGCAACCATGTCAACGCCACGGCGCATGGCCCAGCGAAGATCGTCCTCGTCCTTTTCGCTCAGCGCGGGAACGTTCACGGCAACGCCGGGAAGGTTGATTCCCTTGTTGTTGGAGACCATGCCGCCCACAGTCACCTGGGCCACCACCTTGACGTCGTCCACCTCGATGGCGCGCATGGCCACCTTGCCGTCGTCGATCAGGAGGGCATCGCCGACGTTGACGTCCTCGGTGAGGCTCTTCAGCGTGGTGGAGCAGATCTCCTTAGTGCCGGGCACATCCTCGGTGGTGATGGTGAAGATGTCACCGACGGCCAGGAGATGCGGACCGTCCACGAAGCGGCCCAGACGGATCTTGGGCCCCTGGAGGTCGGCCATGATGCCCACGGGCTTGCCAAGCTGCTTGGAAGCCTTCCGGACGTTCTCATAGGTGATGTCATGCACGGAATAGTCACCGTGGCTCATGTTCATGCGTGCCACGTCCACGCCGGCTTCCACTACTGCGAGAGTGTTCTCGAAGCTGGAAATAGCCGGTCCGAATGTTGCCACGATCTTAGCGCGTCTCATATACCTACCCTATTGGTCTGTTTCTGGATTGGAGTTGTACCGCAGGTGAACTTCCGAGGCCCCCGAATATGACTAAAGAACGGCGATGGCGCGGTCCGTTGGGGCCACAGGTGCGGGAAGGATGGTTGTTCCCATCAGGAACTTGTCCACAGCCGCCGCGCAGGCCCGCCCTTCGGCGATGGCCCATACAATGAGGGACTGGCCGCGGCCGGCGTCGCCCGCCACAAACACGCCCTCGGTGTTGGTCATGTAATAGCCGTCCCGGGCCACGTTTCCGCGGCCGTCGAACTCGGCATGCACCTGTTCGGTGATGCCGGCCGGTTCCGCTCCCGTGAAGCCGAGTGAGAGGAGCACCAGGTCCGCGGGGATGATGCGCTCGGTGCCGGCCTTGGGGAGCCGCTTGCCGTCCACGAATTCAGTCTCGGCCACCTTCACGCCCGTGAGTTTGCCGTTTTCGCCGACGAACTCCACGGTGGAGGCAAGGTAGGTACGCTCGCCGCCTTCCTCGTGCGCACTCGCCACCTCAAAGAGAGTGGGGAATGTGGGCCAGGGCTGGTTCGGGGTGCGCTCGGCCGAAGGCTGCTTGCCAATGGCCAGCGTGGTTACGGAGGCGGCTCCATGCCGGTGGGCTGTGCCGAGGCAGTCCGCGCCGGTGTCGCCGCCGCCGAGGATGATGACGTGCTTGCCCTTGGCGTTGATCTGGTTCTCGACGGTCTCCCCCGCCACCACACGGTTGGCCGGAACGAGGTAGTCCATGGCGAAATGGACGCCATCGAGTCCACGGCCGGGGATCTTCAGGTCCCGCGGCACGGTGGCGCCAGTGGCAACCACCACTGCGTCGTAACGCCTGCGCAGCTGCTCCCAGGTCACGTCCGTTCCAACGGCCACCCCGGTCCGGAATCGCGTGCCCTCGGCCCTCATCTGCTCAAGGCGGCGGTCAACCTGTTCCTTTTCCATCTTGAAGTCCGGAATGCCGTAACGCAGCAGCCCGCCGATTTTGTCGTCGCGCTCGTAGACGGCAACAGTGTGGCCCACCCGGGTCAGCTGCTGGGCAACGGCCAGGCCGGCGGGGCCGGAGCCCACAACAGCCACGGTCTTTCCCGTCAAGCGGGTCGGCGGCAAGGGATTGACCCACCCGTTGTCGAAGGCCTCATCGATGATGGAGACTTCCACCTGCTTGATGGTGACGGCCGGCTGGTTGATGCCGAGCACGCAGGATGCCTCGCACGGGGCCGGGCAGAGCCGTCCGGTGAACTCGGGGAAGTTGTTGGTGGCGTGCAGCCGCTCAACCGCTTCCTCGCCGCGGTCCCGCCAGACCAGGTCGTTCCATTCGGGAATCAGGTTGCCCAGCGGGCAGCCCTGATGGCAGAACGGCACGCCGCAATCCATGCATCGGCCGGCCTGGGCCTTCAGGACGCCCTTCTCCTGCGATTCGTAAACTTCCTTCCAGTCCATGATGCGGACGGGAACGGGACGGCGTGGCTGGGTTTCACGCTGACGTACTTTCAGAAATCCGCGTGGATCAGCCACCGGTCACCTCCAGGATTCGAGACCAAACTTCTTCGCCATCGGGGTCAAGGCCCTCTTCGATGGCGTCGAGACGGGTTTGCTGCACAGCCGCGTAGTCCCGCGGCAGCACTTTGGTAATGCGGGCTGCAGTGTCGTCGAAGTTCTCCAACAGCTGCGCCGCGAGCAGGGATTCAGTCTCCTCGAGGTGCTTGACCAGGAGCCCGTGAACGATGTCACGGTCCTCGGCGTCGAGCTCGCGGAGCTGGAGTTCGCCGGACTGGAGCGCCTCCTTGTTGACACGGGAGACCTGCAGGTCAAGCACGTAGGCCGTGCCTCCGGACATGCCCGCGCCGAAGTTGCGGCCGGTGCGGCCGAGGATCAGCGTCTGGCCGCCGGTCATGTACTCACAGCCGTGGTCGCCGATGCCCTCAACCACCGCGGTGGCGCCAGAGTTGCGGACCAGGAAGCGTTCGCCCACCTGGCCGCGGAGGAACATCTCGCCGCTGGTTGCTCCGTAGCCGATCACGTTTCCGGCGATCACGTTGCTTTCAGCCTTGAACACATTGGTCCGGTCGGGGCGGACGATGATGCGTCCGCCGGACAGGCCCTTGCCCACGTAGTCGTTGGAATCGCCGAACATGCGCAGCGTGATGCCGGCAGGCAGGAAGGCGCCCAAGGACTGGCCGGCGGTTCCGGTCAGGGTGATGTCGATGGTGTCCGTTGCCAGCACATCGGTGCTGAACGTCTTGGTCACCACGTGACCCAGCATGGTGCCCACGGAACGATCGGTGTTGATCACGTTGACGCTGATCTTCACCGGGCTGCGGTCCGTCAGGGCCTCGGCCGCCATGGTGATCAGCCGCTGGTCGAAGTGCTTGTCCAGCTCGTGGTTCTGCGTGGTGAGGTTCCGCATGGGAGCGTCGTCATCGAATTCGAGGCCGTGCAGGATGGGATCCAGGTCCAGCCCTTCAGCTTTCCAGTGGTTGATCGCCTCCCGGGTGTCCAGCATTTCGGCGTGGCCGATTGCCTCTTCCAGGCTGCGGAAGCCAAGCTCCGCGAGGATTTCCCGGACTTCCTCGGCGAGGAATTCGAAGAAGTTCACCACGAATTCAGGCTTGCCGGTGAAGCGGGACCGGAGTTCCGGATTCTGCGTGGCAACGCCCACAGGGCAGGTGTCCAGGTGGCAGACGCGCATCATGATGCAGCCGGAAACCACCAGCGGAGCGGTGGCAAAGCCAAACTCCTCGCCGCCGAGCAGCGCGGCGATGACCACGTCGCGGCCGGTCTTGAGCTGGCCGTCCACCTGCACCACCACGCGGTCGCGCAGGCCGTTGAGCATCAGGGTCTGCTGGGTCTCTGCGAGCCCCAGCTCCCACGGCACACCGGCGTGCTTGAGCGAGTTCAGCGGCGAGGCGCCGGTACCGCCGTCGTGACCGGAAACCAGCACGACGTCGGCCTTCGCCTTGGTGACGCCGGCGGCAACCGTGCCGATCCCCACTTCGGAAACGAGCTTGACGTGGACCCGGGCCGAGGGGTTCGCACGCTTCGCATCGTAGATGAGCTGCGCGAGGTCCTCGATCGAGTAGATGTCATGGTGCGGGGGCGGTGAGATGAGTCCCACGCCGGGGGTCGAGTGACGTGTCCGGGCCACCCACGGGTAGACCTTCTGCGCCATCAACTGGCCGCCTTCGCCGGGCTTCGCGCCCTGCGCCATCTTGATCTGGATGTCATCGGCGTTGCTGAGGTACAGGCTGGTGACGCCGAACCGTCCGGAGGCGATCTGCTTGACCGCCGAGCGGCGCTCGGGATCGAGCAGGCGGTCCACGTCCTCGCCGCCCTCACCGGTGTTGGACTTGCCGCCCAGCCGGTTCATGGCAATGGCCAGGGTTTCGTGGGCTTCCTTGGAGATGGAGCCGTAGCTCATGGCCCCGGTGGAGAACCGCTTGACGATGCTGGAGACGGACTCCACTTCCTCAAGCGGGACCGCCGGCCGCAGTCCGGCCTTGAACTTCAGCAGCCCCCGGAGGGTCATGAGGTTCTCGGACTGGTCGTCCACCCCGCGGGTGTACGCCTTGAAGATGTCATACCGGCGTTCACGCGTGGCGTGCTGGAGCCGGAAGACGGTCTCGGGGTTGAAAAGGTGCGGTTCGCCGTCGCGGCGCCACTGATACTCGCCGCCGCCAAGGAGCGGGCGGTGCGGCAGTTCAATGCCGCCCTCGGGGTAGGCCATCTGGTGCCGGGCCGAAACCTCGGCGGCGATGACGTCCAGGCCCACGCCGCCGAGCTGGGAGTGCGTTCCCGCGAAGAACTCATCCACGAGCTCCTGGCCGAGGCCCAGGGCCTCAAACGTCTGGGCGCCGGTGTAGGAAGCCACCGTGGAGATGCCCATCTTGGACATGATTTTCAGCACGCCCTTGCCCAGGCCCTTGATGAGGTTGTAGACGCCGTCCTGCGGCGTAACACCCACCACGTCGCCGTTGCTGATCAGCTGTTCCACGGATTCCATGGCCAGGTAAGGGTTCACGGCGGATGCGCCGTAACCGATCAGGACCGCGACGTGGTGCGTTTCGCGGACGTCGCCGGCCTCGACCACCAGCGCGGTCTTGGTCCGGTTGGCGCTGCGCAGCAGGTGGTGGTGCACGGCGCTGACGAGCAGCAGCGAAGGAATGGGCGCCCACTGGGCGTTCGAGTCACGGTCCGAGAGGACCACGTACTGCACCCCGCGGTTGATGGCACCCGAAACCTGTTCGCAGATCTCCGTCAGCCGCGCACGCAGGGCGTTCTCGCCCCCTTCGGGGCGGTAGAGACCACGGACCTTCATGGCGACCCGGTCGCCGTCAGGGCTTTCGATGTTGGCGATCTTGGCCAGTTGGTCATTGTTGATCACCGGGAACGGCAGCGAAACCTGCGGCTGACGGACCTGCTTGGTATCCAGCAGGTTCCCGTTCGGGCCGATGGCGCACATGAGGGACGTGACCAGTTCTTCGCGGATGGCGTCCAGCGGCGGGTTGGTCACCTGCGCGAAGGATTGCACGAAGTAGTCGAACAGGAGCCGGGGCCGCTTGGAAAGCACGGCAACCGGTGTGTCCGAACCCATCGCACCGAGGGGCTCGGCACCGGTGCGGGCCATGGGGCCCAACAGGATCTTGAGTTCTTCGGTGGTGTAGCCGAAGGTCCGCTGGCGGATGTTCACGGAGGCGGCCGTGTGCACCACGTGCTCGCGTTCTGGCAGGTTCTTGAGGTCGATCAGGTTGTCCTTGACCCACTCGGCCCAGGGGTTCGCCGCGGCGACCTCGGCCTTGACCTCTTCATCGCCGATGATGCGGCCGGCCTCGGTATCCACAAGGAACATCTTCCCGGGTGACACCCGGCCCTTTTTGACCACCTTGGAGGGCTCGACGTCGATGACGCCCACCTCCGAGGCGAAGACGACCAGGCCGTCCTCGGTGATCCAGTAACGGCCCGGACGCAGGCCATTGCGGTCCAGGGTTGCACCCACAAGGTTGCCGTCGGTGAAGGAGACGGCGGCGGGGCCGTCCCACGGTTCCATCAGTAGCGAGTGGTATTCGTAGAAGGCACGGCGGGCCGGATCCATGGTGGCGTGGTTTTCCCACGCCTCGGGGATCATCATCATGATGGAGTGCGTGATGGGCCGGCCGGAAAGCCAGAGGAGCTCCGCTACCTCATCGAAGGACGCCGAGTCGGAAGCGCCCGGGGTGCAGATCGGGTACAGCTCTTCCGGCGAGTCCCCCAGCAGCGGGTTGGCCAGCTGCGACTGCCGTGCGCGCATCCAGTTCCGGTTGCCCTTGACGGTGTTGATTTCACCGTTGTGGGCGATGGTGCGGAACGGCTGGGCCAACGGCCAGGACGGGAACGTGTTGGTGGAGAAGCGCGAGTGGACGATTGCGAGCTTGGTCTTGAAGCGTTTGTCCGACAGGTCCGGGTAGAACGGCTCCAGCTGGGCGGTGGTCAGCATGCCCTTATAGACGATGGTCCGCGAGGACAGCGACGGGAAGTACACGCCGAACTTGTTCTGCGCACGCTTGCGGATGCGCCAGGCGCGTGAGTCGAGTTCATTGCGCTCCAGCTGTTCGCCCGTGCTCGAGGCGAAGAACGGCTGGGCGAAGTACGGCATGCAGGCCCGCGCCATGGCACCGACGAGATCGGCGACAATAGGGACTTCGCGCCAGCCGAGGACGGTGAGGCCCTCGTCGGCTGCGAGTGCCTCGATGCCGGCCTTGGCGGCGTCGGATTCGCGCTGTTCGGCAGGCAGGAAGGCGGTGCCCACCACGTACTGCCCGGGTGCGGGGAGCTCGAACTCGGCGACTGCGCGGAAGAACTCGTCCGGCACCTGCATCAGCAGGCCGGCGCCATCGCCCGTTCCTTCATCGGCTCCAACGGCACCGCGGTGCTCGAGGTTGCGCAGTGCGGTCAGGGCGGCATCGACGATGTCGTAGCCGGGCTCACCCCGGAGGGTGGCAATGATGGCGAGGCCGCAGGCGTCCTTCTCGTGCTCCGGGTTGTACAGTCCGGCTGCCTCCGGGAGCGCGGCGAAGCGCTTGAACGGCGACAAGACGTCCCCGGACTGGTTTGGCTCGGACCAACTGGGGCTGTGAAGAGTTTGGGTCATGGGAGACGTCCTTCCTCCTGATCGTGCGTATGGAAGGGACAACGTTGGCCCCACTCGCGGTGCCGGTGTGATGGGCACAACAAAGTGTTACTTACTGGAAATTGTAGGCCAGACAGGCCTGCTGAACTAACAGTTACGCAGGTCCCTGACCCGGGCTTGACCCACCGGCAGCTCTGTGCTGATGGAGAAAGCCCTGGTGCCACGACGCTGTGGATACGGGCGCTGCGGGCGGTGACCCTGCTGCCCGGTTTTGCCGGTGCCGACTACTTGGTTCGGTCGGCGTCCGACGCGGATCCGGTGTCCTGGCGAGCGGATCCCGAGGCTGCCGGCGAAGCCTTGGCGGGCTTGGTGCCTTCAGTCGAATCCGTCACCGCTTCAGCTGGGGCAGAAGCCTGGCCCGGACCGCTTTGGTTATCAGGGAGATTATCACGGGATTCACTATCTGAGACACCCGCGTCCGAATGGCGGATTCTTTTGCCGCCAGCGGGAACGGCCGCTAGCCTCTCGTCGTCGGTGACGACGTCGGCTGGAACGCGTGCGTCGACCGCCCCGACGGAGTCGGCGTCATCCACGGAGGTGCGGCCCCGGGCCACGGCACCACCGCCGGCGGCACTCTCAGCGGCCAGGTCAGCCGTGTCCGGCGCAGCATCAGCGTCAGGCCCGCGGCCCGGCAGGTAGGCGGTGTCCGGTTCGGTGCGCTTCCTGAGGCCCAGCACGATGAACGCAGCCAGTGCCGCCACGAAGACGATGATGCTGGTCCAGACGTTGAGCCGGGTGGTGATGCCCAGGAGAGTGATCTGCTGCGCGTCGTCGATGCGCATGGCCTCGATCCACACGCGGCCCAGCGTGTAATACATGGCGTACAGCCAGAAAAGGCGGCTGCGGCGGAAGGTGAACTTCCGATCCAGGGCAATCAGGATCACCACGCCCACGAGGTTCCACAATGATTCGTAGAGGAACGTGGGGTGGAAGAGGGTATCCGCGGGCAGTCCGGCAGGGAAGTTCGCGTTATTGGGATCGATCTGCAGACCCCAGGGAAGAGTGGTGGGTCCGCCGAAAAGTTCCTGGTTGAAATAGTTTCCCCAGCGGCCGATCGCCTGGGCCAGCAGCAGTCCGGGAGCGGCTGCATCCAGGAACGCCGTCAGCTTGACTCCGGCCCGGCGGCAGCCGATCCACGCGCCGAAGGCGCCCAGGACCACGGCTCCCCAGATTCCCAGGCCGCCGCGCTGGATCTGCGGAATCAGGGAGAGGTCCCCCGTGCCATCGAAGCCCGGGCCAAAGTAGGCATCGGGAGAGGAGAACACGTGGTAGAGACGTCCGCCGACGATGCCGAAGGGGATGGCCCAGATGGCGATGTCCCACAGGCTGCCCTCAGGCGTTCCGCGCTTGGTCCAGCGGACGGATGTCAGCCACAGGCCAGCGATGATGCCGGCCAGGATGCACAGGGCATAGGCATGGATGCGGAGCGACCCCCACGGCAGCGGAATGTCGAAACCGGACCAGGCCGGGCTCGGAATGCTGGCGGGAACCATGGCCACTGCGTGGAGGACACTCTGCATTGCTTAGGCTTCTTCCCTGGTCAGGCCGGTGCTGAGATCTTTGGTCAATGCCGCCACCGCATCCACGCCGCCGTCGCGGATAGCGGCCACGAGGGCCGTTCCCACGATGACGCCGTCGGCATAGGCCGCGATTTCGCGGACCTGCTCCGCGTTGGAGACGCCGAGGCCCACACAAACCCGTTCCGCTCCTGCCGCGTGCGCGGCAGCCACAACGCCTTCCGCGGCGCTGCTGACGGAGGTGCGTGCACCCGTGACACCCATGATGGACACGGCGTAAACAAAGCCGCGACTGGCATCGACGGTCCGGCGCATGCGCTCGGGCGTGGAGGACGGCGCCACGAGGAATACGCGGTCCAGCCCGTACTTGTCGGAGGCTGCCATCCATTCGGAGGCCTCGTCCGGAATCAGGTCGGGGGTGATGAGCCCGGCTCCCCCGGCTTCGGCGAGACGGCGGGAGAACTCGTCAACCCCCATCCGGACCACGGGGTTCCAGTAGGTCATGACCAGGACGGCGGCATCGGTCTTGCCGGTGATGCCGGCCACCACGTCAAAGACCTGGCTGACGTGGAAGCCCTTGGCCAGGGCCTCGGTCGTGGCGGCCTGGATGACCTGGCCGTCCATGACGGGGTCGGAGTACGGGATGCCGATTTCGATCAGGTCGGCACCGTTCTCGGCCAGCGCGATGCCGGCTGCGATGGTCTGCTCCACGCTGGGGTAGCCGGCGGGCAGGTAGCCGATGAGGGCCGCCCTGCCTTCTGCGCGGGCCTTGTCAATGGCGGCTGCCGATTTGCTGGTGGTCTGGGCGATGCTCACAGCTGTTCCCCCTCTTTGGCGATGACGGCTTCGGGCGAATCCTTGTCCAGCAGGTCGAACCATTCCGCGGCGGTGGCAACGTCCTTGTCGCCGCGCCCGGACAGGTTGACGACCACGATCTTCTCTGCTGCGTTTCCGCCCTCGGCGGCGAGCCGCTGGCCCACCTTGATGGCCCCAGCCAGTGCATGCGCGGACTCGATGGCGGGGATGATCCCTTCGGTGCGGCACAGGAGCCGGAAAGCCTCCATGGCTTCGCTGTCGGTGATGGGCTCGTACGTCACACGCCCGATGTCGGCAAGGTAGGAGTGTTCCGGGCCAACGCCGGGGTAGTCCAGTCCGGCCGAGATGGAGTGGGACTCGATGGTCTGGCCGTCGTCGTCCTGCATGAGGTAGGAGCGCGCGCCATGGAGGACGCCGGGCTTGCCGAGGGTGATGGTGGCGGCGTGACGGCCGGTGTCCACGCCTTCGCCGCCGGCCTCGAAGCCGTAAATCTTCACGGACGGGTCATCCAGGAAGCCATGGAAGATGCCGATGGCGTTGGAGCCGCCGCCGATGCAGGCGCAGACGGCGTCCGGAAGCCGGCCTGTCTGCTCCAGGATCTGGGCGCGGGCTTCCTCGCCGATGACCTCGTGGAAGTAACGGACCATAGCCGGGAAGGGGTGGGCGCCTGCGGCCGTTCCGAGGAGGTAGTGGGTGTTGTCGACGTTGGCCACCCAGTCCCGGAGCGCCTCGTTGATGGCGTCTTTCAGGGTCTGTGAGCCGCTGGTCACTGGAATCACGGTGGCGCCGAGGAGTTCCATGCGGGCCACGTTCAAGGCCTGGCGCCGGCAGTCCTCGGCGCCCATGTAGACAACGCACTCGAGGCCAAGCAGCGCGGCTGCCGTTGCGCTGGCAACCCCGTGCTGGCCCGCGCCGGTTTCGGCGATAACGCGGGTCTTGCCCATGCGCTTGGCCAGCAGAGCCTGGCCCAGCACGTTGTTGATCTTGTGCGAGCCCGTGTGGTTGAGGTCCTCGCGCTTCAGGAAGATGCGGACTCCGCCGGCGTGCTGGGAGAAGCGCTTGGCCTCAGTGAGCAAGGAGGGGCGGCCGGAGTAGTTCTTGTTCAGGTCCGCGATCTGAGCGATGAACTCCGGATCCGCCTTTGCCTTCTCGAAGGTGTCCTCAAGCTCATCCAGGGCGGCAATGAGCGATTCGGGCATCCAGCGCCCGCCGTAGGAGCCGAAGTAGGGACCCGGCGCGTGGCGCAGGGACCGGTCTCCTTGCAGAAATGCGTCCGCGGTGCTCTCATCAGAGCCGGCTGTTGGCGCGTCGACCATCGGTCTCACCATCCTGTTCCACTGTTTCATAAGAAATTTTCGGGCAGCGTCCAGACCGCAGCTGCCTGCGGCCCGGACGGGCCTCCTGTCAGAGCCGGGCTGCGATGGCTTCCGCGCCTGCAGCGGCAAATTCGCCAATCCGCTCGCGCGGCGTCGCGTGGCTCACCAGCGCCTCGCCCACGAGAATGGCGTTGGCGCCGTTCGCGGCGTAGTGCCGCACGTCCTCAACGCCGCGGACCCCCGATTCGGCAACCACGAGCGCTTCCGGCGGTATCCCGCCGGCCAGCGACGCGAAAACGGAGTGGTCGACGTCGAGCGTCTTCAGATTGCGCACGTTCACCCCGATGATGCGGGCTTCGGCAGCAACGGCGCGTTCGATTTCCTCGGCCGTGTGGGTTTCCACCAGGGCATTCATGCCCAGCTCCCTGGTGAGCTGGCTGAAGTCGCGGAGCTCGGAGTCCGAAAGAGCCGCGACGATGAGCAGGATGAGGTCGGCCCCGTGCGCGCGCGCTTCCCAGATCTGGTATTCGTCCAGGGTGAAGTCCTTGCGCAGCAGCGGGATATCCACAGCCGCCCGGACAGCGTCCAGGTCTGCGAGGGATCCGTTGAAACGCCGCTGTTCGGTGAGGACACTGATCACGGAAGCTCCGCCATCGGCGTACTGAACCGCCAATTCGGCGGGGTCGGCGATGCTCGCAAGGTGGCCCTTGGACGGGCTGCGCCGCTTGATCTCAGCGATCACCTTGAGCTCGTTGCGCGGGGATGCGTTGCCGCCCAGGACGGACCAGGCATCCCGGGCCGGCCCGGCAGCGTCCGCGCGTTCCTTCAGCTCCGCGAGTGAGACGAGCCGCTTGCGTGCCGCCATATCCTCCCTGACACCGGCATTGATGTCATCGAGAACTGTCACTACTAGTGGCCGGAGTTCTTGAGCTTGCTGCCGTCCACGCCGTAGCCGGCCTTGCGCATGATCCAGCCGAGAAGCAGTCCGATGACCATAACGACGGCGCCGCCAATGAAGATGGGCGTGCTGGCGATGACAAACGCGATCGCCGCGATAAGCGCGCCGACCAGCATAACGATCACGCACGTCCATGCTGCCGGGCTGTTGCCGTGGCCGAGGTCTGCGCTGTGGTCGACGCCGGTGTTTACTCCCGCAGGGGCAGCGGACTTGGATGCGGAAACAGTGGCTTTGCTCATGTGAATCTCCTCAGGATGAATACTGCTTACATTCTGCCATTTTTTAGCCGGGCCTTGGACATCGGCTTACGTGGGGTCATCGCCCCGTGACAGCCTGTCCCAGCTGTCAATCTCGTCCGTCGGGCCGGCCTGCTGGCCGGAGGCGCCGCGCGCCCCGGCAGCCGCGGCGTCGTACTTGGTCCGGGTCTTCCAGTAACGGCTCGCGGGAATGATCAGCAACGCGGCGAGTCCCAGGAACAGACCGCTGACGACGGCGAGGGCCGGGAACACGCTGGCATCCACCTGCACGCTGCTCCCGGTAATGCCGGTGGCCGAGGCGATGGAGCCCTGGGCCGCAGCCAAAGGATTGGCAAGGACCGTCGCGGCCGCGGCGGCAATCCCCGCGGAGGCCAGGACGATGATGGCGGTGATGATCCAGCGCGAAACCCGCCCTGCGATTGATGCGGCGAGTCCGCCGGCCAGCGCCACCAGCGCAAGAGCGGTGACGGTGGTGGCGGCCTTGCTGCCTTGGACCTGCAGGCCGTCCTGGGTGCTGACCGCCTGGCCCAGCTGGGCCGGATCAAGGTGAACGAACAGCCACGTCTGCGTGGTGGTTCCAAAGGCGGCCAATGCCATGGCGGCAATGAGCAGAACGAGCGTGGACTTGCGGGCCCAGGCTGGCGGTCCGCTCCTTGCCGGCTTGACTCGTGTGGTTTCCGGTTCGACGTTCATCAGTGCCCTGCCACGGCGGGGCCGGTCGAATCGCCCTGCTCCGTGACCGATTCGGCGGTGACGTTGTGCAGGGAGCCCGCCGTGTGCACGGCGCGCAGCGGCGCGGCGGCCTTGTTGACGGTTTCCAGGGCTTCGGTGGGGTTGACGGAGTCAGCCACGATCCCGCCGCCGGCCTGGACGTACGCCCGGCCTTCACGCAGCAGGGCGGACCGGATGGCGATGGCCATGTCCATGTCGCCGGCAAAGTCCAGATAGCCCACCACCCCGCCGTAGATCCCCCGGCGGTGCGGTTCGAGTTCGTCCAGGAGCCGCATGGCCCGGGGCTTGGGCGCGCCCGACAGCGTGCCGGCCGGGAAGGTGGCTTTCAGGACGTCGTAGGCCTTGGCCTTCGGGGAAAGCTTGCCCACCACGGTGGAGACCAGATGCATGATGTGGCTGAAGCGCTCCACCTCCATGAACTGGGTGACATCGACGGTGCCGGCCACGCAGACCTTGGAAAGGTCGTTGCGGGAGAGGTCCACCAGCATCAGGTGCTCGGCGCGTTCCTTCTGGTCCGCCAGGAGTTCTTCGGCGAAGGCCTTGTCCGCTTCGACGGTCTTGCCCCTCGGCCTGGAGCCTGCGATCGGATGGGTGATGACCTCCTCGCCTGTGACTGTCACGAGCGCTTCCGGGGAGGAGCCAACAATGCTGTAGCCGCGGCCTTCGGCGTCTTCGAGGCTGAAGATGTACATATACGGGCTCGGGTTGGTGTTGCGCAGCACCCGGTACACATCCAGGGGGTCGGCGTTGCATTCCATTTCAAAGCGGCGGGAGATGACCACCTGGAAGACTTCGCCGTCGACGATTGCCTCTTTGCCGCGGTCAAGGGCGGCGAGGTAGTCGGGTTCGTTCCAGCGTTCCTGCACGCTGGAGGCGAAGTCCAGGGCAGCCGGTTCCAGGACCGAAACGGGCTGCCGGACGGGGGCGCTGATCCGGGCAAGGAGATCCTTGACGCGCGCCACTGCGTCGTGCCACGCCTCGTCCACGCGCTCGGAGCTGTTGTCGAAGTTGATGGCGTTGGCGATCAACAGCACGGTGCCGTCCATGTTGTCGTGGACGGCCATGTCGGTGACGAGGTTCAACGCCATTTCCGGGAGTTCCAGGTCATCCTCGGGCGGGCTGGTGAGCTTCTCCCAGTGGCGGACAGTCTCCCAGCCCAGGAATCCCACCAGTCCGGAGGTGAAGGGCGGCAGGCCGTCAAAACGCTCGGTGCGCAGCGCCTCGATGGTGTCGCGGATCGCTTCCACCGGGTTTCCGCTCACGGGCACGCCCGCGGGCGGCTCGCCCTGCCAGTAAGCCTGTCCGTCCTTGGTGGTGAGGGTGGCGCGCGACTTTGCGCCGATGAAGGAGTAGCGCGACCATGATCCGCCCACGGCCGCGGATTCCATCAGGAAGGTTCCCGGCTGGCCCTGGGCCAGCTTCCGGTACAGGCCGATGGGCGTTTCCGCGTCGGCCAGGACTTTGAGCCGCACGGGGATGACCCGGCTGTGGCCTGCGAGTTCCCGGAATTCCTCCAGGCCCGGGCTGATGATTCCAAGGTCCTGCATGGTTATGGTTCTCCGCCTGTTCTTCTGTAATGCCTGA
Source organism: Arthrobacter sp. 92 (assembly GCF_050260325.1). Lineage (NCBI taxonomy): Bacteria > Bacillati > Actinomycetota > Actinomycetes > Micrococcales > Micrococcaceae > Arthrobacter > Arthrobacter sp. 92. The sequence goes on along the minus strand of NZ_CP189863.1, from coordinate 1,871,094 downwards.
GTCTGCTGCCCGGCTGATGCGCGGGCCAGCGGTGGTTGTCCGGTCTTCCGGCTAGCCGGCGTTCCCGGTCACGACGTCGAGGTCCCGGCCGTCGAAGCAGGTCCGCGTCCCGGTGTGGCAGGCAGCGCCCACCTGGTCCACGCGGACCAGCAGGGCGTCCCCGTCGCAGTCAAGGGCCACGGACTTCACCCATTGGACGTGGCCGGAAGTATCGCCCTTGCGCCAGTATTCCTGGCGGGAGCGTGAGTAAAACGTCACCCGGCCGGTGGTCATGGTCCGGTTCAGGGCTTCGTCATCCATCCAGCCCAGCATCAGCACCTCGTGGGTGTCGTACTGCTGGACGATGGCCGCGACGAGGCCGGCGCTGTCGCGTTTGAGGGTGGCGGCCAGCCCGGCAGGAAGGACGTTTCCGGCCGGTTCAGGGGCTCCAAGGGATCCTGGAACGCTTGCGGGGGCGGGGGCGGGCTGCTCAGACATCAGCTCAAGTCTAGTGCCTCACCGAAGTGTGAAGATGAGCACCGACTTCTGCGGCGCTTCCACTGCGCAACCGGCGCCGTCTCGTGCTAGTTTCACAAGTGATGCATTTCGTCGATCCGTCCCGAGAAGTCCTGGCCGAAACCCTGCTTGCGGCCGGCCCTGACTCACCCACGCTCTGCAGGGGTTGGCGCACGCGCGACCTCGCCGCCCACCTCTACTTGAGGGAGCGCAAAGCGGCCGTTGGGCTCGGCCTGCTGATCAAGAGGCTGGCAAAGGCCTCGGATGAAGCCACCGCCAAGTTGGCCGCGAAACTGAAGACCCCCGAGGACTACACGCGGCTTGTCAACGCCTTCCGCGCGGGTCCTTCGGCGCTCTCGCCGCTGAAGATCAAGGCCCTGGACGAGAGCGCGAATCTCATCGAATATTTCGTGCATACCGAGGACGTCCGGCGCGCGGTGGATCGCTGGGCGCCGCGGGCCCTGGACGAGGCCTATTCGGATGCACTGTGGGATGAACTCATCAAGCGCGCCGCCATCCTGTACCGCGGCGTGGACCTCGGCATTGTGCTGGTGCGTCCGTCCGGGCCCCGGCATGTGGCCAAGCGCGCGCCGGTGTCCGTCGCAATCGTCGGCGAGCCCGGGGAACTGCTGATGCATGCCCACGGCCGCACCCGCCACGCGCTGGTGACCTTCGAGGGCCAGCCCGACGCCGTCGCGCTCCTCCAGTCCGCCGAAGTGGGCCTCTGAGGACGCTCCGTCAGACGACGTCCGTCAAGAACACACTCCTCAAACGATCAACGCGGGACCCCTGACTCCGGTCAGGGGTCCCGCGTCTTGAATTCTGGATTGTCCTGGCCGAACTGGCCGGGCCTGCTAGCGGACTTCGAAGCCTGCGTCCCGGATGGCCGCCTTCACCTGCGAGATCATGTCCAGTGGTCCGAAGTGAAAGACCGACGCCGCCAGGACGGCGTCCGCTCCGGCCGCAACGGCAGGCGGGAAGTGCCCGGGTTTCCCGGCACCGCCGGAAGCGATGATGGGGACCCGCACCGCGGCCCGGACCAGCTTGATCAGCTCGAGGTCGAAGCCGTCCTTGGTGCCATCGGCATCGATGGAGTTCAGCAGAATTTCGCCCACGCCGCGGTCGGCGGCCTCGCGGGCCCACGCGACGGCGTCAATGCCGGTCCCCTGCCGGCCGCCGTGGGTGGTGACCTCAAAGCCCGACGCCGTTGGTTCGGATCCGGGGCGGGTGCGGCGGGCGTCAACGGACAGCACCAGGACCTGGGAGCCGAAGTGCCTGGTGATTTCGTCGATGACATCCGGACGGGCCACGGCCGCGGTGTTGATGGAGGCCTTGTCCGCCCCGCAGCGCAGGAGCTTGTCCACTTCGGCGACGCCCCGGACTCCCCCGCCCACGGTAAGTGGAATGAAGACTTCCTCGGCGGTCCGGCGGACCACATCGAAGGTGGTCTCGCGGTTGCCGGACGACGCCGTCACGTCCAGGAAGGTCAGTTCGTCAGCACCGCCGTTGTCGTAACGGTGCGCAAGCTCCACGGGGTCCCCGGCGTCGCGGAGACCTTCGAAGTTGATGCCCTTGACCACGCGGCCGGCATCCACATCCAGGCACGGAATGACTCGTACGGCTACAGCCATGATTTCTCCTGAGGATTGCTGGAGGGGAATTGCGTAGTGGTCAGGCTCAGATCCGGCAGGCGTGGATGCTGCTGACCAGGATCGCCCGGGCGCCCAGGTCGTAGAGCTCGTCCATGATCCGGTTGGTGTCCTTTTTCGGGACCATGGCCCGGACTGCGACCCAATCGGAATTCCGGAGGGGCGAGACGGTGGGCGATTCCAGGCCCGGGGTGAGCGCGGCGGCCTGTTCCACGAGGTCCTTGCGGACGTCGTAGTCCATGAGCACGTACTGCCTCGCCACCAGGACGCCCTGGAGGCGCCGGATGAGGACGTCGGCGGCGGGGTTGCGTTCTCCCTTGCGGCCAATGAGCACAGATTCCGAGCGGAGGATGGGTTCCCCGAAGATTTCCATGCCTGCGGCTTTGAGCGTGTTGCCCGTCTCGACGACGTCCGCGATGGCGTCCGCCACGCCCAGGCGCACGGAGGATTCCACCGCGCCATCGAGGCGGACCACCTTGGCGGTGATCCCGCGTTCGGCGAGGTAGCCGCGGAGCAATCCGTCGTAGCTCGTGGCCAGGCGCTTGCCTTCGAGCTCTTCGACCTTGGAGAAGTCGCCCACGGGTCCCGCAAACCGGAACGTTGAAGCGGCGAAGCCCAGCGGAAGCAGTTCTTCTGCCTCCACCTCGGCGTCCAGCAGCAGGTCGCGGCCGGTGATTCCGACGTCGAGCGTTCCCTGGCCGACGTAGACGGCGATGTCACGCGGGCGGAGGAAGAAGAATTCAATGTCATTGTCAGGATCCACCATGACCAGCTCCCGGGTATCGCGGCGCTGGCGGTAGCCGGCTTCGGCCAGCATGGCGGAAGCGGCTTCGGACAGGGATCCCTTGTTGGGGACGGCAACTCGCAGCATGAGTGGTTCTCTCTTGGTTAGGACGTTTGTTGAGTCAGGCAAAGCGGGCCACGCAAGGCACCGGCTCTCCGGCGCCCGGGTGTCTCCGGGGAGCCGGTGACACCCGTAGGCCGGGGCGATCCGGCCGCAGCGTGGCTAGAGATGCTTGTAAACGTCTTCCAGGCTTAGCCCCTTGGCCAGCATCAGAACCTGCAGGTGGTACAGCAGTTGGGAGATCTCCTCAGCGGCCGCTTCATCGGATTCGTACTCTGCAGCCATCCACACTTCGGCGGCTTCCTCCACGACTTTCTTGCCGATGCCGTGGATTCCGGACTCCAATTCGGCGACGGTGCGGGAGCCTGCCGGACGGGTGGCTGCCTTCTCACTCAGTTCTGCGAACAGCGTCTCGAAATTCTTCACGCCCTCCAGCCTACTTGCTCAGGGCAGGAGAGCGCCTGCCCTGCCGTTCCATGACGGCCGGGATGTGAGTGAACACACAAGGTGAACGGCGACGCCGCCGGCGCCACTAACGGTACTGCTTCAGGGTGACGGCGGTGGCCAGCGCGGCAGTGACGGCCTCGTGGCCCTTGTCCTCGGAGGAGCCCGCCAGCCCCGCGCGGTCCAGGCCCTGCTGCTCGGTGTCGCACGTCAGCACACCGAAGCCCACGGGGACACCGGTCCGGACGCTGACGTCCGTCAGTCCCATGGTGGCCGCCTCGCACACGTATTCGAAGTGCGGCGTGCCGCCACGGATGACCACGCCCAGCGCCACCACGGCGTCAAAGTGCGGTGCCAGCCTGGCGGCGGCGACCGGCAGCTCAAAGCTGCCGGGAACGCGGAGGACGGTGGGCTCGCTGATTCCGGCGTCTTTGGCCGCGCGCAGGGCGCCGTCCAGGAGCCCGTCCATGATCTGGGTATGCCAACTGGCGGCCACGATGGCAAGTTTCAGCTTGGACGTCTCCGCCGGGTTGAGGGTTGTGAGGTCGATCTGGGGTGCGCCGTGTCCACTCATTAAGAAATCTCCTGGTCCTAAGCCTTGTTGTGTCTTCAGTCTTGTTCGTGCTTGAAAGTGCCCGGCGGGGTGACGGTGACAGGCAGCGCCGTCACCGGTGCGCCCTTGTGGCCATCGAGGCTCAGGCGGTGGTCCATCCGGTCCTTTTTAGTCTGCAGGTACCGGATATTCTGTTCGCGCGAGGGGACTTCAGTGGGGACCATCTCCACCACCGTGACCCCGGCGGCAGCCAACCGGTTCTGTTTGTCGGGGTTGTTGCTCAGCAGCCGGACTTCGTGCAGTCCCATCTCGGCCAGGATCTGAGCCGCCGCGTTGTAGCAACGGGCATCCACGGGAAGGCCCAGCTGCTCGTTGGCTTCAACTGTGTCGAAGCCGGCCTCCTGCAACGCGTAGGCCTTGATCTTGTTGGCGAGGCCGATTCCGCGGCCCTCCTGGCCGCGAAGGTACAACAGAGTGCCGCCCTCTTCGCTGATCTTCTCAAGGGCGTAGGCCAGCTGCTCCCCGCAATCGCACCGGTAGGACCCAAAGACGTCACCGGTCAGGCATTCGGAGTGCAGGCGCACCAGCGGCGGGTGACCGTCCATGGGAGGGATGGGTGAACTGACCGCGAGGTGTTCGGCCCCGGTGACCAGGTCGGTCCAGGCCTGTGCCACAAACTCCCCGAATTCGCTGGGCAGCTGGACGATGGGTCCGGAGCTTACCGGATGGGGCCGCCGTTCGGCCTTCACGACTTTTCGTGCCTCTGATGCGGTCATCGTCTTTCCTCATTCCATGCCGTGCCGGATACCTGCCCAACCCGCTGCGGTGCTCCCAGGTATGCCACCAGATCCTCGATCGAGATCAAAGGGCAACCATGCTCCGCAGCGAATGAACGAAGCCCATCCAGGCGCATCATCTCTCCGTTGTCATATACCAGTTCCGCAATCACACCCACGGGTTCCACGCCGGCAAGCCTGCACAGATCCACGGCCGCTTCGGTGTGGCCGGGGCGTTCACGCACTCCACCGTTAACGGCGCGCAACGGAAAAACATGCCCGGGCCGCGTGAGGGAACCGGGCCTGCTGCCGGGGTCCGCCAGCACGCGGGCGGTCAAGGCCCTGTCCGTGGCAGATATGCCTGTGCTCACGCCGGCCGACGCATCACAGGAAACGGTGTAGGCGGTCCCCTTTGAGTCCTCGTTGATCTCCACCATGGGCGGGAGCGCCAGGGCGTCGGCGCGGGCGCCATCGAGCGGCACACAGATCACTCCGGAGCTGTACCGGACCGTCCAGCCCATCAGTGCCGGCGTGGCGAACTGCGCGGCGAAGATGATGTCGCCTTCGTTCTCGCGGTCCTCGTTGTCCACCACCAGCACCGGACGCCCCGCCGCCATGGCCCGTACCGCCTCCTCGATCGGATCGAGGCGCGCGGCACCGTTCTCCGTCGGGGCCGGAAGGGTGTGGTTGGACGTCACCACAGCCTGCAGCACGTCGGGAGTGTGCTTGACCTGGCTCACTTTGCCTCCTCCGCGCGTCGTCCGGAAGGACGTCCGGCGAAGGCGAGCAGCCGCTCGGTGTACTTCGCCAGGACGTCAACTTCAACGTTGACCTTGCTTCCCACGGATTTTGCCCCCAGTCCCGTCTCGGCCAGGGTGGTTGGGATCAGTCCCACTTCGAACCACGGCGCTGTCTCGCCGGCGTGGCTGACCGCAGTCACCGTAAGGGATACGCCGTCGACGGCGATGGAACCCTTTTCGGCGATGTACCGGGCCAGCGGACCGGGAACTCCAAAGCGGAGCCGGTCCCAGTTGCCTAGGGCCTGGCGCTCCAGGAGTTCGCCGACTCCGTCCACATGCCCCTGGACCACGTGTCCGTCCAGCCGGCCGCCGGCAGGGACGCAACGTTCCAGGTTCACGGCGTCCCCGGCGTCGAGGTCCCCGATGGTGGTGCGGACGAGCGTCTCACCCATCACATCAACGCTGAAGTCCTTGCCGTCGATCTGAGTGGCGGTCAGGCAGACTCCGTTGACGGCAATGGACCCGCCATGGGCCAGGTCCTCAGCGGTGCCGGGGGCGTGCAGGCGGACGGTGGCGCTGACGTCTCCGTTCCGTTCAACAGACAGGACCTGGCCCTGTTCGGCAATAATTCCGGTAAACATCAGTGCCCTCCTGTGGCAAGGTGCGCGCCTGTTCGGTGCGGTAAGAGTTCGTGGGTGGGTGTGGCGGTGGAATCGAATGCGGCCTCGCCGCGTCCCGAACGGCCTGCAGGCCGGCTCGGGCGCAGGTGCAGCCGGAGGTCCCGGCCCAGGACCTGGACGGCCCCGCCGAACGCGGGGTCCCAGTCCCAGTGCTGGGCATCGGCCAAGGTGGTGATGCCCAGGTCCCCAAGCGCCAGGGTGCCGGAGCCGAGCAGTGTGGGCGCCAGGTAGACAATGAGTTCGTCCACCACCCCTGCGGCCAGGAACGCGCTGAGGATCAGCGAGCCGCCCTCCACCATGACATGCCGGACGCCGGCCGCAAACAACTCGTCCAGGGCTTCCTGCGGGTCCCGGGTGGCCAGGTGCAGGACCTGACCGTCCTCGCCGTGGACCGCGGCTCCGTCTGGAATGCCGCGCAGCCCCATCACGGCGCGGAGCGGCTGCTTGCCCGTGACCTGGCCGTTGGGGTCCCTGGCGGTGAGGCGGGGGTTATCCACCAGCACGGTCTGGGTTCCCACCAGGATCGCGTCGATGCGGTTGCGGAGGGCGTGATTGTCCTCGAGGGACTCCGGGCTGGAGATCCACTGGCTCGTGCCGTCCTGGGCGGCGATCCGGCCGTCCAGAGTCTGGGCGATATGCAGCGTGACAAACGGCCGTTGGGCCGCCACGGCGTCGAACCAACGGCGGTTCAGGTCCAGTGCGGCGTCCGCACCCAGCCCCGACCGCACCCGGACTCCGGCGGCACGCAGGGTCGCGGCACCGCCCGCGGCGGGATCGTGCGGGTCATCGACCGCGTAGACAACACTGGCGATGCCGGCGTCGATGATCGCCTGGGCACAGGGGCCCGTGCGTCCGCAGTGGTTGCAGGGCTCCAGGGTCACCACCATCGTGGCGCCGGTCAGGTCAATGCCGTTCCGGGCCGCCTGGGCGATGGCGTCTGCCTCGGCGTGCGCGGTTCCGGCGCCGCGGTGGAATCCGGTGACCAGATGCTGTCCCCGGTCTCCCACGACGACGGCCCCCACCAGCGGGTTGGCCCCGCGCGGGCCTTCGAGTGCGGCCTTGAGGGCGGCTTCCATGGCGGCCGCCTCGGTGGGAGTGAATTCAGGGCTGCCGGACTGCAGGCTGCTGATTCCTTCGGGGGTGGGCGGCCTCATATGCTGGCCGCCAGGGCACGAAGCCCGCGTGGTTTAGCTGGCACTTGGCGAAGAGTTGGATCAGAGCCGCCGAAGACGTCCTGCACTTCGAAGAGCCATCGCAAAGGGTTCAATGTGTCTGTCGTTCCTTCCCTCAAGAACCGCGATGGCTCCGGGGGTATACGACAGCGCAATACCACACCGCCCAAGGGCGCTGCAGTAACAGCTGTACGTGCTTCTCTCATCCAGACTTTAACTGTCGGTACCGGAATTTCACCGGTTCAACCGTTCGCTGGCGACAATTCCCGTAAGGGAAGGGCGCCGGTTCGCGGGTCGCGGACTGTCACCGCCGGTTCGGACTTACACCGACCCCGGAGCACGTATGTGTGTTGTTATTCTGACACAACTGCGGAGCACTTCCCGCTATTCCCCAACCCCGGGGTTACGCCCGGCGTCATTTTTGCCGCGCCGGGGAGATGCCGGCGGCTGGTCGGGCCGATATTAGAGGGTTCCGGCCGCCCGCAGCCGGTCGATGGCTTCCGAAGGGTCGTCGGCGCCGTAGACGGCGGACCCTGCCACAAAGACGTTGGCTCCCGCCTCGGCCGCGCGCTGAATGGTGTCTTCGGTGATGCCGCCGTCCACCTGCAGTGCCACTTCGAGGCCCGAGCCGTCGATCGCGGCACGGGCGCGGCGGATTTTCGGCAGGGTCAGGTCAAGGAATTCCTGTCCGCCGAACCCCGGTTCCACGGTCATGATCAGGAGCATGTCCACTTCACCGAGCAGGTCCAGGAAAGGCTCGATGCCGGTCCCCGGGCGGAGCGCCAGTCCGGCTTTGGCCCCCCGTGCCCGCAACTCGCGGGCCAGCTTGATCGGAGCAATCGAGGCCTCGGCGTGGAATGTCACGGAGGCCAGCCCTGCGTCGGCGTAGGCGGGCGCCCAGCGGTCCGCATGCTCGATCATGAGGTGGGCGTCCAACGGCACGGGGCTGATTTCCTGGAGGCGCTGGACCACCGGCAGGCCGAGCGAGAGATTGGGGACGAAGTGGTTGTCCATCACATCGACGTGCACGGCGTCCGCGTTACTGATCTTGCGAAGCTCGGCTTGCAGGTTCGCAAAATCAGCGGAGAGAATGCTTGGGTTGATGCAGCACTTGGCCATGTGGGTTTTCCTTGTCGTTCTGCTTAAGTAAATCGCGTTCCGGGCCTCAGTATGGCCTGCTGATCAGGCCTTTTTGTGGATGAGCGCCAGAAACATGGCGTCGGTCCTGTGGACATGTGGCCAGAGCTGGGCGGTGAGTTCATGGCCGGCATCAAGCCGGCCGGTGAGGCTGACACTGTCCAGCACGGCGCCGGCGTCAAGAAGCTCCAGATCCTCACGCTTGCGCAGCGCGTCGCTCACGACGGCGGTGGTTTCCGCAGGGTGGGGCGAACAGGTCACGTATGCCACGACGCCTCCGGGCTTGACGGCGTCCAGCGCGGACTTCAGCAGCTGGCGCTGCAGCGGCCCGAGATCCACGAGGTCCTTGGGCGTGCGGCGCCACCGTGATTCCGGGCGGCGGCGGAGGGCCCCGAGACCGGTGCAGGGAACGTCCACGAGGATCCGGTCGAAACTGGCCGGCTGCTCGGCGCCGACGTCGCGACCGTCCCCGGTCCGAACGTCCCAGACATCCCTGGGCACCGCGGAAAGGGCCTGGCGGACCAGTTTCGCCCGGTGGGGTGCCGACTCGTTGGCCAGCAGATGGGCGCCCCGCTGGCCCGCGAGGGCGCCAAGCAGGGCGGCCTTGCCTCCTGGTCCGGCACAAAGATCGAGCCAGCGTTCGCCCTCGCCACTGCTCTCCCTGCCGTCGCCAAGGTCCACAGCGGCCATGGCCCGGGCCACGAGCTGCGAGCCAACGTCCTGGACCCGGACACTGCCCTCACGCACGGACGCCAGCCGGCCAAGGTCTCCACCGCTGGACAGCGCGGAGCCCTCCACGAGCTCGCCGGGAGTGGCTCCGCCTTCGAGCGCCTCGTCAAGGCTGCCCAGTCCGGGCAACGCCACGAGGTTCACCACGGGAGCGGCATTGTCGGCCTCGAGGAGCTCGTCGATTTCGGCGACTGGACGTCCGTGTGCCGCCAGGGACTGCCGCAGTGCCCGGACGATCCATTCGGGGTGGGCATAGCGGACCGAGGCGATCCGGACCTCGTCCGTTTCGTCCCGGAGCAAGAGCTCAAGCCATTCCTCCAGGGTATGGGCGGAAACCTTGCGGAGCACTGCGTTGATCAGGGCCGACGGTCCGGCGCCGATGACAGCACGCGCCAGTCCCACGGTCTGGTCCAGTGCCGCGTGCGCCGGCACCCGCATCGCCAGCAGCTGGTGCACGCCGATCCGGAGGGCATCGAGAATGGCAGGGTCCAGCTGCTCCAGGGGCCGGTCAACACAGCGGGCCAGGATGGCGTCGTAGGTACCCTGTCCCCGCAGGGCGCCGTAGCTCAGTTCCGTGGCAAAGCCTGCGTCGCGTTTGTCCAGTCCGTGGTGCCTGATCCGTGCCGGAAGCACGAGGTTGGCGTAGGCGTCCTCGGAGGCGACGGCGCGCAGCACCTCGAAGGCCACCAGCCGGGCAGGGTCCGCCCGGCGGGTGCGCTGCGAGGGGGCGCTCTCGGTGAAGCCGCGTTGCGGGCCGCGGTTCCGTTCGCGGCCCTGGGCATTGCGCTTGCTGCTGTCGCGGCCGGCCGCGCCGCCCCCGCGTTGGCCGCCGTCGCCTTGCCCCCCGCGTGCAGGTCCCCTGCCGCGGCCGGTGCCGCTGGTCCCGGATTCGCTCATTCGAACACCACGCTTTCAAGTGTTGCCTGTCCGCGTGCCCAATCAGCCGCGGTCATCATTTTCTTGCCCGAAGGCTGGACCCGCGTGAGCTCCACCGGGTGGGAACCGGTTCCCACCAGAACGCTCTTCCCGTCAAGGGCCACGTGCCCCGGTTCCAGGACTGGTCCGTCGGTGCGGAGCCGCACCGGTTCAAGTTTGACGCGTTGGCCCTCAAGTGTGGTCCAGGCTCCCGGCTCGGGTGTTACGCCGCGGGTGCGCCGGCTGATCGAGAGGGCGGGCTGGTGCCAGTCCAGCCGTCCGTCCTCGATGGTGAGCTTGGGCGCCAGCGAGACCTCGCCCTGTTGGGGCAGCGGAGCAGCCTTGCCGGCCTCGACGGCGGACAGAGTCTGCGAGAGCAGCACCGCGCCGCTGTGGGACAACCGCTCCAGCAGCGATCCCGAGGTGTCCTCGGGGCGTACCGCCTCGGTGAGCGTTCCCAGGACGGGCCCGGTGTCCAGCCCTTCCTCAAGAAGGAATGTGACGGCGCCCGTGATGTCGTCGCCCGCGATCACGGCACGCTGCACCGGGGCGGCACCGCGCCAGGCCGGAAGGAGCGAAAAATGCAGGTTGATCCAGCCGTGGCGGGGAATGTCCAGGGCCGCACGTGGAATAAGGCCTCCGTAGGCCACGATGGCGGCAACGTCCGGCGCGGCCGCGGCGATCTTCTCCGTGACGGCGGCGTCGACCTTGGAGGCACGGATCACCTCGATGCCAAGCGCGGCGGCGCGCGCGGCAACGGGCGAGGGCGTGAGCACCCTTTTGCGTCCGATCGGAGCGTCAGGACGGGTCAGTACCGCCACGACGTCGAACCCCGCCTGGACGATGGCGTCCAGGGACGGAACGGCGACGGCCGGCGTGCCGGCGAAGAGGACCCTCACTGGCCGGCTCCCGGACCTGCCGCGCCGAAGCTCCCGCGGCCGAAACTGGAACCCACGGTCTTCGCCCGTTTCGACGTGGTCCGTTCCGTGATGGCGTCATAGTTGGCGTTGCGGATCGAACGAAGGGCCGTCTTGCGGTCTTCGCCCTCGAGCCGGTCGGTGAAAAGGATGCCGTCAAGGTGGTCCGTCTCGTGCTGGAAGCAGCGGGCCAGCAGCCCCTCTCCTTCCAAGGACACCGGGTTACCGTGCAGGTCCACGCCCGTCACCCGGGTGGCACGCCGGCGGCGCACCGGGAACCCCAGTCCGGGGATGGAGAGGCAGCCTTCGATTTGGTCGGGTTGGAAGTCCTCGCTGTTTTCCAGGACCGGATTGATGACGTGGCCCTCCACTCCACCGATGCGGTAGGTGAAAACGCGCAGGCCGACGCCGACCTGCGGCGCGGCAAGGCCTGCGCCGTCCACGTCTTCCATGGTCTCGGTCATGTCGGCGACAAGTTTTGCAAGCTCCGGCCCGAAATCCGTCACAGGATCCGCCACGGTGCGCAGCACAGGATCGCCGATGATACGGATATTCAAAATGGCCATGTGCAATCTGTCCTCACGGTGGGCGGCAGGGAATCCAATCCAGTTTAGTTGCACCGGGCCGGGATCAGTGCCGTTGATGAAGGCCGGCTCCGGATCAGGGGGCGTGGGACGGCGGAGCCAGCGGCAGCAGCGCTTTTCCGGCGCTTCCGGTGTCGGCCGACATTTCCCAGACCCGCCGGAGGGCGCAGAACTTCCACCAGTGGTGCTTGAGGACGTCCGGGTTCGCGCGCATGGGCCGGACCTCTGTTTCGCCCACCGCCACGGCCAGCAGGATTGGTGATTCACCGTGTTGCCACGGCTCCCACTCCCCCGCCACGGGATCCACCAGGCTTTCCTCGGCCTTCATGCCCGCCACCAGCTGCATGACCACCTTGTCATCCAGCGGCTTGACCGTTCCGTCACGCGCCGTGCCCTTGGTCTTGTAGTCGATGATGCAGGTGCGGCCGTTGATCCTTGCCACAAGATCCAGTGTGCCGGCGTAACCCACCGACTGGTTCCAGACGGTGACTTCGGGAGCGATGGGTTCCACCCGGAAGAGTTCCCACCATTCGTCAAAGCGGGCGGCGAAGGCTTCCTCGCCATTGGCGGCCAGGGCCTCGCGCGTTTCCTTCATCAGGTGCGGCCGTCCGAGCGCGCGCAGCGCCACCTGTTCGCAGTAGTTGTGGACGCGGTCGCCGCGTTGCGCGGCTTCATCGCGGTAGGTCTCCGCCGCCTTCGCGGCACGGCTGACCGCCTGGCGGACCTTCGCCGGACTGCCCATGATTCCAGGCAGCAAGGGATCGTTCGCGAGGCTGTTCGCCCCCATGTACCCGAACCAGCCGTCAAGGCCGTGGGGCTGTTGGCCAATCACCGTGGTGATCGACGGTACGGAGAACTGCTCCGACGTGGAACGGGCGTACATCCGCCCGTGGTCGGTGGCATGGGCGAGAAGCGGGTCGGTCATGGGAAGACTCTTTCACGGGGGTCAGACAGTGGTGCCAAAGCAAAATGGTCCGTTCCGCTTAACCAGCGGAACGGACCATTTTTTTCGGTGGGCGATACTGGGTTCGAACCAGTGACGCCTAGGTACAAGCGATACTGGGTCATACCGCCGAAAAGTGCCTCTGGCCTGCGGATTCGTATAACAGTATCGCCTGACGCGGTTAGCCACAAGCGGACACTGATTTACACTGTTATTGCACATATGTTGCACGAACGGAGAATCATGGCAACGTCAAGGCGAGGCTTCGGAGCGATCCGCAAGCTCCCTTCCAAGCGCTACCAGGCCCACTACGTGGGGCCGGACACCATCAAGCATTTGGCCCCCACCACCTTTGACACCAAGGAAGATGCTGAGGCGTGGCTTTCTGATCGCCGCCGGGAAATCAGCAACGGGACATGGGGAACCGCCCAGGCTGTGAAGAAGAAGAAGAGCACATTCGGCGCGTTCGCCGAGAAGTGGATCGTCGAGCGCGAGCTCAAGCCCCGCACTCGCGCACATTACCGGTCGTTGCTGGACGACAAGATCCTGCCGACGTTCACAGACATCAAGCTGACGTCCATTACTGCCCCACTGGTCCGGGAATGGCACTCCGGCCTAGGTTCAGCCCATCCCACCTACAGGGCGCACGCTTACGGCCTCCTGCGGACCATCCTTGCCACCGCCGTCGAGGATGAACTGATCCCTGCCAACCCCTGCCACATCCGCGGTGCCGGTACTTCGAAGCGCGTCCACAAGATCAAGCCAGCGACTCTTGATGAGCTCACCTTGTTGGTTCAGGCCATGCCGCCCAAGTACAAGGCCCTGACGCTGGTAGCCGCGTGGTGCGGACTGCGGTTTGGAGAGCAAGTAGAGCTGCGCCGGGAGGATGTCGACGTGAAGAACGGCGTCCTGCACGTCCGCCGCGGTGTCGTCAGGGCAGACGGGGAAGTCATTGTGGGCAAGCCCAAGTCCGATGCCGGCGTCCGTGACGTCGCTGTGCCGCCGCACCTGATGGAGATGCTCAAAGCCCACATAGCGGACTACGCACAGCCGGGGCGGAAGGGTCTGTTGTTTCCAACTGTCAAGGGCGGGCACCTGGCCCCCAGCACTCTCTACAAGAGCTTCTATAAGGCCCGCAAGGCTGCCGGGCGGGAAGATCTGCGCTGGCACGATCTGAGGCACACAGGGGCCGTTCTGGCGGCTTCTACTGGCGCCACTCTCGCCGAGCTCATGGCACGGCTTGGCCACTCCACATCACAAGCCGCCCTCCGCTACCAGCACGCAGCGGCCGGCAGGGATGCTCAGATCGCGGCGAAGCTTTCCGAAATAGCAGACGCCGGGTAGATATTCCTGTATCAATAAGGTCTGCAGTGGGGGGTTTTGACAAAATCCGAAACGGCACATAATCTGTGATAGCAGTGAGGTTCAAATAGGAACCCCGGCGACCATGAATGCCCAACGGGACCCCGATGGGCATTTTTTGTGTCCGCATGGCCCAGAAATTGACAGGACATCCTTGTCCCGCTAGGTTCGTTATGATCACGCTTGAGGTAGGCAACTAAGACTATCTCGGGCAACCAACCCGAACGGCAACGCCGAACGGGTTTTTTTGTGCCCGAAATCAGGGCCCCGCCGCTTAGCCCGGCATTCTTTCCCCATCCCCCAAAAAGAACCAAGGCCGTAATCGGTCATGCCCTCAAGGCGTGGCCCATTGCGGCCTTTCGCATTTAAGGAACCCTCCATGACCACGCCCAAATTCGCCAGCCTTGCCACCGCCGCTGAAATCGCCGGAGTTTCAACCAAGTCGATTCGGCGCTACATCGCGGCCGGACGCATTACCGGATACCGCGTCGGCCCCCGCATGATCCGCGTCAACATCAGCGAGCTCCAGGACCTGCTCGCTCCGATCCCCACAGGCACCGCCGATTCCCGGAGGGCCTAACCATGGTCCGGGCATCAACCCCACACCGCCGCCAATGCCAGTCCATCAGCATGCCCATCAGGGCAAGACAGAACTACTCCCCCGACAATCGCCCTTCACGAGGAGGCCGCTCAGCATGAGCGCAAAGAAAAAGCCCCGCAGTCTGGCAACTGCGGGGCTCTCAAAATCTCAATCCACGAAGAGTCTACAGCACCCCTGCCGCCGCGTGGTGGTCGCGTGATCAATATCGTTTCGGCCATCACCGTTGACGTCCGGGCCTACCGCTTGGGCCGGATCTACGATGCAGCGCAGTTAGACCGCCACGCGGCGGAAGCCCTGAGCCAGGCCAACCCTGGGGACTTCGTACGAATCCTTGTCGGTGACTTGGAGCCGGCGCCAGTTCCTGAGTCGTTCTCTTGGGTACGCGGGGACCTTGCCTACACGGTCGACGGGCCGTTCCCCCGCGTGAATGAGGCTTGGAAGCAGATGCTCCGGGCTGCGAGCGCTGCTGGGATCGCCAGCTCACCTAGGGCCGGTGACCACTGATGGCGCGCATTCGTACAATCAAGCCCGAATTCTGGACCGATGGAAACATCGTCAAGCTATCGCCACTGGCAAGGCTGTTCTTCATTGGCATGTGGAACTTCACACTTTGCGATCACGGGCACGTTGCTGACGACGCCTTTCGGTTGAAGCTGCAGATCCTCCCTGCCGACGACGTAGACCCGCAAGACCTCCTCTTGGAAGTCATGAATGCGGGCCGCGTGCAGCGGATTTCCGATGGCACCGGGCGGTCATTCCTCCACGTCAAGCGGTTCGAGGACCACCAGAAGATCGACCCTCGGTGGAAAACACGTTGCCCCGCGTGTGCTCAACTAGGCTCCCTCGCCCCCGTCGAAACTCCGGTGAGTTTGCCGGAGCCACAGCGTGACTCACCCACACTCCCCCTAGGAAGGGATGGGATGGGAAGGGATGGTAAAAAGACTCCCTCAGCACCGGCTCCGCCGTCGCAGGATTTCCTGGATTTCTGGGCGGCGTACCCAAGGAAGATTGGCAAGGACCTCGCACGGAAGGCCTTCGAGAAGGCGCTGAAGCGGACGGATGCCCGGACGATTATGGACGGCCTCGAAACCCTCCGCATCGAGGTGGCTGGCAAGGATCAGCAGTTCATTCCCCACCCGAGCTCGTGGCTGAGCGCCGGCCGCTGGCAAGATGAAGCGCCCCAGGGCGCCCTGCTCGCTATCGTTCCTCAGCAGCATGGGTGGGCGAACGTATGAACCCCGACCTGAACGCAGAGCATTACGTAATCGGCGCCTGCCTCCTTTCTGCCGATGCCGTCCGGTTCGCTGAGCAGATCCTCCACCATTCGGATTTCTACCGTCCGCAGCTCGGTGAGGCATTTCGCATCATGTCAGCGATGCGAACGGCCGGTGAACCTATCGAGCCGTACACGGTAGCCACGAAGCTGAAGGAACACCAGGTTGGTGGGCTGGAGTATGTGCACCTCTTCAGCTTCATGGAAGCCACATCCTCCGCCCATACGGTGGAGTTCTACGCTAAGCAGGTCCGGGAGGATGCCGTGAAGCGGGCACTCCGTGCCGCGGGGCAGAAGCTGATGCAACAATCCGGACAGGAGGGCCTCCCGCCCGCCCAGGTTCTCAGTGAAGCCCTCGAGGGGCTGCGGGCCATCCGAGAGAACACCCCGGGGAAGTCCCTGACCTCCAAGAAGCTCGCGGAAATCCTGGCTGTCGTGGAAGACCATGACTGGGTAGTGCCGGGCCTTTTCGAGCGTGGCGACCGGATGATAATCACCGGATATGAGGGCCTCGGCAAATCCACATGGATCCGACAGATGGCCATCCTGTTTGCGGCCGGCATCAACCCCATAACGCTGGACCACATCGAACCCGTTCGGGTGCAAGTGGTCGACGTGGAAAACACCGAGGGGCAGTGGCGCAAAGAGGTCCGCGGGATTGTGGCCAAGGCCGCCCAGTACGGAAAGCACGATCCCGGAAATATCGACATCGCTTGCCACGGGCGTATCGACATCACCAAGGACACGGGCCTGTCCGCCATCCACCGACTAGTGGACCAGAACAGGCCAGACATCCTCTTCATCGGGCCGATCTACAAAATGGTGGCGAACGGAATAAACAACGACGACGACGCAGCCCCGCTCATCACAGCATTGGACTCACTCCGGGACCGCGGCCTCGTGCTCGTCATGGAGGGCCACTCACCCAAGGGAAACGGACAGCAAGTCCGCGACCTGTCCCCCCGCGGATCGGCTGCCCTCATGGGCTGGCCCGAGTTCGGCTTCGGCCTGGCGCCTGAAGGTGATGGATCCAGCGCGGCGACTATCCAACGCTGGCGCGGGGACCGTACCCGGGGCACCGACTGGCCCAAGCGCCTCGAGAAGGGCGGCCCATTCCCTTGGACCGCAGACAATGTCCACCCAGAAACCCGCCGCAAGTTCTACGGCTGGGAAAAATCGCAAGGCGGTGGCTTCTGATGACAACACCCATGGAAGCCCGGAAGGAAGCCCGACCTATGAAGACCAAGTGCAGCGCCCGCCGCTCTAACGGTGAACCATGCCAGCGCTCGCCAATTGCTGGTGGTGCTGTGTGTGGAACTCATGGTGGTCGGGCTCCCCAGGTAAAGGCTGCAGCAGCCCGCAGGAAGGCAGCCGAAGCGGTACAAGCCGAGGCGCAAGCAATCCTGGCTCATGAGGGTTTTGCTGGCGTCGAATCCCCACTGGAAGAACTTTCCAGACTGGCAAATGAGGCGCTCGCGGTAAAGACAGCCAGCGCAGCAAGAGTGAATGCTCTCACGACCATCTCTACAACAAGCAAGCTGGGCGTGGATTCACTCGCCGTGGAGGTTGCTCTTTACGAAAGGGCGATGGACCGCGCAGGCCGCTTCCTAGACATGCTGGCGAAGTCCGGCTTCGAAGAACGGAGACTTCGCATCGATGAGCAAACGGCCGGAATGTTTGTCACCGTGATGCGCAATGTGCTGGCTCGGCTGGAGCTCACCCCGTCACAGCAAGCGCTCGTCGGCACGGTTGTGCCTGAGGCGCTGAGAGCGCTCAATGCGTGAACCGCTGAAGCCCCCCAAAGGCCACGCAAGCACCGGGGCCGAACAGACTGCCACCGCTGCCCCACGAGGCCGAGACAGAGGCCTCCAGCGCCCGGCACAAAGCCTTGCCGGCTACGTCCCTCCCAGCGTCTGCGAGCGCTGTGTCCCCGTCGTTCGCATTGTCGAGGATAGCTATTTCCTCACCGTCAGCCAGTCGGCGCATGAGCCCGGCTGCCAGAACCACCCCTGCACTCAGACACTCTCAAAGGAAACCTCCCCATGGTGAATGCCATTCTCGGCGACAACTACTACCTCAGCCAGCGCCTTAATAACATCGAAGCCCAACTCCGGGGCCTCTCCACCCAGCAGATCCTGCTCAACGCCTCCACCGGGCAGGACGGCGGGCAGGGACTGAGCATTGACGCCGGTGGAATGCACCTATTCAACCCCGCCGGGGTGGAGGTCACCACGCTGAGCACGGCCACCGGAGAGCTCAAGACCGCGGGTACCAACGGCGCCGTGACCATTGCGGCGAACGCGACACCGGTAACGGGAACGCAGCCCGTCCCAAATATCCTCTTGCAGTGGACGGCCGCGGGCACCACGCAGACAAAGCCGGCCGCCATCTATTCCTATGAGAATCGGGTAGGGATACTGAGCCCGGCACAGTCCACGGTTCCCACCGCGGGCTATCTCTCAGTGAACAATGACTCGTGGAGCCTGGCCTGCACGGACAAGTCAACCGGTCTACAGTCCGGAGCCGCCGTCACCGGAACCAACACCGGAACTTGGGGAATCGCGGGATCGGGCGCGGCAGCCCCGTACGCTCAGGGCAACAGTGACAGCTCCTGGACAGTGGCGCAGTCCGGCAATGGCCCCTCGGTGTATTCCACCCCCGGTGTGAATGGGGCTGCCAACTTGGCCGGAGGCGGAACCAACGGCAGCGTCAACCTTGTCTCACATGGCACGGGCAGCGTGGCGCTCTATGGAAACACGACAGTCAGCGGCACGTTCTCAGCGACAGGGACCAAGGCATTTGTTATGCCGCACCCGCTGGACCCTGCCAAGACCCTCATGCACGCCAGCACAGAGTCCCCGGTCAACGGCGTCGAGTATTGGGGCACCGCGACGACGGACGCCACGGGCACGGCCACGGTCACTCTCCCCACGTATTTCGAGGCACTGACCAAACCAACGGGCCGGGCCATCCTGCTTACCCCCGAAGGCCCAACCCCGGCACAGCTCAGCTATGAACCAATCGCAGCCGGGGCCTTTACCGTGCACGGGCCCGCCTGGCAGTCCTTTAGCTGGTTGGTCAAAGCAGTCCGGCAGCAGATCGTCAACGGCACTGATGTCCTGGCATTCCAGCCCGAACAGACCCAAGCGCTAGCCCCGGCATCCCGCCCGGCACCGGCCGAACCCGCGGCCGTCGCATGAGCACCACACCAAAAACTGACACAACCTCACGCAACCCATCGACAGGAAACCCCTTGACACATCTCAACTCACTCTCGAAGCCATCCGTCGAATACTTCGGCACTTCCACCTTGGATGAGTCCGGAACCAGCACCATCGACTTGCCCGGGTATTTCGAAGCCAAGGGAGCCGTGCACGCATGAGCCGATCACTTAGCCAGCAGGGCTCACTTCGGGTCCCACCCGAAAGCGCCATCTACGCGGTCAATACCCCATCACTGACGCCGCCAGCCAACCCGCAGAACGGGCAAGTTTGGCTATCCTCGCGCTGGCAGGATAGCTATATCCCGGCAGGCGCGGCCCAGCATAACCACATCGTGCAACCGGCAGGCGGCTGGGAAGGCGCATGGGTGCAGGAACCGCAGGTCTGGTACAACACCGCTACAAGCCAGTTCTGCATGATCTATACCGGCGGCGTTGCCAGCGAATACCTGGGCCTGATGACCTGCCCCGGAACCTCTGACCCCATGGTCCTGGGGAACTGGACCCGCAGCGGACCCAACCCCGTCATTGGAAACACCTATGGCGGGTGGGCAGGATCGGCGCAGCACTCCGGTGTGCTGGTCGAAAACGGCACTATCTACGTCTATTTCTGCGACCCCGCCACGGGTGCGCTCCATGTGGCCACCGCCGCCACCTCAGCCCCGTCCGTGTTCACTCATGTGGGTATCGTGTTCACCCCGCCGGCCGGGACCATTGCGCCGTCGGCAAATCCTCACGTCATGAACGTTGCGGGAACCTACACGATGTTCTTCGAAGTGCGGGACAGCACCGGTAACCGCTGGCAGCTTGGCAGGGCCACTAGCGCCACGCCCACCGGCACGTTTACCAGCGTCTCCTACCCGATGCCCGGGCTCGAAATCAACCCCGGAAAATCCTGCTTCTCCAACATCTTCATTGTCAAAGAGGGCCCGCTGTACGTTGCGTGGCTTCACTGCACCTGGGGGCAGTTCCAAACCACCATGTACCTCCCCTCCGCCGTATACCGTGCCACCTCCACAGACCTGAACACATGGACTCTCACCGATGGTCAGATGCCCCTCATCAGGCTGGATCATCAATTCGAAGTGGATCAGGTAGCGGACGTGTGTCTCGTGACCGGGCCGACCGGGATTAACTACGCATTCTGGTCCGCATGTGACAACGTCTTCTCCACCGGCCACATCATGGGCGCCGTCGTTGCACCCCGCCCGATGCAATGGGACGGAGCCAAATGGAAGCCGCTAGTCTCTGCGACCCCAGCAGGACCGAACCTGCTCATACCCTTCCATGGGGCGAACCAGCTTGGCAGCACCCTCACCACAACAACGGCCAACGGCACCGCCGTCGCAGTTGGTATCGGCTTCGGCACCGTGACGCTGCCTGACGCATCATCCCTGACCGCGTCAGCGGCTCTCCGCGTCAAAACTGATACGGCGGGGAAGGTCATGGTCAAAGTTTCCATCCTTGACCAATTCAGCACCGTCAAGGCGTCAAGCTCCTTCGCGGTTGACGACATGCCCGTCAACACGTACAGGTCCTTCGCCCCACCAACGATCCAGTCGAACATGACCAGCGGAAGAACTTACAGCGTCAAGGTGGAGGTCACAAACTACGCGGCGACCGCAACGACAACCGTTGAAGCCAGCGACGGAAGCCAATTGGTTCTTACCGGAACTCCCGCAAGGCTGTAGTTACGTCTCGGGCCGGTGCGCGGGGTTCGAAGCCTAGCTTCGAGCGGTCTCTCTATGAACCTGTAGAGCAGCGCTGACAGCCCCGCGCACCGGCCGACATCTGCAACGAGTAGCCACGATAGGCGGACCCAGAGACAAGACGGGCGAATTGGCGGCACGATCAGGGGCGAACCAGCGATGACTTAGCCTTTGCTGGCACGCCGGCCCAAAGCTGATCGGCGGTGCATGTACCAACCACCACCGCTCCGGCAGCGATGACGCAACCTTTCTCGATGACTGTCCCCGGAAGGATGATCGCCCCGGCGCCAATCCAGACACCATCACCGATGACCACTGCGCCGGATGTTGGCACCCCGCCGCCCGCACGCCATTCCGAAGGCCCAAGGTCGTGCGTGGACGTGATGATCATTACCCGCGGACCGATAGCCACGTTCCTGCCGATTGTTATCGGGGCAATCCCTTCGAACAGAACCTCCCGGTTCACGTATGATCCGCGCCCAATAGACAGGTTGGAGTTGTGGATTTGAACGTTCGCCTCGAACCCCACTTCGGCCACGTCGAAGCCGGCCGCCGTGAGAAGCCGCCACCGCCTACTTGTTGACAAGAGAGGCTGAGCGGCAAGCCACTTAAGCACATTTTGCAGAGTCATGCGCCCCATCTTATGGGGCAAACAAAGATTCAAATTGTTTGCTCATGGGGATCGCAGGTCTGCCCATCCTGACGGCGCGCGAACTCCTGTTAGAAGGCATCCACCGGAACGGCCAAAAAAAGACCGACACTTGGTGTGGCCTAACGAATCAGCACGGGAATCTGTTGGGCGGCGGCATCAGCCATGAGCTTCGCGCCGGCCTGATTGGCGTGCACGCCGTCGTCCGACAGCCCGTCTTTCCACTGACCGCCGGGCGTCTCCACTGCGGTGGTCACGTCCAGGAGGCCGATCTTATTGGCGGTGGCATATGCGGTCAGGAGCTTGTTTGTGTCCAGCACTTCAGGGCCGCGCTTGGCGGATGGCGGGATGAGGGCAACGACCGGTTTCGCGCCGCGTGCCTTCACGCCGTCGATCAAGTCCTCAACATTGGCGGCGGTCCGGTCAGCACCAACGGCAGACAGCAAGTCGTTGGTCCCGGCCTGAACGATCACGATCCCTTTGGAAGCGGCGGCCTCATCAAGCTTGGCGGTCAGCACCGTGGCGGAGGCGCCGGGCTGGGATGCGAACGCGCCAAGCCTCACGCCCGGGATTGTGCCGGCCTCCACCGTCTGGCGGAACCAGGAACCGGCATTGAACGCGTGGGAGTCGCTGAGCACGCTCACGACCACGGGCGCGACTGAAGCTGTGGGTGTTGCCACGGGCGCAGTGGACTTCGGAACCGCGGCGGCGTCGGCGGACGGAGCTCCCGGCTTCAGCGCCACAGCCACGACGAACACGGTCGCCGCAGCCAGCACGGCCAGCCAAACGTACTTCAATTCAAACCGCATCTTCCGGCGCGCCATCAATCCCCCATCTTGAAATATTCAAACCTTCGCAAGTCTACTGCCCGCCGAACGTTAGCCCCACCCTCAAGGCCCTCGCCACATGGCGGGGGCGTGTCACCCGATGAATAACAAGGAAGAGGCCCTCTGCCATATGAGCAATCAGGATCCACATCTAAACGACGTAATGCCAGCTGACGAACAGGCGGAGATCTTCCGCGATGGCCTCTTGGGCCACCACTATGCCCTCATGAAGCAGATCAGCGCACAACTCGAAATGGCCAAGTCATCGCCGGGAGCCATGACTCCGGAAGTCGTCACATTTTTCGAGCAAGCACTGGCCGCGGAAAGGCATTGGCTCGAGTCTCGCGGGATCTACTTCCCTGACTCAACGGCGGTCGAGGAGGGAGAATGAGTGACATGCACGAAATTGAAGCGGCAATGAGTCCCCTGACCAGGGAGAACGTGGCCACGGTGATGTCTCAGTTGGAGGCGTTGCTTGAAGTCCTCCCGCCTGATGCCTCAAGTGATACGGATGCACGTTTGAGGCACGATATCGAGGTCTTGCTCGCGGGATACAAGGCAGGCGCGCCATGCCACCGGCCAAAGCCACCGTGAGCAAACCCCAGACATGCAGGAGAATCGGACCATGAGCACTAACCCAGCACCGGACGACGTGACCCCACAGCTTCCCGCCTCCGTGGCGGGCAAGTCAGCCGAACAAATCGAAGACATCCTCGCAATGATCGACTCAGGCGAACTGGACGCCACAACCGCGCAGCGCGCCTATCTGGCCGGTGCTGCGTTCGCCCTCCGCGAGCAAGCAAAGTTGACCGCGACAAACTAAGAGACCCAGAACGGTCCAACGGGTCCGCTTACGCTATCGTTCTTAGGAGTCCCCTGCGCCGGTATGGCCGGACCGTGCGGGTGCAGGGGAATCTCGAGTCACGTCGGGCAACTCCCTATCGGTGGCGACGCATGCGGCCAGTGTGGCGGCGGCGTATTGCACCACAAGGTCTCCCAATAGCACTCTCAGACGTTGAGCGCATCGTGAAACATGGTCCTCGGCCCGCTCAAGGTCGTCGACGGCGGAAGCTAAACGCCAAGTCGGCTCCTTTCCGACCGAGGCTCGACGTTCGGCCGTTGCCTGCTGGAGGGCCAGGGACTCCTTGTAGCGATCGAGTTCGCGTTCGCTGGCCTCGAAATAGATGGTGGCCTTCTCCACGTCCATCGGGAGATAGATTTCCGGATGAGTGAACCGGCGCACGGCGCGATGAAGGCGTTCCAACGCAATCTCTGGGGCGACTTCGGACGCATTGCGCTCCAAGTTGCATTGACGATGAGCCAGCCGCAGATTGGCCCACTCGTGGGTGGACCCGCGGTTGGATCTATGGATGATGTGATCCATGGACGCGCTACCGGGATGGGGGTGCCGAAGGGAGATGTCCACAGAAGTTCCGCAGATCCCGCATACTCCCTTGTCACGCACGTGCAAGACGAAGTGGGCCTTCCGTGCGTCAGAGGGAACCTTGCCGTTCAATTCCTCGAGCACTAGCGATTCATACGTTTGTAGGCTCATCGGGCGAATGTTGAATGCCTCGATGGGTGGGAGATCCATTGCCCCATGCTACTAGTGGCTGCTTGGGACAATGCGGAGGACTTCGGAAGCCCACGCAGTCGACCCTCTGAGAAGGGAATTCCCCAACCGGGCCGTGCCGTTCCCGTTTTTCAAGCCAGCGGCCTATATACAAAAGAGTTCATTTGTATATACGCTCGGGACATGGCCACCAAGACAGCCCCCCGCAGCAAGCCCCTCGCTCTTGCGTACTTGAGAGTTTCGACCGCACGTCAGGCGGACCACGGCGCATCGCTGGAGACGCAGCGGGCCGCGCTTGTGGTGGAAGCGGACCGCCGGGGATGGGATGTCGAGATAGTGGCCGATGAAGGTCTCTCTGCCAAGAACATGAAGCGTCCGGGCCTTACTTCAGCCCTGGACCGTCTGGATGCCGGGGAAGCCGACTACCTGATGGCCATCCGCCTGGACAGGGTCAGCCGAAGTGTCGTGGACTTCGCTGGACTAATGGCCCGCTCCGACCGCAAAGGCTGGGGAATTGTCCTGATCACTCAAAACATGGACACCAGCACCCCGACAGGGCGCCTGACGGCCAACATCGTCGCTTCCACGGCGCAGTTCGAGCGGGAACTGATCAGCGAGAGAGTCAGCGAGAACATCGCCAGGCTCAAGGCCGACGGCGTGACGAAGGATGGGCGCCGGGTACGGTTTGGACGGCTTCCCGTTCTTCCCGAGGACATAGTGTCGGGGATCCGCGCCGACTTTGCAGGCGGCAGTTCAATGAACGCCATTGCCAAGAGCTTGAACGAACGAAACGTCCCCACCGCCCACGGCGGCAAAGCCTGGTACGCGGCCACGGTGAAGCGGATCATCGAATCACAGCGGATCATGGTCGACGCCTGAACCGGTGTTGCCCACGCTACTTCCTGCCGGGTTCGTCAGCGAGTCCAGCTAAGTATGCACAGAAGTCGGACATCGCTTGGATCCGCCATTGCTGAAGGCGGAGATCGGCATTGGCCAGGTCCCCATGCAGACAACGCAAGGTGTCCTTCGGGTGAGTCCGATTCCGTCGGGGCGCTCGTCGTGCGCGACAGCCGACGCTATCCAGAGCTGTCCTCCTTCAGATAGCATCACTCGCAGTGCGCGTTGACAATATCATCGCGCATTGGTCTCATGTCTCTTCCTTTTGAAAGGACCCTGTCATGGCAGGAATCATCACTTGGCTTGGTGCGCTGGGCACCACAGGCAAAGCAGTCGTTGTAGCTTCGGTTGTCGCCACCGGGGGCGCCGGAGCTGCGGTTGCCACCACGGCCGCCATATCATCCGTACCAGCTACAACCACGGCTCCTACGGTCACCGATTCACCCGCTCCTACGGTCACCGATTCACCGGCTCCCACGGCCACCGACTCACCCGCCCCTACGTCCACAGCCTCACCCGCCTCTACGGCCAGCCCGTCAGAAACCTCTGTGCCGGAACCTGCAGAGACATCTGTACCGGAACCTGCCGAGACGAAGGGGCAGGCAGAAGCTCCCGAGTCTGAGCACGCAGAGGCTCCTGAGACGGAACAGGCTGGGTCCGAGGGCGAAAGTGCGAAGGCCCATGTCGGCGCCGCCGAGCACCGTGCCGCCGGTCAGGAGAACGCTGCCAGCCACCGTGACGAACACGCCGCTACCCCGGCCACCCCGTCGCACGTTGAAAAAGACGCAGTACCCGCCGCCCCGGCACCGCAGCCTACTCGGAGCGGCGAGTCGGATGAGCACAGCGACGGCAAGTAACGTCACCGGCTCGAACCGGATGCGCCCTCTACGAACCGGGGGAGGCTCTGCCACTGGCGCCTCACCCTCAAAGCACCCCGCGGTTGATCAGCCGACGATCTGATCGGATCAACCACGTTCAAGCAGGTCGCGCACAAAGCGGTCCCGGATAAACCTGGGGTCCGCTTGTGTCTGATGTCTGCGTTCGTGCGCCGGATATCGCCACAACACCAGCCAAGACTCGCCGCCATGTAGTCGCTTCTTCCCTCGAACATCACCGCATCAGATCCTGCAAACCGCTTCACCGGCAATATACTCGCTGCCGCCGCGCAGTATGAGCGGGAGCTTATCGGCGCCCGCACTCGCGAAGGCATGGCTGAGAAGCGGCGTCAGGCTATAGAGACAGGCATTCCAACCAACTTTGGCCGGCCGCGCACCATGTCCGCAGATGTCGTGGGAGAAATAACGGCATCGCACGCCTCCGGGATGTCCATGCTGGCCATCGCCAACGGCCTCACGGAACGTCGAGTGCCCACAGCGCAGGGTGGTGTCCGCTGGCACGCCTCCACCATCAAAAAGGTCCTGCAGGGCGCATAGCGCGGGCTGCGTCTAACGTGCAGTCGATACGGGCTCACGCTAAGGGTCCCCGTTTTGCAGACTTCTGCGAATGGCGGTAAGTTGGCCGCGGCCCTTCCGCATACCCCCCAGCTGCGGAGGCGTCGAACACCAGGGAGCCCCCACGCTCGAATCCGCCCGATTCGCGTGGGGGCTTTCTTTTTCGGTTCGCAGGGCTGGCCGGATGTGACCCGCATATCCCTCGGCCTCACCCAGGACATCGCGGCGTTACTCACCGACCAACTGCACGGAAACGTGTCAGCTGTCCGGCCTGCTGGAAGGGCGGCCAAATACGGACGTCGCCGCGCCCATTCAGCGCCTCGCGCATCCGCCCGCGGCTATCGGGGAGACTGCGGCTGGGGCACCACCAAAGCTAATGCGGCCGGCGCCTGAACCGAGGCAGGACCTTCGATGAGTCGGACCAGGCGGGCAAACTGAGCAGATCCCACGTGATCACACCTTCAGTGAACACCCGTGCGCACACGGTGCACGAATAGATGTGCCGTAGCGCTTCGTGCGTCAGTTCGTCTTCGCGTGTCGGATGGGCGACACCGTCGGCGTCAACTCTCATAACCGCACAATACCTTCGGTAGAGGCGAAAGTCCCGGAATTGTTTCTGAACCAGGAATGGCCGTGTTGTGCGCGGTGCCGGGATGACAATCGCCGGAATAGCGGCTCAGTTGACCGCAGAAGCAGTGCCAACGGCCCGCGGCGTGTACATCAACGCCTGAGCCCGAATCCCCACGTCACCGCATGTAGGGGGCCCATGCGTCCAGCATGGAGACGACGTCCCTGATTTGCCCGTTGGCCAGGGTCTCCTTTTCGTCGCAGGCCGCGCTGTTCGGGTCTTTGCAGGCCGTAACCGCGTCAACGTTCGACAGCGGAGTTAGGTCGGCGATCGCACGATCCACGAGCCTGCTTACCTCGGGGTTTGGTTTGGGCAGGGCGACTATGTCTCTGATGGCGTTTTTCGCGGTGAGCGTTACGGTGACAACCGTCATGCCGCACGTCATAACCTTGATCTGTTCGGCGGTGCTCTTACCAAGGACTCGCGCTAGTCCGCACTCCACGATGTTGGCGTTATAGTCCCGCCAGACCTTCTGATTTTCCGAGAGGATGCTCGCGAATTGGGCGGGCGTGGCCGTCTGGACTGGCGATGGAGTTGGAGAACTTGGGGTCGCAGCGGGCGCCGGTGTTGATGGGCTTCCGCAAGCGGAGAGCGTCACCCCTGCCCCGATCGCGAGTGCAACTAGTTTCTTCATGTGTCCCCTGCTCATGAGATTCCCCATTTTTCTGTGTGTGAGCCTTCGGTGGCTCGGGATGATCGTAAGTTCTCAACGATTCGATGGGGCTCGTGAGCCTCCGTCTCTTCGTCACGTTTGTTTGGCGGCGTGTCCTGCCTTCGGACCTTCCCGTCAGGGTTGATTGTTCGTGGCTTCCCGGGTGGCATTGCCTTCGAGGTGCTCACGTGTCAGCCGCTGGATTTTGGTGGCCCATCGAGACCAGCCGACGCCCGCGATAATCACCAGGACAACGCCAGCTTGAGCCAGCGCCTGCGCGCCCGCGAAGCCCGCGATTAGGCAGATGAAGGCGGCGAGGATGACCCAAGCGACTTTAGATTGCGATTTCTTGGCCTGTTCAACGGATGCGGCCGTGAACTTCAAGAGCTCTTCGGACATCATTACCTCCAGAGGTATTCGGCAAGCTGAGCGACCGTGCGCGTACGCGGAGCATCGTGCGCGAATTGACACATTCCCCCAGAATGAATTTTGAGTCCTGTCCGGAATCCGGTTTTGTTCGGACGCTACCATTCGCCGGACTTATCGGTGCCCGCCGAAATCAAAACGTGATTGTTGCCCCCATTGAGTCGAGACTTCGCCGCCTGCCTAAACGGGGCAGCATGCGTCCCGGATGGCTGCGGCAGCACCGAGGTCACCGGGGGCGCCGATAATGCGTCAGCGGCCATGTGACCCGCGCTCAGGGCCCCGTGAGGCTGCACGCGATATTCCTCCGGGATTAGCGACATGACGGCGTCGCGTGTTTCCTGAAGCGACAGATCGGCATCGATGATGTCGCGGACTGCATGGCGCAGCACTGCGGCGCAGGTCAGGACCATCACTCCACCGGCTCAGATGCCAAGAATGCAGTCAGCTTCCGGCCCATCGTGGCGAAGAGCTCAGCGGCCGCGGCGATTTCTTCCCGCGTTCCCGTGAGTTCGAGCAAGTTGGATTCCGCTAACACGTCCAGACCCAGGTTCTCGAAGTCTTCGAGCGCGATGGTGAGATGAACACCGATGGGGACGCTTCCACCCATCACCGTGGAAGCGTTCAAGGTTGGTTCCTCGCGAGCGTTCAGCACGAGGTCTCGAGTGTCGTGCCACGGGGGGTCGAAGTTGTAGCCGCAGTCATCGTTAGCGCGGTAGGCGCGGACCAGTTCGGCTGGAGAGGTTGTCTCGGCTTCGAGTGCGGCGTATTTGAGCAGAGCCTCAAGCCGGTTTAGTGCATCGTCCAAGTCGTTGGAATCATCCGGGTAGATGTCTTCATCCAGGACGTAGGTGAGGCCGCCCTCTGGAGCCCACGTTAGGGCTGCCGCTGACTGCGGCCGCCCATTGACGAGAGCGGCGCCGTAAATGAAGGGGCCAACCCATCCATTCGGACGGTCTGTAAGGTCTGCGGGCGTTGCGCGTCTGAAGCCGGCAGGGACGCTAAGCGGCGCGTCATCTCGGACGGTCTTGGTGGTGGTGGTGTTGCTCATGATCTTCCCCCCGTGGAGTGGATTGGCTGACATTGAAAGACTAGATGAGATTTGCCATATACACAATGGGAACCCTTCATGTATGTTTGAAACATGAACAGCAGCCAGCCACTCAAGGTCATTGGGTACATCCGCGTATCGACGTCGAAGCAGGACATCGGCCCGGAAGTACAGCGCACCGAATTGGAAGCGGAAGCCAAGCGGAACGGCTGGGAGCTCACGATCCGCCGGGAAGAGGCAGCGTCTGCCACAAGCTTGAAGAATCGGCCCGTGCTCGCCTCCGCGCTCGCAGACCTGAAGGCCGGCACCTATGAGGCCCTGGCCGTGTCGAAGCTTGACCGGCTTTCCCGGTCGGTCAGCGACTTTGCCGGCATGCTGGAAACGGCGAACCGTCAGCGATGGGCGCTCATCTGCCTAGACCTTGGCATTGATACCTCCACCATCACCGGCGCGGCCATGGCCCAGGTGACATGCGCCTTCGCGGAAATGGAGGCCAAAAAGATCTCGGAGCGTACCCGCAAGGGCATGGCAGAGATCAAGAAGGGCGGGAAGCACATGGGGCGCCGGAGCGTCCTGCCCGCCTCCACCGTCCGTCAGATCGTCTCAGAGCGCCAAAATGGCGTCTCGCTGGCAGGGATTGCCCGGAACCTCAACGAGGGCGCGGTGCCGACTGCTACGGGCGGGAAATGGTACGCCTCCACAGTGAAGCAGGTGCTCGGGAGCGCGGCGGCCGTGCGCTATTCAAACGCTTGAGCCGATAGCCCGCTCAGGGAACCACCAACGATCCGCCTAGCTTGTCCTTGATCTTGGCCAGCACCGACGCGTCATGAGCCTCCACGATCCAGTGAGGTCCCTGCAAGGACGTGGTCTTTGTAAAACCCATGAGGGTCTTACCCAGGCTCATGTCACTGTCAGTCTTGAAGACGTGCAGCCCCATGTCACTGGAGCATTTGATGAAGTCCTCGTTTCCGTCCTTGGACGGGTCCGGCGCGTCCCCTGGGCAATCCACCCCTGAGGCGATCACAGCATCTCGCAGCTTGGTTGCATTCTCATAGGTGGCATCTTTGGCCGGCCCGCAGGCGACCATCGAGAGCACAACAATGACAGCACCTAGAAGTGCCGGAAAGACGGTCTTATTCACTGATTCCCCCAAAGCGAACACAAAACACGGCCCCCAGTCCGGGGATGATCGGAGACTAACACTCACGTTGCCGTTTTACGGAGCAGTGACAGGCTTCCACTCAGGAGTACTGCCCTTCCAGCTCGCAGGAAAGCCCAACGCCTGAAAACGGATCTGCGAAAGCGATAAATGCACGCCTTCCTGGCCTTGCCACGCCGCTTGTTCGACCATGAGCAGATAAGCGCGCTCCCCCGCCAGAGTCAACCGCACGCCCCGCTCTTCGGCCAAGACGTAGCCGAACCCGTCGGCGTTCAAGGGGAGGCCCCTTTGGTGCGCCTCTTCCATCGTCCAGAACCTGATCTTGTCAACGCGCATCACACCGCGGGCGGTCACAACGACGGACGCCGGGTTCGACGCCGGACGGACGCCTGTTGTGGCGGGGCTGCTTCGGACCTGGTGAGGATTGCCTGTAGGTGGGCTTCGGTGAAGCGGATGGTGCGTTCGCCGAATCGGAGGTGGGGCCAGGTGCCGGCTCGTGCGTTGGTGCGGATGGTTGCGGGTTTGAGTTGGAGGATTTCGGCTAGCTGGGTGACGGTGTACGTTTGCGGAACTTTCGGCGTTTCGTCGTTCAAGCTCAAAGTCTTGGATCCAATCAGTAGCGGTTGATATCGGGGTCTAAGCCCTGAAGATAGCCCAGTTGGGCACTCAAAAGCTACTGAAGGCTTGATTTGCCTGAAACTTAGTGGTAAAAGCATCACTTTCTGATGCTTCAAGCACCAAACCCGCTGAAGGCGCCTCCGCATGCCCCCAATTTTGCGGAGACGTCGCCCGTGAGAAAGCCCCCACTGCTTGAGTCCGCCCGACTCGCGTGGGGGCCTTTCTTTTTGCATACTGGCTGGCTCCAGGCCAGAAAGACGGCCATGGATAGCGTAGTTGCACCCGGACCTAGAACCTCAGATCCTTGGCTATGTCCTTGACTTTTTGGTGGTGGGTGGCTTCGCGTACCTGCTCGTCGACCTCAGCCTGAGCATCACTACGATGCTGCGCCTCGGACAGTTCGTTTACCTTGGCTACGACAGCCTCTAGCGTCCGCTGATGGTAATCGCGGACTTCCTCAATGGTGGTCCGGGCCAAGACCATTTTGTCGCTATAACACCGGGCGATGCCTGACCGGTGCATGTTCGAGTACGAGGGCGGGTTATCCCAGATAGCGACGATGGCTTTCTGCTCGAAGTCGCTGAGCGCGCGAGAAAATGCAAACGGCACCGGATAAAGAGCAGATCCGGGCATTCCATCGTTGACTGGTGAGCCCACCGCCGCGGTGATGACTCCGGTGATCTTGAATGGCACGTACTCAGTGGTTGTCATGCGCCTAGTTTCACACCTGGCCTCGGAAAGCAGGGCTCACTGTCTGGCGTGTCTCAGACATCGCTGCGCGGACTCAGCTATCCCGAGTGGCCATGATCCCGCACTTGATAGCAACTTGAGTTCAGTGAAGGAATTGCAGGTCGTACGGGTGGCACTCCCCAGACGACAGACTCTATCGCACGTAAGTTGCACGACCCAGATCAAACCTTCAAAAAACGGCTTCTGACCTGCGGTTTTGTTAGTGGGCGATACTGGGTTCGAACCAGTGACCTCTTCGGTGTGAACGAAGCGCGCTACCACTGCGCCAATCGCCCTAACGACATTGAATGCTAGCCCACCCTGGACGATTTTAGAAATCGGCGTTCCGGAAGTCCGGCAAGTGGGAAGACGGACAGGCAGAACACGAGACGGTCCACCGGCAGCGTCCCCACGCCTGCCCTGCCGAATTACATGGCTGTAATTCGGAAAAAGGCCTAGAACTCAAGGAAGCAGGCCCCTTGGGCCGGCCACTCGACGGCCCGATTTGTGGATTCCCCGAACCTCCTATAGAGTTCTTACTCGTTGGAACGCGAGGAAATGCCGAATGCGGCACGGAAATGCAGCACAACACTGCGGACGTAGCTCAGCTGGTAGAGCACCACCTTGCCAAGGTGGATGTCGCGAGTTCGAATCTCGTCGTCCGCTCGCAGGACACTGTCACAGCAAAGGTTCTTCGGAATCCTGCTTACACGGTGGGTTGGCCGAGAGGCGAGGCAGCGGCCTGCAAAGCCGTATACACGGGTTCGAATCCCGTACCCACCTCGGTGAAAACCCTGGTTCCGGTTCATTCCGGATGGCATTGGGCGATTGGCGCAGCGGTAGCGCGCTTCCCTGACACGGAAGAGGTCACTGGTTCGATCCCAGTATCGCCCACCAGAGCAAGGCAACTTGCTTGTTGTTGAACGTCCGGGAAACCGGATTGGACCTCATGTGCGGACGTAGCTCAGCTGGTAGAGCACCACCTTGCCAAGGTGGATGTCGCGAGTTCGAATCTCGTCGTCCGCTCTCTTGTTTCGTTAAACAAGCAATACATCGGCATACCGGATTCTTCCGGTCGCGGGCGATTGGCGCAGCGGTAGCGCGCTTCCCTGACACGGAAGAGGTCACTGGTTCGATCCCAGTATCGCCCACCATCGGCAGCTCTTCGGAGCTGCTTTTTTGTTGCCGCGTCGCGGGCGCTCTTCCGCCCATGGGGCCAAAGCCCCTCGACACCGCCCCTGGCCTCCCTTGGCACCTTCGGAGTCTGCGGATAGGATCACAGGCGGAGGAGCGATCTGGCTCCGCGACCGAAGGGAGGTGCCCGTGGGAATTCTTGACGATCTGAAGGGCAAGGCTCAGCAACTGATTGGTGGCAACGAACAAGCCATCAAGGACGGCATCGGCAAGGCCGGTGACTTCATCGATTCCAGGACCGGCGGCAAGTACGCCGACACGATCGATTCCGTCCAGCAGGGCGCTGCCGGCCTCGTGGACAAGGTTGACCCGCAGCCGGGAACGGTTCCGGCAACCGAAGCACCCCACGTCGCCGGTGAGCCTCCTGTCGCCGCCGAGCCTCCTGTGGCCGGGCAGCCCCGGCAGCAGGGCCTCTAACCCAGGTACGTCAGCGAGGTGCCGGTCCCGCCGAGAGGCGGCGCCGGCACCTTTGGCGTTTAAGAAACGCCGTGGCCTGGGGAATGCCTAGGACGGCTCGTGGTTCTGGCCCTCGCGTGCCAGCGCCGTCAATCGGGACACAGCACGGAAATACTTCTTCATGTACCCGCCGGTCATCATCTCTTCCGTGAAGAGCTGGTCGAACGGCACCCCGCTCGCCAGGATGGGAACATCCTTGTCGTACAGGCGGTCGGCCAGCACCACGAAGCGCAGGGCCACGGCCTGTTCGTTGATCGTTTCGACGTCGCGCCAGACGACTGCCTCGATGCCATCCAGGAGCTGCCGGTAGCGGCTCGGGTGGACGCCTTCGAGGTGGGCGATAAGGGTCTTGAAATCATCCCTGGCCACGGTCTTGCCATCGAACTCGGCCTGCATATGGTGAGTCAGGTCCGCGTTCCGGAGCGGGGCGGGCGCGGCTGGCAGTCCGCGGTGCCGGAAGTCCTCGCCGTCGATTCGGACCACGTCGAACTGGTCCGCCAGCACCTGGATTTCGCGTTGGAAGTCCACTGCGGCGAATCGTCCGTCGCCGAGTGATCCGGGCAGGGTGTTCGACGTGGCGGCCAGCTTTACTCCGGCGTCGGCCAGTTCACGCATCAGCCGGGACATCAGGACCGTGTCGCCCGGATCATCGAGCTCGAACTCGTCGATGCAGACCAGCTTGTAGCTGCTCAGCGCCTCCACGGTTTTGCGGAACGACAACGCTCCCACGAGGTTGGTGTACTCCACGAACGTGCCGAACGCCTTCGGGCCCGGGGCGGCATGCCAGAGCGAGGCCAGGAGGTGGGTCTTGCCAACGCCGAAGCCCCCGTCCAGGTAGATCCCGGCGCGGGAGTTGTCCTTCTTGGCGAACAGCCTCTTGAACAGGCCTGCGCCATCGCCATTGCCCACGCCGGCGGCGAAGGACTCAAGCGCCGTCACAGCGCCGGCCTGGCTCGGCTGTTTGGGGTCTGGCCGGTAACTTGCGAATGAAACCTTTCCGAACCGTGGTGACGGATAAAAACCATTAAGGAGTTCATCCACGGAAACTGCCGGCGTACGCGCGGCAAGCTGCTCAATCTGTACCAAAATGGTCCGTTCTGCTGGTTTCTTCTCCCCAAAAAGAATACCGGCAATGCCGGATGCTCCCGTGAGCGGAGGGATCCACGTGATGAAGGCCATATTTCGCTCTGTGAATGCAGGGACGCAAACATGCCGGCCCGTGGTTAGTGTTGGAGAAGGCCCGGCTGCCGCTGCACCATGTCCATGGCCCGGGCCCCTGACAGATTCAGCGAAAGGCCATCACCGTGTCCTACCCGATTGAACAAAACGAGAAGTTCGCCGCCTACGCCCACCCGGAGCGCCTCGTATCCACCGAGTGGCTGGCCGCGGCCCTTGAGGGTGGCGCACTCAACGAAGGCAAGCTGGTGGTGGTGGAATCGGACGAAGATGTGCTGCTCTACGAGACCGGCCACATTCCCGGCGCCGTCAAGATCGACTGGCACACCGAGCTGAACGACCAGGTCACCCGCGACTACATCGACGGCCCTGCCTTCGCCGCGCTGGCCGCGGCCAAGGGAATCTCGCGGGACAGCACCGTGGTGATCTACGGCGACAAGTCCAATTGGTGGGCCGCGTATGCCCTGTGGGTCTTCAGCCTGTTCGGCCACGAAGACGTCAGGCTCCTCGACGGCGGTCGCGACAAGTGGGTTGCCGAAGGGCGCCCGCTCACCACCGAGGCCAGCACCCCGGCGTCCGGCAATTACCCCGTGGTGGAACGTAATGACGCCCCCATCCGGGCCTTCAAGGACGACGTTCTGGCGCACTTCGGCAAGCCCCTGATCGATGTCCGCTCCCCCGAGGAGTACACCGGCCAGCGGACACACATGCCCGCCTATCCGGAAGAGGGCGCGCTGCGCGGCGGCCACATTCCCACTGCGGCCTCCGTCCCGTGGGCCCGTGCCGCCGCTGAGGACGGCACCTACCGCAACCGTGAGGAGCTGGAGGCGCTCTACCTCGGCGAGGCGGGCCTCAAGCCCGGCGACGACGTCGTGGCGTACTGCCGCATCGGCGAACGTTCCAGTCACACCTGGTTCGCCCTCAAGTACCTGCTGGGCTTCGAAACGGTCCGGAACTACGACGGTTCCTGGACCGAGTGGGGCAATGCGGTCCGCGTGCCCATCGCCAAGGGCGCCGAACGTGGCACCGTACCGGCGTCGAAATAGGCAGCCGCAATATCGTCCCGGTGTCCGGAGCCGCCGCGGTGCACTCCTCTGTCAAAAACTGCGTAAGCTGGAACTGATGACTAACCTTGCCCTTCCCGCCGCACTGGCGGAAATTGTTGATGACTTCCAGGCCCTGACGGAACCTGAGCGGCTGCAGCTGCTGCTGGAGTTCTCACGCGAGCTCCCGGACCTCCCGGAGCACTTGCGCGACCACCCGGAGCTCCTCGAGCAGGTGGTCGAGTGCCAGTCGCCGTTGTTCCTGACCATTGAAACGGAAAAGAACGACGACGGCGCTCCGGACACCGTGCGGCTGTACTTCAAGGCTCCACCGGAAGCACCCACCACCCGCGGTTTCGCCGGCGTCCTCCATGAGGGTCTTGACGGCCTGACTGCTGCCCAGATCATGGCCGTTCCCGACGACATGCCCGAGCTCCTGGGGCTCACCCGCGCTATCACGCCCCTTCGCATGCGCGGCATGACCGCAATGCTGGGCCGGATCAAACGCAAAGTGGCCGCCACCGGCGTGCCGCTGTCCTAGCAACGGACCACCCGGACTAGCAGCCCATGGCCCGCAAACAGGCGTCGCAGGGAACGCCGGCCACAGCAGCCTTGGCTGCGGCCGGCGTTCCCTTTGTGTTGCACCCGTACGCCCACAGTCCCTCCGCCGCCAGCTACGGCATGGAGGCCGTCCAGGAACTAGGCATTGACCCCGCCAAGGTTTTCAAGACCCTGATGGTCGACGTCGATGGGCGCCCCGCAGTGGGCGTGGTCCCAGTGAGCGGCAACCTGGATTTGAAAGCCATCGCGGCGGCCCTTGGCGGGAAGAGAGCCGTAATGGCCGAACCGGCCGCTGCCGAGCGCCGGACGGGATACGTTCTCGGTGGCATCTCACCCTTGGGGCAACGCCAGCCCTCCCCCACTGTGCTCGATGACTCCGCCTTGGTTCAGGAAACCATTCTGGTATCCGGCGGCCGGCGCGGGCTGGACATCGAGCTAAGCCCGGCTGAGCTGGTCCGTTTGACCGGAGCCGTCACCGCCCGGATCGGAACCGGCGGACGCTAGGATCCCCCGGCAGCATGGGCCGGTGCCGCCCCGGGATTGTTGCGCGGAGCGAGTTGCTGCCGCAGCCACGCACCCACCAGGGCCTCCCAGCGCTCAGGATGCACGTTCCACTCCTTGGTGTGCCGGGCGCCCTGAAAGGCCTCAAACGTCACCATTTCGGGGTTCTTCTCGGCAATGCTTGCGGACGGGCCGTAGGGAACGTATTCGTCGTCCACGCTGTGCAGAATCAAAGTCGGCGTCCGGAGCTCCACCGCCCGGGACACCCAGTCCATGGACTTGAGGTCCACCGGGGCGGCAAGTCCGGTTAACCGGCGGCCGAGCGGGTGGCTCATCATCAACTGGCCATAACGCCCAACGGCGGACGGGATCCGGTTCAGCTGCGCGTGGTGGGCCAGGACATTGACCCAGTCCACCACGGGCGCGTCCAGCACCATGGCCCGGATCAGGTGGTGGTACCGGGAGAGATCCGCCGTCTGCAGGCAGATCGCGCCGCCCATCGACCAGCCGAACAGCACCACCTCCGTGGCACCGTTGGCCAGGGCAAACGCAATGGCGGCGTCGACGTCGCGCCACTCCGTGGAACCAAGTCCATAGCGCCCGTCCGGCGCCGACGGCGCCAGCCCGTCGTTGCGGTAGGAGATCACCAGGCTTGTGAGGCCCAGGTCCCTGGCCGGGCGCACCGCGCGAAGGCACTCCTGCCGGCTGGCCCCGCGGCCGTGCACCATGATCGCCCAGATTCCCGTGGCAGGTTCCGCGCGCACCAGCCAGGCCGGGGCGGATCCGCCCTCCACTTCGATCTGGACTTCCTCGGCCGGCACCCCGATGGCGGCCGGATCGGGGTAGACGGCCCCGCTCCACCAGCCGCGGCGGGCGGTTGCGATGTCGCCGCTGTACACGGCCTCCACTTCCCGCAGCACCGTCCGTTCGGCCGGCGAGTAGGACAGGATCCTGCCTATCCGCGCATGTCCGCGGCCGCCGTCGAAGAACAATCCATAGACGCCGTCCACCGTGGCGTCGGCGGTGGCGGCAAGGATGATCTGCAGCCCACGTCCTTCGCGGATAACGGCGAGAACCTCCTGGTCCTCTTCCCTCCCCTTGGCGGGGGTGATCACCCGGCGGGCGAAGTAAAGGGCCAATGCCGAGGAACCGGCTCCGAGCAGCCCTGCGGCCGCGCTGCCGGCAATGACCCCGCCAAGAGCCCACTTGGCGCTCAAGGACATACGGCCCTCCGGGGTGAGGGCGCTTTCAGCGCCGCCCGGACCGCGGGCAGCCAGGCCGGCGGCCGCATGTCCGCTCGGCACATGTCCGTCGGTCACGGCCAGGGAGCGGTGGGGGTACGTGGCCGGGCGCAGCCGCGGAGAGGTTGCCATGGAACCATTCTTACTGCTGCCGGGCGCCTGCACATACTCGGGGCGTTCCGCGGCGCGACCCGAGTCCACCGCGGCGTCCGCCGCAGGGGCGCCAGGAGGCTCCAGTGGCCTTCCGGCGGCCCGGACGCCCAAATCCATGCAGGGAGAGCCCCCCGGGTCTAGGCTGGGGGCATGAGCGATCCAATCGTCATTCTCACAGAAGAGCCGCTGGGTGCGGACGACCGCGTCAACATCGAACGTCTGGTGGACGGAGGTGATACGCCCCTCGTGGTGCTGGTGCCGGCCAACACCGAACGTCACCTGCTGGTGGATTTCCTCGAAAACCTCTCCATGCTCGACGTCGCCAAGGCCTTTCGCGAACTGACCACCCGTGCGCCGGATCCGGCGTCGGAGCGGGCGGCCGCCGCCGAAACGTTGTCCATTTCGCTCAATACACTCGCTGGCCTGGGGGCCGGAGTCACCGGCGAGGTGGTGGACGGCGATGCTGTCCGAGGACTCGTGTCCAAGGTCAAGGAAGTGGGAGCCGGCCAGGCTGTTGTGGTGACCCGGCCGCATGCGATCGCCGACACCTTCCACACGGACTGGGCCAACAAGGCTCAGGACCAGTTGGGGCTTCCTGTCCTGCATTTGTACGCCGGTTCGGGATTTATCGGGGACTCCTGAGCGTTACTTCAGGCATGAGTATCTTCAGCAAGAGGTCGGAAAACACGTCCGCGGCATCGTCATCGGTGGTAGGTGCCGTCACCGCGGTGTCGGCACCTGAAGGGGCGGCCGCCGGGAAGACGGATGAGCAGTGGCGCCAGGAACTGACTCCGGAAGAGTATCGGGTACTGCGGCAGGCGGGCACCGAGCGTCCTTACACGGGCGAATACTGGGACTCGCACACCGCCGGGGTGTACCAGTGCCGGGCCTGCGGGGCGGAACTGTTCACGAGCAACGAGAAATTTGACTCCCATTGCGGGTGGCCGTCCTTCTGGGCCCCTTTGGCCGAGGGAACCGTCCGCTACATCCACGACAGGACCCTGGGCATGGACCGAGTCGAGGTCCGCTGCGCCACCTGCGACTCCCACCTGGGCCACGTGTTCGAGGGTGAAGGCTATGGGACACCCACCGACCAGCGTTTCTGCATCAACTCGGTGTCCCTGAGGCTCGTGTCCAAACCCGAGCAGGCCGACGGATCGCCCTCCACCGGCACCGTGGCGGAGTAAGTCGCCACCCGCCAGACCCTTTGCCGCTATACCTGGGGCCCATGGCACCTGACCGTTGACCAAGACTTTCTTATGCTCGAGGGGTTTTTGCATAAGAGCCACTGATTGCTTGCTACGCTCACGGTAAAAGCTTCAAGCAACAGAAAGGCGATCACCGACGATGACCACTTCTCCCCTCACCGCACCGGCCTCCATCACCTCCAGCACCCCGGCGTGGCTGCGGCTCAAGGCTGCCGCCACGGCACTGCAGGCTCTCCAGGTGCAGGACGGTTCTGTGCCCGACCCGGCGGACCACGCGGCCGCCGGAGTCCACGCGGCCAGCATCAAGGATTCGATAGTGGAGCTGGCACCCGCCTTTCCGCACGACGCCCGTTACCTGGAACTATTGGTCACTGATTTTGGGAAGTGGCAGGCCGGCGGCTTTGGCGTGCCCGATTTCCTGGACTCCCTTCTCGCCTTCCAGCCGCAGGCCCGCCGCGAGAACGGGCTACAGCATCTGGTGGTCTTTCCGATGTACACCCAGAACGGCAGCAGCAGCCGGCTCGTGGAGGCGGTGCTCATCGAGGTGATCTGGCCTGAGTTCATAGCGGAGCTGGAAGAGGGCGATTACTCGAACAAACTGTTTGTCCCCATCCGATTCGTGGATTTCACCGCCGGCTACAACACCAATTCCGCCGTGCTATTCCCCGAGACCGTTGCGGTCCGCGAAACCCCGACCTTCACCTGGGGCGCCATTTTTGCCGATCGCGAAGCAGCCCGTTTCCGCCGAGTGGTCCGCGCGGCGGCAGAGATCACCTCCCTGGAGCTGCCGGAGGAGGCGGCTGCGTTGCTGGACGACCAGGAACTGACGCAGGCAACCTTCGTGATGTGGGACCTGATCCATGACCGCACCCACATGCGCGGAGACCTGCCGTTCGATCCGTTCATGATCAAACAGCGCATGCCGTTCTTCCTGTATTCGCTGGAGGAACTCCGCTGCGACCTTGCGGCCTTCCGCGAATCCGTGCGGATCGAAAAGGACCACGAAGCGTCACCGGACGCGCGCCGGCACGCCAAACTGGTCCAGTACGCCGTTATCTTCGACCGGATCTTCCGCTTCGCCATCACGGGCAGCAGGGTCCGCAACTACGACGGATTGGGCGGTCAGCTTCTCTTCGCCTGGATGCACCAGCACAGGGTGCTCCACTGGACCGACAGCCGTCTCACCATCGACTGGGACGAGGCCGCCGGCGTCGTGATGGAACTCGGCGCCAGGATCGAGGAGCTGTACTGGCGCTCCATCGACCGCCCCAAGACCGCCCACTGGCTGGCCGCCTACCAGCTCATCGCCGGCACCGTTACCCCCAACCCGGCATCGGTCTGGGCAAAGGGCCCTGAAGCCCTGCCGCTGGACGGACCGCCGCGGGGCCTCACCGATCAGGTGCTTAACGACGAATTCCCACTGTCCATGTTCTACGAGGCACTGGAGAAGAAGATGCGTCCGGTCATCGAGTCGACGGCCGGGATCACGGGGTCCTCCGATTCCGACCTTCCCGAAGGCGCATTGGCCCCGCAGGCAATGACTGCCGGATGACCGCCCGGCAGAACCTCAATGTCCTGATCACCGGAGGAAGCGGCCCCTCGGGAATTGCGGTTGCCCGTGCCCTTCGTGAGGCTGGCTTCAACGTCTTCACGGTGGGCTCGGACAGCGCCCGGATCGCGGCTGCGGCCGCTGCGGCAGGCGGCGGCGTCACCGCGCTGACCTGTGATCTTGCCAGCCTTCCCGAAGTCAGGGAGCTCCGCGGGACACTGCTCGAAACCGCAGGAAGGATCGACGGGGTGATTCATCTCGTGGGCGGTTGGCGGGGGGCGAAAGGCATTACGGACCAGAGCGACGAGGACTGGGCGTTCCTCGAACGGAACGCCATCACGACGCTCCGGAACGTGACCCGCGTGTTCTACGACGAGCTCGCGGCATCGAAGACCGGACGCTTTGCCATGGTGTCCTCCACGGCCGTCAGCGCCCCGGCCGCCGGAATTGCAAGCTACGCCGCCGCCAAGGCGGCGGCGGAGGCCTGGACCATGGCCGTTGCCCAGGGTTTCAGGTCCGGGCAGGCGGAGAACCCCGATGGCTCCAGCGCCGCCGTCGTCCTTGTGGTCAAGGCGCTGGTGGATGCCGGCATGCGGCAAGCGGCGCCTGAACGGAAGTTTCCGGGCTACACCGACGTGGATGAACTGGGCGCGGCGGTCGTGCGGCTCTTCAGCACGCCCGCGGCCGAGCTGAACGGACAACGGATCCTGCTGACGCCGTGACGCTGCCCCACCCCCATTGAACAGGCATTCGACGCCGGACCTCCCTAGACTGAAAGCGTGACCAAAGCGATGACAACCACAGTTGAAACTGCCCCTGCCGGCACCCCCGCGCGGCTCCATGACCCCTCCGTCCGCGGTTTTGCCTCCGACAACTATTCCGGAGTCCATCCCGAGGTGCTGGCGGCGTTGGCCGCGGCCAACGAGGGACATCAGGTGTCCTACGGCGAGGACGACTACACAGCCCGGCTCCAGGTGCTCATGGAGCAGCACTTCGGGAGCGGCATTGAATGTTTCCCGGTCTTCAACGGCACGGGCGCCAACGTTCTCTCGCTGCAGTCACTGCTCCCCCGCTGGGGCGCAGTGGTCTGTGCCTCCACGGCGCACATCAATATGGACGAGAACGGCGCCCCCGAACGTATCGGCGGGATCAAGCTGCTCCAAGTGCACGCACCGGACGGGAAGCTCACTCCCGAACTGATTGACAAGGAGGCCTGGGGCTGGGGTGACGAGCACCGCGCCCAGCCGTTGGCCGTCTCCATTACCCAGACCACCGAACTGGGCACCTGCTACACTCCCGACGAAGTCAGGGCCATTGCCGAACATGTCCATTCCAAGGGCATGAAGCTCCACATGGACGGCGCCCGGCTGGCCAACGCCGCGGCCCACCTGGGGGTGCCGTTGCGCGCCTTCACCCGCGACGCCGGTGTGGACATCCTCTCCTTCGGAGGGACGAAAAACGGCCTGCTCTTCGGCGAAGTGGTGGTGGCCCTGAACCCGGACGCCGCCCACGGCCTGATCTACCTGCGCAAGATGAACATGCAGCTGGCCTCCAAGATGCGGTTCATGTCCGCCCAGTTCATCGCGCTGCTCGAAGGCGATCTCTGGCTCCGCTCGGCCTCGCACGCCAACGCGATGGCCGCCCGGCTGCGCGCCGGCGTGGAGTCCATCCCCGGCGTCGAACTCACCCAGAAGACCGAGTCCAACGGCGTCTTCGCGATCCTGCCCGCCGGGGTCGCCGACCGTCTCCGGAAAACCTTCCGGTTCTACGACTGGAACGAGGCAGCCGGCGAGGTCCGCTGGATGTGCTCCTTCGACACCAGCGAGGACGACGTGGACACCTTCATCGCCGCCATCAAACGGGAGTTGAGTGCCGGTTGAGCCCGCATCCAGGGCGGCGAGCCTGCGTGGATCGGCGGCAAATCATGCGTAACCTGCGTAGGTGAACGCACTTGCCCAGGTCCCCGCGGATTTCCTTGCCGCCCTGGGGACCCTCCGAGAAGCACGGTGCCGCAGTGAGCTGCACCTGGACGAGATCCCGGCGCCGTCCAGGCTTGCACCCTACGCCGTAGCCCTTGGCGCCGAAGTCATCGGCCCGGCTCCGGCGCCTGGCCCCGCAGCCGTCCACGGCCCGGTCTCCGCGGCCTTGGTCCGGGCCAAAGGCAGCCGGACCGAAGACGACGAGGAATTGGCCACCGGCCGTTTCATCCTGCTCTACGACCCGAACGGCTCCGCGGTGTGGGACGGCGAATTTCGGGTGGTGACCTACATCCGGGCCCAACTCGAGCCGGAGATGGGCAACGACGAAATGCTCGGCTCCGTGGCCTGGACCTGGCTCGTGGAGGCACTGGAAAACCATCGGGCGCCCTACCGCGCGGCCGGCGGCACCGCCACCCGGGTGCTCTCGGAAAGCTTCGGCACGCTGGCTGACAGGCCAGGGACAATCGACATCGAGCTGCGGGCTTCCTGGACTCCGGCCAGCCCCGACATCCGCCCGCACCTGGAGGCGTGGTCGGATATGGTCTGCACGTTCGCGGGCCTTCCCCCGCTGCCCGAGGGCGTGTCGCCCTTGCCCCGCCGGCGGCGGAACTGACTATGCGGCCCACGGCAAAAACGCCCTCCAGCGCCTTGTCGGTAAACTGAAGGCATCATGACCCCTCAAAATCCGGAACACACCACAGCCGGCGTCCCGGCTGCTGACCTTACCCCCCACATCACGGTGGAAGGCTTTGACAGCCTGGTGCCCGAGGTGATCGACCTCGATTCCCCTCGCGACGGAGTGCCCCTTGTTATCGAAACTCCGGCAGGACTGGAGCGGTGCGCCGCAGCCATCGCCGCCGGAACCGGTCCGGCGGGAGTGGACGCGGAACGGGCCTCGGGCTTCCGGTACGGCCAACGGGCGTTCCTCGTCCAGATCCGCCGCGAGGGCGCCGGCACCTGGTTGATCGATCCGGAACCCTTTGGGGACCTCGGGATCATCAACGATGCGCTGCAGGGCGTCGAATGGATCCTGCATGCGGCCAGCCAGGACCTCCCGTGCCTGTCGGAGCTTGGAATGTGGCCCGACAAGCTCTTTGACACCGAGCTTGCCGCGAGGCTTGCGGGCCTGCCGAGGGTTGGTCTCGCCGCGGTCATTGAACAACTGCTCGGATTCGGCCTTGCCAAGGAGCACTCCGCCGCCGACTGGTCCACGCGGCCGCTGCCCGAACCCTGGCTGCGGTACGCGGCACTGGACGTCGAGGTCCTGACGGAACTGCGCGAGGAACTCATTGAACTGCTTCAAGGCGACGGCAAGCTTGAATACGCCGAACAGGAGTTCGCCGCGATCCTGGCCGCCGGAGTGGCTCCGCCGCGGGTGGATCCGTGGCGGAAGACCTCAGGGCTCCACCAAATCAGGGACCGCCGTCAACTGGCAGCCGTTCGGGAGATGTGGCTGGAACGTGATTCACTGGCGCGGAAGCGGGATGTGGCACCCGGCCGGCTGATCCCTGATTCCTCCCTCGTGGCAGCGGCCAAGGCCATGCCGTCCACTGTTCCCCAACTGCTGGCCACCAAGGGATTCCATGGACGTGCCGCCCAACGCGAGGCACCCCGCTGGTTGCGCTGCATCGCCACGGCCAGGGCCATGGAGGAGCTGCCGCCGCTGCACCTGCCCACCAATGCGCCCCCACCGCCGAGGGTCTGGGCGGACAGGGATCCCGAGGCGGCTGCCAGGCTCGCCACCGCCCGGCCCCTGCTGCAGCAGAAGGCCGACGAACTGAATCTTCCGCTGGAGAATCTCCTGACGCCCGATTTCCTGCGACGCGTGGCTTGGCGGCCGCCGGAGGAACTCACCGAGGAAGGCGTGTCTGAAGAACTCAGCGAGCTTGGCGCCCGGCCCTGGCAGATCGAGCTTACGGCTCCTCTGATCACGGCGGCGTTCCTGAATCCCCAGCCCCTGCCCCCCAAAGAACCGAAGGCGGCCAAGGCGGCCCCGGCGGTTGGCGCCTAGCACCGTTCCTCACCGTGCGAGGGCACGAGCATTGCGTCCTTGCCAGCTAAGTTA
This sequence comes from Arthrobacter sp. 92, assembly GCF_050260325.1. Lineage (NCBI taxonomy): Bacteria > Bacillati > Actinomycetota > Actinomycetes > Micrococcales > Micrococcaceae > Arthrobacter > Arthrobacter sp. 92. The sequence goes on along the minus strand of NZ_CP189863.1, from coordinate 1,826,568 downwards.
CTCACGAGTAACATGAGATCAATGCCGCCCGGATAGTTCGTGCCTTTGGCCGCCGCGCCCGCTGGCCCGCATCCGGCATCTATGTCTCAATGAGGAGTAACACGTGAGCCAACACCCGAACAGCGGAAGAACCAGCAGCGCGAATCCCCGCACGGTGCGCGACGTCGTCTTCGTTGACGGTGTCCGCACCCCGTTCGGCCGCGCGGGCGAGAAGGGCATCTACGCCGGAACACGGGCTGACGACCTCGTGGTCAAGTGCATCCGCGAGCTGATGCGGCGCAACCCGTCCCTTCCCGCCGGCCGGATCGACGAGGTGGCCATCGCGGCCACCACGCAAACCGGCGATCAAGGCCTCACCATCGGCCGCACCGCCGCGCTCCTGGCCGGACTTCCCCGGACCGTGCCCGGCTTCGCCATCGACCGTATGTGCGCCGGGGCCATGACCGCCGTGACCACTACCGCCAGCGGGATCGGCTTCGGCGCCTACGACGTCGTGATCGCCGGCGGCGTGGAGCACATGGGAAACCACCCGATGGGCGCCGGCGCGGACCCGAACCCGCGCTTTATGTCCGAGCGGATCGTTGACCCGGCCGCCCTGAACATGGGCAACACCGCCGAGAACCTGCACGACCGCTTCCCCGCCATCACCAAGGCGCGCGCCGACGCCTACGCCGTTGCCTCGCAGGAGAAACTGGCCGCGGCCTACGGCAGGGAACAGATCCAGCCGGACCTGGTGTCCGTGGCCACCATGAAACCGGGCCAGGGCTGGACGGTCAACACCGTGGACGAGCCGCCGCGCCCCGGCACCTCCCTGGCGGATCTCGCCACACTCAAAACCCCGTTCCGGGCCCACGGACGGGTCACCGCCGGGAACGCGGCCGGACTCAACGACGGAGCCACCGCCGCCCTGCTCGCCTCCGCCGACGCCGCCAACGAACTCGGCCTGCCAGTTAAGATGCGCCTGGTCACGTACGCGTTCGCCGGCGTCGAGCCCGACGTCATGGGCATCGGGCCGGTCCCGGCCACCGAGAAGGCCCTGAGGAACGCCGGGCTCGGCATCGAGGACATCGGACTCTTCGAGATCAACGAAGCTTTCGCCGTCCAGGTGCTCAGCTTCCTGGACCACTTCGGGATCGCCGACGACGACCCCCGGGTCAACCGTTACGGCGGCGCGATCGCCGTCGGGCACCCGCTGGCCTCCTCCGGGGTCCGGCTCATGAACCAGCTGGCCCGGCAGTTTGAGGAAGATCCCTCGGTTCGCTACGGGATGACCACCATGTGCATCGGCCTGGGCATGGGCGCCACGGTGATCTGGGAAAACCCGCACCACGCCGGCTACGGCACGGCCGTTGAGACAGACGCCGCCCACAGCATCGCTACCCACACCACCACATCCGCCGCCCCCGAGACTGGAGCCGAAGCATGAGCGCCGCAGATTTCCGCAAGTTGGCCGACCTCTTCCCGAACGAGACCCTCACCCACTCCTACGTCCAGGACATCGCCCTGCCCGCCGTGGGCGGCAAGAGCCCGGGGGTGTTCGCGCTCGTCACCCTGGACAACGGACTGGACCACTCCAAGCCCACCACCCTCGGGCCGAACACCCTGGTGGAACTCGGCACGGTCCTGGAGGAACTGAAGGAGCGGGCCGCACGCGGCGAGATTGCCGGCGTCGGCGTCACCGGCAAGCCGTACTTCCTTGTGGCCGGCGCGGACCTGTCCACGGTCAAGTCGGTCAGCGGCCGCGAGCAGGGGCTGTGGATGGCCCAGCTGGGCCATGAGGTCTACGCCACCCTGGCCGACCTCGGCGTGCCGAGCTTCGCCTTCATCAACGGCCTTGCCCTGGGCGGGGGCCTGGAGATCGCCCTGCAGTCCACCTACCGGACGGTCTCCACCGGGGCCGGCGCGCTGGCGTTGCCCGAGGCTTTCATCGGCCTTATCCCCGGCTGGGGCGGCGTGTACATCCTGCCGCGACTCATCGGCCCGGAGAATGCGCTCAAGGTCATGATCGAAAACCCGCTCAGCAACAACCGCACGCTCAGCGGCCCGCAGGCTTACGATCTCGGCGTGGCCGATGCCATGTTCGAGCCCGCGGATTTCGTGGAACAGTCCATCGGCTGGGCTGCGAAGGTTATCGCTGGTGAGGTGAGGCCGCAGCGGGCCAACGCAGTCGACCCCGCCGACCCGGACGTGGCCGCACGCTGGGCCGCAGCCGTCGCCAAGGCCCGGGCCTTCGTCGAGGCCAAGACCTCCAACGCCTCCCCCGCCCCGGCCAAGGTCCTGGAAGTCATGGAGGCCAACCGGACCATGACCCAGACCCAGTCCGCCCGGCTTGAGTGCGAAACGCTGGCGGACCTCATGCAGACCGACGAGTTCCGCTCCACCGTGTACGCCTTCCTGGACCTCGTGCAGAAGCGGTCCAAGCGGCCCGCTGGAGCCCCGGACCGCAAGCTCGCTCGCCCGGTGGGCAAGGTCGGCGTCGTCGGCGCCGGCCTGATGGCCAGCCAGCTGGCACTCCTCTTCGCCCGTCAGCTCAAGGTTCCCGTGGTCATGACGGACATCGACCAGGCCCGCGTGGACAAGGGTGTCGGCTACGTCCACGCCGAGGTGGACAAGCTCCTGGCCAAGAAGCGGATCAGCGCCGACGCCGCCAACCGCACCAAGGCGCTCGTGAGCGGCTCTGTCTCCAAGGAGGTGTTCGCCGACGCCGACTTCGTGATCGAGGCCGTCTTCGAGGAGCTCAACGTCAAGAAGCAGGTCTTCAAGGAGGTCGAGGCGATCGTCTCGCCCGAGTGCATCCTGGCCACCAACACCTCCTCGTTGTCCGTCACGGCGATGGCCGAGGACTTGGAGCACCCGGAGCGGCTGGTCGGGTTCCACTTCTTCAACCCGGTCGCGGTGATGCCGCTGCTGGAAATCGTCCGCGCCCCGAAGACCGACGACGCCGTCCTCGCCACCGCGTTCGAGCTCGCCAAGGGCCTCAGGAAGTCCGCGGTGCTGGTCAAGGATGCCGCAGCGTTCGTCGTGAACCGGATCCTGCTGCGCCTCATGGGCGAAGTGACGGCCGCCTTCGACGAGGGCACCCCGGCCGAGGTGGCGGACAACGCGCTGCGGCCGATGGGGCTGCCCATGACGCCCTTTGTGCTCGGCGCCATGGTGGGGCTGCCCGTGGCCCAGCACGTCCAGGAATCGCTGCACGCGGCCTTCGGGGACCGCTTCAGGGTCTCCGAAAACCTGCAGAAGCTCATCGATAACGGCGTGAAGTCCATCTGGGCGGCGGAGAACGGCACGCCGGTACCGGGTCCGGACGGCAAGCCCTTCATTCCGGCCGGGACCCTGGCGCTCATGTCCTTCGGCACCACACCCTCCACCGCGGACGAGGTCCTGCGCCGCACGCAGGACGCCCTGGCGGAAGAAATCGGGCTCATGCTCGAGGAAGGCGTGGTGGCCGGCCCGGAGGACATCGATCTCTGCATGATCCTTGGGGCGGGCTGGCCGATGTTCCTGGGCGGCATCACCCCGTACCTGGACCGGGTGGGCGCCTCGGAGCGGGTCAACGGCAGGAAATTCCTGGCCCCGGGTGTGGCCTCCGCGCCCGCGGCGGGCTGACCCCCGGTTTCCACGTCAGCGCGGAGGCGCCGCCGCCGTCCGCACTGCACATCCGCTGCAGGGGCGGCGGCGCCGTGTCAGGATCCAATGGCGTCGGCCGGGAGAACCTCGGCGCCGCGGTGGAAGTAACGCCCGGCGGCGGGAAGCCAAACGAGTACTGCAGGAACCATCCCGCCGATGAGCGGCAGCCCCTCGGACAAGACGGTCAGCAAGAGCATCGACAGCACCCCCCCTGCGGCCGCCGGGCTCTCAGAGGATATCGACGAATAGCCGCCGAGCGTAGCCAGCACGACGAGGACGAGTCCCGCCAACGGGATGACGGTGACAACCGGCCGGACGGCTGGCTTTCCCCGCTGGACCGCCCTGGCGCAGGCGAGGTCGGCCGCCGCCACCAAGGCGAGAGTCAGCCAAAGCACCAGCGCCGGAGTGGCGTTTCCTCCCGAACCAATAGTTCCCGCAAGCAATGCCAGCCCCAGCAAAGCCTGCAGAGCGGCAAGAGCGCCGGCGACGACCAGGATCCACACCGATGCCACGACAGTTTGCGGCGGCAGCTCCGAAGCGGCTGGCGACCCTAATCTCTGCGCACCACCGCGGGCGACATAGGCGTTGGCTGGCGGCAGCCACATGAACACTGTGGCGGCGACCGCTGCGGCAACGACCGCACCGACGGGCGACAGCAGTAACGCCTGCCATGGCATGTCGCCGGCCGACGGACCGCCACGGACGTAGAAGAACGCCGGAATGATCACGGCATACGCCGACAAGACAAGCCGCGCCAGTCGCGAACCCCGTCTCAGAAGCACGGACAACGCAGACCCCGCCACAAACACCGCCTCACCGGCCGCGTAAAGCGCCAGGGCTGGGAGGTAGGTCTGCGGCGGCACCATCCCGCCGAAGGCCAGGACAATGAGCAGCCCCATAAGCGCCCAGACAGTGCCGGCTACCCCGAGAACCAGCCATATCGAGGACGACGTCTTCAGGACGGCCGGCGCACCGGACATCGCGGCCGTGGCGGTGTCTGGTTCGGTGGTCATGCCCCAATGCTCGGGGACCGGCCGGCGGTCCGGTAGGGTCACAAGCCTCCCGTTCCCATCAGATCTCCCGCAGGCTCCCGCCGTCGAGTTCGAGAATCCGGTGAGCGTTGGCCCGTGCGTAGCCGTGGTCGTGCGTCACCATAACCACTGCGGCGCCCCGCGCGGTGACGCTGTCGTTGGCCTTCCGCAGACGCTCGAGTCCGTGCCGGTCCAGCCCCACGGTTGGCTCGTCCAGGGCCAGGACGTCCGGTTCGCGGGCCAGGACCGTGGCCAGGGCAAGCAGCCGCTGGTGTGAGGCGGCGAGCTCCAGCGGGTGCTGGCCGGCAGCACCGGCCAGCCCGACGGCGGCCAGCGCCTCGTGCGCGCGCCGCTCCCCTTCTTCCGCTCCAAAAAGTTCTCGGAGTCCGAAGTGCACTTCCCTCAGTGCTGTCCGTTCGAACAGCTGATCCCGCGGGTGCTGGAAGAGCAGGCCCACCGAGGCGGCGACCCGGCCGGTCGGAACGCCGGCAATGTTGGCCCCGCCCACCAGGACGGCCCCCGATGACGGACGGAGCAGGCCGTTGAACTGCCGCAGGAGGGTTGATTTGCCGGCTCCGTTCGGACCGGTGATGGCGACAATCTCCCCGGACCGCACCATCAAGTCCAGCCCGCGGAGCACCTGCTCCCCCGGTTCCTCCCGCCCGCGTCTGCCCGGGTCGTAGCCAAAGACGACGCCTCTCAGTTCAAGGGGCACGGCCGCTACGCCCGGTCCGGGACGCGGGCCCGGTCCGGTTCGCCGCGAGATGTTGGGTCCAGAGCGGTCGGGAAGCCCGGTTTCGTCAGGGACGACCACACCGGCCCGCTCCAGCCACGCCGAGCCGGCCAACCGGGACGGCGGCCCGCTGGCCGCCACCGTACCGGCACCGGACCGGCTCTCGAGGATGACCCACTGCGCGGCCCTGCCGGCGAGCCGGTCCGCGCTCTGGCTCAGGACCACAACGGCAGTGCCGGCGTCGAGCAGCCCCTGGATGAGCCCGTCCATCTGGACTGCTCCGGCGGCATCCAGGGACGCCAAGGGTTCGTCAAGGACCAGGATTTCCGGCTCCGTGATGACGGCGCAGCCCACCGCCAGCCGCCGCAGTTCGCCGCCGGAAAGCGTGGCGGGATCGCGCTCCAGCAGCCGGACCAGTCCGGTCACTGCGGCTGCCCGGGCCACTTCGCGGCGCATCTGCGCCTGTGGCATGCCCCGGTTCTCCAAGCCGAAGGCGAGCTCCTCCGCCACCGTGGAGCTCACGGAAGAGAGCATGGCAGCGGCGTCCTGCGGGACGAAACCCACGCTGCGCGACCAGGCAGCGGGATTGATCCGGGGATCGTCCGCCCCGCCGCGGAATTCAAGCAATTCCCCGCCAAGCTCCAGGCTGCCGAGGAGGCGCCCCGCGTGGCCGGCGCGAAGCCAGCCGGCCAGCAGTTTGCCCAGCGTGGTCTTGCCGCTGCCGGAGCCGCCCAGGACGGCTGTCAGGGTGCCGGGCGTGGCCGAAAAGTCAATGTCCCGCAGCACTGGCCGGTTATCGCCGTGGAACGTGAAGCTTTCGATCCGGGCGAGGAGCGCCGCCCCTGTCGTAGCGCTCACCCGGGCCCCGCGGCAGGCCACGAGAATGCCAGCCGAAGCGCCACGGCGCAGAACGCCAGCAGCAGTGCGAGTGCCCGGAAGAGCCGCTGGGCGGGCGGGTCATCCACCGTACGGTAGCTGCTGCGCGGTCCGGGCCCCCCGAACCCGCGGGCATCGAGGGCCTGGGCCCGGGCGCCCGCGTCCTCGATCAGTCCCAGGACCAGGGGAACCATTTGGAGCCGGACCGCAGCCAGCCGTGAGAGCATGCCGCCACCGAGCACCAGTCCCCGGGCTTCCTGCGCCTGGCGAATCCGGTCCAGCCTGCCGGCCATCGCCGGCACGAGGGTCAGGGTGGAGGCGAGGATGAACCCGAATTGCGGCGGGACCCTTCTTAAGGTCAGCGCGGCAATGAGATCAGGGACGCTGACAGTGAACGAAAAAAGCAGCAGGACCAGCACACACGCGGCCGTACGCGATGCGAGGTCCAAGGCGAAGCCGAGCCCTTCGGTGGTCACCCGGGCCGGCCCCCACTGGGCCAGGACGGTGTGGCCTTCCGGAAAAAAGAGCCCGTGCAGCACCAGTAGCGAGAGACACCATGGAGCCAGGATCACCGCTGCGGCAGGCAGCACCCGCCCTGCCACTCCGCTCCGCACGGCCAGCACGCCCGTGGCCAGGACCACCACGATGGACAGCGGCCAACTGGCAGCCGCCGTCGTCAGTACTGCGGTGCAGGCAGCGGCTGTGAGTGCCGTGAGGGGGTGGAGGCGCGGGGACATCTACTCAGGTTTCGGTGTTCCCGGCGCTTTGCCGGCGAGCACGCGGAACCGGCGGACGAAGGGGAACTGGAAGGTGGTGCGGCGAGGAAGCGCGTAAACCAGCAGCGCGGCCACCGTGAAGACGATCGCCTTGTCCATCGGGTCCGAGATGAGGGCCTGCTTGGTAATGGCGGCCAGGAGCGTGTCCCCCATGGCGCGGAAGGCGCTGACGATCGCGCCCGTGCCAAGGCCCGCGGTGCCGCCAAAGACGAACGCGGCGATCGGGGCGGAGACCACCCCGGCCAGGATGCCGGTGACGAAGCCGGCGATCGGGGCGAGGTAGAAACGGCGGAACAGGCCGCCGCGTGCGGCCAGACCGGCGAGGAAGCCGATGAGGGCGGCCCCGGCGGCGAAAGGCAGGACGGTGGGGTTGAAGAAGGACCAGATGATGCTGCTGAGCGCACCGGTGGCGGCGCCCGCCGCAGGGCCGGCCAGCACGGCGATCAGGACGGTCCCGATCGAGTCAATGTAGAAGGGCAGCCCGCTGCTGCCCATCAGCTGGCCCAGCACAACGTTCAGGACGATAGCCACCGGCACAAGGACCAGGGTGGAGGTGGGCAGCACCGGCAGGACAGCGACGACGAGCAGTGCTGCCCCGATGAGGAATCCGCCCAGGGCCACGAGGGCCGAGAAGCTTGTCAGCCCGTTCGCCAGGTCGGCCGGCTGGGTGAGGACGAGGAAGACATAGGTGGCGGCGATCGCCGCTGCGCCGGCAATCTCGAGCAGACGGCGGCCGCGGCTTACCGTCCCGCCGGAGCCGGCGCCTGAAGCGGGGAGGGTGAGTGATGACTGTGACATGGGGTGTTCCTTTGGCTGTGAGGTGCCTGCCGGGTGCAGCAAAACAGGCGCCTATGTCACCTCGGCGCAGCTACTATCCTAGCGATCGGCTGTGGTGCCGAGGAACACTCCGCGGTGACCGTCACGGGCTGGTTCCGATCTGGCCCTTCTGCGGGACGCCCAGCCTGCGGGCCAGGGCCCCGATTGAGGCAATGAGCTCGTCAAAACACTGGTCGGGGTTGTTGTCGGAGACGATCCTGGCGTTGGCGGGCAGCCCCCACAGTCCGCGGAAATCAGCCACCGTGGTGCCCACGAGCAGCGGGGAGTCGGTTTCGACGTCGACTGTGGCGAGCCGGGTGCTGAACGGCGTGCGTCCGATGGCGGCGCAGGCCGCAAAGGCATCGTGCACATGCGCCACGTACCCCTGGTCATAGAGGCGGTGGAACTCCATGTAAAACCGGACGGCATCGGACAGGCAGGCCACCAAGGGATTGCTGGACGCGCTGCGGAGCCCCTCGGGCTGTTCCGGCAACACCAGTTCGGGCTCGGGGGTGCCGGCGGCTTCACCCAGGCGGCGCAGGTGCTCCGGCCGCATTTCGATCCGCTCCGTGGTTTCCAGCGCGCACACGATGGGCAGCTTGTCCTCAGGAAGCCCGCGGTAGGCCGCGAAGACCTCCTTGGCAGCGTGAGGGTCCACCGAGGTGTTCCATTCCGCCGTGGGCGTGGTGTTGCCCTGGTAATAGAAACTTCCGCCCATAATAACCAGCCCCTTCAGCAGCCGGGGCAGCCGGGGTTCGCGGCGAAGAGCCAAGGCGAAGTTGGTCAGCGGACCGGTGATCAGTCCGGTGATCTCCCCCGGGTGGGTCCGGACCTCGTCCACCCAGACGTCGACCGCGTGCCGGGGCGAGATCCCTTGGGCCGGCTGCGGTAGCTCCGCATAGCCGATCCCCTGCGGCCCGTGCGTTTCCTCGGTGGTAACCAGCGGGATTTCCAACGGCGTTTCCGCGCCGATGGCCACTTCCACCCCTTGCCGGCCGCACAGTTCCAGCAGGGCAAGGTTGTTCAGCGCCACCTGCCGGGCGCCCACGTTTCCGGCCGTGCAGGTGATGGCCTGGAGCCGGACCTCGGGCCGGGACAGGAGGTAAACGAGAGCCAGCGCGTCGTCGATCCCGGTGTCGACGTCCATCAGGACCGAGTGCATTAGAACAGGGCAACCTTGGGTGTCCGGGGGAAGATGTCATCGAGCTCGGCGAGATCATCGGCCGTGGGAACCCAGGCCACTGCTGCGGCATTCTGGCGGACCTGTTCGGGCCTGGTGGCCCCGGCGATCACGCTGCCGACGGACGGCTGGGCCGCCAGCCAGGAGAATGCCACCTGGATTTCGCTGAGGTTCCGTTCGGCGGCGAATGCGCTGAACCTGCCGAGCTGATCCCAGTCGGCGTCGTGCACCAGGTTGGTGCGGGTGTGGCTGAGCCGGGATCCCTCGGGGGCGGTGTCCTTGGAGTACTTGCCGGTCAGGAGCCCGTTGGCCAGCGGGAAATAGGGCAGCACTCCCAGCCCGTAGGCCTCGGCCGCGGGGGTGACCTCGAGTTCGGCCCGCCGGTCCAGCAGGTTGTAGTGGTTCTGCGTGGAGATAAAGCGCGAGCCGCCGCGTTGGCGGGCCACGAATTCCGCCTCGGCGATCTGCCAGCCGGCCCGGTTGGAGTGCCCGATGTAGCGAACCTTGCCGCTGGTCACGAGCTCGTCCAGGGCCGCCAGGGTTTCATCGATGGGTGTGAGGGGGTCCGGGGTGTGGAACTGGTAAAGGTCGATCCAGTCGGTGCCGAGCCTCCGGAGCGAGGCTTCGGCCGCTTGAACGATGTACCGGCGGGACCCGCGTGCACCGAAATCGTTGCCGTTGGCTCCGCGCATGTCCATGCCGAATTTGGTTGCCACGATGGCATCCGCACGTCGGGTGCCCAGCGCTTTGCCCAGCATGGTTTCGCTGAGCCCAGGTTCCCGGCCATAGGTGTCCGCCACGTCGAAGAGGGTCACGCCCGCCTCCAGGGCAGCATGGACGACGGCGTCGGTGCCCTCCTGCGATTCCGTCGCCGTGCCGGCACGGCCAAGGTTGTTGCAGCCGAGGCCCACAACAGAGACGGTCAATCCGGATTTTCCGAGGCGGCGGTATTCAGTCATGAATTCAGCCTATAACGACGGAGGCCGGGTAATGGCGGGGGCGGCGCTCCGTCGCCGCGCCCCGTCGGCGGTGCTCCTGCCCGTCAGGTGGCCGGGAACTGGAGACCGTGCTCGTCCATGGCCTCCATCAATTGCGCCATGGTCCTCACTCCCATTCCATGCAGCTTCGACAACTCCCGTTGACCAAATTGGACCACCTGTTCCAGGGTTTCAAGCCCCGCGTGGGCCATGGCCCTGCGTGCGGGTGCCGCGATTCCGTGCGGAATGGGCGTGTGGCCGGGTCGAACGGTCTTTGACGTCATGGCAGATGCCTCCCAGAGAAGTAGCGTGCCCCCCTCTTAGAGGGTAAAGGCAGAGGCCGGTTTCGGCGAGTGCTTTAGCCGAAGTGCCTGCAAATCCCCGAACGGCGCCGAGCCTATGCTCAGCTTGGTAAAGTCCAGGTCTTCGCCTCGAATGCAGATCTTGATGGCGTTGACAGCCTTGTTGACGTCCGGGCAGAGGCAGAAGATGTTGAGCTTGGCATCCCCAAACTCCGAGCGGTCAACGATGCCGAGGCCGCGCCAGGCCAGATGGCTGATCAGCGCGTCCTTTGCTTTCTCTTCCAGATAGCGGTCCCGGTCGGTGCCTTCCCTGGTTTTCAGCGCGTACTGGGCAACCACCCAGTGCTGCTCCTCTTCGGGAATCTCCGCGTAGCCGTCCTCGGCGCACTGAACGGCGAATGCGTCCATGAGACTCTCGGCGGCGTCCACATCGGGCACGTCCGTCTCGTCTGTCTTGCTCTGGTGGCCCACCACGCCGTGATTCATCACGAACTGGCTGTAGTCCTCATCAAACCAGGCCTCCCTGAACAGCAGGGTTCCTTCGTCGTCGCGCTTGTACACACGGATTATTCCGCTCATGCCCGTCCTTTCCTGGACTGTCCGGCGGCCATGCCGCCGAACGGTGCCTGCTGTGCCTTGAGGGCCTGATAAAGCTGTTCTGTAGACGCCGGGGGAATCGCCCCTGATGGCGTCCAGGTCGATCTCGGTCCCATGGAACTCCGTGACGCCCGGACGGATGCCGGTCCGGGCTGAGGCGGGATCACAGTTTGGGCAAACTGCCCGTGGTGGGATGTTCCTGGCCGGGCAGCGGACGGGCGAACGGCACCTTCGTGCCCAGAACCTGCGCCACCACGTCATGCGTGATCTGGCGGGCGGTCAGCCCAACGCGCTCCATGACCTGGCCGCGGGTGCCGTGATCCAGGAATTCCACTGGGAGGCCCACTTCGTTCAGGGCGGTGTCCACACCGGCGGCGCGCATTTCCTGCCGGATCCGGGATCCAACACCGCCGGCACGGACGCCGTCCTCGATGCAGACCACCAGCCGGTGCCGGGCAGCCAGGGCAACGATGGACTGACGGACCGGGAGAAGCCAGCGCGGGTCAACCACAGTGGAGCTGATTCCCTGGGCTCCCAGTCGGTTCGAGACATCGAGCGCGAGTTCGGACATGGCGCCCACACTGACAATCAGGACGTCGTTCTCCGTGGAACCGGCAGGACGGCGGGCCAGCACGTCAACGCCGTCACTCAGGCGTTCGAGCGCTTCGACCTCTGCGCCGACACTCCCCTTGGAGTACCGCACCACGCTGGGTGCGTCCTCGATGGCCACGGCCTCGCGGAGTTCCTCCCGGAGCCTGGTGGCGTCGCGGGGAGCCGCTAGGTGAAGTCCGGGCACGATCTGGACCATGGCCATGTCCCACATGCCGTGGTGGCTGGCCCCGTCGGGCCCGGTCACGCCGGCACGGTCAAGGACGATGGTCACACCCGCCTTGTGCAGGGCAACATCCATCAGCAGTTGGTCGAACGCGCGGTTCAGGAAGGTGGCGTAGACGGCCACCACGGGGTGCAGGCCGCCGAAGGCCATGCCGGCGGCCGAGGTGAGCGCATGCTGCTCGGCGATGCCGACGTCGAACACCCTTTCCGGGTGCCGCGCCGCGAAGGTGTGAAGGCCGACAGGGATCAGCATGGCCCCGGTGATTCCGACGATGTCCTCACGTTCGTCAGCGATCTTCGCGATTTCATCAGCGAAAACAGAGGTCCAGGACTTGGCGCCGCCAACGGCCTCGGTGGATTCGCCGGTCTCGGGGTCGATGATCCCGACGGCGTGGAACTGGTCCGCTTCGTGGGCCCTGGCGGGAGCGTAACCGTGGCCCTTCTCCGTCATGGCGTGGACAATCACCGGACCGGCGTAATTCTTGGCCGTGGACAGTGCGTGCTCCATGGCCTGTAGGTTGTGGCCGTCCACGGGGCCGATGTACTTCATGCCGAGGTCCTCGAACATGCCCTGGGGCGCCCACCAGTCCTTGATGCCCTTTTTCATGGCATGCAGGCTGCGGTAGGTGAACTGGCCCACGGGGCCGCCGTTCTGGAGCTTCCGCTTCCACCAGTCCAGGGTGCCTTCATAGGCGGGCGCGGCCCGGAACGAATCAATGGTGGGACGCAGGGACGCGAGGTAGTCCGCGAAGCCGCCAACGGTGGGGGCATATGAGCGGCCGTTGTCATTGACCACGATCACAACGCGGCGCTTTTTATCCGCCGCGATGTTGTTAATCGCTTCCCAGGCCATGCCTCCGGTCAGGGCGCCGTCACCCACAACCGCGATGACGTAGCGGTCGCCGTTGCCGGTCAACTGCCGGGCGCGGGAGATGCCGTCAGCCCAGGACAGCGACGAGGAGGCGTGGGAGCTCTCCACAATGTCGTGCTCGGATTCGGCCCGGGCGGGATACCCTGACATGCCGCCCTGCTGGCGGAGGGTGCTGAAATCCTGGCGGCCGGTCAGGAGCTTGTGAACGTAGGACTGGTGCCCCGTGTCAAAAACGATGCTATCGCGTGGCGAATCGAAGATCCGGTGCACAGCGATGGTCAGCTCGACCACCCCAAGGTTGGGCCCGAGGTGTCCGCCCGTCTGCGAGACGTTCCCGATGAGGAAGCTCCTGACCTCCGCAGCCAGCTGTTCCAGCTGCTCTTCGGTCAACTTACTCAGGTCCTGCGGATCATGGATGGTGTCCAAAATTCCCAACGGGCCCCTCCTTCGGGTGGTAGACATGCCTTTTAACTCTAACGCCTCGAAAGCGGCGCCGTATCCGGACCGTAGTGGCGCAATGCGCAAGGCCCCGGCCGGTCAGTGACCGGCCGGGGCCTTCAGCGTTCACACCGCAGGTTCGCGGTGATCAGCTAATTTGCGGAGATCTGCCGCAGCACATACTGCAGGATGCCGCCGTTGCGGTAGTAGTCCGCCTCGCCCGGGGTATCGATGCGCAGGACCGCATCGAAGGACGTGACCGAACCGTCCTCAGCGGTGGCTGTGACCTTGAGGGTCTTCGGCGTAGTGCCTTCGTTCAGGGCAGTGACGCCCTCAACCGCGAAGGTTTCCGTGCCGGTCAGGCCCAGGCTGGCGGCGTTCTGGCCGGCCGGGTACTGCAGCGGCAGGACGCCCATGCCGATGAGGTTGGAGCGGTGGATACGCTCGTAGCTCTCGGCAACGACAGCCTTGACGCCCAGCAGCGCCGTGCCCTTGGCGGCCCAGTCACGGGAGGAACCCGAGCCGTACTCCTTGCCTGCCAGGACAACCAGCGGCGTGCCGGCGGCCTGGTAGTTCTGGGCAGCATCATAAACGTAGGCCTGCGGGCCGTCAGCCTGCGTGAAGTCACGCGTGAAGCCGCCCTCGACGCCGTCGAGGAGCTGGTTCTTGATGCGGATGTTCGCGAAGGTGCCGCGGATCATGACTTCGTGGTTGCCACGGCGGGAGCCGTAGGAGTTGAAGTCCTTGCGCTCCACACCGTTGGCCAACAGGTACTGGCCGGCGGGGGTGTCCGACTTGAAGGAGCCAGCCGGGGAGATGTGGTCCGTGGTGACGGAATCGCCGAGCTTGAGCAGCACGCGCGCACCGGTGATGTCCTGGACCGGCTCCGGCTTTGCCTTCATGCCCTCGAAGTACGGGGGCTTCCGGACGTATGTGGACTTCTCGTCCCAAGCGAAGGTGTCGCCGGCCGGGGTGGAGAGTGCCTTCCAGCGGTCGTCGCCTTCGAAGACGCCCTCGTAGCCGCGGGCAAACATTTCCTTGTCGATCGAGGAATCGATGACCTGCTGGACCTCCACCGGGTTCGGCCAGATGTCCTTCAGGAACACGTCGTTGCCGGCCTCGTCCTGGCCCAGGGCGTCGTTGTCGAAGTCGAAGTCCATGGAACCGGCCAGGGCGTAGGCGATGACCAGTGGCGGGGAAGCCAGGTAGTTCATCTTCACGTCCGGGTTGATCCGGCCTTCGAAGTTACGGTTGCCGGACAACACTGCGGTGACGGAAAGGTCGTTGGCCTGGATGGCCTCGGAGATTTCGGCGTCGAGCGGTCCGGAGTTGCCGATGCAGGTGGCGCAGCCGTAGCCCACGATGTAGAAGCCGAGCTTCTCCAGGTAAGGCGTCAGGCCGGACTTCTCGTAGTAGTCCGTGACGACCTTCGAGCCCGGGGCCACCGACGTCTTGACCCACGGCTTGGAGGCCAGGCCCTTGTCGACGGCGTTGCGCGCCAACAGTGCGGCGGCAAGCATCACCGACGGGTTGGAGGTGTTGGTGCAGGACGTGATCGACGCGATGGAGACCGCGCCGTGGTCCAGCTCGAACTCGCGGCCGTCAGCGGTTTTGACGTGTACCGGGCTGGACGGACGTCCCTCAGCGCCGTTGGCTGCGGACTCGACGCGCGCGCTTTCGGTGGTGTGGGAATCGGCGTGGGTGAACGAGGGCGGGTCCGAAGCCGGGAAGGACTCATCAAGGGACTCGTCAACGCTGCCGTCTTCGATCGCCACGTAGTTGTGGATGTCCTTGCGGAACTGCTCCTTGGCATCCGTGAGCTCGATGCGGTCCTGGGGACGCTTCGGCCCTGAGATGGAGGGAACCACTGTGGACAGGTCAAGCTCGAGGTATTCGGAGAACTTGATTTCGTGCGAGGGATCGTGCCAGAGGCCCTGTTCCTTCGCGTAGGCCTCGACGAGCGCCACGTTTTGCTCTGACCGGCCGGTGAGGCGGAGGTACTCGAGGGTGACGTCGTCGATCGGGAACATCGCCGCGGTGGAACCGAATTCGGGGCTCATGTTGCCGATGGTGGCGCGGTTGGCCAGCGGCACTGCCGCCACACCTTCGCCGTAGAACTCCACAAACTTGCCC
Organism: Arthrobacter sp. 92; assembly: GCF_050260325.1. Taxonomy (NCBI): domain Bacteria; kingdom Bacillati; phylum Actinomycetota; class Actinomycetes; order Micrococcales; family Micrococcaceae; genus Arthrobacter; species Arthrobacter sp. 92. Next base: position 1,811,377 of record NZ_CP189863.1, on the reverse strand, counting down.
ACCACACCGTGCTTGCGCAACTGCTCGGTGATGGTCAGGACCACGTCGGTGGCGGTGGCGCCGGCCGGAATGGAACCGGTCAGCTTGAAGCCCACAACGCGGGGAATCAGCATGGAGACGGGCTGGCCAAGCATGGCTGCCTCGGCTTCAATTCCGCCCACGCCCCAGCCGAGCACTCCCAGGCCGTTGACCATGGTGGTGTGGGAGTCGGTGCCCACGCAGGTGTCCGGGTAAGCGCGGAGCGCCCCGTCCACTTCGCGGGTCATCACGGTGCGTGCCAGGTACTCAATATTGACCTGGTGCACAATGCCGGTTCCCGGGGGCACAACCTTGAAGTCATCAAATGCGGTCTGGCCCCAGCGAAGGAACTGGTAACGCTCACCATTGCGCTGGTATTCGATCTCCATATTGCGCTCCAGTGCGCCGGAGTTGCCGAAGGCGTCGATCTGCACGGAGTGGTCGATCACCATTTCGGCGGGAGCGAGGGGGTTGACCCGCTTGGGGTCACCGCCAAGCTCCTTGACTGCTTCACGCATGGTGGCCAGGTCCACAACGCAGGGCACGCCAGTGAAGTCCTGCATGATCACGCGCGCCGGCGTGAACTGGATTTCAGTGTCGGGCTCGGCGTTGGGGTCCCAACCGGCCAGTGCGCGGACGTGATCGGCCGTAATGTTCGCGCCGTCCTCAGTCCTCAACAGGTTTTCAAGCAATACCTTGAGGCTGAACGGAAGGTTTTCTGCACCTTCAACGGAGTTCAACCGGAAAATTTCGTATTCGGTACCGGCTACATTAAGTTTGCCTTTTGAACCGAAGCTGTCCACAATGCTCATCGCAGGACTCCTCTCGCAACAGTTTCATCTTTGTCGCGCCGCAGACCCCTTGCTAGTTAGGTGGCCCTAACTAGTGCTTGGCCTTGTTCACACAAGGTTCGTACAGGGTGCAGGAGGTCAGCCGTGATTACGGAGCGCGACGTCGGACTACTCCGCCCATCCTAGTGGCCTCAGCCCCGGGGAGTCAGTAGCGCCACAGTCTCCATATGGTGGGTATGCGGGTACAGGTCGAAGGCGCGGAGGCCCGACAGTTCCCAGCCGGAGTGCCGGAAGTAGCCCACGTCGCGGGCAAAGGACGCCGGATCACAGGACACGTAGGCCACGGCCCGCGGGCCCGCCCCGACCAACTGGCTCACGACAGCCTTGCCGGCGCCGGCGCGGGGCGGGTCCAGCAGGATGGCGTCGAACGTGCGCGCTTTCTCGCGCAGGACGCGTTCCACCCGGCCCTGAACGATCTCGACCTGGGGTGCGTCATGCAGGTTTTTGCGTGCGTCCCGGCTGGTGCCGGGCGATCCTTCCACGGACAGCACGGACCCGGTGACACCCACGGCGTCGGCGAGCGGGGCGGTGAACAGGCCGGCCCCGGCGTACAGGTCCGCCACCGCGGCGCCCGGTTCCAGGAAGGCGCCCTCGCGCAGGAAGCCGGTCACGGCGCCCGCGAGGGTGTCCGGGCCGTCCCGGTGGATTTGCCAGAAACCGTCGCCGGTGACCCGGAAATCATGGCCCGCGGCGCTCTCCTGGACGTAGGTGCGTCCGCGCAGCCGCAGCACTTCGCCCTTGACCGGATCGAAGCTGGCCACCGAGACGTCCTCGGGCAGCTGCGCGAGGACCGCACTGAGCCGGTTGGCCCGGGTTCCCTCGGCCGGGACCAGGAGCACGAGTGGCCGGGAGCCGTTGGCCGGGGCGGCAACCTCAATGCGTTCGATGCCCTGCAGGTCGATGTCCCAGAGCCGGAGGGCGTTGATGGCATCCACGGCCAGGGGCATTTCCCGCACCGGGAGGACCGTGTCGGAGCGGTGCGCGTGCATGCCGAGCTTTCCGGCGGGGGTCACCGCGAAGCCGGCCCGGGTACGCCAGGCGAGGCCCGGCGTCGTTCCGGAGTCCCCCACAGCCCCCACGGCCTCCACGCTGAGCTGCTCCGCCGAGGGCGCGAAGTCGACGCCAGCCAGGCGCTTGAGCTGTTCGGCCAGGACATCGGCTTTGAGGCTGCGCTGCCGGTCCAGGGAGATGTGGCCCAGTTCGGCGCCGCCCACCGGCGGGTGGCCGTGCGACCAGGCGCGCAGGGAATCAGCAAGATGCCAGAAGTGCGGCACCCGGTCCGGTGAGGCCTCGAGAACCTCCACGACGTCGGCCCGCCAAAATTTCGAGCCCTCCCCCGCATCCGTCAGGCGGATCCGTACTTTCTCGCCGGGCACGGCATGCCGGACGAACACCACTCGGCCTTCGTGGCGTGCCACGCAGTGGCCGCCGTGCGCGATCGGCCCGATATCCACCACGATATCGGCTTGGGTCCGGGTCCTGGTCTCGGCGTTCATCGGATGTCCTGCAGTTTCTTCGCTTCTTCGGATGACTTGAGCTGCCAGGGAACGCTGGCCACCATGACGCCGGGTTCGAAGTGTAGCCGGGTCTTGATGCGCAGAGCAGTCTGGTTATGGACCAGCTGCTCCCACCATTTGCCCACGACATATTCGGGGATGTAGACCACGATGAGGTCGCGGGGCGAATCCCGCCGCATGGTCTTGATGTACTCCATGATGGGCGTGACCGTTTCACGGTACGGGCTGGCGAGGACCGTCAGCGGCACCGGGATCTCGAGCTTCTCCCAGTCGGCGAGGGTGTGGGCGGTCTCCTCCGTGTTGATGTCCACCGTGATCGCGTCAAGGCGCGAGGGCCGGGAGGCCCGGGCGTAGGCCAGCGCGCGCAGCACCGGCTTGCGGACATGGGACACGAGCAGCACGGCGTGCACGCGGGAGGGAAGCGCGCGGGGCGAGGAGTCCTCGTCAACGGCAAGTTCCTTGGCCACGTTGTCATAGTGAGCACGGATGCTCCACATGATGAGGAACAGGATGAACATGGCCAGGAGGGCGATCCAGGCGCCCTGCTGGAACTTCGTGATCAGCACGATGGTCAGCACCAGTGCGGTCATCCCGAAACCGACCATGTTGATGCTGCGTGATTTCAGCATCCGGCGCCGCAGCGTTTTATCCTTGGCCAGCTTCAGCTCGCGCCCCCAGTGCCGGATCATGCCAAGCTGGCTCATGGTGAACGAAATGAACACCCCCACGATGTACAGCTGGATGAGCTTGGTGACGTCCGCGTTGAAGGCCAGGATCAGCACCAGGGCGCCGGCGGCCAGTGCGATCACGCCGTTGCTGAATGCGAGCCGATCTCCCCTGGTGCGCAGCTGGCGCGGCAGGTAGCCGTCCTGCGCCAGGATTGATCCGAGCACGGGGAAGCCGTTGAAGGCGGTGTTGGACGCGAAAACCAGGATGACGCCGGTGGCGGCAACCACCAGGTAGAACGGGAACGAGCCCGCTCCGAAGATGGTTTGGGCGATCTGGCTGATGGCTGGGTTCTGGATGTAGTCTTCCGGCAGCGGCTTGCCGTCCAGCAGGAATTCCTTGGCGGGATCGAGCACAATGTGAACTTTGGTGGCATTGGCCAGGTAGAGGATGCCGGCCAGCATGGACGCGGCAATGACGCCCAGCAGCAACAGCGTGGTCGCCGCGTTCTTGCTCTTGGGCTTCTGGAAGTTCGGAACACCGTTGCTGATGGCCTCCACACCGGTCAACGCGGCGGCGCCCGAGGAGAACGCGCGGAGCAGAAGGAAAGCACCGGCCAGGCCCACCACGCCCTGGTCGAAACCCGCCTCCGGCACGATGGTGAAGGCGGCCGACGGCGCCTCTCCGAGTTGGCCGGTGGCGGCCTGGAACACCCCGACGGCAGTCATGCCCAGGATCGACGCCATAAAGATATAGGTCGGCACCGCGAAGACGCTTCCGGCCTCCTTGATGCCACGCAGGTTCACGAGGGCCAGGACCACAACGCCAATGGTGGCGATAGCGGCCTGCTGCCCATGCAGCGACGGGACAGCGGTGGTCAGGTAGGCAGCCGCTGAGGACATGGAGACAGCGACGGTCAGCACGTAGTCGACCAGGAGCGCGGACGCAACGGTCAAGCCGGCGAATTTGCCCAGGTTCTCGTTGGCGATTTCGTAGTCGCCGCCGCCCGAGGGATAGGCATGCACGTTCTGCCGGTAGGACGCCACAACGGTGAGCAGCACCACCATAACGGCGATCCCAACCCATGGCGAGAACGCCACGGCACTGACACCGGCCAGGGCGAGCGTCAGCAGGATTTCATCCGGGGCGTAGGCCACCGACGAAAGTGCGTCGGAGGCGAAAATAGGAAGCGCGATCCGCTTCGGCAGCAGGGTGTGGGCCATACGGTCGTTCCGGAAGGGCCTCCCCACCAGCACCCGCTTTACGGCATTCAGAATTGTCAGCACTCAACAAAGTTAGTCTGATTCGGACGCGATGTCATGACGGTAACTTCACGGCACCGCGCTGGCCCGCGGTGACGGGCTCCCGGCTGCGATGAGCGGCCGGGCTGCCGGTAGAGTCTAGGCAGCAGCAGGAACAAACACTTTGAGGAGGCACGTTGGCGCACTTCGTGATCATGGGTTGTGGACGTGTGGGGGCAACGCTGGCGCACACCCTTGAGGACGCGGGCCATTCCGTGGCCATCATCGACCAGGACGACCGCGCTTTCCGCAGGCTCAGGACAGGATTTTCCGGCCGCAAGGTCACCGGCGTCGGCTTCGACCGGGAAACCCTGAAACAAGCCGGTGTAGCCGAGGCCTATGCGTTCGCGGCGGTGTCCAGTGGTGACAACTCGAACATTCTGGCAACGCGCGTTGCGCGCGAAACGTTCCACGTCCCCCACGTTGTGGCCCGTATTTATGATCCGGGACGGGCCGAAATCTACCAGCGCCTGGGCATTCCCACGGTGGCGGCCGTCCGTTGGAGCGCGGACCAGGTCCTGCGCCGCATCCTCCCCGAGCAGCACCTCGCGGGAGACTTCCGGGAGCCCTCGGGGCGGCTGATGCTCGCGGAACTTGAGCTCGACCCCGCCTGGATCGGGCATCCGGTCTCCGCCATCGAAAAGGCCGCCGAAATACGCGTCGCCTACCTGACCCGCTTCGGCGAAGGCATGCTGCCCGGGCCCGGAACCTCCTACCAGGAGGGCGACACGGTGCATGCGATGCTCCGCCTCGACCGGAGCGCCGAAGTGTCCCACATTCTTGCCAAAGCACCCGCCAAGGAGTCGTAAGTGAAAGTCGTCATCGTAGGGGCGGGCAGCGTCGGGTCATCGATCGCCCGTGAACTCCTGTCCCACAAGCATGAGATCCTCCTCATCGACCTTAAGCCCGAGGTGATCGGCCGCAGCGGGCTGCGCGGCGCCCACTGGCTGGTCGGCGACGCCTGCGAGCTGAGCACGCTGCAGGACGCCCAGCTCGAGGACGCCGACGTCGTGGTGTCCGCCACCGGTGACGACAAGGTCAACCTGGTGGTCTCGCTGCTGGCCAAGACCGAGTTCGGCGTCGGCAGGACCGTGGGCCGGGTCAACAACCCCAAGAACGACTGGATGTTTGACGACTCCTGGGGCGTCGACGTCGCGGTTAACACCCCGCAACTGATGACCGCGCTCGTTGAGGAAGCCGTTGAAATTGGCGACCTGGTCCGGTTGCTGACGCTGCAGACCGGCGTCTCGTCCCTGGTCGAGTTCACGGTGCCCCATGATTCGCACGTGATCGGCCTGACCGTGGGCGATATTGAGTGGCCGGAGGACTCCACCCTGGTGGCGATCCTGCGCGACCAGGCACCCATCACCCCCAGCCGCGACGACGTGTTGGACGGCGGTGATGAGCTGTTTTTCGTCACCACCATCGCAGCCGAAGACCAGCTGCGCGCCCTGCTCTCACCCGAACAACCGGCGGAGCTGCACGACGCCGACGAGCCGCCCGGACCGCATGATGTGGTTGGGGAAGACAACGGCTTCGACGGCTGATCAGCCCAGGCAGAGGGCCCCAAACCAAAAAGGCCCCGGGCGTGCAGTCCAGCACGCCGGGGCTTTCTCATGGTCTACTGGTGCGCGGCTGACCGGTCTGCGGCGGCCGGTTTGGTGAGCAGCCAGGCGACCCACACGCCCAGAATGTACAGCGGCGCACCCATGATGAGCCGCGTGGTGGCAAGGGCCGCCAGGCCCGGTTCACCCAGGAAATACAACGGAACCTGGACGATCAGCCGAAGCGCCAGCACGGACACGATGACCCATGTTCCCAGCCGGTACGCCCTGACGCGCGCCGGATCCTTGCGCCATTCCAGGCCCTCGTTTCGGACAAAACCGAACAGCAGGCCGGCTATGGGCCAGCGGAGCGCAATGGAGAGGACCATCGCTGCGATGTAGGCGGCATTGGTAAAGAAACCCGGGACGTAGAAATCTTCGGCTTTTCCAGTGGTGTTCGCGAGCCACGCGGAAATTCCGACGCCGACAATTCCCGCCAATGCCTGGGTCAGGGGGCGCCGCTGGACCAGCCGGACCACCGTGAAGACCGCCGCGGCGGCCAATGCCGCCACCAGCGAAAGCGTCAGTTCGCGGGTCACGGTGAAGGCAACGAGGAACACCAGGCCGGGAAGAATGCTTTCGGCGATGCCCTGCATCCCGCCCGCGGTCTTGAGGACGTCGACGCGTCCGTCGCTGGAGCGGTGAAGACCCGCCTTGACCGCGTAGCCTTCGGCGAGCTCGGCAACGGAGGCGGACTCGGAGACCGGCCCGCGCTTGGCGGTGCCTTCGGAGTCCGGGTTGTTGGGCGAGGTCATTGGTCCTCCTGGCGGGACAATATTTCATAGCGTGGGTTGAACATGGTGGGCAGCCCGTCGCGCATGGTCAGCATGCCTTCCAGGCGGAGTTCGCTGCCGGCCTCAATGCCGGGCACCCGCCGCCGGCCGAGCCAGATGACCCGGAGCCGGTCACGTTTCGCGAAAGCGCCCGTCTTCCGCACCTTTGTTGCCTCACCGTTGGCGCCGGAGCTGCTGCTTTTCCTCTTTTGCGGAAGGTCGTGCTCGGTGACGATCGCCGTGAAGCTTGCCACCTGGCTGGCCGGAACGTAGGTCACCGATTCGATATAACCCCGGCACAGCGCCCGTCCGCGGTCGGGCAATCCACTGATGGAGAGTTCCGGCTGCCGGGGTTTGCCCGCGGGATCAGCCAATCTGGGTAATCTCCGGTCCACGTTCGGGACGCTCGAACTCGGGGGCGCCGGGCTGGGGAACCGCCGCGTCCTTCGGCAGGCGGAGCTGGAGCAGGTCCCGCGGCGGCATGGGGTTTTCGCCCCGGACCACCACAATCTGGCGGAACATCGCTTCCAGCCTGGCCGCGGCATCCCGGTCCACGGCAGCGTCGCCGCCAAGGACGCCGCGCAGGAACCAGCGCGGGCCGTCGACGCCGATGAACCGTGCCACGCGGTAGCCGCTGCTGCCGTCCGCGTTTCCTGCGGGCAGCTTCGCCACCAGCTCGGTGCCGAAATTACCCGGGATTTCCTCGACCTGTCCGCCTTGGCTTCCCACGGACTGCCCGATCTGTTCGCGGATTTCGTCCCACAAACCTTCGGACCGTGGGGCGGCGAATGCCTGGAGCTGAAGACTCGAACCATCAAGGTCCATGGTGACTGCCACCACCCGCTGCGTCGCCTCTTCGACTTCGAGCCTCAGCTGGAGACCCTCACGCGGCGCTATGAGCAGTGCGCCAAGGTCCACGTAGCCGTCCGTGCTTTCGATCTCGGAAACGTCGAAGGGCCCGGAGGTCCGGTCGGAACCGTCCGCCGCGTCTTTGGCCGAGCCGCCGGCTGCGGCTTCCTGGGCTTCCCCCGGCTCTGCTGCCTGGTCCTTCTTGGCTTTCCTGCCACGCCCAAAAACCATGGGGTTGTCTCCTTAGTAGTGATCCCGCGTAGTTGTGATCCCGCGGCCTATGCCTGCGGTGAAGCGAAGCCGCCGGTTGACCCAAAGCCGCCATCGCCCCGGACTGACGCGCTCAGTTCCGCGACAGCCACAAACTGCGCGTACTCCACGCGTTGAATGACCATTTGTGCAATTCTATCGCCGCGGCGAAGCTCGATGGCGTGCTCGCGGTCCGTGTTCAGCAACGTCACGGCGATCTCACCGCGGTATCCCGCGTCAACGGTTCCGGGGGCGTTGACCACAGTGAGTCCATGCTTGGTGGCCAGCCCGGAGCGCGGGTGGATCAGCGCAACGTAGCCGTTGGGCAATGCGATGGACACGCCGGTGGGTACCAGCCGGCGTTCCCCAGGACCCAGCAGCACATCCTCCCGGGCGCGAAGGTCCGCTCCAGCGTCGCCGGGGTGGGCGTAGGACGGCATCTCAAGGCCGTCGTCGAGCATTTTCAGCTGGACCGTGAGGGTGGGGGATCCGTACGCCCCCGCGCCGGCGTCCGCGGAGTTTTTCGGCAAAGTGCTTACGGCTGCAGTTTCTTCAGTCACAGTCATTCACTCTAACGCCCGCGCCGCGCGTGCTCCTAGCCGCGGGCGCCCCACCCCGGCTCCGACGCCAAGGTGAAATACCCAGGCAAAGGTGGAAAGCTGGGCATATGCCCGAATCAAGCGCAGCCGCGTCTGCCCCCAACAGCACTCCCCACGGACCCACTGTTCTTTACAGCGAAAAGCTGAGCCCCAGCCTGTGGATCTGGCTGGTGGCGGTGGGGGTCTCCGCGGCCGGCATCCTCGTGCTGGCGCCGATCAGCATGAGCGCCGGTTACACAGCGGCGGTGGTGCTGTTCGTCATCATTTCGGTCCTGCTGCTGGTGTCCACGCCGTCCATCACCGTCACAACCGAGTCCCTGCAGGTTGGGCGCGCCACCATCGAGCGCCGCTATGTGGGCACAGTCCAGCAGTTCCGCGGTAAGGAAGCCACGGCGGAACGGGGAACCCGGCTGCACGGGCTCGCCTACCTGTGCCTCCGCGGCTGGGTGGATCCGGTGGTGCGGATTGAGATCACGGATCCGTCGGACCCCACGCCGTACTGGCTTACGTCCACGAGGCGGCCGGAGGCGCTGGTCCAGGCGCTCACCACATCCTGAGCCCTCCCTGCATGCCGGATATCCACGATCCCGCAGTCTTCGGATCCTGCCGGCCCGGTCCCTCGCCAGCTCAGCCTTCGCAGTCCTTGCAGAAGAGCATCCCGTCCTTTTCGCGGGCGATCTGCGAGCGGTGACGGACCAGGAAGCATGACGAGCAGGTGAATTCATCAGCCTGGGCGGGCAGGACCCGGACCAGGAGTTCCTCACCGGACAGATCGGCCCCGGGGAGTTCGTAGCCTTCCGCGAGGTCGGACTCGTCCTCATCCACCACCGCCGTGGGCTTGTCAGTACGCCGGGCTTTCAGCTCCTCGATGGAATCTTCGTTCAGTTCCTCTTCTGATTTCCGCGGCGCATCATAATCTGTCGCCATTAGCTCTTGCTCACACTCCGCATTGGTTCGGTTGGTTCGCCAGCCTCCTGAGCGCGGGACCAGGGATTCCTCCCCGATGGCACGGCTTCGGCGTCCGGTTCACCGATGTCAACGCTGGATCCCCTGTTTTTGTGCCCGGTCCAGGGAGCCATTTTTACGCATGTGGCGGCCAAAAGCGAGAGTTTCGCGGGGCCGCCACCGGGCAGGCGGCTCCGAGGGCCGGAAAGTCGCGGAATATCGCGGCGCGCCCTCTCCCCTAACAGGTATTTGGGCCGCCGGGTGGCAGAGTTTCGAATGTCAGTAATGCCAGGGTGGAGGATTTGTATGCAGGATCTACGGCTTGTAGGCGTCCACGACGACGGGAAGCATCTCCTGTTGAGCGGCGCCGGCGGCGAGATGTTCCAGCTGCCGATCGATGAAGCACTGCGGGCGGCGGCCAGCCGGTCTCCCGGGAAGGCTGCGGCAAGTGCCGCGGCAGCACCGGTGGCTATGTCCCCGCGCGATATCCAGGCGCGCATCCGCAGCGGAGCCACGGCTGCCGAGGTGTCCGAGCTTTCCGGCATTCCGCTGGCCAAGGTCCAGCGCTACGAGGGGCCGGTGCTGGCTGAACGCGAATATGTGGCCCAGCAGGCGCGGAAGGTGGAAGTGGCCTCACCCGCCCCTGGCCACGATGCCTACCGTTCCGCTTTCGGCGACAATCCAGCATCCTTGGGCGAAATGGTGGCGCACCGCCTGACCGCCCACGGCATTGAAGCATCATCCGTGGAGTGGGACTCATGGCGGCGCCCCGACGGCAGCTGGACAGTGGTGGCGCGGTTCGAGGCCCGTCCCGGCGGTTATGCCAACATTGGCGAGGAACCTCCGGCCATGTGGACGTTCAACCCTGCCCGAAAGTCGCTCCACAACGCCAACCGCTGGGCACAGCAGCTCAGCGAGCTTGAACTCATGGACGGACCTGTTCCCGCCCGCCGCCTGACCGCGGTATCGGACCGTCCCTTTGATTTTGAAACCGATGCCGAAGCAGCCGCCGCCCGCACGGCGTCGGGAACATCCGGCAAGGACCCCGACGGGCTGCTGGACATGCTGCGCTCGCGCCGCGGGCAGCGACTCGGCGTCGATGAGGACGCCGACGACGCCTTGGCGCTCCTGTTGACCAACGGCGTTCCGGCGGCGCATCCACGGCCATCCGAAGTGGAAGCACAGCCCGAACCCGAGGCCACCCAGCCGGTCTCCGCTGAAGCGGGCAGTGAAGAAGAGGGTGCCCCGGCCGCCGAGGTGGACACCCTCAGCCGCAAGCGGGAAAGCCGCGCTTCGGTCTTTTCCCGCCTGAGCCTGGCGCCGCGCCGCTCCGGTGACGAGGAGGACCTCCTGAAGCTGCATGACGGCGTCAGCACGGATACCCGGGAAATCACCATTGTGGCGTCCCAGCTGAGGCCGGTGCTGGCAGATGAGGCAAAAATAGCTCAGACGCAGGCCGACCAGACGCAACCCGGTCCAACAAAGGCCGGTCGGGCAGAAGCTGCCCAGGGCCGCACGGGCCAGTCTCAGATGGTCGACAGTGACCAGGACCGGGACCAAGGCTCCCGTAACCCGGCGCTCTCTGGCCGCGAAGGCAGCCCCAATGTGGGACTCGATGAGCTCCTGGGCGGCGGCGGCCCTCGTCGTCGTGCGGATGCCACCGCGGCCGGCCGCGGTGAGCGTGACCCGGAGCAGCCTGAACGGCAGCCGTCAAAGCCCAAGCGCTCCAGCGTTCCCAGCTGGGACGAAATAGTTTTCGGGGCGCGGGGCGACTAGACCAGGCCGAAGCTTCAGCTGCGCCGGGACTCAAGCCCGGCCAAGGCCCGCCCGCCGCTCAACCGCCGCTCAATTCCGGCTGGGCCGCTGACCGTTGGAGCCCTGCCACAGGCAGGCGTCCACCTCGAAGGGCAGCAAAGGATCCTGTTCGGCCATCATGTTGGCCCCGTGTGCCGTGACCCGGCGCATGAAATGCCGCCGGCACAGCGTTTCGTAACCCACCACCGGGGTGCGTCCTTCCCCGCTCGGATCGGAAGCGTCCACCGCCATATCGACGTCGCCCACCACAACCTGTGCGCCTTCGGTGACCATGACACCGTCCACGGTGCGGGCGTTGTGGGTGGCCCGCCGTCCGCACCAGCACAGGGCCTCAACCTGCAGGACCTGCACGCGGTCAGCAAGTTCGATCAGCCGCTGGGAGCCGGGGAAAAGGCGGGTGCGGAAATCCGCGCTGATCCCGAAGGCGAAGACATCGACGTCGATTTCGTCCACCACCCGCGCCAGCTGCTCCACCTGGAGGGGCGAATAGAACTGGGCCTCATCGCAAATCAGATAGTCAACGCGCAGGCCCAAGGTGCGGCGCTGCACCACTTCATCCCAGAAGTCCGTGGAGTCCAGAACCTCCACGCAGCCGGTCTCCAGCCCCAACCGGCTGGAGATGCGGGATCCGCCTGCCCGGTCGTTCCGGCTGAACCTCACGCCGCCTCGGCCACGGGCCCGGTGGTTGTAGTCCATCTGGAGCGCGAGAGTGGACTTTCCGCAGTCCATGGTGCCCGAGAAAAAGACCAGTTCAGCCACGGGCGCCCTTTCGGCCCTGGGCTTGGAAACAGAGCAGCGGCACCTCCCGCTCGGCCTTCGTCAGCGAGCCGTGCTGGCCCACCACCTCCAGCGCCGTGGGCCGGACCCGGCGGGTGTCATAGAAGGCCAGTGCGTCCCGCGCGGCGATGAGGACGTGACCGATCCGCGGGGCCACCTCCGGGCGGACTTCGCCAAACAAACCGGCGGACACGGCCTGTTCGCGGGTGAACGCCCAGATACGTTCGCCGAAGCGTGAGCGCCAGGACTCCAGCAGCCGGGCGCGGGCCTCCTGGTCCGCGCCGTCCTCGAGATAAAGGTGGACCATTCGCGGTTCCCCCGCGGTGTGGCGGACCCCCTCGATCAGGTCCGGCTCCGCGGAGTAGTCAATGCGCTGGGACTCGGGAACATCCAGCATGCCGTGATCGGCCGTCAGCAGCACAGTGGTGCCCGGCGGCAATGTGGCATTGAGCCGCCGGACAGTGGCGTCGAGTTCTTCGAGCTGGTGCTCCCACTGCGCGGACTGGCAACCGTAGCGGTGGCCGGCTTTGTCGAGGTCGTTGAGGTAGAAATACATCAACGAGCTGTCGGCCTCCAGCATGGCCTCAGCGGCAGCGGCGGTCCGGGCGTGCGCCGTGGTGGCCGCCAGGAAGCGTCCGCCCCTCAGCGCAGCCTGCGTCATGGGCGAGTTGCCGAACTGAGGCAGGCTGACCGTGGTGACGTCGGTATGCGGCGCGGCGCGCTCGAACACCGTGGGGAACGGCTGCCATGCGAGCGGGTCCACGCCGGGATCCCAGTTCCCGAGCATGTTCACCACTTTGTCCTGGTCCGGATCCAGGACGTCATAGCCCACCATGCCGTGCTGCCCGGCTGCCAGTCCGGTGCCGAAGCTGGCCAGGGACGACGCCGTGGTCGAGGGAAAAGCGGCGTCCAGCCAAACCGGCACGCCTCCTTGGCCCTGTTGCATCACCGAGCGCAGGAACGGTGTGTGGGCTATCTTTTGCTTCAGCAGACTCCTGCCCAGGCCATCAGCCAGCACCACGCATACGCGCTTGGCCCGGGGAAGATCCAGGCGGTTCTCAAATCCCGGGATTCCCAGGCTGGCGGCCGCGCTCGTGAGGACCTCGGCCACGGACTTCTGGCCAAAGGCAGGGGCGGCCGGCAGCGGGAAGCCGGCGGGAGCGTCTGCGTCGCAAGGACTGGTGGTGGTTTCGGCTCGCGGAATGGACGTCATCTCAGCGCTGGTGCCCGCGGCTGAGGCGGCTGGCGAAAACGCCCATCCGGGGGCGCCGCGGAAGAGCAGGGGCCACGTGCGGCACCGGCGCGGGCGAGCCGGTGTTCACCGCGCGGAGTGCGCGGGCGAACAGCTTGGCATCCTGCACGGCCTGGAGTCCGTCCGCTTCGGCACTGATCCGCAGGACGATGTCCTCCTGGGCGATCGTGCCGCTGTAACCATGGTCGGCCTCGCACTGCGGATCCCCGCAGCTCGCCGGTCCCATGTCGAGGCGCTGGCCGCCGGACCATGCGATGGACAGCGTCAGTTCCCGCACGGGGTCCGACGGCTTGTAGTTCTGCGGCTGCGCGTACATGTAGCTCAGCACCACGGACCGGATCTGCGCTACCGGGACGGACTCGGTGGAGATCTGGGCCACGATCTGCTCGCCGGCTTCGTCAAGCTGCTGGTCGTCCACGTGGGCAATGACCATCATGTCGTCCGTGAGCACCAGGACGGTGATGTGGCGGCGGACCTCGGCGCGGTCAAAGTGCGTTTCAAGATGCACCAGGTGGGCCACGCAGTCGCGGCCGTCCAAGGCATCGTCCACCACATCAGCCACCAGCCGCGGGTAGAAACCTGCCTGCTGGAGCGCCCCCTCAAGGCTCTGGCCCTGGGCACTATGGTCATGAGAGCCGTGGCTGCGTGCGGCCGGGTGGCCGGACCTGGATGCGTGCGGCTTTGAGATGGGAGGCTGGGGGCTCATTACCCCATTTTCACAGATCGGCTGGGCACTTGCTAACTGCGCATGGCCCGGCGTGCGCTGTCCGTCCGCTGGGCGGCGTTGGCAATCCGCACATCCGCGGCCAGGATTGTGGCGCCGGCGGCACCAGCCAGGACGGGATTGAACTCCACGAGGGCGATCTCGGGGTGATTGTCCTTCAGCCTGGTCAACCGTGCGGCCAGATCCTCCAGGGCGGCCACATCAACCGGCGGCAGTCCCTGGTAACCGAACAGTTTCCGGGAGGCGCGGGGCCCGCGGATGAACTCCTGGACATCGGTGCTGGAGAGCGGAGGCACGCGGTGGGCCCAGTCATCGAGCAGGTTGACGGCGTCCCCGGCCAGGCCGAAAGACACCACCGGACCAAGCAAGGGATCCTCAATAGCCCGGAACGTGCAGGCCTGGCCCACGGGGGCCATGGCTTGGACCTCCATGGAGGGCGAACCGTACGGGGCCAGGGACCTGTGCATCTGGACTATATTGAGCCGCAGCGAGTCGGCGTCCTGGATGTCCAGCCGCACGCCGCCGAGGTCCAGGCGATGCCGCAGTGCCGGGTCCGTGGTCTTCAGCACCACCGGCCAGCCCATTCGTTCCGCGGCCGCCACGGCCTGCTCGGGTGTTTCGAAGCCCTCCGAGGGCAGCACGTATATGCCATAGTGGGCCAGCAGTTTCGCCGCGGTGTCAGGCTCAAGTTGGACAAGCTGGTCACCGGTGACTCCTTGGAGAAGGTCCTCCAACCCGGCCCGGACGCTTTCGGCGTCGCAGCCGTCCGGCTCAACGAACAGGCCCTTGTCCCGGTCCACCCACTCCGCATACTTCACCACTGCGGCGAGGGCGTCGACGGCGGCCCCCGGGTTGGAGTAGCAGGGCACCGCTACGGGGGCCGGGTCCGCGCCGCCCACCATTCCCTCGACGTAGATGGAGGGATCCAGGATCCCGGTGAAGGCCGCCACTGCGGGTTTGCCGGCTGCGGCTGAACACTCGGACAACACTCCGGCGATGTTCTCCACGGTGAGTCCCCGGGCCGGAAGCAGCGCCGCCACAACCGCGTGCACGGTGTCCGAGGACATCGTTTCCGCGAGCCTGCGCCGCAACGCCGGAAGCGCAACCGACATGCCGGCGTCGAGGTCCACGTCGGTGACGATGTGCTGCACGCCGAGGCCGTTGGCGGTGGCACTGTCCGCCACCACTTTACCGAGGGCACGGGAGTTGCTGAGGATGGCCACCCCTGCGCCCTTCGGAAGCGGCTGGGCCGAGACGATCTGGGCAACATCCATTAGTTGCTCAATGGTTTCCACCCGGATGACTCCGGCCTGGCGCATCATGGCGTCCAGGGCGCCGGGCGGCGCCTGGGTGGTGCGCACGGCGTGACCGGGCGGGAGCTGGAGCCCCATCGAATCGGACTTGGCCACGATAACCGGCTTGGTGCCTGCGAGGCGGCGGGCAAGGCGGGAAAACTTACGCGGATTGCCAATTGATTCCAAGTAGAGGCCGACGGCGGTGGTGTTGCCGTCGTCTTCCCAGAACTGCATCATGTCATTGCCCGAGACATCCGCCCGGTTGCCGGCGGAGAGAAAAGTGGAGATCCCCACACGGCGCCGGCTTGAAGCGGCGTAGAGGGACACCCCGATGGCTGCCGACTGGCTGAACAGGCCCAGTCCGCCCCGGCGGGGCAGGCTCGGGGCCATCGAGGCGTTGAGGGAGACTGCCGGATCGGTGTTGACGATGCCCAGCGACGCGGGCCCGATGACCCGCATGCCGTTTGACCGCGCCTGCCGGACCAACTCGCGCTGACGGGCCATCCCGCGCTCTCCGTCCTCGGCGTAGCCTGCGGTGGCCACCACGAGGCCCTTCACGCCAGCGGCGGCGCATTCATCGACCACCTTGGGAACCTCTTCATAGGGGACGGCGATAATGGCCAGCTTCACGGGTCCCGGAACCTCGGCGAGCCGGGCGAACGACAACATGCCGGCCAGCTCCAGGGCTTCGGGGTTGATCGCGTAGACGGGTCCTGTGAACCCGCCCTCGATGATGTGTTCGAGGAGCTGGTAGCCGATGCTTCCCCATTTGCGGCTGGCCCCGATGACAGCCACGGAGGACGGCGCGAGCAGCTCCTGGATGCTGCGTGCCTCAGCGCGGTGCTCGCGGGACTCCATGACTTCCCGGGACTTGTCCGTGGGGTCGATATTGAACTCCAGGCTCACCACGCCGTCGTCGAAATGGCGTTTGACGTCGTAGCCGGCGTCGGCGAACACCATGAGCATCTTGCGGTTCTCGGGCAGGACCTCGGCGCTGAATTTCCGGATCCCGTTTTCACGGGCGGCCGCGGCCAGGTGCTCGAGCAGGATGGAGCCGATGCCGCGGCCCTGGTGGGCGTCGGCGATATTGAAGGCCACCTCGGCTTCCTCGGGGTCGTCGAGCCGGTCATAACGGCCGATCCCCAGGATTTCGCCGCCGATGGTGATCACCAAAGCCACCCGGTCCTTATAGTCCACTTCCGTGAACCGCTGGAGCTCTTTGCTGGACAGCCGGGATTTGAACGCGAAAAAGCGCATGTAGATGGATTTTTGTGACTGCCCCGTGTGGAAAGCCTGCACGGCGTCCGCGTCGGAGGGGTGGATGGGCCGCAGATGTGCCGTCCCGCCGTCGCGCAGAACGACATCGGCCTCCCAATATTCCGGATATACGCCGTCCCCGGGCTGATCCACCATAGGCTTAGCCTAGCTATAAGTCCCGCAGTAAACCCTTAAGGATCCACCAGCCCCATGGCACGCCGCCAAAGTTCCGCCCCTGAACCGGACACCAGCCAGGATTACACCGAGAACATCGTCGACATCGATGTCACGTCCGAAATGGAAGGCTCGTTCCTCGAATACGCCTATTCGGTCATCTACTCGCGGGCCCTCCCCGATGCCCGTGACGGCTTGAAACCGGTTCAGCGGCGCATTCTTTTTATGATGAGCGAGATGGGCCTGCGCCCGGACCGGGGTCACGTGAAGAGCGCCCGCGTGGTGGGCGAGGTCATGGGCAAGCTGCACCCGCACGGCGACACCGCAATCTACGACGCCATGGTCCGCATGGCGCAGGACTTCTCCCTGCGGCTGCCCTTGATCGACGGACACGGAAACTTTGGTTCCCTCGACGACGGCCCCGCTGCCCCCCGCTACACCGAAGCGCGCCTGGCCG
Organism: Arthrobacter sp. 92; assembly: GCF_050260325.1. Lineage (NCBI taxonomy): Bacteria > Bacillati > Actinomycetota > Actinomycetes > Micrococcales > Micrococcaceae > Arthrobacter > Arthrobacter sp. 92. The sequence goes on along the minus strand of NZ_CP189863.1, from coordinate 1,794,254 downwards.
CTGCGGCGTTGACCCTGACGGACCACCTCGACGAGGACGTGGTGGATTTCGTCCCCAACTACGACAACCAGCTGACCCAGCCCGATGTGCTTCCCGCCGCGTTCCCCAACCTGCTGGTCAACGGCGCCACCGGCATCGCCGTGGGCATGGCCACCAACATGGCCCCGCACAACCTCGTGGAGGTCATCTCCGCCGCCCGGCACCTGATCGACAATCCCGATGCCACCCTCGAGGACATCATGCGCTTCGTTCCCGGCCCCGACCTGCCCACCGGCGGCCGGATCGTGGGCCTGGACGGGATCCGCGAGGCCTACGCCACCGGCCGCGGCTCCTTCAAGACCCGGGCAAAGGTGGAGATCGAGCAGCTCTCGGCGCGCCGCACCGGCCTGGTGGTCACGGAGCTGCCGTACATGGTGGGGCCGGAAAAGGTGATCGAGAAGATCAAGGACGCCGTCAACGGCAAGAAACTCACCGGTATCAGCGACATCGTTGACCTCACGGACCGCAAGCACGGCCTGCGCCTGGTGATCGAGTTGAAGAACGGCTTCAACCCGAACGCTGTGCTGCAGCAGCTGTACCGTTACTCGCCCATGGAAGATTCCTTCGGCATCAACAACGTGACGCTGGTGGACGGCCAACCGCAGACCCTCGGTTTGCTGCAGCTCCTCTCCGTCTACGTGGATCACCGCATCACCGTGGTGCGTCGCCGCACCGCCTTCCGCCTGGCCAAGAAAATGGACCGCCTCCACTTGGTGGAAGGCCTGCTGATCGCCATCGTGGACATCGATGAGGTGATCCAGATCATCCGCTCGTCGGACGAGGTGGCCGCAGCCCGTGAGCGCCTGATGTCCATTTACGACCTCACAGAAGTCCAGGCGAACTACATCCTGGAACTGCGGCTGCGGCAGCTGACCAAGTACTCCCGCATTGAACTCGAAAAAGAGCAGGAGCAGTTGCGCCGCGAAATCGCGGAGCTGGAGGCCATCCTGGGCTCGGACCAGCTGCTGCGGGAACTCGTGTCCGGAGAACTGGGCGAGATCGCGGAAAAGTACGGAACTCCCCGCCGCACCGTACTGCTGGAATCCGAGGCCGTCTCCCCCACCGTGGCTGCCGCCTTGGCCGCCGCGCCCGGGGCCAAGGGCAAGGCGGCTCCGCTGGCCCTGGAGATCGCCGACGATCCCTGCTGGGCCATCCTGACGGCGTCCGGCCAAGTGGCCCGCACCTCCAACCAGGAGCCGCTGGCCGAAGCCGGGCCACGGTCAAAGCATGATGTCTTCCGTTCGGTGGTGAAAACCTCGGCGCGCGGGGAAATCGCCGCAGTCACGTCCCAGGGACGGATGCTGCGCCTCCAGGTCATGGACATGCCTGTGCTCCCGCCCATGTCCGGCCTGCCGAACCTGACCGGCGGCGTTCCGGCCAAGGACTTCATCACTTTGCTGAAGGGTGAAACCCTGGTGGCTTTCGCGCCGTTGGACCAGGTGCTGGCGCTCGGGACTGCGCAGGGCATCGTCAAGCGCGTTCAGCCCGAATACCCCCTGAACCGTGAGGACTGGGAGGTCATCGCGCTCAAGGACAAGGACACCGTGGTGGGAGTCGAAGCGGCGGCGTCCGACGACGTCGACCTCGTCTTCCTGACCCGGCAGGCACAGCTGCTGCGTTTCAACGCGGGCACCGTCCGCCCGCAGGGGCGCACAGCCGGCGGCATGGCCGGGATCAAGCTCGGCGCCGGGGACCAGGTGCTGTTTTTCGGTGCGGTCCGGGCCGATGACGACGCCGCGGTTGTGGTGACGATCTCCGGCACCGAAGGCGCACTGCCGGGCACTGCGCCCGGGGCCGCCAAAGTGACGGCGTTCGCCGAGTATCCGGCTAAGGGCCGCGCCACGGCCGGGGTCCGCGCCCACCGCTTCCTGAAGGGGGAGGACACGCTCCTGCAGGCGTGGGCGGGACACGGGCCCGCCAAGGCCTCCTCGGTGGCCGGAGTGGCCCGCTCACTCCCCCAGGAGCATGGCCGCAGGGATGGCTCGGGCATTCCCTTGTCCCAGGCGGTGGAGGCCATCGGGCCAAGCATGGCATGGGCCGAGGAAACCAGCGAGGCCATTGGGGCTTAGCGGCGCCGGGTTCCCGAACCGGGCGGCGGTGAACGTTTTTGCCCGGATTTACCCGGAGTCCGCCTACACTACTGGCATGCCTATCGTTCCCGATGAAAAAGACTGGACCTGGGTTTTGTCGCGGCCCTGCCCGGAATGCGGTTTTGACGCCTCAGCGGCAACGCCGGCCACGGCCCCGGGGATGGTGGAGAGCATGCTGCCCCGCTGGCGTGCCGCGCTGCGGCGCCCCGACGCGGCGGAACGCCCCGACGACGCCACGTGGTCCGCCCTTGAGTATGCCTGCCATGTCCGGGACGTGTTCGCCGTGTTCGACCACCGCCTGAGCCTGATGTTGCGCCAGGACGACGCGCGGTTCGAGAACTGGGATCAGGACCTGACCGCAGTCGAAAAGGATTACGCCAATGCCGACCCCGCGGAGGTCAGCGCCGAACTGACGTCCGAGGGCGAGCAGATCGCCGCTTCCTTTGCCGCAGTCCATGAGGACGACTGGGGCAGGAAAGGCACCCGCGGCAACGGTTCGGAGTTCACGGTGCTGACGCTCGCGCAGTACTTCCTGCACGATGTGGTTCACCACCTCCACGACGTGGACGGCTAGCCCTGGCCCCTTTCAGAGGTGGAAGCCCTGGCTACAGTGACTTGTCCCGGGCCAGGGTCCGGTGGACCGCCGTATACCCCAATCTCTTGTAGAGGGCCAGGGCGCCGGTGGCAACGCCGGCGAACGGCGCCGCTTGCCGAAGGAGCCTTCGTTCTCCGGGATCATGGGAACAGGCTAGCCGCGGCCGGCTCCCGGGACCAGCAACCCCGCGGCTCCGCTCGACCGCGCTGTTCCTCCGCTCCTTCCCGGAGTTGCGTCGCTGCTCCGGTCGGGCTTTCCCTCATCGAGGTTCAGGCGCCGGTCGGTGGGATCAAGGTCCGCCGGATTGTGGGTCACCAGGACCACGGTCCGGCCGCGGAGGCCCTTTCGCAGATCGGACAGCATCGCCTTGCCGGAGGCGGCATCCAGGTGGGCGGTCGGTTCATCCAGGAGGATCACATCGGCGCCGGTCATCAGGGTGCGGGCCACGGCCAGCCGCTGCCGTTCTCCGCCGCTCAGGAACGCGCCGCCCGGCCCGATCCTGGTGTCCAGCCCGTCCTGCAGCCGCGCCACGAGGCGGTCGAGCCCCACGGCGGCGAGGGCGTCTTCCATGTCGCGGCCGGCGTCGGAGTCAGGATCTGGGGAAGCGTGCTGTGACTGTCCGCCGCCGTGGGCGCCGCGGTTCGAGGGCTCCCCCTCCCCATTCTGGGTGGCGGGGCGCCCCAACAAGAGGTTTCCCCGGATGGTGGAGTCAAAAAGATGCGCTTCCTGGGGGCACCACGCGGCGCTGCCCGTGACGGCCACCTGGCCGCTCCGCGCGGGCAGGAACCCCAGCAGGACCGCCAGAAGGGTGGACTTCCCCGTGCCCGACGCTCCCGTGACGGCCAGCCAGCGCCCGGGTTCCGCCGCGGCCGTGACACCGGAAAAAACCGGCGGGGATCCGGGCCAACCGGCCGACAACCCCTGCAATTCAACTCCGGCCATGCCGGCCGGCCGCCCGGGAATGCTCACAAGGCCGCCGCTCTCCGCGCCGCCGTCCGCGTCCAGGACGCCCGACTCGCTGATCCGGTCCAGTACCTGGCGCAGCGCCGGGTACTGCCGGACCGCCGTCGTGGTGGCCGCGTAAGGTTCCACGAGCGCAAGCTGCAGCAGAATCACTACGGCGGCGATCGCCGGCTCCGCGGCCCCGGCCATGACTTGGGGTGCCGCAAGCACCGCCCCGGCGAATGCCGCCACACCGCCGGCCAGGACGGTCAGCGCCTGGCCCAGGCCCTCCGCCCAGGCGGAGCGGCCGGCAGCCGCGGTGGCGGCATGGTCGGCAGCCGTAATGGCCGACAGCACGGGGCCCGACACGTTGTTGGCATGCAGTTCTGCACGCGCGTCAAGTGCCGCGGCGACTTCGCGCAGCACTCCACTGCGCAAAAGCTGTTCGGTGCGTGTGGCCCTCCGGTCGGCGGCCAGCGCCAGCAGGGGCGCCATCATCAGGGAGAGCACAGCGGCTCCGATCGAGGCCGGAAGGGCGGCTGGAAGAAGGACTCCGGTGGTAGTCACGGCGGCGGTGCCCAGCGCCAGCGCCGTGACGGGCGGCAGGACCACCCGGGGCAGCAGATCCCGGACGGTGTCGACGTCGTCAATCACCGTTCCCAGGACGTTGCCGCCCTGAAGGAGCTTCCGGAGGGCAAGAGCGCGCCTGCTCAACGAATCCCACAAGCGGCCGCGCAGTGTGGTCAGGGCGGCGAAGACGGCGTCGTGCAGCAGGAGTCGTTCGGTGTAGCGCAGCACGGCACGGCCGATGCCGAAGAACCGAACGCCCACAATAGCCGTCAGCAGGTACAGAATGGGCGGCTGCTCGCTGGCCCGGATGATCAGCCAGCCCGAGAGGCCGGAAAGTGCCGCGGCGAACATCGCCGCCAGGGTGCCCACCACGGCGGCGGCCCCGAATTTTACCGACTCGGGTTTCAGTAGCCGCCGCAGGCGCGGGAAGACCGCGGCTCCTCCGGCACCGGGACGCCGCTCGCGGCTCTGCAGCGCGGCCCGGCGTCGAGAGGACGTCTTCTCCGGCACGGATGCCTGATCCGGATGATCGCCGTGCGGCGATGGCAACGGGACCGGAGCCAGGGCGCGGGCCAGCGCCGGTGCGGCTTTGCGTTCCGTCGCGCACGCCTCGGCAGGCGCGCCAGGCGCGGACGGAGACCCCGGACCGGCGGCGACTGCCACGATGTGATCCGCAAGTTCCCGGGTTTGGCGGTCGTGGGCCACCAGGAGGATGGTGGCCCTTCCGCGCAGATCCATGATTGCCCGGCTGACCACGTCCGCCGACTCGCGGTCCAGGTGTGCCGTGGGTTCATCGAGCAGGAGAACGGTGGCGCCGGCCTCGATCCGCGCCAGTCCGCGCGCGAGTGCCACACGGCGCAGCTCCCCCGGGCTGAGCCCGGCCGGGTGCCTTGCCCAGAGGTGCCCGGCTCCGGCTGCCTCGAGGCAGCGTTGCGCGGCTGGTCCTTCTTCCGCTGAGGCCGTCGTGCCGCCGAGATAGAGGCGGATTTCGGCAAGGACCGTATTTTGCACCATCACGGGGTGCTGAGGCACCCACGCGACCTCGTTCGGTGAAAAACCGGCGAGCTGACCGCTGACGGCAGACCCTTCGCCGGTTCCCACGGCGCCGGCCAGCACGCCGAGAATGGTGCTTTTGCCGGCCCCGCTGGCGCCATCCAGGGCCGTGATCCGGCCGGCGGGTGCACTGAAACTGATCGGCCCGGCTGCCGGATCCTGCCGGCCGCTGTACGTGACACTCAGATCCCGCACGGTCACGCATGGAAGGCCCGTTCGGCTGCCGGAAGTCTCCTCCACCGGCTCCAGCCGGAGGGTTTCGGGGGCGTCCATCACAGCCGTCACCTCAGCCAGGGCTCCGCGGCCGTCGTCGCTGGCGTGGTGGGCCGTGCCAAGTTCGCGAAGCGGGAGGTAGCAGTCGGGAGCAAGGATCAGGGCCAGCAGCCCGGCCTCCAGCGCCATGTCCCCGTGCACCAGCCGCACACCAATGAACACGGCCACCACCGCCACCGAGATGGTGGCTATGAGCTCCAGGGCGAGGGCGGACAGGAAAGCCGTGCGAAGGGTGCCCATGGTCCGGGTCCGATATTGCTCCGAGATCTCCTCAAGCGCCTTCCGCTGTGCGGAGGCTCGGCCCAGGCCCACGAGGACCGGCAGGCCCTTGGCCAGTTCCAGCATGTGGCCCGAGAGCCTGGACAGCGCCGATTGCGCCGCCTTGACGTTGTCCTGGGTATAGCGGCCGATCAGCACCATAAAGACGGGTACCAGCGGCACGGTCAGGACGATGACCGCGGCACTGACCCAGTCCGCGAGGAGGATCCGGGCACCCAACAGCAGCGGTATGGCCGCACAGTTCACCAGGGCGGGCAGGAACTGGGTGTAATAGCTGTCCAGTGCGTCCAGGCCCCGGGTGGCGAGGATGGCCAGGCCGCCGTCGGAAGGCCCGGCGGCCCGGGCGCCATTCCGGAGGGCCCGCGTCAGCAACGCGGAGCGCAGTTCCTCCTTGACCCCAAGCGCCGCCCGGCGCGACGCGACGCCCTGGGCCCAGACTGTGGCCGCCCGGAGCACCACGCCCGCCAGGCCCCAACCCAGCTGCTCACCCCACGCGGGGTTTTGGGACACCAGACCGGCGAGTATGGAGGCCACTGCCTGCGCCATCAGCACAAGGGCGAGTGCCTTCAGCGCCGCCAGCAAGCCCAGCAGATACAGTGCCCTGCGGTTGGCCGGTCCGGCCGGGAACTGCGGTCTCATGGGTTCCTATTCCTTGGGGGCCAGGGCCCTGGCGGCAATGGCCGGCAGGAAGCTGTGGGCCTCGGGAATGTGGGCAGCGCTGACCCGGCGGCGGAACACCCAGTACGTCCAGGCCTGATACGCCAGGACCAGTGGAAGCCCGATGCAGGCCACGACGGTCATCAGGCCCAGTGTGTAGTTCGAGGAGGACGCGTTGGTGACGGTCAGATTGAAGCCCGCGCTGATGGTTGAAGGCAGGACCACGGGGAAGACGGCCCCGAAAATGGACGCGCTGCCAAGCAGGAGGAACGCACCCAGGGACAAAAAGGCCTTGCCCTCCAGGCCTTTGCGGGCGAAGTACCAGGCGATGGCAGCAGCCACCACGGCGGCTGCGAGGATGGCGAGCGTCCAGATCTTGCCGTCGAGGACCTGGATGCTGATGGCCCAGCCCGCCATAGGCAGCAGGAGCACCGGCAGCAGCCGGACAAACCAGTTGCGGGCACGGTGCCGGACATCGCCGTCGGTCTTCAAGGCAAGGAAGGCCAGCGCGTGCAGGATGGAGAAGCCCACCACGGCCAGGCCGCCCAGGACCGCGTACCCGCTGAACCAGGCGAACGGGCCGCCTTCGCGGTCACCGTTGGCGTTCAGGGGCAGCCCGGTTGTGGTCAGGGCGAGTGCGGCGCCGACGCCAAAAGCCGCCACCAGGGAGCCGGCCGCGATGGCCCAGTCCCACAGTGTCCGCCAGCGCTCGGTGTCCACCTTGCCCCGGTACTCGAAGGCCACGGCACGGAAGATGAGAGCCACCAGCACCACCAGCAAGGGAAGATACAGGGCGGAAAACAACGATGCGTACCAGAGGGGGAACGCCGCGAACGTGGCCCCGCCCGCGGTCAGCAGCCACACTTCGTTGCCATCCCAGACAGGACCGATGGTGTTGAGCAGAACGCGGCGCTCGGTGTTGTTGCGGGCGAAGAGCTTCATCAGGACGCCGACGCCGAGGTCGAAACCTTCGAGGAAGAGGTATCCCGTCCACAACACCGCGATGGCAATGAACCAGATGGTGGGTAGCAGTTCCATTCCGAATATCCTCTGCTCTTCTTAGTAGGCGAATGCCAGGACGTCATCGCCGGCGCCGGGCTTGCCGGTGCCTCGCTGGCCGGGCGTGGCGTCTTCGTTTTCGTCGGCGGCCACGTGGACCAGTTCCGGCATGGCCGAGACAACCCCGCCCCGGATGTACTTCACCAGCAGCTTTACCTCCACCACCAGCAGCACGGCGTAGACGGCGGTCAGCACGAGCAGGGAGGTGAGCAGTTCGCCGGCCGATACACCGGGTGAGACGGCCGCGGCGGTGAACATGAACACCTGGTCGATCCCGCTGAGATCGGGGTTCGGCGCCACCACAAACGGCTGCCGGCCCATTTCGGTAAAGATCCAGCCGGCGGCATTGGCGCCAAAGGGCGCCAGGATGCCGAAGACGGCCAATCGCATCAGTCCGCGGGACACCGGCACGGTGCCCTTCCGTGTGAGCCACAGGGCCACGAGGGCGGCAAGGGCAGCCACTCCGCCAAAGCCGATCATCATCCGGAAGCCCCAGTAGGTCACCTCCATGACAGGGACGTACTGGATGTCCTGGCCCGCGCGGTCACCGTAGATGGGGTTGTTCGGAAGCTGGGAGCCGTAGTCGGCCTTGTACTGGTCCAGAAGGCTGTTCACGCCCTTGACCTCTGTGGTGAAGTCGCCCTTGGCCAGGAAGGAGAGGATGCCGGGCACTTCGATGACGGCCTTGATGTCGTCGCAGTTACGTGAGCCAACGTTGCCTACGCTCAGCACGGAGAAGCCGGTGCCGTCGTGGCAGGCCGCCTCCGCTGCGGCCATCTTCATGGGCTGCTGCTCAAACATCAGCTTTCCCTGGAGGTCGCCGGTCAGGGCCGTGCCGGCAAAGGAAATCATGGCAACCACGGCGCCGATACGGAGGGAGCGGATCCAGACCCGGTGGTCGGTATGGTCGCGGCCGGGGATGTTGGCCTCGCCCGGGATCACTTTCCCGTCCGCACCCACGCTGTCGATTCCGTCGTGGCGCCGGCGCCACAGGTGGTACCAGGCAATCCCCAGCAGGAACCCGCCGGCCACGGCCAGCGCGCCGAAGAGCGTGTGGGGAACGGCCACGAGGGCCGTGTTGTTGGTGAAGACGGCCCAGGCGTCGGTCATGACCGGCCGGCCGTTGATCATCTGCACACCCACGGGGTGCTGCATCCAACTGTTGGCGACGATGATGAAATACGCGCTGAACACCGAACCGATGACGGCTATCCACAGACAGGCAAGGTGGACGCCCTTCCGGAGCTGCTTCCAGCCGAAGATCCACAGACCCAGGAAGGTGGACTCCACAAAAAAGGCGAGCAGGGCTTCCAGCGCAAGCGGAGCACCGAAGACATCGCCCACAAACCGGCTGTACTCACTCCAGGCCATGCCGAACTGAAACTCCTGCACAATGCCGGTGGCCACGCCCATGATGAAGTTGATCAGGAAGAGCTTGCCCCAGAACTTGGTCATCCGTAGGTACTCCGGCTTGCCGGAGCGGTACCAGAGCGTCTGGATGACGGCCACCACGAGGCCCAGGCCGATGGTCAACGGGACCATCATGAAGTGGTAGACGGTGGTGATACCGAATTGCCAGCGCGCGATTTCCAAAGCTTCCAAGGCGGTCCCTACTTTTGGCTAGGCTCTCAATAGTCCAGGTCTTCTACGTTTTGTAGAAAAGCCACTTCTACGCAGTGTAGAACAATTCCGCAAGCACTGTAAACAACAGTTCCATTGCCCGGAGCCACTGGCAAGGGCCCGGCGCGCCGCCTGTTCTACCTCATGTAGAAAGAATGTCAAAAAGAAGGTAAATTTAGATCTTAAGGATTCGGATACCGCGACGCGAAGGCCAGATGGCCGGAGGTGGCGAAAGTTAATAAGGACGTATGGCATGGCAAGTCTTGGTGAACTGGAACGGGCAGTGATGGACCTGCTTTGGGCAGGCCAGGAAGCGGCCACCGCCAACACTCTGCGGGATCTGCTGGCGCAAAGCACCGAGGCCCGGGGCGGCGCGGCGGGGCACGAGGGTAAAGACCTCGCCGTCACCACTGTTCTGACCGTCCTCTCGCGCCTGGAGAAGAAGGGCCTGGTGGAACGGGAGCGAGGCACGCGGCCGCACCGCTATCAGGCGATCTCCAGCCGGGCGGATCACACTGCCGAACTCATGCACGAGGTCCTGGGATCGGCACCGGACCGCGAAGCAGTGCTGGCCCGCTTCATCGGCTCGGTGACGGAAAGTGAAGCCGAAACGTTGCGCAAACTGCTTGGCCACATCTAGCAACGCATGTTCTGGACCTCATACCTTCTGGCGGTCCTTGCGATAGTGCTGGCATGGCCGGTTCCTGTCCTCCTTTCGCGCGCCCAATGGCCTGCCCGCTCACCGTTCACCGCGATGCTGCTCTGGCAGGCCATCGCGCTTGCCGGGGGCCTGTCCATGATCGGGGCCATGCTGGTCTACGGCCTCGAACCGATTGGCGAGAACCTGCTGGCCGGGCTGCGATCGCTGGCGGGTATGGTGCTTTACAACGCGCCCACCACGGCGTTGGGCTTCTGGCACCTCTTTGCGTTGTCCGCCGCGGCACTGCTGACCGCGCACCTGGTGTTCACGCTGCTCCTGACCTATTACAAGATCGAACGCCAGCGCAGGCGTCACCGCGAACTGCTTGCGTTGCTCGCGTCCCCCTCCCACGACGGCCCGGGAACGGTGGTCATCAACCATGATTCCCCGGTGGCCTACTGCCTCCCCGGCGGTGCACGCTCAGTCACAGTTCTGAGCGACGGCCTGATGGCGGCCCTTGAGCCTGCCGAACTGCGGGCGGTGCTGATCCACGAGAATGCGCACCTGACCCAGCGTCATCACCTGTTGCTCTGGGCCTTCGCCGCGTGGCGGCAGGCCCTCCCATGGGTGCCCACCACCCGCCTCGCGCAGGATGCGGTGAACTCCCTTATCGAAATGCTGGCGGACGACGTGGCGCTGAAGACCGAGAGCAAGGCAACGTTGATCAAGGCGATCGCCATCGTCGCCAGCGGCCCTTCCGGTGCCGCAGGCGGCCGGGCGGCCTTCAGCGGGGCCCTATTGCCCGACGTCGAGCCGGGGGTCCAGGGAACGGGCGGCGGAGCCGGATCTGCGCGGACCACCGCCACCAGGGTCAGCAGGCTCCTATCCCCCAAGCCGCCGCTTCCCGCGCCACTGCGGTCACTTGTCCTCGCGGGCTGCCTTTTGCTGCTGGCTGTCCCGACGGCGTTGCTGATCGTCCCGGGCCTGCTTGCCTGATGGCGGGACCAGCCTGCCCGGCTGCTGCCGTGGCGGGGGCGCTTGCGCCGCGCCGCCCAGGTCAGGCGTCGATCCGCTCCCTGTCGAGGCTCGCGGCGCCGGCGATGATGAAGTCCTTACGGGGGGCCACGTCCGAGCCCATGAGCAGGTCGAAGGTTTCCTCGGCCTGCTTGGCGTTCTCGATCCCCACCTTCCGCAACGTCCGGTGCCTGGGGTCCATGGTGGTCTCAGCCAGCTGTTCGGCGTCCATCTCGCCCAGGCCCTTGTAGCGCTGGATCGGTTCCTTGTAGCGCTTGCCTTCCTTGGCGAGCCTGCCGAGGAGCACGTGCAGTTCCGCCTCGGAATAGGTGTAGATCATCTCATTGGCCTTCTGGCCGGCATTGCTGACTTCCACGCGGTGCAGCGGGGGCACGGCGGCAAAAACGCGTCCGTTGTCAATCATGGGACGCATGTAGCGGAAGAACAGGGTCAGCAGCAGCGTGCGGATGTGAGCGCCGTCCACGTCGGCGTCGGTCATGAGGATGACCTTCCCGTAGCGGGCTGCCCCGATGTCAAAGCTGCGCCCGGAACCCGCGCCAACCACCTGGATCAGAGCCGCGCATTCGGCGTTGGAAAGCATATCCCCCACGGAGGCCTTCTGGACGTTCAGGATCTTGCCCCGGATCGGCAGCAACGCCTGGAAGTCGGAGGACCGGGCCAGCTTGGCGGTTCCCAGTGCTGAGTCGCCTTCGACGATGAACAGTTCCGAACGGACGACGTCGTCGGTCCGGCAGTCGGCCAGCTTGGTGGGCATCGAGGACGTCTCCAGCGCGTTCTTGCGGCGCTGCGTTTCCTTGTGGACGCGGGCGGAAATGCGGGACTTCATCTCGCTGACGATTTTTTCCAGCAGCAAGGCTGACTGGGCCTTGTCGCTGCGGTTGGCCGAGTTCAGCTTCGCGTTGATTTCGCGTTCCACCACCCGGGCCACAATGGCCTTGACCGCGGAGGTGCCCAGGATCTCCTTGGTTTGTCCCTCGAACTGCGGTTCAGCCAGCCGCACCGTCAGGACCGCTGTGAGGCCGGCAAAGATGTCGTCCTTCTCGATCTTGTCATTGCCGGCCTTGAGCTTGCGGGCGTTGGCTTCAACGGCCTTGCGGAAGGTTTTGACCAGCGCCTGCTCAAAGCCCGACTGGTGGGTGCCTCCCTTTGGGGTGGAAATGATGTTGACGAAGCTGCGCACCGTGTTCTCATAACCGATGCCCCAGCGCAGGGCCACATCGACCTCGCAGTCACGCTCCACCTCGGCCAGCTGGCTGTGGCCTTTCTCATCGAGGACCGGCACCGTCTCCTTGAATTTACCGGAGCCGTGCAGCCGCCAGGTGTCGGTCACGGCCGGATCGGCGGCAAGGAAGTCCACAAACTCCGAGAGGCCGCCGTCGTGGTGGAAGACTTCCTCGTGTGGGCCTGATTCACCGGGGGTGCCGGCGAGTTTGCGTTCATCCCGAACAGTGAGTTTCAGTCCGGGCACCAGGAATGAGGTCTGGCGGGCGCGGGCAGCAAGTTCCTCGTAGGAGAACTTGGCATCGGGGGTGAAGATCTGCCGGTCCGCCCAATAGCGGATGCGCGTTCCGGTGACGCCGCGCTTGGCCTTGCCCACGATATCCAGCACGGAGCCGTCCAAGAAGGGCTCGAAGACTGACGCCGGGTCCGGTTTGGTGCCCGGGTCCTTGAAGCGGCCGGGCTCGCCCCGTCGGAAGGACATCTTGTAGGTCTTGCCGCCGCGGTCCACCTCGACGTCCAGTCGCGAGGACAGGGCGTTCACCACCGATGCGCCGACGCCGTGCAGGCCACCGGACGCGGTATAGGAGCCGCCGCCAAACTTGCCGCCCGCGTGCAGTTTTGTGAAGACCACCTCGACGCCGCTCAGCCCGGTTTTCGGTTCGATGTCCACCGGGACGCCCCGGCCGTCGTCGTGGATCTCCACCGAGTTGTCCTGGTGCAGGATGATCTTGATGTCATGCCCGAACCCGGCCAGGGCTTCGTCGACCGAGTTGTCGATAATCTCCCACAGGCAGTGCATGAGGCCGCGGGAGTCGGTGGAACCGATATACATGCCCGGACGCTTGCGGACGGCCTCAAGGCCCTCCAGCACAGACAGGTGCCGGGCGGTGTAATCAGAACTTGGTGCCACGGGTGGTGAACTCCTTCGGTGACGGGACAACGCGGGGTTTTATTGCTCCTCCTAGGGTAGTCGGCGGATGGGCCGGCCCCCGCTTCCCACACCCGCTGAGCCTCCGCGGGAAAGAACGCGTTACGGAGCTGTGATACGCGCACAGCGAAAGTGATCCATCCTTGTCATGGTTTTGCTACGAATGCTGGTTATATAGATATACAGATCTACTAAGGAGGCCGACATGACAACAGCAGTTGCGGACCGCACACTCAACGCACTGGACCGGTGCGATCGTTGCGGAGCACAGGCATATGTCCGGGTTGTTCTCGAGTCCTCCGGCGGGGAGTTGCTCTTTTGCGGCCACCACGCACGCGCAGTGGAGGCAACGCTCAAGCCGATGAGCTCCGGCTGGCACGATGAGACGGACCGGCTCAACGAGAAGGCAGCGGTTCCGGTCGACTAGCTCATGTGGTTGGCCAGGTGACTACCACCCCAAAGCTTTAGCCACTGTACCTATACCAAAGCTGTACCAATACCAAAGCAGGGCCCCTCCACTCGGAGGGGCCCTGACTGTTTGGGACTCCATGGGTTTGCGGAAAAGGTGCCCCCAGCGGCGCCTCGCTGAAACAGCGGCACCCGGGGCAACGTCGCGTTCCAGGAGAACGCTCATAAAAGAACGCGGGGTCACCTGGCGCCCGATCCTCCGGGGAGGTGGGCGGGTGACCCCGCGTTCTATGCTGCGTTGCTTGGACCGGTGACTCCGGGCCCGTCCTAGTCCAGGTAGTCGCGAAGAACCTGTGACCGCGACGGGTGCCGCAGCTTGGACATGGTCTTGGACTCGATCTGCCTGATGCGTTCACGGGTCACACCATAGACCTTGCCGATTTCGTCTAAAGTCTTCGGCTGGCCGTCGGTCAAGCCAAAGCGCATTGCCACCACTCCGGCCTCGCGCTCGGACAGGGTGTCCAGCACCGAGTGGAGCTGTTCCTGCAGGAGCGTGAAGCTCACTGCGTCGGCAGGAACAACAGCCTCGGAGTCCTCAATGAGGTCGCCGAACTCGGAATCGCCGTCCTCGCCAAGGGGCGTGTGGAGCGAAATGGGCTCGCGGCCGTACTTCTGGACTTCGACAACCTTCTCGGGGGTCATGTCCAGTTCAAGCGCGAGTTCTTCAGGAGTCGGTTCGCGGCCGAGGTCCTGCAGCATCTGGCGCTGCACTCGAGCCAGCTTGTTGATGACTTCAACCATGTGCACCGGAATGCGGATGGTGCGGGCCTGGTCGGCCATGGCCCGGGTGATGGCCTGGCGGATCCACCACGTGGCGTACGTGGAGAACTTGAAGCCCTTGGTGTAGTCGAACTTCTCGACCGCGCGGATCAGGCCCAGGTTGCCTTCCTGGATGAGGTCCAGGAACAGCATGCCGCGGCCGGTGTAACGCTTGGCCAGCGAGACCACCAGACGGAGGTTGGCCTCCAGCAGGTGGTTCTTGGCACGCTTGCCGTCGTGGATCACGAACTCGAGCTCACGCTTGAGCTTCGGGTCCATGGATCCGTCGTCAGCGTTGATCTTTTCCTCGGCGAAAAGGCCGGCCTCGATGCGAAGGGCCAGGTCCACTTCCTGCTCGGCGTTAAGCAGGGCGACCTTACCGATCTGCTTCAGGTAGTCCTTGACGGGGTCCGCCGTTGCACCGGCGGACATCACCTGCTGAACGGGCGCGTCGTCGTCGTCGGCATCGGAGTAGACGAAGCCGGTGCCGGTGGCAGCAGCCCCGGCCTTGGCGGCGTCGCCTTCTTCGGCCAGCTCAGAGACGTCGGGCGTCACATCGTCGAGGTCTTCATCAACGTCGATCTCGTCCGCGTCATCCGAGGTGCTCTCTCGACCTGACTTGCCGGCGGCCTCCGCCGCGGCTTTGGCACCAGGCTTGGGTCCGCGCTTCTTGGGCCCGGGCTTGAGGGCGGCCGAGACGTCGCCGTCCTCGACGGAGGCGGCGTCCTTGACGGCCTTGTTGGCTGCACGCGTTGCAGCACGCTTAGCGCTCGTCGCCGCCTTCTTCTCCTCAGGGGACAATTCGGCCTGGTCGGCGGGTTCCTTCTTGGCGGAAGACGGGGTCACAGAAAACCTTTCTAGCGGCGGTCTGTGGAATCACCATACGGGCAACACCACTATGACCCTGTCAAGTCCGTGATTCACATCAGATGCGATCGCAGCCAGCAGAGTCACTAAGTAGAACTGCTGACGCGCCCGTAATGTTCCCGTTTCCGGGCTCCAATACATGCACCTGATTCACGGACCCAACCGGGTCTCGGCAACCATTGTCTCATGATTTTCCCAATCAGCGCCTCAGCGCCGACTCCGGCGCTAATATTTCATCAGCCGCGGCCACCGCCCGCCCGCAGCACGCCCGAGCCTTGGCCGCACAACGGCAGCGTGGCTATGCGGCGTCGGGTTCAAACCGTTGCCACGCCGACTCCTTTCGCCCGGCCCAGCCGCAGAGCATGCCCCGCCGGACCATTTCCGCCAGAAGTTCAGCCAGCCTGTAGCCCGGCTGCACGCGGGCGGCCTGGCCCAGCAGCGCGTCGGCGAACGATCCCCTCCCCCGGCACCACTCGATCCATCCCCGGGCCGTCAGCGCGGCCGCCGATGCCTCGCCGCCGCCGCTCCATCCAAGCTCCACCAGGACCTGCTCCAGCCTCCGCAGACCCTCCCACCGCGGAACCGCCGGGGCCAGCCCCAACAGAACATCGCCGTACCCGGGCACTGCGCCAGCCGGTCCCGAACCCGGGCTGTCCGCACCGCCGCAGCCATGGTCCGTGGTACCGGGCTGCGGCCAATCCAGCCGGGGAGTCAGCACGGGCAGACACTCGTCGTCATCGAAGATCCCGAATTCCTCCGCTCCCCGCTCGGCCGCCAGACGGCCGGCAGCGGCCATCACCAGGACAGCATCCCGCCACGGCGGAACCAAAAGTGACGCCCGCAGGTACCCCGCCAGTTCCGACGGCAGCGGGCTGACCGCCTCGCTTGAGAGCACCCGGGTCCAAATGTTCAGGACATCTTCGAACTGACCCCGGCTCCGCCGGCGCGGCAATAGGTCCCGGGTCCACCGGCCCTCACACTCGAGAACCGGTAAGTCGGGGCAAGGTCGCGGGGCCGTCTGTGCCGCGGCATCGGCGGGATCCGCACCCACGCTGCTTCCCCGAAACACCATCTCCGCATTCAGGCGGCTGTTCCTGATCTCGTCGACCGGGTGTCCCGCGGGCGGGCAACAGTCAGGGTCCGAGCAATAGGCGCTGCGCCAAGAGACGTCGCCGATAACCCACGCGTCGCGTACGGGCATACCGGCAGAACAAAGCTCGGTTTCGAGGGCAACAAGCAGCTTTGCCAGCCGGGACGGGAGCGGAAAGCCGTTCTGGCGGCCGCCCGCCTCGACGTCGGCGAACCGGCAGTCGTCAGCGAACCACCCGTCGTTGGCAACGGCGCCGTTGAGCCCGTGGCCGGTGGGATGGCCTTCCAGGATCCGGGCCTCATTCGTGAAGAAGGCAAGGAGCGTGCCGTCGGCAGCGGCGTCCGCCTCGAGGTAGGCGCCCACGGACCGGGAGAACTGCCGCAACTCTGAAGGCGAGCCGGCGGCCGGCAGGTCGATCCGGAGCGTTGCTCCAAGCCGTTTGCCTTGCATGGTCAGGGCAACAAGGCTGTCGGCGGGCCAGTAGCCCAGCGAATGCGGAATGAAGCCGAGGATATCCTCCGGGCCGGTGATGGTCAGGTGTTCTGGAAGTGTCATAGAACCACCTTGAGGTCCCCTGGCATCAGCCGGACAGGCCGGACCCTTCCTATGTGGAGAACCCACGACCGTCAAGCCGGGCCTTGCACTTTCCCCTGCGCCCTACTGGGCCTTGCGGCGTTCGAGGTTGCGCTGGCGTTGTTGCGCGAGGGCCTTCAGGAGCGGCGGCACAACGACCCCCTGGGCAGCCATCTGCCGCCGCACCTTCCGGCGGGTAAAGACAATGGCGAAGGCGCCTATCCCAAGCAGGACGAACTGGACGCTGAGCGCCAGCCTGAAAGGTTCCAGTCCGTACAGCTCGCCCTGGGAAAAACCGGTGGCTTTGAGGAGGTCCAGCACCAGGCCGATCAGGTAGATGGCCACGAGCGCGGCGATGAATCCGCCCACGTTCACGATGCCGGTGGCCGTTCCGATCCGGTGTGCGGGGTTGAAGGTACGGGCAAAGTCAAAGCCGATCATTGAACCGGGGCCGCCGATGGCCAGGACCACCACAAGGGCTGCAAGCATCCAGAGCGGCGATCTGCCGGGCATCAGCAGCACCGCGGCCCAGGCGGCCGCCGTGGTCGCCGCGATCAGGAGGACCATGGTGGACCGGCGCAGGGGATGCCGGGAGACAAAGCGGCCGATCATCGGGCCGGCCGCGATTGCCGCAGCGACATAGAGGGCCATCAGCCCCGAAACCGTTCCCCTGTCCAGCCCCTGCGCTGAAATGAGGAACGGGTAGCCCCACGTCATGGCAAAGACGGTGCCGCTGAACTGGATGGTGAAATGGCTCCACAGCCCGAGCCGGGTCCCCGGTTGCCGCCACGCGCTGGACAGGGACACGCCGGTGGCGCGGAGGCCTTGGCCCGTTGTCGCTGCCGGATGCCCGGGGGGCTGATCCTGGAGCAGGACCAGCACCAGCACAACGGCCAGGGCGGACATCGCTGCCAATGTCAGGAATGCCGGCGTCCAGCCGGCGGAATGGATGATGAGCGCAAAGGGAACCACGCTGAAAAGCTGCCCCAACTGGCCGGACATGCCGGTCAGCTGCGTGAGCAAGGGCACCCGGACCGGCGCGAACCACAACGGGATCAGCCGGATCACCGATACGAAAGTCATCGCATCGCCAGCGCCGACCAGCACCCGCCCCAGGACCCCGCCGGGGATGTTGTCGGCGAAAGCAAGCTGAAGCTGGCCCAGAGCCATAAGAATGGCTCCCCCGGCGATCATCGCCCGGGAGCCAAAACGGTCCACCATCACCCCGACGGGTATCTGCAAGGCCGCGTAGACCAGCAGTTGCAGCACTGTAAAGAAGGAGATCTGCGCCGCGCTTGCATGGAACCGGTCGGTTGCTTCCAGCCCCACCACACCAAAGGAGGTCCGCTGGCTGACCGCCACCAGGTATGCAAAGATCCCGATTGTCCAGATGAGCCAGGCGCGCGGTGAAGTCACCCCTCCATTATGCCCGCACGTGAGATAAGTAGTATTTAAAGTCCCGGATCCTTACGGGCCAGGTAGGCCTCAACCGCGGCGCCCAGCGCGTCGGCGTTTGGAAGCTCATCATTTTCATCGGCCAGCAGCGACCGCCGAACAGTGCCTTCGGCCTTTTCGTCGTACCTGGCCTCCAGACGCGAAACCACCTGCTGCACTTCCCCGGACGCTTCGATCTGCTCGGCGATCTGGCGGCCCACCTCACGGCCCGCCTCACGCAGACGGTCGGCGGGAAGCATCAAGGACGTGGCAGCCCCCAGGTATTCCAGCCCGGCAACGGCAGCCGTGGGATATTCGGCCTCAGCAAGGTAGTGGGGCACGTGGATGACGTAGCCGGCAACGTTGCGTCCGGCCTCAATGAGCCGCAGTTCAAGAACGTGGCCCACCGCGGCCGGCACCTCGACCGTGGGCTTCCACACCGAGATGCCCTCCACCAGGTCAGGACGGTTGCCATGGACTGTGACGCCCACGGGACGGGTGTGGGGAACCGGCATCGGGATCGCATGGATCCATGTCACGAGATTGACGTCGAGCTGTTCCACGATCCCGACGACGGCGCGCGCGAACCGCTCCCACTGCAGGTCCGGCTCAAAGCCGGCGAGGAAAAGGAACGGGTTCCCGAGTCCGTCCACCAGCCGGTACAGCGCCAGGCTGGGCGGCTGATAATCCTGGAGGTGGTCCTCCACGAAGGTCACGTGCGGGCGCCGGGAGCGGTAATCGATCAGCTGGTCGGCGTCGAAAACAGCGACCACCTCCGAGTCAAGCGTGTCCAGCAACTCTGCGGTGATCTGCTTCACCACGTGACCGGCGTCGGCGAATCCGGTGAAGCCCATCACCATGTTCAGCCCACGCAGCGCGGGGCTGTGGAACAGCTCAATGTTGCTTGCATAGAGCGCAGCGGGGTCCAGCAGAGAGCCGGAAATCCGTTCAAGCACGGCATGTTCCTTTCGCAGTAACGGCGGGGCGTGGGAGGTTGCGGCGATACCGCAAGGGCACTCTGGGCGGATCCGCCGGATAATTCCTATAACGCGCCGGGCGCTGGAACCATTCCACGGCCACCTTGTGTCTCACGTCTCACGGAATTCCGCGTGGCCGCAGCGGAGAGACTACGATCGGAACTGGCCTTCACGGACGGCCTTGCAGACACCGGTTGCGTCTCAAGCCGACAACGGCCGGTTTCCATGGCGGTGCGCCCAAACATGCGTTTCCCGCCGTTAATCACAGAGAATTGAGGACTGATCCTCGTGGTCAAGAATACTGAAGTCAAACTTAGTGCCATCTCGGGAGACCTTAAGAAGTCGCCCGCGGACGCCTTGGTGATCGGAGTGGCACAGGGCCCGGACGGCCCGGTGCTGTTGGATAACCCGCTGACGGCCAAGTCCGCTGAAGCCGTTGCTGAGTCACTGAAGGTTCTTGGCCTCACCGGAGCCGCCGACCAGACCCACCGGCTCCCCGGACTGCCCGAAGCCGGAGCGACGGTGCTCGTGCTGGCAGGGGTGGGAAGGCTGGCCTCGGATCGGAAACTGTCAGAGGAGGCACTTCGCCGTGCCGCCGGCTCCGCTGTCCGGCAGTTGGCCGGAGTCGGCACAGTGACCCTGGCGCTTCCGACGGCGTCCCTTGCCGACGTTGCGGCCGTGGCCGAAGGCGCGGCAATGGGGGCCTACTCCTTCACCGAGTACCGCTCGGCCACCAACGGACTCAAGGAGCCCGTGAAGAACGTGGCGATCCTCACCGACTTCGCCGCCGACAACGGCCTGAAGCCTGTTCTGAACCGTGCCGCCTTAGTTGGCAAAGCAGTCAACGCCACCCGCTCGCTGGTCAACCAACCGCCAAGCCACCTCTACCCCGAATCCTTCGCCGACGCAGCCAAGGAACTCGCGAAGGGTCTCCCGGTCAAGGTGACGGTCTGGGACGAGAAGCGCCTCGAAAAAGAGGGCTTCGGCGGCATCATGGGCGTGGGCAAGGGCTCCGCCAGGCAGCCCCGCCTGGTGAAGGTTGAATACGCGCCCTCCAAGGCATCGGCCAAAATCGCCCTCGTGGGCAAGGGCATCACTTTTGACACCGGCGGCATCTCCATTAAACCGGCCGTGGGCATGGGTGACATGAAGAGCGATATGGCCGGTGCCGCCGTCGTACTTAACACGGTGCTTGCCATCGCGGGCCTGGGCCTGAACGTCAAGGCAACCGCATGGCTGTGCATCGCGGAGAACATGCCGTCGGGGGCGGCGCAGCGTCCGGCCGACGTCCTGACCATGTTCGGCGGCAAAACCGTCGAGGTCCTGAACACCGATGCCGAGGGCCGGCTGGTCATGGCCGACGGCATCGTGGCCGCCAGCCAGGAATACCCGGACGCCATCATCGACGTCGCCACCCTTACGGGCGCGCAACTGATCGCCCTGGGCAACAGGACCGCGGGTGTGATGGGCTCGGACAGCGTTACCGGCCCGCTCAAGGCGGCCGCCGACCGTGCCGGCGAACTGGTCTGGCCCATGCCGTTGCCGGAGGAATTGCGGCCCAGCCTGGATTCAGAGGTCGCCGACCTGGCCAACATCGGTGAGCGGCACGGCGGCATGATGACCGCCGCCGTCTTCCTGCGGGAATTCGTGGGCAAGGGCAAGGACGGCGAGCAGATCCCCTGGGCCCACATCGACATCGCCGGTCCGTCGTTCAATAACGGCAGCCCGTACGGCTATACCCCCAAGCAGGGCACAGGTTGCACCGTGCGCACCCTGCTCGCCTACGTCGAGGATGTCCTGACGCATTCAGCGGCCTAGGCACCGCGGGCGACACGCGGGCTTGTGTCCCGGCATGATTGCCGGGACACAAAGCCGCGTGACACTGGACACAAGCGCTCCCCAAACGCCTTGGCAGGGTGGAGCATGGATAAGTGGTTCGCTAAGGTGAACTGCGGTAGTCACAAATGCAAGGGAACTTAGCTGCTGGCATAATCACGGCAGAGCAAGTTCCAAGACCAGATGATGCGTACTCTCGTGTCATCGTTCACGCGAGGGAGCGTTTTAGTGGCCGATCAGGCAACTGCGCAAGAATTCGACATCCTGGTACTCGGCGGCGGCAGCGGCGGCTACGCCACCGCTCTGCGTGCTGTCCAGCTTGGCCTCACCGTTGGCCTTATCGAAAAGGGCAAACTCGGCGGCACCTGCCTGCACAACGGCTGTATCCCCACCAAGGCCCTGCTGCACTCCGCGGAGCTGGCGGACCACGCCCGCGACTCCGCCAAGTACGGCGTCAACGTGACCCTTGACAGCATCGACATCACCGCGGTCAATGCGTACAAGGACGGCATCATCGCCGGCAAGTTCAAGGGCCTCCAGGGCCTGATCAAGAGCAAGAAGGCCATCACCGTCATTGAAGGTGAAGGCAAGCTCCAAGGCACCGACACCGTGGTGGTCAACGGCACGGCCTATAAGGGCAAGAACATTGTGCTGGCCACGGGTTCCTACTCCCGCACACTGCCGGGCCTGGAAATCGGCGGCAAGGTCATCACCTCCGACGAAGCCCTGACAATGGACTACATCCCCCAGAGCGCGATCATCCTGGGCGGCGGCGTCATCGGCGTCGAGTTCGCCTCAGTATGGAAGTCCTTCGGCGTGGACGTCACCATCGTCGAAGGCCTCCCGTCCCTGGTCCCCAACGAGGACGCGACAATCGTCAAGAACTTCGAGCGCGCGTTCAAGAAGCGCGGCATCAAGTTCTCCACCGGCGTCTTCTTCCAGGGGGTTGAGCAGAACGACGACGGCGTCAAGGTCACCCTGGTGGACGGCAAGACCTTTGAAGCCGACCTCCTGCTGGTCGCCGTAGGCCGAGGCCCCGTCACGGCCAACCTGGGCTACGAGGAAGCCGGCCTGACCATCGACCGCGGCTTTGTGATCACCAACGAGCGCCTGCACACCGGAGTGGGCAACGTCTACGCGGTGGGCGACATCGTCCCTGGCGTGCAGCTGGCCCACCGTGGCTACCAGCAGGGCATCTTCGTCGCGGAGGAAATCGCGGGCCTGAAGCCAGTGGTTGTGGAAGACGTCAACATCCCCAAGGTCACGTATTCCGATCCCGAAATCGCCACTGTCGGATACACCGAAAAGGCCGCCAAGGCCAAGTTCGGCGACGACCAGGTGGAGACCCAGGAATACAACCTCGCCGGAAATGGCAAGAGCTCCATCCTGGGCACCAGCGGCATCGTCAAGCTGGTCCGCCAGAAGGACGGTCCGGTGGTTGGGGTCCACATGATCGGCGCCCGCATGGGAGAGCAGATCGGCGAGGCCCAGCTGATCGTGAACTGGGAAGCCTACCCCGAGGATGTCGCCCAGCTGGTCCATGCCCACCCCACCCAGAACGAATCGCTGGGTGAGGCACATCTGGCGCTGGCGGGCAAGCCCCTCCACGGCTAATTAGTTCAGCAAGACAACAGGGCTTAGTGCACCCGGCATGATCCGCAGGGTGCACTAAGCTCGAACAAGGCAGCAATCATCCGCACTAAAGATCAATAAGGAGAACGGGGACGACATGTCTGAAACCGTTAACTTGCCCGCCCTCGGTGAGAGCGTCACCGAAGGAACCGTCACCCGCTGGCTCAAGCAGGTAGGTGACCGGGTAGAGGTGGACGAGCCGCTGCTCGAAGTTTCCACCGACAAAGTAGACACCGAAATCCCCTCTCCGATAGCCGGTGTGATCGAGGAAATCCTCGTCGCCGAAGACGAGACCGCCGAGGTCGGCGCTGCGCTCGTCCGCATTGGTGACGGTTCCGGTGCGGCTGGTGGTGGCGAAGAAGCCGCTCCCGCCGCCCAAGCCGCACCGGCCGAGTCGCCGTCGGCTGCAGAAGCTCCGGCCCCCGAAGCAGAAGCCCCCGCTGCCGAGGCCGCGGCACCCGCCGCGCAAGCACCCGCTGCCGGGGCTGCCGCGCCTGCTGGCGAAGGCCACGAAGTCACCCTCCCGGCCCTGGGCGAGAGCGTCACCGAAGGAACCGTCACCCGCTGGCTGAAGAGCATCGGCGACACCGTCGAAGTGGACGAGCCGCTGCTTGAGGTCTCCACCGACAAGGTGGACACCGAGATCCCGTCCCCCGTAGCAGGAACCCTGCAGGAGATCCGGGTGAACGAGGACGAAACCGCCGAGGTGGGTTCCGTTCTGGCAGTCATCGGCTCCGGCGCGGCTGCACCCGCCGCACCGGCCCCGGCTCCGGCTCCGGCTCCGAAGGAGGAAGCGCCCGCCGCCCCGGCCCCCAAGCCTGAGGCTCAGCCCCAAGCACCAGCGGCTCCGGCTCCCGCTGCAGCCCCTGCGGCCGCCGCACCGGCCCCCGTGGTTGCCCAGGCGCCCGAAGCAGAGGCTGCGCCGGCCGAGTCCGGTTACGTCACTCCCCTGGTCCGCAAGCTGGCAAACCAGCAGGGCGTTGACATCTCGTCGCTGACCGGCACCGGGGTTGGTGGACGCATCCGCAAGCAGGACGTCCTGGCAGCGGCCGAGGCCAAGGCTGCCCCCGCCGCCGCAGCACCGGCCGCCACCGCGGCTTCGGCCGCCGCTCCGGCGTCCGCAGCTGCATCTTCACTTCGCGGCACCGTGCAGAAGGCTCCCCGGATCCGCCAGGTCATCGCGCGCCGCATGCGCGAATCCCTGGACATCTCCACCCAGCTGACCCAGGTCCACGAAGTGGACATGACCAAGGTGGCCAAGCTCCGCCTCACGGCCAAGGACACCTTCCTGGCCCAGAACGGCGTCAAGCTGACCTTCCTGCCGTTTATTGCCAAGGCTGTCGCCGAGGCACTGAAGCAGCACCCGAAGGTCAACGCGGCGTACGACGAAGACAAGCAGGAAATCACCTACTACAACGCCGAGCACCTGGCGATTGCGGTGGACACGGACAAGGGCCTCCTCGTTCCGGTCATTTCCGACGCCGGGAGCCTGAACCTTGCCGGCCTCGCCGGCAAGATCGCCGACATCGCAGACCGCACCCGGAAGGGCAAGATCGGTCCGGACGAGCTCTCCGGAGGAACATTCAGCATCACCAACATCGGTTCTGTGGGCGCGCTGTTCGACACCCCGATCATCAACCAGCCGCAGGTGGGCATTCTCGGCACGGGCGCAATCGTCAAGCGTCCGGTGGTTGTCACTGATGAAAACGGCGACGACTCGCTGGCCATCCGCTCGATGATGTACCTCTCCCTGACGTACGACCACCGCCTGGTGGACGGCGCGGATGCGGGACGCTTCCTGCAGACGCTCAAGGCGCGCCTGGAAGCTGGCGCTTTCGAGTCGGACCTCGGTCTCTAGAAGGCCGGCGCTGCAATTTAGCGGCTGAGTTGAGGGCATCTTCCCGCAAGGGAGGGTGCCCTCAACTGTTTACGCACACTTTGTCGCTAAGCTAGGGCCATGACCATTCTTTTCTACGTCCTGCTCTTCCTGCACATCGTCGGCGCCTCGATGGTCGTCGGTATCTGGATCGCCAACATGAAGACGCCCACCGTGCACCCGCGCCAGCGTGACGGCGCCTTTGTCCAGCTGATCACGGGCATCGCCATGATGGGTATCCTGCCGATACTTCACAACCAGAATCCCGCCGAGTTCGACCCCAACTACTTCAAGCTGGGCATCAAGTTCGCTGTCGGCCTGGCCGTGGCGGTCCTGGCGGTCATCGGTGCCCGGAAGGCCAAAAAGGGCGAAGCAGTCTCCACCGGCCTCGCCCACAGCGTCGGCGGCCTGGGCCTCCTCAATGTGGCCATCGCCACCCTCTGGCAGTAGCCCCTTCATACCGCCGACGGCGACGCCCACCACGCCGGTGGGCGTCGCCGTCGTATTTAATGCGGCCCTAAAACGGCCTCAAGACGGCTTTAAAGCGGCACTTCGCGCAATGGCGTCAACGCCGCGAAATGCCGCTGTCACAATCCACCCACAGCGGATATCTGTGGAATGACGGTCCTTTATCCATAGGATGGATTGGCAAGGATCCGGCGGAAGCCGGGTCCGGATGTGAACCTACGTTGAGGAGTGGACATGGCAACAACACGCACCGCGCACACAGTATGGAACGGCGACCTGATGACCGGCGCCGGCAACACGACGCTGGACAGCTCGGGCCTGGGCAACTTCGATGTCACGTGGAAGGCACGTGCCGAGGCCGCCGAGGGGAAAACGAGCCCCGAAGAGCTCATCGCCGCGGCGCACTCCGCGTGCTTCTCCATGGCCTTCAGCCATGCCCTTGCGCAGGCCGGCCACACCCCTGACGAGGTCAACACCAAGGCCGACGTCACCTTCGAACCCGGAACCGGCATCACCGGCAGCCACCTGACCCTCAGCGCCCGGGTCCCCGGCATCTCCGAGGAGGACTTCCAGCGGATCGCCGGGGAAGCGAAGACCGGCTGCCCCGTCTCGGCCGCACTGACCGGCATCAACATCACCCTGGACGCCACGCTGGCCTCGTAGTCTTCCTGGCCGCGGATTGCGCCGCACGCGCCGCCGCGAATGAGTGAAGGCCCCGTTTCCCCTGGCAACAGGGGGAACGGGGCCTTCACTTCGTCGGACGGTGCATCAGGCAATCACAACGGATGACCGCACCAGTCCGTCCAGTTGCGCCAGTCCGTCCAGTTGCGCCAGTCCGTCCGGTTGCACCAGTCCGTCCGGTTGCGCTAGTCCGTCTGGCGGCGCGCGGGCAAAGGGGCCGGCCGCAGCAGCCGGTACCCCTCGCGGGCGGGCGGCCGGTCGGTCGGCAACTCCTGGATCATTTCCTTCAGCGCGCCGATCCCGTACTCCAACTGCGGATCTCTGCCTGCGGCATACGCATGCGGCGGGAAGGTCACTTCAATATCCGGCGTTACCCCAAAATTCTCCACTCCCCAGCCAATGCCTCCCCCGAACCAGGTGGCATACCGCGGCTGGGTGACGCCCGTACCATCAGCCAGGGTAAAGCGGTTATCGATGCCCACAACGCCGCCCCACGTCCGGGTGCCGATGACGGGCCCGATGCCCCGGAGCTTGGAGACCTGGGTGATGATGTCTCCATCCGAGCCGGCGAACTCGTCCGCCAGGATGACCACGGGGCCCCTGGGAGCGTGGTGGGGATAAGTCCGGGGCTTTTCGCCGCGCGGCATGCTCCACGCTGTCACCTTGCGCCCAATGAGCTCGGCGACCAGCTGTGAGGTGTGGCCGCCCCGGTTACGCCGCACGTCCACGATCAGCCCGTCAAGGGCGGTCTCGGTGTCGAGGTCGCGGTGCAGCTGTGCCCAGCCGTTGGCCAGCATGTCCGGGATATGAAGGTAGCCGTATGTGCCGCCGGAGGCTTCACGGACTGTCCTGCGGTTGGCTGCAACCCAGTCCTGGTAGCGGAGCCGTTCCTCGTCCTTGACCGGGACCACAGCGATGCGCCGCTGCTGGCCGGCCAAGGCCCCATGGGCGGCGCCGTTGCGGACGGTCAGTTCCACGGCGCGCCCGGCGGAGCCTACCAGCTGCATGGCGGGCGTCAGGGTCTGGGACAGGTCCACGCCGTCGATGGCCAGAAGGATGTCCCCTGGCTTCGCATCCGCCCCGGGCCTGGTCAGTGGAGATGTGGCAAGGGGGTCCGAAGACTCCCCAGCCAGAATCCTGGTGATCTCCCAGCCTTGCCCGGTGAAGGCAAGGTCCGCTCCCAAACGCCCCTGCCCGTTGCTGCCGTTCTCGGTCACGGCGAAAGGACGGACGTAGGCGTGCGAGGTCCCCAGTTCGCCGTGAAGTTCCCACAACAGGTCCACGAGGTCATCGTGCGACCCGAGGCGTTCCACTATGGGACGGTAGCGCCGGTGGACTGCCTGCCAGTCCTGTCCCGCCATGTCCTCGGTCCAGAAGAAGTCACGCTGGAGCCGCCAGGCTTCGTCAAATGCCTGGCCCCATACGCTCAGGGGATCCATCAGCACTCGGACCCTGCCGACGTCCACCTTGACCAGCTGGCCCGATTCCTCGTCCGCCCTCGAGTCAGCCGGCACAGCCTTGATCTGCTTGTCATGGATCAGGACAATTCTCTTGCCGTCGCCCGAGACGCGGTAGCTTCCCACGGCATCCACGAGCGTGGTGGTCCGGCGCCGGGAGATATCAAAGCGCACCAGGCTTGGGGCGGCGCTCTTCTCATCGGTGGAGGCGCGGCCGTCGCCCGTCACACCGGAGAGCGCATTGTCCAGCCAGAGCAGTGCGCCTTCGGTGGACTCGAGCGCAGAGTAATTGCCCTGCGGGACCGGAACGGTGATCACCCGGTGGGCCAGGCCCTCGTCGTCCACCCGGACCACGGCTTCGCCGCGGTGGGCTCCGGGCTCGCGTGCTCCGGGGGCCGCGTCGCCATCCGCTGCAGCGTCAGCATCGCCGCCTGCGTCCGTCCCGTCGCCTGTATAGGCGCCGTCCTGGAGTGCCACGCAGGGCCCGAACGGCGACGGCGTGTCCGCCGCGAGTGCCACCAGGTACGGCTTGATGGGACTCGGGAACGCCAGATCGAAGGAATGGCCGTCGTATACGGGGTCAAAACTGCGGTTGGACAAGAAGGCGAGGAACTTGCCGTCCGGCGTGAACGACGGCGACTCGTCCCGGAACCGGCCATCGGTGACCTCGATGATCCGGCGCTCCTGATCCTCCACCCGGACGATGCGCAAGCGGCTGCGTGAGCCGAAGGACGTGACGGGCTCGGACCACCCGAGCCACGCCGAATCCGGGGACCAGCACAGTCCGTCAATGGTTCCCTCACCGATGCTGGTGACCAGTGACATGGAGCCAGTCCTTGTGTCGGCGAGATAGACGTCACCGAATGCGGTGCCCACGGCCAGCCAGCGGCCGTCGGGGCTCGCCTCCATGGCGTTGGACCGGGTGGACTTCGGGAAATCGATGCGCGTCGCGGACGGGGCTGCCGTCCTGACCGCCGCTGGCGTCGCGACGGCGACGGCGACGTCGGCCGTCGCTTCGCCGGGCCGCGCGGCGGTATCTTCCCCACCTGCGTTGTTCCCGGCGTGGTTGTTTCCGGCGGGAACCGCCTCGGAGCGGGAATCCCCGCCGGCCCGGGCCTCGACCCGAACGTCGATGCCGGGGCGGTGCCCGCCGGCCGCGGGAACGGGCTTGGGCAGCGGGACCGCGGGCGCCTGGGCCGTGACCGGCCGGGCCTGTTTTGGCGCGGCCGGCTGAACATCGGGCGCCGGTGCGGCAATCTCCCTGACGTAGAGGGCCTCGACGCCGTCGTGATCCGCCACGTAGGCAATACGGCCTGCGGCCAGCGGCCGCGGCAACCGTGCCCGCACCCCGGGAGTTGCTTCCACCACCCTCGACGGGCCGTCCTTGTGCGTCAGGAAGTGGATGGTGCCGTGGGCTTCCAGGGCGCTGGCTGACCCGGTGTGGTCCGGAATGACGTCGCCGAGATGCTGTGCGGTCTTCAGCAGGGAAGCCCTGCGCATCTGGGAAGCCGACCCCAGCACGATGTTGAGCTTCTTGGCATCCGCGTCCAGGCTGGTGAGAATCCACAGTTCGCCAGCCGACTCGTAGACCACGCGTTTGCCGTCTGTGGAGGCATGCCGGGCGTAGAAGTCCTCATGGTCCGTGTGGCGGCGAAGGTCCTTCCCATTGGGCAGCGCCGAATAGAGGTTGCCATAGCCCTCGTGGTCGGACAGGAACACGATGCGGCCATCAATCCACATGGGGTCGGCCAGGTTGCCGTCCACCTCCGGGAGGAGCCGCTCAAACTCGCCATTACCGTCGGCATCAATCCACAGCTTGCCCGCCGTGCCGCCGCGGTACCGCTTCCACCATGCGGGTTCGCGGGAGAGCACGCTCGAAACCGCCACCGGGCGCTCGTCACCGATCTCCGGTCCGTACGCCACGGACTCAACCGGGCCGAACGGCAGCTCCTCGGACCAGCCGCCGTCCAGGGACACGCTGTAGGCGTGCGTGTGACGGCTTTCGGCCTGCCGGAACGCGCTCGTGACAAGGACGTCGCCCGCGGGCGTAAAGCCCTTCACGCGGGTGGTTGCGTGTCCGAAATACGTCAGTTGCCGGTAGTCGCCACCGTCGACGGCCGCAGTCACAACTTCCGGCGCCGTCCCCTGGACCACGGTCCACACCAGGCGCTTGCCATCGGGCGTGAAGCGAGGGTTGCGCGCCGGCAGCTGAATCGAGGACACCCGCCAGGCGCGCCCGCCGTCAAGAGGCGCAACCCACACGTCGTCTTCGGCCACGAAAGTGACCAGATCGCCGTGCAGATGCGGGAAACGAAGGTAACTCGAAAAGGTCATCGTTTGATCATAGTCAACGGCAGGGCGGGTCCCGGCAGGTTCCCCGGCCGCGCCGGGCGTGGTGAGATGGATCATGCGAATCATCATGGCGGGCGCCTCGGGCCTCATTGGAAGCGACATGTCGGCCCGTCTGTGCTCGGACGGGCACACCGTGATCCGCCTTGTCAGGCGGCAGCCCGAATCCGCGGACGAACTCCGGTGGGATCCTGCTGCCGGCCAGCTGGACCCAGCACACCTTGAGGGAGCCGACGCCGTCATCAACCTGGCCGGCGCCGGGATCGGCGACAGGCCGTGGACGCGCCGGCGGATCGAGGAACTGTTCCGGTCCAGGCTGGACCCCACCCGTACCCTGGCCGCCGCCATGAAGCAGCTGGCGGAGCCTCCCAGAACGTTCATCAGCCAGTCCGGTTCCAACTATTACGGCGACTGCGGCAGTGCCGTCCTGCGGGAGAACGCACCCAACGGCTCGGGTATCATGGCGCGGATCTGCCTGGAGTGGGAAGCCGCGGCGCATGAGGCACCCGCCGGCGTCCGTGTTGTGACGCCCCGCACGGGCGTGGTGCTGAGCCAGTCCGGCGGCGCCCTCGGCAGGCTGTTGCCCTTGCTTCGCTTGGGAATCGGCGGCCCCCTCGGCAACGGGCGGCAATATTGGCCCTGGATCACCCTCCCGGACGTGTCGTCCGCCTTCTCCTTCCTGCTCTCAGCCCCCCTCGCCGGACCCGTGAACCTTTGCGCGCCGGAAAGCGCCGACGTCAACTCGCTCGTGGCCCAACTCGCCGCCGCGCTGCACAGGCCGGCATTTTTCCGAGTGCCGGCCCCGGTGCTCCGGCTGGTGATGTGGAAGCTGGCGGACGAATTGCTACTCGGAAGCCAGCGCATGGAACCGGCGCTGCTGGCCGAAGCGGGTTTCCAATGGCAGCACCCCTCCCTTGCCAAGGCCGTGGAGTGGGCCACCGGTTCGGCTCAGGACTAGGTGGCCGGCAGGATCTCCTCGATGCGCCACCTCCCGTCGATCAGGGCCATCACCAGCTTCAGCCGCTGCTCGGCTCCGGCCGGCCCGGCGCCCACCACATTGCCGGCGGAATCCGTCTCCTGATAGGCGGAGGTAACCGCTCCGATCTCGACGACGGCCCGCACGGCTGCGCTCTCCGGAGCGGCCTTCACATACGTCAGGGTGGTGTCGAAGCCAGCGAGGGTGTGACCGGCGTCGCGAAGCCTTGAACTGATTCTCGCGTCAGCGGCCGCCGCGGCCGAGCCGCCGGCGTTCACCTCGTCCAGGAGATCCAGCTGCCCTGAGCGCAGGGCAGCGGACCGGAGCCAAGCCAGCCCGCGGGCAGCATCCTCGGGGTTACCCGACAGCAGGAGCCGCGTGACGTCCTCCGGCGTTTCCACCCTGCCGGGGGAGGCCGAGGATCCCGGCGCTGAAGAGCCAGGCAGGCCGCCATGCTGCGCCGGGGATGGCACGTCCTGGAACAGAGGCGCGCCGGCAAGGAGCCAAAGAGCTATCACGGCGGCGGGCAATGCCAGGAACACCGACCTGGCCCCAGGCCGTTGCGTGTGTGTCCGCAGGGCGGCCCGTCGGGAATGGCTCCTGGGCTCTTCCTGAACTGCCGCACCAACTCCTGGATGCCCCGAGCCGGAGGGCTCCAGGGCCGCCGTCGACCGTCGACCCCGGGACACGGGCCCGGCGGGAGGCACGTGCCGGAGCGCCCGCATGCCGCTCTTCCCGAGGAACGCGGGCAGGGCGCTGCGGTCCGCCGGGGGCCGGATGGACGCTAACCGGGGACGCCAACCGCTGAGCCATGCAGTCCTGCCCGTCCGGGGCGTTTCCGGAAGGTTACGGCGGGTGAGCAACTCCGGAAGCACGCTCGAATGGGC
Source organism: Arthrobacter sp. 92 (assembly GCF_050260325.1). Classification (NCBI taxonomy): domain Bacteria; kingdom Bacillati; phylum Actinomycetota; class Actinomycetes; order Micrococcales; family Micrococcaceae; genus Arthrobacter; species Arthrobacter sp. 92. The sequence goes on along the minus strand of NZ_CP189863.1, from coordinate 1,762,923 downwards.
AGAATGCGAGAGGTCCACCGGTGCTGCGGCGGCGCTGCGGTAAACCGCGGCGGCGAATTCCGCCGCTGTTGACCTTTCCCGGCGGTCCTCCCTTAACCCGGATTCAAGCGCCGCGGCCAGCGCGGGCGGAACTCCTGGCACAAGAAGCGGCAGCGGCGGCCGGTTGGCCCCGACCGGGGGCGCTTGTCCAGTGAGGCAGAACCAGCCCAGAGCCGCCAGCGAATACACGTCCCGCTCCGGCTGAAGCCGGGCCCGCAGGGCATCCACCGGCGCCGGGTCAACGAATCCCTCCGTGCCAACGGGCAGGACGCCAGCCGCATCTCCCACCATCCGGGTCACGCCCAGGTCCGCCAGGAGTGGTTTCCCGTGCGCCGAGAACAGCACATTTCCGGGCGAGACGTCGGAGTGCGTGAAGCCCTTGCCGTGCAAATAGCTCAGGGCCTGGGCGATAGGGGTCAGGACTGTAACCGTTTCGCCGGCACTGAGCGGGCCGCTGCTGGCCACCAACTGCCCCAGCGAGCCGCCCGCCGCGTAGTCCATCACCAGGCCCAGGCGTCCGCCGTCAGCACCACCGATGCGCACCACATCATGCGCTTTCACCAGGTGCTGGTGACGCATCATCGAAAGGATCCGCACCTCCCTGCGGATGGCAGCCTCCGGATCGTCATCGGGCGGGCCCGGGCTGCTGACGGAAAGCCGCGCCGGCACGAAAGGGTCAAAGCATTTGATGGCGACATCGCGGCGCGTGGTTCTTTCCGTCGCGAGCCACACCGTGGAACGTGAGCCCTTGCCCAGCTCACGCCCAACAATGTAGCCGGGAAGGTCCGGAACGGCGTCTCCGATTTTGTCCATACTAAAGGAATAGCCGAATACGCGGCATCCCGCAGAAGTTATCCACAGGCCTCGGCGCCGCCCCTCCGTACCGGGCGGGCCCGTGAGAGGTTAAGCACAGAATCGGGTTCGACGCCGGGCGGGGACTAAGCTGGATGCCATGACTCTTGAGTTCTCACAGCTGGGTCTCGCCCCGGATTTCGTCGACTACACGCGCGGATGGGATCTCCAGCGCGAGCTCCACGAAAAAGTCGTCGCCGGCGCCGCACCCAGCACCGTACTGCTGCTTGAACATTCCGCCGTCTACACGGCGGGTAAACGAACCGAAGACCACGAACGCCCCTTTGACGGCACGCCAGTGGTCGCTGTGGACCGCGGCGGCAAGCTCACCTGGCACGGGCCGGGCCAGCTGGTGGGATATCCCATCATCAAGCTGAAGAACCGGGCGGGCATCCGGGATTACGTCGAGCGCATCGAGGCGGTCATCATCGCCGTCTTGGCTGATTACGGCATCGAGGCCGTTCGGATCAAGGGCCGCGCCGGCGTATGGATAGAGGCTGACCACAAGGGGCCGGCCCGCAAGATCGCCGCGATCGGGATCCGGGTGCATGACGGTGTCACCATGCACGGCTTCGCCATCAACTGCAACAACGATCTGGCCCCTTACGCCCAGATCATCGCTTGCGGCATCACCGACGCCGGAGTCACCACCATCGCCCAGGAAACGGGCCGCGACGTCACCCCGGCCGACCTCGTGTCGCGGATCACCGAAGAACTGCGGAACAATGAAGAAGCGCTAGTTGCAACCCACGAAGGAGCTCTACTGTGACACTGGCACCAGAAGGCCGGAAAATGCTGCGCATCGAGCAGCGAAATGCGGCCACACCGGTGGAACGCAAGCCGGAATGGATCAAGGCCAAGGTCCAGATGGGCCCCGAGTTCGTGCAGCTCAAGAAGCTGGTCAAAAAGGAAGGCCTGCACACCGTGTGCGAGGAGGCCGGCTGCCCCAACATCTTTGAGTGCTGGGAAGACAAGGAGGCCACCTTCCTGATCGGCGGCTCCGAATGCACCCGCCGCTGCGACTTCTGCCAGATCGACACCGGCAAGCCCTCCCCCGTGGACGTCTTCGAGCCCACCAAGGTGGCCCGCTCCGTCCAGGCCATGCAGCTGCGCTACGCCACGGTGACCGGTGTGGCCCGCGACGACCTCGAAGACGAGGGAGTCTGGCTCTACGCCGAAACGGTCCGCAAGATCCACGAGCTGAACCCGGGCACCGGCGTCGAACTGCTGATCCCGGACTTCTCCGGCAAACCCGAACACATCCAGGCCATCTGCGACTCCAAGCCCGAGGTGTTCGCCCACAACGTGGAGACCGTGCCCCGGATCTTCAAGCGCATCCGTCCCGCGTTCCGCTACGAGCGGTCCCTGGACGTCATCACGCAGGGGCGCAAGCTCGGCATGGTCACCAAGTCCAACCTGATCCTGGGCATGGGCGAGACCCGCGAGGAGATCTCCGAGGCGCTGCGGGACCTGCACGAGGCCGGCTGCGACCTGATCACCATCACCCAGTACCTTCGCCCGTCCGAGCGGCACCTGCCGGTGGACCGCTGGGTCAAGCCGCAGGAGTTCGTGGATCTCCAGCAGGAAGCGGACGAGATCGGCTTCCTCGGTGTCATGTCCGGCCCGCTGGTGCGTTCCTCCTACCGGGCCGGGCGGCTCTGGGCCACCGCGATGCGCAAGAAGGGCTGGGAAATACCGGCCGAGCTCGCGCACATCGAAAGCTCCGGCAGTACCCGCCAGGAAGCCAGCTCACTGATCGCGGCGCACTCCTAGGCTCCTTTGCAATGAACCCGGCTGAGGGCCGGCACCGGAGATCTCCGGTGCCGGCCCTCAGCCATCAATCACGTAGAATTAGAGCACTATGGCGAATTCCCCTGATTCCAGCAAACCGACTCCGGCAGCCTCTGACGCGCCGAAGCGTGGCCTCTTCTCGCGCAAGCCCAAAGAAGCAAAGGTCAAGAAGCCCAGCAGGCTCAAGCAGATCACCGAGGTCTTCCAGATGACCCGCCGCCACGACCCGATGGTCGTGTGGCTCATGCTGCTGGCCTTCCTCGGAGTCGTGGCTGTCAGCTTCCTGGTGGGCTTCCTGCTGGAAAACTGGATCACCGGCCTCATCATCGGCATTCCGCTTGGCTTGCTGGCCGCAACGCTCATCCTTTCGCGCCGGGCCGAGCGCGCAGCGTTCGCGCAGATCGAAAACCAGCCGGGGGCCTCGGGCGCCGCCCTGGGAACCTTGAAGCGGGGTTGGATCACCGAGGACCAGCCCGTCGCCGTGAACCCCCGCACGCAGGACGCCGTGTTCCGCGCCATCGGGCGCCCCGGCGTCGTTCTGGTAAGCGAAGGTCCCTCGCACCGCGTCCGTCCGCTGGTGGAGGCCGAGCGCAAGCGCCTGGCGCGAATCCTGCCGAACGTCACCGTCCACGTGATCGAGAGTGGACGCGGCGAAGGCCAGGTGCCCATCAGCCAGATCGCCAGGAAGATGAACAAGCTGAACAATGAACTGACCAAGATCGAGGTGAGCGCCGTGTCCAAGCGCATCTCCTCTCTCGGCGGAAACCGCCTGCCCATTCCCAAGGGCATCGACCCCTACAAAGCACGGCCCTCCCGCGGCCGGTAAGAGCCATTAAAACGCCCCGGCGCCCGGAATGAGTCCGGACCCGGGGCGTTTGCTTTAAGAACCGTGCCAGCCGCTTACATGCGCACCAGAACGGTGTTCACCGCCTTGTCGTGAAGTCCCCGGTGGTCGGGATCAAAAATGACGGCGGGGATTACCAGGCACAACAGCAGGCTGCGCACCAGGGCGGCAAGCGGACCAGCCGGCCCTCCGCCCAGCCGCACAACATGGATTCCCAGCGCGCGGTGGCCGATGCTGTACCCCAGCGTCCCAATAAGGAGAATCTGTTCCGCCGCAAAGACCGCCAGGGTGGCCCAGGAGTTACCGGCGAAGGCGAAATTGCTGATCAGCAACGCGATCCCCCAGTCGATGCAGATGGCCAAAATCCTGCGCCCCGCACGGGCAATGGACCCGGGGCCGGATTCGGGAAGCCCCAACCGCTCCCCTGGGTACTTGGAGATGCCGGACGTGTCCGGGCCGGTGAGCCATGAGCCTATGTCTTTGCGATCAACCACACATCAAGACTAGCCTTTCAGGTGGGTTCATACTGTGGAAGCCAATAGGCCACAGAGTGGACACCGACTACGGTTTACACAGCAGGGCATTCTGTAACCTGCCTGAAACAATGCGGACACGGCAGGGAAATGCCATGTCCTTAGGGTGGTAACAGTTGCTAGCGGCCTAGGAGCGGGGAATTTTTGTGTTTTCCGCTGTCCGATCGCGCTGGACCACACGGCTTTCCAGCCAGCTATTTTCATATGCGTAAGGAGCATAGATGTTCAAGACTGCGGACGAAGTCCTCAAGTTCATCAAGGACGAAGATATTAAATTCGTCGATATCCGCTTCACCGATCTGCCTGGCGTCCAGCAGCACTTCAACGTGCCGGCCAAGAGCGTTGACGCGGACTTCTTCGTCAACGGCCAGCTCTTCGACGGATCCTCCATTCGCGGTTTCCAGGGCATCGCCGAGTCCGACATGCAGCTCATCCCGGACGTCACCACCGCGTTCCTGGACACGTTCCGCATGGAAAAGACCCTTGCGCTGAACTTCTCCATCGTGAACCCCCGCACCGGTGACCCCTACCACCGGGACCCCCGCGGCGTGGCCGAGAAGGCTGAAGCCTACCTCGCCTCAACCGGCATCGCCGACACCGCGTTCTTCGCTCCCGAAGCCGAGTTCTTTGTGTTCGACAACGTCCAGTACCAGTCCTCTCCGCAGGGCAGCTTCTACAAGATCGACTCCGAGGAAGCCCACTGGAACACCGGCCGCGAAGAAGAAGGCGGAAACCTCGGCTACAAGACCCCCGTCAAGGGCGGTTACTTCCCGGTCTCCCCCACCGATAAGCAGGCTGACCTGCGCGACGCCATGTGCGTCGCCCTGGACGAGGCCGGCCTTGAGGTCGAGCGCAGCCACCACGAGGTAGGCTCCGCAGGCCAGGCCGAGATCAACTACAAGTTCACCACCCTGACCCACGCGGCTGATGATCTGCAGAAGTTCAAGTACGTCATCAAGAACACCGCTGATGCCTGGGGCAAGTCCGTGACCTTCATGCCGAAGCCGGTCTTCGGTGACAACGGCTCGGGCATGCACTGCCACCAGTCACTCTGGAACAACGGCGATCCGCTGTTCTATGACGAAAAGGGCTACGCCGGCCTCTCCGACATGGCCCGCTGGTACATCGGCGGCCTGCTGAAGCACTCTTCGGCTGTCCTGGCCTTCACCAACCCGACCGTCAACTCCTACCGCCGACTGGTCAAGGGCTTCGAGGCTCCGGTCAACATGGTTTACTCGCAGGGCAACCGCTCCGCCGGTATCCGCATTCCGATCACGGGCTCCAACCCGAAGGCCAAGCGCATCGAGTTCCGCGCGCCGGACCCCTCCTCCAACCCGTACCTGGCGTTCGCCGCACAGCTGATGGCCGGCATTGACGGCATCCGCAACCGCATCGAACCGCCGGCTCCCATCGACAAGGACCTCTACGAGCTCCCGGCCGAGGAAGCCAAGGACATCCCGAAGGCTCCGGGCAGCCTGGAGGAGGCCCTGGACGCACTGGCCGAGGACAACGAGTTCCTGCAGGCCGGCGGCGTGTTCACCCAGGACCTGATCGACACCTGGATCGAATACAAGTACGAGAACGAGATCCGTCCGCTCTCGCTGCGCCCGAACCCGTACGAGTTCGAGCTCTACTACGGCGTCTAGTCACAATGCATTGGGCTGACGCGGTTTAGTCCGCAAAGAGTCCGCCCGGGCTGCCAGCAACGGCAGCCCGGGCGGACTCTTTTGTCTAAAACCACCGGTACATGATGCGCTGCGGGCCGGCATCGCCGCCCACATAGCGGCCGCGGTCCTCGAATCCCGCTTTTCGGTAAGCCGCCCGCCCGGCCGGGTTCAGTTCATTGACGGAAAGCACGACGCCGGCCTGGCCGCCCGTCAGGGCGGCGGTCAGTCTCGCGGCCTCCCGGACCGCCGCAGCGGCAGCGAGGCTGCCGAGGCCCTGGCCCTGCCTTCGCCGGTCGATGAGGAAGCCGCGGAGCAGCCAGGCCGATTCGTCATCAGTCCAGCCCGCCAAGGTGGCTGCACCCGTCTGGAGCGTGCAGACGCCAACAGCCGAGCCGCCGGAATCAATGATGAACGGGTAGCGCGACTCCTCCTCCAACGCCATGAGCATCATCCGCAGCGGGTCCCCGACAAAAAGGTTCTGGCCCTGGCCGAGCTCAAGCTCAGCGACTTCCCCGAGCTTGATGGCACGGGCGTCGCCGTCGAGCATTTTCAGCGGCAGCAGCCACACATTTTCCAACACCCCAGAAGCTTACCCAAGCGCGGGACCGGCGCCCGCAGTCTCCGCGTCAGGGCCTACTGGCCGTAGAATACCCGCTCGAAGACCGCCCGGGCTCGCCTGCTGAGCCGCAGGTAGTCTTCCTCCAGCGCGGCGGCCTTGCCCGGCTTGTACCCGCACCAGCGGGCCACGGCCTCAAGGTCCCGCCGGGAGGACGGCAGGAGGTCGGACGCGCGCCCGGTCCAGATCACATTGGCTGAGCGGATACGGCTGGCGAGGTGCCAGGCAGCGAGCAGGAGCTCGGCTTCCCCTTCATCCAGGAACCCCAGCGACGCCGCAGCTCCCAGCGCAAGGACAGTGGAGGTGGTCCGCAGTTCCGGATGCTTCCCGGCGTGTTGGAGCTGAAGGAGCTGGACCAGCCATTCGACGTCGCTCAGGCCTCCCCGGCCCAGCTTCAGGTGGCGTGCCGGGTCCGCTCCGCGGGGAAGGCGCTCTGATTCAACTCTCGCCTTGATGCGGCGGATCTCCCGCACGTCCTTCTCGGAGAGCTCCGCCGGGTACCTGATGGGATCGATGAGTTTGACGAAATCGGCGGCCAGGTCGTCATCCCCCGCCATCGGACGGGCCCGCAGCAGTGCCTGCGCTTCCCATACCAGGGACCACCTGCGGTAATACTCGGCATAAGACTCCAGCGAACGCACCATGGCGCCGCTTTTTCCTTCGGGCCGGAGATCGGCGTCCACCATCAGCACCCGCTCGGCCAGGATGGCGGGTTTAAGGGGTTGCGTCAGCAGGTTAGAGATGTGGCCCACAATCTGGGCGGCCTGGTTCTGGGCTTCCTCCTCGGGCACGCCGGGCAGTCCCCGGTGGACATACATCACATCCGCGTCCGAGCCGTAGCCGATCTCCCGGCCGCCCTGCCTTCCCATGGCCACCACCAGGACGCGTGTCTTCAGCGGTCCCTCGGCCGCCACGATGGCTTCGGCAACCCTGAGGGCTCCCAGGACAGCGGCCCTGTCGGCGTCGGCAAGGGCAGTGCCCACCTGGTCCTGATCCAGCAGGCCCGCGCTGTCGGCGATGGCCACCCGCAGGATTTCCCGGCGGCGGATGAGCCGGATGAGCCTCATGGCGCTTTCGGGATCCGCATGGCGCGACATCTTCGAGGTGATCTCCAGCCATTGCGCCTCAAAGCTAAGTGGTGCGATCTCTTTATCGGTGCCCAGCCACGCCACCGATTCCGGTGAGACCTCCAGGAGGTCCGCAATCAGCCGGGAGTTCGCCAGCACATGGCACAGCCGCTCGGCGGCGGCCCTCGAATCACGCAGCATCCCCAGGTACCAGTGCGTGGTTCCCAGCGCCTCGCTGACCCGCCGGAATGCCAGCAGGCCGCCGTCGGGATCGACCCCGTCGGCCAGCCAGCCCAGCAGGATGGGCAGCAACTGGCGCTGCAGGGCGGCCCGGCGGCTGACCCCGGCGGTGAGTGCCTCGATGTGCCGCATGGCTCCCTGCGGGTCCAGGTAGCCCAGTGCGGCCAGGCGGCCCTGAGCCGCCTCCGGCGTCAGGCGGGCGTCCTCGCTGCTGAGCTTGGCCGCGGTATTGAGCAGCGGGCGGTAGAAAATGCGGTCATGCAGTTCCCGCACCGAACGCTTGGTTTTCTGCCAGTCCGCCATCAGCGCGGAAGGCGGGGGCCGTTCGCTTGAGAAGGGGCCCAGCACCGCTTTGGCCAGCGCCCGCAAGGCGTCGTCCCGCACCGGCATCAGGTGGGTACGGCGCAGCTGGAAAAGCTGGATCCGGTGTTCCAGCAGCCGCAGGTAACGGTAGGCCTGGTCGAACTCCGCAGCGTCCGAACGGCCGATGTACCCGCCGGCTGAGAGTGCCGCGATGGCAGAAGTGGTGTCCCGGCGGCGCAGGGACTCGTCCGCTTTTCCATGAACCAGCTGGAGCAGCTGCACGGTGAATTCAATGTCGCGCAGCCCGCCGCGTCCCAGCTTGATCTGGCGTTGTTCCTCGTCGGAGGGAATGTTCTCCGTGACCCGGCGCCGCATCGCCTGGACAGACTCCACGAAGCCCTCGCGGTTCGCCGAGGCCCAGATCAGTGGGGTGACGGCCGCCTCGTATCTGGCGCCCAGCACGGCATCGCCGGCGATGGTCCTCGCCTTGAGGAGCGCCTGGAACTCCCAGCTTTCGGCCCACCGCGCGTAGTAGCTCTCGTGCGATGCCAGTGTCCGCACCAGCGGTCCCGATTTTCCCTCCGGACGCAGGTTGGCGTCCACCTCCCACAGGCCGGGCTCGCGTCCTGTGGACATGATTGCACGCGAGATACCGGACGCGAGTGCGGTGCCGATGGTGTTGGCCCGGGCGTCCTCCAGGCCTCCTGCGTCGATCACGTAGATGACGTCGACGTCGGAAATATAGTTCAGTTCGCGGGCACCACACTTGCCCATTCCAATAACGGCCAGCCCGACGGCGGCCACCTCGCCGGGGTCGAACTTCTCCCCTGCCTCGGCCCTGGACACGGCGAGGGCCGCCTCGATGGCGGCGCCGGCCAGGTCGGCCAGTTCGGCTCCCGCCGCGGGCATGAAGTCCAGGGGGTCCGCGGCACAGAGGTCCTTGACGGCGAGGTCCACAAGGCCCCTGCGGTAAGCGGTCCGAAGCGCTGCGTATGCGTCCGGGCCGGACAGCCCCGCAACAGGCCGCCGGGATCTCGGGTCCGCCTGCACTGAGCGCAGCAGTGCGGCCCGCAGCCGGGCCGCATCGGCCGGAACGGGTTCCGGGCTCGCCACCACCTCAAATGCTGCAAGGTGCTCCGGGTGCCGGATCAGGAACTCGCCGAGGGCCTCGGACGCCCCCAGGACGCGGTAAAGCGGCTCGCTGGCATCCAGCTCGGCGCCGGCGAGTGTCCGGAGGTCAGGGTGCTTCTCGATCAAGCGCACCAGCGATTGCAGCGCCGTGTCCGGACTGGCGGCAAGCTGCAGTCCGGCGAAAAGGGCGTCCTGGTCGATGCCTTCGAGCTCGGGGGCAGCCAGGAAGCGCCCGCTCTTGTCCAGGTCACTAAATCCAGCCGAAATGAGGCGGCGGGCGAGGCTCACCGCGGCCGCCTAGAGGATGCCGAGATTTCGCTGCAGCTCGTAGGGCGTCACCTGGAGGCGGTAGTCCTGCCATTCTGCACGCTTATTGCGGAGGAAGTACTCGAAAACCTGCTCGCCGAGGATCTGCGGCATCAGTTCCGAGTCCTCCATGGCCCGGATCGCATCATGCAGGCTCGCCGGGAGGGGATCGTGGCCCATGGCACGGCGCTCGGCGGAGCTCAGGGACCAGATGTCGTCCTCGGCCGCGGCGGGAAGCTCGTAGCCCTCCTCGATGCCCTTGAGCCCCGCGCCCAGCAATACCGCGTAGGCCAGATAAGGATTGGCCGCGGAGTCGATGCCGCGGTATTCGATGCGGGCGGACTGTCCCTTGCCCGGCTTGTACAGCGGCACCCGCACCAGTGCGGAGCGGTTGTTGTGGCCCCAGCTCAGGTAGCTCGGAGCCTCCCCGCCGCCCCAAAGGCGCTTGTACGAGTTGACGAACTGGTTGGTGACCGCGGTGAACTCCGGGGCGTGCTTGAGGATCCCGGCGATGAACTGCCGTGCCGTCTTGGACAGCTGGAACTCGGCTCCGGCTTCGTAGAAGGCGTTGCTGTCGCCCTCGAACAAGGAAAAGTGGGTGTGCATGCCCGAACCCGGGTGGGTGGTGAAGGGCTTCGGCATAAAGGTGGCATACGTTCCCTGCTGCAGCGCCACCTCCTTGATGACAGTGCGGAACGTCATGATGTTGTCCGCCGTCTGCAAGGCGTCCGCATAGCGGAGGTCGATCTCGTTCTGGCCGGGTCCGGCTTCGTGGTGGCTGAACTCCACCGAGATGCCCACGGATTCCAGCATGGTCACCGCGGTACGGCGGAAGTCCTGGGCGACGCCGCCCGGAACGTGGTCGAAGTACCCTCCCTCGTCCACGGGAACGGGCGACCCGTCGGGGCCAGGCTCCTGGGACTTGAGGAGGTAGAACTCAATTTCGGGGTGGGTGTAGCAGGTGAAGCCCATATCCGCGGCCTTGGCCAGGGTGCGTTTGAGGACGTTGCGCGGGTCCGCCGCGGAGGGCTCGCCGTCGGGGGTCAGAATGTCGCAGTACATGCGCGAGGTCTGTTCGGTTTCCCCGCGCCACGGCAGGATCTGGAAGGTGGACGGATCCGGCTGCGCCAGCATGTCCGATTCGAACACGCGGGCCAGGCCTTCGATCGCCGAGCCGTCGAAGCCCAGGCCTTCCTCGAAGGCCCCTTCCACCTCTGCCGGGGCAAGGGCAACGGACTTCAGCGAGCCCACCACGTCCGTGAACCAGAGACGCACGAACCGCACATCACGCTCTTCGATTGTCCGCAGGACAAACTCTTGCTGGCGGTCCATGGTGGCCTCTTCTCCGGGTCAACGTCTTGATGCGCCATATCCGTATACTCCACGGACCGGCGGCAGCTCAGGAATCACTTTACTAAGCATTCCGCCCGAATGTTGGAGCCGGGGGCCCGCGTAACACAGCGTTAACACGGCGGGCAGCACCGAAGGGCAGTAATGCCGCTAAGTTGGCTTCGGCAACGGCCAGCATGTGACGCTTGTCACCGGCGGGCCGGGCCGGTCCGGTAGCTAGGACGCGCAGTACCGCATTACGCTCTAGCCATGGCCACAAGCAACAGTTCCGAGTCCAGCATGTCCGCAGAAGTACCTGCTCCCTACGGCAACGGGCCCACCCAGCCGGCCTCGCCGCCGTCGGGCGGCACCAAAAAGCCGGTGGCAAGGATTCGGACCCACCACCTGCAGCAGGCCAAGGCCAACGGTGAGCACTTTGCCATGCTCACCGCATACGAGCAGTACACCGCGGAGATTTTCGACCAGGCGGGCATCGAGGTGCTGCTGGTGGGCGATTCCGCCTCCAACAATGTGTTCGGCAACGAGACCAGCCTTCCCGTCACCGTGGACGAGTTGCTTCCGCTCTGCCGCGCAGTGGCCCGTTCAGCCAAACGCGCACTGGTGGTGGCCGACCTTCCCTTCGGCAGTTACGAGGTCTCCGCCGAGCAGGCCGTTGCCAGCGGAGTGCGGTTCCTGAAGGAAGGCCTGGCCCATGCGGTCAAGATTGAGGGCGGCAAGTACTACGCGGCCACAGTCCGGGCGATGGTCCAGGCGGGAATCCCGGTCATGGCGCACATCGGCTTTACCCCCCAAAGCGAGCATTCCCTCGGCGGCTATCGCGTGCAGGGCCGCGGCGACGACGCGCAGCGGCTCATTGACGACGCTGTGGCGCTGGCCGGCGCGGGCGCGTTCTGCGTGCTGATGGAAATGGTCCCGGCAGAAACTGCAGCCGCCGTCGACGCCGCGGTCGCTGTTCCCACGGTGGGCATCGGCGCAGGGAACGCCACCACCGGCCAGGTGCTGGTGTGGCAGGATATGGCCGGACTGCGTGGGGGCAAGATGGCGAAGTTCGTCAAACAGTACGCCGACCTGCGCACCTCGCTGAGCGAGGCGGCCAAGGCATACGGCGAGGACGTGCGCGCCGGCCAGTTCCCCGGCCCGGAACACTCCTTCTAGTCCTCGTCGCCCTTTTCCCAGGTCTCGTTCCGCGCCTTGACCTTCTCCAACGCGTGTTCGGCTTCCTCGCGGGTCTTGTAAGGACCGATCAGCTGGCTCCAGTCAGACAGGGCGTCTTCCTCGACCTCATGGGTGTTGACGTTGTACCAGTATTCAGCCATTCCTGCTCCTTCTCCCGGCAGGCCCGGAGCCTGCCCCCTTGTGATCTGCCTATGTGGTGTGCGTAACGAACACCGGCGCGGAGTCCTGATACCGGGTCCCATTGCATGGGCTCCGACGGTGCCTTATATGATCAATCTATGCCTTCACTAGCTTCGACCGCACCCACCGGCACGCTGGTCCCCGGACTCGTCAGCCCGCAGCTGCCCGTTCCGGCGTCCATTCCCCGTCCCGAGTACGTGGGGAAACCGGCTCCGGCCAAATTCACCGGATCGGAGGTCAAGTCCGCGGAGACCATCGAGCGGATCCGGATTGCCAGCCGCATCGCGGCGCAGGCCATTGTGGAAGTGGGCAAGCACATCCAGCCAGGTGTCACCACGGACCAGCTCGACAAGGTGGGGCATGAGTTCCTCATCGACCACCACGCCTATCCTTCCACGCTGGGCTACCGGGGGTTCCCCAAGTCCCTGTGCTCGTCGCTGAATGAGGTCATCTGCCACGGCATTCCCGACAGCACAGTGGTGCAGGACGGGGACATCCTCAACATCGATATCACGGCCTTCATCGGCGGGGTCCACGGCGACACCAATTACACCTTCCTTGTGGGCGACGTCGACGAGGAATCACGCCTGCTCGTTGAGCGCACCCGGGAATCGCTGAACCGGGCCATCAAAGCGGTGGCTCCCGGGCGCGAAATCAACGTCATCGGCCGGGCGATCCAGTCCTATGCCAAGCGGTTCGGCTACGGTGTTGTCCGGGATTTCACCGGCCATGGGGTTGGAGAGGCCTTCCACACCGGCCTGATCATCCCGCACTACGATGCGGCTCCGGCCTACAACACCGTCATGGAGGCGGGCATGGTGTTCACCATCGAACCGATGCTTACCCTGGGCACTGTTGAATGGGACATGTGGGCCGATGACTGGACCGTGGTCACCCGGGACCGCAAGCGCACAGCACAGTTCGAACACACCCTCCTGGTCACCGAAACGGGCGCGGAGATCCTCACCCTGCCCTGACCCCCTCCAGCTGTTATAACCACCGAGCACCGCCCGCCACCTGCCACGAACGGAACCACATTGGCCAAGAAGGACGACAAGACATCCAAGAACGCCCCGCTGATCGGTATTGATATCGGCGGCACCGGAATTAAGGGCGGCATTGTGGACCTTAAGAAGGGCAAGCTGGTGGGCGAACGTTTCCGCGTCCCCACTCCGCAGCCAGCCACTCCGGAGTCCGTCGCCGAAGTGGTGGCAGAGGTCGTCAAGGAGCTGTCGTCCCGTCCTGACGCGCCGGCACCGGACTCCCCGGTGGGTGTGACGTTCCCCGGCATCATCCAGCACGGCGTGGTGCATTCGGCAGCCAACGTTGACAAGTCCTGGCTGAACACGGACATTGACGCCCTGCTGACCAAGCGGCTGGGCCGGCCCGTGGAGGTCATCAACGACGCCGACGCCGCCGGCCTGGCCGAGGCCCGCTACGGTGCAGGCGAAGGGGTCTCGGGAACCGTTTTGGTGATCACCCTGGGAACAGGCATCGGCTCAGCCTTCATCTTCGACGGCAAGCTGGTCCCGAACGCCGAATTGGGTCACTTGGAGATTGACGGCTTCGACGCCGAGAGCAAGGCTTCTGCAGTGGCGCGGGAACGCGACGGGCTCAGCTGGGAAGAATACAGCGTGCTGCTCCAGCGCTACTTCTCCCACGTGGAGTTCCTGTTCTCGCCCGAGCTGTTCATCGTAGGCGGAGGCATCTCCAAGCGTGCCGATGAGTACCTGCCCAACATGAAGCTCCGCACGCCGATTGTGCCGGCCGAGCTGAAGAACGACGCCGGGATCGTGGGCGCGGCGATCGAGATCGCGTTGAAGCACAAGCTGGCCAAGTAGTAGGGTCAGGCTCCGGCCCCCGGCCCCGGTGGGGAACCCCCAGCCGCGGCGGCATTAACGTCTTAGGGCCGGAGCAGCTGCTCCGGCCCTAAGACGTTAATGCGTGGGCCGTGGTCCATGCTGGTCCGGCGCGGGTGGTGCCGGTGGTGGCTTCGGCTTCCCCTCCGCTGCCACCACCGGAGCTTAGAGCGGGCTCGCCCCGGCGTTCTTGCCGCCGACGGCCTTCGCCTCTACTTCCGCCTCGTGGCGGAGGATGGAAATGGCTGTTTCGAAGTCCTCGAGGGACTCGAACGCCTGGTACACGCTGGCAAAACGAAGGTAGGCCACTTCGTCCAGCTTTTGCAGCGGGCTAAGGATGGCGAGGCCCACTTCGTGGGCATCGATCTCGGCCGCGCCCGAGGCTCGGATGGTCTCCTCGACCTCCTGGGCCAGCAGGGCCAGATCGTCTTCCGTGACGGGCCTTCCCTGGCAGGCCTTACGGACGCCGTTGATGACCTTGGTGCGGCTGAAGGGCTCGCCGACGCCCGAACGCTTGATGACGGAGAGGCTGGTGGTTTCCACCGTGGTGAAGCGGCGGCCGCACTCGGGACACTGCCGGCGGCGCCGGATGGCCGAGCCGTCATCGGTCATGCGGCTGTCCACCACACGGGAATCAGGGTTGCGGCAAAACGGGCAGTACACGTCAGTTCCTCCCCTAGTTCTTCCCGGGCTTTTCCGGGGCTTGCCCCGGGAAGTTCTCCCGGCGCGCTTCCTTGGCAGGAAATTTATCTTCCGTTATCAGTCTACGACTACATATAGCCGAACAACAAGCCTGTAATTACCAGATGTAGTGGTTACTCCCCCGCGGGGAACCGTGCCGTGACTGCGTCGCCATGGGCGGGAAGGTCTTCGGCACGTGAAAGGCTCACGATGTGTCGGCTCACTTGCTCGAGTGCCGACTTGCTGTAGTTAATCACCTGGATGGCCCGCAGAAAGGTGGTGACGTTGAGCCCGGAGGAAAAGGCCGCCGTGCCGCTCGTGGGCAGCACGTGGTTGGAGCCGGCGCAGTAATCGCCCAGGCTGACCGGGCTGTACTCCCCCACGAAGATGGCCCCGGCGTTGCGGATCCGGGCCGCAACCCGGGGGGCCTCTGCCGTCATGATCTCCAGGTGCTCGGCGGCATACGCGTCACATGCCGCAATGCCCTGGTCCAGGTCATCAACAAGCACCACTCCGGACTGCGGCCCGGACAGCGCCTCCCGCACGCGGTCGCGGTGTTTGGTCGCCGCCGCCTGGACGTCCAGTTCGTCCCGGACCGCGGCGGCCAGCGCCTCGGAATCGGTGATGAGGACGGACGCGGCCCTGGGGTCGTGTTCTGCCTGGCTGATCAGGTCCGCGGCAATGAGGCCCGGGTTGGCACCGGCGTCGGCCAGAATGGCGATCTCGGTGGTTCCGGCTTCCGAATCGATGCCCACGACGCCTTTGACGAGCCGCTTGGCGGTGGCCACGAAAATATTGCCGGGACCGGTGACCACGTCCACGGGGTCCAATGCCTCGTCCTGGCCGGATGAGGGTATCCCGTAGGCAAAGGCCGCAATGGCCTGGGCTCCCCCGATGGCGTAGACCTCATCGATACCCAGGAGGGCCGCCGCCGCCAGGATGGTGGGGTGCGGAAGTCCCTCAAAGTCCTTCTGGGGCGGGGACGCCAGGGCAATCGACGCCACACCGGCCGCCTGTGCGGGAACCACGTTCATGATGACGGATGAGGGATAAACCGCTAGTCCGCCCGGGACGTAAAGTCCCACGCGCCCCACAGGGACCCAGTTTTGGCTGACGGTGGCACCGTCGCCGAGCACGACGTCGATGTTCTGCGGCCGCTGGCCGTCCGCGAACCGCCGCGCGCGGCTGATGGACTCTTCCAGGGCCGCGCGCACTGCCGGGTCGAGATTCTCCAGCGCCGAGCGCAGGGCCGCGGCCGGAACGCGCGGATGCTGTTGGTCAACCCCGTCGAAAGTGCGCGCGTACTCGCTCAGGGCGGCATAACCGCTGGAACGGACAGCGTGGATGATGTCCGTGACTTTCTGTTCTGCGTCGGCCATGGTCTGGTGCTGCGCGCGCGGAACGGCCGCCCGAAGCGCGGCCAGGGAAAGTCTCTGACCCCGCAGGTCCACGGTGCGGAACGTTATCGCTGAAGAAGTGGTCTGGGCGGGGCTGTCCGGAGAAAAGGTCACCCGCCCATTTTACGTGCCCCGACGGCCGCGCCGGTCCCTATTAAGCCTGGTTCCCGCCCCGAACCCGGATGCAGGGCCTGGCACGGGGCAGGCCACGCGATAATGATCCGTTCATCCCTCCGGTTCGGAGGCTTCCGGATAGTCCTCGTCGCTGTCAGCCGGGATGCCCGTGGCCTGCTCAATGAGGTCCGCTTCGGCGGCCTCGTCCTCATCTTCGGTTTCGATGCCCTCATAGCCGCTGCGCCCGGGCTGGGCCGGTTCCCGCTGTTCAATAAAGTCCGCTTCCGGGACTCCATTAGGAATCTGGTCAAGGCCGGCGAGTCCGTCCCCGCTTTCGGGGAGGGCGGATTCCTGTTGCTCCAGGGCGTCAGCTTCCGGAACTTCCGGGGATGTCCCGGGGGGTGGCTGGATGTTCATCCTCTACGTCCTCCGTTGGCTTGTGCTCCGTATGCCCGCTCTCTTTCAGGCGCCTGGCCTCCTGCAGATGCTGCTCAAGCTTCATCTCCGAGTCCCTGCGCCTCTGGCCAACGGTACGAAGGCCCCGCGTGGTGGGCGTGCCCTGATCATCGGGGAGGTCGTCGGGGACGTCGTGAGCCTCGTGCCCCGCCGCCCCGTGCGCCGCGTCGTGTTCATGGCTCTCAGTCATAACCGGATCGTCCCATGGAATCCGCGAACGGCACAGGGTCTTCCGGCCCGCCCTCAAGCAGTGAGGTGGCGGAAGCGTCCCTGGCTGTGACTAATGCTCGACGTCCGGCATATCATTCCCCGGGCGCTCCATCCTTGCCGCCGCCGCCGGTCAAGCTTGCGAAGAATACTGCGGCCGCCACTGCGCCCGGCCAAATGGCCAGGACCGCATAGGCGCGCAATGAGAAGGCGATGCTCGGACTGGCGGACGAGTCCTCTGCGGCACCCCACCAGTGGCTGGCCAGGATTCCGGCCTGCCAGGAGAGGACGGCGGCCACCGCTCCCGCAAGGACCGCCAGTACGATCCGGGCCGTCGCCGGGACCCCGCCGCCTCTGCCGGTTAAGAGAAAGCCGGTGAGGCAGCCGGCGAACAGGAACAGGCCCGCAAGCACCAGGTCCCGGGGCAACCATCCCCCTGTATTAGTACCGGATGCCAGGGCGGGATTGCCACTGAGCAGGTTCATGCCGCCCGGAGCCAGCAACCACCAAAGGAGCCCCACCGGAATACCGGCGCACGCGGTGACAGCCGGCCACCACAGCACCGGGCCACCCTGACGGGATTTCGGCACCGGAAGATCCCCGCCGGAAGTCCAGGGAGCAGTGGCCCCGGAGCCCGCGGCGGAGCGGTAATGTTCACCATAGGCGGGCGGACTGCCGGCCGGGCCAACCTCGTGGAGTGGGGGTTGGGGTCCGTTTCCGGCGGGATATGTCATGAAACAAACATTAACAAAGGTTCACCCCGCTCAAACAAATGACGCGGCGAGTCAACAAATGATGTGCGCCTAACGCGGAACCCTACGCTGGCAGCCCGGGACGCATTCAGAGACGGCTTTAGGCAGGGAGTTCGATCACAGTGGCCTCAGAACATGTGGAACCCTTCGAGGACACGTTCAAGGAGATGTTCCGGCGGCACGCAGCCGGGGTAGCAATCATCACGGTGAACTACAACGGCGTGCCGTACGGCTTCACCGCAACCTCTGTTGCCTCGCTCTCCGCGCGGCCGCCGCGGTTCACCTTCAACATGGCGCGGACCTCAAGTTCATGGCCGGCAGTAGCCAACACCACGTTCATAGGCGTACATATGCTCGGACTGGAGAACCAGGAACTTGCGGACCGGTTTGCGCGGACCAAGAACCGGTTCGAAGGCGACCATTGGGAGCTCGGCCCGCACGTGGTGCCGATCCTCAAGGATGTGGCCGGCTGGCTGATAGGAAAGATCCAGATGCGCTTGTCCTTCGAAAACAATGCGGTGGTTGTTGTCGAGGTGGTCGCAGGGCACGTGGGCGAAGACGGCACGCCGCTGCTCTACCACTCCGGCGCCTACAGCCAGCCTGTGCCTCTGGACTACGAGATCTAGGGATCGCCAGGTCCGCGCCGGCTTAGTTATCGAGGCAGGTCGGGCCGAGCAGAACCTTCAGGTCGCCGAACAGGGAGGGGCTGGGGTTGACCCGCAAGTGCACCGGCAGGCCCATGACCTCCACCCGCGTGTCACCCTGCAAGTGCAGCCGGACCTCCGAGTTTCCGCGGTGGGTCCGCAGCACGTCGCCGAGCTCGCTCACCACAGCCTCGGTGGCCTTGTGCGTTGCCATGGTGATGACCACGGGGCCGTTGGATCCCTCACTCAGGTCCGGGACCGAAAGTTCCATGCAGTTCAAGGTGACCGCACCGTCGTCGCGACGCTGCAGACGGCCCTTGACCACCACGATGAGGTCCTCGGCCAGGACGGAGGCGATAGGGCCGTAGACCTGGCCGAAGAACATCACCTCCATTGAACCGGCGAGGTCCTCGATCTCGGCCCGGGCGTAGGCGTTTCCGCTGGCCTTGGCGATGCGTCGGCTCAATGAGGTGATCATGCCCGCGATCGTGACGATCGCGCCGTCTTGCGGGCCGTCTTCGGCAATGATCGAGGTGATGGACCGCTCGGCGTGCTGGCTCAGGACGCCTTCGAGGCCTTGCAGCGGGTGGTCCGAGACATAGAGGCCCAGCATGTCCCGTTCAAAGGCCAGTTTGTCCTTTTTCTCCCATTCCGGAAGGTCCGGGATTTCCGTGCTGAGTGACGCCTCGGGCTCCTGGTCCTCGAAGCCGGCGAACAGATCGAACTGGCCGATCGCCTCGTTGCGTTTGAGGGTAATGACCGAATCGATCGCTTCCTCGTGAATCATCGCCAGGGCCCGCCGATGGTGGCCCAGCGAGTCGAACGCGCCAGCCTTGATCAGCGACTCGATGGTGCGCTTGTTGCACACCACCGCCGGAACCTTCATGAGGTAGTCCTTGAATGAGGTGTAGGCGCCCTCGCTGGCGCGGGCAGCCACCATGGCCTCGACCGCATTGACGCCGACGTTGCGGATGGCGCCCATGCCGAAGCGGATGTCGTTGCCCACAGGGGTGAAGTTGAGCGCTGACTCGTTGACGTCAGGCGGCAGCACGGTGATGCCCATGCGACGGCATTCGTTAAGGTAGATCGCCGATTTGTCCTTGTCGTCGCCCACGGACGTGAGCAGGGCAGCCATGTACTCCGGTGCGTAGTGTGCCTTCAGGTACGCGGTCCAGTAGGAGATGACCCCGTAGGCGGCCGAGTGCGCCTTATTGAAGGCGTAGTCGGAGAACGGGAGCAGGATGTCCCACAGGGTCTTGACGGCCTCCATGGAGTAGCCGTTGTCCTGCATGCCCTGGGAGAAGCCCGCGAACTGTTTATCCAGCTCGGATTTCTTCTTCTTGCCCATGGCGCGGCGCAGGATGTCGGCCTGGCCCAGCGTATAGCCGGCCAGCTTCTGGGCCACCGCCATGACCTGCTCCTGGTAGACGATCAGGCCATATGTGCCGCCGAGGATTTCCGAGAGCGGCTCCTCGAGCTCCGGGTGGATCGGGATGACATCCTGGATCCCGTTCTTGCGCAGCGCGTAGTCGGTGTGCGCGTTGGCGCCCATGGGTCCGGGCCGGTAGAGGGCCAGCACGGCGGAGATGTCCTCGAAATTGTCAGGCTTCATCAGCTTGAGCAGGGACCGCATGGGCCCGCCGTCGAGCTGGAAAACGCCGAGCGTGTCGCCGCGGGCGAGCAGTTCATAGGAGGGTGCATCGTCCAGGGCCAGGGACTCAAGGTCGAGGTCGATCCCCCGGTTCATCTTGATGTTTTCCAGGGCGTCGGAAATGATCGTCAGGTTCCGCAGTCCCAGGAAGTCCATCTTGATCAGGCCGAGGCCCTCGGACGTCGGATAGTCGAACTGTGTGATGACCTGGCCGTCCTGGAAGCGGCGCATGACCGGAATCACGTCGATGATGGGGTCCGAGGACATGATGACTCCGGCCGCGTGGACACCCCACTGCCGTTTCAGGCCTTCAATGCCCAGTGCTGTCTCGAAGACTTTTGCGGCTTCCGGGTCCGTGGCAATCAGTTGCCGGAAGTCCCCCGCCTCGCTGTAGCGCTTGGAGTCCTTGTTCTGGATATCCGCCAGCGGGATGTCCTTGGCCATCACGGCAGGCGGCAGCGCCTTGGTCAGCTGCTCGCCCATGCTGAACGGGTAGCCCAGCACGCGCGAAGAGTCCTTGAGGGCCTGCTTGGTCTTGATGGTGCCGTAGGTGACGATCATCGCCACGCGTTCGTCGCCGTATTTGCGCGTCACGTAGTCGATCACCTCGGAGCGGCGCCGGTCATCGAAGTCGACGTCGAAGTCAGGCATGGAGACGCGGTCCGGGTTGAGGAAGCGCTCAAAGATCAGGCCGTGGTGCAGCGGATCCAGGTCCGTGATGCGCATGGCATAGGCCACCATGGAACCCGCGCCCGAACCACGTCCGGGCCCCACCCGGATGCCGTTGTTCTTGGCCCAGTTGATGAAGTCGGCCACCACCAGGAAGTAGCCCGGGAAGCCCATGGACGTGATGACTTCCAGCTCGTAATCGGCCTGCTGGCGGACCTTGTCCGGGATGCCCTGGGGATAGCGGTATTGGAGGCCCTTGTCGACCTCTTTGACCAGCCAGGACGTTTCGTCCTCCCCCTCGGGGCAGGGGAACCGGGGCATGTAGTTGGCTCCGGTGTTGAACGAAACTTCGCAGCGCTCGGCAATCAGGAGCGTGTTGTCGCACGCCTGCGGGTGGTCGCGGAACAGCTCCCGCATTTCCTGCGGCGACTTCAGGTAGTACCCGCTGCCGGAGAAGGCGAAGCGCGAGCCGCCGTTATCGTACGTCGGCTCCAGGAGGGTGGAACCCGACTGGATGGCCAGCAGCGCCTCGTGCGCCTTCGCGTCGTGCTCGTGCGTGTAGTGCAGGTCGTTCGTTGCCACCAGCGGGAGGTTCAGTTCCTTGGCCAGGCGCAGCAGGTCACCGGTGACTCGCCGCTCGATGTCCAGGCCATGGTCCATGAGTTCGCAGAAGTAGTTCTCGGCGCCGAAGATGTCGCGGAACTCGGCGGCCGCCTCGACGGCCTCCCGGTACTGCCCAAGCCTGAGCCGTGTCTGGACCTCGCCGGACGGGCAGCCGGTGGTGGCAATCAGGCCTTCGGAATAGGTGTTCAGCAGCTCGCGGTCCAGCCTGGGCCATTTGCCGAAGACCGAGTCCAACGAGGCGATCGAGGAGGCCCGGAAGAGGTTCCGCATGCCCACGTTGTTGTAGCTGAGCAGGGTCATGTGGGTGTACGAGCCACCGCCGGAGATGTCATCCTTGCGCTGGTGTTCCTCGCCCCACCGCACGCGGGTCTTGTCCGTGCGGGCCGTCCCGGGAGTCACATAGGCTTCGACGCCGATGATGGGCTTGATGCCCTGGTCCGTTGCCCGCTTCCAGAAGTCGAAGGCGCCGAACAGGTAACCGTGGTCGGTCGTGGCGAGGGCCGGCATACCGAGCCGCTCGGTTTCGTCGAACAGTTCACCGAGCCGGGCGGCGCCGTCCAGCATCGAATACTCGGTGTGGTTGTGGAGATGGACAAACGAGTCATTGCTGGAAGTCACCGAACCATTCTAGGCGTTCCCGGACTCCAGGACCTCCAGCGCGTACTTCAGGTCCTGCGGGTATTCGCTCGTGACGGTGACCCGTTCCCCTGTGCGTGGGTGGTCAAACGAAAGCTGGCGGGCATGCAGCCACTGGCGGGTGAGGCCAAGGGTGGCGGCGAGCCGGGGGTCCGCGCCATAGGTGAGGTCACCGGCGCAGGGGTGCCGCAGGGCCGCGAAGTGCACCCGGATCTGGTGGGTGCGCCCCGTCTCGAGGTGCACTTCCACCAGCGACGCCTTGCCGAAGGCCTCCAGGACCTCGTAATGGGTGACCGATTCCCGGCCGTCCTCGATCACAGCAAAGCGCCAGTCATGACCCGGGTGGCGGCCGATCGGGGCGTCAATGGTGCCGGCGAGCGGGTCCGGAAGACCCTGGACCACGGCGTGGTACACCTTGTCCACCGTGCGCTCCTTGAAGGCGCGCTTCAGTGCGGTGTAGGCGTTTTCAGTCTTGGCCACCACCATCACCCCGGAGGTTCCGACGTCGAGGCGGTGGACGATGCCGGCCCGCTCGGGTGCGCCGGATGTGGAAATCCGGTATCCGAGCCCGGCGAGCCCGCCCACCACCGTGGGCCCTACCCAGCCCGGGGACGGGTGCGCGGCAACTCCCACCGGCTTATCGATAACAACAAAATCCTCGTCGTCCAGCAGGACGTTTAGGCCTTCCACAAGTTCCTCCACGACTTCCAGGGGATCCCGCCGATCCGGAACCACCACCTCCAGCACAGCGCCGGGTGCGAGCTTCAACGATTTGCCCACCGCCTTGCCGCCGGACCTCACGTTGCCCTCGGCGATTAACGTTGCCGCCTGCGAACGGGAGATACCCATGAGCCGGGCCAACCCCGCGTCCACCCGGGTGCCCGCGAGCTCATCGGGGATGGTGTACGTGTCAGGCATCGTGAGGCGCCGCCTTCCTCTTTGTCAGGCGGGAGCCGTCGAGGGACACGCCACGGAGGGTAAGCAGGCAGATGATCACCACTGAGGAGACCACGGCGGAATCCGCGATGTTGAAGATGGCGAAATTGGGAAGCTGGATGAAGTCCACGACGTGACCCATGGCGAATGCAGGCGGCCGAAAGAGCCGGTCCGTGAGGTTGCCGAGGGCGCCTCCCAGGAGCAGGCCGAGGGCGAGGGCCCACCATGCTGAGCCCAGTTTGCGCAGCTGCAGGAGAATGGCGACCGACACCCCCACCATGATGATCGTGAAGATCCAGGTCACATTCTCGCCGATCGAAAAGGCGGCCCCCGAGTTGCGGATGTAATACCAGTGGAGCAACGGTGGAAGCACGGGAATACGTTCCCCTTCCACCATGGCGCTGGTCACCCAAAGCTTGGTGAGCTGGTCCAGGACGTAGGCGAAAACAGCAAAGCCTGCGAAGAGGGACAGCAGGACCACCCTCCGCGGCCGGGTATGCGAAGGTGAGGGGTGCGCGTCGGCAGGGGCTTTTTCGTCAGTCATGAAGCTTTCATTCCATTGCCGGCACAGGGCCGGAGGTTGCTGCCCTTGAACGTCTGGGCTGGCGCAACGGCGGTTAATAGCAAAAGCCGGCGGCCGAGGAATCCTCAGCCACCGGCTTTCAGAATACTTGCTAAACGGCGGGGCTGCCCTCGCTGAGCTCGGGAGCGGCAACGGAGCCGCGGGCGTCCAGGTCGCGGAGCTGGCCCTCGATGTAGGCCTTCAGGCGTGAACGGTAGTCGCGCTCGAAGCCGCGCAGCTGCTCCACCTTGCGCTCCAGCACGGACCGCTGCTGCTCCAGGGCACCCAGGATCTTGCGGGACTTCTCCTGTGCGTCGTTGACCAGGCTGCTGGCTTCGATCTGCGCTTCCGCGATGATCTTTTCCTTCTGCTGCTGGCCGTCGGCAACGTGCTTGTCGTGCATCTGCTGGGCCATGGCGAGCAGACCTGCTGCGGATTCGGCGGTGGGCGTGACCGCAGTGGAAGCAGCGGGAGCGGCTGCGGGAACGGCAACAGCAGCGGGCTGCTCGGCGGCCTTCTTCTTGGCTTCAGCTGCCTTTGCCTCTGCCTCAGCCTTGGCCCGGGTTTCATCCTTCTCGGCCTTGGGAGTGGGGACCTTCTCCACCACCGGCGCCGCACCTGCGGCGCTGGCGGGCGTTCCGCCACCAAGCTCGGCAAGCTTCTTACGAAGCTCATCGTTCTCCTGGTTCAGGCGGCGCAGTTCGACGACGATTTCGTCCAGGAAGTCATCAACTTCGTCCTGGTCGTAGCCTTCGCGGAACTTGGTCGGCTGAAAGCGCTTGTTGACAACGTCTTCTGGCGTCAAAGCCATCTGGTCACCTCGTTGGTCTAGTTAGTCAGTAGGCCTTCCGGCCGTCAAAACTACGGTACCTAAATATGGTCTGGTTCCTCTAATTCAACACCGAGGTGTCAAACCGGAGTTTTCGCCATGCCGTGTGCGCCCGGCTTCCGGACACCCGCTGCATCGCAAGCTGGTATGAAAATTACGCGAATCGCCTGACAATGGCCATAGCCACGCTGATTGCCACAAACAATAGCAAGAACCCCAGATCCAGCGAGATACCGCCAAGCCTCAAGGGCGGAATGAGCCGTCTCAGCACCTTCAGCGGCGGGTCTGTGACGGAGTAGACCGTGTGGGCGGCTACCAGAGCCACTCCCCTGGGCTTCCATTCGCGGGCAAACATCTGGACCCAATCAAAAACCAAACGAATGATCAGTGCGACAAAAATGAACAATAAAGCGATATAGACAAGTCCAAAAACAATTCCCATGAGTTAAGTCATATCTCCATGTTCATTCTGGAAACCGCAGTGTCCTGTCAACGTTCTCTTGTCCATTGCAACACAGATGCCAGACAGGTGTCCCTGCCTGGCATCCATTCGAGATCCGGGCTAGCTCTGATTGAAGAAGCTGGCCTGGGTCTCGCTGACCTTCTTGTCGTCACCGATAACCTCGATGTAGGACGGCGAGAGCAGGAACACCTTGTTGGTGACCCGTTCGATACTTCCCCGGAGACCAAAGACCAGGCCCGCCGAAAAGTCGACCAGGCGCTTGGCGTCGGCCTCGCCCATGTCCGTAACGTTCATGATGACGGGAATTCCGTCACGGAAGCTTTCGCCAATGAGTTTGGCATCGTTGTAGGACCGCGGGTGGATCGTGGTGATCTGCCGAAGGCCGGTGGACTCTTCGCGGCTCGAGGCCGCGCGCTTGATAGGTGTCACTGGTGCGCGATATTCCTCTTCGGCGGCGTGCGGAGTTTCCCTGACGACCTCGCGGACGGGCGCCGGCGCCCGGCGTTCCTCGCGGTCCTGCTCCATGGAATCTTCCTCGTCCTTATGGGGTGTTTGATGCTCAGACTCGTAGTGCTCTTCGCCATCAGCGAGCCCAAGATAAATCATTGTCTTGCGCAGAGCGCCAGCCATGGTCGGCTCCTAATCGTGTCCGTAAGCGGGCCGCTGAGTTGACTTGACACTATTGGAATCCCCGCCATTCTCTTCCAATACTTCGACGCTACCGCACGGCGGGACGCGAACCCAGAATATCGGAACCAATTCGCAGGTGTGTCGCGCCGGCCCTGATGGCGGCCTCCAGGTCCTGGCTCATCCCTGCGGAAATCGCTGTGGCCGCAGGGTATTCGGCCCTCAGCCGCGCCGATATTCCGGCGAGTTTTTCGAATGCCCGGTCCGGGTCCGAGCCGAGCGGGGCGACAGCCATGACCCCTGCCAGCCGAAGATCCCCGGATCCGGAAAGCTGTTCGGCCAGCGGCAGGACCTGCGAGGCACTGGCGCCGCCTCTGTGGCCGGCCGATTCCTCGTCCAGACTAACCTGGATGAAGCATTCCAAAGGGCCGCGTCCGGTGCGCTCCCGCTCTGTTGCCATCGCCCGGCCAAGCGCTGTGGCGAGTTGGGCCCGGTCCACGGAATGAATCGCGTGGGCGTACCGCACCACCGATTTGGCCTTGTTGCTCTGCAGTTGGCCAACGAAATGCCAGCGGAGGTCAAGGTCGCTCAGCTTCCCGGCTTTTTCCGAAGCTTCCTGGTCGCGGTTCTCACCGACGTCGGTAATCCCCAGGCCGGCCAGTCGTCGAATATCGACGGCTGGATGAAATTTGGTGACCACAATCAGCTGCGGCGGTTCTGCGCTCCGTCCGGCGGCGTCGCATGCGGCAGCGATACGCGTCCTGACGGCGGCGAGGCGGTTCCGGATCTCTATCGTGCGGGCATCAGCCTCCGGCGGTTCTCCCCGCTCTCCGGCTTTGTCCGGATGGAGCGGCCCCTGGGTGGCGTCAGTCATGGGCCCACACCAGCCCGGCGAAGCGTCCGGTCTGCTTGTCCCGGCGGTAGGAAAACAATCCGTCCTGTTCCAAGGTGCAGGTGCCGGAGTACTCCACGGTCACGCCGAGGCTGGCCAGTTGGCTGCGAACGCCGGCCGGGAGGTCCAGCGCAGGAGTGCCCCACGACGTGGTGGAGCCGGTGGCCGGGACAATGGCGGCGACTTCCGCGCGCAGGTCCCCGGGCACTTCGTAACAGGAGCCGCAGATGGAGGGGCCGATCCAGGCGCGGATGGTGGTCGCGCCCGCCGCACGCATTTCAGTTACCGTCCCGGGCACCACCCCTGAGGCCACGCCCGGACGTCCCGCGTGGGCCACACCCAGAACCGGTTCGCCGGCTTCGGTCTCGCCCACCAGGACGACCGGCACGCAGTCAGCCACCATCACGGCCAGGGGAAGGCCGATGGATACCATGGCATCCGCTGTGGGGGCGGCTATTACCGGGTTCGCAACAGCTGGGCTGGCAGCCGGGCCGCCAATAACAGCCACCGCGCTGCCGTGGACCTGGTTCATGTACTGGAAGCGGGACCCCTTGAGGCCAACCTCCGCTTCCAGCAGTTCCCGACGCCGGAGAACCTCCGCCGCGTCGTCATCCACGTGCAGGGCCAGGTTTCCGGCCCCGGCATCGGTAAACGCAACCCAGACGCCGGGCCGGACTTCAGATTTCCACCAGAACAATCAAAACACCGCTAACTGACCGGGCGGCCGCGCGCCGGTCCGTTTGTTACTTCAGGAAGTCGGGAACATCCAGGTCGTCCGAGTGGCTGCCGGAGAGGTCCGGTTCCACGACGGACGGGAGGTCCACGTCGAAGCCGGAGTCCGCTGGCACAGCCGAGGGACGCTGCTGGCCCCAGTTGCTCAAGCCGGAGGCGCCGATCCCGGCGTGGACGGGCTGGACTTGGGAGGGCGCAGGCGCCTGGGCGGGGGCGGCTGCGGGAACTGCCGGACGCTGCGGAGCAACGTGGGCCGGCAGGGACTGGTCCATCGACGGCGAGGTGGCCTTGACGTCGTCGAAGCCTGCAGCGATGACTGTCACGCGGGCCTCGTCACCCAGGGCGTCGTCGATGACGGCACCGAAGATGATGTTGGCCTCGGGGTGGGCAACTTCCTGGACCAGGCGGGCTGCTTCGTTGATTTCGAAGAGCCCCAGGTCCGAACCGCCCTGAATGGAGAGCAGGACGCCGTGGGCGCCGTCGATTGACGCCTCGAGCAGGGGCGAGGCGATGGCGAGTTCCGCGGCCTTGACCGCGCGGTCCTCGCCGCGGGCCGAGCCGATTCCCATGAGGGCCGAGCCCGCTCCCTGCATCACGGACTTGACGTCCGCGAAGTCCAGGTTGATCAGGCCGGGCGTGGTGATCAGGTCTGTAATGCCCTGGACGCCGGATAGCAGCACCTGGTCAGCGGAGCGGAAAGCGTCCAGGACGGAGACGTTTCGGTCGCTGATGGAAAGCAGTCGGTCGTTGGGGATGACAATCAGGGTGTCGACCTCGTCGCGGAGGGCGTCGATGCCGGCCTCGGCCGAGCCGGCACGCCGGCGGCCTTCAAAGGTGAACGGACGGGTGACGACGCCGATGGTCAGCGCACCGAGTGAGCGGGCGATCCGGGCCACGACGGGGGCACCGCCGGTGCCGGTTCCACCGCCTTCGCCAGCAGTCACGAAGACCATGTCCGCGCCGCGGATAACCTCTTCGATCTCGTCGGCGTGGTCCTCCGCTGCCTGCTTGCCCACTTCAGGGTTCGCACCGGCACCAAGGCCGCGGGTCAGCTCGCGTCCGACGTCGAGCTTGACGTCCGCGTCACTCATCAGCAAGGCCTGGGCATCGGTGTTGATTGCAATGAATTCCACACCGCGCAGGCCCACCTCAATCATGCGGTTGACTGCGTTCACGCCACCGCCGCCGATGCCGACGACCTTGATGACGGCCAAGTAATTCTGCGGAGCTGCCACGTTACGTGTCCCTTGTTCGTGTCCTATTGCGAAAACTGATGGAGTCCTGCTTGAAGCTTCTAACCTTAACCTTCGAGTTGAGGGTTATAGTTATGTCAAGTAACTCATGCCTGTGACGCTATTTCCTCTGCCAGAGACATTCAATGACCTCCTGCGCGTGTCGCCCGAATACCCTGTAAATAAGCCCAATATTGCCGGTTAACTCCGGTTCCGGAGCAGGAAGCACCAAGCGGGCCGGAATGTCTGGGCGGCCCCCACACTATCTGGTGACGGGGTGCCTGGGCACACTGACGTCGTAGCTCCGAACCGGGTTTTTAGGATCGGCGGGCGCCTTCAGCAAGGCTTCAAGCACCTTGGCCTTGAGCTCGCGCTCCCCCGCGTTGCCCCATACCACCGTCTGGCCATCAACGAGCTTGAGTTCGACGGCGTCGGCTGACTTGGCGGACGCGTCGGACATCTTGGCAAGCACGTCCGCCGGCAGTGCCGCCAGGACCGCCGTGATGGCCTTGAACAGGTCCTTCCCGATAACGCCGGCATTGCCGTCGATCACGGGAAGCTTGACACTGTCCGGGTCCTGGGTGGTGCCCAACTGCACACCGTCGACATCCACCAGTTGGAACTCGGCGCCCTGCTTGACGAGGGCCACGGGTGTCCGTTCGCGCACGTGGACCACAAGGGTTGACGGCGGATGGGCCTCGATGGTCACATCCCTGACCTGGATCAGTGGCTGGAGTAAGTGTTTGACGTCTTCGTTACTGACCTGCGGCAGTGGTTTGCCCTGCAGGGGCGCAAGCGCGGTCTGGACCTGTTCCGGGGTCAGCATCCTGGTCCCGTTCACGGCGACCGTACGCAGCGCCAGGACCGGAGAGTAAACGGCGGCGGCAACGAGGCCTGCAACGAGTGCGGCCGCGACGCAGGCGGCAATGATGATGTTCCGCCTGATCCGTTTGCCCTTCGGCTCGGGAAAGGACAGCACGTTATCCGGGGCGGCTGCGGGTGGATCCACACGGCCACGGCTCCCGGAGTCCGTGGCGCTGGCGGACTTTGATGCCGAAATCACGTCTGTTCCGGCGCCTGCGGGGCCGCCGGATCCCTGGGAATTTTCCGAGGGCCGGCGCGTGCCGGTCCGGTAGGTGGGCCGCCGCATGTTAGCCACCGAGCGCCTCCACTATCAGCGGGCCGTAGGCCGTGACGTCGCCTGCTCCGGCCGTGAGCACGATATCCCCCGGTCCGGCGGCGTCAACGATTGCCCGCACCGCCTCGTCGGCAGCCACAAGCCGCCCGCCCGCGGTCAGGTGTTCGGCGATGAGTTCGCTGGTCACTCCCGGAATCGGATCTTCGCGGGCCGGATAGATGTCCAGGACCAGGGCAGTGTCCGCCGTGTTCAAGGCCTCGGCGAATTCGCGGGCAAATTCACGGGTGCGGGAAAACAGATGGGGCTGGAAAAGCACGTGGACCTTGTGGTTGCCGGCCACGGACCGTGCCGCGGCCAGCGCGGCCCGGACCTCGGTGGGGTGATGGGCGTAGTCGTCGAAGACGCGGACGCCGCGGCCACCGCCCTTGAGTTCGAAGCGACGGGACGCGCCGGAGAAGTGTGCCAAGGCCCCCGCGGCGGTTTCAGGTGCCACTCCCAGCTCAAGGGCCACAGCGAATGCGGCCGCGGCGTTCAGGGCATTGTGCCGCCCGGGAACCTGGAGTTCCAGGGCGAACCGGCCGGCCGGCGTCGATACCCAGACCTCGCCCGGGCCGCCGTCGTGCAGTCGCAGGTCCGCGTCCGGGCTGGTCCCGTAAAGGATCACCCTGGTGTTGCCCCTCGCCTTGGTACGCTGCGCAAGCGCCAACGCGCCGTCGTCGTCCGCGCAGGCCACCAGCACGCCGTCGGACGGGAGGAGCTCGGTGAACCGGTCGAAGGACTGGTAGACGGCTTCGGCAGTGCCGTAGTAATCCAAGTGGTCCGGTTCGACGTTGGTGACAACAGCGATCCGAGGGCGGTAGTTGAGGAACGATCCGTCGGACTCGTCGGCTTCGGCCACGAAAACGTCCGATGAGCCGCTGGCTGCGTTGACTCCAAGCGCCGGGACATTGGCACCAATCGCGAAGGACGGATCCAGCCCAGCCCCTTGGAGGAGGACGGCGATCATGGACGTGGTGGTGGACTTTCCGTGTGTCCCCGCCACGGTGACCACCTGGTCAGTGGCCATGGTGGCAGCGAGTGCCTCGGAGCGGTGCAGCACGGGCAGGCCGGCGGCGTGGGCAGCCTGCAGTTCCGGGTTATCCGCACGGATGGCGGAACCGGCCACCACGGTCTGGGCTTTGCCGAGGTTCGCCGCGGAGTACCCCACCGAAATACCGGCGCCGGCTGCGGCCAGATCCGCCATGACCGGAAGATCCTTGGCATCGGACCCGGTGACTTCCACGCCGCGGGCCACCATGATCCGGGCCACAGCGGACATCCCCACACCGCCAATTCCGATGAAGTGCACGCGGCCCAGGGATGCCTGGGTACGTACGCCTGTGGCTGTGGGTGTGCTCATTGCTGTACCGCTTCCAGGACAAGACCGGCCATCAGCCGATCGGCGTTTCTGATTCCGAGCGCCTCGGATTTTCCGGCCATCCGGGCCAGCCGCGAAGGGTCCGCGAGGAGCGGAATGATCTGGCTCGCCACCCACTCGGGCGTGAACGAGCTGTCCTCCACGATCAGTGCTCCCTCGGCCGCCACCAGGCCGGCAGCGTTCAGCGCCTGCTCACCGTTGCCGATGGGCAGCGGCACAAAGACGGCCGGCACACCAACGGCGGCCACCTCGCAGACCGTGGCCGCCCCGGCCCGGCCCAGGAGGAGGTCCGCGGCGGCGTAGACGGTTTCCATGCCGTCCACGTATTCCACCTGGCGGTAGCCTTCAGCGGTCAGGGGCTTCCCGTCTGCATCCAGGACCGTTTTGCCTGCGCCGGTGATGTGCAGCGTCTGCACACCGGCCCTGGCCAGGTCGCCGAGCGAGGACGCGATGGTCCGGTTGATGCTTTGCGCCCCGGACGAGCCGCCCGTGACGATGAACGTAGGCTTTTCCGGCGCCAGGCCCAGCGATTCCCGTGCGGCACTCCGGGCTGCTGCCCTGTCGAGTCCGGAGATCGCCTTGCGCATCGGCATGCCGACGTGCCGGGCGCCCCGAAGCCTGGTTGCGGCGAAAGCGACGCCAACGTGCCCGCTCAGCCGGGCACCCACCCGGTTGGCCAGGCCCGGGCGGGTGTTCGCCTCGTGGATAACGATCGGAATTTTCCGGCGCCACGCGGCCAGGTACATCGGTGTGCACACGTAGCCGCCCACGCCCACCAGGACGTCGGCGTGGGCGTCGTCGAGGATCTTTCCGGCCTGCCTCACGGCGCCGGCCAGGCGTCCGGGGAGCCGGACCAGGTCCATCGAGGGCTTGCGCGGAAACGGAACGCGGCTGATGGTGGCCAGTTCGACGCCGGCGGCGGGTACCAGCCGGGTCTCGAGCCCGCTCGGCGTTCCCACGGCCAGGAGCCGGACGTCGGGGCGTGCCTCCCGGACAGCGTCCGCTATCGCGAGGAGGGGGCTGATGTGTCCGGCTGTGCCGCCGCCGGCCAGGACCACTGACAAGGACTCGGAATTCATTAAGTGCTATTTACGCTTTCGTGTGGATTGTGTTCGGCCGGCTTTGGTGCGGAACTTCAGCAGCCGCTTGGGCTGCACGTTCGGCGCCATCTGCGCACGGGCCAACGACAACACTACGCCGATGGCACAAAGGGACATCAGCAGCGCCGAGCCGCCGTAGGAAATGAAGGGCAGCGGCACGCCCACTACCGGGGCCAGGCCGGTGACCACCGCCATGTTGACGGTGGCCTGTCCCAGCAGCCAGACCATGATGGAGCCTGCCAGGACGCGGTGGAACAGGTCCTGCTGGGCGGCCACCACGCGGTAGATGGCGGCGCCAAGGATGGCGAAGAGGACGAGGACGACGACGGTGCCGACGAGTCCGAGTTCCTCGCCGATGATTGCGAAAATGAAGTCGTTGTGAGCTTCGGGAATCCAGCTGTATTTTTGCCGGCTCTGTCCCAGCCCCACGCCGAACCATCCCCCGGAGGCAAGCCCGTAGAGGCCGTTGGTGGACTGGTAGTTCAAGTCCGAGC
Organism: Arthrobacter sp. 92; assembly: GCF_050260325.1. NCBI lineage: Bacteria > Bacillati > Actinomycetota > Actinomycetes > Micrococcales > Micrococcaceae > Arthrobacter > Arthrobacter sp. 92. Next base: position 1,730,716 of record NZ_CP189863.1, on the reverse strand, counting down.
CGTCGGCGCAGGTCTGCCCGGTCCACGACAGGATCCGGCACATGCGGTTGGGGCTCGTGACGGCCAGGATGATGGTGCCCAGGGTAAGGAGGGCCCCGGCGGCACCGAAGAACGCGAGGCGCACCCCGGCGAAGAACAGCGCGGCGGCCATGATGACCATCACGATCATGGCTGTCCCGAGGTCGTTTCCGGCCAGGATGAGGCCGAGGACGGTTAGTGCGCCCGGGACGACAACGGGGATCAGGGCGTGGCGCCACTGGCTCAGGAGCTTGGCTTTGCGGTCCAGCACGGTGGCCATCCACAGTGCGAGGGCGAGTTTGGCGGCCTCGGACGGCTGGAAGGTGAACGGGCCGACGTCGATCCAGTTCTGGTTGCCCAGGGTGCTGCGCCCGACGAGGAGGACCAGGCCCAGGAGGACCACCGCAATAACGATGGCCGCCCAGGCGAAGCGCTTGAGCCACACCACGTTCACGCGCGAGAGCACGAACATCACGAACACGCCGATGGCAGCAAACATGCCTTGCTTGAGCGCGGCCGAATAGGGGGACTCCCCTGCCGCGATCGCTTCGACGCTGGAGGCCGAAAGCACCATCATGATGCCGATTGCGGTCAGGGCCAGCGTGGAGCCGAGAATCAGGTAGTAGGTGGAGCCGTTGCGGGATGTCCCGCTGCCCTCCAGCGCCGACCAGAAGGCCCGGTGCCAACTGCGCAACTTCTCCGCTGCCGGAGAACGTCGTGCCGTGCGCTGCGGAGGTTTCCCTCCGGAAGTTCTTCCGCCGCTTGCTGAACCGCCGTTTGCTGAACCGCCGGGCGGGGACTTGGCGGCGGACTTTGCCGCCGGGGTGCGTGTGGGCGTGCTGACCATTGTTACTCCTCGCCGGTCTGAGCCTGCCCTTCCACGAGCCCGCGGACGGCTTCAATGAAGGCGTCGCCACGGTGAGCGTAGGAAGAGAACTGATCCATGGAAGCAGCCGCCGGGGCCATGAGCACAGTGTCCCCCGCGGAAGCCAGCTGCGCCGCCGCGACAACAGCCCGGGCCATCACAGTCTCGCCATAAAGCGGTGAATGCCCTGCGACGGCGTCGGCCGGTCCGGCAGTCTGCACATTCTCAGTTTCGCCCTTGGCCTGGCCGATCACGGGGACATCCGGGGCGTGTCGCTTGAGGGCCTCCTCAAGCGCGGTGGTGTCCGTGCCGATCAGGACCACGGCCTTCAGCCGCTTGGCGTGTTGCTGCACCAGCTCGTCGTAGCTGACCCCCTTCGAGAGCCCTCCGGCGATCCAGACAACGTCGTTGAACGCGGCAAGGGACGCCGCGGCGGCATGCGGGTTGGTCGCTTTGGAATCGTTGATCCAGAGCACATCGTTGTGTCGGGCCACCAGCTGAATGCGGTGTTCCCCTGGCAGGTAGTTCTTCAGTCCCTGCCGAACCGCCGAGGGCGCTACGCCATAAGCGCGGACCAGGGCTGCCGCCGCCAACGCGTTCGCCACCATGTGGCGCGGAGCCACAGGCCCGAGATCCTGGACGGCCGCGAGCTCGGCGGCGCTGTCCTTCCGCTCCTGGATGAACGCCCGGTCCACCAGGAGACCCTCCACCACGCCGAGCATGCTGATGGCAGGTGTCACCGTGGTGAAACCCACAGCCCTGCATCCTTCCACCACGTCGGCGTTCTCCACCATACGTTCGGTTTCGATCTGCTCCGCGTTGTAGATGCAGGCCTTTTGCGTCCGTTCATAGATCTTGGCTTTGTCGGCCAGATACGAAGCGTAGGAGCCGTGCCAGTCCACGTGGTCCTCGGCAACGTTGAGGCACACACTGGCCACGGGCGAGACCGAGTGGCTCCAGTGCAGCTGGAAGCTTGAGAGTTCGACGGCGAAAACGTCGTAGTCGACCGGATCGCGGAGCGCATCCAGGATGGGCGTCCCCACGTTGCCCACCGCTATGGCTTTGAGACCCGCCGCCTGCAGCATTGCCTCGGTCATGCCCACCGTGGTGGTCTTCCCGTTGGTGCCGGTGATGGTCAGCCAATCGGCGGTCTTGCGGCCTTTGCGTTCGCGGACCCGCCATGCGAGTTCGACGTCGCCCCATACCGGAATGTGGGCCCGCGCGGCGGCAGCGAGGAGCGCCTGGTCCGGCCGCCATCCGGGGGACGTGACCACAAGGTCCGGCCTCTGGCCATCAATCCTGGGCACCGTTGCCACGGCCTCATCCCCGAGCAGGACATCCACGGCACCCACGATCCGCAAGGTGTCCGCCTGGGCCAGGGCCTTGGCACTGGTGGCGGCGTCCACCACCACCACGCGTGCGCCGAGTTCGATCAGCGTATCCGCGGCGGCGAAGCCGGACACTCCGATGCCGGTGACCACAACGCGCAGTCCGGCCCAGTCGGAGTCCCAGCTGACCAGGTCCTTGAGGCGTGCGGAGGTGGCGATGGGCGAAGGAATCGAACCACTCACAGGAGCACCACCCATTCGGCGTAGAAGATACCCAGGCCCGCGGCCACGAAGAGGCCGCAGAGGATCCAGAACCGCACCACCACCGTCACTTCCGCCCAGCCTTTGAGTTCAAAGTGATGCTGCAGCGGAGCCATCTTGAAGAACCGCTTGCCCTTGGTGATCTTGAAGTAGCCCACCTGGATGATCACCGAGAGGGTGATCAGCACGAACAGCCCTCCGATGAAGGCCAGGAGGAGCTCGGTCCGGGACAGGATGGCAAAACCGGCGACGGCGCCGCCGATGGCCAGTGAGCCGGTGTCGCCCATAAAGATCTTGGCCGGCGAGGTGTTCCACCACAGGAATCCCACCAGGGCCGCGCTCAGGATGGCGGCAAGCAGGGCCAGGTCAAGAGGGTCCCGGACGGAGTAGCAGCCAGCACCCGCCTGGCGCGGTGAGCCGCAGGCCTGGTTGCTCTGCCAGATGCCCATCAGCGTGTAGGCGCCGAAGACCATCACCGATGCGCCCGCGGCCAGGCCGTCCAGCCCGTCCGTCAGGTTCACTCCGTTGGTGGCCGCCGTGACAATCAAGTTGGACCACAGCACGAAGAGGATGGCTCCGAGGATCGTTCCGCCGAAGGCGAGGTTGAGCCAGGGGATGTCGCGGACCAGCGAGATCTGCGTGGACGCGGGCGTTAACCCTCCGGAGTTCGGGAAGTTTAGCGCCAGCACCGCGAATATGATTCCCACCGCGCCCTGCAGGATGAGCTTCGCCTTGGCGTTCAGGCCCAGGCTTCGCTGTTTGGAGATCTTGATGAAGTCATCGAGGAAACCGACCAGTCCCATGCCCACCATCAGGAAAAGCAGCAGCAGCGCAGAGGCGGAAGGTCCGGGCGAGCCTGAATTCATCATCCACATGATGCCGTGCGTCAGGGTGTAGCTCATAAGTACCGCAAGGACCACAACGGTGCCGCCCATGGTGGGTGTGCCGCGCTTGGTGTGGTGCGAGGTGGGTCCGTCGTCGCGGATGAACTGGCCATAGCTCTTGCGCACCAGAAGGCGGATAAACAGCGGAGTGCCCACCAATGCAAACAGGAGGGCCAGGCCAGCGCCGATCAGCAGTGCGATCACAGCAGCTCGCTCCCTTCGGTGGCGGATGCCCGGGTGGGTCGTGGTAATGCTATCCGATCGCCCAAATGCCTTAGTCCCACGCTGTTGGAGGACTTGAAGAGGACCAGGTCACCGGGTTCAAGTTCGTTTTGCAGCAGCTCGTAGGCTTCGTCGGCCGTCTCGGCGAAAACGCATTCGTCGCCCCAGGAACCTTCCTGGATAGCGGACACGTAGAGGGCACGGGCTTCCCTGCCCACCACCACCAGACGTGAGATGTTGAGCCGCACCACCTGTGTGCCCACGGCGGCGTGCTCGCGGATGGAGTCGGCACCCAGTTCCAGCATCGCGCCCAGGACCGCCCACGTCCGGCGTCCCCTGCCCAGGTCGGCAAGTGTCCGCAAGGCCGCGCGCATGGACTCGGGATTGGCGTTATACGCATCGTTGATGATCGTGACGCCATCCGGGCGCTCCGTGCGCTCCATCCGCCAGCGGCTGGTCGCCGCTTGGGTGCTGAGCGACGCGGCGATGCGGTCGGCGGGAACGCCCGCGGCGAACGCCGCGCCAGCGGCGGCCAGGAGGTTGGTGACGTGGTGGGCGCCGATGAGCAGGCTCTTGACCGGGTGGCCGGCCGGGGAATCGGGGAGGTGCAGTTCGAACTCGGGGTTTCCGCCCGCATTCGTCTCCACGCGGGCTGCCCGTACCGGAGCCGGCTGTCCGTCCCTGGATTCATGGGCGGAGAAGCCGAGCACGGTGGCCGTGGTCCTGCTTTCCATGGCCGCCACGCGGGGGTCGTCGAGGTTGATGACGGCCGTGCCCGTGGCGGCCAGGGCCTCGAGCAGTTCACCCTTGGCGAGGGCGATGTTTTCGACCCCGCCGAATTCGCCGGCATGGGCTGTTCCGACACCGAGTACCACGCCGATCTCCGGACGGACCATGTCTGCAAGGTAACGGATGTGGCCGATTCCCGTGGCGCCCATCTCGATCACAAGATATCTCGTATCAAAACCGGCCTGGAACACGGTCAGCGGAACACCGACTTCACCGTTGTACGACCCCTGGGGGGCGACGGTTTTCCCCTCGCCTGCGAGGATGCCGGCGAGGAGGTCTTTCGTGGTGGTCTTGCCCGCGGAGCCCGTGATGCCAATGACGGTAAAAGCCTCGCCGCCGACCTCGCGGCGGCCGCGGATGCGCCGCACACACTCTGCTGCGAGTGCCCCCATGGCGAGGACAGCGTCCTGCACCACAATGGCCGGGTAGGGCCGCCCCGAGGGGTCTGAAACCTCGTGCTCCACGAGAGCGAGGACGGCGCCACGTTCGACGGCGGCCCCGATGAAGTCGTGCCCGTCCGCGCTTTCTCCGGGCTTGGCGACGTAGAGGGATCCCGCCGTGGCCTCCCGGGAATCGGTGACCACGGAAAGCGGTGTGATGGCCGGATCTGCCGCAAGGCGTCCGCGTGTGATTTCGGCGATTTCCGCCGCAGTAAGTTCAATCATCTCGGTCTAGGACTCTATCCGCTGGTCATGGAGAACGGTGAATCCGCGGGCTGTCAAGGCCGTCCGGAGTTCCACCCGGTCATCGAGTGCCAGGTTGACGCCTTTGACTTCCTGCCATACCTCGTGGCCCCGTCCGGCCACGAGTATCGTGTCGCGGTCCGTCGCCAGGTCCACGGCGTGCCTGATGGCCGCGTCGCGGGGATAGATCTCCATGATGGTGCACCCGAGGTGTTCGCCCTCCTTGGCCGCCCGGGCGCCCGCCAGCACGTCGGCCCGGATGGCCGCGGCGTCCTCGTCGTGCGGATCGTCGTCACTGACGATCACCACGTCGGCCAGGCGGGCCGCGATGGCGCCCATTGCGGGCCTTTTGCTTTGATCCCGCTGCCCGGTGGCACCGAAGACCACAATCACCCGGGATCCTTCCTCCGGTGAGCGCACGGCCTCCAGCGCCCGTTCGAGGGCGTCCGGGTTGTGCGCGAAGTCCACCACGGCGGCAGGCGCCGCGGATACCAGCTGCATGCGGCCGGGCACGGCAACAGTGAAGGGGTCCGCGGCATCAAGCGCTGCCTGCAGCGTGACCGCGTCCACTCCGCTGGCCAGGACCATGATGGTGGCGAGGGCGGCGTTGGAGACGTTGAAACTCCCCGGCAGGCCAGTGTGCACCCGCAGTTCCGTGCCGTGCCGGTGCCGCAGTCCGAACTCGGTGCCCAGTCCCCGGGGTGCCGTTCCGGTCACTGTCCAGTCCGCCTGGCCGGCTTCCGGCTCCCCGGCACCTCTGGTGGAGAGCGTGGTGACAGGGATCCGCGCGTCCGCAGCGAGCAGGCGTCCCCAGGAGTCGTCAACAGTCACCACGGCCGCCTTCGCACGTCCCGGGGTGAACAGTTCCGCTTTGGTGCGGAAATACTCCTCCATGGAACCGTGCAGGTCCAGATGGTCCTGGGTCAGGTTGGTGAATCCGGCGACGTCGAACTCCACGCCGTCAACGCGGTGGAACGACACCGCGTGGGAGGAGACCTCCATCGAGGCGGCGTCCAGGCCGCGTTCACGCATGAGCGCAAGGAGTGCGTGAACGTCCGTGGACTCAGGCGTGGTCAGGAGACTGGGGATCGGCTCGCCGCCGGCCAGGATTTCTATGGTGCCGATCAGCCCTGTTTTCCGGCCCAGCGCCGCGAGCAGGGAATTGATGAAGTAGGTGGTGGTGGTTTTGCCGTTGGTTCCCGTGACACCGAAAAGGACCGGAGCCCCGCCGCCTTCGGGCCTGCTCTGGTAGATCAGCGCCGCAAGGCCGCCCACCACCCTTCGCGGCTGGTCGGCGACCAGCACAGGAACCGGAGTGTCGGCCGACAGCGCCAGCAAGCGCGCGCCGGCGTCGTCCGTCATAACCGCTACCGCGCCGGCCGCTACGGCGTCCGTTACGAAGTCTGCCCCGTGCCGGGCGGCGCCGGGCAGCGCGACGTAGAGGTCACCGGGCTGCACGGTTCGCGAGTTCAGGGAAATGCCGGTGACGGGAACGGCACTGGACGCCCCGGGGACAACGACGCCGATCGACTCGCCGATGGATCCCAAGGGAACAGCCGCGACGGCGCTGGGACGAAACACCGAAGCGGAGTCCGCGCTGTTCGGCGCATGGGTGCTTCCGTGGGCATTGGGCTCTGACAAGTGGATCTCCGTTGGTGCTAGTGAACCGCACCGGGCCCGGGAAAGGAGGCCGCGGTGCGTGCGGTGCTGTGTGGACGTGCTACTTGGCGTACTGCGGCAGCCTGACGGGCTCGCCCGTGGACGGCTGGACGTTGTAGGTGCGCAGGACCTGGCTCATCACCGACCGGAAGACCGGACCGTTGGTTATGCCATAGATGCTGCCCTTGGGCCGTTGCAGGACCACCTCAACAATAAACCGCGGATCGTCCATCGGCGCCATGCCGATGATGGACGCCGTGTAGCCGCAGTAACCGGATTTGCCGTCGTCGCAGGGAGATTCGGATGTTCCGGTCTTGGCCCCTACACGGTATCCGTCAATGGCCGCTTCCTTGATCTCGCCCTCGGTGACCGCGCTCTCCAGGATGTCGCGGACCTGCTTGGCGGTCTCCTTGGACACGACCTGCCGGGGGTCCTTGAGCGGGGGCTTCTCCACGCTGCCGTCCGGGCTGATGTAGCTGTCGATCAGCCGGGGCTGGAGCATCACGCCCCCGTTGGCGATGGACTGATAAGCACGCACGGTCTGAAGGGTGGATTGCGAGACACCCTGGCCGAAGAGGACGGTGTACTGCTGGCGCCCGTCCCATTGGTCGGCGGGAGTCAGGATGCCCGAGGCCTCGGCGGGCAGCCCGATATCGGGCGCCTCTCCGATGCCGAACTTCTGCAGCCAGTCATGGCGTTGCTGCGGGCTGAGCCGCTGGCCGGCCATGACCGTTCCCGTGTTCATTGAATAGCCAATGATCCCGGCGAGCGTCCGCTCCTCGGTGCCGTGGCTGAAGGCATCGTTGAATACCTGTCCGTCCACAACGTACGAGGACGGAATGGTGAACCTGTCCAGTGGGCTGGATTTGCCCTCGTCTATCAGGGCCGCCGCCGTCATCATCTTTTCCACGGAACCGGGCTCGTATGCCGCGGTCACGGAACGGACGCCCCGGTCCTTGGCGGCCACCTTGCCCGGGTCATTGGGATCCGGGGCGTTGGTGTCGGCCATGGCAATGATGTTGCCGGTCTTGACCTCGCTGACAATAATCTGGCCCCACTCGGCGCCGAGCTTGTCGGTCTGGCTCTGGATCGCCTGCTGGGCAAAGTACTGAATGTCCGAGTTCAGGGTCAGCTTGATGTCCTTGCCGTCCTGGGCAGGCGTCAACTGATCCACGCCCACGGGAATGCGCAGGCCGTCCGCTCCAATTTCGAAGACTCGTTTGCCCGGCGTGCCCTTCAGCACATCATCCTGGGACTGTTCAAGGCCTGCCTGCCCCGTGGTGCCGTCCTTCAGGAAGCCCACGATGCCGCCGGCAACGGAACCATTGGGATACACACGCTTGCTGGTGCCGACCGTGACGATTCCCGGGATCTGAAGCTTCGAAATCCTGTCTTCCACGTCCGGCTTGAGGTCCTTGGCCACAATGTAATACGGCTGTTCCCCTGTCAGCGCCGCCCGGACGGACTGGGTGTCCTGTCCCAGCACGGCGGCCAGCTCAGCGATTCCCTGGTCGCGGGAGACAGAGACGAGGCTCTCCTTCTCGCCGGTGGTTTCGAGCCGCTTGAACGACTCGGTCTTGGTGTTGACGCGCTGATCCACCACCACGTTGTAGCGGATGACGCTGTTCGCCAGGACCGTTCCGTTGGCATCAAGGATGCTTCCGCGTTCGGCCGGGAGCTCGATGGGCTTCAACCGGTTGTTGAGCGCTGCCTCAGCCATGCCCCCAACGTCCAGGCCCTGGACCATAAACAGTTTCCCGCCGACAACCAGCAAGAGCGCCAGCATCAGACCGAGCCCAAGCCGCAGCCTTCTGGTGGCGTTCGGCACTTTTACGCTCTTCGTCCTGCCTGTGCTCTGCGCCACGATGATTCCTTGCTGATTGCCTGCTGGTGGTCAGTCCTGTCGGTTATTGTCCCGGCGTCTTCTGCTGCGGCGCCGGGACCGAACCTCCGTGGAGATTGACGGCAGGCGCCGCGACGGCGGGAGCAGGAGCCGCCGGAGCCGCCGAGGCGGGAGCGGGAGTCGCGGCAGCATCTGCTGCGGGCTTCCGGGCGTCCAGCGGTTCCTTGCTGGCAGCCGGGGGAACCACGGCCAATTGGCCGGCAACAGCCGGGGCGGCGATGACGGCGCCAGCGTTCTCACCCTTGATGGCCGGCTTAGCCTTGCCGCTGACCGTCAAGGTGGACAGGTCGATCTGGCCTTTGGCGGTGGAGGCGACCATGCCCAATTCCGAGGCCTTGGCCGCCAGGTTCTGGGGAGCGTCGTAGTTCTGCACCTGCTGGGTGAGATCCTGATTCTGCTTTTTGAGCGTTGACTGGTCGCTCCGAAGCTGGACCAGCTGGTACTGGGCTGTTGAGACCGAGATGTTCAGGACCAGGACCGCCATCAGCGCCACCGCCAGCATGCCGAAGCACAGGACCACGAAGGGGGCGCGCCGTTTGCGGGGGGCCGAGCGCACCACGGACAGCGGCGTGCGCAGCTTGCGGTCGGATCCGCTGCCTGGCTTGGGGCCGGTCAGGGCGCGGGCCGACGTCCCGGACACAACGGGGAAGTTCTTGACAGCGGCGGTGCTCATGCGGCCCTCCTGGCTCTGATTCGTTCAACAGCGCGCAAGCGGGCGGACGCTGCGCGGGGGTTCTCGGCGATTTCTTCGGCGGTGGGCACCTCGGTGCCCTTGGTGAGGGTCTTGAGCTCGGGTTTATGCTCTTCCAGCTCCACCGGGAAGCCAAGCGGCGCCGATGACTTCGAACCGGCCTGGAAGACTTTCTTCACGATCTTGTCCTCGAGAGAGTGATAAGACATCACCACCACGCGTCCCCCCATTGCCAGTGCAGCCACGGCTGCCGGAACGGCGCGCTCAAGCACGTCGAGTTCCTCATTGACCTCGATGCGAAGCGCCTGGAAGGTCCGCTTGGCCGGGTGGCCGCCAGTTTTGGCGGCACCGGCGGGAACCACAGCCCGGATTGTCTCGACGAGTTCGCCCGTGGTGGTAAACGGCTTTGCCGCGCGGTCCGCAACAATGCGGTTGGCGATCCGGCCGGCGAATTTCTCTTCGCCCCATTTGCGGATGATCCGCACGAGGTCCTCTTCGCTGTAGCTGTTCACAACGTCCGCGGCGGTCTGCCCGCGGCTGGTGTCCATCCTCATGTCCAGCGGAGCATCGAATGAGTAGGCGAAGCCCCGTTCCCGTTCATCGAGCTGGAGGGACGAAACGCCCAGGTCCATGAGGACGCCGTGCACTTCCGTGAGGCCGAGGTCTTCGAGGACCTCCGGGATTTCGTCGTAAACGGCGTGCACGAGGTCGGTGCGGCCGGCGAATGGCTTGAGCCGTTCGCCGGCAAGGGCGAGGGCTTCCTCGTCCCGGTCGATGCCGATGAGGTGAAGATCGGGAAAGCGCTGCAGCAGGGCCTCGGAGTGGCCACCCATGCCCAGGGTGGCGTCAATCACCACAGGAGTCTCGCCGCGCTTGCGTGCTGCTTCGAAACCCGGGGCCAACAAATTGATGCACCGGTCCTTGAGGACCGGTACATGGCGTTCGGACGTGGGTTTTGACTGGTTGGGGTCGCTCATACCGTTGTCCTTCCTTGCCGCGTTGAGCCTCGGGTGTTTCTTGAGCCAGATCCCCATCCGCGCCTATCCCTGCGCCCGCCTGGCTCCGGGGAAGTGAGCCAGGACAACGCAGGGATGGGCGGCTGGAGATCTCGTTCAAGAAACGTCTGTCCGACGTCGCGGCCTGGATTCAGAGGATTCCTGGAATAGCGTCGTCGGTTTCCGAGAAGGCTGTTTCCTTCTCGGCCAGGTACTCGTTCCAAGCCTGGGCGTCCCAGATCTCCGCGCGGGTTCCGGCGCCAATGACGGCCAGTTCCCTGCCGAGTCCTGCGTACTCCCGGAGCGCCGGCGGAATCGTCACGCGCCCCTGCTTGTCAGGTACCTCGTCCGAGGCTCCAGAGAGGAAAACGCGGATGTAGTCACGGGCCTGCTTGGAGGAAATTGGAGCCTCCCGCATCTGCTCGTGAACCCGGCCGAATTCTGCCTCGCTGAAGACGTAGATGCAGCGCTCCTGGCCCCTTGTGAGAACCAGCCCGCTGGCAAGTTCCTCACGGAACTTCGCGGGGAGGATGATTCGACCCTTTTCGTCCAGACGCGGCGAGTGTGTGCCCAAGAACATGGCCCACCGCCTGTCTGTCGTCAGGAGCTGCACGTCCCCTGTGCTGCCACTACCCTCTTACTCGCTCCACTTTACTCCACATCACTCCACAGTCAACGCGACACGGAACATTTGTCCCGCGTCTGGAGGTATTTCCGGCCGAAAACAAAGGATTCAGCACGGTGGTGGAAAGTGGAGGGGTTTTTCGCGCCACTCGTAGGTCGGCGCCTCCGGCCGGCGTACAAGTGGCGCGGATTAGGTCGTAGGAGTCAGTCCCCGGGCCGGGGCAGGTGGAGATTAAAGCAAAAGACCCGCCGAAGCGGGTCTTTTGCGGCTTCCTCAGAAGGCGGTGGCGCGAAGTGGAGGGCGAGAAATGCTTTTATGACTCGCCGCGGCGTCGTTCATCCCAACGGTCCTCGAGACCGCTCATAAACGAGTTCCTGGCTTTCCCGGATTTCTTGCCCCCGCCTGATTTGGCTTTTCCAACGGCGGAACTGCGCATGGTGGCGAAATAGACACCGGCGCCCATTACGACAAATCCAAGGACACCCACGAAAATGTTCTGAAGTGACACGCCGACCAGCAGGAGGAGGACTCCGGCGAGGGTGGCCAGCACGCCAATGACGATGTGGCGTGTGGACCAGTTGCGGCCTGGATCCGATCCCATTGAGTTGGCAAACTTCGGATCGTCCTCGTGCAGCTGCTTCTCAAGCTGCTCCAGCAGCTTCTGTTCGTGCTCCGAGAGCGGCATCACGACCTCCTTAAGTCGGCCAACGTCAGGACTTGCCGTGGCCTCTGGTTCTCAATCCGATAACGTCCGGCATGCGCGGTAGGTTCCCGGCCACCCGAAAGACGGATAAAACCGGGCTCCACGCATCCGGACGACGGCTGATTCAGTGGGCTGTTCAGTATGTCCCGACGTTCGAAATCTATGTATATCTAAGGATAGTTTGTTGCGCCCTGTTCTGAAAGATACCGCCCCCACGGTTCACCGGGAGGTGTTTCCCGGACCCAACAGCTTGGCCGGCATCACCGACTTGGACCCGAATTTTTCCGCGACCTGGTCGAGGACCTGCTCCGCTGCCCGCCAGTTGTCATCGCGCCGGTCCAGGCTCAGCTGGAGCGAAGTCTGCGCGGCCTCCTCGAGTTGCTCCGCGCGTACCCCGACGAGCCGGACCGTCATGGGCCGGGTTCCCAGCGACTCAAGCAGTTGGACGGCCACCGCATAGATCAGCTGGGCGCTGTCCACCGGAGTCTGCACCGTGCGGCTTCGGGTGACGGTGGAAAAATCGGCATATCGGATCTTGAGGGCGATGGTCCTGGCCATCATCCCCGAGCCGCGGACCCGCTCAGCGGTCCGGTGCGACAGCCGCAGCAGTTCACGGTGCAGGAGGGAATCGTCCGCGGTGTCCACGGCGAAGGTCTCTTCGGCCCCGATGCTCTTTTCAAGCCGCACCGGCGTCACCGGGCGGGGGTCAATTCCCCAGGAGAGCCTGTGGACGTGCTCCCCCGCCGCTCCCAGGGCTCTTTTCAGGGACGGCAGCGGAGTTGCGGCGACGTCGGCCACCGTGCGGATTCCCATGCGTGCCAGGACTTCAACGGTTTTGGCGCCGACGCCCCACAGCGCGCTGACCGGAAGAGTGTGGAGGTACGGGACCGTCTGGGCCGGTTCGATCAGGAGCAGCCCGTCCGGTTTGCAGCGCGTGGAGGCAATCTTGGCCACGAATTTGCTGGCGGCAATCCCCACCGACGCCGTGATGCCCAACTCGGCCAGGACCCGCTGACGAATGATCCCGCCGATTTCACGCGGAGTCCCCAACCGCCGGATGGCTCCGCCGACATCCAGGAAGGCCTCGTCGACGCTAAGGGGTTCCACGAGATCGGTAATGGATCCAAAGATCGCCATCAGCTGCGCCGAGACTTCGTAGTAGAGCTTGTGCCGGGGTTCGATGATCACCGCCGACGGGCACATTCGTGCCGCGACTGCCATGGGCATGGCCGACTTCACGCCGAAAGCGCGCGCCTCATAGGAAGCGGACAGCACCACCGAGCGGTCGGCGGGATACCCCACGATGACTGGCTTCCCCTTAAGCCCGGGACGGCTTCGCAGTTCCACGGAGACAAAGAAAGCATCCATGTCCACATGCATGATGCTGCTTCGACGGAGCTCCCGGAGGGTCACTTCGAGCTGCTGTTTATCCTGGTCGGGCCCCACGCCTTCAATCCTATGCCGTCGGACTGACTAAACTGGAGGCTGAATCCGGCATCAACACCAGGAGGACTGTCTCTGTGAAGGTTATTGGAAAGCTCAAGCCTGCGGGCGCGGCCGTCATTGTGGTGGGCTCCTTGCTTGCCCTCTCGGCTTGTTCGCCGGCCGAGCCGCCGGGCGCAAAGGCCTCAACCGACACAGCCAGCGCCTCCGCTTCCGTGACCGGCCAGCCGACGGTCACTGCTTCGGCCAGCCCGTCGGCCTCGCCAGGGACCTCGGCCACCGTCGGCGCGCTGGTCCCGGGCTTCCCCGAAAAACTCCTCCCCCTCATGCCAGGGGCAAAGGTGGTCTCCAGCAGCTTCGATAAGACCACCACTCCCGCCACGGCGGCGTTGGTGGGCAGCATCACCTCACCCGCCAGCGCCGTCGTTGACTTTTACACGAAAGAGCTTGAGGCCCAAGGCTTCAAGGCAGTTCCCGGGGACAAGGTCGGCGCCGTGGCATCAAAGGATTTCCTGCGCGGGGACAACGAGACCGTAAACGTGGCGGTGGTGGAGACGGGCGGTGTCTCCACTTTCACCATCGGCGCAAACGTCGCAGCCGAGTCCGCCAAGTGACCGTCGCGGAGCAGCTGCGCCTGGAACAGGCAGCCTTCGTGGCCGCGGTTGCTGGAAAACTCAACGAGTTCCTGGCCACGCGCCAGTCGTTAATGTCCGCCATTTCGCAGGACATCGATCCATTGATGGGCTCCATTTCAAATCTGGTGACCGGGGGCAAGCGGCTGCGCGCGCTTATGTGCTACTGGGGATGGCGTGGGGCAGGCGGCGAGGCGGCCGCCCACGAAGTGGTGACAGCCGGGTCCGCCCTGGAGCTCTTCCAGGCGGCGGCCCTGATTCACGACGACATCATTGACCGTTCAGACACCCGCCGCGGCGGCCCCAGCGTCCATCGCCGTTTCAGCCAACTGCACCAGAGCCACGGCTGGGCCCTGGACAGCGAACGCTTCGGTCACGCTGCCGCTATCCTCACCGGGGATCTCTGCCTGTCCTTCAGCGAGGAGTCGTTCACCGACATCGGCGCCGCGGCGGCCTCGGGGAGCCAGGCCCGGCTCATTTTCAATCTGATGCGGGCCGAAGTCATGGCCGGCCAGTACCTCGACATCCTCGAAGAGGTTGCCGGGCCCATGCGGGACCGTGCAGGCGCCGTCAGCCGCGCGCAGTCGATTATCCGGTTCAAGTCCGCAAAGTACTCCACCGAGCACCCGCTCGCACTGGGGGGCGCACTGGCCGGCGCATCCGATGAACTGCTCAGGGGCTATTCGGCGTTCGCACTTCCCCTCGGCGAGGCCTTCCAGCTTCGCGACGACGTCCTCGGCGTCTTCGGAGACCCCGTGACAACCGGAAAACCGGCCGGCGATGATTTACGCGAAGGCAAGCGGACGGTGCTGGTGGCCTTCGCCCTGGACTTATCCACTCCCGAGGAGTCCCGTTTTATCGACGCGAAGCTGGGAAGTCCGGATCTTTCGGACGCCGATGTGGAGGAAATCCGGCGAATTATTCAGGACTGCGGAGCTCTGCAGGCAACCGAGGTACTGATCGAGGAATTTGGCCGGACCGCGTTTGCCGCCCTGGACCTTCTGCCCCTCGAAGACCTCCCCAAGACCGCACTGCGGAGACTCGCGGAGGCAACCGTCAGCCGCGCGGCCTGATAAGGCCGCCGCGGCGGCAGATGGTTACCAGGCCAGCGACTGGGCCCGGCGTCGGATTTCCGTCTTGCGGCCTTCGCGCAATGCGTCGATCGGCCGGCCCCGGAGGGACTCGTCCGGGGTGAAAAGCCAGTTGATGAGCTCTTCATCAGAAAAACCCGCGTCCGACAGGACAATGATTGTCCCCTTCAGGCTGTCCACAGGATGTCCATCCTGGATAAAGGCTGCCGGTACCG
The DNA here is from genome assembly GCF_050260325.1 of Arthrobacter sp. 92. Classification (NCBI taxonomy): domain Bacteria; kingdom Bacillati; phylum Actinomycetota; class Actinomycetes; order Micrococcales; family Micrococcaceae; genus Arthrobacter; species Arthrobacter sp. 92. The sequence goes on along the minus strand of NZ_CP189863.1, from coordinate 1,715,709 downwards.
ACCTGATGCGCCGGTCCCCCACTCGAATTGCGGCCAGCGCACGCTCGTCGAGCAGACCATGAACTTTCGTGATGGAAACGTTCAACAATTCTGCGACATCGGGCAGCGGCAACCATTCGCCTACAAGGCTTTCTACAGTACTCACGGATCAAGATTGCCATGGCGGGAGCGGTTGCGCCTAGTCAGCAGTCGGCGCCCGGAGAAGTGGCGAATTCGACACTCCGAAAAAAGGCCTTAGGGAAAATCCAGCAATTGTTGTGCTAAACGTCAATTCGTGAGACATTCACATAGATCACATTTGCACCAGAAATCCCTTGAGCAACTCTAGTATCATTCGTACCACTGGCTTGACCGACAGCACTCGCCGCTGAGAAGAGGACCTTTCCCATGACGACGCCCCGCTCGCCAAAGCAGCACCCCAGGCCAAGCCTGCCCATGATTGCAGCGACGACGGCCGCCCTTCCCGCCGTCATCCTCTCCTCCCTGGCTATCGCCGAGCCCGCAGCCGCTGAACCCCGTCCGCGGGCCCTTCCGGCCACCCTTGCTGCCGCCATGCAGGCACAGGAGGCCGCCGTCAAGGCAGGAGTTATCCCCGCGGGATCGGTCTCGACTGCCATTCCGAGCTCCTTCCGGCCGGCGCAGCAATCGGCGCCCGCCGACTACACCATTGCCCGGGGCGACACCATCAGCGGGATCGCGGGTCGTTACGGTTTGGACACCTACGCCGTCCTCAAGCTGAACAATCTGCAGCCGAACACCATCATTTATCCGGGCCAGAAGATCAAGCTGACCGGTTCGGACGCTGCCCCGGCTCCGTCCGAGCCGGCCCCGGCGGCCAAGCAGGATGCGCCCGCCAGCAGCGGCGGCAGCGTCTACACCGTCAAGTCAGGAGACACCTTGAGCGCGATCGCTGCGCGCCATGGCGTTAAGCTCTCCGAGGTTTTCGGCTGGAACGGGCTCAACATGGGCTCCATCATCTACCCCGGCCAGAAGATCAAGATCGGGGACGGCGCCACGGCTGCGCCGGCCCCGGCAGCAGCTCCGGCACCCGCTCCGGCGCCGGCTGCGGCAGCGCCCGCCCCGGCACCCGCCAGCTCGGGCTCCTACACCATCAAGTCCGGGGACACGCTTTCGGCCATCGCGGCAAAGAACGGCGTGAAGTTGTCGGACATCCTTTCGGCCAACCGGCTGACCATGAGCAGTGTCATCTACCCGGGCAACAAGCTGGTGATCCCCGGCGGCTCCATCCAGCCGGCCGGCTCCGTGACGCCACTGGTCCCGAGCACCTTCCTCGGCTTCTCCTACCCCTCGGCCGTGGTCAACTCGGCCAACCAGAACAAGGCACTGCTCAACGCCGCGCCTGTTCCCTCCCGCGAGCAGATGAAGTCGATCGTGGCCGACACCGCCAGGCGCATGGGCGTGGATGCCTCGCTGGCACTGGCTTTCGCTTACCAGGAGTCGGGCTTTAACCAGCGCGCGGTGTCGCCGGCGAACGCCATCGGAACCATGCAGGTGATCCCGAGCTCAGGTGAATGGGCCTCGGACCTTGTGGGCCGCAAGCTCAACCTCCTGGACCCGTACGACAACGCCACAGCCGGCGTGGCCATCATCCGCCAACTCGTGAAGACGAGCAAGGACGTGGACAACGCGATCGCCGGCTACTATCAGGGCCAATACTCCGTCAGCAAGAACGGCATGTACGACGACACGAAGGCCTACGTGGCCTCCATCAAGGCCCTCCAGAAGAACTTTTCCTAGCTTCACCCTCGCGCCGGGCACTGTCCTGGCGCCTTCAGGACAGGGACCACCGAAAGGGGCCCGAATCGTATGTCGATTCGGGCCCCTTTCGTTCCAGCACTTAGGATCGTAGGGTGCAGGAACAAGTGTCGGACTCTCTCGTTGGAACGCTCGTGGACAATCGGTACCTGGTCCACTCGAAGCTGGCGCGCGGCGGCATGTCCACTGTCTACCTCGCCACCGACCAGCGCCTGGAACGGGAGGTGGCACTCAAAGTGCTGCATCCGCATCTGGTGAACGACGGCAACTTCCTGGACAGGCTGGGCCGCGAAGCCAAGGCCGCGGCCAAACTTTCCCACCCCCATGTTGTGGGGGTCCTGGACCAGGGTGCCGATGCCCGCACGGCCTATCTGGTCATGGAATACATCAAGGGCCACACCCTCCGGGACGTCATCAAGGAGAAGGGAGCGCTGTCTCCCCGCCTTGCCCTCGCCCTGATCGACCCCGTGGTGGAAGGCCTTGGAGCCGCCCATGCAGCCGGGCTGATCCACCGGGACATCAAACCCGAAAATGTGCTGATCGCCGACGACGGCCGCATCAAGGTGGGGGACTTCGGACTGGCACGGGCGGTCACCACGTCCACGAGCACGGGGGCCCTGATCGGTACCGTGGCGTACCTGTCCCCCGAACTGGTGATGGGCAGGCAAGCGGACGCCCGCAGCGACATCTATTCCGTAGGCATCATGCTTTACGAGATGATCACGGGCAGCCAGCCGTTCACCGGCGAGGTTCCCATCCAGGTGGCCTACCAGCATGTGAACTCGACGGTGCAGCCGCCCTCTGCCGTGGTGCCCGGCCTGGCTGCGGAAGTGGACGAGTTGGTTCAGTGGTGCACCGCAAACGACCCCGAGAACCGGCCGGTCGATGGGAACGCCCTGCTGTCCGAGCTGAGGCACATCAGGACCAACCTGACTGACGCCGAGCTGGACCTCCAGCCTCCCGCGGCCCGCTCAGCCACCTCCCCCGCTCCAGCGGCCTCGCCGCCTCTGCCTCCGCCGGCGGCCGCCGGCATGGACGGGCAGGATCGGGACCACACAGCAGCGGCACACACGGAAGTCCTGTCCGGCCGGCAGCTTCCCACCGAAGTCATCTCCCGCCCAAGCAACCCCACAACCGTGCTGTCGGCGCCGCCGCCGGTGCGCCCTTTCGGTGCGCTGGCGGCCCCGGGGGACACCGAACCTGTCGAAGAAACCCAGGACGATGGCACACCCACGGCCGCGGCCCTGAGCAAGCGCGCCCAGCGCAAGCAGCAACGCGACGCGGACAGGGCGCAGGCCCGCGCAGCAGCCACGCCACTGCGCACGCTCCGGGAAGGAAGCCCCAGGCGCCGGGGCCTGCTGTGGGTCATCGTCCTGGTCATTATTGCCCTACTGGCCACGGGCGCGGGCTGGTTTTTTGGAATGGGCCCGGGCTCCCCCGGAACCATCCCCCGCGTTTCAAATAAGACCGTGCCAGAAGCGCAGCAGCTGCTGCGGACCGCGGGGTTCCAGTCCACCACCAAGGATGTCTTCGATGACGACATCTCCGCGGGGCTGGTGGTGGGTTCCGAGCCTGATGCCGGCAAGGAGGTCCGGAAGTTCCAGGTGGTGTCGCTCTTCGTGTCCAAGGGCCCTGAGCTGTTTCCGCTCCCGGCACTCACCGGAAAGAGCCTGTCGGATGCCAAGGGCGCCCTCAACGGCGCGCAGATGGCATTGGGACCGGTGACTGAGACGTTCGATGACGCCGCCGCGGCCGGGACAGTCCTTGACCAGGATCCGGCCGGCGGGACCCCGGCCAAACGCGGAACGCCGGTCAGCCTCACCGTGTCCAAGGGACCCGAACCCATCGCGGTTCCCGACGTCCGCGGCCAGGAGCAGGACGCCGCGGTCAGGACGTTGGAAGCCGCCGGCCTGAAGGCCGTGATAGCGCCTGACACCGTGAACGACAAGAAGGTGCCCAAGGGCGCGGTGGCGGCCCAGTCGCCGTCGTCCGGGACACTGACCAAGGGCGCGCCGGTGACCCTCACCGTCTCCAAGGGGCCCAAACTGGTTGATGTTCCGAGCTTCATCGGCAAGCAGGCCAACGATGCACGCCGTTCGCTTGAGAAGCTCGGCTTCGAAGTCCGCGTCAATAACATCCTCGGCGGGTTCTTCGGCACAGTCCGGGACCAGGAGCCCGTGGACACAAAGGTCCCCGAAGGCTCCGTGGTCACGCTGACCGTGGTCTAGCCGGCGGCCGTCAACCCGCCGCGGCTGCTACCGCTTGGACAACGCCCCGGCCACGAGGAATGCCATCTCCAGGGACTGCATATGGTTCAGCCGCGGGTCGCAGACCGATTCGTAGCGGTCAAGGAACGCGTCCTGGTCGATGGGGTCCGCGCCGCCAAGGCACTCGGCGACGTCGTCACCGGTCATCTCCACGTGCAGTCCGCCCGGGATGGTTCCGAGGGAGTGGTGTACCTCGAAGAAACCGCGCACCTCGTCGATGACGTCGTCGAAGTTGCGCGTCTTGTAGCCGTTCGGGGAGGTGACCGTGTTCCCGTGCATGGGGTCCGTGACCCACAGCACCTGGGCGCCGGAGGCCGTGACCTTCTCCACGACGGCGGGAAGTTTCTCGCGGATGTTGCCCGCGCCCATGCGGGTGATGAAGGTAAGGCGGCCGGGCTCCCGGTCCGGGTCCAGCTTGTCGATCAGCCGCAGGGCGTCGTCCCCGGATGTCGAGGGGCCCAGCTTGACGCCGATCGGGTTGCGGACACGGGACAGGAAATCCACGTGTGCGTGGTCCAGCTCGCGGGTGCGTTCCCCAATCCACAGGAAGTGCGCGGAGGTGTCGTACGGCAGTCCCGTCCGGGAATCGATCCGGGTCAGGGCGCGCTCGTAGTCGAGCAACAGCGCCTCATGGCTGGCGAAGAACTCCACCCTCTTCAGGGCTTCGAAGTCCGCTCCGCAGGATGCCATGAACTTGATGGCGCGGTCTATGTCCCGTGCCAGCGATTCGTAGCGTGCGTGGGCGGGGTTCTCGGTGAATCCCTTGTTCCAGTGGTGAACCAGGCGCAAGTCGGCGAAGCCGCCCTGGGTGAAGGCACGGATGAGATTCAGGGTGGACGCCGAGGTGTGGTACGCCTTGAGCATCCGGCTGGCATCATGGCCGCGTGAATCCGGGGTGAAGTCGTAGCCGTTCACGATGTCGCCACGGTATGCCGGCAGGGTCACACCGTCCCGGGTTTCGTCATTGGACGAGCGCGGCTTGGCAAATTGCCCAGCCATCCGGCCCATCTTGATCACTGGCATGGCCGCACCGTAGGTCAGCACCACCGCCATCTGGAGGATGGTCTTTACCCGGGCACTGATTTTGTCAGCTGTTGCCGCTTCAAACGTCTCGGCACAATCACCGCCCTGGAGAAGGAAGGCCTTCCCCTGGGCGGCCGCCGCGAGCCGTTCGCGAAGGATGTCCACTTCGCCGGCGAAGACGAGCGGCGGCAGGACGGAAAGTTCCTTGACGGAAGCGTCAAAAACGTCCTTGTTTTGCCAGCTGGGCTGCTGGGAGATGGGAAGGTCCCGCCAGTGGTCCAGTCCCGGATAGTTGGCGGCACCGCTCTGGGCGGTACTGGTCAGCAGGGAGGCAGGTGTTGCAGATAGCTCAGTCACACTACAAGACTAGTTGCCCGATCAGGGTTTCCGGCACCTAGGCCGTCATTCGCATGTATCTGCCGTCACACATTTCCGGGGCCGGAGGCTCCGGCGTCGCCATCCGCTTCATTTGGATCGGCCTTGCCAGGGTCGGCGTCGGGCGGAGCGGCGGCGGTTTTGCCGGCAAGCCTGAGCTTGACGACGGCAGCATATTCGTCAATATACTCCTGGCCGGAAAGCCGCATGAGCTCATACATGATCTCGTCGGTCACCGACCGCTGAATCAGCCGGTCGTCCTCCATGCCGTAATAGCGGCTGAAATCCAGCGGCTCTCCGAAGATCATGCCGATTCGCCGGATGTTGGGCACCCGCTTCCCGATAGGCTGCACCTTGTCGGTTCCGATCATGGCAACCGGGATCACCGGGACACGGGCCTTGAGGGCCAGACGGGCCACGCCTACTTTTCCGCGGTACAGGCGGGCGTCCGGGCTTCGTGTGCCTTCTGGATAAATGCCCAGGAGCGAGCCGCGGCCCAGGACGTCCATGCCGGCGTTCAGCGACGCCGCCGACGCCGCTCCCCCTGACCGGTCCATGGGCAACTGATTCGTCAGCCGGAAGAAGAGCGCGGTCAGCCTGCCCTTGAGGCCGGTGCCGGTGAAGTACTCCGATTTGGCCAGGAAGACCACGGGACGCGGAACCATCAGGGGCATGAAAATGGAGTCGGAGAAGGACAGATGGTTCGAGGCCAGAATGGCGGCGCCCTCGGCGGGAACGTTGTCCAGGCCCTTGACCCAGGGGCGGAACAGGAGCTTCAGCACCGGACCCAGGACAAAGGTCTTCATGAACCAATAAAACACGCGATGGACCTCTCCGGAAGGCGTCTGGCCGGGCCCTCCGTCGGGCCCGGCCCGGACTTCAATGCAACCCTACTCTAGTCAGATTTGCGGGGAAGGGTGACACGATTGGCATATGAGAGAAAGCAGCAACCCGTCCATACCTGCGGCTTTCGGTTACCCCGGCCACGGCCCGAACGCGCGGATTGGCATTGCCATTTGCCACGGCTTCACCGGCAGTCCGCTCAGCGTGCTGCCGTGGGCGCAATTCCTCGCCCAACAGGGTTTCGCCGTGTCCGTTCCACTCCTGCCCGGGCATGGAACGGACTGGCGCCAACTTGAGCGTTCCGGCTGGCAGGACTGGGCGGGGGCGTTCGAGGCGGCCTATCTGGAACTGGCCGCGCATACTGACGACAGCTTCGTGGCCGGGCTGTCCATGGGCGGCGCCGTGGCGCTGCGAACCGCTTCCCGCCACGCGGTGGCCGGCGTGGCGGTGGTGAACCCCGGACTCAGTTTTTACGACCGCCGGGCGCGGATTATCGGGGTGCTCAAGTACTTTCAACGCACCACCATCCCCGCCGAGGAGTCCCACCCCACGGCCACAGCCACCAACGACGGCGATTATTCACGGACACCCCTGGCCGCCGTCCATGAGCTGAAGAAACTGTTCGCAGCGGCCATTCGCGGCCTTCCAAAGGTGGTGGCTCCAGTCCTGGTCTTTAAATCGGACACGGATGAGGTGGTGCCGCCGTCGTCCATCGAGCTGATCAGGAACCGCTTGGGGTCACGGGCGTTGACGGTCATCCCGCTGCCCAACAGCGGACATGTGGCTACCCTCGATGCCGACGCTCCGGCCATCTTCGAACAGTCGGCCCGTTTCTTCGTGGAACAGGCCGCCAAACGCGTATCCTCGGAGACATCATGAGCATCCTCCCTGATCACAGTCCGTTCAGCAGCCCCTTTACCGGCGACGGGCCGTCCGTTGGCGTGGCCGTATCCCACGGCTTCACCGGCAGCCCGCACGGCGTCCGTGCGTGGGCCGAGTCCCTCGCGGAGGATGGTTTTGCCGTGCGGATGCCGCTCCTGCCCGGCCACGGCACCAGCTGGCAGGAACTTGCCCGGACACGGTGGCAGGAGTGGGATTCGGCCTTTGACGCCTCCTACCTGGAGCTCGCGGCCGAGTGTGACTATGTGTTCACGGCCGGGCTGTCCATGGGAGGAGCCCTCGCCCTGCGCGTTGCCGCCTTGCGGCCGGTTGCAGGAACCATAGTGGTCAACCCGGGCCTGGTGATCGACGATCCACGCGCGCCCCTGGCCGGGATACTGAAGCTTGTGCTCAAGAGCACCCCCGCAATCGCCAACGACATCCTGAAACCGGATATGGACGAAGGCGCTTACCCGCGAACGCCCGTGGCTGCCGCCCACGAACTCAACAAGATGTTCAAGGACACCGTGCGGCTGCTGCCCCGCATCACCACGCCAGTTCAGGTGTTCCGTTCCGCGATTGACCATGTGGTGTCCGATACCAGCATGGCGGCCCTTCGCCGGGGTCTGAGGAATGCCCCGCTGCAGGTGACCACCCTCGCCAACAGCTACCATGTGGCTACCATGGACAACGACGCGGGGGAAATCTTTCGCGGATCCGCTGACTTCATCCGAGCGGTAGTCGGCCGGTCAGCCGGCAGCGCTTCCGATGATGCGCGGCACGGACCCGAAAATTCTCCAGCAAGCCAAAAGGACACGGCTGATGACTAGCTCCGATCCGCAGTCCCCGGACCAGGGCGGCGACCCGGACGAGGCGGTCTGGCTCGATCTTGTGTCCCGGCTCGAAGGGACCTCGAGCACAGTTCCTCCGTCCGGGGAGGCCAGCTCACCGCTCCCCCGGCCATTCCGCGATTTTGACCCCCTGGGCATCGCGGGAGCAGCCCCGGCAGAGCCCGCGGCCCCGGGGCGGCAGCCCGCTGTTCCGGCGGAGCCGGGCCGTGATGCCGGCTCGGGCGATGATGATGACGCCGGTCCAGGCGCCGGGACCATCGGCCCGCGGGACTACGACGCCGGGGACGACGGTGAATTCGTTCCCGAAGATCCGCCGAGCCTGGCCGGCACCGACCCCCTGACCATGCTTGCGTGGCTCGGCGCGCTGGGTGGCCCACTAGCACTTCTGTTTTGCGCAATGTTCTGGCGCTCGGCGCCCCTGCTGGCGATCCTGGGCATTGTTGCCGTCTTTGTTGCCGCCGTGATCTACCTGATCATGCAGTTGCCCAATGAAAAGGACGAGCACGACGACGGCGCCCGCGTGTAGCGCCCGTTTCCGCTGCCGGTGACTTCTGCAGGCAGCGCACGGCAGCCCGCGTGGGGTTAGCCGTGCATCCGGCTGCTGACCCGGGACAGGTCCGCCGCCCCGATCAGGCCGGCGTTTGGTCCCAGCGCGGCCAGCGCAATTTCCGCCGCGGGCCTGAACCCGCGCCCGGTGAGGTTCCTGGCGAAGGCCTTCCGGGCCGGCCCCACCAGCAGTTCGCCGGCGTCGCAGAGCCCGCCGCCGATCACGAACTTGCCCGGATCCAGCGCGGCGGCGAGGTTCGCCAGCCCCAGTCCGAGCCACTCGCCCACATCCTCAAGCAGTTCCCTGGACGTGGCATCGCCGGCCTTGGCCAGTTCAGTCACGATCACGCCGGTGATCTTGTCCACTTCACCGTCCACGGCCTTCAGGAGCTCCTGGGCGACGGGCGAATTTGCGGCTGCCAGTTCCCGGGCCTCGCGGCCCAGGGCGTTGCCGGAGGCGTACTGTTCCCAGCAGCCGCGGTTGCCGCATTCGCACCGGTGCCCGCCCGGCATGATGATCTGGTGGCCGAATTCCCCGGCCACGCCAAAGCGGCCCCGCTCCACGCGCCCGTCCATCACCATGGCGCCGCCGATTCCGGTGCCCAGCGTGATGCAGACGAGGCGGTTCTGCCCTTGGCCGGCACCAAAGCGCCATTCCGCCCAGGCCGCCGCGTCGGCGTCGTTGGTCAGCAGGACGGGCCGGCGCAGGAGCCGTTGGAGGTTGTCCCTGAGCGGTTCATTGCGCCAGGCAAGATGCGGGCTGAAAAGAACTGTGCCGCCTTCGAGATCCATCCAGCCGGCCGCGCCAATGCCCACCGACCAGATGCGGTGGCCCTCGCTGAGCTCGTCCACCAGCTCCACAATGACCTGCTCGACGGCGCGGGGGTCATTTCCAGGCGTTGAGCGTTTGGCCTGGCTGAGGATCCGGCCCTCTGCATCCACCACCCCCGCGGCCACCTTGGTGCCCCCGATGTCCACCCCGATGGCCAGCCCCTTGCGGCCGAGCCGGAGGTGGTCCCGGAAAGTCTGGCTGCCAGCGAGGGCATCATGGGCTGCTGCGGGCTTCCTGCTCCGCCAGGGCGCAGTCCGTCGGAAGGGTCTGGGCTGGCTGCCTGGCGATGGTGTGTGCATGGTTCCCCATTCTATTCGTCGGGCCGGAAGCTCCCGCCCAAGGCGCCGCCTAAGCCCTGACACTGGCGTAACCCAGGCCTTAATCGTAAAGTTACTCGCCAGTAGGTTAAACCGCACTCGCCCCCGCAACTCGCGTACTAGTGTTAGACGTACCCCCTGCGGGGCAATGGATATCAAAGGAGCTATCGTGCGCGAATTCAGTGTTCCGCCCCTGGTGATTGTGCCCCCGGAAACGAACATCACCGATCTGGTGCTTCGCCAGGCCGCCAAGTCCTCCAACCCGTCCCTCTTTTCGCGGCGCGATGCCGCGGGCCAGTGGCAGGACATTACAGCCACTGACTTCCTGGCGGACGTCAATGCACTCGCCAAGGGGCTGATCGCCAGCGGAGTGCAGGGCGGGGACCGGGTGGGGATCATGTCCCGCACGAGGTACGAATGGGCGCTCGTTGACTTCGCCGTCTGGTTCGCAGGCGCCATCTCCGTGCCCATTTATGAGACGTCCTCCCCCAGCCAGGTGGCCTGGAACCTCGGCGATTCCGGTGCCGTGGCCGCTTTCGCCGAGTCGCCGCACCACGAGGATGTCATCCGGCAGGCCGCCACCTCCGAGGGTCTCGGTTCCCTCGCCCACGTCTGGCAGCTTGAGGGCGCCGGTCTTGACGAACTGCGTGCGGCCGGGACCAGTGTCAGTGACGACCAGCTCGAAGAGCGGCGGAACAAAGCCTCCCTGACGGATGTGGCCACGATCATTTACACCTCCGGGACCACGGGACGGCCCAAGGGCTGCGAGCTGACGCACGGCAACTTTGTGGAACTCTCCGAGAACGCGCTGGCGACGTCGCTGTCCGGGATTGTCCACGAACATGCCCGCACCATCATGTTCCTGCCCCTGGCCCACGTGTTCGCGCGGTTCATCTCGGTCCTGGCGGTTGCCGGCGGCGTCACGGTGGCCCACACGCCGGACATCAAGCACCTCCTCCCGGACCTCCAGAGCTACCGGCCCACCTTCATCCTCGCCGTCCCGCGCGTGTTCGAGAAGGTCTACAACTCCGCCCTGACGAAGGCCGAGGACGGCGGCAAGGGCGCCATCTTCCACAAGGCGGCGGACACGGCCATCGCCTACTCGCGCGCCAAGCAGTCCGGTTCGGTTGGACTCGGACTCAGGCTGCGGCACGCCCTGTTCGACAGGCTTGTGTATGGCAAGCTCCGGGCCGCAATGGGCGGCCAGGTTGCACACGCCGTCTCCGGAGGGGGGCCGCTGGGCGAACGGCTGGGCCACTTCTTCCAGGGCATCGGCATGCAGATCCTGGAGGGATACGGCCTCACCGAAACTACCGCTCCCATCACGGTCAATACCCCGTCGCTGATCAGGATCGGCACCGTGGGCGCTCCCCTTCCCGGCAACGCGGTGAAGATCGCGGACGACGGCGAGATCCTCGCCAAGGGCGTCTGCGTGATGCGCGGGTACTACAAGCGCCCTGACCTCGCGGCCGAGGCCTTCGTGGACGGGTGGTTGCGGACCGGCGACATCGGCCAACTGGATGAGAACGGCTTCCTCACGATTACCGGACGCAAAAAAGAAATCATCGTTACCGCAGGCGGCAAGAACGTGGTGCCCGCACTCCTGGAGGACCAGATCCGGGCTGACGCGCTGGTGTCCCAGGTGCTGGTGGTGGGTGACAACCGTCCCTTCATCGGGGCCCTGGTGACCCTGGACGAGGAGGCCCTGCCGGGATGGTTGCACCGCCACGGCCTCGCAGCCGTCACCACCATGGCTGAGGCGGCGGAGCATCCCGCGATCAAAGCCGCGGTCCAAGGGCTCATCACCAAGGCCAATCAATCCGTTTCCCAGGCCGAGGCCATCAAGTCGTTCCGCATCGTGCCGTCTGATTTCACTGAAGCCTCGGGTCACCTGACGCCCTCCATGAAGGTCAAGCGCGCCCAGGTCATGAAGGACTTCGAGAACGTGATCGAAGAGATGTATGCGGCGCGGCGCCCTGCCCGCCCGGAGCCCTCCGGCCAGCACTAGCCACGCGGCACGGCACGGCACGGCAGAAAAACAGCAAGGGGAAACACGACAAAGTCCAATCAACAAAAAGGGTCCTTCCGGCTTCGGCCGGAAGGACCCTTCTGCTTTTTACGACTGGCTACTCGACGACGAGCAGCAGGTCTCCGCCCTGCACCTGCTCCACCGCGCCGACCGCGAGCCGGGATACGGTGCCGGCCACCGGCGTCGTGATTGACGCTTCCATCTTCATCGCCTCGATGGTGGCCACGGTGTCACCGGCCTTCACCGCGTCCCCGGACTTGACGGCCAGGGTGACGGCTCCCGCGAACGGCGCGGCAACGTGGCCCTGCTGGGCCGGATCCGCCTTCTCCGCGGCCTTGACGTTGCTGACCACGGACCGGTCTCGGACCACGACGGGCCGGGACTGGCCGTTCAGGGTGCACATCACGGTGCGCATACCCTTCTCGTCCGGTTCGGAAACCGCTTCGAGCGAGGCAATGAGGCGGACGCCCTTTTCCAGCTCGATCTCGTGCTCGGCGCCGCGCTGCAGGCCGAAGAGGTAGTCCCGGGTGTCCAGCACAGACAGGTTGCCGTAGGTCTCCACGCTCTTCTGGTAGTCCTTGGTGGGACCTTCGAACAGCAACCGGTTCAGGGTCTGCTGACGGGTCTTGGAGTCGCCCTTGAGTGCGGCGCTGTCCTCCGTGCTGAGCTCGACGTCCCGGACCTTCACGCTGCGGCCCTGCAGTGCCTTGGTACGGAACGGTTCGGGCCAGCCTCCGGGAGGATCACCGAGTTCGCCTGACAGGAACCCGATCACCGAATCCGGGATGTCGTAGTTCTGCGGGTTCTCGTTGAAGTCCGCCGGATCCGCGTTGAGTCCCACGAGGTGCAGGGCCAGATCGCCCACCACCTTGGAGGAGGGTGTGACCTTCACGAGACGGCCCAGGATGCGGTCCGCCGCTGTGTACATGTCCTCAATGGCTTCGAAGCGTTCGCCGAGGCCGAGGGCCATGGCTTGCTGCCGCAGGTTCGATAGCTGGCCGCCGGGAATCTCATGCTGGTACACGCGTCCGGTGGGGCCCGGCAAGCCGGATTCGAACGGTGCGTAGACCCGGCGCACGGCTTCCCAGTACGGTTCCAGCGAGCTGACCTTCGCCAGGCTCAGTCCGGTATCGCGGGGGGTGTGGGCCAACGCGGCGACCAGCGCGGACGCGGAGGGCTGGCTGGTGGTTCCGGCCAGCGATGCCGACGCCACATCCACGGCGTCCACTCCGGCGTCCACGGCTGCGAGGAGCGTGGCCAGCTGGCCGCCTGCGGTGTCGTGGGTGTGGAGGTGGACCGGAAGGTCGAAACGTTCGCGCAGGGCGCTCACGAGCTTGGCAGCGGCGGCGGGGCGCAGCAGCCCGGCCATGTCCTTGATGGCCAGGATATGCGCGCCGGCGTCAACAATCTTCTGGGCCAGCTCCAGGTAGTAGTCCAGCGTGTAGAGCTTTTCGTCCGGATCGAGCATGTCGCTGGTGTAGCAGAGCGCAACTTCGGCGACGGCGGTGCCGGTTGCCCGGACGGCACGGATGGCCGGTGCCATCTGGTTGACGTCGTTGAGGGCATCGAAGATCCGGAAGATGTCGATGCCGGTGGCCGCCGCCTCGTTGACGAATGCCTCCGTGACCTCTTCGGGGTAGGGCGTGTAGCCCACAGTGTTCCGGCCGCGGAGCAGCATCTGCAGGCAGATGTTCGGCAGCGCCTTGCGCAGCGCCGCCAGCCGGTCCCACGGGTCCTCCCCCAGGAAGCGCAGGGCAACGTCGTAGGTGGCTCCGCCCCAGGCCTCAACCGAGAGCAGTCCGGGCATCAGGGCGCTAACGGCGGGGCCGGCCGCGACCAGGTCCCGGGTGCGAACCCTGGTGGCCAGCAGCGACTGGTGCGCGTCGCGGAAGGTGGTGTCCGTGACGGCAACGGCGTCCTGGGCGCGCAGGGCCTTGGCGAATCCCTCCGGGCCAAGCTCAAGCAGCCGCTGGCGCGAGCCCTTGACAGTTCCTGAGTCGGTGATGAGGGGCAGCTTCGCGGCGGGGTCCGAATGGACTTTAAGGTCCCCGTTGGGCTTGTTCACGGTGACTTCGGCGAGCCAGGTCAGCAGCTTGGTGCCGCGGTCCGCGGAGACGCGGGCCTTCAGCAGCCCGGGCCGCTCGTCGATGAACGAGGTGGCGACGTCACCGGCCACAAAGTCGGGGTCGTCCAGGACGGCCTGCAGGAAGGAGATATTGGTGGACACGCCGCGGATCCGGAATTCGGCGAGGGCGCGCCGGGCCCGGGCGACGGCGGTGGGATAGTCCCGGCCGCGGCAGGTCAGCTTGACCAGCATCGAGTCGAAGTGCGGGCTGATTTCGGCGCCCGAGTAGACGGTGCCGCCGTCGAGCCGGACTCCGGCGCCGCCGGCGGATCGGTAACCGGTGATCTTTCCAATGTCCGGCCGGAAGCCGTTGGCAGGGTCCTCTGTGGTGATGCGGCACTGCAGGGCGGCGCCCTTGAGCTGGACCGTCTCCTGTGAGAGTCCGAGGTCCGCGAGCGTCTCGCCGGAGGCGATCCGGAGCTGGGCCTGGACGAGGTCGACGTCGGTTACTTCCTCGGTGACGGTGTGCTCCACCTGGATGCGTGGGTTCATCTCAATGAAGACGTGCTGGCCTGCCCGCTCGCCAACGGTGTCCACCAGGAATTCCACAGTGCCGGCGTTCACGTAGTTCAATGCCTTGGCGAACTTCACTGCGTCCCGGTACAGCGCCTGGCGGATGCCTTCATCAAGGTTGGGCGCAGGAGCGATCTCGATGACCTTCTGGTGGCGCCGCTGGATGGAGCAGTCGCGCTCGAAGAGGTGCATGACGTTGCCCTCGGCGTCGGCCAGGATCTGGACTTCGATGTGGCGGGGGCGCAACACGGCCTGTTCGAGGAACATGGTGGGATCGCCGAATGCGGCGTCTGCCTCGCGCATGGCCGCCTGGAGGGCTTCGGGCAGGGCGTCACGGGTATCCACCCGGCGCATGCCCCGGCCGCCGCCGCCGGCCACGGCCTTGGCGAAGATGGGGAAACCGATCTCGTCGGCGGCTGCGATCAGCTCGTCGAGGTCTTTCGAGGGCTGGCTGGACCTGAGCACGGGCACACCGGCATTGCGGGCCGCCTCGAGGGCAGCGACCTTATTGCCTGCAAGTTCGAGAACCTCCGCGGGCGGACCCACGAACGTGATGCCCGCCTCGGCCGCCGCCCGTGCGAGCCTCGGGTTTTCGGAGAGGAAGCCGTAGCCGGGGTAGATGGCATCGGCACCGGACTCCTTGGCCACCCGGACCACTTCGTCGACGTCGAGGTAGGCCCGGACAGGGTGGCCCTCCTCGCCAATCAGATACGCCTCATCAGCCTTCTGGCGGTGGATCGAGTTGCGGTCCTCGTTAGGAAACACAGCTACTGTCTTGGCGCCCAGCTCGTAGCCGGCGCGGAATGCGCGAATCGCGATTTCGCCGCGGTTGGCCACCAGAATCTTGGAAAACATGCTTCTCCTGCATCATTGCGGGTGGATCGGTAGGTGGTCACAGTGTCTAAGACGGGCAACTGCAAACACAAATCATTGTGTCTACCATCACAGAATTATCCGTCATGAGCAGTTGATTAGGCAGGCTTGCCCGCCTATGGGCTTTTCCAGCTTAGTGCCGGGTGGGGGCGGGGCACAGCCCCCGTGCGGGATGAAACGGGAATCAACACCGCGCCGACATATGATGAGTGGGGGCTGCGTCAGCTCGCCCCCGCTCCGGGGATAGCCGGAGCCGGCACTATCCCAACACGGCAACCGGCGTTAGGTATTGGTTTTTCAAGTGCAAGTAGTCAGCATCAGCAGCCTCAAAGGCGGGGTCGGCAAGACATCGGTCACCACCGGATTGGCGTCTGCGGCCCTTGCCGCCGGCATCCCCACTCTTGTGGTGGACCTTGATCCCCATGCGGACGCCAGCACGGCTTTGGGCGTTGCGCCCGGGGACCAACTGGACATCGGGCGCATGCTCAAGAACCCGAGGCGTGCCCGCCTCACGGAAAACGTCGTTCCCAGCGGGTGGGTTGCGCGTGCCGGCCACGCCGGCAGCGGCATCCTGGACGTGGCTGTGGGCTCGGCCTACACCGGCGTCTACGACCGCCCGGACCTGGGCCGCCGTGATCTGCGCCGCTTATCCACCGTGCTCGCCGGCACCAACAACTATGAACTGGTGCTCGTGGACTGCCCCCCGTCGCTGAACGGGCTGACCCGGATGGCGTGGTCCGCAAGCGACAAGGTGACCCTCGTGGCGGAACCCGGCCTGTTCTCGGTGGCCGGAACCGAGCGGACCCTCAGGGCCATCCAACTGTTCCGGCAGGAGTTCGCCCCGAGTCTGTCCCCGGCCGGCATTGTGGCCAACCGCGTTCGCCATGGCTCGTCCGAGCACGCCTTCCGCCTGGCCGAAATGCAGTCCATGTTCGGCGAGCTCCTTCTTACCCCGCACATTCCCGAACAAGCCAACTGGCAGCAGATCCAGGGCGCGGCCCACTCCATTCACCACTGGCCCGGAGACTCGGCCAAGAACGCCGCCGGGCTCTTCGATACCCTGCTGGGCAACCTTGTGCGGTCCAACGGCTCCGTCCGGAACCGAAGCCACCGCTAGTCCAGACCGCCCGGAGGCAACGGCCCGGGCGGCAAGGGCGGGCGGAATCAAGCAGGATCCACAACATAGGACAGGCCACCTTTCTTGTCGAAAGGTGGCCTGTCCTGTGTGTTTAGGTCTGGATTTCCAGGCTAGCTGATCTTGCGGGCAGCCCGGCGTTTGCTCAGCTCGTCGTCGGGAAAGGACTGCTCCGATGCGTGCTCGCTGGGAAGCGCCGCAAGGCTGCCTTCCACTTCACGCCACACCCGGCCCACTGCGATGCCGAAGACGCCCTGGCCGCCCTGGACAAGATCAATGACCTCATCCGCGGACGTGCACTCGTAGACGCTCGCGCCATCGCTCATCAGGGTGATCTGCGCAAGGTCTTCAACACCGCGTTCCCGCAGGTGTTCAACTGCCGAGCGGATCTGCTGCAACGAGACCCCCGTGTCCAGCAGACGCTTGACAACCTTGAGCACCAGGATGTCCCGGAAGCCGTAAAGCCGCTGCGACCCGGAACCGGCGGCGCCCCTCACTGCGGGTTCAACAAGCCCGGTGCGGGCCCAGTAGTCCAGCTGACGGTAGGTGATGCCCGCGGCTTTGCACGCGGTGGGACCGCGGTAGCCTGCGTCCTCGTCAAGAACCGGAAGATCTTCCGTGAACAGGAGGCCCTGGGCACCGCTCGCGGGCAGCGCAACGCCTGCCGTTGAAGCGTGCTTCAGTTCGCCTGCTTCGCCTTTCGGACTCACTGGATCCTCCTCGTCGTATGCTCCCCTAAGGAAGTTGCAGCAACAGCTGGACGAATGTGAAATTCATCCGTGTAATTAGGCCGGGGCTGCACTTTCCAGTGTGACTTGCGCGGCTGTTGTATGCAATGGGAACTTGGTACCTTCGACGTTAGGCCTGCCGCAGGCCAAGGTCAAAGATGCTGGCCGCATTTCAGGGGCGTGTCGAAACTTTCAGCCTCGAGTTTAAGCTTAATGTGGCCTCAGCCGTCGAAGTCCTCAGGTTCAACGTCGTCCAGGAACTCGCGGAAGCGCCTGAGCTCCCCTTCTTCGTCCACGGCGGGGCCTGGCTCGGTGTCCTCACCCTCGTCATGTTCGGTGATCCGGACCCCGGCCTCGTCCATTACGGCGTCCGCACACCAGATCCGGCACTTGGCGCGCAAGGCAAGCGCCAGCGCATCCGATGCCCGGGAACTGACTGTGGTGCCGTTCTCGAACTGGAGTTGGCCGTAGAAGATGTTGTCCTCCACGGCCACGATGTTGACGCTGACGATGTTGTGGCCAAGGGATTCGACGACGTCGATCAGGAGGTCGTGGGTCATGGGGCGCGGGGGCACCACGCCTTGCTGGGCAAGCGCTATGGCACTCGCCTCCGGGGTGCCGATCCAGATGGGGACGTGGCGTTCCCCGTGAATCTCCTTCAGCAGCACCAACGGCTGGTTCGAGGGCAGCTCAATCCGCACACCCACGATTTCGACTTCGATCATCAGCTGTCCATTCGCGAAATCCTGTCCTGCACCAGGGCACGGTGCAGGGTCAGGCAAAGATCACTGATTTCACGGGCGGCCTCAGCGGCGCGGGCGTGGGACGCCGCATCCTTCCGCGAGGTCAACGTTGCCACCGCGCGTTCCACGAGGCCGAATTCGCGTTCAGCGGCAGCCTGGAAGGGCCGCAGGTGCCGGGGTTCGAGTCCGTGGCTTTCCAGCTGGACGCACGTGCGGGCGACCTGCAGGGCATGTTCGTCGAACTTCCCATTGACGTGCCCGATCAGGCCGTAGCTCAGCAATGACTGCAGCAGCGGCACACTCGCCCCGGACTCGGCACGCAGTTGTTCCTCGCTGAGCCTGCGGACCTTGTTCTGCAGCTCCGCGGCCAGTTCGTCGGAAACGATCCGCGGCGATACGGTGACCCCGGGGGGCAGATTTTCCGGGCGTTCCCCCCGGTCGATCGCATCAAGGTAGTCCTTGATGACCTTCAGGGGGAGGTATTGATCCCGCTGGAGGGCCAGGACGAAGCGAAGCCGTTCCACATCCGTGTCCGCGTACTGCCGGTATCCGGCCGGGGTGCGCCGCGGGTTGATCAAACCCTTTTCCTCAAGGAACCTGATTTTGGACGCGGTCATACCGGGGAAGTCATCGCTCAATTGAGCCAGGACTTCCCCGATGTTCAGGACCTGGGGTCCTCGCCTTTCGGGCTGTGCCAGTGCCACAGGCAGCTACCCCGGGATCAGACGTTGCCTGCTGCGCGGGCAGGGCTGAGGTAGAAAGTGAGGCGGAACTTGCCGATCTGGACTTCATTTCCGGACTTGAGTTCCACGCTGTCCACGCGGTCGTGGTTCACATAGGTCCCATTGAGGCTGCCGGTGTCCACCACTTCGAAGCTGCGTGCAGTCCTGCGGAACTCAACATGACGGCGCGATACCGTAACGTCGTCGAGGAAGATATCGGCATCCGGGTGGCGCCCGGCAGTGGTGACGTCAGAGTCCAACAGGAATCTCGCCCCAGTGTTGGGTCCGCTGTGCGCGACCAGCAGGGCTGAACCGAAGGGGAGCGCCTCCACGGCTGCGCGCTCTTCAAGAGAGAGCTTGTGCGCAATGATCGGCTCATCACGGACCGGCGTGAGGTGGATGGACGTGGTCTCCGAAGACTTCACTCCACCTGTGCCGTAATCACCACCGCCGTGGTTCTGTTCGTGGCCAACCATGGATTCCTCCTTTTCCGTTGCAGATACCCCCTGCAAACAACGCATACACTCCGGAAAAGCCTGGCAGATCCGGTCCAACGGCCTGTTATCCGGCTGCTGATCGCTCAGCAGCCGGCCTCCACATACCGGTTGTCTTTAGCCTACCTGTTGTTCGTACTCGGATGCACTGAGCAGCGACTCCAAGGCGTCGGGCTCGGCGAGCTTGACTTCGATGAGCCATCCGTCGCCGTAGGGATCTGAGTTGATGAGCGCCGAATCTGTGTCCAACGATTCATTCCGGGCAACGACCTCGCCGCTGACGGGGGCATAAATGTCGCTCACGCTCTTGGTGGATTCAACCTCACCCACGACGTCGTTCGCTTTCACCTTGGTACCGGCCTCGGGCATCTGTGCGTACACGACGTCTCCCAGCGCATCCTGGGCGAAATCCGTGATACCCACCCGCACCACACCCTCGGCGTTCGGAGCGGACACCCATTCGTGTTCGGCGGTGTAGGACAGGTCTTCGGGAATGTTGCTCATCACGGGGCCTTTCATCGGTTCAATCAGCAATGTCGGTCGGTCAGCAATGTCAACGGAGGTCTGCAGAACAAGCCGCCGCTGAAAGTATAGGCACATTGGGCGGGCCGGTGAGCAGCCCCTGTCGCATGCTTGTGGCACAGTGGTGACATGCCTGAACTACCCGAGGTGGCCGGCCTGAGCGCTTTCCTGGACACCCGGCTCCGCGGCGCCATCCTGACGAAAATCCAGATCGTCTCGTTTGCCGTGCTCAAGACGGCGGATCCGCCCTATTCAGCGCTGGAAGGCCGGGAAATTACGGGTGTTCAGCGCATGGGCAAGTTCATCGTCCTTGATGCCGGCGGGATCCAGCTCGCCTTCCATTTGGCCAAAGCCGGCTGGCTCCGCTACACCGAATCGCCGTCACCGGCCGTCCTGCGCCCGGGCAAGGGCTATATTGCCGCACGGCTGGAGTTCATGAAGGCCGCCGCTGACGTCGCAGGCGCGCCCGGCGGACCCCGGCACGACCTTCATGTGGGGATTGACCTGACCGAGGCAGGCACAAGGAAGAGCCTCGCCGTCCACGTGGTCAGGGACCCGCAGGATGTGCCCGGAATCGCCACGCTTGGCCCCGATCCCCTGAGCGCGTCATTCGACCTGGCCACCTTTGCCGGAATCCTCGCGGCCAGTCCACAGCAGATCAAGGGTCTGCTTCGCAACCAGGGAGTCATCGCGGGAATCGGCAACGCCTACAGCGACGAGATACTCCATGCTGCCAGGATTTCCCCGTTCGCCCTGTCCAAGACTCTTGACGAGAACACTGTCCGGGTCCTGTACGAGTCCATCCACAGCGTGCTGGGGGCCGCCGTCGCGGAGGCAGTAGGGAAGGCTCCCAACGAGCTGAAGGATGCAAAGCGGAGCACCATGCGGGTCCACGGACGGACGGGACAGCCGTGTCCGGTATGCGGGACCACCATCCGCGAAGTGTCCTTTGCCGACAGGGCGCTGCAGTACTGCCCCGGATGCCAGACCAACGGAAAGATCCTCGCGGACAGGCGGACGTCGCGGTTCGTAAAATAGGGCGCGGCGGCCCGATTCCGCCGTCATCGCGAAAAGTCATCGGGAACCCGCGGAGCCGCCGGGCTCCTGAGGATCGCTGGCCAACAAAAAACCGCTCCATCACCGGACTTTCTTTCCAGTGATGGAGCGGTTATTTCTGCTGGTCGGGCTGACAGGATTTGAACCTGCGACCCCTTGACCCCCAGTCTCCGGCTAAGCATTCGCCGCCATTCACTGCTGACTGAAAACCGGCCTATATAAGGAAGGGAATCAAAGACAGACACCCCCGAACAACTACGAAATCAGCCGCGTTGCTACACGGGTTGCTACAGAGGGTCCCACCTCGAGTGACTCAGACATGCGGCTGCCGTCTCAAATCCCATAATCGCCACGCCTCGCTCGTCATCAAAACGGCGGCCACATAAGACTTCGTCACGTCTTCCAGACTGGAAGTCATACTCAGGACCGCGCCGCCGCCCGGAAGGCTGGTGCGTTCAGTCGGCCGTACATAAGTTGGCCAGGATCGAGCATGCGCCGCGGCGCTGGCCATCCGCCATTCGGCAGCTAGAGCTAACCGGAACCAATCATCGTTACTACCTCGTCCAGCCAAGTGGGCGGCAGCCTCACGCATCATCGTTGTGGACACGAAGTCGCCGTCATATGGCCGTCCCTTGCGAAGCCCCCGCAAGGACAGCAGCTCTTCGGTTAGCCGCTGCGCCAATTGGTCTAGCCCCTCAACGAAGTCGGGTGCTTGGTTATCTCTCACATAGTCATCGCGAGCAAAGTCATTTACGAAGCCCCGGTGCTGCTTCCGCTCATCAGACTCAATGGACAATGCCCGGCAGCGCCGGTCCTCGCGGCTGCCCGACAACAGCCAGACGGCCTGAGACGCGCCGAGCAAGGCTGCCCTCGTCACAGTAAAGATAGACGACGGCCGTAGCGTCAGACCGTCCCGGGTAAGGTCCGCCACCAGACCTAGATGGTCCACGGCGACTATGAGCCCGTACCAGGCTCCGGTTCGGACGGGATGCCCAGTCAGCCCGTCGTCATCCCTGGCTATGGAACTCCCAGGCTCCACTTCATCCCGCTCTCCGGTCCGGCGTTCCCAGTGTCGAACAGCCTTCATCGCGAGCCGGAGCCGCCCCCACCAAATTTCGTCCCCGTCCATGAGGCTCACTCTAACTGCCTGCTCCACTGACTCCGCCAACAGAGGCTGTCCCTGCCCGGCGTCCCGGACGAAGACCGCACCGGCAACCCGTTCGAAGTCGCATTCAAGACCGGAGATATGTCAAGGCTTCTCCGCCGGGGAACCGGCCCCACGCCCGTGCAGCTCAGGATGGGCAAGTTGTCCGAGCCGACGACTCATCCCATATAGCGGGCGAAATTGGTCGGGTCGCATGATAGCCCGCATCCAATTCTCGTCGTAGAGCAGGTGAGCTGCCCGCGCCACCGCCTCCAACTCATTGACAACTGAGGAGCGCGCCGCAGTACTGCCAGGCTGCCGAAGTGCACCGGCCTTCCAGTCCACATAAAAGCCTGCTTGCTTCATGTCGTTGAGATGGTCAGCTACCTCGGCGAACTCAGCGCCGTCGCCGCTGTCGTCCCTTGCCGGCCATTCGCCAGTAAACTCCTTCTCTAACCAAGAGGCGTAGCGCTTGGCCGTCCTGAGCTTGGGTGGATGCTTTCTAGCCAGACGCTCGAAGTCCGCGGGGATTAGCACAACGTCAGTGTGACCGTCCCATGCGGCATGCGCTGCCCTGTAGACCCACACGGCCTTTCCCAGCTCTTCGCAAGCCAGAACCACCAATGAGAGGGCACGACCAGCGGAGCCACGACCGACTAACGCCTCTGCATCCTCGAGAAGGTCGACTATGTTTTCCATAAGTGCGCGCCACCAGACCCACGCGTCTTCGGCCGAGAGCTGCGACGGAACGTCCCCCATGTATGTCCCTCCTTCGTATTACCCATCCATAGTCTATGGACGCGTAACCCTCGCGCCTGCGGTGAATCGCTGGGAGGCACGCAGGCCGGCAGGGTGTTAGTTAGCTGTTCTTGGCCTGCCCAGGGAGGTATTCGTCCACTGCATTCTTCCAACCGTCGCTAGACAGCACATCCGCGTCCAAGTCGGATGGGATCGGCGTGTTCACGGGGGCAACATACAAAGTGGCCTTGCCGGGCGGCACCCAAGACGTTGCGGATACTGTGACTTCGTCCGTAAAAATTCCATCCGGCAATTCGAGCCAGCCTCGTGTCTGCAGACGCTCAATCAGATGCAAGGTCTCTACTGCTGCCAGCATCTCCGAGGCCACGGTTCTCATGGCCGCCACGTACATCTCTTCCAAGGCCATTTTGCCGCCGTACGAGCGTCGTATTTCATCCTCATGCAACAGGTTTCCGTACAGCCACGATCCAGCCAGTTGTTTATGCGACAAAACGCCACCGTCCCATGGGTCTCGCGGCTTACCGTGGGGATAGTCTGGGTCCGCGTTGCGGAAGCTCGTACGCAACTCTGATGCTTTTGCTCGGAATTCTGAAGCCCCCGACCTGCCCTTTAACACTGTATTGACAGCATCAAGGACATTTTCGTAGTGGACTCCGTCGCTCTTCAGGAATATGGGTCGAACTCTGGCCGCGGCAGACTCCAACTGCTCGGTGGGGATCAGGTCCACCGGCTGCAAGCTAACCTTGGTCTCGCCTGTGACGGTACTTCGAGCCAGAACTGCCTTGATTTCCACCTTGGCTAGCTTTCGGAGTTCCAAAAGGTCGCCCGCAAGCGAGTGATCCTGGACTATCCTCACGCGCAGAACGAAACGCTTCAGCAATTCCAATTGGCGCTCCGGCAGAGGTCCCATCCCTTCTACACCTTTCGCGCTCAGCCCATTCGACACTCGCAACATATTACTGGTGTGTCCACCAGGACATGGCCAGGACTGCTGTGCCCCCAGTTACTCCGACGCAGACTGCACCGCATCCAACATTCGCGGTCCAGGGCCGTGCCGGGCCGGTCGATCCCGCTCGCGATCTCCTAGTCTGATCGTATGAACCCGACCAGCACGGCAACGCCACCTGAAGCTCTCAGGAGTTGGACCAACCAGCATCCGCGTAGGGAGGCAATCCAGCAACACGGGTTTAGTCTCAACTTGGCTTGGTGGAACAATCGCATCCTGCACCTCCGTGGTGGCCCGGTGGCTGGAGCGGATGGCCGCGAGGACTGGATTGATCGCGGGCACCTCTTCGCCATGGCCCAAGCTGCAAGGGACGACGAAACCGGGGGTAGCGCCTTGCAGCTGCTGTGGAGCACTTTGGCTTGGGGCACCGGAACTAATCACCGCAATTCACCGCGGCGCATCGCCTCGATCGAAGCCCGGCCTGACCATGCTGGGCTCTTGCTTCGCGACGCAGCGAGGCTGTCGGTCACAGATCCGAGGGGTGCGTTTTTGCTGTTGCAGCCCGGCCGCAATGCCATAGGTTTCCTAGGCCCGAATTTCTTTACCAAGTTCCTTTACTTCGCAGGCGGTGGTGAGCCCAGCCACCCGTGCCTCATCGTCGATAACCGAGTGCTGGTTAGTCTGTTCCGAGAGACCGGGAACTCAGACTTCGCTCCACGAACCACAAATTATGGTGTAGAAGTCTATGAATCGGCTCTGAGCCAGATGGTTGAGTGGGCAGAAGGCCTGTCGCACGCGGGCCGCACAGTCGGGCCGGACGAGGTCGAGCGTTGGGCCTTTTCGGCAGGCGGGCGGCGCGGCTGACCCGGGTCATGATTGTCAGGCGACTGCTCGCTCAAGATGGTGCCATCCAGTTAGAAATGCACGTCAGCAGAAACACCGAAAGGAAGTGCGCAGTGGACGAGCCTGTCCGAGGAGCTCAAGAATTTAGTCTGGCTGACCAGGACGAGGTGAATTGCCCTATGCATGGCTGGTTGTCTCATGCGGCCTTCCATGAAGCGGCGCACGCAGCATTCGCAGTGATGAACGACATCGAGTTCTCCACAGTGTCTGTTTACCCGTATGGACAGGCACCTGCGCACCCGAGTGGTTTGTTGGGTGGAGGCGTCCAGTTAGTCCACGATGGTCGTACTTGGGTGCCAGGCCGCCAAGATGTGGCGTTTGATTTTGCCGTCATTGGCACAGCGGCGGAGCGACGCGCGTATGGCCATTTCAATGACAACAGCCGGGATGGTGACCGCGAGTTTTTAAGGGTGTCCATGGGCTGGGGCGATTCAGAGGGAGATCGCGAAATTATGGACGCTCTCATCGAGGAATCTGAGAAGCGATTGGAGCTCCAGATGCCGATACTGTACCCAGCCATCGGAAAAGTATTCCTGGCTTTGATCGAGAGCCTCAACATCAAGGACAATGCCTACACTACTTTCGACCAGCCGCTCGTACTGTCGTCAGCGAAAGTCTCCAAAATCATCGGGCCCACTGTTTAGGCAAGTCAAGCTAGACACTCGGAGAGAAGGACGGATGAGGCTCGACCAGCGGAGGTTAGTCCTCTTCGGGCGAGAGGTCACCGTTCAGGATTCGGGCTGCCGTCTGTTCGTAGGCGCTGATGATGTAGTTTTCCAGGTCCGTCTGGCCGATCCGCCACATACCCCGCCCACCGATTTGGATCCCTCGAAGTTCTCCTGTCTTGAGTAATGCCCTGACTTGAGGCAGCCCGACGTTTAGCTCCTCGGCTACTTGTTCGATCGTCAGAAAGCGGCGTTTTGTTACCGGTTGTTCGCTCACTACTTCTTCATTCTCTTGATGGATTTTGCCGACGAAATCAATCTCGGATACCACTGCTCGGCCCACGGCCACCTATGGCCGACAATGTCTGCTCAGGTCGTGCGACTGGAGAGCTGGCAATTACACCGCGCCAGCTTACCCAACAACGCCATACCAAGCCGCCGAAAACGTACCGAAAGGCTACGCCGACTCTTGGTCCCCGGGCTGTTGCGTTCTGCCAGCAGCCCAGAAAGGCAAGACTACGAGGTATAAGCACAGCCACCAGACGTAAGCGGCGACATACCCAGCAGCTGATCCTTCAACAAGAAGCCCGTGGGCCTGGTGATTTCGGAAGTTCGGTCCGAGACGATCAAGAAGGACAGCATCCAACGTGAACTGCAGGTTATGCCCCAATATATCTGCGGTTTCGTCCATGGCAAGCAATGTACCCAGCGCTGCCTCTGACTGGATGCCGTCCGCGTCGCGCGTAGTCGTGTCGATGCCACGTTCCTTAAGGAGGTAACGCAGGAACGCCTCGATCTGAGGGACGAGAATGTGGGCGCTGGTCAGAAAATCCCAATTGAATCCGGCTGCGAGGCCCTTGAGCCAGAAGACCTCGTGCCCGGGAGGCACCGCCGGAGACTCCCTTACCAAATGGGCGAGTTCACGAGCCTGAACGTGGTGTTCGCGGCTAAAGACTTCCAACGCCGGGACTATTCGCCCCTTCACCAGGAGCTCTATGGACATCACGTAATCCTGGATAGCCCTAGCCCGTGCCAGCTCACCATCTGTGCCGGAAAGCGCGGACGGGATTCGCGCAACCGTTAGCCCCTCGGCTGTCATCACTGTTGTGCCTAGGATGTCCACCACCGAACCTTCGCCCCGTTCCGGCGCTGCCCTGCTAAACGATTGGGAGCCCGGTATGGGGAAGAGTGTAATCAGGGCAAATAGCGCTTCAACAGTCGTTTTACCTCTCACGTGAGCTTCTGCGCTTATTGCCATGTCAGCCAGGTCAATGGGCTCGGACTCGTATGGAGAAAACTCCTCCATACCTCTGGCGCTTGCGGATACGTGCCGTTGACGAAGTTCCCGCATACTTGTGTCAAACCGCTGACTTCGGTATCGCCTAGGAATCTCTCTGTGAACTTGGATTGCCTTTTCAAGCAGCGACGCAACCCTGATATAGCTGGGAGATTCGCTTTGTTCAACGGCGTCAGCTTCCTTTTCAAAGGATTCCGCCAACTCAGTCGAGATCGCCCAATAGAAGGTCTCCCTGGCGACGAAGCTTTGCCATTCCCGGGCTTCAGTCAATAGGGCTCGTTCTAAGAGGAACTTGCCCTCTGCACCTGCTTGACGAGCTACTCCGCGGAAGGCACATGCTCGCTCATGGGCACTTTCTCGCCCAATACCGTACCTTCGGGCCAAGGAGGATAGATCGAAGGTTAAGGAGTCCATTGCTGCCAAGCGTGTATCTAGAGCCTGACATATCTGGTCTTCCACCTGGGTCAAGGAATCTTCAGCAGGTCCCCGAAGCATCCGGCCGAGGCACATCGCTCTGTCCCAACACTCAACGATATAGTGCCCGGCAACCGAGGATGTCCCGCCAAGGCTAAGGGAACTATAAGCCTCTATGGCTTCAACCGCGTTGCTTACGCCGAGGTTTCGTCGTCTGAGCCAGACGACGTCGCGTACCCGTCCTCTCAGGTCTGGACGGGCTATGTGCTGAGCAATGGCGTCTAGGTACTCAAGCGTCGGATTTGAAAGGTCATCGATGGAGAAGCTCCGCTGACCCTCCAACTGGATGGCAGGTCGAAAGGGTGTCATTCTGTCGCCAGGTTCACAGTGTAGGAAGCATATGCTTCCTAGAACCCACGCGACGCGTTGGACATGCTCCGGCTGGTTGTCGTCCGCGGACAATCTCGCGAGGGCACCGTTCAGACCCATAAATTGTCCGACGGGCACGTCTTGCAGATATGTGCCGAGCACGGACCAGTCAAAAGTGTCCGCGTCCAAATCTCCCAGCTCAACGGTTGGTGGCACTGTGCCGTCCCCCGCTAGGCCTCTCCATCACTGACTACGCCTTTCAAGAATTCCTCATGCGCTGCGTCCAATGCCTTAATACGCTCGCGAAGGTCGGTGAGGGCTTCAACGATCGAAGGAGCTGGCGTCGGTGCGAATACGCCAACGTACCCCTGCAAAATCACTGTACTGAGGACCCCCATCATCAGGAGTACCTGAGGACGGAACTCAGTTGCTTCGAAGACGGGAACGAAACCCTGGCCTTCAGACTCGATGTGGTTTCGCAGGACGTCCGACCATGTCCCATGTACGGCTGAGGACCCCGCTCGGTACGCCGTATAGGCGGCAGGGCCCAAAAGCTTGATGCGTGCTTCCGCTGGTGGCCATCCGTTGTTTTTTCGGGAAGGAACCTCTGAGGGATCCACGCCGGCCTGACGGAAGGTATCGAGGGCCGATCTACGCATGCGCTCCTCTATCGGCCAGACTTCGCCACCGCGCTGCTTGACCAGGCCCTCTATTGTTTTCAGCAATTGCGACTCTTGAATCAGGCTGTCATGGAGAAAGGACAGGAACCGTCCAGAGTCTGACGGCGCATCAAGAAGGTAGGCAACGGTGGACGCCGATTCAAGAAACTCACGAGAGAGCGCCATCTGGTGATCTCCACCATGGTCGTCAATTATCTGACGCAATACCAGACGCGTGATCTTATACATTCGGACCAACTGACCGGCACAAATTGCCTGGTCACGCGGCAATTCATCTCCCTGCCCCTCTTCCCGGATTGATAGCGCTAAGGCAATCCACGACCCAGTTTCCTTCAGGATCTCAAACGACTCCTTCAGATAGGCAATCTCGTGACTCTCCCCGCGCAGGACATCGAAATTGACAATATATCGCTCTGGAACAACATCTCCAGCATCAGCCGTTTGCATGAATTCCGATCCCACTCCAGGTATTTCACGACCACCCTGAGCGACTTAAAGTAGCAATTCGATCATGGACATCATCCCCCACCCTAGCGATGGCACGTACATCCACACCGCGCGTCCAAGTGCAGGTACTCGTAGTCCGGTTCCAATTCCTCATACGGGTTGCCCTCCTGCTCGCCGTCGATGCGGCTCATCATGGCCATGAATCCCTCAGCGTCAAACTTCACCATGTTGGAGACCTTAGCGGGAGGCTACGACTGTGCTTTCCTGCGACCCCTAGTTCGTCCTACCCGCCACCCCGGCAGCGCCACATTTAGGAGGGCTTCCTTGTCGTCGGCCAGATCTCCGGCGCGGGACTTGGCCCGTTGAACATGCAGCCATACGCCTAGGATGTGTTCTTCCTCTGAGTTTGTTTCCTTGTGACGCGGCCACTCATTACCGGAAGCCATGTAGATAACCAGAACCCGCAAGCGGTCCTTCCAACGTGCTTCATCAGCGGCCTTCCGGCTCCGCTGATCCCAGAGGGGAACTGACGCCAATCCCTGCCGATACACCGGGGAAAGCGTGCCTCTTTCGGCATCCTGCCGACGTCGGAGTAGCCAGGCCGCCAGCGCGCGTTCACGCGTGCGGGAGGGTCTCGCCGAGGGAAGGCGGCCTTCCGAGGCGTAAAGGGACACGACTGCACTCATATTCGCTATCCCCGCTTTGCTCACTCTTGCCGACGTGCGCAGTTTGCCTGCATGCTCCTCCCTCAGGCTTGGCTCTGCGATAGCGGCAACTCGGATGTGGTAGCGGACGGTATTGACGGCCACTGACACCAACTGGGCAATCTGGGCGCACCCGAGTCCTTGTCGATACATCTCGACCCATTCGGAATGCGGCGCACGGCGCAGGACCCTGGTCATCGCTGAGAGCCCCTTACTTCGGCATTGAATCTGACTGGCGATCAAGTATCCGTGCGATCAGATCGGACTTTCTCGACTTGTACTCGCCGTGTCCTGTGCTTGCGCGTGCCCGAAATGACTTCGGATCCAACGCATTTTCTTCGACAACCGTCGCAACCCAGTCTTCAGGAAAATATCGGGTCTTTGATTCCCCTGGCCCGAGCGTCCAAGGCAGAGGTGTCTCCCACAGTTGGAAGCGCGTAGGTATCAGCTGCACTTTGCCGGACTTCGGTATAAGTACTACGGACTCGACGACAGTCGTCCCCGCACGTCCCTTGTTGGTTGCCTTGACCGCCACGAAGTGACGCGGAGGCTCCGTTCCCACGATGGCGGACGTCACCGTGAGTTCGACCTTTGCGCTATCAGACCACCGAAACCAGAAAGTGAGCACAACGGAGGCTACGGAAATCAGTATGGCTACCAGAGGCAATAAAGCGGCCCATGGGTCATTGCCAACAATCTGCACTTGAACGATGTCGAGAGGCACCCGACGATTCTAACGGTGGCTGGAAGAGAACCATTGGAGACGTCAAACAAAAGCCGCAGCGGAGTGCGGTTTATCCGCCCGCCTCTTGCAAGATCCCGTTCGAGCGACATGACGGGCATTAGGGCGCGGCCGTGGGAGAATTCCTTCGGCACAGACGCCTACAACAAGGGGGACCTCGAAAAATGGCAAGATCTAACACCGAGACCGCGAAACTGATTAGCGATGGTTTCAACAGTTCCAGTAAAGACTGGGAGATTGACCGTTATCAGTACAGCAACCAGGGGGAGCCCTCCCCCGGTACGCGGCACGTACAGGCGGTCATCGCCCGGTTGAGCTCTGCCGTCGGGGGCGATGATGAAGTGCTGCATGCCATTGCCGGCGTGAAGACGAATTCTGATGGAGGCCATGGAGAGGAATTCGAGGTGGCAGTATTCACCAAGGCCGCTCTGTTTCACTCCCGGTTTGGGCTGGACGACAAAAAGGTTGAAGTTGAGGTGATCCCGCGTGCCACTATCACTGCACTTAGGGTCACGGACTCAGGCCCGTACACTCAGGAAGAAAACCCAGCTCGCCTGAAATTTACAGCCGTTTACGACAACGGGCTCTCCGTTAGCTTCCCGCTCAAAAACAACACTTGGTCGGAAATGGACTGGCTGAGCGACGTTTACAGCGGCCTAAAGTCAGATCTACTGACGAACTGACAAACGCCAGGCCCGTCGAGGGCGGGACTGGGAACCTCCAGTCCCGCCCTCTGGCGCATCCGCAGGGACTAACTGAGGCGAGTCAGCTATGGGAAGCAGGATGAGTGGGGCTGGCCGCAGCCCTGAAATGTGGGGCTCTGCGTCCACGTGTCATGGTTAGATGGGCCCCATGGGGAAAACTTGGGGGATATTGGCGGTTGCCGCGTTGGCATTGACGAGCTGCGGGACCGAATCGGAAGCGACACCAGCGGACTCTCAAACCAGGCCGGCGTCGGCCTCGGCGTCACCCACCCCGTCCGCGAAAGCCAAAATTGGGGAGTCCGTCTGTAAAGACGCGGAGGGCGATTCATCCTCCCAGGCCGCTGACCTCGACCAAGTGCGGTTGCTTAGGGACGGCAAACTCATGTTCGTCGAGTTCACCTTGACAAGGTTGCTGTGACCGGGGCCGTTCTTTACTCCGTGACGGCTTGGAGTCCTGATGGCAAGACTGGTTATCAGATCGGTGCCAAGTTCCAAAACGGAAGAGAAGTCTCAAACTTCATCTATAACCTCACGACGTCCAAGCAAGAAAACATCACCAACGGGACCGTCGCCGCGGACAAAGAGGTAAGCACCTGCTACCCCCTCGCCAAGCTAGCTGGCTTGGGCGATACATTCGTCTGGTCTGGGACCTTGAGCGTCGACGGCAGGGACGTGGACCGCTGCCCGAACGGCGACCCCCAGGCGACATTTCCCAATGTCTGAGCGAGCTTCCAGTGAATGACCCATCATTTATGCTAATTCTGCCGGCCATGTTCGCTCTGCTGGGTGCGCTTGGCGGTTCCGGCCTTACCGCCTATATCAACCGCCGCAATACGGTTGACACACTGACATCCTCACAGCGCGCCAACGAAGAACAGTGGGACCGCAGCCACAAACGCGAGCACGACACTTGGCTCCGCGACCAAAAGCAAGAGGCCTACATGAAGTTCATGCTGGCCGCGCAATCGCAGCACGCCCGCATTCAAGCAATGCCATATGAGGACCTTCCTGGAGTAAACCCGGAAGAGCTTGTGATCGAACGCGCCGGGGTGAAAGTTATAGGCTCGCCGGCTGTGCGCTATGCAGCACGCGCTCTGGAATCAGCCGTGGCACATTCACACTTCGTGAATAGCTACGCCGGGGCTTACTTCCTGGAAAACCCCGAGGGGGATCATGAACGGGCTTTAGACGAAGAACAGCGAATACGTCACTTCACAAACAAAACGGAGGCCCTGGATTTGTGTGTCGCCGCCAGGGACAGCTTCGCTCTCCGGCTACTCGACTACGTCGAAGCCGTGCGCTTGGATCTTGGAACCTACTCGCCAGACGATGACGAGTTGAACCAAGACAACCGCCAGCGCTTGACCCAGTTTGGGGCCCAAGACGAGCGTGAGCATCTTGATACTTTGCCAGACGCGGAATTAGCGTGATTGGTCGGCCCAAGATAGCGGCTTTGCTGATGGCAGGCGCAGGAGTTCCACAAGAAGTTAGGCGTGCGCGTTCTTCACCCAACGCCGGAACCAATTGCCTCGTTCTTCGTCGAGTTTGCGCTGCTCTTCCACCCGTGCTTGCTCAAGTTCCCGGCGCATTTCGTCAGCGGCCCTTCTAACTGCAACGTCGAAAGAAGTGCTCTGGGACACGGCCTTCCTGCTACGGGACCTAGTCTTCCGTTTCACGTTTGCGGTCATTTTGTGTTTCCTTCCAGATACCACAGCCGAGCCTGCATCTTGGTGGTGCCAATGAGTCTACTGTTCCTCGACCATACTTTCGACCTCTGACATTCCGATGGGTTCCCCTAACCTGTGCGGCTGGGAAAGGCCGAGAGACGATTCAGCAACAGCCAAAATCAGACCCAAAACTTCCAAGTATTCGAGGGCCAGCTTTTCAGGTAAGCCCTTTGGGGTCGGCGTGTTCATGGAGAGCATGCCGTGGATGTTTCCATCTACGACGGCGGCAACGGACGCGTAGCAGCGATAATCGCGCCTCGCCGCGGGTGTGTGCGGCTCGTGGCTGCCATCGTCGTGCCAAACGCTGTCATCCATGTCCGGGCAGTATTCCCCGCCGCCGCGAAGAGTCCTCACCAGGATCGGCCGATCTTCGGCGACGTCACCGGAGATGATCGCTCGCCGAACACTGAACGTCTTGTCTACGACTTCTAGGCGGTAGTTGCCCGCGTCATCTTTGGTGAGGCGGTAGTAGTTAACCTTGACCGGCGTTCCCCCTCGCTCGAAGTAGCCCTGGAGCTTACCCAAGACATCCGCCACAAGAGGGCTGTACTCAGCAAGTCTCTTGGCCTCGCTTTGTGACGTTGAAACCCGTCGAATTGCCTCGAGTCGCTCAAGGTTGCGATGGATGACGGAGCGCATAGCAACCGCTTCTGCAACAGTGGCCTGGCGAGTTGAGTCGTCAAGCGTTTTTCGCAGCTTCAGCAGTGACGCGCTTTGGCCGATAGAACCCACAGCGGCAAGTGCCACACCCACACCGATCCAACATGCTGTTGTCACTATGTCGGAGCCCCAGTCTTTTGGCTGATCCTTCTCCAAAAAGACCGGAAGGATGGCAACCAGCCCGCCACCCAATATGACCGCCGCGGTTCCTGCATAGCTCGTTACGTACTTCCAATTTCGCCCGATGAATCTGGGGATCATCTGGATTTGGAACTGTCTGCTGGGCATCACTCGATTGTATGCATTGCCGAGTGCTTTCCCATCCCTGAGCGGGGGGATGAGGCGGAGGGCCGTCTGCAAAGAATAGACGGTGACTGTCCTCGCGCGCGCGACCCCCCTCACCCGCCGGAGGGGGAGGGACCACTGCCGGCAAAGGGGCCCTGAATGCGTCCAACCAGAGATTGCGACGCCCCTACCCGGGCCATACTAGATGGCAGCCTCGTTCGTGCTAATCGACAGTAAGGCATGCAGACCGCCTATATAGTCGGGGCATGGGGATTTGGGAGCGGTTCAAGAAGGCAGTCGTTGGCGTGGACACCAGGGGAACTTCAGCCTCCCAGCAGCTGCATGCCCCCACGCCCAGCCCACCCGCAACGACTCCGCGCCCTGATCCGGCTGACCGCCCACCTCTGGTGGAGGAGCGTCGAGCCGAACCGTCCAAGCAGTCGACGGCTACCAGCAAGGTTTATGAGGCTGAGAAACGGCGTGCGCAAGCTGCCGGGCAGACCGTGAAGGGTTATCGTGCCGGTTACATCGGGACCGAGGAGGCCAAGTCATTCCTGGTCGCCGATCCCGATGGGCTACCGCCGCTGAAATTGGTCCCGTCGAACAACGGCCTGGACTTCGCCCTTCCCGATGGAAAGCTCGTGGACTACAACACCTTGGCTTTGCGCCATTTCAACATCTTTGCCTTTCGCGTAGTTGGCATGGGCTACTACGAAGACCCTGAGAGGCCGTTCAAATTCCGAAACGGCCAGCGCGTGGCTGTGAAGCGTGAGTCCGACAACGAGCACGACCCCAACGCGGTCGCGATTACCGTTGGCCGTCCCGAACGGAAAGTCGGCTACGTAAATAAGCAGCGCGCCAAGTGGGTAGCGGAACTATTGGACGACGGGCAGGAACTCGAGGGAGTGGTGATCCAGACTAAAGCGTCCTCTCCGCGCGTTCTGCTGACCACGCCTGAAATGCTGGCCCATCTCCGCCGTTGAGACTGGTCGTTTAGGCACTAACCGTGTCAAAAACGGCCTTCTTAAAGTCTGTGTTCCAGTGGAAGTCAAAGTACGGTCTCGTAGCTTCGTTCTGAATCCAGAGATCGCAGGAGCGCCCAGCCACGAATTCCTGGAGGTACTGCCCCGCGGCGTCGCCGAATTCAAGCATGGGGCTGATCTGGAACATGCCGTTGTCGTCGACTGAGATGAGTCCGCGCCCGAACAGGGCGTCGCAGCCGAATGTGCAGTTGGGCATGACGACGTTGGCGTAGTCGCGCTTTTCCGCGTCAGTACATGCCGCCCGTCGCTTGATATGACCGGCCACCAGGAATCGTACCGGGAACTCCCGGCTGCAGATGGCGCAGTGGGCTGTGTCGCCGGGAAAGAGGCGCGTGCGCAGGAATGCCTGCTCTGCCCGGCGCGTGGCTTCAACCCGGAACTCCATCTGGGCAAAGTTTGGATCCTCGACGGTCTCTTCGTAAGCCGGCTCATCGGGCACCGGGGTGTAGTCGTTGCCGACCATGTCCAAGTAGGCCAGGACGGCGTCGCTTTTGTCCTGCGGGAGGACCTGAAACTCCATGACCGTGGCGTTGGGTTTGCGGTCGACCACGCGGTTGATCTCCATGTAGGGGATGGCAATCGTCCTGAGTTCGTCGATGGCAAAGATGCATTCCCAGGTCTGGGTTATGCCGTTGGCGGTCTCTGCTGTCCCCCACAGCCGCGTGGCTACTGCGGGACTCCGCAAGAGGTAGGTGATCACCCCGAGCGTAAAGAACTCGTTGTTCTTGGCGAACAGGACGATGTCGCCGGGCCGCATGCGCTGCCACTTTGCGACGTGCTGGTTGTTCTCGCCGGGCTTCGCGCCCCACAGCGGGACTTTTCCTGACGGGTAAAGCTGTTGAAGTTGGTCGACGTCGGACTGGTTCAGCAGCCCTGCTATTTCCTGGAGGTCCACCGGGGACTTGATGGTGTCCTCATAGTGCTTCTTGGAGATGGCTGCCGCGCAGGGCTGTAGTACAACGAGACTCATGCTTCCTTCTTCCCCCGAAAGTGTCTCCTGAAGCCTAGCCTTCGACCGTCTGTTCCGTGCCGAGGTTGGTGTACTTCGTGGCGTTGCCTCGGGAGAGTTCGACGGGGTACTTCTGGCCGTTGACCTGAATTTTGGCGCGGAGGGCGTCGTCGAGGTCGATCCCCAAGATGTCGGCCAGCCGAAGGAGGTAGCCGAAGACATCAGCTATTTCGTGCTCAACGGCAGTCCTGTTGTCCGGGTTGCGCATCCAATCGGCGACTTTGTCATCCTGGAGCCACTGAAAAAGTGATACCAGCTCTCCCGTTTCTCCGCTCAGGGCCATGATGAGGTTCTTGGGAGTGTGGAACTGCTCCCAGTCCCGCTCTTGGGCGAACGCGCGTAGTTGGGCGGTCAAAGATTCGATGGACATGAACTTAGCGTATGCGACGCACGCTGTTGCCTTGCTCAGGAGTGCCTACAACGTCACGGCGAGTAAGCGAAGCGGCTCGGTGCGCCGGGATCTACGACACTAACCGCACCCCCCGCGGAGCGGCCAGCGCCAATCCCCTGCCAGCTTCAGCAGCTTCACCGATGTCAGTGGTTCGGTTGGGGAAATCCGGAATGCTGGCATCGGCGCATTGCTGATGCGCCGGAGCCGAGGATCCGTTCGCGGTGCCAGAATCTGCAGTAGGAACGTGCAGTGGTCCTGTGCCCCCTTCCGAGGGTTGGGTGGGTACTGCAATTTCTGGCACCGCGTCACTGGCCCGTTGCGGGGGTACTGCAATTTCTGGCACCGCCAGTACTGGATTAAGAGCATCCGGATTGATGCCGTGGGCAAGCGAGTAATGCCAGAGTGTTGTTTCCCTGCCGTTGACCGGATTTACGGCGTCCCGCTCGTCCACCGTGAGCACTCCCAGCATATTGAGCGCTTGCAGTTCGCGGTCCACGGTCGCCCTTGGAAGGCCAAGGCGCTTGCGAACATCCTTGGTGGGGCTGTCAGGATTGGCCGCCACATCGTCGAGGACCCGGAGCCGCGGGGGCGGCATGCTGTCCCTGGCGCACCGGATCGCCAACCGCAGTGCCGCCCTCCGGTCAATGCCGATGGCGACGGCACCACGGACAATCTGCGTAAGCTGCTTGGCAAACCGTGTTGGCATCTCCGGCGCGTGAGCGTCGATGACGTCGCCCCGATAGTTGTGTTCCACAGCAGTCCTGGCTCTGGTGACAACATCCGCCGCGTCCAGGAGGACGTCCGTCTCTTTTTCAGTCACCTCGATGCCGCGGGGCTGCATTCCAGCCATTACGCGGGCGACAGCAGTTGCCAGTTCCCTGCGCATAGCGGCCTCATGCCCTGTATTGCCGATAGCTTGGCGGCCGGCCGCTTGTCGGCCTTGGCTGGAATCCATACGGACCAGCACAAACCTGTCTCCCATGGCCGAGATGACCGAGTGGGCCTTGTCCCATGCCGTGGTCACCGCCCCGATAACGACGAGTCGGCCTACCCATTCAAGGGTTTGTCCGCCGTCCGTGCCGACATTCCGAGACCACCTGCCGTCATAGACTTCTCGAAGAGCTCCGAGTACCTCGCCGCGTTGGTCGCCAGACATACTCAGGATGCTGGTGACGTCCTTGATTACTACAATGCCTCGGTCGCCGATCTTGCGAAGGAGCCCGCCGGTCGCATCCTGAGTGTGTTCCCGCTTTGAAGTTGCGGACAATAAGGCACCCTGGCTCGCGATTGTTGAAAGGACGTGCGCTCCCATCCCGGCAAGCGCACCAACAGTCTCCGTCTTCGCATTGCCCGATCCGGAGATAAGCCACAGCCACACGGGGTCGCCGTCGAGCCGTTCCACAGCTGCTGTGGCAAGAACGGCATCCAGCGCGTCTGTGTCATACTCAGCTCCGAGCCAGCGACGGAACACCGCGTGGCACTCCTCCACGGTCATGGGAGGGAGCATCCCCTCCGCCGCTTCGGAGTCAGCCAGATCCGCGGTCGTCTGTGGGCTGAAATCCAATGTCATTGTCCACCGCCCCACCAGCAAGCGCCCAGCCTCGCGGCCAACTCCCATTCTCGCCATCCGGTCCTCTCCAGACGGCGGCCCTCCTCGACTAGCTCCTCCGCTCGGAGGCCCATCACCATGGGCGATGTACGAAATCCTCCGGCAGCCGGGTCGAGGGGATCCCTTCGCCCGTCCTCGAGAGGAGGACAACGGAGGGAAGCTTGACGACGGCGGATTAGGCTACTGGTGGTTTCAAGAGTCCTGGCCCTCACTGCTTCCCGGCTTTGGGGGCTCGCCTGTGCCTTCGGCATCATCGACTGCCGCCAACCTTCAGGACCGTACCGCTGACCTTCCCGGCATAGTCTCGGACGCTCTCGGCGGTCACTAGGGATCGTCGACCGATCTTCGCCGGCACGAGCTCGCATTCCCTGATGAGCTGATAAACCATGGTCCGCCCAACGCCCAACGCCTCCGCTGCTTCGTCTATAGTCACGAGCACTCGTTCCACAACTGCCTCCTCTAATACGTACTTGGATACTAGAATCATTGCGTACATCTACGTATAGTGGGAAGCGTAACCGGACGAGTTTAGGAGTACGTATGGGAATCGGCAAGGCTAGAACCTCTTACGAGGAAGCAGCCGTGAGCAGGGGCGGAAATTTCGTAACGAACGACCAAACACTCCTGTCGTTCACGCTCTGGGGCCGCGACAGCAAGATTAAGGGATGGGAGAAGTACGAGGGACTGCCCTTTCCAGAGCGAATGCTCGTCGGCCAGCGCGCCACGCCTGGAGGGCGGAAGCCGGAAGGCGAGGACGCGGATTACATCGTCATTCAGTACACATTTGAGATGCGTAACGGCGTGCCGGAGTGTGTTCATCTCGATATCGAGTCTCAGTACGGCACGCAGAGCGTTCGGGCCAAAGACTTGGAGTACCTAAAAATCGACGACGTCCTTGAAGCCACATTGAATCACCTGACTGAGTGGGGAAGGAAGCTCCCCCCACCGCCCCACCAGCGGCGCGCCGCCGTCTCCGGCCTTATGCGTCGCCGCCGTACTCTCTCCGACGACGTTCTGCTTGAGGTGGCACGCATCTACGAGGAAAACATTGACGCCGCGCCCACCCAAGCAGTCTCTGACCACTTTGCCATATCAAAAAGTGCTGCAGACAAACGGGTCAAGCGCGCCCGCGATGCGGGCTACATAACCAAAACGGCTAAAAGCGGAAGGAAACCGCAGCAGTGAGTAAACGAGCGAATGGCGAAGGGTCGATATACAAACGCGAATCGGACGGGCGCTATGTCGGAGCCCTCACGCACCTGAATCCAGTGACGGGGAAAAACAGCCGGAAGGTGTTCTACGGAAAGACCCGGTCCGAGGTTAGAGTCAAGCTGCGCAATGCCACTGATCGGCTCGAGGAAGGCCAACCAGTCCGCGACTCGAAGGCCACGGTTTCCCAGTGGCTGCAACACTGGGCCGAGACGACACTCGCTGCGAGCGACCGCAAGGAGTCCACGCGTGCCTTGTACCGGACGCTTGCGACAAAGCACCTCATGGCGGAACCGTTCGGGGCAATACGACTGGACAAGCTCAGGCCATCGGACGTCGAGGCGCTGGTCCTCCGGCTCCGTGCGGGGACTCGGCTGGCCTTGACTGCGGATGGCACCGAGACCGAAGTGCGCGCACTCTCCGACTCGACTATCAGAACCACGTATACGGTGCTCCGTGCCGCCCTCGACGGCGCTGTGAGAGACGGACTACTGGCCCGCAACCCGTCCGCCATAGTGCGCAGGCCGGGAGTGCAGCGCACAGAAGCACGGCACCTCTCCCCTGCTGAAGTTCGCCGCCTCCTTCGAGCAGCCGCGCCTTCCCGCTACTACAGCGCCCTTCTGCTAATCGCTGGGACGGGAATCCGCCGTGGTGAATGCTTAGCGTTGCGCTGGGCAGACATCGACCAGGACGCTGGAGTACTGAGGATCAGGGGAACACTCTCCCGTATCGGCGGAAAGCTGACAGTCACGGAGCCCAAGTCGGCACGGTCCCGCCGCGTGCTTCCCCTATCCCCCGTCACAGCGGCCCTGCTGTCTGGTCAACGAAAAGCCCAGACTGCCGAGCGCCTGCGTGCGGGAAGCCAATGGGCGGACACGGGGCATGTGTTTACAACGGAAACGGGCCAACCCGTGGACCCCCGCAACCTCTACAGGGTGGTGCAGATCGCAGCGGCGCGTGCGGGCCTCAAGGACGTCGGAGTCCATTCGCTTCGTCACTCCGCCGCGACGGCCATGCTGGAGGCCGGGGTGAATATTAAGGCGGTCTCTGATTTGTTGGGGCACTCCTCGGTGAGCATCACCGGCGACATCTACGGGCACACGTCCGATGACAGCGCGCGCGCCGCGGTGGCCAGGCTGTCCGAAGCCATGGGGTTCTGAGCAAGCATCAGCCGCGTTGCTACATTCGTTGCTACATTCGGGGCGAACACAGAGAAGGCCGCCTCCAGATTTCTCCGGAAACGGCCTTCTATCTGCTGTTTCTTTGGTCGGGCTGACAGGATTTGAACCTGCGACCCCTTGACCCCCAGTCAAGTGCGCTACCAAGCTGCGCTACAGCCCGTTAGTTCCGCCGTTCTCCGCTTCGACGTCCTCCTGGAATGTTTCCCAGAATTTCTTCTCAGCAGTCCGGCCGAACCACCTCCAAAAGCTTACACGATCTCAGAGGGTGCCCGTGACACTTTCATGCTCCCACAGGGCAGGTGTGTCGCAATTAACGCTTCTTGCCACGCTTTTCACGGACGCGCATGTTGACCTCGATGGGTGTTCCCTCAAAGCCGAAGGTTTCGCGCAGCCGGCGCGTAATGAAACGGCGGTAACCGGGGTCCAGGAAACCGGTGGTGAACAGCACGAACTTCGGCGGCCTGCTTGAGGCCTGGGTGCCGAACAGGATGCGGGGCTGCTTGCCGCCGCGCACCGGGTGCGGATGGGCCGCCACAAGTTCGCCGAGGAAGGCGTTCAGGCGCCCCGTGGGGATGCGCTTGTCCCAGCTTTCCAGGGCCGTGTCGAGGGCCGGGACCAGCTTGTCCTTGTGCCACCCGGTCAGTGCCGAGATGTTGACGCGCGGCGCCCATGCCACGTGGGCCAGGTCCTGCTCGATTTCACGTTCCAGGTAGGTGCGGCGTTCGTCGTCGAGGAGGTCCCACTTGTTGAACGCCAGCACCAGCGCACGGCCTGATTCGATGGCGAGCTGCAGGATGCGGACGTCCTGTTCGCTGAGCACTTCGTCCACTGCAAGGAGCACAACGGCGACCTCGGCCTTTTCGAGCGCGCTCTGGGTGCGCAGGGAGGCATAGAAGTCCGCTCCCTGGGCCATGTGCTGGCGGCGGCGGATACCGGCAGTATCCACAAAACGCCAGGTGCGGCCGCCGAGCTCGATGAACTCATCCACCGGGTCACGGGTGGTGCCTGCGGTGTTATCCACCACAACGCGCTCGGAGCCGGCCAGCTTGTTCAAAAGGGAGGATTTGCCGACGTTCGGACGGCCGATGAGGGCAACGCGGCGCGGGCCGCCGGAGCGCTCGAGCCCCTCGATGGTGGAGAACTCGGGGAGGACATCCATGACGTGGTCCAGGAGGTCGGCGACGCCGCGGCCGTGGAGGGCCGAGACGGGGTACGGCTCGCCGAAGCCCAGGCCCCATAGCGTGGCGGAGTCAGCTTCCTGCGCGAAGTCGTCCACCTTGTTGGCCACCATGATGACCGGCTTCTTGCTCTTGCGCAGCATCTTCACCACGGCCTCGTCGGTGGCGGTCGCGCCCACGGCGGAGTCCACGACGAACAGCACGGCGTCCGCGAGCTCAACGGCCATTTCGGCCTGTTCGGCAACGCGGGCGTGGATTCCGCGCGCATCGTGCTCCCAGCCGCCGGTGTCCACTATCGTGAAGTTCCTGCCGTTCCAGTGAGCCGAGTACATGACGCGGTCGCGGGTGACGCCCGGGGTGTCTTCGACCACTGCTTCACGGCGTCCCAAAATACGGTTCACCAGCGTGGACTTGCCCACGTTGGGCCGGCCGATGATGGCCAGCACCGGATCCAGCTTGACGGGGCCGTCGAAGTCCTCGTCCTCGTAGAGGCCGTTCAGAAGGGCCGCATCTTCTTCATCTAGGTCGTAGTCGTCGAGGCCGGCCCGGAGTGAAGCGGCGCGGACCTCGGCCTCGTCATCGTCCAAGGCAGCAAGATGCTCCGCCACCTGGTCCGTGCCGGTGGGCGTGTATTCGTCTTCGCCGGCGCCAAAGTTGCCGGAGGTTTGAGTCGTATCGCTCATTGCACTTTCCTTAGTGGTGATCTGCCGGCGTCCCGGCTACTTCTTCATGACGTTTTTGCGGGGAATCCGCGCCGGGCAATGGTTGCCCGCTGAGTTGAATTGCGCTCTGGACATGCCGTGCCAACGCGGCCCGGATCTCTTTTCCCGCCCTGTCCATTGAAACACGCCCGGTCTCACCGGATTTGCGGTCCACCCGGACGGCCTCGCCGAAACTGACATGCAGCCTCCGGCCGGGCCGTGGGACGGAGTCCAGGTGTTCGCCGCCAGTCCGGGTGCCGAGGATGGCCACGGGGATAACGCACGCCTCCGAGTTGAGCGCAAGCCACGCCACACCGTTGTTGATGCTCGATGCCTCACCGCTGCCCCGTGTCCCTTCGGGCAGGATGCCGATGCAGCGGCCGGCATCGAGCGCGGCTTTGCTCAGCTGCAGTGCCGCCCGGTCCCCGGAACGGTCCACGGGCAACTGGCCGGA
The DNA here is from genome assembly GCF_050260325.1 of Arthrobacter sp. 92. Classification (NCBI taxonomy): domain Bacteria; kingdom Bacillati; phylum Actinomycetota; class Actinomycetes; order Micrococcales; family Micrococcaceae; genus Arthrobacter; species Arthrobacter sp. 92. Next base: position 1,673,839 of record NZ_CP189863.1, on the reverse strand, counting down.
GGCCCGCAGCACTCCCCCGGTGAATCCCTTGAACATCTCCTTTTTGACGAGGATATGCATGGCCCGGGGGGAGGCGCCGAACATCACGGGTCCGTCCAGGAAGCTGATGTGGTTGCCGGCGAAAATCACCGGCCCCTCCGCCGGGACGTTTGCGCGGCCTTGAACGGATGTCCGGTAGACCACATGGTCCAGAAGCCAGCCCACCGGCCGGCTCCAGGCCATGGTCCAGGCTCCCGGAAGTTGGCCGGTGGCCGGAGGTGCCGTCCGGCGCTGCCCTGCATCAGTCACGGTTGATGATCCTGCTGACTATTCCCAGCGCTGCGTCCACGGTGCCGTCAAAATCCAGATCCGAGGAATCCAGGGTGACAACCCCGTCGGCAGCCTTCGTGAAATTCACCACGGTGGAGTCTTTTGCATCACGCTGGGTAACCTGCGCGGCCAATTGTTCGGCATTTTGGGTCCCGCCAAGCTGAATGCCGCGGCGGCGCAGGCGGGCTTCCTCGCTTGCTGTCAGCAGCATGCGCACTTCGGCACCCGGCACCACAACCGTGGTGATGTCACGGCCTTCCACCACTATGCGGCGGTGGTGCTTTTCGATCAGCCCACGCTGGCGGCGGATCAGCTCCTGCCGCGCGCCCAGGGTGGTGGCCACGGCACTGACGGCCGAGGAGATCTCCGGCTCGCGGATGGCCTGGGTCACATCAACGCCGCCCACCCGGACGAAGTCCTCCTGGGGACTGGTGCTGACCTCCAGCGGAAGCTCCTCCGCGGCCTGCTCGATCGCGGCCGCGTCCTTCAGGTCAACTCCCAGGTCAAGGCAGAACCAGGTCAGGGCCCGGTACATTGCCCCGGTGTCCAGGTAAGCGAGCCGAAGCCGGCGCGCCACCTCCCGGCTGACGCTGGACTTGCCCGACCCTGACGGACCGTCGATGGCTACCACCAGCGACCTGCCTTGGCGAAGCATGGGCACGGTATCAATCAGTTCCTGAGTCATTACTGGAGTACCCGCCATCCACGGTCGTTGAGTGCTTCGATGAGCAGATCATGCTTGTTGGGCAGTACAGAGAGTTCCACCATGCCAACATTCTGCCCCGAGGAATGATCCAGGCGCAGATCTTCGAGGTTGACGCCGATCTCGCCGATCTCCGTCAGCAGACGCGCGATCTGGCCCGGTTTATCGTCCACCAGGACGGTGAGCCAGGAATAGGCCTGGGGCGGCCCGCCGTGCTTACCCGGAATACGGGACTGCCCGGCATTGCCTTCGCTGATCAGCTGGGCGAGATCCAGCCGGGCGCCGGGCGCGGTGGGATCCTCCAGCGTCGCGATCAGCCGGTTGAGGTCCTCCCGAACCCCGTGCAGGACCTCGACGACCTTGCCCGCGTTGGCTCCCAGGATCTGAACCCACAGGGTGGGATCGCTGGCGGCAATGCGGGTGACGTCACGGAGCCCGTTCCCCGCCAGGGACAAGGCGTGCAGGGGCGTGCCCTGCAGGCGGCCCGCCACGAGGGAGGACATCACCTGGGGAACATGGGAGACCAGAGCCACGGCTTCATCGTGCTCGTCCGGTGCGAACTGCGTCACCACCGCGCCAAGGTCCGTCGCCAGGGCCCGGGCCGCCTGCAGGGCGGCCGGAGAAGTTTCCTCCGACGGGCAAAGGACCCACGGCATGGAGGTGAACAGCTCGCCGCGGGCAGCCACCGGACCTGACTTCTCCCGTCCAGCCATAGGATGCGTGCCCACGTACCGGCCAAGATCCACGCCCCGCGACCTCAGGTCCGCAAGGATGCCAGCCTTCACGCTGGCAATGTCCACCACCGTGGCTTCCGGGTACTCCAGGAGCGACCGCTCCACCACGTCAGCCGTAACATCCGGCGGCGCGGCTACGACCACCAGCTCAGGCTGCTCGTCGCCAATCCGGGACAAGGGCAGGCCCGCGCCGATGTCAACAGCGACGGCCTCGTTGGTGGGCGACGGGTCTGACAGGAACACGGACACGCCGCGCCCCCGCAGACCGAGGCCGATACTGGTCCCCAGCAACCCGGTCCCGATGACCACGACCGGGCCGTTGAGGTGGCCGCGGCCGTGGGTACGAAAGGCAGACATACGCTATAGCCCTACGGACGCCAGCAGATGGCCGACTTCCTGCTTGCCAAGGTTGCGGATGCTGCCCTGGCGCTGGTCGCCCAGGCCGATGGGACCCACCTTGACGCGCACAAGGCGCAGCACGGGGAAGCCCACGGCGTCGAAGAGCCGGCGGACAATCCGGTTCTTGCCCGAGTGCAGCACCACCTCAATGAGAACGTGCCCCGGGGTGGAGTCCACCAGCTTGAAGGAGTCAACGGATGCGATGCCGTCCTCAAGCTCGACGCCGGCCTTCAGCTGGGCGCCGATCCCCTGGGGGAAGGGGCCGCGGACCTGGACAAGGTACGTCTTGGGCACCTCGTAGGAAGGGTGCGTCAAACGGTTGGCAAGTTCGCCGTCGTTGGTCAGCAGCAGCAGCCCCTCGGTGGCGACGTCGAGGCGTCCTACGTGGAAGAGCCGTTCCCCATGGGTGTTGCGAACGAAGTCGCTGATGCACGGACGGCCGTCGGGATCTTCCATGGTGGAGACAACACCCTTGGGCTTGTTGAAGACCATGTAGACCATGTTCTCGTCCAGCTGGATGCGCAGGCCGTCAACGTGGATCACAGCCGTCTTGGGGTCGACGCGGACACCGAGCTCCGTGACCACCTTGCCGTCCACCTCAACACGGCCTTCCGAGATCATTTCCTCGCAGACACGCCGTGAGGCAACGCCAGCCTGGGCCATGACCTTCTGCAGGCGGATGCCATCGGCGTCGTGCAGCTCGGACTGCGGCACCTCGCGGCGCGGGCCGCGGTTGCGGCCCGGCTTGCGGACGGGGCCGAGGTTCTGGCCGAAGCGTTCGCTGCCGAAGGCGCGGGGACCGGCAGCCCTCGACGCGCCGGTGCGCGGCTTGGGCTTCAAGGCGCCGGGCGTGCCTGGAACCTTGCCTGCGCCGGGTTTGCGGGCGCCGGGCTTCCTCGCCGGCTTGGAGCCCGGCTTCCAGTCGCCGGCCGCGGGACGGCCGGACGGCGCGCCGGCATCCTGCAGGTCCGGATCGACAAAAGCCTCTTCGCGGGGCTTCGGGCGCTTGAACGAGCGGTCCGCGCTCTTCGTGAAATCGCTGGAGAACGGGCGCTGGCCCGTCCCACCGGTGCGGCCTCCGGTGGTGCGGCCCGCACCGCCCTGTGCGGCACCGCGGCCTGCGGCGCCTTGTGCTGGATTGCGTCCGGCGCTGTTGCGTCCCGAACTGCTACGTGGTGAACCCTGGCGTCCCGCCTGTGTCATGACCCGTCCTTCGTTATGTTGGCCGGCAAGGGTTGTCTCCTGACAACACCCGCCAGCCGGCCAGATTCGTTCTGGCCTGGTGGATACTCGTGCGCAGGCAGGGATGCTGCCTACATTCTTCCGGCGTCGTAGAACTCTTCGATACCCTCAAGCCCTGGAAGATGGGGCGAGAGCTGAGGCAATTCAGCCACCGAGCCGATTCCCATGCGTTCAAGGAAATACGACGTCGTGCGGTACAGGATGGCCCCGGATTCGGGATCCGTTCCCGAGTCCTCGATCATTCCCCGCTGCAGCAGCGTCCGCACAACAGAGTCAACGTTAACTCCTCGAATTGCAGACACCCTTGCCCTGGATACGGGCTGGCGGTATGCGATGACGGCGAGCGTTTCGAGCGCCGCCTGCGTCAGCCTGGCTGTCTGACCTTCAAGCACAAAGCCCCCGACGACGTCGGCGAATTCCGCGCGTGAATAGATCCGCCAGCCACCGGCGATATTCCGCAATTCAAAACCCCGGGGGGTGGATTTGTGGCCAGCATCGCTGGCAACGTCCATGTCCGGGGCATTAACAGTATAGCCGTTATAATCGCGCTGAAGTTCCGCCAGAAGCTGTTCGACGACGCCGACGGTCAGGTTCAGACCCGAGGCCAGTTCAAGGGCAGAGGCAGGCTGATCGATAACCATCAGGACGGCCTCGATGGCCGCTCGCGCGCCGCCCGGCAGAGCGCTGACATCCACACCGTCGCCGGCGGCCCCGCCGGGTCCTTGCGTTGTTCGGCTCACGGTTGCTCCTCATATTCGGTACTGAGATTATCGCTGCTCCAGAGTCCGCTCCCGGCGGTCCAGTGCACGGTGAGATCGCCCAGTGGCAGAAGCTGATCGAACGAGACCGCCTTGTCACGGAACAGCTCCAGGAGCGCGAGGAAGCGAGCCACCACCACGAGGGTCGACTCCGCATCCGCGGTGAGGGCACGGAAGGAAAGGGCCCTCCCCTGCTGCAGTTTCAGGCCCAGGATTTCCGCCTGCTCCTTCACACTTACCGGGCTGGCGTGAAGGTGGGCGAGCCCCACTTCGGTGGGGGGCGCCTCCCTGGGTTTGAGCGCCGCGCCGGCAAGGGCGGCAAACTGCCCGGGAGTATGCTTCCACACCAGCTCGGGAAGCAGTGCCGCGAAATGGCCTTCCAAGGCGACCTGCCGTGGGTATCGCATCGCCTCGAGGTCCAGAGCGGAGTCGATGAGGCCGGCCACGTGCTTGAACGCCTTGTACTGGAGCAGCCGGGCGAACAGCAGGTCGCGGGCTTCCAGCAGGGCGATGTCCTCGTCGTCCTCGACCTCGCCTGCGGGCAGGAGCCTTGCCGCTTTCAGGTCCAGCAGGGTGGCCGCGATCACCAGGAACTCGCTGGCCTCGTCGAGGGCCCATTCCTCCCCCACTTGCTGAAGGCCCCTGATGTACTTGATGAACTCGTCCGTTACGGTGGCCAGTGCCACCTCGGTGATGTCCAACCGGTGCTTGGTGATCAGACCGAGCAGAAGATCGAACGGGCCGGTGAAGTTGGCAAGGCGGACCTCAAAGCCGGGCTTTTTCGCGGGCACCGTTTCCGGGTCGACGTCCGCGGCTTCCGCCGTGTCGGCCTGCCGGCCGGCGGGAGCGAGCGGGTTGCCTGTCCGTGCCACGTCCCTGCTTAGGGCGCGCCGCCGCGCGAAATCAGCTCTTTGGCCAGGCGGCGGTAGGCATCGGCGCCGATGTGGTTCCCGGCGTAGCTCGTGATGGGTTCGGCAGCCACCGTGGCGTCGGCGAACTTGATGGAACGCTTGATGACGGTCTCGAAGACCTTGTCACCGAACGCCTCCACGAGCCTGCTGATGACTTCACGGCTGTGTAAGGTCCTGGCGTCATACATTGTGGCCAGGACGCCGTCCACCTGGAGTCTCGGGTTCAGCCGGTCCTGGACCTTGTCGATGGTTTCAACGAGCAGGGCAACAGCACGCAGCGCGAAGAATTCACAGATCAGGGGAATGATCACGCCGTGTGCGGCCGTCAGTGCGTTGACCGTCAGCAGCCCCAGGGATGGCTGGCAGTCGATCAGGACGACGTCGTACTCGTCCTCGACCTTCTTCAGCGCCCGGTCAAGCACCTGTTCGCGCGCCACCTCGTTGACCAGCTGGACCTCTGCGGCGGAAAGGTCGATGTTTGCCGGGAGCAGGTCCACATTCTCCACTCCGGTCTGCTGGATGGCATCGCGGATGTCCACTTTGCGGTCCATCAGGACGTTGTAGACCGTGAGGTCAAGCTCGTGGGGATTGGTCCCCAGGCCGGCCGAGAGCGCACCCTGCGGGTCGAAGTCGACCAGGAGCACCCGGCGGCCGTATTCAGCCAGTGCGGCGGCCAGGTTGATCGTGGAAGTGGTCTTACCCACTCCGCCCTTCTGGTTGACCATGGCGATGACCCTCGCCGGACCATGGGAAGACAGCGGCGCAGGCTCCGGAAATTCGCGGTAGGGCCGACCCGTGGGGCCCATAACGGCGTCTTCCAGATCGAGTTCGGTGCCTTCCAGAGTTGCTGAACCCTGTTCGCTGCTCACGTATCTATCCACACTTTCGATGACGTTGATTTCCTGCCGCTGAATGTTCAGCGCCGACTGGTCGTCTGATCGGTTCTTCTGATCTGTTCTTCTGATCGGTTCTTCTCGTCAAGGCTACAGCGCCCAACACGCTATTCGACGGAACTTGACACGCACCCTTGATTGAGCCTTTACCTTCTGGTTAAGGTCGAAGGTTGGCTTCCGGCCCGCATTTGCGCTGCCTCACCGGGCACCGGGACACCCCCGTCACTCCGCCTTGCGCCTATTGATGTTTGCACGCCCCAGGCCTACATTGAAACGACGAGGTGGCATAGGGACATGCACGAACTTTCGATCACGCAGAGTCTTGTGGAGGCGGTCCTCAACCGGACCGGCAACCGCCCCGTGACAAGCGTCAATCTCCGGATAGGCCCGCTGAGCGGTGTACTTCCGGATGCCGTGCGATTCTGCTTCGAGCTCGTCACTGCCGACACGCCCCTCGCTGACGCAGCCCTCATCATCGATGAACCCCAGGGCCTGGCATTGTGCCGCAGTTGCCGGAACGAATTCGCGCTCGAGGACCGGTTCCTGCTCTGTCCGTGCGGCAGCGCAGATGTTGAGATCGTCAGTGGCCGGGAGCTTGCGGTCACCTCGGTGGAGGTTGCGTAGCCAATGTGTGCAACGTGCGGATGCGGTGATGACGCCGGAACGAGGGTTTTGCGGCTGGACGGGACCGCCGAGCCCGTTCCCGGACGAGAGCACCAGCACCAGCACGGACAAGAGCACGAGCACGGACACCAACACGGGCACGGGCACGGGCACGGGGCCGAACACGGCCATCCGCCTGTCCACGGGAACAACCATCCCCAATCGCACACGGACGCCGGGGCCGCGGGGGCGCAGGATCCCGCCCTGGGAAGGCGCACCGTAATCCCGCTGGAAGTGAACCTCCTGGCGAAAAACGACCTCCTCGCCGCGCGCAACCGGGGCTGGCTCGAAGGGCGCGGCATCCGCGCTTTCAACATCATGAGCTCCCCGGGTGCTGGCAAAACCACCCTCCTGGTGCGGACCATCAGTGAACTGGCCGGGCAACTGGATGTCGCCGTCATCGAAGGGGACCAGGAGACCTCGCTGGACGCGGACCGGATCCGCGCATCCGGCCGCCCTGTCATCCAGATCAACACCGGGGCAGGCTGCCACCTCGATGCCGAGATGCTGCAGCGCGGCCTCACCGCGCTGGACCCCGGTCCGGGCTCCACAGTCTTCATTGAAAACGTGGGCAACCTGGTGTGTCCCGCGCTGTTCGATCTCGGCGAGTCCGCCAGGGTCGTGATCATTTCCGTCACGGAAGGCGATGATAAACCGCAGAAATATCCTCACATGTTCCTGGCCGCAGACCTGGTGATCGTCAACAAGTCAGATCTGCTCCCCTATGTTGATTTCGACGTCGAGGAATGCTCGCGCCAGGCGCGCCTGCTGAACCCAGGCGTGGACGTCCTGACCCTGTCGGCATCCACCGGAGACGGAATGGAGAGCTGGCTTGAATGGATCCGGAAGAATCCCGGCCCTATGGCCAGCCCCATCGGGGTCGCTACGAGGTCCGGTCCAGGCGCTGGCGGTCGACGCGTTTGAACTGCTGACGCACGTTTTGAGCCGCACCGGCGGGCGGGGCTCCGAAGGAGGCAACGATGCCTACGGAAACTGCATTGAAAGCGGAAGAAACACTGATCCATGTCCTCTGGATCAACGCCGGCCTCAGCTGTGACGGCGACTCTGTGGCCCTGACGGCGGCCACCCAGCCAAGCGTCGAGGAAATTGCCCTCGGCGCGCTCCCCGGGCTCCCGAAGATAGCGATGCACTGGCCCCTGATCGACTTTGAGTGCGGGCCGCAACAAGGTGCCGACGACTTCCTGGAGTGGTTCCGCAAGGCGGACCGCGGTGAACTTGAGCCTTTCGTCCTGGTGGTGGAGGGTTCGATCCCGAATGAAAAGCTGCACTCAGACGGCGGCTACTGGGCGGCCTTTGGCAACAACCTGGACACGGGTCAGCCCATCACCACCAGTGAATGGCTGGACCGGTTGGCACCCAAGGCGACGGCAATCATCGCCGCCGGGACCTGCGCCACCTACGGCGGCATCCATGCAATGGCGGGGAACCCCACTGGAGCCATGGGAGTGCCGGACTACCTTGGCTACGACTGGAAGTCCAAGGCGGGGATACCGATCGTTTGTGTGCCGGGCTGCCCCATCCAGCCGGACAACCTATCCGAGACCATGACGTATCTGCTCTATCAGGCCACTGGCCAGGCTCCCATGATTCCACTCGACGAGGCTCTGCGCCCCACGTGGTTGTTCGGTGCCACCGTTCACGAGGGATGCGACCGTGCCGGGTACTACGAACAAGGCGATTTTGCCACCGAATACGGTTCGCCGAAGTGCATTGTCAAACTCGGCTGCTGGGGCCCGGTGGTCAAATGCAACGTTCCGAAGCGTGGCTGGATGAACGGCATAGGTGGCTGCCCGAATGTTGGCGGCATCTGCATCGGCTGCACGATGCCCGGCTTCCCGGACAAATTCATGCCGTTCATGGACGAACCCCCGGGCGGCAAACTGTCCACGACCTCGATCATGCCCTACGGCAAGACCATCAGAACCCTCCGCAGCATCACCACGCACACCGTCGACCAGGAACCACGGTGGCGCAAGCCCGGCAATGATCTGCTGACCGGCGCCAAGCGGACCTGGTAAAACGAGACCCAGAGAGGCAATGCAATGACTTCGACGATTCCGATGCCGCCGACGGGCGGCGCCGCGGGCGAGAATCTGGTGGAGATGGCGTGGGACCCGATCACAAGGATCGTCGGCAGCCTCGGCATCTACACCAAAGTGGACTTCAAGAACAACCAAGTGGTGGAATGCCACAGCACCTCCTCGATCTTCCGCGGATATTCCATCTTCATGCGCGGCAAGGACCCCAGGGACGCGCACTTCATCACGAGCCGGATCTGCGGAATCTGCGGCGACAACCACGCCACCTGCTCGTGCTACGCACAGAACATGGCCTACGGCGTCAAACCCCCGCATCTGGGCGAGTGGATCGTGAACCTCGGCGAGGCCGCCGAATACATGTTCGACCACAACATCTTCCAGGAAAACCTGGTGGGCGTTGACTACTGCGAAAAGATGGTGGCCGAAACCAACCCCTCTGTGCTGGCCAAGGCCGAAAACGCCCGCGCCCCGCACGAGGCGGACCACGGATACCGCACCATCGCCGACATCATGAGGTCGCTGAACCCGTTCACGGGAGAGTTCTACCGGGAGGCCCTCCAGGTCAGCCGGATGACGCGTGAGATGTTCTGCCTGATGGAGGGCCGGCACGTCCACCCGTCAACGCTGTACCCCGGCGGTGTTGGCACCGTGGCGACCATCCAGCTGATGACCGACTATATGACCAGGCTGATGCGCTATGTGGAGTTCATGAAGAAGGTTGTGCCCATGCACGATGACCTCTTCGACTTCTTCTACGAAGCGCTGCCCGGCTACGAACAGGTGGGGCTGCGCCGCACACTGCTCGGTTGCTGGGGATCGTTCCAGGACCCGGAGTACTGCAATTTCTCCTACAAGGACATGACGGAGTGGGGCCGGAAGATGTTCGTCACGCCCGGTGTGGTGGTTGACGGCAAGCTCGTCACCACCGATCTGGTGCGGATCAACCTCGGGATTCGGATCATGCTCGGGTCGTCCTACTACCAGGACTGGGGCGAGCAGGAAATGTTCGTTACCCGCGATCCGCTGGGGAATCCGGTGGACCGGCGCCACCCGTGGAACCAGCACACCAATCCGAGGCCGCAAAAGCGCGACCTGGAAGACAAGTATTCCTGGGTGATGTCTCCCCGCTGGTTCGACGGCCAGGACAATCTGGCTTTGGACACCGGCGGAGGCCCGCTTGCACGGCTGTGGTCCACTGCGCTGGCCGGGCTCGTGGACGTGGGCTACCTCAAGGCCACCGGCAGCAGCGTGCAGATCAACCTGCCCAAGACCGCACTGAAGGGCCCCGTGGCGCTCGAATGGAAGATTCCGCAATGGAGCAACACCTTGGAGCGGAACCGTGCCAGGACCTACTTCCAGGCGTACGCGGCGGCGGCCGCCCTGCACTTCGCGGAGAAGGCCCTCGAGGAAATCCGGGCCGGCCGCACCAAGACGTGGGAGACGTTCGAGGTCCCGGACGAGGCCATCAGTTGCGGCTTCACCGAGGCGGTCCGCGGCGTCCTCTCGCACCACATGGTGATCCGCGATGGCAAGATCGCCAACTACCACCCCTACCCGCCCACGCCATGGAACGCCAGCCCGCGCGATTCCGCGGGAACGCCCGGCCCCTATGAGGATGCTGTCCAGGGCCAGCCGATTTTCGAGGAAAACGACCGCGAGCACTTCAAGGGCATAGACATCATGCGCACCGTCCGGAGTTTTGATCCGTGCCTGCCCTGCGGCGTCCACATGTACCTTGGTGACGGCCAGACGCTGGACCTGCTGCACTCCCCCACGCAGTCCTTGACCGGTGAGTAGCCTGCCATGGACCACGAAAACCTTCTCGGCGCCGCGGGTGAGCGGATCAGCTCGCTGCTTGATGCGCTGGGTTCCGGCGGCCCCGTGGCCCGGGACCGTGCGGAGGAACTGGTCCGGCAGGTAACCGACCTCTATGGCGCCGGGCTGGAGCGCATCCTTCAGGTGCTGGACGGCGAGGGCGCCCTCACGTCCAGCACACTGGCCGCCCTCACCTCCGATCCCCTCGTGTCCGGCTTGCTTGTGATTCATGGCCTGCACCCTTTGGACCTTCCGGCGCGGGTGGCAGGCGCCCTCGATTCGGTGCGGCCCTACCTCGGCTCCCACGGCGGGGACGTGGAGCTGCTCGGCATCAGCGAGGAAGGCGTGGTTCGCTTAAGGCTCTTGGGCAGCTGCCAGGGCTGCCCGTCGTCGTCGGTCACCCTGAAGCTCGCCGTCGAGGACGCGATCGAGACGGCGGCGCCCGAAGTGACCGGCATCGAGGTGCAGGAAGCAGCGCCGGCAACCGCGCCGGCCCTCATCCCGGTCGGCGCCCTGCGGTCACGGCTGGATGGTGCTGGCCCGTCCCCAGGGGAAGTCGCCGGCGGGACGTGGGAAGCGCTGCCCGAGCTGTCTGGCTTGGAGTCCGGCGCCGTGGCCGGGTTCCTGGTCTCGGGGCTGGAAGTGCTCGCCTGCCGGATCGGCACGGACATCTACGCGTTCGTGGACCGCTGCCCGCGATGTACCCGGCAGATGCCCGGAGCGAGCCTGCAACGTGCCCTGGCGGCCCCGCTGGGCGGCGGCCTGTTGCGGTGTCCGCACTGCAGGAGCCACTTTGACGTGCGCAAGGCGGGAGTCTGCCTTGAGGACAGGAACCTGCATCTGGATCCCCTGCCGTTGTTGTTGCGCGGCGGCGTTCCATCTGTCGCCGTGCCCACGGCCGCCGAGCCGCCGTGATGGGGCGCACGGCCCCACCCAGGAGCAGATATGGAACGGAGCACGGGAATGCAGCAGGAGAAGGAGCCGACATGACGGCAACGCCTGACACCAGCGTGACTTCCACCGGCGCAGCGCAGGGAAGCGGCGCCTCGGCGTTTTCCGTGCTCCGGCGGATAGCCTCAACACGCCCGGCCCGGGCCGCCGGCGAGCGCTGCGAGATGTGTGCCGAGCCCATCCCCGAGGCACACCAGCATGTAGTGGACCTGGAGGGCCGTTCCCTTCTGTGTACCTGCCGCCCGTGCTACCTGTTGTTCACGGACTCGACGGCGCAGCTGCGCTACCGTTCAGTGCCGGAGCGCTACCTGAGCTTCGAGCACTTTGTGCTGGGACCGGCACAGTGGGACGCCTTGGAAATCCCGGTGGGACTGGCGTTCTTCTTCCGCAACACGGCCCTCGGACGCACCGCCGCCTTCTATCCGAGTCCGGCAGGCGCCACCGAATCCGAGCTGCCGTTGGCCGCCTGGGCTGCTGTTGAAGCCGCCAACCCCTCCCTGGCAGTCCTCGCTCCCGACACCGAGGCACTCCTGATCCGAGCGCCCGGTGCGGACCGGGATGGCGCCGACTGCCACTTGGTGCCGATCGATGCGTGCTATGAGCTGGTGGGCCGGTTGCGCCGGGTATGGAAAGGGTTCGACGGCGGACAGGACGCCCGCCACGAACTCGCCGGATTCTTCGATCGCGTGAGCGCACGGAGCCGGCCGGCCCCCGACCCGGCTCAGGCGGACGGCGAGCGCCAGCATGGCTGAGTTGGAGTTCAGCGTGCTGGCCATTGCCCCGGAGGCCTACGCCGCGGCCCCGCAACTGACGGTCCGGCTGCGCATCATGGAGAGCACCGGCGCCGTCATCCACGCCATGGCACTGAGCTGCCAGGTCCGCATCCGGGCCCAGCGCCGGGGATACGGCGCCGACGAGGAGGCCGGTCTCCTGGAGCTCTTCGGCAGCCGCGAACGCTGGCCCACCACACTGAAGCCCTTCCTCTGGATGCAGAGCGGCGTCCTGGTCCAGGGCTTCACAGGAGCGGCCGAAGTTGACCTGCCCCTTCCCTGCACCTTTGATTTCGAGGTCTCCGCCGCGAAGTACCTGAATGCGCTGCGGGGCGGGACCGTTCCGCTGGAGTTCCTCTTCTCCGGGACCGTGTTCACGCGCGGCCCGGAGGGTTTCGGCGTCGAGCGCATTCCGTGGGACCGGGAAGCGTCCTACCTCATGCCGGTGGCCGTGTGGCGCGCCCTGATGGACGCCTTCTTCCCCAACCAGGGGTGGCTCCGCCTGGACCGCGACGTTCTGGCTGCCCTAGCAAGGTACAAGGCTGCCCGCGGACTCCTCTCCTGGGACGCCGCGATCGAAGGGCTGTTGGCCGGGGCCGGTGACCCGGTGCCGTGAACGCCGGTCTCAGCCTGGCGCGCGCGGTTGCGGACGCAGTCCTCTACGAGGGGTATCTCCTCTACCCTTACCGTGCATCGTCCACAAAGAACCAGGCGCGGTGGCAGTTCGGCATCCTGGGCCCCCCCGGGGCGGCGGAATCCGGGACTGGTGAAGACCACGGCATGTGGGCGGACTGCCTGCTGGAAGCGGGGGCCGCGGGGCGCGTTGAGGTTCATCTGCGGTTCCTGCACCTTCAGTCGAGAACAGCTGAACGGGCCACCGGGGATGGCTTCACGCCGGTGGAGGAGCTGACGGTGGGCTCATCCCGGTGGATCAGCTGGGACGAAGCCACAGAGCAGGAGATCACGCTGGGACCGTTCAGCATCGCCCAACTGGTGGCCGGCATGACGGCCCCCATATCGGTTGCCGCCCACGAGGAGACCGAACTGGTACGGGATGGCAGCGGCGCAGCCGTGGGACGCCTCGTGCGCCGGCGCCGGAACCTCAGCGGCGCTCTCTTCCTGTCCGCGGTACGGGCACCCGTGGCTGTGGACCCGGAGGGAGCGGCGCCTGTCCCGCTGTGGCGGATCAGCGTCGCCGTCCGCAACACGGCGGCGGGCCGGACCACGGACAAACGCTCCGCCATCGAACTTTCCTTCATTGGCACGCACATCCTGCTCAGTGCGTCCGACGCCGATTTCGTCTCGTTGGCCGACCCGCCCGAGCGTGCATCCGAGGCCGCCGCTGCCTGCCGCCAGAGCCGCTGCTGGCCGGTGCTGGCCGGACCCGAGGGCCAGCGCGATGTGCTGCTTCTTTCCCCCATCATTCTTTATGACCACCCGGCAGTGGCGCCCGAAAGTTCCGTGGAGCTTTTCGATGCGACCGAGATCGATGAGATCCTGACCCTGCGGGTGCTCACCCTGACCGACGAGGAAAAGGCCGAGGCCAGATCCACCGATCCCCGGGCCGCGGCAATCATTGAGCGCTGCGAGAACATGACCGCAGAGGAACTCCAGCAGCTGCACGGGATTCTGCGGAACCCGCACGCCCTACGCGAGTCTCCCGCACCCGGGGACCCGGGGAATGATGGGTTCCCCACCTATTTCGTTCCCGGAGCTGATCCGTCCGCAGACCCCGGGGGCGATGCCCCGTGGTGGGACCCGGCGCGGGATGCCGCCGTGGACCCGGAATCCGATACCGTCCTGATTGACGGCGTGCCGGTTTCCCGGGGCAGCCGGGTGCTGGTGGCACCACAACGCCGCGCCGACGCGCAGGACTTCTTCTTCGCGGGGCAGCCGGGACGCGTCACCGGCGTTCATTTCGACGTCGACGGCGGCACCCACGTGGCAGTGGTCCTGGAAGCCGATCCGGCCGCCGAACTGCAGGAATGGTACGGGCGGTACCTGTATTTCTCCCCGGAAGAACTCGTCCCGCTTCCCCCTGCGGGGAACGGGAACAACGGAAAGGAAACATCGCCATGAAGGGCATCGGAATCTTCACCGTCATGCTGCTCATTGCCTGCGGCGCTGCGGCCACGGTGATCGGCATCAGGTCCATCCCCGACATCAAGCGCTACCTGAGAATGCGCCGGATGTGATGGCGGACGGAACCGAAGGGACTGGACGTGACGAAGATACTCGTGGCCGGGGTGGGGAACATCTTCCTCAGGGATGACGGTTTCGGACCGGAAGTGGCGCGCCGCCTGGCATCGGAGGGCACCTCAGCCGCACCCTTTGATCCTGTTGACGGGATTGACGTGCGGGTAGAGGACTACGGAATCCGCGGGATGCACCTCGCCTACGATCTCCTGGACGGAGTTGATGCGCTGATCCTGGTGGATGCCGTTCCGGGCCGACCCGTGAGCGCCGGCGGCCCCGGACCCGGCAGCATCCGGGTCATGCGGATCCGCGGCGACGACCTGGAGGGTGAACAGGCGGACGGGGAGCATGGGGACGGGGATCACCCGGGCCGTGACTACCCGTCCGAGGAACCCGACGGCGGGAACCAGGCCGGTCTGGACCCCCACGGCATGGATCCCCTGGCCGTGTTACAGCGACTGCGCAGCCTGGGCGGCGCCCTCCCTGTGACCTACCTGGTGGGGTGCGTTCCTGCAAGCGTTGATGAGGGCATGGGGCTCTCCGACGAAGTCTCACGGGCAGTCCCAGAGGCAATGGATGCGGTCCGGAGGCTGCTGGCCCTGAACCCGGCCGGCGCGGCCGCGGCCCAAAGCAAGTGAGGAGGGGAATCATGTGCCTGGGAATTCCCGGCAGGGTCATGGAAGTCCTGGACGGCTACAACGGCCAACTGGCCCTGGTGGACGTGGCCGGGGTTCAGCGGAAAGTCAATATTGGGCTGCTGGAGGACGGTCCGGTGGAACCGGGAACCTGGGTGCTGATCCACATGGGTTTCGCGTTGGAACGCGTGGACCAGAACGGCGCCGACCAGGCAATGTCGGGTCTCGAACTGATGGGCCGCGGACCGGACAGCGGTGAGCCCCTAACGTAGCTGGCAGCACCGCTCAATGCTCCAGCGCGATCGCCGTTCCGCGGTGCTCCACACCGGAATTTGCGATCTTCAGGTGGCGGTCAAAGTAATGCCGCAGCCTTGCGAGCTGCCGCGGCGACAACCGGTCGCACACCCAGTCCCAGTGCAGGGAGACAATGTCGCCGGGTGCCAGGTCGTTGACGAAACCGCTCCCGGCCACGGCGTACTTGGCCGTCTCCATCACGGCGTCTCCGAGCGAGAGCGCCACTCCGTCCCAGCGGAGGGGCCGGGACCGTACCAGGACTTCATCGCCGGTCACCGCCACCACCTCGCCCCAGCGGATGCGGCACTGATCGAGCACGGCGAGCGCTGTGGCCGAGCGCCGGTCATCGCGCAGGAGTCCCAGCCACGGGTAAATCTCGAGCACATGGAAGCTGTGGTGCGGGACGCCTCCGGCCAGCACTCCCTCCATCAGGTGCGGGAACTGATGACCGGTACGGGCGCGGAACCGGTCCTCCATGGAATTGCCGATGTTCCTCACACCCACGGAGTCCAGCAATGCGTTCCCCACCCAGTAGGCCTCAACCACCCGGTAGTCCAGCGGATCCGGCGTGCCTGTGGCTCCGGCTATGAGTTCCAGGTAGGGCCAGGCACCGGCAAACCCCTTGGCCAGTTCCCGCAGTCCCGGATCCGTAATGCCCGACTGACCATAGTGGAGGAGGGCGTCGCTGTCCTCGGGGCCGCAGCTGCCCCTGGAGTTGGGCGGATAGGCATACCGCACGAACAACTGCGCACCATTGACCAGCATCCCGTGGCCTCCGTCCCAAGGACTCGATTCGCAGGGCTCCGATCGACAGGGGCCTCGACTCACAGGGGCTCCGATTCACACGGATTAGTGTGAGGCTAGCACCGCCCACCCGGCACAACAACGGCCGTTTGGCAGGGATTGACACCCGCTCGACAGGGGGCGGATCCTGTGAGGAACTGCCGCACCAAACGGGCTGCCACTGTTGCCATGGCTCGAGCGGTCGTTCTGTGTTGTCCTTCCGGGGAGGTGGGCCGATGAGCAGTCCCGAATCGAGTCGGCGGGCACTGCTGACGGCGGCCCTGTACGGTGCGGGGGCGGTACTGCTGACCTCCTGCGGCGAAGGCAACGCCTCCCCTCCGGCGTCGGCCCCGCCTGCCTCCGACACCTCCGACACCGCCGCCGAGGCACGGATACGGGTGACTGACCAGCGCGGAAAAGCCCTTGAGTTCGACCGCCAGGTCACGCGGGTGGTCACCATCCCCATGCCCGCCGCCTCGCTGCTGGCCGCCGTCGACCGTGGCACCGGCCATTTGGCCGGGATGCACAACGCCTCCTGGGTGGCCATGCGGGACGGCGCCATGGGCACCATGTTCCCCGAGGCACTGAAGATCCCCCATGACATCGCAACAACCGACTTCACCCCCAACGTCGAAAGCATCCGGGCACTGGATCCCGACGTCGTGGTCCAATGGAGCGATTCGCAATTGACTGCCCCGCTGGAGGAGGCCGGGATGAAGGTCCTGGGGATCAAGAACACAGGGACCCAGCAGGACGTGGACACCTGGATGTCGCTTTTCGCGGCCATGCTGGGCCAACCGGACCGGGCCGTGCAGATGAAAGCGCGCAGCGACGAGGAACAGCGGGCCATCAGGGCCGAGGCTCAGGGCCGCCGCTCCCCCGCCCCGGCCATCATCTACTTCAACAGGTTCAGCGGTGGCCTCAAGGTGGCCGGACAGTCCAGCTACAACGACTTCTACATCAAACTTGTAGGCGGCAGCAATCCGGCAACGGGTCCCCATGGCCTCACGGGCAGCGGGATGGTAGGGGTGGACGTCGAACAGGTCCTCGCGTGGGACCCGGATATCATCCTGCTGGGAAATTTCGACGATGCCATGCCCAATGACCTGTACTCCAATCCGGTGTGGCAAAGCGTCTCCGCGGTGAAGTCGCGCCGCGTCTACAAGGTTCCGCTGGGCGGCTACCGGTGGGACCCGCCCGGCCAGGAGTCGCCACTCATGTGGCGCTGGCTCAGCGATATCAGCTTCCCTTCCGTGCAGCCGTCCTCGCTGCGGGCAAAAATCGACGGCTACTTCGATTTCCTTTACGGACACAGGCCAACACGTTCCGAAACGGACAAGATCCTGTGGAACGAAATCAACGGCCAGTCGGCCAACTACGGGCAATTCAATGCTTCGTGAGGCGTCCGACGCCTCCCCCGGCACAGCGCTCGGGCAGGCGCCGGCATCCTGGGGCCGCAGCATAGGTCCGCCCGTGGTTGCCGGCGTGGTCCTCGCAGCTGTGGCGGCCCTGGCGCTGGCGAGCGGCCGCTACAACGTGCCCTTGGCGCATGTCATGGAGATCCTTGCCTCGCGGGTGGCGCCATTGACGTCCAGCGTTTCGGGCGCCGAACAAAACGTGGTGCTGCTCGTCAGGCTTCCCCGCGTACTGCTGGCCCTGCTGGTGGGAGGCGGCCTGGCAATCGGAGGAGCGGCACTGCAGGCGGTCTTCCGTAATCCGCTGGTCAGCCCGGAGGTCATCGGAGTGTCATCGGGCGCCTCTTTCGGTGGCGCGCTGGCGCTGCTGCTGGGACTTGGACCGGGGCTTCTGGTGGGTGGATCGTTCGCCTTCGGCCTGCTGGCACTGGCCACGCTGTTCCTGATCACATCCGGCCGCGGCGGCGCCCACATGCTGATGGTCGTGCTCGGCGGGATCGTCACGGCGTCGTTCTTTTCCGCTCTCGTTGCCTTGGTGACGTACGTGGCGGACCCCTTCACCACGCTGCCCGCCATCGTCTTCTGGCTGCTGGGAAGCGTCGCCACGGCCACGTGGGCGAAGGTGTCCGTGGCCCTGATCCCTGTCGCAGCGGGCACCGCCGTGTTGCTGGCATTGCGCTGGCGCGTCAATGTGCTTTCGCTTGGCGACGACGACGCCGCCTCACTGGGGCTCCGCCCGCGTCCGCTTCGCTGGCTGATCCTTGCGGCAGTGGCCCTGATCGTGGCCGGAGCGGTTGCGGTCAGCGGCGTCATCAGCTGGGTCGGGCTGGTGATACCGCACCTGGCGCGCATGTGGGTGGGGCCGGACCACCGGGTCCTGCTTCCGGTCTCGTTCCTCCTGGGCGGGGCTTACCTCATCGCGATCGACACCATCGCGCGCACCGTCACTGCCGGCGAGATCCCGCTGGGTGTCCTCACGGCGCTGGTTGGGGCGCCCGTCTTTTTCCTGCTGCTGCGCCGCAACCGCGAGAGGATCTGGGACGGTGCTTGAGCTGCGCGGGGCCGGTTTCGGCTACACACCACGGAACTGGATATTCCGGGATGTCAGCTTTTCGGTGCCCCCCGGCACAGCCACCGCGGTCCTGGGCCCCAATGGCAGCGGCAAGACCACCCTGGTGCGGTGCGCGGCAGGGCTTTTGCCGGTCCGGGACGGCACGGTCCACCGGTCCAGGGCCGCCGGCTATGTACCCCAGGCGCGCGGAAGCACGTTCGGCTACCCGGCCCTGGACATGGTGGTGATGGGCCGCGCCCGCAGGATCGGGGTCTTCAGTTCCCCGGGAAAACACGACAGGGCGGCTGCGCTGCAAGCCATGGACCGCGTAGGCATCGCAGGACTCGCCCACCGGCTGTTTCCCACACTCAGCGGAGGCGAACAGCAGCTGGTCCTGATCGCCCGGGCAGTGGCCGGAGGATCTCCGTTGCTTGTCCTGGACGAGCCGTCCACCGGCCTGGACCTGAAAAACCAGGCACGCGTGCTCGGGCTCCTGCGCGACCTCAGGAGCAGCGGGATGTCGCTGCTGCTCAGCACCCATCACCCCGAACATGCGCTGTACCTGGCTGATTCTGTGGTTCTCCTGGGCCCCACCGGGGTCCTCACAGGCGCGGCCTCGACGCTGCTGACGGACTCCCAGCTCTCGGAGCTGTACGGCGTTGGCGTGAGCATGTTGACCTACGACGACGGCGGCACCTCCCGCCGCACCGTGGTCACCCGCTACGGCCCCGGTGGCGACTGACTGCGGACGCGGCAACGCCCGGGAGCGTGGCTCCCGGGCGTTGCCGCGGATTGGGACGTGTTAGTCCTTCAGGCCAGGCTCAGGCGTGGGCCGGAACTGGCTGCACGGTGGCTTCGTGCCCTGCGTGGTGGCCGGCGATCATGGTCTGCTCGTCGAAAGGCAGTGCGCCCGAGAGGACGCGGTCCACCTGTCCGCCGTCGATTTCCTTGACCCATGTGCCGATCAGGACCGTGGCCACGGCATTGCCGGTGAAGTTGGTCAGCGCGCGGGCCTCGGACATAAAGCGGTCGATACCCACGATCATGCCCACGCCGCCCAGCAGCTGCGGGGCATGTGCCTGGAGTCCGGCGGCCAGGGTGGCCAGGCCTGCACCCGACACACCTGCGGCACCCTTGGACGCAATGATCATGAAGATCAGCAGGGAAATCTGCGCGCCGAGGTCCAGCGGGGTGCCCATGGCGTTGGCCACAAACAGGGAGGCCATGGTCAGGTAGATGGCCGTGCCGTCCAGGTTGAAGGAGTAGCCGGTGGGGACCGTTACGCCGACGACCGGCTTGGACACTCCCAGGTGTTCCATCTTGGCGATCAGGCGCGGCAGGGCAGCCTCGGAGGAGGACGTGGAGAAGATCAGCAGGTATTCCCGGCCGAGGTACTTCATGAGCTTGAAGATGTTGACGCCCGCCACGACTTGGAGAATTCCACCAAGAATGACCACGATGAACAGGGCGCACGTGATGTAGAAAGCCACCATGAGCGTGAACATGCTCACGATCACCTGGAACCCGGTGGCCCCGACCACCGCGGCGATGGCGCCGAAGGCACCGATGGGAGCCAGCCACATGACCATGATCAGGATGCGGAAGACGAGGGCCTGGCCGTGGGCGATCGCCTTGAGGATCGGCGCACCCTGGGTGCCCATCTTTTGAAGCGCGAAACCAACCAGGATGGCGGCCAGCAGGGTGGGCAGCACCGGAATGTCGCCGGGAATGATGCCCAGCAGGAAGTCGACGGTGCTGTCCGCGGCGGCCTTCTTGTTGGGGTCGTAGGCGCTCAGCTTGAGCCCCTCGCCGGGGTGGACGATGTTGCCCACCACAAGGCCGATGGCCAGCGCGAACGTGGACATAACGACGAAGTAGCCCAGAGCCAGTCCGCCGACCTTGCCCACGGTGGCGGCTTTGGCGATGGAACCGATGCCAAGGACGATGGTGCAGAAAATGACCGGTGCGATCATCATCTTGATCAGCTTGATGAATCCGTCACCGAGGGGCTTGAGGTTCTTGCCCACCTCCGGGAACATCAGTCCGACCACTGCGCCGAGGACAACGGCGGCGATGACGGCGATGTAGAGATAATGGGTCTTGTCGAGCCTTTTGCGCCCAGCCGTGGCTGGCGAGGGTGACTCTCCTCGTTGAGAAGCCATGATGTGTCTCCTTATGGATAATCTGGAAGACGTTGCGGCACAGTCTCTGGGCTCTTCACGTCGGTCCGGTGTGATATCCATCATTAGGCACGGGGTGACCTGGCTCACCGTTGCGTTCATATTGGTCATGGAAGGTACTCGTGGAAGGTTTTGATGAGGCATAAGTGGAGCATCGCGCGCCGCCTGTTCGTGGCGCATCTGCTGTTTATGCTGGCGCTGACCACCATCGTCGGCACGGCCACCTTCATCGACGCCCGTGACCACGCCTACGATGAGGCCGGACGCCGGATGACCGGCGTCGCCACCGCAGTGGCCGACAACCCCCTTGTCCTGCAGGCTGCATCCACGAAGGACCCCTCAGCCCAGCTGCAGCCCTATGCCCGGAAGGTGATGCATGACGCCGGCGCGGATTTCATCACCATCATGGCACCTGACCGGACCCGGTGGACCCATCCCAACGACGAAGAGCTGGGCAAGCCCTACATCGGTTCCATTGATGCCGCCCTGAAGGGACAGGTCTTCACCGAAATTACCGCCGGAACGCTCGGACCGTCTGTCCGGACCATCGCCCCGGTGAAGGACCAGGCAGGGAACGTGAAGGCCCTGGTGGCGGCCGGAGTGACCGTGGGGACCGTGGACGTGGCCGTGTCCGGCAGGCTGCCGGCCCTGCTGGCCATCGCCTTTGCGCTGCTGTTGGGAGGGTCGGTGGCCTCCTGGCTGCTGGGCCGGTACCTGCGCACTGTCACCCGCGGCTGGGGCCCCGAACAGCTCGCCCAGCTCTTCGCCTACTACGAATCCGTGCTGCACTCCGTCCGGGAAGGCGTCATTCTCGTGGACCCGAAGGGCCGCGTGGTGATGTACAACGATCAGGCCGCGGAGCTCCTGGGACTGGCACCGCAAACCCCGGGCAGCGGCCGGAGCGAGCCGCCGCTGCTGACTGACCTCCCCGTGGCTGAGAGCCTGAAGGATCTCTTCGAATCCGGCCGGACCACGCGGGATGAGATCCATGTCTCCGGGCCCCGGCTCCTCGTGGTGAACCAGGGCCCAGCCGTGGGCCCGCCTGCCGCCGGGCGTCAGCGTCCGGCGGTGTTCGGAACCGTGGCCACCATCCGCGACCGCACGGAGATCGAGTCGCTCGGCAGCGAGCTGGAGAGCCTTCGCACCCTCTCCGATGCCCTCCGCGCGCAAACCCACGAGCACGCCAACCGGCTGCACACCATGGTTTCCCTGATGGAACTGGGCCGTGCGGATGAGGCCCTGGATTTCGCCACGAAGGACCTGGAGCTAAGCCAACGGCTCACCGACGAGATGGTCCACTCCATCGAGGAGCCAATCCTGAGTGCCCTGTTGATGGGCAAGATGGCCGAGGCCCACGAACGGGGCGTGGAACTGGACCTGAGGGCCAGCGGTTCGGCCGAGTTGGCGGGCCTGGCTGTCCAGGACCTGGTGACGATCCTGGGCAACCTGTTGGATAACGCTATTGATGCCGCCGCCGGCGCCGACGCCCCCAAGCGGGTGGAGCTTGCCGTGGAGACCAGCGCCGAGGGCCTGGACATCACCGTTCAGGATTCCGGCCCCGGCATAGATCCCGCATCCGTGGACGATGTCTTCCGTCACGGGTTCAGCACCAAGGCGGCGGGCAAGTTCGGCCGTGGGCTCGGCCTGGCGCTGGTCCGGCAGGCCGTGCACCGGCTGGGCGGCTCCATGGCCATCAGCAACCATGGCGGCGCACATTTTCATGTGTTCCTCCCCGCGGCGGGTCCGGAAGGTCCGGCCAAGGATGCCAACCGCGGCGCCTCCGCTGCCATCAAGGAGCCTTCATGACCGATATACGCGTCCTGGTTGTTGAGGATGAGCCCATAGCCGCGGCGGCCCACGCGGCGTATGTGGGACGGCTTGAGGGTTTCTCCCTTGCCGGCACCGCTCCCGATGGGCAGTCCGCCCTCCGGTTACTGGCCGAATTCTCCGCTGCCGGAAACCCCGTGGAGCTGGTGCTGTTGGACATGAACCTGCCGGATCTGCACGGGCTGGACATTGCCCGGCGGATGCGGGCCTCGGGACTCTTCGCGGACATCATCGCCATCACCGCTGTGAGGGAGCTCAATATCGTTCGCAGCGCCGTGGCCATCGGGGTGGTCCAGTACCTGATCAAGCCATTCACGTACGCCACGTTTGCGGACAAGCTGGGCAGCTACCGGCTCTTCCGGGAACAGCTCGCCTCCACGGGAGCAGGCGGCGGCAAGGCCGGAGCCTCCCAGAGCGACGTCGACCAGGCGTTCGCGAGCCTGCGGGCGCCGTCGGAGCTGCCCCTTCCCAAGGGACTGGCAACATCAACGCTGGACGCGGTGAAAGACTTCATGAAGCGGCAGGACCGCGCCGTTTCAGCCAGCGAGGTGATGGAAGTGCTGGGAATGTCCCGGGTGACCGCGCGGCGGTACCTGGAGTACCTCGCGGATGCCGGAACGCTCTCCCGGACCGCGCGCTACGGAGCCCCCGGCCGGCCGGAGAACGAATACCGCTGGCTCCGGCCGACGTCCTAAGACTCCTGCTCCACAAAGGACGCGTCCGCCCTATTCCCCCGCCGCGGCGGGGCGAAGGGTCTCGATGAGCTGGTCGATCACGCCGGCGTCTTCGATGGTGGACGGCACCACATAGTCGTCGCCGTCCGCGATCTGCCGCATGGTCTTGCGCAAGATCTTTCCGGAGCGGGTCTTGGGCAGGGCTTCCACGACGGTGACGTGCTTGAAGTCCGCCACCGCTCCGATGTCCCGGCGGACCAAAGCGATGAGGTCCTTGACCAGGATTTCCTCGGGAACCTCCACGCCGGATTTGAGCACCACATAGCCGCTGGGGCGCTGGCCCTTGAGCGGATCCGCGATGCCGATGACGGCGCATTCAGCGACCGCCGGATGCTGACCGATCACCTGTTCCATCGCGCCGGTGGAGAGCCGGTGGCCGGCGACATTGATGATGTCGTCGGTGCGGCCCATCACATACAGGTACCCGTCTTCGTCCCGGTAGCCGGAGTCGCCGGTGGCGTAGAAACCCTCGAACGCCTGCAGGTAGGAGGAAATGTAGCGTTCGTCGTTACCCCAAAGCGTGGTCAGCGTGCCGGGCGGCAGCGGAAGTTCCAGGACGATGTTTCCTTCCGTCCCCGCCTCCACGTCCTCTCCGCTGCCGTCCACTATTTTCAACCGGAAGCCCGGCATGGGGACGCTCGGCGAGCCCGCCTTGATGGGCAGCTCGTCCAGGCCCCGCGGATTGGCGCAGATCGCCCACCCCGTTTCGGTCTGCCACCAGTGGTCCACCACCGGGACACCCAGGATCCTGGAGGCCCAGTGGAAGGTGTCGGTGTCCAGCCGTTCGCCGGCGGCAAAGAGGGTGCGCAATGTCGAGATGTCGTACTTTTCGAGCAGCTTCGCCTCGGGGTCGGCCTTCCGGATGGCCCGCAGGGCGGTCGGCGCAGTGAAAAGCACGTTGACCTTGTGGTCCTGGATCACCCGCCAAAACGCTCCGGCATCCGGGGTGCCCACCGGCTTTCCTTCGTAGATCACGGTGGTGGCACCCGCCAGCAGCGGACCGTACACGATATAGGAATGGCCCACCACCCAGCCGACGTCGGAGGCGGTCCACATGACGTCTCCGGGGCCGACGTCGTAAATGTTCTGCAGGGTCCAGCTGAGTGCCACCCCATGGCCCCCGTTGTCCCGGACCACGCCCTTGGGCGCGCCGGTGGTCCCCGAGGTGTAGAGGATGTACAGCGGGTCGGTGGCCTTGACGTCCACTGGCGCGGCCGGTTCGGCGCCGGCCATGGCGGTGTCCCAGTCCAGCCAGCCGGCGTGGTTGGCCGCCGAGGCCGCGAAGCCTTCCCTCGCCTTGACGAGGACCGGTATGTCCTGCGCTCCGGCGAGGCTGAGGGCTTCCGCGACGGCGGGCAGGTATTCGATCCGGCGGGAGGGCTCGATGCCCCCGGACGCCGTGAGAACAGCCTTCGGGGCTGCGTCCCGGATGCGGGCGGCGAGTTCCTTGGGGGCAAAGCCGCCGAAGACCACGGAGTGGACGGCCCCTAGGCGCGCGGTGGCCAGCATGGCGATGGCGGCTTCGGGAATCATCGGCATGTAGATCACCACGCGGTCACCCTTGCCCACGCCCTGGCTGCGCAGGACCCCGGCGAACCGGGCAACCAGGTCCGTCAGTTCGGCGTAGCTGTAGCTCCGTTGCACGCCCAGCATGGCGGAGTCGTAGATCAGCGCGTCCTGATCGCCCCGGCCTTCCTCGACGTGGCGGTCCAGGGCGTTGAAGCAGGTGTTGAGGACCCCGTCCGGGAACCAGCCGTACAAGGGCGCCCTGCTGGAGTCCAGGGCACGCTGCGGGGGCGAAGACCAGGCGAGCGCGGCCGCGGCTTCCAGCCAGAACTCCGCGGGCTTCTCCAGACTGCGCGCGTAGCTCTCCCGGTAGTTCTTGGTAACCATGAAATGAATCCCGTCCACGACGTTGTGATGCTGCCCATGGTAGCCCGACGTTTCGGAACCACACAAGAGCCAATGTATACAGGGCTGGCATCTTTATCCACGTTTTCCGGGAATTGCTGGGAAAATTCACCCGGGATGTATACACTGGACACCGTCAACCAATGAAGGAGGCAGGATGCGCGCAAGCGACAGGGCCTATGCGGCCCTCCGCGACGACATCATCGAATGGCGCCTCCAGCCCGGGACGGTGCTCGCCGAAGTTGAGCAGTCAGAACGCCTCGGCATCTCGCGCACACCGTTGCGGGAGGCCCTCAGCCGGCTCACCGCAGAGGGACTGACGACGGCGGCAGGCGGCCGCGGCGTCGTCGTCACCGACATCTCGCTGGAGGACATCGACGAACTCTTCGAGCTCCGCGAAACCCTGGAGGGCAAGGCGGCGGCATTGGCCGCTGAACGCGGGGATGCCGCAACGTTTGAACAGTTGCGGCTCGAACTGCTGCAGGCGCCGGAACTAATCAGCGGCGCCGACCCCGCACGCCACGACTACTACGCCCTTGTGGGCCGTCTGGACGCTGCCATCGACGCCGCGATCTCCAACTCCTACCTCGCCCAGGCGATGCGGAGCCTGCGCGTGCACCTGGTCCGGGTCCGCAGGCTGGCGGCGGACGACGCGGAACGCCTCACCGCAGCCGCGGCCGAGCACGCCGCCATCGCCGAAGCCATCGCAGCCGGCAATCCACGGCTGGCCGAAGCCGCCACCACCGTGCACCTGCACCGAAGTCTTTCCCACGTCAAAGCCACACACACACCGCAGCAAGAGGAGCACCATGGTTAAGGAACACCACGTCCGCGTTTACAAGAGCGAGGAAAACCTCCCGCGCGAGGACCAGCTAGCCTACAAGATCGCGAAGGTCGCGGCAGACCCCGTGGCCGTGAGCGACGAGGTCACTGACATGGTGATCAACCGGGTCATCGACAACGCGTCCGTGGCCATCGCATCCCTGAACCGTGCCCCCATCGTGGCCGCCCGCGCGCAGGCCCTGACCCATGGCCTCACCACCGGGGGCAAAGGCTCGAAGGTGTTCGGGATCGACGAGCGCGTGGCGCCCGAATGGGCCGCGTGGGCCAACGGGGTGGCGGTGCGTGAACTCGACTACCACGACACCTTCCTCGCCGCGGACTACTCCCACCCGGGCGACAACATTCCGCCGATCCTCGCCGTCGCCCAGCACGTCGGCTCCAGCGGCCAGGACCTCATCCGCGGCATCGCAACCGGCTACGAAATCCAGGTCAACCTGGTCAAGGCCATCTGCCTGCACAAGCACAAGATCGACCACGTCGCGCACCTGGGCCCCTCGGCCGCCGCCGGCATCGGCACCCTCCTGGGCCTCGAGGTCGAGACCATCTTCCAGTCGATCGGCCAGGCGCTGCACACCACCACCGCCACCCGGCAGTCCCGCAAGGGCGAGATCTCGACATGGAAGGCACACGCCCCCGCGTTCGCCGGCAAGATGGCTGTTGAATCCGCGGACCGGGCCATGCGTGGGCAGACCTCCCCCGTGCCGATCTACGAAGGCGAAGACGGCGTCATCGCGTGGATGCTCGACGGCCCCGACGCCAACTACACGGTGCCCCTGCCCGAGGCCGGCGAAGCCAAGCGCGCCATTTTGGACACCTACACCAAGGAGCATTCCGCCGAGTACCAGGCACAGGCCTGGATCGACCTCGCCCGGAAGCTGCACGGCGAACACCCCGAGGTTACGGACCCGGCCAACGTTGAGTCTGTGCTGATCAAGACCAGCCACCATACCCACTACGTGATTGGCTCAGGCGCCAACGATCCCCAGAAGTACAGCCCCACCGCGAGCCGCGAAACCCTCGACCACTCCATCCCGTACATCTTCACCGTTGCCCTGCAGGATGGCGCCTGGCACCACGTGGATTCCTACGCGCCCGAACGTGCCGGCCGCCCGGACACCGTGGAACTGTGGCACAAGGTCACCACTGTCGAGGATCCGGAATGGACCCGCCGCTACCACTCCCTGGACATTTCCGAGAAGGCCTTCGGCGGTTCCGTGGAGATCACGCTCAAGGACGGCACGGTCCTCACCGACCAGATCGCCGTGGCCGACGCCCACCCCCTGGGCGCCCGTCCGTTCGCGCGGGAACAGTACGTCAACAAGTTCCGCACCCTCGCTGCCGGCCTCGTGGCCGAGGAGGAAATCGAACGCTTCCTGGCCGCCGCCGCCCGGCTCCCCGAACTTGCCGCCGGCGAGCTGGACCAGCTCAACATCCAGGCCGCGGAAGGCGTCATCGACCTTTCAGCGGCCCCGAAGGGACTCTTCTGATGCTGTACTCCAAAACCACCCCGGAGCAGAAGCGGCTCCGTTTCCGCGAGCTCCTTGCCGCCGGCACCATCACACAGTTCCCGGGGGCCTTCAACCCGCTCTCGGCGCGGCTGATCGAGGAAAAGGGTTTTGACGGCGTGTACATTTCCGGCGCCGTCCTGGCCAACGACCTTGGGCTGCCCGACATCGGTCTCACCACGCTGACCGAAGTGGCCACCCGGGCCGGACAGATAGCCCGCATGACCGACCTGCCCTGCATGGTGGATGCCGATACCGGCTTCGGCGAGCCCATGAATGTTGCCCGCTCAATCCAGGAACTTGAGAACGCCGGCCTGGCCGGGTGCCACATCGAGGACCAGTTCAACCCGAAGCGCTGCGGCCACCTGGACGGCAAGAACGTGGTGGACCTGGATACCGCCACTAAGAGGATCCGGGCCGCGGCCGACGCCCGGCGGGATCCGAACTTCCTGATCATGGCCCGCACGGACATCCGCGCCACCGACGGCCTCCAGGCCGCCCAGGACCGGGCAAAGGCGCTCGTGGAGGCCGGCGCGGATGCCATCTTCCCCGAAGCCATGAAGGACCTGAGCGAGTTCCAGGCCATCCGCGACGCCGTGGACGTGCCCATCCTGGCCAACATGACCGAGTTCGGCCAGAGCGCGTTGTTCACGGTGGACGAGCTGGCCGGTGTTGGCGTGAACATGGTGATCTACCCGGTGACGCTCCTCCGTAGTGCCATGGGCGCCGCGGAGCGTACTCTGGAATCGATCAAGTCTGACGGAACCCAGGAGGCACAGGTAGAGAACATGCTGACCCGTGCGCGGCTGTATGACCTTGTGGACTACGAGGCCTACAACCGCTTTGACACCGGGGTCTTCAATTTCAAGATTCCCGGTACCAACTGACATCCCCCAACCATCCCGGACTTCCGGCTCCGGCCGGCATACAGGCATAGGAACGAAGGAGTTTCAGCATGGCTGAAAATGAGATCAAAAAGGGCCTCGCCGGCGTCGTGGTGGACTACACCGCCGTCTCCAAGGTCAACCCGGACACCAACTCGCTGCTGTACCGCGGCTACCCCGTGCAGGAGCTGGCCGCCCGGTGCAGCTTCGAGGAAGTGGCCTACCTGCTGTGGAACGGCGAACTGCCCACCGCGGAGCAACTCGCGGAGTTTACTGCCAGGGAACGCGCCGGACGCGCCCTGGATCCGGTGGTCAAGCAGGTGATCGACGCGCTGCCGCTCACCTCGCACCCGATGGATGTCTGCCGTACGGCGGCCTCCGTCATGGGCGCGCGGCACCCGCTGGCGGAGGACTCCTCCCGCGAGGCGAACCTGGCCAAGGCCATTGACTTGTTCGCTGCGATGCCGGCCGTGGTGGCCTACGACCAGCGGCGCCGCCACGGCCAGGACGTGGTGGAACCCCGCGAGGACCTCGGCTACGACGCGAACTTCCTGTGGATGACGTTCGGCGAGGAGCAGGTGCCGGACGTGGTGGACGCGTTCAACGTGTCCATGATTCTTTATGCCGAGCACTCCTTCAACGCCTCCACGTTCACCGCACGCGTGATCACCTCCACGCTGTCTGACCTGCACTCGGCGGTAACGGGTGCCATCGGCGCCCTCAAGGGGGCGCTCCACGGCGGGGCCAACGAAGCGGTGATGCACACCTTCGACGAGATCGGGATCCGGCCGGAGGAGTCACTCGAGGAAGCCGCCGCGAGGGCAAAGGCATGGATGGAGGACGCCCTGGCCCACAAGAAGAAGGTGATGGGCTTCGGGCACCGGGTGTACAAGCACGGCGACTCCCGCGTGCCCACCATGAAGGCCGCGCTGGACAAGATGATTGCGCATTATGGCCGTCCCGAGCTGTTGGGGCTGTACAACGGGCTCGAAACAGCCATGGATGAGGCGAAGGGGATCAAGCCGAACCTCGATTACCCAACGGGGCCCACCTACCACCTCATGGGATTCGACACCGCCACCTTCACTCCCCTGTTCGTGGCGAGCCGTATCACCGGCTGGACCGCCCACATCATGGAGCAGTTGGAATCAAACTCCCTGATCCGGCCGCTGAGCGAGTACAACGGCGTGGAGGAACGGCACCTGCCGTAGACGGGGCCGTCTGCGGAACGTCCGCCCCCAGGCGGAATCTGACAGGCGGAAATTGGCAGGCACAAACGCGGGCCGGTCACCTGAAGAGGGTGACCGGCCCGCGTTTGTACCGCCTGCCGTTTTGCCTGCCGTCAGGGTGCTGGCGTCAGCCCGTCACGTGCAGTCTGATGATCATCTCCCTCAGCTTCCTGCGCTCAGCCTTGCCCATATAGTCCCTGGACCGGATGCACGGCGAGGGAGATCAGCATCCGCTTGACGTCCTGGTACTCCTGCGTCTGCATGTACGCCTTGGCCTCAGCCACGCTGGCGAAGGAGAGGGCGGCCTCATTGCCGTCAGGGGTGAGCCACACGGCGTCCCCGAAATGCACGAAGGGCATGTTGTCCGGGCCCAGGATGCCGTTGTACAGCCCGCACGTGGTGGTGCCCGGAGCGAGTTCCATGTCGTTCAGGGCCATGGATCCATAGACCTTGTCGGATTGGATGACCCGAAAGACGAACGCAGACGGGCCGAGGGGATGTTCTTTGAGTTTGTCCGCCTTTTGCGGGATGTCGAGCACAACTGAATCCAGGGTCGAGAACGGCTTCGGTTCCGGGCAGGCCGGCCCTCCCGTTCCCTCGTAGGCCAGGGTAAGGGTTGACATTTTTTTACCGTCGGGATTCTTCACCTCAACGACGTTGTACGAGCCCCCTTGGATCGTTTGCGGCATCTGGGAGACGGTCCAGCTCGCGGGGAGTTCAAACGTGGCCTGGCCGGTCGCGTCCGTGAAAGTCGTCCAGGCGGACTGAGCGGCCGGCGGGGCCGCGCTCGTCGGCGCCGGCGTGGACGCCGAGGCAGATGCCGACACGCCCGGCGAGGCAGTCGGGGAACCAGCCGTTGGAGCCGCAGTGCCTGCGGGTGAAGGAGGCATGGTCAGGGATCCCAGATGAGTGGCCACCAGGACACCGGCCGTAACAGCGGCCGCGGCGAGGGTCATGGCGACGGCCAGCCTGGCCCGCCGGTGCTTCCGGTCCTCGAACCGCACCACGCTGGCAGGCAGACTATGGATGAACTCCCCGGGTTCGGCGAGCATCCGGCGCAACGCCGCCTCGCCGTCGGGCGCGGACGTCTCGTGGCGCACAGGGTCCGTTGCGGAAATCATGTCCTTGATCGGATCCATCTCAGGCACCCATCTTTTGTGTCGAGGTTTTAGCACTGGCCGGCATGTGCTTGCGAAAAGCGGCCCGGGCCCGGTGCAGCCGGACCTTGGCGGCCGACTCGCTGCATTGCAGCACGCCCGCAATGTCCGCGATGCTCAATTCATCCCAGTAGGCGAGCTGGAGGATATCCTGATCCGTCTCCCGCAGGGCGGCCATGGCATCCTGGACCGCCACGTACTCTGGCCCGTCGCCGGACAACACAGCGGCCGCTGAGCGCAGCTTGTCCTGGAGCGCCCGTTGCCGGTCCCGGCTGCGGTACGCATTCCCGATAAGGTTGCGGGCCACCGTCAAGAGCCACACCGTGTCCGTCCGCTGCGCGTCATCCCATTTCTGCCACACCACCCGGTATACATCCGCGGCAAGTTCCTCGGCGAGCTCGGCCGATTCCACCCGCCGCCTCACAAATCTGTAAACCCGCGGATAGCTGTCCTTATGAACGGCGATGAACGCCAATTCGCGCTCCGAAAGCACACGTCCCCCCAATAAGAAGTGTCCGAACTGCTGGATAACTGTATTGTTTCCGGCTGCCCGGGCCGGGGTTACAGGCCCCGCACAGAATAGTCCGCAGTGGCCACGGTCTCGTTGTCATCGTTCAGGGTGATGACGGCCTCCACGATGCCCTCCCCCAAGGCCAGCGGCAGCCAGTGCTCCGCATCCTGCCACATGCGCTCCAGCGGCAGAGACGCCACGTGGAACCACTCCGGGACGATTTCCTGGCTTTCGACAGGGTCGCCCGTCCAGCGGCGCGCGGTGAACAGGCTCGTGGACATGTTCCACTCCGGCCGGGCAGGAAAGATGAATTCAACCAGACCGGCAACGCGCAGATCGTCCTCCGTGACCACGATTCCGGCTTCCTCGAAGACTTCCCGGCAGGCAGCCTCGGCATCGGACTCCCCTGGTTCCACGTGGCCGCCCAGCCCCACAATTTTTCCGACGCCGAAGCCGGTCTTCTTCATGCCGAGCAGGACCTGCGTACCGGCAGTTCCGTCGCGTAACAGGAAGCACAAAGTGACCGCTGTCGAGTTCATGAATCCACCCTAGCGCCCGGCCGCGGTGGCAGTGGCTGCCCCGCCGCAGGAATGCCGCGGACCGGTATTAGCCCAGGGCGCGGGGGTGTGCGGCAGCGTAGACCTCGCGCAGGGTATCGGCTGTGACCAGCGTGTAGACCTGCGTGGTGGTCACAGAGGCGTGCCCCAGCAGTTCCTGGACAACCCGGACGTCGGCTCCCCCCTCCAGAAGGTGTGTGGCGAACGAGTGCCGGAGCGTGTGCGGAGAGACGTCCTTGCTGATGTTGGCCTTGTCCGCCGCGGCCTTCAGAATGGTCCAGGCGCTCTGCCTGCTGATTCTTCCGCCGCGGGCGTTCAGGAAGAGCGCCGGGGTGCCCTTGCCCTTCGCCGCCAGCAGCGGCCTGCCACGGACCAGGTACGCGTCCAGCGCCCGTGCCCCGAAGGACCCCAAAGGCACCAACCGCTCCTTGGACCCCTTGCCGAACAGCCGCACGATGGCGGGTCCTGGCTGCTCCGGCTGCAGCGAAATATCGTCCACGTCCAGTCCGACGGCCTCGCTGATCCGGGCTCCGGTGGAGTACAGGAATTCGAGCAGTGCGCGGTCCCGGAGCCCGGTGGCGGTATCGGTGCCGGCGGCCTCAAGGATTCTGGTGACCTCGTCGACGCTGATGGCCTTGGGGAGCCGCCTGCCGGGCATGGGCGGGTGGACGTCACTGGCGGCATCCGCCGTCGTTATTCCTTCCAGCGCCCAGAACTTGTGCAGGCCGCGCACGGCAACCACGGTCCTGGCCGCCGACCGGACCCCCAGCGTCGAGCCGCCGTCGGATCCGTCCGATAATGCCTGAACAAAGCCGGTCACGTGGTGCCGCGTCACATCCGCAGGCTGGCGGACGTCCCTGGCAGCGAGGAAAGTGGCGTAGCGCGCCAGGTCCCGGCGGTAAGCCGAGAGGGTGTTGGCCGCGAGTCCCCGCTCCACGCCCACGTGCTGCAGGTAGTCGGTGATGGCGCGGTCGATCGCATTGCGGGGCCGGGTCGCAAGGCTGGAAGGATCCTCCCGAACCGGCCGTGCCGGCTGCTCCGCCTCGGGAGTGACCGTGGTCATCAACGCTGGCTGGGGTGAGCCGGCCAAGGGGCGTCGGCAGGGCGCAGACTCTTGAAATCGTCCGCGCGGGCCGCTGCAGCAGCGAGAATACCGACGACGGCGGACGGGTTGTGCAGGCGGCCGTCCAACACCGCGGCCACGGCGTCGTCGAGCCGCGTCCAGTGAAACTCGATCTCCGCCTCCTCGTCCGTGCGGACGTGGAGCTCGTGGTGGGGAACCGCGCTGAGCCCACGGGCCAGATAGATCCGGATAGCCTCGCTGGAGGAGCCCGGCGAGTTGAAGAAATCGGCCAGGACGTTCCAGGTTGAGGCGATAAGGTCCGCTTCCTCGGCGAGCTCCCTGGCAGCCCCTGCCACAAAGTCCTCGCCCTCGACGTCAAGCAGCCCGGCGGGGATTTCCCACAGGTCCATGCCCACGGGATGCCGGTACTGCTTCATCAGCAGGATCTCACCGGCATCGTTCATGGGCAGGACGGCCACAGCGCCCGGGTGGTCGATGTAGTCGCGAACCAGTTCGTCCCCGTGCTCACTGAGCTGGAAACTGTCACTGACAACATCCCAGATGCGGCCCTGGTAGACCTTCTGGGAAGACAAAAGACGGCGCGGGCTCGGGGCATCCGAAACCTGCCGTGCAGCACTGGGGGTTTCAGACATACCGGGCATCGCGCCGTCCTTCGATTGAGCTGGGAACTACTTTGAGGCCACCGTGTTTGGGGCCTCTGCCTTTGGGGCCGCTGCGCTTGATGACTTGCGGGCGCCGGCGGTCACCGGGGCGCCCGGCAGCGTGGCAAGACTGTCCTCAGCCTTCTGGTGCTCCAGCGCAGCTTTCACGAGACCCGCGAACAGCGGGTGCGGCCGGGTGGGCCTGGAACTGAGTTCCGGGTGCGCCTGGGTGGCCACGTAGTACGGGTGGACCTCGCGGGGAAGCTCCACATACTCCACCAGCTTGCCGTCCGGCGACGTTCCGGAAAACACCAGGCCTTGGGCAGCAATCTGCTCGCGGTACTTGTTGTTGACCTCGTAGCGGTGGCGGTGGCGTTCGCTGACCTTCGTGGTGCCGTAGGTTTCGGCGATGACGGAACCCTCGTCCAGCTTGGCCTCGTAGAGGCCCAGGCGCATGGTGCCGCCGAGGTCGCCCTTGCCGTCAACGATGTCCAACTGCTCTTCCATGGTGGCGATCACCGGGTACTTCGAATCCGGTTCGAATTCGCTGGAGGATGCGCCCTCGAGGCCAACGACGTTCCGGGCGTATTCAATAACCATGCACTGAAGTCCCAGGCAGAGTCCGAGGACCGGCAGTTTGGTTTCACGGGCAAATTTCAGGGCGCCCAGTTTGCCTTCGAGTCCGCGGATGCCGAAACCGCCGGGAACGCAGATGGCGTCCACTCCGGAGAGGGAGCTGACCGCACCTTCGTGGGTCTCGCATTCGTCCGAGGGCACCCAGCGGATCTTGACCTTCGTGTCGTTGGCGAAGCCGCCGGCACGAAGCGCCTCCGTGACGGAGAGGTACGCGTCCGGGAGGTCGATGTACTTGCCGACCAGTGCGATCTCAACTTCATGCTTCGGGTTGTGGACGGCTTCGAGGAGTTTGTCCCAGCTTGTCCAGTCAACGTCCTTGAACGGCAGGTCCAGGGCACGCACGATGTAGGAGTCCAAGCCCTGCCTGTGCAGCGTCTTGGGGATGTCGTAGATGCTGGGAGCGTCCGGGCAGCCGATGACGGCGTCGATGTCGACATCGCACATCCGGCCGATCTTGTCGCGCATTGGCTGGGGCACCTCGCGGTCGGAGCGGATGACAATCGCCTCGGGCTGGATCCCGATGGAGCGAAGCGCAGCCACGGAATGCTGCGTCGGTTTGGTCTTCAGTTCCTGGGACGGTCCGATGTAGGGAACCAGGGACACATGCAGGAAGAAGACGTTGCCGCGGCCGATGTCCTGGCGGACCTGGCGGGCCGACTCCAGGAAGGGCTGCGACTCGATGTCGCCGACGGTTCCCCCGATTTCGGTGATGATCACATCGGGGGCGTTCTTGCCTTCGGCGGGCAGGCGCATGCGGCGCTTGATCTCGTCCGTGATGTGCGGGATGACCTGGACGGTGTCGCCGAGGTACTCGCCACGGCGTTCCTTGGCGATCACCGTTGAATAGACCTGGCCGGTGGTCACGTTGGCGGAGCCCTCAAGGTTCTCGTCGAGGAAACGCTCGTAGTGTCCGATGTCGAGGTCGGTCTCGGCGCCGTCGTCAGTGACGAAGACTTCGCCATGCTGGAAGGGGTTCATAGTGCCCGGATCCACGTTCAGGTAGGGATCGAGCTTCTGCATTGTTACAGACAAACCGCGTGCCCGCAGCAGGTGACCGAGGCTCGAAGCCGTCAGTCCCTTGCCTAGCGAGGACGCCACACCGCCGGTGACGAAGATGTGTTTGGTCGTCTTGGACGAACCCGGGAACCGGGAATTTACACGGGAATTTGATCGCTGCACCACGGAATTCGAGCCTATCATCAAATGAGCCTTCCACGGGTCGAATAACGGTTTCCCCAAATGCTCCAGTCTCCCCCGCCGTACGGCCTTGTTCAAGGTCTGGCGCGGGACCGGCTGGGCCCGGCCGCCCGGATGTGACCAGTCTCGCAGTACTTCAGGCGCGCTGTGGGAGCAGCTTGGCGTCGTCCAGCAATTCCTGGGCGTGGGCCTGGGCTGATTCGGAGTCTTCCTGGCCGGCAAGCATCCGGGCCAGCTCTTTGACCCGTTCCGCCTCATCCAGCAATTGCACGTCACTGGAGGTGAACCCGCTGGCGGTGGCCCCGTCGGAGCCGCGCACGGAGGTCTTGGTGACACGGATGTGCTGGTCCGCGAAAGCGGCCACCTGAGGAAGGTGGGTGACCACCAGCACCTGGACATGCCGGGCCAGCATGGCCAGGCGCCGCCCGATCTCCACCGCGGCGCGGCCGCCCACTCCTGCATCGACCTCGTCGAAGACGAACGTGGGGACGGGGTCCACGGCAGCCAGTACCACTTCGATGGCCAGCATCACGCGGGAAAGTTCACCCCCGGACGCGCCCTTGCCCAGCGGACGCGCCGACGCGCCGGAGTGCGGCTGGAGCAGGAACGCGATGTCATCGGCGCCGAACGGCCCCAGCTGACCGGCGGCCTCCACATTGATCACGAGTGTGGCATCGGCCATGGCCAGCGCCTTGAGCTCGGCGCTGACCCGTCCGGACAGGTCCTTGGCGGCCTTCTTTCGGGCCTTGGTAATGGCCCCAGCCTGCTTCCGGAGCTCGGCTTCGGCGCGGGACACTTCGGCGTCGAGGGCTTCGATCCGGGTGGAGTCATCCTGCAGTTCCTCGTACCGTGCCCGGGCTTCCCCGGCCCAGACGAGCACTTCGTCGATGCTGGGCGCGTACTTGCGGACCAGCTTGGCCAGCGCCGCACGGCGGTCCTCGATCTCCGCAAGCCGCTCAGGGCCTTCGGTGTCCAGCGCGGCCTGATAGCTGGCAAGCTCGGTGGCGATGTCACTGAGCAGGAAGCCGACTTCGGCCAGCCGGGCCGCCGCGGAGCCCAGTTCCTCATCGTGTTCGGCAACGTGTTCCAGGGTGCGCTTGGCGGCGTCCACCAGCGTGGTGGCGTCTCCACCCTCGCCGAAGTCCTCGGCGATCAGCGCCTGGTGCGCGGTGCTCGCCGCAATCCGCAGCTCCTCGACGTTGGCGAGCTTCACGGCCTCCGCCTTGAGCGCCTCGTCCTCCCCCGGCTGCGGGTCGACGGCGTCGATCTCAGCGAGGGCCGCCTCCAGGGATTCGGCCTCACGGAGCCGTTCCCGGGCGGCACTGCGGAGGGCGTCGAGCTCGGCCTGGCTGGCGTGCCAGTGGGCGTACAGCTCCTGGTACCGGACCAGGGTTCCGGCCAGCCCCACGCCGGCGAATTTGTCCAGGGCGCCGCGCTGGGCCACGGGGCTCTTAAGCCTGATTTGGTCCGACTGCCCGTGCACCACCACGAGGGTTTCACCGATTTCGGCAAGGACGCCCACGGGGGCGGCGCGCCCGCCAAGATAGGCCCGGCTGCGGCCGTCGGCTCCGACGCTGCGCGCCAGCAGCAGTTCAGCGCCGCCGTCGAACTCCTCGATGTCGGCTCCTGCCTCGCGGGCCCGTTCCACCGCGGCATGGCCGGCGTCGAGCCTGAGCACCGCCTCCGCGGAGGCGCTCTTCGCGCCGCTGCGCACGGCGCCGGCGTCGGACCTCGCACCGAGGAGGAGGCCGACGGCGGTCACCACCATGGTCTTGCCGGCACCGGTTTCACCGGTCACCACGCTTAGCCCGGGGCCCAGCGGCAAGGTGGCATCGGTGATGACGCCGAGGTCGCGGATTCTCAGTTCTTCAAGCATGGTTCACTTCGCAGTCGTTGGATCGTTGGTCCCGGGCTCTTCTTCGTGCCGGGAGGCTGAGGGCGGTGCCATGGGCCTGGGCGTACGAACGAGGGGCACCGGGCCGGTGTGAATGGCCTCGGACTGCGGCATGGGACCCCGCCAGCCGTGAATCGGCAGTTGGAATTTGCGGACCAGCCGCGCCGAAAACGGCGTCTGGTGCGTCCGGGCCAACCGTACGGGAGTTGCCGAACGGGTCACCTCCACACGCGCTCCCGGCGGGAGGTCAACGCACCGGCGGCCATCGCACCACAACACGCCCTGCGCGTCGGTCCGGTTCAGCACTTCCACGGCCAGCCTGGAGCGTGGTGAAACCACCAGCGGCTTGGCGAAGAGCGCGTGTGCGCTGATGGGAACAATCACCAGGGCCTCCACCTCCGGCCACACCACAGGTCCGCCGGCCGAAAAGGCGTAGGCCGTGGAGCCGGTGGGGGTTGCCAGCACCACTCCGTCGCAACCGAAGGAGGTCAGGGGGCGCTCATCCACTTCCGTGACCACCTCGAGCATCCGTTCCCGGTTGCCCTTCTCGATGGCGGCCTCGTTTAGCGCCCACGTGTGCCAGATCTTCTGGCCCCGCACCCAGACCTGAACGTCGATGGTCATACGCTCTTCCACGGTGTAGTCGCGGCTGGCAATCCATTCGACCGTCTGCGCCAGGTCGGCCCGTTCGCTTTCGGCCAGGAATCCCACGTGCCCCAGGTTGACGCCCAGCAGCGGCACGTCAACTTCCCGGACAAGTTCCGCCGCCCGGAGAATCGTGCCGTCTCCGCCCAGTACCATCACCAGTTCGACGTCGGGAAGCTGGACA
Organism: Arthrobacter sp. 92; assembly: GCF_050260325.1. Taxonomy (NCBI): domain Bacteria; kingdom Bacillati; phylum Actinomycetota; class Actinomycetes; order Micrococcales; family Micrococcaceae; genus Arthrobacter; species Arthrobacter sp. 92. The sequence goes on along the minus strand of NZ_CP189863.1, from coordinate 1,635,638 downwards.
TGGTCGTGCAGAACCTCAACCGGGTGTTCGAGCCGGCCGAAGAAGTCCTCCATGTCCTCCAGTTCGGATTTTTGCATCACCGGCACGATGCCGGAGGAATGCAGTTGTTCGCACGCCTCCCAGGCAGCCTTCAGTGAATCCTCGCGGCCGGTGTGGGCAAGGACCAGTACACGCCTGCTCATCGGGTTCCGCTCTCTAATGGTTGGGCCAGATCGTTCCGAGCAATGCAGCAACGGCTGCGTCACGCTCTTCGATCTTAGGCAAATCGGTGGCTATCCCGCGCGTTATCCACAGGAAGTATTCGACGTTTCCATCCTGTCCCGGCAACGGGCTCGCCGCCAGGCCGCGCAATTCGAGTCCTGCATCCAGTGCGGCCGCGGCCACTTTTCCCACCGCCTTACGGCGCTCCAGCTCCGAGCTGACCACGCCGGTGCGTCCCAGCCGGTCCTTGCCGATCTCGAACTGCGGCTTGACCATCAGAACCAGGTCTCCACCTGGATCCGTGCATGCGGCCAGGGGCTGCAGCACCAGGGTCAGAGAAATGAAGGAAAGGTCGGCCACGGTCAGGGCCACCGTGCCGCCGATCTCCGCGGGTGTCATGTAACGGACGTTCATCCCTTCGTGAACCGACACACGGGAGTCATTCCTGATCTGGGCCACCAGTTGTCCGTGGCCCACATCCACCGCCACCACGCGTGCGGCGCCCCGCCTTAGCAGGACTTCGGTGAAGCCTCCCGTCGAGGCCCCCGCGTCAAGGCAGCGTTTGCCTTCCACCGTGACTTGGGGAAACGCATCAAGGGCCCCGGCCAGTTTGTGCCCGGCCCGGCTCACGTACGTATCCTCATCGCCCCCGGCAACCTGGAGGGCCGTCAGGTCATCGACCTGAACGGAGGCTTTGGCAAGCACAGTGCCGCCGGAGCTGACTTTGCCCTCGGCGATGAGCCGAGCGGCATGGGTGCGTGATCTCGCAAGCCCGCGGGTGACGAGCATCTGGTCCAGCCTTGCCATTTTCAGGCGACGCCGGAGGTGGTCGGGGGCACTTCATTCAGGGCGTCGAGCAGGGCATCGTGCAGGTCCGAGTAGGCAACCGCATGCTCGGCGACCGGCAGCCCGGGAACGGCGCCCAGCCGGCCCACCAAGGCACCGACCGACGCGTCGCGGTGCAACGCACCGGCGGCCCCGGCCTGGCTTGCCCCGTCGAGGTCCTCCGTGACGGGAGGCCAGCGGACCTCGGTCCGATCTGAGTCCGTTTCTGGATACGTGTTCAGCTCGGTCATGGTCCCAGTCTAATCAGTCAGCCACTCAAGGACCGGAGCCGTGGCCTTATCCGCCTTGGGGTTGGACGTCCACCATGCCGAGCAGGCGGCGCGCCAGGAGTCGAGGTCCTCCGGGTCGCCGGTGATCTGGACCGAGCCTTCACGCACCACGGCGGCGGAGGCGCCGCAACGGAATGTACCGCCGTCGTCCTCCACGGACGGGTACACGAGGTACAGGTCGCTGAGATCGTTTATCAGGTAGTCCGGACGTTCCGGTGCGCGGGCGGCCAGGATGGACTCCCGGGTGTCGACGCCGGTCAGCACGGCTACCGTGGCGAAGCCGGCATTGTTTCCGCCCAGGATGTCGGTGTCCAGCCGATCACCTACCACCAGCGGCCTTTCGGAGGACAGCCGCTTCGCCGCAGTGTGGAAGAGCGGAGCTTCCGGTTTGCCGGCAACCAGCGGCTTCTGGCCTGTTGCCGCGGTGACGGCGGCCACCAGGGTTCCATTTCCCGGCGCGATGCCCCGGGCCTGCGGGATGGACATGTCCGTATTGGTGGCAACCCACAGGGCGCCTCCGGCAATCACGTACGACGCCTCGGCGAGGTCCTTCCAGCCGATTTCGGGGCTGAAGCCCTGGACCACGGCCACCGGCTTTTCCTCCGCGCTGCGGACAGGTGTCAGCCCGGACAGCTCGACTTCGAGGGCGAGGGCGTCGCTTCCCGTAATGAGCACGCGCGCTCCCGGCGCGAGGAGTGTGGAAAGCAGCTCCCCCGCCGCCTGCGATGAGCTGACAACCTGGTGGTCTTCCGCCGGTGCGCCAAGCTCGCGCAGGTGCGCGGCCACCTGTGCAGGCGTACGCGATGCGTTGTTGGTCACGTAGCCGAGGCCGACGTCGATTCCTGCCAATTGCCGCAGAGCCTCAATGGCTCCCGGGATGGCGTGCGGACCGGCATAGACCACACCGTCGAGGTCGGACAGCAGGGCATCGAACATGGAGATCAGTGGAACATCCGGCATACCGCTTAGTCCTCCACGCGGTCGGGCTGGCCGGTCTCCGCGTTCGTGTCCTCGAGCTCGTCCTCTTCCACGGAGTCCTGGTCGGACTCAGCATCGTTGGACTCGAAGTAATCGGATTCGACGTCGTCAGAGCCCTCGTCCACCCCTGTCGATGTTGCGGAAGCCTCGGCGCCGGATTCCGCCGCCAAGGCGTTGCGGGCGTCCGCGCTTTCCTCGGAGGATGCGGGCGTGGCATCGGTGGACTCCTGCGTACGGTGACGACGCTGCGCCGCCTCTTCCCGGGCTTCCTCTTCCTCGTCCCAGCCGAGGTCGATGATGTCCGGTTCCTCCGAGGCTCCAAGGCCCAGTGCATTCTCGGCGACGATCGCCTGACGCTGCCACTTCTCGGCTTCCTGCGCGCGGCCAACCGCGTTCAGGGCGTCGGCGTAAGCCCGGAACAAGCGGGGGCTGTAGGAAAAAGCCCTGTTGATGTCCAGCTGCGGGATCTCCAGCTCGGCCACCGCGGCGTCGAGCTGGCCGAGGTCCGTACGGGCCCCTGCGGCGACGATGGCAAGCTCCACCTTGCCGGGTGCGTCCAGGTCCTTGGCTTCCTCGGACCGGGCCACATCCAGCGCCCGGTCCGGGCGTCCCAGTCCCCGCTCGCAGTCGGCCATGACGGGCAGGTGCACGTTGGAGCCGCTGATTCGACGGTAGGTGCGGAATTCACGGAGCGCTTCGCCGTAGTGGCCGGCGGCGTATGCGGTCAGGCCCACGGCCTCGCGGACCGCGGACAGCCGTCCCCCGCGGCGGCTGGCGGCCAGGGCATGCTGGAAGGCAAGCTCGGGCTCCTCGTCGATGAGCCGGCCGGCCATCACCAGGTGACGGGCCACCCACTCCGCGCTCTTCGCTTCGAGGGTCTTGATTTCGTGCTTGGTTACGCGGTCCAGTTCCTGGCCCGTGACGTCTTCGTCAATCTGGGGAGAGCGCTCGCGGTCAGGACGGTTGGAGCTGCGCAGGTCGCGGGCATTGGGGACATGTACCGGCCGGTCCTCGGGCCGGTCGCGGCCGAACTGGCGCGGGCCGGACTCGCCGCGGTCAAAACTGCGGGGGGCGCGCTCCTGGCGCTCGCCGCGGTCGCCGAAGGGCTTGCGGTTCTCGCCGGCACCGAAGCTGCGGCGTTCCGGACTGCCTTCACGGGCGGGACGGTCACCATAAGGCTTGCGCTCACGATCACCGGCGCCGAAGCTGCGGCGCTCCGGACCGCCTTCACGGGCGGGACGGTCACCATAAGGCTTGCGCTCACCGGCACCATACGGCTTGCGCTCACGATCACTGGAACCGGCGCCGAAGCTGCGGCGCTCCGGACCACCTTCACGGGCCGGACGGTCACCATAGGGCTTACGCTCACCGGCACCGTACGGCTTACGCTCACCGGCACCGGCGCCGAAGCTGCGGCGCTCCGGACCACCTTCACGGGCCGGACGGTCACCATAAGGCTTACGCTCACCGGCACCGTACGGCTTGCGGTCACGATCACCGGAACCGGCACCGAAGCTGCGGCGCTCCGGACCACCTTCACGGGCCGGACGGTCACCATAAGGCTTACGCTCACCGGCACCGTACGGCTTGCGGTCACGATCACCGGAACCGGCACCGAAGCTGCGGCGCTCCGGACCACCTTCACGGGCGGGACGGTCACCATAAGGCTTACGCTCGCCAGCACCGGCACCGGCGCCGAAGCTGCGGCGCTCCGGACCGCCTTCACGGGACGGACGGTCACCAAACGGCTTACGCTCTCGATCGCCAAAGGCTGGGCGTGATCCTTGCGAACCCCGGTCTTCCCGGGCACGGAACCCGCGGGGATCACCGCCGGAGTTGTTTGTGCCGCGGAAACCTCCGCCGCCGGAACCTCGTCCGCCGCCGGAGTTGTCGCGGTCTTTGCCGCCGCGGTTACCGTCGTTGTGCTCAGCCATGGTGGATTCCTCCTGTTGTGAGCCGACCACTGGCGCAATCGCAGCCGCTCTTATTCCGTGTTTCGTTTCCTACGCAACCCGAAATCAAGCGCTTCGAAGTCCGTACAACTCATACAATTCTAAGCGAGCGGCCCGCGCCCGGCTAACGACGGGAAGCCTTTCGACCCCGCCGGTGGCAAGTCTCACACCGGAGGCAGGGCAGTAGCTCCCGAGTGGCGGCTCCGGCCCGCGTGGGGCCGGGCATATCCCCTGGGAATGTACACCGTGCCCGCTACGGAAAGGTGGGGTTAAATGGCTCAGGCTCCGACGTTGTTGTCGGAGCCTGAGCTCTAATGGTTGTCCGGCGGTGACCTACTCTCCCACACCCTCCCGGGTGCAGTACCATCGGCGCTGTGGGTCTTAGCTTCCGGGTTCGGAATGGGACCGGGCGTTTCCCCCACGCTATGACCGCCGTAACCCTTGCTCCGCACCCCGTTCTAGGGGGTGGGAAATCTTGTGGTTACAACATGTGTTCCTGCCCGGTGCGGGCAGGTGTGGTGTTGTTATTCAGTTGTTGGTTCGCCAGGCAACGTGCCGCGGGTGCGGGTTTGTTGGTTGGGAACCACATAGTGGACGCAAGCAGTCTTGTTTCTTTCTACCACCCCATGGGTGCAAACGCTTTTGAAGTTCGTTTGCGGGGTGGTGTGTGGTGTAAGTTATCGGCCTATTAGTACCGGTCAGCTTCACGAGTCGTTAGTCCTCGCTTCCACATCCGGCCTATCAACCCAGTGGTCTGGCTGGGGGCCTCTCACACACAAGGTGTATGGAAATCTCATCTCGAAGCGAGCTTCCCGCTTAGATGCTTTCAGCGGTTATCCCATCCGAACGTAGCTAATCAGCGGTGCACTTGGCAGTACAACTGACACACCAGAGGTTCGTCCGTCCCGGTCCTCTCGTACTAAGGACAGCCCTTCTCAAATTTCCTGCGCGCGCAGCGGATAGGGACCGAACTGTCTCACGACGTTCTAAACCCAGCTCGCGTACCGCTTTAATGGGCGAACAGCCCAACCCTTGGGACCTACTCCAGCCCCAGGATGCGACGAGCCGACATCGAGGTGCCAAACCATGCCGTCGATATGGACTCTTGGGCAAGATCAGCCTGTTATCCCCGAGGTACCTTTTATCCGTTGAGCGACGGCCATTCCACAATGTACCGCCGGATCACTAGTCCCGACTTTCGTCCCTGCTCGAGATGTCTCTCTCACAGTCAAGCTCCCTTGTGCACTTACACTCGACACCTGATTGCCAACCAGGCTGAGGGAACCTTTGGGCGCCTCCGTTACTTTTTAGGAGGCAACCGCCCCAGTTAAACTACCCATCAGGCACTGTCCCTGACCCGGATTACGGGCCGAAGTTAGATGTCCAAAGTGACCAGAGTGGTATTTCAACGATGACTCCACCCGAACTGGCGTCCGGGCTTCAACGTCTCCCACCTATCCTACACAAGCCACTCCGAACACCAATACCAAACTATAGTAAAGGTCTCGGGGTCTTTCCGTCCTGCTGCGCGTAACGAGCATCTTTACTCGTACTGCAATTTCGCCGAGTTTATGGTTGAGACAGCGGGGAAGTCGTTACTCCATTCGTGCAGGTCGGAACTTACCCGACAAGGAATTTCGCTACCTTAGGATGGTTATAGTTACCACCGCCGTTTACTGGGGCTTAAATTCTCAGCTTCGCCTTGCGGCTAACCGGTCCTCTTAACCTTCCAGCACCGGGCAGGAGTCAGTCCGTATACATCGTCTTGCGACTTCGCACGGACCTGTGTTTTTAGTAAACAGTCGCTTCCCCCTGGTCTCTGCGGCCCCGCCACGCTCCGGACAGTGAATGTCCATCACGATAGGGGCCCCCCTTCTCCCGAAGTTACGGGGGCATTTTGCCGAGTTCCTTAACCATAATTCTCTCGATCGCCTTAGTATTCTCTACCTGATCACCTGTGTCGGTTTGGGGTACGGGCGGCTAAAACCTCGCGTCGATGCTTTTCTAGGCAGCATAGGATCACCGAATCCCCCCGTGAGGGAGTCCCATCAGATCTCAGGCATCATGAACGGCGGATTTGCCTACCGTTCGCCCTACATCCTTGGACCGGGGCAACCATCGCCCGGCCCGGCTACCTTCCTGCGTCACACCTGTTAATACGCTTACCTCCCAGGATCAGGTCCCGCGCTCGGCCAAAACCCACACACCCCAAAGGGTGATAGGGCAGGCTCCGGGCGGTTAGTATCCCCTGTTCAGCATGGGCGGTTTTTCGCCGGTACGGGAATATCAACCCGTTGTCCATCGACTACGCCTGTCGGCCTCGCCTTAGGTCCCGACTTACCCAGGGCAGATTAGCTTGACCCTGGAACCCTTGATCATTCGGCGGACGGGTTTCTCACCCGTCTTTCGCTACTCATGCCTGCATTCTCACTCGTGTAGGCTCCACCGCTGGTTTACACCGCGACTTCACTGCCCACACGACGCTCCCCTACCCATCCAGACGCCTGAACCACAAGGGCTTAGCAAAAATCTGAATGCCACAACTTCGGCGGTGTACTTGAGCCCCGCTACATTGTCGGCGCGGAATCACTTGACCAGTGAGCTATTACGCACTCTTTTAAGGATGGCTGCTTCTAAGCCAACCTCCTGGTTGTCTTCGCAACTCCACATCCTTTCCCACTTAGCACACGCTTAGGGGCCTTAGTTGGTGGTCTGGGCTGTTTCCCTCTCGACTATGAAGCTTATCCCCCACAGTCTCACTGCTGCGCTCTCACTTACCGGCATTCGGAGTTTGGCTGACGTCAGTAACCTTGTAGGGCCCATTAGCCATCCAGTAGCTCTACCTCCGGTAAGAAACACGCAACGCTGCACCTAAATGCATTTCGGGGAGAACCAGCTATCACGAAGTTTGATTGGCCTTTCACCCCTACCCACAGCTCATCCCCTCCATTTTCAACTGAAGTGGGTTCGGTCCTCCACGACGTCTTACCGTCGCTTCAACCTGGCCATGGGTAGATCACTTCGCTTCGGGTCTAGATCACGCCACTGCAACGCCCTGTTCAGACTCGCTTTCGCTACGGCTTCCCCACACGGGTTAACCTCGCGACGTAACACTAACTCGCAGGCTCATTCTTCAAAAGGCACGCCGTCACCAGAATCAGACTGGCTCCGACGGATTGTAAGCACACGGTTTCAGGTACTGTTTCACTCCCCTCCCGGGGTACTTTTCACCTTTCCCTCACGGTACTGGTCCGCTATCGGTCATTAGGGAGTATTTAGGCTTATCAGGTGGTCCTGACAGATTCACACGGGATTTCTCGGGCCCCGTGCTACTTGGGATACTCTCCAGGCGGTGCCAAACATTTCGGTTACGGGGCTCACACCCTCTCTGGCCGGCCTTTCAAGACCGTTCACCTATGCCCGCACATCACACCTCACCAGCCCGGCAGAGCTGGTATGGAAAGTCCCACAACCCCGACCATGCAACGCCCGCCGGCTATCACACATGGAACGGTTTAGCCTGATCCGCGTTCGCTCGCCACTACTGACGGAATCACTATTGTTTTCTCTTCCTGCGGGTACTGAGATGTTTCACTTCCCCGCGTTCCCTCCACGCACCCTATGTGTTCAGATGCGGGTCACCAGGCAGCTCGCGCCCCTGGCGGGGTTTCCCCATTCGGAGACCCTGGGATCACAGTCCGGTTATCGACTCCCCCAGGCTTATCGCAGATTCCTACGTCCTTCTTCGGCTCCTAATGCCAAGGCATCCACCGTGTGCTCTTAAAAACTTGACCACAAAAGATCAATAAAACGCTATTCTTTCGAGAGAACCACAGAAACCATCACCCCACCCCGAAGGATGACGCAACAGATCCAGGTTCATATATCTTGGAAATTGCTTCTTATAAAAGATGCTCGCGTCCACTATGTAGTTCTCAAACAACAACCCCGTACCACACACCCCACACACACAAACGCGCATGATCGGTGCAGCCAGGAAACCAGAAACACACAAGTCCCGGAGCCAAAACCCCGGCCCTGTTGCCTCAGGACCCAACAGTGTGCCAAACACTAAACCACCCGCAACCCCCCGCACCGTTCCAGGACCACCGCCCCAAAGGGCGTGTATCCGTACTGGGTGCCGGGAAAAAACCGGCGGCCGCTATTCGTTGATATTCCACCCGTGAGCACCCGCCGCAGAACTAGCGTCTGCGCAACGGGCCTACTCCTGACAACCCCTCCACACCCGCATACACGGGGCAAGGTGACTGTAGGCGCTCCTTAGAAAGGAGGTGATCCAGCCGCACCTTCCGGTACGGCTACCTTGTTACGACTTAGTCCCAATCGCCAGTCCCACCTTCGACAGCTCCCTCCCACAAGGGGTTAGGCCACCGGCTTCGGGTGTTACCAACTTTCGTGACTTGACGGGCGGTGTGTACAAGGCCCGGGAACGTATTCACCGCAGCGTTGCTGATCTGCGATTACTAGCGACTCCGACTTCATGGGGTCGAGTTGCAGACCCCAATCCGAACTGAGACCGGCTTTTTGGGATTAGCTCCACCTCACAGTATCGCAACCCTTTGTACCGGCCATTGTAGCATGCGTGAAGCCCAAGACATAAGGGGCATGATGATTTGACGTCGTCCCCACCTTCCTCCGAGTTGACCCCGGCAGTCTCCTATGAGTCCCCGCCATCACGCGCTGGCAACATAGAACGAGGGTTGCGCTCGTTGCGGGACTTAACCCAACATCTCACGACACGAGCTGACGACAACCATGCACCACCTGTGAACCGGCCCCAAAGGGGAAGGACTGTTTCCAGCCCGGTCCGGCCCATGTCAAGCCTTGGTAAGGTTCTTCGCGTTGCATCGAATTAATCCGCATGCTCCGCCGCTTGTGCGGGCCCCCGTCAATTCCTTTGAGTTTTAGCCTTGCGGCCGTACTCCCCAGGCGGGGCACTTAATGCGTTAGCTACGGCGCGGAAAACGTGGAATGTCCCCCACACCTAGTGCCCAACGTTTACGGCATGGACTACCAGGGTATCTAATCCTGTTCGCTCCCCATGCTTTCGCTCCTCAGCGTCAGTTAATGCCCAGAGACCTGCCTTCGCCATCGGTGTTCCTCCTGATATCTGCGCATTTCACCGCTACACCAGGAATTCCAGTCTCCCCTACATCACTCTAGTCTGCCCGTACCCACCGCAGATCCGGAGTTGAGCCCCGGACTTTCACGGCAGACGCGACAAACCGCCTACGAGCTCTTTACGCCCAATAATTCCGGATAACGCTTGCGCCCTACGTATTACCGCGGCTGCTGGCACGTAGTTAGCCGGCGCTTCTTCTGCAGGTACCGTCACTTTCGCTTCTTCCCTACTGAAAGAGGTTTACAACCCGAAGGCCGTCATCCCTCACGCGGCGTCGCTGCATCAGGCTTTCGCCCATTGTGCAATATTCCCCACTGCTGCCTCCCGTAGGAGTCTGGGCCGTGTCTCAGTCCCAGTGTGGCCGGTCACCCTCTCAGGCCGGCTACCCGTCGTCGCCTTGGTGAGCCATTACCTCACCAACAAGCTGATAGGCCGCGAGTCCATCCAAAACCACAAAAAGCTTTCCACCCCCCACCATGCGATGAGGAGTCATATCCGGTATTAGACCCAGTTTCCCAGGCTTATCCCAGAGTTAAGGGCAGGTTACTCACGTGTTACTCACCCGTTCGCCACTAATCCCCCCACAAGTGAGGTTCATCGTTCGACTTGCATGTGTTAAGCACGCCGCCAGCGTTCATCCTGAGCCAGGATCAAACTCTCCGTTGAAGTAAAACAAAAACGAACACAACCACCAACCCCCGGGAAAACGGGAGAAAACGGCTGCAAAATTTGAAACCAGCTGTAAAAACCAGACCACACCACGGGGTGGCGGATCCAGTCAATTCAACCAATCCATATAAATAAATTGGTATCAACAAACTTGGCACACTATTGAGTTCTCAAACAACAGACACATTCGAATACTTCTCGAAACAATTCATAAATTCAATTCAATGAATTCTTTATGTTCCGCATTTCTTCGCTGCGATGTTTCTAGCTTATTTCATTCAATTTCATTTTGCAAATCCTGATAATTTTCCGGAAATTCACTTTTTCAACTGAATCCGCCCATCGAAATTTGAAGCAAATTTTCATTGTTAGCGCGAGGCGCATGAAGACTTGCTTCTCAATTTTGTAGGGGGTCTGTCACCACTCAGCGGCGGCGACTCAGAAAACAATACACGCTCCTCCCCCGCCGGGCAAATCAGCGGAAAAGGAGCGTGCAGGTGCCCGCTAGGAAGCTGAAACTTCCACCGTGGCCAGGTTCTTCTTACCCCGGCGCAGCAGTAGGTACCGGCCGTGCAGAAGTTCGTTGCGCGGGATCACCGCCTCGGGGTCGGTGACCTTGACGTTGTTGACGTAGGCGCCACCTTCGCCGACAGTCCGGCGGGCAGCCGATTTGCTCTCGGCCAGCCCACTCGCCACGAGCAGATCGATAATGCCCAGGCCGCCCGGTTCAACCCGGGCCGTGGGAAGTTCAGCGGTCGCGGCCACAAGGGTGCGTTCGTCGAGTGCGCTCAGATCCCCGCCGCCAAACAAAGCCGCGGACGCAGCGATGACCTTTTCCGTGGCCTCCACGCCGTGGACGAGTGAGGTCACTTCGAAGGCAAGGCGGCGCTGGCCTTCGCGGGCAAAGGGACGTTCCGCTATGGAGATTTCGAGAGCTTCAATCTCGGCACGGCTCAGGAAGGTGAAGACCTTCAGCCGGGCCGCAACATCGGCGTCGGCCGTGTTCAGCCAGAACTGGTAGAAAGCGTAGGGGCTGCACATCTCCGGGTCGAGCCAAATGGCGTTCCCCTCGCTCTTGCCAAACTTGGTGCCATCGGAGTTGGTGATGAGCGGCGTGCCAAGAGCGTGGACGTGCTTACCTTCCACTTTGCGGATCAGCTCCGTTCCGCTCGTGAGGTTGCCCCACTGGTCTGAACCGCCGGTCTCCAGGACGCATCCGTAATCGCGGAAGAGCTGCAGGTAGTCCATGCCCTGCAGGATCTGGTAGCTGAACTCGGTGTAGCTGATGCCTTCCTCGGAACCGAGGCGTGAGGCCACGGCGTCCTTGCGGAGCATGGTGCCCACACGGAAGTGCTTGCCGATATCCCTCAGGAAGTCGATGGCGCTCAGCGGCGCGGTCCAGTCCAGGTTGTTGACCATCCGCGCGGCGTTTTCGCCTTCGAAGCTAAGGAAGCGACGAACCTGCGCCTGCAGGTACCCCACCCATTCAGACACGGTGTCCTTGGTGTTCAAGGTTCGTTCGGCGGTGGGACGGGGGTCACCGATCAATCCTGTTGAACCGCCCACGAGGCCCAGAGGCTTGTGCCCGGCCAGCTGGAGGCGCCGCATCACCAGAAGCTGCACAAGATTGCCCAGGTGCAGGCTCGGGGCAGTGGGATCGAATCCGCAGTAATAGGTGACGGGGTCACCGGCCAGGAGCTTTTCCAGCTCCACTTCATCCGTGGACACGTGGATCAGGCCACGCCATTTTAGCTCCTGCCAGACATTGGCAAAGCTCGGATCGTTCTGCTGGGACTCGAGAAGATTTAGTTGGGACACGTCTTCTAAGTTAGCAGGATTGAACGTGCCCCAGCGCGGAATGACGGGGAACGCACGCTGGCGGGACGACTTGTGGCCGGTCGTCCCGCCGTCGGGGTCAGCGCTCGATGCCTGCCGGGACAGGGGCCGCCGCAATAAGCCGCAGCCGCTGCGTTGGCCTGGTCATGGCGACATAGAGGTCGCCTACCCGGCCGTGTTCGTGGTTGAGCATCATGGCGGGCTCGAGGACCACAACGCCGTCGAACTCCAGGCCCTTTGCTTCCCTCGGGCTGATCACCACAATGTCCTGTTCGTAGCTGCCAGCGCCCGTGCCGACGCGTTTGCCGTAGGCGGCCCGCAGTGCCGCGGCGGCCTCCGGCAGGAGCTCGCCGTCGGCGATCACGGCGAGCAGGCCACCGTCGAGCGCCTCGATTTCTTCGGGAAGCACCTCCACAAGCCGGCTGACGATGCTTCCCGCCTCGACCCGGTCGATGATCGGTGACCAGCGGCCTTCCCGAACGGCCTTGGGGGCTGAAACAACGAGTCCGGCGGCGTTGGCCATCCGCACGGCCGCCTCAGCGATCTGGGACGGGGTGCGGTAGTTGACCGTCAGTTCCTCGAGCTGCCACCGGTCGCCAAACATCGGCTCCAGGGCGCTCTGCCAGGAATTGGCGCCGGCCACAGAACTGGTCTGGGCGATATCGCCCACGATCGTGAATGACTTCAGCGGGCATCGGCGCACCAGGAGCCTCCACTGCATGGGCGAGAGTTCCTGTGCCTCATCCACCACGATGTGGCCAAAGGCCCACGTGCGGTCGCTATTGGCCCGCTCGGCCGCGGTGAGCCGCGAGATGCGCTCCTCGTTCTGGTCGACGAGTTCCTCAGCGGTGATGAGCACGTCCACGCCGGCCGTTTCCATGTTGACCAGGGTTTGTTTCGCGTTGGCAAGATCGCGCGCCCTGTCGTGTTCCTGCTGGGCCAGTCCGCGGCCTGCGGCCGGGTCCAACTCCCCCAGCAGTTCCGCCGCCTCGTCCAGCAGCGGGACATCGGCTTCGGTCCACGGTGAATCGGCAGGCCTGAGTAGCAGCGCCCGTTCGGCATCGGTCAGGTGCGGCGTGCATGCTTCCAGGATTGCGGGCTTGCTGAGGAGTTCGCCCACGAGTTTTTCGGGCGTCATCGGCATCCAGCACAGGTTCAGGGCAATCCGGACGTCGCGGGCAGTCCGGACGTCCTCGGCGAGGTAAGAGCGGTCAGCGTTGTTGCCGATGCTGCCGGCTTCGACCAGTTCGGTCATCTGCTCCGTGAGTTCCCGGAGCAGGATCTTGACGAATGTCAGGCGTGCCTCATTGTGCGGCTTGCCCGTGCCCCGTGCCTTCTCCCGGGCCCGGCGGACCTGGCGCGGCGTGAGGACCAGCTTGCGGCCATCCACCTCCAGGACACGGTCGGCCGGAGGGACGCGTTGCCTGTTGGCGACCGCGTTGGCCATGACGTCCGCCATGTCCAGCCGGCCCTTGATAGCGGCGACGTCCGCTTCCTGCTCAGCGACGGCGTTAATGCCGGGCATCAGCCGTCCCACGCTGGCCATGACCACGCCCGTCTCGCCAAGGGAGGGAAGGACGCGTTCGATGTACTTCATAAACGACGACGACGGGCCCACAAGGAGCACGCCAGCGGACTTGAGGCGGTCGCGGTGCGTGTACAGCAGGTAGGCCGCACGGTGCAGGGCCACTGCGGTCTTGCCGGTGCCCGGACCTCCCTGGACCACAACGGCACCGGAGATGGATGAGCGGATGATGCGGTCCTGCTCCGACTGAATGGTGCCCACAATGTCGGACATGCGGCCGGTGCGCTTTGAGTTCAGGGCGGCCAGCAGCGCGCCTTCTCCCTGCAGGGATTCGTTGTCCTTCAGCATGTCGGCGTCAAGGACATCGTCTTCGATGGCCTTGACTTCGCGCCCCTGCAGGATCAGGTGCCGGCGACGGCGGACGCCCTGGCGGTCGAATGCGGTGGCCTGGTAGAAGTGGCCCGCTTCGGGCGCACGCCAGTCCACCATGAGCCGCTGCAGGTCATCGGTGGTGAGGCCGATGCGCCCGATGTACTGCGCCTCCCCCGAGTCGAGGTCGAGCCGGCCGAACACCAGCCGGTCGTCGACGGCGTCGAGCTGCGCCAGGCGGTCCTCGTACAGGGCCGCGAAGGCGTCCCGTTCTGAAACATTCTGCATCGTCCCCACGGCCCCGGCGCGGCGCACCTGGGCCAGTTGCTCCCGCTTTTCGGCGCGCAACTCATCCAGGCGGGCGTACAGCCCGGCCACATAGTCCCGTTCGTGGACCAAATCAGCGTCAAGCATCGAGCCGTTCCCCTATCGCGAAATACAGACCGTCCATTCTACAACCATTTCGATGAACACATCTGAAACATGTCAGTGCTTCCACGCCCCCCGGCATGCCAAAGGTCCTAAACACGAATGAGTGACCTTACGCGGTGACCGGTCAGGGCGGACCGACCGCGCAGTCCGCCGAGTTCCATCACCACTCCCACCCCCGAAACGTGCACGCCGCTGCGCTCGAACAACCGGGCGGCGGCACCGAGCGTGCCGCCGGTGGCGAGGACGTCGTCGAGAATCAGGACCCTGCTTCCGGCCGGGAGGTCCGTGGTGTGCAGTTCCAGCGTCGCGGTGCCGTATTCCAGGGCGTAGTCCTCGGCAAGGACTTCCCGCGGAAGCTTTCCGGCCTTGCGGACGGTGATCACTCCGGTATTGGTGGCATAGGCCGCAGCCGCCGCCAGCAGGAAGCCGCGGGCCTCGACTCCAGCCACGGCGTCAAACTGTCCCCGGAACGGTTCAACGAGGGCGTCAACAACGGCCCTCAGCGCCGCGCCGTCGGCGAAAACCGGCGTCAGGTCCTTGAAGATAATTCCGGGCTTGGGATAGTCCGGGACTGTGGCGCAGAGACTGTTGATCAGCTCGTCCACTGGCACGGCGCTCTTGACTTGGCCTGGCTCGCTTTGATTCACCCGTCCACACTATGCCCGCGCCAGCCAATGTTCACGATCGGGAGACGCAATACACGTATCGGACACTGGCGGGGGTGATCCAATGCTCCGGGGGCTACGGCGAGCGGACCTTGGCCGCCTTGTAGCGCGAGACCGTGGGATCGCCGGTCAGCCAGAACCGCCAGGGGTAGTCATGGCTGCCGCCGGCGCCGGACACCCCCACCCGCGGACCCGAGCTGAACCGGGTAGCCCTGCTCTCCGGGAGCTCCAGGCTGAAGGGCGCGCCGAGGGCGTCCCGGCCGCTGTCGGCCGTCGTCAGCCCCAGTGCGGTGGCCAGCCGTGCCGGGCCGCTGGCCAGATCCGTATGGGACTTCGACGCCGGGCGCCGGGTGTGGGCCAGCTCTTCGCCGCCCACGATTTCACCGGCCCGCAGCAGGAGGGCCGACGCCACGCCTGCCGGTCCGCAGACGATGTTGGCGCAGTAATGCATCCCGTACGTGAAATAAACGTAAAGATGGCCGGCCGGGCCGAACATCGGCGCGTTCCGGCGCGTGGGCCCACGGTAGGTGTGCGAGCCAGGGTCCGGGTGCAGGGAATCGTGCGGCCCCAGGTAGGCCTCGACTTCGGTGATCCGCACGGACACAGCACCTTCGGCGCTGTCATGTGTCAGCACGGAGCCGAGCAAGAGCGGCGCCACGTGCCGGGGGTCCGCGGACAGGACTTCGCGCAGCTGCTGCTCGGAGACGGGGCGCGTGGTGGGGCTCATGCAACAACTTTAACAAATTCCACCCCACGGCCATGTCCGATTTCCGCTAGCAGCGGGTCCGGGAAGCTGACAGTATGGAGCCATGGACTTCTGGCAGCGCTACCGGGCAATCGATGCCCGCGACCCCCGCTTCGACGGACAGTTCTATACAGCCGTACGGACCACCGGGATCTACTGCAGGCCGTCATGCCCCGCCCGGACCCCAAAGGCCGCAAACGTCACGTTCTATGAAACATCCGCTGCGGCCCATGATGCCGGGTACAGGGCCTGCAAACGCTGCCTGCCGGAGGCCGTGCCCGGCACACCCGCGTGGAACTTCCGTTCGGACGTGGCGGGCCGCGCCATGCGGCTTATCAACGACGGCGTGATCAACCGCGACGGCGTGGAGGGGCTCGCCTCGCGGCTGGGCTACTCGTCGCGCCAGCTCAACCGGATCCTCAGCCATGAACTGGGGGCCGGCCCGTTGTCGCTCGCCCGGGCCAGCCGCGCGCAGACCGCACGGACCCTGCTGGTCTCGACCCAGATGAAGCTGGCGGACGTGGCTTTCGCGGCCGGTTTCAGCAGCGTGCGCCAGTTCAATGAGACCATCGGCGAAGTCTTTGACATGACGCCCACGGCGCTGCGCCACACGGCCCGTCATCACAAAGCAGCGGCGGCCACGACGGCGCTGACCCTCAATCTCCCCTACCGGGAGCCATTCGACCCCGGCATCTTCAATTTCCTGGCCGTGCGCGCCATTCCGGGAATCGAGACCGGAACCCCCACCTCCTACGCGCGGACCCTGCGGCTCCCCCACGCGGACGCCCGCTTTAGCGTGGATTATGACGCCGCCGCACCGGGCCGCCCCTTGGCCCTCACCCTAGGGGCGGTAGACCTCCGGGACCTGCCTTCCCTGCTGAGCCGGGTCCGCCGGCTCCTGGATCTCGACGCGGATCCGGTGGCCATCGATACAGCGCTCGCCTCGGACCCGCGGCTGGCACCGTCTGTCAGGACCTGTCCCGGAATGCGGATGCCGGGCGCGGTGGATCCACAGGAACTGCTCATCCGGGCAATGATCGGCCAACAGATCACGGTGGCCGCCGCCCGGACGGCCCTCACCCTGTTGTCCGAAGCCGGCAGCGGGAGCATGGCCCCGGCCGATGGCGTCCACCGGTTGTTTCCCACGCCGGCCCAGATCGCGGAGAGCGGATTCGAACTGCTGCGCGGTCCGCGGCGGCGGATAGAATCGGTCACTGCCGCGGCGACGGCGATGGCCTCTGGCAAACTGGACTTTGGCTACGGCGACTCGCTGTCCGGTCTTGAGGCAAAGCTGCTGCCCCTGCCCGGCGTGGGGCCTTGGACCGTGGGCTACGTCGCGATGCGCGTCATTGGCGCCCCCGATGTCTTCCTGGCAACCGACGCGGCGGTGCGTAACGGCGTCCGCTCGCTGGCCGGCCACCCGGACAGTTCCGCACTCTCCCCCGGCTTCCAGGAAGTCAGCCCCTGGCGCTCCTACGCCACGATGCACCTCTGGCGCGCCGCCGGCGCTCTCCAGGCGGCCGCCCGTGCCAGGACCTCCACCCCGAAAGAAGCGAACACATGAAAGCCCAACTGTTGACCATGTCCACCCCGGACGGGCCCTTCACCATCATCGCCCGGGACGGCGCAGTCCTTGCTTCCGGCTGGACCGCGGTCCCCGGCGAACTGACCGGCCAGATCCACGCGGAACTGTTGCCCACCGGCTATGAACCGGTCCTCGAACTGGGGGCAATTTCAGCCGCCGTCGAGGACTTCTATGCGGGCAATCCGGCGACGGCCATGTTGGTACCGGTGGTTCAGAAGTCCGGCCCCTTCCGAAACCATGCCTGGGACGTACTGCGGACGGTGGAGCCCGGACATCCGGTCACCTACACCGAGTACGCCGAACTCTCCGGAAACGTCAAGGCCGTTCGGGCCGCCGCCAGTGCGTGCGCCTTCAACGCCGCGGCCCTGTTCGTCCCGTGCCACCGCGTGATCCGCACCGACGGCAGCCTGGGCGGCTTCCGCTGGGGTTTGGCCATCAAGGAGAGCCTGCTCGGACGCGAACGGGAGCAGGCCCTCGCGCTGAAGTGAGCCGGCCCTACTTCGCCAGCGGCACTCCGGCGGGCCACGGCAGCAGGGCCGGGAGCTCAACGCCGTCCGCCGCCGCCGTGGCACGCAGGCTGCCCAGTGACGGTTCGCGCCCGGCCAGCCACGCCGCGATGTCGGTCAGCATGCCGCTGATCACGATCGACTCGCCGCCGGCCGTGCCGAGGCTGGTCGCCGGCAGACCGAGCGGCTGGAGGACAAACAGTTTCCCTTCGGGCACCCGTGCTGCGAGGAAGTCGAACAGGTGCTCGCAGAACGGACGGCTCCAGGTTTCGGGCCCGCGTCCGGCGCCGAGGTCGCACGCGTGGATGGTCAGTTCGCGCCAGAGCGCGAGCCCGCCGTCGAACACCGCACCGCCGCGGTAGGTGATGGGTGTTTTCCAGCCTTCGCCCTCGACGGCGCCAAAGGCTCGCAGCGCCCTTTCCAACGAGGCCTCGACGTCGGCCCTGTGCTCGGCAGCTTTGTGGCCCGCGGCCATCTCGATCGCCCGGTTGCGGCCGTCGGTGCCGCCGTCGTAGAGCTCGATGCTCGCTCCGCGGGAGGCGTACTCCAATTGGCGGGCCATCGCGTTGGCGATGCCGCAAATGTGGGCAAGCACGTGGCCGCGGCTCCAGCCGGGAAGTTTGGAGGGCGCCGTGACGTCCGCGTCGGAAAAGGTGGCGGCTATTCCGGTCACGACGTCGGCTGCGCGGCGGAGTTCATCCGGGAGCGTCTCAGGGGTGATGGTGGTCATGGCGCCAATCCTAGCTGGAGCCCCCGGACTAGCGCTGCCGGGGCGGCTCAGTCGGATGTTCCAGCCGGGCCGGACCGTAGCGGTGGCGGACATGGCGCCGGTCATGCCGCGCCTGCCAGAATTCAATCTCCCGCGGACGCACCGCGTAAAGCTGCCAGCTGGGGTTCTCACGGCCGTCCGCCCCGGGCCTGGCGTGCCAGTCCACAGCCGAGGCCTCGGCGGACAGCTCCACCACGTCCCCGGCCACCCGGACTTGGCGGCCTTGCTGCTGCCAGTAGAAGTTCAGTGCGGCGTACCGGTTATCCGCGAGTTCCTTCCCCTTGCGGGAGTCACGCGAAGTCGCAAAGTGCCAGCCGTCGTCGTCGATGTCCTTGAGGATCAGCATCCGCGAAGACGGCCGGCCGTCCTGGTCGGCGGTGGCCAGGCTGCAGGCGTTGGGCTGGGGCACACCCGCGGCAAGGGCCTCGGCGAGCCAGAGCCGGAAGAGTTCGGCAGGGTCCGCGGGGGCTGTGGCCGGGTCGAAGTCCGTGAGCCGGTCGGGGAAATCGGGCAGGGCACGCAGCAACTCGCGGAACGTTTCGCTCATCCGCCCACCTTAACGAAAAAAGTTCCGGCAGGCCCGACCACCGCGGTCGTGCCTGCCGGGACCCTCCTCACGAGATGCTAGTCCGCGTACGCACGGACGCCGTCGAGCTCGGCTTCCAGCGCGAGCAACTGTCGCTCCACTGCGGCCGGCGCCGTGCCGCCCTGGGAGTTGCGGCTGTTGAGCGAGCCCTGGGTGGACAGAACACTGCGGACCTCCGGGGTCAGGTGCTCCGAGATGGCGGCGTATTCCGCATCCGTCAGGTCCCAAAGCTCCACGCCGCGGCTTTCGGCCCGCTTGACTGCGGCACCGGAGAGCTCATGCGCCTCGCGGAACGGAACGCCCTGGCGGACCAGCCACTCGGCGATGTCGGTGGCCAGGGCGAATCCCTGGGGTGCCAGGGCTTCCATCCGTTCGGTGTTGAACTTCAAGGTGGCGATCATGCCCGAGACGGCCGGAAGCAGGACTTCCAGGGTGTCGGCGGCGTCGAAAACCGGTTCCTTGTCCTCCTGCAGGTCGCGGTTGTAGGCCAGGGGCAGGCCCTTCAGCGTAGCGAGCAGCCCGGTCAGGTTGCCGATCAGGCGGCCGGCCTTTCCGCGTGCCAGCTCCGCCACGTCCGGGTTCTTCTTCTGCGGCATGATCGAGGAGCCGGTGGAGTATGAATCATGCAGGGTGACGAAGGAAAACTCCTTCGTGGCCCACAGGATCACTTCCTCCGAGACGCGGGAGAGGTCCACGCCGATCATGGCGGTGATCCACGCGAACTCGGCGAAGACGTCGCGGGAGGCGGTGCCGTCGATCGAGTTGTGCGTGGCGGAGAAGAAACCGAGTTCCGCGGCCACGGCTTCCGGGTCAAGGCCCAGCGAGGACCCGGCGAGTGCGCCGGAGCCATACGGCGAGACGCCGGCGCGCTTGTCCCAGTCGGCCAGGCGCTGCACGTCACGCAGGAGGGCCCACGCGTGGGCCAGCAGGTGGTGGCTGAGCAGCACGGGCTGGGCGTGCTGGAGGTGGGTCCGGCCGGGCATGGCCACCCCCCGGTGGGCCTTGGCCTGGTCCACGAGCGCATCGATCGTGGCGAGCACGCCGCGGGCGATGATCCGGGCGTGGTCGCGCAGGAACATCCGGCCGAGCGTGGCAACCTGGTCGTTGCGGGACCGGCCGGCGCGGAGCTTGCCGCCCAACTGGGTGCCCGCGCGCTCGATCAGTCCGCGTTCGAGGGATCCGTGCACGTCCTCGTCGGACTCGGCCGGTGTGTAGGCGCCGGAGGCGACGTCCTCGTCCAGCCGCGTCAGGGCGTCAAGCATGCCCTCAAGCTCTGCATCGTCCAGCAGCCCCGCCTTGTGCAGCACGCGGGCGTGCGCCTTGGATCCGGCGATGTCGTAGCGGGCCAGCCGCCAGTCAAAGTGCGTGGACTTGCTCAGCGCCGCAAGGGCGTCGGCGGGGCCGCCGGCGAACCGGCCGCCCCACAGCGCGCCCGTGTTGGTTGCCCCGGACTTGGTGGTTTCCGCTTCAGCCACAGGGCTACTTTCCTGCGACGCGGATGTCGCGGCCGGAGGCAACCTTGGCGGACATGCCCCACAGCTCGATGAATCCGCGCGCCATGGACTGATCGAAGGTGTCGCCGGTGTCGTAGGTGGCGAGGTCGAAGTCGTAGAGCGAGGTCTCGGAGCGGCGTCCGTTCACGATCGCCTGGCCGCCGTGCAACACCATGCGGATGTCACCCGAGACGTACTTCTGGGTGTCCTCGATGAAGGCGTCGAGGGAGCGCTTGAGCGGCGAGAACCACTGGCCGTCGTAGACCAGCTCGGACCAGCGCTGGCCGACGGTGGCCTTGAAGCGGGCCTGCTCGCGCTCGACCGTGATGTCCTCGAGGTGCTTGTGCGCGGTGATCAGGGCCATGGCGCCGGGCGCCTCGTAGATCTCGCGGGACTTGATGCCGACGAGGCGGTCCTCGACGACGTCGATCCGGCCCACGCCCTGCGCACCGGCGCGGCGGTTGAGTTCCTTGATGGCCTGCAGCGGGGTGACCTTGACGCCGTCGATCGCGACCGGGACACCGGCCTCGAAGGAGATGGTGACCTCATCCGGTGCCGGCGGGAATTCCGGGGTGGCGGTGTAGTCGTAGATGTCCTTGGTGGGGGCGTTCCAGATGTCCTCGAGGTAGCCGGTTTCGACGGCGCGGCCCCAGACGTTCTGGTCGATCGAGTACGGGTTCTTCTTGGTGGTCTCGATCGGCAGTCCCTTTTCCTCGGCGAAGGCGATGGCCTTGTCGCGGGTCAGGGCGAGGTCGCGGACCGGGGCGATGCACTTCAGGTCCGGGCCGAGGGTCTGGATGCCGACCTCAAAGCGGACCTGGTCGTTGCCCTTGCCGGTGCAGCCGTGCGCCACGGTGGTGGCGCCGAATTCGCGGGCCGCCTTGACCAGGTGCTTGACGATCACCGGGCGGGAGATCGCGGAGACCAGCGGGTAGTGGCCCTGGTAGAGGGCGTTGGCCTTCAGCGTGGGCATGCAGTACTCGTTGGCGAACTCGTCGGACGCGTCGGCCACGTAGGCCTCCACAGCTCCGCAGCCCAGTGCGCGCTGGCGGATCGTCTCCAGCGACTCGCCGCCCTGTCCGACGTCGACCGCCACGGCGATGACCTCCGCACCGGTGGCTTCACCGATCCAGCCGATCGCTACGGAAGTATCCAGGCCACCGGAGTAGGCCAGCACAATACGCTCAGTCACTTCAAATGCTCCTTAGTTGTTTCTTGCTTCTTGGTTGTTTGGGTAACACCGCACGTCACTGGGCGGCATCGGCTATAGACAGCTTATGGGGAGCTGCCCGCTTATTGGCCGGCTTCCTCGGCCAGCTGCAGGAAGCGGGTGGCGAGGGGGGCGCCGCCCTGCGGATCGCGGGTGACCAGCAGCACGGTGTCGTCCCCCGCAATGGTGCCCAGGATGGACGGCATCACCGAGTGGTCAATAGCCAGCGCAAGGAAGTTCGCGGCCCCGGGCGGAGTCCTGAGCACCACGATGTTCGCGGATGCCTCGGCGGTGACCAGCAGCTCGCCGCAGAGACGGGCCAGGCGGGCGTCCAGGATTTCCTGGGTGACGCCGCTCTTGGCCGCGCGCTCCCCGCCCTCGCCCGGAACCGCGTACACCAGCACGCCATCCTTTCCGCGGACCCGGACCGCGCCCAGCTCCACGAGGTCCCGCGAGAGGGTGGCCTGGGTGACCTGGACCCCGTCATCCGCCAGCAGCGCGGCCAGCTCCGCCTGGGAACGGACCGACTCGCCGGTCAGGATGGCGGTGATCCGTGCCTGCCTGGCTGTTTTGGTGGCGGGGCTTGCGCCCTGCCCGGCGGGCTGGAGGGACACTACCCCAGCTCCTGGACGGGGGCCAGTCCCTCAACTACGGCCAGGCCGGAGCGGTGCATCAGCCACGCCATCAGTGCCTTCTGCGCGTGCAGGCGGTTTTCGGCCTCGTCCCAGACGATGGACTGGGGGCCGTCGATGACGCCAGCGGAGATCTCATAACCGCGGTATGCCGGAAGGCAGTGAAGCACGACGGCGTCCGGCGCCGCAAGCGCCATCGCCGCTTCGTCCACGGCGTAGTCCCGGAACAGCCGCATCCGGGCCTCTTTCTCCGCTTCCTGGCCCATGGACACCCACGTGTCCGTGGCCACCACATCGGCTCCCGTGAGCGCCTCCGCCGCGTCCGTGGTAACCAGGACGGAGCCGCCGGTTTCCGCGGCACGCTCCTCGGCGGCGGCGACGATTTCGGCGGCCGGCAGGTATCCGTCAGGGCCGGCGACGCGGACATGCATGCCGGCCGTGACGCCGGCCAGCAGGTAGGAGTTCGCCATGTTGTTCGCGGCGTCCCCGAGGTAGCTCATGGTGAGGCCCCTCAGTTCCCCCTTGTGCTCCTTGACGGCCAGGAGGTCCGCGAGGAGCTGGCAGGGGTGGTAGTCATCGCACAGGGCGTTGATCACGGGAACCTTGGAGTTCCGGGCCATGGCCACGAGCCCGGAGTGGGCGCCGGTGCGCCACACGATGGTGGAAACCATGCGCTCGAGCACCTTGGCCGTGTCTTCCACAGACTCCTTGTGGCCGATCTGCGCCTCGCCGGGATTGATGATGAGCGCATTTCCGCCCATGTCCGCAACGCCGGTGGCGAAGGACACGCGGGTCCTCGTGGAGGTCTTGTCGAAGATGACGGCAACGGTCCTGCGTCCCCGGCCCTCCGCGGCGAACGGCTGGACGCTGTACGGCGCGGCCTTCATCCGGACAGCCAGATCCAGCACCTCGGCCTGCTCGGCCGGAGTCAGGTCAGTGTCCTTGAGAAAGTGACGGGTGGCGGTTGTGCTGGTCACTGGGCATCCTTTGCGGTCTTTAGAAGCGTGGGCAATGCGGCGATGAAGCGGTCCGCCTGTTCGTTGGTCAGGATCAGCGGCGGCGCCAGCCGAATGGTGCGCGGGCCGGGGCTGTTGACGATGAAGCCGGCGTCCAGGCCGGCGGTAACGACGGCGGGAGCAACATCCGCATCCAGGTCAAAGCCGATCAGGAGGCCCTCGCCGCGGACTTCCGTTACGCCGTCGACCGCGGCGAGGCTGCTGCGAAGCCGCTCACCAACCGTCCGGACGTTCTCCATAACCCGCTGGCTTTCGATGGCGTGGAGCGTGGCCAGGGCCGCGGCCGTGGCCACGGGGTTTCCGCCGAAAGTGGTGCCATGCTGGCCCGCGGTCAGCAGTGCTGAGGTCTCCGGGCCAAAGGTGACCAGGGCTCCGATCGGGAAGCCGCCGCCGAGTCCCTTGGCAAGGGTGACAGCGTCAGGGACGATTCCGGCGTCCTCGCTGGCGAGCCATTTCCCGGTCCGGGCGATTCCGGTCTGGACCTCGTCCAGGATCAGCAGCGCACCAAAATTGGCGGTGGCCTCGCGGGCCGCCTGCAGGTAGCCCGCCGGCAACGGGCGCACTCCAGCCTCGCCCTGTATGGGCTCGAGGAACACGGCGGCCACAGTTTCATCGATCTCCGCAAGCAGCGCGCCGATGTCCCCAAACGGGACGTGTACCACTCCGCCGGGCAGCGGTTCGAATGGTGCCCGGTAGGCCTGCTTGGCGGTCAGGGCGAGGGCGCCCATGGTGCGGCCGTGGAAGGCGCCTTCGAGCGCAATGATCTTCGTCCTGCGCTTTCCGCCGCCCCCGAACTCGCCGTCGGGTCCGGCACCCGTGTTCCGCCGGGCCAGTTTGAACGCGGCCTCGACGGCCTCCGTGCCGGAGTTGGCGAAGAACACCTTGGATCCCGCGGGCGCCCGCGTGATGGCCAGGAGCTTCTCGGCCAGTGCCACCTGGGTGGGGCTCGTGAAGAAATTGGACACGTGACCCAGGGTGGCCAGCTGGCTGGAGATCACGGAGGTGACAAACGGGTGGGCGTGGCCCAAAGCATTGACCGCGATGCCGCCCAGAAGGTCCAGGTACTCTTTTCCGTCGGCATCCCACACGAGGCAGCCGGCCCCGCGGACCAGGACACGCTGGGGAGTGCCGAAGACGCCCAGGAGCGAGGACGAATAGCGGGCTAGCCATTCGGCGCCGGTCGCATGACCCTGGGTTTCGACGAGCTCAACCACAGGCGACTGTTCGGCGACCGGGTGAGCGGCTGGCGTGGGGTGTTCGAGCTGGCTCATGAATTCATTTCCTCGTCCGGGACCACCTGCGTGCCGATGCCCGCGGTGGTGAAGGTTTCCAACAGCATGGAGTGGGCAAGCCGCCCGTCTACGATGTGCGCCCGTTCCACTCCACCGTCCACCGCCTTCAGGCAGGCCTCCATCTTCGGGATCATGCCCGACTCAAGGCTGGGCAGCAGCTCGCGCAACTCGGAAGCCGTCAACGAGGAGATCAGCGAGGAGCGGTCCGGCCAGTTGGCGTACAGGCCTTCGACGTCGGTCAGGATGACCAGCTTCGAGGCGCCAAGGGCCTCCGCGAGGGCCGCGGCAGCGGTGTCGGCGTTGACGTTGAGCACCTGGCCTGTGGTGGTTCCGTCGTCGGCCACTTCCGGGGCCACCGTGGAGATCACCGGGATCCTGCCGGCGGCAAGGATGTCCACGATGCCCTCCGGGTTAACGCCGATCACTTCGCCCACGAGACCCAGGTCAACTTCTTCGCCGTCCACGATGGTGCCGGTCCGGACCGCGCGGAGCAGACCGCCGTCTTCGCCGGACATCCCCACCGCGTACGGCCCGTGGGAGTTGATCAGGCCCACCAGTTCGCGGCCCACCTGTCCGGTCAGCACCATCCGGACCACGTCCATGGCCTCGGGTGTGGTGACCCGCAGGCCGCCCTTGAACTCGGACTCGATGCCCAGCTTGCTCAGCATCGCATTGATCTGCGGGCCGCCCCCGTGCACCACCACCGGGTGGATTCCCACATGGTGCAGGAAGACGACGTCCTCGGCGAAGGCGCGTCGAAGTTCATCGTTGACCATGGCGTTGCCGCCGTATTTGATCACCATGGTGGTGCCGGCAAATCGCTGGATCCACGGCAGGGCCTCGATCAGGGTGCCCGCCTTGTCCTGGGCTGTCTTTGCCGAGTCGGCTGTCTTTGCCGAGTCGGCGGGCTTTACCGACGGAGCGATGGATGTGCTCTCGCGTGACTGGGTGTTCATGTTCTCTCCCCGGAGGTGGCCGCGTTGACTGTCTCGAGGTTCGCTAGCTCGAGTACGCGCTGTTTTCGTGGACGTACTCATGCGTAAGGTCATTGGTCCAGATGGTGGCCTCCGCTTTCCCGGCGTTCAGGTCGATTTCCACCAGGACTTCACGGGGTTCGAGGTCCACCAGGCTGCGGTCCTCGCCAATGCTTCCGTTCCGGCAGATCTGGACGCCGTTCATGGAAACGTTGAGCTGGTCCGGTTCGAAGGCGGCGTCGGTGGTGCCGACGGCGGAGAGCACGCGTCCCCAGTTGGGGTCCTTGCCGAAGATCGCGGTCTTGAACAGGTTGGAGCGGGCGACGGCGCGGCTCACGATCTCGGCGTCCTTTTCACTGGCGGCGTTAAAGGTGCGGATGGCGATGTCGTGGCTGGCGCCCTCGGCGTCCCCTATGAGTTTGCGGGCCAGCTCGGCACAAACCTGCGTCAGTCCGGCGCCGAAGTCCTTGGCCGAGGGCACGGCCCCGGAAGCGCCCGAGGCCAGCAGGACCACGGTGTCGTTCGTGGACATGCAGCCGTCCGAGTCGGCGCGGTCAAAGGTAACCCGGGTGGCATCGCGGAGAACGACGTCGAGCATTTCAGCCTGCACATCGGCGTCCGTGGTGAGAACCACCAGCATGGTGGCCAGGCCCGGGGCAAGCATGCCTGCCCCCTTGGCCATGCCGCCGATGGTGAATTCGTTCCCGTCGGCGTCCTTGCCCGTGAACACGGCCTCCTTGGGAACCGAATCGGTGGTCATGATCGCCGTGGCCGCGGCGGCCCCTCCGTCGGCGGCCAGCGCCGCGGCGGCGGCCTGGACTCCCGGGATGAGCTTGTCCATGGGGAGCTGCTCGCCAATCAGGCCGGTGGAACAGACCACCACGTCCGTTGCGGAGATGCCCAACGCTTCCGCCGTTTTCTCGGCAGTGGTGTGCGTGTTCTGGAATCCTTGCGGGCCGGTGCAGGCGTTCGCTCCGCCCGAGTTCAGGATCACGGCGTCGACGCGGCCGTCCTTGGCCACTTCGCGTGACCAGTGGACCGGCGCGGCCGCCACCCGGTTCGAGGTGAACACGGCCGCGGCGGCCTTTGCCGGTCCGTCGTTGACCACCAGCGCCACATCCGGGTTGCCCGAGGCTTTGATGCCGGCTTTCACTCCCGCGGCGCGGAAGCCTTTGGATGCGGTAATGCTCACGGTGCTACTCCCTGCAGGTTGAGGCCGGCTGTTTCCGCCAGGCCAAGGGCGATGTTCATGGACTGCACGGCTCCGCCGGCGGTCCCTTTCGTCAGGTTGTCGATGGCGCATGTGACGATGACGCGGCCTGTGTGTTCGTCGAAGGCAAGCTGCATGACCGCGTGGTTGGACCCCTGGACAGCCTTGGTGGCGGGCCACTGGCCCGTGGGCAGCAGGTGCACGAACGGCTCGTCGTCGTACGCTTCGCTCCATGCACGGCGCAGCTCCTCCGCCGTGACGCCCGGCTTCACCTTTGCCGTGGCGGTAGTGAGGATGCCGCGGCTCATGGGTGCGAGGGTGGGCGTGAAGGATACTGTCACAGGTTCTCCGGCGGCATTGCCCAGCCCCTGTTCAATCTCGGGGGTGTGCCGGTGGCCGCCGCCCACGCCATAGGGGCTCATGGACCCCATGACCTCGGCGCCGATCAGGTTCACCTTCGCGGCTTTCCCGGCGCCCGAGGTGCCTGAGGCAGAGACGATCACGACGTCGTCGGGCTGGAGGAGATTGCCGGCGAACCCGGGCGTGAGGGCCAGCAGGGCCGACGTCGGGTAGCAGCCCGGTACGGCAATCCGCTTGGCTCCCTTCAGCTTTTCCCGCTGTCCCGGCAGTTCGGGAAGTCCGTAGGGCCAGGTTCCGGCGTGCGTGGACCCGTAGAACCTTTCCCAGGCGGCGGGATCTTCCAGGCGGTGGTCGGCGCCGGCGTCGATCACCACGGTGCCCTCGGGCAACTGGGCCGCGATCTCCGCGGAGGCTCCGTGCGGAAGTGCCAGGAACACCACGTCGTGCCCGGAGAGGTTCGCCACCGTGGTGTCCTCCAAAATGCGGCTGGCCAAACCGTGGAGATGAGGCTGCAATTCCCCTAGTCTGGAACCGGCGTTGCTGTGCGCTGTGATGGCCCCGATAGTGACGTCCGGGTGCCCGGCCAGCAGCCGCAGCACCTCTCCCCCGGCATAACCGCTAGCACCTGAGACGGCAACAGAAATAGTCATAGCTACGACTATACAGCAAGAGTATGCATAGGTTCCGATATTTATGCATCCCATGTGCGTGCCCGCGGTGACGCCGCGTATGCTTGATGAAGGGTGAACCTGACCGTGCGGTCCGAATGTCGGCTGCAGCGTTGCCCGTAACAGTTACGAGGCCACGCCTTCATGTCCCTTGCCACCACTTCGGAGCGCCCGCAATCCCGGGTCCGACAGCCCAATGCGGTTGTCCTGAGCTACTCGGAACTCCTCAAAAGCGTCAAGAGCGCCGGCCTCCTCGAACGGCGGGTAGGTTTTTACGTCACCGTGTTCGCCAGCCTCATGCTCCTGATGACCGCCACGTGGTTCGGTTTTGCGCTGATCGGTGACAGCTGGTTCCAGCTCCTGATCGCCGCCGCCCTTGGCATCCTTTGCACGCAGCTGAGCTTCCTGGCCCACGAGGCCGGGCACCGGCAGATCTTCGCTTCCCGCCGGGCGAATGACTGGGCCGCAAGGCTGCTCGCCACGTCCGTGGCCGGCATGAGCTACTCCTGGTGGGAGCAGAAGCACGGCGCCCACCACAACCACCCGAACGTCATTTCCAAGGACCCTGACATCGCGCCCGGGCCCATCGCCTTTCATACCGAAGCGGTTGCCGACCGGCAGGGACGGTTCGCCTTCCTCACCCGCAAACAGGGCTGGTTCTTCTTCCCGCTGCTCTTCCTGGTGGGGCTCGGCCTGCAAATCGATTCGGTCAAGTTCGTCTTCCGCCGCGCCAAGGTTACCCACCGCTGGGTCGAGATCCCGATCCTGGCCGTCCGGCTGAGCGTGCTGCCGGTTCTCGCATTCAGCTTCCTGCCGATCGGCATGGCGTTCGCCTTCATCGGCGTACAGCTCGCCGTCTTCGGCTTTTACATGGGCGCCTCGTTCGCGCCGAACCACAAGGGCATGCCGGTCCTGCCGGCGGACAGCCGTGTGGACTTCTTCAGCAGGCAGGTCCTGACCTCGCGCAACATTTCGGGCGGACGTTTTATGGACATCCTCCTCGGCGGCCTTAACCGCCAGGCCGAGCACCACCTGTTCCCGGACATGGCGCGCCCGCAGCTGGACAAGGCAGCCGTGATCGTCCGTGAGTACTGCAAGAAGCACCAGGTCCCCTACACGGAAACCACCCTCCTGGAGTCCTACGGCATCATTGTCCGCTACCTCAACGACGTCGGACTCGCCGCCGGACGCCACTTCGAGTGCCCCATGGCCACCGTTACCCGGCGGTACTGACCACCCCCGCCGTTGCGCCGCGTCAACCGAGGCTGTTACGCGGCGTTAACCGGCGCCAGCCGGACCACGCTTCACCCGGGCCACCGGTGTCCCTAGGATGGGTTGAGGATCCGGGCGCGGGAAGTACCTCCCCGGAGAAGGAGACCCATGACGCACGCAATCGTCGCCCGGCAGCCGGGCGGTCCCGAAGTTCTGCAACTGGCCGAGGTGGACCGTCCCGTCCCCGGCCCCGGCCAGGTCCTGATGAAAGTCACTGCCACGGGCGTTAACTTCATCGACACCTATCAGCGCAGCGGAACGTACAAGGTGTCCTATCCCTTCACTCCTGGCTCCGAGGCCGCCGGCGCCGTGGAGGAAGTGGGCGAAGGTGTCACCACCCTGGCGCCCGGCGACCGCATTGCCACGGCGGAAGGTTCCCGCTGCTATGCGGGCTACGCCCTTGTTGACGAGGCGAAGGCCCTGCCTGTTCCGGACGGCGTGGACGATTTCACGGCCGCCGCGCTGCCGCTGCAGGGCATCACGGCGCATTACCTGATCAACTCATCGTTCCGGGTGGAACCGGCCCATACGGTGCTGGTACACGCCGGTGCCGGCGGCGTTGGCCTCCTCATGATCCAGCTGCTCAAGGCCAAGGGCGCCCACGTCATCACCACCGTATCCACCGATGAGAAAGCGCAGCTGGCCCGTGAGGCCGGCGCCGACCATGTGCTCCGCTATGAAGGCTTCGCCGCAAAGGTCCGGGACCTGACCGACGGTGCCGGCGCGCACGTGGTGTACGACGGCGTGGGGAAGGACACCTTCGACGGCTCCCTCGCCTCCTTGCGCATCCGGGGCATGCTGGTCCTCTTCGGAGCGGCCTCGGGACCGGTTCCGCCCTTCGACCCCCAGCGACTCAATGCCGGCGGCTCGCTGTCCCTGACCCGGCCCACCATCGTCCACTTCCTGCGCAACGCCCAGGAAAGGCGCTGGCGTTCCGATGAGATCTTCAGCGCCGCGGCCAACGGCAGCCTCAAGGTCCGGATCGGCGCCCGCTACGATCTGGCGGAGGCAGCCCAGGCCCACAGCGACCTGGAGCACCGGCTCACCACGGGGAAGGTGCTGCTGGTCCCCTGACCGGGCCCTGTCCACGCGCGTGCCGGGCGCCGGGCGCATGCCGGTCCGGGCGCCGGGCGCCCGGCGGCCGGGCCAACGCCGGACGGACGTCCGGTAAACGGGAAACGAACCGGGACACCTTCTGTTCACCTTGTTGAGAAAGAATCACCCCCGTGATTGAAGCGCACCGGCACAACCCCGACCCGTCAGCCGACGGAGCGGACAACGGGCTGGCCGCCCCGCTCGCCGGCGGCTCTCCTCCAGCGGTCCAGCCAGTGTATGAGCCGCAGTTCCCGGGCGCGGCGGCCGCTCCTTCGGAGCGGACCCTGATGGACATCTTCCAGGAGACCGTGCGGCAGTTTCCCGAAGCCTCGGCCCTGGATGACGGACGGCAGTCCCTCAGTTACGCCCAGTTGATGACGGCTGTCCGGGGCGCGGCGCTGGAGCTTCACCGGGCGGGACTGGGCGCCGGGGACAAGATCGGAGTCCGCATCCCGTCCGGTACCAACCGGCTGTACATCTCCATCCTGGCGGTTCTCCTCATCGGCGCCGCGTACGTTCCCGTGGACGCGGACGATCCCGACGAGCGTGCCAAACTCGTCTTCAGTGAGGCCGGGGTGGCAGCCATCCTCCGGGCCAACGGCGAGATTGTCACAGGGGGCAAACGGCCCCGGCCCTTTCCCGAACCCCGGATGCCACAGCCAGACGACGATTCCTGGGTAATTTTTACCTCCGGCTCGACCGGGACTCCCAAAGGTGTGGCCGTTCAGCACCGGTCCTCGGCCGCACTTGTTGACGCAGAGGCACGCATCTTCCTCCGGGAAGAGCCCATCGGAACCCAGGACCGGGTCCTCGCCGGATTGTCCGTGGCCTTCGACGCCTCGTGTGAGGAGATGTGGCTGGCCTGGCGGCACGGCGCCTGCCTCGTCCCGGCGCCCCGCGCCTTGGTCCGGACGGGGATGGACCTGGGCCCGTGGCTCATCAGCCATGGCATCACCGTGGTCTCCACCGTGCCCACCCTCGCCGCCTTGTGGCCGGTCGAAGCACTTGAGAGCGTCCGCCTGCTGATTTTCGGCGGGGAAGCCTGTCCCCCGGAGCTTGCCGAGCGCCTCGCCGTCGACGGCCGCGAGGTCTGGAACACCTATGGCCCCACCGAGGCGACCGTAGTGGCGTGCGCTGCCCCGCTCGGCGGCGAAGGCCCCGTCCGGATCGGCCTGCCGCTCGATGGCTGGGACCTCGCCGTGGTCGATGACGGGGGCATCCCCGTGCCGCACGGCGAAGTGGGTGAGCTCATCATTGGTGGCGTGGGGCTGGCCCGGTATCTCGACCCCGCGAAGGACGCCGAGAAATATGCGGCCATGCCGTCCCTTGGATGGAGCCGCGCCTACCGCTCCGGCGACCTGGTCCGGTACGAGGCGGAAGGGCTCATTTTTATGGGCCGCGCCGACGAGCAGGTGAAACTTGGTGGCCGGCGAATCGAACTCGGGGAAATTGACGCGGCACTGCAATCGTTGCCTGCGGTGGCCGGCGCTGCCGCCGCGGTGCGGACGACGGCGGCCGGGAACCAGATCCTGGTAGGTTACCTGGCTGCCGCCGGCAGCGCGGACATCGATTTGGCCGCCGCGCGCGTGCTGCTGGGAGCCAGCCTCCCGGCGCCGCTCATCCCGCTCCTGACCGTGGTGGAGTCGCTCCCCACCAAAACGAGCGGCAAGGTGGATCGGCACTCCCTGCCCTGGCCCCTGGAGGGGACCGGGGCAGCGGACGCTGAGAAGGCGCCGCTGAACCTCCCCGATGACGCGCGATGGATCGTGGAGCAGTGGAGCGCGGTGCTCGGCAGCGCCGTCACCACCCTGGACGCGGACTTCTTCGCCCACGGGGGCGGTTCCCTCGCGGCAGCCCAGCTCGTCTCGGCCCTCCGGGTCCGCTACCCAACAGTGACAGTGGCCGATATCTACGCCACGCCCCGGATCGGGGCGCTCATCGACACCGCCCGGCAGTCATTGCCTGAGGGCGGCGCGGGACCCGCGCCGGAACGCTCCGTCCGCCCCACCGCCCGCAAGTCACAGATCTTCCAAACCCTGCTGGGCGTGCCCCTGCACATCCTCGTGGGCATGCGCTGGCTCACGTACCTGATGGCCGCGAACAACCTCCTGTCCACGGTCGCCGGGTTCACGGCGGCTCCCACCATCCCGTGGTGGGCCGTGGCGCTCTCGTGGCTGGTGTTCGTGAGCCCCGCGGGGCGGATGGCAATCTCCGTGCTGGCCGCCCGGGTGTTGCTTCGCGACGTCGGCCCGGGAACATACCCCCGCTCGGGCAAGGTGCATCTGCGGCTGTGGCTGGCCGAACAGATCCAGGACCTTTCCGGGGCCATCAGCCTGGCCAGCGCGCCATGGGTTCCCTACTACGCGAGAGCTCTCGGCGCCAAAATCGGGAACGATGTGCAACTACATTCGCTGCCGCCGGTCACCGGGCTCCTCTCGCTCGGTCCCGGCTGCAATATCGAGCCGGAGGTCGATATTTCGGGGTGGTGGATCGACGGCGACTTCGTCCACATCGGCGCGGTGCGAGTGGGGGCCGGCGCAACCGTGGGCGCGCGCAGCACCCTTATGCCCGGGGCCAGCATCGGTGCCGGTGCCCAGGTTGAGCCGGGCTCGGCTGTGCTCGGCAAGGTGAAGGCCGGACAAGTGGTGGCAGGCTCCCCCGCCGAGCGCCGGGGCAAGGCCAAACAGGGGTGGCCCGATGCCCCGGCCAGCCACCCGTTGAGGAACCGGCTATGGTTTGGCGCCTTCGCCACAGCTTCCGCCGCGCTGGCCACGATTCCCTACCTGTCAGCCGGCGCAGGTGCCCTGGTGGTATTTACGTTCATCCGGGGCAGCGAATCGCTCACCGCCGCGCTTCCTCAGGTGCTGGCCGCGCTGCCGCTGGCCGCCCTGACCTGGTTCCTGACAAACCTCTTCCTCATTCTGGCCGCTACCCGGCTGCTCGGCCTGGGACTCAAGGAGGGCTACTACCGGGTGCGCAGCCGGATCGGTTGGCAGGTCTGGGCCACGGAACGGGTGCTGGACCTTGCGCGCGATCTCCTTTTCCCTATCTACGCCAGCCTGTTCACGCCCGTGTGGCTGCGGCTGCTGGGCGCCAAAGTGGGCAAGAACGTGGAGGCGTCCACCGTTCTTCTTCTCCCCCGGATGACCACCATCGGAGAGGGAGCGTTCCTGGCCGACGACACTATGGTGGCCTCCTACGAACTGGGCGGGGGCTGGATGCGGATTGCCCCGGCAAAGATCGGCAAACGCTCCTTCCTCGGCAATTCCGGAATGACCGGGGCGGGGCGCAGCGTTCCCAAGAATTCCCTCGTGGCCGTGCTCTCGGCCACTCCGGCGAAGGCAAAGTCCGGCACATCGTGGATTGGCAGCCCGCCCGTCCGGCTCCGGCGGACGGCGATCGCCTCGGACAACACCCTCACCTTCCAGCCGCCGCTCCGGCTCAAGCTGGCACGCATGCTCTGGGAATTGTGCCGGTTTATCCCCGTGGTGCTTACAGTCGCATTGGCCGCCGGCGTGCTGCTTGCCTTCGACTGGCTCTCCGCCCTGTTCAATTACGGCGTTGCCGCCCTGCTGAGCGGCCTGGTGATACTGGCGGCCGGCGCCGCTGCCGCGGGGAGCGCGGTCGCGGCCAAGTGGCTGCTGGTGGGCAGGATCAAGCCTGGCGAACACGCGCTGTGGAGTTCCTTCATTTGGCGGAACGAGGTGGTGGACACCTTCATCGAAATGGTCAGCGCGCCGTGGTTTGCCCGTTCCGCCACCGGCACGCCGGCCCTGGTGTGGTGGCTCCGGGCGCTGGGAGCCAAGATTGGCCGCGGCACCTGGTGTGAAAGCTACTGGTTGCCGGAAGCCGATCTTGTGACGCTCGGCGAAAGCTCAACCGTCAACCGGGGCTGCGTGGTCCAGACCCACCTCTTCCATGACCGCATCATGAGCATCGACACTGTTACGCTCGAAGCCGGAGCCACGATGGGGCCCCACGGCGTTATTCTGCCGCGTGCCCGGATTGGGAAGGGCGGCACCGTTGGGCCTGCGTCCTTGGTGATGCGGGGTGAAACAGTGCCCGCCGCAACCTACTGGATGGGCAACCCCGTACGCCCTTGGACCGGTCCGGCATCACCCGGGCCCCGGTTGAAATAACTCCAGCAAACATGTCCGGAACCGCGATAGCGAAGGCCCGCTCTATGAGTCCCACAGCATCATCCAGCCCGGAGGCCGCACGGTGGCCGGACGGATCCGCCGCTTCGCCGGATCCCTATGTCCCAGGGCACGGGACCAATGCCTACAAGGTGACGCGGTATGAGCTGGACCTGGACTACAAGATCGCCAGCAACCGGCTCAATGGCCGCGCGGTCCTGCATGCGCTCGCCCAACGGGCCGCCTCGGCAATCGTCCTGGACCTCACCGGGTTGCGCGCGGTCAAGATCTCGCTCAACGGCAGGAAGGTCCGGAAATTCGCCCAGCGGGCGGACCAGCTGGTGGTCTACCCGGACATGGCCCTGACTGCCGGTGAGGACTTCATTCTCGACATCCGGTACGAAGGAAACCCGTTCCCGCGGCGCGGGCTGTGGGGCGACGTGGGCTGGGAGGAACTAACGGACGGCGTGCTGGTGGCCGGGCAACCGGACGGCGCGGCGTCGTGGTTTCCCTGCAACGACCATCCCCAGCAGAAGGCCAGCTACCGGATCTCCGTCACCACGGACGCTAATTACCGTGCGGTGTGCAACGGGCTCCTCATCTCACGAAGCACCAGATCCAGCAGGGAAACATGGACGTACGAGCAGGCCGAGCCGATGGCCACCTATCTTGCCACGGTACAGATAGGCCGATACGACATCCTGGTACTGGATCCGTCGGCGGCTCCGGGCAGCGTCCCCCAGTATGCCGCGGTGCCAGCCTCCTTGGCCGATGCGGCACGGAGCGGCCTGGCCCGCCAGCCGGAGATGATGAGGACATTCGTCAACCGCTTTGGGCCCTACCCGTTCCAGGAGTACTCGGTGGTGGTCACGGAGGATGCCCTCGAGATACCGCTTGAGGCCCAAACGCTGTCCATTTTTGGGCGCAACCATCTGGACAGCGGCTGGGAATCACAGCGGCTGATCGCCCATGAACTGTCCCATCAGTGGTTCGGCAATTCCCTGACAGTGACCACCTGGAGCGACATTTGGCTGCACGAGGGATTCGCCTGCTATGCCGAGTGGATCTGGTCCGAGGAAGCCGGAGTGATGACAGCGGCTGCCCGCGCCGCGGCCGCCTGGCGCAAGCTCGACGCCGGGAACCAGGACATTGCCGTGGGCGACCCGGGACCTGAACTGATGTTCGATGACCGGGTCTACAAACGCGGCGCGCTCGCACTGCACGCCCTCCGGCTCCGGTGCGGGGACTTGGCGTTCTTCGCGCTGCTTCATGACTGGACCAGCAATAACCGCCACGGGTCGGTGTCCACAGCGGAGTTTATCCGGGCCGCCGACCGCGTGGCCGGGATCGACTCCGAGGCCTTGCTTCATCCCTGGCTGTTTGACGAGGCCCTGCCGGCCCTGCCCGTCAAGGACGCCGGGAGCCGCTAGGACCGGCGGCGGCAATGACAGCCAAGGCCGCCACGTAGCCCGTGGGAAGTCCAAGGCAGGCCACGTCAAGATCGCGGAGTTCAACGCCGGCGGTTGCCGCGCCCTCCAGCGCGGAGGGATCCACACGCAGACCTGTGCCGCGGGCCTTGAGGATGGATTCCTTGCGCGCCCAGGCGCGGGCCCGCCAGCTATCCCGGTCCTCAGGCGCGAGGCCCTCGACAGTACGCTGCTCCCCCACGGTAAGCGCAACACTGTCAAAGCCCGGGAAGGCAACCCCGGAGACGTGTTCCAGGTCAACGCCCACGGCCGCCGTCCCCGGATCCGCTGTGGCGGCCAGAACGGCCCATCCCCCGGAGCGCGACAGACTGATTCGAAGTCCGGACGGAGCACCGTCCAGCCAATAACCGGGCCGGCCATGGTCCACGTCCGGCCCGGTGCCACAATCCGGGCAGGCGTAAACGGCAGTCAGCCGTTCCGGGCCCACGCCGAGTCGCTCGGCGGCCAGGGCGCGCTGGGCAATCCTGCCGGCCAGGAACTCATCGCGAACCGAAGGTATCCGGATCGCGGCAGCACGGGTCCGCTCCGAAGCGCCGAGGGACTCCACGCCCCCGAGCGCCACGTCCGCAAGACGCAGCGCCCTGAGCGTGACTCCCCCGGCGGTGCAGTCCTTTAGCGTTGGACCGCTCCGAAGCGTTCGGCTGCAACCGCCACGGCGCTCTCGCGCGCTGCGGACGCCTCGTCGGCGGTCAGGGTGCGGTCGGCGGCACGGAAACGCAGACTGAACGCCAGTGATTTCTTGCCGTCTTCAATGCCTTTGCCAGCGTACACGTCGAAGAGCGCGACGTCTTCAAGCAGCTCGCCGGCGCCTTCGCGCAGGGCCGAGAGGACGTCGTCCGCCGGGATCTCCTGCGGCACCACGAGGGCCACATCCTGGGTGGCCACCGGGTAGGTGGAGATATGCCGGGCCACGATCACGTCTGCCGCGGCCTCGAACAGGGCGTCGGCATTGAGTTCCAACGCCACCGAGCGGGCCGGCATGTCGTGCGTGGCCAGCAGTTTCGGGTGCAGTTCCCCCGCATAGCCCACCACCTCGCCGGAGCGCAGCGCCAGCTGCGCGGCCCGTCCGGGGTGGAATGCCTGGTGGTGGCCCTGGCTGATCAGGATCTCGACGCCGAGGACGTCACCGGCAATCCGGGCGATGTCCAGCGCGTCCGCCCAGTCCCACGGACGGGGCGTGTGCCCTGCGGCGGCCGGAGAATCGTGCCCCGTGAACACGGCGGCGAGGTGCAGCGGCTGGTCCGGGACGCCGTCGTACAGGGCGTCCAGCACCTCATCGGAGGGCTTGACGCCGAGCGGCGGAATCGTGGCGGTGCCCAGGGCCTCACCCGGCAGGAACACGAGTCCGGCCTCAAACAGGGCCAGGTCGCGGAAGCCGCGCGAGTGGTTGCGCTTGGCCACCTCGATCAGGCCCGGCAGGATGGAGGTCCGCAGGAAGCCGTGCTCCTCGCTGATCGGGTTGGCGAGCTTGAGGGCCCGGCGTTCGGTGCCCTCCGTGGCCACGCCAAAGGTGTCGTTGGCGGCCTTGGACACGAACGGGTAGGCCAGGACCTCGGTGAGGCCGGCGTCTGCAAGAGCCTGGACGAGGCGGCGGCGCTGCTGCTGGACACGGGTCAGGCCGCGTCCGGGGGGTGCCACGGGCAGGGTGGCGGGAATCTTGTCATAGCCCACCAGCCGGGCAATTTCCTCGGAGAGATCCTCCTTGGTTTCCAGGTCGTTGCGCCAGCTCGGGGCCGTCACCACGTAGCCGGCCTGGTTCTTTTCAACGATGGCGCCCAAATCCTCCAGCGAGGTAACGATCTGTTCCTCTGAGAAGTCGATGCCGATCCGGGCGGCGGCGAAGGCGGCAGGCAGCTCGATGGTGACGGCGTCCGGCGCGGTCCCGACGTCGGTCCCTGCCTCATCAGCTGTACCGCCGGCGAGCTCCACCAGGAGGTCCACCACGCGCTGGGCGGCGACGCTGGCGACCTGCCAGTCCACCCCGCGCTCAAAACGCTTTGATGCTTCGGAGGGCAGCTTGTGGCGGCGGCGTGACCGGGCGATCGAGACTTCATCGAAGTGGGCGGCCTCAACGAGGATGTTGGTGGTGGAGTCCGACACTTCAGTGTGGGCGCCGCCCATCACGCCGGCGATTCCAATGGGGCCCGAATCGTCCGTGATCAGCAGATCCTCGACGTCGAGCGTGCGCTCCTTGTCGTCCAGGGTGGTGATCTTCTCACCGGCCGTGGCGCGCCGGACCACGATATCGCCGGAGAGCTTATCCAGGTCGTAGCAGTGGTTCGGCTGGCCCAGCTCGAGCATGACGTAGTTGGAGATGTCCACCGGGAGGGAGATGGACCGGATGCCGGCGAGCCGCAGCCGGGAAGACATCCACGGCGGTGTGGGGCGGGAGGCGTCGACGCCGCGGACCGTGCGGGTCACGAAGCGGTCGCAGCCCGGCTTGCCATAGATGGGGGCGTCGTCGTTGATCTTCACGCCGTATCCGCCCGAGAGCGCGGGGGG
This sequence comes from Arthrobacter sp. 92, assembly GCF_050260325.1. Lineage (NCBI taxonomy): Bacteria > Bacillati > Actinomycetota > Actinomycetes > Micrococcales > Micrococcaceae > Arthrobacter > Arthrobacter sp. 92. Next base: position 1,597,215 of record NZ_CP189863.1, on the reverse strand, counting down.
GGCCTGGACCTTGGACGCGGGGTCCGTGAACACGGTGCCGGTGGCGTGCGCGTATTCCCGGGCCACGCCCCGGATGGAGAAGCAATAGCTGCGGTCCGGCGTGACGTTGATTTCCGCGGCCTGGTCGTAGAGGCCCAGCAGTTCCATGGCGTCGGTGCCGATTTCGGGATCCAGCCCGATCCGGGACAGCACCAGGATGCCGTCGTGGTCATCCCCGATGCCGAGCTCGCGGACAGAGGCAATCATGCCGGCGGAGAGGTGACCGTAGGTCTTCCGCGCGGAAATGTGGAAGTCTCCGGGCAGCACGGCACCGGGAAGGGTGACCACCACTTTGTCGCCTTCCACGAAGTTGTGGGCGCCGCAGATGATCCCCTGCACACCGGAGGGATCGATGCCCTCGCCGGTGAGGCTCTGCCGCTGACCTTCGGGCACAACCCGCACCTGGCACCAGTTGATGGTCTTGCCGTTGGTCTGGGGCTCTTTGACGATGCTCAGGACCTGGCCCACCACGATGGGGCCACGGATGTTATCCGTGGGGCGGTGGACCGCTTCTTCTTCGAGGCCTACCTTGACCAGTTCGGCCATCACGTCTTCGGCCATTGCTGAGGCCGGTACCTGCGCAAATTCACGCAGCCAGGAAAGTGGGATACGCACTGTTAGATCTCCATCCCGAAGTGCTCGCTGAAACGTACGTCGCCTTCAATCATGTCGCGCATGTCGCCAACCTCGTTGCGGAACATGAGGGTGCGCTCGATGCCCATGCCGAAGGCGAATCCTGAATAGATGTCCGGGTCGATGCCGGCTGCGCGGAGGACGTTGGGGTTGACCATGCCGCAGCCGCCCCACTCGATCCAGCTCGGGCCGCCCTTGGCACCCGGGTGCCAGATATCGAGCTCCGCGGAGGGCTCGGTAAACGGGAAGTAGTTGGGCCGCAGCCGGATCTGTGCCTCGTCCCCGAACATCTGGCGCGCGAAGTGCTCCAGTGTGCCGCGGAGATCGGCCATGCTGAGCTTCTTGTCGATGGCCAGGCCCTCGAACTGGTGGAATACCGGCGTGTGGGTGGCATCGAGCTCATCGGTGCGGAATACCTTGCCCGGGCACAGCACGTAGATGGGAAGCTCACGTTCCAGCATGGAGCGGACCTGCACCGGCGAAGTGTGGGTGCGCATCAGCAGGTGCGCCTCAGGTGGCTCCACGAAGAAGGTGTCCTGCATGTCCCGGGCCGGGTGGTCCGGCTTGAAGTTAAGCGCATCAAAGTTGAACCACTCGGACTCCACTTCGGGACCCTCGGCGATTTCCCAGCCCATGCCGACAAAGATGTCAGCAACGCGGTCCTGCAGGGTGGACAGCGGATGGCGGGCACCGGCCCGGCGGCGCCGCGGTGCCGCGGTCACGTCCACAGTCTCTTCCACGAGCATCCGCGCGTCGTTCTCGGCTTCGAGCTCGGCGGTGCGGTCCGCGAGCGCCTTGTTGACCCGTCCGCGGGAGGCTCCCATGAGTTTCCCGGCGGCGGCCTTCTGGTCCTTCGGCAATCCTCCGATTTCCCGGTTGGCGAGGCTCAGCGCGGACTTTTCGCCGGTGTGCGCGAGGCGCACGGCCTTGAGTTCATCGAGTGTGGCGGCGGCGGCTATTGCGGCAACGGCCTGGTCTACGGCGGCGGTAATGGCGGCTTCATCCAAAGGATTCGGGACGGCAGCGCCCGGCAAAGTTTCAGTCATCTACTGTTCTTAGCTACGAGTCGGGTGTCGCCAGCGAGCGGTTCTGCTGATGCCGGATCCACCGGCAGCAGTTCCATCACTGGCATGTCATGACGGGAGCTGGTTCAACGGCTTCCGTCGTGACAAAGGGCAGGGGCCCGCCATAATTTGGCCGGCGGGCACTCACCCCCAGTCTAGTTGAACGCGCCGGCCCGGACTCGCCACCGCGCCAAACGCGAGAGTCCGAACGGTTCCGCCGTCCACGGGTACCGCCTAGCATGGCCTCATGACGTCGGGACAGCAGCTGCGGCAGGTTGCCAATGTGCTGAATGCAAGCACCCTGTTGGGGCTGCTGCTTGCCAGGTGTGCGCGCACGGCCGTCCGCAGGGGCCCCCGGGGACTGGTCATCGCCACCGGCTACCGGTGGACCTTGCCGTTCGCCGGAGCCTTCGCAGTGGGCAACGTGGTCATTTTCCGCGCAGGCCCGGCGCAAGCGCTGGGAAATGCCGCCTTGCTGGCTCACGAGGAGCGGCACTGCACGCAGTACGCCTGGTGCCTCGGAGTGCCGTTCCTTCCGCTGTACTTCATCGCGGCCGGCTGGTCGCTGTTACGGACGGGAAACCCTGCGTCAGCGAACTTCTTTGAACGACAGGCCGGGCTGGAAGCCGGCGGCTATCCGGACATCCACAAACGCACGGCGGGCCCCAGAGCCCCTCACGGAATCGAGGCCTGACATGTCGGGAAATTCCAGAACCATCACGGTCAGCGGATCAGGAAGCGCCGAGGCAGTCCCGGACCTGCTGACACTCTCGATTGGGGTTGAGTGCCGCCGGGACGACGTCGGAGCGGCCTACGCCGACGCGGGGCGCATCGGCTCCGGCCTCGCGGCAGTGCTGCGGCAGCACGGGGTGGACGATCCGGACATCACCACATCCGGACTCAACGTCCGGGCCGATGTGGTGTGGAAGGAAGGGCACGGTCAGACCGTCACGGGCTATGTGGCGTCCAGCATGCTCGCGGTCCGGCTGCGGAACATTGCCGGGTCATCGGAAGTCATTGCGGCGGCGGTGGCGGCCGGCGGCAACGACGTCCGGCTGAACGGCCTGCAGCTTGGCTTTGCTGATCCGGCGGCCGTCACAGCTCGTGCCCGGGAAGCCGCCTGGCTCGACGCCCTCACCACGGCCCGTCAGTACGCCGCCCTGGCAGGCGCGGAACTCGGAGCGGTGGTTTCAGTGACCCAGAAGCAGCACGCCGGCGCTCCCGTGCCCTTGGCGAAGATGCAGCGGGCCATGGCAGCCGAGGCCATCGGCATCGAAGCCGGCGAATCCAGTGTCAGCGCCGCTGTCAGCGTTGTATGGCAGCTGCGGGGGCAGGCCTAGTTGCATCGCCTGCCGTTGCACTGGCCGCAGGCGGCCTAATGGATGGCGCCGGCGGCCAAAGTGATATCCGGACCGGTGGACAACGCAGTACGGACGACGACGGCGAGCGCGGCCGCCATGGTCCCGGCGGGCATAGAGGGAGTGCCGTTCCCCCGCGGAACCTGATGCGTCTCGTAAGGGACGTGGACAAAACCGGCGCGGACCGTTGTGGCCGCAGAGCCCGCAGAGATGGTCAGGGAGTGCATCAGGGCGTAGAAAATGTGGTTGCACACGTAGGTGCCCGCGGTCTGGGAGACTTCAGCCGGGATGCCCGACATCCGGAGGGCGTCCAGCGCGGCTTTGATGGGAAGGGTGCTGAAGTACGCTGCCGGACCACCAGCGACCACCTCCTGATCCACGGGCTGGTTGCCGGCGTTATCCGGAACCCGGGCATCGTCACAGTTGATGGCCACCCGCTCCAGCGACACCCGGGCGCGCCCGCCGGCCTGGCCAACGCAAATCACCAGTTCCGGGCGGTGGCGCTCAAGTGCGGCATTGAGCACGTTGATGGATTCGCCAAAGACGCACGGCAGCTCGACGGCAGCAACGTCAAGCCCCTCGGCCTCGAGGAGGCCGCGCGCCTGCACCGCGGCTGCCCACGACGGGTTGGATCCCTCGCCGCCGAACGGTTCGAAGCCGGTCAGGAGAATCATGGGCCCAGCCTAGCAACCCCGCGCGGGGCGCGGCCCGGGTGAACGAAGGGATCCGCGTGGGAGTGCGGACCCGGACACGAGGGACCAGGGATCCGCCCGGGCCTTGACTTTTATTAGAACATACCTTCGAATGGTACCCATGAGATGGGATGCACAAGCATTGAACCCGGCGGCTGAAGGCGCCCCCGCGGCCGCAGGGTTGCCGGTTCCGCCGCGCACGGATGCGCTCCTGCCGCTGGCTGGACTGGTCCGCAGCGTCTCAACCCCTGAATTTGCCGGGGTCACTTTCCACGAGGTCACCGCAAAATCGGTGCTCAACAAGGTGGCTGCCGGTTCCCGGATGCCCTTCGAATGGACCGTCAACCCCTACCGCGGCTGCAGCCATGCCTGTGTCTATTGTTTTGCCCGCAAGAGCCACACCTACTTGGATTTTGACGCCGGGCTGGACTTCGACAGCCAGGTGGTGGTCAAGATCAACGCCGCCGAGGTTCTGCGCAAGGAGCTGGCCAAGCCCTCATGGGGCCACCATCAGGTGGCCCTCGGGACAAACACAGACCCCTATCAGCGCGCTGAGGGCCGCTACAAGCTGATGCCCGGCATCATCCGCGCCCTCGCCGATTCGGGCACTCCCCTGTCCATCCTGACCAAGGGGACGTTGCTGGCCCGGGACATTCCGCTATTGAAACATGCGGCGGCGCAGGTGCCCGTGGGCATCGGAATCTCCCTGGCCATGACCGATGAACTGCTCTCGGAGTCGGTTGAGCCGGGGACGCCGGGACCGCGGGCCCGGCTGAAGCTGATTTCCCGGCTGCGGGATGCAGGCCTGCCCTGTGGGGTTATGGCCATGCCAATCCTGCCCTGGCTCTCGGACAGCGACGAAGCCCTCGATTCCCTGTTCGGCTCGCTGGCGGCAGCAGGGGCCAACGGTGTCACGGCCGGAGCGCTGTATCTGAAGCCGGGCACCCGCGAATGGTTTATGCAGTGGATGGCCGCCCACCATCCGGAGCTGGCGGGCAAGTACCGCCGCCTCTATGGCTCAGGGTCCTACGCCTCCAAGGAATACCGGCAGTGGCTGGCAGGCCGCATCCGCCACTTCAAGGCGCTGCATGGTTTCTCCGGTTCGCAGGGGTTCAGTCACCGGGATCTTGAGCAGGACCCCCGTGACGAGGAGGCTCAGTATCCGGCCGGAAGCATGCCCGCTGCGGGCCACGGCTCCCCCGGCGGGGAAGGTCATGCCGCACTGACAGGCGGACCCTCGCAACCCACGCTTTTCTAGGCCAGCCTGCTGCGCCGGACCCGGAGGCCGTTATCTTTGCGCTGCGGCCGATTCGACGCGGGCCGCGGAATCCAGCAGCGCCCGCACAATCGGGAGGTCGGCCGGAATCCACGGCAGCGTGAGGACCTCACCGTTCCGGTCCAGGCTCACCCAGCGGAGTTCGTCGTGGTCCTCCAGTGGCTGCGGCTCCCCGTCCGTAACCTCTGCGAACCACACCCGCATCGAGGCCCGGGCGTTCAGGGGCCAGCCGGCGGCAGTTTCCGCCAGCACCTCGGTGCCGAGCCTGACGCCAATTCCCAGTTCCTCACGAAGCTCACGATGCAGGGCCTGTTCAGCAACTTCTCCGCTTTCGACCTTGCCGCCCGGAAATTCCCACATGCCGGCAAATTGGGGCGGCGCGGTCCGGCGCGCAACCAGCAGGCGGGTTGGCCGCGCTAAGGAATCCACTACGGCTCCGCCTACAACTTTGATCAGTCCAGTCACGGGTCCAGTCTATGGGGGACAATAGTGGGGGCCGATTCCGCGTGGCCCGGGAATACGAGCCCTCCCTCCGCGTTGTACAGATCGGCGCTGTCGCGGGCACGCCGCGCTGCCCGGCTTTCCCCGGCCGGGCTGATCTGTCCATTCGGTCCGCACGTCCGCACCAGACATCGCGCACCCGGGCGCCCCGAACCAAGACATTCCACACCAACACATTCCACACCAGGACATTCCGGCCCGGGACATTCCGGCCCGGGACATTCCCGGACCCGACCGCAAGATATTCCAAGAAGCAGGCGAATGACCTCCACCAGCACCCTCAGTCCAGCCACGCCGGACACCAAACCGGCAAGACTCGCGTGGGCCATCATTTCCCTGGCCATGGGCGGCTTCGGCATCGGCGTCACGGAGTTCACCATGATGGGTCTGCTCAAGGAGGTGGAGCGGGGGCTCAACATCAGCACACCCGAGGCAGGGCACCTTATCTCCGCGTACGCTCTGGGAGTGGTGGTGGGCGCCCCGCTGCTTGCGGCCGTGGGCGCCAAGCTTCCGCGCAAGCACCTGGCCCTCGGACTCATGCTGTTCTTCAGCCTCGCAAACCTCACATCGTTCATCGCCCCTGACTACGGCACCATGCTGGTGTCCCGGTTTGCGGCCGGACTCCCTCATGGCGCCTTCTTCGGAGTTGCGGCCGTCATCGCCGCCTCGCTGGTGGCGCCCACGAAACGCGGCTGGGCGATCTCAATGGTCATGGCCGGGCTGACCGTCTCAAACGTGATCGGTGTCCCCTTCGCCACCTGGCTGGGCCAGACGTTCGGTTGGCGGCTCCTCTTCATCCTGGTGGGACTCATCGGAATCGTGACCCTTGTGATGCTCGGGAAGTTCGTCCCGTTCCAGGCCGCCCGCCCGGACGCGAGCATCCGGCGCGAATTAGGCGCCCTCAAACGTGCCCAGGTCTGGCTGGCCATCCTGATAGGCATCGTGGGCTTCGGCGGCTTCTTCGCCACTTACACCTACATTGCCCACACCATGACGTCCGTCGCGGGCATCCCGCCGTCGCTGCTGCCGCTTGTAGTGGCCCTCTATGGCCTGGGCATGGTGGCCGGCAACGTGGTGGGCGGCCGCATTGCCGACAGATCGGTGATGGGAACCATCTACCTGGTGCTCCCCGGTATCGCGGTGGCACTGGTCCTTTACGCGGTGGCGGCGCATTGGCCGTGGTCAGCGCTGGTGATGGTTTTTGTGGTGGGCGGAGCCGGATCGCTGCTGGTCCCGGCCCTGCAGACCCGGCTGCTGGATGCCTCTCCTGACGCGCCTTCGCTGGCCTCTTCGTTGAATCACGCGGCGCTGAACGTGGCCAACGCCCTCGGCGCTTTCCTGGGCGGCCTGGTCATTGCCTGGGGCTGGGGCTATGTTGCTCCCGCACTGGTCGGCGCTGTCCTTGCCGTTCTCGGGCTCGGAGTCGCGGCGGTGAGCGGACTGCTGGAACGCAGAAGGCCGCTGGTCTAAGTCACCTGCGCAATGCAGGGACCTGCCAGCGGCCTCTGACCGTGGTGGGCTGATCTCAGACCTGGGCGCGTTCGACGTCCGGTTCGAGATAGATGACCTGTGCGATCGGGACGGCCTCCCGGATCCGGATTTCGGCGTCGTCAATCGCCCTGGCGATGTCCTGGCCCGAGTCGTTCCGGCCGATGCTGATCTTGGCAGCCACCAGCAGTTCCTCGGGGCCAAGGTGCATGGTCTTGAGGTGGATGATGCTGGTCCCGCCGGCTTCGATGGCCGTGCGGATTTTCGCGACGTCGGTTCGGGTTGCGGACTCGCCCAGCAACAAGGACTTCGTCTCGAGTGCCAGGACGACGGCGATCGCCACGAGGAGCAGGCCGATCATGGCCGTCCCGAGCGCGTCCCAGATGCCGTTGCCCGTGATCAGGGTCAGGCCCACGCCAAACAGCGCAAACACCAAGCCCACGAGGGCCCCGAAGTCCTCCAGCAGGATCACTGGAAGCTCCGGCTGCTTGGCGTTGCGGATGAACTTCACCCAGCTTTGCTGCCCGCGGAGGTGGTTGGATTCGGCGATCGCGGTCCGGAAGGAGAACGACTCGGCAACGATGGCGCCGACCAGCACGGCCAGCGGAACCCACCAGAAGTCGCCTTCAATGCCGTGCGGGTGCTGGATCTTGCCCCAGGCCTCGTACAGGGCGAACAGGCCGCCGACGCTGAAAAGCACGATCGAGACGATAAAAGCGTAGATGTACCGCTCCCGGCCGTAGCCAAAGGGATGCTCAGGGCTCGCGGCCTTTTGCGCCCTCTTCCCGCCGACCAGCAGAAGGAGCTGGTTGCCGGAATCGGCCACGGAGTGGATGGCTTCCGCGAGCATCGAGGAGGACAGCGTCAGGAAGAAAGCAACGAACTTGAGTACTGCGATGGTCAGGTTGGCAGCCAATGCCGCCACGATCGCCTTGGTACCGCCATTTGCAGCCAAGTGGGCTTCACCTCTTCAGGAATTGCTCGAAAATTTGCAGAGTTCGGTCACCCCGGAACGCTGATGCCCGCAGGAATACCGTACCCGTTTCCGGCAGACAGCCACGCCAAACAGGGCGGGACTCGTGATGGTAACGATTGAATATGGTTCTGCTGACATTTACCGCCGCAGGTGTTAGCTTGAAGCCATACGCGGGATTCGTAATGAATGCCGACGAAGATGTAGGAGGAGACATGGGCTTTCTAGGCTGGATCATTCTCGGACTCATTGTAGGAGCAATCGTCAAGGCAATCATGCCGGGCAAGGTCGGCGGGGGCTGGGTCACCAGTCTCGTGCTTGGCGTAGTCGGCGCGATCGTCGGCGGCTGGATCGGCGACCTCCTGTTCGGCGGTGGCAAGATGGAATTCTGGAACCTCGGTTCCTGGCTCCTGGCTATCGTTGGCGGCCTGGTGGTAGCCGGTATCTACGGCTTCATCACCGGCAGGAACCGGACCACATAACAACCAACACTGACCACCGAACAGCGCACCTTAGCGCCGGACAGTGAAGACAACGACGGCGGGGCCCACCAAAAGGTGGACCCCGCCGTTGCGTTGTGCCGCGTTGCGTACCGGCTAGGAACGGTTCAGGAACGCTTTTGGGACCGAGCGCTGGCGTAAAGGCACACCGTGGCGGCCGTGCCCACGTTGAGGCTTTCCGCCGCGCCATAAACGGGGACGGCGACCCGGTGGTCGGCCAAGGAAAGCTCCGCCTCGGACAAGCCCTGGGCTTCGTTGCCGAATAACCATGCAGTGGGGTTTTCCAGGGCATAGACAGACTCTGCGTTTCCGGCCGGGGCACCCAGCCGGCGGGCCGCGTTCTGGTCCTGCAGCAGGTCCAGGTCCAACTGGCCCTGGCCGTCCGCCGCGAGGACACCGATGCCGCGTTCCTTGAAGCGGGCCGCCAGATCCTCGACATCAGCGCCGAGAACCACCGGCAGGTGGAAGAGAGAGCCCGCCGTCGAGCGCACGGCCTTGGGGTTGTAGATGTCCACGCTTGAGCCGGTCAGAATGACGGCGTCCGCGCCGGCCGCATCCGCGGCGCGCAGCACGGTGCCTGCGTTGCCGGGATCGCGGACCTGGCACAGGACGGCGATCAGCCTGGGACCGGCGTCGAGCACCTGCTCAAGGCTCACATCCAGGAATCCGCAGACCGCGAGAATGCCCTGCGGGTTCACCGTGTCCGCCATCGCGGCCAGCACCTCCTCAGTGGCGAGGAATGCGGTGGTGCCCTCCGCGAGTGCCTCCAGGTCCGGGTGCCGGTCGAGGCAGGCCTCGCTGGCGTAGACCTCATAGACGAGGCCGGGCTCGCCGGCGGCGATCCTTTTCTGGTGCAGGACCAGGGCCTCCCGGACAGCCTGCGGCCCCTCAGCCAGAAACTCGCTGCGCTTTAAACGGGCCGGGCGCCCGGCAAGTTGTGCCACCTTCCTCACCCGATCAGCTCGGGGGTTGGAAAGTGGAGAGTCTTGCGGGCGCCCGGTTTCGTTCATATAAGAACCTTAGTGGCTTTTCCAGCCGGTTCTTGAACTACCCAGAACGGGGAACTACTCAGCGGCCTTCTCGGCGGCAGCCTTCTTGGCGGCAGGCTTCTTGGCAGCCTTGGCATTGGGAGCAGCTGCAGCTTCGACCTGGACGGCCGGAGCCGAGGTGTCGGCGGGCAGCGAGTCCTTGGCCACCTGCACGAGTGCGGCGAATGCGTTGGCGTCAGAGACGGCAAGCTCGGCCAGCATACGGCGGTCAACCTCGACCTCAGCGGCCTTCAGGCCCTGGATCAGACGGTTGTACGTCAGTCCGTTGGCGCGGGACGCAGCGTTGATGCGCTGGATCCACAGGCGGCGGAAGTCGCCCTTCTTCTTCTTGCGGTCGCCGTAGCTGTACACAAACGAGTGCAGCAGCTGCTCTTTGGCCTTGCGGTAAAGGCGTGAACGCTGTCCACGGTAACCCTTTGCGCGCTCGAGAATAACCCTGCGCTTCTTGTGGGCGTTGACCGCCCTCTTCACACGTGCCACGTGCGTACTCCTTCGAAATTCTTGTCCCAAGCATCTACTGCCGGAAGTCCGGCTGGCCTGAGAAGCCGTTTTGGTAGTTGACCGTTGCCCGATGGCGCGCGGTCAGAGAACTTGGAACTTAGATGCCGAGCATCTTCCGGATGACCTTGGCGTCGCCCTTGAAGACGATCTTGTCGCCGGCGAGGCGACGGGTCAGGCGGGAGGACTTGTGCTCAAGGTAGTGGCGGCGGTTGGCCTGCTGGCGGCGCAGCTTGCCGCTACCGGTCAGCTTGAAGCGCTTCTTAGCACCGCTGTGGGTCTTCATCTTCGGCATGGGAACCGATCTCCTTACGTATCCGCAGACAGTGCCTGCAGTCTTTCGTGCAGCCGCCCCTGCGGGCGGCGTGCTGGTTGCTTGCTGCGCGGGCGATGCTTCACGCAGCTTTGAACTAGTTGGTCTTCTTACCGGACGGCTTGGAAGCCGTCTTCGGGGCAGCCGGCCTGGCAACAGGCTTGGGCGCCGCCGGCCGGGCTACCGGCTTGGGCATTGGAACAGCTGCCGGTTTCGGTGCAGCGGGCGAAGCCGCAGCGGGTGCCGGCTCCCCTGCTTCCTTGACGGCTGCGGGCTTGCTTGCCGCGGGCCTGCTCGCAGCGGGCTTGCTTACCGCGGGCCGCGGCGAAGCGGCAGCCTTGGGGGCCTCGCGCTTCGGTGCAGCCTGCCTGGTCTGCTTCGGAGCCTCCTGAGCGGGAGCCTCCTGCTTCGGCGCCTCCTGAACGGGAGCTTCCTGAACCGGAGCCTCCTGAACGGGAGCCTTCTCGACGGGAGCCTCCTGCTTCGGCGCTTCGGCTGCCGGAGCCGCGGCCTCAGTCACAGCAGCCTCAACCTCGGTTGACCCGGCCTGCGCCGCTTCAACCTCCGGGGCAGCCTCGGTGGAAATCTGGAAGCCCTCCGGCAAAAGGTCCGCCAGCGACTGCGTCAGTGCCGGCTGGTCACCGCTGACATCAACGCGGCCCGAGGCCTTCGCCTCGTTCTGCGCCTTAGCCTCGGCGCGCTGTGACGCGCGGCGTGCCTCAGCCTTGGCTTCGGCCTTGTTCTTCAGCGGGCCAACCACCATGACCATGTTTCGGCCGTCAATACGGGGGCTCGACTCGACAACTCCCACTTCAGCGACGTCGTCGGCGAAGCGCTGGAGCAGGCGGATGCCCATCTCGGGGCGCTGCTGCTCACGGCCGCGGAACTGGATCATGGCCTTGACTTTGTCGCCGGCGCCGAGGAAGCGGAGGGCGTGGCCACGCTTCGTCTCGTAGTCGTGGGTGTCGATCTTCAGGCGGAAGCGGATTTCCTTTAGAACCGTGTTGGTCTGGTTCTTCCGGGCCTCGCGCGCCTTGACTGCGGCTTCGTACTTGTACTTGCCGAAGTCCATCAGCTTGCACACCGGAGGCTTCGCCTGCGGTGCAACTTCAACGAGATCCAGATCAGACTCGGCAGCCAAACGCAGGGCGTCCTCAATACGGACGACTCCTACCTGTTCGCCTGCAGGGCCGACCAGCCGCACCTCGGGGACGCGGATACGCTCATTGATTCTTGGCTCGCTAATGTTAAAGCTCCTGTGTTTGAGTGAGTATTTCACCGGCAAATAGAGAAGGCCCCCAATTGCCGGAGCAATCGAAGGCCTCGAAGATCGGATGTGCCGCTTCCGGAGAAGCAGCACGCCTTCCCCCAGGCTGATGCCATAAGGGAAAGCCCGACCAGGTACCCGGCAACCTTGCGTCCGCAGGAACAAATCCCTGCTGGAAAACGGCTGACGCGGGTGGGAGAGAACTCCGCTTGCAAACTGAAAGTCCATTCTACAGAAAGATACCCGGAGGCTGCACATTCGCAGTTACGGGTTTCCACACAGCAAAATAACGACATTCAGTTGGTCTGTGACAAGCTTACCAGTATGAGCACTTCAGACAGTAATTCACACGTTTACGAGCCCGCCGGCGCCCAGGAGCAGGTGGCGCAGCAGATCCGTGACATCTCCGAGGTTCCGGCCATTGAGGTCATCACCACGGCAGCCGTGCACCTGATGAGCGCTTCCGCCGTGAAGCTTGGCCTGGCCGCGGAGGACAACGCCGAAGAACTCAAGGATCTGGACGAGGCCCGCAAACTGATCACGGCCCTGGCCGGACTGGTCACCGCGGCCGCGCCGGAAATCGGATCGCAGCATGCGGGCCCGTTGCGCGACGGCCTCCGCTCCCTCCAGTTGGCATTCCGCGAAGAGTCCGCCATTCCGGATGCGCCGGGAAAGGGACCGGGCGAGAAGTACACCGGGCCGGTCAACTAAACACTCGATACGGCGAACGGCGGGCGGACCGGACAGGTCCACCCGCCGTTGGCGGTTAACGCGACGGATGCGGATAACGCGGCGAACGCGCGTGGCACGTGCGGCGGCGAACCGGCATCAGGCGGTGGTCGAACGGCGGCGGCGGCGTTGCAGCGTCAAGCCAAGGAGACCGAGCACCGCGCCGGCCGCTCCCACGGAGACGAATCCGGCCCATGCGCCCAGGCCGTCGATAAAGACTCCCGCGAGCGGGGCGCCGAGCGCTACGCCGGCGGTAAGAGCTGATCCGTACCATCCCATCGCCTCGCCTCGGCGGGCTTCGTCAACGAGTGCGGCAACCTTTTCGGACGCCGCCGAAAGGACCGGCGCGCACAGGAGCCCGGGTAGGAGCGAAAGCAGGCAAAGCGCCCAGGTGTCCTGGGCAAAACCCATTGGAATGGTGAGAGCGGCCATCCCCAGGAACAGGAGAACGGGCGGCACGGGCCTGTGCATGGCGCCGTAGACCACGCCACCCACCACTGAGGCCGCGCACCAGAAGAGGAACACCAGCCCTATTTCGGCCTGGTGGCCACCCCTTTCCAAGGCTGCGACGATACCAACGTCCGTGCCGCTCAGCACCATGCCGGACCCGGCCGCCACAGCGAAGACGGTTGCGACCGCCGGAGTGAACCACAGGAAGTTGCGGGCCACTTTATGCCTGATTCCCGGCCGCCGACCGCCGTTCGCGGAGGCCGGCACCAACTCCGCCGCGGCTTCCTGAAGGTGCGCAGGGGCGGCCGCGAGGACGGCCACTTCGGCGCCTTCCCGCTGATCGGCGTCATAGCCGGCATCCACCGCCGCGCTGCGCGTCGGCGGGTTGAACCACATCAGGAACAGCCCGGCGGCCGAGGTGCAAACGCCCACCACGGTCAGGCCGATCACCGAAAATCCGGTGGTTGCCACGATGGCGCCGGCCGCAGGACCGAGCATAAACACCAACTCGGTGGAGATCGCATCCAGGGCAAACGCCGTACGCCGCTGTTCTCCGCTGGCCATCACCCCGAGGGACTGGCGGACCACGCTGAAAATCGGCAGCGTCAACAGCCCGCCCACAAAGACCAGCGCCAGCAGCCATTCGTACGACACGTGCGGCACAATGGACCAAATCACGGTTTCGGAAATCACCGAGGGGATAAGCGCTTTGCGCAACCCCACGGTGTCGACGCGGCGTCCCCGCCACGGCGCCCCCAACGCTATGCCGATGGTCATAATGGCTGCCGCGGTGCCTGCGGCCGCGTAGCCCTGGCCCAGGGTCAGGACGATGTGGAGCGTGAGGAGAACGCCCGCGGCGGAGTGGGGAATGCGGGCGATCATGCCCACCAAAAGGAGCCTCCGCACCGGTTTCACGGCGAGAAGCTGCTGATAGAGGGCGAAATTCACAGGCTACTTCCTTCATCCTGCCGGCTGCCCGGCAGGAAGCATCCCCGCCTGACCTCCAGTCACTCTGGTGCGCGCTGCAACTTTACCTCGATCGAATCAACGCGCTCGGCAAATACGGCGTTCCGGGACCATTCGGCGTTCAGCCCGGCGACCACGGATTGGAGGCCGGCAGCGTCCAGCCCGTCCGCGAGGTGGAGCACCACCTGCAACTCGGGCCCCGCGCCGCCGCCCGGCAGCACCGCGCCCCCGGCGGTGGCGGAGGCGACGCCGCCACCCGCGTGAAGTTCCACCCGCCTGACGGCGGGAAACGCCGAGGCAACGGAGCCAACAGCATGTGCCAGTTCGGGGTCGGAATACGAGGGAACCCAGGTTTGCTGCCGCGCCAGAGCCCAGACCGCCGGGCGACGCACCACGAACGTCACTTCGGAACCCGGATCGAGCACCAGCAACTCGGCCCCCTCAGCCACTGCGGACAGCGCGGCACGTGCGGCATAGACGGCCACCGGCCGGGCCTGCGGATGCCAGGCCTCCAGTGACGTTGCGGAGGTGAAGACCGGCATCGCAGTCCGTCCATCCGGTGCCTTGAGGGTCACGAGGGCCATGTCGGCCTGCTTGTCCGCGTGCAGGCCCGCTGCTCCGGGTGCCTCTTCGGCGAGCTGGGCGACGATCGGAACGAAAACCCGCGCGGTGGCCAGCGACGCCACCACGGAGGCTTCGTCGCCGTCACCGGCCAGGAGGGCGGCCACGGCGGCGAGGTATCCGGCGTCGGCCGCGCCGTCGTCATCCTCGAAGTTGTGGATCTTCGCGTCCTCGCCGGCAAGGCTGCGGCCGGACCAGGGCTGACCTGCCGAATCGGCGGCGCCCCCTGCCCCCGCAAGCGCCGCAGCGATGTGCCCGGGAAGCTGGCGCGGCGTCCGTGTGGATGGAAAAGCCGAGTCAGCCGCCTCGGAGGGTCCCGTAGCGGGTGCCTGCTCGTTCATAATGGATGGCCCTTAACGGCGGCCGGCTACGTCCAAGGCCTCCGGAAGCGTGAAGGCGCCCGCGTAGAGCGCTTTGCCCACAATGGCCCCTTCCACACCGAGGGGCACCAGGGACCGGAGCACTTTGAGGTCATCGAGGCTGGAAATGCCGCCGGATGCCACCACCGGCTTGCCGGTTTTCTGAACCATCTGCCGGAGCAGTTCGACGTTGGGGCCCTGCAACGTGCCGTCTTTGGTGACGTCCGTGACCACGTAGCGCGCGCAACCTGCCTCTTCCAGCCTGTCCAGGACGTCCCAAAGGTCCCCGCCCTCCTTGGTCCAGCCGCGCCCCGCCAGCGTTGTCCCGCGGACGTCCAGCCCGACGGCGATCCGGTCACCGAAGCGGTCGATGGCCCGGCTGGTCCATTCCGGGTTCTCAAGGGCCGCCGTGCCGAGGTTAACCCGGGCAACGCCCAGATCCAGTGCTTTTTCCAACGACTCGTCATCGCGCAGGCCGCCGGAAAGCTCCACCTTGATGTCGAGGCGGCCCACCACCTCGCGGAGCAGGTCAGCATTGGAGCCGCGGCCGAACGCTGCGTCCAGGTCCACGAGATGTACCCACTCGGCACCCTGCTGCTGCCAGTTCAGGGCGGCTTCCAGCGGTGTTCCGTAACTCGTCTCGCTTCCCGCTTCGCCTTGGACCAGGCGCACGGCCTGACCGTTCACGACGTCGACGGCGGGCAGCAGTTCCAGTACGGGAAGCGGCGTTTCGGTGGTCATCTTAGAATCCTCGCGTTGTAGTAAAGCTGGGTATTGAACTGTGACCGCGATGCCACTAGTTTCCCGGCAGGGTCAAGAGGTAGGCGGCCAGCAGCGACATCCCGGCCAGGACATAGAACACAATCTGCGTCCAGAGCGGTTTGCCTTGCTGCCTGAAGGACAATGCCCCACCAATAAGAAGACCGGCCAGACCCATCAGGACAATGGACCACATCTAGGCGGCCGGTCCGGATCCGGCCGCTTCCGCGGCGGCCGTGGCGGATGAACTTCCACGGTCCTTGCGGAGGCTCTCCACCCAGTTCCTGAGCAGGCGGGCGCCTGCGTCGCCCGACTTCTCGGGGTGGAACTGCGTGGCGCACAACGGACCGTTTTCAACGGCGGCAATAAAGGGGGCGCCATGCTCGGACCAGGTCACCAGTGGCGGGGACATCCGCGGCTGGATGACGTCAAAGTCCCAGTGCTGCACGCCATAGGAGTGCACAAAGTAGAAGCGCTCGTTCTCCACGCCTTCGAAAAGTTTGGACCCTTCCGGGACCTTCACGGTGTTCCAGCCCATGTGCGGCACAACCTCGGCTGGAAGAAGTTCCACCTTGCCGGGCCACTCCCCCATGCCCTCAGCTTCGGTGCCATGTTCCACCCCGGCTTCGAACAGCACCTGGAGGCCCACGCAGATAGCGAGAACAGGGCGGCCGCCGGCCACACGGCGGCCGATCATGCGGACGGCATCCACTGCCTTGAGCTCGCGCATGACCGTTTCAAAGGCGCCAACACCCGGAACCAGCAGTCCATCGGCGTTGAGTACGTCCTCAGGCTTGGAACTGAGCACCACCTCCGCCCCCGCCCGCTCCAGCGCCCGGACCGCCGAACGGACATTGCCGGAGCCATAGTCCAGCACGGTGACGGTGGGCTTGCCCTCGGGCGACTCGGGCCGGATGCTTGCCACCGGATCCACGATGGCGCCGCCCTGGATCACCGGGCCGGTCACAGCGCACCCTTGGTGGACGGGATGCCCTCAACACGCGGATCGGACTCAACTGCCGAACGGAGGGCGCGGGCGAACGCCTTGAACTGCGCCTCCACGATGTGGTGGGGGTCCCGGCCGGCGATGACGTTCATGTGCAGGCAGATGCCGGCGTGAAGTGTGATCGCTTCGAAAACGTGGCGCGTCAGCGACCCCGTGAAGTGACCGCCGATCAGGTGGTACTCCTGGCCCGCGGGCTCGCCCCCGTGCACCAGGTATGGGCGCCCGGAAACGTCTACCACGGCCTGCGCCAATGCCTCGTCCAGCGGCACCGTGGCCTCGCCAAACCGCCGGATGCCGGCTTTGTTCCCCAAAGCGGTGCGCAGCACCTCGCCGAAGGTGATGGCCACGTCCTCCACAGTGTGGTGGACGTCGATGTGGGTGTCTCCCGTGGCCTTCACCGTCATGTCAATCAGCGAGTGCTTGCTCAACGCGGTCAGCATGTGGTCGTAAAACGGAACCGACGTGCTGATGTCCGAAGTGCCCGTGCCGTCGAGGTTGATCTCAACAAGCACGGATGATTCGCTCGTGGTCCGCTCCATCCGTGCGGTCCGGGCCTCGGCAGCAATCGTTCCGGTGGTGCTCATGATGTTAAGTCCTTTAGATGCAGGAGAAGTGCTGGCTGTGGTGGAACTTGGCGTTCTGATTCGCGCTGTGTCCCGACCCAAGTTTAGGCCGGGACGCTGGGCTGCCGGATCAGGATCCGTTCCAAGGCAACCAGGAACGCTGTGGTTTCGGTCTCAGTGCCCGCCGTGACCCGCAGGTGCCCCGGGATGCCGACGTCGCGGATGAGGACCCCTGCGTCCAGAAGTCCCTGCCACACGTCATGGGGATTTTCCAGGCCGCCGAAGAAGACGTAGTTGGAGTCCGATGCGGCGGGCTTGAGCCCCATCCGGGTGAGCTCGCTGACGATCCGGTCCCGCTGCCGCTTGATGTCCTCCACATCGGCCATGAGCGCCTCGCGGTGCCGGAGGGCCGCCAGTGCCGTTGCCTGCGTGATGGCGGACAGGTGGTACGGCAGGCGGACCAGGCGGAGCGCGTCCGTCACCTCGGGCGCGGCCGCCATGTACCCCAGCCGGGCTCCCGCCAGTGCGAAGGCCTTGCTCATGGTGCGCGAGACAATCAGCCTTTCCCTCCCCGGAAGAAGCGTCAGCGCGCTCGGAGTGCCGTCGTGGGCGAACTCATGGTAGGCCTCGTCGACGATCACGATGGTCTGGCTGGCCTCGCCCGCGGCATAGACAGCCTCCACCACGTCCAGTCCCAGGCCGGTACCGGTTGGATTGTTGGGTGAACACAGGAAAACGATGCTCGGCTGCAGTTCGCGGACCTGCCGCGCGGCGGATTCTGCGCTGAGGCCATAGTCATCCGCCCGCGCCCCGACGATGTATCCGGTGTCCGTGCCGCTGGCCAGCAACGGGTACATGGAGTACGTGGGAGGGAACCCAAGGGCCGTCCGCCCCGGTCCGCCAAACGCCTGAAGGATTTGCTGGAGAACCTCATTCGAACCGTTGGCGGCCCAGATATTTTCGGCCCCGAGACCGTGCCCCAGGTATTCCGCCAGCGCTTCCCGCAGTTCCGTGAACTCGCGGTCCGGATACCGGTTGAGGCCTACGGCAGCGGCGGTGACAGCCTCGGTAATGGCGGCCCTCACGTCGGCGGGAACACCGTGTGTGTTCTCGTTGACGTTGAGCAGGATGGGGACATCCAGTTGGGGAGCACCATAAGGGGTGAGGCCCCGCAAGTTGGTCCGGAGGGGCAGTCGGTTGAGGCGCTCTAGCTGGTCAGTCACCTGAACAGTTTAAGTGAGCCGGAGCGTGCCCTGAAACTGTGACGTCTTCAGGGGCCCGCGCGGACTCCTCCGGTCAGGCGGCAGAAGCTATTTCGAGGGCACAAACAAACGCTGCCCCGGCATAACCCGGGCGCCGTCAAGGTTGTTGAGCTGAACAATATCTGCCACCACGTCGCGGGGATCACGCTCGGGGGCCACGGTGCCGGCGATTCCCCACAAGGACTCCCCCGCCTGCACTGTCACCGAGATCGTGGGCGTTGCGGACAGCTCGGAGGCGGAGTCCGCGGCCTTGGCTGGCGAATTAAGGAATCCGGACAGCGAGATCAGGAGCGCGGTAAGCAGGACCAGCGGCAGACCGATGAGGACGATGCGCCCCCGGCGGGTCAGCCGCAAAGGCGGCAGCGTGCGCTTGGCTGGCTGTTCGGGGCACTGCTCCCACTGGAAGCCGTGAATGGATGACACCTGACTAGCACTTGTTGCTGACATGAACTGAGCCCTCCTGGACTGTACTGTGCCGCCCGGCGTGTTTCTGATCCTGCGTATTCCAGAAACGGCCACCGCTTCGGCCCCGTTCGAACATAGAATCGAATGGATTCCATATTCGAACACATCTTCGAACTTTGCTGGTTCTGTTCTAGCACTTATTAACGAACATTGTCGAGACTCACTAGAACAAATGTTTGAAAAACCCCTGTGGCTGGCTTACGTTTGAGTCACAGGAGAACCACTTTCCGCAGTACATCAGCAGGGTCTGACATTTCAGGCCGGAAGTTCCCGGCAGCAGCAGCCACGGCGGCCGGGTGGAATGAAAGGCGTTGGCGAAATGGCAGCACAAGCCACCGGCGGCAGGGCTACCCAGCGGAGCCAGCAGCCACCACGAGCGCCGAAGAGCCTCACGGTGCGGCAGAAGAAGATCCTGGAAACCATCCAGCGCTCGGTCAATGAGAATGGCTATCCGCCGTCCATGCGCGAAATCGGCGACACCGTGGGACTGGCCAGTCTCTCCAGCGTGACCCACCAGCTCTCCCAGCTGGAAAAACTCGGATACCTTCGCCGCGACCCCAAGCGGCCGCGCGCCATGGAAGTGCTGATGCCGCTGACCCTCGATGAAGGAAACGCACCGATCTCGGGTGTCGAAAAGACGGCCCGGCTGCGAACCGTTGGAGGGCAGGCCGTCTCCGACCTTGCCAGTGCAACGGACACCGCAATGGTGCCCCTTGTCGGCCGGATTGCAGCTGGCGGCCCCATCCTGGCCGACCAGATGGTGGAGGATGTCATGCCGCTGCCGCGCCAGCTGGTGGGGCACGGCGAACTCTTTATGCTGAGAGTGTCCGGCGATTCCATGATCGACGCCGCGATCTGCGACGGCGATTGGGTGGTGGTGCGTCAGCAGAGCGACGCAGTCAACGGCGACATCGTGGCCGCCCTGCTTGACGACGAATCCACCGTCAAGACCTTCCGTCAACGTGACGGACACACCTGGCTACTGCCGCAGAACACACAGTACGAGCCCATCCTCGGCGATCACGCCGTAATTATGGGCAAAGTCGTTTCGGTGCTCCGCTCGCTGTAGGGCCGCCCGCATAAGTGGCAGTTCGCCGCTTAGCCCGCAGCCTTCGCTCCGGCGGTCTCTTCGTCGGGTGCCTTCGACAGCCGCTCCAGCGCCGAGAGCGCGATGCCAGGATCTGTCGTGGGCCAGAAAGGCGGCAGCGCCGCACGCAGGAATCCGCCGTAACGTTCCGTGGACAGGCGGGAATCCAGGACGGCTACCACGCCCCGGTCACCCGTCGAACGGATCAGCCGACCTGCGCCCTGCGCCAGCCGGATGGCTGCATGGGTCGCTGAGACAGACATAAAGCCGTTACCCCCCGACTGCGCAACTGCCCGCGACCGGGCCGTCATGAGGGGATCGTCCGGCCGGGGAAAAGGAATGCGGTCAATGACCACGAGCCTGCATGAGCCGCCCGGGACATCGACTCCTTGCCAGAGGGACATGGTGCCGAAAAGACAGGTGTCCGGCTCATCCGCGAACTGGCGCACCAGGGCCGTCATTGAAGAGTCGCCCTGGCAAAGAATACTGACATCCAGCCGCGGCCGCATGGCCTCAGCAGCCTCCTCTGCCGCGCGCCGGGAGGAGAACAGGCACAACGCGCCCCCGCCCGAAGCCCGGATCAGTTTCTCCAGTTCGTCCAGTGCCTCCGGTGAGGTCCCCCGACCCGGCTTGGGCAAATGCGCGGCGACATAGAGTATTCCCTGTTTCGGGTAGTCGAAGGGCGATCCAACGTCCACTCCCGTCCAGCTCGGCGCCCCGGGACCCACCAGGCCAAGTCCCCCGGCGGCCGGTTCGAAGGCCGATCCGATGGCCAGCGTGGCGGAGGTCAGAACCACAGTGTGACCTTCGAAGAGTCCCTCCCGCAGACGCCCCGCAACGCTCAGTGGCGCGATATTGATGAGGGCAGGCGCGGACTCGTCAGGTTGGGAGTAGCCCTGTTGGGGGTCAAAGGTGCTGTTGCGCGAGAACCACACCACTTCGCGGTTGTCGCGGGCGGCCATCAGGCGTTCGCACAGTTCCAGGATCACCATGATGCGTGACCTCGCCAGCTGCCGGCCGCCGTCGGCCGTACTGCCGCTTTCGGCCTTGGAGTCGGACAGCGCGGCACGGCAGGCTTCCCGGAGCTGGTCCACGCAGTCCAGCTGCTCGGTGTTCAGGCCATTTGGCATGAGACCGCTCGGAACGCCCTCTATGGCCAGCTCAAGATTGGCCGCGGCATTGTTGAGGGCATCAACGGTAATGCCGGTGTGCTTGCGGGCCCCGGAGGCGGCGGCGTGGATCATGGCCACGGACAGCTGCCCGGAGACGGCTCCCGTCACCCGGTCCTGAAGTTCGTGGGCCTCATCAACCACCACCACATCGTATTCGGGCAGCACGGCCAGTCCCTCGAAAGCGCTGACAGCCAGCATGGCGTGGTTGGTCACCACCACGTCCGCGTCGGCGGCGTTTTGCCGGGCAAGTTCGCTGAAGCATTCCGCAGCCATGGGGCACTTCTGGGCGCCAAGGCATTCCATCGAGGTGACGGACACCTGCCGCCAGGCACGGTCCGTGACCCCGGGCATCAGTTCGTCACGGTCACCGGTGGCGGTCCCCTCCGCCCATTCCCGCAACCGCACCACTTCCTTGCCCAGCTGCGAGGCTGGACCGCCCATGGCGGCAGCGAAGTGGGGGACGCTGGTGTCTTCGCCCAGGGAGAAGAGCTGCCCCTCGGCAGGTTCTTCCGAAGGAAAGCCGCCCTCGAGCTTGTGCCGGCAGACGTAGTTAGACCGGCCCTTGACCAAGGCAACCTTGACAGGACGGTCCAGGGCCGGGGTAATCGTCTTCAACAACCGCGGCAGGTCGCGGCCCACGATCTGGGTCTGAAGCGCCAGCGTGGCGGTAGAGACCAGGGTGGGTTTGGCGCTGTCCAAAGAATGCGCGATCAGGGGAATCAGGTAGGCAAGGGACTTGCCGGTACCGGTTCCAGCCTGGACCAGCAGGTGGTCGCCGCTGTCAATTGCGCGCGCCACCTGCCGGGCCATCTCGTGCTGTCCGCTGCGGCTTTGGCCGCCCATCCCGGAAACCGCGCGGTCGAGCAGCTCGATGACGAACTCCTCCCCGGGCGAGCTGTCGATGTCCGCAGCCTCGGAATCAGTCATTGCTGATGAATGATTCCAGTTCAGAGGCAAGCCCCTCGCGCACCATCACCAAGGCGCGTGTGCCCTCCTCCTCATGTTCGAGGCGCAGGATCTCAGCGTCGGTCTCGTGGAGCTTGCTGAGCAGGTCACCACGGCTGTACGGAATCAGCAGCTCGAGCTTGACGCTAGGCCGCGGGATGGACTCGCTGATTGCCTTCAGCAGCTCGGAAATGCCCTGCCCAGTGCGGGCCGAGACCACCACATGCCGGGGTTCGCGCTGCCTCAGCCGCTCCACCACGAACGGATCCGCGGCATCGACCTTGTTCAGGACAATGATTTCGGGCACCTTTCGGGCATCCACTTCGCTGAAGACGGAGCGGACGGCGGCAATCTGCCCCTCCGGGTCAGGGTGCGAGGCATCCACCACGTGCAGGATCAGGTCGGAATCGGCCACTTCCTCCAACGTGGAGCGGAACGCTTCCACCAACTGGGTGGGGAGCGAACGGACGAAGCCCACGGTATCGGCAAGCGTGTAGCCCAGGCCGTCGGCGGTCTCAGCCTTGCGCACGGTGGGATCCAGGGTGGCGAACAAGGCGTTCTCCACCAGGACCCCCGCATCGGTGAGCCGGTTCAGGAGCGAGGATTTTCCGGCGTTGGTGTAACCCGCGATCGCCACAGACGGCACGGCATTACGACGGCGGTTGGCCCGTTTGGTTTCCCGTGCCGGCTTCATCGCCGCGATCTCGCGACGAAGTTTGGCCATGCGCGTGCGGATCCGGCGCCTGTCGAGTTCGATCTTCGTTTCACCTGGACCACGCGAGCCCATACCGGCACCGGCACCGCCCACCTGGCCACCGGCCTGGCGGGACATCGACTCGCCCCAGCCGCGCAGGCGCGGCAACAGGTATTCGAGCTGCGCGAGTTCCACTTGCGCCTTGCCCTCGCGGCTCTTGGCGTGCTGAGCGAAGATATCGAGGATCAGGGCCGTGCGGTCGATGACCTTGACCTTCACGATGTCTTCAAGTCCGCGTCGTTGTGACGGGGCCAGTTCAGCGTCCACCACCACGGTGTCAGCTCCGGTGGACATTACGATGTCTTTGAGCTCGAGTGCCTTGCCTGATCCGAGGAAGGTGCCGGGGTCGGGCTTGGCACGCCGCTGCACCAGGCCATCGAGCACCTCAGAGCCGGCGGTCTCCGCCAGCGCGGCCAGTTCCCGCAGCGAGTTTTCGGCGTCCGCAAGAGTGCCTTCGGACCAAAGACCTGCCAGGACCACCCGCTCGAGCCGGAGTTGCCGGTACTCTACCTCGGTGACATCCTCGAGTTCAGTGGAGAGGCCTGCCGTGCGGCGCAGTGCCCGGCGTTCCTCCAGATCCTGCTGGTCGCCGTCGTAACTGCTGTGTTCGCTGTCCTGGCGTGAAATCGCCTGGGCCGCCCCTAGAACGCCCCGTGATTCACCGGAGGCGGGGACGGCCTTGTGGGCGGGAACGTCCTTGGACAAGATCCGGTCGATGACAGCCTGGATTTCCTCAGGACTCATGTCCTTGGGGGCTGAATCTGATCCGGCGTTGGGCTGGTTGGTCATGTTCTCCTTTGAGGGTTCTACATCTTCAGAATAGTGCCGATTGCTCGGCTGTGGCGCGGTATTCGCGCTGGGCTGACGACTATTGGTCATCCGTGCTTCCTGGACTGCCGGCGGCAGCTTGTGCGGCGCCGGCAGGGCCGACTGTGAATGGGGGGTGTCCGGCGGCCATGGGGGCCACCATTAGGGATGGGCGCGTGGAATCTCGGCTTAACGAAAAGTGCCGAATCAGATCAGCATTGCTGGGCTCCAAGTAGTTCTGGCGGAAACGGTGCCGGAAAATCACGGCAACATGGCGCGCTGAGCGGAAGGTGAATACCTGCGTCGCTGCGGGACGGGCGGGACCCGTGCCGGGCTACTTAAAGTTCAAGAACATAGATTTAAGATTAGCAGACCGTTTTCGCATCCAGCCGACGGTCAACTAATCTGGCGAGTTATGGAGTCTGCACACTATTTCAGCGCCCAGCCCGCAGGGCCGTTCACCCGCAAGCCACTTACCGTGGAACTTGCCGGCGAAACCCGGCAGCTGCAGACCTCCACCGGCATTTTCAGCCCTGACGCGATTGACAAGGGAACCGCCGTGTTGCTGGCTGACGCCCCGGCTCCGTCGCCCCGGGGAAACCTGCTGGACATCGGCTGCGGCTGGGGCCCCATCGCTTTGACGATGGCTCTCCGGGCACCACACGCCCATGTGTACGCCGTGGATGTCAACGAGCGATGCGTGACCTTGACCAATGAGAACGCCGGCCTGCTGGGCCTGGACAACCTTACGGCCAGCCTGCCGGACGCGGTTGATCCCGAACTGCGCTTTGACACGATCTGGTCCAACCCTCCCATCCGGGTGGGCAAGGACGAGTTGCACTCGTTGTTGCTGCAGTGGTTGCCGCGGTTGGCTCCCGGGGGCTCGGCCTGGCTGGTGGTCCAGAAGAACCTTGGCTCGGACTCCCTTCAGCGCTGGCTGGCGGCCGAGCTGGACAGCACCTTCACCGTCACACGCGAAAGCACTTCGAAATCCTTCAGGATCCTCCGGGTCAGGAAAGCGTCCCGCTAGCCACGATCACGGCGGGCCCGCTGAGCTCCACGTGCTCCCGGCCCTCAGGACCGGGGAAGAATTTCACGCCGACGACGCCGCCGGGGACCACGACCCGCCAGGCATCGGGAGCGCCCTGGCCAGCCCAGTGGCGGATGGCGACGGCGGCCGCGCACGCCCCGGTGCCGCAGGACTGCGTCTCCCCGACCCCCCTCTCGTGGACCCGCATGGTGACCGTCCCCACGCCGTTGTGAACCAGCGGATCCGACGGCACAACGAACTCGACATTGGTTCCGTGTGGGGGAACGGGATCGACGTGTGGGGCCTTGAACAGTTGCGTTTTTTCCAGTTCCGCCAGCTCAGCGAGTGCCACAACAGTGTGGGGGTTGCCCATGCTCACCGACAAGGCGGGCCGGGGCACCTCGAGTCCGTCAGCGCTGACCAGCGAATCCATGGCGCGGGCCGTGGCCTCGCCGGGGAAGATGAATTCCCAAGGGCCCATGTCGACGGCATAGCCGTCTTCCGTGCGCACGATCGTCTTGACGCCGCCACGGGTTCCGATGGTCAATGAATCGCCCGAGCCCAGGTGGACCAGGCCCTCGGCGATGAGGAAATGCACGAAGACGCGGACTCCATTGCCACACATCTCGGACAACGACCCGTCGCCGTTGCGGTAGTCCATAAACCACTCGGCGTCCGGGTGGGCGGCCTGCAGTTCACGTCCTTCGGGAAGGTAACGGGACGGCACAGCCCGGATCAGCCCGTCGCCTCCGATGCCGCGGTGGCGGTCGCAGAGTTCGGCCACCTGTTCCGGGGAAATGGGCCAGGTGCCCGTCGGATCGGCGACCAGCACGAAGTCGTTGCCGGTACCGTGTCCTTTGGAGAACGCCAGGCCGCTCAGCCCCTGGAGAGTGTGGTCAGGGGTGGGTGCAAGGGTTTCATCCATGATCCAAGATTACAGGGACCTGCGGTGCGCTCAGTTAACCGCCCACTGCGCGCCGCCGGGCCCGCGGCGGCGCAACTGCGGGCCGGCCAACCAGCAGGCCGGCCAATCAGCAGGCCGGCCAACGTCAGTCGGCCGCTGGGCCCGTCAGCCGCAGAGCGTCAACGCCTTGGCCACGAGGTCCGGGTCCTGCCAGTCCAGCCAGTGGATGCGGGGGTCCGCCCTGAACCAGGTCAACTGCCGGCGGGCGAATTGCCGGGTGGCCACGATGGTTTCCTCGGCGGCCTGTTCCTCGTCGGCTTCGCCGTCCAGCACTCTGAGGAACTGCGCATAGCCGAGCGCCCGCGACGCGGTCCTGCCCCGCCGCAGGCCCAGGGAGTCCAGTCGCCGCACTTCGTCCAACAAGCCGCTGCTGACCATGCGGTGCACGCGGGCCGCCAGTCTCTCCCGCAGCAGTTCACGGTCAACCTCAAGGCCGATCTGGACCGCTGGCTGGAAGTACTCGCGGACAGGCATGAAGGAGCTGAACGGCCTGCCGGTCAGCTCGTGGACTTCCAGGGCCCGCACCACCCTGCGGGCATCCCCGAGCCGGGCGGCGGATACCGGATCAACCAGTTCCAGCCTGGTCCGCAAGGGAGCAAGCCCGGACACCTCGAGATCGTGCTCGAGACGCTGCCGTATGGCCGGCTCAGTGCCCGGGAACTCCAGCACGTCCAGGGCCGCGCGGATGTACAGGCCTGATCCACCCGCCAGGATGGCCCTCCTGCCGCGGCGATGGATGTCCGCGATGGCTGCCCGCGACTCCCGCTGGAAATCGGAAACGCTGGCTTCATCGGTGACGTCAAGGGTATCCAGCAGGTGGTGCGGAACGCCCTTTCGCTCCTCGGCGGTGATCTTGGCCGTGCCAATGTCCATTCCGCGGTAGAACTGCATGGAATCGGCGTTGATGATCTCGCCGTCCAGTTCGAGTGCCATCCGCACCGCGAGATCGGACTTGCCGGAGCCGGTGGGACCCACAATCGCGATGACCGGCGGCTGACGGCCCTCTTGGCCGGGTCCAGCGCCATTGCGAACCGGGCTTCCCTGCTCGCTTCCCCGCTCGCCGGTCATAACTAGCTGCGGCGGACAGGGAGCGCGGGCATGCCCAGTGACACGCCGCTTTTGGCCGGGGAGGCACCGGGCGCCGGGGCACCGCACGAGTCCGCCAGGGCACGGTCCCACGCGTCACCGGCTCGTGAGCGGCGTAGCGAGTAGTCGGCGGCGGATGCCGGGTCCGCTACAAGATGGAAGGCCGCGGCTTCAGTGATGGTGACCGTAACAAGGTCTCCGGGCCGGGGCTTGTCGGCGCCCTCCGGCACCGAGAAATGAACCAGGCGTTGATCCTGAGAACGTCCGGAGAGCCGGTGGGTTTCCCCTGCCTTGCGTCCGGACTGCGCCGTGACCATGACTTCAACGCGGCGGCCCAACTGACGGGCATTCTCCTCCGCCGCGATCCGGTCCTGCAATGCGGTCAGGCGTTCAAAGCGTTCCTGGACCACTGCCTTGGGGAGCTGCTCCGGCAGCTCCGCGGCGGGGGTGCCGGGTCGCTTCGAGTACTGGAAGGTGAAGGCGGTGGCAAAGCGGGACTTCTCCACGATGTCCAGCGTGGCCTGGAAATCCTCTTCGGTCTCGCCGGGGAACCCTACGATGATGTCGGTGGAAATGGCCGCGTGCGGAATCTTCTCCCGGACCTTTTCCAGGATGCCGAGGAACTTGGTGGAGCGGTAGGACCGTTTCATGTCCTTGAGCACCTTGTCCGAACCGGACTGCAGCGGCATGTGCAGCTGCGGCATAACGTTTGGCGTTTCGGCCATGGCGTCAATGACGTCGTCCGTGAATGCAGCCGGGTGCGGGCTGGTGAACCGGACGCGCTCCAGCCCCTGGATTTCACCGCAGGCGCGGAGCAGCTTGGAAAACGCTTGGCGGTCCCCGAATTCCACGCCGTAGGAGTTCACGTTCTGGCCCAGGAGCGTGACTTCGATGGCGCCGTCGTCCACCAGGGCCTGGATTTCGGCGAGGATGTCTCCGGGACGACGGTCCTTCTCTTTCCCGCGGAGCGCCGGGACGATGCAGAACGTGCAGGTGTTGTTGCACCCCACGGAGATGGAAACCCAGCCAGCGTAGACCGAGTCACGCTTGGTGGGGAGGGTGGACGGAAAAACGTCCAGGGATTCGAGGATCTCGAGCTGCGCCTCGTTGTTGTGCCGGGCGCGGTCAAGGAGTGCCGGGAGCGCGCCGACGTTGTGGGTTCCGAAGACCGCGTCGACCCAGGGTGCCTTCTTGAGGATGGTCTCGCGGTCCTTCTGGGCAAGGCAGCCGCCCACGGCGATCTGCATGCCGGGGTTGGCTGCTTTCACCGGTGCCAGCATCCCCAGGTTGCCGTAGAGCTTGTTGTCGGCGTTTTCGCGCACGGCGCAGGTGTTGAAGACCACGACGTCGGCGTGCTCACCGGTGGAGGCGATGTAGCCTGCGTTCTCCAGCATCCCGGCCATCCGCTCGGAATCGTGGACGTTCATCTGGCAGCCGAAAGTGCGGACCTGGTAGGTCCGGGGCTGCGTGGGGCCAGGGAACGACTCCATATTGGCTGAAGCGGGGGCGTCGGACGCTGGGGAAGGAATGGTCAAACTCACCTGTTAAGGGTACCGGTTCTTAAAGGTGCCGGCCGTGTCTGTCCCGGCCCGCATGGCTCCCCGCCGCACCGGGACCGTGCGCGTGCCCTCGAGCCCGCCCCCGCCCCTGGGCACCTTGATCCTTGGCGCTCACAGATCCTGGTCCGTCCGCGCCGCGTCAAGGACCTCGCCGACGATCCTGAACGCTTGTGATGGCTGGTACCCCTTGCGCGCCAGCATGGAGGCGAGCCGGCGCATGGTCTTGTCCCGCTCGGCACGGTCGGACAACTCCCCCGCGTTTCTGAGCTTGCGCTCCACGAGTTCACGCGCGGCATGCTCCTCGGCTTCGTCGCTGAGCTGTTCGAGGGCGTTCGCCGCGGTCTCCGCGTCGATGCCCTTCTCGGCCAGCTCGCGCCGGAGCGCCCCTTTCGCCAGCCTTCGCGATTGGGCCCGGCTGCGGACCCACATGTCGGCGAATTCGGCGTCGTCCACCAGCCGGACTTCTTCGAACCTGTCCAGCACCGCTTCGGCCACGTCTTCGGGGACATTACGCTCGGCCAGCTTGCGGGACAGCTGGAGCCTGCTCTTCGGGGAGCTGGTGAGCTGCCTCAGGACGATGGCCCGGGCAACGGAGGCCGGGTCCGGTTCGGCGTCAGGACTCAGGCCGGAGCCGGATCCCTCCGTGTCCTGGTCAGGATCCCCGGACGGAAATCCTGACCCACCGCCTCGTCTACGCCTAGAACCCGTCAACGGCCTTGAGCTTCGGTGCGGCTTCGCCTTCTGAAGCGGCAGGCTTCACCCCGACGCCAAGCTTCTCCTTGATCAGCCGCTCCAGCTCGGCGGCGAGCTCGGGATTGTCGCGCAGGAAACGGCGCGAGTTCTCCATGCCCTGTCCCAGCTGGTCGCCGTCGTACGTGAACCAGGAACCCGACTTCTTGATGAGGCCGTGCTCCACGCCCATGTCAATGATTCCGCCTTCGCGGGAAATGCCCTGGCCGTAAATAATGTCGAACTCGGCAATCTTGAACGGCGGAGCCATTTTGTTCTTGACGATCTTGGCCTTGGTCCGGTTGCCCACGGAGTCAGCGCCTTCTTTGAGCGTCTGGATTCTGCGGACATCGATACGGATGGAGGCGTAGAACTTCAGCGCCTTACCACCGGTGGTGGTTTCAGGCGAGCCGAAGAAGACGCCAATCTTTTCACGCAGCTGGTTGATGAAGATGGCGGTGGTCTTGGTCTGGCTGAGGCGCCCCGTGATCTTACGGAGGGCCTGGCTCATCAGGCGTGCCTGGAGGCCCACGTGGCTGTCGCCCATGTCGCCTTCGATTTCCGCGCGGGGAACGAGGGCCGCCACGGAGTCGATGACGATGACGTCGAGCGAGCCCGAGCCAATAAGCATGTCCATGATTTCCAGGGCCTGCTCACCGGTGTCCGGCTGGGATACCAGCAGGGCATCGGTGTCAACGCCCAGCTTGGCCGCGTACTCCGGATCAAGGGCGTGCTCGGCGTCGATGAAGGCCGCTATGCCGCCCAGACGCTGGGCGTTGGCGACAGCGTGCAGGGCAACCGTGGTCTTACCGGATGATTCCGGGCCATAGATTTCTACGACACGGCCGCGCGGCAACCCGCCAATTCCCAATGCCACGTCCAGGGCGATGGATCCGGTGGGAATCACCTCGATGGGGGCACGCACCTCATCGCCCAGCCGCATGACGGAGCCTTTGCCGAACTGCTTGTCAATCTGGGCAAGCGCTGCGTCGAGCGCCTTCTGACGATCCGGGGCTGCCGCCATGGTTCACACCTCTAATGTTTCTCGCTGGAGTGGCCTCAGCGGCCCTAATGTTTGTCATCACCGACGCTAACGTCACCCTCCGACATTCTTGCCGGATGACGCTGCGTATGTGGAAAACCCTCTGAAAAAAGCATAGCCCTACCCGAACAGATATTCGAACAACCGTGCGGCGTGTCAGGGCACGGAGCGCTACTTGCGGGCGGGTTTGATGTCCCTGCCGAGCCTGCGCTCGGGGGGAACATCCTGAACATCGCACATCGCCAGCCAGACCTGGCGCGGTGGCACGCCTGCGGCAAGCGCCTGGTCCGCCGTACGGCTGCCGACCCCTGCCAGCACGAGCGAACTGCTCAGCACGCGCGAGTAGCCGGCCCCGAACTCGTCGTCCATTAGTCGCCAGAAGTCACTGATTCGCACAAATAAAGTCTCTCACGCCACGGGACAATAGAATTGTTGCTATGAGCAACCCAGCCGCCGATTCCGACGCTTCCCGCATCCCCGAAGACAGCGTCGACGCGGCCTTGCGGACCGTGGAGAACCAGATCAGCCTGTTCTGGCGCCGTGGCCGTTCCATCTCCCAACAGCTCTCGCGCCAGGTGCATCCGGACATGGAGCCGGCCGCCTACGGACTGCTCACTGTGATCCGCCGCGAAGGGCCCATCCGGCTGACGGACCTGGCTTCGTGCATCGGAGTGGGAAAGCCATCTGTCAGCAGACAGATCGCTTTTCTTGAGAGCATCGGCCTGGTCTCCAAGGACGCCGATCCGCTCGACCGCCGGGCACAGGCCATCCGGCTTACGCCAAGGGGCGAAGAAAAGATGCACCAGGTCCAGGACGCACGGCGCGAGGTGTTCCGGGACAGGCTTGGCGAATGGCCGGTGGAGGAACTGCAGGCACTTGCCAAGTACATGGCCAAACTCAATGCCACGTACGAGCGCGACGGCTTCCCCAAGGACGGTACGAAGTAGGCACCGGGGCGCCGTCGGAATCCGCCACAACCACGAAGGGCCCCGGCATGATGCCGGGGTCCTTCGTTTGTGTTGCTGAACGACTGGGTCAGCGGGCGCCCGAGAGCAGGCCCTTGGCCAATTCGTCCGACAGATCTGTGGTGAGTTCGCGGTCCAGGTCGCGGCCGTAGCGCTGCGCGAACTCCTGCGGGACGGTGTCCGGAACTGCTACGCCTTCGGCGACGGCGACGCGGTCGCTGACTTCGCGCAGCATGCTGGACAACGGGACATCGAGGGCCGAGCAGATCGAGGAGAGCAGCTCCGAAGAGGCTTCCTTCTGGCCGCGTTCCACTTCACTCAGGTAGCCCAGTGATACGCGGGCACTGTGCGAGACTTCGCGGAGGGTACGGCCTTGGCGTTGGCGGACATCGCGCAGCACATCACCGATTTCGTGACGAAGTACAACCATCTTGCGCTCCTTCTGTTCGCTCTTAGCCTGATCGGCGAGGCCCACATCCTTCCAGCGGACAACGCCGTTTACGGATACGGGCTGCTTTACCATCTGTATCGCCTTGCTCCCTCGTTTGTCAGATCCGCCTGCATCAGGCGAACCATAATTATTTATTCATCCTAGGCGCCTCCATGATTCGGAAGCGACACAATGTAACAACTATTAGGAATCAAATTTTGTTCCCGGCAACTTTACGCCGGGTAAGCCCGCAAAGATAGGGCCTCAAGTAGCCGCTCCAAGGCTGCGGCACAGGCCTGGGACCGGATCTCGGCCCGGCCTCCGTCGAAAACGTAGCCGAACGACGTCGAACCCTCAGCAGTGGCAACTCCGACGAACACGGTTCCCACCTCTTTTCCGCCGTGCGGTTCGGGCCCTGCGACGCCGGTGGTGGACACCCCGAGGTCCGCTCCACAGATCCTTCTCGCGCCGGCGGCCATAGCCGCGGCGACGTCGCCGTCAACGGAGCCGACTGCGTCTAGAAGGTCACGCGGCACCCCCAGGACGTCAGCCTTCACGGAGTTCTGATAGGAGACGACGCCACCCTGGAGCATGGCGGACGCCCCGGGGGTGTCGGCCAGGACCGCTGCCACCATGCCCGCCGTCAATGACTCCGCCGTGGCCACGGTGAGTCCCCTCGCGATGGCTTCAGTTACCGTCTTCTCCGCGATCCGATGCAGATTAGTCATGACCATGCCTCCCTTAACGCGGCTGACGTTATCCCCGTTGGCTCTCCGCGCGCCGACCGCTGGCACGCAGCTTCAGCGCTTCCACAACATACTGGACCCCGGTCCACACTGTGATGGCCACGGCCACGATCATGACGATGAACGCCACAATCCCAAGCCAGGGCGCCAGTGACGCCAGCGGGATGACATAGAGGAGGATCGCCACGGTTTGGACCACGGTCTTCAGCTTGCCACCCCGGGATGCAGGAATCACCCCGTAGCGGATCACAAAGAAACGCAAGGCCGTGATGCCCCATTCCCGGGCCAGGATCAGGATGGTGATCCACCACGGCAGCTCGGCCAGAACGGACAGCATCACCAGGGCCGAGCCGGTGAGCAGCTTGTCCGCGATGGGGTCGGCGATCTTGCCGAAGTCGGTGATGAGACCGCGGCTGCGGGCAATGTCGCCGTCGAGTTTGTCGGTGTAGATCGCGACGGCGAACGTCAGGGCGGCGGCCCACCGCCAGATCCCGTTCTGGGCATGCAGTGCCGGCGAGTCCAAAAGGAGGAACCAGACGAAGAACGGCACCAAGGCGATCCGCAGCATCGTCAGGATGTTCGGAAGGTTCCAGATCCCGGAGGCGGAGCCTGAGCTGTGGGCTTCAGTGCTAGTCACTCTCCTAGGCTACCGTCCGGTGAGTGACCAGGCGTCCTCGGAGCCGCTGTCATCCTCACCGGATCCTTCATCGGCCCCGTCGTAGTACTCAACCTTCTGGCTGCGGTTCTCCAGGTCGGCGGCCACGAGGTCCTCCGCGTAGCCGCCCTGGGCGATGTTGGCGTTGGCGTTATCGCTCAGTGCCGCCGTCTGGGAATCCGGGGCGGCGGGCGCCTCGAGCCCCTTCATGGCGGCCAGCACTGCGGCGAGGTCATCGGGCTTGACCAGCACGTCGCGGGCCTTGGATCCTTCGGAAGGGCCCACCACTCCCCTGGACTCGAGCAGGTCCATGAGGCGGCCGGCCTTTGCGAAACCGACACGGAGCTTGCGCTGCAGCATCGAGGTGGAGCCGAACTGCGTGGTGACGACGAGCTCGGTGGCCTGGAGCAGGACTTCGAGGTCGTCCCCGATGTCGTCGTCGATCTGCTTCTTCTGTGCCTCGGGCGCGACGTCGTCGCGGTAGACGGCCTTG
This sequence comes from Arthrobacter sp. 92, assembly GCF_050260325.1. NCBI lineage: Bacteria > Bacillati > Actinomycetota > Actinomycetes > Micrococcales > Micrococcaceae > Arthrobacter > Arthrobacter sp. 92. The sequence goes on along the minus strand of NZ_CP189863.1, from coordinate 1,563,920 downwards.
AGCTGGCCCTTGACGTGTTCGACCACCTTGTGGATCTCGGACTCGGTGACCCACGCGCCCTGGACGCGCATGGCCTTGTTGGCGCCCATCGGCAGGAAGAGCGCGTCGCCCTGGCCGATCAACTTCTCGGCGCCGGGCTGGTCCAGGACCACGCGGGAGTCGGTCACCGAGGACGTGGCGAACGCCATGCGGGAGGGCACGTTCGCCTTGATCAGGCCCGTCACGACGTCCACTGACGGACGCTGGGTGGCAAGGACCAGGTGGATGCCGGCCGCACGGGCCAGCTGGGTGATGCGGACAATGGAGTCTTCGACGTCGCGCGGGGCCACCATCATGAGGTCGGCGAGTTCGTCCACGATCACCAGCAGGTACGGGTACGGCTTGATGACGCGCTTGGAATCGACCGGCGGGTGGACCTTGCCGGCCCGGACCGCCTTGTTGAAGTCGTCGATGTGCTTGAAGCCGTAGTTGGCCAGGTCGTCATAGCGGGCGTCCATTTCCCGGACCACCCACTGCAGCGCCTCGGCGGCCTTCTTCGGGTTGGTGATGATGGGGGTGATCAGGTGCGGCACGCCTTCATAGGCGGTGAGTTCCACCCGCTTGGGGTCCACCATGACCATCCGCACCTCGTCCGGGGTGGCGCGCATCAGGATGGAAGTGATCATGGAGTTTACGAAGGACGACTTGCCGGCGCCGGTGGCGCCGGCCACCAGCAGGTGGGGCATCTTGGCGAGGTTGGCAACGACGTAGCCGCCCTCGACGTCCTTGCCGACACCCATCACCATGGGGTGGTCCGTGCGGCGGGCGTTCTGACTCCGGAGCACGTCGCCGAGGGACACGGTCTCGCGGTCCGTGTTGGGGATCTCGATGCCGATGGCGGACTTGCCGGGGATGGGACTCAGGATGCGAACGTCCGAGCTGGCCACAGCATAGGAGATGTTCTTGGACAGTGCCGTGACGCGCTCCACCTTGGTCCCGGGCGACAGCTCGATTTCGTAGCGGGTCACGGTGGGGCCGCGGCTGAAGCCCGTGACCTGGGCGTCCACGTTGAACTGGTTCAACGTCTCCGTCAGGGACGCCACAATGGCGTCGTTGGCTTCCGTCCGCTCCTTGGGGATCGATCCGGGGGTCAACACGTCCGACGACGGCAGCGTGTAGGTGACGTCGCCCGCCAGGGACAGCTGCTCGGTGCGCTGCGGGATGGGAGTGGGCGGCGGGGCGGGGCTCACCGGACGGGAAGGAACCTGCGCGGCGGCCGCCACGGCGGCAGGGGCAGGCGTGTTCAACGAACCGGCCGACACCATTCCGGGTGTGACCAGCGGGATGGCCTCGGTGGCGTTGTCCCCGGCCTTGGCCTGGGAACCGAGTCCTTGGGCGGCCTTGATTTTCTCCACGGCGATTTCGGCCTGCGTGGGTCGGCGTACTCCCGGCGCGGGCCGGGAACCCTTGGCCGCGGGAGCGTCGTCGTCGATCACGGCGTGTTCGAATGCTTCATCTCCCACGTAGCCCTCGAGGCCTTCGTCGCCCTCCCGGTCCTTGCCGAAGAGCCGCATGCGCTTCTTCTTCTTCGGCGCGGCAGGGGCGGCGTTTTCGTAGAGGTAGCTGCGGTCGTGGCCGTCATTGGCGTCATGATCCTGGAGATCTATGCCCATGAGGTGTTCGTAGGCTCCGCGGAGGCGACTGGGGATGGCGCCGAAAGGCGTGGCGGTGACAATCAGCAGCGAGGTGAAGGCCAGCAACCCGTAAACCACCACCGGCACGGCCGGGTGAAGGGCCGCGAGCGGGGACGCGGCCAGGAATCCCAACATGCCACCGGCCTGCCGGAGTCCGGCGAATCCGTCCGCAACAGTGGGTTGGCCGCCGATGATATGCGCCAAGCCGCAGCCGGCAAAGGTCATGATCAGGAAGCCGATTCCGATCCGGTTGTTGCCCCGGCCATCGGCCGGCTGACGAAAAAGCCGGAAGGCGCACACAAAGAGCATGAGCGGCAGCAACAGCGACATCCAGCCGAATGTCCCGTTCACGATGGCGTAGATGGCGTCCGGAAGCCAGCCCTTGAAGCCCCACCATGCGAAGGTGGCCACGAAGACACCGAGGGCCAGGTTGAAGAGGGCGGCCCCATCGCGGCGCTCCTCCGGCGCAAGGTCACTGACGTCATGTCCGATCCGCCTGACACCGGCGCCGACCATATGGCCGATGCCAAGCCAGGCGCCGGCCACCACCCTGACAGGCCACGGCTGATGGGGTTCAACCGTGGCCATCTGCTTGGTCCGTGCCGTACCGGATGTTCCCCCCGGCCGGCTCGTTTTGGACGTAGCGGAGCCGGTGCCCCGGCCCGCAGAGCTGCCTGATTTACCGCTTGAGTTGCCTCTAGGCGCGGAGGAAGTACGTGTCGCCATACTGTCCACGCTACCCGAGTATCGACCGGTAACTCCGGATTTCCGGGCCCCCCGGATCCATGTTGCACCACATCCCGGCCGGCCAACCGCCTGTTAACGAGCGCCGGCCCTCCCTGCAGGATCCTTGCCGGGGAGGCAACGGTCCTGCTGGGAGGGCCTGACGTGGCGCGGAGGCAGCCGCTTAGGCTTCCAGCACCACCGGGATGATCATGGGCTTGCGGCGCAGCTTCCGGTTGACCCAGGTGCCCACAACGCGGCGGACCACCTGCTGCAGCTGGTGCGTGGTGTGCTCACCGTGGTTGAGTACGGCTTCCTCCAGGGCGGCGTTGATCTTGGGAATGATCTCATCGAAGACGGAATCGTCCTCTGCAACGCCGCGCGCGTGGATCTCCGGGCCGGAAACGACCTTGCCCGTGGCCCGGTGGATGACCGTGATGATGGAGATGAAGCCTTCGTCACCGAGGACCTGGCGGTCCTTGAGGTCCGCATCCGTGATTTCGCCGACGCTGGATCCGTCCACGTACACAAACCCGACTTCGACCTGGCCCACAACGTCAGCCTGGTGGTCGCGGAGGTCAATGACCGTGCCGTTATCAGCCAGGAGGATGCTCTCTTCGGGGACACCGGAGTCCAGGGCGATCTTGCCGTTGGCAATCAGGTGCCGGGTCTCGCCGTGCACGGGCATGGCGTTGAGCGGTTCGAGGATGTTGTAGCAGTACAGCAGCTCGCCGGCGGCGGCGTGGCCGGAGACGTGGACCTTGGCGTTGCCCTTGTGGATGACGTCGGCGCCGAGCTTGAGCAGGCCGTTGATGATGCGGAACACGGCGTTCTCGTTGCCCGGGATCAGGCTGGAGGCGAGGATGACGGTGTCGCCCTGGCCGACGACGACGCGGTGGTCACCGTTGGCCATGCGGGACAGGGCCGCCATCGGCTCGCCCTGGGAACCGGTGGACATCAGCACCACCCGGTTGTCCGGCAGGTTGTCGATGTTCTTGATATCCACCAGGATGCCGTCCGGCACGTCCAGGTAGCCCAGCTTTGCGGCGATTGCCATGTTCCGCACCATGGAGCGGCCGACGAAGGCCACCTTCCGGTTGTGGTTGGCCGCGGCGTCCAGAACCTGCTGGACGCGGTGCACGTGGGAGGAGAACGAGGCCACGATGAGGCGCTTGGACGCCTGCCCGAAGAGCCGGTCCAGGGTAGGCCCGATCTCTTTTTCGGCAGTGGTGAAGCCCGGAACGTCGGCGTTCGTGGAGTCGGACATAAACAGGTCCACGCCTTCTTCGCCAAGCTTGGCGAAGTGGCGGAGGTCCGTGATCCGTCCGTCCAGGGGCAACTGGTCCATCTTGAAGTCGCCCGTGTGAAGGACAGTGCCGCCTGCCGTGCGGAGGAACACGGCGAGGGCGTCGGGGATGGAGTGGTTGACGGCGACGAATTCGCATTCGAACGGGCCGAACTTCTCCACCTGCCCCTCGGTGACGGTGAGGGTAAGCGGCCTGATCCGGTGCTCCTGCAGCTTCGCCTCGATCAGGGCCAGGGTCAGCTGGGACCCTACGAGGGGAATGTCGGCCCGCAGCCGGAGCAGGTACGGGACCGCTCCGATGTGGTCTTCGTGGCCGTGTGTGAGCACAACAGCCACGATGTCCTGGAGCCGGTTCTCGATGTAGGAGAAATCAGGCAGGATCAGGTCCACGCCGGGCTGGGTCTCCTCAGGGAAGAGGACTCCGCAGTCCACGATGAGGAGCTTGCCGGCGATTTCGAAGACCGTCATGTTGCGGCCGATCTCCCCCAGGCCGCCAAGCGGCACGATCCGAAGCGTGTCGGCTCGAAGTGTGGGCGGAGTAACCAGTCCTGGAAGGGCGGTTTGGGTCATAGTGCACTACTTTCCGGGCGGAACAATGCCGGACTTTTCCGATCAGGAAAAGACCAGCCCTGCTTCCGCCAAATCCTCGCGGATGGTTTCGATCTCGGCTTCGTCCGGCTCCACGAGGGGCAAACGGACAACCGAGTTGGGCAGGACTCCCTGCCATTTAAGAATCTGCTTGGCCGCAACGGCCCCCTGCACCCGGGTCATCGTGGCCCGGATGACAGGTTCGAGTTCAAAATTGATCTTGCGGGCGGTGCCGAGGTCGTTCGCGTTGACGGCGTCGATCAGCTCGCGGAACCGGCGGGTGGCAACGTGGGTCGTGACGCCCACGAGCCCGACGGCGCCCAGCGCCATCCACGGCAGGGTCAATCCGTCGTCGCCGGAGTAGAACAGGAGGTCTGTGTGCGCCATGACGCGCGTGGCGGCGGCGAAATCGGCCTTGGCATCTTTGACGGCAACGATGTTCGGGTGCTCGGCGAGACGGATCATGGTCTCCGGAGCAATCTGGATTGAGGACCGGCCGGGGATGTCGTAGAGCATCACGGGAACGTTAGTGGCCGAGGCAATCGTCTCAAAGTGGGCGCGCACGCCGGCCTGGCTGGGCTTGTTGTAGTACGGCGTGACGATCAACAGTCCGTCTACGCCAACCTCGGCTGCCTGCCGGGAAAGGTGAACGGAGTGCGCGGTGTCGTTGGTTCCGGTGCCGGCGATGATCGCGGCACGGCCGCCAACGGCTTCCTTCACCGCACGGAACATCCCGAGGTTTTCCTCGTCGGTGAGGGTGGAGGTTTCGCCGGTGGTTCCGGTGACCACCAGACCGTCGCAGCCGTCATTGACGAGCTTCACGGCCAGTTCCGCCGCCTGCTGGTAGTCCACTTTGCCGTCCTGGGTGAACGGCGTGACCATTGCGGTCAGGAGGGTACCGAAAGCAGGGATATTCGCGGAAGTGTCAGCCATAGTAAAAACGTTACCTTGTCCACGGCATGTTAGGACAATGGCGCCAACGTGATGAACATCAAATTCCGTCCTGGACCGTCACGTTGACTGCGGCCGGCGTGGCATCCTGGCCTCCCGCGGCGCGGGTTCCGGGTTCGGCTGCGGGTCGGGTTCGTCTGCACCCCTGCCCGTTGGAGAAGGCGTGCCGCAATACAGGCTGACGGCTTCCTCACGGAGCACTTCCGCCCAGGAGGCGAGACGTTGCGCGGCACGCACGTAGTGGAACAGTTCCGTCGGAGTGAGTGCCTCGACGTCGCATTCAGCGAGCCTGCGGGCGAGCTCGGCTCCCGGCGGTTGTTCAGAGAGCCGCGGCCCTTCCTGGCTCCACTGGATGTCCTCAGCGGGGCGGCCTTCGACAAGTTGCCGGAACAGGTAATCCACAACGCCGGGACTCATTGCCCTCAAGGGGTCCTGCCGGACTGACTGAGCATGTGACCCGCGGCGTGGCGGCGCGGCCTTTGGTAACCGGTCTGGTGTGTTGTTCATAAAGCGATGTTATTCGAACATATATTCGAATACAAGATCCGGCGCGGCCGTGCCGCCAATTGCCGTGTTGCCACTCGCCGTGCTGCCCATTGTGGGCACAGCAGCGTGGTCCAGGGCTGGCGTGGTCCCGGGATGATGAGACCGGGGGTGTGAGACGATCGGCTCATGACCTACCGCGGCACGGCTAAACCCTCCCGGACGGCCAAAGGACCAGCCGCGGTGACACGCCTGGCTGGCATCGACGCGGCGCGCGGACTTGCGCTGCTGGGCATGATGGCCACTCATCTCCTTCCCACGTTCCAGACGGATGCGCAGCTCACCCCCACCTGGATCGGGCTGACTTTTTCGGGCCGGGCGGCCGCGTTGTTTGCTGTCCTTGCCGGCATTGGGCTGGCACTCTCGACCGGAAAGCAGCGTCCTTTGGAAGGCGTGGCCTTGCGTGGGGCGCGCCGCGGTGTGTCGCTCCGCGCCGTGGTGATCGCCGTCGTCGGGCTCTTCCTCGGCGGCCTCGACGTCAACGTGGCCATCATCCTTGTTCACTACGCCGCGCTGTTCCTGTGCGTGCTGCCGTTCCTGGGGCTGGGCATCAGGCCGTTGTGCGGGTTCGCTGCTGCCTGGGCGTTGGGTTCGCCCGTCCTGGCCTACCTCCTGCGGCCCTGGCTGATGGCTGCCTCCCCGCCACTGCAGCTCGGGCACAATGCCGGGTGGGATGACCTGTCCACTCCCGGCCAGCTGCTGGGGGACATCTTCCTGACCGGCTACTACCCGGTGTTCCAATGGCTGACCTACCTCCTGATCGGGCTGGCGATCGGACGGCTGGCGCTGGCGAGCCTGGTGGTCCAGGTGCTGCTGCTTGCCGGCGGGACGGCGGTGGCGGTCCTGGCGAAGTGGCTGGGCACTGTGATGATGGAGGACTGGGGCGGCAGGGCGAGGCTCCAGGCACTTCTGGGAGACCCGAAGTACCCGCTCGACAGCGTCCTTCAGGTCAATCTGGCGGGGATCGATCAATCGGGCTCGTGGTGGTGGCTGGCCAGCAGCGCGCCCCATTCCGGCACAACGTTGGATCTACTCCACACCTCGGCGGTGGCGGCAGCCGTGGTGGGCGCCTGCCTGTTGCTGGAACGGCTGGGCCAATGGCTCAGCCTGGACCTCCTGCTCCCGGTGCGAGGAGCAGGAGCCATGACCCTCAGCCTTTACACAGCCCATGTGGCGGTGGTGGCAGCGATGTACCGGCAGCCGCTGCCCGGTGGCTGGACTGAAGACGGCGTGTATTTTGCCCAGGCCCTGACGGCCCTGATGATCGGGGCGGCTTTTGCGTCCCTGAACTGGCGCGGACCACTGGAGTGGGCCGGTCACGCGGCGAACCAGTTGGGCAGGCGCCAGAGTGCGGGCGTCCGGTAGCAGCCGCTACCGGACAGCCCGCTGGTCGCGGAAAATCCTCAGTGCATCGCGCATGGACGCCCGGGCGCGTTTGCGGTCTCCAGCGGCGTCATAGGCGCAGCTAAGGCGGAACCAGGAACGCCAGTCATCGGGGGCCGATTCCGCCTCCGCGCGGTATTTCTCAAACTCGGCGTCCGCCGATTCCCGGACGATCCTTCCGGCCGGGGTCCGCTGCAGGTTGTCCTCCGGCAGCCCGCCCTCGGCCTCAAGAACCTTTGCCATCTGTTCGGTCCTTGCGCCAAACAGCAATTCACGGACCAGCGCCCAGGCGCCGATGGCGGGCAGCACGAGGTAGGCCGCCCCGATGGCTTTGGCCACCGGATTAGGATCCCCGAGCAGGAGCACGGAGCGCTGGAACGAGACCACCAGGTAGAACACCAACAGGAGCGTGACCGCACCCACCCAGATCTTGGTGCGGTTGCTCTTCAGTGCTGCCACAACGTTCCCCATGATCAGGCGCCCAGGTCCAGGTAACCGTCCAGGCCCACCGTCAGTCCGGGGTTGCCGGCCACGTTGCGCACGCCGAGGAGCACTCCGGGCATAAAGGATGCCCGGTCGAACGAATCGTGCCGCAGCGTCAGCTGCTCCCCCGGCCCTCCGAGGAGGACTTCCTGGTGGGCGACGAGGCCGCGGAGCCGCACGCTGTGCACGCGGACGCCGTCCACGTCGCAGCCGCGCGCACCGGGAAGCTCGGTGGTGGTGGCGTCGGGGCTGGCCCCGACGCCGGAGGCCGCCCGCTCGGCCGAAATCAGCTGCGCGGTCCGGAGCGCGGTCCCGGAGGGGGCATCCACTTTGTCCGGGTGGTGCAGTTCGATGATCTCCACCGATTCAAAGTACTTGGATGCCTTGGCGGCAAAGGCCGATGCCAGGACCGACCCCAAGGCGAAGTTAGGTGCGATCAGGACGCCGACGCCCGGGTTCCGGGAGAGCAGTTCCTCCAGCCCGGCGAGCCGTGCGGCATCCCACCCGGTGGTGCCGACGACGGCGTGCATGCCGTTCCCGACGGCGAAACGCACGTTCGCCTCGGTGCTCTCGGGAACCGTCAGGTCCACCACCACCTGCGCGCCGGCCGTTACCAGCTCGTCGAGGGAATCGTCCCTGCCCAGCGCGGCCACCATCTTCATGTCTGCTGCGGCCTCGATGGCTTTGACTGCCTCGGCGCCCATGCGCCCGTTCGCGCCCAGCACGGCGACTGCGAGTTGTTCGGTCATGGGATTAACCCTACCGCCGGGCCACGCGGCCCGATGAACGGTTACTTTACGCTCCTGCACCGACCCATTCGACGGAGCCGTCGCTGAAGAACTGCTCTTTCCAGATGGGTACCTGCGCTTTGATGCGGTCCACGAGTTCCGAGCACACCTCGAACGCCTGGCCACGGTGGGACGCCGACACGGCGCAAACCAGGGCCGGGTCTCCGATTTCCAGCATTCCCACCCGGTGGGCCGCCCAGATCCGCACCGGTTCCCGGCGCTCGTCGCCGGCATGTTCGGCGACCAGCTGCGCCACGACATCGGCCATCACCTGGTGGGCGGTGGGGTGGGCACTGTAGCTGAGCCGCTCGACGGCTTTTCCGCCGTCGTGGTTCCTGACCACGCCGCTGAAACTGACGACGGCGCCGGCCGTGTCAGATTCCACAGCGGCAATGGCCTGCTCCACCGAGATGGGTTCGGCGCTCAGCACCGCGTGCACGATCTCGAAGCGTGGTTCCGGGGCGATGTCAGTGCCCATGATGGCCCTCCAGCTGGTCGCAAAGATGCCCGATCACAGGGTCAAGAACGGTGAGGCCGTCCATCACGCCCTTGGGTGATCCGGGCAGGTTGACGATAAAAGTTTTGCCTGCGGCTCCGGCGTGACCGCGGCTGAGCATGGCCGTGGGGGTTTTGGCCGTGCCAGCCCGCCTGAGCCCTTCCATGATGCCGGGAATCTCGCGGTCCAGCAACGGCAGCGTCATTTCCGGGGTCAGGTCATCAGGGCTGAGCCCGGTCCCTCCGCTGGTGATGATGACGGCGGGCTGCTGGGTCAGAAGCGCCCGGAGCGCAGCGCCCACAGGCTCTCCGTCCGGGACCACCATGGCCGGAAACGGTTCGAAGCCGTGCTCCGCGAGCCAATCAATAATTACCGGCCCGGTCTCGTCCTGGTAGATGCCGGCCGCAGCCCTGTTGGAGGCAATCACGACGCCGGCCTTGCGCCCTGTAGCCTCCCCGTGGCGGTGCGGTTCACTGTTGCCGGGTTCAAAGCTGCTCATGCTGTCCAGTCCCCGCTCTTGCCGCCGCTTTTGGCCAGCACCCTGATATCGGTCAGGACCGCGTGTTTGTCCACGGCCTTGATCATGTCGTACACGCTGAGCGCCGCCACCGAGGCGGCCGTCAGGGCCTCCATCTCGACGCCGGTGACGCCCCTGGTTTTGACCGTGGCGAAAACTCCCACCGTGTCGGCGCCGAGCTCGAAGTCGAGTGTCACCTTGGCGATCGGGAGCGGGTGGCACAACGGGATGAGTTCCGGAGTCTTTTTCGCGGCCATGATGCCTGCCACCCGGGCCACCGCGAGGGCGTCTCCCTTCGGCAGGTCACCGGCGCCCAGAAGGGCCATCACCTCGGCCGTGGTCCGGACAGTTGCCGTGGCCGTGGCCTCCCGCGTCGTTTCGGCCTTAGCGGAAACGTCCACCATCTGCGCTGTTCCGTCGCGGCGCAGATGCGTCAGGCTGGCGGCTTCGGCAGCAGTGTCATCACTGTTCACGGCGCTGGTATCTTCACTGTTCACAGCGTCCATACTTCCACTTCTTCGCCTGCCACGAGCGCGGAGGTCCCCACGGGCACGTGGACCAGTGCGTTTGAGTTCGCCAAGGCGTGGATCAGGTGCGAACCTGCCCCGCCTTCAAGGCGGACCGTACCATCCGGCAGGAGCGTGCCGCGGCGGACCTGATGTTTGCCTTCAGGCGACGTCAGCGGGCTGGCCAGGCGGGCCTTCACCGCCGGGCGGGGGGCCGGGGATCCGAGCAACGTGCCCAGCACCGGCCGCAGGAACATCTCGAAGGAAATGAGGCAGCTCACGGGGTTCCCCGGAAACCCGATAAACGGGGTGCCGTCGAACCGTCCGAGGCCTTGGGGTCCGCCCGGCTGCATGGCCACGTGCAGGAACTCCACCTCCTGTGCCGCGGTGGCCTGCCGGACTACCTCGTACGCGCCCTTGCTGACCCCGCCGGTGGTGACGATCAGGTCAACAGCGGGTGAGTGCCGGCGCAGCAGGAGGAGAAGCTCGTCCGGGCTGTCCGTGGAGATCCCGGTCCTGAGCACGTCGAGGCCCGCCTGCCGCATCGCCGCTTCAAGCAGGGTGCCGTTGGCGTCGTAAATCTTGCCGGCTGCCAGCGGGCTTCCCGGCTCCACCACTTCGTCCCCCGTGGTGACCAACAGGACTCTTGCCTTCCTGTACACGGTGACCACGGTGATGCCGAGTGCGGCCAGAAGTCCCAGCTGGCCGGGACCGAGGCAGGTTCCCGCGGCCAGCGCCAGCTCGCCGGCCCTCACATCGCTGCCGGCGTCGCGCACAAACGTGCCCGCCAGCACCGGCGGAAGCCTGACCGTGGCCGCCTTGCCGGGCACGGGAAACACGTCGGGCTCCGCTAGTTCGATGGGCACGACGGCGTCGGCACCCGGCGGGATCATGGCTCCGGTCATGATGGGGGCGGCAAGGCCCGTTTCCAGGGCCGCGGGGGCCGCGCCGGCCGGAATGGGGTCGGTAATCCGGAGTTCAGCCCCGGCGTCCGGAATGTCCGCGCTGCGCACGGCGTAGCCATCCATCTGCGAATTCGCGAACGGCGGCAGGTCCAGCGGAGCCAGGATATCCATGGCCAGCCCGCGGCCCAGGGCTGCCAGGAGCGGCAGCTGCTCGGTGTTCTCCGGCCTGGCGAAGGCCGCCAGCAAGTCGTGGAAGGCCTGGCGGTGCGCGGCGACGGTGCGTGGCGTCCCGTGATCGGGGCCGGAATGGGAACTGGCGGTATGGTGCATGGGTTCCTTACGGTGGGCCGGACTCGCTAGGGCGTCACGTCAACTCTAATGGTGTGGAAGCCGGTGGCGCCGTCGGGCGCCACCGGGGCGCGCTGTTCGGTCTGGGGCGTGCCGTTCAGATCCGTGGCCCTGACCTGGACTTCGTACTGCCCCGGCGTGAGGGGCAGGGCCAGTTCCCACTGGTACCAGGTGTCGCGTGAAATCCCCGGGGCCAGATGGGCCGCCTGCCAAGCGCCGCGGTTGACCCGGAGCTCCACTTTGCCGATGCCGGTGTGCTGGGCCCACGCAACGCCGCCAAATGCCACGGTCCCCGCACGGACAGTCCGCCCGGCGCGGGGCACATCGATCCGGGAGGATGTCTTGATGGGACCCCGCTCGCTCCAGCCGCGGGGAGTCCAGTATCCGACGTCGTCCGCGAAACGCGTCAGCTTAATTTCGGTGAGCCATTTGGTGGCCGACACGTAGCCGTACAGGCCCGGCACGATCAGCCGGACCGGGAAACCATGCTCCAGCGGCAGGGGTTCGCCGTTCATGCCGACGGCGAGCATCGCGTCCCGGGTGTCCGTTAGCGCTTCGAGCGGAGTGCCTGCGGTCCAGCCGTCCTTGCTGCGCGAGAGCACCATGTCCGCTCCGCTCCGCGGGCCGGCCATGGCCAGCAGTTCCCTGACCGGCCATCCCAGCCAGCGCGCATTCCCAATCAGGTCCCCGCCCACCTCGTTGGAGACGCAGGCGATGGTCACATGGCGTTCGATCATGGGTTTGGCGAGCAGGGTGGCGAAATCCAGCTCGACCTCGCGGTCCACCAGTCCCGTGACCTTGAGCATCCATTTCTCCGGGTCGATGGCCGGGACCGTCAAAGCTGTGTCTATCCGGTAGAAATCGCGGTTGGGCGTCACCAATGGGGACAGGTCTGCGAGCGTTAGTTCCGCGCCAGCCGGGAAAGGTGGCGCCGGGGAGGCCGCAGCCGGCAGGACCAGCTTGCTTCGGAGCTCGCTGACACCGGCAGCGGCACCCCGCAAGGCGGCGGCGATGACGCCGCCGAGCGCGGCGACGGCCGCACCTCCGCCCAGAGCCTGCAGGAAGCGGCGGCGTGCAGGGCCTGCAGCCGCGCTGCCAGGCTCCGGGCTCCAGGTGCGCAGGCGCCCGACGAGCCCGCGCAGCACCAATATTGCGGCAGCCGCGGAAAGGAGCGGCACCGGAATGGCGCTGGCTGTCGCCTGCGCCCGCCCCATTACCGCCGCCAGGCCAACCACGCCGAACACGGCGATCACCGCAAAGCCGGCAAAACGACGGCGCCATTCGAGGACTCCCGCGAGGGCGGCCAGCAGGGCTATCGCCAACGCCATACCGCCCAGCAACGCAGCCTTGTCGGCCATTCCAAACACGCCGATGGCCCATTCCTTGACAGCTGGCGGCACAGCATCAATCACGGCACCGCCAACCGCTGTCACGGGTGAAACCGAAGGGCTCAGCAGGCCGGCGGCAAGTTCGCCCAGGACCACCCCCGCGGCCACGGCCACCATTCCCGCGGCGGCAGCCCATCGGGTTTGGACTTTTCCAGCGTGCGGCGCATTCACTGGACGGCCCCGTTCCGGGGGGACTCGTTCTGGCGCTGTTCCCTGCGGGCCGGTCCTCTCCGGGCCGGCTCTGTCTGACCCGGCACTGTCTGGGCCGGCACCTTCTCGGCGGGTACCTTCTGGGCCGGTACATTCTGGGCCGGGAGGTGCAACGAAAAGCGGCAGCCGCCGTCGACATTTTTCACCCTGACGGTGCCATCGTGGGCCCGGACGATTCCGGCCACCATGCTCAGTCCGATTCCCGCGCCGCTGTAGTCCGCTCCCGCGGCGGCGGCTCCAGCTGTGTCCATGGCGGACCTGTTGCGGGAAGGATTCTTCTGCCAGCCCGTCTCAAAAAGGCGGGCAAGGTCCTCTTCGGCGATTCCGCCGCAGCCATCGGTCACCGAGATCATGGCGTCACCGCCATCACGGCCCACCTCGACGGTTACCCGGGAACCGGGGCTGCTGTAGAGGATGGCGTTCAGCACAACGTTGCGGACTGCCCGTCCCATCGAGGGCCCGTCCGCCAAGGCCAGGCACTCGCGGTCACCGCCGCCGTCGAGCACTATGCTCCGGCGCGCCGCCAGAGGTGCCAGATCCGCGATGGCGTCACTGGCCAGGTCATAGAGGTCCAGTGGTTCGGCCTGGAGGCGCAAGGTGCCGGCCTGGATTTTGGAGAGCTCCAGGAGATCGTTGACCATTGCGGCCATCTGCTCGGTCTGCGCGATGATAGTGCGGTAGTAGCCGGCGACGTCGGGGGCCATGCCGTCTTCGAGCGCCTCCACCATGGCCCGCATGCTGGCCAACGGTGTGCGCAGGTCGTGCGATATCCAGCTCACGAGTTCCCGGCGGGAGCTCTCGACGGCGGCCTCCCGTTCACGGGATTCGGCCAGCATGCGGCTGCTGCGTTCCAGTTCCTGCGCGAGTTCGGAGAGTTCCGAACTCATGACCGGCGAGGGAAGCCCGGGGCTTTCGCCGCGCCCGATGCTCCTGGCGGCGGCGGCCAGCGTCTTTGCGTTTCCGGAGACCCTGGCTCCAAGCACGAGGGAGATGGCCACGGCCACAGCGGACGCGATGGCCAGGACGTACCACATGACCTCCAGGTCACGCGCGGAGATGAACATGGCATTGAACGCGCTGACCATGCCCGCGGTCAGCACCGCCACGGTGGAGAGCACCACCACGCAGACCTGGACAGCGATCGAGGTTTTGCGAAGCGGCATCAGGGACAGGAGCGATAGGGCGCCGATGACCACGGCCCAGAACAGCGCCCACCCGACGATGGTGAGCAGCTCAGCGGTCTGCATCGCGCACCTCGCCCGTTCCGGAGGCAGGCAGGCTCTGCTCGGCCGGTGCGGGTGCGGTGGCCGGTGCCGGTGCGGGTGCGGTGGCCGGTGCCGGTGCGGTGTCAGGGGCATCCAGCCGGTAGCCCACACCCCAGACAGTCTTCAGGAGGGAGGGCCGGGTGGGATCAGCCTCGATCTTCTCCCGCAGCCTGCGCACATGGACGGTCACCGTGGACAAGTCCCCGAAGTCCCAGCCCCAGACGGCCCTGATCAGTTCCTCGCGGCTGAACACCTGGTTGGGGCGGCGCAGAAAGAAAGCCAGCAGGTCAAACTCACGGATAGTCAAGGTCAGGGGACGTCCACGATGGGTCGCGGTGCGTGAAGCCGGATTCAGCTGGAAGCCGGCCGCCTCCACGGCGGCTTCGGGACTGAATTCCTGGAGACTCCGGCGCAGCACCGAACGTACCCTGAGGACCAGTTCGCGCGGAGAAAAAGGCTTGGTGATGTAGTCATCCGCGCCCGCTTCGAGGCCCAGGATCCTGTCGTCCTCTGTGCCCAGGGCCGTCAACATGATGACCGGCACGCTCATGGTCTGCCGGATCCGCCGGCAGACCTCAACCCCGTCCAGGCCGGGCAGCATCCGGTCCAGCAGGACCAGGTCCGGGCTCCGCTCGGCCGCGAGCCGGAGGGCCGTGAAACCGTCCCTCGCCAGGTCAACCTGGAAACCGGCCTGCAGGAGATAGTCGCGGACCACATCGGCTATGGTCAGTTCGTCTTCGACGAGAAGGATCCGCCGGTGACCGATGGCGGCCTGGACCGGAGCCGGCTGGGACTTGTTCACTCCTCCAGCATAGGTTCGCGGCCGGCCAGCGGCGGGGGTTATGGCACCCCTGGAGCGATCCGTAGGACTTCTGTAAGATCCGTGGCGGCCGCGGGCGTTATGGTTGGCCCCAACGTGGCGTAGCCTGAATTTATGACTGTTCAGCTTGGCATGCCGCAGCCCAGGGACGGAGCCATCACGGGCCCGGGGACCTCCAGCCCGCCGCCGCGCCCGGAGGGCCTTGCACCCGGGCTTGTGGACAGATACGGACGCCGTGCCACGGACATGCGGCTTTCGCTGACGGACAAGTGCAACTTGCGCTGTACCTACTGCATGCCTGCGGAGGGACTGGAGTGGCTCTCAAAACAGGCCGTGATGACCGCGGCCGAAATCACAAGGATCGTGAGAATCGGCGTCGACCACCTGGGGGTGCGGGAGCTGAGGCTCACCGGCGGCGAGCCGCTGGTGCGGGCAGACCTCATCGAGATCATCTCCGCCCTGCGGCTGGCCCATCCTGAACTGCCCATTTCCATGACCACGAACGGCGTTGGACTCGATAAGAAGGCTGCGGGCCTGAAGGCGGCCGGGCTGTCCCGGATCAACGTCTCGCTCGATTCGCTGCACGAGGAAACCTTCACCAAACTCACCCGGCGCCCCTTCCTGGACAAGGTCCTCGCCGGCGTGGACGCGGCCTGGGCCGCAGGCCTGGGGCCCGTGAAACTGAATGCCGTGTTGATGCGCGGCATCAACGACACGGAGTCGCCGGCCCTGCTCGCCTGGGCGCTGGACCGCGGATACGAGCTGCGTTTCATTGAGCAAATGCCCCTGGATGCGGATCACGGCTGGACCCGGCGCAATATGATCACCGCCGCTGAGATCCGGGGCATCCTCTCGGAGGAGTTTGTGCTCAGCCCCGATCCCCGGGCCCGCGACGGAGCCCCGGCGGAGCGGTTTGAAGTACGACGCCGCCTGCCCGGTGCGGCGGACGGGCAGGGCCCCATACTGGGTACCGTGGGGATCATCGCCTCGGTCACCGAGCCTTTCTGCGCGGATTGCCGCCGCACCCGGATCACGGCGGAGGGCAAGATCATGAGCTGCCTGTTCTCCCGCGAAGAGTTCGATCTCCTGGGGCTGCTGCGCGCGGGCGCCAGCGATGAAGAGCTGGCGTCACGGTGGCAGGATGCGATGTGGGTCAAGCCCAAGGCCCATGGCATGGACCATGTGGGGCTCGACGCCCCGGACTTTGTCCAGCCGGACCGCAGCATGAGCGCCATCGGAGGCTGATCTTTTCGTGAACGTACGCTACTTCGCTGCCGCACGCGCTGCCGCCGGCGTGGATGAGGAACGCTTTGAGCTCGCCGACGGCGGCACCCTGGCCTCCCTGGTGCAGGCGATCCTCGCCGTCGAACGCCCCGAGCCGCCGGCCGGTACGCCGCCGCTGGCCCGGATCCTGTCCCGCTCCAGTTTCCTGCTCAACGAGGTCGCCGTCCGGGACCACGCCACGGCGCTCAAGCCGGCCGACGTCGTTGACGTGCTGCCGCCGTTCGCAGGCGGCTAGCGCAGCACGGACAGGCTCTCCGCGGCGCATCAGCTTCGCAGCCCCGCTGAGGTGCCCAGGGCCAGGCCCAGCAGTGCGCTTCTGCTGCGGACCCCGCAGGTGGCAAAGATGGCCTTGAACTGGTCCTGAACGGTGTAGGGACTGATCCGCATGGCGGCGGCCAGTTCCGCCGTGCTGAGGCCGCCGGCGGCGAGGCCCAGCAGCCTGTGCTGTTGCCTGGTCAGCGCAAAGCAGCGGGCAAATACCTCGAGGCGGTCCGCGGCCGGGCATTCCTGAACCGTCACCGCCAGCGGAGGCGTTGACCCCGGCGGGCCGCCCTCCACAGCGGTTGTCCCTGCCATCCTGGTGGCGCGCAGGAGGGCCCAGTCGCCGGACCCGAGCGGCACCCGCGAGAGCGCCGGGTGGCTGTCCACCCCTGCTTCCCTGGCCACCAGCTGGGCCGCGACGTTGAGGACCTCGGCGGGGACCCCTTGGTACGGCCGCGGGCCGGGCTGCAGCAGGCCCAGCCATTCGCCGGCAGATGCCGTTTGCCCCACCACGGCCATGGACTCATCCAATGTCAGCACCGCCTGCTGCGGCAACGGCCTCCGCCGGGCCGGCGAAGGTGTGGCCCTGACCGTGGAGGTGGTGGTTTCCCGCCGGCATTGTGCCGCCCTGCTCCGGCGAAGACCGGCCGTCAGTGCCGGCACCACAGAGGCGAGGTACGCCGACTCGTCCTCGGAAAAGCTTCCCTCGTCTCCGCCGCGCCACAGGTCAAGCCAGCCCCAGCAGCCGTGCTTGTCCGCAAAGACCGTGGACAGGATGTCCGTCACGTCGAATCGCCGCAGCAGGCGGTCCCAGAGCAGGCTGCCCGCCAGCTCTCCCCCAGTGGCCGCCATCAGGCTCATGACCGGGCGGGGCCGGCCCACGAGGGCGGTCCACCGGCCTTGCGGTGTCAGGTATTTCAGCCGGATCAGGGCCGGCAACTCCTCCGGGCACGGGATCCTGGCCATCGGCGAGATGCCGGTGGCCGACTCGGGATCCGCCAGCGGCCACACAAAGGCGCTGAACGGCACCATCCTTCCCAGCTCCTCGAGTGCTTGACGGCGCAGGTCATGGTCCTCCAGCGTGCCCTCGCAGAGACTCCTGATCCGCTCCTGACTCCGGTTCAGCGCCCAGCTCGTGGCCATGGAACCAGTATCCGCCGGACGGGTGGGATCCGGACCAACAGGCCACCCAGATTTCTGGGATTTCGGCCGACGTCCAGCCAGGCCTAGCGTGAAGTATCCCAGCAGCCAAGCACCAACAGCGACGAGGAGAGCGCCATGTTTACCTTGCAGATCGAGCACCGAATCAGGGATTTTGGTGTGTGGAAGACGGCCTTCGACCGGGATCCGGTGAACCGGTCGGCATCCGGAGTCACGGCGCACCGGATCAGCAGGCCGGTGGATGACCCGCTGTATGTGCTGATCGAGCTCGATTTCGAGCAGCGCGGGCAGGCCGAAGCTTTGTTGGCCAATCTTCAGGCGAAGGTCTGGAACTCTGCCTTAGCCGCGCCGGCGCTTCAGGGGGCGCCAATAACCCGGATCCTGGAGACCGCGTCCTGAGGAGTTTCCGCGTTTGACGGGCCAGCGCCTTCAGCGGGCCAGCGCCGTCCGCACTGATTCCGCCACGGCGGCGGCGCCGGCCTCGCCCATGACGATGGTGTAGTGGTTCACCTCCGGAACCTCGCGGATCCGAAGGTCCGGGAGCTTCTCAGCCCAGGCGTCCAGATAGCCGGGCGCGTAGAGTCCCGAGGGCTCGTTGAGGAGGCCGCGCGGCGCCCGGAGCACCTCGGTGTCCACGGCCAGTTCGTCGAGGGCCTTCAGCAGCGAGGCGCCGCGGTGCAGCTCGGCAGTGTCCTCGGCCATCGCCTGATAGCGCGTGGACGGACGCAGCTCGGGCTCCTCGCCGGTGAGGTCATAGTCCACGTAGGCCTCCACCAACGGACCCCAGTCGTGGCTGAAGGCGGGATGCTGCCGCCAGAAGGACCGGTACACCTCGCGGCTGGGGAACGTCGCTTTGAGGCGTTCGGCCGCGGGGCCCAGCACCGCCGCGACGATTTCCTCATCGGAGAGTCCGTCGGGAACCTGCAGCGGCAGTCCGCCGTCGACGAGCACAAGGGAGCGCACCCGTTCCGGGAACATGTTTGCCAGCACAACGGCGACGAAGCCGCCCATCGAGTGCCCGACGACGACGACGGGCCCGGTTGTCAGCGCGGCCAGCACAGCCGCGAGGTCTTCGGCGTGCGAGGGCATGCCGTATGGCGCGGGCAGCCCGTTGCTCCGGCCCCGCCCCCGCAGGTCCGGGGCGATAATCCTGACATCGGGCAGCGCCTCTGCCAGATACGGCCATGCCTTGTGCGAAGCGGTCACGCCGTGAACGGCCAGGATGGTGGGGGCAGCCGAGTCCTCGGGTCCCCAGATGCCGGTGTGCAGCATGCCGCCGCGGACCTGCACGTCCGTGGCCCGGTAGTTGGTGTTCCCTGCTTCTCTGGTAATTCCTGACGCTCGTGTCACGGGGCTGTCCCTTCCTGTTCTGAATTCGGTACGGGCGTGGGAGCGGGCGCCAGCGCCCGCTCGATGAACTGCATCATTTCCTCGAACACTTCCTCCGGAACGTCCGCCCGGGCGCCCCGGGCGGGCTCGGCGCCCTCGTCGTCCCAGAGGACCCAGCGCATGCCGATGAGTTCGCCGATGCCCATCAGCGCCCAGGCCGCCACGGTGGGATCCATCTGCCGGACTTCGCCGCTAAGCTGGGCCGCTTTAAGTCCCTCGATGTAGCCGTTGACGATCCGCGTGTAATGCAGCCGCAGTGCGCCCGGCGAAACGAACTCGGCCTGCCTGATAATCCGGTACAGGGCGGGGTGTTCGGCGGTGAATTTGAAGAATGCCCGGAATCCGGCCCGTTCGGCCTCCAGCCGTGTACCGGCGCCACGGGCGGCATCGGTCATGGCGTGCCGGACCCGCCGGTTCAGGTCCTCCACGACCTCGTCGAAGATGGCCTGCTTACCCTCGAAGTAGAGGTAGAAAGTGCCCAGGCCCACCGCGGCAGCCTCGGTGATCTTCACGATCGAGGCCTCGTGGTACCCCACTGAGGCGAACACGGCCTCCGCTGCCTCCAGCAATTTCGCCCTGGTACGCGTGCCTCTCGCGGTGCGCGGCGCGGCGCTCACTGCCCGCCTCCGCTCAGGCCGTGGCGTGTCTGTGCATGTTGAGAAGGAGCATGTTGCGTGGGGACAGCTGGCGTCAGCTGCTGCCGCAGCTTGGCCCGCAGCACCTTGTTCAAGGCCGTCCGAGGGAGCGCGCCAACCGTCTCTACCCTGGCCGGGACCTTGAAGTGGGCAAGCTGGGAGGCGCAGTGGTCGCGCAGTTCCTGCTCGTCCGTGGCCACCCCGGGCCGGATGACCACGAAAGCGACGCCGGTTTCACCCCAGCGCTGGTCCTCAACGCCGACGACGGCGGCCTGCGCCACGGCGGGATGGGACAGCAGGACTGCCTCCACTTCGGCCGGGGCCACGTTTTCGCCCCCGGAGATATAGATGTCCTTGAGCCGGTCCACCACCCTGATGAAGCCTTCCGCATCACGTTCGACGAGGTCCCCGGTGCGAAGCCATCCGCCGGTCAGGACTGCGGCTGTGGCGGCGGGATCCCTGAAGTAGCCAGCGAAGACGCCGGGACCGCGGACCAGGAGCTCTCCGGCCGCGGCGCCGTCGAGGATCTCGCCGGTGGCAGGGGCCGCCACCGCCACGTTCACGTGCGGGTACGGTTTGCCGGAGTAGCCCACCATGCGTTCGGCGTCCTCATTGGGCAGGCACAGCACGTTCGGTGAGGCCTCGGTCAGCCCGTAGCCCTGGCTGAGCGCCACTCCCCTGCGGTGCCAGATCCGCAGCAGCGGGGCGGGCATCGACGCCCCGCCCACCACAGCGTGGCGCAGGCTGCCGAGCTCGGCATGAGGGAAGTCCGGGTGTTCGGCCAGCATGAAGTACTGGGTGGGAACACCCATCAGCATGGTGACGCCCCGCTCGGCAATCAGCTGCAGGACCCGGCCGGGTTCGAAGCCGCGCTCCAGCACAACGGTGGCTCCGGTCCACCACGCCAGCAGCGGCTGGATGTTCCACCCGCCCACATGGAACTGCGGAAGCACAGCCAGGACGACGTCGGTGCTCCCCATGTCCAGCGTCCGGGAAAGGGACAGATTGGTCCAGAAGCAGTTGGCGTGCGTCAGGACGGCGGCCTTACTGGCCCCTTCGGTGCCTGAGGTGAAGATCATGAGGAGGGCGTCGTCGTCGCGCACCTCCCGCTGACCGGTATCGGTCCCCGGAACAGGGTCCTGTGACGACGCGCGCCTCCGCGAGGGCGGCGGCACGGACTTCTCGACGCCGCCCGGACCGAGGGAAGCGGTACGGGGCCTTTGTGGTAGCAGCGCGCAGGACGACGCGGCGAGCGAGTCGAGCTCATCTTCGACGAGCAGGAGTTGGGGGTCGGATAGTTCGAGTTGCCCGGCCAGCTCCTTCGGCGCCAGCCGCCAGGAAAGCGGGACCAGGACGAGTCCGGCCTTGGCACAGGCAAAAAACGCCACCACATGGTCCGAGCTGTTGCCGGTCAGGGTGGCGATCCGGTCGCCGACCATGTAGCCGGCTGACCGGAATCCCGCTGCGAGGGCGCTCGCGCGGCGTTCCAATTCCCCATAGGTGAGGGTGCAACCACGGTCATCGATGGCCACCCGGTGTGGGGTGGCAAGGCTGCGGTCCGTGGTCCAGCGGCCCAAGGTGTGCAGTCCGTTTGCGGGGCTCATGCCGCCTCCTCCAGGATTTCGCGGGATGTTTCAGTACGTTGTCCGGTGCGCCGCGCTTTTTGCCGTCCCGGCCCCCGTGTCAGCCGCTGTGCAGCGCCGGTCAGTCCGCCGGGCAGGAAAAGCACCACGAGGATGAACAGGGTGCCGAGGATGAACAACGGCTCAGACAACGGTACCCGCAGGACGTCCGGCAGGGACTTGACGGCCTCCGAATTGGCGAGCGTGGTCAGGCGCTGGTCCAGGATCGTATAGAAGACCCCGCCGATCACGGCGCCCCAGCGGGAACCGACACCCCCGAGGACCACCATCACCAGCAGGGTGATGGTGAGGTCCGCTGATATGGCCCGGGGCACGGCGCCGCTCTGCAGCAGGAGGAAGACCATGCCGATGATGCACACCAGAACCGCGGAGACCACGAAGATCAGCAATTTCACGAGGTACGGCTGAAGGCCCAGGACCCGGACGCGGAGCTCGTTCTCCCGCACTGCCGCCGCCACGTGCCCGGCCCGCGAGGACTGCACCACAGTGACCACGATGAAGACGGCAACGAGGACCGCCAGGGCCAGCCAATAAAGATTGCGCGTGTTGACCACGCCCACGAGGAATTCGGGCAGGTTCTCGGTGCGCAGGGTCAATCCTTCGTCCCCGCCGGTGGCACCATTGGGGTTCCGGCCCACGATCACGGAGCCGGCCTGGGCGAAGGCAAGCGTCACCATGGCGAACGGGATCCCGCTGACCCTCAGGCTGATGCTGCCCACCACATGGGCCAGCACGATCACGATCAGCAGTGTCAAGCCCATGGCAGGCAAGAGCGGGATATCCAGGTTTTTCAGGATGATCGCCAGCCCGTAAACTCCGGCGCCGAAATACAGGGCATGGCCGAAGGAGAGCAGCCCTGCCACCCCGAGCAGCAGGTGGTAGGTCAGCGCAGCCGCGGCCATGAGCATGCACATCGCCAGCAGTTGCAGCGACCCCGGCGTGTATGTCGGACCAGGCAGCACCCCCGGCAGGGACAGGTTGAGCAGGGGCAGCAAGACCAGCAGCAGCACTCCGGCCGCGCTGCCGGCCACGGCCGCGATGCGTCTGGGGCCCTTGCGAAGACGCATGGTGCGCCCCGCATCGGAAGCGGGCCGACGCGGCCCTGCCGCCCTCTTCGCCTCGTCCTTGTCAGGGTTGTTGGTGTTGGGGTTGCTGGTGTTGGGGCTGCTGGTATGGGTGCTGCTGGCGTCGGGGCTGTCAGTGTCAGTGCTCATGCGGTTCTCCCGAGCAGGCCGGAGGGACGGAAAAGCAGTACCAGCGCCAGGGCGAGCACGACGACGAAGTCGCCGGTGCCGCCGAGGTAGAAGTTGGCGAACTGCTGAAGGACGGCGACGGCGACTGCCGCGACGGCGGCTCCGGTCAGGGAGCCCAGACCGCCGATCACGGTGACGATGAAGGCGAAGATGAGCAGCGACCCGCCCAACATCGGCGAGACGTAGCCGAAATAGTGCGAGGCAAGGACGCCGCCGAGTCCCGCTGCCGCGCCGCCGATCGTGAAGACCAGGGTGAAGGCCTTGCGGACGTCGATCCCCAGTGCCGTGACCATGGACCGGTTTTCCACGCCGGCCCTGATGATCATGCCGTAACGCGTGTTCTTGAGGAAAAACACCAGGGCCAGCAGCACGAGGCCGGCGGCGATGATGCAGACGAACCTGTCGTTGGGGACGTGGGCGCCGAAGATTTCCGTGGTGTCCTTGAACCAGGCGGGCCCCTGGATAAACACCGGGTCGGTGCCCCAGATGCCGTCGAACAGGGCAACCGCAGCGAGAGAGAGTCCCACCGTGACCAGGACCTGTTCAATGTGCCGCTGGTACAGCCGGCGGATGAGGACGAATTCGGTGAATGCCGCGAACCCTGCCCCTGCGGCGGCTCCGGCCGCAAGGGATAACAGGAATGTTCCCCAGTTATCCGATCCGGTCCGGCGCGCGATCTCCCAGCCGGTGAAGGCGCCAAGGGTGAGGAAGGCGCCATGGGCGAAGTTAAGGACGCCCATGAGTCCGTAGATGAGGGAGAGCCCCGCTGCCACGAGGAAGTACAGCGCGCCGAGGCCGAGGCCGGTAAACAGCAGCAGGATCAAGGTGCTCACAGGGCCGTGCCTTCCCCGGCGGGTATGCCGTCAACTGAGCCACCGTCGGTTGAGCCGCTGTCGGTTGAGACGCCCAGATGCCGCCGGGTCAGCTCGGCGTCGTCAAGGAATTCCTGTGCTCCGCCGGTGTGAACCACCCGTCCGCCGGACAGGACGACGGCGCCTCCGGCCAGTTGGCGCACTACCTGCAGGTTCTGTTCGACGAGGAGGATGGGCACAGTCCTGGCCGCTTCAGCGAGGGTTTCGGCGACCTCGGCCACGATCCTGGGTGCCAGGCCCTTCGTCGGTTCGTCCACGAGCAGGATCTTGTTGGTGTTCAGGAGCGCCCGTGCGAGCGAAACCATCTGCTGCTGGCCGCCGGAGAGCGATCCAGCCATCTGGGCGGACCTTGCCAGCAGGTCGGGGAAGAGGTCCTCCACGAATTGTCGGCGCGGCGACGCGTCCCGTTCGGCGAGCCGGAGGTTTTCCGCCACGGTCAGCTTGGCGAACACCTCCCGGTCCTCGGGCACGTAACCCACTCCCCTGCGGATGATCCGGTAGGTCGGTTCCTTGTCGATCCGCACCCCGTCGAGCTCTATTGCTCCCGTGCGGTCGATCAGTCCGATGATGGCTTTGATGGTGCTGGTCTTGCCGACGCCGTTCCGGCCCAACAAGGCCGTGATGCCTGTGGCGGGGACGCTGAAGGAGACATCCTCGACCACCTGCTGGCCGGCGATGGAGGCGTTGAGGCCCTTGACGGTCAGGATGGACGCGGCCGGGACCGGCCGCGCTTCCGGGTTTGATGCGGGGGCGTTCACTGGATTCATACGGGTTCTCCCAGGTAGGCGCTTTGGACGGTGGGGTCCGCCATGACGGCGGCCGGGCTGTCCAGGGCCAGCAGGGTTCCGTGGTGCATCACGGCCACCCGGTCCACAAGCCCCATCACCACATCCATATGGTGCTCCACCATCATCACGGTGCAGCCGCGGTCCCGGTGCAGGCCGCGGATGATGGCGGTGAGGGACGGGACGTCCCCCGACGCCACCCCGGCCATCGGTTCATCGAGGAGCACCACGGCTGGATCGGTCGCCAGCAGAACGGCGATCTCCACTTTGCGCTTCTCGCCGTGCGAGAGGTCCCCCGCCGCCGTCGTCAGCTGTCCTGACAGCCCGACCTCCGCGATGGTGCCCCGGGCGATGCGCGTGGCTTCATCCGAGAACGACGGGAAGCGCAGGATGCTGAAGCTGCCCCCCAGCTTCGCCTGCGCGGCGAGCCGGACGTTCTCCAGCACGCTCAGCCGGGGAAACAGGTTGGAGGTCTGGAAGGTTCGTCCCAGCCCTGCCTTGGCACGCTGGTGGATCGGCGCAGCCGTAATCTCCCTGCCGTTGAGCCTGATGCTCCCCGCGGTGGGGCGCATCACGCCGGAAATCAGGTTGAAGAGGGTGGTCTTTCCGGCCCCGTTGGGGCCGATGACGCCGATCATCTCGCCGGCGTTGATGGTGAAGCCGACATCCTGGAGAATGCGGGCGCCACCGATCTGCAGGCCAAGGCCGTCCACCGCGAGGGCGGGCAGGGCTGGGGATATCATGCGGATCCTTCGTGACTCGCTGGAATTTCAGGGGGCGGTTGCGGTGCCGGGGTTACTTCTTCTCCGGCGGCGCCACCTGGTCGGCCGGAACCACCTTGACCACCTGGGGAGCCCACGCGCCGTCCTTCTGGACGAGCTTGGCCTGGTACATGTCCTGGACCAGGGCGTGGTCCGAGGCGCGCACGGTTTCCTTGCCCTTGGGTCCGTCGAAGCTGAAGCCTTCCAGCGCCTTGACCATGGAATCGGTGTCCGTGCCGCCGGCTTTTACGGCCTGGACAATCATTTGTCCGGCGACGAAGCCATCGGGGGTGAACAGATCAGCCTTCGAGCCCGCTTTCTCAACGGAAGCAACCATTTTCTTCTCGACGTCAGTGCCTGAGGCACCCGGGAAGTAGTGGTTCAGGAAGCTGATCTTCGAGGTCGCCTCACCATAGGCGCCGAAGGTGGAGGCGTCGCCGAGCCCGGTGACGATCGGGGCAGCGGCAAATGCGCCCTGCTGGCTCAGGGTCTGCCACATGGTGCCCGACGTTGCGCCGGCCCAAGCCACGAACACCATGTCGGGCTTGGCGTCAATGAGCTGCCGGGCAAAGGGAGTGAGCTCCTGGCCGTCCGGCACAAGGACGGATTGCACGGTGGCCCCCTTGGCACCGAGGACGGCCTTGACGGCCGCGACGTTGCCCTGGCCGAACGCGTTGTCCTGGGCGAACACCACCACTTTCTTCCCCTTGGTGTCGATAAAGGTGCCCGCCGTGGCGACGTCCTGCAGGCTCTGGCGTCCAGACCGGAAGGTGTATTTGTTGATGCCCTGGATCGCGTCTGTCGCGGCCGGCCCCGAGATGTACAGGACCTTGTTCTGCTGGGCCTGTTCGGCCAACTTCAGGGCGATGCCGGAGGAGACGGTTCCGCCGATGATCTTATAGCCCTTGCCGATCATGTCTTTCGCCGCCGTGACCGCCTTGTCCGGGTCGCCGCCGTCATCCGCGTACGTCAGGTTGATCTTGGCGCCGTTGACTTCTCCGGTTCCCCCGGTGGCGTAGTCGATGCCGGCCTGCAGCCCCTGGTAGTAAGTGGCGCCGTAGGCGGCCAGTGCCCCCGTCTTGGAGTAGATGATGCCCACATTGACCGGGTCTGCGGACTTGCCGCCCGCAGCGCTGCCGGTCCCTGCCGGCGCGCCGGCGGTGGGCGCGCAGGCGCTGAGGGCGAGCCCGGTGACCATGACAGCGGCCATCAGGAACTTCTTTGTATCCTTCACGGGATGCCTTTCGTTGAGAATCCGCGATATCGGGCAGGAAATCTGGATCAGGACCTAGAACCTGAAAGGTGATTCAGATTACGGCACAATCTATGATACCGATCACAGGGTGTCAACGGATTTCCGCCATGGCTTCACAACGAAATGGCCACGTTCCCGCCACGGTGGATGTGTGCCCGGTACGCCGGCCTCGATGGGCCCGCGGCGGGAGTCTCAGACAGGGACGGCGGCGGGCTCGGAGACGCGGCGGCAGACGGAGGTCATAAACGGCCTGAACCCGCTCGCAGTGCCGAGCCTGAGCGCGGCAGTGTGCGTCAGCACGCCGTCGTCCAGCCGAAAGGTGTGGCGCGCGGTTCCGCGGTCGCTGCGCCGCTCGACCGTCAGCGTGCCGTCCTGCCAGCTGGCCCTGGCGGGCGCTTCGCGAGGCAGCCCCACAGTGTTCACGTGGTACCACATGGTGTCCGGGTGATCCGGATCCATGGTGAAGACTCCGTAGCCTTCTGCACGGGTCCCGTCGGTTTCGGTGTGGCGGTACCACTGCGTCACGGCGAGTCCCGCCGCGGCCAGGGCGAACGTGATCTCGGTCGCCGCGGTGCGCGCGGGACCCCAAGGCGTTGCTTCCCATTGGGTAGTGCCGGTCCAGTGCCCCAGGAAGGCCTTGAGTGCGTCGTGGGCACTGCGCGGCAACGGCCGGTCCATGGTTCCTCCCGAATGACCCCGCCACCATCATCACGCCCCGCCGCCCGCGCTGTAAAGACATCAGCGAGGTGGAGTGCTGCCGGATGACGCCCGGCGGCGCGGGAGTGAGCCTTAGAGACCGAAGGTTTCGTCTTCCTCGAACGGTCCCACCACAGTCACGGTGCGCGGGGCCGCTGCGAGCTCGCGGGCAAGCTCACGGACCTGGTCCGCCGTCACGGACTGGATCAGGCGCAGCGTCTCCTCGATGTCCTGGTACTCGCCGGATACCAGTTCGGCCCGCCCCAGCCTGGACATCCGTGAACCGGTGTCCTCCAACGCGAGCACGATGCCGCCGCACAACTGCCCCACGGCCTTCCTGAGTTCATCCCCGGAGATTCCGCCCTCGGCCAGTTTGTCCAGTTCCACGCCGAGCAGGTCCAGCACCTGGCGGACCTTCGACGGAGTGCAGCCCGCGTACATGCCGAAGTAGCCGGCATCGGCGTAGGAGGACGCAAAAGAGTAGGTGGAATACACCAGGCCGCGCTTCTCCCGGACTTCCTGGAACAGGCGCGAGGACATGCCGCCGCCCAGCACCGCATTGAGTACGCTCATCACATAGCGGCGGTCATCGGTGGCAACGATCGTGGGGCAGCCCATGATGATGTTGGCCTGCTCCACCGGGCGCTTCACCACATGGAGGCCGGCCGTTCCGGTGATTTGCGCGCGTTCGGTGGACCGGCGCTGCACGGGGGCGGCGTCGGACTCCAGTTTCCAGCCGGCCGCGTGGAGCGAATCGACCACCAGGCGGCAGACGACGTCGTGGTCCAGACCGCCCGCGGCGGTGATAACAAGCTCATCCGGACGGTAGTAGCGGCGGTAGTGATCCCACACCGAGTCGCGGGCGACCGCGCGGATGGCATCCGGGGTCCCGCCGATGGGCCGACCCAGGGGATGCGTTCCGAGCACGGCCGCGACGAAATGCTCGTGCGCCACGTCCGTGGGGTCGTCGCTGTCCATGGCGATCTCTTCCAGGATGACGTCGCGTTCCTGTTCCATCTCCTGCGGATCCAGGACCGCCCCCGTGATCATGTCCGCTATGACGTCGATGGCCATGGGAAGATCCGTATCCAGCACCCTGGCAAAGTAGCAGGTACTTTCCTTGGCGGTGGCCGCGTTGGATTCCCCACCTACCTCGTCGAAGGCCGACGCGATTTCCAGGGCGGTGCGCCGTTTGGTGCCTTTGAAGAGCAGGTGCTCCAGGAAATGCGTGGAACCGTGCTGCCCCTGGGCTTCGTCACGGGAACCCACCCCCACCCAAAAACCGATGGTCGCCGAACGCTGGCCGGGCATCGCCTCGGTCAGCACGCGCACACCGCCGGGAAGGACAGAACGCCGTACCTCGGAGCCACCGTCGGCTCCGTGGATCAGGGTATCGGCGTGCTGGTTCTGCTCAAGCGGCAGGGGTACGACAGTCATCAAGGCCTTTCAGTAAACACGTGCCAAATCTGCCTGCCATCGTATCAGCGGGGCCACCGTTGCCCTTAACGGCAGCGGGGCCGGTGGATATCCACCGGCCCCGCGCTTTGTTGCTTCAGTCCAGACCGTGCGTTAGATTTCAACGCCCTCGGATGCAGCCGAGGCGTGGACGGGCTCGGACTCTCCGCCGGCACCTTCCTCGTCAGCCACAACAGGAGAAAGGGACAGCTTTCCGCGGTCGTCGATCTTGGTGATCTCGACCTGGATCTTCTGGCCCACGGAGACGACGTCCTCAACGTTGTCCACGCGCTTGCCGCCAGCGATCTTCCGCAGCTCGGAGATGTGCAGCAGGCCGTCCTTGCCCGGGGTCAGGGACACGAAGGCGCCGAAGGTGGTGGTCTTGACGACCGTGCCCAGGTAGCGCTCGCCGATTTCCGGAACCTGCGGGTTGGCGATGGCGTTGATCGCAGACCGTGCCGCGTCGGCGGACGGGCCGTTCGTGGCGCCAATGTAGACCGTGCCGTCGTCCTCGATGGAGATGTCCGCGCCGGTGTCCTCCTGGATCTGGTTGATCATCTTGCCCTTGGGCCCAATGACCTCGCCGATCTTGTCCACGGGGATCTTGACCGCAATGACGCGGGGGGCGAACTCGGAGAGCTCGTCCGGGGTGTCGATCGCGGAGTTCAGGACGTCCAGGATGTGCAGGCGTGCTTCGCGTGCCTGCTTCAGGGCGGCGGCCAGAACGGACGCCGGGATGCCGTCGAGCTTGGTGTCCAGCTGGATGGCCGTGACGAACTCGGAGGTACCGGCGACCTTGAAGTCCATGTCGCCGAAAGCATCTTCGGCGCCGAGGATATCGGTCAGGGCAGCGTAGCGGGTCTGACCGTCAACCTGGTCGGAAACCAGGCCCATGGCGATACCGGCAACGGCAGCCTTCAGCGGCACACCTGCGTTGAACAGGGACAGCGTGGAGGCGCAGACGGAACCCATCGACGTCGAACCGTTGGAGCTGAGAGCCTCAGACACCTGGCGGATGGCGTACGGGAATTCCTCGCGGGACGGCAGCACCGGAACAATGGCGCGCTCTGCAAGGGCACCGTGACCGATTTCGCGGCGCTTGGGCGAACCCACGCGGCCGGTCTCGCCGGTGGAGTACGGCGGGAAGTTGTAGTTGTGCATGTAACGCTTGCGCGTTACCGGCGACAGCGAATCGATCTGCTGTTCCATCTTGAGCATGTTCAGCGTGGTGACACCCATGATCTGGGTCTCGCCGCGTTCGAAGATGGCCGAACCGTGGACGCGGGGCAGAACCTCGACCTCGGCAGTGAGCTGGCGGATGTCCGTCAGGCCGCGGCCGTCGATGCGGATCTGGTCCTTGAGGATGCGCTGGCGCACAACCTGCTTGGTGACGGAGCGGAAGGCTGCGGACAGTTCCTTCTCGCGGCCTTCGAACTGGCCGGCCAGGGAAGAGGTGACCTCGTCCTTGAGCGAATCCGATGCGGTGTCGCGCTCCTGCTTGTCGGCGATCTGGAAGACAGCGGCCAGCTTCTCGGCGGCAGCGGACTCCACAGCGGCGTAGACGTCGTCCTGGTAGTCCAGGAAGACCGGGAACTCGACGGTCGGCTTGGCGGCGCGGGCCGCCAGGTCGGACTGTGCTTCGCAAAGGGCCTTGATGAACGGCTTGGCAGCCTCGAGGCCTTCGGAGACAACCTCTTCGGTCGGGGCGGTGGCGCCCTGTTCCTTGATGAGGTTCCAGGAGTTGTCGGTGGCTTCGGCTTCAACCATCATGATGGCGACGTCGTCACCGGCGATCCGGCCGGCAACGACCATGTTGAACACTGAGTTCTCAAGCTGCGAGTGCTTCGGGAAAGCAACCCACTGGGAACCGTTCTCGTCGCTGACGAGGGCGACGCGGACGCCACCGATCGGGCCGGAGAAGGGCAGGCCGGAGAGCTGGGTGGACATCGACGAGGCATTGATGGCCACGACGTCGTAGAGCTCGTCGGGGTTGATCGCCAGGACGGTGACCACGATCTGGACCTCGTTGCGCAGACCCTTGATGAAGGCCGGACGCAGCGGGCGGTCCATCAGGCGGCACGCCAGGATGGCCTCGGTGGACGGGCGGCCTTCGCGGCGGAAGAACGAGCCCGGGATACGGCCGGCGGCGTACATGCGCTCTTCGACGTCCACCGTCAGGGGGAAGAAGTCGAAGCCTTCACGCGGGTGCTTGCCTGCGGTGGTGGCTGAGAGCAACGCGGTGTCTTCGTCGATGTACACCATGGCTGCGCCGGCTGCCTGCTTGGCGAGACGGCCGGTTTCGAAGCGGATTACACGCTTGCCGAAGCGGCCATTGTCAATGACTGCTTCTGAGAACTGGATTTCGGGACCCTCCAAGAGAGTCACCTCCGTTTCTTGTTTTGACGGAAGCCCAGCCGCATCAACCCAGTCCAGCATCTGTCTACTGGCCTGCACTGCACCCGGTCATCGATCGAGACCCACGGGCCGGGCTTCATTTCTTCGAAGCCGTTCCCGGGAATCACTACCGAGGACCGCGAATGCGTGATGCGGTTGATCCTCCTGTTTAGTTTTCTTCTGAAGAAGGCGGCCCGGTCCGGGCAGGAACGGGCCGCCCCTTAAGGCTGACTAGCGACGCAGGCCGAGGCGCTCGATGAGCGCACGGTAGCGGTTGATGTCAGTGTTCTTGAGGTAGGTGAGCATGCGCTTACGACGACCAACCATGGCCAGCAGACCGCGCTGGGTGTGGTAATCGTGCTTGTGCTCCTTCATGTGCTCAGTGAGATCCTTGATCCGCTGAGTCAGGACTGCTACCTGGACCTCCGGTGAACCGGTGTCGCCCTCGGACGTTGCAAAATCCTTGATGATGGACTGCTTTACAGCGGCTTCAAGTGCCACGATAACTCCTAGAGATGTGCCGTGAGGCCCGAGTCAGTAATTCACTGCCGGGTATGCCGGGCAGGATTTCCCGGATGAAAGCCGGGAGAATCCACACACAACAAGAGCCAGCCGCCACGGACTGCAGCCGGATCCAACGTTTAGTTTACCGGCCACGCGGCAATCTTGTCGAAACGCCCGGAGTTGGGACGGCCGCGTCCGTCGGGCACTGTCTCTTTCAGGCGCTGGCAAGCAACCGCCGGATGGCCGCCATGCCCCGGTAGAGCTCGGTGAAGGACGTGCTCAGCGGAGAGAGCCCGATGCGGATGCCGTGCGGCGCCCGGAAATCCGGAATGACGTCCTGTTCCCATAGAGTGGCCGTCATTTCGCGGAAGGCCGGATGGTCCACGGTGATATGGCTGCCCCGCTGCTCCGGGTCCCTCGGGGTGGCGAGCGTGACACCGGCGGGGGCCAGCCACGCATCGTGAAGTTGCACGGCAAAGGCGGTCAGAAGACGCGACTTCTCCCGGACCGCGGTCATGCCGACTTCCTCCAGCAGATCCAGTGTCCCCCGCATGGCGAGCATGCCGAAGATTGCGGGCGTGCCGCTCAGGAAGCCCCGGATCCCTGCCGCCGGCTCATATCCTGCCGCCATTTCGAAAGCGTCCTTCCGGCCCATCCATCCCCAGATCGGCTGGTTCAGTCCGTCCAGGTGCCGCGCGTTGACGTAGGCGAAAGCCGGCGATCCTGGTCCCCCGTTCAGGTACTTGTAAGTGCACCCGGCCGCGAAATCGACATTGGCGTCGTCCAGCGCGATTTCCACCGACCCGGCGGAATGGCACAGGTCCCACACCACCAGGGCACCCGCGTCGTGCACGGCAGACGTGATTCCAGGCAGGTCCGCAAGGTACCCCGAGCGGTAGGCGATCTGGCTGAGGACCACGACGGCGGTGGCCGGCCCCGTGGCCGACCGCACCTGCTCGAGGCTGACGCCGGAAGCGGGATCGGCGTCGATCCAGCGCAACGTCAGGCCCTCTTCGCGGGCGATGCCCTCGACGAGGTAGCGGTCGGTGGGGAAATTCTCCGTGTCCAGCACTATTTCCGTGCGGGCTGGATCAGTCACGGCAGCCAGGCCCGCACGGATGAGTTTGTACAGCACCACAGTGGTGGAGTCGGCGATGATGGTCTGTCCCGGCGCTGCACCGAGGACCGTGCGGCCCAGCTGATCGCCGATCACCTGTGGCAGGTGAAGCCATTCCTCGTCCCAGCCGCGGATGAGCCGGCCGCCCCACTCGTCCTGGATGAAATTGCCCACGTCAGTGACGGTCCGCTTGAGCGGACGTCCGAGCGAGTTGCCGTCCAGGTAGGAGAGGTCTGTGTCCGTGCCGATGAAGAGCTCACGGTAGCTGGCGAGCGGGTCAGCGGCGTCGAGGTCGACGGCGCGCCGCAGCAGGGGCCCGGTCGCTGCCGTGTCTGGGGTGGTGGTGCTCACTGGCCGATCTCCGTCCGCACGGCGAAGAGTTCCGGGAAGAAGGTCAGCTCAAGCGCTTTCTGAAGGAAGGCGGCGCCGCTGGAGCCTCCGGTGCCGGCCTTCATGCCGATGGTGCGCTGGACCGTGCGCAGATGGCGGAAGCGCCACAGCTGGAAGTTGTCTTCGAGGTCCACCAGTTCCTCACAGGCCTCATAGGCGCCCCAGTTATCGGCGGCGTTCTCGTAGATATATTTGAAGACCGGCACCAGTTCCGGGCAGAACTCATGAGCTTTGGTGACGTCACGCTCAAGGAGGGACGCGGGAATCTCGAAGCCCTGGCGCTTGAGGTAGGCGAGGAAGTCGTCGTAGATGCTCGGCGCCTCAAGAAGGTGGCTCAGCATCTCGTGGGCTTCCGGATCCGATTCGAACACCGACAGCATTTTGGCGTTCTTGTTGCCGAGAAGGAACTCAACAGCGCGGTATTGACTGGACTGGAACCCTGAGGAGTTGCCCAGGAAGCCGCGGAACTGGGAGTACTCGGTGGGGGTAAGGGTCGCCAGCACCGACCACTGCTCCGTGAGCGTCTTCTGGATGTGCTTGACCCGGGCGATCGCCTTCAGAGCGGACCCGAGGTCGTCCGAACGGAGCCAGGCCGCGGCGCTGCGAAGCTCGTGCAGCACCAGCTTCAGCCACAGCTCCGTGGTCTGGTGCTGGATGATGAACAGCATTTCGTCGTGGTGCTCGGGCGTGCTGACCGGCTTTTGGGCGCTGAGCAGGGTGGGCAGCTGCAGATAGGACGCATAGCTCATCCGGGAGCTGAAGTCCCGGACAATATCCTTGTCCAGCTCCCTCGTGTTTTTTTCAACGGTCACGTCTCATGCCTTCCTTGCCAGATGGCTGGAACCGGGCGCCGCTCCGGTGAGTTGGAACGCCGCCAGCGCGGAGTTGGACGCCGATCCTGCCCTTTTGTCCGCTTGTCAGCGGGCTAACTTGTCAGTGGGAGAACAGGATGTTGTGCGCCTGAACCACGTCCAGGCGCATCTGTTCAACCAATGCCTCAGGGCCACGGTACGCCACCATTCCGCGCAGCCGGGCCACAAATTCCACGACCACTGTCTGGCCGTACAGATCGAAGTCGTCCACGGACTCTTCAGGGCGGTCAATGACGTGGGCCTCGACCTGCCGGCTGACGCCGTCGAACGTGGGATTGGAACCTACCGAGATGGCAGCCGGCCACCGGGCGCCCGCCTGGTCGACCAGCCAGCCTGCATAGATGCCGTCCGCCGGGATGTACCCGCTGGCCGTCGATGCAAGGTTGGCGGTGGGAAAGCCAAGGTCGCGGCCGCGCGCGGCCCCGTGGACCACTTCGCCGCGCATCCGGTGCGGGCGGCCCAAAACGGCGGCTGCCGTGGCGACGTCGCCTTCCCGGAGGGCTTCGCGAACCCAGGTGGAGGAGCAGCGGCGGTCAGCGCCGCCGTCGTCGTGGATGGGGAAGCCCTCGGAGCCGAATTCGCTGATGACCTGCACTTCGAAACCGAGTTTCTTCCCCAGCTCCTCCATGGTGGCGAGGTCCCCGGAATTGCCGCGGCCGAAGCGGGCGTCGTGACCGATCACGACGTGGCTCGCTTTGAGGCTGCCGACCAGTATGTTGGCGACGAATTCTTCCGGTGTGAGGCTGGCAAGTTCCAGCGAGTACTTCATCACCAGTACGGCGTCGAGGCCAAGCTCGCCCAGGGCCACCAGTTTGTCTTCCAGGCCCATGATCAGTTCAGGGGCCGATTCCGGGCGGTGGACCTGAGCCGGGTGCGGGTCAAAGGTGATCGCGACAGCGCGGGCGTGGTTCAGGCGGGCGGTGCGGATAAGCTGCGAAAGCACCTGCTGGTGACCGCGGTGCACGCCGTCGAAGTTGCCGAATGTGACAACAGAAGGACCAAAGTCCGCCGGGACTTCGGACGGATCGTTCCAGATGTGGACCATCAACCTCGCCTTTTGCTACCTGCCATAAACTCCTCCGGGCGGACCACGCCGGCTCCGGAACTCTCCTAGATTACCCGCAATCCCTGCTGGCCCCCGACGGAACTGCCGGGGCCGCGGGCGTTCCGGGCCAGGGCCCTGGCGCCGCGGGCTACCGGCACGGACGAGGCGGCAACCAGGCCGGTGAAAACGTCAGCCTTCAGCATCCGTAACACGACGCAGGCTCCCGGACCGTATGCGGAGCCGGCATGGCAAGCTAGAGGCATGGACAGCACCTTCGCCCCCCAACCCGGAGAACCGCCATTCGCAGGGCCCTGGTCAGGCGAGCCACGCAGGCCCCTGGGCCCGCGTGATCCGGGGGACGCTTGGGTGGAGGGCGAGCGCGGCAGGTTCTGGGGCCGCTTCGGCTCCGCCGGCCTGCTGGCCCACGACCCGCGCAAGGGCATCCTCCTGCAGCACCGCGCATTGTGGAGCGACCAGGGCGGAACGTGGGGGCTGCCTGGCGGCGCCCTGCACCAAGGGGAAGAGGCCGTCCACGGAGCCCTGCGTGAAGCCCACGAAGAAGCCGCGGTGCCGCCGGAAAGTGTCAGGGTCCTGTTCACCTCTGTGTTCGACGTGGGCTACTGGACTTACACGACCGTGGCCGTAGAGGTTGTTGATCCGTTCGAACCGGAGATCAGTGACCCCGAAAGCCTGGAGCTCGCATGGTTCCCAATTGACGGCGTCGCCGACAGGGAGCTGCATCCCGGCTTTGCGGCGGCGTGGCCGGCTCTCCGAAGCAGGCTGTTGCGCCCGGAGTCCGGGAACGCCGGCGGCGTCGAAAACGGAATGGGCTCCGAGGCACGGACGGCCCACCGCAGACGCTGAGCGGACCGGCTCGCGCTCGTTACGCCTGTTGGGGCGCCGGCCTCCGCCGATACAGCCAGATGAGTCCGAGGATCGGGAGCAGTAGCGGGATGAAGCCGTAGCCCCGGCCGAAGAGGGACCAGACCGTCTCATGCGGGAAGTTGACGGAGTCGAACACACTCAGCGCGCCGACCACCAGCACGCCCAGAAGTTCCACCAGCACCGCCGTCACCGAGATCTTGAACCAGGTCCTGCCTGGCTTGGCGAGCGACACCGTGGCCACCAGGTAAACCAGGGCAGCGAAGGCGGACAGCAGGTAGGCCAACGGCGCTTCGGAGAACTTGGTAAGGATCTGGAACCCGGCCCGTGCGGTGGCCGAAATGGCGAACACGGCGTAGACGGCGATCAGCAGCCGGCCGGGGCCGGTGTTGCGCGTGTCGGCCGGACTACCGGTGTCGGCGCTGCCGCTGCTTCCGGCACTGGCGGCGTCGGCTGTCCGCCCGGCCTTGTTCGTTGTGTTGTGTGCGGTCTTGTCTGCGGGGGGCTGCGGAGTCACGTGGTTTGCTTCTTCCAACTCAGTACCAGATCTGGTTCATGCGGGCTGCCATCACGAGCGCCGTCACACCGACGGCGGCGAGTACGAAATTGCTCCAGCGCGTGCGCTCAAGGATCGACCAGTACACAGCGCCCACGGGAAGCATCAGCGCAGTGACCATATATCCCCAGAATTCCCAGGCCGCACCGGCGATGCGTTCGCCGCCGGCTACGCGGACGATTGAGCCGACGAGATACACCAGCAACCCTAGTTCGACGGCGGCTACCGACAGTATGGTGGCATCGTTCGGCGCCTTTTTCAGGATCCCGGCTGTGGCGCAGATGATGGTGGACAGGAGCCCGACCGCCAGGATGATGTAGAAGTACGCGTCCAAGCTACGTTGCCTGCTGTTCGTTGCTGGGCGCAAATACGAGCACCGGCTTGGCGAAGCTGCCGGCGTCCGCCAGGAGCGCCACCAGCGAGCCGTCCGGCGCGAAGGCAGCGGCCGGTTTCTCGGCGGTGGCTGCCTGGGGCGTGCCGGCGTCCACGCCGGCGGCGATGCGGCGGCCAAAGGAAATCTCGTTGGTTTCTTCATCGCTAAGCTCGCGGTTGGGCATCAGCGCACGCGCGGCCTGGGACATCTCGAGAACCTCGAGTTCCTCCGCCAGCTGTTCAAGGGTCCGTGCCTGCTCCAGCGTGTACGGGCCGACCTGGGTTCGACGCAAGGCTGTGAGGTGCCCGCCTGTTCCCAATGCCTCGCCAAGGTCGCGGGCGAGGGCGCGGATGTAGGTGCCAGACGAGCACTCGACGGTCACATCCACATCCAACGCTTCCCCGTCCTTCACCGGCCGGATGGAGTGGACGGCGAAGCGGTGGATGGTCACCGGCCGGGCAGCGAGCTTGACGTCCTCGCCGGACCGGACCCGGGCATAGGCACGTTCGCCGTTGACCTTGATGGCGCTCACGCTGCTGGGCACTTGCTGGATTTCCCCCGTCAAGGCGGCGACGCCGGCACGGACGGCTTCCTCGGTGACGGTGGCGGCGCTGTGAGTGGCAATGACCTCGCCTTCGGCGTCGTCTGTCACCGTGGACTCGCCGAGGCGGATGGTGGCGGTGTACGTCTTGGAGGTGCCCACGATGTACGTCAGCAGCCGGGTGGCCTTGTTGATGCCGAGCACCAAAACTCCTGTGGCCATGGGGTCCAACGTCCCGGCATGGCCCACCTTTCGGGTACCGGCGAGCCGCCGCATCCGTCCAACCACATCGTGGCTGGTCCAGCCTTGCGGCTTGTCCACTATCACCAGTCCAGAAAGCACGCTCCCCAGTATATCCGCGCCCGCGCGTTGCCCCGCGCCCAGCCACGGGCTTGACGCCGCTCTACTAGCGGGGCGACGGTTAAGATTGCAGGCATGCCAGAGCTTGCCGCACACGTCCGCGATGTCCCCGTCAACCAGATCCGTGAAATCACGGAGGCCGCCTGGCACACCCCGGGCGCGATCGTGCTGAGCATCGGCGAGCCGGGATTTCCGGTTCCCCGCCATATCCTTGATGCGGGGATAGCATGCCTGGACCGAGACGAGACCAACTACACGCCCAATGCCGGGATCCCTGCCCTGCGCGAGGCATTCGCGGCAAGGTTCCGGGAACATAACGGGACCGACGTCGGGGCCGAGCGGGTCTATGTGGTGGACGGCGCACAACAAGGCCTCCATTTCGCCATGACCCTGCTGCTTGCCCCCGGCGACGAGATCCTGATTCCGAACCCCGGCTACCCCACGTTCGCGATGACCAGCAGGCTGCTGCATGCCGTCCCTGTGGAGTATCCGCTGTTCCCGGACCACGACTTCCAGCCGCGGATTGAGGACATCGAAGCCCTCATCACCCCACGGACCAAGGTGCTGGTCCTCAACTCGCCGTCCAACCCCCTGGGAGCTGTGCTCGGCGAAGGGCTGACGCGCCGCCTCGTCGACCTGGCCCGGCGCCATGATCTCTGGATCATCTCCGACGAATGCTATGAGGCCTTCACCTACGACGTCCCGCATGTCAGCCCGGCCCGGTTCGACAGCGAGGTGCCGGGGCAGGCGCGGGTCTTCACCTCGCTGACCCTGTCCAAGACCTATGGACTGACCGGGCTCCGGATCGGCGCCCTGGTCTGCCCGCCCGGGCTGGAGCGCAAGATGAACAACGTGATGGAATCGATCGTGTCCTGCGTGGCCTCGCCGTCCCAGTACGCCGCGATAGCTGCGCTGACCGGGCCCCAGGACTATGTCAGCCACGCGCACGCCCACTACCGGGCCAACAGGGACGCCGCGTCCGCCGTCCTGCAGTCCAAGGGCATTCGGTTCCTCAACGCGCAGGGCGCCTTCTATCTGTGGGCGGATGTATCCCATGTGAGCGGCGGGGACGTGCGGTCCTGGGCGCGCCGGTTCCTGGCCGAGTCCGGAGTGTCGTTCGCCCCCGGCACGGCGTTCGGCTCAATCGGCGAGGGCTGGATCCGGATTGCGCTGTGCGGCGACCGGGCCGAACTCGTGGAGGGACTGGGGCGACTTCCGGCCCTAGCCCCGGCGACTCCGCTGTCCTAGCCTGTCACTAGGGGCGGCTCCGGAGAGGAACATCATGTGGTGGCAGGACCTGCTGTGGGGCGCGTGGAACGGTATTACCGCGTGGATCGTGTTGATTGCCCATGTCTTCGGGGCCTGGCAGGAATTCCCGTTCTATAACACCGCCCGGGCGGGCAACTGGTATGACTTCGGCTTTTTGCTGGGGATGGGATCGCCCCTGCTCGGCAGCCTGGGCGCCCGGGGAACACGGCGAAGGTAAACGCGCTGCACGTTCTAGATCGCGCTGCACGTTTTAGATGCTGACTTCCTCCTCCGGAGCCGGCGGTTGTTCCGGTGACCAGGACATCTTGACAATGAAGTGGCCCTCGGAGCAGTTCCGGGCAATGATGGCCCCGGACGAGCCTGCCAGCTTCACACCAAACTGCAGTTCCAGGTGCTCCGGAGCCAGCTCGCTCAGGACGTCGGCTGCCGCGTTGGCAGCCGGCCGCACCGCTGCAAGTACGTCTTCCAGCCTGCGGCCGGTGTCCAGGATGCCTTGGTGATCGCGGGCCGGATGCTCCACCCCGAAACTGTTTTCGTCGGCTTCCACCAGCACCATCCCGGACCCGACCTCGTAGCGCAGAATCTCTGTCATGGCGACCTCCGTTTGCTTGGCGTTGGGGTTGGTCAGCTGAGGGTTGAGGACAGCGCCCGCTCCAGCCACGTCCTGAGCGCAGGGGCCGGCGCGGCGCCGGCCTGGCGCGCCACCACAATTCCGCCGACAATCACCATCAAGGTGGGGATCGCCTGAACCGCAAACTCCGACGAGAGGCCCGGCGCGTGGTCGACGTCGACCTTCACGAGCTTGATGCGGCCGGCTTTCTCCGCCGCGAGCTGGTCCAGCACGGGACTGACCATCCGGCAGGGCCCGCACCACTCTGCCCAGAAGTCGATCAGTGCGGGGACTGGGGACTTCTCGGCGATGAGCTTAAAGTCGTCGTCACCCGCCGCCACGATCCACGGGAGGTCATGATGGCAATTGGCGCACCGTGGGTGGCCTGATGCCACCGCGGGAATCCTGTTGGTCTTGCCGCAATTCGGGCACTTGATGAGGCTTGATTCCACGGCCCGCTACTGCCTTCCAGTTACATCTGAAGTCCTGCATCAATCGGACTCCCCCGGCCGCCAGCGGGCTAGAGTCGAAGGTCCCGCAGGGCGGCCATCCTCATCGTGCAGGGCGGACTTCAGTATTCGGTGCGGTCCGGGTTCTGCCGCCATGCGTCGAACGGAGTACCCGAGGTCGGAATGTCGGTGTGGCGGACAGGCATCAGTTCCGGGCGCAGCCCCTCGAAGTACTCGTAGAACAGGGCGTCGTCGAAACCGGCCGCGGCTGCACCGTACCTGTCGGCGGCAAAGTAGACCCGGTCAACCCGGGCCCAGAGCGCCGCCGACAGGCAGAGCGGGCACGGCTCGCAGCTGGCGTAGAGCACCGCCCCGCTCAGATCGAAGGTGGCACACTTCGCGGCCGCTTGCCGGATCGCCACCACCTCCGCATGGGCTGTGGGATCGTTGTCCCGGGTCACCCGATTGACGCCGAAGTGGAGTCCACCATCGGAGGTGACCACAAGTGCGCCGAACGGACCGCCGCCGTCGGCCACGTTCCGCACGGCCAGGTCGACGGCCTGGCTCAGGTATTCGCTGACGTGGGCCGGTGAGGGTTGGGCAACCATGCTCCGATCATAACCATCCCCGCGGACGAAACCGCGAATGAGCCCGTGCATGCACGGGAAACCCGTTTAAACGCGAAGTGGCCGGACCCGTTCCGGGCTCCGGCCACTTCGCTACGAGCAGGCGCCTACTTCCCGGCGTCCTTGTTGGCGTCCTCGTCGATGTCGACATCCTCGGTGAGGTCTGTTTCCTCTTCGTCGAAGTCGTCCTCGTCGAGCTCCACGTCCTCGACCACATCGGTCTTGTACGGGTCGGCGTCACCGGCGTGCTTGGCGCTTGCGGCGAGGGCCGCCACCTCGGCGTCGCGCTTCTTGGCGGCGCGAAGGAGTTCCTCGAGGTTGGAGGCGTTGACCGGGATCTGGTCGGCCACAAACTCCAGCGTGGGAGTAAGCCGCACAGTGATGTTACGGCCCACTTCCTGCCGCAGGACGCCCTTGGCCTTTTCAAGGCCCTTGGCGGCGTCGGCGTGCGCCACCTCGTCGCCGAACACGGTGTAGTAGACGGTCGCGTGCTGCAGGTCGTTGGTCACCCGCGAGTCGGTAACGGTGACGCCCTCGAGCCGGGGGTCCTTGACCTTCCGGCCCAGGGCCTCCGCAACAACAACCTTAATCCGCTGCGCCAACTTGGCAGCCCGTGCGGGATCAGCCATTTCCACTCCTAAAAATTTGGATGTACGACGGCGCGATGGCGGTCTGTGTACACACGTTGGGTTTTGATGCCACGCGCCTAAAGCGAGTCTACGACGGACCCGTTGGGTTTTTCCGGCGGCCTGGGAGTGGCATCGGGCCTGCCGAAGCTGGGCGGCAAAGGATCGCAGATCCTTTGCCGCCCAGCGAAGGGGCGGGGCCGCCGGAAAAATCCAACGGCCCCGCACCTTGTAACGCTAAACCGACTTAGACGCGCGGCTTTTCGCGCATCTCGAAGGTCTCGATGATGTCACCTTCGTTGATGTCGTTGAACGAGCCCAGACCGATACCACACTCGAAGTCCGTGCGGACCTCGGTGGCGTCGTCCTTGAAGCGCTTGAGCGTCTCAACGGTGAGGTTGTCACCAATGATCTTGCCGTCGCGGCTGATGCGGGCCTTCGTGTTGCGTCGGATAACACCCGAGCGAACGATGGAACCGGCGATGTTTCCGAACTTGGAGGAACGGAACACCTCGCGGACCTCGGCGGTGCCAAGCTGGACCTCTTCGTACTCCGGCTTGAGCATGCCCTTGAGAGCCAGCTCAATGTCATCGATTGCTGCGTAGATGACGGAGTAGAAGCGCATGTCCACGCCTTCGCGGTCTGCCAGTTCGGCAACACGCTCGGCGGGCTTGACGTTGAAGCCGATGATGACGGCACTGTCGACCGTTGCCAGGTTGACGTCGTTCTGCGTGATCGCACCGACACCGCGGTGGATGATGCGCAGCTGGACGCCTTCGCCGACATCGATCTTGAGCAGCGCGTCTTCGAGGGCTTCCACGGCACCGGACACGTCACCCTTGAGGATGAGGTTGAGGGTGTCGATCTTGCCTTCGGCGACTGCCTGGTCGAAGTCTTCCAGGCTGATGCGCTTGCGGCGCTTGGCCAGGGCGGCGTTGCGGTCGGCGGTTTCACGCTTCTCGGCGATCTGGCGGGCGGTGCGCTCGTCAGCAGTCACGAAGAAGGTGTCGCCGGCGCGGGGCACGTTGGACAGACCCAGGACCTGAACGGGGCGGGATGGACCGGCCTCGGTCAGGGCGCTGCCGTCGTCGTCGAACATCGCACGGACGCGGCCGTGGGCCGTGCCTGCCACGATGGTGTCGCCGACGTGCAGGGTACCGGACTGAACCAGGACGGTGGCAACCGCGCCGCGGCCCTTGTCCAGGTTGGCTTCAATCGCGATACCGCGGGCGTCCTTGTTCGGGTTGGCGCGCATGTCCAGGGCTGCGTCCGCGGTAAGCAGGACAGCCTCGAGCAGCTCGTCGATGTTCAGGTTCTGGCGGGCAGAGACCTCCACGAACATGGTGTCGCCACCGTATTCTTCCGGAACCAGTCCGTACTCGGTCAGCTGGCCGCGGACCTTCTCCGGGTTGGCGCCTTCCTTGTCGATCTTGTTCACGGCCACGACGATCGGCACGTTGGCCGCCTGGGCGTGGTTGAGGGCTTCAACGGTCTGCGGCATAACGCCGTCGTCCGCTGCGACCACGAGGATGGCGATGTCAGTGACCTTCGCACCACGGGCACGCATGGCGGTGAACGCCTCGTGGCCCGGAGTATCGATGAAGGTGATCTTGCGATCGGTACCTTCGTGAGCGTGCGTGACCTGGTAAGCACCGATGTGCTGCGTGATGCCGCCGTGCTCGCCCGCCATAACGTCGGACTTGCGGATGGCATCGAGCAGGCGGGTCTTACCGTGGTCAACGTGACCCATGACGGTGACAACCGGAGGACGTGCCTCGAGTTCCTCGTCGCCTTCGGCTTCGAGCTCGGCGTCGAAGTCGATGTCGAAACCGGAGAGCAGCTCGCGCTCCTCATCCTCCGGGGATACGACCTGGAGCTTGTAGCCAAGCTCCTCGCCCAGCAGGGCGAAGGTCTCTTCATCCAGCGACTGCGTGGCGGTAGCCATTTCGCCGAGGTGGAAGAGGACGGTCACCAGTGCGGCGGGGTTCGCCTCGATCTTGTCGGCAAAGTCCGTGATGGACGAGCCACGGCGAAGCCGGACCACGGTGTTGCCGTCGCCGCGGGGCACACTGACGCCACCCAGCGACGGAGCACTCATCTGCTCGAGTTCCTGGCGCTTGGCACGCTTCGACTTGCGCTGCTTGCCACGGCCTGCGCCGCCCTTGCCGAAAGCACCCTGGGTGCCACCGCGGCCGCGGCCGCCCTTGCCGAAGCCACCGCCGGCAGGAGCACCGCCACCACCGGTGCCGGGAGCACCGGTACCTGGAGCGCCACCCGGACGGCCCGGACCGCGGCCGCCGCCACCGGGACGGCCTGCACCGGCGGGTGCGGGACGTTCGGTGCGGTTGGGCATCATGCCGGGAGTCGGACGGTTTCCGCCGGCTCCGGCCGGCCGGCCAGCGCCTGCTGCGCCGGCCGGACGCGGGGCGCCCGGACGTGCACCCGGAGCGCCGCCGGTGCGGGGAGCACCCGGACGGGGACCACCAGCGCCTGCTGCGGGACGGGGACCGCCGGGGCGTTCGCCCTCGGTGCGGCTTCCGCCCGGACGCGGCATGCCCTGAGAAGGAGCGAACGGGTTGTTACCCGGACGCGAAGGACGTTCGGTGTCACCGCCGCGGCCGCGGGGCATGCCCTGGGACGTGGCGAACGGGTTGTTGCCGGGACGGGGACCGCC
Organism: Arthrobacter sp. 92; assembly: GCF_050260325.1. Lineage (NCBI taxonomy): Bacteria > Bacillati > Actinomycetota > Actinomycetes > Micrococcales > Micrococcaceae > Arthrobacter > Arthrobacter sp. 92. The sequence goes on along the minus strand of NZ_CP189863.1, from coordinate 1,520,289 downwards.
CGGACGGGGCGCGGAACCGGACTGGCGTGCCGGAGCAGCTTCGGCCTTCGGAGCCGGACGTGCGCCCGGCTTGGCACCTGTTGACGGGGCACCTGCTGAGGGCGAGGCTGCGGCCGGCGCAGCTGCCGACGGTGCAGCAGGAGCAGCCGCTGCCGGAGCCGCCGGAGCGGCCTGGGCAGGCGCCGGCGCTGCAGCGGGGGCTGCTGGAGCCGGGGTTTCAGCCGCGGGAGCCGGAGCCTTGGGAGCTGCCGGGCCCGGCGCAGGCGCGGGACGGGTAGCTGAAGGGCTTGCAGGCGCCTTGGGCGCGGAGGCGGGGGCTTCGGTCTTCGAAGCGCCGGCGCCGGGGTAAGCGTTGCGGAGTTTCCTCACAACGGGGGCCTCAATGGTGGAAGAGGCAGAGCGAACGAATTCGCCCAGTTCCTGCAGTTTGGTTACTGCATCTTTGGAAGTAATACCGAGCTCTTTAGCAAGCTCATGTACGCGGACCTTGGCCACATTTCTCCTGTCTCGGTCCGCACCGAGCCAGGCACGAACCGTCTACTTCTTACTGCGGGCCTCCGCCGCGAACGCAGCTGGAAGGCCCATTGCAGAGCGCAACAAAGTTGTCATCGTTGCGCACTCATCGGTGGGAACTCATCGGGTTTCCATCAGTTTTCTGACCCGCTTTCAGGTTGGACGGTTTTTGCTGCGGCCACCGGAGTGTCCACGGCTTGCGTGCCTGCCGTTATCCGGCGTTCGACGTCGGCTGTTCCGGCCGCACCCGGGAGGGCACGTCCAAAAGCTCGCCGCTTGACCGCCAGCGCCAGGCACGTTTCGCTGGGATGCAGCCATGCACCCCTGCCAGCCATCCGGCGTCGTTCGTCAACCACGACGGCGGAGGATCCGCCGCCTGCGGTGACTAACCGGAGTAACTCAGACCGGGAGCCTTTCTTACGGCATCCGATGCAGGTACGCTGCGGCTGATTCTCGTTGTGAAGCACTGGTGCCACTGTGAGTATCTTCCTGCCCATACATATCTGCTGCCCTGCACCACCCGTGCTGCTCAGCAGTATGACGGGTACGCTCAGGGCGCACGAACACCGGCCATAAGGCACGGTCATGTTCTATTCTAGCCCCTCGGCGGTACGTGCCCCGAAACGACGGGTCCAAAGCCGGGGGCCGTCCGCGGTGGCGGGCCGCTGACGCGGCCTAGTTTTCGCGCGGAACCGCAGCGTCCGAGACGATGTCGATCCGCCAGCCGGTCAGCTTGGCGGCCAGGCGGGCGTTCTGGCCCTCCTTGCCGATGGCCAGGGACAGCTGATAATCGGGCACCACAACACGGGCCGAGCGCGTAGCCTCGTCCGTGATGGTGACCGAATTCACGCGCGACGGCGAGAGGGCACTGGCGATGAACGTCGCCGGATCATCGCTGTAATCGACGATGTCGATCTTCTCGTCGTTGAGTTCGGTCATCACTGCCCGGACCCGTGAGCCCATCTCCCCGATGCAGGCACCCTTGGCATTGATGCCCGGGATGTTGGCCTTGACGGCGATCTTGGTGCGGTGGCCGGCTTCGCGGGCCAAGGCCACGATCTCCACCGAGTGGTCGGCGATTTCGGGGACCTCGAGCTCGAACAGCTTCCGGACCAGGCCCGGGTGTGAACGGGACAGCGTGATGGACGGACCCTTGGTGCCCCGGTGCACGTCGATCACGAAGGCGCGGAGCCTGTTGCCATGGATGTACTTCTCACCGGGAACCTGCTCGGGCGGCGGCAGCAGCGCCTCCACCGTTCCAAGGTTGACCTGGATCATGTGCGGGTTGTTGCCCTGCTGGATGGTGCCCGCCACGAGTTCGCCTTCGCGGCCCTTGAACTGCCCCAGGACGTTGTCGTCCTCGGCGTCACGCAGCCGCTGGAGGATGATCTGCCGGGCGGTGCTGGCGGCGATGCGCCCGAAGCCGGCCGGGGTGTCTTCGAACTCGCCAATGGGGGCGCCGTCGTCGTCGATCTCCGTTGCCCAGATGGTCACGTGGCCGCTCTTGCGGTCCAGTTCCGCGCGGGCCTTCTCGAAGGCTCCCGGTGACTTGTGGTAAGCCACCAGCAGTGCCTGCTCGATGGTGGGGATCAGGAGGTCCAGCGGGATTTCACGCTCACGCTCCAGAAGTCTCAGTGCGCTCATGTCAATATCCATCAGGCCTCCTCAGAAGGTCCATTGTGTTCATCTTCCAGACCGACCTCATCAAGGTGGCTGAACTCTATCTCGACTTTTCCATTACGGATCCTGTCGAAAGGAATTTTCTCGGGCTCGCCCTGCTTGGGCTTCATGCCCTTCTTGGCCGCGATCTCCGGAACGAGCGTCACGCCGTCGTCGTCAACGGACTGGATCCTGCCGGTGATGTTCTCCCCCTGGATGATGTTCACGTTGACCATGCGCCCGCGGGCACGGTGCCAGTGCCGCGGCTCGGTCAGGGGCCGGCCGACGCCCGGGGAGGAGACCTCGAGGTCGTAGGGCCGGCTGTCGTAGCTGGGGTCGCTGTCCAGGATGCCGGAGAGCTCCCTGGAGATCTCCGCAATTACGTCCAGGCTCACGCCCCCGGTTTCCTCCTGCGGCAGGTCCACTACAACGTGGACCACACGGTTGGCGCCTGCGATCTGGATGGACACGTCCTCCAGGTAGAGCCGGTGCGCCTGGACGGAGGGTTCCAATAACGCCCGGAGGCGCTCGGCCTCAAAATTATGCACGGATGCGGCCTCAGCCTTACCCGTCCCGGTCCGGTCTGATGAAGTCGTGGCTTCTGCATTACTCACGATGCCGGCCGCCTCCCGCTAGATGATGTTGTGACTACTAGCGTAGCGATTTTATGGGCGCCGTGGTGCACGGAGTTCCTGCCCGGCATGACAACATGGTCTGTTGTGAAAGACGACACCAAGGAAAAGAGGCCGCCGGCCCGCTATTTCCGGTACGGCATCCTTGCGTCGATAGCCCTGTTGATCATCAGCCTGGGCGTGGCCCTCGTTCCGGGTACCCCGCCTAAGGGCCCGGAACCCGCTTTTTCCGAACGGGCACGGGCCTCTGCCCTTGCCGAAGCGACTGATCTGCGAGCGGCAGGCGGCCAGCTCGCCGACCGCACGACCGGTGCGGAGCGCCTGGCTCTTTTGCAGACTGTGACATTGCTGACAACCCAGGCCCGGGCGCTCATGACTCCGCCGGGTCAAGGTCCGGGCCAGCTCCCTTCCAAAGCCGCTGCCGGCGGCTCCTCCGGAACGTCCGCCGCAAAGCCTTCTGGAACGCCGTCACCCGCCGCAGTCCCAGCCAACAGTGCCCCGGCATCAAGTGCCGCCCTCGCCGCTGCACTGTCCGTCAGCGGAAAGCAGCGCCTTGCGGATGCGGAAACGGCCGACGGCGGGATGGCACGTCTGCTCGCCGCCACCGGCGCCGCTCAACTGCTTCAGGCGTCATTGCTCGCACCCTCTACGGAGCCTGCCGAAACAGGCCCGCAAGCCACACCTCCCCCGGCCGCGGACACGGGCACGGGCTCCTGTGCGCCGTCGTCCGGAAACACCACCCTGGCGGCCGCGCTGGCCATCACCGTCAAGACCGAGGCTGAAACCGTTTACGGCTACCAGGTTGCCCTCGCCCGGCTGGAAGGCAACGCCGCCCGCTCGGCGTCCGAACTCCTGGCCCGTCATGAATCCGTGGAAAGCGAAGCCGAAGCCCTGAGCCGGCTGCATTGCGCAAACATTCCGCCCAGGGAGGCCGGCTACACCTTGGGCCCGCTCTTTATTGACGCGCCGGCGGCAGGCCTCGGGGGCCTTGAGGCCGGCACGCTGCCGGTCTACGGTGACCTGGTGGCGCTCAGTGAAGGCAACACCCGCAAATGGGCGGTCTCCGGCCTTGTTGCCGCAGCCCGGCGCGCTGCGCTCTGGGGCGCCGACCCCGGCGCCCTGCCCGGCATCGTGGTGGACACCGCCCAACTGCCGGCGCTTCCCGCGGAGACCGCAACAGCCGCCCCTGCCACCCCACAGGAACCCGGCGAAAACGGGCACTGAGACTGCGCGGGTGCCACCCTGCGAGCTTTGCCTTGCCTTGCTTAGTCTTGTATTACTGGCAAGCTTGACGGTCCAGGTGGTTTGCTGGAGTCATGGACACCACCGGAGCAGCAACACTTCATGACAACGAGCCGCACGGCAATGACATCGCCCAGCGCCTGAACTGGCTCCGCGCGGGAGTGCTGGGGGCCAATGACGGAATTGTCTCCGTGGCCGCCATTGTGGTGGGCGTCGCCGGTGTAACCACGCAAACCGGACCCATTCTTACGGCCGGTGCAGCCGGCTTGGTGGGTGGCGCCATCTCCATGGCCCTGGGTGAGTACGTCTCCGTCAGCAGCCAGAGCGACAGCCAAAAAGCCCTCATCGAAAAAGAGCGCCGAGAGCTCCAGGAGCAGCCTGAGGAAGAGCTGGCCGAACTTACGGCGATCTATCAGGGCAAGGGCCTGAGCGCCCACACCGCACAGGCCGTGGCCAAGGAGCTCACGGAGCACGACGCCCTGGCCGCCCACCTGTCCGCGGAGCTGAACATTGACCAGGAAGACATTGTCAGTCCCTGGCACGCCGCGTTCGCCTCCGCCATTGCCTTCATCGTGGGCGCCATCCTGCCAATGCTCGCCATTCTCCTCCCGCCTGAAAACATCAGGGTTCCCCTGACCTTCGGCGCAGTCCTGGTGGCGCTGGCGGCAACCGGGTCCCTGGGGGCCTGGATCGGCGGCGGTTCCAGGTCCAGGGCGGCGGTCAGGGTGGTTGTTGGCGGGGCGCTCGCGCTGGCAGCAACATACGGCATCGGCAAGCTGCTGGGTGCCGCCGGCGTGGTCTGATATCCCGCGAAAGGGACCCGGGGCAACCTGCCATCCCGGGGTGCCCGGGGTCACCGGGGGGCGGGTCAACGCGGGGGCGGGTCAACTAGGGGCGGGTCGACGCGGGGCCCGGGTCAACGCGGGGGGCGGGTCAACTACGCTGGAGTTGATGAGTTCCGCCCCAGACATCCCCATTCCGCCCGCGCTCGCACGCAGGTTCAGCGGCAGCAGCCCGGGACGTGCCTGGCTCGCGTCCTTGCCCGGGCTGATCCGCGGGCGCCTTGAGCACTGGCAGCTGGCCGTGGACCTCGAACCCGGGCAAATGCCGTGGAACGGACACGGCGGATTGGTCATTCCGGTGCTCCAGGGTGGTGCCCGCACCGCGCTGAAGGTGGCCTACCCCCATGACGAAGCGCGGGCTGAACGGCACGCCCTGATGCTCTGGAACGGGCACGGCGCGGTCCGGCTCGTGAAATCCGATGCGGGTACCTGTTCCATGCTGCTGGAACGGCTGGAGGCGGGGCGCTCGCTCCTGGATGCCCCCATGGACGTGGCCGTGGCAGTCTGGGGCGGCCTGATGGCAAAGCTGAGCCTGGTGCCGGACCTTCGGCCCGAATGGCGCGAGTTTGATCATGTGGCCGCCCAGGCTGAACGGTGGACCGATGACCTGCCGGCGGATTGGGAGCAACTGGGGCGCCCGTTCCCCCGCTGGCTTCTGGAAGCTGCCCTGGAAGTCTGCCAGACCCGTGGCGCGGTGGGCCGGCGTGCGGGCAAGGACGTCCTGGTCAATACCGACTTCCATTTCGAAAATGTGCTCGGCAGGCCGGACTCGTCCGCATGGGAAGGGCCGGATGATTTCGCTGCGATTGATCCCCAGCCAATGATCGGTGAAGCGGAATTCGCGGTGGCACCGCTCCTGTGGAACCGCCTCCACGACCTGCCCCGCTCTGATCCCGGCACGGCATTGCTGCAACGATGCTGGGATTTCAGTGAGGCGGCGGGCCTGGATCCGGAATCTGCACGCCAGTGGGGCGTGGCCCGCGAGGTCGAAAATGCGCTGTGGTTCGCCTCGCGGCCAGCATACGGGGGTGACCTGGCACGCTCGTTATGGGTGGCAAGCACTCTGGCCGGCAAGACCCTCGGCGGTCTCCCCCACCCGCATGACCTGCCCTGCCCGGGTCAAGCCTTTACCTAGCCCTTCGTCCGGCCCGCTGCCCACTGCCGACTGCCCGCTGCCCGCTGCCCGCTGCCACGCTGACGGGCGAAGCAGCGGCTGCGCCCGCTGGTGGGAGGACTTTAGACTCTTGCCCGGGAAGGCCCACGCCAGAAGGGTGGGATGCATGCACGAGCCCCGTGGTAAGCCGCTTCATAATGACGCAGTTCCCGCCGCGGAAGACCCTGTTGCCAACCGGGACCTTCCTCGCGGCAGGCAGGAAACGGCATATCCCGCAGATCCATTTGTCCGGTATGCCGGCCGCTTCGCACGCCCCATCACGGCATTGAGGGACGAACTCCGTGAGCACCAGTCCGACCCTGCCGCTGTGTCCCGGGGGCTGGGGTTGCCGGCGGCGGCAGGCCAGGGCCCGGCGTCGTTTTTTGCGGATTTGTCCGCCCCGCATGGACGTCGGCACGTCCGTGTGTGTGGTGCCGCCGCCTGCTTCGCGGCCAGCGGCGGCCAGCATGTGGCGGCGGTCGAAGCGGCGCTCGGAATCGCCGTCGGAAGCCGAAGCGATGACGGCGCGGTGTCACTCCAGGAGGTGCGCTGCCTGGGTTACTGCTTCTCGGGTCCAGCCGCCCTCGACGGCGGGGACGCCTGCGCCGGCATCGATGTGGCGTCTCAGCTCCGGGACAGTTCGCGTCGACGCAGCCCGTCCATCCCGGTGCAGTGCGATGCTCCCGTGCCCGTGGTGACGGCGGGACTCCTCGGAGGGTCGCAGCCGTGGTCGGTGTGGCCGGGAATCGTGGCCGCCGGTGCATCCGGGGATGTCCTGGCACAGGTCGAGTCGGCGGGGCTGCGGGGCCGCGGAGGGGCGGGGTTCCGGGCTGCGGCCAAGTGGCGGGCCGCCTTGGCCCACCCTGGGCCGCGGATCGTGGTGGCCAACGGCGACGAGGGGGATCCGGGATCGTACGCAGACCGCCTGCTGATGGAGCGGGACCCGCACCGGGTGCTGGAGGGGCTTGCCCTGGCTTGCTATGCGGTCGGTTCGGCCACGGGCATCGTGTTTGTCCGGTCGGAGTACCCCCAGGCCGTGGAACGGCTCCAGGAGGCGGTGAGGGAGGCCATCTCGGCGGGACATCTGGGACCGGATGCGGAGGGTGCGGGCTTCAGCCTTGAGGTCCGGGTGGTGGAAGGCGCCGGGTCCTATGTGTCCGGTGAGGAAACCGCATTGTTGAACGGCCTTGAGGGCGCGCGCGGGGTGGTGCGGCCCCGGCCGCCGTATCCCACTGAACGTGGACTCCACGGTCGGCCAACCGTCGTCAACAATGTCGAAACCCTCAGTGCCGTCCCCTGGATTGTGCAGCACGGCGGCCAGGCGTACGCCGCCCTGGGGACCGCCGATGAGCCCGGCACACTCTTGGTCTGCCTGTCCGAGCGGTTCCGCCGGCCCGGGGCCTACGAGGTGGAGATCGGGACCCCGCTGCGGCACGTGGTGGAAGACCTCGGGGGCGGATTACGGGACGGGGCAGCCCTGCGCGCCCTGCAGATCGGCGGACCCTTGGGCGGCTTCCTGGGCCCCGGGGACCTCGACGTCCGCCTCAGCGAGTCCGCGCTGTCCGGATTTGGGGCGGCGCTGGGCCATGCGGGCATTGTGGCCTTCGATGACAGGGTCTCGGGGGAGGATGTGCTGAGAAATCTGTGGGATTTCGCCGCGGCGGAGAGCTGCGGCCAATGCTCGCCATGCCGGGTGGGCTCGTGGCGGGGCCGGGCACTGGCGGACGTGCACGGTCCGGCGGCGCGGCGGGAACGCGCCGCCGTGCTCCGCACTATGGCCTCGGGCAGCCTCTGCGCGTTTGGCCGCCGGGTGCCGGCGGCTGTGCGCAGCCTGGTCCGTGTGTATGGGCTCGACGGCTGGTCGGACGCCTGGCCGGACGGCAGGACACCATGACGGTGCTGGTGAAAGTTTACGTGGACGGGATACCGGTCGACGTCGCGGCCGGAGCCCCGCTCCTTGATGCCGTCCGTGCCGCCGGACTGACGGTTCCCACGTTGTGCCACGACGCCCGGCTCACCACGGTTGCCTCGTGCCGTACGTGCCTTGTTGACGTCGCTGGCCACGGTCCGGCTGCAGCCTGCAGCACCCCCGCCGTGGACGGAGTCCGGATCTCGGTGCAGGGAGCCTGGGACCTCAGGCGCGATGCCTTGCAGACAATCGTGGCCGGCCTGCCAGGCAGAGCCTTGGAGGTGCCGGCGGACCGCAGCGAGTTGAGCCGTGAGTGCGCCGAGTACGGTGTCACCGCACTCCCCGGCGTGGTCCAGCTGCCTGTTCGGGGAACGGACCATTCCCACCCGTACGTCAAGCTGGACCGCGACCTGTGCATCGCCTGCGGGCGGTGCGTCCGCGCCTGTGCGGAGATCCAGGGGACCTTCGCACTGACGCTGGCGGGCCGGGGCGCCGACACCGTGGTGGCGCCGGGAACCGGCGGCCCGTGGGCGGCGTCCGACTGTGTGTCCTGCGGCGCCTGCGTCGATACCTGCCCCACCGGCGCATTGTCGGAGCCCGGCCTGCTCAATTTGCTGCCCATCGAGCGCACCACCCTCACCACCTGCGGATATTGCGGCGTGGGCTGTGCGCTCAAGGTCTCCACCCGGGATGAGAGGATCCTCACCATACGCCCCGCAGCCGAGGGGTCGGTCAACCGGGGCCATGCCTGCGTCAAGGGCCGCTTCGCGCACGGGTTCCTGGATTCAACCGAGCGCCTCGCCACGCCTCTCATCCGCCGGGATGGAATACTGAGTCCCGCCAGCTGGGAGGAAGCCATCAGCTACGTCGGTGTCAGGCTGACTGAGATCCGGAAGGGGCAGCCTGACGGCTTCGCGATTATTTCATCGGCACGGGCCACCAACGAGGAGAACTACCTCGCACAGAAGTTCGCCCGCGCCGTCATGGGGACGAACAACGTCGATAATTGCGCCCGTCTCTGCCACGCTCCCTCGGCGGCCGGCCTGGCAGCGACCTTTGGCCTGGGTGGCGGCACGAATCCGTTTGATGACCTGGACGGCGCCGACCTGGTCCTGCTGGTTGGCGCCAACCCCACCGAGGCACACCCGGTGGTGGGCTCCCGGATCTTCCAGCGGGTGCTGGCCGGCGCCCGCCTGGTGGTGGTGGACCCCCGCCGCACCTACCTGGCCAGGCACGCCGATGTACACCTGCGGCCGCGGCCTGGCACAAACGTGGCGGTGTTCAACGGGCTCGCGCACATCCTGGTCCGCGAAGGCCTGGCCGACACTGCATTCCTCCGCGCGCACACAAGCGGGTACGACGAGCTGGTGGAGCTGCTCGGTGACTACCCGCCGGACCGGGTGGCCCACATCTCGGGTGTGCCGGCAGCTGAGCTCGTAAGGGCTGCAGTGACCTTCGGCCAGGCCGGGTCGCCGTCCATCTTCTATGGGCTCGGGGTCACCGAGCACCTCCACGGCACAGACGGGGTGCGCACCCTGTCCAATTTGGCTCTGCTGCGCGGAGCGGTGGGGCCGGGCTTAGGCGGCGGGATCAACCCGCTCAGGGGCCAGAACAATGTCCAGGGCGCGTGCGACATGGGCGCCATGCCCGATCTGCTCCCGGGTTACCAGAAGGTGGTTGAGGCCGGGGTCCGCGAGCGGTTCGCCCAGGCCTGGCAGGTTCCCGTGCCTCCGACGCCGGGGCTGAGGATCCCACAGATGTTCGCAGCAGCCCGGAACGGGTCGCTCAAGGCCTTGTGGGTGATCGGGGAGGACGTGCTCGCCACCGACCCGGACAGCAGCTCCGTGCGGGCAGCACTGGAGGCCTGCCCCTTAGTGATCTGCAATGATTTGTTCCTCTCCCCCACCGCCGCCGCGGCGGACGTTGTATTCCCGGTGGCCGCGTGGCTTGAGAAAGATGGCACCTTCGTCAACTTCGACCGGCGTTTCCAACGGGTGCGGCCGGCCGTGCCGCCCCCGCCCGGCGCCCGTACCGACTTTGCGGTGCTGCAGGCCGTGGCCGCAGGCATGGGCGCTGACCTTGGGTGCGCGACCCCCGCGGAAGCCATGGCTGAGTGCGCCGGCCTGTCGTCCCTTTTCGGCGGAATCTCGCACGACCGGCTGGACCTGACCGGCCCCCTGCACTGGCCCTGCGCCTCCGCCGCGGACCCCGGAACGCCGCGGCTGTACCAGGACCGGTTCGCAACTCCGGACGGGCTGGCCCACCTTGCCGCCAGGCCTTATCTGCCGCCGGGCGAACAGTGCGATGCCGCTTTCCCGTACCTGCTCATCACAGGCCGCCGCGGCGAACATTACAACTCCGGCAGCATGACCCGGCGGACCGCGAACATCAGCCTTCTCGCCCGGGAGGAGCTCGACGTCGGCCCCGGCGATGCCGCCGCGCTGGGCGTGGTGGACGGCGACCGCGTGGAGCTGGCCAGCCGGCACGGGAAGGCGCGGCTGCGGATCAGGATCACGGACGATGTGGAGCCGGGCCAGGTGTTCGCCGCATTCCATTTCCCCGGTTCCACAGTCAACGCCCTGACCTCCGCCGTCGAGGACGAGGTGACAGGCTGCCCGGAATACAAAGTGACCGCCGTCCGCATCAGCGGCAGCAACATCCTCTGACAGGGGGCGTGATCCCCGGAGCGTGACCCCCTGGGGGCCGGTCTCTAGTGGAAGGTGTCCTGCCAGACGTCGAAGCCGAGCTTGATAATCAGAGCACCCACCACGGCCAGGAAGACGTTGCGGATGAAGGAGCTTCCCTGCTTCACGGCGGTCCGGGCTCCGACGTACCCCCCTGCCATGTTCGCCAGGCCCAGGACCAGGCCCAACCCCCACAGCAGCGAGCCGTGCGGAAGGAAGAAGATCAACGCGCCGGCGTTCGTGGCCATGTTGACGATTTTCGCCTTGGCGCTTGCTTCGAGGAACGCATAGCCCATGGCTGACACCAGCGCGATGATCAGGAACGAGCCCGTTCCCGGTCCGATCAGGCCGTCGTAGAATCCGATCCCGGCCCCGATCAGGCAGGCCACCACGTAGTGGGTACGGCCGTCGTGCCGCAGCGAGGTGAGGTCGCCGACGCTTGGCTTGAACGCCGTAAAGAGCGCGACGGCCACCAGCGCCACCAGGATGATTGGCTTAAAGACGCTGGCTGGCAGCGTGGCCGCGAGCACGGCGCCGCCGAAGCTTCCCGCCAGCGCAACCACGGCCATGGGAATGGCCGTCCGCAAGTCCGGCCCCACACGGCGGTAGTAGGTCACGGCGCTGGTGGTGGTGCCGAAGATGGACCCCATCTTGTTCGTGGCCAGCGCCTGGACCGGGCTGATCCCGGGAACCAGCAAGAGCGCAGGCAACTGGATGAGGCCGCCGCCGCCCACCACGGCGTCCACCCAGCCGGCGGCAAACCCCGCGACGACGATCAGGACCAGAGTGATGAGCTGGACGGACTCGAACCCCGAAATCACGCCTTGCAGCTGTTATTTACTGCGGACGGCGTTGACCACGTAGTCAACGGCCTTGTCCACGGGCACGTTCTCCGCCTCGCCGCTGCGGCGATCCTTGATCTCCACGACGCCGTCCACGAGTCCGCGCCCGACAGCGAGGATGGTTGGTACGCCGACGAGCTCGGCGTCACCGAACTTCACGCCCGGGGACACCTTGGGGCGGTCGTCGTAGATGACCTCGAGCCCGGCGGCCTCAAGCTCCAGGGACAGTTTTTCGGCGGCGGCGAAGATCTCCTCGCCGCGGCCCACCGCCACGACATGGACGTCTGCCGGAGCCACAGCGCGTGGCCAGACCAGGCCTTTGTCGTCGTGGTTGGACTCCGCAAGGGCAGCCACGGCACGGGTCACGCCCACGCCGTAGGAGCCCATGGTCACCACCACCTGCTTGCCGTTCTGGTCCAGGACCTTCAGGTCGAGGGCTTCGGCGTACTTGCGGCCCAGCTGGAAGATGTGGCCCATTTCGATGCCGCGGGCTGTTTCGAGCGGGCCGGACCCGTCAGGGGCCTCGTCGCCGGCGCGAACCTCGGTGCACTCGATCACGCCGTCCCAGCCGAAGTCGCGGCCTGCAACGAGCCCGAAGACGTGCTTGCCGGCCTCGTTGGCGCCGGTGATCCAGGCCGTACCGCTGACGACGCGGGGATCCACGAGGTAGAGCAGTTTGGCGGCGCCTTCGGTACCGAGCAGGGGTTCGTCCAGGGAAAGGCCGGGGCCGAGGTAGCCCTTGACGATGAGGGGCTGCTTCTTCAGGTCTTCCTCGCCGGCGGCTTCAAGGGTGATCTCACCGGCAATCGGCAGGAAGGACCCGATGTTCGCTTCGACGCGCTTGAGGTCGACGCCGCGGTCGCCCGGAAGGCCGATGACCACCAGCTGGCGTTCCCCGGTGGGCAGGGTGACGGCGAGCACAACGTTCTTGAGCGTGTCCGCGGCGGTCCAGGCGCCGCCGTCGGCTTCGCTGCGCGGAACGAGGACATTGGCGGCGTCCACGAGGGTTTCAATGGTGGGCGTGTCCGGGGTGTCGCGGACTTCCGCCGCGGGGGCGTTGCTGAAGTCGATAGCGGCCGGAACAACCGTTGTGACGGCTTCGACATTGGCCGCATAGCCGCCCGCCGAGCGCACGAACGTGTCCTCGCCGATCTCGGTGGGGTGCAGGAATTCCTCGCTCTTGGAGCCGCCCATGGCGCCGGCCGTGGCCTTGACGGGAAGGACCTCAAGGCCGAGGCGCTCGAAAATCTTCAGGTAGGCCGAACGGTGCGCCGCATAGCTGGCATCCAGCCCGGCGTCGTCGATGTCAAAGGAGTAGGAGTCCTTCATGATGAACTCGCGGCCGCGCAGCAGGCCTGCCCGGGGACGGGCCTCGTCGCGGTACTTGTTCTGGATCTGGTAAATGCTCAGCGGCAGGTCCTTGTACGAGGAGTACAGGTCCTTGACCAGCAGGGTAAACATTTCCTCGTGCGTGGGGGCCAGCAGGTAGTCGTTGCCCTTGCGGTCCTTGAGCCGGAAGATGCCCTCGCCGTACTCGGTCCAGCGGTTGGTGGCCTCGTAGGGTTCCTTGGGCAGCAGCGCCGGGAAGTGGACCTCCTGCGCGCCGATGGCCGTCATCTCCTCGCGGATGACTTCCTCAACCTTGCGCAGCACGCTCAATCCAAGCGGCAGCCAGGTGTAGATACCCGGTGCGGCCCGGCGGATGTACCCGGCCCGGACCAGGAGCCGGTGGCTGGCCACTTCGGCGTCGGCGGGATCTTCACGCAGGGTGCGCAGGAACAGCTTGGAGAGTCGAAGGACCACTAGATAGGTATCCGTTTCTGGGGTAGGTCGGGGAAGCCCGGGAAACCCGGGAAAGTCGTCTGGGTACTAATCTACCGGCAAGCGCTGCGCGGCGGACGCAAAAGAGCCACGCCAGAACTTAAGGAAGCCCCTGGCCGTCTCCGGCTGGTCATCCTGTCGTGGCGTGGCTCTTTGTTGGTCTGAGAGACCGCGCGCGCCCCATTAGCGCAGCTAGGTCGAATTTATGTGATGCCTGCCACCATTACAAGAGTGGTCACGCAGTTTTCTGTCCATGACTCAATGTTTCATCTGATTTATTGCCCGGCGTGACCTAAAACCGGCGTGATTTAGAAAAGGACCGTGGCGAACGTGCCCACCTGGCGGAAGCCGACCCGTTCGTACGTGGCCCGGGCCCGGGAGTTGTAGTCATTGACGTACAGGCTGGTAACCGGAGCAAGCTGCCGGGCCAACTGCACGACGGCCGCCATGTAGCCCGCGCTCAGGCCCAGTCCACGGAACGACGGATTCATCCACACCCCCTGGATCTGGGTGACATCGGGAGTGACCGCTCCGAGCTCGGCTTTAAACATCACCTGGCCGTCGCTGTTCAGGTGCACGAGGGAGTGCCCCTGCCTGATCAGCCCTTCCACCCTCCGGCTGTAGAACTCCCGGCCTCCAAGGAACGGCGAGTAGCCCACTTCCTCTTCGAACATGGCGGCGCAGGCAGGCAGGATTTTGTCGAAATCCGCGAGTTGACTGAAACCCAGGCTGGGGTTGGCGGTCACGGCGGGCGGCCCCGCGATGGTCATCAAGGGCTGCTCAGCGCGGACGTCGTGGGCAAGCTGGCCCAGCTGTTCCAACCGGCCGTAGAGAGCCAGCACGGTATCGGCGGGTCCGAAGATGGACGCGAAGCGGCGCCCGGAACGGTGGACGTGCTGCGCAACGAGCCCTGCGAACTCCGGGTCCAGCTGGACGGGCACAAGATTGGCTCCCGTCCAGCAGGCGCCAACCAGCTCCCCGCCGTCGAACACTCCAAGGATGCTGGCCCCGCCCAGGGTGGGGCCAGCCGTGCCCGCAGTAGCCAGGTGCGAGAGCATAAAAACGTTGGCTACGTTGTCTTCCTGTGCCAATTCCCGGAGCCTGTCCGTGTCCTGGCCGCCCAGGACACGGACGTCGACTCCGGCTGTGGCTCCGTCCTTACGAGACGCTAACCACGGGGCTACCCTTGACAGCATCTTCGCCATCGGCCTCCCCCATCTCTTCAGCGATTCGCATGGCCTCTTCGATCAGTGTCTCAACAATTTCGCTCTCGGGAACAGTCTTTATGACCTCTCCCTTCACAAAGATTTGGCCCTTGCCGTTTCCGGAGGCCACACCGAGGTCTGCTTCACGGGCTTCGCCGGGTCCGTTGACGACGCAACCCATGACGGCAACGCGCAGCGGGATCTCCATGCCTTCCAGGCCGGCGGTGACCTGCTCGGCGAGGGTGTAGACGTCCACCTGGGCGCGTCCACAGGACGGGCAAGAGACGATTTCGAGCTTGCGGGGCCTGAGGTTCAGCGACTGCAGGATCTGGTTGCCCACCTTGATTTCCTCCACGGGCGGGGCCGAGAGGGAGACCCTGATGGTGTCGCCGATACCGCGGGACAGCAGGGCGCCGAAGGCCGTGGCGGATTTGATGGTGCCCTGGAAGGCGGGGCCGGCCTCGGTGACGCCAAGGTGCAGGGGCCAATCGCCTTTTTCGGCGAGCATTTCGTAGGCGGCGACCATGATCACCGGGTCATTGTGCTTGACGGAGATTTTGAAGTCGTAGAAGCCGTGCTCCTCGAACAGGGAGGCCTCCCATACGGCGGATTCCACGAGGGCCTCCGGGGTGGCCTTGCCGTATTTCTTCAGGATTCCGGGCTCCAGCGATCCGGCGTTGATGCCGATCCGGATGGAGGTGCCGTGGTCCTTCGCCGCGCGGGCGATTTCCTTGACCTGGTCATCGAATTTGCGGATGTTGCCAGGATTGACCCGAACGGCGGCGCAGCCGGCTTCGATGGCGGCGAAGACGTACTTCGGCTGGAAGTGGATGTCCGCGATCACCGGGATCTGGGACTTGCGGGCAATGATGGGCAGTGCCTCGGCGTCGTCCGCGGACGGGCAGGCCACCCGCACGATGTCGCAGCCTGACGCCGTCAGTTCCGCGATCTGCTGGAGGGTGGCGTTGATGTCTGTGGTGGGCGTGGTGGTCATCGACTGCACGCTGATGGGCGAATCGGAACCGACCCCCACCGAACCGACCTTGATCTGACGCGTCTTCCTGCGCGGGGCAAGAACGGGCGGCGGCGCTGACGGCATTCCCAGGCTGACCGAGGTCACGTGGACTCCTTATATTGAAAGGTCTGTAGTTGGAACTGACTAGGCCGCGTGATCGGCCAGGAGACCGGTCAGTGGAGCCCATTCCGTGGTCCGGATGCCGGAAATGACGCCGGCTGCGGCAAACGGGTCCTGCTTGAGGATTTCGTTCAGGGCCGCTTCATCGGCCGCCTTGAAGATCAGCAGCGCGCCTGCCCCATCCCCGTAGGGTCCGCTCGCCAGCAGCGTGCCTTCCTGCGCCCGTCCCGCGGTCCATTCGCGGTGATCGGGGCGCCGGGCGGCCCGGGTTTCGGAGGACTCGGCGTCGTACACGTACTCAACAGCAAAAACAGTCATACAGCTACCCTATCCCTCAGGCTGCCCGACTTCGCATCCGGGCCGGCTTCCGCACTGCCGGTTCGCGCGGGGCTTAGCCCGGCAAAAGTATCCGGGTCAGGGCGGCAACCCCGGCCGCCCACAGCATGGACGCCAGGGTTCCGATGATGAACCGTTCCGCCGCAACCGGCGTCTCTTTCAGCTCCGCGAACCGTCCCAGGCCCTTGATGGCCACCACATACGCGATGGCCACGGGTTGTCCGGTGAGAATCGCGAGGCAGACGGCCAGCCGTTCCAGGACACCGATGATGGCACCCCCTCGGAGGATGCGCGTGGTGGTGGCCGGCGCCGCGCCGGGGGCGCCGGGTGCGGTCGACGGCGATGGGCCCGGTGCGGTTGCCGCGTCGGCTTCCGCCGGGAGGATGATCTCGCCGTCCACGGTGACATCGGCGGAGGGGTCCTCCACCGCGGGATCGCGGGCCCCGGCAACGGCTGCCTGGCTGGCCGCG
Organism: Arthrobacter sp. 92; assembly: GCF_050260325.1. NCBI lineage: Bacteria > Bacillati > Actinomycetota > Actinomycetes > Micrococcales > Micrococcaceae > Arthrobacter > Arthrobacter sp. 92. The sequence goes on along the minus strand of NZ_CP189863.1, from coordinate 1,503,846 downwards.
TCGGCTTTGTCATCAATGGTCCTGGCGAGCCGGAAGACGAGTGCGGTGACCGGCCAGCCGGCGAATCCTGCCGTGAGGAGGGCGAGGGTGACCCAGAGGGCGTTCATTGTTCTCCTTCCGGACGTTCCCCGGTTTCGATCAGACCGTGGGCCAGGGCCAGGAGCGCCTCCGCGGCGGGCCTCGCCGCCCATTCTTCCTGCCAGCCGGAGCGAAGCAGCGCACGGCTCACCGACTGTTCGCTAATTCCGAGCTTTTTGGCCGCGGCTTTCTGGCTGCCGTGACGTGGCGTGCCCTGGTGCAGGGAGCGGAGAACGTCCACCACTTTCCACTGCGCATCCGTCCGGTCCTGCACCAGGCGCCCGATCAGACGCAGGACGGCCTCGGCGTTCGCGCATGCCCTGGTGCCAGGACCTTCCTCCGGCGCGGGCACAGCACCCCGTCGCTGGCCGCCGGACACCACTGCCAGCGGAACATGGCCGGCAGCGGCCTTGGCGCGTTCAACCGCAAGCCGGGCAGCGACAAAAGCGGGTCCGGATCCTTCCCGGGGACTGGCCGGCAAGGGCAGGTCAACGGAACCCACCCCGATGCCGACGTACCACCGGCCACTGCGCAGGGCGTGCAGCGCAACGTCCACCACCTCCGCCGGATGCTCCAGCACCCCTTGGACTTCGTCGCCCACGGAGCGTTCGAAACGGCCGTCGGGTGAAAGCACGGACAGCTCATCGAGCAGCTCCGGGACGCGGTCCACGTCCCTACTGCTGCCCCGCTGGTCGATGGTGATGACGTACATGGATCAACCATATGCGACCGATTAGTGATAATCAATCATTTACAGCTGAGTTTTGGAAATCAGCCGATAAAGGTTTAATTTTGAAGATCAGCCGCAACTGGTTAGCCGAACAGGTTCACAGGTTTCACGATGTCGGCATAGATCAGCAGGGCGCTCATGCCCATCAGCAGAGCCGCCACAACATATGTCACCGGCAGCATCTTGGCGATATCGAAAGCTCCCGGATCGGGGCGGCCGAACAACTTGGCCACCCGGCGTCGCGCCCCCTCATACAGCGCGCCCGCCACGTGGCCGCCGTCGAGCGGCAGCAGCGGGATCAGGTTGAACACCGCCAGGGCGAAGTTCAGGCCCGCCAGCAGACCCACCAGGGCGGCCAGCCGGGATTGCAGCGGCACCTGTTCCATGGCGGCCACCTCGCCCGCCACCCGCCCCACGCCCACCACGCTAATGGGGCCATTCGGATCGCGGGGCTCTTCGCTGAAGGCCGCCTTCGCCACGCCTACCACACGGGCGGGGAGGTTGAACACCACGCCGGCAATCTGCTTGATGTTTTCGCCCGCCATGGGCAGCACGGATGACGCGGGCTGGGCCACCAGCGCGGTCTGAGCGCCGATCCCAAGGAACCCGACGTCCTGGTATTGAAGATTGCCGCTCGCATCTTTCGCCTGACGCCCGTCGGGGCCGATCACCGGGCGGGCGGACAGCACGGGTGTCACCCTCGTGGTGACGGGCGCGCCGTCGCGCTCCACCGTGATGCTCACTTCACGGCCCGCCGAGGCGCGGATCCACCCGGTCAGTTCATCCCAGTTCGTCACCGCCTTACCGTCGAAGGAGGTGATGACGTCATTCGGTTTGAGCTGGGCCTGGGCCGCCGGGGTCAGTTTGCAGTCGGCGGAGTTCGGATCCACGGTCTCCCCCGCTTTGACCTGGCACTTGGAAACGTCGGCGATGGTGGTGGTGGGCGTGGAGACGCCAAAGCCCATGAGCAGCACCGCGGTCAGGACCACGCCGATCAGGATGTTCATGGCCGGCCCGCCCAGCATGATGATGATCTTCTTCCACACCGGGAGCCGGTAGAAGACCCGGTTTTCATCCCCGGCGCCCACTTCCTCGTGCGCCATGGAACGGGCCTCGGTGGCCAGGGTCTGGAACATGCCGGTGCTGGAGGGCCGCACCGTGCCGTCGTCTTTGTTCGGTGGATACATCCCGATCATGGACACATAGCCGCCCAGCGGGATGGCCTTGACGCCGTATTCGGTCTCACCCTTCCGAGTGGACCACAGGGTGGGTCCGAATCCGATCATGTACTTGGTGACCCGGACCCTGAACAGCTTGGCGGGAAGGAGGTGGCCTACCTCGTGCAGCGCAATGGACACGGCGATGCCGATCGCCACAAAAACGACGCCAAGGATAAAGAGAAGGACGGGGCTCATGCTTGGATCTGCTGCTTCCTAGAGACTGCTTACTGCTAAACGTTCGTGGGTGCGGGCTCGTGCCCACGTTTCAGCTTCCAGTACGGATTCAACCGTCAGCCCGGAGGAGCCTGTGTGTTCGCTGAGCACGGCTTCGATGGTATCCACAATGTCAGTGAAGCGGATCCGGCCGGCGTGGAAAGCCATCACGGCTTCCTCGTTGGCGGCGTTGAACACGGCCGGAAAGGTGCTCCCCCGCCCTGCGGCGTCCTTCGCCAGGGCCACCGCGGGAAAGGCGCTGCCGTCCAGCGGCTCGAAGGTCCAACTGGTGGCCTGCGTCCAGTCGCAGGCCTGTGCGGCCTTCGGTACGCGGTGGGGCCAGCCCAGCCCGAGTGCGATGGGCAGGCGCATGTCCGGCGGGGAGGCCTGGGCAATGATGGAGCCGTCCACGAACTGCACCATGGAGTGCACGATGGACTGGGGATGGACCACAACGTCGATCCGGTCCAGGGGAATGTCGAAGAGCAGGTGCGCCTCAATGACCTCCAGGCCCTTGTTCACCAGGCTGGCGGAGTTGGTGGTGACCATCAGGCCCATGTCCCACGTGGGGTGGTCCAGCGCGTCCTGCGGGGAAACGTCGTGAAGTTCCTCCCGCGTCCTGCCACGGAAAGGGCCGCCCGAGGCCGTCAGGATGAGCCTGTCCACCTCGCCGGCCGTGCCGGAACGCAGGCATTGGGCGATCGCGGAGTGCTCCGAGTCCACCGGAACGATCTGCCCTTCACCGGCCGCCGCCTTGACCAGCGAGCCGCCCACGATCAGCGATTCCTTGTTGGCCAGGGCAAGTGTGGCGCCAGACTTCAGCGCGGCCAGGGTGGGGGCGAGGCCGATGGAACCGGTGATGCCGTTGAGGACGACGTCGGCCTCGACTTCCGCTATCCGGGTGGAGGCGTCGGGCCCGGTGAGGAGCTCGGGCCGGTACCCGCGGAGTCCGGCCGCGCTGGCGGCGTCGTTGATCAGGGCCTGCAGCGCCGCCGCGTCGCCGGTGGCAACCCCAACCGCCCGGGCACGGGTGTGAACTGCCTGCGTGGCCAGCAGTTCGAGGTTGCCTCCCCCGGCGCTGAGCGCCACGACCTCAAAAAGGTGGGGTGCGCCGTCGACGACGTCAATCGCCTGCGTGCCGATGGAACCGGTGGACCCGAGGATGACGACTCTGCGTGGCTGCATGGGTTAAGTATCCCGTACCTCCCGGCAGGGCCCGCGCAGGCGTAACGTGGACAACGTGGACTGGGCTTCCTGGTTCGACGCGCCGGATTACGAATTCGCCCGGCAGGTTCTGCAGCGCGGAATGGCCGTGCTCTATTTCGTCGCGTTCCTGTCCTCCCACAACCAGTTTCCGGCCCTGCTCGGCGAGCGCGGCCTTCTCCCGGTGCCGGAGTATCTGGACATCCTCAAGCGTCTTCGCACGCCCACCCTGTTCCGCTGGCGCTACTCGGACCGCCTCCTGCGCGCCGTGTGCTGGGCCGGCATGTCACTCGCGGCAGTGCTCGTGGCCGGGCTACCCCAGCTGGGGCCGCCGTGGCTGCCGATGCTCGCCTTCCTGGCACTCTGGCTGTTGTATATGTCGATCGTCAATGTGGGACAAACGTTCTACGGCTTTGGCTGGGAGATCCTGCTCCTCGAAGCCGGCTTCACCGTGGCTTTCCTTGGTTCGGACCAGACGCCCCCGCCCAGGACCATCCTGCTGCTCCTGGCCTGGCTTGTGTTCCGCCTCGAGTTCGGCGCAGGCCTGATCAAGATCCGTGGCGGGCGCGAATGGCGTGATCTGACGGCGCTGTACTACCACCATGAAACGCAGCCGATGCCGGGTCCGCTGAGCCGACAGGCGCACCTGCTTCCCAAACCGCTCCACCGGATGGAGGTGCTTGGCAACCACTTCGCGCAGCTCGTGGTGCCTTTCTTCCTCTTTGCGCCACAGCCCTTGGCCACTATTGCCGCCGGAATCATCATCGTCACGCAGCTGTGGCTCGTGGCCAGCGGGAACTTCGCCTGGCTCAACTGGATGGCCATCCTCCTGGCGTTCGCTGCGGTCAGCGACACCGTGGCGCATGCGGCCCTGCCCGTCATCCCGCTGGACTGGCATGCGCCCGCTGGCAGCGCGGACTCCGGCGGACCGGGCCGGTGGCAGTCCCCTGTCTGGTGGCTCGTGGTGGTGCTTGCCGTGACCGTGCTGCTGCTGGTGCTCAGCTACTGGCCGGTCCGGAACCTGTTCTCGCGCAGGCAGCTGATGAACGCCAGTTTCAATCGCTGGCGGCTGGTCAACACGTACGGGGCCTTCGGCACGGTCACCAAATTAAGGATCGAGATCGTGGTGGAGGGAACACTGGCGGAGGAGCCCGACGACGACGCCGACTGGCGCGAGTACGGCTTCAAAGGCAAACCCGGGGACGTGCGGCGAATTCCGCGGCAGTGGGCCCCCTACCATCTCCGCCTCGACTGGCTGATGTGGTTCCTGCCACTCCGCACGGTGCACGAGGAGTGGTTCTACGCGTTCCTGGCGAAGTTGCTGGAGGCCGACCGCCAGGTGCTGCGACTGCTGCGCCACGATCCGTTCGACGGCGGCCGCCCGCGGTGGGTGCGGGCCCGCAGCTACCTGTACCACTTCGCCACCCGGGAGCAGTTCCGGGAGACCGGTCAGCGCTGGATACGGACCCCCCTGCATGAGCCTATTCCGCCGCTGTCCCTGCCGCCGGGCCGCTGACCGGGCGCGCTCAACCGGCTACGTTGCCCGGAGGCTGTACCGGTGTTCGGGCCTCCCAGTGGTGCCATAGCGCAGGTTGACGTCCACGGAGCCGTCCTCAACCAGGGCCGAGAGGTACCGTTGCGCCGTTGCGCGGGAGATGCCGACGGTCGCGGAAACGTCCACTGCGGTCAGTGCTCCCGGGGTCCGCCCGAGGGCGCCGAGGACGGCGTTCTCCGTCACGGTCCGGGCTTTGGCTGTTTGCGCATCCGAGGAGTGAAGCTGGCGCACGGCACGTTCCAGAGCCTCCTGGTCCAGTGCGGACTCCGAAGCGAGCAGGCGGCGGTAACGGCCATAGCCGCGGAGCTTTTCCGCGAGCTGCTTCTCCGAAAAGGGCTTGATGAGATATCCGAGTGCTCCCCTCCGCATGGCCTTCCGCACGGAGGAGGGGTCCGAGGCGGCGCTGAGCACGAAAGCGTCAATGTCCAGCCCCCGCAGAATATCCAAGCCGTTGCCGTCCGGGAGGTAGATGTCCACGAGGACAAGGTCCGGGCGGTAGGCATGGATGGCCTCCAGTGCGGCTCCCCCCGTACCCACAGGTTCCAATGCCATGTAGCCGGGCGCCCCATTGACATAGGTGGCGTGGAGCCGGGCCACGTGGAAATCGTCGTCCACAATCTGGACCCTCAGGTCATCCTTCATTTCCTGTCCTTTCCTCATGTAGTGCAAGGACCCGCGGCAGGCGCGCACAGAACACGGCGCCCGGTCCCCCCGCCGCTCCCGGGGAAATCACCAAGACGTCGCCGCCACGGCTGCGCGCGATCTGGCGGGAAAGGGTCAACCCCAGTCCTTCTCCGTGACCGGCATGTCCTGCTTCCGTCCAATCGCCCGGGCCCTGGGGCAGTCCGTGGTCCGGCGTCCTTCCCGAGGTCGAGTAGCCCTCCTTGAACGGCGCCTCAGGGTCCAAAGCGTGCAGCCCGTCCCCCGAATCAGCCACCGTGAGATAGAGCGTGCTGTCCTCGCTGAGCAGCTCCACCTCCACCCAACGGTCCAGGCATTCCCCCCGGACAGCCGCAGCAACGGCGTTATCCGCCAGGTTCCCCAGGACAGTGGTGACATTCTGCGGATCGGATACCGTCCCCGTGATCAGAGTGGCCTCACCCAGCCGGAGGCGGACGCCCATCTCCGCCGCGCGCAGCGCCTTCGCGCCAATGAACGCCTGGAGATAGGTGTCCTCCAGCTTGCCCGCAAAATCCACAGGGTACTTCAGTGGACCCGATTTCAGCGTTGCCTGGAGGTAGCTGGCTGCTTCGTCCGCGCGCCCGACGTTCAGCAACCCGGAAACGGCGTGTAACCGGTTGGCGAATTCGTGGCGCTGCGCCCTCAGGGCAGTGGAGAGTGCGCCCACGGCATCCAGTTGGCGGCTGAGTGCTTCGACGTCAGTCCGGTCGCGGACCATCAGGACCCAGCCGAGTTTCCGCCGGCCCCGCACCACCTTCCGTGCCGTCATGATCAGCACTGAGCCGTTCACCATCATCTGAACGCTGCTTTTCCCGTCGGCGTTGGCCGGTTCGAGCAGCGCCAGCACCCGGGACGGAAGTCCGAGTTCCGCCAATGTGCGTCCGGAGCTGCCCGCCAGGCCCAGAAGGCGGCGGGCCTTCCCGTTGCAGATGGTGACGCGGCCGTCTTCGGCGATGCCCAGCACGCCTTCGTCGACCCCATAGAGCACCACCGCCTGGTCCTGCACAAGTTCACCGATCTCAGCAGGTTCCAGGCCCAGCGTGTGGGTGCGCAGCCTGCGGCTCAATAGGGCCGTTCCGGCCGTGCCCAGTGTCAGGGCCACAGCCGCGACTCCGAGGATGGGGAGGATGGCGGCCTGCAGACCTGCGAGCACGTCGCGGGTGGAAAACCCGACGCTGACCTCGCCGACAATGGACCGCCCGTCCATGGACCAGACAGGGACCTTCGAACGGACGGAAGGGCCGAGGGTTCCGGTCTCCTGGACGGTGATTTCCTGTCCCGAGAGGGCGGCATCCGGGCTGGTGCTCACCGGCCGGCCCAGCTCGGCCGGGTTGGGATGTGACCAGCGGAGGCCGGACCTGTCCGTGACCACCACGAACAAGGCGTCGGTCCGGTCCCGGAGCACTTCGGCAAGTTGCTGGACCGGTCCTGTGCGCAGCGTGGAGTTCCCCGGCCTGATGTCAGCGGGGGCCACAGCGTTAAGTTCCCTGCGGATGGTTTCCTCCACGGCGAGGCTCTGGGCCACGGCCAGGGATTTGGATCCGATCTCATCACTGAGCCGCTGATACGTCAGCAAGCCGTAAACGCCCGCAGTCAGAATGATCACCAGAACCACAACGGCGAGCTGGAGGACCAGCATCCTGGTTGAAAACGCCAGCCCCGGCCGGCGGACCGCCCGGCGGTCCCCCAGCTCCGGGACAACACTGTCCGCTGCTTCCACCGGCTCCTCATTCACTTCCTGCACCGGACCCCGGTGACCCGGCACAACGTTAGGGCCATTGCCTCCCCAAGCACCACTGATACGTGAGCACAAAGCGCACAAGGTGCAGAAAGGGTTGATTAGCGGCAATGGAGCTAAAGGGCGACGACGCCGACTTCGCCCCGTAGCGTCTTGTGACGTGGCACACAGGCAGCCAAATCCGGGGCCTGCGCCGCAGCAACGCAAAGTGACGAAGGAGACACCATGCCAGCCAATAAGGCGCCGCTGATTGAGTTGAGGGCGGCGACGAAGAGATTCCCTAAGAACGGCGGGGGCATCCATACCGCCATCCGCGATGTGAACCTGGCCGTTGCTCCCGGGGAGTTCGTCGCCGTCGTCGGGCCCACCGGATGTGGCAAATCCACCACGCTGTCCTTGATCTCCGGACTCCAGCCCGCCTCGGAAGGCGAAACGTATGTCCGGGGGGAACTGGTGACGGGCATCCCGGCCCGGGTGGGGTACATGTTCCAGGCCGACGCCACCCTTCCGTGGCAGACGGTGCTGGACAATGTGGCCTCGGGCCCCCGTTACCGGGGAGCTTCGAAGGCGGACGCCCGCATCCAGGCCCGGGAATGGGTAGAACGCGTGGGGCTGGGAAAATTCGAAAAGTACTACCCGCACCAGCTCTCCGGCGGCATGCGGAAGCGGGTTGCGCTGGCTCAAACGCTGGTCAACGAACCCGAGATCATGCTCATGGACGAACCGTTCAGTGCCTTGGACGTCCAGACCCGCCAGCTCATGCAGCAGGAGCTCCTAAGGCTCTGGAGCGGCAGCGACGCCGCCGTTGTTTTTGTTACCCACGACCTGGAAGAGGCCATTGCCCTTGCTGACCGTGTGGTGGTGATGACGGCGAGCCCGGCAACCATCAAGGCGGAATTCAGGGTGGATCTTCCCCGTCCGCGCGATGTGGAGGAGGTCCGGTTGACGCCCGGGTTCCTGGCAATCTACCGCCAGGTCTGGGAGAGCCTGCGCGACGAAGTGGAACAGGCCAGGGCCACGGCCGGACAACCCGATGCAAAGTAAACGAAACCAGTTAGGACAACGACGATGACGTCACCCACCATAAGCGCCCCACGCGCGGCACAGGGTCAGGAGCTCAGCGCCGAAAGCGAGGCCGGATTGCTCGCCGGTGCCCGCAAGTCGAGACGAAATGCCGCCTACAAGGTCTGGGCCCTGCGCGCACTGATCGTGGCCGTGTGGCTGGGCAGCTGGGAACTGACCGCCACCTATCTGATCGACCCGTTCTTCTACTCCAAGCCGTCCCTGATCTGGGACCGCCTGATCCAATGGTTTGCCTCCGGCACCCAGTTCGGATCGGTGTGGGAAAACATTGGCTACACCGTTCTGGAGGCAACGGCCGGCTTCGCCATCGGCACCGTCGCTGGGATCGTGCTCGGCGTCCTCCTGGGCCGGAGCCGCTACATGGCGGAGGTCTTTTCACCCTTCATCAAAGCTGCCAATGCGGTTCCGCGAATCGTGCTCGCCGCGCTGTTCATCATCTGGTTCGGTTTCGGCATCAGTTCCAAGATTGCCACGGTGGTGGTCCTGGTGTTCTTCGCGGTGTTCTTCAACGCCTTCACCGGCGCCCGCGAAGTGGACGGCAACGTGGTGAACAACGCACGGATCCTGGGAGCAAGCAAACGCAAAATCCTGACCTCGATCGTGCTTCCCAGCGCCACCACCTGGATCCTTTCCTCGCTCCACACCGCCTTCGGGTTCGCGCTCATCGGGGCGATCGTGGGCGAGTACGCCGGGGCGAAACACGGCATGGGCATGCTGATCGCCAACGCCCAGGGCACGTTCGACTCGGCGGGTATCTACGCCGGCATGATCATCGTCACCGTGGTGGCGCTGCTGGCTGAATCCGTCATCACCACCGCAGAAAACAAGCTCCTCAAATGGCGGCCCTCTCAGGCCCAGACTCAGATCAAGGGAATCTAAACCATGAAAACGAAACTACAGCGACGTAGTGTCCAGGCATCAGCCGTCCTTCTCACCATCGCGGTGGCCGCCGGAGTGAGCGGCTGCCAGGATTCACGGGCGGCCTCCGTGGACAGCGCAAGCACACCCGAAGTCAACATCATTGTGGGCGGCCTGGAAAAGGTCATCTACATGCCCGCCAAGCTCGCCGAAGGCCTGGGTTTGTTCGAAAAGGAAGGGGTCAAGGTCAACCTGCTGGGCGAGCAGTCCGGCGCCACAGCGGAGAACTCGCTTCTGACCGGCAATGCCCAGGGCGTCGAGGGGTTCTATGACCACACCATCGATTTGCAGGCCAAGGGACAGTGCATCACCTCAGTGGTGCAGCTGGCGAACATCCCCGGCGAGGCCGAGGTGGTCTCCAGCAGCAAGGCCGGAGCGATCAAGTCGGCGGCCGACTTTGAAGGACGGAACCTGGGTATCACCTCTCTGGGGTCATCAACCGACTTCCTCACCCAGGCCCTCGCCGGGCAGGCAGGGGTGAAGAGCTACACCCCGGCCAAGGTCGGCGCCGGCCAGACCTTCATTGCAGCCATGGACAACAACGGCATCGATGCGGGCATGACCACCGATCCCACCATCGCCCAGCTGGTTGAAACCGGAAAGGGCAAAGTGATGATCGACATGCGCACGGAGGAAGGAACCCGCAAGGCGCTCGGCGGCCTCTATCCCGCGGCGTCCGTGTACATGAGCTGCGACTTCGTGCAGAAGAACCCGCAGACGGTCCAGAAGGTGGTCAACGCCTTCGTGGGCGCCCTCCGGTTCATCAACAGCCACAGCGCGGCAGAGATCGCCGCCAAGATGCCCAAGGAATACGCCAACGCCGGGCAGGCGCTTTACGAAAAGTCCATCAATGACACCAAGACCATGTTCAACAAGGACGGAAAGATGGATGCCGACGGCGCCAGGAACGTGCTCAGCATCCTGGACAAATACTCCACCAACGTCAAGGGGAAAGGCTCGTCCATCGATCTGAGCAAGACGTACACCACGGCCTTTGTCGAGAAGGTCCCGGCAGAGAAGTAGCGGCAGCTGGTCTGAGCGAACAGGCCACCAGGGATCCCGCGGGAAACAGAAGGCAGCGGGTGCGTCCGGGATTAATCACCGGCCGCACCCGCTGCTTTGTTGCGGGAGTTCCTAGACCGTGTGCCCGGCGCGCCTCAGGGTGGACTCGGCATGCTTCAGGATGGGGCCGTCGATCATCCGGCCGTTGAACTGGAACACGCCCGCGCCGGCAGCGGCCGCGGCATCCAGCAGTTCGGTGGCGGCAGCCACTTCGGATTCTCCGGGCGCGTAGGCTTCGCGGACCACGGGCACCTGGTTCGGATGGATGCAGGCCTTGGAGCCAAATCCGGAGGCGACGGCGTCGCGGGATTCGGCGCCCAGCCCCTCAAGGTCGGGGATGTTCACGTAGACGGAGTCGATGGCCTCCTTGCCGGCAGCCCTGGCAGCGAGCAGCACGGTGGAGCGGGCGTGCAGCGCGACGGCGCGGTAGCCGCCGTCGTCGTTCCTGCTGGATGTCCCGCCCAGCGACGCGATGAGGTCCTCGGCGCCCCACATCAACGCCACCACGTTCGGTGCCGCCGCGATGGCCGCGGCGTTGAGGATTCCCGCCGCCGTCTCACACAGCGCGATCACGTGGAAGCCCTCAAGCTCCTTGAGCTGCCCGGCATTTTCGGTCTTGGCGAGCATCACGGTCCTGTACGGGGTGTGCTTGAGGCAGTGGAGGTCCTTCTCGAACTCCTCGGTGCCGGCCGGGTTAAGCCTGATGATGGTGGAGGCGGGGTTCAGCTCGGGAACGTCGCCCGTGGAACCAAGCTGCGCGAGGATGGCACCCCGGGCCCGCTGCTTGTCCGCCGGGGCCACGGCGTCCTCCAAGTCGAGGATCACGGCGTCGGCACGCTCGGCGGCCTTCTGGTACCGCTCGGGGCGGTCGGCGGGGCAGAACAGGAGGGCGGGACCCATCAGGAAGCTCATGGCTCTATTCTCCCCTTTTCCGCCGTTTCTTTCTGCGCAGCGGCATGGGCCTCGCGTGTCCACATGAGGCAGCTGCGGGTGGCAAGCGCCACCACCACCCCGTCCTGGTTCCGGCCGGTGTGATTCATGGTCACGATCCCCTGGCCCGGGCGGGAGGCGGAGGGTCTTTTCGCGCTGATGACAGTCTCCGTGTACAGGGTGTCGCCGTGGTACAGCGGGTGCGGGAAGGAGACATCGGTGAGGCCGAGCTGGGCAATGATGGTGCCTTGGGTCAGCTGGGGAACCGACTGCCCCACCACCGTGGCGAGGGTGAACATGGAGTTCATCAGGCGCTGGCCGAAGGGCTGCCGCGCGCTCCAGGCCGCGTCAAGGTGCAGGGCCTGCGTGTTCATGGTCATGGTGGTGAAGAGGACGTTGTCCGTCTCAGTCACCGTGCGTCCCGGGCGGTGGGCATAGACCACGCCTTCTTCCAGTTCCTCGAAATACAGGCCGCGCTGTTCAATAACCCTCGGCTCGCTGCCCCGCGGCCGGGGAGGATGGGCGCTCATACGGTCAATTCCTGGTCTTCCTCGAAAAGCTCGGCGCCCGTGGCGGCCGCCACGTCCTCTACAGAGACGTTGGGCGCCAGTTCCCGCAGCACCAGCCGGCTCTCGCCGCCCACGTCGACGACGTCGATCACTGCCAGGTCCGTGATGATCCGGTCCACGCAGGCTTTGCCGGTCAGCGGCAGCGTGCACTTCTCCACGATCTTTGGCCGTCCGTTCCGGTCCACGTGTTCCATCATCACGATGACCTTCTTTGCCCCGAAGACCAGGTCCATGGCACCGCCCATCCCCTTGACCATCTTTCCCGGGATCATCCAGTTCGCCAGGTCCCCGTTGGCGGCGACCTCCATGGCACCGAGCACCGCCACATCCACGTGGCCGCCCCGGATCATCCCGAAGGAGGCTGCGGAGTCAAAGAACGCGGCTCCGGGATTGACGGTGACGGTTTCCTTGCCCGCGTTGATCAGGTCCGGGTCCACCTCGTCCTCGCCCGGGTAGGGTCCGACGCCCAGGATGCCGTTCTCGGAGTGGAGCACCACCTCCACGCCGGCCGGAATGTAATTGGGGATCAGGGTGGGCATGCCGATGCCGAGGTTGACGTACTGGCCGTTGTGCAGCTCCTGCGCCACCCGGGCGGCCAGTTCGTTGCGTGTCCAGCCCTTGCTGTCATTACCGGAAGGGTGCGCCACCGCGGCGCGCCGGTACTCGGGCCGGACGGCTTCCGGACGGGTCGGCGCACCCTGCGTGCTGTTCGAATCCATGGCTACGCTCCTGCGGTGTTGGTGGTGCGGGACGTGTCGGTGGTGCCCGAAGCGGAGGCCGGGGTGAGCGCCACCGTTCTCTTTTCGATGCGCTTCTCAATCCGCGGGGCCACAACAACGCGTTGGACGAAGATGCCGGGCGTGTGAATGTGTTCCGGGTCCAGTTCACCGGGTTCGACGAGTTCTTCAACCTCGGCGATGGTGATCCTGCCCGCCATGGCACACAGGGGGTTGAAGTTCATGGCTGCGGCATGAAAGACCAGGTTGCCGTGCCGGTCGCCCTTCCAGGCATGGACCAGGCCGAAGTCCGGCGTCAGCGAGTCCTCCAGGACGTAATCAGTGCCGTTGAAATTGCGCACTTCCTTGGGGGCGGAGGCAATCGCGATGTTTCCGTCGGCGTCGTACTTCTGCGGCAGGCCGCCCTCGGACACCTGGGTGCCCACACCCGCCGGGGTGTAGAAGGCGGGGATGCCGGCGCCGCCGGCCCGCAGCTTTTCGGCGAGCGTGCCCTGCGGGGTGAGTATCACCTCCAGTTCGCCGGAAAGGTACTGCCGGGCAAACTCCTTGTTCTCCCCCACGTAGGAGCTGATGGTGCGCCGGATCCTGCCGTCCTTGAGCAGGATTCCCAGGCCCCAGTCATCGACGCCGCAATTGTTGCTCACCGTCTCGAGCTCCCTGGCCCCGCGCTGGTGGAGGGCGTCGATGAGCGCCACCGGAATGCCGCATAACCCGAACCCGCCGACGGCGAGCGACGCGCCGTCGTGGATATCCGCAACGGCCTCCGCAGCGCTGGCAACCACCTTGTCAATCATCGTTGATCCTTTCAGGTCGGGTCCTCCAGGGGCCTCGCCAGGCTTTACCACCAGCGGCGGTTACAGTCCCAGTTCGCGGGCGATCAGCATCAGCTGAACCTCCGTGGTGCCCTCCCCGACCTCAAGGATCTTGGAGTCGCGGTAATGGCGTGCCACGGTGAACTCGTTGATGAAGCCATAGCCGCCGAACACCTGGGTGGCGTCCCGCGCGTTGTCCATGGCTGCCTCGCCTGCGACCATCTTAGCGATGGCCGCCTGCGTCTTGAACGGCTTCCCGGCGAGCATCCGGGCGGCGGCATCGTAGTAGGCCAGCCGGGCGGTGTGGGCGCGTGCCTGCATGCGGGCGATTTTGAAGGCGATGGCCTGGTATTTGCCGATGTTCTGCCCGAACGCGCTGCGCTCCTTGGCGTATTTCACCGACAGGTCCACACACCCCTGGGCGGCACCTGTGGCAAGCGCCGCGATGGCGATCCGGCCCTCGTCCAGGATGGAGAGGAAGTTCGCGTAGCCGCGGCCCTCCTCGCCGAGCAGGTTGGCCTCCGGCACGTGGACGTCCTTCAACGTGAGGGGGTGCGTATCGGAGGCGTTCCAGCCAACCTTGTTGTAGGCCTTCTCGGCTTTGAAACCGGGAGTGTCCGCGGGCACTAGAAGGGTGGAAATTTCCTTCTTGACGCTGCCGTCCTTGCGCTCATGACTGTTGGTCACGGCCGTCACGGTGACCAGGCGGGTGATGTCCGTACCGGAGTTCGTGATGAACTCCTTGTTGCCGTTGATGACCCAGACGTTCTCACCCCCGACAACCTCGCGCCGGGCCGTGGTCTTGGTCCCCCCGGCGTCCGAACCCGCTTCCGGCTCGGTCAGCCCGAAGCCCGCGAGCGCTTTGCCGGACGCGAGCAACGGCAGCCATTCCTGCTTCTGCGCGTCGGTGCCGAACCGGTAGACGGGCATGGCGCCCAGGGAGACCCCGGCTTCCAGGGTGATGGCGACGGACTGGTCCACCCGGCCGAGCTGCTCAAGAGCCAGCGCCAGCGCGAAGTAATCCCCGCCCATGCCGCCGAACTCCTCCGGGAAGGGAAGGCCGAAGAGTCCCATGTCCGCCATTTTGGAGACGACTTCGTAGGGGAAGCTGTGCTCTTCGTCGTGCCTGGCGGACACCGGGGCCACCACCTCGTCGGCAAATTCACGAACGGTGTCGCTGAGGTCCTGGTATTCCTCGCTGAGCTCAAAATCAGCCATGTTGGGACTTCCTTGTCTGGTGTTTCGGGGGGTCTGCAGGTCTGTGGTTTGCGTGTTCGGGGTCCGCGTGTCGGGGGTCCCTCGAAAAATGGCGTGTGGTCATTCCGCCGCGCCCATCGCGATGACGGCTTCCTCGAGGGTGTCCTCGGCTGCGTCCTCCGCCCGGGGCGGTGCGGGATGGATGGTTGCCAGGACCTGGTCCGCCTTGACGAGGTCGCCGGAAGCGATGCTGATATGCACCGTCCCGCCCAGCGGCGCCACCAGTTGGTGTTCCATCTTCATGGCCTCCACCGAGAGCAGCACCTGGCCGGTTTCCACGGTATCGCCGTTGCGGACAGCCACCGAGACCACCGTGCCGGGCATCGGCGAGCGCACCGCCGGGTCCGCGGCCCCCTCCTCGCGTTCGATCCCGGCGAGCACCCGGGCCAGCCTCGATTCGCGGCTGAGGAGCTCCAGCCGGCAGGACCATCCCTTATTGCCCAGGAAGACGCTCCGCGGATTGCCCCGCGGAGGGTGCTCCGCCCAGAGGGCGCCCTGGGCGAACCGGAGTTCCTCGCCGTCGAGTTCCAGGCGGACGGCGTCGCTGGACAGCCCCAGGACCTTCACCTGGCGCGCCGGGCCGTTGTTGACCCGGGCACTGGCGTGGCCCAGAGCGGCGTTGTTCAGCCAGGTGACCGCCACCGTGGCCAGCCCGCCGTCGGGCGTTCCGAAGCTCATGCGCCAGGGCGCGGGTGCGCCAACGCGCCAGCCCCGGACCGAGTCCCAAGGGGACCGCACGGTTGGAGGGGCTTGGTCGAGGACCCAGAACTGCATGGCTGCCGCGATGAGCTCGGCGTCCCCGGCACGGCGGAAAGTGAAGCCGGGCATCCTGCGCTCGATCAGCCCGGTGTCGAGGCGCCCGGCCCGGACGTCGGCGTCGTTGATCAGCAGCCGGAGGTATTCGACGTTCGTGTCGATCCCCAGTGCCGTGTAGCGCGAGAGGGCCGTGTCGAGTTTGTCCAGCGCGGCATGGCGGTCGGGGCCCCAGGCGATGACCTTGGCCACCATGGGGTCATAGTCGCTGGAAATTTTGAGTCCCTCAAGCAGCGAGGAGTCGATCCGGATGTGGGGATCCGTGGACGCCGGGGTGAAGGAATCCAGACCGGCCGTCCCGGTGAAGAGTGTGCCCCGTTCGTCCAGGAGCACCACTTCACCGCCGGAGGGCATGAAGTTCCTTTCCGGAATCTCCGCATAGACACGTGCTTCCACCGAGTGCCCCTTGAGGACGACGTCGTCCTGCGCCACCGTGAGCATCTCGCCGGCGGCGATCCGGACCTGCCACTCGACAAGGTCGACCCCGGTGACCATCTCGGTGACGGGGTGTTCGACCTGGAGCCGGGTGTTCATCTCCATGAAGAAGAACTCGTCCGGGGCGTTGTCCGAAACCAGGAATTCCACGGTCCCGGCGCCTGAGTAGCTGACGCTGCGCGCGGCCTGGCAGGCGGCCTCACCGAGGCGGGCCCGGACATCGGCGCCGTCGGGCAGTGATTCCAGCAGCGGAGAGGGTGCTTCCTCGATGACCTTCTGGTGCCGGCGCTGCAGCGAGCACTCGCGCTCCCCCAGGTGGATGACGTTGCCATGGTTGTCCGCCAGGACCTGCACCTCGATGTGGCGCGGCATAGTGACCAGGCGTTCCAGGAACAGGGTGTCATCGCCGAAGGCACTGGCGGCGACCCGCCGTGCCGTGGCCAGCGTCGCTTCCATGTCATCGGGGCGTTCCACGATGTGCATTCCCTTGCCCCCGCCGCCAGCGGAGGGCTTGATCAGCAACGGGAAGCCGACGCCGGCAGCGGCCTCCATCAGCTGGGCGTCTGTCATGCCGGGTTCGGCAGCGCCGGGGACCACCGGGACGCCGTAGCCGGCCACGTGGTTCTTGGAACGGATCTTGTCCCCCATCACGTTCAGGGATTCAACGCCGGGGCCGATGAAGGTGATCCCCGCCTTTTCCAGGGCCCGGGCAAAGTCGACATTTTCGCTGAGGAAACCATAGCCGGGGTGCACCGCGTCCGCGCCGGTGTCGCGGCAGGCCTGGATGATGGCTTCGATCTTCAGGTAGCTTTCGGTGGCCGCGGCGGGGCCGATCCGGACGGCGAGGTCGGCTTCGCGCACATGGCGGGCTCCGGCGTCGGCGTCGGAATAGACGGCGACCGAGCGGATGTCCAGGGCACGCAGCGTGCGGATCACGCGGCATGCGATCTCGCCGCGGTTCGCAACCAACACGGTGCCGAAGAGCGGATTCCGCCGGGGTGTGGAGGGAATGGTCGAAGAAGTGGTCATGACTGGCTCACATCCGGAACAGGCCGAAGGAGGTCTCCGGCAGCGGGGTGCGGGAGACGACGTCGAGCGCCAGTCCCAGGATGGTGCGGGTGTCCGCGGGGTCGATTACGCCGTCGTCCCAGAGGCGGGCAGTGGAGTAGTAGGGGCTGCCCTGATCCTCGTACTGCTGTTTGATGGGGGCTTTGAAGGCTTCCTCGTCCTCGGCGGACCATTCCTCACCGCGGGCCTCGTACTGGTCCCGCTTCACGGTGGCGAGCACGCTGGAGGCCTGGTTGCCGCCCATCACGGAGATCCGGGACGCCGGCCACATCCACAGGAAGCGTGGCGAGTAGGCGCGCCCGCACATCGAGTAATTGCCCGCGCCGAAGGAGCCGCCGATCACCACGGTCAGTTTGGGCACGCGTGCGGTGGCGACGGCGGTGACCATCTTTGCGCCGTTCTTGGCGATGCCGCCCTGCTCATAGTCCTTGCCCACCATGAAACCGGAAAGGTTCTGGAGGAAGATCAGCGGGATGCCACGCTGGTCGCAGAGTTCGATGAAGTGCGCACCCTTGAGCGAGGATTCGCTGAAGAGCACGCCGTTGTTGGCCACGATGCCCACGGGGTGGCCGTGCAGCCTGGCGAAGCCGGTGACCAGGGTGGTGCCGTAATTCTTTTTGAACTCGTGGAACCTGCTGCCGTCCACGAGCCGGGCGATGACCTCGCGGACGTCGTACTGGGCGTTCACATCCGTGGGGACGGCACCGTAGAGCTCGTCCGGATCGGCCACGGGTTCGACGACGGCGTCGATGTCCCAGGCGGGGGCGGCCGGCCGGGGCAGCGTGGCTACGATGTCGCGGACGATCTGGAGGGCATGCTCATCGTTCTCGGCCAGATGATCGGTGACTCCGGAGATCTTCGAATGCACGTCCCCGCCGCCCAGTTCCTCGGCCGTGACGATCTCGCCGATAGCGGCCTTCACGAGCGGGGGGCCGCCCAGGAAGATGGTGCCCTGGTTGCGGACGATCACGGTTTCGTCGCTCATGGCCGGGACGTAGGCGCCGCCGGCGGTGCAGGAGCCCATGACGGAGGCGATCTGCGGGATGCGGGCCGCGGACATCTTCGCCTGGTTGAAGAAGATCCGGCCGAAGTGTTCCTTGTCCGGGAAGACCTCGTCCTGTTTGGGCAGGAACGCCCCACCGGAATCCACGAGGTAGATGCACGGCAGGCGGTTCTCCAGCGCTATTTCCTGGGCGCGGAGGTGCTTCTTCACGGTCATCGGATAGTACGTGCCGCCCTTGACCGTGGCGTCGTTGGAGATGACCAGAACCTGGCGGCCGTGCACCAGGCCGATCCCGGCAATGACGCCCGCGCCGGGTGAATCGTCGTTGTACATGCCGTTCGCAGCCAGCGGGGCAATCTCCAGGAAGGGGCTCCCGTTATCGAGGAGCTGGTCGATCCGCTCGCGCGGGAGCAGCTTTCCCCGGGCAACATGGCGCTCGCGCGACTTCTCCGGGCCGCCCAGTGCAGCTGTGGCCAGCCGTTCCTTCAGCTCGCGGGCGAGTGCCAGCTGAGCCTGCCGGTTTGCGGCGAATGCGTCGCTGCCGGCGTTCACCTGGCTGGCGATTGTCTCCATTGACTGTTTTCCGTTCCCGGACGCCCGATGAGGGCAATCCTGAGCGATTCGGTTAGTGCCGTATAACTGAGATTTAGGTTAGTCTCTATTAACTGTGATGTCCAACACTGGCGGTGTTGCTAGGATTTGCAGTTCCAAGGAGGAAAAGTGCCGATCATCGAGCGTGGCCCGGAAGCGCAGGAGTCCGCCAAACTGCAGCCCCCGGCGCAGGAGTCTCCGGAGCAGGCCCTGACCCAGCCCGGACTGACAACGCAGCGCAGCCAGGCCAAGGAAAGCCGCCGCCTGGCGCTGTTGTCCGCGGCCGCCACCTTGTTTGCCGTTGACGGATTCAACCGCGTGTCACTCGAGGACCTGGGCGCCGCGGCCGGCGTCAGCGGTCCCGCCGTCTACAGGCATTTCGCCGGCAAGCAGGCCGTCCTCGGCGCCCTGCTGCTGAGTGTGAGCCGGGACCTGCTCGAGGGCGGACGGAACGTGGTGGCTGAGACGGCCGATCCCATGGCGGCATTGCGCCGGCTGGTCCGGTTCCATGTGGACTTCGCCCTGAGCAATCCGGAGGTCATCAGGGTCCAGGACCAGGACTTCAGCAACCTCTCGGAGGACGACCAGGCCGAGGTCCGCACCCTGCAGCGCAACTATGTGGAGCTCTGGGTCGACGTCCTGGCGGGGCTGCACGCCGGCACCGAGGCCGCAGAGCTGCGGATGCGGGCCCACGCCACCTTCGGCCTGATCAATTCCACCCCGCACTCGGTGCGCAGCCACGGACGCCGGATCGCGGCCAAACGGGCCCGGCCGCTGCTGGAGAGCATGGCGTTGGCGGCCCTTATGGCTCCGGCCGCTCCCCTCGACTAGCTGCCCACCCTGCCCACCCGGCACACCCGGGGCACCCGGGGCGCGTCGAGTGCACGTGGCACGTGCGGCGCACTCCTGGGGCACTTTGGCGCGGACACGCCGTAAACGGTGGCGCCGCCGTCGTACATCGCGCCCAAAGTGCCCCGGGACGGAGGGAACCCGATCACACATACGACCCAGCCCGCAACAAAGCTGCCGGCTTCCCTCCTCTCGCGAGGGGGGAAGCCGGCAGCCGGGAGCCCGGGCTCGCTAGGCCATGGCCATGACCATGCCGGGGTCAGCGAGAATGGCGCCGACGTCCGCCAGGAACCGTGAACCCTGCTCCCCATCCACCAGGCGGTGGTCAAAGGACAGGCTGAGGGTCATCACCTGGCGCAACGCGATGTCGTCCTTGTACTCCCACGGCATCCGCCGCACTGCGCCCATGGCCAGGATCGCGGCCTCGCCCGGGTTCAGGATGGGCGTGCCCGCGTCGATGCCGAACACTCCGATGTTGGTGATGGATATGGTGCCGCCCGACAGCTCAGCAGGGCTCGTTTTGCCGGCGCGGGCGGTTTCCGTCAGGTTGGTCAGCGCCGTGGACAACTCCGCGAGGGACATGCGGTCCGCGTCCTTGATGTTAGGGACCGTGAGGCCTCGCGGGGTGGCAGCGGCTATGCCCAGGTTCACGTAGTTGAACTGCACGATCTCCTGGTTTGCCTCATCCCACCGGGAATTCACCGTCGGCTGGCGGCGCAGCGCAATGAGAAGCGCCTTGGCCACAAGCGTCAGCGGGGTGAGTTTGAAACCCTCAAAGGCCCGGCTGGACTTGAGCCGGGCCAGCAGTTCCATGGTGGGTGTGACGTCCACGGTCAGAAACTCGGTGGCGTGCGGGGCCGTGAAAGCGCTGGAAACCATGGCCGCCGCGGTCAGTTTGCGCACGCCCTTGATGGGCATCCGCACCTCCCGTTCGCTGCGGACCGCCTCGCGGCCCGCGTGCTCAGGCTGCGCCAACACGCGGGCCGCTGCCGGAAGGTCTCCTCCGCCAACAAGGTTCCGCACGTCCTCCCTCGTGATCAGTCCGCCGGCCCCGGTTCCGCTTACCGCCGCGAGGTCAACACCAAGGTCCTTGGCCAGTTTCCGCACCGGGGGTGTGGAGCGGGGACGCTCCGCGGGGGCAGCAACGGCGGACCTGGCTTCGGCCGGCTCAACCACCGGCTCAGCGGCCGGCTCAGCCACCGCAGTTGCGCGCCGCCCAGCGGCCGGTGCGGCGAAGGCGCGGGAGCGCCGCGCGGGCCTGCCGGAACCCTCGACGACGGCACCATACCCCACGAGGTTCGGCTCGCGTTTAGCGGTGCCGGCCTCGGCCTGAGGACCCCCGGCGACGATCCCCGCGGCGGGACTCCCGTCGTCCTCTATCTCGAACGACACGATCGGCTTGCCGACCTCAACCACGGTGCCCGGCTCCTCATGAAGCGCGGTGACCACCCCGGCGAACGGGGACGGCAGTTCCACCACGGCCTTGGCTGTTTCCACCTCCGCGATGACCTGGTTCAGGGCGACTTTGTCACCCACGGCCACCTTCCAGCTAAGGATTTCGGATTCGGTCAGGCCTTCGCCGAGATCCGGCAGCCTGAATTCCCTGATCATGGTGGCGCTCATCCTTCCAGCCCGCTGAGCGAGTTGGGCCGGCCGAGGGCGCGGTCCACACCGTCAAGAATCCTGTCCAGGTCCGGCAGATGATGCATTTCAAGCTTGGAGTAGGGGTAGGGAATGTCGAAGCCGGTGACCCGGACGGGGGCGGCCTCAAGGTGGTAGAAGCAACGCTCCGTAATGCTTGCGGCAACTTCCGCGCCGAGGCCGCCGGACTGGGCCGCCTCGTGGGTGATCACCAGTCGGCCGGTCTTCCGAACCGAAGCCTCCAGGGTGGCATAGTCCACCGGTGACAGCGAGCGCAGATCTATGACTTCCACGGAGATGCCCTCGTCGGCCGCGGCCATGGCGGCATCACGGGCAGTCTTGACCAACGGGCCGTAGGCCACGAGCGTGACGTCCCTGCCCTCGGTGACCACCCGCGCCTTCTCCATCGAGAGCGCGCTGGCGGGTTGGACGGACTCGTCCACTTCGCCCTTGTCGTGGTAGCGGCGTTTCGGTTCGAAGTAGAGCACTGGGTCATCGCACGAGATGGCCTGTTGGATCATCACGTAGGCGTCCTGGGGGTTGGACACGCTGACCACCCTCAGGCCCGAAGTGTGGGTGAAGTAGGCCTCCGGGGACTCAGAATGGTGCTCCGGTGACCCGATGCCTCCACCAAACGGCACGCGGATGGTGATGGGCATCCTCACGGCACCCTGGGTGCGGTAGTGCAGCTTCGCCACCTGGGAGACGATCTGGTCGAAGGACGGATAGATGAATCCGTCGAACTGGATTTCCACCACGGGGCGGTAGCCGCGGTAGGCAAGTCCGACGGCGGTCCCCACGATCGCGGACTCGGCCAGCGGGGTGTCCACAACGCGGTGCTTGCCGAAGTCCTTCTGCAGTCCGTCCGTCACGCGGAAGACACCACCCAGGGTTCCGATGTCCTCCCCCATCAGGATTACTTTGGGATCGTTCTCAAGGGACTTTCGCAGTCCGGAGTTTATTGCCCGGGCAAAGGTCATCTGCGTCATCAGCGTGCACCTTCTTCGGCAGCGGCCTCGGGATTACCGAAGGACGCCAGGTAGCGGGAGTAGTGGTCCTCCTGGCGTTCCAGCCAGGAGTTGGGTGTGCTGTAAACGTGCTTGAAGATCTCCATCGGCTCCGGGTCCGGCATGCTGATACAGCCGGCCCTCATCTGCCGGGCAACGGCGTCGGCCTTGGCCGCGACGCCGGCTTCGAAGTCCCCCGTCAGCAGCCCCTTGCGTTCCAGGAGCGATTTGAGGCGGAGAATCGGGTCCTTGGCTGCCCAGTCCTCCAGTTCGTTGGCGTCCCGGTAGCGTGTGGGGTCATCGGCCGTGGTGTGCGGGCCCATGCGGTAGGTCACGGCTTCTATGAAGGTTGGTCCGCCGCCGTGCCGGGCCCTCGTCAGCGCCTCCCGGGTTGCCGCCATCACGGCCAGGACGTCATTGCCGTCCACCCGGACGCTCGGTATGCCGAATCCGGTTGCGCGATCGGCCAGTTGGATGTGGGACTGGAGGCGGACCGGTTCGGAAATGGCCCAGTGGTTGTTCTGGCAGAAGAAGATCACCGGTGACTGGAAGCTGGCCGCGAAAACCATGGCCTCGTTGACATCGCCCTCGCTGGTGGCGCCATCACCGAAGTAGGTGATGGCAACAGAATCCGCGCCATCATTTTGGATGCCCATGGCGTAGCCGGTGGCATGAAGCGTCTGGGCGCCGATGATGATCTGGGGCGTTGCCATGTTAATCGTGAAGGGGTCCCAGCCCGCGGACGCGTTACCGCGCCAGACCTTGAGGATATCCGTCAGGTCCACGCCGCGGCAGTAGGCGACGCCGTTTTCGCGATAGCTGGAGAAGATGAAGTCGTCCTCACGCAGGGCCCTCGCCGAGCCCACTTGGGATGCTTCCTGCCCCAGCAGCGGCGGCCAAAGCCCAAGCTCCCCCTGGCGTTGGAGGGCAGTGGCTTCGGTGTCGATGCGCCGGATGACCACCATGTCCTCGTAGAGCGAGCCCAGTTGCTCATCGGAGACGTCCTGGACCCAAGGGTCATAAGCCGGATGACTGACGCGTTCACCGCCGGGAGTGATCAGTTGGACCAGCGTTTCGCCGGCCCGGCCGTGATGTTCTGCACTGTTGCCCGGGCCGCCGGCGGCGCTGCCGCCCTGGCCCAACTCGTCTGTAAACACAGTTGCACGCAACCTTCATACGATGTGTCACCAGCGCTCGAGGACTCGTGATCCCCGTGCACGCCGGCCGCCCGGGCGCCGTTGCCCCGGATAATTGTGACCCTACTCACAATGCTCAATGGGTACAACCACCCGCAAATAAACTGAGCAAAATGCACTATCTGG
Organism: Arthrobacter sp. 92; assembly: GCF_050260325.1. Taxonomy (NCBI): domain Bacteria; kingdom Bacillati; phylum Actinomycetota; class Actinomycetes; order Micrococcales; family Micrococcaceae; genus Arthrobacter; species Arthrobacter sp. 92. Next base: position 1,480,331 of record NZ_CP189863.1, on the reverse strand, counting down.
CCCGCAGAGACCGTGCTAGCCTTGCGCATTATGCAAGCTTTGGATGGCACTGACACACGGCTGCTTGCGGCCCTCGCCCAGGACCCTCGGCGGACTGTGGTGGCGCTGGCCCAGAAGCTTGGCCTGTCCCGTAACACGGTGCAGGCCCGAATGGCCCAACTCGAAAAGAAACACGTCTTCCTGTCCTTCGAACGCCGGATCAACCCGGCGTCGCTGGGCTACCCCCTGATGGCGTTTATCTCCGTCCACGTCCAGCAACAGAAGCTGGGCCAATTGGCTGTGGACCTCGCGGGTATCCCGGAAATCCTGGAAGGCTACGGGCTCACAGGTTCGGCTGATCTCCTGCTCCGCGTGGTGGCACTGGACGCGGAGGATCTCTTCCGGATCAACGGCAAAATCCTTGCCTGCGAAGGTGTGGACCGCACGGACACTGCGCTGGCCATGGGTGAGCTGATCCCGTTCCGGATCCAGCCCCTCCTGGAACGGGGCTCGACGGCGGGATGACCCGGGTCCCGGAGTCGCCTCCGGCGCCGTTGCGGACGATGTAGCTCCGGGCAGCTCCGGGCAGCCCCGCGCAGCCTGGACAGCCGGCTTCGAGACGCGGGTTATAGGCTGGTGCAGTTGACTCCAGCGGGAGCCGGGCGCACGCCCCCCCCGCGCAATGGGGCAGCGGCCGCGCCGACTGCCGGAAAGGCTTGACCTTGAGCACACCCCATGATTCGCTCCAGCCCGCGTCCGCTCCGCCGCCGAAAAAGGGCGGGAAAAGGATGTGGATCGTCCTGGGCATGGCCGGCGGCGCGGCGGCCCTGGCCGCTGCGGGGTCGGTCCTCGCGGGCGCGCTGGCGGGGGGTGCCGCGGGCAAAACCAAGGGCCTTGCGGATGACTTCACCAAGCTGGTCATCGCGGGCAGCACCGACCAGGCCTATGACGGATTCCTGGACCCGGCCCTCCGGGGCAAGCTCTCCCGGGAGGAATTTACAGCCGGTGTCCGCAGCCTCAAACTGGACAGCAGCTGCATGCCGGCCTACAACGACGTAGACGTGAAAACCGAAAACGGGACGAGCACGGCCGACGTCGCCGGGTTGATCACCTGTGGCGGCAAGGCGGTGGATCTGGCGTACCGGTTCCGCGGCGATGAGCCAAAGATGACCACCATCAGGCTCAAACCCAAGGAGTGAGCTTTCCGCGGAGGCGATGGCGGACGGGTGTTGGGACGGAAAGCAGAAGCTCCCGCGCGGATGCACGGGAGCTTCTGTGTGGTGCGGTGACGCCTGCTCGCGTCGGGACCGTCCCTGTTTGGATAGTCCTAGTGGTTGACCGCTTTCTCCGCGCCCACGCCGGTGAGGGAACGGACTTCCATCTCGGCCTGCTTGGTGACATCTTCCTTCCGCTTGTCCAGCACGGTACCGAGCCAGCCCAGGAGGAACGCGAGCGGGATGGAGACGATGCCGGGGTTGCTCAGCGGGAAGATCGCGAAGTTGGCCCCCGGGATCATGGACGTCTTGGTGCCGGACACCACCGGGGAGAGCGCGATCAGGATGATGGCCGACGCGAGTCCGCCGTACATGCTCCAGATGGCGCCCTGGGTGGTGAACTTGCGCCAGAACAGCGAGTACACGATGGTGGGCAGGTTTGCCGAGGCGGCCACGGCGAAGGCGAGCGCCACCAGGAAGGCGACGTTCTGGCCGTTGGCGAAGATGCCGCCGATGATCGCCAGGATGCCGATCACCACAACAGTGCGCCGGGCCACCTTGACCTCCGTGTCGGCGTCGGCTTTGCCCTTGGCAATCACGTTGGCGTAGATGTCGTGTGCAAACGACGCGGCCGCCGTGATGGTGAGGCCGGCCACCACCGCAAGGATGGTGGCGAAGGCCACCGCCGAAATGAAGCCAAGCAGCAGCGGGCCGCCCAGGTGGAAGGCGAGCAACGGTGCGGCGGAGTTGACGCCGCCCGGAGCGGACTTGATGGTGTCGGCCCCAACGAGGGCCGCTGCTCCGTAGCCCAGCACCAGGGTGAACAGGTAGAAGATGCCGATCAGCCAGATGGACCACACCACGGATTTACGGGCTTCCTTGGCGGTGGGAACCGTGTAGAAGCGCATCAGCACGTGGGGCAGGGCTGCGGTGCCAAGGACCAGAGCAAGGCCCAGGGACATGAAGTCCAACTTGGAGGTTTCGGTCTTGCCGTACTGCAGGCCCGGGTTGAGCATGTTCGGGTTCTTCGAGGTTTCCACCGCGCCGCCGAGCAGGTCCGAGAGGTTGAAACCGTAGATGGCCAGGACCCAGAACGTCATGACCGCCGCACCGGCGATCAGGAGCATGGCCTTGATGATCTGCACCCAGGTGGTGCCCTTCATGCCACCGATCAGCACGTACATGATCATGAGGGCGCCGACGACGACGATCACCAGGGCCTGGCCGCCCCAGTCGCTGATACCCAGGAGCAAGGAAATGAGGCTGCCTGCACCGGCCATTTGGGCCAGCAGGTAGAAGAAGCAGACGGCCAGGGTGGAGATGGCCGCGGCGATCCTGACGGGGCGCTGTTTCAGGCGGAACGAGAGCACGTCCGCCATGGTGAACTTGCCGGTGTTGCGAAGCAGCTCGGCCACCAGCAACAGGGCCACAAGCCACGCGACGAGGAAGCCGATGGAGTACATGAAGCCGTCGTATCCGTTGATGGCGATGGCCCCGGTGATACCCAGGAACGACGCGGCGGAGAGGTAGTCCCCCGCAATGGCCGTGCCGTTTTGCGGGCCCGTGAAGGACCGGCCGGCCGCGTAGTAGTCAGCCGCTGTCTTGTTGTTGCGGCTGGCTTTAATCACGATCACCATGGTGATGGCGACGAACAAGGCGAAGATGCCCATGTTCAGGAGGGTGGTGTCCTTGAGGGCGGCCACGTTGACCGCGGGTACCATGCCTGTCATTTCGATGTTCCGATCACTGGGTTGCCGTGCTTGTCGAACTCGTGGCCTTCGATCCCGTGGCGGATCTCGGCCGCGATGGGATCGAGACGCCGGTTGGAATAGCTGACGTACCAGCCTGTGATGGCGAACGTGGAGACAAACTGCAGCAGGCCCAGGATGAGGCCGATGTTGATGTTTCCCCAGACCTTGGTGGACATAAAGCCGACCGCGTAATCGGCCAGGAGGACGTATGCGAAGTACCAGAGCAGGAACGCCACTGCCATGGGGAACACAAAGCTGCGGTGACGTTTGCGCAGTTCCTGGAACTGCTCCGTCGACTGGACTTCCTTGAAGTCCACGGACGCCGCTGCGTCCGGGATTCGGGCATCGTTACCCATCATTCCTCCTCATTGAGTCTTGCCGTCCACACCGGATGCCCTGGTCTCTCACAAACAGCCTCAACCAGTGTGACTGCAATCACTGTGTCCCGTGATGGGGGCTACATTCCATAGCTCTCCGCCGGGCCGTCGCTCAGCGGTCCCGATGCTGCGCCAAACGGCGCCCGGTCCTGCGCTACGCTGGCAGCATGCCGGACTCCCCGCTGCTCACCGCCGCCGCCATCGCCGTGATCGCGATGGCAATCGCCGTCGTCGTGGCTGTTGGCCTGAAAGTCCTGCGGTCCTTCCGTGAACTGGGCACCGACGCCGAGCGCGCCACCTACAAAACCCTTCACGCCGCGTCCCGGGCCGGTCAGCATCTGCGCACCGGGCTGAATCCCGCGGGCGCGGCCAAGGCCAGCCGGCAACTGCGCAGCATCCTGGGCTGCGATGCCCTGGCCATCACGGATACCGCGGGAGTGCTGGCCTGGGACGGTTCCGGCGAGGACCTCAAACCTGCGCTGATGCGGCTCGCCGCCGACGTCCTCTCCGGCGGCCGGACGGCTGTGATCAACGCCGGCGAACTGCTGCCGCCCGGTGCACCCGGGGATAAATCCAGCAGGCAGCGCGCGGCAGTGATTGCCCCCATCAAGGCCGGGACCCGGGTGGTGGGCGTAGTGGCGGCGTTCGCGCCGGCGGCAGGGGCCGGTCTGGTCCGGGCCACCAGCGAAGTGGCCGACTGGGTGGCAGCCCAGGTGGAACTGGCCGAGCTCGATGCATCCCGTACCCTCCTGATGGAGGCTGAAGTGCGTGCCCTGCGCGCCCAGATCAGCCCGCACTTCATCTACAACTCCCTCAACGCGATTGCGTCGTTCATCAACACCGATCCCGTCCGCGCCCGGGAGCTTGTGGTGGAATTCGCGGACTTCACCCGGTATTCGTTCCGCCGCCATGGGGACTTCACCACCCTCGCGGAGGAGCTGCGCTGCATCGACCGGTATCTGCTTCTGGAGCGTGCCCGGTTCGGTGACAGGGTCCAGGTCAGCCTCCGGATCGCCCCCGAGGTCCTCAGCACGGTAATCCCCTTCCTGAGCCTGCAGCCGCTGGTGGAGAATTCGGTCCGGCACGGCCTCGAAGCCAAGGCAGGACCCGGGCATATCACCATTGCCGCCAACGATTCGGGCGCGTTTGCCGAGGTGACCATCGAGGACGACGGCGTGGGCATGGACCCGGAGCAGCTGCGCTCCATGCTCGCCGGGCACAGTGACGGCGACCACGTGGGCCTGCGGAACGTGGACGCCCGGCTCCGCCAGGTCTACGGCGAGGACAACGGGCTGGTGATTGAAACCGCCCCCGGCGAGGGCACACTCATCACCATGCGCGTCCCGAAATCGCAGCCCCGCCACGACGCCTGACCGCGCCGCGTCCAGCGGCCCCGGCGCCGGACCCGCGCTGTGCGGGGCTAACCTGTAACCATGATTAACGTCCTCGTCGCCGACGACGAACTCCCCGCCGTCGAGGAGCTTGCCTTCCTTCTGGGAAGGGATGACCGTATCGGGACGGTGCACCGCGCATCCTCAGGGGCGGAAGCCCTGACGGTCCTCGAGGCCGAAACGGTGGATGCCGTTTTCCTCGACATCCACATGCCCGCATTGTCCGGCCTTGACATTGCGAGGGCCATCGCGCGAAGCAGCCATCCTCCCGCCGTCGTATTTGTCACGGCGGACGAGGACTGCGCGCTCGAAGCGTTCGAACTCGCCGCAGTGGACTACCTGCTGAAGCCGGTCCGGGCAGAACGGCTGGCGAAGTCGGTGGGACGCATCTGCGAGCTCCTGAAGGACGGCGCCGCGACGCCGGAGATGATCACCGTTGATCTGGGCGGAACCACCAGGATGATCCGGCGCGACGACGTCACCTATGTCCAGGCGCAGGGTGACTATGCACGGCTGCACACCGCCGATGCCAGCTTCCTCATCAGGGTTCCGCTGGCCGACCTGGAGCAGCAGTGGGCCGACGCCGGTTTCATCCGAACCCACCGCTCGTACCTGATCGCACTGAATCATGTGGGTCATCTGAAGCTGGCCTCCGCCAAGCCCACTGTCACCGTGGCCGGAGCCGAGCTTCCCATCAGCCGGCGGCACCTGCCCTCGGTCCGGGAGAAGCTCGGGACCACCCGGATCCGGCCGCAGGCATGACGCGCGTCCGGGTGACGGCTCCCCCGTCCGCTGCGAGGCCCGCCGCCGACCCCCATGAGGCCGCCGAGGAATCCGAAGTGGGCCAGGTGTTCGTCCGGTCACTCATCCGCTCACAGTTGCGCCTGGCCCTCGTGGTCGCCGGTGGCTTCCTACTGATCCTGTTCGCCTTCCCCATGATGCTCGGGCTGGTGCCGGGACTGGCCGAGTCGCGGGTTGCCGGGATCCCCTTCGGGTGGCTCCTGCTCGGCGCCGGGATCTATCCCGTGATCGGGCTCAGTGCCTGGCTGTACATCCGCACGGCGGCGCGCAACGAGGCCCGGTACCGGGACCTGGCGGAAGAGAAGTGAGGCCGCTGTGAACCCCGTGGTGGGTATTGCCGCCTTTGCCGCCGTCTCTGTGGCCACGGCGGTGATCGGATTCTATGGGCTGCGGGTTTCCCGGACCACCGGCGACTTCTATGTGGCCTCCCGGACGGTCCGTCCGTGGTGGAATGCCTCGGCGATTGGCGGCGAATATCTCTCCGCCGCCAGCTTCCTTGGCGTGGCGGGCCTGATCCTGCTCTCCGGCACGGACGCACTCTGGTTTCCCATCGGCTACACCGCGGGGTACCTGATGCTGCTGCTTTTTGTTGCCGCTCCGCTGCGGCGCTCCGGCGCGTACACCATTCCGGACTTTACCGAGGTGCGGTTGAATTCCAAGGCCGTCCGCCGCGTCACGAGCCTGGTGGTTGTGGTGGTGGGCTGGCTCTACATCGTGCCGCAGCTGCACGGGGCGGCCCTGACCATCCGGATCACCACCGGTCTGCCGGCCTGGGTGGGGTCGGTGGCGGTGGTGGTGGTGGTCTGCCTGACCGTGGTGGCCGGCGGCATGCGCTCCATCACGTTTGTCCAGGCCTTCCAGTACTGGCTGAAGCTGACGGCCCTGGCGGTACCCATTGTCTTCATCGTCCTGGTGCTCGCCGGCAACGGCTCCCAGGCCGTAGCGGAGGCGTCCGCAAACCCCACGGGGCTGGCTCCGGCCGGGCCCTACCAAAACATCTCGCTGCTGGTGGCGCTGCTCTTCGGCACGCTCGGACTGCCGCACGTCCTGGTGCGCTTTTACACGAATCCAGACGGCCACTCGGCGCGGCGGACAACGCTGATCGTCCTCGGGCTATTGTCCGTTTTCTACCTTTTCCCCACCGCTTACGGGCTGGCCGGCCGGATGTTCGCGCCGGGTTTGGCCCAGAGCGGTCAGTCCGACGCGCTGGTCCTCCTGCTCCCGGGCCGGCTCGTGGGAGGAACTGCCGGCGACCTGTTGTCGGCCCTCGTGGTTGCCGGAGCATTCGCCGCGTTCCTCTCCACAACCTCCGGCCTTGTGGTCTCGCTGGCCGGCGTTATCAGTCAGGACGTGCTGGGTGGGAGCGTCCGCGGTTTCCGGGTGGCGGCGCTGATCTCCGCCGCCGTGCCCCTGGGCTTTGCGTTCATGACGGATTCGATGGCCTTGGCAGGAAGTGTGGGGTTGGTGTTCGCCTTCACGGCCTCAACCATCTGCCCGGCGCTGCTACTGGGCATCTGGTGGCGCGGCCTTACCGATGTTGGCGCCATAGCCGGCATGCTGACCGGAGGAATTCTCTGCGGAGGCTCGATGGTTGCCGGCGCACTCTCCGGCGCCGCGGGCTCCGGAGCCACTGCGCCCGCGTGGCTGGCCCAGCCCGCGGCGTGGACTGTGCCGGCCGCCTTCGCCGTGATGATCCTGGTGTCGCGGGCCACGAAGAACCGTGTGCCGCGGACCCTGACCCGGGTCATGACGCGGCTTCATACTCCGGAGCGTCCGCTGGCAACCGAACGCTGACGGGGGAAGGCTAGTCGATGGCCGCCATCAGTTCGATGACGCGGTCGAGGAACGCATCGACCTGCGTTTCCTCATAGCCGTCCTTGCCTACGGCCGGCCGGAACACGGCGCGGCGGACGTTGTCCACGCTCAGCGGACGGTCCTCCTCCAGGTATCCGATAAGGTCCCGGCACAGGTTGTCGACGTCGATGGTGTTGTAGCTGCTCGCGCGGCCCTTGGCCGGGCGGCGGAAACGCTCGCCGTCCGGGCGGTGCAGGCGGCCCCGCAGGAGCCCGGACAGCTTGCCGATCTCGCGGAGCCATGCGTCCTCGCCGCTCGCCGCGATAAGGTCATCGCGCTCCCGCCGGGCAAATGCGTCCTCCAGCCGGTCCAGTGCAGCGTCCACGCCGGCTGCCGCATAGCCTCCCTTGACCGGGTCGAAGGAGACGGCCCTGACATCGGCGCTCTTGATCACGGGGCTCGCTGCCCCGGGATTCTCGAAGGACACCCGCGCCCGCTGGAGGAACTGGTCAACCTGCTTGGCGTTGTAGCCGTACTGGTTCCGCTGCACGCGGTCAAAGGACGCAGGTATCTGCCGTTGAATATCCACTGTCACAATTTTCCTTCAATGCTGTTCAGATGTTGCTCCGGACCAGTCTAAGGTGTGGACCGATGGCCCGCGGGAACCTCAGGCGCCGGAGAAAGCGGTGAACAGGATAAACGCCGCCGGAGAGGCGAAAACGATTGAATCAAGCCGGTCCATGACGCCGCCGTGGCCGGGAAGAATGCTGCTCATGTCCTTGATGCCGAGCTCCCGTTTGACCATGGATTCGGCGAGGTCACCGGTGGTCGATGCAGCCACCATTCCCACTGCGAGCACCAGCCCCACCCACCACGGTTTATCCAGGACGAAGATGCAGGCAAGGACGCCGACTGCAGCGGCCCCGGCGATGGAACCGGCAAAGCCTTCCCAGGACTTCTTCGGGCTGATCTTCGGTGCCATGGGGTGCTTGCCGAAAGACGCCCCCACCAGATAGCCGAAAGTGTCGTTGGAAACCACCAGGAGCAGCATGGTGGCGATTTGCCAGGCGCCGGCCGGGATGATGCCGCCGGGCCACGGGCCGATGGTGGCCGCGCCTCCCCCCGCGTGCAGGGGCAGGATGGCGAAACTGATGAAGAACGGGACCCAGGCCATGGTGAAGACACCGGCAAAAATGCTGCGGGCCGAGCCGGCGGCGCTCTCAATAGTGCGCCACAACAGCACGGCCACGCTGCTCGCCAGCAACGCGAACAGCAGGCCCTCGAGCCCCCCGAAGTACGCCGCGAACGGCATGCCAACGGTCCCCACCATCACCGGAACGATGGGCAGGCGGGTGCCGCTCACTTCCAGCGCCCGGAAAATTTCCCACACGCCGAAGACGGCGAAGGTGGTGGTGACTGCCACAAAGCCCAGCGGCAGGAACAGAAGGCCCCCCAATACGGCGAAGAGCATTGCGAGCCCCACCACCGTGGCCGCTGGAAGATTCCTCCCGGCCTTGGGTGTGGGGTTTTCCCGCTGCCTCCCCCGTGCCCGGACTCTCGGTCCGGGCGCCTGCTCTGCCTGATTCATCAGACCTCGAGAAGCTCGGCTTCCTTGCGCTTGAGCAGCTCATCGATCCCGTCGACGTGGGCCTTGGTCATGGCGTCGAGTTCCTTCTCGCCGCGGCTGCCCTCGTCCTCGCCGGCCTCGCCGTCCTTCACCAGCTTGTCCAGGGTTTCCTTGGCCTTGCGGCGGATGTTGCGGATGGAGACCTTGGCGTCCTCGCCCTTGGACTTGACGATCTTGACGTATTCCTTGCGGCGCTCGGACGTCAGCTCCGGAATGGTGATCCTGATGACGTTGCCGTCATTCGACGGGTTGGCGCCCACCTCAGAGTCGCTCAGGGCGCGTTCTATGTCGCGAAGGGCCGTCTTGTCGTAAGGAGTGACCAGAATGGTGCGGGCGTCCGGCACGGCGAAGGAGGCCAACTGCTGGAGCGGGGTAGGCGTGCCGTAGTACTCCACGATCACCTTGTTATACAGGCCGGGCGTGGCGCGGCCGGTCCGGATCGAGGCGAAGTCTTCCTTGGCTACTTCAACCGCCTTGTCCATCTTGTCCCCGGCTTCGAGCAAGGTTTCTTCGATCACGATCTCTCCTCAGAAATTTGGTGCATTCCGGAGGGACCGGAGATGCACAGAATTCGTTCCGTCATACTGCCCCACCCGCGGGCGGAACCGTCCATGAATCATCCTAGCCGTTGCTAGGGAGTGACTACCGTGCCCAGTTCCTCGCCGCGGATGGCGCGTGTGACGTTGCCTTCGCCTTCCATCCCGAACACCACCATGGTGAGGTTGTTGTCCTTGCACATCGTCATGGCCGTCTGGTCCATGACGCGGATGTCGCGGCGCAATGCGTCGTCGTAGCTAAGCCGGTCGAGCTTCTCGGCGCCGGGATCCTTCTTGGGGTCTGCCGTGTAGACGCCGTCCACGCCGCTCTTGGCCATCAGGACCACGTCCGCGTGCACCTCAAGGGCGCGCTGGGCAGCTACGGTGTCGGTGGAGAAATACGGCAGGCCCGCACCCGCTCCGAAGATGACAACCCGGCCCTTTTCCATGTGCCGGATAGCGCGGCGGGGAATGTACGCCTCCGCCACCTGGCCCATGGTGATGGCGCTCTGCACCCGGGTTTCGACGCCGGCCTGCTCCAGGAAGTCCTGCAGTGCCAGGCAGTTCATGACGGTGCCCAGCATGCCCATGTAGTCCGCGCGGGATCGGTCCATGCCGCTCTGGGACAGTTCGGCGCCGCGGAAGAAGTTCCCGCCGCCCACCACGATGGCAACCTCGACGTCGGGAACGGCGGCAGCGATCTGCTTGGCGACTCCGCGCACGGTATCCGGATCAACGCCCAGCTTCCCGCCGCCGAAGACCTCACCGGACAGTTTCAGGAGGACGCGCCGCCTGCTCTTCTCTGACTGGACTGAAGTGTTGACGGTTCCCATGGTGCCTTCCCGTAAATAAGCTCTGAGCTAGGTTATCGTGCCTGATGGCCAAAGGTCTCATTGCCCTGGCCGCTATGTGCAGCCCCGGGAGGCTGCGGGTGCATGCAAAAGGGGCGGCCACCGCAGTGACCACCCCTTAGCGTGTCTAACTAGGAACCGACGCGGAAACGCGTGAACGCGGTCGGCTTGACGCCGGCCTCCTGGAGGACCTGCGCCACAGACTTCTTGGCGTCCTTGGCGAATGCCTGGTCAACCAGGACCTCGCCCTTGTAGAAGCCCGTGACGCGGCCTTCCACAATCTTGGTCATGGCTGCCTCGGGCTTGCCCTCGGCCTTGGCCGTTTCCTCGGCGATGCGGCGCTCGGACTCAACCAGCTCAGCCGGCACGTCCTCGCGGGTCAGGTAATTCGGGGACATCGCAGCAATGTGAACGGCGACGTCGTGCGCGGCCGTTGCGGCTGCTTCGCCTTCACCGTCAACGGCGAACAGAACGCCGACCTGAGCCGGGAGGTCTTTGGACGTCTTGTGCAGGTACGCGTCAACGGTGCCGCCCTCAACGCGTGAGATCCGACGGACGACGACTTTTTCACCGAGGACGGCGCCCTCTTCGACGACAACCTCGGACAGCGCCTTGCCATCGACTTCGGTGGCCAGCAGGGTCTCGAGGTCGGCAGCGCCTGAGTCAACTGCCACGGCGAGCACCTTGTCGGCGAGCTGGATGAACTTATCAGCCTTGGCCACGAAGTCGGTCTCGCAGTTAACCTCGATCATCACGCCAACGCCGCCGTCGACCCTGGCAGCAACCAGGCCTTCCGCGGTGGAGCGGCCTTCACGCTTGGTAGCGCCCTTGAGGCCCTTGATGCGGATGATTTCGATGGCCTTTTCGGCGTCACCGTTGGCTTCGTCAAGAGCCTTCTTGACATCCATCATGCCGGCGCCGGTGCGCTCGCGCAGAGCCTTGATGTCTGCGGCAGTGTAGTTCGCCATGTGAACCCCTCTGTCTAGAAATTTATGTGGTGTACGGACTGACAGGACGGCAGCTCACATCGTGAGCGGCCATCCTGTCAGATGCCCCCGGCACTGGATACAGTGCCGGGGACGGTCCAGATTTGCGTGACTGCCTACTTGGCGGAGTCGGCTTCGCCGGCTGCAGCTTCGGTTGCCTCGGCAGCAGCCGGGGCTTCCTCAGCAACCGGAGCTTCCTCAGCTGCGGGAGCAGCCTCTGCTGCGGGAGCTGCCTCTGCTGCGGGAGCTGCGGGAGCGTCTTCAGCAGCAGGAGCGGCGGCCTCGGCGGCGGGAGCCTCTTCAGACTTGCTGCCTTCAAGGAGCTCGCGCTCCCACTCAGCCAGCGGCTCTTCCGGGGTCTCGGTGGTGCCGGTTGCGCGGTTGTGGCGGGCGATCAGGCCCTCAGCAACAGCATCTGCAACAACGCGGGTCAGCAGGTTCACGGAGCGGATGGCGTCGTCGTTACCCGGGATCGGGAAGTCAACCTCATCGGGATCGCAGTTGGTGTCCAGGATGGCAACAACCGGGATGTTCAGCTTCTTGGCCTCATCAACTGCGAGGTGTTCCTTCTTGGTGTCCACGATCCAGAGCACGGACGGTGCCTTGGTCAGGTTGCGGATACCACCGAGGTTGGTTTCCAGCTTGGTGAGTTCGCGGCGAAGAAGCAGCAGCTCCTTCTTGGTGTACGCGGAACCTGCGACGTCGTCGAAGTCGATCTCTTCGAGTTCCTTCATACGCTGGATGCGCTTGGAAACCGTCTGGAAGTTGGTCAGCATACCGCCGAGCCAGCGCTGGTTGACGTACGGCTGGCCAACGCGGGTGGCCTGCTCAGCGATCGCTTCCTGGGCCTGCTTCTTGGTGCCGACGAAGAGAACGGTGCCGCCGTGTGCAACGGTGGCCTTGACGAACTCGTAAGCGCGGTCGATGTAGGACAGCGACTGCTGCAGGTCAATGATGTAGATGCCGTTGCGTTCCGTGAAGATGAATCGCTTCATCTTCGGGTTCCAACGACGGGTCTGGTGTCCAAAGTGGACGCCGCTGTCAAGCAGCTGGCGCATAGTTACGACGGGCATGCCGACGCTCCTTCCGGCAGGTCATTCATGAGACAGCCCATGGCTCTCTTACCCTGCCAATAGTTGACGGTTATTTAGCTTCGCCCAGGTGGGCGTTACTCCTGGCATCCATTGCACGACTCATCCGGACCGTTAAGGTCAGGACCGCAAGAAGCACAATCCTCCGCAGCCTGAAGGCTTGGCTTCGGATGGGAGGTCTGGATACGCGTAGTCAGCCACTGCTCCCCCACACCTCTGAATGAGACGTGCTGACTAGAACGGCTGAAAGGCCAGGTGACTTGGAAGTGACTTGAACCGCCAGCCGGGCATCGTTGAGGGCACAGCAAACTGCTCCGTCAAGTGTACTACAGCAGCCTCCTCCGGTTGGACCATTCCAGGGACCTCCACCGCCCTTTTCCACATAGGCTGCGGCACCGCTTCCCGCCGCCGCGCCCAGGCATCAGGCTGAAGACATGAAAGCCCCAGCACTCCTCGCCATCACCCTCCTGGCGGCCGCAGCAGCACCGCTGTACGGCGCTCCGTCTGCGGTCCCGCCCGGCCCCATCCTGGCTGCGCCGGCGCGGGGAGACTGGAGCTGGCCGCTGCCTCCCAAACCGGTGGTGCTGCGCGGCTTCGATCCCCCGGAAAAACCGTGGATGAGGGGGCATCGGGGAGTGGATCTCCGGACGGCGTTCGACGGCGCCGCGGTCACCTCGCCGGAGTCCGGAACGGTCAGTTTTGTGGGAGTGGTGGTGGACCGCCCCGTGATTACCATCGACCACGGCGGCGGGCTCCGCAGCAGCTTCGAACCCGTGGACAGTGGCCTTGCGGCCGGCGCCCGCGTCTCCAAAGGGGACCTGATCGGAACGGTGCGGCCTGGTCATTGCGGGGCCATACCGTGCGTTCACTGGGGCGTTCGCCGGGGAGAGGACTACATCAACCCATTGTCTCTCGTGACGGATTTAAGGCCTTCCGTCCTGCTCCCGCTGGAGGTGCCAGGTGCCGGCTGAACCGCCGCACGTACTCATACCGCCGCACGTACTCATCGCGGCGGAATCTCCCGGATCCGCGCCGCTTCGAAGTGCCGCTCCTGCCGGCCCGCCCGCCCACGCCGCATCCAGAGACTCTGCTGCCGCCGGCCCGCCCGCGCGCGAACGGCTGACACCGTCGCGCGCCAACTACACGATTGCTGAGATCCCGGTGATGGCACGGCCGGTCACCAGGGTGTTGATCTCGTGGGTGCCCTCATAGGAGTAGATTGCTTCGGCGTCGGCGAAGACCTTGGCCATCTCGTAATCCGTGACGATCCCGTTGCCGCCCAGGAGGCTTCGGCCGATCGCAACACTTTCACGCATGCGTGCGGTGGTGAACGCCTTGGCCATCGCCGACTGCTCATCCCTGGCCTCGCCGGCATCCTCCAACTGGGAGAGCCGGACCATCATGCCCATGGAGCTCACGGTGTTGCCCAACATCTGGACCAGCTGGTGCTGGACGAGCTGGAAGGAGGCGATGGGGCGTCCGAACTGGCTGCGCTCCACGGCATAGCGGCGGGCGACGTCGAACGCGGCCAGTTGCTGGCCGACGGCCTGCCAGGCGACGGACAGGCGGGTGACTTTAAGGACCTTGTTGGTGTCCCGGAAACTGTTGGCGTTGGCCAGCTTGAAGAACCCGGGAACCACCACGTTCTCCAACGTTATGTCCGCGTTCTGCACGGTACGCATGGAGATCTTGTTCTCGATCTTCGTCGCCCTGTAGCCCTCGGTCTTAGTGTCCACAAGGAAGCCCTTGACCTGGTCGTCTTCGATGTCCCGCGCGTAGATGACCACCCAGTCGGAGAAAGTGGCGTTGCCGATCCAGCGCTTCGCCCCATTGAGGACCCAGCTGTCACCTTGGCGGCGGGCAGTCGTGCGGGTGCCACCGGCCACATCAGAACCCCCCAGGGGTTCGGTGAGGCCGAAGGCGCCAATCTTCTTGAGCGCGTAGATGTCCGGAAGCCAGGCGTCCTGCTGCTCCTGGGAGGCGAGGGCTTCAATGGATCCCGTGAAGAGCCCGTCATGTACGCCCATAAAGGTGGCAATCGATGTGTCCGCCCGGGTGGCCTCGGCGTGCAGGATTCCAGCGAAGAGGTTGGAGTACCCCTGCCGCTTGACCGGGCTGACCAGGTCAATTTCAGCGAGCTTCGGAATCAGCTCCATCGGGAACTCGCCGCGGTTCCAGCAGTCGACCGCAATGGGCTTGACCTCCCGGGCGAGGAACTCCCGGACCTCGGCCAGACGGTCTTTCTCCTTCGTGCTGAGCAACTGCTCGAACGCGAAGAAATCTCCGTCGGCATAAGGGAGGTTGCTAATGTCGATTCCAGCTTTGGACATGATGTTCCTTCACTTGCGATCAGCGGCGATCAAAGGTCCCGGGCTCAACGCCACGCGATAAGTTACTCATGAGTAACATAACGCAGGGCCACCCTGACTGCAAGCGGCGGAAACGAAAGTAAAAAACAAGGGGCAAACAAAAAGGAGCCATGGCCGATGTCTGAACATCGGCCATGGCTCCCGCACAACGGGATCCTCGGCGTGAGGACCGTTGGTGTGCTCGGTAGGGCTACTCGGACTTGAACCGAGGACCTTAGGATTATGAGTCCCGCGCTCTAACCAGCTGAGCTATAGCCCCGTGCGTCCCGCCCACCCCCGGCTTGGAACCAAGCCACGGGGTTTCTGGGGCAAAAACACTCTAGCAATAGTAATCGCCCGCACCGCGCAACAGAACTCGGCCAACCCGTGGCGCGGCCCGCTAGACCGCCTTGTCTTCGTAGCTGGCTCCGCGGTAGAGATCCTCGAAGGTCTGCAGTGTTCCTTCGATGCTGTGGGGCTCCACCATGCACCGGCTCGCCTTGCCCATTTGCTTCAGCTCTTCCGGCGGAAGCTGCAGGACGCGGGTGATCTTGGCGGCGAGGTCGTTACTGTCATTCGGAGTGAACAAGTAGCCGTTTTCACCGTCCCGGACCAAATGCGGGAGCGCCATGGCGTCAGCCAGCAGCACCGGAGTGGAGGCGGACATGGCCTCCAGCGTCACCAGAGACTGAAGCTCGGCCGTTCCCGGCATGCAGAACAGATCCGCCCTGATGTAGGCCAGCCGCAACTCGGCGTCGCTGGCCAGGCCAAGGAACTTGACGCGGTCCTGCAGCCCAAGCCGGGCCACCTGGGCCTCCAGTGCGGCGCGGACTTCTCCGCCGCCTACGATCTCCAAGCGAACACCCAGCTCCACCGGCGTCTTCGCTACCGCATCGATCAGAACGTTGACGTGCTTCTCCTCGGCCAGGCGCCCTGCGAAGAGGACTGTCGGGAAATGATGGGGCTCGATGACCTCGCCGTCCTTCACCTCGTAGGCGGCCGAGTCGATTCCGTTGGAGAGCGGAAGCACTTTGCGCAGGAACGCGTGCTGGTGCATGGCCTTCGCCGCGAGCGGTGTCGGCGTGGTGACCACGTCGGCCTGGCCCATGACCTTGCCCATGTCCTTCCAGGAAATCCTGCCCACGATGTCCTTGAACCACTGCGGGAAGGGCAGGAACGGGTTCAGGTTTTCGGGCATGAAGTGGTTGGTCGCCACAACCCTGATCCCACGCTTCACGGCCTCGTAGAGCACGTGCTCGCCGATCATGTAATGGCTCTGAATGTGCACCACATCCGGTTTGACCTTGTCGAAAAGGAGGCTGATCTCCTTCCTGATCTCCCACGGAAAGGTGATCCGGAAGTACTCGTGCGTGGGCACCGAGTGCGAGCGCAGCCGGTGCACGGTTCCCTCTTCGCGGAATTCGGTGTAACTCTTTCCCTTGTCCTGCCGGCATGCAAGCACGTGCACATTGTGTCCGCGGCCGGTCATACCCTTGGCCAGCCGGTATCCGAACTGGGCGGCTCCGTTGACGTGGGGCGGGTAGGTGTCCGCTGCTATCAGAATGGTGAGGGGTCGCTGGCTATCGGGCATGGTCACGTGGAGGGCTCCTGGTGGTCACGGTGCGGTCAGCTGTGGCCGTGGCGGCCGGCTGGCCGTCGGCGCAGTCGCGCCGGGCCTGGTGAAGACTGGCAAATCTGTTGGGGTCTGGACGGTCATCTGCCCTATGACGTTCGCCCCGCAGCCTTCCGCGCGTCCTTCTTGCGCTTGTGGACTTCGGGATGGTGTCGGGAAAGGGCGATTACCCCCACGATAGCAAGGGAACCCGCCGCTCCCATCGAAATGGCCGTCACAGCGTGGACATCCGGACGAAGCTCGCCCAGGATCGCGATGCCAATGGCGATGCCCACCATGGGGTCGATGACCGTCAGCCCGGCGATGACGAGGTCCGGGGGCCCACCGGAGTAGGCGGACTGGACAAACCACGAGCCAAGGCCGCCCGCGACTGCAATGGCCACCACGGAATACCACTGGACGTTGAGCAGGAACAGGCCGTTCGGGTCCAGCAGGTGCTTGCCGATGATGCGGGTAAGAACGGCCACAAATCCGAAGAGGACGCCGGCCCCCAGGATGTAGACGAAGGCGCTCATCCGGTGCTTGAACATCAGCGCCAGTGTGCCGAAGAGACCCACTGCCAGGGCGAGGAGCAGCACAATGGTCAGTTCGTCCTCGAAACTGACGTGATGGTTCTCCTGGGTGACGTTCACAGCAAGCAGGACGAACGTGGCTGAGCCGGTGACGCAGGCGGAGGTGGCCACCACAGTGGCCCTGTTCATGCTCAGGCCTTGGTCCTTGTTGTTCACTATGGTCGTGATCACGAGTGCGATCGCGCCGATGGGCTGCACCACGGTCAGCGGGGCCGAGACCAGGGCGACGGCATTCATTGCCATGCCCACGCACAATAACAGGAGCCCCAGAACCCAGCGGGGGTTTCGGAGCAGCCTCACCAAGCCGTGGGTGTTGAGGGCCAGGCCGCCCGTATCCGCCTTCACCGCGCTGCCTTGGCGCTGAGCGCCGAAAGCCAGGAAAAAAGCGCCCATGACCGCCAGGGAGACCGCAAGCCAGACCATCAGCCGCGTCCGCCGTCGTCGGCCATCCGCATTTTGCCCTTGCGGATGATGGCCCAGAAGTAGTTGTAGGCCGCGATCCAGTGGCCCGCCAGGCCGAGGCCGAGGAAGACCCAGCCGGCCACCAAGTAGAGCTCGGCCAGGGGAAGGGACAGCCTGGAGAGCATCAGGACCGGCGTCCCCACCAGCAGCAGGGCCGTGCGGATCTTTCCGACCCGGCTCACAGGGAGGTCGGGATGGCTGCGGAAGTAGTAAAGCGAGAGCGCCAGCAGGACGGCGTCGGGAACGGCGAGCGCGGCCAGGTACCACCACTGCACAACGCCGGCGATGACCAGCGTGACCGCGACGGTAATGAGGGCGAGCCGGTCGGCTATGGGGTCCATGATCCGGCCAAGGCGGGAGGTCTGGTTGAAGCGGCGGGCGATATAGCCGTCCACCCAGTCGGTGCTGCCCATAACGGCCAGCACCACAATGGCGATGCCGTATTCCTTCTGGGACAGGACGAGCCAGACGAACAGGGGGACGCCCATAAAGCGGACGACCGTCAGCACATTGGGGATGGTGAAGACGAGGTCGTTATCGACCTGCGGCTCACCGGGGCGGCCGCCTGCGCCGATGAACCTCATCCGTTCCCCCTTTCGAGTGCCGGAGACGTCTTCATATCTGAGCTCAGTGGGGTGCCTGGCCTTTAAGCAGCTTCCGCAGCAGGACCAGCAGCACGGTGGTTGACGCGGCCAGGGCCAGCAAAGGCTTCCAACGCGGGTCCGGCTGTCCGTCCGCGCGGGTCAGCATTGACGACGCCGATTCGCTGAGGCCGGCGAACTGGCGGCCAACGCGTTCCTTGCCCGTCTCGAGCCGGTCTTGGGTGGCGCTCAGGAGCGCCAGTGCCTGCGTCTTGACGTCGGTCTCCTCGCCCAGCTCGTCACGGACTTCCGTCAGGTGGCGGCGGCGCTGATCAAGACGTCGCCGCAGCTCCGCTTCCGAAGGCGCGGGGCCGAGGTCAGGCTGGGCGGCCGCCTTTGCCTCTTTCTCTGCTTTGGCGGCCGCAGCCTTCGCGTCTTTGGCTGCCTTTGCCGCCCTGGCCTGTTCGGAGGAGGGATCCAGGACCGCCGGATCGAAGGCTGAGCCTTCCTTGGCGATGCCGAGGTCGTGCTTGAGCCCGCGGATGGTGTCCTCGGGAAGCAGCGGCATGGCTTTTTTGAACTTGCGCAGTCCCACCAGCGCGCCGATCAGGGCGATGATCAGGAACAAGGCGCATACGAGGAGCGCCGCGAGCCACGCCGGCATGATGGTGGCAAGCCCCATGATGGCGGCAACGATCAGCCCGGTAATCAGGAAGGCGACGAAGACCAGGGCGACGGCGAAGAAGGCGCCCGCCACTCCAAGCTGGATGCCTTTTCGCTTGATTTCCACCTTGGCGAGCGCTATTTCGTCATTGAGCTGCCGCGGGGCCAGCCGGGCCACCAGCTTCAGTGTCCTGGGCAGCGCTGACATGCGCAGTCCGCTATTGGTCCGGCCGCTGTGTCGTCCGCTCATCGATCCCGCCTAACTGGTTCCATCTTTGATCCGGATTCCGCTGGATTCCGGGGGCCTGCCCGGTTTCACACAATCCCCGGTGACAAAACTATCATTCAGGTTCCGGCACCTGTTCTGGCAATAAGGCGTGGCGCGGCGTCGAACGCCGGAAATGTCGATTCGGCGGGCCATAGGATGGGTCCCTGTGAGCATCCCCCCTAATCCCGGCGATTCCCTGAGCCGCCGTCGGAGAGTCCTGTACATCCTCATGCTCGGTGCCCTCACCGCGCTGGGCCCCTTTACGATCGACCTGTATTTGCCGGCCTTTCCGGCCCTCGAAGCCAGCCTGAGGGTGTCCGAGACGGCCGTCCAGCTCACATTGACGGGCACCACTGTGGGCTTTGCGCTCGGCCAATTGGTGGTGGGGCCCCTTAGCGACAAGTTCGGCCGGCGTGTGCCGCTGATCCTCGCCACTGCCCTGCATATCAGTGCCTCGCTCGGGGCAGCCCTGTCCACGGACCTGGGCAGCCTGGGCCTGTTCCGGGTACTGATGGGAATCGGCGCTGCCGGGGGCGGCGTGGTGGCCATGGCCATGGTCCGGGACCTGTTCTCCGGCTACGCGATGGTCAGGATGTTTTCGCGGATGGCCATGGTGAACGGGCTGGCGCCTATCCTGGCACCGGTGATCGGCTCGCAGCTGCTGTTGATCATGCCGTGGCCGGGGATCTTCTTCTTCCTGGCCAGCTACGGCACCCTGGTGATCGTCGCGGCCATCCTCCTGGTGCGCGAGACGCTCCCCCGCGAGTTGCGGGGTCGCTCAGGGCTGACGGCGGGCCAGCGGTACAAGGTCCTGTTCACGGACCGGATCTTCGTGGGCCTGCTGCTGCTGGGCGGTATGAACTTCGGGGGCCTGTTCACCTACCTCTCCGCTTCCCCGTTCCTCTTCCAGAACGTCTACGGATTCTCGCCGCAACAGTACGGCCTGCTGTTCGGCATCAATTCGCTGGGCATCGTGGCGGGCGTGCAGACCAGTTCCCGGCTGATCCGGATCGTGGCGCCGCAGTGGATCCTGGCGTGTTCAACGGCGTGGATGGTTCTGATGGCACTGCTGATTGTTGTGTTTGACCGGCTCGGCTTCGGATTGTGGGGCGTAATGGTTCCGCTCTGGTTCTACATCCTGGGCACCGGGTTCACGTTCCCCTGCGTTCAGGTCCTGGCGCTGTCCAGACACGGGGCGCAGGCCGGAACCGCGGCATCCCTGCTGGGCGCCGCGACATTCATGATGGCCGGCCTCGTCTCCCCCGTGGTCGGCTGGTTCGGCGTGGGCTCGGCCACCCCGATGGGCGCCATCCAGGCCGTCTGCATCACCCTCGCGGCGGCAGCCCTCTGGCTCGTGGTCCGTCCGCGCACCGTCCCCTCGATTCACTAGCGTCCCGGGGGACATGCCCATTCTTCGCGGCCGCCCCGGGGGGACATGCCCATTCTTCGCGGCCAGGAACGGGCAGAACGGGCATATGTCCACGCGCCGCGTCCAACACTGAGCATGTCCCGCGGACAGGTGAACGCGCGGGCCGAGCCGAGCAACATGGGCCGCGCCCGTCGTCGCCCCATGCCCTGCAATGCCCCCCGCGCCACCCGCCCTGCCGCCCCCGCACCACCCGCGTCACCGCCGTGGAGGCAGCGCTGTGACAGGGCCCTTGGACCTGTTCCGGCCCGTGCCGCCGCGATAAAGTTGAGGTGTGCCCGACTGGCAGAAGCATCCGCCCCTTCCGGCCACGTGGCAGCGGTGCGATGCCGGCATTCTGCCCCTGTGGTGGGACCGGCTGTGCACGCAGACCAGCGCTCAGTCCGCGGCGATGTACGCGGCCGGCCTTTTCACCGAGGACCGGCGGCGACCCATAGCGCAGTGGTTCAATCCGGCGTTCAACGCGGCGCTCCTGGTTGCCCCGGAAACGTCCCCGGAATGGCCTGTCCAACGCTTCGGCATTTTCTACGCGCCGCCGGGCAGCGGCTTCACCCGCGTGCACTCCGCCCCGCATGAATGGCATCCCCGTGAGCCGCGCAAATCTCCCACTGAGGACGAAGCATTCCAGGCGGCAATCGCCGAAGCGGAGCGCTTCCTCCAAGTCGAGATGGACTTCGTCTGACCGTTGGGCATCCGGGGATCCGGGCAACAGATGAAACAAGGGCAACAAAAAAGATCCCGCGGCCGGCTGTTCGCCGGCCGCGGGACCTGTCCGCTCCTCCTGCTGGACTTGAACCAGCAACCCTTCGATTAACAGTCGAATGCTCTGCCAATTGAGCTAAGGAGGAATGAAGCAGGTATGACATTAGCAAACGTTTTGCCGGTATGGGAAATCGGCCCCGCGGCCCCTTGGCCATACCCCGTCCGGGTATACAAAAAGTCCCCGTGCCGGCGAACCGGAACGGGGACTGCGCGCTCCTCCTGCTGGACTTGAACCAGCAACCCTTCGATTAACAGTCGAATGCTCTGCCAATTGAGCTAAGGAGGAATGAAGCGGCTATAAGCCTAGCAAACACCAGCCCGGGAAACGAAATTGGCCGCCGCGGGGACAAGGTGCCGTGACCCCGGGCGCCTCTGCTTAGGCGTCCGAGCGCAGCGCCCGCCGCTGCATTTCGAGCTGCATCAGCTCCCGGTTCAGCTGCTGGAACAGCTCGGGATCGGCTGAGGAGTCCAAGCGCTGCAGCTGCCCCATCTTGTCCGCTTTAACGCGGGTGATCTGCAGCTCAAACAGGCGGGCCAGGATGTCCCTGCAGTACCGCTGCACGCCCTCGGGTGTGTTGGCGGGCAGCGGGACCACGGACAGCTCGGACACCAGCGGCCGAAGCGGCTCAGGCACCTCCTGGAGCAGCTGCTCCACCCAGCGGACCGGGTCGGCGGCGAAACCGAGCCCCGTGGCCCGGATGGCCTCGTGGATGGCCAGGTACGCCGGCGTGGAGAAACGGGACTCGGAGAAGCGCAGCCAGGTTTCGCCTTCCAGCATTGCCGGCTCCTGCAGGGCGACTTCGAGGGCCTGGCGTTCCATCGCCGCCACGGGATCCCGGGGATCAGGGCGGCTGAATGACGGAAGCACCGCCGACGCCGGCAACGGGGCACCGCCGTGAGCTGCTCCCGGAGGCGGCGAGGAGGGCCCACCATAACCACCGTGGCCGCCCGTGCCTCCCCCGCGCCCCGAAACTCCGCCTTGGGGCCGGTGCGCCTCTGGCGCCTGCCGCTGGCCGGCAGTGGTGCCCTGCGCGGGAACGGCGGCGCGCTTGGCGGCAGATGCGACCACGCGGTTGACCTCCTCCACGGGCATGCCCAGCCAGCCAGCCAGCTCGCGCGCGTAGCCTGGCCGAATGCCGGCATCGCGGATCTGGGCGACCACGGGGGCGGACTCGCGCAGCGCGGCCACACGGCCCTCCACGGTGTCCAGGTTGTGCCTTTTCAGGGTTGCCCTGATGGCGAATTCAAACAGGGGACGGCGGCTCGCGATCAGGTCCCGAACGGCCGAGTCGCCCTTTGACTGGCGCAGCTCACACGGATCCGCGCCGCCGGGTTCCACGGCAACGTAGGTCTGAGCCACGAAGCGCTGGTCCTCCTCGAAGGCCCGCAGGGCAGCTTTCTGGCCGGCGGCGTCGCCGTCGAAGGTAAAGATGACTTCCCCTCCGCTGCCGTCGTCGGAGAGCAGGCGCCGGGCGATCTTGATGTGCTCGGTGCCGAAGGCCGTGCCGCAGGTGGCCACCGCCGTCGGAATTCCGGAGAGGTGGCAGGCCATCACGTCCGTGTAACCCTCCACCACCACGAGCTGCCGGTCCTTGGCTATGCTCCGTTTGGCAAGGTCGATGCCGTAGAGGACCTGGGACTTCTTGTACAGCGTTGTTTCCGGCGTATTGAGGTACTTGGGCCCTTGGTCGTCCTCATACAGCTTGCGGGCGCCGAACCCGATGGTGTCCCCGGCAATGTCGCGGATGGGCCAGATCAGCCGGCCGCGGAAGCGGTCGTAAATCCTCTGCTGGTTACCGGGTCCCCCGGCGCTGAACATGCCCGTCAGCTTCAGCTCCGGGTCCTTGAACCCGCGTCCCCGGAGGTGCTTGAGCAGGCTGTCCCAGCCCTGCGGGGCATAACCGACCCCAAACTGTTCGGAGGCGGCGCGGTCGAAGCCTCGGCCGTAGAGAAAGTTCCGGCCCTCGGCGGCGCCCGGAGTCAGGAGCTGTTCCCGGAAGAACTCGTCCGCGACCTTGTGGGCGTCCAGCAGGCGCTGGCGCTTACCCACATCCTCCCGGTTGGGGCCGGTGCCGCCGTCCTCGTAGTGAAGTTCGAACCCGATCCTTGCGGCCAGCTTCTCCACGGCCTCATGGAACGTGGTGTGGTCCAGTTTCTGGACAAAGGAAATGACGTCACCGTCCTCCCCGCAGCCAAAGCAGTGGTAGCGGCCAACCTGCGGGCGCACGGTGAAGGAGGGCGAGCGCTCGTCATGGAAGGGGCACAGACCCTTAAACGTCCCCAGCCCAGCGCCCTTGAGGGTCACATAGCCGTCAACGACTTCCTTGATGTCGGTCCGCTGGCGTACTTCGTCAATATCTTCGCGTTTGATCAGCCCAGCCACAGAGCCATCCTAGTCCCCGGGCACGACGCCGAAGGCTCGGCTATGGCGTCCAACACCAGCCCTACCAAAGCGAGGGAAGGCTGCCGACGAGCCGTTCGTACATGGCCAGCGCGGAGCCGTCGGTGAGCGAAGCGACCTGGTCGATCACCACGCGCAGGCGGGCGCCGTCGTCCTCCGCAGCGCGCCAGTCCGCGGCGAACATCGGCTCCAGGTGACGGTCCCCGCTGGCATTGAGCTCGGTCACCAAAGCGTGCAGGACCTCGCGCTGGCGCTCATAGATGGGTTGGCGGTGCTCGGTGGTCATCACAAAGGTGGTGGCGAGGCCTTTCATCACCGCGATCTCCATCACCGTTTCGTCCGGCACCATCAGCTCGGCGTTGTACCGGGTCAGGTTTTCGGGACCGTAGACGGCGCGGGTGGTTTCCCGTGCGCTCTGGCAGAACCTGCCAATGAGCTGGCTGGTCATGTTCTTCAGGGCGCCCATGGATTTGCGGCTGCCATCGGCCTCGCGCACCCAGACGTCCGTGGCCTCAAGGCGTGCCAGGGCGGCGTCGATCGCCGCCGGATCGTTGTGGGGCAGGTACCACTGCTTGGCGTAGCCCACCACCCGGGCGCGGTGGTCGGGGTTGTCCATCCAGCGCAGCTGGAAGTGACCGGCCACGATCGCGTCCTCGACGTCGTGCACGGAGTAGGAGATGTCGTCCGCAAGGTCCATGACCTGGGCTTCGAGGCAGGAACGGCGTTCCGGGGCCCCCTCACGGAGCCAGTCGAAGATGGGCAGGTCGTCCTCGTAGGCTCCAAATTTGCTGGTGCGTTGACCATGGATCACCGGCGCATTCAAGGCGGACCACGGGTATTTGGCGGCCGCGTCGAGGCTGGCGCGGGTCAGGTTCAGCCCTGCGGGGTTGCCGGCGGGGTCCAGGACCTTGGGCTCCAGCCGGGTCAGCAGGCGGAGGGTCTGTGCGTTGCCCTCAAAGCCGCCGATGGCGTGAGCCATCTCGTTGAGCGCGGATTCGCCGTTGTGGCCGAAGGGCGGGTGGCCGAGGTCGTGGCTGAGGCAGGCCGTGTCCACGACGTCGGGGTCGCAGCCCAGGACGCGGCCCAGTTCGCGGCCCACCTGTGCCACTTCGAGGCTGTGTGTCAGCCTGGTCCGGACGAAGTCGTCCGTGTCCGGAGCCACCACCTGGGTCTTGGCTCCGAGCCGGCGCAGCGCCGAGGAATGCAGCACCCTGGCCCGGTCGCGTTCGAAGTCCGATCGGTAGGTGGACTTGGGCGGTTCCTCCACCCAGCGGGCGGAGTCATGGGCGGTGTAGCCCTCCAGCACGGGAGCGGTTGTCCTGGTCTCAGCCACCTGATACATCCAGTTCGGCGAAGGAGATGTCCCGTGACTGCTCGGCGTCCAGGGTGCGGTTGAGCAGCCAGTCCTTTGGGAGCGCCGGTTTCTTGGGTGAGCCGGCGCGGCCGCGCGGTCCCTCGGCGTCCAAGCCCGGGTACGGCGAGTCAAGGTCCAGCTGGTCCAGGGTTCCGCGCAGCACCTCGAGGCTGGTCACCAGGGCGAGTTTGGTCCGCAGTTCGCTTCCCACCACATAGCCCTTGAAGTACCAGGCGATGTGCTTGCGGATCTCGCGCAGCGCTTTGCCCTCGTCCCCGAAGGTTTCGACCATCAGCTCGGCGTGCCGGTAGACACTCTCCGCCACCTGGCGCAGGTCCGGCGTGAACCGCTGGTCGCTGCCTTCGAACGCGGCCATGAGGTCTCCGAACAGCCACGGCCGGCCCTGGCAGCCCCGGCCCACCACCACGCCGTCGACGCCGGTCTCCCGGACCATTCGCACCGCGTCCTCCGCGGACCAGATGTCTCCGTTGCCGAGCACGGGGATGTCCGGCAGGGCTTCACGCAGCCGGGCGATGGCGGACCAGTCCGCCTGCCCGGAATAGAACTGCGCTGCCGTCCGGCCGTGAAGGGCGACGGCGGCAACGCCGGAATCGCGGGCGATCCGGCCGGCGTCGAGGTAGGTCAGGTGGTCCTCATCGATGCCCTTGCGCATCTTGATGGTCAGGGGGACGTTTCCCTTGGAGGCTTCCTTGACGGCCGTCTGGACAATCGAGGTGAAGAGATCGATCTTCCAGGGCAGGGCGGAACCGCCGCCGCGCCGGGTCACTTTGGGAACCGGGCAGCCGAAGTTGAGGTCGATGTGGTCCGCACGGTCCTCCTCCACCAGCATCCGGACGGCCTGGCCCACGGTCACGGGGTCCACGCCGTAGAGCTGGACAGAGCGGACTTTCTCGTCGTCGTCGTGCGAAATGATCCGCAGCGATTCCGGGGTGCGCTCGACGAGGGCACGCGAGGTGACCATCTCCGCCACGTACAGGCCGCCGCCGTATTCGCGGCACAGCCTGCGGAAGGCAGAGTTGGTGATGCCCGCCATGGGCGCCAGGATCACGGGGGTGTCCACCGTGATCGGACCCAGTTTGAGGGGCGGGAGTTCCAGCTTGGGGGCGGGAGGCGTTGCTACAACAGTCACCCGACCATTGTCTCAAAGCCGGACAAATCGGGGCGCAGGGTGGTCCCGGGCCGGTTATCCCGTGCCCGCCGCCCCGTTTCCCCGGGTCACCGGCCGGCGATCACTGTCCTGCCGACCGCCGTCCCCTGCGGGGCCCGGACGCCGCGAAATGGTCCTCCTCCGCCGAGGGATCGGGAACGCTCCCACGGACGGCGGCATACCGTGCCCCGCTGTTTGCCGCAAATTCCGGCACACTGTGTTCGGCACGGCTGTTCTCCGCACCGCTGTTCTCACCGCTGTTCTCGGCACCGCCCACGCCGCGGCCGGCCACGCCGCGGCCGGCCGGGACCGCGTTGCCCGCCTGCTTGACGCCGGTCGCCTTGACCACCAGCACCGCAATCACCGTGGTGACCGGGATGGCCAGGACCAGCCCGATGGAACCAACCAGGGTCCTGATAACCTCCTCGGAGAGCTCCGCGCTGGTGAGTGCCTCGCCGAGCGGCCGGTTGTAGAGCATCACAATGATGAGGATGGGCAGGGCAGCACCCGCGTAGGCGAATGCGATGGTGTACACCGTGGACGCGATATGGTCCCGCCCGATCCTCATGGCGGACTGGAATAACTGGCGCGCGCTGGTTTCCGGCGCGAGCTCGTAGAGCTCCCACACGGCGGCGGACTGGGTGATGGTGACGTCGTTGAGCACGCCAAGCCCGGAAATGATGAGGCCGCACAGGATGATGCCGGAGATGGAAATGTGGTCAGACATATTGGTCAGGGTGGCAGCATCGTGGCTGCCGACCCCGGCAAGGTTGGCGGCGTCCGTGGCCCAGGCGGCCAGCAGCGCAGTGATGCCGAGCCCGAAGATGGTGCCGAGTAACGCCGTGGAGGTGCGGGCCGAGAAGCCGTGGGCGAAGTAGAGCACCCCGATCATGATCACCGTGGAACCGACGAGCGCCAGCAGGAGCGGAGGTTTGCCTTCCACGAGACCCGGCAGGATGAAGGCGGCCAGCACGGCGTAGGCCCCCACCAGCCCGATCAGAGCCCGCAGCCCGCGCCAGCGTGCCACGGCGATGACCACCACGGCATACAGGACCGCCAGGAGAATGATCGGCACCGTGCGGACAAAATCCACAAAGATATAGGCGGGCGATCCTTGGGCTGCCGAGGCGCCCGGTGCCTTGGAAAGGTTCAGGTAGCGGATGTTGTCCCCGGTCTTGACGCCGTGGGACTTTGCGATGTCCGGGTTGATGACCACCTTGACCGGGTTGCCGCCCTGGTCCGGCTCCGTGTACGCAAAGGTGCAGTCGCTGCCCTGCGGAGCGGCCTGCGCGGCTTGATCCTGCTGGGAACTCCCCTGGGCGCTGCCCGGGTTCCCCTGGGTGCAGGCTTCCACCACCACGCGCTGGATCTTGCCGGTATCGAAAGTTACCCCCGGCGCCGCCGTGTAGGGGTTGGCCAGGGTGAGTCCCTCCTTGCTCCCTGAGGGCCACATCATGACCATGGCGGCCAGCGTCAGAAGGGTCAGCGGCACCAGCACCGCGGCCAGGAGCCAATTTGCCCTCCGCCGTGCGGCCATCGCCTGCCGTGTCGGCTCCGAATCACCTGTATGACCGTGGGAGTGTCCGGCGCCCATCAGCAGTTAAACCTCATACGTTGAACTCTATGTCCGGCGCCCTAGGGTTTATAAATGTAGGACGAGGAGTCTGGAGGCCCGCGTGAGCAACAGCAGGAACCACGAACGGAAGCCGGCCGGCGCCGCATCCCAGGCGCGGACGGCCGGAGTGGGACACCAAGGAGTCGCGCACCAAGGCGTGACGCGCCGGCCGGCCTTGGCCATACGGGAGGCGTCCGGCACCACCCAGGGTGTGGCCCTTATCCTGCACGGCGGGCGGGCCAACAGCTACGAGGCCGTGGAGGCCCGCCATCTCAGTCCTGCCCGGATGATGCCGTTTGCCCGCGATCTGCACCGCGCGGCCGGCCAATACGGGCTCGCGGTGTGGTCGCTGCGAAACAGCGTGCGTGGCTGGAACGGCGAGGACATGTCCCCGCTGCAGGACGCACGATGGGCGCTGGCCAGGATCCACGAGGAACACCCCGGAGTTCCCGTTTTTCTCCTCGGCCACTCGATGGGCGGCCTTACGGCGGTCTGCGCGGCGGATGATCCCCTTGTGGAAGCGGTGGTGGCGCTCGCCCCCTGGCTCAGTGACGAAACGCCACCGGAACGGGTGGCCGGCTGCAAGGTCCTGATCGTTCATGGAACCACGGACCGTTGGACCAGCCCGGCGGCATCGCTGAAATTCGCGCGCCGGGCCGCCCCGGGCGCCGGGTCGCTTCAGTACGTTTCGCTACAGGGCGCCGGGCACTTTATGTTCCGTCGCGTGCGTCTCTGGCACGATTTGGCCACGGGCTTCTTGTTGAAGGCCTTTAGCGAAACCACCGGTGTTGAGCTCCCCGCAAGTGCGGGCCGCCTCGAATCATCCCTCCCGGCAACCTCCACCACCCTGCCGGTGGTGCTGTGAGCATGCCTTCCTTTCCGTGGCCGGAGTTCCTGGCGAGCCTGCCCTGGACGGCCCTGGCCGTGGCAGGTGTGCTGGCCGTGACGTTCGCTGTGGCACTGGCACAGCACCGGCATTCGGTCATGGACGTCGCGTGGGGCCCCGGTTTCGTGGCCGTCGCCGGGGTGTCCTGGTTGCTCTCGGCCGGAACGGGCGACGACGGCAGGCGCCTGCTGCTGCTGGTCCTCACCGCCGTGTGGGGGCTGCGGCTGGGCGCGCACATTGGCTGGCGAGCCCGGGACGGCCACGAGGATCCGCGCTACCAGGCCATGCTCAGCACGGCTCCCCGGTCCCGCAACGTCTTTGCCCTTCGCCGCGTCTACCTCCCCCAGGGAATCGTGATGCTCTTTGTCTCCCTGACCGTCCAGGTGGGAATGTTCGAAACCGGAGCCCTCGGCTGGCTGGCCCTGCTGGGAGCGGCACTGTGGGTGCTGGGCTTCCTGTTCGAGACGGTCGGTGACTGGCAGCTCGCCCGGTTCAAGAAGGACCCGGCCCGTCGGGGAACAGTCCTGAACACCGGACTCTGGCGCTATACCCGGCATCCGAACTACTTTGGCGACGCAGCCGTCTGGACCGGCCTGTTCCTGATCGCCGCGGACTCCTGGCCGGGAGTGCTGACCATCCTCTCCCCTGCCCTGATGGTGTGGGCCCTGGCCGGCAAGACCGGGAAACCGCTCACCGAACAAGCCATGTCCAACAGGCCTGGTTACCGCGAATACGTGGAATCGACCAGCGGTTTCATCCCCTGGGCGCCCAAACGCCGGTAGTCCCCGGAACGCAACCGAAGCAGAGGAGTCTCCGCGATGCCCTGGCGCCCCAAACCCAACGACCACTTCTACCGGATGATCGTCCGCACCGGACAGCTGTTGCGATGGGCCTTGGACATCCGGGTTCTGGTGACGGGCGCGGAGCACCTTCCCGCGCCGGACCCGCTCAACGGCGCATCCCGGCGCCCAGTTCCGGGCCACGGCGCGGTCATCGCCATCACCCACTTCGGCTACCTTGACTTCGCCTTTGCTGAACTGGTTCTGTGGGCACACGCCCGGGCCCAACCGCGCTTCCTCATCACCCAGGGCGCGGCCGACCACTGGTTCGCGGGGCCGGCCGTCAGCGCCGCGGGGCACGTCGTGGTGGGTTACGGGTCAGGCGCCGGCGCCTACGATGCCGCCGTCGGGAAACTGCGCGGAGGCGAGTACATCGCCATTCTTCCCGAGGCCGGCGTCAGCCGCAGCTTCACGGTCCGCGAATGCAAGACCGGTGCCGTACGGATGGCCGCGGAAGCCAGAGTGCCCGTTATTCCGGTCTCGGTATGGGGTTCCCACCGCCTCATGACCAGGCGCCACGGCTTCTCCATACGCCGGGCCTGGCGTGCCCCTGTCCGGATCCACGTGGGTGAACCCCTCCTGCCGGATTCCCTGCCGGAACCCGCACAGGACGCGCAGGCGGCCACGGAAAGGCTGCGCCGGGTGCTTCAGGCGGGGATCGACGCCGGCATCGCGGATTTTCCGCTGGCCCCGGCCCCCGGCGCGTGGTGGATGCCCGCGCATCTGGGCGGCGGAGCACCCACCGAGGAGGAACGCCGCAGGCTCGACGAGGCGGAAGGACCGCGGCGCGCGGGGGGCCGAAGCCGATAAACCCGCTTCGCTCCAGCGGTTTGACTATGCTCCTTGGGGTAAATCAACTCAATGGAGAGGGATCCTTCCTGTGGCAGACACAGTGCTGACAAAAAGCGGAACCGAAGAACGCGGTCTCGCACGCATCGCCCAAAGGCTCGCGGGCTGGACGGAGAAGTGGTTTCCGGACGCTTACATCTTCGCCCTGGCCGGCGTCGTCCTGATCTCCGTGGCCGCTCTGGCCATCGGGGCCTCGCCCCAGTCCATCGCGGACTCGTTCGGCAACGGCTTTTGGGACCTCACCGCCTTCACCCTCCAGATGGCCATGGTGGTGCTGACCGGTTATGTTGTGGCAACATCACCCCCTGTGGCACGACTGATCGCACGGCTCGCGATGGTACCGTCCACCGCACGTACCGCGGTCACCTTCGTTGCACTGCTGTCCATGTCGGTCTCCTTCCTCAACTGGGGCCTCAGCCTGATCTTCGGCGGCCTGCTGGCGCGGGCGATTGCGCGCCGGAAGGACCTGACAGTGGACTACCGGGCCCTGGGCGCGGCCGCCTTTATGGGCCTCGGCGCCATCTGGGCCCTGGGCCTGTCATCTTCGGCCGCGCAGCTGCAGGCCACAGCGGCGTCGCTGCCGCCGGCGCTCCTGAAGATCACCGGCATCCTGGATTTCGGAACCACGATCTTCACGTGGCAGTCACTGCTCACCTTGGCCATCCTGATTGCCCTGACCGCGGTGATTGCCCATTTCTCGGCCCCAAGCGGCGGCTCCATCCGCACCGCTGCGGACCTCGGCGTGGACCTCGACGATGCGCCAGGCGCCGCCGCTCCCCGTTCCCGTCCGGGCGAGTGGCTCGAATACAGCAGGATCCTGCCCATTCTGGCGGGCGTTCTTACCCTCGGATGGCTGGTCTCGCAGTTCCTCAGCAAACCCTTCCTGGCGGTGGTGAGCAGCCTGAACGGCTACTTGCTGGTGTTCCTGATCCTTGGACTCGTGCTGCACGGCACCCCCCGCAATTTCCTGCAGGCCGTAACGAAAGCCGTGCCCGCGACCGCCGGCATCCTCGTGCAGTTTCCCCTGTACGCGGCCATGGCAGCAATCCTGACCAAGGCCACCGGCAACGGAGGGATGTCCCTTTCCGGGCATCTGGCGGGATTCTTCGCAGACATCGGCGGCGGGGGAGGGTTCGCCGTCGTGATCGCCCTGTACACCGCCGTCCTGGGCCTTTTCGTCCCCTCCGGTGGGGGCAAGTGGCTGGTGGAGGCGCCCTACGTGATGCAGTCCGCCACGGATGTGCACATGAACCTGGGCTGGACGGTGCAGATCTACAACATCGCCGAGGCTCTGCCCAACCTCGTCAACCCTTTCTTTATGCTTCCGCTGCTCGCGGTGCTGAAACTGCGTGCGCGTGACCTTGTGGGCTTCACATTCCTGCAGTTTGTGTTCCATCTCCCCGTGGTGCTGCTGCTCGTATGGCTTCTGGGGATGACATTCGACTTCGTGCCTCCCGTCTTGCCGGCCGGCAAGTAGCAACAAACACCTGCAACAAGACAGAAGGACGGGTGCCTTCCTCAGCGGAAGCCACCCGTCCTTCTCTGTGCCTGGTGTGCCTGAGGCCCGCTACGCGGGGTCGGCCACCACGAGCGTCTCCGCGCCTTGGAGGTGCGCCTTACCGATCTCCAACAACGGCTCGACGACAGCGCGCACTGCGGTCATGGAGTCATCCAGCTCCAGCATGACCGGGTACTGGAACGCGATCAGCGCCAACAGGTCCCGCACGGCGGCCGCGGCGTCCTCCGGGGAGAGCTCCGGCTCGTGGCCGATGAAAACGTCGGAGGGTTGGGCCGGTTGGCCCTGGGCGGCCTGTCCGGGTGCGGGGCTGACCTGGGCATAGCTAATGGCAAACGCCTCGAGCCTGCCCTTCCTGCTCGCCGGCACGCCCTGGCCGAAAGCGCTCGCCTTTGGCGCGCGGAGCACGATAGCACCGTGCGCGCCCGTGAGATCGTCCAGGAAAAGGCGCTGAACGGTGGGGATGCCCAACTCCCCCGGGCTGTCCCAACCGTGCACCGACGTGTAATAGCGGCCCACAACGTCGCTGAGCTCCACCGAGCCGGTGGCGAGGTCCTCCACCTGCTCGGACGCGGCGGCCTCGGAGCCGTCGCCGAAGACCGGCAGCTTAAGCGGCGCCGGGTCCACCACCACCAGCCGTGAACGCTGGATGGGCATCAGTCCCGCCGCCTCGGCGAAGCCGGCGCCAGGGGTGCCCGGCTCAACCTTGCACCGGAGCCGGGACACGCCCGACGGCGAGGCCTTCGTTTCGTGGCGCAGCATGCTCAGCAGGGTGGAACCAATGCCTTGGCGGCGGTGGTCGCGTGCCACCTCGATATAAGCCCACAGCCGTTCCGGATGCAGCGAGGCCTCATGGACCACAGCAGCGGCCACCGGAATGCCGACCCCGTCCACAACGTCCTCGGCCACGATGCAGCGCCGCCACGGTGAGTTGCCTGACGGGGCAAGCGTGCCGCGGAACTGACCGGCCTGCACCGTTTCAGGGTCGCCCCAGATCTCCAGCAGGGCGAGGTCGTCGCCCTCGCGCCACTCCCGGTATTCGATGGCCATGCTCAGGCGCCGATCAGCCGCGCGGCCAGGTAGCCCTCCACCTTGTCCAGGGAGACGCGGTCCTGGCCCATGGTGTCGCGCTCGCGGATGGTGACGGCCTGGTCCTCGAGCGTTTCGAAGTCCACCGTGATGCAGAACGGCGTGCCGATCTCATCCTGGCGGCGGTAACGGCGGCCAATCGCGCCGGCGTCGTCGAAGTCGATGTTCCAGTTCTTGCGCAGCTGGGCGCCCAGGGCCTTGGCCATCGGCGACAGGTCCTCGTTGCGGCTCAGCGGCAGCACGGCGGCCTTGACCGGCGCCAGGCGCGGGTCCAGTTTCAGCACGGTGCGGATGTCCACCCCGCCCTTCGCGTTCGGGGCTTCGTCCTCGGTGTAAGCGTCCACCAGGAACGCCATAAAGGAGCGGGTCAGGCCTGCGGCGGGCTCGATCACGTATGGGGTGTAGCGCTCGTTGGTGGCCTGGTTGAAATAGCTCAGGTCGTGGCCCGACGCCTTGGAATGCGTGGTGAGGTCGAAGTCCGTTCGGTTGGCGATGCCTTCGAGCTCGCCCCATTCAGAGCCTTGGAAGCCGAAGCGGTACTCGATGTCGGTGGTGCCCTTGGAGTAGTGGCTCAGCTTTTCCAGGGGGTGCTCGAAGAAGCGCAGGTTTTCCGGCTTGATGCCCAGGCCGGTGTACCAGTCCATGCGTTCCTTCATCCAGTACTGGTGCCACTGCTCATCGGTGCCGGGCTCCACGAAGAATTCCATTTCCATCTGCTCGAATTCGCGGGTGCGGAAGATGAAGTTGCCCGGCGTGATTTCGTTGCGGAAGGACTTGCCGATCTGGCCGATGCCGAACGGCGGCTTCTTCCGCGAGGTGGTGAGCACGTTGTTGAAGTTCACAAAAATGCCCTGGGCCGTCTCGGGACGCAGGTAGTGCATGCCCTCCTCATTGGCCACCGGACCAAGGAAGGTCTTGAGGAGGCCGGAGAACTCCTGGGGTTCGGTCCATTGACCGCGGGTGCCACAGTTGGCGCAGGCAATGTCCTTCAGGCCGTTCTCGGCCGGTCGGCCCTTCTTTTCCTCGTACTCTTCTTCGAGGTGGTCGGCACGGTAACGCTTGTGGCAGGAGAGGCACTCCACCAGCGGGTCGGAGAAAACGTCCACGTGGCCGGACGCCTCCCAGACCTGGCGGGGCAGGATCACCGAGGAGTCCAGGCCCACGACGTCTTCGCGTCCGCGGACCACGGACTGCCACCACTGGCGCTTGATGTTTTCCTTCAGCTCCGCACCCAGGGGGCCGTAGTCCCACGCAGAACGGGAGCCACCATAGATTTCACCGGCCTGGAATACGAAGCCTCTCCGCTTGGAGAGTGAGATGACCTGGTCGAGAACGGATTTTGCTGCCATGGGGGAAACTCCAATTTCTACAGGGCCGCTGGGTGCGGTCCGCGGTTTCTGGCCCCTGGTCCCCGGCTGGTTGCCGGGCGGGGCGATGCGAAAAGGGGCGTGTAAAAGTAATGTGCAGGAGGCTGCGTGTCCAAGCCTACCGGCCCGGGCTCTCTCCAGGTGGCGCAGCCTTACTGGAGCCGCCCTGTGGCGTCCCGGCGGCGGCTGGAAGCTGGCCGGCTCCGGGTGTGGGTGTGGCGCCCCGTTTCACCGGGCGCTCCCGCCTGAACGCGCCACGGGGCCACGGGAGGGTGGCAAGGATGATGGCTCCAAGAGTGACCACGGTTCCGAGCACCGTTGCCAGTGCCACCACCGTTCCCGGCGTCGGAAAGAACACATCCAGGCCAAGCGAGCCGAGCAACTGTCCCGCGATCATCCCCAGTCCCGTGACCAGCACGCCCAGGCTCCGGACCAGGAGCGCACCCAGCCCGATGAAAGCGCATCCCATGGGGCCGCCCAGGTAGTACCACCACTCCCCCGGCAGCGCGTTACCGGCTCCGGCCACGGCCACTTTGATCAGCCAGGCCGCCCACAGCACGGTGGCGCCGGCGATGAAATTCACCAAGGTGGCCGCAATGGGCGTTCCATAGTGCATCGTGGCCGTTCCGTTCATGGCCTGCTGGAAGCTCATCAGGAAACCGGCGGCAACGGGAAGCAGCACCGGCAGCAGCAGTTGCGCCGGATCCGCGCTGGCGGCTCCCGGGCCACCGCCGAACCGGGGAGACACCGCCCACGCGACGGCTGCAATGGTCAGGACAGTGCCCAGGACCCGGATTCCGGTAACGGACTTCCGGCCCGCCGGTCCGATGCCCATCCGGTCCACCAGGAGTCCGCTAAGGGTCTGGCCTGTCACTGTTGCGACCGTGAACAGGGCCACGCCCAGCAGCCCAACCGTGAAGGACTGGGCGAAGACGAAGAAGGCGCCAATGGCGCCGGCCATCACATAGACGGGCGGGAACCGGCGCTCCCGGAGGGCGGGCACGATCTGCGCCAGTCCGGCGCGGCCCCTGGGCAGCGCCAGGGAAACCGCAATCATCAGGAGCAGGCCGGTGGTGAAGCTCACCACCGCCGCGGCGATGCCGTCGTTGAGGCGGACGCCCAGGGCGCCGTTGATCCGGCCTTGGACGGGTATGGCAAGTCCGGCGGCGACGGCCAGCGGCAGGCCAACGAGGATCGGGAGGCGGGGTGCATGGGTCACTGGATTCACCTTACGTCAGGCATCATTGCTTATATGAGCAACCCCGAAATCGAAGAGATCCCCATCCGCGACGACATGATCCGGCTCGGCCAGCTCCTGAAGCTCGCCAATCTCGTGGAAGACGGGGTCGAGGCCGCTGAGCTGATCAAGAACGGCCTGGTCAAGGTCAACGGGGAAATCGACGACCGGCGCGGCCGGCAGCTCCACGGCGGCGACACCGTCACCGTGAACGGACGGACAGTGCGGGTTTCCACTCCGGCCGGGGCCTGAGGCACTTCGCTGGCCGGGCTTACTTGTTGAGCACCTCGTGGGTGAGGAACTCAGAGACATGGCCAATTTCCTGCTGGTTGATGCTGTGCCACATTCCCGTGTAGAGCACTTTGGTGAGTTTGACGTGCTTGCGGACCCAGCCCATCGTGTAGTCGATCTTGTCGGGGGTGATCACCGGGTCCTGCTGGTCCCGGCCCCAGAACAGCGGCACGGTTCCGGTCAGTTCATCGTCGCGGAAGCTGGGATCGTCACCGGCGTCGATCACAAATCCTGAGAGCCCGACGACGGCGGCGAAGTCGGCGGGACGCTGCCTCAGCACTGTGGTGGCCATGGCCATGCCCATGGAGAAGCCGAGCAACGTGACGGACGGGTGGTTGTCCTTAACTCCGTCGAGCCAGGCCAGGACATAGCGGGCGGCGTCTTTGACAGCCTCCACTGAGTAATCGGGAGAGTCCACCAGCGGGAACCACGTGAAGCCTGGCCCCATGGCGATGGGAGCCCGGACCGCCGCAACCGCGAATTTCCCGGGGAGCATGTCCGCCAGGCTCAGCAGGTCCTGCTCGTTGGCGCCGTAGCCGTGCAGCATGACCAGAAGCGGCTTGCCGGCCCTGGCTTCCTCGGACAGGGACCACTGGACAACGGGGGCAGCAAAGGCATCAGCATGAGTCATGGGTCCATTCTTACAGTTACCCGTCGGTAACAACCTACGGTGGCGTAGCTTTGCGTCGGGAGTGCAGGATAAGAAGGTGACTGAACCAGGAACCGAATCAGAGCCCCGGGATGCCGTGCAAAGCCACCCCTGGGGACGGTATGTGGCCATGGGCGATTCCTTCACAGAGGGGATCGGCGACCCCGAACCCGCAAGTCCGGGCGGCCACCGGGGCTGGGCGGACCGAGTGGCCGAGGAACTGAGCCGCGGGCATGCCGACTTCGCCTACGCCAACCTGGCTGTGCGCGGGAGGCTCCTGCAGCAGATCGTCGACCAGCAGCTTGCTCCCTGCCTCGCCCTGAAGCCGGACCTGGTCACGCTCTCGGCCGGCGGCAACGACCTCATCCGGCCAGGCGGCGATCCGGACGCGCTGGCGGAGAAGCTGGATTCGGTGGTCCACATCCTCACCATGGGCGGGGCCACGGTGGTTTTGTTCAACGGCCCCGATACCGGGTCCTCGGTGCTAAGCCGCATCCGCAGCAAGATCGCCATCTACAACGAGAACCTGCGGACTGTGGCCACCCGCCACGATGCCATCATTGCCGACATGTGGTCGCTGCGCCAGCTAAGTGACCCGCAGATGTGGGACCAGGACCGGTTGCATTTCTCCCCTCTGGGGCATCACACCATCGCGGCCATGGTCTTGGATTCCCTCAACGTCCATCACACGCTCGAGCCGTTGTCGCCCAAACCGATGCCGCAGCGAAGCTGGCGGCAGGCGCGTTCGGGCGACCTGGTGTGGGCACGGGAATACTTTGTGCCGTGGGTGGTCCGCCGGCTGCGCCACCAGTCCTCCGGGGACGGCATCACGGCAAAGCGGCCCACTCCCGGTCCCGTCTTCGGGCCGGGAATGCCGCTGGGCTCGGGCGAAGGTCCGCGTGCTTCGGAGGAGCCCGGCCGGGTCTAGGCGTGCGGACCAGGCGCGCCCGTTTCGCCATGGGCGCACCGGCAACGCCCCGGGGTTAAGCTGCCCGGGGGTTAAGCTGAAGGGACACTTCTGAGAGGCCCGTTACTGTGAGCAGCATGTTCTTCTGGATCATCATTTTGTCGTTCGTGATTCCCGTCGGGATGAGGATGTACAAGCGGTCCGTCCGGGGCCGTAACCGGGACCAGGGCTTCAGCGGACCGTATCCGGGCCAGTTCCCGCAACAGGGCCACGGCCGTCCCGGCGACCAGCCCCGGGACGGTTACACGCAGCAGGACTACTTCGGCGGCTTCGGGCAGATCAACGACCGGCAGCAGCCGACGCCGCCGGGCCCGTTTCCCGTGCCGGGCCAGCAGGCGTACGGTCAGCAGGGTCCCGGGTACGGAACCCCCGGCTATCAGGGTCCCGTCCCGTTCGAGGACAGTCCCGGCTACCCTGCCAACCAGTACCCCGGCAACAGCCCGGCCCAAGAGCGGCAGCAGCCTGCCGCCCCCGCCACTCCCCCTCCGCCGTCGGCTCCGCAGGGTTACCGGGCCCGGAAACTCGCCGAACTGGATCAGCAATACAGCAACGGCGAAATCGCCATGGAGGACTACATGGCCCGGCGCGACGAGATTATGAGGGGCTAGACCGTCCTCAGCGTCCCACCGGGTCCCGCGTCCGCACCCGGACAATCTGCCCGGCTCAGTCCACCTGCGGGAATCCGAGGTCGATGACAGACGTCGACGGATCCGGCCACCGCGTGGTGACCACCTTGCCGCGCGTGTAGAACCTGATGCTCTCGGGGCCGTACATGTGGGTGTCGCCGAAGAGTGAGTTCTTCCAGCCGCCGAAGGAAAAGGTTCCCACCGGCACCGGGATCGGAACGTTGACGCCCACCATGCCGGCCTCGACGTCAAACTCGAACTGCCGCGCCGCTCCGCCGTCGCGCGTGAAGATCGCCACTCCGTTGCCAAACTCATTCTCGTTGACCAGCGTCACGGCCTCGTTGTAGGTGTCCACGCGCACCACGGACAGCACGGGACCGAAGATCTCGTCGTCGTAGACCTTCATTCCCGGCTTGACGTTATCCACCAGGCTGACGCCCAGGAAGAAGCCGTCCGAGTCGAACGCCTGGGAACGTCCGTCCACGACGACGGTGGCACCTTCGGCTTCTGCCCCCGCTACGTAGGATGCCACCTTGTCCCGGTGTTCCGCTGTGATCAGCGGCCCCATCTGGGAGGCCGGATCCGTCCCCGGGCCGATTTTCAGCTCAGCCATGCGGGTGGAGATCGCCTTGACGAGGTCATCGGCGATATTTCCCACGGCCACCAGGACGCTGACGGCCATACAGCGTTCGCCCGCGGAGCCGTAGGCTGCTGAGACTGCGGCGTCGGCGGCCATGTTCAGGTCCGCATCGGGCAGGACCACCATGTGGTTCTTGGCGCCGCCCAGTGCCTGGACGCGCTTCCCGTGGTCGGCGGCGCGCTTGTAGATGGACTGCGCTATGGGGGTGGATCCCACGAAGCTGATTGCCTTGACGTCGGGGTGTTCCAGGAGGACGTCCACAGCCTCCTTGTCCCCGTGCACCACGTTGAGGACGCCGGGCGGCAGACCCGCCTCGGCAAAGACTTCGGCAATGAAGAGGGCCGAGGACGGGTCCTTCTCACTCGGCTTCAACAAAACGGTGTTGCCGCAGGCCAGGGCGCTCCCGATCATCCAGAGCGGCACCATGGCGGGGAAATTGAACGGGGTAATGCAGGCAACCACGCCTACCGGCTGGCGCACCGAGTGGACGTCCACGCCGCTGGAAACCTGCTCCGAGCGTTCGCCCTTGAGCATGTGGGAGAGTCCGGTGGCGAACTCGATGTTCTCAAGGCCACGGGAGATCTCCCCCTCCGCGTCGGAAAGCACCTTGCCGTGCTCGCTCGTGAGGATCGCGGCCAGCTCGGATTTGCGCTGCGTCAGCAGTTCGCGGACGCGGAAGAAGATGGTGGTTCGTTTGGCCAGGCTGGTGGCGCGCCAGCCTGGCAGTGCGGCCCGGGCCGCCGCGATGGCTTCCTCCACGCGGGCTGCGGAGGCGAGGGCAACTTCCTTCTCCTGGACGCCGGTCGCGGGGTTGAAGACGGGGCCAAAGCGGTCGGCGTCGCCAACCCTGCCGCCGTTGATGAAATGCGGGATTCGTTCCATGGGAAAGTCTCTTTCAGGGAGTTCGGTTCAGGGATTGGGGGATCAGGGAGGTGAATGCCGCGGCTAGCCGGCGGACTCCAGTGAACCGTCCACCAGCTTGATGATCATGGAGCAGTCCTTCCCCGACTGGCCTGAGTCGATGAGCCGCTGGAAAAGCTGCTGGACGTGCTGGCCGATTTCCAGCGGGATTCCGGTGTCGCGGGCCGCGCTGATGGCGAGGCCGATATCCTTGTTGGCCAGCTCGGTGGTGAAGGTGGGCGCGAAGTCGTTGTTCGACGCGGCCGTGGGGACCACTCCGGCCACCGGGTACCAGGTGCGCAGCGCCCAGCTGTCGCCGGAGGAGACGGAGGCAATATCCCAGAAGACCTGCTTGTCCAGGCCAAGGCGGTCCGCCAGGACTGCGCCCTCGGCCGTCGCGGCCAGGTTGATGAACAGCATGAGGTTGTTGCAGATTTTCGCGGCCTGGCCGGTGGTGGCGCCGCCGGTCGGGATGATGTTCGCAGCCATCGGCTTGATGTATTCCGTGGCCTCCGCCACGGCGCCCGCTTCGCCGCCGATCATGAATGTCAGGGTCCCGGCCTTGGCTCCGCTCATTCCCCCGGACACCGGGGCGTCCACAAAGCGGAAGCCGGCGGCGCTGGCGGCGTCGTGCAGTGCCTGTGCCGACGCGATGTCGATGGTGGAGGAGTCCACCAGGAGCGTGCGGGTATCGGCGTTCGCCAGGACCCCGCCGTCGCCGAGGTAGACGGCGCGGGCGTGTTCACCTTTGGGCAGCATGGTGAAGACCACGTCCGCTCCGTGCACCGCCTCGGCAATGCTTCCGACGGGCTTGACTCCGCCGGCTTCGGCGGCCGCCACGGCCTCCGGGTTCAGATCGAACCCGCGCACCTCATGCCCGGCTTTCGCCAGGTTCGCTGACATGGAGCCGCCCATGTTTCCCAGACCAATCCAACCGACTACCGCCATGGCGTAAGCTCCTTTGCTTTGTCTAAACGCTTGTGTTGTCTAACGGTTTGTGTGCCGAACCGTGACGAGCGCCCCGCTCTGCGGCCACCCGTCCAAACGCATGTTCCCTGTCCACCATCACACCCTGTTAGAGTGCAATCAAGGGGAAAAACTACAGACGGCGTGTGCATGGATGCACACGAGTCGAAAAGCGCAGGCCACTGACGACCTGCAGAGTGGAAAGGCCCGCACCGTGGATTCGAAACGGCTTCCCAGCCCGGATGACCTGCTGATCCTGCTGACCGTTGCCCGGCTGGGCCGATTCAACGCGGTGGCCGAGACCCTGGGCACTACGCACACCACCATCTCGCGCCGGATCCTGGCGCTGGACCAGCAGCTGGGCGGCCGAACCTTGGAGCGCGCACCCCATGGCTGGGAACTGACCGAACTGGGCGCCCAGGCTGTGACCGCCGCCGAGGCCATCGAGGCAACGCTCGGAGCGCTCTCGGGAGCCATCCGCACGGACGATGATTCCCTCTCCGGGCTGGTCCGGATCAGCACGGCCGATGGATTCGGTGCCTTGTTCGTCACACCCGCGCTGGTGCGGCTTCAGCAGGAAAATCCGCGGCTGAACGTGGAGATGCTCAGCGCCACCCGTAAGGTCAGCCAGAACCGCTCCGGGGTGGACCTCGAAGTTGTGGTGGGGCGGCTGGAGGTCACCAACGCCCAGCCCATCTTCCTCACCAACTACTTTCTGCGCCTCTATGCGGGCAGGCACTACGTGGCGGACCGGGGCGTGCCGGCCACTCTTGGCGATGTCAGTGAACATGGCTTCGTTTCCTACGTGGAGTCGGCCCTGCAGGTGACGGAGCTCGGGCACCGGTCCTCACAGTTGCCGGCCCCGAAAACCAGCTTTCAGGCCACGAGCATCTTTGCCCAGGTGGAGGCCGTGCGCCGAGGCGCCGGCATTGGCCTGCTGCCCAACTTCATGGTGGCCGGCGACCCGGATTTTGTCCCCGTGCTGCCGGAGGTCTTCCAGCGCCAGCTCCCCATCTGGGCTGTGGCGCGCCCCGAGTCGCTGCGCTCGGCGCCGGTCCGCGCCGTGATCGAGGCGATCACGGCCGAAGTGGGCAGCCGGAACGCGGTCCTGGCGGCGTGAGGGCTATGCCCGGAACAGCCGGCGCACCACGTGGCCGGCCGCCAGGGCGTCGAGGCCCTCATTGATCTCGGCCAGCGGCCGGGTGTCCGTATGGAGCAGTTCCACCGGCAGCCGGCCCTCCCGCCACCAGCCGAGATACAGCGGCAGGTCCCGTTCGGGTACGGCATCCCCCATATAGGACCCCAGAAGGCGTTTCCCAGCCCCGGCGAACTGCAGTGCCGGCACGGTGAGTTCTGCCGAGGGATTGGGCAGCCCCACGGACACGACGGCGCCCCCGC
This sequence comes from Arthrobacter sp. 92, assembly GCF_050260325.1. Lineage (NCBI taxonomy): Bacteria > Bacillati > Actinomycetota > Actinomycetes > Micrococcales > Micrococcaceae > Arthrobacter > Arthrobacter sp. 92. Next base: position 1,438,460 of record NZ_CP189863.1, on the reverse strand, counting down.
GCGTCAGGAAATCCAGGCAGGAGGCTATCACGCCGGCCGATCCCACGGCTTCCACGGCGATGTCCACGCCATCACCGGTGAGGTCCGCGATGAGACGGGGGGCGTCGTCGGGCGTTCCCACGGCTGTTGCACCGCAGTCCCGCGCCAGCTGGTGCTTGGCTTCGTTGGGATCGACGGCGATCACCGCAGCGGCGCCGCCGATTGCGGCCGCCATCACGGCGGACAGGCCCACTGCCCCCAGCCCAAAGACCGCCACGGACTGGCCCGGTGTCAGCGCCGCCGTGTTGAGCACGGTGCCCATTCCGGTCAGCACGGCGCAACCGAACATCGCCGCCGTGGTGTCCGGGACGTCGTCGTCAATCACCACCGCCGACTCCCTGGCCACCACCGCGTAGTCCGCGAAGGCCGATACACCGAGGTGGTGGTTGATCCGCTCACCCGTCCTGCTCCTCAGCAGGGCTTCGCCGTGCAGGAGGTCCCCGGTGCCGTTGACCTCCGCCGCCCGGTGGCACAGCGCGGGGCGGCCCGCCCGGCAAGCCCGGCATTTCCCGCAACTCGGCACGAAGACCAGTACCACATGGTCCCCCACCGAGACGTCCATGACGCCCGGGCCCACGGCAGCCACGCGGCCCACGGCTTCGTGCCCCAGGGCCATGGGCAGCGGGCGTACGCGGGAGCCGTCCACCACCGACAGATCCGAGTGGCACAAGCTGGAGTAGGTGATCTCCACGCCCAGCTCGCCCGCCCGGGGTTTGGGCCGGTCCAGCTCTTCAATGACCAACGGACGGGCCGTCGTGTAGCTGGTTCCGGCCGGAACCGGGGCGTAGAGGACGGCTGCGCGCATCATGACGGCTACTTTCGGGCCGCGGCCAGCAGGTCCGCCGTTCCCTGGGCATCGGCGGCGTCCACATCGTGCAGTGAGATGCCGCGCGTTTCCTTAAGGAAGAACACGGCCACGGCGGTGATGGCGCAGGCGATGAGCAGGTAGATGGCCACCGGGACGGAGGACTTGTACTGGCTCAGCAGGGCGACGGCGATGATCGGCGCCAGCGAACCGGCCACGATGGAGGTCACCTGGTAGCCCAGGGATACACCGGAATAACGCATCCGGGTGGGGAACATCTCCGCCATGATGGCCGGCTGCCCGGCGTACATCAGGGCATGGAACAGCAGGCCGATGATGACCGAGGCCAGGATGATGAGGTCGTTTCCGGTGTCCATCATGGGGAAGGCGAAGAAGCCCCACGTTGCACCGAGCAGGGCCCCAGCCATGTAGACCGGCCTGCGGCCGAAGTGGTCCGAAAGCCTGCCGACAACGGGCACCACGGAGAAGTGGATCAGGTGAGCGACCAGCAGCAGGAGCAGGATCCGTGTGGTGTCCGCGTGGACCACGGTCTTCAGGTAGGTGATGGAGAAGGTGACCACAAGATAGTAGAGGACGTTTTCCGCGAACCGCAGGCCCATGGCGGTGAAGACGCCGCGGGGGTAACGGCGGAAGACCTCGGCCACGCCGTAGCCTTTCTTTTCCAGCGTCACTTCCTTCTGTGCCTCGAGGAAGATGGGGGCGTCACTGACCTTGGTGCGGATGTAGTAGCCAACGACGACGATCACGGCTGACAGCCAGAAGGCGACGCGCCAGCCCCAGCCGAGGAAATCAGCCGAGGACAACATGGAGGACAGCGCAAAGAGCACGCCGGTGGCGAAGAGGTTGCCCAGCGGAACGGCGGACTGGGGCCAGCTGGCCCAGAAACCACGGGACTTGCTGGGGCTGTGCTCGGCAACGAGGAGGACGGCGCCTCCCCACTCGCCGCCGACGGCAAAGCCCTGGGCAAAGCGCAGGAAGACCAACAGGGCCGGGGCCCAGTAGCCAATCTCCTTGAAGCCCGGCAGGCAGCCCATCAGGAAGGTGGATACGCCCACCAGGATGATGCTCAGCTGCAGGAGCTTCTTGCGGCCGAACTTGTCGCCGAAGTGGCCGAACACGATGCCGCCGATCGGGCGGGCGACGAAGCCGACGGCGTAGGTAAGGAAGGCGGCGAGGATGCCGTCCAGCTCCGTGTTGGAGTTGGGGAAGAACATCTTGCCGAAAACAAGGGTGGCGGCGGAGGCGTAGAGGAAGAATTCGTACCATTCCACCACCGTGCCGGCCATGGAGGCCGCCACCACCTTTTTGAGCCCGGAGGCCCTGACATCGGTTTCCTCGACACGCCCCGCGGAGGGGTTTTGCGTAGCCATGATGTGAACTCCTTCGGCGTCTCCATCGACACCCTGTGGACCAGTCGGCACCGGCTGGGTGTGTGATATGCACCACGAGCGCCGGTCCCCTAGAGTATGGACTCACATTGACGCAGGCTCAACGCCCTTTTGTGCAGGTGCGCTCTGCAAAATTGCACACGGCAGCCACACAGCAGCCGCACAGCAGCCGCACGGCGGGACGCGCAGCGGGGCGTGCGGCCGAAGGAGCGCATGCCGCCAGGCGTCCAAATCAGGGATGAACGCGCGCCTAGGAGAAGAACGTGTCCCGCAGCTGCGTGTTCAACTGGCCGATTTCGGTGAGGAATCCATCATGGCCAATGGGCGCCTCGATCACGTGCACGGGCACCTCGCCGGGCAACGCCGCCGCCAGCTCGTACGACTGTGCGGGAAAATACAACCGGTCTGTATCCACCGCCGCCACGAAGAATTCGGCCGTCGCCCGGGCCAGGGCCTCCTTGAGCGGACCGCGCCCCCTCCGGACGTCATGGCTCATCAACGTTTCGGTGATGGCGATGTAACTGTTGGCATCGAAGCGGCGAACCAGCTTGGTCCCCTGGTAATCCAGATAGCTCTCCACCTGATACCGGCCGCGCTCCCCCAGGGAAACACCCTGGAGGGGCGCCTCGCCACCTTGGGCGTTGCGTCCGAAGCGGACATCCAGCTCCTGCGCCGACCGGTAGGTGATGTGCGCAATGCGCCGCGCGAGGGCCAGTCCCGCCTCAGGCTCAGGGCCGCCGTAGTAATCGCCGCCTTGGAAGTTCGCGTCCTGGCGGATGGCGAGCGTCTGCGCCTGCGCAAAGGCAATCTGTTCAGCCGTGCTGCTGGCGCCGATGGAGATCACGCCGCAGCGACGCACCCGGTGCGGGTAGGTGAGCGCCCATTCCAGTGCCCGGGCACCGCCCAGCGAGCCGCCCACCACCGCGTACCAGCTGTCGATGCCCAGCGCGTCGGCGAGCCGCGCTTCCGCCAAGGTGGTGTCCCGCAGCGTGACCAGCGGGAACCGCGAACCCCACGGCCTTCCGTCCGGCGCGGGCGTGGACGGGCCGGTGGATCCATAGCAGCCGCCCAGGATGTTGATCGAAACCACGAAGTATTTGTTGGTGTCCACGGGCGACCCGGGGCCGGCCAGGTGTTCCCACCAGCCCTCCTCGTCAGTCCCGCCCTTGGTGACGTGGGTGCTGCCGGTCAGCGCATGCTGAATCAACACGGCGTTGGAACGGTCGTGGTTGAGCGTTCCCCAAGTCTCGTAGGCAAGGGTGACGTCCGGGAGGTGCCCGCCCGCTTCAAGATCGAGGCTTCCGACGCGCAGGAACTTGACGGTCCCGTCGGGCTGGCTGCCGACGGGTTGGGTGATGTCGGGGGCGGGCATGGCAGGGGCCGGGGCGCCCGCCGTGTGGTTGGTGCTTTGTGTTCCGGGTACACCGCTTCGGGTGACGGCAATCGTCATGTGAGGACCTCTTCATCGCGCTTGCCCGCCGTCAGCTGACCGGCGGACCAGGTCTTCACCCGGGGCACCCCGCCGCGGAAGGAGGGTTGCCGGCCAGCAAGCCGGGGCTGTCGCTGGCACTCATGACCTGATAAGAGTCTACGAAATGGGTTGCGGCAATGGCGAAGAATGTGACACCAATGTGACTCCCGGCGTCCCGGCGTGTGCTGGTCGGAGGGCCGCCGGCTGCGCACGGCTGGACATCCGGAGGCCCGGCAAGGGCCTCCGGATGCCCTGAGTCATCCGTCTTTATTCGCCCCTTGGTCCGCTAGTCGCCCTTGGCGGCGCGGAAGCCGGCGTCGAGGTCGGCAATGATGTCGTCGATGTGTTCCAGTCCCACGGAGAGCCTGACCAGTCCCGGCGTCACTCCGGCCACTTCCTGCTGTTCCCCGGTCAGCTGGCTGTGAGTGGTCGACGCCGGGTGGATCACCAGCGAGCGCACGTCACCGATGTTCGCCACATGGGAGTGAAGCTCCAGTGCATCCACGAACCGCTTCCCGGCCTCCGCTCCACCCGCAATAGTGAAGGCCACCACGGCTCCGGTACCCCTCGGCCCGTACTTGCGTCCGCGTTCGTACCAGGGGCTGGAGGGCAGCCCGGCGTAGGCCACCGATTCCACGTCCTCCCGGGCCTCGAGCCATTCGGCCACGCGGAGAGCGTTGCTCACATGGCGCTCCACCCGCAGGCTCAGGGTTTCCAGCCCCTGGGCGATCAGGAAGGCGTTGAAGGGAGACACCGCCGAGCCGAGATCGCGCAGGAGCTGGACGCGCGCCTTCAAAATGAACGAGAGGTTGGCTCCCAGGGCGCCGTCCTTGCCCAGGTCCCGGGCGTAGACCAGGCCGTTGTAGGTGGGGTCCGGGGTGTTGAAGCCGGGGAACCGCTCCTGGTCCTTGCCGAAGTCGAAGTTGCCCGAGTCAACGATCACCCCCGCGATGGCACTGCCGTGGCCGCCAAGGTATTTGGTGGCCGAGTGAACCACGATGTCCGCACCCCACTCAAGCGGCCGGATCAGGTACGGAGTGGAGAGCGTGTTGTCCACAATCAGCGGGACACCGGCGTCGTGCGCCACCTGCGAAATACCTTCGATGTCCAGCACGTCCTGGCGGGGGTTGGAGACCACCTCGCCAAAGAACAGCTTGGTATTCGGCTGGACCGCGTTGCGCCACTGCTCAAGGTTGTCCGGATCCTCGACGAAAGTGACCGAGATGCCGAATTTCTTCAGTGTGTGCGCCAAGAGGTTGTAGGTGCCTCCGTAGAGGCTGGGGCTGGCCACCACGTGGTCGCCAGCTTCGGCGACATTGAGGATCGCGAAAGTCTCCGCGGCCTGGCCGGAACTGAGCAGCAGCGCCGCGAGGCCCCCTTCCAGGCTCGCCACCCGCTGCTCCACCGCGTCCTGGGTGGGGTTGCCGATCCGGGTGTAGATCGGCGCGAGTTCGGCCAGCGCAAAGCGGTTCGCGGCGCTTTCGGCGCTGGGGAACACAAACGACGTCGTCTGGTAGATGGGGAGCGAGCGTGCGCCGGTAGCGCTGTCCGGCTCCTGGCCGGCGTGGATCTGGCGGGTTTCGAACGACCATGCGTTGGACATCGGAGGACTCCTTCAGCTCAAGGGCACAGCCGGCCGGGCCGGCCAGTGCCGCGCTTGCCGTCCGGCGGGCGCCGGAGGGCCAGGTCTTCACCCGGGGCACCCCACCGCGGAACGAGGGTTGCCGGCCAGCAAGCCGGGGCTCGATGCTGGCGCTCATGACCTGGACCCAGTGTAGGAACGGAAAGCCGGCGCTGAACAGGTTTGTGACGAAGGACGTCAGCGCCCGCTTTTTGGGCGCGTCCGGGCCACCGGGCGAGACATCCCACCACGGTTAGGTAACCCTTAGCTGAGAGCTCCATCACAAAGTGCCAAGATGATGGCATGCGCATGGATCACGTCTCTTACGCCTGTGAACAGGATGGCTTGGCAGCCACCACCGAACGTATTTCTTCCGCCCTCGGCGTCGAAGCCGTGAAGGGCGGGGTACACCCCCGTTTCGGCACACGAAACATGATTATTCCGCTGGCCGGTCACAAGTACCTCGAGGTTGTGGAGGTCCTCAACCACCCGGCGTCGGACAAGGCGCCGTTCGGGCAGGCCGTCCGGGCGCGTTCCGAGGCGGGCGGCGGCTGGATGGGCTGGTGCGTCGAAGTGGACGACCTGGCACCATTCGAAGAGCGCCTGGGCCGCGCGGCAGTCAATGGCAACCGCAAGTTCCCCGACGGACGCGAACTGGTCTGGAAGCAGATCGGCATCCTGGGCCTCATTGCGGACCCGCAGGTCCCCTACATGCTCAAGTGGGAGGGCGATCCCGAGCTTCACCCGTCCAACGCTTATGAGAGCAACGTCAAGATGTCCAGCCTCACCATCGCCGGCTCCGCCGAACGTGTCACTGAGTGGCTGGGCGAGCCGGTGGAGAGGCCGCTGGAAGACGTTGCCGTCAACTGGGTCGCGCCGCACGGAACGCCGGGAATCCTCTCCGTCACGTTCGAGACCGCCTCGGGCGCCGTCACCATCTGAACCCGTCACCATCTGAACCATCCCGATGGTCCGTCAGGACCAGGGCAGTTTGCTGCCCTCAAACTTCGGCCGCTATCAGCGGGTGCCAATGACGCCACCCACCGATAGCGGCCGAATCCTTTTCCCCGCCGGGGCCGCGTGCGCTACCCCAGGCCCATCGCCTTTCCAAACAGGCTGAATCCAACGAATGCCACAATGTCCAGGATCGCGTGGGCGATTACCAGCGGCATCACCCGGCGCGTTTTGGTGTAGATCCAGGCGAAGACGACGCCCATCACGGCGTTGCCGATGAACGGCCCGAACCCTTGGTACAGGTGATAGCTTCCCCTGAGCATGGCGCTGAGGAAGATGGCCAGCGGTGTGCTCCACCCGAATTTGCCGAACCTGTCCAGCAGGTAGCCCACCACTATGATCTCCTCCACCACGGCATGCCGCATTGCGGAGAGGATCAGCACGGGGACCGTCCACCAGTACGCGTCAAGGCCGCTGGGAATGATGGCCGTGGTGATCCCGAGGGCACGGCCTGCGGCGTAGAGGCCCAGGGAAGGAATGCCGATCAGGGCGGCCAGTCCCAGGCCCTGCACCACGTCCATCCCGGGACGGCCAAAGTTGAACCCGAGTTTCTGGAAGGCCGTGGCGCCCGTATGGCCGGCGGGGCGGTGCTCGGACAGGAAGTAAAGCACCAGCAGCACCGGGACCAGCGCGAACACGATGTCCAGCAGCTGGTAGGTCAGGTCGAAGTACTCGCGGCTGCTTTGCGAGCGGTTTAGCGTTGAGGTGCCCTGCGCGAGGGGTGCGCGGGTCATCTTATCCAGCAACTGCACCACCGAATACACGGCGGACTGCCCCAGCGAAAGACCCAGGACAATCCATACTTCTATCCGCAAACGACGGCGGGAGGGAACCAGCATGTTCCTATCTTGCCTGTAGTTGCTGGTACTTTGCTGTTCGCCATGGGAGCCCTCCGGCGCCAAGCGGCGGGCCCGTTCGTAACAGCGGGCAGGCGGCCCGCACCGTCCAAGGTCCGGGACCCGCGCTGGCCTATGCTAGGGACTTATGAGTGCGCCCGGGAAAATCATCATGATCCGGCACGGCCAGTCCGCCGCCAACGCCGACACCTCCATTTACAACCGGGTGCCCGACTACCGGATACCGCTGACGGCGCTCGGTATGGAACAAGCCAAGGCGGCTGGCGAGCAGGTGCGGCGGGAACTCGACGGACGCCCCGTGTGCGTTTACGTGTCCCCCTACCTGCGCGCCTACCAGACGTTGGAGGCCCTCAACCTTGGCTCCCTCACCGAACGCGTGATCGAGGAGCCCCGGCTCCGGGAACAGGACTGGGCTAATTTCCAGATCGCCGGAGACATCGAAGACCAGAAGGAACTCCGCAATGCCTACGGCCACTTCTTCTACCGGTTCCGTGAGGGAGAATCCGGCTCCGACGTCTATGACCGCATTTCCTCATTCATGGAGACGCTCTACCGGCACTGGTCCAAGCCGAGCTATGCGCCCAACGCACTCTTCGTCACCCATGGCCTGACCATGCGGCTGTTCTGCATGCGTTGGTTCCACTGGTCCGTGGAGTACTTCGAATCCCTCAACAACCCGGAGAACGCCGAAGTCCGCACCCTGGTGCGCACCAAGTACGGCAAATACGAACTGGATAGTCCGTTCAGCCAGTGGGTGGACCGCCGGGTGGATGAAACAGTGCTCGACGCCCCGCCCATGATCTTCTAGCGGCCGGCTTCACGGCCGACGCGCTGCTCCACACCCGCGCGCCACACGGAGCGGGTCAGCGGGATGCCGGGCCGGTACGCCAGGTGGGTGGCAGAGGGTGCGTTAAGCAGATGCAGGTCTGCCCGGTGCCCGACGGCGATGGAGCCCACCGCCCGCTCGCCGTCGACGTCGTTCCCTGACTCGCGCCGCAGCGCCAGGGCGCCGCCGTATGTCGCCGCACGGACCGCCTCGTGGACACTCAGGCGCATCTGCAGCACGGCGGTGGTGACGCAGAACGCCATGGAACTCGTGTAGGAGGTCCCTGGGTTGCAGTTGGAGGCCAGGGCTATCTGAACGCCGGCGTCCAGCAGCTGCCGCCCTGGGGCCAAGGCCTGGCGGGTCGACAAGTCACAGGCCGGCAGGCACGTGGCCACGGTTCCGCGCTCCCCGCTCCCTGATGCCTCGTCCCAGCTGGACCAGCTTGAGGCCAGGGCGTCGATGTCCGCGGCGGAGAGATGGTTCACGTGGTCAACGCTCGCTGCGGAGAACTCCACCGCGAGCTGCACGCCGGCTCCTTCACCAAGCTGGTTGCCGTGCACCCGCAGGCCCAGTCCCGCTTCCCTGCAGGCCTGCAGGACCCGGCGGGACTGCTCCGCTGTGAAGGCTCCGCGTTCGCAGAAGACGTCCGCCCACCGCACATAGGGACGGACAGCAGCCAGCATCGGCCCGCTGACCAGGTCCGTGTAGGCGTCCGGATCGGCGCCCTCCGGCACCAGATGGGCGCCAAGATATGTCACTTCATCCACCACGGTGGAGGCAATGCGGGCGCTGCGGGCCTCGTTCTCCACATCCAGGCCGTAACCTGTCTTGGTCTCCAGATACGTGGTTCCCTGGGACACCGCCTCCGCAACGCGGCCCAGGGCCAGCCGTGTTAGATCAAAATCACTCGTGCTTCGGGTGGCGCCGGTGGTCACGGCAATGCCGCCGGCGCTGTAGCTCTCCCCCGCCATCCTGGCTTCGAACTCGGCTGTCCGGTCACCGGCGAAGATCAGATGGGTGTGGGAGTCCACCCACCCCGGCAACAGCGCCCGGCCGCCGGCATCCACGGCGTCATCGGCCGCGGGGGCAGCCGCGGCCGGGCCTATCCACGAGATCCGCTCCCCCTCGATCACCACCGCCGCGTCCTTGAGGACGCGGTGCTGCGCGTCCTGGGTCATCAGCTCGGCGATATTGGTGATGAGGGTGCTCATAGGTCCATTCTTTAGCGCCTGATGGACCATCGGGTGGCGGCAAGCGCATCCACTGTCCGGGATGCCGGACTTCCCTCGCCCGTCCCGGGCAACGCACCCGCGCCCGAGGCTGGGTTCCTGCCTGCGACCTGGCCCGAACCTTGGCCGGCCAGGATCAGCCCGGCCGCCAGCTCGGCAATCCCCGATGACGTCTGGAAGCCATAACCGCCCTGTCCGGCGAGCCAGAAGAATCCCGGCGCCTCCGCGTCGAACCCCACCACAGGAACGCCGTCGGCCGCTTCCGTCCGCAGGCCCGTCCACGCTTTGCGGACGCTGCTGATCCCCAAGGTGGTCACGGTGTTGAGCCGGGCAACGAGGGCCTCGATGTCACCGGGGTGGGGCTGGGCGTCTTCGGGCCCGCTGGGGACCGACTCCGACGGCGAAATCAGCACGTCGCCGCCCTCGGCCCTGAAGTAGAAGGATTCGTCAGCGGCCGCCACCATGGGACAGCCCTCCGGGAGGGGATGGTCGACGGCGACGATCGCAGCCGTGCGGCGGTAAGGCTGGAGTCCGAGCTTCTCGACGCCGCTGATCACCGCAAGCTCGTCCGCCCAGGCACCGGCGGCGTTGACCAGTACCGCGGCTTGGAACGCTTCCTGGCCGGCGCCGATATCCCAGCCTGTTCCAAGGCGTTGGGCGGAGTGGACCCTGGCCCCGGTGATGATGTCCACTCCGCCGGCCACGGCACGCTGGCGGTGGTCCTCCAGCAACACAGGGGCGTTGCAGGCGAAGGAGCCGGTGTCCAGCCCCGCCGCAGCGAAGGAGCCCGGGACCAGGACCGGGCAGAGCTCCAGGGCCTCCTCATGGGAGATCCGATGCATGTGTCCGCTTGCTTCCTGCCGCACCAGGTCTTCGTCGCCGATCAGCATAAAGCTGCGCGGCGAGAGGACCCGCTCCGGAAGTTCGGCGTCCCTCGCCCCGATCAGCCCCAGGGTGCGAAGAGTCAGTTCCTGCACCACAGGAGGACCATAGCTGGGGATCAACTGCCGGGCCGAGCGGGCGGACGTGTGGTAGGCCAGTTCCTGCTCCGCCTCCACCAGCGCCACGCTGCATTGGCCGGCCAGGGCCGAGGCCAGGGACAATCCGGCGATTCCGCCGCCCACAATCACCACATCGTAATTAGCTGACATGGATACATCCTTGCAGACGAGCGCGGGATGCGCCCGGACCGGACGTTCCGTCAGCCGCTGACCGCGGCGCGGCTGGCCACAAACGCCTGCACGCAGGCCTCAACATCCGCCGGGCTGTGGGCTGCGGAAAGCTGGACCCGGATGCGCGCCGCGCCCTTGGGCACCACGGGATAGCTGAACGCGGTCACAAACACACCGTGCTGCAGCATCTGGTCAGCGACCTTGGCCGCCATGACGGCGTCCCCGAACATCACCGGGACGATCGCGTGCTCGCCGTCGAGCAGCTCGAAACCCTCTTCGCCCATGCGGGTGCGGAACTGTTCGGCATTGGCAAACAAGGTGGCCCGGAGCTCTGCCGAGTTCTCCACCAGGTCCAGCGCCTTCAGTGTTGCCGCGACGATGGCCGGGGCCAGCGAGTTGGAGAAGAGGTAGGGCCTGGCCTTCTGCCGAAGCATGGCAACCACCTCGCGGCGGCCCGAGACGTAGCCGCCCGAGGCGCCGCCCAGCGCCTTGCCGAAGGTGCCGGTGTAGATGTCCACCCGGTGCGAGACTCCGGCGTGCTCGGGGGTGCCCGCGCCCGTGGCACCCATAAAGCCCACGGCGTGTGAATCATCCACCATCACCAGTGCATCGTATTTCTCGGCCAGGTTGCAGATGGCTTCCAGCGGGGCCAGGTAGCCGTCCATGGAGAAGACGCCGTCGGTCACGATGATCTTGCGGCGGGCCGGTATTGCCTGGGTGGTGGCTTCGATCAGCTTCGCTTCCAGGTCCGCCATGTCGCGGTTGGCGTAGCGGAAGCGCTGGGCCTTGCAGAGCCGGATGCCGTCGATGATGGAGGCGTGGTTCAGGGCATCGGAGATCACGGCGTCCTCCGCGCCGAGGAGGGATTCGAACACACCGCCATTGGCATCGAAGCAGCTGGAGAACAGGATGGTGTCCTCGGTGCCGAGGAACTTCGAGACGCGGGCCTCCAGGGCGAGGTGCAGGTCCTGGGTGCCGCAAATGAAGCGGACACTGGCCATGCCGAAACCGCGCTCGTCCATGGCGGACTTGGCCGTGGCGATGATCTCCGGGTGGTCCGCCAGTCCGAGGTAGTTGTTGGCGCAGAAGTTCAGAACCTCGGCGCTGGCCTCGCCGATCTGCCCGGCCTTGATGTGGTTGGCCTGCGGCGAGTCGATGTGGCGCTCGGTCTTGAACAAGCCGGCGGAGCGGATCTCGTCCAGTTCGCTCTGCAGTTGGTCCTTGATGGCTGAATACATGGTTTGTGCTCCTGGGCTGGAAGGAATGTTAGCGTGCTGCGGGACCGGGCGGCCTAGAAACAGGTCCAGTCCAGGACCACCTTGCCGCCCACACCGGCGCGGGCGATTTCGAAGCCCTTCTCCCAGTCGCTGGCGGGCAGGGTGTCGGTGACCACCGCGGAGATATTGGCATGGAGCACCGGGTTGGAGGAGAGCATGGCGCTCATGGCGTACCAGGTCTCGAACATCTCACGCCCGTAGATGCCCTTCATGGTCAGCATGTGCGTGACCACTTTGCCCCAGTCGATGGTGATGGACTGGCTCGGCAGGCCCAGCATGGCGATCCGGCCACCGTGGTTCATGTTCTCGATCATTTCCGGCAGAGCCGTGGGGTGGCCGGACATTTCCATGCCGACGTCGAAGCCTTCGCGCATGCCCAGTTCACGCTGGGCGTCCTTGACGCGCGTCTTTGAGACATCGATGGCCAGGTCCACGCCCAGCCTGCGAGCCAGTTCCAGCCGCGGCGCGGAGACGTCCGTGATGGCGATCTTCCGGGCGCCGGCGTGGCGTGCGACGGCAATCGCCATCAGTCCGATGGGACCGGCGCCCGTGATCAGCACGTCCTCCCCCACCAGGGGAAAGCTCAGCGCCGTGTGGACGGCGTTGCCGAACGGATCGAAGATGGCGCCGAGCTCGGGGGTCACGGACGGATCCTGATGGACCCAGACGTTCGTTTCGGGGATCACCACGTACTCGGCGAAAGCACCGTCGCGCTGGACGCCGACGCTCACGGTGTGGATGCACATCTGCCGGCGGCCGGCACGGCAGTTACGGCAGATGCCGCAGACGATGTGGCCTTCGCCGGAGACCCTGTCCCCCACCTTGACATCCCGGACGTCCTCGCCGATTTCCACCACTTCGCCGTAGAACTCATGGCCGGCAATCAGGGGAGCCTGGATCATGCTCTGGGCCCAGGCATCCCACGACTGGATATGCAGGTCGGTTCCGCAGATCCCGGTGGTCATCACGCGGATCTTCACATCATCGGGGCCGGCTTCCGGCTCCGGGCGATCGACCAGTTCGAACCCGGAATGGGCGCCGGACTTATACAAAGCCTTCATTGGCTTCCTCACTCTTGCTAACTCGTGGTTGGTGCTGGTCTCACTTCATTAGAACCACTTAAAAGCATTAGCACAACAGGATTTTCCTCAATCGACGATTTAGTAATTTCTAACGCATAGAATCGGGGGCATGGAAATTCATCAGCTGGAGATGCTGCGGGAGCTCGGCGCCCTGGGCAGTGTCAAGGCGGTTGCCGAAACGCTCCTCGTGACGCCGTCGGCGGTCTCCCAGCAACTCGCTGCGCTGCAGCGCAGCGTCGACGTGCCGCTGACCCGGAAAGAGGGCCGGACCCTCGTGCTGACCGAGGCCGGCCAGGTGCTGGCGGACGCCGGGGCCGCCGTCGTCAGCGCCATGGCTGACGCGCGAAGGGCAATCGGCGCTTATCACGGCTCCACGGTGGCGCCCGTGACGGTCAGCGGCTTCCACAGCGCGGGCCAGGCGCTGTTCGCCCCCCTGGCCCGGCTGCTCGATGCCCCGGGGCAGCCCCGGGTCCTTCTTTCCGACGAGGACGTGGCGCAGCAGGACTTTCCGGCGCTGACGGCGAGGTATGACCTGGTCCTCGCGCACCGCATGGACCACAGCCCCCGGTGGCCGGAGGAGCGCGTGGCCGTGATCCCCCTCGCCCACGAACCCCTGGATGTGGCGCTGGCTGCCGGGCACCGACTGGCGGGACAACTGACGCTGACGGCGGAGGACGTCGTCGGCGAACCGTGGGTGACCAGCCACACCGGCTACTCCCCCGCAGACGTGTTGTCCGCCGTCGCGGCCGTTTCCAGCCGGGAATTGAACATTGTGCACCGGATCAACGACTACTCGACCGTGGCCGCGCTCGTGGAAACGGGCAGCGTGATCGGGCTGCTGCCGCGGCACACGGCCCGGCCGGTGCTCGGCCCCGGGATCGTGCTCCGCCCCCTGCAGGGCATCAGCACCCGGCGCCGCATCGACGTCCTGGCCCGGCCGGAGAACCTCAAGCGCACGTCCGTCATGATCGTCTGCGAGGCACTGCAGACCATCATGACCGGCCTGGTGTCCCCTTAACCCAACTGGGTCGCAGTAGATGCCGTTATGAGCGCTCATAACGGCATTAACTGCGACCCAGTTGGGTTAAAACGCGTGCGTCAGCCTTGGACGCCGAGGCGCTGGAGGATCAGTTCGCGGACGCGGCCGGCGTCGGCCTGCCCGCGGGTGGCCTTCATGACCCCGCCCACGATCGCGCCAATCGCCTGCAGCTTGCCGCCGCGGATCTTGTCCGCGACGTCGGGCTGGGCGGCGAGTGCCGCGTCGATGGCTTCGAGCAGCGGGGCGTCGTCCGAGACCACGGCCAGGCCACGCTTCTCGACGATCTCGGCCGGGGTGCCCTCGCCGGCGAGCACGCCGTCCAGGACCTCGGAGGCCATCTTGTTGTTGATCTTGCCGTCCTCCACCATCTTGTTCAGTTCCACGATGGTGGCCGGGTTGACGCCGAGCTGGCCGGGGTCGACGTCGGCGTTCTTGGCGCGACCCACGATCTCGCCCATCCACCACTTGCGGGCCACCGTGGGGGTGGCGCCGGCGGCGATGGTCTCCTCGATTTCGTCCATGACGCCAGCGTTGACGACGTCGCGGAACTCAAGGTCCGAGTAGCCCCAGTCGGCCTGCAGGCGCTTGCGGCGCGCGGCCGGCGGTTCGGGCAGCGTGGCGCGCAACTCCTCGACCCACTCGCGGGAGGCAACAATCGGCACGAGGTCCGGCTCGGGGAAGTAGCGGTAGTCGTCGGCATCCGACTTCGCCCGGCCCGAGGTGGTGGTGCGGGTGTCCTCGTGCCAGTGGCGGGTCTCCTGGATGACCGGCACGCCGGAGTCCAGGACGGCGGCGTGCCGCTGGATCTCGTAGCGGACGGCGTGCTCGACGGCGCGCAGCGAGTTCACGTTCTTGGTCTCGGAGCGGATGCCGAAGCGTTCGCGGCCGTGCGGGCGCAGCGAGACGTTGGCGTCGCAGCGGACGTTGCCCCGTTCCATCTTGGCGTCCGAGACGCCGAGGTTTTTGACGATTTCCCGGACCGCGGCCACATAGGCCTTGGCGAGCTCGGGCGCGCGGCTGCCGGCGCCCTCGATCGGCTTGGTGACGATCTCAACGAGGGGCACGCCGGAGCGGTTGTAATCCACCAGGGAGTAATCCGCACCCTGGATACGGCCGGTGGCCCCGCCCATGTGGGTCAGCTTGCCGGCGTCCTCTTCCATGTGCGCGCGCTCGATCTCGACGCGGAAGATCGTGCCGTCGGAGAGCTCGACGTCCAGATAGCCGTCGTACGCGATCGGCTCATCGTACTGGGAGGTCTGGAAGTTCTTCGGCGTGTCCGGGTAGAAGTAGTTCTTCCGGGCGAAGCGGCAGGTCTCGGCAATCTTGCAGTTCAGCGCCAGGCCGATCTTGATGGAGGACTCAATCGCGGTCTTGTTCACCACCGGCAGGACACCGGGCATGCCGAGGTCCACCTCGTTGACGTTGGTGTTCGGCTCGTCACCGAAAACATTGGGCGCGGAGGAGAACATTTTGGTCTTGGTGTTCAGCTCCACGTGGACCTCGAACCCCAGGACGGGATCGTACTTCTCCATGGCCTCTTCGAAGCTCAGGGTTGCGTCAGTCATTAGTGTGAACCTCCGTGGCTCGAAGCGGCGCCGGCCGTAGAAGCGGTGGCAGCAGCCGCCGGTGAAGAATCAGAAAGGGTGGGAGCCGTCAGTGAAGGAGCCGTCAGTGAAGGAACCTTGTCCAGCAGCGGTCCGCCCCACTGAGCCTCGAGCAGGGATTCCAGCACAGCGCCGACGCGGTACAGCCGCGCGTCCTGGCGGGCCGGGGCCAGCAGCTGGATGCCCACGGGCAGTCCGTCCTCGTCGGCCAGGCCGCCGGGCAGGGAGAGCCCCGGGACGCCTGCCATGTTGGCCGGGATCGTGGCGACGTCGTTGAGGTACATCGCCAGGGGGTCGTTGAGCTTCTCGCCCAGCTTGAATGCCGTGGTGGGCGCGGTCGGGGAAATCAGCACGTCCACCTTGGCGAACGCGGCCTCGAAGTCGCGCTGGATCAGGGTGCGCACTTTCTGGGCCGAGCCGTAGTAGGCGTCGTAGTAGCCGGCGCTGAGCGCGTAGGTGCCAAGGATGACGCGGCGCTTGACCTCATCGCCGAAGCCTGCGGCGCGGGTGGCGCCCATGACGCGTTCAATCGTCAGCGGACCTTCTTCGGGCAGCACCCGCAGGCCGTACCGGACGCCGTCGAACTTCGCCAGGTTGGAGGAGGCCTCCGACGGCATGATCAGGTAGTAGGCGCCCAGGGCGTACTTGAAGTTGGGGCACGAGACCTCCACGATCTCGGCACCGGCGCCCTTGAGCAGCTCGAGGGCGTCATTGAAGCGGTTCTCGACGCCGGCCTGGTAGCCCTCGCCGTGGAGTTCCTTGATGATGCCGATCTTCATGCCCTCGACGTTGCCGGTCCGGGCGGCAGCCACGAGGTCCTCGAGCGGATCCGGGAGCGAGGTGGAGTCGCGGGGGTCATGCCCGCCGATGACCTCGTGCAGCAGGGCCGAGTCCAGCACTGTACGGGAGACCGGGCCGATCTGGTCCAGCGACGAGGCCATGGCGATGGCGCCGTAGCGGGAGACGCCGCCGTAAGTGGGCTTGACGCCCACCGTGCCGGTGACGGCGGCGGGCTGGCGGATGGAGCCACCGGTGTCCGTGCCCAGCGCCAGCGGGGCTTCGAATGCCGCGACGGCCGCAGCGGAACCGCCGCCGGAACCGCCGGGTATGCGGTCCAGGTCCCACGGGTTGTGGGTCGGGCCGAAGGCGGAGTGCTCGGTGGAGGAGCCCATGGCGAACTCGTCGAGGTTGGTCTTGCCAAGAATCGGCATCTTCGCGGCGCGCAGGCGCTCCACCACGGTGGCGTCGTACGGGCTGTTCCAGCCTTCGAGGATCTTCGAGCCGGCCGTGGTGGGCTGGCCGATCGTCACGATGAGGTCCTTGACGGCAATTGGCACGCCCGCGAGGACGTGGAGCTCTTCGGCGGCGGCACCGCCGGCGGCGCGGATGGCGTCCACTTCAGCGGCGACGGCGAGCGCTTCCTCGGCGTTGACGTGCAGGAAGGCGTGAACCTTCCCGTCGACGGCGGCGATGCGGTCCAGATACGCCTGGGTGACCTCGACGGCGGTGACCTCGCGGGCGGCCAGCTTCTCGGCCAGCGCGGCTGCGGTCAGGCGGATCAATTCGTTGGTATCAGTCATGTTCTCTACGCCTCATCCAGGATTGCCGGGACCTTGAAGCGGCCTTCGTACGCGTCGGGGGCACCGGAGAGGGACTGTTCGGCCGTGAACGTGTGACCCACAACGTCTTCACGGAAGACGTTGGTCAGCGGGATCGGGTGCGACGTGGCCGGGACATCTTCACCGGCGGCTTCGCTTACGGACTTTACTGATTCGACGATGACGGCGAGCTCGCCGGCCATGCGGTCCAGCTCTTCGGCACTCATCTCAATGTGCGCGAGGCGCGCGAGATGCGCCACGTCGTCACGGTTGATCGCAGCCATGGATCTCCCCTGCAATGTAGTTTTGGTTTCCCCCATAGTCTACGTGGCAACAGTGTGCCCGCCTGACGACCCCCAGCGGGCGTCAGACGGGCACGACCGACCCACGGCACAGCCGCAAGCAGCTTGCGGCCGCAGGCAGCTTCACCCTAGCCGATCCCGATAGCTCCCGTCAGCATTCCGACACCGAGCATGACGAGCGAGATGACGGCGGTGCGCCACAGCACCTTCTTGTGGTGGTCGCCGAGGTCAACCTTGGCCAGGGAGACGAGCAACAGGATGGCGGGAACCAGCGGGCTCTGCAGGTGGAACGGCTGGCCGGTGATGGACGCTCGCGCCATTTCGGCGGCGCTGACGCCGTAGTGGGCGGCCGTCTCGCTCAGAACGGGAAGGACGCCAAAGTAGAAGGCGTCATTGCTCATGAAGAACGTCATGGGGATGCTCAACAGGCCGGTGATGACGGCCATGAGCGGTCCCATGTCGGATGGAATGACCTGGACCAGCCAGGTGGACATCGCCTTGACCATGCCGGTGCCGTTCAGGACGCCGGTCAGGACCGCGGCCGCCATGACCATGCTGACGACGGCGACGATGGAGGGCGCGTGCGCGATCAGCTGGGCGCTCTGGTCCTTCAGCTTGGGGAAGTTCACCAGCAGGGCGATGGCGGAACCGACCATAAAGACAAACGGCAGCGGCACCAGGTCCGCGACGAGCAGCACCATGATGGCGACGGTAAGGCCCAGGTTGAACCACTGCAGCTTGGGCCGCAGCGTGGCGCGGTCCGGATCCAGGGCGGTGTCAGCCATGGCGGAGTCACGCTCGTCCACGAGTTCCGCGGTGCGGTCGAGCAGGGCGAGGGAGGATCCGCCGCCTGTGCCGGGGCGCGATCCCTTGCGTCCAAAGCCAAAGCGGGCGGTGCCGTTGCCGCCGTCGGCGGTTCCGCCGTCGAACTCAACGCCGTTGCCCCAGATTTCCGGTGCGGTGGCGCGGAGTCGGTTGCGTTCCTGCAGACCCAGCAGCCAGGCGAAGGCGAAGACCACAACAAGGCCTGCGATCAGCGACGGGATCATGGGAACGAAGACCTCCGAGACGCTGATCTTCAGGGCCGAGGCGGCGCGGGCGGTGGGCCCTCCCCACGGCAGGATGTTCATGGTGCCGTTGGCCAGGCCGGCCACGCAGGTCAGGACAACCGGGCTCATCTTCAACCGCAGGTAGACCGGCAGCATGGCAGCGGTGGTGAGGATGAAGGTGGTCGAACCGTCCCCGTCCAGCGAAACGGCGGCGGCCAGGATGGCGGTGCCGAGGACAACCTTGGCGGGGTCGTTGCCCAGCTTGCGGAGGATCAAGCGGACCAGCGGGTCAAAAAGGCCGACGTCGATCATCAAGCCGAAGTAGATGATGGCGAACATCAGGAGCGCGGCCGTGGAGGTCATGGACTTCATGGAGTCCAGCACCATGGTTCCGATGCCCAGCCCCGCCCCGGCAAACAGTCCGAAAATAGTGGGAACAATGATCAGCGCCAACACTGGCGTCAACTTCTTCGTCATGATCAGCACCATGAAGACCGCAATCATGGCGAATCCAAGTAATACCAGCACAGCCGGCTCCTTCGTCTTTGAACGGCAACACAACGGTGTGATGCGCACTACAGAGATTAGGGTGGCCTCCGTCACGGCTGTGCCTTTGGCTGAATTGATTGGCATACTGCTTATTGGGAGCATTTTGCTCATTTAGCTCAACCGCCCGAGGAGGGCCATGAAGCGCCCCGCGGCCCGTAAGCCCTTGAGGTTTTCCACCCAGACCCTGCTGCTCCAGCTCGCCGTGGTTCTGCTGGTGGTTCTGCTCAGCGGCGCAGTCCATGCGTGGCTGAGCTATGAACGGCTGGGCCGCGAAGCCGAAAACCAGGCTCTCACCCTGGCCCGGACGGTGGCCTCGGATCCCGCTGTGCGTGCCGAGGTGCAGGCCATCAGCGGCGAGGCCGGAACTCCCCCGCCCGCAGCGCTGCTCAAGGGCCCCCTGATGGCGGTGGCCGAGGGCGCCAGGACCCGCACCGGGGCGCTGTTTGTGGTGATCACGGATGAGACAGGCCTCCGGCTGGCCCACCCGGACGCAGAGCGGCTGGGCGAAAAAGTCAGCACCGATCCCTCCGATGCCCTGGCGGGCAAGGAGGTCACCACCCGCAACACCGGCACCCTGGGGCCCTCGGCGGGAGCCAAGGTCCCCGTGTTCGCTCCGGGTTCGGACACCGTGGTGGGCGAAGTGAGCGTGGGGTATTCGACCGAGAGCGTCGTCCAAAGCCTGGCCCGGGACATCGCCCCCATTGCCATGACGGCGGCCGGCGCTCTGCTCGCCGGAATCCTGGCCTCCTTCCTCCTGCGGCGAAGGCTGCAGCGGCTGACCCTGGGCCTGGAGCCTGAGGAAATCAGCACGCTGGTCCACGATCAGGTCGCCGTCCTGCAGGGCGTGGACGACGGCGTGGTGGGCGTCTCGGCCGACGGGCGGATCAGCGTCTTCAACGCCGCGGCGCAGCGGCTTCTCGGACAGCCGGGCCTTACGGGGACCGCGTGGGCGCAGGCCCCGGTGCCGGCACAGCTGAAGGCCCTCACCGAGCCCGACGCCAGTGAAGGCGACGCCGTGGAAATCATTGCCGGCGGCCGCGTCCTGGTTGCCAGCGCACGCAAGGCGTTGCACCGCCAGGAGGACCTGGGCTGGGTGGTGATGCTTCGCGACCGCACCGAACTGCAGCATCTGACCCGCCAACTGGATGCCGTGGGAACCATGTCCGCGGCGTTGCGTGCCCAGCGTCACGAGTTCGCCAACCACTTGCACACCATCGCCGGTTTTATGAGCATCGGGCAGCACCAGCAGGCACGGGAGTATCTGGGGCGGCTCGCCGCCACGGGGCCGCTGAAGTTCCCAGTGGACCAGGTTGAGCTGCTTCAGGACCCCTACCTGCAGGCCTTCGTGGGGGCAAAGGGAGTGGAGGCGGACGAACGTGGAGTGAACCTGCGTATTGGCCCCGAAACACTGGTGCGCGGGCACGTCATTGAGCCCCAGGACGTCACCACCGTGCTGGGAAACCTGATCGACAATGCCGTCAATGCCGCCGTTGCGGGCTCGGCACCCGAGCGCTGGGTGGAAGTTGAGCTACTGGATGAACTGGATTCCGACGGCGGCACCCTTCACATCGTCGTCGCGGATTCCGGGGACGGACTGTTGTCCGCGGACCCCGAGGCGGTGTTCACGGAGGGATTCACGACGTCGGAACGGCCCGCGAGGGCCGGCGCCGGCCAGGGCCTGGGCCTGGCTTTGGCGCGCCAGCTGGCACGCCGGCGCGGCGGCGACGTCCGCGTCCTCGAAACCGGCTCCCCCGGCGGTCCCGGGGCCGTCTTTATGGCAACCCTGCCCCGCACCACGGCCGGCGACCCGGCGCATCCCCCGGCGAAGGAACAGTCGCTGCAGGAGAACCAGCGGGACGGACAACGGAAGAAGGACCACCGTGGCTGAGGATTTCAGGGTGCTGATCGTGGACGACGACTTCCATGTGGCTAAACTGCACGCGGCATACGTCGATTCGGTGGCGGGCTTCCTGGCCCTTCCCCCGGCGGGCTCGGCATCCCAGGCGCTGCAAGCCATCCACAGCCTGCGCCCGGACCTGGTGCTCCTGGATGTGTACCTGCCGGACGGTTCCGGCCTGGACCTGCTGCGCCAGCTCGATGTCGACACCATGATCCTGAGTGCGGCATCGGATGCCGTGTCCCTGCAGCTGGCCTTCCGACGCGGCGCGCTCGGGTATCTGCTGAAGCCCTTCACCGCTGAATCACTGTCCCAGCAACTGCGCTCCTACGCCCGGTACCGCCGGATCCTGGCCCAGCCCGGTGCCGTCAACCAGGACACCGTGGAGCGGGCCAAACGCGCGCTCATTCCAGGGGACGTGACGCCGTCCGCCCGGCCGCGCTCCGCCACCGAGGCTGCAGTGCTGGAATCACTGGAGCCGGGGGAACAGTATTCGGCGGCCGAGGTGGCCGGCCGGGTGGGGGTTTCCCGGGCCACCGCCCAGCGGTACCTGTCCTCGCTGGCCGACGACGGCGCGGTCGAGATCCAGCTGCGCTACGGAACGACAGGCCGGCCGGAACACCGTTACGGCCTCACCGCCACCTAGCGCGAACGGACACTTAAGCACCAGCGGGCGCGTCCGCTGTCGTCGTGCTGAGAGCGGACTGAGCGCGAACGGACACTTAAGCTCCCACACCCGGGCTCAAGTGTCCGCTCGCGCTGCCGTGTCGGGGCTCAAATGTCCGCTCGCGCTGCCGTGTCGGGGCTCAAATGTCCGCTCGCGCTGCTGCGTCCGGGCTCAAGTGCCCGCTCGCGCGGCTGCGTCCAGGCTCAAGCGTCCGATCGCGCCGCTGCGTCCGGGCTCAAGTGTCCGCTCGCGCTGCCGTGTCGGGAGTTAGCCCAAGCTCTTCTGGGCCACGAGTTCGATCTCCACGAGCATATTGGGATCCAGGAACGGCAAAACGTGGACCAGGGACAGGGTGGGCCTGATGTCGCCGAACACCTCGCCATGGGCGCGGCCCGCGTCCTCCCACTTGCTGATGTCCGTGAGGTACAGCTTGGACTGCACCACGTCGGCGAATCCGAAGCCCGCATCCGCCAGCACGGCGCCGAGCTTTTCCAGAATGAATCTGGTTTGCGTGTAAAAGTCCGCGCCGACGGTTCCGTCCTCACCGCTGGCAGCGGTGGCGGAAATGTAGAGGGTGTTGTCCACCTGGACGGCGCGGGAATATCCCAGGGCCTGTTCCCAGACAGAGCCGGTGCCGAATGTCTTGCGCATAGTGTGCCTTTCGCTGGAGTCGGCACCACTTTAGGGCGGCTAGACGTCGAGCCGGTAAACCAGCAGTTTTATGTCGGTGTTCGGGACGAACCAGTCGCGCTCGGGGGCGCGCTTGAAGCCGGTTTTGCGGTACAGCCCATGTGCGCTTTCCCAGGTGCTTCCGGTGGTCAAAGCCACGGCGTTGATGCCCGGGAGCGACTTCGCATGGTCCACGATGGCCTCAACCATGGCCTTTCCCGCGCCGCTGCGCTGGACGGCGGGGTCCACCACAAGCATGCGGAATTCAAGTTCGTCGGCCAAGGCGATGTCGGAAAAGGGCTCTCCGGCGACCGCAAGAGTCACCGACCCCACGATCCGGCCGGCACGCTCGGCGACCCAGATGACTGCCTCGGCGGCCCGCCGGGCGACATCCTGGACCTGAACCATGTAGGGGTGGTCCGCACTCGCAAAATAGCCCGCGGCCAGGTAGGAGTCCCGCGTGATGCGGGCGACGGCGTCGTAATCTGCCGAAACAGCGGGGCGAATGAGTATCTGCGAATGCACTTACCCATGCTAGTCGCGGCAGCATCGCCGGGCCCGCGAAAGAGCATTTTCCGTGACCGAGCTATCAGTCCAGGCGCAACCAGTCCAGGCGCAACCGGAAGTCCAGGCACATTGCCCCCGCCGCGGCTGGCAAGGTGTGGAACAGTCGGGCGGCCCACACGGATGCGCGCCCGGGCACACGACCCTGCGCTGGGAGCCCCGCAGGGATCAGAGCGGGAACTTTCCGGACAGCTCCAGCGTCCCCGCGCAGGTCCAGGCCGCGAGGCGCTCGTCGTCCGAAGGGCCGCCGTCCAGGGGGCTGGTAAGCCGCGGCCTGCGGACCCAGCAACCGGCTTCCTCGGCGATCAAGGCACCGGCGGCGAAGTCGTGTTCGTTGAGTCCACGCTCGCCATAGGCGTCGTGGGTTCCGTCGGCCACCAGGCAGAGGTCCAGCGCCGCGGATCCCAGCCTGCGGACATCGGCGAAGCCGTCCATGAAACCGCCAAGGGCCGCGGCCTGCTCCGCCCGCACGGCGGGATCGTAGCTGAAACCGGTGGCGAGGATCTGGCCGGCGCGTCCCGGTACCGGGCCGCTGAGCTGGGTCCGATGCCCCCGCTCCTCCAGCCAGGCCCCATGCCCGCGTGAAGCGTAGTAGACCCGGCCCAAGGCCGGGGCATGAACGACGCCGGCGAGCCAGACGCCGTCGGAGTCCGCCACTGCCACCGAAGTGCCGTAGTAGACAATGTTCCGGATGAAGTTGGTAGTGCCGTCCAGCGGGTCGATGGACCAGCGGAAGCCACTGGGCTGTTCCCTCCGAACCGTGCCCTGTTCTTCCCCGGTGATGGCATCCTTGGGACGTTCCCGGGAGATGACCTCGCGCACGGCGTTCTCGGCCGCGAGGTCGAACGCCGTCACCCAGTCCCCGGCGGCGCCCTTGTTGCTGACGTCCAGGGCCGCGCCATTCCGGGTGGACAGCACGGCCGCTCCTGCCGCCGCAGCCCACCTGGCCACCGCGAGGAAGGGAGCCGGATCAACGCTCATGCCGGCGAACCCCCGGGGTGGACTTCGAGTTCCTCATCCAGCTCGTCGGTGTCCGGCAGTTCCTCTTCGGCCGGGCCGGCACCTGCTTCGGGACCGGCAGTTGCGCCGGCGCTTTCGCCCGCGCCCGAAGCTGGTCCGTTGGCCAGCAGGGCGCGGAAGCCGTCCTCATCCAGGACCGGAACCCCGAGCTGTTCGGCCTTGTCCAGCTTGGTACCCGCGTTCTCACCGGCCACCACGTAGTCGGTTTTCTTCGACACCGACCCGGCCGCCTTCCCGCCGCGCACCAGGATCGCCTCCTTGGCCTCGTCCCGGCTGAAGCCCTCCAGGCTGCCGGTGACCACGATGGTGAGCCCTTCGAGGGTACGGGGGGTGGACTCGTCGCGTTCATCGGCCATCCGCACGCCGTCGGCTGCCCAGGTGTCCACGATCTCACGGTGCCAGTCCTCGGCGAACCATTCCTTGAGCGCCACCGCGATGACCGGCCCCACGCCGTCGACGTGGGCCAGTTCCTCCTCGGAGGCCTGGCGGATGGCGTCCATGCTGCCGAACGCGGTGGCCAGCGCCCGCGAAGCGCGCGGCCCCACGTGCCGGATGGACAGCGCCACCAGGACGCGCCAGAGCGGCTGCGTCTTCGCTTTCTCCAACTCCTTGAAGAGCTTCTCGGTGGTGGCCGTCGGCTTGGACGGGTTTTTCGCCGTGCCCTTGCTGTAGAAGTACGGCACCAGCTCGAATTCACCCGTGGCAACACCTTTGGAGCGCTTTTCGCGCCGGATGCGGACAGGGGCGAGGTCTTCGGGCGTGAGCCGGAACAGTGTTGCCTCGGTGGTCACCGGGGGGACTTCCGGCTCCGCCGGCTGGGTCAGCGCGATGGCGGCCTCCCAGCCAAGGGCTTCGATGTCGAAGGCGCCTCGGCCAGCCAGGTGGAAGACCCGTTCGCGCAGCTGTGCCGGGCAGGAACGCGAGTTGGGGCACCGGATGTCCACGTCCCCCTCCTTTGCCGGCGCGAGGGGCGTGCCGCAGGCGGGGCATTCCGTGGGCATCACGAAGTCGCGCACGGGCGGATCCTGTTGGTCCCGCAGGGCCAGGACCGGCCCGACGATTTCGGGAATAACGTCCCCGGCCTTGCGGAGCACCACGATGTCGCCGATTTTCACACCCTTGGCCTTGACGACTTCCTGGTTGTGCAGCGTGGCCATTTCCACTGTGGAGCCGGCCACCTTGACCGGTTCCATCACGCCATACGGTGTGACGCGGCCCGTCCGGCCGACGTTGACTGCGATGTCCAGCAGCTTCGTGTGCACTTCCTCGGGCGGATACTTGTACGCCACGGCCCAGCGCGGTACCCGCGTGGTGTAGCCGAGGGCGCGTTGGGTGGCGAAATCATCCACCTTCACCACGATGCCGTCGATCTCGTGCGTGAGGCTGTGCCGCTTGTCTCCGTAGCGTCTGATGAATTCGAGCACTTCCTGCAGTCCGCCCAGGACTTCGAAGTACGGACTGGTGGGCAGCCCCCACCCGCTCAGTTGCCGGTAAGTATCGGACTGGCTGGCCGTATTCAAGCCTTCCCGGGCGCCGATGCCGTGGACGTACATCCGCAACGGACGCTTGGCGGTTTCCGCCGGATCCTTCTGGCGCAGCGAGCCGGCGGCCGCATTGCGCGGGTTGGCCAGTGGCGCCTTGCCCGCCTCAATCAGCGCGGCGTTGAATTCGGCGAAGGCCTTGGACGGGATGAAGACCTCGCCGCGGACCTCCATTTCGGCGGGAAAGCCCGCGCCGCTGAGCTGCTGCGGGATCTCCTTGATGGTCAGGACGTTGTGGGTGATGTCCTCGCCGGTGGTGCCGTCGCCACGGGTGGCGGCGCGGACCAGGACGCCGTCGCGGTAGAGCAGGTTCACGGCCAGGCCGTCGATCTTGAGCTCGGTAAGCCAGGCCGGCGGCGGTGTGCCGTTGCCGAGCTTGGCGATGGAGGCCTCGGCCTTGAGGATCCAGGCCTCGAGCTCTTCGAGCGAAAAGACATCCTCCAGGCTGTACATCCGCTGCAGGTGCTCGACGGCGGCAAACGCGGCGGACACTTCGCCGCCCACTTCCTGTGTGGGGGAATCGTTGGCCACGAGCTCAGGGTGCATGGCCTCAATCGTTTCCAGCCGCCGGTAGAGCTCATCGAACTCGGCGTCGGAAATGATGGGCGCGTCCTCCTGGTAGTAGGCGAAGCGGTGCCTGCGCACCTGCTCAACCAGATCCTCGTACTCAGCGCGCACCGCGTCGGAGGGAACCAACTCCTCAGTGGCCGCGCCGGCAGCGCCGTCCTGTGCTTTACCCTGTGCGGTATTCCCTGTACTCACAGACCTATCTTGCCCTACACCGCTGACAATGTCCGGTTGACCTGGTGCGGCCGCGCATCCCCGGCGCCGTTCGCGCCATCCGTCTCGTGGGGGGCTTCCGGGGTGTCGGCGGCTGCACCGGTGACGGCGGTTCCGTCAGCGGTGTGGATCCGGGGCGCGGCGTCCTGGTCCCCTGCCCCTGCAGCGCGTCGCGATTCAGCGGTGGCAGTGTCGACGTCGTTCGTCACGTTCCTGGCGTCCACCACAATCACCGTCACGTTGTCCCGCCCGCCGCTTCGGAGGGCCGCCTGGATCAATGCATCCACGGCCTCCTGCGGATCGGCCACAGTGCTCAGGACGCGGAACATGTCATCATCAGTCAGTTCCCCGTTGAGACCATCCGAGCAGATCATTATCCGGTCGCCCTCTTCGATGGGCAGCAGCCAGTAGTCCGCCTCGGTTTCGTCTCCGGTGCCCAAAGCGCGGGTCACCACGTGCCGGCGCGGGTGGACCGCGGCCTCCTCCGGCGTGATCTCGCCGGCCTCCACCAGTTCCTGCACCTCCGAATGGTCGACGCTGATTTGCGAGAACCCGCCACGGCTAAGCAGGTACGTGCGTGAATCGCCGATGTTCATGACCAGCCAGTACGGAACACCCATCTGCTCCACCACCACCACACCGGACAAGGTGGTCCCGGCCCGGGATCCGGTGGCCGCACGGATGCGCTCGTCGGCGATCTCCAGATACTGCTGCACGGCGGCGGCGCTTGCGGTGCGTTCGCCGGTGGCCAACTGCGGCATCCCGGCCAGCGTGCGGACGCAGATTCCGCTGGCGACTTCCCCGGCTTCGTGTCCGCCCATGCCATCCGCAACCGCGAAGACGGGATCAGACGCGATAAAAGAGTCCTCATTGAGTTCCCGGCGCAACCCCCTGTCGGTTCCGTAGCCGCAGCTCAGTTGGGGGCCGGGCCCTCGGCCCGCGTGGAAAGTGGCGGCAGCCGGGCCGGAATTCATGCCTGCCTCAGGTGGAGGGTGCGGCCACGCCGGTGCCCGGCGGCAACGGCCCCCGCCGTGGGAACCACATCCAGATTTTTTGCCATACCGGCACCCCCCTGTGTTTAGCCGGCCGGACTATCTCCGCCCCTGCGCTAGGGGGATACTACCGGGAATCACGCCGCCGTGCGCGGCACCCGCCGCCCGGGGCCGTCAGTCCAGAATCAGGCCCTTGCCGCTGCCGCGCCGCAGCAGCACGGGGTGGATCTCGCCGAAGCCACGCACCTGTTCGGCCGGCTGGGGGATCAGCACAAAGCGTTCGTCCTCCTCAAGCGCGGCCGCTGTCATGGAATCCACCAGCACCGCCCCCGGGTCCGCGAGCGCTGTCAGGCGCGCGGCAAGATTGACGGTCGGCCCGTAGATGTCGCCCAGCCGCGAGAGGATCCGGCCCCAGACCATGGCCACCCGGGCTTCGGGCAGGATCTCGTCCTCCGTGAACGCCTGGGATAAGGCAAGGGAAATCTCGGCACCGGCCGCGGGCGTCTCGGCAATGTAGAGCACTTCGTCGCCCACCGTCTTGACCAGCCTGCCGCCACCAACGGAGATGATCTCGGCACACTTGTTCTCGAAGCGCTGCACCAGCTGCGCCAGTGTTTTTTCGTTCATCCGCCGGGACAGGCTGGTGTACGAAACCAGGTCGGCGAATCCCACCGCGCGGGCCAGCGGCAGCGGTGCGTCGTCCTCGTCGCCCTCGCGCCCTTCCTCGCTTGCCTGGAGGCCGGCCTCGGCGCGGACGGCCAGCCGCTGGACGGCGGCGTTGAGCTGGCGGCGCCATGAGTACACGAGCACTTCCTCCAGCGCATCCACCAGTGCCGGGAGTTGGCCGACCAGCTGCTTGCGGGCCACGGCGTCGGGAATGCCCTGTTGGTGGACCATGTCTTCCACGAGGGCTTCCACCTGCCACACCACCATGCGGTCAGTCATCTGGCCGATGGCCCTGGTGACCGAGATGGCAGCCTCCTCGGTCAGCGTCCCCGTCCGCACGAGGTCAACCACGGTGGACAGGGCCGCTTGGTCGCGTTCGGTGAAAGCGACGTCCTCGTCACCAAGATTGGGGAACCCCAAGGCACGCCAAAGTTTCCGTGCGGACAGCAGCGACAACCCTGCCCCGGCCGCCACTTCGCGGCGGCGCAGCTTGCGTTCCCCGCCCAGCAGCCTGGTTTCCAGCGCTTTTGCCGCGAGCCGTTCCGCGGAAATGCTTCCGGTGGGCGGAACCGCCGCGGAAGGTGCGCCGGCGGGCGAGGAACCCGCGGACGGCGGGTCGGCCACGGCAGTCCGCAGGACAGGATTTTCCACGCCTGGCTCGCGGAGCAGCGGGGTGGCCAGCGAGGGATCAGTGGACGGCCCGGTCTCGAGCACGGCGGCTTCGAGGGTGGCTGTTTCCACGACGGCGTCCGGCGGAGAGGCCAGCTCAGAGGTATCCGCCTCATGCACTGGCTGGGCGTTCTCAGCGTTCATCTCTTCCACCTTCTCTCATGTGCCATGTCTCGTGCCGGGCAGCATCGCCGCCCGGGTCCATCCAGCCGTCCGCTTCGGGGACCACGCCGGGCGGGAGGTCGTCCATGGCCTCTAGCACGAAGTTCCGGAACCTTAATACTTCGGGAACATCCGGAACCACCGAATCCTCACCATGGCCGGTATCCAAGGATATATTCCCTGACCGAAATATGCGTTGCAGTAGCGATTGGCTGACACCCACGTGACGAATGGACACCAGCGAAATCTGCTGGTCCCGCCTGCGCAGCATGCCGTAGCGGGCAACTATTCGCCGGTTCGTCAGGACGTAACGGGTGGCCTGCCACCTCAGCACGCGGGGCAGGCAGTACCCCAAGAGTATCCACGCAACCGCTGCGACGCACGCTGCGACAAGCCAGAATGTCCACTCCTTGCTAATCAGCGGAAACAGCCGCGCCGGTTCTCCGCGCACGATCCACGCACTGGCAAAGGCTCCCACGGCAGGGACGAGGATGAACACCGCTACCGGAAAAATCAGCTTCCGCGGCTGCGGGCGGGTTACCACAATGACTTGTTCCCCCGGTTGGAGGTCTTTACGCATAACCGCTTTCGGCGGTCCCCGGCACGGCGCCCGCCGCGCCGGGCGGTGTCCACGGCCGGAGGTGAACCACGTCGCCGGCCGTCACCACGTGCTCATGGGAGGCTGCGTCAACCACCAGGAGCGAGCCGTATTCATCCAGCCGCGTGGCATGGCCGATGATTTCGTGGTCCCCCGGGAGCTGGGCCCGCACCTGCTTGCCAAGGGTGGTCATCACGGCCTCGACGCGCTTGTGCAGCGAAGGGCCGCCCGCAAGTCCGGCAGTAGGGTCGCCGTCGGCGTTGCAGAAACTGCGGTACAGCGCGGCGAACCTGGACAGGTAGCTCTTGAGCAGGACCGTCCGGTCCACCGTCCGGGCATTCTCCAGCAGCACCGACGTGGCTGTGGGAACCGGCAGCTCCGACGCCGTGAGTGTCACGTTGAGGCCGGTGCCGAGCACGACGGCGGGCACGGAACCGTCCCCCATCGACCCCATCTGAGCCAGGATTCCTGCGATCTTGTGACCTCGGACCAGCACATCATTGGGCCATTTGAGCTCGGCCGGAATGCCAGCCGTTTCAAGAAGCGCCTCACGCAGGGCCAGTGCCGCAAGCAGGGAAAACCAGGAGTAGGTGTGGGTTGGGAGCGGACGCCCCTCAGCGTTGGCCGGACGGAGGACCACCGAAACGGAGACGGAGCTGAGCGGCGGCGCTTCCCACCGCCGGTCCAGCCTGCCACGGGCCGCGGTTTGGTACTCGGCGGTCAGCACGGAGAGGTCCGGCCACGCGCCGGGATCCGCGGCCACGCCCTCAAGCAGGTCGGCGTTGGTGGACCCCGTCGAATCGACCACCACTATCCGCGGGATTCCCGTGGCCGAGAGGAAGTCCCCACTGGACAGCGAGGCCCTGTCGAGGCCCTCCCGGACGACGTGGTGCGGGGCCGGCTCCGCTGCCGTTTCAGGTTCCCGGGCGGAAGAGTTGATCGGTTCCTGGCCGTCGGCAGGCTGTGAGGCGTCCATAGTTGAATCCTACCGAGTCGCCGCCTGCCCGGCTGCTGCCGATCCTGTTCTCAGAGGAAAATGTCAGGAACCAGCCGGCCCTCCGGGGCGCCGAGGCTGTACGGCGAGAAATCGGAAACGCCGGCACCGGCGAGCACCTGCTCGTCGGTGTAAAAGTTGCCGCTGCCCGCGCCCGGCGCCGGAGAGTTGCTCCCGGTCAGCACGGCGTGCGCCGCATCGGCCATGATCTCCGGGCCCCGCGCGCCCTTGACGATATTTTCACCACCCGGCATATTCCGGATGGCCGCGGTGTCGATCAACGTGCACGGCCAGAGTGAATTCACGCTGATGCCATCCCCCTTGAGCTCTTCCGCCAGCCCCAGGGTGGTCAGGCTCATCCCGTACTTTGCCATGGTGTAGGCCAGGTGCAGGCCGGCCCACTTGGGGTCCAGGTTCAGGGGCGGGGAAAGAGTCAGGATATGGCCGGCTGTGGATTTCCGCAGGGCCGGCAGCGCGAGTTTGGACATCAGGAACGTGCCGCGGACGTTGATGTCCTGCATCAGGTCGTAGCGTTTCATGTCCACGGCATCGGTCTTGGACAGGTCGATCGCGGACGCATTATTGATGAGGATGTCGATCCCGCCAAAGCGTTCGACGGCGGCGGCCACCGCGCCGGCGACGTCGTCGTCATTGCGCACGTCCCCCACTATGGGGAGGGCCTGGCCGCCGGCTGCCTCCACCTGTTCGGCCGCACTGTAGACAGTGCCCTCAAGCTTGGCGTGCGGCTCGCCTGTCTTGGCCAACAACACGACGTTGGCGCCGTCGCGGGCCGCTCGGACGGCGATGGCAAGGCCGATGCCGCGGCTGCCGCCGGACATCAGGATGGTGCGTCCCTGGAGGGAGGCCGCGGACTGGTACGGGCCCGGAGCGGTGCCGGAAGCGTCGTTGCTTGAAGTCATACCGAACACTCTAACCGAAGCATGTTACTCGCGGGTAACATATCGGGCGCGGTGCCCCGGCGCCCGAAAATTGTAGGTTTTCTACAGCGGTCCGGGTCAATTGCGTCACTAGACTAGCCAGCAGGGCCCAATTTTTGTGCGGAAGCTACTTAATCCGCCGACTCAGGGCCAGCGACTATCAGCTACAGAGCCGGAGACACTTGATGAGCCACGATCTGACCACGACCGCGGGAAAGATTGCAGACTTCCGCGACCGCCAGGCGCGCGCGGAGCAGCCGTCCGGCCCCGAGGCTATCGAGAAGCAGCACGCGCGTGGAAAGCACACCGCCCGTGAGCGCATCGACATGCTGCTGGATGCAGGCTCCTTCGTTGAATTCGACGCGCTGGCCGTGCACCGGTCCACCGCCTTCGGAATGGAGAAGAAGAAGCCCCTCGGCGACGGCTTGGTCTCCGGCTACGGCACCGTGGACGGCCGCCCGGTGGCCGTTTACAGCCAGGACTTCACCGTGTACGGCGGCTCGCTGAGCCAGGTCAACGGCGAAAAGATCGTCAAGGTGCAGGAATTCGCGCTGCGCAACGGCTGCCCCGTGGTGGGCATCCTTGACGGCGGTGGCGCCCGCATCCAGGAAGGCGTGGCCTCACTGGCCATGTTCGCGGACATCTTCCGCAACAACGTGCACGCCTCGGGCGTGGTCCCGCAGATCTCCCTCATCATGGGCCCCTCCGCCGGCGGCGCGGCCTACTCCCCCGCCCTCACCGACTACGTGGTCATGGTGGACAAGACCTCGCACATGTTCATCACCGGCCCGGACGTCATCAAGACCGTCACGGGCGAGGACGTGGACATGGAAACCCTCGGCGGGGCACGGCAGCACAATGCCACCACGGGAACCTCCACCTACCTTGCGTCCGACGAATCCGACGCCATCGAGTTCGTGCGCGAACTGCTGGATTTCCTCCCCTCCAACAACCTCGCGGAGGCCCCTGTCCTGGAGCACCAGCAGGAATTGGAGCTCGACGAGGACGACCTCGCGCTCGATGCGCTGATCCCGGACTCCGCCAACCAGCCGTACGACATGCGCAAGCTGATCGAGCAGATCGTCGACGACGCGCACTTCCTGGAGATGCAGTCGCTGTACGCGCCGAACGTCATCATCGGCTACGGCCGCGTCGAGGGCCACACGGTGGGCATCGTGGCCAACCAGCCGATGCAGTTCGCCGGCACCCTGGACATCGCCGCCTCGGAGAAGGCCGCCCGCTTCGTGCGCCACTGCGACGCCTTCAACATCCCCATCATCACGCTGGTTGACGTGCCGGGGTTCCTGCCGGGCAAGGACCAGGAGTTCCAGGGCATCATCCGCCGCGGCGCCAAGCTGCTCTATGCCTACGCCGAGGCCACCGTGCCGAAGCTGACCGTGATCACCCGCAAGGCCTACGGCGGGGCGTACATCGTGATGGGCTCCAAGAAGCTCGGCGCCGACCTCAACCTGGCCTGGCCCACCGCGCAGATCGGCGTCATGGGCGCCCAGGGCGCCGTCAACATCCTCTACCGCCGCGAACTGGCCGCCGTGGCCGAGGCCGGCGGCGACGTCGAGGCCAAGCGCGCAGAGGTCATCCGGCAGTACGAGGAAGAGCTGCTCAACCCCTACCAGGCCGCCCAACTCGGGTATGTGGACGCCGTGATCGCTCCCTCCGAGACCCGGGTGCAGATCATCAAGGGCCTCCGTGCCCTGCGCGACAAACGCGCCAGCCTGCCGGCCAAGAAACACGGAAACATCCCGCTGTGAGCGAGGTGGAGCCCGTGGGTGGGCCAAGCGATGCCCCGGCGGCGGCACCTGCCGAATCCCTGTTTGCCGTGATCAAGGGAGACCCCACAGCCGAGGAACTGGCAGCATTGGCCGCCGTCGTGCTCTCCCTGGAGTCCGCCGGGACCGAAGAGGA
This sequence comes from Arthrobacter sp. 92, assembly GCF_050260325.1. NCBI lineage: Bacteria > Bacillati > Actinomycetota > Actinomycetes > Micrococcales > Micrococcaceae > Arthrobacter > Arthrobacter sp. 92. Next base: position 1,405,437 of record NZ_CP189863.1, on the reverse strand, counting down.
GGCGAAGCCGAGCGTCCGCCACTGGGTACGCCGGCAGCAGCTGCGGCTGGCGCCGACCCCCGGGCCGGGAGCTTGGAAGCGAAGCCAGGGCTGACCTCTCCGGGTGCCGAGGCGGAAGCCTTTCACAACGGCGTCGGCGCCGCTAGTCTCGTGGGGTGACTACCGACTCCACTGCCCCGTTGCGCCCGCGCACCGCCATTGACGCCGTTGCCGATGACTTCACCGAGACCCTTATCGGGCTCAATCCAAGCCTCGCCACCACTCTCGGGGTGGCCGGGCACGAGACCGAGTTCCAGGACTTCTCACCGGCGGGTATCCAGGCATTCGCTGCCGCAGCGCGGAATACCCTTGCCGCGCTCAATGGCCTGGCGCCGGAGGATGACGTGGACGCCGTCACCCTCGATGCGATGCGCGAGCGCCTGGGCCTGCAGCTGGAAATCCACGACTCCGGCTGGGACGCCGCCGAGCTGAACAACATCTCCTCCCCGGCGCAGGACATCCGGAGCATCTTCGACCTGATGCCCACCGACACCTCCGGGCACTGGGAGCACATCGCAGGCCGGGCCCACAGTGTTCCCGGGGCCATTGACGGCTACATCGAATCGCTCAGGTGGGCCAGGGACCAGGGCAAGGTTGCCGCCGCGCGCCAGGTGTCCCTCGTGATCGAACAAAGCACCAAGCACGCCTCGGACGACGGTTTCTTCGCCAAGCTGGCCGCCGGGGCCAAGACCACCGAAGGACCGCTTTCCGCGGAACTGCAGGCGAAGCTCGACGACGGCGCTGCCGCCGCGCGCGGCGCGTACGCAAAGCTTGCCGCTTTTCTGGCGGGGGAACTCCTGGATGCAGCCCCGGCCAGGGACGCCGTGGGAAGGGAACGCTATGCGCTGGCGTCGCGCGCCTTCCTTGGCGCCACCGTGGACCTCGACGAAACCTATGCATGGGGTGTCCAGGAGCTGGAGCGCCTCATTTCCGAACAGGAACGCGTGGCTTCCGAGATCCGCCCGGGCGCGTCCGTCCGGCAAGCCAAGGAGATCCTGAACAGTGACCCGGCACGGCAGCTGAAAGGCACAGACGCCCTCAAGGCCTGGATGCAGGGCCTCTCCGACAAGGCGCTGACCGATCTCGCCGGAGTGCACTTCGAGATCCCGGAGGTCATGAAGAGGCTCGAATGCCTGATCGCGCCCACTGATGAGGGCGGCATTTATTACACCAGCCCGTCGGACGACTTCAGCAGGCCCGGGCGCATGTGGTGGTCTGTGCCCGCCGGCGAGGACACCTTCACCACCTGGGCGGAAACCACCACGGTCTATCACGAGGGCGTTCCCGGGCACCATTTGCAGATTGCCACGGCGATCTACCGCCGGGAACTCCTGAACAAGTGGCGGCGCAGCGTCTGCTGGACTTCCGGCCACGGCGAGGGCTGGGCGCTCTATGCCGAAAAGCTGATGCAGGAGCTGGGGTATCTGAAAGACCCCGGCGACCACATGGGGATGCTGGACATGCAGCGGATGCGTGCCGCCCGGGTGGTGTTCGATATCGGCGTGCACCTGGAACTGGAGGTCCCGGAGCGCTGGGGCTCCGGCACCTGGACGCCGGATCAAGGTTTCGAATTCCTTAAGGCAAACCTGGAGATCAGCGCGGGCCAGCTGCAATTCGAATTCGCCCGGTATTTGGGCTGGCCCGGCCAGGCGCCTTCGTACAAGGTGGGGCAGCGGCTCTGGGAGCAGATCCGCGCCGAACTCGAAGCCCGCCCCGGGTTCGACCTCAAGGCTTTCCACACCAAGGCCCTGAACATCGGGTCCGTCGGCCTGGACACCCTGAAGCGTGCATTGCTGGGGTAAGTCCTCGGCCGCTGCCGGACCGGAGCTCGGAGACAATGGCCACACTGCATTCGGGAATAACTTCATAAAACCGCCTGGATACGCCGTACGCCGGGGAAATCATGGGCGGGGCGCGCACTTATTCCCGTAACATTTCTCAATGTGCGTTCGCGGTGGTACGTGAGGCGGTCCTAGCGTGTTCGGGTGAGCACTCAGACAAGCACCCCCTCCCCCGCAGGACGGCCCGGATTCAGGCTGCCCAACTGGGCCGGCTCGTTCGGCTTCCAGATCATCGCCGCCCTGATCGTGGGCCTGGGCCTCGGCCTCCTGGCCAAGTACACGGGCAGCACCAAGGCGAGCCCCAACGGCCTCGGCGCCACCTTGCAGACCGTCGGCTCCAGCTACGTTTCGCTGCTGCAGACCGCCGTGGTCCCGCTGATTTTCACGGCCGTCGTCAGCTCCATCTCCAACCTGCGCGCCGTCTCCAACGCCGCCCGGCTGGCCTGGAACACGCTGCTCTGGTTCGCGATCACCTCACTGATCGCCGTGCTGATCGGCATCGGACTGGGCGTGCTGCTGCAGCCCGGCGCCAACACAGGGATCACCCAGCAGGCCAAGTACGCCGGCAAATCCGGTGACTGGTGGGCTTTCCTGGTTGGCCTGTTCCCCAAGAACTTCCTGGGCCTCGGCGCCAGCACCACCCTCACCGACGGCGTGGCCACCACGGCCGTGAGCTTCAACGTCCTCCAGATCCTGGTGGTCGCCATCGCCGTCGGCGTGGCAGCGCTCAAGGTGGGCGCACAAGCCGAACCGTTCCTCAAGCTCAACGCCTCGGCCCTGGCCGTCATCCAGAAGGTCCTCTGGTGGATCATCCGCATCGCCCCCCTGGGCACCGTGGGCCTGATTGGCAACGCTGTGGCGGTCTACGGCTGGGACACCATCGGATCCCTGGGCAAGTTCACTGTGGCCATCTACATCGGACTGGCGCTCGTTCTGTTCGTGGTCTATCCGGTACTGGTCCGCTCCCACGGGCTTTCCGTCAGGCAGTACTTCTCCGGCGTGTGGCCGGCCGTGCAGCTGGCGTTCGTTTCCCGTTCCTCGATCGGCACCCTTCCCCTGACCCAGCGTGTCGCGGAACGGAACCTCGGCGTACCCCGCGCTTACGCCTCCTTCGCCGTGCCGCTGGGTGCCACCACCAAGATGGACGGCTGCGCAGCCATTTACCCGGCCATCGCGGCCATTTTCGTGGCACAGTTCTTCGGCATTCAGCTCGACGTCAGCCAGTATGTGCTGATCGCCCTCGTGTCCGTGCTTGGCTCGGCTGCCACGGCGGGGACCACCGGCGCCGTGGTTATGCTCACTCTGACGTTGTCCACGCTGGGCCTGCCCCTGGCCGGCGTCGGACTCCTGCTGGCGATCGACCCCATCCTGGACATGGGCCGGACGGCAGTCAACGTGGCCGGACAGGCGTTGGTGCCGGCGATCGTCGCCAAGCGACAGGGCATCCTCGACGAAGCGCTCTACAACGCACCGCGCAATGGCGATCCCTTCGCGGACGACGCCGGGTCCCCTGCCGCCGTTGCACATGAGCAGGTACAGGCAGTATCGCCGGAAAGCCGCGAGCTTGCCGGTGCGAAGGCCTAACCACAGCCCCATAGCCGCCAGCTGCACCCTTCTGTGAAGAAGTCCCCGGGATTATCCCCGGGGACTTCTTCATTTGGGCCCTTCCATCAGTTCTCCCGCCGGTGCCCGGACCACTCCCGGGACGCCCGCGAATCGGCAGAGTTACCGGCGGCCGCCGCCGATCACGCCCTTTTCGACGGCCTTGGTCACGGCGTCGGCCTCGGCCTGGGTCAGCGTCTTGTCCGTGACTGCCTTGTCCAGTCGGGTCTTCAGTGCCGCGGCACGGTCCGTCCGGGCCTGGGTGCGGAGTTCCTCGAGCGCGGTACTGACCTTGGATTCGTCGATGCCGAGCGAGGATGCGAGGGACTTCGCGAGGGCCGCATCCATTGCGGCGCGGTCCGGCTTCTTACCTTCAGCAGGCGGAGTGGAGGGCTTGTTGGCGTCGCGGAACGCCTTCAGGGCGTCGGCGACCTTCGCCTCGTCCACGCCCAGCTTGGCGGCCAGCTCCTTCGCTTTCGCCCCCATCATGTCCCCGCCCCGCCCGTGGCCGCCGTGCATGCCATGCCCGTCGGCGGGCGCGGTGCTGTTCGCGGAGGCGCTGGGCGTGGGAGTGGGCGTTGTGGTTGCGGAGGCCATGCCGGCAATTCCGAGGCCAGCGCCAACGGCCAGAGCCGTGGCCGAAAGGCCGAGGGTGATTCTCTTCGTGCGTGACATGTACTGTCTCCTGGATCTGCCGTGCCGTGACGGCTGTTCTTGGTGATAGGTCTCTCTCGAGACACGCTTCCATTCTGCCGGGCCAGGATCGGGAAGAGCTGTCCGAAGCCTTTGATCTTCCTGTGAAGCCGCCGTCCCTCCATGGCGAAAAACTTGCACGGAGTGTAAAAATGCACATAGTGTAAGCAACATGCCTGCCTCCCCCGCGCGCCATCCGGTTCCGCCGCCAACCGCCCCGTCACGGCGCGAACTGAACAAGGCCGCCACACGGCAGTCGATCACGGAGGCCGCCTTGACACTCCTCCGCCGCAAGGGGCTGGGCAACTTCACCGTGGAGGAGATAGCGGACGCCGCCGGGGTTTCGCGGCGGACGTTCTTCAACTATTTCGGCAGCACCGAAGCCGCCATCGCGTCAGTGACCTTCGGCTTCCTCGAGACGGCGCTGCAGCAGTTCCGGCTGCGTCCGGCGGCCGAGCCCATCCTGGTGTCGGCACGCGCCGCCCTCGTGGAACTGGCCGACCCCATGACGGTGGCCCCCATGGCCGAGCTATACAGCCTGAGCCAGGGAAGCCCCCAGCTCGTGCGGTCCGAATTGGAAGCCTGGGACCACTGCACCGCCGAAATCATCGACGCGGCCCGCGAACGCCTCGCCCTCGTAACCGGCGGGGAGGTGGACGAGCTGTATCTTCGCGCCCTGGCCGGGTCCATCATTTCCTGCGGCAAAGCCGCCATGGACGTGTGGTTCGCCCGTTGCGGGGCGGACCTCTCGGCCGATTCCCTGTCCGCCCTCCGCCAGCTCCTGATCAAAGCCATGGGCCTCCTCGGCTCAGGCTTCACGTCCCCCGCCACCCCCTCCACAGATCGGCTCTGACATGGCCCTGTTCCTGTACCGCCTCGGGAAATTCTCTTACCGCCACCGCTGGCTCGTCATTTCCCTGTGGCTCGCCGTGATGATTGCCGTCGGAGGTGCCGCTGCCGCCTTCCACGGCACACTGTCCAATAACTTCCAGATTCCGGGCAGCGAAACCCAGCAGATGGCGGACAAGCTTAAGAAGGATCTCCCCGCTTCCTCGGGTGGCTCGGCCAGCATCGTGTTCGAAGCCAATGATGCCCGGTTCAGCCAGGCAGGCAAGGAGGCTGTGTCCGCCGTACTGACTAAGCTGAAGACCATTCCGGAGGTCCAGGGAACGGTAGATCCGTTCGCCACCCAGGCCCAGCTGGACAAGGCCGCCGTGGACCTCGCCGGCGGCGAGCAGCAAAGCGCCGCCGGAAAAGCCCAGTTGGACGCGGCCGCGGCCCAGCTCGCCGACGGCAAGGCCAGGCTGGCCGCCGCCGAACGGCAGATGACAGCCGCGGGGCTGCCCGCCGCCGCGATCGATGCCCAGCTCGGCCAGCAGAAGGCCGCCCTCGCCGCGAGCCAGGCAAAGCTCGATGCCGGGGCCAAGGAACTCGAGGCCGGCAATGCCCGGCTCGCCCTCGGAAAACGCCAGCTGGAGGCCTCCAAGGGCATCCGCTTCGTGTCCGGGGACGGCAAGGCTGCGGTTGCCCAGGTCCAGTTCAAGACTTCCCTCTACGGCCTGACCCCCGCGGTCCGCCAGGAAGTCCAGGACATCGCCAAGGAGGTCTCCTCCGCGAACGTCACTGCGCTGCCCAGCAAGGAAATCAGCGAGGATGTCTCAGAGGTCTTCGGCACCGCCGAGATCGTCGGCGTGGCCGTCGCAGCCATGGTCCTGATCATCATGCTCGGAACCCTGGTTGCCGCAGGGCTTCCGCTGCTGATGGCCGTCGTCGGCGTCGGAGTTGGGGTAGGTGGAACCTTCGCCCTCAGCGGCGCCGTCGATATGAGCTCCATCTCTCCCATGCTGGCTCTCATGCTCGGCCTCGCAGTAGGCATCGACTACTCGCTCTTTATCGTCAACCGCCACCGCGGCCAACTACTGGCGGGCATGGACGGCGAGGAGTCGGTGGCCCTGGCCACCGGCACCTCCGGCAACGCCGTGCTCTTTGCCGGCCTCACCGTCATCATCGCCCTCGCCGCCCTCGTGGTTCCGGGGCTGCCGTTCCTTGAAGTGCTGGGCCTCTCCGCGGCCGCCACGGTGGCCGCCTCGGTCCTCGTGGCTTTGACCCTGACCCCGGCCATCCTGTCCCTGGTGGGCCGGAAGCTGATCTCCAAGCGGGCATGGGCCAAGGCGGAGCGGCACAACGCCGAGCCCGGCCACGAGACCGAGGACCGCTCCAAGGACGAATACCGCAGCAGCCATGGCTGGGGCGGACTCGTCACGAGGCACCCCTGGCTCTCTTTGCTGGCCGGGGTCCTGCTGCTCGGAGTGGTCGCGCTGCCCGCCAGCCAGCTCCGGCTCGCCCTGCCTGACGCCGGCTCCGAGCCCGTTGCCTCCCAAGCATTCAAGGCTTACGACGTCACCAAGCGCAGCTTTGGCGAGGGCGTAACCGGCCCGATCGTCGTTGTGGGCAGCCTTCCGGCCGGGCTCAGCGAAGCCGAGGCCCAGGCCAAGCAGCTCGACGTTGCGGACATCCTCGGCAAGACCGGGAACGTGACCGCGGCGGTGCCGGTGGTCCTGAGTGATGACCGCCGCACCGCGGTGTTCCAGGTCATCCCGAAGGAGGGTCCAGCCAGCGCCAGCACCGTCCAGGTGGTCTCCGAACTGCGCGCGGAGAAGGCCAGGATCGCGGACGCCACCGGCGTCAGCATCGGCCTGACCGGCCAGACCGCCGCCAATGTGGACGTCTCCGCCAAGCTCGGCGACGCCCTTCCCCCCTACCTGGCGATCGTGGTGGGACTCTCGCTGATCCTGCTCCTGCTCGTGTTCCGCTCGATTGTGGTGCCACTGCTGGCCACCGGCGGCTTCCTGCTCTCGCTCGCCGCCGCGTTCGGCGGAGTGGTGGCGGTCTACCAGTGGGGCTGGCTGGGCGCTGTCTTCGGCGTCGAGAACCCGGGCGCGGTGCTCAGCTTCCTGCCGATCATCCTGATCGGGGTGCTGTTCGGCCTGGCCATGGACTACCAGGTGTTCATCGCCTCCGGAATGCGTGAGTCCTATATGCACGGCGAAACAGCCAGGCACGCGGTCCGCTCGGGCTTCAGCCACGCCGCGGCGGTGGTCGCCGCCGCCGCGATCATCATGGTCAGCGTGTTCTCCGGCTTCGTCTTCTCGCATCTGAACATGGTCCGGCCGCTCGGTTTCGCCATGGCGTTCGGCGTGCTGGTGGACGCGTTCGTGGTCCGGATGACGATTGTTCCCGCCGTGATGTACCTGCTACGCGAGAAGGCCTGGTGGCTGCCGCGCTGGCTGGACCGCATCCTGCCGGACGTTGACGTTGAAGGCGCCAAGCTCCGGAAGCAGGCAGCACCGGCCGCGGACGAGCCTGCCGAACCGGAACTCTCAGCCCGGTAACCACCAATGGAGGCCTCGGGGAGGGTTCAGCGATTCCGGTAGTAGTCCCGCCAAATCAGGCGATGAAGCGGCACCTTCCGCGGCAGCGACCTCAGACCCGGGATGAACGGCAAGAGTGTCAGCAACACGGTCAGCACGAACATTGTGGCAACCACCAGGGCATCGGCATTTGGCGAGGACTTGAACGGTTCCACCTGATAGAGGAGCGAGAAGAGCCACAGCCAGGACTGCCCCGGGGTGTCGCCCGTCTCGTTCATCACCCCCCACTGGTCCCCGGTCAAGTGTTGGCTTGCCGCAAGATCCGGAAAGTAACCACCGTCTCCCAGAAACAGGAGGCTTCGGGTGTAGTCCATGTTGTAGAAGGTCCCGCCACCTTGCAGCACGCCGTCCAGACTTCCTTGCCGTGCCATGTCCAGCAACGCGCCGGTCAGCGCGGGGACCGGCCCATAGTCGCCGTCGGCTACCTTGGCCGGATCGTTGTCAGGGGCTGCTGCGAGGGCATCGGAATAGGCAGCTGCCCAGTCGGCCCGTTGCTGGTCCGTGGCGGCAGTCCAGCCGGCGACGGCGGCCGGCGGTGACGGCAGCGTCTCCAGCGGGGCAATCACAAAATCCTTGGCCGTATCGACAGGAAGCCGGACGCCGGCGAGGCTTTGGAGGTCCAGGGGGCCGATCTTCTGTGACGCGTCCGGCGTGGAGTTATACGGCGGCCCGTAACCTGCGGTGTCACTGGTTCCGCCCAGTTCTTTTGCGGCGGTGGCGACGAAATCCGCGGGGGCGGCGGTTGCCCATCCCTTAAGACTGACGCTCGGTTCATCGGGTGACCCAAAGATGGCGGATACAGCGAGCACAAGCAGGCCCACCACAATAACACCGATGGTCAGTTCCTTGACAAGGTCGTACTCGCGCACGCTGCCTGTCCACGGCCTGCCCGCTACATCGTCCCTCTTCCGCCAGGACGTGTTGGCCTTTTTCCTTGTCATCGCGCCACATCCCCGCGTTCGGCGGACTCCGGAAGGGCGGCGGACTCCGGAAGGGTGGTGGACTCGGACGCGTTGGCGGGCTCCGCACCCTCACGCAATAACTGGGCGTCGCCCTCTGCCGCCTCCAGCGGAGGTGCCACTCCGTGGACACGGACAAGCAGGACGTGCAGGATCACCACGGCGCCCACGGCCAGAGGCAGCAGGGTGATGTGCCATACGAAGATCTGTCCGAGGTTGGCCACGTTGAACCAGGCGCCGACTCCGACTGCGTTGAGGGCGTCCTTGGCCTCGAAGGCGATCCACTGGGAATCAAAGTTCGTCTGCAGCAGATAGCCGGTAAAGGCCGCAACGATGGACACGACGAAGGAGAGCATCCCGGTGATCCAGGTCAGCACGCGGCCCCCGCGCCAGGCCGCCATCCAGAACTTCAGCCATAAATGGACCACCATGAAAATGAAGAACAGCTCCACGCTCCACAAATGAGTGCTGTTCACAAAGCTGCCCAGCGACGACACGTGATACCACTGGGGGCCGTTCAACCCCAGCACCACCCCGGAAATGATGATCCAGAGCAGTGAAGCAATAGCCCCCATGCCGAACACATAGGCCCAGGACATCACATAGCTTGGCTGGTCCTCCGGCAGTAATTTGTCCGGCGGAAGCTTCCCCAGCAGCCACCGGCGGGCCTTCCCGGTCCAGGTGTGGGCGTCGCTGTCCTCCACCGGCGAGCCGGGAGTCCGCGTGGCACGGATACTCATTTTCGCCGCTTCCCGCCGGGAAAGGGGAGGACCAGGGCCAGGACAAACAGGATGATCATCACCACGATCACCATCAGGTTTCCCAACTGGATGGTGAAGCCATCCCAGCCAAGATACGTTCCGGCACCCACCGTGCCAAGGCCTGCGACTAGCCATCCGGTCATGGAATGCTCGATTCTCTATGGGACCCGGTTCAACCCGACCACGGCCAGGAGTCCGCAGCCAGAGTCTTTCGCCCCCGTATCCCGCCGGTTCCCGGATCCGGACCGCACCGGTCAACTAGGCTGGAGCGGTGACCCGCCTCATTCTTGCCTCCCAGTCCCCCGCCCGCACCAAGCTGCTGCACTACGCCGGCATCGCACATGAGGTCCTCGTTTCCGACGTGGACGAGGACGCGGTGCAGGCCCGCTACGGCGTGACCGACCCGCACGACACCGCCCTCCTCCTGGCCCGGGCCAAGGCCGAGGCCGTGGCCGCCCTGCCCGAAGCCGAGGGCACCCTGGTCCTCGGCTGCGATTCGGTCTTTGAGTTCGACGGCGAGGCGCATGGGAAGCCGTACACGGCCGACGTCGCCCGGGAACGGATGCTGCGCATGAGCGGGCGGATGGGGGTGCTGCACACCGGACACTGGCTGGTGGACTGCCGCGACACCGATGCCGACGCGTGGGAGGACAGCCCGGCCGACGTCGGCTCCGGCGCTACGCTGGGGGCCGTCAGCTCCGCCGAGGTCCACTTCATGGAGATGACCGCCGCGGAGATTGACGCCTACATCGCCACCGGCGAGCCGCTGCAGTGCGCGGGCTCCTTCACCATCGATGGCTACGGCGGGGCCTTCATCCGGAAGGTCGACGGCGACCCGCACGCCGTCGTCGGACTGTCCGTTTCCACCCTCCGCGGGCTGCTGGCACAGGCAAAGGTGGGCATCACCGATCTGTGGACCGGCGGTGCGGCGGATCCGGCGGATATCCGCGCGGAGTGAGCTAATACGCAGCCGGTTGTAGCTTACCTACAAAGGTCGGGCGCTTTACGCGCGGAATCCGCAAGTAATATCGGCGGAACCCTCAAAACCGCGCTAGGCTCCCTGAAGGAAAGAAGGAGACGCCTTGTCAGCAAATTCGGAGCAGTCCGCACGTCCAGCTCAGTCAGCCACAGCCTCAGGCACCGGCGGGAACGCGAGCACCACAGCAGTCCAGGGTCCCGCTGGCGCGGCCCTGACCAGCTCCAAGCGGCTGAGCAAGGTCCTGATCGCCAACCGCGGCGAAATCGCCGTGCGCATCATCCGGGCCGCCCGTGACGAAGGCATCGCCTCCGTCGCCGTGTATGCGGACCCGGACCGCGACGCCCTGCATGCGCGCCTGGCCGACGAGGCTTACGCCCTGGGCGGCAACACCGCCGCGGAGTCATACCTCGTGATGGAAAAGCTGATCGAGGTGGCCCACCGCTCCGGCGCGGACGCCGTCCACCCCGGCTACGGCTTCCTCGCCGAAAACGCCCAGTTCGCCGCCATGGTCATCGGCTCCGGACTCACGTGGATAGGCCCCTCCCCCGAGGCCATTTCCGCATTGGGTGACAAGGTTCAGGCCCGCCACATCGCCGAAAAGGTCGGCGCCCCGCAGGTCCCCGGCACCGCCGACCCGGTGGAGACCGCCGAGGAAATCCTCGAGTTCGTTGACAAGTTCGGGCTGCCGGTAGCCATCAAGGCAGCCTTCGGCGGCGGCGGCCGCGGCATTAAAGTCGCACGGAACCGCGAGGAAATCCCCGAACTGTTCGAGTCCGCCGTCCGCGAAGCAACCGCCGCCTTCGGCCGGGGCGAGTGCTTCATCGAGCGTTTCCTGGACGCGCCCCGCCATGTGGAGACGCAGTGCCTGGCGGACGCCTACGGCAATGTTGTGGTGGTTTCCACCCGTGACTGCTCCCTGCAGCGCCGGAACCAGAAACTTGTGGAGGAAGCTCCCGCTCCCTTCCTGACCGAGGAACAGAACCGGCGCCTGTACGAGTCCTCCAAGGCCATCCTGAAGGAAGCCGGCTACCTGGGCGCGGGCACCTGCGAGTTCCTTGTGGGACAGGATGGCACCATCTCCTTCCTCGAGGTCAACACCCGGCTCCAGGTGGAGCACTGTGTGTCCGAGGAGGTCACGGGAATCGACCTCGTCCGCGAGCAGTTCCGGCTGGCCCGCGGGGAAGCGCTCGGCTACGGGGACCCCGAGGTGCGCGGCCACTCCATCGAGTTCCGCATCACCGGCGAGGATCCGGGCCGGAACTTCATGCCCGCGCCGGGCACCATCACCAAGCTGAAGAACCCCACCGGCCCCGGCGTCCGCATCGACTCCGGCGTGGAGCAGGGGGACGTCATCAGCGGCAACTTCGACTCCATGCTCTCGAAGCTGATCATCACCGGCGCCAACCGGCCCCAGGCCCTGCAGCGCGCCCGGCGCGCCCTTGAGGAAATGGTGGTGGAGGGAATCCCCACCGTCATCCCGTTCGACCTCGCAGTTGTCACCAACCCCGACTTCGCGCCGGCCGACGGCGCCCCGTTCACGGTGCACACCCGCTGGATCGAGACCGCTTTCGTGAACGATATCCCGGCCTGGACACCGACCGGCGCCGCCACTGAAGCGTCCGACGCCGGCGAACGCCAGCACGTCGTCGTCGAGGTAGGCGGCAAGCGCCTTGAGGTGGTCCTGCCGGCGTCGCTGGGCTCCCGCCCCGGGGCCGGCGCGGGCGGCGGCAAGCCCGCGAAGGCTAAGAAGCGCTCCCGCTCCGGCGGCGCGGTGGTCGCTGCCAGCGGAAATTCACTGACGTCGCCCATGCAGGGAACCATCGTGAAGGTGGCCGTCACCGAAGGCGACGTGGTGGCTGAAGGCGATCTCGTCGTCGTGCTGGAGGCCATGAAAATGGAGCAGCCGCTGACCGCCCACCGGGCCGGCATCGTGATCGGACTCTCGGCAAAAGCTGGCGAGACCGTGTCCGCCGGCGCCGTGATCGCCATCATCGAGGACGCAACCGCCGGGTAAGACATGGCACCCCGGCCCTCCTTCCGGCGCGGGCGCGCCTCTGGCGCCCCCGCGCCGGGCGTGTGCACACTTGTTGTGTGAAGCCATTCCTGCTCCTTGCCTCCCGGGCCGAGGACGCCGCCGCCGAGGACGAGTACCAGGCGTACCTGCGCTATTCGGGACTCGCCGCGGAGCAACTGCACCGGATCCGGATGGAGGCGGCCCCCCTTCCCCGGCTGGACCTCGGCGGGTATTCCGGGGTGATTGTGGGCGGGAGCCCCTTCACCTCCAGCGATCCGCCCGAACACAAGAGTCATGCCCAGCACCGGGTGGAGCGCGAGCTCGCCGCCCTGCTGGACTGGATTGTGGCGGAGGATTTTCCGTTCCTGGGGGCCTGCTACGGAGTCGGCACGCTGGGACTGCACCAGGGCGCACTGATCGACCGGACCTATGGGGAAGGACTCGGCGGTGTGACCGTGAGCGTGACCGAAGAGGGACTGGTGGACCCCCTGCTCAAAGGCCTGCCGGGGAGCTTCACGGCATTCGTGGGGCACAAGGAGGCCTGCACGGTCCTGCCGGGCCATGCCGTGCTGCTCGCGAGCTCGCAGACCTGCCCGGTGCAGATGTTCAGGATCAAGGCCAACCTTTATGCCACGCAGTTCCATCCCGAGCTTGATGTGGACGGCCTGGTGACCCGGATCGACACGTACCGCCATGCGGGCTACTTCCCACCGGAGTCGGCCGAACTGCTGATGGAGAACGCCCGGCAGTTCAGCGTCACCGAGCCCATGACCATTCTGCGGAATTTCGTGGAGCGGTACGCACGCTGATTCCCGGTCCGGCGCGTCCGGAGGCCGGACCCGCAAAAACGCCCGGCGTGTTCAGTGAACACACCGGGCGTTTCCGTTGGCGATGAGCAGATCAGGCCACGTTGTTCTCGTAATCGAGGTCGCGGGTTTCCTTGCTGACGAACAGCGCCACGAGCGTCAGGACGGCCATGACCGTGAGGTAGACGCCCACCAGCACGGGGCTGCCCTTGGCCATCTCCCAGAGCCACACCGCGATGAACGGGGCCACAGCCGCGCCCAGGATGCTGGAGACGTTGTAGCTGATGGCGGACCCGGTGTACCGGACGTTGGTGGGGAACAGCTCAGGCAGGAGCGCGCCCATGGGACCGAACGTCAGGCCCATCAGTGAGAAGCCGATGATCAACACCGCCATGGTGCCGATGAAACCGCCACCGAACAGCGGGACGAAGAGCAGGCCGAACACGAAGATGCCGGCGGTGACGGCGAGCAGCATCTTGCGGCGGCCGTACTTCTCGGCCAGCGGGCCCGAGACCAGGGTGAAGATGCCGAAGAAGACGACGCCGGCAATGAGCATCCAGAGGAAGTCGTTGCGGGTGTAGCCCAGGCCGGGGACGAAGGCGGCAGCTGCCGCCTCGGTCATCGGCTTGCCGGCCTTCTCGGCTGCTGCCTGCGCGCCGGCCAGCGTGGGCTTGGTGCCGTAGGTCAGCGTGAACGTGGTCATCAGGTAGAACAGCACGTACGTGGCGAGCATGATGAAGGTGCCCAGGATCAACGGACGCCAGCTGGTTTTGAAGACGCGGCCCAGCGGCAGCTTGGCAACCTCGTTGGACTCGAGGACCTTGGTGAAGGCCGGGGTCTCGATGAGTTTGAGGCGGACGTACAAGCCGATGATGACCATCACGGCGCTGACCAGGAACGGCACGCGCCAGCCCCAGTCGGCGAAGGCCTGCGGCGTCAGGGTGTAGCTGAAGACCAGGAAGATGATATTGGCGATGATGAAGCCGATCGGGGCGCCCAGCTGCGGGAAGGTGCCGTAGACGGCGCGCTTGTTGGCGGGGGCGTTCTCGGTGGCCAGCAGGGCCGCGCCGCTCCATTCGCCGCCAAGGGCCAGGCCCTGGGCGAAGCGCATGACCACCAGGAGGGCCGGCGCCCAGAAGGACCAGCCTGGAACCAGTGCGGTCGGCAGGCAGCCGATCAGGAACGTGGCGATCCCCATGGTGAGCAGCGAAGCCACCAGGGTGCCCTTGCGGCCGAACTTATCGCCGAAGTGGCCAAAGACGATCGAGCCCAGCGGGCGGGCCACGAACGCGACCCCGAACACCGCGAAGGAGCTGAGCAGCTGGGTGGTCTCGTTCTGTCCGGGGAAGAACAGCTTGGGGAAAACGAGCACGGCTGCCGTGGCGTACACGTAGAAGTCATAGAACTCGACGGTGGTGCCAATCAGGCTGGCGAAGATCACGCGACCGCGCGAGTTCACCTGCTTGGCGGACCCGGGTTCCGTGGAGGTGGCAGTGGATGACATGTAGTGGCGCTTTCGTGAGGACCGGGCCGGCGCCCACGAAAGACTGGCCGGCTAAGGGATACGTATCTCTCGATAATAGTTGGGGCCGTCCACTCGCTGGACAAAAGGTCCACCATATGGACTGTCTGATTCGTCTCATTTTCGGTCCTCACGCTGTGACGTGGGCCCCGATAGGCAAATGTCACAGCACGTTAACACAGCGCGACGGTCCGCGAAACGAGCCGTCCCTACCGTTGAAGGACAACATCCCCTTAGGAGGTACACCGTGACTGTTGACCGCACCGCAGATGCCGGCGCCGGCATTTCCGCCGACATTGACGCCGAGCCGTGGCAGGGACTTGTTGCCACTTCTGCCAGCGCGCAGCCCGGCACCACCCGCACCACCGACGCACCCGCCCTTGACCACCGCCCCGGCCGCTGGATCGCCAACTGGGATGCAGAGAACAAGGACCAGTGGGAATCCCAGGGCCGCTCGATCGCCCGGCGCAACCTGAACTGGTCCATCTTCGCCGAATTCCTCGGCTTTGTCGTGTGGCAGCTGTGGTCCATCGTGGTGGTCCAGCTCCCCGCGGCCGGTTTCAAGTTCTCCACCAACGAGATCTTCTGGCTGATCTCCATGCCAAGCCTCGTCGGTGCCACCCTGCGCATCCCGTACACCTTTATGGTCCCCCGCTTCGGCGGCCGCAACTGGACCATCGTCTCGGCGCTGCTGCTGCTCATCCCCTCGGTGGGGCTGGCCATGTGCGTCGCAAACCCGGGAACACCGTTCGGCGTGATGCTCCTCGTGGCCGCACTGGCGGGCTTCGGCGGCGGCAACTTTGCCAGCTCCATGGCCAACATCACGTTCTTCTACCCGGCCCGCGAAAAAGGCTGGGCCCTGGGCCTGAACGCGGCCGGCGGCAACCTCGGTGCCGCCGTGGCGCAGCTCGCCGTTCCCATTGCCGTCACCCTGCTGGCGGCCGGTACCATCAACCTGCCAGTCGCCGGACTCATGTGGGTCCCGCTGATCCTGCTGGCCGCCTTCGGGGCCTGGAAATACATGAACAACCTCACCAGCGCCAAGGGCGATGTGGCCGGCTCCCTGGCTGCGCTGAAAGAACCGCACCTGTGGATCATGGCGCTGCTGTACATCGGTACTTTCGGATCGTTCATCGGCTTCGCCGGCGTGTTCCCCAAGCTCATCAAGGACTACTTCCCGGCCTTCTCCTCCATCGGCGTCGGCACCGTGGCGCTGTCCCTGGCGTTCCTTGGCCCGCTGGTCGGCTCCCTGGCCCGTCCCTACGGCGGACGGATGGCGGACCGGATGGGCGGAGCCCGCATGACCGTGGCCGCGTTCGCCGCGATGGCGGTCATCACCCTGACCATGATCTGGACCCTGCCGCTGAAGAACTTCTGGCTCTTCCTGGTCCTGTTCCTGTTCCTCTTCACCGCCAGCGGCTTCGGAAACGGCGCCACCTACCGGATGATCCCGGTCATCTTCGCCATCTCCAGCCGCGCTGCACGCTCCGGCGCCAGCACGGTGGCCACCCAGCGCCTGGCTTCCTCCGCACTTGGCCTTATCTCGGCCATCGGCGCCTACGGCGGGTTTGTTATCCCCCAGGTGCTCAACGCCTCCAACACCGCCAGCGGCTCCTACACCCCGGCCTTCTACGGTTTCGTCGGGGCCTACGTCCTGATGCTGGCCGTGTGCTGGTTCTGCTACATCCGCAACGCCAACCGAAACGCGATGGGACACGTCTAACATGACCAAAAGCGCCGACACGCACTGCCCCTACTGCGCCCTGCAGTGCGCCATGACGCTGAAGTCCCCAGCGGCTCTGACCCCGGCTGACCAGCCGGGGTCAGAGCCCGTGACTGCCCGACCCGCTGTGGAGGTCAGCGGACGCGACTTCCCCACCAACCGTGGCGGGCTGTGCCGCAAAGGCTGGACCTCCGCATCGCTGCTGAACCACCCCGGACGAGTCACCGAGCCCATGCTCAAGGGCCCCGACGGCGTCCACCGTCCCGTCAGCTGGGACGATGCCCTCAAACTCATCACGGCGGCCGTCAAGGAAACCCGTGCCCGCCACGGCGCGGACGCCGTCGGAGTCTTCGGCGGCGGCGGGCTCACCAACGAGAAGGCCTACCAGCTGGGCAAGTTCGCCCGGCTGGCCCTGGGGACCTCGCGGATCGACTACAACGGCCGGTTCTGCATGTCCTCCGCCGCGGCCGCCGGGATGCGCGCCTTCGGCCTGGACCGCGGCCTGCCCTTCCCGCTGGAGGACCTCGATTCCGCCAGCACCATCATGATGCTCGGATCCAACGTCGCCGAGACCATGCCGCCGTTTGTCCAGCATCTGCAGGGCGCACGCGACGCCGGCGGGCTGATCGTAGTGGACCCCCGCCGCTCCGCCACCGCGGCGTTCACCTCCGACGGCGGCGGCCTGCACCTCCAGCCGCTGCCCGGCACCGACCTCACGCTTCTCCTGGGCCTTTCCCACGTGGTGATCCACGAGGGCCTGGCCGACGCCGGCTACATCGCGGCCCGCACCAGCGGCTACGAGGCCCTGAGCCGCAGCGTCAACGCCTTCTGGCCGGAGCGCGTCCAGTCCCTCACCGGCGTTCCCGCTCAACTGATCCGCGAGACCGCCCGCAGGCTTGCCGACGGCGCCACCAAGGGTGGAACGTACATCCTCACCGGCCGCGGCGTGGAACAGCATGTGGACGGCACGGACACTGCCACCGCCGCCATCAACCTGAGCCTGCTGCTTGGCCTGCCGGGTTCCGCCCGCAGCGGCTACGGCACGCTCACGGGCCAGGGCAACGGCCAGGGCGGCCGCGAGCACGGCCAGAAGGCCGATCAGCTGCCCGGCTACCGCAAAATCACCGACCCCGCCGCACGGGCGCACATGGCCACCGTATGGAACGTGCCCGAATCCCTTATTCCCGGGCCCGGCCTCCCCGCCGTCCAGCTGCTCCAGTCGCTGGGGAAGCCCGGCGGGGTCCGCTGCTTCTTCGTGCACGCCTCCAACATCGCCGTGGCGTCCCCCGATGCCAACGCCGTGCTTGAAGGCCTCCGCAGCCTGGACTTCCTGGTGGTATGCGACTTCTTTATGTCCGAGACCGCCGCCGAGGCCGACCTGGTCCTTCCCGTGCTCCAGTGGGCCGAGGAGGAAGGCACCCTGACCAATCTCGAAGGCCGGGTCCTCCGCCGCCGCCGCGCCCTGCAGCCGCCGGCAGGGGCCCGCAGCGAACTCTGGATCATGGCGCACCTGGCCGAGGCACTGGACGCGCCGTCCACCTTCAGTGAGGACCCGGAGACCGTCTTTGAGGAACTGCGCCGGGCCTCCGCGGGCGGCCTGGCCGACTACTCCGGCATCGACTACGCCATGCTGGACCGCGGCGAGGCCGCCTACTGGCCATACCCCGCCGGCAGCACCGGCACGCCGCGGCTCTTCCTGGACAGCTTTGCCCACCCCGACGGCAAGGCCGTCATGACTCCGGTGACGCCCCGCCGCCGTCGTACTCCGGCCGCAAATCCGGACCCGGCTGCGAAGACCATGACCCTGATCACCGGGCGCCTGCTGGAGCACTATCAGTCCGGCGCGCAGACGCGGCGGGTGGCGGAACTGCTGGCCACCCAGCCTGAGGCGAAGATGCAGATCCATCCGGCGGCAGCGGCTCCCCTGGGCATTACCGACGGCGCATTTGTGTCGGTGGCCAATGAACGCGGCGAAGTAGTGTGCCGGGCCGAGCTGAGCACCACGATCCGGCCCGAAACCGTCTTCCTCCCCTTCCACTTCCCGGAGCTCGAGAGCGCCAACCGCCTGACGGAGGCCGCCACCGACCCCATCTCGGGGATGCCGGAGTTCAAGTTCAACAAGGTATGGGTCCGGCTGGCGGCGGACTTACCACAGACCAGTCTTCTTCAGACATCGGAGGCCTCCTCATGAGTGAGCGGATTGTAATTGTTGGCTTCGGACCGGTGGCCGCGCGACTGGTCGACGAACTGCTGCCCACCGTGCGCGACGGGCTGGCGCACGTGACGGTGATCGGCGAAGAGACCGATGCCGCCTACAACCGGGTGCTGGTGGCCGACCTCGGCGTGGGCCGCACCACGGCCGAGGCCCTCGCTTTGTCAGACGCCGCGGCCCTGGTCGCCGAGGGTGTGGATGTGCGCCTTGGCGTGCGCGTGCGCCGGGTGGACCGCGCCCGTCAGCGGCTTATCCTCACGGACGGCAGCTCCCCGGGCTACGACCGCCTGGTCTTCGCCACCGGCTCCCGTCCGGTAATCCCCAACCTCACCGGGCTCAACCCTGATCCGGCCGCCCCCGTGCTGCCGCGGGGCGTCACCGCGCTGCGCGACCTGAGCGATGCCGCAGTGCTGCGACGGGCCGTTTCCGGCGGGAAACGCGTGGTGGTGCTGGGCGGCGGCGTCCTGGGGCTCGAGACCGCCCTGGCCGCCGCGGAGGAAGGCGCCACGGTCACCGTGGTCCACAACGGCCCGCATCCGCTGGGCCGCAACATCGACCGGGGCGGTGGATCGGTGCTGGCCGCGAGCCTGCGAAACTGCGGCGTCCGGATGGCCGGCAACGCACGTTCCACCGGAGTAGAACACAACGCTGCCGACGGCGGCTTCTCCGCGCTGCTGCTTGCTGACGGTTCCGCGATCGACGGCGACCTGCTGGTGCTCTCCTGCGGCGTGCGCCCGCGCATCGAACTCGCCGAAGGCTGCGGGCTGTCCACCGCCACAGGCATCCTGGTTGACCACCGGCTCCGCGCGCACCACGAGCCGCACATTTTCGCCATCGGCGACTGCGCCGAGGTCCGCTGCCCGGACCCGGACTGCACCGAATGCCGCTCGGCCCGCGGCCCGTCGGGCTTGGTGGGCCCCGGATGGCGCCAGGCCGAATGGCTCGCGGAATACCTGACCCTCCTGGCCGAAGGTTCCCCGGACAGCGGATCCCCGGACAGCGGATCCGCCGCGGCGGCCGCCCTGGCTGAACTGCCGGCGGAGAAGCCGGGGGTGATCGTGCTCAAGGCCCGCGGCATCAACATGGCCGTTGCCGGAGACAACTCCGCTGACCCCTGGGACGAGGAAGCGCTCACCGCCGGTGCCGTCGCCGGACGCCCCCGGCTCCAGATCGCCCAGTGGGCTGATCCGGAACACGGCCGCTACGTCAAAATGACCACCCGCGCCGGCGTCCTGGAGGGCCTCGTGGCTGTGGGAATGCCCCGCACGGCGGCCGAACTGGTGCAGCTTTTCGAGCGCGGCGACGAACTCCCGGCCGACAGGTCCCTGCTGCTCCGCCTGGACGGGCCGGACCAGCTGGCCGGCGCAGGTCCGGCTGATCCGGCCCGCACGGTGTGCCGGTGCGCGGGCGTCAGCGGATCCACCATCCAGGATGCGGTCGTCGACGGATGCGGCACCGTGGCCGAGGTCTCGGGCGCCACCCGCGCCGGAACCGGATGCGGCGGCTGTCACTCCGATATCAAGGACATCATCGAAAAACACTTCCAGGCGGCGGCCGCCTGAGGGGTCCTGACCCAGCGGGCTGACCGAGGGGCCAGCGTGGGGGGCTGACCGAGGGGCGACCGTGGGGGCAGCCAGAGGCGTGGACCGGGCACGGAACCGTGACTGCGTCAATTAGCCGGTGGAGCAGGGTTCTCCCTAAAATGGAGACCGGCAACACCAGTGACGGAAGGGCGGGCGAATGGCTTGAGTGCCCCCTTGCGTTTTCCTCGTGCCGTTGCCGTGACCGCTTCCATGTTCTTCCTGGCCGCGGGCGCCCACGTGCTGGCCGGCGGCGCCCTGCCCGCTCCGGGAATCCTCGTTGGCCTGGTGGCGTTGACATTGGCTGCGGTGATGATCCTGACCAGGGTCAAACTCACGGCGCCGGCGATGCTCGCCCTGCTCGGTACCAGCCAGTTGGCCCTGCATGAGGCGTTTGCGGTTCTATCGGTGACCGGCAACGTCGCCCCCGCTTCGGGTCAACAGCATCTCCACAACGTGGTCTTGGAGCTTTCCTCCGCCGTAGCCCTGATGCCCGGGCATGCGGCAGAGCCCGGGGTTTCGATGCTGGTGCTGCACGCTGCCGCAACCGTGGTTACGGCGCTGATCCTGGCCCGCGGCGAGGCTGCCCTGTGGGCGCTGGCAGCCTGGCTGCGCCCGCTCATCCGCCTGCTGGCCGCCCTCGTCATACCTCCGCGGCCGCGCTTGCTGGCGCCGGCCGTCGTGTTCATTCCTTCCCGGTGGAGAAACCTCCGGCGGCCCTCGCTAAGGGGACCCCCGCCCGTTCCTGCCGTTCCCTGAGCGGCACAGCCATCCACGCCGCCGCCCGGACCAATCCTGGCCGGATTCACGGGCCCGTCCACCCGGCGGTCATCTCCGTTTCCCCACCTTTGCGCGCCGCGCGCCTCCGGCCTGCCCGCGCATCCATTTGGAAGGCATCTTCATGAAGACTTCAATCCGCCGCGCCCTCAAAAGCCTCACCGCGGCCACAGCGGCGGCCGGGATGCTGGCCCTGGGCGCCGCCGCAGCGTCCGCCCACGTCTCGGTTGACCCCGACGACACCGGGGCCAACGGCTTCTCCCACCTGACGTTCAATGTTCCCAACGAGTCCGCCACCGCGAAGACCAGCAAGCTCGAGGTCAAGCTTCCCACCGACACCCCGTTCACGTCCGTGTCGGTCAAGCCGGTTGAGGGCTGGAGCGCCGAGGTGATCACCAGCGAGCTGCCCAAGCCAATCACGATCGCCGGTGCTACGGTCACGAAGGCCCCAACCTCAGTGGTCTGGACAGCCGATGCGGCCCATCAGCTCGGTCAGCACCAATACCAGGGATTCTCCCTCTCCGTGGGCAGGCTGCCAGCGGCCGGGACCATCGTGACCCTTCCGGCTGCGCAGACCTACACCGACGGCACTGTGGTGAATTGGGACGGGAAGACCGTCGAAGGCCAGGACGAGCCCAAACACCCGGCTCCGGCCTTTATCACCACGGCCGAAGACAGCCCCGCAACGGCCCCCGCATCCGCCGGTGCCTCGCCGGAAGCTTCACCGCCAGCAACGGAGAAACTGGCCCAGGCCGGCCAGGTGTCCAACACCGGGGCCTCGGCCTGGGCCGTCGGCCTGGGGGCGGCCGGGTTCATCCTCGGCGCCGCGGCACTGGCCCTGGTCCTGGCCGGACACCGCAGGCAGGCCGCCAGGTAGCCGGGCCGCCAGGTCATCAGGACACAGTCAGGGTCGGGCAGGCGCTGCATGCCCGACCCTGAGCGTGCGTCCCAGCGACCTCTTGTCCGGTCAGCCGAGGGACTCGACAAACTTTCCTGCCGTCATGGGCGTGGAGAACATCGGGTAGTCATAGGCAATGGCATTCTCGTGCTCCTCCACGGACGTGGCTGCCACGCAATCGCTGAGGGTGATGACCTTGTAGCCGTTTTCGTAGCCGCTGCGCATGGTGGATTCAACGCAGCAGTTGGTCAGGAACCCGCCAAGGGCGATGGTGGTGATCCCCTTGCTGCGCAGGATGAAGTCCAGATTGGTGCTGGCGAAGGTGTCCAGGCCCCGTTTGCCCTCGATGAGGATGTCTCCCTCGGCGGGGGCGAGTTGGTCGATGATTTCCGCCCCCCAGGTCCCCTTGACGAATACTTTCCCATCCACGACGCCCTTGAGGATTCCGTAGGGGTGCGCGCCCAGTTCGTTGTAGCCCTCGGCGAAGGTGATCGGCGCGTGCATGATGGTGGCGCCGGCCGCACGTGCTGCATCCACCATTCGGGAGGTGTTGGCCAGCATGTCGGTCTTCTCCATCACGGGCCGGACGGCATCGTGCAGTCCGCCGCCCTCGGAGGCGAAATCGTTCTGGTATTCAATGAGTACGACAGCGGTGGTGCTCGGATCAATCTGCACGGAAACCTCCTGGCCGGAAAAGGGCCGCTCCCGGTGATCCGGCGCAGCCTCGGCCAGACTAAACCCCCGCACCGAAACCCCACAAGGACCTTGGGCTCTTGCCTCCCCGCCCCGTGCGTCGTCTTATGGATGCAGGAGTCCCCGCGTCCGCAGGAGGCGTTGCATGTTCACCGTCACGATCATTCTCGGCTCGGTCGCGCTGATCATTGTTGCGCTGGCCATGGGCGTCGTCTTCCTTCGGCAACAGGACCGCGCAGTCCGGGCCCGGGCGCTGACCAGGACCGGCGCCTCAATCATGGCGGTCTTCACGGTCCTGGCGGGCCTCTTCGTCAGCGGCTACGCCTTGGCCGATCCGGGCGGCGCCGGGGGAATCGGGCTGGTCCTCGGCTGGATCATTCCCTTGACCATTCTTGCCCTGCTGGCCTGGCTGCGGCCGGCCTGGGCCGCGCCGGTGCTGATTTCCCTGACGGCGGCTCTTATCCTGGCCAGCATCTGGTTCGCCGTTGACTCAGCCCCTTGGCGCGCGTTCGAGAACCAGAACGGTCCGTTCAGGGCCATAGCCGTGCTGGTGCTGGCGTTCCCCGGCGCGGTGCTGGGCCTGAAACGCACCTTGGCCGCGGCCTGGCTGCTGGTGGTCCTTGGCATGGGGCCAGTTTTGGTCTCGGCCATGGGCAGCCTCGCCGGAGTGGTGTCGCTCTCCGCTATCAGCGTGATCCCGCTGATCACCGGGCTGCTGTACCTGGTGGCTGCCGCCATGGTCCGCAACGGCCCGTCACCGGATCAGATCCGGGCCGCGGCTGCCTAAGGTGTCCCCGAACGGGACCAGCTGGCCGTGAGGCCTACATGTGGACGTGCAGGCGCCTGGCCGCTTCGGAGATGGAACCGCTCAGGGACGGGTACACCGTGAAGGTGCTGGCGACGTCGTCCACGTGCAGTTTGTGGGTGACGGCGATCGCGATCGCGAAGATGAGTTCGGACGCGTTGGGGCCCACCACCACGCCGCCAATGACCGTGCCGGAGCCCTTGCGGGCAAAGATCTTAATGAAGCCGTCCCGGTGGTTGCGCATCTTGGCGCGGGCGTTGCTGCGCAGCGAGAGCTTGACCACGTCGCCCTGGTACTTGCCCGAATCGATCTCGGCCTCGGAGACACCCACGGAGGCGATCTCCGGCGAGGTGAAGATGTTCGACGCCACCTGGTGGAGCTTCAGGGGTGTCACGCCGTCACCCATAAAGTGCGCCACGGCTATGCGGCCCTGCATCGCGGCCACGGACGCCAGGGCAAGGACGCCGGTGCAGTCGCCGGCGGCGTAGATGTTCGAAGCGGTGGTGCGTGAGACACCGTCCACCTTGATGTGTCCGCTTTCCGAGAGCGCCACCCCGGCTTCCTCGAGTCCGATGCCCGCGGTGTTGGGGATGGAGCCCACGCAGACCAGGCAGTGGCTGCCGGTGACCTTGCTTCCGTCGCCCAGCGTGACCACCACGCCGTCTTCGGTGCGTTCCACGGTCTCGGCGCGGGAGCGGGACAGGACCTTGACGCCGCGGCGTTCGAAGACCTCCTGCAGCACCTGGGCGGCGTCGGTGTCGGAACCGGGCAGCACGTGGTCGCGGCTGGAAATCAACGTCACCTTCGAGCCCAGGCCGTTGTACGCGGAGGCGAATTCGGCGCCGGTGACGCCGGAGCCCACCACAATAAGCTCCTCGGGGAGTTCATCGAGGTTATAGATCTGGGCCCAGTTCAGGATGCGCACGCCGTCAGGCCGGGCGGTGGGCAGCTCACGGGGATGGGCGCCGACGGCGAGAAGTATCGCATCAGCCTCGATGATCTCGGTGCCCTCGGCCGTCAGCACCTCGATAGTGTGGTTATCCAGCATCCTGCCCGAACCGATCAGGATGCGGACCCGCTGGTTCTCGAGGCCTTTTTGAATGTCATTGGACTGTTGCCGGGCCAGCCCCAGCAGCCGGTCGTTGATGTGCTTGAGGTCCGCCCGCATGACCGGCACGAAGTCCCCGCCGTCGACGTCGAATTTAACGCCCAGCTCCCCCGCCTCACCCACGCGGGTCATCAGATCCGCCGTTGCGATCAGGGTTTTGGAGGGCACGACGTCGGTCAGCACAGCGGAGCCGCCCAATCCGGCGCGCTCAATGATGGTGACATGGGCCCCCAGTGAGGCGGCGACCATGGCGGCTTCGTAGCCGCCGGGCCCTCCACCGAGAATTGCGATGCGGGGTGAGCTGAAATCGGGATGCGTAGTCACAATCATCCATTCTCCCCCATCGGCCGCAGCACCACCAATAAGCCCCGGCGCCGGTGCTGGGCAGTGGCGGGCCGGCACGATAGCTTGTACCAGTGAGTACTACGGAATTCCTGAACACGGACCCTTTTGATGCTGCCCGCGCGGCCGCCGATTACATCGCCGAGGAGACGGGCGTTGACCGGCACGACGTCGCCCTGGTGCTCGGCTCAGGCTGGGCCGAGGCCGCCGAGCTGATCGGCGATACCACTGCCACCCTCTCCGCCGACGAGGTGCCGGGCTTCTCCGCTCCTTCCGTGGAGGGCCATGTGGGAACCATCCGGTCTGTACTGACCAAGGAGGGCAAGCGTGCCCTGGTGCTCGGCGCCCGTACGCACTACTACGAAGGCAAGGGCGTCAGGTCAGTGGTGCACGGCGTGCGCACCGCCGCAGCGGCCGGTTGCAGCACCCTGGTGCTGACCAACGGCTGCGGCGGCCTCAACGAGGACTGGGCCGCGGGGACCCCGGTGCTCATCAGCGATCACATAAACCTCACCGCCGCCTCCCCCCTTGAAGGCGCAACGTTCGTTGACCTGACAGATCTTTACTCGGCACGCATCCGCGGCCTGGCCCGTGAGGTTGATCCTTCACTCCAGGAAGGCGTGTACGCGCAGTTCACGGGCCCGCACTACGAAACCCCCGCGGAGGTGCAGTACGCCAAGCGGATCGGCGCGAACCTGGTCGGCATGTCCACGGCGCTGGAGGCCATCGCCGGCCGCCATGCGGGCATGGAAGTGTTCGGCATCTCGCTCGTGACCAACCTCGCAGCCGGGATCAGCCCGGCGCCGCTGAGCCACGAGGAGGTCCTGGAAGCCGGCCGCGCCGCGGGGCCGCGGATCTCCAAGCTGCTCGCGGAGATCATCGCCAAGCTCTAATACAAACGCCGGCCTGTGGTTACTGAATAACCAGCCGCATGGCCGGACGGCTGGTCGGCCTGGTGGTCAGCCCCGTGCCGGCATGAGCCGCTGCAGGGTATCCTTCTTGGCCGTGGGAAACTTCCGCTCCACGGAGGCCGCGATTCCCGCAATGGTCTGCCTGGACAGCGCCTGCCGCCAGGCAAGTTCCGCCTGCCGCATGGTCTGGGAGACGAGGCAGCTACGGACGTAGTCCTCCAATTGGTCGGCGTCCGGGGAATTGCCTAGGATCGATTCACAGCGGAAGGCCGGCTCCGGCCCTTCGATGGCCAGGACGATGTCCAGAACCGTGATCTTCTCCGGTCGCCGCGCCAGCTGGAATCCGCCGCGGGGCCCGGACACGGAAGACAGAATGCCGGCCCTGACCAGCGCCTGGAGCTGCTTGTTGAGGTAGGCCGAGGGAAGCTTGTAGAGTTCCGCGAGCCTGGCGCTGTTCACGGCTTCCCCGGACGGGGACCACGACATGTTGACGCAGCAGTGCAGGGCCCACTCAACCCCCTGCCCCATTTTCATTTTTCAGACATTACGTGTCCGGAAAAACGGCTGTCAAGGCTCCCGGGGCCTGAGCGTAGGCCTGCCGCCGGGCACGCCGTGCGTGGCAGAAGCACGAAGTGTGACCGGGCCCGACGCTTGTCGGCCAAGGAATCCCGGACGTTAGACGATAGCTTTGTTCCTATGACGTCTTCCGATGCCGAATTCCCGCAACTGCTGAGCGCCGCCCAGGATTGGGCCGCACAGGACCCGGATCCGGCAACCTCCGCCGCCCTGAGCGAGCTGATCCTGCACTCCCAGGAGGGAGTGCTTTCCGCCCGCCAGGAGCTCACGGACAGCTTCAGCGGCACCTTGCAGTTCGGAACGGCCGGTCTTCGCGCCCCGCTCGGCCCGGGCCCCAGCCGCATGAACCGGGTGGTGGTCCGGCGCGCGGCCGCCGGGCTGGCCGCCTTCCTCACCTCCGCGGTGGATGGAGCGTCGCCGGGAACCCGGCCGCGCGCCGTCGTCGGCTACGACGCCCGCCACAACTCCGATATCTTCGCCGAGGAGACCGCCGCGATTTTCACTGCCGCGGGCATCGAGACCTTCCTGATGCCCCAGGCGCTGCCCACTCCGCTGCTCGCGTACGCGGTGAAGTCCCTGGATTGCGACGGCGGTGTGATGGTGACTGCCAGCCACAACCCGCCGCAGGACAACGGCTACAAGGTCTACCTCGGCCGGCACGCTGTGGGGGAAAACGGCCGGGGCGCACAGATCGTGGCTCCCTATGATGCCAAAATAGCCGCCGCAATCGAGAGGGTGGGTCCGCTGGAAGAGATCACCCTCGCTCCGGAAGGGTGGACGGTCCTGGGTCCGTCCATGGCTGCGGAGTACGAGGCCGCGACCGCGGCGCTGGCCCTTCCCCAACACTTCCCGGCCCGGGACCTCAAGATCGTCCTGACCCCCATGCACGGCGTGGGTGGGGACACCGCGGTGAGAGTGCTGAATGCCGCAGGCTTCGCCGACGTCACCCTTGTGGCCGAGCAGGCCCAACCGGATCCGGATTTCCCCACCGTGAGCTTTCCCAACCCGGAGGAACCCGGCGCCTTGGACCTCGCGCTGGAAACCGCGGCCAGGGTGGACGCCGACATTGTCCTGGCTAACGATCCCGACGCGGACCGCGCGGCCGTTGCCGCCAAGGATCCGGATACGGGCGCCTGGCGGATGCTGCGGGGAGATGAGGTGGGCTCACTGCTTGGCGCCCATGTCGTGGCCCGGCTCGCTGCAGCGGCGGCCGCCGGTGATGGCACGTCGCCGCAGGGCGGAGTCTTTGCCAACTCCATTGTTTCCTCACGGCTGCTGGCACGGATCGCGGCGGCGGCGGGCTATGCCCATGAGGAGACCCTGACCGGTTTCAAATGGATTTCCCGGGTTCCCGGCCTGTTGTACGGCTATGAGGAAGCCCTTGGCTATTGCGTGGCACCCGAGCTGGTCCGGGACAAGGATGGCATCTCGGCAGCCGTGCTCATCGCCGAATTCGCCGCAGCGGCCAAGGCGGGGCAGAAAACCATCTTCGACACCCTGGATGAGCTGTACCTGGTGCACGGTCTCCATGCAAGCGACCAACTCAGCATCCGCGTGGCGGACCTTGGACTGCTGGACGCGATGATGAACCGCCTCCGGGTCAGTGCTCCGGACTCATTTGGCGGTTCCGCCGTCGAAACGTTCCGGGACCTGGCGGAGGGAACCGAGCAGCTGCCGCCCACGGACGGCCTGCTGTACCTCACCAAGGACCGCACGCGGGTGATCATCCGTCCCAGCGGCACCGAGCCCAAGCTCAAGTGCTACCTGGAGGTCATCCGCAGCGTGGGATCCGCCGCCGAACTGCCGGAGGCCCGCCAAGGTGCACGGGCAGCACTGGACGCAGTGCTGACCGACGTCCGCGAAGCACTGGGGCTCTAGGTCCCTACAGCTCCACCTCGACGTAACCGTCCACGATGCGGGTGCCGAAAGTGGTCAGGCGCAGGCCCGGCGTTCCGAAGCACTCCCCTGTCCTGAGGTCGTAGACCTCCTTGTGCAGCGGAGATGCAATGGTCTGGCGTGCGCCGCGCGAGCCGAGGATGCCGCGGGCCATGACGTGGGCGCCGGTGGCGGGATCCTCATGGGCTACAGCGAAGACCTCACCCGCGGCGACGCGGAACAAGGCCACCTGGCGGCCGGCAATCAGCGCGGCCTCGCCCCAGGCGAGTTCCAGTTCGTCGAGCGCGCACACCCGGTGCCAGCCCGCTGCGAATCCAATGGTTTGTTCTTCAAGTTCAAGTATGGCGGTCATTTCCGGCCCCTCTCGCATTGCCTGCGGCCTGGCGTTAGTGCCGATGGCTGCCAGGCCCGGACCGCCGACGCGGCCACATATCCAAGCTAGGACCACGGTGTTTCAGCAGCGTGCAGTCAATGTGTCGCGGACGTAAAAGGCGACTCACCTGTCCGGAAATCCGTTCGTGATGCAGAAGTTAAGTTAACGAAACAAAAGGGAAACTGAAGCGAAACTGCCCCTGCCTAGTCTGGATGGACACCTCGATTGAGAAGGTCGCAGATCACCGCTGCGCCCCATGCGAAAGGCCCACAGTGACCGGACAGACTTCAAGCACACAGACACCACGCCGCATCGTGGTCGCCGGCGGCGGCCCCGCGGCCCACCGCTTTGCCGATGCGATGTACGCCCGTGGCCTCGAAGGCTGGCACGTGACTGTCCTCACCGAGGAGGCTCACCTCCCCTACGACCGGGTGGCCCTCAGCAAGGCACTGACGGACAGCGGCGTGGACCTCACCCTCGGCACGGCGTCAATGTGGGACCACGACGCCCTGGCCCTGAAGACCGGCGAACGCGTCACCAAGATCAACCACGCCGCCAAGTCCGTGGAGACCGCAGCAGGGAACACCTATGAATTCGACGAACTCGTGGTGGCCACCGGCTCGGACGCCGCCCGTCTGCCGATCCCGGGCGCCGAACACGTGCACGTCTACCGCACCCTCGAGGACGTCTGGGCGATTAACAAGGCCATCGCCGAACTCACCGAAAAGCTCGGCCGCAAGATCACCGCCGTGACCATCGGCGGCGGTCTCCTGGGCCTCGAGTCTGCGGCGGGCACCGAACAACTGGGCGCGACTCCCGTGGTGATCAACGGCGCTCCGTGGCTCATGAACACCCAGCTGGACGAGGGCGCCGGCCAGGCGCTCGGCCGCCTGATCGAAGCCAAGGGGTTCACCGTCCACGGAGGCGTGTTCCCCTCCGAGGTGCTCTCCGAAGACGGCCAGGTCACCGGCGTGCTAATGGCCGACGGCCGCATCATCCCCGCCGACCTCGTCATTGTTGCCATCGGTGTGAAGCCGCGCGACGAACTCTTCCGCGCCCCCGAAGGCGGAGAACAGCTGTTCGACCTCGGCCCGCGCGGCGGCGTAGTGATCACCGACGGCTGTGAAACCCAGGTCCCCGGCATCTGGGCGATCGGTGAGGTGGCCAACTTCGGCGGCATGTGCCTGGGCCTCGTGGCTCCGGCCAACACCATGGCGGAGATTGTGGCGGACCGCCTGCACGGCGGCGGGGCAACGTTCCCCGGTTTTGACGCCGCCACCAAGCTCAAGCTCTCGGGCGTGGATGTGGCCAGCTTCGGCGATGCGTTCGCCAGGACCGAGCACTCGCTCGAAATCGTCTACGCCGACCCTGCCCGCGGCGTCTACCAAAAGATCGTCACCACCGATGACGCCAAGACCCTCCTCGGCGGCATCTTCGTGGGGGACGCGTCCCCCTACACGAGCCTTCGGCCCATGCTGGGCCGCGAACTGGCAGCCGAGCCCGGCGCCTACCTCACCGCGGCCGGCGGCGGGGAAGCCCCCGACACCGAACTGCCGGACGACGCAACGCTGTGCTCCTGCAACAACGTCACTGCCGGAACCATCCGCGACGCCGTCAACGGCTGCGGCGCCTGCGAGGGCAACGCGCCCGTCCAGGAACTCGGCGAGCTTAAGGGCTGCACCCGCGCCGGAACCAGCTGCGGATCGTGCGTGCCGATGCTCAAGAAGCTGCTCGAAAGCGAACTGACCAAGTCCGGCGTCGAAGTCTCAAAGGCACTCTGCGAGCACATCGAACTTTCCCGCCAGGAGCTCTTCGAGACGATCCGCGTCCTGGAACTCACGTCCTTCGAGGAGGTCATGGCCAAGTACGGCACCGGCGCAGGCTGCGACATCTGCAAGCCGACCATCGCCAACATCCTGGCCAGCCAGAACAGCGCCTACGTCCTGGACGCCGGCCGCGGCACCCTGCAGGACACCAACGACCGCGCCCTGGCGAACATGCAGAAGGACGGCACCTACTCGGTGGTCCCCCGCATCGCCGGGGGCGAGATCACCCCGAAGAAACTCGGCGTCATCGCCGCCGTGGCCGAGAAGTACAACCTCTACACGAAGATCACCGGCGGCCAGCGCATCGACATGTTCGGAGCCCGGCTGGAGCAGCTCCCGGAAATCTGGAAGGAACTCGTGGACGCCGGCTTCGAATCCGGCCAGGCCTACGGCAAGAGCCTGCGCACGGTGAAGTCCTGCGTCGGTTCCACCTGGTGCCGCTTCGGCGTCCAGGACTCGGTGGCCATGGCCATCAACCTGGAACTGCGCTACCGCGGACTCCGCAGCCCGCACAAGCTGAAGATGGGCGTCTCCGGCTGCGCCCGCGAATGCGCCGAGGCCCGCGGCAAGGACGTCGGCGTCATCGCGACGGCCGACGGCTGGAACCTCTACGTCGGCGGCAACGGCGGCGCCACTCCGGCCCACGCCCAGCTCCTGGCCAAGGACCTCGACGACGAGACGCTGATCAAGTACATCGACCGGTACTTCATGTACTACATCCGCACCGCCGACCGCCTGCAGCGCACCGCCCGCTGGCAGGAGGAGCTCGACGGCGGCATCAAACACGTTGAGGACGTAGTGGTGCATGACACCCTGGGCATCGCCGAGGAACTCGAAGCCGCCATGGCGAGGCACGTTGAGACCTACATCGACGAGTGGGCCGACACCCTGAAGGATCCCGAGCGCCTGCGCCGGTTCCGGTCGTTCGTCAACGCCCCCGACCAGAAGGACGACTCCATCACCTTCGTCCCCGACGAGCGCGGCCAGATGCGCCCCGCCACGGCAGAGGAAAAAGAACGCGCCAGCCAGCAGCCAGTCCTGATCGGGTCTTCCATCCCGATGAGGCCCCGCGACGAGAACGAGGCATAGCCATGCAGCTCAACATCGACCTCACCGGCCGAGAAGTCCTCATCACGGGGTCCGACCACGCCGCACGGCAGGCGGTCCGCCGCTATCAGGCCGCAGGCGCCATCATCTACCGCCTCAGCACGCCGAAGGGTTCACCACAGGACGGACCCCTGCCGGAATACCCGTTCCTGGTGGCCGCAGTGGATGACGGCCAGCCCGGCTGGGACGCGCTGCTGGAACGGTGCCGCGCGAACGGTATTCCGGTCTCCGCGGAACCCGCCGCCGGCCCGGTTGGACACGTCACCCTGGTGGGCGGCGGTCCCGGCACCACCGAGCTGCTGACAGTGGCAGCCGTCAAGGCGCTGCGGGACGCCGACGTCGTGTTCTATGACCGGCTGGCGCCCTACCAGGAACTGCCCTCCCTGACCTCGGGTGAGCTGGTGGATGTGGGCAAGAAACCCGGGCACCACAAGGTCAGCCAAAGCGACATCGAGAAGCTGATGGTGGAAAGTGCCCTCGCGGGCAACAACGTGGTCCGCCTCAAGGGCGGGGACCCTTACGTCTTCGGCCGCGGCGGCGAGGAAGTCGCCTCCTGCGTCGCCGCCGGCGTTCCGGTCCGTGTTATCTCCGGAGTCACCAGCGCCATCTCGGTCCCTGCGGCGGCGGGGATTCCAGTGACCCACCGCGAAGTCAGCCACATGTTCACGGTGGTGTCCGGACACGCGCCCCTCACCGAAAAGGAGCACACCCACCTGGCGGGCCTCGGCGGCACCATTGTGGTGCTGATGGGCATCGGCACCCTGCACCAGTTGGCCGCCGGCCTGCGCCGCGCGGGGATGCGGACGGACATGCCGATGGCCGTCGTCGAGCGCGGCTACCGCCCCGGACAGCGGACCACCATCGCCAACCTCGGTACCATTGTCACTGCAGCCGCCAACTGCACCAACCCGGCAGTGCTTGTCATCGGCGAGGTGGTGCGGGTGGCTGAGGCCAACCGCGGCCACGCCGAGGCGGCAGCTGATCTCGACCGCCTCGCGGCGTCACTGATGGGATCGTGAAGAGAAATATCATGAGCGCCACACACACTATCGCCCCGGATTCCGGTCCCAAGGACGCCTCTTCGCCGGACGCCGCCGATTCCCCGCTGGAGGGATTCCGGATCGGCGTCACGTCGCACCGGCGATCCCAGGACCTGATCGAGGCCCTGGAACGGCGTGGCGCCGAAGTCCTGCACGCCCCCGCGCTGAAGATCGCGCCGGTGCAGGAGGACATGCGCCTCATCGAGGACACGCGCGCCATCATCGCCGCCAGGCCCGACCTTTGCATCGCCACCACGGCCTACGGCATGCGCCGCTGGTGTGAAGCCGCGGATGCCTTCGGCATCGGCGAGGAACTCCTGGAGACCCTCGCCGCCACCCGGATGTTCGTCCGCGGCCCGAAGGCCCGCGGTGCGGTCCGCGCGGCCGGACTGGCCGACGTCGGGATCAGCAGCGACGAAACCACGGCCACCCTGGTGGACATGCTCCTGGCGGAAGGTGTTCGCGGCAAGAGCGTTGCCGTCCAGCTTCACGGCTACACCGACGTGCGTCAGCTTGAGCGCCTGCGGATGTCCGGCGCCAACGTGCTCACCGTCACCCCGTACCGTTGGGTGAAACCCGATGGCGAGGACAAACTGCCGCGTCTCATCGAGGCAGCCTGCAGCGGAAACCTCGACGTCCTGACGTTCACCAGCGCCCCGGCCGTTGACGCCATGTGGAGCACGGCCCACGAAATGGGCCTGTACAAACAGCTGGTCCACAGCCTGAAGACCACTGTGACCACGGCCGTAGTGGGCCCCATCACCGCCCAGCCGCTGATCGACGCCGGGCTGTCTCCACTCATTCCCGAGCGCTTCCGGATGGGCGCCCTCATCCGGCTGGTGTGCGAGCACCTGGCCCTGAACCACGTCCGGCGGCTGGAAACCCGCTCGGGCAACGTGGAACTGCGTGGCCGCTCGCTGCGGATCGACGGGGTACCGGTTGAATTAGCGCCTGCTCCGCTGCTGCTGCTCCGGGCCCTGATGGGTGCCGAGGGCGCGGTCCTATCCAGGGAATCCCTGTCCGAACTGCTCGAACTGCGAGGCTCGGTCCATGCGCTGGACATGACTGTCAGCCGGCTGAGGTCCTCGCTGCCCGATGGAAGCCTGGTGGAAACCGTGGTGAAGCGCGGCTACCGGCTCCGGGTGTGACGCGGGGCATTACCGGCCGGTAAACGGCATTGAACAAACGTGGATCGAGCTGCAACCTCCGGGAAACACCCCCGAAAAACCGAAAGCCTACGCTGGGTTTCATCAAGCACAACCGGCCAAACCATGGCCAAAACCCAGCGAAAGGGCCCTCACATGTCCGCTCCGGCAGCGTCCGCCTTCACGTCAACTTCCGTTCCCGCACAGTCCCCGCTTCCGCGGGTGGTTATCGCCGGCGCGGGGCCGGCGGCCCAGGCCCTGGTGACCCAGCTGTCGCGGGCCCGTTTCGCGGGAACCATCACCGTGCTCAGCAACCGCGACGACGTCCCGGCTGAACTGTTGGAGCTTGCATCCCTCCCCCAGGTGTCCGTGCGTTTCGGCCAGCCCGCCAGCTTCATTGACGCCGCCGAGCGCCGGGTGACCACCGCGGACGGACTGGAGTTCAACTACGACCAGCTGGTCATCGCCACCGGGTCCGCCCCCGCACTGGCCCCCGTTGACGGGGCGTCCCGGTGCCTGAGCTACTCCACCATCGACGACGCCGCCCGGATCGGCGATGCCGTGAAGGAGGTAACGCGCGTGCTGGGCAGGCGTCCGTTGGGAATCCTTGTAGGCACCGGCACCGCAGCGGGGCAGGCCGAGGCGGTCCTCCGGGCACGCGGCGTGCGGCCCGTCCGCACCACGCTGCGGCCTGCGAAGGTGGTCCCCACCCTGGCCGGTTCCGTCCTGCCGGCAGCCGGGATCCTCTTTGAGGACGGCAGCAGCATGAACGGCGACCTGGTTGTCCTGGCGGAGGAACGGGTGGCCCGCGATGGCCTGGCCGCCAGCGGCGGAGTAGCCACCGCGGCTAGCGGCGGGATCATCATTGGCCAGGACTTCCGGACGTCGGTTCCCGGGATCTGGGCCATCGGGGACGCGGCCTCGTTCGACGGCGTCCGGCTGGGACTGCTGGTGGCGTCCGCTTCCGCGGCAGGGGTGTGCGCGGCCCAGCTCATGCGTGCAACCCTGCAGGAATCCGTCCCGGCTGCGGCCTAGCGGCGTTGTGGCAAGATGGTCACCTGAGAAGCCAAGAACACCACGGCGCCCGGGCCCACAAAGCCTTTCCGGGCCCATCAGGAAGGACCACCATGAGCAACGAAGCCCGCACTGCGGCAACGGCCGAAGGTAACCGCGCCGACGCTCCGGCGACCATTGCCGCCTTCATCGACCACACGTTGTTGAAGCCGGAAGCCAGCGAGGCCGAGATCCTCAAGGTCTGTGCCGAGGCCGCCGAGTACCACTTCAAGTCTGTTTGCGTGAACCCCGTGTGGGTCAAGACCGTAAAAACCGCCTTGAAGGGGTCCGGCGTCCTGACGTGTTCGGTGGTTGGCTTTCCCCTGGGCGCCACCCCGAGCGACGTCAAGGCGTTCGAGGCACGGGGCGCCGTGCTTGACGGGGCTGACGAGATCGACATGATGATCAACATTGCGGCCGCCCGCGCGAACGACAAGGGCGCGCTGGTGGATGACATCGCACTGGTTGCGGAGGCCGTGCACGCGGGCGAGGCCATCCTGAAGGTCATCATTGAGACCGCCCTCCTCAGCGATGACCAGAAAGTCCTTGCCTGCCAAGCCGCCGTGGACGCGGGCGCGGATTTCGTCAAAACCTCCACGGGCTTCAACGGCGGGGGCGCCACCGTGGAAGACGTGGCCCTGATGCGCCGCATTGTGGGGCCCAATGTTGGCGTCAAGGCCTCAGGCGGAGTGCGCTCCCTTGCTGACGCACAGGCTATGATTGCAGCAGGTGCAACACGTATTGGCGCCAGCTCCGGCATAGCGATCGTCAAAGGCGAACAGGGTTCGTCCTCCTACTGATCGCTGCCGGCTGCGCCACAGTTTTTTGAGCCCCGCGGGGCCGAGGAGGAATGAATGTCCAAGACCGTTGATAGCCACAAGACACCTCAGAACGAGAACAGCCTGGCAGGTAGTGTCGCCCTGTTCGTGGTGATGATGGTCCTGTTCCTCGGCGCAATTTACTCGCTGTCCTTCCTCAGCCTGGGCAACCCGTGGCCGATGGCCGTGTGCCTGGTCCTCTTCGCCTTGGCGTTCTGGATTCCCCAGACCATTTTCGGCCGCTCGGACTCCGCCGGCGAAAACTAACCCGCCGCACGCCTTAAACACCTGAAGCTCCGGATTCTCCGGAGCTTCAGGTGTTTAAGCTTTCAGGTGTTTTGAGGCTTCCGTTGCCTCGGGCTTGCCCCCTTCGACGCCGGAACCGCTCAGCGGAACAGGCTGCTTCCCAGTGCCAGCGCGGCGGGCAAATGCAGCCGCGCGAGGGCCCAGGCCGCCACGGCCATGCCCACCATGGCGTAGGCGCTCACGGGGATCAGCACCAGCCATTCGCGGCGGGAACCGGCCCGGCCCAGGAGCGGGATGGAGAAGGCACCGTTGGACCTCCACACACCGTTGAGGACCGGAAGCTTCCGCAGGACCTTCGGCGGCTTGATCACGATGGGCCACAGGAGGGGAACTCCCCCGGTGGTGATCATGTCCCCCACAATGTGCACCGCCACTCCGGTCAGCATGGACACCGGCAGCCACGTCCACTGGTCGGGCGCGAACCAGGTCACCAGTCCGGCCATGGTCAGGGCGAAGATCCAATTGCTGATGAAACCCGATTTGGGAAACAGCTTGAGCGCCTTGGCGGCGATGTTGATCATAAACATGCACAACAGTCCGGCCCCCAGGGACAGGGTTCCCCAACCGGTGTGGAGCTGGATCTGCCCGGCCAGGGCCGCAAGCATCACGAAGAATGCGGCGCCGAGCACCGAATGAGTGCCCTGGCGGTGGCCGCCGCTGGCATTTTCGATTCCCACCGCGATCACGTTGGAGAGCGGTGGCAGCGAGTGCGCCACCGTGCTGGCGCGGTGGTCCCAGTCGCACACCAGCGCTGTTCCCGCCGTCGCCATTCCGCCGATCAGTATCCCGGTGGGATCCAGCGGATACCAGCCCAGCGTGTACGGGCCGGTGGACGCAATGGCAACCCACGCCGCGGCTCCGGACGCGGCGTGGTGTCCTCCCATCATGGACTAGCCCACTGACAGCGGGGCGTCGGAGAAGATATTCCTGATAACGCCGTTGGCCCACTCGAGGATTTCGGCATCCTGAAGGTCCCTGCCTCCGATCCTTGCCGTCTTCGGCTTCGGGATGAGAATTGCGTCCAGGGCCGGCTTTGACTGCGCTCCCGGGTACATGCGGTTCAGTCGCATGGTCTTGGATTCAGGCAGCTGTGCAGGGGAAAACTTGATGAAGTTCCCTTGAAGTGCGACGTCGGACAGCCCGGCCTCGCGGGCACCCACCCGGAAGCGGGCGACGGCGATCAGGTTCTGCGCGGGCAGCGGCGGCTCACCGTAGCGGTCCACGAGCTCGGCGAGCACTTCGTCGATCGCCTCGTAGGTGATCGCCCCGGCCAGCTTGCGGTACGCCTCAAGGCGCAGACGTTCGCCGGGCACGTAGTCATGCGGCAGGTGCGCGTTGACCGGCAGCTCGATCTTCATTTCGGCCGCCTTCTCCTCGGCCTCGCCGCGGTACTCGGCCACGGCCTCGCCCACCAGGCGGATGTACAGATCGAAACCAACACCCTGGATGTGCCCGGACTGCTCGCCGCCGAGCAGGTTGCCGGCTCCCCGGATTTCGAGGTCCTTCATGGCCAGCTGCATGCCCGCGCCGAGTTCGTTGTGCGTGGCCACGGCCTTGAGCCGTTCCAGCGCCACCTCGCCCAGCGGCTTCTCCGAGGGGTACAGGAAGTAGGCGTAGGCACGTTCGCGGCCGCGACCCACCCGCCCTCGCAGCTGGTGGAGCTGGGACAGACCGTACTTGTCCGCGCCGTCCACGATCAGGGTGTTGGCGTTGGAAATGTCCAAGCCGGTCTCAATGATGGTGGTGCAGACGAGCACGTCGAAACGCTTTTCCCAGAAGTCCACGATGATCTGTTCAAGGCGGCTCTCGGACATCTGCCCGTGGGCCACCTCCACGCGCGCCTCGGGCACCAGTTCGCGGATTTTCGCCGCGGTGCGGTCGATCGTGGAGACCCGGTTGTGAACGAAGAACACCTGGCCCTCCCGCATCAGTTCGCGGCGGATCGCGGCGGAAGTCTGCTTGTCCGTGTAGGGGCCCACATAGGTCAGCACCGGGTGGCGCTCCTCGGGCGGGGTGGCCAGGGTGGAGGTCTCGCGGATGCCGGTCAGCGACATTTCCAGGGTCCGGGGAATCGGGGTTGCGCTCATAGCCAGGACGTCCACGTTGGTGCGCATCTTCTTGAGCGCTTCCTTGTGTTCGACGCCGAAGCGCTGCTCCTCGTCCACGATCACCAGGCCGAGGTCCTTGAAGGCGAAGTCCTTGGACAACAGCCGGTGCGTGCCGATCACGACGTCCACGGAACCCCGTTTGACCCCTTCGGCCGTTTCCTTGGCTTCCTTGCCGGCCTGGAAGCGTGACAGCGGCTTGACCACAAGAGGGAAGCCGGAGAACCGCTCGGTGAAGGTCTCGTAGTGCTGCTGGGCGAGCAGCGTGGTGGGCACCAGCACGGCCACCTGCTTGCCGTCCTGGACGGCCTTGAAGGCGGCCCGAACCGCGATCTCGGTCTTGCCGTACCCGACGTCTCCCGAGATCAGCCGGTCCATCGGGATCTCACGCTCCATGTCCGCCTTGACCTCGTTGATGGTGGTCAGCTGGTCCGGCGTCTCCACGTAGGGGAACGCCTCCTCCAACTCGCGCTGCCACGGGGTATCCGGGCCGAAGGCGTGGCCGCGGGAGGCCATGCGGGCCGAGTAGAGGCGGATCAGCTCGCCGGCGATCTCCTTGACCGCCTTGCGCGCCTTGGACTTGGTGCTGGCCCAGTCAGAACCGCCCATCTTGCTCAGCGCCGGGACGTCCCCGCCAACGTAACGGGTGACCTGGTCGAGCTGGTCCGTGGGGACGAAGAGCCGGTCGCCCGGGGCGCCGCGCTTGGACGGCGCGTATTCCAGGACAAGGTATTCACGCACGCCATCGCCGCCGCCGGCCACCTTGCGCTGGATCAACTCGACGAAGCGGCCGATGCCGTGCTGTTCATGCACCACGGAGTCCCCGGCAACCAGCTGCAGCGGGTCCACGGCGTTCCTCCGCTTGGACGGCATGCGCCGCATGTCCTTCGTGGAGCCGGCGGAGGTGCGGCCCAGCAAGTCCGCTTCGGTCAGCAGCGCAAGCTTGAGCGGGTCCAGGACAAAGCCCCGGCCGAGGGGGGCGGTGGTAATCTCGATCAGCCCGGCCTGGGGCTCGTCGTCCAGCGAGTCCACCCGGGCACACGGGATGTCGTTGTCATGGAAAAGTTCCGCGAGGCGCTGCGCCGGACCGGGCCCTTCGGTGACCACCACAATCCGCCACCGGTCCCGGATGTGGGAGCCGATGAAGTCCATCATCTCGGCGACGTCGCCCTGGTAGCCGCGCGGCTCGCGGGCGTGCAGGTTGAGCACGTCCACGTCAGGCAGCAGCTCTTCATCGGTGGCCAGGGAGGTGATGGACCACCACGAGACACCGTGCGCCAGGGCAGTGGAGCGGGTTTCACTGAGGGAGCGGAAACTTGCCGAGTGCAGGGCTTCGGACGCCGCGGAGCCCAGAGCCGTGTCCAGCACCAAAGGTGCGGTGCCGCCGTCGGACGCCGTTGACCAGGCAGCCTCAAGGAATTCCTCGTTCGTGGCAGCGAGGTCGTGTGCGCGGGTCCGGACTTTTTCCGGCTCGATCACCACCGAGATGGAGCCGGCCGGGAGCTGGTCCAGGAATGGAACCATGGCATCGACGAGCACCGGCGCCAGGGATTCCATCCCCTCAACCGCGATGCCGCCGGCGATCTTTTCCAGCATGTCCCCCGCGGCCGGCAGCTGGGATTTCAGCGTCGCGGCGCGGGACATCACGGAGGGTGTGATCAGGATTTCGCGGCACGGCGGGGCGTGGAGCTCGGTGGGGTGGTGCAGGCCCGGGCCGCTCAGCGAGCGCTGGTCGGCCACGGCGAACCAGCGCATCTGGTCCACCTCATCGCCAAAAAACTCCACCCGGACGGGGTGGTCCTCGGTGGGCGGGAAGACGTCCAGCATCCCGCCGCGGACGGCGAATTCGCCGCGCCGGGTGACCATGTCCACGCGGGCGTAGGCGGCGTCGGCAAGACTCCGGACCACATCGGAGAACGGCACTTCCTGGCCCACCTTCAACGAGACCGGCACCAGGTCGCCCAGCCCCGCAACGATCGGCTGGACGACCGCGCGCACGGGGGCCACCACAACACGCAGGGCCCCGCTCGACGACGATTCGGGGTGGGCCAGGCGGCGCAACACCGACAGCCGGCGGCCCACCGTGTCCGAACGCGGGGAAAGCCGCTCATGCGGGAGCGTTTCCCAGCTGGGGAACTCGGCAACGGTGTCCGCAGGCAGGTAGGCACGCAGCGCCGCGGTGAGATCCTCGGCTTCGCGGCCGGTGGCGGTGACGGCCAGAACCACCCCGGCTTTTGCGTCCGGCCCGGTTGAGCCCTCGCGGCCCGCGCGGGCGAGACCGTCCGACATCTCCGCCAGGAGGGCCGCACGCAGGCCGGACGGAGCGCTGATCTGGTAATCCTCGCTCCGGGCGCCGAAGCCCCTGGCTGCTTCAGCCTCCACCCGGGCATATGTCTTGTCTCCGGCAAGGGCGCGGCGCAGGCCTGACAGGGAGGGGCCGTTGAGGCTCATGGCAGAAGCTCCTGAAATGATGACGGGAAAGCAGGCAACACGAATTCCCGAAATTCGCGAGAATCCCGGGTCTTTCCAGACTACCCCCGCGGCCGGACAGCGGGCACCCGCGTTCGCCATCAGCGCTCAGGCTCCGTTGCTAAGCTTGCCGGGCAGTGTGTTCCGCCCGTGTTTTCCGCCACGCCCGTAAGGAGCCTGCCGTGAACGATCGCCCTGAAGACACCAACTCCGGGCCAGCAGCCGCCGCCCGCACCGTCCTGGTGACCGGTGCGACCGGTTATATCGGTGGCCGGTTGGTGCCCCGGCTGCTGGAAGCCGGCCACCGGGTCAAAGTCCTGGTGCGTTCCCCCGACAAGATAGCCGGTGTCCCGTGGCTGGAGCAGGTTGAGGTGGTCCGCAGCAGCCTTGACGACGCCGCGGCGCTGCAGGATGCCCTCCAAGGGGTGGAGGTCCTCTATTACCTGGTGCACTCCATGGCCACCGGGGCGGGCTTCGAAGCCAAGGAGAAATCGATGGCGGAACTCGCCGCGAAGGCTGCCGCCGCCGCTGGCGTGCGCAGGATCGTGTATCTGGGCGGCCTGCACCCACGGAACACCAAGCTGTCCACCCATATGAGGTCGCGCGAGGCCGTGGGTGAGACGTTCCTCTCCGGGGCCGTGGACGCCGTGGTGTTCCAGGCAGGCGTGGTCATCGGCTCAGGATCTGCCTCCTTCGAAATGATCCGTCACCTGGCCGAGACGCTGCCCGTGATGCCGGCGCCGAGTTGGGTCCGGAACCGGATCGAGGCCATCGCCGTAAGGGACGTGCTCTATTACCTGGTGGCTGCCGCCAGCCTGGACCGGCCCGTCAACCGCACGTTCGACATCGGCTCCCGGGACGTCCTGACCTACGCGGGCATGATGAACGAATACGCCACCGAGGC
Source organism: Arthrobacter sp. 92 (assembly GCF_050260325.1). NCBI lineage: Bacteria > Bacillati > Actinomycetota > Actinomycetes > Micrococcales > Micrococcaceae > Arthrobacter > Arthrobacter sp. 92. The sequence continues at coordinate 1,364,123 of NZ_CP189863.1, read as the reverse complement.
GGGGCTGCCGCGCCGCCTCATCCTGGCATTGCCTGTGCCGGCGCCGAAGCTGGCAGGGCTCTGGGTGGCCCTGGTGACGCCCATTCCACTCTCCATGTCGTTGCCGCTCGTGGAATCTCTCCAGCATGACGCTGTCTCAATGGAGCACGATATCGACAACTTCATCCCCCAGCCTGAAGGCGGACTGACCAACTACCGCACCGCCGTCGCGCTGGCCCTCGGCAAGGAACGGGACGGACAGGTCGAAACCACGTGGGCAAATGCCGGAGTGGACGCGGACCCCCTGCCGAGCGACCCTGACTGGGCCGGGCACAGGGTCTACGTGGACGAACGGACCTTCCATAGCGACGTTGATCCCCGCCACGTCTGGACGGTCATCGAAGGCATCGGCGGCCGCAACGGCTGGTACTCGCTTCCGCTGGCCTGGCAGGTCCGCGGCTGGCTGGACAAGCTGACCGGCGGCGCCGGGCTGCTACGCGGACGCCGGCATCCAAAGAACCTGGCTCCAGGCGAAGTGGTGGACTGGTGGCGGGTAGAACGGATCGACCGGGGCAGGCTGCTGCGGCTGCGCGCCGAAATGAGGGCCCCCGGACGCGCCTGGCTGGAGCTCTCCGTGGAGCCCGATGGCACCGGAAGCCGGTACCGCCAACGGGCCATTTTCTTTCCCCGCGGCCTGAGTGGCCGGCTCTACTGGCTGGCCGTCCTGCCGTTCCACAGCATCATCTTTCCGGCCATGTCGCGCAATATCACGGCGGCGGCCCAGACGATCGCCAATGCGGAGGCCAGCCAGAGGGCAACGTAGGATGTTGAGGGCAAAAAACCGATGCCCCACACCACCACCCCTTGGAGGAACAATGGCACTGAGTGCTTCCACCACCCTGCCGCACAGCGTTGAACGTGTAGCAGAGGTACTTGTCAATGAGGATTTCCAGCGCCACACCAGTGAGCTGGTGGGCGGCACCCTGGAATCGTTTACTGTCGACGGCGATGTGGCCGGCGCCTTCAGCACCACCTCGGTGCGGACCCTGCCCACCACCCGGCTACCCGAAATTGCGCGGAAGTTCGTCGGCGACAGCCTCACCGTCACCCAGCTCGAAAAGTGGGACGCACCGGCGGCGGACGGTTCACGCCAGAGCAACATCAGTATGAAGATCGCCGGCGCTCCCCTGGACGTCAGCGCCGTCCAGCGCCTGGTTGCCGAGGGCGGCAGCACCCGCATTGAGCTCGAAGGCAACGTGACGTCCTCGGTGCCATTCCTGGGCGGCAAGATCGCCGAAGCGGCCGAGCCCATGGTGGGCAAGGCACTGAACATCCAGTCCCAGCAGGCCCAGGCCTGGCTGGAAGGGCACTGATCCCGGCACGTTAGGTGCTGATTGCCCGGATCCAGCCCGGCTGAACCAGTGGCCGGCCCCGGCCGTGGAGAGCCCCGCCTTGCCTCGCGGGACTCTCCACGGTCAGCGCGCCCCGGCACTCGAGTATCCGGGCCCGCAAATGGAGTGGTCCGCCTGGCAAGAGCAGTGGGCGCCACGCTGTTACCGGACCGTGATAAGGCCTAAATTTCTGCTATGGACGCGAACAATATGGAACGGGTCTGGCACGGAAATCACCGCAAGGTGGACCGAAAGAATTGGTCTCTATATTTCGCCCTGACCCTGTTGGGCATCATTTCATGGGTGATCATCGTATTCCCCCACTAAAACTCGGATCGTCTCCGATGTATTAAGCTCCGGCCGGCCAATACCAGCCGGAGCTTTGTTTTTATCGGCTAAATTGTCCCTTGCGCGCCGGGTCCGGAGGGGGCCTTCGCCGCCGACTCCGCAGGCCTGAATAGGGCCGGCGGCCTGGATTGCCGACCGGTCGTCGCCGCCACCTGCGCGTCTCAGTGGACGAATTTCGAGAGGGCTGCTGCGATGGTGAGAACTGTCAATATAACCAGCGCCGCGACCACAATAAACTCGGCCCGGTGAATTCGGTGCTCCGTCTGGCGCCATTCGCGCCGATCATCCATCTCAATCATTTTAAAATACTAGGTCCAGCCCGGAGAAGCCACTAGAGTAGTCACTACTTGTCTTTATCCCCATAGCTGCGCGCTCTTCACATGAGGCTCACGGTGCCATAAAGTATCCATAGGATCAGCGATCGGCTCAGCGACGTTTGTCTTTGGAATGACTGTCTTAGGATTGAACTACGTCCCAGGGAGAGCTGAGCACCGTGGCCGCTGAAGGTTTTTCAAACACCCGCTTCCTCACCGTTTCCGAAGTCGCCGAAGTCATGCGTCTTTCGAGAATGACCGTTTACCGCCTCGTCAAGGCGCACGACCTGCCGGCAGTCCGGTTTGGCCGGTCCTACCGGGTTCCCGAGCATGCCATCGAGGACTACGTCCAACACCACTCAACACTGGCGGAGGATGAAAAACCGGGGAGCCCCCACGACTAGGCCGCCCTTATGTGCCTCTTTCGCCCCGGACCGGTCCCCGCGGTCAGACCCGGTCTAAGTCTTGGTCCAGGCGTCTTGGTCCAGGCGTCTTGGTCCAGGCGTCTTGGTCGAGGCGTCTTGGTCTAGGCAGAGACAGCCTGATGGAGGGCGTCCTCCGCAGCCACCCAGGCCAGCATGGCGCACTTGACCCTGGCCGGATACCTGGCCACGCCGGCCAGAGCGGCGGCATCCCCCAGCTTTTCCTCGTCTGCCTCGATGCGGCCCCGCGAGCGCATGAGCTCCCGGAAGTTTCCAATGATTTCCTCCAGCGCCTGAGGCGTCATGCCCTCGCCCAACTCGCTGAGAATCGAGGCCGATGCCATCGAGATGGCGCACCCGTCCCCGTGCCAGCGGATGGCCTTCACCGTTGGATATGCCCGGCCTGCAGGGTTCAGTTCGAGCCGCAGGGTTATTTCGTCGCCGCAGACCGGGTTCAGCTGGTGGCACTGTCCCATTCCATGCGGGATCGGGGTGGCGCCGGCCTCCTCCACCGTGAGGTCCGCTCCGCTGCGGCTCTTCGCATGCTCGAGGATCAGTTGCTGGTACATCGCATCGAGGGCGCTCATTTGGCGGCTCCCGCGGTGACAGCACCGAAGTACGGCCGCACCTGGGCAACAGCATCAATCAGCATGTCCACTTCCTCAGTGGTGTTGTACAGGTAGGTGCTCGCTCGGGTGGTGGCCGTCAGGCCCAGCCGGCGGTGGAGCGGTTGGGCGCAATGGTGTCCCACGCGAACGGCGATGCCCAAGCTGTCGAGGTACTGCCCGACGTCGTGGGCGTGGACGCCGTCGACATCGAAGGCGGCAAGGCCCAGGCGCTCCCTGCCGGCCGCAGGCCCCAGGACCCGGACACCGTCGATGGCGCCGAGCCCGGCTACAAGGCGCTCCCCCAGGACGGCCTCCCACCCCGCGATCCGTTGCATGCCGGTCTCACGAAGGTAGTTTGCGGCAGCAGCCAGAGCCACTGCCTGGGAGATCGGCTGGGTGCCGGCCTCGAACCGCTGGGGGGACGGGAGGTACTGCGCCTCTTCCATGGTTACGGTGGTGATCATGGAGCCACCCGTCAGGAACGGGGGCATGGCGTCCAGCAGTTCCTTGCGGCCGTAGACGGCGCCGATTCCCGTGGGCGCCAGCATCTTGTGTCCGGAGAAAACCGCGAAGTCAACGTCGAGCGCCTTGAGGTCAAGGGGCAGATGAGGCGCGGATTGGCAGGCGTCCAGCACCACCAGGGCACCAACTTCCCTCGCCATGGGCACCAGCTCCGATACGGGGTTGATTGTTCCGAGCACATTGGAGGCATGCGTGAAAGACAGCACCTTGGTCCGGCCGGTGACAAGGCGCCGGGCCTCCTCGAGCCGCAGCGCGCCGTCGTCGTCGATGGGAATGAACTTCAAGGCGGCGCCGGTCCGCCGGCACAGCTCCTGCCAGGGAATTAGGTTGGCGTGGTGTTCCATCTCCGTGACCAGGACCTCGTCGCCGGGGCCCAGGGTGAAGCGGGCGGCCGCGCTGCCCACTGTGCCGACGCTAGCGTTGGAAAAAGAGTAGGCCAGCAGATTGAGTCCGGCCGTGGCGTTTGCGGTCCAAACAAGCTCATCATCCCGCACGCCCACAAAAGCGGCCACGGTGGCGCGGGCGTCCTCGAACGCATCCGTTGCCTGCACGGCAAGGTGATGCGCGCCGCGGTGCACAGCAGCGTTCCGTAGTTCGTAGAACTCCTGCTCAGCTTCAAGCACGCTCCGGGGATTCTGCGACGTGGCACCGGAATCGAGGTAGACGAGGCGCTTGCCATTGACTTCCTGCTCCAGGACGGGGAAGTCGTTGCGGATTCGCTGGACCTCATCGCCGCTGAGCGCAGCGTGGATTTCACCGGTAGCGGGCGTGGACACCATGGCCAAACTGGATCTCCTTGATGGGAAAAACCTGCCAACGTGCGTGATGCCGTCACCAGGCGCACCGCGTGGTCGGGCGGTGCTACACCACCATTGTCCCACTAATGCCGCAGGGCAGTTCCGGGAACGGTTACTGCTGCCCGGCGTTCTGGTTCCGCCAGAGTTCGGCCAGCTCACGGCGCCGGGAAACACCGAGTTTCCCGTAGATCCTTTGCAGATGCGCATTGACCGTATTGACTGCGATGCCGAGCCGAGCGGCGACGTCGGCGCTCCCCAGTCCGGAGACCACCAGGACCGCCACTTCACGCTCCCTCGCGGAGAGCTTTGCGGTGTCCGCACCGGTGCCGCGTCCTTCCCCGGAGCCGGGTTGGACCCCGGCCATGCCCCCCACCGGCTGGCGTCGAGACCCGACGGGCAGCCAGTCCAGGGAATCGACGGGGAGTGCCCCCCTGCCGGCAACGCTTCCCCAGTTCCAGTCCGGCGGCCCTTCCCCGGGCCGCGGCGTCTCTGCCCGTGGCGCAACGCCGAGGTTGAGCAGTTCCATTGCCCGGCGTCCGCGGTTTCCACCGGCGGTTACCGGGTTGCGGACTCCGCGCTGGCGGGAACCAACCGCATTCGCGGATGTGGCGGCCGTGAAATATCGGGCGGGTGTAGCCGCATCAGGCGCAGAAACGGCAGGCACCGTGGCATATTCCCCGGTCGGCCCGGCAATGAATCCCCCGCCCGCGGGGTGGCCGCCCCGCGGGGCCGGTGAGCTCCGCAGCTGATCGAGGTCCCAGGTCAGCCACGCGGCGGTTGCCTGGGTCCCCAGCGTCAGGGTCAGGAGGTCATCGGGATCTCCGGCGTCCCCCTGCCACGGCTCCTGGCACGGCTGCCCCGGGTGGCCCGCACCGGTGTGCCGGCACAACATCATCGCCCGAAAAAGCTGCATGGGGCCACCGGGATAACTCATCCATCGCGTGCTCCCGGCGCAATCGGCGGCCGCCGACCCGGTCTCCGGCGACTGCCCCAGCCTGGTCAGGTTGGAGGCGTGGATGGTGAGCACCGTGGAATGGAAATCAACGTTGCAGCGGGGCAGGCATTCCACGGCGCCGAGCGCGCGGCTGGAAAGTGCGACCGCGTCGGCAAGCTGGCCGCGTGCGGACAACCCCTGCGAAGCGAGCGCCAGCAGGAGAATGCCCGCGTGGCTTCCGGGAACTGGGTCCGGGCCAATGTCGGTGCTGGCCTCGCTGTCGGCGCCCGCTGCAGCCCGGTCCGGACAAAGCCGGTGGAACAGCTCCCCTGATGGGCTGGGCCACGTTCCATCCCTCGATTCCAGGTACAGCTGGAGAACGTCCAGTTCGTCCTCCACCGCGTGCTGGTAATTGTCGGCGGCACTATCACCCCCGGAGGCCGCAGCTGCCATGCTCAACCGCTGCCTGGCCCTGTCCAGGACGGCCTGTAAGGCGTCCCTGCCCGGGTTTGTGGGAACAAGCGCTTGAATCAGCAACGCCACGGCCCGCGCAAATTCGATGCTGAGGACAGCAGGGGTGGTGTCCACCAGGGTTCTGAGCAGAGCCACGCTCTTGCCGTATTTCCTCAGATGAAACCAGGCCCGGGCCATTTCGGTCTGGGCCAGAAGGTGCAGCTCGGGGGCCCTCACGGCTTCGGCGGCGCGGAGGGCACGGTGGCTGTCGTAGAGGTTGTTCGCGGTTGTGGCGACCGCCATCAGGTCCAGGTCCGGCACCATGGTGCCGTTGTCCAGGTCGCTGTCCACCCGCCGCAGGAAGTCCCACAGCGAGTCGTCCCGCAGCGGCGCCGGCTGACTGAAGAGCCTACCGCGCAGTTCCCGTGCCCGCGCTCCGGATAACTCCTGCCGCGCGACCTCCCCTTCAAGGGGATGGCGCAGGCAGACGGCGGCGTGACCGTCCCGCCGAATCTGGATAATGTCCCGCTGTTCCAAGGCCGTCAAAGTCTCCGGCGGAGCCATGTGGGTCAACGCCGCCAAGGGCGCCGGCTCGCCTGCCGCCAGGCAGTCAACCACGCGGCGTTCCTCCGGGGTCAAGGCGCCCAGCCTCAGCCGCGCCAGGTCCTCCTCCTGCCTGCCATGGGATGCCAGCGCACGCATCAGGACGCAGGTTCCGGACTGCACCACGATATCGCCGTCGGCCAGCGCCTTCTCGGTCAGCCAAAGAGCCATGAGCGGGCTTCCGCCCGATTGTGCGTGGACTGCCTTGATCAGTGCGCGATTGGGCCGGGCAGGCAGGAGCAGCTGAAGGTAGTGGCGCATCCGTTCCGGGGTGAGAGCCTCCAGCGAGACCACGGACAGCTGCCTCGCCACCACCGCCTCCATCAGGCTCATCTGCAATTGCCGGTCCGAGCGATGGCTGGCGAGAATCTTGATGTCGGGCTCGGCAAGGAGTTGGCTAAGCACCCAGAGCGAGAGGCCGTCCAAATGGTCCACGTTATCCAGTACCACGACGATTCCCGTGGCGCCGGGATCCCGGTTCCGGAGGGCGTCCCGGCAGGCCCGGACAATCGTGAGGGGCGATACCTTGGCCCCTGCGGGCAAATCAGGGGCGAGTATGGCCCCGATGCCCAACTTCGTGCGCGCGCATGACTCCGGAATGCTGTATGTGCCAACCGCAAACTGCCGGGACAACACATCGGCGGCGGCGTCAAGGAGCGTGGACCGGCCGGAGCCGGCAGGGCCTGTGACGATCACTCCTGAACTTTCGGACCCGGCCAGCGCGCGCACCACAGCCTTGAGCTCGGCCGCACGTATGACCGGGGGGAAAGATGCACTCCCAGCCCTCAGTTCCATGGTTTCGTCGATTCCTCTAGCCACCGGAGCCCAACGTTCCGGACTGCCCCCAATCTCCTGCCGGCATTAACAACTACAACGCTACCCACCGTCCGGACGCAGTTGCGCGAGTAGTGACTACTCGAAAATCCAGCCTGCTGCGCGCAGTCCGGGTCGGGCTACTCACGCCGCCCGTGTAGAGTTGGGCGCGTATTAACGGTCTCTACGGGTCTCATGACGGTCTCGCTAGCTGCTTCTGGGGAGTAAACGGCTCAGCTGGTTTCACCACCGGCTTTCTTCACGCGCGCCGGCATCCGCCGCGCCCTGTCGGGCGGTCATGACCCGTGCTCAGAGTGCCCCCGCGGGCCCTGCCGAGCATGTTAATGTCCCCAACAGATATGTATCCCAAATTAATGAAACGCTTAACCACAACCCTCATGATGGCTGTGTTGATCCTCCTTGTCGGCGGATTGACAGTTGGCTGCGCGGCGCAATCAGCGTCCAGCCCTTCGGCCTCGGCCAGCCGGGCGGCCCGCACCACGCCTTCGGCCTCGGCCTCGGCCTCCGGCTCCGCCTCACCATCCCCAAGCTCGACGCCGGCTCCAACGACGCCGGCTCCAACCGCGGCGACGACCACCGTCGCCGCTCCCGCGCCCGCACCGTCAGTGGCGGCCCCGCAGCCGAGCGCCGCGGCGCCGGCAACGGCGGTCGCACCGGCTGCTGTGGCTCCGGCCCGCGCTCCGGGCGCCTATCCCCTCCACACCAATATCGTCAGCACCACGTTCTGGGTGGGCGAAATCTTCAACGCGAGCCTGTCCGACGGCTCACAGGTGTGCTCCACGTACAACGGACAGTGGGCCTTCGCACACACGGGTATTAACGGGGGCACGACTCCGGCCGGAGCTTCCGGCTGCCCCGGGAGCATCTATGGTGGCTGCGACGGTGTCAGTTCCGGTTCGGGCAGCGGCTTCACGTGTGCCACCGAGGCCCGTGACGCTTCCAATGGCTACTTCCCGAAGCATCAGCCCAAGCCACTGCAGAACCCGTTCTACCTCGACTTGCCGTATGACGACGTCAACGACACCGTGGCGTTCCAGCAGCGGTGCCAGGTGATCCCGTGGGCCGCGGCAGATAACGCTGCGACCGGCGTCAACCATTGCGCCGACGGGAGCTACTCGTACATGAAGAACCAGTGGGTCCAGCTCACAGGACCCAATGGCAAGGTCTGCTACGGCCAGGTTGAAGATGCCGGACCCTCCAGCGGCTCTGCCTACCACGACGCGGGTTACGTCTTCGGCACCAGCAACGCCCGCCCTGCAAACACCGATTTCTCGGCCGACGCCAGCCAGGGAGCAGGAATGGATGTATCCCCTGCGCTGAACGGCTGCCTCGGCTTTGCCGAGCTCAACGGAAGCGGCGACCACGTATCGTGGGCGTTCGTGGACCGTGCGAACGTCCCGGCCGGCCCGTGGCTGAGCGTGGTTACCACCTCGGGTGTGAGCCAGTAGCCCGGTTCGTCGAAACCGCAGCTCACCCGCTTCGTCAGGAAACGGGAGCCTTCCGCGCCCCTGCCGCCGGACTTAACCGTCCTTCGGCGGGGGCGCGGAAGTTCCCCACCGGCCGTTGTTTCCCGCCACCGCCCTAGCGCGGACCCCCTGCGCCCGCGGTGGCCTCGGCCAACTCCCTGCTCTCACCCTGAACGCGGCGGAGCGGACTGGCCCAGACCCCCGAAGACACGGTGGAAAAGGCCCGGGGAAGAACCATAAGGCAAATCACGGAGTCGAGGATCCGCACCAGGGGAAACAGCGGGGCCATCAAGAGCAGGCTCGGGCGGCGTAAGGCGATGGCCGCCACAATGCTCAAAATGAAGTCTGGAATAAGGACCCCCAGCAGCACGTCCTGAGGCCGCAGCAGTCCCGAGAGAAGAACGAACGATTGCGCGTCGCCGCCAAAGTTATGGACCTGCATGGAGGCAACGACAGATAACAGGAATACCGGGATCAACAGCACAAAGAAGATGCAACTCATCACCAGTTCCACCATGTACAGCAGCAGCACCATCCAGAATTTCCCGGCCTGCAGCCCATGGCGACGAACCGTCTGCCAAAAGCCCAGAATCCACCGGCGCACCTGCTTGATGTAGTCCTGGAGGTTGTCCGGGTCCTGCGTGTAGGCCACTGCGGCGGATGGGTGGAAAGCGATCCGGCCCAGCTTCTTCGCATGGATCTCGAACGTCATATTGAAGTCCTCGATCACCAGGCCCGGGGCCAGCACCTTGATCTTGGCCAGGGCGCTGGTGCGGTACATACTGGCGAAGCCCGGAACGATCGAAACGACGTTCGCCCCCCGCGCCGCCTGGCCATACTTCAGCAGCAGTTGGACCACAACATAAAGCCGGTCACGGTAAGCCACCAGGAACCGGCCCAGCGCGGTGGAGGGCGGCGGTGTGGTGATGGATCTGGCCCGCCCGGCAACGGCCACCACGGAGGGATCGGAAAAGAGCGGCAGCCCGGTCTCCAGATAGTCCGGCGTAGGGCGCGTGTCCGCATCCAGCAACATCACGACCTTGAACTTCCTGCACAGGTCAAAGTGGGCAATTCCTTCGGCCAGCGCCCCGGCCTTTCCCCTGTTCGCTTCCAGTTCCAGCACCTTCACCCCTGCGGCACGGGCGAGCGCCGCCGTATCATCGGCGGACATATCCGAAATCACATGGATGTTGCGCACCGGCACAAGTGCCGCGGCCGCCCGGATGGTTTCACTGATGACCAGTGCCTCATTGTGGGCGGCGATCAACACAGCTACGTTTGCCGGAAGTATCCGGACGCCCCGGGCCCGGTGGCGGCCGTGCTCCTGCTGGAGTTGGCTTCTCTGGAGTGGCCGGCTGCTTGCCCCTCCCCGGGACCGCGGGCCGTTCGAAAGCCCGCGGGCAGCGATCCCAAAAGGCAACCTCTGCAGCATCCGCGCAACCCGCACCCCGAAGGTGGGGCCAAGCGCTATGCGCTTGACGTACTGTTCGGTGGCCAGCCGGATCAGGCCCACAAGGGACCAGAAGATGGTGCTGACGCCCAGGACCAAAATCGCGTAGAGGATAATCATGGCTGCCTCGCTCCCACAATTTTAAGTGATATCGACGCCGAAGGTTCCTCCCAATTCGTTCTCCGGCGCTGCCCAACGTCGACGAACAGCTGACGTCCAAAAAAACCGGAAAATTTGATCTTCATGGGAATCGACTCAATTCTTGATTTCGAACCCGCGGAGCCTCTTTGCTGCCGACGGGCTGGCCTACGGGGCTGCGGGAGCCCCCGTATCAAACAATTCGTAGTGATCCGTTGCCAACTCCCCATTGCTGAACAAATTCAAACCAGAACTGATGCCGACGGCGTCTGCCGGCGTGGGCGGTGCGGTCCACTCCACCTGCTGGTAAGCAGTTCGGGTGGGAGACCGGGGGGGGGGCTGGCTGTCCAATAAGTCCAGGTGCCAACCGTGTTGCGGCAGTAAAGCTCAAATTGCGTGGGTGCTTCGGTGTTCTCGCCATACGATGCCAGCCATTGGACAAAATCGATGAACACTTTCGGACTCACGGAGCGGGGTGCGCCGCCTTCATCGATGTCATGGCAATCCAGCTGCCGAGCGCCGCCTGCCGCCTCGGCTGACATGACCGATTGCTGGAGGCCGTCTACACCCCAGGCGGCACCGGCTTCCGTGGTTCGCTCGACTCGTGTTGTGAGCCTGGACCAGAACGGATCGCCTTGGCTGTTATCCGCTTGCTCCCAAGCTTGTGTTGGGGTCATGGCAGGTAGCCCCTCTCGCACCGTCCTCCGGATTGACCGGCCGCCTGAGGTTCCCCCCGGCTGCGGCAACTCCATGGTTGTGCACGTTGAAGGGGTCGGTGACGACTGGGGGGAAGCCTTGGTCTCAAAGGCTTGTTCGCCACCGACCCCCGTTCATGGGCCCCGGGCCAAATCGCCGGAGCTGGCTGCCGAGTGGCAGCGTCGTCGGCTGGAACAAAGGAGAACAACCTGGCCGCTCCAGCCCACTGCGTGTTCTGCGGTGTTGCAGCGGTGGCAGGCTGTTGTGTCGCTGACCGCCGGGCCGCAAACTGCCATTCAAGGGCTTGGCTGCAGGTTTTCGCCCGCAGTGGTGCGTCCATTCCCATTGTGAGACCCGATTCTCCCCCGGAACTTTCGAACTATCCGACATTCACAGCCTATTAACAGGAAGTACCAGCGGCACGAGTGGTCCCTACCCGTCTTTCTCAGTGACCGCCGGCCGATGCGGCGGCCTCTACTCGATTTGGTACTCGTCGGGCATCGGCCGGCACTCGTGTTCACAGGAGAAGTAGAGCCCCCGCGCCCCCGGCCGTGGTGAAATGGTGTCATCGCAGAGCGGACGGGGCACGGGGGGTTCAGATGATAAATATTCGCGGCGCCGGCCCGGGCAATGAAGCCGGGTCCACGCCGCCGCGATCCCCCATCGCCAGGATAGGGGCGGCCCTGCGCGGGGAGGGAATGCACACCCGCGGGCTTTCCAGCCCGCTCGTCACCGCGGGTGCCATAGCGGCGATCCTGGCCTCCGTCATCTTTTTCTGGAGCTGGCGGTCCGGCCTGGATGCGGGGGCGTCGAACCCGACGTGGTTTGCAGGGTATGTGGATGTCACGGTTTCGCCCCCCTACGCCTTTGAACAGGCGTCGACTCCCAGCACCAAGGACGTGGTCCTGGCGTTCATCGTTGCCTCACCCGACCGTCCTTGCGCTGCAAGCTGGGGCACGGGCTACAGCCTTGACGAGGCCGGGCGCGTCCTGGGCCTGGACAAGCGAATAGCGGCACTCCGGTCCAAGGGAGGCTCCGCATCTGTTTCCTTCGGCGGCGCTCTGAACACTGAACTCGCCAGCTCGTGCCAGGACGAATCCCAGCTCCGGGTCGCCTACCGGGACGTGGTGGAGCGTTACGACCCCGCCTTCATCGAATTCGATCTCGAGGATGCGAACTTGCTCGATGAAGCCGCCGGGCAGCGCCGCGCAAAGGCAATCGCCGCCTTGCAGGGGGACCGCGGCACCTCAGGGAAGAAGCTCGGCGTCTGGATGACGTTGCCCGTGACGCCACGGGGACTGACGGATCCCGGGATCACCGCCATCAATCAGATGCTCGAGGCCGGCGTGGACCTGGCGGGAGTGAACATCATGACCATGAACTATGGGGCCAGCCGCAGCGGTTCCCAGACCATGTCCGATGCGGCGACGGCCGCGGCCGACGCCACGCACGACCAGTTGGGCATCCTCTACCAGCGGGCCGGCATCAACCTCAGCAGCGAACAGGCGTGGAAGAAACTGGGCGTTACGCCCATGATCGGCCGCAACGACCTGCCGGGAGAATTCTTCGATCAGGACGCCGCGCGGAACCTGAAGGACTACGCGTTGAACCGCGGCATTCAGCGACTTTCCATGTGGTCATTGAACCGGGATGTCCCCTGCGCCCCGGGAGCCAACAGCGACGCCGCCAGCCATATTTGCAGCGGACTGGATCAAGGAAACACCCGGTTCTCCGAACTGCTGGGCGGGGCGCTCCCTGGCCGGATGGGCTGAACCGGAGGTCTTCCGGCCAGGGGCCGCGGGACCCGGTTCTACTTCTCCTTTACGGCGTCCCTGGCTTCCAAAGGGCGGGCAAGGTGCCGGCCGTGGTTGTGCTGGAAGAGCTTCTTGAACCATCGCATTGGATACCTCCGGGAGTGTGCTCGATTGACTTCGGGTGGGGCGTTACCGGGGACTATTTCACTTGGCTGACGGTCACGATGTTGAGCCAGGGTCCGGGAGCAACATCCTTCTGGTCAACAAATTGCCAGTCGACTTTGTCCGATTCGCCGTTCAGGTCGCTGAACCCCAGGCACCCATTGAGCGCAGGCGAGACATCCATGCCCGCGTTGTTGAATTTCTTGTTGGCCGGGCGCGCATCGTCGGACCCGAAGACGTAGGCCTTGTCCTGGTATTCGCCCGGACCCGCATCCTGAATTTGCCCATAGCAGACCTTGTCGCCCTTGCGGATCTTCACCCAGCGGTTCTTCATGTAGCTGAATGACCGGTTCGTCGCCTGGCCTTTGTAGCCCTCGTCGTTGGCCCACGGGATGACCGTGGCCCTTTCGTTAAACGCCGCCGGATTATTGATGTCGTCATAGGGAAGATCGAGGTAGAACGGATTTTCCTTTGGCTTTACGGCGCTCGGAGCATAGCCGTTGGAACCAGCCCTCGCTTCAGTCTGGCAACCATCCTTCGTGGTCACGCCGTCGCACCCGCCGTAGCTCGCCATCCACCGTGAATCGTAGGTGGAGGTCACCTGGCTGCCGTCCTCGGCGGTGGGGTCGAAGACTTCGCCCACCCAGAACGTTGTTGCCACAATATTGGTGTGCCACGGGTACTTTTCCTTGCCGCGGTCCTCCGGAGCAGGCTTATTTGGTGTGCAGGCAGAGGCGAGCAACGCAAGAGTCAAGGCGACCGCCACGGCTCCGCTCGGGCGCTGACTGCGCCGCAACGCTGACTTGTTCACGTTTCCCCCCGGATTCGTTGCAGTGTGAAAAAAATTGGGAGTGCCGGTATCCCGGCACTCCCCGGAACCGTTAGCAGTGATCAGCCTGCCGCCATGGTGACTTTCCAGGCCTTCGGATCGGGTGCCGTATTGGGTCGGTTATCAGCGGCAACGTTCAGGATGATCTGATCCAGCGTTGTCTTGGGATCAAATCCCACCAGGCTGCGTGCCTTTCCATTGTTGGGCACCCGCCTTCGCATGTCCTCGTAACCCTCCGCGTAGGCCTGCTCGTAAGGCACCAGTTGGATGGTGCTTTCGCTCCCCAGCAGCTCCACAATCCGCTGTGCCAGGGTCAGGATGGAAATCTCGTAGCTGCCGCCAAGGTTGTAGGCGTTGCCGTAGGCCGCGGTCTCCTCGGAGATCCTGGTAATGGCCGGCACGATGTCCCCGACGTACGAAAAACACCGTGTCTGGTGTCCATCGCCGTAGACAGTCAGCGGCTCACCGGCGAGCGCCTGCTTAACCAGGCGTGGGACCACCATGCCGTACCTCCCCGTCTGCCGGGGGCCCACCGTGTTGAAAAGCCGCACAATGGCCACGGGAAGTCCAAACTGCCGCCAATAGGCGTGGGCGAACGCCTCGTCGATGCCCTTGGCTGCGGCGTAGGTCCAGCGGGATTTCAAGGCGGAACCGAGGATTCGGTCCGATTCCTCGGAGAGGCTGTCCGAGGTGTTCTTGCCATAGATCTCGCTCGTTGATGCAAGCAGCAGGCTAGCCCCGGCCTCCAGGACAGAGTCCAGCACCACTTCAGTTCCGTGGATATTGGTGCGCAGGCTCTCCAGCGGGTGTTCGACGATCAGGTTCACGCCCACGGCCGCGGCAAGATGGAAGACCCGGTCGGCGCCAGCAACGACATTGTCCACTGCCGCCCGGTCCAGGATGCTGCCCTCAACGAAGCGGAAATCGCGGTGACCAATCACGTTCCGGAGGTTCTCCAGCCGTCCGGTGGACAGGTCGTCCAAGACTGTGACCTTGTCGCCGGCCGCCAGGAGGTGCTCCACAAGATGGCTTCCGATGAAGCCGGCACCGCCGGTGATTGCTGTTTTCACTTCTCCTTCTTCCTTTGCTTCCCAGCGCAAACGCGGGGTCACAATCTGGTGACGTTGGGTCCGGCGGCAAGCCGGTACGTGGTGTCGAGAACCGCGGGCACGTCCTGCAGCCAAGCAACGTCCATCGCCGAGTGCCTCGTGTGAAGGATGACCAGATCCGAATCCCAAGCCGCCGGCTCTTCCAGGGAGGCCAGCTCACCGCCTGCCCCGTCCGGCGCCGTCGGGCACCACGGATCGTGATACGCCACCACCGCGCCGTCGGCGATGAGTTCGGAGATGATCTCCAGCGCCGGCGATTCACGAAGGTCTTCAACATCCGGCTTGTAGGCTACGCCGAGCACCAGCACGCGCGCCCCGGCGATGCCGTGATTGCGGTCCGAGAGGATGCGGCGTGCCTTGTCCACCACCTGGTGCGGCCTGCCGGCGATTCCGGCCATGGCGTGTTCAATCACCGGGGCCGTCATCCGCGCCTTGCGCAGTTGCCACAGGAGGTAGTGCGGGTCGCAGGGAATGCAGTGGCCGCCCACGCCGGGACCCGGCGTGAATGGCATAAACCCGTAGGGCTTGGTGGATGCCGCGTCGATGACGTCCATGACCTCCATCCCGAGTTGGTGGCAGATATCGGCAAACTCGTTCGCCAGGGCAATGTTGACCGCGCGGAACGTGTTTTCCACGAGCTTGGTCATCTCCGCTACGTCGGCGGACGGGACCACATGCACCAGCTTCGTGCTCGCCCTCAGCAGGGCCTCTGCCGCGTCTCCACAGGCCGGCGTTACTCCGCCCACGACCCTGGGGACGTCTTCGTGGGAGAAAGCGTCCACGCCCGGGTTGATGCGTTCAGGTGAAAACGCCACATACACGTCCCTCCCGGGGATGAGGCCCTTGGCGGCCAGCGGCACAGCCAGGAGGTCCCTCGTGGACCCGACGTAGGTGGTGGACGTCAGCATCAGCAGCTGGCCCGGAACCGCGAACTCGACCACGGAGGCGCAGGCCGCACGGAGGATCCCCAGGTCCGGGACCAGATAGGGATCGACCGGTGTGGGCACGCAAACCACCACCGCCGCCGCCCGTGCCAGCAGGGACAGGTCCGTGCTGATCATGAAGGACGGGTCCTCCAGGGCGTTGCTCAGGCGGTTCTTGTCGGAATCCAGCAGGTCTGCCTGCTGCGAACGGATTACAGCCAACCGGGCTTCGGAAACATCAAGCCCCAGGACGCGTCGGCCGGAGGCATTGACGGCGAGCGCCGTCGGCAGTCCCACGTAGCCGAGCCCAACGATGGCAACATCGAAGGTGAACGTGAGGTCCTGCAGGGCCGTCTCCGCGGCTTGGGCTCCCCCGGATTCCTGGGGCTGCACTTGGGCCGCACCTTCGGGCCATTCGTGGGCATCCTCAAGCAGCGGTGCCAATGCTCCCCGTGTCGGCTGTCCCTTATGACTTTTCAACTTGGTATTCGGTGTCACGGTAACCCGACCTCCCGATGTTCGTTTTGTCCCTTGTGAAGTAAAGCCGGCGACGGACGGCGGCTGGTCCCGGTCTCAGAGGACGCTGCCTGACTCGTCGCCGGCTCGAATGGGGTTCCCGCGGCGCGCGGGATGCTGGTCATCCTGGAGTGTTTCCGGCGGTATGTACTAGGGGATTCAAATAGCCGAGTGTCAGCTGAACGCTGCATTTCGAGACCCACATCTTCCTAAAGTTTGCCTGCGGACCAACAAGGAAAGCGTATTAACCAAACACCTGCCGGGGCGCGAGTGGGCCCTACCCGTCTTTGCGGAAGCTTCCCGGGAGGCCGTGGGCAGATACCCGCCCAGTTCGGCTCCAGTACTCGCATCGGTACTCGCTGCGGGTACGACGCCAGCGTCCCAACCCCAACGTCGAAAGAGCAGGCCAAGGGAACCAGGCCAAGGAAACACGCCAAGAGGACAGTATGAAAAGGGGGCCCAGGGACCCCAGGGCAGGCTGAAAAACCGGGAATAGGCGCAGGAAGCCAGCGGTCCTCCGGGCCTGCGGAAGGCGTCGACGGGCCCCGCATCAGGCAGCGGCAGCCGGGGCCCCCGGAAACGCGATCATTGCCACCGCCGGGACGGCTACGCCCTGGCCGGACCTCCGGCTTGGCGTGCGCCGTACGCGACCGTCACGAGGTCCTCCCGGTGGCTGATGCCGAGTTTCGCGAACATCCTGTACAGGTGGCCTTCAACGGTACGGAGTGACAGCCCCAGCTGAAGCGCGATTTCCCGGTTGCTTGCGGAGGCCTGCACCAGGGCGGCGATTTCCTGTTCCCGCCGGGTCAGTTTGTGCAGGTCGGGCGGAACTTCCGCAGCGGACAGACCGCTTTTGTTCAACGCGGCCGTCCGCTGTTTTACCAGCTTCTGGGCCTCGAACTGACGGGGTCTGTCTCCCCGTGTCTCCAGTATCCGCAGTGCGTGGGCCGCGCACTCCGCAGCCGCTAGGTCCAGGCCTTCCTGGGCCGCCGCGTCGCTCATTTCGACGAGACGGCTCACGTCTTTGGCTGCGATCGCCCGGGAATATGCGGCGACAAACTCCGCGCTGCGGCCTTCGCAATTGTCCGCCGCGGAGGCGAGGCGCTGAATCACGCTCAGGTCGCCCAGCCTGAGTACCAACGACAGGATATCGACCTCGTAGCTGATGAGCCCCGAGGCCGACGCAGCGTCCGCAAGGGCCAGCAGTTGAGCCACGGTGGCGGGAACACCGATACGGTCTGCCTTCGCGGCGACGGCGTGGGCGCGCCCCAGCAGGCTCGGATGGCTCTGATCAGGGGCCAGGGCGTCGTAGGCGTCAGCGCTTGCCCTGGCCGTCTCAACCCGGCCGAGGATGGACGCCGCGTAGGCCGTGGCGGCCAACGCCTCGGGGAGGTCGCGTCCTGCGTCGGAGAGCCGCAGCACCTCTGCCGCCTGGCTGAGTTTTGGAAGGGCGGAGCCCACCGTTCCCCTGCGGAGATCCGCGGTTCCGGCTGCCAGATGCAGCATCCCGCCAAAGTAAATCAGGGAGTTCGATGCCTGGGCTATGTGACTCTCCAAGTAGCGGTCAAGGACATCCAGCTCGCCGGCCAGCAGGAGAGCCAGCAGATGCCGGCGCATCACGAATTCGGTGTACTCAAGGCGTCGGTCACCGCTTGCGGCGAGGATATCCTGGACGACCATCATGATCTGGAGTGCGGACACGGCCCGGCCGGTCAAGGCCAGAACCTCGGCCAACAGGGTGCCGGCCAACAGCCTGGAATCGTCGTCCCGGGTGGACTCCCAGATTTGCTGGAGTTCGTTCTCGGTTTCAGCATGACGGCCTGCGGCCTGGTAGCCCTGCAGGGCCAGGAGCCTGCTGCCCAGACGAGCCGTCTCCACCTCGTTCGCGTCGAGCCCTGGATCGGCGCCCTCCAGCCGTGAAACCGCATTGGCCCAGGCGGCGGCGGCACGCAGCACATCCTCAGGCCCGTCCTGATGGCCCATGGCCAGTTGCGCCGCGAGCATGGATGCCTGGCGCACCGTTCGTAGATCGGAAGCCTGATCCACCACGCCTTCCAGGCAGAGGGCTGCGCCCATCGGGTCCCTGCCGTACAGCTTCGCGCGGGCCAGTTCCACCTGTGCCGCGAGCTTGGCGGCCGGGTCCTTGATGGCGCCCACAACGCGCTCGACGTAGTCGGGGATGAAGAGCCGGTTAGCCAGCTGGGCCGCCTCCAGGATATCGGCGTCCGGAACGCTTGCTCCCGATTCCAAGGCCCACGTCACGTGGCGAAGGCGCCCGTCCAGTGTCTCGGGCTGCGAATCCATGAGCGCCACAATGCGCCGCCGTATCGTGACGCTGCGCGCCGTGGGGACAAGCTGGCGGATGACTTCGCCAATCAGCGGCTGGGCGAGACGAACGTGCCGCGCCGCATCCTGGGAAATGACGATGAACTGCAGTTCCTTGAGCTCGTCGACCGCGCGGCTGTCGCTTGCCCGTTGCAGGACGCTTAGCGGAATGGCCTCTGCGAGCGCAACTGACTCCAACGCCTGGCGCTGCTCGGAGTTCAACTGGATGATCTGGTTCCGCACCAGGTCCATGAGCCGGACGGTTGCCCCGCCCGGCTCGCCCAGCAACACCCACGTGTCGTTCCGCTGCAGCAGGTGGCCGCGCTTCCTCGCATGCTGCAACAGCTCCAGGAGGAACATCGGATTCCCTCCGGAGGAACGGAAGAGGACCGCGCTGGCGCTGGGCACCAGTGGAGAGCCCAGGACCCGGGCACAGAGTTCGTCCACCTCGTCCTTCGTCAAGGGCGGCAACTCGAAGCGGTCCACGAGTCCCTCCGACCACATCGACAGCACTTCAGGCGGGGGTGAGGGGTGGGGCCGGCACAGGAGTACCACTCTTGCAGCCTCGGCCGCGGCCAGTTGGGCAAGAACGGCGGCGCTGTGGTCGTCCAGATGCTGGGCATCCTCGACCACAAGGACCGCTTGCGCCGAGCCCCGCTGGGACGCCGGATTCAGTTCGCTCATCAGCGCTTTAAGCACCGCGCGGGGCTGGTCGGTCTCCCCCGGCGTGAGGGAGGTCAGCAACGGTGCCAGAGCCGCGTAGGGGACATGGGAAAGCGTGGGTCCGGCGTAGACGTAGAACGGGCGGATGCGGTTTCCCAGTTCGAGGACAACCTCGTTGATCAGGGCGGTCTTGCCGATGCCGGCGTCCCCAAGGATCAGGGCGCCCGGGCCGTTGGCGTCCAGAAGGCAGTCGACGACGGACGCCACCAGGCCAAACCGTCCGACCAGCCGCTCGGCGGTAAGGGTTTCAGTCATCCGAATCATCTCCTGAACTGCCAAGCGCCACAGGAAGCTCGAGGCGTTCCTCGATCTTCAACTTGCCGTAGATCTGGTAAAGGTGTCCTTCAACCGTTCGCACGGATACGTGCAGCTGAGCGGCTATGGACTTGTTGCTGGCGCCACTGGCCGCCAGTTGGGCTATTTGGAGCTCCCTGGCAGTCAAGGTGAGCCTGTCGTGGAGGCCGTCCTGGGGCGCCCGCAGTCGCCGGCGGCTGGACTCGGCAAGGTGCTTTGCCTGCCGGATGAGGCTTCTCTCCAGCTGTGCCTGGTCGAGGTTCAGGACTGCCTCGGCAACGTCCAGGGCGAACCTGTCGTTGTGCAGCCGTGCCGCAAGGTTCGCGGCAGCCATCAGCTCCACCGGGTTTCCGGAAATCACGCCGCCGGCGAACCGGGAGCACAGATCGGCGAACGGACCCTGGCACTGCGCCGCCGTGGCCAGCAACCGCGGTGCCAGTGCTGCTTCCCCGAGTCTGACGATCGAGCTCAGGCAAATGAGTTCGTGGCCCACTGTGCCGGCGACGCGGTCCTGATCCGCGAGACTCAGGAGCTGCTCGATCGCATCCCTGGGCCCTTCCAGCTGCGCCCGCGCGAGAGCGGAGAAGTAGCGCCGGGCGGTTGATATCGTCCAGGTCTTCCGCCTGGACGTCGACGTCGGTTCCGCCTCTGCCTCTGCCAGATAGGCGAACGCATGCGCTTGATCCCCCTGCAAGGCCGCGGCATAGGCGGCAGCGGCGCAGGCGAGAGGGAGCACCCCGTGGGCATCGTGAATGCGCAGCTGGCTGATTCCGGGTATCAGCAGATCCAGGCCGTCCCGTCCCCTGCCCTGCATGCAGACACTAAGCGCCTCGGGAACCTCGGTGGCAGTGAACCTGCGATGGGTGTCTTCAACGGGAGCCCGGTCGTCATTGGAGAGAACTTCCGTGGCATCGTCCCATTGCGCGGCAACCATGTAGGCGCAAATCAACCGCGACAGCGCCGTTTGTGCGGTGGCCAGCGGGATATCGGGGCGAAGGCATTGCTGCTTCAGCTGATCCGCGAGGGCGGTGGCCTCAGCCTGCCTGCCCGTCAACGCCCAGGCCTCGCAGAGCCAGCTGGCCGCCAACAATCTGAAGTCCAGGCTGTGGTACTCAGAGCCATCCAGAACGCTGGACAGGCTTTCGGCCAGCTCCGGATAGGTCCCGGCAAATCCAGCCACCTCGGCTTCGGCAAGCACGAGGTCTTCGCGCATCCTTCTGAGCTCCGGTCCGGAAATATCGCCGGTTGGACCTGTTACCTCGTCGTAGAGGATCTTCCGCGCCAGGGCCAGGCACTCAGCGGCCTGTTGTTCCGATGCCTGGCCGGACGCCAGGACGCCGCTCTCCGCAAGGAGTAAATCGATCCGCTCGGCCACGGCTGGATCAGTGCCGGATGCTTCGTGGTAGCGGCGGATAACGTCCATGGCCTGGACCACTTCGCCAAGCTTCATCAGCGCCGTCGCCTCTTCGGTGACCACGGCGGCGATGCCTTGGTGGCCGGGGATGGTCCGGACAAACCGCAAGGCCACCTCGGCGTCGGAGCGGCGGTTCGCGAGCCGCGCGGCGGATAACGCCGATTCCGGCGAGAGCTCAGCACCGCAGTCCAAAGCCCAGATCGCAAATGGCAACTCCATGGCCTGCTGGGAAACTGACTGCTCCGACGCCGAGATAACGAGCTCGCGAAGTTCGCTGCTGCGCCCTGGCGGCACGTTCTCCCGGACCACATCGGCAACCAGTTGGCTCTGGATTCGAACACGCCGGGGCAGGGAGTCCTCCACGGCCAGGACGCCGCGCTCTTCGAGTGCATCAACGTCATTGGCGTCGACGAGCTTCAGAAGGGTGTCCAGCGGAAGGGTTTCGGCCAGGGAGAGGATTTCCAGGATGCGCCGTTCGGCGTCGCCCATCCTGCCCAGACGGGTGGCGATGAGGTCGGTGATCGCCCTGCCGTGCACGTGCCGGCCAGAGGTCAGCACCCACACCCCGTCCCGCATCTCCAGGGACCCGGAGTCGGCCAGCTCCATGGCAAGCATCTTCAGGTAGTGCGGGTTTCCGTCGCTGGCCGTCCACAGGGCCTCCACGGCCGAATGCGAAACCTTGGCGTTCAGGCCCTCCTCGAGCCACTCGACCGCCTCCCGGAAAGTCAGGGGTTCAAGATTGACCCGGGTCAGGAATCCGCCGTCGCAGAGCCCTGAGATCTCAGCGGAGAGCCGGAGCGGGTCCGCGCACGTTAGCACCAGCCGCACGGCACGGTTTCGGGCCAGTTGCGCGATTGTCACGGCCGTTAGTTCATCGGCTTCACCGGCGTTGTCAACAAAGAGGTACAAGGTCCGGCCCTGGGCACGCTCACGCAGGAGTCGCATAAGGCCGGAGAGCACGAGCACAGGATGGTTAAGATATCCGGGTTCCAGCTCGCCCAACAACATATTGAGAGCTCCGTATGGCGATTGGGACATGGCCGCGCTGCAGCGCAGTGTGACCACGAGTGAGTCCTCCCGGAACTGCTTAAGCGCATGGGTGGTGAGGAACGTTTTCCCGGTGCCGGAAATACCTGTGACCAGCAGGCCGCCCGTCGACTCAGCCAGCGCCCGCGTGATCTCGCTCATGGCCCGTTTCCTGCCGATCAAGGGCCACGCAGCGCCCCGCACCATCCCGGCAGGTCTGCCAGCTGCTGAGCCGGCAACATTATCAGCTGTCAACATCGGTGAGACCTCTGTAATCAGGATCGATTGGTGGTAACTCAAACTAACCAGTCAGCGCGGCTCCCGGCACCAGTAGTGAGTACTCGAATTCGGCTTCCACCCATACCTGCACCAGAGAAGCAAGTACCCCTGAGGGTGCGCTCCGTTACGCATCATGCCCGGCATTCCCACGAAAATGCGGTGCGCGAGGCTCCTGCGCGCCGCCAAAATAGTTAACGCGTTTCGAGTGGCACGGACCCCATCGGCGGTTGTTTAGCAGCCTCAAGGAGGCCGTGAAGCCCGGTCATTTCCCGGGTGTTTCGGCCTCCGGCGAGGGGCTTCCATCGGAGATGATCCCGGCTACCGCCGCAAGCTCATCGCGGCCGGCGATGCCAAGTTTCAGGTAGCAGCGGTAGAGGTGACCTTCGACCGTCCGGACGGATATCTGCAGCTTGTCGGCGATCATCCGGTCGCTCATCCCGGTGGCGGCGAGGCTAACGATGTTGCGTTCACGCTTGGTCAGGACCGGGGCCATGGGTTCCGCCTGTGTGTCCTGGCCGGCATTGCCTAATTCCTCGTTGCAGCGGGAGATGCCTGCCCGCGCGAGGGACGCGAGCTCCCGGTTCCGGTTGCGGTCCAACGACGTCAACGCTGATGAATACGACTGTGCTGCAAGTTGAAATGCCGAGACGTCCAGCAGGGCGTCGCCAGCCCGCAGGTATTGCTCGGCGCTGGCGTCCGCGACGGCGTCGCAATAGGTGGCAACGGCGCCCGCCCACTTACCCTCGACCGAGCCGGCAACTCCGCGGAGGCGTTCCACCACGGTCAGGTCTCCGAGTTCCAGGGCCAGCGTCAGGGCGTTGAGTTCCAGGAAGCGTGCCTGTTGCCCCGCCGCCCGGTCGGCGCTCGCGTGGAGGGCTTCAATGCCGTTTCCATCACGGGCCACGCGCTCTTGCCCCGCGGCAAAGAAGTCCCGTGCCAGGGCGTTGACAAGGTGCATTCCGCGTTCACCCCACGCCTCGTAATCCGCTCGCAGCCGTTCGGCTTCCAGCTGGCGCCCTTGAGCGGCGGCCACGTAAAAGGCCATGGCCGCGCACAGCCGGAACATCTGCTGGGGGTCGCTGTCACGAAGCGCCTCCAGGCCCGTCGTCAAAAGCTTCAAGGCTTCGCCGACTTTGCCTTGAAGCATAGCGACGTAGCCCATCACCACGTACGCCGCGCCGCTGAAGGACACCATGGCAGAGCCGAAGGATGCGGACATGTAGCCGTCGAGCATCTGCTGCGCTTCTGCCCAGTTACCGG
This sequence comes from Arthrobacter sp. 92, assembly GCF_050260325.1. NCBI lineage: Bacteria > Bacillati > Actinomycetota > Actinomycetes > Micrococcales > Micrococcaceae > Arthrobacter > Arthrobacter sp. 92. Next base: position 1,340,554 of record NZ_CP189863.1, on the reverse strand, counting down.
CTGCGAGGTCGCAGGCAACAAGGCGGACCACGATGAATTCGGGGAGGAAGAAGATGTCATTCTCCGGGGACTGGACGTGTGCGTAGGCGTCCATGGCGAGTTCGCGGCCCTGCAGGGGATAGCCAAGTGCGCACAAGCGCTCAGCCTGCAGGGCCTTCGCCATGGCGCCAGCCAGAGCGGCGTCCGGCCCGTCTGTGACCGCTCCGGCGTTCAGGAGCGACTCCAGGACGGGCCCCATCTGCCGGTAGTCCCCTTGCAGTGACAACGCCATGAGCTCCACGAGGGAAGCCCTGCTGGAGGTCGCGGCGAGAATGCCGCGGGCGTCTTCGGGATGGGCCCGCGCCTCATCCGCCCCCCATTGGCGGAGCGACGCGGCGTCGGCCGCTATTTCCGCCGCGGGGTGCCCCAATGCGGTGCGCGTTGCCGATCTCAGGAGACTGTTGAAGACCACGTGGCTGAGTCCGCTCCGGGTTTCAACGTCGCGGTTGAGGAGCGCAGCCGCCTCGTCGTAATGGCCAAGGTTGTAGTGAGAGCGCGCCATCACCGCGCGGGCGGTCGGCTGGAGCTGCGGGTCCTGGACGGCCCAGGCGATCCGGAGAGCCGTTTCGCTTTGAAAGAGCTTGCACGCGAGGACCGCGGCCCGGAGCAGCACGTTATCAGGCACCTCAGCTCCACAGTCCAAGGACCAGCAGACCATGCGCAGCAAGGATTCCGGCTTGTCCGCGGGCATTGACATCCGGTCAACAAGCTGCCGGTGCAGCTGGAGGCTTCGGGCCGCCGGGACAATCCGCCGGAGCACCTCCCCGTAAACGGGACTTACGAGCCGCAGCGTCGGCTGGCTGTCCACCGACTGGACCACCAGCCGCTGTTCCAGGAGCTCCTTCACGGCTGGTTCCCCGGCGATATCGCTGACGATGGATCTGTCCACCGGTTCAGCCAGGGCGATGAGGTTCAGGGCCTCCCTGCCCTCCGCGGAAATGCGCATGAGCTGGACCTTCACTACCGCGGTGAGTTCAAGCGACCGGACGTTGGAGTCGGTACTCAGCCAGACACCATGGCGCTGGATCAGGGTCCCGGACCGTTGTGCCTCCAGCACCAGGGTCTTGAGCAGCAACGTGTTGCCGCCGGATTCCTGCCAGAACTCCCGCGCGGTGCTGTTCAGCACCGTGCCGCCCAGGAGGGCTTCGCACAAAGAGTGCCCCTGTTCCAGGGTCAAGGGAGCGATGTCGAACCGCTCCGCTGTCCCGTCATGCCACAGTCGCAGCATGGGTTGCGGGATTCCTGGCCTGGGAATGCAGGTTGCCACAAGTTTGGCCCAGCCTGCCTGCACGAGTTCTGCGACCATTTCGGCAGTGGCACTATCGAGGTCGTGCGCATCGTCCACGAGCAACAGTGCCGGTCCCGGGTGCGGCCTGGAGCGTTCAAGATGTGCCCACAGTGCCCGGAGGACCGCAACTTTGGAGGTCACGTCGGCGACGGACAGCTCAGAGAGGTAGGGGGAAAGCGCCCCGTAGGGGACGGCAGCCAGGGACGGGCTTCCATGGACCGTCATGATGGCGCTCCGATTGGCCCGCGACTGGTGGAGGTGGGCAAGCAGGGATGAGGCGCCCAGGCCGGGATCCCCCACCACAAAGACAGCCCAGCAGTCGTCCGAGTCCAATGCCTCGGTAACGCTGGACAGCATGTCCCCCCGGTCGATCCAGGGGTCCCCATTATTCTGACGGTGCGCCCCGACTGTTTGCCGGTGTGCAGCCTTCCCATCAGACTTGAGCGGATCCTTCAAGCTCACTCCTCGATGAAATCCCCATTTTCGTGAAGATCTGGTAAAGATGGCCCTCCACAGTACGTATGGAAAGCTGCAGCCGGTTGGCGACTTCCTTGTTGCTCAACCCCTGGCTGGCCATCTTGGCGACCTGTCGTTCCCGTTCGGTCAATTCCGGACCAATCGTGCGGGGCATCAGGGGAAGAACGGGCAGTGTTTCCACCAGCCTGTCAAGCCGGTGCTGGGCCGCACGCGCGGACTGGGAGTCTCCCCTTTCCCGGGCCATGTCCAGTGCCAGTACCACGCATCTGGATTCCACCGCATCCAGATGGAGTTCCTGGGCCAGGGACGCAGCCTGAAGCAGAACCTTGGAATCCTTCTTCCGGCTTCCCTCCCCCACCAGTCGGTTGACGCTGGCCATTTTTCCCTGTCGGTGGGACGAGACTTCAGCCAGCAGCGCCAGCTCTTCGTCCGTTCCATGCACGGTAGCACCAAACAGGCTGATGGATGCAGTGGTTGTCCGCCCCTTGGAAATATCCTCCTTGGCTGACTCGATGAGCTTTTGTTTAGCCCCGGGATCGTTGAGCCATCGGCGTGCCATGCGCACGCAGAATTCGGCCATCCACGAGGTGAACCAGGCCACGTGCTGTTCCTCCTGGGCCGCAAGGTCCAGGAAATTGCGGGATTCCTGGACATCGCCGGCCTGGGCATAGGCAAAGGCGAGGGCGGAACATGCCAATGCCGGGCCATAGTAGCTTCGCCTGATTTCCAGCTGGGCCTGTGCTCCCAGCAGTGTATCTATTGCAAGGTCGGCCCGCCCGGCGTAGGTGTAGGCCACGCCCAGTGCCAGTTCCGCGGCACCACCGAGGTATTGCATGATCTTTGGCCGCTGGTCGAGGGCATCGGTCAGAATTCTGACGCAGTCCTCCCATTGACCGCTGCACAGCAAAGCGGCAAAGAGCCCCTCGGTCCGCCAGCTCAGCATTCCCGGCGCAAGCTTGGCGTGCTCCATTCGTTGCTGCACGTCCGCTGCGAGCGCGATCGCCTCTGCTTCACGGCCCAGCACCGCCCATGCCATGGTCAGCAGGCAGGCGCAGTTCACCACGTATGTGGGATCCCCGTCGGAACGGTAGGCCTTCTCCAGGTCGTCGGCAACGCTCGCATACTCGCCCTGGTGGATTGCCAGCTCGTATCCGGCCAGCTTCACCAGTTCATGGGCGCGGGCGAAGTCTTCCGGTGTTTCATTTCCTATGGACGCCCTCTCCCGCCGGGAAAGATCAAGGGCTGCTCCGGCAATGACTTCCCTGATCCGGTCGTAGCCGCCCGGGACCCACAGGAGGGAGCTGCAGAAATTGAGGACGTAGTCCGCATAGGCCGTAGCCGCGAGCTCGGACAACTGCTCCGCGGTGACTTCTTCAAGAATGGACACCGCAGCCTCGTGCTCCGCGAGGGTGATGTGCGCCGCGGCGCGCTGCTGTGCTGCCTCGGCCCAATGCGGGTCTTCCACACGGATCTGACTCAAGCACTCCAGTGCGAACAGCGGGTCATAGAGCTTGTTGGCCGCTTCAGCCGCGGCAAGGGCGAAAGCGGGTTCCACTGGTTCCCGGCAATCCAGGGTCCAGGCCACATAACCGAGCAGTTCTTCCACATCCATGTCAGCGGGAGTGGCTCCCACCGCCCTCGCCACGAGGCTGTGCAGTTCCTTGCGCCGCGGCAAGTCCATCCAACCGCGGATCACTTCCCCGACGTACTCGTCTTTCAGGCTGACCCAACGCCGGCCGGTCTCCCCCACCTGCAGATAGCCGGCTTTCTCCAGGTCAGCCACCACGGCGGGATCCAGGACATCGAGGAGGACAAACAGCGGCACCCTGCGGATCAAGGCCAGCCATTCCAGTCCCTCCCGCACGCGGGGGGTCTCCCTCGCCAGGCGCGAGCGCACCAGGTCCACCAGGGCATCTGCCGAGGCGAGGTTGATTTCTCCCTTGAGGGCCCAGACCTTTCCTGCCTGGTGCAGGTTCCCGGATCTCAGTTGCTCAATGACAATGGCCTGGAGCACCAACGGGTTTCCGCCGCTTGCGGCGTACAGGGCACTTGCCGCCGTCGCCGAGACGGGCCGTCCCAGCACCCCGGCCAGGAGCCTGGCCACTTCCGTCCGGGAAAAAGGCTCAAGCCGGATCTCCTCCAGCGACTTGTTCCGGAGCAGCCGGATCAGGTCCTCGGGCAGGTCCGTCACATTCCGCACGGTAACCATAAGCTTCGCGGCGCCGCTTAGGAGCAGATGCATCAATACTGCCGTGCTCATGCTGTCAATGGCGGGCAGATCTTCGAGCACCACCAGTACGGGCCGTCCGCCAGCGTCCTCGCGAATGAGCCGGGAAATGCCGTGGACGATTTCGCTGGGTGATTCCAGGACCGGCGCAGGTAATCGGGCCACGAGAAATGCGAGCTGGCCAAATGGTATTGCCGGATCAGTTGGCGAACCGTGCAGATGGATAATGTGTGTGTGGCCGACCAGTTGGGATTCAACCGCGCGCGCGAACGTGGACTTTCCCACTCCCTGGGCGCCGGCGATCACCACGCCGTGCAAACTGGAGTCCTCAAGGACGGAGATAACAGCTGCCTGGATGTCCTGCCGCACCATGGACGACCATTTACGCCGCTCTGAGGCCCCCATGCCCCGGCGTTCAGTCTCCAGCAGCCCCCCTGGTTCGGGGCTCGGTGATGCAAGCAATTTCGATCACGCTACCTTCGTAGCTCCGGCCGATGCGAATTGGCCGAGCCGTCGGGTGTTCAGTTTTCCGATGCCACCGTGCTGGCAGCACCCCCATGGATGTGAAAATTACCATAGCAGAGAATGGCTAAACAATTGGACATGGTTTATTCAATTGGTTAACCATTCCGCGTCTCCAAGCCTACGCTCAAGGCGTTAGTCCAGGGGCCTCAAAAACACATCGGATCATAAAGTCACTGCACCACTGTGTGGTGTTTCTGCTGCGCGGCGGCGAGGCCCTCCTTGATCACTGCCTCCACAGCGTCAGCGGCCTCGTCCAGCAGGAAGGGCAGTTCCTTTTTCTCAGCCGACGCGAAGTCCCGGAGCACAAAGTCCGCTGTGTCCATCCTGCCCGGCGGACGCCCGACCCCCACGCGGACCCGAACATAATCTTTGGTGGCCAGTGCCTTCGAAATATCGCGAAGCCCGTTGTGTCCGCCCTCGCCGCCGCCGATCTTCAGCTTGACCGTGTTGAAGGGAATGTCGATCTCGTCGTGCACAGCCACCACCCGGGAGGGTTCGATGTCATAGAACTTCGTCAAGGCCGCAACCGGTCCTCCGGAGACGTTCATATAGCTCATGGGCTTGGCCAGCACAACTCGCGGCCCCCCAATTCCCAGCCGTCCCTCGAGTACGTGGGCCCGGGCCTTATGCACCTTAAAGCTGCCGCCGATGCGTCGCGCCAATTCGTCCAGCACCATGTGGCCGACGTTGTGCCGGTTCTTCGAGTACTCGCTGCCGGGGTTGCCGAGGCCTACGATCAGCCAGGTGTCATTCATGCGTCAATCCTAAGATGGTCCGGTTTGGCGGTGATACGGCAGTGGCCGGGCCCCAGAGGGACCCGGCCACGGGAGAAAACGGGAGAACTACTCGGCTGCGACCGAGGAGCCTTCCGTGGTGTCGGCCGAGGCCTCTTCCTCGGAGACCTCGGTGGCCTCGGAGATGTGAACGACGAGGGACTCGGCGTCGGCCAGGAGGACTGATCCCTTCGGCAGAACGAGGTCCGACGCGAGGATGTGCTCCCCCGCGGTGCGGCCTTCGATGCTGACCTCGATGGCAGTGGGCAGGTGCGTTGCCTCTGCCTCGAGGGAGACGACGGTCATTTCCTGGTTGTACACGTTGCCCGGAGCCAGCTCGCCGGTCAGGTGAACGGGGACGTCGACCGTGACCTTTTCGCCGGTGCGGACCGTGAGGAGGTCCAGGTGCTCGATGATCTGCTTGATCGGGTCGCGCTGGATGTCCTTGACGAGGGCAAGGTGCTGTTCGCCGTTGATGTCCAAGGTCAGCAGTGCGTTGGCAACGCGAACGGCCAGGGTGGTGGACTTGGCCGGCAGGGTGATGTGGATCGGCTCGGCGCCGTGGCCGTAGATAACGGCCGGGATCTGGCCGGCCATACGGGCGCGGCGGGCAAAGCCCTTGCCGAATTCGGTGCGTACTTCTGCTGCGAGCTTCTGCTCAGCCATATTTATCTCCTTGAAAACTAAACGGTGTTCAGCAAGGGCGGAGGTCTGTTTGCGACCTTCAACGCCGGGCGGCCTGCGGCCGACCTTCAAGAAGGGAGATTCAGACCCAGTCGATAACGGAGACCTGCACTCCCGGTTTCCCGTGAATACGGATTACCAGTGCTCTCCCTCGCCAAGGTATCGGAAAGAGTCTACCAGCGCCGGGCCCTGATCCTGAAACCGGCCATCGCCGGGCCCCTGGGCACCGGGGTGCCGAGGGGCCCGGCAGACGAGTCAGGCGTTGCCGTCGAACAGGCTGGTGACAGAGCCGTCGTCGAACACTTCACGGATGGCCCGCGCGATCAGCGGCGCGATGGACAGCACTGTGAGCTGCGGGAAGTACTTGTCCGCAGTGATCGGAAGAGTGTTGGTGACTACAACCTCGCGTGCACCGGACTCGGACAGCCGACGGGCTGCCGGATCGGAGAACACCGCGTGGGTCGCGGCGATGATGACGTCCTTGGCGCCGGCGTTCTTGAGCACCTGGACGGCGCCGGAGATGGTTCCGCCGGTGTCGATCATGTCATCGATCAGGACGCAGGTGCGTCCCTCGATCTGGCCAACCACCGTCTTGGAAACGGCCTGGTTGGGGACCGTGAGGTCACGGCTCTTGTGCACGAATGCCAACGGAGCCCCGCCAAGGCGCTCGGCCCACTGCTCGGCGACGCGGACGCGGCCGGTGTCGGGCGAAACCACCGTGATGTTCTCGGCGCTGACCCTGGTCCGGATGTAGTCGGCCAGCAGCGGGATGGCCATGAGGTGGTCCACCGGACCGTCAAAGAAGCCCTGGATCTGCGAAGTGTGCAGGTCCACGCTCATGATGCGGTCGGCGCCGGCGGTCTTGTACAGATCGGCCACCAGGCGTGCCGAGATCGGTTCGCGTCCCCGGCCCTTCTTGTCCTGGCGGGCGTACGGGTAGAAGGGCGACACAACGGTGATCCGCTTGGCCGAGGCCCGCTTGAGCGAATCGATCATGATCAGCTGTTCCATGAGCCAGTTGTTCAGCGGCGCCGGGTGTGCCTGGATCACAAAGGCATCAGTGCCGCGGACGCTCTCGCCAGCGCGGACATAGATTTCCCCGTTGGCGAAATCGTAGGCATCCACCGGCAGCAACTCAGTGCCCAGTTCCTTGGCGATCTCCCGCGCAAGCTCGGGATGTGCCCGCCCGGCCGCGAGAACCAGTTTCTTCTCGCCGCGTGCCGTAATTTCGGTCATGATTGCTTGCCCTCTTCTGTAGGTGCCGGAGTACTTGAGGAATCCTTGTGGGCCGGTGCCGCCGCCGTAGCGGGGTCCTCGGCGGGCAGTCCGGGGACTGTCGCGCCGGCGGCCTGGGCCAGTTCCGCGGAAACGGTGCCCGGGCGGTGGGACAGGACCCAGCCCTCGACGTTCCGCTGCCCGGCGACGGACAGTGCCAGAGCGCCGGCCGGGACGTCCTTGCGGATCACGGCGCCGGCGCCGCTGTAAGCGCCGTCACCCACCTGGACGGGAGCCACAAAGACCGTGTTGGACCCCGTGCGGACGCCCGAGCCGATCACGGTGCGGTGCTTCTTCTCGCCGTCGTAATTAGCGGTGATGTTGCCGCAACCGATGTTGGTGTCCTCGCCGATCTCGGTGTCCCCGGCGTAGCCGAGGTGGGACAGCTTGGAACCGCGGCCGATAGTGACGTTCTTGGTCTCGTAGAACGCGCCGATCTTGCCTGTCTCCCCCAGCACCGTGCCGGGCCGGAGGTACGTGAACGGGCCGACGCTGGCCCCCGCGCCGATCGTGGAGCCGGAACCATGGGTGCGGACCACTTTGGCCCCCTGGCCGACGGCGACATCGGTCAGGGTGGTGTCAGGGCCGATGACGGCGTCGCGCGCCACCGTTGTGGCGCCGTGCAGCTGGGTGTTCGGCAGGATCCGGACGTCCTCGTCGAGCGTCACCGTGGAATCGATCCAGGTGGTGGAAGGGTCGACGACGGTAACACCGGCGCGCATCCATGCTTCCACGAGGCGCCGGTTGTGTTCGGCGCCCAGTGCGGAGAGCTGGACGCGGTCATTGGCGCCTTCGACCTGCCAGCGGTCTGTGGTGGCCACGGCTGCCACCCGGCCGCCGGCGGCACGCGCCAGGCCTAGGACATCGGTGAGGTACTTTTCGCCCTGGGCGTTGTCCGTGGTGACGTGTGCCAGGGCTTCGCGAAGGACCGCGGCGTCGAAGGCGTAGATTCCGGAGTTGATCTCACGGATTGCGCGTTCCTCATCGGAGGCGTCCTTGTGTTCCCGGATGCCCGTGACTGTTCCGTCCGCGGCGCGCAGGATCCGGCCGTAGCCGGTGGCGTCGTCCAGGACGGCAGTGAGCACGGTGACAGCGTTGTTGTCGGCCTCGTGGATGGTCACCAGTTCCGCGAGCAAACCTGCGGTCAGCAGGGGCACGTCGCCATAGGTGACCACCACGGTACCGAGGAGTGTGCGCTCCGGGTGAAGCGCATCGAGCGCGTCGAGCGCCACTTCCACGGCGCGCCCGGTACCGGGCAGGTCATCCTGGTCCACCAGGAGGGCTTCGGGGTCCAGGGCCGAAATGTGGGCGGCGACGAGGTCGCGTTCGTGCCGGACCACCAGCGCCAGTTGCTGCGGGTCCAGTGCACGGGCTGTCTTCAGTGCGTGCCCAACCAGGGATCGGCCGCCTATTTCGTGAAGGATCTTAGGGGTCCGGGATTTCATCCGGGTGCCTGCACCTGCAGCTAGGACGATCACGGCGGCCGGGCCGGTATTCTCTGGGCTCACGTACTGGCTCTCCTTGCTTTGGTGGATCTCAGTTGCGCCTTGCACACCTGCTGGACGCTTTTTCACACCTTGCCGACTGCTTTGCCCCCAGAACCCGGCAACTGCGGCAGTTCCGCCCATAGGATTCGAACCTATACTCCACGGCTCCAAAGGCCGGGGTGCTGCCATTACACCAGGGCGGACCGTGCCCGGGCGTCTAGCCCATGGCACGAGAACCAATTCTGCCATGAAGGTCCACGCTCTTGCGACTCGGCCAGGCGCGGCCCCCTTAAGGCATGATGGGACAGTGAGCAAGAGCGCAGGCGAGTCCAATGGTGCCGGGAGTCATAGCGGCAGGCCGGTGAGGGCTCCCGGATACGTGCCCCGGCCCCGGATGACCGGTCCGCAACGCCGCTCCCAGCTCATCGAAATAGGCCGCGGGCTGTTTGCCATCCGCGGATTGGACGGCACCACCATCGAGGAAATCGCCGCAGCCGCGGGTGTCTCGAAGCCGGTGATCTACGAGCACTTCGGGTCGAAGGAAGGGCTCTACACCCAGGTGGTGGAATACGAGTTCCGGATCCTGCTGGCGGCCATCAATGATGCCCTGACGGACGAGGCCAAGCCGCGCGTCCAGGTGGAGCGGGCCGCCCTGGCCCTCCTGACCTACATCGAGGACCGGACGGACGGCTTCCGCATCCTGATGCGGGACGCCCCGCCCTCCCAGCCCGAGGGCGCCTTCTCGACTCTGCTCTCCCACGTCACGGCGCGGGTGGAGCACATCCTGTCCGACGAGTTCGCCCGCCGAGGCTTCAGCGCGGCGGATGGAGCGATGTACGCCCAGATGCTGGTCGGAATGGTCGCGATGACCGGGCAGTGGTGGCAGGACAGCCGGACGCCGGACAAGCGCGAAGTGGCCGCGCACCTGGTGAACCTTGCCTGGAACGGCCTCACTGGACTGCAAAAGGAACCTGAGCTCCGGTCCGACGCTTAGTCCCATGGTCACCTTCGCAGTGCCGTGGCCCTTCGCCGTCGCTTAGACACGACGCAAAGGGGCCGCTGCGGTCGCTGAGCGACCTCAGCAACCCGATGCGCCACTACGCGAAGGTCCCCCGCCCCGCTATTGCCAACGTTCCCGTTCCCGGATGCCTGCTGTTCCACAGCATGAGGGCGACGATCGGCTCCGGCACCCAAGCCGGCGCCGCAGGTTATTCCCCGAGGACTTCGAGGGCCCCGAGCCATTCGAGCTCCAGCGCTTCGCGTTCTCCCGCGAGGTCCTTGAGCTTCTTGGTGAGTTCCGCCATGGCGTCGAAGTCGTTCTCGGCGGTGCTCTTGACCATCTGGGAGTGGATCTTTTCCTCCTGCTGCGTCAGCTTGCCCAGCTGCCGCTCAATGCGGTTCTTGGCCTTGCGGGCGTCGCGTTTCTCGGCCTCGGACGGACCTGCAACGGCCGGGGTCTGGCCGCCGCTCGCAGCGGTCACGGGGTTGCCGCCGCCGGTGATCGTGGAGCCGGCCAGTGCCGATTCCCGCAGTTCGAGGTACTGGTCAACGCCGCGCGGCAGGGCCCGGATCTTGCCGTCGCCCAGGAGCGCCATCTGGTGGTCCGTGACGCGCTCCAGCAGGTAGCGGTCGTGGCTGACGACGACGAGCGTGCCGGGCCATCCGTCGAGCACGTCTTCGACGGCGGCCAGGGTGTCGGTGTCGAGGTCGTTGGTCGGTTCGTCGAGCATCAGCACGTTGGGCTCCCCCACGAGCAGGCGCAGGAGCTGGAGGCGGCGCCGTTCGCCACCGGAGAGGTCCTTGACCGGGGTCCACTGCTTCTCGTTGGTGAAGCCAAGCTGCTCCACAAGCTGGCCGGCGGTGAATTCCTTGCCGCCAACGTTGAAGGAGCGCTTTTCGCGCTCGATCACTTCGATCACGCGCAGGTCCGCGACGTCGTCGAGTTCCTTCACCTCCTGGCTGAGGACCGCGGTGACAACGGTCTTACCGCGCTTGACCTTGCCCGATGTGGGCTGGATCTCGCCGTTGAGGAGCTTCAAAAGGGTGGTCTTGCCGGCGCCGTTGACGCCCACGAGGCCCAGCCGCTCGCCGGGTGCCAGCCGCAGCGTGATGTTGTCAAAGAGCTTCTGCCCGGGTTCGCCGCCGAGGAAGTCAAGGGAGACGTTCTCAAGGTCCAGGACGTCCTTGCCGAGGCGGGCAGTGGCCATCTTGCTCAAAGCCGTCGAGTCGCGCGGCTCGGGGACGTCTGCGATCAGGGCGTTGGCCGCCTCGATCCGGAACTTGGGCTTGGCGGTGCGGGCCGGGGCGCCGCGGCGTAGCCACGCGAGCTCCTTCTTGACGAGCTGCTGGCGCTTGCTTTCCACCACGGAGGCGGAGCGGTCACGCTCGGCGCGGGCCAGCACGTAGGCGGCGTAGCCGCCGTCGAACGGATCCATGATGCCGTCATGGATCTCCCAGGTCTTGTTGCAGACTTCGTCGAGGAACCAACGGTCGTGGGTGACCACGAGGAAGGCGCCCTGGTTGGGCCGCCAGCGGGTCTTCAGGTGCCGGGACAACCACGCGACGCCCTCGACGTCGAGGTGGTTGGTGGGCTCGTCGAGCATGATGACGTCGTGGTCCTCGATCAGGAGCTTGGCCAGGGCCACACGCCGCTTCTGGCCGCCGGAGAGCGCGTGGACGTTGGCGTGCCAGTCGACGTCGGACACGAGTCCGCCCATGACTTCGCGGATCTGGGGATTGCGGGCCCATTCATAGTCGGCCTGGTCGCCGACGATCGCCGCTCCGACGGTGAGGTCGCCGTCGAGCACGTCGCTCTGGTCCAGGTAGCCGATGTTGACCTCGCTGCGCTTGGTCACCCGGCCGGAGTCCGGGGTGGAGCGCATCGCCAGCAGCCGCATAAGGGTCGACTTGCCGTCGCCATTGCGGCCCACCATGCCGATCCGGTCGCCCTCTTCAAGGCCGACAGTGATGCCATTGAGGACGGTACGGGTTGCATACGAAACCGTGAGGTTCTCGCCGCCGAGCAGGTGTGCCACTGGGAACTGCTTTCGTCGTTAATGAAGTCGGTAAATAGGTTCAAGCTACTAAAGGAGGGTATCGGAGATGATGCGCGCGCCATGCACTGGACCGTGAACCGCCATGGCGTTCAGGCCGTGGTGGCGCAGGTCCTCCGCGAGGCTGGCGGCCGCCGCCGGGCTGTGGGTGAGCAGGGCGACAGTGGGGCCCGAACCGGAGATGAGCCCCGCTATGGCGCCGCAGGACTCCCCAAGCCCCAGCGTGTCACGGAGTCCGGGCGCCAGTTCGATGGAAGCCCGCTGCAAGTCGTTGACGAGTACCCGGCTGAGGGCGTCGGCATCGCCGCTGCGGAGGGCCTGCAGTATCTTTGGATCCACGGCGGTGGGTTCTTCCACGGCCGCACCTTCGGCAACACGGAGACGGTCCAGCATCCGGAACACCTCCGGCGTGGACAGCCCGAAGTCCGCTGTCACCAGCACCCAGTCCGTCTGCGCTTTCGCCAAGGCGGGTGAGAGCTCATCGCCCACCCCCAGCCCCACGGCCGTGCCGCCAAGGAGCGAAAAAGGAACGTCGGCGCCAAGTTCGCCGGCAAGGTGCGCAAGCTCGTCGCGCGAGAGTCCGCTGTTCCAGAGTGCATCGCAAGCGAGCAGGGTTGCCGCGGCATCCGCCGAGCCGCCGCCCATGCCCCCGGCCACGGGAACCCTTTTGGTAATTTCCAGATGGACTCCGGTGGAGTGTTCGGACACGTCAGCCATGATCGCCGCTGCCTTGTAGGCGAGATTGCGTTCGTCCAGCGGAATGTCCACGCCGTCCAGGTCAAGGGTGCTCGCCGGACTGATGCTGACAGTAATGCCTGCCGTGGCTGTGCTCGTGGCCGCCACTTCCTCGTAGAGGGAAACCGCCAGGTACACGCTGGCCACGGAATGGTAGCCGTCTTCACGCAGCGGCCCCACATCCAGTGAGACGTTGATTTTGCCGGGAGCTTTGACCCGGACAGTCCGCGCCGCAAAGCGCCCTCTCACTGCGTTCATGAGTCCAAGCTATGGCATGGCAGGGTCAGGCTCCAAGCATGCGTACGGGGCCGGCCGCAGATTTCGGGGACTGCTGCGCGCTTCAATCCTGGGGCGACTGACGGGCCTCGGCGATCCTGGCGAAAGCCTCGATGTCGATCACTTCGCCCCGGGCCGTGGGATCGACGCCGGCGGCCAGCAGGCAACGTTCGGCCTCCGCGGCGCTTCCGGCCCAGCCGGCCAGGGCCGCCCGCAACGTTTTCCGCCGCTGCGCGAAGGCGGCGTCGATCACGGCGAAAACCTGTTGCCGGGTGGCTGTGGTGACGGGCGGGTCGTGACGGGTAAAGGCCACAAGCCCGGAGTGGATCTTGGGCGCGGGCCAGAATACGTTCATGCCGATCACCCCGGCTTTTCGCATGCGGCTGTACCACGCGGCCTTGACCGAGGGAACGCCGTACGTTTTGGAGCCGGGGCCGGCAGCCAGCCTGTCCGCCACCTCGTCCTGGACCATCACCAGGCCGTGCCGGAGGCTGGGGAAATGCTGCAGCAGGTGAAGCACCACCGGAACCGCAACGTTGTACGGAAGGTTGGCCACGAGCGCGGTCGGTTCCACCGGAAGTTCGGTGACCTTCATGGCGTCTGCGAGCACCAGGTGGAAGTCCTTGGCGGCCTGCGGGCGCCACTGTTCGACTGTGCCAGGCAGCTTGGCGGCCAGGACCGGATCAATCTCGACGGCGACCACGGACTTCGCAGCGTCCAGCAGCCCGAGGGTGAGGGAACCAAGTCCGGGCCCCACCTCCAGGACGGTCTCGTCGGGGTGGATGCCCGCGGCGGCAACGATCCGGCGGATGGTGTTGCCGTCGATCACGAAATTCTGGCCCAAGGTCTTCGTGGGGCGGACCCCGATCTCCTCGGCCAGCCTGCGGACATCGGAGGCACCCAGCAATGGCGCGGGGGCGGTGCCGGAGGCGGCGGGGGTCGGTTCAGTCACCTAGGTATCCTATCCCGTCCCGCATGAGTGCACGCGGGCACGGCGGCAGGTGGGGGCACGGCAAGGCCGGGTCCGGAGAATCCGGGCCCGGCCTGTCCTTGGGGTCCAAGGCGGGGTTTCCCCGCCGCGGCGTTGGTCAGCTGCCGCGGCGGAGAGCCGCCCTGGCGCGGTGGCTAGCTGCTGGCCGCCCAGCCGCAGCCCCACGGTGAAAGTCCGCGCGTTGCATAGATACGGTTGGCGATGTCGATCTGCTGGGCCTTGGTGGCAAGGCTGGCGTTCGGAGCATACGCGCCGCCGCCTGCGCCGAGCCAGGTCTGGACATCAAACTGCAGTCCGCCGTAGTAACCGTTGCCGGAGTTGATGGACCAGTTCCCGGTGGACTCGCACTGGGCGATCTTGTCCCACATGGCTTCGTTCATCATTCCCGGAGCGGAAGCGCCGGTGTTCGCGCCGGTTGCGGCCTCGACCTTGGGCTTTTCCTTGGTGCCGACAGTGACCTTCTCGGTGACCGGCTGAACGGTAACGTCCTGCGAGACGAGGGTCCGCGCCGCTTCCCTGCCGTCCACGAGCACGAGCTTGAATTTCTTGCTGACCTTGCCCACCGAACCGGCCTGCGTGACGTTCTTCGTACCCTTGTCCAGGTCAGCGCTTTCGGACGTCAGTGTTTCAAACGGCACATCCTCGGAGGTTTCGTCCGTCTTGGCGGAATCCACGCGGGAGACCTTGACCACCATGTCGTTAACCACGCGGGCGTTGCCCGGCTGGGAAAGCCGGTCGCCGGCGCCCACGCTCACGCCGGCGTCCTTGAGGACCTCAGCGACCGTGTCCGCCGTCGTGGTGGTTTTGGAGGCCTTGCCGTCCGCGAGGATGCTGACGGTCTTGGGAGTGGAGATGGAGACGAACGATCCGGACACGGCGAGCTGCGCGTCCTTCGGGGCCGAAACTTCCGAAGAGCCAGCCACGCCAAGTTCGGTGACGAGTCCTTCGACGTTGGACGAGGTGGTGTTCACGGTCTTCTCCGCGCCGTCCAGGCTGATCTTCACGGCCTTGGCGAGGTTGACGTTGATCACCGAGCCGTCCTCCACACTGGCATCCGCGGCCGGCGAAACCCTGTCCGCGGCCTGCAGTTCAACCTTGGCACCCTTGACCACCTGGCCAACGGTCCCGCCGAAGGTCTGGACCGAACTGACCTTCCCATCCACATTCAGGGTGACTGTCTTGTTATTGCCAACAAAGGCCACGAGGCCCAGCACGAGTGCCGAAAGCACCACCAGCTGGGCGCCGACCTTGACGAAGCTGAACTTGCCATCCGAAGTGAAGAACTTGACCACGATTGCCCGTAACTCTAGGACCATCCGGGCACGGGGAATAACGCACACTCCCACCGACGCAAACACCCTCAGGGCAACTCCGGACGAGGTCCGGATGTTTGCAGCAGACGTGTGCGCCGCCACACTCCTATCGGCCCGCCCCGGGGACCCGGAGGGGCTCGATACTGAGCGAAATTATCCGAAGGCCTTCCCCGACCCCGGCTAATAGTTTTCCACTGTAACCGAAGCGTTATAAAGCAGCCAAGAAAGTGTGCATACGTGGTATTGCTGAACGGCAGGTGGAAGGCGCGGCTTTTAGTTCCAGGATCCGTATGCCCGCAAGGAATTTTCGGCAATTCGGGAGCACAATTCGGACAGCTCTGATCCTGTCAATTCAGCCATGGACCGTACGGTATACGGGATCAGGTAACTTGCATTCGGGCGGCCCCGGAAGGGATGGGGGGTAAGGAAGGGGGCATCCGTTTCCACGAGAATCCTGGCGGGATCTGCAATCGCCAGCGCGGCGCGAAGATTTGCGGCGTTCTTAAACGTGACCGTTCCCGCGAAGGACATGTACCAGCCTTCGTTATTGCAGGTCCGCGCCAACGCCTGGTCCCCGGAGAAGCAGTGGAAGACCACCCGCTCGGGGGCACCCTCCTCCCGCAGCACCTGGACGACGTCGTCGTGGGCGTCCCGGTCGTGGATCTGCAAAGTGAGGTCCAGCCTCTTGGCGATATCGATGTGACGGCGGAATGAGTAGCGCTGATGCGCCAGCCCCTCTCCTTCCGTGCGGAAGAAATCAAGCCCGGTCTCGCCAATAGCGCGGATCCGCGGGTGCGAGGCGAGGGATTCGATCTCGGTAAGGGCCCCCTCCAGTTCCCCCCGGGCCGCATAGTGCGGCGCATCATTGGGGTGGATCGCCACGGCGCCCAGCAGGCGCCGGTCCAGTTCTACCGCGCGGACCGTGAACCGGGAGGACTCAAGGTCGCATCCCACCTGCACCGCGCCCTGCACGCCAACGGATTCCGCGGCATCCATAGCCGCCGCCACCTCCACCTGGACAAGGGCGTCGGGGAAGTCCAGATGCGTGTGGTTGTCCATCACCGGAACAGGGAGCGGCTCGGGCGCCGGCGGGTAGCCTTGCCGGCCGGAGCCATCGCTGCCGGGCGCGCGAAATGGAACGGGCGTCAAGGGGGTGTCCATCGTTCTACCCTAACCGCCCCGAACTGCAGGGGAATTACCGGAACTCTCTGTCAGCCCCGTCAGTTGTGTTAGTAGTCTGGTGGCATACGGGCGAATGCCCGATGGCGGACGGCGGCGGCAAGTGTCGTCCCGTTCCAGGCTTCCACATGGTCTGAAAGGCTGCCGATGGACCCCCACCACCGACGCACCACCCTCGACGAGGCACTCCCGGACGGGCAGGCCCTCTCCGGCGGTGCGGAGGGTCTCGGAAACCGCCTCGACGGACTCGCGCCGGCCGCCATGGACGCCGCGTCCTTCCATCTGGCCAGCGAACGAATCCTGTCCGCCATCAACACTGTGATAGACGGGAAATCCGAGGCCGCCAAACTGGCCCTCACGGTGCTCCTGGCACAGGGCCATCTACTTCTCGAGGACGTCCCCGGCGTCGGGAAGACATTGCTCGCCAAAACCCTGGCCCGCACCATCGATTGTTCCGTCAGCAGGATCCAGTTCACTCCGGACCTGCTTCCCTCGGACGTGACGGGCGTATCGATCTATAACCAGGCTTCCAGGCTCTTCGAATTCCGGCCCGGCGCCGTTTTTGCGAATATCGTGATCGGCGACGAGATCAACCGCGCCTCGGCCAAGACCCAGTCCGCGCTCCTTGAATGCATGGAAGAGCATCAGGTCACGGTGGACGGCGACTCGTACCGCCTCGACGAGCCGTTCATGGTGGTGGCCACGCAGAATCCCATTGAGATGGAAGGAACCTATCCGCTGCCGGAGGCGCAACGGGACCGCTTTATGGCCCGGATCTCCATGGGTTACCCGGACAAGGATTCCGAAATCGAAATGCTGGAGACCCACCAGGCCACCTCCCCCTTGGACAAGGTGTCCGCGGTGGTGACGTCATCCGATGTTGCCGCCATGATCGCCACCGTCCAGCAGGTCTACGTCTCCCAGGCGGTGAAGGAATACACCGTGTCGCTGGGCCGCGCCACCCGCCAAAGCGCCATGCTCCGGCTCGGCGCCAGCCCCCGGTCCCTGCTCCAGCTCCTGCGTGCCGCGAAGGCCACCGCAGCACTGGAAGGGCGTGACTTCGTGCTGCCGGACGACGTCATAAGCGTCGCGGAATCGGTGCTGGCCCACCGGATCATCGTTGACCGAAAGGCTGCCAGCACGGGCGAAACGCCACACAGTGTCATCCGGAGCATCCTGGCCAAACTTCCTGTGAGCCAGGAGTCCCCAGGGCCGGCCGTCCGCTCGGGCGAGCGGCAGGGTGAGCCGGACCGGCCACCGGACGTCAAGCACAGCCGTTAGGGGCGAAACTCCACCATGGCCGTGACGGACAAGCTTCCGGGACATCTGTTCAGCCCCCGCGGCTGGGGATTGCTCGCGGCCGGTGTGGTCTCGCTCCTTGCGGCCCAGGTCATGGGACGCCGGGACCTCCTGACGCTCGGGATACTGCTGGTTGCCTTGCCCCTTGTGAGTCTTGCAAGCCTTCGCGTGCTCAAGCCCCGCTTCAAGGTATACCGGGAGTTCAGTCCGTCCACCGTGGAGACCTCCGCCACCGCTACCGTGCGGCTGGCGGTGGCACGGACCGGAATGGCAGCAGGCCAGGTGTCGATGGAAGAACACCTTCCGCCCCGTTTCGGAAAATCGCCGACCTTCCGGTTCCCGGCACGCTCCGCCGTTGGCGGCACGAGCCGCTACGAGTACCACTTGCGGTCAGGGAAGCGGGGGCAGTTCGTCATCGGACCTGTGACCGCCGAATTTATCGACCCCTTCGGGCTCGCCCTCCACCGCCACGCAATCGACGACGGCGACTTGCTCACCGTGACGCCCGCCGCCGTCGAGCTCCCTTCAACGGGCCTGGCCGGAGCCCGGGGAAATGACGGCGTGACGGCCACCCGCATTCGGGCCAATCCCAGCGATGACGACGTGATGACCCGCGAATACCGACACGGCGATCCCATGCGGAGGGTGCACTGGGCGGCCACCGCGCGGCACGGGGAACTGATGGTGCGCCAGGAGGAATCCGTCACCACTCCCGAAGCCACCATCATCCTCGACCAACGGCTAGCCGCCTTCTCCCGCGGACCGGGATCGGTCTTCGGCGGCGGGGGCGAGGACGGGCGTGAGCTGGTGACCAGCGAGGCGTTCGAGTGGGCGGTGACCGCCGCGATGTCCGTCAGCGCCCACCTCGTGGAGCGAAATTACGCGCTGCGCTTCCTCGATCCCGCCGGAGGCCCGGCGTTCCTGCACTCGCCCTCCGCTCCGGAGCCCGAAACAGAGGAATACAGCGGAGCCGGCGGACTGCAGTCCATTGCCGAGAGCCTGGCCGCCATCCACCTCACCGGTCCGCACCATGGCCCCCACGTCCACCACGATGACGGCGGCAGGGCCGGCCCCGAGTCCAGTGACACGCTCCGCCGCCAGGCGGACTCAGCACCCGACTCCACCCCGCGTCCTTTTGACGACCGGCTCATGGACAAGCTGTCGGCGCACCGGCTCCGAGGTCCGGTGCTGGCCATTCTCGGACATCTCCAGCACCAGGATGCACGGTCGCTGGCGGCCGCGGCGGCCTTCGGCGCCAATGCCTTTGCGATCGTGGTCACCGACCACCCCCGGGGTGCCCAGGCTAACCAGGACACCCGGGACACCCTGGAGGTACTGCGGTCAGGGGGCTGGCGGGCAGTGGCGGTCACCACCGCTACTGCCCTGCCTGCCGCGTGGTCCTCCTTCGACCAGGGCGACGCGGGTGCCGCGTCCGCCGCCGCCGACGTGCGCCGTGGAACAGGAGTGGGCAGATGACCCTCACGCCCCACGGGCGGACCCGCCACGGCCAGGGTCCGGACGGTTCGCCGGCCGCGCCGGAGACGACGGCGGCCCGGCGTAAGGCCCGCCGGGTGGGAGCCTACCCGTGGGTCATGGCCTGCGCCGTGTCCACCGCCGTTGCCGGTGCTGCGCTGGGGCTCAACGGCGTGCTGCGTGGCTGGGCCTGGTATCCGGCAGCGCTCACCACAGTTGCCGTGGTGGCCCTGGCCATGGCCACCCTCCGGTCAGTAAGGGCCCAGCCGTTCGTAGTGATGCTCGGCGGGTTTGCCTCGCTGGTCTTCATCCTGACCTTCCAGTTCTTCCGCAGGGACAGCTTTGCTGGTTTCATCCCCACAGACCGGACCATGACCGCGCTGGGCACGTACCTGCGGCGCGCCAGCGAGACCGTCTTGGCGGAGAGTTCACCGGTGGCGCCCAATGCCGGAATCGTGCTGGTCACGTGCGCGGTCCTTGGCCTCGTGGTGATTCTGGTCGATGCCCTTGCGCTGCCGCTGGGGATGCCTGCCACCAGCGGGCTCGGGCTCCTGACCATCCTGCTGGTCCCGGCAATGATCAAGCCGCAAAGCGTGGGCGTGCTGGGGTTTACGGCGGCGGCCGCCGGCTACCTCCTGATCCTTGCGTGCGCGCAGTGGTACGCGCCGGACGAGCGGATCCTGGCAGACACCGTGAGGAACCCGGGGCAGTTCCGGCGCGCAGTCCTCACCGGTGGCGTGGCCGTGGCCATCTCGCTCCTGCTGCCACTCGTCATTCCCGGGTTCGACCAGGGCACCTTTCCGCAGGGCTCCCGATTGAACCCCTGGGGCTCCTCCGCCGGGCTCAACCCGATGATCAGCCTGGGCAACAACCTCCGCAGCCAGTCCGGGGCCGGCCGCATCACCTACGCCTCCAATGCCACTACTCCGCTCTATCTGAGGTCGGTCACGGTGGACCGGTTCGATGGTGATTCCTGGGCCCCGGATGACCGGGACGCCACGCGGCGGCTGGGGGTGGGCCGAATGGACCCCGGCTACGAAATCCTTGCGGACGAGCAACTCCGCCAGGTCACGGCGGTGAATACCGGTCTGTTTACGAGCCCCTACCTGCCCGTGCCTTACGCGCCCGATTCCGTCAACGGCCTGGACGGACGATGGACCTGGGACCCTGCCACCTTGAGCATCAAGGGCTTGGACACCAACTCGCGGAATCAGCAGTACGTGGTGCAATCCACGGTTCCGAAGCTCACCCCGCAGTTGCTCGCGCAGTCAACAGCCCCGGCGCGGGACATTTCTGATGAGTTCGTCCGCACCCCCGGCAACGTGCCAGACATCGTGAAGAGGACGGCCGACTCCGTGACGAAAGGCAGCGCCACACCGTATGCCAAGGCCATGGCGATCCAGAAGTACCTGCGCTCCTCCGAATTCACCTACTCGCTGCAGTCTCCGGTGCAGGGCGGATACGACGGCAACGGCCTTTCCGTCCTTGCGGACTTCCTCACGCAGAAGAGCGGCTACTGCATTCACTTCGCCTCGGCAATGGCCGTGATGGCCAGGCTTGAGGGTATTCCGAGCCGGATCGCGGTGGGGTACGCACCGGGCCGCTCCACGGGCGCCACCGTGTCCGTGGCGGGACAGGGCGCCCTCCCCGAGTACGAGGTTGACTCCCGCGACGCCCACGCATGGCCGGAGCTCTACTTCCAAGGTCTTGGCTGGGTTCCGTTTGAGCCCACGCCGTCCCGGGGCGTTGTGCCGGATTACGCCAGTGAAGCCGCCGCGTCGAGCGGCGCCAGCACCACCGAAAACAACGACGACCTCATTCCATCCGGGACCGCAACGCCCGGCCCCACCCCCACGGTGACTCCGGTGCCGTTGCCGGGTGCGGGGCCTGCAGCTGACGCGGGTCACGTCCTGGCCCCGTGGCTGTTCGGCGCGGGCGGGATCCTGTTTCTCGGGCTGGTGGCGGCGTCGCCGCGGCTGGCCCGGGCCGGGCTGCGCGCCCGCCGGCTCAAGGATTCCCACAACGCGGGGGCCGGCCCCATGGCCCGCTCCGCCTGGGCAGAACTGCAGGACCTGGCCACGGACTACGGCTTACGCCCGCGGGCCAGCGAGACCGCCCGACTGTTTTCCCGCCGGCTCCTCAGTTCCGGTGCCCTTGGCCCCCCGGGCGGCCAGGACGACGGCGCGCGCCGGGCCGTCGAGTCACTCACCGCCGACTTTGAACGGCAACAGTACGGCCGGCCGGTCCGCGAACGTCCCGCCGGCCACCGTCCGGCGTTGGATCGTGAGGCAAGCGGGGCGGGGGCAGGCACGTCGGCTTCGGACAGGCTGGCCGAGGTCCAGTGGTCGTTCCGGGCCCATTCGCGGCCGCTTCAACGCCTGCGGGCCGCATGGCTGCCCCCGTCGGTGCTTGCCCGCTGGGGGCAGGGAGCGGCGGCTCCATTCCGGGCCGGCTCACGTGCGGCAGCCCATGCGCGGCGCGCCGGAGCGCGGTCCTGGCGCAGGTTGCGCGACGGCCTGCGACGGCTCCGCCAGGGGTAGCTGGCGGAGCCGGACGGCCAGGAGCGGGGTGGTTAGCCGGCGTAGGGGTCGGCGATGCCGATGTACTGGGTGTAGAGGTATTCCTCGATGCCCTCCAGGCCGCCCTCGCGGCCCAGGCCGGACTGCTTGACCCCGCCGAAGGGAGCCGCCGCGTTGGAGACCACGCCGGCGTTCAGGCCCAGCATGCCGGTCTCAAGGCGTTCGCCCATCCGGATGCCGCGGTTGAGGTCCCTGGTGAAGACGTAGGCCACCAGGCCGTACTCCGTGTTGTTCGCCAGGCGCACGGCCTCGTCCTCGGTGCCGAAGGTGATGATCGGGGCGACGGGGCCGAAGATTTCCTCGGACAGGATCCGGGTGCCCTCGGTGACGCCCTTGAGGATGGTGGGCTGGTAAAAGTACCCGGGGCCCTCGACGGCGGAGCCGCCGATCACCGCGACGGCGCCGGCGGAGACGGCGTCGGAAACCAGTTCGTGGACCTTGTCCCGGCTCTTGGCATCGATCAACGGGCCCACCTTGGACTCCGGCTCGGTGCCGCGGGCGGTGGTCATCTCCGCCATCTTCGCGGCGAACTTCTCCGCGAACTCATCGGCCACGGACTCGTGCACGATGAACCGGTTGGCCGCGGTGCAGGCCTCGCCCATGTTGCGCAGCTTCGCCAGCATCGCACCGGCGACGGCGGCGTCCACGTCTGCGTCCTCGAACACCACGAACGGGGCGTTGCCGCCGAGCTCCATGGAGGTCCGCAGCACGGTCTCGGAGGCGTCGGCGAGCAGGCGGCGGCCGACCTCGGTGGAGCCGGTGAAGGAAAGCTTGCGCAAACGCTGGTCCTTGATCAGCGGACCAGTGGTGGCACCGGCGGTGGAGGTGGGGATCACGTTCAGCACGCCGGCGGGGAGCCCGGCCTCGACCATCACGGCTGCGAACAGCTGTGAGGTCAGCGGCGTCAGGTTCGCGGACTTGAGCACCATGGTGCAGCCGGCGGCCACGGCGGGGGCAATCTTGCGGGTGGCCATGGCAAGGGGGAAGTTCCACGGCGTGATCAGCAGGCACGGACCCACCGGCTTCTTGGTGACCAGCAGCCGGGATTTGCCGTCCGGGGAGACCGAGTACCGGCCGAATGCGCGGACGGCTTCCTCGGAGAACCAGCGCAGGAACTCCGCCCCGTAGGTGACCTCGCCACGGGCCTCCGCCAGCGGCTTGCCCATCTCCAGGGTCATCAGCAAGGCGAAATCCTCGGCCCGGGCGGTCACGAGCTCGAACGCCCGGCGAAGGATCTCCCCGCGCTCACGCGGCGGGACCTTGGCCCAGGAATCCTGCGCCGCGGCGGCGGCGTCCAGGGCCGCGGCACCGTCCTCCGGCCCGGCGTCCGCGATGCTCAACAGCACCTTCCCGGTGGCGGGATCCTCGACGTCGAACGTCTTGCCCGACGCCGCAGGGCGCCACTCACCATTGATGAGCAGCCCCGTGGGAACAGAGGCCAGCAGTTCGCTTTCACGGCCTGCGGTAACAGTGGGCTGTGCAGTAACAGTCACGATGACTCCCTCGTCAGCAAATCGGTAGGGTTTGGGTTCAGCTCTATGCTGGTTTAAAGCCACGGTACTGCCCGGCTCTTCGGGGTGTCTACGCATGGCCGCACTACCAAGCGCGTGGACTGCTGTGCAACTGCACAAGTTCCTAACGGGCGGCCAGAACCGCCGAATACAGCTCCCGCTTGCTGACCTTGGCGTCCTCGGCCACGGCCGCCACAGCGTCCTTGAGCCGGATCCCCTTGGCCACGAGCCCGTTGACGGCGGCCACATGATCCTCCGGCTTCCCGGGCTCCTTTTCCGGGGCGCCGCCCACAACGACAGCGATTTCCCCTCGCACCTCGTTCGTTTCAGCCCATTCCAGGAGCTCGCGCAACGGACCCCGGATGACTTCCTCATACGTCTTGGTCAGTTCACGGCAGACTGCCGCCGGGCGCGCGGGGCCAAAACGGTCGTGGAGGGCACGGAGCATGACTTCAAGCCGGTGGGGCGCCTCGAAGAAGACCATGGTGCGGCGTTCGGTGTCCAACTCAGCCAGCCGGGACGCCCGTTCGCCCGCCTTCCGGGGCAGGAACCCCTCGAAGCAGAAACGGTCGGTGGGCAGTCCTGAGAGGGCGAGCGCCGTCAGGACTGCCGAAGGTCCGGGGACGGCGGTGACGGTGAGTCCCGCAGCCACCGCGCCCTCCACCAGGCGGAAGCCGGGGTCGGAAACCGCGGGCATGCCGGCGTCGCTCACCATCACCATCGTCTTGCCCGCCCGGACCAGGTCAAGCAGCTCGGCGGTCTTGGTGTCCTCGTTGTGCTCGTGATAGCTGATCACGCGTCCGCCCACCGTGATTCCGAGGTTTTGGACCAGCCGGTGCAGTCTCCGGGTGTCCTCGGCGGCAACGATGTCCGCAGTGGTGAGGAGCTCTATGAGCCTCGGGGACGCGTCGCCCACGTTCCCGATGGGTGTGGCAGCCAGCACAATCCTGCCGGGCTGCCCCTCGGAGCCTGGAGTTCCGGGACCGGTCACTGCCCCCGGCGCCGGGCCCGAATCCTGGGCGCCGCTGAGGTGATCGGGGCTGCCGGTCCGGGAAGCGCTGAGTTGTTGGTCCACCCGACCAGCCTACTGCTGACAGGCGCCTCCAGCGGCAAAAGGTAGCATGGGCTCGTGACGCAGACTTCCGCGCCCCCTGCCGGGACCGACTCAGCCAGCCCCCCGCCGGCGGCCTCCTTGCCCCGGGGACGCAACCTCGAAGGCCACCGCTGGATCCGCAGGCCAAACGAGGCGTTCACGGCGGAGGCCCTCCAGGAGCGCCTGATCGGCGGCCTCAGGAGCTGGCGGGACTATCCGGCCTCGCTGCGTTTGTGGTTCTGGCTGATTCCCACCATCACGGCGGCCCTTGGCGGCGTGCTGCGCTTCGTCCGGCTGGACACGCCCCGCAACCTGGTCTTCGACGAAACGTACTACGTCAAGGACGCCTACTCGTTCCTGGTCAGCGGCTACGAGCGCAGCTGGCCGGACAAAGCCAACGATTCCTTCATCGCCGGCAACCCCGGTGTGCTGCTGGATACCCCCGAGTACGTGGTCCATCCGCCGGTGGGGAAATGGATGATCACCGCCGGCATGTGGCTATTCGGACCCGACAACCCTTTCGGCTGGCGGTTCAGCGCCGCCCTGACCGGAACACTGTCCATCTTTCTGGTCGCATTGATCGCCCAGAAGCTCTTCCGGTCCCTCACCCTCGGCGCGGTGGCAGGACTGCTGCTGGCGGTGGACGGGCACCACCTCGTGATGTCCCGGACTGCCTTGCTGGACATATTCCTGATGTTCTGGATCCTGGCTGCCTTCGGAGCGCTGCTCCTGGACCGGGACGACGGACGGCGCCGGCTGGCCCTGCGGCTCGCCCGGCAGGCGGCGGACGCGCCGGATCACAGACCGTCGGTGCTCCAACTCGTTTCCGGACCATGGCTCGGAGTGCGCTGGTGGCGCGTCGCCGCGGGAGTCTGCCTGGGCCTGGCCGTGGGCACCAAGTGGTCCGCCTTGTTCTTCCTGGCCGGCTTTGGCCTCCTGACGGTCTTCTGGGACCTCAACGCGCGGCGGGTTGCGGGAATCAAGGGATGGATCAGCGGCGGCATCATCAAGGACGGCATACCCGCCTTCCTGAGCATCGTGCCGGTGGTCGCGGCCGTCTACACCGCCACCTGGACGGGTTGGTTCCTTTCCAAAGACGCCTACTTCCGGCACTGGGCGGACACCAATCCCTCCGCCGAGTGGGGCTGGCTGCCCGGTCCGCTGCGGTCACTGGCGCATTACCACTTGGAGGCCTACAAGTTCCATCAGGGGCTGACCGCCGAGCATCCCTATGAGGCAAGTGCCTGGAGCTGGCTGGTGATGGGCAGGCCCACGTCCTTCTTCTACGAATCCCCCAAACAGGGCACCGGGGGCTGCGACGTTGCCAGTTGCGCCGCCGCGATCCTGTCGGTGGGCAATCCCCTGATCTGGTGGAGCGCCGCCGTTGCCCTGGTGGTGCTGCTGTTTTGGTGGGCCGGCCGCCGCGACTGGCGTGCGGGAGCCATCCTGGCCGCAGTGGGCGCGGGGTACCTCCCCTGGTTCATGTATCCGCAACGGACCATGTTCACGTTCTACGCACTCTCCTTCGAGCCCTTCCTGGTGCTGGCCCTGACGTACTGCCTGGGTCTCGCGCTGGGGCGCCCGTCGGATCCTCCATGGCGCCGCCGCTCGGGTCTCTACGTGGTGGCGATCTTTGTGGCCGGTGCGGTGTTGTTGTCAGCTTTCTTCTATCCCATTTGGACCGCCGAGGTGATCCCCTACCAGGAATGGCGTCTGCGGATGTGGATGCCCTCCTGGATCTAAGGCAGGATTACAGGGGACCACCGGCCGCGGAAACCGGCGCCGCTATTGGATTCAAGGACCCGGAAACGGAGACTGGCTGTGAGAGAAGCAAGCACTGAACTGCTCGTTGAGCTGGATGGGCACAGCAACGTGACGGACCTGCTGCTGGAACGGCACGCCGCCGATCCCGCCCACGCCGTGTATGCCCGCAAGGGCCCGAACGGCTGGGTGGACGTCCCTGCCCGGCAGTTCCTTGACCGGGTCACAGCCCTCGCGAAGGGCCTCATCGCCGGCGGTATCACTCCCGGCGACCCCGTTGCCGTGATGTCGGGGACCCGTTACGAGTGGACTCTGGTGGATTTCGCGGTCTGGTTTGCCGGCGGCGTCACGGTTCCCATTTATGAGACCTCCTCCGCCAGCCAGATCGAATGGATCCTCCACGACTCAGGTGCGCGCCGGATCTTCGTTGAGGACAGGGCGAAGGCCGCGTTGGTCCATGGAGTCCTGGCCGCCTCGGAGCTGCTGGGGAACACTCTCGTTTCGGTGATGAGAATGGACGACGACGGCGAGGCCCCCAACCTGGCCAGCCTCGCCGCCGCCGGAACGGGAGTCAGCGACGCCGAGCTGGAGCGCCACCGCAGCGCTGCCGGCCTCGCCGACCTGGCCTCGCTGGTTTACACGTCGGGAACAACCGGCAAGCCCAAGGGCTGTGAAATCACGCACGGAAATTTCGCCTTGGTGGCCGCCAACATTGTGGCGTTCCTGCCCGGGATCCTGATGCAGGAGGGCGCACGGACCCTGATGTTCCTGCCTTTGGCCCACGTCCTGGCCCGCGCGGTCCAGGTTGTCTGCCTTAGCGCCGGAGCCACGCTGGGCCACACCTCGGGGGCCGCCGCGCTCTTGGAGGATCTGGAAACCTTCAAGCCCACGTTCCTCCTGGTTGTGCCACGCATCTTCGAAAAAGTGCATGCCGGCGCCGCCCACAAGGCCGCCCTCGGCGGCAAAACGGGGCTGTTTGCCGCAGCCTCCGCCACCGCCGTCGGATATTCGCAGGCCCTCGACGACGCCGCCCGCGGCAAGGGTAAGGGGCCTGGGCTGCTGCTCCGGGGCAAGCACGCCCTCTTCGAGCGCCTGCTGTATCCACGGCTCCGGCAGGTCTTCGGCGGCCGTCTCAAATACACGGTATCCGGAGCAAGCCCACTGAGTTCGAACGAGGCGCATTTCTTCCGCGGCGCAGGCATTCCCGTGTTGGAGGGCTACGGCCTGACCGAGACCACAGCGCCCTGCACGGCCAACACGCCGTCCAGGACCAAAGTGGGCACCGTGGGAATACCCGTGCCGGGAACCACCATCCATGTGGCCGACGATGGCGAGATCCTGGTCAAGGGCATCGGCGTGTTCAGGGGGTACCACGCCAACGAGACCGCCAACGCGGAGGCTTTTGTGGACGGTTTCTTCCGCACCGGCGACCTTGGCGTGCTGGACGAGGACGGCTTCCTGACCATCACCGGACGCAAGAAGGACCTCCTGGTCACGGCGGGCGGGAAGAATGTGGCGCCGGGGCCGCTCGAGGAAAAGATCCGTGAGCACCAGCTCGTGGACCATGCCGTGGTGGTCGGCGACGGCCGGCCGTTTGTCTCCGCGCTGATCAACCTCGATCCGGAGGGCCTGGAAAACTGGTGCTCAGCGAACGGGGTCCCGGTGATGGGCGCGGCCGATGCGAAGTCGGATGCACGGATCCGCGAAGCCCTGCAGCACGCGGTGGACCAGGCCAACACCTTGGTCTCCAAAGCCGAGTCGATCCGCAGCTTCGCGGTGCTGGATGCAAATTTCAGTGTCGATTCAGGGCACCTGACGCCGTCGTTGAAACTCAAGCGGGCAGCGGTGGTCCGCGACTTCGAAACGCATATCAACGGCCTCTACAGCTGATGGAGCAGCCCGGCGGCTGACGGAGGGAACCGGCTGACAACCGGTAACAGAAAGGCTGCCGACCCGAAGGGGCGGCAGCCTTTGCCTTGATGATTGCCAGATTCTTAGACTCGGGCGGAGGCGCTGCGTGAACCGTCGGAGTCAGCGGCAGCAGCAGGGTCCGCAGCCTCACCGGACGCGTTCTCCCCGCTGCGGGTTTTCTCAGGCTTGACCAGGCCACGGCGTTTACGGGTGGGCCATGTCAGCACCAGCGTCAGCAGGGACGCCACCAGTACCAGGGCTCCGATGACGATTCCGGCGTCCATCCAGAACTGCCCCGGGAAAAGCCGGATCAGGGTGTCGTCCATGGCGAAGGTCCACGAGCCGTTGGCAAAGAAGATGCGGTGGAACTCCGTGAAGAACTGCTCCCAGCCCAGGAAGGCCAGGACACCCAGGCCAATGATCACTACGAGGGTCACGATGGATCCGGCGAAAAGGCCCCGGCGGATTCCCCCGGTGCTGCGCCGGCGCAGGTAGATCATGGCGATGAGGCTCAGCAGGATCAGCAGCACGCCCGCACCGAACGTGGAAAGGATCACGAGCTTGACGTCGGCCATATGGCTGACCTCACCGTCCTTGAACAGCTTTTCCCCGCTCCGGTTGACCAGCTCGCCAAGGTAGCGCGGGCCGGCCCAGTTGCTGAGGTAGTCCACCGTGTAGGACCCGTAGGTCATGCGGTCATCCGCGTTGAAACCGTAGCCGTCGCCGGGGAACCCCGAGCGGTAGTACTCCACCCACAGGAAGAGCGGGCTTGTCACGGCGCGGACCGCAAGGACCAGGAGGATCACCGGGTAGAAGATGGCCAGGAGGACCTGCATCACCCGGGGCAGCACCGGCTTGGCATTGGCGGCGAGCTCGCGTTCGGCATTCCTCCGCTCCACTTCCTCCTCGGGCGGCCGGACTTGAAGCGCCGACGTGGGCAATGGCTCCCTGAAGTGCGTACCCCTCCCCTGCAGTTCGGGTTCGGCTTCTGGCACAGCGGGCTCGACGGCGGCTTCCGCGGCTTTGCGGCCGGCCCGGCTCTCCGCCTGCGGCCGCTCGGACGCCGCCGGGATTCCCGCCTGGGCGGTTGCCGGGTTCGGCTGGCGGGAAGCGGGAGCCCCGGCTCCCGCCGGGGAAGCCGGCCGGCCCTCCGAGGAGGCCTCACGCGGAGCCTCCTGCGAAGCTGACGGCGAGGCCGCCGGCTTCATCCATTCGAAGGCAGGTTCGTCAGTGTCATCGACCGGATCGGGGCGCGGAACCTGTCGATTCGGAGGGGTGGGATTCTTCTCAGTCACTGCTGCTTCACTTCCGTAGGCGTCAGCGCTGCCAGGCATCCGCCCGGCAGCGCTACATGTCTCCTCTCGAGCCTACCGTCAGGCACTGCGCCGCGGCAGGTGCCACCCCGGTCCACCACGGGATTCAGGCAGCCAAACCCGTGTAGCCGGCGTCGGACTCGGCGAGGTCGCCCGTGGCACCGGAACGCACGGCCCGCCTTCCCAGGACCAGGGTGTACCCCCAGTACGCGGCCAGCACCGTGGAGCCGATCCCGATCTTGGCCCAGACCGGAAGACTGCTGGGGGTGACGAAGCCCTCCACCAAACCGGACACGAACAGCACCAGGACCAGACCCAGCGCCACCGTGATCAGCGATCTTCCTTCCGCCGCCACCGCCTGGCTTCGGCTCCGGGGGCCAGGCGCCACCATGGCCCAGAAGATTTTCAGCCCGGCGGCGCAGGCGATGAACACGCCGGTCAGCTCCATCAGGCCGTGCGGCAGGATGTAGCTGAAGAATACGTCGGTCTTCCCGGCGGCGGCGAAGACGCCCGCGGCTATTCCCACCCCTTTCGCATTGCTGAAAAGGATCATGGGCACCCAGAACCCGGTGATGCCCAACGCCACGGCCTGGGCGCTGATCCAGGCGTTGTTGGTCCACACCTCGCCCGCAAAGGAGGCTGCGGGGTTCTCCGAGTAGTAGTGGATGAAGTCCTGTTCCACGTACTGCTTGATCGTTGCGTCTGAACCGAGGGCCCGCAGCGCATCCGGCGACGTGGCGATCCAGAATGAGTAGGCGCCCGCGATCAGGCAGAACGCAAGTCCGCAGCAGACTGTCAACCATCTGAGCCGGTAGAACGCGGCAGGAAGAGCAATGATGAAGAACCGTGCCAGGTCATCCATAAAGTTGGACCGGGCACCGGTAAAGCGGGTGCGTGCCTGGGCGAGTGTGGCCGACAACTGGGCGGACAGACCACTTTCCGGTGCCACCGACCGCAGCAGCGACAGATGCGCCGACGTTGCCTGGTAGAGGCGCAGCAGTTCGTCTGCCTCCCTGCCGCTAAGCCGCCGTTTGCGCGCGAGCACCTGCAGCCGTGACCATTTGTCCCCGTTGACCGCGGAAAAGGCATCGATATCCACGGCACCACCCTAGCCTGCCCGGTTTGACCCAGGGACGATTGGACTGTGCCCGATTTGGACCGTGCCCGGTTTTGGCTGTGAACACTTTCTTACAGCGTCCTACACTGGGTTCATCCGGGATGGTGCGCAAGGGAGGGGGCCCAGGCTTTGAGCTCAATCATCACAGGCGAGGCGGTTGTGCTGGAGCTGCGTCCTGCCTCGTTCGCGGCACGGGCGCTGGGACTCCTGCTGGATGTCCTGGCCAATGTCGCGCTGCTGGTGGGAATGATGATGCTGGTTTCCGCTGCCTACCAGGACCTCGACGGCGCCGCCGCCCGCATGTTGGTCCTGGTCAGCGTGCTGTTTTGCTTTGTGATCCTCCCCGTGTCCGTGGAAACCCTCACGCGGGGGCTCTCGTTGGGCAAGCTCGCGGCCGGGCTCCGCATCGTGCGCGACGACGGCGGAGCCATCCGGTTCCGGCACGCGCTGATCCGCGGACTTATCGGCTTCCTCGAGATCTACCTGACTCTCGGCGGCCTCGCGGTGGCCGTCGCACTGTTCAGCGGCAAATCGAAGCGGCTCGGCGACATCGTGGCGGGAACATATGCGCTCCGGACCCGGGTCCCGGCGGAACCACCCCTGGTTCCGTTCGTCCCGCCAGGGCTGCGGTCCTGGTCGGCGCTGGCGGATATCGGCCGGATTCCCGATGCCGTGGCCCGGCGCTCCTCGCAGTTCCTCCGCCAGGCCGGACGGATGTCGCCGGCATCGCGCGCCTCAATGGCTGCCGCGCTGGCCACCGAGATCGCGGCCAATGTCGCCCCGCCGCCTCCCCCCGGGACGGGTCCAGAGGACTACCTCGCGGCCATCCTGGTGGAACGCCGGCAACGGGAGATGAACAGGCTCACGCAGGCCCGGCAGCGCAGCGCGGGAGTTGGCGAGCGCCTGGACAGGCTGCCCTACCAGCGCGGGGAGCTTTAGCCCACCTGCCGCGTCCGCCTCGGCCGCCGCTCAGCGCGGCCCGGCCGACTTATCGCACGGACGGAGGGTCAGTTCGCGTATTGCCCCGCGGGGATGTTCCAGTCACCAAAGCCGTCATCGAAGTTGGCGAAGTCTCCGGCTGTGTTGATCACCTGCACCACGTCGCCGGCCGTCATGTTATCGAAGACCCATTTTGCGCCCTCCGGGCCCAGGCCTATACAGCCGTGGGAGAGGTTCTCCACGCCGACATACGGCATGGCGGAGTCCGTGGCCTGGTGGATGAACTCCCCGCTGGGGGTCAGGCGCGTGGCGTAGTTGACATCAAGCTGGCCATAGTAGGCCGGGTCCCCGGGCTTGAGCCCGATGGTGGACGCATCCATGTGTTCCACCCGGTACTTCTCCATGAGCACGAGGAAGCCACGGGCCGAGGGGAACCGTGCGTCGCCCATGGTTGACGGCCACTGCCCCACCTGCTGGTCGTTGACGCTGACCGTGAACGTGTGTGCCTCGGCGTCGGCCACGGCAACTTTCTTGTCCCCGATGTGGACCGTCACTTTCTTGTTGAAGTTACCGATCTGCCCCTTGCCAAGGTCCACGCCGAAGAGCTGCATATCCATGGTGATGGTGCTGTTGGCCGCCCAGAAGTCCACCGGCCGGTACCGGACCATGGTGTCGCTGTACCAGTGGAACGCCCCGGTCTGGCCGGAGGTCGAGGTGATCTTGATGGCCTTCTCCACGGCGTCCCGGTTCACCACAGGTTCGCTGAAAATGACCTGCAGGGGCTGGGCGACGCCCACCTTCATGCCGTCCAACGGGTAGACGGCCGCGTCCGCCTCGTTGGCCGCGGAGACGGTGGTGAACGTGCGGGTGTTGTTTGCGGTCCGGCCGGCCGCGTCCTTCACGGCGAACGTATACGTGTAGCGCGTGTTGAATTTCAAGGGACCGGATGCCGTCCAGCTGGCGGAATCGGCGCTGAGTTTGCCGTCGACCGCGTCACCGGCCTCCGAGGTCAGCGCGACCCGTTCGATGGTTCCGTGGCTCACTGTGAGCGTCACCGGCGCAGCCGGGTTGACCTGTTTGGCGGCGTCCGCGGGGGCGACCACCAGCGTGGCGGGGGGCACCACGGGAGCGGCGAGTCCCGGCGTCGTGCGTTCCGGCGATCCCGCTTCGGAGGCGAGGGAGGCGTGGGCCGCCCCTGGCGCGACCGCCGCGAAGACGCCCCCGCCGGCCGCCAGCACGCACACCGCGGCCAGGAGAAGCAGTTTCCGTCCCGTGCTCCAGCGTTTACGTTCGGTCACAGCGTTGGGGTCATCACAGTGGTCATGGAGCCAGCATAGGCGACGACCCTTGGAGGTTCCGTCGAAATCCGCTACGGATTGGTCACAAAAAGGGCTCCGGACGGTAATCCGGAGCCCTTTGCGGACTCGGCAAGCGGGAGTTGGCCACGCAGGGCCAGGTGACCCTAGTAGCGGTAGTGATCCGGCTTGTACGGTCCGGCAACATCCAGGTCAAGGTACCCGGCTTGTTCCTTGGACAGCTCGGTCAGCTCCACGCCAAGGGCGTCGAGGTGCAGCCGGGCAACCTTTTCGTCGAGGATTTTCGGCAGCACGTAAACCTGCTTCTCGTATTCGCGCTCCCCCTCCGGCTGGTCCTTCTTGGTGAACAGCTCGATCTGCGCGATGGTCTGGTTCGCGAAGGAGTTGCTCATGACGAAGGACGGATGTCCGGTGGCGTTGCCCAGGTTAAGCAGGCGGCCTTCGGAGAGCACAATGATGGACCGTTCTTCCGCGGTTCCGGCGTCGAGGACCCACTCGTGTACCTGCGGCTTGATCTCCACCTTCTTGATGCCGGGGATCCGGGCCAGTCCGGCCATGTCGATCTCGTTATCAAAGTGACCAATGTTGCCCACGATGGCCTTGTCACGCATCGCGGCCATGTGCTCGGCCATGATGACGTCCTTGTTGCCGGTGGTGGTGATGAAGATGTGGCCCTCGCTGAGGACAGTCTCAAGCTTCGCCACCTGGTAGCCGTCCATCGCCGCCTGGAGCGCGCAGATGGGGTCGATTTCGGTGACGATCACGCGTGAGCCCTGCCCGCGGAACGCCTCCGCGGCGCCCTTTCCGACGTCGCCGTAGCCGCAGACCACCGCCACCTTGCCGCCCATGAGGACGTCGGTGGCGCGGTTGATGCCGTCAGGAAGGGAGTGGCGGATGCCGTACTTGTTATCGAATTTGCTCTTGGTGACCGAGTCGTTGACGTTGATTGCCGGGAACAGCAGCTTGCCCTGCTCGGCCAGCTGGTAGAGCCGGTGCACGCCGGTGGTGGTTTCCTCGGTGACACCCAGGATGCGGGAGCCGGTGCGGGTCCACTTCTGCGGATCGGCCTTCAGCGAGGCGCGCAGCACGTCAAGGAAGACCCGGCCTTCCTCCGACTCGTCGGCGGCGGTGTCCGGCACGGCACCCAGGGCTTCGAATTCCACGCCCTTGTGCACCAGCATGGTGGCGTCCCCGCCGTCGTCAAGGATCATGTTCGGGCCCAGCTCGGGGTTCGTGTCAGCGCCCGGCCAGGTAAGGATCTGCTCAGCGGTCCACCAGTACTCCTCCAGGGTCTCGCCCTTCCAGGCGAAAACCGGCACGCCCTGGGGGTCCTGGGCTGTACCGTTGCCCACCACCACCGCGGCGGCGGCTTCGTCCTGAGTGGAGAAGATGTTGCAGGACGCCCACCGCACCTCGGCGCCGAGCGCGGTGAGGGTTTCGATCAGCACGGCGGTCTGGACCGTCATGTGCAGCGACCCGGCAATCCGGGCGCCCTTCAACGGCTGGCTGGCGCCAAATTCCTCGCGCAGGGACATCAGGCCGGGCATCTCGTGCTCCGCGAGGCGGATCTGGTGGCGGCCGGCCTCGGCCAGGGAGATATCAGCAACCTTGTAATCGAAAGTCATGTGAATCCTTTGTTGTGTCCGGAAGATCTGGAACGAAAAGCGGGAACAGACGGAAGTTCGTCGCCGGCGGCACGCGCGATGGGTCTGGCGGGCGGCTACCCGGCGGAGGGATTAGCCCGCGAAGCAGTTACCCGGCGGATCCGCGCGGGCCGTCGTGCTGGTCCGAAGGCGCCGCGTTCGAGGCCGCCACAAGTTCCGGGGGCAGCAGCAAGGGGATGCCGTCCTCGATGCGGTAGCGGAGCTTCGCACCCGATGTGCCTGCGGCGGTCGAAACGAGTTCCTCACCTTCCTGCACAAGGGGAGAGCCCGTGACCGGGCAACGCAGGACAGACAAAAGTTCTGGACTGATCTTTGGCATGGTGGATGCTCCCTGACGGGCGCCGCAACAGGCGCCGGTGGCTGACGGATTTGCAGATTCCAGCCTACAAGCTTCCAGCGCCAGCCGCGGCTCAGGACGGTTCGCGGAGGATGCGGAGGTGGCCGCGCCTGGCACCCTCGGGCGTGGCAGGGGCCTCCAGGGCCGGGTGCACTGCACGCTGGCCGGACGGGGTTTCCGGGGCTGGCGGCCGGGAAGCCGCCTCGCGGACCGCATGCGCAAGGGCCAGGAGGTCATCCGGGCCGGGCTGGGGAGCAGTGGCGGGCATGGCCAGGCGCAATACTTCCCAGCCACGCGGCACGGTCAGGGTGCCGGCGTGCTGCTCGCACAAATCGTAACAATGAGGCTCGGCATAGGTAGCCAGCGGCCCCAGCACGGCGGTGGAGTCCGCATAGACGTACGTCAGGGTCGCCACCGCAGAATTGCGGCAAGCTGACCTTGAACATTGACGAATTGCACCCACGACATCACAGACTACTCCCCGTTGGGGCCGGAGCCGTGCATTCGGGCGTGCGACGCGGCGGCGCCGTGTTGCGCTGACGGCTATGTCGCGTATTTCAGGTGGCGGGTTTAGAGTCAATGTATGCAGTCATCGCACCATGTTCCGGGTTTTACGGTCCGGTTGGCTGACCCGGAAAGCGGCCAGCAGGCCGGCAGCTCCAAGCCTTCGGAATCCAGGCTTGGGAAGAGTTTCCGCGCGCGCCGCAGGAACCGTCACGGCCGCGGCCTGCGGGGCGAGTTGATGTTGCCCACCCTCCCCGGGTACCGCACCCGCTCCGAGCGCTTTGATGAGATGGTGATGGACTCCGCACAGAGGCTCCATGACATCTGGGGCAAGCCCCTGGACGGGGTGCGGTTCGCCGTGGACGAGATCCCTCAGGGGCTCGAACAATTGGTGGCGGACCGGACGCCGGCACCCATGGGACTGTACGAACCCGCCACAGCTGACGAGGGGCCCGTGATCACGCTCTACCGGCGCGTCATTGAGCAGGCCTGCGGCAGCCGCGAGGAACTCCAGGACCTGGTGCACGACGTCGTGGTGGAACGTACCGCGGAAATGCTCGGCGTCGCTCCCGAGACATTGGATCCGGTGTACCGCAGGCGGTACTGACACTCGTCCGCGATGACGCCCCGGGGCTGCAGCCGACCGCTGCGGAGCGCTGCCGCTAGTAGCTCAGCGTCACCGGAACTTGTTCCTGGCCGTCGGCGCCCGGTTCAACAGCCACGGTGGAGACGTCATCGCTGCCCGTTTTCTGAAGCAGGACGGCGCCGTACGCCGCGCCGCCGGATGCCGAGACCACGTAGCCCAGAACCGGGGATCCTTCCACGTCGTTCGGTACTTTGACCACCGACGTTGTTCCCCCACCAATATCCAAGGATCCGGCTTTCCGGACTGTTCCGTCCGCGGTGACCGGGGTGTAAGTGATTTTGGCCCGGTCATCGGGCGCACCGAAGACGAGATACCGCTCGCCGTCCCGGGGGACGGCCACCACGTGCTGGCTGCCGAGCCTGGCCGATGCCGGCGACCACGCGAAATCCACCGCGTTCTCGGCTTTGACACCACGCGTGACCCGAACGGCAGCGGCGAACGAGACGTCGGAACTGGCCGCCACCGTGTAATGGCCTGCGGGGACTCCCACCAGCGGGACTTCGGTCACGGAGCCGCCCTTGGCGGTCACCACTCCCCCGCCGGGCAGCGCCTTCTGCCCGTCGCGTCCGTACAGCTTGATTTCCACCACTGCGTCGGCCGGTCCCGGAACCGCGATCTGGAGGGCGGCGCCGGCGTCGGCGAAGCCCTGCTTGGAGATGACCGCCTTGACGGAGGCCGACTCCTGGATGTCGATGCCGGACATCACCTGCCGGGTAGCCGGCGCGGCCCCCGGCGAGATGAAGTCGACGCCGCCCGGGGTCAGCCCGCGAAGAACGCTTTGCTGAATGACCGCCGCCACGGGGCCCCCGGCGCTGCGGGCGTGGACACTCAACTGGTTCTGTCCCGGAGCGAGGCCGGCCAGGATGATGGACCGGGTGGTCCCCGGGGCAACCAGAAGACCCCTGCTGCCGGGAGCCTGGATCTGGCCCTTGGCGCCGAACAGGTCCAGGCTTACGGTGGCCGGGGTGCTTGACGCGTTGCTGAGCTGGAGAATGGCGGTGCGGCCCAGCGAGGTGTTGGCGCCCACCAGCCACAGATCATTCGAGGGCTGCTGGCACCCGGCGGCGGCAGAGCCCCTCAGGTCCCCGTCGGTGGCGCTGTAGTTCATAAGTCCGGCCGCCGCGGCTTGCTGGTTCCCGGTCGCATCAGCGCTCAGGACACTTACGTCATCCACGGCGCGCTGGGGCAGCACCCCGGCCCGCAAGGCGGGAGGTCCTGCCGCCGGCGTGGCCGTTCCCGGATTCTTGGCGATCTCGGCGATCGGATCGCCTTTCAGTGCCGCCAGGCGGCTGCCGGGAACCACTCCCGCGTTCGTGCTGAGCACGGCGGCGTTGACGAGGCTTTTCGCCGTCGCGGACTCGGGGCTGAACTGCGGGTCGGTTCCCACAGGTGTGCCTTCCAGGAGGCGGGCAGGGCCGGGGCAGATGCCCACCGTGCTGCCGGCCGGGACGGTGGCAAGCGGCGCGTCGAGTGGCCGGCTACTGACGGGCCGGGGCGCCAGCGTGGCGGCAGCGACCAGCCCGCCGGCCGCCGCCACGATGGCCACCGCCGAAATCATTCCAGCCACCAGGCCGCCACGGGACAGCCTGCCGCGGCTGGCCCCGGCGGCGTCGCGCCCGGGTTCCCGCGGGCCGTCGTTCTCTTCCTTATGCATGCTGATGTTCCTTACGCAGGGAGCCTTCGTCCCGGGAGAGCCCCGTATTCGGCCGTCGGGCGGGCATGGGAAGCGCCAGCAGCACAGTCAGTCCGATGACCACGGCCTGGGCGATTTCCGCCCAGGGCGCCCACGGGCTTTCGAAGCGGATGGTCAAGTGGCCGGGCTGTGCGGGCAGGGTGAAGGCCTGTGCCCAGCCGGACGTGGTCGAGGTCAGCCGACGACCGTCCACCCAGGCAGTCCAGCCCGGGTCCGCCCGCTCGGCCAGCACTACGAGCCTGCCTTCGGGGCCGGCCGGCACGTCGGTATCCACAGTGTCGAGTCCGGATGGCAGCAGCCCGATCGCAGCGCCGGTTCCGTCAACGATCCGGGCACGGTGCGCGACGTCGGCGGCCTTGATGGCCGGCTGGTTCAGCGGGGTGGTGCGCCACAGCCACCCCGTGTCCGTGCGCCCCACACTGACGAGGCCCGGCACGGCGTCCATCCGGCTGGCTGTTAACTGGGCAGCGGTGTCCGCGGCCCGGAGAACCACAAAGCCGGCGCCCAGCCGCTCAAGTTCGGGGCGCGGATCAACCCCTTGGCCGGCCACCACGGTGGCCACCACGCCACGCAGCGTCGCAGTGACCTCGTCATCGTCCTTGAGCGTTTCTTCCCCCGGCTCGCCCATGATGTTCCGGGCGGCCGCAATGGTGGACAGCCCGTCCAAGGTGGTGCCGGCGCCCCGCATCAGCGAGGCGTCATAGTTTCCGTTCTCGCCCGCTGTGATCAGGAGCGTGCGGGTCTGTTCCGGCCCCTCGCCACGGTCGATGGCAGTGGCCGGAAGGGTGCGCGCCGTAGTGGGCTGGATCAGGCGCGGGGTCCCCAATGGATTCGAACCGGCTACCGCGGGCGCCCCGGCCGAAGCGCCCTGCAGCAGGTTCTGGGCGGTCCACGCGGCCATACTCGCCAGCGGTCCCGCCAACAGAAGGGCGGTGGCCAGCAGCGCCGCGGACCGCACCGCCATTTTGCGTCCCGTCGCTCCTGCCACCGCTCTTTCGGAGATGCGCAGCAGGTTGTCGGCGCCCAGCAGCGCCGCACCGAGAAGGGCGAAGCCGGCGGCTGAAACAGCGGGCCCGGTGAACGGCGCCACGAGGGTGTCGGCACTGGCGCCCGTGGCAACGTGGCCGGTCAGCCAGCCGGAGATGAGCATGATGAGGGCCGCAACCCAGAGCGCGCGGGCCACCCGGGTGCGTTTTCCGGGAACAAACAGTGCCGAGGCGGCCATAAGGACGGCCGGTGCCCCCACCAGGCATGCCAGGATGAGCGCCCAGGGCACGGGCGAGCTGCCGAATGCCGGGAGCCCGGAGAGGCCGGCTCCGGCGTCGAAGTCAAGGGGTTGGCCAAGCAACTGCTGCCACATGGGCGCGGCATTGAAGCCAAGCGGGAGGCCAGGATCGGCCAGCAAGGCGCGGGGACGGTCAAGGACGGATAATCCGAAAGGAACAAAGAGCACCGCGCTTGGCAGCAGGGCCCACCACACGGTGCGCCCGCGCCGGCCGAGTAGCAAGCCGCACAGCACAACCACTATCACTGATGGCGCCAACAGCGACGGGGCGGCGGATCCCACAACGGCCATCGCCAGGCCGCCAGCGGCG
Source organism: Arthrobacter sp. 92 (assembly GCF_050260325.1). NCBI lineage: Bacteria > Bacillati > Actinomycetota > Actinomycetes > Micrococcales > Micrococcaceae > Arthrobacter > Arthrobacter sp. 92. The sequence continues at coordinate 1,301,481 of NZ_CP189863.1, read as the reverse complement.
GCTGCCGTCCATGACGGTGTTCCATTCACCCCCGGCTTGGCCGGCGGCTCCTCGGTGAAACTTCTCTCACCTGGCTCGGGCGCGGCGAACCGGCCATGGCCCCGTGCGGTGCCCGTGGCGCGAATCAGCGCAAGAACCAGCAGCGGGATCATGATGTGCGCAATCAGGGCGCCGGCGCGGCCTTGGTTGAGGGCAACCTGCAGCGCCGGGGCGCTCCCCCACACCAGGGCGGCCGCCAACCGGAACCGCCGCCGCGTCGTCAGGGCGCCCGACGCGAACCATGCTGTCACGGCGGACAGGGGCATGGCCAGAAGCAACAGCCAGGCCAGTGCGCTGTTCGCATCACCGCCGCCTGAGAGCCCCAGTACCCACAGCACGAAGGCGAACGGATCGCCGTGGCCGGGGAGTCCGGCGCCCAGGCCGATCCACCAGCTCGTGGCATGGTGCCAGATGTCCGCCACACGCGAGGACGCCGGGAGCAGCGCGCCGCCGGTGACAGCCTCTGCGCGGAAGAGGCCGAACAGTCCGATCAGCGAGGCAAGCGCGGTGAGGAACACGGCAAGCAGGGCGCCGTTCCCCACCCAGCCGCGCTCGGAAGTGGTCAGTGCGGCGAAGTCGTCGGCCGAGTCCCCGCTGGGTTGTTCGGCCAGTGGATCGCTTCGGGCGGCATCAGGGGAGGAGTCCTCGGCCCCCAGGGCTTCCATCAGCGAGCGGCGGTGGGCCCAAACTTCGCGTCTCGAGGTTTGGAGCCCCTTGATAACGGTACGGCGGATCCGTCGCGTCCGGGCGGCCTCACGTCGTCCGCGGAAGATAGCGCCGGGCCTGGCCAGGGCCACCAATGTGGAGACCAGCTGCGCGAGCCCGTGACCGGGGTCCTTCACCACAATGCTGAGGACCAGTTTGAAGAGGCTCCCGAGCAGGGCGCCGACCGCATGCAGGGGAACGTTCCACCACGCTGTGTGCTTGAGCCGCAAATGCACTTGGGCCTTACGCGCCGCGCTGGCGCTTCCAAGTGCATGGGGCCGGCGCGCCACGTGGAACATGCGGGCGCTGGGCACCACTACCACACGGTGGCCCGCCAAGCGGTTCCGCCAGCAGAAATCGACGTCGTCGCCGGTTCCAGGCAGTGCGGGGTCGAACCCGCCCAGCTCTTCCCAGACATCACGGCGCACCAGCATGCCCGCGGAATTGACGGCAAAGGTGTCGCTGCGTCCGTCGTACTGGCCCTGGTCCAGTTCGTCTGCCTCGATCAGGGTGAGACGCTCAGCCCAGCGGCTCGTGGAAAGTCCCACGTCAATCAGGCGCCGCGAGGAATTCCAGTCCAGCTGCTTGCAGCCAGCCACTGTCACTGACGGCGCGCGCTCCACCGCGCGCAGCAGTTCAGCGAGCGCTTCAGGCCCAGGCGCGGCGTCATCGTGGAGGAGCCAGATCCATTCGGCGGTTGCCTGCCCCCGGTCCGGGTTCCATGGCGCCAGGGCGGAAAGTCCGGCTTTGACGGCATCCCCCATGCCGCTTCTGCCTTGGTTGAAAGTGGTGACGTGTGTCCTGCCGAACGCCTCTTCGAGCAAGGCCAGCGAGTTGTCACGGGAACCGGTGTCCACCCCGATCAGCGAGTCCGCCGGCCTGGTCTGTGCCGACAACGCCGCCAGGGTCCTGGGGAGATAGGCACCGCCGTCGTGGGAGACCACGACGGCGGTGACGTGTACTACTTCAAGAATTAGACTGCTCGCTTCCTCAGCCGACGGCGTTCACGCTCGGAGAGGCCGCCCCAAATGCCAAAGCGTTCGTCGTTGGACAGCGCGTACTCCAGGCACTGCGAGCGCACATTGCATGCTGCGCAGACCTTTTTCGCGTCGCGGGTGGATCCGCCCTTTTCAGGGAAGAATGCCTCCGGGTCCGTCTGCGCGCACAATGCGTCAGTCTGCCACCCGAGTTCGCCTTCGTCATCGAAGTCCTGCTCAAAGGGAAGCCCGATCCATACCGGCTGCGCGGTGGTGTCCGCATGAAGGGTCCGCAGTTCCATCGGAGGATCGTGCAGATCGCCGTCATCATCCGGATTCCCGGCCAGGAGCGCCTCATGCGCCGCCAGGAAGGCAGTGGCCTGGTCCTGCAGTAAATCACTGGTGCTCTGGTTGTACCGCTCCGCGGCCTCCGGATCGGCCGGATCCACATACCAATCGCTCGGTACCCCCCGTGAACGATACTTCGCCGAGGCCTGACCGGCCACGACCGCATCTTCATGGATTCGCTCAGCTTGCCCCATGGCGTCCCCCTCTTGGTGTTGCTGCCGTGCTTTAAGACCAGGCCACTCGGTTGTGTGGACCATATTTTGCGCAACGGCTTTCGATAACTAATTACACGTGTGTAAGTAGTGGGGAGTCAAGCGGTAGCCGGGATAATAATCAATTCCCGGCGCGATGGGCCGCCGCGCCACGCCCGGATTTTTTCAGCCGTAAGGCGACAAGGCCCAAAAATCCACAGCATACTGACTAGTTTTGGTGGCTTTTCCCTAAAATCCGGGCTAACCTGCCCTTCCGCCATAATTCGCCCAGCAAAGTTACTTAGTCAGGTGTGTTGGAGATCACACCGCGCAAAAGCCCTCATCATGCAGCCGTGGCAAGATATTGCCATGAGCATCCCGGCGATTCAACTGATGAGCACCCTGCGCTCCGGCCAGTCCACCTCCCCCCGACTCACTTGGTACGGACCGGATTCGGAGAGAGTGGAGCTCTCCGGCCGTGTGCTGGACAACTGGGTGGCCAAAACCAGCAATCTGCTCCAGGACGAACTGGACGCCGAACCCGGGACGCGGCTGCGGCTTGATCTGCCGGCTCACTGGAAATCGATGATCCTAGCCCTGGCAGCCTGGCAGCTTGGAATGGAGGTTGTCCTTGGTTCCGGGGAGGCGCAGGTGCTGGCCACCGACGAGCCCGGCAACAGCGCCCCCGCAGAGTACGACGCCGTGATGGCAGTGCCGCTGCCCGCCCTGGCCATGCGGTGGCCCGGATCGCTGCCGCCCGGCGTGGTGGACTACGCGGCGGAGGTGCGCTCCCACGGCGACGTTTATATGGCTCACACGGACCCGGATGCGTCGGGGCCTGCCGTGGTCACATCCGCCGGAACCGCGCTCCCCCACTCGGATCTCCTGACGGGCTTCGCGGCCGCACACGATGCCGGGGTCAGACTGCTCATCCAGGCTGGCGACGGACTTGAGGCGGCCCTGAGGGAATCCCTCGGGGCATGGAACAGCGACGGTTCCGTGGTACTCGTGCATCCCGCCGTCGATGTAACGGAAAAGCTCCTCAACGACGAACGCGTGCAGGGCAAATAGCCCAGCACGCGCTGCGTCGGTCCCGGCTCAGTGCATCTACTTGCGGGACGGGCCGGGCAGGTCCGGATCCCTCACTTCCACATCGGCTTCGGGGACCTGGACGGCATGCCGCGCGCCGTCATGGTGATGGACCTCGATGATCTCGTGGTCATGCGAGAACTCCGGCTCTTCGTCCAGCTCCTTGTTGAAGACCAGGAACCGGTACGCGAAGAACCGGACCACGGTGGCAACGAGGATTCCCACGACACCTGCGAGGAACAGCATGTTCTTGTCGGTGATGCCGAAGTAGTACTTGGCGAGCGCGGTGAAACCGGTGGAGATGCCGATCCCGATGCCGTTGATCAGCACGAACATCACAAACTCGCGCACAACGTTGTCCTGGCGGCGGTGACGGAAAGTCCAGAACCGGTTGGCGATCCACGAGAAGACGGTGGCAACGGTGGCCCCGACGAACCGGGCCTTGGCCTCGCTGTCCGTCATGGGTCCGTGCATCAGGTAGTACGTCAGGCCGTTGTCGATAACGAACGCGACGCCGCCGACCGCACCGAACTTCGCCACCTCGCGCCAGAAAAGCGAGGCAAGTCCCCGGATGCGTTCTGCAAGTGTGTTAATCATGACCCTCCATGGCCGTTTGAATCTTGGGGCCACAGGGCCAAGTCCCCATTTTAGCCCGGAATCCTGATAGCGGCCCAAGAGCGGGGGCCCCCGGGAGTGCCCACGCCCGCTGCGGAGCCCTCGCGGACCCCGGCGCAGGAGGACGACATGAAGTGGATTCCGCCCCGGAACAGTGTGAAAGCGCCGATCCGGCGCGCTCTTCTGTAGGCTGGCTGTTGTGACTTTTCCTGTAATCGGCGTGGTTGGCGGCGGCCAACTCGCTCGTATGATGGCCCCTGCCGCAACCGCCCTCGGCTTCGAACTGCGCGTCTTGGCTGAAGGCGAAGACGTTTCCGCGGTCTCGGCAGTCCCCACCTCGCCCGTGGGTGACTATCGGGATCTGGACGCCCTCCTGGAGTTCTCCCAAGGCCTGGACGTGATGACGTTTGATCATGAGCACGTCCCCACGGAACACCTGCGCGTCCTCCAGGCCGCCGGCGTCAATGTCCAGCCCGGACCGGACGCGCTCGTCAATGCCCAGGACAAACTGGTGATGAGGGCCGCGATCGACCGGCTGGAGTTGCCAAACCCCACGTGGGCCTCCGTTGAGGACGTCGAGGCTCTGGTTGCATTCGGTGAACAGACCGGCTGGCCCGTGGTGTTGAAGATGCCGCGGGGCGGCTACGACGGCAAGGGTGTGCGGATCGTCGATTCCCCCGAAGAGGCGCGCCAGACGACTGAATGGTTCGAAGCCATGGCTCCCCTGCTGGCGGAGGCGAAGGTTGATTTCAGCCGGGAGCTCTCGGCCCTCGTGGCGCGGACCCCGGACGGAGAGTCCCGTGCGTGGCCGGTGGTGCACACCATCCAGGTTGATGGTGTCTGCGACGAAGTCATCGCACCTGCCCAAGACATCCCCCTGGAGGTGGCCGCGGCCGCCGAGGACGCCGCTGTCCGCATTGCCAACGAGCTTGGCGTCACGGGCGTGATGGCAGTGGAGATGTTTGAAACGCCCGGGGTAGGTGCCGGGTTCCTGATCAATGAACTGGCCATGCGACCGCACAACACCGGACACTGGACGCAGGACGGCTCGGTCACGAGCCAGTTCGAACAGCACCTCCGGGCGGTCCTCAATCTTCCCCTTGGCGCCACGGACGTCCTTGGCCCCATCGTGGTCATGAAGAATTTCCTTGGCGGTGACAACCAGGAGCTGTTCTCGGCCTACCCCATGGCCATGGCCAGCGAGCCTGCCGCAAAGATTCATTGCTACGGCAAGGAGGTCCGGCCCGGCCGAAAGATCGGGCACGTGAACCTCGTTGGCGCGTCGGCCGCCGACGTCGACTCGGTCCGGCAGCGGGCCACTACAGTTGCCAACATCATCCGCGACGGCCGGGCCCCCGCCCGGCCGGGACCCGGGAACTCCGAGGAGCACTCATGAGCACACGCCCCACGCCCATCCACGCGCCGGACACCGGTTCCGCCGCCCCGCTGGTGGGACTGGTGATGGGGTCCGATTCGGACTGGCCCGTCATGGAGGCCGCTGCGGACGCCCTTGCGGAGTTCGGCATCCCTTTCGAGGCGGACGTTGTCTCTGCCCACCGCATGCCCCTGGAAATGATCCGCTATGGCCAGACCGCCCACGAGCGGGGGCTGCGCGTGATCATCGCCGGGGCTGGCGGAGCCGCACACCTGCCCGGCATGCTCGCTTCCGTGACTCCGCTGCCTGTTATCGGTGTCCCCGTTCCGCTCAAGACGCTTGACGGCATGGATTCCCTGCTCTCCATCGTTCAAATGCCTGCCGGGGTTCCGGTGGCCACAGTTTCCATCGGCGGCGCGCGGAATGCCGGCCTGCTCGCGGTCCGGATGCTGGCCGCCGGCACAGATGACCTCGCCGGCCGCCTCCGCGCGGATCTGCTCGAGTTCGCCCAAGAGCTCAACGACGTCGCCACCCGGAAGGGCGCGAACCTGCGGCAAAAGGTCAGCGAAGTGTTCTCCGACGGCAACGTCGTACTCCGGAGCAGCCGTTAGGAATCATCAGATGTCCATGACCCCTTTACGCCCGCCGGTGTCCGGCCAGGCTTCCACGGACCCCGTCCGTAACCCGGCAGGCGCCAGCGCTCCCGTGCGGACCAAGCGCGCATTCGTCCTCTTGCTGATGACCCTGCTGGTCCCGGGCAGCGCACAAATTGTGGCCGGGGACCGGAAGCTTGGTCGGATCGCGCTGCGCGTGACCTTCAGCGTCTGGGCATTGGTGGTCCTGGCGGCCCTCCTGTTGATCGTCAACCGGACGCTGCTGATCGGCATTCTGGCCAATCAGGCGGCATCGCTGCTCATCGTTGTTCTCCTGGTCGCGTTGGCCCTTGGCTGGGCGGCCCTGTTCGTCAACACGCTCCGGCTGATCCGCCCTGTCCTGCTGGCACCGGGAATGCGTCCCGTGGTGGTGGTCTCACTGGTCCTGGCCATGGTGCTCAGCAGCGGCACCCTCGGATACGCCGCCTACTTGCTGAACGTCGGCCGGAATGCCATCGGCAGCATCTTCAGCGCGGGGCCGGCGATCGATCCGGTCGATGGCCGGTACAACTTCCTCATGATGGGCGGCGACGCCGGGGCCGACCGCACCGGGCGCCGTCCCGACAGCCTTTCGGTGCTGAGCGTGGACGCCAGCAGCGGCAGGACCGCCATCATCTCTGTGCCCCGAAACCTGCAGAATGCGCGTTTCAGCGACGACTCACCGATGCGGAAAATCTACCCGGACGGCTACAACTGCGGTGATGAGTGCTTAATCAACGCCATCAACACCGAGGTCACAGACAAGCACAAGGACCTCTATCCCGGCGTGGAGGACCCCGGCGCCCAGGCGACCCTCGAAGCCGTCTCCGGGACCCTGGGAATCAAGGTCCAGGCCTACGTCCTAGTGGATATGGACGGTTTCGCCAAACTCATTGACGCCATGGGAGGCATCCGGATCAGGGCCGGCGGCTGGGTGCCGTTGAGCGGGGATATGGTGGATGAGGCCCGCGGAATCCACGGGATGCCCACCGGGTGGATCCCGGCCGGAGACCAGAAACTCGATGGCTACCATGCCCTCTGGTATGGCCGCTCGCGGGAGTTCGTGGACGACTACGCCCGCATCCAACGCCAGCAGTGCGTCCAGCAGGCCATGCTCAAGCAGTTGGACCCCGCCACGCTCCTGGCCAAGTTCGAGGACATAGCGAACGCCGGCACCAAGGTGGTGGAGTCCAACATCTCCGCCAGCCAGCTGGGAAGCTTCGTGGACCTTGCGGTGAAGGCCAAGGGCCAGAACGTGAGCCGCCTGACCATCGGACCGCCGGACTTTGATGCCTCGTTCTCCACAGTTCCGGACTTCGACCAGATCCACGACCGCGTGGCCAAGCTCCTGGCTGCCCAATCGTCGAAGAGCGCAGGGGCCGCCGACGACGTTCTCCTGCAGCCCGGAACTGCCGCCAGCCGGCTGTCGGCAGGAGCCGTGCCGGCGCCGCTTACCAAGCCGTCGCCGTCGCCGTCGTCCGGTTCAACTGATTTCACTCCCGTGACCACCACGCCCGAGGGCGCGCCCATCACGGAAGAGATGCTGAACCAGTTCAAGCGCGAGGGCAACGAGCAGGCCATCCGCGATCTGGTGGCCACTAACGGCCAGTGCGCCCCGCTCTAACAGCCCTCACTCCCCCGAGCACCTCCGCCAGCAGCGCAGCACTAGGCTGCAGCAACGAGACAAGGACACCCGGCGTGTACGAAATCCAGAATGTCCTCAGGCCTTATGCCTGGGGGTCCACCACCGCTATCGCGGAGCTTCTCGGCAGGCCCGCATCCGGCGGCCCTGAAGCCGAACTGTGGATCGGCGCCCATCCGGATTCACCGTCACTGGCGTCCATTCCAGACGGCGGCCAGCTCCCGCTCGATGCCCTGATCGCATCCGACCCCGAGCACCATTTGGGCTCCCCCAGCGTGGAAGTGTTCGGGCCGCGCCTGCCGTTCCTGCTCAAGGTGCTGGCAGCCGAGAGTCCCTTGTCCCTGCAGGTGCACCCCACGCTGGAGCAGGCGCGTGCCGGCTACGCACGCGAGGAGGCCGCCGGCATCGACCGGTCCGCGGCGGAGCGGAACTACAAGGACGACAACCACAAGCCCGAAATGATCTTTGCGCTGACGCCCTTCGAGGCCCTCTGCGGTTTCCGGCCCGCGGCGGCTTCGCGCGCGCTCTTTGAGCACCTCGCCGCGTCCATGGCGGAGATCTCCGGCGAGGTTCCGCCGGTGTTCCTGGATGTGATCCGTGACCTGTCGGGGCCTGTGGAGCAAGATGCCCTAAAAGCGGCGTTCACCCGCCTCATCGGCGGCGGCCACGCCGTATCGCACGCGGTACGCGAGCTCGTGGCGGTGATCAATGCCGGTCTGCCCGTGGGTCAGTATCAGACCGAACTCGCCACGGTGGTGAGCCTGCACGGCCACTACCCCGGGGATCCAGGGATCCTGATTTCGCTGCTCCTGAACCGGATTTCACTCGCCCCTGGCGAGGCTGTCTACCTTCCGGCCGGCAACGTCCACGCCTACCTGCACGGACTGGGGATTGAGGTGATGGCTTCCTCCGACAACGTGCTCCGTGGCGGCCTGACGCCGAAATTCGTGGACGTGCCTGAGTTGCTGCAGACCATCGCCTTCGAGTCGGTGGGAGTGCCGATGCTCCGGGCCGAAACCTCCGTTCTGGGCCAGGAGCTCTACCGTCCGCCGTTCCGGGAGTTCCAGCTGCAGCGGATCGAGCTGCAGCCAGGGTCTGAACCTGTGCCCGTCACGCAGTCCGGGGCAGCGCTCATCCTGGTGGTGTCCGGCTCCGTGCTGCTGGATTCGCCGCGGGGCGACCTTCAGCTGGACCGCGGTGCCAGTGCGTTCCTGCCTGCCGCGGAGGCACCGGTCAACGTCCATCCGGTGTCAGGCGCGGCGGAACCCGCCCTGGCCTTTGCCGTAACCACCGCCGTGGAGGCCTAGGACCGTGGAGTACTTCCTGCAGACCCCCCAGTGGGGCCAGTTCCAGCGTTCCTTGGGGCGCACCGTGCACGAGGAATCGGGGCCGGGCTGGCATTTCCTGGCCATTGAGGAAAAGAATCCCGCCGGCAAGGTCCTTTACGCCCCCTACGGTCCGGTGGCCGAGTCCCTGCAGGCGTTCGACGCCGCTCTGGCGGCTCTGTCGGCACTGGCACGAAAGTGCGGGGCCGCGTTTGTCCGGATCGAGCCGGTGAGCGCCGGATTCGAAACGGCGGAGGCCGATTCCTTGCTGCGAAGCCGCGGTTTGCGTCCCGCCCCAACAAGCCAGCAGCCGGAACTGAGCTGGATCGTGGACTTGGACCAGGACTTCAAGGACGTCCTCGCGGCCATGAAGCCGGTCAACCGCAACCTGTACCGGAACATTCACAAAAAGGATGTGACCTTCCGGTCATCCCAGGACCCGCAAGACATCCGTATCCTGCTGAACTTCCTGCACATGACGGCCAGACGGAGCGGCTTCAAACCGCAGAGCGATGAATACCTCACCCAGGTTGCCCGCTCCCTGATGCCCGCCGGCGCGGCCACCCTCTTCATCGCCGAGCGCCATGGGGGCCCGATCGCCGCAGCCCTGGTGTACGACTCTGCCGACACCCGGACCTATGCGCACGCTGCCTTGGACGATGCCCACCGGAAGCTCAGCGCGGGAATCCCTCTTGTGGTGACCCTCATGGCCGACGCCAAGGAAAGGGGCCTGAAGTTCGTGGACCTGTGGGGCGTGGCCCCCGAGGATCAGCCGGATCACAAATGGGCCGGGTTCACAGCGTTCAAGAAATCCTTTGGCGGCCGCGGAATCGCCTACCCGGGAACGTGGGACCTGCCGGTCAACAGGCTGCGGTACGGCGCCTACCAGGTGGCCCGCAAAGCGAGGGAAAAGCTCAGGACCCTCCGCTCCTGAAGCCCCTTTCCCCTCACCCCCTCAGCGCGAACGGACACTCCAGCCCCACCCCCTCAGCGCGAACGGACACTTCAGCCCCACCACCTCAGCGCGAACGGACACTTCAGCCCCACCCAGGGGTGCTCAACTGTCCGCTCGCGCTTGCCGGAGCAATTCACCTGTGGATAACGTCCCGGGCCTCTTGGGTGCGTTGCAGACTGGAGCATGCCCAGAAGTCCACTTCCGAAGGAACTGCTCGCCGGCTCGTTCACTTCCTGCGCCGCCAAGGCCTTCAGCGTGTCCCGAAGACGGCAGCGCGCTTCCGACGTCGTCATTCCCTCCCGCAGTATCCGAGTCCCCCTGGACGGGGCCGCCAGCACCGCGGCGATCCTGCGGGCCTACACGGACCTGGACAACGAGTCGGTCCTGACGCATCATTCGGGTGCGCGGATTTGGAAGCTGGGACTTCCGGCCTGGGCGCAGGAGGATTGGCGGATTCACGTTGCGCGCGGTCGTGCGGGAAGTAAGCCCCGGCGGGGAAACGTGGTGTCGGTGACGGTCGAAAAGTGAGCCATTCTGACGGTTGAAAACTGAGCCACCCGGTCCGAACGATTGGATGGGTGATCACAGTGGAAGATTGGGCACTGATACGGCGGTTGCATCTGGCCGAGGGTGAATCGATGAGGTCGATAGCGGCTCGGCTGGGTGTCTCGCGGAATACCATCGCGAAGGCGGTGGCGTCCGGGAGTCCGCCGAAGTATGAGCGGGCGGCCGGGGACTCCGCGATCCGGGCCATCGAGCCGAAGATCCGGGCGCTGTTGAAGGACAATCCCAGGATGCCGGCGACGGTGATCGCCGAGCGGGTGGGCTGGTCCGGTTCCCCGGCGTGGTTTCGGGAGAACGTGGCACGGATCCGCCCCGAGTACGCACCGGCGGATCCTGCCGACCGGATCAGTTACGAGCCCGGAGACCAGATCCAGTGCGACCTGGTGTTCCCGGAGGGAAGGATTCCCTGCGGGCCCGGCAGGGAGCGGGTGTTCCCCGTGCTCGTGATGGTCTGTTCACACTCGCGGTTCATCATGGCCCGGATGATTCCATCCCGCACTACCGGGGACCTGCTGGCGGGGATGTGGGAACTGCTGGAGGGCCTGGGCGCGGTGCCGCGGCGGCTGGTCTGGGACAACGAAACGGGCATCGGCCGCGGCCGCCGGCTTGCGGCCGGCGTCCCGGCGTTCGCCGGGGTCCTCGCGACCAGGATCGTGCAGCTCAAACCCTATGATCCGGAGAGCAAAGGCATCGTGGAGCGGGCCAACGGTTACCTGGAAACCTCCTTCCTGCCCGGCCGGACCTTCGCCTCCCCGGAGGATTTCAACGCCCAGCTCAGTGGATGGCTGCCCGGGGCGAACCGCCGGCTGGTCCGGAACACCGGAGGACGTCCTGCGGAGCTGATCGGCGCCGACCGGGCCGCGATGCTGGCGCTGCCGCCGGTGCCACCGCTGACGGGATTCTCCTCCCGGGTCCGTCTGCCCCGGGACTACTACGTCCGGGTCGCGTCCAACGACTACTCGGTGAACCCGCAGGCCATCGGACGTTTCGTGGAGGTCCATGCGGATCTGGAGACGGTGCGGATCAGTTTCGAGGGACGGGACGCCGGGATTCACCGGCGGTCCTGGGGCAGGGGCCAGACCATCACCGACCCGGCCCACGTCGAGGCGGCAAGGGTGCAACGGACAGCCTTCCAGAACGCCGCCGCGGCGCCGGAAGAATCCGGCCTGGACGCCGAGCTCCGCGATCTGGCCGACTACGACCGGGCGTTCGGTGTGGTCTTCGAAGACGGGCAGGTCCTCCCATGACCGGGGACAGGGAGATTTCCGGGCAGATCGAGTACTACGCCCGGGCCATGAAGGCACCGCGGATCCGCGAGTCAGCGGCCCGCCTGGCCGACCAGGCGCGCGAGGCCGGCTGGTCCCACGAGGAATACCTGGCCGCCGTGCTCTCCCGGGAAGTTGCGGCCAGGGAAGCCTCCGGCGCGGAAACCCGGGCCCGGGCTGCAGGATTCCCGGCCAGGAAGTCACTGGAGGACTTCAACTTCGACCACCAACCCGGGCTGAAACGGGAACTGATCGCCCACCTGGCGACCGGCGCGTTCCTGGCCGAGGCCTCCAACGTGGTGCTCCTGGGACCGCCAGGGACCGGGAAAACCCATCTGGCCACCGCGCTCGGCCTGCGGGCCACCCAGCTTGGCCACCGCGTCCTGTTCGCCACCGCAACAGGATGGGTGACCCGGCTGCAGGGCGCGCACCAGGCCGGCCGTCTGCCCTCAGAACTCATCCGGCTCCGGCGCTACGGTTTGATCATCGTCGACGAGGTCGGCTATATCCCGTTCGAACAGGACGCCGCGAACCTGTTCTTCCAGCTCGTGTCCTCACGCTATGAACATGCCTCGCTGATCCTGACCTCAAACCTGAGCTTCGCCCGCTGGGGCGATGTCTTCGGGGACCAGGTCGTCGCCTCCGCGATGATCGACCGCATCGTCCACCACGCTGAGGTCGTCACCCTCAAGGGCTCCAGTTACCGGCTCAGGAACCACCAGATCGAGTCCCTGCCCTCGACAAGACCGGAAAATACGGCAGAATAATTTCGTCAACGTGGCTCAGTTTTCACCCCACGAAACGGCTCACTTTTCGACCAGCACTGACACGTGGTCGGTCACCGCATGACCTTCCTTGCCGGAGAAGTGGTGATGCACGACGGCGTCCGGGTCACCTCGCCTGCCAGGACGTGGCTCGACCTGGCAGCAGCGCTATCCGTCGACGAACTGATCGCAGTTGGCGATTCCCTCGTCTGCGCCCACGATTGGACCTTCCCGCACCCCCGAACTGCTCTATGCACGCTTGAAGAGCTGCGAAAAATGGTTGGTGCCCACCCTGGTCTGCGCGGAATGAAAACCGCGCGGCTGGCGATGCCTGAGATCCGGGTAGGGTCCGATTCCCCACAGGAAACGAGGATGCGACTGACGCTGGCCCGTTCGGCCCTCGGCGAACCCGTACTGAACCACGTTCTTGCCAACGCCTGGGGACAAGCCGCGGTGTGGCCGGATGCCGCCTACCCACGGCACCGGATCGCGCTGCAGTACGACGGCGGCCACCACGCCGACCCGGACCAGGCGCACAGGGACGCCCGGCGCTGCGCCGTCACCGAACGCCTGGGCTGGCGGGAAGTCAGGGTTTTCAAGGAGGACCTCGACGGCGAGAAACCGTTTGTGCTCGAAAAGGTCCGGGCGGCCATCACGGCCCGCGCCGCAAAGAGCCCCGCCGCAACCAGCCTGCCCCCGGCGGAAGACGCCGTCGGCTGAACCGCACAGGACACATCGCCAGGCAAGGCAATCCCGAAACGGCTGAGGCCCCGAATCGCATGATTCAGGGCCTCAAGTGTCCGTTCGCGCTGAACGGCTTGCGCGTGCTAGCTCTTGCGGGCGTAGCCTTCCCACTTGCTTGCCTGGTGCTCGCCGTCCACGAAGCGGATGGTGCCCGACTTGGAGCGCATCACGATGGACTGGGTCAGAACCTTGTCCTTCGAGTAGCGCACGCCCTTGAGCAGGTCGCCGTCGGTGATTCCGGTGGCAGCGAAGTAGCAGTTGTCGCTGGAGACGAGGTCGTTGGTTGAGAGGACCCGGTCAAGGTCGTGGCCGGCGTCGATCGCCTTCTGCTTCTCGTCATCGCTCGTGGGCCACAGCCTGCCCTGGATCACGCCGCCCAGGGACTTGATGGCACATGCGGCCACGATGCCCTCGGGCGTTCCGCCGATGCCCATGAGCGCGTCAACACCGGTTCCCGAACGGGCCGCGGCAATGGCGCCGGCGACGTCGCCGTCCATGATGAACTTCGTGCGGGCGCCGGCCTCGCGGATTTCCTCGACGAGGGGGCGGTGGCGGTCGCGGTCAAGGATCATCACGTTCAGCTGGTTGACCTTCACGCCTTTCGCCTTGGCGATCAGGTGCAGGTTCTGCTTGACCGGCAAACGCAGGTCCACCATGTCCGCAGCTTCGGGCCCGGTGACGAGCTTTTCCATGTAGAACACAGCGGAGGGGTCGAACATCGAACCGCGTTCGGCCACGGCCAGCACGGCCAGGGCGTTATTGATGCCAAGGGCCGTCAGGCGGGTTCCGTCGATGGGGTCGACGGCGACGTCGCACTCCGGACCTGTGCCGTCGCCGACACGCTCCCCGTTGAAGAGCATCGGGGCCTCGTCCTTCTCGCCCTCGCCGATGACCACCACGCCGTTGAAGTGAACGGTCTGGAGGAAGGAGCGCATGGCGTCGACGGCGGCGCCGTCCGCCTTGTTCTTGTCTCCGAAGCCCACCCAGTGGCCGCCGGCGATGGCCGCGGCCTCGGTGACGCGCACCAGTTCAAGGGCAAGGTTGCGGTCCGGCTCGTCGATCCCTACTGCGAGCGACGGGGAAAGCGTGGAGTACTTCTGGGTCATGGACGCTGGTGACACGTGAACCTCTTCTTCGAGTGGCGATCATTGAACCCGCACGGCCGGAAAGTCCGTGGCGGTGATTCCTCTGGTACTGATCATAGTCGCGGGAGCATCCGAAGGTCATGGGATGACCACCCCGTGAACACGCTGTGACCTCACGTCCGAAAGCCGGCGAATGTGAGAACGGCGCTCACATGCGCGACTATAGAAGCGTGAGTGAAACGCAGGACAAGTCCACCCCAGAGACCCTCGGAGCCGGGACCGGCTCCCCCGGGGACACGGCCGCGGCTCCGGTCAAGCCCGTTATCCCCGCCGCTGCGGCGAAACGTGCCAACGCCTCGGTGATGGGGATGATCATTGCGCTGGTGGTGAGCATCGCCGCGTTCCTGCCCATCGTGCTGATGAACCCGTCCCCCAAGACCGACGGGTACCGGCCAAACGTCAATGTCAGCGCCGTGGCGCAGAACGCCACGGATGTGGCGGGATTCACACCGGTGGCGCCCGTAACGGGCGACACATTCCGCCCGAACTACGCCCGCTGGGAGTCCGGCACCGGCAGCGGAGTGCCCACGTGGGAGGTCGGCTACCTCACGCCAAAGGAATCCTTCATCGGCCTGGTCCAGACGGTCCGGTCAAATCCCACGTGGCTGCTCCAGCAGACCCACAACGCCCCTGTCACTGGCCGCCGGAGTGCCGGCGGTATGGACTGGGAGCTGCGGGACACCGGAAAGGGCGAAAAGAGCATGGTGCTCGTGTACCGGGGCAGCACCGTTGTGCTGACTGGGTCCGCACAACTGGACGAATTCACCACGCTCGCGGACGCCGTCGTGAAATCCCTGCAAAGTAACCCGGCCGCCTCGATTTCACCTTCTTCCACACCTTCACCGTAAGGTAAAAGCCGTGGCTACCTATCTGACTCCCGCTCTTGCCTGGCGCCGGCTTCGCGAAGGCAATGAACGCTTCGTTGCCGGCGAATCCTCCCACCCCAACCAGGACGCCTCGCGCCGTTCCTCGCTCGTGGAGAACCAGCACCCCTTTGCCGTCATCTTCGGCTGCTCCGACTCACGGCTGGCCGCCGAGATCATCTTCGACCTGGGCCTGGGCGACGCCTTCGTCGTCCGCACCGCCGGCCATGTGATCGACGACGCCGTGCTCGGCTCGCTCGAATACAGCGTCAGCGTTCTCTCGGTGCCGCTGATCGTCGTCCTGGGACACGACAGCTGCGGGGCGGTCACGGCCACCAAGAACGCGATGGAGACCGGACAGATGCCCGTGGGCTTCATGCGCAGCCTCGTGGAACGCATCACACCCTCGGTACTGACCTCGCTGCGCAACAACCAGCACGACGTCAACGAGATGGTGGTCGAAAACGTCAAACAGACCTCGCAGCGGCTCGTGGACAGCTCGCGGGTGATTTCCGAGGCTGTCGGCAGCGGGCAGGCGGCAGTGATCGGGCTCGCCTACAGCCTGGCCGATGGCCGGGCGGACCTCGTTTCCGGGATCGGCGAGCTCTAGGCTCCAGCAGCAGCCGGGCAGCAGGCCCTTCATGGTTTTCGATGGAACGCCTCCGCCCAATAAGCTAGCCCCATGACTTCCACAGAAGAGTTGAACACCGAAGAGTTCCGCATTGAACACGACACGATGGGCGAAGTCCGCGTCCCCGTGAACGCCCTGTACCGTGCGCAGACGCAGCGTGCGGTCGAAAACTTCCCGATCTCAGGCAAAACCCTGGAGCGCGCGCACATCGAGGCCCTCGCCCGGGTCAAGAAGGCCGCCGCCCAGGCGAACGCAGAACTGGGAGTGCTCGACGGCGAGCTCGCTCAGGCAATTGCTGATGCCGCCGACGAGGTTGCCACCGGAAAGTACGACGGCGACTTCCCGATCGACGTTTTCCAGACCGGCTCGGGCACGTCCTCGAACATGAACACCAACGAGGTCATCGCAGAGCTCGCCACCCGCGCACTCAAAGCCGCCGGCAGCGAGAAAGTGGTCCACCCGAACGACCACGTGAACGCCTCGCAGTCCTCCAACGATGTCTTCCCGACATCGGTCCACGTTGCCGCGACTTCCGCGCTGATCAACGACCTCATCCCGGCCCTCGGCTACCTGGCAGATTCCCTGGAGCGCAAGGCCGTTGAGTTCAAGGACGTCGTCAAGTCGGGCCGCACGCACCTGATGGACGCCACGCCCGTAACCCTGGGCCAGGAGTTCGGCGGCTACGCCGCGCAGGTCCGCTACGGCGTCGAGCGCATCAATGCCTCGCTCCCCCGCGTCGCCGAGGTTCCCCTTGGCGGAACCGCGGTGGGCACCGGCATCAACACGCCGGCAGGCTTCCCGGAGCGCGTCATCGAGTTGCTTGCGGCCGACACCGGCCTGCCGCTGACGGAGGCCCGCGACCACTTCGAGGCCCAGGCCAACCGCGACGGTCTCATCGAGGCCTCCAGCCAGCTGCGTAACATCGCGATCTCCTTCATGAAGATCAACAACGATCTTCGCTGGATGGGTTCCGGCCCCAACACCGGCCTCGGCGAAATCGCGATCCCCGACCTGCAGCCCGGGTCCTCGATCATGCCCGGCAAGGTCAACCCGGTCATCTGCGAAGCCTCCATCATGGTGTCCGCGCAGGTTATCGGAAACGACACCGCCATCGCCTGGTCCGGAACCAACGGCGCCTTCGAACTGAATGTCGGCATCCCCGTGATGGCCGCCAACCTGCTCGAGTCCGTGCGCCTGCTGGCCAACACCAGCCGCGTGATGGCCGATAAAATGATCGACGGCATCACCGCCAACGTCGAGCGCGCCCGCTTCCTCGCCGAGGCCTCGCCGTCCATCGTGACCCCGCTGAACAAGTTCATCGGGTACGAGAATGCCGCCAAGATCGCCAAGAAAGCCGTCGCGGAAGGCCTCACCATCCGGGAGACCGTTGTGGCCATGGGCTTCCTGGAGCGGGACGAGCTGACCGAAGAGCAGCTGGACACCGCCCTCGACGTGATGTCCATGACACGCCCGCCCCACAAGGCATAGTTTTCCGGCACGCACGACGGCGGCCGCCCACCTTCCCGGCGAAGGCGGGCGGCCGCTGGCGTTAAGTCAGTTAATGCAGGCTGTGCCCGGGCGCTGGAAGGCGGCGCCCAAGTGTCCGTTCGCGCTCAGAGGCGGGGCTCAAGTGTCCGTTCGCGCTCAGCCACCGTGTGGGCCTCAGGACTCGTAGTGCGCCGACTCATCCGCTTGCACTGCCCGCCGGATGCAGTCGTGGTCTCCTGGCCTGAGCTCCGGCAGCCCTTCCAGCGGAAACCAGCCCACGGCCAGCGATTCGTCGTCGTTGACCCGGGCTTCACCGGAAATGTGCCGGCACCGGAACACGATGTCCAGGAAGTCGCACACATCCCCGTTGGGAAAGGTGACCGGACCCACCACGCCCACCGAGACGATGCGCTCGGTTTCAGCCACCACGGCAGTTTCCTCGAAGATCTCACGCACCAGGCCGGGAGCGGGGTGTTCGCCGGGTTCCAGCATTCCGGAGATGAGTGCCCACCGGCCATTGTCTGCACGCTGGCCCAGCAGAACATGACCGTCGTCGTTGAACACCACTCCCCGCACAGCCGGAACCCAGAGCGGATCGTGTCCAATTTTTTCGCGGAGCTTGAGGACGAAGTCGGGTGCAGCCATGCCTTCAGCCTAGGCCAGCCGGTGCCCCGGCTGCACCGGGCTGGTCGACGCTCAGCCGGGCGCCCGGCAGGCCTGCCTCATCCGGCCGGGAGCAGAAGCATCGCTGCCGCGGCGCCCGCCAGCATAAAGGGACCGAAGGGAATGTCCGATTTCAGGGTTCCGCGCCGTGCCGCCAGCAGCAGCAGGCTCCAGAGTCCGCCGAAAAGGAAGGCTGCGAAGGTTCCGGCAAAAACGTGTCCCCAGCCCAGGTAGCCGAGGTACATTCCCAGCACTCCGGCCAGCTTGACGTCGCCGAATCCCATGCCGGGCGGATAAACCATCCGCAAGACGAAGTAAAACAGCCACAACACCGCTCCCCCGGCCGCAATACGGGCTCCCGGGATCCCGAAAAGCCGGGCGCCGCCGTCGGCCGATGCAGTATCCGCACCGAAAACGACGACGACGGCCGCAGCCGCGAGCAACAACGCCCCACCCACGCCGTAGGCCGGAAAGACGATGCGGTTCGGCAGCAGGTGGTGCCGGACGTCAATCACGGTCAGCTGCGCGGCGATAAGCGTGAAATAGGCGCAGGCCGCCAGCACCAGCCAGAACGCGAGGGGGGCGGCTCCCCAGAGTTCGCCAAGTCGTTGGATCACACTCGGATGCTACTGGATTTCCCGGTGCGCCGTCCGCGACCGGGGGGAAGCTGTGGTGGATATGTCCCCGGGTCGGGCGGCCGCGTGCCGGGGCCGTGTGACTGGATGGGCGAAACGGCACCCGCTATGCTTCCCGGATGACTGAGCTATCCGCCATTTGGCCGCCCTTCGGGCTCACCCTGACCACACCCCGGCTGGTGTTGAGACCCATACGCGATGAAGATATCCCCTTCGCCGTGGACGCGGCCCTGTCCGGCATCACCGAGCCGGGCCGAAACCCCTTCAGCACCCCGTGGAACGAATCCCACCCCGGGGAATTGGGAGCCAATATGGCCCGGTGGTACTGGCGGTGCAGGGCCGGAATGTCACCCGAGAACTGGACCCTGCTGCTGGGGATCTGGCACGACGGCGGTTTCGTCGGTTGCCAGGACGTGGGCGCCGCCGACTTCGCCCTCCTCCGCACTGTGAGCACCGGGTCCTGGCTCAGGCGGTCCGCCCAGGGCAACGGTCTCGGCAAGGAGATGCGCGCCGCAGTCGCGCTGTACGCATTCGACTACCTCGGCGCCGAGCTCGCGACCTCCGAAGCCGCGGTCTGGAACCAGCAGTCCCTCGGCGTCTCGCGTTCCCTCGGCTACGAGCTCAACGGAATCGTCAGGGCGTCCTGGGGCGGCAAGGCGCAGGAGGTCCAAAACGTCCGCCTGACCCCCGCCACCTTCAAGCGCCCCGGCTGGGCCCT
Source organism: Arthrobacter sp. 92 (assembly GCF_050260325.1). Classification (NCBI taxonomy): domain Bacteria; kingdom Bacillati; phylum Actinomycetota; class Actinomycetes; order Micrococcales; family Micrococcaceae; genus Arthrobacter; species Arthrobacter sp. 92. Next base: position 1,282,108 of record NZ_CP189863.1, on the reverse strand, counting down.
GCAGGTGCAGGGCCACGAGGCCACCGCACAGTACCTGGGCATCTAGCGGCAGCCGAGCGCAACCGGGCCGGAACATGTTCCTTCGGGGGGTGAGGCAGCCACCTGCCGGGACGGGCCTAGATTTCCGCCCCCTCCAGCAGATCAGTCACGAGCGCCGCGATGGGCGAGCGCTCGGAACGGGTCAGGGTGATGTGCCCGAAGAGAGGATGGCCCTTGAGCGTCTCCACGACGGCCGCCACGCCGTCGTGCCGGCCCACGCGCAGATTATCGCGCTGGGCGACGTCGTGGGTCAGGACGATCTTGGAGTTCTGGCCGATCCGGCTCATCACCGTCAGCAGCACGTTCTTCTCCAACGACTGGGCTTCGTCCACGATCACGAAAGCGTCGTGGAGGGAACGCCCGCGGATGTGGGTGAGCGGCATGACCTCGAGCATGCCCCGGTCCATGACCTCCTCAACCACCTCCTGGCTGACCAAGGCGCCAAGGGTGTCAAAAACAGCCTGGGCCCAAGGGTTCATCTTCTCCGACTCCGAACCGGGCAGGTAGCCGAGCTCCTGGCCGCCCACGGCGTACAGGGGACGGAACACGATGACCTTGCGGTGTTCGCGGCGTTCCAGCACGGCTTCCAGCCCTGCACACAGGGCCAGGGCGGACTTTCCGGTGCCCGCGCGGCCGCCAAGGGAGACGATGCCCACGGCCGGGTCCATCAGCATGTCGATTGCGAGCCGTTGTTCCGCCGAACGCCCGTGCAGTCCGAAGACATCGCGGTCGCCCTTCACCAGGCGGACGTGTTTGTCCGCGCCCACCCGGCCCAGGGCAGAGCCGCGGTTGGACAGCAGCACCAGCCCGGTGTTGACTGGCAGCTCGGCCGCCGCCGGGAGGAATACCGGCTCGTGGCCGTACAGAGTGGTAATCTCCTCTTCGCTCGCGTCCACCTCGGCGATCCCGGTCCAGCCGGAGTCCTTCACCAGCTCATTCCGGTATTCGTCCGCCAGCAGTCCCATGGCCGAGGCCTTCACGCGCATGGGAAGGTCCTTGGACACCACCGTGACGTTGCGTCCTTCGTTGGCGAGGTTCTTGGCAACGGCAAGAATGCGGCTGTCGTTGTCTCCGCCGCGGAATCCGGCCGGGAGCACTTCGGCGGAGATGTGGTTCATCTCCACCACGAGAGTGCCCCCGTCGCTGCCGAGCGGGATGGGATGGTCCAGGCCGCCGTGCTCGATCCGGAGGTCGTCAAGGAGCCTGAGGGCCTTACGGGCAAAATACCCCAGCTCGGGGTCGTGCCGCTTGGCCTCAAGCTCGGTGATCACCACGATAGGCACAATGACCTCGTGCTCGGCGAAGCGTAAGAGCGCTCGGGGATCGGATATCAATACAGAGGTGTCGATGACGAAGCTCCACTTGGTCTCCTCAGGTCCGGCTTGGTCACCGGATGCAGCAAGACCGGCCGCAGCGTCGTGTGCTGCACCGGTCTTTGAGGTGGCTCGCTTGGCGCGAGAGGTAGCTTTCTGTCCCTGGTCGGAAATGACGTTGGGCAGTTGCTCAGAAATAGCCACATCGACTCCAGCCCCGGGGCGCGTGCCCGGAATTGATTATTAGTGAGGCGGCTCGGCCGGGAGGCCGGACGCGGCCTCCCATACATCCGGTGCGAAAATTCGCTCCATGTATTGGCCTCCCCGATTGGCCGGCGGTTTGCCTGCTAATAGGGTTAACGTAAATCCCTCCCGCATGGTTTCCGCAACCATTTTCCGGCGATTCTTGTTGCCGCCGTGTGAATTCGGCGTGAACCGCGGGCCCTGCGGTTATGCGGCACGGGATGCGGGCACGGGCACGGGACCCACGCATGGCAGAGGCGGAGGGGTTTGGTCTTCAGGACCCGAAGCGGCGTTGCCGGCCGGCATAGTCCCGGAGGGCGCGCAGGAAGTCCACCTTGCGGAACGCCGGCCAGAGCGCCTCGCAGAAGTAGAACTCGCTATAGGCGCTTTGCCACATGAGGAAGCCCGAGAGACGCTGCTCCCCGGAGGTCCGGATCACCAGATCGGGGTCCGGTTGTCCCCGCGTGTAGAGGAACTTGGAGATGTCGTCGACGGTGAGCTCGTCTGCCAGCTTGCTGATGTCCCTGCCCCGGGCGACGGCGTCGTGGAGCAGTTCGCGCACGGCATCGACGATTTCGCGGCGGCCGCCATACCCGACGGCGACGTTGACGTGGAGTTTCTCCTGAGCGGGGGTGCGGGCGGTGAGCTTATTGAGCCTGTCCGCAAGGTAGTCCGGGAGCAACTCCGGGGCGCCCATGGCGTGGACGGATATGTCCGCATCCTCGTCCAGCCGGTCCAGCGTATTGGCGATAATGCCCATCAGCAGATCGAGCTCCTCGCCCGACCGGCTCATGTTGTCCGTGGAGAGCATGTACAGCGTGACAACCTTGACGCCAAGTTCCTGGCACCACCCCAGGAACTCATGAATTTTGTCCGCTCCCGCCTGGTGGCCCTGGCTCGTTGGAGCGTTGAATTGCTTCGCCCAGCGGCGGTTGCCGTCCACCATGACGCCAATGTGCTTGGGGATGCGGTCCTTGTCCAGCGACCGCAGCAACTTGCGCTCATAGAAGCCATAGAGGAACCCGGGCCATTCCATCCGGAGACTCACCTGACTTCCCTAATGTGCGACTGCAGTGCAATCCTAGGCTACCCGTCGGAGCGGCGGCCCGAGTGCAGGGGCCTGCCCCTGCACGCCTGGCGCCGCGCTACCGGTCGGTAACTTACTGGCTCGTAGTTTATTCTTGAGGCATGGGACGCAACACTCCACAACGGGGCCTCAGGCCCGGCGACGGCGGCCAACCAGGCCCTCTGGACGAGGCAGCCATCAGGATCGCTGAGCTCCTGACGATCAAACCCAAATGGCGTGGCTGGATCCACACCGTAACAGCCCCCCTCGCGTTCGCCGCGGGTCTTGTCCTGGTGTTTCTGGCACCCACGGCAGACCTCAAGATCGCTTCAGCCATCTATGCCCTGACGGGCGTTCTGCTGTTCGGCGTCAGCGCCGTATACCACCGCGGGAACTGGTCTCCCCGCGTGAAAATCGTCCTCAAACGGCTTGACCACACCAACATCATGCTGGTGATTGCCGGCAGCTACACGCCGCTGGCCTGGGCGCTGCTGGAACGGCCCAAAGCGGAGATCCTGCTGTGGCTGATCTGGTCCGGCGCCATTCTCGGTGTCCTCTTCCGGCTCATCTGGACCCACGCTCCGCGCTGGCTTTACGTCCCCGTCTACATCGCGCTGGGCTGCGGAGCGCTCTTTTACCTGCCGGACTTCTTTAGCGCCAGCGTTCCCGCCGCCGTCCTGATATGTGTGGGCGGAGCGCTCTACATCGCGGGGGCCGTCTTTTACGCCCTGAAGAAACCAAACTTCAGCTACGAGCACTTTGGCTTCCACGAGCTCTTTCATGCGTTTACCGTTCTGGCCTTCGCCGCGCACTTCCTCGCCATCGCGATCGCCGTCCTGAACTGACCCCTTGACGTCCCGGGAACGTTCCGGCCAGCTGCTTGGCGGCGTCCCGGAGCTCATCCGGTCATGGCCGCGAGGGTTTCCAGCAGCTCGGCCACCGACGTCACCGGACGCTGGCAGACCATCCCTCGGCACAGGTACACCTGTGGCGAGCCGTCGGACCCGGCCATCCGGCCTGCCAGCAGCGGCACCGCGGGAGGGACCCCGCCGTCGGACGCCCTTCCGGCGTCGGCGGTCATCGCCACCACCAGCCCAGGGCTTGGAGAGAGCAGCAGTGCCCGGTGCAGCACGGACTTCTCCGGGCCGTCCGGCCCCGCCACAGCGGCTTCGACCGGGCCTGCCAGGGCCGCCTGGGCGGTTGCCAATAGCCAGCCGGCAACCCGCGGAGCCCGGGTAGCCACAGCCGGCAGCAGCGAGAGGACGTTCCCTGCCATGATCCTGTGCCCGGTGGAACCTGAGAGCGCCGAGTAGCTTAAGAGCGCCCCGGCGAAGGCCGCGGCGCCACTGGGAGCAGCGTTATCGAACGGATCAAGGCCGGGACGCTTCCCTTGGGCATTGACCACCTGGGCGGATTCACCGGAGCTGTCCACCAGGGTACCGTCCGCCGCGAACCTCCGGCAGGCGGCAAGCAGGATGTTTTCAGCCAGGAGGTACCACCGCTGGTTGCCGGTGACGGCGTACAGGGCAAAGAGGCCCTCGCAGCAAAATGCGTAATCCTCAAGGAGGCCGCCGATCCCGCGGGCCGCGCCGCTGTGCGAAACCCGCACGAGTATCCCGGGCGAGGAGCCCTGGCCGGCCCGCCAGTGCACCCGCTCCAGATATCCGGCTGCCCGCTCGGCTGCTGCCACGAGCCCGGGACGGCCAAGGATCGCTCCGGCGTCGGCCAGCGCGGCCACGGCCAACCCATTCCAGCCAGCCACCACTTTCTCGTCCCTGGCCGGCTGCGGACGGAGAGCACGCGCGCCGAGGAGGGTTGGCCGGACCCGGTCCCATAGCTCCCGCTCAGCGGCGGTCAGGGCCCGGCCCGGGTGCAGCGGCGAGGCTGACCCCGTCACGGTGCCCCGGATCCCGACGTTCATCAGGAGCGCCACCGCGGCGCCGTCGGCAGGGCCCAGGACCTGCTCCTGGTCCGCCGGGGTCCACAGGTAGCTGGCACCTTCGTGGTGCTCGCCCTCCACCACAGTGTCCGCGTCCAGGGAGGAGGCGAAAGCCTCCGGAGCGTCGCCGGGCGCGGCAGCCAGGCCCAGTGAGGAGAGCAGCCAGTCAGCGGTGCGCTCAGCCACGGCCGCCGCCTCGGCCGCCGGGTACACCGCGCTGCCGCCAAGCCGGACCCAGTGCACATGGACGCGAAGCAGTTGGGCGTTGTCATAGAGCATTTTTTCGAAGTGCGGAACGGACCAGTCCCGGGTCACGGAGTACCGGGCGAACCCGCCGTCGAGCTGGTCGAAGAGGGCCGAGCGCGACATCGCCGCGAGAGTCCGGGCCGCCATGTCGCGGGCAGCCGGGGCGGTGCCGGAGTCCACGGCAGCGTGCCGGATCAGGAACTCCAGGACTGCCGACGGCGGGAATTTAGGCGCCGCGCCGAAGCCGCCCGCAACGGGGTCCTCGGACCTGGCCAGCGCCTCAACGGCCGCAGAGAGCATCTCCGCGTCCAAGGGATCGGGTGTTACGCCAAGTGTGATGGCCGTTGCAGACTGTGAGTCGGCGATGCCTCGGGCAAGCGACTCCGCGTTGTGCTCCACCGCGGCGCGGCGCTCCACCCAGGCTTCGTGAACAGCCTCAAGGACCTGCCGGAACGAGGGCCTGCCCGGCATGGGACGGGGCGGAAAGTAGGTCCCTGCGTGAAACGCCCTGCCGTCAGGAGTCAGGAACACAGACATGGGCCAGCCGCCCTCACCGCTGATCGCTTGTGTGGCGGCCATGTACACCGCGTCCACGTCGGGCCGCTCCTCCCGGTCCACCTTGATGGCCACGAAGTTGGCGTTCAGGTAGTCCGCGGTTTCCTGGTCCTCAAAGGATTCGTGGGCCATGACGTGGCACCAGTGGCATGCCGCATAGCCGATGGACAGGAAAACCGGTACGTCCCGGGCGGCAGCGAAGCCGAACGCCTCGTCACCGAAAGGGCGCCAATGAACCGGGTTATCGGCGTGCTGGCGCAGGTACGCGGACGGCTCCCCGGCCAGGGCATTTGCTGCTCCCGGCCGGGGTTGGGAGGCTCCGCTGTCAGCGCTCTGAGCGTCCTGCATCCCCGTTGGCTTCCGTAGTGGCATCGGGTCCCGGCTCTCCGGCCCGGCCCTGGCGTTCTTCCTCGACCTGCGCACGGTAGCGCACCCGGCGGACCCGGCGGACCATGTCCACGATCAGCAGGGCGGTCAGCACCACAATGAATGCTGTCAGCAGGAAACCCAGCAGGCCGGGGGTCACCTGGTCCTCGGAGAGGCCGGGGCGCAGCGACGGCGTGGGGCTGGGCGCCGGGGCTGTTGCCAGGGCGATGAGCAAATGATGCACGGTGTTAACCTTCTATGGAGCTGGTTGCGGCCCCGACTTCTACGGGGCATAGAAAAGGCCGTTTGATCTATCTTAGCCCGGCGAACAGGTCCTTCTCGGGCAACTGAACCGGCACTCTCGATTGAATCAGGGAGTAGTCCTCCCACGGCCATGCCCGTCGTTGCATCGCCGGTGATACCGCGAAGAAGAACCCCAGCGGGTCCACTTGGGTCTTATGGGAACGAAGGGCATCGTCCCGGGCTTCAAAGAAGTCGCCACAGTCGATCTGGGTGGTGGTGGGGTGGGTGGGGGGCGGAGGGGTGTGGCCCTCCGCGTCGGCCTCCAGCCATGCGGCCAGCCGTTCCGCGTACGGCGACTGCAGTCCGGCTTCCTCAAGCGCGAAATGGAGGGCCCGGAACCGGTCCGGGCTGAAGGCACGGTCGTAATAGAGCTTGCTCGGTTCCCAGGGTTCACCGGCTCCCAGGTAGCGGTCCGGATCCCCTGCTGCCTCGAAGGCCTCCACCGCAACCCGGTGCGCCATGATGTGGTCCGGATGCGGATAGCCGCCGTTTTCGTCATAGCTGACGATCACGTGCGGCTTGAAGTTACGGACCAGCCGGACAAGGGGCGCGGCTGCCCGCTCCAGTGGCTGAACGGCGAACGAACCGGCCGGAAGCGGCGGCAACGGGTCTCCTTCCGGCAGACCGGAATCGACGAAGCCGATCCAACGCTGGCGGACGCCCAGGACCTTGGCGGCGTGGTTCATTTCCAGCCGCCGTGCACCTGCCATGTCGCGTTTGGGGTGCGGTTCATGTTCCATGGCGGGATTCTGGATGTCACCGCGGGAGCCGTCGGTGCACGTGGCCACCATCACGTCCACTCCGGCCGCGGCGTACATCGCCATGGTGGCAGCGCCCTTGCTCGATTCGTCGTCAGGGTGGGCGTGGACGGCCAGCAGGCGAAGCGGCGTTGACTGGCTGGTGGACGCTGTCATCTGGAACGGCTCCTCTTCCTGCTGTTGCGGGTTTCTCGTATTGCTGGCGTTGCTGCGGGCACGGTGCCGCCCTGGTGCGGAAATTGTCCGTCCGGATCCACACTAAACTGGAATCGTGACTTCCGAGGATCAGCCGGCCGCCTCCACGCCGGCAAACACCACCCTAGCCAATCGATACGGCGGCCAAAAGCGCGTACTTGCGGGCAGGACCAGGCGCAACGTCGTCATCGCCGGACTCGCGGCCGGGATCGGAATTATGGCGTGGATGTCCACCTCCCTGACAACGGAGACGGTGAGTTTCAAGGACATCGGCTACAGCACCACGGATTCGACGCAGGCTGAAATCGATTTCCAAGTCACCAAGGAACCGGGCACGGCAGCCAAATGCGCGGTGAAAGCCCTTGACGCCAAGTTTGCCGTGGTGGGGTGGAAAGTAGTGGATATCGGCCCGAACCCCGCGGACGCCAGCGCCGACGGGGGGCGCACCACGGCCCATCGTGTGGAGCTGCGCACAGAGTCCCAGTCGGTGTCAGGCGTCGTGGACAACTGTTGGATCCCCGGCAAGTGACGAGATGGCCCTGAACAGCGGTTTGCCGGCCGCGGGTGATGCGCCCATGTGACCTGCACCGCAGCCCATCTTGGGTTTGTCCACAGGATTGACTACAATGGATCAATACCTTTACCCCGCTTATCTGGTTACTGAGTCCCACAAGTGGCCAATGCAGCGGGGTCTTTGTTTGTTAGACCCACAAGAGGAGAAGTCCGTGTCTACCACCAACAGCGCGCCTGCAGCTTGGCTTACCCAGGAAGCTTTTGACCGCTTGAAGGCAGAGCTGGACCACCTTTCCGGCCCCGGCCGGGCGGAAATCGTTCAGAAGATCGAAGCGGCCCGTCAGGAGGGCGACCTCAAGGAAAACGGGGGTTACCACGCTGCCAAGGAAGAACAGGGCAAGATTGAAGCCCGTATCCGCCAGCTCACCGCCCTCCTTCGGGATGCCCATGTAGGGGAAGCACCCGCGGATGACGGCATCGTTGAACCCGGGATGCTCGTCGTAGCCAGGATTGCCGGCGACGAGGAAACCTTCCTGCTCGGCTCCCGCGAGATTGCCGGCGACTCCGATCTTGACGTCTTCAGCGAGAAGTCGCCTCTCGGCGCGGCGATCGCCGGCCACAAGGAGGGCGAGAAGCTCAGCTATACCGCCCCGAACGGCAAGGAAATCAGCGTGGAGATCATCTCCGCGAAGCCCTACACGGGCTGATACCCTCCGCGCCCGTCGAAGCGGGCACTGAGTGCGACGAAAGCACGACGCCGGCACTCCCGAAAAGGGAGCCGCCGGCGTCGTGCTTTGTGTCGTCTTTTCGGCAGTGTCTTAGTTGCTCGCCTTCGGGCGCAGGAGCACGGCCGCGCCAACGCCCCCCAGTGCGCCACCAAGGTGGGCTTGCCACGAGACATAACCGGCCACGCTGGGAAGAACTCCAAACAGAATTCCGCCGTAGGCAAGGAACAGGACCACGGACAGGGCGATCTGCCACCAGTTTTGGTTGAAGAATCCGCGGACCAGCAGGAAGGCAAACAGGCCGAACACCAACCCGGAGGCACCAATGGTGATGCCCCATCCGCCGATTAGCCACACCACCAGGCCGGATCCGAGCCAGCTCAGTGCAACCGCGGTCAGGAACACCCTCAGCCCCGCCATAAACACGATAAAGCCGAAGATCACCAAGGGCAGCGCGTTGGAGAGCACATGCCCCATGTTCGCGTGAAACAGTGGAAACGTGAGGATGTCCACAAGCCCGTCCGCGCTTCGCGATCTCAAGCCAAAGATCCGGTTCAGGGCATGGAACGTGGCCTCATTGACGAGCTCGATGCCGAACAGCAGAGCGACGAACAGCCCCAGGACCAGCAGGCCTCCCTGGGCCCGCGCTGCTGGTGTATGCCGGTTGTGCGAGCGCTTCTCCCCCGTGGCGTTCAGCACCATGGCCGCCCTAGTGCACCACGATCGGCTGGAAGCCTTCGGCCCGAAGCGCCGCGAGGACCTGCTCGCAGTGCTCGTGGCCTTTTGTCTCCAGGTTCACGGTGATGGACACATCGCCCATGCTGATCGAGCCGCCCACCCGGGTGTGGTCCAGGCCCGTCACGTTGGCGTCATTCTCGGCGATGATCCGGGCAATCGTGGCGAGGGAACCGGGACGGTCATCCAGCATCATCCGGACGGTCATGTAGCGGCCGGCAGCGGACAGGCCACGTTGGATCACCTTGAGCATCAGCATCGGATCGATGTTGCCACCGGAGAGCACCACGGCCACAGTCCCAGGGTTCTCGATCTTGCCTTCCATCAGCGCCGCGACGCCCACGGCCCCCGCTGGCTCCACGACCATCTTGGCGCGTTCGAGCAAGAAGATGAGCGCCCGGGCCAGGGCGTCCTCGCTGACGGTGACGACGTCGTCGACGAGTTCGCGGATGATGCTGAACGGCAATTGGCCGGGGCGGCCCACGGCAATGCCGTCCGCCATGGTGGAAACCTTTTTCAGCGGCACCAGCGCGTCGGCGGCCAGTGACGGCGGGTAGGCTGCGGCGTTTTCCGCCTGCACACCGATGATGCGGATCTCCCTGCCCAGTTCCCGCGCCCTTGCTTTCACTGCCACTGCGACGCCGGCGAGGAGGCCCCCGCCGCCCACCCCCATGAGGATGGTGTCAACGTTCGGGATCTGCTCGAGGATTTCCAGCCCGACGGTGCCCTGGCCGGCCACAACGTCGACGTTGTCGAAGGGGTGGACAAAAACGGCGCCGGTCTCGTCGGCGTAGCGCTGGGCTTCGGCGAGCGCCTCATCGACGTTGTGCCCGTGCAGGACCACTTCGGCGCCGTGGCTGCGCGTTGCCGCCAGCTTGGGCAGGGCAACACCGAGGGGCATGTATATGCGGGCTTTGATGCCCAGGCTCTTGGCGGCGACAGCAACACCCTGCGCATGGTTTCCGGCCGAGGCAGCCACCACGCCGCGCTTCTTCTCCTCGTCGGTGAGCTTGGCCATGCGGACATAGGCGCCGCGGACCTTGAACGATCCGGCCCGTTGGAGGTTTTCGCACTTGAAGAAGACCTCGCCGCCCACCATGGCGCCCAGCGCCCGCGACGATTCAACCGGAGTGCGCGTAATAATTCCCTCAAGCAACTTCTGCGCCTCCAGGACATCGTCCAGTGTCACGGGCAGGGTCTCGAGGGTTTTCACGAGCTAGTCTCCTTTGTGGGATTCGGCTGGGGTGTCCATTCCGGCGTGGCCGGCGGGCGCACCTGTTGGCTGTGCGGCTTCCTTGCCGCGTCCCGGATTGGAACCCGGGAGGTAGACATCCTTGAAGGTGGTGTCCTGGCTGGCTTCCGGCGAACCCGCGAATTCACGCAAGGCCGCCGCTGCCAGCACTTCATCATGTTCCCACGTTCTGGCAGCAATATATCGAATTGCCGAGTTTGCTACGGCCAGGATGGGAACGGAGAACAGTGCCCCGGGGATACCGGCGAGGTAGGAACCGGCCGCAACGGAGAGGATAACCGCCACCGGGTGCAGCGCCACTGCCCTGCCCATGACGAGCGGCTGGAGGATGTGGCTTTCCAGCTGCTGGACGGCCAGGACGATCGCGAGCATGATGAGCGCGTTGACGGGCCCGTTGGCCACCAGGGCCAGCAGTACGGCGATCGCTCCGGTCACGAGGGCGCCAACCACCGGGATGAAGGAACCGATAAACACCAGGACACCCAGTGGCAGCGCCAGGGGCACCCCGATGATGGCTGCGCCCGCCCCGATTCCGACGGCGTCCACAAACGCCACGAACATCTGAATTCGCGCATAGCTGACCATGGAGGTCCATCCACGGCGGCCGGCGCCGTCGGCGGCGGCGCGGGCCTTCCTGGGCAGAAGCCGGACCATAAAGCCCCAGATCCGCTCGCCTTCGAGGAGGAAGAAGATGAGGATGAAGAGCGAGAGCACCAGGCCGGCGGCAAAATGACCCGCTGTGCTGCCAAAGGACAGCGCGCCGCTTAGTATGCTGCTGCTGTTGTTCTGCAGCGCCGCGGTGCCTTCCTGGATGTACTTGTCGATCTGGTCCGCCGTCAGGTGCAGCGGACCGTCTGCGAGCCACGCCTGGACCTGCTGGACACCGGTCAGCGCCTCGGTCCACAGTTCACTGAACCCTGATACGAGCTGCCGGCCAACCATGGCCAGGGCGGCAACGATCAGTCCGATGAATCCCAGCACGGTGATGGCGACGGCGGCGCCGTTGGGAACATGCCGCTTCCTGAGCCAGCGCACCACCGGACTGAGGAGTCCGGCAAGCAGCGCCGCCACCATGACCGGGATGATGAGGAAGCTGACCTTGCTCAGCAGCCAGATCAGGGCGCCGCCCACCACCAGGATGAGTCCAACCCGCCAGGCCCAGGACGCGGCAATGCGCACGCCGTAGGGAATGTCCTCATCGAGCTCCCGGTCGGTCCGCGGCCGCGCCGTTAAGACGGCGTCCGCAACCTCCCCGGACCCGTAATCCGAAAGCTCGGGGTCGGTACGGTTCGGAGTGCTGGCGTCCTTAGGTGGCGTCATGATCCAATCTTTCCCCAGCGGCGCCCCTATGGGAAATGGCTGGGAAAGGGCTGGCGAAGGGATGGGGGGCTTTTCCGGAACGCGCGTTACACCGCCGGGTCCAACCGGGCGCTGATCCCCCAGGACATGGTGAAACCCTCGTCTGCGGGCAGCCAGCGGAGGCCATCGCCGCTGTTGAAGGCGTTGGCCGGACCCGTCATCGGCTCCATGGCCACAGCCTTGGCACGTCCCGGGTACTTGTCGGTCACAAAGATGTGCACGTAGGCACATGAATCGTCCTGCCACAGGCTGACGCTGCGCCCGTCATCCGCTTCCAGCGTCTGGCGTGCCACTCCATGATCGAAGGCCAAGTCCGTGTACGCCACGTCGATGTCCAGCTCCGAGAGCCGCCGGCCACCGCGAAGGTCCAGTTCCCCGGACACGGGCTCCGAGCCGCGCGGGATGAGCCGCTCGTCGGCCTGCAGCCGGGTGCCGGCAGCTACCGTGAGCGTCAGCTCGCTAGCGGGAACGTCGCCAAGCCTGAGGTAGGGGTGGGATCCCAGCACAAACGGTGCGGGCTCCTGCGAGTCGTTGTGCAGGCTCTGGTGGACCACCAGGCCCAAGTCATCGGCCAGCTCGTATTTCACCCGGTGGCGGAGCAGGAAGGGGTATCCGTGCTGGGGAAAGATGGGCGCCTCCAGCGTCACCGAGAACTCGGATTCGTCCACCAGTTCATAGCCGGCGTTGCGAAGCAGTCCGTGGCTGGCGTTGTTCCTGGATACTTCAGTGATGTCCAGCTGCTGCTTCTTCCCGTTCAGCTGCCAGGCGCCGTCCTCCACCCGGTTGGCCCAGGGCGCCAGCGTTATGCCAGCCGCTCCGGGCGGAATCTCCGAGTCCGCATATGTCTCCGTGAGCTGTATGCCACCGCGGCTGTACAGCCGCAACCCCGCTGCGAGCTCGGTCACCACCGCCAGTGCCTCACCGCGGCGGAGTTCATACTGCCTGCCGGAAGCGTAGCGCCGGGGCGCTCCGTGGGTAATGCCGGCGTCGGAAGGGCTGCTCAGATTCATGGGCACAACCGTACCCCCTCGCGGCCGAGGAGGAGCTGGCCGCACGGCGGCGCAGGAAACAATTCTGTTATCTTTTGTTCGAAAACTGTTGTTTCTGATCGGTTTATGGAACCATTGACTCATGACGAACATCACCAGCACCAACCTTGCCGATGGCCGGGAGTTGCTCTATTTCGACGACGCCGGGTCGGACAGCCCCGGCCGGACAGGTGTGGAGGCCCCCGACCGCCGGGACCTGCCGCCGCGGAGTGAGCCTGGTGAAGTCCGGTTCGATGCCCTCACAGAAGAGTGGGTGGCCGTTGCCGCGCATCGTCAGGGCCGGACGCATCTTCCTCCGGCCGACCAGTGCCCCATCTGCCCCACGACGGCCGGCAACGCGTCCGAGATCCCGGCTCCGGACTACGACGTTGTGGTTTTCGAGAACCGCTTCCCGTCACTGGGTCCGGCGCTCGGCACCATTCCGGACCATCCCGCTTGGGGAACCAGCGGCCCGGCCTTCGGCCGTTGCGAAGTCGTGTCGTTCACCCCGGACCATACCGGATCCTTCAGCGGCCTGGGTGAGGTGCGCGCACGGACAGTGGTGGAGGCCTGGGCCCACCGCACCGCAGCCCTGAATCAACTGCCCGGCATCAAGCAGGTCTTTCCCTTCGAGAACCGTGGCGCGGATATCGGCGTGACCCTCCATCACCCGCACGGTCAGATTTACGCGTATCCGTATGTCACTCCGCGCGCCGGCGTGATCGGCGCGGCGGCACGGAAATTCTTTGACGACGCCGGCGGCCGCAAGACCCTGACGGGCTCGCTCCTGCGGGCCGAACGCGAGGACGGCAGCAGGATGGTGCTCGAGGGGGAAAACTTCAGCGCCTATGTTCCGTTCGCGGCCCGCTGGCCACTGGAGATCCATCTGGTGCCGCACCGTCAGGTGCCGGACCTGGCCGCGCTCAGCGGCGAGGAAAAGGACGAGCTGGCCCACGTCTACCTTGACCTGCTCAAGCGGCTGGACGCCCTCTACCCCACCCCGACCCCCTACATCTCGGCGTGGCATCAGGCCCCGCTGGACGCGTTGTTGCGGCCCGCCGGGTACCTGCACCTGCAGTTGACGTCACCCCGCCGGGCGGCGGATAAGCTGAAGTACCTGGCCGGCTCGGAAGCGGCCATGGGCGCATTCATCAACGACACCACCCCGGAACTGGTGGCGGAACGGCTCCGGGCCGTGGCAACCACCGGCCCTGCCCTCGCCCCAGCCACGGAAGGCGCACCCGCATGACCGTCACCCGAAGCACCAGCGATCTCGCCGCCCGGTTCCAGGCGGCCTTCGGCGACGCGCCCGACGGCGTCTGGCAGGCTCCCGGCCGGGTCAACCTGATCGGTGAACACACCGATTACAACGAGGGATTTGTCCTTCCGTTTGCCATCGACAGGACCGCACGGGTGGCCATCCGGGTCCGGGCCGATTCCACCCTGCGTCTCCTGTCGACCTACGGGGATCAGGGCATGACCTCGGCGGACACCTCTTCCCTGACCACGTCAACGGCCAAGGGCTGGACCAAGTACCCCCTGGGAGTCATCTGGGCGCTGCAGCAGCGCGGGGTCGCAGTGCCCGGCCTTGACCTGCTGCTGGATTCGGACGTTCCCCTCGGTGCAGGGCTCTCCTCGTCCCACGCCATCGAATGCGCTGTCATCTACGCCCTCAATGAATTGACGGGGGCGCAGTTGGAGGCCGAGGAGATGGTCCTCGTCACCCAGCAAGCCGAAAACGACTTTGTGGGAGCACCCACGGGCATCATGGACCAGTCGGCGTCCCTGAGGGGCGCCACAGGCCACGCTGTCTTTTTGGACTGCCGGGACCAAAGCGCCCGGCTGGTGCCCTTCGAAACCGCTTCGGCGGGACTGGTGTTGCTGGTCATTGACACCAAGGTTTCGCACTCGCACGCGGACGGCGGCTACGCCTCCCGCCGGGCCTCCTGCGAGCTTGGCGCGGAGGTGCTGGGTGTCAGGGCGTTGCGCGATGTGGAAGTGGCCGATCTGGAAGAAGCCAGCGGCCTGCTGGACGACCTGACGTTCCGGCGCGTACGCCACGTCGTCACCGAAAACGAGCGTGTGCTGGAGACCGTGGATCTCCTCGGCACTTCCGGACCCGCGGCCATCGGCCCACTGCTGGATGCCAGCCACCGGTCCATGCGCGACGACTTCGAGATATCGTGCCCGGAACTGGACCTGGCCGTGGAAGTGTCCCGGGCCAATGGGGCCATCGGGGCGCGAATGACCGGCGGCGGCTTCGGCGGAGCCGCCATCGCTTTGACGCCTGTTGGCGCGGAGCAACAGGTTCGCATCGCCGTCGAACAGGCCTTTTCCGAGGCGGGGTTCAGGAAGCCCGATATTTTCACCGTGACCCCCGCGGCCGGGGCGATGCGACTCTCGTAGCCCGGGCGTAGGCTGGGCGCATGCCAGAAGCCGTCATAGTTTCCACCGCCAGAAGCCCCATCGGCCGGGCGTTCAAGGGCTCGCTAAAGGACGAACGTCCGGATGACCTCGCCGCGGCAATGGTCACGGCCGCTCTTGCCGGAATACCGGCGTTCGATCCGCGCGCGCGGAACGGCGCCGGACTCGATGACCTCTACCTCGGCTGCGCCGAGCCCAGTGGCGAGGCCGGGTCCAATATGGCCCGGGTGGTCACCATTTTGGCTGGCCTGGACAACGTTCCAGGTGCCACGATCAACCGGTTCTGCGCCTCCAGCCTGCAGACCCTCCGCATGGCGTTCCACGCCATCAAGGCAGGCGAGGGCGACACCTTCGTTGCTGCAGGCGTCGAGGCGGTCTCCCGCTACCGCACGTGGGCCGGCGCCGGCGAAACCGATGCCGACACCCACAACCCCCTCTTCGAATCCGCACGGCGCAGAACGGAATCGCGGGCAGCCTCCAACACTCCGTGGACCGACCCCCGGCTGGGCGGCCGTCTGCCGGATATCTATATCGCGATGGGGCAGACGGCCGAGAACGTGGCCACAAGCTATGGCATCAGCCGGGCCGAGCAAGACGCCTGGGCGGTTCTGAGCCAGAACCGGGCCGAGACGGCCATCGCCTCGGGGTTCTTCGCCCGCGAAATCACGCCCTACACGCGGCGGGACGGAACGGTCCTCACCCGCGACGACTCCCCCCGCCCCGGGGTGACGATGGAAGCCGTGAGTGCCCTGCCCCCGGTGTTCCGCAGCAACGGGACGGTCACGGCCGGGAACGCCTGCCCGCTCAATGACGGCGCCACCGCGCTGGTGGTGATGAGCGATGTGCGGGCGCGCGAACTGGAGCTGGAACCGCTGGCCAGGATCGTTGCAACCGGCGTCAGCGCATTGTCCCCCGAGCTGATGGGGATGGGGCCAGTCGAGTCGACCCGCCGGGCCCTGGCCCTGGCCGGGCTGCGCATCGGGGACATCGACCTGGTGGAACTTAACGAGGCATTCGCCGTCCAGGTGGTGGCCAGCGCCCGTGAGCTCGGGATCGATCCGGGCAAACTCAACGTGCACGGCGGTGCCATCGCTCTGGGCCACCCCTTCGGCATGACGGGCGCACGCATGGCCGCCACGCTGGTGAACGGCCTCCGCGAACGCGACGCCACGCTGGGTCTGGCCACTCTCTGCGTAGGTGGCGGCCAGGGCATGGCGGTGGTGCTGGAACGGCTCAGCTGACGCACCCGCTGCACGGCCCAGGAACATGCAGGGCCAGGAACATGCACGGCCCAGGAAAAGAGGTCAGGGACGGGGCAGCGGCGTCGAGAAGGGACAACAAAAAAGGGGTCCCGCCGTTGGTATGAACTGCTCCCCGAACGTTGGACTGACAATTCAGTTCAAATTTTCGGGGAGCAGTCCAGAACGGTGGGGCCCCCTTTTGCTATGCCCTGTGGCTCAGACCTCGTCAGTCGTCACCACGGAGGATTGCCAGGAGGCGGATGATTTCCACGTACAGCCAGACCAGGGTGACGGTCAGGCCAAACGCCGCAGTCCACGAGAAGCGCTGCGGGGCGCCGCTTCGGACGCCGGCTTCAATGCTGGTGAAGTCCATGATCAGCGAAAACGCGGCCAACCCGATCGCCAGCAGCCCGATGAAGACGCCCAGCGGAATGCCGAAGATTTCAACGCTGGTGCGCAGGCCGAACGGGGAATTGACCGCTCCGGTCCACATCATCACCATGTTGACGAGGGCAAAGACCGCGTAACCGATAATGGCGATCATAAAGAAGCGCATCGCCCTCGGCGTTGCCCGAACCTTGCCGCTCTTGAAGAGCAGCAGAGTGACGGCGAAGACCGAGAGAGTCCCGATGACGGCCTGAAGGCCCACCCCAGGGTACATGGCGTCAAGCACTCGCGTCAGTCCGCCGAGGAAGAGCCCCTCGAGGCCCGCGTAGGCAAGGATCAAGGCCGGCGAGGGCTGCTTCTTGAAAGTGTTAACCATCGCGAGCACAAAGCCGCCGAGGGCGCCCACCAGCATCAGCATCATGGCCAGGCCCTGGGCGACGACGAGGGTCACCGCTGCGCCGGCCACCAGCACGCCGAGGCAGGCCGCTGTCTTCACGATGACATCGTCAAAAGTCATCCGCCCGGTGTCGGCGGGTCCTGCGGCCGGGCGGTTGTACAGGTCCTGGAGTTGGTCCTGGGTCATGCCCTGTTGCGCGGGATTCCAGCCGGCCTGGGCCTGGCCGTACGCTCCCTGGCCGAACTGGGGCTGGCCGTACTGCGGCTGGCCGTACTGTCCATAGTGAGCCTGCGGGGCAGGCGGTGCCTGGGTGGCTCCACGGAAATTCTTTCCGTTGAAGATCGGGTTTCCGCCAAGTGCCATTGCGGGTGTCCTCCAAATAAGGGGGTTGAGTGATGGTCCTGATAATTCAAGCTATCAATTTCCACGCGCGGGTAGCAGGGATAGTTCCCCTCATGGCCGACCCGCAACCCAACCGTGACAAAGCGGAGAAAAATTCCCCGCCGGAATGCAGTGCGCCGATTGCGGCGTGGGAACTGTTTAGACGCACGGGGGCTCAACAAAAGTTTTCTTCAGCTGGAGTTAATCGATACTCAGGCGGGGCTTCACGGTTGTTATCTGATCGCGATCTTCACTGTGCTTTGGCGCACGTTCTTTGACTCCGGGTGGCTGTAACATTGGCCAAGCAGGGTGACGAGTATCACAAAGTAATCCGCTTTGTGAACACCATTTTGAACAATGCACCGCCAGTCCCAGTACCCGTCTTCCTCACCGTTCGCAGCGGTTGCAATGGCGCAACCCACACCACCCCCATGTGGAGGTTTTCATTTTGAGAAGCACACCGAGAGGCCTGCCGCAAAGACGGCGCGGCAGACTGCTGAAAGCTGTGGGGGCCGTTTTCGCCGCCGTAGCCGCGCTACTGCTTATCGTTGCCCCTGCATCCCAGGCGACGACTCCTTCCCCGACACCATCCCCGTCGGCCACCCAGTTTACGAACAGCATCAGCGGCTTCCTGCGTGGCGATGACCGCGCTCCGATCGCCGGCGTGACCATTACCGCCACAAGCGGCAATTTCACGGGAACTGCAAAATCAAGTGCCAATGGCGCATGGACCATCGGCGTTCCCACCCAGGGGACGTACGAGGTCAAGCTCGATGAATCCACCCTGCCGCAGGGCATCAAGCTCGCCGAAGGCCAGGAAAACCCCCGCAAAGTCACGTTCAGCCAGACCTCCAACCTCTCGGTGATCTTCGCTTTTGGCAAGGGCATCGTGATCCAGCAGCAGGACTTCGGCCAGAACCTGCTCAACCGGCTCGTGGCGGGTCTGAGCTTTGGACTGTTGCTTGCCCTCGCATCCGTGGGCCTCTCATTGATCTTCGGCACCACCGGCCTGACCAACTTCGCGCATGGCGAGATGGTCACACTAGGGGCCGTCCTTGTGTTCGCGTTCAACGCCATGAACCTGCCGTTCTGGCTTGCCATCGTCCTCGCCCTGCTTGGCGGCGGGCTGTTCGGCTACGTCCAGGATGCTGGCCTGTGGAAGCCGCTTCGGCGACGCGGCACCGGCCTGGTCCCGATGATGATTGTCAGCATCGGCCTGGCGCTCGCCGTCCGCTACGTGATCCAGTTCTACTTCGGCGGCGCGACCCAGCAGCTGCCGTTCGCCCAGAGCGCCGAGATCCAGATCGGTCCAGTGTCGATCTCTCCCAATAACCTCTGGTCACTCGTCATCAGCGCGGTGGTTATCGCCCTGATCGGCATCGTCCTGCTCAAGACCCGGCTGGGCAAGGCCACCCGGGCGGTGGCCGACAACCCGGCTCTGGCTGCGGCATCGGGCATCGACGTCGACTCCGTCATCCGAATCGTCTGGGTGGTCGGCGGTATGCTGGCCTCCCTCGGCGGCATCCTCTGGGCGTACTACCGGCCCGGCGTCACCTTCGACATGGGATCGCAGATCCTTTTGCTCATTTTCGCCGGCGTCACCCTCGGCGGCCTCGGCACGGTCTTCGGCGCACTGATCGGGTCCGTCATCGTCGGCATCTTCGTGGAGCTGACCACCGTGTTCGGCCTCGCCGCCGACCTAAAATATGTGGGAGCACTGTTCATCATGATCGTTGTCCTCTTGTTCCGGCCTCAGGGCATTCTGGGCCGCCGCGAGCGCGTGGGTTAGGAGACTGCCATGAACTTCGGATTCATTCTCTCAAGCGCTGCCGGCGAACTGTTCAGCCCGACGACGGCGGCCTACGCCCTCGCCGCGCTGGGCCTTGCAGTCCATTTCGGCTACTCGGGCCTGTTGAACTTCGGCCAGGCCGGCTTTATGGCGGTGGGAGCCTACGGCTTCGCCATCTCCACCCTGACGTTTCATGTGCCCTTCTTCGTGGGCCTGCTGATCGCGGTGGTGGCATCTTCCATCTTTGCCCTCCTTCTGGGTATCCCCACGCTGCGCCTGCGGGCGGACTATCTGGCCATCGTCACCATCGCGGCGGCGGAGATCGTCCGCTATATCGTCACAACCAACCAGTTGACGTCGGTGACGGGTTCGGCCAACGGTCTCGCCGCCTTCGAAGGCGACTTCTACGCCATGAACCCGTTCCCCGAAGGAACCTACCTGGGCATGAACAACAGGGACTTCTTCATCCGCGTTGCCGGTTGGGGACTGGTAATCGTTTGCTGCATCCTGGTGTGGCTGCTGATGCGCAGCCCCTGGGGACGTGTGCTCAAGGGCATCCGCGAGGACGAGAACGCTGTCCGTTCCCTCGGCAAGAACGTGTACTCCTACAAGATGCAGGCCCTCGTGATCGGCGGTGTCCTCGGCGCCCTCGCCGGCATGATCTTCACCCTGCCCCGGGGCGCGGTCCAGCCAGCCAACTACGGCACGGAACTAACGTTTTTCCTCTACACCTGCCTCCTGCTGGGCGGCCTCGGCACCGTGCTGGGACCGGTTGTGGGCGCCATGATCTTCTGGGTGGTGCTTTCCCTGACGCAGGGCATCCTCTACGGCCTGATTGAATCCGGCACCGTCACCTGGCTGAATACGGTGCAGGCAGGCCAGCTTCGTTACATCCTGGTGGGCATCGCGCTGATGCTGCTGATGATCTTCAGGCCCCAAGGCGTCTTCGGCAACAAGAAGGAGCTGGCGTTCGCATGAGCACGCAAAGCGAAGAATCCGGAAACTCAACGAATTCCGGAAATGCAGGAGAAATCGACTACATGACGGACACACGGCCCATTGCCGCCGGCGAGAACGTGCCCGGCTGCAAGAAGCGGGATCCGATCGTGGTGGCTGACAATGTCACCCGAAGCTTCGGCGGCATTAACGCCGTCGACGTCGAACACCTTGAGATCCCGCGCCACAAGATCACCGCTCTGATCGGGCCCAACGGCGCGGGCAAGACCACCCTGTTCAACCTGCTTACCGGATTCGACACCCCCAACTCGGGCAAGTGGCAGTTCGAAGGGCAGAGCATCGCAGGCGTCTCGTCCTACAAAGTTGCCAGGATGGGAATGGTGCGGACGTTCCAGCTCACCAAGGTGATGGGCAAGCTCACGGTCATGGAGAACATGCGTCTCGGCGCCTCCAACCAGGCCGGCGAGCGGCTTTCCAAGGCCCTTTTCAAGGGACTCTGGGGCGGCCAGGAGAAGAAGATCACCGAAGATGCCAACGTGCTGCTGCAGAAGTTCAAGCTGGATGCGAAGAAAGACGACTACGCGGCGTCCCTCTCCGGCGGCCAGCGCAAGCTGCTTGAAATGGCCCGTTCGCTGATGGTCCGCCCCAAGCTGGTCATGCTCGATGAGCCGATGGCAGGGGTCAATCCGGCCCTGACCCAGTCGCTGCTGGACCACATCAAAAACCTCAAGGCGGAGGGCATGACTGTGTTGTTCGTCGAGCACGACATGCACATGGTCCGCCACATCGCCGACTGGGTTGTGGTGATGGCCGAGGGCAAGATCGTGGCTGAAGGACCGCCCGCCGAGGTGATGAAGAACCCCGCCGTTATTGACGCTTACCTGGGCGCCCATCACGATGTGGACCTGGGTGATACGGAGGGGATCAAGGAACTGGCAGCGGAACTGGTGGCAGACGAGGAATCGATCGTCGGCACGGAGAACGCCGGCATTATCTCCCTCGACGTCGTCGCTGCCGAGCAGGAGGACGACAGACGCGGACGTCCCGCAACCGGCGGGGCCGCGAACGGCAAGCACAGCGCCGAAGAGCCCCGCCGCACGGAAAAGGATACAGAATGAGCGCCACCAGCGCGGCCGCCGCCGCACAGCCCGTGCACGATGCGGATTCAGTCGTCAAGGTCACCGATCTGGTCGCCGGGTACATCCCGGGCGTCAATATCCTCAACGGTTGCAGTATCGAAGCCCGCAAAGGCGAGTTGATCGGAATCATCGGACCCAACGGCGCGGGCAAGTCCACACTGCTGAAGGCAATGTTCGGCCTGGTCAAAGTTCACTCCGGCTCGGTGGTGGTCCGCGGCCAGGACATCACGGGACTGAAGGCGAACAAACTCGTTAGCCGGGGTGTCGGGTTTGTGCCGCAGACCAACAACGTGTTTGCCGCGCTCACCATCGAGGAAAACCTGCAGATGGGCATGTTCCAGCGGCCCAAGGACTTTGCCCAGCGGTTCGACTTCGTGACCAGCCTTTTTCCCGAACTCGGCAAGCGCCGCGCCCAGCGGGCAGGCTCGCTTTCCGGTGGCGAACGGCAGATGGTGGCGATGGGGCGGGCACTGATGATGGACCCTGCCGTGCTTCTGCTCGACGAGCCCTCCGCAGGCCTCTCCCCGGTCAAACAGGACGAGACCTTCCTCCGGGTTCACGAGATCAACCGGGCCGGCGTTTCCGTGATCATGGTGGAGCAGAACGCACGGCGCTGCCTGCAGATCTGTGACCGCGGCTACGTTCTGGACCAGGGCAAGGATGCCTACACGGGCACCGGCCGGGAACTCATGAAGGACCCGAAGGTCATTCAGCTCTACCTCGGAACCCTCGCCGATACTGTCGAGTAGGCCGCACCGGGCACCGTTCTGAAGGGCCGTCACCGCTTGGTGGCGGCCCTTCAGTGTGTGCCGGGCGGACTCCCCCTCCGGAGCGCCCCAGGTTGATCGCGGGCAACAGAAGACCCCCGTCCGGGCCGGACGGGGGTCTTCTGTCAGTCGTTCGGGAAAGCGGCTTAGAGCTTGCCGAATTCTTCCTTCACGGGCTTGTAGGTGTTGTCGTCCTGGTACTGGTAGATGCCGATGTAGGCTTCCGTCGGGTCACCGGCGTCGGAGAAGGTTACGGGGCCGGACTGACCGTCGTAGTCGATGTCCTTGCCGTTACGGAGCAGGGTGACGCAGGAGGCGAAGTTGTTGCATTTCTCGCCGCCTTCGGAGACGTCCTTGAGGTGCTTGGCAATCTCTGTGCCCTTGGTGCTCTTGGCTTCTTCGGTGGCCAGCGCGATCAGGTTGACGGCGTCGTAGGACTCTCCGGCGTAGCTGTAATCCTTGAGGCCCGGATCGATGGCCAGCAGCTTCTTCTTGAAGTCATCCTTGGCGAAGGTGCCGGGGATGGTGCCCTGGGCGCCCTTCAGGGTGCCTGCCTGGAAGTCCTTGCTGTAGTCGGACATGTTGCCGTCCACCATGAAAATCTGGGTCGGCTTGACGCCCTTGCCGGTCATCAGCGGCACAATGCTCTTGGCCTGGTCGAAGGTGATCAGGGCGATTGCGTCGGGCTTGGCTGCGAGGACCTTGTCCACCTGGCTGCTGAACTGTGAATCACCCTCATTGAAGAGTTCCTGGGCGACTACCTTGCCCCCGGCTGCTTCGACTGACGCCTGAACGTTCTTGGCAAGGCCGGTTCCGTAAGCGTCGTTCAATACGATCATGCCAACGGTCTGGGCGCCACAGGTGGCCATGTAGTTGCCGAGGACTTTGCCCTGGAGCACATCCGAGGGTGCGGTCCGCCAGTAGAGGCCCTTGTCATCCCAGGTGGTGAAGTCCGGAGAGGTGTTGGCCGGGGAGAACTGAATCACACCGGCGCCGGTGATCTGGTTGATGACGGTCTTGGAGACGCCGGAAGAAGCCGCGCCGATGATTGCGCTGACGCCCTGTCCGAGGAGCGCCGTGGTGGACTGGGTGGCGATGTCGGTCTTGGTGTCACCGGAGTCGCGGTGGATCACTTCGACCGGCTTGCCGAGCACTCCGCCTGCATCATTGACTTCCTTGATGCCAAGGTTGACGCCCGCAATTTCGGGCGGCCCGAGGAATGCCAGCGAGCCCGTTGTCGGCAGGAGGGATCCGATCTTCAGGGGGGTGTCCGTGGTGGTGGTGGAAGGAGGCACGGAGCCGCCTGCTGCGGCTGAGCTGGTTCCTGCACCGCTTGCGCTGGCAGTCGGGCATGCGATGCCGGCTGCCGCGGCTGAGCTGGAGCCTGTCGAACTCGGGGTGGACGAGCCGCCACAAGCCGTAGCCAGAAGGGCGACGCCGATGCTAAGCGCTGTGAGCTTGGCAATGCGCGGCGCCGCCTGGGGGAGTGCAATCATCTAGAGTCTCCTCGATCGAAAGGTGCGAACGGCCTTTGATGCGAATCATCAGGTATTCCTGATTCCACTTCAAGCTAGTGCAAATCGCCCTCGAACATAAGTGACTATGGTCACATCCTTATAACACTCGTTGCATATGGGAAACCATTGTCTGGAGTAAATAAGTGCCCCAGGTGGGACTCGAACCCACAACACGCGGATTTTAAGTCCGCTGCCTCTGCCAATTGGGCTACTGGGGCGCCCCGTCAATGGTATCCCGTCACATCGCCGCCAACGGTCCGGCATACCGGAATGTTCCGTGAATGCCGCCAGGCCAGACGGCCAGCGGGAGTAGCTGAAAGTCGTCCCCCCACTCCGGTTTGGGCGGTTGGATGCCCAGCGAAGTCGAGGACACGAACCCGAAGCGCGAGTAGTATTCGGGGCTGCCCAGCAGCGCTATGCCCCGCTCCCCCGCAGCGTTGGCCCGCATCACCGTTTCGTGGATCAGGGCGGATCCGATCCCGTGGCGCTGCAGGCGCGGAACCACCCCGATGGGGCCAAGACCGAGCAGTCCAAGCTCCCCCACCCACCCCCGGGTGCTGATGGCGTACCCCACGATTTCGCCGTCGAGTTCGGCCACGATGCTGAACGCCGGAAGGTACTCTTCGCAGTCGAACAACTGCCGAAGAAGCCCCACCTCCGCCGGCTCACCGTCCACCGGGAGGCCCGTGAGGGGCGAAACCGAAAAGGCGGCGGCCGTCAGGGCCAGGATCGCGTCCCGGTCCTCGGGCGTCTCGGTGCGCAGGAGCAGTTTCGCGGCGGTCCGCTGGGAAGTGTCCCCGGCAAGCTCGTGCAGGACTTCGAGGGCCCGGTCGGCGTCGGCCACCGGCACGAGGAGGTGGTCGTGGTGAAACCCGGCTAATACGTTGCAGTTGATCTGCGCGTCTGTGAGGGCCGCGCTCACTGCGGCGGTGAGGCCAAGCGCTTCCGAGGTGGAATGCACCTCCAAAGTGATCCAGGCGCCGACGAAGTCGTAATGCAGCCCCATCGCGTCCGCTTCCGCCCGCGGAAGGACGGCCGTCAGTCCTTCGGCTTCCCGCACGGCCGCCTCGATGGCAGGCGCCAGGGGTTTGCCGTACGGCCACAGGACGTAGACGTACTCGCCCTCACGCCGCACAGGGTGGATTGTGGCCAGAAGAGTCCGGATATCCTTTTCGCCAGTCATTGGGCCATTAAACATCACGGCCCCGCGTCTGCGCCCAATAACAACGGCGGCTGCCCCCGTGAGGGAGCAGCCGCCGTCGTGCGTTTGGACCGTTTGCTTCGTCTTTTTACTTCGTGTCGGCGGAAACGGTTTGCTTCTGCGGAGCGTTGTTGCCGGCGCTGCCGGAGGCGGCCGGCTTCTCGGCAGCCTCGGCGGCGGGTGCGGCGGCAGGCTTGGGAGCCGGCGTGGCAGCCGCGACGAACGCGCCGCGCGGGTTGTCCAGGTCCATCAGCTGCGTGGTGTCGCGGCCGAGGAACAGGGCCCAGAACCAGCCGGAGATCACGCGGATCTTGCGCTCGATCGTGGGCATGGCCAAGCCGTGGTAGCCACGGTGCGCCAGCCAAGCCAGCGGGCCCTTGAGCCCGATGCGGCCAACCAGGTTGATGTTGGCCACGCCCTTCCATTCGCCGAAGCCGGCAACGGCGCCCAGGTTCTTGTGCTTGTAGTCCTTGAGCGGCTTGTTCCAGCGGGAGGCCCACAGGTTCTTGGCCAGGCGCTTGGCCTGGCGAAGGGCGTGCTGGGCGTTCGGCACGCAGGTGCCGTCCGGCAGGCCGCTGCCGGTGAGGTCGGGGACCGCAGCGACGTCGCCGGCTGCCCAGGCGTTCTCGATGATGCCCTCGTCGCCCGCGATACGCAGGTCCGGCAGGACCCGGACTCGTCCGCGCGGCTCAAGCGGGAAGTCGGTGGACCGGACCATCGGGTTGGCCTGCACGCCGGCAGTCCAGACAAGGGTGTCCGACTCGAATTCCTGCGCGGGGGTCTTGTCCGGAAGGTTGATGAGCTTCAGGGAGCCTTCGGCGTTGTCCAGCGAAGTATTAAGCAGCACCTCGATGCCGCGGCTGCGCAGGTGCTCCACAACCCATTCGGCCTGCTTGGCCGTGACCTCGGGCATGATCCGCCCCATGGCCTCGACCAGGACGAAGCGGATTTCCTCCTGCTTGACGCGCGGGTTGTTCTTGACCGCGGCGCGGGCGAGGTCTTCCATTTCGGTGATGCACTCGATGCCGGCGAAGCCGCCTCCGACGACGACGAAAGTCAGGGCGCGGGCGCGCTCCACGGGGTCGGTCATGAGGGAGCCGGTCTCGATACGCTCAAGGACCTTGTTGCGCAGGGCCACCGCTTCCTCGATGGTCTTCAGGCCGATGCCCTTGTCCGCCAGGCCCTTGATCGGGAACGTGCGCGTGATCGCACCGGCGGCCACAACGACGTCGAAGTAAGGGATCTCAAAGTTTTCGCCGCCGTCTGCCGGTGCAACCACGGCTGTACGGTTGGCGTGGTCAATCGAGGTGACGCGGCCTTCGATCAATTCCGTCTGCTTCAGGTGCTGGCGGTGGGAGACGACGGCGTGCCGCGCCTCGATGTTGCCACCGGCAACTTCCGGCAGGAAGGGCTGGTAAGTCATGTAGGGCAGGGGATCCACGATGGTAACGATGCCACCGGCATTCGCGATCTTGTTCTGCAGTTTGAGGGCTACGTACAGGCCGACGTACCCGCCGCCGACGACGAGTACCCTGGGACGGTCCTGGAGCTGAGGGGAGGATGCCATGCGTCAAGAATACAGTAGTTTGTGAAAAACTTCACTAACTTCTAGTGAGCTCTCACTGCGTCCCCGGATCCACCCGTTCAAGGTCTCCCGTATCGGGTTCCTCAGGGGCCGCCGCCGCACTCCGTGACGCTTTTTTCAGCTGGAAACCGGCCGCCACGATAATGGCGACGAACAGCGCGCTGAAGCCCAGGACCACCAGGGCGGGGACGGCGTTGTCCAGCTGGGACGGGGCCTCGGCCACCGGGACCGTGGCATTGGGAAGGGTGGGCGCAGCACTCGTGGGGCTGTTGCTGGGAACCACCGCGGGCACGCTTGCGAGGTTGCCGCGGCGGTGGACCCTGATCCAGTCAGCGATGGAGCCCAACGGATTGACCTTCGTTTCCGGCACGTCCTCTTTCAGGGCCGCCTCGGCGTTGAGCACGCCGAAACCGTAGATGGGGTCCTTGCCCGGTGCTCCTGCGTCCTTGGCGGTGGTGACGATGCGGTTGATGACCTGGCTCGCCGTCATCTCCGGCCACTTGGAACGGATCAGCGCCGCGACGCCGGAGACTATGGGGGTGGCCCCGGAGGTCCCGGCCCATTCCGCGTACCCTCCGCCGGGCATGCCCCCGATCAGGTTCTCAGCCGGAGCCGCCACGCCGATGCTGATTCCCTGCGATGACGAATCAATGCTGGCGGCTCCTGCCCGGTCGAGCCCTGCCACCGTCAGGACGCCCGGGATGGTGGCGGGTGCGCCCACCTGTACGTTGCCGCCCTGCCGGTTTCCGGCCGCGGCGACTATGACGACGTCTTTCTGCTCCGCGTACAGAAAGGCCGCGTCCCAGCTCTGCGGCCATTCCGGTGACGTGCTGCCGAGGGAAATGTTGATGACGCGGGCGCCATTGTCCACGGCCCAACGCACGGCGGCCGGAATCTGCTCCTGGTCGCTCTTGCCGCCGGGGTTGGGCGATCCCAGCCACGTGGATACGGACAGGATCTGGGCTTCGGGCGCCACGCCGACGATGCCGTCGGGGCCGGTTGACGGCGAGGCGCCCGGGGAAGGCTTGGCGGTGGAGTCTTTGGGCTGGTGGCCGCGGCCGGCAAGCATGGTGGCCACCAGGGTGCCGTGCTCCGGTTTGGCCCCGATACTTTTCTGTCCGTCGGGGTTGCCGGCCCCCGACGCGTCCGATCCGCCCACCACCACGCCGCCAAGGTCCGGGTGTCCGCCGTCCACGCCGCTGTCAATAACCGCCACTTTGACGTTGGCGCCCTTGGAGACGTCCCACGCCTTGGTGATGCCGGACTCGGACAGCCAGTATTCCTTGTCACGCCAGGAATCCGCGTGGGCGTCCGGGCCCACCAGGAGTGTCCCCGCCATGGCGCCGGCGGCAAGGACCGCGGCCGTCAGGGCGGCGGCAATCCGTCCGGGACGGGTTGATGCTCTGGTCATTGGGGTCCAATCGGCTCTCTGTCTGGTCTCCTGCGCTGTTTGTCTGTTGTCCCGCGCAGCGGATTTGTCCGGCGCCAGCTAGAGGATGCTCAAGGCGATTCCGTCGAGGATGTCATGCTCGCTGGCGAGGGCACTGGTGATCCGTCCCTCGGTGGCCTGTTCGAGCCGTTCCAGGACACGCCGCCACACCAGCCCTCCTGCGCCGATGACGTCCACGCGTCCCGGATGCATGTAGGGAAGGTCGGCCCGGGCGGCCCGGGTCATTTCCAGCAGGTCCGTGCAGGCGTCGCTGACCGTCCGGAGCGGAAGCTCAGAGCCGTGAATCGCCGAAGGTGAATATTCCGGCAGGCGGAGCGCATGGGCCGTGATGGTGGTGACGGATCCCGCCACGCCTACGACGGCGGTGGTGCGGTCCAGCGGAACAACCAGCGCCGCTTCAGTGATGGCGGCGTCGATGTCGGCCTCCGCCGCGGCGATCTGCTCCGGCGTCGGGGGGTCGTTACGCAAGTGGCGTTCGGTCATCCTAACGCAGCCGACGTCCACGGACTTGGCGGCGATGACTCCGTTGGCGTCGCCGAGCACGAATTCGGTGCTCCCGCCGCCCAGATCCACCACCAGCACAGGATCCGCGCCTCGGGACGGGAGGACGCTGCTTGCACCCGCGAAGGAGAGCGCGGCTTCCTCGTCGCCGGAAATCACTTCCGGCTCGACGCCCAGCAGCTCCCGGATGCCGTCCACAAAAACCTGCCGGTTCCGGGCGTCCCGGGTGGCCGAGGTCGCCACGAAGCGGACTTTGCCGGCGCCGTGTTCCCGGATCAGCGCGGCGTAATCCGCCGTCGCGGCGAAGGTGCGCTCCAGCGCATCCTGCGCCAGTTCGCCGGTGGCGTCCACGCCCTGCCCCAGCCGGACAACGCGCATTTCGCGCACCACGTCGGTGAGCTTTCCGTCGGATCCGTCCCCCTCGGCGTCCGCAATGAGCAGTCGGATGGAGTTTGTTCCACAGTCGATGGCGGCAACACGGGTCATTCGGCGGCCTCCGTCGAATCGGCGGTTTGGGATTGCTTGGTCTTTCGGACTGGTGCGGGACGGCCCACGATGCCGGGCAGTCCCTGCGGGCCGTGGCGGCTGAGGTCCCGGGAGGGGGCCTCCCCCCCGGTGTCCCAGGCGCCGTCGCAGTAGCAGCGGTCCGGAGTCCACCATTCGGCGATGGCGTCCAGTGCCTCATCGCCGAGCGGGTTGACGCCGCGTCCGGCGGCGAGGGAGTGGCCGGCCAGTACGTGCAGGCACTTCACGCGGGTGGGCATCCCGCCGGCGGAGACGCCGTCGATCTCAGGCACGTCCCCGGTCCCGGCCCGGCCGCCGATTTCCGCCCGGGACGCCAAATAGGCCTCGTGAGCGGACCGGTAGCGGGCGGCAAGATCGGGGTCAACCGCGAGGCGGTCGTTCATCTCGTTCATCAGTCCGGTGGCCTCGAGGCGGGAGACTGCGGCGGTGATGACGGGGTGCGTCAGGTAGAAAGTTGTGGGGAACGGGGTCCCGTTGCTCAGCCTGGGGGAAGTGGCGGCCACCAGCGGGTTGCCGCAGACGCACCGGGCGGGGATCTCGACGACGTCCCGGACCGGGCGCCCCAGCTGGCGGCTGAGGACGTCCAGGTCCTGCGCAGACGGCTGACGGGACCCCTCAGCCGTTGCTGTTGACCCTGATTGCCTTTCGTTCACGTCCACTGCGTTGTCACCGGTTGATTTCTCGTCCACTGGCGCGGCCGCCTTCCTGCCCTTTTGGGGCCGCCCCGTGGGGTCAGCCCGGCGGCGGGCACCGCTGCTAGTCTGTTGCCGAACGCCTGATGGATTCCCAAAGGGAGTCCACCCACGGCAGGTTGGCCGGGTCCTGCGCCGATCCCGCGCTGGTCTGGCCGTTGGTGGTTCCGGCCGGCAGATCGCTGCCAAAAACCCAATAGCCCGTCTCACCCGGCATAACCATGTTAATGCGGTCGCGGGCCTGCTGTTTCACGTAGTTCGGATCCTGCCACCGCGAAACCTGCAGTTTCAGGTTGTCCTGCTCCGCTTTGCGGGCCGCGATGTCGGCTTCCAGCCCCGCGATCTCGGCCCGCTTGTCGATAAAGATCTTCACGGTCGGAGCCAACATGATGGTGATGGCGATCATCACCACGGCCAACGCAAGCATCCTTCCCGAGAAAGCCTTCGCGGGCACGGGATCGTGATGGTCATCGGGGCCGGAGGCCCGGTCCTTCTTCCATTGACCGGTCGCCGTATCAGCCGGGGCGCGGTGAGGTGCGGAGGGGCCGCCGGCGCCCTGCCTTGGGGCAGACGCACCGGCCTTGGCTGATCCTGTCCGGGCGGATCCTGTTCTGGCGGAAGCTGTTCGAGCGGAAGCTGTTCTGGCCGAGGCAGCCGTGCCCGTATCGCGTGCGGACGTGTCCTTGGCAGCGCCAGCGCCCCGCGCGGAGCTCTCCTTGGCCGGCGGATGCGCCGGCCTGGCTTCCGTGCCGGTTGAGGAGTTCCGGTGGGCGCCGAAATCGGCGCGGATGACGTCGGCGTCGTCGCTCGTGTCCTGGGACTGACGTGCCACCGGGGTGGCCCGGGGAACCTTGGGACGGCGGGTAGCCATGACACTCCTGTAATGCCCGGTCCTCACTGGGCTGTGTTGCTTCTCGTGCTGCTGTTGGTCTGTTGCTGCCTGTGCCGTGTTGCCGCTTGTGCAGTTTTACTGCCTGTGCCGTGTTGCCTGCAGGGAATGGCCTGAACCGGCGGCACAAACACAGCCTGCACATACAGAACCGGTGGCCATGGTCTTTCAACCATAGCCACCGGTCAATTGTTTTCGCGGATACTAGCCCTTGAAACGCGGGAAGGCGCTGCGTCCGGCGTAGCGTGCGGCGTCGTCGAGTTCCTCTTCAATGCGCAGCAGCTGGTTGTACTTCGCGACGCGCTCGGAACGGGCCGGGGCACCGGTCTTGATCTGGCCGGCGTTGGTGGCAACGGCAATGTCGGCGATCGTGGTGTCCTCGGTCTCGCCGGAACGGTGCGAGGTGATGGTGGTGTAACCGGCACGCTGGGCGAGGGAAACGGCGTCCAGCGTTTCGGTCAGGGAGCCGATCTGGTTGACCTTCACGAGCAGGGAGTTCGCCGTGGCGGAGTCGATTCCCTGCTGCAGGCGGATCGGGTTGGTGACAAAGAGGTCATCGCCCACGAGCTGGACCTTGTCGCCGATGGCGTCGGTGAGGGTCTTCCAGCCTTCCCAGTCGTTCTCGTCCAGCGGATCCTCGATGGAGACCAGCGGGTAGTCGGCCACGAGTTCGGCATAGTAGTTGCTCATCTCGGTGGCCGTCAGGGCCTTGCCTTCGAACTGGTAGGCGCCGTCGGTGAAGAATTCCGAGGAGGCGACGTCCAAGGCCAGGGCGATGTCCTTGCCCGGGGTGTAGCCGGCGTTCTTGATGGCTTCCTGAATCAGGTCCAGGGCAGCGCGGTTGGACGGCAGGTTCGGGGCGAAGCCGCCCTCGTCGCCCAGGCCGGTGGAGAGGCCCTTGGCCTGCAGGACGGACTTGAGGTTGTGATACACCTCAACACCCCAGCGCAGGCCCTCGGAGAAGGTCTCGGCGCCGATCGGGGCGATCATGAATTCCTGGATGTCGACGTCGGAATCCGCGTGCGAGCCACCGTTGAGGATGTTCATCAGCGGCACCGGCAGGACGTGGGCGTTCGGGCCGCCCAAGTACTTGTACAGCGGCAGGTCGGCCGAGGCAGCGGCGGCGTTGGCCACGGCGAGGGACACACCGAGGATGGCGTTGGCGCCCAGCTTGGCCTTGTTCGGGGTGCCGTCCAGGTCGATCATGGCCTGGTCGATGCTGCGCTGGTCTGTGGCGTCGAAGCCGGTCAGAGCAGGGGCGATCTGATCGATTACGGCGTCGACGGCCTTCTGGACGCCCTTGCCGAGGTAGCGACCCTTGTCGCCGTCACGGAGTTCAACGGCCTCGTGCTCGCCGGTGGAGGCACCAGAGGGAACTGCTGCGCGGCCGATCTGGCCATCGGAGAGCAGAACTTCAACTTCTACGGTCGGGTTGCCACGGGAATCGAGGATCTCGCGGGCGTGAATGGCATCGATAAGCGCCATGAATATGCTCCTTATGGTGAAGCGATTTACTGGGAATCTAGCGGAAAATCTCGACGTCCTCGTCAGGGACTAGCGTAGTCGAGAGTGGTGAAGGTTACTGAAACCTATCCAGTACCCGGACGTCATGCTGGCGGCAGTTGGGGGTTTTCCCGGCTGCCCTGATATCGCCGGACGGCCCCGCGAAGGGCCCGTTCGGCGTCGAATCCACTGGCACGGGCTGCCGCTACGACGCTGAAGAGCAGGTCTCCGAGTTCCTCCTCCGTTGCCGGCAGGCCTGACGCGGGTGCGTGTGAAGCCGGCCCGGGCGAAGCCGGTGCCTCCACGGGCGGACCGGCGTCGGGCTCAGGCACCGGCGGCGCCAGGCCTGCCCGCTCGGCACGGTCCAGGGTCTTCTGTGCCCTGGCCAGGGCGGGTAGGTCCCGGGGAATCCCCTCGAAGGGGCCGCCGCGGTCCGGCTTCTCAGCCAGTTTGACGGCGTCCCACTTCCGCACGATTTCATCCACCGTGGCCGGGAAGGAATCCTGCAACGAGCCGTCCGGCCGGAACACATGCGGATTCCGGCGGATCATTTTCGCAGCCAGGCCCCGGGCGACGTCGTCGAAATCAAAGGCGCCGCGCTCCTCGGCGAGCCGGGCGTGCAGCACCACCTGCAGGAGAACGTCACCGAGCTCGGCCCGAAGTTCCGCCTCCCCGGCGCCCGTTTCGATGGTTTCGGCGACTTCAAAGGCTTCCTCAAGGAGATATTCCACAAGGGACCCATGGGTCAGCGCCCCCATCCAGGGGCAGTGCTCGCGCAAAGCGGCTATCGTCCGTAGCAGTTCCCCCACTGCGCAGGCCCGGCCGGGGACCCCGCCGGTGGCGGGGCCGTCCGGCGCGGACACAGTACCGGACCCGTCGTTAGGCGAGGTTGGCGTAGGCGTCGTTGATGTACTCAACGAGGGCTTCCTTCTCCTCCAGGGGCAGGAATGCAGCCTCGGCGGCGTTCAGGGTCAGTTCCAGCAGGTCGTCAAGGTCGTAGTCGAACGTCTCTACGAGGAGTTCGAACTCGTCCGTGAGGGTCACGCCGCTCATGAGGCGGTTATCGGTGTTGATGGTGACGTTGAAGCCGAGCTGGTAGAGCATGTCCAGCGGGTGGCTTTCGATGCCCTCGCCGAAACCTGCGATGGCGCCGGTCTGCAGGTTCGAAGACGGGCAGATCTCCAGGGCGATGCCGCGGTCGCGCACCCAGCTGGAGAGCTCACCCAGGGTCACCATGCCGATGTTGTCGTTGACTGCGTCTCCGGCCGCATCCTCCGAGGCGTTGTCTTCGTCCTCTTCGAACTCAACGGCGATGTCCTCGGCGATCCGCACGCCGTGGCCCAGGCGCAGGGCGCGGCCATCCACCAGGGCGGACTGGATGCTTTCAAGTCCTGCGGCTTCGCCGGCGTGCACCGTGGCCGGGAAGTTGTGCTGCGCAAGATAGGTGAACGCGTCGCGGAAGCGGGACGGCGGGAATCCGTCCTCGGCACCGGCAATGTCGAAGCCCACGGCGCCCTTGTAGCGGTGACGGACGGCCAGCTCGGCGATCTCCTGGCCCCTGTCAGCATGGCGCATGGCCGTAATGAGCTGGCCCACCTGGATCTCGCGTCCGGTTTCGGCCACTGCGTCAACGCCAGCCTCAAGGCCGGCCTGGACAGCTTCAACCACTTCGTCGAGGGTCAGGCCCTTCTGAAGGTGCTGTTCGGGGGCCCATCGAACCTCGCCGTACACCACGCCGTCGTCGGCCAGGTCTTCGACAAACTCCTGGGCCACCCGGAACAGGCCCTCCTTGGTCTGCATCACGGCAACGGTGTGATCGAATGTTTCGAGGTAGCGGACCAGCGAGCCGGAGTCCGCGGATTCGCGGAACCACTCCCCCAAGGCCACGGGGTCCGTGGAAGGGAGCGTGTGGCCCGCGGCCTCGGCAAGCTCAATGATGGTGGCCGGCCGGAGCCCGCCGTCCAGGTGGTCGTGAAGGGATACCTTGGGGAGGCCCTTCAGGTCGAAGTCGAGGGCAGGGGCAGCATCAGGAATGGTCTCAGTCACGTACCAACCTTAGGGTCGGCGGCCGCCGGGCGCTACTTTCTGCCGGGCTCGGTGTCGGCGGCCGGTCCGGCCAGGACCGCGTCCAGGCCCGGTGTCACCGCATGGGCCGCTTCCCCGGTGTCGGAAGCGGTGCTTTTCCGGTCGTTGCGGCCAAGGCGTTTGTGCCACCAGCGCAACAGGTGATCGATCAGGACGCCCAGCACGATCGCGAAAACAACGGCGATCCCGGCGCTCAGCAAGGGGTTGTGATGCAGCCACGGGAAAGAGCTGGCCAGAACGCCGATGCCGAGGGAGTAGATCACCCAGGTGAGGCAGGCGAAAGCGTCCAGGAAGAAAAATCTCCGGTGCGGAAAGCCTGTGGTGCCCGCAACGTAGTTCACTGCCACACGGCCCCAGGGGATGTAGCGGGCCGTGAAGATCAGGACCGCCCCGCGTTTTTCAAGTTCGTACCTCGCCCAGCCGAAGACCTTCTGGACTTTGGGTTTCCGCATCCACCGGAACCGCTCCAGTCCGATCTTCCGGCCCAGCATGTAGGCCATGTTGTCGCCCGCGATCGCGCCGAGGAGCGCCGTCACACCCAGCATCCAAAGGTTGGGCTGACCGCTGTGGCGGGAGTACGCCGCGAGAGCCACAATGAGGGTTTCGCTCGGGACCACCATGGCGAAACCGTCAACAAAGAAGAAGACCAGCAGGAGAGGATATATCCACCACTGGCCCGCTGCATGGAGCACAGCTTCATTAATGAACTCCATGCAGGCATTGCTCCTAGATAAAAATGAGGGACTTAAAGGTGACGTAAATCGCTCCTAAGTGTCCCATGACCGGGGCGGCGTTCGCTACGTTGACTGGCGGGCCGGCGAATTAGGTGCTATTCCGCGCGCGGACCCTGGCCGCGGCGCTTCCGGGCCGGCCGTGTTCCATCAGTGCCGCGGCCTCGCGCCCCGGGGCCGGGCGCCGGAGACTCACCAACGGCGCTTTCCGGGACGCCGCCGCGAAGCCGGCTGATGAGCAGGTCCACGAGGATCCCCAGGACCATTGCGCACACGATGGCGATGACTGCTCCCAGCAGGTGGTTGTCGTCGAACCACTGCCCAAAAAACATGCCGATGGCAACCGAGTACGAGGCCCAGAGCACCGCCGACAGGACGGTAAACCCCACGAACCGCGGTCGCGAAAAATGCGTGGCACCGGCGGTAAGGTTGACCGCCACCCGGCCGATGGGAACAAAACGGGCCACCAGGACAAGGGAGGCCGGCCGTTTTCGAAGCTCGCGGCCCGCCCATCGGAAGGCGGTCTGCATCCGGCGGCCGCGCATCCAGCGCCAGCGGCGGGTGCCCGCTTTTCGTCCGATCAGATAGGCGACGTTGTCACCGCCAAACGCGCCGAGGGCGGCGATCAGCGTCAGCATCATGGGGTTGGGGACGCCCGCTGTGGCCGCCACTGCCGCGAGGCCAACCACCACGGACTCACTGGGGATTGGCGGAAAGAACCCGTCGATCACGCAGCACAGCAGCACCAGGAGAAGGACCCAGGGCTGCCCGGCCGCGGCCAGGATGAAGTCGTTGATTGCCTGCACAGTCTCCCTAACGCACAGCGGGGCACGGATTCTCCCGGGCCGGCGCGCCGCGCTTACATTCAGGCGACGCCCCGCGGGCACCGGTGCGGACGCTGAACCTGGGAGAGTTGTGTCGTGTCAGTGTACTGCCCGCCCGCACCCCCGCTTGCGCTATCACTTTTGGCTGCTAACGCGGGGGTTTAGCAGCCAAAAGTGATAGGGCAAGCAGGCGGGCGGGGACTCAGGAGAGGCGGGCCGGGGGCGCGGACTCAGGAGATGCGGTCGATGATCAGCCGCTGGGCGGGGCGGGAGCCCTCGGGCGCGATGGTCACCGCGTGCGCGAGCGCTTCCTTGGCACGATCGAACTTCTCCGGCGTGTCCGTGAGGAGCGTCATCAGGGGTTCCCCGGCCCGAACAATGGCGCCGGGCTTGGCGTGCATGCGGACACCGGCGCCGGCCTGGACCTGGTCCTCCTTGCGGGCCCTTCCGGCGCCGAGCCGCCACGCGGCCACGCCCACAGCCATGGCGTCAAGCTCCACGAGGGTGCCGTCTGCCGGGGCGTAGATGACCTCGGACTCCTTGGCCACGGGCAGCTTCGCGCGGGGGTCGCCACCCTGGGCGCGGATCATGCGGTTCCAGACGTCCATGGCGCGGCCGTCCTTCAGGGCCGCCCGGGGATCGGCGTCCTGGACGCCCGCGCAGGCGAGCATTTCCTCGGCCAGCCGCACTGTCAGTTCGACGACGTCCTCCGGCCCCCCGCCGGCCAGCACCTCGACGGATTCCGCCACCTCGATGGCGTTTCCTGCGGTCAGGCCCAGGGGCGTGTTCATGTTGGTCAGCAGGGCAACGGTGTTGACGCCCGCGTCCTTGCCCAGGGCCACCATGGTCTCGGCCAGTTCGCGTGCCCGGGCCTCGTCCTTCATAAAGGCGCCGCTGCCCACTTTGACGTCGAGGACCAGCGAGCCGGTTCCCTCGGCGATCTTCTTGCTCATGATCGAGGAGGCAATCAGGGGGATGGCCTCCACGGTTCCGGTGACGTCCCGAAGCGCGTAAAGCTTCTTGTCCGCGGGAGCCAGTCCGGCGCCGGCGGCGCAGATGACGGCACCGACGTCCTGGAGCTGGGCCAGCATTTCCTCATTGCTCAGGTCGGCGCGCCAGCCCGGAATCGATTCCAGCTTGTCCAGCGTC
This sequence comes from Arthrobacter sp. 92, assembly GCF_050260325.1. NCBI lineage: Bacteria > Bacillati > Actinomycetota > Actinomycetes > Micrococcales > Micrococcaceae > Arthrobacter > Arthrobacter sp. 92. The sequence goes on along the minus strand of NZ_CP189863.1, from coordinate 1,245,339 downwards.
CCCCCGGTGTGGCCCAGGCCGCGGCCCGAGAGCTGCGGGACGGCCACGCCGAAAACAGCCACCAAGGGTGCCAGCGGGAGGGTGATCTTGTCCCCGACCCCGCCCGTGGAGTGCTTGTCGGACGTGGCCCTCACCCCGCCGTCGTGCCGCCGCAGGCTTGAGAAGTCCATCCGTTCGCCCGAGGCGATCATCGCCGTCGTCCAGCGCGAGATCTCCGAACGGTTCATGCCGTTGAGCAGGATGGCCATGTTCAGGGCCGCCATCTGCTCATCGGCAATGACACCGCGGGTGTAGGCGTCGATGGTCCAGTCGATCTGTGCGGGGCTCAGGACACCCTTGTCGCGCTTGACGCGGATGATGTCGACGGCGTCGAACGCCTCTGTGTTGCTTGGGGTTTGTGTCACCGGGGTTCCTCCAGGTCTTGGGGGCCAAATGCATCGGGAAGGACCTGATCCATCGTCTTGATTCCCTGCGTGGTCATGATTTCCATGCCCGGAGCGTGGAATTCGTAAAGCAACTGGCGGCACCGGCCGCACGGCATCAGGATGCTGCCCTGCGCGTCGACGCAGTAGAAGGCGCGCAGCAGTCCGCCGCCGGTCATGTGCAGGCTGCCAACCAGTGCGCATTCCGCACAGAGCGTGAGTCCGTAGCTGGCGTTCTCGACGTTGCAGCCGCTGATGATCCGCCCGTCCAGGGTGAGGGCCGCCGCCCCCACCGGAAACTTCGAATAGGGCGCGTAGGCGTTCCGCATCGCGGCCACCGCGGCGGCCTCCAGCAACCGCCAGTCAACGACGCCGGAAATGCCGGGTGCCCCGCTGTCATCAGGCATCACTCAGCCCTTCACATACGGTATGCCGCTGGCCGCAGGCGGCCGCGAACGCCCCACCAGGCCGGCCACGGCGATCACCGTCAGCGCGTAGGGCAGCATCGCCATGAACTGGCTGGGCACCGGCGAACCGATGATGGTGATGATGCTCTGGAGGTTGTCCGCGAACCCGAAAAGGAGCGCGGCCAGGAATGCTCCGATGGGGTTCCACCGGCCGAAGATCAGCGCGGCCAGGGCAATATAGCCGCGGCCACCGGACATGTCCTTGCTGAAGGCGTCCACCGAGACCAGGGTGAAGAAGGACCCGCCGATGCCGGCAACCGCACCACCCATCAGCACGTTGCGGAACCGCGTCCGGTTGACGTTGATGCCCACGGTGTCCGCTGCCTGGGGGTGCTCCCCCACGGCCCGCACACGCAGCCCCCACTTGGTGTGGAACAGCCCCACGTAAACCACGATGACGGCCACGTACATCAGGTATCCCACCAGCGACTGGCGGAAGAGGATGGGGCCGATGACAGGGATGTCCGCCAGGAACGGGATGTCCACGGGCTGGAGCCGACCGGGCTTGTTCAGGTGCTGCGGGTCCGCAGTCAGCAGGGTGGAGAACAGGAAGCTGGTGAGGCCGCTGATCAGCACGTTGAGCACCACGCCCACAATGATCTGGTTGACCAGGTATTTAATGCTGACCACCGCCAGCACCAGGGACACCAGCGCACCTGCCACTGCAGCGGAGATGAGCCCGAGGTAGACGTTCCCGGTCACAGTGGCCACGACGGCCGCGGAGAACGCGCCAAGCAGCAGTTGGCCTTCGATGGCGATGTTGACCACACCCACGCGCTCACACAGCACCCCGGAGAGCGAGCCGAACACCAGGGGCACAGCGAGTGTCACCGATCCTGCCAGCAGCCCGCCAAGGGAGATAGAGGGCTCGTTGTCGCGGCCCCCGGCCACAATCCAGACCATGAATCCGACCAGGAAGACGACGGCGAAGGTGCCGCCCAGCCAGCGCGGAGTCCGGCGGTGGTTCAGGGTCAGGAAGATGGCATACCCGGCCAGGCCCAGCAGGAGAACCGAGCAGATCCAGCCCAGCGCCATGGAGGGCACGGCGATCTTTTCCACCCCCGCCACGCCCAGCGCTGCAAGGCCGAGGACCACGACTGCCGCTATGGTGGCGGCCGGAACCCAGCGGTCCCCCGCTCCGCCGTTGCCGCGCTGCGTGTTCCAGCGGTATCCCAGGTAGGAGGCGGCCGTCAGCGCCACCACCAAGGTGATCCAGGCAGTGACCGTTGAGGCGTTCGGGTCGCGGGGCTCGGCGATCCGGAAACCCGCCGTCTTGGAGTTGGCCAGGAAGCCGAAAAGGACCGTGGCGAGCAGGGCGAGCAGCCCCAGCCCGATTCCGGCCTTCCAGCTCACGAGCTCCGACGCCCCCGGCTTCATGCGCGGGCCGCCGGAAGGTGCGGCGCCGTCGGCCGTCGGCTGGCTGGCGGGAGGTTGGGTGGTGGCGCTCATGCTGCCGCTCCGCTCTTTACGCCGCCGGCAGCGGACCGTGGGGCCCCGCCTTTAGCGGACTTCTTCGTTCGGGGATTTAGTCCGAATATCGCCCGGACCAGCGGCGGGGCCGCGATGAACAGAACGATCAAGGACTGAATCACCAGCACAATGTCGATGGGGGTTTGGGTCTGGGCCTGCATGGCCACGCCGCCGGCGCGGAAAGCGCCAAACAGGAGGCCGGCAAAGAAGGTGCCCCACGGGGTGGAACGACCCAGCAGCGCCACGGTGATGGCGTCGAAACCGATCGATGCTGCCACGCCGCCGGAGAGGTACTTCTCCGTGCCGGAAACCTGGGCGATGCCGGCGAGGCCCGCCAGTGCTCCGGCGATAGCCATCACCAGGATGGTGCTGCGCGAGACGTTGATCCCCGCGGTCCGGGCCGCGCTGGGGTTGGCGCCGACGGCCCGGAACTCAAAGCCGATCGTGGACCGGTTCAGCAGCCACCACACGAGGGCCGTGGCGAGCACGGCCATCACGAAACCGGCATGAAGCCGGAACTGGGGTCCCAGGAGTTCGGGGAACAGCGCGCTCTGGTCCAAAAACGGCGAGATTGGGTTTGTGGAGCCCTTGCGTTGGAAGGCAGGCGTGGTCAGCAGGAACAACAGCAGGAAGTTGGCAATGTAGTTGAGCATGATGGTCACGATGACCTCATGCGCCCCGGTCTTCGCCTTCAGCAGGCCCACCACCCCGCCCCACACGGCGCCGCCCACCAGACCGGCGAGGATGACTACCAGCAAGTGGAGACCCGCGGGAAGATGCCATGCGAACCCGGTGTAGGCGCCGAACAACGCGCCGAAAATGATCTGCCCCTGGGCGCCGATATTGAACAGACCCGCGCGGAACGCGAGCGCAACGCCCAGTCCGGCGCAGATAAGCGGGGTTGAAACAGTCAGCGTCTCGGTGACCGGATACATCTGGGCGCCCAGGTCGGTACCGGCCCAATTGAAGATGGAGCCCTGGACCAAGGCGGCGTACGGGCGGAAGACCTCGCCGAGGAGGTCACCGGGCTGGGCAAAGAAATAGCCCGCTGTGGCGGCAACCCTGGGATTCGTTACAGCCATCAGGATGCCGCCCAGCACAATGGCCAGGAGCACGGACAACACCGAGACCATGGCGTTGCCGGCGAAAATCTGTCGCAGGACGGAGTCGCCGCTGCCGGGCCGGACGCTGCCGCTCTGACTCGTTGCAGGAACGGCCGACGGCGGGATCTGGCCGCCGGCGGTGTCAAGAACAACCTCCGACGCCGCTGCGTCCGCCGGCGACGGCAAAAGTGTGGTGTCTTCCGCGGGTTCCGCTGCTGTTTGGTTGCGGCCCGGCGCGGCCGGTTCCGGCGTGGTCTTCTCAGACATGTGATTCTCCTTCGTGGCCGGCCGTTTCCGGGACGGCGGGCTGCACGCTGGGGTGGGCGTGCGCTGCGGCGCTGGCTTCGGCTTCCCTGACCGGGACGCCGGCCATCATCAGGCCCAGGACGTCTCGGGAGGTGCTGGCGGGGACTATGCCCACCAGCCGTCCCCTGTACAGCACCGCGATGCGGTCGGCCAGCTGCACCACCTCGTCGAGTTCGGTGGAAACAATCATCACCGGGGTTCCATGGTCGCGTTCGGCAATGACGCGCTTGTGGACGAACTCGATGGAGCCCACGTCCAGCCCCCGCGTGGGCTGCGAGGCGATGAACAGCCGCAACGGCCTGGACAATTCGCGCGCCAGGACCACCTTTTGCTGGTTGCCGCCCGACAACGTGCCGACTGCGGCGGACACGGAGCCGGCGCGGACGTCGAACTCCTCGACCTTTTTCGCGGCGTTCCGGGCGACCACCGAGGCGTTCATCCCCAGGCCCCGGGCGAACGGCGCCTTGTCGTACAGATCCAGGATCATGTTTTCCGAGATCGAAAACGTGCCCACCAGCCCGTCGACGGTGCGGTCTTCGGGCACGAAGCCGACGCCGGCACCCAGGATGTGCTTGACGCTGCGGCCGAGCAGTTCCTCGCCGTCCAGGGTGATCGATCCGGACGCGTGGGGCTGGATGCCGAGGATGGCCTCGGTCAGTTCGGTCTGGCCGTTGCCCTGGACGCCAGCGATTGCAAGCACTTCACCCTTGGCAATATCGAAGGAAAGATCGTCCACCACGTGCTGGCCGTTGTGATCGATCACGGTCAGATGCCGCACTTTGAACGTGGTGTCCCCGGTCTGTGGCGGGTTCTTCTCCAGCGTCAGGCTCACCGCGCGGCCCACCATTGCCGAAGCCAGTTCGGTGGTTGACGCACTGGGCTCCGCCTGGCCCACAACCTTTCCCCGGCGGATTACGGTGATCGTGTCCGAAATTGCCTTGACCTCGCGCAGCTTGTGCGAGATGAAGACAATGGACTTCCCATCGCTCTTGAGCTGCCGGATGATGTCGAGCAGCTCGTCGGTTTCCTGCGGTGTGAGCACCGCCGTCGGTTCGTCCAGGATCAGGACCTCAGCGTCGCGGACCAGGGCCTTGATGATCTCAACACGCTGCTGGACGCCAACGGGGAGGTTCTCCACCAAGGCGTCGGGGTCGACGTCGAACCCGTATTGATCCGAAATCTGGCGGATCCTGCGCCGAGTCGCGTCCAGGTCCAGAAACCCTGCGGACTTCGTGGCCTCATTTCCGAGCGCCACGTTCTCGGCCACGGTAAACACCGGGATCAGCATGAAGTGCTGATGCACCATGCCGATTCCCGCCGCCATCGCCTCTCCGGGGTCCTTGAACACAACGGGCTTGCCGTCGATAAGGATTTCGCCCTCGGTGGGGTCGTAAAGACCGTAGAGAACATTCATCAGCGTGGATTTGCCGGCGCCGTTCTCTCCCAACAGGCAATGCACCTGTCCCGGCTCTACCACCAAATCAATGTGGTCGTTGGCTACCAGGGATCCGAATCGCTTCGTGATCCCCCTTAGTTCGAGTTTCAAAACCCTAACCAATCTGTGTGTATGGATCTGCTCCGGCGCATGGTCAGCGGCAGGGCAACGGGTAGTCACAGCCTAGTGTCCGCAGTGGGCCTTGGGCAGGGCGGCTGGTACACACAGCAAGACGCGCCGCACTTCGGCCGAGGTAACGGCGAAGGGCAGCGCGCCCCACTGTTCAGTGCCTATTTGCTTGTTCAGTGCTTATTTGCTCGGGCTGGACTTCGATTCGACCTTGATCTTGCCGGAGATGATGTCCTTCTTCAGCTGGTCAAGTTCGCTCTTCAGGTCTGCCGGCACGGCCGAATCCAGATCGTGGAACGGAGCAAGGGCCACCCCGCCGTTTTCCAGCGTTCCGATGTACGGCGTGGCATCGAACTTGCCGTCCTTGTCGTCCTTGATGACCGTTTCGACGGCCGTGGACATGGTCTTCTGGACGGAGGACAGGATCACGGACTTGTAGTCGGGAGCCGTCAGGTAGCCGTCGGAGTCGACCCAGATGAGCTTGGCGTCCTTGCCCTTGGCCTTAGCCTCCAGGATGGCGCTGCCCGCTCCGGAGCCGACCGGTCCGGCCACGGGAAGAACAACATCCGCGCCCTGGTCCAGGAAACCCTGGGTCAGCACCTTGCCCTTGTCGACCTGTTTGAAGTCACCCACAAAGGTGCCGTCCTGCTTGTCCTTGTCCCAGCCCACCAGTTGGACGTTCTTTCCCTTTTTCTCGTTGTAGTACTTCACGCCGTCGGCAAAACCGTCCATGAAGATCGTCACGGTGGGGATGTTAATGCCGCCGAAGGTGGCGACCTTCCCGGTCTTGGATGTGCCAGCGGCCAGGTAGCCGGCCTGGAAGGCCGCCTGGGCCGTATCGTAGACGATCGGCTTCACGTTCTTGGGGAATGTGGGGTCGTTGAAGTCGATGATCGCGAAGTGGCTGTTCGGGTTCGCGGTGGCGATTGACTTCGTGGCGTCCCCGAGGAGGAAGCCAACCGTGACGGTGAGCTTGCATCCCTGTTGGACCATGGAGCGGAGGTTGGGATCGTAGTCGGTGTCCGCTTTGGACTGGACGTGCTTCTCCTGGATGCCCAGATCCTTGACCGCCTGCTGCAGACCTTCATAGCCGGACTGGTTGAAGGACTTGTCGTCAAAACCGCCCGAGTCGGACACCATGCATGCGGTGTAGTCCGACTTTGTGGCGCTGCTGGAGCCGCCCGACGAGGACGGAGCGGCACCGCAGCCGGTCAGCAGCAGGGCGGCCGCACCCGCGGTGGCGACGCCGGCCATGGAACCGCGCTTGAAGTTTGCACGCAGGGAGTTCTTCAATTTTCCTCCAGGAAGAAGAGATTGGCGCTACGACGGGAATTCAATGAGTGTCCGTTTCCAATGGTGCACACCGAAATTCTGTTTTCACTGATGGGTTCGCAGCACTGCGCCGAGGCGCACTGATGACAGTCACTGTAGTGGCCTGCGCCACGTCCAGATACCACACTTCCCTGGAAGTTCGAAGATTGTTGAGAACTTGTTACCTACCGGTAGCGGCACCGGCCGCCACCGGAGGGCAGCCTCAGATCCGGACGAGCATCTTCCCGGTGTTGGCGCCGTCCAGGAGGTCCATAAAGGCCTGGGGGGCGTTTTCCAGCCCGTCCACCACGGTTTCGTCATAGCGGATGGTGCCATCGGCAAGCCAGCGGGACATGGTTTCGACGAACTCGGCCATGTATTGCCAGTAGCCGCTGACGAGGAAGCCCTTGAGGGTCAGCTGCTTACCGATAGCCTGCATGAGGTTCCGGGGGCCCGGCGTGGGCTCAGTGGAGTTGTACTGCGAAATGGCGCCGCACATGGCCACCCGGCCACCGACGGTGAGCGCCGACAGGGCAGCTTCCAGGTGTTCGCCGCCGACGTTGTCAAAGTACACGTCGATTCCGCGTTCGCCTGCCGCCGCGGCGAGCTGCTCGGCAACCGGGCCGTCGTGGTAGTTGAATGCCGCGTCGAAGCCCAGCTCCAGCAGGCGGGCCACTTTCTCCGGGGTTCCCGCGCTGCCGATCACGCGTGAGGCGCCCATGGCCTTGGCGATCTGGCCCACGAGCGAGCCGACCGCGCCGGCGGCCCCCGAGACAAAGACCACTTCCCCGGGCTTGAATTCGGCGACCTTGAGCAGCCCCGCATAGGCGGTGAGGCCGGTCATACCCAGCACGCCCAGGAAGGTCGAGGCAGGTGCCAGATCGGTACGCGCAAGCGTGGTGGCGGAGGCGTCAAGCACCGCGTATTCACGCCATCCCAGGGAATGGACGACGGCGTCGCCCACCTTTCGGTCAGCGGAACGGGACGCGATAACCTCGCCGACGGCCCCGCCGTCGAGCGCTGCGCCCAGCGCAAACGGCGCCGAGTAGGACTTCACGTCGTTCATTCGGCCGCGCATGTACGGATCCACCGAGATGAAGCGGTTGCGGACCAGGACTTGGCCGTCCTGCAGCTCAGGCAGCTCCGCCTCGGCCAGGCGGAAGTTCTCCGGAGCCGGACGGCCGTGGGGTCGGGATGCCAGCTGAATCTCTCGCGTGACTGTGGGCAGTGATGTGGTTTCGGTTTTGGCGCTCATGCGGCCACCTCCAGGATCTTGATGTCGACGTTGATGTTGCCGCGGGTGGCGTTGGAGTAGGGGCAGACGTCGTGGGCCTTGGCCACGAGGGCCTCTGCCGTGGCCAGGTCCAACGCGGGCAGGGCGATCTCAAGCTCCGCGGCGATGCCATAGCCGGCGCCGCCGTCGAGAGCTCCGAGGTGGATCTTCGCGGCAACGGCGGAATCGGTCAGGTCCGCCTTCTGCTGACGGCCCACGAGGCGCAGGGCCGAGTGGAAGCACGCGGCGTAGCCGGCCGCGAAGAGTTGTTCCGGGTTGGTGCCTTGGCCGTTCCCGCCGAGCTCAACCGGGCTGGCCAGGTTGACCTCGAGTTTGCCGTCCTTGGTCCGCGCGGTGCCGTCGCGGCCTTCGCCGGACGCCAGCGCTTCAGCGGTGTAGAGGGTCTTCACAATTGTTCCGTTCAGTTGGAGTGGGAATCGTGTGTCAGGGGGGAAACGTGTCAGTGGGAATCGTGGAGGGCCGCGGTGAGGCGGCTCAGGGTGTTGCGGAGTTGATCCAGGTCCGCGGCTGACAGACCGGCGGCGGCCGCGAGCCGTTGCGGGATGCTCTGTGCCTTGGTGCTCAGGCTCACGCCGGCGTCTGTGAGGAATACCTCCACCCGGCGTTCATCCTGGGCCGAACGTCGTCGCTCAACAAGGCCCAGCGCCTCGAGCCGCTTGAGCAGCGGGGAGAGCGTGCCCGAGTCGAGCCCCAGCTCCTCCCCCAGTTCACGGACACTTCGAGGATCGCTCTCCCACAGCACGAGCATGACGAGGTACTGCGGGTACGTCAGCCCAAGTTCCTCAAGCATGGGTCTGTACACCGCTGTGGCTGCCTTCGAGGCGGAATACAGCGCGAAACACACTTGGCGGTCAAGCCTGGGAGCATCGGTCATGGCTATAACCATAGTCCACAATTAAGTTGTGCACAACTAATCACGGCCGAATTAGCGCGAACGGACACTTGAGCCCCTCGACGACGGGGCTTAAGTGCCCGCTCGCGCTCGACGAGGGGGCTTAAGTGCCCGCTCGCGCTCGACGAGGGGGCTACGGGAGGGCGGGGCTTAAAGGTCCCGGACGGTGCGCAGGGCGGCCGCCGTGAGCACCTGGATGCCGAGGCCCAGGGCGCGCTCATCCAGGATGTAGTCTCCGCGGTGAAGGTCGTACTCCTCGCCGCCCGGGGTCTTGGTGCCCAGGCGCATCATGGCGCCGGGCAGGTCCGCCAGGAACCAGGCGAAGTCCTCCCCGCCCATGGACTGCGGCGTGAGAACCACGGCGCCTTCGCCGATCTCGGCCCGGGCGGCGGCCTCGATCAGCGCCGTCTCGTGCTCGGAGTTGACCACCGGAGGCACCCCCCGGGTGTGCTCCAAGTGGACATCCACACCGTAGTGGTCGGCGACCTGCTGAACCACTTCGTCGAGCAGCTCACCGGCGCTGTGCCAAGCGTCGCGGTCCAGGCACCGCATGGTTCCGGCCATGTAGCCGCTGCCCGGAATGGCGTTGGGTGCCGAGCCGGCTGAAATCTGGCCCCACACCACGGAGACACCGCTGCGGACATCGACCCGGCGGGACAGGACGGCGGGTACGTTGACGGCAATCTGCGCCAGCGCAAACACCAGGTCTTCTGTGAGGTGCGGGCGGGAGGTGTGCCCGCCCCGGCCGGAAAGTTCGATCCGGATGGTGTCCGAGGCCGAGGTGATGGCGCCAATACGCGTACCGATCTTCCCCACTTCGATCCGCGGGTCGCAGTGGAGGGCGAGGATCCTGGGCACGCCTTCGAGCACTCCCTGCTCGATGCAGGCGTGGGCTCCGCCCGGCATGGTCTCCTCGGCGGGCTGGAAGATGATCCGGACCGTGGCGCCCAGCGGGGACTCCTGGTGCATGCGGTGCAGCACCAGGGCGATGCCCAACATGGTGGTGGTGTGGACGTCGTGGCCACAGGCGTGGGTAACACCGTGGTTTTTCGAGGCAAACGCCAAGCCTGTTTCCTCGATGATGGGAAGTGCGTCGATGTCTCCGCGCAGCGCCGTGGCGATGGGACCCTCACCAATGTCCACGGTAAGGCCCGTGCCTTCGAGCCGGCGGGGCTGCAGTCCGGCTGCCTGAAGCCGCTCCACCAGCTTGTTGGTGGTGCGGAACTCCTTGAAGGACAGCTCGGGGTGCGCATGCAGGTCCCGCCGGAATTCGATCAGTTCCGGCAGCAGCGGTTCCAACCAGGGACCCACAAGGGCCGTGGGCTCAGCTTCAGTAGTGTAGTTGCGCACGGATCAACTCTAGCGAGCGTCCCCCGAATAGCCGCATCAGGGTCGGCTGGTTACGGTTGGGTGCCTGACCTGCACGGGCACGCGTCCTCAGAGAACGTCGGTGTCGCCGCTGGCCTTGAGCGCGTCCACCGCGGCCTTGACCCGCTGGGAGTTTGCCATGGTGGTGACCAGCAGGGCATCGGGCGTGTCCACAATGACCACGTCCTTGATGCCGATGAGGGCGATCACGCGCTTGGTGTCAGTGACCACCACGCCGCTGGCGTTTTCCGTAAAGACGCGGGCGCCCTCGCCCAGGACGGTGACGTCGTCCACTTCCCTGGCGCTGTTGAGCCGGCCCACGGAGGCGAAGTCCCCGACGTCGTCCCAGCGGAAAGTGCCGGGAACGACGGCGACGTCGCCGGCGGCGGCGGCCGGTTCGGCCACGGCGTAGTCGATGGCGATCTTGGGCAGGGTGGGCCAGACCCGGGCGGTGACTTCATCCCGCTCGGGGGTGTCCCAGGCCTGCGCGATTTCCTGCAGTCCCTTGAAGAGCTCGGGCTGGTTGGCTTCGAGGTGCTTGAGCATGAGCGAAACCGGCGCCACGAACATGCCGGCGTTCCAGACGTAGTCTCCGCTGTCGATGTACTGCTGGGCCACGTCCTCGCTCGGCTTCTCAACGAACTCCACCACGGCCTGGGCGCTGGGCGCCTTCGGAATGCCGAGGTTTCCGCCGGAGCGGATGTAGCCGAATCCGGTCGAGGGGTGCGTGGGCTTGATTCCGATGGTGACGATCTTGCCTGCGGCGGCGGTGTGGATGGCCTCCCGGACGGCGTCCTGGAAGAGTTCGTCAGGACTGATGACCTGGTCCGCGGCGAAGGAACCCATGATGATGTCCGGGTCCCGTTCGTAAAGGATTGCAGCGGCCAGGCCGATTGCCGCGCCCGAGTCCTTCGGTTCGCTTTCGAGGACCAGGTCGGCGTCCTGCACCTCGGGCAACTGCCGGCATACGGCGTCGCGGTGGGCCTTGCCGGTGACAACGAGTACGCGGTGACCGGCGAGCGGCTCCAGGCGGTCGTAGGTGGCGCGCAGCAAAGTGCTGCCAGACCCGGTGAGGTCATGGAGGAACTTGGGGGCTGCTGCACGTGACAGGGGCCAGAGGCGGGTCCCCACTCCGCCTGCAGGAATTACCGCAATGAAACGGCTCAGCGGTGAATCCTGGCTTGTCACTATGTCTGTACTCATCACCGCTACTTTAGCGGAATCCGCACCTGCGGCGGAGAAAAGCCACTCCCAGACAGTCCAATGGCCGCCAGAATGTGGCGTTCGTCTCAAAAACGGACGAAAACCGCGCAGGCCGCCGTCACTCGCGTGTCCCTGAATTGAATAAGCTGTGAGCGAAGCCTAGATTTAGGCTTGAGCTTACGAGTGCTCTCGCAGCAGGCGTTCCCCCCGCGTGGATCCCATGCCAGCGCCGCTGTGTTGCAGGGAGGTTTATTCAGTGCCGACAAAACCAGCTGGCACCTTGTACCGCGGCCGTGAAGGCATGTGGTCCTGGGTTGGACACCGCATTACCGGTGTAGTGATTTTCTTCTTCTTGTTGGTCCATGTGCTGGACACCTCATTGGTGCGTGTGTCCCCGGAGGCTTACACCGCCGTGATCGGCGCCTACAAGAACCCCCTTATGGCCCTGGGTGAAACGGGCCTTGTCGCAGCGATCGTTTTCCACGCCTTCAACGGCCTGCGGATCATCGCCGTCGACTTCTGGAAGAAGGGTGCGAAGTACCAGCGCCAGATGCTCTGGACCGTCCTGGCCCTCTGGGTCATCGTGATGGTGGGCTTCTCCATCCGTCACCTGTCCCTCGCCCTCGGAGGTCACTAAGCCATGACTGCAACGCAGATTCAGAGCCCGCGCAGCGGAAAGATCGATCCCAAGTACCGCCGTGCAGGCTCGTCCAAGGGAAACTTCGAAATGTTCGCGTGGTTGTTCATGCGGCTTTCCGGTGTTGTCCTGGTGGTGCTGATCTTCGGTCACCTGTTTGTGAACCTGATGGTCGGCGAAGGGATCCACGCGATCGACTTCGGCTTTGTGGCCGGCAAGTGGGCGGATCCTTTCTGGCAGGTCTGGGACCTCGCCATGCTGTGGCTCGCCATGCTTCACGGCACGAACGGTGTCCGCACCATCATCAACGACTACGCGGAGAGGGACTCCACCCGCCTCTGGTTGAAGGTGGTCCTCTTCGCCGCCGCTACCGTCATTGTGGTCCTGGGCACTCTGGTCATCTTCACCTTCGACCCGTGCCCCGTTGTCAACGGCGCGCAACTGCCCGGCGGTTTCTGCCCGGCCTTATAGGGCGTCTCTTTACGGCACGTGTCCAGGAATGCCGGAGAGAGCATCTGATTTTGCCTGCACGGTGAGCAGGCAGCGATTTTACGGCGCAGGCTCCGCCTGCCCGTGGTTTTATAGCGAATTTTGAGAGAAAGAGCGTCTGGTATGCAGGTCCATAAGTACGACGTCGTCATCGTCGGTGCCGGTGGCGCTGGCATGCGCGCCGCGATCGAATCCGGTCAGCGCGCGCGCACAGCAGTACTGACCAAGCTCTACCCCACCCGCTCGCACACCGGTGCGGCGCAGGGTGGCATGTGTGCGGCACTGGCCAACGTCGAGGAAGACAACTGGGAGTGGCACACCTTCGACACGATCAAGGGCGGCGACTACCTGGTGGACCAGGACGCGGCCGAGGTCATGGCGAAGGAAGCCATTGACGCCGTGCTGGACCTGGAAAAGATGGGGCTGCCCTTCAACCGCACGCCCGAGGGCCGGATCGACCAGCGCAGGTTCGGGGGCCACACCCGTGACCACGGCAAGGCACCGGTGCGCCGCGCCTGCTACGCGGCAGACCGCACGGGCCACATGATCCTCCAGACCCTGTACCAAAACTGCGTCAAGCACAATGTCGAGTTCTACAACGAGTACTACGTCCTTGACCTCCTGACCGTCGAGGAGGACGCTGTCCGCGAGGACGGCACGCCGTACAAGCAAAAGCGCGTGGCCGGCGTCGTGTCCTACGACCTCGCCTCCGGCGAGCTGCACGTTTTCCAGGCCAAGTCCGTGGTGTTCGCCACCGGCGGCGCCGGCAAGGTCTTCAAGACCACGTCCAACGCCCACACCCTCACCGGTGACGGCATGGGCATCGCGTTCCGCCGCGGCATCCCCCTGGAGGACATGGAGTTCTTCCAGTTCCATCCGACAGGCCTGGCGGGCCTGGGCATTCTCCTCTCCGAGGCTGCCCGCGGCGAAGGCGCCATCCTGCGTAACTCCGAGGGTGAGCGCTTCATGGAGCGCTACGCGCCCACCATCAAGGACCTCGCCCCCCGCGACATCGTGGCCCGCTCCATGGCCAACGAAGTGCGTGAGGGACGCGGCTGCGGCCCGAACAAGGACTACGTCCTGCTGGACCTGACGCACCTCGAGCCGGCGCACATCGACGCCAAGCTGCCGGACATCACCGAGTTCGCCCGCACCTACCTGGGTGTGGAACCGTACACGGAGCCCGTTCCGGTGTTCCCGACGGCGCACTACGCCATGGGCGGGATCCCCACGAACATCAGCGCCGAGGTGCTCCAGGACAACGACACCGTGGTCCCGGGCCTCTACGCCGCCGGTGAGGTGGCCTGCGTGTCCGTACACGGCTCGAACCGCCTCGGCACCAATTCGCTGCTGGACATCAACGTGTTCGGCAAGCGCGCCGGCATTGCCGCCGCGGAATACGCCAAGACCGCTGACTTCGTGGAACTGCCCGCAGATCCCGAGGACTACACGTTGAACCTGCTGGACCACGTCCGCACGGCTGACGGTACCGAGAAGGTGGCCGCCATCCGCAAGGAACTGCAGGACACCATGGACGCCAACATGCAGGTGTTCCGCACCGCGGACACGCTGAACCAGGTCCTGAAGGACATCGCGTCCTTCGAGGAGCGGTACCAGCGCATCAGCGTCCAGGACAAGGGCAAGCGCTTCAACCTGGACCTGCTCGAGGCCGTGGAACTGGGCTTCCTGCTGGAACTGGCCAAGGTGATGACCGTGGCGGCCCTGCACCGCGAGGAATCCCGTGGCGGCCACTTCCGCGAGGACTTCCCCGAGCGCGACGACGAAAAATTCATGAAGCACTCCATGGCGTACAAGGATGAGCATGCTCCGGCGGATGGTACTGCGGTGTCCGCAGAAGCGATTGCGGGCATCCGACTTGCCACCAAACCGGTGGTCTTTACGCGCTACGAGCCGATGGTGAGGAAGTACTAAGATGAGCGCTGAACTCGCTGAGCCAGCATCAAAGATCGAACTGCCGGCCCACGTCGGCGGGGGCGGGGATATCCCGTCCTTCGACGTCCACCTCCGGGTGCGCCGCTACAACCCGGAGATCTCCGACGAGTCCACCTGGGATGACTTCCACGTGACGATGTACGGCACCGACCGCGTGCTCGATGCCCTGCACAAGATCAAGTGGGAAATCGACGGCAGCGTCTCCTTCCGCCGGTCCTGCGCCCACGGCGTCTGCGGTTCCGATGCCATGCGCATCAACGGCCGCAACCGCCTCGCCTGCAAGACCCTCCTGAAGGACCTGGACACGTCCAAGCCCATCACGGTCGAGCCCATCAAGGGCCTGCCGGTGGAGAAGGACCTGATCGTGGACATGGAACCGTTCTTCCAGTCCTTCCGCGAAGTCATGCCCTTCCTGATCAACCGCGGCCACGAGCCCACCAAGGAACGCCTGCAGTCCGCCGAGGACCGCGAGCGGTTCGACGACACCACCAAGTGCATCCTGTGCGCCGCGTGCACCTCGTCCTGCCCGGTGTTCTGGACCGACGGCCAGTACTTCGGCCCGGCGGCGATCGTCAACGCGCACCGCTTCATCTTCGATTCCCGGGATGACGCCGGCGACATGCGCCTGGAGATCCTCAACGACAAGGAAGGTGTGTGGCGCTGCCGCACCACCTTCAACTGCACCGAAGCGTGCCCCCGCGGCATCCAGGTCACGCAGGCGATCGCCGAGGTCAAGCAGGCCATCCTGTCGCGCAAGATCTAGTCATCTCCGTACCACCAAGTAACAGCCGACGGCGCTGCTCACCTTCCGGTGAGCGGCGCCGCCGTCGTTCAGCTCCAAACGAAAGAGAATGCAGTGTCCCGCTCCGAGAAGATCTCCTTTGAAGGTTCCACCGGCGAGGTGCTCTCCGGCATCATCGACGTCCCCGAGGGGCGGGTGAAAGGCTGGGGCGTCTTCTCCCACGGGTTCACGCTCGGGAAGGACAGTCCGGCCGCGGCGCGCATGTGCAAGGCGCTGGCGGACAACGGTGTGGGCATGCTCCGCTTCGACAACCTGGGCCTTGGCGAGTCCGCCGGGCTGTGGTCCGAAGGTTCCTTCAGCCATAAGGTGGCGGACACGGTGAAAGCGGCCGAGTTCATGCGCGACTCGGGCCGGGCAGTGTCGCTGCTGGTGGGACACTCGTTTGGCGGGGCCGCTGTCCTGTCGGCCGCCAGGCACATTCCGGAGCTCGACGCCGTGGCCACAGTGGGCGCTCCGTTTTCACCCAAGCATGTGGCCCACGTTTTCGACGCCGCCCTGGACCGGATTCTCAGCGAAGGCAGCGCGGAGGTGGACCTCGGCGGCAAGCGCGTGGAGATCCGCCGGCACTTCGGGGAGGACCTGGAGAACGCGGACCTGACCGACTGCATTAAGCAGCTGCACAAGCCGCTGATGGTGCTGCACTCCCCCACGGACAATACGGTGGGCATCGAAAACGCCAGCACCATCTTCCAGACTGCCCGTCATCCGAGGAACTTCATTTCGCTTGAAGGCAGCGACCACCTGCTGACCGGCAAAGGCCAGGCGGCGCGGGCGGCAAAGATTATCTCAGCGTGGGCCGATCAGTACCTCGACGCCGGAGCATAGCCGGGCGGGTGACGGGACGCTTTCCCGCTGGCGGAGTGTTTCCCGGCTGAACCTGCCGCGCACCCCAGCCGGTGGTCTTGGCTGCAGGCGCGCTCTTCAGGTCCTCCTCCCGGATGGCGGCCCACGCGGCGGAGACAAGATAGACCTGGCTGACCAGGTTGAACCAGATCAGCAGGCCGATGATGATGGCGAAGGGCGCCAGAATGGGGTTTCGGCCGGAATTGGCAAGCAGCTCTGTGCTGAATATCTGGAGGACGGTGGTTCCCACCGCTGAAAGTATGGTTCCTTCCAGGAGCGCCTGCCGGGCAAGCTTGAGGCCGCCGCCCAACCTGAACATAATGAGGCCCGTTACCCAGCCGAGCAGCAGCGGCACCCCGATCTTGATCGCCGTGGTCAGGGGCCACGCCACTACCGGGTCCAGGTGCAGCTGCCCAGTCACCCAACCGGCCGCCGTGCCGAACACCAGCGAGACCCCGGCGCTGAGGACCAGCGCCGCCCCGAGGAGCAGCAGGGTTCCGGTGTCGCGGAGTTTCTGGATCACGGGATTCATCTTCAGGGGTGGCAGCCCCAGCACACCACGCAGACCGTCGCGGACTCCGGCGATCCAGCCCAGGGACGTAATGACCGTTACGGCAGCGGCGATTACGGCCGCCCAGCCCAGGCCGTTGGGATTGAGAAGGTTCTGCGGATCAACCAGGCCTTCCTTGCCGCCCACTTTCAGAAGTCCTGGAGCGCTGGCTGCCACGCTGCTGATCATCCGGTCCAGTAACGCCGGCTGGCCGCTGAGCAGAAGCCCGGCGACGGAAAAGCCGGTGGCCAGCAGGCCGGTGATGGAAAAGAACATGTTGAAGCCGATACCGGCTGCCATCAGTGGACCGTGCTGCAGGTTGTACTGCTGAAACGCCCGCATGGGCCGGAACGCGTTCAGCCGCGCCAGCAGCCATTGAAACACGGCCACAAGGCCTGGGACGGTGCCGCCGGACCTGCGGACCTTGCCCCATTCCTGCCGCTTCCGGATAACCTCCAGCTTGAGCAAGGCCTGTTCTGTGGGGAGCGGCGCCTCAGCTGCGTTCTGCTGCGCCGGCCGGGCCTCGGGGGTCTTCAGTGTCGGTGCCAAAATCGAGCTCTTCCCGTAGCTGCCATATGCCGTTGATGTCGTGCTCGTAAAGTCCCATGCTAGCCACTGGGAACGTGGCCCTATAGTCCTTGAGCACCGTTTCGGCCTCGTCCAGGCTTTCCGGCGCCACATCGTGGGCAATTGTCACGTGGGGATGGAACGCGAACGGCAGATCACGTTCCAGCGGCCCGGTCTGCAGTTGCTCGTGCAGGTTCACGCAGGCGTCGAAGCCCTCTTCGACGTTGAGGAAGACCACAGGTGAGATGGGCCGGAACGAACCTGTCCCCGCTATGGTCACGGTGAACGGCTGCTGTTTGCGTGCCACCTCGCGGACGTGGGTGCGGGTGGCCTCCCAGTCCTTCGTCGGGGTGGTGGTGACCAGCGTGATGTGCGCCGGAATAACTCCCGCCATGGGATCGCCGAAGGACGCCCGCCAGCGCTGGAGCTCCTCGGCGATGGCGGCCGGGAACCCGAGGATGACGCCGATGCTCATGCCGTCCGTATGGGGGCGCCGGCGCACCGGTGCCGGTCCGCGGCCAAGGGTGTTGTCTTCATCGGCTTCCACGAACTTCCCCGTGCCACGATACGTGGCACGGGCCTTCCCGCTTGCTGAGACCTTGCTGGCGGACGACATGTGGCTAGCGGACCCCCGCCAGGCTCAGCGATGGCAGGAACCCCATGCGCTCATACACTTGGCTCAGCGTCACGGAGGCGATTTCCCGGGCCCGCTCGGCGCCTTGGGCCAGCAGCCGGTCCAGCTCGGCGGGATCTGCCATGAGCTCGTTCGTGCGGTTCCGCAGGGGCGTAATGAAGTCCACCATGACCTCGGCCAGATCCACCTTCAGGTGACCGTACATTTTGCCTTGGTACTCGGCCTCAAGGTCCGGCACCGATTTGCCCGTCAGGGTTGAGTAAATGGTCAGCAGGTTCGAAATTCCGGGCTTCGCCTCGGCGTCAAAGCGGATCTCCGTGCCGGTGTCCGTCACCGCGGACTTGATCCGTTTGGCGGCAATCTTAGGGTCCTCCAGGAGTTGGATGATGCCGTTCGGGGATTCGCCGGTCTTGGACATCTTCGCGGTGGGATTCTGGAGGTCGTAGATCTTGGCGCTGGCCTTGAGGATGGTGGCTTCCGGCACGGTGAACGTCTGGCCGAAGCGCGTGTTAAAGCGCTGGGCGAGGTTGCGGGTGAGCTCCAGATGCTGCCGCTGGTCCTCTCCCACGGGGACCAGATCGGTCTGGTACAGCAGGATGTCGGCGGCCATCAGGGTGGGGTAGGCGAATAGTCCCAGCGTCGCGGCGTCGGCGCCGGACTTCTGGGTCTTGTCCTTGAACTGCGTCATGCGCGATGCCTCGCCGAAGCCCGTGATGCAGTTCAGGGCCCAGGCCAGTTGCGCGTGCTCGGGGACGTGCGACTGCACAAAGAAGATGCTCTTGTTCGGATCGATGCCCGCCGCGATGTACTGCGCGGCAACGACGCGAGTGCGCTTGGCGAGCTCGGCCGGTTCGAAGTCCACCGTAATGGCATGGAGATCGGGAATGAAGAACACGGCATCGTATTCGGACTGCATGTCCACCCAGTTGCGGACGGCCCCGATGTAGTTGCCCAGGTGCAGGGAGTCCGCCGTGGGCTTTGCCCCGGAGAGGATGCGCTTCTTGGAATCAGGTGCGGTTGAGCTAGTCATTCAGAGAAACCTTCAGGGCTTAGAGCCGGTAGTCCACTACCAGCGGTGCGTGGTCGGAGAAACGGGTGTCCCATGACGGCGCCCGGTCCACCACCGCTGAGATTGCGGCGGTGGCAAGTGCGGGCGTTGCCATGTGGTAGTCGATGCGCCAGCCTGTGTCCGTGTCAAAGGCCTTACCGCGCTGGGACCACCAGGTGTAGGGGCCGTCGACGTTTCCCGCCAAGCCCCTGTGGACATCCCTCCAACCGATTTCTTCGCCGAAGAAGCGGTCGAAGTACGCACGCTCCTCCGGCAGGAAGCCGGCACGTTTGACGTTGCCCTTCCAGTTCTTGATGTCCAGCTCGGTGTGGCCCACGTTCAGGTCGCCCACCACCAGGGCGTGGTCGCTGTGCTTTGCCAGCTCAGGCAAGCGCGTGGACATCACGTCCAGGAATCGGTACTTGTCGTCCTGTTTCGGCGATCCTGCCTCGCCGGAGTGAACGTAGGCGCTCACCACGGTCAGCCGGGCCGGGGCCCCTGCGGAGTCGGTCACGAGGAAGTCGGCTTCCACCCAGCGGCCCGCGGTGGCAAAGAAGTCGTCGCCGATCCCGGAGCGGGTGCCCACTGGCTCGGTGCGGGAGGCAATAGCAACCCCTGCACGCCCCTTGGCCTCGGCTTCCGCGTGGAGGATGAACCACCCGTCGCCGAGGAGCTCCCGGACAATCGCGTCCGGGGCGCGCACTTCCTGCAGGCAGAGGATGTCCACTTCGCGGGGCTCAAGCCACTCCGCCATGCCCTTTTTGTACGCAGCACGGAGGCCGTTGACGTTGACTGATGCGATGCGAAGGTGGTCCTTCTTCAATGCCGAGCTCACCCGCACCACTCTAGTCGATGATGGTTCCGCTGACGGGCTCGTCAGCACTGCCCGGGGACTTGATCATGTCGCGGGCATTGGTGGCGGTGATTTCGATCGTTTCCAGGGCCCGCCGGATGGTGTCCTCATCCGAAGCGGCGCCCTTGGCGCGCTCCTGCTCCACAACGCGGACCTGCACCTGCACGATCTTGAACGAGTGGTCCAGCTTCATGTCGCGTACTTCATCCGCGTCGCTGCGGGCTTTGACCAGGCGGGTGCCGCCGTGGTCGGCGCTGGTGCGCGAGGGTGCGCGGCCTGTCGCGGCGTTGAATGCGTTTTGGGCTTCAGTCAGCTTGGCGCCGGCCTTCTTGGCGGCCCGCTGGATGCTGAACACCACAAAGGCCGCCAGCGCAAGCCAGAAGCCGGCAATGATCGCCACCACCCAGCCCACGACGTCGTTCTGGTTGGCTGCGAAGATGACGGCCACCACGAAGGCGACGATGAAGACCATCATGCCGGGCCCGCTGATGCGGAACATGGAGAAGCCGCCCTTGGCCGTGGTGGATGAAGAGTTGGGGTTGCCCAGAGATCGCATGGATTCATTGTCTCAAACCTGGGGCGCCGGGCGGCACCGCTTCCACCGCCGGCGAACGGCCAGTGAGTGATCTGCTATTTGAGGAACAGCTTGCGCAGGCGCCCGGTGGTCAGCAGGACTCCCAGCGCGATCATCACCAGGTAATAGCCGATGTGCAGGGCGGTTGCAGGGCTGAAAACCCCCACGCTGATTTGGCGGAGGAGCTCCACCCCGTGCCACAGGGGCATGGCCTGGATCAGCCACTGGATGGTCTGCGGGTAGACGCTGAGCGGATAAAAAGTGGCGCTGAACAGGAACATCGGCAGCATCACGAAGTTGATCCAGTCCATTTGCTGGAAAGTCTTCATGTAGCTGGTGACACCCATGCCGAAGCTGGCGAACCCGAAGGCGATCAGCACTGAGGCCGGAACCATCAGAATGGCCCAGGGTGTGGTGATCAGGCCCATAATCCCCATCACGGCGGTGAAGCCTGTCGCGTAGAGCAGGCCGCGGAGGAGGGCAAGGAAGATCTCGCCCATGGCCACGTCCAGCGGCCCCAGGGAAGTGTAGAGCATGCCCTGGTACAGCTTGGCGAAGTTCATTTTGAAGAAGACGTTCCAGGTGGAGTCGTACACGGCGCCGTTCATGGCGGAGACGGCCAGCAATGCCGGCGCGATGTACGCCGCATAGCTGATTTCCTGACCGCCGGGCCCCTGCACAGAGCCGACAATGGCCCCCAGCCCCACCCCCATGGAGATCAGGTACAGCACCGGCTCGAAGAAGCCCGAGAGCATCACCATCCAGTTGCTGCTCTTGGTGGCCATGAGTCCGCGGGCTATGACCGCCCTGACGTTCCGTGAGTACATGGGCCCGAAATGGCGGTTGCGGGCGGCGTCCGCGGCACTGTGGCCGGCCGGATTGGGACCGCCGCCCTGCCGGCTCCCGGCCGCGACGCTCACTGACCCATCCTTTTGACGAACTGGCGCCTTGTGAGGACCCACCCCACCGCGGCAAGGCCCAGGAGGAACACGAGGTGCACGACGGTCAGCAGCGCGGACTCCTGATAGCCGTAGCTGAACACACGGCCCAGCTCGGTGCCGTGCCAGATCGGTGAGATCCAGCCGATCCACCGCACGCCGGGAGGCAGGGTGTCCAGCGGGAAAAACGTGCCCGAAAACAGGAAGAGGGGCATAACAATGAACCTCATGACCATGGCGAACTGGCCCTTGTCATGCTTGATCGAGGCCGCGTACGCCATGAGCGGCAGGCCGAAGGACAGCCCCGCCAGCGTGGCAACCGGCACCGTCACCCAGCCCCAGCCGCTGGGGGACGCCCCGAAAAGTGCCACCACAAGGAAGTAAAGGGCGGATTGGAGCAGGAAGCGCAGCGTGACGGCGATGATGTGCCCGGCGGCGATCTGTTCCGGCGTAAGCGGCGAGGCGTGGGGGCCGTAGTACACGCGGCGCCATTTGAAGCCGTCCATAACAGGGAAAGTGAACTCGTTCGCGGCTGTCATGACGGCTGCGGAAATCAGCAGGGCGGGGGCAATGAACGAAAGGTAACTGACACCGCCAAACACCGACTCGTTGTTGGTGTCCACCAGGGTGGCAAGACCCACACCCATGGCGAACAAGTACGCCACGGGCTGCCCGACGCCATACATAACAATGGTCCAGCCGTACCCCTTCATCACGCGCAGGACCTGCTCGGCGTAATAGAAGGCGCCCCAGCGGCGGGCCCTGGCCGCGGAGATGGATGGCGGATGGGCGTGCATGGACGCCGCCGGCTCAGTCAACGAGGCTCCTGCCCGTGAGCCTGAGGAAGACATCCTCCAACGACGAGCGGCGGACCAGCGATGTTCGTGGCCGCAGTCCGCGAGCGGACACCTGTTCCAGCGCGGCCTCACCGTCCTGGGTGTAGATGAGCACCCGGTCCGGCAGCGTCTCCAGCCGTTCGCCAATCCCCTCAAGTTCGACGCCGATGGTGGCGTTCCGTTCCGAGCCGAAGCGCAGCTCCAGGACCTCACGGGTGGAATACTTCCGGATGAGGCTGGCCGGCGAGCCCTCGGCCATGATTCTGCCTTTGTCCACCACGATCAGGCGGTCGCACAATTGCTCGGCCTCGTCCATGTAATGGGTGGTGAGGATCAGCGTGACGCCCTGCTCCTTGAGGCGGAACAACCGGTCCCAGAGGATATGCCTGGCCTGGGGATCCAGGCCCGTGGTGGGCTCGTCCAGCAGGAGGATCTTGGGCTCGTTGATCAGCGAGCGCGCGATGGTCAGGCGCCGTTTCATGCCGCCGGAGAGCGTATCCACTTTGGACTTGGCTTTGTCCGTCAGTTGGGCGAATTCGAGCAGTTCGTCGGCCTTTGGTTTGAGGTAGCTCATCGGCAGCCCAAAATACCGGCCGTACACCAAGAGGTTGTCGCGGACCTTCAGCTCCTCGTCGAGATTGTCCTGCTGTGGAACCACGCCCAGGTGCGCCCGCACCTCGGGTCCATGTTTCTCGGGGTCCAGGCCCATGATGGTCAGGCTCCCGGACGTGCGCTGGGAAACCCCGCCGATCATCTTCATGGTGGTTGACTTCCCCGCCCCGTTAGGTCCGAGCAGGCCAAACGCCTCGCCGGCCGGGACGCTGAAGGAGATGCCATCCACGGCCGTGACGTCGCCATAGATTTTGGTCAGCTTGTCTGCGGTGATGACGTAGTGCATCGGTTGGTCCCGGGTCTGCCGGCTGGCCAGGTCTTCTCCGGAGGAGTCTTCCCGGGAGAGGTCTTCGTTGGACACAATTTCGGACACCCAGACCACGTTAGTACTCGCGTTCGAGCAAATAAAGAGTCAGGTCTCCAAAAAATCCATTCGTTTTCCGAAAAGCCCCGCGTGCGCGCCTCCGGGATATCCGGCGCCGGGCGGGCCCGCGGAAAGAAGGAGCGCTCTCCGCGGGCCCGGCCGGATGGCGTTATCTGGCCGGCCGGCCCCGGTCCTGTTCACGCAGCACCTGCAGCCGCTGGCGGTACTCGTTCTCGTCGATCTCCCCGCGGGCGTAGCGTTCCCGCAACACGCTTTCCCCTCCCTGGGTCGCGGCCCAGTTCCGGTTGCTGCGCCACGCGCGCCGGCCGGCGAAGATCAGTAGCCCGATCACCAGGATCCAGAAGAGTGGGAACAGCAGAAACCAGGGTGAGAACCCGCCGTCGTACCAGGGCATCCGGGCGGGCATCGCTCCTACGGGCGCGGCCAGCACCGTGGCAAGGCCTGCGGTCAATGAGGTAAACATGGCAGTCATCCAAACTCTCGATTCAAGCCGTTTTCCGGCTCTGCATCAAGTCTTCTCCCCCGGGGCCGGTTCCGCGTCCCCCGGCGGGAGTCAGTTGGATGCAGTCCAGTACTCCGTGGGGAGACTGCGGGCAGAGCGCGCGGCTAGCCCGTCCAACCCGGCCGAACGAGCCCCGATTCGTAGGCGAGGACCACCAGTTGCACCCTGTCGCGGACCGAAAGCTTGGCCATGATCCGCGACACGTGGGTTTTGGCCGTCAACGGGGTAATGAAGAGCCGCTCGGCAATCTCGGCGTTGTTCAATCCTTCGCCCACCAGCCGAAGCACTTCGCGTTCACGGTCCGTGATCTGCTCGAGCGCCCGGGGCGGTGTTGACGCCCTCGATTGAAGAGCGAGCTGCGCCATGATCCTCGGGGTCACGGACGGCGAGAGGAGGGCGTCGCCGTCGTGCACAACGCGGACGGCGCGCAGCAGTTCCTCCGGCTCGGTGTCCTTGACCAGGAAGCCGGCAGCGCCGGCGCGCACCGCCTCCGCAATGTACTCATCGAGTTCAAAGGTGGTGAGGATGATGATGCGCGTTCCGACCAGGCCCGGCTCAGCCAGGATGCGCCGGGTCGCCTCGAGTCCGTCTCCGTGCGGCATGCGGATGTCCATCAGCACCACGTCGGGTCTGTCCCGGATGGCTAGCCGCACGGCGTCGTTCCCTGTGCCGCACTCGGCCACCACCTCCATGTCCGGCTCGGCGTTGAGGAGGGCGCGGAACCCTGCCCGGATCAACGTCTGGTCATCAGCGAGCAGGATGCGGATCATTGGCGTTCCTCCCCGGGGGCGGGCGCGGCCCGGGCGCCGGAGTTTGACGCGGTGGAACGTGAGGCGCCGGAGCGTGACGCGCCGGTGAGGGGCAGTACGGCCCGCACCCGCCAGCCCGGCTCCAATGGCAGGAACTGCACCGAGCCACCCAGCGCCGCAGCCCGTTCGCGCATGCCGGTCACACCATTGCCCTCCGCGGCACCGGCGGCGCCGCGTCCGTCATCGTCCACCGTGACGGTCAGCCGCCCGGTTTCCGGCCCGGCCGCCGCTGCCTCGAGCACGACGGCGGCATGGCGGGCGCCCGCGTGCCTCACCACGTTGGTCAGCGCCTCCTGAACGATCCGGTACGCCGTTTCCTGCACGGCACCCGGCACCGGCTGCCCTATCCTTTCGTCGAACCGCACTTCGATCCCGGCGCGGCGCGCATGGTCCATCAGTTCGGGAAGCTTGCCGAGCCCCGGAGCTGCGGCGGGACGAAGCGGCGCATCATCACGCAGCACGCCCAGGAGCTGGCGGACCTCGTCGAGGGACTCCTTACTGGCGCTTTTGATGGCCTCCAATGCGGAACGGAACTGCTCCGGATCCCGGTCCCCCAAGTGCAGAGCCACAGAGGCACGGACGTTGATCATGGACAGGGAATGGGCCACCACGTCGTGGATGTCGCGGGCCAGGGTCAGGCGGTACTCATCGCGGGCGGCCTGTTCCCGGGATTCCTGCTGCTGGCGCCGCTCGGCCACACGCTCGCCCCGCAGCCGGGCGCCCTCGCCCAAAAGCACCAGAATCACCAGCCACGACACCCCTGCCACGGCGCGGACCAGGGCTCCCTCATCACCGCCGGCCGCTACCACCCCGAGCAGGACCGCCGCGCAGGCACCCACCACAATCCAGGTCTGCCACCGCCGGCCCGCGGCGGCAGAGAAAACGATCGCCAGCGCGAGCGAGAGCGGGGCGGGTCCCCAGGGGTACCCGGCCAGCAGATAGGTGATGGTTGCGGCGGCGGCCACCGGCAGCATCACGCCCGGAGCCCGCCGTCGCAGGGACAGCGCCGCCGGGCCGGCCAGCAACAGCCCGAAGGCCACCAGGTCCAGCGGGCGGTGGCCAGGCTGCCGCCCGGCGGCGAACACGGTGCCCACCACCTGGACCACCGCCACCGCGATCACCACGAAGGCAGTGGGCGGACCCTGGAATCGGCGCTGCATACTCCGAGCCTAGCGGCGCGGAGGGCCGGCGTCGTCTGCTTAACGGGGTAGGGCCCCTACTCCCGCGGGAGTAGGGGCCCTACCCGGGTGCCGCTTAGGCGCTCCCCGAGTTGTTTGCCTCTGCCAAGTGGCGTTCCGCGGTTTCCACCACGTTGGCGAGGAGCATGGCGCGGGTCATCGGACCGACGCCGCCGGGGTTTGGGGACAGCCAGGCCGCGACGTCCGCCGCCGCCGGGTCCACATCTCCGGTGACCACGGCCTTGCCGTTGCCGTCATCCACGCGGCTCACGCCGACGTCAAGCACGATGGCGCCCGGCTTGAGGTTTTCCGCCTTGATCATGTGCGGCTGGCCGGCCGCCGCGATCACGACGTCGGCCTGCCGGAGTTCGGCGGGCAGGTCAACCGTGCCGGTGTGGGCCAGGATGACCGTGGCGTTGACGTCCTTGCGGGTGAGCAGCAGGCCAACCGGCCGGCCGATGGTGACGCCGCGGCCCACCACCAGCACACGCTTGCCGTTGAGGCTGATCCCGTGACGGGTCAGCAGCTCCACGCAGCCCTTGGGCGTGCACGGCAGCGGGGACTTCATGGGCCCGCTGACGTTGGCGACGAGCCGGCCCAGGTTCATCGGGTGCAGGCCGTCGGCGTCCTTGTCAGGATCCATGGCCTCCAGGATAACGTCCTGGTCGATGTGCTTGGGCAGGGGAAGCTGCACGATGTAGCCGGTGCATTCCGGGTTCTCGTTGAGCTCGCGGACCACGGCCAGGAGTTCTTCCTGCGTGGTGTCCTCGGGCAGGTCGCGGCGGATGGACGTGATGCCCACCTCGGCGCAGTCCTTGTGCTTGCCGCCCACGTACCAGGTGCTGCCGGGATCGGAGCCCACCAGGATGGTGCCCAGTCCCGGGATGATTCCCTTGGCCTTGAGTGCGGCCACGCGCTCGGTCAGTTCGGCCTTGATGGCAGCGGCGGTAGCCTTGCCGTCAAGAATCTGCGCGGTTTTAGTGATTTCAGTCATGGATTACCACTGCTCGTGCTGCGGGTACAGCGGGAAGTCGGCCGCGAGCTTGTCCACGCGGGCCTGGAGGGCCTCGACGTCCGTGGCGGAGCCCGCCTTCAGCGCGGTGGCGATAATCTCCGCCACCTCGGTGAACTCCTCGGCGCCGAATCCACGGGTAGCCAGCGCCGGGGTGCCGATACGCAAGCCGGAGGTGACCATCGGCGGACGGGGGTCAAACGGCACGGCGTTGCGGTTCACGGTGATTCCCACCGAATGCAGGAGGTCCTCGGCCTGCTGGCCGTCCAGCTGGGAGTTGCGCAGGTCCACCAAGACCAGGTGGACATCGGTACCGCCGGTCAGCACCGAGACGCCGGCTTCGGCGACGTCGGACTGGTTCAGGCGGTCGGCGATGATCTTGGCGCCTTCGAGGACGCGCTCCTGGCGCTCCTTGAATTCCTCGGTGCCGGCAATCTTGAAGGCAACAGCCTTTGCGGCGATGACGTGCATGAGCGGTCCACCCTGCTGGCCCGGGAAGACGTTGGAGTTGAGCTTCTTGGCCCACTCCTGTTTGGCCAGGATCACACCCGAACGGGGACCGGCGAGGGTCTTGTGCACTGTTGAGGTGACGACGTCGGAGTGCGGCACCGGGCTCGGGTGCAGTCCGGCGGCAACCAGGCCGGCGAAGTGCGCCATGTCGGTCCACAGGAGCGCGCCGACCTCGTCGGCGATGGAACGGAATGCTGCGAAGTCGAGGTGGCGCGGGTAGGCGGACCAGCCGGCGATGATGACCTGGGGCTTCTCGGCGATGGCCTGCTGACGCAGCTTGTCCATGTCGATGCGGAAGTTGTCCTGCTCCACCTGGTAGGCGGCGACCTGGTACAGCTTGCCGGAGAAGTTCAGCTTCATGCCGTGGGTCAGGTGTCCGCCGTGCGCCAGGGACAGGCCCAGGATCTTCTCCCCCGGGGTGATCATGGCGGACAGGGCCGCGGCGTTGGCCTGGGCACCGGAATGGGGCTGGACGTTGGCGTACTCGGCACCGAAGAGGTCCTTGACGCGGTCGATTGCCAACTGCTCGGCGATGTCGACGTACTCGCAGCCGCCGTAGTAGCGGCGGCCCGGGTAGCCTTCGGCGTACTTGTTGGTCAGGACGGAGCCCTGGGCCTCCATCACGGCGCGCGGGGCGAAGTTTTCGGAGGCGATCATTTCCAGGGTGCCGCGCTGGCGGCCGAGCTCCTGGTCCAGTACTGCGGCGATCTCGGGATCGAGCTCAGCCAGCGGCAGATTGCTAACGGCGGACGAAGTGGCGGTGGTAGTAGTCACGAGGAACTCCTGGCTAGGCAACGGGTACAGCTAAAGGTCAGGCTACCGGCTGGCCCGCCGCACTGCTCCCAGATTACGGGCAGGACGGCGTCAGGGGGCAGCAGCAACCGCACTGCCTGCCGGCAAGACATGACCCTCGGCCCAGGCGTACGATCCGTGGTCTTCGTGAGTGCCGCTCCCTGATGGTTAGCCATCCAACGCCAGTTGCGACCTGTTAAGACTACCAAAAGCGGGTCTCTGGCGCGGGTAGGCTGGTATTCGTGACTGAAGACCAGCTGACCTCCTCCTATGTACTGACTCTTTCCTGCCCGGACCGCCCTGGAATCGTGCACGCCGTTGCCGGCGCACTCCTTGTGGCGGGCTGCAATATTACGGACTCCCAGCAGTACGGCAGCCAGTCCACCGGCACCTTCTTCATGCGCGTGGAATCCACCACTTCGGCGTCGCTGAGCGAGGTACACGCCGCGTTGGAGCCTGTCGCACAGGCATTCGGCATGCAGTGGAACCTGAGCCCCGCCGGCCGGAAGGTGCGCACGCTGCTGATGGCGAGCAGGTCGGCCCACTGCCTCAACGACCTGCTGTTCCTGCAACGGTCCGGAACCCTTCCGATCGAGATTCCGGCCATCGTCTCCAACCACCGCGACCTGGCCGGGCTCGCGGAGTTCTACGGCATCCCGTTCCACCACATTCCCGTCACCCCTGAGACGAAAGTCCAGGCCGAGGACGCGCTCCGGAAGATCATCGCGGAGGAGGACATCGAGTTGACCGTGCTGGCGCGGTACATGCAGATCCTCTCGAACGAGTTGTGCACCGAGCTGACGGGCAAGGCCATCAACATCCACCACTCGTTCCTGCCGTCATTCAAGGGCGCCAAGCCTTACCACCAGGCCCACGCCCGCGGGGTGAAGCTCATCGGAGCCACCGCCCACTACGTCACGGCAGCCCTGGACGAGGGCCCGATCATCGAGCAGGAAGTCATCCGGGTGGACCACCGCCGCACCGCCGAGCAGTTCGTCCAGATGGGCCGCGATGTGGAGGGACGCACCCTGGCCCAGGCGGTCCAATGGCATGCCGAGCGCCGGGTACTGCTGGACGGCAACCGCACGGTGGTGTTCAACTAGGCCGTGATGCCCGCAACGGAGGAACCCGACAGCGGGCAACCCGCTGTCGGAAAGCCTAGCGGCGGGGATCCCGCCGGCGAGGACCTGCTGGCCGCGTTCTATAACCGGCTCGCTGTTCTCCATCCTCCACGGCCCCTGAGCCCTGAACGGGACGAACAGCGCGGGCGGTTCATTGCCCTGCTCAAGGCCGAAGGCAGGCGCGGGGTGCTGGAGGTCGGCTGCGGAAGCGGCCTCGACGGGCTGAAGTTCGTCCAGGCGGGCATTCACTATACGGGAATCGACCTGTCGGAAGAGTACGTCCACCGTGCCGTGGCCAGGGGCCTGAACGTGTCGGTGGCCAGCGCCAGGCGGCTTCCCTTCGCCGACGCGGTGTTCCCCGCTGTGTGGACCATGAGCACTTTGCTGCACATCCCCAACCGGGACATCGACGACGTCGTCAGTGAGCTCGTGAGGGTGGCCGCGCCGGGCGCCCCGATCGCCGTCGGACTCTTGTCCGGGAACGACGAAGAGGAGCTGAATCCCGAGGACCGGATTGAGCCGGCCCGCTTTTTCAGCAGGCGCAGTGACGACACAGTGAGGCGGATCTTTGGCCGGCACGGCACCATCGAGGACTTCGCGACGTGGCCGGAAGGACCGGACAGGGAGTCAGCGCAGGAACCAGGGCAGGAGGCCGGGACCTGGACGCAGCACTACCAGTACCTGGTCCTGCGCACTCCCCGGACCTGACCCAACTGACTCGCACTTAAGGTCGCGAAACCGGCGAATGACGACCTTAAATGCGAGTCAGTTGGGACCCTAGGTGCCCCTGCGGCTGCTGGCCATGTAGCCGCCCAGGAAACCGCCCGAAATCAGCAGGACCGCCCCCAGCCGTGCCAGCCGGACGCCGAGCCTGTGGCGGTCCCGGAGCCTCGCGGCCAACGATCCCACAAAGACAAGGATGGCCACGGCGTTAAGCCCGGCATGAATGATTCCAATCCTCTGGGTGGGGCGGCTGGCCAGAGCCCACTCTGCCCATCCGGTGATGGCGGTGGGCACGGCGGATACGACGCCGAGGCCCACCAGCCGCGTGGCCGCCCGCTGGGTTCCGGCATCCGGAAACAAGTCGAGGTACAGCGCCATGAACCACGCACCGAGCGGCACATCCGTGAAGATAATGTGCAGCGGGATGCCCGTGGAATCGCCGTGGAAGACACTGCGAAGCCGCCGGTTTTCAACCAGGCGGCGGGCCCGCGGCTCAGCAAGGCGGACGGCCGCGTCCAAGGCTTCCATCCGTTCGAGCCACTGCATCTTCCACTGAAAGAGGCTTGTGCCAGGGGTTCGGGCCGGCCAGGCGAGGAGGCTGCCGGAACGGGCCCGGGAACCCGCGCGTGAAACCAGTCTGGAGAGGGCTCCAGGGTGCCAATGACGTTCCATGTGCCCATGCTAGTGAAGCCTGTCAGCGCCGTCACTAGGCACAAAGACCGCTTGTGCGACGCGGTTCGTGGGGCTTACGGGGGGCTTTGTTCTAGTCTTGGCTCATGGCTCCCGTATATCCCTTTGCCGGCGACACCCCGGCCATCCATTCCTCCGTGTTCATTGCCCCCACGGCCTCAATCATCGGCAAGGCCACCCTGGCCGAGGATGCCAGCGCGTTTTACGGCGTTTCCGTACGGGCCGACACGGCCGCTATCAGCGTCGGTGCGGGCAGCAACCTGCAGGACAACGTGGTGCTCCACGCGGATCCAGGTTTTCCCTGCACAGTGGGAGCGCGGGTCAGCGTCGGGCACTCCGCCGTCGTTCACGGCTGCACCGTGGAGGATGACTGCCTGATCGGAATGAGCGCCACCATCCTGAACGGGGCCGTGATCGGCGCCGGCTCGCTCGTGGCCGCCGGCGCCGTCGTGCTCGAAGGAACTGTGGTGCCGCCCCGCTCCCTGGTGGCCGGGGTGCCGGCCAAGGTGCGCCGGGAACTGACCGACGAGGAATTCGACGGCGTGCGGCACAACGCCGCCCACTACCGCGAGCTGGCGAAAGCGCACCGGGAACTCCACGCCGGCTAACTACGGCCAGGACTCTTCCACGCCGGCCCGTCAGTCGAGGCTGATGGGCCCAATGTCGTCGAGCAGCTCACCGGGTCCGGGGTTGCCGGGCGCCGAGGAGCCGCCGAGATGGTTCACCACGCCCCACACCGCGTTGAGCCCGGTGGTGACCGCGCCCTCGGCCCAGCCGGCCGTGAAGGAGACGTCGTCGCCTGCCAGGAAGATGCCCCGCTGGCTCATCGGAAGCTTGTCCTGCTTGAAGTGGGTGAACAGCCGCTGCTGGTAGCGGTAGTGCCCCGGCAGGTTGGCCTTGAAGGCGCCCATGAAGTTGGGGTCCGCCTCCCACGAGACGGTGATGGGCTGGCCCACGATGTGACTCGCGATGTTCACGTCCGGGTAGATCTGCTCCAGAGAGTGAAGCATGAGCTCCACCCGCTGGTCCGCGTCCAGGGCCAGCCACTTCAGCGCGTCATCGTTCCACGTGTAGGAAAGCAGGATGACCGCCGGCTTGCCCGGGCCGTTGTCCAGCAGGTAGGTGGCCCGGTTCAGCCGGTCGGTCAACGTCATGGACAGCACCTCCCGCCCGGTGTCCGGATCGATGTCCTTCCAGAAAGGCCGGTCCACCATCACGAACGTCTTGGAGGACTGCATATAGTGCGACCGCTCGATCGCCGTCCAGAGCGGAGCCGGGAAGAGTGCCTCGTCGGTATGGATCCGCGTTGACAGCAGCCACGACTGGCAGGTGGTAACAACGGCCGGATAGCTGGATTCCCGGCCCCAGCGTTCCCTGATGCGCAGGTCGCCGTTGGCGTCGCGGCTGATCTTGTCCACCGCTCCCCGCGGTGAGCCGGAGTGGAGGGAGGCCAGCGATGTGCCCTCGGGCCAGTGGACCATGCCCGACGGCGCGTGCTGCCACAGTGCCTCGGGGAGCCGCTGCGCTCCCCCGGCGATGAGCCGATGCTGGTCATCGGCGTCCGTATATACAACCCGCAGGATTTCCAGGATGGAGTTGGGGAAATCGGTATCCCAGCCGCCGGTGCCGAACCCGACCTGGCCGAAGGCTTCGCGGTGGGCAAAGCCCGCCTCCTTGAAGGATTCGCTGCCGGCAATGAAGCCGTAGAACGTCTGCTCGTCCAGGCGCGGCAGGAGTTCGTTCCAGAGCTCCTTGATCCGGGCCGTATCCCGCGCCCGGATGGCCTGCTGCATCCCGGCGAACTGGGCGCCGTCGTTCACTGCCGCTTTCCACGCGTCCGCCACCTCGCGGAAGAAGGGCGGCAGGTCCGCCGTCGTATTCGCGTAATGCTTCTCCCCCGCGAGCTCTATCACCGTGCTTGAGGTGACCGGCGCCAAGGGGTTCGGGAAGTCCTGGGTCTGCAGGCCCAGCAGGTCCACGTAGTGGTAGAACGCCTTGCCGGACACCGGGAAGCGCATCCCGCCCAGGTCCGCCACGACCCCCGGCGCGGACGGAAAGTTTGCCGTGCGGAGCCGGCCGCCGATCTGGTCTGCCTCGTACATCACGGGGCGCAGGCCGAGTTTCATGAGTTCGTACGCGGTGACCAGGCCGGAGAGTCCTGCCCCCACTACGGCCACCTCTGTTCCATAGAGCTCGGGAGGGACCGAGCCCAGTCCCTCGGGGTGCGCGAGGTAGTGGTCGTAGCTGAACGGGAAATCCGGGTTAAGCATGGTGATGGGGGCTTCGGCCGGCGGTGCGCCCGGGATGGACGTTGTGCTGGACGGATCGGAGGCCGGCAGTTCGGTGGCGATGGTCATGGGGTGTCTGCCTTTATCGGTTCAGGGTTGAAGGTTCGGGAGCGGAAGGTTCCGGGGTTGCCGCTGGCGCACGGCTGGATAGTTCACCGTATTCCTCGTGGCTCAGCGCCGCCACCCGGGAGTTCTTCCTCCCGTAGCCGAAGTAGGCGGCGAGGCCCACCAGCATCCAAACCCCGAAGACCAGCCAGGTGTCCGCACCCAGGTTGGCCATGAGGTAGGTGCACATCAGCGCGCCGAGGATCGGGGTCATTGGGAACAGCGGGACGCGGAAGGTGCGCTTGAGTTCCGGCCGGTTGCGGCGCAGGTAGATGACCGCCACGTTGACCAGGGCAAAGGCGAACAGCGTGCCGATGCTGGTGGCGTCGGCCAGCGCACCCAGGGGCACCAGTCCGGCGGTCAGTGCGACGGCGGACCCCACGATCAGGGTCCCGGCCACGGGAGTGCCCGTGCGGGTTGAGACGCGGCCGAAGATCCTGGGGACGAGTCCGTCTCGTGACATGGACAACAGGATGCGGGTCTGGCCGTAGAGAACGGTCAACACGATGCTGGCGATGGCGAGGACCGCTCCCACCGAAAACACGAGGGCGATCCATGGCTGTCCGGTGGTTTCTTCAAGGATCCGCACCAGCGCGGCGTCCGTGCCGTCGAACCATTCCCAGGGCCGGGCGCCGATCGCGGCCACTGCCACCAGGACGTAGATGGACGTGACGATCAGCATGGAGAGCATGATGGCGCGGGGCAGGTCACGCTTGGGGTTGCGGGCTTCCTCACCGGCGGTGGAGGCGGCGTCGAAGCCGATGTAGGAGAAGAACACGCGGGAGGCGGCAGCTGAGACGCCCGCGGCGCCCATGGGCAGGAGCGGCTCAAAGTGGGCGCCGTTGAATGCGGTGAACGCCACGGCACAGAAGAACAGCAGGATGCCCACCTTGACCACAACAATGGCAGTGTTGATCCAGGCGCTCTCCTTGGCGCCGCGCACCAGCAGGATCATGGCGAGTGCCACGGTGATCATGGCCGGGATGTTGATGACGCCTCCGTCGCCCGGCGGCTGGGAGATGGCATCGGGCAGGACCTGGCCGAAAACGGCGAGGGTTTCATTCACGTACTGCCCTGCGCCCACCGCCACGGCGGCCACGGAAACCGCATATTCCAGCACCAGGCACCAGCCGCAGATCCAGGCCATGCCTTCGCCCATGGTGGCGTAGGTGTAGGAGTAGCTGGAGCCGGCCGCCGGCACCAGTCCCGCCATTTCCGCGTAGGAGACCGCGGAGAGCAGGGCCGCAATGCCTGCGATGGCGAAGGAAATCCAGATGGCGGGTCCGGCCAACGGAACGGATTCGCCCAGGATGACCAGGATTCCGGTGCCGAGGGTGGCGCCGACGCTGATCATGGTCAGCTGGAGGACACCGAAGCTGCGGATCAGGCGGGTGCCGCCGTGCCCGGTTTCGGCTTCATCGACCATCTGTCCGATCGGCTTGCGGCGCAGCAGTTGCGCGGCCAGACCCGGACGGCGAGCGGCGGCCGGCGGCTGTCGGGTGAGGGTGGGCACAGTCATCATTGACGTCCGTTCGTGAGTAGTTTCTGGTTTTCCCCGTGGTCCAGCTTAGGTTTGTGAGCCACCTCTCACGGTTGTGCAGAATGACCTATAGTGTTCTGGCATGAGACTTAATGCACACTTCAACCCTTCGCCTTCCGAGGCGTTTTCGGGACAGCCCGGCGTGGATAATTCCGCGGCCTTCCATGTCGCCTGACCCGGCCACCGAGCGGCTCGGCTTCGTCACGCTGGAGCAGTTCCTGCGCAAGCTGCCGCCCCGGCTGAAGCTTCTTCACGACGGCGGCAACGGCGCCGGGCTGCTTCGCTGGGTGGAGCCGAGCGAGCTGGAGGATCCCACCCCGTACCTGCTTGACGGCGAATTCCTGCTCACTTCCGGGTTGCCGTTCCTCGGCGACGGCGGTGCTTCCGAACCGGTGGACGCTTACGTACGGCGGCTGGTGGGGGCCGGCGTGGGCGCCTTGGGGTTCGGTCTTGAGCCTTATTTCGACGCCGTTCCGGCCAGCCTGGTTGACGCCTGCCGCCGCCACAACCTGACCCTCGTCGAGGTCCCAAAGACGGTCCCGTTTGCAGCAATCGGCCTGGAATTTTCGCAGCTGCTGGAATCGGAGAATGCTAGGGTCTTCCGGCAGCTGGCGGACACCAACCGGCAGCTGATGCGGGCGGTTCTGTCCGCACGGCCGGAACACGAGCTCTTGGCCGCCCTCGTGCAACGGGTTCCGGTGTGGGCGATGCTGATGGGCGCGGACAGACGCGTCCGCGCCCGCGCCTCCGCCGGCGGGACCGGCCCGAACGGAACGGCTCCCAGCGGCAAAAACGCCTGGTCCGGCGTCGAGCTTTCCGCGTTGCAGCCGATGCTCGAGCGGCTGCTCGCCGGCAGCGGCCCCCGGGTGGAAATGGATTCCTTTGATATGCCCGGCTCGTCCCTGGTGTTTGGCCATCCGCTCCGCAGCACCCGGGACGCCAACCTCGGGGCACTCGTCCTGGGCACCGACGAGCCGCTTACCCCGGCGCAGAACAGCGTGGTCTCCTCCGTCGTCGGGCTCCTGGAACTGCTGGTACGCCAGCGGACCAGTGGTTCGCTCGCCCCCAGCCAGCTGGCCACCGCACTGCTGCTGCATCCGGAGAGCGTGACATCCGGCAGCACGCGGCACGTCAACGGGCTCAAGGACCTGCTGGCGCAGAGCATCGCTTCCACCCGCTCCGCCCCGCTCCGCGTGATCCAGGGCATCAAGGCGGATTCGCCGGGCTCGGCAGGCGGCGACAGTCCGGTCCGTGAGCTGCTGCAGTGGCGCAGGATGTTTGACACCAAGCTGGTGGAGATTACCGACTACGGATTCGCCGCGATCACCCGCCTCAAGGTCGATGACGCCCTGCTCGCCGAGGTCGAGAAACTTGGCTGGCGGCTGGTGGTGGGCGACGCCGGCGAATTCTCCACACTGGCCGCGGGCTACCAGCGCGCTACCGCCTTGCGCGCCCGGGTGCAGGCCACCGGCACGAGCGCCCGTGTGGATGAAGTCACGTGGTCGGTGGCCGGACTGTTGGGGCGCGAGGCCGGAACCATGCTGGCAGCACGCCTTCTGGAGCCTGTCCTGCACCAGGATTCCGAGCGCCGTGATGCCCAGCTCTCAGTCCTGCGGACCTGGCTCGGCGAGAACGGCAGCTGGGACGCCACGGCGAAGGCACTGGGCCTGCACCGCAACAGCATCCGCCGGCAGGTCAATGCCCTGGCGGAGCTGCTGAACGTGGACCTCAACCTGGCCCAGGTCCGGGCGGAACTCTGGATCGCGCTGCAGTACGTGGATTAGCCGCCGCGCCACGCCCGCGTCTGTTCAGCTTTCCCAGTCGCGATAGAGGTGGGGACGGCGCTCCCTGAGATACGGGACGGCGTCCCGGGCCTTCAAGGCCTCGCCGGCGCTGACCTCTGCGAACAGCAACTCGGGCCGCGTCCCCGCCGAGGCGAGCAGGGCACCGTCCGGACCGGCGATGACGCTGCCGCCCAGGAACTGGCAGCCGTCCTCAGTGCCGCTGTGGTTGGCGTACACCACGGTCAGCTGGCTTTCCAGGGCCCTGGCGCGGAGCAGGATCTGCGGCACGGAGTCGAACCCCTGCGACAGGGCGGTGGGCACCAGGACCAGCTCGGCGCCGCGGTCCGCGGCGGCGCGCACTGTTTCGGGGAATTCGACGTCGTAGCAGATCACCAGCGCGGTCTTGATTCCATGAAAATCCACGACGTCGGGAGCTGAGTCGGCGGGCTCGAAGACCTCGCGCTCCTCCGCTCCAAACAGGTGCACTTTGGCGTAGTGGAGCAACTCCACGCCCTGGTCATCCACCAGCGTGGCGGTGATCCGCCACCGCCCTTCCGCCGTGATTTCGGGGAGGCTATAGACCAGGGCAATGCCGTTCCGCCGGGCAATACCGGCCAGGATGGCCCTGATCGAGGGGAGCCGGGCAGGATCGAGGCCTGCCCGGACCTTGAGCGGCGCGTAGCCCACCGGGAACAATTCCGGCGTAACCAGTATCCGTGCTCCGGCGGCGGCGGCCTTCCGGGCGGCGTCGTTTATCACCTCGCAGTTCACGTCAACATCCAACACGGCGGAATTCGCCTGCATCAGCGCCAGCAGCATCATTACCACCTTCACCTTTCACGCCCGCCGGAAATGCGGGGACTCTCTTCCACCAGCGTAGCCATGAGGTGCAGACTGTCCCTAGGTGCATTTCCGCCCGGGCTCCGGGCCGGCGGGGCGGATCGTCCGTCACCCCCGGGCCTGACCCGCCGGTGTCCTGTTGCGTTAACTTCTTGACTGCAAGGGCATGGATGGTGCACGCTTCATTGCATGCCCGCAACACCGCGCTCAACGAGGAGCCGAACCAAAAATCCCGGTTCACAGTCCGCACTGAGGCACCTGAACCAGCAACGGATCATCGAATGCCTGCTCAATGGCCCGTCCACCCAAGCCGAACTCGCCCGGCAGACGGGGCTGTCCACCGCCACCGTGTCCAACATCGTCAAGATCATGCAGGACGCCGGACTGGCATCCACGGAGCCCATCACCAGCTCCGGCCGCCGCGCACTGAACGTCCGGCTCAATAGCCAGGGGGCCGTGGCCGTCGGCATCGACTTCGGCCGGCGGCATCTGCGCGTTGTGCTCGCCACCCTCGGATACCACATCATTGCCGAGGAATCGGTGCTGCTCCCCCTGGGGCATCATGCGGACGAAGGCATCGCCGCCGCCGTCGCCCTGCTCTCGAAATTACTGGACGAAAGCGGCGTGGAGCGCAGCGCCATCGTGGGTGCCGGGGTGGGTATTCCCGGCCCCATTGACCGTCGCACGGGAACGGTGGCGCAGGGCGCCATCCTGCCCGAATGGGTGGGCATCAACATACTCCAGCACCTCGAAAATACGCTGAATTTCCCTGTTTTTGTGGACAATGACGCCAACCTGGGCGCGTTGTCGGAAGTGACATGGGGCCCGCACACAGGCATCAGCAACCTGATGTTCCTCAAGATCGGTTCGGGCATCGGCGCGGGCCTGATCCTCAACGGAGCCCCGTACTACGGCAACGTCGGAATCACGGGTGAAATCGGGCACGCCACCATCCACGAACACGGGCTGATCTGCCGCTGCGGCAACAGGGGATGCCTTGAGACCATCGCCTCCACCACCACCATGATCGAGCTCCTGAGCCGCGGCGAGGAAAAGCCCCTCACCCCGGAAGACATCGTCCGCAAGGCCCTGGCCAGGGACTCCGCCACCCTCCGCGTGGTGGATGATGCCGGCTTGGCAGTGGGACGCGCGCTGGGCAACGTGGCCAATCTGATCAATCCCGAAGTCATCGTGGTGGGCGGGCCGCTGGCAGGGCTCGGGGAGCTGCTGCTGGATCCCATCCGGCGGGGCTTGATCCGCCATGCCGTGCCAGTTATTGGCGAGACAACAACGCTGACCATGTCCTCCCTGGGCGACCGGGCGGAAGCCCTCGGGGCCGCCGCCCTGGTCTTTCAGCACGCCGGAATCCGGCGTGCCTAACCTTTTCGTTATCGGGCCGTTGCGTTAAAGACTTGACGACAAGCCCTGTGATCCAGTTTACTTTTTCATCAGACGGCCCTGCGGTTTGCGGGGCGGACAACGAAGTCATGCATTGGAGGCGTAAGGGCAAATGACGTCCCTCAACACGCACAGCGATCCGATACTTCTCGAGATGCGCTCCATCACCAAGGAATTTCCCGGCGTTAAAGCTTTGTCGGACGTGAACCTGCGGGTGAAGGCCGGCGAGATCCACGCGATTTGCGGTGAAAACGGCGCCGGGAAGTCCACGCTGATGAAGGTCCTCTCGGGGGTGTACCCATATGGCACCTATACCGGCGACATCGTTTACCAAAACGAGGTCCAGCAGTTCAAGGACATCCGCGCCAGCGAGCACGCCGGCATCGTGATCATCCACCAGGAGCTCGCCTTGATTCCCGAGCTCTCCATCATGGAGAACATCTTCCTGGGCAACGAACCCACCAAGCGCGGTGTCATCGACTGGGCCGAGGCCCGCACCCGGTCCACCGAGCTGCTGGCCCGGGTGGGTCTCCGCGAGGACCCGGATACCCCCATCAAGGAGATCGGCGTCGGCAAGCAGCAGCTGGTGGAAATCGCCAAGGCGCTGAACAAGTCCGTGAAGCTGCTCATCCTGGACGAGCCCACCGCAGCGTTGAACGAGTCGGATTCCCAGCATCTCTTGGACCTCATGCTCGGCCTCAAGGGCCGCGGCATCACCTCCATCATCATTTCCCACAAGCTCAACGAAATCGAACAGATCGCGGATTCCATCACCATCATCCGCGACGGCAAGTCCATCGAAACGCTGGACGTCAAGGCCGACGGCGTCGACGAGGACCGCATCATCAAGGGCATGGTGGGGCGCACCCTGGAATCCCGTTTCCCGGACCACGAGCCCAAGATCGGCGAGGTGTTCTTCGAGGTCAAAAACTGGAACGTCGGCCATCCGCAGATCCAGGACCGGCTTGTTTGCAAGAACTCCAGCTTCTTCGTCCGCCGCGGCGAGATCGTCGGCTTCGCCGGACTGATGGGCGCCGGGCGCACCGAACTCGCCCG
This sequence comes from Arthrobacter sp. 92, assembly GCF_050260325.1. Classification (NCBI taxonomy): domain Bacteria; kingdom Bacillati; phylum Actinomycetota; class Actinomycetes; order Micrococcales; family Micrococcaceae; genus Arthrobacter; species Arthrobacter sp. 92. Next base: position 1,205,870 of record NZ_CP189863.1, on the reverse strand, counting down.
TTCCGTCTTCGGCCGTTCCTACGGCCGCTTCATCTCCGGCCACATCTACAAGGACGGCAAGGAGATCCAGCTCCGCTCCGTCAAACAGGCCATAGACGCGGGCCTGGGCTACGTAACGGAGGACCGCAAGTCGCTCGGGCTGAACCTCCTGGACGACATCAAGGCCACCACGGTCTCCGCGAACCTGAAGAAGATCAGCAGGCACAACGTGGTGGACGCCAACAAGGAATTCACCGTCGCGGAGGAATACCGCAAATCTCTGCGCACCAAGGCGCCGTCCGTGCAGGAGGGCGTGGCCAAGCTCTCCGGCGGCAACCAGCAGAAGGTGGTGCTGGCCAAGTGGATGTTCACCGACCCGGACCTCCTGATCCTGGACGAACCCACCCGCGGGATCGACGTCGGCGCGAAGTACGAGATCTACGGCATCATCCAGCAGCTAGCCAACCAGGGGAAAGGAGTCATTGTCATTTCCTCCGAACTGCCCGAACTCCTGGGTCTCTCCGACCGCATCTACACCATCTTCGAAGGCGCCATCACCGGCGTCCTGAACAAAGACGAAGCCAGCCAGGAAAGCCTCATGAAACTCATGACTTCCGCCCGCAAGACCGCCTGACCCTCTGGAAACCCTCCAGAACCTTCGGACACAAGGACTGACATAATGAACGCGCTCAAGAAGCTCTTTGGCGGCAATACCCGCCAATTCGGCATGATCTTCGCCCTGGTTGCACTGATCGTCTTCTTCCAGATTTTCACAGAGGGCCGCACGCTCACCCCGGGCAACGTCATCAACCTCTTCAACGGAAACTCCTACATCCTGATCCTGGCCATCGGCATGGTCCTGGTCATCATCGCCGGCCACATCGACCTCTCGGTCGGTTCCGTCGCCGCCTTCGTTGGCGTCACAGTGGCACTGGCCATCCGCGACTGGGGCATTCCCTGGTACGCCGGGGTCCTGCTCGGTCTGGCCCTCGGAGCGCTGATCGGCGCCTGGCAAGGGTTCTGGACGGCCTACGTGGGCATACCGGCGTTCATCGTGACCCTGGCCGGCATGCTCCTGTTCCGTGGCTTCAACCAGTACGTGGGCAAGTCCAACACCATTCCGGTGCCCGCGGACTTCCAGTACATCGGCTCCGGCTACCTTCCCGAATTCGGGCCGAACACGGGCTACAACAACTGGACCCTGATCCTGGGCCTCCTGGCCGTGGCGTTCGTGATCTTCAGCGAGATCCGCTCCCGCCGCCGGGCCGTCGCACTCGGCGCCGAGGTCCCCGAAGCATGGGTGGTCATCCTCAAACTGGTCCTGATCTGCGCCGCCATCCTGTACGCCACGTACCTGTTCGCCACCGGCCGTCCCGGCACGTCCTTCCCCATCCCCGGACTCATCCTCGCCGTGCTGGTGATCATCTACGGCTTCATCTCCTCCAAGACCGTGGTGGGCCGTCACGTCTACGCCGTGGGTGGCAACCGCCACGCGGCCGAGCTCTCCGGTGTCCAGTCCAAGAAGATCAACTTCCTGGTCATGATGAACATGTCCATCCTGGCCGGCCTGGCCGGCATGATCTTCGTGGGCCGCTCCACCGCTTCCGGTCCGTTCGACGGCGTCGGCTGGGAACTGGACGCCATCGCGGCAGTCTTCATCGGCGGCGCGGCAGTCACCGGCGGCGTCGGCACCGTGATCGGCTCGATCGTCGGTGGCCTCGTGATGGCCGTCCTGAACAACGGCCTGCAGCTGCTCGGCGTCGGCGCCGACCTCACCCAGATCATCAAGGGCCTGGTGCTCCTGATTGCGGTCGCCTTCGACGTCTACAACAAGACCCAGGGCAAGAAATCCATCATCGGCATGATGATGAAGAACTTCGGCCGCGGCAGCACCGAGCTCCAGCCGGATGAGACGACGGCCACCAAGGACGTCATCCGCAAGGAAGCCTGAACGGCTTTCCCCATTACTTCCTCAATCCATCAACAGAAAGTGAACCAAGCAATGCAAATGATTGGTAAAGCAGGAAAGGCAGCAGCGATCGCTGCTATTGCGGCACTGGCGCTGACAGCCTGCGGCCGCGCGGACACCGGATCTACGGGCTCGAGCTCAGGCGGCGAGGCGTTCCCCAAGGGCTCCTCGATCGGCGTCGCGCTCCCCCAGAAGACCAGTGAGAACTGGGTCCTGGCGGAGAAGCTGTTCAACGACGGCCTCACCAGCGCCGGTTTCAAACCTGACGTGCAGTTCGCCAACGGCGGCGTTTCGGAACAGCAGAACCAGATCAGCGCCATGGTCACCAAGGGTGACAAGGTCATCATCGTGGGCGCCATCGACGGCGCCCAGCTGGGCACCCAGCTGAAGCAGGCCAAGGATGCCGGCGCGACCATCATCGCGTACGACCGTCTCCTGCTGAACACCGAGAACGTGGACTACTACGTGGCCTACGACAACTTCAAGGTCGGTGTCCTCCAGGGGCAGGCCCTGCTGGACGGAATGAAGGCCAAGAAGGCCTCCGGCCCGTACAACATCGAGCTGTTCGCCGGTTCCCCCGATGACGCCAACGCGAAGGTCTTCTTCGACGGGGCCATGAGCATCCTCAAGCCGAAGATCGACGACGGCACGCTCAAGGTCCTTTCCGGCCAGACGACCTTCGAACAGGCCGTGACCCAGGGCTGGAAGGCAGAGAACGCCCAGCGTCGTGCCGACACCCTGCTCAGCGGTACCTACGGCTCGGCATCCCTCGACGGGGTGCTGTCCCCGAACGACACCCTGGCACGCGCAGTCCTGACCTCGGTCAAGGCCGCCGGCAAGCCGCTTCCGATCATCACCGGACAGGACTCCGAGGTTGAGTCCGTGAAGTCCATCATGGCCGGCGAGCAGTACTCCACCATCAACAAGGACACCCGCAAGCTCGTTGAGCACGCGATTGTTATGGTTCAGGACATCCAGGCCGGCAAGAAGCCTGAGATCAACGACGACAAGTCCTACAACAACAAGGTCAAGACCGTTCCGGCGTACCTGCTGCAGCCGGTCATCGTGACCAAGGACAACGTCAAGACGGCCTACAAGGACGATCCGGTACTCGGACCGATCACCAAGTAGCGTTTCGGCGGCTGTCCGGTAGCTCAACGCCTCATAAGACCCGGGCAGTTCGAAGGCCCCGGCTCACCCGAAAGGGTGGCCCGGGGCCTTTTCCGTGCCGGAGCGTTTTCCGCCGGAGGGTTCCGCTGGGGTCTTCACAGTCCATTCATAGCTTCGGCCCGTTACCTGCACAGCCACCCGCACCACAGTTGGTTCAACAGCCGGCCATTCCGTCCGGTCAGAGATCCTAGGAGTACAGTGAGCGTCCTCGCCCGAAGTGTAGGCAATGCCTTCAGAAACAAGGTCCGGACCGGGGCCGTGGTTGCGGTGCTGGCCGTGGCCATCGGCCTGGCCCTTTCCATGCTGGTGGCCAATCAGGCGGTTGCCGCCAAGGTCACCGAGCTTAATGCCTCGGTTGGGACTGTCCTGACAGTCAACCCGGCCGGAGGCCAGGGCTTCGAAGGCGGCGGCGAGCCGCTCACCGCCGCGCAGGCCGCCACGGCGGCCGCGGTCCCGAACGTGACCGCGGTCGTCGGGACCAAAGCGCTGCGCCTCCGCAATGCCACCGAAGCGGCAGCTCAGGCCGCTGCCGGCCAGTCCGGAGCGCAGGGCCCCGGCGGCCCGGCCGCTCCCGGCGGGCAGACCACCACCACGCTGACCACCAGCCTCAGCGCCGCCGTGGATGCCGGAACACTGGGCAACCGCAACCAGGCCAGCAGTGGGACCACCGGCTCCACCGGAACGGCAACCACGCAGCCGGCACGGTCGCTTCCCATCACCGCCACCGGGATAGGGGCCGAGGTCGACAGCACCGGCAAGGCGCTTGAGCTCACGGATGGCACGGGCCTGGGCGACTATGCCGCAGCCTCCACCAAAGCACTCCTTGGTAAGACGCTGGCGGAGAAGAACAACCTCAAAGTGGGCTCCACTTTCACCATCAAGGACCAGACCTACACCGTGGCCGGGCTGTTCGATGCCGGCACCGCCTTCGGCAACAACGCCCTGTACGTCACCCTTCCCACAGCCCAGACCCTGGCCGAACTTCCCGGCGAGCTGTCCACCATGATCGTGACGGTCAACAGCATGGAAAACGTGGACGCTGCCAAGACAGCCCTGCAAAGCGCCCTCGGTAGCGACAAGGCCGACGTCACCCAGGGGCAACGGAACCTTCAAACCGCCGTCAGCTCACTGGACAGCGTCAAGAACATCTCGTTCATCGCCTTCGTTGCGGCACTCGGAACTGCGGGGCTCATCATCCTCCTGATCATGGTGATGCTGGTCCGCGAGCGCCGTCGTGAAATCGGCGTGCTCAAGGCGATCGGCGCCCCCAACCGCACCATCGGACTCCAGTTCGTCCTGGAGGCGCTGGTCCTTGTGGCCCTCGGCAGCGTGGTGGGTGCCGCCGTCGCGTCCTTCGCCAGCGGCGGAATCGCCTCCGCACTGATCAGCTCCAACACCGCCACCGCTGCGGCCGGCACCCCCGGAGGCCAGCGCGGTGTTCCCGGCGGAGCCGGAGGCTTCCCCGGAGGCGGCGTCGGCAGCCCCTTCGGCGGGGCGAACCAACTACTGAGCTCCGTGACCGCGAGCGCCTCCCCCGGCGTGATCGCCGCAGGGATCGCCGCAGTGTTCGGCGTGGCCATCATCGGGGCACTGGTCCCGGCCCTGCTGACCGCCCGCATCCGTCCCATCGAAGTCCTCCGAGGAGAATAGCCATGATCGAAGTCAAGAACCTCGTCCGCACGTTCAAGTCCGGCGACCGCACCATCAAACCCGTCAACGATGTCAGCTTCGAGCTTGAGCAGGGCACCCTCGCGTCCATCGTGGGCAAGAGTGGCAGCGGCAAGAGCACGCTTCTCTCCCTGCTCGGTGCCCTGGACAAGCCCACGAGCGGAGACGTCGTCGTCAACGGCGTCAGCCTGGCGAGCATGCCGGACGGCAAGCTGACAGAGTACCGGCGCCGCGACATTGGTTTTGTGTTCCAGCAGTTCAACCTGATCCCCAACCTGTCCGCACTGGACAATGTGATGCTGCCGATGGAGTTTGCCGGGGTGCGGAAAGCGGCACGGGTGGCGCGGGCCAAAGAGCTACTGGAGCAGGTCCAGCTCGATCCGGAGAAGCATGTGCGCCGCATCAACCGCCTCTCCGGCGGCGAGCAGCAGCGTGTGGCGATCGCCCGGGCGCTGGCCAACGAGCCCAAGCTGATCCTCGCCGACGAGCCCACAGGGAACCTGGATGAACAGACCGGCGAACACATCATCGAGCTGCTGAGCTCGCTGAGCCGCGACCACAACACCACCATCCTCGTGGTCACCCACGACCGCTCGCTGGCCAACAAGACCGACCGCCGGTTCCGCCTTCAACAGGGACGGCTGACGGAGGAAGCCGCACGGCCCCGCGTGGCGGCCGCTGCCGTGTAGTTGCACGTTGGCGGAGTCGCCCGCATAAGTTGGCCCCCTGCCGGAGGAGGGTCTCCCGGACCTCCTCCGGCTCTCGCCGCTCCCCGTCCGAGGTCCTGCTCCCGGGTCCGGGGGCCTGCTGCCCCGCTCCGGCGCGAAATCCCCGCACCCGGCCCTTGCCAGTGAGAGTATTGCGTCATGAGTGCCCCCATCGCGAAGCCGTGGCTGTTCAGCCAGCCGGACCAGGATCCCCGCTCCTCCACCGGGACCACACTGAAGTGGGGTGTGGTGGCCACGGGCGCCATCGCCAAGTCCGTGACCCGGGACCTTGCTCTTCTTCCGGACGCGGAACTCTACGCAGTCAGTTCGCGCACCCAGGCGTCCGCCGATACTTTCGCCGCAGAAGTCGGTTTCGCCAAGGCCTACGGTGACAACGCGGAAGGCCCGGGTTACCGCCGGCTGCTGGCCGACGACGCCGTGGACGTTGTGTACGTGGCCACACCGCACGCCCACCATCACGAAGTGGCCCTGGCAGCCCTCAATGCCGGAAAGCACGTGCTGTGCGAAAAATCCTTTACCGTGAACGCCCGGGAAGCGGCGGAGCTCATTACCCTGGCACGCACCAAGAAGCTCTTCCTCATGGAAGCAATGTGGAGCCGGTTCCTTCCCAGCATGCAGCGGGCGTTCGACATTGCCGCATCCGGGGAACTCGGCACCGTGGAGTGGGTCAGCGCGGACCTGGGCTTCCCCGCCGTCTACTCCCCCACTGCGCGGCTGTGGGCTCCCAAGGACGGCGGGGGCGCCCTTCTTGACCTGGCCGTCTATCCGTTGCTTTGGCCGCTGGGAACCTTGGGATTCCCGCAAACAGTCAGTGCCACCGGCTCCGTGAACGACGACGGCGTGGACGCCCAGAACGCGCTGACGCTCGGCTACCACCACGGTGCGCAGGCCCAGCTCACCTCCTCGCTGCTGGCTTACGGCCCGCGATCCGCCACCGTGGCCGGAAGCCTCGGATATCTGCAGACTGTGGGCTCGGTCAACAATCCGAAGACCATCACGGTGCGGGTGGGTCTGGGCGAAGCCCGGACCGAGCACTTCGACGTGGTGGGCCACGGGTACTCGTATGAACTCCGCGAGGTGACCCGTTGCATTCAACAGGGCATCACCGAGAGTCCTGTCATGCCCCTTGAGGACTCGCTGAATATCATGCGGCTCTTCGACGGCGTCCGCGCGCAGCTTGGCGTGAGCTACCCGAACGATGCCCGCTGACGTCCGCGGGCGAATAATCAATTCGTCGGATTTTTTCCTCGAACCTCTGGACGCCGTCGTCTGAACGTGCCTAGGCTGAACCCAATCGTCGATTTTTCGGGGAGCGGGGGTGTTGAAGATGGTCGCATCAGATTTGGTCTCATCAAACTCGCCCAAACGTGCCCTGCGCCCTGCTCGCTCCCTCCTTATTGCCGGTGCCGCCGCCATCGCCTGGCTCGCTTTATCAGCTCCGGGCGCCAGCGCGGACGCCGGATTGGACCCTGATTCCCTGTTCGGCGGGGCCGGTTCAACAGTTTCCGCACCTACTACTCTGGCTCGAAGCGCTGCGGCCGGCGTACCCGTCAGTCCTCCGCCGGCGGTGCCAGCTGACGGCCTCCTTCATTCTCCCGCCGCCAACGCAGCCAGCATCGATCAGCTGCTCAGCTCAGTACCCGTTGTGGACCAGATGGTGCCGGCGGAGACTGCCGCCACGGTCACCGCTCCCATAGTCGATGTTGCGGACTCGGTCGTTGGTGATGCCGCCGGAGCTGCAATACCCGCCGTCGCCGGCGCGCTTCCGGTGCTCAGTGATGCACTTCCGGCGTTGGAGCCCATTGTTGGGCCGGTCACGGATATCGTCACCGAATCCGCCACCCCAGAGCTTCCTCCCTTGGGGGTGGGGCAACTTCCGGCGCCGGAACTTCCCGCAACCGCTGCCCCCGCCGTTCTTAAAAGTGCCCCGTCAGACGACGTCGCGACTCCGGAGTCCGGTAGTTCGCCGGCCTCCGACGAAACGCTGGAGGGCCCGCCCGCATCTGCACCAAGCGGACCTGTTAGCTTTCTGAGCTCGTGGAGCCCCGGGTCGCCCGGCAACGGTGGTCGGGCGCCCGAACCCTCCTTGCCGGCCACGGTGCCGGGTTCAGTCGCCGGCAGCGGCCAGTCTTCCGGTACTGCCGGGGGCCCGGCTGCCTGGCTTTCAGAGGTCCGTCCTGCCATCCCGCCGCTGGGCGCATTCCCTGTTGGCGGCCCTCTCCAGAATGTCCCCTCACCGGTGTCCTTGGACCCCGGCTCCTCCCCTGACTAGTTGCGGCTTTCGGCGCCTTCGCGCCACACAGGCCAATCGGGCCGCCCTGCGCGCCCACCATCAACTTTTCAGGAGAAAACCATGCATGCACATATCCGCAAGGGGCTGCTCAGCACCCTTTTTGCCGGAGGCTTGTTAGCCCTCGGCGCCACCGCCGCCAACGCGGCGGAAACAACAAGCGGTACAGACGGGCTCGTGTCCGGAACCACCGCCACGGTCTCAGCGGCAGTCACCGCAAACTCGTCGCTGGGCCTACTGGGTGGCTCAGCGCCGGACACCACCACCAACGACCTAAGCGCCGCTGTCTCCCTCGGAACCGGCACTGCCGGAACCAGCACAACCGACACCACCACGGCGAACGTCACCGCCAACGTCAACCTCGGCACCGGCGGAACCGACACCACCACGGCGAACGTCACCGCCAACGTCAACCTCGGCACCGGCGGAACCACCGCTTCAGCAACGGACCCGGCCACAACGGCGGACGCCACCGCCAACGTCAGCCTGGGCAGCGGCGGAAGCACCGTGTCAGGAACGGACCCGGCCACAACGGCGGGCCTCGCCGCCGACGTCAACCTCGGCACCGGCGGAACCGGAACCGGCGCAACCGACCCGGCCACAACGACGGCCCTCACCGCCAACGTCAACCTCGGCACCGGCGGAACCGGAACCGGAACTGGCGCAACCGACCCGGCCACAACGGCGGGCCTCGCCGCCAACGTCAACCTGGGCAGCGGCGGAAGCACCGCCTCGGGAACGGACCCGGCCACAACGGCGCGTCTCTCCGCCGCCGGAACCCTCGGGACTGGATCCGCCGAAACTGCCCCGGCCACAACGGCGGGCCTCGCCGCCAACGTCGACCCCGGCACTGGTGGATCAGCTGCTGTCGGACCCGGCACGGTGGTCGATCTTGGTGTCGATTCGGGTACCGGTGGTTCTGCGGCAGCAGGTGGAACCGTCCCCGGCGACACAGGCGTGGTAGCCGAGGGTGTCGGCACCACCGCCCCGGGCGGAGCAGCTGCGGGCAGCGGGGCGGCTCCGGCAGCCGCTGTTCCGTCAGGAATAGGAGCAAATCCGGCAACAGCAGCAGGAACTATCCGAACCGAAGGTGCTGTAAGCAGTGGTGAGGGGCTCGCCAGGACGGGTGCCGACGTCGGCCTCCTCCCCGCAGCGCTGCTCCTGCTGACCGTTGGCATGATCCTGGTCCGGCGCGTGTCGCGCAGGAAGAAGGCTTGAGCAGGCCGGTCGCGGGAGCGGCTGACGGCTCATCCGGCAGCCGCACACACTCATAGAATGGGGGATCGGCCAGCCGGCCCCGGGCGCCTCTCGTGGCGCCCGGGACCGGACGTCCGTCCGCTCCCTAACGGGTGCAGTCAAGGTTGCGCCTCTTCCTTGGTCTGATCCAGATACCCGTCCCCGTATTATTCTTGGAGGGCGCTCCGAGGGAACGCGGGAAAGGGACGGGAACATGGTGGACGGTTCGCCCAGTGAAGTGACGGCTGAGCTCCTTGGGGGCCGCTACCGGCTCGGGGAAGTCATTGGCCGCGGCGGGATGTCGTCGGTCTACTCGGCCCGGGACGAAAAGCTCGGCCGCGAGGTGGCGCTCAAGCTGTTCGCGCCTCAGACCCCTGACGCCGACGAGTTGAAGCGCCAGGAAGCGGAAATCGAATTGCTGGCCACGCTGAACCATCCCAGCCTGGTGACGCTCCTTGATGCGGGAATTGACACCCGGATTCCCGACGAGCCCCGCCCGTTCCTCACCATGGAACTTGTCGCGGGCCAGGATCTCCGCAGCCGGATCCGGCACAGCCCGGTGCCCCTGGATGAGCTCGCGGTCATCGGTGCCGGTGTGGCCGACGCTTTGGCCTATGTCCACGGCCTCGGCATCATCCACCGGGATATCAAGCCCGCCAATATCCTCCTGGTTCAGGTGCGCCCGGGCGAACCCCTCCGGCCCAAACTGACGGACTTCGGCATCGCCCGGATTGTGGACGGCACGCGCCTGACCACAACGGGCACTATGGTGGGAACCGCCGCGTACCTCAGCCCCGAGCAGGCCCGCGGCGCAGACATGGGTCCCGCCAGCGACATCTATTCCCTCGGGCTGGTGTTGCTTGAATGCATCAAGGGTTCGGTGGAGTATCCGGGTAGCGCAGTGGAGTCGGCGGTCGCCCGCCTCCACCGGGCACCGCTGGTCCCGAACACCGTTCCCACCGAGTGGGTGGAGCTGATCCGCTCCATGACTGCCCTCGATCCGATGGACCGTCCAACAGCGTCAGAACTGGAAAACGCGCTGAGGCACGCCTTGGTGTCGCCAGAATCCATCCCCGCCCGTATTTCCGGAGAACCCACCCGGGTTCTGCCGTCCCTGCCTCCACAGCCTCCACAGCCCCCGCACGCGCCCCTGAGTTTCGCCCCGGGCGCGCTGACCGTGGCGGATGGCACGCAGACCATGACTCTGGGTATCGTTCGCGAGGCGGAGCCGGGCGGTGCGCCGCGGAGCGTCCCCGCGGCGCCGGTCCGTCCCCGCCTCAGGCGGCGCCTCGGCGGGCTCGGCCAGCGTGGCGTCGGGCAGCTCGGCGGGCTCGGCAAGCGTGGCAAAATCGCAGGCGGTCTGGCGCTGCTCGTCGTGATCGCGGCGGCCGGGATGATCCTGCTTTCAATCAACACACCGAAAACACCCGACGTCGTCCAGTATCCTGCCGTTACCGGCACGGTAGGCGAGCACCTTGAACAACTGCAGAAGAGCGTGAATCCGTGAACCCGGCAAAGATGGGCGGTCGCGTCCCGGTCGCGGCAGGCGTTTGGAAGATCACAATGGCGTGGGTAGTTGTGTGCGGCGCCCTGGCGGGCTGCAGCCCAGCGGCACCCGAGCTGGAAACCGACGCGGCCCGGCAGTTCCAGGCCAGGGTCCTAAGCATCACCCAGGCCGCGGCAGCAAACGATGATGCCACTGCCCTGAAATCGCTCGATGACCTTATAGCCCAGCTGGACGCCGCGACCGCCGATGGGAAAGTATCCTTCAAGCGGCACCAGAGCATCCAGTCCGCCATCGACGCCGTTCGCGCCGATCTGACGGCGCAGGCCCAAGCCAAGGCAAAGGCCCAGGCTGATCAGGCGGCCGCAGTAGCCGCCAAGGCTGCAGCCGATGCGGCCGCAGCGGCCGCGGCTTCCCAAGCCGCCACGGCCCCGGACGTCCAGGCACCGGCAGTGCCCGCGCCAGGGAACGCCGGGCCGGGCAAGAGCGACAAGGGCAAGGGAAAGGGCTGAGCCGGCGGCAGTGCCGGACCTCAGCGGCCGGGATTCTCGAGCCGTTTTTTCGTCAGCAAGCTTACTATTTGCCGTGATTCCCGCTAGGTTGGTTAAGCGGGCCCACAAGGCCCACCACGATCAGAACCGCGGACCACGGGTCCGCCAGCTGAAGGAGTGAAGTAAGCATGGCAACTGTCCAGGAATCCATCAACGTGAATGTCCCGCTGAGCCAGGCCTACAACCAGTGGACTCAATTCGAGGACTTTCCGCACTTCATGAGCGGCGTCGACTCCATCCGGCAGCTCGATGACACGACCGTTCATTTCAAGACCAGCATCGCTGGCGTAAAGCGTGAGTACGACGCCCGCATCACCGTCCAGCAGCCGGACCAGCGCGTCACTTGGGAAAGCCTCGACGAGCCCCGCAACGCGGGAACCGTCTGGTTCGAAGCGCTGAATCCCACCGAAACCAAGGTCAGCGTTGAATTGACGTGGGAGCCCGACTCTGCGGTGGAAAAGCTCGGAGCTGCCGTGGGGCTCGACTCCCACCAGGTGTCCGCAGACCTCAAGCGCTTCAAGAAGTTCATCGAAGAACGTGAAGTTGAAACCGGTGCCTGGCGCGAGCGCGTCAGCGGCGGCGAGGTGAGCGGCTCGGCGGCCACAGGTTTCCAACGGGAGGCCACAACCGCTGTGCCTCTCCAGGAAGAAGTGGGGTACGACGCCGTTCCGACCGAACGTCCCGTCAATACCGATCCGGATATGGCCACGGAGCCCCCGTTCGGCAAGCACGTCCAGCGCTAGCCAACATCATCAAAGAAGCCCCGCCTCCCATTTGGGAGGCGGGGCTTCTTTGGGCCTGAAGTCTCTTGACCCGGGACCTTGGACCGGGGAACTACTTGGTCAGGCCGGAAAGAACTTCTGAGAACTTCGCGGACGGACGCATCACTGCGGCTACCTTGGCCACGTCGGGGTGGTAGTAGCCGCCGAGGTCAACCGGGGATCCCTGAACCGCGAGCAGCTCGGCGATGATGGTGTCCTCATTGGACGCCAGTGCCTCCGAGACAGCAGCGAAATCGGCGGCAAGTTCGGCGTCGTCGGTCTGCTGCGCCAGTTCCTGGGCCCAGTACTTGGCCAGGTAGAAGTGGCTTCCACGGTTGTCGAGTTCGCCCACCTTGCGGCGCGGGGACTTGTTCTCCAGCAGGAAGGTGCCGGTGGCGCGGTCCAGTGTGTCGGCAAGGACCTGGGCGCGCTTGTTGCCGGTGGTCGTGGCCAGGTGCTCGAAGCTGACGGCCAGGGCAAGGAATTCACCCAGGCTGTCCCAGCGCAGGTGGTTTTCCTTCAGCAGCTGCTGGACGTGCTTCGGGGCGGATCCGCCGGCACCAGTTTCAAAGAGACCGCCGCCGTTGATCAGCGGAACAACGGAGAGCATTTTGGCGCTTGTGCCGAGTTCGAGGATCGGGAAGAGGTCCGTGAGGTAGTCGCGGAGCACGTTGCCGGTCACCGAGATGGTGTCCTCTCCCTTCCGGATGCGCTCCAAGGTGAAGGCGGTCGCCTTTTCCGGGGACATGATCTCGATCTGCAGGCCCTCGGTGTCGTGGTCCTTGAGGTATTCCTTGACCTTGGCGATCAGGTTGGCGTCGTGGGCGCGCCCCTCGTCCAGCCAGAACACGGCCGGCATCTGGGAGGCGCGGGCGCGGGTGACGGCCAGCTTGACCCAGTCACGGATCGGGACGTCCTTGGCCTGGCATGCGCGCCAGATGTCCCCCGGGAAGACCTGGTGTTCGATCAGGACGTTGCCCTTGCTGTCAACGAGCTGGACGCGGCCGGCAGACTGGATCTCGAAGGTTTTGTCGTGGCTGCCGTATTCCTCCGCGGCCTGGGCCATGAGACCCACGTTGGGAACGGTGCCCATGGTGGTGGGGTCAAATGCGCCGTGGGCACGGCAATCGTCAATGACAACCTGGTAGATGCTGGCGTAGCTGCTGTCCGGGAGGACGGCGAGAGTGTCGGCTTCCTTGCCGTCCGGACCCCACATGTGGCCGGAGGAACGGATCATGGCGGGCATGGAGGCATCCACGATAATGTCGCTGGGAACGTGCAGGTTGGTGATTCCCTTGTCGGAATCCACCATGGCCAGGGCGGGGCCCTCTGCGAGGCCCTTCTTGATGGCCGCCTGGACGCCTTCACGGACATCCTCCGGCAGCTCTTCGAGGCCGCCGAGGATGGATGCCAGTCCGTTGTTGGGGCTCAGCCCCGCAGCAGCGAGCTGGTCTCCGTAGGTGTCGAACAGTTCGGAGAAGTAGGCCTTGACCACGTGACCGAAGATGATGGGGTCCGAGACCTTCATCATGGTGGCCTTCAGGTGCGCCGAGAAGAGAACGCCTTCCTCTTTCGCCCGCGCAATCTGGGCGGCCAGGAACTCGTCCAGGGCGGCGGCGCGCATAACGGTTCCGTCCACGACTTCGCCCGCCAGCACGGGGAAGGGCCGCTTCAGGACCTTGACCGTGCCGTCTTCCTTGACGAACTGGATCTTGACGTTGTCATCGGCCTCGATGACAACCGACTTCTCGTTGGCGCGGAAGTCCTCGGCGGCCATGGTGGCCACGTTGGTCTTGGAGTCCGGGCTCCAGGCGCCCATGGAATGAGGGTTCTGGCGTGCGTAGTTCTTCACCGAGAGCGGCGCGCGGCGGTCGGAGTTGCCTTCGCGCAGGACCGGGTTGACGGCGGATCCCTTGATCTTGTCGTAGCGGGAGCGGATGTCCGTCTCCGTGTCGGAGGAGGGGTTGTCCGGGTAGTCCGGAAGGTCGTAGCCCTGGGCCTGGAGCTCAGCGATGGCGGCCTTCAGCTGCGGAATGGACGCGCTGATGTTGGGCAGCTTGATGATGTTCGCTTCCGGCTTCTTCGCCAGGGCGCCCAGTTCGGCGAGGGCATCGCTGACCCGCTGCTCTTCCGTCAGGAAGTCGCCGAAGGCGGAGATGATGCGGCCAGAGAGTGAAATGTCGCGGGTCTCGACTTCCACACCAGCAGTCGAGGCATAGGCCTCGACAATCGGCAAGAACGAATACGTGGCCAGCATGGGGGCTTCGTCAGTGTGGGTATAAATAATCTTGGCCATTGCTTGGGCGTCTCCCTGAAGGTATACATACAAATCTGGCGTTATTTCAACATACTTAACTTACCCGAGGGGGCCCGGTTGACGCCTACCGGCGTCGGGAGGCCCGCTGAGCATGACCCTCAAAGCCTCGCGCGCAAGGGCGGGAAAGCGGTCACCGGGCCGGCGCTCCACCCTCAAATACAAGAGTTGAATATCTCTTTACAAAGTTGTCATGGCTGGATTAGGTTCAGTCCCACCAGCGGTGGCCACCACCAGAGGCCCGCCGCATCCCGACTGGTTAGGACACCATGACGAAATCGAAGACTCTGGCCACCAGCCTCTTGAGCCTCTCCGCGGCAGCCCTGCTGGCAATCTGCGCACCGGGCGGCGCAACGGCCGCACCCGCAGCCCCGCAGGACAACGGGGCCAGCCAGGTTTCGAGCCAGTCCGTGGACAGCGGCGGCGGCGCCAGCTACTGGACGCCCGAACGCATGCGCGCCGCTATCCCCGGGGACGTGCTGGCCGCAAAGGCCCTCGCCCGTGGAACCGGCTCCCCGGCGTCGGCGGTGGAGAAGGGTTCTCCGGCCAAGGTGGCCGGCAAGTCCGGCAAGGGCAAGACCGTCCTGCATACGGATGAAAACCCTGTGTCCCACATCGGAAAGGTCTTCTTCACCATGGGCGGCAGCAATTACGTCTGCTCCGGCAACTCCGTGACCTCGACCAATAAGAGTACGGTTTCCACGGCAGGCCACTGCGTCAACGAGGGCCCGGGCGCCTTCGCCACCAATTTTGTCTTTGTCCCCGCATACCTCGATGGAGCAGCGCCCTACGGCAAATGGGCGGCCAAGGCCCTGTACGCCCCAACCCAGTGGAGTTCCGCGGGCGACATGCAGTACGACACAGGTTTCGCGGTGGTCTCCCCCCTCAACGGCCAGAGCCTGGCCGACGTCGTGGGTTCCTCAGGCGTGCAGTTCAACGCCGCCCGCGGCCTCACCTACACCTCTTACGGCTATCCGGCCGCCGCTCCCTTCGATGGACAGTCGCTGGTCGGCTGCACCGGCCCGGCCAGCGATGATCCATACAACCCGCAGTTCAACAGCCAGGGCATCCCGTGCGACATGACGGGCGGTTCCTCCGGCGGTCCGTGGTTCATCGGCAGCGGCTCCGCCGGCTACCAGAACTCCATCAACAGCTACGGCTACAGCGGCGCACCCTCCAAGGTGATGTACGGCCCGTACTGGGGCTCCGTCATCGAGCAGGCCTACACCAGTGCAGCATCAGCCAGCTGAACCTGAGTCCGCGGATGCTTCCGTGAGCCACAGCGAAGTCACCCAGGCCCCGGAGGAAGTCATCGCATACTGGACACCTCAGCGGATGGCCGAGGCCCAGCCGCGGGAGATCCGGCTGCCTGCGCCCGGGCCTGAGTCTTCTGAGCCTGAGGTTTCCGTGCCTCCTGGATCAGCAGAGGCCGAGAGTGAAGCGGCCCCGGAGCAGGAGTAACTGAAGCAACGCTCGACGGCGGCCGTCCCCACGCGGGGCGGCCGCCGTCGTCCGCTCCGCCCCGCGGGACATGCCCTCCCCACGCGCCCAGGACTGGACATAACGCCAGCCTGCCCGGCCGCGGGCACAAAAAATGGACATGTCCTCCCCCGCCGGCAGACCACCCCCGCCAAACTCACGGGCCCCCGCGGGACATGCCCTCCCCACGCGTCCAGGACTGGACATAACGCCAGCGTGCCCGGTCGCGGGCACAAAAAATGGACATGTCCTCCCCCGCCGGCAGACCACCCCCGCCAAACTCACGGGCCCCCGCGGGACATGCCCTCCCCACGCGTCCAGGACTGGACATAACGCCAGCGTGCCCGGTCGCGGGCACAAAAAATGGACATGTCCTCCGGGTGAAGGGAGGACATGTCCATTCGTGGTGATGCCAGGGACCCTAGTGGAAGAAGTGGCGCGCACCCGTGAAGTACATGGTGATGCCGGCGGCGTTGGCTGCGGCAATGACTTCCTCGTCGCGGACGGAGCCGCCCGGCTGGACCACGGCGCGGACGCCGGCGTCGATCAGGATCTGAAGTCCATCAGCGAACGGGAAGAACGCGTCCGACGCCGCCACGGCACCTCGTGCGCGCTCCGGGGCGCCGCTCGCGTCCCCGCCAGCAGCCCCGCCAGCAGCGTCAACGTCGGACTCGACGGTGACGCCCAGCGTGTTGGCACGCTCAACCGCGAGCTTGCAGGAGTCGAGCCGGTTGACCTGGCCCATCCCGATGCCCACGGCGGCACCGTCGGCCGCGAGCAGGATCGCGTTGGACTTGGCGGCACGGCAGGCGGTCCAGGCGAAGGCGAGGTCCGTCAGGGTCGCGGGGTCGGCGGCCTCGCCGGCGGCGAGGGTCCAGTTGGCGGGGTTGTCGCCCTCGGCGTCGACCTTGTCCGTTGCCTGGACCAGCATGCCGCCGGACACCTGGCGGAACTCCGTGGGATAACGGCCGTAGCCCTCGGGCAGGGCAAGGAGGCGGATATTCTTCTTCTTGGAGAGGATCTCCACTGCTTCGTCCTCGAAGTCCGGCGCGATGACCACTTCGGTGAAGATGCCCGCCACTGTCCGGGCCATCCCGGCCGTGACGGTGCGGTTGGCCGCGATCACGCCGCCGAATGCAGAAACCGGGTCGCACGCGTGGGCCTTGGCGTGGGCGTCCGCGATGGGATCGGCGGCGTCGGCGGATCCGACAGCCACACCGCACGGGTTGGCGTGCTTGATGATGGCCACAGCCGGACCGGCGAAGTCGAACGCCGCACGCAGGGCCGCATCGGCGTCGACGTAGTTGTTGTAGCTCATGGCCTTGCCGTGCAGCTGGTCCGCCTGGGCGATGCCCGCCGGGGCGGCCCTGTCCACGTAGAGCGCCGCCTGCTGGTGCGGGTTTTCGCCATAGCGGAGGACCTCTGAGCGCTCCAGCGCCAGGCCCGCGTAGGAAGGCCAGTCGATCACGCCGTCGCCGTCTTCGTCCAGGAACTGGCTGGCGGTCCAGGTGGCCACGGCAGTGTCGTAGCTCGCGGTGTGCGCGAAGGCCTTGGCGGCCAGCCGACGCCGGGTCTTCAGGTCAAAGCCTCCTTCGGCCGCGGCGGTCACCACGTCCCCATAGGAATCGGGGTCCACCACAATCGCGACGGCGGCGTGGTTCTTCGCGGCGGAGCGCACCATGGCGGGTCCTCCGATGTCGATCTGCTCCACGACGTCGTCCTGCGCGGCGCCGGACTTGACGGTCTCGACGAAGGGGTACAGATTTACCACAACCAGGTCGAACGGCTCGATCTGCATGTCCGCGAGGGTCTGCATGTGCGCCGGCACGCGGCGGTCGGCCAGGATGCCGCCGTGAACGCGCGGGTGGAGGGTCTTGACACGGCCGTCCAGCATTTCGGGCGAGCCGGTGACTTCCTCGACCTCCTGGACCGGGATGCCGGCGGCGGCGATTTTCTTGGCGGTGGAGCCGGTGGACACAATCTTCACGCCTGCTGCGTGCAGGCCCTTCGCGAGCTCCTCCAGACCGGTCTTGTCGTAGACCGAGATCAGGGCTCGGCGGATGGGAACACGGTCTAGCTGCGTAAAGCTCACAAAGGTCTCCGTCTTATATCGCGTTGATGTGCGCGGGTGGTGGGGATGTGGCCAGTTTATCGCGTCGCGCGGCCGGCGTTCCCAGCGCGCCGGAGTGTGAAGATCCGGCATGCCACCGCACTGCATCGTAAGGTTTTAACAGGAGGCCCAAATGAATACTTACACCACTGTGCCCAGCGGCGAACAAGTGGTCCAGGAATTGCCGTGGCGGTGGAAAGTCCAAGGCCGGATCTTCCTGATCGGCGGCCTTGGTTTTATGTTCGACGCATGGGACGTGACGCTTAACGGCATCCTCATTCCCCTCCTGTCCAAGCACTGGTCACTGAACCCCGGCGACGCCGCGTGGATCGGCACGGCCAATCTGATCGGCATGGCGGTGGGGGCGTTCGTTTGGGGCACCATCGCGGACACCATCGGGCGCAAGAGGGCCTTCACCGCCACCCTGCTGATCTTTTCGATCTTCACGGTGCTTGGGGCCTTCTCCCCGGACATCGTCTGGTTCTGCATCTTCCGCTTTATGGCCGGGTTCGGCCTGGGTGGCTGCATCCCGGTGGACTACGCGCTCGTGGGCGAGTTCACCCCCCGCCGCCAGCGAGGGAGGGTGCTCACAGCCATGGACGGCTGGTGGCCGGTGGGCGCAGCGCTGTGTGGCTTCGTCTCCGCGGGGCTGATTGCGGCCTTTGCGGACTGGCGGCTGACCATGCTGGTGATGGTGCTTCCCGCCCTGCTGGTGTTCTGGATCCGCCGTAGCGTGCCCGAGTCCCCGCTCTTCCTCATCCGGAACGGCCGCCGCGAGGAGGCCGCGAAGGTCATTGACGACCTGGTCACGGCAACCGGCGCCGAATCCCGCGCTTACAGCCTCCCTGGCCCGCAGGAGGTCCCGCGGCTCTCCGCCGGCGGCGCCTGGGAACAGCTTGTCCGCATCTGGCGCTTCGACTGGAAAATCACCACCGCGGCCTGGGCCCTGTTCCTGACCATCCTGCTGGTCTACTACCTGTCACTGACATGGATGCCCAGGATCCTGATCGGCGCAGGCTTCGAGGAGTACAAGGCTTTCCTGACGACGGCGGGCATGGCCGCCGTCGGGCTTCTGGGTGTGGTGGTGGCCGCTGTGCTGGTGGAGCGGGTTGGCCGCAAATGGATCCTGGCCATCACGGGTCCGTTGTCCGCGCTGGCGCTGGTGATCGTGGCGTTCGTGGTGGACATTCCGTCCGCCGCCGTATTCTGGCTCCTGGTGTTCGGCTTCGTGGTGCAGGTGGCCATTCCCGTGCTGTACACCTACGTTTCCGAGCTGTACCCCACGGAACTGCGGGGTTCGGGCTTCGGGTGGGCGTCCACATTCTCCCGGCTCGGCGCGGGCTTCGGGCCGCTCATCTTCGCCTCGGTCCTCTGGCCCCAACTGGGCCTGGCCACCTCCTTCACCCTGGCCGGGGGCCTGGTGCTGCTGGCTGTGCTGTGGATGGCGTTCTTCTCGCCCGAGACCAAACAGCACGCCCTGGACTGACCCGCTCCCCCTAACTCCCCCAGCTAGCCCGCTTCCCCCAACTGACTCGCATTAGATGCCGTCATGGGCGCCCATAACGGCATCTAATGCGAGTCAGTTGGGCTGGAGCTAGTTGGGCTGGAGCCAGCTGGGCGCGAGCTAGTGGAGGGGGCTACTTGGGCCGGACAGGGCTGGCCGCCGCAAGTGCGGCCAGGGTCGAGACCAGGAGCCGGCGCTCCACCACCTTGATGCGTTCGTGCAGTGTTTCCTCGGTGTCGTTGTCCTCGATGCTCACCGCTTCCTGGGCAATGATGGGGCCCGTGTCCACACCCGCGTCGGCCCAGTGCACGGTGCAGCCGGTGACCTTCACCCCGTATGCCATGGCGTCCCGCACCCCGTGCGCGCCGGGGAAAGCCGGCAACAGCGCCGGGTGCGTGTTGAGGTACTTGCCATTGAACGCGTCGATGAATTCAGGGCTGACGATGCGCATAAAACCGGAGGAGACCACCACGTCCGGCGCGTAGGCGGCCACGGCCTGGATCAGGGCGGCATTCCAGTCGGCGCGGTCCGGGTAGGCCTTGAAGTCCACCACGAACGTGTCGATCCCGGCCGCCGCGGAGCGTTCGACGCCGTAGGTTCCCGGGCGGTCCGCGCCCACCGCGGCGATCTCCACGTCCAGCTCCCCCGCTTTGACGGCGTCAATGACAGCCTGGAGGTTGGAGCCGGTACCGGAAACGAGGACAACGATGCGCATGGGTCTAGCTTATGGGGCGCCTCGCGTAGGCTGGAAAACATGAACCCCCCGAACCCCGGCTCTCCCCAGCAGACCCGGCAGCCTCTCAGCGACGCCGCGAAGTCCTCGCTGCTGATGACGCACAACCTGTTCCGCACGTTTATCGTGACCGTGCTGGGCGCCTTCTTCGTTTTCCAGCTGGACATCAATTTGCTGTGGCTGGCCGCTCTCCTCACCGTCATCAGCATTGTCTTAGGCATTGCGCTGCTGGTCCGGGCCGTGAAGCTCAAGGAGTCGCGGCTGGTGCTGTTCGGGACGATTTCCGGGTTGGTGGTTTCGGCGGTGATGGTGCTGCTCATTCTGGCCTCGGCAGTGTTCTTCAACCAGGTCAGGGACTTCCAGCAGTGTTCCCGCTATGCACTCACGGACCAAGCCGCCGCCGAGTGCCGCACCCAGCTTGAACGGTCGCTTCCCACGCAGCTGCGCTGAGCCCGCGGGGGGCCAGGACATCTCCGGTGCCTAGCGGCGACCGGCCGCTTCCAGGTCCGCTTCCTGCAGTTTCTGCCGGCGTTCCAGCCACGGCCCCGCCGCATGACCGATTACGACGCCGATGCCCACTTCCGCGGCCACCCACAGTGCCGTACTGATCGGGTCAGGTCCGATGTCCGTCAGGCGCCCGATGCCCGCCGAACCGCGGGCCATCCAGGCAAGCCCGCCGGAGAGGGTCCCGGCCACGGAGCCGATGATCGCGGCGAGGGCCAGTGTGGACACCGTGGCCGTGAACCAGCGGGCACGGATTTTGATGGACAGCCACTCGTCAAAGTGGTTCTCGCCCTCGCGCAGGAACCACCAGCCAGCCAAAGCACCCGCCAGGGCGGGTACCACCAGCGCCACAAAGCCGTAGTCCAGCGGTCCGGAGGGCACTGCCGCGAAGACCGGGATGGACGGAAGCGGCCCGACGGCGGTCCCCAAGGGACCAGCCTGCGAGCCCACACCCAGGGCGAACCCGGACCCCGACGCCCAAGCGAGCGCAAAGACGGCCAGGTTGGGCAGGAAGCCGAGCTGCGCGATAGTGAGCACAGCCCCTCCCAGCGCACCGGCGGCGAGCCCTTCATACACGGCGATCACGCTGTCCCAGTGGATGAAAAGGTCCACGGCGAGCAACGCGGAGGACAACGTGAGCGCGGCCATGAGGGCCACGGAACCGGCCTTGACCGCGGAGCCGAGATAGGAACCTGCCCAGCGTGAATGCTGGCTGGTGCGGGCGAGCCAGTCCACGGCGTCGACGCCGATGAGGCGGCTCCAGGAACCGGCCTCGCGCCGGGCTCCCACCACCATGCCCAGGCCAAACGGGACGAGCGGCATCAGGCCGGCGAACCAGAGATTGATGGCGACGTCGTTGGTGCGGCAGACGAACCCGGTGGCCGCACCGAAGCTGGCATATGCCAACCATGACCCCAACAGTGCCTGCCAGAGCTGGTCCGTGTAGGAGGCCCGCGCCAGCCGTCGGCCGGCACGCCAGGCCAGCAGGAAGGGAATGAGCGTCAGGCCCAGGGGAATGAGCGAAAGGGTGCCTGATTCGGGGTACGCCGCGGCGCCCTGCGAGGCCGTGTTCAGGTGCAGGGGAACACCATGGATCAGCAGCCATGCCTGCCCTGCGAGCCGGGCCAGCGCGTCTGGCTGGGTGTTCTGGAAACCGGCAGTGGCCCACACCCCCACGAGGGGCGCGATCACCACGAGGGCGGAGATCACCGCCGCTTGCGCCGATTCGAGCGCTCCCTGCAGCCACAACGGCATGGGAAGGCCACGTTCTCCGGTCTGATCAGCGCGCAGTTTCATCGTGTTCCATGGTGCCATGCGGCTGGCTGTGGCCCGTTTCCGACAGGCTTGTTGGCCGGAGATCATGCGCCGTGACGCTGCCCACGGCGGCCGGAGCCGCCGTCGTCGTCCATCCGACAGGGGCCACTTGTGCCCCAGCACCCGGCGCTTTTTCCATTACTCAGCCGTAAAATTGGATTGTCCGCAATCAGTGGTTGGAGGCAGAAAATGACTACCGCATCCCCACATGCACACGGCGTTCATTTTGGGCGCACGGACGTCCAGAACGTCGGCATGGGTGTAGGTATCGTAATGATGCTGGTGGGTGTTTTGGGGTTCATCCCGGGCATCACCCAGCAGTACGGCGAACTGAGGTTCCTTGGACCTGATTCGCACGCCATGTTCCTCAACTTGTTCCAGGTGTCCATGCTGCTGAACATCGTGCAGCTGGTCATTGGTGCCGCAGGCTGGGCGATGTCGCGCAGCGGAACTGGCTCCCGGAACTTCCTTATGGGGTTCGGTGCGCTGTACGCCGTCCTCAGCATCTACGGGCTTAGTGTCGGGGCAAACTCGGCGGCCAATTTCCTGTCGCTGAGCATGCTGGACGGCTGGACCCTGTTGGTGTTGGGCATTGTGATGATTGCCGCCGGCTGGATCCTTTCACGGCATCTGGCTGACGAGCGCAGTTAGCCCGGATCTCGTAAGCCGGGATAGAAGGAGCCGCGAATGAGGAAAGATTCCAGTTAATCTGAAGTAATTCGTATCCAACGGTTGGTGCAGTGGCCCGCGTAGGCGCAGGCGGCTGCACCAACTTTTGCCCTTAAGGCTTGCGTTAACGGACCAAAGCCGAACAGCGGATAGAGGTTAAGCGGACCACACCTGCCGGAACTTTCCGCTGCGGTCAGGCCGGGGAAGCTCCTCGGCGAACTGCACGTCGACGGCGTCGCACCCCTGTGTGGCCAAGAAGCCTGCCAGCCGCTCCCGTACCGATGCCCGCACAGCGTCCGGATCCGCGTCCGGCCACGTTTCAAGCCGCACGGTCAACGACGAGGGGCCGGTGCGGATGGCCTGGAACCGGCGGACGCCCGCCGTCTCCTCGACCACGGTGACCAGCGCCAGCGGCAGGACCGTCGCTTCGCGCCCGTCAGCCGTTTGGAAGGCAAGCGCCTCACCGGCCCGGCCTTCGACCCTCACCACGGGAAAGGGACTGCCGCAGGGGCACGGATCCACCGCCATCTCGATCCGGTCTCCGAGGTCGTACCGGATAAACGGCTGGACCCGGTTGGCAAGGTTGGTGACGAGCACCGTGTGGGAGGTGACACCTGCAGGAACCGGCTGATGGTTCTGGTCGACCGGTTCCACGAGGAACCAGTCCGAGTTGACATGGAACGAGCCTTCCCTGCACCGGCTGGTCAGGGCCGGGACTTCCGAGGAGAGGTAGCGTTCGGTCACGCGGCAGCCGAGGACGGCTTCGATCTCCGCGCGCCCGTGATCTGACAAGCTCTCGCCCGAACTGATGGCGAGGACAGGCCGGATCCTCAGGTGTCCTGTCTTTTGCTCCCCGGCCAGCTGGAGCATGGCGCTCGGATATCCGTAGAGCACGGTGGGTTTGAAGCCGTTGAGTTCCGCGACGAGTTCCGGCAGCGGCCTGAGCACGGAGAACACGCGAAGTCGCCGCGCGATCAAGGGGCTCCGCCGCCGCGCGTATTCCGTCATCACCACCCCGGCGAAATGGCCGCCGCCCGCAACAAGGGCCGCGCCCCTGAGCCCGCGGCGGAGTATGGCCACTATTTCACCAGCACGGATCAGTGTCCGGCGTTCACGGATCCGGACCACTACGCTCACCACCATCCAGGACGTGCGGTCGTGGACCAGGACGGCGGGCTCGCCCGTGGTCCCGGAAGTGGTGGCCACCAGGTACTTCCCACGATAGAGAAGCCCCAGCTTGGACGGGTCGGACAGCAGCTCGGATTTCAGCTTCGCCAGTGTGATGTGCGGGTCGGTCACCCATTCGTCGAAGTGTTCCATCAGTTCCCGCTTGGCTGCCGGAGGAAGCTGCCGTGGATCCGTGATGGTGTCCGGAACCTCCCGATACAGCCGTCGGTAATATGGCGATGCCCGCCGGGCAAATTCCACCAATTCTGCCAACCGGGCCTGCTGCAGGCGTCCTATCGCCGCGCCCCCGCCACGCTCGGCCCGCCAGGTGTCCCAAGCGATCCTTATCGGCCCGGATCCGGCATGCATCGCGAATCCCCTCTCCGGGACGGGCGCGCGGCACACACCGCCCCTGCGGCCACCTTGTCATGGGGCTCGGCGCGGCGACAGGGGCCTTTGGCCCCGGCAACCGCCGGCCGGACTCTACCCAAAAGTCATGCCGATGCACTAGACGACGCGGCAGCGACGGGAGTATTCTGATGCTCCATTGTCACTGGGGGGTGAGCTGGATGGGTCTCGCGCTGCACAGGTTTTGCCGCGCTTATGCGCGCCCGCTAGTCCTATCCGTTCTGCTCGCCCTTGGCTGGCTTGTCTTGGGCTCCCTTGCTTGGGGCGCGGGCACAGCCAATGCGGCAGCGTCTGACCCAAATCCGGTGGACGTGCTCGGAAACGCCGGCACCTCCACCGTTGACCAAGTCCCCTCGCTCGCCCAAGCGGTCAATGATTCAGTAACGCCTGTTCCCTCGCGGGTGACCACCGCTACCACCAGCGTCAGCGGGTTGGCTGACTCATCGGCCCTGCCTTCGGTCCAGGACGCTGCAGCCCCCGTTACAGGCGCCGTGAGTGCCGTGGCGGACACTTCAACCGTGGTCTTTAGCGGGGCGACCGACGCCGTGAGCACGGTGGTCGGCACAACGGTCAATACCGCGGTGGGTGCAGCAGCTCCCCTGGTGACGGGAGCCGCGGAGGTTATCGATCCCGTGGTCGGCACAGTGCTCGATCCCGTGGTCGGCACGGTGCTGCCGGGGGTGCCCGCGCCGCCGACCGCACCGCTTCCGCTGGCAGAACCGGCCGCTGAGGTGTCGGGCGGAGATCCCGCCCATTTGCCCGTGGGCCCAACGGATGCGGCTGCACCTCTGTCTGCCGCGAGCGACGTGCAAGCGGCCGTCCGCGCGCCGGCCGCGGCGCCCGATACCGCGGTCCCTTCCCGGGCGGCCGGCTTCACCATGGAGCAGCTCCTGCGGAACGACTTTGCACTACGCGGTCCGGCGGAAGCGGCTGTTTCTGCATCGCCGTCGCCCGTCGCCCCACGCGCGGACGAGCTTCTCCCCCTTGCCGCAGTGCAGGGTCAGTCCCGGTCCGGGTCCGGGTCTTCGGGCCCGGGCGGCGGGGCACAGAGCTCGGCTGATCTGGCGGATTCCTGGTCACCCTTGCGGCCCGGCGACGGCACACGGATGCCCGCCCCCGCACAAACCGTGGCGGCCGGTCCGTCCTTTGATCCGGGGTCTTCCCCCGACTGAACAGGTCAACCCTGCCCTTTAGCGGCAGACGCGACCCCCTGCGCCACCGGCGTATGGAATCAAAATTCAGTCAGGAGAATAGTCATGTCATTCAACGCCCACGTGCTCCATTCCCGCTCCGCCGTCCACACCGCCGCCGGCCCCATCAGGAGCCACTTCGGCACCACCGCACGGATCGGAAACTGGCCCGACCCCATGCGCGCACGGATCGGAAACTGGCCCGACCCCATGCGCGCACGGATCGGGAACTGGCCCGACCCCATGCGCGCACGGATCGGAAACTGGCCCGACCCCATGCGCCCTGCGGCCGCCGAGGCCCGAGGCTGATCCACAAAGGCCGGTCCGGATGTTGTCCCGCGCTCTTCTGGGGTGGTGCGGGGCAGCGTCCGGACCCTTACGCACGCCACCGGGCGCCGCCGTCGGCCCCTCCGCGCCCCGCACCGCCCCGCGCCGCCGGGCACCGTCGTCCGCGGTGGTGCCGGGCGCCGTCGTCCGCGCGTTCAACGAGAGCCGCGTTGTTAACCCAACCTTTCACTTAGCGTCACGCCCATTCCCCCGGCTCGTCAGCGTGCGCCCGCACCGTGGAGGTGTGAGGATCGCAATCGTTGCCGAATCATTCCTGCCGCTGATGAACGGGGTTACGCACTCCATCCTGCGGGTGCTGGAGCATCTGCAGGAAAGGGGCGATGAGGTGATGGTGATCGCCCCGTCCACGCACGACAGCGATGTCTCCGATGTGGTCCACGGCGCGTTTGTGCACCGCCTGCCGTCCGTCCCGCTCGCCGGGTACATGAACGTGCGGGTGGCGATGGGCGGTGTGAACCGGGTCAAGAGAATCCTTGCCGATTATGCGCCGGACGTTGTCCACCTTGCTTCCCCGTTCGTGCTCGGCTGGCGGGCGGCGCAGGCGGCGCACCAGCTGGGGATCCCCACCGTGGCCATTTACCAGACCGAGGTGCCCAGTTATGCTGCGCGCTACGGGGTGCCGTTTATGGAGAACTGGGCCTGGAACCGGGTGGAGAACATCCATCTGTTGGCGTCCCGGACGCTCGTGCCGTCCACTTTCGCGCTGAACCAGTTGCGCGGCCGCGGGATCCTGCGGGTGGACATGTGGCGGCGCGGTGTGGATACCGCGCGGTTTTCGCCGGAAAAGCGTGACGGCGCCTGGCGGGCATCCGTGGCTCCCGGCGGCGAGCGGATTATCGGCTACGTGGGGCGGCTGGCCATCGAGAAGCAGGTGGAGGACCTGGCGGCCCTGGCGGATGTGCCGGACACCAAGCTGGTGATTGTGGGTGACGGACCGCAGCGCGAATCCCTCCAGGAGGTCCTGCCGGATGCGGTGTTTGTGGGGTTCCTCGGCGGCGAGGAACTGGCCCGCGCGGTGGCATCCTTCGATCTTTTTGTGCATCCCGGAGAGTTCGAGACGTTCTGCCAGACCATCCAGGAGGCCATGGCATCGGGCGTGCCGGTGGTGGCCACGGGCCGCGGCGGCCCGCTGGACCTGGTGGAGAATTCCCGCACCGGCTGGCTGTACAGGCCCGGCGATCTTGCCGGGCTTCGCTCCCACGTAATGGACCTGATGGGCGACGACGCCAAACGCCGCGCGTTCTCGGCGGCGGCCCACGCCTCGGTCCAGGGCCGGACGTGGCCGGCACTGAGCGCGGAGCTTGTGCGGCACTACAAGGCGGTGATCGCCGGGGCCCCGGTGGTTGAACCGGACGAAACCAGACGAGGAGCAACCCTGTGAAGATTTCCGTGATCGGCTGCGGCTACCTTGGCGCGGTCCATGCGGCCACGCTGGCGTCAATGGGTCACACCGTGGTGGGCGTCGACGTCGATGCCGACAAGGTGGACCACTTGGGCCGCGGCTCGGCACCGTTTTTTGAACCCGGCCTCGATGAGCTTCTCCATGACGGCCGTGCCACAGGCAGGCTCAGCTTTTCCACCGACTTCGCCGATGCCGCCGACGCGCAGGTGCACTTCCTGTGCGTGGGCACCCCGCAGTCCAAGACGTCCGACGGCGCCGACCTCACCTTCCTCGTCTCCGCCATGAAGGCGCTGCTCCCGCACCTGAGCCGGCGCTCCGCCGTCGTGGGCAAATCCACAGTGCCCGTGGGCACGGTGGACATGCTCAGCCGGATCCTGTCGCCGCGCCCGGACGTACTGCTCGGCTGGAATCCTGAATTTCTGCGGCAGGGCACAGCGGTCAAGGATTCGCTGGTCCCGGACCGGCTGGTCTATGGGGTGCGCGGCGGGCGGGGGTCGGTTGCCGGCCGTGGCGTAACGGCGGCGCTGGATGCCGTTTACGAGCCATTGCTGTGCGCCGGGGTCCCGCGGCTGGTGTGCAACTACGCCACGGCGGAGCTGATTAAGTCGGCGTCGAACGCTTACCTCGCCACGAAGGTGAGTTTCATCAACGCAATGGCCGAGCTGTGCGATGCGTCCGGCGCGGACGTGACCGAGTTGAGCGAGGCCATGGGCCTGGATCCGCGGATCGGCAGCCGCTACCTGCATGCCGGCCTCGGTTTCGGCGGCGGATGCCTGCCCAAGGACATCAGGAGCTTCCGGGCCCAGGCGTCGGCGTTGAAGATCGGCTCGGTGGAGCAGTGGATGGGCGTGGTGGACTCAATCAACCTGGGCCAGCGCGCGCGGACGGTCGGGATCGCGCAGGAGCTGTGCGGCGGGCATCTGTCCGGGCGTACCGTCACGGTGCTGGGCGCGGCGTTCAAGCCTGACACGGACGACATCCGGGATTCCCCCGCGCTGGACGTCGCCCTGCAGTTGGCAACGGCCGGAGCGCACGTGACGGTGACGGATCCGAAGGCCATCAACAACGCCTGGATGCGCTACCCGCAGCTGCGGTTCGAAAAGTCCGCCAGCCGGGCGCTGGAAGGCGCCGAACTGGTCCTGCTGCTGACCGAGTGGGACGAGTACCGCTCGTTGTCACCGGCCGCCGTCGGCGAACTCGTCCGACGCCGGACGGTGCTGGATGCACGCAACGTACTGGACGCCGGAGCATGGCGGGCGGAAGGCTGGACTGTCAGGGGACTCGGGACGAATGCCCTGGTCCCGGCCGAGTCGGTCCGGACCCCTTAGCCCGCCGATGACCTTCGTCTCTGCCCTCGTCCTGACGGCGGAAGTACGGTGAAGGTGACGTCAAGCTGCTCCAGTTCGAAGGCGCGGGTCATGTCGCCGTCTACGGCCTCGGAGACCTCGTCTCCGGCCTTCTGTACAACGGGTACAGCTTCAGGGACCAGGTGATCAGCGAACTGAGTGCCTTCGGCTCTCCCGTGCGCCCGCTGATGGTCGCGGTCATCCTCATTCACGCGCTCCTGGTGGCCGCCTTCGGGGCAGGGGTCTGGCTGTACGCGATCGCGACGCTGCTGGTTGTCGCGGGGTTCGGGCCCGCATCATCGTCCGCCATCCGGGGCATCGCCCAGAACCTGACGCCGTGGGCTGGTGCCTTCGAACGGATCAACGCTTACGCGTACTTCGCGTGGATCGTGGTGCTCGCGGTCATGACAATGCGACGACGACCCTAGCACCGTGAGTCGTCTTGTCCGCGGGACAAGCGGTTCTCCTGGATCGGCCCTATGATGTCCGGAGGGGAGGACATCTAATGGAACAACTTTGGTCTCAAATTGTTGTGCCTTTGGTGATGAGAGTGCCATGACGGCGCCTCATGCCAACGGAGAACAGGGGCAGGAACGGCCGCCCGCCGCATGCCCCGGCGTTGAAGCGGTGATCGATTCGCTGCCGGACGCCGTGTTTGTGATCGATGAACACGGCACCATCAGTTTTATGAACGCCGCTGCCGAGCGCATGTTCGGGTATGAACGGACCCAGCTGCTCGGCCAGGACCACCGCGTGATCCTCGCCGAGGGCTTCCGGGACGGCTTTCAACGGCTGCACGCCAGCCTCCGCCGGGATAGCACCCGCGAGCGTCCGCCGTTTGAGGCTTATGGCCGCCGGCGTGACGGCACCGAGTTCTACGGAGAGGTCGCCTGCGCGCTGCTGGAGTGGGACGCCGGGGTCTTTATCACGGCCTCCGTTCGCGCCACGCTGCACCGGGAAGCCGACGCCGGCCTGCGCGAAGCGATGTCACTGCTGAGCGCCACCCTGGAATCCACGGCGGACGGCATCCTGGTGGTGGATACCGATGGGCAAATAGAAGGCGTCAACGACCAATTCGTGAAGATGTGGGGTATCCCGCGCGATTTGCTTGCGACCCACGACGACGAGGCCGTGATGGGCTTTGTCCTCGCCCAACTCTCGGATCCGGTTCAGTTTGCGGACAAGGTCCACGAGCTCTACGCACACCCGCTCGCCGAAAGTAACGACGTCCTCAAATTCACGGACGGACGCACCTTTGAGCGGTATTCCCGGCCGCAGAAGGTCGCGGACAAGGTTGTGGGCCGCGTCTGGAGCTTCCGCGATGTCACGCCACGGCTGGCGGCGCAGGAGCAGGCCAAACGGGCCATGGCCGATCTCGCCGAGCAGGCCGAGCAGCTCAAGGCTCTCGCGTTTCAGGATCCTCTGACCGGCCTCGCCAACCGCAAGCTCTTCAACGACCAGCTGGCGGAGGCACTCCGCAGCGATTTAGGCCACCCGGTGGACGTTTTGCTGCTGGACCTGGACGATTTCAAGGAAGTCAACGACATCCTGGGGCACCATGCCGGCGACGAAATGCTGACCGAGGTGGCGCGCCGGCTAAGGTCCTGCGTAAGGCCCAACGACACGGTGGCCCGTCTGGGCGGGGACGAGTTCGTTGTCCTGCTCACGGCGGCGGAAAATCCGGAGAGTGTTGCCGCCCGGATTGTGGAATCGCTGAATGTTCCCATGTGGATCGACGGCTCCATGCTGCGGCCCAGCCTCAGCCTGGGCCTGGCGTCGCGCAGCGCCGAGGCTCCGGCGGCCTCGGAACTACTGCGGCGGGCGGATGTGGCCATGTATGCGGCCAAGGCCGCCGGTAAAAACCGGTACATGCGGTTCGCGCCGGACATGATGACGGCACTGGTGCAGCGCACCGATCTGGAGGCAGGCCTGCGGACGGCGGTGGAGAGCGGTCAGATCACCGTTGACTTCCAGCCGGTCATCTCTCCCCGGCTGGGCGAAGTGGTCCAGTTCGAGGCCCTGGCCCGCTGGAAGAAGGACGGCCACCTTGTTTCGCCGGGGCAGTTCATTCCCCTCGCGGAACGCAGCGGTCTGATCTCAGTCATCGGGGAGCAGGTCATGCGGAACAGCTTTATCCAGCTGAAGCCCTGGCTCACCGCCGATGCCACCCGCTCCGTGGCGGTGAACGTCTCCGGGGTCCAGCTGCTGGGATGCACGTTCGCCGCGGATGTGCTCCGCCTGGCGTCCAGCAGCTGCATGGATCTGCGGCAGCTGGTGCTCGAGGTAACGGAGAGCGTCTTCTTCGACCCGGACGTGCACGTGATCAGACAACTCGACCGCCTTCGCGATGCCGGCGTGCGGGTTGCGCTCGATGACTTCGGCACCGGCTATTCATCCCTGGGCCGCCTTCAGGATCTGCCGGTGGACGCCGTCAAGATCGACAGGTCGTTTGTGTCCATGGTCCGGACAGGGGCGGAGAAGCTTCCCATCCTGAACTCCATGATCAACATGGCCCACAGCCTGGGCCTCACCGTCACGGCTGAAGGCATCGAAACCACAGCCCAGGCAGCCTATTTGACCGGCCTGAACTGTGATTCCCTGCAGGGTTATCTGTTCTCCTATCCGGAACCGGAGAGCGGCTTGGAACTGGCGCTGCTCCGGTCCGCTGACGCCATTGACGAACTGAAAGGTGTTCGGCTCACGCCATGACGGGTGGCGCCCCCGGCCATTGGCCGGGGGTGCTGCGGGGCATTGGCCGGGCGCTGCTGCCCGGGGCTACTGTCCGGGGGCGCGGTAGGCCGGCGTCTTCTTGACCGCCTCGTCGATGTCCTCTGGAGTCATAAGCGGCTTCAGCATCAGGTTCACGGCGCCCGTTGAGTTGATCATGAGGGACAATGCAGCGGCGCTGGCCTGGTCCGGGATGTCGAAGACCCCCAGGACATCTGTGTCTCCGAAGGCGTAATAGAAACACTCGAGTGAGCCGCCTACCGATTTGAGCGCCTCGACCACGGCGTCACGGCGCTTGGTGCCGCCTTCCCGCATGAGGCCCTTGATGCCCTCGTCCACGTAGTTCGCCTCGAAAAGGTATTTGGTCATGGCCAGTCCTGTTCTGTGCTGTCCGGACACGGGCCTCCCAGATCGTGCGGTTCCGGAGATGGTCCCCGGCGTGGGGCTGTGCCCACATGCTAGGCCCAGCCCCTGCGCACTTTCAACGGTGCGCAGTGAGTAAGTGCAGGGAACCAGCACGCTCACGCACTGCGTTCAGGCAGCGCACCAGGGCCGCCTGGTTAGGACCTGCGGTCCAGCCTGTCGATTCCAGCCACCATCTCGGCGCTCCGCTCCCACAACTGCCGGGCCAAGCTGGCGTCGTAAGCCTGTTTGTTGGCCTTCGCCAGTGCGCGTTTCGCGTAGTAGGCGCCGGAGATCCAGTCCTCCCCCGGGGTGGTGGTGGCCAGCCACACGAGGGTGTCCGCGCCCTGCTCGGGCGTGAGCATCAGCCGCTTGAGGAATGACTTGTAGACGAAGCGGAACGGGCTTGTGGATTCGGCAGCGAAATTCGTTGCCACCCCGCCCGGGTGGAACGCCGCCGTCGAGATTCCCGCTGCGTGGAAGCGGTGGTGCAATTCCGTGGTGAAAAGGATGTTGGCAAGTTTGGCGGTGCCGTAGGCACGGCTCGTGGAGTACTTGCGGGCAGCGTCGAGGTCGTCGATCTCCAGGTTTCCGAAGCCGTTCGCGGCGCTGGAGGTGTTAATGACGCTGGCCTTGCTCGCAGCAAGCACGTCCATCAACTCGGTGGTCAGCAGGAAGGGGGCCAGGTGATTCACCTGGAAGGTCTTCTCGTGGCCGTCCACGGTGAGTTCGCGGTTGCCCATGATCCCGCCGGCATTGTTGACGAGGACATCGATACGGGGGTACTTCGCCTTTAGCTCCGCGGCCAGGGTGCGCACCTGGGACAGATCAGCGAAGTCGCTGACGAAGAAGTCCGCGTTGATCTCCTCCGCCACCGATTGTGTCTTCGCATCAGACCGTCCGACGACGACGATCCGCTCCCCTGCCTTCGCCAGCGTCCGCGCGGCGGACGCGCCGATGCCGTCGCTGGCTCCCGTAATGACGATAGTGCGTGCGGTCATGGCATGTCCCCTGAACTAAGTCGGTGGCGGATCCGGTGTCGGATCCGGCGGATGAAACCCGGTGATACAACGACGCGGGGCTGGTTTGCGTTCCGCGTCCTGTCTGCCCTGGCCGCGGGCCCTGATACCTACAAGGCGGACCGAAGACGGAAAGGGCCGTTAAATGCGGGAGAGCCTCCAACACGGGTTGGAGGCTCTCGACCTAATTTATGTCCGGCGGTGACCTACTCTCCCACACCCTCCCGGGTGCAGTACCATCGGCGCTGTGGGTCTTAGCTTCCGGGTTCGGAATGGGACCGGGCGTTTCCCCCACGCTATGACCGCCGTAACCCTTGCTCCGCACCCCGTTCTAGGGGGTGGGAAATCTTGTGGTTACAACATGTGTTCCTGCCCGGTGCGGGCAGGTGTGGTGTTGTTATTCAGTTGTTGGTTCGCCAGGCAACGTGCCGCGGGTGCGGGTTTGTTGGTTGGGAACCACATAGTGGACGCAAGCAGTCTTGTTTCTTTGTACCACCCCATGGGTGCAAACGCTTTTGAAGTTCGTTTGCGGGGTGGTGTGTGGTGTAAGTTATCGGCCTATTAGTACCGGTCAGCTTCACGAGTCGTTAGTCCTCGCTTCCACATCCGGCCTATCAACCCAGTGGTCTGGCTGGGGGCCTCTCACACACAAGGTGTATGGAAATCTCATCTCGAAGCGAGCTTCCCGCTTAGATGCTTTCAGCGGTTATCCCATCCGAACGTAGCTAATCAGCGGTGCACTTGGCAGTACAACTGACACACCAGAGGTTCGTCCGTCCCGGTCCTCTCGTACTAAGGACAGCCCTTCTCAAATTTCCTGCGCGCGCAGCGGATAGGGACCGAACTGTCTCACGACGTTCTAAACCCAGCTCGCGTACCGCTTTAATGGGCGAACAGCCCAACCCTTGGGACCTACTCCAGCCCCAGGATGCGACGAGCCGACATCGAGGTGCCAAACCATGCCGTCGATATGGACTCTTGGGCAAGATCAGCCTGTTATCCCCGAGGTACCTTTTATCCGTTGAGCGACGGCCATTCCACAATGTACCGCCGGATCACTAGTCCCGACTTTCGTCCCTGCTCGAGATGTCTCTCTCACAGTCAAGCTCCCTTGTGCACTTACACTCGACACCTGATTGCCAACCAGGCTGAGGGAACCTTTGGGCGCCTCCGTTACTTTTTAGGAGGCAACCGCCCCAGTTAAACTACCCATCAGGCACTGTCCCTGACCCGGATTACGGGCCGAAGTTAGATGTCCAAAGTGACCAGAGTGGTATTTCAACGATGACTCCACCCGAACTGGCGTCCGGGCTTCAACGTCTCCCACCTATCCTACACAAGCCACTCCGAACACCAATACCAAACTATAGTAAAGGTCTCGGGGTCTTTCCGTCCTGCTGCGCGTAACGAGCATCTTTACTCGTACTGCAATTTCGCCGAGTTTATGGTTGAGACAGCGGGGAAGTCGTTACTCCATTCGTGCAGGTCGGAACTTACCCGACAAGGAATTTCGCTACCTTAGGATGGTTATAGTTACCACCGCCGTTTACTGGGGCTTAAATTCTCAGCTTCGCCTTGCGGCTAACCGGTCCTCTTAACCTTCCAGCACCGGGCAGGAGTCAGTCCGTATACATCGTCTTGCGACTTCGCACGGACCTGTGTTTTTAGTAAACAGTCGCTTCCCCCTGGTCTCTGCGGCCCCGCCACGCTCCGGACAGTGAATGTCCATCACGATAGGGGCCCCCCTTCTCCCGAAGTTACGGGGGCATTTTGCCGAGTTCCTTAACCATAATTCTCTCGATCGCCTTAGTATTCTCTACCTGATCACCTGTGTCGGTTTGGGGTACGGGCGGCTAAAACCTCGCGTCGATGCTTTTCTAGGCAGCATAGGATCACCGAATCCCCCCGTGAGGGAGTCCCATCAGATCTCAGGCATCATGAACGGCGGATTTGCCTACCGTTCGCCCTACATCCTTGGACCGGGGCAACCATCGCCCGGCCCGGCTACCTTCCTGCGTCACACCTGTTAATACGCTTACCTCCCAGGATCAGGTCCCGCGCTCGGCCAAAACCCACACACCCCAAAGGGTGATAGGGCAGGCTCCGGGCGGTTAGTATCCCCTGTTCAGCATGGGCGGTTTTTCGCCGGTACGGGAATATCAACCCGTTGTCCATCGACTACGCCTGTCGGCCTCGCCTTAGGTCCCGACTTACCCAGGGCAGATTAGCTTGACCCTGGAACCCTTGATCATTCGGCGGACGGGTTTCTCACCCGTCTTTCGCTACTCATGCCTGCATTCTCACTCGTGTAGGCTCCACCGCTGGTTTACACCGCGACTTCACTGCCCACACGACGCTCCCCTACCCATCCAGACGCCTGAACCACAAGGGCTTAGCAAAAATCTGAATGCCACAACTTCGGCGGTGTACTTGAGCCCCGCTACATTGTCGGCGCGGAATCACTTGACCAGTGAGCTATTACGCACTCTTTTAAGGATGGCTGCTTCTAAGCCAACCTCCTGGTTGTCTTCGCAACTCCACATCCTTTCCCACTTAGCACACGCTTAGGGGCCTTAGTTGGTGGTCTGGGCTGTTTCCCTCTCGACTATGAAGCTTATCCCCCACAGTCTCACTGCTGCGCTCTCACTTACCGGCATTCGGAGTTTGGCTGACGTCAGTAACCTTGTAGGGCCCATTAGCCATCCAGTAGCTCTACCTCCGGTAAGAAACACGCAACGCTGCACCTAAATGCATTTCGGGGAGAACCAGCTATCACGAAGTTTGATTGGCCTTTCACCCCTACCCACAGCTCATCCCCTCCATTTTCAACTGAAGTGGGTTCGGTCCTCCACGACGTCTTACCGTCGCTTCAACCTGGCCATGGGTAGATCACTTCGCTTCGGGTCTAGATCACGCCACTGCAACGCCCTGTTCAGACTCGCTTTCGCTACGGCTTCCCCACACGGGTTAACCTCGCGACGTAACACTAACTCGCAGGCTCATTCTTCAAAAGGCACGCCGTCACCAGAATCAGACTGGCTCCGACGGATTGTAAGCACACGGTTTCAGGTACTGTTTCACTCCCCTCCCGGGGTACTTTTCACCTTTCCCTCACGGTACTGGTCCGCTATCGGTCATTAGGGAGTATTTAGGCTTATCAGGTGGTCCTGACAGATTCACACGGGATTTCTCGGGCCCCGTGCTACTTGGGATACTCTCCAGGCGGTGCCAAACATTTCGGTTACGGGGCTCACACCCTCTCTGGCCGGCCTTTCAAGACCGTTCACCTATGCCCGCACATCACACCTCACCAGCCCGGCAGAGCTGGTATGGAAAGTCCCACAACCCCGACCATGCAACGCCCGCCGGCTATCACACATGGAACGGTTTAGCCTGATCCGCGTTCGCTCGCCACTACTGACGGAATCACTATTGTTTTCTCTTCCTGCGGGTACTGAGATGTTTCACTTCCCCGCGTTCCCTCCACGCACCCTATGTGTTCAGATGCGGGTCACCAGGCAGCTCGCGCCCCTGGCGGGGTTTCCCCATTCGGAGACCCTGGGATCACAGTCCGGTTATCGACTCCCCCAGGCTTATCGCAGATTCCTACGTCCTTCTTCGGCTCCTAATGCCAAGGCATCCACCGTGTGCTCTTAAAAACTTGACCACAAAAGATCAATAAAACGCTATTCTTTCGAGAGAACCACAGAAACCATCACCCCACCCCGAAGGATGACGCAACAGATCCAGGTTCATATATCTTGGAAATTGCTTCTTATAAAAGATGCTCGCGTCCACTATGTAGTTCTCAAACAACAACCCCGTACCACACACCCCACACACACAAACGCGCATGATCGGTGCAGCCAGGAAACCAGAAACACACAAGTCCCGGAGCCAAAACCCCGGCCCTGTTGCCTCAGGACCCAACAGTGTGCCAAACACTAAACCACCCGCAACCCCCCGCACCGTTCCAGGACCACCGCCCCAAAGGGCGTGTATCCGTACTGGGTGCCGGGAAAAAACCGGCGGCCGCTATTCGTTGATATTCCACCCGTGAGCACCCGCCGCAGAACTAGCGTCTGCGCAACGGGCCTACTCCTGACAACCCCTCCACACCCGCATACACGGGGCAAGGTGACTGTAGGCGCTCCTTAGAAAGGAGGTGATCCAGCCGCACCTTCCGGTACGGCTACCTTGTTACGACTTAGTCCCAATCGCCAGTCCCACCTTCGACAGCTCCCTCCCACAAGGGGTTAGGCCACCGGCTTCGGGTGTTACCAACTTTCGTGACTTGACGGGCGGTGTGTACAAGGCCCGGGAACGTATTCACCGCAGCGTTGCTGATCTGCGATTACTAGCGACTCCGACTTCATGGGGTCGAGTTGCAGACCCCAATCCGAACTGAGACCGGCTTTTTGGGATTAGCTCCACCTCACAGTATCGCAACCCTTTGTACCGGCCATTGTAGCATGCGTGAAGCCCAAGACATAAGGGGCATGATGATTTGACGTCGTCCCCACCTTCCTCCGAGTTGACCCCGGCAGTCTCCTATGAGTCCCCGCCATCACGCGCTGGCAACATAGAACGAGGGTTGCGCTCGTTGCGGGACTTAACCCAACATCTCACGACACGAGCTGACGACAACCATGCACCACCTGTGAACCGGCCCCAAAGGGGAAGGACTGTTTCCAGCCCGGTCCGGCCCATGTCAAGCCTTGGTAAGGTTCTTCGCGTTGCATCGAATTAATCCGCATGCTCCGCCGCTTGTGCGGGCCCCCGTCAATTCCTTTGAGTTTTAGCCTTGCGGCCGTACTCCCCAGGCGGGGCACTTAATGCGTTAGCTACGGCGCGGAAAACGTGGAATGTCCCCCACACCTAGTGCCCAACGTTTACGGCATGGACTACCAGGGTATCTAATCCTGTTCGCTCCCCATGCTTTCGCTCCTCAGCGTCAGTTAATGCCCAGAGACCTGCCTTCGCCATCGGTGTTCCTCCTGATATCTGCGCATTTCACCGCTACACCAGGAATTCCAGTCTCCCCTACATCACTCTAGTCTGCCCGTACCCACCGCAGATCCGGAGTTGAGCCCCGGACTTTCACGGCAGACGCGACAAACCGCCTACGAGCTCTTTACGCCCAATAATTCCGGATAACGCTTGCGCCCTACGTATTACCGCGGCTGCTGGCACGTAGTTAGCCGGCGCTTCTTCTGCAGGTACCGTCACTTTCGCTTCTTCCCTACTGAAAGAGGTTTACAACCCGAAGGCCGTCATCCCTCACGCGGCGTCGCTGCATCAGGCTTTCGCCCATTGTGCAATATTCCCCACTGCTGCCTCCCGTAGGAGTCTGGGCCGTGTCTCAGTCCCAGTGTGGCCGGTCACCCTCTCAGGCCGGCTACCCGTCGTCGCCTTGGTGAGCCATTACCTCACCAACAAGCTGATAGGCCGCGAGTCCATCCAAAACCACAAAAAGCTTTCCACCCCCCACCATGCGATGAGGAGTCATATCCGGTATTAGACCCAGTTTCCCAGGCTTATCCCAGAGTTAAGGGCAGGTTACTCACGTGTTACTCACCCGTTCGCCACTAATCCCCCCACAAGTGAGGTTCATCGTTCGACTTGCATGTGTTAAGCACGCCGCCAGCGTTCATCCTGAGCCAGGATCAAACTCTCCGTTGAAGTAAAACAAAAACGAACACAACCACCAACCCCCGGGAAAACGGGAGAAAACGGCTGCAAAATTTGAAACCAGCTGTAAAAACCAGACCACACCACGGGGTGGCGGATCCAGTCAATTCAACCAATCCATATAAATAAATTGGTATCAACAAACTTGGCACACTATTGAGTTCTCAAACAACAGACACACCCGGCACCACCACAACCACACGGTCGCGGATCGCTCCGGAGCAACTTCCCAAACTTACCCGACTCATCCAGCCTTTGCAAACCGGCGTTTCCGTCGATTCCCAACTCAACAAGAGGGCCCCCACCCGGTTTCGGCACACACAAAGTGCGCCGTTTTTCAGGCTGTTCAGCAAGGGGGTCGGTCGCTATCTTTCCGCTTCAGCGGCGGCGACTCGAATTACTTTACACACTCCCAGCACCCCGCGCAAATCGAACCGAACACCCCTCCCCGCAGCCCGCCGTCCCCCTGCCGCAGCCCGCACCCCGCCCTCTCCCCCTCTCTCCCCTCCCCTTCCCATGTAGCTCGCAATAGATGTCGTCATGGCGCCCCATAACGACATCTATTGCGAGCTAGTTGGGGTGGGAGGGGGGCGGGAGGCGGGGTTGGGTTGGAGGCGTCGTCCATTGCGGCCCTCCTGCCATGCTCGCTAGGCTGGATGGTAAGCATGCTTAGCATGCCGTGGAAGCACCAAGTGTTGAGTTCAGAGCAAACCTTCGGAGGAGCAGCATGACCGACCAGTACACGTTCAAAAATCCCGTGACCGCGTATGAGCACATCGAGCCGCCCAAGCAGCATCAGCCCGAGCCCGGTCTGGATGCGAAGCTGACGCCCAAGGCCGACCTCGGCGAGGACACGTACCGCGGCACCGGCCGGCTCGAGGGCCGCAAAGCCATCGTCACCGGCGCGGACTCCGGCATTGGGGCTGCCACGGCCATTGCCTTCGCACGTGAGGGGGCCGACGTCGTCCTTTCCTACCTGCCCGAGGAGGAAGAGGACGCAGCGCGGATTGCCAACCTGATCGAGAAGGCCGGCCGCAAAGCGGTCAAGGCGCCGGGCGACCTTAAGGACGCGGCAATGTGCCGGGATCTGGTGGATACTGCGGTTCGTGAACTTGGCGGCCTGGACATCCTGGTGAACAACGCGGGCAAGCAGGTGGCGCAGGAGGACATCGGGCAGATCACCGACGAGCAGTTCGACCACACGCTGAAGACCAACGTCTACGCCATGTTCTGGCTGACCAAGGCGGCGGTACCGCATCTGCCGGCGGGGTCCACCATCATCAACACCACGTCCATCCAGGCGTACAACCCGTCGCCCACGTTGCTGGACTACGCCACCACCAAGGCGAGCATCAACAACTTCACCAAGGGCCTCGCACAGCAGTTGGCGCCCAAGGGAATCCGCGTCAACGCCGTGGCTCCCGGGCCCATCTGGACTCCGCTGCAGGTCAGCAGCGGCCAGCCGAAGGAAGCATTGCCCAAGTTCGGCAAGAGCACTCCCCTGGGCAGGGCCGGACAGCCGGCGGAACTTGCGCCCGCGTATGTGTTCTTAGCATCGGCCGAGTCCAGCTACGTGGTGGGCGAAACGCTGAACGTCAACGGCGGCAGCCCCACCCCTTAAAAGGCAGCACGACGCCGGGTGGCTGGCTAACGCTGCCACCCGGCGTCGCTGGCGTCACTTCCCCGGCGGAACGGGCGCCGGAATCAGTTCAGGGCGTCAGTCGCCCATGCCGGGATGGACGGGCACGAAGTCGATCTTGTTCCCAGGGCTCGTCTTCTTCGTGGGAGACCGCGAGAAGCCTTTAGCGTCCAGGCGGTTCTGGGCGCGGTATTCGGCCAGGGCCTCGTCGTACGCGCGGTTGAGGCGGCGGCCGGACAGTTCCTCCGTTGTGCCATCGGCAAACGTGAGCGAGATCAGGACGCCGTCCGGGAAGTGCCGGTTCATCCGGATGTAGCCGTCGGCATCCTGCTGGAGATTAATCAAGGTGTTCCGCTTTCTTGTGGGGGCTTCCAGTGTCCCGCACATTTGTCCGCCCGGGGGCCGAAACCAGCAGCCAAGACCTCCCAGATCTCCGAACTTTGTTCTACATAAGGACAAGCTAACCGCCCGGGAA
Source organism: Arthrobacter sp. 92 (assembly GCF_050260325.1). Classification (NCBI taxonomy): domain Bacteria; kingdom Bacillati; phylum Actinomycetota; class Actinomycetes; order Micrococcales; family Micrococcaceae; genus Arthrobacter; species Arthrobacter sp. 92. Next base: position 1,165,573 of record NZ_CP189863.1, on the reverse strand, counting down.
CGCCCGACAGGGACGAAGGAGATCTTGTGAAACTTGGACTCGTTGGATTCGGCTTCGGCGGCCGGATCTTTCACGCTCCGTTCATCATGGCCGCGGATGGGGTGGAACTCGCGGGCATCGTGACCCGCTCCCCCGTCCGTCGCGCTCAGGCCGCGGAGGAGTACCCGGAGGTGCCGCTCTACGATTCCCTCACGGAGCTGCTTGCCGCCGGCGTGGATGCGGTGGTGATCACCACGCCGCCGCGGACGCCGGGGTCATTCTCAATGTCTTCCACAACCGCCGCTGGGACACGGACATCCGCACGCTCCGGGCGGTGCTGGCCTCCGCGCAGTGGGGCAGGTTGCACGCTTTGAGTCCCGCTTCGATCTCGACCAGCCGGATACCCTCGAAGCCGCGCCGGCAGGCGGGCTCCTTCGGGACCTCGGCAGCCACCTGGTGGACCAGGCACTATGGCTCTTCGGCCCGGCGGCCAGCGTCCACGCCTCACACGACTGGGTGGACCTGGACGCCGGCCGCACCGACTCCGGCCTCTTCGTGACCATCGCCCACCGGAGCGGAGTGAAGTCCCACGTGTCGGCCACCAAGGGAAACCGTCTCGTCGAGCGGGAGCTGCGGCTGCTCGGCACCAACGGCAGCTACGTCTCGCACATGACTACGTGCAGGCTGTTGCGGCCATCGCCGGCCGGCGCCCTTCGGACGATCCCGCCGGATAGGGGTACGAGGAAGAGAGCCGCTGGGGAACGCTTACGACGGCGGCGGGCCAGGTCCGCGTCCCGTCTGAACAGGGCCCCTATCACGCCTATTACGAGCAGTTCGCCTCGGCCGTTGCCGGCAACGGACCCCAGCCGGTCCCCGGTGCCGAGGCTGTCCACACCCTCGAAGTTTTGGACGCCGCCCGGCTCAGCGACGCCGGGCGGCGCTCCGTGGACATCGCGGACTGACCGCTGTTGCGCCTCACCGCGCCGGCTGCAGCGCCTTGCTCCAGACCACGGTGCCGTTGGCGTCGCGGAGGCTGACGGTGAAGACGTCGTCCTGGTCCAGGTCCACGTGGCCGAAGAACTGGCTCTCTCCCGTGCGCGGGGACTGGTTGGCGTAGGCGCCGGCCTTGAAGAACGCCACTTCCGGGCCGAACGTGCCGTCGAGCTTGTTTGGCCCGAAGCTGCCGGCGTTGATGGGGCCGGCCACGAATTCCCAGAAGGGGTCGAAGTCCTGGAAGGCGGCGCGTTCAGGAGAGTAGTGGTGGGCGGCGCAGTAGTGGACGTCCGCCGTCAGCCAGACCACGTTTTTAACCCGGTTGCGCTTGAACGCGGAGAGGACCCCTGCGAGTTCGAGTTCCTTGCCCAAGGGGGCGCCGTCGTCGCGGTTGGACAGGGATTCCTCGTTCACGGGACCGTCCGGCACCACCAGCCCGAGCGGGAGATCGTTGGCGATCACCTTCCACGTGGCCTTGGACTGGCTCACTTCCTTGATGAGCCAGTCCGCCTGTTCCTGGCCGAGGATGTGGGTGAGGTGCGTTTCCTTGCCGTCCGTGTTGGGGTCCTTGAAGCTGCGCATGTCCAGGCAGAAGATATCCAGCTGCGGGCCGCGGGAGATCTTGCGGTAGATGCGGGCGGGCTCGAAGCCGGTGCTGCCGTCGCCGATCCGGGTGCCCAGGTCGGAGATGGGCTGGTATTCCTGCCAGGCCTGGCGGCCGCGGGCGGCGAGGATATCCACGCGGCGCTCGGTGTAGCGTGCGTCTGTGAGGATCTGCCCGGGATACCAGTTGTTGTGTGTTTCGTGGTCGTCCCACTGCGCGATCACCGGGACCTCGGCGTAGAGGGCACGGATGTTCTTATCCATCATGTTGTAGCGGTGCCGCCCGCGGAACTCGTTGAGGGTCTCGGCCACCTTGGACACCTCCTCGGTGACCAGGTTGCGCCAGATCTGCCCGTCCGGCTCGGTAACCTGGGCGGTGATAGGGCCGTCGGCATAGATGGTGTCGCCGGAATGGATAAAGAAATCCGGACGGGTGGCGTGCATGGCTCCGTAGCCGCGCATCCCGCCGATCTCCTCGTTGATGCCCCAGCCCTGGCCGGCGGTGTCGCCGGTCCAGACGAAGCTCTGTTTCCGGGGCTCGCGGCCGCTGCTGAGCAGACCGGTACCAGGCGCGGTGCTGAAGGAGCCCTGGGCGGTTTCGCCGGCGTTGCCGTCCGCGTCCTCGAAGTGCATGGTGAGCGCGAACCGGGTCCCAGCCGGAAGGTGCTCGGCGTTGATCCTGGAGGTGAAGTCCGTTGACTCGGTGGCGACACTTCCCCGCAGCACCCGCTGGAAGGCGCGGCCGCTCCGGAGCGGGGACCCGTCGTCGTCGACCGCCAGCAGGCTGGCCACCAACCGGCCCGGGCCCGACGCGCGGGACCACAGGACGCCGGAATCGGCGGTGACATCGCCGGTGGCGATGCCGGACGGGAGGGTCAGGCGGTTGCGGACCAGCGCGACGCCGGCCGGGCTGGTTGAGCGCGCAGCAGCGTGGGCGGTTGCGGGCACGACGGCGGCGGCACCGGCGGCGGCCAGGGCACCTTTGAGGACGTTTCGGCGAGTGAAAGCAGTCATGTCATTCATCGTTGACTGCGCGGGTGAACCGATGGTGGCGGGGGCGTGAACGCCGCGGTGGCAGGCCCTGTCGAATCGGCCGCGCCCGCAGTATCGTCTTTCCATAAGCCCAGGAGGCAATTCCGTCAGGCGCCGTGCCCGCCATGGAGGCGCGGAGCTGACGGGTCGGCGGCCTCCTGTCCGGTACGATCTGCAGACTGAGTACCTTGCGTGGACCGCTTCACTGGAGTCCGGCGTCGACATTGGGGGAAACAATGCTGGAACTGAAGCGCATCTATTGGACGCGCCAGGCGGTCAGGGTCGCGGGCTTCTGCGCCATGATCTGGCTGCTGGCCGCGGCCTTCTTTGCGCTCATGCCCAACGTTTCGAAACCGGCCGCCGGACGGCACGCCACGTCAGTCATCGCTGTGTTGGAGCAGGTCTTTGGCGGTGTGCTCGCAGCCATCGCCGCCCCGGGCGCAGTACTGGTCGTCCTGATGATTATCGCGGGCATCATGCGCGGCAGGGAGCTGCGACGCCGGGACCCCGTCCGCCGCTTCACCCGCCAGCAGCGCCTGGAAGGCATGGCGCGTGCCCAAGGGCAATGCGAAATGGAAGTTCCGTTCCGGCGTCGGTGTTCGCGCCCCGCGGAGCATGGCGACCATTTCTACCCCTGGTCCCGGGGAGGCTCCACCTCACTCCAGAATTTCGTCGCCGCCTGCGCCACGTGCAACCGGGCAAAGGGTGCCAGCCTCCCGACGCCAGGCCAGCAACGGAGACTGGAGGGACGTCGCCGCGGGTACGTCGGGCTCGAAGAGGCAGTCCTCGTGGGTGAACGGCGCACACTGGGCTAGCCAGGCTCGGGGACCGAGTCGAAGCACACCTGTGCCACCAACCCGGCCGCCGGGAACCAGTCCCTGGCCCAGGCCTGAACGGCGGAAGTTCCGAGTTGCCCCGCAACAAGCTCAGGAGGTCCCTCGAAGACGGAGCCCACAAACTCGCCGGCACCGCCGCCGGCGAGGACCCGAAAAAGGGCCGGCTGGTCCATGAAGGGCAGCGCGCCGCCGTCGCCGTCGGTCAGTACGCCCCAGCGCGATTCGTACAGCGACAAAGCCACGGGACGCTCACCGTTGGCCAATACGAGAGGGCAGGCGCCGCCGTCGAGCTGGATCCGCCGGTAGTTGGGCTCCGTTTCGTCCAGTGCCATCAGTTGGCGCTCGTCCAGCCACGACACCCACACTGTGGTGCACTCCCCCTTCTCGGGGTAAGGAGTGGCCGCAATGTAGCCGCCCTGGCTGACGTGCGCCGAGTGGCCGACGGCAACATGGTGCAGCTCGCCGCGGATCAGCGGCAGGACTCCGCTGACCGGCTGGGGGTACTGCGCGAACTTCCTCCTCAGAACGTTGGGACTGGAATTCGAACCGATGGAGACGACGGCGGATCGGGAGTCCAGCGGCGCCACGTTGGCTTCCGCGAGGGCCTCATCCAGGCAGCGAAAGGAGGACATGTCCACGCTTGCGAGCAGGGGCGACTCGCCCAGCTCCCGGCCGGCCGTCAACTGCAGTGGCAGGAAGTCACTGCCCACCATGACCCCGGACGTTTGGGGCGGATCCCAGGGGTAGAGCAGCGGATCGGGCGGGGTGGACACGGTTTCCGCGCCTTCACCCCCGGCACCGCCCGGACGGCACATGGACATATTCCGACCCTACTCCCGGCAGCTGCCCGCCGGGAACAGCCGGCGGAACCCCGACAGCGGATCCCGGACTGGCGCCGGACCAGGCCTGCCTTCGGCCCCGCCCGGGAACCCCGGTTTAGAGCGACGAATACGGCGAGCTGGGAAGGTCGCCCGCGTTCCACGGAGCGTGGGAATGCACGTGCGGCGTGTGGCCCCGGCCGTCGCTCAGGACCGAGCGGACGGTGGCGGCGAGAACCCAGAGTCCCGGCAGGATGATGAGCAGTTCCATGGTGTTGCACCTCGGGTGAGTGTGTGCGGATTGGGTGATTTCAGTGTCTCCGGCAGGCGTGTGAGCCAGCGTGTGAAGGGGCACAGACGCCGCCAACCCCCGGGCGTAACATGACTCGTATGGCCGAGACGTGGATCCGGCTCCTCGGTCCGCCCCGGATCGAATCCCCTGGTGCCGCTCCCCAGCAGCCCAGGGGCCGCAAAGCGTGGGCCGTGCTGGCCTACCTCGCGCTGCAGGCGGACGGCACGGGCCGCTCCCGCACGGCGTCGCTGCTGTTTCCGGATGCGGTGGACCCCCTCGGCGCCCTGCGCTGGAACCTCTCGGAACTGCGGCGGACGCTCGACGGCGTGACGATCGCCGGCGATCCGCTGCAGCTGAGCTTCCACCCGTCGTGGCACTGCGACGCCGTGGAACTGGCGGGCCCGGACGGAGGCAGGCCCGGCTTTGACCCCCTTGGCCTCAACGGCCAGCTGCTGGAAGGGCTGGTCTTCGCCGATTGCCCGGTATTTGATTCCTGGCTGGCGGACCAGCGCTACCGGCTGGAGAACCTCGTTCAGTCCCTGCTCTATGAGGCCGCACTGGCTGCCCTGGCCTCGGGCGCTCCCGGCCAGGCGGCGGAGCTGGCGGCCTTGGCGCTGAAGCGGGACCCCTTCCATGCGGACTGCAACGCCGTCCTGGTCAAGGCGCTGGTGGCTCTCGGTGAGCACCGCCGGGCCCGGGAGCACGTCACCAAATGCGGAGACCTCTACCGGCAGGAGCTCGGCCTGCCGCTGCCCGCGGAGGTCCGCCAGGCCCTGTCCGCCGCCGCTCCGGAGTCGGGTCCCGAAGTGCCGGCCACCGTGGCGACGGTGCGGTCCTATCTCGACGCCGGGGCCGCCTCACTGTCGGCAGGCGCCGTGGACCGGGGGCTCGATCAGCTGCGGCTCGCCGTCGTACTGGCACAGCGCACCGGTGACGATCATCTGCTCGCCGAGTCCCTCGTGACGCTGTCTGGGGCGCTGATCCATCAGGCGGGCGGCCGGGGCGCCGAGGTGGCGGACTTCCTGCACCGTGCGCTGCAGGCGGAGGGGCCCGACGGCGCCTCCCGGACGGCCGCGGCGGCGTACCGGGAGTTGGGCTACCTTTCCGTCCAGCGCGGTGTCCCCGACCGCGCGGCCGGCTGGCTTGACCGGGCGATGCTGGCGGCTCAGGGATTCCCCGACGAACAATCCCGGATTCTGGGCATCCAGGGAATGCTGGCCTCTGACACCGCGCGGTACGGGGATGCGGTGACTGCGCTGACCGAGTCCGGGCGGCTCGCCAAGGCAGTCCGGAACCGCCGGCAACAGGCGTTCTGCGAGGCCCTGCTCGGCCGGGTGCATCTGCTCCGCGGGGAGCTGGAGCAGGCGGCCGCCTGCCTGGACCGTGCGCTGGGCTGGATCGCCGCGGAACACTGGACGGCGTTCGAGCCGTTTGTGGCCGGGCTCCGGGGCGAGACCTATCTGGCCGCCGGAAAGCTGGAGGAAGCAGCGGAACTGATTGACCGATCCTGGGTGATGGCCGAACTCGCCGGCGACCACTGCTACATGGCCCTGGCTGCGGGCGCGGAGGCCCGGCTGTTCCTGGCGCACGGGGATCTGGCTGCCGCGGAGCACTGGATCAAGCGAGGGCTGGAACCCAGGCCGTGGTACCTCTGGTATTCGGCCCGGCTGCTGGACACGGCCGCGGAGGTGGCCATCGCCATGGAGTCGCCGCGGGCGTCCGAATTCGTGGAACGGCTGGGTGAGCTGGCCAGCCGCAGCGGAATGCGGGAGTTCGTGGTGCGTGCACAGTCCCATCGGGCGGTCCTGGGCGACGAGGCCGCGGCGCAGGCTGTGCCGTGGCTGGCGAAGGAGATCGACAACCCCGCGCTGGCGGCATTCCTGGCCCGGCGCCACAGCGGATGAGGGCTGGCTTGGGCCGGTGCCGGGACCACACCACACTGCGCAATCCGCCCCTCGACGCGCGAATGACCTGTCGCGGGCGAAATTCCGGGCGCGGCAGGTCATTTGCGCGTCGCCAGGTGCCAGCCAGCGCGTCGCCGGGTCCGGGCCGTTTCCGGAAGCCCTGTCCCGCCGCCGTCCGCGGGACTAGCATGCTCCTGTACCGATGGGATTACCACCGTGCCCACTGCTGCGTGGAAGGAAATCTGTCATGGAATGCATCACCTGGTTTGCGCCGATCCTGCCCGGAAAACTGGACGAGTGGAAGGCGCTCGACGCGGAGATGAACGGCCCGCGCCGGGAGGAACATGCACGCTCGAGGAAGCGCATGGGCGTCACCCGCGAGGTCGCCAGCCTCGTGCAGACCCCGGAGGGGGATTTCGTCTCCCTGTTCCATGAGGCCGAGGATCTGGCAAAGGCCTTCCAAACGCTCGCGACGTCGGAGGACCCCTACGACGTCTGGTTCCGGGAGCATCTGGTAAACGTGCACGGGCTGACGGCCGAGATGTTGCAGGGGCCTATTCCGGCCACGCTGTTTTTCGACTACCGCGACGCCGGCTGAGAGCGGCTTGAATCAGCACATCCGGGTTAAACAAAAGCAGGGCCCGCCAAAGACGGACCCTGCTCGAAACCTGTAAGGTTCCGGACTCAGAAGAGTTAGCTGAAAGCTAAGTCTTAGAGAGCCTGGATGTTTACGGCCTGGGGACCCTTGGGGCCCTGCTCGGTTTCGAAGGAGACCTTCTGGTTCTCTTCGAGTGAGCGGAAACCGGAGGAAGCGATCGCAGAGTAGTGTGCGAAAACGTCCTGTGAGGAGTCATCGGGGGAAATGAAGCCGAAGCCCTTTTCAGCGTTAAACCATTTGACGGTACCAGTAGCCATTATTTTTGTCCTTCGTGAAGGTGGAGGAAAAGTCCCGACTTTCGGGTCCTCCGGTGTGGGGTGTTCAAAACCGCTACTTCAGAAGAACGCGGACTTTCGACCGCGCGTACTGCCTGAACTACCAAATACAAACACAACAACGATCTCTACTGTACACGGGTTTTGGGACCGGGTTGACCACGGGCCTGGCCACCCACGTAAAAGGCTTCCCTCCGTCACCACGGAACCAGGCCGCGTGCCTGTGACCATGCACGGGCACCTGCATGCCCGCATGTCCTGTGGCGGGGGCTTTCGGCACTTCTCGGGCCGCGGGATCGGGTGGAGGGTGTCGGTATGGCGACTGGCTTCACTGCAGGCAGGTGAGCGGAATGGTAAACCGCACGAGGTTGTTGGTTTTGGGAGTATCCCTGGTGGCCGGGATTGCGGCCTACCCCAACCGGCACCTTGTGGCGGGAGAGGCGTTCGTGCTGCGTCCCCTCCCGGGGAACCGCAGCCGCCTCATCATCCGATACCGGGGGATGGGATACATCAGTGCCGCGGCCCAGGGCGCCGCAGCAAATGCTCCGGCGCTGACCAAGGCCATCGCGTTCGCCCTTCACCATGTGCCCGGGGCAATGCTGCTGGCCCGCGGCATCGACCTTCTCATCGCCGACCCATTGCACCACTACATGGAAGTCGGCGTCCTTCGCGGCGTTAAGCAACGCGCGGAAGGGCTTCACGACGGCGTCCGTGACGCCGTCGTGAAGCCCTTGACGGCCGCAACCTAAGGTCCGCCACCTACCGGACGGCTTTGTCAGCGTTCACCCGGCCGTACGCCCAGTAGGTGCCGGTGCCGGCAATTTTGTCCGCGGTCGATTCAACATTCGCGCGGACTGTTGTTTGCGTGGCGCCAGGATGCGAGCTCCAGGCCAGCGCGGCGGCGGCCGCGACGATGGGTGAGGCCATTGAGGTCCCGTTGCCGACGTCATAGCCCTGAGAGCGGCCGTTCTCGGTCGCGAGGTAGAACGGGTGGTTCGGGAAGGTCGAGTAGACGTTGACCCCGGGCGCGGCGACATCCACCCACCTGGCTCCGTAGGTCGAAAAGGATGCTTTGGCATCGGTGTTGTCGGTTGCGGCGACCGCAATAACGTTGGGATATGCGGCCGGGTAGATCTGGGACTGGCTGCCTGTGTTGCCCGCTGCGGCAACTATCACTGCGCCTTGGTTCCATGCGTTGTTGACGGCGGTCTCCAGGGTGCGTGACGAGGTGCGCTGTCCGAGGCTCATGTTGATCACCTTGGCACCATTGTTGACGGCCCAGTTGATGCCGTTGGCTATGGCTGAGGTAGACCCGGACCCGGTGTCGTTGAGAACTTTGCCGGCCAGGATGGTGCACCCCGGGCACACACCGGCGACACCTATCGTGTTGTTGGCGGTGGCCGCAACAATACCGGCGACGTGCGTGCCGTGGCCGTAGTTGTCCTCATTGGTTGCCGCATCACTGAAGTTCGCGCGTGCAACAACCTTTGGAGCGATGTCGGGGTTGTCGGTTGCCACCCCTGAATCGAGAACGGCAACTTTGGTGCCGCCACCGGTTGTGACGGTCCACGCTTCGACGGCGTCCACATCAGCGTCTGCTGTGCCCCCGGCCACGGCTAAGGTGCCGGCGGTGTTGGTGAATGATTGGCCGGTGTTTTGCAGAGCGTACTGGCGGGGGAAGAACTCGTCATCGGTATTGGCAGTAACGAGCTCGTCCGGCTCGGCGTACTCAACTGCCGGGTTCCGGCCCAAGGCTTCGATGAGTTGAAGTTCTTTGCCGGACGGGACTTTGATGAGTTGAGCCTCAGTGCTGCCGATACTGGGGCCTTCGCTGAGGCCATGCTGGCGGAGTACGCCGGCTGCTGCGCCCGGGTCTCGGAATTTGACGATGATTTGCCCCAGGATGGGTGACGACTGGGCCGCCGCCTTGCTGGGGAGCGCGAAAGTAATGGCGCCAGAGGCCATCATTAGCGCCGCGAAACTAGCCATGACGATTTTTTTCATGTGGTTATCTTGCTTCAACCTCCACCGGCTAGATAGGGGCAGTCGGCACGGACCCGCTCTTCGCAGCGCCCGTCGGAGGCGCAGCGCCGCCAGGACGCGTAGCGCCGTCAGGACAGTCAGTTAAGGGCGTAGTCCACGATTGAGGCGTCGATGCTCTCCGGGGCGAAGACCTTCCGGACCACCAGGCGGGTGAGCCCGTCAATGGCGGCGTGATCGCCCTCCGCGCCGGCAAGGACCTCGAGGCCATCGGCGATGCGGTCCACCACGTCCCGGAGAACCCTGGCCCGCACCTGTTCCGCGAACACCGGAATCGTGCCGATCACTCCCCCAAGAACCAGCCTGTTCGGATTCACCGTTGTGACGGTCGCGGCGAGGGCACCGCCCAGGACGTCGGCCGCGGACCGAAGCGCGGCCTCAACCGTCGGGTCCCCTTGCCGGGCGGCAAGGACGACGTCGTCCATGGTCATGGCTCCCTGGCCATCGAGCTGGCCGATGATGGCAGATCCGGAACTGAAGGTGGCCAGGCACCCGCGGCGTCCGCACCGGCAGACCGGGCCCTCGGAGGCGACCAGGATGTGGCCGATGTCTCCGGCCGCGCCGTGGGCGCCGTGGAGGATTGATCCGTCCACCACCACGCCGCAGCCCACGCCGGTGGCGACCTTCACGTAGACGATCGTCTCGTCGTCGGCGGTGCATTCGCCGAGGGCGCCGGCGCGGGCATCGTTTTCCACAATCAGCGGCACCTGCCAGGCCCGTGAAATGGCGGCCACCACAGCGTCCGGCTCCCATTCGGGAATCGTGGTCGGGTGGACCACGTGGCCCGTTCCGGCCTCCACCGGGGCTGGCAGGCTGAGCCCGACGCCCACCAGGCTTTCCTCCGCGGTATCCGCGCCCCCCGCGCCCCCCGCGGCCCCCGCTGCATCCGCGCCCTCCGCGAGAAGCTCCGCCCCGAGCCGGATCAACGGCTCGAGGACGGCGGCGGAGGGTGCGTCGATGCGGGACTGCAGCGTCCGCGAGCGCAGTTCCCGCCCGGCGATGTCCGTGACGGCCACCGTGGCGTGCGTCTGGCCCAGGGCGAAGGCCAGAACAACACGGCCGCGGTCGTCGAAACGGATCTTGCGTGAACGCCGTCCGCCGGTGGCTTCCAGGGATTCGGCCTCGTAGATGAGCTTGCGCCGCATCAGCGTCTCCAGCCGCTCGTACAGGGTGGCGCGGGACATGCCCGTGCTGGCCAGGAGCTGCTGGCGGGACATTCCGCCGGTTGACCGGATCAGGTCCAGGAGGTGGCCGTGGGAGGCGGCCCCGCTGAGCTTAGCCGGTACTCGTTCGGCTGACATTGACCCCCCTGTTTCGGATTGTCATCCTACCGGAGGCCGCCGTCGGCCCCGCCGCCGATCCATTCCAGGGCGGCCGCGGCGGTCCAGGCCTGGTTCAGGCTTCCCAGCGGCTCGCCCGTGAAGGGTTCGTAGTATTCGCCGAACTGCAGGTCCGCGAGCTGACGGAGCGAGGCGGACCTGAGCGTTTCGTACAGCTCGTTCTGTCCGTCCCGGTGGCTGGCCCAGCCGAGCAGGAGGTTCAGGAAGGGCCACACCGGCCCGCGCCAGTAGGTCCGGGGGCGGAACGCCGGGCTGGACGGGGACGTCGACGGCGGCAGGGGGAACCGCAGCCCGGGGTACCCCATCCAGTCCGGGCCCACCAGGATGTTCCGCTGGGCCCGCAGCACCTTGTCATCGCCGCCGGCCACCAGCGGGGCAAAGCCGGAGACCGTGTCGGTGGAAATCCATTCCTGTGCCAGGACGTCGTAGTCCCGGGCCAGCCCAGTGCCGGGGTCGATGGTGGCGGCCACGCCGTCGCGGAAGCGGCGGGCGTAAGCGCGCAGTTCCTCGGCGTCGGCGCTGCGTCCGATTTCCTCGGCCAGCCCGGCCAGGACATCGCTGGACGCGGCCATAATCGCCGAGAAGAACACGTCCCGTACGCGGAAGTCCACAATCTCCTGGATGGCTTTGTCGTCGTAGCCCACGGAGGCCATCTGCTGGACCAGCCACAGGTACTTGGTGTACTCGGCGTCGTCGGGCCGCTCGCTGGCATCGGCCACGTGCAGGGTGTCCCGGCGGGTGAAGGCGGGCACGGCTCCGGGCTGGACCCGGGCGTAGGGGCCGTCCCACCGCGGGGAGTTATCGAAGCCGGACTCCCAGCCGTGGTGGATCTCGATCAGTCCAACGTTGTCCGGGTCCCGGACAGAGGCCAGCCACCGGTGCCAGGCCAGCCAGCCGTCGAACGAACCGGCCAGGAAGGACTCGGCCGCTTCCTGGTCGGCCCCGCCGTTCTCGCGCGCACGGTCCACGATGTGGCGCAGCGCAATGGCGTGGACCGGGGGCTGGCAGATTCCGCTGCTCTTGACCCCGGCCGGGCGGGCGGGCGCGGCTTCCGTGCCCCAGCGGTCGAAGCCGGGAAAGTAGTCGGTGCTGTTCTCGCTGAAGACAATGTGCGGGATCATTCCGGTGGACCACTGGGCGGCCAGCAGGGTGCGGAGCTCCGTGATGGCCCGCGGAACACTCACCCGCGCCAGTCCGATGGCCACGAACGCCGCGTCCCAGCTCCACATGTGCGGGTAAAGGTTGGGCGCCGCGGTGGTCATGGTGCCCAGGTCGTTGAGCCTCAGGACGTCCTCGGCCGCCTTCTGGAGGTCTTCGATGCTGACGTGGGGAGCGGTGTTCATTTGGCCTCCAGTGCCATTGACGTTGCGCCGTCGTAGAAGCGCATGGTGTGCGGTGAAAAGGTGAGCCAGATCGTTTCGTGCGGCTCGGTCCGGAACGTCGGCGGGGCCTGCACCTTGATGCTCTGGCCGTCGACGTCCACGGTGAGCAGCACGGTGGAGCCCATGGGTTCCACCACCAGGACCGTGGCAGGAATGTCGCCCGAGGACCGGGTGGTGTCCACGGAAACGTTCTCCGCCCGGACGCCCAGCACAACGTCGTTGTTGGCGAAGGACCTCAGGATCGAGGGCGCGCGGAGCCGCTGTTCCCCCAAAACGAGGGTGTCGCCGTCGCCCGATACAGCGGCGTTGATGAAGTTCATGGGCGGCGAGCCGATAAAGCCGCCCACAAACCGGTCCGCCGGGGCGTCATACACGTCCAGGGGGTTCCCCAGCTGGGCGATGCTGCCCTTGCGCATCACTGCCACCTGGTCGCCCAGGGACAGTGCCTCGCTTTGGTCGTGCGTGACGTACACGGTGGTGGTCCCGAGGTCCTGGACGATCTTCTTCAGTTCAGAGCGGAAGGTCAGGCGCAGCAGCGCGTCCAGGTTGGAGAGGGGCTCATCCATCAGGAGCACGTCGGCGTCCATCACGATGGCGCGCGCCACTGCCACGCGCTGGCGCTGACCGCCGGAGAGTTGGGCGGGGAGCCGGTCCAGGTACGGGGTGAGCTGGAGCAGGTCCGCGGCCCACGCGACCTTCCGCGCGATCTCCTCGGGCGCCTTTTTCGCCATCAGGAGCCCGAATCCGATGTTGTACCGGACGTTCCGGTGCGGGAACACGGCGTAGGACTGGAAGACCATAGACATGTTGCGTTTGTTCGGCGGCAGGTAGGTGACGTCGCGGCCGCCCACCGAGATGGAGCCGGAGTCCGGGAATTCCAACCCGGCCAGCATCCTCAGCAGGGTGGTCTTGCCGCAGCCGGACGGCCCCAGCAGGACGGTGAAGTCGCCGTCGCTGATGTTCAGGGACACGTCGTCGGTGGCGCGCTCCTTGCCTCCGGGATAGGTCTTTACAAGGTGTGAGATGGCGATGTCGGCCATGGTCGGTTCCTTCTTGCAGATGGTTCGGGGAAGTTTGGGGGGCAGGGCTCAGCGAATGGTTGAGCCCCACATGTTGGTCAGATATCTCCGCATCAGGGCAATGAAGACGATCGACGGGATGACCATGGCGAAGCCGCCCGCGAAGCGGTAGGCCAGCGGGGAGTCCGACAGCGAGGTCAGCACCTGTGCCGGGAGGGTGCGGTGGTCCAGGGTCAGGATGGAGGCGCCCAGGACCTCGTTCCAGGACATCACGAACGTGAAGATGGACGCCGCTGCCAGGCCGGGAAGCGCCATGGGCATGACCACCCGGATGAACGCTCCGAACGGGGTGCAGCCGAAGATCCGGGCCGCCTCCTCCAGATCCACGGGGACGTTGAGGAACACGCTGGCCGAGATGAGGATGGTGGTGGGCAGCGCCAGTGAGGTGTGCAGCAGGATCACGCCGTACGTTGTGTCATAGATGCCGGCGGTGAGGAAGAGCCGGGCCAACGGAACCGAGAGCACCACGATGGGCAGGGCCCGGGTGAACAGCAGGAACAGCTGGTAGGGATCCTTGCCGGGGAAGGCGAACCGGGCGAGGGCGTAGCCGCCCGGGACGCCGATCAGGGCGGAAAGCAGCAGCGTCCCGACGCCGACGATCAGCGAGTTGCCCAGGGCACCGAAGATGCCGGTTGAGGAAAGGAACCCGCCGAGCGTCTCAAAGGAGATGTTGGTGGGCAGCAGGCTGAGCGGGAACTGGTTCAGGGATTCCCTCGTGGAGAGGGCCGCCAGCGAGATCAGGTAGATCGGTGCCAGCATGAACAACGAGATGGCGACGCAGACGATCTGGAGATAGATCCTGTTGCGCTTCTGCCGTTGGAGGGGTGCGGTGTCTACTGTGGCGGTGCTCATCGTGTGCTTCCCTGCCCTTTCTCGCGGAGTGCGCGCAGGTAGAAAATCGAGGTCAGCATGGACGCCACCAGGATGACGAGTGCCAGGGCTGCGGCCACATTGGGGTTCTGCAGGCCGGTGTACCAGCGGTAGGTTTCGCCGACGACGAGGGGGAAATTCTGCCCGGTCAGCGCCTGGGCCACGGCGAAGGTCTGGAAGGCCAGAATCGTTCGGAGGATCAGCGCCACCTGGAGGCTGGGTTTCAGCAGCGGGAGGGTGACGTGGCGCAGCCGCTGCCAGAATCCGGCGCCGAACACCTGCGCCGCCTCGTCGTAGTCCTTGGGGACGCCCTGAAGGCCGGCGACGACGATGACCAGTACCAGCGACGTCGACCTCCAGACTTCGGCGACCAGGACGCAGATGAACATGGTGGTCTGGTTGTCATAGGCCAGCCAGGAGATGCCGTGGATGCCCAGGCCGCTGAGGAACGAGTTGAGGTAGCCGCGGTCGTTGAAGATGGACAGCCATACAAGGCCCGCGGCGAGGTCGCTCAGGGCCAGGGGTATGGCCCAGACAAAGAAGTGGACTTTATGCAGCCGCGGGCTGGAGCGCAGAAGCAGGGCCATGCCGATGGCGAAGCCGAACTGCAGCGGGATCATCACGAGGATCAGCAGGCCGGTGTTGCGCACGGCCGGCCAGAAGTAGGGGTCCTGGACCATGCGGTTGACGAACTCCAGGGTGAATCCCCCGCCGTCCTGGAACGCCTGCAGGACGCCCTGGATGACGGGCCATCCGAGCAGGAGGGCCATAAACACGATGGACGGCGCGATCAGCCAGAGGGCCGGGGACATCCGGCGCCGCCGGGGAACCACCCGGACCGCCTGCGTGACCGGCGGAGAATCGATCGTCATTACGCTACCTCGCATTTCGAGCCGGTTGATACGGGATCAGGAGCCCAGCACGGCACGTTCAGGGCCTTCATGATGGTGTTCAGCTGGGTTGCCTGGCGGTCCAGGACGGGCTGCACGGCCGAGCCGTCCAGGCAGATTTCCTGGAAGCAGTTCTTGAAGATCTGCGAGACCTCGCCTTCCTTGGCTCCGAGGCCCACGGGCGGCAGGGCCAGGAGCGCCCCGGCGGAGCGCTGCTGGCGCTTGACCGCGGCGGCCTCGAGCGCGATGGCGCCGGACAGGTCTGTGGGGAGCTCTGTTTGCACTACGGGGAAAAACGCGTTGCTCCGCAGGGTTTCCACCTGGACCTGCGGTTCGGTGAGGGCCCGGATGGCCTGCTCGGCCCGGACACGTTCCTTCCCGCCCTTCGGGAGCGCCAGGCCGGCGACGATCAGCATGTAGCCGCGGCCCTTGGGTCCGCGCGGCGCGGGGACCATCAGCCAGTCCTCGGGTTTGGTGGCCGGTGCGGCCACGAGCCGGGCCACGTGGTCCCAAGCCACCAGCACCTCGCCGCTGGCCAGCGGTTCCTGCATGGCGTTGTAGTTGGTGGACGCCGGGGCCATGTTGTCCCAGAGGTCCTTCATGTAGTTCCAGGCGGTGACGGCGTCGGCATTGCGGAACGTGGTGATCTGTCCCCCGGTGAAGCTGGGAAGCAGGAAGCCCTGGTAGAAGCGGTGGTGCAGGCCCTTGGGCCCGGCGGGCATTCCGAAGACGGCACGCCCGGCGCCCTTCTTGGCGGCTTTGGCCCACGCGAGGTAGCCCTCGTAGGTGAGGTCATTGACATCCACCCCGCTGGGCAGCCATTCCAGGGCTTTTTTGTTGATGGCGACGATGTACGTGGCCTGCATCCAGGGGACGTATTTGGTGGCGCCGCCGCCGGCTTTGGCGAGGTCCAGGATGTCTTTGGTGAAGCCGCGGTCGGCCAGGTCGGTGACAAGGTGGTCCACGTCCTCGAGGGAACCGGCAAGGGGCGCGAGTTCGCCGTGGAGTCCGCCGAGCAGGGCGGTGCGCACGTTTCCGGCGTCGGCCTGGGACTTGACTGTGGAGGCAAACACCCCGGGGTCCACAGAGTTGTACGCCACCGGGACCTTCACGAATTTCTTCAGGACGGCCTCGTAGCGCTGCTTCTCCTCAACCGGGGTGAACTGGGTGGACAGGAAGCCCACGGTGCCTTCGCCGGCGGTGGCGCCGCTGGTGTCAAAGCCTGCACACGCGGAGAGGAAAGGGAGGGAAAGTGCTGTTCCCAGGCCCGCCATCAGCACGCTGCGCCGTGACGGGCGGCTGCGGAGGGGAGGTGAAAAGTTGTCGATCATTGACTACTCCAATCAGGCGCGCGCCTCTGCGACACCTTTCGTCTAATAGTGAGACAAAAGATGGAGTGTGTCAAGGAACACACCTGCCTTCCGGGCAGCGTCCATCACGGTGTGTGTTTACTCTTCGCGTCCGCCGGGTCCCCGGACGTGGACTACTTGAGGCTGAGCACGTCGTCGATCGGGCGGCCGTTGACGAACACTTGGGCGCTCGTTGCCCCGGCAGCAGCCATGGCCGTGTACTCCAGCTGCGCCTTGACGCGTGGGATGTCACACACGCCGCCCAGCATGAAATTCCCGGTGAGCCAGATCGTGATGGTGCCGCCGTCCAGCTCGCCGCCGGCGTAGGTGAGGTTGGACTGGTACAGGGCGTTCACCAGCCCGGACATGCCGACGTCGCGGCTCTTGTTCGCGAGCAAGGTCCCGATGCTTGGGCCCACCTGGTCCGTGAAGCGGACCGGGGCTGTGGTGGTAGCGACGAGGCTGTCGCCGCAGCCGATTTTAGGCCCGGATATGCCGTTGTCGCCGATGGCCACGTAGTAGATGGTCAGCGGTGCGACCTGCTCCGGCAGGCCGGGGGCCGTAGGTTGCTGCGTCGCTGGCGGGCTCGCGGGGGCGGACGACGGCGGGGCAGTCGCCGTGGGAGTCGCGGAGACCGACGGGCTGGCTGGCGCGGACGGGCTCGCTGTAGGGGTCGGCACGGCGGTGCTACTCGTCGGTGACGACGTCGCGGTCGCCGTCGTCGTCGGGGCCGTCGTCGTCGGGGCTGCGGAACTGCTCGAGGGTGCAGGGGCAGGAGGGCCGAAACAGCCTGAGAGCGCGAACAGGGCGCTGAACGCGAGAACGCTGAATGCCGAAAGCCTGGGCCTGGTCATGATGCCCCCTTGGGTGCTGTCCCGGCATGTTTGGGACCTGCCTTCAAAGTACGCCGGAGCCGCCCGCCGGAAACAGGGACTTAAGTCCGACGCCGGCCCCGCCGTCGCCTGCGGCTGGACGCGCCCCGCCGATGTCGCCGGCTGCGCCGTGCGCGCCGTGGAGAATTAATCCGTCCACCACCACGCCGGTGGCGACCTCCGCTATTTCCTAATCCAGCCGCACTGGCTTCACCGATAGGACTTCCATGAGCACTCGACTGCCTGCCGTCACCGTCGTCGGCCGCATCAACCTCGACATCATCGCCACGACGGACCGGCTCCCCGCCGCCGGGGAGACGGTTGGTGGTGGCGCCCTGACGCAGCAGCCAGGCGGCAAGGGAGCCAACTAGGCGGTGGCTGCCGCGCGCCTGGGCGCCAGTTCGAGGATGATCGGAGCAGTGGGCGATGACGCCTCCGGTCGCCTGATCCTCGGCGCGCTGGCAGGCGCCGGGGTGGATACTTCCGCCGTCGCCGTGCTCGACGGTGACGCGACAGGCACGGCACTAATCGTGGTGGACCGGGACGGTGAAAACCAGATCGTGGTCTGCCCCGGAGCCAACTCCAGGTTCTCGTTGGAGAGCCTGGAGTTCGGGCCTGACGAGAAGGTGCTGTGCCAACTCGAAGTGGGCCTGCCCGTGGTGCTGGAAGCGGCCCGTCGTTCCACCGGTTTCTTCGTCCTGAACGCGGCCCCGGCCATGGACCTGCCGGAGGAGCTGCTGGAGCGCTGCGACCTGGTGATCGTCAACGAGACCGAGTACCAGCTGATACCTGCGCTGGCGGAGGCCAAGCTGGTGGCCGTGACGTACGGGAAGGACGGGTCGGCGATGTTCGAACACGGGCGGCGGGTGGCAGAGGTGCCGGCGTCGTCAGTGACCGTGGCGAACACCATCGGTGCGGGAGACGCTTTTTGCGCGGCACTGGTGCTGGCACTCGGGGCGGGCCTGGATTACACGCAGGCTCTGGCCGTGGCCAATGCGGTGGGAGCGGACGCCGTGGGTGATCCGTCGTCGCAGCCGGCCCTGGCTCCGCTGAACCACTACGTCAAGCGGGCTGCACAGGCCGGGAACGGCGCACGGTGAGCGTCGAGTTAAGACGAAGTGGTCCGCAAAGTGATGGACCACGAACGGACTCAGAGCGACGCCCCTCCGCAGATGACGTAATTCTGCCCGGTGATTGACTTCCCGTGGGGCCCCAGCAGGAACGCAGCCAGCGCGGCCACATCCTCCGGGTCCACCAGGGCGCCCAGGGCCGGCATCCGCACCGGGGTGGCCGCCCGGCCGGGGTCGTTCAGCATCGGAGTATCCGTCGGGCCCGGGGACAGCACATTGACCGTGATCCCTCGCGGCGCGAGCTCCTGCGCCCACGTCCGGCCCAGCCCCATCAACGCAGCCTTAGTGGCCGCGTACTGGCTCTTGCCCGGGGACCCCGTGGAGGTGCGGCTGCCCAGCAGCAGCACCCTCCCGCCGTCGGGCATGGACGGCACCAAAGCGTTGGCCAGCACGCTGGCCGCCGCCACGTGCACGGTGAACATCCCAGCCAACGCAGACGGGTCAAGAGAACCCAAGGGAGCGGTCCGCTGGAACCCGGCGGCGTGCACCAGCGCATCAGCCGGCCGCAGCCCGGAAACGGCCTCCACCAAAGACTCGGGCTGGGACAGGTCAGCGCGCAGCCACTCGAACGTCCCGTCCAGCGAGGTTTCACTCCGGCTCAGCCCGGTCACGGCCCATCCGTCGGCCAGCAGCCGGCGGGTGATGGCCAAACCGATGCCGGAGCTGCAGCCCGTTACTACCGCATGCTGCTCAGCCGGCATTGATCGAGCCGTCCTCGAGGCCGCCCGGGGTTTCGGTGCCTTCGTAGGCCCACTGCGGGTCCACCCGGACGAACTTGATGGCCTGCCGGAAGTACGTGTAGGCGATGTTCAGGGCACCGTCCGGGCCCTGGTGGATGGACGGGTAGGAGTATTCGCGGTTCAGTCCGTCGCGGGAGTTGTTGGACAGGCAGTACCCGTCCCCCACGTCCAGGTTCCGGCGGATGGGCCACGAACGGCCCGAATCCTCTGAGATGGCCAGCGTCATGGGCGAACGCGGCGTCCCCCAGAAGGCCCGGCGAGCGCCGTCGTCGAACGAAGAAGCAGCGCCAGGCACCGGCTCGGCGAGCTGTCCCTGTTCCTCGGCCAGGCCGTCGTCGTCAATCTCGTCGTAGAGCGAAAGGCGCCGTTCAGTGGAAGCCTCCGCCCGGCTGTGGTTGTACACCAGGGCCAGGCGGCCGTCCGCGAGCGCCGTGAACTGGATGGATGAGTTGTTGTTGGGCAGCTCGGTGGGAACCGGCTCGCTCCACGTGATGCCGTCGTCGGTGGACCGGGATTCGTAGATCGAGTCCGCCCAGCGGCTGCGGAACAGCGCCAGCAGGGACCCGTCGGCCACGGGCTGGATGTTCATGTGGACGCAGCCCAGGCTTCCCGGCAGCACGTGCTCGGTCCAGGTGGCGCCGGCGTCGTCGGAGATCATCACGGCACTGTCGTCGCTGTTGCCCACCCACTTCTCCCCCGGCGTGGTGATGCACCGGAAGATCGGGACGATCAGGCGGCCGGACGGCAGCACCACCGGGAGCTGGCGGACAAACACGCCGCCGGTTTCGTTCGCGGGGAACAGCGTTTCCACCTCGCCCCAGGTGCGGCCGCTGTCCGTTGACGTACGACGGCGGACCTCGGCGGTGTCCTGGTTCCCCGCCTTCTGCGCGGTGTACAGCAGCCACAAGGCGCCATCCGGCGCGGTAAAGAGGATGGGGTTCTGCTCCGAGCGGGTGGAGTCGTCCGAGAGCTGCTGGGGTGCGGACCACTGGCTGCTGCCGAGCTCCAGCGTGGAGAACCAGATGGAGATGTCCGGCACGCCTTCCTGGGTGCCGCCGAACCAGACGCAGCCCAGCCGCCCGTCCGGCAGGGTCAGGAGGTTGGCGGCGTGGCTTTGCACGGTGGGCGCCGGGAGGTAGGCGAAGTCCGCGCCGTCCGCCCGCTTCACGGTCCCGTCCGGGGTGATGGTGCTGTACGCGTCGGTGGTGGTATTCGTCATGGGGTCAGCTCTCCTTGGTTCCGGCGTCGGAGCGGGCGGCGCTGGTGGCGGCGTCGAGGTGGGCCTTGGCGATCTGTTCCAGGTGCGTGAGGTCCGAGGCGATGGTGGTGAACGTGTAGCCCTGGCTCAGCCGGAGTGCGGCCACCTCCCCCGCCGCGGTGTGGATGCCGGCGGCGATCCCCGCGGAGGCGGCGGCCTCGGCAATGGTCTCCAGCGCGGCGTTGAATTCGGTTTCGATGGCCGGATCCCCCGGGAAGGCCCCGCCCACGGCGATGGCCAGGTCCGACGGGCCCACGTAGATGCCGTCCAGCCCCGGGGTGGCGCAGATTTCCTTCACGTTGGCCAGGCCGTCCGGCGTCTCGATCATGGCGAACACCAGGGTGGCCGCGTTGGCCTCGGCGGGCACCGGCCCGATCCGCAGCGCCGAGCGCATGGGCCCGTACGAGCGGCCGCCCATGGGCGGGTACTTGGCGGCGGCGACGGCGGCGGCTGCGTCCGCGGCCGTGTTGACCAGCGGAACGATGACGCCGACGGCGCCGGCGTCCAGCGCCTTGCCGATGGCGGTCAGGTTGTTGTCCTCCACCCGGACCATCCCGACGGCGGTGTGCCCGGCGTCGATGGCCATCAGCCCGTTCAGAACGCCCGAGTAGCCGAGCAGTCCGTGCTGCGCGTCCAGCGCCACGTAGTCATAGCCGAGCCGGCTGATGCGTTCGGTGGCCACGGGGGCGTCCAGCACGGCCCAGTAGCCCACCGCCTGCTCCCGGGCGCGGATCTTGCGGGCGAATTCGAGGGCCAGTTCGGATGTCATGGGGATCTTCTACCTTCAGTTCTGGTGTGCGGAGGGGCGGCGTGAGCCGGGTGTTTGGAGGAGTGTCAGCGGTTGTAGGCGGGCATGGGACCGCGCAGGGAGGATCCCACGGCGTCGCAGGCTTCCACGACGTCCGCCGGCAGCGGCCCGTTGGCCACGGCGGCGATGTTGGCGCGGAGCTGTTCCACCTTGGAACCGCCCAGCAGCATGGAGCCCACGCCGTCACGGTAGGCCAGCCAGCGCAGGGACAGCTCGGCCAGCGTGATGCCGGCACCGTCGGCGATGCGGGAGAGTTCCTCGATGGCGTCGAACAGCTGCCGGTCCCAGTAGCGCTGCGTGTACATGGCGGCTAGCTTGGAGTCGCCGTAGCGGCCCTCGGCGGGCTTGGCATCGAAGCTGTGCTTGCCGGTGAGCAGGCCGCCGCCCAGCGGGTTGTAGACCATGGTGTGGACGTTGTGGGTGGCCGCGAATTCGAGGTATTCCTCCTCCACCCGGCGTGCCACCAGGTTGTACAGCTGCTGCGCGACGACGGGCCGCGGTGCCCCCACTTCGCGTGCCGTGTGGATGACGTCGGCGATCTGCCAGGCGGCGAAGTTGGAGACGCCCAAGGCGCCGATCTTCCCCTCGGCAAACAGCTCGGCGACGGTGGTCAGTGTGTCGCTCAGGGGCGTGGCGCGGTCCGGCTGGTGCAGGTAGAACAGGTCGATGCTGTCCACGCCCAGCCGGCGCAGGCTGCCTTCCACGCTGTTGCGGAGCCCTGCCGGGGACAGCGGCGAGTGCTGGCCGTGGTCCGGGTGCGGCATGCCGGCCTTGGAGGCGAGGATGATGTCGCCGCGCCGGCCCTTCAGGAGCCGGGAGAGCATTTCCTCGGTGGTTCCCCCCACGTAGGCGTTGGCGGTGTCGATAGTGGTGATGCCGGCGTCGAGCGCTTCCTCCACCATCCGCCCGGCGGTGGCCTCATCAACAGTGTCGCCGAACGTCATGGTCCCCAGGACCAGCCGGGAGATGGGAAGTTTCAGGCCGTCCACCTGGGCGCCTTCGGGCTGCTTGCTCATGCGTTGATTCCTTGCGGTTGCGTTGGTCAGAAAGTACAGAAGGGCTAGCTTGCCTGGTTGGCGAGCGCCAGGGAGCGCACCAGGTGCCGCGGCTTCAGGCCCGTCATGGTGGAGGGGTCCAGCGCCGCGCGGCGAAGTTTCCGGGTGTAGTCCTCCTTGGGGGCGGTCAGGACGGACGCGGTGGAGCCGTATTCAACCACCTTGCCGCGCTGCATCACCATGACGCTATCGCTGATTTCCTGCACCACGCCCAGGTTGTGCGAGATAAACACGTACGTGATTCCGGTTTCATCCTGGATGGATTTCAGCAGCCGCAGCACCTGCGCCTGCACGGACACGTCCAGCGCGCTGGTGGCTTCGTCGCAGACCAGCAGTTCGGGCTTGGACGCGAGGGCCCGGGCGATCCCGATCCGCTGGCGCTGGCCGCCGGAGAATTCGGATGGGTGCTTGTCCAGGGACGCAACGGGCAGGCCCACCTGGTCGATGAGTTTGGCGGCCGCCTTGTGCCGCTCCGCCTTGGACCGGACGCCCTGCAGCTTCAGCGGCTCGGCCACGATTTCCTGCGCCGTCATGTGCGGGTCCAGGGAACCGTACGGGTCCTGGAACACCATCTGGAACCTGGACCGCATGGGCCGCAGCTTCGCCTCGCTCATCGAGGCGATGTCCGTTCCGTCCAGCACGATGCGCCCGCTGGTGGGGGTAACCAGCCGCATCAGCGCCTTGGCGATGGTGGACTTCCCGCAGCCGGATTCACCCACGACGGCGATCGTCTTGCCTTTG
Organism: Arthrobacter sp. 92; assembly: GCF_050260325.1. Taxonomy (NCBI): domain Bacteria; kingdom Bacillati; phylum Actinomycetota; class Actinomycetes; order Micrococcales; family Micrococcaceae; genus Arthrobacter; species Arthrobacter sp. 92. The sequence goes on along the minus strand of NZ_CP189863.1, from coordinate 1,142,629 downwards.
TCCACGGAGAAGGACACATCGTCAACGGCCCGGAAGGTGCCGCCCGGCACGTGGTAGTCCACCACGAGGTTTTCGACGGCGAGGAACGGCTTAGTCATGGCTTGCTCCAGTTGTGGTCAGGGTGGTGGGAGCGGGAGTTTCATCCCACGGCCCCAGGACGGGCACGGCGGCCAACAGGGCCCGGGTGTATTCGGTGGCGGGATGGTCCACAATCTGCTGGACATCGCCGGACTCCACGAACCGGCCGTCCTTCATCACGTGGATGCGGTCCGAGATCAGCCGGGCCACGCCGAGGTCGTGCGTGATCATCAGGATGCCGATGCCGCGCTGCTCCTGCAGTTCCAGGAGCAGGTCAAGGATGCCGCCCTGCACGGTGACGTCCAGGGCCGACGTCGGCTCGTCCGCCACCAGCAGCTGCGGCTCACTGGCCAGGGCGATGGCGATCAGCACGCGCTGCAGCATGCCACCGGAGAGCTGGTGCGGGTACTTCTTCAGCTGCTTCTCCGGGGTGGGGATGTGCACCTGCTCCAGCAGCCGGACGGCCCGTGCTTGCAGGGCTCCCTTGTCCTTGGCGGAGGCGGCGCCGGCGATCCGGATGGCTTCGAAGAGCTGGCTGCCGATCGAGTGCACGGGGCTCAGCGCCGTCATGGGGTCCTGCGGGATCAGCGCCAGGGTCTTGCCGCGCACCTTGTCGATCGCCTTGGGATCGGCGGTGACGTCGACGCCGTCGATCAGCACGGTGCCGGAAAGCACCGCCAGGTCCTCGGGCAGCAGGCGGAGGATGCCCATCGCCGTCGTCGATTTACCGGAACCTGACTCACCGATGATGGTGACCGTCTCGCCCCGGTGGATGCTGAAGGTGACGGAGTCAACGGCGCGGATGATGCCGGCGTCGGTGATCAGTTCCACCTGGAAGTTGCGGACCTCCAGGAGCGGCTGCTCGGTGAACTTCGGCTGCTCGGTGAACTTCGGCTGCTCTTGGAACTTCGGCTGCTCCTGGAACTTCGGCTCCTCGCGGCGGCTGGAAGCGGGAATTTGTGCAGTCATGTCAGGCACCCTTCTTCTTGCGGCGGGGACGGTCGCGGAGGCCGTCGCCCAGCAGGTTCACGCCCACCACCATGAGCACGATGACCAGGCCGGGCAGGGTGACCATCCACCAGGAGGTGGTGATGTAGGCCTGGCCGTCGGAGATGATGCGGCCCCAGGTGGCGAAGGGGCGCTGCGGGCCGGCGCCCAGGAAGCTGAGCGCGGACTCCAGCAGCACGGCCTGGGCCAGCAGGAGCAGCACCACCAGGGTGGCCTGCTTGATCACGTTGGGGATGATGTGCTGGATCAGGATCTGGATGCGGTGCAGGCCCAGGATCCGGGCGGCGGAGACGTAGGGCTTTTCGCGTTCCACCAGCACCATGGAGCGGGTGAGGCGGGCCACTTCGGGCCATTGGGCGATGGCGATCACGAAGGTGATCACCGGGATGGAGGGTCCGAACAGGGCCACCACCAGCAGCAGCATCATGAGCAGCGGCAGGGACATCTGGGCTTCAAGAACGCGGGAGACGATGGTGTCCACCCAGCCGCCGAAGTAGCCGGCGGCCGAGCCGAGGATGATGCCGATGGCGCCGGAGACCAGCACTGCCAGCAGGCCGATGGTCAGCGAGACCTGGCCGCCGTGCAGCACGCGGGAGAGCAGGTCGCGGCCCAGCTGGTCGGTGCCGAAAAGGTGGCCGTCCGTGAACGGCGGCAGGCGCCGGGCGGCAAGGTCCTGGAAGTTGGCGTCCGGCAGCGGCAGCACCTGGGCCAGGATGATCGGGATGATCACCAGCAGGGTGCAGACGGTGCCCGCGATGAGCTTCCACTTGGCGGCATTCCGACGGCGGGTGGCGCCTGCCTTGGCGATGTCCGCCTTGGTGACGGCGCTGGGGCTGGGCTGCCGGGTAGGCGTTACGGTGTCGCTGATGCTCATGCTGTTGCCGCCTTTCCAAGACGAACGCGGGGATCAAGGAGCGGGTAGGCGAGGTCGATGACCAGCTGGACACCCACCGCCAGGAGCGCGGTGAGGAGGACCGTTGCCTGGATGAGGGGGTAGTCGCGGGTTTCGAGGGCCCGCACAATCAGGGAGCCGACGCCGGGCCATGCGAACACCACTTCCACCACCACCACGCCGTTGAGCATGGCAGCGAACCGGGTGCCGAGGGCCGTGAACACCGGAATGGCGGAGTTGGCCATGGCGTAGCGCCAGGTGAGCACCGAGTTCCGGACGCCGCGGGAGCGGGCCACCGTGAGGTAGGGGGCTGCGAAGTTGGCGGTCATTTCCCGCCGGACCATCCGGGAGATCAGGGCGATCTGCAGGATGGCGATGGTGATGGTGGGCAGCACCAGCCCGCCCCAGGTGGCGAACCCTGAGGCCGGGAAGATGGGAATGAGGACGGCGAAGCCGGTAAGGAGCATGATGCCGGTCCAGAAGTCAGGCATGGACTGCCCGGCGATGGTCAGCACGTTCACGCCGAGTTCCTTGCCGGTGTCCGGGCGCCGGGACATCCACACGCCCAGCGGGATGGCCACCACGGCGGTGAGCAGGATGGAGGCGGTGGCGAGGGTGAGCGTATAGGGCATCCGCTCGGCCACCACCTGCATGGCGGGGGCCTGGAACGAGTAGGACGTTCCCAGGTTGCCGCCGAACAGCTGCTGCAGGAAGATCCAGTACTGCTCCAGCAACGGCTTGTCCAGGCCGAACTGCTCGCGCACCTTGGCGAGCTGTTCGGTGGTGGCCAGCGGGCCGGCGTAGGAGACGGCAGGGTCCCCCGGGGCCAGCCGGATGAGGATGAACACGGTGGAGACCGTGAGGAACACGGTCAGCAGGCCCTGTCCCAGGCGCTTCAGGATGTAGTTCGTCATGGCTTAGGCCTCCAGCCGGACATCAACGAGGGGGTAGGAGTTGGTGGGTGCCAGGTTGATCCCGGACACCCGGTTCCGGTGGGCGAGGACGGATTTCGGGACGAACGCCCAGGCGCAGGGCCAGGTGTCCCAGACAGCCTGCTGCGCATCTTCCAGCAGCTTCTGCCGACGGGCCGGGTCCGCTTCGGCGGAAGCGGCCTGGACCTTGGCGCTGACCTCGGGGATCACGTAGCCCTGGTAGGTATCACGCGTCTTTTCCTTCTCCGGGGTGCCGGAGTACATGCCCTGCAGCATGGTGATGGCCAGGCCGGTGGGGCTGGGGTAGCCGTTGGCCAGCAGGTCCCAGTCCCCCTGTTTGCCCTGGCGCCAGGCCATGATGTTGCCGCCGGGTTCGAACTGCTGCAGTTCGGCCTTGACGCCGATCTTGCCGAACATTTCCACCAGGGCTTCCATCACGGAGGTGTCGGAGGCGAACTCGCCGGTTTCCCAGATGATCTTCAGGGTGAGGTCCTTGACGCCGCGTTCGGCGAGGATGGCCTTGGCCTTTTCGGGGTCGTAAACGTACTCGCCGGTCTTGTGGTAGCCGGTGAGGCTGGAGGGGGTGACGCCTTCGGCCTGGGTGACGGAGTCCACCAGCACGTCCTTGACCAGGGACTTGCCGTCGATGGCCATGCTGAGGGCCTGACGCACGCGGGGGTCGGCCAACGGGTGGCCGGCGGGCTTGCGGAAGTTGAAGAAGATCTGGTTGAGGCGGAGGCTGGACGCTTCCTGAAGGGTGACGCCGGGAAGTCCGGCGAGCTGCGAGCGGGAGTCGGGGGTGATGGAGTCGATGACGTCCACCTCGCCGCTGCGCAGGGCGATGACGCGGCTGGATTCCTCGGGGAGGAACCGGACTTCAACGTTGTCCACCTTGGGAGCCGGTCCCCAGTAGTTCTTGTTCCGCGCCAGGCTGTAGGTGCCGGCGCCGCGGTTGTACTTGGTGACCACGTAGGGGCCGGTGCCCAGGCCTTCCTGCAGTTCCTCCGGCTTGTTCTGCGCAGCCGGGGTAATCAGGATCATGCTCATCAGCGAGTCCAGGATGGGAACGGGCTTCTTGGTGACCATCTTGAAGGTGCGCTCGTCCACGGGCACCACCTCGGGGAACTCGGGGAAGAAGCCCGCCACGAAGGAGCCCTGCACCTGCTTGTACATCTTCAGGGCCGTGGCCACGTCCTCGATCTTGACGGGGCTGCCGTCCGAATAGCGGATGCCTTCGCGGAACCGGACGGTCCATTCGGTTGGGCCGGTCATCTCGAAGCGTTCGGCCAGGACCAGGATGGGCTTGGTTTCGGGACCGATGGCGGTGAGGCCCTGGCGGACCGAGCGCTGCACGGTGACGGCTGCGTCAAACTGGTTGAGCTTGTTGTCCAAGCTGACCAGGGACCGGTTGAGGGCAAGGGTCAGGGTGCTGGGTCCCGGCAGTCCGGTGGGGCCGGCGCAGCCGGCGAGGCTTCCTGTGCCCAGCAGAAACCCGGCCGCGGCGCCGAACTGCAGCAGCCGGCGGCGGGAAATCTCACTTCCTTGAGGAAGAACGGTCATCGTTGACCTCTCGGTAGAACGGGGACGGCGGCCTGCCGGTTGGCTGCGCCGAATGTTGTCTCCATCACTTTGCCACTCCTGCGCGAATTGCGCAACCCATCTAGCGTGATTCGCGCAATCGTGCCATGATGAATGCAATCCCGCGTTTGGCGGGTCCACCGACTACAAGCGCGAGAGGAGCAATGTGGCTTCCGTATATGTGCAGGCCGACGATTTCTCCGGCGCCGCCGAGGTTGGCTACTGCTTTGTGCAGCATGGGCTGTCCGCGCAGGTTTCGCTTGGAACGGCCGTTCTTCCGGGAACGCACGACGGCGGCGCCTCCACACCGGGGGACGTCACCGACGTGGTGGTCACCGATACCCACTCGCGCGGACTTCCCGAATCCGCCGCCGGGGCGCTGGTGGCCGAGGCTTTCTCGAGTCCTGCAGCTGCGGGCGCGCAGGTGGCGTTCAAGAAGATCGACTCGCTGTGGCGCGGGAACGTACGCGCCGAAATCGCCGCGCTGACCGGGCTGGGCCACCACGTTGTTGTTGCCGGGGCACTCCCCCAGCTGCAGCGTTCGGTGCTTGCCGGAAAGCCGTTTGTTGCCGGGAGTCCCCTGGCACAGACGGATCTCTGGCACGCGGAACTGTCCGCCCCGCCCGCCGATATTCCTTCCCTCCTCCGCCCGGAGGATCCCGGCTCCGTGCAGACCCTGGATCTGGCCTCGGTCCGGTCCGGCTCGCTTCCCCCGACACTGGGCGGGCTGTTCGAATCCGAGCAGCCGGCCCTCGTGGTGGCGGACGGCGAGACCGTGCAGGACCTCGAAAACGTGGTGGACGCCCTGCTGGAGCTTGGCTTCAGCGCCGGCGCCCGCCGCGTGGTGCTCGTGGGGACCGGCGGAACGGCTGATGTTCTCGCGCAGCGGCTTGGCGCACAACTTGCGCGAAACGCGCAATCCGGGGCCCAGGCTGAATCAGCCCACACGGAGCCGCAGCAGGCCACCAGGCCGGTGCTCGCCGTCGTCGGCTCCGCTTCCGGAACCGCGCAGGCGCAACTGGCCAAGCTGGAGGCCCGCGGTTTCACCATGGTCCGGCTGCACCCGCTGTACGCGGGTGCCACCGGCGCCGACCAACCTGAGCTTGAAAAAACGCGGCAGTCGCTCGCAGCCGGCAGCAACGTGGCCGTCACCCTGGCCGGCGGCAAAGTGAACCCGGCAAAAGCCGCCCGCATCGTCCAGGCACTGTCCGCCTTCGCCGCCGAGGCAGCCAAGGGAACGAAAACAGACCTGATCCTCACCGGCGGCGAGACGGCCCGGGAAGTCCTGGACGCCGTCGGCCTCCACCGGCTGGTGCCGCTCGCGGCCGTGCAGCACGGGGCGGTGCTCAGCCGCACCGAGGACGGAACGCTGGTGGGCACCAAGCCCGGCAGCTTTGGCGATGACCTGGCACTCCTACAGCTTTATGACGAAATCCGGGAGCGCCGCGGCCAGCCCGCGCAGGCTCCCGCCAACACCCTTCCCAGCAAGACTTCCGAACGATCTGGAGCAGACATGACCACCGAAGCAGCAAGCAAGACCGAGCAGGACGCCCTCCCCTACGTGGCCGTCACCATGGGCGACGGCGCCGGGGTGGGGCCGGAGGTGGTGGTGGCCGCCGTGCTGGATCCGCAGAGCAACGCCGAGTGCCGGCCCGTGGTGATCGGCGACGCGCTGCGCCTGCGCCAGGCCGCGGACATCTTAGGTCTCGAGGCGGACATCCACACGATCGAGAAGGTGGAGGACGCGGTGTTCACGCCGGGCCGGGTGAATGTGATCGACCTGGCGCTGCTGCCGGAGGACCTGCCGTGGGGGCAGCTCTCCCCTGTGGCCGGCCATGCCGCGTACGAGTACATCCGGGTGGCGAGCGAGCTGGCGATGGCCGGGACGGTGCAGGCCATCTGCACCGCGCCGCTGAACAAGGAGGCGCTGCACGCGGCCGGGCATATCTTCCCCGGGCACACCGAGCTGCTGGCGCAGCTGACGGGCACGGAGGAAGTGTCCATGATGCTCTCCACGCCCAAGATCCGGGTGATCCACGTGACCACGCACATCGGCCTGATGGACGCCATCCGCAAGATCAACCCGGACCTGGTGGAGCGCACCATCCGCCGCGGGCATGAGGCGCTGGTCCGGGCGGGCATCCCGAACCCGAAGATCGGCGTCTGCGCCATCAACCCGCACGCCGGCGAGAACGGGCTGTTCGGCCAGGGCGAGGAAGCGGAGAAGATCGAGCCGGGCGTGAAGGCCGCGCAGGCTGCCGGGATCGACGTCACGGGCCCGCTGCCGGCGGACACGCTGTTCTTCCTGGCCGGCCGGGGCGATTACGACCTGGTGGTGGCCATGTACCACGACCAGGGCCACGGGCCGGTGAAGGTGCTGGGCATCGAGGCCGGCGTGAACATCACGGTGGGCCTGCCGGTGATCCGCACGTCCGTGGACCACGGCACAGCCTTTGACATTGCCGGCAAGGCGATCGCGGATCCGCGCAGCATGGTGGAGGCGCTGCACCAGGCGGCGGAAATGGCCACGCGGCCCAGCGTGGCCGTGTAGCAACAGGGTTTTGCAGGGGGCCGGAACTAGCATGGTAAGCACGCCCACGCGAAGGAGACCGGGAATGCTGAGCGCAAATGCGCGGCGCGAGGAGATCTACCACCTTGCCGTGACCACCGGCCTGGCGTCCGTGGAGGAACTGTCGGCCCGGTTCGAGGTGACCGCCTCCACCATCCGCCGCGACCTGGCGCTCCTGAACGGGCAGGGCCGGCTGGCCCGCACCTACGGCGGGGCGATGGCGCTGGGTGCGCGTCCGGAGGCGTCGCTGCGGCAGCGCACCGGCGAGGCGTTTGAGCAGAAGCATGCGATCGCCCGCTGGGCGGCATCCGTGATCCGGCCCGGGGAGAACATCCTGCTGGACGCCGGCTCCACCGTGGGCGCCCTGGCGCATGAGCTGCGGGGTTTTGAGAAGCTGTCCGTGACGACGCCGGGGATCAACACGATGCAGGAGCTGGCCGATTCGGAGGGCATCGAGGTGGACTGCCTGGGCGGCCGGCTGCGGAGCCTGAGCCAGAGCTTTGTGGGGCCGCTAGCCGAAGCGGCGCTGGAGCGAATGAGCTTTGACCGCGTGTTCCTGGGCGCCGACGCCGTCACCGCCGAGGACGGCATCTGCGAGGCGGACCACTCCCAGACCCGGCTCAAGGAACTGATGGCAAGGCGTGGCCGTGAGGTGTACGTGCTGGCGGACTCGTCGAAGCTCGGCCTGCGGCCGTTTCACGCGTGGGCGCGGCTCGCGCTCCCCTGGACGCTGGTGACGGACGACGGCGCGGACCCGGGGCAGGTGCAGAAGTTCCGGGATGCCGGGGTTGAGGTTGAGGTGGCCGCGGTCACGGGTTGAATCCTGGTGTGTACGCTACTTCTAGCAACGAGCGAAACCCCTAGACGAAATGGACGGCCACATGCACGCTGTGCTCGAATACCTCTACGACGACAACTACCTTCAAACCCGTGAAAAATACCGCTCAGATCACCTCAGGGCGGCTTGGGAAGCAGTCGAACGGGGCGATCTTCTGCTGGGCGGAGCCGTTGGTGACGGACCCTTCAGTGGGTTGCTGATCTTCACGGGCGAAAACGCACTCGAAGCCGCACGAGCTTTTGCAGCCGCCGATCCTTACGTCACCGGTGGCGTCGTGACGTCGTGGACCGCTCGCCCATGGACAACGGTGGTGGGAAAAGAGGCGGCGACACCCGTTCGCCCCTAAGCCCATCAGCCCCATGTCACCGCAAGGCAGGACGTGCTGCTGCGGGTGTTTACGCTGGAGCTTTGATCGTGGTGGCCTGCTTTAGGCGGGGATTGAAGGTGCTGCATGGTCCCGACAGCCGGCTTGGGCTCGTGCCCCATAGGTCTTTGAATGCCTCTAAGGTGTCCAGGTCCATCAACACAGTGCTAACACACCTTTACCGTGCGCTGCCGCGGGCATGTTCGGCGGCGTCTAGGTTGCCCGGCCCGGAAGGCAGGGCAACCTAGACGCCGGGCCAGCAGAAGGTGCCCACCTGAGGTCGGGGCAGTGCCGCGACGCTCGGCTGCAGATCAGGCGGCGGCAGCTGCTGAGCGGACAGCTTCGGCCAGGGACGTGGCGGGGCGTCCGATAAGCGCCTTCAGGTCTCCGGTGCTGACCAGGAGGTCACCGCGGGCAATCCCCAGATCGGAGTCGGCCAGGATTTCCGCGAAGGCCTCCGGCACTCCAACGCCGGCCAGCATTCCGGCGTACTCCTGCGCGGGGAGGTCCTGGTAGGAGATTTCCGTGCCGGTCGCCGCGCTGATCTCCGCCGCCAGCTCATCCATGGTGAACGGTTCGTCGCCGCCCAGCTCATAGATTTTGCCGGCCTGGTCGTCGGCAACCAGCACAGCAGCGGCAGCGTGGGCGTAGTCGGCGCGGGAAGCTGCGCTGACGCGGCCATCCCCTGCGCTTCCAGCGATCCCACCCTGTGCGAGCGTGCCGGGCAACTGATCGGTGTAGTTCTCCAGGTACCAGCTATTACGAAGGAGAACGAAAGGAACGCCCGCTTCCTGCAGGATGGTCTCGGTTTCCTGGTGCTCCACTGCCAGCTTCATCTTTGTGGTGTCCGCGTTGGCGATGCTCGTGTAGGCGAGCAGTTCAACACCTGCTGCCTTCGCGGCCTCGATGACGGTCCGGTGCTGCTCGACACGCTGCCCCACCTCGCTGCCGGAAATGAGGAGCACCTTCTCCGCCCCCTGCAACGCCTCGGCCACGGAGGCGGGATCGGTATAGTCCATGGACTTGACCTGGACGCCGCGCGCGGCGAAGTCTGCGAGCTTTTCGATGGAGCGGCCCGCGGCCACGATGTCCTCCGCAGGAACGTCGCGTTCCAGCAGGGCCTCGACTACATGGCGGCCCAGCTGCCCGGTTGCGCCGGTGATGACGATGCTCATGGATTTCCTTTCGATTGGGTGTCTATCACCGATCACAACCACGGCATCTTCGACTTACTTCCCAAAAGAGAGTACGCACTTTGAGGTAAGGTACTGGCATGGAAGTTAGTACCGCCGATCCAGCCCCTGCCACGCGGCTCCCCGCCGCCTTGGCCGACGGCGTTTTCCCGGCCGGCTGCCCCAGCCGCACCCTGCTCGACCACATCACCAGTAAGTGGGGCGTGCTGATTCTGCTTGCTTTATCCGAGGGCGGGCAGCGGTGGAGCGAATTGCGACGGCGCGCCGAGGGTGTCAGCGAGAAAATGCTGGCCCAGACCCTGAAGACTCTTGAGCGCGATGGCTTGGTCAGCCGGAAAGCCCAGCCTGTCATTCCGCCCCGGGTGGACTACAGCCTCACGGAGCGCGGCTATGAGCTGAGCGCCCTGCTGGTTCCGCTGGTTGCCTGGGCCTTCGAGAACGCCGACGACATCATCAACGGGCCGCGCACCGACTGACGATGGGGTCGGTAATGCTGCTGATGCATCCAATCGTGGCCGGCGGTGACGGTGGTTGACATTTTCGGGCGCGGAAACGGCCGCGCACGCGGCCTATACCGGCGCCCAGCTACGGGCCTATCCTGCAGGTAAACCCGTCCCTGACAAGCCGTTTTCCGGAGGCACCTCGTGGAAATGCCGAAAGCGTCCGACGCCGATAAGGACCACTTGCGCTCGGTGCTGCCCCACCACCCCGAGGTGGTTATCAAGCCGATGTTCGGGAACCTCGGGGCGTTCGTGAACGGCAACATGTTCGCCGGCCTGTTCGGCCCTACCATCGGCGTGAAGCTCTCCAAGGCGGACAAGGAGACGCTCGAAAGCTCCGAGCTGACCGTGCCGTTCGGGCCGGCCGAGCGGCCCATGGGCAGCTACACGGGACTGCCGGAGATCTGGAACGCCGAGGGCGACGGCGACGAGGCGCGGGCCAAGGCTTGGGTGGAGAAGGCCTTCGAGCACGTGGCCGGGCTGCCGCCGAAGGAACCTAAGGCGCGCGGCAGAAAGGGCTGATGGCGCGGCGGCCGGTGACATAAAAAACCGGCACGCGGCAATCCGCCGCGCTGTGTCCTCCGAATTGCTGGCATAAGCAGCGGACCGGCCGGACACCGGCAGGTCCATCACCGCAACCCGCACTCAAGGAGCCAGCCATGACAACCATGAACCACACCCGCACCGGAACCCGCACCAACGTCCAGAAGGCAAGCCTCGCCGTCGGCGCCGTCTTCCTGCTGGTCGGCATCCTGGGCTTCGTTCCGGGCATCACGAGCAACTACGACCAGCTCGCCTTCGCCGGCCACCACTCCGAGGCCATGCTGCTGGGCCTCTTCCAGGTTTCGGCCCTGCACAACATCGTCCACCTGCTGTTCGGCGCGGCGGGCCTCCTGCTGGCCAGGTCGGCCACCGGCGCCCGTTCCTTCCTCCTCTACGGCGGCGTCATCTACCTGGTTCTGTTCGTCTACGGCCTGGTGGTCCCCGAGGATTCGGCCGCTGACTTCGTGCCGCTGAACAGCTTGGACAACGTCCTGCACCTGGTCCTCGGCGCCGGGATGATCGCCCTGGCCTTGATCCTCACCAAGGGCCACGCCACGGCACGCGCCTAAGCCAGACTTCGCCTGGAGTACCGCACCTCCCGACGACGCCGCGCCCACCGGGATCCGGTGGGCGCCGTCGTCGGAGCGTTCAAGGGTGCCCCCCATGGGGGTATCCGGGCCGCCCGCGGCTGAACCGGCAGCTTAACGATCCGCCGGGGCTCCCAGGGCTTCCGGCAGCTCCGTCAAGGAGGCAACAGTGACGTCGGGCGCGGCGAAGTAGGTCGGGTACTTGGCCCCGGTCCGGTTGATCCACGCTGTCCCGAGCCCGGCCTGTGCCGCGCCGTGGATGTCCCAGGGGTGGACGGCAACGAGCATCATCTCCCCCGGATCCGTGGCGCAGGCATCGGCGGCGTAGCGGTACGCGGCCCGGTCCGGCTTCCACGCCGGGGCGTCTTCCACGGACAGCAGACGTTCAAACTGGTCCAGGATTCCGGCCGGTGCCAAGAGTTTCTCCGCGACCTCGGCGGAGCCGTTCGTCAGCGTGACCAGCCGGTATCCGGCCGTGCGCAGCGAACGGACACCTGGGGCAACGTCAGGGTGCGGGCGCAGCTCGCGCATTCCCGCCAGAATCCGCTTCACCGCCGGCTCCAGATCTGCCTGGATGCCCGCGCCGGGGAGGAGCCCGCGCAGCACCTCCGCGCCGATCTCGGCAAAGGTTGCATTGCTGCCGGCGGCGGCCAGGGCGAAGCCGTCCCGCAGCAGCGTGGCGAACCAGAGTTTCGCTAGGTGCGCAGGGGCTCCGACCTCAGTGAAGCGCTCTGCCATCGGCGACATGTCCGAGAGCGTTTCGTTGACGTCGAAAACAATGACTGCCAGTGCGCTGTTCACGGGTTCTCCTTCATCGACACATCATCGGTCACGGCAGACGCAAGAGCCGTGCCTTAAGCATGCACCAGCACCTTCACCGCCTGACGACCTCCCTGAGCACTAGAGACAATGTCCTTCCGGCCGTATCTATCACCGGTTTCCAGGGGGCGGATTCAGCGCGACGTCGCAGCACCGTGGCGCTTCCATGCTGCCCGCTAGGAGCCGCCGGGGGCTGGAATCAGGCGGGGGCATCCTAAGGCTTAGGTGGAATCAGCAAGCCCTAAGCTGGGTGCCATGACCTCTGCCCGGTGAAACGCAACCCCCTCGGCTCCCGCGTCTCCCAAGCGGTGCAGACCCTCACGCCGGGGTACTTCGCCCTCACTATGGCCAGCGGGATCATCTCGGTGGGTCTCGAGCTCGAAGGCTTCGACGCACTCTCCGCCGCACTCCTTGTGGTCTGTGCGGTCTCCTACGCCGTGATCCTGGTTCTCAGCCTGGTGCGGCTGGCCAGGTTCCGCGCCGACATGCGCCGCGACTTCCTGGACCCCGCCCGGGCGTTCGGATTCTTCACCTTCATCGCCGGCACGAATGTGCTCGGCGTGCGCCTGGGGATGGCAGGGTGGACGGGGACGACGGCGGTGCTTTTCGCCGTCGCGGCGCTCGCCTGGGTGGTGCTTGGCTACGTTGTGCCGTGGACCGCCGTGCTGGGCCGGGAGGAGCGCCCCGTGCTGAAGGACGCCAACGGCAGCTGGTTCATCTGGTGCGTGGCCAGCCAGTCGGTGGCGGTCGCGGCGGCGTCGCTGGAGCCCCTGGCCGCGCCGGACCTGCGCGCCGTCCTGGCGCTGGCCGCCGTCGTCGCCTGGTCGGTGGGGCTCATCCTGTACGCCGCGGTGGGGATCTTCGTCTCGCTGCGGCTCATGACCTACCCCATCCGGGCCGCGGACCTGCGCCCGCCGTACTTCGTGGCCATGGGTGCCATGGCGATCAGCGTCCTCGCCGGTGCACGGATCGTCTAAATGGCCGGCGCGCCGATGGTGGATGCGACGCGGGGGCTCGTGGCCGGTTCCTCCGTCGTGTTCTGGGCCTTCGCCTCGTGGCTCTTCCCCGTCCTCCTCGCGGCCGGATGGTGGAGGCACGTGATCCACCGCGTGCCCCTGTCCTACGAACCCGGCCTCTGGAGCGTCATCTTCCCCCCGGGCATGTACGCCGTGGCCGGGATTTATCTGGGGCGCGCCGACCGTCTTCCCCTTGTGGCGCTGATTGGCCGCACGGAGCTGTGGCTGGCTGTCGCCGCATTCCTCGCCACCCTCGCCGCGATGCTGTGGCACCTGTGGGCCACGCTCGTGCGCCCGGGCCGGGGAGGCCAGAGGTGACGCGGCCCTCTTGCCGGCCTGCCTCCTAAGGATGCACCAGCACCTTCACCGCAGCGTCCTTGTGTTTGATGAGGGCATCGAAAGCCCTGCTCGACGAGGTCTCCGGAACAGCGGCGGCTGTTTAGGCGGCGGCGCTGTCAGCTCTCTTCCAATTCACCGCGGACGAGCCGCCGCGTGACATCGGTGAGCAGCTCGACGCCGCGCAAAGCGTCCACGTCGCGTTCCAGGCCTACTACGAGAACATGCCGTTGCGGCCCTCGTCCGTGCCGTCCGGGTTCGAACCTGAAGTTCTACAACGACAACCGAGGCTACTTGAACACCCGCCTTACCAAGGACGCGGTGATCGCTGACTCTCGGGTGCTGGACCATCACGATGCGGGGGCTCTGGTGAGCACGAAGGCTTCGTTTTGAGATTCGGGACGGGGTTCCGGGGCCTCAGGCACGGGGATAGCAACTCGCCAAAGACACGCACGCACGACGGCGGGGCGTCCAGCAATTCTGCCGAACGCCTCGCCGCTGTTATTTGCACGCAACGAGTCGAGACGCAGGGTTCGGGGGGATCTGTCAATCACAGTCCCGCGTCAAGAAGCCGCCGCATGATTTCTGTTCCGATCGCGATGCGGTCAAGCGTGTCGATTCCGCCCACCTGTTTGATCTCGATGATGCCGTCGTGCGGCGCACCGAGCTGGCGCCGGAGCGAATCGTACAGCTCCGCGAAACCGTCCCGCGCAGGTCCTGACAGTTCAAACCCTCTGGACACTGAGCGAATCCCGATGCCGCTGCGCCTGAGCCGCAGCCATCGCGGAATGGTCTCGTGTCCGGTGAACCAAGGGTCATCGACATCGTCTGGGTTACCGAGATTCCGCCAAATTGCGAGGAGGTAGGGATCCCGGTACCTGCTATTGAGCGTGCTCGTACCACCGCGGAGCATGCACAGCGAGTAGCCCAGCGCTCCGCCTTCTGAGTAGTAGATTCCCGAGCCGCCCTCACGCATGGCCGAGTATTTCACTAAGTAGTACCGCCAGTCGAAATAGAGCTCCGATTCGCGCTGGGCAAGCCATTCGGATTGCACTGCCACTAGCGTCGTCTTCAAATCGTCGCCATCATCGATGGCGTCTAGGAGCTTGGCAAAAGCGGAGCGCGTTGCAGAAAGTGCCTCACGGTCTGCGCCGGTAAGCAGTTCTCGCCACGCATTTTCGAAACGCTTGGACCCTGTTCCGAATTGAAACTTTCTATTGTTTGTCGTCCTTTGATACGCGCCGGCCGCTAGGAGCGCTCCAGTAGCCTCGAGCCAGGACTCGGGCTCTGACGCCAGACGAAGGAACGCGTCGGACCGAGCACCGAACTTCGCCGGATCTAGCCAGAAGGCGCCGATCGACCCACGCAGGAGGTGATGGTCTTCCAGGCGATGAAGCGTCTCAGTGAGCTCTGGGTTTGCGGCCAGGAACTCCCGTTTCAGCAGTTCGTCCTCGACCTGCTGTTTATTGAAGCTGTCAATTTCGCCGAGAGCGCCGTCGCGCACAAGTCGTTCGACGTCTCGGAGCAACCTAGGCATCCGGTCAACGCGTAGCTCATTCGTGGAAGCTTCTATGAGATTACGCAAGGAGCGGATCCGGGCCTGAAGTGCGCCTGTCTCCTCCATGAGATGGAGGAGTATCGCGAAGAGCAGGAGGCTCTGCCCGAACGTGAAGATCCTTGTTCTGCCGCTTGTATCTCCGAAAGTGCGGCAGCAGCTGTTGAACAGGTTGATCCGCGGGTCTCGGAAGAACAGCGCAACGCGGTCGGCTTCAACTTCGTCCGGCCGCTCGGTGGTACTCCTGAAGAGCCCGCTAAATACGCCGGCAACGTCGCGGCCGACCCATACGTCGAACGCCCCAAACAGGAAGTCCAATGACTCGGCCCACTTGGGATTGGCCCCACCAAATACCCGCTCAGTGCGACGGCTGAGACGTTCGCGACGCTCACGAACGTCGCCATCAGGATCGCGCCACTCGCACAACTCGGTGATGAAGCCGATGTAGCGCATGAATTCGTCGTCGACCAGGTCGTCGTCGCCGCGGAATCCCCAGAGTAAGTCTGACCACGCGCCGTCAACATTTAGCGCAAACTTCTCGGCGCGGTCGGTGGACTCGATAGATTTCTCAAAATGCGCTTTGAAGGTTTCGAACTCAGTCAGAGGCTTCCCACGTGAGTTCATCTTGATGTAGAGATCCGCAGCCGAGCCCATGTCAGGCGGTGCGAGCAAGAGGAAGGTCACCGCCGGCTCGATCGGGTCCACGAGCCGCGACCAGGCCAACTTGGCGTCCGCTGTCCGGAATTGCACGTGAATTGCGTCGAGCATGACAAGCATGGACTGGATTGTTGGATCGTGGCGCCAGACGAAGAGGTACCACGGCTGATCAGAGAGCCAGGCTGACGGCTGCTCTACAGCGTCTGGCAGCGGGCCCATCACAAGCCGTTCGCAGAATAGCCGTGCACTCGGCCGAGTGGCGTAGGAGAACTTCATCCATGCCTGAGGAGAACGAAGCTCTCCCGCTCGCGATGCGAGATACCAGTGCAGCAGAAACAACGTGGTGAGCCGCTGCTGACCGTCGAGAGGCTCCAGCACACCGGACTTCACTTCGCCGTAGACGAAGTCAAGGTCGACCGGAGCAGGTTTCTCCCCGGCGACGGCCACGTGCAGAACGTCGATGAAGTTCTGGCGGATCTCGTCGACAGCGACACTTTCTCGGCCCTGCGCGTAGTCCCGCTGAATCAGCGGGATCTCGATCGCATGAATCTCATCTGTGTCGTTGGGTAAGAAGATACCGGTGAACGTCGTGGACCGGCTTTGGATACTCATGCTTCGCTCACTTCTTCCGTCAGATACGCGCCGATTTCATCGCGGAATGCGTCGAGATAGGCGCGCCGATCCGATGCGCCCCAAAAGTGGACCTGCTGGGCACTCTCGTCCGTGTAGTACTTCAGGAACACATTTCGTGTACACACAGGGATATATGAACCCAAGCGGTCCCTTCGGAGTACTTCAAGCCGCTTTACTTCGAAGACCGCGTTGCTCAGCGCGCTATTGTCTCGGCTGTCGAGAAGAGCAAGGTTGTCAATGACGTGCACGTCACCCTCCGCGCCCTCATCACCGGAAGAAAAGATCGTGTTCACCTCGCGCTCCAGCTCCCGGAACGTTTCACGGCTGATCGTCGGGATCGCGTCGTCAATCCGACGGATAAGGTCGCTACGACGGCTCTCGTCGAGCGGCAATCCGACTAACGCGTCACGATGCAATCGGAGCCAGCTCGACCATTGCTCGCCGGTATTAAGTGCTTCGGCATTCTGTGCGTGAATGTGCTCCAGCGACCACGCGCCTGCCGCGTGAGCACAGAATGAATAGCGTTCCGAAGAATGCTGCATTTTTCGAATTGTTTCGACGTTCATCAAGAGCAGTGCCTGCGACGCCTTCTCCCGTCCCGCCGCGCTCTCGTAGGAGAGCCCGGATAGTGCTGTATCCGTCAGGGCCAATTTCGTCTTGATCATGTCGTCTAGCGTCGTTTCGAAGCTGCTCCTGGTCTTGCCCTCCGCGGCGACAACGAGTTCGCTAAAAGGCGTCCTTGTCGCAACCAAATACCCGACCTTATGGAACAAGTTTCGGTCCTCGAACCAGCCAAGAATCAGGGAATGAAGATCAATGACTCTGTTCCAGAAAGTCTTGTAGTTGGCGTCGATCTCCGCTCGCAGCGTACTAAACGTGTGAAAGGGCGCACGCTCGCGTCCTCTCGGCCCGCCTGCAAGGGTGTCGAGCAGCAGGCTAATGTGAGTCGCCTGACTGTTCGCGTGGCCCGCGACGAACGCCCAAACCTCAGGCGTGCGGAGATCGCGCTCGAATGTGTCCCACTGCGCGGCGATCTCCTGCGACCGGTCGGGCTGTCCCGGCGAGCCCTTGGCGCGTGTCAGCAGGAGCGCCTTGACGAGTTCGGCATCGGTCAGCGGGATGCGGCCGATGTTCAGCCGCGTGAATAAATCAGTCGAGTTCGTAGCTTCCGGCGCCTCGTACCAGATCACCTTCACGCGGCGCGAAAGATCAGTGTAGAAGTCGATCGCCGCCTGAATCTCCCCGGGCCCCAGTGCCTCAAACCACGATCTGATTGTAGAAGCAGCCTTGTGGATGTGGAAGAAGTCGATGTTGCGTGTGCTTCCCACCTCATCTGGATCCTTCAGATAATCCTGGCTCCCGACTCGGGTCTCGTATTCGAGCTCGAACCGCGCATTCGCCGACGGTAAGGATCGGCGGATGTCCTGCAGAATCAGGAACAATGTCGTAAGTCGCTGCTGGCCGTCTACAAGTTCCCAACGACCGTCGGTCATGCCTTTCACGACGATCGGCTGCAGATAGTACGACGACTGCTCACGACTGTTGGCAACATCATCGAGGAGACGGGTGACCTCGTCGACGCCCCACCGGTATCCGCGCTGATAGGCCGGGATGAAGAACTTGCCTTCTATATCGCCTACGAATCGCTCTTCAAGCAAACCTGTTGTCTTCACAATCGTCCCCATGTACGCAACTGTACCCAGTGCCTCAAACATTGAATGCAGATTCCAATGGCGTTTCACTAGGGCTCGGTTTTGGAGTTCCGGCAGCGCCGTGCGGCCGCGTTCCAGTCGAACTACAAGAACATGCCGCTGCGGCCGTCGTCCGTGCTGGCCTGGTTCGACATGACTATTTACCGCAGCAGCCAGGGGGCCGGCTGGCCAACTTCCACATGATGGATGGGACCGGAACCAGGCGCCGGAGATCGACGACGTCTCCATGGACGTGTGAGACGGCTACGCGCGACACGCAGGGCTGGGTGAACGCGAACGTGCGCAACTCCGTCATCCTCACCGGAGACGTGCACCGCAACTGGGCCAACGACCTCAAGGGTGGACTCCAAGGATCCCCCGTCGTCCGTGGTGGGCTCGGAACTGGTGGGCACGTCCACCAGTAAAGGCACCGGCTCTATCCCGAACCCTGTGATGGCCTGGAACCCGTACCTGAAGTTCGCCACCGACAACCACCGGCTTCCGGATGCTGGATTACGTCACGACCCCGGGATCTCCAAATCGACGACGGCCTCGTTTGAGATCCGGGATGGGGTCCGGGGCCGAAGGCGCAGGGATGGGCCCGGCAATCCCCCAGTCGAGTGGCGAAACGTCCGCCCCTCAGCTTTCGAACCACCATGGCGAACCCCCATCTGAGTCCGCTCCGCTGGGAGTTTCGCGGCCCTTGGAGGAGCACGGTCTCGAAGCCACCCGGAAATAGCCGACGACGGCGGCCTCGTCTTCAGTCTCTGGTTCCGAACACGGACCGCAGGTAAGAGTTGGCATCCGCCTATTTCTTGGCCCGGTCAGCGTGGGCACCGATTGATGTCAGTACCAGCAATTACAATCATGCGCGTGGGGGACAACGAACTTTCGGTGAAAAATATGGACTACGACGAGTGGCAATCAAAGCTGTCTGAGGAATTTTTTTCGATGGACGAGCCGGAGCAGCCCGTCGTCATGTTTCTCGATGACGAGGAATTGATGCGGATATATCCTTCCATATATGAGCCTGTGGCGTCGCTGCGCTCTGCTGTTCTCGCTGAACTGAGGCAGACCGACAAGTCATCAGTATTCGAACCTATTGATCGCCGGCTCGTCTCCTGGAGGCGGGGTCCGCAGGATCAACCACCACCTGTGCTGCCCCTGTTGGCCGTGACGGTCATCGCAGGATCCCGAATGCGAAATGACGGGCAGTTCTCGTCTGTCGCATATTATCCTCGGCTGGTCAGCCTGATGACGTCTGGGGCGAATAGCCTCACCGCGGCGGGTATCCAGAAGAACTTCGATTTCGTTGCGGACATGTGGCAGTTGCTCGATAACTGGATAGAGCGGAACCAGCACCTCGTGGGCCGCAGTACCATTCGCACCCATGACACATTCAAAAAAATCGGCTATCCACTATCGCAAACGGTCCTGAAAGCGTCTGACCGCGACCGATTGTCAGGTTTCTTAGACAGGCTTCGTGTTGATCGGAGTGCCAACCCTTCGCCCGAGCACTTGCTAGCCCTGCTCCGCCTGTGGCTAGACAAGCCCCGGGGTTTCTCGAAGACGTTCGTCGATCTAGTCCAAAAGAACCCGGGCAACCCTCTGCTACTGGGCGTGATCGCCAAAGTAGCTGCTGAACAACCCTCGGGTTCTACTGTGGTTGGAAGCCTTGTGCGATTAGAGCTGAGCATGAGGATTAACCCTGACGACTGGTCAGTCAGCTGGGTTGTGCCACTTGATTCGCGGTTGGAAGCGGATGAACTCAGGCAGAACAACGGTTCAGTCCTATGCATAAAGAGGCCTGACTACGGATCCGTTTACGACGTTACGGGCAGTCCGCCGGGAGGCGCTGCCCTGATCAATAACCGCTATAAGGCAGTGGGATCGAAGTCCATTCTTTCGAAGCACGTACGTCAGCTGTGGATCTTGAGTATCGATCCTTCATCGGGCCACTGGCAGTCTGTGAGTGATATTCGTCCAGATGAGGACCACCTGCTTGTTGTGCAGAACTCCGATGCGGCGGAAATGGACGAGATTCTCACGACAAGTGCCGCATCTGGTCACTGGAAATTGCGGGGTGACGTCTTCCCCGGATGGGCAGTGTATGTGGATGTGTGTTTAGTAGAGCCGGTTGACGTGACGGCGGCAGGGTCGTTCAAGAGCCTCGGGCAGCTCCTGAAACCACGCCCCAGCTCGCGGCCTAAACTCGCGAACGGTCTTGAACTTCGGACGGATGTCGGTGGCCGCCACTACCTACGCGGGGGTGAACCAGATGTGCAGCTCCCGGACGAAGGCTCTGATGAGTTCGTGGAGATCGTCCTAGATGACAACCTTCCCGGAACACGAGTGAAGGCCAATGGTTCCCTGTTTCCCATTCGGCTCGCCGGGCCCCTGACTGAGGGGAAGCACGTAGTTTCTGTCGCTGGTACGACCTTGCCGTTTTTCGTCCACTCAAGCGGCTCTGCACCTCGTTGGGAGGGCACGCAAACCGAAGGCAGCGAAGTCGTGCGGCCTGGCATGACTCGGAGTGTTGGCCCCCCTGGATTCGTGCTCTGCAGGAGGGGAAAGGACGCGGCTGTATGGTTCGTAGCTCCCTCGGGCCGAGTGCGAAGGTGTGGGGAACCTCCTGTTCCCGCCTTCATGGCACGGCTTGGATTCCCGGAATCCTATCGGTGGAAGACCGCTATACCTGAGGGGACAAGTTGGGTTCTAACAGAGCGGGCAGGTAAGTTGTCCCAGCCTCAGCAGATCACAGCTGATCCACCCCATTTTGGGTCCATAGACGGTCTGGCCAAAGCTTTTTGGAGACGAGCCGCCACGGGAACCATCCGTAACCCCGACCAGCAGTGGAGATCTTATCTGTCACAGTCGATGGAGGACAGCATCTATGCGCGGTGATCTCGTCCTCGAGTGGTTGAGCTTACGTGGCCATGGGAGTCTCGCGGATGTCACTTCCTCAGTCGCTGCGTTGCTGGACGGAGTACCACGCGCCAGGAGTTATGAGGCGCGGGCATATCTACGACGTTTGGAAGTATTGGGGCATGTCGATTTGTTGTGGCCAGAGGGCAAGTGGCAAATTCGACCCACAATGTTGACGCAACTTCCCGGTTCTTCAGCCCTCGCCTTGGTCATCGGTCAACGAACACCGGAACTAGAGGACCGGCTCGAAGCGAACGCGGTATTGCACAGGCGGGAACCGCATGGAACCGGCTTTACCTCGCTCGGCGATCCAGAGCTTCTTCTGCTTGAATACGACAGTGAATCAGAGCTCCAAGAGACAGCCGCCAACGTGGGAGCAACTTTCGCCCCATGTACTGCTCTGTCCATGGCCGCGGATCTTCCCCTGCTAGTTCAAGGAGCCCGATCAGCGGGACCCAACACTTACGGGCCTCCGGTTCAAATGTTCGATGCCATTAGGCAGGAGTTCACTCATGTGGAGGCCTTCCTCCGGAATGGCCTCTTCAGGCAAAAGGTGCACGGACGGAATCAGTATTGGCTATTCAGGTCTGGGCACTGGTCGACAGTTAGCTACGCGGAGGGTATGTGCTTGACCATGGCCGAAATCGGCACCAAAGGTCTGCGGTTGACCATCCAAGAAGATGCCGAAGATCCCATCGGATCATTGACTGTCAGCCCCATGCTGCCGCTACCGGTGCAACACCGGCAAGCGCTGGCCCTGTGCAGCGGGGTCAGCCCCGTCAAGCCTCCGGGCGGAGCGTGGACCTATGAGAATGTACCCAACTCTGTTGCTTTAGCCGTCGCTCGATCGATTCACCAACACCTGCAAGTGCGCTAGAGAATATGCAGCGTTCCCGCTCGTTCTACAGAAAGCCGACATCATGCCTTTAGACATAGTAGAAACGTTCAACCACTTGCGGGAGTCATATTTTCGTTATTACGACACACCGTTCGGACTTGCTGATGAAAACCTTGAAGCAGAACGACGTCGGATCCTCGACAAGGACAACGGCGTCTATAGGGAACCCTTCATCGAACTGCGCCCCGAATACATGGCCTCCACGAACTCCTTCGATGATTCAGTACAACAGGCCCACGCCTCGAAGGACCTGGCTGAGTTCGCGCGGACCGGTCTCATCCCTGCGGATCGGGACCTGTACACCCACCAGGAGTCAGCCCTGATCTCGGTCGTAAAGAATAAACGCAACGTGGTGGTGACCGCAGGCACCGGCGCAGGTAAGACCGAGGCCTTTCTCCTGCCTCTCATTTCTAACCTTTTGGCCGAATCAACTTCCTGGACCGGTCATGGATCATCGTTCGCGACATGGTGGCGAGGGGCAAATAGTCCGTTCGTGCCACAGCGGGAGACAGAGGCTGGACGCACCAAAGCTGTCCGCTCCATCATTTTGTATCCGATGAACGCGCTGGTTGATGATCAGCTCATCCGGCTGCGGAAGGCACTGGACAGTGACGCGGCCCGGACGTGGTTGGATAAGAACAGGCGCGGGCACCGCTTTTACTTCGGTCGGTACACTGGGGCAACGCCCGTCACAGGAGCACTGGACAATAATGTCGCCGTGGGGAATCTACGCTCATATCTTCAAGATATTGATCATCGCAGTACCCAGATGCAGCAGCTCGATGACGAGTCTAAATACTTCATGCCCCATCTTGGTGGAGCTGAAATGGTCTCCCGGTGGGACATGGCCCATGCTGCCCCCGACATTCTCATCACCAACTATTCGATGCTCAACGTCCTGCTCCTGCGCGAGCGTGACAGTCGGTACTTCGACTCAACCCGTGAGTGGCTTCAAGCCAGTTCTGACCATCGATTCACATTCATCGTCGATGAACTGCACTCCTACAGAGGTACCGCCGGCACAGAAGTCGCGCTGCTCATCCGCAATCTGAAAATGAGGCTCGGACTGGCTGAAGACTCCAACCAGTTCCAAGTCATCGCCGCCTCAGCCTCTTTGGAATCTGACCGGGACGAAGCCTTCGTCGAGGAATTCTTTGGTGTGCCGCGCGAATCATTCGATTTCCTTTCCGGACAGCTCATCCGCGCACAGGATCCGGCTCTTGACCTGTCGGAAACGGCATTCGCAACCCCGGAGGGCGTCCCCGGCCACACGGACGAGCTCACGGGAGCCAGTGCCCTGAGTAACGTCTTCTTTCTGGCCGAAAGTGGGGAGTCTCAATCAAAACCGCAGGCGAAGTCTCTTAAGCAGATGGAACATCACCTATTCCCCGCGCTGCCTGAAGATTCGCGCCGTCAGGCAGTACAGAAGCTCTTGAAAGCTGCAGCAACCTCTCCAGAGAAGACAGGCGCGGTCAAATGGCCTTTACTGCGAAGCCATCTTTTCTTCCGAAACGTACCGGGTATGTGGGCCTGCACCGACCCGACGTGTCCTGAAGTTCAGGAAGGAGGCAGTCAGACGCGTCCTGTAGGGCGCCTGTACTCCGAACCGGTCAGCCGGTGCATATGCGGCTCCAGAGTACTGGAATTCCTGTACTGCCAAAATTGTGGAGACGTCTTCCTGGGAGGGTACGTACCCGCCGGTTCGACCCAGCCTCCGGGAAAATCAGTAACCCTGCTGGCAGACCTGTCCGACATCGAACATCTACCCGATCAGGTGGGTCTCGAGCGGACAGCCAATAACTACCTTCTTTACTGGCCGCAGAAGCAGAACCCGGATCTGGAGGATCGGGAATGGACTGCAGACAGCAAGAAAGTAGAGTACGCATTCAGACGCTCAATCCTCAGGCCCGAGACGGGCGAGCTCCGTCCGACCGGAAGTAATGACCACACAGGCTGGACGTTCCAGGTGGCCACACCAGCAGGCAAGCGCGGCCAGAACTCGGGCGTCTTCAAACGGAACCCCGAGCAGTTGTCGCCGTTCCCGACGCGGTGCCCTAATTGCGCCGATGACTGGGAGATAACCCACACCGCTGACGGGCCTGTGGCAGCGTCAGACAAGAAACGTCAAAGATCACCCATTCGGGCCATGCGCACCGGTTTCGAAAAAATTAATCAGGTGCTCATCACAGAACTGCTCCAAGACCTCGAGCCTGCGAACCGGAAAACCATCGTCTTCACTGACAGCCGACAGGACGCCGCCAAGTTATCGTCCGGAATCAGCCTCCGGCACTACCAGGATCTGTTGCGGTTGCTCCTCCGTACAGAACTTGCGGCATCAGATCAGGTTGCAGCCGATATTCCGTTAGCCAAGGAACATATCGTCGACGGAAAGAAGACCGCAGAGTCCAAGGACGCGATCAAACGCCTGCGCGCCAAGGATCTGAACGCATTCACCCTCCTGCAGGACGTGTGGGACCTTGAGAGTGACGTGCCGGAAACGGAAGCCATCCGCCGGCTTACTCAATCTCCTTCTCTTCCCGTGCTCACTGACCGTGTTAGTCAGCGGCTGGTGGAGATGGGTATAAATCCCGGCGGTCCATCGGCTTCCCTCCAGCAAACTGACGAGAAGGCCCCCTCATCCTGGTCGCTTATCTACCGCTGGGATCCTTCACCAGCACGGAAAACGGACCTATCCACTGCCCAGAAGAAGCTCGAGGGTGCCATAGACAAAAACGTGCAGAAGGAGATCATTGACGGGTTATTTTCTGGGGTAGGACGCGACTATGAGTCTCTAGGTTTAGGTTGGGTTGGACTCGTAGGATCTGTCAGCGCCACTGAGAATGTCCCATTCTCTCCGGCTGCCATCGCACAGTCCAGCCTGCGCATTCTTGCAGGAATGCGCCGATTCGCCGGTATGAGAAACGTATCCGACACGCCACCGAGGAAGCTGAAGACCTTCTGGCAGGCAGTCTCGGTGAAGTTCGACATGGACGTCGATGACGTTCAGACGTCGGTCAGTAAGGTATGGAGCGACGCAGTATCCAACTTCCTCATCCACGCCGAGATGGCAACCATCTACCAGCCCTCCACTAGTGAATGGATATGTCAGAACTGCCGACGGCGGCACCTGGTATACGGGTGCGGGCTGTGCACGTACTGCGGTAAGGACCTCCCAGAGGCAACGGCTCATGGGACAGAACTTGATTACTACGGGCATAAGGCCACCTATGGCCAGGGCCAGTTCCGTCTTACAGCGGCTGAACTTACCGGCCAAACCGATCGGCTCGCCGCGCAATCCCGGCAAGCCCGGTTCCAGAATGTTTTCCTCAACCAGACGGAGAACAAGCAGTCCGATGGGATTGAGCTACTCTCCGTCACAACAACGATGGAAGCGGGCGTCGACATTGGCGCGCTCGATTCCGTCATATTGGCCAACATGCCACCTACCCGTTTCAACTACCAGCAGCGGGTAGGGCGTGCCGGCCGGCGTCTGACGCCCATGGCGGTGTCACTCACCGTGTGCAGGGGCCGCAGCCACGATGAGTACTACTTTGGACGGCCCGAACTCATCACTAATGAACCAACACCCCAGCCTTACCTGGCCCTCAACCGTCCCGAAATTTATACACGTGCTTTGAGAAGTGAAACGCTTCGGCGTGCATTCATCGGCTTTACTGGCACCCTTTCTCTGGATGACGGATTCTCCGGATTGGGTAACAACACACATGGCCAGTTCGGATTGGTGTCGGACTGGGCCCGGGTGAAGCCACTGCTAAGTCGGTGGCTCAATGACAACTGGTCAACAGTTGAGGAGGCGGTGACCGGTTTGGCGACGTACACGAACCTAAGCCAGAATGACTTGGACGTGGCACGTGCCAGTATCGCCTCCCTGCCTGAGGATATTTCCGTGGTGGCCTTCAGTGACATCCCCGGCCATTCCGACCTTAGTCAGCGGCTGGCCGAAAGCGGCCTCCTCCCGATGTTCGGGTTCCCCTCAAAGGTTCGGGACCTCTACCTCAAGAAGCCAAGCACCGCTTTCCCCTGGCCGCCGGACAATGTGATTGACCGCGATGCTGCGATGGCAGTTAATCAGTTCGCTCCCGGCAGTGAGCTGGTGCGCGACGGGAAAATTTATCCCGTCATCGGAGTGGCCTCCTTCTACCCCGCTGGTCGCACCGTCACGGCTGAAGACAATGCATTGGGCGACCAACGACTAATCGACGTATGCAGGCAGTGTGCATACGTGGAAGAAAAACCAACAGGCTCAGAATACGCAGCAGGCAATTGCCCGCAGTGCGGAGCTGACCCCGGAACCTTCAGTACCATCGATCTCCGGGAACCCAAAGGATATCGCGCAGGCACCCCCCGAGACTTCGACGGCAACTTCTCCTGGTCACCCAAGTCGACCTCTACCCGAGCCGTGGCCGATCTCCAAAAACTGCAACCCGTTTCCCTCCCCGGTTCAGTCGCATACTCGGGCCGCGGGAAGAGGTATGTGATCAATGACAACTCCGGCAAATCCTTCCAGTTCAAGCAAGCCCTCCCGAACGATTACTGGGGCGGCTACATAGCCATAGCTCCTGACGGGACGAGCGCGGTGCACACCGACCAATCCGAACCTTCCATCGCTGCTGCGCTGGGAACTATTCAACCGACGGACTTCCTGTTCTACGGCCCGCAGGCGGCAGTAATCCCGTCTCAGGGGCTACGGCTGGATCTGAGCAGCGGATTGCCTCAACAACACGGCGCGTATGACTCTATTCAAGGCCGCCGAGCCGCCTGGTACTCACTAAGCTTCCTGATGAGGACAGTGGCTGCGAAAAAGCTAGACATTCAATCCCAGGAATTCAACGCCGGAATCTATACCGGGCTGAAGGACGGTGAACCCACCACGTTCGCTTTCCTTGCCGACACCTTGGAGAACGGCGCGGGCTTCAGCAGCCACCTGGGAAAACCCGAGATCCTTCACGAATACCTTGCTGACGTTGACACATACCTGGACGAGCTCGCAGGTGAACACTCACTGGAGTGCTCGTCTTCTTGCTACCGCTGCCTGCGCGACTATTCGAATATGGCGTACCACGCACTTCTTGACTGGCGTCTAGCCAAAGACCTGAAAGCAGTACTGGATGGGCGGAGCCTGACCATTGAGCTGGACAAGCAACGGCAAGCAATCAATAACTGGGCGGCGGTCTACAACGTCTCTACGCTCAAGAACACTTTTGCCGCCTGCGCTTTGTGGGACAAACCAGCCGCCGAGGGACGCATCGCGGTAATCCTGCGGCATCCCCTGGAATCAGGAGAAGTTGCCCTTTTGTCGGACAGACTGGCAAAGGCAACAGCACAAATCAATGCAGAACATGTCGGCCTAGATGGAGTGGTCTATGTCGATACGTTCATGCTCGACCGCAATCCAAGTCGAAGCCTGAGGTTTAGTGCTTGAACATCCGGTTCCGACTGAAAGTTACATGCGGCACTAGCAACTCCCGGAGGTCGAGATGTTGAATCTCGCAGGAGAGCCCAGGGCTGAATCAGCGGTGTCGAGGACCGATGCCACTGGCCTGCTGATCTCCTTCTGGATCCTCCTTGTTCGGGGTTGTAGGATTCTTGTGTTAAGGCCAACCGAAAATTGGGCCAGAACATGATCCGCGAATCAGCGCAGTGGTCAGCCCCCTTCATCAGGTCAACCCAACATCGGGAGGCTCCGATGCGGTGCGCTGAACAGTAGCCGCAGTACGGGTCGGATCCACCCCGGGACTGGCGAAGACTTTCCTCCACGCTGCGATTCAGTAATCTCACTCAACATGTGACTTGTGGAACCAGGCCTGTTCGACGGCTAGATGGCAAGAATTCTTTGGGTCATGTAAATTCATTCCAGAACAGTCGCCCACCGGGAAGCGGAACTCATCAATGCAGCGTCGACCAAATACTCAAACTGTACAGTGGTTTCTTGAGATGGACGCCTCCAAACAGCTGGACCTTGACCCCAAGTATCAAAGGCGATCAGTCTGGAACGATGAGTATAGAAGATTCTATGTAGATACTATTCTTCGTAACTATCCTTCGCCTGCCATATATCTGGAAATAGAGACGCGCCCAGCAACACCGACGATGTACCATGTTATTGACGGAAAGCAGCGACTAGAGACTCTAATTTCATTTACTAAAGATGATTTTCATATCGGAAGCTACTTTGCTAGCGAAGGATTGGAGAATGCATATTATTCCGATCTTCCTCCCGAGCTGCAAGATTCCTTTGTCGACTACGTTCTGAGTGTTGAAAACATTACACGAGCGAATTCTGAAGAAATCAAGTCCGCCTTTGAGCGGCTCAACAAAAATACCGCAAAACTAAATCGGCAGGAACTTCGAAAAGCCCAATATGAGGGCGCCTTTATTACAAAAATGACTGTCTTGGCTGAAGATCCCTTCTGGACCACGGTCGGTGTGGCGAGCCGAGCTAGAATTTCCCGGATGCTGGATGTCGAGTACGTCTCCGAGATCTACTTGCTGACTATGCATGGTATTCAGGATGGCAGCCCGAACTCACTCGATAAATTCTATGCAGAGTACGACGAGGAGATACCGTCGGAGGACTCAAGCGACATTCGATACTACGCTGCACTGCAGTGGTTGAAGGAAATCGACATCCAAGGGACGCGATGGAACAATTTGGGTGACTTCTATGGAGTCTGGGCCGCCGTCCTAGACCTAATTGATAAGAATGAACTGCCCGATCACACCACGGCCCTCGATCGCCTCAAGAAGTTCAGCGAGCGTGTGCAGGAGCCCAGCGCAGACGTCGAGTTGGAGTACAGTGACGCGGTGCGGCAGGGTACGAACAAAGAAGCATCTCGCAGGACCCGTGCAGCAATTGTCACACGCATCATTCTCGACAAGCTGTAGCCAGATCGTTGCGGATTCCGGACAGCGTCGCGTTTGCCTACGACAGCGCCCTAGACACAATAAACTCCCTTGCGGAAGTAGCTGGCACACGACTCCAAATCATATGTAAAGAGAAGAACTGGCTATTTGACCAGCGGATAAAGTCAATTGAAAGTTGTCTTTCAAAACTAGAGACGGGATCCGCTCCACTCGATCAGCTTCACGATTTCTACGCGACGACAGTTGTCGTTCCTACACAGAATGAGATAGAGCCCGCCTGCCAAGTCCTTCTGTCGGAATTTGAAGCCTCGATCAAAGAAAAGCCAATGGCTGCGGCCGAAAGTTTTGTCTATGACGATGTTCATATCATTGCGCGCCTTGAAGGCAAGGTGAGTCCCCGCGCCGTTCCTTCTACAGCCGTGCTCCGACGAGAATTCGAGATCCAAGTAAGGACCGGAGTTCAGTTCGCTTGGTGGCGAGCAACCCACGACGCGATGTATAAGAGCAGCGACTCGGCATCTCACGGCTGGCAAATGCGTAGGACTGCTGGTCAGGCCAGGGCGGCCCTTGAACTACTCGACGGCCTTCTGTCCGATCTCCCGAGAGCTGCCTTACTGCAACGCGCGCCGCAACACCCTGATGTCGACGACATGCTCGCACAAAAGTGGCTAAGCTTGTGGCCGATCACGTCTCGGCCTAGAGACGCCTATCGCTATTGCCGCACGGTTGATCGACTCCTGAAAACTTGCGACCTCACATTCGACCAAGTGGACTCCGTGATTATGGCAAGTTCCTTCTCTCCCATTGTGAATGAGAGGGAAATTACGCCAACTCAAGCCGTCCTGGTTGCAATCGAAAGGATCATTGGCGCTTCACTTGGTAGCTTGCTGCTGAGCGCCAACGGGAAGGTCTTGGTGACCGATGAATTGATTCAAGTTGCTCCTACTTTGGCTGGCCTTCCGAACGAAGTCGTTGCTAAGCCATAGGCCCGATACAGGACAGCATAATGATCTGATGACCGAAGTGTGTTGAGGCAGTGGGCGAAGAGGAAGGATCGCCACCGAAAACGCCGCCAGCTCGCCACGCCGTGGCCGCCAATAACAGCGGGCTCTTGGATGCAAGGATCTGACCGAAAGCACAGCACCGATATCAAAGTGATAAATACGTTGGATTTTTTCCAGCTGAGCTGAGTTTGCGACGAGTGTACTACCAAATCTCACTACGTTTATCCTACGTTTGCACACGAAGGTTACGGATACCGATCTATTCTCTTTTCTGACGCGCCGTGCCTGTGCAATAGGGTAATGGTCATGTTGCCCTTTGAGCTAGACGAGCTTTCCGCCGCTGAAGACCTTGAACTTGAAGCAGTCGCCGCGACACTCCTGGCAGCGGACCCCGACGGCAGCCGGATGGCCCATGTCTTTCGATCCACCTTTGACCAGCTCTATGACGGCCAGAGGACGGGGCGCTATCGCTGGGATCAGCTGTTCAAGACGGAGAAAACGCACTACGGTACCCTCATCGAAATCAACCTGCAGCGCGAATTTGGCTTCGATGATGGCCAAATCCTGGACTATACGATCGCCGGGTACGAGGTCGATAGCAAGTACTCTGCAACAGCCCAGTGGATGCTCCCGCCTGAGAGCATCAACCATCTCATCCTGGGTTCCGTTGCAAGCGACGAAAAGTCCGCTTGGAGCATAGGACTTGTCCGCGCCACGCCAGAAAACCGCAATGTGGGCATGAACCGCGATCAAAAAGGAAGCCTCAACGCGCTCGGCAAATCCCGCATCAAATGGCTGTTCAGAGACGCTCCTATGCAGCCAAACATCCTATTACAGCTTCCGGCCGCACACGTAGCTAGGATCTTCGCTCCACGAAGCGGCCAGGCTCGGGTCAACGAGTTGTTCCGTGTAGCTACCAACATGCGGATCTCTCGTAACATCATCGCGACCGTCGCCCAACAGGATGATTTCATGAAAAGGGTCCGCGAGAACGGCGGCGCACGCAGTGTCCTACGGTCGGAGGGCTACTTAATACTCGGAGGTGATTACAGCGCGCAAACGGCCATCGCACGATCACTCGGCTGCACCGTGCCAGAGCCCGGCGAGCTGGTCAGCATCCGCGTTGGGCCTGTCGACTTCGCAATGGCGAACTCAGTCAATCTCGAGGGCCGATACTGGCACCGCATTGAAGACGACCATACAACTACAACGCCCGCACCCAAAGTCCTCGCCCAGTGATCGCTGACTTTCTCCTATTGCCGCAGCCTGGCAGTCCCGAGCTTTATGATTTGATCGCGTCCGACCAGCACCGAGTGCTATACAACTTCCTACATGATCGAAAAGACGATCCCCCAACGATGGTGGAAATTCGGGCTCATGCTGCCACCGTCGCGGGCGCCAGCCGTTCCCAAACAGATCGTCGAGTTCGCGACCTTCGAGACGTCTACGGGATTGAGGTGTCTTGTCGGCGCATCAATGGCAAGTCGAAGTACATTCTCGAAGGACTCCGAGATCCTAGCGTTCCTCGAAGGATCGCAATCTCACGCCGCCTTCGGGCTCAGGTCCTCCTCAGCCAGCGGTGTGCGCAATGTGGCAAGACGCCGAATGACGACGCAATCAAACTTGAGGTTGACCACAAACTTCCCCTCACCTGGGGCGGGGACAGCGACATAGATAACCTCCAAGCTCTATGTCACGAATGCAACAACGGTAAGCGCGACTACTTTACATCTATCGATCAACACGCAGATAAGATGCGGGCCGCCGCTTCCTGGCTCGAGCCGCACAAGCGTATCGGTGAAGCGCTGAAGGCCTTTGAGGCAGCCGGTGAGTTGGCGCCGAGCCAGATTATCGCCGTCGTCGCTTGCATGCACCAGTTCCAAGAAGACTGGCAGAAGCGCATGCGCGAGCTAAAAGAACTCGGCTGGCAGTACAGAGTCCACTATCGATACGAGGACGGACGCAAGCGTAGCCACTACGAGCTAACAGCCTGGACGCCATGGCCGCATGGCGATATCGCCGCGGAGATTCGCCGGCGCGAAAGGGCGCGTAAAGCCGATAAGAAGTCGGCTTCTAGCTAACAGCGCGTAGGTGTCGCTCCACCGACTCCTCAAACTGATTGTTGGCAGGAGCCTTGACGCCCAAGGCAGTGGCTATGGAAGTCCCGATGGCTGCTGCAACCGGCGGCGGGAACGCATTCCCAATCTGTCGGTAGACGGACGTCTTCTTGCCAGAGAACTGCCAGTCCAGAGGGAAGCCCTGGATGCGGGCAACCATTTCGTTGGTCAGGCGAGGAATGTGGTTCATCGGCATCTCAAACCCCGGAACTTCATTGGCGATGCCTTTGCCGTCGACCCCGAGCTGAAGCCAAGCCGCTTTAGCCCGCGTCGGCCCAAGGTCAGCGCCCCCATGCTTCTTGGAGCCGCCGACAACAGTCGGGGCAATACCGTTTGCGTTCATAGCCCAGGCCGTAGCACCGGCCCAGCCGCCGCTCTCCATCATCGGCAGAAGTACTTCTCCGACGGTCGGCGGTGTGCCATGTGCAGCGGGCCAGTCAAACTTCTTGTGGTAACGCTTCTTTACCGCCACGAGAATGAACCGGGGTCGGAGCTGAGGGACGCCAAATTCGCTCGAGTAGAAGAGCTGCCAGTCAGCCTCATAGCCAAGCCCTTCGAGTGCATCAAGAATCGACTGACGGTAGGTCGAAAACCTAGCCGATGCTAGGCCTTTGACATTCTCCAGCATTACGGCAGAAGGCTTAGCCTCCTCCACGAGGCGTAGCGCTTCTGGAAAAAGATCACGCTCGTCGTCGGCGCCAAGCTGCTTTCCAGCGATGCTGAACGGCGGGCAGGGTACTCCCCCAGCGAGCAGATCGATCCCTTTGTAGTCCTTGCCGTTGACTTCTCGGACGTCACCATGGTGAACGTCCCATGAGGGTCGATTGAGGCGGAGGGTGGCGGCGGCGTCCTTGTCGATCTCGACGGCAAGCGAATGACCGAACCCAGCTTGCTCCAAACCAACTGACTGACCTCCAGCTCCGGCACAGATTTCGAGCACAGTAAGTTTGGAGGTCGTAGTCATGTCGTCCATCATCTCATTTCGACTGGGCTGGTCTTTGCCATTTAGGCATCTGCGTCTCACCATGCCAGAGGCCTCCGACATTCGCGGGCAGCATGCGATAGGTTCCCCAGCCGCGTCTCCTTGCTCGTGACTTCGACGATTTCTTGGGCGCTAGGAAGGGCTTCGATCGACATGATTGGGCAGCCAGCTGTCGGCCAAGCCGGGCGGCGCGTACGGAAACCGTTAGCCACGCACGGAGGGGTAGGGTGCGACCTCCTGCATTCCCGACCCGCAACCTTCGCTCAAGGAACTAGCCATCTCGACATAAGACACAGATAGACAACTGGGCGGAAGCCATTGATGGCTCGCATGCTGGCCCCACTGTTCCCCAACAAATCATGAGTTCTGGTGTTCATCCGGGCTGAAACTTGTGGCGGCCCGAGCTAGCGTGATCCATTAAATGCGCGACGGCCGGTATGCGCTGGCCCTGGCTGGTTTTCCCTCTGCGAAGGAAATCTGTGGTTCAGCGTAACTGAAGTGTTTGAAGTGTGCCACGGACGCCTAGGCAGGACGCGGCAGCGCCGTAAAGCCGTTTGATTCTAGGATGCAGCTAGCGTCGAGATTCCCGCGCAACCGAAACCAAGCCGGGTCATGCCCGAAGTTGAAAACGCGAACCAGATGGTAGGCGTCGGCTTGCTCTTTGGAGACTTTCAGCTCATTGGTGGTTACGAAAAACGGTGTTTCGGCGCGTGATCTTGTGGTTTTCACCTCAATCAGTTTTTCTTTGCCGCTCTCTTCAAACGAAAGGATGTCATAGCCGTCCCCGTCGCCCCGCGACTGGCTGACGTGATCGATCTTTCTAGCCAAATTGGCTTTGCCTGCCTTGACGAGTCGCCGATATTCGAGGTCGGCTACCGCAAGCTCTCCTGCCAGCCCGAGCGCGCGATTTCTTGCTTCAATGGCCGCGTAGTCCGGGCGGAGGGTCTGTGCGCTGGTCCACCTCGACGATTCCGGGAGAATGATCGAGGGGACGCTGGCACTATTGAAATCAAGCGTGCTAACGGGGCTCGCCTGGGGCGCCTGTAAAGCTTCGGCCAGCACAAGCTCAATGAGAGATGCGCTGGATGCCAACTGGCGCTGAACCTCGGGAACCAAGGACTGCTGATAGTTCTGAGCCGGCTGGTAGCCGCGAATGGGCCGCAACCCGAGCTTCATCAGCACTGCGGAGATGTTCTGGTGTTTAAATTCAACAGCTGATTCAGACCGGTTAGAGAGCAGTGGCAAGAGCGCCTTCCTGAAGTGGCTCTTAACGTAGGGCTCGCCGGACACCTCCAACCGCAACATGTCCAAGTAACTTCGGACGGTCGCCGCCACCTCACCCTCGGACCAATCCGTTGGCTTGCTTGCCATGCCGTCCCCCAGTTTCCCAAAATATCGTTTGCTGGCCCAGGGTACATCACGATGTTGGGCATCGGGCATCTCTGGCCGCACGCGAATAATGTAGTCGCTAAAGGCAACGGTCACTGGAGCTCCCCGCGGATGGGCTTCGGCCAGCAGTGTGCCAGCCCAAGCCACAAGCCAGCCTGCACGGCTGCCTGCCCTGAGGACGAAATCGCAGGGGGAGGCACTCGTTGAAAAGGTCCAGGGAACTAATGGTCAACGAGTCCGCCGGGGCAGACGGAAGGTCGGTGGCAGGACTTGGCCTATGCGGTGCCGGCTCTACCCCCGTTTACGAAATGCAACGCGATCCCGCGACCACCCCTTACTGTTGATCCCGCAAGCAACGAAACCGTTTACGTAAACCGTTTGCGTAACCCGCTACGCATCCGGGCCATGCAGCGAGCAGCCACCCTCAGGGAGGAGGAACAGTGGTCGCTATCCGCGATGTCGCCAAGCACGCCGGCGTCTCTCCGGCCACCGTCTCCCGGGTTGTCAACGGACTCGTGGGCTACTCCGACGAGACCCGGGAACGGGTCGAGACCGCAGTCAAGAGCCTCAGCTACGAAACGGACTACCTCGCCCGGGGCCTCAAGACCCGGCAGACCTCCGTGATCGGGCTGCTCGCCCCGATGGTTTCGGATGCCCTGGCCTCCCAGGTCATGCAGGGTGTAGAGGAGGAAGCACAGGAACGCGGGTACGCGGTGATGCTCGGCCGCACCGGCGCCAAGTCCGCCTACATCGCCGGCTACCTCCGGACGCTGCGCACCTACCGGGCCGCGGGCGTCATCCTCATCTCCGCGGTGATCACGCCGGAGACCAGGCAGCTACTGGGGGCCAACGTTCCCATCATCTCCGTCGCCATCAGCGACAGGTCGGGCTCGCCCAGCGTGGCCATCGACGACGAGCAGGCAGCCTATGACGCGACCCGTCACCTGCTGCGCCTCGGCCACCGGCGCATCGGCCTCCTGACCGGGGATCCGGCGTCGATCTACGTCGCCCGGCCCCGCAACCGCGGCTACCTGCGCGCCATGACGGAAGCCGGCTGCACCCCGGTCACCGCCACCGACAGCTTCTTCTACGAAAGCGGCGCCGCCGGCGCCGCAGAACTGCTCCGGCAGGAACCCGGCCTCACCGCGATCTTCGCGATGAGCGACGAGATGGGCGCCGCCGTCGTCAATGAGCTGCAGCGGCGCGGGCTCCGGGTGCCGGAGGACGTCTCCGTCCTCGGCTTCGACAACACTTCCACCTCTGTGCACGTGAACCCACCGCTGAGCACCATGGCCCAGCCGCTCGAGAAAATGGGGCGGATGGCCGTGAAAAAGCTGCCCCGCTCCCGCGACCTCGGGCCGAAGATCATGCCGCACCGGCTGATCGAACGCGGCTCCACCGCGCCGCCCTGGACCCCGGTACCGCGTCATTGCCTACTCGTTTCGCGGCATCGTCCGTGGGCTCCTCCGGGCTCGAAGCGACGGTCAGCGCCGTCGCCGACCTCGGTCCACGGCTGACGGTGTCCTTGAAATATGCCGAAGACTGCCTCGGGCAGGACGGAGTCGCGGCCCATCGCGTACAGCAGGATGGAGGCGCTGGCCTGCGCGGCGAGGCCGGAGGCGAACTGCACCAGCATCGGCCGGCCAGGAACACCACGCCGAACAGCTGCCCGCCGATCTGCAGGGGCGATGGAGCTGGCCGCGGAGACCGAGTCCTCGAACATGCCGCCGGGGTGGACCAGCTGGGTCACGTAGAGACCGCAACGAAGATGCCGCCGCCGGTCAGCGCACGAGCACGATGGCGCGGGGCACGGTCCTGCAAGGTTCGACGGTTTCCTCGGTGAGAGTGGTGACAGCGTCGAACCCCCAGGAACGAGTATGCGACGATGGCGCGCCGGCGGAAATGGTGGTGAAGCTGGCGGTGTCGGCAAAGCATTGCGAAGGGCGCGCCCGGCCAGACCGGACGCGCCCTCCGCGTGCACCAAACCCGCGATGTGGGTTCACAGCACCTGATTCAGTCGATGAGCACCGGCTGCTTGGCACCATCCGAAGCTTCGACAACCGGCGAAACCTTGCCGTTCCGGTGATGAAGCCAGTTCGCCGCCGCCAGAAGCGCCACTAGCGTGAAAGTGCTCAGGAGCTGGGGACGGGAATCCTCGCCGATGAAGCCCACCGTGAAGATCGCCGCGAGGATGACCAAGCCAAAGCACGTGAGCCACGGGAAGCCGGGCATCCGCAGGGGAAGCTCCGTTCCCTCGCGGTCGGCGCGGAGGCGCAGCGCGAGCTGGGCGAGAAGCGCAGACGTCCACACCAACAGGCACGTCGAACCCACGATGTTGAGCAGCACGGGTAGGACCTTCTCCGGGAAGGCCAACTCCAGCACAACCGTGACAACGCCGAAAGCGACGCTGGCCAGGACTGCGACAACCGGCACACGCGCCTTGGACACCGAGGCAAGCAGGCGTGGTGCCTCACCCCGCTCGGCGAGGGAGTACGCCATCCGCGATGCTCCGTAGAGGTTGGCGTTGAGGGCGGAGAGCAGTGCTGCGACGGCTACCAGGGTGATGGCGGTGGCCGCGCCGGGCATGCCGGCGGCGTCCAGCACCGCGGCGAACGGGCTCTTCAGCCCCGCCGAACCGACGGGAACCACGGCTGCGATGACGAAGATGGCGCCGATGTAGAAGACCAGGATGCGCCACAGCACCGTGCGGACCGCTTTCTTCACGCTGCGGGCAGGTTCGGCCGTCTCAGCTGCCGCCACGGACACGATCTCGGTGCCGCCGAATGCGAAGGCCACCACGAAGAGTGCCGTGGCAATCCCGGCGAAACCGTTGGGCGCGAATCCGGCTCCGGTGAAGTGTCCCAGACCCGGCGACTGGACGCCCGGCAGCCAGCCGAAGAGCAGGGCGGCACCCACCAGGAGGAACCCGACGATTGCCGCCACCTTGAGCAGCGCAAACCAGAACTCGAACTCGCCGAAGTTCTTCACGCTGGTGAGGTTCACGGCGGTGAGCACCACGATGAACACGAAGGCCATCAGCCATACCGGCAGGGCGGGGAAGATGGTGGCCAGCAGGCCGGCCGCACCGAGCGCTTCCGCGGCGATGACAACCACCAGCTGCAGCCACCAGAGCCAGCCCACGGTGGCACCGGCCACCGGACCGTAGGCTTTGGCGGTATAGACGGAGAAAGCGCCGCTGTCCGGGTTGGCAGCGGCCATCTCGCCGAGAGCCCACATCACCAGGATGATGAGGGTGCCGGCCACGAGGTAGGAGATCAGCACGGCCGGCCCGGCGGCCCGGATGCCTGCGCCGGAGCCGATAAAGAGGCCCGCGCCGATGGCACTACCGAGCCCCATCATGGTGAGCTGGCGGGGTTTAAGTGCGGCGCCAAGTGGGCGGGCAGACGTCATTGTCTGTTGTTCCATGAGGGTTCCTCTGGTTGTCGGTGGAACGGATTGGTAAAGATCAGAAAGTTCCTAGGCTGCGTGGGCTTCCAAAACCCGGAGCACGCGATCGTTGGAGGCGGGGCCGGCAACGGTGATCCGCACACCGTCCCCCTGGTATGCCCGGACCATGATGCCCGCGCGGTCAAACGCGTCCACCAGCCTCGCCTTGAGGCGGTCCTCCGCACGGATCCACAGGAAGTTGCCCTGGCTCGCCTGCAGTTTCCAGCCCTGGGCTTCCAGCTGCGCGGCCATCCGTGTGCGCTCCTGCCTGACGGCGGCCACCCGGGCTTCCATCTCGTCCCCCGCGTCAAGCGACGCGATGGCCGCCTTCTGGGCCAGCGCGCTCACCGAAAAGGGAAGGGCGGTCCGGCGCAGCCCCTCGGCGATGTCCGGCGCCGCCACGGCGTATCCCACCCGCAGGCCGGCGAGTCCGTAGGCCTTCGAGAAGGTGCGCAGGACGCAGACGTTCGGGTACCGACGGTAGAGCGCCAGGGAATCGGGGCCGCTGCCCGCTTCGGCGTATTCCACATAGGCCTCATCGATCACCACGAGGATGTCGGACCGGACCGCTTGCAGGAAGGCCTCGACCCGTTCGTGGCTGATCGGCACGCCGGTGGGGTTGTTGGGGGTGCAGAGCAGGATCACCTTGGTGCGGTCAGTGACGGCCGCAGCCATGGCCTCGAGGTCGTGGCCCTCGGCGTCGTCCAGCGGGATGCGGACCGGCCGGGCGCCCGCCAGTTCAACCAGGATGGGGTAGGCCTCGAAGGAGCGCCACGCGAAGATCACTTCATCCCCGGCGTCGCACAGTCCCGTGATGATCTGCTGGAGGACGCCGACGCTGCCGGGTCCCACCGCCACCTCTCCGGCTGTGACGCCAAGGTGGCGGGCAATCCGTTCACGGAGTTCGACGGCGGCACTGTCAGGGTAGCGGTTCATGGTACCGGCCGCTGCGGCCACCGCTGCGGCGGCAGCGGGCAGTGGCTCGTAGTGGCTTTCGTTGCTGGCGAGGGCTGCAACGTCCACGCCGGCGCTGCGCCGGCCCGGGACGTAGGGCGGGAGGCCAGCCACCGCGCCACGAAGGGCGGGGAGCACGGTGTCCGGTGCGGTTAGGAGCTGATCACGGGTCATGAGCACCGATCATGGTTGTGATTCGGCCCACAATGCAAGATACGCTCAACCCATTGGGACTTCTGCTCAACTTCAACAGTCTGTGGTGAAAATATGACTATCCCGAACCCCCGCACCGTGGATTCCCTCGACGGCAGGATCATCCTGGCCCTCGACAAGGACCCGGAAGCCAGCGCCCTAGCACTCTCACGGACGCTCGGCGTAGCACGGAACACGGTGCACGCCCGACTGGCACGGCTCGAGCGCAGCGGCGCCCTCCGCTCCTTCAGCCGGAGGCTGGATCCCGCCGCACTTGGCTATGACCTCATGGCCTTCCTCTCGCTGTCCATCAGCCAGACTCGAACAGGCGCGGTGGAAGACGGGCTCGCCGCGATCCCGGAGGTCATCGAGGTGCACGCCACCACCGGGGACGCGGACCTCATGGCCAAGGTGGTGGCACGCAGTACGGCCGATCTCTACCGCATCACCAACCAGATCCTGGAAATCGAGGGGATCCAGCGGACCAGCACGGCCATTTCCGTTCTGGAACTCATGCCGCCCCGCTACGACGGTCTCCTGAGCCGGCTCTCGGAGCAGGAATCCCGCCCCTCCGATTAAGGGCGGGTGACGCACACCACAAGTGGGCATATTTTCACTTCTGCCACCCGCGCCTGCCAAATATCCCATCGTAATCCGCGTCTCTTGCCTATTTGTGGGCCAGCGCACAAGATTTCTGCATGACTTCACTTACCGTCTCCGGCCGCGTGGCGCAGGTTCTCAGCAGCTACCTCAGCGATGTCTTCGGCGTCATGGGCAACGGAAACGTCTACTTCCTGGATGCCGCGGAAAAGCTGGGCCTCCGCTTCTCCGCCGTCCGCCATGAAGGCGCCGCAATCGCCGCGGCCGACGCGTACTACCGGACGTCGGGACGTCTCGCAGCGGGCACCACCACCTACGGCCCCGGCTACACCAACGCACTCACCGCCCTCGCAGAGGCGGTCCAGGCACAAATCCCGGTCGTACTAGTCACCGGGGACGCTCCCACCAGCGGCGCCAGGCCATGGGACGTGGACCAGGCGGCAATCGCCGCAGCACTCGGCGCGGCCACCTTCACCGTCACCCGCGACGCCGCGGGCTCCATCACGCAGCAGGCGGTGGAATACGCGCTGACCAGGCGCACCGCCGTCGTCATTGCCATTCCCTACGATCTCGCGGCACTTGAGGCGGCAGACGAGGAACTTCCGGCGCCGCTGGCACCGGTGGTGAGTGACGACGTCGACGGCGGCCTTGGGCAGGTAGCCCGCCTGCTCGCCGGGGCGAAGCGGCCGCTGATCCTCGCCGGCCGCGGTGCGCACCTCGCCGGAGCCGGCCCGGAGCTCCGGGAACTCGCCGACCGCCTGGGCGCGCTGACCGCCGGAACGGCCCTGGCGCTCAACCTCCTCCAGGGCGACGGATACCTCGGCGTCGCGGGCGGTTTCGGCACGGACACCGCGGCCGGGCTCATGGGTGAGGCCGATGTGGTCCTCGTGGCCGGGGCAAGCCTGAGCGCCTTCACCATGCGTTTCGGGCACCTGCTCGGCCCGGACAGCACCGTCATCCAGATCGACTCAGCCCTGCAGCCGACGCACCCCCGGGTGGATACGTTCGTCAGCGCGGACGCGAAGACTGCCGCGGGACGCATTCTGGGGATCCTGGATGGCACGTCCTCGCCGAACGCCAGCCGCGCAGGAGAGTGGCGCGCAGAAGCCCGCAAACGAGTGGCCGAAGGACCGGCCCACCACCCAGGCTCCGACGAGACCGCGGATGGCCGGCTGGACCCGCGTTCCCTCGCAACCGCTTTGGACGCCGTGCTGCCGGAGCGACGCACGGTGGTCCAGGACGGCGGGCACTTCCTCGGATGGGCACCCATGTACTGGCACATCCCGCGGCCCCAGGACCTGGTCATGGTGGGGACCGCCTACCAGACCATCGGGCTGGGCCTTGCCAGCGCCGTCGGGGCAGCCCGCGCAGTGGAGGACGGCCGCACCCTGGTGCTGGCCTCCGGCGACGGCGGTTTCCTGATGGGCCTGTCCGACCTCGAATCGCTGATCGGGGCGGCGGCCAGCGCCGTCGTGGTGATCTACAACGATGCCGCCTACGGCGCCGAAATCCACCAGTACGGCTCCCAGGGCCTGACCGAAAAGCCCATGCTGATCCCCGAGGTGGACTTCAGCGGCGTCGCCCGCGCGCTCGGTGCCGAGTCGGCGATCATCCGATCGCTCGCAGACCTTGAGTCGCTCAAGGACTGGATCGACGCCGGCGCCAGGGGAACCTTCGTGGCCGACTGCCGGATCACGTCGAGCGTCCGGGCACCGTGGATGAGCGAATGGATGGAGGCCTCGCAGGCCGCGAAGGCGGCGGTGGCGGGCTAGCGCCGAACAAGCCGCCACAGGGACGTGACCTCGGCCGTGCGCGCCTCGAACAGAGGATCGTCGCGGTCCGATGCCTTCGGATGCGTTGGCTTGGTGTCCAGCCGTTCCACCACTTTCAGCCCGGCCGCCTCGATGGCGGTCAGCAGATCCTCACGCGTCCGCAGGCCAAGGTGCTCGGCCAGGTCGGAGAGGACCAGCCAGCCCTCCCCGCCCGGTTCCAGATGGTCGGAGAGTCCGTTCAGGAAGCGGAACAGCATCCTGCTCCCGGGGTCGTAGACGGCGTTGTCCAGGGTGGAGTGCGGCGTGGCCGGAATCCAGGGCGGGTTGCACACGATGAGGGGTGCCCGCCCAGGCGGGAACATGTCGGTCAGGACGGCCTCAGCACGGTCCTGGACACCGAGGTTCCGGAAATTCTCAGCGGCGCAGGCGATTGCACGCGGTTCATTGTCAGTGGCCACCACGCGGCGGACGCCACGGCGCGCGAGGACGGCAGCGAGCACCCCGGTGCCGGTTCCGACGTCGAACGCCAGCGTCTCAGAGGACAGCGCGGCGGCGGCCACGAGATCCACATACTCGCTCCGGGTGGGGAAGAATGTGCCATAGTGCGGGTGGATGCGGCCCTGCAGGGCATCGACGTAGACGCCATTACGTCGCCACTCGTGGGCGCCAATGGCCCCGACAAGCTCATGCAGGGACACAACGGAAGATTCGCCGATCTCACCGTACGCTTCAGCGGCGGCCTGCCGGATGTCCGGTGCGCGGCGCAACGGCACCACCGGACCCGGATCAAGAGGAATCAGCAGCAGGCCGAGAACGCGTGCACGGTGCGAGCGGGACTGGCGGTGCCGATAGAACTTATCGGCCGGAGTTGCTGCGATCTCTTTCTTTCCGGCGCCTATCCGCCGGTCCAGGGCGTTGAGGATCTGCCGTGCGTTGTGGAAGTCGCCGTGCCAGAGCATCGCGATCCCCTGTGACGCCATCCGGTTCGCATCATCGGCCGTGAGGGAGTCGGATACCACTTCGACGCGCGTCGGCGCCGGTCTGCCGTTCGCCGAACGCCATCGCGCGGTCATCCTGATCCCGGCCTCGGCCCAAGTCACAACGGCCGGCTCATCCCCTGCAGCTGCGCGCACGGGATTGGGGACCGGCGTCGGGATTCCCACGGGGGCTGGTGTGTCAATGCTGATAGAGGATCCATTCCGAGCATTCGGGAGCCGATCGCAGACTGACCATTGCGGTGGCGATTCGACGACGTCCAAGGCTGCGGCCCAGCTTCCAGACCCCTCATCCGGCTGCACGCCGGGCTTGGTCGATGGCCGCTGGGGCCCTTGAACTACATTCTCAGGATACAGGGGTGCCGCGGCCGCGCTGCGAGACCCCGCGTTTTAGGTCGTCAACCGCTCAGTTGCGTGCTTGTTCAGGGGCGTCCGTGCAGGGATTTCAGTGCCGACGGAAGTCCCTGCAGAGATCTGCCGCTTGACCTGCTCAAGCTCATCTTTGAGCAGATCAACGGTGGCACGGTATTTTTCGAAGTCCGCCGAGCGGCGCCTCGCCATGGCAAAGCTGATGACTGCGGCGAGAATGGCAAGCGGGAACGAAAGCAGCAGGGCCCAGCCGGACACGGCAAGGAAGTCCAGAGCTACGGGAAGTGCCTGCTTGAATGCCAGGAAATCGTTCACCCCACCGACCACTCCCTGCAGAGCGGAGTCCAGTGGGCCAAGGTACTGCCCCACGATGGGCGTCTGGGAAAACGACGGAGCGCTCAACGGCGCTTCTCCCCCCGCCGACCAGCGCGAATCACGGAAATTGTTCAGGACGTAGATCCCTGCACCCGCATTGAGGGCCGCGAACAGCAGAACAGCTCCAAGCGCAGTCCAATGAAGCCTGCGCCAACGCCAGAGGCCAGCCACAAGCGCGAAGACGGCGGCCGCAATCCAACAAAAGCTGCGGAGTTCGTCGCGGCTCAGGCCGCCCAGTAGATCCAAGGTATTCCCCACTTAGTGATGCTTGATCGGTCCCAAGCAATGCCTGTTCAGGTCCCAAGGGAGCCTATCCCAGTCACCCCAGTCATGCTGCGGTAGTTACGGGCGAATGGCAAAGGCCGTTCGGCCCTAACTACCTGCGGCAACCGGCCTAAAGCTTTAAATAGATAAGGTGCTGGGGCGGACGCCCGCGGGCCCCTGCACCGAGCCTTTGCCAGACCGCGGGCTCTGAGGACATTCGGACATGTCAATCGACAAGCGCCGGCTCCCGCAGTTCAAACGGGTTACACCGCCGGGAGGCCGCCGCGTTGACGTCCTGCGAAAGGCCCTTCTCGCCGCAGGAGCGCTGTCTTCACTGCTCTACGTGGTCGCCACAGACGTCGTTGCCGCGTCTATGTGGGACGGATACCGACGCACCGAACAGATGGTGAGCGAGCTCTTCGCCGTCGGCTCCCCCGGCCGGGACGTCCTGCTCCCATTCACGT
Source organism: Arthrobacter sp. 92 (assembly GCF_050260325.1). Taxonomy (NCBI): domain Bacteria; kingdom Bacillati; phylum Actinomycetota; class Actinomycetes; order Micrococcales; family Micrococcaceae; genus Arthrobacter; species Arthrobacter sp. 92. Next base: position 1,099,208 of record NZ_CP189863.1, on the reverse strand, counting down.
GGCTCTACACGGCGCTGTTCACCGCGTTCGGGGTAGGCGTCTGGAACTCCGTGCGCGGCAACCGCGCCCTGCGCATCGGCGGCGGCCTGCTCATCGGGTATGGGCTCTGGAACATCATGGGCGCCCTCTATCCGCTGACGCTAGGGGACGATGCTTCCATTCCCATGCATATCGTGGCCACCAACATCCAGCTCGCCCTTATGGTCGCGGCAATGTGTTTTGTGGCTGCGGGATACCCCGGCCGGATGCGCGCGTATTCGATCGTCTCGCTTGTTGTTTCCGCGGTGATGGGCGTGGTGGCGTTCATGGCGGCCCCAGGACCGAACCTCGTGCTGGGCATCAGCGAAAGAATCAGCATCGGGGCGTTCCTGCTCTGGGTCGCCATCCTCGCGGCCGCGCTGTGGAAGCGGCCTGCGGCTGACCCGTACTAGATGGTGGCGCGCTCCGAGGCCGCCCTGTTTCCGTGGAAGTATTCACCTATGACTATCGACGGCGACACCGCCAAACTCCTAGCCTTCATTGACTCCCACGGCATCGACGCCTCGGCTGAGGTCAGCCGTGGTTGGGCTTCCGTCGGAGCGATCATTGTCGATGCCTCCTTGCAGCGACGGCAGAATTACGAGACAACAGTAAAACCGCGCGTTGACGCCCTGGTTGCCGCATGGCCCGATGCACAAACCACGAGTGGGTTCCGGAAACGTCTTGCGACGGGAAGCCTCTCGGAAGTCATCGATTGGCCGTCGCCGGGCCGTCTTGCCCAAATAGACGACTTAACACGTGTTTTTGAGGATCAGGGCGTCGAAACTGTGGAGGAACTCCGGGCCAGACTCGTTGACCCAGCAGAACGGCCGGTATTTCGTGATGCCCTCGCAGGTGTACGTCATGTAAGCCCCAAGACGCTGGACTACATCGACGTTCTCAGTGGACTCCCAACCCAGGGGACTACTGACGTGCGGATTCGGAGAGTGGCCGAGGCCGCAGGCATCGAGGACACCTCTTACACCAACATGTCGGCCGTGATCCGCGCTGCTGCAGACTCACGTGCGTGGCGTGCTGAAGACCTCGACGCTGCACTATGGCACGTCGGTATTGAGAGCACTTCAGCGGCATCCGACTAGGGAGTTCAGAACTCGCACCTTAGTCGATGCCTTGGTCAGCCATTTCCGTGGCCGTCTACGGGCTGTTTTGCGGCGACCAACATAGGTTAGGCAGCTGACGAAGAGTGACTTCACAATTAGCTGTCGTGGCAATGAATGCTGGCAGGCGATAAGAAGTTGTCAAAGTCGTATCTCCTTGCGCGGTTGCGAAGCCCATACGGCCTGTATTTCAGGCGGAAACCGCCACGATAAGTGGGGCAGGTGCAACCATCCTGTTGAACTTGTGCTGCACAATGGCTGAACCCATAGTTCGAGAGATGTTCAGCCGCTGAAGGACGTCTCATAGTGAATGCCGTGGCTACCTCCGAAGAAGGTAGCCACGGCTTTCACAGCGTCTAAAACCTATTTCTCGCACGCAATCCCGTCGGAATCGCGGTCCAGGGCAGCCCGGTAGCCTGCCTGCCCCGCGTAGATGGGAGCGGCACCAGCCACTTTCGCCGCCGCGCAGTTGGCGTAGTAGACAGCCGCCGGGGCGGGAGCAACAGGAGCAGGCGCCGGCGCAACAGCGGCCGGAGCTGGCGCCACCGGGGCAGGTACCGCCACAGCAGGGGCGGGCGCGACGGCTGCAGGCTCAGGCGCAGGAGCCGCCGCCACAGGCGCCTTCTCATTCGTCGGCGCCAGCTGGCCCGAGCAGTCGGCCAGAATCCTGGTCATCGCATCATGCTCCGCCTGGGTGACCCACTGGCTGTACGTCGCCTTTACCGAAATCTGCCGGGCAACGTATTCACACCGGAAGCCCTTGTTCGGCGGCAGCCAGGTGGCGGCGTCGCCGTCGCCCTTTTTGATGTTGGTGGGACCGTCGGTGGCCTGCAGGTTCAGTGGATCGTTGGCGAAGGCTGTCCGCTGTTCTGCAGTCAGCTGCTGTGCACCTTTCTGCCAGGCATCGCTGAGGGCCACGACGTGGTCTATCTGGACAGCGGTGCTGGTAGCACTCCCCCGCAGGAAATTGATAGTTGTGCCGGTGTACGGGTCCGCCAGCGTCCCGGACTGCACCTTGCACGGCACACTGTTCGTGTAGGTGATGCCCGTCAGGTCACGCTTGAGGATGTCATTGCGCGTGTCGCAGCCGTTCCGGTCAACGTCCGCCCAGGCCTGCCCGAACAGCGCGCGGTCATAACCAGTCTTGGGCGCGCGACCCTTGACGGGAAGAGTGGCCAGCAGGTCGATCGCCTTGGTGGCGTACGCCGGCTGTGACTTCGGCGCCGCCACGGCGACGCCCTGCGCCACCACAGACGGGTTGTCCGGGTCCAGCGGCTCACCCGTCTCCTGAACGGTTGGAGCGGTCGACGGCGTCACGGCCGCTTTCGCTGTCTCGCTCGCCGTTGCTGTGGCAGGCGAAGCGGTGGCATCGGACGAGGCGGCTTCCAAGTCCGCAGTCGCGATGCGGGGCATGGCCAGGCCACCTGCGATCACTAGGGCAACAGAGACTGCGATTGCAGCGGCTCCCGCCTTGCGCCTGGCCGGAAGCCATGCCCAGGAACGGCGGTCGGTGGCCAAGACGTAAAGGCCGGTGAGCGCCAAAGAAATGGCCAGGAAAATCAGAGCGCCACCCAGGCCGCCGCTGAGACCGCCGAGGAGCATAAAGAGTGCGGTGATGAGGCCAACGATGAAGGTGGATATGCCCGGCTTCTTCGGCGGCCTCGGACCCGGTCCGGCACCGGTTTGTGCTGGACCGAAAAGGCCCACGTAATTCGACATTGTTTCCCCATAAACAAAGGCCCGGCAATAGCCGGGCCTCATTCTTAAGCCTAAGTTCTTACTCATGAGGATCATATTTCTCCGCGGCCCCATAACCTGTGAATCTGCGGAGATCTTCACATAATCTTGATGAAGTCTTGAGCCAACCCAAGAATGTTTGTAATATACGGCCCGGCCCCTACCCCTAGGTGACCGCAGCACCCACCAAACCGAACAACGTCCCGGCCGCCAAGGCTCCCCCTTGACGTCATCCCGGTCCCCTCTGCGCGAGGGAACCGATACTGCCGGCGCGCCCACGGGCTCCCGGCACTTTGATGGTTGCCCGCTGAACACCCAAAATACGGCTGCTCCTCAGGAAGTGCCGCCTCTAAGATGAGGCATGGACTTCGAGGACACGCTCTGGACGGTTTTGGGGGCCGGGCTGGTTCTGCTGATGCTCGTTGACGTCTTCCGTACGCTGCTTTATCCGCACGGTTCCGGCCCTGTAGGCCGGACGATCATCCGCGGCTTCTGGCTGGTGTCCAGAAAACTGCGGGGCCGGGGCTCCTTCATCGCAGCACCCTTGGCGATGGCCGCCGTCATCGGCGCCTGGGCGGGCCTGGCGGCCATCGGCTGGGCCCTGCTCTACCTGCCTCATCTGACGGACGGCTTTGTTTACGGACCCGGAATTCCGCTGCGCGCCGACTTTGCCGAAGCCCTCTACATCTCCCTGGTCACTCTCTCCACCGTGGGCTTCGGCGATATCGTCGCAATCCATCCGCTGCTCAGGCTGGTGGTGGCCTTCCAGGCCGTCACCGGTTTCGGTCTGCTGACAGCGACGGTCACTTGGATCCTCCAAACGTACCCGGCCCTGAACCGCCGCCGGGCCCTTGCCCACCAGCTGACCCTGTTCAGGGAGGCTGCAGGTCCGGCCGGTGTATCGGCGCTGGATCCCAGGCATGCTGCCGGGCTGTTGGAGTCAATGGCAGCAAACGTGGCCTCGGTGAGCATAGATCTGCTGGCGTTCCATGAAACCTACTACTTCCGTGAAGTGGAGCAGCGCGGCTCCTTGCCGGCCACGGTGGCCTACGCCCAGGACCTGGCGACCCAGGCCCGGCTCAGCGAGAGCCCCGAACTCCAGTTCGCCGGACGGATGCTCCACGCGGCGCTGGACGGCCTCGCGGAGGTCCTCCGCGGCAAATTCGGCCACGCAGGAGCAACGTCGTCGGACGTTTTCGACAGCTACGAGCTGCACCACAGACACCGGCGGCCGGAGAACCCGTCCCCAAAGTAGCGTCACCGTCCCTCCCTTGTGGGCGCCCCGCCAGAGCAGTACCATCCCCTCACCGAACACCTCCGTGGAAGTGGGCATCGATGCTCGAAACCGCAGAAAACCCCGTGATCAACCGACGCCGCGACCTGATCACAGAGCTCCTGGGTGTTTGGCTGGTGCTGGCCGTCTTCCTGGACGGCTGGGCGCTGCCGGTTGCCATGGTGGGCTTCCGTCCCATCGCCATCGCCGGAGCTGCCGGAGCCACTGTGGCCGCCATCGTGGCGGACGTGCTGCTTGCCCGTCTGCCAAAGGTCTGGTTGGACCGGCGGCTGCCCGCGGTGACAGCCGGAATCGCGGCGCTCCTGTGGACGGGCCAGCTGGTGGCTTTCGCGGTGGCGGACGGGATCCGCTGACCCGTATCGCTCTGGCTGGGGGCGGTGGTGCTCAGCGCAGGGGTGGCAGCAGGCCTGGCCCTTCTCAGTTCATGGGGACCCGCGGTTCGGTAGTGTCAGGTCATGGACAGTGGCACATTGGTCAACTTCGCCTTGGTTCTCTTTTTTGTGCTGCTGGGTGGAGTCTTTGCAGGCACCGAAATGGCGCTGGTTTCCCTCCGCGAAAGCCAGGTGCGCCGGATTGAAAAGGCGGGGAAACGCGGCGCCAAGGTTGCAACTCTGGCCCGGAATCCCAATCGCTTCCTCTCCACCGTCCAGATCGGTGTGACCCTGTCCGGCTTCTTCTCAGCCGCCTATGGCGCATCCACCATTTCACCCGTTCTAGTGCCCCTGCTGGAAGGCATCGGGTTCGGCCCCGCGGCTGAGCCGGTGTCCTTTATCAGCGTGACGTTGCTGGTGGCCTATCTCTCCCTGGTGCTGGGCGAGCTGGTACCCAAGAGGCTGGCCATGCAAAGCGCTGTGGGCTTCACGAAGGTCCTGGCCCCGCCGTTGATCATCCTCTCGGAAATCATGCGGCCCGTCATCTGGCTGCTGTCCGTTTCCACCGATGCGGTGGTGAAGCTGTTTGGCGGTGATCCGCACGCCAAACGGGAGGGCATCAGCTCCGAGGAACTGTGGGACATGGTGGCGGAGAGCGACCTGCTGGAGGAAAGCAGCCGGCGCATCCTGACCGACGTGTTCGGCGCCGGGGACCGCACGCTCCAGGAGGTCATGCGCCCCCGCACAGAGGTGACGTTCATCGACGGCACCATGAGTATCGCCGACGCACGGAGCATGGTCCGGGACGGCCCGTATTCGCGTTTTCCCGTGATCGGCAAGACCCCGGACGACGTCCTGGGCTTCGTCCACATCCGTGACCTGATGCCCCGGGATGACAAGCAGGACCAGGGAATGGTGAAGGACATTGTGCGCGAGATCTTTCCGCTGCCGGGAACCAACCGGGTGCTGCCCACGCTGTCCCGGATGCGCAGGCTGGGCCACCACATAGCGCTGGTGGTGGACGAATACGGCGGCACGGACGGCATCGTCACCTTGGAAGACCTGGTGGAGGAACTGGTGGGCGAAATCTACGACGAATACGACACCGCGGCCGACCACGAGGACCGCGTCACCGTGGCCAACGGATCCATCGACGTGGACGGCGGCCTGATCCTGCAGGAGTTCGCGGCAGCGACCGGCATCACACTGCCGGAGGGACACTACGAGACAGTGGCAGGGTTCGTCATCTCCCGTCTGGGCCGCCTGCCCGTCGTCGGGGACCGGGTGGAGGTGCCGGGCCACGTGCTGAGGGTGCTCGCGATGGACCGGCTCCGGATCGCCCGGATCCGGGTGACCCCGGTGGCCGGACCGACGACGGCGGCCTGACGGCACCGCGTGACAGGGACCGGACAAACGTTGCGCACTCTAGACATGTGACCAATCGGTCACCTATTCTGGAGCCGTGGACGCCGTATTCAAGGCCCTGGCGGACCCCACCCGCCGCGACCTCCTCGATGAGCTCTTCCGCGAGGACGGGCAGAGCCTGCATTCGCTCGAGGCGCACTTCGACATGACCCGTTACGGGGTCATGAAGCACCTCAAGCTGCTCGAGGAAGCCGGCCTGGTGGTCACCCGCCGTCGTGGCCGGGAAAAACTGCACTTCCTCAATCCGGTGCCCATCCGGCTGGTCCACGACCGCTGGGTCAGCAAATATGCCGAACCATGGGCCGCTGCCCTCAGCGACCTCAAATCCAGATTGGAAAGTCCCATGGAAAAAATCTTCGAAATCTACATCAAGACCACGCCGGAGCGGCTCTGGGAAGCCATCACCGACAGCGAGATCCGCGGCAAATACCAGTTCGGGAACACCATCACGTCGGACTGGTCCCCGGGCGGCCGCTTCGAAATGGGCAATCCTAAAGCCGGCGGACTCCTGGGCGAGGGCGAGAACGTGGAGCTGGATCCGCCCCGCAAACTCGTCCAGACCATGCGCGCACTCTGGGGCGAGGACGTCAAGGCCGAGGGAACCACCCGCATCACCTGGGAGATCGAGCCGGTGGGCGATTCCTGCCACCTGACCGTCACGCACGACCAGCTCCGCGAAGGCGCCAACGAACAGCTCTACGGCGGCTGGCCGATGATCCTCTCCGGCCTGAAGACCTGGCTGGAGACCGGCGAAGTGCTCACCACGCCGGGCTCGCTCATGTACACCTGAGGCAACCGGCCCCTGCCGGGGACGGGTCCCTTCCCAGCGCCCCCGGCTCGGTCCGCTTCCATCAGCGTCCGCGGGATGCCAGAGTGAAACGGTGTCGCTCAAGAGGCTGCTTTCGGTATTGAATAGCCAGCATGACCGAATTTGAGGACCAGGGACTGCCGTTGACGGCCCTTGCTGTGGCTGCCGGCCGGGCTGTGGAAACCACCCGGCCCGATGCCCTCGCCGCCGACCCGTTCGCTACCGGTCTGGTGGAGGCCGCCCGCTCCCACGTGGACTTTCCCACGGTATGGCCGGCACACCCGGAAGCCGCCCCTCCCCTGCAGCAGCCGCTCCTGCTGGCGTCCATCTACATCGGGCTGCGGACCCGGTTCATTGACGACTTCCTGGAGCAGCGCCAGCAGACCGCTCAGGCGGTGATCCTCGGCGCCGGGCTGGATACGCGAGCCTACCGGCTCAGCTGGCCGGCCGGCGCCCGCGTCTATGAACTCGACCTCGCCAACGTGCTGGACTTCAAGGCAGCCGTGATGGCCAGCTTCGCTGCCCGACCGGCCTGCGAGCTGGTGTCCGTGACCGCAGACCTGTCGCAGCCGTGGGAACAGCCGCTCCTCGCCGCGGGCTTTGACCCGCAACAGCCCACCACATGGGTCATCGAGGGCCTGCTCCCCTACTTGAGCGCCAATGCCCAGCTAGCCACGCTGCAGGCGGTGCTGGCGTTGTCGCCGTCGGGCTCGCGGGCCGTGATCGAACGGGCGGTACCATTGCCTGCCGGCGAAGATGTGGAAGCGAAGCTGCGCGACTTCAGCGCGCAGACCGGCCTGTCCATGGGCGAACTGCTGGCCCGGGCGAATCCGCCCGATCCGGCGCGGCTGCTGGAAGCCGCCGGCTGGGAATGCTCGGAGCATCCGATCCGGGAGCTGTGCGTCCGCTACGGCCGCACCATCTCGCTCACGGCCACCGACGGGTCCGCGCAGGGGCGGCCGCTCAAGAGAGAGTCACAAGACACCGGTCAATCCCGCGGCGGCTTCGTGACCGCCGGGCTCCCGGCGCACACCTGACCGCCATCGTCTGACCGCCCCGACCCCAGCCACGAACCGACGCCGACAGCTGCACCCGCCGGCGCCTCCCGCCGTCGGGCTGGAACGACGGCGGGAGGCACCGGGAGCCGGGGACCGCAGGCCAGCCGCCAGGCGGCCCAGGATCAGCGCCGGAAATGCTCAGAAAGGGGCGGAACGCCCTGTTAAGGCAGACAGTATTCCGGCCATTTTTACGTGTCAATACGCCGTGAATACGGGCAGCGAGCGCCTTCCGCCGTCGGCTGGCAACGACGGCGGCCGCTAACCGGGAGATCCCGAACCCACGTAACGTCCCACACAGGCGCATCATCCGAGCTGTTACGTCACTTTGATAACATGGCCCCCAACAGCGCCATGGTGTGTCATACGCCACAGCGGAAGATCTGCTTCGGAGCGGTCTCAACATGATCACAGTGTTGCCGCCGCACCGGGGCCGGGCCGGGAAGTCCAGGCAACGCGAGATGACCGTAAATGATTAGCCGCACCCCCACGTCAACCCGGAGCCGGTTCGTCATGCGCGCCCTGATGGGAGCCGTATCGGCACTTGTGCTGCTACCGGCCACAGGCGCTCAGGCCACACCACTCCAAATCCCGAAGCTGCAGGTACCTGCCGTCACAAGCGTTCCCTCGGCGGCCACCGCGGACATCCAGTCAGCGGCCATCGGCTCCGGACTCGGCCCGGCGACGTCCGCCGTGATCTGCGGCCTGGCCAACGGGGGCTGCTATCAGGCCTACCAGTACGGCGAGATCCACTGGTCCCCCGCCACCGGCGCCCACATCTCCACGGGCGCCATCGGTACCGCGTGGGCCGCCCAGGGCTGGGAGAACGGCCCACTGGCCTACCCGGCCTCCAACGAGGCCAAGGGCCTGGCCGGCGGCGGCGCGTACCAGAGCTACCAGTACGGCCAGATCCACTGGTCCCCCGCCACCGGCGCGCACCCCACCACCGGGGCGATCGGCGCCGCCTGGGCAGCCCAGGGCTGGGAAAACGGAACCCTCGGCTACCCCGTCACCAACGAGGGCACCGGCCTGGCCGGCGGCGGCGCCTACCAGGCGTACCAGCGCGGGCAGATCCACTGGTCCCCGGCCACCGGCGCCCACCCCACCACAGGCGCTATCGACACCGCGTGGGCCGCCCAGGGCTGGGAAAACGGGAAACTCGGCTACCCCGTCAGCAACGAGGCCACGGGCCTCACCGGCGGCGGTGCCTACCAGAGCTATCAGGGCGGCCAGATTCACTGGTCCCCCGCGACCGGCGCACATGCCACCACCGGCGCCATCGCGGCCGCGTGGGCCGCCCAGGGCTGGGAAAACGGGAAACTCGGCTACCCCGTCAGCAACGAGTTCGTGAACGGGCCGGGCAGCGTCCAGCAGGATTTCCAAGGCGGTTCCCTCACGTGGTCGGCCGGCAGCGGCGTTGGCCAGCCGTCGTCGTCCGTCGCGCCGTCTGCGCCGGTGTCATCGCCATCCGGTGGTAAATACCCGGTCCACACGAACATCGTCTCCACTACCTTCTGGGTGGGCGAGATCTTCAACGCAAGCGTCTCGGACGGCTCGCAGGTGTGCTCCACCTACGATTCCCAGTGGGCCTACCGCCACACCGGAGTCAAGCCGTACGTGACGCCGTCCACGGCATCGGCCTGCCCGGGCAGCAGCTACGGCGGCTGCGACGGCGTGAGCTCCGGGACCACCGCGGCCACCTTCGTCTGCACCACCGAACGCCGGACCGCGGCGAACGGCTACTTCCCCACCACGCAGCCCACACCCAAGCAAAACCCGTTCTACCTCGACCTGCCGTACGACGACGTGAACGATCCCACCGCCTTCGCCCGCCGCTGCACGGACATCCCGTGGGCCGCCGCGGACAACGCCGCCACCGGCGTAAACAACTGCGCCAACAGCAGCTACAGCTACATGAAGAACCGCTGGGTCCAGCTCACGGGCCCGAACGGGAACACCTGCTACGGGCAGATCGAGGATGCCGGCCCCTCCAGCGGCTCGCTCTACCACGACGCCGGCTACGTCTTCGGCAGCGGCAACACCCGCCCCTCCAACACGCAGTTCAGCGGGGACGCGTCGCAGGGGGCCGGGATGGATGTATCACCGGCCCTGAACGGCTGCCTGGGCTTCGCCGACCTCGACGGCGACAACGATCACGTCTCCTGGCAGTTCGTGGACTCGCCCCCGGCCGGCCCGTGGACCAAGGTGGTGACCACCAGCGGACCGGCGCAGTAGCGCCTGGCACTTCGCCGGCGGGAGCGGCCCACAGCCGCCGGCGGGAGCGGCGCACTAGCGGCTACGGATGTCCGACGTCGGCGCCGCGGCTCGGGCCCTGCCGCCTACCGGCGCTCCCGCCACATCAGCGACACCGCAAACACCACCGCGCCGAGCCCCAGCATCACCAGCACCATCAGACCCCAGTTGGCCTGGTTGACGCCGGTGCCGTAGAAGATGCCGATCATCACGGTGGCTGTGATGGCGCCGAAGTAGCGGCAGGTCTGGTAGATCCCGGCCGCCACCCCGCGCTCCTCCGGCCGGGTGGACAGGTACATCCCCTGGCTGGAGGCGATGCTGACCACCCCGTACGGCACCCCCATCAAGGCGGTCAGCGCCAGCACCAGGGGAACGGCGAAGGAGGTGGTGAGCAGCCCCATGGCGGCCGAGGCAAGCCACAGCAGCACGACGCCGACGATCAGCACCCGCTTCACGCCAAAGCGGTCCATCGCGCGGACGGCGAACGGCGTCGAAATCACCGAGACGGTTGCCAGCGGCAGCATCATCAGGCCCACGATTCCCGGATCGTAGCCGCCGGCTTCCTGCAGCAGTTGCGGCAGGCCGAAGAATGAGAAATAGTAGACGCCGCTGAACACGGCGAAGCCCAGATAGACCAGCAGCAGCGGCCGGTTCCGGCCCAGCAGCCGCAGGTCCAGGAAGGGCGGGCTGAAGCGCAGCTCGCGCCACGCGAAAAGCACGGCCACCAGCAGGCCTGCTCCCAGGAGCCACCAGCGGTAATCCGGCATCACGTTCAGCAGCGCCATCATCACCAGCACCATGGAGCCGACGAAGGCCAGGATGCCGGGAATGTCCGAGTCCCGCAGCAGTTCGGACATCCGGCCACGTTCGCGGACCTCGTCGGCCGGGGCGTAGCGCCACACGATGAAGATGGCCGCGAGCGCCAGCGGAACATTGATGAGGAACAGCGCCTGCCAGCCCACCAGGCTCACCAGCAGCCCGCCCACCACCGGGCCCACGGCCGCGGCCGAGGTGTTCGCCATCTGGATCCTGCCCAGCGGCCGGCTGGACTTGGCCTGCGCCAGCTTGGCCAGCGCGCCCACCATCACCACGGCGCTGGGGTACGCGGTGGCCGTGCCGAGGGCCATCACGGCGCGGGCCACGCACAGCAGGACGAAGTTCGGCGAGAACGGGGCCAGCGCGCACGTGACTGCCACCGATGCCATCCCCAGCAGAAAGAGGCGCCGCGGGCCGAAGCGGTCCGCGAACCTGCCCATCAGCGGCTGGCCGGCCGAGGAGGTCAGGTAGAAGGAGGTGATCACCCAGGTGACCGTGGCGACGTCGAGCGAGAAGTCCGCGCGAAGCACCACCAGCGCGACGGCGATCATGGACGAGTTCAGCGGGTTCAGCGCGGTGCCCAGGCTGAGCCCGGCGATGGCGAGGCTGGCGCGGGAAGGATTGTTCACGCCCTACAGTCTTGCGCATGGTTGCCCCGGGCCACGAAATCAGGTGTCCATTGGAAAGTCATGTGAAACCCCTGCCCGGGAGTGGATAAATCAGGTAAGTTCAGTGAAGGCCCGGTGCGACGCAGCGCCGCTTCCGCACCCTCCCCCTTGAATGGATCCTTTCCCATGTCTTCCGCTGCTTCCGCGGCCAAGCGCGACCGCTTCCCGCTCGCCGCCCTGATCATCCTGGCCACGATCGGCTTCACCGCCATCACCACCGAACTTTTGCCCTCGGGACTGCTGCCCCAGATCAGCGCGGGCTTGAATGTGTCCGAGCCCGTGGCGGGCTACCTCACCGCGGGCTACGCGGCCATCATTGTGGTCACCGTGATCCCGGCCGCCCGGCTGCTGGCGCGGGCGCCCCGGCATGTTCTGCTGGTGGCACTGATCCTCACCTTCGCCGCCAGTAACGCCCTGGTGGGCATCGTGTCGGATTTCGGCGCGGCCATGGCCGCACGGATGGTGGGCGGGATCGCCCACGGGCTGCTCTGGTCCACCATGGCGCCCTACGTGTCACGGATCGTGCCAGCGCACAAGGTGGGCAAGGGGCTCGCGATCGTGTTCAGCGGAAACAGCCTGGGCCTGGCCATCGGCGCGCCCGTAGGCACCGCCCTGGGCGGCTTCCTCGGCTGGCGCGCCTCCTTCCTGGTGCTGGCCGGCTCGGGAATCCTCCTGGCGCTGCTGGCCCTCTGGCTGCTGCCGGCGGTGCGCTGGAATCCGGACACGCCGCGCCCCTCGCTGCGCATGGCCGTGGCCCAGCCGGGCGTCAAGACGGTGGCCATCGCCTGGCCGTTGCTCCTGCTGGCGCACTTCGCGCTGTTCACCTACATCGCCCCGTTCATCCGTGAAGCGGGCCTGCCCGACTACGGCATCACCCTCTCCCTCACCGTGCTGGGCGTGGCCGGCCTGGTGGGCGTCTGGATTGCCGGGATCACCGTGGACTCGCGGCCGCGCCGTTCGCTGCTGATCACGACGGCGGCAGTGGCCGTTGCGATGCTCCTGTTGCCACTTCTGGGGGTCACCATTCCGGGAGCCATGGTGCTGATGGCGGTCTGGGGCGGCGGAATAGGGGCGATCGGCATCTACAACCAGGCAGCCATTCTCCGCGCCGGACGCGACTACCGCGATGCAGCCAACGGCCTCACCGTGCTGACCATCCAGATCGGCATCACCATCGGCGCGGTGTACGGCGCCGCCGCCCTGGTCACCGCGGGTCCGCTGCTGGTGCCGGTGGCGGCCGCCGTCCCTGTCATTGCGGCCCTGGTAATGATCCTGACCGGCCGGGCGCACGCCTACGCTCCCGGGCCGAAGGAATCACGGCGTTTCCGGTCCGGGGGTCCGGGAACGGGCGGGGAGTCCGGGGGGTCCGGGGAGTCCGAGGAATCCGCAGAGCGCGCCGAGCCCACAGCCCGGCCGTCCACCGCCGCCGGGCCCGAAGAGCGCGCCACACGCTCTTAGGAGCCCTTGACCCACGCGGTCACCCAGGGCTCCGCGCCGGCTTTGCCCACCCGCACCCACCCATCCCGGGTCAGATCCTGCTGTAATTCCGCCAATGCGGCCGCCATTCCCGGCGCCCATCGTTCCTCCGGCGCCATGGGACCGACCGGCCGCGCAGCCGGAAACGTGGAGCTCTTGTAACGGGTCTTGCCGTCCACCTGCCCCACGAAACGTAGCTGCATGCTTCCATACTGCGAGCCGAGCGTCGTCAGGATCCTGGCCCACCATGAGGTGCTGCCGATCTCCTCCAGCGCTATGGTGAGCTTCTCTTCGGACGGGCCCTCCCCGGGTAGGCTCTGTCCAGGCCGGCTCGAACCGGAGGTGGTCATCGCTGGCCCGCACCCACATCGGTGATCACGGCGCCCCTTCCGGGCGGGCGGGCTCCCGCTTGGTGCCAGAGGCAGACTTCGCCACGGTGAACAGGAACGTTGAGTCCTCGTCGGCTTCCAGGCTGTGCAGCCCGTCCGGAACGATCAGCAGATCCCCCGGCTTACCCTCCCACGAGTTGGCACCGGAGCGGAGCCGGAGCAAGCCCTGAAGGACAAACACGGTGGCGTCCCCGGGGTTCTGGTGCTCACTGAGCTGCGTCCCGGACTTCATGGCCATGACAGTTTGGCGGAGCACTTTCTCGTGTCCGCCGTACACGGTGTCAGCGGCCCTCCCGTTGCTGGCCGCGACGGCCGCCGCAAGCTGTTGCCGGGCCAACGCTTCAATCGATATCTTCTGCATGAGGGCCACGGTACCCAGAACTTAGAAGGCCGGGAAGAGGATATAGGCCCGACCCGCTACTCTGGATTCCACGGCTGATGACACCCGGCCGAGGATATCGTTGCCCCGGAGCCGCCATCATGACAGAGGCCATCGCCGTCCCCGGCGTCAAGGAAGAAACCGCACCCGCCGCCGCGGCCGCCGCCGCGACGCAGCAGCCGTCCCGCGCGGACACACACGAGGCGAACACGCACGACGCCGACACCGGGCTCCGCGAGCTCGCGGCGGACAAGTTTGGCTTGCCGCAGCTCCGCGAGGGCCAGCTGGCCGGGATGCGCGCACTGGTGGCGGGACGCGACGTCCTCGCCGTAATGCCCACCGGCTACGGAAAGTCGGCCATCTACCAGGTGGCAGCAGCTCACCTTCACCGCAGCGCCGGCCACGGCCGGGCACCCGCCCCCGAACAGCCCGGCCCCACCGTCGTCGTCTCGCCACTGATCGCCCTCCAGGAGGACCAGCTCGACGGGCTGCTCGAGGCCCTGGGCGCGGACGCCGCCGCCGCCATCAATTCCTCGCACAGTGCCTCCGAGCAGGAGCGCGCCTGGGAGTCGGTGGAGCGCGGCGAGGCCACATTCCTGTTCCTGGCGCCCGAGCAACTGGCCAAGGACAGCACCGTGGAACGGCTCGCGGCCCTCAACATCCCGCTGTTCGTGGTGGACGAGGCGCATTGCGTGTCCTCGTGGGGGCACGACTTCCGGCCGGACTACCTGCGACTGGGCGACGTCCGCGAGCGCCTGGGCAATCCCCCGACGGCGGCCCTCACCGCCACCGCCTCTCCCCCGGTCCGCGAGGAGATCCAGCAGCGCCTCCGGATGAAGGACCCGCTGGTGCTGGTCCACGGCTTCGACCGGCCCAACATCCGCCTGGAGGTGGTCCGCCATCACGAGGACAAGCAGAAGCGCGCCGCCGTGGTCCAGCAGGTCGCCGGGCTGGTGCCCGAGCTGAAAGGTCCCGACCTGCTCTACGCCGCCAAACGCAAGGACACCGAGAAATACGCCGCCAAGCTGGCCAAAAACGGGCTCCGCGCCGAGGCGTACCACGCGGGCAGAACGGCCGCCGAGCGCGAGCAGATCCACCAGCAGTTCATGGATGAAGAACTGGAGGTGGTGGTGGCCACCACCGCCTTCGGCATGGGGATCGACAAGCCCAACGTCCGCTTCGTGATCCATGCCGACATTCCCGAGTCCCTGGACAGCTACTACCAGGAGATCGGCCGGGCCGGACGCGACGGCCAGCCCGCTACCGCCACTCTCCACTACCGGTCCGAGGACCTCGGGCTACGCCGGTTCTTCGGCACGCACAAGCCGGACGAAACCTCGCTGCTGGCGGTGTTGAAGGTACTGCACGACGCCGGCGCCCCTGTTCCGCGCGAGGACCTCGCCGAGCGCACCGGATTCCCGCCGCGGCGCCTCACCGGGCTGCTGAACCAGCTGGTGGAAACCCGCGCCGTCAAGGTGGGCAAACGCGGAGTCCGGCTGAGCGGCAAGGCGGATCCTGCGCAGGTGCTGGACCGCGCCGTCGAACTCGCCACGGCCCGACAGCGCATGGACAACTCGCGCATCAACATGATCCGCGGCTTCGCCGAGACGGACGGCTGCCGCCGCCAGTTCCTGCTGGGCTACTTCGGCGAAAACCTCCCGGAACCGTGCGGCAACTGCGACACCTGCGCCGCCGGTTCGGCGTACGAGGAAGACTACGACGACGACGCGGTAGGCCACGGGGCGGCCGAGGCGTTCCCGCTGAATTCCACGGTGCTGCACCCCGAGTGGGGGCGTGGGCTGGTGATGCGGCATGAGGACAGCGTGATCACGGTCCTGTTCGAGCAGGAAGGCTACAAGACCCTGTCCCGGCAGGCCGTGGAGGAGCAGCAGCTGCTCAAACGAGTGGACTGAGACACGCTGCGTCGCCTCAACACAGGACGTCGCCTCAATACAGGGCTCAGTACACCACGTCGAAGCTGCTGAACTCCCCGGTGGCCGCCGACACGGACTCGTCCACATGGTCCACGCGGCCCGGCGCCTCCGGGGACCTGAGCCAGCGCCTGAACTCCAGCACCAGGGCCTGCGGGCCCTCGGCGACGACGGCGACCGTACCGTCGTCGTCGTTGCGCACCGTGCCGGTGAGCGAAAGTTCCTCAGCCTTGCGCACAGTCCAGTACCGGAACCCGACGGCCTGGACCATACCCTCCACGCGTGCCTTCAGCCGGACGTTTGCCCCGGTGTCCCGATCTGCAGATTCAGCCATGCACCCAATCTAGCGCCGGACCGCGGAAGCCCGACAGGGACCTTCGTTCAGCTCCCGGCCCAAGCGCGGAGGAGCTACTTCGCCGGGCGCAGCGATGTGATCATCCGCCGGATGTTCCGGTACTCCCCGGTCTCCACGTACAGCTTGGCCTTCTGCAGGTACGGCAGCGATGGACTGCCGGGCGTGGTGTTGTTCGCCGGGTTGTAGCCGCTGGCGAACGTGGCACCGCTGGGTGGCCAGTTGAAGAACAGGAACAAGGGACACGCCAGGGTACCGGCCTCTTCCGGCATCATGGTGATGCCGTAGGCCGCCAGCGTGGACCGCGTGGGGGCTGCCGCGGACGCGTCGCCCCGGGTCTCAAAGACGTACCTCGGAGCCCCCTCGTTGGGCACACCCTTCTGGGCCAGCGCCGGCATCTGCTCCGAGTCGAGCACGGAGAACGGGACTTTCTCCAGGCACTCGGATCCGGTGATCACGTTCGTCTGCAGCGTGGCCATGGGCTTGCCCGCTGCGTTCGCCACCTCCACGGACGTTCCGCCGGGCGCCGGCTTCCCGGGCGTCCCCTTGATGCTCCAGTCGCCGGGGTAGTCGAACGTCAGGGTGCCGTCCGACGTCGTGAACGTCTTCCAGCCGGACGGCACCGCCGACGCCGGGAAGCTTGGATGGCCGCCGGGGGCGCCGGTTGAGGTGCTGGTGGGGACCGCGGAGGATGCGCCTGTGGCAGTGGGTTCGGCGGTTGCCGACCCGCCCGGGGATGGCGGGGCTGCCGCGCCGGGTGTCGACGCCGCGGAGGACTGCACTGAGCCGCTCGGCGACCCGGTGGGTGATCCCGCGCCTGGCGGCGCCGGCGGTCCGCAAGCGACCAGCAGAAGGGAGAGCCCGGCCGCGGCGATGACCGCGGCCCCGGAAGACGCTGACCTGGACGACGCTGACCGGGGCCCTGCCCGGGCCGTCGCCACCCCGGCCACCGTTGGCCGGGCCTTTAGCGCTGGGCGCATGCCTGCCTCCCTGCAGGACGGATGATGACTTAATTCTCGCGCCGCCCGGCAAGGACCGGAATCGATGCAAGGAGGTTTGCGGCCGAACCGTTGCCGAATCCCGCTCACCGGCGCGGCTTCAACCCGGCCCTGCCGCTGCGCCGCTACCCCACCGGGTGCAGCGAGGTGATCATCTTCCGGATGTTCTTGTACTCCGTGGTCCCCTTGTAGATCTCCGGCGTGTCCACGTTGGGCTCATTTCCCGGTGTTGTGTCGAAGGGGTCATAGCTGCCCGAGAACGATGCCTGGTTGGGCGGCCAGTTGAAGGTATGGACAATCGGGCAAGCTGTCGGTCCGGTGGGATCCGGCGTCGAGGTGATTCCGTACTCGAAAATGCTCGTCAGCTTGGGATCCGTGGCCTCGGCATTCATCCGCGATTCGAAGGTGAACCGCGGGGTGACGCCCGCCTGCGCCAGTGCCGGCAGGGGTTCAGAGTCCAGAATCGAATAGGGGTACTTCTGGGCGCATTGGCCCGCAGTGACCACATTGGTGCGCAGGGTGGCCAACAACTTACCCCCGGGGCTCCGGATCTGCAGGAAAACGCCGCCGCTGGACGGCACATCACCGGCCGGGTCCTTGATGGTCCACACGTCGGGCAGGTCGAAGGCCAGCTTGCCATCCTTCGTCGTGTAACTCTTCCAACCCGCCGAAGTCGTGCTCGTGGCCGAGGCGCTGGCGGACTCGGAAGCGCTGGTGGACGCTGAAGGCGAGCCGGTGCCGCTGGCAGTTGCGCTGGGGGTCGTGGCCGCGCTGCTGGATGGCCCGGAGGTCTGTGGTGCGGGGGCGGACGGCCCACAGGCTGCCAGCATGAAGGCAAGGCACAGTATTCCTGAAATCGTTCCGGAAACCGCCACGACGGACGAACGCATCTATTTCTCCTGAACTTCATGAGACCGCGAATAGTTCCTCAATTGTGAACCCGGGGCAACCCCTTCCCAAGCCATAAATCCAATCGATGCCTAAATGTTGCAGCTCACTTAACCCCCTCAGGGATTTCGGCGCCCGGCCGAACCGGGGTAAAGCTTAAGCAATGCAAGAGCTCCTAAACCCAGCAATGCCCTTCCTGGCCATGGCCTGCGCCGTGGCCGCCGGCCTGGTCCTTTCGTGGCTGATCCGCAAGATCGTCCTCCGGCTCAACCGCCGCCGTCCGGAGCTGCAGGCGACCTCCCGGGTGGCCCGGCTCCCCCTGCGGTTCGCCCTTTGCCTGATCGGCGTCCGGACCGCTTTGGCGCTGACCGTGCACGAGGGCGGGTGGCGCGGCCGGGTGGACCACCTCCTGCTGATCGCCCTGATGGCATCCATTGCCTGGCTTGCGGTGGCCATGCTGCTGATTGTGGAGTCCATGGTGCTTTCGCGCTACAGCGTGGACGTTGCGGACAACCGGCGCGCCCGCCGCCTCCGAACCCAGATGATCCTGGCCCGCAGGATCGGCGTGGCCCTCATCGTGGTGCTGGCCCTGGGCAGCGTGATGCTCACCTTCCCCGCCATCCAGGCACTGGGCGCGGGGTTGCTCGCCTCGGCCGGGGTGATCTCCATCGTGGCCGGCCTTGCCGCGCAAACCTCCCTGGTGAACGTGTTCGCCGGCATGCAGATCGCCTTCACCGACGCCATCCGCGTGGATGACGTGGTGGTGGTCCAAAAGGAGTGGGGCCGGATCGAGGAAATCACCCTGACGTACGTGGTGGTGCACATCTGGGATGACCGCCGCCTCATCCTGCCCTCCACCTACTTCACCACCACGCCGTTCGAAAACTGGACGCGCCGGCAGTCCGAGGTGATGGGCACCGTGGAGTTCGATCTCGACTGGCGCGCCCCGGTGGAGGACATGCGCGCCGAGCTGAAGACCGTGCTGGCCGGAACGGACCTCTGGGACGAACGGGTGGGGATCCTGCAGATCACCGACGCCACCGGCGGCTTCGTCCGGGTGCGCATCCTGGTCAGCGCCGCGGACAGCGCCGCGCTGTTCGATCTCCGCTGCCTTGTCCGCGAAGCCATGGTCACGTTCCTGCGGCAGGGCCATCCCGAGTCACTCCCCCACACGCGCTGGGAATCCGTGGGAGCAATCCCGCCGGCCAAGCAGGCACCAAAGACCGCCGGCGTCTCCCGGCCGCACACGGACCCGCACGAGTCCCAACTGTTCACCGGCTCGGTGGAAGCGGTGGAACGCTCCCGTGCCTTCACCGGCCCCGGCGAGGACGTGTTCGAGGACCGCGACAAGACCCTCTCCTCACGGAACTAGCCCCGCTCCCCACGGCATCAGCCCGCGTTAAGGCTCGCCGCCCCGGGAACTACCGCACCGTCGTCGGACGTTCGAGAAGGCCTTTCCAGCCCGCCCGATCTGTTCAATAATCAAACCGAGCCCCATCAAACCGAACCCCATCAAACCGAAACCCCGGCACCCAGAGCCACCGCGGCACCGCCGCACCGCCGCCGCCCCACCGAGTCCCACCATCAGAGCAGCGCAAGCAAACTG
This sequence comes from Arthrobacter sp. 92, assembly GCF_050260325.1. NCBI lineage: Bacteria > Bacillati > Actinomycetota > Actinomycetes > Micrococcales > Micrococcaceae > Arthrobacter > Arthrobacter sp. 92. Next base: position 1,079,626 of record NZ_CP189863.1, on the reverse strand, counting down.
AGGAGACCAGGCCATGACCACCCACGTGGATCCCACAACGGAACGTCCTATCAGCGAGGCAGCGGACGCCGATGACGAGGTGACCACGGATCCCGGCTGGTTCCGGAAAGCGGTGGTCTACCAAATCTATCCGCGCAGTTTCGCCGATTCGGACGGCGACGGCATCGGCGACCTCCCCGGCATCATCAGCAAGCTGGACTACCTGCAGAAGCTGGGGGTCGACGTCCTCTGGCTTTCCCCGATCTACACCTCACCCCAGGACGATAACGGCTACGACATCAGCAACTACCGCGATGTCGACCCGATCTTCGGCTCCCTGGCGGACCTGAAGAAGCTCACCGACGGGCTGCACGCCCGGGGCATGAAGCTGGTGATGGACCTGGTGGTGAACCACACCTCCGACGAACACCCCTGGTTCATCGAGTCCAGGTCCTCCAAGGACAACCCGAAGCGGGACTGGTACTGGTGGCGCCCGCCGAGGGAGGACAAGGAGCCCGGCGCCGGCACCGCCTCCACCGGGGCCGAGCCGAACAACTGGGGTTCGGCATTCTCCGGGCCGGCCTGGGAGTACGACCAGGTCACCGGCGAGTACTACCTCCACCTGTTCTCCAGGAAGCAGCCGGACCTGAACTGGGAAAACCCCCAGGTCCGGGCGGCCGTGTACGAGATGATGAACTGGTGGCTGGACCGGGGCGTGGACGGCTTCCGGATGGACGTCATCAACTTCATCTCCAAGAACACCGCCCTGCCGGACGGTCCGAAGGCGGATGGCATGCTCTTTGGCGACGGCAGCCCCTATTTCATGTCCGGGCCCAGGATCCACGAGTTCTTGCACGAAATGCACCTTGAGGTCTTCGCCGGCCGGGACAAGCCGCTCCTGACCGTGGGCGAGATGCCCGGTGTCACCGTGGAGGACGCCGTCCTGTTCACCGACCCCGCCAGGCGGGAGGTGGACATGGTGTTCCAGTTCGAGCACGTGGCCCTGGACCAGGAGGAAGGCAACAAGTGGCGGCCCAAGAAGCTGCGGCTCACCGACCTGAAGGAGTCCCTGGGCCGCTGGCAGGAGGGCCTGGCCGAGACCGGCTGGAACAGCCTCTACTGGGGCAACCACGACCAGGCCAGGGCCGTGTCCCGCTTCGGCGATGACAGCCCGCAGTACCGTGAGCTCTCCGCCAAGATGCTCGCCGGGATCCTGCACCTGCACCGGGGCACGCCGTATGTCTACCAGGGCGAGGAACTGGGCATGACCAACATGAGCTTCGGGGCCATCAGCGACTACCGCGACATCGAGGTCCTCAACCACCACCGCGAAGCCACCACCCACCTGGGCCACACCGACGCCGAGGTCCTCGCCGCGCTGGCACCCCTGAACCGGGACAACGCCCGCACCCCGGTGCAGTGGGACGCCAGCCGCCACGGAGGCTTCACCACCGGCTCCCCGTGGATCGCGGTCAACCCCAACACCAGCCACATCAACGCCGCCGCCCAGGTGGACAACCCGGACTCGGTGTTCAGCTTCTACCGGAAAGTCATCGCCTTCCGGCACACGGAACCCGTGGTGGCCGAGGGTGATTTCAGCATGCTGCTTCCCGAGGACGAGCACGTTTACGCGTTCCGCCGCTCACTGCCCGGGAGCCAGGCTTCCGCCGGTGTTGAACTGCTGGTGCTCGGCAATTTCTCCGCCGCCGAGCACACAGTGGACATCGGGGACGACACCTGGGTCAGTGCGGAACAGGTTTTGGGCAACTATCCAGATGATGCCTCACTTCATCTTCGGCCCTGGGAGTTGAAGGTCTTCCGCAGACAGGGCCACAGCTAAGCATCACTTCAAGCCAAGCATCAGGTCACCAGCCAAGCAAGGGAGCACACCGTGACTATTCCACCGTTGCCCGAACCCGAGCCTTTCCCGCCGGAACCGGGCCCCTCGGGACCACCGGACCCGGACAATCCGTTTCCGCCCAACCCGCCCGATCCCACGCAGCCGCGCCCGCCGCGCCCCGAGCCTCATCCGGGGCCAGGACCGGGACCTGGGCCCTTGCCGCTCCCGGATCCCGGGCCGGTCCCGCCGCCGCCTCCGCCGCCAAACCCTGATCCGACGCGGTTCTAGCGGCCTGGTTTCAGCGGCCGCAAGAACCGGGCCTTAACGACTCCAGGCAGGTGACCCTGACTGGCCCGTAGGGGCCTCTCAGGGTCAACTGCCTGGAGTCAACTGCCTGGTCGGACTCAGATCAGGGTGATGTCCCGTGTCCGGTGATCGTAGTTGAACGTGATGCGGCCACCACGGTGGTGGAGTTCATGGTTGGCACCGTCAAAAGCGCCGAAGGCGCCGTAGTTCTCGTCCCACGACCGGTTGAGCGCGATCTTGAAGTTGTAGTGCCCGGCCGGGAGATCGGCCGTGAGCTTCCACAACTGGTCTACTGCGTCGAGCTGCATCTGGGATTCGTCGTACTGCGGCGCCCAGTTCGCGGGCGCCCCGAGCAGGACATTGAAGTCGCCGGCCACTGCCACAGCCTCCGGCTGCTCGATCGTTTCCACGCTCGACGCCGGGGCGGCGGCGGGAGCGGTTTCAGCCTCCGCCGCGGGTGCCTTTGCGGCAGCTTTGCGGGTGCGTACGGCCTTGGCCACGGGGGCCACGGCGTCCTCAATCAGTTCGGCGGCCTTTTCAACCACCTTGGCCGCCTTGGACGGCGCCTTCTTCTTCGCGACGGCCTTGGGCGCAGCCTTCGCAGGCAACGCGGTGGGCACCGGCACGTCGTCCGGCACGGGGGTGCCCTCAGCAAGCGCGGTGGCGAAACTGTCAACGTCCGGGAACGCCACGGTGGCGCGCAGGCCGTCTTCGGTGATGGTCCAGCCGCTGCGACCCTTGACGAGCCACCCGGCCTTCACGAGCTTGCTCGTGGCCGTGGTCAGCGCCTTGTGTCCACGGGGGATGCCTCCGCTGAGCAGTTCACTTTCCTTCTCGTTCAGCGGGACGCGGACCGTGGCCTGGGCCAGGACAGCGCCTGCGCCGAGGGTCTCTCCTGACAGGACGCTTTCTGCAAGGATGTCGAGCACCGACTTGAGTCGAATCGTGGTGTTGTCTGCAATAGCCGTGGGCATGTTTGTCCTTTCGAGCATGTGATCACTGAGTATTTTGCCAGTGATCCGTTAATTGATGCGACCAGAAGCGTTAACAGTGCGTGTCATGACCCACTGTGACGCCGCACGCGGCTCAAGTGATTCTAGGGTGTCAGCATATTTTCAGAATTATCACGGCCTTTAGGCCCGTTGACAAACCGTTGCCCCTACGCAAGGGAACCCGCTGGGGCGCCAGGCGTTGTGGCCCCGGAACGGACCTGCTTATAGTGGCGTCCTGCCTTTAACTAAGCAACCTTCCCATGAAGCCACTCCAGTCCGACATTCCCTCGATGAGGAGATCACCATGGAAACCCGCACACTTGGCACTTTGACCGTCTCTGCCCTTGGCCTCGGCTGCATGGGCATGAGCGAGTTCTACGGCACGGGCGACGAACAGGAGTCCGCGGCCACCATCCATGCGTTCCTTGACGCCGGTGGCACACTCCTGGACACGGCGGACATGTACGGGCCGTTCACCAACGAGAAATTGGTGGGCCGGGCCATAGCCGGGCGCCGGTCCGAAGTTGTCCTTGCCACCAAGTTTGGCAATGAGCGCCGGGAGGACGGCTCCTGGGTTGGCATCAACGGCCGGCCTGAATACGTCCGCTCGGCCTGCGACGCGAGCCTGCAGCGCCTGGGGGTGGACCACATCGACCTCTACTACCAGCACCGCGTGGACAAGACAGTGCCCATCGAGGACACCGTAGGTGCCATGGCCGAACTGGTCCAGGCCGGCAAGGTCCGCCATCTGGGCCTCTCCGAGGCCAGCCCGGACACCATCCGCCGTGCCCACGCTGTCCACCCGATCACAGCGCTCCAAACGGAGTACTCCCTCTGGGAACGGGAACCGGAGACGAAGGTCTTCCCACTGCTGGCGGAGCTGGGCATCGGCTTCGTGCCCTACAGCCCGCTGGGCCGGGGTTTCCTGACCGGCCAGCTGCGCACCCCCGAGGACTTCGGGCCGGACGACTTCCGGCGCCACTCGCCCCGGTTCCAGGGGGAGAACTTCACCCGGAACCTGGAGCTGGTGGACCGCGTGAAGGAGCTGGCAGACCAAAAGAAGTGCACCCCGGCACAGCTGGCGCTGGCGTGGCTGCTGGCGCAGGGCGAGCACATCGTCCCCATCCCCGGCACTAAGAAGCGCGAACGCCTTCGGGAAAACCTTGGCGCGCTCGACGTCGAACTCTCTGACGAGGACCTCCGCCGGCTCGATGAGCTGGCCCCGGCAGGGGTTGCCGCTGGCGCACGGTACCCGCACATGGATTCGATCGACGTCTGAGACCTCCTGCCCAAAACTGAACGATCCCCACCCGCAATGAAGGAGCTGCCGTGACCGAACGCAATGAGGAAGATCTGGCTTTGGCCCAATGGAGCCGGCGGCTGGCACATGCGCTGCAAATCCTGGACCTGGAGCTTGATCACGCGCTGATTCGTCGGCTGGCCAAGGAATCCTCCGAGGCCGTCAGCGGCGATGCGGGCCCCATCAGCGCGGTGGTGGTGGGCTACGCGGCAGGATTGTCCGCCGCCAAGGGGAAGGCCAGCCCCAGCGAGGCCATCGAGTCCGCCACGGACGTGGCGCTGAAGCTCTGCGAGCACGGTGCCGACGGCGGGCCAGACAGCGAAGGCTGGGGCGGAACCGCCCAGTAGCCCAGTAGCGAATGCGCGGGCATCCCGGGTCCTTAGAAGGCCCGGGATGCGCGTTGGCTACGCGGCGCTGGGCTCCAGCCGCACAATGACGGCCTTGGACACCGGAGTGTTGCTGCCCTCGGCCACACTCTCCAACGGAACCAGCACGTTCGCTTCCGGGTAATAGGCCGCAGCGCAACCGCGGGCCGTGGGGTACGAGACCACACGGAATTTCCGGAGCACACGTTCCACGTTGTCCTCGTAGACGCCGTGGATATCCACGTGCTGACCATCGGAGAGGCCCAGTTCGGCGATGTCCTCCGGGCTCACAAAGACCACGTCGCGGCCTTTCTTGATGCCGCGGTAGCGGTCGTTGTGGCCGTAGATGGTGGTGTTGAACTGGTCGTGCGACCGCATGGACTGCAGGATCAGTGTGCCCGCCGGGCGCTCCACGTGCTCGAGGTGGTTGACGGTCAGGATGGCCTTGCCCGTGGGTGTGGGGAACGTGCGCGAATCCCGGGGCCCGTTGGGCAGCACAAAGCCGCCCTTCTGGCGGATCTTCCTGTTGTAGTCCTCGCAGCCGGCCACCACATGGGAAATGTGGTCCCGGATGAGGTCGTAGTTGCGCTCGAACCCGGCCCAGTCGGCGTCGGTTGCTTTTCCATCGAGGGTGGCGCGGGCCAGCCTCGAGATGATGGCCACCTCCGAGAGCAGGTTCGGTGCGACGGGCCTCACCGTGCCATGCGAGGCGTGGACGGCGCAGACGGTGTCCTCCACCGAGACGAACTGCGGGCCGGAGGCCTGCATGTCGATCTCGGTGCGTCCCATGGTGGGCAGGATCAGGGCTTCCTGGCCCGTCACCGTGTGGGAGCGGTTCAGCTTGGTGGAGATCTGGACTGTCATCTCAGTGTTCTCCATGGCGGCTTCGGCTGCCTGGGAGTCGGAGATGGCCCCCACCAGGTTGCCGCCGAGGCCCACGAAGACCTTGATGTCGCCGTCGCGCATCCTGCGGATGGTTTCCACGGCGTCGGCGCCGTGCTCCCGGGGTGGAGCGAAGTTGAACTCCTTGCCCAGGGCATCAAGGAAGGCTGGCGGCATCTGCTCCCAGATGCCCATGGTGCGGTCACCCTGCACATTGCTGTGGCCGCGGATGGGGGAAGCCCCGGCGCCCGGCTTGCCCATGTTTCCACGCAACAGCAGGAGGTTGATGATCTCCTTGATGGTGGCCACGCCCTTCTTGTGCTGCGTGATGCCCATGGCCCAGGTGATGATGACCTTCTCGGCCTTCAGGTAGCGGTCGGCGAGTTCGTCGATTTCCTCGCGGCGCAGCCCCGTGGCCTCAAGCACTTCGCCCTCGTCCAGTTCCGCGAGGTGCTCCTTGAGTTCCTCCAGCCCCTGGCAGTGCTCCTGGAGGAACTGGTGGTCCAGCACGGTGCCGGGGTTCCTGGCTTCGGCGTCGAGAACCCGCTTGGAGACCGCCTGCAACAGCGCCATGTCCCCGCCGAGACGGATCTGCAGGAACTGGTCCGCAATCTGCGTCCCGTGCCCCACTATGCCCTTGACCTTCTGCGGGTTCTTGTACCGCCGCAGTCCGGCCTCGGGCAGCGGGTTCACGGCAACGATCTCGGCGCCGGCTTCCTTGGCTTCCTCGAGGGCGGTGAGCATGCGCGGGTGGTTGGTGCCCGGGTTCTGCCCCATGATGATAATCAGGTCCGCCTGCGCGAAGTCGTCGTAGGAGATGGTGGCCTTGCCGATGCCGATGGTCTGGCCCATGCCCCAGCCAGAGGACTCATGGCACATGTTGGAGCAGTCCGGCAGGTTGTTGGTTCCATAAGCCCGTACGAACAACTGGTACAGGAAGGCCGCCTCGTTGGACGTGCGGCCGCTGGTGTAGAACGCGCCCTCGTCCGGGCTTGCCAGGCTTTTCAGCTTGCCGCCCAGGATGGAAAAGGCCTCGTCCCAGCTGACCGGACGGTAGTGGTCCTCCCCGGCTGGCTTGTACACGGGTTCCGTCAGCCGGCCCTGCATCCCGAGCCAGTACTCGGACATCCCCCGCAGTTCGGTGACCGTGTGCTCGGCCCAGAATTCCGAGGGGACCAGTACCGGGGTTGCTTCCCACGTGACGGCCTTGGCGCCGTTCTCGCAAAACTCAAACGCCTTGCGGTGCCCGGGGTCAGGCCACGCGCAGCTCATGCAGTCGAAGCCGTCCTTCTGGTTCAACGCCAGCAGCGTCTTGCGGGTCCGGTCAACGCCCATCTTCTCAATGGCAGGCTTCATGGAGTGGTAGACGCCGGGAAAACCCGCGGCCCAGTCCTTAGGCTTGCCCACCTCAATGTTCTTTTCGTCAGCTTCTTCCACACGAGGGGTCTTGCGGGGCATGCTGCACTCTCCTTGTTGAGAACGGGGTGTTGAGTACCGGGGCGCGGTTCGGGGCCGCACTTGTTAACTAAGTTGGCTTAGGTTCAGGATTAGCAGGTCCGGGAAGCCTCTGCAAGGACGCCGCGCGCTGCCTGCCCGCGGCCCGGGCAGGCAGCTCCGGCCCTCGCGCAGCGTGGCTCCGTTTCCCGGTACTCAGGAGTAGCCAAGTTCGGCGAGCAGTTCGGCCTTCCGTTCCTCTCCGGCGAACGAGGACCGGATGGAGTTCGACGCCAGGCGGACACGATCGAATTCCGAGAACCCCAGCACCGCTTCCAGCTGCCCGAAGTTGTCGTCCACATACCCGCCGAAGTAGGCCGGATCATCCGAATTCACGCTGACGTTCAGCCCCGCGGCGAGCATGGCCGGCAGGGGGTGGTCCGCCAATGTGTCCACGGCGCGCAGCCGCACGTTGGACAGCGGGCACACCGTCAGCGGCACGCGGTCCGCCACGAGGCGCTCCACCAGTTCCGGGTCTTCCATGCAGCGGATGCCATGATCAATTCGCTCTACGCCGAGCAGTTCCAGGGAATCGACAATGTACGACGGCGGGCCCTCCTCGCCGGCGTGCGCGATCCGGTGCAGCCCCGCCTCCGCGGCCCGCGCGAACAGCCGCTGGAACTTGGCTGGCGGGTTGCCCACCTCGGCCGAGTCCAGGCCGATCCCGGCGATGGGCGCATCCATCGCCAGCAGCTTCTCCAGCACCTCCAGCGCCGAGTCCTCCGGGAGGTCCCGCAGGAACGCCGCGATCAGCAGGCTGGTCACCCCGAACTCCTCCTCGGAGGTGGCCAGCACCGATGCCACGCCGTTTACGCATGTTTCCAGCGCCACCCCGCGGGACAGATGGGCCTGGGGATCCATCATGATCTCCGCGTGGCGCACTCCGGCGAGCGTCGCACGGGCCAGATAGGCGCGGGTCATGTCCGCGAAGTCCTGCTCCGTCTGCAGCACCGCCATGTTGGCGTAGTAGAGGTCCAGGAACGACTGCAGGTCAGAGAATTCGTACCGGGCGCGCAGCTCGTCCAGCCCGGCGTACGGCAGCTGGATCCCGTTGCGTTCGGCAAGGGCAAAGATCAGCTCCGGCTCCAGGGTCCCCTCGATGTGCAAGTGCAGCTCGGCCACCGGTAAGAGCTTGCTGGGCTTTTCCCCGGCCTCCGCGTCGGGTTGTTCCTCGGGCACTTCTTCCCCGTGACTGTCAGGGGTTTCCGGCAGCGCCTCCGCGGCCTCATCGACGGGTTTGGGCTCGATGAGTTCGGTGCCGGCGTGGTTAGTTTCCATCCGGTAAGAATAGTGCCCGGATATGCCATCGCCGCTAGAGTCAGACCAATGTCTATTGAACAGCGTGCTGATGATTTGCTCCAGCTGTCCGCCGACTTCGCCACCGACGGCTTTGTGCGGGTCCGGGGAGCGCGTGAGAACAACCTCAGAAACGTGGACGTTGACGTTCCCCGCGACGCCATCGTGGCCTTCACCGGGGTGTCAGGCTCGGGCAAGTCGTCGCTGGCCTTCGGCACCATCTACGCCGAGGCCCAGCGCCGCTATTTCGAATCGGTGGCGCCGTACGCGCGCCGCCTGATCCAACAGGGCCACAACCCCAAGGTGGAACAAATCACCGGGCTGCCTCCCGCCGTCGCGCTTCAACAGCGGCGCGGAACACCCAGCAGCCGGTCCACGGTGGGAACGGTCACCACACTTTCGAATTCGCTCCGGATGCTGTTCTCCCGCGCCGGCACCTACCCACCCGGCGTGGCGCAACTGGATTCGGACGCGTTCTCGCCCAACACCGCCGCCGGCGCCTGCCCGGTATGCCACGGACTGGGCGTGGCACACACGGTCAGCGAAACGTCCCTGGTGCCGGACACCAGCCTGAGCATCGCCGAGGGCGCCATCGCCGCGTGGCCGGGCGCGTGGCAAGGAAAGAACCTCCGGGACATCCTCAGCCACCTCGGCTACGACGTCCACACCCCCTGGCGGAAGCTCCCCAAGAAACACCGCGACTGGATCCTGTTCACCGAAGAGCAGCCCGTGGTGGAAGTAACCCCGCAGCGGGACCGCGTGGCCAAGCCCTACAAGGGCCGCTTCTGGAGCGCGAAGAGCTACGTGCTGCACACCCTGGCCGATTCCAAAAGCGACACCATGCGCCAGCGGGTCCTCCGGTTCATGGAAACAGGCCCGTGTGAGCGCTGCAGCGGAAGCGGGCTGACGCCCGAGGCGTTGGCCGTGACCTTCGCCGGACGCACCATCGCCGAGTTCAATGCCGTGCCCATGAGCGGGTTGGCGGACATCATCCGGCCCACCACCAAGCTCACGGATGCCGGGACGGCTTCGCGGTCATCCTCCTCCGGCGAGACCAACGAAATAGCCGTCACCATCACCCGGGACCTGCTGCTGCGCATCACAGTTCTCCTGGAACTGGGCCTGGGCTATCTCGCGCTGGGCCGCGCCACTCCCACGCTCTCCCCCGGCGAAATGCAGCGACTGCGCATCGCCACCCAGCTCCGTTCCGGGCTGTTCGGTGTGGTCTATGTGCTGGACGAGCCCTCCGCCGGGCTGCACCCGGCCGACGCCGAACCGCTGCAGGCCGTGCTGGAAGCCCTCAAGTCATCCGGAAATTCGGTGTTTGTGGTGGAGCACAACATGGACGTGGTTCGCCGGGCCGACTGGCTGGTGGACGTGGGACCGCGCGCCGGTGAGGGCGGCGGCGAGATACTCTACAGCGGACCCGTGGCGGGGCTGGCGGAGGTGGAGGCTTCGGTCACGCGGCCCTTCCTGTTCGCCGGCGGCTCGCTCACGGCCGGGGACACCAGCTCTGGCCACGGCTCTGCTGACGGCGGCTCGCTCACGGGCGACGGCGGCTCTGCCGGAGGTACCCGGGCGGCTTTACGCCGGGAGCCGGAGGGCTGGCTGGAGCTCAAGGGCATCAGCCGGCATAACCTGCGTCAGCTCGACGCCGACTTTCCGCTGGGCATCCTCACCGCGGTCACCGGAGTGTCCGGTTCGGGTAAGTCCACCCTGGTCAGCCAGGTGCTGGCGGAGGTGGTGGGCCGGCATTTGAAGCCGGAGGCCACGCAGGACGCCAACGAGGCCAGCACAGGGGCCAGTGGCCGCGACCCGGACGGCGCAGACGCGCTCGATGCTGACCAGCTGGCCGAACCAGTGAGCGTGGACCACGCCTCCGGGATCGTCGAGAAGATCGACCGCCTGGTTCGGGTGGACCAAAAACCGATTGGCCGCACCCCGCGTTCCAACCTCGCCACGTACACCGGCCTCTTCGACGCCGTCCGCAAGGAATTCGCCGCCACGGAAGAGGCCCGGAGACGGCGTTTCGGCGCCGGCCGTTTCTCCTTCAACGTTGCCGGCGGCCGCTGCGAGACCTGCCAGGGCGAGGGCTTCGTGGCGGTGGAACTCCTTTTCCTGCCCGGCAGCTACGGACCGTGCCCGGAATGCGGTGGCACCCGTTACAACCCCGAGACCCTTGCCGTCAGCTACCGCGGCAAGAACATCGCAGAGGTCCTGGGTTTGACGGTGGACGCCGCCGCGGAATTCCTGGCCGACGTTCCGGCGGCGGCCCGGAGCCTGCAAACCCTGCGCGACGTTGGTCTTGGCTACCTCCGCCTGGGCCAGCCCGCCACCGAGCTCTCCGGCGGCGAGGCGCAACGGATCAAGCTCGCCACCGAACTGCAGCGCGCCCGCCGCGGGCACACCCTCTACCTCCTGGACGAGCCCACCACGGGCCTGCACCCCGCGGATGTCCGGCTGCTCATGGTCCAACTGCACGGCCTGGTGGACGCCGGCAACACGGTCATTGTGGTGGAACATGAGATGGACGTGGTGGCCGCCGCGGACTGGGTGATCGATCTTGGACCTGCCGGAGGGGACGCCGGCGGCGAGATCGTGGCAGCGGGGACGCCCGCCGTCGTCGCGCGTTCACAACAAAGCCGCACCGCCCCGTACCTGAGAGCAGCCCTCGGAAACTGAGCACCCGCGCCCAGTACACCGAGTATGTATCTCGATTTGATAACGGGCAGTGACTGTCCTAGCGTGGAGACACACCCGCCACGGCGGGACGAATGCCCGGTGCCGCCACCACCACCCACTGCCCAGCCGGCGGACACCGCACACGACCTCTAGTTCGTCAGGGGCGGGCAGTGGCGCGATAACGTCCGGGGACGGACCGAGCGCAGGTGGCCCTCAGGAGCATCCACCCTCATGAAGAAATCAACACTCAGCACTGCCGCGCGCCGCGGAGTTACTCTGGCCGCCGTTTCCGCTGCGGGCCTGGCCCTCTCGGCCACCGCCGCCAACGCGGCCGCCCCCACCACTGCGGCACCCACCGCAACGAGCGCCAGCACCTGGGATTCACTCGCCCAGTGCGAGAGCGGCGGCAACTGGAGCACCAACACCGGCAACGGCTTCAGCGGCGGCCTTCAGTTCACCAACAGCACGTGGGCAGCGTACGGCGGCACGGGCTCGCCCGCGAGCGCGCCGCGCGAGCAGCAGATCGCAGTGGCCGAAAAGGTCCAGGCCAGCCAGGGCTGGGGCGCGTGGCCGGCCTGCGCCGCCCAGCTGGGCCTGAGCGGTGGCGGAGGAGCGCCTGCTCCGTCGGCTCCGGTCACCCAGGCACCCACCCAGGTCCCGGTTCAGGCCGCCCAAGCTCCTGCAGCGGCACCGGTCCAGGTCCAGTCCACCCAGCCGCGCCATGCGGCACACGTGCCCCTGAGCGGTGAGACCTACACGGTTGCGAAGGGCGACACCCTGAGCACCATCGCCGAGAAGCTGGACGTCGCCGGCGGTTGGCAGAGCCTGGCCGACGCCAATGCTGACAGCATCTCGAATCCGGACCTTGTGTTCGAGGGACAGGTCCTGCAGCTCCCTGCATAGGGCTGTCCGGCCGGTCCGCTAGTTGCCGCACAGGCAGCCGGGTCCACACCGGCTAAAGGGCAACCGCCTGGACAACCACAACGACGCCGGAGCGTTCCCTTGCGGGTTCGCTCCGGCGTCGTTGTTAATTCAGCTGTTGAGTGAGCTGCTGATTCAGTTAACCGGGACGCGGCTACAGCCTCGCTTAGGCGGCCTGCGGCAGTTCCCGTACGATCCGTACTTTCCAGGCGGAGTCGTCGCTGGTGTCGAGCAGTGCCACGGTGCCGATGGCCAGGTGCAGGGCAACCCGCTTTGCCGCAAGCAGCTCGAGGTACAGGTGCTCGTTCATGCGCGTCGGGGTGTCGATCACGAACTTCACGGCGTCGCGCACCTTGCGGTAGTTTTCACTGCGCTCACGGTGGACGTGCAGTGCCAGCAGGTCCCGCTGCCGAAGGCGCGGTTCGTGCCGGTTCAGCAATGAGACGGCCGTGTGCACACCAATCACCAGGGCGAGTGACACGGCGTAGATCCACCAGCCGGTGGACAGCAGGAACAGCGGCAGGTTTGCAATGGCAACCACGGCGATGAACAGGCGAAGGGCGAGAATGCGGCGGACGGTCAGGGCCACTGCGCCCAGGGCTGCACGAAATCCGTGCTGCTCCTTGCGGGCGGCGGCGGGGTCCAGGGTGAATTCATCGAGAACCAGGATGCCGTTAGCATCCGGGCTCAGCATCTGTCCGTACTTGGGGACGAATGGCTCTGCTGTGATGGTTGTCATGAGGTGTCTTCCGGAGCGTGGTTGTTTGCGGTGATCCTAGTGGAAAGTTTGGCGTGTTGTCGTTGCTGTCTCATCATACGGTCCGGTAGGCTACGCCGTCATCCCAGCGCCCGGGCTTTCCCGCCCCGGCTCCGCCGCCGCGTCCGGCATTTGGTCTGGAACGATCACGGCTCCACACTTGAAGGATGCAGACCTTTCTTCCCTATTCAGATTTCCAGCAGAGCGCCGCGGTCCTTGACCGCGTCCGGCTCGGCAAGCAGCGTGTCGAGGCGCTGCAAACACTGCGTGCGCTGGTGATCCCCGAGTATGGCTGGCAGTCGCACCCGGCCATCCGCATGTGGATGGGCTACGTCCCCGCACTGACGCTCTACGGCCTGGCCATGGTTGATGAATGGACCGCCCGCGGCGGCGAGGACACCACCCGCGCCAAGATCGCCGAATTCGCACCGCAGGCCACGCACGCGGCCTACGCTGACAAGATTCCCATGCCGCCGTGGCTGGGCAACCCCGAGTTCCACCTGAGCCACCAGTCTCGGCTGCTGCAGAAGGAGCCGCGCTTCTACACTGAGCTGTTCCCGGGAACCCCGGCCGACCTGGAGTACGTCTGGCCCGAGCCCAAGCACGAGTTCCTTCCGGAGGACCCTCAGGGGGACCGGCTCTGGATCCTCCGCGCCCCGGTGGGCGATCAGGATCCGCAGCAACTGGACACGGTCAGCCTGCCTGACGCGGGTCGCCGCCAGCAGGCAAACGATGACGCCGACGAATACCAGTTCGTCTATGCGGACACGGGTTCCCGCCGCCCGGCCAAGCAGCCGCGCAAGCTGCCGCCCAAGCAGCTCGTGAAGAAGCCCACCCGGAAACGCCAGGCGCAGGAGGAAGCGTTCCGCACCCTCCCGGGCAACTCGGCCGTGGCCATCCCGTTCGAGGATGGCGCCCGCTTCGCTGTGGGTCGCGTTCAGGGACGTCCCATCACTGTTGACGGCCGCTTCGCGCGGAACTTCCAGGTCACCGAGATCCTGGACCGCTCGGCGTTTGACTGCCCGGCGCTGCTTCAGGACCCCCGACTGTTCTTCCCGGTTCCCGCGCTCCAGGACTGAAGGCTGGCAGACTGGCCGGTATGACTGTTCTCCTGGCCGGCTGCGGCGATCTTGGGACCGAAGCCGGGCTGCGTTTCGCTGCCGCCGGCCAGCGTGTGGTGGGCTGGCGGCGCTCACCGGAAAAGCTACCGGCCGCCATCGAGGGCGTGGCGGCGAACTTGACCACCCCGCCGCTGCCGCCCATCCCGGCGGACACCACCGCCGTCGTGGTGGCCGTCGCGGCCGATTCCCCCGCGGAAGAGGCCTACCGCGCGGCGTACGTTGACGGCCTCGCGAACGTGTTGGACGCCATTGACCGTTCCCGAGAGCACCACGGCGTTGCGCTGCCATCGCTGCTCCGCCGCGTCCTGTTCGTCTCCTCCACTGCCGTTTATGGGGACGCCCGCGGGGGCTGGGTGGATGAACGCACGACGCCGTCGCCCGACGGGTTCTCCGGGCCCATCATCCGGGAAGCGGAGGAACTGCTGCACACCCGCTTGGCGGGTGCCGGCATCTCCCCGGTGGTGCTCAGGCTCGGCGGCATCTACGGTCCAGGCCGCACGCGCCTCATCGATCAGGTGCGCGGCGGCTCGGCCCTCATTCCGGCAGAGTCCCGGTACACCAACCGCATCCACCGGGACGACGCGGCGGCCGCGATCGTGCACCTGTGCACCATGGACGCGGAACCAGGCCCGGTCTACCTCGGCGTGGACAATGATCCCGCGGAACTCGGCGACGTCCTGCGGTTCCTGGCCGATGAGCTGGGACTCCCCCAACCGCCGTCGGAGGGTTCCGCCGGCGGTTCTGGTGCGGGGGCCGCGGGCGGCCCTAGTTCGGGGGGCGCGGGCGGCGAGCCGTCCCGCAGCGGAAACAAGCGGTGCAGCAATGCGCTTCTCCGGAGCACCGGTTTTGAATTCATCTATCCCACGTTCCGTGAGGGATACCGCGCCATTCTGGCTGGGGAGGGTGTGCGACACCCCTGAGTCGGCGCCGACATTGGCCCTTAATCTTGAACGCACGGTTTCTTCGGCCTCTTGGAACGCTTTCGAACGCTCGGGCACTTGAAACGCGCGGCCTCGTAAAACACACAGTCTCGTAAGGGGACCCATGGATTTTCAGCACATTATTGAGACGGTCGGCAGTTTCATGGACTTTGCCGGCGTCGCCATCATGGTTATCGGCGCCTTGGTGTCCGTTCCCATGGCGCTACGCGGCTACCAGCCGCGGCGCCTGCCCGAAGGCTCCGAACCGTTGACCGTCTACCGCTCCTACCGGCAGCTGCTGGGCCGCTCCATCCTGCTGGGACTGGAACTGTTGGTGGCGGCAGACATCATCCGGACCGTGGCCGTGACTCCCACCTTCGAGAGCGTGGGCGTGCTGGCAATCATCGTGCTGATCCGGACCTTCCTGAGCTTCTCGCTGGAGCTGGAAATCACCGGCCGGTGGCCCTGGCAGAAACAACCTGCCAGCACGGGAGCCCAGGCAGGCAGCGGGGCCCAGACGGGGAGCGGGGCCCCTGCTGGAAGCGGGGCCCAGTCTGGGAGCGGGGCCCCGGCCCGGGCCGCCACGGAGACCTGAGCGCTCGTACCCGCTTCTGCCATCCCGGCGGAGGCCTGCGGAGCCCTAGTTCCTGCTCGTGTTCCGTCGGCAGAAGTTCAAGCGGGTGTTTGGCGGCCCGGACTCTCAGTTCAGGCTGGGAGGCGCGGCTCCAGCGGGCGATATGGCGGAGAAGTCGACGTCGTCTGCATTGACCGTCCCCGCGCTCCGGCCGGGCGCCTTGTGATACTGCCAGTACAGGTTCGTGTGCGCAATGACCTTCTCAGGCGAAGGCGCCCCGAACTCGGAGAGATCCTCTGTGGTGTGCGCGTCACCCACCAAGGTCACGTCGTATCCGCGGGTGATCGCGCCGTGCAGAGTGGAGCGGATGCATTCGTCAGTCTGCGCGCCTGAGACAAAGACACGGCCGATGCCGTGAGCTGCGAGCGCGGACTCCAGTTCGGTGTCTTCGAAGGCGTCGGGGTACTGCTTGTGTACGAGCGGCTCGGACTCACGCCGCACCAGTTCTGGCACATACTGCCAGTTCTCGGTGCCCTTGGGCAGGTCGTCGCTGTTGTGCTGGATCCAGATCACGTCCACACCGGCGGAGCGAGCCTTGTCCACCAGGGTTGCGATGTTGGCGACCACGTTGTCCCGGCGGTACGCCTCCCCCACGACGCCCTTCTGCATGTCGATGACGAGCAATGCGGTGTTTGGCCGGTCGGCGAGCGTGGTCATGGTGCCTCCCCAGGAGTGTGTCCAGAATTATGCGGTCCTGTCCCAGTCTAGATATGGCCAAAGTGCAGTCAACTGCCCCGGTTGCCCAAGGGTTATGGACCGCCGTATCAGGGGGTGCTCAGCCCGACGAACCGGACCGGGCCGTCAAGGCCTTCTTCCCTGTCGGTGCCCTCGGTTAGGCTCGGCCCATGACCGCATGGACAACTGGTTTTATGAGCGTTGCGTCCCGTGAGCCCTGACCCGCCGGCTGCCCGCGTCAACGGTCCGGATCCGTGGCCGGAACCTCCGGAGCTGCCCGCGCCCGTGATCATGGACCAGCGTTGGATGGATGCCGTGTTCTTGCACTGGCGCATCCCTGAAGCAGCCGCGGCCCGATTTATGCCGCCTGGTGTGGTCCCTGACGAGTTCGACGGCTCCGCCTGGGTGGGGCTGATCGGATTCCGCATGCAGGGCGCAGGGCTCGGCACAGGTCCGCCTGTGCCCTACTTCGGGACCTTCAACGAGATCAACGTCCGCCTGTATTCGCGGGAGCCTGACGGGACGCGCGGAGTTGTCTTCCTGAGCCTGGATGCGTCGCGGCTTGCCGTGGTGCTCGCTGCCCGCGCCGCCGGCATTCCCTATGTGTGGTCGCGCTCCCGCTTCAGGGCCGCCCACGAAGGCAGTCCGTCCACCGGCTATTCCGTGCGGCGCTTCCGGCACGGCGCGCGCAGTGATTTCGCCGTCGAGCCCGCGTTCGACGACGTCGCCACAGCCGATCCGTTGTCGGTCCACCTCACCGCGCGCTTTGGCCTGCACACGCGCTTCCATGGCCGCACCCTCTACGTTCCCAACACGCATGCGCCGTGGCCGTTGTACCGGGCGCGGCTCACAGTCTTTGAGGACAACCTCGTGGCCGCGGCTGGCATCACGTTGTCCAGTGCACCTGAGTCGGTGCTGTTCTCCCCCGGCGTGCGGACCCAGTTTGGGCGGCCGCGGATGCTGACGTAGCGGGTAGAATCCGGAACGTTCATGAGGCAACGCGTGGCCCTTTGGACCGGGCTCCAGCCACCCGTCCTCCTAAAATGTCAGACCCCTTTGGCAGAGTTATCCCATGGAAGCAATTGGGGGTCGGGCATCGGGAGGGGCCGTAAGGTGGTCGCTGCCGCCGTCAGTTCCAATCGCGACTGATCTTCGTGTGCGCAGCCTCCGCAGTGTTCCCGCGCAGGCCGACATCGGGGCTGCAAGGGTTGCTCCTGGCGGCGTGGTGGTCCCCGATTCCGTGCACGCAGCCGTGACGGCATGTGCGCGTCTGCTGGAATCGGGAAGCCCGACGGCGGCCGGTCAGGCGGCGCTGTTCAGCTTCCACGACGCGTCGGACTTCGCCGCCGATGTCGAGGAACTCTCCCGGAAAGTCGAGTACCTGCAACTGGTGGCCGCAGCCGCCGTGGACCGGACGAGGAGCCAGTCGACGGCCACGGTCGCCGCCAGCGCCCCGGCCGGCTGGCTCACCGGTTGGCACACCAACTCCCCCATCGCCCAGGCGCCCGCGGAGGGCAGCCCCGGGATCACGGGGGCTCCGCCTGCGGCTGCCTGCGCACCGTCACCGGTACCGGCGCCGGCTGATGACGGGTACCGGACCACCACCGAGTACCTCCGCGCCCGGCTCCGGATCGGCGCCTCCGAAGCGCGCCGACGCCTGGCCCTTGCCGCCACGGTGCTGCCCCGCACCGGGATCACCGGCCACCAGGTCCCGCCCGAGCACGCCGAACTGGCCCGTACAGTCGCCGCCGGAGACATCGGCTCACGCGCCGCAACCATCATCACCCTCGCCCTGGACAGCGTGCGCCGCTACGCCCCTGCTGACACCACTGCCCGGATGGAACACGCTTTGACCCGCACCGCGGCAGAAAACGACACCGACTTCCTCGCCCGCATCGCCCGCCGCTGGTGTGAGGCCATCGACCAGGACGGCGCCGAGCCCACCGACAAAGAATTCAGCCACCGCCAGGGCGCTTTCCTGCGCCCCATCCGCCACGGCCTCCACCACCTGGAAATCTTCGCCACTACCGACCAATACGAACACCTCCTCACCGTCATGAACAGCGCCACCAACCCCCGCAGCACCGGCGCCCCATCCGACAGCACCGGCAACACGGACGGTGCCACCGGGGACGCGGGCGGGAACGATTCAGGAGGCCCGGGCGGGGACGGTGGCGGGGCAGGCCACGTCCCGGCACGGCCCGCGGATGGAGACATCGGAGGCGGCGCGGACGCGGACGGGGACGGGGACACCGAGGGTGGTGCGGACGCGGACCTGGACCGGCGCACCCGCCCCCAGAAACTCCTCGACGGCCTCGTCGGCGCCTGCAAGGCAGCCCTGACCACCGGCACGCTCCCCGCCGCCGGAGGACTCCGCCCCCAGGTCA
Organism: Arthrobacter sp. 92; assembly: GCF_050260325.1. Classification (NCBI taxonomy): domain Bacteria; kingdom Bacillati; phylum Actinomycetota; class Actinomycetes; order Micrococcales; family Micrococcaceae; genus Arthrobacter; species Arthrobacter sp. 92. The sequence goes on along the minus strand of NZ_CP189863.1, from coordinate 1,061,075 downwards.
TGGTCACCATCGACTACCGCGACCTCCTCGACAGACTCGAACACGCCACCGCCCAAGGACCCAGCTACCGCCCCCAGGGCGCCGGACCCTGGGACGGCACGGACTCCGCCAGCGGTTCAGCGACCGGCAGCTACGGCAAAGGGACCGGCCCGGCATCCAAGGAAACCCCCGGCATTTCCGGAACCCACGGCATCCCGGGTACACCAGGTACCCCGGGCATCCCGGGCACCGGGTCATTCATGTTCACCGGCCCCGTCACCGCCGCCACAGTCCGGAAGATTGCGTGCGACGCCGACATCATCCCGGTGCTCCTCGGCAGCGAAGGGCGCATCTTAGACGTCGGCCGCAGCACTCGGATCTTCCCGCCCCACATCCGCAAAGCCCTCACCGCCCACGACCAAGGCTGTGCCTTCCCCAACTGCACCATCCCGGCCCCCTGGTGCGAAGCCCACCACATCACCTACTGGTCAGACGGCGGAAGCACCAGCACCGAGAACGGCACCCTCCTGTGCTCGCACCACCATCACCTCATCCACAAAGAACAATGGAGCGTCCAAGTCGAAACCGGGGTTCCCTGGTTCACCCCGCCACCCCACATCGACCCCCGCCGGAAACCGCGAAGAAACCAGCACTTCCGCTCATAAACACCATCAGCAACGACTGCGCGGGACTCGTGGGCAGAGTGGCAGTGATGCGGCCGGGGGGAACGTCGCAGGTAAGGCTTTTCCGACCTCAGCCCGGTTCCTCGGGGCGCTTCGCCGGGCACGCCTGGCACCGCGAAGGCGGCGAAGGCGGCGGGGCCCCATCCGCGCCAGGTACGCCTGGCACTCTGTCGAGTACGCCGGGTACGCGGGGCACCTTGCCGGGTACCCCGAGGCGGGCCTACCGCCCTGCCGCGTAGCCCTGGGCGCCGCGGGGATTGGCGGCGGCCTGCAGGATCCCGGTGGCGGGGTCGCGCACCACGGCGGACAGCCGCCCGAGCGTCCAGCCTCCCGCACGTGTTACCCGATGGCCGCGGCGCTCAAGGGCGGCGATCACGTCCTCGCCCAGTCGGTCCTCCACCACTGCTCCCCCGGGCTCCCAGGTGCGCGGCCAAAACGAGCCGGGCACCGAAGTCGTGTGAAAGGTCGGTGCATCGATGGCCTGCTGGGGCGAGTAACCACCTACGAGCGTTCGCAGCAGGTACGTCAATTGCCACTGATCCTGCTGGTCGCCGCCCGGCGAGCCCAAGGCCGTGATGGCGTGGCCGTGGCGAAGCACAAGGGTTGGGGTGAGCGTGGTCCGGGGCCGCTTGCCCGGGGTAAGCGTGGAAGGCGCCCCAGGCTCCAGCCAGGTCATCTGCAGCCTCGTCCCCAGACAGAATCCGAGCTCGGGAATAGCTGGTGAGGACTGCAGCCAGCCTCCCGACGGGGTCACCGAGATCATGTTGCCCCAACGGTCCACGACGTCGATATGACAGGTGTCGCCCCGGGTTTCCCCGCTGGGCCGCACCGTGGGTTCGCCCACTCCCTCCGCACCCGGGAGCGCATACTCAGTACGCAGGGAAGGCCGGAACGGCGCATGCCCCGGCACCCGGCCTGGGCGAAAGTCGTGGGACGCCCGATCCGTGATGAGCGCGCGCCTCGTAGCCGCATACTCAGGGGAGAGAAGATGATCGAGCGGAACGTCCGTGTCGCCGTAGTACGCCTCGCGGTCCGCCAGCGCCAGTTTCTGGGCCTCCAGGATAGTGTGCGCGCCGAGTTCGGTGGATGGATCGAGATGATTGTCGTCGCAACCGTCCAGGATGGCGAGCATCTGCAGGAGTGCAGGGCCCTGGCCCCAGGGGCCGGTCTTGGCAATTGTGTGGCCGCGGAACTCGATGGTGACTGCAGGTTCGTAGGCCGCCCGGAGGTCCTCCAGGTCCCCCATGGTGAGCACTCCCCGGTGGTCCGTTCCGCTCGAATGCCGATGGGGAGTCTGGACGGACTGCACCAGGGCCTGGGCGACAAATCCTGTCCGCCATTCGTGCCGCGCCGCATCGATGCGCGCCTCGCGGGATGACGCGCCCCCGCCCGCACCCACGACCCGCTGGAGCGTCCGGGCGTAGGCCGTATTCCGGATGATCTCGCCTTCAGCCGGGATCCTCCCTCCGGGCATCCACAGCTGAGCCGAGCTTGGCCAGTGCTCCCGGAACAGCTCTGCCACGGCCGCGATAGTGGTGCCCACCCGGCCCAGCATCGGGTGCCCGTCCCGGGCATACCCGATTGCATATTCGAGCACGGCGTCCAGTTCCCAGGTGCCGTGGTCGCGCAGCAGCAGAAGCCAGGCGTCGACGGCGGCCGGTACCGCAGCGGCGAGGGCGCCGGCTCCCGGAACAAGGTCCAGTCTCTCAGCCCGGAAGTGCTCAGGTGTTGCGCCGGCCGGCGCGGGTCCCTGGCCCATGAGGATCACGGGGGTGCCAGGTTCCGCGGCGGTCACAAACACGCCAGCCAGGTCCCCGCCGGGCCCGTTGAGGTGTGGTTCCACCACGTGCAACACAAAGGCGCCGGCCACGGCGGCGTCGAACGCGTTGCCTCCACGTTCGAGCACCGCCTGGGCGGCCGCCGTCGCAAGCCAATGAGTGGACGCGCTCATCCCGAAGGTGCCTTGCAGTGTGGGCCGGGTGGTGAACGGCGCGGGACGGGTGAAGGTCACGGGCTCAGCCGAAGAGGGCGGCCACGCGGGTCAGGGTCTCGTAAACGCCATAGGCCAGGGGCACTCCAACCAGCGCCCAGGCGATTGCCAGTTTTCCGGAAGACCGTCTAACTAACGTCGTTGCACCACTCATCTCAAGCCTCCATAGCAGGTTCTTCGGGGCGGAGCCGGTCCGGCCGCGGTTCGTGGAAGCGCGCATCGACCGGCTTCACCATCAAGTTTGCGATAAATCCGACAATCAGCAGCCCCACCATGGTCAGCAGCGCCGGCTGGTAGGAGGCGGCGTTCAGTTGCCCGGGCTTGCCCTGGGCGTCCAGGAAGGCGTTGACGATCAACGGCCCGGCGATTCCTGCCGCCGACCAAGCCGTCAACAGGCGGCCGTGGATGGCGCCCACCTGGAACGTGCCGAAGAGGTCCCGCAGATAGGCCGGGACCGTCGCGAAGCCGCCACCGTAGAAGGAGATGATGACGAACGCCAGTGCGACGTACAGGATGGTGGTGGTTGAGCCAGCCAGCGCCAGCACGGTGTAGAGCACTGCCCCGACGCCGAGGTACACCATGTAGATGCGCTTGCGGCCGGTCACGTCCGAGGTGGCGGACCAGGCGAAGCGTCCGGACATGTTCCCAATGGAGAGCAGCCCCACGAAGCCGGCGGCGACGGCGGCACTGACCAGGGACACGCCGTCGGGCTGGCGGAAGAAGTCCTGGATCATCGGCGCGGCCTGTTCCAGGATTCCGATCCCTGCCGTGACATTGCAGAACAGTGCGATCCAGACGAGCCAGAACTGCCTGGTCTTGACGGCGTTGGCGGCGGAAACGTTGTCCGTGGTGACGAGTTTGGAGGCTTTGACCTTGGCGGGGTCGAAGCCTGCGGGCTTCCAGCCCTCAGCCGGCACCTTGATGGTGAAGGCACCAAAGAGCATGTACGCGAGATAGACGACGGCGAGGGTCAGGAAGAGCTTGCCCACCGAATCGCCGCTGGCCACCCAGCCTTTGGCGCCAGAGTTGGGGTCGTATATTTTCAGCAGGGCGGTTGAAACGGGGCTGGCGATCAGGGCGCCGCCACCGAAACCCATGATGGCCATGCCGGTGGCCAGCCCCGGCCGGTCCGGGAACCACTTGATCAGGGTAGAGACCGGGGAGATGTAGCCGATGCCCAGTCCGATGCCGCCAACGAAGCCATAGCCCAGATACACGAGCCACAACTGCCCGCTGAAGATGCCGAGCGAGCCGATCAGGAAGCCGCTGGCCCAGAAGACCGCGGAGGTGAACATGGCCTTGCGGGGCCCGTTGGTGTCCACCCACGTGCCCATGACCGCGGCGGAGAGGCCCAGCATCACAATGGCGATCGAGAAGATCACACCGATTTCGGTCAGGCTGGCGCCGAAGTGCTTGACCAGCGCAGTCTTGTAGACACTCGTCGCGTACGCCTGGCCGATGCACAGGTGCACGGCGAGCGCCGCGGGCGGCACGAGCCAGCGGTTGAAGCCCGGCGGGGCGATCGTTCGTTCACGGTCCAGCCAGCCCATAGTTGCTCCCCTTGCTTGTCGAAGACGTCGGTGTCCCGGCGGCATAGAGGCAAATGGCCCGCAATGTGGGCCGTTGCCTTCGGCAATCATGGTGCAGATCATCAGCAAACGTACTAGTTGTGCGCCGAGTGGTAGGAAATCCTCGACGAGCGGTCGGGCTACTTTCCGAGTCCGGCTCTCCGGAGCGCCTCGGCCATGGCCGTGTTGGCGGGCGGAAGGGGCGCGGATTTTTGCGGCTGCCCGGCGGGAGTCCGCCGCTCCGGTGCCGGTTTCCGGGCTGGCTGCTGCGACGGCGCCCGGCCGGAGGACGCGGGACCCGCCTGCGCTGCCGCCTGCCGGGCATCCGCGCGGCCGCCGGACTGTCCGCGTCCCCCGGAAGGTCCGCGGCCGCCGGAAGCTCCGCGTCCGCCGGACTGTCCAAGTCCTCCGGAAGGCGAGGGTTCGTCGTCGAGCCTCAGCGTCAGCGAAATCCGCTTCCGGTCCGGATCGGCCTCCATCACCTTGACGCGGACAACCTGACCGGACTTCACCACCTCGCGCGGATCCGAGACGAAGCGGTCGGCGAGCGCGGACACGTGGACCAGACCGTCCTGGTGCACCCCGATATCCACAAACGCGCCGAACGCCGCCACGTTGGTGACCGTTCCTTCCAGCACCATGCCGGGCTTGAGGTCGGAAATCTTCTCGATCCCCTCGGAGAATTTGGCCGCGGCGAAGGCGGGCCGCGGATCCCTGCCCGGCTTTTCCAGCTCCGCCATGATGTCCTTGACCGTGGGCAGGCCGAAGGCACCGTCCACGAAGTCCTGCGGGTTCAACGCCGAGGCCGGACCGTTCTTGGCGGCGGCCTTGATTTTCCGTGCCACGGGATACGCCTCGGGGTGCACGCTCGAAGCATCCAGGGGCTCCGCTCCCCCGGTGATCCGCAGGAAGCCGGCGCACTGCTCAAACGCCTTCGCTCCCAGCCGCGGCACCTTCTTCAATTCGCTCCGTTTGGCGAAGGGGCCATGCTCGTTCCGGTAGGCCACGATGTTCTCGCTCAGCAGGGGCCCGACGCCGGCCACGCGGCTCAGCAGCGCGGGTGACGCCGTGTTCACGTCCACGCCCACAGCGTTCACGCAGTCCTCCACCACGGCGTCCAGGCTGCGGTCCAGCTTCGCTGCCGTGACGTCGTGCTGGTATTGGCCCACACCGATGGACTTCGGCTCGATCTTCACCAGTTCGGCCAGCGGATCCTGCAGGCGCCGGGCGATGGACACCGCGCCGCGCAAAGATACATCCATGCCGGGCAGTTCGGCCGCTGCCAAAGCCGACGCCGAGTACACCGAAGCTCCGGCCTCGGACACCACGAGCTTCTCGGGAGCGGCCGCCCCGTCCCCGGACAGCTTTTTGATCAGCTCCAACGCCAGTTTGTCCGTCTCCCGGGACGCTGTTCCGTTGCCAATGGCCACGAGTTCGACGGCGTGCTGCCGGGCCAGCTTGACCAATGTGGCCAAGGCTTCGTCCCACTTCCGCGCCGGAGCGTGCGGGTAGATGGTGTCCGTTGCCACCACCTTTCCGGTGCCGTCCACCACCGCCACCTTCACGCCCGTGCGCAGTCCCGGGTCCAGGCCCAGGGTTGCCAGGTTCCCGGCGGGTGCGGCCAGCAGGACATCGCGCAGATTCGCCGCGAACACCCGCACGGCCTCATCCTCGGCGGCGGCGAACATGCGGCCGCGCAGGTCCGCCGTGAGCCGGGCCAGGACCCGCGAGCGCCACGCCACCTGCGCGGTCTGCAACAGCCACGCGTCGGCGGGACGGCCGCGGTCCGCAACGCCGAGGAACCTGGCCACAGCGGATTCGTAGCGGCCGCGGGCGGCGGCCAGGGCGTCGTCGTCGGCCGGTTCCGCTTCGGCGAGATCCAGCTCCAGCACACCGTCCTTCTCACCGCGCAGCAGTGCGAGCACCCGGTGCGACGGCATCCCGGATGGCGCCTGCGAAAACTCGAAGTAGTCCTTGAATTTCTGTCCCTCGGCTTCCTGGCCCTTCTTCACGCGGGACACCATGCGCCCCTGGGTCCACAGCCGCTCGCGCAGCGTCGTGGCCAGATCAGGATCCTGCGCCACCCGCTCCACCAGAATGGCCCGGGCCCCCGCGAGCGCCGCCGCGGCGTCGTCGATCGAGTGCCCGGCGTTGAGGTACTTGGCCGCTTCACGCTCCGGTTCCAGCTCGGGGCGCTGGAGTAGCATGTCCGCGAGTGGCTCCAGGCCGGCCTCGCGGGCGATCTGCGCCTTGGTGCGCCGCTTGGTCTTGAAGGGAAGGTAGATGTCCTCCAGCCGGGATTTGGTATCAGCTTCGAGGACGGCGGCCTGAAGTTCAGGCGTCAGTTTTCCTTGCGCGGCGATCGCTTCCAGGACGGCACGACGGCGGTCCTCCAACTCGCGGAGGTAGCGCAGCCGTTCCTCGAGCTCCCGGAGCTGCGTGTCATCCAGCGTTCCCGTGGCCTCCTTGCGGTACCGGGCGACGAAGGGAACGGTGGACCCGCCGTCGAGCAGTTCCACGGCCGCTTTCACCTGCCAGGCCTTGACGCCGAGTTCCGCGGCGATCTGCTCGGCGATCATCGAGTCGACGTCGGCAACCGGGGTTGCTGGGGAAAGGGAGGGGCGCTGCGGGATGTGGTTCACCCACAACATTTTGCCTTACCGGTGCGCTCACCGCCTGCCTGCGGGCGTGGTTTGGGTCTATCCAGCCCGGTCCGGAAGTGGTGTAGTGGCTCTTAGGGGAGCCCAGCTATCAACGGAGGCGGTCCACCATGCAGGAGTTGCTCATCATCCTTCAGGGCGGCTTCGAAGAAGACAATGTCACCGTCACGGTCAACGGCAAACAAGCCCGGCGCGATACCGAACTGTCCACTCACCCCATGCTGGGCATCGCGGCCGAAGTTGCCGTGGAGTTGCCCGCCCGGGGCGCCACCATCGGCGTCGAGGTCACCAATCGCGGGCTCGCGGGGACGGTGAAACTCAGCGGCAAACCGAAGAGCCTTCTCGTGTCCATTGAGGATGGCCACCTGGTGCTGCGGGAAGGAACCGGGCGGGAAGCGTTCCTCTAGGTGCCAGGGCTTCTTCGGCTTTGGCCGCGCTGATCCATTGGACTCTCCCGATCCGCTCCTGCCAGGCGTCCCGCTTGGCTCAGCCGCCGGGTGAGGAGTGCGGCCTGGCCACGCGCCCGGGCAGCGTGGAGGTTCCGACGGTGCAGGCCATATGCCAACAGGATCAGCGGCACGTGGATCACCGGCAGGTTCCGGGCAAACCACTTCGGCAGGTAGATGTCCGTGACGGATCCGGCCTCGTCACCCAGCTTCCTGGCTACAGCGGTGAGGGGGCAGTGAAAACCGTTCGCGGCGAAGACGAGGGTCTCGACGGCCACCACCGCCGCGGCAATGCCCGCCCGTTTGTCACTGCGTCCGCGGAAACCGGCGTAGAGCAGATAGACCATGCAGGCCTCGATGATGAACCAGGCCAGCGTGTGGAAGGACTTCACGGCCCGCAGCGTCAAGCGGTCAGGGTCCACGGCCGTCTGTCCCAAGGTTTGAGTCTTCCGCAATGTCCTCGGCCCACAGTTCGGGGTGATCGCGCTGAAAGCCAGTCATCATCTCCACGCAGCGCTGGTCGTCCAACACAATCACCTCCACGCCGCGGGAGCGCAAAAGCTCGAATTCGCCCGGGAACGTCCTGGCCTCCCCCACCACGACGCGGGGGATCTTGAACTGGATGATGGTTCCGGTGCACATGGCGCAGGGTGCCAGCGTTGTGTACAGCGTGGTGTCCCGGTAGCTCCTTTGCCGGCCAGCAGCGCGGAGCGCCGACATTTCCCCGTGAGCTATAGGATCGCCGTGCTGCACGCGCTCGTTGTGGCCGGCGGCAATCACCTGGCTTCCCCTGGCCAGGGCCGCCCCGATCGGAATCCCGCCCTCGCTAAGACTCTTCCGCGCCGCTTGCACCGCTGATTCGAAGGCCGCGGCGTTGTACGTGGCGGCGGTCGAAGCGGCCGTGTCCCTGGCGGTGCCGGCGGTGGGGCCCGTGGCGGCCGAAGCGGCCGCGTCCCTGGCGGTATTCCCTGGTTGGCTGCTCATGAGGCTTCTCCCTTCCGGCCTGTTAATCCCTCCGACTCCTCGATATCCTGGACCACTTCGTTCTTCCTGAGGAACCAGGGCTTGAAGGGCGGGTCAAAGCGCGCGAACCGTGGCGCTCCGATTGGCTGGAGCCCGGCTTGGGCCAGTGCTTCCTGCAAGTCATGGTTCCGCTTCTCGAAAGCCGATTCGGACCCGCGCCCGGAGAATCCCAGCACCGCGGCCACAGAGCCGGGAACGGAACGGATTTTTACTTTCGGATTGGTGGGCACGGGGGCAGTCCCTGCCGTGACGTTGGAGGGAAGAACGAAGGAAACGACGAATTCGCTGTCGCCGAGCGCGCCGCTCTGGACCACCGGCGCCGTCATGGCCAGTTTCCGGGAGGGTGCGGGAGTCTGCAGGACCGGGGCGGTCATGGAAACCGACTCGCGTGCGTTGTTGTTGCCGCTGATGTACCCGAAAAGTAGCCTGAAAGCGGCGTTGCCAGCGTTGTCAAAGGGCGCTTTCACGGTCACCTCGGCAACAGCGTGCGCCGGGTAACGGCGTACTTCAAAATCAGGGAACCGCTGGAGTACTTCAAAAGGCTGTTGTTCAGTCATATTCCTCAGACCATACGCCGACCCTGCCTGCCCGGACCAGTGGTTAGTAGCGAACTAAATTGTCAGGGGGCTTTGATAGCTTGGCATTAGGACATCAACAGCGATGGTTTCAACGGCAACGGGGGCGCAATGTTTCTTCTTGAACCGGAAACTCCAGGCGGTGCGCAGGATCTGGTCTTCTCGGCCAGCGATCTGGTCATTGCCGCCACCTGCGAATATCAGCTGCTGCGGAAGCTAGACGAAAAACTCGGCCGCTCCCCCAAAGCAGAATTCGATGTCGACGAGATGCTGGAACGTGCGGCCAAGCTCGGTGACGTGCACGAACACAAGGTGCTCGACAAATACCTGGCCCAGTTCGGCGAATGGGATCCAGCCGCCGGTCGCGGTGTTTACGACGTCGCTGAGGCCGCAACCATGGATCGCGCCGCGTTGCGGGCCAAGCACGCCGAGTCCCTCGAGGCGCTGCGCGCGGGGGCCGACGTCGTCTTCCAGGCCGCCTTCTTCGACGGCCGGTTCCATGGGCGCTCTGACTTCCTGGTCAAGCAGGCCGGCGGCGCTTACGCCGTCTATGACACCAAGCTGGCCCGCCATGCAAAAGTGACGGCGCTCCTCCAACTGGCCGCTTACGGCGATCAACTGCTCCAGGCTGGAATCACCCCCGACCCTGAGGTGACCCTGATCCTCGGGGCCACCATGCCGGTTGCCGGTGGCGGCTTCGATTATGTCAGGAGCAGCCACAAACTCCGCGAGATCCTGCCGGTCTTCCGGGAACGCCGCGATCGGTTCGTGGCGCTTACAGACGCCCACCGTGCTCAGTCCGATGCTGTCCGCTGGGGGTCTCCGGGCATCACGGTGTGCGGTCGGTGCGATTACTGCAACGAACAGGTCAAGGCCACCGACGATCTCCTCCTCGTGGCACGGATGAATTCGGTGCAGCGTAAAAAGCTGCAGGAGCAAGGCATCTTCACGGTGAAGCAGCTGGCTGACGCGCGCCTCCCGGGCGCCAGCGCCTCACTCCTGAATCTTCAGGACCAGGCACGCATGCAGAGTGGCGCAGGTCCCTTCGACGGCTCGGTCAGCTATGTCAAAGACGGCGAAGAACATCGGGTCAGCTACCGGGTCATGCCGGAGAACACGCTGGCGGAGCTGCCGGCCCCAAATGCCGGCGACATCTTCTTCGACTTCGAAGGCGATCCTCTGTGGCAGGAAACCTCTACTGGAGTGTGGGGGCTCGAATACCTCTTCGGGGTCATCGAGGCTCCCCCGGAACCGGACAGGCAACCGGTGTTCAGGCCCTTCTGGGCGCACAGCCGCGCGGCCGAAAAGCATGCGTTCCTGGACTTCCTGACGTACGTGGAAGACCGCCGGCAGCACCACCCGGACATGCACGTTTACCACTATGCCCCTTATGAGAAGACCGCGCTCCGCAAACTCTCCGTCATGCATGTGGCCGGAGAGGACACCGTGGATGGATGGCTGCGCGACGGCCTCCTGGTGGATTTGTATCAGACCGTCCGGAACAGCATCCGCATCTCCGAGAACTCCTACAGCATCAAGAAGCTCGAACCGCTCTACATGGGAACCAACCTGAGGTCCGGGGACGTGAAGGATGCCGGAACTTCCGTGGTGGCCTATGCCGAGTACTGCGAGGCCCGCGACGCCGGGCTGGCCCAGGAAGCCGCTGCCATCCTGTCCGCCATCTCCGACTACAACCAGTACGACTGCCTCTCCACCCTTGAACTCCGAAACTGGCTGCAGCGCCTGGCCGCGGAGCGCGGAATCAAGACCGGCAGCACGGAGGGTCCGCCCGGGCCGGACGGGGACCGCGGGGCGAAAAAGGACAACGCGACGGCCGCCTCGTCCGTGGTTGCCAGCGCCATGGAGAACGGCGGTCGGGCCGGAAGCTCCGAGCTCGCTATCAATGCTTTCCTCGAGCGGGCAGCACAGGCCCGTGCAGCGGGTCTAGGCGAAAAGGCTGCCGTCGCTCCCAGTCCCGCCGGCGCCGCCCAGACTTCCGCCCCGGACGCAGATATGCAAGCCGTCGCCATGGTTGGCGCGGCCATGAGCTACCACCGCCGCGAACGCAAAGCCTTTTGGTGGGCGCACTTTGACCGCTGCGAAAACGGGCCCGACACCCACCAACAGGACCGGAACGTCTTTCTTGTGGAGAAGGCGGAGGTCCTGGGGGACTGGTGGAAGGACGGCGCCAGGCTCCCCGAGCGCAGGGTGAAGCTTACCGGCTCCGTGAGCGCCGGCTCGGATCTCCGCGAGGGCAGCACATGGTTCCGGATGTACGATGCGCCGTTGCCGGGCGGCCTGGAAGGCACCGGCGAGAACGGCACCGGACGCAACGGATGGTTCGGAACCGAAATCCTCGAACTGGGGCACGAGGACGGCAAAGACACTGTTGTCATTCGGGACAAACTCCGGCGCAACGCCGAACCCTACAGCCAGCTGCCTATCGCGCTCACGGAAGACCAGCCCATCCAGACCAAGAGCCTGGAAGAGGCACTCGCGCGGCTGGGCGACGAGGTTGCGGCCGCCCTGCCGGGTGTTATGTCCGCCGCGTCAGGTGGCACCGGAGCCCCCACTCCAGCCCCCTCCGGGAAACCAACGTTCCGCAAGCATCCGGGACTGGACCTCGTCCGCAGGATTCCGCCCCGCCTCGTGGACGGTACATCCCTTCCCGTGCCAGGCACCGGTCCGGATCGCTTTATTGATGCCGTCACGGCTGCTGTCGAGGATTTGGACTACTCGTACCTTGCCGTTCAGGGACCGCCGGGAACGGGCAAGACACACGTTGGCTCGCACGTTATCGCCAGGCTCGTGCACCGCGGCTGGAAGGTGGGCGTGGTGGCCCAGTCCCATGCCGTGGTCGAGAACCTGCTGCAGACAGCCGTGCTGAGGGCGGGTGTGGATCCGCAACGGGTGGCTAAGGACGTGAAACATACCGGGGACCTTCCCTGGGATCAGCGTGTCGCCGCCGATGTGGAACGGCTGCTGAGCTCGCCAGGCGGAGCACTGATTGGCGGGACGGCCTGGACCATGACGGGCGCCACCGTTCCCGCCGGGTCACTGGACCTCTTGGTGATTGACGAGGCCGGACAATTCTCGCTGGCAAATACGCTTGCCGTCGCCCAGGCCAGTCCGCGGCTCTTGCTGCTTGGCGATCCGCAGCAACTTCCCCAGGTTAGCCAGGGCCGGCATCCCGAGCCCGTCAATGAGTCCGCACTGGGCTGGGTTTCCGCCGGCCACGCCACCCTCCCGCCGGAGCTCGGGTATTTCCTCTCCGATTCGTGGCGAATGACGTCCGAGCTATGCACGGCGGTGTCCGAGCTCGCCTATGAGGGCAGGCTGCGGTCGGCGGCCGCTGCCGATCTTCGTTTCCTCGCAGGCGTTCCGGCGGGGATAGAGGCGGTGATGGTGCCTCACAGCGGCAACATCACGTCATCAGTTGAGGAAGCCGCCGAGGTGGTGCACCAGGTGAACCGGCATCTGGGCCTCATGTGGCGCGACGAATCAGGCAACCGTCCACTGGGCGCGACCGACATCCTGGTGGTGGCTGCCTATAACGCCCAGGTGAACCTGATCAGGGAAGCGTTGGACGATGCCGGGCATACTGCAGTTCGGGTGGGCACGGTGGATAAGTTCCAGGGCCAGGAGGCGGCCGTAGTTATTGTGTCCATGGCCTGTTCAGCCGTGGCCGAGGCGCCCCGCGGAATGGACTTTCTGCTGTCACGCAACCGGATCAACGTGGCGGTCTCGCGCGGGAAATGGCGCGCTGTGGTGCTCCGAGCGCCGGAACTGACCAACTATTTGCCCACGCATCCCGAGGGTCTGGCACTCCTCGGCAGCTTCATCGGGCTGTGCCAGCGGTCCGTGCCGGCCTGACCTTTGGGACATGCCCATTCTTCGCCACCCGGACCGAGGAACATGCCCATTCTTGGACGCAAGTGCTGGGCACAATGAGAATCTGCCCACTTTTTGTGGCCGAGAATGGACATGTCCCGCCGTGCGCGGGGGCTGGCTGCTAGGCGGACGCGGAATGCGCCGAGGCGTCTTCGGCAAGCCCGTCAGCCAGCAGCAGGGCCTCATCCAGCACCTTGCCGAAGTTCGATGCGTCGTGGGCGAACCGGCCCAGGAAGAGTCCCGAGACGCCGTCGAGCGCGGGCAGCAGTCCTGGCTTGGCTGAACCGCCATAAATCACCGGAAACTCCCCCAGCCCGTGACGGGTGAGATGCCCGCGAAGCTGCTTCACGACGTCGGACACGTACGCCGCGGCGGCGGGCTCGGCGGCCCCGATGGCCCAGACCGGTTCGTAGGCGATGACCAGCCGGGCGGCCAGCTCCCAGTCCCCGCGTACAGCCGCTTCGATCTGGGCGTAAACAAACCCGGCAGCATCCGAACTCTTACCCGCTGTCCCCTCCCCCACGCACAGCAGTGGCGTCAGCCCGGCGTCGTCCGCGGCTTTGACCTTCAGGGCCACCACACGATCGTCCTCGGCAAAGTGGGCGCGGCGCTCGGCGTGGCCGATCTCCACCAGCCGGACACCGAGCTCGGCAAGCATGGACGGAGAAACTTCCCCGGTCCAAGGCCCGTCCGCCCAACCGCAGTTCTGCGCGCCGAGCAACATCGGGGAACCGGCAAGAAGGCCGGCGGCCGCCGGAAGTGCCGGAAAGGACGGGATCACAAACGGGACAACCCGCCCGGCCGAGAGGGCCGGACGGGTGTCCACTTCGTGGCGCAGACGTTCCAGCCAGTCCAGGCTGTCCCGGTAGCCCAGGTACATCTTGGCGCTGACCCCCACCAGGATGCATCCGGAGGAGGAAGGGCCGGCTGGAGTCTGTTGCATTGTCGCTGCTTTCGGAAGGTGGTTTCGCCGTACGAGGCGGCTACTTTTCGAGGAGTTCGTCGGCCTTGTTCTTGAACCGCTTGGTCAGGTACATCATGGCTGCGGCCAGGAACGGGAGCACTCCGAGCGCGTAGACGCCCATGGTGCCGGTGTCCGATGCCGTCATCTGGTTGACCGAGGTCCGCAGGATCGGGGCCACAAAGCCGCCCAGGTTGCCGAGGGAGTTGATCAGGCCGATGCCCGCTGCTGCCGCGGTGCCGGTGAGGAACGCGGTCGGATAAGACCACGCGATCGGACCGATTGAGAGGAAACTGCAGACTGCCAGGGTGATAAATATGATGCCCAGTGCCGGGAGGTGGTTCGCGCCGGCCCATGCCGAGCCGAAGATGCACAGGCCTGTGGAGAGGAACAGCCCGGTGCCCCATACGCGGCGGCGGACAATCGTGTTGGCCGCTTTACCGATGAAGTAGCAGGCGAAGATGCCGAAGAACCACGGGATGGCAGCCATCAGGCCGACGGCTAGGCCCACCTTCTGTCCGGTCAGCTGCGCGACTTGCTGCGGCAGGTAGAAGGTCACGCCGTACACAGCGATCTGCAGGCAGAAGTAGATGACTGTGAAGTACCAGACCTTGCCGTTCCTCATGGCGGCCAGCACACCACGCGGACCGGTTTCTTCCTTGACCGTATCTTCCAGTGCCATGACGTCCAGGAGGGCTTTCTTCTCACCCGGGTTCAGGAACTTGGCGTCCTGCGGAGTGTTGATCAGGAAGAAGAACGCGGCCACGCCGGCAAGGACCGCCAACATGCCCTCAACGAAGAACATGACCTGCCAGCCCTCGACGCCCGGGAACTGGTCGCCGATGTTGATGAGCCAGCCGGAGAGCGGCGCGCCCATCATCTGGGAGAAGGGCTGCGCGAGGTAGAAGATGGCAAACATCTTGACCCGGACCTTGTTCGGGAACCAGGCAGCCAGGAACATGATCACGCCCGGGAACAGTCCGGCCTCGGTCACACCCAGCAGAAAGCGGAGGATGATGAAGGAGGTCTCTCCCTGGACGAAGGCGAAGCAGGCGGAGACGATGCCCCACGTGATGGCGATGCGGGCCAGCCACACCTTCGCCCCGAACTTGGTCAGCAGCAGGTTGCTGGGGATCTCGAACAGGGCGTAGCCGATGAAGAAGATCCCGGCGCCCAACGCGAAGGCGCCGGCGCTAATGCCCTTATCCACTCCCAGGGCCGCTTCCGAGAAGCCCACGTTGGTGCGGTCCAGGAAGGCCACGACGTACAGGATGACCAGCATCGGCATCAGCCGGAAAGAAGCCTTGGAAATGGCCGACTTCAAAATCGGCGAGTCCAGGAGCTCCTTCGTTGTAGTTGTTGTTAGGGACATCAAAACTCCTCTTTGAGTAAATCCGTTGAGAGCATCGGTGGGTACTGCAGGGCCTATCGGTGAAAAGGCAGCGCGGGTCCAGCCGCCTGCGGGTCTGGTTGGCCTCCGGGTCTGGTTGGCCTCCGGCCGGCTGCGGGCCTAGCCGGAGAAAGCCATGATCAGGACGCCGGCCACGCAGGCGAGAATGCCAACCGCGAGGTAGATTTTGCGTTCCTTGGTCCAGGACCTGAGTCCTGTGGCCCTAGTGGGTGTTGCCGCAGTGGGCCGCATGCCGGCTTTGCTGCGCTGTGCCATGTTGCGCGTTGCCATGGGTTCCGTTCCTAGTGCATGTAAAGTCCGCCATCCACATTCAGCGTCTGGCCGGAGATGTATCCGGCGTCCTCGCTGATGAGGAAGGCGATGGCTGCTGCGATGTCGCGGGTGGAACCGACGCGGTTGACCACGAGGTCTTTGGTGAGTTCGTCCTTGCGTTCCTCACTAAGGGTGCCGCCCATAATGTCGGTGTCGATGGGGCCCGGTGAGATCGCGTTGACCGTGATGTCGTATTCGCCTAGTTCGCGGGCTGTTGCCCGGGTCAGGCCGATCACGCCGGCCTTCGCTACCGAGTACGGCGTCTTGGAGAACGTGCCGCCGCCGCGCTGCGCGGACACGGAGGAGATGTTCACGATGCGTCCGATCCGGTTCGTGACCATGGATTCGGCGACCCGGCGGGTGGCGTAGTGGACACCGTTCAAGTTGATGTTCAGCACGCGGTCCCATTCGGCGGCGTCGAGTTCCAGATACGGAACCGGAGAGCTGACGCCGGCCACGTTGGCGAGTGCTACGATCTGCGGCAGCTCCGCTTCGAGCTCATCGATCGCCCGGCGTACGGATGCTTCATCGGCCACGTTGGCGCCGACGCCGTGGGCCCTGACGCCGTGCTGGCTGCTGATCTCTTTGGCCGCGGCCTTGCACAGGGCGTCGTCGAGGTCGATGATGCCGATGTTCCAGCCCTGGGCGGCCAGGTAGTTGGCGGTGGCGCGGCCGATGCCGCGCTCGGAGACGGCGCCGGTGACGATCGCCGTGCGTTCTGCGGGAAAGCTGCTCATAGGGGTGTTCCTGGTGTGTGACTGCGAACGGACAGTCCTTGCCCTGCGGGGTGCGGTCCGCAAGGTCAAAGACGGTGCCTGGTTGGAGGGTGCGCCGGCGCTAGTTGATGGGAGCCGGGCCCAGGTCCTCGATCAGCTTCTGCATGGCGACGTAAGCCTTGTTGCGGTAGGCGATCAGTTCCGGGGTGCGCTCCGCGGGGACGTTGAGGAATCCGGCGCCGGTCTTGGTGCCCAGTTTGCCCGCGTCCACGAGGTCGGTGAGGATCTTCGGAGTGGCGAACCGCTCCGGGAAATCGGTCTGGAGGGACTTGTAGCAGAAGTTATAGACGTCCAGGCCGGCCATATCAGCAATGGCGAACGGTCCGAAGAACGGCAGCCGGAAGCCGAAGGTGGTCCGGACCAGGGTATCCACATCCTCCGCCGTCGCGATGCCCTGTTCCACCAACTGCGCCGCTTCGTGGAAGAGCGCGTACTGCAGGCGGTTGAGGACAAAGCCGGTGACGTCCTTGACCACGGCGGTCTGCTTTCCGGCGGCGTGGACGAGTTCGCGGACCGCGCCGACCGTCTCCGCAGAGGTGCCGGCGTGAGGGATGATCTCCACACCGGGGATAAACGGCGACGGGTTGGAGAAGTGCACACCGAGGAACCGCTCCGGGTTGATCACGGGTTCCGACAGGTCCGCGATGGAGATAGTGGAGGTGTTGGATCCGATGATGGCGTCCGGCCGGGCCGCGGCGCTGATCCGTGCGAGCGTCTGGTGCTTGATGGCGATGACTTCGGGGACGGCTTCCTCGATAAAGTCCGCGTCCGCCACGGCCTCCTCAATGTCCTTCGCGGGCCAGAGGTTCTGCTTCAGGATTTCCGTGGCGCCCTGGGGGAACAGTCCGTCGGCCACGAACTGGTCGGACTCGACAAGGAGCCGGTCGTAGTTCTTCTGCGCCACCTCGGCGGATACATCGGCCAGGGCAACGCGTGCCCCGCCCAGGGCCAGAACCTGTGCGATGCCGCCGCCCATGTAGCCGGAGCCGACGACGGCGATCTTGCGTGCTCTGTTTGCTGCTGCCGCGGGGGTGGTGTTTGCTGCGTCGGTCATGATCAGACTGCCTTCGTGTAGTCGGGCTCGTAGGAGCAGATTGCGTCCACCTTGGCGGCGGAGGAGGAATTCTCATCGAAGCGGTGGCTAAGCCATTCGCCCACCAGTTTCTTGGCCAGTTCCAGGCCGATCACGCGCTGCCCGAGTGCGAGCACCTGGGCGTTGTTGCTCAGTACCGAGCGTTCCACGGAGTAGCTGTCGTGGGCCGTGACGGCGCGGATGCCGGGAACCTTGTTGGCTGCGATCGCCACGCCCAGCCCCGTTCCGCAGATCAGCAGGGCCCGGTCGGCCTCGCCTTCGGCCACTTTGCGGGCGGCGTCAACGGCCACGTGAGGGTAGGCGGTGGAGTCGTTCGCGCCGACGCCCACGTCCTGAACGGACGCCACGCGGGGATCCGCCTCGAGGAGTGCCTTCAGGGCGTTCTTGTATTCCACGCCTGCTTCATCGTTGCCGACGACGATGCGCCAGCCCGTTGTTGTGTTGGGGCTTGTGCTCATTGTTGTGCTCCTTGTCCGGCCGCGGCCGCCACTTCAGATTCGATGTGGGCTGAGATCCGGGCCGCGATCAGCCCGAAGGAAACTGCGCCTGGATCCGGGTGGCCCAGGCTCTTTTCGGCGAGCGGCCGCGCCCGTCCCTTAAGGGGACGCAGGGCCGAGGTCTGCTCTGCGGCCTTCTGCGCGGCGGCGGCCGCCGCGGCGAGCGCCCCGCTGACCGGTGTTCCGCCGTCGAACGCGGCGAGGAAGGCATCACGGAAGGGCAGGAGGGCGTCCACCATGGTCTTGTCCCCCAGGTCCGCCTTGCCGAGTTCGGTGATGGCGTCCACGAAGGAAGTAACGGCCGCGGCCGCGTCCTCGCCGGCGTAGCTGTCCCGGTTACCCAAGGCCAGGCCGGCTGAGATGATCGCCGAACCCCAAAGGGCGCCCGACGTTCCGCCGGCGCGTTCGCTCCAGGCCTCCCCCGCGGCGGTCAGTACCCTGGCCGCCGACGCGCCGGCGCGGTTCGCGGCCGCCTGTTCCGCGGCGGCAACAGCAGCGTCCACGCCGCGGCGCATACCGATTCCGTGATCGCCGTCGCCGGCTATGGCGTCCAACCGGCCCAGTTCCGCTTCGTGCTCGACGACGACGTCCCGCACCTGGGCGAGCACGGCCACTGCCTGCCGTCCGAGTTCGGCGGCCGCCGCGGTGGGGCGTTCGACGTCGGCCGCCACCTCGGCCTCCGGACCGGCCAGTTCCCGCCGGGGATGCGGCGCGAGGTTTCCCTTGCGGAAGGCCGGGGTGTCTGCGGGGGCGGCCCAGTACTGTTCGAGTTCCTCGTCCAGCCAGAGCAGGGTCAGCGAGAGTCCGGACATGTCCAAGCTGGTGACCAGCTCTCCACATTCGGGCTCAACGACGGTCAGGCCGGCCGCGACGAGGAGTTTCTCGATCTTGCCGAAGAGCAGGAACAGCTCGTCGTACTTGACAGTGCCCAGGCCGTTGACGATCGGCACCACGCGGCTACCGGCGTCGTCGGGCTTATCAGCCAGCAGCTTTGAGACGAGCAGTTCGGCAAGTTCGGAGGCCGTGGGCATCGGGTGTTCGGAGATGCCCGGTTCGCCGTGGATGCCCAGGCCCAGGGACATCTGCCCGGCGGGGACGTGGAAGAGGGGCTCCTTGGCGCCGGGGAGGGTGCATCCGTCAAAGGCCACCCCCAGGGAACGCGTGCGGTAGTTGGTCCGGATGGCCAGCCGTTCGACCTCGTCGAGGCTCAGTCCCGTCTCGGCAGCGGCCCCGGCGATCTTGAAGACTGTCAGATCGCCGGCGATGCCGCGGCGTTTCTCGATTTGGTCCAGGGGCGCGCTGGCGATGTCGTCCGTGACCAGCACCGTGCGGGTCTCAATGCCTTCCGCGTTGAGGCGCAACTGGGCCTGGCCGAAGTGCAGGACGTCGCCGGCGTAATTGCCATAGCTCAGCAGCACGCCGCCGCCGGCATTGGCGGCCTTGGCCACGCGGTAGACCTGGCCGGCCGCCGGGGAGGCGAACATGTTGCCGCAGGCGGAGGCGGTGGCGAGGCCGGGCCCAACGAGGCCGGCGAAGGCCGGGTAGTGGCCGGAGCCGCCGCCCACCACCAAGGCCACCTGTCCGGCCGGGACCTCGGTGGAGCGGACAACCCCGCCGTCCACGCGCGCCACATAACCGCGGTTTGCTGCCACAAAGCCGTCCAGTGCCTCATCCGCAAAATCAGCGGGATTATCGAAGATCTGGGTCATGGTTCCTCATTGAATCCGTGTTGGTTAATTGGTATAGGGTTAGCCCCCGGATGGCGGCTGTCCGGCGTTCCGGCCAGCCGCCGTCGAGCATCAGAACTCTGAGCGGGTCAGACGTTGGCGAGTTCGCTGGCCGCCGGCTGCTGCCGTCCTTGCGCCACGTGGCTCTGCCCGAGGACGTAGCCGTCGGTCTTCGGCAGGACGTGGCGGCGCAGGTACTCCTGGTTGCTGGCCGTGACGCTGAGGCCGTCCCCGCCGTAGTGCTCGGTGCAGAGGATGCCCTGGAAGCCCACGGAGACCGCCAGCTTAAAGGCCTCGCGGTAGTTGATCAGGCCGCTTTCCATCGGCGCGGGCATGGCCACGTACATGTCACGGGCCGCGTCCTCATCGCGAATGTAGTTCTTCATGTGCCAGTAGTTGGAGTACGGCAGGGTCTTGGCCACCATCTCGCGCCAGTCCTCGATGGGCCGGTGCAGGCGGATCAGGTTGCCCAGGTCCGGGTTGAGTCCCACGTTGCTGAGGCCGATGTCCTGGACCATCTGGACCGAGGAGTCCGCGGTGCCAAGGAAGGTGTCCTCGTACATTTCCAGGGAGAGCAGGACGCCCACCTCGGCGGCGTGCCGCCCCAGTTCACGGAGCCTGGACACTGCATTGGACCAGGCTTCCTTGTCCCCTGCCGGATCTTTGTAACCTTCCACCGTCCAGAACCACAGCTGTTTTTGCTGCTCCGCGGTGATGGCCTGGTGCAGACCGAAGGAGACAACTTCGCAGCCCAGTTCCGCGGCGGCGTCGATGGTGCGGTGGCTGTAGGCGAGGTTGGCTTCCCAGTTGCCTTCCTCGATGACGCTGCGCCGGATGGCCGAGATCACCGGGATGCCGATGCCGACACTCTCCGCGGTCTTCTTGAATTCGGCCAGGCGGGCGGAACTCAAATCGCCGGGGCGCACCCAACTGTCAGTGAGGTCCGCGTTGGCGAAGCCCGCCTCCTTGACCTCGGTGAGGACCTCGGCCCAGGCGGAGGGCTCGGCGTCGTTGATGTGGTTGCCCTGGGCGTCGGTGCCCGGAAACTGCAGCAGCGCCGCGGTAATGGGCCAGTTCTCAGCTGTGTAAGCCATGATGTTCACTCCCTTGTGCAATCCTGTTTCCTATAGGATCTACTATCCGAATGGAGTTGTCAAGGTCACACTTAGGGTGGTCCCAGCCCAACTAGCTGGCACTAGATGCCGTTATGGGACCCCATAACGGCATCTAGTGCGACTCAGTTGGGCGGGGCGTTGGACTCAGTTGGGCGGGGCGTTGGACTCAGTTGGGCGGGTCGTTGGGGCGGGCGCCGGGGCCTCAGCCTTCGGGCGCGTCCGCTATTGCCCGGCCGCGGACCTTTCGGACGTGTTCGGCCATTGCAGCGGCAGCCTTCTCCGGCTCGCCGGTGGAGAAAGCATCCAGGACGGCCTGATGCTCGGCGATGGCGTTCTCCGCGTCGGTGATCCCGACGCCGCCAAAGAGTCGGAACCGCTGGACCTGTCCACCAAGTGCCGCATAGGCGGCCACCATGAACTGGTTGCCGGTCTGTTCCGCAATGAGCCGGTGGAAGCGTTCATCCGCTTCGAGATAGTCGCGGTACTCGGCGAACGACGGTCCACGAGGTGCAGTCCTCAGGTCGCTCACGGCCTCCTTCAGCTCGGAAAGTCGTTCCGGCGTTAGCCGCGCGCAGGCGAGCCGGGCGTTGACCGGTTCTATTGCGAGGCGCGCCTCCATGAGCTCGGCAAAATCTTCGCGGGTGAAGACCGGCGCCACCCGGTAGCCCTTGAGCGCCACCCGCCTGACCATGCCAGTGTGTTCCAGACGGGCCAAGGCCTCGCGGACCGGGGTGGGCGAAACATCTAGTTCCCGCGCCGTTCCATCGATGCTGACAGTGGCGCCGGGCTCGAGCCGTCCATCCATGAGTGCTTCCAGCAGCTCCTCATAGACGTGGTCGGCCAGCACCTGACGGCTGACGGTCCGGCCTGGGGCGCGGCCGCCCGCACTGCGTGACGGGGGCAGAACTTGCATGTTCAGATCCTATAGGACCGGTGCCGCCGCGCCCCCACCGGAGGGGACATGCTCATTCATAAGCGCGCAGCCCGACCCAAACCACGGGACATGCTCATTTTTAACGGCGAAAAGTGGGCAGAATGGCATTCTGCCCACTTTTCGTGGCGGCAAGGGGGCATGTCACCTCGCCGGGGGTGGTGCTGAACCTAGTTCTGGTACGCGGGGTAGTCGGTGTAGCCCTCGGCACCGTCGGTGTAGAAGGTGGCCTGGTCCGGCTCGTTCAGGGGCAGGCCCTCGCGCCAGCGGCGGACCAGGTCCGGGTTGGCGATGGCCGGCCGTCCGACGACCACTGCGTCGGCGTGGCCGTCGGCGATGAGGGAAACGGCTTCGTCCCGCGTGGTGATAACACCGAATCCGGTATTGACCAGGAATGTGCCGTTGAAGCGCTGCCGCAGCTCCTGGACAAGCTCCCCTGTGGGTTCCTTGTGCAGGATGCTCAGGTAGGCCAGCCCGAGCGGAGCTATGGCATCCACGAGGTGGCTGTACGTTTCGCGGACGTCCGCCGGGTCCAGTTCGACGGCGCCTTGCACGTTGTGCTCAGGGGAAATCCGGATGCCCACGCGGTCCGCACCTACGGCGTCCACCACTGCCCGTACCACCTCTATGACGAACCGGGCCCGGTTCTCCGGGGAGCCGCCGTAGATGTCGTCGCGGTGATTGGCCGAGGGCGCGAGGAATTCGTGCAGCAGGTAACCATTGGCGGAATGCAGCTCTACGCCGTCGAACCCTGCGCTGATCGCGTTGAGTGATCCCTGAACAAATTCCTGGACAACACCCTTCAACTCGTCAGTGGTCAAGGCGTGGGGCACGGGGAAGGGCTGCTTCCCCGTGTAGGTGCGCGTCTGACCCTCAATAGCGATCGCGCTGGGAGCCACAACCTCTAAGCCCCCGTTGGTGTCGCCGTGGGTGACACGGCCGGCGTGCATGACCTGGGCAAAGATCCGGCCGCCCTCGGCGTGGACTGCGGAGGTGACATTGGCCCAGCCCTCAAGCTGTTCCTTCGTCACGAGGCCGGGCTGGCCGGGGAAGCCCCGGCCGGCCCGGCTGGGGTAGGCACCCTCGCTGACGATGAGTCCCAGCGAGGCGCGCTGGCGGTAGTGCTCCACAACGAGCGGTCCGGGCACGCCTTCCTGGCCGGAGCGAACGCGGGTCAGCGGAGCCATCACAAGGCGGTTCGGCAGTTCAAGCTCGCCAAGGGTCAAGGGGGAAAACAGCATGCGCGGTTCCTTTCAAAGTGGATTGTGTCCACTCTCCCCAACTGCCCGGCGCCTGCAACTATTCCGGGTGAGACTCGGATCACTTCGATCGCCGGTCCCCGGCCGCCAGCCGCCGGCCCGGTCGATCGCCGCCCCGGCCCCCCGGTCCCCGGCCCGGATGATCGCCGCACCCGGACCTTTCGCCCTCCCCTTGCAGGACCTTGGACAGGAGCCCTACAGGACCTTGGACAGGAACGCCTTGGTCCGATCATGCTGCGGGTCGTTGAGAACTTGGCGGGGGTCACCGGACTCCACCACAATGCCGTCGTCCATAAAGACCAGGGAATCGGCAACCTCGCGGGCGAAACCCATCTCGTGGGTCACCACGATCATGGTCATTCCGCTTGCGGCCAGCTCCTTCATCACGTCCAGGACCTCGCCCACAAGTTCCGGGTCCAGCGCGCTCGTCGGCTCATCGAACAGCATGAGTTTCGGGTCCATGGCCAGCGCCCGGGCAATGGCCACCCGCTGCTGCTGGCCTCCCGAGAGGTGGGCCGGATAGTAGTCGCCCTTGTCCCCCAACCCGACGCGCTCCAGCAGATCCATGGCCCGCGCCGTCGCTTTGGTTTTGGAGATGCGCTTGACGCGCATAGGCGCCTGGATGATGTTCTCCACCGCCGTCAGGTGGGGAAAGAGGTTGAAACGCTGGAAGACCATGCCGATTTCGCGGCGCTGGAACGCGGCTTCCTTCGGTTTGAGCTCGTACAGCCTGTCACCCTTTTGGCGGTATCCAACGAGCTGGCCTTCCACGGAGAGCCTGCCGGCATCCACCCGCTCAAGGTGGTTGATGCAGCGCAGGAAGGTCGACTTTCCCGAACCGCTGGGACCCACGATGCACAAGACTTCTCCGGCGTTGACCGTCAGGCTGATGCTGCGCAAAACCTTGTTGCTGCCGAAACTCTTTGACACGCTTTCCGCGAGCACCATTGGCATGCCGGTCATCCTTTGCCTCCTACGTCATTGCCTGTGGGCGCGTCAACGGCCAGCGCCGCCGTCGGGCTGGTGGGCGGCGCAGCCTTGTCCGCCTTCCGCCGCCCGGTTCCCCGCGAGAAGCGTTTTTCGATGAAGTGCTGGCCCACCATCAGCACTGAGGTGAAGAGGAGGTACCAGATTGACGCGACGATCAGCAGGGGCACCGGCGTGAACGTCACGGCTGAGATGCCCCGGGACACCCCGTACAGGTCAATACTGAGCGGGATCGCAGCCACCAGCGAAGTTGTCTTAAGCATCGAGATAACTTCGTTGCCCGTGGGCGGGATGATGATCTTCATGGCCTGCGGGACCACCACGTATCGCATGGTTTGCCCCCAGGACATGGCCAACGCCGTGGATGCTTCCTCCTGGCCCTGGTCAACGGAGAGCAGTCCGGCCCGCACGATCTCTGACATGTACGCTGCCTCGTTGAGGGCCAGCCCGATCACCGCAGTGATGAAGAGATTGGTGAAAATGCCGTTTGGAATCGACAGCCACGGATCCATAAACGGTATTCCCACCGTGAACACCGGATAGATCAGCGAAACGATGCCCCAGAAGACGAGCTGCACATAAACCGGAGTGCCGCGGAAAATCCACAGATAGAGCCACGCAACGCTCTTGACCACCGGATTGGGTGAGAGCCTCATAATGGCCAAGACGAGTCCCAGCACGATCGCCGCGACCATCGAATAGACCGTCAGTTGCAAGGTGACCAGGGCCGCCTGGCTGATTCGGCGGTCGAAGAGGTACTTGCCGACGTCGGCCCAACCGTAATCCTCCCGCTGGGCGGCATCAATGATAAAGATAGCCAATGCAAGGACCAGCACGACGGCGGCCAGCGACCGCCAGGGATGGCGCAGCGGGACCGCTTTGATGGCCTCGCCTTCCGGATGGGCCGCTTGAACGACACTTGCCGGCGCGGGCGCGTGGCCGCCGTCAGGAGGATTCACGACCGGTTACCCCTTCGCGGCAACATTGAGCGCCGCAGACTTGACCCCGCCGCTCTGGACTCCCCATTTGGTGAGGATCTTCGTGTACGTTCCGTCATCGATCAGTGCCTGCAAGGCCTTCTGGAGCACCGGCTTGAACTCGCTGTCCTTCGCCACCGGAATGCCGTAGGGCGCTACCTCGAATGCGTCCCCGGCAGCCTGCAGCTTGTCCTTCGTCTGCGAGATCGCGTAAAGCGTGACGGGTGAGTCGGCACTCATTGCGTCAACCTGTCCCACGGCCAACGCATTCGTCGCCTGATCCTGGGCATCGTATTTGAAGATGTTGATTGCCGGCTTGCCCGCGTCCGTGCATGCCTTGGACTTTGCCGGGACCTCGTCGGTGTCCTGGTAGGTGGTGGCCTGCACCGCGACCTTCATTCCACAGGCGTTCTTCGGATCGACGGTCTTGCCCTTTGCGGAGGCCCACTGGATGCCCGCGGAGTAGTAGTTGATGAAATCAGTCTGCTTTTCCCTTTCCACCGTGTCGGTGAAGGAGGACATTCCCATATCGTCCTTGCCCGCCTTGATGGCTGGCAGGATGTTGTCGAAGGTGCCGATGTCGAAGTTGACCTTGAGCCCAAGCACCTGCCCGAGAGCATTGGTCAGGTCCACAGACCAGCCTGCGGGCTTGCCCTGCGCGTCCTTGAACTCGTTGGGCGCGTAATTGTTGGCCATTCCCACGTTGAGTACTCCGGCAGTTTTCATCTTTTGCGGCAGCATTGCGGCCAGAGAATCGTTCTTGGCAACCGACGCGGGCTCACTGGAGGCAGCGGATCCTTTGCTTGCTTCCGGAGCCGTGTTGTCGACGCAGCCGGTAAGCATCAGGGCCGCGGCTGCGGTAAGGGCGGGAATGGCGTATCTGGCTCGCATGGTTTTCCTTAGTGTTGGCAATGGAGTTGTTCTTATAAAGCGTTCTGTGGGGCCGTGGTCTTCAAAGTACGGTAAGAACCCGTGGCGGTCGGCTAAGTGGCGGCCAAAAGACCGGTGTCCTTGGAGTCTTTGCCTTCACGGTCCAGGAATTGGGCTGCATATCGGACGTCGCGGACCACTCCCGGACCGCGGTCCTTGAGCTCGGCAATAGAGGAGACCCCCACCAACGTCATGGTCCGGCGCAGTTCCTCGGCAAATATGTCGATGATGCGGCTGACGCCCGGGGATCCGGCCGCGACGAGCCCATAGAGGTAGGCCCTGCCAATGGAACAGGCATCTGCGCCGAGCGCGATGGCTTTGACGATGTCGCTGCCCCTGCGGATTCCGGAGTCAACGTAGATCTCCATCCGGTCCCCAACCCTCTGACGTGATTCCTGGAGGACGTCCATCGGGCTGAGCATGTGGTCCAACTGCCTGCCGCCGTGGTTACTCAGTTGCACCGCATCGAGGCCGATGTCCGCGGCGCGGGCCACATCGTCAGGGTTGACGCAGCCCTTGAGGACGATCTTGCCCTGCCAGGCTGCGCGCAGTTCCTCAAGTTCATTCCAGCCGCTGCTGGCGTCCGAGTGGCCAAGGATCTGCTGCCACATAGACGGCGTCACTACCGTTGACGGCTGATTGCCGGACTGGAGGTTGGGGAATGTAATGCCTTCGGCCCTAAGAAAACCGGTCCACCAGCCCGGGCGGGTGGCAATATCGACGAGGGTGGACAAGGTCAGTGCCGGCGGCGCAGTGAAGCCGTTGTGGAGATCCCGTTCCCGGGAGCCCAGGGCCCGGGTGTCCACGCCTACGATCAGGGTCCGGTAGCCCGCCGCTGCGCACCTTTCCAGCTTGGCGTCCCTCGCTCCGGCATCAGCGGACAGGCCAAAATTGAACCAGCGGTCCAGGTCGGGGTAGTGCTCGGCAACGGACTCCATGGACACGGTGCTTAGGCCGGCGAGGCTGTAGGGTACCCCCGCTTTCAGGGCAGCCTTGGCGACTGCAAGTTCTCCTTCGGGGTGGAAGAGACGCGTTGCCCCTGTGGGCGTCAGGGTTAGCGGCAGCGAACACTGCTGGCCCAACAGTGAGGTGCCCGTATCGGGGCCGGATACCGGGCCCCAGCTCGGCATCAGGCCCCATCCGTCGAAGACGGCACGGTTGCGCCGGAGGGTCACCTCGTCCTCGGAACCACCATCCAAATAGTCGAAGATCCCCGCGGGAAGCACCCGACGGGCGGCATTTCGGTATTCCTCCACGTTGTACGCGTTGGCCAGTACGCGGCGTCGCCGTGACATCACCGGTGCTTTGATCTGGACCAGCTGCCTGGCGTCAGCGAATTTCAAACGGAACCTCCCCTGGTGAGCGTGTGCTCTTGGGTTCAGCCTAGAAAGCTATAGCCTGTGTCGACATAGACAATCCGACAAGGTTAGGTCCTCCAGGTTGTGATCAAATACCAAGCTCCCGATCGGAGTCCGAATGCCTCCAGGCGAGCGGCGGCGGGCACAGGCGGAGACCGTCTGCCGACCCTTGCGGCGGTGGCCCGTGCGGCGGGGCCCGAGTTCGTAAGTCTTGTGGAGATGCCCGCCGGCGACCTGCAAACCGTCTCCGGGTCCGTGCTCATTGATCCCACGGCGAGGCCTTTGCCATTTCCGGGTGCCATCGCCCTGGCTATCGGTCTCTCAATGTCGGGCAAGCGGCTCGAGTCCAAGCTCCAGGAAATCAAGGACGCCGGCTATGTGGCGGTGGTTTACAAGGCCAACGGCGTTTCGGATGAAGGACTGCGCCTCACCGCGCACACAGTGGGCATGGCGTTGTTCCGCGCCTCGGACTCGGTTCCGTGGGACCAACTCATGGAAATCATGAACGCGGCGGTGGCTCCCCACAGGGAATCGGGCCGCACTCTGGTGGACATCCGCCCCGGGGATTTGTTCGATCTTGCGAACACGGTGGCCTCCCAGGCGGGCGGCGCCGTCGCCATTGCGGATCCCGAGCAGACGATCCTGGCCTATTCCACACTGCCGGACCAGCCCATCGACGATACCCGCCGTGATTCAATCCTCCGGCTACAGGTTCCGCGGAGCGCGGAAAACGACGCCGATTATCGCCGGGTGCACGCGGCCAGGGACGTGGTGAGCGTACCGAATGAGGAACCCAGCCTCCGGCGCTCCGCCATCGCCATCCGGGCCGGGGACGTCGTCCTCGGATCCCTCTGGCTCCTTGAGACCGCGTCGAACCCCAACGAGGACGCCGCGAGATTCCTGCGCGAGGCGGCCAACGTGGCGGCCCTTCACATCCTGCACAGGCGGACGGCCTACGTCTCCACGCTGACTCGCCAGATCGACCTGGTCAAGCCGCTACTTTTTGAACCCGGGAGGGTGGAACTCGCCGCCATCCGACTTGGGATTTCCGCTGACACTATCCGGATAGTGGCCGTGAGCGTTTGGCCTCCGCAGGCCAACGCACCGGACACGCTGCAGTCCCGGCT
This sequence comes from Arthrobacter sp. 92, assembly GCF_050260325.1. NCBI lineage: Bacteria > Bacillati > Actinomycetota > Actinomycetes > Micrococcales > Micrococcaceae > Arthrobacter > Arthrobacter sp. 92. The sequence goes on along the minus strand of NZ_CP189863.1, from coordinate 1,032,799 downwards.
GAGGCTTTTCGACATTGTCCGGACCGCCTGCGCGGTCCGGCTCCCCACGGCTGTCTGTGGGCTCGCCGACAACATCGTCTACATAGTCTTGCCGCAGAACACCGCGAAGTCCCGCCAGTTCCAGCACGATACCGTCCTCCGGATTGTCCACAACACCCGCCGCCTGCTAGACCGGCCGGTCCTGGCCGGGGTGGGCCGCACCACTCCGATCGCGAGATTGGAACAGTCACGCATGGACGCCGAGGAGGTACTGGCTGAGCTGCTGCGCAATGCCGATGAAGGCCGGGTGCACGTTGATTCGAAGGATGTTGTGGCGGACCGCGACTCGCTCGGTTCCCGACTGTACCTGCGTCAGATTGTGACCGAACTTCATTCTTCCGGCCACTTGCCCGGCATCTACGCCGGGCAAGTGGCGGAGCACGATGCTCTGAAGAAGACCGCCTTCGAAGAAACCGTCCGCGTCTACCTTGACTGCGGCGGCAATGCCATTGAGGTGGCCAAACAACTTGGGGTTCACGTCAACACGGTGCGCTACCGCATCTCCCGGGTGAAGGCGCTCTTCGGCTTCGACCTTGCCGACGCTGAAACCCGGCTCTTGCTGTGGTTGCAGTTGTGGGCCCGGCACAACTAGGGATGCACGATGATCTTCACTGCGGTGTCGTTGTGGTTGATCAGCGTGTCGAAGCCCTTGTCCACGAGGTCTTCCAGGGCAATTCTTCCGGTGATGAACGGTTTGAGGTCCACTTTCCCCTCCCGGACGAGCTTGATTACCGCGGCGTGGTCACCGCGGTAGGCGATGGTCCCCCGCAGATCTATCTCCTTGAGGACAATCTTCTGCATGTCCACGGTTGCCGGACGTCCCCAGATGGACACGTTGACCACCACTCCGGCGGGCTTCACGACGTCGAGCATCGTGTCCAGGACCGCGTTCACGCCGGCACATTCAAACGCCGCGTCCGCGCCGGCGCCGCCGGTCAGTTCCAGCACCCGTGCCTTGACGTCATCGGTGCTGGGATCCACGACGTGATCCGCGACGCCGGAGGAGCGGGCCTTTTCCTTGCGCGCGGCGGATAACTCCGTGACCACCGTGGTGATTCCCAGTCCCTTGAGGACGGCTGCGGTCAGCAGCCCAATGGGCCCCGCACCTCCGATGACGGCGGTCGCGCCGGCGGTCAGCCCGCTGCGGCCCACCGCGTGATGGGCAACGGCCAAGGGCTCGATGAGTGCGGCCTCGTCCAGTGGAATGTCCCCAATCGGGTGCACCCAGCGGGCGTCGACCACAATCTTTTCGCTCAGGCCCCCGCCTCCCCCGGCCAATCCGATGAATCCGAGCTTGGTGCACAGGTTGTAATTCCCCTCCCGGCACGGCCCGCACTCACCGCAGACAAAGTAGGGCTCCACCACCACGTTATCCCCCACGGCAAGTCCGGAGACGCCGTCGCCCACTTCTTCGATGGTGCCGGAGAACTCGTGCCCCAGGGTGACGGGGGCTGCTTCACCGGTAAGGACGTGGGGATGGCCCGGCGCCGGCGAGAAGATGGGCCCCTCGAGGAACTCGTGCAGATCGGTGCCGCAGATGCCGCACCAGGCGACACTGATCTTGACTGCCCCGCTGCGGAGATCCGGTTCAGGAACGTCTTCAATCCGCAGATCCTTGCGGGCATGGAATCGTGCTGCTTTCATCATGTTTCCCCTTCGAATTACCCGCTGTGGATGCGCCCGACCAGGCGCATCCACAGCCGTGATTGTCACAACAGGTAGCCGACACCCTCAGTCTGGCCGCCGGGAACGCCCTTGTCACGGCCTCTCGGTCAGCTGTCACGGACCCCTGGTCAGCGTGTGTGGTGCGTGGGCTGGAGTTCGTAGACGGGAGTAGGGAGGCCCTCCATCCTGGCTTTGAGCTGCAGGGCAAGGTAGTTGGAGTAGTGGCGGCTCTGATGCAGGTTGCCGCCGTGAATCCAGAGGTTCTCCACGTTGGTGGGTTTCCACATGTTGCGCAGTTCCCCTTCCCACGGTCCCGGGTCCTTGGGAGTGTCCGAGCCGAACCCCCAGCACTTGCCCACAGCGTCCGCGACCTCCGGCGAGACGAGATCCGCAAGCCAGCCGTTCATCGAGCCGTATCCTGTGGCGTAGATGATGACATCAGCTTCGAGCTCCTTGCCGTTGTCCATGACCACCGCGTTGCCGGTGACCTCGTTGACCTGTCCGTTGGCGAGCTTCACCCGTCCGTCGATAAGCAGCTGCGAGGCGCCGACGTCGATGTAATAGCCTGAGCCCCGCCGCAGGTACTTGAGGAACAGGCCTGAGCCGTCCACACCGAAGTCCAGGTCAAAGCCGGCGGCTTCCAGCTGGGAGTAGAACCCGGCGTCACGCTTGGCCATCTCCTGGTACACGGGGATCTGGGCCTCCGGCAGGATCCGGTATGGAAGCGACGCGAACAAGAGGTCGGCCTTTTCGGTGGTGACACCGTTTGCCAGGGCACGTTCCGAATAGAGATCGCCGAGGGCCAGGTCCATCAGGGACTCACTCCTGGCAATGTGCGTGGACGAGCGTTGGACCATGGTGACGTCGGCGCCGTGCTCCCACAGGTCGGCGCAGATGTCGTGGGCCGAGTTGTTGGAGCCAATCACCACGGCCTTCTTACCGGTCCAGTCGCCGCCGCCCGGGTGCTTGGATGAGTGGTACTGCTGCCCCATAAAGGACTCCGCGCCATCGAAGGTGGGCACGTTTGGATACCCCGAGACGCCGAGCGCGAACACGAGCTGCTTGGGGCGCAAGGTGACGGGTTCGCCGTCGCGCACCACCTCGACCACCCATTCCTGGGACGCGTCATCAAAGCGGGCATTGGTGCACTCGGTCTTGGACCAATAATTCAGTTCCATGATTCGTGTGTAGTGCTCCAGCCAATCTCCGATCTTGTCCTTGGCCGCGAAGACGGGCCAGTCGTCGGGGAACTTCAGGTACGGGAGGTGGTCGTACCAGACGGGGTCGTGGAGGTGGAGGGATTTGTAGCGGTTCCGCCACGAGTCTCCGGGACGTTCGTTCTTCTCGATGATGATGGTGGGGACGCCGAGCCTGCGCAGTCGCGCGCCCAGCCCGATTCCGCCCTGGCCGCCGCCGATGATGACCGTGTAGGGCTGATCCTCATAGCCAAGGCGCGCCTCGTGCTCCTCTTTGAGTTCCAGCCAGGACTTGCGGCCTTTACTGATTTCGTGGGCCACGCCCTTCTCCCGGTTGGGACCTTTCTTTTCCTCGAAGCCCTTGAGTTCCTTCATGGTGGTGAGGAGGGTCCAGCATTTGCCGTCGCGAAGGCGCAGATGGGCATATCCGCGTGCCTGCGCGGTTTCAAAGTCCACCCATGCTTCGGTGGTCGCGGCATCGCCCGTGGCGTCCTCGGCCAAGGCCCAACCGCCGGGCCGCACATGGTCGAGGGTGGCTTCCAGCATTCGTTTGATTGCCGGTCTTCCCTCAAGGGTCTTGAGGTTCCAGGTGAAGGACACAAAATCGCGCCAATACGATTCGTCCTCGAACAGTTCAAGTGCGGCATCGATGTTCTTGCTGCGCAGCGCCTCATCGAACTGCGCCAGCCAGGCTTCCACGATGCCGTTTGGTGTCTCAGGCATAATTCCTCTTTCCATTGCTGACGGTGGGCCACTCCTGATCCGCGCCGTACGACCATCCAGTGACCCGCATCACAAGTAAATGCCGCGGAGGGTTACAATCGGGTTACACGGGCTGGGCAAGGATTCGATGGCGAGTTTGGAGATTGCGCATGCGGCAAGGCAACGACGCCTCGATGCACGTTCGCGATCTCAGGTTCACCTCCCCGGCGGAGTTCGCCCGGACGCTGCGCAAGGCACATGAGGCCACGATCGCCGGCAATCCCGATCCCCACATTTCGGCCTCCCTCATCAGATCGTGGCAGCGTTCCCTGGCGCTCGGCATCAACCCGGACCAGCATCGGCCCGTTCACCGGCACGAAGTTTCCGAGGCCCGCTCACTCAGCGCAGGGCACCGGCTGGCCGCCGTGATGCCAGCCCTATCCCAGCTGCTGGCCGATGAATCGGTCGCCGGACCGCATCTGCTGATCGTCACGGACAAGCAGGGCGAAGTGCTGTGGCGCGTCGGGAGCCGGCAGGCGCTGAGACTGGCGGATTCCTTGGAGTTTGTGGAAGGCGCCGACTGGTCCGAGTCCGGCGTGGGCACAAACGCCATCAGTGAGGCCCTGGTGACGGGGGCGGAGGCCCAGCTGTTTTCCGCGGAACACCTGGTGCGCAGCCATCATGACTGGGCCTGCACCGCAGCCCCCATCCGGGATCCGCTCACGGGCGAAGTGGTGGGTGTGCTGGATGTATCCGGTCCGTTCGAGTCAGTCACCCCTGACAGCCTGCGCCTGGTGCGGTGCGGTGTCCGCCTCGCCGAAGAAATGCTGAAGACCGCCAGCGCCGGCGTCGCTGGCCGAGCGCCCGGGGCGCATGGGCAGAGTTCGTGGGACGGCCGAGGAACGCCCGACGGCGCGGTCCGGCCAACGCTTTTCCTCCGGCTGCTGGGCGACAGGCCCTCCGCCGAGCTCGACGGCGGTGCCCGGCTCCCGTTGACACTGCGACGAGCTGAGATCCTGGCGCTGCTTGCCTCGAGGACCCAAGGCTGGAGCGCGGATGAACTGGCCTACCACCTGCATGGAGAAGACGGGGCGGCCGCCGCGATCAGGACAGAAATGTTCAGAATCCGCAGCCTCCTGGGAAACGTGGTGGACCCCAACCCCTACCGCTTTACTGCTGGGGTCCACGTCGTAACGGACGCTTCCCTCGTGGCCGGCCACCTCCGCGAGGGCCGGGTAGAGGAGGCTGTTGCTGCCTACCCGGCCAAACTGCTCAACAGATCGGCCAACCTGTCCATCGAACTGATGCGGGACGAACTCAACGAGGCAGTGGGGTCCTGCGTACGATCAAGCGGAGACGCCGGACTCATCATGCGTTGGTGCGGAAGCGACTTGGGCGCAGCGGACACTGCGGCGGCCGTGGCAATGGGGCGCCTTATCGGGCCACATGATCCCCGTTATCAGCTGGCCCGGGCCCGAGCCGACCGGCTGGACCGGGAACTTCAGGACTGACGGCTACTCCGGTTACGGTGCTGTTGGCTGCACTGGCTACGGCGCAGAAGGGACTCCGGGGCAACCCTGGCCCTGGGGATTCCTGATGCAGTCGTCCGCGTAGTTCCGGGTGATGGTCCGCCAAACACTGATGGTCTGCGGGGGTGAGCCGAACTGGCCCTGGCCCGGGATGGGCAGAGGGGGCCCGTCGTTCACCGAGTAGGTCCCCTGGAAGTGGGTCGTCAGGACAATCCGGTAATCGCCGGTCTGCCCATAGATGTGGCTGGTACGGGTCTTCTCTCCCCAGCGCTCCTGCGGGAGCGGGCCGCCCGCTGACGTAGTCGGCCCAAGCGAGGCCCCGTCACCATAGTCGAACGAATATTGGGCGGGGGTGGCGATGATATGAATTCTTTGGCCAAGAATGATCACATCGAACTGCTGTTCCTCTGCGTTGGCATAGACGTTGGTCTCGGCTCCCCGGAGCGTGTGGGGACTTGGTTGAACAGACAATTGGGAAGCCTTGACGGGCAGGTTGCGGAACTCATTCAGTATCCGTGCCGCAATCCGTGGCAGGAGATCTTCCGGGCTCTGGTCATAAAGACACGATGGCCCGGTTCCGTTTGGCGTCCAGTCCGTCCAATCGGGATTCTGTATCGCTTTGGGCGCCACTTTCCAGATCACGGGGATCCCGGCTTTACCGTCCTCCCCGCGGGGCGGGCATTGCTTTTGTCCCTGCAAACACTTCACACTCAGATTGTTCTCATCGATCTGGCATTGCAGGTCCGCCTTGTACTGATTGGGGTCATCATTGACCTGACCGGGGACCGCCGGAACAGGGAGCCCCGTGTCTTTATCAATCGCCCAAACATCGGCCCCTACGGCAATTCCTTTGTCCTCGTAGCCGATGACAATCGGAGGCTCGTCGGCGTGAGAGACCGCCGGCGCGATAGCCAGAAGCAACGCAATGGCAGTGGCTGCCCGGAGCCTTGAGACCCATTGCATCGTTTATCGAATCAGCCCGAGGTCGGTGAATATCCAACCGTTTCCGCCGAAAGCTGCAGTTGCTTGACTCGCGGTATTCGTGGCCTTGGTAGCTTCCTGGTAGAGACTTCCATCAGGTTTATGAATCCCGATTTCCTTCTGAACGACCTGAACCGTTGCATGGGATACCCCGGGTGAGAGCTGTACCGTTACGGACGGCGTATCAATAGTTCCGCCCTCTACCCACCGGCCATCCCGCCATGCAGCCGCGACACCCTCACGCAATCCATCACAGAATACGCAGTTAGGACCGCTTGCAGCCATCACGAGAGCCGTATCGCCAGTCTCGTACGCGTAGCTGAGTGTTGAGTACCAGTACTTCGCGAATGCCTCCAGCCCCTCCTTGGTCTGCGACTTGGCGGCCTCGGGCAGCACCGGCACGGGAACATTCTGGGCTTTGCCCTTCGCGTCGGCCGGTTTATAAACAGCAGCCGGTGTGGGCGTCAGGCTCGGCGTGGTGGAGGCGGACGTGGAAGGTCCCGGCGCGGGGGACGTTGCCTGGGCTCCGGGAGCAGTGCCGCCGCTGCAGGCGGTGAGCCCCACCGCGCCCGCGGCGAGAAGGGCGGCAATGAAACCGTGCGGCCGGGCGGAAGACCAAGTGCGAGATGTCATGGGCAGCTATTCCCCCGATAGTTTTCAAGACGTCCGAGACCGGCTGGTAAATCCGAATACAAATCCAAACAATGATTAAAGGGTAACCGAGGTCACACTTTCCCGTTCAGAGTTATCCACAGACACCACGCTCGCTCCCACTACCGCCCTTCAGACCGACAGCCACGCAGTCGCCGCCGCCCCGCTGGACTGCCATCCCGCCCCGCTGGAACTGCCAAGCTGCCAGTCGACTGCTGAGTAGTGACGCACCAAGTCGCCGCCGACCCTCCAGTCCCACGGCATGAAGCCCGTCACGCCAGCGGGCCCGGACGTTCTCCCGTCCGGGCCCGCTGCGCCCAAGCGCCTGCCTGCCTGCGGCCGGCAGATACAGCAGCCAGCTCGCAGCCTCCGCTACTTCTGCGCCGGCAGCACCAGGCTTCCCTTTGTGTCAGTAGACAATGCGAGCGATGACACGAACTGCGGCTCGCCGTCGGGCCCGTCCTCCGCGGAGCGGATCATGTCCGGACGCTCGAATTCGATGCCCGTCACATGGCACAACAGCCTGGCGTCACTGGGATTCCCGTCGGCGTCGAACATCGGCAAATCAATGCCGTCGTCGGTGCGGCGGAGGTAGTACTTGCCTTTGGTCGCCGTGGCGAGGATGGGCGGGAGGACCAGTGCCAGTCCCACGGCAAAGACCGGCGAGTACGGCTGGATGCCGGCGCCGAACGCCCCGAAAAAGACCTCGATCGAAATTCCCGCTGAGACGAGCATGGATACAAACCCCACCGGGTTGACGGCATAGAGCATGCCGCGACGGAACTCGGGAACCTTGGGCGAAACCTTCAGGAGGTACTTGTTAATGGCGATATCGGACGCGACGGTGACCACCCAGGCCATGGCGCAATTGGCGTAGAAACCCAGGATGGTGTTCAGGAAATCGAACATGTTGGCTTCCATCAGCACGAGGGCGATCACCAGGTTCACCACCACAAAAACCATCCGGCCCGGGTAGGACTTGGTGATTCGGGTAAAGCTGTTGGTCCAGGCCAGGGACCCGGAATAGGCATTCGTCACATTGATCTTGATCTGGGAAATGACCACCAGCACCACGGCCAGCGTCATAGCCAGCCATGCAGGCATCATCTCCTGGTATACGCCCAAGAATTGATGCACCGGTTCATTGGCTGTGGCGGACGCGTCTGGATCCAGCTTGGCGATGAGGTAGATGGCAATGAACATGCCCACGATCTGCTTGATGGCCCCGAAGATCACCCAGCCTGGGCCGGCCAGGATCACTGCACGCCACCACGCGCGGTTGTTCTCGGCAGTTTTGGGCGGCATGAAGCGCAGGTAGTCGATCTGTTCCGCGATCTGGGCCATCAGGGACAAGCACACGCCGGCGGCGAGCATCACGGAAGCCAGGTTGGTTCCTCCGGCGCCTGTTTTTCCGGTGAAGGCGAAGAAGTCGTCGATACTTCCGGGGTGGGAAACGAGGAGATAGGCCACCGGCACAACCATGAGGAGCAGCCAGAGCGGCGTTGTCCACACTTGGAGCTTGGCGAGTGTGTTCATCCCGTAAATCACCAGTGGGATGATGAGGATGGTCGACGCCGCGTAGCCGAGCCACTGCGGAATCCTGAGTCCCAGCTCCAGGCCCTGCGCCATGATGGATCCTTCGAGCGCGAAGAAGATGAATGTGAACGTGGCGAAAATGACGTTCGTGACCACGGAGCCGTAGTAGCCAAATCCGGAACCGCGGGTGATGAGATCCAAGTCAATGTTGTACCGGGCCGCGTAATACGCCAGTGGAAATCCCGTGGCGAAGATAATCACCGCCGCCACCACAATGCCGAGCATCGCGTTTACTGTCCCGTAGGAGATCCCGATGTTGGCGCCGATGGAAAAGTCGGCGAGGTAGGCGATGCCGCCAAGCGCGCTGGTGGCCACCACGCCGGCACTCCACTTCCTGTAGGACCTTGGAGCAAATCGAAGCGTGTAGTCCTCCAGGCTTTCCTTGGTGGCGTTGAGCGCATCGGCGTTTCCCTTTGGACTGGTCCCCCCGGCTCCGCGTTCGACGGCGGTTGTCCCGGCCGCCTCAAGTAACTGCGTGTCCTTAAGCTCATTGGTCATCAGTAATCGCTTTCGTTGTCGGATCGTCCTTGCTGACGCTATCCACGGCGTGCAACGGGCCTGTCTCCAGGCCGTTTCAAAGACGTTACGAATCTGCGGCCGCGCCCAGCAACGAGATGTTTTGTGACCTTAGGGCTCTGGTCTTTGTCCTCGGTGGGTTGAACAATGGGCACATGATGTTCACGCACCCTGATGGCAACCCCATCCTGAATCTGGACGACGACGAATCATGGCGCCTTCTCGAGGGCACCAAACACGGCCGTCTCGTAGTCATCGTGGCCGGCGAGCCCGATATCTTCCCCGTGAACTATGCGGTGGGCGGACGCCGGCTCTACATTCGCACCGCCCCAGGAAACAAACTCGCCGAGCTAACCATCAATTCCAAGGTCCTCTTCGAAGCGGACGGCATTTTGTCCGACGAAGCCTGGTCCGTGGTGCTCCGTGGCAACGCCCGGGTGCTGGACAAGGCCGCCGACATCGCCGAAGCCGAGGCCCTTGGGCTGAAGCCGTGGGTTCCCACGCTGAAGGACTTCTACGTGGAGATCGAGCCGGTGTCAATCAGCGGACGGCATTTCCAATTCGGTGAACATCCAGAACGCGAGATCTAGCTGAACTTCCAGTCCTCCGGCCAATGAGCCGGTTTCCTGGTCCGGCTCCCAGATCCTGCCGCCAGGAAGTTGCCTTCCGCTGGCCGCCTAGACTTAACCCATGGCAGACCAGCTGACCCCGGAGCGGCGCAGCTGGAACATGTCGCGGATCAGGGGCAAGAACACTAAGCCCGAGCTGCTGGTCCGCCGTCTGCTGCACGCGAAGGGCTACCGCTACCGGCTTCACGGCAGTGCGGGCGGCGGCAAGTTGCCCGGAAATCCGGATCTCGTGTTCGCGAGCCGCCACAAAGTCATCTTCGTGAACGGATGTTTCTGGCATTTCCATGACTGCAAGGCGGGCCGGCGCGCCCCAACGGCGAACGCCGAATTCTGGGAGACAAAGCGCACACGCACCAAGAACCGCGATGCCGAGCAACTCAGCCGGCTGGAGACGGCAGGCTGGAAGGTGCTCACCATCTGGGAGTGCGAGCTCAGGGACCGGTCCGCCCTCGAACAGCACCTGGATCAGTTCCTCACCGAAGAATAGATTGTGCCCCTTCGCGGGACGGCGCCTGTTACTCCAGGCTGAACCGGCGGACGGTGGTCTCTCAAGATTGCCGCAAATTTCGCCGGATATCCCGGATACGGCGTTTGGCCGTTCCACCCCGGCCCTACTGTAGATGAGGCAATAACCACCACAGCGAGGGAAGGAAGGAACCAGTTGCCCGGGTCGACGGACACCAACACTCCCTGCGTGGATCCCTCCGTCCTTGCGCTTCTTCGGCGTGAGCTGGAGCCGGATGCGGCGTTTTGCACCGTCTTTGTCGACAGCTACATCCAGCAGCTGCCGCGCCGGGTGGGAAGGCTGCGGTACGCCTTGGACACCATGGACTTCGAGGTTGCCATGGATGCGGTCCTCAGCATCAAGACGTCCAGCCAAATGGTGGGCGCCGCGCATCTGAGCTACCTGGCGGACCAGCTCGAGTCAGTCCTGAGGCTGTTCGGCTCAGATCCTGACACCGGCACCGGAGCGTTGGTGCGGACGGGGCTGCTGGAGCGCATGGATGCCTGCATCGGACAGACGGTGGCGGGGCTGTCATCAGCAGCGGCCTGAACGGCCGGCGGTCCGCGCCCGGCCTGCGGTCAGCGCTCGGCCGGGGCCAGCCTATAGCCAACGCCGCGGACAGTCTGCAGCCACCGGGGGTTCTGCGGGCTATCCCCCAGCTTTTTGCGCAGGTTGCCCATGTGTACCTCGACGGAGCGTTCGTCCGCCTCGGAAATGTAGCCGCCGACGTCGTACGGTTCATCCCGGAGCCGCCTGACAAGGTCAGACTTCGTGCGTACCACGCGGCCAGCCTCCAAGAGGGCGTGGAGCAGGTCGAATTCGGTTCGTGTCAGATGCAGTTCGCGGCCGTCCACCACCACGGTCCGGGACTCATAGCTGAACTCCAGGCCATTGTGTTTGAGCATCGTTACAGGGGCACCGGCGGTAGAGGCGGTCTCCTCGGCCGGGGTCTCCGGCGCCGAACGCGGACGCCGCATCATGGCCGCCACCCGCGCGCGCAATTCCCGGGGCCGGAACGGCTTGGTGAGGTAGTCGTCCGCACCTGATTCCAAACCGATGAGGGTATCCAGCTCCTCGGCGCGGGCAGTTAGCATCACGATGTAGGCGTCCGAGAATTCACGGATCTGGCGCGCCACTTCGAAGCCGTCGATGTCCGGAAGGCCAAGGTCAAGGGTGATCACGGCGGGTTTGAGTTCCTTGGCTGCCAGAACTCCCTCTGCCCCGCTGCTGGCCACCTGTACATTGAAGCCGGCCTGAACCAGAACCACCCGCACCAGCTCACGGATGTCATGGTCGTCTTCGATTACCAGACCCACACGTGATTCACTCATCGCAGCCCCCTCAGTCCGCTCGATACCGTCAGAAGTATAGCCCGCGCCGGATATCATGCTGGCATGCGTACAGTAAACGACACTTCCCCGCTCAACACCCCATGAGTCGTAACGCAACCTGGAATATTCCCTCCGGCCGGATGCTGCTCTTCAGGCGGCCGTTCCACGAGTACTCACTCCGCCGCCGCGTGACGTTGAGCCAGCTGCCGTTATCCGTCACGGCGGTCCTGACCGGGGTGCTGGTATTGCTCTTCTTTCCGGAAACGCTCTCCCAGCCGCTGTTTTTTGGCTTCCTGGCTTCGCAGTGCGTTCTCCTCGTCCTTTGTTACGCAATTCCGTGGGAGCGTCTGCCGTTCGCCAGCGTCCTGCTGATTCCCGTCCTGGACTTTGTCTCCATCGCCTTTGGGCGGGAAGGCGGCCAGGACAGCCTGACCGGCATCAGTCTCCTGGCAGTATTTCCCGTCATCTGGCTGTGCGCATCGGGCCTGTATCCCCGGGCCGCCGTCGTGATGTCGTTCCTTGCGCCGCTGGCGATCATCTGGGTTCCCCTCGTTATCAAGGGCGCCTTGACTGGCCAGGACCTGGCCCGGTCCCTGCTCCTGCCCGTCTTATTGCTTGGCATCGGCACGTCCATCAGCGTCATGACCCTGAGCATGGTCCGCCAGCAGCGCGATCTCGAGGACAAGGATACGCAGCTGCGAGGGGCACTGGCGGACAGCAAACGGCAGGAAGAGCTGCTGAACACGGTACTGGAGACAGTGCACCTGGGTGTCCTGGCGGTTGACGCTGAAGGCCACGACATCCTGATGAACCGCAAGCAGCGGGAGAACCATCGCCTGGCTGCGCCGCCCGGCAACACCAATCCCAACGAATCCCAGCTGCTGGTTTTCGACGCCGACAGAACCACGCAGATCCCGGCGGAATCCCGCCCCGTGCGGCGTGCGGTGCTCGGTGAGACGTTCACCGACAATCTGATCTGGCTCGGCCACGGAAGCGAACAGCGGGCCATCACCACCAGCGCGCGGGCCATGAAGGACCAGGACGGCCACTTCGCCGGCTCGGTGATTGTCTTCAGCGACGTGACAGACCTCGTGAACGCGCTGGCCGCGAAGGACGACTTCGTCTCCAACGTCTCCCACGAGTTCCGCACCCCGCTGACCTCGATCCTGGGCTACGTGGAGCTGCTGCTGGATGACGATGACGAGCTGCCAGCGTCCCACCGCGAAATGCTCATGATTATCCGCCGGAACTCACAGCGGCTGCTGGGCCTTGTGTCGGATCTGCTCGCCAGCCGGAACGGGCAACTGATCGTCAGCCCCCAGGCGGTGGATGTGGCGGACCTCGTCCACGCAAGCGTCACCGCTTCGCTCCCCCGAGCCCGCACAGCCAACGTTCACATCCGCGCCGAGACGCCGGATCGCCTCGATGCCCACGTTGATTCCGCCAGGATGTCGCAGGTGCTGGACAACCTGGTTTCCAACGCCATCAAATACTCGCCCGACGGGGGCGAAGTGGTGGTTTCGCTGGGGGCAGAGGGCAGCGACGTGGTGTGTCAGGTGCGCGACACAGGTATGGGGATGACGGCGAGGGACCAGGCCGACGCGTTCACAAAATTCTTCCGGTCCGACAACGTGCGGAACACCGCCATCCCGGGAGTCGGGCTGGGGCTCTCCATCAGCAAGGCGATTGTGGAGGCCTACGGAGGCGACATCCAGGTGCAGAGCGCGCTCGGCCAGGGAACCACCTTCACCTTCCGGCTGCCGGCTTAAGAGCCGGCCAAGGGTGGCGTAGGAGCTGATCCGTCACCGGTGCTCCTCGATCAGGCACTTGGCCATTCGCTGCGCCCGCTTGGACGCGTCCAGATCCCCTTCGGCGGCGGAAATAATGCAGCCCTTCATCAAAATGTGCCAGGATCGGGCAAAGTTCTCGGTGTCCCGCAGCCCCGCTTCCTCGGCGAGCTGCCTGACATGCCCGCGAATCTTGGCCAGGTAGTCGATGCTGGCGTGCCCCAGCCGATGCTTTGGACCCATTTCCAGCAGGATATTGATAAAGGAGCAGGCCTCAAAGTCGTCGCGGCGGAACCAATCGCCAAAGACGTCGAAGATGGCCAGCAACTGGTCGACCGGCGTCTCGCCACGTCGCCGCGCCTCTCCGACAACAAAGTCCACAGTCCACACCCGGTCGCGTTGTTCGAGGAAGGCCAGGACCAGCTCATCCTTCGAAGCGAAGTGCCGGTAGAACGTGGCTTTGGCTACGCCGGCCGCGGTTATGAGCTCATTTACGCCCACGTCCCTGATACCCCGGCGGGCGAACAATTCGTAGGCCGTATCAACAATCCGCTGCCTCGGGTCCGCAGCGCTGACGGCCAGCCCGTTCGGGGCTGGCCGGACGGCAAGGCGATCTGGCGGCGCAGTCATTAGACCACAAGTTTACTCCAAAGGGGAGACAGACCAGTCTGTCTGAGCTAAAATCGATTATTCGGGTCGTAATATTTCCCGGGCGCTTGTCGAGGGGAACGTGTTCCGCGGTTTCGGGTAATACCGGCCAGACGATTCCAAGGTGCATGCACATGCGCCACAGGAGGCTAAGCAGATGCCGCAGAATACGATGCTGGACGCATTCCCACACCAAGCTCAATCCATGCCCGGAAGTCCGGGCGCCCCTCCCCCTCAGGTCAATCTTGAGCCCATCCGCCGACAATCCAGGGACATCATCAATGCGATCCTGATGGGAACCGACCCGGAGAGCTCGTTGATCCGCGAGCAACTCCGGCGTTGCCTTTACAAGTACCGGGGCAATCCGGAGCGGGCCTTGCTGATGCACCTCATGTCAATGCCCGGGCGCGGCGCGCCACCAGTCATTGATTAAGTCGGGCCTGCCGCACCACTTCGCCCCAGGACTGTTGTGCCAGGTCCGCGACGGCTGCCAGGATTCCGGACGGCGGCAGGGACAAATCAAGCGGGAACTCCACCACGTCGATGTCGGTGTTAAGGATTCGGCGAAGCTTCATCTCCCCCGAACCTGCATACACCAGCCACGCCGTGGGAACCCTTAGCGCGGTGCAGAAGGCAAGCATTTGGAAGTGATCCGCGGACAATGACGCGCCCAGGTCAGAGGCCGCCCTGTACTTCGTGTCATAAACCACCACGGGGCGGCCGCCTAGAAGGTGCACGGCGTCCGGACGCACTGTGAGCCTGTCCGAGTCGCGGACAGCCTCGTTCAACAGGGCGTTGTACTGCAGGCGCGTCTCACCCGGATGGGCTGACATTGCCTCCCGGAGCGCGGTCCCCACGAAGTCCTCGAAGACCTGGGCCATGTCCACCACAAACGACGCCGTCTGCTGCTTGCCGTCGCCCGCTTCGGCGGAGGCGTTGCGGAGGATCACCTCGGACAGGCGGAGCACTGCGTGATACCGGATGTTCATCCGACTGGCCTGCCACGCGGGAATCGGCGCCCCCGGCCGGAGCCGCGTGACGGCGTCGAGCTTTCCTTTAAGCTGCCGAAGCCGGCTTTGCACTTCGGGGCGGACCCGCGGCACCTGGGCCATGCGTTCCAGTGCCGCCTTCAGAATGCGGTTCTCCGGGATGTCCTCGGTGAACTCGTCATACGAGACTTCCAGGGGCACCAGCATTCCGGGCCGCCGTGAGATCTGGTCGGATATGCGGATCCGGCCCTTGACCGTCCGCAGCGATTCGTCGACCGTGAGATATCCCTGCAAGACCCCCCGGCTCAGTGCCCGTTCGGCCAGCTGGGCCAGCGACTCGGCGAGGGCGCTCCAGAGGTCGGAATCCTCGACGGCAGCCACGGCATCGTCACGGAAGCCCTGGCTGCCTGCATAGCTCAGGAGGAAGAGCAGCCTCTTCAGCCCGAGGCGGCCCTTCGGGCGCACTTCGAGCTGAACCGTGGGGGTGCGGACGGACCCCACTTTGCCCACCGGCTCAATCCTGAACAGGCCCATGCCCATCGGCGATGCCTTCGCGAGGCCGCTGGCGTTCAGGAAAGCTGCGCTGGCGGCATCGAGCTTGTCCACCACTCCGCCGGACAACTCGTCCAGCACGATGTGGCGCAGTCCCTCCGGCTTGGACGGCCGCTTCCCCGTGGACGGGGCGCCCGGAAGCGTGCCCACAGCGCTAGCGGGACGCAAGCCGGCCCATCAGCTGCTCCAGCCCGAAGCGCTCCTGGAGCTGTGCCCGGTTGAGCTGCCCGTGGTAGTGCTCCTCCATCAGCGGCATCAGCTCATACTTCCAGATCCGGCGCAGGCCCTTCGGGGTCTGGGCGGACTTCTTCATAAAGTACGACGGGCCGATCATGAGATCACGGTCCCACTCGTCGATTGCGTCGTTGAGGGCGTCCAGGAGCAGGGCGGGGGTGGTGTCCAGCTGCCGCGCCTCGAGGAACCGCAGCAGCGAGCCCTTGACCGGCTCGGTTTTCGGGTGCAGTTCGATGAAGGAGAAGCGGCGGCGGATGGCGGCATCCATCATGGCGATGGAACGGTCCGCGGTGTTCATGGTGCCGATGATGTACAGGTTGTCCGGGAGCGTGAACGGCTCATTGGGGCTGTATTGGAGGTAGATCCGGTCATCCCGGTACTCCAGCAGGAAGTACAGCTCGCCGAAAACCTTGGCCAGGTTGGCCCGGTTCATCTCGTCGATGATCAGGAAGTACGGCTTCTTTTCGTTGCCGGGCTTGGCCGCTTCCTCGGCAAGCCTCCGCAAGGGTCCAGCCACCAGCTTGAAGGACACCTGGCCTTCATCGGTCTTGTCCGGCCGGAAACCTTCAAAGAAGTCCTCATAGGCATATGAGGGATGGAACTGCACCAGCTTCACGCGCTCGTCCGTGGCATCACCGGCCAGTTCCGCGGCGAGGTGCTTGGCAAGGTACGTCTTACCGGTTCCGGGCGGACCATAGAGCACCAGCTGCCGGTTCTCCTCCAACAGTTCGGCGATTTCCTGCAGTGGCTCCAGATCCATGTGCAGGGACTGCGCGAATTCCTCGGTCAGCGGCCGGAACCCCTCTGCAAGGGGTTCGACAGCGGCATCCGGCGTCGCGGCGTCGTCGGCCTCTGCCTCCGCTTCCGCCTCGGCGGGAAGCAGCGCCTGCAACGCCTGGGCTACGCGGGTGACATCCACGATGATCCCGGGAGTGGCCAGCTGGCGCTGGACATGGCGGGGAAGATCGGTGACGGGGTGGGCTTCGTCGAACCAGCGGACCTTGCGGCGCATCCTGCGGTTGTCCTCGTTGTGCTCCGGTTCCCCGAGCACCACTCCCAACCGGACGGCGCCCGAGTGCTGGTACAGCGCTAGATCGCCCGGTTTCATGACGGTCAGGAAGGCAAAGACGGCGGTTTTGGTGTCCTCGCGTTCCACGTAGCCGAGGTGCTTGTAGTCCTCATCCACGGCGTGCTGGACCAGCCCGGCGGTGACCCCGGGGTCCAAAAGGCGGAGATGTTCGACGGCGAGGGTCACCTTCTCCTGGTCGTGCCACGCGGCGAGCAGATCCGAGGCGTCCTGGTGGGTGCGCAACAGCCATGCCCGGCGGCCCGGATCCCCTACCTTGCGCCACTGGCTGACCAGTTGGCGGGCGTACCAGTCGATGCGCTGGCCCGCCTGCTGGTCCAGGTAGAGACGGATCCGGTGGATGTCGGCGGTGATTTCCTCGTCGCTGTCGCCCTTGGCGCCGCCCACCAGGGACGCGAACGCATCCCGGATTTCCTGCCGCTCCACGTCTGCCACCACTGGTTCGAAGTAGCCGGGCCAGACCAGGTACTCGACGCTGCGGCGGATGGCGGGCTGATCATCCGGGGTCCCCGCGGCGAGCTGGTGGAATGCCAGCGGGTCCTTCAGGGATTTGTTAAGGACGCTGGACGGCTGCTGATCCACGTGCTGCACAAAACGGCACAACCACTTCAGGTGGTCCCAGATGGTCCAGTTGAATTCCGCGGTCCGGTCCCGGATGACGCCGTGATCGGTCATGCCCTTATACAGTTCTTCCGGCAGTTCGAGCGGGGGCTCAAGCCAGGAGGCGGCCTCGGCGACGCGTGCGCGTTTGACCTTGAGCGATTTGACCTCATGCGCCAGCGGAAGGGACTGCAGGAAGAGAAGCTCCACAGCCAGCTGCTTGGCACCCCGGGAGGCGTCTTCGAGGTTCTGCCGCAGGTTGGTCATCATCGGCGCCTTGGAATCCGGGACACCACGTTCCAGGCGCTCCAGCAGCTCCCCCGCGACCTCGGCCGTCCATGTCAGCGTCCGTCCGTCCAAGGCCGAGGGCTTTCCCTGCAAGCCTGCCCCCAGTACAAACCAGGCCGCATCCTCAATCTCCTTGGAGATACCGGGGGCGCGGGTCATTGCGGGCTTTGTGGCTGGGGTCATACCTCAAATTTACAGGCTAAAGCTGAACGTCCCCACCATGGGCCCAGCCGCCGGCACGCGTTGTCGGCCGGTGTGGTTCACGGCAGGACCCAAGGCTTTTGGCCCTTGAATGCCGTCCTGCGGCGCACCTATGCTGACGACAGAAAGCCCACTACGGCATGGGAGACCTGCCATGAACAACCCAGATCTCACTAACAAGCTGTTCAGCGCCATCCGGAGCGCCGGGGTGACCCGCGGACCCGACCGTTGGATTGGCGGAGTATGCGGCGGCATCGCGGCAAAGCTCGGCGTGCCGCCCAACGCTGCCAGGATCGTCCTTCTGGTGCTCGCCCTCCTGCCGGGACCCGCCGTCGTGTTCTACCTGGCGGCGTGGATTCTCCTCCCGGACAGCGCCACGAACCGCATCCTCCTCGAGTCCTGGCTTAACAATCGCCCGCTCACCTGAGCCGGTCCGGACGCGCATACCTGAGGCGCCGGGCCGGTTTGGCGCGGGGCCCCCGGTGGGCCCTGGCTAGCTCACCCGGCCAACGGGCAGGTTCTTCCGACCGAACGCGAAATAACTGCCCGGCCCGATGAAGTTTATGAGTGTGACCATCCGCCACAGCGCCTTGCTGCCACGGATCTGCTCAGCCGGGCGGCGTGAAATATCGCGTTGGGCGGCGATCAGCAACGAAAGCTGGACAGCGGCGGCCATCACCGTGCCGAACCGCGCCATGGGAGAAAGCTCTTTCCAGGTCTTTTTCTTGTGGTGGTGCATGATCACAACTCCTAGCCTCGGCGTGGTTCATTGTAGTGACGGTTTCGAGCCCGGAAGTAGGGGCTTTTGGCTCAGGCGCTTCGGGCGCGGCTGTCTATTGCACGAATGGTGCCAGGCGCAGTTTCTGCTCGGGAGTCAGCCGCAGCACCCGGCCCGTCTCCTCGTCCACGAACGCTAGGTGCGTGCTCGCCTTCACGCAGTCCTCCCCGGTCACGGGATCCTGCACCAGATAGTGGATGTCGAAGCTGGCGCCCTTGACTGCCCCGATCCACAGCTGGACCACGGCAGGGATGTTGCGGTACTCCAGCGTCTTGACGTAGCGGATCCTGTGCTCCACCACCAAGGCCATGGTGCCCTCCTCAACATCGTTGAAGAGTGACACCTCAGGTTCGGCTCCGGGCAGCCCCGCTCCCCGCGGCGGCCCGAAGGCCCCGATGCGTGCCTCTTCCAGCATCCTGACGATTTGCACGTTGTTGACGTGACCGTAGGCGTCCATGTCGCCCCAGCGCATGGGCACCAGAACCTCAATACGCCGGTGCTCCCGCGCGCTCAACTGTGCACCGCCGTCGTGTCCCCAGCGAGCGGTTCTCCGGCGTTCTCGCCAGCGAACTGCGACATGTAAAGCCGGTGATAGGCGCCCTTGACCTCCAGCAGCTCCTGGTGGTTGCCTTGCTCCACAATGCGGCCGGCCTCCATCACCAGGATGGTATCGGCATCCCGGATGGTGGAAAGGCGGTGGGCAATCACAAAGCTGGTGCGGTCAGTGCGCAATGCAGCCATGGCCTTCTGGACCAGGACTTCGGTCCTGGTGTCCACCGAGCTGGTGGCTTCGTCCAGGATGAGCAGTGACGGGTTGGCTACAAACGCCCTCGCGATGGTGATGAGCTGCTTTTCACCGGCGCTGACGTTGTTTCCTTCCTCGTCAATGACCGTGCTGTAGCCCTCCGGCAGCGCGCGGACGAAGCGGTCCACGAAGGTGGCCTTCGCCGCCTCCATGATCTGCCCCTCCGTGGCGCCCAGGTTCCCGTACTTGATGTTGTCGTAGATGGTTCCGCCGAACAGCCACGCGTCCTGGAGCACCATGCCCACTTTGGACCGCAATTCCGAACGGCCCAGGTGGGTGATGTCCACCCCGTCCAGGGTGATGCTGCCGGAATTGAGCTCGTAGAACCGCATGACGAGATTCACGAGGGTGGTTTTCCCTGCGCCAGTGGGGCCCACGATCGCCACGGTGTGCCCTGGCTCGGCGGTGAAGGAGAGGTCTTCGATGAGTGGCTTGTCGGGCGAGTAGCTGAAAGTGACGTGCTTGAACTCGACGTGGCCATCCGTCTTCGCCGGCAGGTGCTCCGTGGCGGTCTCGGCGTCCTGCTCTTCGGCGTCCAGGAATTCAAAGACGCGCTCCGCGGAGGCGATCCCGGACTGCAGCATGTTGGCCATGCCCGCCATCTGGCCCAGCGGCTGGGTGAACTCGCGGGAGTACTGGATGAACGCTGTGGCATCGCCCAGGCTCATGCCGCCCGAAGCGACGCGCAGTCCGCCGACCACAGCGATTCCCACGTAGCTGAGATAGGACACAAACTGCATCACGGGCATGATCATGCCGGACACGAACTGCGCCCCGAAGCTGGCCTGGTACAGGGCCTCGTTCCGCTCGTCAAAGCGGGCCAGCATGTCGGCGTCGCGGCCGAAGACGCGCACCAGATCGTGCCCGGAAAAAGACTCCTCAATCTGGCCATTGAGCTCGCCGGTGTTCTTCCATTGGGAGGCAAAGAGCTTCTGGCTGCGGGCTCCGATGATGCCCGCGGCCACCCCGGAGAGGGGCAGCGCGATGAGCGCGATCAGGGCCAACTGCCACGAGACGATGAACATCATGATCACGATGCCGAGAACCGTCAGGGCCGAGTTCACCAGCTGGGCGAACGCCTGTTGCAGCGCCTGTTGGATGTTGTCGACGTCGTTGGTGACACGCGACAGGATGTCGCCGCGCTGCCGCGTGTCGAAGTAGTTCAGCGGGAGCTTGTTGAGTTTCTTCTCGGTGTTGTCGCGCAGGGTGCGGACCACGCGCATGACGAGCACGTTCAGGACGTAGCCCTGCAGCCACAGGAAGATATTGGCTACGAAGTACATCACCAGCACCACGCTGATCAGGAACGCCAGCTTCTGGAAATCGATGCCCGTTCCCGGCACGAGGTCCATCCTGGCCAGCATGTCCGCGAAGTTGTCCTGGCCCTGTGAGCGAAGCCCGGCGATGAACTGGTCCTTGGTGGCCCCGGCCGGGAGCTGTTTGCCCACCACCCCGCCGAAGATGACGTCCATTGCCTGGCCCAGGATCCGCGGGGCGATGACGTTGAGGACAACGGCCACGGTGACCATAGCGAGAACCAGGACAATTCCGGCGGACTCCGGCTTCAGCAGGCCCATGAGCCGCTTCGCCGAGGGCCAGAAATGCTGGGCCTTCTTGGCCGGTATCGCGCCGAACATGCCGCCATCGGCTTCCCCGGGAACGAACTCCTCCTCGTGGAAGTCGTCCCCGGTCGCCTCGGCCGGTGGTGTGGAGTTTTCGGGGACCTTCTGGTTCTGGCTCATGCGAGGGCCTCCGCGCTTAGCTGCGATTCAACAATTTCCTGGTAGGTGGGGGAGGTTTCCAGCAGTTCCTCGTGCGTGCCCCGATCCACGATCCGTCCGTTGTCCAGGACCAGGATCTGATCGGCGTCGGCAATGGTTGAGACGCGTTGACCGACGATAATCACTGTGGCGTCGGCCGTCGTGGCCTTGAGCGCCTTCCGCAGCCGGGCGTCGGTCGCCACGTCCAGTGCCGAGAAGGAATCATCAAACAGGAACACCTTGGGTTCGGTGACGAGGGCGCGGGCGATGCAGAGGCGCTGCCGCTGGCCGCCGGAGACGTTGGTGCCGCCCTGCGCGATCCGGGAACCGAGGCCGTCCTTCTTTTCGCGGACGAAGTCGGCGGCCTGCGCCACGGTGAGTGCGTCCCATAGTTCGGTGTCGGTGGCTTCGGGCTTGCCGAATCGGAGATTATGCTCGATGGTTCCGGAGAACAAGTAGGGGCGCTGCGGCACCATGGCCACCCGCTGGGTGATGCTGTCCCGGTCGAGGTTCGTGACCGGGACGCCGTCGAGCAGTACCTCCCCCGATTGGGCGTCGTAGAGCCGGGGCAGCAGCGAGAGCAGGCTGGTCTTGCCGGCGCCGGTGGACCCGATGATGGCAACCGTCTGGCCGGGCTCGGCCGTGAAACTGATTCCGGAGAGCACGGGGGCCTCGGCCCCGGGATAGGCGAAGGAGACGTTGCGGAACTCCACGCGGCCGGCCCTCGCTGCGGGGGCCACCGGGGCGAGGGGCTCGTGGATGGAGGGCTCGACGTCGAGCACCTCGCCAATGCGGTCAGCGCAGACCGAGGCCCGGGGAATCATCATGGCCATAAACGTTCCCATCATCACGGCCATCAGGATCTGGAGCAGGTATTGAAGGAAAGCCGTCAGCGAGCCGACCTGCATTTCCCCGGCGTCGACGCGCTGGCCGCCGAACCACAACACGGCTGCGGTGGAGACGTGCAGGATCATGCCGATGGCGGGGAACATCAGCACGAACAGTGCGCCGATCTTCAGCGAAACGTCGGTGAGTTCCTTGTTTGCGGCCCCGAACCGTTCCGCCTCGTGCGGCTCGCGAACGAAGGCGCGGACCACCCTGATGCCGATGATCTGTTCGCGCAGGATGGCATTGAGCCGGTCGATCTTCTTCTGCATGGAGCGGAAGAGCGGCATCAGCCGGACCACGAGGTAGCCCACCACAACCACCAGCAGGGGAACCGAAACCCACACCAGCCAGGACAGGTTCAGGTCCTCGCGCAAGGCCATGAAAATTCCGCCCACGCACATGATGGGCGTGGCCACCATAAAGTTCAGCGCCATCAGCATCAGCATCTGGACCTGCTGGACGTCGTTGGTTCCCCGCGTGATCAGGGTCGGCGCGCCAAAGACGTTGACGTCCTTGGCCGAGAAGCTGCTGACTTTACGGAAGACTCCCCTTCGCAGGTCGCGGCCGAACGCCATGGCCGCCTTGGAGCCGAAATAGACCCCGGCGATGGCCGTGACTACCTGGATCAGCGCTACGCCCAGCATCAGTGCCCCGGTTCGCCAGATGAAATCCGTATCGCCGCGGGACACGCCCTCGTCAATGATCCGGGCGTTCAGGCTGGGAAGGTAAAGCGCCGAGATGGTGGACGCCAGTTGGAAGGCGATGACGGCCGCAATGTACGGCAGATACGGTTTGGAATAGCGCCGTATGAGGGTGACGAGCATGCCCGGGAGTCCTTAGGAGAGAGCGCGAGGTGAGATGGGGACAGTTATACCCCTTGGGGCTGACAGTCCTCGCTTCCCCACTGTACGAAACAGCGTGCCCGCACGGAACAAGGCGCGGCGACATTTCCTCCGAATGGACTTTCCCCAGTGGGGATGGATGGACACAGCCGCGGTTCTGTGACGGCTGAAACCGGTGCTACTCGATGCCACCGCAGGAACGGCTGTGAAAAGCGGGTGCCAAGTCAGGTACTGAGCACTCGCGATTACTCCAGTGAGGAGCCATAGCGTGAAGTGGTCAGTTAGTGACAACTCTGCAGGAGAGCAGCAGGTGATCTGGGCACCTATGGAATACGGTCGGCCCCTCCACGGGGGCTCCCTCTTCCGCAGTCTGGTCAAGCGAAATGATCCGGATGGAGAATCCCATGAAAAGAATCCTTGCAACGGCCGGGGTCGCGGCCCTGGCGTTTGTCGGCGTAAGCGCTCCCGCAAACGCCGGCTCTACGGACAAGATCAGCCTGTGCCACGCCACAGGCTCCGAGTCGAACCCCTATGTGCACATCACCGTTAGCGACAATGCCGTCAACGGAGCCAACGGTCACGCCTCGCATGAAGGTGACATCATTCCGGCGCCCGCCTCTGGCTGTCCCGCAGCGGCACATGACGCGGCACACGGGGCGGCCGACGAATCGAAGAAGGTCACGATTTGCCATGCGACGGGCTCCGAGACGAACCCGTACGTCGTGATCACGGTCGCCGAACAAGCCTGGCTCAACGGCCACAAGGATGGACACAACGGCAAAGCGGACTTCCTCGCTACGGCAGGCGGTTGCGGCGAAAAGGACCACGAAAACCCCGGCGACGAGCCTTCTGACGTGACCCCTCCAGCCGTCACTCCCTCTGACGTGACCCCTCCAGCCGTCACTCCTCCGGGCGGGACGCCCCCGGCCGAGACACCGGTAGAAAATCCGGTGGAAAATCCTGCCGGTGCAGCCATTGGGGCGCCGGTGGGAGCAGCAGCAGTTCCGGTAATCAACCGCGGGTTCAATGCCCAGACGGCGGCAGGCAGCCCGGCCGGTGGCGGCATACCGGGGTGGTTCGGCGGGTTGGTGGCGCTTCTGGCCGCGACGGCGGCAGTTGCACTGAGGCGGAGGGCACGCACAAACGTGGCCGCCAACTCCCGCTAGACGCGGACCCGGCGGCGGGGACGGGCATGGGCTGTCGCGGCCGTGCCCGTCACCGCCGATCATCTCGGAGGAGTTCCCATGCCCTTCCCCCGCCCTCTTCGAGGCCGGAGCCTCACAAAGCGACAGGCACAAGGCCGGGCGCCCCTCAAGGGCCTGCGGCTCAACCGTGGCGACCTGCTGCTGTTGCTTTGCGGGGTCTTGGCATTTTTTGTGCTGACATTCATGCCCGGCATCCTGACCCCGGCAAATGTGCCCGCGGCATCGGGGACGCGCGCGTCTGCGGCTCCCCATCCAGGTTCCCCTGCACCCACGCAGCTGCCGGGCGCGCCAGCCGACACTTTTCCCTGGGGTGTCCGGCCGCCTGTCCCGACTGGGGCCCGAGGGTTGTCCACCTCCGCGCCACCGGCTGCAAAACCGCTGCCAACCTTGCCCGCCAATTTTCCGCCGGCCGCGGCCCCTACGCGCATCCTGTACCCGGGCGCCGGAATAGATGTCACGATCCATCCGCTCACTCCGAGCGCCGACCAACTCGAGTCCCAGGCAATCGTGCCGCCCATCACCGAGGACGGCTACTGGGTGGAGAACTTCGGCATGCCCGGCGTCGGGTCCACCAATACGACGTACATCCTCGGCCACAGTTGGGAGGACCGGGTGGCACCTTTCAACCGGCTCAGTTCGAGCGCCCCCGGCGACACCTTCGAAGCAATATCAACAGCGGGAACCATGCAATACAGGGTGGACTCAGTGGACACCTATGAGAAGGCGGCCCTGAAGGACAGCCCCATCTGGGCCGGCGTTCCCAACCGTATTGTCCTTATCAGCTGCTACACGGAGGATCTTTGGGGCAAGAACGTGGTGGTTGTGGCTTCGCCGGTCCTGGAACCCTGAGCCGCAGGATTACATTTCCGGACTACTCGCTCCGGTGCTTGCCATGGGTGGCAATGTAATCGGCCGCCGCGCGCTGCAGCTTCCGTTCCTTTGCGAGCCGGCGGCGCATTCCCGTAAGCTCGGCCGAAATCCTCGCCTGCTCCGCGGCAATGGCGCGCTGCACGTCAGTCTGTTCCTGGACGGCGCGAAGCGCCTCGGCAAGTCGGAGCTGCTGTTCGGCCAGCAATCGCTGGGTGTGCTGGAGCAGGGGCACGACGTCGGCGGCCGGGACGGCGCCGTAAGCCCCGCCGTCGGGGGTTCCCGGCTCCCCGCTCCGTGCGGCAGAGCGCGCCCGGGTTTCGGCCAGGAGGGTGCGTGCGCGTGCCGGCGGCTCATTCCTAGCTGCGTAGCTGCCATAACGGCCGGCCGCAAGGCGTTCGGCCTCCGTGGACCCGCCAGCGGACTGCCGACTCAGCACTTCCACAAATTCCCGGTCTATGTCCGAGTCCTGAAAATCGAAGGCACGTTGCGTCTCCCCCGCACTGTCCTCGGCCCCACCGTCCGCGGCAGCACCGCTCGCCGTCGCGGGCCCGATCGGAAGGGTGTTTGCCGTGACGTCCCCGGCGGAGTTACCCGGCCTGTCGGGCTGGATGTCCACCGTGCGTCGAAGCGGGCGTTCCTTGATGAACATGATGGCCACGAAGGCAACAACTCCGATAATCGCCGAAATCAGGAAAATCTGGGCGGTGGCATCACCGTAGGCCGCCCGCATGATCCCGCGGACGGGCTCCGGCAGATCCTTCAGGTCCATGCTGGCCGCGGCGGAATCTCCCTGGACCGGGATGTGCGCGGCCGAGAGGCCCTCCACGGCGAGATCCTTGACCCGGTTACCCAAGACCGCGCCAAGCACGGAGACGCCGATGGCGCCGCCGACGGAGCGGAAGAACGCCACGGAGGCGCTGGCGGTACCGATGTCGGCGGCCTTGACGGTGTTTTGCACGGCAAGGACGAGGTTTTGCATCAGCAGCCCAAGGCCAAGGCCAAGGATGGCGGTGTAGATGCCGGTGAGCCACAGCTCGGTGGTGTGGTCCATGGTTCCGGCCAGGCCCAGGCCGCCAATGAGCAGCACGGAGCCGGCAACCAGGTAGCGCTTCCACTTTCCGGTGCGGCTGATCAGCTGCCCTGAGAGGACGGAGCCGATCAGGTTGCCGGCGATCATGGGGAGGGTCAGGAGCCCGGCCTCGGTGGGCGTGGCGCCGCGGGCAACCTGGTAGTACTGGCCCAGGAAGGTGGATGAGCCGAACATGGCGACCCCCACGGCAACTGACGCGAGGATGGCCAGGGCCGTGGTGCGCTCGGAGATGATCCTGAGCGGGATGATGGGCTGGGCCACGCGGGTTTCAACCAGCACCAGCAGGGCCAGGAGCAGCACGCCGCCGCCCACCATGGCCGCGGTCTGCCAGGACCACCAGTCGTAGTAGTCGGGGTTGCCGGCGAAGGATACCCAGATCAGCAGGAGGCTGACGCCGGAGGTCAACAGGATGGAGCCGAGCCAGTCGATCTTGGCCGGGCGCTTGACGTGCTGGATTTTCAAGGTGATTTGAAGCAGGATGAGCGCCACGACGGCCAGCGGCACGCAGACGAAGAAGGTCCAGCGCCATCCGAGGGGGCTGTCCACGATGAAGCCGCCCAGCAACGGGCCGCCGGCGGTGCCCACGGCCATAACCCCACCCATGTACCCGGAGTATTTTCCGCGGTCGCGGGGTGGGATCATGGAGCCGATGATGGCCTGCGCCAGCGCAGTGAGGCCGCCCATGGCGATGCCTTGGATGACCCGGGCGGTCAGCAGCAGGGGGATGGTTTCGGACAGGCCTGCCATGACTGACCCGGCCACGAAGATCACGATGCTCAGCTGGACGAGGACCTTCTTGTTGAAGAGGTCAGCCAGCTTGCCCCAGATCGGCGTCGTCGCGGCATTGGCCAGCAGCGCGGCCGTGATCACCCAGGCGAAATCGGTCTGGGTGCCCTTGAGTTCGGACATGATGGTGGGCAACGCGTTTGCCACGATGGTGCTGCTGAGGATGGCGGTGAAGAATGCCGCGAGGAGGCCGGTGAGGGCCTCCATGATCTGGCGGTGGGTCATCGCCGCCTGCGGTGCGGGTGGCGGGGCGGGTTGCGATGATGGGGCCCGGGACGGACCGGTGGCTGCAGCGTGGCTTGCCATGTTCAGCTCCTAAACGGTGTGAGTGGTTTCGGTGGGTCCGGCCGTCTTTGCCCGGGCTGAATCCCTGAGGGATTCAGCGAGTCTTCTGAGGATCTTCGCCGTTTCTTTGGCGTCGTTCTGGCTCCAGTCCTTCAGGTAGCTCTGGAGGGTTGCTGTTCGTTGGAGCTCGATTTCGCGGAGTTTATCCACGCCGGCGGCCGATAGCGCCACGAGCTGGGCGCGTCCGTCCTCGGGGTCGGGGCGGCGCGTCACCAGTCCGAGCTCTTCGAGATCGGTGATGTGCCTGCTGAGCACGGGAGCACTAACGCCAAGGCGTGCTGCCAGTTGCGTCGCCCGGGTCTCCCCTTCTCCCACAAAGCGCAGAACGCCCTGCAGCGCGACGCCAGTTTCCTGTCCCCTGATGTTTGCGACCGTCACACATCGGAGGGCCCGTTGCAGGTCGAAGATCTGGTACACGAGTTCGGACGCGGTATCTGGTTCAACTGCCATGCTGGAAAAACCCCTTTTTTGTTTGCCCTAGGCAACTATACCTAAATATGATTGCTTTGGGAAACTAATAAGAGCGCGAACGGACATTTGAGGCCGCTTGGGAGGGGCCTCAAATGTCCGTTCGCGCTCTGTGGGGTGGGGTTAGGGGTGGGTTAGTGGTCCAGGTGGGTGGGGCCGAACATCTTGAGGAGGGTTTCGACGACGACGACGTTGGGGCCGTCCGCGGCAAAGCCGGCCTTCAGCGCGTCCCCGACGCCGTCCGGGGCCACCCGGACCGCCGGCACCCCGAAGGCCTCGGCCAGCTTGACGAAGTCGGGCCGGGCGAGTTCGGTTGCTGTGGCTTTTCCGAAGGCGCCCACCATGTATTCGCGCAGGATGCCATAGCCGCCGTCGTCCACAATCAGCCAGGTAACCGGGACATTGTGCTGCCTGGCCGTGGCCAGCTCGGCGATCGAGTACATTGCCGAACCGTCGCCGGAGACCGCAAGAACGCGGGCTGCCCGCCCCGATTTGCCAATCGTTTCAAGGCCCACGGCGCCGCCGATCGCGGCGGGAAACCCGAACCCGAGGCCGCCCGCGCCCTGCGCGGAGTGGAACTGGCCCTCGCGGGCATCCCAGCAGCTCCAGGCCCAATAGGCCGAAATCGTCATGTCCCAGAAGGTCTGCATGTCCGCGGGCACGGCCTCGCGGATGTCTGCCATGAACTTCAGTTCCTTGCCCAGATCCTGCGATTCCAGCCGGGCCTTGACCTTGGCCAAGGCTTCGCGGACCAGAGCTTCCGGGGACACGCCGTGCCAGTTGGCGCGTTCCCCATCCGGCTCCGTCAGGGCGGCGTCGAGGGCCGAGTCCAGGGCTGCGAGCGCCTGTCCGGCGTCGGCCCGGATACCCAGGCCGGGGCGGTTCGATTCGAGCACGCGGGGCTCGGCGTCGATCTGGATGATCCGTCCACGCGGCTCGAAGGTGAAGTAGTTGGACGTGACCTCACCCAGCGATGAGCCGATGACGATCAGGACGTCGGCGTCCTCCAGCAGCTCGGTCATGTACCGGTCTTCGATCCACGCCTGGAGGGAGAGCTCATGGTTCCACGGAAACGCGCCGTTGCCGCCGGGCGTGCAGATCACGGGCGCCCGCAGCTTCTCCGCGATGGAGAGCAGAGACTTCTCGGCCCGGCCCCGGCGCGTGCCGCCGCCGGCGATGATGGCGGGACGTTCCGCCGTCGAAAGCCATCTCACCGCCTCGCGGATCAGTTCCACCCGGGGCGGGTTGTCTGCGGCTTCGGCGAGGGCGTCCTCCACCGGCGGCACCATGATGGGGTCCAGCAGGACGTTCTGCGGGATTTCCAGCCACACCGGACCCTGCGGGGAGGAAATGGCCTCGGTCCACGCGTCCTGAATGGCCGAGGGGATCCCGGAGGCGTGCTGGATGAGCCGCTGGCTCTTGGTGACGTTCGCGGCTGATGCTTTTTGGTCATCAAGCTGGTGCAGCATGCCCTTGCGGCGCGCGCCGAGCCCGTCCAGCGGGATCTGGCTGGCCACCACCACCATGGGCACGCCGGTGGCGTAGGCCTCCTGCAGCCCGGCCAGTGATGTCAGGGCTCCCGGGCCGGTGGAGAGAAACAGCACGCCCACCTCGCCGGTGGCGCGGGAGTAGCCGTCCGCGGCGAAAGCCGAGTTGTTCTCCACCCGGGAGGACACGAAACGCAGGTTTCCGCGGCCCATCGCATCGAACAGGCCCAGGGCGTGCTGCCCGGGGATGCCGAACACGGTTTTGGCGCCAAGCGCTTCAAGGGTCTCGACGACGAGATCCCCTCCGTTGCGCACGCCCTTGGCCGGGCCGGCATCCGGAAGGACCGGCGCGATGCCCGGATCGGATTCGATCATTTGGAGTACTCCTCAACAACCGGCTCGCTGACGCCGGGCTGTGTGGATGCCGGGGCCGCGAATCCGGCCTGGCGCCGGCGCTCCTGCCCCAGGGCCTGGGCGGCGTACCCGTTTGCAGTTCCGAACCGGCTGCCCTCCTCCGCGGCGTCGGCCATGAGGGTGACAAGCTCGTAAGCGACGTGGCTGGCGGCTATGCCGGTGATCTCCGCGTGGTCATAAGCTGGGGCCACCTCCACCACGTCGGCGCCCACCAGGTTCATGCCGCGGAAGCCGCGGATGATTTCCAGCAGTTCGCGGCTGGTGATGCCCCCCGCCTCGGGGGTGCCGGTGCCCGGCGCGTGTGCCGGATCCAGGACGTCGATGTCGACGGAGATGTACAGCGGGCGGTTGCCGATTCGGTCCCGGACCTTGGCGACTGTTTCCAGGACGCCCTGATAGTACACATCGGCGGAGGTGACGATGCCGAAGCCGAACCGGTGGTCGTCGTCGAGATCCTTCTTGCCGTAGAGCGGCCCGCGGGTGCCGATGTGGCTGATGGCCTCGGTGTCCAGGATGCCTTCCTCGACGGCGCGGCGGAAGGGTGTGCCGTGGGTGTATTCGGCGCCGAAATAGGTGTCCCAGGTGTCCAGGTGGGCATCGAAATGCAGCATGGCCACGGGGCCGCCGGCCCGCTCCGCGGCGGCACGAAGCAGCGGCAGCGCGATGGTGTGGTCCCCGCCGAGAGTGAGCAGCTTGCTGCCGCCGGCCGTCAGGTCCAGGGCGTTCTGCTGGATGGTCTCGATCGCTTCGTTGATGTTGAACGGATTGACCGCCATGTCTCCGGCGTCGGCCACCTGGACGCTTTCGAAGGGGCTGATATCCCAGGCCGGGTTGTAAGGGCGCAGCAGGCGGCTGGCTTCGCGGACGTGGTTGGCGCCGAAGCGGGCGCCGGGTCGGTAGGAGACGCCCGAGTCGAACGGCACGCCCACCACCGTGATGTCCGCCTTCGGCACCTGGTCCAGCCGCGGCAGGCGGGCATAGGTGGCGGCTCCCGCATAGCGGGGAATACGGGATGAATCGACGGGGCCAAGGTTGCCGTTGGCCTCGATGCGCAGCTCTTCCAAAGGAAAGCCTCTCCTTCGAGGATGGATCAGTAGGTGTGACACCCATCATACACTTCAAGTTGCCCATTGTGCATCAGGTGTTTACTAAAGATCTATGCCCCGAAGGAGAGCGAATGACGTCTCCGGGGACCCCTGCGTTAGTCGATGGCGGACGGACCACGCTCCCCGGTCCGTACACGGACGGTGTCGGCGAGGGTAACGGCCCAGATCTTGCCGTCACCGAACCGGCCGGTGCTGGCTCCCGCTTCGATGGCGGCCACCACCCCGTCCATGGTGTCTTCCGTGACGAGGACCTCCACGCGGACCTTGGGCAGCAGGTCGGAGCTGTATTCGGCTCCGCGGTAGACCTCCACGTGGCCGCGCTGTTGACCGTACCCGCTCGCCGGGCTCACAGTCATGCCGTTGACACCGAATCCCTCCAGCGCTGCGCGGACGTTCTCGATCCTTTCGGGGCGAACGATCGCGGTCACGAGTTTCACGTGCGCACCTTGCCACGCTCCGGCATGCTTTCCTCGGTGACCACCGCAGCCACCTCCACGGCAACGGCGGACGGGTGCGGCTCTCCGGGGTTGAAGCTGCCGCCCACCATCAACAGCTCGTAGGCGGTTTCCGCGTGCTCGGTGACGTCGATGCCGTTCAGTTCATCAGCCTCGGAAACCCGCATGCCGATGGTCTTATGGATGGCGAACCCGATCAGTGTGGTCATCACGCAGCTCCAGACCGTGACGATGAGCGCGGTGAGCAACTGCGGCCAGAACTGGGTGAGACCTCCGCCGAAAAACAGGCCGCCCTGGGTCTTGGCGGAGGGCAGGGCAAAGAATCCCAGCGACAACGTTCCCCAGAGGCCGCCAACAAAGTGCACGGCCACCACATCAAGGGAGTCATCCAGGCCGATCTTGAACTTAAGGCCCACGGCCAGGGCACAGACCGCACCCGCCACCACCCCGATCGCGATCGCGCCGATAGGGTCCACGAATCCACAGGCGGGAGTCACGGCAACCAGTCCCGCCACCGCGCCTGAGGCTGCACCCAGCGAGGTGGCGTGACCGTCACGGATGCGCTCGATGAGGAGCCAGCCCAGGAGCGCGGCACTTGTGGCAAGCAGCGTGTTGGTCCAGGCCAGCCCCGCGGTGGCATCGGCTGCAAGTTCAGAGCCCGCATTGAACCCGAACCAGCCGAACCACAGCAGGCCCGCGCCCAGCATCACGAATGGAAGGTTGTGCGGGCGGATGTTCGGGTCCTTCATAAATCCGAGCCGCTTGCCAAGGACCACGGCCAGCATCAGCCCGGCGATACCGGCGTTCATATGGACCACCGTTCCGCCGGCGAAGTCCAAAGCGGAAATCTTGCTTCCCACGATGCCGGTGGCACCGAAGATGCCGCCGC
Source organism: Arthrobacter sp. 92 (assembly GCF_050260325.1). NCBI lineage: Bacteria > Bacillati > Actinomycetota > Actinomycetes > Micrococcales > Micrococcaceae > Arthrobacter > Arthrobacter sp. 92. Next base: position 1,000,885 of record NZ_CP189863.1, on the reverse strand, counting down.
CCCAGACCCAGTGGGCGATCGGGGCGTAGACCAGGGTCACCCACAGTGCGGCAAAAAGAAGCCAGGGGCCGAATCTGACGCGTTCGGCCACGGCCCCGCTGATGAGGGCGACGGTGATGATGGCAAAAGTGGCCTGGAAGCCAATGAACACCATGTCCGGAAGACCGGGGGCCTTGCCGCCAATGCTGCTGGTCAGGCCGCTGAGTCCAAGGTTGGCAAAGGGGTCACCAATGAAGCCGGACAGGGTGTCGGGCCCAAAAGCGAGGCCGTACCCCCAGAGCGCCCACACCACGGCAACCACACCCATGGCGCCGAAGCTCATCATCATGATGTTCAGGACGGACTTCATCCGGACGAGGCCACCGTAGAAGAATGCCAGGCCGGGGGTCATCAGCAGGACGAGCGCGGAGGCTGCAAGCATCCAGGCCGTGGCGCCGGGATCGAGCGCCAGCGGATCCACTTCCATTCCCACATTGAGTAGAGAGACGTTCATTTCGGGAGCCTTCCTCAAAGTTGTGGCGCTCCGGGCGCCGCTACGGCGAGACCATGCAAAACGACGAGAGTGTGGTGCGTTCCCCGGTTCCGACGCTACAAGGGGTGTGTTTCTGCCACCCGCACGCATTTTTTCCGGCGTGTTAAACCCGGGCCCCGGAGAATAAGTCGGTGTTTCCGACAGGTTTCCAGAATGTGACGTAAATCTCACCACGAGCCCGTGAGGGAAATTGGCAGCGGCCCTTGGCCGCGGGAGCATCCGTCCCGCGGCGCTCGCGGGGAAGCCCGGGTGGGCGCGGGTGGGCGCGGGTGGGGCCCGGTGTTGGGAGGGTCCTTAGCGGCTGGCGGCCGGGACCAACACCCAGAGCACTTCCACGGCCTGATCCGTGGGGTTGACCCATGTGTGGGGCTCCCGGCCCGGGAATGTCACGGTATCCCCGCTGTTGAGCTCAAACTCCTCGTTGGTCAGGATCAGGCGGATACTGCCCTTAACCACGTGCAGGACATCGACGTCGCAATCCACTGCATAGAGTTCGGACTCGCCCCGACCCCGGGGTTCGATCACGGCTTGGATGATCTGGACGCGACGCTCGGATCTGGCCGTGAGGAGCCGTTCCACGATTCCTTCGCCGCCCAGGGAGATCCGCGGGCCCTCGTCCTTCTTAGTCAGATGGGTCTCCGGCGCGGCAAACAAGTCGCCAATGGAGATGGAGAGCACCTGGCAGAGCGTCACGAGGGATGCCACCGACGGTGACGTCAGGTCACGTTCAACGCGGCTCAGGAATCCCTTGGTGAGGCCCGTGGCGTCGGCCACCTGCTCAATGGTGAGGCGCTGGGACTGGCGGGCGGCGCGTATGCGGGAGCCGATGGCAACCGGGATGTTGCTCGGTTCAACTGGTAGAGCCTTCATAAACGAACCTTTCACAGCCGGCCGCTCGGCCCCATCGTTGGAGCCATCCTAACCGGATACCCGCCCTGTGACGCGGGATCCACCGCCGGGCAGCACTGTGCCGTGGCGGTAACGGCCACCGTGGGTCCCCTGGGGGCGGCTCCGCCGCAGGGGACAGCGCAGCTCTGGACGCCCCGCACGACGGCGGCATCCCGCACGGCGCCGGGGCGCCGCCGTCGCGGTTTGACTGACTCAGGCACCGGCGGCCTCGCGGCCCGCTTAGTCCTCTTTCTCCGGCTCGCGGAATTCGTCCCCGTCCACGGGCACCACCGGTTGGTCCTCGCCCAGGAAATCGTCCTTGTCCAGTGGAACGATGCGTTCCGCCTCCTCAAGCAGTTCCTCATCCTCTGTCTCCGAATCAGCGACGGGCGCGTCCTCGGCGTAGTCGTAGGCGGGATCTGACTCAAGGGTGTTCCGGGACGGCGGCGCGGGGTGTGATCCGGTGGTGTTCATAGTGCCCTCCGTGACTAGGTGTGCGGCCGGGAACAGGCCAACACAAGCGCCTGCCCCGACCCTCATCAGAGCACCGGCACCCGCCGCGGTCAAGTGCCTCGGCAGCCGGCACGGGCCTCCGGTTTTGAGGCCCGCCTAAACCTCCCACTGAGGAATACCGGCCGAAAATCCGCGTAAATACGGGGTAGGCTGGAGGCTGCAATGGGGCGGAACCATGCCCTATCCAGCCCAGGAGTGTTCGTGTCTCAGCACGCTAAATCTGACCAAAACCTTTCGCATCCCGGCGTCGACCACACGGGAGGAAATCCCGAAATGACCGCCAGTCCCGCAGACATCAAACGCTGGCGCCAGTACCTGGCGGACGAACGCGCCGAGGCAGCCGTCTACCGTGATCTTGCCCAGAATCGGGAAGGCGAGGAGCGGGACATCCTGCTTGCCCTGGCCGAGGCCGAGGGACGCCACGAGGCTCACTGGCTCCAGCTCCTCGGGGGACACGCCGGAAAGCCCAGGCCGGCTTCGCTCCGGAGTCAGTTGCTGGGCTTCCTGGCCCGTCACTTCGGGTCCGTCTTCGTCCTGGCCCTGGCCCAGCGGGCAGAGGGCCGCTCCCCCTACGCGTCGGATCCCTCCGCCACCCCGGCCATGGTGGCGGATGAGCAGATCCATGAAGAAGTGGTCCGCGGCCTCGCCACCCGCGGGCGCAACCGGCTGGCCGGCACGTTCAGGGCCGCGGTTTTTGGCGCCAATGACGGACTCGTCAGCAACCTCTCCCTCGTTATGGGCATGGCGGCCTCCGGCGTCGGCAGCCACGTGGTCCTCCTCAGCGGTGTGGCGGGCCTCCTCGCCGGAGCCCTGTCCATGGGCGCCGGCGAATTCATCTCCGTCCGTTCACAGCGTGAACTCCTCGCCGCCACACAGCCCACGCAGATCACGCTCTCCGCCGCCCCGCTATTGGACATTGAACACAACGAACTCCTTCTGGTGTACCTGGCACGGGGGATGTCGCGGGTGGCCGCGGAGCACCGGGTGGCAGAGCGCATGGGCCTGTTAAGCTGCGACTGCGATCCGAGCCTGTCCCTGCGGCCGGAACTGCACGAGACCCACGACAAGCACGAGGCGGTGGGAACGGCTTGGGGCGCCGCGGCGTCGAGCTTCTGCTTCTTTGCATCCGGCGCCGTGGTGCCCATCCTGCCGTTCCTGATCGGAATGACCGGTGTGCTCGCGCTGACCGTATCCGCCGTCCTGGTGGGTCTGGCTCTGCTGGTGACTGGCGGAGTGGTGGGCCTGCTCTCCGGCACCTCCCCCACAACGCGCGGCTTCCGGCAGTTGGCCATCGGCATGACTGCCGCTGCGGTCACCTACCTTCTCGGCATGGCCTTCGGCGCGGTGGTCGGTTAGTGGATGGTCCCTCGGGGCGGAACCGTGGGCCACGGCATTCCGGTTCAACGGGGACAACGGCCAGGATCCTTCGCGCCCTCGCCGTCACGGTCGCTCTCGCCGTGGGCGCGTTCCTCGTGGCCGGGCTGTTTTACGGCGACCCCCGCTTTGGGGGGCTGTTCGAATTCCGCAAGGACACCGGCATGGCCGGTCAATCCCCTGGGCCGCAGCCGGGAACCCTGGCCGAAGGCCGACGCGCCGACGCCGGGGGTGGAAGAGTCCGACTCTCCGCTGGGGACGCCGCAGCCGCCGCCCTTTCCCAGCGATGCCTTCAAATTCCTCGCGACGAACGACGACGGCACACCCGTAGGATATTCGCCGTGCCGGCCACTGCACTACGTGGTGAACGCCAAGCTTGCACCGCCGGGCGCCGAACACCTTGTCGAGGACGCAATCGGCACCATGTCCCGGGCCACGGGAATCCGCTTTGTCAACGACGGAGCGACCTCTGAGGCTCCATCCGAGGAGCGGGCGCCATACCAGCCGGCCGCCTATGGTGAACGGTGGGCGCCCCTCCTCATCTCCTGGACCACGCCGGCGGAATCCCCCAAGCTGAAGGGGCCGGTCATCGGCACGGGCGGCAGCACGCACTACAGTTTCAACGACGGCCCAAAGAGCTTTGTCACCGGCAGCTTGGATCTGGACTCCCCGCAGATCACCTCCGAGCTCGCACAGCACGAAGGGTCCGCCTACGCCACGGCCGTGATCCTCCACGAATTGGCCCACGTCATGGGGCTCGAGCACGTGAACGACCCCGAGCAGCTGATGTATCCGGAAATCGGGGCTCCGGACGGTCTCGCCGCCGGCGACCTGAATGGCCTCTACCAGCTGGGCCACGCGAAATGCCGCAAGGACCTCTAAGACCTCCGCCCTAGCTGCCCTGCTGGGCGTCCAACACGGTCAGCGCCTCGGCCACCGTGTCCACCAGGAAGATCCGGTTTTCCATCCTCCGGCCCGAGGCGAGGCTTTGCAGGAGTGGCCATGCGGGGAACCGCCGCAGCCAGTGCTCCTCCCCCACCAGCACCATGGGCGTAATGGTCTCCGGCACGCCGTAGTAGTTCTCGCAGGCGTCCTGGAAGATCTCCTGCACTGTCCCGCCCGAGCCCGGCAGGAAGATGATGCCGCCGTTGCACAGCTCGAGCAGAATGGCCTCCCGGATGGCGTTGGCGAAGTACTTCGCCACATGCGTAGCAAAGAAGTTCGGCGGCTCATGACCGTAAAACCAGGTGGGTATCCCCAGCGACGGGGTGCCGTCCGGATGGCGTTCGACGACCTCGGCGGCCGCGCGCGCCCACTCGGACACCGAGGGCCGGAAGGCGGGGACGGCGGCAAGATCTTCAAGCGCACGCCGGAAATCAGAGTCCGGGGCCTCGCTGAGGTAGGCGCCCAGGTTGGCCGCCTCCATGGTTCCCGGGCCGCCTCCGGTGGCAACCACCCGGTTGTTCCGCGCCAGCAGCCGCCCCAGCAGGGCGGCCTCCTCGAAGCGCGCAGTGCCCCGGCGCGCAGCATGGGCGCCCATAACGCCCACCATGGTCCGGCCTGCGCAGATCCCGCTGCGCGTGAGCTCGTCGAGGGCGTCCCCGATTGAGTGGTCGTGCAGCGCCGCGGCGAGCGTGGCATCGAGGCGGTGGCGCTGGCCGGGACGGATGCTCCACTGGTACACCCTGGCGTCCAGGGTTTCTTCATACCGTGAGGTCTGGATTCCCGCGTACAGCTCCTTCGGGCTGTAAAGCTGCCCGCGGTAGGGGTTGAACGGCACGGCTTCGAGTTTGGGAAAGATGAGGGCGCCACGGCTGCGCAGCGAATCCTCCACGCCGTCATCAAAGGTGCAGCCGAGGAAGATCGCGCCTTGGACTTCCATGGCCTGCAGCGGCCCGCGGCGCCCCCGCAGGTCCAGTGATTGGGCATGCCAGCCTTGCATGCTCCGCGCTCCGGCCGCGACCAGCCGGTCGAATGCGGCAACACTCTCAACGTCAAAAGTGCGCGGGCTGGGGTGCAGGCTGCGGGCGGCGCTCATGAGGCCAGCCTAGACCGTGGCCGGGCCGCCTTCCCCCCGTTGCGCTATCACTTGTGGCGGCCATTAGAGAGGCAAAAGGCCCACAAGTGATAGCGCAAGGGTGGTGTGGGGGGAGGGGTCAGGAGACTTGGAGGCCGCCGTTGATGTCGTACGTGGCGGCGGTGATGTATCCGGAGTCCTCGCCGAGCAGGAAGGCGATCAATGCGGCCACTTCATCCCGGGTGCCGACCCGTCCCATCATGATGCCTTCGGACATCTGGGCCTTGCGCTCCTCGGACAGGGTCCCGCCCATGATGTCGGTGTCGATGGGGCCCGGGGCGATCGCATTGACGGTGACGCCGAACTCTCCCACCTCGCGGGCCAGGGCGCGGGTGAATCCAATGATCCCGGCCTTCGAGGCGCTGTAGGCGACCTTGGAGTAGGTGCCTCCCCCGCGCTGGGCGGAGATGGAGGAAATGCTCACGATGCGTCCGAGGTTGCGCTCGATCATGCCCTTGAGGACGCGCTGGGAAACAATGAAGGTTCCGCGCATGTTGATGGCGAACACCTTGTCCCATTCCTCGACGGTGGTCTCCATGAACGTCGTCGGGGAACTAATGCCCGCAAGGTTGGCCAAGGCGACGATCGGCGGCAGCGCTTCCTCGATCTCCGTGATGGCACGGTCCACGGAGGCTGAATCCGAGACGTCTGCGCCGACGCCGATTGCGTTCACGGCGCGGTTGGATCCGATCTCAGCGGCCGCGGCCTTGGCGTCCTCGGCATTGATGTCGAGGATGGCCACGGACCAGCCGTCGCGTGCCATGCGGTCAGCGGCGGCGCGTCCGATGCCTCGGGCCGATGCTGCGCCGGTCAGGACGACGGTGCGCTCGGCGGGGAAGGCGGTTACTTCAGTCATGGGGATTCTTCCTAGTGGGTCTTGGTCGGGGAAACGATGGCGGCTGCCGGAGCGGAGACGCCTTCCGGACGGTTGCGGGCGTAGAGGTAGGTGGCCACGCCGGTGACTGCCAGGCAGGCGGCCAGGAACACGAGGCCGCTCTGGCTGTTACCGGTGGCGTCCTTGAGCAGGCCAACAATGTAGGGGGCAACGAAGCCGCCGAGGTTACCGAGCGAGTTCACCATCGCCAGGCCGGCGGCGGCGGCCGCCCCGGTCAATGCAGCAGAGGGCATGGCAAGGAACGGCGCGATGGCCGAGTAGATGCCCATGGCCGCGAGGGTCAGGAAGACCATGGCCAGAACGGCGTTGACGGGCAGGAGGTAGCCGGCGCCGAGGAGGCCGACCGCGGCCAGGAACATGCTCATGCTGGCGTGCCAGGCGGGGTTGCCGCTACGGTCAGAGCGCTTGCTCCAGAAGTAGACGAAGACGGCGGCGATGGCGTACGGGATGAAGACGATGAAGCCGACTTCGGTGGTGTTGAACTTGCCGAGCGCCTTGACGATCGTGGGCAGCCACAGGCCGAGGCCGTAGATTCCGCAGACCAGGCCAAAGTACAGCGCCGAGTAGGCGATGGTGCGGGGGTCCTTCAGGCCGGCAAGGAAGTTGTGGTTGCCGGACCTCTGCTTGTCGGCCAGTTCGCGGTCCATGGTGGTGGTAAGCCATTCGCGCTCGTCCGGAGCGAGCCACTTCGCGTGGGACGGACGGTCGGTCATGACCAGCGGGGTGATGAGGCCCAGGATGATGGCGGGGATGCCCTCGAGGATGTACAACCACTGCCAGCCGTGCAGGCCTGCCACGCCTTCGAGGCCCAGCAGCATGCCGGAGACCGGGGCGCCGAGGGCGTTGGAGATCGGCTGGGCCAGGATGAAGATACCCAGCACGGTGACGCGCTGCGCGGCCGGGAACCACAGGGTGAGGTAGAAAAGGACGGCCGGGAAGAAGCCGGCCTCGGCGGCGCCGAGCAGGAACCGGACGATGTAGAAGGTTGCCTCGCCGTTGACCAGGAACATCGCGGTGGCGAAGATGCCCCAGGTGATCAGGATCCGGGCGATCCACTTGCGCGCACCGAACTTGTACATGCCGCCGTTGCTCGGGATCTCCAGCAGGGCGTAGCCAAGGAAGAAGATACCCGCGCCGAGGCCATATGCCGCCTCGGTGAGTCCGATGTCGCCCTGCATGCCAAGCTTGGCAAAGCCGACGTTGTTGCGGTCCAAGTAGGCAACGAAGTAGAGCAGGACGATCAGCGGCATGATACGGCGGCGGACCTTACGCAGCGTGCGGTCGCCAAGTTCGCCGAGGCCGGAGGCCTTGGGTGCTAATAGAGTCATCATCGACCTTCTTGGGGTTGTTCCCGTCCGGCGACCATGCCGGCGGGGAATGCGGTGGGTATTGGGGGACGTCCTGTTCGCGGAAGTGCCAGGATTCAGGATCAACGGTTGAGTCAGATGTCAGACATCTGACTCAGGAACTAGGCACGATCTTAGAACAGTGATCTGCGTTACGTCAAGACCCCGGGCTGGGCGTCAGGAGCGTGCGCCGCGGACATACCGTTCGTAGTCCTCGTTGGTCTGGTCCATATGCGCGTCCATGGCCTGGCGGGCGCGTTCGGGGTCCCCGCTCAGGATGCTGTCCATGACGCGCTGGTGGTAGTCAATGGCGTGCTGCTGGATCTCGTTGACGGCGGAGGTTTCACGTCGGGTCAGGTAGAGCAGCTGGCCCAACTGTCCGAACAGTGCCCGGACGAACGGATTGCCGGAGGCCCTGAGCACAGCGTCGTGGAAGGCGATGTCCGCTTCGACGAAACGGTCCAGGTCCCCTGCCGCATGGGAACTCTTCATGTCCGCAATGGACTCCCGCATCTGCTCTGCCTGCTCGGGCGTGTGGCGTTTGGCTGCGAGCGCCGCGGCCCCCGTTTCCACCATTCGCCGCATTTCAATGAGGCCCACCGAGACCTGCTCGGCCCCGTTGCCGTGGGACGCGGCTTTGATGATGGCGTCAAGGCCCGTCCAGTTCTCCGCAGGGTTGACGAACGTTCCCCTGCCGGCCTTGACGTACAGGATGTTCTGCGCCCGGAGGGCTTTGAGGGCCTCACGCACGGTCAGCCGGCTGACCTCATAGGCCTTCGCGATATCTGCTTCGCGGGGAATGGCGTCGTGGGCTTTCAGCTTTCCGTCAAGGATGTCGTCGAGGAGGCCGTCGACGAGGTCGTCAACGAGTGTCCTGCGGCCCATGGCGGTTCCCACCTTTAGTCTTTCCCAGCGCTCCCAACGCCTCCAACATTACCCAAGCCGCGGGAGCCGCCGGACACGTATGCGTCTAATTTCGCGAGGGTGGCCTCCAGGTTGGCGGGGTGGCGTCGGAGATATCCGGCCAGCCGGAGGAAGACCTTGCCGCGGACGGTCCGGGCGTCCCACTGTTCCGTCACCAGGGTGCCTGGATTTCCGGCGGCATCCTTGGATGGTTCCAGAATGTAGCGCCACACGTGGCCGTAAAAATGCCGCCAGGCGATCCGGCGCCCCTCGTCGAACTCGCAGACGGTGTTCAGGATCCGGTAATCGACCTTCATGTTCATGTCCATGCCGAACTTCGCACCCGGGCCCAGCCGTTGGGGACCGCTGGGCTGGGCACCTTTTACGGTAGCTGAGCCGTCAATCACGCTGTGCAGGGCGGGCGAGGCAAGCACCTCGAAAATCTCCTCCGGGGATGCCTCGATGAAACGCGCGCGGGACACAAGGTATCTGTTGTTCATTCGGCAAGCCTAACCGTTCCATCCTGTTGCAGAATGAGTCATGCGAACCCCGCCCCTCCCCCGCGCCGGGCGTCCCCGGGTAGGAATTCCAGTCCGCCTCAGCAGCTCCTCGGACCCCGATCCCCGGGTCGCGGAAGCCAACGAACTCTTCGAATACATCGTTTCGCTGCTGCGCGAGGGCGGCGCCGATCCCGTACTTTTGACGGACGCGCTGCTGGGCGGCCCTTCCGCGATCGGGATGGGAACGGACGACGGCGGCCGGCTGGCTGAGGTGCTCACCGGACTCGACGGCGTGGTCCTCCCCGGCGGAGGCGACCTGGATCCGCTTCTTTATGGACAGGAGCGGAGCGCGGCATGTTATGACGTCAACGGCGCCCAGGACGCCCTGGATCTGGCCGTGGCGCGCCGGGCCATCGACGCCGGAGTGCCGCTGCTGGGGATCTGCCGCGGGCACCAATTGCTCAATGTCCTGTACGGCGGCACCCTGGTCCAGGACCTGGCAACCGGGACCGTGACACACCACGAACCTGTCCCGGACTGCCAAACGGGTCCTTGGGCCTGGCACACCGTGGACCTTATGCCGGACTCCAAAGTGTCCGGTCTCTATGGAGTTGCCGGCGGCAGCCAGGACGCCGCCCTCACGGTGAAGATCGCCTCCGGCCACCATCAGGCCGTGGCCCTGGTGGCCGAAGGCCTGATGGTGACCGCAACGGCCGGAGACGGAACGGTGGAGGCCCTGGAGGACCCGGCCCGATGGGTGGCCTCGGTCCAATGGCACCCGGAGGCGCGTGAGCTGCCTGCAGCAGACAGGATCGCACCCTTCCGGGCATTTGTGGACGTCTGCCGCGGCCACCGCTGAGGACCACACGCAGGCAGAGGTCGGCGGCCCGCTAGCGGCTGACGGGGGCGCCCACCGTCACCGGCCGTCCCGTCTCCAGCGATGCCTGGGCCGCATCCGCCACCCGGGATGCCGCCACCGCGTCCTCAGGGGTGCAGGGGTTGAACCGTTGTCCGAGGATAAGCTCCGCAAAGGCTGCCATCTCGGAGCGGTAGGCCTGGTCGAAGCGCTCGGCGAAGGTCTTGTGCGGGTTTCCCGAGGGAAACGCCACGCCGGCCTCGGCGGAGGCCATGGCCGTGTTCTCGTCAAGACCCACCATCAGCGATGCCTTGGAGCCCTGGATTTCCAGCCGGACATCGTGCCCTGCCCCGTTGTACCGTGAGGCGCCCACGGAACCCAGCGTGCCGTCGTCGAACGTCACCACCGCCAGCGCGGTGTCAACATCCCCTACTGCCCCGATGGCCGGGTCTCCGTTGTTGGATCCCTTTGCGTATACCTCCACTATTTCGCGGCCGGTCAGCCAGCGCAGGATATCGAAGTCGTGCACTGAGCAGTCCCGGAACAGGCCGCCGGACGTGGCCAGGAATTCCACCGGCGGCGGTGTCATGTCGCAAGTTACGGCGCGCAGTGAATGAATCCAGCCCAGCTCGCCGGCGTCGAACGCGCGCTTAGCCTCGAGGTAGCCGGGATCGAAGCGGCGCTGGTGACCTATCTGGACCGTACCGCCCCGTGCCCGGACATAGTCCAGCACCGGAAGCGAATCAGCCACGTTCATGGCCACGGGCTTCTCGCAGAACACCGGGATCCCTGCGTCCACCCCTGCCTGGATCAGCGGCGGGTGCGTGCCGGTGCCCGTGGCTATGACCAGTCCGTCAAGTCCGGAGGCAAGGAGCGAGTCCACGGTGGGAAGGAACCCGGCGCCCAGCTCGGCGGCAATCGTTCGGGCGTGGTCCGCGGCGACGTCGGTCAGCCTGAGGCTGACGTTGATTCCCTGCGGGCGCAGGACGCTGTTCAGCGAGGCGATGTTGCGGGCGTGCATGACGCCGATGCGCCCCACGCCCACGAGTCCGAGCGTTATGTCTTTCATGGTGTTCCCTTACTGCCGGAGACGGCGGGATGATTTCGGAGGACGCCGGGAAACCCCGGGCGGAGACGCCGCCAGGGGTTTCCGTTACTGCCGCCCGCTACGAAAGCCGACCGGCCAGGCTCCCTGTCAGGCATGTCGTCAGGCCGGCAGCTGGCTGGACGTTTCGGCCACTTCGGCGTTCACTTCCTTGACGATCTCTCCGTGGCCCCCGAGTTGTTCGAGTTCGTGGGCGAGTTCGGCGAGTTCGGCGCCGCCGGCCATCTGGGCGGTGAGTTCGTCCAGGGTGATGTCCTTCTTGTCGTAGTAGCCGATCGACTTGCCGCGTTTGAGCAGCAGGAACCGGTCGCCGACGGGGAAGGCGTGGTGCGGGTTGTGGGTGATGAAGATGACCCCGAGACCGCGGTCGCGGGCCTGCAGGATGTAGCGCAGCACCACCCCGGACTGCTTCACGCCCAGGGCCGCGGTGGGCTCGTCCAGGATTAGGACCTTCGCGCCGAAGTACACGGCGCGGGCGATCGCGACGCACTGGCGCTCACCGCCGGAGAGCTGGCCGATGGGCTGCTCCACATCGCGCAGATCGATGCCCATCTCGGCGAGTTCCTTTTTGGTGATGTCCTTCATTTTCTGGACATCCATGTGCTTGAACGGGCCAAAGCCGGTGGTCAGTTCGGATCCGAGGAAAAAGTTCCGCCAGATCGGCATCAGCGGGACCACGGCCAGGTCCTGGTAGACGGTGGCGATCCCGACGTCCAGGGCATCGCGCGGGGAGTCGAATTTCCGCTCCGCGCCCATCACGTGCAGCACGCCCTCGTCGTGCTGGTGCAGGCCGGCGATGATCTTGATCAGCGTGGATTTGCCCGCGCCGTTATCACCCAGCACGCACGTGACGCGGCCGTTGTCCACCGCCATGGTGACGTCGGTCAGGGCCACGATGTTTCCGTAGTGCTTGCCCACCTTCTCCAGGGAGAGCAGGTGCACCGGGGTGTGGGTGAGCGGGTCCGTCTCGTCCTTGAGGAGTTGTTTCTGGTCAATCTGTTTCGCGTTCATGTCTGCAGTCCCTTTTACTTGAGTTCCGCGCGGCGTTTGACGATCAGGTTCACGATGGTGGCCAGCAGCAGCATCAGGCCCAGGAAGAACTTGAACCAGTCCGGGTTCCACTGGGCGTACACGATGCCCTTGTTGGCCATGCCGAAGATGAACGCCCCGATCGCACCGCCCACGGCCGAGCCGTAGCCGCCGGTCAACAGGCAGCCGCCGATCACCGCGGCGATGATGTAGAGGAACTCGTTGCCCACGCCTTCCCCGGACTGCACGGCGTCAAAGGCGAACAGGTTGTGCATGCCCAGGATCCAGCCGCAGAACCCCACGGCCATGAACAGGCCGATCTTGGTTGCCTTGACCGGCACACCCACGGCACGGGCCGCGTTCGAGTCCCCGCCCACCGCGAAAATCCAGTTGCCTACCTTGGTGCGCAACAGCACCCATGATGCGACCGCCACCAGGGCGATCCAGATAAAGACGGTGTTCTTCACATCCACACCACCGATGCTCACCGAGGAGGAGAAAACAGCCTGCGCGGACTTGAAACCGTCCATGGTGGAGATGGACGGGGAGGAGACCCCGCCGCCGATCATGCGGGTCAGGCCCAGGTTCAGGCCCGTGAGCATCAGGAACGTGGCCAGGGTGACGATGAAGCTGGGCAGCTTGGTCTTCATCAGGATCCAGCCGTTAATGAAGCCGATCGAGAGCGACATGAGCAATGCCAGGAACACACCCACCCAGACGTTCATGCTGAAGTACCAGCTGAACATCGACGCCGTCAGAGCCGAGCTGATCACGGCCACACCCGTGGAAAGGTCAAACTCCCCGCCGATCATCAGCAACGACACCCCCACAGCCATGATCCCGATCGTGGAACTGCCATACAGGACAGTGGCAAAAGCATTCGGCTGGATAAAGGTCTGCGAGACGGCGGCGAAAAAGATGAAGAGGACGATGGCGCCGACCAGGGCGCCCACCTCCGGCCGTCCCAGAAGTTGCTGGAGCGGATTGCGCTTGGCTACGCGCTCGTCGGCCGCTTTGAGCGGCACGGCTACTTGAGTCATGGTGTTTCTCCTACTCGGGGCGGGTTCCGGGGCCGTCAAGCCCCGGAACCCGGCTCAAGGAATCCTTAGCGGATGCCTTCCTTGGCGAATTTGAGGACGTCGGCGGCTGCCGCCTTGTCGACGATGGACGGGCCGGTCAGCACGGGCTGGCCGCCGCCGATCTTGAAACCGCCTCGCTTGACCTGCCACAACGCGTCAATTGAGCCGTAGCCCTGCAGCCAGGGCTGCTGGTCCACGGTAAATATGACGTCGCCGTCGGCAATTTTCTGGGCGAGGTCAGGGTTCATATCGAACGAGGCCACCTTGACCTTGCTGTTGGCGGACGTCACGGCCTTCAGTATGGTGAGGGTGTACGGGGCGCCGAGCCCGATGATGACATCGGCATCAGAAGTGGCCTGCAGCTTGGCCGTAACGGTCGAGGAAACCTGCGCCATGTCCGTCCCCGTGACATAGAGGATCTCCGTACCCGCGACCTTCTCCTTGACACCTGCACAGCGGGCTTCAAGACCGACGTGGCCTTGTTCCTGAATGACGCAGATGGGGTGCTTCAGCCCCATCGCACTGAGCTTTGACCCAACGGCCTCACCGGCGAGCTTCTCGTTTGACCCGAAGTGGGTGAAGGCGCCCAGCTGCGCGGAGACCGACTCGCCCGCATTCAGGCTGACTATCGGAATGCCGGCGTCGGCAGCCTTCTTGAGGACATCCTTCAACGCATCCGGCTTGGCCAGCGTTACGGCGATGCCATCGACCTTCTGGTCGATGGCCTGCTGGACCAATTGGGCCTGGCGTCCACCCTCGGGGTCCGAGGTGTAAAGAAGGTCAACGTTGTCCTTGGCGGCGGCCTCCTCGGCGCCTTTTCGGATGATGTCCCAGAACGTGTCGCCCGGTGCGGCATGAGTAATCAAGGCAATCTTCATCCGGGGGGTGGAGGCCGCCTGGCCTCCACCAGCTGCGTTGCCCGATTCAGCGGGCTTGCCGCCGGTGCTGGAACACGCGCTCAGCGCCAACATGGGTGCAACAGCGGCTACCAGGGCCGCCTTCCGCCACGAAAACTTGGTCACTATAAATCTCCTTTGATTCGGGCCACTCCGCACGCTTCATCGCGCCAGTCTGTGAGCCTTCTACACCGATCATGGTGACTCGCCTCACGGTTGTCAATGATTTGTCCTGACATTAATATGTTTGTACTTGGTCGAGCGGTGAATACGGGGAATTCGCCCGGGGACGCAGACTGCACTCCTAACGGGACTGCCCTTGGAGGAGCCAAATCATCCTGCTATTATCAAAAAAGGCAGTATGTCCTATCAAGCGAACATGGGCCTGACATACGCGGCCAGTCCGATAATCCTCGGGCCCCGCGGAGCACAAGGGAGCGCTCAGTGGCGAATCAACTTAATCTCAGCATCGACCGCTCTTCGCCGGTGCCGCTCTATCATCAGGTGGTGCAGGGCATTGAGGCCGCCATCCACACAGGACTCCTGCCGCCGGGCAGCCGCCTCGAGAACGAAATCGACCTTGCCGCCCAGCTAAATCTGTCCCGGCCCACCATGCGCAAGGCCATGGATGAGCTGGTCCGCTCCGGCCTTCTGGTCCGAAAGCGGGGAGTCGGCACCCAAGTGGTTTCAAGCCAGGTCCGGCGGCCGCTGGAACTGTCCAGCCTCTACGACGACCTGAGCAACAATGGCAGCAAGCCCACCACCGACGTTTTGAGCTTCGCCCACATCGAGGCCGACGCCGCCACACGGGACGCCCTCCAGTTGCCTGCCGGGGCCAAGGTGTATCACTTCACCAGGCTGCGCAAGGTGGGCGGCAAGCCCCTGGCGCTGATGGAAAACTGGGTCCGCGATGACATCACGCACCTCGATGAGGCCCAACTCGCCGCCCAGGGCCTCTATGGGATCCTGCGTGCCGCTGGAGTGAACTTCCGGCTGGCGTCCCAGCGGATCGGCGCCATGATCGCCAACGAGTACCAGGCGTCCCTGCTGGACGCACCCCCGGGTTCGGCCCTCGTGACAATGGAGCGTACTGCCGTGGATGACACCGGGCGGATGGTGGAAACGGGACATCACGTCTACCGGGCGGACTCCTACAGCTTCGAAATGACGCTGGTTCAACGCTGATCCTGCAGCACCGGAACATTGCACACCACAACCAAACTTCGCACCCTGCACATCTGACCGGTTCGATGCTGCGCGCCGCCGGACGCACCAAACGAAAGAGCAAAATCCATGGCCAACTGGGTATATCCGCTGGGTTCCGCCGCCGAAGGCAACTGGGACATTTCCTTGGGCACCGCCGACTCCACTACTGACGTGCCCGGATGGGCCCACACCGGCCTGAAGGTGGCAACGCTTGCCCCCGGCGGCTCCGTCGAGCTTCCGGCAGCAGGCGAGGAACGGATCGTGGTGCCGCTCAACGGGGCCTTCCTCGCCGTCGTGGACGGCGAGGACTACGCCCTGACCGGCCGCGCCAGCGTGTTCAGCGGGCCCAGCGACGTGCTCTACACCGGGACCGGCATGGCCCTGACCATCAGCTCGGCCGACGGCGGACGGGTGGCCATCGCCACCGCGCCGGCCAAGACCAACTACCCGACGCGCCTGGTCACCGCGGCCGAGACTCCGGTTGAGTTGCGGGGCGCGGGCAACTGCTCAAGGCAGGTCCACAATTTCGGCGCACCGGCCGTCCTGGAAGCGGACCGCTTCATCGTGTGCGAGGTCATCACTCCCGCCGGCAACTGGTCCTCTTATCCCCCGCACAAGCACGACGAGGAAAAGGACGGCGAGACCAGCCTCGAGGAGATCTACTACTTTGAAACCCGGGTGGCTCCCGGGTCGCCGGACCGTCCGGGCGCCGAAGACGACGCGATCGGCTACCAGCGCGTCTACGCCTCCGACGATCGGCCCATTGATGTCGCCGCCGAGGTCCGCACCGGGGACGTTGTGCTGGTTCCCTACGGCTGGCACGGCCCCGCGATGGCCGCCCCCGGCTATGACATGTACTACCTGAACGTCATGGCCGGCCCCGGGCCGGTCCGCGACTGGCTCATCAGCGACGACCCCCACCACGGCTGGATCCGCCAGACCTGGGAGGGCCAGGACATCGATCCGCGCCTGCCCTTCACCGCCTGAGCGGCCGCCGGGCCGGCTGGCGTTGAGCAGGCCTGCTTCAGCCATCTTCAGTCACTGGCCGCTAGTCAGACCGGCCGTTAGGCGCTCTGCAGCTCACTCTCCGCCTCGGTTTCGGAGCTGTCGACGCCGGCCGGCCGGGCGGCGTCGTGCTTCTTGGCGTGGGCCGCTGCGAACGCCATCACCGCCAGGCCGAGCACTGTGATCCCCGCGCCGGCCCAGATGGGCGACGTGTAGCCAAGCCCGGCGGTGATGGTCGCGCCACCCATCCAGGCGCCCAGGGCGTTGCCCACGTTGAAGGCGCCGATGTTCGCACCGGAGGCTAGCGTGGGGGCGCTCTTGGCATACTTCATGACGCGCATCTGCAAGCCCGGGACAGTGGCGAACCCGAAGCCGCCCAGCAGCACCATGGACGCGATGGTCATCGGCTGGTTGCTTGAGGTCAGGGCGAAGACGACGAGCACCACCACGAGGGCGGAGAGCACCACCAGCAGGGTCCGGTCCACATTCTTGTCCGCAGCCCTGCCGCCCACGGTGTTGCCGATGAAGAGGCCCACGCCGAAGAGGATCAGCAGCCAAGGCACCATGGCGGCGGAGAAGCCGGTGACGTCGGTGAGCGTGAAAGCGATATAGGTGAAGGCACCGAACATGCCTCCATAGCCCAGGATGGTGACAACAATGGAGAGCCACACCTGGCCGGAGCGGAACGCGCTGAGTTCGCCGCGGAGGCCGCCTGAGGCAGAGCGGGAGGCGTCCCCGGAACCGGTCTTGGGAACGAGGGCAAGGATGCCGGCAAGCGCCAGGACGCCGATGCCGGTGATGGCCCAGAAGGTGGACCGCCAGCCTGCGGCCTGGCCCAGCATTGTGCCGAACGGGACTCCCAGCACATTGGCCGCCGTGAGTCCGGTGAACATGATGGCAATGGCACCGGCTTTTTTGGTGGGAGCCACCATGCTGGCAGCCACGACGGCGCCTATTCCGAAGAAGGCCCCGTGCGCCAGGGCCGCGATGACGCGGCCGATCATCATGGTCCGGTAATCCGGCGAGATGGCTGAAACCAGGTTGCCGGCGATGAAGAGCACCATGAGCACGGCCAGCGCAGGCTTGCGCTCGAAGCGGGTCACCGCTGCGGTGAGGAGCAGGGCACCCACCACGACGGCCAGGGCGTAGCCGGAGATCAGCCAGCCGGCCGTGGCCTCCGTGACCCGGAAGTCCGCGGCCACCTCGGGCAGCAGCCCCATGATCACGAACTCGGTGAGTCCGATACCGAAACCGCCGAGGGCGAGTGCTATCAGGCCTATAGGCATGGTGATGCTCCTTTGAAACTGTACGGAAAGGGGTATAGCGCGTAAGCTAGTAGTTGCAGACGCGTTATTTATTGTTGCACAAAGAGATATAGCGCGCAAGCAACTAATTTATAGCCCCATCCACAGTGCCGGGGCAGCGACCCGAAGGGAAGAATAGATGGGCATCAAGGACGACGCCGTTGAGGTGCGGGCACAGGGCTGGCGGACTCTCGCCGCGCTGCACGGCCTGATCGAGTCAGAGTTGGAGCGGTCGCTTCAGGCCGAAGCCCGGCTCTCCGTTGTGGAGTACACCGTGCTGGATGCCCTGAGCCGGCAGGACGGCTGGCACATGCGCATGCAGCAGCTGGCCCGGGCCACGGCACTAAGCGCCAGTGCCACCACGCGCCTGGTCAACCGGCTGGAGGACCGTGGCCTGCTGACCCGCATCCTGTGCGCGGATGACCGCCGCGGCATCTACACGGAGCTCACCCCCAGCGGCATCAAACTCCTGGAGGAGGCGCGGCCCATCCATGACGCCACGCTGGAGCGTGCGTTGGCCGAAGCCCAGGAGGTCCCGGAACTGGCGCCCCTGGTGGCTGCACTTCCAAAGCTGCACGCGGAGGTTTAGCGTCCCGGCGGGAACGGCCGGAGATGCGGGAGCCCCGCGCTGCGTTGAAACGCGGGGCGGGGCTGCTTTGCTTCGGCTTTGCTTAGGCGGCTTACTTGGCCGCCAGTTGCTTGAAGAAATGTTCCAGGTCTTCGAGACTCTTGCCCCGCGTCTCCGGCACCACGCGCTTCACCCAGACAATGGCGGCGAGCTGGATCACCACGAAGATGAAGAACGTCGCCGAAACCCCGATCCAGGAAACCATTTGGCGGGAAGAAGAAGCCGATCAGGAAGTTGATCATCCACAGCACGAAGACGCAGATGCCCCTTGGGATTCGATGCTCCGCCGGCATTCCGGGCGGCTTCACGGACCGCGGAGCCAGCGGCGGGGCGGGGCGCTTCCGGAGCCGAGTGCGTGAGTGTTTTGTCGGCTGCCGTCATAGGCTCGCCTTCTCAACGCGCTGCTTCATCGTCTCCAACTGATACCGGGAAACTTCCGCGGCGTTGTCGTCCTCGGCGAAGACGCTGGAGACCATCACAGTGTCCTCACGGTCCAGGAAGCCGATTTCCTTGAGGCCACCAAAGAACTCGTCCCAGTTGACGTCGCCGTCGCCGATCTTCAGGTGCTGGTGGACCCGGACGGGGTTTCCGGGCGGGTTCGTGATGTACCGCAGGCCGTGCGAGGCATGGTGGTCCATGGTGTCCGCAACGTGGACCAGGCGGAGCTTATCCCCCGCCGCGCGCATGATCTCCAGCGGCGCGTTCTTCATGTGGAAGCTGTGCGACGCCACGTAGACCAGGCCCACGTTCTTGGAGTTCAGGCCCCGGATCACGCGGATGGCGGCCAGGCCTTCCTCCACGAAGTCGTCCGGATGGGGGTCGATCAACAGGTCGATGCCTTCGCGTTCGATGATGGGAAGAATCTGTTCCATGGAACGGTAGAAGGCACGCTCCGATTCCTCGGCCTTCTCCGGGCGGCCGCTGAACTCAGTGTTCATGGTGCTGACACCGAGATCCACGGTGATCTGGATGGCCCGTTTCCAGTACCGGACAGCAGCCTCGCGGGCATCCTCATCGGGTCCGGACCACCGCAGCACCGGCAGCACGGAGGCGATCTCGATGCCGGCATCCTTACACGCCTTGTCCAGCTGGCCCACCAGCTCGTCATCGGCCTTCGGGTGGTTGAAGAACGGAATGAAGTCCGGGTGCGGGGTCATCTGCATGTACTTGTAGCCGAGGTCCGCCACCACCCGGGGGAATTCCAGCAGGCTGTGCGAGTGGTGGAACGGTGTGGGGTCAAGCGCAATTTTCACGGGGGAACACTCCATTGGATTGATCAGGGAGGGGGACGGATCGAGCCGTCCCCCTCCCCTGGTCTATGGCCCTGGGACCTGTCTTTAGCTGTAGAGGGCAGGCTTGGCGTTCAGCTTGACGGCCACCTTTTCGCCATTCTTCTGCGCCTCGACGCCGGCCTCGCAGCAGGCAGCAGTGGCGTAGCCGTCCCAGGCGGTGGGGCCGCCGATCTCGCCGCGGCGGGCGGCGTCAACCCAGGACTGGATTTCGACGTCGTACGCGGCGCCGAAGCGTTCCTCGAATCCGGGGGTGACCTTCCCGCCCCAGCGGCCCGCGCTGCGGGTGTACGGGCCCTTGTCGCCGCCGATGCTGACGATGCCCTCTTCAAAGGAGGCCTGCGTGGCCACCTCGTAGCCGAATTTGGCGTTGACATAGATCTCGACGTCGGCCAGGACACCGGACTCCGTCTCGATCAGGACGTGCTGCGGGTCGTGCTGGCCGGCCGGGGCGTTCCGGGTGGCCTTGCCCAGGCGAACCTGGACGGAGGTGATTTCCTCACCGGTGAAGAAACGGATGGCGTCGAACTCGTGCACCACCGAGTCATTGATCAGCATCTCGTTCGTGAAACCGGCCGGTGTGGTGGGGTTGCGGTGCTGGTGGTGCAGCATCAGCAGTTCACCCAGCCCGTGGTCCCGGATGACCTGTCCCAGCGCCGCGTATTCAGCATCGAAGCGGCGCATGAAGCCCACCTGGATGCGCTTGTGGCCCAGCTTCTCCTCGGCCTGGACGATCTTCCAGGCCGATTCGGCATCAGGGGTGAGGGGCTTCTCGCACAGGATCGGGATGTCCTTCCCGAGGGCCTTCAGCAGGATGTCCTCGTGCAGGAAGCCCGGCGTGGCGATCAGCACGGCGTTGACGTCACCGTTGTTGAGGGCCTCTTCGGCATCGGCCAGGGCAACCGCGCCCGGGATGCCCTCGACGGCGGCCTGCGCACGGGCAAGGTCGACGTCGACGACGGCGGCGACTTCAGCGCCGTGGATGCGCTTGCTGAGGCGCTGGATGTGGTCCGCGCCCATGCGGCCTGCGCCGATGACAGCTACGCGAAGGGTTTCAGTCATTGTTCAATTCCTTTGGTGTCAGGGTGCTGGTTGGCTGCTGCCGGGTAAACGGCGACTAGCTGACGGCCGTGCGGGAGCCGCAGGAGAGCAGGTAGTTCCGGGTGCGCTTGGCGATCGGCATGGGAACATCGAAGGCCACCGGGTACATGTCCTGTTCCACGATGCCGAAGATGGGCCGGTTGAGGGCCTCGACGGCTTCGATGACGGCGCGCAGGTCGGGCAGGCCGTTCGGCGGCTCGGTCATCACACCGGCGAGGTTGGCCGCCGCCCACGTCATGTTCTCCTCGTTGACCTTTTTGAGGATGTCCGGGTTGATCTGCTTCAGGTGCAGATAGCCGATCCGGTCCGGGTAGTTCTTGATCAGATCAAGGCTGGACGCTCCGCAGTACTCGGCGTGGCCGGTATCCAGGCACAGGTTGAGGTACGTGGGGTCCGTGGCGGCGAGCAGGTGCTCGATGTCCTCCTGCGCGCCGACATGGGAGTCTGCGTGGGAGTGGAACTGCTGCTTGAGGCCGAAGTCTTCCAGGAGCGTCTTGCCAAGCCGGTTGTGGCCGGTGAAGAGGTCGCTCCAGGCCTTCTCGGTCAGCTCGCCGCTCTCCACAGCTTCGCCGGTAACGTCATCGCGCCACATGGCGGGGATGACCACCATGTGTTCGCCGCCCATGGCCGCAGTGAGCTCGGCCACCTTGCGCGCAGGTTCCCAGGCCGCTTCCCACTGGTCCAGGCCGCGGTGGAAAGCGGTGAAGACGGTGCCGGCGGTGATCTTCAGGTCGCGCTGTTTCAGTTCGTCCGCGAGCCGGGCGGGCTCCGTGGGGAGGTAGCCGTAGGGGCCCAGTTCGATCCATTTGTAGCCGGATTCGGCCACTTCGTCGAGGAACCGTTCCCACGGAGTCTGCTTGGGGTCATCTGGAAACCAGACGCCCCAGGAGTCCGGCGCGGTGCCGATGATCAGCTTGTTCTCTACATCAGTCATGACAGCGTTGTCTTTTCTCTTTCTGGTGGGCCCACGCCGCCAGGGTTCCCTGGCCGAGCTGGCGAGGCTTGGGAGGCGGGGGGAACTAGTTGGAGGGGAAGTTGTAGGAGGCGCCCGAGGCGTGGGTGGGTTCGGGCCAGCGTGAGGTGACGACCTTGCCGCGGGTGTAGAAGGAGACGCCTTCGGGGCCGTAGATGTGCTTGTCTCCGAACAGTGAGGCCTTCCAGCCGCCGAAGGAGTGGTAGGCCACCGGTACGGGCAGCGGCACGTTGATGCCGATCATGCCGACATCCACCGAGCGCTGGAATTTGCGGGCGCTGGCCCCCGAGGAGGTGAAGATGGCGGTGCCGTTGCCGTAGGGGTTGGAGTTGATCAGCTTGATGCCTGCGTCCAGGTCCTCCACGCGGACCACGACCAGGACCGGGCCGAAGATTTCCTCGGTGTAGGCGGTCATTTCGGTCTTGACGTGGTCCAGGACGGTGGGGCCGACCCAGAAGCCTTCCTCGTGGCCCGGAACCACCAGGTCGCGGCCGTCCACCACCATGGCGGCGCCTGCGGCTTCGGCTTCGGTGACGATCCGGACGATCCGTTCCTTGGACGCCGGGGTGATGACCGGTCCCATCTCGGCGTCGGGCTCGGTGCCGTTGTTGACCTTGACGGCGAGGGCACGCTCTTCGACCTTCTTGACCAGCAGCTCGGCGGCATCGCCGACCGCGACCGCGACGGAGATGGCCATGCAGCGTTCGCCTGCGGAGCCGAAGGCGGCGGCGGCGAGGTGGTCGGCGGCGTTGTCGAGATCGGCGTCGGGCATGATGATGGCGTGGTTTTTCGCGCCGCCGAGGGCCTGGACGCGCTTGCCGTGGGCGGTGGCGGTCTCGTGGACGTACTTGGCGATCGGGGTGGAGCCCACGAAGGAGATGCCGTCCACGTCCGGGTGCGTCAGGAGCCCCTCGACCGTTTCCTTGTCCCCGTGCAGGACCTGGAAGACGCCGTCGGGCAGGCCGGCCTGCTTCCACAGCTTGGCCAGGAGCATCGAGGCGGAGGGGTCGCGTTCGGAGGGCTTGAGGATGAAGGCGTTGCCCGTCGCGATGGCCATGGGAGCCATCCACAGCGGCACCATGACCGGGAAGTTGAACGGGGTGATGCCGGCCACGACGCCGAGGGGCTCGCGGAAGGAGAAAACGTCGATCCCGGTGGAGACCTGGTCCGAGTAGTCGCCCTTGAGCAGTGTGGGGATGCCGCAGGCGAACTCAATGACCTCCAGGCCGCGGCCGATCTCGCCCTTGGCGTCGGAGAGGACCTTGCCGTGCTCGGCGGTGATGAGTTCAGCGAGGTCATCAACGTGGGCCGCGACGAGCTCACGGAACTTGAACAGCACGGCGGTGCGCTTGGCCAGGGAGATATCGCCCCAGGAGTCGGCGGCGGCGCGGGCGGCGGCGACGGTGGCGTCCAGGTCCGCCCGGTTGGCCAGCCGCAGCTCCGCGGACACAGCCCCGGTGGCGGGGTTGTAAACGGCCTGGGTGCGGGTGCCAACGCCTGCGGTCTCGGCCCCGTTGATGAAGTGATTGATGGTGGTGGTGACGGTCGTCGTTGACATGGTGTGGAACTTCCTTGGTCTGAGGGAAGGGGGTCAGCCGAGCAGCTTGCGCTGGCGGTTCTTGTGGTCGGTGTAGGTCTTGTAGGCCTGCTGGGTGGAGTCGAGTTCGGAGACCTGGGAGACGGGAACGTCCCACCACGACTCGGAACTGGGGGCGTCCAGGAGCGGATCGGACTCAACGTGGATCAGGATGGGTCCGCCGCGCTCCGGGGCTGCCTTGGCGTCGCGGATGGCTTGTTCGAGTTCGGCGATGACCTTTTCGCCCGGTTCGATCCGGATCACCTTCACGCCAAGGCTTTCGGCGTTCAGGGCCAGGTCAACGGGGAGGGTTTCGCCTTCGTCGAAGCTGTGCTGCTCCTCGTCGAGTGCCCGGTACTGGGTGCCGAAACGCTGCGAGCCCAGCATCTCGGACAGGGAGCCGATGGAGGCGTAGCCGTGGTTCTGGATCAGGACCACGATCAGTTTGATCCGTTCGGCGACGGCGGTGACCAGTTCGGTGTGCATCATCAGGTAGGAGCCGTCCCCCACCATCACCACGACGTCGCGCTGGACACCGCCCGCGGCGGCTTCGGCCAGCGCTGCGCGCTTGACGCCGAGCCCGCCGGGGATTTCGTACCCCATGCAGGAGTAGGCATATTCCACGTGGTAACCGAAGGGGTCCCGTACCCGCCACATCTTGTGCAGGTCACCGGGCAGCGACCCGGCCGCGCAAATGACGACGTCCGCCGCGTCCATCGCGCGGCTGGTGGCGCCGATGATTTCGTTCTGGGCCGGCAGCGGCGTGAACCGGGTGTCGAACGCCTCGTCCACTGTGGCGTCCCACCGCTTCTTCTCAGCGGCGATCTGCTGTTCAAGGTCCGCGCCCACGCGGTAGCCGCCCAGGGCCTGGTTCAGCTTGACCAGGGCCTTGCGGGCATCGGCCACGATCGGAAGCGATGTGCCGTGCTTGTACGCATCGATCGGGGCGACGTTGATGTTGATGAACTTCACGGCCGGGTTCTGGAACGCGGTGCGGGAGGCGGTGGTGAAGTCCTCGTAGCGGGTGCCGATCCCGATGATCAGGTCCGCCTCGGCCGCGATGGCGTTGGCCGCCGTCGTGCCCGTGGAGCCGATCGCGCCGAGTGAAAACTGGTGGTCCCACGGCAGGACGCCCACGCCGGCCTGGGTGTTGCCCACCGGAATGCCGGTCAGTTCGACGAACTTGGCAAGCTCCTCGTTGGCGTAGGCGTAAAGCACACCGCCACCAGCGATGATCAGCGGGCGCTTGGCGGCACGGATCGCCTCGGCTGCGCGGCGGATGTCCTCATCGTCGGCGTCGGGGCGGCGGATCCGCCACTCGCGTTCGGCCAGGAACTCCCCGGGCACGTCGAAGGCCTCGGCCTGGACATCCTGGGGAAGCGAGATGGTGACGGCGCCGGTCTCGGCCGGATCGGTCAGGACGCGCAGGCCGTGGTGGAACGCGGAGAACAGCTGCTCGGGCCGGGAGACACGGTCAAAGAACTTCGACAGCGGCCGGAAGGCGTCATTGACCGTGAGGTCGTAGGCGTAGGGCTGCTCAAGCTGCTGCAGCACCGGGTCCGCGGCGCGGGTGGCAAAGGTGTCGCTGGGGAGCAGCAGCACCGGCAGCCGGTTGGTGGTGGCCAGCGCCGCACCGGTGAGCAGGTTGGACGAGCCCGGCCCGATCGAGGTGCTGATGGCGAAGGTTTGGCGGCGCCGGGTGTGGCGGGCGTAGCCCACGGCCTGGTGCACCTGGGCCTGCTCATTGCGGCCCTGGTAGTACGGCATGATGCTGGAGTCGGCGGCCTGATACTGCTTCAGGGCCTGGCCCACGCCGGCAACGTTGCCGTGCCCGAAGATGCCGAACGTGCCGGGGATCAGGCGGTCGCGGTAGTCCAGCCCGCCAACAGAATCAACGGTGTACTGCTTGGACAAGTACTCGACGACGGCCTGGGCCACCGTCATGCGGCGGGTTCCTGCTGTTCCCATGGGAGGTTACTCCGATACTTCTGCGGTGTGGTTAAGGAGGGAGGCGGCGGTGGCCACGGCACCGGCAACGTCGCCGTCCTGTGGGTACAGGAGCGTCCGGCCGACGGTAAGGCCCTGCACGCCGGGAAGGGCCAGGGCGGCTTCCCAGGTGGCGAACACCTCGTCCTGGGTACCTTCCGGGTCTCCACCCAACAGCACGGTGGGCATGGTGGTGGCGGCCATAACGCGTTCCATCCCGGCCACCACCGGCAGCTTCATCCAGGTATACGCGCTCGTCGATCCGAGGCCCTCGGCGATGGCGATGGACTTGATCACGGCGTTGGTGGAAAGGTCGTTGCGGACCTTGCCGTTTTCACGGACGGACAGGAAGGGCTCCACCATGGCGATCAGCTTGCGCTCGGCCAGGGAGTCGATGGCCTTGGCCGTCGCTTCCAGCAGGGACACAGTGTCCGGGTCGCCCAGGCAGATGCGCGTCAGCATCTTGCCGCCGTCGGCTCCGAGTGCTTCCAGTGCGGCGGCGGTGTGGCCGGTGAAGCGGTCGTCAAATTCGTTGACCAGGCCGGAGAGGCCGCCGCGGTTCATCGAACCGAACACCAGCTTTCCGTCAAGGGCTCCGAGCAGGAGCAGGTCGTCCATGATGTCCGGGGAGGCCAGCACACCATCCACGAGCGGGTTGGCGAGGGCGATCCGGAGCCGGTCCAGGAGCTGGCGACGGTCCGCCATGGCCACCGGATCGCTCCCGACGGCGAGGGCGCCGCGCGCGGGGTGGTCGGCGGCCACGATGAAGTTCTGCCGGCCGTGCTTGAGGCCGGGGTGCCGGCGGCGCGCCTTGGCTGCCCGTGCCACGGCGTCCGGATCCTCGAGGCGGATGATGCTCAGGTGCTCATAACGGCGGGGATCGTCGTCCGCGGTTGACGGCACGGCGTGCGGTGCGACGGAGTTCAGGCTCACAGTGCTGCTCCTTCGGTGGAAAATTGACCGGGGATCAGCCGGCCGCGATCGGCCAGCAGCGAGGTGACTTCTTCCGGCGTGGGCATGGCGTCGGCGCAGGAAAGGCGCGACGCCACAATGGCGCCGGCTGCGTTGGCGTAGTCCAGGACCTGGGCAAGCGGCCAGCCGGACAGCAGTCCGTGGCAGAAGGCGCCGCCGAAGGAATCGCCTGCCCCGAGGCCGTTGACAGTCTCCACGGGGACGGGAGCCGACACAACGCGCTCGGTGCGGGTCTTCGCCATGACGCCTTCGGGACCAAGCTTGACGACGGCGATTTCCACCCCCGCTGCCAGGAGCCGGTCCGCCTGTTCGTCCGGAGTACCCTCCCCGACGGCCACGGCGCACTCCTGGTCGTTGCCGATCGCGACAGTCACGTGGGGAAGGACCTTCGCCACCTGGGCGCGGGCCTCTTCTTCGGACTCCCAGAACATGGGGCGGTAGTCGAGGTCCAGGATGGTGTACTGGCCTTCCGCCAGGCCATTCCGGTCCCGGGCCTCGTGGGCCAACAGGTGCGCCGTGCGGCTGGGCTCCTGGCAGAGACCGGTCACGGTTGACCAGAAAATCCCAGCGTCCCGGATTGCGTCCAGGTCCAGTTCCTCTGCCTTGATCTGCAGGTCCGGGGCGGTGGGGAACCGGCCGTAAAAATACAGCGGAAAATCGTGCGGCGGCTTGATCGCACAGAACGTCACCGCGGTGGGGTACTCCTTGACCGGTGTGACGAAGGAATCGTCCACATTGAACTTGCGCAGTTCCCGGTGGAGGTACCTGCCGAAAGCATCATCGCCGGTGCGGGTGATCACGCCCGTCCGTCGTCCGTGCCGGGCGGCGGCCACGGCAACATTGGACGGGGATCCACCGAGGTACTTTCCAAAGGACGTAACATCCTCCAGATCCACCCCGATGTCGTTCGGGTAAATATCAACGCTGATGCGCCCGATCGTGAGAAGTTCGTGGGTCACGGTTATCGCGGACCTTTCTGGTTTGAACTCTGTACCTCTAACAGCTGGAGCTCCGGTGTTTAGGGCCCCCGTGAGCGGGGCCACATCCACTACTTTGCCCTAGAATTAATGTCCTGTCAAAGGTTTGTACTGACATATTTACAACATGGCATAGCATCGGGAAAAGTGCTCCTCCGACCCCCCACGGAGAGCGTTCGGGGCCCCTATTTTCGGGGGACCGCGAGCTCGCCAGTCACATACTGGGCGCGCCCAAAGCCGAAGGACCAGTCACCTGCACCGTTTTCCACGTACCCAATGAACACGTCCTCGCCAGCCACCCCCACCTGCGCCAGTTTCTCCGCGATAGCGGCGAACAGTGCCTGCTTGGCCTCCTGGGCCCTGCCCCCCTGGGTGAAGATCTGGATCATCACCACATCCGAAGTCCGATCGAACCCGAGCCCGGCATCCTGGGCGAAGATCTGGCCCGCAGGGTGTTCGGTCACCACATGGAAACAAGCGCGCTCCGGAATGCCGTACTCAGAGAGGATGGCATCATGGATCGCCGCGCTCAGCCGGCGAAGATCCCCGGGACTGCGGCCCTGGTTTACGTCAATGCGCACGAGTGGCACTCGCATGTCTTTTGTCCTGACATACTAACAAACTCACTGAAACAAGACCTCATCCGGACTCACTGGGCGCGGCCAGAGCGGCATCGCCATCCCGAACCTTTGAATTAGCTGCGCTCCCCGGGGCCGGTGAGCATCGAGTTCAGAAGGTTAAATCCGGTATGGAGGCAGGACTCCCGAAGGGTATGAGCACCTCGAGGAGCTCCTCAGCGGCGTGAAGATCTAGCGCTTCAGGCTTAAAAACGACGGCGCCCGCCCACCTTCACGGGAAGGTGGGCGGGCGCCGTCGTGCATCCAGACAGATAACCGGCTAAACAGGCAACTGTTCGGTTAAACAGACAACGCGGGGTCACTAGGTGACCCCGCGTTGCTTTGCTCTACGTGTTAGAGGGTTGCGAAGACCTCGCGCAGGAGCTTTGCGGTCTCGGACGGCGTCTTGCCGACCTTCACGCCGGCAGCCTCGAGGGCTTCCTTCTTGGCCTGTGCGGTGCCCGCGGAGCCGGAAACGATGGCGCCTGCGTGGCCCATGGTCTTGCCTTCCGGAGCGGTGAAGCCAGCCACATAGCCGATAACCGGCTTCGTGACGTGGGCCTTGATGTAATCAGCAGCACGCTCTTCAGCATCGCCACCGATTTCACCGATCATGACGATCGCCTTCGTTTCCGGGTCAGCTTCGAAAGCTTCCAGGGCGTCGATGTGGGTGGTGCCAATGACCGGGTCGCCGCCGATGCCGATGGCGGTGGAGAAGCCCAGGTCGCGCAGTTCGTACATCATCTGGTAGGTCAGGGTGCCCGACTTGGAGACCAGGCCGATGGGGCCCTTGCCCGTGATGTTTGCCGGGGTGATGCCAACGAGGGCCTCGCCCGGGGTGATGATGCCGGGGCAGTTCGGTCCGATGATGCGGGTGACCTGCTTGCCGTCGGCGTCCACCTTGGACTGGGCCAGTGCCCAGAATTCGGCGGAGTCCTGGACGGGCACGCCTTCGGTGATGACCACTACCAGGCCGATGCCGGCCTCGATGGCTTCCACGACGGCGTCCTTGGTGAAGGCCGGGGGCACGAAGACGATGGAGACGTCAGCGCCGGTCTCGGCCATGGCTTCCTTGACGGTGCCGAAAACGGTGATTTCGTTGTCACCGTGCAGCACCGTGGTGCCGGCCTTGCGGGCGTTCACGCCGCCGACAATGTTGGTGCCGGCCTTGAGCATCAGGGCGGTGTGCTTGGTGCCTTCGCCGCCGGTGATGCCCTGGACGATGACCTTGGAGTCCTTGTTCAGATAAATAGACATAGTGAGGTCCCTTACTTAGCTGCGTTGGCGAGCTCGGCAGCCTTGTCGGCGCCCTCGTCCATGGTGGCGGCCAGGGTAACCAGCGGGTGGTTGGCCTCGGCCAAGATGCGGCGGCCTTCTTCGACGTTGTTGCCGTCGAGGCGGACCACCAGCGGCTTGTTCGCGGAGTGGCCCAGCTCGGCCAGTGCGCCAACGATGCCCTTGGCCACTGCGTCACAGGCAGTGATACCGCCAAAGACGTTGACGAAGACGGACTTGACCTGCTCGTCGCCGAGGATGACGTCGAGGCCGGCAGCCATGACCTCTGCGGAAGCTCCACCGCCGATGTCCAGGAAGTTGGCGGGCTTGACGTTGCCGTGCTTCTCGCCTGCGTAAGCCACAACATCCAGGGTGGACATGACCAGGCCGGCGCCATTGCCGATGATGCCGACGGAGCCGTCCAGCTTGACGTAGTTGAGGTCCTGCGCCTTGGCCTTGGCCTCGAGCGGGTCAGCGGCGTCCTTGTCTTCAAGGAACGCGTGCTTGGGGTGGCGGAAACCAGCGTTCTCGTCCAGGGAGACCTTGCCGTCAAGGGCAACGATGTCACCGGCACCGGTCTTGACCAGCGGGTTGACCTCAACGAGAGTGGCGTCTTCCTTCTTGAAAACGTCCCACAGCTTCAGGATGACGTCGGCGACTTTGCCGCGCAGTTCCTCAGCGAAGCCGGCTGCGGCGACGATTTCGTCGGCTTTGGCCTGGTTGATGCCGACGGCGGGGTCGATCGCAATCTTGGCGAGCGCCTCGGGGCGTTCGACGGCGAGCTGCTCGATTTCCATGCCGCCTTCGACCGAGCACATGGCCAGGTAGTTGCGGTTGGCCCGGTCCAGGAGGACGGAGAAGTAGTATTCCTCGGCAATATCCGCACCCTGGGCGATCATTACCTTGTTAACGGTGTGGCCCTTGATGTCCATGCCCAGGATGTTGGTGGAGTGCTCAAGCGCCTCATCGGCGGTCTTGGCAACCTTGACGCCGCCGGCCTTGCCGCGGCCTCCGGCCTTAACCTGCGCCTTGACGACGGTTACGCCGCCGATCTTCTCGGCAGCTGCCTTTGCTTCTTCAGGGGTGTGCGCCACGATGCCAGCAAGCACGGGTACACCGTGCGCCTCGAACATATCGCGCGCCTGATATTCAAACAGGTCCACGGGTTAGTGTCCTTCTACGTCGAAGTAGTTTCTGTACAGCCGGACCCCACGTACTCGTGGTTACCGGGCTGCGGAATAAACGCACCCTGCGACAGCTTCGGAAAACGAGCCACACGGCGCAATGCTCCTCTGTCGAACTCTAGTCCTTTATGCGGACCGGCCCGTTCCAGAGTACCCCTTATGTGAGTAAGGACACTATTCTATGGAGCGTAGAAAAACCGCTAGATTACGGGCTTTTTGGCGCCGCGCCGGGCGTCTCGCCGGCCCTTTTGCCGCCATGGGAATTAGTTCGTAACGGTCCGTCGACACCTGGATGGCAACGCCTGCGGAGGCATTTCCGCAGGGCGACGCCACGGTTGTACGCGGCACAGCCTGGCCAGCGGCGGGTTCCCAGCGGCTGCTTCGCTCAGGCGTCCAGCTTGGTCAGGCGTCCAGCTTGGTCAGCGGGGCGTAGCGCAACAGCAGCCGTTTCTCGCCCACGCCGAACTTCACCTTGGCCACGGTCTTGTCCCCGGCGCCTTCAACGGCCAGCACCGTGCCGTTGCCAAAGCTCGTGTGGTTGACCCTGTCCCCGACGCTGACCGCCACCACTTCCTTCTGCGGCTGCACCCGGTTTTTGGCCACTGCGGCCGGAACGTCCGCGTTGAACCCGGCGGATGAGTCCGCCGCCGCTCCGCGGGCGGTTCCGGCGCCCCAGAACGATCCCCCGTACCGGCTGGAATTGATTGATGAACCGCCCCCCCAGCCCCCCTGCCGGCTGCTACCTTCCCGCCGCCATTCCACCAGTTCGGCCGGGATTTCCTCGATGAACTGGCTGGCCGGGTTGTACTGGCTCTGGCCCCACATGCTGCGGACTTCCGAGCGGGTCACATAGAGCCGTTTACGGGCGCGCGTCAGTCCCACATAAGCCAGCCGGCGCTCCTCAGCCAATTCCTTCGGATCCGTGGCTGAGCGCTGATGCGGGAACAACCCGTGCTCCATGCCGGTAAGGAACACCACCGGGAACTCGAGGCCCTTGGCCGTGTGGAGGGTCATCAGCGTCACCACGCCGAGCCGTTTGGCTTCGGCCACGGCTGCGTCGATGTCGGCGCCCGGGGCGTCCGGGATCTGGTCCGCGTCCGCCACGAGGGACACCTGTTCCAGGAAGGCACCCAGGGAACCTTCGGGGTTTTCCTGTTCGTATTCGCGGACGACGGCCACGAGCTCGGCGAGGTTCTCCACCCGGGACTCGTCCTGCGGGTCGGTGCTGGACCGCAGCCCGGCCAGGTAACCGGTCTGTTCCAGGACCGCTTCCAGGGCAGCGGCCGCACCGGAGCCGCTGGCCACCTCGGCGAGGTCATCCAGGAGCTTCACGAAGCCCAGCACCGCGTTGACCGAGCGGGTGGCCATGCCGGGTGCCTGCTCTGCCCGGCGGGCGGCGGCCATGAATGAAGTCCGTTCGCGTTCAGCCAGGGCTGCCACGGCGCCCTCAGCGCGGTCGCCGATGCCGCGCTTGGGCTCGTTGAGCACCCGCCGGAGGTTGACGTCGTCGTCGGGGTTGACCAGGACGCGCAGGTACGCGAGGGCGTCCTTGATTTCCTTGCGCTCGTAGAAGCGGGTGCCCCCCACAACCTTGTACGGCAGGCCCACACGTACCAGGACGTCCTCAATCGAACGGGACTGGGCGTTGGTGCGGTAGAAGATGGCGACGTCGCCGGGACGGAGGTTGTCCTCGTCCTGGAGCCTATCGATTTCCTTGGCGATGAACTGGGCTTCGTCGTGTTCGTTTTCGCCCACGTAGCCGATAATTTTGTGGCCATCGCCCTCGGCGGTCCAGAGCCGCTTCTCCGGCCGGTTGGGGTTGCGGGAGATCACCGAGTTGGCGGCCGTGAGGATGTTCTGGGTGGAGCGGTAGTTCTGTTCCAGCTTGATGGTGCGGGCGTTCGGGTAGTCCTTTTCGAACTCGACAATGTTGCGGATGTCCGCCCCGCGGAACGCGTAGATGGACTGGTCCGAGTCGCCCACCACGGTAAGTTCGGAGGCGTTGGGACCCTCGCCCACAATTTCACGGACCAGCGCGTACTGGGCGTGGTTGGTGTCCTGGTATTCGTCCACGAGGACGTGCCGGAAACGCCGCCGGTAGGATTCGGCGAGCGCCGGGAAGGCGCGGAACATGTAGACGGTTTCGGCGATGAGGTCGTCAAAGTCCATGGCGTTGGCCTGGCGCAGCCGCTGGGTGTAGCCCTTGAAGACGTCGGCCACGGCTGATTCGAAGGGATCGTTGTGGTTGGCAGACAAGGCGTAGGAATCGGCGTCGATCAGTTCGTTCTTGAGCGCCGAGATCTTGTGCTGGATGGCCTTGGGTGCGAATTTCTTGGGGTCCAGGTCCAGGCTCTTGGACACCTGGGTAACGAGGCGGAGCGAATCCGCGGAGTCGTAGATGGAGAAGTTGGACTTCAGCCCCACGTTGGGCGCCTCGCGGCGGAGGATGCGGACGCAGGACGAGTGGAACGTGGAGATCCACATGTTCTTGGCCCGGGCGCCCACCAGCGCTTCAATGCGTTCCCGCATCTCTGCTGCGGCTTTGTTCGTGAAGGTGATGGCCAGGATCTCGCCGTGGTGTGCACGGCCTGTTGCCATCAGGTACGCGATCCGGTTACTGAGTACGCGGGTCTTGCCGGAGCCGGCGCCAGCCACGATCAGGAGGGCGCTGCCGGCGTGCTTGACCGCCTCCTCCTGCTGGGGATTCAGGCCGCGCAGGAGTTCGGCCGCCTCGGGCAGCCCGGGGCGCGTCCCCTCCCCTGCTGTTTGCCCCCCGTTTGGACCTCCGCCAGCGCCGAATTCGGCCGGGGAACCTCCGGGCCCCGGCCAAGGTTCTGCGCGCGACTTGGTGAGTGCGGCCGCTTTCGGGGCAGCTTTGAAGGGACCGTCAGCATACGGGTCAAACAACATATCCATGGTTCTCTAAGTCTAGGCGGTGGGGCCGACGCTCACTTCCGCTCCCCGCCCTCCCCCCCTCGGGACATGCCCTCCCCTGCCCGCACACAGCGGACATAACACCCCTATGCCCACTCCCCGCGGCGAAGAATGAGCATGTCCCACTGGCTCATCCGCAGGTTACCCGCGAAGAATGAGCATGTCCCACTGGCTCATCCGCAGGTTACCCGCGAAGAATGAGCATGTCCCACTGATTCATCCGAAGGTTACCCGCGAAGAATGAGCATGTCCCACGGCTGCACCGGAGCTCAAGCACCAAGGATGAGCATGTCCCGTGCAGGCCGGGCGTCCGTTAGCGGTCCTGCTCCGGACTTACTCCACCGAACCGGACTCAAGGGCTGCACGGAGCTCCCGCACCGCCGTCGTTCCTCCCGCGATGAACCACTCCAGTCCGTTGACCCGCACGACGTCGGCGGCGCCGCCGGCGGAGAGCACAATGGCTTTGCCGGGGAGCCAATCCCACTCCGGGCAGCTGTGCTGAAACCAGCAGTCGAGCTCGCCGTCGGCCACCCGGCCCAGGTCACAGGAACCCGATCCGAACATCCGCAGCGCCGCGGCCGACGTCGCGGCAGCGTGCCAGGGCATGGCGCACAGCGGATCCGCCAGCCAGGAGGGGTGGATGTACGTGGCGGCGCCCAACTGGGCCACGGGGGTCATGCCACGCGCGGCTCCGTCCCTTTGAAAGGACGTGATCCGTTCGCCATTGAGGGTGGCGGGCCGGGCCTTGCCGCCTAACCAGAGCTTGTCCTCTTCGGGCTGGAATATGGCGCCAAGAATTTCGCCGGAGGCATCTTTGAGGGCGATGGCGGAGCACCAGTACGTGGACCCATGGAGGAAGTTGTAGGTGCCGTCGACGGGGTCGATCACCCAGGTCCGGCCGCTGTTCCCGGCAACGGAGGCACCTTCTTCGCCGAGGATCCCGTCGTCCGGGCGGCAGCGGCGCAGTTGCTCCAGCACGTACGCTTCGGCTGCGTGGTCCGCTGCGGTCACGACGTCCGATATCGACGTCTTTTGCTGCCCCTCGAGGCCGCCCTGCCGCATCATGAGGGCGAGCATCCCGGCTTCACGGACCAACGCTTCAGCGAGCTGGTAGTCGTCGAACGCGGCACTGAGTTCCGCGGCGCTGTGCCTGCCTAGTTTGTGTCTTCCAAGTTCTGTCACGCGTCCCAGCCTAGCTGCGGCCCGCACACCGTGAATAGCAGACGCTGCACACATGCGGCTGAACAGAGGCGGGGCCGGCACGGGCGATAATGAAGCCATGGCCAAGACACCAGCACAGCGGATCAAGAAGCACGGCGCAAAGGCAGCCGTCCCACAGCATCATCTGCCGCCGGTGATCAACCCCACCACCAGGCGCACGCCGGCCAAGGCCCAAAACAACAGCAACCTGATCCTCATTGCCGGCGTTGTGGCCAGCCTTTTCCTGTTCTGGTATCTGCATGTGCTCACGCTGAACCAGCTCACCCAGCTCTCCGGCGGACTGCCCATGCCCGACTCCCTGGTCGGCGGTTTCGACCAGGGGTTCGTGGACCGGTTGAGGGCCGCAACCGACGATGCCGCCCGCGGCCAGCTCAATTACCTCCACAAGACCGCCGGCACGTTGTTTCCGCTGATCTTCGGTTTCACCTGGCTGCTGCTGATCGGCACCAACGTGGCCCGGAAGCAGCTCCGTTGGGCGCTCTGGGCGGTGCCTCTCCTCTTCGCGGCCGTCCGGTTGTGGGGGAACATGGCCATTGATTCCATGATGTCCGCTGGAACGGTCGACGCCGGCCAGGTGGCGCTTGCTTCCGGCCTCACCGTGGCAGGCTGGGTGCTTTTTGTGCTGAGCCTTCTGGTGGGCGGCGCCGCCGTGTTGCTGGGTCGCCAGAGAAGAGCGCAGCCTCAGCCCACAGCACAGCCCTAGCCCATGAGCCCTGCGGGCAACCGCCACGCCTAACCAGCGGCACCCTGCGCCGCCCGTACGCGTGCCGCCTTCCGCGCCCTCCGCTCCTGATGGACCCGCTGCGCTATCACCAGGCCCGCGGTGGCCAGGCCAACCGTGATGGGGTAGCCCATGAACCGTTCCAGTGTCCCGGGCTCCGGTACTTTCATATGGGTCACGCCTCCCGTGATCAGGGCGCCGAGCGACACTGTTCCGCAGGCAAGGAGGAACCAGCTCAGCGGTGTCTGCGTGAGCCACAGACGGCCCAAGACCAGCAATGCCATGGCACCGGACGCGAAATACATGACCGCTCCAACGAAGTGCCATATCAATCCGCGGTCCTCAGGCACCAGCCCCACGATGATGGTCCCTGTGCCGGCGGCAAAGGTGAGCACTCGCGTGGCCAGGGCGCTGAACCACGGGCTCCGGTAGCCGGGGCCGACCGCAAGCCGGACGCCGGGCCGGGCTGCGATGCACAGCACCGCTGAGCTGAGCAGGATCGCGCCAATGAGCATGCCCAGGCCTTGGATCACAAACGAGGCATTCATCACGGCGTGCAGCGGCGAGCATACGGTTCGGTTCTCATAGACCCCGCAATGAAGGGCGCCCAGATCACTGATGTAGCCGAACCGGCGATCGTAGGGCGCCGGCCCCGACCAGGCCCCAATCACCGCCGATTCCGCCACGAAATACTGCAGCACGCTCAGTTTGGCCCACGCGCCGATGTACTGGCGCGATGTACCGACATCCGGCAGGAAACCCGCCCGGAAGGAAGTTGCTGGAGTGGCTGCAGTCATGCCAAGAGCGTAGTACGCGCCAGCACCTTGTATGCTTGTAACCATGCCCGAACGGCTCGGCCTCGTGCCGGCCGCTTGGGACGCCTGCCCTCGTAGCTCAGTGG
This sequence comes from Arthrobacter sp. 92, assembly GCF_050260325.1. Taxonomy (NCBI): domain Bacteria; kingdom Bacillati; phylum Actinomycetota; class Actinomycetes; order Micrococcales; family Micrococcaceae; genus Arthrobacter; species Arthrobacter sp. 92. Next base: position 965,022 of record NZ_CP189863.1, on the reverse strand, counting down.
ATAGAGCACGGCTCTCCTAAAGCCGGTGTCGTTGGTTCGATTCCAATCGAGGGCACTTGAACTCCCAGACCCCGGGCGCCGGCCCGGACTTCAACCTGCGGGCCTACCTGATGGGCTCCTGGGCCGTTGACCGCACGCTTCTGGACCGGGCATCAGGCACCAGCGGAACCTTCACCGGCGTCGTTCTCTTTTCCCCAACGGGGCACGACGGCGGCCTGAACTTCCACGAACATGGCACCGTCCGGTGGACTGCTTTTGACGGTGCGCCTTTTAGCGGCCCGGCCACCCGCGATTATGTCCTGCGGCCCACCGGCGCGCCCGATGCCATGGACGTGTATTTCCCGGATGGACGGCCCTTCCACCGGATGAGCTTCTCGGACCATGCCGTCCAGGACCAGCACTGGTGCGATCCCGACACCTACACGGTGCGGTACACGATGAGGGGACCGGACTCCTTCAGCTACAGCTGGGACGTGAGCGGTCCGGCCAAGGACCTGCTGCTCGATTCGACGCTTAAGCGGCTGGACGCGGCACCCGCCAACCCTCCGGCGGGCCCAACAGCGGCCGGCCCAACAGGCTAGGCTTGCAGACGTGAGAGCCCGGATTATTGTTTCGGCCGTCTGCGTTTTTGATGAGGCCGGCCGCCTCCTCACCGTACGCAAGCGCGGCACGGACAAGTTCATGCATCCCGGCGGCAAGCCCGAGCGCGGTGAGACGGCCGCCCAGGCCGCTTCCCGCGAACTGCTCGAGGAGGTGGGGATCGAGGTGGGGCCGGATGAGCTTCAGCTGATGGGCGTCTGGCTCGCGGATGCGGCCAACGAGGCCGCCACGGACATCGAGGCCACCGTCTTCACGGCGCCCGGGGTCTGGCACGCCCATCCTTCCGCGGAGATCGCCGAGATCCGCTGGCTGGACCTCCTGGCCGAACAGCCGGACGATCTGGCGCCCCTGCTCACGGACCACATCCTTCCGGCACTGGCCACGCACCGGCCCTAGCGCGCGGGCCGCCCGGCCTGGCAGCCCAGGCCGGGCGCCACCGCCGGCTATCCCTCGGGGACGGCTTCGAGTTCAGGCACGGAGTCCTCCACCACGGCGGTTGCCTCGGCGAATTGCGTACGGTACAGCTCCGAGTACCGGCCCTCGGCGGCCAGCAACTCCGTGTGCGTGCCACGCTCCACGATGGTGCCGTCCTCAACCACCAGGATCATGTCCGCGGCGCGGACGGTGGAGAGCCGGTGCGCAATCACCACTGCGGTGCGCCCTTCGAGCGCGGCCCCCAGCGCCGCCTGAACCGCGGCTTCATTCGTTGAGTCCAGGGCAGCGGTGGCCTCGTCCAGGATCACCACGCGGGGCTGGGCAATAAGCAGCCGCGCGATAGTGAGGCGCTGGCGCTCGCCCCCGGAAAGCCGGTAGCCGCGCTCCCCCACCACAGTGTCCAGGCCGTCCGGCAGGGAGCGGATCATGTACTCAAGCCGCGCCCGGCGGAGCACATCCCACATTTCGTCCTCGGTGGCGTCCGGCCGGGCGAGGCGCAGGTTGGAGGCGATGGACTCGTGGAAGAGATGGCCGTCCTGGGTCACCATTCCCAGCGTTGCCCGAATTGAGTCGAATGTGGCGTCCCGAACGTCCAATCCGCTTCCGGGCGTCGTTCCGCCAAGGCGAACGGCCCCGGAATCCACATCGTAGAGCCGGGACAGCAACTGGGCAATGGTGGACTTGCCGGCGCCGGAGGACCCCACCAGGGCCACCGTCTGGCCGGGCTCCACCCGGAAGCTGATGCCGTGCAGCACCTCTTCACCGCCGCGCGTGTCCAGCGTGGAAACGTCTTCGAGGGAGGCCAGGGACACCTTGTCAGCGGACGGGTACGCGAAGCGCACGTCGTCGAACTCCACGGCAACCGGCCCCGGGGGTACAGCCACGGCGTCGGGCTTCTGCTGGATCAGTGGCTTGAGGTCCAGGATCTCGAACACGCGCTCGAAGCTGACCAGCGCGCTCATGATCTCCACACGGGCGTTGGAGAGCGCCGTAAGCGGCGCGTAAAGGCGCGTCAGCAGCAATGCCAGCACCACGACGTCGCCCGCGGCAAGCTGCCCCACGAGCGCCAGCCATCCGCCCAGGCCGTAGACCAGCGCCAGCGCCAGTGCCGAAACCAGCGTCAGCGCGGTCACGAACGTGAACTGGAGCATGGCCATGCGGACGCCGATATCCCGGACCCGGCCGGCGCGCACGGCGAACTCGCGGGACTCCTCGTCCGGCCGGCCGAACAACTTCACCAGGGTGGCCCCGGGGGCGGAGAAACGTTCGGTCATCTGCGTACCCATGGCGGCGTTGTGCTCGGCGGCTTCGCGGCGCAGGTCCGCGAGCTTGGAGCCCATACGGCGGGCCGGGATGAGGAAGATGGGGAGCAGGATCATGGCCAGCACGGTCACCAGCCAGGACTTGCCGAGCATTACCACCAGCGTCAGGGCCAGGGCCACGACGTTGCTGACCACCCCGGAGAGGGTGCCGGCGAACGCGGACTGGGCGCCGATGACGTCGTTGTTGAGCCTGCTGACCAGCGCGCCCGTCCGGGTGCGGGTGAAGAACGCAATGGGCATTTTCTGCACGTGGTCGAACACTTTGGTCCGCAGGTCCACGATCACGCCTTCGCCGATGGTGGAGGACAGCCACCGGGTGATGAGTCCCACCCCGGCCTCCGCCACCGCCACCACCGCTATCAGCACGGCCAGCCGGATCACCACGTCCGCCCCCTGGTGGGCGATGATCGCGTCCACCACCTGGCCGGCCAGGACCGGGGTGGCCACGGCCAGCACGGCCATGACAATGGAGAGCAGCACAAAAGCGATGAGCTTGCCCCGGTGGGGGCGGGCGAAACTGAAGACGCGCTTGAGGGTGGCCTTCGAGAAAGGTTTGGAACCGCTCGACGCGCGGGTGATGTTGTAGAGGGAGCTCCAGGCAACCCGGTCCATGCTCATTTGTTGTTGCCCTTCATGGTGCGGTCCTTCACATCTGATGATGCCGTCGGGGCATCGGTCAGCAATTCGGTGACGACGCCGTTATCTACGTCCCAGCGTGCGTCCAGGCGGACGTTTTCCAGAAGGCGCCGGTCGTGCGTGACCAGGAGCAGCGCGCCGTCGTAGCTTTCAAGAGCTTCTTCAAGCTGCTCGATGGCCGGCAGATCCAGGTGGTTGGTGGGCTCGTCCAGGACCAGCAGGTTCACGCCCCGAGCCTGAAGCAGTGCCAGTGCGGCGCGTGTACGTTCGCCCGGAGAGAGGGAGTCGACAGGCCGCGAGGTGTGGTCCGCCTTCAGTCCGAACTTGGCCAGCAGGGTGCGGACCTCCGCGGGGTTCAGCGCTGGGAGGACGGCTTCGACGGCGTCACCCAGCTTGAGTTGCCCGGCGAGCAGCCCACGGGCTTGGTCAATTTCGCCGATGGCCACCGATGCCCCCATGGAGGCGTTGCCGGAGTCTGGCTGCCGGACTCCCAGCAGGAGCCGGAGCAGCGTGGACTTACCGGCGCCATTGGGCCCCGTGATGCCGATTCGTTCCCCGGCGTTCAGCTGCAGGTTCACCGGCCCCAGCGTGAAGTCACCTTGACGCACGACGGCGTCCCGCAGCGTTGCCACAACGGCGCTGGAACGCGGTGCCTGGCCAATGCTGAACTGAAGCTGCCACTCCTTGCGGGGCTCCTCCACTTCGTCGAGCCGGGCTATCCGGGATTCCATCTGCCGGACCTTCTGGGCCTGCTTTTCCGAGGACTCGGTGGAGGCAGCACGGCGGATCTTGTCGTTGTCCGGGCTCTTCTTCATGGCGTTGCGGACGCCCTGGGAACTCCACTCACGTTGCGTGCGGGCGCGGGAGACGAGGTCCGCCTTGGTGGAGGCGTAGTCTTCGTAGCGCTCCCGGGCATGGCGCCGCGCCACGGCGCGCTCTTCCAGGAACGCCTCGTAGCCGCCGTCGTAGACAGCCACGGACTTCTGGGCCAGATCCAGTTCCACAATGGTGGTGACACAACGGGCCAGGAATTCGCGATCGTGCGAGACGAGGACCGCGCCGCCACGGAGCCCCTGCACAAAGGCCTCAAGCTTGGCCAGTCCGTTGAGGTCAAGATCATTGGTGGGTTCGTCCAGGAGGACGATGTCGAAACGGCTCAACAGCAGGGCCGCGAGGGCAACGCGTGCCGCCTGGCCGCCGGACAGTCCCGTCATCAGTGCGTCCGGGCCCACGTCCAGGCCGAGGTCGGCAAGGACGGCCGGAATCCGTTCGTCCAGGTCCGCCGCTCCGGAGGCCATCCAGCGGTCAAAGGCCAGCGAATAGGCGTCATCGGTTCCCGCAGCGCCCGTGCCCAGTGCCTCGGCGCTGGACTCCATCTCCGCGGTGGCCTGGGCGCAGCCGGTGCGCCGGGCAATGTAGCCGGCTATTGTTTCGGCGGCCATGCGTTCGTGTTCCTGCGGCAGCCAGCCCACGAAGGCGTCCGACGGCGCAAGGCTGACTGTGCCTTCCTGCGGTTGGTCCACGCCCGCCAGAAGCCTCAGCAGCGTGGATTTGCCCGCGCCGTTGGCACCGACAACGCCAACCACGTCACCGGGGGCAACAGTTATGGAGAGTTTTGCGAAAAGCGTGCGGTGATCGTGACCGCCGGAAAGGTCTTTGGCAACAAGGGTTGCAGTCATTAGTCCATCCTCTCACCGCCGCCCAAAACGGCATGAAATCCCGCCGGGCATAAAGAACCCGCTGGTCCGGACTTGGGGGGTGTACGGACCAACGGGTTCGACCATCTAGCATAGTTGAATCAGTCCACACCGTAAAATTGGGACGCGGAGCACCTTGTGACCTCCGCCTCACTCTTGTCCCGCAGAGCCGTATCGCCGAATCCAGTCCGCAGGAATCCATAGATGCCAGTCCCCGCCAAAGCCTTTCAACGTTGGCTTCATAATGTTGCGCCGGCGGCGAGCACAGCCGACATCTGCAGGATCTCCGGCGTGAAGCGCACCACCCTGGCCCAGCAGCTTGTCCGCGGCAAGGTGGCCGAAAGCACCGTGGTCAGCATCAGCCGCGCCTTCGGCATCAACCCCGTGGCTGCCCTGGCGTCATTCGAGAGCTTCAAGGAACTCGCCGGCAGCCCTGTCCCACCCACACCGGGCGAACTGGTCAGCCAGATTGCCACCCTGGACCTGCTGCGCGCAATCATTTCGCGCTCGGCCCCGCCGGCGGCCACCGGCGGGGAGCAGGGGCCGCCGCCCCTGGCTCCGGCGCCGCACGCCACCTCTGTCAGGAACTGGGTGGACGCGATCGACGACGGCGAACTGCGGCACCGCGTCTCCGCGGCCACGGGGATCGCCCCGCAGAATTATTCGGCACAGCTGACAGCCAACCGCCTCTCCCCCGAGCTCGCGGTCGCGACCTCCCGCGAAGCGGGCGTAGGATTCACAGGCGGATTGGTGGCGACCGGACTGATCACGGAGTCGGAAGCCGGATGGGCGCCAGGGGCAAGGCAGTCAGCGCTGGACGGCCTCTCCGACGGCGAACTGACGGTTTTGGCCGGCGAACGGCTGCAGGCCCTGGGCAAAACACTCCGCCGCCATGAGCAGGACCAGGCACAAACAGAGAAAATATGGGAGAACCTCGGATGAGCCAGATACTGCAGTGGTCCACATTGGTGGTCTGCGGCATCGTGGCGCTGATCCGGATACCCAGCGCAGTCCGGGGTGAAAACCGCTCGCTCTTTTATATCTTTGTGCTCGCCACCCTCGCCATGCTGCTGAGCATCGATCCCAGCTATCGGGCGTTTGATTCCTGGCTTGGCTCGCAGAACTATGCCAACCTCATTCTGCGCTTCCTGATCTACGTGGCCATCCTGCTCGCGGGCCACCGAATCGCCCGGGGTTTCGACGCTCCCCGGAGTGAGCGCCTGATCACCGGTCCGGTTGGCCTGACGGTCCTGGGGCTGATCGCGGTCGCCACCGTCGCGTTCTTCCTCATGGCCGATACCGCAGGTACTGACACCGGCCTCAACTCTCTTCCGGCCCGAAGCCCGCTGAATGCGCAATTGATTCTGGCGTATGCCGCCGCCGGGAGGTTGTACCCCTCCTTTATCGCGGCCTGCATCCTGCCGGCAACGCTCCGGGCAATCCGCATGAGGCTTCCACTGGGGATCCGGTCCGGCGCCGTGCTGCTGTCGGTCGCCTTCGTGGGCATGATCGCAGGTTCTTTCTTCCCGCTCATTCCCCGGAACCTGGGGTTCATCGAGGCCCTCGTCAACTACACAGCCGTCCTCACCCTGGTCCTCGGGCTGACGGTTATCTGGCTTGCGCGGGTCATGGCACTGCGTGCCAGGTCACGCTAACGCATCGATTTCCCGGATTCGGCAATCGTTTTTCGTAACCTGCCAGGTTTCCGTTCACAGAATCATTAGACCGTGACATAATCATGAATGTGTGAACGTGGCGGCTGATTCGTGTGGGGAATTTACCGCGCGGATCAACGGTGGCTGTCCGAACACCATTGGGGGGATGAGTGGTAGCGGTCCTTCGGGACCGCTCCCACTCAGCTTTTTTAAACCTGTCGTAGGCTCCTCCCCGGCGTCCATTCCATGGCACCGTCAGCGCGCAAACCTCAGCGTGACAAGCTGGAACGGGCGTAGGGTCAACCCCGCCGAATCGTGTCCGACCACAACACCCGGCGCCTCGACAGGCCGCTCCAGGAGATCCACGGCCGTCACGGAGCGGACATCGAAGCCAGCCGCCACCATTCCGGTGGAACGTTCGCCCAGCGACTCGTACAGCCGCACAATGACATCGCCGGACCCGTCTTCCGCAAGCTTGACCGCCTCAATCACGATGCCTTGGTTGAACACCGTGAAAAGCGGGGCCACGGGATGGGCGCCCTTCACCACGCGGCGAGCCAGGTTGGTGCGGTAGCCCTCCTCCACGGCATCGGCGATGCCCGCTCCGGGCCTGATGCTCACCTGCAGCTCATGCCGGCCGCGGTCCGCCGTGGGGTCCGGGTACTTCGGGGCACGCAGCAAGGACACCCGGACGGTGGTGGTTGTTCCGCCGTCGTCCCGGACGGTGCGCGTCACGTCGTGCCCATAACTGGAGCCGTTTGTTACCGCGACGCCGTATCCGGGCTCCCCCACATGGATCCAACGATGGGCGCAGATTTCAAATTTGGCGGCTTCCCACGACGTGTTCACGTGCGTGGGCCGGTACACGTGCCCGAACTGTGTCTCCGACGCCGACCGGTCTGCGCGCAGATCCAGCGGAAACCCGATCTTGAGGAGCTTTTCCCGCTCCTGCCAGTCCACCGCGGTGGTGATGCCCAGCGACGCCGACCCTGCCTCCAGTGAGATCCGCTGGGTGATGGTGGAGTGTCCCACCAGCCGTTCCACAACCACGACGGCGTCCCAGCCGCCCCGCTCCAGCGTCACCGAATGCGCTTCCGTCAGTGAGCTGACGTTCCGCCGGTAAAACTCATCGATGTCCCAGGCGTCCCACTCGTTGGGGGTATCGCGGTGGAGTTCGAGGTGGTTTCCAAACGCCCCGGGGGCAATGGCCTCGCGCTCGCTGGCGTGGTCCTTCAAGGAGACCAGGAGCCCGTTCGAATCCAGGACCGCCCTGATGAGGCCGTTGTCCAGGACGTAGCCACCGTCCGCTTCGGTAACCACCACGGGATCGTCAGCGCGCACCACCTCGGCAGCGGCGAGCGCCGGAACACCATCGCGTTCGTGCGGCGCGGCATTGAGCAGGAATGCCCGCGTGCCTTCGCCAAGCATGGCCTCGGCTGCCTCGGCGATGATGGCCTCCAGGGCGCCGGAGATCGCCGCATAGTTACGCTCTGCGTCCTGATGCACCCAGGCAATGGAGCTCCCGGGAAGAATATCGTGGAACTGCTGGAGCAGCACCAGGCGCCATAGCCGCTTGAGCTCCGCCGCCGGATAGCTGAATGCGCCGCCGGCCCGCACCGCTGCAGTGGCGCACCACAATTCGGCCTCCCGCAGGAGGTGTTCGCTGCGCCTGTTCCCCAGCTTGGTTTTGGCCTGGCTGGTGTAGGTCCCCCGGTGCAGTTCCAGGTACATCTCTCCCACCCAGACAGGCAGCGCCGAGTACTCGGCCTGGGCTTCGGTGAAGAAGCTGGCCGACGTGCCGATCCGCACCTTCGGGGAGCCTTCCAGATCGGCCGTCCGGCGGGCGGCGGCAAGCATTTCCCGCGTGGGTCCGCCACCGCCGTCGCCATAGCCGAACGGCACCAGCGACACGGTGCCGCGGCCGTGGTCGCGGTAGTTGCGTTCGGCGTGCGCCAGTTCCCGTCCGCTCAGTTCAGAGTTGTAGGTGTCCACAGGCGGGAAATGGGTAAACAGGCGGGTTCCGTCAATACCCTCCCAGTTGAAGGTGTGGTGCGGCATTCTGTTGACCTGGTTCCAGGAGATCTTCTGGGTCAGGAACCAGCGGGAGCCGGCTGCCTTGACGATCTGCGGCAGTGCCGCGGAGTAGCCGAACGAGTCCGGCAGCCAGGCCTCCTGGCAGTCCACGCCAAACTCGTCGAGGAAGAATTTCTTCCCTTCAACGAACTGCCGGGCCATCGCCTCGCCGCCGGGCATGTTGGTGTCCGATTCGACCCACATCCCGCCCACCGGAACAAACTGGCCGGCCTTGACCTTTTCACGGATCCGCCCAAACAACTCCGGGTAAAACTCTTTTATCCAGGCCAGCTGCTGTGCTGATGAACACGAGAAGACAAAGTCCGGCGAGTCGTCCATCAGCGCCACGACGTTGGAGAAAGTCCGGGCGCATTTGCGGATGGTTTCCCGGACGGGCCAGAGCCATGCGGAGTCGATATGGGCGTGGCCGGTGGCCACGAGTTTGTGCGCGGAGGCATAGGCGGGGCGGGCCAGGACCTCCGCCAGTGCCGCACGCCCCGCGGCGGCAGTTCCGGGAACATCGTCCGGGTCCATGATGTCCATCATGCGCTCGAGGGCCCGCAGTATTTCATGGCGGCGGGGCAGCTCGATGGGCAGCTCGTGCATCAGCCCGCCCAGGGTCCACACGTCCTGCTGGAGTTCCCACACGGTCTGGTTCAGCTCGGCGATTGCCATGGTGCCCAGTCTGTAGGACGGCTCACTGCCTGCTGTGGCCTTGTCCCCGTAGGGCATGGCCGCAAAAGTCCAGCCCTGGGCGACGTCCGGATTCGCGGCGGCCTCGACGTAGAAGTCCACGGCCATCCCGCTGCCCAGCAGCTTGAGCGGGATGTACTGGTTACGGGGTGAGATGGCTTTGATGATGGTGCCGTCCGGGCGCCACGCGATCCCTTCGCACTGGAAGCCGGGGATTTCGGTGGTGAAGCCCAGGTCCACCACGATCTCCACGGCGGTGTCGGTGGCAGTGCCCCAGGAATCGGGCACCTCACCCTGCAGCCGAAGCCATGTGGTGCCCCACGGCCTGCCCCAGGCAGCCCCGTGCGCCTGGGGCGCGAATTCGTGGCGGAGGGCCTCCATCACGGAGACCGGTTCGTCCGGCGCGTCCCAGCTGCTCAGGGTGAGCGGTACGCTGCGGGTGTACACCGCGGCATCGATACGTTCCCGCACAAAGCGGTCGAGACGGACTTCCGTGAGCCGGCGGTCGTCATGCAATGTGGTCCTCTTTAAATGCGGGGATGTGGGGGGCACCGCGCAGTGCCTGCGTGGCCGTCGTATCCAGCCTAGGCGCACCCGCTTCGTTAACTGCTCATTCGCAACCGTGGGAGCGGATCGGCGTGTCCATTCGATGGATAAAATCTACTTCCTCGAACCGCATTAGCCAAGCACTTTCCTTATCCCGGCACGGCGGCCGGAGCCGTGATCCTGTGGCGCCCCGCGTAGACATTCAGGGTTGTGCCGCGGCTGAAGCCGGCCAGTGTCATGCCGCTTGCTTCCGCGAGCTCCACGGCGAGGCTGGACGGTGCGCTGACCGCTGCCAGCACCGGGATCCCCGCGAGCGCGGCCTTTTGAACGAGTTCGAAGGATGCCCGGCCCGACACCTGGAGCACCGTGCCCGTCAGCGGCAGAAGCCGTTCGCGAAGGGCCCAGCCCACGACTTTGTCCACGGCATTGTGGCGTCCCACGTCTTCACGCACGCAGAGCAGCTCGCTGTCACCGTCCTCCGTAATCCGGAACAGTCCTGCTGCATGGACCCCGCCGGTGGTTTCGAAAACCGCCTGGGCAGCGCGCAGCTTGTCGGGCAATCCGACGAGGGTCTCCACAGGCAGTGTCAGAGGGTCCGCTGCCGGGCTGAAATGCGATGACTTCCGGACGGCATCGATCGAATCGGTGCCGCAGATTCCACAGGAACTTGACGTGAAGATATTGCGCCCCCGCTCCGGCAGTTCGACGTCGGGCCTTAGCCGGGCTTCCACCACGTTGAAGGTCTGCACTCCGTTCTCGTCCTCACCGGCACAGAAACGCAGTGACACCAGTTGTTCTGGGGCCCAGATAATGCCTTCCGAAACCAGGAATCCGGCCACAAGGTCGAAATCATCACCGGGCGTCCGCATGGTCACCGTGAACGGAAGGGACCCCAGCCGTATTTCCAGGGGTTCTTCAACTGCCAGCACGTCCTCCCGGTGCCTCACCGGGAACTCAAGGGCCTGGGCTGAACCGTCCAGGACGAACCTGTGGACCTTGCGGCGTTGTGTCATTCGGGCCACGATGTCCTCCTAAATGCCGGGCCGGGACTGGTCATAGAACAATCATTGCAAGCAGTGTGCCGGGGCACCAGCGGGCGGCTGTCAACCAAGGAGTGCGCTCCAGTCCACGGGTCCGTCGCTTCCGGCGGCCTTACGCCCCGGCTTGCGAACGGAAGTTCTGGGTTTGGCCGCCGGTGGGCTCGGTGCCGGAATCGGCGGACCCCAAGGCAGGGCGAAGGCCGGCACCATCTCCCCAAGCTGCACACCGTGGGGAGGAACCACCAGTACGCCATCGGCCGCTGCGAGCCCGCGCATCATGCCGGGGCCGGTGTGTTGTGCCGGGGATGCCATGCCATACAGAAGCCTGAAGGGCATCAGCCGGGTCCGGCCCGGATCGGGTTCGAGCATGGCGCCGCTGGGAACTTCGCCCACCGGCGGAACGCTGCCGTGGCCCAGCGCCGCCAACAGCGGGGCACCGATTGTGCAGAGAGCCATCATGGCGGCGAGGGGATTGCCAGGGAGCCCCAGAATGAAACGCCCGTCCGGCAGTTCGGCCAGGACGGCCGGGTGTCCAGGACGCATGGCGATCCCGTCGATGATCAGCCGCCCACCCAACTCCTCCACGGCACGCCTCAGATGGTCGGTGCCGGATCGGCCCGTCCCCCCGGTGGTGATGACGACGTCGGCAGGTACCGTGGCGTGCTTCACGACGGCTTCCTCCACGCTGCGCTCCTGGGGGTCCGTATCCTCCCGGAGGACCTCTTCCGCGTTCACGTCTTCCAGGTTGACGTCTTCCAGGTTGACGTCCTCCAGGGCAGCGAGCCATTCCTCGTAATCGTCCCCGATTTTCACCTGCCCCGCGTCGATTCCGCCAAGCATTTCCACCACGGCGGCGAGCTGCGGCCCGAAGGTATCCCGGACCTTTCCCGGCCCTGGAAGCCCATCGACCACCACTTCCGATCCGGTCAGAAGGAGCCGAACCACCGGTTTCCCTTGAACCAGGACAGTGTCGTGCCCCGCCAGCGCCGCCAGCGCCAGGTGGGCGGGATTCAACCTTGTTCCGCTCCTGATCAAGACGTCCCCGGCGGCTGCTTCCTCACCCGCCCTACGGATATGTTGCCCGTTGCGGGGGTCCCCGGGGCGTGCGCCACCGCCGAGCACCAGGAGGGGCAATCCTTCCTCGTCCGCGGCGATAACGCCGCTCTCGCTCCGGAGCACCGCCCTGGCGCCGGGCGGAATGAGGCCGCCGGTCACGATGGGGCTGGCTTGGTGGGGGGCGAGCCGGTGCCCGGGCTCGGCCAGGATCCAGGGCCCGCTGCCATTGACAGCCCAGCCATCCATCGCGGACGACGCATAATGCGGTATGTCCTGCAGTGCGGTGACGTCGGCGGCGGCTATACGCCCCAGCGCAAGTCGGAGCGGGACCTGTCCGGCCGGGATCGGGGTCGCGCACTCGAAAGAGGCGGCCCTGGCCTCCTGCCAGCTATGTGCGAGGTGGGTGTGCGCGCCGGAAACGGCGCCCACGCTGCCCTCTTCGGGTTCAGCGTCTTCGAGTTCGTCCTGTTCGGGTTCGTCCTCTTCGGGTTCAGCCCGCGCTGCCGCTTCGTTGGCAGCGCCGCTGCCGTCCGGAGCTGCAGCGGTCATGTCCTGGGATTCCCCTCGACGGACGGTTCCGCCGCGGCCCCGGTACGCGACGTGTCCGCCGGTTCGGGGGTTTGCGGAACGCCGGCATAGTCCTGCACCAGCGCCCTGGCCACTCCCATGGCCGCCTGCATGGACTCCGCATCCGGAACCTGGCCGGAGCCCGATGCCATCCCTGCGGCGAATCCCGCAATAAAAGTCGTCAGTGGAGCCGCCGGGCGAACCACTGCGTGCGCTGCCACCCCAGCCAGCGCGAGCACCTCGTTGATGTCCACCTCGACGCCTTCGAGTTCGAAGGCTTGAAGCAGCGCACGGCACCACTCCTCCAGCGTTTCATCCTGGGTTTTCACGGCGGCCTCCAAAGTTCAATTCCAGCTGCGGTGACACGGCACAGTTCCACAAATCATGAACCCTGCCCGGACACCCCGAGTGCGGAGGCATCGTCCCACGTGTCCACGTCATCCGTGGAGCCTGCGGGGACGGTGACAGCCCGCAGGTCAAGCCTAGCAAGCAAGGCGAAAACAGAGCCTCCTCTTAGGGCGCCGCGCTGCTCCAGCTTACCCGCGGATTCTCTTAGCACGCGCGTGCTATAAAAGCCCGCAAGCGGCTGTTTCCGCCCGTCTGCAGACACGGCGATGACCCCGTCCGAGCCGGTTGGCAAGCCCGTAGCCGCCGTTTCAGGGTGGACGTCTCCACCGGCCGGTCCGTCGGCGGAGATCGCAGGGGCGCGAACATCTGAAGCGGCTGCAAGGAGGGCGCTCCGGAGGGCACGTACCGCGCACTCCGCCCGCGGCATGTCGCACGCCAGGATCAAAGTCAGCTCCGCGCGCTCAGCGCCCAGGCCTCGGTCGAGGGCCGCCAGGCCGGCGGCGATGGCCGCGGCAGGGCCGGCAAAAGGTGGCTCCTCACGGCAGCTCAGAACCCCCGGTGGAAGAGTTCCTGGATCCGGACCCACCACGGCGATGGCCCGTGCACCACGGGCGGCCACAATCGACCGCTGCAAGAGGGTGGAACCCTCATAAACGAGACGCGCTTTTGGCACACCGCCCAGGCGGGACGAGCGGCCGCCCGCAAGGATCACAGCATCAAACTCCACACCGCCAGCCTAACCCTGCACAAGCAGGGCACGATTCATCCGGCCACGTCCAACCGGCCCTGCCGAGCGCCTCAGTCCGCAGAATCCGGTCCGGCGGCCCGAAGCCACACAGCTGAAGTCAGGCCGCTGATTCCGGCAAGAGGAACGGATCCCACGCTGGAGTGGGCTTTTCCAGTTCCTTGATCTGCCAGATCGTGCCATGCGGCGGGGCCGGCACGAACCTTAGCTTCCAGCCCATCTCGGCCGGCGTGTGGTCGCCCTTGACGTTGTTGCAGCGCAGGCATGCGGCAACCAGGTTCTCCCACGAGTCCGCGCCACCGCGCGATTTGGGCTGAACGTGGTCTATGGTGTGGGCGGCCTTGCCACAGTAAGCGCAGCGGTGGCCGTCGCGGCGAAGAACGCCCCGCCGGCTGACCGCCGTGACGGCGTTATAGCGGGGCCGGATGTAGCGGTTTAGGAGAATCACGGACGGGCGGCCCAGAATCTCCTGCGGCCCGACGACAGGATCGTCGCCTTCGGCCACCACGCTCGCTTTTCCGGTGAGCACAAGGACCAGCGCCCGGCGGAAGGTCACTACCGCCAGCGGTTCATATCCAGCATTAAGAACGAGAGTGCGCATGCACATACCTCTTCACGGCCGCACCCGTCAGGGGCTCGAGGGCCGGCTGCCCTCTGCTTGTCCGGGCTATGGATCGACACCACAAGAGTAAACATAGGAGACCCATATCACGTAATCGGGCCGCTCAATCATCGCCGTGTCACCTGAATGTTCCCTCCCGCGGTGGAAAGGAACTGACACTCCGGCACACAAAGAAGGACCCCTGCCGCAAGTGCAGGGGTCCTTCTGGCAGCATCGCTGCAGGGTATTTAGCCGCCGACGCGGATGAAGACCGGGCCGGAGCCCACGTTGACGCTGTACAGCGCGGTGGTTCCGCCGTTCCAGCCGCCGTGAACGGCCATGCCGTTGCCAACGTATACAGCGATGTGGGCCATGCCCATGCCGCCATTCTGGTAGTAGGCGAGGTCGCCCGGCTGTGCTTCAGCAGCGCTCACCGTGCGGCCCAGGGACAGGTAACCGGCCGGCCAGCCGTGGTAGTTAATTCCAACGGCTGCCAGAGCGTTGGTGGCCAGGGCGGTGCAATCCTGGGAAACACCAAGCTGAGCGTAGGCGGCTGCGGCGATTGAGGCGCCGAGTCCGCTGGCCGCTGCTGTTGCCTTCGGGGCTTCCGGAGCGGCGACGGTTGCGGTAGCTGCAACGGCAGGTGCCGCGGCGGGGGCGGGTGCTTCCTGAACCGCAACAACAGGCTTCGGAGCCTCGACGGCGGGTGCCGGGGAGGTGGAGACAGCCGGCTTCTCGTAAGAGATGGCGATGCTGGAAGCAGCAGAGATGTTAGCCGGAGCGGCCGACTGGACTTCCAGGGTGGATGCCGAGGTGGCTTCGCGCTGAACGTTGGTGTCTGCAGCGTTGGCTGCGATTCCGCTGGTCAGGACAAGGCCGGAAGCAGCAGCGATAACCGCTGCCTGACGGCCCATGCCGCCGGCGTTGTCGCCGACAGCCTTGGCAATGACAGCAAGCGAGTTGGTCTTGGTGGCCTCGGCGCGGTGCCGTGCGATCGCACGAGTAGTCATTATTTCTCTCTTTCGTTTTCCTCAGACTGCGATGGCAGGCCGCGGTTTTTGGACGCTCCGGCATCTTGGGGGTAAGCCGGAACGGCCCGAATGGGTGATTTAGCGAAGTGCGCGTGCAGCATGGAAAGCACGCGCGGTTGAGCGGTGTAGCGCGTGCTTTAGCGCATGGTGTAGTACGAAGACGTGCCCGTCGCGGACACCGGAAGCAGCAGGGTGCCGTCGGAGGGGTTCAGCGCGCTGATCATCATGCCGTTGCCGACGTAGACCCCCACGTGGGCGCCGCCGTTTTGCATGACAAGGTCGCCCGGCGCCGGGGTGGCGGTGGGCGTCATGGCGTTCCATGCATTGGTGCGGGGGATGCTGATGCCGGCCTGGGCGTAGACCCACTGGGTGAACCCTGAGCAGTCCCAGCCGTTGGGAGTGGTGCCGCCCCAGACGTAGGGGTGGCCGATGCCGGTGTAGGCGATTGCAGCAAGTCCGGAAGCGGCGGCCGACGCAGCGGCATCGGAAAGCTTGCCCGGTGTGGCAGCCCCCGTGGAGCCTGCATCGGCTGTCTGCGATCCGGTGGACTGTGCCCGAAGCGTTTCAGCCTTGGGCGCCGCCTTCGTGGTCACGGACGGACGCTCGAAGGAAACAGTCGCGGTGGGAGCCGCCGTAACAGCAAGCTCAGCCGACTGTGACCCGGACTCTGTGGACGCTGACACCCCGACGTTGGCATCCGCGGCATTAGCCGGGAGTCCAGCGCTGAGGATAAGTCCGGATGCAGCTGCGATCACGGCAGCCTGGCGACCTACGGTCCCGGCGTTAGCAGTCACAGCCTTGGACACCGAGCTCAAGGGGTTCATACGAACCATTTGCGCGCGATGGCGCGCAGCATTGTGGCGTGAAGACACGAAGGTAGCCTCTCCCAATGCCTACGAGGTGAGCTGTCGGATTCGGATGGGAGTCACCCGGCCACTCGGCTTCCTGGGAAGCTTTGCGACTTAACCCCAAGGTCTTCTTGCGAAGACCAAAATTGGTTCCCCCGCCTCTGCCAGACGATGTCATGCGAACGGACCTTGAGCGGTGGCAGAGTTAGGCAATCCACTCAAGAGCGCCAACTTCGGAAAAGTTGGCGTGCTTCAAACGGTACAGCAGTTGGACGGCAATGTCACATTCAGATCACGGAGTGTCACAGGAATTTGAGAGTTAGCCATCGATTTGCTCAGAGCCAGCCGAGGGGGTCAACGACGTCTCCGTTGACCATCACCTCGAAGTGCAGGTGGCAGCCGGTGGATGCACCGGTGGTCCCGCTCAGTGCGATCACGTCGCCGCGGGAGACCTTCTGGCCCACCTGGACAGAGGATGAGGAGAGGTGGTTGTACGTCGTCTCAAGGCCGTTTCCATGGTCGATCACCACGCGGTTTCCACCGCCATAGGGGTGCCATCCCGCGAACGTGACGGTCCCGCTGGCGGCGGCATGAACCGCCGTTCCACACTGGGCGGCGTAGTCCTGACCGCGGTGGAATTCGCCGGCCCCGCCGGTGATCGGGCTTACCCGGAAGCCAAAGGGCGAGGAAGCAATCATTTGGTCCAGGGGCGGCCCCAAGGTCCCCGACGACGATGCTCGGGTTATGGTTCCGACGGACTGGGCGCTCAGGAGCTGCTTGAGCTTGCCGTCCGGGTCCCCTTTGGTGGAAACAGAAGTGCGGTTGAAATCGATCTTGGCCCCCGCGGCAGCTGAAACTTCCGGCTGGGCTGTGGCCGAAGCTGCCGCGGCGGAATTTCCCGTCTCGGCGGCGCTCAACATGGGACCGGTGGACGGAAGGGCCACGGTCAGGACCAGGCCCGCGGCGGCGAGGGCAATGCCGGCCTTCTGGCCGACGCCGCTCGCGGCGGCGAAGTCGGTCACTTGACTAAACAGAGTCCGGCGTCGGCGCGCATCACGATGGGCGTCACGAGGCCGTTCCGCGGGAGCCTCGCTCACCGGGTACTCCGGGGCAGGACCTGCCGCGCGGCGTCGGCCCCTCACGGTCTGCGTGGTCAAGAATGTTCCTCTCTGGATAGCCTGCGGAGTTAGCTGTCGGATTCGGGTCAGAGAGTTTCAGACCCGGCCCGCGGCCCGCAAGCCGTTCCAGCACAGAGGTATCCCAAGGATTCCTTCGTCGGAGAGGACTTGCGCACTGACGGACTTCACCCCAAGACCGCACATAGCGGCCGCTGGTGGTTCCCCCGCCTCTGCCAGTAGGTGATTCGTGCCGCTGATCCGCTGGCAGAGCTCGGCTCCAGATCAGGTAACGCTTTAGTATCGGCGCTAGTCCCCAACTATAGGGGATAAATCAACACGGTAATAATTCCGTTATCGCCGGTGTGAGTAACTTATGGGTGGTCCTACGAGTGCCGACCTAGCTGACGGTGACGAATACGTGCGCCGCAACCTCCGGCGGCAATTCCAGCGCCCCTTCGATGTCCGGCACCCGCACCGAGATGTACTCCCCCACCCGCTCCAGGGAGAGCCTGGCTCCGGGGCGGATTCCACCTTCTTCAAGCTGGAGCAAGAGCTCCGGTTCCACCTGGATCGGCTCCGCCAAGCGTCTCACCGTGATGCGGGAATCGGATCCGTAGCCGGTCATGGCATCGAGCAGGTTGATCACACCGTCAGTGAACAGTTCGGAAGGCTGACCGCCGAGGGCGGCGAGGCCCGGGATGGGATTGCCGTAGGGGGAAACGGTCGGATGGTTGAGCAGTTCGAAGATTCGCCGCTCCACGCGTTCACTCATGACGTGTTCCCACCGGCATGCCTCATCATGAACGTACGCCCAATCGAGACCGATCACATCTGCCAGCAGCCGCTCGGCGAGCCGATGCTTCCGCATGACCTCCGTGGCGCGTTTCCGGCCGGCCTCAGTGAGTTCCAGGTGCCTGTCCCCGGAAACGACCACCAGGCCGTCACGCTCCATCCGGCCAACGGTCTGCGAAACGGTGGGCCCGGAATGGCGCAGCCTTTCGGCAATCCGCGCTCGGAGGGCCACGATGTTTTCTTCCTCAAGTTCCAAAATAGTCCGAAGATACATCTCCGTGGTGTCGATCAGATCCGTCATCCAGCTCAGCTCCTCGAGCACAATCCTTGCGTCAATCCCACCGTACAGCGTGCGGGGCTGATCATCCGATCCGGTTCGTGAGCCCAAGGCAGCCACCGGGGAGGCCCGGCGCGTGCCGCCGTACGTCATGGACAGCTTAGCCTATTTTGAATTACTCCGGATAATTATCCGGCCCCCGGTGAAGGCCCCGCGGGCCGTCTCAATGACTGGACTATGACGCCCGCCGTTCCCGCCCCCATGCGGCCGTCAGGCAGAATAAAAAGGAAGTCTCCGTTGCAGACACCCTTACTGCCGGGCCTCCCCACGTCCACGCCGAAAATTGGAGCCACTGTGAGCGACACCAGCATCACTATCCCCGCCAACCTCCTGCCCAAGGACGGACGATTCGGCGCCGGGCCTTCCAAGGTCCGCCCCGAGCAGATCGAGGCACTCTCGGCCGCATCGGCCACCCTGCTCGGAACCTCACACCGCCAGGCACCAGTGAAGAACCTGGTGGGTTCAGTCCGTAACGGACTGAGCGAATTCTTCCGCGCCCCGGAAGGATATGAAGTCATCCTCGGGGTGGGCGGCTCCACTGCTTTCTGGGACATCGCCAGCTTCGGTCTGGTGGAGAAGAAGGCGCAGCACCTTTCCTTCGGGGAGTTCGGTTCCAAATTTGCCTCGGCCACCAACAAGGCGCCGTTCCTGGACTCGTCGTCGATCATCACGTCCGAGCCCGGGACCCGACCGGCGGCTCGGGCCGAGGCGGGGGTTGACGTGTACGCGTGGCCCCAGAATGAAACCTCCACAGGCGTTGCGGCTCCGGTCAAGCGCGTCGAGGGTGCCGACGAGGGGTCTCTGGTGCTGGTTGACGCGACCTCGGCTGCCGGCGGCCTGGACGTGAACGTCGCGGAATCGGATGTCTATTACTTCGCTCCGCAAAAGAACTTCGCGTCCGACGGCGGACTCTGGCTGGGCCTCTTCTCCCCCGCGGCGCTGGAGCGCGCCGCCAGGATCAAGGCAAGCGGGCGCTGGATCCCGGACTTCCTGGACCTGCAGACCGCTATCGACAACTCCCGCCTGAACCAGACGTACAACACCCCGGCGCTGGCAACCCTGGTGACCCTGGATGCACAGGTCCAGTGGCTCAACGCCAACGGCGGCCTCGATTTCGCGGCTGCACGCACTGCCGACTCCGCAGGCCGGATCTACTCCTGGGCCGAGGACTCCGGGTTCGCCACTCCGTTCGTGGCCAAGGCCGAGGACCGCTCAAATGTCATCGCAACCATCGACTTCGACGACTCGATCGATGCCGCCGCCATCGCCAAGGTGCTCCGGTCCAACGGAATTGTTGACACCGAGCCGTACCGCAAGCTGGGCCGCAATCAGCTGCGGATTGCCACCTTTGTGGCCATCGACCCCGAGGACGTTGCCTCGCTGCTGGAATGCATCGACTACGTGGTGGGCGAGCTCAAGAAGTAGGTCCTCCGCCTCCGCCTTCGACGGCGTCGTCCGGGCCTCGGCCGGGGGCGGCGCCGTTCCGGGTTATGCGGCCGGACACGAGGTGGAATTGCCGCAATCCGCGGGCACGGCGGTTGAAGGTGATCCGCAGTTCCTTGGCGCGGACAATCCACAGGACGCCGACCGCCGAGGCGATCAGCCCCGAGGCTGCCGCGACGGCCATGGACCAGCGAGGGCCGGCCACGTTGGCGACCCACCCGACCAGTGGGGCGCCGATGGGGGTGCCACCCATAAAAATGGCCATGTAGAGTGCCATCACCCGGCCCCGCATGACGGGGTCCGTGGTGGTTTGGACGTAGCCGTTGGCACTGGTCATCATGGTGATCGCAAACAGGCCCACCGGCACCAGGGCCACTCCGAACCAGAAGTAGCTGGGTGCCAGCGCGGCCAGGCCTGAGGTGAGCCCAAACGCCCCGGCAGCCCCGAAGATGATCCGCAGCCGGGGTTTCTTGCGACCTGCCGATAGCAGGGCGCCCGCCACCGAGCCGATGGCCATGATGGAGTTCATCAGGCCAAAAGCGCTGGCGTCCAGGCCGAACTCGGTGCCGACCATGGCGGCGATGAACAGCACGAAGTTCAGTCCCAGTGTGCCAACGATGAAGACGGCCACCAGCACCACCACAATGTCCGGCCGGAAGCGGACATAGCGCAGCCCTTCCCTGATCCGGCCTTTGCCGGCGCCCGCACGCGGCATGATCCGCAGGGAGGAAGCGGAGATACGCCACAGGCTTACCAGCAGGGCCACAAACGTGAGGGTGTTGATGAGAAAGACCCAGCCCGGTCCAACCGCCACGGTGAGGACGCCTGCCACTGCCGGGCCGATCATGCGGGCCACGTTGAACGATGCGCTGTTCAGTGCCACGGCGTTGGGGAGGTAATCGTCCCGGACGAGCTCGGACACGAACGTTTGCCGCACGGGGGCGTCCACCGCGGAAACCAGGCCCAGTAACAGGGCGAAGGCATAAACGTGCCACAGCTGTCCGGCGCCTGAGATGACAAGAATGCCCAGTCCGGCACTGAGCAGCGCCATGGAGGACTGAGTCAGCACCAGGAGCCGTTTGCGGTTGAAGCGGTCGGCTATCAAACCGGCAACCGGCGCGAGGAAAAGCTGGGGTCCGAGCTGCAGGGCCATGGTGATTCCCATGGCCCCGGCGTCATGATCGGTCAAGTGGGCAAAGACAAGCCAGTCCTGCGCCGTTCGCTGCATCCAGGTGCCGATATTCGAGACCAGGGCGCCGGCGAACCAGATCCGGTAGCTAAGTATGTGCAGGGACTTGAAGGTGGACATCATATCCAGCCTCCATGGTGCATATCCCCGAACCGCACCAACTGCTAGTCAGCCTCGCCGGCGGAATCGTCCAGGTGCCCGTGGGTGTCCGGCGCCTGCCCGTCCAAGGCCCCGGAGTCTGGCTCCTCGTCGTTCCCGGACTCAAGGCTGGGAGCCTCGGCCGCCGCTGCGGCGATGAGCTCCACCGCGGCGCCGTTAACTTCATCGCCGGCGGTCACATCGACCCCGCTTTCTTCCCCTGCACTTACTTCAGCGGCACCTTCTTCAGCAGCACCTTCTTCAGCAGCGCCCGAGTCCGCATTGTCGCCGTCCGCCGCCGTTGCGTCACGCGCTGCGGCACTTTCGCCGGCCCGGCTCTCGCCGAATTCCTCGTCCTGGGCGTCCTCCGGGCGGACGCGTTCCGCCCACGGAACCCACTCAGGCGCAAGGATGGAATCCTCGGAAGGCAGCAGGCCAAGCTCGTTGACCGTGATGAGCTTGGACCGCGAGTTGCGGGTCAGCACTGCATACCACTGCCATCCCTGGTACCCGGCCAGTTTGGACTCAAACAGATGCGTCACCAGGCGGTCCCCTTCGGATTTGGCTCCGAGATGCCGTCCAATCTGCTCGGCCGGCGCTATGCCCTGCACCGCTTCTCGGGCAACGTCCACGGCCGCGGCGAGGACTGCGTCGGGTTTGCCGGTGCGCCACACCGGAACGCCGGCCCGTGGCTTGGCCGCAGGTTTGGGCTCGCGCTGATCAGGTTGCGGAGTCATGGGGCTGCCTAGGCGTCCAGCTCGTCGGCGACCTTACGCAGGGCCACGGCAATGGCCTTGCTCTTGTTGCCTTCGGGGTACTTTCCAGCGGAGAGCGTCCCTGAGAGGTTGTCCAGCACAGTCACCAGATCCTGCACGAGGGGTGCCAGGTCCTTGGGGTTGGCCCGCTTTGCCTTGGCGATGGACGGCATTTTATCAAGGACCCGGAGGCCCAGCGCCTGGGCACCCTTGCGGCCATCGGCCACGCCGAACTCCACCCGAGTGCCGGCCTTGAGCTCGGTTACGCCTTCGGGGAGGGCTGACTTCGGCAGGAATACTTCCTGCCCGTCCTCGCCTGCGAGGAATCCGAAACCCTTTTCCTTGTCATACCACTTGACCTTGCCGGTAGGCACGTAATCAACCTTCTTCGTCGTGAACTTGCTGAGACACAGCCGGCCGTCACCGCGTCCGCATCGATATGCGGGTTCAGAGTATGACTGCCCGGACCATGTTGGTCTGTAACTTCAAGGTTATCCTGCCCGGGCCCCGTTTCCTGCTTTGAAGCGCGGCCATCGCCGCACTGTTAGCGTTACTCCCATGACACCTTCCCGCTACCGGCGGCCGCTGTTGATGGTCGCGGCGGTCATCGCCCTCCTTTCCCTCGCCGCTGTGGGCGGCGTCATGGCCATAGCCTTCTCCGGCGGAGCCGCTCCGGTGTGGGTCACCTGGGTTGCCTTGTACGGTTTGCCACTGGCTTTCCTGCTCATGGTATTGATGGTGCTCGATGGCGTTGCGGCCAGACGCCGGGCAGGAAAGCCCAGCGGGCGGTAACGTTGGACTGATGTCCCTTATCCGCGCGCTGAGCAAAGAGCTGGAGGCACGCAGCGACAAGTCGTTGCGGGCCCTGTTCGCCGCGCGGCCGGACCTGATTTCCCCCGGCGTTCCGGATTTTGCCGCCCTGGCGGCGCGGGCGAGTTCACGGGTCAGCGTTCAACGCGCCCTAGAGCGGCTGAACCGGCCACAGATGCAGGTTTTGGAAACGCTGCACCTGTGCACCAATACGGACACCGCCCACAGCGCCTGTGCCGCGGTGCTCAAGAAATTGATCTGCGGCGCATCCTTGGCCTCCATCGAACGGCTGCTCCACTCACTCGAGGAGCTGGCCCTGATCCACCGGGCCGATCCCCCGCACGGCGTCGTGGAGCCTCCGGGGGCAAGGCAACGGTACTACCTTCCGGTGGGGAGTCTCCGTGATGTAGTCGGCATCTACCCCGCGGGACTGGGCCGCAGCTACACGGAACTCGTGCGCCTGCAGCCCGCGTTCGCCCAACGCGTGGTGCAACTGGTGTCGGAGCTTCACCACAGCGGCGTCTCCATCCACCCTGCCACCACTCCAATGGAGGCGGCCTTGTCGCTGCAACACTGGACGTCGACGCCCGCTGCGCTGCAGTCGATCCTGTCCACTGCGCCGGAACGCACGACGGCGCTCCTCGCCAGGTTCGGCAATTGGGCCATGGGCGCCGTTCCCCAGGCGCAAAGGCGGGCCTCCGTCCTCAACGAGGGTCCCGACGTCGGGCCCGTTGACTGGCTTCTGGCCAGGGGACTCCTGGTCCCCCTGGACGCCGCCCACGTGGAGCTTCCACACAGCGTCGGCATTTCCCTTCGCGGCGGTCACGTGATCGAGGACTTCACCCTTTCTCCCCCGGTGCCCAAGCTGGGCCACACCACGGCTGCGCTGCGGAGGAATGCGGCGCTCGGTGCCATTGCCGAGACCCTGCGCCTGGCCGGTGAGCTGTTGCATTTTGTCCGCGAGCAACCGCTCACCACCTTGCGCAGCGGAGGGGTTGGTGTCCGGGAGATGAAACGCCTGGCCGACGCCCTCCGGATTGACCTGCACAATGCCGGCCTGATGGTGGAACTGTGCGCCTTGGCGGGGCTCATCCGGCTGGACGTTGACAGCTCCGCCTGGGTCCAGCCGGCCCAGCTGGAGTGGCTGACGCTCCCCCGGCAGGAACAGTGGCTGTGGCTGGTCAACGCCTGGCTGGCCAGTGAGCGTGCCCCCTCACTGGTGGGGCAACCCGTCACCGCTCCGGGTGCCGTCGCCGCTCCCCATCGAGCGGCCGCCGGCAATACCATCAACGCCTTGTCCGCGGAAGCTCAGCGCCCGGACGCACCTGTGGTCAGGAAAAGAATTCTTGAAATCCTCAAGGAGCTTACGGATGAGGCATCGGCAGCGGACGGACAGGCGCCCGTGCTGGACGCGGCTGCGGTGCTGCAGCGCGCCGAATGGATCCAGCCCAGAATGGCCAGGCGATTCAGCTCCTTGATCCGCGGAGTCCTGTCCGAGGCCGAAATGCTTGGCCTGATCGGCTCGGGGGCCCTGAGCCAGCTGGGTGCCGCGATCGCTGCTGAGCGGCCCGAGGATGCCTTGGATATCCTCGGCGAACACCTCCCTGCCGAGTTGAACCACGTGCTCCTCCAGGCCGACCTGACCGCGGTGGCACCGGGCTACCTGGCCCCGGGACTGAGCGAGAAGCTCCAGATGATGGCCGACGCCGAGGGCCAGGGACCCGCCACCATCTACCGCTTTTCGGTCGCCTCCGTGCGCCGGGCGCTCGACGCCGGCCAGGACGCGGCCACGCTCCTGGGCTTCCTCAGGGAGCACTCGGCCACGCCTGTCCCCCAGCCGCTGGAGTATCTCGTGGAGGACACCGCATCCCGGCATGGCCGGCTTCGGGTGGGCCCGGCCTCCAGTTTCATCCAGAGTGATGATGAGGCCGCCCTTCTCGAACTCATGCACGAGGCCAACGCATCAGTCCTGGGGTTGATCAGGATTGCGCCTACGGTCCTGGTCTCGCACACTGCGCCCAGGGAAACAGCGCAGGTGCTCCGGAGCCTGGGCCTCTCGCCCGCCTTGGAGGAAGCGGAGTCCGCGGTGGTCCGGCTGCGCCGCGGCACCGCCGTCGCCGGCAGCGGCAGCGGCCGTCCGGTTTACAGCGCACCTCGCACCGCCCCGGCGGAGGCCGACATCGAAGCGCAGCTTGCGGTGCTCCGCAGTGGCAAGCCTGCTCGCGGGAGCGCCCGGGAACACCACAGCGCTGAGTCCGGCACGGGTGAGGAGGCCACCCAGATCGGGCTGGAGACGCTGCAGAAAGCCATCAGGCTCAAACAGGCTGTCACCATGAACGTGGTGGACGGCGAAGGGAATTCCAGCCGGGAGACTGTTGTTCCGGTATCTGTCAGTGGTGGCCGGGTCAGGGTTTTTGACCCCACCCGGGACATCGAACGGGTGGTCTCCCTCCACCGGATTATCGACATTGAGGCGGCAGAGGAATTACGTCAGTGATGAGCATGACCCGGGAACGCCCCCTGAAGGCGCGGACACCGTGACCGATGGCCCCCTGATTGTCCAAAGCGACAAAACCATCCTGCTTGAGGTAGACCATGAGCAGGCCACCGAGGCACGGCACGCCATCGCCGCATTCGCCGAGCTCGAACGCGCACCCGAACACGTGCACAGTTACCGTCTCACCCCGCTGGGGCTCTGGAATGCCCGCGCGGCAGGCCTGGATGCTGAGCGCGTCTTGGACACACTGCTGAAGTATTCCCGATTCCCTGTGCCCCACTCGCTGCTGATCGACATCGAGGAAACGATGTCCAGGTACGGCCGGCTGCGGCTGGAGAAGGATCCACAGCACGGACTGGTGATGCGCACCAATGACTACCCCGTGCTTGAGGAAGTCAGCCGCGCGAAGAAAATTCAACCCTTGCTGGGCCCACGCATTGATGCCGAGACCGTCGTGGTGCATTCCTCCCAGCGGGGCCAGTTGAAGCAGCTGCTGCTCAAGATCGGCTGGCCGGCTGAGGACCTCGCCGGCTACGTTGACGGAACTCCGCACCCCATCATGCTGAACGAAACCGGCTGGAAACTCCGCCCGTACCAGAAGCTGGCCACGGAGAACTTCTGGGCCGGCGGCAGCGGGGTGGTTGTGCTTCCCTGCGGTGCGGGCAAGACCCTTGTAGGTGCCGCGGCGATGGCGACGAGTTCCACCACCGCCCTCATCCTCGTGACCAACACGGTTTCTGCCCGGCAGTGGAAGGACGAACTGATCAAGAGGACGTCCCTCACCGCGGAAGAAATCGGTGAGTACTCCGGTGCGGTAAAGGAGGTCAGGCCTGTCACCATCGCCACGTATCAGGTCCTGACCACCAAGCGTGGCGGGCTCTATCCGCATCTGGAACTCGTGGACGGCCACGACTGGGGTCTGATCATCTATGACGAAGTCCATCTCCTGCCGGCTCCGATTTTTCGGATGACGGCGGACCTCCAGGCGCGGCGGCGGCTCGGTCTGACCGCGACGCTGGTGCGTGAGGACGGCCGCGAAGGCGAAGTGTTCAGCCTGATCGGCCCCAAGAGATATGACGCGCCCTGGAAGGACATCGAGGCTCAGGGTTACATTGCCCCCGCGGACTGCGTGGAGGTCCGGGTGGACCTTCCTCGCGATGAGAGGGTGGCCTATGCGATGGCGGAGGACGCGGACAAGTACCGGTTGTGTTCAACCTCGGAAACCAAAACGCTCTTGGTGGAACAGCTCGTGGAACAGCACCGGGGCGAGCAGCTCCTGGTCATCGGACAATACATCGACCAGCTCGACGAGATTGGCGAGAGGCTCCAGGCACCCGTCATTAAGGGCAACACTTCGGTCAAGGAACGTCAAAGGCTGTTCAACGCCTTCCGAGCGGGCGAAGTCCAAACCCTGGTGGTCTCCAAGGTGGCGAACTTTTCCATCGATCTCCCTGAGGCGTCGGTGGCCATCCAAGTGTCGGGTTCGTTCGGGTCCCGGCAGGAGGAGGCCCAGCGGTTGGGCCGCCTCCTGCGCCCCAAGCAGGACGGCCGGGCCGCCCGTTTCTATTCGCTCGTTGCACGGGACACCCTGGATCAGGACTTCGCGGCGAAGCGCCAGCGGTTCCTGGCCGAACAGGGCTACGCGTACCGGATCATGGATGCGAAGGACGTTGGAAGAAACCCTTCCGCTCCGTAGCGTCGCCGCGATGCAGGCAATTCATCGGACACACATCAAACGCCCAGAAAACTTCCAGATTCTGGGAGCATCATGGGAGTTATGAAAAAGAACGGCCCTGAAGCCAAGCTCCTCGTCGTGGATGATGAACCGAACATCCGTGAGCTGCTCTCCACCTCTCTTCGGTTTGCCGGCTTCGAAGTTGTCTCTGCCGGCAGCGGGCGTGAAGCTCTTGCCGCGGCCGAGCTCCATGCACCGGACCTCGCGGTCCTGGACGTTATGCTGCCCGATATGGACGGCTTCACCGTGACCCGGCGGCTCCGCGCTTCCGGCAAGCGGTTCCCCGTGCTGTTCCTCACGGCCAAGGACGACACCGAAGACAAAGTGACCGGCCTGACCGTGGGCGGAGACGACTATGTCACCAAACCGTTCAGCCTGGATGAGGTGGTGGCCAGGATCCGTGCCGTTCTGCGCCGCACGCAGCCCATGATGGATGACGACGCAGTGATCCGGGTGGATGATCTGGAGCTCGACGACGACGCCCACGAAGTGCGCCGTGGCGGAACGGTCATTGAGCTCTCGCCCACGGAATTCAAGCTGCTGCGCTACCTCATGCTCAACCCGAACCGGGTCCTGTCCAAGTCCCAGATTTTGGACCACGTCTGGGAATACGATTTCAATGGCGACGCCTCGATCGTGGAGTCCTACATCTCCTACCTCCGGCGTAAAGTGGACATCGATCCGGATGCTCCGGCTCTCATCCAGACCAAACGCGGAGTCGGCTACGTCCTGCGGACGGCCGAGAAGCGCTAACGTTGCTGCAGCGTTGGAAGGCAGCGTCGCTGCGGTCCCAGCTGGTCGCCATCATGATGGCGCTGATGCTGGTGGCCCTCACCGTCACCGGCACCGGCACTCTGACCCTGCTTCACAGCTACCTTCAAGGCCAGGTGGACGACAAGCTCACGGCCGCCGTCACCTCCGTTCGCCAGCAACAGTCCTTCAGCCAGCTCCAGGACCAGAATCCCAGCGTCCCCACCGACTATTCGCTGATGCTGATCACCCCCGGGCTGCCCCCCGTGGTCTTCGGCGGAAACAAGGACTCCCACCCGAACATCAGCAGCTTTTCCGCCACTGACGCCAGGGACCGCGAGCAGGCGCCGTTCCAGGTCCGTGGCACTGACGGCCGTAATTGGCGCGTCGTTGCATTGAACGTCGTGGACGGCCAGCGCAGCGCGGTGGTGATCATCGGGTTGCCGTTGTCCCCCGTGGACTCGGTGATGGAGCACGCAGCCCTGGTGGTGGTAGGCGTGGGGCTGTTGACGCTGGTCCTGGCCTTCTTCATCGCCACGTGGACCGTCTCACGGTCGTTCCGGCCGCTGGCAAGGGTGGAGAAGACCGCAGCCGCCATCGCCGCCGGAGATCTCTCCAGGCGAGTGGACGTGGAAAATCCCGGCACCGAGGTGGGCCGCCTGGGCAGCTCCCTCAACGCCATGTTGTCCCACATCGAGTCGGCTTTCGCCGCACGGATGGCATCAGAAGAGCGGATGCGCCGTTTCGCTGCCGATGCCTCGCATGAGCTTCGGACCCCTCTTGTGACCATCCGTGGTTTCTCGGAACTGTACCGCCATGGCGCCCTCAGCACGGAGGAGGATGTTGCAACAGCCATGGGCCGGATCGAAAGCGAAGCCAAGCGGATGGGCTCCATGGTCGAAGACCTCCTGCTCCTGGCGCGGCTTGATGAGCAGCGCCCGCTGCAACAGAAGCCCGTGGATCTGCTGCTCCTCGCCAATGATGCCGTGGTGGACACGCAGGCCAGCGCCCGGGGCCGGGTTATTTCCCTGACAGGACTCGACGGCGGGGCCCCCGCTGCTGCTCCAGTTCTCGGAGATGAAGCCAAGCTCCGGCAGGTGCTGGGGAACCTGGTGGGAAATGCTCTGCGCTACACACCGGAGGGAACTCCCATCGAGCTTGCCGTGGGTACGCGTGCCGGGGAGGACGGTCAGCGGAGGTCCGTTATTGAAGTCCGCGACCACGGCTCCGGTATCCCGGACGAAGAGGCTCCCCGGATCTTTGAGCGCTTCTACCGTGCCGACACGTCCCGGACCCGGGAAACCGGCGGAAGCGGCCTTGGCCTGGCCATCGTGGCCGCCATTGTGGGTTCGCACGCCGGCAGTGTCCGGGTGGAGAAAACCGCGGGAGGCGGGGCCACCATGGTGGTCAGCCTTCCGTTCCAGGACGAAAACGCCCAACAGCGCAGCGACGTTATCCACATATAGTCCTCCATCGTGGCGCGCTTTTCTCTCCGCCCCTTAGGCTCGACGCAGCGGCCCGCATCATGGAGCCGCCCAGCCGAATCTCCCCGACGTCGAGAGGAAAAACCATGAGCATCATCTCCGTTGACCCAGAGCTCCTGCAGCTCAAGTCAGCCAATGTCCAGGCCACAGTGGACCGAATCAGCGCGGACGTCCAGGCTATGAAGCGCGGCTTGGACGAGCTTCAGGGAACGTGGCGGGGCTCCGCCGCCACCAACTTCCAGGCCCTCGTCACGGAATGGACGCTCACTCAGGGCAAGGTCGAAGCCTCGCTGGCGTCCATCAATCTGGCCCTGAACTCCGCAGCGGCCAGCTACGCCCAGACCGAGCAGGGCAACACCCAGCGCTTCAGCTAGCCCTTACACCTCGCGCAGGGAGCTTGTGGCATCCTAGGCCTCCGGTGTCCCCTGATGGAAGCGGAGCCGCCACTGCGCGCCATCCAGGACCCACAGGGAACTGCGCAGGTCAGCGCCCTTGTACCCCTGGGTGCGGTACGTCAGCAGCACCGCGCCGGTTCCGATGCGGTCCGTTCCCAGCACCTCGATCTCGGTGGCCGGGGCCGGGTTCTCCTCAAGTGCCATCATCACCGCGTCACGGTTCCACATCCGTCCGGAACTGCCGATCTCGGTAAATTCCGGGTGAAGCAGCACGCCGGTACGGCCAATGTCCGCCCGGACGTCCGGGCGGAGCAGTTCCCGTTCGAGTCCTACGACGATTTCCTCGGGGCTGGCTTCGCCGGCGGTTGCCGCAGCGAACAGTTCGGTATCCAGTTCGCTAAAGAGGTCGGGCTCGCTATAGCGGCCGTCAGCAAAAAGCTCCTGCTGACCGCTCCTCTGCTGCACGCCATGGCCAGCCGCTTCCTCGGCGGGGCGGCGGGCACCAGCCGGGGCTACAGAGGCCGCGGGGGCCGATGCTGTCGCGGCAACGGCGCCTGCCGTGAATCCAGGGCCCGACCTCACGGCCACGCCCTGCTGGTACGCCGTTGCGGCCGCCCGGGCCCGGTCGTCCGCTGCTTCGTTGAGGTCATGCCCGGCGTGGCCGCGCACCCATTCAAAGGTGTACTTGCGGCCTTTGAGTTCCTTATCGATGTCCTTCAGAATGTCCACGTTCAGGACCGGCTTGCCATCGGACTTGCGCCATCCCTTACGTTTCCAGCCCGGCATCCATTTGGTGACGGAGTTGATGACGTATTGGCTGTCGCACAGGATGTGGAGGTCCTCGTCCGGGAGATGTGAGGTGGCTCGGAACAGGTCCAGCACGGCCATCAATTCGCCCTGGTTGTTGGTCCCGTGCGGCCAGCCCCCGGCCCGCCAGCAGTCATCGTTCACATACCAGGCCCACCCGGCAGGGCCGGGATTTCCTAAAGCCGAACCGTCGGCTGCTGCAGTAATCGTCACTTCACTATCCTGCCAGACCGGGAAGTCACCCGGCGCCCAACGGAGAAGGGATGCCCACCGGAAACCATTAGCGATAGCAGCAGCATCGTTAAAGACGACGGCGGCCCCACCCGAAAGTGGAACCGCCGTCGTACAGTGGCTCGGGGGCCGGGAGGTTAGAAACCGCCCATGCCGCCCATGTCTTCGCCGCCACCCATGGCCGGAGCGTTCTTCTCCGGCTTGTCGGCCACAACGGCCTCGGTGGTCAGGAAGAGGCCCGCGATGGAAGCCGCGTTCTGCAGGGCAGAGCGGGTCACCTTTACGGGGTCGTTGATGCCGGCTGCAAGCAGGTCGACGTACTCGCCGGTTGCTGCATTGAGGCCGTGGCCTGCGGGCAGGCCGCGAACCTTGTCCACAACAACACCAGGCTCCATGCCGGCGTTGAAAGCAATCTGCTTCAGCGGGGCATCGATGGCAACGCGGACAATGTTCGCGCCCGTTGCTTCGTCGCCGGAGAGCTGCAGGTTGGCGAACGCCTTGGCACCTGCCTGAATCAGGGCAACGCCACCGCCGGCGACGATGCCCTCTTCAACAGCAGCCTTGGCGTTGCGGACTGCGTCCTCAATGCGGTGCTTGCGTTCCTTGAGCTCAACTTCGGTCGCGGCACCGGCCTTGATGACTGCAACGCCGCCGGCCAGCTTGGCCAGGCGCTCCTGCAGCTTCTCGCGGTCGTAGTCGGAGTCGGAGTTTTCGATCTCGGCGCGGATCTGGGAAACGCGGCCGGCGATCTGGTCAGCGTCGCCTGCACCCTCGACGATGGTGGTCTCGTCCTTGGTCACAACAACCTTGCGGGCGTGGCCGAGGAGTTCGAGTCCGGCGTTCTCGAGCTTGAGTCCGACTTCCTCGGAGATGACCTGGCCACCGGTAAGGATGGCAATGTCGGCCAGCTGCGCCTTGCGGCGGTCCCCGAAGCCCGGAGCCTTGACGGCAACGGACTTGAAAGTGCCGCGGATCTTGTTGACGATCAGGGTGGCCAGGGCCTCGCCCTCGATGTCTTCGGCAATGATCAGCAGCGGCTTGTTGGACTGCATGACCTTTTCCAGGACAGCAACCAGTTCCTTGACGTTGGAGATCTTGGAGTTGACGATCAGGATGTACGGGTCCTCAAGGACCGTCTCCTGGCGCTCGGCGTCGGTGACGAAGTAAGCGGAGATGTAACCCTTGTCGAAGCGCATGCCTTCGGTGAGTTCAAGCTCGAGGCCAAAGGTGTTGGACTCCTCGACGGTGATAACACCTTCCTTGCCCACCTTGTCCAGCGCTTCTGCAATCAGTGCACCGATTTCGTCGTCACCGGCGGAGATCGAAGCGGTTGCGGCGATCTCTTCCTTGGTTTCGATTTCCTTGGCGGAGGCGAGGAGCTCGCGCGTGACGGCTTCCACGGCCTTCTCGATGCCGCGCTTGAGGGACAGCGGGTCAGCGCCGGCCGCGACGTTGCGCAGGCCTTCCTTGACCAGGGCCTGTGCCAGCACGGTTGCCGTGGTGGTCCCGTCGCCGGCGACGTCGTCCGTCTTCTTGGCAACTTCCTTGACCAGCTCGGCGCCGATCTTTTCGTAAGGATCGTCCAGCTCGATCTCCTTGGCGATGGAAACACCATCGTTGGTGATCGTGGGGGCGCCCCACTTCTTTTCGAGGACGACGTTGCGTCCACGCGGGCCGAGGGTGACCTTGACGGCGTCGGCGAGGATGTTCAGGCCCCGCTCGAGACCGCGGCGTGCCTCTTCATCAAATGCAATGATCTTGGCCATAACGGCAGTAGTCCTTTCGGGACAGTCGTTAAGAATGAACCTTCGCTGCGGTGCCCGCGACGGACGATCCTTCACCGGTGGCCTCTGTATGCCGCCGGATGGGATCTCACCCCAGCCAGGTATTTCTTTCGCTCCCTGTCCTGTTTGCTTGGTGCGGAACCGGCCGAACCGGCCGGTGCATTAGCAGTCAGTCCGTGGGAGTGCTAAGTCAATAATTAGCACTCCCCCGGGGAGAGTGCAAGCAGTGACCGCACGAAAGGGCCTCCCCGCGCGTCCAATACGCTACGAGCGATCAGCTGCCCGAGCGGGCTGCGGTTTCGGTGCCGGCCATCTTGGCCGTGTTGTCCGCTCCGTAGAGGTAAACCATATAGTTTGCGGCGGTAACATCGCCGTTCGCATCGAAGCCGATGCGCCCGGACTGGCCGTCGTAGTCGGGCGCCTTGCCGGACTTGGCGACGTCCACGCACTCCTTGTAGCTTTTGCACGGCACAGCCGCTTCGGCTGGCTGGTGGCCGGCGGCGGATGGCGGCGATCCCCCGGAGACGGCAACCAGCTTCGACGCGATGGAGGTTCCGGCGTCGTCCTCCGCCACAGCCGCAGCGAGGGCGGCGAGGTTCACGGCGTCATATGTCTCAGCGGCGAAGGTCATATCCTTGAGGCCCGGATCGACCGACACGAGCCCGGCCTGGAATTCCGCGGAGGGGAAGATGCCGGGCAGGATCCCCCGTGCGCCGTCAAGCGCCTTGGAACCCAGTGCCGAGCCGTACTGGCTCATGGCGCCGTCGCTGAGGATCAGCTTCTTCCCTGCCAGGCCGGCGTTATTGAGCTCGGCAATGGCGCCTTGAGCACCCTCCCGCGCCACCAGAACGACGGCGTCGGGAGCCGACGCCTTTGCGGTCCCCGCCGCCTGCCGCGCATCACCGGCCGGGAACTCGGCGTCCGTCACCGGCGCCAGGCCGGACTGCTGGGCGGCGGTCTTCACCGCTGCGGAAACGTCCGTGCCGTAGCTTCCTGCTTCATGGACGA
The DNA here is from genome assembly GCF_050260325.1 of Arthrobacter sp. 92. NCBI lineage: Bacteria > Bacillati > Actinomycetota > Actinomycetes > Micrococcales > Micrococcaceae > Arthrobacter > Arthrobacter sp. 92. Next base: position 931,856 of record NZ_CP189863.1, on the reverse strand, counting down.
TGGCCAGGTTCTTGGCGCCCGCGTCCTTGGCCAACTTGACCAGGACCGCTGCCTGGGCGACGTCGGCCGAGGCGGTACGGAAGTAGTATCCGCCGCTCTTGTACTTGCTCAGGCCAAGCGCGGAATTGGCGGGCGAAATCACGGCCACCTTGGCCCTGGCGAGTACGTCGATAGCAGCCGCGGCCCGGCTCGAATCAGTGGGGCCGACCACCACGTCCGCCTTGGCATCCACCAGCGCCTTGGCTTGGGCAGCCGTATCCTCACCGGTCTTCTCCGGCAGCAGCTCCACGGGTTTGCCCTTGTGGCCGCCGGCCGAATTGATCTCCTGAACTGCCAGTTTGGCAGCGGCCAGCTCCGAGGCGTTGAGGAAGCCCTGTTTCCCCGTGTTGTCCAGGATCAGGCCGATCCGCAGGGTGCCGTCGCCGCTGGCGTCCGCGGAGTCCAGGCGGGCATTCCCGGCCGAGCCCCCGCAGCCGCCGAGGATGATGGCAGCTCCCGCGGCCAGTGCCACCGCACGAGCGCCCCGCAGGCGTCCCCGACGGTGCATGGCGCGGCTCTCAGCGCCTGGCGCCGTGGGTTCAAGCATCAGGCGGGCCGGACGTTTTCTGCCTGGGGACCCTTTTCACCCTCGCCCACCTCAAGCTCCACGCGCTGGCCTTCGTCCAGCGCCCGGTAGCCCTCGCCCTCAATCGCGGACCAGTGAACGAAGACGTCGTCCCCGGAGCCGTCAACGGTGATGAAGCCGTAGCCCTTTTCGGCGTTGAACCACTTCACGGTTCCCAATGCCATAGTGTCCACACTCTCAGCTAGCTTCCGTACGGCCCACGTCCATGTGCGCCGTGAATACAGGTTAAACAGTTGGTTCAATTGGAGGTCAGCAATCACTGTATCCACCAGACATTCCGATGGGCAGGCCCGGGTTTGCGTGGCACGGAATAGTTATTCAGGCGTAACCGGATTCCGTTGCCGCAGCAGGCCAGTCCGGGTTCGGAGTTACTGGAACCCGGGCCCGAGGACCACCACAACCGGCATCTGGAACTGGGCCGAGTCCACCAGTTTGGTGATCTTGAGCAGCGACCCCAAGGCCTCGGCGTTGGCTTTCTGCGCTGCTCCGCTGTAATAGATGACGGACGTGCTTTGCGGCAAGCCGCCCCAGTTCCCCACCGGCCCCAGTGCCCAGCCAGCCGCGGAAACGCTCCCGCTCACCCGGCTCGCAAGGCCGGATGTGGTGGTTCCGTTGTAAACGGCTACCGGCTGTGTCTTGTCAACGGCCTGACCTGCCGCTTCCGGCGCGATGGACGGGCCGTCGCCGGCCGAGGACGTGGGGCCGGGTGCGTCCGACGCCGAGGGTGCGGGACTGGACGATGCCGGAGCCGACGCCGCTGTGCCTTGGGGCGCGGTGGGCGAGGCGGACGCGCCGCTTACCGATGACCCGGCTGCCATCAACGGGGTGCTGCCTTTGGAGAAGCCCAGCTGGGGCAGGAAGAGGAAGGCAATCAGGCCGATCACCAATGCCGCAACGCCTACCGCCAACACGGGCACCAGCCGGTGGCGGGGAGCATCTGCTGCGGCCCGGTGGACACCTTGGCGTGAAGAGGTCTCCGGGACCCTGTCGAATTCATCCCGAGCGAATTTGGTCATGGTAAAACGGTGTCCTCGCTGATTTTGCTGATGGCCCAGCCCTGACTTCTAAGCGTCAGAGCCCAAACGACGCGCGGTGCGCGCCCGTTGGCGTGACGTACGTAGTCTACGCAATCTCTTGACCAGCATGGGGTCATGAGCCAAAGCATCCTCAGTGTCAATCAATGTGTTGAGGATCTGGTAGTAGTGCGTGGCCGAAAGGTCGAAGAGTTCGCGGATGGCCTGCTCCTTGGCGCCGGCGTACTTCCACCACTGCCGTTCCAAGGCGAGCATCTGCTGGTCCCGCCCGCTCAAAGCCCGGCCGGCCGGAGCCTGTTCGACGGGGCGGGCGCGGCTGGCGGTCCCGCTGCCGGAGTCAGCCAGGGGCCGTTGGTCCTGTATTGGTTCTGCCACGGCGCACTCCTTCGCTGAGTTCGGGTCTAAAGTCTCATCCAATGGTACGGGCGAACAACAAGGCTGTCATTTAGGCGGTCGTCTTCCTCCCATGCCGCCTGCAAGAATGGACGCGTGTTTGATTCCGAACCGTTGTTCGAGCTGGAGCCGATTGCCGGGGACACCACGGGATTCGCCGAGATGGTGAACCTGCCTCTGGACACGCTGGTGACAGCGGACTGGGCGCAAGCCCTGGCCCCAGTCGAGGGCGCCCTGCGCAGGGTCCTGGCCTTTCTTGCGGCCGAAGTCGCCGCCGGGCATCAGGTGCTGCCATCCCCGTCCAACGTCCTGCGTGCCTTCCGCCAGCCGTTCGCTGCCGTCAAGGTCCTTATTGTGGGGCAGGACCCGTACCCCACTCCAGGCCACGCCGTGGGGCTGGCCTTTGCGGTGGACGGCCGCACCAGGCCCATTCCGCGCAGCCTGGCAAACATCTATAAGGAACTCGAAGCGGATCTGGGCATCCCGGCCCGGGTCCACGGCGATCTCGGCGCCTGGACGGAGCAGGGAGTGCTGCTGCTCAACCGCGTTCTCAGCGTGCGGGCGGGTTTAGCCGGTTCGCACCGGTCAAAAGGCTGGGAAGAGGTTACGACGGCGGCGATCACCGCCGTCGCCTCCCGTCATGCCCCGGATGGCCGCCCGGCGCCCTTGGTGGCCTTGTTGTGGGGCAAGGATGCCGAGAGCGTCCGCCCCCTGCTGGGCGAGACCCCTGTTCTGGCCAGCGCGCATCCCAGTCCGTTGTCCGCTGCACGCGGCTTCTTCGGCTCGCGGCCTTTCAGCCATGCCAACGCCCTTCTGAAGGAACAGGGCGCCGATGCAGTGGACTGGACGCTGCCCGTTCTCTGAGGAGTGACGCGGGCGCCGCTCCCGACCCGAGCGAGGGCCGCCTGCGGACGCGGGTGTAATGCGGCCGCCCGGGCTGCCAGGGCCGGCCCTGTCCGGTCCCGGTGGCCTAGGCTTGCTCTTATGACTTCCGTGCCCGCAGCCACATCAGCCACCCGCAAATCGCGTCCGCAGACGAACCTCACGGTACTCCGGCGCGAGGAACTCTCGCCCCACATGGTCCGCATCGTGGCGGGCGGCGACGGCTTTTCCGGCTACATAAACAATGGCTATGTGGACAGGTACGTCAAGATCGCCTTCCCGCAGCCGGGCGTGGAATACCCGCAGCCGCTGGACTTGTGGGCGGTCCGCGAAACAATGCCCCGCGAGCTGTGGCCATACACCAGGACTTACACGGTCCGGTGGGTAAATGAGGCCGCACACGAGCTGGCCATCGACTTCGTCATCCACGGTGACGAGGGCCTCGCAGGACCGTGGGCGGCTACGGCCCGGCCCGGTGACAACCTGGTCTTCACCGGCCCCGGCGGCGGCTACAACCCCGATCCGGCGGCCGACTGGCATCTTTTCGCCGGCGATGAAGCGGCTCTTCCTGCTATCGCGGCGGCCCTCGAAGCGTTGCCCCAGGATGCCCGCGGCCTCGCATTCGTGGAGGTGGACAGCGACGCCGAGATCCAGGCCATCGCCGCGCCGGCCGGCGTCACGATCGCCTGGCTCCCCCGCGGGGGCGTAGCCGCAGGTTCCAGCGAACTGCTTGTCAACGCCGTGCGGGACGCCCAGTGGCTGGAGGGCAGGGTGCAGGTCTTCGCCCATGGTGAGCGCGGCTACATGAAAGCACTGCGCGAGGTGCTCTTCGTTCAGCGCGGCTTGGAACGCGGGCAGGTCTCACTCTCCGGATACTGGGCCAAGGGCCGTGTGGAGGACGACTTCCAGGCCGAAAAGAAGCTTCCCATCGGGCAGGTCTAACCCGGCCCGCCGCGCCGGCTTGCCGATGTGGACCGGCCTGGACCCCGGGCGTGCTGGGCGGTGCCCTAACGACGGCGGGCGCGGCGCCGCTCGTTGCTCGCCAAGCTGCGCGTGAGGGGTCGTGCCAGCGTGTCGCCCAGCACGATACCTGCCGCCACACCAAGGACAATAGCTCCTGCGTTCAACATGCCGCCGGCTCCCATGAGGATTTCGGATTCCTCAATGGTCAACACGTACATAGAACGGAATATGGTCAGCCCCGGAAGCAGGATCAGCGCCGCCGGGACGGCCACCACAAGCTGCGGCGCGCCCATCTTCAGTGCGACCACCCGGGCCAGCAAACCAATGACCACGGCCGCCAGCGCGGGGGCCAGCCGGGCTCCCATTCCGATCTGGGCTCCCCCCAGCAGCACCAGATAGCCCACCACGCCTATGGCCGCGGTGGGCAGCAGCAGCTTCCACGCGGTCTGCTCCGTGATGCCGATGGCAACCACGGCGATGGCGACCATGATGATCAGCGCCCATAAGGGATACGCGGGCGGGAATGTTTCTGTCACGTCGATGGGCTGCATTCCCATCATGGCCCCGACCACGAAGGCCACCGAGATGCCCGCTACCAGCGCGCCGAAGGTCAGCATTGTTGACAGGAAACGGCCGGCCGCCGTCACGGGGAAGCCGTTGATGGCGTCCTGCACGGACGAGACAAGCCGCCCGGTTGGCAGTAGCAGCAGAATGCCGCCCACCACCACAATGGCCGGTGCAATCTGGATTCCCATGGGACTGCCAAAGCGCCACAGGAGCAGCGCGATGAAGGTCACCAGAAAAGCGCAGGAGGCAGTGGTGAAGAAGTCCGGCACCCGCCAGCGGCCCAGTTGCCGGGCCAGCAGGCTGACGAGCAGGTTGGAGAGAAAGGCAATTGCCGACGCGCCCGGGCCGCCGCCGAGCACTCCGACAAAGACGGCCGAGAACACCCCGAAGGCAACCGTGACCATCCAGCGGGGGAAGGGTTTGGAGCTGCGGATTATTTCCTCGAGCCGGCGGACCGCTTCGTCCCGGCCCACCCCGCCGGCAACGATGTCCGTGACGAGCTGGTGGACTTTGGCCAATCCGGCGTAGTTGTTGGTCCAGGACCGCACTACCCGCAGTAGCGATATGGGGGTCTGATCCTTCGGGGCATAGTTGATGGCCACCGACTGGTTGGTGATGTCCACTTCGATGTGCTTCAGTCCGAGCGCCGCCGTGATGGCGATAATGCTGGTTTCCACTTCCAGGGCACCGGCCCCATAACGGAACATGGACTCGGCAAGGTGGAGCGCGAAGTCGATGGTTTTCCGGGCGGAGGTGTCCACACCGCCCACCTGGATCATCGGGTTGGCATACGGGCTTCCCGCGAGGCGGTCCACAATGCTCAGTGGCGCGGTGGGCGGGTTTTCGCCCTGCACGAGCCGCCGGAGCATCCGCTTGGCCGCGGCGTCATGGCGAACCTGAATCGGCGACAGCGGCTCGGTGCGGGGCAGTCCCCCGGCGGGCGGGCGGCGGCGGCCGTCTGATGGTTTGGTCACGCCGGCCTCCTCATGGCTTGGCAATCGGTTTAGTAGAACTGCTGGCCGGTGCGGCGTGTGTACACCTGGCGTGCCACGCGTTCACCGGCGGCGATCCATGCTTTGTACTTAAGCGGACTGATCACCTGGTCATAACAGCCCACGAAGTCTGTGACCGTTTTGCTGAAACTCGTCTTGAACAGACCAAGGCCGTGGAAGGGATTGGAGGTGTCCTTGAGCTTGTCGCTGGGAGGGGTCCCGCAAAAGTCGTATTCGGTGCAGCCCAGATCCTTGACCTGGTTGATGGCTGTCCACTGCACCAGATGGGAGTCGCCATACTGGCTCCGCTTCTGCAGCGAGCCGCCGTCCTTGTAGGTCCCCTTGCGCCCGTAGTTGATCACAAAGGCGCCGACGGAGGGCACGCCGTTTTCGTACACGAAAAGGAGCCGGCCCTGGCCCCGGTCAATGAAGTTGGTCCAGAACTGGCGGTAGTAGTCATACTCGCGGACGCGGACCTGGGACTTGGCCTCCACGGTGGTGGTCATGAGCGAATACATGGACCGGAAGTTCTCTTCCGTGGGTTCCACGTTGTGGACCTCCACACCTTCGCGGATGGCACGGCGGACGGCGTTCCGGCCGCGGGAGTGCAGGTTGCGGAGCAGCTGGTTTTCCTCCGGTGCGATATCCAGCAGCGCGGTGGAGTCGTTGGGCTGCAGGTTGTGCGTCTTGACCAGGCCGGCGCCCTCGAACACGGCCCTTGCGTGCTCGGAGAGGACGATATCCGGCTCAATCTTGATGGCGAAGACACCGAGCTTGGCCCTATTCACGAAGTCGGCGTTCGCGGCGGTGATTCCCGGGATGTCCTCCACAGCCGCCACATCGGGGCCCTTGATCAAGTACCACAGCTTTCCCAGGAGCGGAAAGGACTTCTCCAGGACCAGGTTGTAGCTTGTGTAATCCGCCGTCTCGTAGACCAGGTGAAGGGGTTTCCAGCCAAAGTGCTGCTTGACCTCGGCGAAGGCTTCCGATTGCAGGAGATTGCCGCCATTGGGGTTCGCGGTGACGTGGGCATCCCAGTTGGCGATCTCTTCGGCAGAGGCAAAGCGGGCAGTGAATTCACGCAAGGGTGCGGTATCCAATCATTGCGGTACGAGCGTCGGCGGCATGCGGACATGCAGCCCCAAGTCTATCGGTCCGTGCCGTGCCGCCGGTTCGGCCAAGGCGGTTACGCTGGTCTCATGCAGGCTCAGCAAGAACCCACTGAAGGCCGTCCCGGAGCGTCGGGCAGCCGCCTTCGCGGCTCCGGCATGGGCTCCCAGGCCATCGCGCTGTTTCTGTTCCTCGGCGCGTCCGCGCTAGTGGCGGCCCTCGGCGGCCTGGCCACCGCCAGCCACGTCCACGGCTGGTACGCCGCAGCGGACACGGCGCCCTGGTCTCCTCCCAATGGGGTCTTCGGACCGGTCTGGACGGTGCTGTATGCCGGCATGGGCGTCGCTGCGTGGCTGGTTTGGCGCACCCGCGCCGAGGGGGCAAGGACGGCTCTCACCGCCTACGGCGTCCAGTTGGTTCTGAACCTGCTGTGGACCCCCGCCTTCTTTGCCCTCTACCCGGTTCTTGGGACGCCGGCGCTGTGGATCGGATTCGTGATCATCGTGGCCCTGGCCCTGGCTGTCGCCGCGACCGTGCTGCTCTTCGGACCGATCAGCAGGACCGCAGGACTGCTGATGCTGCCTTATCTGTCCTGGGTCGTGTTCGCGTCCTCATTGAATCTTTGGGCCGCTTTGCACAATTAGCCGCGGTTGGGCGCCAACTGGCGCTAGCCAGCGCCCGCTGGCTCCCTAGCACTCCACCACGTTGACGGCGAGGCCGCCCATGGCGGTTTCCTTGTACTTGGAGGACATGTCCTTGCCTGTCTCGCGCATGGTCACAATGACCTCGTCCAGGGAGACCCGGTGCGAGCCGTCGCCCCAGAGCGCCATCTTGGCCGCGTTAATGGCCTTCGCGGCGGCGATGGCATTGCGTTCGATGCACGGGATCTGCACCAGGCCGCCGATCGGATCGCAGGTCAGGCCGAGGTTGTGTTCCATGGCGATTTCCGCGGCGTTTTCCACCTGCTGGGGCGTGCCGCCCATGACCTCGGCCAGTCCGGCGGCGGCCATCGAGGACGCCGAGCCCACCTCGCCCTGGCAGCCCACCTCCGCCCCGGAGATCGAGGCCTGCTCCTTGTACAGCACACCGATGGCGGCCGCGGTCAGCAGGAACTTCACCACCACATCGTCGCGGTCCTGTTGGGTGGCCTGGTCCATGCCGGGGGCGAAGTGCAGCGCGTAATACAGGACCGCGGGGATGATTCCGGCGGCGCCGTTGGTGGGGGCGGTGACAACCCGGCCGCCGGAGGCGTTTTCCTCGTTCACGGCCAGAGCGATCAGGTTCACCCATTCCTGCCAGTACTTCGGGTCCCGGGAGCCGGGATCCTGGCCGCGGGTTTCCTTCAGGAGGCGCTCGTGCCAGTCCGGAGCACGACGACGGACCTTCAGGCCGCCCGGCAGGAGGCCCTCGCGCTTGAGGCTGACCTCCACGCAGCCCTCCATCACCGAATAGATGTGCAGCAGCCCCTCCCGGATTTCCTCCTCCGTGCGGGAGGCCCGTTCATTGACGAACATGATCTCCCCAATCGAGAGGCCCTTTGACTGGCAGCGGCCCAGCAGTTCCGCGGCGGTGCGGAACGGCAGGGGAAGTTCCTTCTTGGACTCGTCCAGTTCCTTCAGGGCCGCTTCCTCCTCGCCCTCGCGGACGATGAACCCGCCCCCAACGGAGAAGAACGTGGCCTTGTGCAGGATCTCCCCGCCAGCGTCCGTGACGGTGAACGTCATGCCGTTGGTGTGCCGGGGCAGGATCGTCAGGGGACGCAGGATCATGTCCTTCACCCCGTACGGCAGGGGCACGCCGTTTCCCTCTCCTGCGCCGGCCAGCTGGAGAGTGCCGGTTTCCGCGATCGTGGCGAGGCGTTCCTCCACTTCCTCCGGGAGGATCTTTTCGGGATGGAAGCCCTCCAGGCCAAGCAGGATCGCGGTCATAGTGCCGTGGCCGTGGCCCGTGGCGGCAAGCGAACCGTAGAGGTCCACCCGCAGTCCGGCCACCTTCTCCAGGTCCCCGGAGGTCTTAAGCTCTTCGGCGAAGACGGCGGCGGCCCGCATGGGGCCCACGGTGTGCGAGCTGGATGGCCCTATTCCGATGGAAAAGAGGTCGAAGACTCCAACAGCCATTGTCGGTTCCTAACTAGGTCTTGCTGTGGCCCGGCAGAGGGTCTTGCCGGTGGGAGGTGCGGCCGCCGGTGGGAGGCAGTCCTGCCTGATGCACGACGCCGGGCGGCGGCTTCTGGCCGCGGCCCGCCCGGCATCGTGATCTGTACTGCTTCTACTACCTGTAATACGGCCCTTAGGCGAGGTTATCAACCGAGGGGTAGAGCGGGTGGGCGGCGGCGAGGGCCTCCACCCGGTGGCGCAGGCCGGAGAGGTCCGCGCCGGCGTCGGCGGTCAGTGCCTCCGCGATGATGTCCGCTACCTCGGCGAACGCCGCCTCGCCGAAGCCGCGGGTGGCCAGGGCGGGGGTGCCGATGCGGAGCCCGGAGGTGACCATCGGCGGGCGAGGGTCGAACGGCACGGCGTTGCGGTTCACGGTGATGTCGATTTCCGCGAGGCGGTCCTCGGCTTCCTGGCCGTTGAGCTCGCAGTTGCGCAGGTCCACCAGGACCAGGTGCACGTCCGTGCCGCCGGAGATCACGTTGATGCCCTGTGCGGTGACGTCAGGTTGGACCAGACGCTCGGCGAGGATCCGTGCGCCGGCGAGGACACGTTCCTGGCGTTCCTTGAACTCCGGGGACGCGGCGATCTTGAAGGCCACGGCCTTTCCGGCGATCACGTGCTCCAGCGGGCCGCCCTGCTGGCCGGGGAACACGGCGGAATTGATCTTCTTGGCGATGTCGGCGTCGTTGCTCAGGATGATGCCGCCGCGCGGACCGGCGAGGGTCTTGTGCGTGGTGGAGGTGGTGACGTGGGCGTGCGGCACCGGTGAGGGGTGCAGCCCGGCCGCGACGAGCCCGGCGAAGTGTGCCATGTCCACCATCAGGTAGGCGCCCACGGAATCGGCGATCCGGCGGAACTCGGCGAAGTCCAGCTGCCGGGCGTATGCGGACCAGCCGGCGACGATCAGGGCCGGCTGGTGCTCCTGGGCGAGGCGTTCGACCTCGGCCATATCAATCCGGTGGTCATCTTCGCGGACCTGGTACGGGATGACGTTGTACAGGCGGCCGGAGAAGTTGATCTTCATGCCGTGGGTGAGGTGGCCGCCGTGCGCCAGGTTCAGGCCCATGATGGTGTCACCCGGGCGGATCAGGGCGTGCATCACGGAGGCGTTGGCCTGTGCGCCGGAGTGCGGCTGGACGTTCGCGTATTCGGCGCCGAACAGGGCCTTGACCCGGTCGATCGCGAGCTGCTCGATCACGTCGACGTGCTCGCAGCCGCCATAGTAGCGCTTGCCCGGGTAGCCCTCGGCGTACTTGTTCGTCAGGACGGAACCCTGCGCCTGCATGACGGCCCTGGCGGTGTGGTTCTCCGAGGCGATCATCTCCAAACCGTCGCGCTGGCGGGTGAGCTCGTCGTCGATCTTTGCGGCGATCTCCGGGTCCAGCGCGGACAGGTCCGCGTCCAGGGATGCGGAGACGACCTGCTGGAAGCTGGTGGTTGCCCCGGCCGCGCTCACAGTTCGCCGCCGTTCTTGGATGCGTACTCCTGGGCCGAGAGCAGCGGTCCGTCGGACTCGGCGGCGACCTTGAAGAGCCAGCCGGCACCGTAGGGGTCGCTGTTGATCAGCGCGGGGTCATCGACGACGGCCGGGTTGATTTCGGTGACCTCGCCCGTGACGGGGGCGTACAGGTCGGAGACGGACTTGGTGGATTCGACCTCGCCGCAGGTCTCCCCCGCGGTCACGGTGGCGCCGACCTCGGGCAGGTCCACATAGACGATGTCGCCGAGCGCATCCGTGGCGACGGCCGAGATGCCGATAGACACAATATTTGATCCGGCGTTGCCGGAGTCCCGCGCAACCCACTCGTGCTCGTCGGAGTACTGCAGTTCAGGGGCAACTTTTGCCATGTGTTTTTTTCCTAAGTCTTGGAGTGGTCTTGATGCTAAACGGTGAGCTGATCGTGAGGGGCGGGCCGCCCCGGAGCCGGCCACAGCTCCGGGGCAGGCCGCGCCGGGCTACTTTTGGCGCTTATAGAAAGGCAGTGCGACAACTTCGAAGGGCTCAGCCTTGCCGCGCAGGTCGATGTCCAGGGCCGTGCCCGGCTCGGCGAACGCGACGTCAACGTAGGCCATGGCAATCGGGTAGCCAAGCGTGGGGCTCGGCTGGCCGGAGGTGACTTCGCCAACCACTGCGCCGTCTTTGAGGACCGGGTAGTGGCCGCGGCCGGCCCGGCGTCCGAGGCCTTTAAGGCCGACGAGCTTGCGTCCTGTGGTGGTGCCGGCGCCGGCCGCCTTCTTGGCGGCGAGGGCCGCCTTGCCGACGAAGTCGCCTTCTTTGGAGAGCGCCACCACCGGGCCGAGTCCGGCAGCGAACGGGTCGCCGTCGAGGGAGAGCTCGTTGCCGTAGAGCGGCATGCCTGCCTCAAGGCGGAGCGAGTCGCGGGATGCGAGTCCGGCGGGGGTCAGCTCGCCGTCTTCAGCGATCGCGACGAGCGCCTGCCAAAGGGCGGCGGCGTCATCGTTGGCGACGAAGATTTCGAAGCCGTCCTCACCGGTGTAGCCGGTGCGGGCCAGCAGGAGTTCCTGGCTGACGCCGCCCACCAGGAAGGGAACTTCCACGGCGGCGTAGTACTTGAGGTCCGTGACGAGGCTGTGCTGCGCCGCCGGAACGAGGCGGAGCAGGATTTCCTCCGCTTTGGGGCCCTGCACGGCGATTAGCGAGGTCGAGGCGGAGGCGTCCTCGACGGTGACGTTGAACCCTCCGTCCTTACCGGAGCCGGCCCGCTGGGCCAGTGCCGCGGCCACCACGTTGGCGTTGCCCGCGTTGGGGACCACGAGGAACTTATCGGTGCCGTCGGCCGACACCGGGCGGCGGTAGGTGATGAGGTCATCGATGATGCCGCCGTCCTCGTTGCAGATCAGCGAGTACTTGGCCTTGCCGATCGCCATCGCGGAAATCTTGCCGACCAGGGCGTAGTCCAGGAAGGCTGCGGCGTCCGGGCCGGTGACCCAGACTTCGCCCATGTGGGAGAGGTCGAACAGGCCCGCGGACTTTCGGACGGCGTGGTGCTCGGCCAATTCGGAGGAGTACTTGAGCGGCATCTGCCAGCCGCCGAAGTCCGTGAAGGACGCGCCGAGCTTCTTGTGCTCTTCGTAAAGGGCCGTGTAGTTCTCAGTCATCGGTTGCTGTCCTTAGTTGGTGGAGGCGTCGGAGTGGTCCTCGAACGCTTCAAGTGGTGGGCAGGAGCAGATCAGGTTCCGGTCGCCAGCCGCGCCGTCGATCCGGCCCACGGGCGGGAAGTACTTGTCCTGCCTGAGCGTGTGGACCGGGAAGACGGCCTGTTCGCGCGGGTACTCCCGGGTCCAGTGGGTGCTGATCACGGCGGCCGCGGTGTGCGGGGCGTTGCGGAGCGGGGAGTTTTCCACGGTGAATTCGCCGTGGGCCACCTGGTCGATTTCGGCGCGGATGGCGATCATTGCGGTGATGAACCGGTCGATCTCGCCGAGGTCCTCGGACTCGGTGGGCTCGACCATCAGGGTTCCTGCCACCGGGAACGCGAGGGTGGGGGCGTGGAAGCCGTAGTCGATCAGCCGCTTGGCGACGTCCTCGGCGGTGACCCCGGTCTTGGCCGTGAGTTCGCGCAGGTCCAGGATGCATTCGTGGGCCACCAGACCGCCCTCGCCGGTGTACAGCACCGGGAACGAGTCGTTAAGGCGGGCGGCGATGTAGTTCGCGGCGAGGAGGGCCGACTTGGTGGCCTCGGTGAGGCCCTGGCCGCCCATGAGCTTCACGTAGGCCCAGGAGATCGGCAGGACCCCGGCGGAGCCGTAGCGGGACGCCGAGATCGGTGTGCCTCCGGGGCCCTTGGCCGGAGCTGCGCTGTTGGCATCGCCCGGCATAAACGGTGCGAGGTGGGCCTTGGCCGCGACCGGGCCTACCCCGGGGCCGCCGCCGCCGTGCGGAATGCAGAAGGTCTTGTGCAGGTTCAGGTGCGAGACGTCGCCGCCGAACTGCCCGGGCTGGGCCAGACCCACCAGGGCATTGAGGTTGGCGCCGTCGATGTAGACCTGCCCGCCGGCGGCGTGGACCGCGTCGCAGACCTCGCGGACGTCGGCGTCGTACACCCCGTGCGTGGACGGGTAGGTGATCATGATCGCGGACAGGACGTCCTGGTGCAGTTCGATCTTCGCAGTGAGGTCCGCGTGGTCGATCGTGCCGTCAGAAGCGGTCGCCACGACAACGACCTTCATGCCTGCCAGCACGGCCGAGGCGGCATTGGTGCCGTGGGCGGAGGCCGGGATCAGGCAGATGTTGCGCTGGTCGTCGCCGCGGGAACGGTGGTAGCCGCGGATCGCCAGCAGCCCGGCGAGCTCGCCTTGGGATCCGGCGTTGGGCTGGATCGAGACCTGGTCGTAGCCGGTGATCTCGGTCAGCTGGGCTTCGAGGTCCCCGATCAACTCGCGCCAGCCCTCGGTCTGGGACTCGGGCGCGAAGGGATGGATGGAGGCGAACTCCGGCCAGGAAATGGCCTCCATCTCTGCCGTGGCGTTCAGCTTCATGGTGCACGAACCCAGCGGGATCATGGTGCGGTCCAGGGCAAGGTCCCGGTCCGAGAGGCGGCGGATGTAGCGCAGCAGCTGGGTTTCGGAACGGTGGGTGTTGAACACCGGATGCTGAAGGTAGTCGGACGTGCGCTCGACGGCGGGGTCCAGGCCGAACCCATCGACGGAATCCACCACGCTGGCGCCGAACGCGGCAACGACGTCGGCGACGATGGCCGCCGTCGTGGCTTCATCGGTGGAGATGCCGACCGTATCGGTGTCGATGGCGCGCAGGTTGATGCCCTTGGCCTCGGCGGCCGCGATGATTTCGGCAGCCTTGCCCGGCACGGACACGGTGACGGTGTCGAAGAAGGACGTGTGCAGCACATCCAGCCCAGCGGCCTTCAGTGAGGCGGCGATGGTCCTGGCGTGGCCGTGGACAGCTTCGGCGATGGCTTTGAGCCCGTCGGGGCCGTGATAGACAGCGTAGAAGGAGGCCACGATGGCCAGCAGCGCCTGGGCGGTGCAGATGTTGGAGGTGGCCTTCTCGCGGCGGATGTGCTGCTCGCGGGTCTGCAGCGCCAGCCGGTAGGCGGGGACGCCGGCGTTGTCCTTGGAGACACCCACGAGGCGGCCGGGCATGGAGCGCTCAAGGCCCTTCTGGACCGCCATATACGCGGCGTGCGGGCCGCCGAAGAACAGCGGCACGCCGAAGCGCTGGGCGGAGCCGACGGCGATGTCCGCGCCCTGCTCCCCGGGCGAGGTGATCAGCGTCAGGGACAGCAGGTCGGCGGCCACCGTCACGAGTGCGCCGCGTTCCTTGGCGTCCGCAATGACAGCCGAGTGGTCAAACACGCGGCCTGAGGCACCGGGCTGCTGCAGCACGACGCCGTTGATGACGCCCTCGGGCAGGCCTTTGGACAGGTCCGTGACCTCGACCTCGAAGCCCAGGGCTTCGGCCCGGCCCTTGACGACCGCAATGGTCTGCGGCAGGCAGTCGGCGTCGAGGACAGTCTTGCCGTCATGGGCCGTCTTGTTCTTGTTGGCGCGTCGCATCATCAGCACTGCCTCGGCCACGGCGGTGGCTTCGTCCAGCAGCGAGGCATTGGCGATGGGCAGGCCGACGAGGTCCTGGACCATTGTCTGGAAGTTCAGCAGCGCCTCGAGCCGGCCCTGGGAGATCTCCGGCTGGTAGGGCGTGTACGCGGTGTACCAGGCCGGAGCTTCGAGAATGTTGCGGCGGATCACCGGCGGGGTGAGGGTGTCGTAGTAGCCTTGCCCGATCATCTGCACGGCCGTCTTGTTCTTCGCGGCCAGCTTGCGCAGTTCGGCGAGGACTTCCACTTCGCTGAGGGCTGCGGCGAGCGCGAGGTCGGAATCCTGCCGGATGTCCTTCGGAACGGCGGTATCCACCAGGGCGTCGACAGTGTCGTAGCCGACGGCCTTCAGCATGGCGTCGACGTCGGACTGGCGGCGGGCGCCGATGTGCCGGTCAACGAAGGACGTGGACGCTGGGGTAACAGTCACAAGGAACTCCATAACTCAGGCGGCGCAGGGTACGCCACATCGATTCGGGTTCCTCCCCGCTCTGTATTGGACCTGAGAGTTTCCGCGCAGCCGTGCTCTCGCATGGCTCCGCTTGCACCGTCGGTGAGCACGGCGTGACCAGAACCGCCGTCCTGAATATCCAAGGGACGGTGGGTTCGGGCAGCCTGCTGCTTTCCAGAGTTGCCTTGCCGCGGCGGTACGTGGGCCTGAGAGGTTCCTGGGGAGGATTTGCTCCTACGGCGCCTGCTTGTACCTACTTGCAGAACTCTCCCGCCGCAGATCAAAGGCATATTAAATTAGCGGTGACAACTGTCACAACTGCCATTGTCCTATGCCTGAGACGCGTCTGCAAACTGTGAGGCGTCGGCCCGCTGTCCCCGACGGCGCCACCGCACTATCAGTCCCGCAGCCTCTCCACGGCGGCCAACAGGCTCTCCACATCACCGCTCAAGCCAGCCGCCGATCCCCCGGGCCCGCTGGCGAGCATGGCGTTAAAATACAGGCCATCGCCCATGTAAAGGACAGCTTTGGCCATCGCGGGCCCGACGTCGGCGGCCAGCAGTTCCAGCCAACTCTGCTGGACGGCGGCAAAACGGTGCAGTGTTTCCTTGTGCGCCACCTCCGCGAGGCGGGTAGCCGCCACAAAGACCCGGTCCAAGGGGGTGTCTGCCCACAACGAAGACTTGATGAAGTAGGCGGCCGCCCCTTCCGGCGCCACGGACATTGCTTTGACGTCCTCGGCCACCAGGCGGTCCATACGCTCGAGCAACACCGAAATCATGGCCTCCTTGTTGGGGAAGTGGTAGAGCAAACCGCCCTTCGAAACGCCGGCCCTTTTGGCCACCGCATCCAAGGTGGCGGCCCGCTCACCGACCTCAATGAGGAGGGATTCGAAGGCGTCGAGGACGGCTTCACGTGCGACGGGTTTTCTGGCCATGGTTCCTATCATGCCCGCTGCCGCGGGGTCATTTCTTAACTATACCGTCCAGACGGTATAGTTAAGCCATGGCAATCGCATCGACCCCCCGCACGCGGGATTCGCTACCCAAGCGTTCTGATGCCGCCCCCCGCCCGGACCGCGGACCCGGGCGGGACTGGCTGGCGCTGGGGCTGCTCATGTTCCCGGTCCTCCTGGTGGCGGTGGACAACACCGCCCTGACCTTTGCCCTCCCGGCAATCGCCCGCAGCCTCGATCCCACTGGAGTCCAGCTGCTCTGGATTGTTGACGCCTACCCGCTGGTCCTGGCCGGGCTGCTGGTCGCCATGGGCAGCTTGGGCGACCGGATCGGGCGCCGCAGGCTACTGCTCATGGGCAGTGCCGGGTTTGCCGCCATCTCCGCCGCCACCGCCTTCGCCCCCACGGCCGAATGGCTTATTGCCGGACGCGCAGCCCTCGGCTTTTTCGGTGCGATGCTCATGCCCTCCACCCTTTCGCTGATCCGGAACATCTTTCCGGATCCGAACCGCCGCCGGCTGGCCGTGGCGGTCTGGGCTGCAGGATTCTCCGGTGGGGCAGCCTTGGGCCCCATCCTTGGCGGCTGGCTGGTGGAACACTACTGGTGGGGAGCTGTCCTGCTGGTGGCAGTGCCCATCATGCTTCCCATCATGGTTTTTGGCCCCGTCTTCGTCCCCGAGTCCCGGGATCCGCAACCAGGCACCGTTGATCTCGCCAGCATCCTGCTCTCCCTGCTCGTTATGGTCCCGGTGGTCTACGGGATCAAGTCGCTCGCGACCGATGGTTTAAGCGCCGCTCCGGCGCTGGCCACCGGCTTCGGCCTGATGATGGGATACATCTTCATCCGCCGGCAGGGGAAGCTCAGCAATCCCCTGCTGGACATCAGCCTCTTCAGCAACAAAGTCTTCAGCGCGGCGATCACAGCCAACGTGCTGGCGCTGTTCTCCTTCAACGGCTTTATCCTTTTCCTCGCCCAGCACCTTCAGCTGCTGGACGGGCAGTCCCCCACCGAGTCGGGAATTGCCATGATTCCGGCCCTCGCGGCCACGGTGGCGGCCGGCCTTCTGGTAGTGCCGCTGGTACGAAAGGTCCGGCCGGGGTTCGTCGTGGCGGGAGGCCTCGCACTCAGCGCCGCGGGCTACGCGGTCGTGGCCTTTGGAAATTACGGAAACGGGCCGCAGCTGCTGCTTGGTGCCTTGCTAATCCTCGCCTTGGGAGTCGGCACGGCGGAAACCATCTCCAACGACCTGATCCTTGGCTCGGTTCCACCGGAGAAGTCCGGGGCCGCCGCCGCCATTTCCGAAACGGGATACGAAGTGGGATCGCTGCTGGGCACGGCCATCCTGGGGACCATCCTGACGGCGTCATATCAGCGCAACCTCAGGCTGCCCCCGGATGTCGCCTCACTGGCGTCCGGGCAGGACTCCCTCCACGCACGTGAGACGCTGGCGGGGGCGTCGGAGCTCGCGGCCACCCTTCCGGGTCCCCTTGCCGATGCCCTCACCTCGGCGGCACGGACTGCGTTTGAGTCCGGAGTCCACATCACGGCCACAATAGCGCTGGTGCTGATGGCGTCGGCGGCACTGCTCGCCGCCGTCGTGCTCCGCAGAGTACCGAAGGCCCGGTAGCCGTCGCCTTGCGCACCTCATGCCCGGCACCGAACGTGGTGCGGTGCCGGGCATGAGGTGCGGCGGCCCGATGCGGGAAGCTACTTACTGTCGGGAGCGGTCACGCTGGCGGAGGCTTTCATGGTTTCGGCGTTGACCATCCAGGCATACTGTTCAAGCTTGGCAATGAACGCGTGGAGCAGATCCGCCGTGGTGGGGTCCTCTTCGTCCACTTCGTCATGGACCTTGCGCATGGTCCCCACCGCGGCCTCCAGCGCTGCGACGATGCGGTCGATGGCGTCCTTGGTGTTGATCAGTCCGGCCGGGAACTGCGCCAGGCTGGTGGTCTGCGCCACTGTGCTGCTGCGGCCATCCGGCAACGCATGAAGCGCCCGCATGCGCTCTGCCATTTCGTCGGCGAAGTTCCGGGCAGCCTCGACAATCTCATCCAGTTGCAGGTGAAGGTCCCGGAAGTTCGTCCCCACAATGTTCCAGTGGGCCTGTTTGCCCTGAACATGCAGTTCAATCAAGTCCGCGAGAACAGCCTGCAGGTTGTTGGTCAGCGTCGGTGATGCTTTCATGGATCCTCCTGGAATCAGCGGTTGATCGGGTACTTCGACGCTATCCCAGCCCCGTCCGGCACGCCACGGAATCTCGCCTCCGGCTTAAGGACGCTCACCAAAAATGTGCCACATCAACCACGAGCCGTGAGCCTGCCCCCGGCCCATCCAGGGCAAAAACTCTGAAAGGCAGCCGTCCGCGCACGCCCAGGCCGAGGCTGGTGTAGCC
The DNA here is from genome assembly GCF_050260325.1 of Arthrobacter sp. 92. Classification (NCBI taxonomy): domain Bacteria; kingdom Bacillati; phylum Actinomycetota; class Actinomycetes; order Micrococcales; family Micrococcaceae; genus Arthrobacter; species Arthrobacter sp. 92. The sequence continues at coordinate 913,753 of NZ_CP189863.1, read as the reverse complement.
TTCGAAGCTGCCGGCCCACGCTACCTGGCGGAAGGTCTGATAGCCGGATACGTTGCTGAGTTCATTCTTGTCGGCGGGATTGTAGGTGGCGCTGCCGCTAGTGTCGTAGGCCGGTGCGTTGACCGTGATCTGCATGAATGCCCGCCCCCTGAGCGGGATCGGCAGTCCCGAACCGTCCTGCACCACCGCGGGAACGTAGCGGACCGTGTACCCCTTAACCGGGCCATTGAGGTCGATGACCAACCGGTCGAAGCAGTAGTGCTGCCCGGTCCGCACATTGGTTACTTGAGCGCTGCTCATGGCGGCATCGGACTTCGCCAGCGAGCCCCAGACGAGGCCGCAGTAGGGGGCCGCGACGGCGGGAGCCGACATCAGAACGCCCAGCCCGCACATCAAAAGTACGGCAGCCAGCCACGCCGGAAACTTTTTCATACCAGCCACCCCTAAGTGAAGAGATACCTCAAGCGTAGGATCGACCACCCCGGAATACGAGGGGCGGCACACAACAAAGCGCCAGCCGCCCCCATGGGCTGCCGGCGCCTCGTGATGCCTTGAAAGGGCTGTTTAGCCTTCGCAGTCGCGGCAGAACTTCATGCCGTTCTTCTCGCGGGCCACTTGGGAACGGTGACGGACCAGGAAGCAGGAGGAGCAGGTGAATTCATCGGACTGCTCGGGAACAACAATGACCGTCAGTTCTTCGCCGGAAAGATCCGCTCCCGGAAGGTCGATTCCTTCGGCGGTGTCGTTCTCGTCGACGTCGATAACGGCGGTCTGGGCTCCGCCGCCGCGGGACGCCTGAAGGGCCTCCAGCGATTCAGCCGGGGATTCTTCTTCTGTCTTGCGTGGGGCGTCGTAATCGGTAGCCATAGCGTGGTTCACTTTCGTTGCTGCGCAGCGCCATTTCAGGCACCTCAGTGAAGCAGTTTAGGTCATTATGCCGGTAGTTGAGGAAAAGTGTGTTCAACCCGACAGAATGTGTCGCGATGCGGCGGCGCCCTTGTTTCCTACTGTGCCCGGGGCGGTGATTACTCCTGGGGCCCTGCCGCGGTGCTCCTGCGCGTCCCGGCGGCCTGAGCTGAGGCAATCGACACGCCGCTGAGGGCCGGGAGCCAGGCCCAGCGGGTGACATCGGCAATTGCAGCGTTGCTGTCATCCCACGTTTTGTACCCTTCGGGGCCCCCTGTGGACGTCCTTTCGAGCCAGGAACGGAGGCTGGCCATCATCGATCTATTCATAGCGCCCAAGGTATGCCGCCGGTGTTGTGGGAACATTTCGCCACGATCTCCGCCGGGTTACACCGGCATCCATTCCAGAGACTTCCTTCCAGGAATTTCTCGCGGCCCGTTTCTGGCAGGGACCGTCATTACGTCTTAGCCTAGAAAGTGCACCGCAGCCGAGGAATCCACGGAGGCAACCAAATGGCAACGAAACTCAACAAGAAGGCGTTGGACAACGCACTGAGGCTCGTCAAAGACAAGAAAATCGAGCGGGACACCCGCGACGACTGGAGTGAGCACACGCCGTCGGCCGACGAGGAAAACGCGTTCATCGACAAGAACGGCTTTCGGGAGTTTTCCCAATGGCACCTGGGAATGGATCCCGAGGCCTCCGAAGGCACAAAAGGCAGCGTGAGTTTTCCGTTTGGCGATTTCAAGAAAGTCCACCGGTGTGCCGTGATATCACTCGAAAGCCGCGCCGCCCAATATGGGCACAGTGACATCCAAAAAGCCGCGAAAGACCTACTCGAAAAGATCGACGCCGACTGAGGCCCCGGAGTCAGGCCACCGGCCACACCACAAGGGTCCTCCACGTGGCCGGATCCGGCTCGGCCGCCGGATCGCTGAGGTAGTACTCCCACATCATGTCCGCCGGAACCAGCCCAAGGTCCTTCATCCGGGCCTGGATGTCTGCATAGGTCTGCGCGAGGGTGTCATAGGGCCCGGTATGCAAAACCTCCAGCGCCTGGCCCTCGGGCAGGGCGCTGGGGACAACCCCGTCCGCCCCATGGATCGGCGCTGAGACCGGGAACCCCGCCTCGACGTCGACGACGTCCGTGGGGGTTCCGCGGTAAAGGCCGAATGGGGGCCCCGCCACCTGAACGCCCTGGTTCTGCACGGCCGCCATGACCGCCCCGAAGGCACGTCCAAAGAACTCCGGGAGGGCATTCATCGGCACGGTTTCCCTCATGACGGCCGTGGGCTGTTCCACAAGCTGCATCGATTTGATCTCCGGCGTTGGCTCCGCACTTGTTTCGCTCATGGGCCCAGACTCCGCTGAGCGAGGCGCAAGGTCTAGGGCCTAACGTCCCGCAGTGCAATGGGACACCTCATGGGGGTCTGGCCGGGCGCCCCCCAATAGATACCCGGCCAGACGTTCGTGGGTGGACGAGCCACCGGGAGGTAGGAGCAGTCCAGCCGCTGCCCGCCGGCAAGGCCCAATTGGACATGTCCAATCTTCTCCGAGCAGAGCCTACTCAGAAATTGTTGGACATGTCCAATCTGATAGAGTTATCGCCGATCGAATGTCACCGATCGCGCAGGCACCCACCAGGTGGAACGCCACCTCAGCCGACTGTTGAAGGAGCCGACGTGAGCACCCAGCCGACACCGGGCCCCGGCGTTGCACTGTCCCGGAAGCTAAACCTCCTGTTGGACACGGCTGAAGCTGAAGGCCGCAAAATCACGTTCAATGCTGTCCGGGACGCCATGGCCAGGGCTGGCACACCGCTTTCCCGCGCCAGGTGGCACTACATGCGCTCAGGTACCGGTCCCGCCGTCAAAAAGGTTCAACTGCTGCAGAATCTGGCCGTTTTTTTCGGCGTCAATGAGGGGTACCTCCTGGACGCTGACGAGGAGCTTCCACCCAGAGTGGAAGCGCAACTGGACCTGCTCGCATCGATGCGGGCCAACAAGGTACGCAACTTCGCGGCCCGGCAGCTCGACGGACTGTCCACGGAAACGTTGCTCCAGATCAGGGACCTGATCGACGAACACCTCCGCGCCGAAACGCCCCCCAAGCCCTAGTCCGCACGTCGAGGCCGTAACCTTGGCCGGAATCGCTGTGCTGGTAGTCTCGCCTGTGGGGGCGGACGGGTCCTCCCGGTTTCCATCGGTGCTTTGGCAAGGACACTTTCTGTAATGGACTACGACGCTGCCCGCGTACGCGCACGAATAGCGGAACAAGGCCTCGCTTTGCCTGAGCCGGTTTCCCTCGAATCGACGCACCGGCATCTGGAAAAGCTGCGGGCTCGAAGGATCGTCATCCAGCCCATGGACGGCACCCCCACGGACAAGGTCTGCGGGCTTTGGTTCGGCCTTGACCACATGGATCTGATCTTGCACGCCCGGGGCGCCTCCGAGGTGCATCGACAGCAAATCATCCTCCATGAATTCGCCCACATGATCCTGCGCCATGAGCAGGAAGTGATACCGCATGAGTACGTCAGCCAGTTCTTTCCGGATCTGGATCCGGACCGGGTGGTGACGGCTCTGAAGCGCACGGACTTCCTCAACGAGTTCGAGGTGACCGCCGAACTGCTGGCTGATCGGCTCGCTTCACGAATCCGCAGCGCTCGGAACAGCTCGGGCGGCCAGCCTGGCAACTTCGGAACGATCTTCGGATGATGCAGCTCCTGATGGCCGGTGCCTTGTATCTCCTGGCACTGGCACGCGTTCCTGCTCTGGCGAGGAACCGCACCGACGCCGTGTTCCTGGCCGCCATTTTTGCGGGCACGGCCGCGGTGCTGATGAATCCTGCGGTGTACGTTTTCGCTGACACGCTGCTGGGCGGGATAAACCTGGTCAAGTTGGCTTTGAACTGCCTGATGATGATCGGCCTATGGTTTCTTCGCCATTCCGTCGTCCAAGCAGTCACGCGCGGCAAGGACCGGCGACCCGTCCTTATCCGGACGTTGCCGTTGAGTCTCACCCTGTGCCTGGAAATCCTGTTTTTTATCCTCACGGGGCCCACCGCCACCACCGATAGCTGGGGATACCACTACCACGGCCGCATCGCGGGCGCTTTTTTCTCCGTCATGCTCATAGCCTTCGTCGCCTGGGCGTGCGCGGAGATAGCCGTGGTGTGCGTGCGTTATGTGCCCCGTCTTCGCCATTGGTTCAGGGTCGGCTTCTGCATGGTGGGCGCGGGCAGCATCATCAGTTTCGTTGCGATGGCCAAGATGGGCGTCGATGTGCTCGCTGCCGTGTTCCCCTCCCTGGCAGCCTTCACCGGCCCCGAAGACACGCCCTTCCACTTGATGGAGATGCTCGCCATCATCCTGGTTGGCATTGGACTGACCATCCCCGCTCTCGCCGGCAGCTCGGCCCGGCGGCGGCGGCTTCGCTGGAACCTGGCCACCCTCGCCCGGGTGGAACCCATTCGGGACAGGGTGCTGCAGGACGCGGCCAGGGAACGGCTGCTCGCACCCGATGCCAGGGCCCTCCCCCAGGAGCGCCTTCACCGAATGATCGTGGAGATCTGGGACGCCGAACTGGGCGCCGGCACAGGCAGCTCCGTATTGACTCCGGAGGAGCGCGCCTATCTGCTCTCCGCCGAGGTGAACCTCAACCTGAACAACGTCCCGGCCTGACCGCTTCCGGCACATAAGGAACAGATTGCATCTCTTCACCCACCCCACCCGACGCTCCCGCCCGACAGGAACCGACCTGCATGGGATCTACCGGACCATGACCCTCTACGACTTTCAGACCGAGATGCGGGCGGGTTTCTTTGTCTCCTACTACCGCAACTTCGCCATCCCCTCGACGGCGAAGACCTTGGCCGCGCGAGGGGAAATGAAGAACCGCCCCATGAAGCGCTCCTATGACACGGCCATCGTCATCCATGAGATCATCGCCAACGGCTTCGACAGCCAACGCGGTCAAGCCATGATCGAGCTGCTTCGCCGAGTCCACAAGGGCGTGCCTGGCAGCGCAGACGACTTCATCTACGTCCTGATGACGTTGCTGGTCCTGCCCTTGCGGTGGATCCAGCGCCACGGCTGGCGCCAACTGACCGCTCTTGAGGAGGAGGCCGCTGTCGCCTTCTACGCCGAACTCGGCAGGCGCATGGGGCTCGGACCGGTACCGGGGACGTTCGCGGCGGCCGGGGAGTTCCTGGATGCCTACGAGGAGCGCCGGCTTGGCCCGAGTGCCGAGGGCGCTTCGCTGCTGGAAGCAACTGTCGAAGCGTTCGCGATCCGCGTTCCAGCCCGGTTCCGCAGGCTGACTCCACTTGTCCTGGCGCTGATGATGGACAAGCCCGAGGTGGCCGTGGCGCTGGGCCTGCGACCCGCCCCTGCCGTGTTGAAGTTCCCCTTCCATGCGGTGATGCGTTTCCGCGCCTTCAAAGCCAGAAGGCGTCCCCTACCGTCCGAGCCTTCGTTCGTTCCCGGCCGGATGAACACCTCGGTGTATCCCGATGGGTACGAACTGAGCCAGGTAGGGCCCTGACAGCCAGGAAGCCGCTGGCACCCGGAGGATGTCAGCGGCTTCTCTCGTCCTACAAACTTGTCTTGTTGCCGGTTCAGTGTGAGGGGCTGATCCTATGGTGGCGGTGTTCCTCACTACTGGGTTTAATGGCGGTCGCCGTAACCACCAGGGCGACCAGACCGGTAATCCAGGACGTCCAGGCGACGCCAGCATGAGTGGCGTACGAACCCAGCCACGGTGACAGGAACAGCAAGGCGCCGAGGGCCGCCTGCGCCCACTCCATGGCCGGCGTTCCGGGCATCGCGAGATTGATGACACCGCTGACGATCAGCAGCACTCCGAACACGACCATCAGCGCGGCGGATGAGCCGGCGGATGTTGTCCACATGACCGACAAGGCTGCGTAGAGCCCGGCAACGACTGCAACCCAGTCCTGCCATCGGCTCCATTTCTTCATTGGAACCAACCTCCAGGTTAAACTGCCCTGGCTTCCCAGGGCCTTGTTCTTCTCTTGACGGCGGTCTGCCCCCCGCTACCTCCGTACAGAGTTCAACAAATACGGTGCGGCACTTCTTCCCGCGGTGGCCTGATCTTCGATGCGCTACTTCTGGATGACCCCCGCGCGGCGTTTCGGCCCTGTGTGATGGGTCTTGTGTTCGGTGGCCGGCATCCCGATAACGGCGATGACAGTGAGCACGGCCCCGATCAAAACGGCCAGGAACACGGCACTGGAGGCAGACACGATCGTCTGGGGATCCGTATCGCCGTGCGGGGTGCCCGCGTAAACCGCATTCGCTATCGCCCCGAATACGGCGACGCCAATGGAGCTGCCGATCGACCGCGCAAAGAGGTTGGTGCCGGTAACCACACCGCGTTCATTCCATTCGACGCTCGTCTGGGCGGCAATGAGGGTCGGGGTTGCCACGAGCCCGAGTCCGAGCCCGACGACGAAGCAGCTGGCCGCGACTAACAGGATGTTGGGTGAGGAAGCGGTGAAGGCAAGAGCTGCCGTACCAATGACTGAAACCGCGATTCCGATCATGGCGGTCCACCTGAACCCAATCCGCAGATACAAGCGACCCGACTGGGACGCACTGATAGGCCAGCCGATCGTTAGTGCTGCCAGGGCGAGCCCGGCCAGGATCGGCGACGTCGAGAGGGCTCCCTCAAGGAAGGTGGGAACGTAAGAGGTGAGGCCAAGCATGACGGCTCCAACGCCGAAGGAGATCATCGCCGTCGTCGTCAGCAGGCGCCGGGAGACGACCCACGGCGGCAAGACCGGCTCGGCAGCTCTCCGCTCCACCAGGAGGAATATGGCGAACAAGACCGCTCCGACCGAAAACACCCCGATGCTGACGGTGGAATGCCAGGCCCAGGCCTGGCCGCCTTCGAGGGCGCCGAGGATGATCAGGCTAAGCGCGACCGTGAGCAGCCCCGCACCAAGATAGTCCACGCGGTGCCTTGCCCGCTCGATGTTCTCCTGAAACGTTCGGACCAGCATCCATCCGGCAAGGAGGCAGAGTGGGATGTTGACGAGGAAGATCCCGCGCCACACGCCAAGTGATGAAAATACACCGCCGAGCGTGGGCCCAACGACTGAGGAGATCGCCCACACGCTTGCAAGGTAGCCCTGTACCTTTGACCGCTCTGTCAGCGTGTAGATGTCGCCAGCAATCGTGATTGCCATCGGCTGGACTGCTCCCGCGCCCAGGCCCTGCAGCACGCGGAAGGCGATGAGCGTCGGCATGCTCCAGGCGACTCCGCAGAGGATCGAGCCCAGCAGGAACAAGCCAATACCGACGAGGATGATCGGCTTGCGGCCGACCATATCGGACAGCTTCGCGTAGACGGGTACGGAGACAGCCTGAGCAAGCAGGTAGGCGGAGAATAGCCAGGGAAAGGAAGTGAACCCGCCAATGTCATGCACGATCGAGGGCACCGCGGTCGCGACGATCGTCGAATCGATCGCCACCAGACCCGTCGAGAGCATCAGGGCGATGAGGATGGGTCCCCGCTTAGAGCGAAAGCCGACCCCCTCGGCTGGCGTTGTCATCACGTGATCTCGTTCCCATCGGCGTCAAAGTGCGTTGCGCGCAGAACCGGTTACGGCCCCGAGTGCTTAACAGCGTGATTCCCCGAATTAGTCCCGCTCGCCGCCCAAGGTCGAACTATTTAAATCGAAAGGGCCCGCAACCGCGGTACCAAAACCGCAGGTCGGGGCCTTCGTGGAGCCTCCTGTCGGATTCGAACCGACGACCCCCGCTTTACAAGAGCGGTGCTCTGGCCAACTGAGCTAAGGAGGCGTGCCCGTGATGGCCTGATGCTCAGACACGCGCCGGGCTGCGCTAGATAAGGTTAGCCCACGGATGCCCCGCTGGTAAAAACGGGACTCCGCGGGCCTACCACGTCCGGCGCCTACTTCTTGGCGTCGATTGCTGCCTGCAGGAACTGATCGAACGGGGTCTGGGCGCTGTCGCCCTTGCCCCACTGCTTGCCTTCAACGAACACGGTGGGCGTGCCCGTAATTCCGATTGCCTGCGCCTCCTGCGTCGTGTACTTCACGTAGGGACGGTATGTCTTGTCGTCGACACACTTGTCGATGCTCTTGGCTCCGACGTCGGTGGCCATCTTCTTGAGGTCGCTGTCCGAGATACCGGCGCTGCCTTCAGCGGGCTGCTTCTCATAGAGGGCATTGAAGAAATCGCTGTACTTTTCCGGCGATTCATTCAGAACACAAGCGGCCGCGTTGGCTGCCCTGGACGAGTAGTTGGTGGTGGAGCGGCTATCCAGGAAGCCCAGAGGGCGGTATTCCACTGTGATTTTGCCGTCGTTGCGCAACTTGGTGAGCTGGTCGTTGTACTGGGCCTCGAAGTTCTTGCACACCGGGCAGATGAAGTCGACGTACAGGACCACCTTGACGGGCTTACCTGCCTCCGCGTCCGCGCCCGGAGCCTTCACCTCGGCAGGAGCCGAGGCGGGCGCCGAGGGGAGGTCCGCCACCTTAACCGTGACGGGATCGGACTTCGCAACTTCGGCATTGGCAAGCAGCGTGACGCCGCCATGAACGTTGCCGTTGGCGGGAGTGGGACCTTCATCGGCCACCGGTGCGTTGTTCTTCATGCTGGAGGTGACCACGAGGGCCACTATGGCGAGGATCGCCACGACGGCCACCACAATGCCCCAGCCGATGAGGAGCTTGTTGCGCTTGTCCTTCTTTAGCTGCGCCTCACGGATCTCACGGGCTTTCTCGCGGGCCTCGGCAGTGCGCTCTGCTTTGGACTTGCGGGGTTCGTTTGCGGGGCTCATCAGTTCCTCGTGTCGATCGGCCAGGTGCGGACCACTCAGTGGCAACTTCATCATTTTAGGGGAGAAACCTGAGAGCTTGCGCCTTCAAGTTTCTCCATCAGCCTGCCCAACGGACGAATAGCCCGGAAGATTCCGTGCGACTAGGGTTGACATTGAGCCACTAAAATCCCCAGGGGGCACCCATGCAAACACCGCCAAGCGACCATACCGACGCCCATGCGCCGGAAAAGTCGACTCCGCACGGCCGCACGGCGGCCACGCAGTATGACTTCATGGTGGTGTCCAACCGGCTCCCCGTTGATCGCTGCGACCCTGAGGATCCCGGCTGCGAGGATGGCTGGCGACGCTCCCCGGGCGGACTCGTGACCGCGCTGGCCCCCATGATGACCAAGACCGACGGCGCCTGGGTGGGGTGGCACGGCGCTCCGGATGAAACCCTGAAGCCGTTCAGCCACGGCGGCATTGACCTGGTCCCCGTCCACCTGAGCACTGAGGATATCGAGCTCTTCTACGAGGGCTTCTCCAATGCCACCCTCTGGCCGCTCTACCACGATGTGATCGCCCCGCCCGAGTTCCACCGCACCTGGTGGGAGTCGTACCGGAAGGTCAACAGAAGGTTCGCCGACGCCGTCATCCACCACGCACACCGGGGCGCCACGGTCTGGGTGCAGGACTACCAGCTCCAGCTCGTCCCCAAAATGCTCCGTGAAGCGCGCCCCGATCTGAAGATCGGATTCTTCAACCACATCCCGTTCCCGCCGCCGGAGATCTTCGCGCAGTTACCGTGGCGCCGTGCCATCATCGACGGCCTGCTCGGTGCGGACCTTGTGGGGTTCCAGCGCAGCAGCGACGCCGGCAACTTCATGCGCTCCGCCCGCCGTTTTCTTGGAGCCAGCGTTAAGCAGCAGCAGGTCCACGTCAAAGGGCAGTATGGCGAAACCACCCACATCGCACGTGCCCAGGCGTTTCCGATTTCCATCGATGTCCAGCAGATCAGCGAACTGGCCCGAAAGCCGGAGATCATCGAGCATGCCCGCCAGATCAGGAGAGACCTGGGGAATCCCAAGACCATCCTGCTCGGCGTCGATCGCCTCGATTACACCAAAGGCATCCGGCACCGGCTCAAGGCGTTCGAGGAACTGCTGGCCGAGGGCAAACTCAAGGTTGAGGACGCAACCCTGATCCAGGTGGCCAGCCCCAGCCGGGAACGCGTCGAACAGTACCGGCTCCTCCGCGAAGAAGTCGAAGGCACGGTTGGACATATCAACGGCACGTACGACACCATGCAGAACACCGCCGTGCGCTACCTCCATCACAGCTACCCCATCGAAGAAATGGTGGCCTTGTACCTGGCGGCCGACGTCATGCTGGTAACCGCGCTGCGGGACGGCATGAACCTGGTGGCCAAGGAATACGTGACGGCCCGCACCAACAACGACGGCGCCTTGGTGCTGAGTGAATTTGCCGGCGCAGCGGACCAGCTGAAGCAGGCCTTGCTGATGAACCCGCACGACATCGACGGCCTCAAGGACACCATCATGAGAGCAGTCAACATGCAGCCCGCCGAGGGAGCGCGCCGGATGCGGTCCATGCGTAAACAGATCCTGGATCACGATGTGGACCTCTGGTCCGCCGAATTCCTGGCAGCACTCAAAGAGAAGGTGGTCCGCGATGACTCCTGACCCGACATCACCGAAAACTCCCGATGCCCACGTATCGGAGACCGCCCCGCTGTCGCTGCCGCCGGAGCTGCTCGAGGCCCTCCGCCGGGTTGCCGACACCGAACACCTGCTGGTGGCCATGGATTTCGACGGCACCATGGCCCCGCTGGTGGACCACGCCGACGACGCCCGTTCCCTTCCGCGTTCCTCCGCTGCCTTCGCCGCCCTGGCGGCCCTGCCTCGAACGACGACGGCGCTCATCTCCGGCCGTGCCCTGGACAGCCTGCGGGCGGTTGCGTCGCCTCCGCCGGAAACCCTGCTCATCGGCAGCCACGGGGCCGAGGCGTGGCTTGGCGCCGGGTCATCCGAACTGACGCTGGACGAGGACCAGCGGGAACTGCTGGCTGAGGTCCGTCATGTGCTGGAGGAAATCGTGCAGCAGGCGCCGGGTACGCTGCTGGAGGACAAGCCTGCGGGCGTGGTTCTGCACACCCGGCTGGCCGCCGACGATGTTGCCGAGGACGCCGTGGCCGCTGCGCGGTCTGTTCTCGAGAACCGCAAGGGTGTCTTCCTCAAGGCCGGAAACCGGGTGCTGGAAACGTCGGTGGTCCATGCCTCCAAGGGTGAGGGGGTAGCCTTCCTTCGCCAGGCCACCGGTGCGACGGCGGTGGTCTTTGCCGGCGACGACACCACGGACGAGGACGCGCTGGACCAGCTGGTGCACGGCGACGTCGGTGTCAAGGTCGGCCTGGATTTCACGCAGGCCGAGTTCCGGGTGGGCGCGCCGACCCACGTGGCCGAACTGCTCGAGGCGCTGTTGCGCGAACGCAGCCGCGCAGTCGCCGGCTAGCTGGCCCCCTGCCGCAGCGCGAATGCCAGCCCTGCCGCTCTCCCGGCGGCCGGCTGAACCTGCCTCGCGTTACGCATCTCACGTGTGACACTTGTAACATTTTCGCCCTTATTGGAAACATCTGACATACTCTGTTTGTGATGTGGCGCACAAGAACCGTGCGGCGTCATGCGATACTCCTCGGCTTCGGCCGGGGAGTACACGGCTGGAAGACCGTGAACAACTGAACAAACATGAACCATTCACAACGGATCGTCCGGCACGTACCTGCCGGTGAAGGGATTGATAACTGTGGCTACAGTTACTTTTGATAACGCTACGCGTCTGTACCCGGGCACAGATAAGCCCGCTGTTGACAAGCTCAACATTGACATCGCCGATGGCGAATTTCTGGTCCTCGTTGGACCCTCCGGTTGCGGCAAGTCCACCTCCCTGCGAATGCTCGCAGGCCTTGAGGACGTCAACTCCGGCCGTATCCTCATTGGCGATCGCGATGTCACCGACGTTCCCCCCAAGGACCGCGACATCGCCATGGTTTTCCAGAACTACGCCCTGTACCCGCACATGACCGTTGCGGACAACATGGGCTTCGCGCTGAAGATCGCCGGCGTCAGCAAGGAAGAGCGCGCCGAGCGCGTCCGCGAAGCCGCCAAGCTTCTCGACCTTGAGCCGTACCTGGACCGCAAGCCGAAGGCGCTCTCCGGCGGTCAGCGCCAGCGTGTTGCCATGGGCCGCGCAATCGTGCGTAACCCGCAGGTCTTCCTCATGGATGAGCCCCTTTCCAACCTGGACGCCAAGCTGCGTGTACAGACCCGCACCCAGATCGCGTCCCTCACCCGCCGTCTCGGCGTCACCACTGTGTACGTGACCCACGACCAGGTGGAAGCCATGACCATGGGTGACCGCGTCGCTGTGTTGAAGGACGGCCTGCTGATGCAGGTTGACACCCCACGCAACCTCTACGACAAGCCGAAGAACGTCTTCGTAGCCGGTTTCATCGGCTCCCCCGCCATGAACCTGCTGGAACTGCCGGTCGTCGACGGCGGCGTCCAGTTCGGCGGAACCGTGTACCCGGTCCCCCGCGATGTCCTCGAAGAGGCGCACGGACGGACGGTCACCCTGGGTTCACGTCCGGAGGACCTCGAGCAGGTCGCCGCGGGCGAAGGCCTCCAGGTCGAGGTTGACGTCGTCGAAGAGCTCGGGGCCGACGCCTACGTCTACGGCCACACCACGCTGGACGGCAAGAGCCACGACATCGTGGCACGCGTCGACGGCCGCCGGCCCCCGATGAAGGGCGAGTCCATCTACGTTCGCCCGCAGTCGGGCCACGTGCACCTTTTCGACACCAAGACGGGCCTGCGCCTCGGCGACTAGCCTTCAGCATTAACCGACGGCGGCCCCTCCTCACTGGACGGGCCGCCGTCGTGATTTAAGCGCGGCTACCTGACTTTGTTTAGGCTGCCCGCCCCTACCTACGGAAGAATTGGCATATGACCGAGGAAAGCAACGCCCAGTGGCACGACGAACCCACCGACTACGGCCAGATCGGCAAGCTGCCTCGGTTTGAAGCTGCAAGCGCCAACGACGAGAAGGCCTCGGTCGCGGCCAGCTCGCTGAGCATCACCGCCGCCGCCACTGAGCCCGAGCTCCTGGACCTGCCCTGGCATATCGCCCTGGAGGACTGGCCGGCGGAGCATCTTGCTGCCCTCCCCCGCGGTATCTCCCGCCATATCGTGCGTTTCGCCCACTTGGGCGGATCGGTCATTGCCATCAAGGAAACCTCCGAGCATATCGCCCGCCACGAGTACCATATGCTCCGCAAGCTCGCCCGGCTGGATGTCCCGTGCGTGGAGCCGGTGGCCGTGATTACCGGCCGCACCACCCCGGACGGCAGGCCGCTGAACCCCGTCCTGGTCACACGGCACCTGAAGTTCTCCATGCCGTACCGCGCGCTCTTCTCCCAGATGCTGCGCAAGGACACACTGACCCGCCTGATCGACGCCCAGGCCCTGCTGCTGGTCCGGCTGCACCTGATCGGCTTCTACTGGGGCGACGTGTCCCTCTCCAACACCCTCTTCCGCCGTGACGCCGGCGCGTTCGCCGCCTACCTCGTGGACGCCGAAACCGGCGAGCTCTATCCGGACCTCTCCACTGGTCAGCGTGAATACGATCTGGAAATTGCCCGCGTCAACATCGCCGGCGAACTGATGGACCTTCTCGACGGCGGCCTGATCGAGGAAAAGGTGGATCCGGTGGCCACCAGCGAACTCATCATGGATAGCTACCGGCGCCTGTGGACCGAGCTGACCGAAAAGGAGTCCTTCGAAATCGGTGAACGCTGGCGCGTGGCGGCCCGCATCCGCAAGCTCAACGAGCTCGGCTTCGACGTTGAGGAATACGCCATCAAGACCACACAGAATGGCACCACCATTCAGCTTCAGCCGAAGGTGGTGGACGCCGGGCACCACCAGCGCCGGCTCCTCCGCCTCACGGGTCTGGACGCCCAGGAAAACCAGGCCCGCCGGCTGCTCAACGACATGGACTCGTTCCGGGCGGACAACAACCCCCAGATGGACGAGGAATACAGTGCCCACCTTTGGGTGAGCCAGATCTTCGAGCCGATCGTCCGTTCGATCCCCCGCGACCTCTCCGGAAAGCTCGAGCCTGCCGAGGCCGTGCACGAGGTACTCGAACACCGTTGGTACATGTCCGAGAAGCAGGAACGCCACATTCCGCTGGCTGAGGCCGTTCAGTCCTACATCGACTCAATCCTCCGCCACCGGAGGGACGAAGCGGCCATCATGCTCAATCCGGACACCGGACTGCTGAAGATCCTGGAAGTGGAGACCGAGGAATCACGCTACGGCGAGGAAGCCGAGGAAGAGTACCCGGACGCCGACGACTGACGCATCTGGCACACCGGGGTTAAATCGAACGGCTAGATCGCCTTTCCGGGGTTAAGGATGCCGGCCGGATCAAAAAGATGTTTGATCCGGCGCTGCAACTCCCGCACTGGCTCGGGCTGTTCCAGGCCCAGCCACCGCAGCTTGTACTGGCCGATCCCGTGCTCGCCGGTGATGGTCCCGCCCATGGCCAGCGCCACCGTGATTGATTTGTCCAGGGCGTCACCCAGCCGCTGCATGGCTGCGGCGTCCACCTGGTTGTCCTGCCGGTCCACCCAGAATGTGGGGTGCAGGTTGCCGTCGCCGGCGTGCGCCACCACCTTCAGCTGCACGCCGTAAGCCACGGCCATGGCCTCAAGCTCGCCTACGTAGTCCACGAGCCGCGAGCGCGGCACGGCCACATCCTCGCCCACCCGGTACTCATCGTCCACCTCAACGCCACGGCTGTTGCGCCGAAGATCCACCAATTGTTCGGCTTCAGCGCTGGCCTCGGTGGTGACGGCCGCGCCTCCCGCCGCGAGGACGTTCCTGACTACCTCCGCTTCCGCCACGGCCCCGAAGCCATCGGTCTGGATCAACAGCAGGGAGGCTCCACGACGGCTCAGGTCCGAGCCATGGACCGCGTCCAGCTGACGCAGGGAACCGCCGTCGAGCAGCTCCATGATGGCGGGCTGCACCCTGGCCCTGCCGACGGCCAGGACGCCGGCGGCCGCACGGCGAAAATCCGGGTAGAAGGCGGCGATGGTCTGGACGTCCCGCGGCAGGTACTTCAGCCGCACAGTGGCACCCACCACAATTCCCAGCGTGCCTTCGGAGCCCACGAAAAGTCCGGTGAGGTCATAGCCGGCCACGCCCTTAAAGGTCTGGTGGCCGGTGTGGATCAGCGAGCCGTCCGCCAGCACAACGTCCAGGGCCAGAACCGAATCGCGCGTCACCCCGTACTTGGCGCAGCGGAGCCCGCCGGCGTTGGTGGCCACGTTGCCGCCGATGGTGGACATCCTGAAACTCGCTGGGTCAGGGGCGTACATCAGCCCGTGCGCGCCTGCCGCCTCGTTGAGATCGGCGTTGATCACACCGGGTTCGACGACGGCGGTTTCGTCGTCGGGGTTCAGGTCCAGGATGCGGTTCATCCGTTCAAGGCCCAGGACCACACATCCCTTGCTGGCATGCGCTCCCCCGGAGACTCCGGTGCCTGCGCCACGGGCCACCACCGGCACCCCGTGGGCGGCACAGGTGCGGACCACTGCCTGGACATCGGCCACGGATTCGGCCATGACCACCGCCAGCGGCATCTCAAAATCAAGCACAGGCGCCTGGTCCACGGCATAGGCGGCCAGGACGGTGCTGTCCACGATCACTCTTCCGGGCGCCAGAATGTTCCTGAGTTCCTCGACGATGCTCCCCATTGGGCCTCCAGGCCAGTTGAATCCGGACTTCAGTCTAGACGGCGGACACCTCAGTCCCGGTTGCCTGCGCGGGCGGCGTGGTTCCGTCAGGATCCGGACAGCCGCAGCACCGCTGGACCGAAGGGTTTGCTCGCACATGCCCTGCGCCGGATTGATCGGAGGTGAAGCCGACGCGTGAGCTGCAAGCGCTTCCAGGTTAGACCTCAACACGGAGACAGGAAATTGATCCACGCCGTGGCAGGTATGCCTTGGAAAGGGAAAATGACCCCGAAACCCCGCTCTTTAAGGGATATCCGGAAAGGTTCCGGACAAGTAACGTCACTGCGGAAATCTGGAAGCGCTTTCATTTTGGTGTGATGCGCCTTACGATTACCGGCATGTCAATCGACTCTTTGCTTCTCTCCCCCGCTGTTGCGGCCGGCCCGCTCACCCTGGTACACCACGCCGTCACCGCCGGGGACTGGTGGCGTTCCGCCGTCATCTACCAGGTCTATCCGCGTTCCTTCCGGGACTTGAATGGCGACGGCATCGGCGATCTGGCCGGAATCACCGCCGAGCTGGCCAGCCTCGCCGAGCTCGACGTCGACGCCGTCTGGCTCTCGCCGTTTTACCGGTCCCCGCAGCGCGACGCCGGGTACGACGTCAGCGACTACTGCGACGTCGACCCGCTTTTCGGCACGCTGACCGATTTCGACGCCATGATGGCCGAGGCCACCCGGCTGGGCCTGCGCGTGATCGTGGACCTCGTGCCCAACCACTGCTCCGACCAGCACTTGGCCTTCCGGGCCGCACTCGCAGCCCCCGCCGGCAGCCCGGAGCGGGACATGTTCATCTTCCGTGACGGCCGCGGAAACGACGGCGAGGAGCCGCCGAACAACTGGCAGTCCCACTTCGGCGGCCCCGCCTGGACGCGGATCACCGAGCCCGATGGTGCCCTCGGCCAGTGGTACCTGCACCTATTCGACTCGTCCCAGCCGGACTTCAACTGGGACAATGACGCCGTCCACGAGGAATTCGAGCGGGTGCTGCGGTTTTGGCTGGGCCGTGGCGTCTCCGGCTTCCGCGTTGACGTGGCTCACGCCCTCGTTAAGGCCCCCGGCCTACCCGAGTGGGGCGGGCGCGCCGACGGCAACAGCTGCGACGGCTTCCCGGGCCGCGACGCACCCATGTTCGGCCAACCAGCCCTGCACGGGATCTACCGCAAGTGGCGCAGGATCCTCGGTGAGTACGGTACCGACCGCATCCTCTGCGCTGAAGCCAATGTGGACCCCCTCCCTCGGCTCGCGGACTGGGTGCGCCCGGACGAGATGCACCAGGCCTTCAACTTTCCCTACCTTCACGCCGGGCTGGACGTGCACCGCATGCGCGGCATCATCACCGAGTCGCTCCTCGCCCTGGACTCGGTGGGGGCTCCGAGCACCTGGGTGCTGTCCAACCACGACGTCGTCCGGCACGCCACGCGTTTCGGCTACGACTGGCATGCGCCGCGCGACGGCGACGGAATTGGCACCTCGGATCCGCAGCCGGACGAGGCCCTGGGCCGGACCCGGGCGGCAGCAGCAACCATGTTCATGCTGGGACTGCCGGGTAGCGCATACCTATACCAGGGTGAGGAACTAGGGTTGCCGGACGGCATCGACATCCCTGACAGCCAGCGGCAGGATCCCACCTTTGCCCGTACCGGCGGCGAGCGTCTGGGCCGCGACGGGTGCCGGGTGCCCCTGCCTTGGCGCGCAGCGGAGCTTCACGCCGGCTTCGGCACGGGAGCGGACCCGTGGCTGCCGCAACCGGCAAGCTTCACCGAGCTGGCACGCGACGCGCAATCCGCCTCGCCGTCGTCGCATCTGACCCTCTATAAGCGACTGCTGGGTCTCCGACGCGAACTCGGCCTCGGCAAGGGATCACTGTCCTGGCTTGAGGACTGGTGCACCGACACCTCCCTGGCCTATCTCAACGGCACCACAGTGGTTCTGATGAATGTTGGCGGCGAGCCACTGGAGCTGCCGGCCGGTAAGGTCCTGCTGCGCAGCAGGCCCGGCGGGTCCGCGGCAGCAGGGTACGGTCCGGAGGACATGTCCAACGCGGGACATCCATTAGGCTCAGGTGAAACCGTTTGGTTGGAAATGCGCATCGAGGACACGGAGAGCTAATAATAATGCCCGGCATCAAGGACGTCGCCGAACGGGCCGGCCTCTCCATAGCCACCGTTTCGCGCGCCCTGAGCGGCAAGGGGCATGTGTCGGCGAGAAGCCGGGAGCGTGCGCAGACTGCCGCAGCGGAACTCGGTTTCGTCCTCTCCTACCACGCCTCCAGTCTCGCCTCCGGCCGCAACCACAACGTGGGGGTGGTGGTGCCGTCCGTCCACCGGTGGTTCTTTTCGTCCGTGGTGGAAGGCGTTTCAGCCGCACTCCTGGATGGCGGCTACGACCTCACCCTCTACAACGTGGGTGAGGATCAGGACCGGCGCCACAATGTGCTGAATGATTTTCTGCTACGTAAACGCGTGGATGCCGTGATCGCGGTGTCGCTGGAGCTCAGCCAGACCGAAATACAACAACTCCTTGCCATCCACCGTCCCATCGTGGGAATTGGCGGCCCGCTGCCCGGCGCCTCCACCATCAGGATCAACGACTTCGGGATTGCCGAAGCCGCAACCAACCACCTCATCGGGCTGGGCCACACGAAAATCGCGCATATGACCGGTGACGCCGCATACCAGCAGGATTTCCGTCTGCCCGGCACCCGCCAAGGCGGTTTCGAAAAGGCCATGAAGCGCGCCGGGCAACAGATTCGTCCCGAGTGGCAGGTCTCCGCGGATTTCACCATTCAGGGCGCATACGCGAGTGCGCGGAGGCTGCTGGGGGCGTCCGCAGAAAGGCCCACTGCGGTGTTCGCGGCTTCCGATGAAATGGCTATCGGCACCATCCTCGCTGCCCGGGACTTCGGGCTGCGAGTCCCCTACGATCTTTCGGTGATCGGCATCGACGGTCACGAGCTCGGGGAGGTTTTTGGGCTGACCACCATCGACCAGGATGCCCGCGGGCAGGGAGCTCTCGCCGTCGAGTTCCTGCTGTCCGGGCTCGAGGGACGGAACGAAGCCGGGAACGAGGGAACTCGCGGAGACACGGAGTACCCGACGCAGTTCATCATTCGCTCGAGCACTGCGGTACCTCCGGTGGGCGAGGGCCCACCCGTGCTCTAGCCTGCCACGCCGGCTTCCAGCGGGGTGGCCGGCAGGCGGGAGGGGACCAGCTCCCGCTCCATAAGGATTTCAGCCTTGCTTGTGTCCAGCCGGTACACCTCGCGGCCACCTGTATCCCGGAACCCGTTCCGGACATAGAAAGCCAATGCCCGCGCGTTCTCCTCATGAACCCCCAATTGCAGGAGGCCGGCGCCCAGTTCGTCGTGCGCGGCGGCTACAGCGTGCTGTAGCAACTCGTCAGCGAGGCCTGAGCCACGATGGGCAGGTGCCACGTAAACACTGATCAGCATGGCTTGCGCCGGCCGGCCGGTGTCCTGGGGCTCCTTTACCACCACGCGCATAAGCCCGCACAGGGGACTCCCGGGCCCGGCGTCTGCAACGAACGTAATGCTGAGCGGGCCGGTCATATCCGCCGCCCGGCTACGCCATTGCCCCTCGGTCTGGGAACGTGCATACCGCAAGGACTCAACGTAGGCGGTGGGGGAGTCCGCAATCATTTCGAGTCGAATGCCTCGCAGGTGCTCCCACTCGCTGGCACCCAGACGCCGGACCCTAGTCAACTGCCCCGCCCATGAAACGCGCGAACCGCGTCAGCACCTCAGGCCATTCCTCCTCGTAATCCGCACGGGAACCGGCCGGGTCCTCGGTCCCCTCCCAGCCGTCCTGAACCAGCCGGACCTCGGTCCCCGCCCCGACCGCCCTGAACGATACCCTCAACTCGGTGGACCAGAGCGCGGTGGTCCCGGGATGCCACGCGGCGTGGAAGGACATGGGCGGCTGCCAGTCATCGATGGAGCCCCAGATCGCGGTCCTGCCGTCGTCAGCAGTTTCCAGAATGAGGTTCTCCTCAAACTCCACGTACGAGCCCGCGCCGAAGACGCTGTGGTCTCCCAACGGCCACCAAAGATGGGTGTGTTCCGTGAAGCCGATAAACGCCTTCGACACTGGCACCGGAACCGTCACCACGTGGATGACGGGCTCAAGGGCATCGGCGGGCTCAGGAACTTCGTCCGCGGAAGGCGCATGGCTAAAGAGGTTGTCCATGGACAACAACTTTACCGGCACGGCCGACGGGATGGGCGTGGCGTTGACTGGGGTCCAGGCCCGTCCCCGGCGGTCCGGTGGTTAGGGGTTCAGGGGGTTGAGCGGTTCGGGGGTTAAATGGCTCAGGCTCCGACGTTGTTGTCGGAGCCTGAGCTCTAATGGTTGTCCGGCGGTGACCTACTCTCCCACACCCTCCCGGGTGCAGTACCATCGGCGCTGTGGGTCTTAGCTTCCGGGTTCGGAATGGGACCGGGCGTTTCCCCCACGCTATGACCGCCGTAACCCTTGCTCCGCACCCCGTTCTAGGGGGTGGGAAATCTTGTGGTTACAACATGTGTTCCTGCCCGGTGCGGGCAGGTGTGGTGTTGTTATTCAGTTGTTGGTTCGCCAGGCAACGTGCCGCGGGTGCGGGTTTGTTGGTTGGGAACCACATAGTGGACGCAAGCAGTCTTGTTTCTTTGTACCACCCCATGGGTGCAAACGCTTTTGAAGTTCGTTTGCGGGGTGGTGTGTGGTGTAAGTTATCGGCCTATTAGTACCGGTCAGCTTCACGAGTCGTTAGTCCTCGCTTCCACATCCGGCCTATCAACCCAGTGGTCTGGCTGGGGGCCTCTCACACACAAGGTGTATGGAAATCTCATCTCGAAGCGAGCTTCCCGCTTAGATGCTTTCAGCGGTTATCCCATCCGAACGTAGCTAATCAGCGGTGCACTTGGCAGTACAACTGACACACCAGAGGTTCGTCCGTCCCGGTCCTCTCGTACTAAGGACAGCCCTTCTCAAATTTCCTGCGCGCGCAGCGGATAGGGACCGAACTGTCTCACGACGTTCTAAACCCAGCTCGCGTACCGCTTTAATGGGCGAACAGCCCAACCCTTGGGACCTACTCCAGCCCCAGGATGCGACGAGCCGACATCGAGGTGCCAAACCATGCCGTCGATATGGACTCTTGGGCAAGATCAGCCTGTTATCCCCGAGGTACCTTTTATCCGTTGAGCGACGGCCATTCCACAATGTACCGCCGGATCACTAGTCCCGACTTTCGTCCCTGCTCGAGATGTCTCTCTCACAGTCAAGCTCCCTTGTGCACTTACACTCGACACCTGATTGCCAACCAGGCTGAGGGAACCTTTGGGCGCCTCCGTTACTTTTTAGGAGGCAACCGCCCCAGTTAAACTACCCATCAGGCACTGTCCCTGACCCGGATTACGGGCCGAAGTTAGATGTCCAAAGTGACCAGAGTGGTATTTCAACGATGACTCCACCCGAACTGGCGTCCGGGCTTCAACGTCTCCCACCTATCCTACACAAGCCACTCCGAACACCAATACCAAACTATAGTAAAGGTCTCGGGGTCTTTCCGTCCTGCTGCGCGTAACGAGCATCTTTACTCGTACTGCAATTTCGCCGAGTTTATGGTTGAGACAGCGGGGAAGTCGTTACTCCATTCGTGCAGGTCGGAACTTACCCGACAAGGAATTTCGCTACCTTAGGATGGTTATAGTTACCACCGCCGTTTACTGGGGCTTAAATTCTCAGCTTCGCCTTGCGGCTAACCGGTCCTCTTAACCTTCCAGCACCGGGCAGGAGTCAGTCCGTATACATCGTCTTGCGACTTCGCACGGACCTGTGTTTTTAGTAAACAGTCGCTTCCCCCTGGTCTCTGCGGCCCCGCCACGCTCCGGACAGTGAATGTCCATCACGATAGGGGCCCCCCTTCTCCCGAAGTTACGGGGGCATTTTGCCGAGTTCCTTAACCATAATTCTCTCGATCGCCTTAGTATTCTCTACCTGATCACCTGTGTCGGTTTGGGGTACGGGCGGCTAAAACCTCGCGTCGATGCTTTTCTAGGCAGCATAGGATCACCGAATCCCCCCGTGAGGGAGTCCCATCAGATCTCAGGCATCATGAACGGCGGATTTGCCTACCGTTCGCCCTACATCCTTGGACCGGGGCAACCATCGCCCGGCCCGGCTACCTTCCTGCGTCACACCTGTTAATACGCTTACCTCCCAGGATCAGGTCCCGCGCTCGGCCAAAACCCACACACCCCAAAGGGTGATAGGGCAGGCTCCGGGCGGTTAGTATCCCCTGTTCAGCATGGGCGGTTTTTCGCCGGTACGGGAATATCAACCCGTTGTCCATCGACTACGCCTGTCGGCCTCGCCTTAGGTCCCGACTTACCCAGGGCAGATTAGCTTGACCCTGGAACCCTTGATCATTCGGCGGACGGGTTTCTCACCCGTCTTTCGCTACTCATGCCTGCATTCTCACTCGTGTAGGCTCCACCGCTGGTTTACACCGCGACTTCACTGCCCACACGACGCTCCCCTACCCATCCAGACGCCTGAACCACAAGGGCTTAGCAAAAATCTGAATGCCACAACTTCGGCGGTGTACTTGAGCCCCGCTACATTGTCGGCGCGGAATCACTTGACCAGTGAGCTATTACGCACTCTTTTAAGGATGGCTGCTTCTAAGCCAACCTCCTGGTTGTCTTCGCAACTCCACATCCTTTCCCACTTAGCACACGCTTAGGGGCCTTAGTTGGTGGTCTGGGCTGTTTCCCTCTCGACTATGAAGCTTATCCCCCACAGTCTCACTGCTGCGCTCTCACTTACCGGCATTCGGAGTTTGGCTGACGTCAGTAACCTTGTAGGGCCCATTAGCCATCCAGTAGCTCTACCTCCGGTAAGAAACACGCAACGCTGCACCTAAATGCATTTCGGGGAGAACCAGCTATCACGAAGTTTGATTGGCCTTTCACCCCTACCCACAGCTCATCCCCTCCATTTTCAACTGAAGTGGGTTCGGTCCTCCACGACGTCTTACCGTCGCTTCAACCTGGCCATGGGTAGATCACTTCGCTTCGGGTCTAGATCACGCCACTGCAACGCCCTGTTCAGACTCGCTTTCGCTACGGCTTCCCCACACGGGTTAACCTCGCGACGTAACACTAACTCGCAGGCTCATTCTTCAAAAGGCACGCCGTCACCAGAATCAGACTGGCTCCGACGGATTGTAAGCACACGGTTTCAGGTACTGTTTCACTCCCCTCCCGGGGTACTTTTCACCTTTCCCTCACGGTACTGGTCCGCTATCGGTCATTAGGGAGTATTTAGGCTTATCAGGTGGTCCTGACAGATTCACACGGGATTTCTCGGGCCCCGTGCTACTTGGGATACTCTCCAGGCGGTGCCAAACATTTCGGTTACGGGGCTCACACCCTCTCTGGCCGGCCTTTCAAGACCGTTCACCTATGCCCGCACATCACACCTCACCAGCCCGGCAGAGCTGGTATGGAAAGTCCCACAACCCCGACCATGCAACGCCCGCCGGCTATCACACATGGAACGGTTTAGCCTGATCCGCGTTCGCTCGCCACTACTGACGGAATCACTATTGTTTTCTCTTCCTGCGGGTACTGAGATGTTTCACTTCCCCGCGTTCCCTCCACGCACCCTATGTGTTCAGATGCGGGTCACCAGGCAGCTCGCGCCCCTGGCGGGGTTTCCCCATTCGGAGACCCTGGGATCACAGTCCGGTTATCGACTCCCCCAGGCTTATCGCAGATTCCTACGTCCTTCTTCGGCTCCTAATGCCAAGGCATCCACCGTGTGCTCTTAAAAACTTGACCACAAAAGATCAATAAAACGCTATTCTTTCGAGAGAACCACAGAAACCATCACCCCACCCCGAAGGATGACGCAACAGATCCAGGTTCATATATCTTGGAAATTGCTTCTTATAAAAGATGCTCGCGTCCACTATGTAGTTCTCAAACAACAACCCCGTACCACACACCCCACACACACAAACGCGCATGATCGGTGCAGCCAGGAAACCAGAAACACACAAGTCCCGGAGCCAAAACCCCGGCCCTGTTGCCTCAGGACCCAACAGTGTGCCAAACACTAAACCACCCGCAACCCCCCGCACCGTTCCAGGACCACCGCCCCAAAGGGCGTGTATCCGTACTGGGTGCCGGGAAAAAACCGGCGGCCGCTATTCGTTGATATTCCACCCGTGAGCACCCGCCGCAGAACTAGCGTCTGCGCAACGGGCCTACTCCTGACAACCCCTCCACACCCGCATACACGGGGCAAGGTGACTGTAGGCGCTCCTTAGAAAGGAGGTGATCCAGCCGCACCTTCCGGTACGGCTACCTTGTTACGACTTAGTCCCAATCGCCAGTCCCACCTTCGACAGCTCCCTCCCACAAGGGGTTAGGCCACCGGCTTCGGGTGTTACCAACTTTCGTGACTTGACGGGCGGTGTGTACAAGGCCCGGGAACGTATTCACCGCAGCGTTGCTGATCTGCGATTACTAGCGACTCCGACTTCATGGGGTCGAGTTGCAGACCCCAATCCGAACTGAGACCGGCTTTTTGGGATTAGCTCCACCTCACAGTATCGCAACCCTTTGTACCGGCCATTGTAGCATGCGTGAAGCCCAAGACATAAGGGGCATGATGATTTGACGTCGTCCCCACCTTCCTCCGAGTTGACCCCGGCAGTCTCCTATGAGTCCCCGCCATCACGCGCTGGCAACATAGAACGAGGGTTGCGCTCGTTGCGGGACTTAACCCAACATCTCACGACACGAGCTGACGACAACCATGCACCACCTGTGAACCGGCCCCAAAGGGGAAGGACTGTTTCCAGCCCGGTCCGGCCCATGTCAAGCCTTGGTAAGGTTCTTCGCGTTGCATCGAATTAATCCGCATGCTCCGCCGCTTGTGCGGGCCCCCGTCAATTCCTTTGAGTTTTAGCCTTGCGGCCGTACTCCCCAGGCGGGGCACTTAATGCGTTAGCTACGGCGCGGAAAACGTGGAATGTCCCCCACACCTAGTGCCCAACGTTTACGGCATGGACTACCAGGGTATCTAATCCTGTTCGCTCCCCATGCTTTCGCTCCTCAGCGTCAGTTAATGCCCAGAGACCTGCCTTCGCCATCGGTGTTCCTCCTGATATCTGCGCATTTCACCGCTACACCAGGAATTCCAGTCTCCCCTACATCACTCTAGTCTGCCCGTACCCACCGCAGATCCGGAGTTGAGCCCCGGACTTTCACGGCAGACGCGACAAACCGCCTACGAGCTCTTTACGCCCAATAATTCCGGATAACGCTTGCGCCCTACGTATTACCGCGGCTGCTGGCACGTAGTTAGCCGGCGCTTCTTCTGCAGGTACCGTCACTTTCGCTTCTTCCCTACTGAAAGAGGTTTACAACCCGAAGGCCGTCATCCCTCACGCGGCGTCGCTGCATCAGGCTTTCGCCCATTGTGCAATATTCCCCACTGCTGCCTCCCGTAGGAGTCTGGGCCGTGTCTCAGTCCCAGTGTGGCCGGTCACCCTCTCAGGCCGGCTACCCGTCGTCGCCTTGGTGAGCCATTACCTCACCAACAAGCTGATAGGCCGCGAGTCCATCCAAAACCACAAAAAGCTTTCCACCCCCCACCATGCGATGAGGAGTCATATCCGGTATTAGACCCAGTTTCCCAGGCTTATCCCAGAGTTAAGGGCAGGTTACTCACGTGTTACTCACCCGTTCGCCACTAATCCCCCCACAAGTGAGGTTCATCGTTCGACTTGCATGTGTTAAGCACGCCGCCAGCGTTCATCCTGAGCCAGGATCAAACTCTCCGTTGAAGTAAAACAAAAACGAACACAACCACCAACCCCCGGGAAAACGGGAGAAAACGGCTGCAAAATTTGAAACCAGCTGTAAAAACCAGACCACACCACGGGGTGGCGGATCCAGTCAATTCAACCAATCCATATAAATAAATTGGTATCAACAAACTTGGCACACTATTGAGTTCTCAAACAACAGACACACCCGGCACCACCACAACCACACGGTCGCGGATCGCTCCGGAGCAACTTCCCAAACTTACCGGCCGATCCTTTCAGTGTCAAATCGGCGTTCACGACTCCGTCTGCCAGTAGCATCCGTGTGGTTTTTGCCGACCAACTCCGGGGAGCGGCGCGGAAATAAACTCTACCACCACTTGGCCACGGACACAAAGCGCCCTCCTTCGGGCGCCAAAAAGCCCGGAATCACGGGGATTCCGGGCTTTCGGCCGGCGATTAAGCCGGGGTGTCAGGGGAGAGTTTGAAGAATGCAGCGCCCAAGGGCGGCAGGGTCACGCTCAGTGTGGCCGGTTGGCCATCCTGTCCCACCCCCGCCGCAGTCAGCGTTCCCTTGTTGTCCACGCCGGAACCGCCATAGGCCTCCGCGTCTGTGTTGAGGACTTCCGTCCACTCCCCCTCGGCCGGCACTCCGATGGCGTAACCATGGTGCGGACCGCCGGAGAAATTGACGGCACAAACCAACGGATTGCCTTCCTTGTCCCACCGGATGAATGTGAGCACATTGCGGTCGGCGTCCCCGCCATTGATCCACTGGAACCCGCCCGGCTCGTTGTCCCGCTCGTACATGGCGGGCGTGGCGGCGTAGAGCTCGTTGAGATCCTTGGTGAGCAGTTGGACGCCGCGGTGCGCCGGGATATCCGCCAGCCACCAGTCAAGCCCGTGCTGTTCGGACCATTCAGCTTCCTGGCCGAACTCCGTGCCCATGAAGATCAGCTGCTTGCCCGGGTGCGCCCACTGATAGGCCAGGAACGCACGGAGGTTGGCCAGCTGCTGCCACCGGTCGCCCGGCATCTTGCGCAGCATGGACCCCTTGCCGTGCACCACCTCGTCATGGCTGATGGGCAGGAGGAAGTTCTCGGTGAAGGCATACACCAGTGAGAAGGTCAGCGTCCCGTGGTGCCATTTGCGGTTTACCGGGTCTTCGGAGATGTACTTCAGGGAGTCGTGCATCCAGCCCATATTCCACTTGATCCCGAAGCCCAGGCCGCCGTGGCTCGTCGGAGCCGTCACGCCGGGGAAAGCCGTGGATTCTTCGGCGATCATGACCGCGCCGGGGTGCGTCTTGTACACGGTGGCGTTTGTTTCCTGCAGGAAGGAGATGGCCTCGAGATTTTCCCTGCCCCCGAACCTGTTGGGCTGCCATTGGCCCGCTTCACGTGAGTAGTCGAGGTAAAGCATCGAGGCCACCGCATCCACGCGCAGGCCGTCGATGTGAAACTCGTCAAGCCAGTAGAGCGCGTTGGCCACAAGGAAGTTGCGTACCTCGGTCCGGCCAAAGTCAAAGATCAGCGTTCCCCAATCGGGGTGCTCCCCCAGGTTCGGATCCGCGTGTTCGTAGAGCGGCTGACCATCGAACTGGGCGAGGGCCCACGCGTCCTTGGGAAAGTGCGCCGGCACCCAGTCCAGGAGCACACCGATGCCAGCCTGGTGCAGGGCGTCCACGAGGAACCGGAACTCATCCGGATGGCCGAACCGCGACGTGGGGGCGAAGTAGGACGTCACCTGGTAGCCCCAGGAACCGCCAAAGGGATGCTCGGCAACGGGCATGAATTCAACGTGCGTGAAGCCCAGCCATTTGACGTAGTCCACCAGGTCCTTGGCAAGTTCGCGATACCCAAGGCCGACGCGCCACGAGCCCAAGTGCACTTCGTAGACGCTCATGGCCGAATTGTGCGGATCACGCGATGCGCGGGCAGCCATCCACTCCTCGTCCTTGAAGGCGTATGCCGACTCCACCACTCGCGAAGCGGTCAGGGGCGGAACTTCGGTGCCGAACGCCAGTGGATCGGCCTTTTCGACCCAGTGCCCGGCCTTCGTCTTGATTTCGTATTTGTAGCACGCCCCTGCCAAAACCCCGGGGATGAAAAGTTCCCAGACGCCGGATGAACCAAGCGAACGCATCGAGTTTTCCCGACCGTCCCAGGCGTTGAAGTCGCCCTTGACGCGGACGGCCTGAGCGTTCGGCGCCCACACGGCGAACGAGACGCCGTCCACATCGCTCAGGGATGACTTGTAGTGCTGGACGTGCGCGCCAAGCACCTCCCAAAGTTTCTCGTGACGCCCCTCACCGATGAGGTGCAGGTCCACCTCCCCCACCGTCGGCAGGTAGTGGTAGGGATCGTCGATGGCGACGGCCGGCACGCCTTCGTAGGTGACTTCCAACCGGTAATCCGGCACATGGCCCGGCTGCAGCGGGTCCAGCACCGCCACCCAGACGCCGTTTGACTCATGGGTCATGGCAACGGAACCTGCTGCGGTCACCACCTCGACCGCGGTGGCAAGGTGCTTGACTGTCCGGACGGTGACGTGGCCGTGGTCATCCAGGTGCGCGCCCAAGACCGAGTGCGGCGCGTGGTACTCACCGGCTGCTACCCGGGCCAGGATGTCGCCGTCCACATGGAGCGGCGCACCGGGGCGTTCTGTACGTGCTGAGCCTGTCATTTTGCTACCTTCCACTGCGGCTCCGGCGGATGTGCCGGAACCCGTACTGCTGAGGAGACGTCGTGAAGCATTCACCGGGATGGCCAGCCATCCCGGTCTGTTACGCAACTCATAAACAACTTCATAGAGTGCCTTGTCCAGCCACAATGCCACAAAGAGGGGCGAGCGGCGGTCAATGGTGCCGGGTGTTATTTCCGCGTAGCCGGCGAGGAACGCTTCTGCGCAGTCGTCAACCCAGGATTCCGGCACCTGGACGCCAGGCTGCTCGCGCTCGGCGGCACCGGCCGCGTAGTCAAAGGACCGAAGCATCCCCACGACGTCGCGAAGCGGGACATCGGGAAAGTTGCGTTCGGCGATGGGACGCAGCGGCTCCCCTTCAAAGTCGAGGATTGCCCAGCGCGCCGCTTCCCCGGGACTGCCCGGGACCTGCAGGATCTGGCCGAGATGAAGATCCCCGTGGATCCTTTGCAGGGCCCCGGCGTTACTGCCTTCGAGCTGGGTGAGCAGGTTTGTCAGGGCTTCCTCATACGGGCCGACGGCGGTGCCGGCCTCGGCCCATGATTGCCGCACCCGCTGGGCCACACCAGGGGCAATGTCCGCGCCCGGTGCGGACTCCGCAGCAAGCCCCAACGCTTCGGCCAGCCTGCGGTGCACCGTGGCAGTGGCGACGCCGAGGGCGTGGGCCTCCGCGGTAAAGTCGGCCCCGGCGGTGGCTGCTTCGACGGCAAGCCGCCAGGCGTCCAAGCCTCCGGAGAGGAATTCGTGGGCTACCGCGAGTTCGCCCTGCACCGTCCGGTTGCCGCGCCCTTCGGCGTCGCCCGGTGCTTCCCACTGCCCGGTGACCCACCCCAGTGTTGCGGGGACCTCGGCCGTGCTCGCCCGGGTGAGGGCGGCGCCGATCTCAACTTCAGGATTGCGCCCCTCGGACAGCACCCGAAAGAACTTCACGATCGCTGCCGAACCGCCGTCGTCCACGATCACCGAACTGTTGGATTGTTCGCCCGAGAGGACCTTGACCGTTCCCGTGCCCGTGGGAAGGCGGTAGTTGGACGGCACCAGATGCCCGGTGGCGTTGCCTTCGAGCGAACTGCCGCCGCTGCGCATCAGTTCCAGCCACGCTGAAACGAACACCGGGTCATGTACGGCGTCGTAAATCCAGCGCTGCCCGTGCTCCGGGTGGCTGGCTTCTCCGATCAGCGCATTGGCTGCCCCCGGCAGTGGCTCCCCGCGGAAGCTGAGCGGCACCTGCACAACATCGGTGCGGTTTCCGCCGTCGGCCGTCGCGTAAGTGACGGCCGCCAGGTAAATCTCAAGGCCCACTTCTCCGCTGCTGTCGTCCAGATGAACCGTGCCCACGGGAGCGAGGTTGAATTGGGCATTCTTGACCGGGAACCAGCGTTGGCCGGGAAGCCATGTCCGCAGGAGCTCGTCGAGGGGAGGATGGAGAGTGGGGTAGGTCATTTCAGCCTTCGATGGAAAGGACGGGCATCGCCTGGGTGAACGGCGAGGCCGGGTTGGACGCGGCCGAGCGAATTCGCAGCCAGAAGAAGTCGTGGCTGCCCAGAGTCAGGGTGAGCCGTCCGTCGTCGCCGACAGGCGGGAACGGCTGGCCGCCAAAGACGTCCCGCAGCCCGCGCCCGGCATATTGCGGGAGGCGCAGCGTGGCGGCCACAGGATGCTGTGAGAGGTTGAAGGCACAAAGAATGGTCTCGGCGTCCTCTCCCGCGGCGTTCTCCGCCGGCAGCTCCCGGAGGTAGGCGAGGACCGAGTCGTGATCGGCCTCCACGTGCCGGAATCCGCCCAGGCCGAAGGCGGCATGGTTCTTGCGGACGCTGAGGATCTGACGGGTCCAGCGGAGCAGGGAGCCTGAATGGGCTGCCTCCGCCTCCACGTTGGCCATGCTGTAGTTGTAGACCAGTGACTGGATCACCGGGAGGTACAGCTTGCCCGGATCGGCGTGGGAGAAGCCCGCGTTACGGTCCGGGTTCCACTGCATGGGGGTTCGGACGGCGTCGCGGTCCTCGAGCCAGATGTTATCCCCCATGCCGATCTCGTCCCCGTAGTACAGGAACGGGCTGCCAGGCAGTGAGAGCAGCAAAGCGTTGATCAGTTCGATTTCGGCCCGCGAATTGTCCAGCAGCGGGGCCAGCCGGCGGCGAATACCGATGTTGGCCCGCATACGCGGATCCGGGGCGTACCAGCCCAGCATGGCCGCACGCTCGTCCGCCGTCACCATCTCGAGGGTCAACTCATCATGGTTGCGCAGGAACGTGCCCCATTGGGCACCTTCCGGAATTTCCGGGGTGTCCTTCATGGTCTCGATGATGGGGGCGGCCTTCTGGTCACGCAGGGCGTAGTACAGGCGCGGCATGATGGGGAAGTGGAAGGCCATATGGCATTCAGGCTCCTCCTCCGTGCCAAAATACTCCACTACCTCGACCGGAGGCTGGTTGGCCTCGGCAACGATGATCCTGCCAGGGTAGTTTTCGTCCACCATGGTGCGCAGTTTCCGCAGGAAATCATGGGTGGCCGGCAGGTTCTCGCAGTTGGTGCCCTCCTCCTCGAAGAGGTAGGGGATGGCGTCGGCCCGGAAGCCGTCGATCCCCTGGTCCAGCCAGAACCGAACCACGTCAAACACGGCGTCGATAACTTTGGGGTTCTCAAAATTGAGGTCCGGCTGGTGGCCGAAGAAACGGTGCCAGAAGAACTGCCGCCGGATCGGATCGAACGTCCAGTTGGATTCTTCCGTGTCGACGAAGATGATGCGCGCGTCCTGGTACTTCTCGTCGGTGTCGCTCCACACGTAGAAGTCACCAAACGGGCCGTCGGGATCCTTCCTCGATTCCTGGAACCACGGGTGCTGGTCGGACGTGTGGTTCAGCGGCAGGTCGATGATTACGCGGACGCCGCGGGCATGCGCTTCCGCCACCAGGCGCTTGAAGTCGCTGATGGTGCCGAACTCGTCCAAAACGGAGTTGTAGTCCGAAATGTCGTAGCCGCCATCACGGAGCGGAGACTGGAAGAACGGCGGGAGCCACAGACAATCCACGCCAAGCCACTGCAGGTAGTCCAGTTTGTCGATCAGTCCATGGAAGTCGCCTGAGCCGTCACCATTCCCGTCGGCAAACCCCCGGACCAGGACCTCATAGAACACCGCCTTGCGATACCACAGAGGGTCGTGCTGGAGACCGGGTGCGTTGAGTTCGAAGTTGCTCCTTGGGGTGAAGTGCTGATTCGGGTTCTGCGGGCTGAAACTCACTAACGCTACCTCCGGATGCTTAGAATGTGTGCCGGCTCTACATGGGCGTCGAGGCGAACGTAGTTGTACTCGCCCCACTCCCAGCTCTCGCCGGTCAACAAATCATCCACCCTGAACCCGCCATTATGCGTGAGGTCCTCCGGGTCCAGTTCAAGCGCCGCGAGATCCAGGGAAACGGTGCTCTCCCTGGTGGCGTGTGGGTCCACGTTGACCACAATGATCAAGGTGTCCTTGGAGCCGTCCGGAAGCGTCTTGTGCTTGGAATACACAATGGTGGCGTCGTCGGTGCTGTGGTGCACCGTCAGGTTCTCCAGGTCCATCAGTGCAGGATGCGTGTGGCGGATCTCATTGAGCCGGGTCAGGTACGGCGCGAGCGTCCTGCCCGATTCCGCAGCGGCATCCCAGTCGCGGGCCTTGTACTCGAACTTCTCGTTGTCGATGTACTCCTCGGCACCGGGGCGGGCCACATGCTCATAGAGTTCGTAACCGGCGTAGACACCCCAGATCGGGCTCGCCGTGGCAGCGAGGGCGGCACGGATCTTAAAGGCCGCCGGGCCGCCGTACTGCAGGTACTCGGTAAGGATGTCCGGGGTATTGACGAAGAAGTTCGGCCGGAAGTACGCCGGAGACTTGTGGCTGATCTCGGTGAAGTACTCCTCGAGCTCCACCTTGGTATTCCGCCAGGTGAAGTAGCTGTATGACTGCTGGAAGCCGGCCCGTCCCAGTGCGTGCATCATGGCAGGCCGGGTAAAGGCCTCGGCCAGGAAGACCACTTCAGGGTGTTTCTTGTTGACCTTGGCGATCAGCCACTCCCAGAACCACACGGGCTTGGTGTGGGGGTTGTCCACCCTGAAAATCTTGACGCCGTGGCTCACCCACAGGAGAACGATCCGCAGGATTTCCTTCGACAGGCCCTCGGGGTCGTTGTCGAAGTTAAGCGGGAAAATGTCCTGGTACTTCTTGGGCGGGTTTTCCGCATACGCGATGCTGCCGTCCACCCGTGTGGTGAACCACTCGGGGTGGGACTCCACCCACGGGTGGTCGGGGGCCGCCTGAAGGGCAAGGTCCAGGGCCACTTCCAGTCCCAGTTCCCCGGCGCGGGCCACGAACGCATCAAAGTCCTCGAAGGTCCCCAGGTCCGGGTGGATGGCGTCGTGACCGCCCTCTTTCGCGCCAATGGCCCACGGCGAACCGGGGTCGTGCGGTCCGGCGATCAGCGTGTTGTTGGGACCCTTCCGGTGCTGGATGCCGATCGGATGGATGGGCGGCATGTAGATGACGTCAAATCCCATGCCCGCAACAGCATCAAGCCGTTTTGCGGCCGTCCGGAACGTCCCAGACGTCCATTCACCGGTGTTGTGATCACGGACGGCGCCTTCGGAACGGGGGAAGAACTCGTACCATCCGCCCCGGCCGGCGAGGTCCCGCTCAACGAGCAGCGGGAAGTTCTCCGAGACTGTCACCAGTTCCCGGATGGGCTGGCGCTCGACGACGGCGGCGACGTCCGCGCCGAAGCCGGCGGCAAGACGCTCCTCCGGGGTCCTGGAGGCGTCGGAGAGGACCACAACCGCGGTCCGCAGGGTCCGCCTGTCGGCGGAGGGGCGCGCCGGGTCTTCCGCGGCCTGCGAGAGCAGCGCGGCGCCTTCGGCCAGCATCAGTTCGACGTCGATTCCGGCTTCGACCTTGACCTCGGCGTTGTGGTGCCAGGTCCCGTAGCGGTCGTGCCATGCCTCAATGACGAAGGACCAGTTGCCGACGCCTTCGGGGGTGAGGATTCCTTCCCACAGGTCCGTGCCCTTGCCCCGGTCTCCCCGTGGCGGGGCCAGCCTGACGCGCTGGCGCTCCTTGCCCTTGGGGTCGAACAGAACCGCGCTGACACCCAGCTGGTCATGGCCTTCGCGGAACGCGACAGCGCTCACTACGATGCCCTCACCCGGCAGCGCCTTGGCGGGAAACTTGCCGCCCTCGACCACCGGCTGCACAGCCGTGATCGGGAAACGGCCAAAACGAAGGTCCTCCATGATCTGAGCCTTGGGCTTTTGCTTTGATGCGGAGCTGGTTCGCGTATTAGTCGTCACAAACTCGACGTTATCGAGAAAGTCGCCGATTCGCTAAGGGAACTTGCGTTTTTCTTGGGGCGATCTGTCATTTACCTAAAAGAAACCTAAACCTGTTCCGGCGGCCCCTGTTGTCAGTTAGTGTGACGCAAGTGAAGGCTATCCGCAGATTTACCGTACGAACCGTTCTTCCGGAATCTATCCGGCCGCTGGCCCGTTTGGCCACTAACCTTCGGTGGTCATGGCACCGGCCCACCAGGGAGCTTTTTGAAGGGCTCAACCCCCAGATCTGGGAGCAAAGCGCCCACGATCCCGTCAGCTTCCTTGGCCTCGTCAGCCGCGAGGAACTCCAGCGGCTGGCCGCCGACCAGGACGTGGTGCGGCGGGTGCATGCGGCGGCGGAAGACCTTGACCGCTACCTGGAACAGCCCCGCTGGTACCAAGGGCTGGGCGACGGCGCCCCGGCCTGTGTTGCATATTTCTCACCGGAATTCGGCATCACCGAAGTGCTGCCCCAGTACTCCGGCGGTCTGGGAATCCTGGCCGGCGATCACCTGAAGGCCGCTTCCGACCTCGGAGTGCCGCTCATCGGCGTCGGCCTGCTGTACCAGGCCGGCTACTTCAAGCAGTCGCTGTCCAGGGACGCCTGGCAGCAGGAAACCTATCCGGTCCTTGACCCCGACGGACTCCCGCTGACGCTGCTCCGCGAGGCATCTCCTGAGGGGAACGGAAAACCGATCCAGATCTCGCTCCCGCTCCCCCACGGCCGCCGCTTGCTGGCACACATCTGGCGCGCCGACGTCGGACGGGTTCCGCTGCTGCTGCTGGACTCCAACGTTCCGGGCAACGACGACGCCGCCCGCGGGGTCACGGACCGCCTGTACGGCGGGGGCGGAGATCACCGCCTCCAGCAGGAACTGCTGCTGGGCATGGGCGGGGTAAAGGCCCTGCGCGAGTACCAGCGCCTCACCGGCTGCCCCGCGCCGGAAGTGTTCCATACCAATGAGGGTCACGCCGGCTTCCTGGGCATTGAACGGATCCAGGAGCTGATGTCCGCCGACCAGCCGCTGAGCTGGGACGAGGCGCTGGCTGCCGGACGTGCCTCCACTGTGTTCACCACCCACACGCCTGTTCCCGCGGGGATCGACCGCTTCGAGGTCTCACAGATCCAGCATTTCTTCGAGGGCGGACTGGCGCCCGACGTCCCTGTGGCCAAGATCCTGGACCTGGGGCGCGAAAGCTTCGCCGACGGCAACCCGTCGGTCTTCAACATGGCCGTTATGGGCCTGCGGCTCGCGCAGCGTGCCAACGGTGTGGCCAAGCTGCACGGCGTGGTGTCCCGCGGGATGTTCTCTGCGCTGTGGCCCGGCTTCGATCACTCGGAAGTCCCCATCACGTCCGTGACCAACGGCGTGCATGTGCCCACCTGGGTGGACGGCCGGGTGTCCAAGCTCGCCCGCGAGCAGTTCGGTGCCGAGGCCGAGGCCATGGGCCGCTGGGACCTTGCGTACAACGTCAGCGACGAGGACGTCTGGGCACTGCGCCGGCAAATGCGTGTCTCCCTCGTGGAGGACGTCCGGCGCAGGCTCCGGGCGGCGTGGAAGAAGCGTGGCGCCGCGGACGCCGAGCTGGGCTGGACGGACTCCGTGCTGGACCCTGACATCCTCACCATCGGCTTTGCCCGGCGGGTTCCCACCTACAAACGGCTTACCCTGATGCTGCGTGAACCCGCGCGGCTGAAGGCCCTGCTGCTGCACGAAACCCACCCCATCCAGCTGGTCATCGCAGGCAAGTCCCACCCCGCCGATGACGCCGGCAAGAAGATGATCCAGGACCTGGTCCGGTTCACCGACGATCCCGAGGTCCGCCACAGGATCGCGTTCCTCCCCAATTACGACATCGCCATGGCCCGGACCCTGTTCCCGGGATGCGATGTGTGGCTGAACAACCCGCTGCGGCCCTTGGAGGCCTGTGGCACGTCAGGCATGAAGGCGGCACTGAACGGCTCGCTGAACCTGTCCGTACTGGACGGTTGGTGGGACGAAATGTACGACGGCGAAAACGGCTGGGCCATCCCCACGGCCAACAACAACGCCTCCCCCGAAGAGCGTGACGACATCGAGGCCGCCGCCCTGTACGAGCTCCTCGAAACGCAGGTGGCGCCCCGCTTCTACGGTCTCACCGTCTCCGACGCCGCGGGAGCTGCCGGGCCGTCCCAGCCCGGTCCGCAAAAGGTCCCCACGCACTGGGTCTCCATGATCAAGCACACCATGGCCCACCTTGGACCGGCCGTCTCCGCGGACCGGATGCTTCAGGACTACGTGAACATCCTGTACCGCCCCGCCGCGGTGGCAGGCCGGCGGGCGGTGGCGGACTCCTATGCGCAGGCCAAGCAGTTGGCCGCATGGAGCACCAGGCTGCGTGCGTCATGGCCGCAGATCCAGGTGGAGCACGTTGACTCGGTGGGCGTGTCCGAAGACCCGCAGATCGGGGACACTCTCCAGGTGAACGCCTACGTGGCGCTGCACAACCTCACGCCGGAGGACGTGGCCGTGGAGGTGGCGTTCGGACGGGCTGAGGACAGCGACGAGCTGGCCGACGTTACCATGGCCGATCTGGTGGCGGTGGAGGATCTGGGCAAGGGACGGTATCTTTTCAGCGGCTTGCTACTGATAGACCGATCGGGCTCCTTCGGCTACACGGTCCGGGTCCTTCCCAAGCACGAAGCCCTGGCATCACGGGCTGAGCTGGGGCTGATCGTCAACGCGTAGCGCTGGACTGGGCGCGGTCCTCAGGGCGCGGTCCTCAAAGACAGACGGCAATGACGGCAAGGCTCTTGCCTGCATAGCTCTCCGCGTCCTGGAGGATCTCGCAGATGATGCCGAATGAACGGTCGGAACGGAAGACGGCGGGAACCTGCCAAATGAATGTCAGCGGTTTCATGCCGTCTTCCGTGACCTTATCCGCAAAATCGTGGAGGGAATCATTAAGGGCATCAAGGTTCACGCCATAATGCTCGGGGAAATCCAAAACCTCCCCAAAGGTTTGCAGCACCGTTTTTTTGGTATCGGCGGGCGGAATCAGCACGACGCGGCGGCCGGCGTCGTTGATCTGATCCCGCAACTCATCGATGGTCCAGGTGTCAGCGGAATAGATTTTCATGGCGCCCTTACTTGGCTTCATTGACAAAAACAAATGATTGGTAGTGGTCCGGGGTGTAGTATTTTTCGCCCGCCCCGCCGGTGATGATCCGGCGGGGACCACGATCGGATTCGCCGGACGTCTCGACCGTGAATTCCTGGTAGTACCCGTTGGGCTTCCTGGGAAGCAGGCCTTCAAAGTTGCTGAAGAGCACCGCGTCACGGCTGTACGGATAGGGACCGCCCTGCGCGATCAACTCAAGGGTCCGCCGCGCCTCGGCAGGAAGACTGGATGCATTGACCGCTTTCAGGCCGGACGCATTGACCGCGTTTGTGCGTGAAACACCTGGGGTGAGGCGGGGCGCAGGCGCGGGGCTCGCGGCGGAAGTGCCACCCGCCGTGGCGGCACTGCTGGTGGGAGCATTGGCACCGGGACTGCCGGCGAGCTGGGGCGGGCTGGTGGCGAGCAGGCCCAGGCCGGCAAGGCACAGGATGGCGACGGCGAAGACCAGCAGCCTCGCAAAGGCCCTCATGCGTGATCCAATGACTGGGTCCTACGTGCGGTAGATGCTGAGGGTGTGGGACTGCAGTGCGTCGCGCTCTCCCGCGGCGACCCTGACCCCTTGGCGCCGGTCGTGGAGTTCAGAGGTGGTCAACCGGAGTTCGAACAGGCGCCGGCCCGTGCCGTCGTCGTTGCTGATCTCGGGAAGCGTGATCTTGACGTCGTGCGCGCTTCCGTTCACCACCACGAGCCCGTCCACCTGGCCGTCGGCCGACCCGAGCAGCAGCTGCACCACCCGGTGCCGGGGGTTGTTCCATCCATCCATCGACATGGGCTTGCCGTGTTCGTCGAACCATCGAAGGTAGGCCTGTTTGTCCCGCGCCGGATAGTCGTGCGGCTGGCCCGCCAGGAACTCCTTGCGCAACCGGATGACCCGTTTGGTGCTGCGGAGCATGGCGTGGGATTCCGGGGTGCTGGTCCAGTCCAGCCACGCGATGTGGTTGTCCTGGCAGTAGGCGTTGTTATTGCCCTGCTGGGTCCGGCCGAGCTCGTCACCGGCCGTGATCATGGGCACGCCCAGGGAGATCATCAGCGTTGCCATCAAGTTTCGGCTGGTCTGCGCCCGCAGCGCCAGGATCTCCTCGTCTTCGGTGGGGCCCTCGAAGCCGTGGTTGTAGCTCCGGTTGTCTCCGTGCCCGTCCCGGTTCTGCTCGCCGTTGGCCTCGTTGTGCTTGCGGTCGTAGGACACCAGATCGGCGAGCGTGAAACCGTCATGGGCCGTGACAAGGTTGACCGAGGCCATGCGCGTCCGGCCTGATTCGGCGAAGAGGCTGGCCGAGCCGGAGATCGCGTCCGCGAGCCGGGCCACCGATCCACCGTGGCCGCCGGAGTCCATGGCCGCCCGATCGGCGAGCCAGAAGGAGCGCAGGGCGTCGCGGTAGTGGTCGTTCCAGTCCACCCAGCCCGGCGGGAACCGTCCGGTCTGCCAGCCCCCGTAGCCAATATCCCAGGGTTCGGCGATCAGCTTCGTAGCGGACAGCACGGGGTCGGCGGCGACTGCCACGAGGAAGGGGTGGCGTGGATCGAAGTCGTTGGCGGCGTTCCGGCACAGTGTGACGGCCAGGTCGAAACGGAAGCCGTCAATATGGAACTCGTCCACCCAATAGCGCAGCGAGTCCAGAACAAGCTGGACCACACGGGGTTCCCCGAAATTGAGGCTGTTTCCGCAACCGGTGGTGTCAATGTACTTACCGTGACCGTCGTGCCGGTAATACTGCAACTCTCCGAGCCCGCGGAAACTGAGCGTCTGGCCATCGGGGCCGCCCTCGGCGGTGTGGTTGTACACCACATCCAAAATCACCTCGAGGCCGGCGGCATGGAGGAGCTTGACCATGCCCTTGAACTCATCCTGCACGGCCTGGGGGCCGGCTTCCTGCGCCGCGCGCGTGGCGTAATCCGGATGCGGGGCAAAAAACGCTGCGGTGTTGTACCCCCAATAATTCGTCATTCCCAGGTTTTGCAGATGCGGTTCGTCCAGGTGGAAATGAACCGGCAGGAGCTGCACCGAGGTGATGCCCAGGCCCGTGAGGTGTTCGATCATGGCCGGGTGCGCCATGCCGGCGTAGGTGCCCCGCAGTTCCGGCGGAATGTCCGGGTGCAGCATGCTCTGGCCACGGACATGGGCCTCGTAAATGATGGTGTTGCGCCACGGGATATGGGGACTGCGGTCGTTGCCCCAGTCGAAGTCGCCGGACATGCGCACGTTGGTGATGAAGCCCTCGCGCTGGTCGACCGCTCGGCCGTACGGGTCCAGCAGCAGGGGCTGCTGGCCGTCGTTGTCGAAATCCAGGCTGGGCACGGGGACGGGCAGAGCATCATCCTCCGGGGAAGACCGGAATCCGTAGCGCGATCCCGTGGGGAAGCCCTCCACGATGCCGTGATGGACGCCGTTGGTGACGTTCGGCAGGGTCTTCAGCTGCCAGGTTCCGCCGGGAGCGCGGTAGGCGATCTCCAGGGTATTGACACCGGGCGCGTAGACCGCAACATTGGCGCAGGCACTCCGAGGACCGTCCACCGCAGGTGAACCCGTGCGGGGGACGCTGATGCCCAGTGGAAACGGCCGTGAGTCGTCCACCGTGGAGGCTGTGTCTAGGAGTGGCATAACCATTGCTTAAATATTAGCGGTGCCACACAAATGAACTATAAATTCCTGGATATGTCGAAAAATACCCTGGCTCGCATCACCGTTGCATACTTGAGGGAAAGCCATTTTGGAGGTAATTGTGCGGGTTGCACTTGCTCAGGTCATCACCGGACGCGACACCGGCCGGAATCTGGCACTCGTGGAAGAGTATGCGAAACAGGCAAAAGAAGGCGGAGCGGAGCTGGTGGTTTTTCCAGAAGCCACCATGCGTGCCTTTGGTAACTCGCTCGTGGACATTGCCGAACCAGTAGATGGCCCGTGGGCCACCCGCGTGCGCGGGATCGCGGCTGAACTGGACATTGTGATCGTGGCCGGGATGTTCACCCCGGGAACCGAACTGGACGACGGCGCACCTCGCGGGACCGTCCGGAAGGTCCGCAACACGCTGCTGGTTTGTGGCCCGGGCGTGGACGCCAGCTACGACAAGATCCACCTCTTCGACGCCTTCGGCTTCGAAGAGTCGGACACCGTTGACGCCGGCACAACGCCCGTGACTTTCGACCTTGGCGGCCTGACCTTCGGACTGGCCACGTGCTACGACATCCGTTTCCCGGACCTTTTCACGGAAAATGCGGACCGGGGCGCCGAGGTGAACATTGTGTGCGCCTCTTGGGGCGCTGGGCCCGGGAAGGTGGAGCAATGGCAACTGCTGGCCCGCGCCCGGGCAGTGGATTCGACCACCTTCGTGCTGGCCTGCGGCCAAGGCGACCCCGCCACCGAAGGCATGGAGGCCAAAGGTTCCGCGCCCACGGGAGTGGGACACTCCGCCGTCGTCTCCCCCTTCGGGGAAGTCCTTAAAGAGCTCGACGGCGGGACCGGCCTGCTGTTCGCAGACTTGGACCCCGCCGTCGTCAAGGACGCCCGGACGAAACTACCCGTCCTGGCCAACCGCCACAAGTTCTAACGCCGCAACGCGGCGCCGCCCCGATGACGGGCGGCCCTTGGCCTACTTCGTTGCGCGCTGCCTGGAGACTTCGTACAGGGAGATGCCCACGGCCATGGAGGC
Source organism: Arthrobacter sp. 92 (assembly GCF_050260325.1). Taxonomy (NCBI): domain Bacteria; kingdom Bacillati; phylum Actinomycetota; class Actinomycetes; order Micrococcales; family Micrococcaceae; genus Arthrobacter; species Arthrobacter sp. 92. Next base: position 873,465 of record NZ_CP189863.1, on the reverse strand, counting down.
GTTAAGCGATTCCATGGCGGAGTCGATGGGGATCGAAACAATCTGGTCGCAGTTCTCCCGGACCAGGCGGCTGAGGCCCTTGCCCTCTGAACCCACCACGATGCAGACCGGCTCCGTGGCCAGGGTCAGGTCGGGCAGCGAGACGTCGCCATCACCGTCGAGGCCCAGCACATAGATGCCCATGTTCTTGAAGGCCTTCAACGTGTTGTTCAGGTTGGCCGCCCTGGCCACGGGAACCCGGACGGCCGCTCCGGCACTGGTCTTCCATGCCGAAGCGGTGACACCGACGGAACGGCGCTCGGGCACAATGACACCGTGGCCGCTGAAAGCCGAGACCGAGCGGATGATGGCGCCCAGGTTGCGGGGATCGGTGATGCCGTCCAGCGCGACAAAGAGCGGCGCGTTCGCAACGTGACCCTTCTTCCAGCGGTCCACGGTCTGCTCGGCCAGCTCGAAAGCGTCCTGGTATTCGTACGGCGGGATTTGCAGAACCAGCCCCTGGTGCACGGCGTCGTCCGTCATCCGGTCCAGTTCAGGCTTGCCGGTTTCCATCAGCGGGATACCGCGCTCGGCGGCGAGCTTGAGGGATTCCTTGACGCGGTCGTCCATTTCGATCCGGATGGCCACGTGCAGGGCCTTGGCCGGAATGCCGGCGCGAAGCGCCTCAACCACGGAGTTGCGGCCTGTGACCACTTCCTCGGTGGCGCGGCCCTTGGGACCGGAGCGGGCGCCGGCGCTGCGGGGGGCGCCGCCACCGGGACGCTTTGCCGCGGAGCGTTCCGCCAGCTGCTTGTTTTTGTGCGCCTTGTGGTAGGGACGGTCCTCCGCCTTGGGAGTGGGGCCCTTGCCCTCCAGAGCCTTGCGGCCGTGACCGCCGGTTCCGACCGTGGGGCCCTTCTTCAATTTGACCGACCGGCGACCGTTGTTGGCCATGAGTTCCACCCTTTTAAATACGCGATTCGTTGATAAGTCCAACCTCCAGTCTACTGACTCGAGTTAAATCCTGGACCGCGGCGTCCGAAGCCACCGGGCGCCAGGCTCAACGCCGCCCGCGGTTCAGCCCCTCTTAATGCTCCAGCTGGCGCCTTCCGGTCCGTCTTCGACGAGGACACCGGCCGCGGCAAGCGTGTCGCGGATAGCGTCGGAAGCGGCCCAGTCCTTTGCAGCCCGGGCCCTCGCCCTGGCAGCCAGCTGCGCCTCGACGAGGACGCCAAGGGCCGCGGTGCCCTGTTCGTCCGGGGCCGGCCGTGCGGTGTCGCTGAGGCCAAGAACGCCCAACATGGCGGTGACCCAGGCGAAGGCCTGCCGGACCCCATCGGGGTCCCCGGCAGTGAGGGCGGTGTTGCCGGCCCGCACGGTTTCGTGGAGGGCCGCGAGGGCCTGCGGGACGTTAAGATCATCGTCCATGGCCGCCTCAAAGGCGGCGGGCACGGTCTCTGCCGGCACGTCCCCGCTCCCGGCAAGGGCTTTGGCGGCGCGCTCCAGGAAGCCGTCAATGCGCTCCACCGCGGCGGCCGCCTCCTGCAGCGACGTGGGCTGGTAGTCAAGGACGGACCGGTACTGCGCCTGGCCAAGGTAGTAGCGCACCACTCGGGGCGGTGCCAGCTCGAGCATCTCGGCGGGGCTGACGGTGTTGCCGATGGACTTGGACATCTTCTCGCCGGCGTAGGTGACCATGCCGTTGTGCATCCAGAAGTTGGCAAAGCCGTGGCCTGCGGCCTGGGATTGCGCCATTTCGTTTTCGTGGTGCGGGAAGCGCAGGTCCAGCCCCCCGCCGTGGATGTCGAACTCGGTGCCGAGGTACTTGGTCACCATGGCCGAGCACTCAAGGTGCCAGCCCGGGCGCCCCGCTCCCCAGGGCGAGGTCCAGCTGGCCGTCACGGGCTCGCCTTCCTTGTGCCCCTTCCAGAGCGCAAAGTCCCGCGGATCCCTTTTTCCCCGCGGATCGGAGTCCGCGGCGCCCTGCATGTCATCGAGCCTCTGCCGGGTAAGGGAGCCGTATTTACTCCAGGAGCGCACGTCGAAGTACACGTCTCCGGAATCATCCAATGCCGGGTAAGCATGACCACGCTCGATCAGTCGCTGGATGAGGGCGTGCATCTCCGGGATGTGGCCCGTGGCCCGGGGTTCGTACGTCGGCCGGGAAACGCCCAGGGTGTCGTAGGCCTTGAGGAATGCCTGTTCATAGCGGTAGGCAAGGGCCCACCACTCCTCTTCGCGGATATCGTCAGGCCCCTCTTCGAATCCGGGCTCGAAGGAAGCAGCGGACTTGGCAAGGATCTTGTCGTCGATGTCGGTGACATTGCGCACCACGGTCACCCGGAAACGGCGGTACTGCAGCCATCGGGTGAGCTGGTCGAACGCGATGGCGGAGCGGATGTGGCCCACATGCGGCAGGCCCTGCACCGTCGCGCCGCAGTAGTAGAGGCTCACCTTGCCCGGTGTCAGAGGGACGAAGTCACGGACTTCGGCGGATGCTGTGTCGTAAAAGCGCAGGGTCACCGCTCCAGATTAGCCGATGCCCCCGCGCGAAGGATCCGCGGAGACGATCCCTGCAAACGCGGTTCAACGCGGCCTTCAGGGGTCTGGCCTTATTTACAGATCTGGCCGATCCTGTTGTTTTGTTCAGTGAGCTGAGCGGTCTGATCCGGGCTCTTGGTCCCCAGCGAGGTTCCCGCGACCTTCTTCATGATGTCCGCCATTTTCTGGATGGGGTCGGCGAGCTCCGGGGCCACCTTGTCCGCCACTTCCTGGTAGTGCTTGGCGATCTGGTCAGCCTGCTGTTGCTGGTTTCCGCTGGGAACAAACGTGTCGCCATTGAGGAATTTGCAGCTCTCCTGGACGCTCATTTTCGGGGTTCCGGCGCAGCCGCTCAGCAGGATCCCTGCGGATAGCACGACGGCGGCAAGGCACTTTTTCACGAAGGATCTCCTGGGTTTGCGGCTAAGGGTTCTCCCCTTAAGCCTAGGTGACCCAGGCGAGGAGGCTTAGTCCGTGCGGTAGACCAGAGCCGAAGCCACGGCCGCGATGCCCTCTCCCCGGCCCGTGAACCCCAGGCCATCGCTAGTGGTGGCGCTGACGCTGACCGGCGCGCCGGCGGCCTCGCTCAGGACCTTCTGCGATTCCTCCCGGCGCGGCCCGAACTTGGGCCGGTTCGCCACGAACTGCACGGCGATGTTCCCGATCTGGAACCCTTCGTTCCTGACGATCCTGGCCGCCTCCGCCAGGAGCGTGATTCCTGACGCGCCGGCGAATTCCGGCCGGTCCGTGCCAAAGTGGGTGCCGAGATCACCCAACCCCGATGCGGAGAACAGCGCATCGGCAGCCGCGTGGGCCACGGGGTCGCCGTCGGAGTGACCGGCAAGCCCCCGTTCTCCCTCCCAGTGAAGACCGCCGAGCCACAGCGGGCGCGGGCCGCTGTCCGGGGCGTAGGCGTGGACGTCCATGCCGATTCCGGTTCGCGGAAGCAGGGGCTTTGGCGCGAAGGGCGCAGGCGCATCGGGACTGGACATGTTCAGCCTTCCACCCAGCGTGCGCCCAGGGGGCCCTCAAGCAGACCCTCGGCGATGATCAGGTCGAGCGGGGTGGTGATCTTGAGGGATTGGCTGGCTCCGCGCACGGCGTGGACGGGGACGCCCAGCATCTCGATGAGCATGGCGTCGTCCGTGATGGCCGCGGCCTGGGCGGCGTCGAACCCGGCGGCGCCCTCGTGGGCCTTGAGCAGCGTGGCCAAGTCGAAGCCCTGCGGCGTCTGCACCGCCCGCAGATTCTCGCGCGGCGCGGTTCCAACCACCACCTCGGGGGCGATCCGGGCATCCTCGTCGGTGGTGGCCTCGACGGTCTTTACGGTATCGACCACCGGCATGACCGGGATTACGGCCAGGGCACCGGCCGCCAGCGCGTCGGCCACCCGGTGGAACACGGATTCGGGCGTCAGCGCACGTGCAGCGTCGTGCACTAGGACCGCCTGGGTGCCGCTCTCAAGGGCGGACATCGCGGAGCGGACCGAATCCGCGCGGGTGGCCCCACCGTCCACGAGGGTGAGGAGGGGGCCACCGTCCACCAGTTCGGTCCTGAAGTCGTCGCACAGTTGGCGGAGTGCCCCATCGCCTTCAGGCAGCGCCACGCAAACCTGGGTAGCGACGCCGGAGGCCACAATTCCCCGCAGGGCATGCATCAGGATGGGCTCGCCGCCCAGCGGCACCCGCGCCTTGGGCATGCCGTAACCGAGCCGCTGCCCGGATCCGGCAGCCACCAGGACGACAGCTATGACTGGCTTCGATTCCACATCCGCGGCCCCGTGCTCCGGTCCAGCGGAAGTTGCACTTGAACTCATGGGCACAACACTACGTCCCTGCCCAGCTGCGCGCTCCCGCCAACCACAGACCGGCGAAAAATGGGCAAAAAGAAACCCCGGCGGCTGTGGAGCCACCGGGGTTTAGTTCTTAGGAAGCCAGGACTTCGTCGAGAACGCTTGCGGCCTTCTCTTCGTCTGTCTTTTCAGCCAGCGCCAATTCTGAAATCAGAATTTGGCGGGCCTTGGCCAGCATGCGCTTCTCACCTGCGGAAAGGCCGCGGTCGTGATCCCGGCGCCACAGATCGCGTACGACCTCTGCCACCTTGATGACGTCCCCGGAAGCAAGCTTCTCCAGATTTGCCTTGTAACGACGCGACCAGTTGGTAGGTTCCTCAGTGAACTCGGCACGGAGCACATCAAATACATGCTCCAAGCCTTCCTTGCCCACTACGTCACGTACACCAACCAGGTCAACGTTCTCTGCTGGAACTTCAATGGTCAGATCACCCTGAGCCACCTTGAGCTTGAGATACATCTTCTCTTCGCCCTTAACAGTGCGCATCTTGATTTCTTCAATTTTGGCTGCACCGTGGTGAGGGTAAACTACTGTCTCGCCGACCTCAAAAACCATGTGGACTTTCCCCTTTCCCGCAGACCAGTTTATCACGATTCAGGCATATGACCGGCACGGATCGGGGTCCAGAACCGCGGGAATACAGGGAAAACCGGCTCAATCCACCCCCTGGGACCCCTTGACGAATGCGGATAATAGTGCATTCGGCAGCGGCTGCCAACATCAAAGTGGCAGCAGGCGGGGCATCCCTGCACCGCGCCGCCGAGCGCGCGGCGACCGCACCGGCGCTCCGGGCCCAGGGCCGACGGGACGCCTTTGTGTACCGTCCGAATCCTCGTTTGAGGCTGTTTGAGGATAGGCTATGGCTGAAAAAGGAACCAAGACTCTTGAGGAGTACGTGACGTGCGTTTCACTGCGATGAACCGGGGCCAGCGCGGCAAGCTGGCAATGGCAACGGCTGCGATTGCCATTGGCCTGCTGTCCGTAACAGGCTGCGGATACATCAACGCCCAGCAGACCTCTCACCAGTACTCGGCGTCGGACGGAACCCGGACGGACCTCGGCCCGCTCCAGCTCCGCAACTTCATCATCATCTCTGAGGGAGCCGACAAGCCGGGCCGCGTGATCGGCGCGGTCTACAACTCGTCCTCCAACGACGTGAAGCTGACCATCAGCGGGGCCGGCGGCTCACAGACCCAGGTGCCGGTCAAGAAGAACTCGTACACGCTGCTGAACGACACCACGGAACCGGCCATCCTCAGCACCTCCGGCGGCGCGCCCGGCTCGGTTGTGGAGGTGACCATCCGCGAGGATGGCACCAACCAGAACGCCAAGTTCAAGGTCCCTGTCATGGATGCCACCATCGCGGACTACAAGAAGTACCTGCCCACGTCCGCGCCCACCGCGTCCGGCACGGCCACGCCGTCGTCTACGGCGACCACGGCTGCGCCGAGCACGACGTCGGCCCCGTCGCCCACCGCCAGCGCCAGCCACTAGCCCAGGCAAACAGTTTAGAGACAAGAGGAGGGGCTCCCGGACGGGGCCCCTCCTCTTGCGTGGAACGACTGGGTGCGGCGTCCCTTGCGCGCAACGGCAGCTGCGGCGCACGCCAGGGGTTTAGGGCTCGAACTTATAGCCCAGACCGCGCACGGTCACCAGATACCGGGGCAGCGACGGATCAGGCTCGATCTTGCTGCGCAGCCGCTTGACATGCACGTCCAGGGTCTTGGTGTCCCCGACGTAGTCGGATCCCCAGACCCGGTCGATGAGCTGGCCCCGGGTAAGCACCCTGCCGGAGTTCCGAAGCAACATCTCCAGGAGCTCGAATTCCTTGAGCGGAAGCGACACCTGTTCACCGCCGACGCTCACCACGTGGCGTTCAATGTCCATCCGCACGGGGCCGGCCTGCACAGTGCTTGCGACCAGCTCCTCGGGCTCGCCCTGGCGGCGGAGGACCGCCCGCACCCGGGCCACAAGTTCACGCGAGGAGTAGGGTTTGGTGACGTAATCGTCGGCCCCGAGTTCCAGGCCCACCACCTTGTCGATTTCCGAGTCCTTGGCTGTCAACATGATAACGGGGACGCTGGAGCGCTGGCGCAATTGGCGGCACACTTCTGTTCCAGACTGGCCGGGCAACTGCAGGTCCAGCAGCACCAGGTCGGCGCCGTTGCGGTCGAATTCGGTGATGGCGTCCAGGCCGTTGTCCACGACCTCCACCTCGAAGCCTTCCTTGCCCAGAAGATAAGACAGGGGGTCGCTGAACGATTCCTCATCCTCGACAATAAGAATCCTGCTCAAGCGCTAGCTCCTTGTTCATGGACGCCGGCGGCGTCGTGTGGTTGTGATGCGGTGCCCCGGGTTCCGGATTTCCGGCCAACGGAGGTGTCGGTGCCTGCGTCCTCCTGCCCTTCCATTTCCGGAAGGCGCATGGTGAAGGTGGATCCCCTGCCGGGCTGTGACCAGAGGGTCACTTCGCCGCCATGGTTGGAAACAACATGCTTGACGATGCTGAGCCCCAGCCCGGTCCCCCCGGTCTGCCGGGAGCGCGCAGCGTCCACCCGGTAGAAGCGCTCAAACACCCGCTCCTGGTCCTCAGGGCTGAGGCCCTCGCCCTGGTCCGTGACGGAAATCGAAATCAGGCCTTCCTTGGCCCGGACCCCGACTCCCACCCGTGTGTTCTCCGGGGAATAACGGATGGCGTTGTCAATCAGGTTGCGGAGCGCGGTGACCAACAGGTCCTGATCGCCGTAAACCCTCGCATCAACGTGGCCGCCCACCACTATCTGGATATTCTTGCTTTCCGCAGGCAACTGCGAGCGGTCCACGGCCTCCGCGATCACGGCATTGACGTCCACCGGGTGCCCCTGCTGCGCCACATTGGCGCCCTGGAGCCGGGAAAGCTCAATGATGTCTTGGACAAGCGCTGCCAGCCGTGCGGATTCCTTATGCATGCGCTTGGCGAAACGTCGCACCGCTTCTTCGTCGTCGGCGGACGCTTCCAAGGCCTCCGCAAGGAGGGATATCGCGCCGACCGGGGTTTTAAGCTCGTGGGAGACGTTGGCGACGAAGTCGTTGCGGATCTCTTCCGTGCGCGTGATTTCGGTCCGGTCATCGGCCAGCAGCAGGATGTATTCCTCACCCAGCATGGCGGCGCGGACCTGGACGATGATAGTCCCCTGGCCCAGTGGTCCGCGGGGAAGCTCGTATTGCTTTTCCAGAATGACACCGTCGCGGCGAACCCTGGCGGTCATGTCCAGCAACTGTTCGTGGACCACGGTATGACCGCGTACCAGGCCGTAGGCATACGCTGCCGGACTCGCCCGCACCACGCCGTCAATCGCATCCACCACCACAAACGCGCGCCCCACCACAGCCAGCACTTCGGCGGCACCCGGGGGCAGGGCGGGCTCGTCAAACTCAACGTCCACCAGCTTGCGCTGCTGTTCGCTGACCCGGAAAGCGAGCACGCCAAAGATGCCGAAAGACAGGCCAACAAGGCCGGCGATGACACCAATGAGCATAGGATCCACCGCTCCAGCTTATGCTCTGGTTGGGGCGCGAATGGCGAATCTGATGCGATCCGGGCGCCGGTTCAGCTAACGTTCACCTATAGGTGCGTAACAGTTCACCGGGCACTGACAGAGTGGACAGTTGGACTGCATGGACGGTGACACGAAATCTGCCTCCCCAAAGGTGGCCGGCAGCATTTCCGAGGAAAGGACGCGTAAGTGCGTAAGGTTTTTCAGGAGGAGCTCGCCCAGGTGGGCGAACAGCTCGTCGAGATGTCAAAGCTGGTCAGTGAGGCCATCGAGAAGGCCACTACCGCCTTCGAAGGCGCCGACGTCGATCTTGCCGAGGACGTCATCGCTGCGGATGCCAGGATCGATTTCCTGCAAAACAGCCTGGACGAGCGCGCCATCGACATCCTGGCCCTGCAGGGTCCCGTTGCCAGCGACCTTCGAATGATCGTCGGATCATTGCGGATGAGCGCCTCGCTGGAGCGCATGGGCGATCTGGCCCGGCATCTTGCCCAGCTCGCCCGGCTCCGGTTCCCTGCCAATGTCATCCCGCCGCAGCTGCGGGATACGTTCAGGGCCTTCGCCGAGCAGGATTTGCTGATCGCCAACAAGCTGACCGAGCTTCTGGAGACCCGCGACCTTGAGGTGGCCCGCGACGTTATGAAGGCCAACTCCACGGTAAACGACCTCCACTTGAGCGTCTTCAAGGCGATTGCGCGCAGTGACTGGAACGAGTCCGCCGCCACCACAGTGGATGTGGCCCTCGCCAGCCGCTACTTCGAGCGTTTCGCGGACCACGGCGTTTCGGTGGCGCAGAAGGTCACCTACCTGGTCACCGGCGCGTGGCACCCGAACAGCATCGAAAACGGCTAAGAACCAACTGCAGAAACGACGGCGGCCGGTCACCTTCGGGGGTGACCGGCCGCCGTCGTCGTTGAGCTACTCAGAGCAAATTGGAATCCCGGCGCAGCCTTACTTCTTGCCCTGGTTGGCCACGGCCTTGATGGACTCCGCGGCCGCCTCGGGATCGAGGTAGGTTCCTCCCGGGTTGACGGGCTTGAAGTCTTCGTCCAGCTCATAGACCAGCGGAATGCCGGTGGGGATGTTCAGTCCGGCGATCGCTTCGTCGCTGATGCCGTCAAGGTGCTTGACGAGAGCGCGCAACGAGTTGCCGTGGGCGGTGACCAGGACGGTCTTGCCGGCCTTGAGGTCTTCCTTGATGTCAGATTCCCAGTACGGCAGCAGACGGATGAGGACGTCCTTAAGGCATTCGGTGCGCGGAAGCGCATCGCCAAGATCCGCGTAGCGGGGATCGTGCGCCTGGGAAAATTCCGAGTCGTCGTCCAGGGGCGGCGGCGGAGTGTCGTAGGAACGTCGCCAGGTCATGAACTGTTCTTCGCCGTATTCAGCCAGGGTCTGTGCCTTGTCCTTGCCCTGGAGGGCGCCGTAGTGGCGTTCGTTGAGGCGCCAGTCGCGCTTGACGGGAATCCAGCCGCGGTCGGCCTTGTCGAGAGCGATGTTGGCGGTGTTGATGGCGCGCTTCAGCAGCGACGTGTACAGGATGTCCGGGAGAATCGAGTTCTCGACCAGGAGCTCGCCGCCGCGCGCCGCTTCCTCGCGGCCCTGGTCGTTGAGGTCAACGTCCACCCAGCCGGTGAACAGGTTCTTTGCGTTCCATTCGCTGTGGCCGTGGCGCAGCAGAATCAGCTTGTAAGTCATGGTTTTCATCCTAGCCGAGCCTCCACCGGGACTACCTTGCGTTACATGCGCCGTTGAAGCATCCAGTTGAAAGATATGGTTGGACCCGTGGTGCAAAAAGCAGAACGGGTGTATTCCGCCCGGACAAAAAGCGGCAAGCCGGTGGGAAACGTCACCCGCGGCACCACCAACCCCAACCGGATGCGGCGCCTGGACCGCTGGCTGACCGGTCCGCAGGCCTGGCGGCTGCGCCGGGCGGCGGACCCTTTTGTGGTGGACCTGGGCTACGGCGCCTCCCCGGCCACCGCCGTCGAACTCTTTGACCGCCTTGCCGTGGTGCGGCCGAATGTGCGCGTTGCAGGCATCGAGATAGAACCGGAACGGGTCACTGCCGCCAAGGCGCTGGAGCGGCCAGGGCTGAGCTTCCATGTGGGCGGCTTTGAACTGCCCGTGCCCGGCCGTCCCGTGATGGTCCGTGCCTTCAACGTGCTGCGCCAGTACGAGGAAGCGGACGTGGCGGCCATTTGGCGGCTGGTTCAGGACCGGCTGGCCCCGGGCGGCCTGTTCATCGACGGCACGTGCGACGAAATCGGCAGGCGCGTGACGTGGGTGGCACTCGACGCCGAAGGCCCCCTGAGCCTGAGCTTCTCCATGCGGTTCGGCGGCTTCCTTCTTCCCTCGGACATTGCCGAGCGTCTGCCCAAGGTTCTCATCCACCGGAACGTCCCTGGCGAACGGATCCATGACTTCCTGCAGGCAATGGACAAGGCCTGGTTGGAGTCGGCGCCGCTGGCGTCTTACGGGAACCGCCAGCGTTGGACAGGGATGTGCCGGTCCCTCCTCGGAGCAGGATGGCCCATCCGTGACGGTCCGTCACGGTGGAGGCTGGGGGAACTTACCGTCGGCTGGGCTGCGGTCGCCCCGGGGAAGCCGGACCGGGGCGACAGCTGAAGCGTGTTACCAGGGCCCGTACGGGCCCATGTTGCGGCGGCCGCCGCGGCCCGCGTCCTTCACGGCGGGGCGCACGTCTGCAAGGTACACCGATGCCGCAGTGACGGCGGCTAGGCCAAAGAGTCCCAGCGGGCCAAGCAGTCCGCCGCTGCCGCCAAAGAGGGAGAGAACGCCGACTGCGAAGGCGCCGCCGGTCAGTGCCATCCAAAAGGTCTTGGTCCGTTTGGAGACAGCCTCAAACGCATCGGCCCGGTGACGGAGGCAGTCGAAGAACGCCCACCCTTCGAGTCCAAGGGCCACGAGCGCCAGGACAAAATAGACCCCGGCCTCGACGTAGTCAAGCATCGTATTTACGTCCACGAACCCAGCCTAGCCGTCCAGAGCCTTCAGTGCCTGCTCCAAATCGGCCCAAAGGTCCTCGACGTTTTCAATTCCGACGCTCAGCCGGACCAGGTTCTCCGGAACACTGTGAGGTTCAGCCGCGTGGCGGCGTCGTCGTTCTATCAGGGACTCAACCCCGCCAAGGGAGGTGGCCGGCAGCCACAGGTGGAGCCCATGGACCACCGCGTCCGCGGCGGCGGCGCCGCCACGGCTCCCGGCGGGGGCCACCTGGATGCAGATTACCGAGCCGAAACCCTTCATCTGGGACTTGGCGCGTTCGTGCCCGGGATCCGTGGCCAGCCCGGGGTAGCGGATGCCTTCAATCCGCGGGTGCCGGCTGAGCCGCTCGGCGAGCACCGCGGCGGAGGCCTGCGAGCGCTCGATCCGCAGTGCCAGGGTCCGCAGGCCGCGCAGCGCCAGCCACGCCTCGAACGGACCGGCAATGCCTCCGTGGATGATCCGGTGATGCAGCAGTTGGGCACGGATCTTGGCGTCGGAGGTCACCAGGGCGCCGAGGACCACATCCGAGTGCCCGGCGAGGTACTTCGTCACCGAATGCAGCACCACGTCGGATCCCAGGCTCAGCGGCTGCTGCACCAGAGGGGTCGAAAACGTGTTGTCGGTCACCACAATCGCGCCGGCGTCGTGGGCGGCGGCGGTCAGGGCGCGGATATCGGCAATGCCGAGCATGGGGTTGGTGGGGCTCTCGAGCCACAGCATGCTCGCCGGCGCCCCGGCTGACGGGGCGATGAGTTCCAGCACGGCGTCCGTGTCCGCGATGTCCACGGTCCGGAGTTCGAACAACCCCTTCTCCGCTAGTTCGGTGGCCATCACCAGGGACCCGGCGTAACTGTGCGAGGGCATGACCAGCACTCCCCCGGCCGGAATCAGGGAGAGCGCGGAACTGACGGCGGCCAACCCGGACGCGTACAGGAGGGCGGGCAGGTCGGCACCCTCCAACTGCGCGAGGGCATCTTCGAAGGGGTCCCATGTGGGGTTGGAGTACCGGCCGTAGCCACGGTCCCCGTCGGCCAGCGGTCCCGTGCCGAAATAGGTGGAGGAAAGGACGATCGGCGGGTTGACCGGCTCGTCGCGCTTGCGGGGCGGGCGGCCGGCGGCCACAACCACCGTTTCGGCCGACAGCGCGGCGGCCTGATGTTCGGAAAGACTCATGGGGAAAGGGTACGTCCGAGCCCGCCGTCGTAGAAAAGGCATTACGGTCCCGAACGTAAGGACCCTGCTAAGTCGGTAGGCTGGTCATGTGACTACCCAACACCGCGGACTCTTCATCGCCTTCGAAGGCGGCGACGGCGCCGGCAAGTCCACGCAGGCGGCAGAACTGGCTGGAGTCCTGGAGTCCCGGGGCCTCCTGGTGCGGCGCACCCGGGAACCCGGTGGAACTCCCATTGGCGAGAAGCTCCGGTCGCTGGTGCTGGATCACGGCCACGGCCACATCGACGCACGCACCGAGGCCCTCATCTTCGCGGCTTCCCGCGCCGCCCACGCAAACCAGGTCATTCGGCCTGCTCTGGAGCGCGGCGAGATTGTGCTCACCGACCGCTACATCGACTCGTCCGTGGCCTATCAGGGTGCCGGACGGAAGCTGGGAACGGGGGCAGTGCGTGATTTGAATGATTGGGCCACCGCCGGTCTCCAGCCGGACCTGACGGTATTGCTCGACGTCGACCCCGCGGAAGGCCGCCTCCGCCGCACTGCCGGCGACGCCGCAGAGGACAGGCTCGAATCCGAGGCCGACGAATTCCATGCGAGGATCCGTGCCGCGTTCCTGGACCTGGCCGCGGACCGGCCCGAGAACTACCTCGTCCTGCCCGCCCACCTGCCCGTCACGGAACTGGCGAAGGAAATCCTGAACCGGGTGGACGCGCTGATGCTTGCCCGGCAAGGTGCCTGTCAACTTGCCGGGCAAGGAGAGTCGCCGTGACGGTTTGGGACGACCTGCAGGGCCAGCCCGCCGTCGTCGCGCAGCTTCAACAGGCCGCCAATGGCGAGGGTCTCACTCACGCCTGGCTGTTTACCGGTCCCCCGGGCTCCGGCCGTTCCAATGCCGCGAAGGCCTTCGCAGCCGCCCTGAACTGCGACCAGGAGGACGTGAGGCGGCGCGGCTGCGGCGAGTGCCCCGCGTGCCTGACAATTCTTGGCGAAACGCACGCCGACGTCGCCTTCGTGCGCACGGAAAAAGTCACCATCACCATCGATGAGGCCCGCGAACTGGTGTCCACCGCCGGGAACCGGCCATCCTCCGGACGCTGGCGCATCATTGTGGTGGAGGACGCGGACCGGATGGCCGAACGCACCACCAACGTGCTGCTGAAGGCCATCGAGGAACCCACGCCACGCACCATCTGGATGCTGTGCGCACCCTCGCCCGCCGACGTCCTGGTCACCATCCGCTCGCGTTGCCGTCCCGTCGCCTTGCGGCTCCCGCCGGCTGCGGACGTCGCGGCGCTGTTGGTCAAGCGCGACGGCGTGGAGCCGGAGCTCGCCGAACGTGCGGCCCGCGCCGCCCAAAGCCACGTGGGCATTGCGCGCCGGCTGGCCCGGGACGCTGATGCCCGGGAACGCCGGTTGGAGACCGTCCGCTTCCCCTTGGGCCTGCGGGGCATCACTGCCGCTGTCCTCATGGCGGAAAAGCTGGTAAAAATCGCCACGGAGGAAGCCAACAGCTCCAACGATGAGCGCGATGCCGCCGAGAAGGTGGCCCTCCTGGCCACCCTCGGAGCCCCGGAGACGGGCACCTTGCCCCCAGCCATGCGCAGCCAGGTGAAGCAACTCGAGGACGACCAGAAACGGCGGGCCAAGCGGTCCATTACCGATTCCTTGGACCGCACGTTGACGGACCTGATGTCGTTTTACCGCGACGTGCTGATCATCCAGATGGGAAACGGCGTTGAATTGGTGAACGTTGAGCTGAGGGATGAACTGGAAGAATTTGCCCGCCGCTCCAGTCCCGAGGTGACGCTCGCCCGGATGGACGCCATCAACAAGGCCCGCCAACGCATCACCACCACCAACGTCGCCCCCTTGCTCGCAATCGAATCCATGGCAGCCAGCCTGAACTAGTGGATCCCTTCCTCCCCCTACAGCGTTTTCCCAAGGAGCCCAGCATGAAGCCTGCCCGACGCCTGCCACTACGGTCCCGGGCGACCGCGATTAAGGCAGCAGCCGGCTCCATCGCACTGATGCTGGTTCTCACGGGCTGCAGCCTGCTCGGCACCGGCGGAGGCGGCGAGACCAAGGGCAGCGGGAACACCGGCAGTGCCGACCCTTCCATAGCCGCTGCCGCGCCGGCCGAGCTGAAGCAGTTCTACACCCAGAAGGTTTCCTGGACCGCATGCGAGAGTAAGTTCCAGTGCGCCAAGGTCAAGGTGCCCTTGGACTACAGCAAACCTGATGGCGGCAGCATCGAAATCGCGGCTCTCAAGATGCCCGCCTCGGGAAGCAAGAAGGGCAGCCTGCTGGTGAACCCGGGAGGTCCCGGCGGTTCCGGGTATGACTTCGTCAAGGACGCCGGCGCCACCAACGTGTCCGAAGAGGTGCGGGCCAGCTATGACCTGGTGGGGTTTGATCCGCGCGGCGTGAAGCGTTCCGCCCCGGTCAAGTGCCTCACCGATAAAGAGCGCGACGAGTCCCGGGCCAAGAACTACAACCTGAGCACCGATGCCGGCCTTGAGGCGGCACTGGCGGATAACAAGGCCACGGCGGCAAAGTGCGCGGAGAACACCGGTCCCGTGCTCGGCCACATCGACACAGTCAGCGCCGCCAAGGACCTGGACATCCTCCGCGCCGTGGTCAACGACGCCAAGCTCAACTACCTTGGTTACTCTTACGGCACGTTCCTTGGCTCCACGTACGCCTCATTGTTCCCGGACAACGTGGGCCGGATGGTCCTGGACGGAGCCCTGGACCCTTCCCTGAGCAACGAGGAGCTCACCAGCGGGCAAGCCAAGGCTTTTGAGAAAGCCATCCGCGCCTATGTGGAGAAATGCCAAAAAGACAGCGGATGCCCGCTGAAGGGCTCAGTGGACGCCGGCATCCAGCAGATCCGCGAGGTCATCCAAACTGTGGACGCGAATCCCCAGCGCGCCCAGGACGGCCGCCTGGTCACTGGTTCCACCTTTGTCAGCGGCCTCATTCTCCCGCTGTACAACAATGACAACTGGCCGTTGCTGACCCAGGCACTGGACTCGGCCATCAAGGGTGACCCCACGCCGATGCTGCGCCTGGCCGATTTCGGCGCCGACCGGGATCCAAACGGCACGTACACGTCCAACAGCGGCTTTGCGTTTACCGCGATCAACTGCCTGGACTACCCCATGGTCACCGACACTGCGGGCATGCGCGCCGAGGAGCAGCAGTTGCGCCTGGACTCCCCCACGTTCGGCTACTTCTTCGCCTATGGCGGGACCAACTGCAAGGACTGGCCGTACAAAAACGTCCGCACCCCGGCCCCGGTGAACTACTCCGGCAAGTCCCCCATTGTTGTGGTGGGGACAACCGGCGACCCCGCCACCCCGGTGGAATGGGCCGGCGCACTGCGCAAGCAACTGGGCAACGCGTCACTGCTTACCTGGAAGGGTGAAGGCCACACCGCTTACGGGCGTTCCAACAGCTGCGTCACCCAGGCCGTGGATGGTTATCTTCTGAACGGCAAGCCACCGGCCGACAACACGGTCTGCTAGGGCAGTACCCGCCGTTCCAGTAGCGCCGGGAGGTCCCGGATGGAAGGCACGACGGCGGTGGCACCGGCTTCGCGCAACACCGCCTCCGGATGGGCGCCGGTGAGGACGCCGGCCACCGTCGTGGCCCCGGCGCGAAGGCCCGAAATGATGTCCGCGCTGGAGTCGCCCACCACCGCCACCTGACGGACGTCGTCGACGTCGAGGGCCAGCACGGCGGTGAGGATCATGTCCGGATACGGGCGCCCGCGCCCCGCGTCCGCCGGGCACAGGCTCAGATCCGCCAGCCCCATCCATCCCAGGCTTTCCAGCACCACGTTCTGGGTATGACGTCCAAAACCTGTAGCGAGGCAGATTTTGAACCCCGCGTCACGAAGCCATCCGATGGAGTCCTCGGCACCGGGAACAGGGCGGACGATGCCGCCGGCTATGAGTTCATCGCAGCTGTCCTCAAAAAACCGATTGGCCGCCGCGGCCCGCGCGGGATCGGCGAAAAGCTCCCTGAACATGGAGATTTTCGAGGTGCCCGCGGCATCCCTGGCGTACCGCAACATATTCTCGGACTGTCCCGATCCGGCCGGCACGCCCTGTCCCGCGAGGGTCCGCGTCATGGCACGGTCCAGCAGGCCGCCGTCGTACACGGTGGTCCCCACCATGGAAAGCACCGCCAGGCGGACCCCGGGCACCGCCGCCGTCTCGGGACCGGGTGACACCCCTGGTTCGTGCCGCGTCCGCCCCGGTGTTTCATACGGCGTTCCGCCGGTTCCGCTACCCACGGTCATGGCCCATCCCCTTCGTTGACGCGAAGCCGTTATCCCGCGGCCACGCTGGTTCCCTCCAGCTTCGACCCCGTCCGGGATGCGCAGCTGAACCGGCGCGAACCGCCACGTGAACATCCCGCCAACGCCCGGTCCGGCGTTGCGAGGGGATGGTCCGGGAGTAACCAACGGCGTAAGGCCGGACCGCGGGAACTGTCTGGGTCCAGGCCCAGTACTGGGCTGAAACGCGTGTTACCGGCACATATCCGCGGCTCATTTTGACCCGGGCGCCGCGACTCCATTACAGTTGTCTCTTGCATGAACCGCCCGGATTTTTCCGGAAGTTTCGTGCGGTGCTTCCTTAGCTCAGTCGGTAGAGCGTTTCACTCGTAATGAAAAGGTCATCAGTTCGATTCTGATAGGAAGCTCGGGAAGAACCCCGTATTGTCACCAATTTGGCGGCGATACGGGGTTTTTTACTGGATTCGGTGGCATTGCTGCGCAAGGTCGTGGCCCATCCACGGCGGACATTGGGGATAGCGGCAGGCCCACGGTGCGCGGCGGGGGATGCCTTGCCACTGCTCGATTTCGACGCTCAGGAACCTTCCCCGGCGTCAGAACGACACGCCGCGCACGAGGGTGATGAGCTGATCCTTCGTCTGCTCGGTGGTGGGTCCCGTCGGGGAGATCAGCACCTGCGCCGTGAATGTCGCCAGGTTCTGGCCCCTGACCACCATGACGGACAGGATCGTGACCGGCACGTCGCCGGCCGGACGGAGGGACTTCGGGCCCGCGGGTTCGGTTCTCATGATGAAGGCTGCCTTGTCCCCGACGCCGTCGAGCGGCTCGCCGGGCATGCCACGGGCGGACAGCGCCGACGCTGAACCCTTGAGGACCTCGCTCGAGAAGACAAGGGAATCCGGGCCTGGTGTGCCCAAGTCGCCGAACGTATAGCGGCAGCTGCCCTCGCCCGGGAGGATCTGCGGTTGGGTCTTCGCTCCGAAGGCCTGCCTGACCTCATCGGGACTGATCAGCGCGCAGACCGCGTTGTTCGTCGTGGCCGGCGGACCAACTGGCGGAGCGGCGGGGACGCCGAGCGCGGTGCCGTTGCCCCAGCCGGCGTCCACTGCTGCCTGCGAGAGCGCGCGGGCCATGGCGTCGCCGTCCGGGACGCCGGACCCGGCCATGGGCGGCGGGGCCACGTAGGGCATCTCAAGGGTCTCGTTGCCCCGGACAGCGATCAGGACGACATTCGCGGACGCGCCGCCGGCCTCACCGCGGAAGTAGCCCGTCCACTGCAGGCATGCGAAGTCTCCGATCCCCGCGACGGGTGAGCAGTCGGACGTCGACTTCGCTCGTGAAATGTCCGCCGCCGATGCGGGAGACGTGAGGGCCACCGAAAGGAACGTCGCACCCGCATCTTTGGACTTGCTCGAATAGGTGCATAGGTAGGCCTTGCTCCCCTGCGGCTTGGCCGGGCTGTTCTGGCCCACCGGCACGAGTCCCGAACCGGCCTTTGCCGCAATCTCCGGGGTGATGAGATCGCAGGCCGGGTTGCCCGTGCTGGATGAAGGCGCGCGCGACGACGACGTGCCGCCTGCGGGCTGAGAGCACGCGGCGAGGGCGAGGAACAGGGCGAGCATGGCCACGGGCGTGACGCCGGGTCGGATCCACCGGGACTGACGATTACGCATGGGGCTCCTTTCCGAGTCCGCGAGCCAGGCCCACCCGTGCATTGCCGGCGAGGTGCACGAGCACCCCCATCACAAGGAACGCGGCGAGCACCTGGGCGGTTGTGGCAATCACTGCCGGCCAGCCGCCTTCGAGCCTCGGATCGAGGAAGTCGTAGGGGTACCAGCCGTCGAGAGCACCGCGCACCCACGAGAAAATCAGGAACGCGACCGGATAGAAGAGCCAGAGCAGGGGCCGCGCCCATGGGCCACGAACGGTGCGCGTGACGATGAGCCAGTCGAGCACCGCAACCAGCGGTGCCATGCGGTGGGTGACCATCCACGGCCAGTACATGTCCAGTGTCCACCACGGCTCATCGGGCGGGGCCACGAGCACCACGTAGATAATGCCCGTCATCAGCAGGTAGAACGCCAGGGCCCCGAAGAGGTGATCCCACCACTGAGGCAGCCGCGCACGCGCCCGCGCGGCGGACACAAGGAACACGACGCCGAGTACGAGGTTCGACTGGAACGTGAACTGGGAGACGAGTTGGGGGACGTCGACGGAGTTGCCCGGCTGCGTCGCGTCGTAGATCTCCTGGGCCAGGGCGGCCAGCATGGCGAGCCCGGCCCCGCCGCGCACCAGACGGATCCAGAGACAGTCCGGATGCAGCGCCCGGTTGGCGCCCACCTTGCGTTGGATCAGGGGAATCAGCACACTACTCATGGCATCAGTGTGGCGCTGCGCGACGGCGGCCCCCAGAGGCGAAAGGACCTGAGAACCTCTCTCCGCCCGTCAGCTGCGAGGGGTCCCCTGCCAGTTCAGGGTGAGGCCGCGTCTTCGGGTGGAGCGTCTCTTGCCCACGGAAACCTTGTATTCCTGCCAGTGCTACTGAACGCTGGAGGGGTGAAGCCTCCGGAGGTGGCCAGGCGTAGATCATCGTGGAGCACGGTGGTCGGATTCGGACTGGTCAGCCTCGCCATCGACTCCGTGTCCGACGGCGCCCGCCCCCTCGCCGGTCCCCTCCTGGCCCAATTGGGCGCCTCCGCCCTCGTGGTTGGGCTAGTCACCGGAGGCGCCGAGGCTGCAGCCCAGGGTCTGCGGGTGCTGTTCGGGCCCTGGGCCGACCGCACCGGAAAATACTGGACGTTCACCCTGGCCGGGTATGCCCTGACCGCGCTCTGCATTCCGCTGCTGGCGCTGGCACCGGCCCTGGCCGCCAGCGGCCTGGTCCTCGCCTCCACGCTGATCGTGGGCGATCGGGTGGGTAAGGCGGTTCGGAGCCCGGCAAAGACAGTCCTCCTGGCCGCCGTCGCCAAGCCGATAGGCCGCGGGCGCGGTTTCGCCGTGCACAAGTCGCTGGATCTCGCCGGCGCGTTCCTCGGGCCCCTGATCGCCTCTGCGGTGATCGCGGCCACGGGCGCGCTCTGGCCCGCTTTCGCGGTTCTGGCCGTCCCCGGGGCAGCGGCGATGGTGTTGCTGTTCTGGTTGCGCCGGCACGTTCCGGATCCGGGCAGCGGCCGGCGTGACGCCGGAAGCGACGCTGAGGGTGAACCTGAACGTGGCGGCGGGACGCCCCGGGCTGACGCTTCGCGTGCAGCCAAGGGGTCCGCCAGGTTCCCGCCCAGCTTCCTCCTGTTCGCGGTGGCGGCTTTCCTGTGGAGCGCCGGGCTGGTGGCATTCGGGGTGATCTCCTTCCACTTAAGCGCCGACGTGGGCACACCGGTGTCGCTTGTCCCGCTGATCTACGCGGCGGCTATGGCCACGGCAGCACTGGGAGCGTTGGCCAGCGGGTACCTCTACGACCGGCTGGGCGGAGCCATCCTGCTTGCCCTTCCGCTCCTTGTGGCGATGGTGCCGGTGCTGGCCTTCTCCACCACGGCCGCGCCGGTCCTGGCCGGCGTCCTCATCTGGGGCGCCGCAACCGGCATTCAGGACTCCACGGTCAAGGCGCTGGTTGCCGATCTGGTGGCCGAACCCCGGCAGGGAACGGCCTACGGGGTGTTCGCGGCATTCGAGGGAGGCGGGGCCTTGGCCGGGGGCGCGCTCTACGGGGCGCTCTACGGGTCCCGTCCCCTACTGATCGCCGCGGTGGCCGTGCTGCAAGCCCTCGCCCTGGTCCTTCTGGCGGTCACCGTGCGGAAGTCGCCCCGCCCGGCACGCGACGCCTGAACCACCCCAGGTTCCGCCGCCGGCAAAAGTACTTCCGTAGCTCCCCGAACCACAACACGGCCGAGGCCAGCAACACACACACTCCCCAATGCGCGGCGTCCATTGATGTGGTCCCGAAGGCCTCCTGCATCCCAGGGAGCTCCACCACGGCAACCTGGAGCAGCGCCGCAACACCCACGGCACCCCACAGCCACCTGTTCACGAACAGCCGGTGAAAAGCGCTTGATGTCTCCGAACGGGAATTGAAGGCATTGAACAGCTGGGCGAAAACCAGCGTGGTGAATCCGGCGGTTCGCGCCAATTCCAGCGAGCCGCCGCCGTCGTCCTCGACGAGGCCTCCCGGGAGGAAGATATCGATGCTCAGCAGCGTCGCCAAAGCCATCACGAGACCGACCGACAGGATGCCATGCCACATCCGGCGCCCGATGATCCGATCCGTCACTTTGCGGGGCCTGCGCGCCATGACGTCGTCGATCTCCGGGTCCACCCCCATGGCGAGGGCCGGCCCGGAATCCGTGACGAGATTGATCCAGAGGATCTGGGTGGCCAGCAGCGGCACAGCCACGGTTTCGCCGCCGGCCATGGGCAGGCCCAACGCACCAGCAAAAACCACGCCCAAAAAGACCGTGAAAACCTCACCCATATTGGAGGAAAGAAGGTAGCGCAGGAATTTTTCGATGTTCTCAAAGATGACCCGCCCCTGGCGCACTGCGGAGACTATGGTGGCGAAGTTGTCATCAACAAGGATCATCTTCGCCGCCTCCTTAGTCACCTCGGTCCCGGTGATGCCCATGGCAATGCCGATATCCGCGGATTTCAGGGCCGGCGCGTCGTTGACGCCATCGCCCGTCATGGCCACCACGTTTCCCTGTGCCTGCAGGGCATCCACGATCTGAAGCTTGTTTTGCGGCGCCACTCTGGCGTATACCGAGGTTGAGTTGACCACGGTACGCAATCCACCGTCGTCCAGTAAGTCCAGTTCGGCTCCGGTGACCGGCCTATCCCCCGCCCGCGCTATCCCCAGGTCGACGGCGATGCGCGCGGCGCTCAGCGGGTGGTCGCCGGTAATCATGAGCACCCTGATTCCGGCGCGTTGCGCTTCAGCTACCGCTGCGGCGGCCTCCGCCCGGGGCGGGTCAATGATTCCCACCACCCCGATGTACACCATGGTGCTTTCATCCGCTTCGTCCAGGACCTCCGTTTCGTGCCGGTCCTCGTCCCCGAACCGGCGGTAGGCCACCCCCAGCGTCCTGAACGCCTGGGCGGAGAGCGCCTCAATATCGGCGAGCGCCTGCGCCCTCCGGTCCGGGTCCAAGGGAACAACGCCTTCGCCCAGCTGAAGACGGGTGCAGTGCTCCAGCAGGACGTCGGGGGCACCCTTGGTGAGCAGGGACAGGGTGCCCAGCTCCCGGTGGTGTGCAAGCGCCGACATGAGCTTTCGCTCCGAGGTGAAGGGCACTTCTCCGTGCCGTTCATATTCGCCCACCCGTTCGGTCACCCCCGCCAGCTTGCGTGCGGCCACGAGGAAGGCTGCCTCCGTGGGATCACCCTGAATTTCCCACTCGCCGTCGTGCTCCCTCAGCTGCGCGTTACTGGCCAGCGCGCCGCCGGCGAGCACCAGCCCCACCTCGTGCAGTACTGCCGGATCCGTGATTTCACGTCCATCTTGATGGACGTGACCTTCAGGACGGTATCCGACGCCGGTCAATTCCACTTCCCCGGACGCCGTGATGATCCGTGCCACGGTCATCTCGTTCCGGGTTAGCGTCCCGGTCTTGTCCGCGGCTATCACGGACGCCGAGCCGAGGGTCTCCACCGCATGAAGCTGCTTCACCACGGCGTTCCGTTTGGCCATGCCCTGAACCCCCAGGGCGAGCACCACCGAAAGGATCGCCGGTAGGCCTTCCGGGACAGCGGCGACGGCGAGCGAAACTCCCAGCAGGAGCACCGTCACCAGATCGCCCACGGTGGAGACCCCGTAGGCAGCCACCATGGTCACCATGACCACGACTGCGATGATGACAACGGTGGCGCCCAGCAGCCGGCTCACACCTGCGATCTCCCGCTGCATTGGTGTGGGCTCCGCCGCCGTCCGCTCCAGGAGTCCCGCGATGGCGCCCACCTCGGTCTCCATCGCCGTGCCCGTTACTACCGCCCGGGCCACTCCCCGCGAGACTGTTGTGCCCTTGTAGACCATGTTCAGCCGGTCGGCGAGCGGCACGTCCTGGCCCAGGGTCCTCTGGTTCTTGTACACCGGTTGGCTCTCTCCGGTCAGGGACGCCTCGGAAACCGCCAGGGCGCTGGCCGTGATCAGACGAGCATCGGCGCCCACGGAATCGCCCTCCGCCAGGACCAGGATGTCACCGCACACCAGTTCGGCTGAGGGGACGGTCGTGAGAATGCCATTGCGCAGCACGGTGGAGTTTGCCGCCGTCATGGATCTCAGGGCCTCGACGGCGCGTTCGGCCTTGTTTTCCTGGATAAAGCCAAGAGCTGCGTTGAACAGGACGACGGCGGCGATCACCACGGCGTCCACCGGTAACCCGGTGGCGCCTTCGACTACCCAGGCGCCGACGGAGATGGCGATAGCGGCCACCAGGAGATAAATCAGCGGGTCCCGGAACTGGGAGAGAATCCTCCGCCACACCGGGACCGCGGGCACGGTCCGGAGTTCGTTGGGTCCACCGCGCGCAAGCCGGCGGCCCGCTTCCTCCGCAGACAACCCCGTTTGCGGATCAACTGCCCAGGCCCCCAGTGCGTCGGCAGCCGGGCGCGAATGCCACACACCGGTCCGAAGGGGCGCAACCCCGTGACGGTTGTCCGTCATACCGCCCTCACCCGCATGACCTCAGACTCCGGCACGGGCTCGGCCGCCGCAAGGGGATAAGGACCCAGGACGCCGCGGTGGCAGAACTCAGCTGCCTAGCGGGCCCATACCGACACGGCCCCGGAGTGGCCGGTAACGATGCTCTGGTAGAGGAACAACAGGCCTACGACTACGCCGGCAACGAGCACCATGAGGTGAATGGCGCGATGCTCCCGCAGGCCGCCCAGAAAGCGGATCCGGCGTCCGACGGGCTCATAGGTGATGACCAGCATCGCCGCCACCACCAGGAAGAAGATCACGGCAACGTATTTGAGCACATCACCTTGTTCGGCGTGTTCGTGGACCAGCGCCGAGGCGGGTCGGATTTTTTCCAGTTGTTCGCCGGCCTGGGCGGTCAGGAGGGACAAGGGAACCAGCCCCAACGACAGCACCCCCAGCGGCCACGCCAGATACTGCCGTGCCCTCGCCCATGCGGCGTAAAGGATGGCGCCAAGGCCAGCCAAGGGCGCCAGGACAACCACGCCGTGGACGAGAAGTATGTGGGCGGGCAGCCCGGCAATTTCGAACATTAAGCATTTCCTTCAGTAAACGGACCGCATCCCAAAAGGTCTCTTCGGCCGCCAGCCCCGGAAGGCGGGTGCAGGGCCGATATTTCCCGTCATCGCCAAAGTATCAGCACAACCGGTGAATACCCGGGGTTGTGGCCGGGCCGGGGCCTTTCTTGGTGCGCCCTCTTGGTGGCGGACTGGGTGGGGAATCTATGATGCTCGCATGGACAAGCAGCTCCTGGGTGACATTGCCGCGCGTCTATATGCGGCGCCGCTGGAGGACTTCGTAAAGTCCCGGACGGCCGCGGCCAAGTCCGCGGCTTCCGGGGCGGGCCGCGGGTTTGCCGACGAAATCCGCGGACTCCCCAAGCCCTCAACCGCTGCCTGGGCCGTGAACATGCTCGCCGTACACCGTCCGGACGCCATAAGGCAGCTCACTGAACTCGGGCACGAGATGCGCAGCGCGCAGGCCAGCCTGGATGCCGCGGCTTTGCGGGTCCTCGGACAGGAGCGGCGGCGGCTGTTGGCCGCGGTGATGGACACCGTGCGTGCCGTCGCGGAGCAACAGGGCCGCCGAATCAGTGCCACGTTAGCGGCTGAGGTTGAGCAGACCCTGCGGGCCGCCACAGTGGACGAAGGGGCCGCGGCCGCAGTGCGGAGCGGGCAACTGCTCCGTTCGTTGTCGGCCGACGGTGTGGATGTGGTGGACCTTGCCGGTGCTGTGGCCGTTCCCTCCGCGCTGGGCGGGGTGTCCTCGGCGGCGAAGGCCGTCAGACCCCCCGGCCACCAGCCGCTACCCGGGCAGCTTGGTGGTACATCCGCGAAGTCAGGGACGGCACCCGCGCAGCCCGAATCAGAACCCGGGCCGCCCGAACCGGAATCCGGGCACCGGACGGACCAGCCCCGGCTGAAGGCCGTAGGAACAAAGCGGGCAGCCCCCACGCCGTCGGCCGTCCAGCGAGCTGTGGAGCGGGTGGCCGCGGCCGAGGCGGCGGCGGGTTCAGCCGCTGCCGCAGTGGCGGAGTACGAAGAGGAATACCAGGAAGCTTCGTCCGCGATGACGGCCTTGGAGAATGAAGACCGCAGGCTCCGGGACCGGCTGAAACGTGTGGGCGAAGAGCTGGAGCGGGCCCGAAAGCGGCGTGAGGCGGCGGCCGCCAACATGCAGCTCGCATCCCGTGCCGCCGAGAAGGGCCGCCGCGCCGAAGTGCTGGCCAGGGAACGGCTGCTGCGTCTTCGCAACACGCCGGACTGAGAATCCTTAATTGTCAGGGCCCGGTTGGACACTGGATTCATGGAGAAGAACCCGAACAGCAATCCGGTGGATCCGCAGGGACGCAATACCTTCAGCGCGGACTCCGGTGACGTGGAGTTTCACGTCACATACATCGACTCCGACGGCGGCCGCATTAGAACCGAGGCGTTCGAAACCGAAGCTGAGGCTCAGCGCTTCGCCAGCCGGATGGTCCTGGACGAAGACGGATGGGCCCTCGTCGATGCCGTCACCGTCCGGCAGGGCCGGCTGGCCGCCTGAGAGGACGCGGGCAGAAGGAGGGCCCCGCACTCGGCGAGTGCAGGGCCCTCAACTGTCAAGCAACTGTCAAGGCTTTGCCGCGGCGGGCAGAACCCATGCGCCGCCTACGCGAAGTCGGAAACGGCCGGGTCCGGTCCGATGCGGCCGGCGCCTTCGGCAGTGCGGTCCAGTCCGTCGATGGCCTCGATGTCCGAACCGTCCAGCGTGACCTCCAGCGCGGCGTAGTTCTCGCGAATACGGGATTCCGTCACGGACTTCGGAATCACCACGTTGCCAAGAGCCAGGTGCCAGGCGATGACAACCTGGGCGGGGCTGGCGTTGTGCTTGGCTGCGATGTCGGCGATGGTGGCGTGCTCAAGGAGCTCGCCACCCTGGCCCAGCGGGGACCAGGCCTGGGTCAGGATGCCCTTGGACGCATTGAACGCCCGCAGCTCGGCCTGGTTAAAGAACGGGTGCAGTTCCACCTGGTTGATGGCCGGAACAACGCCGGTCTCGTCGATAATCCGCTGCAGGCCTTCCGTGGTGAAGTTGGAGACACCAATGGACCTGACCCGGCCACGCTTCTGCAGCTCGATCAGCGCTTTCCACGTGTCCACATATTTGTCCTGCTTGGGCTGCTGCCAGTGAATCAGGTAGAGGTCCAAGGTCTCGATCCCCAGGCGTTCCATCGACGCCTCGAAGGCCTCAAGCGTGGACTCGTAGCCCTGGTCGGCGTTCCACAACTTGGTGGTAATGAAAATTTCATCGGCGGTGAGGCCGGAGCGCTGGATCGCACGGCCCACGCCTGCCTCGTTGCCATAGATCTTTGCGGTGTCGATGTGGCGGAACCCCGCTTCGAACGCCTGGACCACTACTTTTTCGGCTACATCGTCTTCAACCTGCCACACCCCGTAGCCGAGCTGGGGGATGGTGTTGCCGTCATTGAAAGTCAGTTCCGGAGAAAAAGTCATTGCTTCATCCTGCCAAGAAGCCCGCCTGCCCGCTACTGCAATGGCAGGGCTAAGCTAGGCGCGTAACCGGGAATAGCGCCCGTGCGCCAACCACGCTGCACGAGGCCATCGGGGCGGCGGGACGGGACGGCCGCTATTCCCGGGGCGGCTCAGCGAGGCGCCTTTCGGCGTCGGCCACCTGCTCAAAGACCGACTCGGCGCGGCGGCGCACGGAGGCAGCGCCCACCGGCACGGGTCCGACGGCGAGGCGCAACATCGCTGCAGCTTCGGCCGTTGTCGCGAGAGAGTTCCCGGCCTTGGACAAGGAGCGGTGGACGCCCGCCAGCGCCCCGGGGATGTCGAGGCCGTCGCTGGGCGAACGCCGCTGGGCCTCCACGCAGACGCTCCGGACCCTGGCGGACAGCCCGGCGAGCTCGTTGGCGATGTCCACGAGCTCTGCATAGAGCTGCTCGTCCTCCACGCCCTCCAGCACCTGATGGAAGCGGTCCAGTCCGCGGTGGAAGCGGTCGTGCGCCCGGCGCCACAGGCCTCTTCCGAGTTCAGCGTCGTCTTTTCGCCCTTGCCGGGCTGCTGCAAAAAATGCCACTTATCCCTAGAGGTACTGGCCTGGACCGTGGTCCGCCACGTCGGCCCCCTCGGATTCACCGCCGCGCCTGGGTGCATGGGCCCGCTGGGGCTCGCCGTTCTCCCC
This sequence comes from Arthrobacter sp. 92, assembly GCF_050260325.1. Taxonomy (NCBI): domain Bacteria; kingdom Bacillati; phylum Actinomycetota; class Actinomycetes; order Micrococcales; family Micrococcaceae; genus Arthrobacter; species Arthrobacter sp. 92. The sequence continues at coordinate 846,699 of NZ_CP189863.1, read as the reverse complement.
GATTACGACGCCGGGAGCGATCACCGTCCCGGGCGGAAGCTGGCGCAGCTGCAGCTGGGCCACCGCGTGGTCCCGCGCCGCGTGTTGGGCCGCAATAGCGGTCTGTATCCCGTGGAAGAGACCTTCAAGCCATCCAACCAGCTGGGCCTGGGCGATGCGTAGTTCCGCGTCCGAAGGCGTGGTGTTGTCCGGGAACGGAAGGCTGAGCCTCTCCAGCTCCGCCACCAGTTCGGGCGCCAGGCCGTCCTCGAGTTCCTTGATGGAACGATCGTGGATGGCAGCCAGACGCCCGCGCGCCGCGTCATCCAAGGGGGCGGTCTTCACTTCGTCCAGCAACTGCTTGATCATGGTGCCGATCCGCATCACCTTGGCCGGCTCGTCCACGAGGTCTTGGAGCTGCCCGCCCTTTGGCCGCGCGCCAGCTTCGGTGGCCTTGCTGGCCTCGGGTGTCGCGAAGGGTGTGTCGGGGCGGAGCGTAGTGCCCTCCATCGGGGTCTCGCCTGCGGGCTGAGTGTCGTTGGGATCGCTCATGGGTTCATACTCTCACGTGCCAGCCGCCGCGGCGCCAGTCCATTAAGGCCCTTGACGCCGAACGGGGGTACGGCGGATTGCTGGACGAGGCCGCCACAAAACCGAAGGCGCCACCGAACGTGTGAAACGTCCCATGGCGCCCTCGGCGATGCGGTCGAGTCAGCAGCACCGGCCCTGCGGGTTGCTGTCCTGCCGGTCTGTCCGGTCGCGCCAGAACTCCCGCTCGGTCATGTGCTCGCCCTGATGGCCGGAGTCCCGGTGGTGCTCCACGTACTTCCGGTAGGCATCAGCCCCCATGACGCCGCTGAGGTACAGGTTCACGTGACGGGCAAACCGGCGGATTCCCAACAGCACGGCGTTCAAGAGCCGCACCGCATTAATGGTGACCGGCCTTCTCGAAGCGCTTGTCAGCCGGAAGCTTGTTCCACTCGGCCAGCAGTTGGCGTTCAGCCTGGGTGGGAAGCAGTCCGGCCGGAGCGAACACACGGGACTCCCGGCGCGGATCCTCGTTGTCCAGGTTCGGAATACCCCGTGACGCGTTTCGGAAGGCCTTCACCGTGGCCACCACCGCAGTGATGATCACGATGATGCTGAGGACCACGAAGATCACCGACAGCCATCCTTGAATCATGGTGTTTCGGACCACGGCCTCCATTGCCGCAACGGTCTTGGCGGTGCCGAAGGAGGTCTTGCCATCGGCGAGGGCCTTGGAGAACGCGGCATTGTTGGCGAAATACCCCACGGCGGGGGTGGCGGAGAAGATCTTCTGGAAGCTGGCCGTGATGGTGACCACGGCGGCGAACACCAGCGGCAACGCAACAATCCAGAGGTATTTGAAGGATGCCCGCTTGGCCGCAATGGCCATGCAGACGGCCAGGGCGATCGCCGCCAGCAGCTGGTTGGCGATGCCGAACAGCGGGAACAAGGTGTTGATGCCACCCAGCGGATCGGTTACGCCCATCAGCAGCACCGCGCCCCAGGCGGCCACCATCACCGCCGTGCAGATCCATGCGCCAGGCCGCCAAGAGGCCTCCTTGAATTTCGGCACGAAGTTGCCGATGGAATCCTGCAGCATAAAGCGCGCGACGCGCGTTCCGGCGTCGACCGCGGTCAGGATGAACAGTGCCTCGAACATGATGGCGAAGTGGTACCAGAACGCCATCATGGCCGTGCCGCCGATGAACTGCTGCATGATGTGTGCCAGGCCCACCGCCAGGGTGGGTGCGCCGCCTGAGCGGGAGATAATGCTCTGCTCCCCCACGTCCTTGGCTGTCTGTGCCAGGTCCCCGGGGGTGATGTTCACGTTGGCCAGGCCCAGGCCGTTGACCCATTGGGCGGCCGTTTCGACAGTTCCGCCGGTGAGGGCAACAGGGGCGTTCATGGCGAAGTAGATGCCGCGGTCGATGGAGATTGCGGCCACCAGCGCCATGATCGCCACGAAGGACTCCATGAGCATGCCCCCGTACCCGATGAAGCGGGTTTGGCGTTCCTTCTCAATGAGCTTGGGGGTGGTGCCGGAAGAAATCAGTGCATGGAACCCCGAGAGGGCGCCGCACGCGATGGTGACGAACAGGAACGGGAAGAGCGCGCCCGAGAAGACCGGGCCGTTGTCCTTGCCGGCGAACTCACTGAATGCCGGGACCGTGATTTCGGGACGGACCACGATGATGGCAAGTGCCAGCATGACAATCACGCCGATCTTCATAAACGTGGAGAGGTAGTCACGCGGGGCCAGCAGCAGCCAGACGGGCAGTATCGCGGCGATGAAGCCGTAGATGATCAGGCCCCACGCGATGGTGACCTTGTCCAGGTGGAAGAACGCCGCGCCCCACTCGGTACCGGCCACAGCCCCGCCGCCGATGATTGCCGCCATCAGCAGCACAAATCCGATGACGGAGACTTCCATAACCTTGCCAGGCCGGAGGAAACGCAGGTAGACACCCATAAACAGCGCGATTGGGATGGTCATACCCACGGAGAACACGCCCCAGGGGCTTTCGCCCAGGGCGTTCACCACCACGAGGGCCAGGATGGCAACGATGATTACCATGATCAGGAGGGTTGCCACCAGCGCTGCCGTTCCGCCAATGACGCCGAGTTCCTCGCGCGCCATTTGACCCAATGAGCGGCCGCCGCGGCGCATGGAGAAGAACATCACCAGATAATCCTGGACAGCTCCGGCAAGGACGACGCCGATGATGATCCAGATAGTGCCGGGAAGGTAACCCATCTGGGCCGCGATGACCGGTCCCACGAGCGGACCAGCCCCGGCGATGGCGGCAAAGTGGTGGCCGAAGAGGACGTTGCGGTCCGTGCGGACGTAGTCCTTGCCGTCGGCCTTGTACTCCGCAGGGGTAGCCCGCCGGTCATCGGGCTTGAGGAGATACCGTTCAATGACCTTGGAGTAGAAGCGGTAGCCGATCAGGTAGGTGCAGACGGAGGCGAAAACGAACCAGATGGCATTGACGGTCTCCCCCCGCACGAGGGCGATCATGAACCACGCGACGCCGCCCAGGACTGCGATGGCAGCCCAGAGGGCGATCCTCGCCGGGGTCCACTTGCGCTCCTCGGCCTCCCGTACGGTTTCGTCCACCGCAGTGGGTGGAAGGGCGGGATCCGTTTCGGACCCTTCTTCCCTTATTCCGGCGCCTGCTGTTCCATCCGGCATTTTGCCCATGTCTCCTCCTCGAGAACCCCAACTGATTGTGAACCACCCCATGGCACCCTACCAATCGAGGGTGCGCAGGGACATGGGTTTGGGACTCGGAGCGCGGGCGCCTCGGCGAGCGGTCGGAGACCAGCGCCGAATGGCGGCGGGGGCGGCTAAGGGCCGGTGTTCGCCAACTGCGCCATCCGCGCTTCGCAAAGATCCAGCCAGCGGACCTCAGCCTCGGTCTGGAAGATCAGCGAGTCGAGCACCAGCAGCCATGCGGTGTCTGCCCTACGCGGGTTGGAGGAGGCGTCACGCCTGGACTTGGTGTAATCCTGAAGGGCTCTCATGGACGCCGCCCGCTGGGCTTGGATAATGGCACCAACATCCACGCCCGGCAGGGTGACAGCCAGGGCGAGCTTGATTGCGAGTTCATTCCTGGGAGGATTGGTGCGCGCCACGGGAACCTCGAACCACCGCTGAACCTCAGCGCGGCCGGCTTCGGTGATGCTGTAAACCACGTGGCCTTCGCCGTCACCGCCGTTATTCCTGATCAGCCCGTCACGTTCGAGCCTGTCGAGGGTGGTGTATACCTGCCCGATGTTCAGCGGCCACGCAGAGCCGGTGCGGTCTTCGAACTCCACCCTGAGCTGGTAGCCATAGCGCGGCTGGTCATGGAGCAGGGCGAGGAGACTATGGCGAATGGACATCTTGCCCCCTGGTGTCGTCAGACGACGGCATACACGCGCCCCCAAGACGCGTGCATACCGCGTATGGAATTACAGTAGCGTGATTTGCTGGAATCGGCAATACTCGGTATCCATCGTGTCCTCGGCCTCATCGGCATCCCGAGTTACATCACCAGCAGGACCTTGCCCACATGGTCGCCCGAGTCGAAGTACTCGTGGGCCGCCTGCACCTGGTCCAGCGGAAAGGACTTTGCGACCAAGGGCCGGATACGCCCGTCTGTCACCAGCGGCCACACGGCCTCCCGCACGGCGTTCATGATCACGCCCTTCTCTGCCACCGGCCTGGGGCGCAGCGCCGTGCCGATGATTGCGGCCCGCTTGCGGAGCAACAGCCCCAGGTCCAGTTCCGCCTTGGTCCCGCCCTGCAGCCCGATCACGATGAGGCGCCCGTAGTCGGCGAGCGCGTCCATGTTCTGCTGCAGGTACTTGGCGCCCACGACGTCGAGGATCACGTCAGCGCCGTGGCCGCCGTTTTGGGCGCGCAGGCTTTCCGGGAAGTCCTCTGCCGTGTAGTTGATGGCGATGTCCGCCCCGAGGAAGGCTTTGGCGGTGCCTACCTTTTCATCCGTTCCCGCGGTGGCGGCAACCGTTGCTCCGAACGCCTTGGCCAGCTGAATGGCCATGGTGCCGATTCCCCCGGTGGCACCATGGATCAGCACCGTTTCGCCCGGTTGCAGTTGGGCTGTCATGATGAGGTTCGAATAGACAGTGGCTGCCACTTCGGGCAAGGAGGCCGCGGTCACCACGTCCACGCCGTCGGGAATCCGCAACACCTGTTCCGCCGGCACGGCCACCTGTTGGGCGTACCCTCCCCCCGCCAGCAGCGCCACAACCTTGTCGCCCACCGTAAAAGGTTTGGAGACCCCGGGACCGAATCCCGCGATCCGGCCGGACACCTCCAGGCCCAGAATGTCCGAGGCTCCGGGTGGCGGCGGGTAGAAGCCCCTCCGCTGCTGGACGTCCGCCCGGTTGAGGCCGGCGGCGACCACGTCGATCAGTACCTCCCCGGGACCGGGAACCGGAGCCGGGACCTCACGGATTTCCAGTGCCTCCGGCCCGCCGGCCTTGTTAACGTAGACGGCCTTCATCGCGAACTCCCGTTTCCTCACTGATTACTGCCTCAAAAAAATAGTGTGCAGCAGCGCATGCCGTCCGCAAACACGGGCCGGTTTTTGTCGCAGCCAACTGCCTATGAAACACTACTCGGTAAGGAAGGTTGTCCGAGCGGCCGAAGGAGCTGGTCTTGAAAACCAGTGTGCGGTAACCCCGTACCAAGAGTTCGAATCTCTTACCTTCCGCGAGAACGCGGAATTTGCGCGGCTTTGAGGCCGGTTGAACCAATGAAAAAGTTGGTTTGGCCGGCCTCACTCGTTTCGCCCGTCTTCAGGTGTGGCCGATCGTCCCACTGGCCCGACCCTCCGGCCCCATCACGCCGCGGGTACTTCGGGTACTGCGTCAACGACGAGTCCGCGGCCAGTGTGTGCTGCGTTGCGGTGAGGGTGCTCTCCAGCGAACCTCCGGGGTGGTGCGGCGAGCACGGAGCACACATATGGGACTCCGCCCCCAATGTTCATGGCGATATTCACCGCGCGGCTCTACAATCGCGTTTGCGCGCCCAGTTCCCGACTTCGATAGACATGGCGCAGGCGGCCCGCGAAGACGAAGATCCAGGCCATGAACGTGACCAGGAGGACGCGCTGCACCAGGCCTTTCCACTCGAACAGCCCGCTCGCGGGCTGCTGGCTGAACTTGAGCAGGCCGATCCCGAGGCTAAGGACCACACCCGCGGCCAACGTCCAGCCAGCCAGAGGCCGCCAGAGCCGGTCAGTGCGGAAGCGCCGGTAGAAGACGAAGCAGCTTAGGGGGGCGAACGTGAAGAAGAGTGCCCCGAAGATGCCATGCACCACACCGTGCAAACTCGTCTGGTCGAACATCGACGACGGATCGGTGGTAAACGGTCCGGATACCATCAGGCTTACCCCCATGCACTGCACAAGGAGCGGTCCGGTCCGGGAAGCCGCGCCGGCATGGAAGTGGAGACGGAGTCCGCGACCGAACACCAGCATCAAGGCTCCGGTCAGCATGAAGTTGAGGATCTGGATCCAGCCGTGGGAGCCAAGTGACAATTCGCTGACGAACATGCCGGTCCAGGAATAGCCGGGGTGCAACCACGTCTGGGCGATGAAGAGGGTCACGAAAAGAACAGCCCCCATCATGCCCGCAACGCCGGCAAGCCCAACGCGCCGACTGCCGGTGCCCTGGTCCGGGACAGAGCTCGAGATCACAAGGTGAAGCCTAGTACGGAACCGCCCCCTGCCCTTCTCAAGAACCCCCTCCCCCCTGCTTCGTGCAGTGGTTCCCGGCGTTGCGCGGCGCCAGGAGTTGAACACGGACTGGATCAGCGGTAGTGGCATTGGTGCGGGCGCCGGCGTCAGAACCCCGCGACCGTGGGCCCATTGAAAACTGTCAGCGCCCGGGCATAGGGTCGGCCTTGTCTTTATTACCCACAGGACCAGCCGGCCCGGAGTCACCATCATGGGGGCGGCACCCAGACCCAGGAGCCAACCATGCCCACTCCCCACATCGCCCCCGGCGCGCCCTGCTGGATCGATTTGATGACCTCGGACCCGGAAAAGGCCAAGACCTTCTATGGGGATCTTTTCGGCTGGACGTTCGAAACCGGCGACCAGGAAAAATATGGCGGATATATCACGGCCTCCAAGAACGGCAAATCGGTGGCGGGGATTATGCAGAAGCAACAGGCTCAGGCAGCGACGCCTGACATGTGGTCCACGTATCTTCGCTCCGATGACGCCGCGGCAACCATCGCCGCCGCCGCGGAGCACGGCGGCCAGGTGTACATGGAACCGATGGACGTTCCCGAACAAGGTCACATGGCCTACATCGCGGATGCGACCGGCGCCGCGGTGGGGATCTGGCAGCCGCGGGAGCACAGGGGCTACGAAATTGTGGCCGAGCCGGGCGCACCGGTGTGGCACGAACTGCACGCCAAGAACTACGGCGCCGCGGTGACGTTCTACCGGGAGGTCTTCGGCTGGGAGACGACCGTCATGAGCGACACGCCGGAATTCAAGTACACCACCCTGGGCGCCGGACACGATGCCAAAGCCGGCATCCTGGATGCCTCCGCATTCCTGCCGGCGGAGGTCCCCTCCAACTGGGTGATCTACTTCGGTGCCGAGAACACCGACGCCGTGGTCGACAAAGCCGTCAAGCTGGGCGCCACAGTGGTCCACCCTGCCGAAGACAGCCCGTTTGGCCGCGTGGCCACCATGGCGGACCCCACGGGAGCAGTCTTCAAGGTGATCCAGGCACCTGGCGCGAACCAGGGCAACGCGGCAGAAGAGGCCTAAGGGCTGCTTACCTAGTCCGCATTTCCCAGCCCACCACCACCGGACATGCCCTCCGCTGGCCGGCACCACCGGACATGCCCTCCCCTGGCTGGCACCAATGGACATACACATCAAGTGTCCACCGCACGGCTCCAAGGTAGGGCATGTCCATTTTTCAGGGGTCCTCGTGGCCGGGCAAGTGACTGGACATGTCCTCCCCCACACTGCAGCAGTGGACATCTACCCAATATGCCCAATGCTCAGCCCGAACGCGGGGCATGTCCACTCGTGGGTGCGTGCAGCCGAAGGGGAGACATGCGCACCCGCACGCCCTGCCAAGGGGCATGCTCACTGCTGGTGCGGCCGCCTATAGGCCCAGGATGCCGCGGGCGATCTCGTCGGCGTCCCGGAGGGTCCGCTGGCCACTGCGATACACCGGGCCGCTCTGTTGGCGCGCTTCGGCGGCAATCGCCGTGCCCCACTGGGCGGCTGACAGCTGCAGCCCCAGGACATACATCCCCTCGGTCACGGATCCGTTGGCGCCCACCGGACGGTAAGGGTGCGGCCGCACATCGAGCCCCGTTGTTTCCACGGGGACGCCCTCCGCGGTCATCATCAGCCGCGCCCTGACCAGTCCATCCGCCAGAAGCTGTTCCAGCAACGGGGACACGTTGACGCCCACCCGGTTGGCCGGGGCCAGCGCCTCGATCATGCTCCGGGCCTGGACGGCTTCCCCTCGGACCCACGGCGATGCGGCGCTGAACAGGCCAGTCTTACGGTCAAGCCAAAACTTCGGGTCGGGCCCCACAAAACTGACCACGCCGGCACGAGCCAAAGCGGCAAGCTGCTCAGCCCGCAGCGCCGGCGGCCCGCTGGCCAGCCCTTCGACGAACGATTCGAACCAGCCGCGGAGCCCGGCCACCCATGATTCATCGGTGATGCCGCCATCGGCCACCACCGACTTCAGCACAGCCCTGCCGTGGTGCAGTGCTCCGATGGCCATCTTTACGGGATCGGATTCGCCCAGCGCGGATCGCCTGGCGTCATCCAAAAGGTAATCGACGACGGCGGCATCGAGGTCCTCACGTGAGGCAAAGGAGCATCCGGCCAAAGGGGCGGCCAGGCCGAGCAGGTCCAGGCGACAGTCCGGCCGGACGTGCGCGGCGATCAGCGTCCTGGCCTCATCTTCCCAGTTGGCGGCACTGTGGGCGTGCGGATGCAGCGCGTCCTGGAGCGACGCCAGGAAGCCGTCCGAGTCGGTGACCGAGCCTGGCTCAGTTCCGGCGAGGGTGGAGTAGTACGCCCAGAGGGTATCCCGGTGCAGCAGCGGCCACAGGTCGTGGTCGAAACCCGGCACGATCCCCGTGGCAGCAAAACGTTCGACGGCGGACTCGGTCAAGTACCGCAGGGTGATGGCCGAGGCGTAGTAGCCGGACAGGTTGGCCTTGGCACGGTACGGGGTGCCCCGCCGTGATGCCGCGATAATCAGCGGCTCGTCGCCGGAGGGCACGTATTCTAGTTCGGACTTGCGTCCGGCGGCCGTGCGGGCGCTTCCCCCGGGCGGAAGGGCAGCGACGGCGGCAGCTGCATCGCGGCCGCCGGTGCCCGCTTCCACGAACTTGCCGCCGCGGCCTTCGGTGAGCTGACCCATGACGTCAAAGAAGTTCAGTCCCATTCCGCGCACCAGAACCGGTTGCCCGGCCGGCACCGCCGACCAGTCGACGTCGGCCGGGGCTGCCGGAGGCAGGTAGAGGAGCTTGAGGCGCCCGGCGCCGGACTGCAGTTCCCGCTGTTCGGCGTTGAGCCTCGACTCAAGGTGACCGAGCGCCAGGACCACGGAATCGACGGTGAGCCTGCCGCCGTCCGCGAGGTCGACGTCGAACGTCCCCTCCCCCGCCGCCCCCTTCCCTGCCCTGCGGGCAGCGGTGGCGGTGGTGCGGTGGAAGTCCACGGTTACGCCATCAGGGCTGGCCGCGAGCAAGTCCTGGAGCGTGGAGCTGAGGTAGCGGCCGTAAAGGGCGCGGCTGGGAAAATCGCGTGACCCGAGGGCGGCCAGTTCCGCCCGCTCATCGGCGGTCAGACCGGCGAGGGGCTGTTCCTGCTGCCGCGTGCGCCAGTGGTCGAAGGTGCGGCCGGCCACCGGCGGTACCAGCTCCGGGTCTTCGGGGATCACGGTCGGGTAGAACGACTGCGTGTTCATCAGGTATAGCCGTGATTGTCCGGGCTGCCATACATGGCCCGGGCCAGGCGGGTAAGGATCGATGACGTGGATGTGGAGCGTGGCCGAAGGGTGGAAACCCGAGGCCGAGCCGCCCTGCGTCTTTAGGCGCGACCAGTGAGCCAGCAGGCGTTCCAGGACACTGGTGCCGCGGGGTCCGGCCCCTATAAGTGCCGTCCGGATGCTTTGCGTTGTGCCCACGTCCTCCAGAGTATCCGCATGTGACTTGCTAGCCGCGCGAAGATGTTGTTTGGATGAGTCATGACCACCACAGCAGCTGATCACCACCCCACCGCGTCCGGCGACGAATCCCGGGACGGGACCGCGCCCGAACCGACCGACGAAAACATCTGGCTTGAGGAAATTCACGGCGAGGAGCAGCTGGCCTGGGTCCGCGAACAGAACGCCCGCACCGAGGACCTGCTCGAAGACGCCGACTATGCCCGGCTGGAGGGACAAATCCTCGAGGTGCTGGACTCCACCGACAAGATCGCCATGGTTAGTAAGCACGGGGACTGGTATTACAACTTCTGGCGGGACCGGGAGAACCCTAAGGGCCTGTGGCGGCGGACGTCCTGGGACAGTTACCGGAGCGGATCCCCCGAGTGGGACGTGCTGCTCGATGTGGACGCGCTGGCCGCGGCCGAGGGCGAGGAATGGGTGTTCCACGGCGCGAACTTCCTCCGGCCGCCAGCGGGCGAGCCCTACCGCCGTGCGCTCGTGGCCCTCTCCCCGGACGGAGGCGACGCCAACCGGTACCGCGAGTTCGACGTCGCAGCCCGTTCTTTTGTGGACCCGGCGGCTGGAGGCTTTGATCTTCCGACGGCGAAAGGCAACACCTCGTGGCTGGATGCGGACACGTTGCTGGTGTCAACCACGGCCGGCGAGCTGCCGCGGACGGCGTCCTCGTATGCCCGCACAGCCGTGAAACTCCCCCGCGGCTTGTCCCTGGCCGAGGCGGAGCGGATTTTCGAAATCCCGGAAGACCACATGATGGCCATGGTGGCCCATGACTCCACACCAGGCTTCGAGCGAACGTTTGCCATGGACTGGATCAGCTTCTTCAACAAGAGCACTTCCGTGCTGCGGGACGGCAGCTGGGCCACCATTGATGTCCCCACCGACGTCAACCTGAGCGTGCACCGCGAATGGCTCCTGTTCAGGCCGCAGGGCGAGTGGACGGTGGGCGGCAGCACGTACGCCGCGGGATCGTTGCTGGCGGCGAAGTTCGAGGACTACATGGGCGGCTCGCGCGAGTTCGCCATCTTGTTCAGCCCGGACGCCCACACCTCGCTTCAGTCGTGGAGCTGGACGCGGAATTTCCTCCTCCTTAACCTGCTCCGGGACGTGTCCTCGGAGATCCGCGTGCTCGATCCGGAGACGCCCGGCACGGATGCCGCCTGGGCCTCCACCCTGCTGGACGCCTGCCCGCCCCTGCACGACGTCACCGCCTATGCCGTCGATGACGAGGACGACATCGCTACTGAGGACACTACTGACGATAAGGATACGGCCGCCGACGGGGTTGTGGACGCGGCCGATGCTGCCGGCGATGACTTTTGGCTGGTAGCCACCGGTTTCACCACCCCCAGCACCCTCACCCGGGGCACCCTGCGGCGCGCTTCGCCCGGAACGGGCGTCGAAAGCACGCACGAGGTGATCCGCTCGTCGCCGTCGTACTTCAATGACTCGGCCTACGAAGTGCAGCAGCATTTTGCCGTTTCCGACGACGGCACCCGGGTCCCGTACTTTCAGGTCGCTTCCAAGGACCTGGTGCTGGACGGACAGAACCCCACCCAGTTGTCCGGTTACGGGGGTTTTGAGGTTTCCCGCACGCCCGCCTACAGCGGCACAATCGGGCGGGCCTGGCTGGAACGCCGCACCGAGGAGTCTCCGGCGTTGGCCGGCGGGCCGGCACACACGCGCGGTGGCGTGTTCGTGGTGGCCAACATCCGCGGCGGCGGCGAGTACGGCCCATCGTGGCACCGGGCCGCGCTGCGGGAGAAGCGCCACCGCGCCTACGAGGACTTCGCCGCCGTGGCCAGGGACCTCATTTCCCGCGGCGTGACGTCCAGGCAGCGGCTCGGCTGCGTGGGCGGATCCAATGGCGGGCTGCTCGTGGGCAACATGCTGACCACGTACCCGGAACTGTTCGGCGCCGTATCCTGCGGCGTGCCCCTGCTGGACATGCGCCGCTACACCAAGCTGTCAGCCGGACACTCATGGATTGGGGAATACGGCGATCCCGATGTCCCCGGGGATTGGGAATTCATCCGGACCTTCTCGCCCTACCACCTGCTCCACGACGGCGTGGACTACCCGGAAACGTTCATCTGGACGGCGACGTCGGATGACCGGGTTGGCCCCGTGCAGGCGCGCAAGATGGCCGCACGCATGCAGGCCATGGGGATTCCCAATGTGTGGTTTCACGAGGCGCTCGAAGGCGGTCATGCCGGAGCCTCCGACAATCGGCAGGCAGCGGCCCTGCAGTCCCGGAGCCAGCATTTCCTCTGGCGCTCCCTGGCCGGAGGGGCCGAGCTGTAACTCGCGGGTGGCCCCGGTTGGCCGCGTTTCACACCGTTTTGCACTGCATGCCCGCTTCTGCGTATCCTTGGTGGGCTAGGAATAGCAATTGGAGACGTGCCAGAGCGGCCGAATGGGCTTCACTGCTAATGAAGTGTGGGGCACAACTCCACCGGGGGTTCAAATCCCCCCGTCTCCGCGTTTGGCCCCGGTTCTCGAACCGGGGCCTTTTGCGTATCCGAACCGCTCCGGCATCTGCCGGTTCTTGTTTGTGCCGCCGCGGGTCCTGCTGGCCACCGCTTAGCTGGTTGCTGACTCACTGGAAGCCGGCCGGGCCCGGCTGACCTCGGCGCCAGCCTGCCGGTGCAACGTGAGGCTGTCCGCGGTGCTGAGCAGCATCAGGACCGCAATCGCCACGAACGCTCCCCGGTAGGGCGCGGTGGGGCCGGCGCCAAAGAGTCCGCTGGCCGAGAATGTCCGCAGGAGCAGTGCGCCGACAGCGATCCCGGCTCCGGCCGCCAGCTGCACCAACGTGGCTGAAATAGCGTTCGCTGAGGGCAACTGCCCCGGGACGACATCCGCGTACTGGATCGATGCATAAGCGGAAAACCCGATGGAGCGGAAAGCCCCGCTGCAGATCAGGAGCCCGAAGATCAGCGGCTCGGGCGTAGCCTGATCGAGCAATGCGCACATGCCGAATGTGGCGGCCGAGGCGAGCGACGCAAAAACGAGTACCGGTTTGAACCCGAATCTGCGGATGAGGGGTGTGGTGGCGGGCTTGATCCCGATGTTACCCACGAACACGGCGGCCACCATGACCCCCGCATGCAGCGGATCCCAGCCGAAGCCGCCTTGGAACATCAGCGGCAGCAGGAAGGGTACGGCGCTGATGGTTAGCCGGTAGATGAAGCCACCCGTAGAGGTGGCCCGGAAGGTGCGGGTGGAAAAAACGTTTAGCTGAAAAAGCGGATTGCTGGTTCGGCGCAGCCACAGCACTGCCCCGCCGATTGCGGCCACCCCTCCGGCGAAGGCAGCCGCGGCCAGGGGCGCGGCTGAGTGGCCGCTCGCCAGTTCCAGGCCCACCACCAGCGCGCCCACCCCGGCGGTGGTCAGGATCAGCCCTACCCAGTCGAGGCGGCGCCCTTGGTCGCCGGCACCTTTCGGCACCAGACGCAGGGCGGCGATGAACGCGGCAACGCCCAGCGGGACGTTGATCAGGAAGATCCAGTGCCACGACAGGAACGTGGTCAGCGCCCCGCCCACCAGTGGGGCAAGCACGGGTGCCAGAAGGCCGGGCCACACGAGGTAGGCGGTTGCCCTCAGCAGGTCTTCCTTGGGGGTCCTGCGGAGCACCACGAGGGTTCCGACGGGCACCATCATCGCGCCGCCCGCTCCTTGCAGGACACGGCTGACAGTCAGCAATGTCAGGTCCTGGCTCAGGGCGCATAGAAGCGAGGCCATGGTGAAAATGGCCACCGCGCTGCAGAACACCCGCCTGGCGCCCAGGCGTTCGGCCAGCCATCCACTGACCGGAATGCCCATGGCGACGGTCATAAGATATGCGGTCATGGTGATGTTGACGTCGGCAGGAGCCACTGAAAAATCGGCGGCAATGCTGGGGATCGCGGTGGTAAGGACCGTGCCGTCCAGGAATTCCATGAAAAAGGTGGCCGCGACCAGCAGCGCCAGCCTGGGTTGCCACTGCTGCAACCCCGCCGTTCCCGCTAGGTTGTTGGATGTTTCGCTCATGGCTCCTGGCCTGTGACTGTGAATTGGGTGGCGTTCGACGGGTGGCGCCGCCCAGACGGCGCCGTTCTGGGCGATCCTATAGGCCCCCTGGACCGGGTGCCAGAATAAGTCGGGCCCTTACGCAACACCCGGCGCCTGGCCGTACTAGCCTGCTTGCCCCAGCACCAAAGGGAGGACGGCGCCGGCCCCGGCCCGCCGCAGAGCCCGACCTGCCACGGTGAGCGTCCAGCGACTGTCGGTGAGATCGTCCACCAGCATGACGCTCTGACCCTGGACACCGGCCATGGCGGCTTCCAGTTCCGGGCCTACCACCAGCCGGTCCCAGACCCCTGCCAGCCGGTAGGCGCTGTTGCCCCCGCGCCCTCCAGTGGGGCCGCCATGCTCCAACTGCAACTGCCCCAGGTAGGGAATGCGGCCGATGTCCGAGATGCCCCGGGCCAGGGAATCCACCAGGGCGGGCTTGCTGCGCGACGGGATGCTGATGATCGCTGCCGGGCGGCCCGCGCCGCTCCAACCAGGGGTACGGCCGTTGCCTGCACCCCAGTCCCGGAGAACCTGGACACAGGCCTGCAGCATCGCCGGGTCCACCTCGCGGTCAGCCGCACCGGCGGCAAAGATTTCCCGCAGGGCGCCACCCCAACCGAGATCGGTGAGCCTGGCCAGAACGCGGCCTTCCCCCAGGCTCTCATCCGGCTTGATCTTCCCCTTGACGGTCACGCCCAGCCGGTCCATGCCGCTGGGCCACTGCAGCCGCGCTTCCAGGGCCACGCCTGCGCGGCTCAGCGTCTGCCCGGCAGCCTGCGTCGCAGTGGCGGAGACATCTACCGGGAACCACCGGCCGGCGCAGTTGTCGCACCTTCCACAGGCGTGCGCTGTTTCGTCGTCGAGGACGGAGGTGATGTACTCCATCCTGCAACCGGCGGTGTCCTGGTAGACAACCATGGAATCCTGCTCGTCCACCCGGGCCTCGGCGATCCGTGTGTAGCGCTCCGCATCGTAGGTCCACGGACGCCCGGTGGAGCGCCATCCTCCGCCGACCCGTTCCACGGCTCCGTCAACTGAAAGCACCTTCAGCAGCAGTTCCAGCGGAGTTCTGCGAAGATCAACACGCGCCTCAAGTGCCACGGTGGAGACCGCCGAGCCTGCCTCGGCCAACGCCGTCAGGACGCCGGCGGCCTTCTCTTCGGAGGGCATCGAGGCGGTGGCGAAGTATTGCCAGATATCGCGGTCCTCAGAACCAGGCAGGAGCAGTACGTCGGCGTTCGCCGCGCCGCGCCCGGCCCGGCCCACCTGTTGGTAATAGGCCACGGGCGAGGACGGGGCCCCGAGGTGGACCACGAAGCCGAGATCGGGCTTATCGAATCCCATGCCCAGGGCCGATGTGGCCACCAGCGCTTTGACCTGGTTGTCCTTGAGTAATTGCTCCGCCCGTTCCCGGTCCGCCGGGTCGGTCCGGCCCGTATAGGCGAGGACCTCATGCCCGGCTTCGGCGAGCAGCCGCGCCGTGTCTTCAGCGGCCGACACGGTGAGCGTATAGATTATGCCGCTCCCCGGCAGGTCTGACAGATGCGTCAGGAGCCAGCCGAGCCGGTCCCGCGAGTCCGGGAGGTTCAGCACCCCGAGCCGCAGCGACTCCCGGCCAAGGGCGCCGCGGATGGTCAGCACTCCGTCACCCAGCTGTTCCTCGATATCGTGAACCACCCGGGAGTTGGCCGTGGCCGTGGTGGCGAGCACCGGAACGCTGTCGGGGAGCTGGTTGATGAGGTCCGCGATACGCCGGTAATCCGGCCGGAAATCATGTCCCCAGTCGGAGATGCAGTGGGCCTCGTCAATGACCAGGAGCCCGGTCCGGCGAATGAGTTCAGGCAATTGGGTTTCCCGGAAGGCCGGATTGGTGAGGCGTTCCGGAGACACGAGCAGAACATCGACCTCGTCCGCCGCCAACTGTTCCCGGACGGTATCCCATTCGAGCTGGTTGGCCGAGTTGATGGCGACGGCACGGACTCCTGCCCGGGCTGCGGCCGCCACCTGGTCTCGCATCAGTGCCAGCAGCGGCGAAACAATCAGCGTGGGACCGGCGCCGCGGCGCCGCAGCAGCAGGGAGGCCACAAAGTAGACAGCAGATTTTCCCCAGCCGGTGCGCTGCACCACCAGGGCGCGGCGTCCGCCGTCGACCAGTGCCTCGATGGCTTCAAACTGGCCATCATGGAAGCTGGCGTCCGGGTGGCCCACCAGCTCGCGCAGCACCTCAAGGGCCTGGCCGCGGGTGTCGGATCCAACGGACGCGCCACCGCTTGTTCCGGCGTTCCCGGCGCCGGGCACAGGTGCGGGCTCGATGGATGCGGGTTCGATGGGTGCGGTGAGGATTGCAGCATTCTGGTTATTGGCCATTGCTTCAGTATCCCAGCCACCTCCGACACCCAGGAAGCTCCGGAGCCTCCGCTGTGGACGGGCGGGTGGACTGCTGTAACGCGGGCAGGTGCCGGGCCGCGTCATCCGGCGGCACGGCACGCCTGACCGAGTCCGATGACTGCTCCTCCACAGGCCCGTGGGGCTTCCCCGTAAGATGGGACGCGTGACTAGCGACCAGACAAAGAATTTTGACCTTTCGGCATCGTTCAAGGCGTACGACGTCCGCGGGATTGTGGGGGAAAGCATAACCGCCGAAATCGTCGAGGCAGTCGGCGCAGCTTTCGTCGACGTCCTTGGCCTTGAAGGGCAGACGGTCCTGGTCGGCGGCGACATGCGCCCGTCCTCCCCCGAATTCAGCAAGGCATTTGCCAATGGAGCGGCCACTCGCGGGGCCAACGTTCAGCTGCTTGACCTGATCTCTACAGATGAGCTCTACTACGCCTGCGGCGCGCTCAACGCTGCCGGTGCCACGTTCACGGCAAGCCACAACCCGGCGGAATACAACGGCATCAAGATGGCCAAGGCCGGCGCCGAGCCGATCTCTTCGGAGTCCGGCCTCAAGGAAATCCAGGCCCGCGCGGAGGAATACCTGAACGCCGGCTCCATCCCCGCCGCTGCCACGCGCGGGCTCATCGGCGTCCACGATGTCCTGAAGGACTATGCCGAGTACCTTCGCAAGCTGGTGGACCTCCGCGGCTCACGCCCGCTCAAGGTGGTTGTCGACGCCGGCAACGGCATGGCCGGTCTCACCACCCCCGCGGTGCTGGGCGATGCCCTGCTGCCCAAGCTTCCCCTCGAGATCGTTGAGCTCTACTTCGAGCTCGACGGGTCGTTCCCGAACCACCCCGCCAACCCGCTGGAGCCGGAGAACCTGCGCGACCTGCAGGCCGCCGTCGTCGAGCACGGGGCGGACATCGGGCTGGCGTTCGACGGCGACGCCGACCGCTGCTTCGTCATCGATGAGAAGGGCGATCCCGTCTCCCCGTCCGCCATCACCGGGATGGTGGCCCGGCGCGAGATCGCGCGCGCCCAGGGCCTCGGCGAGACGAACCCCACCGTCATCCACAACCTCCTGACGTCCCGGGCCGTCCCGGAACTGGTGGAACGCCATGGCGGCAGGGCGGTCCGCACCCGCGTGGGCCACTCCTTCATCAAGGCCGTTATGGCTGCCGAGGGTGCCATCTTCGGCGGCGAGCACTCAGCCCACTTTTACTTCCGGGACTTCTGGAACGCGGACACCGGCATGCTGGCGGCAATGCATGTCCTGGCAGCCCTTGGCGAGCAGGACGGCCCCCTTTCCGAACTCGGCCGCGAATACGAACCCTACGTGTCCTCCGGCGAAATCAACTCGGAAATTGAGGACAAGGCCGCAGCCGTTGAACGCGTCCGCCATGACTTCCACACCGAGGACGTCGAAGTGGACTACCTCGACGGCAGCACCTTCATTGCAACGGACGGCAGCTACTGGTTCAACCTGCGCCCCTCCAACACCGAGCCGTTCCTCCGGCTAAACGCAGAGGCCACGGACGCGGCCACCATGGAACGCATCCGCGACCGGGTTCTCGCACTGGTCCGGGGCTAGGCTGCAGCCATGACTGAAATGCCCCAATCGGAGCCGGCCGCAGCCGACGCGGCAGCGGCCGGCTCCGGGTCGTCCTCGTGGCGCGATTCTGTATCCGAGGCCACGGCCACCGATCTGGAGAACCTGCTCGGCACCGGCGTCGGCGCGGCGCAGGAGCAGCTGGGCCGCAACGGCGGTTTCCTGCCCTTCGCCCTGGTGGTGGAAAACGATGGCGAAGTCCGGCTGGTTGCCGTCACTCCGGCCGACGCCGAACGCGGCTCTGACGGCGACTTTGACGCCGACACGATGATCCGGGATCTTACGGAACTGCTCCGCCAGAACCGGGATGACTTCCGAGCCGCCGCCGTCGTTTGTGACATCACTCTGCTGGAGGAGGACACCGACGCAATCCATGTGGCTGCCGAACACCGCGACGGCTCCGTATTCGCCGCGGTCCTCCCCTATCAACCGAATGCAGCGACCCATGAATGGGAGTTTGGGCAGCTTGCCGCTGATACCAATGAGCCTGCCATCTGGGTGGACTAGACCGGCCGTAAGCTGGTGACATGAAAATCAACGCCTTCGCGGATGTCAGCCTGCGCGCCATGATGGTGCTGGCCGCTGCTCCCGACGGCCTCCTCCTGACGACCCAGAGCATCGCCAACGCGGTCGGCACGCCCTACAACCACGTGAGCAAGGCGATGGCCAGGCTGCGTGAGCTGGGCGTGATCGATGTCGAACGTGGCAGGAACGGCGGATCCCGGCTGAATGAGGCCGGCCGGCGGGCCACCGTGGGCCAGCTCCTGCGGCAGCTCAACACCAGGGTTGACCCCGCCGACTGCCAGTCCCCCAACGGAAATTGCCCGCTCATCAACGAGTGCCGGCTCCGGTATGCGCTGTCTCAGGCCCGCGAGGCCTTCTACCGCGAACTGGATGACATCGTGATCTCCACCCTTCCCAATTCCCGGCAGATGGATCCGGTCTTCAGTGTGATCGGCCTGCGCCCCGGGCTCTGATCCCGAAGGTTACCGCCGCGGGAAGGCCGGATTTGCATCGATTTTCTACGTCATGTAGAACTGAGGCATAAATACTCGTATTTCAAATACAGGTATTGATCGTGGTCCGGACGAAGGCACCGGTCCCCTACCTCAGGAGTTAGCATGCTCTCGGACAAATCCCGCCCCGTCATCGAGGCCACCCTCCCGCTGGTCGGTTCCCGGATCGGCGACATCACCCCCAAGTTCTACGCCCGGCTCTTCGCCGCTCACCCCGAACTGCTGGACGGACTGTTCAGCCGCTCGAACCAGCGCAACGGCAATCAGCAGCAGGCCCTGGCCGGAAGCATTGCAGCCTTCGCCACACACCTGGTCAACAATCCCGGCACCCTGCCCGAGACCGTGCTTTCCCGGATCGCGCACCGCCACGCCTCCCTCGGCATCAGCGAACCCCAATACCAGGTGGTCTACGAGCACCTGTTCGCCGCCATCGCCGAGGACCTGGCCGAGGTCATCACCCCGGAGATCGCCGAGGCCTGGACCGAGGTCTACTGGCTCATGGCGGATGCGCTGATCAAGCTGGAGAAGGGCCTCTACGCCGCCCAGGCCAACGGCAAGATGTGGACCCCGTGGAAGGTCGCCGCCAAGACCCCCGCCGGCACCGGCTCCATGACCTTCACACTGGAACCGGCCGATGAGACCCCCATCACCCCCGCCCTGCCGGGCCAGTACGTCAGCGTCAAGGTCACCCTTCCGGACGGCCTGCGCCAAGTCCGCCAGTACTCGCTCTCCGGCGACGCCGGCACCAGCCGCAGCTTCACCACCAAGCGGGACGACGGCGGCGAGGTCTCCCCCGTGCTGCACAACAACGTGCAGGTGGGCGACATCATCGAGATCTCCAACCCCTACGGCGAAATCACGCTCAAGGAAGGCGACGGCCCGGTGGTTCTGGCCTCGGCCGGCATCGGCTGCACACCCACCGCATCGATCCTGCGCTCCCTCGCGGACTCCGGTTCCGACCGCCAGGTGCTGGTCCTGCACGCGGAAAGCGACCTGGACAGCTGGGCACTGCGCGGACAGATGACGGACGACGTCGAACGGCTGGACGGTGCCGACCTCCAGCTGTGGCTGGAACAGCCGCAGCCAGGCACGAATGCGGGATTCATGTCCTTGCGTGAGGTGGACCTGCCCGCCGACGCGTCGCTGTACCTGTGCGGCCCGCTGCCGTTCATGAAGCACATCCGCAATGAGGCCATCAACGCGGGAATCCCGGCCACAAAGATCCACTACGAGGTCTTCGGCCCGGACATCTGGCTGGCCAGCTGATCCCCTGCCGACGGCGGACTGCGCACGGCGGGCCCACCCTCGACTCCGCAGCAGCGCGAACGGACACTTAAGCCCCGGGGCTTAAGTGTCCGTTCGCGCTTGTCTGACGACGACGGCGGGGCTTAAGTGTCCGTTCGCGCTTGTCTGACGACGACGGCGGCCCCGCACCTTTCGCAAGGTGCGGGGCCGCCGTCTGCTGGTCGGGAGGTGTTACTGCTGGGCCGCCAGGCGGGCCTTCAGGGCTGCCAGCTCCGACTTCAGCGCCTCGGGCAGGGAGTCCCCGAACTTGGCGTACCACTCTTCGATGGATGCCAGTTCAGCGGCCCACTCGTCGGGGTCGACGCGGACGGCGTCTTCGACGTGGGCGTGGGTCAGGTCCAGGCCGGTGAGATCAAGCGAGTCGCCGGTCGGCACAAAACCGATCGGGGTCTCCACAGCGGAAGCCTTGCCTTCGATGCGCTCGATGGCCCATTTGAGGACACGGGCGTTGTCGCCGAAACCGGGCCAGGCGAATCCGCCGTCGGCCGTGCGGCGGAACCAGTTGACCAGGAAGATCTTGGGCAGTCGCTCGGGGTTCGCCTTGGACGAGACGCTGATCCAGTGCTTCAGGTAATCACCCGCGTCGTAGCCGATGAACGGCAGCATGGCCATCGGATCGCGGCGGAGCACGCCCACCTGACCGGCGGCAGCGGCGGTGGTCTCCGAGGAGAGCGTCGAGCCCATGAAGATGCCATTGGTCCAGTCGCGGGCCTGGGTCACGAGGGGCACCGTGGTCTTGCGGCGGCCGCCGAAGAGGATGGCAGAGAGCTCCACGCCGTCGGGGCTGTAGTACTCCTCGGCCAGCATGTCGATCTGGGAGATGGGCGTGCAGAAGCGGGAGTTCGGGTGGGCGGCGGGCTGGTCCGAGTCCGGGGTCCAAGAGTTGCCCTGCCAGTCGGTCAGGTGGGCGGGGACCTCCTCGGTCATGCCCTCCCACCACACCCCGCCGTCGTCCGTGAGGGCGACGTTGGTGAAGATGCTGTGACCCTTGGCGATGGCGCGCATGGCGTTGGGGTTGGTGCCCCAACCGGTTCCCGGAGCGACGCCGAACAGGCCGGCTTCCGGGTTGGTGGCGCGCAGCTCGCCTTCCTTGCCGATCCGCATCCAGGTGATGTCGTCACCGAGGGTTTCGACTTCCCAGCCTTCGATGGTGGGGTCGAGCAGGGCGAGGTTGGTCTTGCCGCAGGCCGACGGGAAGGCCGCGGACATGTAGTAGGACTTCTTCTCGGGCGAGGTCAGCTTGAGGATGAGCATGTGCTCTGCCAGCCAGCCTTCGTCACGGGCCATCACGGATGCAATGCGTAGCGCGTAGCATTTCTTGCCCAGCAGTGCATTGCCGCCGTAACCGGAGCCGAAGGACCAGATGGAGCGCTCCTCCGGGAAGTGCACGATCCACTTGTCGGGGTTGCACGGCCAGGCAACGTCCTGCTGGCCCGGGGCCAGCGGAGCGCCCAGGGAGTGCAGTGCGGGCACGAAGAAGGCGTTGGTCTCCGTGATCCTGTTCAACACCTCAGTGCCGATGTTGGCCATGATCCGCATGGAGGCCACAACGTAGGCGCTGTCGGTGATTTCCACGCCAAACTTGGGATCCTCGGCATCCAGGTGGCCCATAACGAACGGGATCACGTACATGGTGCGGCCGCGCATGGAACCGGCGAACAGACCGCGAAGCTTCTGCTTCATCTCGGCCGGCGCCATCCAGTTGTTGGTGAAGCCTGCGTCACGCTCGTTCTCGGAGCAGATGTAGGTCTGCTCCTCTACCCGGGCCACGTCGGCGGGATCCGAAAACGCTGCGAAGGAGTTGGGGAACAGCTCCGGGTTGAGCCGGGTCAGCGTGCCCGCGGCAACGAGTTCATCAGTGAGCCTGGTGTATTCCGCTTCGGTACCGTCAACCCAGTGGATCCGGTCCGGCTGGGTAAGTTCTGCAACCTCTTCGACCCATGCCAGCAGACCGGCATGTGTGGTGGGTGCTTTCTCAAGCAGCGGCAGTCGTGCGAGATCGCCCATTGCGGTTCCCTTCCTCGGGTTCAGTGGTGTGTCCTAAATGCTAGGGCTCAACGACGATGCGTATTCTGGCCCGGAGATGGGATGTCGGGCGCCGCAAAAAGCAAAAACCCCGGAAATTCAAGGAACTGCATGGTTGACATTCCCGATTTCTGTGACGAAGGTCACGTAGACCGGTCTAGTCGCGCAGATTACAGGCGCCTCGATTTGTAACTGCGCGCCTCCTCGCGTAAAGTAATTCGAGGTTCGGGGAGCGAGAAGTTCCCGAAGAGCCAAGAATGCGCCCATAGCTCAGCTGGATAGAGCGTCTGTCTACGGAACAGAAGGTCAGGGGTTCGAATCCCTTTGGGCGCACAGAGTGAAAGATCCGCACCGGCTTGCCGGTGCGGATCTTTCGTTTAACCACTTTCGTTTAATCACCGGTCCAACAGCGCTTGCGTTACGCCGCGCGACACGAATGACGAACCGCCAGGCGCCGCATGACGAACCGCGTTACCCCGCGTTACGATTCCCAGCTAGTCCACGGCTAATCCGTGACAGTGGCCAGGATCCGGCCGCGGACGTGGTCAAAGTGCCGGCTGATCCGCTCGGCGGCCAGCACCTTGTCCCCCTCAGCAACGGCGGCATAGATGGTGCGGTGCAGCGCCGCCGTCTCGAGCAGATCATCATCCCAGGCGCCGGTCTCCAGATGAATCTGCCGATACACCTTCCAGAACACGTCCAGAAGGCTGATCAGCAGCTCATTGCCAAGGGGTTCGAACAGCCTGCGGTGGAACTCGGCGTCCAGCTCCACGAAGGCTTCGCCAGCCAACGCCGATTCCTCCATGCGTATCACCGATTCCTCGATGGCGGCCAGCTGCCGCGACGTCATGGCGTCCATAGCGCCCCCGATCAGTCCGGATTCCAAGGCCTGCCGCACCTCGACGAGCTGGAGCGCCTCCTGCCCGTGATGGCGAAGCGAGAGCCGGCCCCGGAACGTGAGGCCGTCCGTCAGCGCGTCGAAGTTGTTGGAGGCAACAAACATGCCAAAGCCGTGGCGGATTTCGATGACTCCCAGGGCCTGCAGCACCTTGAGCGATTCACGCAGGGTGTTGCGTCCCACGCCCACGGCGGCAGAGAGCTCATTCTCGGTGGGCAACGGGTCCCCTGCCTCAAGGTCCCGCTCCAGGATCAGCTCCATGATGTCGGACTGCAGAGCCCGGAGCCTGGTTTGCGCACTGAACCGCGCCTGTGGAGCGACACTTGGATTTGGCATGGTTCCCCTAACCGTTGCTGCCCCACACGGGCCGAGTGATTCACACCCTACAATATTGGACGTCCCACCTTCAGATACCCGCGGGCGTAGGCTGTTGCCATGACGGCGCAAGTTGAACGCGAATTTGATGTCATTGTGATCGGCGCGGGGGCGGTGGGCGAAAACGTCGCGGACCGCGTGGTCCAGGGCGGCCTGACCGCCGTGCTGATCGAGGCCGAGCTGGTGGGAGGCGAATGTTCCTACTGGGCGTGCATGCCCTCGAAGGCACTTCTGCGCCCTGGCACCGCGCTCCACGGCGCGCAGACCGTGCCGGGGGCGGCAAACGCGGTGACCCGCACTCTCGATGCGGCGGCGGTGCTCAAACGCCGGGATTACTTCACGTCCAACTGGCAGGACGACAGCCAGGTCAAGTGGGTACGGGACACGGGCATTGAGCTGATCCGCGGCCGGGCCCATCTCACCGGCCAGCGCAAGGTGGAAGTGGCAGGGAGGGACGGCGTCACCTACCTGCTGGCAGCGAGGCAGGCCGTGGTCCTGGCAAGCGGATCCACGCCCACCACGCCACCGGTTGAGGGGCTCTCGGGACTCGGGTTCTGGACCACCCGGGAGGCCACGTCCGCCCGGACAGTTCCGGAGAGCCTTGCCGTCATGGGTGGGGGCGTGGCAGGAACCGAGTTGGCACAGGCCTTCGCGCGCCTCGGGTCTGCAGTGACGGTGGTGGCCCGGGGGAGGTTGCTGAGCAACTATCCGGGCGAGGCATCCGCACTGGTGGCCGCCGGCCTTCGCGCCGACGGCGTGGACCTTCGGCTCAATACCGGAACGGAGCGAGTCAGCCGGAACGCCGATGGGTCCTTCAAGCTCGTCCTCGCCGGCGGCCATGCCGTTACTGCCCAAAGGCTCCTGGTGACGACCGGGCGGCACCCCGCGCTGGAGGGGCTGGGCCTGGAGAGCGTGGGCCTGATCTCAAACGGGAAGGGACTGAAACTGCGCACGGACACCACGGGGCTCGTCACGGACGCCGCGGGCAACGCGGAGGGCACGGAATGGCTCTACGCCGTGGGTGATGCGGCCGGAAAGGTGATGCTGACGCACCAGGGCAAATACGCGGCACGGGCAACCGGAGATGCCATCGCGGCGCGGGCCAAGGGGGAGCTGCACGGAACTCCGCCTCCATGGAGCCGTTATGCACAGACGGCAAACGATCACGCCGTCCCGAACGTGGTATTTACGGACCCGGAGCTTGCCAGCGTGGGCCGTTCCGTGGAGCAGGCCCGTAAGGACGGCTATAACGTCGGCTCGGTGGAGCTTCCCATCAATGTTTCCGGCTCCGCGCTGCACTCGGAGAAATACGAGGGCTGGGCCCAACTGGTTATCGATGAGGACAGGAACGTGCTGCTCGGAGCCACCTTCGCTGGTCCGGACGTAGCCGAACTCCTTCACGCCGCCACCATCGGGGTGGTGGGCGAAGTGCCACTTGACCGGCTGTGGCACGCGGTGCCCTCCTATCCCACGATCAGCGAGGTGTGGCTGCGGTTGCTGGAGGCATACGGCCTCTGAAGCGTCTCGCTCCCGTGGAACTTATTTGAACTGACCGGTCAGTTCAGTTAGCCTTAGTGCAGACAACTTTCTGCGAAAGGCTTCCATGCTCTCGGTTCAACAACTCCATGTGAAAGGCCGGCGCGACGACCTGCTCCCGTCCACGTCGCTTCACGCCGCGCGCGGGGAACTCCTGCTGGTGTGCGGCACGGCCCAGGACCAGCGGACAGCGCTTGCGCTCACCCTCAGCGGACGGATGAAGCCAAGCTCCGGCGAGCTGCGGTGGGACGGCAGGGGCGGCGCCAGGGCTGTGCGCCGCGCCAGCGCCCTGATGGATTCCCCCGGAGTCAACGAACCCGAACAGCATTTGAGCGTCCGGGACCTGGTCACCGAGGACCTGGCCCTCATCCCGCGCCGCTACCGGGGCGCCCTCCTCAGCAAGCCCTGGCTTAAGGTCAACCGCTTCGAGGACATAGCCGGACTGTGGACCGAGCAGCTCAAGCCGGGCCGTCGCACCGAACTCCTCACTGCACTGGCGCTCGCCAACCCGGAGACGGACCTCCTCGTGGTCGACTCCCCCGACCGCCACAGCGCGGACCCCACGGACTGGCTCCCCCGGCTTGAGCGGTTGGCGTACGACGACGGCCGGCCGCTCGCCGTCGTCGTCACCGTTTCCGCGTTCCCCGAGGACTGGACCGGTCCAGCCGCGATGATCGGCAATTCGGTCCATCTCTCCGCCCCGCAAGAATCCCGGATTCTCGAAACAGAGGACGCAAAGTGACTGTGCTGCGACTGGCCCGCTCCGAACTCAAGCGCATGACCGGCGGCCTGCTGCCCAAGCTGACCATCCTTGCCTTGACGATGGTGCCCCTGCTCTACGGCGCCGTGTACCTGTACGCCAACTGGGATCCTTACGGCAACCTGGACCAGATAGACGCCGCACTGGTGGTGGAAGACACCGGCGCCGCCGCCAGCAACGGCTCGCAACTGCATGCCGGCCAAAAAGTGGCGGACGCCCTCGTGGAGGGCCACGTGTTCAACTGGCAGGCGGTTTCCTCGGCAGAGCAGGCGGATCAGGGGGTCAGCAGCGGAAAATATGCGTTCGCGCTCAAGATCCCTCAGGACTTTTCCGCGAATCTGGTGTCGCCGGGCAGTTTCGACGCAGCCAATCAGGCCATGCTGAACGTCACCACCAATGACGCCAACAACGCGCTCCTGAGCACCATCGTGGATAAGCTCACCGCGGCCGTCCACGCCAGTGTTGCCAAGGAAGTGGGCGAGGAAACAGCAAACCAGTTGCTCACCGGCTTCAGCACCATCCACGCGCAGATCGGCAAGGCCGCAGACGGAGCAGGGCAGTTGGCGGACGGCGTGAACCGGCTCCACGAGGGCACGGTCACGCTTCACCAGGGGACATCGCAGCTCAGCACCGGTGCCGCCGGACTCTACGCCGGGCAGCTAAAACTGCGCGACGGCGCCAACCAGCTGAGTGCGGGCGCGGCAGGACTGAGCGGCGGACTCACCCAACTCAAGGATAAGACGGCCAGCCTGCCGGCCGATTCCCGCAGGCTCGCCGATGGGGCCGCCCAAGTGGCTGCCGGAAACGCGGCGTTGAACACCAAGGTCCAGGACGTTGTGGGGCAGCTCAACGCCGCGGACCAAGGGCTGAGGGACCGGGTGATCCAGTCCAACAGCCGCCTGATGTCCGCGGGGATCATCACGCAGGCGCAGGCCGACAGCATCCTGGCGGATTTCGATGCCGCCGCCGTGTCCAGTCCCGTGGCGGACGCAAAAGCCAGGATCCAGACAGACGCGGCCCAGCTACAGCTGCTCGCGGACGGCTCCGCTGCCGTGAGCGCCGGGGCCGGCAAGCTGGCTGCGGCCACTCCGGCCCTGACGGACGCCGTCTCCCAGGCGTCCGGAGGCGCTGACAAGCTCTACGCTGGCGCCTCCACCCTGGCGGCGGGCCAGCAGAACGCTCTGGACGGAGCCGCCCGGCTCTCCGAAGGTGCCCGCAAGCTCGACGAGGGTGCGGCGCAACTAGAGCAGGGCGCTGCAAACGCCGCAGACGGCGCGGGCACACTGGCACGTGAGCTGTCCAAGGGTGCCGGCCAGATCCCCAACCCGAACAGTGCGCAGAAGAGCAGCATCTCAAAGGTGATCGCCGATCCGGTCGCAGTCAGCAACGTCTCCCAGGCGAAGGCCAGTTCCTACGGAGCCGGCCTGGCCCCGTTCTTCCTGACGTTGGCCCTCTGGATCGGTATTTTCATGCTCGTCCAGGCCATGCGGCCCATCACCCAGCGCGCCCTCGCGTCGAACGCGCCCTCATGGAAAATCGCCGTCGGCGGCTGGCTTCCGTTCCTGGCCGTGTCGGTTGTGCAGGCAAGCCTGCTCACGCTGGTGGTGGACGTATCACTGGGGCTCAATCCCGTCCACCCGGTCCTGATGTGGCTGTTTATGCTCGCGGCCGCCATGGCATTCAGCGCCATCATCCAAGGGGTCGTGGCCCTGTTGGGATCGCCGGGCAAGCTGGTGGTCCTCATTCTCCTGGTCCTGCAGCTCGTTTCCTCGGGCGGCACGTTCCCTTGGCAGACCACTCCCCCGCCGCTGCACGCGGTCCATGAGCTCCTGCCCATGGGTTACGTGGTAACCGGAATGCGGCACCTGATTTACGGCGCTGACCTGTCCATGATCCTGCCAACTGTGGCGGGGCTGGTTGGCTACACTGTGCTGGGGGCTGCGCTCTCAACGCTGGCCGTCCACAAGCACAAGTTCTGGACCCTCAAGTCCCTGAAACCGGAGATCGCCGTATGAGTATGCCGGAAAGCGGCGAAAAGAAGCTCCGCCCGGGACGCACCAATGCCACCAGGCAGAAGCTGTTCGAGGCCTCAATGGAGCTGATCGGCGAACGCGGGGCGGCAGGTGTCACCGTGGATGAGATAGCGGCGGCAGCCGGGGTATCCAAGGGAACGGTGTATTACAACTTCGGCAGCAAGTCGGATCTGATTGCGCAGCTGCTGCGCCACGGCGTCGACATCCTTCTGGCCCGGCTCCTGAGTGTGCGGGACGGCTCAGCCGATCCCCTCGCCGCAATGGACGAGATGATCGGCCAGGCCATGGACTTCATGGCCGAATACCCGTCCTTCGCCAGGCTGTGGGTCAGCGAGAACTGGCGCACTCCGAGCGAATGGCAGGACACCTTCACGGAACTCAGGGGTCGCTTGCTGGAGGTGATCCGGGCCGCGATCGAGGCCGTTGCCGCCAAGTATCCCGTGGACGAATCCATCTCACGAGGCAGCCTGGAAACGGCCATCTTTGGCGCCTGCTTCGTGGTGGGCCTGGACCGTCAGACGTACAACCCGGAGCGGACCCGCGAACAAAGTGTTGCCGCCATCATGGCAAGCATGCGTGGCTATGTGGTGAAGTAGGTTTCCGTCAGGGAAGATTAGTCACATGCGCCACATGGGTAACAGCGGGAGGATCGCCGTCGCGGCGGCCTTTGCTGCCGCAGGCCTGCTGGTGCTCACGGCCATAACTCTTGAAGAGACCGTCCTGTTCGCGTGCCTGGGGGTTCTTGCCGCCGTCTACCTGGCCTCGGTCGTCCAAGTGGTGGCCCGTGGACGCAACCTGGCATTGCTGGCCGGTGGCGTGGGGACGAGCCTGTTTATCGGTTTCACCATCGCCTTCCTGCGCATGTGGGGACTCGCGTTCAACCAGGATCCGGCTGCCCTGGGGACGGCCGTGACCAGCCAGGATTCCGACATCTACTTCTATCTGGCTGCTCTCTTCGGAGCTGGGACCATGCTCGTCCTTTTCGCCGGAGCGGTCTGGCCGGCAGGCAAGCGGCTCCGTGCGCAGTCCCGCAGACAGGCCGCTGTCCGCAGCCCCGCACGGGCGGCGTCACGTCCCACAGCGCAGGCCACCTATGGACGGCCCGGCTCGCGGTCCGGTGCCACCCGCGCGCCGTCCGCCAAACCGCGGGTTCCCCCGGCCTCCTCGGCCAAACCCGCCGGCAAGTCAACACCCAGGCCCGCCGCGAAACCTCCGCCGGCGTCACCAGCAAAGGCCGCATCGCGGCGCTGAGCGTACCAGCGGCGCTGACCGGCGGTGGCGCCAAGTCCCACCGGCCCGCGGGAGCCAAACACGGCCGTCGCAACCCCGCCCAGCAGCAGGATTCCGCCGCCAATCTCCGCCGGAGACGGGACTTCGCTCAAGGCGAGCCACGCCGTCGTCATGCCCACCACGGGAACCAGCAAGGTGAAGGGGACAACCGCGGACGACGGATACAGGCCGAGCAGGCGGTTCCAGATCCCGTAGCCCACCAGGGACCCGAAAACTGCGGTATAGACGGCGCTCACGACCGTGACCGGCTGCAGGTCCGCCAACACTCCACCCACGGCGTCGGGACCGTCGACCAGCAGGGACAGTGCCGCCAGCGGAAGCGGAACCACCGCGCCGGACCACACCACCAGCCCGAGCCCCGACGTCGCTTTGGCTTGCCGGGCGACGATGTTTCCGGCGGCCCACGACAACGCGGCCGCCAGCACGATGATGAGGGGAAGGACGGGCGCCACCAAGCTGCGTCCCACTCCCACCACAGCCAGGCCGGCCACACCGAGCACGACGCCGGCCAACTGGGCGCGTTTAGGGCGTTCGCCTAAAAGGCCGGCAGCCAGCAGGACCGTGAGGAGCACCTGGGCCTGCAGGA
This sequence comes from Arthrobacter sp. 92, assembly GCF_050260325.1. Classification (NCBI taxonomy): domain Bacteria; kingdom Bacillati; phylum Actinomycetota; class Actinomycetes; order Micrococcales; family Micrococcaceae; genus Arthrobacter; species Arthrobacter sp. 92. The sequence continues at coordinate 817,090 of NZ_CP189863.1, read as the reverse complement.
CCAGCGAGGCAAGGCCGGCCGGCATCCCCAGGCCCATGGCGAGATAGAGGAGGCCAAACTGACCGGCACTCATAAAGAGCCCGACGCCGAGGATCGCCCGCCAGCCGACGTCGGGCTTTCGAATGAAAAAAATCCAGGGGAACACCACCAGGACAAAGCGCATGGCCACGAAAAGCAGTGGCGGCACTTCCGTGCCATTAGCATGCAACCCCATGTCTATGGCCACGAAGTTGACGCCCCACAGTACGGCGACAAGCACCGCCAAGGAGGAATGACGCAGGTTCATGCTCCCACTGCGCCACTCCCGCATAGAATGGGCGGCACCTGGCGCGGACCGGCGGTTCTCCCGATGAGAAGCTCTGGCATTGTCCGTTGGCCGCGCGGGGTCACAAGTTCCGGGGGCGTTCTTCGGGGGTCCCGCCCGCATTGCCGCGGCTGCTGGTCCCGCCGCGGTTTACGGAAGTGTCCGCGGCCGTTCCCTCACGCTGCTCGGCAACAGCCTCCTCGTGGGCCGAAACCGCTCCCTCACGCTGCTCGGCAACAGCCTCCTCGTGGGCGGGAACCGCTCCCTCACGCTGCTCGGCAACAGGCGCGTTGGGGGTCTCCTCGGTATCGGACACGTTCCGCTCATGTTCGGCGCCGCGCTGGTCGGCGGTGATCACGTCCGGATCCAACTCGTCGGCCTTGCGCAGCTGCTCCTGCGAGGAGGTGCGCACGTTCGCCGCTTCCTGCTGCTTGTCGCGAGCTTCCCGGCGAAGCCGTTCTGCCTCGACCTCGGCTTGTTTCGCGTCAGCCTCGGCACGGGCCGCCTTCGCCTCGTGCTCCCTGGCGCCCAGCTCAGCGGCCTTGGCTTCCTCACGCATTTCAAATGCGCGGTTGCGGTCCGCCGCCACCTTGCGTTTACGGTTGAGGTAGACCACCGCCGCGATAATAGCCAGCACTACGACGACGCCGATGATAATCCCCACGATTTGCCCCGAATTCACGATCTTCGCCCTTCCCCTGGCCCGTCCCCGTATGCCTCAAGTAAACATCACAAACAATCGCCTGACCATGAGCCTGCGCCGCAGGCGGACGGTGTGAGCGTCCCTAGTGGGCGCGGGGCACTTTGAAATGAGTGAGCCGGGCGTCCTGGCCGTCGAGTTCGGCCCAGGTCTTCTCGGTCTCCAGCACCGTCAGCCCACTGGTGGGGAACCGGGTGGCCACGTCCATGTAGGCGTCGTGGTTGGAATCCCGCGACGCCAGATGCATGGCAAGATCCTGCACGCCGGGCATGTGCGAGATGACCATCAGGGTGGTGACCGTGTCTGGAACATGGTTGATGACGGTCAGCATACGCAGGGCGGAAGCTCCGTACAGGCCGTCCTCAAGCTTGGGCGTCGGCGCCTTGTCCCCCAGGGCGCTGCACACCCACGTGCAGGTCTGCCGGGTGCGAAGCGCGCTTGAGCAAAGGATGAAGTCCGGAACCACACCGTGTTTGAGGAGCCACTTGCCGGCCAAGGGGGCCTCCAGGTGCCCCCGTTCCTCCAGCGGGCGTTCATGGTCCGCGACTCCGCCGGGCCAGTCGGCCTTCGAGTGCCGCATGAGGATCAGCCGTCTCTTGTGATGCTCGCTCTTGTGATGCTGGCCGTCGTGATGGTCGCTTTTGTGATGCCCGCTCATGCACCAATCCTAGTGCGGCAACCAGCCTGAACCCGGAGTGGCTGCCGCCCGGTGCATTCCGACCGAGTCAGTCCTCGAGCACAAACGTCACTTCCAGCACAACGTGCCAGGCCACGATGCCGCCGTCCTTGATCTCGACTTTCTGTTCCTTGACCCAGGCGCCCGTGACGCCCCTCAAGGTCTTGTGGGCACGATCGACGCCTTCCTTGATGGCGGCTTCGAAAGAAGTAGGCGAGTTGGCGCTCAGGGTGGTGATGCGGGCAACAGACATGATTTCCTCCCAATAGTCGGATGAACGGTCCGAGACTACGCCGGGGCACCCTGCGCCAACAGGGTCAAAGGGCCGCACCTCCGCCGCGGACGCACAAACGCCTCTGGCACGGATGCACGAAGGCGGCACTGTGCAAAGTCAGGGCGCTGCTGCGCAGCGGCAGATACCGAAAGCGCCCGCCCCCAGTATGGGAACGGGCGCTTTTCGCGCGTCGCTTGGGTCTAGATGGAGTATTCCGGAGCGGCCCAGACAACAACCTCCGGGTGCTCATAGAAACGGTAGCCCTGGCCGCGGACGGTGCGGACGGTATTGGCAAGGCGGCCCAGCTTGGAGCGCAGCCGACGGATGTGGACGTCGATGGTGCGCTCATTCGGGACTTCCTCGGCGTTGCGCCACAGCCCTTCGAGCAGCTCGTCGCGGCCCACCGTCCGCGTGCCGTTCTCCACGAGGTAGTTCAGAAGCTCGAATTCCTTGAAAGTAAGGTTCAGGGATTCCCCGTCAAGGTGGACTTCGCGGCGGGCGAGGTCGATGAGCACGCCGGATGGGCGCGGATCCTGCGGCTGCTGCAGGCGGGCGGCCTCGGTCCGCTGGCGGGAGTTGACGGTGGGGTCACCAAAGGTGGAACGGACGACGTCGAGCGCCGAACCCGGGGCGCTGGCAGGGGCCACCGCAACAGCGGCGTAGCTTTCAGCGCCTGCCACCAGCGACTGGGCGTAGGCACGGATTTCCTGGGCAAGCTTGGCAATGGAGGTTCCCGCTGCGGCTGCGGTTTCCTCATCGATGCCCATGTAGAGCACAAATCCGCGGGCCACGTTGTCGTTCGCAACGGGACGAACTCCGCTGGCGCCGGCCCCTGAGATCACCGGGGTGGGAGCAGTCTGCGGGGCGGGCTCCGCGGGAGAGACAGCACGGAGCTGGCCGTAGGAGTTCGGGTTGTAGCCCTGCGGTGCGTAGCCGGGGGCGGGGAAGCTGTTGCCGGGGGCTGCCGGCGGGAACGACGGGCGCGCCCCGAAACCCTGGCGAAGGCCAGAGGCCTGGCCGCCCTTGTTGGCGTTACGGACGGAGATGTGGACGTATCCGGATGCAACTGACATGGAATGCTTACCTCAATGTGAATGGCCGTCATCGCGGCTCGAATGCTGGCTTTCCCCGCAATGAGATCTGGGGAGGGGCGCCCGACGCTGGGCTGGGGGCGAATGCCTAAAAACTTCTCGGGGTGGGAAGTTAGGCGTGCATTCGACAACAGCGCTTCTCGACGCCAGCGGGTGGGCTGGACCGGAGTTCTGCGGCTGCAGGTGCTGTTGAGTTCTTGTTCACAATTGAAGTGTGCAACGTAACAATGAAAACTTGCAAGTAACAATGGACATCAAAGTCCGCATAGTGAGACAGGATCCCGCTTTGTGGCCCAAATCACGATTCTGCAAGGCAAATAAAAGCCGGTGATTCTCGGTTGAAATCGAGCAGAATAGGCATTCTAGCGAATATTATTCTCCCTCATCCCAATTCCTGGACTTGATATTCATCGCATGCTCATATGCCCAAATGCTGCCCGCCCTGCTGGCGATGTCCAGGAACCAAGCGGTTCCGGAACCCCTCGGGCTCCGGAACCGGCCGGTTTGGTTCACCGGGCGCGGTCCAGAGTCAGTTGTTCTGCCCGGTCGACCCGGTGGACGCAGTGCTCATGAGCTGCACTGTTTCGGCCGGGAAGCCGGTGGACTCCTTGGCGGCGACGATCCTTACCATGGCACCCGAGACGATATCCGCTACGGTCAGCTGGCTGGTGCTCCCGCCTGCCGCCTGTTGACGCCTCTGTTGCTGGTTGCTCACCACTACGTCGGAACCCAGCGAATATGTCCGGCTGAACCCGTCAGCGCTCTTGACGGTGACCGAATCCGCACTGACCTGACTCACCGTTCCGGTCTGTTCGACCTTTGTGACGTAGGCGTTGTCCTGGAGGACGACGAACTCGGAGTGGACGGCGGCAGACAAACCGCCCATCCCGCTCAACCCGTCCGGGGCAAAGTTTCCGGGACCGCCCTTGCCGGACATTCCCCCGCCTGGAAAGCCTCCTTGAGTGCCGCCGGCCTGTGCGCCCCCAGCTCCGGGCATCCCGCCTTGCAGGGCATTGCCGCCGGCCGCATTGGCTGAAGCGGAACTGGATAATGCGTACACGCCCACGCCGGCACCGCCGGCCAGAACCACCGCGGCTCCGGCCACTGCCAGGCCCCGCTTCAGGGTCCAGGGCTTGCCGCTCCCTGCGACGCCGCCCTTCGGGAATGTGCCTGCCGCGGGCGGAGCTCCCCAGCCTGCGGACTGCTGCGCGGCCCCCCAGCCTGTTTCCGGGCGCGCCTCCGGAGCTGGAGCCCCTGGTGCCGGCGGAGCTGCCCACCCGGGTGCAGGCTGGTCTGCCTGTGGGTGGGTCCGGTACTGCGGAGCAGGCTGAGAAAGCGGCGCCTGCTGCCCGGCTGCGGCGGGATTCCGTTCGGATCCGTGTGTGGCTTCCGGAACAGGTGCGTCGTGCTGACCATTCATGGTGTTCTCCTTCGGGTGCGAACTTTGTCCCTCCCAGAGTGGAAAGGCATCCTGTGCACCGGCTGTGCGGCACAACAGGGTGGCCTGTGACCTTCCCGACCCCTGGCGTGTCCCGACCAGGGGTGAAACGGCACATCAGGGGGACCGGCAGTTTCCAGCTCGCTAGGCTGGGATTCACAGCCGGCGCACAGTATCCCCAAAGCGGCGGCTAACCAGCAGATCGGAGAGTTGTCATATGGCCACTTCGCACTCCACCACCAACAACCTTCCCCAGCTCACCCACCCGGACGGCTCACCCATCCGTGCCCTGGTGGTTGACGACGAGCCCAGCCTGTCCGAACTCATGAGCATGGGTTTGCGGATGGCGGGATGGTCCGTGGCGGTGGCTGGCGACGGGCCGGAGGCCGTGAAGCTGGCCAAGGAGTTCCGCCCGGACGTCCTGGTGCTGGACGTTATGCTGCCAGGTTTCGACGGCGTTGAGCTGCTGAGCAGGATCCGCGCCTTTGCGCCCGAGGTTCCGGCTTTGTTCCTGACCGCGAAAGACGCCGTCCAGGACCGCATCACCGGCCTGGCCGCAGGCGGTGACGACTATGTAACCAAACCGTTCAGCATGGAGGAAGTGCTGTTGCGCCTGCACCGGCTGGTCCAGCGCTCGGGTGTCGCCGCCATGGATACGGCCGAGTTGGTAGTGGGCGATCTTGTCCTCAACGTGGATACCCGGGAGGTGACCCGCGCCGGGCAGGAACTGCAGCTCACCGCTACTCAGTTCGAGCTGCTCCGGTATCTCATGGAGAACCCAAAGCGCGTTGTCAGCAAGGCCCAGATCCTGGATCGGGTGTGGGACTACGACTTCGGCGGCCAAGCTAACATCGTTGAACTCTACATCTCGTACCTGCGCAAGAAGGTGGATGCGATCCACCCGCCCATGATCCACACGGTGCGCGGCGCCGGCTACGTCATCAAACCGGCGGATTGAGCGTGCCCACACTTTCCGGTGAAACCCGCAAGGACGGCCGCAGCTGGCTGAACCCGTCCACGTGGCACCTGCGCACCCGGCTGGTCCTTGTGGCCATGGCCTTGCTGGTGGCCATCTGCGGCGCCGTGGGGCTGTTCAGCTATGCCTCCATGGACTCGTTCCTCACGCAGCAGCTTGACAAGCAGCTGGGCCAGGCGTCCCACCTGTCCAATGAAGCCGGGCGGCCACAGCTGGGCAACCCTTCCGGACGGCCCGATCCACTGGAAGGCAGGGGCCAGGGCGTGGGCACCCTCATCGCGCGGATCTCCAACGGACAGGTCAGCAGCGCAGGCCTCCTGGCCTCCGACGCAACCAGGGATTCCCTGTCGCCGGGAGACGAGAAGGCGTTGGCAGACCTCCGCCACGACGGAAACCCGGTGGACCGCACGCTGTCCACCGGCTCCTACCGGCTTGTGGCTGTCGAGGCGCCCTACGGCGACGTGATCGTCACCGGCCTGCCCCTGGCCGCGAAGCAGAATACGCTCACTTCGCTGGTGTGGACCATGGTGGTTGTCTCGCTGGCAGGACTGGTGCTGATCGGCCTGGCCGGAACCGTCCTGATCCGGCGCACCATGAAGCCGCTGGAGCAGCTCTCCGAAGTGGCCACACAGGTTTCGCGCCTCCCACTGGACGCCGGCGAGGTGGCACTCGCGGTTCGCGTACCGCCGTCGAACGCCCATCCCGGAACCGAAGTGGGCAGCGTTGGTCATGCCCTCAACCTCATGCTGGACAACGTTTCGAAAGCCTTGGAAGCCCGGCAGGAAAGCGAAACAAAGGTACGGCAGTTCGTCGCGGACGCCTCCCATGAGCTGCGCACGCCGCTCACCGCGATCCGCGGCTACACGGAGCTGATGCGGATGACCGAGAATTTCACGCCGGACGGCAGGAAGTCCCTGGCCCGGGTGCAAAGCCAGTCCGAGCGGATGACGACCCTGGTGGAGGACCTCCTGCTGCTTGCCCGTCTGGATGAGGGTCAGCCCCTCAAGCTCGCCGATGTGGACCTCACCCAGCTGGTGGTGGAAACCGTCAGCGACGAAAAGGTGATGGCACCGGACCGCGTCTGGCAGTTGGAACTGCCAGAAGAGCCGGTGGTTGTCCGGGGCGACGCCTCACAGCTGCACCAGGTACTGGCAAACCTGCTCTCCAACGCCCGCAAGCACACGGTGCCCGGCACCAAGGTTGTTACCGCGGTGATGAGGTCAGCCGACGGCAGCGCCGTAGTGACGGTGACGGACAACGGAGCCGGCATCCCGCCGGAATTTGTGGACCGGGTTTTTGCCCGTTTTGCCCGGGCGGATGCCGCCCGCACCAGCCCGGTGGGGTCCGGTTCGAGCGTGGCCGCGGCCGGCGCTGCGGCCACCGAGGGGACAAGCGGCCTGGGTCTGTCGATCGTTCAATCGATCGTGGAAGCCCACGGCGGCAGCGTGGAAGTTACATCACGGCCGGGCCGCACGGAGTTCGCTTTCCGCCTGCCAGCGGGAGGGCCGTCGTCCTAGCGGGAGGGCGGTGATCCCAGCAAACCGGAGGTCTGTGTGTAACGAATCGATGCACACCACAGCGCAAGCCGACCCACCGTCGTCGTGATCTCTGTTACCGAAACGTGACTTAACCGCGATACTCCTGTACCGTTTTTATGGTGCGGCCATCGATCTGGCCGCATATCCGGATGGACGCCAAACTCTGCCGCTTCCCGGATTCCTCATGATCAGGCAGAGGCGGGGGACCCAGGTCTCCGGGCATTCTGCATCAGACGCCCTTGGGGTGAAGCCGACACGTGAATTTCCGTGCGGCCGGATGACCTCATCCGAACCCGACAGCTAACTCCGCCGGCATCGAGAGGCAACCATGACTGAATCCCTGCATAAAACACGCCCCGAGCGCGTTTCGCGCAAGTCCCTGCTGCGTGCCAAGCCCTCGCGTCACCGCGCCGAATCGGCCAAGCCCGCGTCCCCCCTGTCCCGGTTCGCCGCCAGCCTGGAGGGTTCCGGCCGCCGGGCAGCGGTCATCACCACGGCCTGCGCTGTGCTGATTGGAGCCGGAGCGGCGGGCCAGGCCTCCGAGCCCGCCAAGCCCGGAATCACCGCGGCCAGTGCCGGCAGCGCCGCCACAACAGCCGACGCACAGTCCACGCTGGCGTTTGAGAAAATCCTGGTTTCGGCCATGCCCGCGCCGGCATCGGTCAGTCTCGAGCCCCAATCCGCCGGAAGCCCTGCCCCGGAGAAGGCCCCGGAAGCCCCCGCACCGGCAACGGCACCGGCACCAACTGCGGCACCCGCCCCTGCGGCCGCACCGGCGCCGGCGCCCCCGGTCGCGGTTGATGACCCCGCCGCCGCGCAGGCCTACGCGGTTGCGCAGCTCCCCACCTACGGCTGGGCCCCTGACCAGATGCAGTGCCTCATGAAACTGTGGACCAGGGAATCCGACTGGAAAACCACAGCCACGAACTCCAGCAGCGGCGCCTACGGCATCGTCCAGTCGCTGCCCGCGGAAAAGATGGCGAGCGCCGGCGCGGATTACCTGACCAACTTCCGCACGCAGATCAACTGGGGCCTGGGCTACGTCAAAGACCGCTACGGTTCACCCTGCGGCGCGCTGGACTTCCACTACGCCAACAACTGGTACTAAGCCAGGCGCCCGCTCCACAACTAACTCACCGGATCTACCATCGGGCAGCTCAACAGCTCGAGGGTCTTCCGCCACTCAGATCCTCGAGGGCCCCGCATCCACGCGATCCGGGGCCCTCGGCGTGCTCCGCGGCCCTCCGCGGGTACGAACGGTGCGCCGCCCAAGTCCGTCCGCGCCACGCCGGACTTGCACAGGCCCTGCACAGCTTCGCCCTAAAGCCCTCATAAGAGCCGGCGTCACAGTTGATCCATGACGCTCACCGACCAGGCCCCAGGAACCCTGCCGCATCCACCCGCCGGCGCGGCCACCACCGCAGGAACGGGCGGCCTTCCCCCCTTCCTTCCCACGGGACGCACCCGCCGCTCCCCGGTAAATACCGGAACCATGGTTCCCGTCCTGGACGTGACCGTCCCGGTGTACAACGAGGAACGGGATTTGGAGCAGTGCCTGCGGCGGCTCCATGCCTATCTGCACGGCACGTTCCCGCACACCTTCCGCATTACGGTGGCCGACAACGCCAGCACCGATGGCACCCTCAAGACCGCTGAGCGGATTTCCCGGGAACTGCGCGAAGTGACGGTGGTCCATCTTGAGGAGAAGGGCAGGGGCAATGCGCTGCGCAAAGTCTGGCTCGCCTCGCCGTCGCCCGTTCTGGCCTACATGGATGTGGACCTGTCCACGGACCTCGCCGCCTTGGGCCCCCTCCTCGCGCCCCTGATCTCGGGCCATTCGGACCTGGCCATCGGCACCCGGCTGACCCGCAATTCACGGGTCATCCGCGGACCGAAGCGCGAATTCATCTCCCGCAGCTACAACTTCCTGCTGCATTCGCTGATGGGGGCGCATTTCAGCGACGCCCAGTGTGGGTTCAAAGCCATCCGCGCCGACATTGCCCAGCAGCTGCTCCCCCACACCCTGGACAACGCCTGGTTTTTCGATACGGAACTGCTGGTCCTGGCCGAAAAGTGCGGGCTCCGCGTGCATGAGGTCCCGGTGGACTGGACGGACGATCCCGACTCCAGCGTGGACATTGTGCAGACAGCAGTGGCGGATCTGCGCGGAATGGCCCGGCTCAGCAAGGATCTGGTGTCCGGACGCATTCCGGTCCCCGAACTGCGCGCCGCACTGGCGCGCGGCCCGGTTCCCGCGATGTCCCGGGGCCAGGAGCAAAGCCAGGGCGGCAGCCTCTTCGGCCAACTGGTCCGTTTCGGCGCCATCGGCGTGGTTTCCACGTTGGCGTACTTGCTCATCTTCCTCATGTGCCGGGGCGTGATGGACCCGCAGTTGGCCAATTTCCTGGCCCTCCTGGTCACCGCCGTCGCCAACACCGCCGCCAACCGCAGGTTCACCTTTGGGATCCAGGGCAGCGGCTATGCCGCACGCCATCACTTTGAAGGGCTGCTTGTCTTCGGCATCGGGCTCGCCCTCACCTCGGGCGCGCTGGCCCTCGTACACAGTGCGACGACGCCGGAACGCTGGGTCGAGATTCTCACCGTGACGGCCGCGAACCTCGCCGCCACAGCCGTGAAATTCCTGCTGTTCCGGCTGTGGGTCTTCCGCCACCGACGGATGACCGCACCGGCCGCCGTCGGGACGCCAGCCGGCGCTGGGCTCTCCCGCCCGGACCCCTCCCACGCTACCCCTGCCGACGGGAACGCCGTCCCCTCCCAAGCGGATGCCGCCGACATGGATGAATCAATCACCAGACTTCCCAGCACAGAAACGGCCGACTAAATGACCACGACCCTGACCACGCCCGCTCCCGTGCCGGATGGCTTGCCAGATTATTCACCGGCGGCAGCCGGCCGCCGGCCCGCGGACTCCATCCCTGCCGTGTCCCGCCGTGAACGGCTGCTCTTCGGGCGCCAGCCCCGGTGGATCCGGCCCTCCGCCGCGCTGCTGCTGGCAGTGACCGCGGCGCTCTACCTTTGGAATCTCGAAGCCACCGGCTATGCCAACTCGTTCTATGCCGCCGCCATCCAAGCCGGCACCAAGGACTGGACCGCTTTGCTGTTCGGCTCCCTGGATGCGGGCAACGCCATCACCGTGGACAAGCCGCCCGCGGCCCTGTGGATTCCCGCTCTCGCCGGCCGGATCTTCGGCTTCTCGGCACTGAGCATGCTCATTCCTCAGGCGTTGATGGGGGTGGCCGCCGTCGGGCTCCTCTACCTAACGGTGAAACGCGTCTCCGGGCCGGCGGCCGGACTGCTCGCCGGCGGCGCCCTGGCACTGACCCCGGTGGCGGCGCTGATGTTCCGTTTCAATAATCCAGATGCCATGCTCACCCTGTGCCTGGTGCTGGCGGCCTATTTGACCACCCGCGCCATTGAGAAAGCCGGCTGGAAATGGCTGGTAGCGGCGGGTGCAGTGATCGGTCTGGCATTCCTCACCAAGATGCTCCAGGGCTTCCTCATTGTGCCGGGCCTTGCCCTGGCCTATTTCTGGGCTGCACCCACAACCCTGGGCCGGCGCGTGCTTCACCTGCTCGGGGCGGCCGCGGGAATCGCACTGGTGGCGGGCAGCTACATCGCCCTGTTCCAGCTGACCCCGTTCTCCGCCCGGCCCTACATGGCGGGGTCCGCGACCAACAGCTTCCTCGAACTCACCTTCGGCTACAACGGCCTGGGCCGGATCACGGGTTCCGGGGCCGGCATGCCGGGCGGCGGCGCCGGTGGCGGCATGGGCGGCAACGTGGGCTTCGGCGGAACACCTGGCATCACACGGATGTTCGGAACCAGCTTCGGCGGCGAAGTGTCCTGGCTGCTCCCGGCAGCCCTGATCCTGCTGGGCGCCGGGCTCTGGTTTACCCGGCGGGAAGCCCGCACTTCCGGCACCCGCGCCGCCCTGATGCTCTGGGGTGGGTGGCTCCTGGTCACCGCAGGGATCCTTAGCTTCATGGGCGGCACAGTGCATCCGTACTACGCCGTGGCCCTGGCTCCGGCCATCGCCGCGATCGTGGGAATCGGTTCCGTGGAACTCTGGCGCGGACGGGCGTACTGGCCGGCACGGATTGTCTTGGCCGTAACCGTCCTTGACGGCTCAGCCTGGTCCGCCGTGCTTCTGGGCCGGGACGCCTCCTGGCTGCCGTGGGTGCGGATCCTGGTGGTTGCGCTGGGCGTCCTCGCGGCCCTGGCGTTTATCCTGAGGCTCGATAACCTGGCTTCCGTCCCCGCGCAGGTCCGGAAAGCCGCCGCCGCGGGCGTTGTGGTAGTTTCCCTCCTTGCCGGCGGGCTGGGCAGCGCGGCGTGGACCATGGCAACGGTGTCCCAGCCTCATTCCGGATCAATCCCCACCTCCGGCCCCACGGCTTCGGCCATGGGCGGCATGGGCGGCATGGGCGGCGGAATCCGGACAACGGACAGGACCGACGGATCCGGCGCCACTGATGATGGCACCGCTGGCGCACCCGGCGGGGGCGCCCCGGGCGGGGAGGGCACCGCGAGCTCCGAGCTGACCGCCTTGCTGAAGTCTGCCGGAACCAAGTGGTCCGCCATTGTTTCCGGGGCCTCCCAGGCCGCCAGCCTTGAGCTGGCAACCGACACCAATGTGATCGCCCTCGGCGGCTGGAACGGCGGCGACCCGTACCCCACGCTGGCAGAGTTTCAGGCCATGGTGGGCCGCGGCGACATCGGGTACTTCATCTCGGGCGGCGGCATGGGCGGCATGGGCGGCGGCCGCGGAGGCAACTCCGAGGTAGCCACCTGGGTGGCCGCCAACTTCCAGGCTCAGACTGTGGGCAACTCAACCGTGTACAAGCTGAGCAAGTAGGAAACCATGACCGATACCCTCCGACGCCCTGCGGTCTCAGGCCGGCGTCCATCACGCCAGCGTCCTCCCGGAGCGGGTGCGGCTCCGAACCGGAACCGGTTCCTGGGGCGCCGCCTGGAGCTTGCCGCTCTCCTGCTGGCCACCGGGATACTTTATCTTTGGAATCTCGGGGCGTCGGGGTGGGCCAACGCCTTCTATTCGGCGGCTTCCCAAGCCGGCTCCCAGGACTGGACCGCGTGGTTCTTCGGCTCCTCCGACGCCGCGAACTCCATCACCGTGGACAAGCCCCCCGCGGCACTGTGGATCACCGGATTGTCCGTACGCTTGTTCGGGCTCAATTCGTGGAGCATCCTGGTTCCGCAGGCACTGATGGGTGTGGCCACGGTATGGCTGGTCTATCTGGCTGTCCGACGGGCCGCGGCTCCGGCCACGGCGGATGCCGTGTTAGCCCACCGGGCAGGACTCTTTGCCGGAGCTGTAATGGCCCTCACCCCTGTGGCAGTGCTCATGTTCCGTTTCAACAACCCCGATGCTCTCCTGGTTCTGCTCATGACGGCGGCCGCGTACGCTGTGCTGCGTTCCATCCAGGACGCCCGCCTTCGCTGGCTCCTCCTCGCTGGGGTCTTCCTTGGGTTTGGTTTCCTCACCAAGCAACTGCAGGTCTTGCTGGTGGTTCCCGGCTTCGCTGTTGCGTACCTCCTGGCGGCCCCGGCCGGCCTCGGCAAACGTATCCTGCACCTGCTCGGTGCCGGCGCCGCCCTGGCGGTCTCGGCAGGGTGGTGGCTCGCCGCCGTCGAACTCATCCCCCAAGACGCCCGGCCGTACATCGGCGGGTCCCAGTCGAACTCAATCCTTGAACTGACCCTGGGCTACAACGGCCTGGGCCGGCTGAGCGGAGATGAGACCGGTAGCGTGGGCGGCACCAACGGCTGGGGCACGCCCGGACTGTTCCGGCTGTTCAACAGTGAATTCGGCGGTCAGATTGCCTGGCTGCTTCCCTCCGTGCTGGTGCTGGGCGCGGCGTTGCTTTGGCTGGGACGGCGGGCGCCGCGCACCGACGCGGTGCGCGCCTCGGTGGTCTTTTGGGGCAGCTGGGTGCTGGTCACTGGCCTGACCTTCAGCTTTATGGCCGGCATCATCCACCCGTATTACATGGTGGCGCTGGCACCTGGAATCGCTGGCCTCGCCGGGCTGGGGGGTGTGATTCTGTGGCAGCGGCGCGCTCAGCTGATCGCCGCGGTGCCCCTGGCCGCCGCCATCGTGGTGGCCGGTCTCATGGCCTTCGAGCTTCTGGGCCGCTCCGCCAGCTATGTGCCATGGCTCCGTTGGGCCACCCTGTTGGGTGCGCTCGCCTCGGCCGTGGTGGTGTTGTCAGTCGCCGCCGTTCCCGGCTTCCGGTTCTCCGGTCCGCTGCAGCGCACGACGGCGGCGCTCGCCGTGGCCGCCTCCCTCGCGGGGCCGTTGGCCTCCTCGCTCACCACCGCCGCCACAGCCCACACCGGATCGATTGTCAGCGCCGGACCGGCAACGGGCATGGGCCGTTTCGGTGCCGGGGGCGTGGGCATGCTCCGCGGGCAGAACACCGCCAACGGATCTGTTCCACTCCGGCAACAGGGCGCAGGCGGCCCAGGGGGTGCCGGCGGAATGGGCGGAATGGGCGGCCTTCTGGGCGCCACCACGCCGTCGGACGCCTTGGTTAGCGCGCTGAAATCCGGGGCGGACCGCTACACCTGGGCCGCCGCCGTGGTGGGTTCAAACAACGCCGCAGGCTACCAGCTGGCCACCGGTCTGCCGGTCATGCCGGTGGGCGGTTTCAACGGTACCGATCCGTCGCCCACGCTGGCGCAGTTCCAGAAGCTGGTCTCCGAGGGAAAGATCCACTACTTCATCGCAGGAAGCATGATGCAGGGCCAAAGCGGATCGGATGCGGCCGCCCAGATCGCCACCTGGGTGCACGCTAATTTCGAGGCCCAGACCCTCGGCGGCACCACCGTGTACCTGCTGGGGGCCTAGCCGCCGGGCCTCACAACCGGGACGACTTCACAACAGGAAGGATATGGTCCTGACGCCGTCGGCGCTGACGTCCGTGGTTACGGAAACGGCTGAGTAGTCCGGAATGTGGAAGACGCCCTCCGGGAGCAACCCGGTGTTCGGGCCCACGGCGACCGTGCGTATTCCAGCGGCGAGTCCGGCGGCAATACCTGCCGGCGCGTCTTCGAAGACCAGGGCGTCCTCCGGGGCCACCCCGAGCAGCGAGGCGGCCCGGAGGTAGCCTTCCGGGTGCGGCTTGCCCCGGGTCACGTCCTCGGCCGTCACTGAAGCTGCAGGAAGGTCGATGCCCGCAGCGGCCATCCGGACCTCGGCCAGCGAGCGGGACGCGGACGTTACCAGTGCCACCGCGTTCGCGGGTAGTCGCTCCAGAAGCTGCAGCGCACCCGGTATGGGCACGATCCCCCGGGTTTCCGCCAGTTCCATGCGGCCAAGCTCAGAGGTGAGGGCATGGACATCGGCACCGGCGGGAGCAAATCGCCGCACGGTGTCGATGGCCTGGACCCCGTGCGAGGTGCGGAGGATTTCAGCGATGTCGAGGCCAAAGCGGCCTGCGAAATCACCCCAGACCTGTTCCACGATCCGGGTGGAATCAACCAGTGTTCCGTCCATGTCGAACAGTACGGCTCGGGCGGTGACGGTCCGGTTCTGCAGGCTCATCCCTCCATCCTGCCCCAGCGGCCGGTGGCCGGCGACTCGTCGCGCTGGCGCGGCCCGATGTGAAGAGGATGGCCTCAGACGAAATCCTCCGGAATGGGCTGGACTTCGGGAACGTCCGCGTCACGGGGAATGAACTGCACGGTCCAGGTGTTTCCGTCCGGATCCGCGAAGTAAATGAAATGTCCCCAGGGCTGTACGTCGATCTCGCTGACGTCCACCCCATTGGCCTTGAGCTGATCGCGGGCCGCGTGGATGTCGCTCACCACCAACTGCAGGCCCTTCTGGGAGCCGGGTGGCATCTCGGTGATGCCTGTCCCCAGCACCAGCGAACAGGCTGATCCCGGCGGCGTCAGCTGTACGAAACGGAGGTTCTCGTTGACCTGGTGGTCGTGGTCCGCGTGGAAGCCCACCTTGTTTACGTAAAAATCCTTCGCCCGGTCCACATCCGTGACCGGCAGGGGCACCAGCTCAAGTTTCCAGTCCATGCGGCACACAGTAGCCGGGAGGCCGCCGATGCGGAAGGGCCCGCCGCCTGCGGCGGGCCCGCGCGGCGATGCGGGGTTCCTTAACCGGCGATGCCGTAGAGGCGGTCTCCGGCGTCGCCGAGTCCCGGCACGATGTAGGACTTTTCGTTGAGCTTTTCGTCGATGGAGGCCAGAACAATGGTCACGTTGGCGTCGGAGAGCTCCTCCTCCAGCTTGGCCAGCCCTTCAGGCGCGGCAAGGAGGCAGATGCAGGTGACGTCGGATGCGCCGCGCTTGAAGAGGAACTTGATGGCCTCGCGCAGGGTGCCGCCGGTGGCAAGCATGGGGTCCAGGACGAAGATCTGGCGGTCGGTGAGGTTCTCGGGCAGGCGCTCCGCGTAGGTGATGATGTCCAGCGTCTCCTCATCCCGTGCCATTCCCAGGAACCCGACTTCAGCGGTGGGCACCAGCTTGGTCATGCCTTCCAGCATGCCAAGCCCCGCGCGGAGGATGGGAACCACCAGCGGGGTGGGCTTGGTGAACGCGGTGCCGATGGTGGTGCTGACCGGGGTTTCGATAGTGACCGGCTCGGTGCGGACATCGCGGGTGGCCTCATAGGCGAGGAGCGTCACGAGCTCCTCGGTGAGCTGGCGGAAAACCGGGGAGGGAGTGTTCTTGTCCCGCAGAACGGTGAGCTTGTGGGCGACCAGCGGGTGGTCCACTACGAGTGTGCGCATGGGTCAAAACTATCACCCGGACTGGGAGCGCCCTCCCGAGGATTCAGCGGCCCCGGCGTTGTCCGGACCGTGCCCATGATCCAGGATGGGATGGTCGAAGGTAGGTGCGGGACCGGCATGCTTGCGGTGCCGCATCACGTGGAAAAGCCTGTGGGCAAGGATCACGATGCCCAGCCACGCCAGGCCCAGCAGCCACGCGGCGATGACGTCGGTCATCCAGTGGTGACCCAGGAAAACCCTGCTCAGGCCCATGGCCACGATGAACACCGCGCCTGCGGTGATCAAGCCAACACGGGCGATGGTCCTCCGCAGCTCCAGGCATGTCAGGTAGACCACCACACCGATCACAACCGTGGTGTTCAGCGTGTGGCCGCTGGGAAACGACGGCGAGGTCTCATACGGGGGAACCGCATCGGCGTGGTCAGGGCGCGTCCGTCCGAACAGCTTCTTGCCCACCGACGTGGCCGTGATGGAAACTGCTGCCGCTCCGCCCACAAGGATGATGGGCCGCCAGGTCCGGCTGTGGATGGTCAGCCAAGCTGTCAGGATGCTGGCAAGAATCGGCATGCCGATCCCGCCACCGATGTTGGTGAAACCGGTGACAAAGGAGTTAAGGGCCGGAGTCCGCCACCCCTCCACGAGCGCCAGCGCGGGTTTGTCCAGATTAGCCAGGCCGGCATCATCCACCACGTTGTCATAGACTTCTGCCCCCATAAGGGCTAGGGCCACTACGATCACCCCGCCCACGAGCAACGTGATCCAGAGGGCAGCGTAAGGAACCACCCACCGCCCCCAACGGTCAGTCAAGGATTTCATTGTTGCCTCCCGGTTTCCTGCTTACCACGGCTGCCTCCGCTTCGAAACTATCATTGAGCCATGACGTCCCCGGAGCCCCGCCACGCAGAATGGATGGGCCTGGCCCTTACGGAGGCACGGCGAGCCCTGGCCACCGAGGACGTGCCAATCGGCGCCGTCGTTATTGGTCCCGACGGTCAAGTGCTGGGTGCCGGCCGGAACGAACGTGAGGCCCTCGGGGACCCCACAGCGCATGCCGAAATGGTGGCGATCCGCGAAGCCGCCGCCCGGCTGCAGTCCTTGCGGTTGCAGCATGGCGAGCGCAACGACGGCTGGCGGCTGGAGGACTGCACCCTGGTGGTGACCCTCGAGCCGTGCGCCATGTGCGCCGGGGCGGTGGTGCTGGCCCGGATCCCACGGGTGGTCTTCGGCGCATGGGATGAAAAAGCGGGCGCCGCTGGCTCTGTGTTCGACATCCTCCGGGAGCGGCGGCTCAACCACTGGGTGGAGGTCTATGCCGGGGTCCGCGAACAGGAGTGCGCCACGCTACTGAGGGATTTCTTCGCCAGCCACCGCCGGCCGTAGCGGGCGTGCTAGGACAAGGTGTATTAGGACAACTCTGCCGCGTTCAGCGCCTCGATCCGCTCCTGCCGGGACGCGGGCGAGTCGAGGCTGAAGGAGCGGAAGTCACCCAGGTCCTCCCGGATCCAGGCTTCCACCTCGGCGATCCGCTGCTTCACAGCCTGCGTGGGAGCACGGAACAGCCAGCGGGCGATCCTCTCCTTGACCGGATCGTACTGCCACAACCCAATGATCCTTCCCCGGTCCGTGATGATGTGGTCTGTCAGATCGCCCTGCAGCCCCAGGGCGGAACCCAGCACCTTTTTCCCCAGGTCCTCCCCGGCCAGCAGGTCCTGGGGATTGCGGCGCAGCAGCACCAGCGAATCCGTACTCGCCAGCAGCTGGATTTGTTCCTCGGCCGGCACCTCAAAAGACTCGAGGCGTTCGACGTCGTCGGGCAGCATCCACAGCACCTCGCCACTGGCGGTGGTGACCTCAACGGCTCCGACGGCGGCCAGCGCGGCCCTGCTTTGGGCCACGGTGAAGCCGGTGAACCACTGGGACTGCTTAAGCGTCGCTCCGCCGGTCCAGCCCAAATAGCGGTCGACCAAGCGGGCGCGGACTTCGTCGTCGTCCAGGGGGCTGGGCGGCAGGCCCCAGAGCTCGTAGGCGTAGCGTTGTTGGTCCAGACGGCCGTTGGCCGGGATCCGGCGGATCCGGCCGTCCGACTGCAGGAGCCCCAGCGCGGTGGGCAGTGTGGTGCTGACGCCCTTCTTCCTGCCCTCTTCGCCGAGGTTGCGGACAGAATCGCCCAGCTCGTCCTTGAGCTGCCGCGGGTCCAGCGGGCCGGGTGCCTCAGCCAGAATGTGCTGCACCTGTTCCTCCAGCAGCGCGATTTCACTGCGTTCCACACCCAGCCTGCCGAGGATTTTGAACCCGGATTCGGCAGCGTCCCGGCCCAGCTGGAGCGCCCAGTCGAAGTCCTCGCGGCCCAGGACGTAGGTGCAGCCGCGGGCCGCGGGGAGTTCCAGGATCTTCAGTGCCAGCACGTCGGCATCCACCTCGGTCCGGCGGATTCCAGCCCGGGCGAAAAGTGTGAGGTAGGGATTGGCGCCCCCTACGGACCGCGCCCAGCCGGCACGCGCCAAGACCTCCTCCGCGGTGAGCCCGGCAGCGGTGCCGTCCAGTCCCTGCCGGTGCCATGCCCACGCCCGGAGCACCTCTGCGGTTAGGGTTGCTGCCGGCGGTGCGCCGGTGGTGGTGGACTCGGTTGTCATGGGGTCATTGTCCATCAGCTGAACGGCGAGCGGAATCAATTCCGATGATTTCCATAACGGACCGGGCGGTGGTGTCCCAGCCGGAGAGGTGACCCCTTGCGTCAAGGGCCGCCGTCCGCCAGCGCTCACGGCGCTCGGGTTCGGTCAGCCAGCGACGCAGTTCCCCGGCCAATGGGCCCGGATCACTGTCGAGCGCCACGGCCCTTCCCGGGAGCATGCGTCTGCCGGCACCTCCGGCACCGTCCTCATCGCCCAGGTCAGTGAGGGTTTCGCCGGCCGCCAGTGCCTCAACGGCGCCCGTGCCGGCACGGACCACCACTGGTATGGCGCGGGCGAGAGACTCGGTCACCACCATCCCATAGGTCTCGGCCTGCGAAATGAGCAGGCTCAGGTTGGCCTGGCGCCATTGCGCCTCAAGCGCGCTGCCGCTCAGCTCGCCCGGGACGCTTACCCTCCGGCCCAGGCCGAGGCGTTCAACGAGCGACCGGACCTGTGCTGCGTATCCGGGATCCGCGGAGTCCGAGCCCACCAAGGCCGCCGTCCAGGGCAGGTCCGTAATCCGGGCGAGGGCCCGCAGCAGCAGGAGCTGGTTCTTGTTCGGCAGCAGGGCGGCGATGGCCACCAAATGGGGCGGGTCCGACCCCTCGGCCGCCGGGGCCGGGTCCGTACCGGGGAGTGCCACACGGACAGCGTCCATGGAGATTCGATCCATGGCGTGGCGCGTCCGCAGCTGCGCCGCGGCCGACCTACTGGTGCAGATCACGCCGGCGGCGGCCGCGAGGGCGCGCCCTTCGAGGCCCTCGTGGCCAACCAGCGGCATGTGGACCAGAAGCCAGACCGGGCACCCGGCGGCAGCAGCCGCTTCGAGCTCGTCCGGGGCGCCACAGCCCAGGAGCCCGTCCACAATCGTCACGGCGGCGCCAGGAGTAGGGGGTTCCCCGGCACCTGAACCGGCGTCATCGAGCAGCACGCGGGCCAGCCGCCGTCGTTCGTCCGCGGTGCCCACCGGCCAGTCCCCGTCCACAGCGCGGACTTCCACGTCCGCCCCCGATCCTTTGAGCCCGCGGACCAGCGCGGCGTTGTAGACGTTCCCGCCGGAGTTGTGGCGCACGTTGCCGGGGACGATCAGCCGGATGGCCGGGCCGGGCATGCCTGACCGCTACTGGGATTCGAGGTCGAGTGAGTATCCGGCCCAGGCGTCCGGGTTTTCGTGCAGGGTGACGTCCAGCGCCGCCAGCTCGCGGCCGTCTTCCCCGTCGCGGATCTTCGCGGCGACGGCCTCGGCGATGTACTGGGCCAGGGCTTCGGTGGTGCTCAGCTTTCCGGCGAAATCGGGGTGCTCGTCCAGGTTCTTGTAATTCAGCCCGGCCAGGACGTCCTCAATGACGGTCCCGGCCTCGCCGATGTCCAGGACAATCGCGTTGTGGTTGAGCGCCCGACGCCGAAAGGTCACCTCCGCCACGAACGTGGCCCCATGCAGCCCCTGCGCGGGCCCGAAGACCTCCCGGGGAAGGCTGTGGGCGATCATGAAATGGCGGCGGACGGTCAGGCTGAACAATGGTTACCTCTTGTCTCGGGGTTGTTCCGGGTTGGGACGGCCGTGCTGGCTATGTGTTGTTTTGCGGGTATTCGATCACGTGGCAAAGGGCGTCGAGCCGTCCGTCCGCAAGCTGCTGGACGACGTCGGGAAGTTCGGCAAAGGGCGACGTTCCGGTCAGGAACGTATCAAAGACGGGATCCCGAAGAAGGGAGACTGCAAGCTCAAGCCGGTCCGCGCTGGTCCGGCGATGGCGCCGCGCGCGTGCCACCGCGCCCACCTGGCTGGCGCGGATGGAGAGCCGGCGGGCGTGAAAGTCCTCCCCCAGGGGAATGGTGACCTTGCGGTCGGCGTACCAGGACATCTCGATAATGTCCCCTTCATCTCCCACCAGCTGAAGGCTCCGCTCAAGGCCCTCCTGCGAGGCCGAACAGTGGATCACGATGTCGCAGTCCTTCGCGGCGTCGTCGGGATGGCTGAATTCAACGCCGAGCGCTTCGGCGAAAGCGCGCTTCGCCGGATCGACGTCGATCAGCTGCAGGCGCTGCAGCGGAAAGGTCCGCAGGAGTGTGGCCACCATGCCTCCCACCATCCCGGCACCGATGACAGCCACCCGGTCCCCGAGCCTGGGGCCAGCCTCCCAGAGCGCGTTGACGGCCGTCTCCACTGTGCCGGTGAGGACGGCGCGCGCTGCCGGGACATCCCCCGGGACCAGGGTGAGCGAGTCCACGGGCACAATGTAGCGGTCCTGATGGGGGTAGAGGCAGAAAACGGTGCGGCCCTTCCACTCCGCCGGGCCGTCCTCCACTACGCCCACCGAGAGGTAGCCGAACTTCACCGGTGACGGGAAGGACCCCTCCTGATGGGGGGCCGCCATCCGCTCGGCGACGCATTCGGGAACCCGGGCCTTATGGACCACCATTTCGGTGCCCTTGCTGATGCCCGAGAAAAGGGTGCGGACCAGCGCCTCACCGGGTCCCGGCACGGCCAGGTCCACGCTGCGTAATTCGCCCTTTTCCTGGCCAACGGTCCAATATGCGGTCGCTTGGGGATGCTGCTGAAAATTGGTCATCTTGCTGACGAATCTAGTCTCCGCGGAGCCAAGAGGGAAAGACCGGACGCCGGGGCGCGCCGCTGCCCGATGCCCCGGGGGCGGTGTTGGATGCCATCCATGGAGGGTTCGCCGCGCCTTTGGGCTGCCGAGGTTGTCTCTGTCTTGGATGCCGTCCGGATGCCGTTTTGGGGAAGGGCGCCTTGCTCCGGTACCCTATACAGGTTGGTGACGTGTCCGAGCGGCCGAAGGTGCAACACTCGAAATGTTGTTTGGTGTCAAAGCCAACGTGGGTTCAAATCCCACCGTCACCGCCAATGAGAAAGGCCCTGCTTCCCTTGCAAACAAAGGGAAGCAGGGCCTTTTACTTTGCCCCGAAAGGTGCTGCGGTAACGCAGCAGTGACAAATTTCCCGCGGCGCTCTGTGTTCAGCTACGCCGGGGCAACGCGTGGTCTGCGAACCACACGCATCAGGCCGGCCGGATCGCCGTGGCGAAGAAGTTCTGCTGGATGCTGTCATCCCCAGCCGGTGGCATGGAATACAGCGAAAGAATGCCAACAAACCTCGCCGCGCATAACCCCGGCCACACACCGTATTGCGTCAGCAGCTCCGCCGGACCAACGCTCTCTTCTCATTGGTTGCCTCAGCAGCCGCCCATCACCGCTGCCCGGACACAGCGCAAGCTTGAGGACACCGCAATGTCGAGGAGGATGACCGGCTTTATCAGCCCGCGCGCCTGGGACGCCGATCAGGACGCCGGTCAGGGAGATTGCCGGGAAGAGACCCCGGAACACGGCGATGAGGCAACCCACCGCGTGGGAGCTCGCGCCAAGCCCGATCCCGCGGCGTCTTCCCGGATGAGGCATCTTGATCGGCACGGTGGTTGTTTTGAATTGCGGGCTTGCCCACTATGGAATTGTGGGAAGGAAGGGCAGGGAGCACCGGCGTGTGGTTGTCCTGTGCCTGCTGATCGCTTTTGGCGGAACGGCGGGGTGTGCCTATGAATACTCAGAACCCATTCGCACGCCATCAGTGGCAACCGAGCCCGTGAACACGCCAGCCTTTGACCCGACTCCGGTGACGGCATCCCCGCAGGCATACATTGACCCCCTGATCCTGGAGCGCGAGGTTAGAAACTACGCTGAGCTGGACCGGCTCCTTAAGGCAGTGCCGGGGCCTGCCCTCCTTTTCGAAGAGGGGCCACTGGATGGTCCCGTCAGGGGCTTTGGCACGATGGCGGAGGTGCCGGCAGCCGGGCAGTACACCGTCACTGCAGCCTGTGTTGGTGCAACAGGTGCGAAGGTCTCTGTTGGACAGGAGCACCCCGGTGCCCCATTCCAGCCAGTGGAACTCGCCCTAAATTGTGCTGGAGCCACTTCCCAGGACATCACGCTTGAGCAGGGATACATTTTCGCGCATCTAGTGCTGCCCGGCCCGGGCGATACGCCGTGGACAGGGGCAGTGGGCGGAGTACGTGTTACCGAATGAGCACAACCGCGGTCGAGAGCACTCACCGGCTGGCCGCTTGGCGCGTCGTCCTCCCGGAAGACGACGACAAGCGATCAAGGAACGCCGCCAAAGAGAGCCAAAACTCCACAACTCCTGTGGTGGCCCGTGGGAGCCATCCGTTCCCCTGTATTTCGGGGGCGTCTGGAGAGACACGTGCCAATGCCCGGTGTCACCGTTGTGCCGGGCATTGGCACCGCTACCGCCGAGAGCAGTCTCCAAGGAAAGCGACCTCTCACAAATACTTTAGGCCGGATGTCCGGTCCGGTCTCGAGTGTCAGCTACCTGTCTTCCTGCGTGGCTTCCCCACGTAACAGGAGGTTTGTTAGCACCCTTGCGGGCGAAGTGGACAGGACTGTCCGCCGTGAAGCGCCGCGCCCTGATCCCCGCAGAGGGCTACTACGAATGGCAGAAAACCGAAGACAGAAAGGAAGACAGAAAGAAGGTCCCAAACTACCTACACTCCGGGTAGGACGACGTGCTCGCGTTCGCCGGCCTTTACGGGTTCTGGCCAGACCCGTCGCTGCCCGAAGATGATCACCGCCGCTGGCTCCCCAGCTGCACAGTCCTCCCATCGACAGCCCACGACGCCCTCTGCCATGTCCACGACCGTTCGCCGGTCATCATCCCGCCGGTCATGTACGCTAACTGGCTGGACCCCGCAACGATCGACAAGGCCCTGCCGTGGCGACCCGTCGGCTGACCGATCCTTGGTGGACAGGGCGGACCTGCGGGCCTACGGTGTGCAGGTGAGTGAGATTCCAAAAAACGGCCCCCCGGATCCCGACGAGGGCCCTGAGGGAAACGAAGTTCCCGCCGATGCCTTCTCCCCTGTTGTTGACCCGGATCTGGTGCCCGACGCCACGCCGGAGGAGAAAAGGGCACGCAAGGATCCTGAAGAAACAGGCAGCTAAGACGGCCGCACGCCTTCCCTGCAACGCCCCGCCAGCCCAGGGCGCAGGGAGGGCGGGGCCGTGCTCGGCTCCCATCCCGATTCTGAGGTTTTTCATGTTCTGCTCCATTGCCAGTTGTTGGTGCATCCGGAACTGCGGCTGGCCTCCGATCCGGGACAACACTCCCCACGGCAAGCTGGATCTGGCAGGCCATGCTGACGACGCTAAACCCCGGGCCACGGAACCTAACAGCGTGACGGCTACTCGAAAGGGACCCGCGAAAACCGGGTAGCGCCCGCCCCAACACCCGGAGTTACTGCACGGGCCCACTCAGAGGTGTCAAGGACGTTCCGGGCGGCAGTTTGGGCAAGCTGCCGCCCGGAACAGGACCTGTCCTATCTACCCACACCTGAGACCAAGCTGCGGACGCCCGGACGTCTCCGACCGTGCGCGAGGCCAGTATTAACCCCCACGCGGGTCTGAGCGACTCAAGCGCAGGGCTCTTGGCTGCCCCGGAAATGGGTAAATGGAGGCGCCGGAACAACCGTAAGCCCCACCGCGGCACTCAACAATGGCGTTAACGCACCGCGGTCGTCCAAGTCACGCCGTCGTCAGCTCTGAAGGTGGGTCAAGGGCGCTTGCCGGGCATATTGCTGCGTCCGTGTAGTGGCAAGGCTCAGGCGCGGTCGATCAGCCCCTGTTCGCCAGAGCGACGGGCGCAGTTGGCGCAGCAGTAGATGCTTCCCTCGCTTTCAACCCCGTGCCCGAGGATGCGGCAGCCGCAGTGCCTACAGGCGGGAGCCATGGCATGGACCGCGCATTCAAAGCTGTCGAAGGTGCCTGTCTTTCCTTCCCTGGTGACTGTGAAAGTCTTGTCGTAGTCGTTGCCGCAGGTATCGCAGGTTGCCATGAAAATCTCCCATAAGTTAGCCAGGCCCGGCAGTTGAAACTTCCTGCCGCCCCTTCGGGACGGGGATCGTCTCCTGTCGGTGACGTGCACGAATTTTTCCCTCATCTGTCGATAAGTTTGCAGGTGCTGGGTTCCCACTGTTTCTCCCTCTAATAAAGGAAGCCCTGCCTGTTTTTTCTCGAATTTCTTAGACCAGTCCTTCCAGCTGATCTGTTCCAGGTTTCCTGGTGTGTCCCGCCGGGGAGTCGATCCGGAGCGGGGGTTCTGGGAAGAAACTCCGAGACGTGTGGACTCGGGGCTGAGCTACTCCTGGTTGAGGCCAACACCGTTATGAAGGGACGGCGACGACTGGGGGGCGCGCCTCGGTCTCAGAAGGCGCATCGCCGCCGGCCCCGTTCAGACGGTCGCGCTGGCACGGACCGAAACCTGGAGAAATTAACGCCAATGCCCAATATGCATCACTTGCTCCGGGCATTGGCACAGATACCGTCGAGAGTCGTCCCCAAGGAGACAAGCTTTCACAAAGAACCGTATGCCGAAGACCCGTTTGTGGCTTGAGTGTCAGCTACCCGTTTTCCGGCACGAGGGCCTCGAAGTCCCCGTTGGCAGGGTGGCCGGAAGATCCGGCAAGGCCGCACGCCCGATCCCCGGCGGTCCATTGGTTGGCTGCCGAAGGCCCTCCCGCCCAGTGGCTACGGCAAAGGTTGTCACTGGCACGTTGGTATGCAACGGGATGGCCACCGCGGTGGAGCGTCATCCACCGGGGCTGACGACGGTTCAGTTGTCACATGAGCCAGAACGCCGACAACAGCGCATGTGTCCCCCGGACGGGTTCTTACTCGAAATGCACGGCGTTCCACTCCAGGATTCGCGGGTCCGCGAGCCCTTCGGTGGTGAAAGGATCGCCGGCAATGAAGCGCTCGGCATCCTCGCGCGAGGTGAAGATCCCCATCGATCCGGCGCCCGGATCCGGAGTCTGGAACGGGCCAAGAGCGACAAGGCCGCCGCCGGCGGCGCGGAACGCCTCGTAATATTCTTTGTGGCGGGGGTACGTCTGGAGAACACGGGAGCGGTCAACACCCTCGCGCAGGCTGTACAACACGACGAAGTCCATACGGCCGATCCTACCGACCATCGGTGGAAGAGTTCACCAACGCGTACCGTCCCAGGAGGCTCATCCCGGGACCAATCTGAGGACGGGCGCGTTCCGCGCGGGCCGTCCTAGTGCGCCTGGCGGGCATGGCACCACCGGTTGCGCGAGGCTGACATCGCCGGCACGCCCGGCAAGCGGTCCCCCACCGCGGCCTGGCGCCCTTTCCCGCGGCGAAATTAGCTGCTCAGGTTGACGGTGAGCGCCGGGTGCTCTCGCTGTTGCTCGACATCCGATTGCTCGCGCAAGGGCTACCGGGCAGGCATCGCGGAAGAGGCGGCGAGCCCGCGGAGCTTGAGTCCAGAGGCGATCAAAAGCAAACCCACGACGACGGCAAACGTCGCCAGGAGCGCCACCACGCTCAGGAATCCGGCGCCGGGATTAACGAGGACAAACAGCCCAAACAACGTGGTGACAAACCCCGTCACCAACCAGATCCACCACGCCCTGATCGTTGTTCTGGCATCCATGGCCAAGATGATCTGCGAAATCCCCAGGAGCAGGGCCCATGCCCCAATGAGGAAGGCCAGCGCAGCCGCGGTGATGCCCGGCCACGCAACGGCCACCAGGCCAGCCGCTACGGAGATGATGCCGCCAATCATGCTCCAACGGGAGTGACGCGAAGGGTCATAGAAGTAATGCGCCACATCGCTGAGTCCATCGGCGATGGCGTACACACCGAACACATAGACGAGGCCAAATACAGTGGCGACCGGCAACGAAGCGACCACGAAGCCTAAAAGAATGGCCAACGCTCCCCGGAACAGGAGCGCCGTTCCGGAATGTTGAAACAATTTACGTCCCGCGGTGTTGGACATAGCGCCAGTTTAGTGGAACGCGAACCAGTACAACATAAGAACGGCGTGATGATTTGGATTGCAAGTCCTCGCGGTTCTGGCCGCAGTGTCAGGGCCGCCAGTTTCAGTGCACTGCGGCGTTAGTGCTCGGTGCCTGCCGCAGCAGCCTTCTTGGCGCTCTTCTCGGCGTCCTTCTCGGCGCGCAGAGCCTCTGTTTCGTGCTGTTCCTCGGCTTTTTCCTGGTGGATAACCGCTGCAAAGAGCTTCTCCATCTCCTTGGCCACGCCGGCGGCTGAGGCCGGGTTCTGGCCGGTCACCAGCCGGTCGTCAACCACGACCTTCTCCTCAAAGACATCAGCGAAGACATGGGTGGCGCCCTGTTCTTCAAGTCGGTCTGCCAAAAAGAACGGGATGACCTTGTCCTTCCCTGCGGCAACCTCCTCGTCGTTGGTGAAGGCGGCCACCTTCCGGCCCTCGACGAGGCGAAGCCCGTTCTCCAATTCCACGTTCAGCAGGCCGGCCGGTCCGTGGCAGACCGCCCCCACCAAGCCGCCGGCGTTGTAGACGCTGGCCACCAGATTCTGCAAGCCCTCGCTGTCCGGGAAGTCCCACATGGTGCCGTGGCCGCCCACGAGGAAGACGGCGTCGTACTGGTCGGGATCAACGACGTCGACGCGGGCGGTGTTGTAGAGACCGGCGCGCGTGGTCTCGTCCTCCGTGAAGGCGACCTGGATGGGGTCTGCTGTATCCACCTCGTCGCGCGGGGGCTGGCCGCCCTGGATGGACGCAAAGTCGACGAAATGCCCGGAATCCTTGAAGACCTTCCACGGATGTGCAGCTTCGGCCACGTTGTAGCCGGTCTTCTCTCCGGTATCGCCGATCTCGGAAACGCTGGTCAGTACCATGAGGATTTTCTTCATGAAGTGTTCCTTTCGTCTAACTTCCACCCTACGCCCAGCCAAATTCGGGCCCTCCCTTCCCCGCTGGGGCTGCTCGCGGCCGGGCTCTCCAACCGGGCCATCGCAACAGATCTTTATTTCCGAGGCCACCGTAATGACCCGTCTCGTGCACATCTACGGCAAACTCGGTGTGGACAACCGCACGGCAGCCACCAGGGTTACGATTCCTCGGGCCGCTCGCAGGCGGACATCGACGGCGCCCGTTGCCATGGCGAGGGGCCGCGGGCTCTTCACGAAAGAGTCAACCCGCATCAGGCCAAGCTCGCATGCGACGCCGGCGGCCGGCCGATGTCGCCACCCGCGAAGAACGCGGCCATTGGAAATGGTGACCTCATCATGGAAGGCGAACAATTCCGCAATGCGTCAGGACGGGCGTCGTTCTCGCAAATACCGGCCCCCGCATTCCTTTCTTTACAAGGAATGCGGGGGCTCTTTACAAGGAACGCGGGGTCTTTGCTTTGAGCGGACAGCGTGTGGCTGCTGGGGAGCGTCAGTGCTTGGAAGTGGGATGCCAGACGACGTTTTCCTTGTCCACAGCCGTTTCCGGCAACGCTGACCCGTGCACAGTCTCGGCGCTGTGCGCGAATCCGGACAAGCGGTATTCACCGCCCGGGTGAACCTCCGGAAAGTCGATCTCGTCCGCTTGAACTGATTCCTTGTCCTTCGGACCACCCACGTACGTGAATAATTTGCTCATGCCCTCACGGTAGACCAGCGGGTCCTCTTCTGAACAGAAATTTGGACAGCTGGCCTAAGGCGCATCGGGCTTCTGGTCGCCCTTGTGGCCCCGCAAGTTGTCCTGGACCTTCCCGAACAGGTCCTTGATGGTGGACTCGGTGTTCGTCAGGATGTCCGGCTGGACATAAACGTCCTGGGCCGCGGGCAGGCTATAGCTCGATTGCAGTCCGCCGGAGCCTTCCACCCCTTCAAGGGCGATGGTCACGCCTCCTTCCTTGCGGGCGATCGCTCCAATGCGCCCGAACACCACGGTGAACTCGTCCGGCTGGAAGCTGACGGTCTGTCCGATGTGCACGCGGTTGAGGTCGGCTGCCGCGACGGCCTTTTCATTGCCAGTCCCTGAGTAGTCCACGATGTTCTC
The DNA here is from genome assembly GCF_050260325.1 of Arthrobacter sp. 92. NCBI lineage: Bacteria > Bacillati > Actinomycetota > Actinomycetes > Micrococcales > Micrococcaceae > Arthrobacter > Arthrobacter sp. 92. Next base: position 788,771 of record NZ_CP189863.1, on the reverse strand, counting down.
CCTGAATCGGATGGCCAGATACGCGAGCAGTCTATTGCCGCCTTCCGTGGACGGAAACCCACCCTGGGCTCCTGCACAACCAGCGGGAGCACAGCTGGTCATTCCTCCATTGAACGCGTCGTTCCCTTGGCGGTTAGATGGATCACGTCGGCGCCGACCACCGGTCGCCGTCGGGATTCAAGGAACAGGCGACAAGGAACACCGTGACTTCGCAGAAGCAAAATGCCAGTAGCCCCCCGGGTTGGGACGACGTCCAAGTCGGCGACGCCGTCCAGCTCAGCCGGAACGGCCGGATTGAATATACGGGCAAAGTGGACGACCGCACCGCCGCGGGAGACATTGTGTGGGTCAAAACCAATCTGGGACGCCGCCGCCTCTTTCACGTCGCCGACGGATTCCACCTCTCGTGGAGCGTCAGGTGAAGACACGGACAGCCTTCGACTCCACGGCGATTTCACGGCGGCCCGGCCCCGCTGACGACCGTCCCGGGGCGCGGCTCAAGCCAGAGCGTGACAGTGGCGCCGACGCCTGCCCTGACGACTGCCATTACTGCTCGGGACCGGAGACGGACTAGCGATACCGGCCCGGACTCCGAAATTACAATCCGGGCATCAATCCAGCGCCACCGTCGTGGCTTCGTTGACTAAGGCATTCGCGGGCGTAATGGTTGAGCCATGAGGTCTCACCGAATCAAACATGGACTGGTCATGACGGCGGCAGTTGCTGGGGCAACGCTGCTGCTCACCGCATGCGGAGCCAGTCAGCCGCAATCCCAGGGAACACCGACGGGCTCAACGCCCTCCGCCAGCAGCCAGTCCAGCACCCCGACGCCGTCTGCCACACCAACGGCCAGCCAGCCACCGTCATCGGCGTCCTCGCCTTCATCTCCGGCTGCCGGGCCGGCGCTGTGCAAGGCCGCCAACCTCACCGCCTCCTCGGATTCCACCGGGGGCGGGGCTGCCGGTAGCGTGTACGCGAAGCTTTTGCTCACCAATTCAGGCTCCGAACCGTGCATCCTGAGGGGCTTTGCGGGAGTGTCCCTGACCACGGATGCCAACGGTGCCCCGATCGGGGCGCCGGCGAAACGTGACGAGTCCACCCCCATCACCGACGTGCTCCTGGCGCCGGGCCAGGCGGGAAGCGCCGTTCTGCGGTACACCCAGGCCGGCAACTACCCCGACTGCAACAAGACGCCGGCCGCGGGCTACCGCATCTACCCGCCGGAGGACACGGCCTCGCTTTTCCTCCCCGAGCCGCGGGACGCGTGCAGCAATGCCAATATCGAGCTGCTCACCATCGGGGCATTCCAGGCAAAGTAGGGGTCAGTTGGTCGGCTCGGGTGTCGCCGATTCCCGCACCTGAGCCGGCGCATCCCGCGAAAACGCCACTCCGAGGGCGATCAGGCCCATGCCCAGGGTCAGGTGGAGCCAGTTGTCGGCAATGTTCAGCGGGACGATGTTCACGGGCGAATCCTGCGCCAGGATCAAGCCCGCGACCCACAACATCAGGCACGCAACGCCCGCACCGATGAGGAAATTGCGTGCCGGCAACGGTCGGCGCGCCATCGTCAGCCCTGCGATGCCGAACAGCAGGTGGACGAGGTTATGCAGTACCGAAACCTGGAAGACACCAAAGAGCATGGCCTGCGATTCGTTGCCGGCGAAGTCCAGGGACTGGTATTCCGTTGTGATGCCGGGAATGAAACCCAGGACCCCCACCAGCGCGAAGGCAGCGCCCGCAACAAGGGATGCCCTCTGGACGTTCTTGCGCACACCCGCACGGACGCCGGAGTGGTAAGTCGTTTTCATGATGCCGCTCCTGTTCCCCCGCCATGTGGATCATGACTTACTAAGTCTACTTACCACCTTCGCATTGTCCCAGTGGCTCGTTGCTGACCGGGCAGTCAAAACAGTCGGTGCCGTAAGGCATGATGGAGGAATGCAGGGGCAGGAGTCCGCCGGCGGCCCGCGGCCGGGCGACACACCATCAAGGGGTGCACCAGACAGTGCAGCCCTCAGCGGAGCACTGCCGGCCGGTTCCATGGAAAAGTTCAGCCGGCCCACCCGCGAATGGTTTCTGGGCGCCTTTTCCACGCCCACCCCGGCCCAGAACGGCGCCTGGAATGCCATCTCCTCGGGTTCCCATGCGCTTGTTGTGGCCCCCACCGGGTCCGGTAAGACCCTGGCCGCGTTCCTCTGGGCCCTGGACCGCCTGCTTGCCGCTGCCCCGGCGGAGCCGGAGGCCCTGCCGGGGCAGGACGCCGCTCCCGGCAAACGCCGCAAACCCAAAGCGCCCCAGCGGAAAACCCGCGTCCTGTACATTTCGCCGCTCAAGGCGCTTGGCGTCGACGTCGAACGCAACCTCAGGGCGCCGTTGATCGGCATCACCCAGACGGCTAAGCGCCTCGGGCTGCCCGCCCCTCTGATCACGGTGGGGGTCCGCTCCGGGGACACCACGACGGCGGACCGCCGCTCGCTGCTCAGCCATCCGCCGGACATCCTCATCACCACCCCCGAGTCCCTCTTCCTGATGCTGACGTCCAAGGCGCGGGAGACACTGGCAGAGGTGGACACCATCATCGTGGACGAGGTGCACGCCGTCGCTGGCACAAAGCGCGGCGCCCATCTGGCGGTTTCGCTTGAACGCCTCGACGCGCTCCTGCCCAAGCCGGCCCAGCGGATCGGCCTGTCAGCCACGGTGGAGCCGAAGGAACTCGTGGCGCAGTTCCTTGCGGGCTCGGCGCCGGTGGAAATCGTGGCCCCGCCGTCGCGCAAGAACTGGGACCTGACCGTCTCCGTTCCAGTGGAGGACATGTCCGACCTCCAGGCCGCAGCCGGCGCCTTCGACTCCGGCCCCGCATCCGGGCTCCAGCCGCACGCGTCCATCTGGCCGCATGTGGAGGAGAAGATCGTTGACCTGGTGCTGGCCAACCAATCCACCATCGTGTTCGCCAACTCCCGCCGGCTCGCGGAACGGCTTACGGCCCGCCTCAATGAGATCTACGCCGAACGGCAACTGCTGGTGGTGGGCGGCGGCTGGGAGGACCATGGGGCGATGGAGGGGGCGGTGGCTTCGGCCATGAGTGGGACGAGCCCCGCCTCCACGGCGACACCGGCCCATATGATGGCCCAGGCCGGAAGCACGTCCGGCGCCGACCCCGTGCTCGCCAGGGCGCACCACGGCTCCGTTTCGAAGGACCAGCGCGCACTGATCGAAGACGATCTGAAGTCGGGGCGCCTGCGCTGCGTTGTGGCGACGTCCTCGCTCGAGCTCGGCATTGACATGGGCGCGGTGGACCTTGTGGTGCAGGTGGAGTCGCCGCCCTCCGTGGCCAGCGGACTGCAACGCGTCGGCCGCGCCGGGCACCAGGTGGGCGAGATATCCCAGGGTGTCCTGTTTCCCAAACACCGCGCGGACCTTGTCCACACCGCAATCACCGTGGAGCGGATGCTCGACGGGAAGATCGAGCGGCTGAGCGTGCCCGCAAACCCGCTGGATATCCTGGCCCAGCAGACGGTTGCCGCCACGGCTCTGGGCAGCATCGACGTCGAGGAATGGTTCAGCACCGTCCGGCGGTCCGCGCCCTTCGCCTCGCTCCCGCGTTCCGCCTTCGAAGCCACGCTGGATCTACTGGCAGGCCGCTACCCCTCCGATGAATTCGCCGAGCTGCGGCCCCGGATCATCTGGGACCGCAATGCCGGCACCATCGAAGGGCGTCCCGGCGCGCAGCGACTGGCGGTGACCTCCGGGGGAACCATTCCGGACCGCGGGCTCTTCGGCGTCTACATCATTGGCACAGAAGTGGAAGGAACCGGCTCTGCCGCGGCCGATGGCAAAGCCGCCAGCCCTTCCGCGGCCGCGGCCAAGGGCGGCCGCCGCGTCGGCGAACTCGACGAGGAGATGGTCTACGAATCCCGGGTGGGCGATATCTTCGCCCTCGGGGCCACAAGTTGGAAGATTGAGGACATCACCCACGACCGGGTCCTGGTGTCGCCCGCCTTCGGCCAGCCGGGGAAGCTCCCGTTCTGGAAAGGCGATTCCCTCGGTCGGCCCGTGGATCTGGGCCGGGCCCTGGGTGCATTCGTTCGCGAACTGTCCGCCTCGGATCTTGGTCCCGCCATGGAACGCTGCAAGGCCAGCGGCCTGGATGATTTCGCCGCGAACAACCTGATCCAGTACCTCGCCGAGCAGAAGCTGGCCACCGAGGTGGTCCCCAGCGACACGACCCTGGTGGTGGAGCGCTTCCACGACGAACTTGGCGACTGGCGGGTGGTGCTGCACAGCCCCTTCGGCATGCCGGTGCACGCACCGTGGGCCCTCGCCGTCGGGCAGCGGCTGCACCAGCGCTACGGCATGGACGGCTCCGCGATGGCCGCCGATGACGGGATCGTGCTGCGGGTCCCCATGATGGAGGATGAGCCTCCAGGCGCCGAGCTCTTCCTGTTCGATCCCGAGGAGCTGGAGCAGCTGGTGACGGCGGAAGTGGGCGGCAGCGCCCTCTTCGCCTCCCGTTTCCGCGAGTGCGCCGCCCGGGCGCTGCTGCTGCCCCGGCAAAACCCGGGCAAGCGCCAGCCGCTGTGGCAACAGCGCCAGCGCTCCGCGCAGCTGCTGGACGTCGCCAGGAAATACCCCACGTTCCCCATCGTGCTGGAAACTGTGCGCGAATGCCTGCAGGACGTTTACGATCTCCCCGCGCTGAAGGATATTGCCGCCTCGATTGAGCGCCGCGAACTGCGGATCCTGCAAACCACCACCCAGCAGCCCTCCCCCTTCGCCAAGTCCCTGCTGTTCGGCTACGTGGCCCAGTTCCTCTACGAGGGTGATTCACCGCTGGCTGAGCGCCGGGCGGCCGCCCTTGCCTTGGATTCAACCCTGCTCAACGAACTCCTGGGCCGGGTGGAACTGCGTGAGCTGCTCGATGCCAAGGTCATCGAGGCCACGGAGCGGGAACTTCAGCGCCTCGCACCGGACCGCAAGGTGCGCGGGATGGAGGGTGTTGCGGACCTGCTGCGGCTGCTGGGTCCGCTGACGCCCGGCGAGGTCGCGGCCCGGCTGGTTCCAGTGTCCGAGCCGGGCACGGAGCAGGGCACGGAGCCGGAGCCGGCGGCCACCCTCGACGCCGACGCCGCCACGCACCTCGCCGCCCTTCAACGCGCCAACCGCGCACTCCGGGTCAACATAGGCGGCGTCGAGCGTTTCGCGGCGGTGGAGGATGCGGCGCGTCTGCGCGACGCCATCGGTGTGCCGTTGCCCATGGGAGTTCCGCTGGCGTTCATCGAGCCGGTGACCGATCCGCTGGGCGATCTGGTATCCCGGTACGCCCGAACGCACGGACCGTTCACCGCAGGCGAAGCCGCAGCGCGGCTGGGACTCGGGGTCGCCGTCGTCGGCACGGCACTGAAAAGGCTTGCCGCGGACGGACGCGTGGTGGAAGGGGAGTTCCGTCCCCATGTCACGCAGCAGGAGGCCGTTCCAGCCACCGCGGCGGAACCGGCGGCGGCCACCGTGGTCCCGCCGCTGGCCGGCACCAGCGAATGGTGCGATGCCGAGGTGCTGCGCAAACTGCGCCGGCGTTCGCTCGCCGCATTGCGTGCCGAGGTGGAGCCCGTGGACGCCGCGGCCTACGGGCGGTTCCTTCCGGCATGGCAAAACGTTCGGACGCCCGGAAAGACGCGGGGGCAGTCCGGCCTGCGTGGCTTGGACGGGATCATCACAGCGGTCGACCAACTGTCCGGGGTGCCGGTTCCCGCATCGGCCTGGGAACCCCTGATCCTCGCTGGCAGGGTGGCGGATTACCAGCCTGCCATGCTGGACGAGCTCATGGCGGCCGGGGAAGTCCTGTGGTCCGGCGCCGGTGCCCTGCCCGGCAACGACGGCTGGATCAGCCTGCACCTTGCCGATTCCGCCGAACTGACCCTGAACCCTTCCGTGGACTACCAGCCCGGCGATGCCCAGCAAAGGCTGCTGGATCACCTTCAAAATAATGGGGGCGGCTACTTTTTCCGCCAGCTGACCGACATTGCCGGCGGAATGGACGCCGTGCTGAGCGATCAGGACGTGGTGGCTGCCCTCTGGGACCTGGCGTGGGCGGGCCGTATCACGGGCGACACGTTCGCCCCGGTCCGCGCCCTGATCGCCGGCGGGCACACCGCGCACCGGCAGGTAGCCCGGGCGCCCCGGGCCAGGGCGCCGCGGCTGAGCAGGCTGGGCAGGGCGCACGGGACGGGACTGCTCGGCTCCCCGGGCCTGACCGGCGGCCGCTACGGCTCAGTGACCGGGGCTGCTCCCACTCCCCCTCTGGCGGCGGGGCGCTGGTCGGCCCTGCCCGCTCCTGAACTCGACCCCACCATCCATGCCCGGGCAACCGCGGAACTCCTCCTGGACCGCTATGGGGTGGTCACCCGCGGATCGGTCATGGCGGAGAACATCCTGGGCGGCTTCGGTCTGATGTACAAAGTGCTGGCCCGGCTGGAAGAGGCCGGGCGATGCCGCCGCGGCTACTTCATCGAGCACCTGGGCGCCGCCCAGTTTGCCGTGCCGGCAACGGTGGATCGGCTGCGGTCCTTCACGGAGGATACCCAGTTGGCCAAACAGGATCCGGTGGCCCTGGCCCTCGCCGCCACAGACCCCGCGAATCCCTATGGGGCGGCCCTGCCCTGGCCCGCCCTCAACGTCGAGGCGGGCAGCGGGCACCGGCCGGGCCGGAAGGCCGGAGCCCTGGTGGTCCTGGTTGACGGCGCCCTGGTCCTCTATGTGGAGCGGGGCGGCAAGACCCTGCTGGCCTTCAACGAGGATCCCGAGGTCCTGGCCGCGGCCGGCGCAGCCCTGGTGGGCGTGGTGAAACGCGGCGCCGTGGACAAACTCATCATGGAGAAAGTCAACGGCCACGGCATCCTGGACACTCCGGCCGCGGCTGCCCTGACCCATGCCGGAGCCTACTCCACGCCAAAGGGGCTGAGGATCCGTGCCTGAGGGCGATTCCGTCTGGCGTGCCGCAGCGCAACTGCACGCCGCGCTGGCCGGCCACCAGTTGACCGACACCGACTTCCGCGTACCCAGGTTCGCCACACTCAATCTGGCGGGCTGGAAGGTGAACGAGGTGGTTGCACGCGGAAAGCACCTGCTGATCCGGCTGCAGGGCCCGGCGGAGGAACGGCTCACCATCCACTCCCATCTGAAGATGGAAGGTGCCTGGCAGATCTATCCACCTGGAGGGCGGTGGCGGAAGCCGGGTTTCACCGCACGCTGCGTGCTTCGAACTGCGGCCGCGGACGCTGTCGGCTTCTCGCTGGGGATCCTGGAGGTAGTCCGCACGGCTGACGAGAGCACCGTGGTGGGACATCTCGGGCCCGACCTCCTGGGCCCCGACTGGGACGTGGTCGAAGCCGAGCGCCGGCTGTTGGCCGAGCCGGAGGTCCCCATCGGCGTGGCCCTGCTGGACCAGCGCAAGCTCGCCGGCATAGGCAACATCTACCGTTGCGAGGCGTGCTTCCTCGCCGGCGTCCACCCCGCCTGGCCCGTCTCGGCTGTGGCGGACCTGTCGGCCTTAATGGCGGACGCCAAGCAGCTCCTCGAGGCCAACCTCGGCCCAGGGCGGCGGACCACGGTGCTCAATGCACGCGGCGTTCCCGTGGGCCGTGCTGCCGGCCGCCCTGGATACTGGGTATACCGCCGGGACAAGCAGCCGTGCCTGAAGTGCGGCACCCCCATCCGGCGGGGTGTCTTGGCGAAAGCGGCGGGCACCGAAGAGCGCGATATCTACTTCTGCCCCACGTGCCAGCCGCTCACCCCTCCGGCTTAGGAAACGGCGGCCGGGGCAGCCTGCCGCTTCGCACCCCGCACCTCCGGCACGGTGAACCGCGGCAGCAGGATCTGCACCAGCGGCCCGATTGCGAGCGCATAAATCACGGTTCCCACACCCACCGAGCCACCCAGCAGCCAGCCCGCGCCAAGCACTGCGACTTCAATACCCGTCCGGGACGCCCGCACCGACCACCCCGTGCGGCGGGCCAGCCCCGTCATCAGCCCGTCACGGGCGCCGGGGCCAAAACGCGCCCCGATGTAGCAGGCGGAGGCGATGCCGTTCAGCATCACGGCACCCGCGAGCATGCCGATCTGTCCGCCGAGGTGGGAAAAGGCCGGAATCAGGGCCAGGCCCACATCCGCAAACACTCCTACCAGGATCGCGTTGCACAGGGTGCCGAAACCAGGCCACTGCCGCAGCGGGATCCAGAGCAGCAGCACCAGGAAACTGACGATGACCACCACGGCGCCGATGCTCATGCCAGCCTTGCCGGCCACACCCTGATGAAAGACATCCCACGGATCGAGGCCGAGCCCGGCCCGGATAAACAGGGCGAGGGAGATCCCGTACATGGCCAGGCCGGCGAACAACTGAAGGAGTCTGCGAGTCATCATGCACCCATCCTCGCGAAGAACTGGCCTTGTTTTCCATAGCCAGTCTGAGATACTGGCTACATGTCCGGCTCCCTGAACCCCAGCTCCCTGACCCGGCTCCTCGGGGAATGGAACCGCGGGGGCGCCCCCGCCTACCGCGAGCTGGCCGACGTCGTACGTCTGCTGGTCCTGGACGGCCGGGTGCCCCTGGACATGGCACTGCCCAGTGAGCGCGCCCTCGCCACGACGCTCGGCGTCAGCCGGACCACGGTGACGGCCGCGTACGCGAGCCTGCGTGAGCAAGGATTTCTCAGCAGCGGCCAGGGCAGCCGCGGCAGGACCCGCATCCCCCGCCAGCCGCCCCTGGGGACACCCGGGACGAACGATGCCGGGCGCACCGCCACAAACGTCCCCAGCGGCGCCCCCGGCCTTGCCGCTCCGGAAGGCGTCATCGATCTTGCCTTTGCCTCCCTGCCCGCCTGCGGCGAGGTGGTGCACCGGGCATTCGCCGCCGCACTGACGGAGCTGCCCGCCCTGCTCCCGGGGTTCGGGTACGACGCCGTCGGGGTGAAACCGCTGCGCGAAGCGATAGCCGCCCGCTACACGGCGGCCGGAGTGCCCACCACGGAGGAGCAGATCCTGGTGACGTCGGGCGCCCAGCACGCGCTCAGTATCATCCTGCGCACCTTGGGCGGCAAGCAGGACAAGGTCCTAGTGGACCACCCCAGCTATCCCCACGCGATCGACGCCATTCGCGCGTCGGGCTGCAGACCGATTCCTGTCGCCCTTCCCCACAGGTCCTTTCAGCACGCGGCCGGCTGGGACCTGGACGCGGTGCAGTCCACCATGATGCAGCAACGGCCCACGATGGCTTATGTTGTGCCCGACTTCCACAACCCCACCGGCCGGCTGATGCTGGACCCCCAGCGCCGCCAACTGGTCCGGGCGGCCGCGGCATCGGGAACTGTCCTGGTGGTGGATGAGACACTGCGGGAATTGAACCTCGACGGCGTCAGCACGTCTCCGCTGGCCGCCTTCAGCCCGGCCGTGGTCACCATCGGCTCGCTGAGCAAATCGCATTGGGCCGGACTGCGCACCGGCTGGATCCGCGCCAGCCCGCCGCTCATTCAGCGGTTCGCCGCCGCCAGGACCACGATGGATCTGGGCGGCGCGGTTGTGGAGCAGCTCGCGGCGGCCCATCTGGTCCGGTCCCTCTCGGAACCGCTGCCGGCACGGCTCGAGGCCCTCCGCGGCAACCGGGACACACTCCTGGAGCTGATCCGGACGCATCTGCCGCAGTGGCAAGCGGAGCGCCCCGACGGCGGCCTGAGCATCTGGTGCCGGCTCCCGGCACCGATCAGCACGGCATTGACGGTGATTGCGCCTGATTTCGGCATCCGCCTCGCCGCAGGGCCAAGGTTTGGCGTGGGCGGCGCATTCGAACACTATCTGCGGGTGCCGTTCACCCGGCCCCCGAAACAGCTGGAGACGGCGGTGCTTGCCCTCCGCTCGGCGCAGGAGCGGCTCAACGCCGCCCCGCAACTGCGGCGCAGCCGCCAGCAGAGGCCTGCCGCGGCCATCGCCTGAGCGAAACTCCCGGCCCGACCCGCCTCCGCGCCGTCCGGATGAGCGGGCGCATCCCTCCCCTTCACCACGAACGCATGCGCGCTTTTGAACAACAAATGTTCTTTTTTTGGCTATTGACGTTCGTAGTTGAGCGATTATGATTGGATCCTATGTGAGGTGCCTCACACGGGGTCGGTCTTTTCCAGAGGAGAAACAAATGACAAGTCACAAGGACGTGCTCGGATCCGGTCAAGGCGGATGGGACCGCCGAACCCTGCTCAAGTCGTTCGGTGTGGGCGCCGCCGCCATGGCTGGCGTTCCGCTGCTGGCCGCCTGCACGGGCGGCAGCGCGCCGTCGGGCAGCGCGGGCGCCAAGACCGTAACGTTCGGCTCCGGCTCCTCCGACGAGGTGCCCAAGGCGGCCTATAAGGCCGTCACGGACGCCTTCGAGAAGAAATCCGGCATCAAGATCAGCACCAACGTAGTGCCTCACAACGACTTCCAGAACAAGATCAACACCTATCTTCAGGGCAGCCCGGACGACACCTTCACCTGGTTCGCCGGCTACCGGATGCAGTACTACGCGGGCAAGGGCCTCCTGGCGCCCATCGATGACGTGTGGGAAAAGGTCGGAGCCAACTACTCCGATGCCCTGAAGAAGGCATCCACCGGAGCAGACGGCAAGATGTACCTCATCCCGAACTACAACTACCCCTGGGGATTCTTCTACCGGAAGAGCTTCTGGGCCGAAAAGGGCTACGCCGTCCCCAAGACGTTCGACGAGTTGAAAACCCTGTGCGCCAAGATGAAGGCCGACGGGCTGATCCCGATCGAGTTCGCCGACAAGGACGGCTGGCCCGCGATGGGGACGTTCGACTACCTGAACATGCGCCTGAACGGCTACCAGTTCCACATGGACCTCACCTCGCACAAGGAATCCTGGGACCAGAAGAAGGTCAGTGACGTCTTCGACACCTGGAAGGCCCTGCTGCCCTACCAGAACCCCAACGCCCTGGGCATGACCTGGCAGGACTCGGCCAAATCGCTGGGCGATAAGAAGTCCGGCATGTACCTGCTCGGGTCCTTCCTGACGCAGCAATACACCGACAAGACCGTGCTGAACGACATCGACTTCTTCCCGTTCCCCGAGGTCGCCGTGGAAGGCCAGGACGCTGTCGAGGCACCCATCGACGGCCTGCTGCTCTCCAAGAAGGGCGGCCAGAACCCCGCCGCCAAGGATTTCCTCGCCTATCTCGGTACCCCTGAGGGCCAGGATGTCTATGCCTCGGTGGACTCCTCCAACATCGCCACAGCCAAGGGCGCGGACACCTCAAAGTTCTCACCGCTGAGCAAGAAAATGGCCGAAACCATCAGCAGCGCCAAGAGCATCAGCCAGTTCTTCGACCGCGACGCACTCCCGGCCATGGCCAACAACGTGATGATCCCGGCCCTGCAGTCCTTCATCAAGGACGGCAACATCGACGTCAAGAACCTGGAAGCCCAGGCCAAGTCGCTGTACGCCTCCCAGTAGCTGGAACTGCCGAAGAGCTAGGAATATCAGATGAGCGCGTCAATCCACACGCCGCCGGTCCGGGAGGCGAGCACCGCTCCCGCCCGGAAGGTGCGGCGGCTGTCCACCCGGGACAAGATCGTCCTCAGCATCATGGTGGGCATCCCCACCTTGATTCAGCTGGTCCTGGTCTGGATCCCCACCCTGATGTCAGTTGCCCTGTCCTTCACCCGATGGAACGGCCTGGAACTGACGGACCTCAAGTCCGCGGGCACCGAGAACTATCAATTCGTGTCCCAGGACTACCCGCCCTTCTGGCCGGCGGTCCAGCACAACGTCCTGTGGCTGGCGTTCCTTGCGCTGGTCGCCACCCCCCTTGGGCTGCTCCTGGCAGTCCTGCTGGACCAGAACATCCGCGGCAGCAGAATCTACCAAAGCATTTTCTTCACCCCGGTGATGCTCTCGCTCGCCCTCATCGGTGTTATTTGGCAATTGTTCTACAACCGCGACAGCGGGCTGCTGAACTTCCTGCTGGGCACCGCGGGAACACCCCAGGCCGTGGACTGGTTCGGCGACTCCGGGGTCAACATCTGGGCCGCCCTGATCGCGGCCACCTGGCGGCATGCCGGCTACGTGATGATCCTGTATCTGGCCGGCCTCAAAGGCGTGGACCCCACCCTGCGGGAGGCGGCCCAGATTGACGGCGCCAACGCCGTCCAGACGTTCTTCCGGGTCATCTTTCCCGCCATGCGTCCGGTCAACGTGGTCATCATCGTGATCACGGTCATTGAATCACTCCGCGCCTTCGACATCGTCTACGTGATCAACCGTGGCACCAACGGTCTTGAGCTCATCAGCGCCCTGGTCATCCAGAACCTGGTGGGCGAGGGCCAGGTGATCGGCGTCGGGTCCGCCCTGGCGGTCATCCTGCTGGTGATTTCCCTGGTCCCCATCACCTTCTACCTGTCCCGTGCGTTCGGAAAGGACAAAGAGGCATGAGCATCGCAAATCCCGCAAGTGCCGCGGCGGCCGCACAGGAACCCACTTCCCGCCGTACGGAAATGTCCGGTCCCGCCACGGGTCCCGCCCGGAACAGGAGACCCGGCAAGCGGCATTACGGCACGCACATCTTCCTGAGCGTCGTGGCGGTGATGTGGCTCATTCCGCTGGCATGGACGATCTTCACCGCGCTGCGGCCGAAGGCGGACACCGATAAATACGGGTATTTCAGCTTCGACGGTGCCTTCAACTTCGACAACTTCATCCAGGCCTGGACACAGGGCGGCTTTGCCCAGTACATCTGGAACTCGGTCCTGATCACCGTTCCCTCAGTGATCCTGATCCTCCTTTTCGCCTCCATGATGGCGTTCGCGGTCAGCCGGGTGAACTGGAAATTCAACATCACCCTGCTGATCATGTTCACTGCGGGAAACCTGCTCCCGCCCCAGGTCCTGGCGGCCCCGCTTTTCGAAATGTTCAAGCATCTCGAGCTCCCCTACGCCTTCAGCGATTCCGGGAACCTGCTCAACACCTACATCAGCGTGATCGCCGTCGACACCGCCTTCCAGATCGGCTTTGTGACTTTTGTCCTCTCCAACTATATGAAGGCCCTCTCCTCTGAACTGACCGAAGCGGCCCTCGTGGACGGAGCCGGCATCTGGCGCCAGTACTGGGAAATCATCCTGCCGCTGTGCCGGCCGGCCCTGGCCGCCATGGGCACCCTTGAAGTGATCTTCATTTACAACGACTTCTTCTGGCCGCTGCTCTTCATCCAGAGCGGCGACCGGCTCCCGGTGACCACCGCCATCAACAACCTCCAGGGTCAGTTCCTCTCGAACTACAACCTGATCGCCGCCGGCGCCATGATCACGGCCATTCCGGCGCTGATCATCTACCTGCTCCTGCAGCGCCACTTCGTCGCCGGCTTGACCCTCGGCTCCAGCAAAGGATAAATGTGCACACCAACAACACCGCCGCCATGGACTACATCACGGCACGCCTCGGCTCCGAGGGCTCCCCGATGCTGGCCTTCGGGGGAGACTACAACCCGGAGCAGTGGCCCGAGGAGACGTGGGACGAGGACGTCCGGCTGATGCGCGAGGCCGGGGTCAACCTGGTCAGCGTGGGCATCTTCAGCTGGGCGCTGCTGGAACCGTCCGAGGGAGTCTACGAATTCGGCTGGCTGGACCGGGTGCTGGACCTGCTGCACGCCAACGGCATCCGGGTGGACCTGGCCAACGCCACCGCGTCGCCGCCGCCGTGGTTCAGCCACAAATACCCGCAGTCCCTCCCGGTAACGGCCGACGGCGTGCGGCACAGCTACGGTTCCCGGCAGGCCTTCGCCGCCTCAAGCCCCGAGTACCGCCGGGCCGCAGCAGCCCTGACGGAGCAGATCGCCGGCCGGTACCGTGACCACCCCGCCGTGGTGATGTGGCATGTGCACAACGAGTACGGCTGCCATAACCAGCCCGATTATTCCGACGGCGCGGCAGCCGGCTTCCGCACGTGGCTCGAACGCCGGTACGGCACCCTCGACGGGCTCAACTCGGCCTGGGGCACCGCGTTCTGGTCCCAGCGGTACTCGGCGTGGGAGGAGATCCTGCCCCCACGGACCTCCGGAACCTGGGTCAACCCCACCCAGCAACTGGACTTTGCCCGCTACTCCTCGGATGAACTGCTCGAATGCTACAAGGCCGAAGCCGCAATCATCCGCTCCCACTCCCCGCACCCCGTCACCACCAACTTCATGGGTTTCAACATGGGCCTGCACCAGCCGGTGGATTACTGGCGGTGGGCGGAACATATGGACGTGGTGTCCAACGACCACTACCTGATCGCCGAAGATCCCAGAAACTACCAGGACCTGGCGGCCACCGCGGATCTCACGCGCGGCTGGGCCCAGGGCAAACCCTGGCTGCTGATGGAGCACTCCACCTCGGCCGTCAACTGGCAGCCACGCAATATCGCCAAAGCACCCGGTGAGATGCTGCGCAACGCAATGCAGCATGTGGCCCGCGGCGCGGACGGCACGCTCTTCTTCCAATGGCGGGCATCACGTGCGGGAGCGGAGAAGTTCCACTCCGGCATGCTGCCCCATGCCGGGACGGACACCAAGGTCTGGCGCGAGGTGGTCCAGCTGGGCCAGGCCTTGCGCAACCTGGCGGAGCTCAGCGGCTCGGTGGTCACGGGCGCCTCCGGCGGCGTCGACGTCGCCATCCTCCATGACACCGATGCACGCTGGGGCTCTGAACTGGATTCACACCCGAGTGTGGACGCGTCGAACATCGCGGAAACCCGCCGCTGGCACGATGCCTTCTACCGCGCCGGGACCACCACCGACTTCCGCCAGAGCACAGACGATCTCGCCGGCTACCGGCTGGTGGTGGCGCCCATGCAGTACCTCCTGACCGATGAGGGCGTCAAGAACCTGGACGCGTACGTCCGCTCCGGCGGGCATCTGGTGGTCACGTACTTTTCCGGCATCGCGGACGAGAACGACCACATCAGGCCGGGAAGCTACCCCGGCGCCTTCAGCGAGCTCCTGGGTGTCCATATGGAGGAATTCTTCCCGCTGCGCTCCGGCGAGGAGCTGGAGCTCAGCCGGTTCGGCGGCGGATCGTTCTGGAGCGAACTCGGAAGGCCCACGACGGCGGAGGTCCTCGCCGAAGTGGTCCGCGGACCGGTTGCTGGCTCCCCAGTGGTGACCCGCAACGCGGCCGGGGACGGCCGGGCCTATTACGTGGCCACCAGTCTGGCCTCCGTGGGCATGGCCGAACTGCTCGGAGTTCTCTGCGGGGACGCCGGGGTGGAGCCGCTATTCCGGGATCTTCCGGAAGGCCTCGAAGTGGGCCGGCGCAGCAAGGACGGCACGGACTGGACTTTCTTCATCAACCACGGCTCCGCCGACGTGCAGCTGGCAGTCTCCGGCCTGGAGCTCATCAGCGGCCGGGAAACCGGCGGTGCGCTGGCGTTGGGTGCCGGTGCCGTGGCCGTGGTCCGGTCAAATGGCTCCTCGTCCGCAACTTCCTAAGGACTGAACAGACAGCATGCTTGCCCCCGCCCGCCATTCCGCCATTCTTGCCGAAGTTCAGCGCGAGAGGATTGTGCGCGTCTCGGAGCTGGCGCAGATCCTGGGCGTCTCGCTCATGACTGTCCGCCGGGACATCGACACGCTCGATGATGCGGGGCTGGTGGAAAAAATCCACGGCGGGGCCCGCCTCCCAGGCGGCGTGAGCACCCACGAGCCGGGATTTGAGGTCAAATCCACCCTGATGGAGGCGGAGAAGGCGGCCATCGCCCGCGAGGCCGCCACCCTGGTCCAGCAGGGGATGGCTGTGGGGTTGAGCGCCGGCACCACCACGTGGGCGCTGGCCAAGATCCTCTCCACGGGTCCGCGGATCACCGTGGTGACAAATTCGCTGCGGATTGCCGAGGTGTTCCACGCCGGCAATACGCCGTCCACGGTGATCATTACGGGCGGAGAGCGAACGCCGTCGGATGCCTTGGTGGGACCGTTGGCCACGTCCTCGCTGGAGCGGCTGCATCTGGACATGCTCTTCCTCGGCGTCCACGGTGTTGACGCCGAGGCAGGTTTCTCCACGCCAAACCTGCTGGAGGCCGAAACCGACCGGGCGTTCGTGGCTGCCGCCCGCAAGGTGGTGGTCCTGGCGGACCACACCAAGTGGGGCACGCTGGGCCTGACCACCATCGCCAAACTGGAGGACGCCGACGAACTCATCAGCGACGACCAGTTGGGGCCGGAGGCCCAGCGCATCCTGCGCGAGCACGTGGGCAGGCTCCGTATGGCGGGTACGGCAAAGTAGAATGGACCGGTGATGCAATCCCCCCTCCCCGTGCGCGACGGCGTGAACGCCACCCGCCTCCGCCTCCCGGACGAGGGGCCCTGGAACACCGCCATGGACTACATGATGCACCGCTGGGGACACATCGATCCGCAGGGCATCGAGGACAGGTTCGACGCCGGCGAGATCGTGGGCGAAGGCGGCGCCCCGCTGGACCGGGCCACCCGGCTCGAAGACCACACCTTCATCTGGTACTACCGCACCCTGCCACCGGAATCCCGGATCCCGGTGGAACTGAACATCCTGCACCAGGACGAGCATCTCCTGGTGGTGGACAAGCCGCACTTCCTGCCCACCACCCCCGGCGGGACGTATATCCAGGAATCAGCCCTGGTCCGGCTCAGGAACCAGCTGGAGCTGCCGGACCTTATTCCCATGCACCGGCTGGACCGGATGACGGCCGGGGTCCTGCTCCTCTCCACCAACCCGGAGACCCGCGGCAAATACCAGGTGCTGTTCGAAAAGCGCCAGGTACAAAAAGAATATGAATGTGTGTCCGCCGCCCAGCCGGCGGCCGGGCATCCCGCCGTCGACTTCCCCGTGGTGGTCCGCAACCGGATGACCAAGTCGCGCAGCTACCTGCTGGCGGAAGTGATCGACGGCGAGCCCAATGCGGAAACCCGCATCGACCTGCTGGAAACGTTCGACGCCGGCACCCACCGCCGCGGCCTGTACCGCCTTGAACCCCACTCCGGGAAGACCCATCAGCTGCGCGTCCATATGGCCTCGCTTGGGCTGGGCATCGTGAACGACGCGTTCTACCCGGACCTTCTGGACAAGGCCCCGGACGACTACGCCAGGCCCCTCCAACTGCTGGCCCGTGGCATCCGCTTCGTGGATCCCATCAGCAAGGAGCCTGTGTCATACCGCAGCCGACTGACGTTGAGCGAAGCCCCCGCCGCCCAGCCGTAACGCTGTCCGCTGCAGGCCGGGCCGCGTCATGCCGCCGGAATGCGATACCTTGTGCGCATGGACTTGGCCAATGCGGACAGTTGGGGCGCCGCGATCTATTTCTGGATCATCCCCACAGTCTTTGGCGACGCCCTGTTCCCGCCCATCCCCTCGGAAATGCTCGTCATTACCGGAGGAGCGCTCTCCGCCGACGGCCGCGCCAACGCCTTCCTCATCGGAGTACTGGCCGCGATCGCCTCCTGGCTGGGCGACCTGGTGGTCTTCCAGCTGTTCAAACGCCGGCTCAGCCACGTGCTGGACCGCTGGGGCTGGGGCCGGAAGTTCCACCGCGGCATCCATGCCGCCATCGCCAAGGCCGGCCGCTCCTCAACCTATGGCGGCATCATCGGCATCCGCTTTGTCCCCGGAGGGCGGCTCGCCATGTCCGCGGCAGCGGGCATCGCGAATGTCGCCACGCCTGCGTTCAGCTTCTGCGCGGCGTTGGGCGGCGTTCTCTGGGCCACCTGGCTGGTGGGACTCGGCTATTTCACCGGCTCCGCCACCAAGCTTCCGTTCTGGGCAAGCTCGCTGATCGGCGTTGGCGTCGGCCTGGTGATCGGCGCCGTGCTGGGCATGATTGTCACGCGCCGCCGCGGCAACCGCTCCCCCGTGGTGGAGGACGAGGAACTGGACTACTAGGTGGTGCGGACCGGAGTGGCTAGACGGGCATCCACCGGCCGCGGTTTCGGCGCAGCACTGTGAGTGCACCGGTGACGGCAACGCGTTCGACGGCGTCGCGCATCATTGCCGCGGACTCCAGCGCCTGCTGGTTCTCGCTGCTGTGAGCTGTGGGTTCCACGAGGAAACGCAGATTCAGTTGCGGCACCCCGGCGGCCAGTTCCAGCTGGTTCGCTTCGACGTGGTGCCTTGTTCCCAGCGCCTCAACGGCCGCCGCCATCACGGCTTCAGGCGGGTTCCCCGGCTTTAGCCCGGTGATCTTGAGTCTGGTCTGGAACGAAGGCATCCAATAACCCTAACGGGGTAGAGGGCTGCACGGACAGCGGCCCACCCCGCGGGCGGCCTATCCGGTGTTGCGCAGGCCGGCTGCCACTCCGTTGACCGTGATGAGCATGGCGCGCTGGAGCCGTTCGTCGATCTCAGCACCCGAGATTCCCTCGCCCTCGGCACCTTCGGCCCTGATCCGGCGCAACAGCTCCACCTGCAGGTAGCTGATCGGGTCAAGGTACTGGTCACGCACCTCGAGCGAGCGCTTGAGTGTGGGCTGCGCGTCGAGCAGAACATGCTCGCCGGTGAGGGTCTGGATCTCCCTGACGGTGAGTTCATATTCGGCCCGGATGGTCCGGAACAGGTGGTGCAGCTCCTCCGGGACCAGAGTGGAGACGTAGTAGCCGGCAATGTCCATGTCCGTCTTGGCCAGTGTCATTTCGACGTTGGACAAAACCGACCGGAAGAAGTGCCAGCTGTCCATCATTTCCACCAGCTGGGCAGAGTGTCCGGCTTCGCGGGCAGCTTTGAGCCCGGAGCCCACGCCGAACCAGCCGGGCACGATCTGCCGGGACTGGGTCCAGCCGAACACCCACGGAATGGCGCGCAGCCCGCCGAGCCCCGCTCCGGAGTCGGGCCGCTTGGACGGCCGGGAGCCGATGTTCAGCGACCCGAGCTGTTCCACCGGTGTGGACGCCAGGAAGTAGGCGGGCAGGTCCGGATGGTCAATGAGCGTGCGGTACCGGCCGAACGCGGCGTCGGAGATTGTCTCCATCACGTGGCCGTAGCGTTCGCGCTGGTCATCGGAGGTGCGCGGGGTCCTGTGCAGCGCCGAGCCTTGCATCACCGCTGCCAGCGACAACTCCAGGTTCTCCCTTGCGAGTTCAGGAAGCGAATATTTGTCGGAGATGACCTCGCCCTGTTCGGTGAACTTGATTTCACCCTCGAGCACGCCGTTCGGCTGGGCCATGATGGCGTCGTATGTGGGGCCGCCGCCACGGCCAACGGAGCCGCCGCGGCCGTGGAAGAGCCGGACGCGGACGCCGTGCTTGGCCGCGATGTCCCGCAGTTTCCGCTGGGTCTTGTGGATTTCCCACTGGCTGGTCATCACGCCGGATTCCTTGTTGGAGTCCGAATAGCCCAACATGATTTCCTGCACGTCCCCGCGCAGCCGCACCAGTTCCCGGTAGGACGGATCAGACAGCAGCTGGTCCACGATTTCGGCAGAGGCGCGAAGCTCCTCCACGGTTTCCAGCAGCGGGGCGAAACCGATCTTGGCGTAGGGCGCCTCACCGAAGAGGTTCACCAGGCCGGCCTCGCGCCCCAGCACGGCGGCGGCCAGAACGTCGTCGGCTCCGCGGGTCATGGAGATGATGTAGGTCTCCACCACGTCCGGGCCGTAGGTCTTCAGGGCCCGGCGGATCTCACGGAAGACGTCGTACGTGGCGTCAGCGACGCCGTCGAGCTTTATCGGGTGGCCGGACAGCGGACGGCGGGAGGCCAGTTCCGCGCCGAGCACTTCCAGCCGTTCAGGACGGCTGAGCTCTGCGTACCGGATGCCCGGGCCGCCCAGCCGGTCCATCAACTGGCCGACGGCGTCGTGGTGGTGGTCCGCGTGTTCGCGGATGTCCATGGTGGCGAGGTGCAGTCCGAAGGAGGCGATGGCGCGGCTGACGCGGGCCAGGGAGCCGTCTGCGGCCAGGGCGGCATGGTGGCTGCGCAGCGAGGACTCCAGCAGGCCCAGCTCGGCGATCAGTTCGGCGGTAGCGGTGTAGTCGCGGCCGGGCTCGTGGCCGGCGCCCGCCGCCACGCGCTTGCCGGTGTTGATCAGCTTTGCCTTGATGCAGGTCAGCTTGAGGCGGTAGGGCTCCTGGGCGTTGAGTTCCAGGACCCGGCGGTCCAGTCCGGGCAGGTTCTTGAGGTCGGTGTTGATGGAGTCAAGAAGCTCCTGGTCGACGCCGCTCAGGGCCGTGGAGTTGGAGAGGATGGAGATAAGGCCATCGATCATGGCGATGCTGATGCGGACGGCGTGCTGGTTCTGGATCTGGAGAATCTCCCGGGTGACGGCGGGGGTGACGTTCGGGTTGCCGTCGCGGTCACCGCCAATCCACGAACCGAAGCGGATGGGCGCCGTCTGTGAGGGCAGAGTGACCCCGTGCTCGCCCAGCAGGTCGGACAGGTCCGACAGCATCTCCGGCATCGCGTCGGTGAGGATGCTGTTGAGGTAGTAGATGGCGTTACGGGCCTCGTCCACCGGGGTGGGGCGGACCTGGCGGAGCTCATCCGTCTGCCACATCTGGTCGATCACCTCGGAGAGCTGGCGGTCCTGGCGGCGCCGGGCCGAGCTGCCCTCCTCGGTGGACACGGCCAGCACGTCCGAAAGCCGGCGGATCTTATCCAGCACCGAGCGGCGGGAGGCCTCGGTGGGGTGGGCAGTGAAGATGGGACGGACATCCAGCTCGTCCACCACTTCCTGCAGGACCGAGGTGCCTGCCTTGTCCGCGATCTCGCTGACCGCCTTGGCCAGCCAGCCGTCCTTTTCCTGGCGGGTGCGCAGGGTGCGGACCCGGTGGACCTGCTCGGCGGCGTTGGCCAGGTGGAAATAGAACGCGAAGGCGCGGACCAGGTCCGTGGCCTGCTCGATCGGCAGGGAGCCGAGCAGCTCACGGACCTGGGCAACGACGTCGTACGAACTCCACGGCCCGGTGGAGTTGGCACCGCCGCGGGCAGCTTCCTTCGATTCCTTGGTCAGGAGCCGGACCTGCTCCACAAGGTCAAGGAGCTCGGGGCCGTGCTGGCGGACCAGCGACTCGCCCAGCAGGGTGGAGACCCGCCGGACGTCCGCCCGCAGCTCCGACGCGAGGTCGGTGCTGGCGAGGCCGGTGCCCGCGAGTTCGGTGCCTGCGAGTTCGGTGCCTGGATTCATTGCAGTGTCAGCCATGGAAACTATCTTTCGAGGGTTCGGACTTGGCTCGTACACTGCGCTGGATACTGTGAGCCGGGTTACTTGTTCCTATGGGATGTTACCCGGCTCAGTTGCGGCGTGGGAATTTGTCTCAGATAGTGTCCGGCGGCTCAGCGGGCGATCTTGAAGTTAAAGTTCGCGGTTCCCAGCGCACCCCAAAGCCGCAGCCAGATGGGCAGGAGCATCTCGGACCCGCGTGCCGTGGAAATGTCGCCCAGGTCAATGACGTCCTGGTGGCCCAGGCTCTTGAGGAGGCCGGTCACCTCCCGCTTGGCGTCGGAGTCGTTGCCGGAGACGAACACGGAGTGGTCGCCGCCTGCCGCACGTCCGGGATCGACCATCAGGCTCGCGTTCATGGTGTTCAAGGTCTTGACCACCTTTGCGTCCGGGAATGTCCGCTGGATCTGCTCCCCCAGGCTGTCCGTGTTGACCGGGTTGAGCGTCGGCGGCATGCCGTGCGAGAAGTCGAGTGGATTGGCAATATCCATCAGGATCTTGCCTGCGAGATTTTCCGCACCCGCGGCGGAAAGCGCCGCGATGGAGCCCGCACCGCTCGTGGCGTTGATCACCAGCTCGGCGTCTGTGGCGACGTCGGCGTACCTGGCCAGGTGGACGTGGCCGTGTTCCTCAAGCCACTGTGCGAAGGGAGCGGCACCCATGGCGTCGGGTTCCGTTCGGGCCAGCGTCGCCTCCGGGTCGCGGGTTCCGATGACCACGTCGTGGCCGAGGCCCGCGAGGGCTCCAGCGATGGTCCGGCCAACGGTGCCGGTTCCAAGTACAGCAATCTTCATGGCGTCCTCATTCTTCTGTGATTCGTCAAAGTCAGTGGGTAGACAGGTTCGTCTACTGGTGAGCAAGACGGTATCAGACAGACCTGTCTACGGCAAGGCTCCCGCTGCGGAATCATGGGAACTGCAGTGCGGTCCCAGACAGACTTGTCTGTGTACCATGGACTCATGACGACGCCAGCAGCCTCCGCAGCGCAGGCGGCCCGGGTTCCGGCCGGGCCGGCCAGGGAGAAGATCCTGGCAACTGCCTTCAGGCTGTTCTATGCACAGGGCCTGCGCGCGGCCGGCATTGACACCATCATCGCCGAATCCGGGATCTCCAAGGCCACTTTCTACAAGTACTTTCCGGCGAAGGACGAACTGATCCTCGCCTACCTCGACAGGGTCGATGCCATCTGGACGGGACAGCTCCATGCTGCCGCGGAGGCCGCGGGCCCGGACCCGGCGGCGCAGCTCGTGGGGCTGTTCGATGCCCTCGCCTCCGCTTGCCGCCGCGACGGCTACCGGGGCTGCGCTTTTATTAACGCGGCGGCCGAGTCAGCCTCGGGGACCCGGGTGCATGAGCGGACCGTTGCGCACAAGCAAGCAGTGCTGGCGTGGATGCAGCGGCTCGCCACCGAGGCGGGCGCCGCGCGTCCGGACCGGCTCGCGCGAAGCCTCGCACTGATCCTGGACGGCGGCCTTGCCAGCGGCGTCCTCGACGGGGATCCGGAGGCCGCAACAACAGCCCGGGATGCAGCATCCCAGCTGATAGCTGCAAGCTTAGGCGTTCCGGAGTAGGGTTGCCGCGACGCCGGCGCCCGTTCCGGCGAACAATGAACGAGGATACCGTGAACACTGCCCGTGACGCCCAGCTGGAACGCTGGAACCGCTTCCGTGCCAACCGCAACAAGGCGCTGGCCGGGGAATATGGCTGGTTGACGCTCACGTCGTTCCAGTGGCTGGAAGGCCGGCCCGCCGCCGTCGACCTCGTCCCGGGGCTTTGGTCAACCGACGGCGTGACGGCGTACCTCACCGCCGCCGCCGCTGACGGGCTGACCCTGGTGGAAACGGGCGAAGTCGTGGACGGTACGATTTCGGCCGCGCTGTTGGACGAGGAGTCGCTGATGTGGGTGCAGTTCGGCGGCGGGGACGGCAAACAGGTGCGGGTCGAATTGGCCATGCGCGCCAACAAGTACGCCATCCGCACCCGGGATTCCCGTTCGCCGGTGTTTACGGAGTTCGACGGCGTGCCCACCTTTGATTACCGGCCCGACCTCGTGGTCGAGGCCACGTTCCACCGCTACACCGAGCCTGTGGATGTCCCCATCGGCACCGCGAATCCGCTGGTGGAGGGAGTACACCGCTCCGTGGGCGAGCTGGTGTTTCACTTGCCCGGGAAGGACCATGAGTGCCATTTGCAGGCCGAGGAGGACGAGCTGGGCGCCTTGACCGTCACGTTCCACGACGAGACCAACGGCGATTCCACCGACGAGTGGCGCAAAGTGTCAACAACCCGGCCGCGCCCCGACCAAACGGTGACTCTGGACTTCAACCGGGCCATCAACTATCCCAGCGCCTTTACCCCGTACGGCACCTGCCCCATGCCGGTGAAGAACAACAGCCTGGACTACCGGATCGAGGCCGGCGAGAAGCAGCCCACCCTCGCCGATTAGCGCGAACGGACAGATAAGCCCCGCTCCCCAAGCGCGAACGGACAGATAAGCCCCGCTCCCCAAGCGCGAACGGGCAGATAAGCCCCGCTCCCCAAGCGCGAACGGACAGATAAGCCCCGCTCCCCAAGCGCGAACGGACAGATAAGCCCCGCTCCCCAAGCGCGAACGGGCAGATAAGCCCCGCTCCGGGCGTGCTCAAGTGTCCGTTCGCGCTTCCAAGGGTGCTCAAGTGTCCGTTCGCGCTCTAAGTGCGCGTGGCACAGGGGTTCAGACGATCGCGGATATCCCAGTCACGGCGCGCCCCACGATCAGCGTGTTGACCTCGTAGGAGCCCTCGTAGGTATAAATGGCCTCGGCGTCGGAAAAGATCTTCGCCATCCGGTAGTCCGTGACGATCCCGTTGCCGCCCAGGATCGAGCGGCCCATTGCCACCGTCTCCCGCATCCGGGCGCTGGTGTAGGCCTTGGCCAGAGCCACCTGGGCCATGTCGGCGGCCCCTTCCTGCTGCAGTTGCGCGATTCGGACCATCATGCCCATGCTGGCCACGGCGTTGCCGAGCATGCTCACCAGCTGTTGCTGAATGAGCTGGAACTTCGCCAGCGGGCGGCCGAACTGCTGGCGTTCGACGGCGTATTGCCGGGCGACGTCGAACGCCGCCAACTGCTGCCCCACGGCCTGCCAGGCCACCATGATCCGCGACCCGCGCAGCAACTCGTTGGTGTCTTCAAAACTGCTGATGCCGGCGAAGCGGTCCGCCTCGGCCACCCGGACATCCGCAAACACAATGTCCGCGTTCTGCACGGTGCGCAGGGCGATCTTGTTTTCGATCCGGCTCCGGCTGACCCCCGGCAGGGTTGCGTCCACGATGAAACCGCGGACGGCCCCGTCGGACTCATCCCTGGCCCAGACCAGCATGTAGTCGCAGAACGTCCCGTTGCCGATCCAACGCTTGGCGCCGTTGAGGACCCAGCTGTCTCCGCCGCCGTCCGCTCCCCCGGGAATCCGGCGCGCCCGGGTTTCCATCCCGCCCGCAACGTCTGAACCATGCTCCGGCTCCGTGAGCGCGAAGGCGCCGGTGGTGCGCAGGCTCGCGGCATCCTCGAGCAGCCGCGATTTCTGGTCCTCGGAACCGAAGCCGTACAGAGACTCCACAAAAAGATCGTGATGGACAAGGAAGAAGGTGGCGATGGAGGTGTCCACCCGGGTCATCTCGGCGATCACCAGGCCCGCGAAGAGATGGCTGTAGCCGCGCTGCGCCGGGGCGCTGAGCTCAAGGGAGGCGAGTTTGGGCAGGATATGGGCTGGAAATTCCGCGTTATTCCACCACTCCGTGGCATGGGGGGCGATCTCGGCGGCCAGGAAAGCCCGCAACTGCTCCAGCTTGCGTTGTTCCCGCCCGCTGAGCATGGATTCGAAGCCGAAGAAGTCAGCCACCGGAAGTTCCGCCGGGGGGCCGGAAGCCGCGCTTGAGGCGGGACCGGAGGGCCCGGGGGCCGGTTGCCTCACTTCGGTCCCATCCGGATGGCGCCGTCGAGGCGGATGGTCTCGCCGTTGAGCATGGCGTTGTCCACGATGTGCGCGGCGAGGTTGGCGTACTCGGCGGGGCGCCCCAGGCGGGACGGGTGCGGCACCTGGCGGGCCAGGGAGTCCTGCGCTTCCTGTGGCAGGCCGGACATCATGGGGGTCTCGAAGATGCCGGGGGCAATGGTGACCACGCGGACCAGCGAGCGCGCCAGCTCGCGGGCCAACGGCAGGGTCATGGCGGCAACGGCTCCCTTCGAGGCGGCGTACGCGGGCTGGCCGATCTGGCCGTCGAAAGCGGCAACGGAGGCGGTGTTGATGATAACGCCGCGTTCCGGGCCGCCAAGTTCGGTGCCGACCGGTTCGGTGGCCACCATGGCGGCGGCGGCCAAACGGATCACGTTGAAAGTGCCGACAAGGTTGATCTGGATCACCCGGTTGAACGCTTCCAGCGGCAGCACACCCTCACGGCCCAGCACCTTGCCCGGAGTGCCGATACCCGCGCAGTTCACCACGATCCGCAGCGGGCCGAGGCCTACGGCGGCGTCCACGGCGGCCTGAACCTGCTGTTCGTCGGAGACATCGGCCGCCACGAAGATGGCCCTGTTCGGCGCGTCCGGCCCGGTGAGTTCGTTTAGCTCAGCGGCATAAGCTGCCCCGGAGGATGACGGCAGGTCCAGCAGTACCACGGACGCGCCGGCGCCGAACAGACGCCGCGCTGTTGCTGCCCCCAAACCCGAAGCTCCGCCCGTGATCAGCGCGACAGTACCTTTGATGTCCATACATCCTCCTTGATGTGAACCGGAGCCCGGCGTAAGACTAGTTAATGAATGTTAACTGGATTACGTTCCAAGCGCACCTTTGGGCGGCGGTTGGTTCAGCGGACGCCGCCCGTGCGCCGCGACTAGGCTGGCATCATGACTTCCCCAGCCGCCTCCTCCGGCCCCGAGGATTCACTCCCTGCGGGTCCCGGCCCTGCGAATTCCCCCACGGACCCAACCCCGGAGGACTGGGCGGCCCGCGCCGATGAAGCCGCCCGCTCCGTGACGAGGATGTTCGGGCACCGGCTGTTTTTCCTGCCCGGGACCCACATTGGGGCGATCGTGCGGCCGTCGAGCGGGTGGAAGGATCTGCTCCGGCCGTGGCACTACTGGTGGCAGGCGCACTACGTCGACTGCCTCGTCGATGCCGGCCGCCGGGAGCTGGCCAGCGGCCGGAAGTTCGACGGCGGGACGCGCCCCAGCGCGGGGCGGCTGGCCTCCCGGCTCGTCACCGGCATCCGGTTGCGTAACTTCCTGACCTTCGTCAACAACTACTACGACGACATGGCGTGGCTGGCACTCGCGACGCTGCGGCTGGAGAAACTCGCCGAGGACTCCCGCAGCCGCGGCCGGCGGCGCAATGCCGGAGCGCTGAAGAGCCTGACGCTGCAGTTTGATTCCGCCTCCACGGACGATCTCGGAGGGGGGACCTTCTGGAGCAAAAAACGGGACTTCAAAAACACCCCGGCGACGGCCCCTGTGGCGCTTTACTACGCCCGCACCGGGAATCAAGCCAGGGCGCAGGGCCTCCTGGACTGGTTGCACGCCAAGCTCTACGACCCCGCCCGCGGCATGTACCAGGACGGCCTCAGGATCGGCCGTGACGGCCAGGTGGTGCTCGAAAGCGCCATCTACACCTACAACCAGGGTCCCGTCCTGGCCGCCCTGCTGGAAGTCGGCGGAAGGGACAACCTGGGGCGGGCAGCGGCCCTGGTTGATGCCGTGGCGGCCGGGCTTACCAGGCCGGTCACCCTGGCCGCCGGCGGGACGGCAGCAGCGCTTCGCTGCGATGGAACCGGCGACGGCGGCCTGTTCACGGGAATCCTGGCGAGATACCTTGCGCTGGCCGCAGTCGACGGACGGTTGCCGGCCAGAACCAGGGCTGCCGCAGCCGCCCTCGTCATGGCCACTGCGGAGGGCCTCTGGGAGGGTCGCCGCCGCGTGGCGCAGGAGGATCCCGTGGGCCGCCGCGGCGCGGGGCTGGTCTTCGCGGCACTGCCGGAGACGCCGGCGGTCCGGAGCTACCCGCCCGGGACCGCCGTCGAACTTTCCACCCAGCTGCAGGCATGGATGGTGCTGGAGGCCGCTGCGGTGGTGTCGGCCGGGCGGCCAGGACGGCCAGCCTAGATGTATTGTCCACGGACGTTAGGGACGCCCGGCGTGGATAGGTGACAAAAAGAAGACCTCCGAGTGGAGTGGGGCTTGTCTAGAGTCCGATCCACAAGGAGGTCTTCAATGTCCCATGCTAACGCGCTCCTGACGCCGAAGGGCAGGCTCCGGCTGGCTAGGTGCGTTGTCGAGGACGGGTGGTCCCTGCGCCGTGCTGCTGAGCGGTTCCAGGTGTCGGTGGCAACCGCGGCGAGGTGGGCGGCCCGTTACCGGGAGCACGGTGAGCGCGGGATGGGTGATCGTTCCAGCCGGCCCGTCAGCTCCCCGCAGCGGACGTCCGTGCGGCGGGAGCGGCGGATCATCGCGCTTAGGGTCAACCGCCGGTGGGGTCCGGCACGGATCGGCTTTCTGCTGGGGATCCATCCGTCCACAGTGCACCGGGTTCTGTCGAGGTTCGGGTTGGCGAGGCTGTCGTGGATGGACCGGGCCACAGGCCGGGTGATCCGCCGGTACGAGCACCACAGCCCCGGGGAGCTGGTCCACGTGGACATCAAGAAGCTCGGACGGATCCCGGACGGCGGCGGCCACCGCGTCACCGGCCGGGCCGCGGGTAATAAAAACAAGACCGGCACGACGGCGAACCGGCGACCGGGCTACGCCTTCTTGCACAATGCCGTTGATGACCACTCTCGGCTTGCCTATACCGAGATCCTGGCCGATGAGAAGAAGGACACCGCAGCGGGGTTCTGGGAACGCGCCAACGCCTATTTCGAATCGTGCGGAATCGTAGTCAAAAGGGTGTTGACGGACAACGGCTCCTGCTACCGCGCCCACGCCTTCAAGGACGCGCTGGGCCCGGACATCAGCCACAAACGCACCCGCCCCTACAGGCCCCAAACCAATGGCAAAGTCGAACGCTACAACCGCACCATGCTCGACGAATGGGCCTACGCCAAACCCTATGGATCAGAAACCGAGCGTGCTGCCGCTTTCGCTGACTGGCTCCATCATTACAATCATCACCGAGGCCACACTTCACTCAAAGGTCAGCCACCGGCCAGCCGTGTTACCAACCTCTCAGGTCAATACACCTAGACACAGCCGAATTAGGTCACGTAAGAGTTACGTAATTGATGTGATCCTGATCACTTAAGGCGGTTCCAGCTTGGTGGCTTAGGTTTGGCTAACCTACAGTTTTTCCTAGTGAGCATGCCCTAACTTCCCCGCTCACGGGGGCTAGGGTCCCCTGACCTTTTCCTTGCAGAAAGTAGCCCCATGAAGATCCGCACCAACGCGCTGGCTGGAATCGCACTCGCCGCCACCGCCGCACTTGGCCTGGCCGCCTGCGGCTCCGGAACCTCCACCGGCACGGGCCCCACCGGCTCGGACGGCAAAGTGTCCGGCGAGATCACGGTCTACAACGCCCAGCACGAAAGCCTGACGAAGGAATGGATCGACGCCTTCACCGCCGAGACCGGCGTCAAGGTCACCGTCCGCCAGGGCGACGACACCGAGATGTCCAACCAGATTGTCCAGGAAGGCGCCGCCTCCCCCGCCGACGTGTTCCTGACCGAGAATTCGCCCGCAATGGCGCAGGTGGAAAATGCCGGACTGTTCGCCGACGTGGACAAGGCGACGGTGGACCAGGTGCCCGCCGCGTTCCGCCCCTCCACCAACAAGTGGACCGGTATCGCCGCCCGCTCCACCGTCCTGGTCTATGACAAGTCGAAGCTGAGCGAGGACAAGCTCCCCAAGTCGATGCTGGACCTGGCCAAGCCCGAGTGGAAGGGCAAGTGGGCCGCGTCCCCGTCCGGGGCCGACTTCCAGGCGATCGTCTCGGCGCTGCTTGAGCTCAAGGGCGAAGCGGCCACCGAGGAATGGCTCAAGGGCATGAAGGAGAACTTCAAGGCCTACAAGGGCAACAGCACAGCAATGAAGGCCGTCAACGCCGGAGAAGTGGACGCAGCCCTTATCTACCACTATTACTACTACGGGGATCAGGCGAAGACCGGGGAGAACTCCAAGAACGTCACCCCGTACTACTTCAAGAACCAGGACCCGGGGGCATTCCTGTCCGTCTCCGGCGGCGGTGTGCTGAAGTCCGCGAAGAACGCTGCGGCCGCCCAGGCGTTCCTGAAGTTCATCACCGGCAAGAAGGGACAGGAAGTCCTGCAGAAGGGAACGTCCTTCGAATACGCGGTCGCTTCCGACGTCCCGTCCAACGACAAGCTCGTCCCCGTCAAGGAACTTCAGGCCCCCACCGTGGATCCGGCCAAGCTGAATTCCCAGAAGGTCTCCGAGCTGATGACCAAGGCAGGACTGCTCTAACTCAGTGACTACTGACCTAGCGGCTCCGGAAATTTTCGGAAGCACGACGACGGCGGGCCGGGGCAAGCGTCCCCGCCCGCCTTTCGGCGTTTCCATAGTTGCCATCCTGGCGGTGCTGATCGCGCTGTTCTCCCTGATCCCGCTGGGCTACGTCATCTTCATGACGGGCGCCACGGGTTGGGAGACCGCGACCGGTCTGATCTTCCGGCCGCGGGTGGGTGAGCTGCTGCTGAACACCATCCTCCTGATAGTAATTACCGTGCCGCTGTGCCTGGTGCTGGGTGTGGGGGGCGCCTGGCTGGTGGAACGGACCCAACTCCGCGGCCATAAGTGGTGGGCCGTGGTTCTGGCCGCACCACTGGCCATTCCCGCCTTCGTCAACAGCTACGCCTGGGTCTCCGCCGTGCCGTCACTGGCGGGGCTGTGGTCCGGCGTGCTGATCGCCACGTTGTCCTATTTCCCGCTCGTGTATATCCCGGCGGCGGCCACGCTGAGCCGCCTCGATCCCGCGATCGAGCAGTCCGCCGCCTCATTGGGGCTGGGTGCCTGGCGGACGTTCTTCAGGGTGGTTCTGCCCCAGTTGCGCATTGCGATGACCGGCGGGGGCTTGCTGGTTTCGCTGCACCTGCTGGCCGAATACGGCGCGTTCGCCATGATCCGCTTTGACACTTTCACCACCGCCATCATGGTGCAGTTCCAGTCCACGTTCAACGGCACCGCCGGGAACATGCTGGCCAGCGTTCTGGTGTTCCTCTGCCTGATACTGCTGCTGGTGGAGGTCCGCAGCCGTGGAAGTGCCAGGTACGCCCGGGTGGGGTCCGGCGCCCAGGCCAGGGCGCTCCGGCTGCCGCTTCACGCCTACCAGGTCCCGGCCCAGCTGTCCCTGCTGGCACTTGCCGGGCTGGCCTTCGGCCTCCCTGTCTGGTTCGTCCTGCGCTGGATCATCGCGGGCGGTCCGGGAATCTGGTCCACCGCCGAATTCCTCCCGGCCCTCGTCCAGACCCTCGGCTACGGCATGATCGGAGCCGTGGCCACCACCGTCGTCGCCTTCCCCATGGCGTACCTGGCAGTGCGGCACCCCAGCTGGTTCAGCAAACTGCTGGAACTTTCCAACTACGTCACCAGCTCCATGCCCGGCATCGTGGTGGGCCTGGCGTTTGTCACTGTAAGCATCCGGCTGGTTCCCGGCTTCTACCAGAGCACCGGGCTCCTGGTCGCCGCGTATGTTCTCCTCTTCGTGCCGCGTGCGCTTGTCAACATCCGCGCCGGCCTTGCCCAGGCACCCAAGGAACTGGACGAAGCCGCGCAGGCGCTGGGCACACCGCCCCTGCTGTCCTTCATCCGCGTGACTTTGCGATTGAGCGCGCCGGCCGCGGCCGGCGGCGCCGCGCTGGTCTTCCTGGGCATCGTCAACGAGCTGACGGCAACCCTGCTGCTCTCCCCCAACGGCACGCGCACGCTCGCCACCGAATTCTGGAGCAAGAGCAGCGAGATCGACTACGCCGGGGCCGCACCGTACGCACTCCTGATGATCCTGATCTCCGCCCCCATGACCTATCTCCTCTTCCAGCAGTCCAAGAAAGTGGCAGGACAGTGACCGAACAATCCCCCTCCAGGCTCCCGGAACCACGGATTGCTCCGTCTGTGGCGCCCAGCACCAACAACCACCTGGAGATCGAGGCCGTCACCAAAAACTTCGGCCCCCAGGCTGTGCTCAAGGGCGTCAACCTGTCCGTGTCCAAGGGCGGAACCACGGCCATAGTGGGTCCTTCAGGGTCAGGCAAGACCACCCTCCTGCGGCTGATTGCGGGCTTCGAACACCCCGATACCGGCAGCATCTCGCTTAACGGAACCAAGGTGGCGGGTGACGGGTTCTGGGTGCCCGCCCATAAACGCCACGTGGGCTACGTCGCCCAGGACGGCGCCCTCTTTCCGCACCTCACGGTGGGCCAGAACGTCTCCTTCGGGCTGAGCGCCTCCAGGCTCTCCGGCGGCCGCCGGGCGGTGGCCGAGCGCGTCAGCGAACTGCTGGACATGGTCTCCCTCGATGCCTCCATGGCGAAGCGGCGGCCGCACCAGCTCTCCGGCGGCCAGCAGCAGCGGGTTGCCCTGGCACGCGCATTGGCCCGTGAGCCCGAACTCATGCTGCTGGACGAGCCTTTCTCGGCATTGGACGCGGGCCTGCGCGTTGCCACCCGCCGCGCCGTCGCGAAGGTGCTGAGCGACGCCGGCGTCACAACCATCCTGGTGACTCACGACCAGGCAGAGGCATTGTCCTTCGCAGACCAGGTTGCCGTGATGCGCGGCGGACGGCTGGCCCAGATCGGCAACCCCTTCGTGGTGTACACGCGGCCGGCAGACCGGGCCACGGCCGAATTCCTTGGCGACGCCGTCATCCTGGACGCCTGGATGGAGGGCTCCCTGGCCACCTGCTCCCTCGGCGGCATCCCCGTCCGCAGGCCTCCCGCCCAAGGTCGGGTGCAGCTGATGCTGCGGCCCGAACAGATCCGCATTGCCGAGGATGGCCCCATCCGTGGGGTGGTGGTGGACACCGACTACTTCGGCCCCGAGACCACCGTCCGGCTTAAACTGGCCGTGCCCCCGGAACTGGCTGCCGGCGCGGTGCCGGACCACCGCTTCCCCGGCGGCGGCGAAGTGATCACCATCCGGCACTGGAATGCCTCCATTGCACGGCCCGGCATGGAACTGTGCCTTCGCGTGGTGGGCGAAGCCGTGGCGTTCCCCATGGACGAAGACGTCCAGGCCGTCAGCAACTGACCCTAGTCCGGCGTGCCGGAACCCGCAGGGCGTTTCTTTTGCGGATAGGGAGCTTCCTGCCGCGCCAGCATCTCCACGAACATGGCGATCTTCCGCTCCCGGGTGGCTGCCTGCTTGACGGAGTTCGTGCGGTATATCAAGGCGTAGCGATTAACGGACGTCAAGACCTCGAACATGGCCTGGGCACGCGGGTCGGCGGCAATCGCGGCCGCAAGGTCTTCCGGCACGTCCGCGGAGGCCTGCCCTGAATACGCCGCTTCCCATCGTCCATCAGCCTTTGCCGCATCGACGGCGGCGCGGCCGGCGGCGGTCATCCTCCCAGCGGCCTCCAGCTTCTCCACCCGCTCCACATTCCGGGCGGACCAGACGCTTTTCGGCCCGCGGCGCGTCATCCGCTGGAAGGAACTGTCGTCGTCGCGCCTTCTGCCCTGACCGTCGATCCAGCCGAAGCACAGAGCCTCATTCAGTGCCGCTTCGTAGTCCAGTTCCGTGGTGTTGCCGCCCTTCTTGTGCAACACCAGCCATACGCCTGGACTCGTGCCGTGATGCTGCTCCAGCCATCTGCGCCATTCTTCGGCGTCCTTCACCAGCAGTTCCTCAAGCTCAGCGACCATTTATTCATTCTGTACCCGGCGGCCCAGAAGCGCTGCTTTGGTGGCACGATATTCCTACGAGTCCGAACCTACGCCGAGGAGCAACGATGCTGCGTGTCCGACCGATCCATTTCACCTCCCGCATGGACGAATGGGAGCGGCTTCTCACCGACCTCGGCATGGTCAAGACTGCCGATGAGGCCACGTGGCGGGAGTTCGACGCCGGCTCCGGCCGCCTCGCGCTGCACTTCACCGGCGAGGGATCCGCCGAGGACGGCACCACGTCCTTCGGCGTCGAGGTGGGCGATCCGGCGGAATTCGCCCGCCGGACCAATGAGGACGCAGCCCTCAGCGGGAGCACCCGGGTGGAGCTCATCGAGGCCGACCACGGCAATTCCTGCCGGGTCACCTCCAAAGACGGCTTCAGCTTCCTGGCCGATCCGGCTGTGCGCGCGGCCGACGGGAGTTGGACGAGATCGTCGGAGGCGGATCCGGACCTCACAGTCGTCGGGGTCTGGTTCGCGGAAGATTCAACGGCCGCGGCGGAGACGCTGCGCAATATTGGCGCCCGTCCCCGGCCGGTTCCGGGCACCGGCGAGGCCGGCAGCGGCGTCACGGAGGCGTTCTCGGCGAAGAACGGAGGGGTGCTGATGGTCGGCGCGGGCGCCGGGCCGGGGCAGGCCGGGTTTGGTTTCGAATACGACGGCGACTTGGAGACGCTGCGTGCGCGCCTTGACGAAGCGGGCCACGACGTCGCTGCCCTTGAGGACTCCGCCGTGCCCACCCTTCACGTGGCAAGCCCTGACAACGATGGCACCGCCGTCCACCCGCCGCTCTGGATTTCGGCGACGCCACCTGCAGAGTGAACGTCCGGCACGGGGGTTCGGGCGGGGATGGGGTAGAACTTAAGCATGAACGTGCGCACTCCTGACCCGAACCCTGGCTGGCTCTCCCCCGAAGACCTCTTCGAAGCGCGTGGCCGGCTTCCGATGGTCTACGTGGAGGCTGTACCTGTCCGCCTTGATCCGCTTGGGTACGTCAATGAGGTGGGCACGCTATTGCAGGCCGACGAGGACGGCACGATGGTCCGCTCCCTCGTCTCCGGCCGCGTGCTGTACCGCGAAACGATCCGGGCCGCGCTGTTGCGCCACATGGAGAAGGACCTCGGTCCCCTGGCCTTTCCCCAGCTACCCATCAGTCCGGTGCCCTTCACGGTGGCCGAGTACTTCCCCGCGCCGTCCCAGACGGGTTTTACGGATGAGCGCCAGCATGCCGTGGCCCTGGCGTACATCATCCCTGTGACGGGTGAGTGCGAGCCCCGCCAGGACGCCCTGGAACTGACCTGGATGACCCCGGAGGAAGTCCTCAGTCCGGACGTGCAACTTGAATTCAGCGGCGGACGCGGTGCCTTGGTCCGGCAGGCACTGGCCTTCGCGGGCGTCGGCAACTGATGACCTGTTAACCGTTGGCAGCACGGCCGTGGGGAGCCCCGGTCCAGACCGGGGACGCTTCGAAGATGCCGGGCGTCCCCGACTTCAGGCAGGCTCCTTTGTAGACTGTAGGGCGGACCGCAAGAGAACTTAAGGACTCCCGATGACCCACCCCCCAGCCGCCCAGCACTACAGCGAACTCCAGGCTGGATCTCTGCAGACCGGCCACCATTTGCTGCTCCCCGACGGGGAGAGAACCGCCGAGATCCAGAGCGTGCTGGTCGAAAGCGACGATTTCGGCACACCGGCCGTGGTCCTGGCGACCCTCACCGGTGGAGGCGTGCTCCGCATTGCCGCAGGCTCCACCGTGCGTGCGGCCGGCGATAACGCCCGGCACCTCGTTCTTCCAGAGGATAACCACACCGCAGAGCACGACGCGGCCGCTCCCCTTCAACTGGTTGAGCAGCCCGACGCTTCGGCGGACCCCGCTGCGCCGGCTGGCGCCGTCGTCGTGCCTCCGCTGCCGGCCACAACCCCCGGCGCCGTGTCCGCCGCCGGCTTCGCTGCGGCGGCCGGCCCCAGCGAAGCGGAACTTGCCCTGATCCCCGTGCCCGAGGGCACCCCGGAGTCCGTGGTGGCGGAAGCCGCGGCTGCACACCCGGATGCCGAGGGCGTGCTGCTCCTCAGCGACCGGCTGGCCAAGGGAATCAACACCAAATCCGGCAGTTGCCTGAAGGATCTCAGCGACCTGGCGCATGAGCTCTTCGTCATCCTCAAGGATCCCGAGAACGCCCTGGCGGTGGCGGACCTGCTGAACGTCCTTCCGTTCGACGGCAATCCGGGCCGCTGGTCTTCGGTCGAGGCCGCTCTGGCCTTGTCCAGCTACATCTGCCGCCAGACCGGCCGCGAAGACCGGGCCGACGTTTACGAGAAACTACTCCGCGCACCTGATGCCCAGGAAACGGACCCCTTCAAGGCCCGCATCAATGCCAAGGTCCGCCAGCGCTCCCTGAACGAACCGAATCTGTACGACAAAGAAATCTTCCGCTCCATCGACAACTCCAACCATGACGCAGAGCGTGAATGGCGGCTCCTGCGGCTCGAGGCCCTCCTGTTCCTGCGTGCCCACGGAGGCTCGGAAACCATCGGCATCAAGGAATTGGAGCGCCGCATCGGCAACGAGCTCGAGTCCGTCCGAGCCTAAACCGGCCTCCGCCAAAAGCAAGCCGTAAGCCTCTGTTCGGCCGGGGGAAGGCGTTGTAGATTCGCCCCATGACGAACAAACTGAGCGTTGTGATCAATTCCGATGCGCAGCAGGTTTGGACAATGCTGCGCGAACCGGCCCTGGTGGCCCAGTGGCACGGCTGGGAGGCTGATGACCTCGCCGCCGAAATCAATGAAATCTATTTCAAGGACACGGTGGTGGAAAGCCCCGACCACACCAGTTTGACCGTGGACGGCGGGGACATCATTGCCCTGAAACCAGTTGCAGCAGGAACCGAGGTCAGCATCACCCGCGCGGCCCTGGACCACGACTCGGAGTGGGCTGCGTGGTACGAGGACATCACTCAAAGCTGGCTGACGTTCCTCCAGCAGCTGCGGTTCGCCTTGGAACACCATCCTCATGGCAAGCGCAAAACCATTTACTTCTCCGTTCCCGGCAAGGACCAGTCGGCCATCGAGAAACTCGGACTCAGCAACGTCCCGAAGCCCGGCGAGCCCTATGAATTGACCCTGGCCACCGGGGAGGCAATCTCGGGAAAGGTCTGGTTCCGCACCGATCACCAGGCAGGGCTGACGGTCCATAGCTATGCCGAGCACGGCGACGGACTGCTGATCGTCGCCGACCAGCCGCCAATCGCCGAGGTGCGGCCGGACGGCGGGTCCATGGTGATCGTGTCCACTTACGATCTGGGCGCGCACCGCTTGGAGGAAATCCGTTCGGCTTGGGAGAAGTGGCGGGCTGAGAACTACCCCACATCGGACCCCGTCCACTGAAGGATCCCGTAGCGAAGCTGGCACACTTGAACCGTGCCAGCCAATACTGAACCAGCCGCGGGCGGGGCGGCAGCCCTGCAGTCCGAGTTCTCCTTCCGCGTGGGCAAACGCCTGAGTGAAACATGTCCTCCCACTGCCGAGCAGGTGACCGCCAACGGCGGGGAGTTCCTGGGCCGCACCGGCACCATCACCACCCCCCACGGCGAGATCAAGACCCCGGCGTTCATCGCCGTCGGCACCAAGGCCACGGTGAAATCGGTGCTGCCCGAGGCGATCGCCGAGCTGGGCGCCCAGGCCGTGCTGGCCAACGCGTACCACCTGTACCTGCAGCCCGGCGCCGGGATCCTTGACGAGGCCGGCGGCCTGGGCGCATTTATGAACTGGGCCGGACCCACCTTCACGGACTCCGGCGGATTCCAGGTGATGAGCCTGGGCTCGGGCTTCAAGAAGGTCATCGACATGAAAACTGTGGCGGCTGCGGAACACGCTGGCCCCGATGACGCCGTGGCGCCCGGCAAGGAACGGCTGGCCCATGTGGACGAGGAGGGGGTGTGGTTCAAAAGCCACCTCAACGGCGACCGCCACCGCTTCAGCCCCGAGATCTCCATGAACGTCCAGCACCAGATCGGCGCGGACATCATGTTCGCCTTCGATGAGCTGACAACGCTGTTGAACTCGCGCGGGTACCAGGAGGAGTCGCTGGAGCGCACGCGCCGCTGGGCCGAGCGCTGCATCACCGAGCATGTCAGACTGACCAACGAGCGGGTGGGCAAGCCCTACCAGGCGCTGTTCGGCGTGATCCAGGGCGCCCAGTACGAGGACCTGCGCCGCAAGGCCTGCCGTGACCTTGGTGCCATGAACTTCGACGGCTTCGGGATCGGCGGGGCGCTGGAGAAGGAAAACCTGGGGACGATCGTGCGCTGGTGCAACGAGGAGCTCCCGGAGAACAAACCCCGGCACCTGCTGGGAATTTCCGAGCCCGACGACATCTTCACCGCGATCGAAAACGGCGCCGACACCTTCGACTGTGTCTCTCCCACGCGGGTGGCCCGCAATTCGGCGTTCTACACCCCGACCGGCCGCTACAATCTCTCCGGCGCCAAGTACAAGCGCGACTTTGGCCCCCTGCAGGAAGGCTGCGACTGCTACGCCTGCGCCAACTACTCGCGGGCCTACATCCACCATCTTTTCAAGGCCAAGGAGATGGTCTCGGCCACGCTGATTTCCATCCACAACGAGCGCTTTGTGGTCAAGCTGGTGGACGACGCCCGGCTCGCCATTGACGCGGGCAACTTCTTCGAGTTCAAGGCCGAGACGTTGGGCCGATACTACTCCTAGGCGCCTGGGTGAGCCCCGCCGTCGGGCCGTCCGGTCGAAATCGCCGGAAGCGTGCGGGTTCGCCGGAACGCTACGGCGAACCCGCAGGTTACCCGCGACGTCGCGTTTTCCACATAACGACGGCGAGACCCCCGGAGCCGCCACAGGTAGCGGAGGCTGGACCCATGACTTCATTGCCGCTGAATCTCCCCGCGGAGGGCAACCTCTGGCGCACCGGGCAGCTCCTGGAACTGGGTTACGGTTCCCGGGCCATCAAAGCGCTGGTGGGCTCCGGCGAGCTGGTCCGCTTGCGCCACGGCTGTTACCTCCGAGCAAGCCTGTGGAGCCGGCAGACACCGGCTGTGCGGAGCAGGCAAGTCATCTTTGCGCACGCTCACGGAACACGCACGACGTCGACCGGCAGTTTTGTCTACAGCCACACCTCCGCCGCGCGGATGCACCGTCTCTTTCTCTGGGGTGCGGACGATCTCATCCATGTTCTTCAGCGCGTGCGGCCGTCCAATGAGCGCCACGGCAGGGATGTGCGGTGTCATACGAGGGCCTTCGCTGAGCACGAGGTGGTCACCGTAGACGGACTGAGAACCACATCCTTGGAGCGGACAGCTGCTGACTGCGCCATGCTGCTCAGCTACCGCAAAGCGCTGATCGTGATGGATCAAGCCCTTCGAAATGGAGCCGACCTCGCCGAATTGCGGTCCATGGCAGCGGCACTTGGCGGTCGACGTGGCATCCGAACGTTCCGCAAGACGCTCGAGAACGCGGATCCGCGCTCCGAATCCGCAGGAGAAACCCTTACCCGGGAGCTAATCCTGCGGCTTAAGATCAAGGCGCCCCAGCCGCAACTCGAGGTGGCAAGTAAGGCGGGGCGCCACAGGTTGGACTTTGGCTGGAAGGAAGAACGGGTGGCGCTTGAGTTCGACGGCAAGACCAAGTACTTCGACTTCAAACCCACAGCCGAGGTGCTCTTCCAGGAACGACGCCGCGAAAAAGCCCTCATGGAAGAGGGATGGCGCTTTCTCCGGATCGAGTGGCGGGATCTCTTCCGTGAGCAGATATTCAAGGAGCGCTTACTCCAAGCCTTGGCCCGGGGTCCCTGTCCGTAGCCGCTCTGGGAGACCCGGGATCGCCGCAAGCGTGCGAGTTCGCCGTAAGGTCACGGCGAACTCGCACGCTAACGGCGAGCCGACGGCAGGGGTGGCCGCCGTCCGTCCGATGACGTCCTATCGGCCGGCGTCGACGAGGTCCTCGTTGTCGTCCTTGCGGCCGGTGCCGGCGGTGACTCCGGAGCCTGCCCCGGGGACGGAAGCGGCCGGCTCCCAGGCGTGGCCCTGCTCGTGGTCCAGGTGAGTGGACTTCTTGTTTTTCAGGGCGAAGATGTAGACAAGCAGCGAGATGGCGATGGCCACTGTGACGTAGGTGAAGAACAGCTCCTCCTGGCCGACTTTTTGCAGCGCGGCGCCGATCAGCGGAACAGTGCCCCCGAACAGCGAGTTGGCGATAGCGTAGCCCAGCCCGACGCCCAGTGCGCGGATCGAAGCCGGGAACAATTCGGCCTTCACCAGAGCGTTGATGGAGGTGTAGCCGCCCACGATCAACAGGCCGCCCATCATAAGCAGGAACGCGGTGAACGGATCCTTGGTGCCGGCCAGCATGGAAAGCAGCGGCCAGGTGAAGAGCACACCCGTGATGCCGAACCACAGCAGAAGCGGTTTGCGGCCCACCTTGTCCGAAATGATGCCGTAGACCGGCTGTAGCAGCATAAAGATGAACAGCGCCCAGAAGTTGATCACCGAGGTGTCGGTCTTGGCGATGCCGGAAGTATCGTTCATGAACTTCAGAATGAAGTTGGTGTACGTGTAGAACGCGACCGTGCCGCCGAGGGTGATGCCGATGCAGATCAGCAGCGGCTTCCAGTACTGAGTGAAGAGCAGCTTCATGGTGCCCGGCTGGGCCTGGCCCGCAACAGCGGGAGCCTTGGCGGCCTCGACCTGTTCGGCAGAGACGGTCTCCTCCATCGAACGCCGCAGCCACAGGACCACAAGCGCCGCGACGCCGCCGATCGCGAACGGGATACGCCAGCCCCACTCCCCCAGATCGGCTTTGGGCATGAAATTCTGCAGGATCACCAGGACCAGCAGGGCCAGCATCTGGCCGCCGATCAGCGTGACGTACTGGAAGCTGGAGAAGAAACCCCGGCGTTTCGTGGTGGCGGCCTCGGACATGTAGGTGGCGCTGGTGCCGTATTCACCACCGACGGAGAAGCCCTGCAGGATGCGGACGATCACCAGCAGGATCATGGCCCAGACGCCGATCACATCCTGCGTCGGCAGCACCGCGATAGCGAAAGAACCGGCGGACATCATGGTCACGCTTAATGTCAGCGCGGCCTTGCGCCCCTTGCGGTCGGCGTAACGGCCGAAGAACCAGGCTCCGATGGGGCGCATCAGGAACGACGTCGAGAAGACGGCCATCGCCTCAAGGCCTGCCTGCAGCTCGTCCTTGGAGTTGAAGAAGTGCGACTGGAAATAGGCAGCGAAAACCGTGTAGACGTAGAGGTCGTACCACTCCACGAGGTTGCCGGCGGAGCCTTTGAGGATGTTGCCTACGGCTTTCCTCGTTTGGGCCGCCTCGGTCAGATGGGTGCTCATCAATGAACCTTCCTGGATCCGGCGCCGCCGTCGGCAACCGTTTGGTGCTTGCTTGAGTGCTGTCCGTGCCGTCAGGACCTGGGCTTCCCCCGATGTCAACAGGCCCCCGGCAGCAAAGGACTCCTGCCAAACTATTCGTGATCCATGGCACAACCTAAGGAAGTGGTGATTTCCTAACACTTCCTTAGGTTTCGGGTGCCGGCGGAACAACCGGGGCGCCGGGTCACAGGTACCGCCGGAAGGCCAAAATCCCGTCGAAGGGGTAGTCTTCAAGACGGGCTGCGGACGCCCGACCAGTGAAAAGGAACCCTCCATGGAAGTGCTCATCGTCGAAGACGACGACGCCATGGCCTCCGCCCTTGAGGCGGCCGTGCGCTCTGCCGGCCACCGGGCCACCAGGGTCTCCCGTGGAGCCGACGCCCTCCTGATTCACCGAAGGTTCGAAGTGATCCTGCTGGATCTGGGGCTTCCCGATCTCGACGGCATCGACGTGCTGCGGAAGCTTCGGCAGGTTACCTCCTGCCCCATCCTGATCCTTACCGCCAGGGATGATGAGCGCAGCGTGGTCCTTGGCCTGCGCTCCGGGGCAGACGACTACCTCGTGAAGCCGGTGAAACTTGTCGAACTGCTGGCCAGGATCGAGGCCGTTACCAGACGCACCGTCCGCACCGGCGAGAGCCAGCACCACAGCATTGTCCTGGGGGAGCTCGACGTCGACCTGGACCGGAGGGTGGCGGCTGTCGGACCCAGGGTGCTGTCGTTGACTCCGACCGAGTTCGAGCTGCTCGCGCTGTTGATCCGGCACGCGGGTTCAGTTGTCACGCGGGAACAAATACTGGACGCACTCTGGGGGGACGCCTTCCTTGCGTCCTCGCGGTCCCTTGACGTCCACCTCACGGGGCTGAGGGCCAAACTCCAGCTGCCGGGATTTATCATCAACGTCCGCGGGGTCGGCTACCGGGTCGAGGCTGATCTTGCGTGAGGCTGCGCGTACTGGGCATTCTGAGCCTGCTTTCCCTCCTGATGGTGGTCGCCGTCTCCGGTGTCATCCTGGCGTCCGCGAGCCGGGAGCTCACCCAGGAAGTGCAGATCAACCGCATTGCAGCCCTCAACCGGTTTGCCCAGGTGGCGTACGACGCAGCCCTTGAAGGTGACTCAACCCAGCTCGAACGGGAAATGGATGGGTACTCACGGCTGTATGGCGAGGGAATCCTCATCCGGCTACAACAGGGCACGCTCAGGTCCGGTGGGCTGGACGCGGACAGGCCGGCGGTCAGGGACGCGGTTTCCGGTGCGAGTCTCAATGTCAGCAACACTGTCCTGCCCACCCTTGAGCCGTTTGGAAGCGGCTCGGAGGTCATATCGAGGTCCTTCGGCACCGGAAGCCAGGTGCTCGGCGAAGCCGTTCTCGAAGTCAATCTCGATGCGGCCCGC
Source organism: Arthrobacter sp. 92 (assembly GCF_050260325.1). Taxonomy (NCBI): domain Bacteria; kingdom Bacillati; phylum Actinomycetota; class Actinomycetes; order Micrococcales; family Micrococcaceae; genus Arthrobacter; species Arthrobacter sp. 92. Next base: position 746,914 of record NZ_CP189863.1, on the reverse strand, counting down.
CAGAAACTACGGGAACGCTGGCTTGTGGTTGGGCTCGCTGCGGCGGCCCTGGAGGGTCTGCTCCTCCTGGCCGCCGCCCGCCTGACCGGATGGGTGCTGCGTCCTGTTCATCGCCTGAACTCGGCCGTGACGGAACTGGAGGAGACAGGCAGGAGCAGCCAGCTTCCAGCAGACGGACCGCCGGAATTGAGGGAGCTGAGCAGGTCGTTCACCGCCATGGCACAAACCGTCAGTGAAGCCATCGACTCCCAGCGGCAGCTGATCGCGGACACGTCCCACGAACTGCGCAACCCCGTGGGAGCCCTGCGGCTGAGGATCGACCTGCTGGAGCTGGAACTGCAAACGGACCGCGAGCGGGCCGCAGCGGCCGGGGTGGTGGCCGAGCTGGAACGCGTGGAAGGGATTTTGGACGGAGTGCTCAAGCTGGCGGCGGCGGAGCACCGGGCGTTCGAGGGCTCTTCCCACAGCGCTGCTGCCCTTGCATCCCACTCGAAGCCGGACGTCATCGACCCCTACCCGGTGCTGCAGGAGGAAGTGGAGCGTGCCGGGCCGGCCGTCCGGCGTGCCGGGGCATCCCTGCTGCTTGACTCACCGCCCGATCCCCCGGTTCAGCTTGCGTGCAACCCCGACGAGTTGGCCCATATGGTGGGTGAAATGCTCGCCAACTCCACCAAGTACGCCCCTGGTGCCCGCATTTCCGTCGCGCTTCGCCAGCGGCCCGGAGGGGTTTCCATCGAGGTGTCCGACGACGGGCCCGGACTCCCCGCCGACCAGCGGGCCGCCTCCACAGGCAGGTTCTGGCGGGCGCCGCAGCACCGGAAGATCCGGGGCAACGGCTTGGGCTTGACCATCGTGGACCGGCTCGCCGAGGCCAACGGTGCCCGGTTCCTGCTCGAACAACGGTCCCCGAACGGACTCATCGCCCGCATCGATTTTTCCCGGCAGCCGTCCGGGCAGGACAGGGAGCGAACGGATGGCTGACCCCGGCATCAGTAGAGCCCGCCTTTCCCCGCGCCTTCCCTCTCGGCGGACCGCGCTTAAGACGGGGCTGGCCATGGGCCTGTCCGCCTTCCTGTTTCCCACGCTCAGTGCCTGCACCACGGAGGACCGTCCACGCACGGCGACGGTGGCCGGCGGTGAGCCGGGGGGCTTCTACCTGGAGTTTTCCACCCTGTTTGCGGAGTCACTGCAGCGTCACGGCGTGGTGGGCACTGCCGTGCCGCAGGTGACCGGTGGCAGCCTCGAGAACATGCAGCGCCTGATCGCCGGAGACGCAACATTCGCGGTCGCACTGGCCGACGCGGCAGCCCAGCAGGCGGGAGTCTCCCCGCCCCAGGCGGGGGCCTCGAAGGCCGCGCAGCCGGGAGCGGGCGGGATTGTCGCGCTGGGAAAGGTCTACGAGAACTACGTCCACTGTCTGGTGCGGAAGGATAGCTCACTCCGGTCCTTTGCGGATCTGGCAGGGAAGACCGCGGCCATCGGGGAGGTGGGATCGGGAACGTCGCTGACCGCGCACCGCGTCATCGCGGCCGCCGGTCTTTCAGCGGCTGGAACCACGCCGCCGCATAATCCGGTCAAGGAGCTGAACCTCGGCTTGAACAGCGGGCTCGCGGCCCTTAAGGAGCGGTCCGTGGATGCCCTGTTCTGGTCCGGCGGCGTGCCGACAGCCGCAATTACTGCCACCAACAAAGAGGTGGGGCTTGCCATGATCGATCTCTCCGCCGTTATCCGGCAGATGCGGGCGGAATACGGCGCCTTCTATGACAGGGTCCTGATCCCGGAGAACAGCTACGAGGGCATTCCCGGGGTGTGGACGGTTGGCGTTGCCAACCTGCTCCTATGCCGCGGGGATCTGGACGACCGCATAGTGAAGCGGACGGTGGAACTACTGGTGGACGAGGCCCAGGAACTCATCCCCCGCTCCAGCCTCGGCGTGCAGTTCCTGAGCCCGGAAACCCTGATCAACACCGCCGGCGTGCCGCTGCACCCCGCCGCTGCCGCCGCCTATCGTGAGTTGCATGGCTAAACCCATCGCAGGGTGCCGGTGCTCGGCATGGCGGGGTGGCCGACTCTCACCGGGGATCGGTCACCGTCCCCATGAAAAGCGGTAATCCCGTTTCCGCGTGCACCACCTGATAGTGGAACGGGCGGTCGAAGCGGATGGTCTGCTCAGGCTGCACGACGCCGGAGACGGCTCCATTGATCTGGGTGACCGCCGCGGCAACGGTGCCCTTCTCCGCGACAGTGATGTTGGCGGCCTGCGCGGCCTGGGTGATGGCCAGCTTCGGCTGGATCGCGTTGAAGTCCTCGGTGGTATTCAGGGTCTTCTGCAGGCCCAAGGCGCCCATGACCTTGCGCAGGTCAAAACTGCATTTGTTCTCCCAACGGGGCAGTTGGATCTGCACCGATTCGTGCGGTGCGGCGTCGAAGGCTTCTGCGATTTCCCGGAGTTTGTCCGCGCCGAGGACGGCCGTCGCGGGACGGGAACCCTCGATGGCGTCGGGCAGAACCAGCCGCATCACAAAGCCCTCGGCATATGGAAGGTCAACGCCTCGCCATCCATGGCCCTCGGCGTATTTCATGACGAACTGATTGTTCATGGCCGGAGCGTTGACTGCACTTCCGTCGGCGGTGGTGAAGGGACGGTCCGAGGTATCGTTCGGATCGAACGGAGCCTCCCAGGCCGCGGCGAAGTAGGCCGCATTGAGCAGACTGAAGGTATTGCTGGGATCGTATGTGGCCGGGGCCTGCTTGACCCGGCCACCCGTGTGCTTGTTCACCCAGGCATCTATGGCGGCCTTGGTGGTGCCCGGGTCACGGAAGTCCACAGGGTAGACGCCCGTTCCGTAGTGCCTGGCCAGGGTGTCCAGATAGGCCTTGCCCGTGGTGACGTCCCGGTCCACAAACAGCCCGTTCGCCACGTGCATGACCGGTGTCCGCGGCGGGTCCTTCTCGTCAACCCTGCCGGGGTCGCCGTCGAACTGATCAAGGGAGGCGAGCACGGCATTCATGGCCTCGTCACGGTGTTCCGTGGGGAGTCCCAGAACCTTGTCCATTTCAGTCGCTGTTTCCCCGGACGCTCCTGCCCGCAACATGGCGAGCGTAATCAGCAGGCTTCCCGGCGAGGAGATGACGTTGCCGTTGCGGCCATCCCCGCCGTCCGCCAGGAGCGCGCCACCGAGCTCCAGCGCGGAATCGCGGAACGCCCTGATTTCGGCGGCGTAGGCTGCGCGGTCCACCACAACCCGCTCCACGCCGTCGGCCCTTAGCATCGCGGGCGGGGCCGGCATGCACGCGGTGAGCACGACGGCACCTGCGGCCACGATTCCTGCCACCGGCCTTGTGGATCGCTTGGTCTTCATCTTTGCCCCTTGGACGAGCCTTCGGGAATGCGGCGGCATCCGCCTGTTCTCCCAGTCAAACAGCGCGCGGCCGGCAATGCGATGCCGGCAGGGTCACGGTTTGCGGTCGGTTTGGTGACGGCGCGGGGAAGGCGGCCCGGGCTCAGCGGCCCCGGCTCAGCCGCCCGGGCTCAGCGGCGCGGGATGTTGCGCAGGTTGCTGCGGGCCATGCTCACGGCCTCGCCGGCACCCCGGTTGAGCACCACCTTGGACATCGCGGTGGCGAATCCCAAAATCTGGGCTCCCTTGATCTTGGGCGGGATGGACAGTGCCTTGGGGTCCGTGATGAGTTCCACCAGCGACGGTCCGGGGTGCGCGAAGGCCTCCCGGTAGGCGTCCTCGATCCTGGCCGGGTCCGTGACGCGGACGGCGTGGAAGCCCAGGGCCCGTGCTACCTCCGCGTAGTTGGCGTCCGGCACGTCCACGCCGAAATCCGGAAGCCCGTCCACCAGCATTTCGAGCTTGACCATTCCCAGGGTGGAATTGTTGAACACCACCACGTTGACCGGGAGGCGGTGCGCCGCGACGGTGATCAGTTCTCCCAACAACATCGACAGGCCGCCGTCGCCGGAGACGGAGACCACCTGGCGCCCGGGATAAGCCAACTGGGCGCCGATGGCATGGGGCAGGGCGTTGGCCATGGAGCCGTGCAGGTACGAACCGATCAGCCGGCGCGTGCCCAGCGGATTGATGTAGCGGGCGGTCCAAACGTTGCACATGCCGGTGTCCGCGGTAAAAATCGCGTCCTCCGCCGCTATCTGGTCCAGGAGCGAGGCCGCGTATTCCGGGTGGATCGGTTGCTTCTTTTCCACGTTGCGGGTGTAGGCCCCCACGGCCTTATTCATCAGCCGGTCGTGCTTCTTAAGCATCGCATCAAGGAACCGGCGGCTCTTTTTTGCCTTCACCAGAGGCATCAAGGCGGCGAGTGTGGGGAGGATGTCACCATGGACGGCGATGTCGACGTCGGTCCTCCTGCCCAGTTTGTGGGCGGCACGGTCCACCTGGGCGGTGCGTGTCTTGGGGAGGAACTGGTCGTAGGGGAAGTCCGTCCCCAGCAGGATGAGCAGGTCCGCGTCCTCAATCCCCTCGGCCGCGGCGCCGTAGCCCAGGAGCCCGGTCATGCCGATGTCATAGGGGTTGTCGTACTGCATGAAGTCTTTGCCGCGCAGCGAGTGGCCAATCGGCGCAGCAATCAGTCCGGCCAGGGCAATAACCTCGTCATGGGCGCCCTCCACCCCGGCCCCGGCAAAGATGGCCACTTTCGCGGCCGCGTTGACCGCATCGGCCAGGTCCTGCACACTGGCCCGGTCCGGCATCAAGGTTGCCGGCCGGAACGTTGCCGGAACCGGACTCTCAGCCGTGGCCTCCAGCCCCGCAATATCACCGGGAAGCGTCACGACGGCGACTCCCCTGAGCCCGAGGGCGTGCTGGATGGCACTGTGCATCACACGGGGAGCCTGTTCCGCCGTGCTGACGAGCTCGGAGTACACCGAGCATTCGTTGAAGAGCCTGTCAGGATGGGTTTCCTGGAAGAAACTGCTGCCGATCTGCTTGCTCGGGATGTGCGAGGCGATGGCCAGCACCGGCGCGCCGGAGCGGTTGGCGTCGTAAAGGCCGTTGATCAAGTGCAGGTTGCCTGGCCCGCAGGACCCGGCGCACACGGCGAGCCGGCCGGTCAGTTGTGCCTCGGCCGCGGCAGCAAAAGCGGCGGCCTCTTCGTGACGGACGTGGATCCAGTCAATTCCGCCGTTCGTGGAGCCACCGGTTTTGCGGACAGCGTCCACGATCGGGTTGAGGCTGTCCCCCACGATTCCGTAGATGCGCTGCACTCCGGCAGCCTGGAGTTGTTCGACGAGCTGAGTTGCAAGTTCCTTAGCCATGGGTGGACGCTCCTGCCATCGGATCAATGAGCTGACAGGGCCAATATAGTCCGAGCACCTACGGCACTTCCCAGCTGTCGCGGCCGCGCTCCCTCGCTTCCCCGATCGGGGAGGGAGCCTCCGGCCGCGAACAGCCCGGTCAGCTACCTGAGTGGGCCTGCAGGAATGAATAGACCTCGGTCTCGTCCACCCCGGGGAAGGCGCCCGGCGGCATGGCCGCGAGCAGGTGCGAATGGGCACGCGCCGACGGCCAGGCATTCCCGGCCCACTCCGAGGCGAGGGACGCCGGCGGACGCTTGCAGCAGCTTTCATCCGGGCATGTGGACTTGGATCTCTCGGTGGTATCGCGGCCCCGGAACCACTTCACCTGGGCATACGGCACCCCGACGGAGAGTGAGAACTCGCCGTTGGCCGATCGCTCCGTCCTGGCCGTGCACCAGTACGTCCCCGCCGGAGTGTCGGTGTACTGGTTGTAGGCGCTGAACTTGTCCGGCACGTCGAACACCACCCGCGAGGTCCAGTTCTTGCACGAGGGCTGGCCCTCGATGGCGCCGGTGTGGTCCTGAGGGAACGTCACGCCGTCGTTCTCGTAGGCCTTGTAGATGATGCCGCTCTTGTGCGTCTTCTGGAAGTGCGTGCGGATATCCAGGTGCTGGGTGGCCAGGTTGGTGAAACGGTGGGCGGCGGTTTCGTAGGACACGGCGAAGGCGTCGCGGATATCCTCCACCGCGATTTCCTTGGCCTGCTTCGCGTTCTGCAGGAATTGCACGGTGGCCTGTTCGGGCAGCAGCAGCGCGGCGGCGAAGTAATTGGTTGCCACGCGTTGCATCAGGAAATCGCCGTAGTTGGTGGGGGTCTGGTGGCCCAGGACGTAGTGGCCCAGGGCCTGCAGGAGGACTGAGCGGGGGTCGTGGTCGCTGCGGACATTCTGCGTGAGATAAATTCGCCGGTTTTTAAGATCCGTCACTGAGCGCGTGGAATGCGGCAGATCGCCCACGTGGTGCAGGCTGAACCCGAGGTGCGCGGCGATGTCCGCGATCACGTGGTGCGACAACGGGCCGCTGGTGTGCCCCACCGAGGCGAGGACCTTCTGGGCCTCCGCTTCGTACTCGGGGAAGTAGTTGTTCCGCTCCCGCATCATCGCTCGAAGCTCACCGTTCGCACGGCGGGCCTCTTCCGGCGTCGCGATCTGCTCGTTCAACCTGCGTTCAAGCTCGTGCTGCAGCCCCACCATGGACTCCAGCACATCCATCGGAAGGCGCGAGCTGATGCGGATTTTAGGCAGGTTCAACGACTCATAGAGAGGGCTGCGCTGATACCGTTCCAGCTCGATCTCCAGCGCCGCGCGCCGGTTGGGCGGCTCCGCCCCCAGCAGCTGATCAATGCTGACGCCCAGGGCGGCAGCCAACTGCTGCAGCAGCCCCAGCTTGGGTTCGCGCTTGCCGTTCTCAATCAGGCTCAGCTGACTCGGCGCGGTTCCGACGGCGGCACTCAGGCCGTCGAGCGTGAGCCCTGCTGCTTTGCGCAGGTGGCGGACGCGGCGGCCCAGGCTGATGACGTCCAGTTCCGGCGCGGCGGGAGACGACGACGGCGTAACTGCTTGGCGGTTCCAGCTGGCGGGATGCATTTCTTGAGAATACGCGAAGAAGTGCATTTCTTTCCAGTCTTTTCATCTAGTAACCCTCTTGAAAGTAAAGAAAAGTAGGTCTTACGGAAAGAAACACCGATCCGGATCCGCCGTCCTGGCACTGCAAAGGCGCAACCCAGGGCGGCACCGGGCCCCATGAAGGAGACAAAGATGACTGCAGCATTTGAGCCCACCCAGCAGACGCCCGAAGAGCAGGCCGCCGCACTGGAGCTCGAGTGGGCCGCCAACCCGCGCTGGGAAGGTGTGACCCGGGACTACAAGGCGACCGATGTTATCCGCCTCCGCGGCCGGGTCTCCGAAGAACACACGCTCGCCCGCCGCGGCTCCGAGAAGCTGTGGAAGCAGCTCACCGAGGAACACGGCACCGGCGGCTACACCAACGCCCTGGGTGCCCTGACCGGGAACCAGGCCGTGCAGCAGGTCAAGGCCGGGCTCCGCGCCATCTACCTCTCCGGCTGGCAGGTCGCCGCCGACGCCAACAATTCCGGCCACACCTACCCGGACCAGTCGCTCTACCCGGCGAACTCGGTGCCCACCGTGGTCCGCCGGATCAACAACGCCCTGCTCCGGGCCGACCAGATCGAGTTCTCCGAGGGCATCCAGACGGTCCAGGACTGGATGGTCCCGATCGTCGCCGATGCCGAGGCCGGCTTCGGCGGACCGCTGAACGCCTACGAGCTGATGAAATCCATGATCCAGGCCGGCGCCGCGGGCGTTCACTGGGAGGACCAGCTCGCCTCGGAGAAGAAGTGCGGCCACCTCGGCGGCAAGGTGCTGATCCCCATGCAGCAGCACGTCCGTACGCTGAACGCGGCACGCCTGGCCGCCGACGTCGCCGGGACCCCGTCCGTCATCATCGCCCGCACCGACGCCGAGGCAGCCACCCTGATCACCTCCGACGTCGATCCGCGCGACCAGGAATTCATCCTCCGCGAAGGCGGAGCGCCGGTCCGGACCCCGGAGGGCTTCTACAAGGTCCGCAACGGGATCGAACCCTGCATCGCCCGCGCCAAGGCCTACGCCCCGTACTCGGACCTGATCTGGATGGAAACCGGCACCCCGGACCTGGAGCTGGCCCGCAAGTTCGCCGAGGCCGTCAAGGCCGAGTTCCCGGACCAGATGCTCTCCTACAACTGCTCGCCGTCGTTCAACTGGCGCAAGCACCTCGACGACGCCACGATCGCGAAGTTCCAGCGCGAACTCGGCGCCATGGGCTTCACGTTCCAGTTCATCACCCTGGCCGGCTTCCACGCCCTGAACTACTCGATGTTCGACCTCGCCCACGGCTACGCCCGGGAAGGCATGAGCGCCTACGTCGAGCTGCAGGAGAAGGAATTCGCCTCCGAGTCCCGCGGCTACACCGCGACCAAGCACCAGCGCGAAGTCGGCACCGGCTACTTCGATGACATCGCAACCGCGCTCAACCCGAACGCGTCAACCCTGGCCCTGGTGGGATCCACCGAAGAAGGCCAGTTCCACTAAGCCCCGCCCCACTTTCCCGCCCGTTGCCCTATCACTTACGGTCCCCATCGAACGCCTGTGGGGACTGGAAGTGATAGGGCAACGGGGGATCTTCAAGGAGCAACTGCCATGAACAGCTTCACTGACAACTTCACCATCAACGGGATCACGTTGACCGCCCAGCCCATTTGCCGCCAGAGCGAGGTGCTGACTCCGGACGCTTTGACCTTCGTCGCCACGCTGCACCGCGCCACGGCCGACCGCCGGCAGGGGCTGCTCGAGGCGCGCCGCGCACGGCGGGCCGAGATCGCCAAGGGCCAGGACCCGCGGTTCCTGCCCGAGACCGAATCCGTCCGGAACGACCCGAACTGGCGCGTCGCTCCCCCGGCACCGGGCCTGGCGGACCGCCGGGTCGAGATCACCGGTCCGGTGGACAAGAAGATGACCATCAACGCGCTGAACTCCGGCGCCAAGGTGTGGCTTGCGGACATGGAGGACTCCTCCACCCCGTCCTGGCGCAACGTCATCCAGGGCCAGCTGAACCTCACGGACGCGCTGGAACGCCGGATCGACTTCACCACGCCCGAGGGCAAGGAATACAGGCTCCGCCCGGCCGGCGAACTGCCCACCATCGTGGTCCGCCCCCGCGGCTGGCACCTGCCCGAAAAGCACATGCTCATTGACGGCACCCCGGTCGCCGGCGGCCTCGTGGACTTCGGCCTGTACTTCTTCCACAACGCCCGGCGCCTGATCGCCCAGGGCAAGGGCCCGTACTTCTACCTGCCCAAGATCGAGAACCACCTCGAGGCCCGGCTGTGGAACGACATCTTCATCCTGGCCCAGGACCTGCTCGGCATCCCGCAGGGCACCATCCGCGCCACCGTGCTGATCGAGACCATCACCGCCTCCTTCGAGATGGAGGAGATCCTCTACGAGCTGCGCGAGCACGCCGCCGGCCTGAATGCCGGGCGCTGGGACTACATCTTCTCCCTGATCAAGAACTTCCGCACCCGCGGCCCGCGCTTCGTCCTGCCGGACCGCGGCCAGGTGACCATGACGGCCCCGTTCATGCGCGCCTATACCGAACAGCTGGTCCGGGCCTGCCACAAGCGCGGCGCCATGGCCATCGGCGGGATGGCGGCGGCCGTGCCCAACCGCAAGGACGAGGCAACGAACGCCATCGCCTTCGAGAAGGTCCGCGCCGACAAGACCCGCGAGGCGGCCGACGGATTCGACGGCTCCTGGGTGGCGCACCCGGACCTGGTTCCGGTTTGCCGCGAGGTGTTCGACGGCGTCCTCGGGGAACGTCCGAACCAGCTGGACCGGCTCCGCGAGGATGTCACCCCGGATGACCGTGCCCTGATCGACATCGCCTCCACCACCGGCACCATCACCGAACAGGGCATCCGGAACAACATCGAAGTGGGCATCCGCTACATCGAGTCCTGGCTGCGCGGCAACGGCGCGGTGGCCATCCACAACCTCATGGAGGACGCCGCCACCGCGGAGATCTCCCGCTCCCAGCTGTGGCAGTGGATCTACTCCCGGGCCATCACCGACCGCGGCGAGATCATCAGCCGCGACTGGGTGGAGGAGATGCTGGACGAGGAGTTCGCCAGGCTCGAACGCTTCGAGGGTGACCGCTTTGCCGACGCCCGGGACATCTTCGAGGAAGTCACCCTCGGCGAGGAGTTCCCGAGTTTCCTGACCCTCCCGGCCTACGCCCGCTTCCTGCACGAGGCCCGGGACGGCACCGACGGCACCATCGAGGACGCGGACCTCGTGGCCGCCTGAGCCTCCCCCAACCCAGGACCGGAGATTCCGCGTGGATCTCCGGTCCTGCCGAGATTTCCGTCCGCTGGGTGGCCACGCCCTTCGCAACAGGCACCCCGAAATCCGGGCGGCGGCCCAGCGGCGGAAGACCGTTTCAGTTAAGCGCGAACGGACACTTGAGGCCCACGATCCGCGGGCCTCAAGTGTCCGTTCGCGCTGTTCGAAGAGGGTCAGTGAGCCTTCGGCACGTGGCGCAGGGACAGCGAGGTCCCAAGGATGAACGCGGCCACGGAGCACAGGATGAGCAGCAAAGGGCCGGTCCAGGCGCCGGATACTCCGTGGACGTACCCCAGCAGGGTTGGGGCGGCGGCCCCGAAACAGTAGCCTGCACCCTGCACGACGGCGGACATCCGGCCCGCGGAAGCCTGGTCACGGGCCAGCCGGATGATGGCGATAAAGATCAGCGTGATGCCGCCGCCCTGGGCGATGCCGCCAAACGAGGACCACAGCCACCACAGTTGGGGGGCCAGCAGCAGGCCCACGGGCACAGTCAGCCACAACAATCCCAGCGTGAGGCCCACCCTGGTTGTATTGGCAAAGCGTGCGGCGAACGGCACCCCCAGTCCGCCCGCAATGGCGAGGATCTGAAAAAGGGAGGACCCTGCTCCGGCAGCGGACGGCGCCATGCCCAGCTCGTCCGCCAGCAGGCTGGGCAGCCACGCCGTCACGCCGTAGTAGGAGAACGCCTGCCCGGCGAACCCGGCTGTCAGCCCCACGGTGATCCAGCGGGACGCCGGTTTGCCCGCCACGCGCTGTGGATCCGCGTCCGGGACGGCCTCGGGTACGAAGGCCCGGCGGCGCACAGCGAGCGCCCATACCGCGGCGGCCGCCAGCGCGAAGACCCCGCACGCGGCGATCGCCGGGCGCCAGCCCAGCAGCTCGGCCAGTGGAGCCGAGACCATGGATGTCACGAAGGAACCGATGTTCAACGCCGCGGTGTAGATCCCCATGGCCGTACCCTGCCGGGCGGGGCTGAAGTCCCGCCGGATAATCAACGGGACCACGATGTTGCCGATGGTAATGGCGATGCCGAGGATCACCGTGCCCAGCATGACCAGGGCACCGCCGTCGGTCGAACGGACCACCACGCCCAGGAGCACCCCGAGCAGGGTCAGCGTGATGGCGAACTCCGGGCCCAGCTTGCGTCCGGTCAGGGAAGCCAGCGGCGCGGCCAGGGCGAAGCACAGCACGGGTATACCGGTCAGGTAGCCCAGTTCCACGGGCGAGAAACCCAGGTCGCGCTGCATCTCCCCCACCACCGGCGCCACGGCCACAAAAGGGCCGCGCATGTTCAGGGCGATGAGTCCGATGGCGGCAAGCAGGATCCAGCCGCGCGGGATCCGTCCATTGGTATACGCCGTCATGCGGCGGGCTGCTGGCTGGCTGGGGTGCTGGAAAAAGCATTCATCAGTTCCATTGCTATCACGCAGCCCGGAACATGACGCGGGTTAACCCGTCGCCTGCAGCGTGGCTTCGATCACCGCGGGCGACAGGACGTGCTGGGTGACCATCTGGCTGGCCCCCAGGATCGCGGCCTGGTCGCCGGTCATCGAGAGCCCTATCCGCAGATGGGTGGTGGCAAGCGGCAGCGAGCGCCGGTACACCACCTCGCGGACACCGGCCATCAAGTGCTCACCGGCCTGGCCCAGGCTTCCGCCGATGACGATGACCGAGGGGTTCAGCAGGTTCACCACCGTGGCCAGGACGTCCCCCACATCCCGGCCGGCCTGCCGCAAGGCCTGGATGGCCTGCAGGTTTCCTTCCGCCACGAGCCGGAGGACGTCGGCGCCGTTGGCGGCCTTGAGTCCTTTCGCACTGAGTTCACGGGCGACTGCCGGGCCCGAGGCGAGGGCCTCGAGGCAACCGTAGTTTCCGCACCGGCACAGGACATCGTCCCCGCGCGGCACGCGGACGTGCCCCAGGTCGCCGGCGGTGCCGTTCGCGCCACGCTGCAGCTCGCCGCTGCTGATGATGCCGGCTCCGATTCCTGTTGCCACTTTGATGAAAAGGAAGTTCTCGACGTCGGGCCAGGCGGCAGTCCGCTCCCCCAACGCCATGATGTTGACGTCGTTGTCCACAAGCACGGGGACGGGCAGGGACTGCTGGACGTAGCGGACCACATCGAAGCCGTCCCAGCCGGGCATGATGGGCGGCTTGATGGGCCTGCCGCTGCTGTGTTCCACGGGGCCGGGCAGCCCGATGCCGATACCGGCCAGGTCCGCGGGAGTGCGGCCGGATTCGGCCAACACGGAAATCGACTCCTCCACCACGCGCCGCAGGACAGCCTCGGGCCCGGCAGCGACGTCCTGGGACAGCCTGCGTTCGGCAAGGATGTTCCCGCCCAGGTCGGTGACGGCGACGATCACATGGGTGGCGCCGACGTCGACCGCCAGCACTGCCCGCGCGGACGGCTTGAAGGCAAAGCGCGACGGCGGCCGCCCGCCGCTGGAGGTGGCCTCGCCGGCGGGGCCCACCAGTCCCGAGGAGATGAGGGCGTCAATCCGGGATGCCACGGTGGATCGTGCAAGCCCGGTGGTAATCGCCAGCTCCGCGCGGGTTCGTGCCCTTCCATCACGGAGCAGTTGAAACAAGTCCCCGGCTCGGGAAAGGCTGCCCGCACCCTCGGGGGCGGCACTGTCTTTGGCCAGCTCCCTGGCTTGACCTGCGGTTGGACTCATGAATCAGTGATAGCACGAACGCTTTTGTATGTCACTCCGCAGAATCTCGTCGAAATGTTCTCGACTTTTGCTTGACGCTCGGCAAAAGTAGTTCTAGCTTTGGTGTGAGCCGCATCACCCAAGAGTCCGGGTACAGCGGGCCGCCCGTTCCAGTGAATACAAAGAGGTATTGCTCGTGTCCAGCCACCCACAGGCAGTGCCGGCGCCCCTCGGCGTCGGGATCCTGGGCGCAGGGCCCGTCACCCAGGCAATCCACCTGCCGTCCCTCGCGAGGCTCCGCGACATCCTTGAAGTACGCCACATCATGGACGTTGATCACGCGGTGGCCGAATCGGTGGCCGGCAGGGTGGGCGCCCGCTTCAGCACCACCGTGGAGGAACTCCTGGCCGACCCGCAGGTGGACATCGTGGCCATCTGCAGCCCCCATCAGTTCCACGCCGCGCAAGTCATCGCCGCGTGCCGGGCAGGCAAGAAGGCGGTCCTCTGCGAGAAGCCCTTCGCCATGAGCGGCCAGGAAGCGGCCGGCATCTCCGCCGTCTCGGCCGAAACCGGCGTCCCGATCATCGTCGGGGCCATGCATACGTTTGACCCGGGCTGGCTTGCTGCCGCGGCGGCCTGGGGAGATCTTCCGCAGCAGGTGCACACCATCAGGTCCTCGATAGTCCTCCCGCCCAACCCCCGCTTTGAGGATTTCGCCACCGAGATCGTGGGCCGCGCCGAGGTACCCCCACGCGACAATGCCGATCCGGACGTCGTCAGGGCCATGCTGACCGGCGGCGTTATGGGCCTGGCAATTCACGACCTGCCCCTCATCCGGCGGTTTGCCCCGGAGTTCCGGGACGTCGAAGTCCTGCACGCCGAAACCGTCCGGCCCTTCGGCTATGTCATCTCCATGCGGGCCGGAGCCGTGGATATTGAACTCCGGGCAGCCATGAACGGCACCTGGGAACCGTCCTGGACCCTGGAGGCGATCGGCGATGACAGCTCCCTGCACCTCGATTTCACACCTTCCTATGTCCACGCGGGTTCGGCAACTGCCCGGATCAACAAGGCAGGCAGCACCACGGTGCTGGGCCCGTTCGCCCACAACGGCTACGAGGGCGAATGGCGGAAACTCGCCGAGCTGGCCCGCGGCACCGGCGCGGCGCCCAGCGCGGACACGCTGATCCACGACCTTGAGTTTGCGCTCTCGATCGCCGACGCCGCTGCCGCCCGCTTCGGTGCCGGGACGTCCGCTTATGAGGAGACGAGAGCATGACGGCGGCACCGCTTTATGTCCAGTCAAGCCCGGAGGCTGAAGCGGCCGGCGCCGTGGCCGCCGTCGTGGCGTCCCTGCCCGTGTCCTTTGCTCCCGCAACAGGCCGCCCCGACGTGGTGGCCGTCGCCGGTCACGCCGCCTGGACGGAACGGGCAGCCGGCGCGGTTCGCAACGGCGCCCGCGGCGTCGTCGTCGCCAATCCTGTGGTGGAGGATCCCGCCCGCCTCGCCGAGGCAGCCGCTGAACACCGGGCAAGCGTGGTCCTTGACCAGCAATGGGCCGGAAACCCGGCCATAGCCGATTCCCGGGACTCAGCCCGAAAGGTCATCACCGAGGCCCTGGCCGACGCCGTCCTGGTGGATTCGGTGGCCTACTCCGCGCCGGGAAACGATCCCAGGGGGCTGCTGACCGACCATCTCGCCGCAGCACTCCAGTGCGGACTGGAGCTTGACGGGCTCAAAGTGGTCCAGCACGGACCCAGTGGCTACACGCTTGTGGGCAGGCTCCCGAACGGCGCGCCCGCGGCACTGCACGGCATCACCACCGCGTCCGTGCCAGCCACCGCCACGATCTCCATTCTGACGTCGATGGGACGGGCGGACATCACCCTCCCGGACGCCTCGGCGGCCTGGCCCGCCGAGGTCCGCGTCGTCACAACGGCAGGGGCCGCCCTGCTTCCCACCCTCTACGAATCAGCTCACCGCCACAGCTGGACACGCCTCCGGGAGTCGCTCGGGTCCGGTCGGCCGGCCGCCGACCTGGAGCGCTTCACCCTCCTCAACGCCCTCGTCAACCAGCTCGCCCTCTGACCATTCAACGCCCACCCGCATCCCGGCCCACCAGTAGTAACCGCACCATCAGCAACAGGTTTCACTGCAACTTAATGTCGAGATGGACCGGCCCGAACGCGTGCCGGATCCTGAAAGGAAACAAATCGTGACGAACAAGTCCTCCGCCTCTTCCTCATCCTTCTCCCGCCGGGGCTTCCTGGGCATTGCCGCCGCCGCGGCGTCCGTGCCGCTCCTCGCCGCTTGCGGCGGCGGTTCAGCCTCGCAGGGCGGTGGCGGAGGAGCCGGGGGCGACATTAAGTTCTGGGACATGCCCTGGGGTACTCCGGCGTACAACGAGGCTGCCAAAAAGCTCGCCGACGCCTACGCTCCAACCTCGGGCCACGGCAAGGCCAACTACCAGATCATCCAGTGGAACAACTTCTACCAAACGTTCTCCTCGGCCATCGCGTCCAAGACGGGCCCCGCGGTATCCACCGGTGGCGGTTTCCAGGCGTTCCAGTTCGAGCAGCAGGGCCAGATCGCGTACGCGGACAAGGTCATCGACGAACTGAAGAAGAACGGCATGTTCAGCGACTTCCTCCCGGGTGTCCTGGACCCGTTCAAGACGGACAAGGGCTACGTGGCAGTGCCGTGGCAGCTGGACATGCGCGTGTTCTGGTACCGCAAGTCGCTCTTCGACCAGGCCGGCGTCGGGCTGCCCTCCGACTGGCCTTCCCTGCTTGAGGCCGGCAAGGCCCTCAAGAAGATCGGTGCCTTCGGCTTCACCACCGGGGCCGGGGCGGGCAACAACTACGGCAACCACTCCATGATCATGATGATGGTCAACAACGGCGGCGGCGTGTTCAACAAGGCCGGCGAGCTGGACGTTATGAACGACCGCAACGTCGAGGCTATCGAATTCGTTCTTGAGCTCGTGTCCAACGGCATCGTAGATCCGGCCGCGGTCAGCTACACCACGGACAACATGTCCGCCCAGTGGAAAGACAAGAAGGCTGGCTTTGGCCTGTTCCAGGTGGGTGTCCCGCAGCGTGTCGGAGACACTTCCGGTGACCTTATGGTGGCGAACCCCCTTACGGGCCCGCACGGAGACAAGGCGACGATTGTTTTCCCGAACAACATCATGATGTACAAGAACACCCCGTCGCAGGAATCCTCCGAGGCATTCCTGGTGTACTACCTGGGCCAGCTGAAGGAACTGTGGCGTCAGAAGCTGATGAACTCGCTTCCGGTCTTCAAGTCCATCACCGAGATGCCCGAGTTCCAGCAGGACGCCAACAACGTCAAGATCGTGAAGGACTGGCAGCCCATCGCCAAGACCTTTGCCTCCCAGGGCAGCACACTCAACGCCAACCTCGCGGCCCTGGACGGCGGCCAGGCCCTCAACCAGTTCAGCCAGACGGTGCTGACGGGCAAGGCCGACGCCAAGACCGCCCTGCAGAACTTCAAGACCGGCCTCGAATCAGTCCTCAAGAAATAGGAAGACCGAGCCATGTCAGCCACCACCACTCAGTCCGGCCTGGCCCGGGCCCGCCGCGGACTCGCTCCCGGCGGGCCCGGGGGCGGGTCCCGCAACGGAGCCGTGAACCGCAAGAGCAAGCTCTCCGCCCAGGCCACCAAGACCTTCTTTTGGCTCCTCCTGCCCTCCGTTGTGCTGCTCGTCCTAATCCACGGCTACCCGCTCGTATACGCCGGCGTCCAGGCAACCCACGACGGCGATCTGCTCCAGACCGGGAACTTCGTCGGCATCGAGAACTTCGGAAAGGTCCTCTCGTCCGGGGCGTTTTGGACCGCGGCCCGGTTTACCCTGATGTTCACCATCGTGGGCGTCTTCGGTTCCTGGCTTGTGGGCCTGGGCCTGGCCCTGCTGCTCCGGACCAAGATTCCCGCCGGCGGCACCTTCAAGGTTCTGCTCCTGCTGCCTTGGGTGGTGCCGATCGTGGTGTCCTCCACCGCCTGGAACTGGCTCGTGGCCACCCCCGGAAGCCTGATCCCCTCGCTGTTCCGCAACCTGGGGCTCGGCACGCCGCTGTTCCTGGCGGACCCGACCCTCGCCGCCATCACCGTCATGGTGTTCAAGGTGTGGGTCAGCTTCCCCTTCATGATGATGATGATCTCGGCGGCGCTTGCCTCCGTGGACACCACCGTGTACGAGGCGGCCAGCATGGATGGGGCCACGCGCTGGCAGCAGTTCAGCCAGATCACCCTCCCACTGATCGCCAGGTCCACCTACATCAGCTGGATCCTCATGACCATCTTCTGCGTCAATGACTTCCCCACGATCTACCTGCTTACCGGCGGCGGTCCCGTAAACGCCACCACCTCCCTGGTGGTCCTGGCCTACCGCAGCGTCTTCCAGGATTTCCAGACCGGACCCGGCGTCGCCATCGCCTTCCTGATGACCATGACCCTGGTGGTCGTCTCCGTTATCCTGTACCGCCAGATCCGAAAGTCGAGCGTCGAATAATGAGCGCAGTCGTTCACGCCCATCCCCAGTCCGGCCCCGCCCTCGGAGTAACCGACGCCGGCAAGCCCCGCCGCGCCCTGTCCGAAGCGGGCCTGCGCGGACGCTGGTGGCGGTTCGTCGCCATCCTGGCCATCACAGCGATTGTGCTGGTCCCCATCATGGTCACGGTGGTCCTGGCCTTCACCCCGGGACCGACCAGCACGGCCACCGGCTTCACCCTGGAAAACTTCGGCTCCGTCTTCTCCAAGACCCTCGCCTCGACCTGGCTGCAGAACAGCCTCATCACCACGCTCAGCACGGTGCTCGTCTCTGTTGCGGTGGCCGCACCCGCCGGGTACGTCCTCTCCCGCGGACGCAGCAAGGCGGTCTCCGGCTACTCCCTGCTCCTGTTCGTCATGCAGTCCCTGCCCATCATCACCTCCGTGGTGCCGCTGTTCATCCTGTTCGCCGGCATGGGCCTGGTGGACAACCTCATGGGCCTGACCATCATCTACGTGGGTTCCACCATGACCGTGGCCACCTGGATGATGGCCGCCTACTTCGATTCCATCCCCATGAGCCTCGAGGAGGCCTCCTGGATCGATGGCTGCTCGGTCTTCGGCTCGTTCACCAAAGTGGTGCTCCGCAACAGCCTCCCCGGCGTTCTCTCCACCGCGATCTTCGCCTTCCTCCTCGCCTGGAACGACTACCTCGTCGCCATCGTGTTCCTGCGCTCCAACGAGATCTTCACCCTGCCCATGGGCGTGCAGTCCTTCTTCCAGCAGAACGCCACCGACTGGACCTCCGTCATGGCGCTCGCCGTGGTCATGATGCTCCCGCCCATCATCGTCTTCGCCACCCTCAACCGATACTTCAGCGTCGGCGGCATCGGCGGTTCCCTCGCCGGCCGCTAAGCTTTCAGCCCAGACGGCGGCTGGCTGACAGCCGGGCCGCCCACCCACTTGAGAACAAACCGACTCCCGTAAAGGAACGCAATGTCGTATTCACTTCAGCTGTACACCCTCCGCAACGCGATGCAGGAGGACCTCCCCGGCACCATCAAGAAAGTTGCCGAGATCGGCTTCACGCAGGTCGAGCCGTACAACTTCGTGGCCACGGCCCCGGAGCTTGGTGCGGCCCTGAAGGAGAACGGCCTTAGCGCCCCCTCGGGCCACGCCCCGCTGCTGAGCCAGGACCAGGACCAGATCTTCGCGGCCGCCAAGGAATTGGGCATCAGCACCGTCATTGATCCCTACCTGCCGGCCGAGCACTGGCAGAAGGCCGAGGACATCCAGGCCACCGCCGCCAAGCTCAACGACGCAGCCAGGAAGGGCGCCGAATACGGCATCCGCGTCGGTTACCACAACCATGCGTGGGAACTGGAGTCCATCATCGACGGCCAGACGGCACTGGAGTACTTCGCCGGCCTGCTCGATCCTGAGCTGGTGCTTGAAGTGGACACCTACTGGGTAGCCGTGGGCGGCCAGGACCCCGTGGACATCCTCACCAAGCTTGGTGACCGGGTGAAGTTCATCCACATCAAGGACGGCCCGCTCACCGCCGACACCAAGGCCCAGCAGCCGGCCGGCCAGGGAAAGATCGCCGTGTGGGACGTCATCAACGCGGCCCGGTCCCTGGAAGTGGGCGTGGTGGAGTTCGACGACTATTCCGGCGACATCTTCGATGGCATCGCCCAGAGCCTGGCCTTCCTGAACACCGAAGCAAGCGAAGGAGCCCGGGCATGAGCGCCGCAGCGAACCAGGCAACAGGTCGCGGCTCGGTGGGCGTCGCCGTCATCGGCGCAGGCAACATCAGCAAGCAGTACCTGGACAACCTGACAACCTTCCCGGACCTCAAGGTCCACGTGATCGCCGACCTCTTCGAGGACGCCGCCGCGGCCCGGGCCAAGGAATACGGCATCGCCGAATGGGGCGGCGTGGACGCGGCGCTGAACCACCCCGACGTCGAGATCATCGTCAACCTCACCATCCCCGCCGCCCACGTTGAGGTGGCCACCGTCGCCGTCAATGCGGGCAAGCACGTCTGGACGGAAAAGCCCTTCTCCCTGGACCGCGAATCCGGGCTGGGGCTGCTCAAGGCCGCAGATGCCGCCGGCATGCGCCTTGGCTGTGCCCCGGACACCTTCCTGGGGGCCGGCCTGCAGACCGCGCGGCGGCTGATTGAGCGCGGCGACATCGGCACACCGCTGACGGCCATGACCACATTCCAGACCCCGGGCCCGGAATCGTGGCACCCCAACCCCGCTTTCCTCTTCCAGCACGGAGCAGGCCCGCTGTTCGACATGGGTCCGTACTACCTCACCGCGCTGGTGCAGACCTTCGGCTCGGTCCGCAAGGTTGCCGCCGTCGGGTCGAAATCCAAGGAAGTCCGTGTCATCGGCTCCGGCCCCAAAGCCGGCGAGGAGTTCACGGTGGAGGTGCCCACGCACGTGTCCGCCATGGCACAGTTCGAAGGCGGCCAGTCATCGCACAGCGTGTTCAGCTTCGAGTCCCCGCGCCAGCGGATGGGGTTCATGGAGATCACCGGAACTGAAGCCACCATCTCCCTGCCGGACCCCAACTACTTCGACGGCGACGTGAAAATCTGGCGCGCCGGCGACGAGAACTGGACCGTCATCCCGGCCACTGGCCCGGCCAACGGCCGCGGCATGGGCGTCCTGGACTTGGCGCGCTCCATCCGGGCAGGAGTGCCGCACCGGGCCACGGGAAACCTCGCCTACCACGTACTGGACACCATGGTCTCGATTTCCGAGTCCGTGGACTCAGGCACCTTCATTGACGTAGAGAGTTCCGCCCCCGCCTCCGCAGCCCTCCCCGAGGACTGGGACCCCACCGCATCCACCCTTTAGGAACCACGCATGAACTCCCAAGATTCCCCGGACGGCAGGCGCCCGCTTGGCGTGGCCATGATCGGCTACGCGTTTATGGGCAAGGCCCACTCGAACGCGTGGCGGAACGTGGCCAGCTACTTTGACGTGCCCGCGTTCGAACAACGCGTCCTGGTGGGCCGGGACAGTGCAGGAGTGGCGGCCGCGGCGGAGAAGTACGGCTGGGCCGAGTCCGCCACGGACTGGCGCGAGGTGATCGCCCGCGATGACGTGGACATCGTGGACATCTGCGCCCCGGGCTGGATGCATGCCGAGATCGCCATCGCGGCCCTGGAAGCAGGCAAGCACGTTCTGGTCGAAAAGCCGCTGGCGAACACCCTGGCGGAGGCCGAGGCCATGGCCGAAGCCGCCCGCGCCGCCCGGGAACACGGCGTGCAGTCCATGGTCGGCTTCAATTACCGCCGCGTCCCGGCCCTGGCCCTCGCCCGGGAACTGATCGCGGAGGGCCGGCTCGGCACCGTCCGGCACGTCCGCGCCGCCTACCTGCAGGACTGGCTCGTGGACCCGGACTCGCCCATGACCTGGCGGCTGAACAAGGACACCGCCGGGTCAGGGGCTCTCGGGGACATCGCCAGCCACGCGATCGACCAGGTGCTGTTCCTCCTCGGCGGCCAGGTCACCGAGGTCTCCGGGCGGACGCACACGTTCACCACGCACCGCCCGGGGGCGCAGGGCCTGGAGGAGGTGACGGTCGACGACGCCGCCTGGGCCACGCTGACCCTCGCCTCCGGGGCCATCGCGTCCGTTGAGGTCTCCCGGGTAGCCGCGGGCCGGAAAAACTCGCTCAAGCTGGAGATCTACGGGGAGAAGGGCTCCATCCTGTTCGACCTGGAGGATTTGAACGAACTCGGCTTCCTGGACGCCACACTCCCCGCGCGGGAGCAGGGGTTCCGCCGGATCCTCGTCAACGAGCCCGAGCACCCGTACCTTGCGGCGTGGTGGCCGCAGGGACACATCATCGGCTGGGAACACACGTTCACGCACGAGATGCGTGATTTCCTGGTGGCGATTGCCGCCGGAACCGAACCCACACCCTCGTTCGAGGACGGACTGACCGTCCAGCGGATCCTGGCCGCGGTGGAGGAAAGCTCAGCCGCGAAAAGCACCCTCATTCAACTTTCCACCCAAGCTGCCGTCCTGGTTCCTGCCACGGCGGCCGAAGGAGCCTGACATGCCCCGCCCCTACACCCTGTTCACCGGCCAGTGGGCCGACCTGCCGTTCGAGGAAGTTGCCCGCCTGGCCTCCGGCTGGGGCTACGACGGCCTGGAAATCGCCGTTTCCGGGGACCATCTCGATGCCTGGCGCTGGGATGAACCCGGCTACGTCGAATCCAAGCTCGCCGTCCTGGAGAAGTACAACCTGAAGGTCTGGGCCATCTCCAACCACCTCAAGGGCCAGGCCGTGTGCGATGACCCGATCGATTTCCGCCACGAGGCCATCGTCGGAGCCAAGGTCTGGGGCGACGGGGACCCCGAGGGCGTCCGCACCCGCGCCGCCGAGGAAATGAAGCACACCGCCCGGCTCGCGCGAGCGTTGGGCGTGGACACCGTAGTCGGGTTCACCGGGTCCTCCATCTGGCAGTACGTGGCGATGTTCCCGCCCGTCCCGGAGAAAGTCATCGAGGCCGGCTACCAGGACTTCGCGGACCGCTGGAACCCCATCCTGGACGTCTTCGACGAATGCGGGGTCCGGTTCGCCCACGAGGTCCACCCCTCCGAGATCGCCTACGACTACTGGACCACCGTCCGGACCCTCGAGGCGATCGGGCACCGCGAGGCCTTCGGCCTGAACTGGGACCCGTCCCACTTCATGTGGCAGGGCATCGATCCGGTTTCCTTCATCTGGGACTTCAAGGACCGGATCTACCACGTGGACTGCAAGGACACCAAGCTGCGCCCCACCGGCCGCAACACCGTGATGGGCTCGCACCTGCCCTGGGGCGACCCGCGCCGGGGCTGGGACTTCGTCTCCGCCGGCCGGGGCGATGTGCCCTGGGAGTCGTCCTTCCGGGCCCTGACCGCGATCGGCTATGACGGCCCCATCTCCGTCGAATGGGAGGACGCCGGCATGGACCGGCTCCACGGCGCCCCCGAAGCCCTCGCCGCGCTGAAGAAGTTCGACTTCCCGGCCTCGAACACCTCCTTCGACGCCGCGTTCAAACAGTAGTTCCCCGAGCCCCCACGTCCTGCCAACCCCGCCAGGGAGTTTCTTCATGCCACAACAGCGGATACCGCCTTCGTGCCCCGCACACTAGCGCCCGGCCAACGCTGCGAAGTATGGGTCGCGTCCGTCCCGACGGGCGGACCTCGCCGGCGGACCGGCGACCCGGATCACCGCGGAGGACGGATGCTTCCACTTACTGCACGGAGTGAGCCCCGACGGGCAGGAGCTCGCCTACGTGGGGATCGACGCCGGTGACTTCACCACACCCGGCCGCCTTCTCACCGTGCGACGGAGCCCGCACAACCCAGGAATGAACCGCCGCCTTCATCGCTCCGGCATGGGACACCCTCGGATTGGCGGTGGCATAGTTGGTTGATGTGAGCCCGACACCCCCAGCCCCCGGTCCGTGACAATGGAGGACATTGCCCGCGAGGCAGGCGTCAGCAGGGCGCCGGTGTCGCTGGTCATGCGCGAATCTCCGAAGGTCTCCCCGGAGCGCCGCCGGGCCGTCCTGGAGAGCGCCGCGGCGCTGGGCTACTCTCCCAACCGGCTTGCCAGCAGGCTCGCCAGCCGGCGGACCCGAACGTTCGGCGTGCTCCTGCTGGACCTGCATAACCCGGTTTTCGCGGACGTTTACGACGGCATCGCGGAGGGAGTTGCCGGGACAGGGAACCAGCTGATGGTGGCCGTCGGCTCGGCCGATCCGGCAGCGGAAACAGAAGCCATCCGTTCCTTCGTGGACCTCCGCGCGGACGCTGTGCTGCTGGCCGGCTACACGGGCACGCCCGAACAGCTGGCCGCGGTATTGCGCGGCACGCCCGCCGTCGTCATTACCCGGGAAGTCCCGGTCGACGGCGTCGATTGCGTCCTGTCCGACGACCTTCGCGGCGGGGAACTCGCCGTCGAGCACCTGCACGAACTGGGCCACCGGCGCATCGCCCATTTGGACAAGCCGGAGTGGCTCCCCTACCCGAGCCGCCGGCAGGGCTACCTCAATGCCATGCGCCGCTTCGGTCTGGAGCCCATCCTGCTGGAGGGCGACATGAGCGAACGGGGCGGTTTCCGTGCGATGAATGAATATCTCGACGCCGGTGCGCCGGTTCCCAGCGCGATCGTGGCCTACAACGATGTCACGGCCCTTGGTGTCCTCGACTCGCTGGTCAGCCGCGGCCTGCGGGTTCCCGATGACGTCTCCGTGATCGGCTATGACAACACCGAACTGGCCGCTTCACCGCTGCTGGGCCTCACGTCGGTGGACCTGCACGCGCGCGAGATCGGAAAAATCGCGGCCGGTGTGGCCCTTGAGCGGCTGGCCGGGGCCACCGGACCGCGCATCATCCGCAGGCTCAAACCCACTCTGGTGCGCCGCAGGACCACCGCGGCGCCGTCCGGGAACTAGAGTCTTGGGCATGACTCACACAATCCGGGAAGCGACCGCGGACGACGCCGGCAGGCTGGCTGATTTGGCGTCCGTCACCTTCCCGCTGGCGTGCCCGCCCGGCTCGTCCCCCGCTGACATCGCGGCGCACCTCGCCAATACCCTCAGTGAGGAGAACTTCCGCGCCTACGTCGCGGACCCGGAAGTGACGGTGCTGGTGATCGACGCCGACGCCGGCCTGCGCGGCTACAGCATGCTCGTGGACCGGGAAACGCGGGATCCTGATGTCGCGGCCGCATTGACGCTGCTGCCCTCCGTCGAGCTCAGCAAATGCTATGTCCATCCGGAGCACCACGGGCTCGGCGCAGCGGCCGAACTGATCCACGCCACGCTCGGATCCGCCGCCGCCACCGGAGCCGGGGGGATCTGGCTGGGGGTCAACAGCCAGAACGCCAAAGCCATCCGCTTCTATGAGAAGTCCGGCTTCCGGAAGGTGGGGACAAAATCCTTCAAGCTGGGCACCACCGTGGAGCACGACTTCGTGATGGAGCGCCCTCTCCCCTAAGCCCGAACGGACACTTAAGCCCACCCCGCTAAGCCCGAACGGACACTTAAGCCCACCCCGCGGCGGGGCCCAAGTGTACGTTCGCGCTTTCTACCGGCTTCGCGCTCAGCCCTGCCGGTGCCAGCCAGTGACCAAGCCGACACCCCGGCGGGGAATGGATGGGCGCACCCCCGAGTTGTTGGCAACATGAGGATTGAGATTTGGTCAGACATCGCGTGCCCGTGGTGCTACATCGGCAAGCGCCGCTTCGAAACAGCCCTGGCGGACTTCGCCCACCGGGACTCCGTTGAGGTGCAGTGGCGCAGTTACCAGCTGGACCCCGGCCTGCCCGAGCACTACGAGGGCACCGAGCTGGACTACCTCAGCACCCGGAAGGGAATGGCCCGGGCCCAGGTCTCGGAAATGTTTGAGCATGTGGCCGAACAGGCACGGGGCGAGGGGCTCGCCTACCGCTTTGACGACGTGGTGGTGGCCAACAGTTTCACCGCGCACAGGCTCATCCACCTGGCCGCGGCGCACGGAAAACAGGACGCCGCGAAGGAGCGCCTCCTCAGCGACCATTTTGAACACGGCAAGGACATCGGCAGCCGGGAGTACCTTACGTCCCTGGCACGTGAGCTGGGGATCGACGCCGACGAAGCGGCCGAACTCTTCACCTCCGACAAGTACGCCGCCGAGGTGCGGCACGACTTCGCCGAGGGCCGGGCACTGGGCGTCAGCGGCGTGCCGTTCTTCGTGATCGACCGCAAGTTCGGGCTCTCCGGGGCCCAGCCCGC
The DNA here is from genome assembly GCF_050260325.1 of Arthrobacter sp. 92. NCBI lineage: Bacteria > Bacillati > Actinomycetota > Actinomycetes > Micrococcales > Micrococcaceae > Arthrobacter > Arthrobacter sp. 92. Next base: position 721,730 of record NZ_CP189863.1, on the reverse strand, counting down.
CGCCACGTTCGCGCGGGCCCTTGACCAGGCCTGGCAGGAGTCGCACCCGCTTCAGATGGCCGGTGCGGCCACGTCGGGTGATGGACAGGCCTGCGGCCCCGAAGGGTGCAGCGTCTGACATCGCACGCGCCAACGCGAGTTTACTGACAGATAACTGTAAAGTGTCTGTATGCCCAGGATTTCGGCCGCCACGAATGCCGCCCAACGAGCCGAGACCCAACGCCGTATCCTTACTGCCTTCGGGGAACTGCTGTTTACGCACGGACTGCCCGGGCTGACCATGACCGATGTGGCGCGGCATGCCGGGATCGGCCGCACAGCCGTCTACAACTACTACGCGGACATCGAAGAGCTTCTGATCGCGTACGCCCTGGACGAGACCGAACGTTTCCTGGTGGGTCTGCGGGAATCGCTGCAGGCTTTGGAAAATCCGATCGAACGCCTGGCGCTGTACGTGCGCGCCCAGGTGGAGGACCTGAGCCGCCGTCACCTGCCCCCCGGTCCGGCCATGGCAGCCGTGCTCTCGCCTGCGTCCTTTTCCAAGCTCGCGGACCACGTGGGTGAGCTCAGCGTGCTCCTGCAGGATATCCTCCGCGACGCAATGGCCCACGATTACCTTCCCGCCGCGGACATCGTGCAGCTTGCCCAACTCATCCACGGAACGCTCTCATCCAGCGCCGCCCGCGGCGATGGGACCGCGGACGCGGTGGCCCGCACCGTGCGCTTCATCCAATTGGGGGCAGGGGCCCGGTTCGACGAGGATGGCCATCCCGTCCGGCTGAGCCAGGGCTAGCCGGACGTCGCCCGGCGCCTGCCCCAGGCTGCCCGGCGAAGCCTGATTCGGGAGCCTAGCGGGTCTTGGGGACCACAGGTAATTTGGCGTTGTCCACAATGCGCCGGCTCTCACGCGGGCAGCTGAGCTGGCCTGGGGTCTGGTCCACGAGATCCGGACTGGTCAGCGCCTTGAACTCAGAGGTGAGGATGACATCCACGCTGCCGTCAGTACGTCCGTCCTGAAAATAGTCCGACTCAGGTAGGTTCCGCTGGACGCTGAAGGCCGCGGACTGTCCAGCGGCGCCGGAAATCACGGCCGCCACGCCCCGGTAGCCGGACTGGGTGTTATTGACGGTCCCCACCACGAATTTCCGTGCCACGAATTCATCAGCCACAGAGCGGGCAAGGCCGGGACGGTCCGTGGCGTTGTACACGTTGAGGTTAACCTTGTCATTGGGCGTGTAGTCGTAGGTGGCCGTCGGACAAAGGGACACCGCTGCCCTGCTGTGCTCCGCCGTCGGGATCTTGATCTGCCCGTTCATGATGGCCAGTGCGGTCATGATGGCAGCGACGATCAGCCCTATCAGCAACACCAGGACCGCGCCATGGAGCATCCAGCGGCGCAGGCGGACGGGGTCGTCCACGGTTTCGTCCCGTTCGGCAAAGGCGGCCCGCAGTTCTTGGCCCGAGACTACGTGGTGGCCGTGCAGGATTGTGACGTCTTTGGGCTTCCTAGCCATCTATCACCAACACACGGGCGTGGATGGCGGTGCGCTGATGCAAGGCGGTACGGACGGCGCGGTGGAGGCCGTCCTCAAGGTAAAGGGTTCCCCGATACTGCACAACGTGCGGGAAGAGATCACCGAAGAACGTGGAGTCTTCCGCAAGCAACGCTTCAAGGTCGAGCGTGCGTTTGGTGGTCACGAGCTCGTCGAGCCGGACCGGGCGGGGCGGCAGCGCCGCCCACTCCTTTGGCGTGTTGTAACCATGGTCGGGGTACGGGCGGCCCTCGCCCACAGCTTTGAATATCACCCTGCAAGCCTAAGGAAGTTGCCGGGCCATGGGAACGAATGACCCCATGACGGTCAAGGTTGTAGCCAAACAGTGATCATTGGCTGCTCCGGGAACCCCCAAGACGGCGTGTAGGGAATCGTGCGGGAGGCCCTCCGGCTGAGAGAATAGAGGCATGACTTCATCCGAAAACCCGGCCGCCGTTTCGGCGTCGGCTCCCCCGCTGGCCCTCCTGCTCGACGTCGACGGCCCGGTGGCGAGTCCTGTCACCCGCACGGTGAAGCCGGAGATCATCGCGGACCTCGTGGCGCTGGCCGGAGCCGGAATCCCGGTCATCTTCAACACCGGCCGGTCGGATGCCTTCATCCGAGAGCAGGTAATGGAGCCCATGATCGCGGCAGGCATACCGTCCGGGACCATCATCCATGCCATCTGTGAAAAGGGTGCCGTCTGGTTCAGCTACACGGGCGCCGGTCCGGGACCCGTGCACGTGGACCACGAGCTCGCCGTCCCCCAGGCGTATGGCGACGACGTCCGGCGTCTTGTGGCCGAGGACTACGCCGCCCACATGTTCTACGACGAGACCAAGCGGGCCATGGTGTCCGTGGAACAGCACCTCGAGGTGGCCAGCGCCGACTATCTGGAGGAACAGAAGCTCTTCGACGCCGACGCGATGGAACTGATGGCCCGCCATGGCCTTGGCGTGGTGCGCCTGGACCACCACGCACCCGATTCCGATGACCAGATCGACTACCGAGTGGACCCCACCATCATCTCCACCGACATCGAATCCGTGCGGCTCGGCAAGGATCTCGGGGCGAGCAGGGCGGTCGAGCTCCTCGCCGCCCAGGGCATCAGGCCGCAGGCGTGGCGCACCGTGGGTGACTCCCGCACGGACTATGCCATGGCCGACTGGCTCCACCACAACGACCATGAAGTGAAGCACCTGGACGTCCGGCCGGCGGACGGCGTTCCCGTGAAGCCCTACACGGTCCTCACCGCAGCTGATCTGGGGCTGGGTGCCGAGGTGATTCACGACGACGCCGGGGCGGCGTTCCTGCGCAACTGGCGCGACGCGCTGGCCGGCTGAGGGCCGCCCGCCCGCCGTCGCGAGCCCTACGCGGACGGCTCCCCAGCGTGGGAGTCATCCAGTTTTTTTGGCGGGGTTATTATGCAAGTAGAACCCCTTACTACCTAGCAGTTCGGAGAAACACCATTACAGACGCACTCGTCCAGGATGAGATCTACTACGGCAGCCAGGCCTCCGACGACGGCCGGGTCCACGCCGAAGTAACATCGCCGGCCGCTGTGGCGCGACTTAAGCACCGCCCGGATGTGGTGCGCCACCGTGGACGCTATGCACTGATCAACACCAACCGCACCCCGTACCAGGCCATGGTGGAAGACCTGCTGTTCGTGCGCACGGTCCTGGCCAACGCCGGGCTGGATTATCTGCTGGTCCGCGGCAACAATGACCGCCCGGTCATCGCCTTGGACTGGAAGGACCGCAAGAAGCTCCGCGCCGCCCTGGTGGAAGCGTGCCGGGACGAACCGGTGTACTCCATGACGGTGGACGCCAAGAAGAAGACATCGGTGCTGGTTGCGGACGGGGAGCTTTCCATCAACCGCCAGGCGCGGATTTTCCGGCTGTACCGGCCGCGGGTGGAGCCCAATGGCGGTTTCGAATTCGGATCCTCCGCAGGCGTGCAGATCGAACTGTGGAGCTTCGAGGGCGACCAGCTCATCCTGCCGATCGAGAATTCCTTGACCCGCCGGACCATGCTCACCTCCGACGCCGTGCGCGGCACGGTGGAGCGCTACGGACACACGTGGCCCACCATCGAGAACATGTTCGCGGACCACGCAAGCGATATCAGCTTCGACATCGACATGGTGTTCTCGTGGGTGGACGGCAGCTCCCCGGAGTACATTGCCGCCCGCCGCGCACGGATGGCCGGGGTGGTGGTGGGCGAGGGCGATGACCACGAGGCCCGCTTCCGGCAGATCGACGAACTCAAGTATGCGCTGCGCTCGGTGTACATGTTTGCCCCTTGGGTGCGGCGGATCTTCATCGCCACGGACTCCCCCGCGCCGGCGTGGCTGGCCGAGCACCCCACCGTGACCATTGTCCGCAGTGAGGAGTTCTTCGCCGATCCCTCGGTGCTGCCCACGCACAACTCTCAGGCCGTGGAGTGCCAGCTGCACCACATCGAAGGACTTTCGGAGCATTTCCTCTACTCCAACGACGACATGTTCTTCGGCCGCCCGGTGGGACCGGACATGTTCTTCACTCCGGGCGGGATCACCAAATTCATCGAGGCGGAAACCCGCATTGGCCTGGGCGAAAACGACATCCAGCGCAGCGGGTTCGAGAACGCGGCACGCGTGAACCGGAAGCTGCTCTGGGACCGCTTTGGCCGGATCACCACCCGCCACCTCGAGCACACTGCCGCTCCCCTGCGGCGCAGTGTTGTGGAAACCATGGAGCAGGAGTTCCCCGGCGAGTTCGCCAAAACCGCAGCAAGCCGGTTCCGGGCCGCGGACAACATTTCCGTGACCAATTCCTTCTACCACTACTACGCGCTCTTGACCGGCCGAGCGGTGACACAGACCGCGGCGAAGGTGAAGTATGTGGACACCACCGCCCGGGCCGGTCTCAATTACCTGCCCAAGCTGCTGTCCAAGCGCAACATGGACTTCTTCTGCCTCAACGACGGAAGCTTCCCCGAGGTGCCGGCGGAAGAACGCGCGAAGTTGGTCACCGGGTTCCTGGAGAATTACTTCCCCATCAAGGCGCCCTGGGAAAAGTAGGCATGGAACACCCGGGTCACGGGTACTCCTGTTACCGATGCTGCGGATTACTTCCTGGTGATCAGCGGGTCCCGGGGTTTGCCCTTGTGGACCCGCTCCGTCTTGGCCTGGCTGGGAATCCGGATTCCGGCAGCGGCGAGCCGTCGCTGTGTCTCCGCCGCTGAGACGAACTCGCCCACCAGGGGCGCGCCGCCAATGGGCACCACCGAATGCACGATGGTGTGCTCATACACGTGCACCAGGTTGAATGCCTGTCCGCCGTCACGGGGCCGGGTGCCGCCCACAGGAACATTGAGGTCCTGCGTGTAGCAGGTGGCGGACGCCACGGAGACGGGGATGCCGGCGAAGCTGGCCGTGGTGGAGTAGTGCAGGTGCCCGGCCAGGATGGTCCTGACGTCCGAGTTGCGCAGGACGGCTGCCAGCGCGGTCTGGCCGCGCAATTCCACGAGGACGGCGAGGTCCAGCACCGACGGCACCGGAGGATGGTGCAGCGCCAGGATGGTGCCGTCCGGGGCGGGCGTGGACAGTTCCTCGGCGAGCCATTCCAGCTGCGTGTCGCTGAGTTCGCCGTGGTGGAACCCGGGGACCGAGGTGTCCAGGGTGATGACCCGGAGGCCGTTGATAAAGTAGCTGTGATCCACCGGCGAGTCGTCGGCAGGCTGATCCAGCAGCCCGCTGCGGAAATTTCCGCGGTCGTCGTGGTTTCCCATGGCCCAGATGACCTTGGCGCCCATCGCCTCGCAGGCGGGGTCAACAATCGCACGGAGTTTTACGTATGCCTCGGGTTCACCCTGGTCGGCCAGGTCGCCGGTGAAAATCACGGCTTCCGGCCGGGCCCCTGAGGCCTTGACTTCTTCAAAGAGTTGTTTCAGACGGGCTTCGCTGTCCACCGCACCATAGAGTCGGTCCGTGCCTCCCAACAGGTGGGGATCGCTCAGGTGGAGTAGAAAATGCCGCGGCCGGGGGTGTTCGGCCTCGATGAGCTCCATTACTGCCTTCGTGGTTGGTTGGAAGCGGCGCCTCCAGTGTCCCTCTCAGTAGGATCTATCCAACCAGACATTCGGCGAACTTTGTACAAACTTCAGCTGGCATGTTGAAAAAGGATCCACTAACGGGCCTGGAGCCGCAGACGCCCGGGCCTGCTTCTGGCATGCCCGGGCGCCACTCTACCTTTGTGCTGATCTGCGGCTAGCTCAGGTAGCCATTGGGGTTGAGAACGTACTTGGTGGCCGCGCCGGCGTCGAACTCGGCGTAGCCCTTCGGCGCATCCTCCAGCGTGATCGCCTTGGCGTTGACGTTCTTGGCAATATGCACCTTGTCGTGAAGGATCGCCATCATCAGTTGGCGGTTGTACTTCATGACCGGACACTGGCCCGTTGTGAAGCTCAGCGACTTGGCCCAGCCCGTTCCCAGGCTGATAGAGAGTGAACCCTTCTTGGCCGCCTCGTCAATGCCGCCCGGATCGCCCGTGACGTAAAGCCCGGGAATGCCCAGGGCGCCACCCGCCGCCGTGATGTCCATCAGCGAATTGAGCACAGTTGCCGGAGCTTCCTTGGCGTCCTTGCCGTGGCCCCTGGCTTCGAAGCCGACAGCGTCGACGCCGCAGTCGACTTCCGGGACACCCAGGATCTGCTCGATCTGCTCGGCTGGGCCGCCCTGGGTCAGGTCAATGGTTTCGCAGCCAAAGCTGCGCGCCTGCGCCAGCCGTTGTTCGTTCAGGTCGCCCACGATCACAACAGCGGCGCCCAACAGGTGGGCGCTGGTTGCCGCAGCCAGGCCAACGGGACCTGCACCTGCTATGTACACGGTGGACCCGGTTCCAACCCCGGCACTGACTGCGCCATGGTATCCCGTGGGGAAAATGTCCGAAAGCATGGCCAGATCGAGGATTTTCTCCATGGCCCGGTCCTTATCCGGGAACTTCAGCAGGTTCCAGTCCGCGTAGGGTACCAGGACATAGTTGGCCTGGCCGCCGACCCAACCGCCCATGTCCACGTAGCCGTAGGCGCTGCCCGGCCGGTCCGGGTTCACGTTGAGGCAGATGCCGGTCTTGCGTTCCTTACAGTTCCGGCAGCGGCCGCACGCGATATTGAACGGAACGGAACAGAGGTCCCCCACCTTGATGAATTCGACGTCAGGACCTACTTCCACCACCTCGCCGGTGATTTCGTGCCCGAGCACCAGGTCCGAAGGTGCAGTGGTACGGCCTCGGACCATGTGCTGGTCGGATCCGCAGATGTTGGTGGCGACCGTCTTGAGGATTACGCCATGTCGCACAGAACGGCCCACGTTGGCCGGGTTCACCCCTGGTCCGTCCTTAAGTTCGAAGCTGGGATAGTCAATGTCGATCAATTCGACCTTGCCTGGGCCCTTGTAGGCAACGGCTTTGTTCCCTGTCATCTCATTCCTCCTGCTTTCACGGACCCCACGCTGGGTGCCCACTTGTGATTCACGAAGTTCTGATGCGCCCTCTCCTGACTGGCAAGGTTCTGCCATTCCTCCGTGGGGCCGAGGGCAGGCGGCGCTGCAATGCGGCTGCTCGGAAGGTTGGAGGGTCCGGCCAGTCTAGGCTTGCAGGATGTCCGGAAACAGGGACCAAGGTCCCGGTTAGAGTCCCGGGCGTTCTATGCCAGCGCCTGTTCGATCGCGGCTATGATTTCGGGCGAGTCCGGCTCGACGGTGGGCGCAAAACGGGCGACCACTTCGCCGTCCCGGCTGACCAGGAACTTTTCGAAGTTCCACTTCACCAGGCCCGGCAGCAGCCCGGCCTTGAAGCGGGTCAGCTCGGTGTACAGCGGGTGCTGGTCCTTTCCCCTCACATTAGCCTTGGCAGCCAGCGGGAAGGTCACGCCGAAATTGCGCTGGCAGAACTCCGCGATTTCCTCGTCATTGCCGGGTTCCTGGCCGGCGAACTGGTTGCACGGGACACCAAGGATCTCAAAGCCCTGATGACGGAATTTGTTGTACAGCAGTTCAGGTCCGCCATATTGCGGAGTGAATCCACACTGGGAGGCCACGTTGACCACCATCACCACGCTTCCCTTGAAGCGGCCGAAATCCGTTTCAGTGCCGTCGTTGAGGGTTAGCGGAATGGAGTACAGGGAGTTCACGGAGGGCTTCCTTACAAACGGTGTCATGGCTTTTATTCGCTGCCAATGGACAAGCGTATGGGTTTAGGCCTCCCGCATCCCAGAGAGGGACGTTACGGTGTGGGCCTGGCCGTGGGAGTGGGAGCGGCCGCGGGCTCCGTCGACGACGTTGCGGCCGGTGTTGGCGTCGGTGTTGGCGCTGGGGTTGGGGCTGGCGCTGGCGCTGGCGCCTGCGTTGGTATCGGTGTGGCCGACGCTGTGGGAGCGGCCGTTACCACCGCCGTCGGGGTCGGTGTGGCCGACGCCGTGGGGGCGGCCGTTACCACCGCCGTCGGGGTCGGTGTGGGCGTCGCCGTCGGGGTCGGGGTCGGTGTGGCCGACGCCGTGGGGGTCGACGTTCCCGAATGCGAGGAAGTGGTCGACGGCGTCGCCGTGGGCGTAGGCGTGGGGGTCGGCGTCGCAGTTGGCGTAGGCGTGGGGGTCGGCGTCGCAGTTGGCGTAGGCGTGGGGGTCGGCGTCGCAGTTGGCGTAGGCGTGGGGGTCGGCGTCGCCGTGGCGGAGGGCGTGGGGGCGGCCGAACCTGTGGAGGTCGTGGCTGGAACCGGGCCCTCGGATTCCCCTCCCGTCACCGGCTGCGGGATGTTCGCGGTGACCGGGATGGCCCACGTGGGCGAGCCCTCCGGCGCGTTCGGGCCGGGGGCGTAGCTGATCATTTCGATGGTTCCAAGCTCGTCGATCTGCTTGGTGGGCAGGAACGTCCAATCGAGCGGATTGACGTGGGCGCCATTGAGAATTGTCTCGAAATGCAGGTGGCACCCGGTGGACGAGCCAGTGGTTCCCACCTTCGCAATGACTTGTCCCACCTGAACGGAGTCTCCCATCTTGACGGCAATTCCCTCCAGGTGGTTGTACGTGGTGATGAGCCCGTTCCCGTGGTCGATCTCCACCCGGTTGCCTCCTCCCCAGGGGTGCCATCCGACAGCCCGGACCACTCCGGCGTCGACCGCGTAAACACGGGTACCGCAGGCGGCCGCGAAATCCTGGCCCCAGTGGAATTCTCCGACCGTGCCGGTGATCGGACTGGTGCGGAGGCCAAAGGGCGACGTCTCGGTTAGTGTCTCAAGGGGCGCCATAAGGAATCCGGCGGCGGGGCGCCGCAACTCCTCGGAGGCGACGTTGAGTTCGTGCTTCCCGTCCTTGCTCTTCGTCCTCACCTCGGTGTGGTTGAAGGAGACGATTGCCCGGAGGTCTGCGGCGATGTTTGCCGGGGCCGCCGTCGAGGGGCTAGGAGCCGGCGGAACCGGCGCGGCAGCAAGGGAAGGCGCAACAATGGCTGGTCCGGCAATGGCTGACGTGTTCTTCGAAGGTGCAGCGGGAGGCCCTTCAACGCCAAACGCAAACACGGTGAGCGTCGAAACAGCACACACGCCCAAAATCCGCGCAGCAATCAAGCAAGGTCCGCCAGTCCGCTTTTCGGGTCCGTTTCCCAGGTGATTTCCCACGTAGTGACTCCTGCGATAGGCCCGTCAGACCCCAATCTCGACGGACTTACGTTCCTATGGGAACACAGGCGGCCTTAGTCTGTGAACCCCCAACAGTCCCCTGTTTTGGACTTCCGCCGGGGCCTCTGGATGTTCACTGTGGGGTTCCTGTGAAAACAGGGACGGAGGGGGCAGCGCCCCTGGCCTACGGGCTTCCCCTGATCAGGTCAGGGCCTAACCTGCGGGAGAATGGATCATGCGCAATTTCCTCAGGGAATGGCAGGCCGAGCTGAAGCAGACCTTCACCGGGACCCGGGATGAGGTGCCCGCCTGGGTGCTCCGTCTCGCAGAGGGCGACGACGCCGGTTATCACCTCCCGGGATCCGCCGTCTGGGCAGTGCACGGGTCCATGGCCACCATCGTTGCCGGGATCCGCGCGCTGCTTATGCAGGCCCTCCACCCCGGCGCGCTTGCCGGCGTCTACGACCACTCCCGCTTCCGGGAGGACCCACTGGGCCGCCTGGCCCGCACCATCCGCTGGATTTTCACCGTCTCCTACGGGTCCACCGCCGCAGCGCGGGAGGCCACCGATTGGGTCCTCCGACTGCATGAATCGGTCCTCGGCGACTTCGTCGATGCCCATGGTGTTTCCCGGGGCTACGCGGCAAACGATCCCGAACTTCTTCGCTGGGTGCACATCGCATTCACGGACGCGTTCCTGTCCGCCCACAAGATCTGGGGCGGCCCCATCCCGGGTGGTCCGGATGCCTATGTCCGTGAGTGGGCCCATGCCGGCCACTTGATGGGGGTGTCCGCTCCCCCGCTCAGCGAGTCGGAAATGCGGCAGCAGTTGGATGACTGGTACGACGCCGGCGACCTCCGGTGCGATGACAGGGTCCGGGAGACGGTGGAGTTTATCCGCAACCCGCCGCTTCATCCGGCCCTCCGCCCCGGGTACCGCGTGTTGTTTGCGGCCGCTGTTTCCAGTCTGGAACCGAAATACCGCGACATGTTGGGGTTGAGGACCGCACGGCTGGGTCCCCTCCCGCTTCCGGTGAGATCGGCCACCAAGGTAACGCTCGGCGTCGTTCATGTGGCGCTGGGAAAGGTTGGGCCCAGCGAACAGGCCGCACGGCGGCGGCTGAGGCGGCTCGGGCTCAGCGCCTGACCACCCTAGGCAGGCTCGGGGTTCACTGAGGCACGTGACCCGCAGTGGAAGCGGGAACAGTGAATGTGCGCCGGTGGAGGCAGAGGGCACGCAAAAGGCCCCGGTCCGAGGACCGGGGCCAAACGCGGAGAATGGGGGATTTGAACCCCCGAGGGCGTTAACCCAACACGCGTTCCAGGCGTGCGCCATAGGCCGCTAGGCGAATTCTCCAGTAGCTTCTGAATCAAAAGCAGATACTAGACTACCTGAACATTTCGGCATCGCCCAATTGGGTGCGCCACACGCCGCCGTGAATACAGTCACAATACAAGCCGCCATTGCCGCGGGGGCGCGCGCAGGTGGGCCTCACCCGCGTTAACGTCAAAATGGGCGCCCCCAATGCGCCCATCCCTCCGGAACACCGTTGAGCTGCCGGGTCCGGCCATCCCGCCAGGCCCTGCAGCTCACAACCTTGAGATTGCCCCAATCGGTGTACATATCAATCGTCCGCCCTGCGGCGTTGATAAGCAAGCGTTCCATGGGGAACAAGTGCACAACATTGCTGGCACCATAGGAACATGTCGCAATTACATGCTCTGGTGACATACGTTCCTGCGCCGTTTGCCGAGAAGGTGCTGGCCATCATCGGGGACGCCGGTGCCGGGCGCGTGGCCAACTATTCACACTGCGCGTTCACGGTGCCCGGCACGGGCCGTTTCACTCCGCTTCCGGGGGCAAAACCCTTCATCGGAGTGCAGGGCGAAGCAGAACAGGTCCCCGAAATCCGGATCGAATGCGTGGTGGCGGAAGAGCACCTGGACGCCGTGATCGCGGCCTTGCGGTCCGCCCATCCATATGAGGAACCTGCGCTGATGAGCTGGCCCGTAGAGGGCCACCGAAAATAACATCACCCCCGCATCCCGCATCCCGCCCCGGCCCACGGGGCTCCCAGGGCCGATTCGGGACACGGTCAATCGTCAGGTAAACTTGCTGACGGCCCCTCATGTGGCGTCATCCTGTTGAACTCCCCCAGGACCGGAAGGTAGCAAGGGTAAATGGGCTCTGGCGGGTGCATGAGGGGTCTTTTATGTCTGTGCCGATTGGTAGGGTTTATCTGTGACTGTTACTACCGCCCTTTACCGTAGATACCGCCCCGACTCGTTCGCGGACGTCATCGGGCAGGAACACGTAACGGCTCCCCTCATGACTGCGTTGCGGAAGAACCGCGTCAATCACGCGTACCTCTTTTCCGGCCCCAGAGGCTGCGGCAAAACCACCTCCGCCCGCATCCTGGCACGCTGCCTCAACTGCGCCGAAGGGCCCACGGACACCCCCTGCGGCAAATGCCCCAGCTGCATTGAGCTGGCCCGCGGCGGCTCGGGCTCCCTTGACGTGATCGAGATCGACGCCGCCAGCCACGGTGGTGTGGACGACGCCCGCGACCTGCGCGAACGCGCCACCTACGCCCCCGTCCGGGACCGCTACAAGATCTTCATCATCGACGAGGCCCACATGGTCACCTCCGCGGGCTTCAACGCGCTGCTCAAGATCGTCGAGGAGCCGCCGGAGCACATCAAGTTCATCTTCGCCACCACGGAGCCGGACAAGGTGATCGGCACCATTCGTTCCCGCACCCATCACTACCCGTTCAGGTTGGTGCCGCCGGAGCCACTCATGGCCTATCTGGAGCTCCTTTGCAGCCAGGAGAAGGTGCCCGTGGCGCCCGGCGTGCTCTCGCTGGTGATTCGCGCCGGCGGCGGTTCCGTCCGCGACTCCCTCTCCGTGCTGGACCAGCTCATGGCCGGCGCCGGGCCAAACGGCTTGGACTACGAACTCGCGGTGGCCCTGCTGGGCTACACCCATGCCTCCCTGCTGGACGACGTGGTGGAAGCAGTCGCCGCGTCGGACGCCGCAACGGTGTTCCGCGCCGTGGACCGCGTGATCCAGACCGGCCATGATCCCCGCCGTTTCGTGGAAGATCTCCTGGAACGTTTCCGCGACCTCATTATTGTCCAGGCCATGCCCGAGAGCGCCCAGTCAATCCTTCGGGGCATGCCCTCGGACCAGATCGCACGCTTGCAGAACCAAGCACACAATCTTGGGGCAGCCGAGCTTTCACGGGCCGCGGATGTCACCAACACGGCCCTGACCGAGATGACCGGGGCAACGTCTCCGCGGCTTCATCTTGAGCTCCTCTGCGCACGCATCCTGCTGCCCAGTTCCGAACAGACCGAGCGCGGCATCGCAGCCCGGATCGACCGCGTGGAACGGCGGCTGAACTACGCCGGGAACGACGTCGGCTCGCCGGCTTCCCCTGATGCGGCCGTGGAGGCGCCGCGGATTGCCCGGCCGGAGGCGGTTTCCCAGCGTCCGGTGCAGGTGCCCCAGCGCGAGCCCGCACCCGCACCCGCACCCGCACCCGCACCGAGCGTTCCGGAGGCCCGCCAACCGCTCACCGCGCCCCGGGTCAGCACCACGGACTGGCCGGTGGACGAGACCAAGGCAAGCCGGCAACCTGCGCAGCCATCCGCACCGGAGCAAGCGCAGGCTCCCGCCGCTGAGCGGGAAACGGCGCCCGCGGCATCAAACCCCGCGGCATCAAATCCTGCCGTATCAAGCCCTGCGGTATCCGGCCCCCCGGCGCCCGCGCCGCCCGCTTCCCCTCAAGCACAATCCGTGACGGCGCCTGCACCTGCTCCCGCATCTGCGCCTGCCCCCGCGCCACAAGCAGCTGCCGCCGCGCCGGGACATGCCGGCGCAGACGTAGAGGTCCTGCGCCGCGCGTGGCCCGAAGTCCTCCAGACGCTCGCCAAGATCAAGCGCAGCACCTGGGCCCTTGTTGAGCCGAATGCCCAGGTGGGCCAGTTTGACGGCCAGGTCCTTACCCTGGCATTCAGCACCACCGGGCTGGCGGGCGCTTTCGGTCGGGCAGACCACTCCGAGAACCTTCGGCAGGCAATCCACAAGACCGTGGGTATCGACTGCCAGATCAATGCCGTGGCTGGCGGGTCCCGCGCTTCGGCGAGCTCAGTGAGCTCTGAGCCAAACCCAAAAGCACCCGCTAGCCGGGACGTCCCGGCCACGTCGGCGGACGCCGCCTGGGGCCTTGCTCCCGCCGCGGCCGGTCCTGTCACCCCCCCGGCCCCGGTCCCAGCTTCGGGCGCGGCTTCGGCAGGCCGGGGTTCCGGGCCGGACGGAGCATTGCCGGCAAGCCGGTCGGCGTCCGCCGAGCCAGCCGCACCGGAGAAACCGTCAACGGAGTCCCCCGGTATTCCATCAGCCCATTCGCTGGGGCCGGTCGCAACGCCGCCTCCAGTTCCGACCGCGGGCCGGCAGCCCACTCCTGATGCCGTGGCGCCTGCTGGACCGGAGATCCCGGAGCCTCCCGCAGATCCCGAGCCTGCAACGGATCATTCCGGGTCCTACGATTACCCCGACGACGACTGGGGTCCCCCTCGAGACGAGGACGCACCGCCCTTGGACGAGGAGCCGCCGATCGACTGGGCCCCATCGGTCCCGGCTTCAACCCTGCCGGCGCAACGGGTCCCCGCCGCGCCTGTCAGCCAAAAGGCCTCCGCACCGACCGCGCCCGGCGTGGCGGCCCGGGCCGGGCAACCGGGCGCTCCGGTATCCCGGACACCGGGCACCGCGAACGATCCGTGGGCCCGCGCCGTCGAACAGTCCCCGGGGATCTGGACGGTGGGGTCCGACTCGAACGTGGGGCGGCACACTCCGGCGGCAGCGCCGGAACCCGTCGCCGAGCCGGAACCGGTGCAATACGAGCCCGCGGCCGCTCAGATCCCGCAGTATGCCGGCGCCATGGCGTCTGTTTCCTCGGCGCCTGACTCCTCGGCAGCGTGGGGTTCGCCGGCACCGGCCTCCGCAGCGCCCTCGACCAGCCCAGTGACGTCGGCGCCAGTAGCCTCCGCCGCCGACAGCCTAACTGTCGCTGCCGCGGCAATTGCTCCCATCGCGGCGCCGTCGACGCGCGTCGCAGCACCAGCCACTGCGCCGGATTCGGGCGCCGCGGCGAGGCAAAGCCTCTACCAGCGGCTCTCGAACAGCCCGGAGGCAGAGGCCGGCCGCGCCAAGGCCCCTGCCCGCGCCGCCGCTGCCGCCACGTATGTCCAGGACATTCCCAGCGCCGACGACGAAACCATCGAGGAATCCGGCGTGTTCGGACGTGCCGCGGTCGAGCGTATTCTGGGCGGAAAGCTGGTTGAGGAGCGCTCCCTGGACGGAAGCCCGCTCGCGCCGCGCTTCTAGGCGGCTCGCCCCGCCGCCAGCCCAACACCACTGCAAACGAACGAGGACATTGTGTACGAAGGTGCGGTTCAAGAGCTGATCGACGAGCTCGGACGCCTTCCCGGCGTGGGTCCCAAATCGGCCCAGCGGCTGGCGTTCCACATCCTCGAGGCCGATCCCCAGGACATGAAGCGCCTGGTCGATGCGATCACCAACGTGAAGGAACGGGTGAAGTTCTGCACGGTCTGTGGAAACGTCACTGAACAGGACTTGTGCAACATCTGCCGGGACCCGCGCCGGGACCCGTCGGTCATTTGTGTGGTGGAGGAATCCAAGGACGTGCTGGCGGTTGAACGCACCCGGTCCTTCCGCGGCCGGTACCACGTACTGGGTGGCGCCATTAACCCCATCGCCGGTGTCGGGCCGGAACAACTCCGCATCCGCGAACTCCTCACCCGGCTCAACGACGGCGCCATCCAGGAAATCATTATCGCCACCGACCCCAACCTCGAGGGCGAGGCAACGGCCACCTACTTGGCCCGGATGCTCAAGTCGATCGGCATCGCAGTTACCCGGCTCGCCTCCGGACTTCCCGTTGGTGGCGACCTCGAATACGCCGACGAGGTCACACTGGGCCGGGCCTTCGAAGGCCGCCGCAACGCCCTGAGCTGACCACGCGGAGCTGATCGTCCCGAACCATCGGTTGGGACATGTCCGCGGGGCCACGGCCCCACCGGGTCTGCTCCACATCCCGCGCCGGAGGCCAGGTGGCTGTCTGGCATGCGGTCACAATTCAACGCCGGACCGCCGCCGGCGATAAACTGGGCTCATCAGTTACGCCGTCGCGCCTATTTGGTTGCTTGGCCCAGGAAACCCGATTTGATCCAGTGAGGGTGCGCGCATGAGTATGCCCACTACCGAAGTGAAAACCGAAACGCAGGCGCGTGAGCTGCCCGATGCTGCCGTCCGGACCAAACAGCTCATCGTGCAGAAGTTCGGCGGATCCTCGGTGGCGGACGCTGAGGGCATCAAGCGCGTTGCCAAACGCGTGGTGGACGCTCAGAGGGAAGGCAACGAGGTGGTGGTGGTGGTCTCCGCCATGGGAGACACCACCGATGAGCTCCTCGATCTGGCGTCCCAGGTGACAGATTCGGCCCCCGCCCGCGAAATGGACATGCTCCTCTCCGCCGGCGAACGCATCTCCATGGCGCTGGTGGCCATGGCCATCAACAAGCTGGGCGCCTCGGCGCAGTCCTTCACCGGCTCCCAGGCCGGCATGATCACCGACGGCATCCACGGCAAAGCCCGCATCATCGACGTCGATCCCCACCGGATCCGCACCGCCCTGGACAAGGGCCACATCGCCATCGTTGCCGGATTCCAGGGTATGAGCCACACAACCCACGAGATCACCACCCTCGGCCGCGGCGGCTCGGACACCACTGCCGTGGCCCTGGCGGCGGCCTTGGACGCCGATGTGTGCGAGATCTACACCGACGTGGACGGCATCTACACCGCCGACCCGAGGGTTGTGCCGTCAGCCCGCAAGATCGACCGCATCTCCAGCGAGGAGATGCTGGAGCTCGCCGCCTCCGGCGCCAAGATCCTCCACCTTCGCTGCGTGGAGTACGCCCGGCGATTTGGCGTGCCTTTGCACGTGCGTTCCTCATTCAGCCAAAACGAAGGCACCTGGGTCATGCCCGGCGCCCACGACAAGATCAAGACTCAAGAGGGAGTTGCCTTGGAGCAGCCAATCATCTCCGGCGTTGCACACGACCGTTCCGAAGCCAAGGTCACCGTGGTGGGAGTTCCGGATATCCCAGGCAAGGCCGCCGCCATCTTCCAGGTAATCGCCGATGCCCACTCAAATATCGACATGATCGTCCAGAACGTCTCAACCCACGGGACAGGCAAGACGGACATCTCCTTCACCCTGCCCATCGTCGAAGGCGCCGACGCCCTCGAAGCCCTCCGCGCGGCGCAGCCGGAAATCGGCTTCGAGAACATCGAATACAACGAGAAAATCGGCAAGCTCTCGCTGATAGGCGCAGGCATGCGTTCGCACCCGGGCGTTTCCGCCAGGTTCTTCGCCGCGCTCTCGGCCGCAGGGATCAACATCAACATGATCTCGACGTCGGAGATCCGCATCTCGGTGGTAACCCACGCGGACCTGCTGGACGACGCCGTCAGGGCAATCCATAAGGCGTTTGACCTGGACAGCGAAGACGAAGCGACGGTATACGGCGGAACGGGCCGCTAGGCCCGCTCCCTGCCGTTGGAGCGGCTAGGCCCGCTCCTTTGGAAGGTCTTCCTTCCGCACCGCATAGTGGTGGCCTTCGGAGTCAGATTCGACTTCGAATTGGGAGAGGTCCTCTTCGGAAGCGGCCTCGAAGTCGTCATGTGTATGGATGACCGGCGCAGCCACATCGCCACGCGTGGCGGGGCCGAAGAGGAACCGTAGCCTGTCGGTCAGGCTCATAAACCGGGTCACTAAACGTGCCACAATTCCCATCCCCTTTCCCTGGGTGCGGGTCAAGCAGAACTTGGCCAAGGATTACCTGTGCCCATATTTTACGCCAGGAAAGGCCAAAAGGCCCCTCCACGCCCGTCTCCTCGATAGGAAGAGCGCCTGCCCGGGAAGGGGCCTGGAGCCTGCCGGGGAGCTAGCGCAGGGACTGGTCCCCGGGGTTCTTCGGCACCACGTAGGTGCTGCCGTCCGCCCGGCGGATGGTCTCCCACTGCTGGGATTCCGCTTCGCGCTGGGCGAGCAGATTCTTGTTCTCCTGGGTCATCTCATGCCCCAGGGAGCTGCGGTTGGCTGGGCCGAAAATAGCCCTGAGCCTTCCGGTCGCGCGCATGAACTTTTGTGCCGCGTTTTCCTTTTCCACCACAGGCTCCCTCTCGAAACGTCCGATTCACACAGTGTACGCTAATGATTAGTGCACTAACGATCAATGAGGAAGGCCTTCATGAATCGCCCCGGGCCCGTGGCCACCGAACAACCGGCAGCCCCCGAAGAATACGACGAGGATCTCCTGCTGGAGCACCAGCTGTGCTTCGCGCTGACGGTGGCGTCCCGGAGCGTTGTGGGCGCTTACAAACCCGTGTTGGACAAGTTGGGACTGACCCACCCGCAGTACCTCGTGATGCTGTGCCTCTGGGAATCCAGCCCGCGCACTGTTCGGGAGATCAGCGACGCCCTGGCACAGGAGCCGGCCACCATCTCTCCTCTGCTGCGCCGCCTCGAAGCAGCGGGATACATCACCCGTGGCCGCGCGGCCGGCAACGAGCGCGCACTGGCGGTTGAGCTCACACCCAGTGGAGTCGCTTTGCGCCGAAGGGCCACGGCGGTTCCCGGGACGATGATGGAACGCCTGGGTCTGAGCCGGGAGCAGGTGGCCCAACTTCACGGGTCAATGATGGAGCTGATCGCGGCCACGGCTGCCGCCGCAGATCGTGGGGACTAAGGCGCCGTCACTGTAAGGTTCAACTGCGTTGACGGGCCGGTTCCGAACTGGAGGCGGCCAACCCAGTTGCCGGCCGCGAGGCCTGTCCACGTTGCCGTGAGATCACCGCTGGCGCCATTCTCGAGCTCCAGCGGATTGGGACTGACGCTGAGGTTCCCCGCGTCTCCGGCCAGGATCACCGACTCCACCGAGGCAGCGGTGGGCGCATTACCCGGGCTGGCAAAGAGGTTGGTGACCACCGTCCAGTTTCCTGCCACGGGGTCGGGCACTGACACCGATTCGCTTGCCGAGGGCGTGGCTGACGCATAAAGAATGCCTGCGGGCGAGAACACGAACAAGTCGAAGTCTGCGGCCGCGTTCGAGGAGTTGACGGCGAATTTGGCCAGCGAGGCGCCCGCCGGAACCGCCACTGTTTGGACATCGTTCGACGCGTCCTTGACGCCCGTGGAGGGCCCGGGAACCAGGCTGATCTGCTTGGAGTTGGATTTGGCGAGCCCCTGCACGGTCACCTCGATGGGCTCCGGGCTGCCCGAGGTCACGGGAATGGTGACGCTTCCAGCGCCGCCTTTCGACGTGGCGTCCACGGAGGCTGGCGCGACGGCGGTAACGGGGCGGACGGCCACCGGCGAACGCACCGCGCCGGCGTCGGAGGTCCATGTCAGCGATCCCGTGGCGAAAGCGTCCAAGGCCGCACCCGAATTGGTGAACTTCACCGTGAACGTGGCCGTCTCGCCCTTGGCCAGAGTCAGGACGTCCGGAGTCACTTCGGCGCTGATCCCCGGGACGTCAACCTCAGCCCGGTATCTTCCGTCCTGCACCGCGGTCACCGTCCGCTTCACCGTTTGCGTTCCCGTGAGGCTGCCGAGGGCGAAGGACGGCAGGTTGACGTCCTTCGCCGCCACGGGGGCAACACCGAGCTGGTATCCCAGGCCCTGCAGGAACCCGAGCCAGTCGGCGGGCCCTGCGTCGTACACCAGGCCCGGGGTCGCGATCCGTGAGGGATCAATCTGACCGGCGCCCTGGGCGAAGACGTCATGAGTGGCAGCGCCGTTGGCGTCCACCAGATCGTACGCGGTGGTCATCATGGCCGACTTGACGGCGGCCGGAGACCACTTGGGGTTCCTGCCCAGGAGCAGCGCACCGAACCCTGCGATATGGGGCGACGCCATGGACGTTCCGGAGAGGAATCCGAAGTTCTGGCCATGGCCTCCGATCGGCGAAACAGCTGCCAGAACGGCGACGCCGGGCGCCGTGATATCCGGTTTCAGCAGGTCGCTGTTGGCTGCCAGGGTGGGTCCGCGGGAGGAGAACCCGGCGATCTGCGGCACGGGCGGCAGTTCCCCTCCGGTGGTATCCGTGGAGACCAAACTCGCCGTCAGGGCAGGATCGGCTTTCACCACGTCCTTGATGGCCGGGTCCTCAAGGTGAACCGTCGGGACGCTATGCAGGTCCACATCCAGTGAACTGGGGGTGAGGTTGACCAGGACCATGCCCACGCCGCCCGCCTGAGCCACTGTGGCGCTCTTGGCGGTCCGGTCCACAATGCCGCGGTCGCAGACCACGATCTTTCCCGCGGTCTTGGCCGGATCAAGGGTTCCCGGAGCGCACAACGCGGCGTTTGCATCGGTGGCCGTTGCGGCCTTCACGTCCACGGCGAGGGCAATGGGCTTGTCCTTCACCTCCGAGCTCATGATGCTCGCGCCCGCGAATTTGTCCCCGTTGGACAGCTCAACGGTCCCGCGCAGGCTGTTGTTGTGGGTTGACGCGGCAACGCTGGTCACCCAGGGCCCGGCATGGTTGACCGTGCTTGCCTGAGGGCCGGAGTTTCCGGCGGATGCCGCCACAAAAACACCCGCCGCCGCGGCATTCAGGAAAGCCATGGA
The DNA here is from genome assembly GCF_050260325.1 of Arthrobacter sp. 92. NCBI lineage: Bacteria > Bacillati > Actinomycetota > Actinomycetes > Micrococcales > Micrococcaceae > Arthrobacter > Arthrobacter sp. 92. Next base: position 701,822 of record NZ_CP189863.1, on the reverse strand, counting down.
CACCGGGTCCACGGTGGAGTTGTTGTTACCCGAGATGGAGTAATTGAGAACGTCCACGCCGTCCTTGATGGCGTCTTCGATAGCCTGGACCGCGCTGGAACCGAAGCAACCGGTGGTTGCCGGGCTAATGCCCTCCCAGCAGATCTTATACACGGCAAGTTTCGCCGCCGGGGCCACACCTGAGCCCTTACCGAAGTCGCGTCCGCCCACGATCTGGGTGACATTGCTGTTGCCCGCCGCCGTGCTGGCGGTGTGCGATCCGTGACTGTCGACGTCGAGCGGTGAGTAGGATTCCTGCGGCGAGCGCTGCGCGGGCGGAACGGCGGCCTTGAACGCCTCGTCATAGTAACGGGCGCTGATGACCTTGCTGTTGCACTCGTTGCCCGCGAAATGATCGCCGTTCTGACAGGTTCCGGCGAACGTGCTGCCGTCCGCTTTCAGCATGGTGATTTTATTTCCCGGCGCGAGGTAAGGTTCCCCCACCTTGGGTGTCCCGGAGACCGGTTTGACTTTGTCGCCGGCGAAGAACGGATTAGCCGGTGTGTAGCCGGTATCCAACACCCCCACCACCACTCCCTTGCCCGCGTTCGCCTCGCCGCCAAACTGCTCCGCCCACACACCCTTGCTGCCAGGCAGCCCAAGGAAGTCGGTGCTGGAGTAGTCAACTTTGTACAGGGAGTCCTTGACGAGCGAGAGCACGCTGCCGTCCTTGGCCAGTGCCTTGGCCTGGCTTGCCGACAGGTTTGCGCTGAAGCCGTTCACGGCCAGGGTGTAGCTCTCCCCAATGGATACGCCTTCCTCCGCTGCCACCTTGGTTTGCTGGGACTGCAGGTGCGCCGAGTAGCGCCGCGAATTGGCACTGTCGGCGTCGAGCTTCCCGCCGCTGGCCACGGCGGTGGCCGGAATGCCCGCGACGCCGCCGGTATACGCAGCCAACGGCCGGTCCTTCAGCATCACAATGTAGCGCCCGGCGTCCAGCGGCTCGCCGTTTCCGTCCCGCTCAAAGCCGTCGGCGCCGGGCCGCCCGGAGGCGTCTTTCTGGACCGGGACCAGGCTGGCCGGGACCGTCCGGGCCTGGGCTATCCCGGCAGGGGAAGCGACGGGGCCGGACGCGAATGCCGGTACGGCAAAACCCTGGCCAAGAATCGTGGCTAAACCCGCGATCACAGCCAACGTCAGGCGCCTGGTGTGCGAGCCAACATGCGGGTTAGTCATGGCCAACTGCCTCCTAGCTTGCCGGACCGCTGAAGCTGGCGGTCTGGACACCCCGGACGCTTCCCCCTCGGCGCACTTTGGGCGTGACTTGCCGCACATCCAGTGATGGGAGAAACATACCGGAGAGCGGCCACGTAATCGAGAGGTTCGGGTCAGGTTTATTTGTTCCCCGTGCCCGGCGGGTGGAACCGGCTCCGCCGGGACAGAGCAGCCGGGACGAAGCCGCCGGGCCCAGGGCAGTGCCCCGGCGATAGAATGTACGGAAATAAGGAGGACCGCTCATGCGTAGGCTGTGGGTTCATGCGCTCGTTCTGGTGTCCGTCGTGGGCCTCTCCGCCTGTTCACCGGGCGGGGGCCCGTCGCCATCCCCGTCGGCGTCGTCGCCCGGGGCATCGTCACCGGCAAGCAGCGGCCAGCCATCTGGCACGCCCTCTCCGGACACGGAAACAACAGTGCCCGCACCCTCTCCGCCCGAGTCCCCCGCGCCCACCGCTTCCGGGCCCGGATCCGGCAACGCTGAACTGTCCATCATGATCAAGCCGTCCGCGAATGAGGCGGCCATCAACTACACGCTCGTATGCAAGGACGGTGTCCCCGCGAAAGAAAGCAGCCATCCTTCGGCGGCCGCAGCGTGCACAGCCCTTAAAAACAACCCCGCCCTGCTGCACCCGGCGCCGCGCAGCAAGGATCAGGCGTGCACCCAGCAGTACGGCGGCCCACAACAGGCCACAGTCACCGGGATGGTGGACGATTCACCGGTGGATGCCACCTTCGCCCGGCGTGACGGCTGCGAAATCAGCCTCTGGAATGCAGCGAAGGACGTCCTCGGCTCGCCCGGCGGGGCGTTCTAGGCCGATGCACTCCATCAAACCAGGGCAGCTGCAGATCCTGCCGCCGGACACGTGGCTGTCACGCGAGAACCGGCACCATGAGCGGGTGCGGCGCTACGCCGACCCGTATCTGGCGCGGCGGTCCGCCGGACAGAAGCATCCCGTGGAAGACTTCCTCTTCACCTACTACACCCAGAAGCCGGGGCAGCTTCTGCGCTGGCATCCCGGCCACGGCGTTGTGCTCACCGGGCCCGAGGCAGCGGCTCGGGCTGACTGGAAGTACTACCGCATGCTCGACGACGGCGAGCTCACCGCCGCCGGTCTGGCGCCCGGTTCGGCGGCGGTCGCCTTGGACCTGGGCGCCTTCCAGGCCGAGCGGAAGGAGGCCCTTCAGTTCGCCGCCATCATCCTCCGCGGCACTGCCCTGAGGCCGGCACAATTCGGCTGCTTCGGACTGCACGAATGGGCGATGGTGTATCGCCAGGACAAGTTCGAGCTCCGGCACGAGTATCTGCAGCTGCGGCTCGGGGGCTCCGGCACGGACCGCGTGGTGGAGGAGAACCGGATCAGGTGTTCCCACTTTGACGCCTTCCGCTTCTACACCCCCGATGCTGTTGGGCTCAATGAGCTGGCCCCAAGCCGCGAAAACCAGCGCTCCATGGAACAGCCCGGTTGCCTGCACGCAAACATGGACCTGTACAAATGGGCCTACAAGCTGGCGCCCGCGATCCCCAGCGAGCTGGTGATGGACTGCTTCGAGCTGTCGTGGCGCGTGCGGGCCATGGACATGCAAGCCTCCCCCTACGACTTGGAAGCCTGGGGATACCCTGCGATCCCTATCGAAAGCGCGGCGGGCAAGGCGGAGTATGTGGAGCGCCAACGTGCGTTCTCGGCCGAAGCGCAGTCACTTCGGGGACGACTGCTTGATGCTGTGACGCCCATGCTGGACGCAACGCCGTGAGAGCCGAAATGCTGTGAGAGACGCAGTGAACGAGCAGGTTTCCGGCGGGGATGACGCTTCGGAGGTCGACCTGACCATCAGGCTGACGGAATCCCCCGGGGCACCGGAGCACGAGTTCCGGCTGATAGCCCGCAGCGGCGAAACCTCACAGGCCCTCCGGTTCGAGGGGTCGACGGTGCCTGATCCCCGGTCGGCGCTCGCCGCCGTCGAACGCTTTGGCGAAGAGACTTTCTTCGCCCCGAGGCGGAGGGATCTGCTGTGCACCCAGCAATATGGCGGGCCCCAGGTGGCAGTGGTCACGGGCTCCCTCCGCGGGCGGCCTGTCCATAGCCGCTTCAGCCTGACCGACGGTTGCGAAATAGCCCGCTGGCGGGCCATGGCTCCGCTCTTTGGCGGCACGCCGGGGTCTCAAGGCCAAGTCTGAAGTCCGGCCCTGAACCCCGAAGACCTGAACCTTTGACACCAACGCCGGTTAACCCAGCGGGCACGGGAACGCCCCGGGGTTGGCGCTCCGCCCGGGGCGTTCCTCAGTCAGCATTCCGTAGGGCTAACTGCGGGATTATTCAGTTGTGGGCCCCATCTGGCGACTATTCGCCGCAGGCCGGCGCGGCCTAGACCCCGGGGACGGAATCCACGGACGTGAGCGCCGGAGCCCCGGCAGGCGCCGGAGCCGCGGCAGCGCCCACCGTGACATTGACCCAGGTCTTGATGCCGTTCCCGCCCAGGCTGAGGCGCCCAAGGTAGGAGCCCTCGGCGAGTCCGGACCAGTTGGCCGTGGCGGTGGTGGCCGTCCCGTTGGGTGCAACGATCGGGTTCGGGTTGACCGTGAGGTTTCCGGCATCTCCCGTGAATGTGACCGCCTGGATCCGCGCGCTGGCGGGCCCGTTGTCCGGGGTGGCATACAGGTTGGCAATGACGTAGTACGTCCCCGCCCGGGGCGACTCGAGATCGAGGAACTCGCTGGCGGACGATGTTGCCACCTGGGTGGCGACGAGGCCGCCGCTGCCGTTCGGACCGTACACCACCATGTCCCAATCGACGTCGTTCGTTGCAGCCTGGACTCCAAGCCGGACGAACTTCGCGCCGTCCGGCACGTCCACCTTGACCAGTGCGTTGTGCTCGTCATTCGTGGGGGCGTAGGCTCCCGGGGTCTTGGTCACGGCCGTCTCGGACAGGGGTGCAAGCCCCTCAACACCGACCGGAATGGGGGCATCGGAACCCGAAACCAGGTTCATCGTGCCGCTGCCCGTTCCGGTGGCGGAGCTGAAGGAGAAGGACGGAGCAACCTGGGCATCCACCGGCCGCACCGCGATGGGGGAGCTCACGGACCGCGGACCCTTCCACGTCAGCGCACCCGTGGTGAACTTGCCCATCGGCGCATTGACGTTCTTGACGGTGATGGTGACGTCCCGGGTCTCGCCGGACTTGGAGAAGTTCAGCACCTGGGGTTCCACCCGGACGTCGAAGCCTGGCAGGCTGACCTCTGAGTTATACGCCCCCGGCACCAGGGCCGTGAGTTGCCGCTTCACCGAGATCTCGCCAACAAGGCTGCCCAGTGCCACCGAAGGAAGGTTGAGATCCCGGGCGGCGATGGTTCCGGCCTTGGGCGAACCCGTGTCCAGGCCCTGACCGTTGAGGAAAGCCTTCCAGTCCTTGATGCCTGAGTTGTAGACCAGGCCCGGATCCAACACCCGGGTGGCGTCGATCTGGCCCGCACCGCCTTGGAAGGGATCCCTGTTGGGTGTTCCGTCAGCATTGACCAAGGGGTACGCCGTGGTCATCATGGCGGACTTGACCATGGCCGGTGTCCACTGGGGCTGCTTGCCGAGGACCAGTGCGCCGAAGCCCGCAATGTGCGGGGCGGCCATGGACGTGCCGGACATGAAGCCGAACTGCGCGCCGTGGTTGCCGATGGTGGACACCCCCGCCAGGACGTTGACGCCCGGTGCCGAGATGTCCGGCTTTAGGAGGTCGCCGCCCGAGGCGAGGCTGGGGCCGCGGGAAGAGAAGCCCGCAATCTGCGGAGCCGGAGACTGCGGTTCACCTGTGAGGTCGCCCTTGAGGAGGCTGACGGTGAGCCCGGGGTTTGCGGCAAGCTTGGACTTCAGCTCCAGGCTCTTGGGGGCGTTGACGTGGACAGTTGGCACCACGTGATTATCGGCATCTTCGGAACTTGATGTCAGGTTGACGAGGATCATGCCCACGCCGCCCTTGTTCTGGACCTCCAGGCTCTTTGCCGTTCGATCCACCACGCCGCGATCACAAACCACCACCTTGCCGGTGACTTTACCGGCGTCGAGCGTGCCCGGGCCGCAGAGGTTCGGCGCTGACGCCCCGGCCGCCGCGGCGTCAGCGGCAATAACCACGGAGGCGTCTTTGACCTCGGTCTTCATGATCGAGGCGCCGCGGAACAAGCTTCCATCGGAGACCTTCACCGTTCCCAGCAGGTCGCTGGGGAAGGTGGACGCCGCCACGGTGGTCAGCCACGGCGAGGCGTGGTTGACCGTCGAAGCGGCGGGCCCGGAGTTCCCGGCGGAGGCTGAAACGAAGACACCGGCGGCCGCCGCGTTAAGGAAGGCGAGGGCAACAGGGTCCGTGGTGCTGTCAGTGTTGCCGGAGATGGAATAGTTCAGGACATCCACACCGTCCTTGAGTGCGGCGTCCACCGCTTCGACGGCCGCCGAGGAGTAGCAGCCGCCGGTGTTGGGGTTGTTGTCTTCCCAGCAAATCTTGTAGACGGCCACCTTGGCGGCCGGTGCCACACCGGAACTTTTGCCGAAGCTCGCGCCGTCGATGACCTGTTCCACATTTGCGTTACCAGCGGCGGTGGTGGCGGTATGGGTGCCATGGCTGCCCACGTCCACAGGAGAGATAAGTTCCTGGGGCGCGCGGTTTTCCGGCGTCACGTATTGAAGGAAGGAATCGGCGAAGTAACGGGCGCTGATGACCTTGGAGTTGCAGAGGGTCCCGTCAAACGCCGCTCCGGAGTCGACGCCCTTCTGGCATTCCCCCTCGAAGGTGGTGCCGTCGGCCTTGAGCATGGCGATGTTGCCGTCCTTGGCACGGTAGGGAACGCCCATCTCGGCTTGGCCCAGGGCCTTACCACCGCCCTGGTCATTGAGCGGCTTGACGGCCGCGCCCTGAAGGAAGGGGTTGTCCGGGGCGTAGCCGGAGTCGATCACGCCCACGACCACGCCCTTGCCGGCGTTGTCCTGGCCTCCGAACTGCGTGGCCCAGGCGCCGTCCTTACCCGTGAGCTTCAGGAAATCCGTGGCGGTGTAATCCGGTGCGTTCTCAACATCCGGCGACACCGTCAACACTCGGGAGTCCTTGGCCAGCTCCGCGGCCTGCCGGGCGGTCAACCGGGCCGAGAACCCGTTGAGTGCCGCGGTGAACTGCTTGGCAGGGGTGGCTCCCTGTTTGGAAGCGACGTCGCGCTGCACCTGGCGGAGGTGGGCGTCATATGCGGTGAAGTCCGCGCTGCCGGCGTCGAGCTTGCGTCCCTGCTGAGGTTTGGTGCCCGAAAATCCCGCCGTGCCGCCTTCATAGGCGGCCGCGGCTGCTTCTGCCAGAACCACAATGTAGCGGCCGTCCTTGTAATCCGCGGGGTTCACGTTCTTCACCTGCACGGCCCTTGGCGGCGCCAAGGCCGCCGCGGTCGCGGGCCCTGCTGCCGCGGAGGTTAGAAACAACGGTAGAACAACAGCTAGGGCCGCCTTCTTCCGGAGCCCCCAGCCCCGGCCAAGGCATATTCCTTTTGATTTCACGAGTGACTGAGACCTTTCATCAGGTACTTATCCGGCGGGATGGCCGGTGCCGCCAGCTGGGATTGGCATCCGGAATAACAGTTCCCGTCACTCCGGCGAGACCAGCCGATTCAAACAGTACCGACTGATAGCTGGTTATGACATAGGTTTCAAAATTCGATTTAGATTCGTCAAAGGATTGCATTGCAGCCACGCAAAAAAGAGGATGGCTCCCTTAGTGGAAGCCATCCTCTGCTCGTGAATGGGTTCGGTACCTGCCCGCAAGCTGCTGGAGTCGGACCGGTCGATGCCCGCGTGCCGGGCCGGTCACAACGGAAAAGTCCCTACTGCCGGGGTGTCCTAACAACCTCACTGATCCAGGCCCGGGTCTTCTCGTCCAGTGGTCCTGCCACGTTCGTTTCCCTGGCCGCCCTGTCCGCTTTGATCTTCTGGAAGACCATCCTTCCCAGGCCGGCGAACACCGCCGCGGCCATGAACGGAAGCAACACGGATTTAGAGTTCTCAGCCATGCCGCAATCCTACTGAGACTGACCGCGCAGGGCCAGAGCCGGCGTCGTCCCCATGCCCCCGGGCAGTGCTCTGATTCACAGTCAATCCCGCGAATACGGGTTGACGCACTGCGCCCGGTAGAATGGGCAAGCAAGCTCGCGGAGCGCTCTTTCCCGCTGTCTTATGTTTGGAGTCCGCAGGACCCCCGAATGCAACAGCAGATCAGCGTGAGACGGCACCACTCCGCTGCGCCCTTACCCAATGCTCACGCACAGGAGTTGCCGGATGCCCCGGATCGTTGTCGACGTCATGCCCAAGCCCGAGATTCTGGACCCGCAGGGGAAGGCCATCGTGGGTGCTCTCCCCCGGCTGGGCTTCACCAGCTTCAGCGCTGTCCGCCAGGGCAAGCGATTTGAACTGACCGTTGACGGCGAGGTGACCGAGGAAATCCTGGCGCAGGCCCGTAATGCTGCGGAGACCCTCCTGTCCAACCCGGTGATCGAGGACGTCGTCAACGTCGAGGTCGTCGAGGCCTGAGATGACTGAACTTCCCCTGATTGGCGAGGCTGTCGCCGTCGCGGCCAGCCCCCGTTTGGCTGGCGCCCGCATCGGCGTCGTCACCTTCCCCGGCACCTTGGACGACCGCGACGCCGCCCGCGCGGTCCGTCTGGCCGGGGCCACCCCCGTGGCGCTCTGGCACGCGGACACCACGCTCGGTGACGTGGACGCCGTGGTGATCCCGGGCGGGTTTTCCTACGGAGATTACCTGCGCGCCGGTGCGATCGCGCGCTTCGCGCCGCTGATGTCCAAGATTATCGACGCCGCCAATTCGGACGCCAAACTCCCGGTCCTGGGCATCTGCAACGGCTTCCAGATCCTCACCGAGTCGCACCTTCTGCCGGGCTCGATGATCAAGAATGACCACCTGAAGTTCATGTGCCGCGACCAGGTCCTCCGGGTGGAGAACAACACCACCGCCTGGACCCTGGACTACCAGGCAGGCCAGGAAATCACGGTGCCGCTGAAAAACCAGGACGGCCAGTACATCGCCGACGAGAAAACCCTGGACGCGCTCGAGGCCGAGGGCCGCGTGGTGTTCCGTTACGTCGGCTTCAACCCCAATGGCTCGCGCCGGGACATCGCCGGCATCTCCAACGCCGCCGGCAACGTGGTGGGCCTCATGCCGCACCCGGAGCATGCGGTGGAAGTGGGATTCGGCCCGGAGTCCCTGGACGGCATCGGTGGTTCCGACACTGACGGCCTCGGGTTCTTCACCTCCGTTTTGAACAAGATTGTGGGAGGCAAGTAATGACTGAGACCTCGGCAGGCTCCATCACCGAAGCCAAGAAGTTCAACATCGACACCGTCGAGAACGCGGCCAAGACGCCGGACACCGAACTCCCCTGGGCGGAACTCGGCCTGAAGCAGAACGAGTTCGACGAGATCGTGAAGGTTCTGGGCCGACGCCCAACCGGCGCCGAGCTCGCCATGTACTCCGTGATGTGGAGCGAGCACTGTTCCTACAAGTCCTCGAAGAACCACCTGCGCCAGTTCGGCGAAAAGGTGACGGACGAGATGAAGAAGGACATGCTGGTGGGCATCGGCGAAAACGCCGGCGTCACCAACTTGGGCGACGGCTGGGCCGTGACGTTCAAGATCGAGTCCCACAATTCGCCGTCGTTCGTGGAGCCCTACCAAGGGGCTGCCACCGGCATTGGCGGCATTGTCCGTGACATCATCTCGATGGGTGCCCGCCCGGTGGCCGTGATGGATCCGCTGCGGTTCGGCGCGATCGACCACCCGGACACGGCCCGCGTCATGCACGGCGCAGTTGCCGGGATCGGCGGCTACGGCAACTGCCTGGGCCTGCCGAACATCGGCGGCGAAATGGTCTTCGACTCGGTCTACCAGGGGAACCCGCTGGTCAACGCTTTGGCCGTGGGAGTCATGCGCCACGAGGACATCCGGCTCGCCAACGCCTCGGGCAAGGGCAACAAGGTGGTGCTGTTCGGCGCCCGCACCGGCGGCGACGGCATCGGCGGGGCCTCCGTGCTGGCCTCGGAGTCCTTCGATGACACCAAGCCGTCCAAGCGCCCCGCTGTCCAGGTGGGCGACCCCTTCGCCGAGAAGGTCCTCATCGAGTGCTGCCTGGAGCTGTTCAAGGGCTCGCTCGTTGAGGGCATCCAGGACCTCGGCGCCGCAGGCATCTCCTGCGCAACGTCCGAGCTCGCCTCCAACGGCGACGGCGGCATGGAAGTGGAGCTGACCTCCGTCCTGCTCCGCGACCCCACGCTCACCCCCGGGGAAATCCTGATGTCCGAGTCGCAGGAACGCATGATGGCCGTGGTCACCCCGCAGAACATCGCCGCGTTTGAAGCGGTCATGGACAAGTGGGCCGTGGAATACTCCTGGCTGGGCGAGGTCACCGACACCGGCCGCCTCATCATCACGTGGGAAGGCGAAGTCATTGTCGACGTCGACCCGCGCACCGTGGCCCACGACGGCCCGGTCTATGACCGCCCGTACGCCCGCCCCGAATGGCAGGACTCGGTGCAGGCCGACGTGTTCACCGGTTCCGTCCAGGATGCCGGCCGTCCGTCCACGCCCACTGAACTGGCCGCTGCAGTCACCGAGCTCGTGGCCTCCCCGAACATGTGCAGCAAGTCCTGGATCACCAACCAGTACGACCGTTACGTGGGCGGCAACACCGCCATGGCGTTCCCGGACGATGCCGGAGTGGTCCGCGTGGACGAGGAAACGGGTCTGGGCGTGGCTCTGGCCACCGACGCCAACGGCCGCTACACCTACCTCGATCCGTACCATGGCGCACAGCTGGCCCTGGCCGAGGCGTACCGCAATGTGGCCACGGCCGGCGCCGTGCCCATGGCGGTCAGTGACTGCCTGAACTTCGGCTCCCCCGAGGATCCGGACGTGATGTGGCAGCTGGCCGAGGCCATCCGCGGTCTGTCCGACGCCTGCATGGTGCTGGGCATCCCGGTCACCGGCGGCAACGTCTCCTTGTACAACCAGACGGGCTCCACGCCTATCCACCCCTCCCCTGTGGTGGCGGTGTTGGGCAAGCTCGACGACGTCGCCCGGCGCACGCCCTCCGGCTGGCGCGAGGACGGGCAGGCCATCTATCTGCTGGGCACAACGTCCGCGGAACTGGATGGTTCGGAATGGTCCAACCTGCGCGGCCACCTTGGCGGACTGCCGCCGAAAGTTGACCTCGCCGCGGAACGCGCCCTGGGTGAAATCCTGATCAACGCCTCCCGCGACGGCATGGTGGACGCCGCCCACGACCTCTCCGAAGGCGGCCTCGCGGCAGCCCTCGTGGAGTCCTCGCTGCGCTACGGCGTCGGCGCCCGGATCGCCCTGCAGGACGTCCTGGACCGCGACGGCGTGGATCTCTTCACCGCGCTATTCTCCGAGACGCAGGGCCGGGCCATCGTGTCGGTCCCGCGCTCGGAGGAGATCCGCTTCAAGGACATGTGCACTGCCCGCGGCTTTGCCCACATCCGGATCGGTGTGGTGGACGCCGAGGGCGGCACGCTGGAGATCAACGGCGTCGAAACCCTGAGCCTCGATGCCCTCCGCGAAGCCCACGAGGCCACCTTGCCGAAGTACTTCGGCTAGCCCCTCCGCGTCTTCGCCTGAGCGCGTATCGGTTGAGCGCCTGCGCGCCTGCCGGTTGAGCGCGAACGGACACTTGAGCCCCATTTTGAAGGGGATTAAGTGTCCGTTCGCGTTTTCCGGCCCCGTTAGTCGTCGCTGCGCAGTTCGCGCTGTCGGGAGCTCAGGAGCTCCAGCTCAGGGCGTGCGGCCACAAAGCGTTCGACGGCGGTAAGCACCTCCACAAGGTGCGCCCGGTCGGCGGCCACAAGACCCGCCCCGATGATGATGCGGCGGTACTGGTCGTGATAATCGGCCTCCGTCACGGAGACCTCGAAGCGTCGCTTCAGCTCCGCGAGCAGGGGCCGCACGACGGACCGCTTCTCCTTCAGGCTGTGAACATCGCCGAGGAGAACGTCGAATTCAATCCACCCGATCCACATGCACCAATCGTAGCGACCGGGGTCAGCCGATGGTGAGTTCGCCCATCCGGTCCCAGCCATCGCCGTCGAGCTGGCGGCTGATGATCCGGGGCGTCTCGGCGAGTGCCTGCGGCATCTCCGTCATGGCTTTCTGGAAGTGGGCGCTGTTGACGTGGTCGCCGGCGGCGTCGTCCTTGAAGGCCTCGACGAGCACGAACTCGTTGGGGTCCTCCACGCTGCGGGACCAATCGAACCACAAGTTTCCCGGCTCCTGGCGGGTGGCTTCGGTAAAGTCGGATACCAAGCCCAGCCAGCGCTCGGACCAGTCCGATTTGACCTTGAATTTGACCACAATGAAGATCACGGCGTGCCTTTCGTTAGGGGCGGAATGGCTTCCATTCTTGCAAGGCGGCGACGACGGGTCACATCGTCCTGCCGTCAGCAGGCCTTGATGGCTTCCCGGGCCTGCTCCTGCTGCTGCAGGGTGCCGATGCGTTCGGCCCATTGCCCCGCGAGTTGGAACTCCACCATCGCCTCGGCGCAACGGCCGGCGTCGTGCAGTATCCATCCCAGGTTATTGTGCAGCGACACCACCCACCGCTTGGTGCGGTCACTATGCACCGTGGACGCGTATTCCAGGGCGCTGCGGGTCCACGCCTCGGCATGAGCCGAATCCGCGATGGCCAGCATGTGCAACGCATCCACCGCCAGGAACTCCTCGCTGAGGTGGTCCGCGAGCTCGGCGGCCTGTTCGAAGAGCGGGACCGCCATGGCTGCGTGCCCGCTGGAGTTCAGCAACCGGCCCCGTTCGAGGAGGACGCGCACGGAAACCGTGGGTTCATCGGAGTCGATCGCGTCCAGCAGCGCATCCGCCTCTTCGAACCTGCCCTGCAGTCCGATGGCACGGCCGAGCTGCGTTGTGAGCTCGGCTTGTTCGTCGTCGTCGTATTTTCCGCCCGCCAGAGCCGCCCGGAAGCGCCCTTCGGATTGTACGGGGTCGTCGAAATCCCACAATTGGTCAAGGGTTTCCTGCTCCAGCATCCACCTGCTCCTGCTCAGTTTTCACCTGCGGCCAGTTCGTGTGCACTCTCAATGTAGCGGGAAGTGATGAATCTTTGCGCCCGGCGCGTCACGGCTCCTCCAAGGGCATAGAACCAATTCGAGGCGACGCCGAAGGCCGTAATGGCGAGCGTCACCTCACCTTCGGCGTCGATGCGGACCTCAAAAGCCTCTTCCCCGCGGATCGGATGTCCCGGCAGGGTTCCGTAGCCGAACCCGGCACGCTGCGGCCCGCTTCCGGGCTCGGGACGGCGCACCCACACCACCTCGCACGGGGCGTTGATCCGAAGGGGCCCGATGCCGAATCCGCTCACCACCCGCGCACCTGGAACCACCACGGTGGTGTCGGCGAAAACCCGCAGTCCGGACCGGCGCTGAAGCTGCCAGCTCAGGATGCCCTGCGCCACGCGGTGATAGGTCTCCGGGCCCGCACCCAGGCGGACCTGGGAAATCTGGCATGGGACATCGTGCGGCACGGCGCCGTTTTCAGTGGAACCGGCGCCCGGATAGTTCAGACGGCCCTTGGCAATGTGTCCCGGGCCGCCGGAGTGCAGGAGCCGTCCGCGTCGCCCACCGCCTCCCCTTTCAGAGTTCATCGGAATGGTCCTTGGCCAGCCGGGCCCACCCCAGCTGTTCCTGTTGCTTCCGGCTCAGGGTGGCCACCACCAGGTCGTAGGAGTCCTCCACCATGTCCCGGATCATGGAGTCCGGCAAGGAACCGTCCAGTCGCACTCCATTCCAGTGGGTCTTGTTCATATGCCATGCGCCGGTGATTTCCGGGTGGGCGGCCCGCAGCTGCTCGGCCAGGGCCGGCTCGCATTTGAGGCTGACAGACCAGTCCGCCTCATCCATGGTGGACGCAGCGAACATTTTGGCCTGATGCCGCGTGCCCCCGGACACGTCGGCCCGGACCTTGAACACGGAGGTTTCCGGGCCAAAGGGAAAGTCCTCAAAGGCGCCAGGGAAGCCCAGGCAGATATCGCGGAGCGCATCAGGATCCATACACCGAGCCTACTTTCACCAGACGAAAGGCGCCCGGACAAATCAACTGGGAGCACCCTAAATCCGTCAACACATCCGGCTTAAGGCGCCCGGGCCGCGGCCCCGCGGGCACCCGGCGAATTCGAAGGCGGGCTACGAGTGCAAGCGCCAGTCTTCCTGCGCGGGGCAGGCGTTCATCACAACATCGAGGCCTGCCGCCTTGGCTCGGGCGGCCGCGGCTTCGTCGATAACCCCCAGCTGGAGCCAGACGGCCTTAGCTCCCACCGCGATCGCCTGGTCGACGACGGCCCCCACTTTTTGCGAATTGACGAAGCAATCAACCACGTCGATGGGATTCTTCTCTGCGGGGATGTCTGCGAGCCTGGCGTAGCCGGTTTCGCCGTGGACGGGATCCGCCCTGAGGTTCACCGGAATGATCCCCATGCCCAGCCTGTCGCGAATGAACAGCGCCACGTCATAGGCGGAACGCCATTCATTGGTGCTGAGGCCAACGATGGCCCATCTCCCTTTGGTGCGCATTAGCTTTTCAATGACAGCAGGATCGTTGACGTGGGCCATGAGTTCAGCCTACCCGTCGATGGCTACTCCCGGCCTGCCCTCTATGCACCTCTGCAGGGTTAAGGCCGTCCGCACCCGGCAGAGCTGCATAAACCGTGACTCCGCTGTCGGGCTGCGGGGCGAGGGGTGGGGCGGGGCGGGACGGGGGCCGAGCGGAGGGGCGGTGCGAGCGGTTGGCAGGGCGCGGGCGGGACGGGGGCCGAGCGGTGGGGCGGGGCGGGGCTGCGGGGCGCGGGCGGGACGGGGGCCGAGCGGTGGGGCGGGGCGGGCTGCGGGACGGGGGCCGAGCGGAGGGGCGGTGCGAGCGGTTGGCAGGGCGCGGGCGGGACGGGGGCCGAGCGGTGGGGCGGGGCGGGGCTGCGGGGCGCGGGCGGGACGGGGGCCGAGCGGTGGGGCGGGGCGGGGCTGCGGGACGGGGGCCGAGCGGAGGGCCTCCGGGATGGATCCGGGGGTTCAGCTCTCCCAGCCTCTGCTGCGCAGCGCCTCGGAGACGCGGCCCACGATCCAAGCCGCCCCGAGTCTGAGATCGTCTCGGTTGAGGGTTACTTGCAGCCAGCCGGCCTGGGCCGTGGTGTAGTTCCGCTGGGCGTCCAGGGACTGCTGGCGCACTGTCAGGTGGTGGCCTCCGTCGTACTGAATGGACACTCTGAAGCGCTCACAGCCCAGATCCGACCAGACCGTGGGGTTGCCTAAGATGTCCAGGATTGGCTGGTTGGGAACAAACCGCGGTAGGCCTGCCCGGTGCAGCCACAGCCTGATCTTTGTTTCCGGCGGTGAATCCACGCCCACCTCAACCTCGGCGAAAACCTTGCGGGCGGGGGCGATTCCATGGGTCCCGCTTCGGGAATCCAGATAGGCCCGGAGCGCGCCATGGGATAGGAGCGCGTGTTTGTCCGAGATGTAGCCGCGTCTATGCGCGCAAACGATGGAATCGCCGGCAGCAACAGCGTCATCAAATTCCAACACGCGACTCAGGTCGAGGAACGTCCGCGCCGCCGAGGTGACCGGGACGCCGTCGAGCATCACCACGTCCTCAGCGGCGACCTTCAAGAGGTGCCCCCTGACATGGCGCCGACGCGGGGCCGACGTTCCAGTGCGTCTCGCCAAGTGGAGCCTCGTCCAGGCCCCGGCGGTGTCGGGCAGCGAAATGCCGTGGATCATGGCTGCGGTGGCGAAGCAAATACAGGAGTCCGGAGTGAGGCTGGTGTAAGGGCGGCACCGCTCCAGCAACGACTGCCGGCGGCCCCGTGGGACGCGGATGCCGCGGCTCGGTGTCGACAGGTCCGACGCCTGCATTCGGCTCCGTGGGACGTCGGAAGTCCGGGCCTCGAAAACCGTGAAGGATGCTGCCAGCAGCGGCGCCGGAAGTGCATGGCGACGGGTCATATTCCATTACGGCATGGCACGCGGCCGGCGTGGAGGTAATCCACAGTGTGGAGGAGTAGTGCCGCTCTGGATGCCCGGCAACAACCTGCAGCTATGCAGGGTGCGCAGTCTATCCACCCTGCAGAGCCGCATGAATCACTGGCACCCCGGGGCAGGCCTGGCTCAGCGGGCGCCGCACCGCACAGGCGCACAACCGCCACGCTTCGCCGCCCACGCCGCGGCTGCCACGCCGAGCGGCCGCCCGCGCCGGGCGCCCGCCCGCGCCCGCGTCCGCTGCCGACCGTCCGCGACCTCGAAGCGGACCTCACACCCCGCAAGAACAGTGTTGAACTGGACCTCACGGACGGCCGTGGCACAGGTGGAGATGGCCGCGTAATGGCGGACCGCACCTTCGGGTTCCGCAAACGCGCACTCCATGCAGGCGCAGGCGTTCCGGAAGACATGGTCGGGACATCCAGGACATCCAGGACATCCTGCGGGACCCGGACGAGGCCTGGACGTCGCATCGGAGGCGTCAGCCTTGGATGCGCTCTAAGCCGACACCTGCACGATCGGAGCGGACTGATGGCTCTTGACGGGAGAAACCGGACCGGCCGTCCCCTCGGCAGGTCTTGGCCTGACAGCAGCGGCCTGCAAAACAGCGGCCTGCAAGACAGCGGCCCGCAGGCACCTGCCGGGGGTCAGCTGTCAGGGTCAGGGATCAGGGGCGGAAGTTTCCCAACCAGCTGTTGAGCGAATCCACGGCGGACGCGGAAGACCCGCTGACTGTCCGGGTCTTTTCCGTGGCGGGCAAATGCAGTTTTTTGAGCGTCGCGCCGGAACCCAGGATATCTCCGCCGCCGGATTCCCCGGCGGGGTCCAGCCCGACAGGCTTCGAAGATCCGCCTTGGCTGGCGTTGCCGCTCCCGGAATGCTGGCCGTCGCTCGACTTGCCGGCATCGCCCGGGTCGGAGGCGGGACCACGACCGTGCTCTTCCAACGCCGGGGCCGGCTCCGGGGTGACCGGAACCGAGTACTCGCCGCCCTCCAGCTTTGCCGGCGCCGCGGACCCGGAGGCCGGCAGCCCCGGATCGCCAGCATCGGAAGCTGCGCCGGTGGCTGACTCTTGGGGCTCTCCAGCGGTGGGGACCACGGGCACACCGGCGATACTCCAGCCGGGGGTCCAGTCCAGGGTCAGCTGCTGCACCGAACGCAATCCCTGACCCTCCCCGGGGCGAGGACTGGTGGCGGCCACCCCGCTGACGCCGAGCCCCATGCCGGCAAGGACGGCAAGTCCGATCACGGCGGGACGGTGCTTGCGCAACCAGCGCTGACGGGTGAGGTCATTGTGCGGCCCGGCGAGCATGGCCGCGAGTTCCGGTCCGGGCGCCGGGACCGCGAGTTGGCCGAGCGAGGCCAGCGCGGTGAGGGCAGCCCGGAGTTCGACGGCGTCCGAGTGACCGGCGTCGAACAGAAGCTGCTCAATGGTTCCGCCGGAAAAGTCATGTCTGGTTGTCATGGCGCCACGTAATCCTTTACGGCCGAATGTTCACGGAGTCTGTCCAAAGCACGTCGCTGAAGCTGTTTGACTGCTCCGGCGCTTTTCCCCATGATTTCGGCGACTTGCTCTACGGTGAGATCCGCGATAATCCGCAGGGTGAGAACCTCTTTCTGGTCCTCGCCCAAGACGTCCAACAACTGCAGCACTTCCCCGGGAGCAACGAGCAACATTGCTGCCGTCTCCGCTGAGGAGGACTCACGGCGGTCCAGTTCGGGTTCGAAGGACTGCCGGACGGGTGCCCGCCGCTGCCTGCGGTGGTCGTCCACCATCCGCGCGTGCGCCACCGAGAAAACGAACGTCCGCAGCCCGCTGACGCCACCGCTGATGCTGTCTATTCGGGGCAGGACTGCGAGGAAGACATCCTGCATTGTTGCCTCCGGATCCTCGACTCCGCGGGCTGTCAGATACCCCAATACCTGGGATGCGTAACTCCGGTACACCAGACTGAACAACTCGCCCTCGCGGCCCTTGAGGGCCCGCAGGGAGTCATCGGTCAGTGCATGGGTCACGGACGTGGAACCTTCATTCAGGGGAGGGTGGCTACATTAGTGTAGCCATCAGGCGGACGCCGGATGCGTCCCGCCCGCAAGCCTCCCCGGCTATCGGGGCGGAGGGCATTGGCTCGGCCCCGCGCTCCCAGGCCGGCTTCTTGCTGAACCGGCTCCGGACAGAAAAGAGCCGGGTTGGAACATGATGGGGGACACATCCAACCCGGCGCCTTTTGTCTCAGTTAAGCGCCGCAAAGAGCCGGGCTGGAACATGATGGGGGACACATCCAGCCCGGCGCTTTTTGTCGCAGTCAAGCCCCGGGTTCAAATCTGATGGGGGACAAATTCGAACCTGGCGCTTTCATAGTGGTAATCGTCCGGGGGGCCGGTGGGGTTACGCGAAATCCAAAAAACTTAAAATTCTTTTTCGGCCCGGTCAGGGGACCCCGGCGAGAAGGTGGCTGATGACGCCACCGTCCCCTACTCCGGGCCGCCCGTTGCGGGATTCAACGGGATTGATGGGCGGCTAAACAGAGGGAAATACTGTGGAAGGCAAAACGGCGGGCCGCCCTTCCGGGTGACCCGCCATGGTTCGTGCTGCCGTTGGAGCTTCGGTGACGTTTAGTCGTTGATGAGGTCGTTGACCACGATGGTCTGGTCGCGGTCCGGGCCGACGCCGATTGCCGAGAACCGCGTGCCGGAGAGCTTCTCCAGGGCCAGCACGTAGTTCCGGGCGTTTTCCGGCAGGTCGTCCATGGCGCGGGCGCCGGTGATGTCCTCGGTCCAGCCTTCGAAGTACTCGAAGATGGGCTTGGCGTGGTGGAACTCGGTCTGGGTCATCGGCATTTCGTCGTGCCGCACGCCGTCCACGTCGTAGGCCACGCAGACCGGGATCTGCTCGATGCCGGTGAGGACGTCCAGCTTGGTGACGAAGTAGTCCGTGAAGCCGTTGACGCGGGAGGCATGGCGCGCCAGGACGGCGTCGTACCAGCCGCAGCGGCGCGGCCGGCCGGTGTTGACGCCGAACTCCCCGCCGGTCTTCTGCAGGTACATGCCCATCTCGTCGAACAGTTCCGTGGGGAAGGGACCTGCGCCCACGCGGGTGGTGTACGCCTTGATGATGCCGATGGAGCGGGAGATGCGGGTGGGTCCGATGCCGGATCCCACAGAGGCGCCGCCCGCGGTCGGGTTGGATGACGTGACGAAGGGGTAGGTGCCGTGGTCGACGTCGAGGAACGTGGCCTGGCCGCCCTCCATGAGGACCACTTTGCCCTCGTCCAGGGCCGTGTTCAGGACGAAGGTGCTGTCGATGACCAGCGGGCGGAGGCGTTCGGCGAAGGACAGGAAGTACTCCACGATCTCATCCACCTCGATGTCGCGGCGGTTGTAGACCTTGACCAGGAGCTCGTTCTTCTGGCGCAGCGATCCTTCAACCTTCTGGCGCAGGATCGAGGCGTCGAAGACGTCCTGGACGCGGATGCCGAGGCGGGCCACCTTGTCCATATACGCCGGGCCGATGCCGCGACCGGTGGTGCCGATGGCACGGCTGCCCAGGAACCGCTCGGTGACCTTGTCCAGGACCTGGTGGTAGGGCGCCACGAGATGGGCGTTGGCGGAGACGCGCAGCTTAGAGGTGTCGGCGCCGCGGGCTTCGAGGCCGTCGATCTCCTGGAACAGGGCCTCAAGGTTCACCACGCAGCCATTACCGATGATCGGAACCGCGTTGGGGCTCAGGATGCCGGCAGGAAGGAGCTTGAGCTCATACTTCTCACCGCCTACGACGACGGTGTGCCCGGCGTTGTTGCCGCCGTTGGGCTTGACCACGTAGTCGACGCGGTGGCCGAGCAGGTCAGTGGCTTTACCTTTGCCTTCGTCGCCCCATTGGGCTCCGACGATCACGATTGCTGGCATGGGATCCTCCCCCATTCGTTCGGGCCGGACTCCGTGTGATCCACCAGGTGGTCAACGCAGCTCAGCGCCGTTCATGAGAATGCCCCGAATTCCACTGCCATGCCGTGACCGGTCAGCTGACCGGCAGGCACAGCCCAAGAGTTTCGGGGCTCTTACCACCCAAGTTTAGCCGATCCGGCGGCGGGGGCCGCTATGGAGAGCCGACAGGCGGTCCGCGGCGCCGGGCGTTGCTGAGGCCGGCGGCCTGAGGCAGCGGGCCGCCCCGGGCCCGCCGGGACAATCCCCCGACACAATACTGCCCCGATTTGCGGAACCGTCGCCGGATGGAATTAAGTGAGAGTGCCCATCCGGAGCGGCCGAGAGACCTGGATCGTTGACGCCGCAGCAACCTTGTCCCCAAAACGGAACCCTGAAAACGGGACGCCGCGGCCCGGCAAAGGTGCTACAGCCAGGACCGATGGAAAGGAACCATCCGCCATGTCCGTAAACACCGATCACATCCGCGTCACCCACGCAGGTTCGTTGCCGCGCACGCCCGAACTCATCTCCGCCAACGAGGCCAAGGAAGCGGGCGGGCTCACCCCCGAGTTCCGCGAGCTGCTGGAGGCCTCGGTGGTGGACGTTGTCCAGCGCCAGAAGGACCTTGGCATCGATATCCCCAACGACGGCGAATACGGCCACACCATGTCCAGTTCCGTGGACTACGGCGCCTGGTGGAACTACTCCTTCGCCCGCCTTGGAGGCCTCGAGCCCACGGACGTGGACCGTTGGGCCGATGCCAAGGTCAGCCGCTCCACGCCCGGGAACATCGTGCTCACCTCCTTCCCCGACCGCCGGGACCGGCAGAAGTTCAACGACGCCTACAACGATCCGTCGTCGGGCATCCTCGCCCACCGCAAAAGTGTCTCCCAGCCGAAGATCGCCGGTCCGCTCACCTACACGGGGCAGGGCCTCGTGGGCTCGGACATCGCCAACCTCAAGACCGGGCTTGCCTCAGCCGGGCTGGCGGAGGGGTTCGTGGCCTCGCTCTCCCCAGGGTCCTGCGCCCGGGTGGCCAACGAGTACTACACGACCGACGAGGAGCTTCTCTACGCCTGCGCCGACGCCATGCGCGAAGAGTACAAGGCCATCATCGACGCCGGCCTGACAGTGCAGCTGGATGATCCTTCGCTGGCCGAGAGCTGGGACCAGATCAACCCCGAGCCGAGCCTGGCGGACTATCTCAAGTTCATCCAGCTTCGCGTGGAGGCCACCAACTGGGCGCTGCGCGACCTGCCGGCGGAACAGGTCCGGCTGCACGTCTGCTGGGGCTCCTGGCACGGCCCGCACACCACGGACATACCGTTCGCGGACATCATCGGCTCCGTGATGCAGGTCAATGCCGGGGCGTACTCCTTCGAGGCCGCCAACGTCCGGCATGAGCACGAATGGCGGGTCTGGGAGGACACCAAGCTTCCCGAGGGCAAAGTGATCATTCCCGGGGTGGTCTCACACGCCACCAACGTGGTGGAGCATCCGGATCTGGTGGCGGACAGGATCGTCAGGTTTGCCGATCTGGTGGGTCGCGAGAACGTCATTGCGTCCACGGACTGCGGGCTCGGGGGCCGGGTGCACCCGCAGATCGCGTTCGCCAAGCTTGAGGCCCTCGGGGAAGGCGCGCGCCGCGCCACCACGCGCCTTTGGCGGGGATAGCGGCGCCTGCAGGGTCCCCCGGGGCCACATTTCGCGGGGCTTGCTAAACTGGTAGAGACCGGTCAGGCAATCGGTCCACACCACATTTCAAACCACGCCGTACCCGAGCATGCCCACAGCACGCCCCGGTATGGTGCGGCAGCGTCACCGATCCCCGCAGGAGACACAGCAATACATGACAGCACTGGCTACTGAATCTTTCCGCGAGCAGCTTCTAGGCCGCCGCTATGAACCCAACGTCGCAGCTGTCAATGAGCTGTGTGACACTCTCCAAAGTGGCAAGCCCGACACCGTGGTCCCCTACGTGGACCCCATGCACGACGTCGACGAGTGCCGCATCATCAGCCTGTACTCCAACATCGGGACGGTCGACGAGTCCGGTTTCATCACCGCCGGCGACGACGAGGCGGCCACCCGCATGCTGGGGGTTCAGTGGAAGCTGGGCCTCCGCCCGGAATTCGTCATGCCGTGGAACGTCCACCCCTGGCACGTCCCCGGCGAGCCCAATGGCAAGTTCACTCCGGACCAGATCTCGGCCGGACTCAAGCCTCTCCTGAAGTTCCTTGCCCTGGTGCCCCGCGCCTCGGTCATCGTTGCCCACGGCACCGAGGCCAACCGCCTGGCGGGACTGCTCCTGAAGACTGAGGTGCCCCTCCTGTGGCGCCGCGGGCTGAAGACATACAAGGTGCGCTCCCTCAGCGGCCGCGCGTTCGCCGGCACCCCTGCACGGCAGCAGCAGTACCTGGACGAAATGCACGTGGTGTACGCCGACGCCATGGCCCGCACCGGCCTGACGAAGCCGGTCAGCTAGCCCCGGAAAGTGCGACGGCGGGCGGTCACCTTCTCTTGAAGGTGGCCGCCCGCCGTCGTACGTAAAGGCGTACTTACGCCTGCCTAGCCTTGCGCTTCGATGGCTGCCTTGGCTGTCGGATCGGAGTCGTTGAGGAATTTCTCAATGCGCTCCGGTTCCTCGGCCTCGCCGATCGCCGCCGAAGCGCGCCCCAGCGAATACAGCGCGCGCAGGAACCCACGGTTCGGCTCGTGCTCCCAGGGGATGGGGCCAACACCGCGCCAGCCGTTGCGGCGCAGGGAGTCCAGGCCGCGGTGGTAGCCCACGCGGGCATACGCATAGGAATCGATGGTGCGCCCCTCGTTCCACGCCTCCTCGGCCAGGATGGCCCACAGAAGCGAGGACGTGGGGTTCTTGGCCACCAGGTCCATTGCCTCCTGGCCGAGCGCGAGGTGCTGGTACACCTCGGTCTCGGGCGGCAGGAGTGTGGCTTCGGGGCCCATCAGGTTCTTGCGGAACTCGTCGGACATTATTAGAACGTCTTGCCGAGCGAGCCGAGCTGCTTGGCCGCTTCCACCACGCGGGCCGCGAGGCCGGCCTCGGCGGAGGCGCCCCAGACGCGGGGGTCGTAGAGCTTCTTATTGCCAACCTCGCCGTCGACCTTCAGGACGCCGTCGTAGTTCTTGAACATGTGGTCCACCACCGGACGCGTGTAGGCGTACTGGGTGTCGGTGTCGATGTTCATCTTGATCACGCCATAGGAGACGGCATCCGCGATTTCCTGGTCCGAGGAACCGGAGCCGCCGTGGAAGACCAGGTCAAAGGGGTTGTCCTTGCCGATCTTGGCGCCCACCTGGGCCTGGATGTCCTTGAGGATCTCCGGGCGCAGCTTCACGCCACCCGGCTTGTACACACCATGCACGTTGCCGAAGGTCAGGGCGGTGATGTAGCGGCCGTTTTCGCCGGAGCCGAGGGCGTCGATGGTGGCAAGGGCGTCTTCAACGGTGGTGTAGAGCTTCTCGTTGATGGCGTTCTCGACGCCGTCCTCCTCGCCGCCGACCGTGCCGATCTCAACTTCGAGGATCATCTTTGCCGCCGCGGTGCGCTCGAGCAGTTCGCGGGCGATGCGCAGGTTTTCCTGCAGGGTCTCGGCGGAGCCGTCCCACATGTGCGAGTTGAACAGCGGGTTGCGGCCGGCCTTGACCTCAGCCTCGGATGCGGCGAGCAGGGGCAGCACGAAACCGTCGAGCTTGTCCTTGGGGCAGTGGTCAGTGTGCAGGGCCACGTTGACGCCGTAGTTCTTGGCAACCTCGCGGGCAAAGGCGGCGAAGCCCAGGGAACCGGCAACCATGTCCTTCGTGGAGGCGCCGGACCAGTAAGCCGCTCCGCCGGTGGAGACCTGGACGATGCCGTCGGACTCGGCCTCGGCGAAGCCGCGCAGCGCCGCGTTGAGCGTCTGGGAAGAGGTGACGTTTACCGCCGGGAACGCGAAGCCGCCCGTCTTTGCGCGGTCGATCATCTCGGAGTAGATCTCTGGGGTTGCAATGGGCATGCTGACTCCTAAAGTGAATTTCGTCTACGGGTTTTGTTGACCCTGGGAGTGAACCTCGTCGGCTAGCAACCATCCTAGCCATTTCTGGCGCAAGGGCAGTGTTTCGGGTCACTGGACGGGTAATACTTTGCGCTCCACCCGCCGCGTCGGCATGGCACTTCGCGGCAATGCGGAGCGGGCTGCCATCCCGGCGGCGTTTAGACGTGCTGGCTGAAAACGTGCCGGCGGATCCAGGCGTGCATCGCGATCGCGGCGGCCGAGGCGGCGTTGATGGACCGGGTGGAACCAAACTGTTCGATCGACAGGGTGTCCACTGCGGCCTCATGGACCTCGGGCGTGAGGCCCGGACCTTCCTGGCCGAACACGAGGACACATTTCCTGGGGAGCTCGTAGGTTTCCAGCGGCACGGAGTCGGGAAAGATGTCGATGCCGATGATCGCCAGCCCCTCCCCCTGGGCCCACGCCACGAAGTCCTCCACCGTGGGATGGTGGCGGACGTGCTGGTAGCGGTCGGTGACCATGGCCCCGCGGCGGTTCCACCGGCGTCGCCCGATGATGTGGACTTCCTTGGCAAGGAAGGCGTTGGCGGTGCGCACCACCGTGCCGATGTTCATGTCGTGCTGCCAGTTTTCGATCGCGATGTGGAAGTCGTGGCGCTTGGAGTCCAGATCCGCCACAATGGCCTCGTGCTTCCAGTAGCGGTACTTGTCCACCACATTGCGGCGGTCACCGTCCGCCAGGAGATCGGGGTCCCAGTGCGCCCCTTCCGGCCACTCGCCTTCCCAGGGCCCGACGCCGACCTCCGCTTTCGCTTCGGGCCCTTCCTCTGCGGCGGGGCGGGACGCGGCGGGGCCTTCGGGCTGTTCAGTCACCCCTCAACATTAGACTGGGACCCAGTAAGCAGCACATCACCACCGGCGGAGGTCCCCCATGGCAGAGTCAGACCAAGTACGTTCATCGGCGTCGGTGTACCGCAGCGGCCAGGAGATCGAGTGCTGGCTGACGGACATGGACGGTGTGCTGGTCCACGAAAACCAGCCCATCCCCGGCGCCGCGGAACTGATCCAGCGCTGGGTTGACACCTCCCGGCGCTTCCTCGTGCTGACCAACAACTCCATCTTCACCCCCCGCGACCTGGCGGCCCGGCTGCGGTCCTCCGGCCTGGAGATTCCGGAAGAGAACATCTGGACGTCCGCACTGGCCACAGCCCAGTTCCTCAAGGACCAGGTGCGCGGCTCGGAGTCGGGCAACCGCGCCTACACCATCGGAGAAGCAGGATTGACGACGGCGCTGCATGAGGCCGGCTTCATCCTCACCGACCAGAACCCGGACTTCGTGGTGCTGGGCGAGACCCGCACCTACTCGTTTGAAGCCATCACCATGGCCATCCGCTTGATCCTCTCCGGCGCGCGCTTCATTGCCACCAACCCGGACGCCACCGGCCCGTCGAAGGAGGGCCCCATGCCCGCCACCGGCGCCATCGCCGCCCTGATCACCAAGGCGACCGGCCGCGAGCCGTACATCGTGGGCAAGCCGAACCCCATGATGTTCCGTTCGGCCATGAACCAGATCGACGCGCACTCCGAAACCACCGCCATGATCGGGGACCGGATGGACACCGACATTATCGCCGGCATGGAGGCAGGCCTTCATACGGTGCTGGTGCTCAGCGGCATCACCCACCGGGACGACATCGCCGCCTACCCCTTCCGCCCGAACCAGGTCCTGAACTCGGTGGCGGACCTCAAGAACCAGATCTAACCCCTGCCGGGGCAGCGGCGCCGGCGCGGAAGCTGCGGCCCCGGAACGTCAGTTGGCGGTCACCTTGGAGCCGCCGGAGGGCAGCGGGAGGAACTGGTTTTGCAGTTCCTCCACAATGGGCCGGTACACGAAAGGGTTCCATTGCGGGCTGGCGTGCGCCGGCAGGGCGTCGTCGGTGCGCAGGTCCGTGGACACGACGTTTTCAGGGAATGTCTGCGCCCACGACGCGCGGGCAGACTGGTAATTCACTGTTCCATCGCGCGGGTTCCCGATGAAGGCCATCTTTGTTCCGCCGAGCTTGCCGGCGAACCTGGTGGCGTCGAAGTGGTAGATGTACGCGGATTCGGACTGGATCAGCACGCTTGAAGGTGCAATGGGGGACAGTTGCTCCATGCTTTGGTCCAGGACCTGGCGCCAGGTGCGCTCATCCTTGTGCAGCAGGCGCTCCCCCAACTCGTAGCCGCCACGCATCACGGTGGGGACGCGGAATCCGCCCTCATAAAGGACCACCACGCCTTCGAACCAGCTCTGGTCCAGCACGTCGAACTTGCTGTGGGGGCTTGAGTCCAAGAGGATGAAGGCCACTTCCACGCCGTGTAGTTCGCGCAGCCGGGCAGCGACCTGCGTGGCCAGCATGCCGCCGAAGCTGTGACCGTAGAAGAACAGGGTGGTGAGCTGGTGCGCCCGGACATGCTCAATCACGGCAATGACGATCTGGTCGACGTCCAGTCCCTCGTTGGAGTAACCCACCGCGGCCAGCTGCCCCCGCTGGCGCAGTGAGCCGCGCAGGGAGTTGAGGATCCACTGCGCCTCCTCCCAGCTGGTTTTATAGCCGGGGAAGAGGATCCAGCTGGAGTACGGGTAATACCTCTCCGCCACGTCATCGCCGACCATCAGGATCTTGTTCGTCCGCCGCTCCGCCTGCACATAGCGGGTGAAGATCATGTCCACGGCCAGGAGGGATGCCGCGCCGGCACCTACGAGGAAATTTCGCCGGGAAAACGCCTTGAGTTCGGCAGCGTACTTGAGGAGGCGGCCCTCGGCTGACCCAGGACCACCCTCAGAGCGTGGCTCCTCAACATGCGGCACACTACTACCGTAGCCACTTGTGAAGCAGTAAATGAAACCGGATCGGCCCGCTAGCCGAAGGGCCCGCCGGTGACGGCGGGGGCACTTTCCACCAGCGCTTCGACGGGTAACGCGGCGGTGGTCTTCGTCTTGGTTTCCAGGCTTTGCCGGCGCGAAATTTCCCTGCCGATCGCATCGTATTGCGCCAGCAGTTCAGTGCCGGAAAACGCCACAGGCTCATCGAGCAGGCCAAAGACGCAGTCGCTGGCGGCCAGCAGCTCGTCATCCGAGTACTTGGACAGCGGCCGGAAGCCCGTTTCGTCGATGGAGGCCGCAAATTCACCGGTGATCTCAATTGATTTGGACGCCGCGGCTGCCTCACCGGGCAGAGTGTCACGCCGTGCCATGAACTCCAGCGAGACTCCGGATCCCGTGGAGGTACCGGCATCGGTGCCTCCACCGTCGATTGCGTTGAGGTCGTTGCGGAGGCCTACCAGGGCCAGCGATTCAACCAGCGCGGCGCGGGAAAAATCCACCCGGATGTGGGACGTGATGCCCATTCGCCGGATACGGCGGATCACATGCACAAGGGCGGGGCGGGAATTCTGGTTGAGGCTCCCCCGGATATCGATCCGAACCACATCGGCGGTGACATCGAGTCTGACGAGGGCATGCAACTTGTGGTCCATAGGTACTCCAAATAAGGGTGTCTATGGCCGACGGCTCAACCGCGAAAAGCCTATCCTCCACCGCTCGTGAGTACAACCCGCTGGCTTTGCCGCCAGCGGGAACGGCTCACCCTGCCTGGCTCCGGCCCGGGCTCTTGGCCGGTTCCTCGAAGTGGGTCCGGGTGCCGGCTCCGCCCACGGAGTCCACCAAGGACCTGGCGATATCCCGCAGTTTGACGTTGCTGTTACTGGAGGCGTCGGTGAGGATCCGGATGGCGGCTTCCTGGCTGCAGCGGTTCTGCGCCATGACAATTCCCACGGCGATGTCAATGACTGTCCGGGACTCCAAAGTCGCGCGGAGGTTGGTGGCGCTGTCCGCGTGCAGGGAGAACCTGACGGCAAGACGGAGGGCCTGCGAAACCTCGCGCGTGTACCCCCGGGCGCGGTCGGTGGCCTTCTCGTCGAACTTGTTCGGTGCATCGGAGTACAGGTTGAGGGCCGCCTTCGCGTCGCCCTGAAGGTTGAACGGCAGCGAAAGCACGGACCGCAGTCCGTGCGAGGCAACAGCGTTGGCATAATCCGGGCCCCACCGGTTCTCTTGGAACAAGTCAGGAACGTGGACTTCCCGTTCTTCCTCGGCGGCCGTCAGGCAGGGCCCCTGGGAGAGCGAGTACTGGATCTCGTCCACTTCCCGGGCCGAATCACTGCTCCAGCCGATCGTGGCGGCCTTCCGGTCGCGCAACAGGGTGATGCCGCAGAGGGCGTCGTCGCCGTCGCCGGCCATCTGGTGGGCGGAAAACCGCGCCAGTTCGTTGAGGAAGTCCTCGAAGTCGGCACTTTCCAGGATCAGGTTCTGGATTTGCTCAACGGTTGTCAGAGTGGGTTCGGACGGGAGCATGGCGCTTTTCTCCAAGGGCGGATACTGAAGGGGGTATGGGGAAATGATAAGTCACTCCCCATACCCCGTCCACATATGTCCGCAGATGTCCGGCGGCGTCCAAGCGTCCTCCGGATGGAGAAGCGCCTAGCTAAGGCCGAGTTCGTCCTTGCCGAAGGCGAAGAGGTACGGAACACCGGCCTCGGCCTCGATCTTTTCCTTGGCGCCCGTATCGCGGTCCACGATCACCGCGACGGCAACCACATTGCCACCGGCCTTGCGGACACCTTCGACGGCGGTCAGCGCCGAGCCGCCAGTGGTGGAGGTGTCCTCCAGGACCAGCACCTTGCGGCCTTCAACCGGGGGGCCTTCGACCTGGCGGCCCATGCCGTAGGACTTTTGCGCCTTGCGCACCACAAATGCGTCCACCGGCCGGCCGGCATCGACGGCGGCGTGCATCACGGCGGTGCCGACGGGGTCGGCCCCCATGGTGAGGCCGCCGGCGCACTCGAAGTCGATCCCGGCGTCGTCAAGCAGTGACAGCATGACCTGGCCCACCAGTCTGGAGGCCTCGTGGTGCAGGGTGATGCGGCGCAGGTCGATATAGTAATCGGCCTCGGCGCCGCTGGAAAGAATCACCTTGCCGCGGACCACGGCGAGTTCCTTGATCAGGTCCAGCAGGCGGGCACGGGCAGCAGCAGCGTCAACTGCGGAGTCAGTGGTGGAAGTCATGGTTGCCAGTTTAGTGGGTCCTTCATTTGTGACGGTGCCCGCGGCAGGGTCCATGGGACTTTCTACTCTATGCACCATCACCGGCGAGGAGTCCGATTGAACCATGACGGCCGGAACCGAACCATCCACCCGCTGGCCGGCCATCCTCAAGGACGTCAGCAGCTTTCGTGTCCGGCCGAACCTGGTGGACTATGACGCAAGCTGCGCTGACTTCTCCTGGGAGGACGCCCGCCGGTCGCTGTCCGGATTGCCCGACGGCCGGGGCATCAATATTGCCTACGAGGCCGTGGACCGCCACGCCGCAGGACCCCTCGCGGGCCACGAGGCCTTGCGGTTTGTCAGGGCCGATGGCATCACCCGGTCGTTGAGCTACGCCCAGTTGGCCGAGCAGACCAGCCGCTTCGCGGGGGTGCTTCGCAAACTGGGACTCGAACGCGGCGAGCGCGTTTTCTCCCTCACCGGCCGCAGCCCCGAACTGTACGTCGCCGTGCTGGGAACCCTTAAGAATGCCAACGTGTTCTGCCCGCTGTTTTCCGCCTTTGGTCCGGAGCCCGTCCGTCAGCGGCTGCATCTGGGATCCGGGAGGGTCCTGGTGACCACCCGTGCCCTCTACCGGAGGAAGGTGGCGCAAATCCGGGATTCCCTTCCGGAGCTGGAGCACGTCCTGCTCATTGACGCAGAGGGCCGGCCAGAGCCCGGAACACTGGACCTGGCAGAACTGATGGAGGATGCCAGGCCCGCGGAAATCGTCCCAACGCACCGGGAGGAGATGGCGCTGCTGCATTTCACCTCTGGCACCACGGGGACCCCGAAGGGCGCCATCCATGTCCACGACGCCGTCACCGCGCACTACGCCACGGGCTTCTTCGCCCTGGACCTGCACCCCGACGACGTCTATTGGTGCACCGCGGATCCCGGCTGGGTCACCGGCACGTCCTACGGTGTGATCGCGCCGCTCACGCACGGCGTCACCACCATCGTGGACGAGGAGGAAATGGATGCCGACCGGTGGTACCGCATCCTCGCCGAGCAGCACGTCACCGTCTGGTACACCGCGCCCACGGCGCTGCGGATGCTGATGAAGGCCGGTGCCGGGCACGCGGAGGGCCATGACCTTTCCGCGTTGCGTTTTGTGGCCAGCGTCGGCGAACCACTGAACCCCGAGGTAGTGGTGTGGGGCCAGGAGGCCTTTGGCCAGCCGGTGCACGACAACTGGTGGCAGACCGAAACAGGCGGCATCATGATCTCCAACTATGCCGCCACCGAAATCAGGCCAGGCTCGATGGGACGGCCGCTTCCCGGCGTCGAGGCCGCTTTGGTGGTCCGCGACGAGAACGACCAAGCCGTTATCCGCGACGGCGAGGCGGTGCTGGTCACCGAGCCGGATTCGGTGGGTGAACTGGCGCTCCGGCCCGGCTGGCCCTCCATGTTCCGCGGCTACCTGCACGAAGACGAACGTTACCGCCGCTGTTTTGCCGGCGGCTGGTACCTCACCGGAGACCTCGCGAAGAAAGACGCCGACGGGTACTTCTGGTTCGTCGGCAGGGGCGATGACGTGATCAAGTCCTCCGGGCATCTGATCGGCCCGTTCGAGGTGGAGAGCTCGCTGATGGAGCATGAAGCGGTGGCGGAGGCAGGGGTGATTGGCGTGCCGGACCCGGTGGCGGGCGAGGTGGTCAAAGCCTTTGTGGAACTGCGCACCGGGTGGGAGCCTTCCGAGGCGCTGAAGTTGGACATCATCGGCTTCGCCCGTAAGCGGCTGGGAGCGGCGGTGGCGCCCCGGCTGGTGGACTTCACCGGGTCCCTCCCCAAGACCCGAAGCGGCAAAATCCTCCGCCGACTCCTCAAGGCACGCGAGCTGGGCCTGCCCGAAGGCGACACGTCAACCGTGGAGACCACCCCCGAGGTGCCGAAATGAGCGTGCCGAAGGATCATCCGCTGCCCCGCGACCCGGCACGCCCCCATGTGGACCCTGAGCACGCCCGCCATTTGTTGCATCAGATGCTTCGAGTGCGCCGGCTCGAGGAAGAATGCGTGGAGCTGTACAGCGCCGCCAAGATCCGCGGCTTCCTGCACGTCTATATCGGCGAGGAAGCCGTGGCAGCCGGGGTCATGAACACGTTGGGGCCGGAGGACGCCGTGGTGGCCACCTACCGCGAACACGGCCACGCACTGTTGCGGGGAGTGTCCGCCGGAGCCATCCTCGCCGAAATGTACGGCTATGTGCAGGGTTGCTGCCGTGGCCGGGGCGGCTCCATGCACTTGTTCGATGCGGCCACACGCTTTTACGGCGGGAACGCGATTGTGGCCGGAGGCCTTCCCCTGGCGGTGGGCCTGGCCCTCGCCGACAAAATGGCCGGACGGCGCCGGGTGACGGTGTGCTTCTTCGGCGAGGGTGCGGTGGCCGAGGGCGCCTTCCACGAAAGCCTGAACCTCGCCGCGCTGTGGCAACTGCCTGTGCTGTTCTGCTGTGAAAATAACCTCTATGCGATGGGGACCGCTTTGGTCCGCTCCGAATCGCAGACGGACATCGCACTGAAAGCCGCCGGCTATGAGATGGCCGCGTGGTCGGTGGATGGCATGGATGTGCTGGCCGTCGAAGAGACGGCGCGCCGCGCCGTCGATGCGGTCCGTGCCGGCGGCGGGCCCCATTTCATCGAACTGCGGACCTACCGTTTCAGGGCGCACTCCATGTTCGATCCGGAGCGCTACCGGGACAAGGCCGAGGTTGCCCAATGGGTTGAGCGGGACCCCATCAAGACGCTGCGGACCGCTCTGGAAGCGGCCGGGCAGCTCAGCGAGGAACAGTGGCGGGCGATCGGGCAGGACGTGGACGCCGAGGTGAAGGCGGGCGTGGAATTCGCGGAGGGCGGCACGCTGGAGCCTGTTGAGGAACTGACCCGGTTCGTCTACAGCGAGAGGAGCCCGCAATGAAGTCCACGTATCGTGAGGCCATGCGGGCCGCCATCCGGGACGCGCTCCAACGCGACGACCGTGTGTTTCTGATGGGTGAGGATGTGGGCGCCTACGGCGGCTGTTTCGCGGTGAGCCTGGGCCTGTTCGAGGAATTCGGCCCGGAACGGATCCGCGACACGCCCCTGTCCGAGTCCGGTTTTGTGGGTGCGGGCATCGGGGCGGCGCTCGGCGGGATGCGTCCCATCGTGGAGATCATGACGGTCAATTTCAGCCTCCTGGCGCTGGATCAGCTGGTGAACAACGCCGCTACCCTGCTGCACATGTCCGGTGGCCAGTTCAACGTTCCCATTGTCATCCGGATGACCACCGGCGCCGGCCGCCAGCTGGGGGCCCAGCACTCCCACAGCCTGGAGGGATGGTACGCACACATTCCCGGCCTGCGCATCCTTGCTCCGGCCACCCTCGCCGATGCCCGCGGAATGCTGTGGACGGCGCTGGAGGACCCGGACCCCGTGCTGATCTTCGAACACGGCACCCTGTACAACGTGGCCGGGGAGCTCGACGACGCCGCCGGCCCGGTGGACATTGACTCCGCGGCCATCCGGCGCCCGGGCACCGATGTCTCGCTTATCACCTACGGGGGAACGTTGCCCGCCGTGCTCGACGCCGCCGAACAGTTGGCGGCTGAGGGTATCAGCGCCGAGGTGCTGGACCTGCGCGTGCTGCGGCCGCTCGATGACGCCGCGATCCTCGGGACCGTGGCGAAAACACACCGCGCCGTCGTGGTTGACGAGGGGTGGCGCTCGGGCAGTCTCTCCGCGGAGTTGAGCGCCCGGATTACCGAAAACGCCTTCTTCGACCTTGATGCTCCCGTGTCCCGCATCTGCAGCGCGGAAGCGCCGCTGCCTTACGCCAAGCATCTGGAACTGGCCGCGTTGCCCTCCGTGGAGCGAATCGTGGCCGCCGCCAGGGAGGTGGCGGGGGCACGTGGGTGACTTCCGGATGCCCTCGCTCGGCGCTGACATGGAGCACGGCAAGATGGTGGAGTGGCTGGTCAAGCCGGGCGATTATGTGCACCGGGGGGATGTGGTTGCCGTTGTTGATACCGATAAGACCGTTATGGACGTGGAGTCTTTCGAAGAGGGAGTGGTGGCCGAACTGCTCGTGGACGTTGGCACCACCGTTCCCATTGGCACGCCGCTCGCCAGGATCACCCGGACCCCCGATGACGGCACCGGGCAGGGCGCCCCACGGGCCCCGGGCCCCCAGGCCGCCAGGGCAGCAGAGCCCGCCAGAGCTGCGGCGGGTGCCCAAGCTCCGCAGGCTGAACCCGTGGAGGTTACCGAAGTTGCGGGGGTTGCGGCAAAGGTTCCGGGGGTTGTTCCTCCGCCGGTCCGGCACCTTGCCCACCAGCTGGGAGTGGACACCGCGGGAATCCGGGGCACGGGAAAGCATGGCGCCATCACCCGAGCGGATGTGGAGCATGCCGCCGCCCGGCTGCCGGCGCCGGAACCGGCGGCGGCTGTTTCCGCGGCGCCGGGCACCGCACCACCGCTCGCCGTCGCGATGCCGGTCCCGGCCCGGGTCCGTTCCTCCCCGCGTGCCCGGCGGCTGGCGGAAGAACTCGGCGTCGACCTCGCCACGGTGGCAGGAACGGGGCCGGGCGCCGCGGTGACGGAGGCTGATGTCAGGCTTGCGCGAACCCGGGAGAAGGCCCCGGCTCCCCTGGCCCCACGGGAAACGGCACCGCGGGAACGGGCACCCGCCGAAGAGGCGCCAGCGGAAGCAGCGGAAGAGGAAAAAGCTCCCCTGTCAGCGGCCCAACAGCGCATCTCATCCCTCCGCCGCGCCATCGGCGCGCTGATGTCCAGGTCCAAAAAGTCCATTCCGCACTATTACCTGAGCACCACCCTGGACCTGCGCGCGGCTCTGGCGTGGATGCAGCTGGTCAACCAGCAACGGCCGGTGGCCTCCCGCCTGGTTCCTTCCGCCCTGCTGCTGAAGGCGACCGCCTTGGCGGCGCGTGATGTCCCGGAAGTCAACGGGTTCTTCAGCGACGGCGAATTCCGGCCCAGCAGCTCCGTGCACCTCGGCGTGGCCGTGGCGCTGCGGCAGGGGGGCCTGGTGGCCCCGGCCATTCACGACGCCGACACCTTGCCGGTGGACGTGCTGATGCAGCGGCTTCGGGACCTCGTCAGCCGGGCACGGGCCGGCCGGCTCCAGCGGGCTGAAATGGCCGATCCGACCATCACGGTCACGAACCTGGGCGATCTCGGCGTGGAGAGCGTCTATGGCGTCATTTATCCGCCGCAGGTCGCCATGGTCGGCCTGGGCCGGGTGTTCGAGCAGCCGTGGGCGTTGAACGGAATGCTGGCCGTGCGCCCCGCCGTCATCGCCACCTTATCCGCGGATCACCGCGTCAGTGACGGGCTGCGGGGCGGACGCTTCCTGACCCGTATCGAGGAGCTGCTGCAAACACCGGAGGAACTATGAATGAGCAGGAAGCGCGCGAGGCCGTGCATGCAGCGATCGGCAAGGTGGCCCCGGATGTTGACCTCGACGGGCTCGATGAGGGCTTGAGGCTGCGGCAGGACCTGGAATTGGATTCGCTGGACTTCCTGCGGCTGGTGGAGACCATCGATGAGGCCACCGGTGTGGACATCCCCGAGAGCGATTACCCCGCGGTATCCACGGTGAAGGCCCTTATCTCCTACCTGGCCGCCCGCGGCTGACTCCGCCGCGCGAAAGCAGGGGCATGCTCAGGCCTCGGCCCGAAGGCGATGAGCCGCGGCATGACCCGTTTGACCACTGGCACGTGCCGGGCAAGGAAGAGCACTATCGGAGGCGCCCCTGTCCGCTTCCCGGTGAAGAGGGGCATGAACACCGCCCGGTGCATGATCCGCTGCGCGCCCTGGACCACCAGGGTGGGCATCCGGCGTCGCCGTTCCACCGCTGCCAGATCCTTCACCGTCACGTGGCCGCGCAGGAGGGCCGGGGCAAGCCTGGCTGCCGCCGCCACGGCGTCCTGGATGGCCAGGTTGATGCCAACGCCGCCCGCTGGCGACATGGCATGCGCGGCATCGCCGATGCACAACAGCCCGTCCACATACCAGCGCCGGAGCCTGTCGAGGCGGACATCGAGCCAATGCAGCTGGTCCAGCGACTGAATCACGTCCACCCGGTCAGCCAGGTCCGGACGCAAGGCGGCCACGCGCTGGCGGAAACGCTCCACCCCTTCGCTGCGGATGCGGGCCGCAGC
Organism: Arthrobacter sp. 92; assembly: GCF_050260325.1. NCBI lineage: Bacteria > Bacillati > Actinomycetota > Actinomycetes > Micrococcales > Micrococcaceae > Arthrobacter > Arthrobacter sp. 92. Next base: position 667,267 of record NZ_CP189863.1, on the reverse strand, counting down.
GCTTTTCGGCGCGAGATAGCCCATCTGGTAGTAGTCGTTCCGGAAGAGCGCCACCATCGCCTCGCCCTCGCGGAAGGCGGGCACAATGCCCGCGACCTCTCCTTTTTCGGAGGGGTAGCGCGGGAGCTTGAACCACCAGGTGTCGAACGGCACCGGATATTCCTTGGGCTTCAGCCCGGCCTCGCGGCGCAGCACCGAGTGCCGGCCGTCCGTGGCGATCACAACATCGGCCCGGAAGGCGCCCTCGGCTCCCGAGCGGGTGCGGTAGCGGACGCCGGTGACGCGGCCGCCGTCGAACACCAACGATGTGGCCTCATGCTCCATCAGCAGCGTGAAAGTGGGTTCCCGGGCCGCGGCCCGGGCCAGGAAGTTCAGGAAATCCCACTGCGGCATCATGGCGATGTAGTCATATGGCGGCCGAAGGGAGGAAAAATCGCCCAGCGTCACCAGGCCTGCGCCCGGAACCGGGAAGGCAACATTGCGGAGCCGGCTTTGGGGAAGCTGGCGGAACTCGTCCCCCAGGCCGAGTTCGTCAATGAGCCGGATGGTGGAGGCATGCACGGTGTCGCCGCGGAAGTCACGGAGGAAGTCGCCGTGCTTTTCCAGCACCGTGACCTCCACGCCGGCCCGCGCCAGCAACAGGCCAAGCATCATGCCGGCCGGACCTCCGCCCACCACCACACATCCGGTTCGCTCCATGACCCCACGCTACGCCGGGGCCGAATCCGCCGCACGGGGTTTTGGTCCCGAGTTTGGCCTGCGGAAGCCACAGGGACACGCAAATGGTCATGGGACGCGGGAATGTCCTGGCGACCCGGCTATTCCCGCGTCCCCCGGCTATTCCCGTGTCGCCCGGCCATTTGAGCGTCGCCCGGCTATTTGAGCGTCGCCCGGCCGGCCGCGGGGCTAGAGGCGGGTGTCAAAGGAATCGCAGAACACGTTCTCGTTGAACGTGCCCTGGAATTCCGATTTGCCCTGGATCTTCTCGATGGTTGCCCGGATCGCTTCCCGGGTGCCCGCGTGGGCATGAATGGCCGTCTTGACCATGGGCACGTCAATCAGGTGGTTGGGTTGGTTGAGCGAGACGAACACGGTGGGGACCTCGGTGACGTACCAGGGGATCTCCGCGGCCATCGGTGAGGACCATTTGATCCGGATGGCCGCCTCCTGCGCGAAACCCAGTACGCAAGCGAACACGAACGCGGCATCGTACTTGTCCGCGTAATCGCCGGTGGCTTCCTCAGAGATGACCGACATGAAGTTCACGCCGGTCTCCCCCGCGGCTTCGCGCTGTTCCGCCGTCTTGAACAGGTGCACCTCGAAGCCTGCCCGTTCCAGCTCCTCCTTGACGGTGTCCAGGTAGGCCAGCGGGTCCGCCCCGGTGAAGTCAGAGCCGCCGGAGATGCCGTACAAGCGGATGCGTTTATGCGTTTCCGGAGTGATAGGCAGGTTATGGGCAGTGTCCTTGATCAGGGTGACGGTCTTGTCCGCAGTGTCCGCCGCGACGTTCCGGTGGGCGTCGCTGCCGATCACACCGAGGGCTTCCGCCGGCGGAACGAGCTCCGCGACCGGCCTCCGGTGCAGGCCCAGGCTTGCCTTGAGCGCCAGGATCCGGCGCAGCGCATCATGCAGGCGCTGCTCCGTGATAATGCCGGACTTGTAGCCGTCCATCATGTATCCGAAGTCCTCCGCGGGGTTGCGGAAGAAGAGGAACATGTCGCAGCCGGCAGCGATCGTGGCGGGAACCAGGTCCTTGCGCCTCATGGCCTGGGTCAGGCCGATCATCAGGGAGGCATCGGTGAGGATCAGCCCATTGAAGCCGAGCTCGCCGCGAAGCAGGTCCTGGAGCAGTTCCGGCGCCAGCGTGGCGGGAAGAATGTCATGGTCCGCCAGGCCCGGGCGGAAGTGCCGGGACAGCTCCGGGGCCCCGATATGCCCGATCATGATGGACTGCACGCCGTGGCCGATCATCTCCCGGTACACGTGCCCGTAGGTCATGTTCCAGTCCTCGTAGCCGAGCGTGTTGTAGGACGTCACCACGTGCTGGTCGCGTTCGTCCACGCCGTCGCCCGGGAAGTGCTTCATGGCACAGACCGTGGGCGACTCAGAGATGCCGTCAAAGTACTCCTTGGCCCGCTCCACCACAATTTCCGGGGTGTTTCCGAAGGAGCGGGTGGAGATGACCGTGTTCCGCCAGTTGTAGTGGATGTCCACAATCGGCGCGAATGCCCAGTTGCAGCCCAGCGCCGCGGTCTCCACCCCGGCCACCTGCCCCATCTTCCGGGCGATCGACTTGTCCGGGTGTGAGCCGGCCTGAAGGTGAGTCGAAACAAAGGTCCCGTCGTCACAGCTTCCGGCTCCGCCCATTTCCGGGTTGGAGGCAACCAACAGCGGGATTCGGGTCTTGGACTGGGCGTAGCGGATGTGTTCCTGCACGGCTGCGGAGGGACCGGGCCGGTAGCGCATCCCGCCCACGTGGTAGTTCTCCAGCACCCCGTCGAGATACTCCGGTGAGTAATCGTTGTTGTGGTTGATGAAGAGCTGTCCGATCTTCTCTTCGAGGCTCATTGCATCGATGGTGGAGTTCACCCACTGGACCGCCGCGGCGCCGAGGTTGAACGGCGCGGCCTGGAGGTCGACGTCGAACTGGCGCGCTTGGGTGCCCGCGGCACCGGCATGAGGCGCTTCCGGAGCCGTGAAACCGGCGGGGGCGCCGGCGGCATTCACGACGCCGGCCATCCCGGCCAGCGCCGCGGTCACCACCTGCTTGACCCTGGCGGCGATGTCCACCACAAGCCCGGCTTCGTCGGCTTCGAGCGGTTCGAGCGTTGCCAGCTGGGATTCGAGCAAAGCGGGCGGCATGAAGTGGCCGGTACGCCCTTCAGTCCTCGCCCTCAGCACCTCTTTGCTGCCGTGCAGGTGCAGGAAAACGGTGTCCGGCGCCTGGGCCCGGATGGCGTCGCGGTAGCTGCGCCTGAGCGCCGAGCAGGCCAGCACCAGGCCCCCACTCCCGGCGGCTGCGAGTTCGGAGCCCACCGTGGCCAGCCAGGGCCAGCGGTCCTCATCCGTCAGCGGCGTGCCGGCTGCCATCTTGGCGACGTTCTCCACGGGGTGGAGCGAATCGCCGTCGAGGAACGGAATGCCGAGTTCGCGGGCCACGAGGTCGCCGATGGTGGTCTTGCCGCAACCGGACACTCCCATCACAACGACGCGGCGCGCGGCGGGGGCGGGGGCGGGGGCGGGGGCGGGGGCGGGGGCGGGGGCGGGGGCGGGGGCGGGGGCGGATGGATTATGTGTCACCTGGGCTGCCTTACCAGTCATGGACGGTGCCGTCGACGAGCCGGTTGTAGGGCAGGTAGGCCTGCTGGTACGGGTACGCCGCGGCGGCTTCCTCGTTGAATTCAACCCCGATCCCGGGATTGTCCCCCGGGTGCAGGTAGCCGTCGGTGAACGTCATGGACTGCTCGAACACCGTGTTGGTGGCCTCCGAGTGCTGCATGTACTCCTGGATCCCGTAGTTATGGATCGCCAGGCCCACGTGCAGCTGCGCGGCGAAGCCCACCGGGGAAATGTCCGTGGGCCCGTGGAAACCGGACTTGATCTGGTACTGCGCGGCGAAATCCATCACCTTCTTCAACGGCGAAATCCCGCCGAAGTGCGTGGACGCGGCCCGGACGTAATCGATCAGCTGCTCCTTGATCAGGCTCTGGTAGTCGTACACGGTGTTGAAGACCTCCCCGATGGCCAGCGGGGTGGTGGTGTGCGCCCGGACCAGGCGCAGCGCCTCCTGGTTCTCCGCCGGAGTGCAGTCCTCCAGCCAGAACAGGTCATACGGCTCCAAGGCCTTGCCCAGCTTCGCGGCCTGGATCGGGGTCATCCGGTGATGCCCGTCATGCAGCAACGGCAGCTCCGGACCGAACTCGTTCCGCACCGCCTCAAACACGGTGGGCAAATGCCGCAGATACGCCCGGGTGTCCCAGTCCTCCTCCACCGGGAACGCGCCCCGGCCCGCGGGCTCGTAGTCATACCGCTCCCCCGAGGCCTGCGCCTGCGCCGCGACCCCGTACACCGCCCTGATCCCCGGAACCGCGGTCTGGATCCGGACCGACTTATACCCCAGCTCCAGGTGCTCCCGGACCGAATCGAACAGCGACGGAATATCCGCCCCCGAGGCATGCCCGTACGCGCGCAGCCCGTTCCGGGACGCACCCCCCAGAAGCTGGTACACCGGCATCCCGGCCACCTTGCCCTTGATGTCCCACAACGCCATATCCACCGCGGCGATCGCGGCCATCGTCACCGGACCCCGGCGCCAGTACGAGGACCGGTACAGGAACTGCCAGGTATCCTCGATCCGGTGCGGATCCTTCCCGATCAGCAACTGCGCAACATGCTCCTTCAGATACGCCGCCACCGCGAGCTCACGCCCGTTCAGGGTCGCATCCCCGATCCCGGTCACCCCATCCTCAGTAGTGATCCGAAGAGTCACAAAGTTACGCGACGGGCTTGTCACGAAAACTTCCGCGGCAATGATTTTCATGGGGTCAGTGTCCTTCCGGAATTGGCTGGCAAGAGTTATCCCGCTGCGGGCAGCGGATTGGTTTCGAAGGCACCACGGAGGGCGTGCACCATGGCCACAATCTCAGGGTCCTCGGCAAGCTCGGGGCTGACCAGGGCCAGCAGTGCGGCGGTGCGGCGGTCGGCGTCGAACGCCTGGGCCGATGCGATCCCGGTGGTGAGCGGGTCCTGGACCTCCGCGGCCGTATCAAGGTAGGCCGTCCAGGCCGCAAGCAGGCGGGCACTGCCTTCGCCGGACCTGCCCGCGGCCCGCTCCGCCCGCAGCACGGGCAGGGCGCGCATGCGCAGCTTGGTGGTTCCGTCCATGGCGATCTGGGTCAGATGGTGGGCGATCCGGCTGTTGCCGAACCTGTCCAGCAGCGCCCGGCGGTACTCCGGCACGTGGAGGCCTTCCCCATCCAGATGGGCGGACGCTTCGTCCCAGAAGGACTCCACGGCATCGAGGCACACCTGGTCCGCCAGCGCCTCGGCCACCGTGGAGTGTCCCCTGACCAGGCCCGCGTAGGCAAGCAGCGAATGGGCGCCGTTCAGGAGCCACAGTTTCCGGTTCTCGTAGGGTTCAATGTCTGCCACGAAGACGGCACCGGCGTCCTCCCAATGCGGCCGGCCCGCAGGAAAGTCCCCACACAGCACCCAGTCGCGGAAAGGTTCAGCCACCACCGGCGAACTGTCCCGGTATCCGCAGGACTCCAGCACTTCCGCCGTATCGGCCGGGGTTGTCCTCGGCGTGATCCGGTCCACGGACGTGCTGACAAAGCTCACATTGCGGCCAATCCACTCGGCAACGCCCGCGTCCCACGCCTCCGCCATCCCCAGGAGTGCCTGGCGGGCCACGGAACCGTTCTCGGCAAGATTGTCGCAGCTGACGACGGCGATGGCCCCCGAACCCGCACGCCGGCGTTCGGCGAGGGCGAAGACCAGCCGGCCCAGCGGCGTCGTCGGCGTTCCCTCGGCTGAGGACAGCACGGCGAGGTCCGCGGCAATGTCCCCGGCGGAGATGTCCAAGCGGCCGTCGGCCCCCAGACGGTAGGCCGCTTCGGTGATGGTGAGGGTGACCACCGAGGTCCGCGGCGCGGCAACCAGTTCCACAAGCCGTCCGACGTCGGCGCCGTCCACCGCTTCGACGATGCTGCCGATGACTTCGAAGGAGTCTCCATCGCTGGAGCGTTCGATCAGCGTGTACAGCCCGTCCTGGGCGGCGAGGACGGTGGCGGCATCGGGGCGGCGACCCGTGAACGCCGCAATCCCCCAGTCGACGGCATCGGAGGCGTGTTGGGTGTACCACGCCTGGTGTGAACGGTGGAATGCGCCCAGACCAAGGTGCACGATGCGCACCGGCGCCTTGGGAAGATTCAGCTGTGCCCGGTCGAGCGCCGGGACGTGGGCCGCAGTCACAGCTTGAAGACCCGTCGTGGCGAGGAATCAACGACGTCGACAATTACCTCGTGGGCGCGGTCTTCGCTGATGCGGTGCTCGGCCACAAGACGGGCCAGGAAGGCGGATTCGATCCGCCGCGAGGTGTCGTGGCGGGCGGGAATGGAACAGAAGGCCCGCGTGTCATCGATGAACCCTGAGGTCCGGGAGAACCCGGCCGTCTCGGTCACGGCCGCGCGGAACCGCAGCATTGCATCCGGTGCATCCAGGAACCACCATGGCGCCCCGATGTACACGGAGGGGTAGAAACCGGCGAGGGGCGCCAGTTCCCTTGAAAAGACGGTCTCGTCGAGGGTGAACAGGACCAGGTGGAAGTCTTTGGCTGTGCCAAAGTCCTGCAAGAGCGGCCGGATGGCCTCCGTGTAGTTCACTGCGACGGGGATGTCATGCCCGCTGTCCGCACCAAAGGCCTCGAACGTGGGAGCGTGGTGGTTGCGGAACGAACCCGGATGGATGGTCATGACCAGGCCGTCCTCCACGGACATTCTCGCCATCTGGTACAGCATGTGTGCTTCGAAGACGTCGCGGTCCTCTGCCGAGGCTGTTCCTGCCCGTGCCCGCTCGAAGAGCCGCGCAGCGTCCGCTTCGTCCAGCCTGACCGTGGCCGGCGTCCGGACGCCGTGGTCCGCGGAGACCGCCCCATGATCGAGAAAGTGATGCCGGCGCTCCTGGAGCGCCGCGATGTACCCCTTGTAGCCGGGCGTTCCGGACCGCGTCGAACCAAGCAAACGCTCCACATTGGACTGCCACTGTGGATGGCCGATGTTCAGGTAGGCGTCGGGGCGGAACGTGGGAACCACCCTGCTCGCGAAGGCGGGATCCGCGGCGAGCGCGGCGTGACTTTCGAGGCTGTCGAGGGGATCGTCCGTTGTTGCCAGGACCTCGATATTGAATTCCTTGAACAGCTCACGCGGACGGAACCCGGGCTCCGCCAACTTGGCCGAGACGGCGTCGAAGATCCGGTCAGCCGTGTCCTGGCCGGGTTCTTCCCGGACGCCGAATACGTGCTCGAACTCCTGGCGGATCCAATACCCGGACGCCGTTCCTTCGAACAACGGCCAGGCTGCGCAGAACTCCCGCCAAATCTGTCGCGAGTCCGCCGGTGAGCCGCCCATCCCGAGGCGGTCCAGGGACACCCCGGCCGCGTGCATGACACGCGTGACGTAGTGGTCCGGGGTTACCAGCAGCGCTGCGGGGTCGGGGAACGGAACGTTCTTCTCGATCACGGCCGCGTCCACATGGCCGTGCGGCGAAAGAATGGGCAGGGACTCGACCCGGGAGTACAGGGACCGGGCAATCTTCCGCACTCCCGGGTCCGCGGGAAAAAGCCGGTCCGGATGGGCTGCTATCGACTGTGACATGGCTCAAATCTTTCGCGAGAACGGCAACGGTGGTCTGTTGCCGGATGGGTGGATCAGCGGACTGCGGCGCCGGTGGCGAGGCCGGCGAGGGCGGCCGCGCGGTGCAGGTATGCCAGGTTGCCGGCAGTGCGGTCCTCGAGGGGAAGCGCAGTTGAGAAGTCCTCCACGGTGACCCAGCCGTCATAGCCGTAGGCGGCCAGTGCTTTGAAGTACGCCAGGACGCTGCCCTGCCCGGACTGCAGCGGGGCCCACTCGTTCACCCACACGGCGGCGCCGGATTCGTCGGTCTCATCCCGGCGCACCCATATGGCGTTCTTCACGTGGATGTGGGCCAGGTAGTCGCCCAGCAGTTCAAAGGCGGGCAGGTAGTCTTCATGCCCCTCAATGAGCAGGTTTCCAAGGTCGTGGATGACGCCCACGTGCTGAGGATCAAGGCCCTCCAGCAGGCGGCGGGCGGACGACGCCGAAGCCGTGATGGTGCGGTGATGCAGCTCCACCAGGGCCTTGACCCCGTGGTGCGCGGCCCGTTCGGCCACCCATGCGAAGTCCCGCCGGGCGTTCTCGAACAGGACCGGATAGGGCGTGCCGCTCGGTTCTTCCGCGCCCCACGCCGCGGTGCCCAACGGGGGGACGGTGACGCGCACCTGTCGTGCGCCGAGGGCGGCCGTGGCGGCAAGCATCCGCTCGACGTCGGCGTGGTTGTCGCAGCGGGCGTAGCCGCCGATCCCGGAGAATTCCAGACCGGCCGCACGCGTGATGCGCCCGATCCGTTCCACGTTCTCTTCCAGCCCGGTGAGCGGCACGTTGGCTTTGTTCCCGGCCCAGAAACCGGCTGGTGTGGCATCGGCCTGGTCCGTGACCCGCCACTCGATGCCGTCCCACCCTTGAGCGGACAGGGCCGTGACGGCCTCCTCAGGGGTCCAGTCCGGAGTGGATGCGGTGAAAACTGAAAACTTCATCGGTTCAGACGCTTTCTGTTGCTGTGTTGCCGGTCCGGACTTCGAGATCGTTGTACTTGCCCGCAAGCACGTCCTCGAACATCACCGGCTGGTTCAGGGTGGCCGAAACGTAGACGGCACGTACCGCGGCGAGGGCGTTGACGGCATCGCTGACGGTGACTCCCGGGGCCCGGCGCTGTGCGATCGCCTCCAGGATGTCCCGGTACTGGCGCACATGCCCGGCCGGGTAGGTGGTGGGGTCCTTGGCCTCGTAGTCCTCCGCCGGGTATTTGGCTAGTTCCTGCCCGGCCTGGTTTCCGCCGCCTTGCAGGCCCATGTTGGACCTTTCGCTGCTGGCGTCCGAGGCGTGGAAGTATTCCAGCCTGTCGTTATCGACGACGGCTGAGCCTTCCGATCCCATGACCTGCACGCGCACGGTCAGCCCCGGGTAGGCGGCGGTGGTGGCGTGAAGCACCGCGAGGCCTCCGTTTTCGAAAGTAACCGTGGCCACCGCCGTGTCCTCGACTTCGATGCGGTCGTGGGCGAGCCTGGCGGTGCGCGCGTTGATCTCCACGGGCCGGCCCATGAACCACAGCAACAGGTCCACGGTGTGCACCCCCTGGTTCATCAGGGCTCCGCCGCCGTCCATGGACCACGTGCCGCGCCAGTCACCGGAGTCGTAATAGTCCTGGCTGCGCCACCAGGCGACGGAGGCGATAGCCGAGGTAAGCCTGCCCAACCGGCCGGCGGCCAGGGCTTCGGACACGGCGAGGCTGGACTGGTCGAAGCGGTGCTGGCTGATGACGGAGGCCACAACGCCGTTGCGCGCGGCGGCCTGCGCGGCGGCCTCGATCTCCTGGGCACGCTTGAGATCCACATCGAGGGGTTTTTCAATGACCACGTGCTTGCCGGCCGCGAGGACCTCCAGGCCCTGCTCGATGTGCAGTCCGCTGGGAGTCGCCAGGGCAACCAGATCGATGTCCGCGCCGGCGAGCGCGGCACTGATGGTGGTGAATACCGCGGGTCGGGGCCGTCCGGTCTGCTCGATGTAGTCCGCGAGACTTTGGGCGGCGTCTGGAATGGCATCTACCAGGGCGACGATCCGCGTCTGGGGAAACTCCTGGAGTGCGGCCGCGTGGGTCCTCCCGATCACTCCGCAGCCGGTGATGGCAACGTTCAATATCTCATTCATGCTGTCTGGACTCCTGCTTCTGCGGTGACTTTTGCGAAGGCCCTGGCGGCAATGCCGAAGGCTGTGGGCCCGGAGAATCCGCCCAGCCCGTGGGCTCCGGCCAGATGCGGTTCCAGAGAGGCAAAACCCGTGTAACCGTCTGACTTGAGGGCTTCAACGGTCCTCAGCAGGTCGCCGTCGCCCTCTCCGGCCGGCGTTACGTGGCCATTGGAGAACAGGGCGTCCTTCACCTGGAGGTATTCGAGGTGCGGCCTGAGTTTCTGGTAGGCCTCGTCGAACGGTTTGACTCCCACCTGGACGAAGTTGGCCGCGTCCCAAGCCACCTTCAGGGCCGGGGAATTGACCGTTTCGATGATGTCCAGGACCCGGTCGGGAACGTCCCCAAAAATGTCCTTCTCGTTCTCGTGCAGCAGCACCACCCCGCCTTCCTCGGCCACGTCGGCCAAGGCGCGCATGCGTTCCATGACGTCGTCGCGGATGCTCTCCACCGGCACCGACTCGCCGTAGTAGAAGGAGAAGATGCGGATGTATCTCGCGCCGAGGACTTTGGCAGCGTTGACGGCGCGGCGCAGTCGCTCCACTTCGTGCTCAACAGGAAGGCCGACATCAACCTTTCCGATGGGCGAGGCGATGGCCGAAACCTGCATGTCCTTCTCTGCCAGCAACTCCTTCAGCTTGCCGAGTTGCTCATCGGAAAGATCCACGATGTTGGTTCCCCAGGCGCTACGTACCTCGATATGGTTAGCCCCGAGTGCCTGCAGCACCGCAATCTGGACTGCGGGATCGTCGTCGATCTCGTCCCCGAAACCAGAGAGCAGCCAGGGGGTCTGAGTGTCCGAAACCATGGTTATTTAACTCCTCCGGCGGTCAGCCCGCCCACTAGATAGCGTTGGAAAATCAAGTACAGGACCACCACGGGGGCGGCGCACACGAGTGCGGCAGCCATCATCTGGCCGTAGTAGGGAATCGCGCCGCCTTCCTGGGAAGCACCGAAGATTTGCAGGGCCACTGCGGCCGTCTGGCTTTCCGGGCGGGTCATGACCGAGGCAAAGAGCACATCGTTCCAGCCGAGGAGGAAAGCAAAGATGCCTGACACCACGATCCCGGGCCAGCTCAGCGGCAGGACGATCCTGAAAAGGACGCCGAGGTTGCTGGCTCCGTCAATGCGGGCCGCTTCTTCCAGTTCCCGGGGCAAGCCGCGCAGATACGTGACCATCACCCAGGTGGAGAATGGCATCGCGAACGTCAGATAGGTGATGAAGAGCCCCCATTGCGTTCCGATGACCTGGATCCCGAGGTAGCTGGCGGCCGACGAGAAGAGCACAAACACCGGGAGCACCATCAGGGTTCCGGGTACGGACTGAAGTGCCAGCAGGCCCCTCAGGATGGTCAGCCTCCCGCGGAAGGTGTACCGGACCAGGACGAAGGCCGTTGAGATGGACAGCGCAGCTGAGACCACGGCCGTGCTTCCGGCAACGAGGACGCTGTTGGCCAGGCCGGTGGCCAGCCCCACGCTGGTCCAGATTTTCGAATAGTTCTCGAACGTGACGCTGGAGGGCCAGAATTCCCCGTTGGCGACTCCGATGTCCGAGTTGACCGAGGCCAGGAAGATGTACAGCACCGGGGTGAGCACCAGGACGCAGAGGAACACCAGGATGACGGCAAGGAGCGGGCGCGGCAGCAGCCGGGTTACTTCATGCTGCCGGGCGGAACCGGGCCGCACTACCTCCTGCGCTGCGGAGCGGCGTGCGGTTTGGGCGGAGGCGCTCATTTCTTTCCTCCCGGGGTCTCGGCGTCGTCGAGTTTGACGGCGCGAAGGTAGACGAACAACGGAATGGCAATCAGCACCAGCGAAATGAAGGCCATGGCTGCGCTGAGGCCGAAGCGGAAGCTCTGGAAACTCGTCACGTAGGTGAGAATGGGCAGGACTTCGACGTCGGACGGCGCAGGGACGCCGAACAAGACGAATGGAAGGGTGAAGTTATTGATGTGGTGGAGCATGCCGATGAGGAACGCGAGCGAGAGCGGACCCTTCAGGTACGGGAAGATCACATAACGGAGCTTGTTCCACCACAGCGCGCCATCAAGTGCGGACGCTTCGTGGACCTCGTGATCCACGGCCTGCAACCCCGAGAGAGCGAGCAGGTAGATGAACGGCCAGGAGGCCCAGATCTGTACCAGGACCAGGGTCCAGAAGGTTTGCGGGCCGTTGAGCCAAAGCCCCGTGTCGATCCCCACGGCGCCCAGCACCTTGTCCACAATGCCGTTCGGCTGGAACATGGTGCGCCATACAGTGGCCACCACGAATGCGGGAAGAACGTAGGGAATCAGGAAGATGGACCGGACAACGGCGCGGCCCTTGAAGGCGTTCTGGGTGGCGACCGCCGCAGCGATGCCCAGTGGCAGGGTTACCACCATGGCGATCAGGGAGTAACTGACGCTCAGCCAGACCGAGTGCAGCAGCGGCGACGTGCCCACGGCTTCAACGAAGTTTTCCACCCCGATAAACGGCGAGCTGATCCATTTGCGGAGGGTGTACTGGTCCAGGTTGAGCGTAGACATGTAGATGCCCAGCAGCAGTGGAACGACGATGATGATGATCATCAGCGCGCCGCCGGGAATGAGCATCCAGAGCGGGCGGTTTCGCTCGCTCAGGCCCTTGCGGCGTCCGCTGGGTGAGAGAGGTTCCCGGGGCTCTTCGGCAGGTGGCGGGCCGGCCTCCGCGGCGGCGGTCCGGGAGGCCCGGCTTGCGGCGGTCTCCGCCACAAGCCGGACTTCGTTGGAAGCGTCAGTAGACATTACTGGTTATCCTTTGGATGCGCGGTCCAGGGACGCCTGGCCCTTGGTCTGGGCATCCTTGATCCTTGTTTCGAGCGCGGACTCATCGATGCTGCCCTTGGACAGGTCCGGGATCGACTGGACGGTCACGTTGAGCAGGCCGAGTTGGATGTCGCCCCAGGCACCGGTGAAGGGGGTCGCCTTGGACTTGGCCGCGGCATCGGCAATGGGCTTGAGCTTCGCGTCGGTCAGGCTGGCCAGCGCCTCGGCATTGGCAGGCAGGTCACCGAACGTCTTCTGGTAGTTGAGCTGTTCGTCCTTGGACGTGATGAGCTTGATGTAGGCGAAAGCCAGGTCTTTCTGCTTCGAGTAGTCCGCCACCACAAGGTTGTCCCCGGAGAGGATGCTGGCCGCATTGGCTCCGTCGCCCTTCGGGCTGGTTTCGCCCGGAGCCGCCGTGGGCATCAGCGCGTACTGGTACTTGCCGGCCACTGCGGATTTATCCAGCGTCGGAATGGAGCTCGACGTCGTCATCATCAGGTAGCCGGCTTTGCCACTGGCGAAGGCGGCAACGGCGTTGCTGTTGCTCCAGCCCACGGAGGCGGGGTCCACCACCTTGTCCTTGGTGAGCCAGCCAAAGTAGGTCTCGTAAGCCTTCTTGACCGTGGGGTCATCCATCTTGAGGTTTTTGCCGTCCACCAGCGGGTTGCCGCCCTGCACTGACATGGCCCAGATGAACTTCCAGGGATCGTAATTGTCCTTGTAGCCGGTGGCGATGCCGAAGGTGCCGTCCTTGGTCATCTTCTTGGCCTGGGCTTCGAGTTCGTCCCATGTGGTGGCCGGCTTATCGATGCCGGCGGCCGTTAGCAGGTCCTTGTTGTAGGCCATCACGAACGGGCGGCTGACGAACGGGATGCCAGCCAAGTGGTCCTTGTCAGGGCCTGAAATGCCCAGGGCCGCCTGGTTGAAGCGGTCCTTGCCGCCCACTTTCTTCCAGTCATCCTCGGACAGGGTGACGAAGGCTTTGGTGGCGAAGGCAGTGGGGGTGAACGTGGTGCCGAGGCCGTAGACATCCGGCCCCTGCCCCGAGACCACCGAGGTCTGGATGCGCGTCAGCTCGTCGTTGGCGGAGGCGAAGGTTTCGAACTTCACGTCGGCACCGGTTTGAGCCTTGAACTTCGCGGCGATATCACTCTGCCACTGCTTCTGCTGCTCCGGGTACTGGCTGAGGACGCCGGTAAGGACGCTCAGGGTCTTGCCCTTCCCGTCGACTGCCCCACCGGAGCTGTCGGAGCTTCCGGACGCGGATCCGGAACCGCAACCGGTCAAGGCAAGTGCCGCGGCCGTAATGATCGCCGCAAGCCCGGTAGACGATGCAAACTTCATTGTTTCCTCCTCTAGACGCCCGAAAGGCCACTTCATGTGGCGCACCTCACTGCGGGCGATTCCCGCTCAGTCTAGGAAGTGGCAAACCTCATGGCAAGCGATTGCCAAAAATTGCCATATGTGCTGAACTTTCACTGTCGGCGACCGGTTATCGGCCGGGGCCGAACCGGGGACAGCCCTGGTTCCCGCTAAGAAAGGGCATCCATGCCTCCCGCAAATCCGCGGCCCGCGGATCCAACTCCGGCCCGGCAGTCCCGCGGCGCCGCGCAGTTGCGGCAACCGCCTGAGAAGGTCCCTACCATCCGGGACGTCGCCGAGGCGGCGGGCGTTGCCACGTCAACCGTCTCCCGGGCCCTGTCCAACCCCGACCGGGTGAACCCGAGGACACGGGAGCGCATCGAGGAGGTTGCCGCACAGCTGAACTACGTGCCCAGTTCCCAGGCGCGGGGCCTCAGCTCCGGCCGTACCAACGCTGTGGCCGTCCTGGTCCCCGATATCACCAACCCGTTCTATTTCGACATCATCCGCGGGACACAGAACCAGCTGAAGGCCGCCGGTTACACGCAGTTGCTCGTGGACACCGAAGAGTCGGCAGAGATGGAACTGGACGCTCTCCAGAAGATGCGCAAATCCGCCGACGGCTTCATTCTTGCCGCCTCCCGCCTGAGCGACGAACAGCTGGATAACGTCTCCGGCAGCCAACCCCTCGTCACCATCAACCGCGCCTCGGCCAACGCCCCCACCGTTGTCATCGATACGCCGTCAGCCATGATTCAGGCGCTGGAACATCTGGTTTCCCTTGGCCATCACAGCGTCTGCTACGTCAGCGGACCGCCGAAGTCGTGGTCGAATTCGATGCGATGGAAGATCTTTGAGGACGATTCCCGCCAGCGCGGCCTGGAGACCCACCGGATCGGACCGTTCGTCCCCAAGACCACTTCGGGCGCCGCAGCCGCAGATGCCGCGGTACGAACAGGCGCCACGGCGTGCATCGTGTTCAACGACCTCCTGGCCATCGGCATGCTTCAGCGTTTCAGGGAACGGGGCATCAGGGTGCCGGAGGACATCAGCATCGTGGGCTGCGACGACATCTTCGGCGCGGATTTCTGCCATCCCCCGCTGACCACGATTGCCAGCCCCATCGAGCAGGCCGGCCGCGTGGCGGTGTCCATGCTCCTTTCCCAGCTCAATCCGATCTACAGCGGATCGAGCCGGAAGCTGGCGGTCATGCCCACCCACCTCACAGTCCGCGGCTCCACCGGCCCGGCCCCCGACCGGAAATCCGGCTAGCACGCACAAGCGGCGGGCCTTATTCGTCCACACAGTTGAGCATGGTTGACACGGCTGACTAGTGTGGAACACATGCGCGAACTCCAGGCCAGGATCATTGAAGAAATGGGCGTCCAGCCCCGGATCGACCCCGCGGGGGAGGTGCGCAAACGCGTCACGTTCCTCAAGGAATACCTCAAAGCCACACAGACCAAGGGCTTCGTCCTGGGCATCTCGGGCGGCCTCGATTCATCCCTGGCCGGCCGGCTGGCCCAGCTTGCGGTTGAGGAGCTGGAGGCCGAGGGGGTGGAGGCCAATTTCGTCGCCGTCCGCCTGCCCTATGGCGTGCAGCACGACGAGCACGACGCCCAGGCGGCGCTGGACTTTATCGGTGCGAAGACCGAGTGGGTCTTCAATATCTCGGCTGCCGTGGACGCCTTCGAGGAGGAGTTCGAAAAGACCGTGGGCAACGGGATCTCCGACTTCCATAAGGGCAACACCAAGGCCCGCACCCGCATGACCGCCCAGTACGCCCTCGCCGGGGAACACAATTACCTGGTCATCGGCACGGACCATGGCGCCGAGTCCGTGACCGGATTCTTCACTAAATACGGCGACGGCGGCGCGGACATCCTCCCGCTGTTCGGGCTCAACAAGCGCCAGAACCGCGCCCTGCTTGCCGAACTCGGCGCCCCGGCCCGGGTCTGGGAGAAGGTTCCCACCGCCGACCTCCTCGACGGGACGCCCGGACGCACCGACGAGGACGAGTTGGGCCTCAAGTACGACCAAATCGACGACTACCTCGAGGGCCGCGACGTTCCGGATGCCGTGGCTGAGCTGATTGAGCAGAAGTACCTGCGCACCCGGCACAAGCGCACGGTGCCGGTGACGATCTTCGACACATGGTGGAAGCACCAGGGTCCCGAGGAGCCCAGGGTGGGCCTCTGACGTAGACAGATCCCAAAGGCCAGAGCCGGAACGGGGCACTTTGAGCCCGGGCTACGCCGGTACCGCCCCAACCGCCGGCGTGTCCGTGTCAATGTGCCCCGCTTGGGCTGGTCCCGGACGGCTGCCGGGCATCAAAAGTGCCTGGCTACCAGGGAGCAGCTACGGGATCAGCACGATCTTGCCCCGGACGTGGCCCCCGCGGCTGATCCCCAGCGCCCGGGCGGCTCCGGTGAGGGGGATCCGGTCGTGGATGTGGAAGCGGAGCCTCCCCTCGGCAGCCAGCCGGGCCGCTTGCGCCACGCGACCGTCCAACTGCCGGACCGGGGCAACTCCCGCGGCGTTGGATTCCTCCGCGGGCACGGTGGTCACCGCGGTGCCGTGGCCGCCCAGCAATGCGACGGTAGCCGCCGTCGACTCCTGCCCGCCAACGGTGTCCACCACTGCGGTGACGCTGCCCAGGGAGCGGACGCGCTCCGCGAGCCCGTCGCCGTAGGCCACAGGCTCGGCTCCGAGACCGCGCAGATACTCGTGGTTCGGCTCCGAAGCCGTGCCAATGACCCGGGCGCCGAGGTTCCGCGCGATCTGCACCGATGCCGAGCCCACCCCGCCCGCCGCGCCATGGATCAGGACCGTGTCCCCCGCGCCGACCCCCAGCTGGACCAGGGCGGAATACGCTGTACCGCCCGCTATCGCCACGCAGGCCGCCTGCTCAAAATCAAGTCCCGCCGGCTTCGACGTCAGCTGACCGGCCGGGAAGTTGGCCACGGAGCGGTAACCGCCGGCGAGGCCGTTCCAAATGACGTCGTCGCCCACTCCGAAGGCGGAAACGCCGCTGCCGACGGCGGTCACGGTCCCTGCCGCTTCACAACCGGGGACAGCAGGCAGAGGCAGCGGGAAGAACGACTCCAGATAGCCGGCCACGAGCTTCCAGTCCAGCGGATTGACGGCGATGGCGCGAACCTTTACCTGCACCTCGGCGTCACCCGGCGCCGGCAGGTCCTCTTCGCCAGCGACGAGGACGTCCGGCCCGCCGAAGTGGTCAAAGGACATGCTGATGCTTTTCATGAGCTGCGCTCCTTGGTTTCAACACGTTTCGGCCCGCATGCTGACAGCATCTGGCACAACCCGTGAGTGCGCAAGGGCCTTTGCCTGGTCACCAACTTCCACGCCTGACGGACGTATCCTGAGCCAAACGGGGCACTTTGAAACCCGGCCGGGCGCCTTCGGCCACAGCTGCCGGCGTGTCCGTGTCAATGTGCCCCTCGAGAGCCCGGACTCCCAGGGGCTACCCCGGCAAGCGGGTCAGGCGCCCCCGGGGGCCCGGTTCAGGAGCGTCGAGATCCGGTGCGCTTCGTCCATCAGCAGACGCCCCAGAAATTCGCGGCGGTCCTCCCGAAAACGGGGTTCAATTCCGGTCAGGGAAAGCGCCCAGGCCGGCCTGCCGCGCTGGTCAAAAACCGCCGCGCCCATCCCCCAGCTGCCTTCCAGCACCAGGCCAGGATTGACGGAATAGCCTGCCTGCCGGGTGGCTTCCAGATTCGCCCGGACCAGCTCCTCCGTATGTGCGGCGGCAAAGTTGCCCGCGTGCGAGGTCCAGCCGGCCAGTAGTTCCTCCTGCTCGTCCTCGGGCAGGAAAGCCATAATGGCGGTCCCGGCCGAGGCAACGCCCAGGGGAAAGCGGACGCCCTCGTGAAGGACGAAGGAGCGCACCGGGAAGCTGCCCTCCTCCCGAAGCAGGCACACCGTTTCGGCGCCCCGGCGGATGGAGAAGAACGCGCTTTCGCCGGTCTCCTCGGCGAGCCGGCGGAGGCTGGGCCTCGCGATGTCCTCGAGCGGGAAGCGGGCCGAGGCCACGGAGCCCATCAGCAGGATTTCCGGGCCCAGCACCCAATTGCCGCTGTGCGGGTCCTGGTCCAGCAGGCCCTCGGCGGCCAGCGAGGAAAGCAGCCGGTGCACGGTGGGGCGGGTAAGCCCGGACTCCCTGACGAGTTCCACGAGCGGGGACCCTTCCGGCTTCCGTCCGACAATGCGCAGCAGGGAGGCGACGCGGCTGACGACCTGTGCGCCCTGGACCGGTAGTGACGACATTTTCTTCCTCGGACTTTGCGTTCGATCCGGCTAAATCATCCATATTGTGGACACTGATCAGCTTACCGTCCACACTGTAAAAACCGCACCTTGCATACCAAAAACGCTCATTGACAGCCGCTATTTCGGCACCGTAGGCTCCAACACCAGAGGAACAGTCCACAAAGTGGATTGCGTCAAGAGCTCAATGAGGAGATGCGATGACAAAGCTGAAATCCGGAGCGGCGGCCGCGCTGCACGACGTGTTGCGGGACGGCATGACGCTCGCCGTCGGAGGCTTTGGCCTCAGCGGCATTCCGGCCGACCTGATCGAGGCGGTGCGGGATTCCGGGGTCAGCGACCTCACCGTGGTGTCCAACAACATGGGCGTGGACGGCAAGGGCCTTGGCATTCTCATCGAGGCAGGGCAGGTCCGCAAGGTCATCGCCTCCTATGTGGGCGAGAACAAGCTCTTCGCCGAGCAGTACCTGGCCGGCAAGCTGGAGGTGGAGTTCACCCCGCAGGGCACCCTCGCCGAGCGCCTCCGCGCCGGCGGCGCCGGCATCCCGGCGTTCTACACCAAAACCGGCGTCGGGACCCTTGTCGCCGAAGGCAAGCCGCTGGCCGAGTTCGACGGCGAGACTTTCGTCCAGGAGCGCGCCATCAAAGCCGACGTCGCCCTGGTGCACGCCCACACCGCCGATACCGACGGCAACCTGATCTACCGTTACACCGCCCAGAACTTCAACCCCGTCGTGGCAACGGCCGGCGCCGTGACGGTGGCCGAAGCCGAAGTGATCGTGGAGCCCGGCCGGCTGGACCCGCACCACATCGTCACACCCGGCGTCTTCGTCCAGCGCCTCGTGCAGGCCAGCGCCCGGGTCAAGGACATCGAGCAGCGGACGGTCCGCCCCCGCGCCGAATCCCTCTCCGCTTAAGCCCCGCCACCGGCGCGAACGAACACTTAAGCCCCGCCAACTTTTAACCCCCAAGGAGAAACCCATGGCTTGGACCAGGGATGAAATGGCCGCCATCGCGGCCGAAGAACTCAACGACGGCGACTATGTCAACCTTGGCATCGGCATCCCCACACTGGTCGCCAACAACCTGCGCGACGGCGTCCGCGTTGTGCTGCAGAGCGAGAACGGCCTGCTCGGCATGGGGCCGTTCCCCTACGAGGGCGAGGAGGACGCCGACCTCATCAACGCCGGCAAGCAGACCGTCACGGTCCTCCCCGGCGGCAGCATCTTCGACTCCGCCGCCTCCTTCGGCATGATCCGCGGCGGACACGTGAAGGTTGCCATTCTCGGCGCCATGCAGGTCTCCGGGAACGGTGACCTCGCCAACTGGACCATCCCCGGCAAAATGGTCAAGGGCATGGGCGGCGCCATGGACCTCGTCGCCGGCACCCCTCGCGTCGTGGTCCTCACCGAACACAACGCCAAGGACGGCACCCCCAAGATCGTCACGGAATGCACCCTGCCACTCACCGGCCTGAGCTGCGTTGACCGGATCATCAGCGACCTCGCTGTGTTTGACCTGGTCAAGCATGATCAAGAATCAGGCGGCGGCCGGCAGCTCACACTGACCCGCCTCGCCCCGGGCGTCACTGTGGAGGAACTCCGCGGGAAAACCGAAGCCCGCTTCGACCTCGCCCCCTCCCTCGACGCACCCACGAGCATTGAAGCCAGCACCACCCTTGAAGGAGTAACCGCATGAGCCTGCGCGAACAGTTCGGCAAAGACGTCCTGCTGACCGGCTGGGGCCACAGCCGCTTCGGCAAACTCACCGACGAGACCCTGGAGTCACTGATCGTCCAGGTCGCCACGGAGGCGATCGGCAACGCCGGGATCGAACCAGGCCAGATCGACGAGATCTACCTCGGCCAGTTCAACTCCGGCATGATGCCGCTGGCGTTCCCGTCCTCACTGGCACTGCAGGTCTCGGAGCAGTTGGCCAACGTCCCGTCCACCCGGGTGGAGAACGCGTGCGCCTCTGGCTCGGCCGCGTTCCAGCAGGGCACCAAGTCCCTGCTGGCCGGCACCGCAAAGACGGTCCTGGTGATCGGCGCCGAGAAGATGACCCATGCCGGTGCCGACGTTGTGGGTGCTGCCCTGCTCGGCGCGGACTACGACATGGCCGGCAAGGCCTCCAGCACCGGCTTCACCGGGCTGTTTGCCGAGGTGGCCAAGCACTACGAGAAGCGCTACGGCGCCGCCGTCGGCAATCTCGGCGACGTGCTGGGCACCATCGCAGCGAAGAACCACCGCAACGGCGTCGACAACCCCTATGCCCAGCTGCGCAAGGACCTCGGCGAGGAGTTCTGCCGAACCGTCTCGGACAAGAACCCGATGGTGGCCGACCCGCTGCGCCGCACCGACTGCTCCCCCGTGTCCGACGGCGCCGCCGCCGTCGTGCTTTCCGTCGCCCCAACCGGGGGCGCCACCGCGCCCGTCCGGCTCGCCGGTTTCGGCCAGGCCAACGACTTCTTCCCCGCCGCGCGCCGCGACCCCACCGCCTTCACCGCGACGCGGGCCTCCTGGCAGCGCGCGCTGGGGATGGCCGGCGTCGGGCTCGATGAGCTGGACTTCGCCGAGGTGCACGACTGCTTCACGATCGCCGAACTGTTGATGTACGAGGCCATGGGCCTGACCGAACCGGGGCAGGGGTCACGTGCTGTCCAGGAAGGCTGGGTCTTCAAGGACGGCAAGCTGCCCATCAACGTTTCCGGCGGGCTCAAGGCCAAGGGCCACCCTGTGGGGGCCACCGGCGTCTCGCAGCATGTCATTGCGGCCATGCAGCTCACCGGCACCGCCGGCGCCATGCAACTGGCCAACCCGCGCCGGGCCGCCGTGCAGAACATGGGCGGCGTGGGGATCGCCAACTACGTCAGCGTCCTCGAAGCCGTCTAGGCAAACCCGGCAGCGCGGGGTCGGGGACACAAGTGTGGTGTGAGGTGGGAATTGTCCGGGTCCAGCATTGAAGCCGTCGCGGATCTGTTGTTCCGTGACCTGCAGTACCTGAAGGCGAGCAGCGTTCGTCGGTGCCTCGACGAGGTGCCCGGATACCGCGGCGTGGCCGAAACGGACATCAGCTCCTCCGTTGAACAGAATCTTCGCATCGCCATCCAGGCGGTGAAGTCCGGTGTGGTGCCCGCGTCGTCGGAACTGGCGCCGGAAGCCCGGGTGGCCCAGGTCCGCTTCCACCAGGGCCTGCGCATCGAAGACATCATGCGCGGCTATCGCCTCTCCATGGCGGTGATCCAGGACCGCTTCCTTGACATCGCCCACGAACTGGAGCTCGGCGACCGCGAAATCCTCGCGGCACACCGGGTCCTCTGGGGCGTCAGCGACTCCTATACAGCAGCACTCGTCCATTCCTACCGCGAAAGCAGCGTCCAGCAGGCGGTGCGGGACCATGAGCTGCGCCAGGACTATTTGCGCGCGGTGCTGGCGGGGTCGCTCGCTGACAGCGAGCTGCGCACACGTTCTTCGGACTTCGGGATCGATCCGCAGCGCGCCTTCCATGCCCTGCATGCCCGGGCACGGCCCGGGGCTTCGCCCGATGAGCTGCTGCGCGTCCTGACCGGGCGTCTGGTGACCGGCGACGGCGTGCTGACGCTGCGTGCGGGCGACGTCGTGGGGTTTGTGGCCCTGCGGCCTGAGCTGTCCGGGGACACCGCCACCATCGCGCTGGGTCCTGCCCTTCCGCTCGCAGAACTGCCCCGGTCCAAGACCGCAGCCGACCGGGTCTTCGACGCCGCCTGGAAACGGCCCTCCGGCGGCGTCTTCTCCCTGGAGGACCTGACGTGGCGGACCGCCGCCGGCGACACGGATGTCACGGCAGTGCTGCGCCAGCGCTACCTGGCCCCGTTTGCCGCCGACGCCGAATTCGGCCGCATCGTGTTGGATTCCGTCCGGGGCTACCTGGATCACGATCGCAGGATTTCCGCCGCCGCCAAGGCCCTGTCCGTGCACGAAAACACTCTTCGGTACCGCCTGCAGAAGTTCGAGCAGGCCACGGGCGCGCGCCTGGACGCCACGGACACCATAGTCGAGCTCTGCTGGGCCTTCGAGGCATGCCAGGAAGCGCCCCCGGAGCCGTTGTAGGAATCCACAACGGCCGCCGAAGTCCCTTTGAGCTGGCTCCATAGTCCGGGGCGCCGGCTCCTCCGTAACGTGGTTTGCATCACAGCCGGATGATCTGCTGACCCGGGACCTGACGGTCCGGACGACGCACCCTTGATCGTCCGGGACCATCGGATCTGGGAGCAGCCGGATGAGCGTCATCACCGCCGCACCACCTGTCAGCAGGGCACGCCAACTGGCGGCCGCCACCGTCGGAAACATCGTTGAATGGTTCGACTGGTACGTCTACTCCATGCTGGCTTTGTACTTTTCCACCCAGTTCTTCCCGAAAACCGGCGACCCCATTGTCCCGCTGCTCAGCGCCATGGCGATCTTCGCCGTCGGCTTCTTTATGCGTCCACTGGGTGGTTTCCTCGGCGGCATCGTGGCCGACCGTTTTGGCCGGAAGAAGGCACTCACCACGACCGTGATGCTCATGGGCGTCGGCAGCCTCCTCGTGGCCATCGCCCCCACCTACGAGCAGGTCGGGGTGCTTTCGCCCATCGTCCTGGTGGTCGCCCGTCTGCTGCAGGGGCTTTCCACCGGCGGCGAATTTGCCGCCTCCTCCACATTCCTGGTGGAATCCGCACCCGAGGGCCGCCGTGGCTTCTTCTCCAGCTTCCTCTACATCGGTGCGACCCTGGGCAATCTCGCCGCAATCGGCTCGGTGGCCTTGCTCGTGGCGGGCCTGCCGGACGAGGCCATGCGCGAGTGGGGCTGGCGCGTGCCGTTCGCCATCGGAACCCTCGGCGCGGCGGCCGGCCTGTTCATCCGCCGGTTCGCCGAGGAAACGCTGGTGGCCGGGGACGCAGAACCCGGCTCCGGGCCGGGCGCAGCGCCCGCGAGGAAGCCCTCCGTCTTCGAGTTCATGCGCACGCACCCGAAAGAATGCCTCCTCGTCTTTGCGATCAACGCCGCCCCCACCCTGTTCTTCTACGTATTCACGTCCTACCTGCCGACGTATGCGCACATCACGGTGGGCTTCGACATGAAGAACGGCCTCCTGGTCGGGCTGATCTCGTTGTCCTACTTCGCGGTCCTACAGCCGGTCATGGGCATCCTCTCGGACCGGATCGGCCGCAAACCCCTCCTGCTGACCTTCGGCCTTGGATTCACCCTGCTGACCCTCCCCCTGCTGAACTCCCTGCAAAACAGCTTCGTGAGCCTGCTGGTGGTCCAGATGGCGGCCCTGACACTGCTGGCCTGCTACACGTCCATCACATCCGCCGTGATGTGCGAGCTCTTCCCGGCCAGGATCCGGGCCGCCGGAATCGGACTGCCCTACGCGCTCGGTGTGGCACTGGTCGGCGGGACCGGACCCTATGTAGCCACCTGGCTGGCCGACGCCAAGATGATCGACGTTTTCGGCTGGTACCTGACCATCCTCGCGGCGATCACCACGGCCGTCTTCCTGCGGCTGAAGGAAAGCTACAAAACGGGACTGCCGCAGTGAGCATCATCGGATTCTTTGACCGGGGCTGGCAGTCCAACCCCAACGGCATCGCCTACGTCCAGGGCGCCACCTCCTACACCTTCACCGAGGCCGGCGAGCTCTCCTGCCGGATCGCCAACGCGCTGCTCGCCTCCGGATTCTCCTCCGGGGCGAAGATCGCGGTTCTCGCCCCCAATGATCCCCTGGCCTGGATCTGCGTCCTGGGCATCTGGCGGGCCGGCCTCACCTGGATTCCGGCCAACCCGGCGAGCCCGGGCGGGGAAACCGCCCAGCTGCTCGAATCGTTCGACGCCGAACTGGTGATCTTCCATTCCAGCCTGGCCGAGGACGCCCGCCACCTCCGGGACCGCCTCCCCGCGGTCAGCCAGTGGGTCCAGTTCGGACCCGACGACGCCGGGCCCGCGGACACCTCTTTCGCCCAGTGGATCGCCCCGCACCCGGCCACCAAGCCGGCCGTCAACGCCGCCCCGGACGACGTGGTTTCGCTGGCCCCGACCGGGGGCACCACGGGGCTACCGAAGGGGGTGATGAACACCAACAGAAGCCTGTCGGCCTTCGCGACGCACCTGATGATGGCCGCGCACTACGGCTCCGAGGACACGATCGTGAACCTGGCCGCCGCCCCCATGACGCACACCGCCGGGCTGCTCAGCCTGGCCGCAACCGCTCGCGGCGGCACCGTCGTGGTGCTCCCGAAGGCGAATCCGGCCGCCGTGCTGGATGCCATCGAAACGTATGCGGTGACCGACCTGTTCCTGCCTCCCACAGTCATCTACCGGCTGCTGGAAGTGCTGCAGGAAACGCCGCGAAACCTGTCCTCGCTGCGGTACCTGATCTACGGTGCCGCGCCGATGTCCGTCGAGAAACTGAGGCAGGCGCTCACCGCCATCGGTCCGGTGATGATGGAGCTCTACGGACAGATGGAGGCTCCTGCGTCCGTAACGTTCCTCCGCCCGGACGAGCACTTCGCCGACGGCGCCATCGCTCCCGACTCGCGGTTGTCCTCCTGCGGGCGGCCCTACCCCTTGGTCGAGGTCGAGGTGCGCGACGACGACGGGCTGGCACTTCCGCCCGGAACCCCCGGCGAGATATGCGTCCGGGGCGATCTGGTCATGAAGGGCTACTACAAGAATCCCGAGCAAACCCGGGCAGCAATCCGGGACGGCTGGCTGCACACCGGCGACATCGGGCTTTTCGACGACGAAGGCTACCTGCACCTCACGGACCGGAGGCGTGACCTCATCATTTCCGGCGGTTTCAACGTCTACCCCAGCGAAGTGGAGCAGGTGATCTGGGGACACCCGGCGGTCCGCGACTGCGCAGTGATCGGGTCACCGCACCCTGACTGGGGCGAGGCGGTGACCGCCGTCGTCGAGCTCAACGAAAACTGCTCCGTCACGGAGCAGGAGATCATCGCCCTCTGCAAACAGGAGCTGGGCAGTATCCGGGCGCCCAAAGCCGTCCACCTGGTCCCGGCCCTGCCCCGCAGCGTCAACGGGAAAGTCCTCAAGAAGACCATTCGCGAATCCTTTTGGCGCGAGCAAAAAACCAAGATCTAGGAGAACCTCACATGTCGAAGAGACTAGAAGGAAAAATCGCGCTCGTCGTGGGCGCCGGGTCCAGCGCGCCCGGAATGGGCAACGGTAAGGCCACAGCCATCGCCTTTGCCCGCGAAGGCGCCACGGTGGTGTGCACCGACGTCAACGCGGCAGCCGCAAAGGAGACCGAGCGGCTGATCCTGGACGAAGGCGGCCGCGCACGGCACCTCGCCTTCGATGTCACCGACTCCGCCGCCGTGGGGCGTGCCGTCGCCGGCGTCATCGAGGAATTCGGCCGGATCGATGTCCTCGACAACAACGTCGGCATCGCCAAAGTGGGCGGCGTCGTGGAACTCGATGAATCCGAGTGGGACCGGGTCCACGCCATCAACCTCAAGGGCCCCTTCCTGACCATGAAGCACGTCATCCCGCACATGGTCGCCCAAGGCGGCGGCTCCATCATCAACATCTCCTCACTGGCAAGCATCCGCTGGACCGGGGTCCCGTACTCCACCTACTACTCCTCCAAGGCGGCCCTCAACCACCTGAGCCGGACGACCGCGGCCGAATACGCCTCGAAGCACGTCCGGGTCAACGCCATCCTTCCCGGCCTGATGGAAACGCCCATGGTGACGGAATCCGCGGAGCTCGCCGGAGCCTACGCGGACGGCCAGCGCGAGCAAATGCTCAGGAAGCGGCACGCCCAGGTCCCCATGGGCCACATGGGTACGGCCTGGGACGTGGCCAACGCCGCCGTCTTCCTGGCCAGCGACGAGTCCGCGTACATCACGGGCGTCGAGCTGCGGGTGGACGGCGGGATTTCACTGGGGTTCTGAACCCGTCTCAGTCACGGGCGTGTGTCCGGCGCGATGCGGGGTCAGGAGTAGTCGTTGTAGAAGCCGCGGCCGCTCTTGACCCCCAGCCAGCCCTTGGCGATGTACGCCTGCAGCATGGCGGCCGATTTGTTCTCAATGCCGGCCACCTCGCAATAGTGGTTCTCGATGTCGAGGACCACGTCCAGGCCCACCTCGTCCATGAAGCGGAAGGGGGTGGTTTCTGCTTTGAAGACCTCGGCGAACAAGGCGTCCACGTCTTGTGGCTCCGCCACGCCCTCGGCGACGACCAGCAGCGATTCTCGCTTGATCGCCGCCCAGATCCTGTTGAAGATGAAGCCGGTACTCTGCTTGCGCACCAGGTGCGGCTTTAGCGCGTACTTCGGCAACTCCCCCATGAGCAGTTCCAGAATCCCGGGATCGGTGTGGCCACTGGACATCAGCTCCACCGAACGTACTTCCGGCGGCATGTAGAAGTGCATGTTCAGGACACGTTCCGGGCTGCTCAGGCCGCCGACGAATTCTGCGGAGGAAAACGAGGACGAGTTGCTGGCCAGAACGGCGTCCGGGGCCGCCAGTTGATCAAGGTCGGCGAAGATCGCCTGCTTGAGGCCAAGTTTCTCCGGGACCGCCTCGACCACGAGCCACGAATCCCGGAGGGCCTCGACAAGGTTGTCCTTAGCCGCCAGCCGGACCGCCGGGCTGCCCCCAAGCTCTTCCACCGCGCGGTGGCGGTGCGTGGCAATGTATTCGACGGCGGCCCTGGCAACGGCGAGGCTTGTGTCGTAAACGCGCACCTCGGCGCCTTGGAGCGAAAGCATCAAGGCGATGCGCCGGCCCAGGGTGCCGCCGCCGATGATGGTTATGGGTCGGTCCGCGGTGTTGACCGGGAGCGCGTAGGTCATGTCAGTTCCCTTCAGGAGGCTAAACGGGGCTATCGGCGGGCGCCGGCTGCGCCTCCCGCCCCTGGCCCCTGGGCTTGGGGCCAGGCCGCCGGGCAGCCACCTTGCGGGCTTCGTCATGAACTTTCGCTTCGTCCCCGCCCGCGGAGCGGTATCCAAGGGCTGCGCTGGCCCTTTTTGCCGCTGCGGCGACGATGGGACCCAGCCGCTCGACGTCGTCTGGGCTGACCCGCTGGATCGGGAAACCAAGTCCCAGGACCGCCGCGAGCTGGCCGTCGTATCTGAAGACGGGTGCGCTGATCGAGCCGACGTCGCTGTTCCGTTCGCCGAAAGCGGCAAAGTAACCCTGCGTGCGGGCCAGTTCCGCCTGCTCGTCCAGCTGCGCCCAGCTCTGCGGCGTTGAGGGAGTGTAGCGGGTGAGTTCCGTTCCGTGCAGCGCCTCCCGGGCACCTGGGTCGAAGGCAAGGAAGACCTTGCCCGGAGCGCCGGCGTGGATGGGCATGACCTGTCCCACCAGGAAAGGCCGCATGACCACGTGGCGGGTCTCCGCGACGGCCACTACCGTCCGGTATGCGCCGTCACGCATATACAGGCAAGCCGTTTCGCCGGTTTCGTCGCGAAGCTCCTGAACAATGGGGCGGACCAGTCTGACCACATCGAGGCCGAGGGTTCCCGGGGCTGCCCACTGGACCAGCCGCAAGCCGATGCGGTAGCGATCGCCGTCACGGTCCAGGAATCCTTCCCGGACCATGTTCTGGACGAGCCGCTGACACGTGCTCGGGGGCAGTCCGGTGGTGCGCGCGATCTGCTGGAGTGTGGGCTCGGGCGATTCGATGGAGAAGCAATTGAGGATCTCGCTCACCTTCCCCAGCACAAGAATTGGCGTTGCGCCCGGATTCTGTTCTTTTGCCACCGCGTTACCGCCCGCCACCTGCCGCCTGCTTTCTACCCTGTCCGCCCATCCTAGCCAGCCCGCTGACTGCCTTGGATTGTGACTCTGGACTATGACCGTTGACACTTTCAGGATAAACCCGCAATATGGGTTTTGAAACCACGATGTGGGTTTTGCTGCAGATGCGGCAGACCCGGGAGGAGCTGAACTATGACGGACAGGACACCGGGGTACCAGGATGGAGGGCCATCCTGGGGAAGTGACGCAGGTACGTCAAAGATCGGACTGATCGTTCCGAGTTCGAACACAACAATGGAAACGGAACTGCCTGAGCTCTTCCGGCGGCAGTCGCAGGTGACAGGGCATTCCTACACTTTCCACTCCGCCCGTGCCGCGCTGAAGAACGTGACCCCCGAGGAGCTCGCGGCCATGGTGGCAAAGGCCGGAGAGTGTGCCGCCGCCGTCTCCGACGCCGACGTCGACGTCATTGCGTATGCCTGCCTCGTGGCGGTGATGGCCCAAGGGCCCGGAGCCCATACCGGATCCGAGGACGTCATTGCGGGGGCGGCTGCAGCAAACGGGCATCCGGCACCGGTCACCAGCAGCGCCGGGGCGCTTGTCAGGACGCTGCAGTCGATGGGTGCCCGCAAGGTTGCCATGGTGACGCCGTACGTTCCCGCTCTTACCAAAATGGTGGCCGACTACATCGAGGGCGCGGGCATCATGGTGCAGGATGTGATCGGGCTTGAAGTGGCGGACAACCTGGAAGTCGGCCGGCTGGACCCCCACGGGCTCCCGGCCATAGCCGCGCGCCTGAACAGCACCGGCGTTGACGCTTTGGTCCTCTCAGCCTGCGTCCAAATGCCCTCCCTCGCCGCCGTCCAGCGCGTGGAAGACGAGCTCGGCATACCGGTGATCACCGCCGCCACGGCCACCACCTACGAAATCCTTAGGGCCCTTGGCCACACGCCCTCCATCGCAGGCGCCGGGCAGCTACTCGCCGGCGAATCGGGCCGCACGTCCAGAGCCCCCGCGCCGAGCACAGCCACAGCCAACTAAGTCAATCTGGGCGGTACGCCCAACTCGTCAGAACAACGGAGTGATGATGAAAGTTCAGGAAGTAACCCGGGCGCAGGCCGTACGGCGCGCCACGGTGGCAAGCGTGGTCGGAACCACCATCGAGTGGTACGACTTTTTCCTCTACGGCACGGCGGCGGCATTGGTATTCCCGCAACTGTTCTTTCCAGGCCAAAATGCTTTTGCCGGCGTTCTGGCAGCCTTCGGCACCCAGTTCGTGGGATTTGTGGCCCGACCCGTCGGGGCGGCCATTTTCGGGCACTTTGGCGACCGGATCGGCCGCAAGACGACCCTGATGGCGACGCTGTTCCTGATGGCGTTCGGCACCGTGCTCATCGGGCTGCTGCCCACCTACCAAAGCATCGGCATCGCGGCGCCAATCCTGCTGGTGATCCTCCGCATCATCCAGGGGGTGGGCGTCGGCGGCGAGTGGGGCGGCTCGGTCCTGCTCAGCATGGAGTGGGGCCAACAGCACCGGCGCGGCCTCTCCGCCAGCTGGCCCCAGATGGGCGTCCCCCTCGGGCTGGTGCTGTCCACCGGCGTCGTGCGCATCACCTCAGGCATCACGGGTACGGACGGCTTTGCAGCTTATGGCTGGCGGATTCCCTTTATCCTCAGCATCCTGCTGATCGGCGTGGGCCTCTTCGTCCGGCTGCGGGTGGTTGAAAGCCCGGAATTCGAAGCAGTCCGAAGTGCAAACAAGGTGGTCAAGAACCCCTTGTTCGAGGTCTTCAAGCGTCAGCCCAAGCAGGTCCTCCTGACGGCACTGGTGCGCACCTCGGAGCAGGCGCCGTTCTACCTGTTCATCACCTTTGTTCTTACCTACACCGTCAAGCAACTCAAGCTCAACAGCAACATGATCCTCGACGACACCCTCATTGCAGCCGCACTCGGGCTGATCAGCATCCCCGTTTTCGGGCGGCTCTCAGACAAGTTTGGGCGGCGCCGGGTGTACGGAATCGGCATCGTCCTGACGGCAATCTTTGCCTTCCCCTACTTTGGACTGCTCAACACGGGTAACTCGTTGCTGGTCGGGATTGCCATCGTGCTCAGCCTCCTCCTCCACGACATCCAGTACGGTCCACAGGCTGCCCTGATTGCTGAAAACTTCGACGCGGATATCCGCTACACGGGTGCAGGCATGGGGTACCAGCTGGCAAGCGTCGTGGCTGGCGGGCCCGCACCCCTGATCGCGGCCGCACTGTTGCAAGCCACCAGCGACTCAACGTCCATTTCCATTTACATCATCATCTGCTGCGCCATCAGCATGCTGGCCCTTGTGCTGCTCAAAGTCACCCACACACCGGCAGCATTCCCTGCCAAAACAATTCCGGGGAGGGTATGACGTTGCCCCGCTCCGAATCCAGCATCAGCGAAACCATCACCGACCCATCCTCCGCTTCCCGCGACGGGACCGCCCTGGGCGACCTGCTGGTCCTGGACCTGACCCGCATCTTGTCCGGTCCCTTCGCCACCATGACCCTGGCCGATCTTGGGGCGGACGTCATCAAGATTGAACAGCCGGGAACCGGCGACGACACCAGGCAGTGGGGTCCGCCGTTCCAGGGCGACGAGGCCGCATATTTCCTCTCGGTCAACCGGAACAAGCGCAGCCTCGCCGTGGATCTCAAGTCGCCTGAAGGACTCGCGGCGGTGCGGCAACTGGCTCTCAAGGCCGACGTCCTGGTGGAGAACTTCAGGCCTGGCACCGCCGCCCGTTTAGGCCTGGGCTATGAAGAGCTTTCCCGGGACAACCCCGGGCTGGTCTATGCCTCGATCAGCGGCTATGGCCAGACTGGCCCGGATGCGCATCGCGCTGGCTACGACGCCATCGCCCAGGCGCGCAGCGGCATCATGAGCGTCACAGGGGAAGCCGACGGCCCCCCCGTCCGGGTCGGGGTAAGCAGCGCCGATCTGGTGGCCGGAATGTGGGCCACCATCGGCATCCTTGCCGCCCTGCACGAGAAGCAGCGCACCGGAACCGGACAGTGGGTGGATATCAGCCTGCTGGACGGCTCCGTCTCCTGGCTGACCTATGTATCCAGCGGATACTTTGCCAGCGGGAACATCCCCCAGCGCTACGGCTCCGCCCACCCCACCATCGCCCCGTACCAGGCCTTCGCCACATCGGATGGCTTCGTGATGGTCGCGGTGGGCAACGACGGACTCTGGCGGAAATTCGCCAACGCCATTGGCCGAACAGATCTGGCGGAGGACCCGAAGTTCGCCACCAATCCGTCCCGCGTCGCACACCGGAGAACACTCATCCCGCTCCTGGAGGACATCATGCGAATCCGGACAGCCGGTGAGTGGGTGGCAATGCTGGACAGCGCGGGAGTACCGGTGGGGCCGATCCAGACCGTGGACCAGGCTTTGCAGGACCCTCAGGTCCTGGCCCGCGGAATGGTGGCCGAACTGGTGCACCCGACCGCCGGGCCGATGAAAGTGGTGGGCTGCCCGGTGCGGCTGACCAGGACCCCGCCGTCAGTGCGGACGGCCCCGCCGGTCCTGGGACAGGACACAGGTGATGTCCTTTCAGGGCTGGGATTCAGCCCTGAAAGGATCCGTTTACTCCGGATGAGCGGGGCAGTGCAGTGACGGCCGTTGGCGCCAAGGAAAGCGATATGGCGCACAGCACCGGCGACGACGGCGTGGCCATACTCACCGTGGGTGACGGGGAACGCTTCAACGCACTCAGTTCCCGCCAGTGGCGTGCGCTCGAAGATTCGGCGAGGAGCCTGGCCGAAAATTCCGCCATACGGGCCGTCGTGGTCCGCGGCACCGGGTCCACCTTCTGTTCGGGTTCCGACCTGAGGGAATGGCAGGATGCCGGCAGCGCCGATGTCAACGGCTCCTTCGCGGTCATCGAGGCCGCACTCCAAGCCATTGAGGCCATCCCCGTTCCCACAGTGGCCCTGGTTCAGGGGGTTGCCACGGGGGCTGGCTGCCAACTGGCACTCGCATGCGATCTGCAGGTGCTTGAATCGTCCGCGCGGATCGGCATGCCCATCGCCCGGCTGGGCCTGCTCATACCGCCGTCGTTCGCCAACCGGATGTCCCTGCGGATCGGACCGTCGCGGGCGAAGGACCTCCTGTATGGCGGAAGGCTGCTGACTGCCGCCGAGGCACTCGCGATGGGTCTCGTTACCACGGTGGTGCCCGCGGGATTGGGTGCCAAGGAAGTGGCGCAATTGACAGAAACGTGGCGTCCACTTTCGCAAGCCTCGTTGCGCGCATCCAAGGCTGCGGTAAACCTTGGACTGGCGCCCGTGGAGGTCGCCGGCCGGACCTTACCCCAGGGTGCAGCCGCCGATCCGGAGGAATTTTCCCACCGCGTCAGGCACTTCCTTCGCCGTAAACATCCCTGACCGGCCACGGTGCGGTCCCATGGGCAACAATTCCCACGGGGCCGGGCAGGGCTGGCGCCGGCAGCCGCCAGGGGCCCGGGGCCGGGCAGGGCTGGCGCCGGCAGCCCGCCAGGGGCCGGGGGCCGGGGACTAGACTCTGTTCAAGCCCTGCACCCATCCTCCAAGGAGTCCCCATGCGCGCCACCATCATCCACGGCCCCGGCGACATCCGTGTCGAAGACAGGGACTATCCCACCATCAAGCTGCCCACGGACGTCGTGGTCAAAGTGACCGCCTCCTGCGTTTGCGGCTCGGATCTCTGGCCTTACCGTGGGGTGCGGCCCACACACAAGCCATCCGCGATCGGCCACGAGTTCATCGGCGTGGTGGAGAGCGTGGGCGCCGACGTCACCACCCTGGCCGAGGGCGACTTCGTCATCGCCCCGTTTGTGGCCAGCTGCGGCAAGTGCCCGCAGTGCCTCAACGGGGTCACGGTCGCCTGCGACCACCTCGCCGGCTGGGGCGGCAAGGATGATCAGGGCCACGCGGTCGACGGCGGCCAGGGCCAGGCGGTGCGGGTTCCGCTGGCGGACGGCACTTTGGTCAAAGTTCCGGACGTCACGGACCCGGACGATGGCCTGCGCGCCAGCCTCCTGACCCTTTCCGATGTCATGGCAACAGGCCACCACGCCGCGCTGGCTGCAAAGGTTGGACCCGGCAGGACCGTGGTTGTGGTGGGCGACGGCGCCGTGGGCCTGTGCGGTGTGCTGGCAGCCAAGCGCCTCGGGGCCGGGCGCATTATCGCGATGTCCCGTCACGCGGACCGCCAGGCAGTTGCCCGGGAGTTCGGCGCCACGGACATTGTGGAGGAACGTGGAGACGACGGCGTGGTCAAGGTCCGCGAACTGCTGGGGGGCGTGCTTGCCGACTCCGTACTGGAGTGCGTAGGCACCAAAGAATCGATGGAACAGGCACTCCACAGTGTCCGGCCGGGCGGCGCCCTGGGTTTTGTGGGAGTACCCACGGGCGGAGCCGAGGTGCCCCTGCGGTATCTCTTCGATACGAACATCTCGATTGCGGGCGGGATGGCGCCGGCCCGGACCTATATCCCCGAGCTGTTGGCGGATGTGCTCGCCGGTACCATCAACCCGGGCAGGGTGTTCGACGTCGTGATGTCCTTGGAAGAAGCACCGGAGGCCTATAAGGCGATGGACGAACGCCGCGCCATCAAGGTGCTGCTCACCCCCTAGCTCCGTCTGGATACCGGTGGCGGGGGGACAGTGGTGGCGCGGGTCGAACCGTCCTGCCCTTGAGGCGGATCCGGTGCGATACTGGTCTGCGAATGACCTGCGACAGGGGGGCACGGGAAATGAACCTAGACACAGCAACCCTCCGGGTGGCCTTTGCCCTGGTTGCCTTCGTCCTGGCCCTCCTGTTCTACTTCGCGGCCTACCGCAGCACGCGTTCGGCCTATAGCGCCTGGTGGTGCGTTGCCTTGACGCTGTTCCTCGCCGGATCAGCGGCCTACCTCCTCAATGGAACGGCCCACCAGCTGTGGGCAAATCCTCTCGGCAACTTCCTGCTGGTGGCCGGTGCGGCCGCGGTGTGGGCCGGGGCCCGGTCCCTGGGGAGGGCCCGGCCACGGACATGGCAGCTTGCCGCCGGCCCGCTTGCCACCCTGGTGGTGTCCGCCGCGGACGATCCAGGGGCTAACACGTGGGCGGGCGGCCCGGTGTTCCTGGCCATGATGGGCCTCATGATCGCCCTCGCCTCGCGCGAACTGTGGCAGCTGGAGCCGGGCTATTCCAAGGTCCGGATCCCCATGGCCCTCGCCGCCGCAGGCGTGGCAGGCTACTACTTCCTACGACTGGCCGTGTTCCTCACGGAGGGCCCGGACGGGCCGGTGTTTCGAACCTATTTCGGCTCGGGCGTCACCACCCTCGTCACGATGGTGCTCCTGGTGGTGGTTTCATTCAGCATGGCGGCGCTCAGCAGCGAACAGCAGACGCGGGCCCTCCGAACAGTAGCAACCCGGGACAGTCTCACCGGCCTGCTCAACAGGGCGGCCTTCCTCGAACTGGCTTCCGACGAACTTCAACGGCTGCGCCGGACCCGGGCTCTTGGCTCGTTGATTCTCGCAGACCTCGACCATTTCAAGGAGGTCAACGATACCCACGGCCATGCCGCGGGGGACGTTGCCTTGCAGTCGTTCGCTTCGGCCTGCTCGTCCACGGTCCGTTCCACAGACCTGGTGGGGCGCTACGGCGGCGAGGAGTTCATCTTCTTCCTGCCCGGTGCGGATGCGGAGCGGGCAGAGGCCATCGCCGCCGAAATCAGCGGGCAACTTGCACGGGCCCCGGCCGTGGGCGCCCTGCGGATGCCCACCGTCAGCTATGGAATAGCGGCGGTGGGCCATGGCGCCGCTGATCTTAAGGAACTGATCGCCTCCGCCGACACCGCCCTCTACCGGGCCAAGTCGCTGGGCCGCAACCGCTCCGTCCGCGGAGTCCACACCCCATAAGTCCCGCCCGGACAGTAGCCGGCCAGCAGCCAGAAAGCCCCGGCTCCCTGACGGCCTCCGGCCTATTGTGCGGCTACGCCGGTGGGTCTAACCTGATCCGCATCAGCATCCACCGCCGTTGAGGAGTCGTCATGGCCGGGTTTGTGCAGATTGTCGAATTCCAGACCTCGCGCATCGAGGAGATTGAAGCGCTGGGCCGTCCGGCCAGGACCGAGGGCAGCACGGCCCCGACGTTCCGCCGGATCATTGCCACTGCGGACCGTGACCGGCCCGGCACGTATCTAACCATTGTCGAATTTGATTCGTATGAGTCGGCGATGGAAAACTCTAACCGCCCTGAGACCTCGGATTTCGCCGCGAAGATGGCCGCCCTGTGCGACGCTCCTCCGGTTTTCCGCAACCTGGACGTCCAGTGGGAGGACCTGGGCGAGGAGGAAACGGCACCGCGGGACGCCGGTTCAGCGAGCGCTAAGAACACAGCGCAGCCTTAAATCCCCCGAATCCCCAAACACGGCACAATCCCGGAGGGCTCCGCGACAGTCCGGAGGAACAGAAATGCGCTCTGCAGACCGCACCGCTCAGGCCGGACTGGCAGTGGACCTGGCCCAGCTTGGTTCCCTCCCTCTCTCCCTCGCAGGGGGCAAAGCCCTGAACCTGGGCAAACTCACAGCGGCCGGCTTTCCCGTTCCGGGCGGATTCTGCCTGACGACGGCGGCCTACAGGATGGCGGCACCGGAACAGTTGGCAGTGATCGCGGCTGAGCTCGAAATGGACGGCGTCGCCGGCGCGGAGCGTGACGGGCTGGCCCGGCAAGCCAGGGAACTGATCGCGGCCACGCCGGTCCCGGCGGATGTCGAATCCGCCATCCGCACTGCCTATGCAGCCCTGGGCGGCAGCCCCGCCGTCGCGGTCCGCTCATCGGCCACGGCGGAGGACCTGCCGTTCGCCAGCTTCGCCGGCCTGCAGGATTCCTTCCTTAACATTGTCGGCGCCGACGCCGTCGTCGACGCCGTCCGGCTGTGCTGGGCGTCCCTCTGGACCGACCGGGCCGTGGCGTACCGGTCCGCGAACGGGATCGGCCACGGCGAGGTGGGCCTCGCCGTCGTCGTCCAAGCCCTTGTGCCTGCCACGGCCGCCGGTGTGCTGTTCACCGCCAACCCGGTCACCGGGACCCGCACCGAAACGGTGATCGATTCCAGCCTCGGACCGGGCCAGGCGGTGGTCTCCGGCGCCGTTAATCCCGACCACTTTGTGATTGACACGGCCACGGGCCGGGTCGTGTTCCGCGCGCCCGGCGGCCACCAGCCCGGATCGCCAAGTCTTAGCGACGCCCGGCTCCTGGAGCTCACGGCGCTGGGAGGCCGCGTCCAGCACCTGTTCGACGAACCCCAGGACGTGGAGTGGGTCATCGATGCCCGGGGGAAGGCCTGGGTGACGCAATCCCGTCCGATCACCACCCTGTACCCACTACCGGACCCCGCTTCGACCGAGGCTGCGGGCCTGGGGACGGAGACGGAGACCGAGCCGGCGTCCGGACCCCGCGTGTACATGTGCGCCACGCTGCTGCAGGGTTTAACCCGTCCAATCACGCCCATAGGTCTCGCGGCCCTGGGCGTCATGAGGAACCGCAAAGGACCATGGCGCGTTGTGAACCCGGGACTGCGGATGTTTGTGGACCTGACGCCCGTGGTGCGGAACAAATACGGTCGCCGCTACTTGGAGCGGGTCCTCCCGCTGGCTGACGGGAGATCCGCTGCTGTCTTTCCTGCGCTGCTGGCCGATCCGAGATTTGCCGTTGTCCACCGACCGCTACGGGAGAGCCTCGCCAAACGGGCGGACAGGCGCCGCCAGGCCCGCGGCAGCGAGGAACGCGTGCGCGGGGAGGGGGCAGCAAGCCTTGGCATGCTTGGCGCAATGATCCCGGCAATCATTCGGGCGGCCTTGCGGCCCAATGCGGAGCTGAGGAGAACGGAGAAGTACGGAAGGCGCCTGGCGGCACAGTTTGTCCTGGCAGAACCGGCCAGTGCCCTGCAACGCCTCGACCACGCCGAGCACCTCCTGGACCGCACGGTTGACGAACTGATCCAGGTCACCCTGCCGGGGCCTTCGGCAGGGTACATCATGCTGGCGCTGGCCCGGAGGCTGCTCCGCGGCATCGCGGCGCCCCGGGAACTGGAGGCAGTGCTGCGCGGGCTCCCCCACAACGTGACCACCGAAATGGATCTTGAGCTGTGGCAGCTTGCCGTCACCATTGGCCGGGACCCTGCCGCCCGCGAGGCTTTTATGGACAACGCGCCTCCAGAGCTGGCGTTCCGCTACGGCGCCGGCACACTCCCGGCCGTGGCGCAGTCCGGAGTCCGGACATTCCTCGAACATTACGGCCACCGGGCAGTGGCGGAGATTGACCTCGGCATGCCGCGGTGGTCGGAGAAACCCGACCATATTCTCGGCATGATCTCCAACTACCTGCGCGTGGAGGATCCCGAACAGGCACCGGACCGACAGTTTGGGCGGGCGGTGGAACACGCGGAGGAAAGGATCCGGAGCCTGGTGGAACGGGCCGGGGCCAGGAGCCGGCTGCGCGCCCGGCTGCTGGAGCTGTGCCTGCGCCGGGCGCGGCAGCTGTCGGGCTTGCGTGAACTGCCGAAGTTCCACATCGTGCTGGCGCTCGCCGAGATGCACCGGCAGCTCAAGTCGCTGGGCGGCGAGCTGGTCCGGACCGGCAGCATCGCCACCGCGGATGACATTTTCTTCCTGTATTTCGACGAAATCCGCGTCGGCCTACGGGGTGCCGAACTGAAGGGGCTGGTCGCGGACCGCCGTCGGCTCTACGACCGGGAGCTGCGCAGACGGCACATTCCGCGTCTCCTGCTGTCCGACGGGACGGACGTGGAGGCCGCAATGATGGCGAAAGCGCCGTCGTCGGACGGGCTGGCCGGAACCCCGGCGTCGGCCGGCACCGCCACCGGAACTGTCAGGGTCATCCTGGATCCGGTGGGCGCCCATCTTGAACCCGGCGAAATCCTGGTGGCACCCTCCACTGATCCCGGCTGGACCCCACTGTTCCTGACGGCGGGCGCCCTGGTCATGGAGATGGGTGGGGTAATCTCGCATGGGGCGGTGGTGGCCAGGGAGTACGGCATTCCCGCAGTGGTTGGCGTCCCGGACGCCACCACCCGTCTCCGCACCGGCCAAACCGTCACCGTGGACGGCGCCGCCGGGACCGTCAGGCTGGCTGTAGCCTAGCCGTGTGCCGCCCGGCCGCGACGTCGCTGCTGTTCATGTCCGAGGCGGAGGTTGTTCCTGAACCAGGACCTGATGCTGACCCGCAGGAGTTTCCCTGGCTGCGGGTGAAGCCGCCGGGGGCTGAGGAAATTATCATAGAGCCATGACCGCCGCGGTCCCCGGACGCCCCGGGATCCAGCCACCGTCCCAGTCACCGCCAGGCTGGACCTTTCCGCTGACGCGGCGGCTGCGCCGTGCCCTGCAGCGCGTCCCGGTCTGGTCGTGGCGGCTTCTGATGAGTGCCGTGGGTCCCGGCGAGGTGCGGCGCTTCAACGCCGATCCCATCACCGGGGTGTGCTACCACCACGACATTGATTTCGTGGGCGACGGAATCCCCGCGCACCGTCTCGACGTTATGGCCCCGCTGGGCCGTGACAAGGATGCGGCGGCCCTCCCGGTCTACGTCTACTTCCACGGCGGCGGGTGGACGTCCGGGGATAAAGCCGCGCTCACCAAATACTGCGCCAGCCAGGCCGCGGGGGGCATGGTGGTGGTCAATGTCAATTACCGCAAAGCGCCCCGGTTCCATATGGGGCACCTGCTCGATGACGCCAACCGGTCGCTGGCTTGGATCCGGCAGAACATTAGCGGATTCGGCGGCGACGCCGGGAGGATTGTCCTTGGCGGCGACTCTGCGGGCGGCCAGCTGGCGGCCCTGCTCACTGCGGCCACGCTGCGCCCGGAACTGGCTCACCACTACGCCTTGGAAGCTGCGGTCTCCCCTGCGGATCTCAAAGGTCTGGTGCAGCACTGCAGCGTGGTGGACTTCTCCGTGTTTTTCGAAAAAGGGTTCGTGATGAGCCTGAACTTCATCCGCATGCTGTTGCCGGGCCGCGACAACGTCCCCCCTCCCGGCACGGGCCTGGGCCACGGTTTGCGCGTCGGCCCAGGAAGGCTCG
Source organism: Arthrobacter sp. 92 (assembly GCF_050260325.1). Classification (NCBI taxonomy): domain Bacteria; kingdom Bacillati; phylum Actinomycetota; class Actinomycetes; order Micrococcales; family Micrococcaceae; genus Arthrobacter; species Arthrobacter sp. 92. Next base: position 628,442 of record NZ_CP189863.1, on the reverse strand, counting down.
ATGCCCTGCAGCGCGCGGCAGGTTTCCTGTCTCCCATTGAATGGCTGGACCAGCGGCACCCGCCAGTGTTCATCACCACCTCGGAGCGGGACCACTTTTACAACGCAAACCTCAATTTCATTCAGCGCCTGCGGTCGCATGCCGTGCCGGTGGATGCCTTGATCTACGACTGGGCCAGCGCCAACACCGAACATACGTGGCAACAGGACTGCCGCTACCCCGAATCCCAAGAGGTCTACCGGCGCCTGCAGGAATTTGTTCGGCGGGTGGCGTGACCGGGACTTCCGCGTTCGGCAGTTCGGCTGGCTCCGGGGGCTATCGTTGATCCATGGTGTCCCCTGACCCCAACTCCCCACGCGCTGCCTGTCCGGAGCCCAGCGAAGTCGACGAAGCCGCGCGCCGTGACGCCGAGGTATACGACTGGGACTGGGCCGTCCTGCCGGAAGGCTCCGTCAGCTCCCGTTTCCCCGCGCCAAGCGGAAACCTTGCGATGGTGACCATGGGCAAGCCGGAGAACCCCAGGGTGGTACTCGTGCCCGGGGCAACCGGTTCCAAGGAGGATTTCGCGCTCATGATGCCGGAAATCGCCGAAGCGGGCTACTTCGTGCTGAGCTACGACATTGCCGGCCAGTACGAATCCGCCGGCGCCGGACCCGAAAACCTTGTGCCGCCCCGTCCGCATTACGACTACGGACTGTTCGTGGACGATTTCGTGGCGGTCCTGGACGCGGGCAACGGGCCTGCCCACGTGGTGGGCTACTCGTTCGCCGCGATACTGGCCCAAATCGCCTACTCGAAGCGGCCGGAGCTTTTCCGGAGCCTGACCCTCTTGAGCTGCCCGCCCGAGCCGGGGCTTAGCTTCCAGGGTGTCAGCTGGATCGGGCGGTTCAGCCGGTACGCGAACGGCCGCCTCGGCGCCGCCCTCATGATCTGGGGCATCCGACGTAATCTCAACCGTGTCTCTCCGAACCGGCTGCGTTTCGTGCGGAACCGGTTCCGGTTTACCCGCAGGCAGTCCGTCCGTGACATCTTCGAACTGATGAAAGACGTGCCGGACCTCAGGCAAACGATATCCGAGGCCACAGTTCCCAAGCTCGTCGCAGTAGGAGAGCACGACCTCTGGCCGCTCCGGTTGCACCGGCAGTTCGCACAGTCCATCGGCGCCCGGCTCTCGGTTTACGGGGGCGGCCACAGCCCGTCCGAAACCTCACCCCATCAGTTCGCCCGCGATCTCCTGGCCCTTTACGGAAAACCCGGGTAATCTACCGGCGGCGCTCCACGACGCCCTGCAGCCGTTCCCGGCGGCGTCTGAGTGGCGGTTCTTCGGCGAACTCCACCCGCAGCGTGGTCACGCCCATGGCGAGCCGTCGGCCCAGGGAGTGCCAGCTTTCGAACGGACGTGCCGAGACGCCCACCCGCAGTGCCGGTTCGTAATATACAGCCATGTCCGGCCGCAGATGATACGAGATGTCGAAGTCGTCGTGGACGCAGGGGTTGTTGCGGATGACGGCGTCGCGGAGCCGTTCCCAGACGTCGGCGCTCAGGGCGAAGTTAGAGCCGAACAGGGGCGGATGACCCATGAGGAGGCCAACCGCCCGGAAGTATCCGCCCAGATAGAGGTGGCGGCCCAGCCAACAGACCAGCCGGCTGCTGCCATAGAAATCGCCCGGACCAGTAACGGCAGAAAGGGGTCCGGATTTGTCCAGGATGGCTTCAATCCGCTGAAGCCAGTCAGCCGGAGGCCTTGAGTCCGTGTCCAGACGGGCGATTATTTCGGAACGGGCCGCGTCAAAGCCTGCAGCTGTTGACGCCGCGATTCCGGGCAGGTCCACGGAAATCCGCCGGACCTGCGCGGCCTCGCACACGGCGGCCGTGTTGTCCGTGCTGGAGTTGTCGATCACGATGATTTCGTCAGCGCGACGGCTCTGCCGTGCCAGCGCGGCGAGGCACGAGGCCAGCATCTGCGCATCGTTTCGTGACGGGATAACGACCGAGATAGTTGACATGATGCCCAGACTATAGCGCGGCAGGGCACTTGTACCCTTGCATGGTGGACGCCCGCCCCGTACGTTTAGGCACAGCGGGGGACGTTCTCCGCGCCGCTGGCCCCGTGTCCGCGGAGAGAATCAGAGTCACATGAAGGAATGCAGCCATGGCAACAGGCACAGTTAAATGGTTCAACGCCGAAAAGGGTTTTGGCTTCATTGCCCCGGACGACGGGTCAGCCGACGTTTTCGCCCACTATTCGGCAATCGCCACGAGCGGCTACCGCTCGCTGGAGGAGAACCAGAAGGTCGAATTCGATGTGACCCAGGGCCCCAAGGGGCCGCAGGCAGAGAACATCCGCCCTCTCTAAAGGCTTAGGGTAAACGCCCCGGCGCACAGCCGGAGCCGCCCGTGCACAAAACACAACGGCTCCCTCGAAACGGTTGTTCGAGGGAGCCGTTGTGTTCCAGAAGCGCCCGTCAGGTCCGAATTTGGGATAATGGAACCATGACCGAGCAGGACCAGGACCGCGACCCCTGGGAAGAATTCGACCGGCTCAAACCGGCCGCGCCCGACCGCGTCGCCGGGCAACCCGGCGGGGAGCCCCAGGGTTTCGGCTTCCGCACGGGAGTGCGCAGCGCCCGGGTTGCTTTTGGATTTGCCGTCTACGCCCTTGCACTGGGAACTACTTTGGTGGTCACAGGGGCAGTCGTCTTCATCGGGCAAGGCCAGTGGGTGCTGTTCGGACTCATGGTGCTGATTGAGGCAGTCTTCATCCTGGCGTTCAAGCGGCTTGTGGCCCTGGCACGGAACCGCGCCTCCCAGTGACGCGCTGTCACCAGTCAGACCTCGAAGTGCCGCCTGACCAGATCGATGACGGTACCCTGGCGGCGTCCACCGGACGGGATTGCGAGCCACACAGGACGCCGGCCGACGGCCCGTGTGGCTGGTCCTTCACCTGGATCCGTTGTATTCCTCGTCGCTGACGTGTTCGCCCCACTCGGACTCGGCCCCGTCGGCGGGGGCCTCCCACATTGCAAGGTGGGTCATGAAATGATCCGGTGCGGCACCATGCCAGTGCCACTCTCCCGGCGGGGTGTAAATGGTGTCACCGGCGCGAATGGCGACGACGTCGCCTCCGCGGGCCTGGCTGGTCGCGGTGGTGGTGGCGTTGAAGCAGCCGCCTCAGGCCAGGGTCGAGGTGTCGATCACGAAGCGGTACCGCACGTCCGAGGCGAGGACCCGCTCGTAGGCGTCGTTGATCTTTGCGGCCGGAATGACCTCGATCTCCGCGCCCAGGCCGTGCTCGGCACAGAAGTTCAGCATTTCCTGGGTCTCGCGGATCCCGCCGATCATCGAACCGGCGAAGGACCGGCGGCCACCAATGAGCGCGAACGCATTCACCGGGAGCGGTTCCGCAGGGGCGCCCACGTTGACCAGGGCACCATCGAGGGCCAGCAGCTGAAGGTAGGAGCTGATCTCAAGCTTGGCGCTGACCGTGTTGATGATCAGGTCAAAGGTCCCGGCCAGCTCGGTGAAGGTGTTTTGGTCGCTTGTGGCGTAGTAGTGGTCGGCGCCGAGCCGCAGCCCGTCTTCCTGCTTCTTCAGCGACTGGGACAGGACCGTAACCTCGGCTCCCATGGCGTGAGCGATCTTGACGGCCATGTGGCCCAGCCCGCCGAGGCCCACGATCGCGACCTTCTTGCCGGGGCCTGCGCCCCAGTGATTCAGCGGCGAGTAGGTGGTGATGCCCGCGCACAGCAGCGGTGCGGCGACGTCGAGCTCAATGCCGTCCGGAATGGTGACCACAAAGTTCTCGGTCACCACAACGTGAGTGGAGTAGCCGCCCTGGGTGATCGTTCCGTCACGGTCGACGGCGCCGTAGGTGCCGGTGTTGCCAGCCAGGCAGTACTGCTCCTCCCCGGACTGGCAGTTGACGCACTCTCCGCAGGAATTGACCATGCAGCCAACTCCCACGCGGTCACCGACGGCATGTTTGGTGACGGCCGGGCCGACCTCGGTGACAATCCCGGCGATTTCGTGGCCCGGGACCAGCGGGTAGGACTGGGGGCCCCAGTCACCACGGACAGTGTGGATGTCGGAATGGCAGATGCCCGCGTACTTGATCTCGATCAGGACGTCGTGCGGGCCCACGTCGCGGCGCTCGACGGTGGTCGGGACGAGAGGCTCGGTCGCGGAAGGTGATGCGTAGGCGCTGACAGTAAGCAATGAATCTCCTGCTTTTTGATCGTTGGGGGTTGTTCAACGGAACACCATCCATCAAACCCGTCGCGCCCCCATTGAGGGAGTCCCTGCTGATAGGGGTACTGGCAGGGTCTCCCTTGGTGGCCAGCAGGGCCTAACGTTGGTGGCATGGATAATCGAGACGCGATCCGCGAGTTCCTTGCCTCGCGCCGGGCTAAGATCACGCCCGAGCAGTCGGGGCTGCCGGTCTACGGCGCAAAGCGCCGGGTGCCCGGCCTGCGCCGCGGCGAAGTGGCCATGCTGGCCGGCGTCAGCGTCGAGTACTACACTCGGATGGAGCGCGGCTCACTGGCAGGGGTGTCGGAGAGCGTCCTGGAAGCGGTCGCCAGGGCATTGCAGCTCGACGACGCCGAGCAGGCCCACCTGCACGACCTCGCCAGGGCATCAAGCCCGGGCAGCCGGCCGCGGCGTCGTGCCCGTCCCGCGCAGTCCGTCCGCCAGAGCGTGCAGCTCACCCTTAATGCCATCACCAATGCCCCGGCGTTCGTGCGGAACGGGCGCCTGGACATCCTCGCCGCCAACCCGCTCGGCTATGCCCTCTACTCCGACATGTACGCGGGCCCTGCCCGTCCGGCGAACCACGGCCGGTTCATCTTCCTGGACGACCGTTCCCGCAGTTTTTACCCCGACTGGGACCGCGCCGCGAATGACACCGTGGCGATCCTGCGCACCGAGGCAGGGCGCGACCCCTATGACCGCGGACTCACCGACCTGGTGGGGGAATTGTCCACCCGCAGCGAGGAATTCCGCACCCGCTGGGCAGCGCACAACGTGCGCCAGCACTACACCGGGCGCAAACACTTACACCATCCCGTGGTCGGGGACCTTGACCTGATGTACGAGGCCATGGACGTCTCGGCAGATGCCGGGCTGTCGCTGCTGGTTTATACGGCTGAGGCCGGCTCCGCCACCGAGGACGCGCTGCGGCTGCTGGCCGGCTGGGCCACAACCAGCCTGCAGGTCAAGGAGGCCGAGGCGGCAGCCAGCCTGAAAAACGGGTGAGCGCCGACGCCTCGCTGCCGGTGGTGGCGCTCCAGCTCGCAAGCAGCTTGAGTGATTCCTCAGCGGCGGACCCCGGCTCGGCGCTGTAGACGATGAGCGAGAGGCCCGGGTCCGCGGGGAGGTCCATCGCCTCGAAGGCCAGCTGGATATCGCCGACCACGGGGTGATGGATCGCCTTGGGGCCGCTGTTGTGGTGGCGGGAAGGAGTTCCGGACGATCAGGACCATGATCTGCATGCTCAGGCCCTCTTGGCATCCCTTAGTGTGCGTGGTCCCCGCGGCTGTATTCGAAAACCCAGCCAAGCAGCGCCACCAGGGCGAAGCCGGCGCTGATGAAGAGGATCCAGAATCCGACGGCCAGGCCAAGGAACCCTCCTGCTGCGGACAGGCCAAGGGCCACCGGCCACCAGCTCCACGGGCTGAACTGGCCCTGCTCGCCGGCACCCTCGTGGATCTCGGCATCGTGCCGGTCCTCGGGGCGCATCCCCACCCGGCGCCCCGTGTAGCCGAGGTAGAGCCCAATCATCCCGGCGAGGCCGCCCACCAGCCACAAGGCAAGGAACCCCACGGGCTCGATCCAATGGGTGAGAAACCCGTACACCACACCGATGGGGACAAAGAACATGGACAGGCCTCCGAATATCCAGGATTCGATCCTCATGGCTCCTCTTTCCGGGCTGGTTGACGGCGTGCGTGACGACGCCCATGGCCCAAGTGTGGCCCCAGGCGGCATGGGGCGAAAGGGACTTAGGACCTGTCCGGAGTTAGAGTCGCGTAATGAGCCCACAGACCACCACAGTGATCGGCGAAGTCCAGGCGAGGGTGCTTCAGCCCTCGGATGCGGAGCCGCTGACGACCGCCCACAGGCTGAACCGGGAGCACCTCGCGCCGTGGGAACCCGAGAGGCCCGAAGCGTTCTTCACGACCGAGGGCCAGCAGGGGAACATCGCGGCCAGGCTGGCCCTGCACAAGGCGGGCTCCGAAATTCCCTGGGTGCTCCTGACTGGCCAACGCGTCATCGGAACCATCACCCTCACCGGAATCGTGCGCGGGCCGTTCCTCAGCGCCCATCTGGGGTACTGGATCGACAAGGAGATGAACGGGCGGGGAATCGCCTCCGCAGCGGTGCGCTTTGCCATCAAGACCGCCACAACCGAGCTCGGACTGCACCGGCTTCAGGCCGCGACCCTCAGGCATAACGCGGGATCGCGGAAGGTGCTCGCCCGGGCCGGGTTCGACGTGATAGGGCTGGCACCTTCGTACCTCAATATCGCCGGCTCCTGGCAGGACCACCTTCTGTTCCAGCGCATCCTGCATTGAGGCCCCGGAGATTCCGCAGGCGATGCAGCCCAACTACGCCGGAGGCCTTACACGAAGGCTGATTTCCCGGTGACCGCCCGCGCCACGATCATCGAGTTGATCTCATAGCTGCCCTCGTAGGTGTACAGGATTTCCGCGTCCCCGAAGAGCTTGCCCATCTCGTAGTCGCTGCTGATGCCGTTGCCACCCATCAGCGATCGCCCCATCGCCACCGAGGCACGCGCCAGCCGGGTGGTGGTGGACTTGGCCATGGCCGCCTGCACCATCTCCAGCTTGCCGTCCTGCTGGATCCGGGCCAGCTGGGCCATCAGGGCCAGTGAAGCGCTGGCATTGCCCAGAATTTCGGCGAGCTGCTGCTGGATGAGCTGGAAGCTGGCCAGCTTCTTCCCGAACTGCTTGCGCGCCAGGGAATACGAACGGGCGACGTCGAACGCCGCCAGCTGGATTCCGGCACCCTGCCAGCCAACCCACGCGCGTGAGTCACGCAGGAGCTCATTGGCCTTGGAGAAGCTGGTGGCGCCGGGCAGCAGGTTGGCCTCCGGGATACGCACGTTCGCCAGTTCGATGTCCGCGTTCTGCATGATCCGCAGCCCGATCTTGTTGGCGATCTTCGTGGCAGTGTAGCCGGGCCGGTCCGTTTCCACGATGAAGCCCTTGATCTGCTGGTCGGTCACGTCCCTGGCCCAGACGAGGGCGAAGTCCGCAATGGTGCCGGCGCCGATCCAGCGCTTGGCGCCGTTGATAATCCATTCGCCCCTATCCAGCCGGGCCGTGGTTTCAAGGCCGCCGGCAATGTCGGAGCCGTGTTCCGGCTCGGTCAACGCAAAGGCTCCCAATTGGGTGAAGGAGGTCAGGCCCGGAAGCCACCTGCGCTTCTGGTCCTCGGATCCCAACTCGTCGATCATGCCCACAATCAGCTCATTGTGGATGCCGACGAGCGCGGACAAGGACACGTCCGCGCGGGCTACCTCCACATACATCAGGCCTTTGAAGAGCTTCGATGTGCCGTCAGTCTGCAGGCCGCCAAGTCCGTACTTGCCCATTTCCGCCAGCAGCCCGAAGGGAAACTCCTCCCGGTTCCAGTAGTCAATGGAAGCAGCCCTGACCCGGGACTGAAGGAACTCGCGGACCTCCAGGTAGCGGGACCTCTCCGCCGGGGGCAACAAATCCACGATGTACATCAGGTCCGCGTCAGGAAACGGCGGCTGCTCCTGGGCTGTGGCGGTTTCCCCGCTGTCAAATCGTTTCGGCTGCACCGGCACGCGTCCCTTCGCTCTTCCAAACCCTTGGATGTCCTAGTATATTGCACAGTGATGTGGATCACTAGATGAAAGGTGCCCCCATGACAGTCACCGACGACTTCCGGGCAGCGCGCGACAGGCTGTTGGCCCTCCGCGAGGACTACGAGCAGGCGCGCAGCGAATTCCAGTGGCCGCGTTTCACCGAGTTCAATTTCGCCCTCGACTGGTTCGACCAGATCGCCGCGGACCCGGACAAGGGAGGCAACCCCGCGCTGGTCATCGTGGAGCAGGACGGCCGCACCGCCCGGCGGAGCTTCGCCGACCTCGCCGGACGTTCCAACCGGGTGGCCAACTGGCTGCGCGGCCAGGGCGTGCGCCGTGGGGACCGGATGATCATCATGCTGGGCAACCAGGTGGAGCTCTGGGAACTCATGCTCGCCGGCATCAAGCTGGGCATCGTCATCATTCCCACCACCACCCTCATGGGCCCCGCGGACCTGAGGGACCGGGTGGAGCGCGGCGGGGCGGCCTGGGCCGCCGTCGGCCGGGACAACATCGGCAAGTTTGCCGATGTTCCGGGAAACTACCGGCTCATCGAAATCGGCGACGGCGCTTCGGTCACCGAACCGGCCCTCGCAGAACCGGCCTCCCCGGAACCGGCCGCCAGGGAACAAACGCCGGGCGCGGTCCAGTATGCGGACGCGGCGACAGCCCCGAGGGAGTTCACGCCGGACGCACCGACGCAGGCCGACGAGACGCTCCTGCTGTACTTCACCTCGGGCACCACCTCCAAGGCCAAGCTGGTGGAACACACGCACACCTCCTACCCGGTGGGACACCTCTCCACGATGTTCTGGATCGGCATGGGGCCCGGCGATGTGCACCTCAACGTGGCCTCTCCCGGCTGGGCGAAGCACGCGTGGTCCAACGTGTTCACGCCGTGGATCGCCGAAGCCTGCGTGTTCATCTACAACTACGACCGTTTCGACGCCAAGGCCCTGATGGAGCAGATGGACCGCGAAAAAGTCACCAGCTTCTGCGCCCCGCCCACAGTGTGGCGCATGCTCATCCAGGCCGATCTCACGGTCTTGAAGAACCCGCCCACCAAGGTGGTCTCCGCCGGCGAGCCCCTCAACGCCGAGGTGATCGACCAGGTGCAGCGTGCATGGGGCCAGACCATCCGCGACGGCTTCGGCCAGACGGAAACCACGGTGCAGATCGCCAACACGCCGGGACAGCCGATCAAAATCGGCGCCATGGGACGCCCGCTTCCGGGCTACGACGTTGTGCTGGTTGATCCGGCCACAGGCGAGGAGTCCGACGACGGCGAGCTTTGCCTCCGCCTGGACCCCCGGCCCGTCGGGCTGATGAAGGCTTATCACGACGACCCCGAAAAAACCGCGGACGCCTTCCGCGACGGCTACTACCACACGGGAGACATGGCCAGCCGGGACGAGCGGGGCATCATCACCTATGTGGGCCGAGGCGATGACGTCTTCAAATCCTCGGATTACCGGCTTTCCCCGTTCGAGCTCGAAAGCGTCCTGATCGAGCATCCGGCGGTGGCGGAGGCCGCCGTCGTCCCCTCCCCCGATCCGCTCAAGCTTTCGGTGCCGAAGGCGTTTGTGGTCCTGGCCGCCGGGCACCAGCCCGGCCCCGAACTGGCCGAGGACATCCTGCGGTACTGCCGAGACCACCTGGCACCCTTCAAGCGCATCCGCCGGCTGGAGTTCGCCGAACTGCCCAAGACGATCTCCGGCAAGATCCGGCGCGTGGAGCTGCGGCACAGCGAGGAACTGCGCCACGGCGGCGGCGTCCTTCCCGAGGGCCTTGGCACCGAATACTCCGAATCGGACTTCCCCGGCCTGAAAAGTTAGGCTGAAACAACCCACATCTCAGGAGGTGCCATGGCAACCCCGCTCCCGCGCGACCCCATTGCCGACGCCCAGCGGAACTGGGAGCGCCATGGATGGGGGGACGTCGCCGCGCCCATGGCGGCCATCACGGCCATAATGCGGACCCAGCAGATCCTCCTGGCCCGGATCGAAACCGTCCTCAAGCCCTTCGGCCTGACCTTCGCGCGGTACGAGCTGCTTGCGTTGCTGAGTTTCGCCCGAAGCGGCGCGCTGCCCATGAACAAGGCGAGCGCGCTCCTGCAGGTCCACCCCACCTCGGTGACCAACGCCGTCGACCGCCTCCAGGACGCCGGCCTGGTGCTCCGCTCGCCGCACCCGACGGACGGACGCACCACATTGATCGAGCTCACCCCGGAGGGGCGGACCCTCGCCAAGAGTGCGACGGCGGCACTGAACACCGAGGTGTTCGGCCAGTCGGGCTTCTCCGATCTGGATGTGGATGAGCTGATCCGGATCCTGGGGACTTTCCGCCGAAACGCCGGAGACTTCAGCGGCTGAGCGGCACCTGCCGGTAAACCCCTGCCTGCGGGGTGGCTCCTGGCTCGGCCGGACGGGACGAACAGGCTACACGGCCTGGGCGGCAGGAGGTGCGGTGGATTCACGGACCACAAGATGCGTGGCCAACTCCACCCTGCGGGAATCCAGTTCATCCCCATGCAGCTGGCGCAGCACGAACCGGAGCGCCGCCCGGCCCATCTCGTGCAGGGGCTGGGCCACGGACGTGAGCGCGGGCACGGACTCCTCGGCCTGGTACGTGCCATCGAAGCCCACCAGGCTCAGGTCCTCGGGAATCCGGATGCCCTGCCTGCGCGACTCCGCGAGCACACCCAGGGCGATGCTGTCGCTGGCGGCAAAGATGGCCGTGGGCATCCGTCCGAGCCGCATCAGGGCTCTCAGGCCCTCAACACCACTCTCCGTGCGGAACCTTCCCTGGAGGATCAACTCCTCATCCACAGGGACCCCCTTCGCCATGAGAGCCGCCATGTAGCCATGCAACCGGGCCTGATTGCACTCGGCAGCCTCAGGCCCGCCCAGGTAGGCGATTCTGCGGTGGCCCAGATCGAGCAGATGTGCGGTGGCGGCCTTGCCTCCGGCCCAGTTGCTTGCTCCGACGCTGACCACATCACCCGGGGGCGGGTTGAGGGGATCGATCACCACCACGGGAATCTGGCGGCGATGGAAGGCATCCAGCTGTGCCGACCCGAATGCCGAGGTCACCACAATCATCCCGCCGCGCCCCTCATCGACCATTCGCTGGGCCCGGCGCTCCGGGCTTAGCACGGAGGCCTGCTGGAGTCCGGTGACGTTCAGCAGGATCTCCACGTCCGCTACGGCCGCATACTCCAGCACCCCGCTGAGCACCTCCACCACGTAAGCGGACTGCAGCGCGTCAAGGACCACCTCAACCACGGTGGTGCGGCCGGCCGCGTTCTTGCGCTGCAGCGGCGACTTGTAGCCCGTGTGCTCCAGCGCCTCCAGAACCCTCGCGCGGGTGCCGGCCGCGACGTCCTCGCGGCCGTTCAGCACTTTGGAGACCGTCGGCGCGGACACCCCGGCCTCGCGGGCCACTGCGGCCAGCGTCGGCTTCAACGGACGGTCAACAACGGTCATGGTTACCTCAAAACTTTCGAAACATTTCGGTAGAACAAGTCTGAGGGCTCGGTTCCTAGAGGTCAACCTTCATTTCGTAAAAGAGTTGAACTTTATTGGGAAAATGTATTGACGGTGTTTTTCATCACAGCTAAATTGAGTCAACGGGTTGCGATAAGTACCGAAATATTTCGATCCGGATCAACCTAAAAACCTTTATCCAGCGGCAGTGCAGCCTCTCTCTCCCGAAGGCCGGACTCCCGAACGCATAGCCGGGTAGTCAGCGTCGAGCCCGGAGGACCGAATGGAATGCAAATGGTAAATCGTAAATTGCGCTCTGCCGCGATGGCAGTCTCAGCGGCCGCGCTGTCAATCAGTCTCGCGGCCTGCGGATCCAGCGGCCCGGCAGGGTCGGGAACAAGCGGCGATTCAGCCAGCATGTGGGGTCTTACGGGCGGAAACCAGCCCGTGCTCCAGAAGTCGGTGGATGCGTGGAACTCGGCACACCCTGATGAGTCCATCAAACTCGATTTCTTCGCCAACGACGCTTACAAGACGAAGGTCCGTACCGCCGTCGGCGCCGGCCAGGGCCCCACCTTCATCTATGGATGGGGCGGTGGGGTGCTGAAGTCCTATGTGGACGCCGGACAGGTTGCGGACCTCACGGACTTCGTCAAACAAAATCCCGACGTGACAAGCCGCTACCTGCCCGCAGTCCTGAAGAACGGTGAGATCAACGGCAAGACCTATGCGCTGCCCAACAACAACGTGCAGCCTGTGGTGCTCTACTTCAACAAGGACGTGTTCGCCAAGATCGGAGCGCAGCCACCCAAGACATGGGACGAGTTGATGGCACTGGTGCCCAAGTTCAAGGCAGCGGGCGTGGCGCCCTTTTCCCTCGGTGGCCAATCCAAGTGGCCCGACCTGATGTGGCTCGAATATCTCGTGGAACGCATCGGCGGACCGGAAACGTTCGCGAACATTGCCGCGAACAAGCCCAACGCATGGTCGGATCCGGCCGTGGCCGACGCCCTGACTAAAATTCAGCAGCTGGTGGACGCCGGCGGCTTCATCAACGGCTTCTCCTCCGTAGCGGCGGACAGCAACGCGGACCAGGCACTCCTCTACACCGGCAAGGCCGCCATGGTCCTGCAGGGCGGCTGGATCTACCAGGGCATGAAGAAGGACGCTGCGGACTTCGTCAAGAACGGCAAGCTCGGATACACCACGTTCCCCACGGTCTCCGGCGGCAAGGGCGACCCCGCGAATGTTGTGGGCAACCCCTCAAACTTCTGGTCCATCTCCTCGAAGGCGACCGACAGCCAGAAGAAGGCCGCCCTTGAATACGTCAAGAGCGGGATGTTCACCGAGGCCGACACCCAGGCCCTGATCGCTTCCGGCGCCGTTCCGGTGATCAACGGCATCGACAGCAAGCTGGCAGCGTCACCGGACAAGGACTTCCTGACCTACGTCTACGGCATGGCCAAGAACGCCCCGAGCTTCACGCTCTCGTGGGACCAGGCCCTTAGCCCGGCCCAGGGCGATGCCATGCTGTCCAATCTGGACCAGATCTTCCTGAAGAAGATCACCCCGGAGCAGTTCGTCACGACGATGAACGCCACGATCGGAAAGTAAGCAACGTGACCACCACCAGTTCCACTCGCCGGGGGGTCCGCGACGCGGGCCCCTCGGGGTGGCTGGCCGCGCCAGCCCTCGTCTTCTTTATGCTCTTCGCCGTCATCCCCCTGGCCGGGGTGCTCTTCCTCAGCTTCACCAGCTGGGATGGCCTCAGGGAGATCCGGCTCGACGGGCTGAGCAGCTGGGTTACGGTCCTAAGCGACCCCGTCACCGGAAACGCCCTCCTGGTCACCGCAAAGATCATGTTTTTCTCCTTTATCGTCCAAGCACCCATCAGCTTGCTCCTCGGCGTTTTCACCGCCGGCGCCCAGAAATACCGCGCCGCCCTCGCCGTCCTGTACTTCCTCCCGCTCCTGCTGTCCTCCGCAGCCGTGGCAATCGCGTACAAGGCCCTGCTGGACCCAAACTTCGGCCTGGGCCCCGGCCTCCAGCTACCCTTCCTAACGCAGGACTGGCTGGGTAACTCGGACCTCGTCCTGTTCGTGGTGGTGTTCGTCATCGCCTGGCAGTTCGTGCCCTTCCACACGCTGATCTACCAAGGCGGAGTACGCCAGATTCCCACCTCCCTCTATGAAGCGGCGGAGATCGATGGCGCGGGCAGGTTCCGGCAGTTCTGGCACATCACCATGCCGCAGCTGAAGTACACCATCATCACGTCCTCCACCCTCATGGTGGTGGGCAGCCTCGCCTACTTCGACCTGGTCTTCGTCCTCACCGGCGGCGGGCCCGGCTACAGCACGCGCCTGCTGCCCCTGCACATGTACCTGACCGGTTTCAAGGCCAACGACATGGGGGCCGCCAGCGCCCTGGGTGTCATCCTCATCGTGATCGGCCTCGGCCTGGCCCTGCTCCTGCAGCGCCTGGGCGGCAAGAACCGGAACGCCAGCCAATTGGAAGGAGCCTGATGGCCTCCACAACACAGCTCCCGGTCCCGCCGGTGAAGCAAGCCCGCCGGGCGGCGGCTGCCCCGCAGGGCGCCAAAGCCCTGGGCCGCCGCCGGCCGAATATCCTCGGCGGCCTGGGCGGCTGGCTCTGGCTCGCCGTGATCATCCTGCCCATCTACTATGTGGTGATCACCAGCCTGAAGAACCAGGCGGGGTTCTTCACCTCCAACCCCATGCTGCCGCCCACCGAACCCACGCTGGACAACTACGCGCTGGTGCTGGAAAACGACTTCGTCCGCTACTTTGCCAACAGCGTGGTGGTGACCCTCGGTTCGGTTATCCCGGCCCTCGTTGTGTCCTTTATGGCCGCGTACGCAATCGTGCGGGGCAAGAGCCGGTTCCTCAGCTGGACCAACAACCTCTTCCTCCTGGGCCTTGCCATCCCCCTGCACGCGACCATCATCCCGATCTACTGGATGATCACCCGGGCGCACCTTTACGACACGCTCCTGGCCCTCATCCTCCCGTCGATCGCATTCTCCATCCCGATCTCGGTCCTGATTCTGTCCAACTTCATGAGGGACGTCCCCAACGAGCTTTTCGAATCGATGCGGCTGGACGGCTGCTCCGACTGGGCCATGATGTGGCGCCTGGCGCTGCCCATGACCCGGCCCGCCGTCGTCACCGTGGGCATCTACAACGCGTTGGGGATCTGGAACGGCTTCCTGTTCCCGCTGATCCTGACCCAGAGCCCCGCCACCAGGGTGCTGCCGCTGTCCCTCTGGACGTTCCAAGGTGAGTTCAGCGTCAACATCCCGGCCGTGCTGGCATCGGTGGTGCTGGCAACCCTGCCCCTGCTGGTGCTCTACGTAGTGGCCCGCCGCCAGCTGCTCAGCGGACTGACCGCCGGCTTCAGCAAATAGACCTGAGAGGACACCACATGGAACACACAACTCCCCTGCGGGTGGGCATGGTGGGCTACGCCTTTATGGGCGCCGCGCACTCGCAGGCCTGGCGGACCGCGCCCCGCTTCTTCGATCTCCCGCTCGAACCCCGGCTCACGGCCCTCGCCGGAAGGAACCAGGCCGCCGTCACGGCGGCCGCGGCCAAGCTCGGCTGGGACTCCGTGGAAACCGACTGGCGCCGGCTGATCGAACGCGAGGACATCGACCTCGTCGACATCTGCACGCCCGGCGACACCCACGCCGAAATCGCCATCGCCGCCCTCGAAGCGGGGAAGCACGTGCTGTGCGAGAAGCCCCTGGCCAACTCGGTGGAAGAAGCCGAGCGGATGACGGCGGCAGCGGATGCGGCCGCCGCCCGGGGCGTGTACTCCATGTGCGGCTTCAGCTATCGCCGCACCCCCGCACTGGCGCTCGCCAAACGGATGGTCGAAGACGGCCGGCTCGGGACGATCCGCCACGTCCGGGCGCAATACCTGCAGGACTGGCTCAGCGACGCCAACGCGCCCCTGACGTGGCGGCTGGACAAGTCAAAATCCGGCTCCGGCTCGCTCGGTGACATCGGCGCCCACAGCATTGACGCCGCCCAGTGGATCACCGGCCTGAACATCACCGGCGTCTCCGCGCTCCTGGAGACCTTCGTCAAGGAACGCCCCGTGGGCGGCGACTTCGTGGGACTCGGCGGCCACGGTGCCACCGGCGGGGACGTCCAGCGCGGTCCGGTCACGGTGGACGACGCCGCCATCTTCAGCGCCCGGTTTGAAGCGAACGGTTCCAACGGCGGTTCCTCCGGCGGCGGGCCGATAGGTGTCTTCGAGGCCACCCGGTTCGCGCTGGGCCGCAAGAACGCCATGCGCCTGGAGCTCAACGGAACCAAGGGATCGCTGGCCTTCGATTTTGAGGACATGAACTCGTTGTCCTTCTACGACGCTGCGGACGAGCCCGACGCCGGCTTCCGCAGGATCTTCGTCACCGAACCGGAACACCCCTATGCCGGGAACTGGTGGCCCACCGGGCACGGACTCGGCTACGAGCACCTCTTCACCCACCAGGTGGTTGACCTGGTGGCCGCGATTGCTGGCAACCGGCGCCCTTCGCCCTCCTTCGCCGACGCCCTGCAGGTGCAAAAGGTGCTTGCCGCCGTCGAGGCCAGCGCCGAAGCGGACAGTCGCTGGCAGAAAGTCTGAGAGGAAAACCATGACACGACCCATCACACTCTTCACCGGCCAGTGGGCGGACCTGCCTTTCGAGGAGGTGGCGCGCCTGGCTGGCGAATGGGGCTTCGACGGCCTGGAAATAGCGTGCTGGGGGGACCATCTGGACCCCCGCCGGGCCGTTGAGGATGACCGCTACCTGAAGGGCCGGCTGGACATCCTTGAGAAGCACAAGCTTCAGGTCTTCGCCATCGCCAACCACCTCACCGGGCAGGCGGTCTGCGACGATCCGATCGACGAACGGCACCGCGGCATCCTCTCAGACGATGTCTGGGGAAACGGCGATGCTGAAGGCGTGCGGCAACGGGCCGCGGAGTCCATGAAGGACACCGCGCGGGCTGCGGCCAGGCTCGGCGTCAAGACGGTTACGGGCTTCACCGGGTCCTCCATCTGGAAGGCCGTCGCCATGTTCCCCCCGGCCCCTGAGTCCATGATCGAACGCGGATACCAGGACTTTGCGGACCGCTGGAACCCCATCCTCGACGTGTTCGACGAGGCCGGGGTCCGGTTCGCCCTCGAGGTCCATCCCTCCGAAATTGCCTACGACTATTGGACGGCCAAACGCGCCCTCGAGGCGATCGGGCACCGGGAGAACTTCGGCCTGAACTTCGATCCCTCGCACTTCATCTGGCAGGACCTGGACCCTGTGATGTTCCTTCAGGACTTCGCGGACAAGATCTTCCACGTCCATGTCAAGGAGTCCGTCAGGCAGCTCAACGGGCGGAACGGCAGGCTGGGCTCGCACCTGCCGTGGGCGGATCCGCGCCGCGGCTGGGACTTCGTGACCGCCGGGCACGGGGACGTGCAGTGGGAGCCCATCTTCCGCACGCTTAACGCGATCGGCTACACAGGGCCCACCAGCATCGAATGGGAGGATGCCGGCATGGATCGGCTCACCGGCGCACCCCAGGCGCTCGCCATGGTGCGGCAGTTGGCGGCCATTGCGCCGCCCGCTGCGGCCTTCGATTCAGCATTTTCCAGCCACTAGGCACCATTACCGGGCCCGCGGCCGCAACCCCCGTGGCCGGAACCGAACAAAGGAAACCCTTCATGACAGACAAAAAGACGGCCCTGGTGGTCCGTGGTGGCTGGGACGGCCATCAGCCCTTCGAATCCACCGAACTCTTCATCCCTTTCCTCAGGGACAACGGCTACGAGGTCCGCATTGAGGAATCCCCCAAGGTTTATGCCGACGCCGCCTACATGGCTGGCGTTGATCTGATCATGCAGTGCATGACCATGACCACCATAGAGAAGGACGAGTTCGCGGGGCTGCGCTCCGCCGTCGAAAACGGCACCGGGCTGGCTGGCTGGCACGGTGGCATCGCGGACTCCTACCGGAACAACTCGGACTACCTGCACCTGATCGGCGGCCAGTTTGCGTGCCACCCGGGCAAGCACCCGGACGAGCTGATCGGAGAGCAGTCGGACAACTATGTGCCGTACACAGTGAACATGCTCCCGCACGCCGCGGAGCATCCCATCACCCGGGGCATTGGCGATTTTGACCTGGTCACCGAACAGTACTGGGTGCTTTCCGATGATTACATCGATGTCCTGGCCACCACCACTCAGAAGGTTCGCGAGTGGGATCCGTGGCATCGCGAGGTGACATCCCCGGCCATTTGGACGCGGCTGTGGGGCAAAGGCAAGGTCTTCGTCTGCACGCCGGGGCACCGCGTGGAAATTCTGCAGGACAGCAACGTTCGCACCATCATTGAAAGGGGACTGCTGTGGGCAAGCCGCTAAGGGTAGGAATCATCGGTTGTGGCGCGATCATTGCGCAGTATCTTGCCAACTTCCGCAGGCTCGATCAGATCCACCTCGTCGCCGTGGCGGACCTGGATCCGGCCCGGGCACGTGCGGTCGCCGAGGGCTACGACGGCGTCCGCGCGGTGTCCGTCGACGAGCTGCTGGCCGCCGACGACGTCGACCTAGTCCTGAACCTGACCATCCCCGCCGCACACGCCGAGGTGGCCCTCCGGGCCATAGCTGCCGGCAAGAGCGTCTACGGGGAGAAGCCGCTGGCAGCGACTACCGGGGAAGCGCGCCAGGTGTTGGACGCCGCTCGTGCGGCGGGAGTCACGGTCGGCTGCGCTCCGGACACCGTGCTGGGCACGGGAATCCAGACGGCCCGCAAGGCAATCGACGACGGCCTGATCGGCAAGCCCATCTCGGCAACCGCCACGATGGTGACGCCCGGCCACGAACGGTGGCATCCGAACCCCGACTTCTACTACCAGCCCGGCGGCGGACCCCTGCTGGACATGGGCCCGTACTACGTCAGCGCCCTGGTGACCCTGCTGGGTCCGGTGGTTTCAGTGATGGGCGCCGCGAGCCACACCCGCAACCAGCGGACCATCGGTTCGGGCCCCCGCAAGGGCCAGCTGGTGCCCGTGGACATCGACTCCCACGTCACCGGAGTCCTGGTCCATGCATCCGGCGCCCTGTCCACGCTCTTTATGAGCTTCGACGCCGTACAGTCCAAGTCCCCCAACATCGAGATCCATGGTGAAAACGGCTCCCTTGTGGTACCCGACCCCAACCACTTCGACGGCAACGTCCAGTTGTTTGGGCTGGGCGCCGACTCCTGGGAGACCCTCCCGGTTTCGGCCGGCTACGTCGACTCCGGACGCGGGTTCGGCATCGCGGACCTGGCAGCAACACCGGCCGGATCCGAACCCCGGGCCGGCGGTTTGCTGGCGTACCACGTGCTTGAGGTCATGGAATCCGTCCTCGAATCCGCACGCAGCGGCGCTGCCGTACCCATCCACAGCACAGCGGCCCGGCCGGACGCGGTGGAGTTGGGTTGCCTGGCGGTTCAGGAAATCAGCTCGTAGGACCGGCCAAGCACGTTCCTGACTGAGGAGCCGGCGGCGCCCATGAGCGCCGCCGGCTCCCTCAGTCGCGAAAAGGCGATATTTCCATCCGGGATGAGGCCCGGGGCGTAGTTGGCCAGGCTCCGGCGTAACGCGGGACCAAGCCAGGGCTCCAGGACCGCGAAGTGGCCGCCGAGAACCACGGCCGGCACATTTGTCAGCCGTGCTGCCGAGGCAACCGCCACACCGAGGTAGTGCCCGGCCTGCTCTACCGCCGCGGTGGCCCGGACGTTCCCCTCGGCCAAGGAACGGAGCAGGTGCGCGGTCTGGGCAACGGTTGACTCACCGCCGATGCCGGCCGCCAAAAAGATGGCATGCTGCCCGGCGAATTTCTCCAGGCAGCCATGGCCCCCGCAGGTGCAGCGGGGACCATCCGGATGAACCACCATGTGGCCGATTTCGCCGGCGTGGCCGTGAGGGCCGGCAAACAGTTCGGAGCCGATCACCAGGCCACCGCCAACGCCGACTTCACCGGACAGGTAGAGGTAGTCCTTGAACCTTGCACCATGAAACATCGCGCCGTGGCCGAACCAGAGTTCCGCGAGCGCGGCGCTGTTTGCCTCGTTGGAGAGCGTCACTCCGAAGCGCGAACCGGGCAGGAGTTTCTGCAGTTCTGCGGAGAGCCCGACGCCGGCCCAGCCCAGGTTAGGAGCGTTGATCAGGACGTCCCGCTCCGTATCCACCAGCCCGGGCACCGTCAGTCCGCCGCCGAGCAACTCGATTCCGGCAGCTTGGGCCGCGTCTGCCGCGCGACGCGCCATGGTCACCAACAGCGTGAATACCTCCCCGGGCCTGCTTGCCCGGTTGTGGCGTTCCAGCGTTTCATGGAACCTTAATTGGCCGGTGAAGTCCAGGACGCCGACGGCGAGGTAGTCCACGTTGATTTCGGCGCCGAGCGCTCCCCGGGCCGGGTTGAGTATGATCCCGGTACCCGGCCGGCCCCGTTCGCCGTCCCGCGTGACACTCGATTCCTGCACCAGGCCGGCATCGATCAGATCAGCCACGAGGCTGGAGACGGACGCCTTGGTGAGGCCGCTTTCGGCCGCCAGTTGGGCGCGGGTGGCCTGCCCGTTGCTCAGGAGGCCTGTCAGGATCAGGGCGAGGTTCTGTCTCCGGACATCCCCGACTCTTCCCGGCGAGGGCGTGGCGCGCATGGTTCCTCCGGAATCCGCCGACAGTGTGGTGACTTCATTCCACCACGCCGCCGGCGGATTCATTCAGCTGGCCCATTCAGTCAGACGGGTCGCCTAAGTGCCTGCGTCAACGTTGCGGCTTGCCTTCTTGTAGTTCCCGATGATGAAGGGCCTGAAGTCCGGCTCAGGCGAGGCATCCACCGCAACGTGCCAGCGCGGGCGGTCTCCGGAGAGTGCCCAGGCCGCCTGGACCGCTGCCCCGCGTGCCACGTACTCCCCCGGGCGCGGGATTTCCACGGGAAGATCGAAGACCTGGGCCGCGACGTGCTGCACCGCGGGGTTCTGCACCGCGCCGCCGATCAGGAGAAGGCGCGTTGCCGGGCCGCCTTGGGCCCGCAGGGCATCGAGCCCGCCGGACAGTCCACACAGCATGCCCTCGATGGCGGCACGGGCAAGGTTGCTCCGGGTGCTGGAGGCGATGCTGAGGCCGTGGAAGCTGGCCTTGGCGTGCGGCAGGTTGGGTGTGCGCTCACCTTCGAAGTACGGCACCAGCACCACGCCGCCGGCCCCGGGTTCGGCGTCAAGGGCCAGGCGTGAGAGTTCGTCGAAGTCCACGCCCAGGATGCCGGCCACCGAGCTGAGCACCCGCGCGGCATTGAGCGTGACGGCAATGGGGAGGTACTTTCCGCTCGCGTCCGCGAAGCCTGCCACGGTTCCGCTGGGATCTGTGACGGCCCGCGATGCCACCGAAAACACGGTGCCGCTGGTGCCCACGGAGACCACCACGTCCCCGGGCTGTGCCCCCAGCCCCAGGGCGGCGGCCGCGTTATCGCCGGCACCGGCGCCGAGCAGGATCCGGGACCCGGTTCCGGCAGAGCCGGATCCGGCAAACCCTGGTAAGCCGGCCGGGTGCCCGAAGCAGCCGGGGTGGATCGCTCCTGCGGCGTCGCGGGGGCCGAGAACCCGGGGCAGAATCACGCTTCCTGGTTCGCCCGGCCCGGCATCCCCGGTGGCCTCGCGGGCGTCCCGGCCGAAAGCGACCTTGAACAGCTCAAGATCGTACTCGCCGGCCGAGGGGGACCAATAGCCTGTTCCGCTGGCATCGGAGCGGTCCGTGGTCAGCTGGTCCAGATCCGGCCCCAGGGGGCTGGACCCGGCAGGGCCGTAACCGCGGAGCCGCCAGTTCAGCCAGTCATGGGGCAGCGCAACGGCCGCCACCCGGGCGGCCAGCTCGGGTTCGTGGTCCCGGACCCAGCGGACCTTGGTGATGGTGAACGAGGCCACCGGCACCAGCCCGGTCCGCCGGGCGAAGTCCTCCGCCCCCACTTCCCCTGTCAACGCGGCCGCGGCCCCCGCCGAGCGGGTGTCGTTCCACAGCAGCGCCGGCCGCACCACTTCACCGGCGGCATCCAGCAGCACCATGCCGTGCTGCTGGCCCCCCACGGAGAGCGCGCTGACGTCCGCCAGCCCGCCGGCGCTGTCGAACGCCTCGGCCAGAGCCCGCCACCAGTGCTCCGGGTGCACTTCCGTGCCGTCCGGATGGGCCGCGCGGCCCTCGCGGACCAGGGTGCCGCTGGCGGCGTCGAGGACCACCACCTTGCAGCTTTGGGTGGAGGAGTCGACGCCGGCAACGAGGGTCATGGGAGCAGCCGTCACGGGATCAGCGGGCGCCGAGCAGGTGCTCGATGAAGAGCTGCTGCAGCTTCACAAACCCGAAGCCCTTGCCACCGAAGTAGGCGTCGGCGTCGAAGTCCTCATAGGAAGCACGGTCGGCGCGCAGCTGCTCGTAGCCTTCGCCCGGGTTGAGCGTGGGTTCGTTGATTTCGGCCACGCGCGAAGCCTGCAGCGCGGCCTGGACCTCGGGGTCGGCGCGGAACGCCTTGGCGCGTTCCTTGAGCAGCAGGTAGGTCTGCATGTTCGCGGCCGCGGAATCCCACACACCGTCGATGTCCTCGGTCCGGCTGGGCTTGTAGTCGAAGTGGCGCGGGCCGTGGTAGGCCGGTCCCCCGTCGGGGCCGCCGTTCTCGAGCAGGTCCACCAGGGAGAACGCGTTCTGCAGGTCGCCGTGGCCGAACACCAGGTCCTGGTCGAACTTGATGCTCCGCTGGCCGTTGAGGTCGATGTGGAAGAGCTTGCCCTGGTAGAGCGCCTGGGCGATGCCGTGGGTGAAGTTCAGCCCGGCCATCTGTTCGTGCCCGGTTTCGGGGTTGATGCCCACCAGCTCGGGGCGTTCGAGTGTTTCGATGAACGCCAGGGCGTGGCCCAGGGTGGGCAGCAGGATGTCGCCGCGGGGTTCGTTGGGCTTGGGCTCAATGGCGAACCGGATGTTATAGCCCTTGTCCGTGACGTAGTCGCCCAGCAGGTTCACCGCTTCACGGTAGCGCTCCAGGGCCCCGCGGATGTCCTTGGCGGCGTCGTATTCGCTGCCCTCGCGCCCGCCCCACATCACAAACGTCTCCGCACCCAGTTCCGCGGCAAGGTCGATGTTGTCCAGGACCTTGCGGAGAGCGAAGCGCCGGACGCCGCGGTCATTGCTGGTGAAGCCTCCGTCCTTGAAGACCGGGTGGCTGAAGAGGTTGGTGGTGACCATCGGGACGATCATCCCGGTGGCCTTCAAGGCTCCGGTCAGACGGTCGATTTCGCGCTGGCGGTCCGCTGCGGAACAGCCGAAGGGAAAGAGGTCGTTGTCATGGAACGTGATGCCATAGGCGCCGAGGTCGCTGAGCCTGTTGATGGCTTCGACCGTATCCAGCGGCGGGCGGGTGGCGGAGCCGAACTGGTCCTGGGCCTCCCATCCCACCGTCCAGAGGCCGAAGGAGAACTTGTCTTCGCGGGTGGGCTGAATCGTCATTGAATGCTCCGGGGTGGTCGGTGGAGGGCGGTGCCGGATCGGACCGCCCGGGCTGCTCGAAAGAAAATGTTCTGTACACAAACATATTATGAATTTTCGTGATGTCAACCACTAAACCGAGCAGCCGCCGGGAGCGCCGGAAACCCCGTATGGAAGATTCTCTGGCCGCGAAGGCATTTGAATGTTATGTTGTGCAGAGCATCAAAACCCGCATCAAAACCTGCAACGACGCCGACGACGGCGCCCGGAACTAAAGGATTAACCGTGACGGATCAGCTTGTGACCGAACGCAACTGGGCTGGCAACTACAGCTACCAGGCTTCCCGGATAGCCCGGCCCCGGACCCTTGGGGAACTGCAGGAACTCGTGGCGGGCAGCACCGCGATCCGCGCCCTCGGGTCCAGGCATTCCTTCAACGACATTGCCGACACCACTGGGACCCTGGCCGTACTGGACGGCCTCGATTCAGGGCTCAGCGTGGACACCGGGGACATGACCGTAACGGTGTCCGGCGGAATCCGCTACGGCACTCTCGCCGCGGAGCTGCAGCGCCGCGGCTTCGCGCTGCACAATCTCGCGTCGTTGCCCCACATCTCCGTGGCCGGGGCGGTGGCGACAGCCACTCACGGCTCCGGGGACGCGAACGGAAACCTGGCCACCGCCGTCGCCGGTTTGGAACTGGTTACGGCCGATGGCAGCATCCTCACCGCCCGGCGCGGGGACGCGGACTTTGACGGGATGGTGGTGGGACTCGGCGCGCTCGGCATCGTCAGCCGCGTGACCTTGGACATCGAACCAGCTTTTGACGTCGCCCAAAGCGTTTTTGAGGACCTCAGCTGGGAGCAGGTGCTTGAGAATTTCGATCAGGTGACATCCTCCGCGTACAGCGTGAGCCTTTTCACCGACTGGAGCGGCCCCACCCTCGGCCACGCCTGGCTCAAGAACCGCACGGATGCCGAGCCGGCCGGAGCCGGAATGGATTCATTCTTCGGAGGCGTGCCGGCCACCCAGGCCCGGCATCCGCTGCCCGGAGTCTCCGGCAGCAACTGCACCCAGCAGCTGGGCATGCCAGGCCCGTGGTCGGACCGGCTGGCGCACTTCCGGATGGAGTTCACCCCGAGCAAGGGCGACGAGCTGCAAAGTGAATACCTGATCCCCCGCGAACACGCCGTGGATGCACTGCGCACCCTGCGCAGGCTCTCTTCGGTAGTTACACCGCTGCTGCTCATCGGGGAAATCCGCACCATTGCCGCGGACACGCTCTGGCTTAGCCCCAATTACGGCCGGGACGGCATCGGCCTGCACTTCACCTGGCGTCCGGACCAGCCGGCGGTCCAGCCTGTCCTCCGCATGCTCGAAGCGGAACTGGCCCCGTTCGCCGCACGCCCCCATTGGGGAAAGCTGTTCGACGCCGATGCTGCCGCAATCGCTCCCCTTTACCCGCGTTTCAGCGAATTCACGGCGCTGGCGGACCGGATGGATCCGGCCGGAAAGTTCCGCAATGACTTCCTGACGCGGAGCGTGTTCGGCTACTGATATCCTCGCGATGATGCCCTCTCCCACCCGACAGACCGCTGCCGGCCGGCAGCAGGCCAAGCCGGCGGCGTCCGGCGAGCCGGATCCGTCGCGGCGCAACAACCTGGCCCTGATCACCGCCCTGGTCCACCATCACGGCGTGCTCAGCCGCGCGCAGCTGACCAAAATGACCGGGCTAAACCGCTCCACGGTGGGAACCCTGATCGGTCAGCTGGTGGCCCTCGGGCTGGTGTACGAGACGGCGCCCGCAGGTGATGCGCAGCAGGTGGGCCGGCCAAGCCCTAATGTGCGCCCCAGCGAAACCATCGCTGCCTTGTCCGTCAACCCCGAAGTGGACGCCGTCACCATCGGCCTGGTGAGCCTGGGCGGAAAGGTCAGGAAGAAGATCCGCTTCCCCACAGAGCGGATTCCCACAGCCCGGGAGGCCGTCAATATCGCAGCGGCGGTCATTGAGGGCATGCGCTCGGAACTCGAGTCCGCCTACCGCATCACCGGAATCGGGGTGGCGGTACCGGGCCTGGTCAGCCTCGACGACGGCACAGTCCGCCTCGCTCCCCATCTGGGATGGCGGGACGAGCCCGTGGCACGGATGCTCAGTGAAGCCACCGGCTACTCCTGCCGGGCAGCCAATGACGCGTCCCTGGCCGCGGAGGCGGAACTGATTTTTGGCGCGGGCGCCGGCGGCCGGAACCTTGTCTATCTCAACGGGGGCGCCAGCGGCGTGGGCGGCGGCGTGATTGCGGACGGCGTGTTGTTGCGCGGTAGCTCCGGCTACGCCGGAGAGCTGGGCCACACCTTCGTGCGCACCTCCGGAAGGACCTGTCATTGCGGCGCCAGCGGTTGCCTGGAAACCGAGGTTTCGCAGGCGGCCCTCTTTGAACTCGCCGGTCTGGCCGGCGGGGATGCCTCCCAGCTGGAAGAGGCGCTCCGCAACACCGGGCGCCCGGAGGTGGCCGGGGAAGTGGAACGGCAACTGGGCTACCTCGGCATTGCGTTGCGCAACGCCGTAAACATTTTCAACCCGGATGCCATCATCCTGGACGGTTTCCTGGGGGTGCTCCACGCGCTGTCTCCCGCCACGCTGGACACCCTGATCCTGTCCCAGGCCATGGAGGGCCCCGCCGCCACGGTCAGAATCCACCGCGCTGCGCTGGGGTCGGACCTGATGATGATCGGCGCCGCGGAACTGGCGTTCACTCAGTTCCTTGCCGATCCCTCCGGCATCGGCACTGTTCCGGTCCGGCAGGGAACGTGACGCCGGCGAAAGAGCTGGACGATGCCGCCACAGCGTATCGTGGCAATGTCACGGCTCAGCCCGGCCGTCCCTGACGGCACCCCGGCGGGGCCGATACCGGCGGCTAACGAGGAGATCAGCGCAAATGACCGCACCGTTCGACGAATCCTTCTGGGATGAGCGCTACCGCCAGCACGGGGACGTGTGGAGCCGGAACCCCAATCCGCAGCTGGTGAGCGAAGCCAGCGGCCTGCGTCCCGGCTCGGCCCTCGATGTGGGAAGCGGGGAGGGTGCGGACGCCATCTGGCTGGCACGCCGGGGCTGGCGGGTCACCGCAGTGGACATCTCCTCCGTAGCACTCGAGCGCGCCTCCTCCCGGGCGGCGGAGGACCCGGACGCGGCGCAGCGGATCACCTGGACTCATCAGGACCTCACCAAAACGGCTCCCCCGGCCGGAACCTTTGACTTGGTGTCGGCCCAGTTCATGCATGTGCCCAAGGAGCAGAGGGATCCGCTGTATCACCGTCTGGCTGCCTCCGTTGCGCCGGGCGGAACCCTCCTGATCGTGGGCCATCATCCGTCAGACCTGGCCACCGGGGTGCGCCGCCCCTCGGCGCCGGGCCTGCTGTTCACCGCCGATGAGATCGCTGCCGTCCTCGACCCCGAGGAGTGGGAGATCCTGGTCTGCGAGGCCCGCCCGCGTCCTGCCCATGATGCCGACGGGAACACCGTCACCATTAGGGACTCGGTGTTGCGCGCGCACCGCAGGACTTCGGCACAGTAAGCAGTGAGCCGCTTGAGCAGCGCGGTATCAGCAGCGCCCCCTAACGGTGTTTGAAATCCGGCTGCCGCTTCTGAGTGAACGCCGCCATCCCTTCCTTCTGGTCCTCGGTGGCGAACAGCGAGTGGAAGACACGACGCTCGAACAGCACTCCCTGCGCCAGCCCGGTCTCGAAGGCGGCGTTGACGGCTTCCTTGGCCACCATGGCCACCGGCTTGGATTTGGAGGCGATCACTTCAGCGGCTTTCAGGGCCTCTTCGACGACTTCGGCGGCGGGCACCACCCTGGACACCAGGCCCGCGCGCTCGGCTTCGGCGGCGTCCATCATGCGCCCGGTCAGGATCATGTCCATCGCCTTGGACTTGCCCACGGCCCGGGTGAGCCGCTGCGAGCCGCCCATGCCCGGCAGCACACCGAGGTTGATTTCGGGCTGGCCGAACTTGGCGTTGTCTCCCGCGATGATGAAATCGCACATCATGGCCAGTTCGCAGCCGCCGCCCAGGGCAAAGCCGGAGACCGCCGCAATCACCGGGATGCGCAGCCGGGTGAAGTCCTCCCAGCCGCGGAACCAGTCCGCGGCGTACATGTCCATGTAACCCTTTGACTGCATTTCCTTGATGTCCGCCCCGGCAGCAAAGGCCTTGGCAGATCCGGTCACCACCACGGCACCCACTTCCGGATCGGCGTCCATGGCCGCTACCGCGCCCACGAGTTCGTCCATGGTTGCTTTGTTCAGGGCATTCAGCGCCTCAGGCCGGTTGAGCGTCACCAGCCCCACACGTCCGCGGCAATCAACCAGAATATTTGCGTACTCTTCCGCCATGCCTGACCCCTTACGTGGTTTCGCTTCGTTGCGCGTGATGCGCAGATTTGTCCCTGATGTCCGTGATGATGCCGGAGAAGTCCCTCCCGGCGCCGCCTTCGGCCGCAAATGTATCGTAGATTTCCGAGGCCAGCGGACCCATGCGCGCGGCCACGCCGGTGCTTTTCACGGCGTTCAAAGCCAGCTTGAGATCCTTCGCCATCAGCGCCCCGGCGAAGCCCGGCTGGTAGTCCCGGTTGGCCGGGCTGCTGGGGACCGGTCCCGGCACCGGGCAGTTGGTAGTCAGCGCCCAGCATTGCCCGGAGGCTGCGGACGCGACGTCGAAGAGCGCCTGGTGTGTCAGCCCCAGCTCCTCGCCAAGCACAAAGGCCTCACTCACGGCGATCATGGACACGCCCAGGATCAGGTTGTTGCAGATCTTCGCTGCCTGGCCGGCGCCGTGACCCCCGCAGTGCACAACGCGCCGGCCCATCACTTCCAGGATGGGCCGGACCGCTTCGAAGTCCGCCGGAAGCGCTCCCACCATAAACGTCAGCGTGCCGGCCTCTGCCCCCACCACCCCGCCGGAGACGGGGGCGTCCACGGCCCGGTGGCCCGCCGCCACGGCGATCGCCGCGGCTTCGCGCGCCTCGTCCACGTTGATGGTGGAACAGTCCAGGAACACCGTGTCCGGTGGCGCGACGTCCAGGAGGGCGGGGGCGCCGCCCGCACCACGATAGGCATCCAGCACGTGCTGGCCGCTGGGTAGCATGGTCAGCACCACGGCGGCTCCGGCCACGGCTTCCGCGGGGCTTGCCGCAGTGGGAACGCCCTGCTCTTCCGCTTTTTCGAGCGCTGCCGGGACCACGTCGAACCCCACCACGTCGTAGCCGGCCTCCACCAGGTTGACGGCCATGGGGCCGCCCATGTGGCCAAGGCCCAGGAACGCGATGCGTCCAGGTTCCGCCGCGCGCCCCGATTCCGACTGTGCTGGTTCGGGCGTTGTGGGTTCGGGGGTTGCTGGTTCGGGGGTTGTGGGTTCAGACATTGTCAGACTCCTTTGAATGCAGCTTGAGCTCGCGCTCCCCCAGCGGGGCAAAGAACCTCTCGACGTCGGCCGCGGAGACCTCGTGCAGGGTGGCCGGCTTCCAGTGCGGGTTGCGGTCCTTGTCCACCACCTGGGCCCTGATCCCTTCGCGGAATTCGGGCCCGGCCAGGAACCGCAGCCCCACCCGGTACTCCTGCGCAAGCGCCTCGTCCAGGCTCAGTCCCCGCGCGCGGCGCAGCGCGGCAAGTGTCACCTTCACGGCGGTGGGCGACTTGGCCTCGATGGTGTCCGCCGCGTCGACGGCGTCCCCGCCGGCGGCGCGGAGCCGGCGCAGGATCTCTTCCACGTCCTCGCTTGAGTAGCATTCATCGATCCATCCGCGCTGGGCGGCCAGCGCCGAGGCGGGCGCCTTCTCGCTGAAGCGTCCGACGGCGTCCTCCGGGGTTTCGGTCTCCAGCGCGGCGGCGAGCGCGTCGAGGTTTCCGGAGGCCACGAAACGGTCAGCCAGCCCTAGGTACAGCGCATCGGCGCCGCTCAGATGGGCGCCGGTCAGGGCCGCATGGGTGCCGGTCTCCCCCGGCGAGCGTGAGAGCAGCAGTGTGCCTCCGACGTCGGGCACAAAACCAATGGTGGTTTCCGGCATACCCGTTCTGGTGCGCTCGGTGACCACGCGCAGCGAGCCGTGCGCGGAGATTCCCACTCCGCCGCCGAGCACAAGTCCGTCCATAAAGGCCACGTAGGGCTTGGGGTATCCGGCAATGAGTGAGTTCAGTTGGTACTCAACCTGCCAGAAGTCCGCCGTCGCGTCGCCGCCGGCAAGCATGTCCTCGTAGATCGCCACGATGTCCCCGCCGGCACATAAGCCGCGTTCGCCGGCGCCGCGTACCAAAACCGTGGCAACGGCGTCGTCGTCCGCCCATGCCGACAGTTGCCGCAGCATCGCCGCCGCCATTCCCGCAGTGAGGGCGTTGACCGCCCTGGGCCGGTTCAACGTGATCACAGCCAGCCTGCCGCGCCGTTCGAACAGCACCTCGTCCCCGGGCATTTCGGCGGGCACACCCTCGGCTGCGGGCTCAGTCATCAGCTTCCTTCCGGCATCACGAAGCTGGCGCCCTGGCGGATGCCGGAGGGCCAGCGGGTGGTCACCGTTTTGGTCTTGGTGTAGAAACGGAACGCGTCGGCACCATGCTGGTTGAGGTCGCCGAAGCCCGAGGCCTTCCAGCCACCGAACGTGTAGTAGGCAATGGGCACCGGGATGGGGACATTGATGCCCACCATACCCACCTGAACACGGCTGGCGAAGTCCCGGGCGGCGTCGCCGTCGCGAGTGAAGATGGCCACGCCGTTGCCGAACTCGTGCTCGCTGCAGAGCCGGAGGGCTTCGTCGTAGTCCGCCGCGCGCAGCACGCTGAGTACTGGGCCGAAGATCTCCTCCTTGTAGATCTTCATGTCCTTCGTGACGTTGTCGAAGAGCGTGGGCCCCACCCAGAAGCCGCCCTCGTAACCGTCGACGGTGAGTCCGCGACCATCCGCCACCAGGGTGGCGCCCTCGTCAACTCCGGACTGGATGTAGCCTTCGATCCGCTCCTTGGCGGCCGCCGCCACCACCGGGCCGAAGTCCGAATCCTTGTCCAGGCTGTGGCCCACCCGGAGGTGTTTGACGCGCTCTTCCAGCTTGGCCACCAGGGCGTCTGCGGTGGCTTTGCCCACGGGGACGGCGACGGAGATCGCCATGCAGCGTTCGCCCGCGGAACCGTAGCCTGCGCCCATTAGTGCATCCGTGGCCATATCCAGATCCGCGTCGGGCATGATCACCATGTGGTTCTTGGCCCCGCCGAAGCACTGGGCGCGCTTTCCGTGGGCCGCGGCGGTGGCGTAGATGTACTGGGCGATGGGCGTGGAACCCACAAACCCGATTGCTTTGACCCGCTCGTCTTCCAGTAGTGCATCCACTGCTTCCTTGTCCCCGTTGACCACGTTGAACACCCCGTCCGGTACACCGGCCTGGCTGTACAGTTCGGCCAGGCGCAGCGGCACGGACGGGTCACGTTCGGAGGGCTTGAGGATAAACGCGTTGCCCGCGGCGAGGGCGGGACCGGATTTCCACAGGGGAATCATGGCCGGGAAATTAAAGGGCGTGATTCCGGCAACCACGCCCAGTGGCTGGCGCAGTGAATGCACGTCGATGCCCGTTCCGGCATTGTCCGAGAACTCACCCTTGAGCAGGTGCGGGGCGCCGGCTGCGAACTCCACCACTTCGATGCCGCGCTGGATGTCCCCCTTGGCGTCCGGAAGGGTCTTGCCGTGCTCGGAGGACAGCAGGGCTGCCAGTTCGTCCAGGTTTTCATTAACCAGGTCCACAAACTTCAGCAGGATGCGGCCGCGGCGCTGCGGATTCATGGCCCCCCACTCAACCTGGGCCTTTTCCGCGCTGGCAACCACATTGCGCACCTCTTCGGCGCTGGCCAGCGGAAGCCGGGCCTGGACCTGACCCGTGCACGGATCATAGACGTCGCTGAAGCGCCCGGAGGTGCCCTCTACCCGCTGGCCATCGACGTAATGGGAAAGCTCGCGAACCATGGTGGAATGCTCCTTTGCATGTGACCTACATCATCCTCGCAGCTGAATATACTCGGACTTCCTACTAATTTCCAGAGCTGCGCCCAGCCTCGGGAGTACGTCGCCGCACCACCTGCCCCCGCCGTCGTGGGGCAGTTTGAGGGACGTTCTGTGCGCTCGAGCTCCACCTGTCGGCGTGTCCGCGCCATACTGCCCCGTTCCCGCAGCAGACGACAGCCAAGGGAACGCGCTCCGGTATACGTGGCGCCCAAGTTCGGTAAGTTAGGACTTGTGAAGATTGCTACCTGGAATGTGAACTCCCTCCGTGCTCGCGCCGACCGCGTGGAAGCGTGGCTTCAGCGCACCGACTGCGACGTCCTGGCGATTCAGGAAACCAAGTGCAAGGACGAAAACTTTCCCTGGGAGCTGTTCGAAAACAACGGCTACGAGGTAGCCCACTTCGGCGTGAGCCAATGGAACGGGGTGGCCATCGCCTCCCGGGTGGGGCTTGAAGACGTCCAGCGCGCCTTCATGGACCAGCCCGTCTTCGGCAAGAACGGCAAGGACCCCGTGGAGGAAGCGCGCGCCATCGGCGCCACCTGCGGCGGAATCCGGGTCTGGAGCCTCTACGTCCCCAACGGACGGGCGCTCGACGACGAACACATGCCTTACAAGCTCAGCTGGCTGGACACGTTGAAGAACCACGCCCAGGCCTGGGTCACGGAGAACCCCGAGGCACAGATTGCCCTGATGGGCGACTGGAACATCGCACCCCAGGACGACGACGTCTGGGACATTGAATTCTTCCGTGCCAACGCTATGACCCACGTCAGCGAGCCGGAGCGCGCCGCATTCCACGCCTTCGAAACCGCGGGATTCAAGGACGTGGTCCGTCCGCACACTCCGGGTCCCGGCGTCTACACCTATTGGGACTACACCCAGCTGCGTTTCCCCAAGAAGGAAGGCATGCGGATTGATTTCATCCTGGCTTCCCCCGCACTTGCGGCCCGGGTGACCGGCGCGTCAATCGACAGGGAAGAGCGAAAAGGCAAGGGCGCCTCAGACCACGCGCCGGTAATCGTGGAGCTGGCCGAGTGATGGGGCGCCTGCAGGGCACCGGCAGCGGGGGGCCGCAATGACCGGGAACCTGTACCGAGGCCAGGCCGGGCTGCCTTTTTCCTCCGCACTTCGCGTTTACGAACCCTTGATGGCGTTTCCGGAGGAACAGCGCCCCGCGCTTCAGGCCGCCGGCGCCCGGGCCGTATCCCGCGCGGCTGTGGAAAATGCCGAACTACAAGCGTCGCTTGGCAGGATCACCCGCCCCGGCGGCGATCCCTTCCCCACTGGACGGACGGACCTGGTTCGGGTCCTGCCCGCCCCGGATTCCTCAACGCCGCTCGCCGGCACTGCGACGGGACGGACTGCGGAAGAGACCGACGGCGGCGGCCAGGGAGAGGTTGCGGCCCCTGACCTGCTGTACTGCCCCAGCCAGCTGGTGCTGCGCGCAGGGCTCGCCGCGAACGCACTGATGGAGGGCATCCATGGGCCTCTGGCGCAGCTCCTCATCCCCGAGGAGCAGCGTGACAAGCACCAGGAGCGCATCGACCTGGTGAAGGCGCGCGGGGGCGTTACCAAGGTCCATACCCGCGCCTCCACATGGGGAATCCCCTTCAGCTGGTTTTCGCTCTTCCAGGAGTCGGATCCCCGGGACGTGGTGGAATCGGGCGGCCGGATCGTCACCGTGCGGGTGTGGGCAAAGATTGAAGACGCTCTCGAAAGGGTCCGGTATGCCGTGGCCAACCTCGCGCTCGCCGCGCCGGATCTGGACATGCTGGACGACATGACCCAGCTGACCGAGTGGCTGGAACTGTTTGATCCGCATTCAGTAGTGGAACTCGATTACGGTGCTGTGGCGGACAAGGTGTATCCGGACGATTCGCCTATGGACGTCCGCCTTGGCATCGAATGCCTTGCCGAGGGCGATATGACTGGAGCTGCCGCGGCCTACCGGCGGCTGGCTTCCCGCTGGATCCCGATCCGGCAGCTGGCACGCGCCTCCTGAGCTTCGCTTTTTGGAACAAAGCGTCCCGGCCGGCCACAAACAGGGAATCGGCCTACCGGGCCGGCTCCTCCCCGGGCCGCGGCGGCGCCGTCGTTCTCCTGACGATGAGCTGATGCGGTGCTACAACCGAGCGCACGGCACCCAGATGTCCGTCCAGTTCATCCAACAACATCTTGGTGGCCGTCTCAGCCTGCTCGTCGGGCCTCTGGCTGACCGTGGTCAGCCCCATCGGGCCGGAAAAATCGTGGTCGTCGATCCCGATCACGGACAGGTCATCGGGGATGCGGACGCCCCGGCGGTTCGCCTCGAAGACAACGCCCATGGCCATCTCGTCAGAGGCGCAGAAGATCGCGGTCGGCTTTGGTCCGGGTTGGTCCCAGAGTCTGCTGAACGCCTCCTGGCCGCTGTGCACGGTGAAGTCCCCCCACTCGTCCCACTCCGGCCGGACAGTGAGCCCCGCTTCGGCCATGACTTCCTGGAACGCTTGGATCCGGACGCGCGGGACGTCGAAATTGAGGTCCGTTTCGTCGTCGCCGTGGAGCAGGGCAATGTCCTTATGACCTAGCCCGATGAGATGCCGCACCGCGGTGGAGGCGGCGGCGTAGTCGTCGATCCCGATGTACGCGCACTCCTCGACGTGGCCCCCCACCACCACCAGGGGGATATCGAGCTTCTGAAGGTGTTCAATTTCCTCATGGCTCAGGGCCATACAGAGCACCAGCAGGGCGTCGATCTGCTTGTAAACCATGGTCTTGCTGAACAGCCGCTCACGGTGGCTGCCGTGCCCGCCAAGATTGAACAGGGACAGGTTGTACTGGCGGGCGTGCAGTTCGCGGTCGGCTCCCTCGATTGCCTTGGAGAAGAACCACCGGCTGACAAAGGGCGCCAGCACCCCAATGGTCCGGGTCCGCCCGGTGGCCAGGCCGGACGCCGAGGAGGAGGCCACGTAGCCCAGGGAATCGGCGATTTCCAGGATCTTTGCCCTAGTGCTCGGTGAAACCCTGGGCAAACCACGGACGGCCCGGGATACCGTGGCCGTGGAAACCCCGGCGGCGGCGGCAACATCTTCAATACTCACACCGGAGTGTCCGCCCCGTTGAGCCCTTTCAGGTGTCTTCGCCACTGTGTCCCCTCGTCGGCTGTCCGCGGACGTGCGCTAGCCTGCCTCCCCAGCAGCCATAAACCATTCCAACTCGCCCCGCCCTCAGCTGTGCCGGGTGGCGGTCCGTGCGGGCAGCCGTCGCCGGAGCCGCACCATTCCATAAAGCGCGAGCAGTGCGCCGAGCAGGCCAAGCGCCCATCCAAGCGCCGGCTGCGCGGTGACTTCCATCCATACTGTGACCACCAGCAGCACCACGGCCCAGAACCCCAGGAATCCGATGATGATGTCGAAATCCTCGGCGGACCGCACCCGGCGGTGCTCCACGCGGACCTCGCCGGGTTTAGGCACGCCGGGTGCGTTGGTGGTCGGGGCGTGGTCCCCCGGCACGGCCGAGGGTGTCACTTGACCGCACCCGCTGTCAGTCCGGCCACGATCTTGCGCTGGAACACGAGCACCAGGATCACCAAGGGAATGGTGACGATGGTGCCGGCAGCCATGATGGCCGTGTACGGGATCTGGTTCGGCTGTGCCCCGGCAAAGCTGGCAATGGCCACCGTGACCGGCTGCGTCTTGTCGCTGGAGAGCTGGCTGGCGATAAGGAATTCGTTCCAGGAGGAAATGAACGCCAGGATCGCCGTGGTGAAGATCGCCGGCGCCGCCAAAGGCATGATCACCTTCCGGAACGCCTGTCCCTGGGTGCAGCCATCCACACGCGCCGACTCTTCCAGCTCCCACGGCATTTCGCGGAAGAAGGACGTCATGGTGTAGACGGTCAGCGGCAGCACGAAGGAGATATTGGGAATGATCAGCGCCTGATATGTGCCGATCCAGTGGATGCTGGTGAACAACTGGAACAGCGGCGTGATGAGGGCGACGCCGGGGAACATCGATGCTCCCAGGATGAAGCCGAGCACCAGGTACTTGAACCGGAAGTTGAGCCGGGCCAGCGCGTACGCGGCGAACACGCCGATCAGCAGCGACACGAGGGTAACCACACCACCGATGAACACGCTGTTGAGCAGTGCCTGGCCGAAGTGGTTGCCAAAGGAAGTGTCGAACGCTGTTTTGAAGTTGTCCAGCGTGATGTGGCTGGGCAACACCGAGGTGTCGTACGTGAAGCCGACCTCACGGAAGGCTGTCACCACCATCCAGTAGGCGGGAGCCAGGCACCAGATGAGGATCACCGCTGCGCTGACATAGGTCCGGCCCTGCGCCCACTTTTCCCTGTTCTGCGCTGCCCTGCGGCCGCGGTCCTGCTGCGTGCGGAGGGTCGTGGCTGTGGCGGTGGTCATTTCTTCCCCTTACCGGTTGCTCCGCTTTGTTCCACCACGTTGGCGCCCAGGAAGCGGACAAAGATGAAGGCGACAAGGAAGATGATGATGAACGTGATGGTGGACAGAGCCGCCGCCGCGTTGAACCCTTGCCTGATCTGGTTGATCACCAGGATGGAGAGCGTGGTGGTGTTGTTCGCGCCGCCCGTCAGGATGTACGGAAGGTCGAACATGCGCAGGGCATCCAGGGTGCGGAACAGGATGGCCACCATCAGCGCGGGCTTCACCAGCGGCAGGGTGATCAGACGGAACCTCTGCCAGGCGGTTGCCCCGTCCACCTTCGCTGCCTCGTAGACCTCCGCGGGAATCATCTGGAGGCCGGCCAGGATGAGCAGCGCCATAAACGGCGTGGTCTTCCAGGTGTCGGCGATGATGACGGCCCACTTCGCCGGCCATTCGCTACCCGTCCACAGGATGGTGGTGTTGAACAGCTTGTTGGCGATGCCTTCGAAGGCGAAGATGAACAGCCACAGCTTGGCGGTGACAGCGGTGGGGATGGCCCACGGCACCAGCACTGCCGCGCGGACCAGGCTGCGTCCCTTGAATTCCCGGGCCATGATCATGGCCATCCAGAATCCGAGGACAGTTTCAAACGCCACCGTGACCACCGTGAAGAAGAACGTGGTGGCAGTGGCGGACCAGAACTGGGCACCAAGGGTGCCCGGGGGGCATGCCACTGTGCCGCCGCCCGCAGCCGAACACTGCTGGGCGAGCCAGTTGACATAGTTCTGGACACCGGCTGCCCCGCCGGCCGTGAAGAGGCCGGTGGCGGGATCGAGCCCTGCGTCCTTCTGGAAGGACATGATGATGGCGCTGATGATCGGGTAAACGATCACGATTGCCAGCGCGATGATGGTGGGGGCAAGGAGCCACGAGGCCCATTTGCCTTGGCTGAGGATCTTGTTGTCCTCGCCAACCCCCTTGGGTGCGTGGTGAAGCGGGGTACCGCCCGACGCCGGCTTTACCGGCGTCGGGCCCAATTCGGTTGCCATGGCTGGACTACTATCCCGCGCTAGCGGATTCGATGGACTTCTGCATGTCAGACAGTGCCGTGTCCACGGGCTTCTCGCCCTTGATGGCCGCGTAGGCGTTCTCCTGGATCGCCTTGGTGACTGCAGGGTAGTAAGGCGTCACGGGACGCGGAACGGCGTGCTCGATAGACGTCTTCAGGA
The DNA here is from genome assembly GCF_050260325.1 of Arthrobacter sp. 92. Taxonomy (NCBI): domain Bacteria; kingdom Bacillati; phylum Actinomycetota; class Actinomycetes; order Micrococcales; family Micrococcaceae; genus Arthrobacter; species Arthrobacter sp. 92. The sequence goes on along the minus strand of NZ_CP189863.1, from coordinate 591,935 downwards.
CGGGCAGGTACGGAAGCTTGGCCACCAGGTCCTTGTCGTCGTAGAGGCTGGTCAGCACCGGGGCCAGTGAGCCCTGCGTGGCGAAGAACTTCTGGTTCTCAGCGGAGGTCAGGAACTTCAGGAAGTCCAGGGATGTGGCCTTGTACTTGGAGTAGACGCTGACCGCGGCGTTGTGACCACCGAGCGAGGAGGCACCGGGGCCGTCCTTACCCGGAAGGGCAGCCATACCCAGCGTGTCCTTGACCTTTGAGGAACCTTCCGTGGTGGCGAGGTTGTAGACGTACGGCCAGTTCCGCAGGAACAGGAGCTTGCCGTCCTGGAACGCCTGACGGCTTTCCTCTTCCTTGTACGTGATGGCTTCCTTGGGAATGTTGCCGTCCGCGTAGGCCTTGGCCAGGTTGCCCAGTCCCGCCTTGGCGGCGTCTGTGGTCAGGCTCGGCTTGCCGTCCTTGTCCAGCACGGAGCCGCCGGCGGAGTTGATGGCCTCGGAAGCGTTGACGGTGAGGCCCTCATACTTCGAGAACTGGCCCGCGTAGCAGCCGATGTTGTTGCTCTTGGCGATGGAGCACATGCTCATCATCTCGTCCCAGGTTTTGGGAGGAGTGGGCACCAGGTCCTTGCGGTAGTAGAGGATGCCGCCGTCGGAGGATACCGGTGCCGCGTACAGGTTGCCCTTGTACGACGCTCCATCCACGGTGGGCTTGAGCATGGTGCTGGTGTCAACCGCCATCTTGTCCTTGAGGGGCTGCAGCCAGCCCTTGGCCGCGAACTCGGCGGTCCAGACCAGGTCCACGCTCATCACGTCGTAGCTGGCGTTCTTGGCCTGGAAGTTCTGGACCAGGTCATCGTGCTGCTGGTCCGCGCTGTCCGTCTGCTCCTTGAAGGTGACCTTCTCGTTCGGGTGGGCCGCGTTCCACTTGTCGACCAGCGGGCGGACAACGTTGCTGTTGTCCTTGCCCTGGACGTAGGTGATGGGTCCTCGGCCGTCCAGCCCTTGCTCGGCGTCGCTGCCTCCGCCGCCGCCGCCGCTTGAGGTGCCTCCACCGCCACCACAGGCGGAGAGGGTGAGTGCCAGGACACCGGCTGTGGCCACCGGCAGAAGGAACTTAGGGGTTTTCATAAAATGGGACTCCTCGCTGAGTTACAAGATAAATCGGCGGTGCAGTTGATGTGGTGACCATCACACTAGTAACGTTACGGTGAGAAATGCAAGCGTTTACACAGAAGATTTACCCAAAGGAGACCTGTGGCACTGACCCCCATCCCGACCCCCGGCTCATCTATAAAGGCCTGGTGGGCCAGCGCGGTGGTGTACCAGATCTACCCTCGTTCCTTTGCTGATGCCAATGGCGACGGAATGGGTGACATCCGCGGGGTGACGTCGCACATGGGCTATTTGAAGGCACTGGGGGTCGACGCTGTGTGGCTTTCCCCGTTCTACAAGTCGCCCCAGGCTGACGCCGGCTACGACGTGGCCGATTACCGCGAGGTGGACCCCTTGTTCGGCACGTTGGCGGACTTCGACGAGATGTTGCAGAAAGCTCACCACGAGGGAATCAAGGTAATCGTGGATCTGGTCCCCAACCACACCTCTGACGAGCATGCGTGGTTCCAGGAAGCACTCGCCGCCGCTCCGGGCTCCCCGCAACGGGACCGGTACATGTTCCGCAGGGGGAAGGATGCCGTGCCCGGTTCCGGTGACGGCAAGCTGGCCCCGAACAACTGGAAATCCATCTTCGGCGGCCCGGCCTGGACCCGGACCGCCGGCCCCGACGGCGAGCCCGGCGACTGGTATCTCCACCTGTTCGACACCAAGCAGCCGGACCTGAATTGGGAGAATCCCGAGGTCCGGGAGGAGATGCGCTCGGTTCTGCGCTTCTGGCTGGACCGGGGCGTGGACGGTTTCCGGGTTGACGTGGCCCACGGGCTGGTCAAGGAAGCGGGCCTGCCGGATTGGGACGGCGCGGCTGCCATGGTGGAGGGGACCAGCGAGCTGCCCGGTGATGCCCGTGGCGGCCACACCGAGGCAGTGGAGCCCCACCGGGCGCACCCTGTTGCCAACGGCACGGGCGACGACGGTCATCAGGCCGTCTCGCCGCTGTACCCGCCGTCGCCCTTCTTCGATCAGGACGGCGTCCACGAGATCTACCGCGACTGGCACCGCGTCCTGTCCGAATACGACGGCGACCGCATGCTCGTGGCGGAAGCCTGGGTGGAACCTGCCGAACGGCTGGCCCGGTACATCCGCCACGACGAGATGCAGCAGGCGTTCAACTTCGATTTCCTCCTTGCGGGATGGAGTGCGGCCCGCACGGCCGCGGGCATCGAGGACTCCCTTCGCGCTGCCGCTTCAGTGGGCGCACCGTCCACGTGGGTGCTGAGCAACCACGACACCGTCCGGCACCCCACCCGGTTTGGACTGACGGACCCCACAACGTTCCCTAAGGGGATCGCCGCCGACGATGAGCAGCCTGACGCAGCCCTGGGACTCTCGCGCGCCCGGGCCGCCACCATGGTCTCGTTTGCCCTTCCGGGGTCCGCCTATATTTATCAAGGCGAGGAACTGGGCCTTCCGGAACACACCACCCTGCCAGCCGCTTCAAGGCAGGACCCCACCTTCTTCCGGACCAAGGGAGTGGAGCCCGGCCGTGACGGCTGCCGGGTTCCCCTTCCCTGGAAGTCCGGGGAGCCGGGTTATGGCTTCGGCGGAACCCCGTGGCTCCCCCAGCCGGACTCGTTCGGCGGCCTGGCCGCGGACGAGCAGGACGGCGTCGCGGGTTCCACCTTGGAGCTGTACCGCGCCGCGCTGTCGCTCCGGCGCAACCACGGGTTAGGTGCGGGCACGTTCCGCTGGGCCGGGGAGCACGCCCCCGAGGAGGGCGTCCTGGCCTTCCACAACCGGGACGTCCTGGTCCTGGCGAATATGGGCATGGCCGCGGTGGCGCTTCCCGAGGGCTACCGCGTTGCTCTCGCAAGCATGCCCGACGCGGTGGCCGGCCACGCCGGGCCCGGCGTGGGTGACAGCGGCGCACGGAAGCTTGCGCCCAACAGCGCCGTGTACCTGACGGCGGGCTAACAGGCTGCCGGGCTGAGGGCTGCCGGGCCGTTCGGCCCGGCAGGGGCCTTTGCCTCACGGACTAGCGGACGCGTTCGGCCCGGCTGAACCGCGAACGGGCACCAACGCCGATATGGATCAACACAGGAGTCCGTTTACCGACGACGGCGTCCAAGGCCTCCACCAGGGCCGAAGTATCGGCAGCGAGGACGTGAGGCGCCACGCCCTGCCGCGGCTGCAGCCGGATTTTCAGGGCAGGCTCGCCCCGGATTTCGTAGGTGGTCACGGAGGCGCCCGCCAGGTCCTGGCGGTCGGCCAAGGCTGCCCTCAGGGCCTGCCCGGCGACGGCGCCGCTGATCTGGACGTTTCCGGGATATCCGCCGGCGTCGTCCTCACTGACAATGAGGTTGGCGCGGCCCTTGCCCTGCTGGGCCGCCCACGCCACCATCAAGCCGACCACTAGGGCCAGCAGCAGGGTGATGACGACCCACAGCCAGCTGTCTTCCCGCCCCGGGAAACGGGTGTGCTGCAACACTTGGCTGGCCATGCTCCATCCGGAGGCAGACCAGGTGTGCCACCAGGTTCCCACTGCCGGGACGGTTGCGAGGAGGACGAGGAGCAATCCGATGACCATCAGCTTCAGCCCGAGGATCCCGAGCAGAATGCGGTTAAGGGTTCGAGGTGTGTTATTCATGCGCCGATCACTCCGGACGAGGCGAGGTTGACCCGGACCTCCGGCATGGGCGCAGGCGCCATGTGCAGCAGTTCCTCCTGCACGGCCGCCAGCACGGCACTTTCGCTCACCGGAATGCCCGAGGTGGGGCGCACATTAACCACTGCCTGCCGCTGCGAAACCACCACCATGACTTGTTCCTGGGTCACGTTCGCGGCGAGCCGGGCACGGCGTGCCAGCGCGGAGGCGATGACTTCATCGTCCACCACAACGCCTGCCCGGTGGTCGGGGAGGAGATGGCGGGCGCGGCGTCCTGGCAGCACGGCGTTGAGGAAAAAGAACAAGCCCGCCATCAGGGTTACCGCACCGATGGCGCCAAGCAACAGCGGCGGGATGCCTTGGGGCAGCGCGATGATTCGTTCGGCGGCGGTTTGCGGAGCTATGAGCCACGGAGGCTGGCCAATCGCCCGCACAGCCGACTCCAGAAGGGCGTAACCGCAAAAGAGAATCACCAGGGCGGCTGCAATTATGGAAACTCCGGCCCGCGAGAAAGTGGTTTCGCGAGCCAGAATCCGGCGCATGCTCGCGCCGTTCACGCCATCAACATCGTCCGGGTCCACGGCTGGCGCCCTGCCTCTGGCGCTGTGTGCCGGAAGGTGCGGACGGCCAGGGAGGTGGGGACCGGGAGAGGTGCCTGTGCCGGTGTTCCCAGCGGCGTCATTGGCAGCAGCATGGTCTTCGGCGTGGTTTTCAGTGGCGTGGTTCAACGCACCCTTCCCCCTTCACTAATGGCAACCCCGCTGATCCGGATATCCACCCGGCTGAGTTGCGCGCCGCTTAATTCGGTGACCCGGGTCAGGATTGTGGCCTTGGCCGCGACGGCGCGGTCCCAGATGGGTCCGCCAAATCCGGTCACACGCCCGGGGTCCCGCAGCACAGCGGCCAGCGAGGGTATCCGGATGGGGAGGACCAAGGACAATGCCAGCAGCCCGCCGTCGTCGGCCCATTCTGCCCGGACCTCGTGCGGCGGGACGCCCAGCGCCTCCGCGGCAGCGGTGCGCGCCAGGCTGGTCAGCGCCTGGGTACTAATACGGTTGTGGCCAGCCATCGCGGTGCCGCCGGCCACCGTCCCGGCCGTGGTGCTCATGACGACGAACGCCGGCCCGTGATGGCGTCGAGAACGCTGCGGAGGTCAAGTTTTCCTTCCGCGGCCCGGCCAAAGAGCGCACCGATCCCCATAAAGAGCAACGAGACCAGGAAGCCCCACACACCGAACTCGAAGGACATAAAGGCCACGAAAGCGCCAACTCCGATCCCCACAACAGTCATGCTCACTGGAGGGCCTCCCTTTCAGTCCGCTCAGTCCGGGCGTCCGCGGGCACGCCCGGCGCGCCGGGTTTTACCGGAGCCGGCACATAAACATCGTTGATCTCCACGTTGACCTCAATAACCTGGAGGCCAACCAGCTCTTCCACCGCGGCGTACACGGCTGTTCGGACCTGGTTTGCGAGGGCGTGCAGCGGCGTCCCGTAGACAGCGACGAGATTGATATCGACGGCGACCTGGGTCTCGCCCACCTCCGCGTGAACCCCGGCAGCATGATCGGAGCTTCCTACGGCATCCCGGATGGCGCCCAGTGCCCGCGAGGGCCCGGTTCCAAGTGAATAAACGCCCGGGACGGACCGGGCGGCGATGCCGGCAACCTTTGCCACCGCGGCTTCTGAAATGACGGTACGTCCGGCGCCGGCAACGAGCGCAGCACCCGGATGAGGCGATCCCCCCGGCGCGGGAGGTGTGTTCTGGTATTCCATCAGGCACTCCCTTCTCTTGAACACCACCCTAGTCCTTGCCTGCGACAAGAGGACGGACGCGGGAGAAAATCTGCTCAAGGACCGTGGGGAGATGCCGGCATGGAAAAATCTGTGCCGGCAGGGCAGGGCTTAGCCGCCCTGCCGGCACACCTGCCGCTTGCCCAGGGGCCGTCTGCTTACTTGCAGTTGGTGCTAAGCCACGCAGTCACCGGCGCCATGGCGTCCTGGAATTTTCCGCTGGAGTACACCGTCTGGTCACTCAGGCCGGCAATCGCGGTGTCCTTGAGCTTGGTGAAAGCGGCCTTGAGGGTGTCCGGCACACGCTCGGCGGTGCGGGCCAGCTCCGCCTTGTACTGTTCCAGCTCAGCGGTTTTTCCCTGGGCCGCGGACATGGGCAGCAGGGACGCGCCCGTTGCCTGCTGGGAAATGGCGGTGCATGCTTCCGCTGCGGTGGGGTATTCCCCAAATGGGCCGGAGGATTTGCTGGGGGTGGGAGTGGCGGAGGCGTCGGCGGTTTGGGAAGCGGACGACGACGGCGCGCTGCCTGCCTGTGGCGCGGAACATGCGCTCAGGGCCAGGGCGGCAAAGACGGCGGCGACGGTCAGAGGGCGTGAAAGGTTTTTCAAAGGTCACATTTCTGGTTGAGATTGCGCCGCCGGGCCTTTCGGGCCGCAACGGCATTGGCGTTCGTTCCCCGGCGTGCGAGTCTAGCCCGGATAGGGGGCCGGGTTCCAACCTCAGGCGGAAGTGGCTTCAGGCGCCTCTGGTTCGTGGATCACCAGAACGGGGCACGGGGCGTGCTCCGCGCACGCGGAGCTGACCGAACCGAGCAGGAGTCCGGCAAACCCGCCATGCCCCCGGGAACCCACCACCAGCATCTGGGCGCCACGGCTTTCCTCGATCAGCACATAGGCGGCATGTCCCATAACGGTGATGGTCTTCAGTCCTTGGGGTGGTTTGTCTCCGAACGCACGGGTGAGGGAATCCTGGAGAACCTCCCTCGCTGAGGCTTCCGGGTCCCAGGCCGGCGGGGGCGACCAGCCGAATCCCGTGTCGACGGGAAAATGCCATGCGGTGACCGCGGTAATTGTGGTATCCAGCGCGACGGCGAGCCGGGCCGCCCACTGCAGGGCCTTGACCGACAGCTCTGATCCGTCCACGCCGACGACGATCCCCGAAGCGTTCCTGCTCGGACTCATGCCTGAGGATAGCGCCGGCAGCGGCGCAAGGCATCGGGGCAAACGCCTCTACCGCCGGACGCCGCGGCGGCTGCGGTTGGCGTCTACGGTTGGCGGCTGCGGCTGGCGGTTAAAGAAGAAAAGCACCAGTTCCGAAGAACTGATGCTTCCCAGTGGTGGCTCCGACCGGCGTCGATCCGGTGACCTTTCGATTTTCAGTCGAACGCTCTACCAACTGAGCTACAGAGCCTAGGTGACGTGTCACCATGACAGCCGGAATTTCTTCTGGCAATCAGAGCGACCCTGACGGGACTTGAACCCGCGACCTCCGCCGTGACAGGGCGGCGCGCTAACCAACTGCGCTACAGGGCCATGCTTGTTTCTTGCTGCCTGCGGTATCGCTACCGCAATTTTTCAAGGCCTTTAGCCTACCAGACTTTCCCATCCGGTTTGACCACTTCCTTGCGTACCCCCAACGGGATTCGAACCCGTGCCGCCGCCGTGAAAGGGCGGTGTCCTAGGCCGCTAGACGATGGGGGCCAGAACTCAATTCGGCTCACTGAGGGCAAAAATAAAGGGCCGAAGCCTTTCGTTTTTGTCCTTTCGAGTTGCTCCGAACTGGACTATAAAACTATAAGGGCAGACCCCCGGAATAACCAAAATCGGGTTCCCCGGCCGCCGGCGCACCCACGGGCCGGCGTCGGCCACGTCTCGGGCATCTCCGGGGCATGTCCGGGCGTCCAGCCGCATTATGGGTGCAAGATGGACAGATGGATGCCGTTGCCGCCCTCAACGAGATTGCCTTCTGGCTCGAACGCGAGCTGGCCCCAACGTTCAAGGTGCAGGCATTCCGCAAGGCTGCCGCGACCATCGGGACCCTGACGCCGGACGAGCTGGCCGAGAGGGTCCGGAAGGGCCGGCTCAGGAGCATGAAGGGCATCGGCGACAGGACCTTCGAGGTAATCCGGCAGGCGGTCGACGGCACGGTCCCCGACTACCTCGAAGGTTTGCGGCAGCGTGGCAAGCAGCCCCTCGCGGACGGCGGAGCCGAATTGCACGCCGCCCTTCGCGGCGACCTTCACACTCACAGCGACTGGTCCGACGGCGGCTCACCCATCGAGCACATGGTGGATGCCGCGCGGGTGCTCGGCCGCGAGTACGTTGCCCTCACGGACCACTCCCCCACCCTCAAGATAGCCAACGGGCTCAGCGCCGAGCGCCTCGCGCAGCAGCTCGACGTCCTGGCCTCCATCAATGACGACGGCGGCCGCTTCCGTCTCCTGCGCGGCATCGAGGTGGACATCCTCGAAACCGGCGAATTGGACCAGTCCGCCGAGATGCTGGACCGCCTGGACATCGTGGTGGCAAGCGTCCACTCGAAACTCCGGTCCGACCGCGCCACCATGACCCGGCGGATGCTGGCCGCGATCAATGATCCCCACATGAACGTGCTGGGCCACTGCACCGGCCGCCTCCTGCAGGGGTCACGGGGAACACGCCCCGAGTCCGACTTCGACGCCCGGCAGGTGTTCGAGGCGTGCGCCGAGAACAGCGTGGCCGTGGAGATCAATTCCCGCCCCGAACGGCAGGATCCGCCCGACGAACTCATCCAGCTCGCCCTCGACGCAGGCTGCCTGTTCAGCATCGACAGCGACGCGCATGCGCCGGGCCAGCTCGACTTCCTCCAGTACGGGGCCGAGCGCGCGGCGCGGAACAACGTGCCCGCCGAGCGGATTGTCACCACCTGGCCGTTGGACAGGCTCCTGGAGTGGTCTGGCCGGGGACGGTAGGAGCCGGCCGCACCACTAGTGTGCCGAGCTGTCTCCGCCAGGGCTCCAGGGAGTCAAGCGGGGCAACCAGCGCGGGACATTGCTGCGGTAGGCCTGGTACTCGGCTCCGAAAGTCCGGGCCAGCGTGGGCTCCTCATAGAACCTGACGAAGGCTGTCACCGGAATGGCACCCAGGGCCACCGCAAGAAACAGCTTCGGCTGCCCCAGCAGCAGCCCTTGTCCCGTGACGGCGGAAGCGATGGCCACATACATCGGATTACGCACAAACCGGTAGAGCCCGCCCACCACCAGATGCTTCGGTGGCGCCATCGGAGCGGGCGTTCCCACGCCTTCAATGGCGAAGTGCACGAAGGAATTCGCCAGAGCGGCCGCCCCGGCACCGACCAGCACGGCCCCTGCGAGCTGAGCAGGCGCTCCTCCCGGGACCGGCTGGCGGAGGGTCCACCGCGTCAGCAGCCAGGGGACCAGGCCGGCGGCCGACAGGGGAGCGAGGGCGAAAACCGCCGTGCCAATGACGGCCCGCCGTTTCTCACTCCTGGAATCCACGGTTCTGGAGTCCACGGTTCTGGAGTCCGCGGTTCCGGAGTCCGCGGTGCTGGGATCTGCGAATGCGTCCATGCCGCCATTGTGCACCCCGGCCACTCCAGGCGTACATGCCTCGGGAATGGGTCATCGTGGCCGTGCCCGCTCCACGTCCGCGGCGGCGTCGGCCTCTCCCCTGGCCGACAACCCGGCCACCACACCGTCAATATCGGCCGAAGGCCGGTTCTGGCTAAGCTTCAGTTTCGCCTCGACCCGGGTAATAAGAAGTTCGACGCCGACAATCGCGCGCAGCTGACCGGCGACGTAGCGCTCGGGCGCGTCATCCACGGACCATGGCTGCTCCGACCCGGCTTCATGGACGTCCGTCAACCGCCGCACCAAGCCCTCGAGCCACGCTGGGTCGTCGTGGATGACCAGGTTGCCGTAGACGTGCGCGGCTGAATAGTTCCACGTGGGCACCACCCGCCCGTGCTCAGCCTTCGACGCGTACCAGTTGGGCGAGATGTAGGCGTCCGGGCGCTGGATAATCACCAGGGATTCACAGAGCGCAGGTTCTGACCACTGGGTGTTGTTGCGGGCCACGTGCCCCAGCAGGGCCCCGCGCTCGCCCGCCGCAGGGTCGTAGACGAAGGGCAGCAGGGTAGCCACGAGCCCGCGGGCCGTACTGGTGACAAGGTTTGCGGCGCCAGGGTGGTTCAGCAACTCCTGAACGGCTTCGGGGCCGGCTGCGAAATGAGCGGGAATATACATGGCACTTTCCTTTTTCTAGCCCTCTATCGGACAGTGTATTGCGATGCTTGCCGCGCCAGAACCAGCCGAGACAAACGCTGCCCGGCCTAGGTGAGCAGCAGCGCGGCGAGAGCGATCATGACCACGGCGATCCCGGCGTCGAGCACCCGCCAGGCGTTCCTGCGCTGAAACAGCGGCGTGAGGTAACGGGCACCGGCGCCGAGGGCCGAGAACCAGGCGATGCTCCCGATGCCCGCGCCAGCGGCAAACCACCACCGGCCGGTGTCCCCGTGCGTGCCAGCGAGGGATCCCAGCAGCAAAACGGTGTCAAGGTACACGTGCGGATTCAACCAGGTGAAGGCCAGGCACGTTCCCAGGACGGTTGCCCAGCTACCGCTCTTGCCGGTCCCGGCCTGGCCCATTTGTTCCCCACGGACGGCCCGCCGCGCGGCGAGCAACCCGTAGGCCAGCAGAAAAGCGGCTCCGACCCAGCGGATAACCACCACGGCTGCCGGCGCCCGGTCAATCAGCGCACCGACCCCGCCCACGCCCACAACAATGAGTGCCAGATCCGAGACCGCGCAGACCGCCACGACCATGGGCACATGGGATCGCAACAGGCCCTGCCGCAGGACGAATGCGTTCTGGGCGCCGATGGCGACAATGAGGGACAGGCCTGCCGAGAGGCCTGAGAGCAGGGGAAAGATCACCCTCCAACGTTAGGAGCGGCCCGATCATTAATCCAGTTAAAGATATTGCATTCACATAAGATGAGCTAATGATCGACATCCACCCGGAGCAAGCCCGCACGCTGGCTGCCATCGTCAAGCACGGAAGCTTCGACGCCGCCGCCAGCCACTTGTCCGTCACACCGTCGGCCGTCAGCCAGCGAATCCGGGCGCTCGAGGTTGCCGTTGGCCGCCCGGTCCTGAGCAGGGCGCGTCCGGTGGAGCTCACCGAGACCGGAGAGTCCGTGGTGCGCTTCGCCCGCCAACTCGAGCTGCTGACCGCCGACCTGGCGGAGGACCTGCAGCCGGACCAGCCCCTCGGACTGCCCTCCCTGGCACTGGTGATCAACAGCGATTCGCTGCACACCTGGGCGCTCAAGGGCTTGGCAGCGGTGGCCCACACCGCCCAACTGGAAATCCTTCGCGAGGACCAGGAGCATTCGCTGGACCTTCTCCGCAGCGGCGCCGCGGCAGGCGCCATCACCGCCACGGCGACGCCCATCCCCGGCTGTTTATCCCGCAGACTGGGGGTCATGCGCTACGTCCCGGTGTGCACGCCAACGTTCGCCCGCAAATGGCTCGACGACGGGGCAACCGCTGCGGCCCTGGCCGCGGCCCCCGTCATCATTTACGACCGAAAAGACGATTTACAGGACCGCTGGCTGCGGCGCCTGAGCCGCAAGCCGCTCCAGCCGCCGCGGCACTATGTTCCTGCCGCCCAGGAATTCGGCGATGCTGTCCGTTTGGGGATGGGATGGGGGATGATGCCCGAGATCGAAATCGGTGAGGACCTCCGGCGGGGGGCATTGCTGGCGCTGGCGCCGGGCGCCTTCGTGGACGTGACGCTGCACTGGCAGCAGTGGCGCCACGGCTCCGCCGCGCTGGACGAAATCGCCGCCGCCATCCAGCTGGCGGCAGGCGTGCTGCGGTAACGACCGGTTTAGGCGCTGTGAGTCGCCCCGGCGCGCCCACCAGGTAGGGCCGCACGTTCGAAAGGACGCCGTCAACTTTGGCAGGATCTCGACTAGACGTGGCCGATTTCCGCCAGCCCCGGACGCCGGTCCGGGGTTAGATTGGCTGCATGGCAACAACCGCCGAATCCGGCCCCCTGCAGTCCCCCGGCACCCACGAAGTGTCCGCGCAGACTGCCCGCACTCCCGTCAACAAGCTCGGCGTCGCCGCCGTCATCACCACCGTGGTGCTCTGGGCCTCCGCGTTCGTGGGCATCCGCTCGGTAGGGCCGCACTTCTCCCCCGGCTCCCTGACGCTGGGGCGGCTCGCGATCGCCGCCGTCGCACTGGGCCTTGTGGTGCTCCCCAAACTGCGGACGCTGCCCAAGGGGCGCGAGTGGTGGCCGATCCTCGCCTACGGGGTGATGTGGTTCGGCGGCTACAACGTTGCCCTCAACGCCGCGGAGCACCTGCTCGACGCCGGCACCAGCGCGCTACTGATCAACGTCAACCCCATCCTGATCGCGGTGATGGCCGGGGTGGTCCTCAAAGAAGGCTTCCCCCGCTGGTTGATCATCGGTAGCGCGGTGGCGTTCTCCGGTGTGGCGATCATCGCCTTGAGCTCCGGTCAACGCTCGACGGCGGATGTTGCCGGAGTTCTGCTCTGCCTGCTCGCAGCCGCCCTCGCCGCGGTGAGCGTCATCGTGCAGAAGCCGGTGCTGCGGAAGTTCCCCGCCGGGCAGGCCACCTGGTTCGGAATCGTGGTCGGCGCCCTCTGCTGCCTGCCCTTCAGCGGCCAATTGGTCACGGAACTTCAGGTGGCCCCGCTGCAGGCCACCCTGGGACTGGTCTACCTTGGCGTTTTCCCCACGGCGATCGCCTTCACCACGTGGGCCTACGCGCTGTCCCTGATCGATGCCGGGCGGTTGGCCGCCACCACCTATCTGGTGCCTGGCACCACGATCCTGATCTCCTGGCTGGTGCTCGGCGAGGTGCCGACCGTCTGGGGCCTTGTGGGCGGCGTTGTCTGCCTCGTGGGTGTGGGGCTGACCCGGCGCCGGTCCCGCTGATTCGGCGCTAGAGTTTCTGCTATGCCCGCCTCCCTCCCGCCAGGCCTGCCAATCAACCCGGACAGCCCGAGTGGCCCGGGCAACGCCCGGGACCGAGGCGCGAACGGCGTGGGCAAGGACCGCGCACCGTTTCCAATGTCCGAAGCCGACTTTGAAGCCGCAGTAAACGACGCCCTGGACCGTATCCCGCCGCACCTCGCCAAGACCATGAACAATGTGGCCATCTTCATCGACGACGACTACGTTCCACGGCCTGGGGATGACCCGGATACCGTCCTGTTGGGCCTTTACGAGGGCGTTCCGCTGACCGAGCGGGATTCGTGGTGGGACGCCGGCTCGCTGCCGGACCGTATCATCATCTACCGCCAGCCGATTCTGGACATCTGCACCTCCCGCGAGGAAGTGGTCCACGAGGTGGCGGTGACCGTGACCCACGAGATCGCCCACCACTTTGGCATCAGTGACGAACGCCTCCATGAACTCGGCTGGGGATAGCCCTACCCGCCCGGCGGCCGCAGGCGGCGCCGGTGCGGTACGCCTCGTTGACGCCGCCCTGCCTCATCCGGCAACCGCGCGGGACTAGCCTTGTAGGCATGGGACACGACCACAGCCACTCGCACGGCCTCTCGGCCTCCGCCACGGGCACTGCCAAGCACCGGAAACGACTGATCGCCGTCTTAGGCATCACCCTGGCCGTGGTCCTGATCCAGGTCGTTGGCGCCGCGGTGTCTGGTTCACTGGCACTGCTTGCCGACGCCGGCCACATGCTCTCCGATGCCGCAGGCGTGTCCATCGCGCTGCTGGCCGCCTGGATCGCCTCCCGGCCCGCCAGCGACCAGCGGACGTACGGCTACCAGCGGGCCGAGGTACTCGCCGCCCTGGCCAATGCACTGGTCCTCATTGTGATCTCAGTGGTCATTTTCACCGAAGCCCTCCGACGGCTTGGAGCGGCACCGGAAGTCCGGACGGATGTGATGCTCTACGCCGCGATCCTGGGCGCGGTGGCCAACCTGGTGTCCCTCCTGATCCTCCGCGGCGCCCAGAAGGAAAGCCTCAACGTGCGCGGCGCCTACCTCGAAGTGCTGGGCGACCTGCTGGGCTCTTTCGCCGTCATCGTGGCTGCTTTGGTAATCATCTTCACCGGATTCCACGCGGCGGACACCATCGCTTCGATCCTTATTGCGGTCATGATTCTTCCTCGCGCCTGGCACCTGCTCCGCGATGTAGTGGACGTCCTGCTGGAGGCCACGCCCAAGGGAGTGGAAGTCCAGATGATCCGCGAGCACATCCTGTCCGTGGCGGGCGTGGTGTCCGTGCACGACATCCACATCTGGACCATCACGTCCGGAGTGCCGGTCTTTTCCGCCCACGTGGTGGTGAAGGACGACGTATTGAGCGCGCGTGGCGCGGACCAGGTGCTGGACCGGCTCGCCTCCTGCCTGGGCTCGCACTTCGACACGGAACACTGCACATTCCAGTTGGAGCCCGCCAGCCATTCGGCGCACGAGGCCCACCAGCACGCCTGAGGGTTTCCGCACCTGATCCGTCCTTTTAGAAACCCCTTGGTGTGCCCCGCTGCTCCTTTTTTCGAGCCGCTTTTCGCGACACGCCGTCCGCCAGTGTGACTAAATGACATCCTTGTTGTTTATGTTATTCATGTGACCAGTGTTGCCAAAGTTGCGACCGGCACGTAGCCTCGTCTCTGCCGGGTGATCCGCAGAGGGGCCTTCCGTGTGAAACTTCCACACCCCTCGCTCATCCCGGCCCGAGTGCTGCGAGGTTTTACTGATGGGTTTAACGGGATCCGGCCGAAAAGCCGCCGTGCTGGGCGCCGCCGTCGTGCTGCTTGGAACGCTCGCCCTGCCCGCGCAGGCGACGCCCCTGGGGTCCACGGCCGCGACGGCCGTTCGCGCACCGGCGTCGCCCGAGATCCCGTCACCGGACGAGATTGCCGCTGCCAAGGCCAGTGAAAGCGCGACGGCGGATCAGGTCGCCAAGATCGACCACATCCTGGCGGACGCCGCCGCGGCCCAGGAGGCCAGCTTTGCCACCTCGATGCAGGCCAACAACGCCTACGGCGATGCTTTGGTGGCGCTCGGCATCCGGCGCGACGCTGCGGCCGTGGCCGCCGCGAAGGCGGCATCCGCCGACGTCGAACAGCAGAAGACCCGTAAGCAGATCGGCCAGCTGGCCGGGGATCTGTACCGCAACGGCGGCCTGAACCCCGAGCTCAGCACCTTCGTCGCAGGCAATGGCCAAGTCATGCAGCAGGCGGCCACCTTGGAAACCATTGCGGCGAGCCGCACCCGGGCGTTCGAGGGCGCCGAGAACGCCGCCTCGGCCGCCACGTCGCTGCGGGCAGCGGCCGAGGACGCCAACCGCGCCGCGGACGACGCCGCCAAGGAAGCGGAGGCCCGGAAGGCCGATGCCGAGAAGGCCAACGCGGCCCAGCTGAAGGCGGTGTCCGACGCGAAAACGCAGCGGACCATTCTGGTGGATCAGCTGGCCACCCTGAAGAACACCACGGTGGCGCTGGAATCGGCCCGGGTGGATGCCCTGGATCGCCAGCGGGAACAGGAACGGTTGGCCGCTGTGGCTGCCGCTGCCGTTGCCCAGGCTCCGCCCGTCCAGAACCAAGCTGCCGCCCAGGCGCCGGAGTCCGCCGGCGCGGCGGCTCCCCCGGCCGCACAGGCCGCTGCGGCCGGTCCGGCACCGCTGGCGCCCGCGCCCGCTGTTCCCGCTCCGGCCGCTCCGGCCCCGGTTCCCGCGCCCGTTGCTCCCGCGCCCGTTGCCGCCGCTCCGTCGCCGGTCCCGGCGCCCGCACCAGCCCCGGCGCCCGCACCGTCGCCGGACGGCTCGAACCAGACCGCCATTTCGGTGGCACTTGGCAAGGTAGGTTCGCCCTATTTCTACCAGTACGGCGGAACCGGGCCCCTTGGTTTCGACTGTTCGGGGCTGGTGCAGAACGCCTTCGCCGCAGCAGGGAAATACCTACCTCGCACGGCGGCGGAACAGTACGCGCAGGCACCCGTCCACCTGCCGCTCTCCCAGGCGCAGCCGGGAGACCTGCTGGTATGGGGATCGGCCCCGGGCTTCTACCACGTGGCCATTTATTTGGGCGGCGGCCGGGTGGTCCAGGCCCTCAACCCCGATGATGGCATTACCGTCACGGATGTGTCCCGGATGGCCGGAATGCAGCTCTACCCCTACGTGGCGCGCTACTAAGAGCTGGTCCGGAGGGAAGACCGGCAGGGCCTGGTTCCGGGAAAGCTGGTTCCGGGAAAGCTAGGACAGGACGTCCTTGGTGACGAACCGGCCATAGGCAAGCGCGCCGAAGACCGCGATGTATCCGGCCTGCAACACCGCGTTGTTGGTAAAGGAGTCCCATGCCGGCGGCTGGCGCAACAAATCGGCGAATCCGAGCCAATAGTGGCTGAACAACCAGGGATGCAGCCACTCGAGTTGTGGGAGTTCCCCCATCACCTGTGACACCACCGATGCCACGATGGTGGCGGCCATGGCACCTACGGGCACTTCGGTGAGGGTGGACAAGAAGAGGCCGACGGCGGAGAGCCCCAGCAGTGAGACGGTCAGGTAGGCGGCGATCAGCAAGAGCCGGACCACGGCTTCTTCCGGGCTGATCACGTCTCCGGACAGCAGCGTGACAGGTCCAACGGGAAAGAGTGCGGCGCCGATGCCCGCGCCGGCGAGCGCCACCACCAGCGGCGCAACGACGCAAAAGACGGCCGCACCCACGTACTTGACCAGCAGCAGCCGCACCCTTCCCGCCGGAGCCACCAGAAGGTAGCGCAACGTTCCCAGGCCCGCTTCGCCGGCGATCGTATCGCCCGCCACCACCCCCACGGTAAGGGGGAGAAACAACGGCACCGATACCAGCAGGGCAGTGACGCCCACAAACAAGCCGTTCTGCGTGATCCGGTCCAAAAAGGCCGGTCCCCGGCCAGGGGGCACCGAGGACGACACCCGCACCGCGACGGCCATCAGCACCGGCACGGCGGCGAGCGCGAGCAACATGGCCCAGGTCCGGCGCCTGCGGAACAGGACGGACAGCTCCGACACCAGCAGGGGTCCACCGGACCGTGCGGGCTTCGGGTCCCGGCGGTCACCGGCAGCCGGCAACTCGTTATTGGGCAATCTCGAATCCCTCCCCTGTCAAGGCCACGAAGCGGTCCTCCAGGCTTCCTTGTTCCACCACAAAGCCGCGGACCCGCACGCCCGCCGAGACCAGGGCGGACACCACGGCCTCAGGCGGGATGTCCGTCCCGGCGTGTGTTCTGCCGGGCGCCCGGATCCCCGGATGCGTCGCATCAAGGGGTTCGGGGAATACCGCCAACACCACGCCCTCCACGTCCGGGCCCGCTCCATCAAGGGGAGTAATGCCCATCTGCACCAAAACACCTGACGCTAAAGCGGCATCGGGGGTAACCAGACGGATTCTGGGCTTGCCGATCCCCCTCAGTTCCGCGAGCGTCCCCTGTGCCACGAGCCGGCCGGCACTCATCACGGCCGCATGGGTGCAGATCTGCTCCACCTCCGCAAGCAGGTGGCTGGAGACAAACACGGTGGCACCATCGGCCGCGAGTGAGCGGACGAGGTGCCTGACCTCACGGGTGCCCTGCGGATCCAGGCCGTTGGTCGGTTCATCGAGCACCAGCAGCTCACGGGGGGACAACAAAGCATTGGCGATGCCCAGTCGCTGCTTCATGCCCAAGGAATAGGCCCGGACCTTTTTCCCGGCGGCGTGGCTTAGGCCCACACGTTCCAGGGCCGCAGCCACCCGCGTACTGCGGGTGGCTGCGTCGGTGTACGGGTCCGCGGCATCAAACCGCTTCAGGTTGGCGGCTCCGGAGAGAAAAGGGTAAAAAGCCGGACCCTCCACCAAGGCCCCTACCCGCGGGAGAACTTCCTGCAACCGATCCGGCATCTCCTGCCCCAGCACACGGACGGATCCTGAGGTGGGCGCTGCGAGCCCCATCATCATGCGGATAGTCGTCGTTTTGCCGGAACCGTTCGGCCCCAGGAAACCGAACACTGAACCCCTCGGCACGGCCAGCGCAATCCCGTCAACAGCGAGTTGACGGCCGAACCGCTTGCTCAGGCCGTGCGTTTCGATGGCAAGTTCGGCAGCACTGCCCAGGGCGGTCACCGGTTGGCAGCGGCAGCCTGCAGCTGCTCCGCCGGGACGGAGCCGGCAAAAATGCGGCCGTCGTCGGTCAACAGCACGTTGACGATGGCTGTGGAGAACAAATGCCCACCGGGAACCGCGACGGCGGCCTGCTGGAGCAACGGATCACCGGAGAGGAAAGCGCCGGGCTGTCCCGGTGCCCCTGCAGCTGTGGCGTCGAGCCGGGTTTCCACTACGCTCTCCCAGCCTGACCCGGTCACCGACGGACGCTCATGCGTGGCCGCAGCCGGGCTTCCAGGCTCCCCTGCGTGGCTGTCCCTGGCGGCACTCTCTTTGAGGGTGCTCTCCTTGACGGTGGCCCCCGGAGGCGGGCTGAAAGCGAACAGCGCCGCGTCCGGTGCCTGCAGCGACAGGCTCGTGAACGCCACCTTGAGGGCCGGCTCCGCCTGGCCGCGGGCCTTCACCTCAACGCTGAGTGGCAGCCCGCTCTGACCGTCCACGGCAATGGCCACCGAGCCAATCAGGGTGCCGTTACCCCGGGGTGTGAGCATCAGATTGTAGGCTGGCCGGCCAGCGACATTAACGTCCGGCAGCACGGCAAAATCCGTGGTGGGACCGGCGGTGGCGAGAAGACGCGCAGCGAGCTCCTCCGGCGTCGGCATTGCTCCTTCGGTACGGGCGGGCTGGTGCTGGGCGGCGCCTGCGGGCAGCGTCAGATGGGTGGCCGAATTGTCCTTGGAGCTGTAGAGCCATATCTGGTCGCCATTGCGCACGGCATTACGCTCGGCCAGCCGGTCCAGTACCTGGACGCGGGAATGCGTGCTTCCGTCCAGGAACACCCGTGCCGTGTGCGGGCCGCTGAGCAACTCGAGGATGGACGTTCCGTCAGTTCCAGTCGAAGGACCCAACTTTGAAAGCGAGGGCAGGCCCATGTTGGAGGACTGCTCCAGGGTTCCGGAGAGCGAGGGGGCGGAGTGCCCCGCCACAAGCGCGAGTACTTCCCCGGGCGTCTTGGCGGGCAGCGGATTGCCGGCACTCGCGGGCAATGAGCCCGTCAGCGCGGCGGCGGCAATTACGGCAGGGGCAGCCACGGCGGGCAGCCACCGCAGCCATTTTCGGGTCATGGCAATCCAACTCCAACGTTGCAGCTCATAAATCCAGAGTACGCTTCGGACAACTCCCTTACACCCCCTCCGCTGGACGGTGGGGCCGTTTCGCCCGGCCCCGCTTCAGCCCGTCTGAGGCACCACTGTGCCGGCGGCGCCGTCCACCGCGACCACCTGCCCGGTGGCGAGGACAGAGGTGGCATCCGGCACGCCGACCACCGCAGGGATGCCGTATTCCCGGGCCACCACGGCTCCGTGCGAGTTGGGCCCGCCCATTTCCATCACCAGTCCTCCGGCGGTGAGGAACAGGGGCGTCCAGCCGGGATCCGTGGACGGTGCCACGAGGATCTCGCCCGGTTCCAGATGCGCCCCCTCCGGATCCAGAATGACGCGCGCGGGGCCCACCGCGGTTCCCGCTGAGGCGGGCGTTCCAGCCAGGACGCCGCGGGCTGTCCGGGCCCGGTCCTGCTGCAGGTCCTGCTGCAGCGTTTCGGGCTCCGTTCCGTCCGACAGCAGGACCCTGGGGATATGCCGGCGCCCGAGTTCGGCCCGATAGGCTTCCCGCCGCCGCTCCACGGTTCCGTGCAGTGGCGTGCCGCTGAGTCCCTGCCGCACCTCCACGAGGTCAAGGAAGAAGATATCCTGCGCGGACTCAATCCTGCCGGAGGCCGCAAGCTCGGCGCCCACCAGGGCAAGCTGTTTCCGCACCGCGGCCAGCGCCTCCACAATGTGGTATTTCGGCAGTTCACGGAGCCCGGCGAACATCCGGGCGCGCTTCAGTGCCGCGCGGACCAGGCTGGCGCGTAGCCGGCTCCGCTCCCCCGCGGCGGCGACGAGCCGCTCCACTTGGGCCTCGGCCTCGCGCGCGGCATTGCGGAACTGCCTGTCGGGAGCCTGCGCGGGATCCTCCAGCCTGAGGTAGTTCGTCAGCACCCCGAAGATGTGGGCGGGGTCGTCGGTCCAGCGGGGCATCCCCACGTCTATTTCGGCGACGGCCCGGTGGCCATAGCGGCTCAGGAACCGCGCCACTCCGGACTGTACGACGGCGGGCAACGCACCTGCGCGGTAGCGGCGGGCCAGCTCGGCCGGCTGGGCCTCGGCCAACATCGCAGCAGCAGCGGGGTGCAAACGGATGGATCCCGCAAGCTGCCAGAGCTCAAGGTCCATCTGCGTGGTCACATTGTTGGGCAGCCCGCGCAGCACGGTTTGCAGGCCTCCCTGATCCGCGCCGGCGCCCGTGCCCAAGAGTTTTCCGGCCGCCGCGAGCATGGCAAAACCCAGCGCCGGCAAGGGAAGCACGTTCGGAACCACAGGAAAGAGTTCGTTGCCCAGGATGCGTTCGGCGTGGGCCAGGCGTTCCGCGGGAGTGGCTCCCGCTGGAGCCACCAGGGCAGCCCGGAACTGTCCGCCGAAACGTTCCACGCGGTGGAGGGCGGCCTCCGGCCGAAGGAGCGCCCGGACCAGGGACCCGGGGACGCGGGCGCGCGCCGCCACCGGCGCCACATGCCGGAGGAGCCGCCAGGGCGAGCGTCTGGTGATGGAAAACCGGGGATCAGCGAAGAGCCGGCGCAGCACTGCCGCGGACCGGGCCTCCATCACGTCGAACACCCGCGGGACAATCGCCCGGCCGGCGGCGCTGCGCACGGCGGCTGTGAGGTCGAAGAAGATGCGCTGTCCGGCCTGCGTGTAGGGGCGGGGACCGCTGTGGGGCTCGGGGACGTCAAACCCCGCAGCGCCAGCAACAGAGGACGCGATGAGCCTGAACGCGGCAAGCCCCATGGGAGTCAGGGGCCGGGTCAGCCCCTGGGCCAGGCTGAAGCACAGGTAGACGCGCGAACCGTCACCCGCAGCCGGCCTCCCGGTGGCGTTTTCGGCTGCGTTATCCGGCAACGGATACAGGGTGGTGATGGGCCGCGACTGCGTCAGCCACAAGGAGCCGTCCACATCGATGGCCCATTCAAGGTCCTGGGGCGAGCCCAGATGGACCTCCGCCCGCCGGCCGAGCGCCTCCAGGGCCTGGATCCGGACATCCGACAAGCATGCTGCCGAACCGGCCGCGGCCGTCTCCACCCGCTCGGTTCCGCCTCCCTGACGGGACCGAATGACTAACCGCTTGTCCCCGATCCGCCGCTCCGTGATCCTCTTTGTGACGCTGTCCACCACAAAGTGGTCCGGGTTGACTGCGCCGGAGACCACCGCTTCGCCCAGGCCCGGACTTGCATCGATCACGGACTCATGCCGCCGTCCCGTGACCGGATTCGCGGTGAACAGCACACCGGCGACCTCCGCATCCACCATGTGCTGCACCACCACGGCCAGGGATACGGCGGACGGCGGGATTCCGTGGGTGGCGCGGTAGGCGACGGCCCGGTCTGTCCATAGGGATGCCCAGCATTGCCGGACGGCTGTCAGGACGGCCTCGACTCCCACCACATTCAAGAACGTGTCCTGTTGTCCGGCGAAACTGGCCAGCGGCAGATCCTCGGCCGTGCCGGAGGACCTCACGGCAACAGGAACGTCCGGACCGAGGGCCGCATAGGCGGCACGTACGGCGTCGGCCACCTCGGCAGGGATCCCGGCGCCAAGCACGCGTCCACGCGCCCCGCTGGCCAGTTCCGCCAGCGTACTCAGCTCGCCGGGCCTGGTGGCGGCCAGGGCGGCGTGCAGTTCATCGAGGCCGGCGGGTGCGACGGCGCGGCGGTACGCCGCGGTGGTGAGGCAGAATCCGGCCGGCACAGGCAGCCCCGCGGAGCTCAGTTCCCCGAGGTTCGCTGCCTTGCCGCCCACCGCCGGGAGCATGTCCGCTGTGATCATGTCCAGCCCCAGCACCAGATCCATCGGGGGCGTACCTTGCGTTCGGAGCCGGTTCACAGCACGGCCTCGGACCTAGGCCGCCCCGAGCATCGGACCAAAGCTCGGGCGGTCCGCAAGGCGGGGATCGTCCCTGTCCGGGACCACAAGGACGGGGCCCTTGGCGTGGTGCAGCACCCCGTCCGAGGTGGATCCGAGCAGCATCCCGGCAAAGCCGCCGCGGCCGCGCGTTCCCACCACCACAAGTTCCACGTGCCGGCTGGCGTCCACCAGGATGTCAATGGGAGAACCATCCACGAGCTGGGTTTCCACCGTCAGACTGGGGAAGTGGCTCTTCAGCCACGCCGCACCGGCGTCGAGCTGTACCCGGATCTCCGCGAAGAGCGCCTCGCGGTCCATGGGGGCAGGCACCCACGCCAGTGAACCGCTGTACTGGGGCACCGCACAAACCACGCGCAGGGTGGCGCCGAGGCGCTCCGCCTCGGCTGCGGCCTCGAGGACGGCCACGCGTGCCTGGTCGGAGCCGTCCACGCCCACCACCACCACATTCTCGATGGGCCGGTGCCCGGACTTGGCGCGCTCCGCCTTGACGTGCTTGTCCTCCGTAACCTCACCGAGCCTGTCCGCGCAGATCAGCGGCACCGTGACCGTGGGGCACTTGGCGTGGGCGGGCAGCGCGCTGCTCACCGATCCAAGGAGCCGGCCCACAAAACCGCCCCGCCCGCGCGTGCCGAAGACCAGAAGCTCAGCCGTTTCCGACATTTCCAACAGCACGCCGGAGGCGTCGCCGTTTTCGACGGTAGCGTCGAGGTCGATGTCGTAGGAGGCCACTTTATCCACGGCCTGTTTCAGGATGGCTTCGGCACCTTCGCGGATCACCGAATCGTCCACCGTGGCGTATCCGCCGTCGAGGCCGGACGCGGCGAAGATCGGCACGGAGTAGGCGGTCACAATGTGAAGGGGGCGGTGCCGGCGCTGGGCTTCGCGGGCCGCCCATACCAGCGCGCAATGGCTGTGGTCCGAACCGTCCACTCCCACGACGATCCCTTCGGGAGCGGCAGAGCCGCCGTCGTCGTCCTTTGCAGGGTGCACCTGTTCTCGGCCCATGGGGTCCGCCTCCTCGCGATACTGCATGATGTTGCCGCTATTCTGCCAGAACTGTCCGCGGTTCGTGTCAAACGTGGCGCTGGCGCCACAACAGGCCGAAAATCCGCTGATTCTGCCCGCTCTTCCCGGTGCGGGACCGTGGGAAAGAAGGCTTAACGAAGGCGTGGAGAGCAGCCGGAAACAGCCTTCCGCGCCAATTGGTAACCCATCCGAAATATCTACATCCCACCTCCCATGAGCCGAATCACATGTGTGAGATTGTAGGGGTACCCAATGATCCGGAAAGGCTATCCAGAGCTCCAAAAGTTCTGTAGTCTCGAGGCACTGCGATCTGAGATTTGTGTTTCAGAACACATCTGCGGATGACGCGGACGCCGGACTTTGGGGGTTACGGAGAACGTGCGGAGGAACTCTGCACATTGAGCCACTCGAGGAGGAAACCCGCTGTGTCCAGCATGCCAGTTTGCGGTGGGACCGAACGCACCACCACAGTGATCATCGGCGCGGGCCTGCCGGGTTTGGCGATTGCCAGCGAACTCCGGCGCCGGGGTGTGGACTCGATCGTTGTGGACGGCCTCGAAACCCTGGGCGTTGCACAGCCGGCCAACACCATATCGCTGCCCCGCTGTGACGCACCGAATTCGGCCACGATTCAGGAACGGAACGAAATCCTCCGGCACCTGCGCAACTACGCCGCGAGCCACAAGCTGGACATCCGCAACCATACCCGGGCCGTGCAGCTGGATCTGCTGGACACCGAAGCGAACAATCCCTCGGTGCACCAATGGGCTGTCCATACCCCCGACGGAATCCTCCTCGCGGACCACATCGTCCTGACCCGCGGCGCCCACAGCCACCTGCGCCGCATGTTCGCGGACCTGGGCCTGGCGGTGGGCCACAACCTGGGCGCCGCCATGCGCGCCATAGGCATCTACCTGGTGGGGGTCGGTGAACTGATCACGCCCACGCCGAAGGAGATCCTCCGCCAAGCCAAGGTGGTGGGCCAGGCCATTTCCGCCAAGGTCCACCCTGACAGCGTTCCCCTGGCACTAACGGGAAGTTTTGCCGCCGTTTCAGCCTCGATTTAGCGCCTCAGTCACTCCCCGCCCAGGGCCTCGGGCTGACGGGTCGGGGCTGGCCGGGTCGGGCTGACGGGTCGGGCTGACGGGTCAGGCTGACGGGGCGCCGTCCGCGGCCGCTGCCCGGGTTCAGCCGGCCTCTCAGCGCGCGTCATCCCCCGCATCGGCTGCATCCTCCGATTCAGCCGGGACTTCGGCTTCGGTCGCGTCCTCCTCCACCCCCAGGCTGCGCTTGGCCAGGACACCCAGAGCCACCAAAATTCCCAGGGCGGTCCCCGCGAAGATCACCAGGCTCCAGGGAAACGGCTCGGACGCATCAGGGGCTTTCTCCGGCGCCGGAGTGGTGCCGGGCTGAGGCGTCCCAGCCGTGGGCACCGGCGCGGCCGAACCGGCGGCCCCTGCGGTGGCGGTGAAGGTGAAGGTGCCTTCAATGGGGTGCGAATCGGAACTGACCACACGCCACACCACAGTGAACTTTCCCGCGGGCGCTCCCTCTTTCAGCCGCTGCGAGGCCACGTTGTCCACAATCTCCACTGCGCCGTCGGCCCAGTTGGTGCCAGCGGCGTCGGTGACCTTGACCTGAGAACCCAGAGCCAGCGGATGCTCGTTGAAGGTGATGGACACCTTAGCGGGCGGGACGGGCACGGTGGTGCCGTCCGCAGGGCTGGTGGACTCCGCCACATCATGCGCCGAGGCGGGGCCGGCGGCGAACAGCAGAGCGGCAGCGAAGACGACTGCACCAAGGAGGACGCTAAGCAGCTGGCGGGTGGAACGCATACGTGGACTACTCCTGTGTTGGCTTCCTTACAGAGTAGGCGAAATTGCAGGTAGGCCATCCTGGCGACTAATAAGATTCAAGAATCACTTATCACCCCCGGAGGACTAATGCTTAAGCAGGGCTCTGCGCTGGACCGCTACTTCAAGATTACTGAGCGGGGGTCGAACGTCTCGCGCGAGGTCCGCGGAGGGTTCGCCACCTTCTTCGCCATGAGCTACATCGTGGTGCTCAACCCGCTGATCCTCTCGGGCCAGGACTCCACCGGCGGCACGCTCGGCTTCCCGGCCGTTGCCGCCGTCACCGCCCTGGTAGCCGGCATCCTGACTATCATCATGGGAGCGTGGGCCAAGCACCCGTTCGCCCTTGCCACCGGCCTCGGCGTCAACGCCTTTGTGGCGGTCACGGTTGCCACGAACAAGGGCCTGAGCTGGCCGGACATGATGGGCCTGGTAATGCTGTCCGGCCTCACCATGCTGATCCTGGTGCTGACCGGATTCCGCACCGCGGTGTTCAAGGCGGTCCCGGACGGGCTGAAAACCGCAATCGTGGTCGGCATCGGCCTGTTCATCGCGCTGATCGGCCTGGTCAACGCAGGCTTCGTGCGCCGCATCCCGGACGTCGCCGGCACCACGGTTCCGGTGGGGCTGGGTTTTGATGGCAAGCTCCTGGGCTGGCCCACCCTCGTGTTCGTCCTTGGCCTGATCCTCACGATCGCCCTCGTGGTACGCAAGGTCAAGGGCGCCATCCTCATCGGCATCATCGCCTCCACCGTCCTGTCCGTGATCCTGGAATTCACCCTGCATATCGGACCCAGCTTCGACGGCAAGAACCACAACCCGCAGGGCTGGTCCCTCGTGGCCCCCAAATTCACCGAATGGGCGGCGCCTGACCTGTCGCTCATCGGCAAGGCCAACCCGGTGGGCGCTTTCGAACACCTGGGTTTCGTGGCCGCCACCCTGCTGGCTTTCGTGATCCTGCTCAGCATCTTCTTTGACGCCATGGGCACCATGGTGGGGCTCGCCACCGAAGCGGGAACCATCGACAAGGACGGCAACATTCCCAACGTGGACCGCGTGCTCATGGTCGATGCCGTGGGCGCCATCGCCGGCGGCGGCGCCTCGGTGTCCTCCAACCAGATCTTCGTCGAATCCGGTGCGGGCATCGGCGAAGGCGCCCGCACCGGTCTGGCGTCCATCGTCACCGGCCTGCTGTTCCTCGTGGCCATGTTCTTTACGCCGCTGATCAATCTGGTCCCGTTTGAGGCCGTGGCTCCGGCGCTGGTGGTAGTGGGCTTCATGATGGTCTCCCAGGTGGGCAAGATCGACTGGCAGGACTGGGGCATCGCCATTCCCGCCTTCCTGACCTTCACCCTCATGCCGTTCACCTACTCCATCGCCAACGGGCTCGGCGCGGGCTTCATCGCCTATGTACTGATCCGCACATTCCAGGGCCGCACGCGGGACATCCACCCGCTGATGTGGGCCGTGGCCGCCGCCTTCCTGCTGTTCTTCGCGGTTGGCCCCATTGAGGCGGCCCTGGGCATCCACTAGGGCTGATTCCGGGATTTCAGACAGTTCGACGGCGCCGGGGATGGTTTTCCCGGCGCCGTTGCTGTGTGCTTGGAGTATGCCGTTTACCGCCTTCACCGTGGACATCCCGCCGCTGAGCTGGAAGGGCCGTTTCGACGGCGAGGGATCCGAGCACCGCCGGTGGTGGCAGGCCGTCTCGCCCTACCGCCGCGGCCACGGAACGCCCGCCCTGCCGTCCGCCGCCCCGGTCCGCCGGCCAGCGGTGATCCTCGGTTTTAGCAGTGAAGCCGGCGTGATCCGCAACAAGGGCCGCGCGGGGGCCGCGGCGGGCCCTGCCGCCATCCGCACGGCCCTTGGCCCGCTGGCCTACCATCTGGACCGAGAGGTGTTCGACGCCGGTGACGTCACCGTCAAGGGCGGCGCGCTGGAAGCCGGCCAGGCGCGAGCGGGCCTGGCTATTACGGAGATGCTCGACGCCGGCAACCTCACCGTCCTGCTGGGCGGCGGCCACGAAACCGCGTTCGCAAGCTACCTGGGCGTGGCGGGGTCCGCGGCGGTCCGGGACGGACAGCGCCTCGGTGTGCTGAACCTTGATGCCCACTTCGACCTCCGCGACGAGCCCGAGCCCAGTTCAGGCACCCCGTTCCTGCAGATGGCCAAAGCCGAAGAGGCCGCTGAACGCGAACTGAACTACGCCGTCGTCGGAATCTCCGAACCGAACAACACGCGCGCCCTCTTCAACACCGCCAAGCAGCTGGGCGTGAAATACCTGCTGGATGAGGACTGCACCGCCGAGGCCACACGGGACTTCGTGGCCGCGTTCCTGGACAGCGTGGATGTGCTGTATCTGACCATCGACCTTGACGTCCTGCCGGCGGCGGTGGCTCCGGGGGTGAGCGCCCCCGCCTCCTACGGCGTGCCCTTGCCGGTGATCAGTGCAGTGTGCCGGCAGGTGGCCGCCAGCGGCAAGCTGTTCCACCTGGACGTGGCCGAACTGAACCCGAAATTCGACGTCGACCAGTGCACCGCAAAGGTGGCCGCCCGGCTGGTCACCACGCTGCTGGGGTAGCACTCAGCGGGGGCTGCTCAGCCGTTGAAGGTGACGACGGCGGTGGACCACGGTCCGAGCACCAGCGTGAGGGTACCGCCGTCGGCCGCCGTGGCTTTTGCCTGCGCTCCGGCTTCGGCGCCGATCACACTCACCGCAGCCCGGACGGCGTCGGCCCCGTCGGGCAGGGACACCGTTGCCTCGGCCTGCCGGGGGCTACGGTTTGCGGCAAACAGCTCCAGGCCGCCCCCCGATTCCACCGGGTAAAGGGTCAGGGGGCTCTTCCCGGACCGGGCCTCTGTGACGGTCAGCACCTTCCTGCCCCTGTGGGCCGCGAGCCGCTGCAGCAACTCCCCGGCCGGTGTCAGGGCCCCGTCATCGGCGGTGATACCGCGCGGCGGGCTGGTCTCAAAATATGTCACCGAGGCCACGCCATCCACGGTGAGCGCCGCGATGCTGCCCAGTGTCCAGGCGGCAGTAAAACTGTGGCCCTGCAGTTCGTCATGGGCGCCCTGATGCCCGGGTGCGTGGAACCGGGGTTTGAGCGTGACGGGCCCCACGTGGACCGGACGCCCGCCGCCGAGCCGGAGTGCGTTCAGGGCGGTGAGCCGCTGGATGGGGAGCGTCTCGAGGACATGTCCTATTTCAGTGCTGTGGACCTGCGGCGACAGGCTGTATGCCAAGGCATCCGCGTCCCGCGGAACGACCGCTGGATCTGCGCTGATCCAGCGGTTGAGCTCGGTGAAATGCGAGCATGTCCCGGCCACGAGCTGGCCGCCGAAGTCGGTTCCCTTAAGCGCCCCTGTCAATCCCGCCCAGACGGCGGGGTCGGTGCACTGCGTGCCGGGGTCAAAAATCCCCAGGCGGCTGATCCGGGAAAGTGTCCCGCCCAGCGCCCGGGCCAGGATCTCCGGCACCTCATCCGCTGCCGTGGAAATGATCCTCACGTCCAGCCCGGCGCCGTGGCGGTCCGCTTCCCGGGCGGCCGCAGTGAGCCTGGCAGGCCATTCTTCCCGCGGCTCGAAGAGCTCCAGCAGGACCGCGTCCAGTCCTGGAAGCACCGCAGACCCTGGGGAAACCGCGGCCCCAGTGGCGTCCTCAGGGGCGTTGCCGGAGTCGCTGGCGCCCATCAGAAGGGCGAGGGGCGGAACGGTTCCCGCCGGCCCAGCCACCGCGAAGGCGTCCTTGGCATGGATCTCGCTCAAGGGGTTGTCCGGCGTCTCGATGCTGAGCGCCTCGAGGCTGACGGACTGCTGCACGGTGTCTCCGGGCGCCACGTCCACGGGGATGGGCAGGGCGGACGGCGTGCTGTACGTCTTGAAGGACCCGTCCGACCAGTTCCGCTGATCTTCGGTTTCAAAAATGTCCCCGGTGAAGCCCAGATCGAAAGCCGTACCCGCATCCGCCCACTCCATGGAGGAGATGTCCCGGAACACCAGGTCCGGGCTGATCTCCCGCGGGAAAGTGCCGGTGGTCAAAGTGCCGTCCTGCGCCACCACGCTGACGTCCCGTCCGGCCTCGCTGGCGGGGTGGAGCACCACAATTCCGATCCGGTTCCTGCGGAAGGCCGTTATGGCCCTCCCCGAAAAATTCATTTCGACCGTGGCTGGGGTGATCCGGAACGTCACCATACCCTCGTAGGCCGGCTCCACGGCGTCCGGCGCCGCATAGTCCACGTGGAAGCGGAAGCTGAGCCCGTCGTCGTCCTTCAACTCGGTGAAGTCACGCACAGACGGTGCCAGGGTGCGCCATTCATGGTCCCGGACGACGGCCTTGATGGCGCGCAGGACCGGGCGGCCGGCGTAGCTGATATCCGCCAGTTCGTCGCCGACCAACTCGGCCGTCCAAACTCCGACCGCAAGCCGGCGGACGGGCGGATCGAGGCGCTCCTCAAGCGGGGAGCGCGCGCTGACGTCCGCGGGGATCGGGAATGTTGCCGGCTGATCAGGTGACAAGGAATGCTGCTCTCTGGAGGCTCGTGACTGCACCCAGCTGACCCAGGGCGGTCCTGTCGAGTCGACGATATCCGATGCACAGCACGTGCTCAATGGGCCAAAAGGACTACCCCGCGCCGGAGCCCAGGCGGCGCGAGGGTGTCAAGTGGGTGAACTCCACCTACGGCGTCCCTCCGGGAGGCGTCTGGGAAGACCGCCGCCGCATTGAAATGCCAGACATCCTACATTTGTTGACAGCGTCGGTAAGATGGGCTGAGGCCAATTGGCACACGTCATGAGAGAAAGTCCCCCAATGAGCTCAGCCACTATCGAATCCCGGACCCCCGCCGTGCGGTCCTTTCACCTGACCTTCTCGTCCGCCGAAGAGGTGCACCGCGGCCTCGAGAACGCTGTCAAGGCGCTCATCGAAGCAGCCGTTGAGGACGGAACCTGTGGAATCCGCGTCACCCGTCACGAAGCGGGCACCTACACGGTGACCCTGGACGAGACAGTCCCCTTCGGCGAAACGTACGAGGACGTCACCGCTTAATCGCGGAATTAGCTCCGGCGGACCTGCACGCCGTCGGATTTCATAAAGAGTTGAGTGTCGGACGGACCCGAAGCCACCAGCCAAAGGACGTTTCCGCTGACGGACACTTCTTCAACTTCACCCGCGGCCACAACGTGCGCGTGTTTGAGGATTTCAACTCGTTCGCCTGACTTGAGGCTCCTCCAGTCAGGAACGGTGGCGGCGAATGCCATGCGCCTGGACAGTACCGTCCCGCGTGCTTTCATTGAACTTCTACCCCTTTGTATATGTTCTTTTGCCACAACATCATTGGTGTGGACTTTTTTGCTACACCTTTAGTTCTACTACAATTCCCGGGCCCCCGCCTGCCGTGTCACGCATTATTTCGGGGACGCCGGGAATTGTTCATTCGTTTTGCACTTTGTTCAAATTCACGCCAGAATTCCGACGGCGGATTCGGCCGCGGCCCGGATCTCCCCGGACTCAACGAGCAGGTTTGCCGCTTCCAGTTCCGGGGACAGGAACCTGTCCGTGCCCGGCCCGTCCACAACGGTGCGAAGGGCCGCGATCACTGCTGCGCCCGCGGGCCCCGGGGTCAGCTCGCCGCCGGAGAGCTGGGTGCGGATATCGAGAGCCCGCGCCGAGGTCACCAGTTCGATGGCGAGGACGCGGCGCAGGTTGTCCACGGCTCGGCGAAGCTTGCGGGCCGCGTGCCAGCCCATGGAGACATGGTCCTCCTGCATGGCCGAACTCGGAATCGAGTCGACGGACGCCGGGACGGCCAGCCTCTTGTTGTCCGAGACCAGCCCAGCCTGGGTGTACTGGGCGATCATGAGGCCCGAGTCGACGCCGGGATCCGCGGCCAGGAACGCCGGCAGACCGTGCGAGCGCGCCGGGTCCAGCATCCGGTCGGTCCGGCGCTCGGCGATGGAGCTCAGGTCCGCGACGGCGATGGCCAGGAAGTCCAGCACGTAGGCCACCGGCGCGCCGTGGAAGTTGCCGTTGGAGCTGACCCGGCCGTCCGGGAGGACCACCGGGTTGTCGATCGCCCCGGCGAGTTCGCGGGAGGCGACCAGGGCCGCGTGGTCCACGGTGTCGCGGACGGCGCCGGCCACCTGGGGCGCGCAGCGCAGCGAGTAGGCGTCCTGGATTTTGGTGTCGTTGATCCGGTGCGAGGCCACAATCGGGGAGTTGGAAAGGACCCGGAGCATATTGTCCGCGGATGCGGCCTGGCCCGGGTGGGGCCGGAGGGCCGCGTGCAGTTCGGGGAGGAACACCTGGTCGGTGCCGAGCAGCGCCTCGACGCTCAGGGCGGCGGTGATGTCCGCCGTCGTGAGCAGCTGGCGGATGTCGGCGATGGCCATCAGCAGCATGCCCAGCATGCCCTCAGTGCCGTTGACGAGGGCCAGGCCCTCCTTTTCGGCCAGGGTGACGGGTTCGATGCCGTGCCCGGCGAGGAGCTCGGCGACCGGCCGTCCGCCCTTGGCGCCGTACAGCTCACCGTCGGGGCCGGTTGCTTCGCCTTCGCCCATCAGGACCAGGGCGCAGTGCGAGAGCGGCGCGAGGTCGCCGGAGCAGCCGAGCGAGCCGAATTCGCGGACCACCGGGGTGATGCCCGCGTTGAGGACGTCCACCATGGTCTGCAGCACGACGGGGCGGACGCCGGTCCTACCCGAGGCGAGGGTCTTGGCGCGCAGGAACATGATGCCGCGGACCACTTCGCGTTCCACGGCCGGGCCCATCCCGGCGGCGTGGCTGCGGATCAGGGATTTCTGCAGCTGGGTGCGCAGCTCGTTGGGGATGTGCCGGTTGGCCAGCGCGCCGAAGCCGGTGGAGATGCCGTAGGCCGGGACCTCGCTGTGGGCGAGGTTGTCGATGTGGGCGCGGACCTTCGCCACCGTGTCCAGGGCGTCCTGGGAAATGGTCACCCTGGCGTCGTGGCGGGCGACGGCCACGACGTCCTCGGGCGTCACGCCGCTGGAGCCGAGGGTGACGGTGAGCGGGGAATGGGTGGTCAGGGTCACTTTGTGGTTCCTTCGTTCATGGGGATGCGGACGCCGCGTTCTTTGGCCACCTCGACGGCGCGGGGGTAGCCGGCGTCGGCATGGCGGATGACGCCCATGCCGGGGTCGTTGGTAAGGAGGCGTTCGAGCTTCTGGGCGGCGAGGTCGGTGCCGTCGGCGACCGAGACCTGGCCGGCATGGATGGAGCGGCCGATGCCCACGCCGCCGCCGTGGTGGATGGAAACCCAGGTGGCGCCGGAGGCAGTGTTGAGCAGGGCGTTGAGCAGCGGCCAGTCCGCGATTGCGTCGGAGCCGTCGGCCATGGCCTCGGTTTCGCGGTACGGGGAGGCGACGGAGCCGGAGTCGAGGTGGTCGCGGCCGATGACGATGGGCGCCTTGACCTTGCCTTCCTTGACGAGCTGGTTGAACAGCAGGCCGGCCTTGGCGCGGTCGCCGTAGCCGAGCCAGCAGATGCGGGCCGGGAGGCCTTCGAATTCGACCCGTTCCTGCGCGGCGTCGATCCAGCGGTGCAGGTGCTTGTTCTCCGGGAACAATTCCTTGATCGCCGCGTCCGTCACGGCGATGTCCTCGGGGTCGCCTGAAAGCGCCACCCACCGGAACGGGCCGAGGCCCTCGCAGAACAGCGGCCTGATGTAGGCCGGGACGAAGCCGGGGAACTCGAACGCGCGGTTGTAGCCGCCCTTGCGGGCCTCGTCGCGGATGGAGTTGCCGTAGTCAAAGACCTCGGCGCCGGCGTCCTGGAATTCGACCATGGCCTGGACGTGCTTGGCCATCGAGGCCTGCGCCTTCTTGGTGAAGCCTTCGGGGTCGGCGGCGGCCTCGCGGTGCCATTCCGCCACCGTGATGCCTTCGGGGAGGTAGCTCAGGGGGTCATGCGCCGAGGTCTGGTCCGTGACGATGTCCACGGTGAGTTCGCCGGCGTTGTGGCGGCGCAGGATCTCCGGGAAGACGGTGGCGGCGTTGCCGACGTAGCCGACGGACCAGCCGCGGCGCTCCTCCTTGGCCTTGAGCACCTTGGCGATGGCGGCGTCGAGGTCGGTCTCCACCTCGTCGAGGTAGCGCTTGCCGAGGCGGCGGCGCAGGTGGCTTTCGTCGACGTCGACGATCAGGCAGGCGCCCTCGTTCAGGGTGACGGCGAGCGGCTGGGCACCGCCCATCCCGCCGCAGCCGCCGGTGAGGGTCAGGGTGCCGGCGAGGGTGCCGTTCTCGTCGCCGGTGAGCTTGCGGGCGATCGCGGCGAAGGTCTCGAAGGTGCCCTGCAGGATGCCCTGGGTGCCGATGTAGATCCAGGATCCGGCGGTCATCTGGCCGTACATCATCAGGCCCTCGGCCTCGAGCCGGCGGAATTCGGGCCAGTTGGCCCAGTCGCCGACGAGGTTGGAATTGGCCAGCAGCACCCGCGGCGCCCATTCGTTAGTGCGGAAAACCCCGACCGGCTTGCCGGACTGGACCAGCAGGGTCTCGTCCTTTTCCATGGTTTCCAGGGTGCGCGTGATGGCGTCGAACGCGGCCCAGGACCGGACGGCGCGGCCGGTGCCGCCGTAGACCACGAGGTCATCGGGGCGCTCGGCGACCTCGGGGTCAAGGTTGTTCATGAGCATGCGCAGCGGGGCTTCGGTCTGCCAGCTTTTGGCGGTGAGCTCGGTGCCGCGGGCTGCTTTGACCGGGCGGGCACCGGTGGTGAAATCGGCGGGTGCCATGAGGGGCTCCTTCTGTGCTGTGGGTTTTCGGGATGTGGTCCTGTATCAACTAAAGCCGGTCCGCGGCCTTGGATACAGCGGATTGAAGCCGGTACTGTCCGGGATTCCAGACCCCGCCCTGCCTGCCCCGGCCCTGCTCCTCCCGCGCCGCCTGCCCCTGGGTTGCGCTATCACTTTCGGTCCCTAAAACCGCCTAATGGGAGCCATAGGTGATAGCGCAACCCAGGGTGCCGGGGGGCCGGGGTGCCGGGGTGCCGGGGGCGGGGTGGGGCCGGGGGCCGGGGTGGTCAGGCCGGGCGGCGGCCGTGGATGCGGGTGGAGAGCTCGTCGGCGACCTTCTGCACCCGGGCGGCGAGGACCGGCCACTGCTCGGCGGGGAGCTTTTCCTCAAGGAATGTCACGGCGACGGCGGCGGTGGGCCAGCCCACGTGATCCGTCACGGCAGCGGCGATCGAGCCGAAACCGGGCGTCACCTCGCCATGTTCGGTGGCGTAACCGCGCTGCCGGACCTGGTCCAGGTGCGAGGACAGCGCCGAGTACTTCATGATGGCACCCTCCACCTCATGGCGGGCGGTAAAGGCCGCGGCGTTCGGGTAAAGCGCCCTGACCTGGGATTTCGGCAGCGCTGCAAGGATGGCGCGGCCGCTGGCGGTGAGGTGGCTCGGCAGTCTGACGCCGACATCAGTCACCAGGGACGGGCGGTTCTTGGCACGCTCCTCCACAATGTAAAGCACGTCCCGGCCGTGCAGGACAGCCAGGTGCGCGCTTTCGCCGATCACATCCACGAGCGAGGCAAGCATGGGCCGCCCCAGCCGGGAAAGCGGCTCCTGGCGCGAATACGCGGAGCTCAGTTCGAAGGCACTGATGCCCAGGCCGTAGCGCTGCTCCTCGTGCAGGTGCATCACGAAGCCGTTTGCCTCCATGACACCCAGCAGGTGGTAAACGCTGGAGCGGGGCAGACCCAGTGCCGTAGCAATGTTCGACGCCGCCATGGGCCCGCGTTTGGAGGCCAACAGTTTGAGGATGCGCAGCGTGTTTTCCGCCGCCGGAACTTTCGACGCCGCCCGAGCGGATGCTTCGCTTAAGGCCATGTCTCCTCCTTCGTTCGCGGCCGGACACGAGGGAAAATGTCCGGTATCCCGTACTTAAGCGTGCACCTTCGCCCGCACCTCGAAAGACCATCGAATCACGCCTCTGTCCGGGATACCAGACATTCAGGTTGACGTAGGCGGCGGGGACTTCCGCCCCTATCCCGGCAATGTCCAGTGGTGCTTCGATGGAGGGGCCGGCCGAGGAGGAAAGTGAATTATGGTCAAGCCACTGTCGGGAAAGATCGCGCTGGTGGCAGGGGCCACCCGCGGAGCAGGCCGGGGCACCGCCGTCGCCCTCGGTGAAGCCGGTGCCACCGTTTACTGCACCGGCCGCAGCACGCGCGAGCACCGCTCCGATTATGACCGGCCGGAGACCATCGAAGAGACCGCGGAACTGGTCAACGGTGCCGGCGGAGTGGGCATCGCCGTCGAGGTCGATCATCTGAATCCGGCGGCCGTGCAGTCGCTGGCGCGGCGGATCGATGACGCCCACGGGCGCCTGGACGTCCTGGTCAATGACATCTGGGGCGGTGAACACTTCATCGAATGGGACGCCCCGGTATGGGCACACCACCTTGGCTACGGTCTTCGGATGCTGCATCTCGCCGTCGACACCCACCTGATCACGAGCCATTTCGCCCTCCCCCTGCTGATCCGTAATCCCGGCGGCCTGGTGGTGGAGATGACGGACGGAACCCGGGAGTACAACGACGGGCACTACCGCGTCTCCACGTTCTATGACCTCGCCAAGAATTCGATCCTGCGCCTCGCTTTCAGCCAGGCCGAGGAACTGAAACCCTTCGGCTGCACCGCCGTTGCCTTGACTCCCGGTTGGATGCGTTCAGAGATGATGCTGGAGAACTTCAAAGTTACCGAGGCGACCTGGCGTGCGGCCGCAACCATCCAACCGCACTTCGCTGCAATCTCGGAAAGCCCCAGGTTCGTAGGCCGCGCCGTTGCCGCACTCGCCGCGGACCCTGACGTGCAGCGCCGGAACGGTGGTTCGTTTTCGTCCGGCGGACTTGCCCGTGAGTATGGTTTCACCGATGTGGACGGCTCGCAGCCGGACTGCTGGCGGTACCTGGTGGAAGTCCAGGACGCGGGGCGTCCGGCTGACGCGGCCGGCTACCGTTGAAGGCCTAGCCTACGGGCAACCAGTCCACGTGCGAGTCGTAGTCGTAGACCCTGCACACCCGCTGGTTCGCCTGGACGGGCCCGTCCAGGAGCTTGGTGGTGACCCGCACCACGACGTCATAGGACGCCAGCCCCGCCTTGGCAGAGGACCGCTCCGGGACTCCGGCGAATTCGAGGGAAACCAAGGTGTACGGCCGGCCCACCGCGGTGCCGGTCACCACGCCCGAACTCGCGGCGTCGCTCTGCATGCGGTTGGTGCAACTCGTCCTGACGCGCTGCACAGTCTGGGCGTCGGCGGTTTCCGGCGCAGGCGCTGCGGGCGGTGCAACCGCAGAAGGCGCCGCATGGGCCGTCTGGGTGGCGCCGGGCGCCGGGGCAGCGTTGCCGGACGGCTTGGCCGAAGCGCCGGGCCCCGGAGCCGCTGATGTTGAGGGCGGTAGCTGCGGGGCAGTGGTGGCCGGACCCGGGGCGGCAGCCTGGGATGTCTCAGGAATGGCGGATGGGGAGTTGGATTGCCGGGCGGAGCTGGACTGCGCGGAACTGGATTGCTGCGCGGGTGCAGAAACCGTTCCGCCTGCCGCCGTCCTGTTTCCCGAAGGGATCTGGGCGACGCCTACCACGATGGCGATCAGGACGAGGGTGGCGACGCCGACCCCCACCGGGACCAGTCGCTTCGATGACGGATTTTTCACAGCTCCCCCGATCGGGTTAGAGCAGGCCGGTCCGCTGCCGAACGCCCTGCGGGACGAGCGGGCAGCTCGGGGCTCCTGGCGATTCCGAGACCTGTCGGAACGAGCATAGGACCGCGGCCAGGCCCCCGCACGGGTGGGTTCTACCTGTCTTTGGGGCCCTGCCACTCGTTTGCCACCTGCCCTCCGCAGGAGCGAAGTCACGCAGGTAGTGGAGCACCGGACATCGAGTGTGCGCCGGGAGAGAAGGGGTGGAAGTTACGCGTGCTACGTACGGGGTTTGCGCCTAGGTTGATCACCAGGCGCAATCCGGACACCCTTGCCCGTACCTACCAGACGCGTGTTCCCAGCTCCGGAGCGGCGCGGAGTGCTGCCCGTCAAGAAGCTGCAAGGAGTGAGGTTGATGAAGGATCTACCAGTCCCCCGGCTCCCGCACCGACGTGGCGGGAACCGCCTGGCAATAATGCTGGCCCGCACCGCAGAACAGGTGCGGGCCGCGACGGTCCCCTACAAGGTGGGCGACGTGGTGTTGGGTGACGATCCGTTCAACGGCCGTCAGGTGGGGACGATCACAGTGATCCGCGGACCCGTCCTCGGCTTGCGGACCGCCTGCGAGGGCCATCCCGACTTCGTCCCGGGCATCGTCTACTACGATTACCGTCAGGTCAGGACACCCGACTAGGCAAGGGCCGCCGAGCCAGCAGCACCGGCCGCCGACGAGCATCGGCCAAGCGGGCAACACCCGCCGCCAGGCGCCGGCAGGCGACAGGGACGCGACACCCCTACCGCGCCGACCAGCCGCCGTCCATGGTGTAGCTGGCGCCGGTGACCATGCCGGCGTCGTTCGAGGCGAGCCACGCGACCAGCGAGGCCACCTCTTCCGGTTCCACCAGCCGCTTGATGGCTGACTCGGTCAGCATGATCTTCGCCAGCACCTCGGATTCCGGAATGCCGTGCACCTTGGCTTGGTCGGCGATCTGGCTTTCCACCAGCGGGGTCCGGACGTATCCGGGATTGATGCAGTTGGACGTGACCCCGTGGGGGCCGCCTTCAAGCGCCGTCACCTTGCTCAGCCCTTCCAGGCCGTGTTTGGCGGAAACGTAGGCACTCTTGAAGGGCGAGGCACGCAGCCCGTGCACCGAGGACAAGTTGATGATCCGGCCGAAGCCGTTGGCGTACATGTGCGGGAGCGCCGCCCGGACCAGCAGGAACGGGGCCTCCAGCATCAGCGTGATGATGCGGCGGAAGTCCGCTGGGTCGAACTCCTCGATGGGGCTGATGCGCTGGATCCCGGCATTGTTGACCAGGATGTCGACGTCGAGGCTCAGGGCAGCGAGGGCGTCGACGTCGAGCAGGTCCACCGTCCAGGCGGTGCCGCCCACCTCCTCCGCGAGGGCTGCCGCAGCGGCTGCATCAACATCCGCGATCACTACCTTGGCACCGCGTGCCGCCAGCGCACGCACGCTGGCCGCGCCGATTCCACCGGCTCCGCCGGTGACCAATGCTTTGCGTCCGTTCAAAGTGCTTTCCATAACTCAGCCTTCCCTTTCAAAGATTCTACGAGGCGGCCGGCTCCAGCGGGGGCAGGAGCCGGCCGGATCCCACGCAGCTCAATACACAAGCAGATCAATCAGCTCAGTGAGCGGCCGCGGGTACCAGACCCTCGCGCTCGGCGTCGGCACGGTCCACATCCTCAAGGGCGATGCCCTTGGTTTCCTTCAGGGTGAGCACGGCAACCGTGGTGATCACACAGGCCACCACCAGGTAGATCGCCGTCGGCAGCCAGGAGCCGGTGTCCTTGAGCCACTGCGTGGCCAGCAGCGGGGCCAGCGATCCTGCGAAGATTGAGGTGACCTGGGAGCCCAGCGACACCCCGGCGTAGCGCATCCGGGTGGGGAAGAGCTCTGACATGATGGCGGGCTGGCCCGCGTACATGAACCCGTGGAGGCAGAGCCCGATCGTTACGGCCAGAACAATGATCGCCGGGTTCCGGGTGTCGAACATGGGGAACGCGAAGAACGGCCAGGTGGCGCCGGTGATGGCGCCGATCAGATAGACGGGCTTGCGGCCCCAGCTGTCCACGAGGCGTCCGATCTGCGGAATGATCAGGAAGTGCGTCAGGTGCGCGATCAGCAGCGCCAGCAGGAGCGAGGACGTGTCGTACTTGTGCACGCTCTTGAGGTAGACGATGGAGAAGCTGACCACGAGGTAGTACATGATGTTTTCCGCGAAGCGGAGGCCCATCGATTGCAGGATGCCCTTGGGGTACTTCCGGATCACTTCGCCGACGCCGTAGCTGACGGCCTGGCTCTCCTCCAGCTGGGCCTTGGCTTCCAGGAAAATCGGAGCCTCGGAAACGTGCGTGCGGATGTAGTAGCCGACGAACACGATCACGGCGGAGAGCCAGAACGCCACGCGCCAGCCCCACCCAAGGAAGTCGGCGCTGCTGAGGACGTTGGACATGATGTACAGGACGAGGGTCGCCAGCAGGTTGCCCACCGGGACGGCAGCCTGGGGCCAGCTGGACCAGAAGGCGCGGCTCTTGTTGGGGCTGTGCTCCGCGACGAGGAGCACAGCCCCACCCCACTCGCCGCCCAGGGCGAAGCCCTGAACGAACCGGAGTATGACCAGCAGTGCCGGCGCCCAGTAACCGAGGCTGGCGAAGCCGGGGAGGCAACCCATCAGGAACGTGGAAACACCGATGATGACGATAGTCAGCTGCAGGGTGGGCTTGCGGCCCAGCTTGTCGCCGATCTGGCCGAAGACGATGCCGCCGAGCGGGCGGGCCACAAAGCCGACGGCGTAGGTCAGGAACGCCTGGATGATTCCGTCAAGGTCGTTTCCCGTCGGGGGGAAGAAGTACTTTCCAAACACGAGGGTGGCCGCGGTGGCATAGAGGAAGAATTCGTACCACTCCACGACAGTGCCGACCATCGAGGCGGCAACGATTTTCTTGAGACCGGCGCCCTTGGGTGCGGGGGCGGCGGGGGTTGATGCAGAGCGTTGACTGACGCTCATATGGTTCTCCTTAGTGTCCACATTGACACGTGCCGTGATCCACAGCACTCTGAAATGGCTCCAAATGAGTATTGCCGCACAAAGTTTGTGTTTCAATGGCCAAAACGGCACGAGGTGTGTGCAGAATTGCAGATATGAACACTAACCCTGATGACCTGCTGATCCTCCTGGCCGTCTCACGCTCCGCGAAGTTCACGACGGCGGCGCAGGCTTTGGGGCTGAACCACACCACGGTTTCGCGCAGGATAGCCGCGTTGGAAAAGACCCTGGGGGGCCGGTTGCTGTCCCGCGCGGCTGGCGGCTGGGAGCTGACGGAGCTGGGCGCCGAGGCCGTGCTGGTGGCCGAAGAGGTGGAGCGGGCCGTCCGCAGTCTGGGTCAGCCGGGGCAGACGCCGGATCCCATCACCGGCGTGGTCCGGATGACCGCGACCGACGGCTTCAGCGCCTACATCGCCGCTCCTGCCGTGGCGGCCCTGCGCCGGAAGCATCCTGGCCTGAGCGTGGAGATCGTCACTGTCACCAGGCGGGCCCTGCAGCAACGGTCCGGCCTGGACATCGAGGTGGTGGTGGGCGAACCGCAGGTGCACCGCGCGCAGGCCGCCCGGCTAGGCGAATACGTGCTGGGCATGTACGCCTCGCGGTCCTATCTCGAGGAGAACGGAACTCCCGCCACGGTGGAGGAACTCACCGAGCATCCACTGGTCTACTTTGTGGATTCCATGCTTCAGGTGGACGATCTCGACGCCCCGCGACGCCTGGTCCCCGCAATGCGCGACGGGCTGAGCTCGACCAACGTGTTTGTCCATGTGGAGGCCACCCGGGCGGGAGCGGGAATCGGCTTCCTGCCGTGCTTTATGGGGGACCTCCACCAGGATCTGGTCAGGCTGCTGCCTGCGGAGTTCTCTGAGCGGCTCCCCTATTGGATGGTGCTGCGGCCCGATTCGATGCGCAGGCCGGCCGTGGCGGCCGTGGTCCAGGCCCTGCAGGACCAGACCGCCGCATACCGCGAGGCGCTCCTGGGGCGGGGTTAAGCCAGACAGGGAGTCACGGGGGGCACGGCGCCCTCCTGGCCGCCACGCGCACCCGTGGCACCAGAGTGTCCCCCGCTGGCACCCCTATGTTCCGCGTTGCCGCGAGCGTAGTGTCAGAGACAGGAGATGTCGGAGAGCCTTAGGTGGTCTGTGTGCGTCGAACATCCGGGTTGCGGGCGATTTAGAGTCCACAACCGCCGTACCGGCTCCTACGGGGCCGGTTACTTCAAAGGATCGAGGCCGTTATGGCTCCCGGCACCGGCGATGCCCCCACCATGGAACAGCTCCAGGATTTGTTGTTAGAGAGTCCGGGCTTCACCGAATTCCTTCTTGGCCTAGCCACTGTTTCGGCCTCCCGCCTGGGCGGTTCCGAACCGATGCTGTGCGCCATCACCGTCGAACGCCAGGGCGGCCCGGCAACGGTGGCCAGCAGCGGGGAGGAAGCCCGGCGGATGGACGAGAAACAGTATGCCTTCGACGACGGTCCGTGCCTGACGGCGCTGCGTGAGCAGCATCCGGTCCTGGTGGCCGACCTGGCAGCGGATGACCGCTGGGAACACTATGCCTCCGCGGTTTCGGGGCAAGGGATCCGGTCCATCCTTGCTGTGCCGATCGCCACCGATTCGGGCTCGGCTGCCGCGCTGAACTGCTATGCGCGTTCGTTGGAGACTTTTGATGACGCCACCATAGCCGCTGTGACGGAACATGCGGCTTCCATCTCACGGATCCTGCGGCTGGCGATGCTGGTCCATCCTCCGGAAATCTATCCGGAACACCTTCGGACCGCGCTGAAATCGAGGGCGGTGATCGACGCCGCCGTGTCGCTGATCATGGCTCAGAACAAGTGCAGCAGGGACGAGGCGATGGAACTGCTGCATCTGGCGGCACGCGCCACCGACACCCGGCTGCATGCCATTGCCGGGGACATTATTGCCGGGGCCGGACTTCCCGGCTGAACCCGCACGGCCCCGCGCGGATTGACCACCGCTTGACCACCGCTTGGCCACCGCGCGGCCCCCGCGCGTCAGACCGGGTCGTGGCGGACCGGGGCCCCTTGGGCGAAATTCCGCACTTTGGCGTCGTCCCAGATGTGGGCGGGCACCCCGCCGCCCAGCAGCCTGCGCGCCAGCTGGGGATCCTCGCCGAACGGCTGGTCGCTGCCAGCCATCACCATGTTTCCGTAGCGCCGGCCCTTGAGCATGGCCGGATCGGCAATAATCATGGTGTGCTCGAATGCCGCGGCAATGGTGGCCGCGTCCTCGCGGGCGTTCTTCAGATCGGGGGCGTCGCCGGAGTTCACCACGTAGAGACCGCCCGGGGCCAGGACCCGCCGGACATGTTCATTGAATTCCAGGGTGGTCAGCGGCCGGGGAGTCAGTGCGCCGGCAAACACGTCCCTGATGATCACATCGCGGGTCTGCGGTGTCAGGGTTTCGGTGACCTCCCGGGCCTCCCCTACCCGCAACCGCAGCAGCGGGGCCTTAGGCAGATCGAACCAGCCGCGGACGTATTCGGCGAGCTTGCCGTCCAGCTCCACCACAACCTGCCTGGCATCCGGGTAGGCCGAGTGGAAGTAGCGGGCCAGGGAGCAGGCCCCGCCGCCAAGGTGGAGGGCCCGCAGCTTGGGCCGGGCTTCCCTGGGCCAGCGGGATTCCACGAGTGCGGACATCCAGCGCATGTACTCAAAATCCAGGAACAGCGGGTCCGCAAGATCGATGTGCGAGCTCATCACGCCGTTGATCCGCAAGAGCCACCCGGTGGAGTTGTCCTGGTCCGCGATCAGTTCGCAGTCACCTGTGTCGATGTAATAGACGCCCTCAACGGGGCCCTCCGGGCGGGTTCCCTTCGGCACTTCCACCACTCCCGGCGTCGAACCCTCAGCGTTCCTGCCGGCCGTCCGGCCTTTCCGCGCCATTAGCCGGCCACCGCGTTGCTCATGCTCCAACCCTAGTTGAACTGCGTGGCCTCAGGACTCGCCGACGGCGGCGCCCTCGCCGTTGCGAATGCGGCGAACGACTGCGGAGGTGGATAGTTCCGCCACGTAGTCCAGGATGGTCACGGAGCCGCCATAGCGTTCCACGGCCTCGGTTTCGGCCAGCATCTCCGGGGTGTAGTCGCCGCCCTTGGCGTAGATCTCCGGCTGGAGTGCTTCGATCAGGGGGATAGGGGTAGGCGTGTCGAACACCGTGACATAGTCCACGCAGCTGAGCGCGGCGATCACTGCTGCCCGGTCACCCACGGTGTTGATGGGCCGCTCCGGTCCCTTCAGGCGGCGCACGGAATCGTCGCTGTTCAGCGCCACCACCAGGATGTCGCCCAACTGCTTGGCCTGGTTGAGGTAGCGGGTATGTCCCCTGTGCAGGACGTCGAAGCAGCCATTGGTGAGGACGATCCGCTGGCCTTCGCTGCGGTGCGCCTGGACATGGCGGACCAGTTCCCCGGCATCGACGGCGGTGTCCGCAAAACTCTCGAGGTAACGGCTGAGCTCGGCCGTGCTGCATACCGAGGTTCCGGGATAGTGGACCACCACGTCCGCCGCCGCCTGGGCGAGGTCAAGGCTGGTGGTCAGAGGAAGGGCGGCCGCCCGGGCCAGGGTGAGGGCAGCCACGAAGGTGTCCCCGGCGCCGGAGGCCTGTTTCTCGGTTGCGGGCCGGGCCCAGGTTCTGTGGATATTGCCGGCGGCAGGAAGCAGGACGGTGCCGTCCCTGTCCAGGGTCACCACCACCGAGCGGGCCCCGGTGGCGCGGACCAGCCGGTCGCGGTGTTCCGCTACTACGGCCGCACGTTGACTCCCCTCTGGCAGCCGCACATCCAGCATCCGGGCAGCCTCCAGCGCGTTGGGGGTGGCGATGTCGGGTCTCAGCGGAGCCCACGGGCGCGGATCGTGGGCATCCACCACCGTCAGGAGGGCGGCAGGGCGCCGCGCCAGCACCTCCAGCAGGGAAGTCCCGACGGGCCCATGGAGGGCCCCTGCGCCGTAATCGCAGACCACCACGGCGTCCTGGCCCTGGAGCAGGGAAGGAACGGATGCAGCGAGCGCTTCGAGGGCATCCGGGGGAATTTCGCGTGCCACATCATCAAGGCGAAGGAGCACTTGGCCGCCGCTGCTGACCCGGGTCTTGGTGGTGGTGACCATGCCCGGATGTTCCTGCAGGTCACTCACGTTCACCCCGGCCGCGCGCAGCTGCCGTTTGAGCGCGGCTCCCGCGTCGTCGCAGCCGATGAGGCCGGCCAGGGTCACCCGGGCACCCAGTGCCGCCAGGTTCATGGCTGTGTTGGCCGCCCCGCCGGGGGCAGCATCACGACGGTTGATTTCCACCACGGGTGCTGGCGCCTCCCGGCACAGCCTGTCGATGGAGCCGCTCCACCAGCCATCCAGCATCACGTCTCCAATGACCAGGATGGACGGTGCCTCCGCGGCCAGGCGCCGGGGCAGCCATCCTGCCAGGCCGCGCTGCTCGGCCAGGGCCGCCTGGTCTGCCGGCGGCTGGAGGCCGCTCACGACTTCGGCCGCCCGCCGTCGGGAACCCCGTCGTCGGGAGCGGCCTCCACATCGTCGTCAAAATCCCCGTCCGCGGTTCCTGTCGGGCCGGGTGAGGCGAGCGGGGGAGCCG
Source organism: Arthrobacter sp. 92 (assembly GCF_050260325.1). Classification (NCBI taxonomy): domain Bacteria; kingdom Bacillati; phylum Actinomycetota; class Actinomycetes; order Micrococcales; family Micrococcaceae; genus Arthrobacter; species Arthrobacter sp. 92. Next base: position 548,040 of record NZ_CP189863.1, on the reverse strand, counting down.
CGATGTGGACCACCTTGACGCGGGTGAACTCGTTGAGCAATTCCGGCCCGTAGCCAAACCCGCTGCCGCTCTCGCCGCGCGGCTGCGCGGCGCCGCCCGGCGCCCCGCCAAACACCTCATTGACTTTCACGGTGCCCACCGGCAGCGCGGCGATGGCCTGTTGGGCATGGCCGATCCGTCCGGTCAGGACCGTTGCGGCCAGGCCGTAGCGCCCGCTGGCCGCGAGCCGGAGACCTTCATCGAAGGTGTCCACCACTTGCACGGGGGCCACCGGGCCAAAGGTTTCGTCCACCATGATGTCCATGCCGGCCGTGCAATCAAGGAGGACGGTGGCCGGATAGTGGGCGCCCGGCCCGTCCGGCACGGCTCCTCCTTCAACCGCACGGGCCCCCAGCTGGAGGGCCTCCGCCACCTGCCGCTGGACTGCGTCGCGCATCGCCACGTCCACCAGCGGGGCCATTGCCCCGTCCCGGTTCCGGCGGCGCGCTTCCTGTTCAAGGGCGGCGCAGAAGGAATCGGCGATGCACCGGTGGACGTAGATACGCTCAACGGATGTGCAGATTTGGCCGCTGTTGCTGAAGGCACCCAGCGCTGCCTGCCGGGCTGCCCAAACGGGGTCGACGTCGTCGTCCACCAGGAGCGGATCATTGCCGCCGTTTTCGCGGATCACGTGCGCGCCGGTCAGCGTGGAGGCACGGGCAATCCTTTGACCGGCGGCGCTGGACCCAACATGGGCCACCACGGACACGCCGGACTGCTCGGTCAGCAGCGCTCCCACACCCGCCCCGCCTGTGACGGTGATGAGCACGTCCGGGGGAAATGCCGGAGCCAGGACCTCGCCCAGCATCACGCCCAGGTGCGGGCAGCGTTCGCTGGGCTTGTGAAGAACGGTGTTGCCCGTCACGAGAGCAGCACCGATCAAGCCGCAGGCCACCGCCACCGGATCGTTCCACGGCGTCAGCAGAACGGCGACGCCCCGGGGCTCCGCGACGGTGTAATCCGCGGCCAGGGAGTCACCGCGAAGGCTGTGGCCCCGGTGCACCGGCCCCAGTTCGGCGTACTGCTCCAAGGTGGCGGCGCCCGCGGCGATGCCGGCGAGAGCCTCCTCGACGGGGCGTCCGGTTTCCCGGCTGTTCATCTCGGCCAGCTCCGGTGCGGCCTCCGTCAGGGCGCGGGCGGCCGCCCGGAGGCACGCTCCCCTGCCGGCCGGGGGCGTGGCGGACCAGTCCCGCTGGGCCGCCCGCGAGGCGTTGACCGCGCGCCGGACCGCCAGCGGAGCTGCTTCCGGCAAGGCGCCCACATGCTCACCGGTGCGGGGATCACTAATGCTCAGCATTTCCATAGCGCTGTTCCGGCTGCGCTGAACGATCGCCGACATGATGCTCCTTCCGGTTTAGGGGCCCGGGCTGCCCTCTGGGGGCCAGTCCTGCCGGGGCGGGAATCGACCCGCCCCGAAGACCTGCTTAGATCAGTCCCGTACCCGTGCGCGGCCCGTTTACACCTGCTGGCCGGGGAAGATTTTGCTGCCGCGGCATGAAGGCCGTGGCGTTGGCCACGGTGGGCCGCACAGCCGTATGGTGGGGCTCCAAGAATCACCTCGACGACGGCGGAAGGAATCCCGGTGGAGGAGCTGAGAGCAGATTTCGGCGGTGCCCGCGTTCTGGGAACGGGAGTTGGGCCGCTCCTGGAAAAGTTCGACGACGTGACCCGGATCGCTGTCCTTCGCGGCGGTGGGCTGGGGGACCTGCTGTTCGCGTTGCCCGCGGTGTCCGCGCTGAAGGCGGCTTATCCGCAGGCGGCGGTGACGCTGTTGGGCACACCCGTGCACGTGCAGTTGGTGAGCGGAACGCTGAACCCGTTCGAGGCGGTCCGCGTTCTGCCCTTCGCCGAGGGCGTGCGCCCTGGCCCTGAGGATCCGAAGGCCCTGGAGACATTCTTCGCCGACCTGCGGCGGGAGCGTTTTGATCTGGCGGTCCAGCTTCATGGCGGCGGCCGGTATTCCAATCCCTTCCTCCTCGGGCTGGGCGCACGCCACACTGTTGGAACCCGGACTCCGGACGCGGCGCCCCTGGAACGGACGGTTCCCTACGTCTACTACCAGCACGAGCCCCTGCGTGGACTGGAAGTGGCGGGATTTGCCGGCGCTCCCCCCGTGGACCTGGAGGCGCGGCTGCGGCCGCTGGAGCGTTTTGCGGCCGCGGCCGCGGAATTCGTGGACCCCCTCAGCAACGGCCTGGTGGTGATTCACCCCGGAGCCACCGACCCCCGCCGTCGCTGGCCTGTTGCCCGCTTTGGCGAAGTGGCCGCGGCCTGCGCCGCCGATGGCTGCCAGGTCCTGGTGGTGGGCGATGCCAGTGAGGGGCAACTGGCCAGCGAGGTGGTGGACCGCGCCACCGGCTCCGGCAGCCCCCGGAACATCAGCTCAATGGCGGGACGGCTGGATTTGGGAACCTTGGCCGCCTTGCTGGCGCGCTGCGACGTCATGGTGGGCAATGACAGCGGCCCCCGGCACCTGGCGCAGGCGCTGGGCACGCCGACCGTGGGGGTGTATTGGGTGGGGAACCTGATCAACGCCGGCGCGCTGGGCCGGACCCTGCACCGGGTCCACCTTTCGTGGGTGACCCGCTGCCCTGAGTGCGGTGTGGACCTCACCCAGGTTGGCTGGACGGCCGAGCGCTGCGCGCACGATGACTCAATGGTGGCCGGCGTGCGCGCCGACGATGTCTACGAGGATGTCCTCGCGCTCAGGGCCATGAGCCCTCTTCCTCATGGCAAATAAGCATCTCGCGCACCTCACAGCCCCGGGGCTGTGAGAGCACAAAGAGAATCGCCTGCGCCACGTTGGCCGGATCGTTAAGCCGCGAGTCATCCTGGGGCTTGTACTGTTCCGCGCGGTCATCGAAGAACCGCGTCTTCATGCCTCCCGGGATCATGGTGGTTACCCCGATTTCACCGCCCGTCTCGGCGGCCAGCGCGTGGCTGAAGCCCACCACGGCGAACTTCGAGGCGCAGTACGCGGATGCCTCGGGCAGCGCCCGCTTGCCCAGCGTGGACGCCACGGTGACCACGCGGCCGCGGGACGCCTTGAGGTAGGGCAGGGCCGCCCGCACCACCGAAACGGTACCCAACAGGTTGACGCCAATCACCCTCTCCCAGTCATCGGCCCGCACGTCCTCAAGCTTGCCGCAGCGGTCGATTCCGGCGGCGGTCACCACGGCGTCGAGGCCGCCGAGGGCCTCGGCCGCCTGGCGGACCGCCTCGCTGACGGCGTGCCTGTCGGCCACGTCCACCTCGTAGGCCTTTGCCGCCGAGACCTTGCTGATGTCGCGGTCCAGCACCACCGGGGTCCCGCCGGCTTTCAAGACGGCATCGACGACGGCGGCGCCAAGCCCGGATGCTCCTCCGGTGATGAGCACCCTGCCGGCCTGGAACGTATCCTCAGTCATGGTTTTCCTCTCGCAGTTTTACTTGTGTGGTGACGCTTTGGTGATTCAAACCCTGGGGGTCCGGCGGGGAGGGGATGCTCAGCTGACCCTGGCGAGGGCATCGGCCAGGTCCGAGGTGGAGTGGGCGGGAAGAAACGGCACTGTTGTGCATCGTCCTCCCCAGCTCTCCACGAGCGCTGTCTCGGGCAACCGCGTGACATCGTAGTCCCCGCCCTTGACCCAGATGTCCGGCCGCAGCTTGTCCAGGCATGCCTCGGGGGTGTCCTCCTCGAACACCAGCACGGCGTCAACGGACTCGAGGGCCAGCAGAAGCTCTGTCCTGTCCCTCTGGTTGATGATGGGCCGCTGTTCCCCCTTGATCCGCCGGACGGACTGGTCCGAGTTCAGGCACACAACCAGGCAGTCGCCCAGGCTCCTGGCGGCTGCCAGCGCACGGGTGTGGCCCGCGTGGAGAAGGTCGAAGCATCCGCCGGTGGCCACCACCGTACCGCCCGCCTCGCGGACGTTCCGCGCCAGGGCCAGGGCGTCCGTGTCCCGGCCGCGCAGTTTCACCGGCTCCGGTTCGCAGGCGAGGGTGGCAACGCCGCCGCGGCCCAGGAAAGCCGCGGCTTCGCGCACTGCCAGTACGGACGCGTCGTCAACGCTGTGGCGCTCCAGGAGGTGGACGGCAAGGCTCGCTGCGAGTCTGTCCCCGGCGCCGCAGGAGTCCTGGACCACGGCCGCCGGCGCCGGCACGGGCAATGCCGGACGTCCGGCGCCGCGCACCAGCACGGCGCCCCTTTCGCCCATCGTGACGAGGACGGCGTTGCTTTTCCACCGGTGCTGCAGGGCCCTGGCCGCTTCCTCTGCCGTCGGCGTTGCGTCCGCCCCGGACTCCAACCGGGAGACCAGCGTGCGGGCTTCGGCGAGGTTCGGGGTGACCACCGCGACGCCGGGAACAGGGTCCGTGCCGGCCGGATGGGGGTCCCAGATCACGGGTACCCGGCGCGCCATTGCTTCCAGCGTGGCCCGCAGTTCCGTATTAGCGGTCAGGCCCCGTCCGTAATCAGCAACCACGATGGCCGAGGATTGTTCCAAAGCATGCAGCATGGCCGGGGTGACTTCCGGCAGTGGCGGAGGTTTGCACCCCTCATCGAAACGGACCACCGGGTGCCCGTCGGCCCGCACCCGCGTCTTCACGGGGGTGGGGGCACCTGACGGTCCCGCCACAACGGTGACGGCGTCCAGGGCCCGTTCCAGGTGCAAGGCGGAGTCGTCGTCGGACAGCACGGTCACCAGCGTGACGCTGTGACCGTCGCCAGCCAGCATGGAGGCGACGAGCCCGGCGCCGCCGGCCCGGCGCCGCACCTCTGCCACGTCCACCACCGGAACCGGGGCGTCCGGGCACAGGCGCGTGGCGTCCCCGTCGAGGTCCACGTCAAGCAGCACGTCACCCACAACCGAAAACTTCATGGCTGCCGGATCCCTTCGGAGGTGGCTGTGTGTGACCGCCTCGCAACCTCCGCGTCGAATGCCCGGCACATCGCGTGAAGGCCGATGAGATGGCCCTCCTGGGCGTTCGCCGAAACAGCCTCGATGGCCACAGCCTCATCGCAGATTGAGGCCAAGGGATTGGGCGTCCGTCCCGTGAGCGCCCACGTGGTGACGTTGAGCCTGGCAGCAACCTCGGCTGCCCGTAGAAGGTAGGGGCTCCTGCCGCTCGTGGACAGCAGCACCAGGACATCGCCCGAACGCCCATGGGCCCGGACCTGCCGGGCAAAGACCTCCTCATAGCCATAGTCGTTGGCGATCGCGGTGACAGCCGAGGTGTCCGCGTGCAAGGAGATTGCCGAGAACGGGACCCGTTCGGCGTCGAACCTCCCCACCAGTTCGGCGGTCAGGTGCTGGGCCTCGGCGGCCGACCCGCCGTTCCCGGCGGCAAGCAGCCGGTGCCCGCCCAGCATCCGCCGCGCCAGTTCCTCACCCCAGGCGGCCAGGTGGTAGGCCTGGGACTGGAGTGATGTCAGGGCAGGGAGCACACATTCCAGATGTTCCCGGACCGCGTCCAGGGAGTCGGGGCGGGCGGTTGCCGGAGGGTAGGCATCCACGGATCCGGGCATGGGACCGGACCCGCGGGTGCCGCCAGCCAAAGGCCTGAGCGTGGGAAGCTCCATTTCGCTCAAACTCCATTCGGTAGTCACAGGACTGCTCCTTCCACCGGTTCCAGACGTCGGGATGCCGCGCGGACCGCCAGTGTCTGCTGGTAGGACTTTTCGGTTTCGGCAGCAATCCTGTCCCAGGAATAGCGCGAGCGGGCCCGTCGCTCACCGGCACGGCCCAGCTCGGCGCGGAGGCCGTCGTCACCCAGCAGCTCGCCGAGTGACTCGGCAATGGCCGCCGGATCCCGGGGCGGTACGTGCAGTCCGGTCCGCCGGTCCACCACGGTGTCCGTTAGTCCGCCCACGGCCGCGGCCACCACCGGAACGCCGGAGGCCATCGCCTCGAGCGGAACGATGCCGAACGGCTCATACCACGGCGTGCACACCACCACGTCGGCGCTCCGCAGGATGCCCGGCATGGCTTCCCGGGGCACCTGGCCGCGCAGGTTGACCTGGTTCCGGACCCCCAGTTCCTCCGCAAGTTGAGCGAGCCTGCGGGCCTCGGGGTCGGTGCCCGCCACGTCGGCGTCGCCGCCCCCGCCCACGATCAACAGCTCAACGTCCTCGAAGCCCGCCTCCCTGAGCAGCGGCAGGGCCCTGATCACCAGGTCCACCCCCTTCCGTGGCACCAGCCGGCCTACGGAGAGGATGCGGTGGGTCCGGGGCCGGGCCTCCGAACCGCCGGAGGCCGCGAACAGCCGCAGGTCCACTCCGCAGGGCGCGATCGACACCTTGCTGGTGTCGATTCCCAGGGCCTTGAGTTCAAAGACCTCATCGGAGCAGGTGGCGATGATGCGGTCGACGGCGCGGCCCACGGACGGTTCCAGCCATTGGCGCTCCTGCGGGCTGGTGTCCTCAGCGCCCTGGTGCCTGCGCTTCACCGTGCCCAGGGCGTGAAATGTCTGCACCACCGGCACCCGCTGCGCGGCTCCGCCCCGGCGGGCGGCGTCAAGGGCAGCGACTCCGGACATCCAGAAGTGTGCGTGCACCAGGTCGGGGCGCCTGTCCCCCCAGTCCCGTGCGATCCCGTCCGCGAAGCTCCCCATGAACGGCAGGAGATCGTCCTTCGGAACGTGCCGGGCAGGTCCGGCGTCGATGTGCACCACCTCGAGCCGGGGCATAATATTCACCCGCGGCGGCAGGCTGGCGGCATCCCGCCGTGTGTACACGGTGACGTGGTGGCCCCGCCGGGTTAGGGCGCTGGACAGCGCTGCCACGTGCACGTTTTGCCCGCCCGCGTCCACCCCGCCCAGTGCGGCCAGCGGGCTGGCGTGTTCCGAAACCATCGATATCCTCACTGAACGCGTCCTACACGGAACCGCCGTAACTGCAGATCGTCAAGGAGCGAATCCCAGGCCGCCAGGAAGGCGCCCAGGCTGTAGCGTTCCAGGGCCGCCTGCCGGGCGGCCTTTCCCCTGCGGCGGGCCTCTTCGGGATCATTGATGAGGATGTCCGCGCTGCGGAGCAGCTCATCGACGCTGGTGGAAACCGCCCCGGCCTCCGGCGGAACGGCCCGGACGGCTTCCGTGGTGGCCAGCGCCAGAACCGGCATGCCGAGGTGCATGGCCTCCAAGAGGGCCAGTCCCAGCGAAGTCCAACGGAGCGGATGGAGGTAGACCCTGCAGCGCGCCAACTCGCGGTGAAGTTCGGACGTTTGAAGGTCGCCCCGCACAGTGAGCCGCGACGGCGCCAGCCCGGTTCCCTCCGGCAGCTGACCTCCGCCCATGCCGAAAACCTGCAGCGGAGCCGCGGACGCGAATCGGGCGAACAGGTCCGTGCCGGTGACCCGTCCCCGGCGGACCGGCTCATTGACCACGATCCCCAATTCCGGAACCTCCCCGGTGTACAGGTAGCCGGGGTCCGGGACGCCGTGTTCGATGACCACCACGGGGGCGGAACCGCTGTCCCAAAACAGATCGTTGAAATGCGTGACATGGACCAGCGGGATGGCGTGCTGGTCCGCGAAGGGATGCCTCGTAAAGGGAACATCCCCCTTGGGAGTGTTGTGCTCGAGGTAAATGGCGGGCAGGTCCACCCCGGGCCGCCGCCCCAGCGCCCGCGCCACCTCGGCGTGTTCCTCGGGTCTCTGCAGGACCACGGCGTCCACGCTGTCCGCGTCGAGGGTTTCCAGACTCACCTCCTGGACGGTGGGCGGCCAGTCCCGCCCGGCCCGGCCCAGCCCCCAGGGACCCCTGTCGGGAAGGACCGGAAGAAGGTATTCGTGACCCCCGCGGACGAAGGCGTCCGTCCAAGAACCGTGCACGTGCCATAACAAGATCCTCATAGCGGGCGCACCTTTCGACGGGTTGAAAGCGAGGACACCCCGCTGATGAGCCTTTCCACCGCTTCCACCACCTGTTCGGGGGACACGGAGCTCAGGCACGGGTGCCCGGGTACCGGGCATTCCCGGGCACGGCTGAGTTTGCAGGGTGCGTTCTGGTCACCCAGGAGCTCGAGGCGCACCCCGTAGGGGGCCCACCTGATGGCGGGAACCACCGGAGAGAAAAGGCAGGCCACGGGAGTGCCGACGGCGGCAGCCAGGTGTGCCGGCCCGGTGTTCCCGGTGACCAGCGCCCTGGCCCCCGCGATCACACCGGTCAGGCTGCGCAAATCGGTGTGGCCCCCCAGGTCAAGCGCGGACGGACCGGCCACCGTCGCCGTCAGACCTGTTTCGTCCGGTCCGCCGGTGACCACCACCCTGTGGCCTGCACCCTCCAGCAACTCCACGGCGGCGGCGTGATGCAACGGCGGCCACGCCCGGGAGGGGGCCGAGGCGCCGGGGTGCACCACGATGTAGGGCTCCTCCCCCACCAGTTCCCGCACGTCGGGATGTTCACGCACCCTCAGTTTGCCGTCGTCCCCCGCAGGCAAGCTGAACCCTGCCGCCCGGGCGATGCCCAGCGCCCGTTCCGCTTCGGGCTGGTCCTCGGCGAAGTCCTCACCGGGGCGCAGGCGCACATCCAGCAGCGCTCCGGCGTAATCCGTGGACGCTCCGGTAATGCGGCTGACTCCGGCGAGCCTCAGTAGCAGGGCCAACGGCAGCGGGGACTGGTGGAAGGACGTCAAAATCACGGCTTCGACAATCCTGGAAGCGCGGACGAAGTCAGTGAGCTGGTCAAGGTGGGGACCCTCCACCTTGGGGGCGGGATTCATAATCCAGGGGCAGGCCCAGCTGTAAACCTCTGAGACGCCTGGCAGAAGGGCCGCCGCTGATTCTCCCTGCGGTCCGCATAGCAGGACAACGTCGTTGGACACGCCGCCGTCGGACCGGCGTCCATTCGCCACCGCCCGCACGGCCGGACCTGCGAGCAGGACGTCGCCGACGCTGTCCAACCGCGCCACCAGGACCCGCGTCACCGGACTTCCCCCGCAGCGGGCGGAGCCAGCAGGAGCCTGACCGCCTCCGCAAGGTCTGCCGCCACTTCCCGAGCCGCCGTCACTTCCTCGGTTCTGGTCACGGGCGTGGGCACAATGATTCCCCTCGTTCCTGCGGCCTCGGCCGCTTCCACGTCGGCCCCGATGTCCCCGATGTAGGCGGCCTCGGCGGCGGTGATGCCCAGCCGACGGCAGGCGCTGTGGATCATTCCCGGCGCCGGCTTGCGGCAACCGCAACCCTCCGCCGGCCCGTGGGGACAGATTTCCCACACGTCAAACGGGCCGAGCAGCTCATCGATCCTGGTGTTGACGTCAGCCACCTGGCTCAGGGACAGGAGGCCGCGGGCCACCCCGGACTGGTTGGTCAGCACGCCGGTGGCAACACCACGGGTCCGTATCCAGTTCAACGCCTGCCGCGCGTGCGGCATGGGCTGCACCATTCCAGGGTCACCGTTGTATGGCACGTCGTGGACCAAAGTGCCGTCCCGGTCAAACAGGACGGCCTTTAGCTGTGGAATATTCGAACTGCCCATAGGGACGTAGTTCCCCGCCCGGGCCTCCGCTAAACAGCATGGCCGCGCTTCTTCGGACTAGACTCCTCCAAAAAGCACGCAGGCTGGGCGTGACGGGGAGGGAAGTACGGGGAGGGAAGTAGCAGCATGGGAAAGTCGGCAGGACATGATGACCGGCCCGCATTGCTGGTGCTGCGGGCACTGAAACTCGGCGACCTTCTGGTCGCGGTGCCCGCCCTGCACGCGCTGCGCCGCGCTTTTCCGGGCCACCGGCTGATGTATGCCGCCCAGGGCTGGCTCGCGGATGCGCTCGAGCTGGTGGGCGGGTACGAACTGCTCCCAACCCACGGCTTGGATGTGCCACTTGCCGTGCCGCCGGGGACGGTGGATGTGGCCGTGAACCTGCATGGCCGTGGGCCGGAGAGCGAGTCGCGGATCCAGGCCATCGAGCCGAGACGGACCATTTCGCACAGCTCGGACATCAGCCGGGGACCTCGCTGGGTGGACGGCCTCCATGAGCGCGAGAGGTGGGTGCGGCTCCTGGCGTGGCACGGCATCGAGGCCGATCCCCTCGATGTCAGGCTTGCTGTTCCGCTGGCCCCAAGCAACTGGCCCGCTGCCACCGTTGTCCACGTTGGCGCGGCCTACGGCAGCAGGCTGTGGCCGGAGGACCGCTTTGCGCTCGTGGCCTCCCGGCTGCGGGACAGGGGGCACCGGGTGCTGTTCACGGGTAGCGCCGCGGAACGGGATCGGGCGCTCAGCGTGGCCCGGTCCGCAGGGTTGCCCGATGAAAGCGTCCTCGCCGGCAGGCAGCGCCTTCAGGAATTCGCGGCGTTGATTGCCAGGGCGCGGCTGGTGATCTCCGCCGACACCGGCGCCGCCCATCTGGCCACGGCCTACAGCCGTCCGTCAGTGGTGCTGTTCGGACCTGCTCCCCCCGAGGAATGGGGGCCCCCGCCTGGTCCCCACGTGGTGCTGACGAGACCGGAATTTCGGCGCGGGGAAACGTTCTCCCCGGATCCCGATCCGGCGCTCCTTGCGGTTTCGGCTCACGATGTTCTGGGGGCCGTCCGCGGGCTCGGTTTGCTGTGAGCGTCCGCCTCCGAAAGCTGCCCCTGGAGCCTGACGAGCACGCGTGAGAGCCGCCGTGACACCTGCATCTGCGAGACTCCAAACCGTCTCCCCAGCTCCGCCTGGCTTTCTTCGCAGAAGTAGCGCCGGTACAGCAGTTCCCGGTCCTCTGCCCCCAGTTCGCGGATGGCCTGGTTGAGGCACATCATGTCCTCCAGGCGCTCGAGCGGCACGTCCTGGGCGGGAAGGGTTTCCGCCAGGGAACGCGCCTCGCCGTCCCCGTCGACGGCGTCCAGGGAGTCGGGCCGCATGCTCCCGCCGGCGGCAGTCGCTTCGCGGACAGCGGCGGGACTCGCACCGAGTTCCCGGGCAAGCTCATCCTCGGTGGGCGGACGGCCCAGGGACTGCGTCAGCTCCGGCTCCGCCCGGAGGAGCTGCGTGCGGAGGTCCTGGACCTGCCGCGGCGGCCGCACCACCCAGCAGCGGTCCCGAAGATACCGTTTGAGTTCGCCGGTGATGGTGGGCGCCGCGTACGCCGGAAAGCTGCCCCCCAGCTTCTCATCGAAGCCGCGGGCGGCCTTGACCAGCCCCAGGTAGGCCACCTGGTTCAGGTCGGCACGTTCTCGTCCCCTCAGGGCATAGCGGGCGGCCAAAGCCTCCGCGAGGTCCAGGTAGTCCAGCACCAGATGGTTCTCGAAGGCCTGCTGGATCCGGCCCGCGGAGGATGGACCTGCTGACGGCGGCCCGGCTTGGCCCTCTTCTGTTGCAACCGGCCACGATCCCGTGTGGCCCTGCGGAGGATACTGATGGTAGTCGGGCATGATCGTTCGTCCCTTGAACATTGGAGCGTTCGAAAGCCTGCGGCAAGACTTAGCAGTAGAAAACCATAAGGTTGCTTATAAAACAATGGCCAAAAGAACTTTGCTCAGGGTACTTACCATCGGATAGTAATCATGCTTACTATTTTAAGGCCAGTATTGCTGGTTCTTGATCAGCAGCCGACCTTCTTGGAAAGAGAGAGCGAAGATGACAGAGAACCAATGGCCGCAGGATGGCAGCTACGGCACTCCTCCGGCCACAAGGCAGACCGCACTCGAGCAGGACCAGGCCTACCCCGGTGATCCGGTATATCCGGTGGAAACCGAAGCCGCTCCGGTAAGCGCCGAGCCGGCGCCGTCAAAGACCGACGTCGCCAAGGGCGAAGCTGGCGAAGTACGCCAGCAGGCCACCGAATCGGCCCAGAACGTGGCTGAGACCGCGAAGGCCGAGGCCGCTAACGTCGCCGCCGAGGTCAAAACCAACGCCAAGGACCTCCTCTACCAGGCCAGGGCGGACCTTTCAGACCAGGCCGGGGCGCAACAGCAGAAGGTGGCCCAGGGACTACGGTCCATCTCCAGCGAGCTGCACTCGATGGCCGCGGCCTCGGAGCAGCCCGGTGTCGCCACCGATCTGGTGCGCCAGGCCGCCGAGCGTTCCTCCTCGGTTGCCGCCTGGCTGGACGGGCGGGATCCGGGCTCGCTGCTGAATGAGATGAAGTCCTTCGCACGCCAGCGCCCAGGGACCTTCCTGATGCTCGCCGCCGGCGCTGGCATCCTTGCCGGCAGGCTCACGCGCAGCCTCAGCGCCGGTGCACCGGAGACCCGTTCCGGCACTGCGGCTTCCGGCACTACTGCGTCCACCCCTGTCACCCGCGTCCCGGGAGCGGGCACGGCGGTTCCCCCGCCGCCCGTGCAACTGCCCGGGCCCGACGTCACCACTGCGGGAATGACCGGAACCGGAGGCGGACTCCGCGACGAAAACGTGTACGGGGACGCCCAGCATGGCGAAACCCGGTATGCGGACCAGACGCGAGCAGGGACCTACCCGCCGAACCCGCTGGCGTCCGAGGGCACGCAGCAGGACCAGTGGGCGGACGAACCGCAGGCGGACGCGGCCCAGGAGCCCATTACGGGCGAGCGGCCGGAGGACGACTACCGCGATGATCCCTTCGGAGGGGGCCGGCGATGAGCAGCCAGCTTCCAGAGACTCCGCCAACTGCGGCCCACATCAAGGCGGACAACGCCTCCCTTGGAGAGCTCCTGGGAGACGTCACCAAGGACCTCTCCACCTTGATGCGCCAGGAAGTGGAGCTTGCTAAGGCGGAGCTGAAGCAGTCGGCAAGCCGCGCAGGCAAGGGCAGTGGCATGCTGGCCGGCGCCGGCGTGGCGGGCCACTTTGTCCTCCTGTTCCTGTCCCTGGCGCTCTGGTGGGCGCTGGGAACAATGATGGGGCTCGGCTGGTCCGCCGTCGTCGTCGCCGTTATCTGGGCGATCATTGCGGCCGTCCTGGCCTCCGTGGGCCGCAAGGAACTCAAGACCGTCCAAGGCATGCCCCGGACGGCGGAGACGCTTCAGGAAATTCCGCCCACCCTCAAGCCCAACACCTAGACCGAGCGAGGAAACACGATGACTGAAAACCCGGACGCCATCCGCGCGGACATTGAGACAACCCGCGCACGGCTTGGCACCAACGTCGACGCCGTGGCGGACAAAGTCACACCATCTAACATCGTCCACCGGCAGACGGACAAGGCCAAGGAAACAGTGAAGGACGCCGTCTTCGGAGTGAAGGAGAAAGTCATGGGAGCCGCAGACCATGCAAAGGACACCATGCATTCCGGGACCAGCGGCGCCGGCCCCGCCCTGGGCGAGGCTCCCCGGCAGGTCAAGTACAAGACGCAGGGCAACCCGATGGCCGCCGGCCTCATTGCTTTCGGAGCGGGCATGTTGCTCTCGTCCCTGATCCCCGCGAGCGAGAAGGAGCGCGAAGCAGCTGACGCCCTGAAGACGGCCGCTGAACCCATGACCTCGGAACTGACCGAAGCCGCCAAGGACGTTGCGCAGGGCCTCAAAGAGCCGGCGCAGGAAGCCATGGAAAACGTCAAAGCTACAGCCACCGACGCCACCGAACACGTCAAGGCCGAGGGCCAGACCGCGGTGGAGGATGTCAGGTACCGCGCCGAAGATGCCAAGGACAACGTTCAGAACGCCTGATCGCTGAAGGGGCCGGCTGCGCGTCCTTGAGAATCCGGGTTGCACTCGGATTCAAGGATCCTCCCGGCCCCTCCCATTACCCATGCCGGCTCTCCCTTGCCGGCAGATTCGAGGATATTTCCGATGTCCCAGCACCCCGCCGCTGAGAAGAACGACACGACCGCCGAAACCGGGGAAAGCAGCACCGCCAAGGCGCGCACAGCGCCCGCTCCGGACGACACCCGCAAGCCGGACAGCCCCACCGACGTCACCAAACCATCGTGGCAGTACATCGCCAGGAAAACGCTGCGGGAGTTCACCAGGGACCAGTGTCCGGACCTCGCCGCTGCCCTGACGTACTACTCGGTGCTCTCCATCTTCCCCGCGCTTTTGGCGCTGGTGTCCCTGCTCGGCATTTTCGGGGACGCGCAGAAGACCACGTCCGGCCTGCTCGACATCGTCCAGGGCATCGCCCCGGGTGAGACAGTGAAAACGATCCGGCCGATGGTCGAAGAGCTGGCAAGCTCCTCGGCTGCAGGCTTCACCCTGATCCTGGGCCTGCTCACCGCCCTCTGGTCCGCGTCCGGCTACGTTGGAGCCTTCGGCCGGGCCATGAACCGGGTGTACGAGGTCGATGAGGGCCGCCCGTTCCTCAAGCTCCGGGGCACTATGCTCGGCGTAACTGTCATCAATCTGCTGATCGTCGTCTTGCTGGCCGCGATGCTTGTGCTCAGCGGGCCCGTGGCAGAGTCCGTGGGCAATGTCATTGGTCTGGGCGGGGCCTTCCTTGCTGTCTGGAACATCGCCAAATGGCCGGTGATGCTGGTGCTGGTCATCGTGGCGATCGCCATCCTCTTCTACGCCACCCCCAACGTCAAACAACCGAAATTCCGCTGGATGAGCATGGGATCCGCCATCGCCCTTGTGGTCTTCCTGCTGGCCTCCCTTGCGTTCGGCTTCTACGTGGCCAACTTCAACAGCTACAACAAGACCTACGGCGCAATCGGTGGAGTCATCATTGCGTTGCTCTGGCTCTGGATCCTGAACATGTCCCTGCTGTTCGGCGCCGAGTTCGACGCCGAGACCGAGCGCGGGCGCCAGCTGCAGGCGGGAATCGAGGCAGAGGAAACCATTCAGCTGCCCCCGCGGGATACCAAACAGAGCGACAAGCTCCAGCTCCGTGAGGAAGAGGACGTCCGGCGCGGCCGTGACCTGCGCGAACAGCACGACCGCCTGCGCCGGGACGACGAAAGCAGCTGACCGGTCCGGGGCTCAGCGGACCCAGCCAGGGGCGGGACCAAAGCCCCTAGCGTGAACCCCGGCCCGGGTCTCTACTTGGTGGACACAGCTCCGGCACCGCCTACAAGGGGAGGTCCTATGCCGGCACCAGCAGACGGGCGCCAAGGCTCCGCCATCGCCGTGGGCTACGACGGCTCGGAGCCGTCGCAGCTGGCGGTCCGCTGGGCCGCCGGGCATGCCGTGGCCACCGGACGAAGCCTCCGGGTGGTTCATGCCTGGGTCTGGCCCATGTTCACCAAGAACCTGGGCCCTGTAAAAGGGGTGCAGGGCAGCGGGCTGCGGCATGCCGCGGAGGTCATCCTGGCCGAGGGGGTGGCGGCGGCCCGCGCAGTCTCCAATGAACTGGACGTTGAAGGGTCCATCGAAGCCGGCCTGCCCGCACAGGTCCTTCGGGAAGCCTCGCAGGATGCGGCCCTCCTGGTGGTGGGGCACCGCGGAATGGGCCGCCTGCTCGGTCAACTCGTGGGTTCGGCATGCCTGGACCTCGCCGTTACCGCCCGGTGCCCCCTGATGGTGATCCGTTACCCCGGCCGCCCCGGGCTGCCCGTGGCGGCCGGAATTGATTCCTCGGCACGGTGCGAGGCGGTGGTGGCGGACGCGGCCACCCTGGCCGTGGCGCTGAGGGTTCCGCTGCAGCTGATCCATGTTGACCCCGGCCACCACGGGGAGCACGATCACGAACCCCATGGACGACACGCGCCGCTGCACGGTCAGGAACTGCTGGACCACACGGTGGATCTGGCCCGCAGGTTATCGCCGGGACTCGAGGTGGACGGCACCCTTGTGGAGGGACATCCGGCCTCCAAGGAACTGCTGACCGCCGCCGCCCATGCGGACGTGCTGGTCCTCGGGGCCCACCACCGCGAAGGCCACCCCGGCAGCACGGTGTCCGCGGCCCTTGAGCGGGCGTTGTGCAATGTGATGATCACGCGGTGAGTGCCCGAAGAACAGGAAGTGTGCGGTGCGTGCATGGTGGGTTGCGAACCCCGGCCCCATAACAGGCCGGCCCCTGGTCTTCGGCGAGCGCCCCGATCCGAGCCCGGAGCCCGGGGAGGTACTGCTGGCCGTGCGTGTGTGCGGGGTGTGCCGGACGGACCTTCATCTGGCCGAAGGCGACCTTCAGCCACGCCAGCCGAATGTGGTTCCGGGCCACGAGGTGGTGGGCGAGGTGGTTGAACTGGGTGAAGGGGCCAACCGGTTCAGCGTCGGCGAACGTGTGGGCGTGGCGTGGCTCGGAGCGACCTGCGGGCGATGCCGCTTCTGCCGCCGCTCCCAGGAGAACCTGTGCCTCTCCCCCACCTTCACCGGTTGGGACCGGGACGGCGGTTACGCGGACCTGGTCACGGTCAACCAGGACTATGCCTACCGGATACCGGAGGTCTTTTCCGACGAACAGGCCGCGCCGCTGCTGTGCGCCGGCATCATCGGGTTCCGGGCGCTCCGACGGGCGCAGCTTCCCGACGGCGGCCGGCTCGGTATCTATGGCTTTGGCGGCTCCGCCCATCTGGCCGCCCAGGTCGCCATCCACCAGGGCGCCAAGGTCTACGTCATGACGCGTTCGGAGGACGCCCGGCGGCTCGCTTTGGACCTCGGGGCGGCGTTCGCCGGGGATGCCGACGACGAACCACCGGTTCCGCTGGATTCCGCCATCCTCTTCGCCCCGGCCGGCTGGCTGGTGCCGCAGGCGCTGCGCGCATTGGACCGTGGCGGGACCCTGGCCGTAGCGGGCATCCACCTCAGCGACATCCCGCCCCTGCACTACGGCTCGGAGCTGTTCCAGGAGCGGCAACTGCGCAGCGTCACCGCCAACACGCGTGCCGACGGCGAGGAGTTCTTCCGTATTGCCGCGGACATACCGCTGCGGCCCACCACGGTGGCCTATCCCCTGCGGGGTGCCGCCCAGGCCCTGCGGGACCTGGCAGAGGACCGATTTACCGGCGCCGCAGTCCTGCACATGTCATAGTCCCAACCCGGCCGGGCCCACCTCACCACCGGCCGGCTAAGCGACGCTGGCCTCGCCCGACGCGGCCAGGCTGAATTCATGATCCTGGCCCGCATGCAGGAGGACTTCGGCGGCGCCAAGGCGCACCAGCACCGGGGACGCGTCGCCGGGGGCGGCGGAAACCCTCAATCTCTCGGTCTGCAGGTCAATGGCCAGCAACTGGTCCCTGTAGCGGACGTGGAAGCGCACCGTGGGGAGCTCGACGGGCAGCCGGGGTGAGAAATCCAGGGCATCCCGCGTGATGCGCAACCCCGCGAAGCTTCGCTGCACCACGTCGATGGAACCTGCCATGGCGCCCAGGTGGATTCCGGCACGGGTGGTGCCGCCCTGGGTGTCGTCAAGGTCGGCATCCAGGGCCTCGCGGAAGGTGGCCCACGCCCGTTCGGGATCGATCTGGGCCAGGACCGAAGCGTGCGCCACCCTGCTCAATGTGGAGCCATGGGCGGTCCGCGCCAGGTAGAAATCGACGTTGCGCGCAATCTGCTCGGACGTCACTCGATACCCAAGGCGTTCCAGGAACGTGACCAGCTGGTCCTCGCCGAGGACGTAGAGCAGCATCAGGACGTCCGCCTGTTTGGCCAGCTGGTATTCGTTGGTGCTCCGGCCCTCGGACTCAAGGATGAGGTCCAGGCGTTCGATGTTCCAATAGGTGCGGCGGTAGTGGTCCCAGTCGAGCTCCTGGAGATCCCCGTAGCCTTCGAACTGGCTGATGATCCCCTCCCCGTGGAACGGAACGTAGACCCTCCTGCCGAAGCGTGCCCAGCCCTCGATTTCCTCCGCCGTGACGCCCAGCCGCTCACGGAAGTCATCCATGTCGAAGCCGCGCACCGACGTCATGATCCACACCGCCTGCTCGCATACCCAGGCCGCCATGACATTGGTGTAGGCGTTGTCGTCCAACCCGCCGCCCGGGTTGGACGGGTATCCCGTGTGGTACTCGTCCGGTCCCACTACGCCCCTGATGTGGAACCGGTCCTCGGCGCGGTCGTAGTGGGCCATCGAGACGAACAACCGGGCCACTTCCACCACCATCTCCGCTCCGTGGTGGGTCAGCCACGCGCGGTCCTGGGTGGCTTCGAAGTACTGCCAGGCATTGTAGGCCACGGTCAGCCCGGCGTGGCGCTGCAGGTGGGAGTAATCGGGCACCCAGCGGCCCGACCGGGGATTGAACAACAGCTTTGGAGTCTCTTCCCGGCCGTCGCTGCCGCTCTGCCAGGGGACCATGGCACCCCGCAGTCCGGCGGCCCTCGCCGCGTCGCGGGCGGTGCCCAGCCGCCGCCACCGGTAGTCGAGCAGGCCACGGGTCACGGCCGGCAGCCTGGATGTGAGGAGGGGCAGCACAAACAGCTCATCCCAGAAAATGTGGCCGCGGTAGCCTTCGCCGTGCAGCCCGCGTGCCGGAACGCCGACGTCGAGCTCCGAAGTGTGCGCCGAGATGGTCTGGAGCAGGTGGAAGACGTGCAGGTTCAGGATCAGCTGCGCCTGGGCCGACGATCCGTACTCGATGATGAAGGGCCGGAGCAACACGCTCCATGCCTGTTCGTGCGCCGCGAGCAGCGCGTCGAACCCTCCGGTGGCGCGGGCCAAGACCGTGTGCGCCGCAGTCCGGGGTGAAGAGATCGCATGGTCGCGCGAGGTGGCCACTGCTACTGTCTTGGTGACCGTGACCGGCACCGCGTTCGAGAGTTCAACCTCGAAGCGGTGGGAGTACAACCCGTCAAGCTCCTCCGGGGCGGCGGGATGCAAGCTGGAGGGCACGTCCGTCCGGATGGCCAGCGCGATCCCGATCCTGCTTTGGCTCGTCTGGACCTGGACGGTCTGGGTGGCGCTGCCGGGGCCGTCGTCGGACCCCGAGACCTTCACTCCCGTCAGGTGCCGGTTGGCCAGCAGGGCCTCCACTGCGACATTCGAATTCGTGATGTTGGTGTCGCAGCCGCTGCGGATGCTGGCCTGTCCGTTCCAGCCAAGGGGCGTCAGCGTCATCTCCACCGCGGCGAGGTGCGGTTCCGCCATGGATACCAGCCGGCGCTGGACCACCTGGAGCTGCCGGCCGGTGTGGTCCTCCAGCAACACCTCCCGGGTGAGCAGGGCACGCTGCAGGTCCAGGGTGCGCCGCTCGCCCCGGACCGTCAGGCCGCCTTCCGACCACCACCGGCCGCCATCCAGGCGAAGATCCAGGGGCAGCCAGTCAGGGATGTTGACCATGTGCTCATCCTCGGTCTCCTGCCCCTGGATGACGCTGACCAGCCGGTTGTAGACGCCGGCGAGATAGGTTCCGGGGTAGTGCATCGCATCCCGGCGGTGTTCGGGAGCCGCACCACGGGTGGCCATGTAGCCGTTGCCCAGGGTGGTGAGCGCTTCCCGGTGCCCTTCGTGCGCGGGGTCGAACCCTTCATAGATCAGCAGCCAGGGATCGGCGATGACCAGTCCGATGTCGAGTTCGCCAACGTCCTCGAGGACCACGTCGGCGCCCGCGGCTTCCAGCTCGGCGCGGTGACCCACTCGGTCGATGCCCACCACCAGCCCGAAGCCGCCGCGGTGGGCCGCCTCCACTCCGGCCACGGCGTCCTCGATCACCACGGCCCTGCCCGGCGCAACCCCTAACTGGCTGGCGGCGTGGAGGAAAAGTGCCGGGTCCGGCTTGCCGGCGAGGTCGAAGCGGCGTGCCGTATTGCCGTCGACCACGAGGTCGAAGGCGCCCTCAAGGCCGGCTGACGCCAGTACGGCGCGGGCGTTGCGGCTGGCCGTTGCCAGGACCACCGGAATACGGCCGGCCTTCAGTCGCTCCAGCAGCCCGACCGTGCCCGGGAAGACCGGAACCCGCCGCTGGCTGAGCATTTTTTCGAAAAGATCATTCTTCCGTCTGCCGAGGCCAAAAACGGTCCATTCGGCAGGCCCGTCCGACGGGCTGCCTGCCGGCAGCGTGATCCCGCGAGAGTGCAGGAACGAGTCCACCCCGTCCTCGCGGGTGCGGCCGTCCACATACTTCAGGTAGTCGACGTCGGTGAAGGGATCCTTCCGCGCGTCGGGGGGAACCCGCGGGTCCTGCAGTGCGGCGTCGAACAGCTCCTTCCACGCGGCGGCATGCACCTCCGCGGTGTCCGTGACCACGCCGTCCATATCGAAGATGACTGCGTCAACGGGCGCCAGCGCAGCGGCAACGGTGGGCGACTCGGTCATGGCTTAGTCGTACCAGCACCGGCGCCGCCGTGCCAGTGACATTGGACCCCATTCGCCGCCCCGCCGCTCAGCCGCCCGCAAGGCACTCACTGGACGCTGGTCAGTTGCCGGCGCTGGGCTGCGGGGTGGCCGTTGCGGCCCCGGTGCCGTTCCCCGGGGCGCCGGTCTGGGTGCCTGCGCCCCGCCGGCCCTGGCCCGGGGTGCCGCCCGTGCCGGCGCCGGGGTTCTGCAGGTTACTGAAGTTTGAGCGTGTCCCCCGGGTTCCGGCGTCCATGCTCTTCTGGACCGCGGCGCCGCCGAGGGCTCCGGCCATGACCAATGCCACGCAGACCAGCGCCTTGGTGGACCGGCCCATGGTGAAGCGGGCTTTAGGGACGAACGTGTCATCAGCCGCCGGGGGCAACGGAACATAGCCGCCGTCCGGCCCGTCATCGGCGTCCGTTTCCGCGGCGTCCGTTTCCGCGGTTATCGGAGGCGCACCCCAGCGGGGCACGGCCAGGGGTTCCGTGGCGGAGCTGTCCCTTGGCGCGGGGAAATCGGGTTCATGGGATTCGGAAGAATGATTCACGGGAGGCCTATTCGTAGCGGAGGGCATCGATCGGCCGCAGCTTGGCGGCCTTGTTGGCTGGATATACACCGAAAACCAGACCGATCACGGCGGACACCGCAAGCGATACCCAGACCGTCCACGGCTGGACTTCAGGCTGGACACCGAAGACCGGGAAGGCGCTTCCGGCGAATCCGATGACGATCCCCAGCACACCTCCGATCACCGATATGACCAGGGATTCGATCAGGAACTGGGTAACAATACTTCCCCTGGAGGCGCCGATGGCCTTGCGGATGCCGATCTCCCGGGTCCGTTCGGTGACGGTCACCAGCATGATGTTCATAACGCCGATGCCGCCCACCAGCAGGCTGATGGCAGCCACCGCTCCGAGCAGGGTTGTCAGGGTCTGGGTGGTGTTGGTGGCGGTGGTGAGGATCTGGGCCTGGTTCCTCACCTGGTAGTCCCGGTTGGTTGAATCGACATTGTGGCGGGCGTCCAGAATCATCTGGATTTCGTTCTGCGCCTGGTTCATCACGTCCGTGGACTTGGCCTGCACCGCGACGGACGCCAGGCTCGGCGAGTAGCCGGTGAATTTGTTCTGCGCCACGCTCATGGGGACCACCACGACGTCGTCGGGGTCATTGAGCCCGCTGGACCCTTTGGCCGCGAGCACGCCGCTCACCGTGAAGTTCTGGCCGTTGAGCTGTATGGTCTGGCCCACCGCGGACGCAGTGTTGTCACCGAACAGATCCGAGGCCACGGTGTTGCCGATGACGGCCACGGGGCTGGCGCCCTGGACGTCGGCTTCGCCGAAGAGCGCGCCGGCCGCCGCCGTGCTGTTGCTGATGGCAAAGTACGACGGCGTGGTCCCCAGGAAGCTGCCCACCGAGTGCGTGGCGTTGTTGTAGGTTCCCGTGACGCCCTGCGCCTGGACCAGGGGCGCGGTCTGGGCGATGTCCGGAGCCAGAACCCCGTCCGTCAGCGCGCGTTCATCCTCCAGGGTGAGGTTGGTGCTCCGGGTACGCGAGCCCGAAACCTGGGTTCCGGCGCCAGCGCGGGCGCCCACGGTCGTCGACCGGTTGACGGTGAGCACGTTGGTGCCGAGCTTGCCGATCTGGTCCTTGATGGCGTTGCTGGTTCCGGCACCCACCGCGAGCAGGATGATGACGGCCGCGATTCCGATGAGGATGCCCAGCGTGGTGAGCACGGAGCGAAGCTTGTTGGCCGCGACCCCCGAGAGCGCGAACCGCGCCGATTCCAGGAGATTCACAGCGCACCCGCCAGCAACGGCTGCGCGAATGGCTTGAGGCGCTCGTCGGAGATGATCCTGCCGTCCTGCATGCGGACCACGCGCCCGGCGCGGGCGGCCACATCCATCTCGTGGGTGATCATCACGATGGTCCGCCCGGAGGAATGGAGGCTGTCAAAGAGATCCAGGATCTCAGCCGAGGAGTGCGAGTCAAGTGCACCCGTTGGTTCATCCGCCAGAAGCAGCACGGGGTTGGTGACCAGGGCGCGGGCAATGGCAACCCGCTGCTGCTGGCCGCCGGAAAGCTCGGATGGCTTGTGCTCGGCGCGGTTGGCCAGGCCCACGGCGTCGAGCATCGCCAGCGCACGCTCCCGCCGTTCCCGCCGCCGTACCTTCGCATAGGCGAGGGGCATGGCGACGTTGTCCACGGCACGGGTTCGCGAGATGAGGTTGAAGTTCTGGAAGACGAAACCGATTTTGCGGTTGCGGATTTGCGCGAGTTGGTACTCGTCCAGATCCCCTGTCCTGATCCCGTCCAGCAGGTAGCTGCCGAACGTGGGCGCGTCGAGGCAGCCGATGATGTTCATCATGGTCGACTTACCCGAACCCGAGGCCCCGATGATCGCCACGAAGTCCCCTCGCTCGATGGCGATGTCCACGCCGTCGAGGGCATGGACCTCGGCTTCACCCTTTCCGTAGACCTTCCCGACGCCGGCCAGTTCGATGACGGGCCGGTTGGTGATGGACGGCATGGCCCCCTACCGTCCGCTGCTCGTGTTCGAACCGCCCGCGCCGCCGGCTCCGCCGGAACCACCGCGTGTCCCGCCTGTTCCCGCTCCACCCGCGCCGGCGCCTCCGGTGCCAAGGCCCCCGAATCCGTTGCGCGCCGTTGTGGTGCCGCTGTCCAGGGTGCTGGAAATCGCGGGAAGCTCAACCTGGTCGCCATCGGAGAGGCCGGTGAGAACCTGTGTCCGTCCGCTGGCGGTGATGCCGGTGGTCACGGGTACGCCCGTGGGGGTACCGTTCCTGAGGACATTCACGGTCTGCCGGTTGCCGTTGGTGGTGATGGCCAAGGTGGGAACCAGCAGCGCGTTGTCCGCCGTGGCGGTGGTGACGGAAATGTTGGCGCTTTGGCCCAGCCGCAGCGATTTCGGCGCGTTGTCCACGGAAACCGTTACGGGGTAGGTCACCACCCCGTTCGTGGTGGTGGAGGTCTGGGCGATTGAGACAACCTTTCCGGTGACCGGCGCCGCGCCGGCGTCCTCCTTGACTGCGGGGAAGGTGAACTGCGCGGTCTCCCCCACCTTCATGTTCTCAATGTCCGATTCGGAAAAACCGGCCACCACCTGCAGGTGCGCCGTGTCGCTGATGGTTACCAGTCCGCTGCCCGCCGACGCGGCGGAGGCCGACGTCGCCGAGGACGCGGAGCCGGCGGATGTTCCCGACGCCGAACCCGAAGCTGACGTGGAGCCGCCGGATCCGGAGGAACCGGCGAGCGCCCCGACGACGGCGTTGACTGCAGTCACGGTGCCCGCGACGGGAGCGTTGAGCGTGCAGGAGGCGAGGTTCTTCTGCGCCGTGTCAACCGCGATTTGCGCGCTGGTTGCATTGGCGCTGGAACCGGCCCCTGCCGTGTTGCGGGCGTTTGTCAGGGCCACGCCCGCGGTGGAGACCTGCTGGCTGTCTTTGAGCTGGCTCGCGGCCTGCTGGCTCTGGGCCTGGGCGAGCGCCTGCTGGTCCTTCGTCAACTGCGCCTGGGCGGAGATAGCCGGGTCCACGTAGTTGGCGGGCTTGACCGCGGGGACGGGCTGGGCGTGCGCGGCAGCAAGGGCCGCAGTGTCATTATCAACCACCTTCTGCGCCGCGGCCACGGCGGCTGCCTGCTGCGAGGCGTCGAGCGCGGCTGTTTGCTGGGCGTTGACCAGGCCTTGGTTTGCCGACGAGACCTGGTTGTTGGCGGTCACCTGCTGTTGGCCCGCCTGCGCACTGACACTGTCCAGCTGGGCCTGGGCGGCGTCCAACGCGTTCTGGGCGTTGGTGGGGTCAATGGCCAAGAGCAGTTGGCCGGCAGTGACCTGCTGCCCCAAGGCAACGGGCACGGATGTGATCGGGCCGGAGCAGTTCTGCGCGTTCACCACTGTCGTGGTGGCGGACACGCTGCCCGAGGCGGTGGCCACGGCCGAGATGCTGGCGCGGCCCACGGCCACGCTCCGGCTGGAGGCCGCCGGGACGTTGGAACCGGCGGCGGTGACGGTGAGATACGTGCCCGCCCCGAGGGCAAGGATGACTGCGCCGAGCGCAGAATTAATGAGAAGTGTCTTGGACGGCATGGCGGTAAACTATCGGCCAATGCTGACCGCTTCATGTGAATAGCTCGTATAAGTCCTCCTAGTGCTGTTTATGTCTTCCAGCCGCACCCCTTAGCCCGCCAGCAAGCTGTCCAGCGTCACGAAGCCGTAGCCCGCCTGGCGCACCCGGTCGATGATGCGGGGCAGGGCATCAGCGTCGAGCGTGGAGCCGTCGTCGGGGTTCGAACCGACGTGCATCAGGACAATCTCGCCGGGCCGCAGCGCGGCCAGGACGCGGTCCGCCACCTGGCCGGAAGTGATTCCTCCGCTTGTTCCCTTCCAGCCCAGGGTGTCCACTGTCCATCTGACCGGAACGTAACCCAGGTTGTTGACCGCGGCGATGGTCCGGGTATCACGGTCACCAAACGGGAACCGGAACAGCGGCCGCGGATCCGCCCCGGCCGCCTGGATCGACTGCTGCGCCCCCAGGACTTCGGCCCCGATTCCGTCGTCCGGCAAGCGGCTGAAATACGGATGCGTCATGGAGTGGTTTCCCACCCGGTGGCCCGCGGCAACAATTGCCGCCACTTCGGCCGGGTGAGCTGCCGCCCACGCGCCGGTCACAAAGAATGTTCCATGAATCCCGCTGTCCGACAGGGTCTGCAGGATCCTGGGCAATGCCGCGGAATTGGCCCCGGCATCGAACGTCAGCGCAACCACAGCGCCGGCACCGGGCAGGACTTCGACATCCTTGCCAAGAAGGGCGGCAGGGAACGGCCCCGCAGGAGGAGGAGGAGGAGGCGGCGGCTGCGCAGGAAGGGTCTCCGCCGGGGGTGTTGGGCCCGGAGCCACGGGAGGCGCCCCGGTCGACGGCTCCGGAGTGGGCGCCGGTGTCACCGCTGCGGAGGAAGGGCTTACCGCCGGGACCGGCCCCGTGGGCGAACGCTGCGGGGAGGAAGCCGACGCCGTCTCCGGGCCATTGGTTGGAGCGGTCACCGCCGGCCGGCCGCTGGTTGTGGTGGCCCCCGGCTGGGGGGCACCTGGCTGCGGGCCGGCGGACAGGACCAGGGCAAGGACGAGGGCCACAGCGGACAGTGCGACCGCCACGGCCAACGCGATGAGCCGGAGGCGGCGGCTGCGCTGATCATCGGATAACCCGGGCCACATGCTCCACAATCCCAACGGCAGCGCGCCCCGCGCAAGGGCTGAACGGCCCGGCCGCAGGCGGGAGCCACGGGCGCGGACGGCAACCGGCGCGGGACCTCTATTCCCCTAACGGTCCGTGGCGGGTTGAATGGATTGGTGCACGTAGACGAATCGAGGCGGGTGTACCTGTGAAAGTTGTCCTCCGGTATCCGCTGGTGGCGGGCACGGTGGTGGCACTGCTGGGCGTAGCCATCCTGCTGATGTCGGGCCAGGCGTGGATTTCGCAACTGACGGCGAGCATCTATGCGCTCGCCGTGGCGGCTTATCTTTCCGTGGGCATGATCCGCAGGCTCCGCAGCGGGCACTGGGGGATCGACATCCTGGCCGTGACCGCAATTGTCAGCACGGTCCTGGTGGGCGAATTCATCGCCTCGATGATCATCGTGCTGATGATGGCGGGGGGCACCGCGCTCGAAGACTATGCCGCCGGACGCGCGAAGGGGGAACTAACCGCCCTGCTGGCCCGGGTCCCGCAAACCGCCCACCGGGAGCGCAGCGGCGCGGGCAATGGCGCCGGCAGTAACGGAACGGGCCCCGGCGCCCCGGGAAGCGGGGCGGAGAACGGCCAGCACGAGGACGTGGCCGCCACCGACGTCCGGGTGGGCGATATCCTGCTGGTCAAGCCCGCAGAGGTGGTTCCGCTGGACGGCATCCTGCTTTCGGAGGCCGGTACCTTCGACGAGTCCTCGCTGACCGGGGAAAGCATGCCGGTGGAGCGCTACGCCGGGGATGGCATCATGAGCGGGTCCATCAACGGCGAGGCGGCCATCCGCATGCAGGTGGCCGCAGTGATGGAGGATTCCCAGTACAGCCGGATTGTGGCCCTGGTTAAAGAGGCTTCCGAGAGCCGTGCCCCCATGGTCCGGCTCGCCGACCGGTACGCCATTCCTTTCACCGCGCTGGCGTACGCGCTGGGCGCCATCGCCTGGATCATCAGCGGAAGCCCCACCCGTTTCGCCGAAGTTCTGGTGGTGGCCACCCCGTGTCCGCTCCTGATCGCCGCTCCGGTGGCGTTCCTCGGCGGCATGTCGCAAGCGGCGAAGTCCGGCATCATCGTCAAGTACGCCGGCGTGCTGGAACAGCTCGGAAAGGTCCGCACGGCGGCCTTCGACAAGACGGGAACTCTGACCTACGGGCGCCCTTCGCTGGTGGCCATTATGACGGCCGGGAGCATGGATGAGAACGAACTGCTGCGGCTGGCGGCGTCCGCGGAGCAGTACTCCTCCCACGTCCTCGCGGCGTCCGTGATGGAGGCGGGGCAGTCCCGTGACCTTGGATTTGAAACCGCAAGCGAGGCTGTTGAACACGCCACCCATGGGGTCCGTGCGGTCTTCAACGGACTGGAGGTGGTGGTGGGCAAGCCTGCCTTCGTGGCAGAGTCCGTGGCCGGAGTGGTGGAAACCGAGCTGGACAGCGGACAGCTGGCCATCTACGTGGGCGTCGGCGGCGAATTCGCCGGCGCCCTGGTGATGAGCGATCCAATCCGCGCCGAAACACGCCGTACCCTCGCTGAGCTACGGGCCCTGGGGGTCACCGAGACGGTGATGCTCACCGGGGATGCGCTGGCCACCGCGGAACACATTGCCGCGGAAGCCGGCCTCACGCAGGTGCGGGCGGAGTGCCTCCCGCCGGACAAGGTGGAGGCGGTGAAGTCGTTGCCGAAGCGCCCGGTGATGATGGTGGGCGACGGCGTCAACGACGCCCCCGTACTTGCCGTCGCCGACGTCGGGATCGCCATGGGAGCGAGAGGCTCGACGGCGGCCGGCGAATCGGCCGACGTCGTGATCATTCTCGACGACCTGTCCAAAGCCGCCCAGGCCGTGCGCATCGGGCAGCGCACCGTCCGGGTGGCCATGCAGAGCATCTGGATCGGCATCGTGCTGAGCGTGGGCCTGATGGTGGCCGCGGCCGCCGGCTACGTGCCGGCCATTGCCGGCGCGCTGTCGCAGGAGATCGTGGATCTCGCCACCATCCTGAACGCGCTGCGGTCCCTGAGCCCGGGCCGGCATATGGCGCCGGTACGGGGTCAGGCGGGCGTTTCCACCGCGGCGATCACCCGGACGGTCTTCAGGTAGCTGTCCGGGTTGAGCGAGATCGAGTCGATGCCCTCGCCCACCAGGAACGCCGCAAAGTCGGGGTGATTGCTGGGTCCCTGTCCGCAGATCCCGATCTTGATGCCCGCCGCGTGTGCCTTGCGGATGGCTTCACTGATCATGGCGGTCACCGCGTCGTCCCGTTCGTCGAACAGGGCCGCCAGCTGCTCCGAGTCCCGGTCCACGCCCAGGACCAGCTGGGTGAGGTCGTTGGACCCAATGGAGAAGCCGTCGAACTTAGGGGCGAACTTCTCGGCCAGGATAACGTTCGACGGGATTTCGCACATCATGTAGACCTGCAGGCCGTTATCCCCCCGCACCAGCCCGTTTTCGGCCATGACCGCCAGGACGCGGTCCGCTTCCTCGGGCGTGCGGCAGAACGGCACCATCACAATGACGTTGGTGAAGCCGATGGCCTCCCGCACCCGTTTGAGCGCGGCGCACTCCAAGGCAAAACCCTCCCGGTAGCGGTCATCGTAATAACGCGACGCGCCGCGGAATCCCAGCATGGGGTTCTCCTCCGGCACCTCGAACGAACCGCCACCCACGAGGTGCGCGTATTCGTTGGTCTTGAAGTCGCTGAGCCTGACGATGACCGGGTGCGGATAGTAGGGCGCGGCGATCTTGGCAATGCCCAGGGCGAGCGCCTCCACGAAATACTCCTTGGGGTCCGCGTAAGCGCTGGTCAGCTCGCGGATCTGCGCGGCCTCCTGCTCATCCGTGACCCGTTCCGGATGGACCAGGGCCATGGGGTGGACCCGGATCAGGTTGCTGATGATGAACTCCATCCGGGCAAGTCCCACGCCATCGGCCGGGAGCCGCCACCATTGGAAGGCCGCGCCGGGGCTGGCGATGTTCACCATCATGGCGGTGCGTGTCCGCGGCAGCGCCCCGAGGTCCACTTCCTCGGTGTCAAAGGCCACCGTTCCCTCATAGACCCGGCCCTGGTCTCCTTCCGCGCAGGACAACGTGACGGCCTGCCCCTCGGGCAGGGCGCTGGTGCCGTTGCCGGTCCCGACGACGGCGGGAACTCCCAGTTCCCGGCTGACGATTGCTGCGTGGCTGGTGGGGCCGCCGTGGTCGGTGACAATGCCCGCGGCCCGCTTCATCACGGGAACCCAGTCGGGGTCCGTCATCTCGGTCACCAGGATGGCGCCATCCCGGAAGTTTGCGATGTCCTTGGTGTCCCGGATGACGCAGGCCGTTCCCTGTGCGATGGAATCGCCGATCGCGGCCCCGGACGCCAGCACCTTGCCGGTGCCGCGGAGGTGGTGGATGGTGAACCTGCTGGCGCTCTTGAGCGCCTGGACGGTTTCGGGCCGCGCCTGGACCATAAACAGCTCTCCCGTTTCGCCGTCCCGGGCCCATTCCATATCCATGGGCCGTCCGTAGTGTTCTTCCACCACAACGGCCCAGCGCGCCAGGTTCAGGATCTCGGCATCCTGCAGCACAAAGGACCGCCGTTCCACGGCCGAGGTGTCCACCGTGCGGGTGCGTGCATAGCCGCCCTGGCTGTAGATCATTTTCCGGGCCTTTGAGCCCAGGGTCTTCTCGATGATGGGGAAGCGCCCTTCCTCGGCCAGGAGCGGCTTGAAGACGATGTATTTGTCCGGATTGATGCTCCCCTGCACCACCGTCTCGCCCAGGCCCCAGGCCGCGCTGATTACTGCGGCCCGCGGGAACCCGGTATCCGTATCGATGGAAAACATCACGCCGGACGCGCCGACGTCGGACCGCACCATGCGCTGGACGCCGATGGACAGTGCCACCTCGAGGTGGTCAAAACCCTTTATTTCCCGGTAGCTGATGGCCCGGTCCGTGAAAAGGGAGGCGTAGCAGCGGCGGCAGGCGTCCATCAGCTCGCGTTCACCGGTGATGTTCAGGAATGTCTCCTGTTGCCCGGCAAAGCTGGCATCCGGCAGGTCCTCGGCGGTGGCGCTGCTGCGGACCGCCACAGCGAGCCGTTCCAGCCCCGAACGTTCCACCAGCTGGCGGTAGGAGCCCCGGATGGCTTCGGCGATGTCCTCGGGGAAGTCGCTGTCCAGGAACAGCTCGCGGATCACGCTGCCCGTTGAGCGCAAAGAGGTCTCCCCCGCCTGGTACTCAAGGATCCGGGCGCGGATCACCGAGCCGATGTTGTTGGCTTCGATGAAGGCGCGGTAGGCGGAAGAGGTGGTGGCGAAGCCGTCCGGAACCCGCACCCCCCGGGACTTGAGGGAACGGGTCATCTCGCCGAGCGAGGCGTTCTTACCACCCACCTGCGGCACGTCCGCCATACCGATTTCGTCGAACCACATCACGTGGCGTTCACTCATGGCTGCTCCCGCGGCTTGGTGGCTTATAGACCGATACTTGTGGGAAGGGACGGCGCGCGTCAGAGGCTTTGGACCTTGATGCCTGGCCCGCGGCGGGGCGGCGGTGCCGGATCACCTTGTACAGCCAGTCGGCGATGAGGACCGCCGGGATCGCGGCGAGAGCCGCCACCAGGCCACCGGGGGACGGCGGCGCGTGTCCCAGCAGCGCCGCGATGGGCCCAACGAACAAGAACACCAGCAGAAGCCCAAGCTCCGCCAGCACGGCCCACACCAGCAGCCGGTTGGTGAACCAGCCCAGCCGCCACGGCGCTGTGGTGGCGCTTCGGCAGGCGAACGCATTGGCCAGCTGCCCGAGCACCACAGTGGTGAAGGCCGCCCCCGATCCCGCCACCAGGACGTCCGCGGCGGGTAAGGCGCCGCCCGGATGCCAGCCCGCCCCGAGCAGCACCGCAGTATAGGCCGTCATCTCGAATAGCGCCTCCACCGGCCCCAGCAGCCCGAACACCCGGAACATCAGGGCACGGTCCATCAGGTGCCGTCGTTCCGGCGGCCGCTTGAGTGCCCCCTTGCTGGGCGCCTCGCTCCCCAGGGCCAGGGCCGGCAACAGGTCGGTGCCGATGTCCAGGGCAAGGATCTGCAGAACGCTCAGGGCGAGCGGAAAACGGCCGCCGGACATTGCCCAGAAGACAAACGGGGTGAGCTCGGCAACGTTGTCTGTCAGATGGTAGGTCAGGAACCGCCGGATGTTGGCGTAGGTTGCCCGGCCTTGTTCCACGGCGGCAATAATGGTGGCGAAATCGTCATCCAGCAGCACCAGGTCCGCGGCTTCACGGGCCACATCCGTGCCGCTGAGGCCCATGGCCACTCCGATGTCCGCCTGCTGCAGGGCCGGCCCGTCGTTCACGCCGTCCCCCGTCATGGCCAGGACATGGCCGCGGTGCTGCAGCAGCCTCGCCACTCTCAGTTTCTGTTCCGGCGTGACCCGGCTTACCACCACCCCATCGCGGTCCAGGAGTGCGGCGAGGACAGCATCGTCATCGGGCAGGTCGGTGCCCAGCAGGACGAGTTCCGGGGTGCCCATCAGCCCGGTCTCCCGGGCTATGGCCGCTGCAGTGAAGGCGTGATCGCCGGTGACCATGGCCACTTTGATGCCGGCCTCGCGGGCGGAGGCCAGCGCCATGCTGACTTCATGGCGGGGAGGATCATGCAGGCCGATCAGGCCAAGGAGCTCCAACCCGGCTTCGATCTCGGAGAGGACGTAGCGGCCTCCCGCCGCTTCCGGCAGGCCGCGCTGGGCGATGGCAAGCACGCGCAGCCCGTGGGAAGCCATCTCCTCCACCATCTCCAGCGCCCGGTCCGGGCCGGCCCCGGTCCTGTTCCGTGAGCACAGCGGGATGACGGCCTCCGGGGCTCCCTTCAGGTAGAGCGTCGTCCCCACCACCGCCGATTCCCGCAGACGGCGCGGATCGAACGCAAACCGTTGGGACGGCGTCGGCTCTTCCGGGTGGCCCTCGGGGCCGGCCAGCCGCTTCGCAAGGGCGTCGATCGCCGCTTCCATGGGGTCGCCCTCGGCGATCCACTGTCCCTCATGCAACACCACGCGCCCCTGGGACGCGGCAAGGGCGGCAACACTGAGATGCCTCGCCTGCTCAATGCCTTCGCCCGAGACCTGTGCCTCCGGACTGTAGCCCTGGCCGTCCAGGATCACCATCCCGGAGGGCGTCCAGACTTCGACGGCGTTCATCCGGTTCTGGGTCAACGTCCCGGTCTTGTCCGTGCAGATGAAGGTTGTGGACCCCAGGGTCTCCACGGCCTGGAGGTTGCGGACCAGGGCGTTTCGCCCGGCCATCCGCTGGGCCCCCACGGCGAGGGAGAGAGTCACCGTGGGCAGGAGCCCCTCCGGGACCAAGGCAACTGCCACACCGATGGCGAAGAGGAAGGCGTCCCGCCACGAAATGCCCACCAGCAAGGACAGCACGAAGAACAGCGCACCGATGCCCAGTGCGACGGCCGCTATAACCCGGACGATCCTGCGCAGCTCCAGCGCCAGCGGGCTGGGCGGCGCCTCCACCCTGCCGGTTAGGGCGGCGATTTCGGCGAGCCGCGTTTTGGCACCAGTAACGAGGACTACGCCCTCGGCCTGGCCGTTGACCAGGAACGTCCCGCCGTAGACGGTCTCACCTTCCCCCTTGGGTACCGGCTCGCTCTCACCCGTCAGCATGGACTCGTCCACGGAACAGGTGGCCGTGATGACCAGTTCGAGGTCCGCCGGCACCCTGTCACCGGCCACCAGCACCGCCACATCGTCCGGCACCAGCTCGGTGGTGTGGACCTTCATGATCCGGCCGTCCCTGCGGACCGAGACCAGGGCGGGAAGGAGCTCATGGAGTTTGGCCGCCGCCTGCTGCGCCCGCTCCTGCTGGGCGTAGGCGAAGAGCCCGTTGACCACGATCACCACTATGATCGCGACACCGAGCTGCGGCATCCCCGCCACAAAGGCCAGCCCGGACGCCACCCACAGCATAACGGCGAAGAAATGCGTCAACTCGGCCAACAGCCGGCGCCATCGGGGTACAGGGAGGACCTGCGGCAACTTGTTCGGGCCCACCTGCCGGAGCCGCAGTGCAGCGGCTTCCGAGCTGAGGCCCGCGGTTGCCGGCAATGCATCCGCGCCCGGGATCACGGTCCCCGCCGGCCCTTCACGCGCAGCACTGAACGCGCCAAACCGCGGCCCTCCTCAGGTACCCCATGAATCGAGAATGCGGCCTATCGCCGGGAGCCCCTAGGGTCAAAGGTCATTAGTCCATCAGCTCCGCGGCTGCCGGTCGTTCCAGGCCCAGTGCACGCAGGTAAGCAGCAAACCCGTGCGGGGCACGGGCGTGGGTGCGCCCGGAAGTCAGCACGCGCATGCTGTCAGTGGCCACGACGGCGAAGGCCCGGTTTCTGAGCCTCTCCACGAGGACCCGGTCCTCGTGGACGCGCAGCAGGGGAAAGCCCCCGGCCGCGAGGTAGGCAGAAGCTCTGACGCCGAAGTTGGCGCCGTAGATGTGCGGGTGGTCCTCCAGGAACGGATGTTTCTCCAGCCATCGCCGCAGGACGGCCGGGTCCATGCCTGTCGGATCCGGCTCCACCGACCCCAGCACGGCGTCAGCCCCGGCGTCCGCCAGTTCCAGCTGGCGGACCAGCCAGTTCTCCGGGACCGCGGAGTCGGCGTCGGTATTGGCAAGCCAGGTGCTGTGCGCCCGCAACTGTGCCGCGGATCCGGCCCGCACCCCTCCGATCCCGGCTGCACGGGCGCCGGCCGCGCGGCTGCCGCCCGTGCTCCGAAGCCGGACGGCCAGCGCGGAAAACCGGGGATCCATCGATGCGAAAACCTCCGTTACCGCGGCGGACCGGTCCGCGCAGCTGTCCAGAACCACAGTGACGCCGGCTTCCACCCCGGGCCGCTGCCGGTCCAGCCTCTCGAGGGCCCGTTGGAGGGCGTGCAGGGCACGGCCGAGGTGCCGGTCCTCGTTGTGGGCGGGAATCACCACAGCCACGCGGTCGATTTGCACCCCGTGGTCCAAAGGTTCGGCGCGCTCCGTCATGTCACCGGGAGTCCGCGGTGGCCGGGGCGGAAACCACGTCGAGCACGAAGTCCCGCTCAATGTAGTGGGCAGCGGTGGACCAGCCAAGCTGCCGGCGGGCCATGGCGTGGACGGCGTCGCCGTCGAGCTCCCAGCCCGCGATGGGGTGCCTCCAGTGGCACAGGACCAACGTCCCGCCTGGGGAGGTTGTCTCCGCTACCTTGGTGAATAGCGCACCGAGCTCAGCCGGGGAGAGGTAGTAACCCATTTCGGACATCACCACGAGGTCGAACGTGCCCTCTGGCCAGTCCCGCGGGACCGTCAGATGCTGCGTCCGGGCCGAGGGACGCGCAGCAAGCCGCTTCCGGGCCCGGGCCAGCGCCGCGCCGCTTGCGTCCACGCCGAGGAATTCGCCGCAGCGGGCCGCCAGCTCTTCGCTGAGCGTCCCGATTGAACAGCCGACTTCCAGCCCGGAGTCATATTTCTCGCGGGGCAGCGCGGCGAGGGTGAGCGTCCGTTTGCGTCGCTCATACCAGCTTGTGGCGTATTCCCACGGGTCCTCGTTGCCCCCGTGGACTTCGTCGAAAATCCGTTCGGCGTCCGCGGCGTTGCGGTGTCCGCTGACCGGGCCATGCCAGGCGAACGTCTCCCACGGGCGGGAGAAGTGTTCCAGGAAGTGCGCCGGGAGGAGGACCTCGTCGCCTTGGTGCGGGGACAACGGTTCCACCTGCGAGAGGTGTGCCCGCATGGCAGCGGCCTTTGCCTGCTGCTCCCCGGCCGTCAGCGGGACACGCAGCCAGGACTGCCATGCGCTGTTCCGGGGGCTGGCCCACAGCCAGTACCAAATGGGAAATTCCAGCAGTCCGTGGCCGCCCGCTTCCGCGGCGTCGGCGGCGAGGGATCCCAGGACTTCGTGGTCCGGGTGCCCGTCGGCGCGATAGGGCGCCAGGATAACAGTCTGCCCCGCGGCCCGTGCGGCGTGGTTCATTGCCTCGTCCAGGGCGGCACCGATGGCCTGCCGGTTTTCGGATAATTTCCCGTCGGGAAGCCCGAGGAACCGCCACGGTATGCCGGGGACGAGCGAGCTGAGGGCACCTTCGAATTCCTCGAGGCGGACGGCGGCCAGCTCTTCCCGTGTAACGGTGTGGGAGCCGGGGTGGGAGGCCTCGCCGGCGGTGCACAGCAGGACCTGGATGCTGGCTCCTGCTGCATGGAGCCGGGACAGGAACCCGCCGGCCCCGAGCGTTTCGTCATCCGGATGGGCCGCCAGGACGACGAATGAGGTGGAAGCCAGCTCCTCCGCGCTCAGCGGCAGTTCGGCGATGCCGGCAAGTCCGCTGCGCTGCCATTCGGCCTCGGCGGTCCCGCTGTCCTGGTGCGAAAAGGTCACCATCCGTGGTCTCCTTTCAGCACGAGCGCACCGAGCTGGGCGTCATCGCGCATCGCATGGTGCTGGCGGATGTAGAGGGAGAGATCGGCCATTCGCTTTCCATAGGCATCGTTAAAGGCCAAGGGCCCGGGCCCCAGGTTCTGGCTCACCAGGGTCTGGATTCGTTCGACGGCGGCGGCAACCGATCCGCGGACGCGCAGCGCCTCGCTCCATGCACCGGAGCCGGTCAACCCGCCGGCGTCGATCCGTGCGGCGGTCCGCGCCAGGTACTGGGTCAATGAGGCGAGGATCCTGTCCGTTTCGCCCAGGTGGGCAAGGGCGATCTGGTCCGGCTCGCGTCCGCCGGCAGCGGATTTGGCCAGGGCGGACCTGAAGTCCCGGGCCAGGGCCACGGCTCCTCCAAGCCAGCAGGCGGCCACGCCCATTCCTCCCCAGGCGAAGCCGGGGCGTTCGAAGTACCAACCCGGCTCTCCCACCGGAACCGCGGGTACGCCGTCAAAGGTCACTGTGCCGCTGGGTATCTCGCGCAGTCCCCTGCTGGTCCATTCCGGGACCTCGCACGTGACCCCCGGGTCACGGAGGTCCACGGCAAACGCCCGCCGCGCCGGCCGTCCACCAGGTCCCTGCCCTTCGACGTGGGCGGTCAGGACGGCTCCGTCCAGCTGGGCCGCCAGGGAACACCATGGCTTTGATCCGTGCAGGACAAATCCGCCGTCCGCACGGGGATCGGCTTTGGCTTCCAGCCGCATTCCGGCCGCTTCGGCGGCAAAAACACCCCACGTCCGGCCGGCTGCACTCCCCGCGGCCGGGGCCGCAGCGCCGGTTTCCGTGTCGCGGACCTGGGCGAGGATGGCCAATGCGTCCAAGTGGGGCTCGAGCACCCGGCCCGCGGCAACATCCACCGCAGTGACCGATGCAAGGATTTCCCAGAGGAACGCCGTGGCGCCCTCACCGGGCCGGGGCGCCGCGCTCCCGGCTTCCCGGGCAAGTGCCAACAGGGCGGGAACATCCCCCGCGGACGCCTTGGCCGAAGCGAGCAGCGGGGCGATTCCGGCCAGTTGGCCGGCCGTCGAACTGATGCGCACGGCCTGGGGCGCGGCGGACTCTTCGTCGTGGCTCACAATGATTCCCTACGGCGCATATATGTTCCTCCCGGACCGCTGGCTCAGTTTTCCTCAGCCCGCCAGACTATTCTAAGCATACTTACTAGCTTGCTCCCGAGGGCGTGCGGCATCCTGGATCCGCGCGGGCCCGGCGCCAGTGGCGTCAGCGCACAACGGCAAGGGCGAAGCCGTCCCAGCCCTTCGACCCCACGGTCTGGATCACCGTTGCGTCCAGCCGCGGGTCCTTCCCCATGATTTCCAGGGCACAGATGATGCCGGGTGCGTTGACCCGGTCCAAAGAGGGGTCAAGGAGCGCCCCTTCCCACACCACGTTGTCCATCACGATGGTGGTGCCCGGACGGCCAAGACGGATGGCCCAGTTGAGGTAGTGGGGGTTGTTTTCCTTGTCGGCGTCGATGAACACGAAATCGAACGGTTCATGCCCCTCGGCCTCAAGCGCTGCCAGCGACTCCAGCGCGGCGCCCAACCGGATCTCCACCTTGTGCCCGATGCCGGCGGCATCCACGTTGGCGCGGGCAACCCGGGCGTGTTTCGGGAGGTACTCACACGTGATGAGCCGGCCGCCCTCGGGCAGTCCCTGGGCCATCCAGATGGTGCTGAAGCCAGCCAGCGTCCCGATCTCCAGCACCCTGCGGGCGCCGGAGATCCGGACCAGCAACTGAAGAAGCTTTCCTGCATTGGGCGCCACTTCGATGGGGGGCATGCCGGCGGCCGCCGCGGATGCCACGGCATGTTTGAGGTGACGGTTCGGGCGGACAACCGTTTCGGACAGGAACTCTTCCACGGCTGCCCAGCCGGGCTCGGCCTTGTGCTCGATCATGGGGCAAGTCTCCCAGTTGCCGCCACCGCGCGATAGCCGTTCGCCCCTGCGTCTTGCGGGTTGTTGTTCCGGCGCTCGGCTAGCCAGCGTCCGCTATGGCGTTCTCGAGCCGTTCCACCTTGCCGGTCAGCTCGCCGGAATATCCCGGCCGGATGTCGGCCTTGATAACCAGGGACACGCGGCTTCCGAAGCGGCCCACGGCCTCGGTGGCCTCCTTGACCACGGCAAAAACCTCGTCCCATTCACCCTCGATCGTGGTGAACATGGAGTCCGTGTGGTTTGGCAACCCGGACTCGCGGACGATCTTCACCGCGGCCGCGACTGCGTCGTGCACGGAAGCGTCGGCGGAGTGCGAGCCCTGCGGTGCGGCATGATCCTGCCCCGCGGCAGCGGGCTGGCCGGAAGGTGCAACAGAAAATG
This sequence comes from Arthrobacter sp. 92, assembly GCF_050260325.1. NCBI lineage: Bacteria > Bacillati > Actinomycetota > Actinomycetes > Micrococcales > Micrococcaceae > Arthrobacter > Arthrobacter sp. 92. The sequence goes on along the minus strand of NZ_CP189863.1, from coordinate 510,985 downwards.
CAAGCAACATGCACTCAGTCTGTCATAGCTGGGTACGTCACATAACGGGACATAGGGCGCTACTAATCAGTAACCCCGACGCTCAGGCACAGCATTGCTAATCTTAAAAAATGAACCTCGCAGTAGAACGCAAGCCCCTCCGTGCGGACGCTGCGCGCAATGTGGACAAGATCATCACAGCCGCCCGCAAATGCTTCCGCGAGTTCGGCCCCGAAGTCCCGCTGCAGACCATCGCGGTCACAGCCGGCGTGGGGCCCGCCACCCTCTTCCGCAACTTCGCGGACAAGGAACAGCTCGTCCTGGCGGCACTGGACCGCCAGCTCCGCTCCATGGTTGACCCGGTCATCGATCAGGCACTTGAGGGATCCGACGCGGCCGGCGGCCTCTTCCACGTGATCGACGCCCTGATGGCCGCGGCCAGCGAGGACGCCAACCTACTCGGCGCCGTGGCAGGACGGCGGGGGCTGCTGACCGGAATCACGGGCAGCCTCATGGAGTCCCTTGCCGTGCTCCTGGGGCGTGGACAGCGGCAGGGCACGCTGCGCTCGGACATTTCCATGACTGACCTGACCCGCCTGCTGGCAATGCTGATCGGCGTTGTGGACACTATGGAACCCGGCTCCGACGCCTGGCGCCGCCCCGTGGCGCTGGTGGAGGATGCCATCCGTACCGAGCGGCCCAACCGCCCGTTGCCTCCCCAGTCGCCGCTGCCCGGCTCCGCCTTCGCGGAGTCAGGCTCCGGCTTCGCCTAAGCTCCTGCGCCTAAACCCTCACCTCAGCCTGTCGCCTCAGCCCGGCGTCCGCAGCGAGTCGGTGCTCACTGGCCGTCAGGCCCTCGCTCATCCTGCGGCTGGTCGCCGTCCTCCTGCTGCCGGCTGGTGCCTTCGGATCCCTGGCTGTATGGCGCCCTGCTGTCCGGCGCCTCAAGCTCGTCGAGCCGCTCGTTTAAGGCGTGCGCCAAAATATCCCGCTGCAACGGCGGCAGCGAGATGGCACCGTGGATGTAAGCCTCGACTTCGAACTGGCTGGCAACTCCGCCAACACTGAAGTACCTCAACCACAGCTCTTCGAGGCGAAGGTCCGCACTCGGGAACATCTCCTCGAACCGGCGCCTCTGTTCGTCCTCGTCCTCGCCCAGGGCCAAAATGCACCCCCGCTCACCCGGATATCCGCAGTGGATGCACCAACTCCACGGACACCGCACGCAACGGTCTCTTGGAGAGCCGCGATTCCACCATGAGGCCCGGCGTGGCCGTGTCCTCGTCCATGCCCTGTTGTGGCGCGCCATCGGCCACCATGACTGCCCTCAAGAAAACACACCAACCACTTTTACGTCTCCCGGGTCTCCCTCAAGCATATCCGTGAGGGCACGCTGAGGCGGGAGTTCCCGCGGCGGAGGACGCGGCGGCTAATTGTCGAAGCGGGTGATGCCCGGGACTTTGTCGAAGTTCCGCAGCAGCTCCTCCGCCACCACCCGGAGCTTGACGTTGCGATTGTTGGAGACCTTGGTAAGGATGGCGAATGCCTCGGCCTGCGAGCACCTGCTCTGGCCCATGACAATGCCGGACGCAAGGTTGATTGTGGTCCGCGACTTCATGGCTTCCAGGAGATCCTCATTCAGGTCCTTGGATGCCCCGATCCGGACAGCGAGGCGCAACGCCTTGCCCGCCTTGGCGGCATAGGCCTCGCAGATAACGATTCCCTCCTCGTCGAAGGCATCGGTTTCCGGAGCGAAGAACGTCAGGGCAGCCGCCGCGCCTTGGTCCAGAGCCAGTGGCACTGCGAGGATGCTGCGCTGTCCCGCCTGTGCAACGGCGAGGTTGTACCTGCGCCAGCGCGGATCGAAGCGGGTGTCCGGCACGGACACTGTGCTTCCGGCCCTGAGTGCTTCCAGGCCCGGGCTTTGGCCGTGGGCCTGCGGGAAGTCGGCGAGGAGCCTCGCCGCCGGGGTGCTTCCGGCTGCGGTCACGGATCGGCGGTTCCGCACCAGGGTCACGCCGCACTGCACCGGCAGTCCGGAAGCCTTGCCGATGAATCCGGATGAGAACTCCGAGAGCTTCCCCAGAAAGCCGGCCACATCGGCGCTCTCCAGGACAAGGTCCTGGAGCCGCTCGGCTAGGTATTGGCCGAGCTTCATGGGGCCGCCCCGCTCCCGGTCGGGACGCGGGTCAGGGACGAGCTTGTTTCGAATGAATTTGACATACACAACAACGAAAGCCTCCCCACAGGCTGGTGATTCAGCGGCTGATCACGTGCCGGGTTCCGGAGCCTTGGGAGTGGCCTGAACTGCCCGGAGGTGCTGCTGCAGCTTGGCCTCGGCCTCCCGGCGGCGGCGTGCCAGGTCCCGGATCTGCCGGGTAGCCTCAGATCCCGTGACGACGGAAGGCACGTGGGACCGGACGGAACGCTCCGTGCCGTCCGGCTCTTTGCCGACAAGTGGTATCGCCAGCGTTTCTTCTTCGCTCATGTGGGAATAATCCCACAGGCGTCCCCGCGGTCAATAGGGCCGAAAGGCCGTCGTCAGCTCCAGCCGAGGAGTCTAAGCCCGGCGGCCGCCCCGGCGCCGGCGAGGACCACAACGAGGAACGGGGCGCGGAGCAAGAGCGCAACCGCGGCCGCCACCAAGGCCCCGATGCGCGCATCCAGCGCGAGGGACTGGCCAGAAGCCATGGCGTTCACAATGGTCAGCGAGGCCAGCAGCCCGATGGTCATGGTGCCCGCCACCCTGGACATCCGCGGGTTGCGAAGCAGGCTGGCCGGCACCAAGTAGCCCACCAGTTTCCAGGCATAGCCCAGGAGGCAGGCGGTCAGGAGCCACAACCACAAACTCATGAGCGGCCGCCGTGAGGGTGGGAACGGTGAGGGTGCTCGCTGGCGTAGGGGTCCACGTCCGGTTCGAGGCCCTCGTCGCTCCGGCCGTGGCTGAACCAGCCGGTCAGGGCAGCCACCACGGCGGCGATGAGGATAGGCACTCCGGCGGGCACAAAGGGCACGGCCAGGACTGTGGCCAGGGCGCACACCACCGCGATGGCCACCGGCTCGCGGCCCTTCAGTCGTGGCCAAAGCAACCCGAGGAAGGCCGCCACCGCCGCTCCGTCCAGTCCCCACTGCTTGGGGTCCCCCAGGGCGCTTCCCGCCAGCGCGCCCACCGCGGTGAACACGTTCCAGAGCACGAAGATTCCGATCCCCGCGGTCCAGAAGCCCCGATGCTGCTCCACGGGGTCGGTCTGCCCGGTGCTCGTGGCGGTGGATTCGTCAATGGTCAGATGGGCCGACGCGTATTTGCGCCACCCCTGCGGGCGCAGCAGCGCATTGAGCTGCATGCCGTAGATGCCGTTGCGCATGCCCAGCAGCGTGGCGGCGCCCATGGCTGCAATGCCGGACCCTCCCCCAGCCACCACGCCAATGAATGCGAACTGCGACCCGCCGCTGAACAGCAACAGGCTCAAGGCCATGGTCTGCCAGAAACTGAGCCCGGAGGTGACGGACAGGGCCCCAAAGGAAACGCCGTAGAGGCCGGTGGCGATGCTGATGGACATTCCCACCCTCACGGCCGGCGACTTCAGCAGTGTCACAGCCCTGGTCCGGAAGCCGGTTTCCGCAAACTCCATGCCCAAAGGATCAGCGGCACTTGAAGGGGAAGCCGAATCGTGTGGGCCTTTCGCCGCGCCGGCGTCCCCGCAGGGCCGTACGCCCGTCGCAGGGCGTCCACATGGCCGGCGAGGAAGAGCGTGAACATGGCGGTGATGCAGCCCGCGGCTGCCCGGCGCGTGCCGGGAATAAGGAGCACGACGGCGGCTCCCGCCTCAATCAGCCCGCTCACCGCCACCCATTCCTCGCGCGACATCACGGCGAGCGGCCCGTTTGGCCGTTCGCCGGAGTCGTCGCGGCACAGGAAGTCCGGGACCACCTCGGCAAAAAACTGCGGCTCCACAAAGTGCTTCCGGGCGCTGGTCAGCAGCAGCGCGCTCATGGCCGCGGCGGAGAGTGACTGGGTGGTCCGGCTGGACCAGCGAAATGGCATGGTTCTACTCAATCACAGCCATGGACAAGCCGGTAACCGCGGGGTGAGGCTGCGCCGACGGGACTTTCCGCACGGGTCCGCCACGATCCGGAGGCGTACCTTGTGACCATGAGCAGTGTGGTGCAGATGAGCGGCGCGCTGAGGCGTTTCGGGAACGTGACCGCCGTCGCCGCGGCGTTGGCCGCCCGCGGCTACCTGGGCGGGCGTCGCCGCGATCTGGCCCCCTGAGCGGCAACGTTTCGGCCGGGCTCCGGTTCCGGCCGGGCTCGAGAATCAGAGCTGGGCGAGCACCTGGGCGGGCCTGTTGGTGGTGATTTCCTGGATGCCCAGGCGTTGGCACAGTGCCACATCCGTTTCCGAGTCCACCGTCCACACCCGGAACCTGCGCCCGGATTGCAGCCAGCGCTGGACCACGAGGGCGTGCTGGCGGACGTAGTCGATGCCCGGGCCCGCAAGTCCCACTTCGCCGTCGTCCAGGATCCGTTCGCCCTCGAGCTGCGCTGCCTTCATGACGTTTGCCACGGCGCCGCCCGTGATGGGCCCGAGCCCCAGTTCCTCGCGGACCTCGTCCACTTTGACGTCGTCCACGAGCTGGCAGATGAACTCGGCCGGCACGGTCTTGAGCAGGTGCCTCACCGAGTCCGGGCTGAAGCTCATGAACGAGACGCGGATGTTGTCCACGGTGGATGTGCGCGGGTCCCAGCCCTCGGCGGCGAGGACTTCCAGCACCCTGTCCTCAAGCTGGAGCAGGTAGGGGCTGGGGTGTTTGAGTTCAATGGCCAGCCCGATGTCCCGCCCGGCGGTTCGCAGAATGTCCAGCAGTTCCGGCAGGGTGAGGAGCTGTTCGGACTTTGCCCCGTATTCGGAAGGGATCCTGGCGCCCTTCCACGAGGAGAAGTCCAGGAGCCGCAGTTCGTCCAGGGTCCGGTCCGCCACGGGCCCGGTGCCGTCCGAGGTGCGGTCAAGATTGGCGTCATGCAACAGGACCACATGCTGGTCCCGCGTGAGGTGAACATCGCACTCCACGCCGTCGGCGCCGTCGGCTATCGCCCGGAGGTAGGCGGCACGGGTGTGCTCCGCAAAGGCGGCGCTGGCCCCCCGGTGGGCGTAGACCAGGGGACGGGTGCGGCCGGACGCGTCGGTTCTCATGCTGACACGTTAGCGGACCCGGGGTGCTGATGCGGGGCTAGGCTGGGCACATGCAGGTGAACACTGAACGAACCACGCCGCCCGCTGCCCCCGCCCGCACGGGGGACGGAGGCAAGGGAGCCGGTCACATCGGAGCGGGCACCGCGGTGGGCCATCACGGCTTGAGCTCCGGCGATGCCGAAAAGGCGGCCGCCCTGCGCAAGATGAAGCTCCTGGCGCTGTCGCTGCTGATTGTGATGGCTGTCATTTTTGTGGCGGCCTTCGCGTTGCAGAAGCAGTACCCGTGGCTGGAGTATGTCCGCGCCGCGGCGGAGGGTGGCATGGTGGGCGGTCTTGCGGACTGGTTCGCCGTCACGGCCCTTTTCAAGTACCCCATGGGCGTCAAGATCCCGCACACCGCCATCATCCCCCGCCGCAAAGACCAGATCGGCGCTTCGCTGGGGGAATTCGTGGAAACGAACTTCCTCTCCGAGCAGGTGGTGCAGGAGAAGCTGGCCAGCGTGGATATTGCGCGGAAAGCCGGCGCCTGGCTCTCCGGGCCCGGCGGTGCCGAGCGCGTGGCCAAGGAGGGCGCCGCCGTCATCCGCGGGGCGTTCAAGGTGCTGAACGACGACGACGTGCAGGCAGTGATCGAGGGAATGGTCCGCCGGCATCTGCTGACTCCGCCCTGGGGCCCTCCGGTGGGCCGGTTGGCGGAGCGGATCTTCGCTGACGGGCACCACCACACGCTGGTGGACCTGATGGTGGACCGCACGGTGGACTGGGTGCGGGACAACCACGAGACCGTCAGCAGGCTGGTCTCGGACCGCTCTCCGCAGTGGGTGCCGCAATTCGTGGACGGCCTGGTGGGAGACAAGGTTTACTTGGAGATCCTGAAGTTCACCAAGGCCGTGCAGTCCGATCCGGAGCACCAGGTCCGCCAGTCCATCGACAAGTACCTCACGGAACTGGCGCGGGACCTGCAGCATGATCCGGTGATGATCGCCCGGGCCGAAGGCATCAAGGCACAGGTCCTCGGCGACCCGGAGGTACGCGAACTCGCCTCCCGCACATGGGGCACCATCAAAGCCGCGCTACTCACCGCCGTCGACGATCCCCACAGCGAACTGACGGTCCGGTTCAAGGCTGCCGTGCACGACTTCGGCACCCGGCTGGTGGTGGATCCTGAGCTGGCGGGGAAGGTCAACCGGTGGATCGGTGACGCTGCCGGCTACCTGGTGAAGACGTACCGCTCGGACATCGCGGGCGTGATTACCGATACCGTGGCCCGCTGGGATGCCGAGGAGACGTCCCAGAAGATCGAGCTCCAGGTGGGAAAGGACCTGCAGTTCATCAGGATCAACGGCACCGTGGTGGGTTCGCTGGCCGGGCTGGCCATTTTCACCGCGGCGAACCTGGTCTTTGGCTGACCGCCCCCAAGCGCGAACGGACACTTCAGCTCCGCCCCAAAGCGCGAACGGACACTTCAGCACCGCTCTGACGCGCCGCAGCGGTGTGCCCAAGTGTCCGTTCGCGCTCCCTGGCGGGTGTCCTACGCGGCGACCACCTGAGCCTTGGTCCGGCCCCGGATACCGAAGATGGTAAACACAAGCGCCACAAGGGCAGTGATCACCAGGAGCAGCAGGCCGATCGAGTAGCTGTGCGTCGCGGCGTCGTACGTTGCCCCCATGACCAGCGGCGGAAAATAGCCGCCCAATCCACCGGCCGCGCTGACCACGCCGCTGACGCTGCCCACCTTGCCCTGCGGCGACAGCACGCCCACCCAGGCGAAAACGCCGCCAGTCCCCAGGCCCAGCGCGGCCGCCATGGCAACGAAGGTCAGGCCGGCGGGGACTTCGCCGTCGGGCTGCAGGTTCACCACCCAGGCGAGGAGCGCCACGCTGGCGAGGGCAATGATCACCACCGGTTTGGGGCCAATCTTGTCCGCGAGCACACCGCCCACCGGCCTGGCCAACACCGCGGCAAGAGCGAAGCCGGCGGTGCGGGCGCCGGCCCCGCTGGGATCGAAGCTGTAGACGTCCCGGAGGTAGGTAGGCAGGTAGGTGGCGAAGGAGACGAAGCCGCCAAAGACGACGGCGTAGAGAAAGCACATCTTCCAGGTGACAGGCGTCTTCGCGGCGTCGGCCAATTTGGGCAGGACCGGTGCGTTGCTGCGCGTCCAGCCCGGCGCCTCCTTCATCAGGAACCAGACCAGGGCGGCCATGCCGGCCAGCACCGCTGCGATCAGGATGTGGGTGGGGAAGTATCCGATCCACGCCACCAGCCGTGGATTCAGGAATGCCGCCAGCGCGGTCCCTCCCATGCCGGCTCCGAAGACGCCGGTGGCGAACCCCCGGCGCGCGGGCTCGTACCAGGCACTGACGAACGGAATCCCGACGGCGAAGACCGTGCCAGCCACGCCGAGCAGCAGTCCCGCGCCGAGGACCAAGGCAAAGGAACTGATGGTTCCGCCGACGGCCACCAGCAGAATGGGCAGAATCGAGGCCAGCAGGACGAAGCTGAACATGGCCCGGCCGCCAAACCTGTCAGTGAGCGTCCCCACCACGATCCGTCCCAGGGATCCCACAAACACGGGCATGGCCACTAGAACGCCGGTGGTGGCGGGATTAAGGTGCAGGTGCTGAACGTAGTAGGAGCCCAGGGTGGCCACGGAGTTCCACGCCCAGAAGCATGCCACGGAGGTGGCGGTGGCAAGGACCAGGTTGCGGGTCCGGCCAGGGGATTCGGATGCGGTGGGGGTTGCGGCTCCGGCCACGGTGTACTCCTCTGTCAGTGCCGTCGATGTAGTTCCGTCAGTTCAGGTCAGCGGTTCCGTGTATCGCGGTCCCGGGTTCCGACGGCGGACCAACCCCGCCGTGCTGCGACGCCGGTGGTCCGGGCGCCGGTTGCCCGGGCCCCCGATGGGCGGTCGCGGTCCCGGGAACGGTAGACGATGTAAGGCCGGAAGAGGTAGTGCAGGGGCGCCGTAAAGGCGTGCACCAACCGGGTAAAGGGCCAGATCACAAAAAGGCCCATGCCTACCAAGGTGTGAAGGTGGAAGGAGAAGGGTGCTGCCGCCATGGCGGCGATGTCGGGCTGGAAAACGAACAGCGAGCGGAACCATGGGGCCACGGTTTCGCGGTAATTGTGGCCGTGTTCGCCCTCAAACACACTGGCCAGCGTGGTCCACAGCCCGAACACGATGGCTGCGGTGAGGACCACGTACATGGTCTTGTCGTTTTTGGTGGTGGCCATAAACACCGGCCCGCTGGTACGCCGTCGATAGATGAGCAGGATGATGCCGCCCAGGGTCCCCACCCCGGCGATACCTCCCACCAGCAGCGCGTTGAAGTGGTAGAACTCCTGGCTCAAGCCCGCGGCCTGGGTCCACGCCATGGGAATGACCAGGCCGAAGAAATGCCCGGCGATGACCGCAAGGAGGCCGAAATGGAACAGCGGCGAGGCGATCCGCAGCAGCCTCGATTCGTAAAGCTGGGAGGAGCGCGTGGTCCAGCCGAACTGGTCGTATTTGTACCGCCAGGCGAGGCCGCCCACCAGGACCACCACCATCACGTAGGGCAACACCCCCCACAGCAGAATGTCGACCGCGGTGAGGGGAGGTGCGGGCGTGTCCATATCAGGTCCCCTTCACGGGCAGCAGTCGCGGATCGTACGGGTCCAGGCCAACAGCCTCGGTGGGCGGGCCGTAGCCGGCCATTCGCATCACGGCCTGTTCATCCGTGGGGGATTTACCGGGAAGGGTGGAACAGACGGCCTGCAGGATCCGTGCATGCGGCAGCCCGTCGCGGAGCAGGCCGAGCCTGAGCATCTCGAGGCTGGCCCGGTACTGGATGAGCAGCCCGCGGCCCGCGGACATGTCCACCCGGGCCGCGTATTCGAGCACCATGGGAAGGTAGTCCGGCAGTTCGCCGTGGGTGTCCACGAGGATGTCGCTCTGCCGGTAGGCCTGCTTGAAGTGTCCCAGGACCTCCCCCCGGCGGCGGGTGTCGCCGTCGGTCCAGTAGCTGAGGTGGAGCGCGTGCCGCTTGCCGAGGTCGAACTCCCGGACGTAGGTGCCTTGGACCTCTATCGGTGGCCGGGACTCCAACTGGGCCAGGACCTCGTCGAAGTCGTCGAGGGCCCCCGGGAACTCCGTCAGCGCGGCCCGCATCAGCGGCACCTGCCCGATCAGCTCCTCGTCGGGGTAGGAAAGGCACCAGGCTGCGGCCAGGTACACCACCTGGTGACGGCGGCTCACCGCTCCTCCTCCGTCGACGACGGCGGCGCCGACGGGCCGGACCTCTCCGGAGGGAGCGCCTTCTCCGGAATCAGTGCTTTTTCCGGAAACAGCCCGGAAGGCGCCCCTGTTCCGTCCCAGTTGAGCAGGTTTACCCTGCCGCGCAGCGTCTTCTCGCCCGGGGCGGAGCCGGACGTCTGCCGGTCCCTCAACGCGTTGAAGGTTTCCAGGGCCACGGGGACCGGCCTGCCGCTTGCCTCACCGAACGGGGAGGAATCCTGCATGCCCGGGCCGCCCTCGAAGTCCAGTGAGCAGCCCATTTCCTCCAGATCGTGGGCCTGCTCCACGTGCGCCTTGGGAATGACGTAGCGCTCCTCATACTTGGCGATGGCCATCAGCCGGTACATCTCGTACATGGTCTGGCCGTCCATGCCCACGGACTCTGGGATCGAGTCGTCCGGGTCGTTGCCGAGGCTGATGCCGCGCATGTAGGAACGCATGGCGGCCAGCTTCTTCAGTACGGCCGTGACCCGGTCCACGTCCCCTGCAGTGAACAGTTCCGCGAGGTACTCCACCGGGATGCGCAGCGCGTCGATGGCGCCGAACAGGTTGCCGTGGTCCTCGCCGTCGTGCCCCTGGTCCTTGAGCAGGTCCACCACGGGGGACAGCGGCGGCACGTACCAGACCATCGGCATGGTGCGGTACTCGGGGTGCAGCGGGAGTGCCACCTTGTAGACCTTGGCCAGGGCGTAGACCGGCGAGCGCCGCGCGGCGTCGATCCAGTCCTCGGGGATCCCCTGGGCGCGGGCCTCGGCCTGGACGGCGGGGTCGTTCGGGTCCAGCAGCACGTCCATCTGGGCGTCGTAGAGTTCCTTGGGATCGGTCACCGACGCCGCTTCGGTCACGGCGTCGGCGTCGTACAAAAACAGCCCCAGATACCGCAGCCGGCCCACGCACGTTTCCGAACAGACGGTGGGCAATCCCACCTCAACGCGCGGGTAGCAGAAGGTGCATTTCTCGGCCTTGCCGGTCTTGTGGTTGAAGTAGATCTTCTTGTACGGGCAGCCGGTGACGCATTGGCGCCACCCGCGGCACTTGTCCTGGTCCACCAGCACAATACCGTCCTCGACGCGCTTGTAGATGGCTCCGGACGGGCAGGAGGCCATGCAGGACGGGTTCAGGCAGTGCTCGCAGATCCGCGGGAGGTAGAACATAAAGGTCTGCTCATAGGCGAACTTGATTTTGTCCTCGGACTCCCGGCGGACCTTCTCCACGATGGGATCCAGGTGGCCGTTTTCCACGGAACCGCCGAGATCGTCGTCCCAGTTCGCGGACCATGTGATTTTGGTGTCCTCGCCGGTGATGAGCGACTTGGGCCTCGCCACGGGGAAGTCATCGCCCAGCGGCGCGTCCACGAGGGTCTTGTAGTCGTAGGTCCACGGCTCGTAGTAGTCCTTCAGCTCGGGCTGGACCGGGCTGGCGAAGATGCCGAAGAGTTTCTTCACCCGGCCGCCGGCTTTGAGCACCAGCCTGCCGCGCTTGTTCAGCACCCAGCCGCCGTGCCACCGTTCCTGGTCCTCGTAGCGCCGCGGATACCCTTGGCCGGGCCGGGTCTCCACGTTGTTGAACCAGACATACTCGGTGCCCGCACGGTTGGTCCAGGCCTGCTTGCAGGTCACGGAACAGGTGTGGCAGCCGATGCATTTGTCCAGGTTCATGACCATGCCCATTTGAGCCATGACACGCATCAGTACTGCACCTCCTGTGAACGACGGCGGACGGTGGCAACCATGTCGCGCTGGTTTCCGGTGGGGCCGAGGTAGTTGAACGCGTAGGCCAGCTGGGCGTAGCCGCCGATCAGGTGCGAGGGCTTGACCAGGAGCCGGGTCACGGAGTTGTGGATGCCGCCGCGCCGCCCCGTTGCCTCCGACTTCGGCACGTCGATGGTGCGTTCCTGCGCGTGGTGGACGTAGACCACTCCGGCCGGCATGCGGTGGCTGACAATGGCCCGGGCCACGAGCACGCCGTTGGTGTTCACGCACTCCACCCAGTCGTTGTCCTGGACCTCGATGGCGGCGGCGTCGGACGGGCTCATCCACACCGTTGGGCCGCCGCGGGAGAGCGAGAGCATCAGGAGATTGTCCTGGTACTCGGAGTGGATGGACCACTTGGAGTGCGGGGTCAGATACCGGACCACCACCTCCATGGAGCCGTCCTGGCCGAGCTTGGGTTCGCCGAAAAGCCGGTGCATATCCAGCGGCGGCCGGTATATCGGCAGGGCCTCGCCGATGTCGATCATCCAGTCGTGGTCCAGGAAGAAGTGCATGCGGCCCGTGAGGGTGTGCCAGGGCTTGAGCCGCTCCACATTGATGGTGAACGGGGCGTAGCGCCTGCCCCCGGTTTCGGAGCCGGACCATTCCGGCGAGGTGATCACCGGCACCGGACCGGCCTGGGTCTGGGCAAAGGTAATGAACTTTTCCTCGGAGCCCTCGGCCAGGTCCGCCAGCTTCCTTCCCGTACGGATTTCCAGGTCCTTGAAGCCCTGCACGGACAGCTGGCCGTTGGTGGTGCCGGAGAAAGCCAGGATTGCCTCCGCCATTTTCGCGTCGGTGTCGATCGCGGGGCGCCCGTCGGCGGCGCCGCCGAGCATCACCCCGTTGGACCGGCTGAGCCGGTCCAACGGGCCGGCGAGTTTGTAGGTGACGTTCTTGACCGTGAAGCCGAGTTTGTCTGCCAGGGGCCCGACGGCGGCCAGCTTGTCCGCGATGGCCGTGTAGTCCCGCTCCACCACGGAAAAGATGGGCATGTTCTGTCCGGGGACCGCCGGGATGGACATGTCCCGCCAGTCCCGCACTATTCCTCCCGGCTGAGCCAACTGCCCCGGGGTGTCATGCTGCAGGGGGACACTGACCAGGTCGCGGCGGACGCCGAGGTGGGTCTTGGCCAGCCGGGAGAACTCCTGGGCCAGCAAGTGGAAGGTGTCAAAGTCGGTCTTGGTTTCCCACGGCGGGTCGATCGCGGGGGTGAAGGCGTGGACAAAGGGGTGCATGTCCGTGGAGGACAGGTCATGCTTCTCGTACCAGGTGGCGGCCGGGAACACGACGTCGGACAACAGCGTGGTGGAGGTCATCCGGAAGTCAGCGGAGACCAGCAGGTCCAGTTTCCCTTCCGGGGCCTGCTCATGCCATTTCACGTCCTTGGGCTTCAGCCCCTCGGCGTGGTCCTTGCCCATGACGTTGTTGTGGGTGCCCAGCAGGTTCCGGAGGAAGTATTCGTTGCCCTTCGCAGACGAACCGAACAGGTTGGAGCGCCACAGCACCAGCGTCCGCGGCCAGTTTTCCGGGGCGTCCACGTCCTCGATCGCCGGGTTCAGGGTCCGGTTCTTCAGCGCGTCCGCGATGTAGCCGGGCGTGTCTTTCGCGGTTCCGGCGGCGACGGCGGCCTCGGCCTCGTCCGCAAGGTCCAGCGGGTTGCGGTCAAACTGGGGGTAGAAAGGCATCCAGCCCAGCCGGGCGGACTGGGCCAGGGCATCCGCGGTGTGCATACCGTCCAGGGCCCCGGTGGACAGCGGTGATTTGAGCGCATCAGCCGAGTAGCCGTCCTGCCGCCACTGGTCCGTGTGCATGTACCAATAGCCGGTGCCGATCATGGTCCGGGGCGGCCGGGACCAGTCCAGGGCGTTGGCGAGGGACACCCAGCCCGTGGCGGGCCGGGTCTTTTCCTGGCCGACGTAATGCGCCCAGCCGCCGCCGTTGCGGCCCATGCAGCCGGTCAGCATCACCAGGGCCAGGACCGCCCGGTAGGTGGCGTCGCCGTGGAACCACTGGCAGATCCCGGCACCCATGATGATCATGGACCGGCCCTTGGACTGCTCGGCGTTGCGGGCGAATTCGCGGGCCACCCGAATGCAGGCCTGCGCCGGAACGCTGGTGATTTCCTCCTGCCAGGCCGGAGTGTAGGGGGTCGCGGCGTCCTCGTAGCCGGTGGCCCACTCCCCCGGGAGCCCCTCACGGCCCACCCCGTATTGGGCCAGCATGAGGTCGAACACCGTGGTGACCAGATGCCCCTCCATCTCCAGCACGGGCACTCCCCGCCGGAGCACGCTCCCCTCCCCTGCCGGGTCTTCGAAGCACGGAAGCAGGATCTCCGCGCTGTCACCGGTCACCTCGCGCAGGGACAGGGCGGGCTCGATCCCCTCAAGGTCCAGGTTCCATTTGCCCTCGCCGCTGCCGGAGTAGCGGAATCCCAAGGATCCGTTGGGGACGGCCGGGCCGCCGGTTTCCTTGTCGAACAGAACGGTACGGAACGCCGCGTCCTCAGCCCCGGCTTCGGCCGGGAGGTCATTGGCGGTGAGGAATTTCGACGGCGTCAGTGCGCCGTCGTCGCGCCGTTCAAGCCGGACCAGGAACGGCAGGTCCGTGTATTGGCGGACGTAGTCGGCAAAGAAGGGCACCTGGCGGTCAACAAAGAATTCCTTGAGCATCACGTGGCCCATGGCCATGGCCAGCGCGGCGTCGGTTCCGGCCTGCGCCGGGAGCCATTCGTCGGCGAACTTGGTGTTGTCCGCATAATCCGGGCTGACCGTCACCACCTTGGTTCCCCGGTAGCGGACCTCGGCCATCCAGTGCGCATCCGGGGTCCGGGTGACGGGAACGTTGGAACCCCACATCATGAGGTAGCTGGCGTCCCACCAGTCACCGGATTCCGGCACATCGGTCTGATCCCCGAACACCTGCGGGCTCGCCACGGGAAGGTCCGCGTACCAGTCGTAGAAGGACGTCATCACCCCGCCAATCAGCTGGATGAAGCGCGTCCCCACGGCGTGCGACACCATGGACATCGCGGGAATCGGCGAGAAGCCGGCGCAGCGGTCCGGACCATAGGTTTTGATCGTGTTCACGTGGGCAGCAGCGGCGATCTCGATGGCCTCCTGCCACGAGACACGGACCAGGCCGCCCTTGCCGCGGGCCTGCTGGTAGCGGCGGCGGCGCTCCGGGTCGCCGGTGATCTCAGCGAAGGCCAGCACCGGGTCACCCAGCCGGGCCTTGGCCTCGCGGTACATCTCCACGAGGACGCCCCGCGCATAGGGAAACCGGACACGCGTGGGCGAGTAGGTGTACCAGGAAAAGGCTGCCCCGCGCGGGCAGCCCCTTGGTTCGTATTCCGGGCTGTCCGGGCCCACGGAGGGGTAGTCGGTCTGCTGGGACTCCCAGGTGATGATGCCGTCCTTGACGTACACCTTCCAGGAACACGAGCCGGTGCAGTTCACCCCGTGCGTGGAGCGGACAACTTTGTCGTGGCTCCAACGGTCGCGGTAGAAGATATCGCCCTTGCGGCCGCCCTCCCGGAACACCGCCCTGCCGTCTTCCGTCTGGTCCCATTTTGTAAAGAAACGGCCCAGCTTCAACATTGCATCTGATGCGGGTCCATCTAACCCCGCATGGGGTCCGGCAGTCATGCCCTCAAGCTAGGTGGCAGGTTCAAGCACCCGATAGGGCCGAATGGCACTGGCGGGGGCTGTGTCAGGGTGCAGCCAGGCCCGCGTCGTTCTAAGCGCTACTGCGCGGCGTCAAAACCGGCCAGCAGGCGCCTCGATGCCGTCTCCATATGCGAGCGCATGGTGCGCGCCACGGCATCGGCGTCGCGGGCCTCGAGGGCGGCGAAGATTTCCCCGTGCTCCTTCAGCGCAGCTTCGGCGTGGCCCTCATCGGTGAGGGCTCGGTCCACCCAGATCCGGAGCAGCGAGCGGATGCTCCGGAGCAATTCCTGCAGCACCTGGTTTCCCGAGCCCATGGCGATTTCGCGGTGGAATGCGGCGTCCATCAAGCCCCAGCTCAGGGTTCGTGGCAGCAGTTCCGAAATGGCGTCACGCAAGTAGGTTCCAGCCCCCGGTAATCCAATCCGGCGTGGAGGTACGCGCCGGATTGGATTGGGGCGGATCAGCAGGAGGAACAGAAGCGTGGACAGCACTCCAGCACCCGGGCTCGCGGCTCCGCACCCGCCTTCGCCATGGCATCCGGTGGATGACTGGAAAATGCTTGAGGGCCGGGACGTCGAGATCTTCTGTCGCGATCGCATGGTTGATAAGGGCACCGTCGAATCCGTCACAGCCGACGGTCGGATCCTCTGCTTACCCTGGACGGCGCCACTTTGCGCCGCCTCATCGAAAAACTGCCGGGAACCCACGTCCGGCACAGGGCCCGGGGCCGGGCCACCCACCAAGCGCGAACGGACACTTAAGCCCCGCCCACAGTGGCCCCAAGTGTCCGTTCGCGCCTCAGGGGTGGCCCCAAGTGTCCGTTCGCGTCTGAGGGGTCAGGCGAACGGGGCGAGTTCCACCCCTGCGTCCTGCAGCGCCGTCCGCACGGCCGCGGCCATCTCCACGGAGCCGGGAGCGTCACCGTGCAGGCACAGTGAGTGGGGTTGGAGGTGGAGCACCGTGCCGTCAATTGCTTCCACCTCGCCCTTGAGCGCCAGCCGGACGGCACGGCCGGTAACCTCGTCTATGTCATGCAGCTGAGCACCCTCTTGGGAGCTTGGCACCAGGGTGCCGTCCGGCAGGTAGGCGCGGTCCGCAAAGGCTTCGTGGAAGACCGGGTGTCCGGCTTCGGCGGCGAAGGCCAGCAGCGCTGACCCCGGGAGCCCCAGCACAGGCAGTCCGGGATCGTAGGCCTGGATTGCCGAGACGACCGCCGAGGCCTGCTCCTCGTCACGCACCGTTCGTTCGTACAGTGCGCCGTGGGCTTTCACGTAGTCCACCGAGGCGCCCACTGCGTGAGCCACCCCGTCCAGGGCGCCCAGCTGGTAGAGCACCGATCCGAAGAGGTCATCGAAGCTCATGTCCAGTGAGCGGAGGCCAAAACCGGCCAGGTCCGGGTAGCCAATATGGGCGCCCACCCGGACGTCCAGTTCGTAGGCGGCCCGGCAGGTGTCCAGCATGGTCACAGGATCCCCCGCATGCATTCCGCAGGCCACGCTGGCACTGGTAATGAGAGGGAACATCGCTGCGTCCTCGCCCATGGTCCAGGAGCCGAAGGACTCCCCCAAATCAGCGTTCAGATCCAATGAATCCGCCTTTCAGCGACGTTTGTCCGGCCGCGGCTGGCGCCCCGGGGGTACTGCCGGCGGCAGCCGGTCCAGCCAGGAGTTCACCCGGAATGGTGTCCGGCATGGGCCCAAATGCCTCCTTGGCGTTCGCCACGACGGCGCGCCCCATCACCCGGTTGCCCACGCCACCCACGACCGCTCCGACGCCGAAGGGCAGCGCCCTGCCGAGCAACGCCGTTCCCTGCCGCTGCAGCAGATTGCGCAGGAAGGCCCGCTGGATGCGCTCCCGCACCGAGCCAAACCCCGGAAACGAAGTCTTGCGGGCGAAGGCCGATCCCCAGGCGTCCGCCGGCCCCTTGCTGCGGCCTGCGGCCTGGCCGCTGAGCGCGCTGAGCATTTCCGTCCCTTCCTCACCGAGCATGATGGCCATGATGAGGGTGCTGGCTTTCTCGGGATCCACCATCCGGACGCCGTGAAGTTCGGCCAGGGATGTTGCGTACAGGGCCGTGGCTTCGAGGAAGCCCACGGTGGCTGCGGCGGAAAGGCCAAGCGCCGCCATGGTGCCCACCCCGGGAATAACTGCCGAGCCGCCCACCAGGGCGCCCCCACTGGTGACGGCGGCCAGATAGTCCCGTTCCATCTTGTCGGCAAGCTGCGCGGCCGTGGCGCGGGGGTGCTTGCGCTGGAGCCGTCGAATGTTGGCCAGGACCAAAGGCCGCTGGACGTCAACCGCCCGCAGAAGCATGTTGTGGATTCCTGGTTTTGGCTTGCCTTGGGCATCGAATACCGCTTTGTGGGCGGTCCTTTGGGCAATCTTCATCGCGGGGTTCCTTCGCATGGCCATCAACACCTCTCTAGGGAACGGGAAGAGCCGGTAGTCCGCTGCCCGGCCCGGGCAGCTCGCGGCCGCCTTCTGCCCTTAACACTAGGCCACGCAGTATGTGCCGGGCAGTGAGGCGCGAAGTCACCCTCGCATCCGGGGGCGCGCCGCTACATGACCCAGGATTCCGCCACGGCCAGGTAGGCCGACGACTGTGGCCCCCGCGGCCCGGGGTACACGGTGGGCGCACCGGGCCACTCCACTCCGAATTCGGAGAGCCGGCCGGTGCTGCATGGCAGGTACACGTTGTTCAGGGACGCGCTGCTTGTGCCGAGCTGAAAGTCCGGTGCTGCGAATTGCCGGCGGTCCAGGACTCCGCTGATTTCCATCTCAGCCTTGCGGCCCACGGCGCGGAAACCGCGCTCGGGATGCAGGTCGACGTCGAACTCGTCATGGGTGTGGATGATTCCGGTCAGCGGAAACCGCGCGGCCTCCGGAAAGTGGCAGGCGAGCTCCGTGGCCAGCGTTGCCGCAAAGAATTCGCTGGCTCCGTAAGTGCGCCAGCCCTTACGGGTGGCAATCAGCAGGGCATGCCCCGTTCCCCATCGGGACCAATCGGCCATCCAAAATGAGGCAAAGCAGCTGGCCGGCTCGCCAGGGACGTGCACACCGTGGCGGTCCACCGGATGCAGGGCCAGACCCGGGTTTGTGCCGATGAATGCCATGCTGCGTCGCCAGGTGCCGGCGGGATTGGTCCCCATGACCCGAGCCTAGCCGGGCGAAAGGGTTAGGGGACGATGGCGCGGCCGGGTGTCAGTGGCAGCGGCTTGATCTGGGCGGCGCCGGGGCGCGCGCGGCAACGGGTTTCCGCGTGTTAGTCCGGGTGGGTTAAAACAACCAGTTCGGAACGCGCCGCCCGCTGCTCCGGGCGGAGTCCGGGGAGGCCGGCAGGAATCTATTCCCGCTTGCAGACGTTGAGTTTTTAATGCGTAAAGTGCGCAGGAATAAGGAATGGGATGAGCAGGAAGATCGAAGTCGTGGAAAACGACGACGGCGTGGTCACCAGGTACAGCCGGCACGCTAACGGCGGTGGACTCGTAGCGAGAGGTGCCACCGTGGATGAGAGTTCCTTTGTAGGCGCGGCGACCTATGTCGAGGCGGATGCCCACATCGGCGGCGGCTGCAGGATCGGTCAGGGGTGCTGGGTGGATCGGGCTGCCCTGATTGGCGAGCTGGCTGTCATCGGAGACGACGTGCACGTGGGCCCGGGGGCCGTGCTGGGCAGCAACGTCCGGGTGGGTGCGCACTCACGCATCGGCGCTGGAGCGCGGGTTGGCGAAGGGGCACGCCTGCACGGCGACACTCTGGTGCCCGACGGCGCTTTTGTGGCCTCCGGGGCAAGGGCGTCCCGCGGCGCTTCCACACGCCGCCAGACGCGCCCAAGCCATCGCAAGATGGCGGCCTGACCGGCTATTCCTCGCCGGTGGACGCCCCGCTGGTGGGCTCTGAGGCCTTGCGCGTGGGCTCAACAGTTCCGTCGGCCCCGTAGTCGCCTTCCGTGTACCGGCCGATTTCGTTCTCGGCGCTCCGCCCCGGGGCCGTGCCCGCGCCGTCGTAGTCTCCCTTCACGAAGCGGCCCGACTCCGCGGCGTGGCTGCCGAGCGGTTCGGGGAGGTCCCCCTCGGTGCCGGCCGCGCCGTAATCACCTTCGGTGTACTGGCCTTCCGTATCGTCCGCGTGGCGGCCGCTTTCGGTCCCCGCGGTCCCATAGTTACCTTCGACATACCGGCCGCGGAGTTCCTTTTCTTCAGGCTTTTCCCTGCCGGCGGCCTCATCCGCAGGTACCTCGAATCCGCTGCTGTCAGCCATGATCGTGCCTTTCCCTGAGCACTGCCTGCGCCCCGCCAAAGGGCGCATTTAAAGTCTAGCGAGGCCCAACTTGCCGCGACAGGGCAGTCGGCCCCGCAAGGCGGTCCCCTTCGACGCCGCCAGGTCCGTCGCGGTGGAGTACGGGGATGGCCCTGCCCCGGGTCAGGCTATTTCGAAGCTTGTGACACGGGCTGCGACGCTCCAGCCCGAATTCCCGTAGCCCTCCGCCCGCTCCGGCTCGGCGATCATGTACAGGGTGCCCGCCCCGTGCAGATAGGCCTCCTCCGCCAGCGCGGCCAGTAGCGCCGGCTCGTATGCCTCCCGGTGCTCCTCGCTATCGGCCTGGATCCCCGCGATCACGGCCGCGGCGTCACCGATGCTGATCCGGCCGCTGCAGACCGGGTGGTCAAAGAGGGAGATCTCGACGACGTCGTACGTGTCCATGGGTGCCGACGCCACTTGTGCCTCGTCCGGCAGGGACGCAACCTGGGCGATCTCGGCCGTCGGAGCCGACAGAAGCAGCCGGTCCGCCAGTTCCCCCATGCCGTTCTGCCGCGCGAAGTCGGCGATTCCCTGGGCATCGTCGCCCACCAGCGTCAGCCGTGATCCAGGGCCTGCCGCACCCGCGGCGGCCATCCCGGCGCCCTCGGATCCTGGCCACGGCAGAACATACTCCGCGCCGCCCTGCGCTGGACTTAGTGCTGGATCCGCAGCAATGACAACCGCGGAACCGTCAATGCTTGCTGCGAGGCCCTGAACCCGGGCCCACAAAGGCGCCCACTCGAAGATCTGGTCGCTGTTCTCGGACATGCACGGCTCTCCTTATTGAGGGGCGTCGCCGCCCGTGTGGTGACATGGTTGTTTCCGCGCCGGGCGGTCAGACTGCCGCGCCTTCGCTCTCGTCGACGGCGTCAGTTTCGGCATCATCCCGACCGGACAAGGTCTTGATAACCGTCCAGGACACGGCCGTCAGCGGCACAGCCAGAAGCGCGCCGACGATGCCGGCCAGCATCGTTCCAGCGGCCAGGGCCAGCAGGATGGCCAAACCGTGAATGCTCAGTACCCGGCCCATCAAAACGGGTTGGAGGAAGTGGTGCTCAAGCTGGTTCGCCCCGATCAGGACCGCGAGGACTATAAGGGCGGTCACCGGTCCGTTGGAGATCAGGGCGACGGCCACGGCCACGGTTCCCGCCGCGGTGGCGCCGACGATCGGGATGAATCCGCCGATGAAGACGAACACAGCGAGCGGCAGCGCAAGAGGCACACCAAGGATCAGCAGGGCGATGCCAACAATAAGCGCGTCGGAAGCCGCGATAAGCGCGGTCCCGCGCACGTAGCCACCGAGGACGACGGTGCTGCGGTTGGCGGCCAGGTCCGCCTTGCCGCGGTGGTTGGCCGGCAGGAATCCGATGAGGAAGGCCCGGATTTTCTCGCCGTCCTTCAGGAAGAAAAACAGGATGACTGCCATCAGGACAATGCCCGCAAGGATCTCCGCCGCCGTCCTGACCCCGGTGAGTGCCTCGGCTCCGAAGGCACTGCTGGTGAAGAACTTCTCGACAGAGTCGCGCGTGGCGTTGATCTGTTCATCGCTTACCTGGAACGGGCCGTTATTGAGGAAGCCGTGCAGCTGGTCCACGCCGGCCACCGCTCGGACCGACAGCTCCTTCCACTGGGACCGGACCAGGAACACCACGCCCGTCACCACGCCGCCGAACACCGCAAGGATCGCCAGGAAGGATGCCACAACAGCCAAGGCGCGTGGCCACGCGTGGCCGGTCAGCCACCGGACCAGGGGTGAGATGGCGGCGGCGAGAATCACGGCGATCACCACCGGGATAACCACCAGCGGGACGCGGGTCAGGGCCCAGAGGATCACCCAGGCCAGGGCAATCACCGCGAGCGTCTGCACGGAGCGGATGCTGGCGCGGCCAAGTCCGTCGGTCCAGAGGGCGGCGAGGCCCGGGCGGGACGCGCCGGGAGCGCCGCCCGCAGGCGTTGTTTCTGGCATGATGGCCATCCCTTCAATTCACCTTCAATTCAGGAGTGCTGACGGTACTTCACGGACTCCATCGAGCTAAGGGTAGACCAGTAAGCGCCTGCGGCCGGCCACCCCGGTCCGGCTAAGCGTGGGCCCGCACGATCGGGATCGACGCTGTTGGTGGTCCGCTGGGAAAGACGGTGGGCTCCGGGCTATCGACCGGCTTCAGTTCCACGCGCAGGGTCCCGGCGCCAACCGTGTAGAGCTTCCCGCGCACGCTGACGTCGAGTGCCTCGCCCTCCCGGAGGGTCAGGGCGAGGAATTCCTGCTCGAGTTCCACGAACAGCAGGCGCCCCTGCATCTTGAGATGGAAGGACAGGCTTCCCCATCCGGCAGGCAGCCGGGGATCGAAGAAGGGCACGGCGCCTTGGTCCCGGAGGCCTGCGAACCCACTGACCAGCGAGCTCCACACGCCGCCGGCGGAGGCGATATGCACGCCGTCGATCGTGTTTCCGTGGGTGTCATCGAGGTCGATGTACAGCGCGTGGGTGAAGTGGTCCAGCGCGGCCTGGCCGTAGCCCACCTCCGCCGCCATGATCCCCTGGACACAGGCGGACAGGGTGGAGTCGCCAGTGGTGATGGGATCGTAGAAGTCGAAGGCGCGGCGCTTTTCCTCGACCGTGAAGTCCTGCCACTGGAGGAACATGGCCAGCACGGTGTCGGCCTGCTTCAACACCTGGTGACGGTAGATCACCAGCGGGTGGAAGTTCAGCAGGAGCGGGTACTTGGACCGGGGAGTGGTCCAGTCCCATGGCTCAAGGGTCATGAAGTCGTTGTCCTGCGAGTACACCTGCAGGTCCTCGTCAAAGGGCAGCTGCATACGGTTGGCGGCCTGCTCCCAGAGTTGGCGCTCGGCGTCTTCGATCCCCGGATGGTCCAGGGCGGCCGCGGCCCGCAGGTTGAAGCGCGCCATCACGTTTGTGTAGAGGTTGTCGTTGACAACGGCGGTGTACTCATCCGGTCCCGTGACACCGTGGATGTGGAACTGCCCGTCCTTGCCGAAGAAGCCCAGCGAGGCCCACATCCGGGCGGTCTCAATGAGCAGCTCGGCTCCCATCCCGGCCTTGAACCCCGCGTCGCCGCTGGCCCAGATGTACCGGTTGGTGGCGAAGGCGATGGCAGCGGCGATGTGGAACTGCGCGGTCCCGGCGGCATAGTAGGCGCTGGCTTCGAGCCCGTTGATGGTGCGCCATGGGAACAGCGCCCCGTCCACGCTCAGCTCCTTGGCCCTGACCTTGGCGTCCGGCAGCATTTCGTGGCGGAACTCCAGGACCTGGCGGGCGTTCCCGGGGTTGGAGTACGTCAGGTACGGCAGCAGGTACACCTCCTGGTCCCAGAAGTAGTGGCCCTCGTATCCGGAGCCGCTCACGCCCTTGGCCGGGATGCCGGCCACGTTGGCGCAGGCCGTGGCCTGGGCGAGCTGGAAAAGGTTCCAACGGATGGCCTGCTGCAGTTCGGGCTGTCCGCCCAGCACGATGTCGGTGGTGGCCCAGTAGTCCCGGTAGTGTGCCTCACTCTCGGCGAAAATCTCGCCGACAGTCCTGAGGCCCTCTTCGGCGGCTTCGGAGGGGTCCTGAGGTGTTCCACCGCCGCCGGCACCCTCGCGGAAGGCCCGGCCCATGGCATAGCTGACGCTCTTTTCCAGCAAAAACGGCTGGTCCGCGCCCACGGCCAGGACGTAGCGGACGCTGCTGTCGTCCTGGTCCACCAAGGTATCGAACGGCTGTACCTCGGCGGAGGTCCAGTGATCTACTGCGAGGCCCACACGCTGCCGGGATTCCGCGGCTTCCCACGACAGGCGCAAGGAACCGTCGCCGCCGTCGAGCCTGACCGGCAGCAGCACCCGTCCCGCGTGGCGGCCGGCGCGGCGCGGGTCGTGCTCCGAATGGTCCTCCACGGCCTGGTCCTGGCGGTTGATGACCGACGACGTGACGTCGGCCGAGACGTCGCGGTCCGCTGCGAGTTCCAGCGAGATGCCCATGGAGCCGCGTGTCTGGAAGCCGACGGCGCGGCGCTCGGTGGTGGTCACGGTGGCGCCGGACCGGCATTGCCAGGAGATCCGGCATTCATAGATGCCCGTCGCGAAATCCACGGAGCGCCGGTAATCCAGCACGGTGGATTCGCTCAGGCTCAGCGTCTCGCCGTCGATGATCACCGTGAAGTTGTTGACGTCCGGAATGTAGAGGATCCGCTGGCCGGTCCGGGCGAAACCGAAGGCGTTCTCGGCGTGCTTGATGTCCCAGATTTCGTGGAACCCGTTGATGAAGCTGCCCGGAAGATCGGAGTCGGCCGCCGCCCAGTGGGCGCCCCTGATGCCCAGGTGGCCGTTGCCCAGGGCGAAGAGGGTTTCCAGCGTGCCGGCGTCGCCGGCAACGTGGACAGTCTCCACCAGCTTCCACGGGTCGTTGGGGAAGCGCGCGCGGTCCGAAGTGATGAGTGCCATGGCTCTTGGGGTTCCTTTGGCGTTGATACAGGTGGGGAGGAATGCTGAAAAAGGGTGCTAGAGAAGTTCGTCGAGGTCGTTGACCACCAGCGTGGCGCCGGCGTCCAGCAGGGTTTGCCGGCCGGCTCCCCTGTCCACGCCGATCACGGAATGGAAGGTGCCGGCATGGCCGGCCTGCACACCGGACACTGCGTCCTCCACCACAACGCACTCCTCTGTGGGCAGGTCCAGCAGTTGCGCCGCGTACTCATAGGTGGCCGGGCTCGGCTTGCCGGGGAGCCCCTCAGCGGCCGCGACGACGCCGTCAACCACCACGGGGAAATGCCCCGACAGTCCTGCTGCCAGCAGCACGGCGGGGGCGTTCCGGGAGGAGGAGACGACGGCGAGCTTGAGTCCCTGGGCCTGGACGGCCGCAATGAAACGCACCGAGCCCTCGTAGGCCTCCACCCCGGACGCCACGATGTCGTTGAAGACCTTGTTCTTCCGGTTGCCCAGTCCATGGACGGTGTTATGGGCCGGGTCGTCATCCAGCGGGCCTTCGGGCAGCACGATGTTGCGGGAGGCCAGGAAGTCCCGGACGCCGTCGAACCGGGGCTTGCCGTCGATGTGGTCGAAGTAGTCGCTTTCGCGGTAGCCGGCCGCCTCGGGAACATCCTGCAGGTAACCGTCGAAGAGCTGCTGCCATGCGCGCTCGTGCACAATCGCGGTGGGCGTCAGGACGCCGTCGAGGTCAAAGAGGATGGCCGAAGCGTCCGCCCAGCCGCTGGTGGACTGGGTGGTGCTGGCGCTCCTGGTGCTGCTGGACAGATCAGTCATTCGGTATTCGGTGTCCCTTCAGACGATGGCAGGTAAATACGTGGGGGCGGCGCGGGGCAATGCGGTGTTGGGACTGCCTGTCAGCGGCGACGGCGTGTGCTCTTGCGCTCAATCAATTTGGTGTCCAGCTCGTGGTGGGAGGGGGCGTTCAGATGCCCCGGACGCTGGAGTCCCTCAATCAGCAGATTGGCTGCAAAAGCGCCCTGATCGGCCACGGGCTGGGCCATGGTGGTTAGTCCCAGGAACCAGCTCATCTGATGATCGTCTATTCCTATGATGGACACGTTTTTGGGTGCTGACAAACCGAGGTCCCGCAATGCCATCAGCGCGCCGAATGCAGTCTCGTCGCAGCCGGCGAAGACTGCGGACGGCATCCGCCGGTTTTCGATGAGTTCGGTCATGGCCCGGCGTCCACCCTCGATACTGGAGCCTGCGTCCATGACCAGGTCCGGATCCACGATGAGATGCTGCTCTGCCAATGCCCGCTCGAACCCCCTGTGGCGGTCGCGGCCGGTGGTCACAGACCCTTCCTCCGGGCTCCGGTCGGCGAGAATCGCCAGGTCCCAGTGGCCCAGGCCCAACAGATGGCTGGTGGCCCTCCAGGCTGCGTCCTCGTTGTCGATACCGACGTTGTCCCACGGGACGTTGCGCATCCCCACGCTCGCGACGGCCAGCCCTGAGCCCGCCAGTGCGGCGATTTCCGCTGCGCTGAGGGCGATGTTGAGGAGCAGCACTCCGTCAACCCGCTGCGAGAGTCCGGCCAGGTCCCCGAAGAGCCGTCGCTGGACGCTGGCCTTGTTCCGGAGGCTGATGAGCACGGTGTCATAGCCGCTGTCCGCGAAGACTTCCTCCGCGGCTTCGACGGCCTGGGCGAAGAACCAGGCCGTGGCGGTGGGCGCGATGATGGCGACGGCTCCTGTGCTGCCGCCGGCAAGCCGGGAGGCGGCCGACGAGGCCTTGTAGCCGAGCTTCGTGGCGGCGTCGGCTACTTTCTGCTGGGCGGCTTCCGAGACGTTGGGAAGCTGGCGCAGCGCACGCGAAACGGTGCAGATGGACAGCCCGGACAGTGCGGCGACGTCCTGGATGGTAACGCGCGGTGCCTTAGCCATGCGACACGGGCTCAGCCCTTTCTTCGTCCTGAAGCAGCGGGCCTGAAACATGGCCGAAGAAGAGTGTAAGCGCTTACAAATTTGGCGCGCAACTGGTTTTTCTCCGCGGCGGAATTTTGATGGCCCTCACAGCCCCGTGGAGCTGCCTCAGCGCAGGACGTAATGGCGCAGGAAGGCGCTGACGTCCACCATTTCGGTCTTGGACATGGCGTGGCCCAAGCCGGGGTAGGTACGGGCGGTCAGCTGGGTGTTTCTGTTCAGCCACTTCGCCGTGTGCTCGATGGCCTCGTCATTGATGACCAGGTCCGCCTTGTCCCGGCCCCAGAAAAACGGCGGCCGGCTATCGAAGGATTCGCTCATGGCCAGCAATTCGTTGTCCAGGACAAACCCTGAAAGCCCGACGACGGCCCGGAAGTCGTGCGGCCGCAGCCGCAGCAGCGTGCTGGCCATGGCCATTCCCTGCGAGAAACCCAGCAGGCTGACGCTTGAGTGCTGCGCCTTGACGGAGTTGATCCACTCGAACACCGAGTTGGTGGCCGAAATGACATCCGCGAAGTCGTGGGTCAGGAAATAGTCCAGCAGGAACCAGCCATAGTGATCGCCAATGACTTTGGGCGCACGGAGGGCGGCGCAGGTGAATTCCGGCGGCAGGCAGCCAAACAGGTTCACCATCCGGGCCTCGTCCGTGCCGTAGCCGTGCATCATCACGAGCAGCGGAGTGCCGGCTCGTTCGTCTTCCGGCTTGGACCATTCGACTGTTCCCACCGGCACAGCCTAACGTTCCCGCTGCTGACCGCGCCGGACCTGCCTGCACCGCCACGGCCTTCCACAGCTACGGCGCGGTGATCACCAGGGAAGCGCTGTGGCCGCCAAAGCCGAACGCATTGGCGATGCCGGCCTTGGCCGTGAGCGCCCCGGTGGTAGCCGAAACGATATTGAGGTTGATGGCAGGGTCAAGGTTGTCCAGGTTCACCGTGCCGGGCACAGCCCCGGTCCGGAGGGCCTGGATGGTGACGATCGCGCCGAGGGCGCCGGCACCACCCAGCAGATGTCCCGTGAGCGACTTCGTGGAGGTGACGGGAACCTGATACCCCACGACGGCGCCGATCGCCTCGGCTTCCATTCGGTCACCCACCGGGGTGGAGGTGGCGTGGGCATGCACGAAGCCGATGTCCTGCCCGGTGAGCCCGGCGGCGGCGATGGCCTTCTGCAGCACGCGCCGCTGCATTGCCGGGTCCGCCGCGACAATGTCGACGGCGTCGGATGTGACGGCGCTGCCGGCGATGACCCCCAGGATATCCGCGCCCCGGGCACGCGCATGGTCTTCGCGTTCAAGGACCACGATGCCGGCGCCCTCACCCATCACAAAGCCGTCGCGGTCCCGGTCGAACGGGCGGGAGGCGCCCTGCGGGTCCTCGTTCCGGGTGGACAGGGCCCGGATCTGGGCGAAGCCGCTGATGGTCAGGCCGTTGATGCAGGAATCGACTCCGCCGGCGATCACCACGTCCGCGGCTCCGGTCCTGATCATCTCGGCGGCTTGGGAGATGGCTTCGGCGCCGGAGGCGCAGGCGCTCACCGGGGTGCGGGCTCCGCCCCGGGCGCCCACGTCGATGGAAACCCAGGCCGAGGGGCCGTTGGTCATGATCCGGGTGAGTGTGTGCGGGGATACCCGGCGCGGGCCCCTCGCATCCAGCGTCCGGGTCTGCTCCAGCGTGGTGTCCAGGCCGCCGTACCCCGAGCCGATCGCCACGGCGAGACGCTCGGGATCGGCGTCCGGCCGGCCCGCCTGGGCCCAGGCCTCACGGGAGGCGATCAGGGCAAGGTGTCCGCACCGGTCCATCCTCTTGAACTCGAGGGTGGAGAGCAGCGGGGCCACGTCTGTGGTGACGCGCGCGGCCATACGAACGGGCAAGGCCTCGGCCCATTCGGCCTCCAGCCGCGTAATCCCGGATTTTCCGGCGAGCAGCGCTGCCCAGGTCTCAGCGGCAGTGGCACCCACCGGGGTCACCGCGCCCAGCCCGGTAACCACAACGGCCGGGGAAACTTCAGACATGGATAACCGTGCTCCTGTAGGTATATGGATGATGCGCTCAGCGGCCGCGAGGCCGGGTCCCCCGGATTCCCCACCCCAAGGGTACGTGGGTGGGCACCGCTGGCGCCCCGGTATTACTTCATCCCCCGGTATTGCTTCATCCATAGTCCTCTCCGTCGGCAATGTGCCCCATCGGCGGTTCGCTTCCCCAGCAATCCGGCGGCGACCTACCTGTGGATGGCCCCGGAATTCCCGCCGCGGCGCACTGCCCGGTTCATTGAATCGGAGGAGGACGGGCTGTAGCGTGTCGCTAGACAGCATGCTGATCAAGTTTTTGCCCGCACGTCCCCGGACAGCTAGGAGCAAGTCATGAGAATCGGTTCCTCCATTTTTCTTATCGCCATTGGTGCCATCCTGGCGTGGGCCATAACCCCTGGCCTGATCCCCTACGTGGACCAAACCCTGATCGGCTACATCCTGATGGCCGTAGGAGTGATCGGATTGGTCGCTTCGCTGATCCTGGCTTCGCCGGGCCGCACCCGGCGCGTGAGCGAAACCCGTTCAGTGGTGGATCCGAACACGGGCGAGCGCATTGTGCGCAACGAAAGCCGGGACGGCACGCTGTAACCATGCGCCGCTGGTCGATGACATCCAGCAAACTGATACCCCGCAAGCCGGGTCGGACCATCCCGGTCCGGCCCGGCTTGCTGCTTCTGAGGCTTCGACCGGAAAGGGGGCAATCTTTGATCATGTTGTTTTCATTGACAAACCAACATGATCAAAGATAAAGTCAAACAATTCCACATCATGTGATGGCAGTCACGGGATGCCATTCACCTGAAGGACCCGCAGTAGTTACGCAATGGAGGGTAAGTGTTCGCCGAAGAGCGCCAACAGCTGATCGCAGGTCTCGTCGCAGCAAGCGGCCGCGCCAGCGTGACGGCCCTTGCCGAGCGCTTCAGCATCACCACCGAGACCGTCCGCCGCGACCTTGCCGCCCTTGAGTCCGCCGGTTCCGTCCGCCGGGTGCACGGCGGGGCCGTGGCACCGGACCGCTTCAGCACCACCGAGGAAAGCATCCTCGAACGCACCGTCCAGCGGCAGCCGGAAAAGCTGCGCATCGCCGAGGCCGCACTGGCGTTCATTCCCGAAGGGCCGTTCGGCAGCATTCTGGTCGACGCAGGCTCCACCACCGAGGCCCTGGCGGACCTCCTCGCGCTGCGACTTTCCGATCCTTCAGCCAGCGGCGCGTCCTCACCCGAAAACGAACTGGTGGTCATCACCCACGCCGTACCCATCGCAGCGAAACTCGCGGCGGAGCCCGGCATCGCCCTCCACATCCTGGGCGGCAGGGTCCGCGGACTCACCCAGGCCGCCGTGGGCCAGTCCACCGTGGACGCGGCACACCGGATCCGTCCGGACATCGCCTTTGTCGGCGCCAATGGAGTCCATGCCACGTTCGGCCTCAGCACTCCCGATCCTGAAGAAGCCGCCGTCAAGGCTGCCTTCGTCCAATCGGCACGCCGCATTGTGGTGCTGGCCGATTCGTCCAAGCTGGATGCGGAAACGCTGGTCCAGTTCGCCTCCCTGAAAGATCTGGACACCTTGATTACAGACAGTGACCCCAGCCCCGAACTTGCCGCAGCGCTTGCTGATGCCGGCGTGGATGTGGTGATCGCGTGATAGTCACCCTCACGGCCAACCCCAGCCTCGACCGTACGGTAGCCCTACCCTCGCCGCTGCTGCGCGGGGAAGTGCAGCGCGCGGTCTCCGTGAGCCAGGAGTCCGGCGGCAAGGGAGTCAACGTCTCCCGCGCCCTGGTGGCCTCCGGCCTTGAAACCGTGGCGGTCCTGCCCGGTGGCGACTCCGATCCGGTGCTGGCCGGGCTGCGCGCGGTCGGCGTCCCTTTCGCCGCCCTCCCCATCGATGCGCCGCTGCGCACCAACGTGGCGCTGACCGAGCCCGGCGGCGTGACCACCAAGATCAACGAACCCGGCCCGGAGCTGAGCGAAGACCAGCAGGAAGCCCTGATCGGGCTGCTGATGGAATGCTCCCGCGGCGCCAGCTGGGTTGTCCTCGCCGGCTCACTTCCACCCGGAGTACCAGCCGACTTCTACGCCACCGTTACCCGGCGGCTCCGCTCCATGCACGACGGCGGCACTCCTCCGCACATTGCCGTCGACTCCTCCGGTGAACCCCTGGTCGCTGCGGTTTCGGGCGATGCGTCGGGCAAGCCGGACCTCCTTAAACCCAACGCCGAGGAACTGGCGGAACTGGCTGCCGCAGCCGGGTTCGCCACGGCGTCCACCGCTAGCGAACTTGAAGCGGATCCGGCGGCTGCCGCGGCAGCCGCCGCCGCCGTCGTGCGTTCCGGTGTGGGTGCCGTGCTGGCAACGCTCGGCTCCAAAGGTGCGGTACTTGTGACGGCCGACGGCGCGTGGCTCGCCACGCATCCGCCGGTCAACGCGGTCAGTACGGTCGGCGCCGGCGATTCGTCGCTTGCCGGCTACCTGCTCGCCTCGAGCCAGGGCGCCGCCCCGGTCGATTGCCTCCGTCAGGCTGTGGCTCACGGTGCCGCCGCCGCTTCCCTGCCGGGCTCCACAGTTCCGGCAGTCCACCAAACCACCCCCGATGCCGTAACCATCACGGCCCTCTCGAAGGATTGACAGTGACTCAGCTCATCACCACCGACCTGGTCGAGCTCGACCAGAACCTGGGCAATTCGCCCGAGGACGTGATCCGTCACCTGGCCAGCAAGGTTGCTGCCAACGGACGCGCCACCGAATCAGAAGGGTTGTTCGCGGACGCCTTCGCCCGCGAACAGAAGACCGCCACCGGCGTTCCCGGCGGCATCGCCATCCCACACTGCCGTTCCACCGCGGTGACCGAAGCCACCCTCGCCATGGCCCGGCTTTCCCAGCCTGTGGACTTCGGCGCCAAGGACGGCCCGGCGGACCTGATCTTCTTCATCGCGGCCCCCGAAGGCGCGGACCAGGCTCACCTGACGCTCCTGTCCAGGCTGGCCCGCTCGCTCATCAAAAAGGACTTCACGGCCGCGCTGCGCGCCGCCACCTCGCAGGCGGAAATCGTTGAGCTTGTCGAGGGCGCCCTCGCCGACAAGCCGGCAGCGCACGCCGCCGAAGCCCCAGCCAGCGCCGCGGCCAGCGCCACCGCAACAACTTCCGCTTCAGCGCCTGCCAGCAAGGGCCCCAAGCGCCTTGTCGCCGTGACCGCGTGCCCCACCGGCATCGCGCACACCTATATGGCCGCCGATTCCCTCGTCGCCGCAGCCCGGGAAGTCGGGGTGGACCTCCAGGTCGAGACCCAGGGTTCCTCCGGTGCCAAGCCGCTGGATCCCGCGGTCATCGCCGCTGCCGACGCCGTGATCTTCGCCGTGGATGTGGACGTCCGCGGCAAGGAACGCTTCGCCGGAAAGCCGGTCATCAACGCCCCGGTCAAGCGCGGCATCGACGAACCGGAGAAGATGGTCCAGGAGGCCCTCGCCGCGGCCGACAACCCGAACGCCCGCCGCGTGCCGCACTTCGGCGCCGAAGAGCAGGCTGAGGCCGAGGCCATGGAAAAGGGCGAGCACATCGGCCAAAAGCTGAAGAAAGCCCTGCTCACCGGCGTCAGCTACATGATCCCGTTCGTGGCGGGTGGCGGCCTGCTGATAGCACTCGGCTTCCTCATGGGCGGCTACCTGATCACCAAGTACGCGGATGCGATCGTGGTGGACAACAGCATCTTCAACCTGCCCACCCAGTTCCCGGACAATGCCTGGGGCCCGCTCGGCGCCTACGTCGGCGCGGTGCTCTTCAAGATCGGCGCACTGTCCCTCGGGTTCCTGGTCCCGGCCCTGGCCGGCTACATCGCCTACGGCATCGCTGACCGTCCGGGTATCGCACCGGGCTTCGTGGCCGGCGCGGTTGCAGGGTTCATGGGCGCCGGCTTCCTCGGCGGCATCGTCGGCGGCCTGCTCGCCGGCTACATCGCCCACTCAATCGGCAGGATCAACGTGGCCCGCTGGCTGCGCGGCCTGATGCCCGTGGTCATCATTCCGCTGCTCGCCTCCCTTGTGGCCTCCGGCCTGATGTTCCTGATCCTCGGCGCACCTATCGTCGCCATCAGCAAGGGCCTGAACGGCTGGCTGTCGGGCCTCACCGGTGCCAGCGCCATCGCCCTCGGCGTGATCCTCGGCCTCATGATGTGCTTCGATCTCGGCGGCCCGGTCAACAAGGTTGCTTACTCCTTCGCCGTCGCCGGCCTCGGCGCCGCAAGCATGGACAACCAGGCCCCGTGGCAGATCATGGCCGCCGTGATGGCATCCGGCATGGTTCCCCCGCTGGCCATGGCACTTGCCTCGACGGTCCTGGACAAGCAGCGGTTCAGCCTGGCCGAGCGTGAAAACGGCAAGGCCGCGTGGCTGCTGGGAGCCTCCTTCATCTCCGAAGGCGCCATCCCGTTCGCCGCCGCCGACCCGCTCCGCGTCATCCCGGCCAGCATGCTGGGCGGAGCCGTCACCGGCGCCATGTCCATGGCATTCGGCGTCGGGTCCAAGGCCCCGCACGGCGGATTCTTCGTCTTCTTCGCGATCGACAACTTCCTGATGTTCTTTGTCTCCATCGCGGTGGGAGCGGTGGTGTCGGCCTTCGCCGTGATCGCTCTCAAGCGCTGGGCAGTCAAGAAGTCCGTTGATACGGTGGAAGCGGTTCCCGTCACCGTCTGATCCGGTCTCTCTTTCCGACAGGCCTGCAAAGTCCAGGCCTGAAATTCCAATCCTGAAACTCAAGGAGCAGAAATGTACGAACGCACCGCCACCATCGCCAGCCGCGTAGGGCTCCACGCCCGCCCGGCCGCCATCTTTGCCGAAGCAGCAGGCGAATACCCGCATGACATCACCATCGCCCGGCAGGGCGAGCCGGCCGACGAGGCCATGGACGCCGCCAGCATCCTGTCCCTCATGAGCCTGGGCGCGTCGCACGGCGACGTGGTGGTGCTGCGGGCTGACGGTGATGGTGCGGACACTGCGCTGGACCGCCTGGTGCAGATCCTGGAGACGGATCACGACGCCGAATAGGACCCGCACAACCGGCATTCAGTGGCCGGCCTTCCCGCACACGGACGCCTTCCGGGCATACCGCGCAGGAGGGCCGGCCACAGGTCTTTAACCCGCTGCTCAGCATCGGTTGCCCCCTCTTCCCGCCCCGCGATAAGCAGCCTTAGTAAATTCCTTGTGTTTGCCAAGGGCCCCGGTTAGCGTTGAAAACGTGGCGTCCCGCCGTTCACCAGAGCGTTTACCGGGCGCCGGCCCAGGCTGAAGGAGGATGAGACAGTGACTACTTTGCAGGAAAGCATCGAGGTGGATGTTCCAGTCTCGACGGCGTACAACCAGTGGACCCAGTTTGAATCATTCCCGCACTTCATGAAGGGCGTGGAGTCCGTGGAACAGATCGACGAAACGTCCCTCCATTTCCGGACTGACATCGCCGGAGTGAAGCGCGAGTACAACGCCCAAATCACCGACCAGCTCCCGGACCGGCGGATCGCGTGGGTCAGCACGGACAAGCCACGCAACGCCGGCGCCGTGTCCTTCGAAGCCCTCGGCCCAGAGCAGACCAGGGTCAGCGTGTCCCTGGAATGGGAGCCCGAGGGCCTGGTGGAGAAGACCGGCTCCGCCGTGGGCGCCGACAGCCACCAGGTCACCGCGGACCTGAAGCGGTTCAAGGAGTTCATCGAATCCCGGGGGATTGAAACCGGCGCCTGGCGGTCCAGCGTGAGCCGCGGCGAGGTGGAAAGCACCGAGGAAGAAGCCGGGTTCGCCGCGCAAGCCCCCGCCCTTCACACCGGCTCCGCCCCGCACCTTCCCACGCCGTCGCCGCAACGGCCTGCCGGCGTCGACCCTCTCCTTGACGATTCCGACCCCACGAATCCGAGCTAGCCATGCCTGAGAAAGAGAATCCAAGCCTCAAGGATCCGGAGCTCTACGAGGAACTGCGGAAGGACGGGGCGTCCAAGCAGAAAGCCGCCCGCATTTCCAATGCCGCGGCCAAGCAGGGCCGCTCGGAAGTGGGCCGCAAGGGCGGGAAGTCCGGCGACTACGACGACTGGACCGTGCCCCAGCTCAAGCAACGCGCCAAGGAAATCGGGCTCAAGGGATATTCCGGCAAAAAGAAAAGCGAACTCATTTCCGCGCTGAGAAACTCCTGATCGCGGCCTCTATGGACGCTGCCAGCCCGGCTTCTGCTTACTGGTCAACCGTGTCCTGTTCGGCCGTGCCCTGTTCAGCCGGGTCAGGCACCCTTCCGCCGGTTCTTGGCCGGTTCGCTGGCCGCGGTTGTCTTCGCGTCGGAGGCGTTGGCAGGAGTCTTCCGGGCGGGCGAGGCCTTGGCCCGGGTTGTCTTGGCAGCGGAGGTCTTCGCCGCGGACGTCCCCGCGGAAGTCTTACCGGCAGTGGTCTTGGCGGCGGGAGTCTTGGCAGCCGTGGTCTTGGCGGCGGCACGCCTCGCCGGCGCCTTAGCGGCGGGCGTCGCCTCGTCCTCTTCCGCCGCCCCACGGGAGCCTGCCGCGCCGCCGCCCCGCTTCTTCTCGATGCTGCGCTTGAGGGCCTCCATCAGGTCGATCACCTCGCCGGTGCCGGCCTGGGCCGCCTCCGCGCCGAAGGTCTTCTCCGTGTCCAGCGACTCCCCCTCCTCCAGCTTCGCCTCAATAAGCTTGCGCAGCTGCACCTGGTACTCGTCCGTGAACTGCTCAGGCTCGAAATCCCCGGCCATGGAATCCACCAGCGCGGCGGACATTTCCCGTTCCTGCGCGGAGATGCGGACGGGTGTCTCCAGTGCCGGGAAGCTGGCTTCCCGCACTTCGTCCGCCCACAGGAGGGACTGCAGGACCAGCACATCATTGCGGATCCGAAGGGCGCCCAGGCGGGTCTTCTCACGCAGGGCGAACTGGACAACGGCCACGCGGTCGGTGTCTTCCAGGGCCCGGCGCAAAAGGACGTACGCCTTGGGCGACTTCGAGTCGGGTTCGAGGTAGTAGCTCCGCTCGAACATGATGGGATCCAGCTGCTCGGACGGAACAAACTGGACCACTTCGATCTCGTGGCTGCTTTCCGCCGGGATGGACTTGAGCTCGTCACGGGTGAGGATCACCGTCCGGCCGTCCTCTTCATAGGCCTTCTCGATGTCCACATAGTCCACCACGTCCCCGCATACCTCGCAGCGCCGCTGGTAGCGGATCCGGCCGCCGTCGGCATTGTGCACTTGGTGAAGGGCAATGTCGTGGTCCTCCGTGGCGCTGTAGACCTTGACCGGCACGTTGACCAGCCCGAACGCGATAGCGCCTTTCCAGATGGCTCTCATGGATCAAGTGAACCTCACCGCAGCCCGGAGGTGAAGCCCTTTGGCAGGCAGTAGGCAGCTCGTGCGTGTTGCCGGCCGTGAACTGACCGTCACCAACCTGGATAAAGTGATGTACCCGGAGACGGGCACCACCAAGGCCGACGTCCTGGCCTATTACGCGGCCGTGGCTCCCGTGCTGATCCCCGCGGCGGCCAACCGGCCAGCCACACGGAAGCGCTGGGTCAATGGCGTGGGCACCGCTGAGGCCCCTGGACAAGTTTTTTTCCAGAAGAACCTGGACGGCTCCACTCCTGGTTGGATTCCGCGCGCTTCGATCCGGCACAAGGACCGCACCAATCAATACCCCCTGGTCAACGACGCCGCCACGCTGACCTGGCTGGCGCAGATGGGTTCGTTGGAGATCCATGTGCCGCAGTGGCGCGTGGACTCACACGGGGACGCCATGTTTCCCGACCGGATGGTGCTCGACCTGGACCCCGGCGAAGGCGCGGGCCTGGCCGAATGCGTGGAGGTGGCAAAACTCGCCCGGCTCATCCTGGCGGACGTGGGCCTGGACCCCGTTCCGGTCACCAGCGGAAGCAAGGGCATCCATCTTTACGCGCGGCTCGACGGCACCCAGAGCTCGGAACAGATCTCCGAGTTCGCCCACGAGTTGGCGCGCGCGCTCGAAGCGGACCACCCTGACTTGGCCGTCAGCGACATGAAGAAGGCCCTCCGCACGGGCAAGGTGCTGGTGGACTGGAGCCAGAACAGCGCGGCCAAAACCACCATTGTCCCCTACTCGCTCCGAGGGCGGCTGCGGCCCACCGTTGCCGCCCCTCGGACCTGGCGGGAGCTGGCCTCCCCCGCGCTGAAGCAGCTGGACTATCGGGAAGTGATGCGGCGCGTCCAGGGCGGGAAAGATCCCTTCGCCCCGATCTCCGGCGGCAGCGGAGACTCCAAACTGGAAAAGTACCGGTCCAAACGGGATCCGGAAGCAACCCCGGAACCGTTCACCGCCGAGCATCACCTCGCGGACTCCAGTAGGGGCGTCCTCAGGGAAAAGTTCGTCATCCAGGAGCACCACGCCAGCCGGCTGCACTACGACTTCCGGCTCGAACGTGATGGCGTACTGGTGTCCTGGGCGCTTCCCAAAGGTGTCCCGACGTCGGGTAAACAGAACCACCTGGCCGTCCAGACGGAGGACCACCCGATGGACTACGCCGACTTTGAAGGCACCATCCCGAAAGGGCAGTACGGGGCCGGGACCGTGAGCATCTGGGATCACGGCACCTACGAATGCGAGAAATGGATCGCCGGCAAGGAAGTCATCGCCACCCTGACGGGCGCGGAGGACGGCGGCCTTGGCGGAACGAGGAGGTTTGCGCTGATCCACACCGGGCAGGGCCGTGATCAGTGGCTCATCCACCTGATGGACGCTCCCGCTTCCAACAAAGCAACTGCCCCCGCTCCCGCGCATGATGCGGCCGCCCGGAATGCCGACCGGAAACCGGTGTCCGGCTTCGTGCCCATGCTCTCCAGCGCCGGGACCACCACCGACGTCCGCGAGAACGGCTGGCAGTTTGAACTCAAGTGGGACGGCGTGCGGGCAATAATCGTCGGCGATTCCCGCACAATCCGGCTCATCAGCCGCAATGGCAACGACATGTCCGCCAGCTACCCGGAGCTCACGGACCGCGGTTGCTGGCCCCGGCAGAGTTTCATCGCCGACGGCGAGATCATCGCCGTCGGCCGGTCCGGACGGCCGGACTTCGGGCTGCTGCAGGGGCGCATGAAGCTGACCAAGCCTGCCGACGTGCGGAAAGCGCGGGCCGCCACCCCGGTGCGGTTGATGGTTTTCGACCTGTTGTCCGACGATGGGGAGGACCTTCGCAATAAGCCGCTGCGCGAGCGCCGGGCCCGTTTGGAGCGCCTGAGTTGGCCGCCCGGGTGTCCTGTTCAGCTGTCCGAGGTGCTCGACCACGACGTGGGGCACATTATCGAAAGCGCCAAGGAAATGGGCCTCGAAGGGATCATGGCCAAACGCGTCGACAGCCGCTACGTGAGCGGGCAGCGCAGCCGGCTCTGGCTCAAGCTCAAGTTCGAACGCACCCAGGAGGTGGTGGTGGGCGGCTGGCGCCCCGGCAAGGGTGGGCGGCAGAACTCCGTGGGATCGCTGCTGGTGGGGATCCCCAACGGGTCAAAGCTGCAGTACGTGGGCCGCGTGGGCAGCGGCTTCAGCGACCGTGAACTCAAAGAGCTCCGCCAGCGGATGGATGCCATGGCCCGGAAGACATCGCCTTTCGGGGAGGTACCTGCCGCCGACGCTTCCGATGCCCATTGGGTGAGCCCGGGGCTGGTGGGCGAGGTCACCTTTGGAGAATGGACGGACGCCGGGAAACTGCGGCATCCCGTGTGGCGGGGCTGGCGGCTGGACAAGAATCCCCAGGAAGTAGTGCGCGAGTCGGAGTGACCGGGTGCTCCTGAGCCACGGGCGGTACCGGTCATGGATCCTGGCCGGTGAACCCGCAGGACGGCCCGGCAGTCGCCCGAATCGGGAGCCGCCGGGCCGCACCCTGCGGTGTTGACTTG
Source organism: Arthrobacter sp. 92 (assembly GCF_050260325.1). NCBI lineage: Bacteria > Bacillati > Actinomycetota > Actinomycetes > Micrococcales > Micrococcaceae > Arthrobacter > Arthrobacter sp. 92. The sequence goes on along the minus strand of NZ_CP189863.1, from coordinate 473,493 downwards.
TTGACTGGTATTGAGCTGGCTCGAAGGGGTGCGTCAGGAGGAGTGCGGCATGTCCGGCCGCCCGGTCCGATGAACGGCGACCGGCGCTGCCTCATGTCCCACCCGCCCGTGGTCCGTGGCACGCTCCTTTGGGTGGCGGTGTTTCCCGCTGCCATCCGGCCATTGCTGGCCGGCGCCGGCAGCCGGAATTTCGGGGCGGTGAGTCTCCGGAGGAGGCACCTCGTCCATGGACTCAGCCAAGTGGGAAACTATCTCGGGTTCGAGGTTCCCCCGGTGTTGGTGTTCAGGCATGCTGCTGGTCCTTTCCTCGTTGAAATGAAGCATCCACCAATACTGGTTATGCGGCAGCTGCTGCTCGCCCGGCCCTACCAGCGCACCTTCTTCTGCGCGGGCCCCTGTTTTCCGCTGGCGTGCGTCGGCTTGTGGCTGTGCCCCACGCTTTGCGATGCTGCGCCCCCGCGGGATTTGCTGGCCAGCATCTGCTTCTGGGCTTCGGTCAGCTTGGCTTTGACGCCCTGGCCGGCGCCCCCGGCCTCTGTCTCCGGGGTCTCTGGGGTTTGGGGGCTATGCGCAGTCTCCGGGTCTTCCGGCGTCCCGGCGCCCGGGGTGGTCCGTCCGGTTTTTTTAGCCTGATCTTTGTCGCTCATGCCTGGCGTCTCCTCGTGGGTGGAACTGGTGAATCCGGCGGGCCATCACCGGAACGGATACTCGCACGCGGCCGGATCGGCTACCCAAGAATCAGTGTTCCCATGGCACAACCTTAGACAGTGACTCGAGTAGTTGGGAACCCCGTATTTTGCCCGTCACGCGGGGCCGGGGACGGGCGCTTCGCGCGCCGTCGAGGCGGCCGAAAGGGCACCAAACCCACCGGTTTGGGCCTCATCGTCAAAAAGCTTTGGCAGCTACACAAGCGGGACCCCAAATCCCAGCAATGGCGCGGTCAATCCGCGCAAAAGAATTTCAGCGTTCAGCCGATAGGAGGTGCCGAATCGCACGATCATACGGCACCAAACTCGGAAACACCATGATCTTCGCGTAAAATTGAAGGCCTGCCCAGAGCGGGGCAGCTATAAGTCGCAAGCAAATGACCTCCCTAGGAGTCGCCCAAATGCCCATTGACCGAAGCACCACCGACTCTCCAGCAGGCGTTTACAACGCCAGCGGAACGAACCAGATGGCACCCCAGGGTGTAAGGAAACCGAAGTTACTAGCGCGTCGTCGACTCAAAGAGTCGGACGTGAATGTGGTTGACCAGCCCATGCTCAAAAAAGCCCTCGGCGGGACCATCGTGGGTAACACCATGGAGTGGTATGACGTGGGTGTCTTCGGTTACCTGATCACCACCATGGGCCCGGTATTCCTGCCCGAGGCGGATCCCTCGACGCAGAGCCTGTTCCTGCTCGGAACGTTCGCCGCCACGTTCATTGCGCGTCCCCTCGGCGGCGTGATCTTTGGCTGGCTGGGCGACAAGGTGGGCCGCCAGAAGGTCCTCGCTACCACGCTGATGATCATGGCGGCCAGCACGTTCGCCGTCGGCCTGCTGCCCGGCTACGCCCAGATCGGCATCTGGGCTGCCGTCCTCCTGGTGCTCCTGAAGGTCGTCCAGGGCTTCTCAACGGGCGGAGAATACGCCGGTGCCACGACGTTCGTGAGCGAATATGCTCCGGACCGGCGCCGCGGTTTCTTCGCCAGCTTCCTGGATATGGGAAGCTACCTCGGCTTTGCCTTGGGCGCCGCACTGGTGTCCGTATTGCAGCTGACCATCGGTCAGGGTGCCATGGAAGAGTGGGGCTGGAGGATTCCATTCCTGATTGCCGGCCCGCTAGGCCTGATCGCCGTGTACTTCCGGAGCAAGATCGAGGAATCCCCGCAGTTCCAGGCCACCCTGGACGCCCAGGAGGACCTGAACAAGGACGCCGCCAAGGCCGACGTTGTGGCTTCGAAGGGCCCGGTTGGCATTGTGAAGGCGTACTGGCGTTCACTCATCGTGGCCATGATCCTGGTGGCCGCGGCCAACACGGCAGGCTACGCCCTTACCTCATACATGCCCACCTACCTCACCGAATCCAAGGGCTACGACGAACTGCACGGCACCCTGCTCACTATCCCGGTCCTGGTGATCATGAGCCTGTGCATCCCGCTGACCGGCAAGCTTTCCGACCGGATCGGCCGCCGTCCTGTGCTGTGGATCGGCGCAATCAGCACCGTTGTCCTGTCAACCCCGGCGTTTATGCTGATCGGCGTGGGCGAGATCTGGTCCACGCTCCTCGGGCTGAGCCTCATCGCCTTCCCGGTGACGTTCTACGTGGCCAACCTCGCGTCGGCACTCCCGGCCCAGTTCCCCACCGCCAGCCGTTACGGCGCGATGGGCATCGCGTACAACTTCGCCGTAGCCATCTTCGGCGGTACAACGCCGTTCATCGTGGCGGCACTGATCAAGGCCACCGGCAACGACATGATGCCGGCGTACTACCTGATGGCCACCTCGGCGATCGGCGCAGTGGCCATCTACTTCCTGAAGGAATCAGCCCAGCGCCCGCTGCCGGGCTCGATGCCCAGCGTGGATACCCAGGCTGAAGCCCGCGAGCTTGTGGCCACCCAGGATGAAAACCCGCTGATCGATTTGGACGAAATGCCGTTCGAGACGCAGGACACCAACGCGGACAAGGTTCCGGCTCCGGCCTGAGCCGTATGACGGTGCCCGCGGTCTTATGACGGTGGGCACCGCACGCGCTTCACGCTTCTGGCAGACTGGGCACCGGGAAAATAGTGGAGGGTCCTAGGGATGCAGTACGTCAAGCGGCATGTCCGCACCCTGCACAGGGTGGCTCCTGTAACCAACGACCACCTCGCGGCCCTCCGGGTGGCCATCAGTGTGGCCGCACCATCCCTCCTGCTTCTGGCCGCGGGGCGCACGGACCTCATCATCTATGCTGTGTTCGGCGCCCTGACGGGCATGTACGGCAGGTCCGAGCCGCATCAATTGCGGCTGAGGCACCAAGGCCAGGCGGCCCTGGTGCTCCTCTCCGGCATAGGTGTGGGCGTCACCCTGTCGGTGAACCACATTCACTCCTGGTGGCTGGTGGCCATAGAGTCCCTGCTTGCCGGGTTGGGCTCGCTATACTCCGACCGGGTGAACCTCAAGCCGAACGGTCCGTTCTTCGGAATCCTTGCCTTGGGGGCCTGCGCCTCGGTGCCCACTGCTGTTCCCTGGCACATCGCCCTGCTCATCGGCGCGGTGTCTTCCGCTTTCTCCATACTGATCGGCTTCGGCGGCTGGGTCCGCAGCAGGGCCTGGAACCGGGGCGCCGCGCGGGATGCGAAGCCGCTCAGGGGACCCCGGCGCCAGAGGGCCGTGGTCCATGGCGCACGGTATGTGCTTGCCGTGGCTGCGGCGGGCACCATCGGCGTCCTTAGTGGAAGCGGACACCCGCACTGGGCCATGGCCGCCGCCGCGGTCCCCCTTGCCGGTGCGGATACGCCCAGCGGCATCTATCGCGGCATCCACCGCGTCGTTGGCACATGCCTGGGACTGGTGATTGTCGCGGTGGTCCTCTTTCCCTGGCCCGGCTCCCCCCTGACGCTGTTCCCCGGCCGCGAAGCCGCCGTCCTGGCGGTCCTGGTGATAATTTTCCAGTTCGCCACCGAGCTCTTCATGACCCGGCACTACGGCCTGGCCATGGTGGCCTTTACTCCGGTGATCCTCCTGATGACCCAGCTCGCCGCCCCGGCAGACCCCGCCGTCCTGGTTATCGAGCGGGCGGTGGAAACCGTAGTGGGATCATCGATCGGCGTCCTGGTCATACTCCTGGTCCGCGGCCGGCGTCGGCCAGTGCCGCGTCCGGCACCACGGAATTCGCCGCCGCAGGGCCCGACGCCGGAGCTTCCGGCCCAGCGCTAAGGAGCGTGCCGACGCCTACTTCGGGCGGCGCGGCGGCCCCGCCACGAGCCTGTCCGGGAGGACCCTGGCCGCGGCGGTCAGGATCTTGTAGCGCTTGGACGGGATGGACACCGCCCTGCCACGTTCGTTATCTGCCAGGCCGTCCCGGACAACCCGCTCAGGGGTCAGCCACATCCAGCGGGGGGCGAGGGTTTTGTCCATGCCCATGCGGTCATGGAACTCGGTGTGGGTGAAACCCGGGCACACTGCCGTCACCTTCACGCCCCGGTCAGCGTATGCGATGTTGGCCCAGCGGCTGAAGCTGAGCAGCCAGGCTTTCGCCGCGGAGTAGCTTTCACGCGGCAGGAACGCCGCCACACTGGAAACGTTGATAATCCGTCCGGACCGCCGCTGCAGCATTCCCCTGAGCGCGGCGTGGGAGAGCTCCATGGCCGTCTCCACATGCAGCTTGAGGTGCCGCTTCTCCTCGGCGATGTCGTTGTCCGCGAAGGACCGCAGCAGCCCGATCCCTGCGTTGTTCACCAGGATTTCCACCGGGCGCGCGGCGTCGGTAAGGCGTTCGACGACGGCGGCCACGCCGGCGTCGTCGGTCAGGTCCGCGGGCAGCACCTCGGCGGCAACGCTGTAATTGTTTTCCAGCTGGTGGGCCATCTCCTGAAGCCTCGACCGGTCCCGTGCCACCAAGACAACGTCATGGCCCTGTTCGGCAAGCTGACGGGCGAACTCGGCACCTAGACCCGCCGTGGCGCCGGTGATCAGGGCTGTGGTTTTCGGGGCAACTGACGTCATGGCCACAGCTTAGTCCTGTTCAGCCGGCCGCGAGCTCCTCCTGCGCGGGCCCGTCCTGCTCGCCTTCGGGCCCGGCCAGGTGCCGCTTGTGCAGTTCCTCCGAGGCCAGCTCATACCAGGTGTGGGCCCCGAAGGACGGGCTGCGGGTATCCAAGTGACGGTACAACGCATCGACCAGCTGACCCAGTGCCTCATCCGAGAGGGCCAGGACTGTGGATGCGGGGTCCAGGTTCCCTTCCAGATATTCAAGCAATTCCAGCCCGTTGATGGTGCGCTGCTCTTCCGTGCCACGTACGCCGTCGAGGTCCAGGCCGAGGCTGGAGTCCCCGTCCAGCAGCGAGCGGATCTCGCCATCCAGACCGGGCTGAGTGCCGGCGGTCAAGCCTGCGTGGTCGAGGCAGATCGGCACCTCGGCCGGTTCGGCGAGGGTCAGCGGGAATACTTCGGCGTTATTGACGGGGAGCTCGTTTAGGGTCGCCTTTTCGCCCGGTCCGGCGAGGTGTCGCAGGTACATCAGGACTTCCGGGTCCAGGTGGGACGTCTGTCGGAGGTCAATGGTGAGCGCCTGACCGGGCGCGAGCCGCCGGCTGCGGCGCATGATGTGGAGCAACACCGGATAATTCGCCTGCGTCAGGCAGCCGGTGGCTTCGAGCGTGACGTGTCCGGGATCGATTTCCACACGGACCAGCACACGGAGCTTATGGTTCAAGGTCTCTCCCAATGAGAATTCCGTGAGCCAGCTTCATAACTCACCTAAACCATACGAAATTGTTGTGTAGGCCACAAGCTTGCCGCAAGGGCCTTTCCAGCCCAGCCCAACTAGAATTGATAGATGGATGAAATTGCGTTGGGTTCTTCCGTGACTGAACAGTTGCAGGATCTGGTCATCGGGACACCGGACGTCAACAGCTTCCTCGCGGAGTTCTGCGAGTTGGCCGCCGCTGCCCTCTCCGAGTCCATGGGGCAGGACATCTGCTGCGCCGTGACGTTGAGCCGGCGCCACCGCAACACCACGGCGGCCTGGAGCAACAACCAGGCACGTTTGCTGGACGAGATCCAGCACGAGTATGGCGATGGCCCCTGCCTGCATGCCATGACCACGGGGACAACTGTCCTGGTCAGGGACACCCGCCGTGATCCGCGCTGGCCTGAGTACGGACTCGCCGTGGCACGCCGCGGGCAGTTCACGGTCCTGGGTGTGCCGCTGACCCTCGACACCGGATCCCGGGCCGCGCTGAACATCTTTGCGCCCACGGCCGATGCCTTCGACCCCTCGGGGATCCAGAGGGCAGCGCACTTTGCCTTGCAGGCGGAAAAAGCTTTGCGCCTGGCTGTTCGTGTGGGGGCCCGCCAGCAACTGGCGGACGATCTCCGGGCGGCCATGGAGTCCCGCACAGCGATCGACCTTGCGGCCGGCATCATTATGGGCCAGAACCGCTGCTCGCAGGAGGAAGCAATGTCCATCCTCACCAGGGCCTCCAGCGCCCGCAACTTAAAGCTGCGCGAGGTCGCTGAACAGTTGGTATCCTCGTTCGCCCCGACGCCGCCGACCACGCACTTCGACGACTAAGGGCGGCGATGACTAAGACTGGCGCCCGGCGTGCCCGGGACTCCATGCGCAGCGTTTATCCGGCGCCTTAGTTCTGCGACACCCCGGCCGGCGGCTGCTCCGGCCAGTCGATGCATTGGTTGTAAGCATCGTGTTTGCGGAGGTAGCCGTAGATGAACGGGCAGTGCGGAATGATCCGTTTGCCCGATGCCACCACATCATCCAACGCGAAATGCGCCAGCACCTTGGCAAGGCCCTGGCCTTTGAACTCCTCCGCGGTTTCCGTGTGGATAAAATCCACGTGGCCCGGCTTGTCCATGAAGCGCGTGTGCACCGCGAGTTTGCCGCCCACGCGCAGTTCGTAGCGGTGGAGGGCATCGTTGCGGATGGTGGTGACGTCCGCCGCGAACGCGTCTTCTGTGGATACCGTGTTCTCCGTCATGGTTCGACATTGGCACTTAATGGCTTCTGTGGCAATGGGCCCTCGGCCTGCGCCCCCGCCCCGCCGCCGGATGCTGGCACGGCTGCGGACGCAGGCGCGGGCATCCGGCCGAGCAGCAGCACGGCCAGCACGAAGCAGGCCGTTCCCCCGCCAAGCAGCGCAAGCGTGAGCCCGTTGAGGGCCGCATCGGCCACCGGAATAAAAACCACGACGCCGGCGGTCACCACCGCCACGGCGGGCCGGCTGCGGGCGTGGACGGACGCCGTCGGACGTTCTTCAAGCCGCCCGAACACGGCAAGGACCGGCAGCAGGAGGACGATGACGCCCAGCAGGACAACCGGACGCGACCACCACCAAGCGGCCGTCGCTGCGGCGGGCTTGGGGAAATCGGTCAGGAGGATCAGCCCGGACATGGCCGCCAGAAGCGGCAGGTGCCAGAGGTAGACGGTCATGGCCCGCCTGCCCGCGACACCCACCACCGTTCGCACCCATTTAGCCGAAGCCGCCTTGGACAGGGCAGGCCGGGCGAGCTGCAGGGCGGCGGCCTGCGCGACGCCCAGGAGGAGCAGGCAGAAGTTGGGCGGATTCAGGTTGACCAGCATGTTGCCCCGGTAGAGCCCGAGGCCGGTGAGAAGTCCCAATAGCAGATTGCTGCCGGCAACGATGCCCACCAGCGCGGAACGGTTCGGCCGCAGAAGATGGGAGTCGGCCAGGACAAAGCCCAGCTGCTGCACGGCGCACCACAGGAAAATCATATTGAGGTAGGCCAGTGCCGGGAACGCGCCCCGGAAGCAGTCCACGGCCACCACCAGCGTGGCAAGCGAAGCCAGCGTCAGCCATGGCGCCCGGTCATGGAGGGCGGCCAGCAGCGGGAGGTTCAACTGCGCGGCGAGATACGCGGCAAGGAACCACAGCGGCATGCCGGCGCCGGTGACGATGAGCTCCACCACCTGCGGTGTGACCCCCGCGAGGCGTGCGATCCACAGCCCCGTGAACATGACGGCCAGCAGCGCGGCTGCGGGCCGGATCAGGCGCAGCAGCCGGGCCTGGGCGAACTCTATGCCGCTGCCTCCCCTGGCTTTGAGCCGCCGCCAGGATTGCAGCCCGGTGATGCCGCCGGACACAAAGAAGAGCGGCATCACCATAAAGATCCAAATGATGGGCTCGAACCAGTCTTGGAGCGCAAGGGTGTTTTCGGTGGTCACGGTGCCGTCCGGATGGAGCACCGCGCTGACCATGGTGGTGTGTCCCATCACCACCAGTGCCAGGCAAAAGAAGCGGGCAAGGTCAATTGCCACATCGCGTTCCGGCGCGGGCAATTCCCGAACCGCCCCAGGTTGCTGCCCTGGCACTCCCATGGCGCTCCTCCCAGACGCGAACCGGCCTATGCCTATTTTTCATTGTCCGCCCGGGGTCCGCCGGGAGCCAGAGGATTTGGGCCGGCGCCCCGCGACCACTTTGCGGCCGCCATACCCTGCCGGGTATGCTGGCAACAGGAAAGACCCGGAGGCACTCCCCCAATTGCCTCCGGGTCTTTTCGCGTCATTGCCCAGGCCGCCACCGGCCGTGGCAGTGGCCGTGTTGGTGCAAGGACGAGGCCATGAAGTTCTTTCAGGACTTCCACAGCGGGCACGCACGCTGTGGCTTGCGTCAGCGCGTGAGCATGGCCAGGGCGCCGGTGGCAAAGCTCTTTGCGGACTTGCTCCACTCTCCCAGCAGGCCTTGAAGGTTCTCGCCGTCGGACCGGTGCGTGGACGTGTTCTTTTCAAGCGTGGCGAGCACCCCTGTGCGGAGCTCGGTGTTGAAATTGACCTTGCCCACGTTCATGGCCGCGGCCTTGACCAGTTCCTCGGCCGGGATGCCGGAGGCACCGTGCAGCACCAGCGGGATGTGGGTGCGCACTGCGATGTCCTGCAGCACATCCCAGCGCAGCTGGGGCTCGCCCTTGTATTTGCCGTGGACATTACCCACGGCCACAGCCAGCAGCTGCGCACCGGTGCGGGAGAGGAAGTCCTCCACCTGGGCGGAGTCGGTGAGTCCCATACCGGTCTCCGCCGCCGTGCTGCCCCCGGGGTCGGATCCGAAGGCACGGTCCTCATCGCCGGCGAGGCCGCCGAGTTCGGCTTCGATCACGACGCCGGTGCTGCCCTGTGCGTCCAACACCGCGCGGGCTTCGCGGACCAGTGCGATGTTCTCCTCAAGGGGCAAGGAGGAACCGTCGGCGAGGACGGAGTCCGCCCCCGCGGTGACGGCGTCGGCGATCACCCGAAGATCGGATGCGTGATCGAGCTGCACGGCCACGGGGACACTCGCCGCGTCCGCGAGGCCGCGCAGGGCAGTAATCAGCCGCAGCCCATTGGGCGTGCCGGCGGTCCTGGGAGCCACCAGCAGGATGACGCCGTGTCCTGCTTCTTCCGCCGCTTCCACCACCGCAAGCGCCGTGGTGAAGTCGTAGCAGGTGAAGGCCGGGACTGCGGAACCCTGCTGGAGGGCTGAAACCACCAGGTGGTCGAGTCGGGTGCGCATCAGGCCGCCAGGCCCCCCACCAGGATCCAGGCCCCGAATGTGAGTGCGAACCCGGCCACGCCCAGGACGGTGGTAAGCACGGTCCAGGTCCTGAGGCCGTCGGCCACGGTGAGGCCGTAGTACCGCACCACCACCCAGAAGCCGGCATCGGTCACGTGGGAGAGCCCCAGCGAGCCGAAGCCGACGGCGATGACAATCACGGCAATCTGGGCCGGGCTGTACCCGCCGTGGGCCACTGCGGCCGAGAGCAGGCCCGTGGTGGTCACGATGGCCACGGTGGCTGAACCCTGGGCTGCGCGGAGGGCCAGGGAAATGATAAAGCCGAGCAGGAGCACGGGCACGCCAAGCTTGTCGAGCGTTTCGGAGAGCGCCTGGCCGATGCCGGACACCTGAAGCACGCCGCCGAAGACGCCGCCGGCGGCGACCACCATAAGAATGGACGCGATGGGCGGCAGCGCGCCCTCGAAGATTTCACCGGTTTCCTTCAGGGACCACTGCCGGCGGACGGCGAGCAGGAAGAAGGAGAGCGCCACTGCCACGAGGAGGGCGAAGAAGGGGTTGCCGAAGAAGGCGGCCACACCGTACCAGTAGTCCTTTTTGTCGATGATCAGCGTGCCCACGGTGCCGAGCAGGATCTGCGCAATCGGGGCGGCGATAAGGAAGATGATCAGGCCGGGACGGGGCGGGGCGATCGCCTTGCTGCCCGGGCCCTCGTGGCCAACACGGACCAGGGACTCTGAGCCGAACTCGTCCACCTGGTTCTTGACGGCAGGCAGGAGTTCGTAGTCCTTGCGGTTCATGATGCTGGCCACCCAGTAGGCCAGGAAGCCGAGGGGAACGCAGATGGCGAGGGAGATCAGGGCGATGAGTCCGATGTCGGCGCCGAGGACACCGGCGCCGGCCACGATTCCTGGGTGCGGTGGAACGGCCACGTGGATCGAGAGCATAATGCCTGCCATGGGCAGGCCGAACTTGACCGGGTGCACCTTGGCGATCTTGGCGAAGGCGTAAACGATCGGGACCAGCACGATGATGCCGACCTCGAAGAAGACCGGAATGGCGACGAGGAAGCCGACGGCGGTGAGGGCCACGGCGACGCGCTTGGCGCCAAGCTTCCGGGTGAAGTGGTCGGCAAGGGACTGCACGCCGCCGGATACTTCGATCATGCGGCCCAGGACGGCGCCCAAGGCGATCAGGATCGCCACCTTGCCCATAGTTCCGCCAACCCCGTTCGAGACCACCGTGAAGACGTCCTTGAGCGGAATCTGGGCGGCGACAGCAACGAGGATGCTGACGGTCAGCAGGGCCACGAAGGCCTGGATCTTGAAGCGGATGATCATCAGCAGCAGCAGCGCCACGCCGGCTGCGGCGATGGTCAGCAGCAGCGGAGTACCCAGCTCCACGGCCGGCTTGATGACGGGCGCGTCAGCGGCGCGCACCATCAAGGAATTGATCAGGGGGGTCATGGCTGGGGTCTCCTTTGACTGGCCGGGATCATCCGGGCAGGCGGTGGTACGGCGACGGCGGAAAGGGGGGATCCGCCGTCGCCGGGCTTCTGCGGAAATGTACTTCGGTGGAAACTGAAGGGAGCGTGCGGGTTACGCCGTGCGCCTGGTGGGGGCCACAACCTTGATGACTGCGGAGTCGTCGGCGGCGGCAAGGCCCTGGGCCTGGCCCAGCAGGTAGAGCTGCTCGGCGGCGGCGGCAACGGGAGCTGCCAGACCGGCCGCCCGGGTTGCCTTGCCCACGATGCCCATGTCCTTGACGAAGATATCCAGGCGGCTGAGGACCTCCGCGCCGTCCTCCGTGTAGGCCTCAAGGATGCGCGGTCCGCGGTTGGAGAGCATAAACGAACCGGCCGCACCGGCTTCGAGGGCAGCCAGGGTCTTGGCCTGGTCCAGTCCGAGGGCATCGGCGAGGGCCATGGCCTCGGCGGCCGCGGCGATGTGGACGCCGCAGAGCAGCTGGTTGACGGTCTTGAGGGCCTGTCCGTCACCGGGTTTGTCGCCCACAACAGTGAGCGTGGAGGCCAGCAGCTCCAGGACGGGCCGCGCGGTTTCCAGCGCAACCGGCTCGGCGCCGACAACGATCAGCAGGTCACCTTCGCCGGCACGCTTGGGGCCGCCGGAGAGCGGGGCATCAACCAGCGCGACGCCGTTCTCGGCCAGGCGGGCAACGGTGGCCGGGATGGCCTCGGTGCCCACGGTGCTGGTGAGGATCACGACCGCGCCCGGTTTCAGCGCGGAGGCCACGCCGTTCTCGCCGAAGAGGACGTCGTTGAGCTGTTCGCCGTTGCGGACGGCCAGCAGCAGGGCGTCCGTTTCATCGGCGGCCTCGCGGGCGGAGGCGAAGGTGCGGATCCCGGCGTCCTCGGCGAGACGGAGGCGGGGCTCCGCGATGTCGAAGCCGTGGACGGTCAGCTGGGTGGCGAGGCGGGTTGCCATCGGCAGGCCCATGGCGCCAAGGCCCAGGACGGTGACTTTGTAGTTTGCAGTCATGGTTTTCTCCATTGAATACGTGTGGTGGAGGGCTAGAAGGTGTTGCTGAGCTTGCGGGTGACCTGGGCGAGGGACTGGTCGTCGCCCACGTTTCCGGCGAAGACGATGTACGGGATGCCCTTGGCGGGTCCGTCCACCGGCTCCCACAGGCTGACGATGCCCGGCAGCATGGGCCCCCGGACAATCGCGTGCCGGATCTCCAGTCCGTGGGCGGCGACGTCCGAGGACGTGATGCCGCCCTTGGCGATCACGAAGCGGGGCGGGAAGGTCTTGAGGGTGCGGTTCACCACTGCGACGACGGCGGCGGAGACGGTGCGGGCAATCCGGAGGCTTTCGGCGGCATCGTCGGTCTTGATGAGCAGGCGGCTGGTGTGGACGATCACGTCACCGTTGCGGAGGGCCTCCACCACGGCGTCCACCGTTTGGCCCAGGTACCTGTCCACGGCTCCTGTTTCGGATTCGGCGGCAAGAAGCTTCTCGGCGTCGATCTCCACGATGCGTGCGGCGCTGTGCTGTTCGGTGAGCGCCTTGAGCTGGCGGGTGGTGACGCCGACGTGCGAGCCGACCACAATCAGTCCTCCCGTTTCCGCGGGGGTGTTGCCGCCGTAGGCCTCTTCGCCGCTGAGTTCCTCGCGGATTTCCTGTCCGATGCGGGCGCGGACGAACGGCGGCCCCACGCGGTAGAGGAGCTTCTTGCCGCGGCGTTCGGCCTCCTCCAGGCCCAGGGCCAAGGCGCGGAGATCGTTTTCGGAGACGATGTCGGCCACGATCGGAGTGGAATCCGTGGCCGGATCGATGGCGTCGGCGATGGCCTTGGCGGACACCTGCGGGTCACCGTTTTCTCCGGCCGCCCGGATGATGTCCAGGTTCAGGACGATCACTGAGCCGGCGGGAAAGCGGCCGCGGGACTTCTCTTCGACGTACTTGGCCATCTCCGAGTTGGCGAAGCCGAAGCTGGCGTCCTTGGCGAACTCGGTCTCCGCCACCGGGGTGAGCTGGCCGGCCGCCTCCCCTGTGCCGCGCGTGTAGTGGACGCCGCCAATAGTCACGCGGCCGGCGTCCGGGAAAGCGGGAACAATCACGACGCCGTCGGTTGCCTCGCCGCTCACGGCGGCCACGGTGGCGGCGATAACGTCCGGCTCCAGCGGGTAGTGCCCCCGGAGGGTGGAGTCGCTCCGGCTGACGAAGCTCAGGCGCACGCTCGAGCCGGCACCTTCCGGCCCGTTGGCGGCAGCCAGGGCATTGCGGACGATCTCCTCGTTGCGGGCCGCGGCCTCGGCAGGGTCCAGGCTTCGCGTGTTGGTCAGGACGTAGACGGCAGCTTTGCCCTGGGCAAAGGCCCACGTGAAATCAGCGATGTCCCAACGGGTGAGCACCGGCAGGTCGGCCACGGACTGCGTCCCGGTGGGATCGTCGTCGAGCACCACCAGCACGCGGGGCGCATCCGCGGAGGATGCGGCTACGGCCTGGGCAACCAGTTGAGCGGGGATGTGGACTTCTGCCGGAAAGGCGGCCAACACGTCTGCTTCAAGGGGCACGTTGCACTCCATTGTGTGTGAGTAATCGAAAATCAGGGCTAGTTGTAAGATGTCTGACATCTAATATTTGAATGTCAGTGTGGCACATGGCACAGAGACGCGCAAGTAGACTTGTCTGACATATCGTCACTCACCGCTGAACGGGGGAAAATTGGCACGAAAATCACTGGTCGGCGTGGTGGCTGATGAGCTCCTGGACCGCATCATTGCCGGCGAATTCCCGCCCGGCGCCAGCGTGCCGGGAGAGCTGGAGCTAAGCGCCAAGCACGAAGTCAGCAGGATGACCGTGCGCGAGGCCATGAAGACGCTCGAAGCGCAGCGGATCCTCAGCGTGGAGCGCGGGCGGGGCACCTTTGTGAACCCGCTGAACCGCTGGGCCTCCCTGGAGGCAGTGCTCCGGGCCGCCTCTGAAGGCAAAAACGACTCCTCGGCGGCGATTCAACTGATTGAGCTGCGGCGGATGCTGGAAACCGGCGCCTGCGAGCTGGCGGCCGAACGCATCAGCGACGGGGATCTGCGGTCGCTTCATGCCCAGGTTGAGGCCATGCGCAAGGCGCACGGCGTCAACAATGTTGCGGCTTTTGTGGAGGCGGACCTGGCCTTCCACGATCTGATCCTGCGCGCCTCCGAGAACGTCTTCGTTGCCGTGCTTTTCGAGCCACTGCACCGGGTGCTGGAGAAGCGGCGCACCCAGACATCCCAGTTCCGGGACATTCAGGAACACGCGATCGGCCACCATCAGGCGATCGCCGAGGCGCTCGAATCACGCGATCCGCTGCGGGCCCGCGATGCCATGAATGCCCACATGCAACAGACCCTGGATGACCTCAAGACCTACGTTCTGGAAGCACAGACAGCCTGACGCATGCTTGCGTCAGGCTGTCTGGTTGGCCGGATCGGCGAAGTGGCCGGCCGCCCGGTTAAGCGAGGGAGAGGAAGAGTTTCTCCAGTTCGGCCCGGTCAAGGCTGGGGTCCTCCTGCTGCATGCACTGCTGCAGTCCGGTGGCAATAATGGAGAATCCGGCTTTATCCAAGGCGCTGGAAACGGCGGCCAGCTGGGTGACCACGCTCTTGCAGTCGCGCCCCTCTTCAATCATCCGGGTCACGGCCGCGAGCTGGCCCTGGGCGCGGCGCAGGCGGTTAATGACCGACTTCATGTCGGCGGGATCGAGTTCCATTGGTTCCTCCGTGGATTTTCGGGACTAATCCCATGATATACCCCCCTTGGTATTTATGATACCCATGGGGGTATGGTCGCGGTGCGGTTATCGTCACAGTGCGCCTCGAGCCCCACGGATACCGACCTTCGACTCTGGTGCGGCCCTGGCGCCGGGTTCACCATGGACAAATGAACGAGTCCAGCTCCCCCGGATTCAGCTTCCCCGGTCCGGTGCGACGACCGCCCGGCGCGGGCACTCCCAGCCCCCACCCCTGGAACCGCTTCGTGGCCCTGGGGGATTCGTTCACGGAAGGCGTTGGGGATCCGGAACCCCGGAGCCCCGGAGGAGTCCGGGGCTGGGCGGACCGTGTGGCCGAGGAACTCAGCGCCGACCACGCCGACTTCGCCTACGCCAACCTGGCAGTGCGCGGCCGCCTGATGCAACAGATCATCGACCAGCAGCTGGGGCCGGCACTGGACCTGAAACCCGATCTCGTCACCGTGTCCGCCGGCGGGAACGACATGGTGTTCCACGGAAGCGACCCCGACAAACTGGCCGAAAAACTCGACCCCGCCATCGGTCTACTCAGCGCCAGCGGCGCCACCGTGGTTCTTTTCACCGGGCCGGACTGGGGCAACACGCCGGTCTTTGGCCGTATCCGGGGCAAGACGGCCATCTTCAACGAAAACCTCCGGACCATCGCGTCCCGCCATGAGGGCGTGGTGGCTGATCTCTGGACGCTGCGGCAGCTGACCGACCCGCAGATGTGGGACCCGGACCGCCTGCATTTCTCTCCTTTGGGGCACCACACCATTGCCGCCATGGTGCTCGACGCCTTGAACGTCCAGCACACCCTGAGCCCCCTCGACCCGAAGCCGCTGCCCACAGCCAGCTGGCGGCAGGCCCGGAGCGGCGACCTTGTGTGGGCCAAAGACTACCTGGTGCCATGGGTGCTGCGCCGGATCCGGCAGCGCCACCCAAGCCTTGGCCTAACAGCGAAACGGCCAGAGCCTGGCCCTGTCTTTGGCCCCGGAATGCCGCGCGGCCCCCGTCCGTTGGACCCTTTGGAGCTGCCCTCCGCGGAATCCGCATAGGGGCCTGAAGCCCTAGTCGTCCAAGCCTCCGTCCGTTACTCTGCAGAGACGGCCCGCAGTTCCGGGTATCACTGGAGATCACGAGGAGCGAAGTTGTCTAACCACACCTACAGCATTTCTGAAATTGTCGGGACTTCCAATGAAGGCGTGGACGCAGCGGTCCGCAACGGCATTGCCGAGGCAGCCAAGACCCTCCGCAACCTCGACTGGTTCGAGGTCAAGGAAATCCGTGGCCATCTTGAAAACGGGCAGGTGGCCGACTGGCAGGTGACCATCAAGCTCGGGTTCCGTCTGGAGCGCTGACCCGGGGAAAGCGCTGACGCGGGGAAACAATCAGCCCCGGCGCCGCCATGGGGTTCCAGCGGGATCAGGCAGCGCTGCTGGCGTCGCTGGAATCCTCTGCTTGCGTGACCCGCGGGCCCTCCGCCGGGTCCGCCGGACCGGCGGACCCGGCGGCCGCCACGCCGGCGCCGAAACTGCCGAGCAACGCCAGCGAATCGGCCGACGGCGTGCCGGGCCTTGCGGAGAACACCCTTAGCATCTGATCGGGATCGTCCGGCAGCACAAGGTTTTCAAAGTTCAGTTCCAGATCTCCGACGACGCCGTGGTGCAGCCGCACGCTGCCGGCGGCCCGGGTGGCCACCCGGTGCCCCGCCCACCACTGGCGGAAATGCTCGCTATGGACTGCTAGTTCGCCCACCAACTGGTTGGCCTGGGCATCATTCGGATGCCGTCCGATGTCCACACGAAGGGCGCCGACCGCCTCGGACGCCACCGTCTTCCAGTCACGAAAGAGTTCGCGGGCCTGCGGATCGAGCATCAGCCAGCGGGTGAGGTTCCGCTCCCCCGCCGGCAGGGCGTTGAAGTCGGCAAACAGAAGAAATGCCAGGCGGTTCCCGGCCAGGACGTCGCTCCGGCGGCCGAGAACGAGCGCCGGGATGTCCCCCACGGCGTCGAGCAGCTGACGCAGCCCGGGCCGCACTCCCTGGGCGGGAATCGGCGAGCGCTGGGACTCCGCACAATTTTCCAGCAGGTTCACCATGTGCGCGTGTTCGCTGGAGTCGAGGCGGAGGGCCCGCGCCACCGAGTCGAGCACCGCACGCGAGGGATGGATGTTCCGCCCCTGCTCAAGTCGCGTGTAGTAGTCGGTGCTGACATCCGCCAGCCGGGCGATCTCCTCGCGGCGAAGGCCCGGAACGCGGCGCGAACCGGAAGTGCCCGCGATGCCCGCGTCCTCCGGCTGCAGGCGTGACCGCATTGCTTTCAGGAATTTTCCAAACTCGGCGCTCTGACCCATGCCTTCCATTGTGCACGGCTGCTGGGGTGCTTTCCACAACGAAGGTAGGACTGCCAGACCTAGGAAAAGCAGGAACAGGCACCCCTACTGACATGGCGCCACAAACTGCATAGGCTCAAGGGACAGCCCGTGCGAAAGCGGTTTCCCGCCGCGCGTTTCCCGCGGGTGGGCCATCGAACCAGACCACCAACCGGAAGAAATGATGATGTCGCAGACACACGAGACCACCATCCCCACCGTGACCCTCAACAACGGCGTCGAAATCCCGCAACTTGGATTTGGCGTGTTCCAGGTGCCCCCGGAGGAAACCCAGCGCATCGTGGAGGATGCCCTCGAGGCCGGATACCGTCACATCGACACGGCCGCCGCCTACCGGAACGAGGCCGGGGTGGGTGCGGCCATCGCGGCCTCGGGGGTTCCCCGCGAGGAAATCTTCATCACCACCAAGCTGCGCAACGGTGAGCAGGGCGCCGCCCACGAGGCATTCCAGAACAGCCGCAGGGCGTTGGGCGTGGACTACGTTGACCTCTACCTGATCCACTGGCCGGTGCCGTCCCAGGGACTCTTCACCCAGGCCTGGAAAGCAATGGAGCAGATCTACGCCAACAGCCAGGTCCGGGCGATCGGCGTCTCCAACTTCCTCGAAGATCACCTGGACACGCTGATTCCGGCCGCGGAGGTGGTGCCGGCTGTGAACCAGGTCGAAATCCACCCCACGTTCCAGCAGCAGGAGCTCGCTGCGAAGTGCCGCTCCCTCGGCATCGCCGTCGAGGCGTACAGCCCCCTGGGCCAGGGGGCGGACCTGAACGCATCCGCAGTCAAGTCCCTTGCCGCCAAGTACGGCGCCTCCCCGGCCCAGGTCGTGCTGGCCTGGCACCTGGCGCAGGGAACCATCGTCATCCCGAAGTCGGCCCACTCCGAGCGCATGCGGGAGAACCTCGGAGCGGTGGCCCTCAGCCTCACCCCGGCCGAAATCACCGAGATCTCGGCACTCGAGTCGGGCGCCCGGGGCGGATCCGATCCTGCCGTGGCCGCCTTCAGCCAGATGTAAATCCCGGACCCCAGGAGCCACAGCATGCAGTACACCCACCTTGGCCGTTCAGGCCTCAAAGTCTCCCGTCTCTGCCTGGGCACCATGAACTTCGGTCCGCAGACCGAGGAGGGCTCCGCGCACTCGATCATGGACTCGGCCCAGGAGTCAGGGATCAACTTCTTTGACACGGCCAACGTGTATGGCGGCGCGGAGCGCCGCGGCTGGACCGAGGAAATCATCGGGCGCTGGTTCGCCAAGGGCGGCGAGCGGCGGGAACGCACGGTGCTGGCCACGAAGCTTTATGGCACCATGACCGACCGCCCCAACGAGTCCAGGCTGTCCGCACTCAACATCCGCCGCGCCCTGGACGCAAGCCTGAAACGGCTCCAGACCGACTACATCGACGTCTACCAGTTCCACCATGTGGACCGGGACACGCCGTGGGACGAGATCTGGCAGGCCATCGAGGTTGCGGTTCAGCAAGGCAAGATCCTCTATTCGGGCAGCAGCAATTTCGGCGGCTGGCACATCGCCCAGGCACAGGAAGCCGCCGGCCGCCGCCATTACAACGGCCTGGTCAGCGAACAGTCCATCTACAACCTGCTCACCAGGAATGTGGAACTGGAGGTCATTCCGGCGGCGCAGCACTATGGTCTCGGACTGATCCCGTGGTCGCCGCTTCACGGCGGCCTGCTCGGCGGCGTGCTGAAAAAGGAGCGCGAGGGCGTCCGCCGCGCCGGGGGGCGCGCTTTGGAGACACTGAAGACGCATCAGGATCAGATCCGGCAGTACGAGGACCTGGCGGACGAGCTGGGCCACGAGCCCGGCGATCTCGCCCTGGCTTGGCTCCTGCATCAGCCGGCCGTGACCGCGCCGATCGTGGGGCCACGGACGCAGGACCAGCTCGACGCCGCCATCCGGTCCCTGGACGTGGCCCTTGACGATGACGCGCTCAAGCGTCTGGATGCCATCTTTCCGGGCCACCGGACCGCCCCGGAAGACTACGCCTGGTGAGCCCCGCCAACAAGGTCGCGGCGGGGTCGGACATCCTTTTCATCGGCGGAACCGGGGTGATCAGCGCGGCGGCGGCGGAGCGCGCCGTCGCCCTGGGCCACAATCTCACCATCCTCAACCGCGGGAAATCCGCGAACCGTTCCGCACCGGAAGGTGCGGAAGTGGTGCACGCGGACGTCCGCGACGCCGGCGCTGTCCGGGAGGCGCTGCGCGGACGGCAATTCGACGCGGTCGCGGACTTCATTACCTTCACCGCGGATCATGCCGCGGCCGCGATCAAGCAGTTCAGCGGAAGGACGGGGCAGTACGTGTTTATCAGTTCGGCCTCGGCATACCAGAAACCGCCCGCCAGGCTGCCGATCCTGGAATCCACGCCGTTGCGCAATCCATTCTGGCAGTACTCGCGGGACAAGATTGCCTGCGAAGAGCTGCTCATGCGGGCCTACCGCGACGACGGTTTTCCGGTCACTGTGGTGCGGCCATCGCACACCTATGACCACACCAAGATCGCCCTGCTGGGCGGCTGGACCGACATCCACCGGATGCGGGAGGGGCTGCCCGTAGTGGTGCACGGGGACGGGACATCGCTGTGGACCCTAACCCACAGCCGTGACTTCGCCACGGCCTTCGTGGGCCTGCTGAGCAGGCCGCAGGCAGTGGGCGAAAGCTACACCATCACCTCGGACGAGTTCCTGCCCTGGGACCAGGTGTACCGCCTTTTCGCGCGCGCAGCGGGAGTGCCGGAACCGGATCTGGTGCACGTTTCCTCGGAGACCATCGCAGCCCACGACGCCGAGCGGGGCCCGTGGCTACTTGGTGACAGGGCCCATTCGGTGGTGTTCGATAACTCCAAGATCAAGTCGCTGGTGCCGTCCTTCCGGGCAGCGGTACCCTTCGCGGAGGGTGCCCGGGAGATCGTGGGCTGGTATGACACCCATCCTGAGCTTCGGGAGGTGGATGCCGGCTTTATGGACCTCAGTGACAGACTCGTGGACTGGGTTCGGCGGCCGGCCTCATGAGGGTCTGGGCAAACGGACGCCCATAAGCAAGACTTCTGGAATGGCACTTTCACCATTGATTGAGCTCAATGACGGCCACCGGATTCCGCAGATCGGATTAGGCACCTGGCCGCTCAACGATCAGCAGGTGTCCGAGGCTGTGGTGCACGCGGTGGATGCCGGGTACCGCCATTTCGACACCGCGGTTAAATATGGCAATGAACGGGGCGTGGGTCAGGGAATCCGGGCCAGCGGCGCGGACCGCGCCGAACTCTTCATTACCACCAAGTTAGACGGCGAATTCCAGGGGCACGACCGGGCCGTGGCTGGTCTGGACGGTTCGCTGAAGCGGCTCGGAGTGGATTACGTGGACCTTCTCCTGATCCACTGGCCGCTGCCCCGGCGCGGAGAATTCATCTCCACTTGGAAAACTTTTGAGAAACTTCAGGCGGCCGGCAAGGCTCGCTCTATTGGAGTGTCAAATTTCAAGCCGGCACACCTGGAACAGCTGCTCGCGGCCTGCAATGTGCCGCCCGCCGTCAACCAGATTCAGCTCAATCCTGCGGTCACCAGGATTGTGGACCACGCTTACAACAAACGGCACGGGATTGTCACCGAATCGTACAGCCCGCTCGGCGCGGGCGGGGAGCTGCTGAACGCCCCCGTGCTGGGAAGAATCGCCCAAAAGCACCAGAGAACCCCCGGGCAAATTGTGTTGCGCTGGCACATCGAGCAGGGGCTTGTGGCTATCCCCAAGACCGGCAATCCGCAACGCATGAAAGAAAACCTGGATGTCTTCAGTTTCACCTTGGACGCCGGGGACAACGCGGCAATCGCCACGCTGGATGGGGGCGCTGATTCCGGCGTGGACTCTGATGTTCAGGGCCACTGAAACCGGGAGGGCGGGGAAGACTCGCAAGCCGCCGGACTGGCCAAATAATAATAAGCATGATTAGTATTAGGGAGAAGGATGAAGCGTGACCGGGATCCGGTCACCTCCTCAATGAAAGAAGAAGGAACGATAAAATGGGTTTTTTCGCATTTCTGATTCTGGGCCTTATCGCCGGAGCAATCGCTAAGGCAATCCTCCCCGGCCGTCAGGGCGGCGGCATTTTCATCACGCTGCTGCTCGGTGTTGTCGGCGCTATTCTCGGTGGTTGGATTGGCGGCGCGCTCTTCGGCGTGGGAATCAACGAGTTCTTCTCGCTGTCGACGTGGCTTCTTGCCATCGGCGGTGCGATCATCGTCCTGCTTATTTACGGCATGATCACCAGGCGCTCAGCCCGCTAAAGCGGAGTCTGGCCTGAAAACCGGCCCCGGGAATATTCCTGGGGCCGGTTTTCTATCTACTGCCCCGAATTTTCTATCGATCCCCTGACCGGATCAGCCGGCGGGGCCGGGTACGGAACCTTCTCACGGAGACGGAGTACATCATGAAAGCAAGACTTCTTTTTGGAACCGGATTGGCAGCAGGCTTTGTCCTTGGATCCCGTTCAGGACGTGCCGCTTACGAGAAGCTCAAGGCCAGGGCAGCGGGCATCTGGGACAGCAAGCCCGTTCAGGACAAAGTGGCTGCGGCCACCGAGGCTGTCAAGGAAAAGGCGCCCGAGGTGACCGACCAGTTGACTGAAGCTGCCCGGCGCGCGGGGACCATCCTCAGTTCCGCGATGCACCGGGACACCAGCGCAGCGACCGGCCCGGACTCGGCAGAGAAGGCGGGCCCCGGCACCGGGAGCACCCTGCCCGCCGGGGATTATGTCCCTTCCCACAGCGCGCATCCCGAGACCATCAACCTCGGCACCTCGGATGTGGCAAGCGATCCTGCCCTCAGCGATGCCACGGGCCAGGACTGGTCCGATGAGGGCGGGGCCACTCCCGCGGGAGCCGCAACGAACACCAACCCCGACAGGGCAGCCGAGTAAAACCTCCCGCGGAAGGCAGCGGCCTTCTCTGACAGGGCCCGCCGACAGGGCCGTCTTCGCGCCTGGCATGAGCATGCCAGGGCGGAGACGGCCCTGTTTTGCGCTTGCGGGGGGCATGCGCGGGCGCGTCCCTTCCCTCTCCCGACAAAGTCCTTGCCCCGAGTCACGCCGAAATCTAGACTGTGGGTGGCTAAGCAGTCAGCCATTGGATCCTCACCCCGGAGTGCATTCATGGGCTTTTCACGCTGCGCCCCGCTTCCCTACGGATTTTCCCGCACGCTTTCAACGCCGCTGATTGACAGGCTGCGGCCATGAGCGGCTGGAACATGGACACCGCGGGGACGGCCGGATCCAATGCCGTGACCACCATCGAGGGATCATCGTTCTGCATCTCGGCCGGCAACGGCGACCTGGATCCCGGACTGGCCCAAGGCGTCTTCTACCAGGACACCCGGATTCTTTCGCGCTGGAACCTGTTGGTGAACAACCACGCGGTGGAGGTGCTCTCGGCAATAACGCCGGAGCCGTACCGCGCCATCTATACCGGCCGCACCGCGCAGCCTGACGGAGCCGCGGACCGGCCGCTGCTGATAGAGCGCGACCGGCAGGTGGGCGATGGGATCCGGGAAGTGGTGACGATCCAGAACTTCTCCCTCAACCCCATCTCCTGCACCGTCAAACTGGCGGTGGAGTCGGACTTTGCGGACCTCTTCGAGGTCAAGGCGGCGCGTAAGACCCGTCACCAGCGGCCGTACCACCGCGTTGAGGGCGACGGGTTGGTCATCAGCGGCCGCCACAATAAGAGAATCCTTGGACTCGTCGTATGGGCGCCGGGCGCGGAAATCAACCGCCACGGACTCCTGTATAGGGTGACGGTGCCCGCTAAAGGGTCCTGGACCGCCACCATTGTGGTCACTCCCAGCACGGACGGAACCGAACCACAGGGGAAGTTCTCCGCGAGCGCGCCCCAGCACGAATCGGAACCCGCCCGGCGGCACCGGATCTGGGGGGCAATGTCGCCGGTGATCACCATGGACAATCCAGTCATGGAGGGGATCCTCCGGCAAAGCCAGCGCGACCTCGGCTCGCTGCGGATCTCCGATCCGGACCATCCCGACCGCAGCGTCGTCGCCGCCGGCGCCCCCTGGTTCATGGCCCTGTTTGGGCGCGATTCGATCCTGACCTCGCTTATGGCCCTCCCTGTCGACCCCGCCATTGCCTTGGGAACCCTGCAGACCCTCGCGGAGCATCAGGGTGAAAAGATCAATCCGCTCACCGAGGAAGAACCGGGCCGGATCCTCCATGAGGTGCGGCTTGGCTCGAGCGCCTCCCTTGCCCTGGGCGGGGACAAGACCTACTACGGCACGGCGGATGCCACGCCCCTATTTGTCCGGCTGCTCGGCGAAATCAGCCGCTGGGGCCTGGAGCCCGCAGCGGTGCATGCCCTGATTCCGAACGCGGACCGCGCCCTGGACTGGATCACCAACTACGGCGACCGCGACGGCGACGGGTTTGTGGAGTACCAGCGGGCCACCAAGCACGGACTCATCAACCAGGGCTGGAAGGACTCCTACGACGGGATCAATTTTGCTGACGGAACCCTGGCCGAGACGCCGATTGCCCTCTGTGAGGTTCAAGGGTATGTCTACAGCGCCTACGTTTCCCGCGCGCTGCTGGCCTTGGAGGCGGGCGACTCCGCCTTGGCCGCATCATGGGGTGACCGTGCGGCGGAGCTGAAGGAGGAGTTCAACCGGAAATTCTGGTTGCCGGAGCAGGGGTTTTTTGCCATTGCGCTGGATGGGGACAAGCGTCCCGTTGACGCGTGCGCCTCCAATATGGGGCACTGCCTGTGGTCGGGAATTGTCGACGACGACAAGGCTCCGCTGGTGGTGCGACGGCTCATGGCGCCGGACATGTTCTCGGGCTGGGGTGTCCGCACGCTGGCAACCACAATGGGCGCGTTCAACCCCGTGAGCTATCACAACGGCTCCGTCTGGCCGCACGATAACGCCCTGATCGCGGCCGGAATGATGCGGTATGGCTTCATCGAAGAGGCTCAGCAGCTGTCGATGGCCGTCCTCGACGCCGCGGCGGCATTCGGCGGCAGGCTACCGGAACTCTTCTGCGGTTTCGACCGCCAGCCGGGGAGGGCCCCGGTGCCCTACCCGACGTCGTGCTCGCCACAGGCATGGGCCTCTGCGACGCCCATTCATCTCATCCGGACCATGTTGCGGTTCGATCCCTACGTTTCAACTGGCGGCCTGTGGCTCAGCCCCGCTTTCCCGGAAGGTTTCGGCTACCTGCGCAAGGACCAGGTGCCCCTCGCCGGAACGCGGCTGACCATCGAAGTGACGGACAACACCCCCAAACTGACGGGGCTCCCGCCATCCATCGAACTGCACTTAGGTACAGAGGAACCTTTGGCGGACCTGATCCGGGTCCACGAAGAGACGAGCCGTTAAGGCGGCAGATGTAGGAGGACAAAATGCGCATAGGCCTGGTGGCACCACCCTGGATCCCCGTTCCCCCGCCGAGCTACGGCGGTACCGAGTCCGTGGTTCACACCCTCGCCACGGGGCTGGTGGAAGCAGGGCACGATGTTGTGCTCGCGGCTTCCAGCGACAGCACCTGCCCGGTCCCGAGGGTTTCCCGGATGGAGCCATCCACGGCCACGACCATGGACTCCGGACGGCAGGAGATCCTGCACGTCCTCCGGGCCTACGATGCAATGGTTGACGTGGACGTTGTGCATGACCACACCATCCTGGGCCCGCTCGCTCTCCGGTTGCCCCCGAACATCCCGCGCGCCACAACCCTGCACGGGCCCTTCGATGAGGAACTCACCCGGATTTACGGGGCGATGCGGCCGGGGACATCACTGGTGGCTATCTCGGAGCACCAGGCGTCCACCGCCCGCAATATCAAGATTGACGCCGTGATCCATCACGGCATTGACGTCCGGGACGTCCGCTACAGCCCTGCCCACCGGGGCGGAGCCTGCTTCCTGGGCCGCATGCACCCGAACAAGGGGCTGTTGCAGGCCATCATGGTGGCTCGGGAGGCCGGGATTCCGCTGCGGATCGGCGCCAAGATGCGCGAACCCTTCGAAGAGGACTATTTCCACGACGTCATCGAACCGCTGTTGGGACCCGACGTCGAATATCTCGGCGAACTTGCCGCGGCCGAGAAATATCAGCTGCTCGGCGAGTCCGTGGCCCTGCTGAATCCAATCCAGTGGTCGGAGCCGTTCGGGATGGTGATGATCGAGTCGCTGGCGACGGGCACTCCGGTAGTGGCCACCCGGCGGGGTTCAGCCCCGGAGATCATCCGGGACGGCGAAACGGGTTTCCTGGCGGACACGGTGACGGGGCTTGCCAGGGCGCTGCAGAGCTGTGAAGGCCTGGACCGATCAGCGTCCCGAAGGGACGCGGAGCAGCGTTTCAGCTCCCAGCGCATGGTGCGGGATTATGTCCGCTTCTACACCTCGCTGCTGGCACGGTCGCCCCGAACGGCCAGGGAGACCACCGCTGCCAGGTTCTGAACAGGGTCTTCCGAACCTACAGTGTCCCGATTGCCACCGTGGCATCCAGTTCCGGGTCGTTGGCCACCGTTGCCCGCAGGCCCGCGGTTGCCATCAGCCGCAGTGTCTGGTCCGCCTGCTCCCTGCTGGTCTCGATGAGCAGGTGGCCCTGGCGGGCCAGCCATTCCGGAGCGCCGGCAATCACCCTCCGCTGGACGTCCAGGCCGTCGTACCCGCCGTCCAGGCAGATCCTTGGTTCATGAAGCCGGGCTTCCGGAGGCATGGTTCGAATCGAGCCGGTGGGAACGTAGGGCGCGTTGACGGCGAGGATGTCAACCCGCCCGCGCAACGTTCCCGGGAGCGGCCCGTAAAGATCGCCTTCATGGACGTGCCCTCCCCGGGGCTCGATGTTCCTGCGGGCGCAACGCGCGGCCGCGGGTTCCACATCGGAGGCGTGCACCACCACTGCGTGCACGCTCGCCGCGATGGCGGCTCCAACCGCGCCCGATCCACAGCAGAGATCCACGACGACGGCGGGTGGGCGCACGGCGTCGTCGGGCTCGCCGGCCCCGTTGAGTAACGCGACCGCTTGGCGGACCAAAAGCCCTGTGCGGGCCCGCGGCACAAAAACGCCGGGGTCCACGGCTATGCGCAGCCCGCAGAACTCAGCCCATCCGAGCACGTGCTCAAGTGGCAGCCCGGCAATCCGGCGCTCCACCATTGACGTTAGCTCGGCCGGCGAGAGCGCAGCGGAGGCAAGCAGACGGGCCTCGTCCTCCGCATAGACGCAGCCGGCGGTCCGGAGCCGGCGGACCAACAGGGACCGGTCGCTCTCCTGTGAGGCGCGTTCTTCCAAGGCGTTCCCTTCCGGACCCTCGGGCGGCTGGGTACGTTCTGGCGGGATCGTTGACATCGGAAATGCCCGTCGCTTTGGTGGCCTACGGTGGAAACGCCATGATATCGAAGAGTGCCTTCAGCCGCTCAGCACTCGATCACATTCACGGCGAGGCCCCCTCGGGACGTTTCCTTGTATTTGGTCTTCATGTCCGCTCCTGTCTCGCGCATGGTTTTGATGGCTTTATCCAGGGACACCTTGTGGCTGCCGTCCCCGTGCAGGGCGAGACGGGCCGCGTTGATGGCCTTGACGCTCGCGATGGCGTTGCGTTCGATGCACGGGATCTGGACCAGGCCGCCCACGGGATCGCAGGTCAGCCCGAGGTTGTGTTCGATGCCCACTTCGGCGGCGTTCTCCACCTGTTCGGGGGTGCCTCCCAGGACTTCGCAAAGCCCGGCCGCGGCCATGGAGCAGGCCGAACCCACTTCGCCCTGGCAGCCCACTTCCGCACCGGAGATGGAGGCGTTGATCTTGAACAGGATTCCGACGGCGGCCGCGGCCAGCAGGAAGCGGACCACACCGTCGTCGTCGGCCCCTGGAACAAACTTGGCGTAGTAGTGCAGCACCGCCGGCACAATCCCGGCCGCACCATTCGTCGGGGCGGTGACGATCCGCCCGCCGGCAGCGTTTTCCTCGTTGACGGCCAAGGCAAAGAGGTTCACCCATTCCATGGCCCGGAGCGGATCGGTCATGCCGGTGTCCGCGGTCAGGGTTTTGAATAACGACGGCGCGCGGCGCCGGACGTTCAGCCCGCCGGGAAGGATCCCTTCCGCGGCGCAGCCGTTGTCCACGCATTCGCGCATGACGGCCCAGAGTTTCAGCAGCTCCTCGCGGAGCTCCGCTTCGCTGCGCCAGGTGAGTTCGTTGGCGAGCATGACCTCGGAGATGGACATGCCTTCGCGCTTGCAGATCGCGAGGAGTTCGTCGGCCGTGGTGAAGGGGTACGCCAGGATGGTGTCGTCCGCCACTACTTTGTCTCCGGCGTCGGCGTCCCCGTCAACCACGAAGCCGCCACCAATGGAATAGAAGCTCCGTTCGCTGAGGACGGCGCCCTTGTGGTCCAGCGCGCGGAAGGTCATGCCGTTGGGGTGGGCGGGCAG
Source organism: Arthrobacter sp. 92 (assembly GCF_050260325.1). Taxonomy (NCBI): domain Bacteria; kingdom Bacillati; phylum Actinomycetota; class Actinomycetes; order Micrococcales; family Micrococcaceae; genus Arthrobacter; species Arthrobacter sp. 92. The sequence goes on along the minus strand of NZ_CP189863.1, from coordinate 446,217 downwards.
GGATTTGCGGCGGTGCAGCACCACGTCCTCGTCCCAGTTGAAGTCCACCCGGTGGTCCCCGCCGATCCGGAGTTCGGCGTCGAGCGCGGCGGCGGCGGCCTGGTCGTCCGCGGTGGAGGTGTCCACCGTTTCCGGGTCCAGGCCCTGGAGCCCGAGCACCACGGCTTTGTCGGAGCCGTGGCCCCTGCCGGTGGCGCCGAGCGATCCGAACAGTTCGGCCTGGACCCGCACGGTGGCGCTCAGGTGGCCGTCACTTTTGAGCCCGTCGGCGAACAGTTTCGCCGCCCGCATCGGGCCGACCGTGTGTGAGGACGAGGGCCCGATGCCAACGGAGAAGAGGTCCAGGGCGCTCAGCGCCATCAGGGCACCTCGGGGGAGGCGTATTCCCTCATGGCGTCCAGGAGCCAGCGGCCCAGGAAGTCCGCGAACGAAGCCCGCGGGAACAGCCGGAAGCTGTCCTCGCCGCTCTTGTGCAGGACCACGGGGATGTTGCCCACTTCGGTGCTCAGGGCTGTTCCCGGGGTGATGCTGCGGGGGTGCAGGTCCACGGCGCAGCCCTTCTCCAGGACGGCGCGGGCGCGCGGGCCGGAGAGCTCGAACGTGGTGCGGTTGGCGGAGAGGTCCACCACCTGGCCCGGGGCGTCGCCCAGGGCCGCCGTGAGGGCGCCGATCAGGTCGCCGCCCAGGGAGTCGTGGGCTTCCTCAGGTGCCACCACCAGGAACTCGGCCGGTCCGAGCCAGAGGACGCTGACGCTGCCCGAGCCGCCCACTTCGCCGCACCGCGCCGGCAGGCCGCCTGCAACGGATGCGATCCGTGCGCCCTGCTCGGAGCGGGGGTCCACGCGGATCCCCGCCATGGTCTGGAACGGGCCCTCTTTGAGGACTATGGTTCCCTCGACGGAGCCAGCTTCCAGGGCGGCGGCCAGGTGGGAGGCGGGGCTTCGGCGGATGTCCCGGAGTCCATTGATGCCTTCGAGTGCTGCTGTGTTAGCCATCTTTGCGGGTCCCTTCGGGGTCAAAAAGTACGGTTTCTGCGATGACGACATCAACGAGCTGGTCTCCGGCTGCGGCCACGAGGGTCTCGCCGATGCGGTTGCGGCCGTTCTTGATCAGTGCCAGCCCGAACGAGCGGCCCAGGGCGGCGCTGTGGTAGCTCGAGGTCACGAAGCCCTGCATGGGGACCGGACCGTAGGCGGGGTTGGTGGTGATGCCCTTTTCCACGAGCTGGGTTCCTTCGGGCAGGCGCAGCGTGCCGTCCACGGGAAGGACGCTGACCAGGTGCTTGCGGTCCTCGCGGCTGGCGTCGGTCCGGGCGTAAGAGCGCTTGCCGATGAATTCCTTGGCTTTGGAGACCACCCACCCCATTCCCGCGTCCTGCGGGGTGACGGTGCCGTCGGTGTCCTGGCCCACGATCGGGTAGCCTTTTTCGGCGCGGAGCACGTGCATGGTTTCGGTGCCGTACGGGGTGATGTTGAATTCGGCCCCGGCGGTTGCGACGGCTTCCCAGGTGTTCAGCCCATACCAGGACGGCACGTTGATTTCGTAGGCCAGTTCGCCGGAGAACGAGATCCGGCAGATCCGGGCCTGCACGCCGGAGGCGAGGGTGGTTTCGCGGAACGTCATGAACGGGAAGGCTTCCGCCTCCAGCCCGCCGCCGGCGGCCAGTTGCGGGGCGACCTTGGCCAGCACCGCACGGGATTTGGGCCCGACAACCGCAATGGTGGACCACTGCTCCGTCACCGAGGTGCAGTGGACGTCCAGCTCAGGCCATTCGGTCTGCAGCCATTCCTCCAGCCAGTCCAGCACCTTGGCAGCGCCGCCGGTGGTGGTGGTCATGAAGAACCGGTCCTCGTCCAGGCGCAGGGTCACGCCGTCGTCGAAAATCATGCCGTCGGCCATGCACATCACGCCGTAGCGGGCGGATCCCGGGGCGAGTTTCTTGAACGCGTTGGTGTAGATCCGGTTGAGGAACTCACCGGCGTCCTTGCCGCGGATTTCGATCTTGCCCAGCGTGGTGGCGTCCATGAAACCCACGGACTCGCGGACGGCGGCGCATTCGCGCAGCACGGCGGTATCCATGTCCTCCCCGTCCTGCGGGTAGTACCAGGGGCGCTTCCACTGCCCCACATCTTCGAACAATGCGCCCTTGGCAACGTGCCACGGGTGAATCGAGGTGACGCGGGCGGGGTCGAACAGTTCGCCGCGCTGGCGTCCGGCGAGGGCGGCAAACGCCACCGGGGTGAACGGTGCCCGGTACGTGGTGGTGCCGATGTCGCCGATGCCGCGGGACGCTTCGCCTGCCGAACGGAGCGCGGCGGCGATGACGCCGATCGCGTTGACGCCGGAGGTTTTGCCCTGGTCGTTGGCGGTGCTGATGGAGGTGTAGCGCTTGATGTGCTCCACGGAGCGCATGCCGGCTCCGGTGGACCGCAGCACGTCAGCCACGGACTGGTCGCGCTGGAAGTCCACGAAGTGGTGGTGCCAGTCATCCGGCGTGCCCTGCTGGCCCGGGACCAGCCACAGCTGGCGCGTGACGGCGGAGGCCTTGGGCTCGCCAAGGAGTGACGGTTTGGTTTCCGAGGCGAATCCTGCGGCGATGGCCGCCGCGGCCCCGGCGGAGATGCCCTCGGCCAGGCAGTCCCCGAGGTCGAAGCTGCCGCGGCCCGAGCCGATGGTCTGCTGGTTCGGGACCACGGTGCCCGGCACGAAAGCGGCGAGCTCATCGTCCCAGCGCAGCTTGCCCTGGCGCTGGGAGTGCAAGTGCACCAGCGGGCTCCAGCCGCCGGAGACGGCCAGCAGGTCGCAGGCGATCTCTTCGACGCCGGAGGTGAGCTCGCCGTCGTCGTTGATGCTGCGGACGGTGACGCTGGTCAGCCGGCCGTCGCCGGATGTCCCGTCGCCGGACCCGGCAGCGGCGGTGTTCGCCACCGCGCTGCCGATCAGCACCCGGGTGCCGGATTCGACGGCGGCGGCAGCCACCTCAGAGAGGCGGGGGCGGGCGTCCACGACGGCGGCCACCTTGACGCCGGCGGCGCGGAGGTCCCGGGCCAGGGCGTATGCGCTGTCGTTGGTGGTGCTGATGAGAACGCGCTGGCCGGCGGCAACAGCGTAGCGGTTGAGGTAGGTGCGGACTGCCGAAGCCAGCATGATGCCCGGGCGGTCGTTGTTCTCGAACACCAGCGGCCGTTCGTGGGCACCGGGGGCAAGCACCACCTGGGTAGCACGGATGTGCCAGATACGCTGGCGGGAGACACCGGGCGCGGCCGGGCTGGACAGGTGGTCCGTGCGGTTCTGGACCGCGACGACGTAGTTGGCATCGTAGGCGCCGAAGGCGGTGGTGCGGTTCAGCACGGTGCATTCGGCCGCGGAAACGAGTTCGGCCTCCACGTCCGCGACCCACTCCAGGGCAGGCTTGCCTTCAATGGTCTCCGCCAGGTCGGGGGCGGTGGAGCCGGACAGGAGCGTGCCGCCCAGTTCGGGCTGGTCATCCAGCAGCATCACGCGGGCGCCGGTTCGGACGGCTTCGCGGGCGGCGGCCAGGCCGGCGGGGCCACCGCCGATCACCAGGACGTCGGTGTGCACGAACTTCTTGTCATACTCGGCGCGGTCATCTTCCGGGTCCAGGCGGCCCAGGCCATTGAGCAGGTCCGCCTTCAGGCCGTCCACCAGGGTGACGGTGGTGGCGGGGAGCATGGACTCGGCCACGTGGCCCGGGAACCGTGCCTCCACCCGGACCAGCGCGTTGGATTCCTCCACACCTGCGGACATGATGCCGCGGGGCCGGTCCTCGTAAAGCGAGTTGCCGGCAGCGATCCGGCCGTTGGCGAGCAGGGCCGAAGCGAGCGTGTCGCCGGGGTGGCCCGTGAATTCCTCGCCGTCCACGGTGAAACGCCACGAAATGCTGCGGTCGATGCGTCCGCCGGCGGCGAGGCGGGCGTTCTGGGAAGTCACTTGGTTGCTCCTTCCGGGGCGGTGGTGCTGGAGGCGGTGCTGGTTGGAGAAATGCTGGTTGCGGAGGTGCTCGGGCCGGACGTGCCGGTGGTGGTGCTGTCAGCGGCGGTGCTGGCAGTGCCTGAGTCCGGGGCGTTCGCGGCCGCGGTTACCGAGGCAGCTCCCGGACGGGGGGCGCCCATCGGGTAGACGGCCTGGATGTCGTACGTGACCGTGTCGCGGAGCATGTTGAACCACTGGCGGCAGCCGGTGCTGTGGAGCCAGCGTTCGGCGAATGTGCCTTTGGTGTTGTCGCGGTAGAACAGGAACTCGGCCCATTCGCGGTCGGTCAGCTCGTTCGGGTTCTCCGGGTAGGCCACGTGGGCCTGGCCGCCATAGTGGAACTCGGTCTCGTCGCGCGAGCCGCAGTTGGGGCATGAGATAAGCAGCATGTGCGTCTTCTTTCTATGAGTGCAGGGTCGCTGACGGCCGCTAGTGGGCCACGGCGGCGGCGCCGTGTTCGTCGATCAGGGCCCCGGTTTCAAAGCGTTCCAGCGCAAACGGCTTGTTCAGCTTGTGCGGGGTGCCCGTGGCGATGGTGTGGGCGAACGTGAGTCCGGCAGCCGGGGTGGCCTTGAAGCCGCCGGTGCCCCAGCCGCAGTTCACGAACATGTTCTCCACCGGGGTCGTGCCCACGATCGGCGAGGCATCCAGCGTGGTGTCCACGATCCCGCCCCAGGTCCGGAGCACGTGCGCCCGGGCGAAGATGGGAAAGAGTTCCACGGCGGCGGCCATCTGGTTCTCGATCACGTGGAAGGAGCCGCGCTGGCCGTAGCCGTTGTAGGAGTCCACGCCGGCGCCCATCACCAGTTCGCCCTTGTGCGCCTGGGAGACATAGACGTGCACGTGGTTGGACATCACCACGGTGGGGTGGACCGGCTCGTGCAGTTCGGACACCAGGGCCTGGAGCGGGTGGGACTGGATGGGGAGCCGGAAGCCGGCCATTTCCGCCAGGACCGAGCTGTGTCCGGCGGCTGCGAGCCCCACCTTTTCGGTGTTGATGGTGCCGCGGTTGGTCTTGACGCCCACCACGCGGTTGCCGTCCTTCACGAAGCCTGTGACTTCGCAGTTCTGGATGATGTCCACGCCGAGCTCGTCGCACTTGCGGGCGAAGGCCCAGGCCACGTGGTCGTGCTTGGCGATGCCCGCACGCGGCTGGTAGGTGGCGCCCATGACCGGGTAGCGGATGTTGTCGCTGATGTTCAGGATGGGGCAAAGTTCCTTGACCTGGTCCGGCTCCAGCCATTCCGCGTCCACGCCGTTGAGCTTGTTGGCTCCCACGCGGCGGATGCTCTCGCGGACATCGCCCAGGGTGTGGGCGAGGTTCATGACGCCGCGCTGGCTGAACAGGAAGTCGTACTCGAGCTCCTCGGGCAGGATTTCCCACAGCTTCAGGGCGTGCTCGTAGATGGCCGCGCTCTCGTCCCAGAGGTAGTTGGAACGGATGATGGTGGTGTTCCGGGCCATGTTCCCGCCCGCCAGCCAGCCCTTTTCCAGGATGGCGATATTGGTCATCCCATGGTTCTTGGCCAGGAAGTAGGCCGTGGCGAGGCCGTGCCCGCCGCCGCCAACAATCACGGCGTCATAGGAAGACTTGGGCTCGGGGTTCCGCCACAGGAAATCCGGGTGCTCCGGAAGCTGGTCCGCGCTCACTGTGCTGCTCCAATCATTGCTGTATCGAAGGCGGCAATGTCGTCGCCGCTGAGGTCCTGGGAAAGATGCGGGTAAAGGGGGAATTGTTCGGCGAGGGCGCTCACACGGGCGCGGAGTTCGACGGCGGTGTCCTCGTTGAGCGAGCCACCAGCGGTTTCGGCGGCGGCGTTAGTGCCAGCACCCGCGGAGGCGATGAGCGCCGTGGCGATGATGTCCGCAACTTCAGCGAATTCCACGGCACCGAAGCCACGGGTGGCAAGGGCCGGCGTTCCGATCCTGAGGCCGGAGGAAACCATTGGCGGCCGGGGGTCGAACGGCACTGCGTTCCGGTTGACCGTGATGCCGATCCGGTGCAAGGCGTCTTCGGCCTGCTGCCCGTCGAGTTCAGAGTTCCGGAGGTCCACCAGGACCAGGTGCACGTCTGTGCCGCCGTTGACCACGGAGATCCCGGCGGCCGCCACGTCATCGCGGAGCAGACGCTCAGCAAGCAGCTTGGATCCCTGCAGGACGCGTTTCTGGCGCTCCTTGAATTCCGGGGTGCCCGCCAGCCTGAAGGCCACGGCCTTGGCGGCGATGACGTGCTCCAGCGGGCCGCCCTGCTGGCCAGGGAACACGGCGCTGTTGATCTTGCGGGCGTATTCCTCCTTGGCCAGGATCACGCCGCCGCGGGGACCGCCGAGGGTTTTGTGTGTGGTGGTGGTGACCACGTCGGCGTACGGCACCGGGTTGGGATGCAGTCCTGCTGCCACCAGGCCCGCGAAGTGGGCCATGTCCACCATCAGGTAGGCGCCCACGAAGTCGGCGATGCGGCGGAACTCGGCGAAGTCCAACTGGCGGGAGTACGCCGACCAGCCGGCAACAATCAGTTTCGGACGGTGCTCCAGCGCCAGGGCCTCCACCTCCGCCATGTCCACCAGGTGGCTGTCCTCGCTGACGTGGTACGGGACCACGTTGTACAGCTTGCCGGAGAAGTTGATGCGCATGCCGTGGGTGAGGTGGCCGCCGTGCGCCAAGGCCAGTCCCATGATGGTGTCGCCCGGTTCCAGGAGGGCGAACATGGCCGCTGCGTTGGCTTGTGCGCCGGAGTGCGGCTGGACGTTGGCGAACTCGGCACCGAAGAGGGCCTTCACGCGGTCGATGGCGAGCTGCTCGATCACGTCCACGTGCTCGCAGCCGCCGTAGTAGCGCTTGCCCGGGTAGCCCTCGGCGTACTTATTGGTCAGCACCGAGCCCTGTGCCTCCATGACTGCGGAGGGGGCGAAATTCTCCGATGCGATCATTTCCAAGGTGGACTGCTGGCGGCCCAGCTCATTGGCAATCGCCTGCTGGACCTCGGGATCGACTACGGAAAGTCGCTCGTTCAACTGCTCAACCACGGATGCTCCTTTGAAATACCACTATTGCTATGACTGATATATCAGTGTGAGGTCAATGGTATGATTGGGATCACAAGGGAGTCAATAGCAGGAAGCAAACTGGCATCGAGCTTCCGGTTGCAACCCCATGACGATGAGTGGCCAGGAACTTTAGTAGTGATGAACGGAGCGGCACCTTGAATGCACTTCCTGCCCTGCCACCCGCCGAGGACGAGGTACTGTCCCAGGCGGAGGCCGCCTACCGGCAGCTGCGCGACAAGCTGATCATGCTGGAGATCAGACCGGGCGAACCCATCAATGACGGTCAGCTGGCGGCCGAGCTGGGGTTTGGCCGCACCCCCGTGCGCGAAGCGATCAAGCGGCTGGAGGTGGACCACCTGGTGGTTTCCTACCCGCGACGGGGAACCTTCGCGACCAACGTGGATTTTACCGAACTGGCTGACGTCTCGGAGGTCCGGGAGCTGCTGGAGCCGCTTGCGGCGCGTAGCGCGGCCACGAGGGCAAGCGCCGCCATGCGCCGCGAACTGCTGCACGTCGCCGAGACCATCGCGCAGCTGGATCCCAACCCCGGAGAGTCCCGCGACCTCATGCGCTACGACCTGACCGTGCACCGGCTGATCTACAAGGCAGCAGCCAACCCCCACCTGGAAGACACCTTGATCCGCTACGACAACCTGGCCACCCGCATCTGGTGCCTGGTCCTGGACAAGGTGCCGTCGGTGAGCGGCCACATCACCGAGCACGTCGAGCTGCTCAAGGCCGTGGCCGCGGGAGACGCCGACAAGGCAGGGGAGCTGGCCCTGCACCACGTCACGAGCTTCGAAGAAACCATCCGCAAGGTGCTCTGACCAGCGGCCGCATATCGGCGGTCCGCAGCGAGGTCCGCAGCGACGGCTGCCGTGAATGCACGCCCCGAGATCAGGTCACGCGTTGGGGCGCCTGGACCTAGCCGTTTTTCTTCCAGCGCTTTGGCCATCTGATGTTGAACAACAACAATCCGAGGAGGAGGGCGTCGATGGTTATGATGCCCGCCATGAGGTAGGCCCAGCCGATCAACATGGGTGGCTCACCGCCCATCTGCGGCACGAGCACAGGGCGGACATCGATGATCGCATATCAATCTCCTGACGTGGATCCCCCCAGTCAATCGATAGTCCACCAAGTGTGGCACGGCGGCGGCCCTGACGGAACGGCCCGCACTACTCGAATTATGCCGCTCTGACGTGCAGGTAGGCGCACCGAACACTGGCGAGGCCAGCGATAGCGGCCGACGCCGTCTGCGGCTAAGTCGGTGCGCCGCATCATCTGCCGCACCAGCGACGGCTTGCTAGATGATTGCCGCCCGCAGCTGCTTGGCGGCGAGGGCCGGATCGTCCGCGCTGTAGATGGAACCGCCCACGACGGCGACGTCCGCACCGGCACGCTGCACGGCTTCGATGGTGGAGAGATTCACGCCGCCGGCCACGGAGAACGGCACGCGGGCTTCCTCGCCGGCGCTGAGCAGCCTGGCCAGGTTATAGCCCGGTTTGGCTTGCTCGTCGAGGCCGGCGTGGAACTCGATGAACTTGGCACCCAGGGCACGCGCTTCCTTGGCGCGGGTCACTTTGTCCGCAACGCCGATCAGGTCAACAACGATGCCCTTGTTGTGGGCCTTCGCTGCCTTGACCGCCCCGGCAATGGTGGAATCGTCGGCGCAGCCGAGGACGGATACCAGGTCCGCACCGGCGCTAAAGGCGATCTCCGCTTCCAGTTCACCGGCGTCCATGGTCTTCAGGTCAGCGAAAACGATCTTGTCCGGGTGGGCGGTCTTGACTGCGGTCACGGCGGACAGGCCGGCGTTTTTCACCAGCGGAGTGCCGAGTTCGATGATGTCCACGTACTCGGCAACCTTGCCTGCCAGCTCAAGGGCGGCTTCGACGGTCAGGACATCCATGGCGACTTGCAGTTTCACGTGCGGTCTCTTTTCTGGTTGGGGTTGTGATCCATGAAAATTCGGTCTTGCTCAAGTGCGGCTTATTCGAGGTTCGCGTGGCGCTGCCAGAGTTCCTCCGCGGCCGCTGCATCCTCGTCCCAAAGGCTTTGGAACACGGCTTCCGTGGTAGTGAACAGCACCTGTTCGAAGAGGCTGCCCGAATACTGCCGGGACACCGCCGAGCCATGGTCCGTCTTTTGGGCGGCCGGAATAAGTACGACGGCGGCGGCACCTGCCGCCAGCGGGGAACCTGTGTTGGCGGTGTAGGCAACCACACGCGCGCCCTGGGCGGCAGCGGTTTCCGCCGCCTTGACGACGCCGGCGGTGGTGCCGGAACCGGAAGCGGCCAGCAACAGGTCGCCGGGGCGGATGGCCGGCGTCGTCGTTTCACCAACGACATGAACCGCCAGCCCCAGGTGCATGAGCCGCATGGCCGCCATCTTCAGGACCAGCCCGCTGCGACCGGCACCGGAGACGAAGATCCTGCGGGCCAGACGGAGCTCGGTCGCGAGTGCCGCCACCTGGGCCGGATCAATGCGTCCGGATACTTCGCTGATCTCGTCCCGGACCAGAACCAGGTTCCGGCCAAAGGCCCGGGACATATCGGCCAGACTCTCATTGGCCGGCGCGGGCGGGTCGGTTTCTGTAATGGCGCTCATGGGCTGGTACCTCCTTCACGAAAGTTGCTGCCTATTCATCCTCGCCCGCCGGTTGGGCGGGTCCAACGCCATCGTCGGGCGGTCTTGACTACCCAAAAGGATAGGAAGGCGTGTGAACGGTCCGTACACTGGGCAGGTGGAATCTCCCGATCTGGCCCTGCTCGAAGCCGTTGCCGCACTATCCACGTCTCCGCTGACGGGCATCGCGCAGCGGCTGCGGGAGGCCACCATCCCGTACGTGGGATGCAGCGCCCTTGTCATCTTCACCAAGGACTGCACGGGCCGGCCGCAGAAGAAAGCCGGCAGTGAGTCGATCATCAGCCGGGTGTCCATCGCCGAACTCGACCACATCCGGGCTTCGCTCTCCGGCGCAACGAAGCCCGGTGCAAGTGCCCTGGCCCCGGGTGATGCGTGGCAGGGCGAAGCGGTGCTCGGCGGGCAGACACGTCCGGTCCTTGCCTTGTCTTCACCGTGCAATGCGCTGCTGGTCCTCGCCGATCCGCAGCATCCTGCAGAAATGGCAGGCCCCGCCGACCGCGAAGCGGCAGGGCGCATGCTCCGCTACCTGTGGGCGCTGGCAGCCGAGCGGATCCGGGAGAAGGTGGCGGACGCGCCGCCGTCGTACTTGATCGAATCCCGCGCGGCATCGGCCGAGCGGGTCAGGGTGACCGCCGAACTGGTGGACCAGCACTCCACCACCCTCGAAACGCTCCTTGCCGCGCTGCGGTCGCCCGCGCTGGCCGACGACGCCGCGCGGAGGTCCGCCACCGACGTCGCCGCCAGGGCGCTCGTGGGACTGCGCACGCTCAGCGACCGCACCACCGAACTTGTGGAAGAGCCCGTGGCCACCGCGTTCCAGCGCCTCCGCGAGGACCTGAAACCGCTGATGAACTTCAGCGGCATCGACGTCCAGTTCATCGAGCCTCCGGTTAATGGCAGGGCGCTGCCCGGCGAGGTGGCCCACGCGGCGCGGGCCTTGGTCCGCGGGCTGGTGCTGGCCATGATGGACCAAACCGGGGTGCGCCGGATCCGCACCCAGTGGGATTGTGACGGCGAAAACCTCCTGGTCAACGTCCGCGACGACGGACCCGGCGAACTCTCCCCTGCCGCACCGAACATGGTCCGCCTCGCCCAGCGCGTCGAGGCCCTGGACGGCAGCATGACGTTGGACGTGATGGCAGGCTGGGGCGCCGACGTCGCCATCTCACTCCCCCTCGACCCGCCCGCCCGTCAACTGGCCGACGTCTCCGGCTGGAAGCTCGGCGAGCGCGAACTCGAGGTCCTCCAGTTGCTTGCCGCGGGCCAGCGCAACCGCGCCATCGGTGCGAATCTGCACATCAGCGAGAACACCGTGAAGTTCCATCTCCGGAACATCTACCGGAAGGTGGGCGCATCCTCCCGCGCCGAGGCGATCGCCATGGCACACAGCAACGGCGTGCGTTAGGTCAGCTCAGGCCATCGAAGGCTATCCCGTGGATAACCAGGGCCGTTCCGGCACCGATGCCCAGGCGCTTAACGCAATACCGTCTCCCGCCCACCCCACGGCATAGGATCGAAAGTGTGCAACTAACCGAGAGGTCGCTCCAGGCGGCCTTGTGGCGGGTAAGCAAGCCGCAGAAACTACTTGAGAGTATGGATCATGGCTTCGAAGAATGGCCCCGAATCCGACGTCGATGCCGACGCGGGCCAGCACGGCGGCGTCCAGTCAGTGGACCGGGCCCTTGCGGTCCTGGAGATCCTGGCCAGAGACGGCCACGCGGGCGTGAGCGATATCGCCGAGGAGATGGGGATCCACAAGTCCACCGTCTCCCGACTCCTTGGTTCGCTGGTAAGCAGGGAAATGGTCCACCAGAACAGCGAGCGCGGCAAGTACCAGCTGGGCTTCGGCATCCTGAGGCTGGCCAGCTCAATCCCCGGACGGCTCAGCCTAGTGCGTGAAGCCCGGCCAGTGATTGAAAGCCTGGCGGAGGAATTCAAGGAGACGGTGAACCTCGCCGTCCTGCGCTCCAACTACGCCGTGAACGTGGACCAGGCCATGGGCCCCTCCACGCTCGCCACGTACGACTGGGTGGGCAGCCTGACCCCGCTCCATGCGACGTCGAGCGGGAAAGTCCTGCTGGCTGCGCTGTCCGCGGACGACCGCGACCGCATCCTGAAGGAGACCGGCCTGCCGGCCCGGACGCCCCGGACCATCACTGACCGGAACACCCTCGAAACCCAGCTCCTCGACGTCGCCCGCGACGGCTACGGCGTGGTCCGCGAAGAGTTCGAAATCGGCCTCAACTCGATGTCCGTGCCGGTGTACAACCACGTGGGCGTGGTGATCGGGGCCGTGAGCATCTCCGGTCCGGCCTTCCGTTTTGATCCGGAAACAGCTCCGGGCCTCCTCGAAGCGCTGAAGCAAGCCGGCCTGGAGATCAGCGCAAAGATGGGGTACACCGGGCGTTAAACGCCAAACCGGTGGCTGGGCCGGTCGAAGAGTTCGACCAGCCCAACCACCGGTTGGGGATCAGGCGCGCGGAGTGACGTCCCCCACCTTTTCCTGCACCCAGTCGTGGAAGGCGCCGATGTGGTGCTCGCTCGGCACCAGGACCCCTCCCTTGGCGTAGACCTTCGAGCCCATGGCCGGCTGGCACCGCTCGCAGGCGTCGAAGTCCTGCTGGTTGACGCGGTGGAAGAGTTCCACCGAGGCGCTGACGTCCTTGCCGCTTTCCACGACGCTGGGCACGTACAGCCAGTCGCACTCCACAATCGTGTGGTCCGCAGCCATCGGGAACATGCGGTGGATGATCACGTGGTCCGGGACAAGGTTCACGAACACCGTGGGCTTGATGGTGATGGCGTAATAGCGGCGGTCCTGGTCCTCCTCGATGCCCGGAATCAGGTCGAGCCCTTCTGAGCCGTCGATGGTGAATCCCTTGATATCGTCGCCGAACTCGGCGCCGTGACCCACGAAATACTGGGCGGCCAGGCCGTCGGCAAACTCAGGCAGCACCTCGGTGAGTTCCGGGTGGATTGTGGCGCAGTGGTAGCACTCCATGAAGTTCTCGATGATGAGCTTCCAGTTGGCCTTGACGTCGTAGCGGATGCGACGGCCAACGCTGAGGTTGGCCACGTCGTAGCCTTCGATGGCCTTCAGGTTGCCAAGCCGTTCCTCGATGGCCCCCATGACGTCCTCTTCGAACGACGGCGGCACGTCCGCAAGGCACACCCACACGTAGCCCAGGTATTCGCGGATGTTGACCTTCACCAGGCCGTATTCGTCCCGGTCGATGTCCGGCATCTTCGTCAGGTTGGGCGCCGCGATGAGCTTGCCCTCGAAGTCGTAGGTCCAGGCGTGGTAGGGACACTGGAAGGAGCGTGCCGCTTCTCCCTGTTCTTCCATGCAGAGCTTGACGCCCCGGTGCCGGCACACGTTGTAGAAGGCGCGGATGCCGCCCTTGCGGGTGCGACTGATCAGCACGCTTTCGCGGCCCACCTGCACGGTCCGCCAGGCGCCGGGCTTGTCCAGGTCCGAGGAGCGGATGGCGCAGAACCACATCTGCTCGAAGATCCGTTCCTGCTCTGCCCGGAATACGGCATCATCCACGTACGCGTAGCCAGGCAGCGTGGGAATCAGACTCGGTGTAGATACCTCAACAGACAATTTGTCCTCCTAACGAACAACAGATCAACAACAACAAAATCGGAGTTCCGGGCAGGGCCGGGCTTTTGGGACCGGTTCCTGGGCCAGGGGATCTAACCCACGACGGCGGCGCCCGCCAGCGCGGAGGCGTCCGAACAGGCAGCCTGTTTGGCCGCCCTGCCCGGCGGAGGGACAGCGGCCGGCGGCTGGGCAGGTGCCGGGATCCATGCGGCAAGGCTCCGCCGCCACTTGGTGAACAACCGCGGCTGGTTCATGCCGAGGACCGCCACCGGGATGTCCCCGCGGTAGTACACGGCAAGGCAACTGTGCGTGAGGGCGTCGCCGGCTTCGATCTCCAGCCGGTCGTACCCCGCCGAGTGGCCAGCGAACTGCAGCTTCACGCCGTACTGGTCGGACCAGAAGTAGTGCGGCCTTGCCGGCTTCGGCGCGGCGTCAGCGTCCAGCAGCGCCTCAACGGCCAGGGCTGCACGCTCCAAAGCGCCGGTCCAGTGCTCGATCCGGCGATGCGCCCCGGCGGACTCGTCGAACCAGGCGGCGCAGTCCCCTACCGCCACGATGCCCGGAACGTTCGTCCGGCCCATGGCGTCGCACAGGACACCGCCGCGCAGCTCCAGGCCTGAACCCTCAAGCCACCCGGTGTTGGGCTCCGCTCCGATGCCAACCACCACCACGTCGGCGGGAACGTAGCGTCCGCCGGCCAGCCGGATTCCGGTCACGTTGCCTTCGCTGCTGTAGAAGTCCTCTATAACGGCGGAGGAAATGAGCTCCACCCCATTGGCCGCGTGGAGTCCGGCCACCACACCGCCCATCTCCGTGCCCAGCTGTGCGGCGAACGGTACGGGCTTGGTGTCGATCATGGTGACCTCCATGCCCCGCGAAGCCGCAGCTGAGGCCACTTCGGCGCCGATGAAGCCTGCGCCGATCACGGCCATCCTGCTTCCGGGCACCAGCTCGGGGGCCAGGCTCTGCGCATCCGCGAGCGTGCGCAGCGTGAAGACATTGCTCAGTCCGGCCAGCGTGGGCAGCTTCCGGGCACTCGCGCCGGTGGAAATTACAATGCCGTCCGCCTGCACAGTGCGGCCGTCCTTCAGGCGGATGGTCCGCGAAGCGGCGTCCAAAGAAGCAGCTGCAGAACCCAGCACCCATTCAGCGCCCAGCTCATCGGCATCGGCCTCCAAGAACAGGTCGTCCGCCGTGACCGTACCGAGCAGGAAGTCCTTGGACAGCGGAGGCCGGTCGTAGGGACGGTGCGGTTCATCGCCAATGATGACCAGCTGCCCGGTGAAACCTTGGGCGCGGGCCGCCCGGGCGGCGGAAAGCCCCGCCAGGGAGGCTCCCACAATCGCAAGCGTCTGCATCTCAGCACCCTCTTTCAATTGCTTCTTACGCAACAACAATCGCTATATGCAACAGCGTGATCCATGCCACGGCCAGTGTCAAGGGTGCCTTCCGGGTAAGTCAAGGTGCCGAAACAGAGAAAAAAGTCCTTGACAAGCACTGTGACCTAAAGCACTGTGTTGCATATTGCGATTGCTGTTGTTTAGGACGGAACTCCATCCAACGGTCGCCGCACAGCCAAGGATCCCGAAACGAAAAAGAGGTCCCTCATGCACAAGGCATGCCCGCTCAGCGAACTTGCGCCAGGGGAAGCGCTGCGGCTCGATACCTCGCCGCCCATCGCCGTCTTTCATACCGAGGAGGGCGAGCTCTTCGCCATTGACGATACCTGCACCCACCAGGATGCATCCTTGGCAGATGGCTGGGTGGAGGACTGCTGGGTCGAATGCCCGCTCCACGCCTCCAGGTTCAACCTGCGCACGGGAAGTGTCGACGCCCCGCCAGCCAAACTGCCGGTCCGCTCCCACGGAGTCACAGTGATCGATGGCCACATCATGATCACCGAATCCGAAGAGGCCCCCAACCTACCCCCAGGGCTGACTGTGGACGGTCACCTCTAGCACCAGCCCATGAAGCCGGACAAAGGCTCGCTGCCCTGGTAATGAAACGCGCAGCGACGTCATCAAAGTTACGCCAGCAACTAGGAGAGCAACCCCGTGACCACAATCATTGAAAGCCGCCCGGCGGGTGCAGCGACGGCCGTATCGGGTGCAGCGACGGCCATCACGAAGAGCCGCGCGGTGAATTTCGTTCTCACCCTGGCCTGCCCCGAGCGGCCCGGCATCGTACGGGCAGTCACCGCTTTCCTGGCCGACCGAGGTTTCGACATCGTGGAGCATCAGCAGTTTGATGACCACGTCAGCGGCAACCTTTACCTGCGTACAGCCTTCACCGGCGGAGGTGATGAGCCCCTCGGTTTCGACCAGCTCAACCGCCGGCACACCAACACTGCAGCGGATCTCACCGCCGCCTTCGCACCGACAGCCAACGAATTCGGCATGGAATTCAGCATCCACGACGGCAAGCCCCAGCGGCTGCTGGTCATGGTCTCCAAATTCGGGCACTGCCTGAACGACCTGATCTTCCGCTGGCAGGCCGGCAGCCTGGGTGCGGAAATCGCCGTCGTGGTTTCCAACCACGAGGACCTGCGCGGCATGGCCGAAGCCGCCGGGCTGCCGTTCATCCATGTTCCGGTGACGCCCGGCACGAAACCGGAAGCCGAGGCGCGGCTGCTGGAACTCGTGGCCGAGTACGACGCCGATCTGGTGGTCCTGGCCCGCTACATGCAGGTGCTCTCCAACGATCTGTGCACCAGCCTGCGCGGCCGGGCCATCAACATCCACCACTCGTTCCTGCCCGGGTTCAAGGGCGCCAAGCCCTACCACCAGGCCTACGACCGCGGCGTGAAGCTTATCGGTGCCACAGCGCACTACGTCACCCCGGACCTCGATGAAGGGCCGATCATCGAGCAGGAGGTCTTCCGGGTGGACCACAGCCTGGATGCGGACGCCCTGGTGACGGTTGGCCGGGACGCCGAATCGCAGGCCCTGTCCCGGGCGGTCAAATGGCATTGCCAGCACCGTGTCCTGCTCAACAACACCCGCACCGTCGTATTCCGCTAACGCGAACGTCCGAGAAGTCAACCAGGAGAACCACTTATGAGCGAATCACCACGCGTCGTCATCATCGGCGCCGGCATCGTCGGCACCAACCTCGCGGACGAGCTCGCCACCCGCGGCTGGACCAACATCACGGTGGTGGAACAGGGACCACTGGAGCTGGCCGGCGGATCCACCTCGCACGCCCCCGGACTGGTCTTCCAGACCAACCCGTCCAAGACCATGACCGAGTTCGCCAGCTACACGGTCAACAAGCTGCTCTCCCTCAGCGCCGACGGAGTGCCCTGCTTCAACCAGCTGGGTGGCCTCGAGCTGGCCACCACCGAGTCCCGGCTGGAGGACCTCAAGCGCAAACTGGGGTACGCCACGTCCTGGGGCATCGAGGGCCGCATCATCGATCCCGACGAGTGCGAGAAGCACTACCCGCTGCTCACCACCGGTCCGCTTGGGGATGGCCGCGAAGTCCTCGGCGGCCTCTACGTTCCCACCGACGGCCTGGCCTCCGCGGCCCGCGCCGTCCAGCTGCTGATCACCCGCACCCGCGAAGCCGGCGTGACCTACCTCGGCTCCACCGCCGTCACGGGCATCGAACAGGCCGGCGGCAAGGTCACCGGCGTTGAAACGGCCGACGGCGTGATCCCGGCGGACATTGTGGTGTCCTGCGCCGGGTTCTGGGGCCGCGAGCTCGGCAAAATGGTGGGCATGCAGGTCCCGCTGCTGCCGCTCGCCCACCAGTACGTGAAGACAACGGCATTGCCGGAGCTGAAGGGCCGGAACGAGCTGCCCAACGGCGCCCGCCTGCCTATCCTCCGCTACCAGGACAAGGACCTGTACTTCCGCGAGCATGGCGACAGGATCGGCATCGGCAGCTACGCGCACCGCCCCCTGCCCGTGGACATGGCCCAGCTCCCCCGCGTGGGCGCGGAGGAGATGTCCGATCACCGGATGCCTTCCCGGCTGGACTTCACCATGGAGGATTTCCTACCCTCCTGGGAGGACAGCAAGGACCTCCTGCCGGCCCTGCGCGGAGCCCAGATCGAGGACGGCTTCAACGGCATCTTCTCCTTCACCCCGGACGGCGGCCCGCTGATGGGCGAGTCCCCCGACGTCGAGGGCTTCTTCGTGGCCGAGGCCGTCTGGGTGACCCACTCTGCCGGGGTGGCCAGGGCCATGGCCGAACTGCTCATCGAGGGCCAGTCCCACACCGACCTGCACGGCTGCGAGATCACCCGCTTCGAGAAGGTCCAGACCAGCGACCAGTACGTCAGCGAGACCTCCCAGCAGAACTTCGTGGAGATCTACGACGTCCTGCACCCGCTGCAGCCCAAGGAATCCCCGCGGGACCTGCGGGTGAGCCCGTTCAACGTCCGGCAGAAGGAGCTGGGCGCGTTCTTCCTGGAGTCCGCCGGCTGGGAGCGCCCGCACTGGTTCGAGGCCAACCGCGGTCTGCTGGCCGAGCTGCCGGCAGAATGGCAGGCGCCGGAGCGTGACGAGTGGTCCGCGATGTTCTCCTCCCCCATTTCCGCGGCCGAAGCGTGGAAGACGCGCACCGCCGTCGGGCTCTATGACATGACGCCGCTGAAGCGGCTGGCCGTCAACGGGCCGGGCTCCCAGGACCTGCTGCACCGGCTCAGCACCGGAAACATCACCAAAAAGCCCGGCGCCGTGACGTACTGCCTCCTGCTGGAGCACGACGGCGGCATCCGCAGCGACGTGACCGTCGCCCGGCTGGGCGAAGAGGACTTCCAACTCGGCGTGAACAGCAACGTGGACTTCGACTACCTGCGCGTCGAGGCCCGGAAGCAGTCGGCAGCCGAACCCGCCCGGTGGGTGCACGTCGCCGACATCACCGGCAGCACCTGCTGCATCGGGCTGTGGGGTCCACTGGCCCGTGAAGTGATCGCCAAGGTCAGCGCGGATGACCTCAGCAACGACGGCCTGAAATACTTCCGGACCAAGGAAATTTCGGTCGGAGGCATCCCCGTCACGGCCATGCGGCTCTCCTACGTCGGCGAACTCGGCTGGGAACTTTACACCACCGCAGAGTACGGGCTGCGGCTCTGGGACCTGCTGTACGAAGCCGGCCAGGAGCAGGGCATCGTCGCCGCCGGACGCGGCGCGTTCAACAGCATGCGGCTCGAGAAGGGCTACCGGCTGTGGGGCACGGACATGACCTCGGAGCACCACCCCTACCAGGCCGGCCTCGGCTTCTCGGTGGCCAAGGACAAGGCGGGCTTCGTGGGGGCGGAGGCCTTGGCGGCGCTGAAGGAGCGGCAGCCTGACAAGATACTGCGGTGCCTGACCGTGGACGACGGCACCTCCCTGGTCCTGGGCAAGGAGCCGGTGTACGTCAACGGCGAGGCCGCAGGGTACGTCACCAGCGCCGCCTACGGCTACTCGATCCGCAAGCCCCTCGCTTACGCCTGGCTGCCGGCTTCGGTTTCCGAGGGCGCGGCCGTGGAACTTGAGTACTTCGGCCGGCGCATCGCGGCAACGGTCACGGCCGAGCCGCTGTTCGATCCCGGGATGGAGCGGCTCCGCGGCTGAACCGGGACCCATCCGGGCCCTTCACACGACTCCCAGACCACGCACCAAGGAGATTTACCTGATGACGAACGAGAGCTACGACTACGTGATTGTCGGCGGTGGAAGCGCCGGATCCGTCCTGGCGGACAGGCTGAGCGCCGACGGCAAGAGCACCGTGCTGGTCCTGGAAGCAGGACGAAGCGACTACCCGTGGGACCTGTTCATCCAGATGCCCGCTGCCCTGACCTTCCCCAGCGGCAACAGGTTCTACGACTGGCAGTACCAGTCCGATCCCGAGCCGCACATGCGGGGCCGGCGGATCGCCCACGCCCGCGGCAAGGTCCTGGGTGGCTCCAGCTCCATCAACGGCATGATCTTCCAGCGCGGCAACCCGCTGGACTATGAGCGCTGGGGAGCCGACCCCGGGATGGAAACCTGGGACTTCGCCCACTGCCTGCCCTACTTCAAGCGCATGGAAACCGCCCTTGCCGCGGACCCGTCCGATGAGCTGCGCGGCCACGACGGTCCCCTGGTCCTGGAGCGTGGACCCGCCCGCAATCCCCTCTTTGGCGCCTTCTTCAAGGCGGCGCAGCAGGCGGGACACGCCAGGACCGACGACGTGAACGGCTACCGCCAGGAAGGGTTTGGCCCCTTCGACCGCAACGTCCACAAGGGCCAGCGCCTCTCGGCGTCGCGCGCTTACCTGCGGCCCCACCGGAAGCGGAAGAACCTCACCGTCCGCACCCGTGCCTTGGCGGCTAAGGTCAATTTCACCGGCACCACAGCCACCGGCGTCACCTACCGGCGAAACGGGCGCATGAGCACGGTCAACGCCAAAGAGGTGGTGCTGTGCGGCGGCGCCATCAACACTCCCCAGCTGCTGCAACTCTCCGGCGTGGGCGAGGCCAACCACCTGAAATCGCTGGGCATCAAGCCGGTGGTTGACCTTCCAGGAGTGGGCGAGAACCTGCAGGACCACCTCGAGGTGTACGTGCAGCACTCCTGCACCCAGCCGGTGTCCATGCAGCCCAACCTCAGCCTGTGGCGCTACCCGCTGATCGGCCTGCTGTGGCTCCTGGGACGCACCGGCCCCGCGGCCACCAACCACTTTGAGGGCGGCGGATTTGTCCGCTCCAACGAGGACGTCTCCTACCCCAACCTGATGTTCCATTTCCTGCCGGTGGCGGTTCGGTATGACGGCCAGAAGGCGGCTGCGAAGCACGGGTACCAGGTCCACGTGGGCCCCATGTACTCCGACGCCCGGGGCAGCCTGAAAATCACGTCGACGGACCCGTCAAAGCACCCCTCCATGCTGTTCAACTACCTCTCCACTGACCAGGACAAGCGCGAATGGGTCGAAGCCATCCGCGTCACGCGGGACATCCTGGACCAGCCCGCCCTGGCGCCATTCAGCGGAGGCGAGCTTTCACCTGGGCCGTCCGTGCAGACGGACGAGGAAATCCTGGAGTGGGTGGCCAAGGACGCCGAAACCGCCCTGCACCCGTCCTGCACGGCCAAGATGGGACCCGCCTCGGATCCCATGGCCGTGGTGGACCCGCTCACCATGAAGGTCCACGGCACCTCGGGCCTGCGGGTGGCCGATGCCTCCGCCATGCCGTACGTGACCAACGGCAACATCTACGCCCCGGTAATGATGCTCGCGGAAAAGGCCGCCGACCTGATCCTCGGACGGCAGCCCCTGCCGGCCCAGAAGGCCGACTTCTACCGGCACCGCTCAGCCGTGCCTGGCAACGCGGCGCTGGTTGCGGAGCCGGCGGAGACCGGTTCGGCCGCGGAGCCTGCCACAAGCCTGGGGCGGGCATGAACAGCATCCAGCTCTCCGAGACCCCGGGCGCGTCCACAACCGGAACGGTGCGCGGCGCCTATCTTAACGGCGGCTGGACGCCCACCTCGGGCGGTTCCACCAGGATCATCTCCTGCCCCGCCGACGGACGGACGGTGGCTGAAGTGGCGGAATGCACCGCCGCGGACGCGCAGGCGGCCGTCGCCAGCGCCCGCACGGCCTTTGACGAGGGGGTATGGCCGGGAACCAGCGAGAAGGAACGCGGCCAGGTGCTCCTCCGCACCGCGGACCTGCTGGAACGCGACAAAGCCGCCTACGCCAGGGCCGAGGCGCTGGACACCGGCAAACGCTACGTCGAAGCAGAATACGACATCGACGACGTCGCCGCCTGCTTCCGCTACTACGGGGGCATCGCGGGAACGGACGCCGGACGCGTGATCGACACCGGCGTTCCGGGAACGATCAGCCGGGTGGTGCACGCCCCAGTGGGCGTCTGCGCGCTCATCACCCCGTGGAACTACCCGCTCCTGCAGGCCTCCTGGAAAGTGGCGCCGGCCCTCCTGGCCGGCAACACCTTTGTCCTCAAACCCAGCGAGCTGACCCCGTCCACCTCAATCCTCCTGATGGACACGCTCCACGAGGCGGGACTGCCCGACGGCGTCGCGAACCTGGTGACGGGGATGGGGCCGGAGGTCGGAGCGGTTCTCAGCGAGGACCCCCGCGTTGACCTTGTCTCCTTCACCGGGGGCCTCGGGACGGGCAAAACAATCATGCGGGCGGCCGCTTCGACCGTGAAGCGGGTGGCCCTGGAGCTGGGGGGCAAGAACCCCAACATCGTTTTTGCAGACGCCAGCCGGGACGCCGCCATCGACAATGCCCTGACGGCCGTATTCCTGCACTCGGGCCAGGTCTGCTCGGCGGGAACCAGGCTGCTGGTGGAGGAATCGATCCATGACGAGGTGGTGGCGGAACTGGTCCGCCGCGCCGGGGCGATCCGGCTTGGCGGACCCTTCGATGAGCGGGCCGAAACCGGGCCGTTGATCTCCGCCGCGCACCGCGAAAAGGTGCATGCCTACGTTCAGGCGGGCGTCGCCGAGGGCGCCACGCTGCTGTGCGGCGGCTACATCCCCCGCACCGGGCCGCTGGGCGTCGGAAATTACTATCCGCCCACAATCCTGGACGGGTGCCGCAGCGGAATGCAGGTGGTGCGCGAGGAATCATTCGGCCCCGTGCTCACGGTGGAGACCTTCACCACCGAACAGGAAGCTGTTCGGCTCGCCAATGACACGGTGTACGGGCTGGCCGGTGCGGTGTGGACCTCGGACGCCTCCCGCGCCCAGCGGGTAGCCGGCGGAATGCGGCACGGAACGGTCTGGATCAACGACTACCACCCCTACGTTCCGCAGGCCGAATGGGGCGGCTTCGGCCAGTCCGGCAACGGCCGCGAACTGGGCCTCCAGGGCCTGGCGGAGTACCGCGAAACCAAACACCTCTGGCAAAACATCGATCCCAAGCCCAGCCACTGGTTCGAGCCCGCAGAGGCAGGAGAACAGCAATGAACAGTCCCGACATCTCAGTGCGCAATCTTTGGAAAGTCTTCGGACCCGGAGGCGAAAAGATCCCCAACAATCCTGAACTCTCAGCCCTGAACTCCGCCGAACTGCTGGAACGCACCGGTTGCGTGGCCGCGGTCCGCAACCTGAGTTTCGACGTCGCCAAGGGCGAGGTCTTTGTGGTCATGGGACTTTCGGGGTCCGGCAAATCCACTCTCATCCGCTGCCTGACGCGCCTGATCGAACCCACCTCGGGGCAGGTCCTGGTGGACGGCAAGGATGTCCTACAGGCCGGCACCGCGGAACTTCGCGAACTGCGCCGCCGCAAGATGTCCATGGTGTTCCAGCACTTCGGCCTCCTCCCCCACCGCACCGTGCTGGACAACGTCTCCTACGGCCTGCAGATCCGCGGCTCGGCCAAGAACGAGCGCTATGCCCGCTCGCGGGAAATCATCGAGCTCGTGGGCCTGAAGGGATACGAACAGCACTTCCCCGACCAGCTCTCCGGCGGAATGCAGCAGCGCGTAGGGCTGGGGAGGGCCCTTGCCGGCGATCCGGACACCATCCTTTTCGACGAACCGTTCTCCGCATTGGATCCGCTGATCCGCCGGGACATGCAGGCCGAGATCATCCGCCTGCACAGGGACATGGGCAAGACCATGGTCTTTGTCACCCACGACCTTTCCGAAGCCTTGAAACTGGGCGACCGCATCCTGATCATGCGCAACGGTGAGACGGTACAGTGCGGCACCGGCGATGACCTGGTGGGCTCCCCTGCGGACCAGTACATCGAGGACTTCGTGTCCGAGGTCCCCCGCGCCGATGTGCTGACCCTGAAATGGATCACCCGTCCGGTGGCAAGCGGCACGCCGGCAGACGCCCCGATACTGAGCTCCACCACCATCATCCGCGACGCGATCCCCACCGTGATGAATTCCTCCTGCCCGGTCCTGGTAGAAGACGCCGGGAAGATCACGGGCCAGATCGACCGCGACAGCATCCTCTCGGTGCTGCGCAGTCGGGAAGTGGCGGCCTAATGTCCACCCTCGTCCGTGACAGAGCCCCGGTACAGACCGGCGGCATCCCCCTCCGTGAACCCCGCCGCAAGCCCAGCCGGCGAACGGTGCTGCTGGCTGGCGCCGGGGCGCTCTGGCTGTTGGGCTTCCTGGTCCTGCACGGCGTCGCCACCCTGACGCTGCCCGCCTCGGAGTTGACCGACATGCACCGCTCCCTCAACCAGTTCAATGCCTGGGTGGCGGCCAACCGCGGCGACAACCCCGTCTTCCTGTTCATACTTTCCCCGCTGCGGGCCGCCGTCGATGCCGTGGCAAACGTGTTCATCACGATTTTCGCTGCCAGCTCCACCGGACTGCGCCTCCCGGAAATTGGCTGGCTGGGGACGGTGGGACTGCTGAGCTGGATCGCCTACGCTGTGGGGAATGCCCGGGTGGCCCTGCTCACCGCGGCAGTCTTCATCTTCTTCGGCCTGCAGGGGCTCTTCGTTGAAGCCTCATACACCTTCGCCCTGGTGATCACGGCGGTGCTGCTGACCCTGCTGATCGGCATCCCCGCCGGCGTCCTGGCAGGAGTGAACGGAGCCGTGGCGAAAGCCGTGACGCCCGTGCTGGACTTTATGCAAACCCTTCCCACTTTCGTGTATCTGGCTCCGCTGGCCCTGATCTTCCTGATCGGCCCGGCGTCCGCCGTCATTGCCACCGTGATCTACGCGGCGCCTCCGGTGATCCGCCTGACCGCGCACGGCATCCGGTGCATCCCGGCGGACACCCGCGAGGCGTCGGACTCGCTGGGAACCACCGGCATCCAGCGGCTCCTCACCCTCCAGTTGCCCATGGCCCGCCGCACCATCGTGATGGGCATCAACCAGACCACCATGGCCGCACTGTCCATGGTCACCATCGCGGCGCTCATCGCCGCTCCCGGGCTGGGCCAGGTGGTGGTCCGGGCGCTGCAGTCGCTCGACGTCGGAACGGCGGTAAACGCCGGGCTGTCCATCGTCCTGCTGGCCATTGTGCTGGACCGGGTCACCACGGCGGCCAGCCAGCGGGCAGAACCTGGAGCCCGCCAGCGGAGCAGGATCTCCCGGCGCACCCGGCTGGTCCTCCTGGGCGTCACGCTGGTGCTTGCGGTGGTCATGGTGCAACTGTCCCGCACCATGCTCTGGGCCGCGGCTTTCCCGAAGGACGTCAACATCGGGCCCTCGATCATCAGCGGAGTATCCGCCGCCAGCGAATGGCTGCAGACCCACCTGTCCCTGTTCACCGTCTCATTCCGCGAGGGGGTCACCACCGGCATCCTCAACCCTTTCCAGTCCCTCCTCACCGACACGCCGTTCTTTGTCCTCATCGCCGTGATCGCCCTGGCCGCATACGCCATCGCCGGCTGGAAACTTGCCGCCCTGACCACATTCTGCCTTGCCGTGATCATCTTCCTCGGGCTGTGGAGCGATGCCATGGTGACGCTGGCCGGAACCTTGGTGGCAACGGCCGTGGTGATGGTCCTGGGCGTGGTGTTCGGCGTGGCGATGGGCAGGTCCAACCGGATCGACCAGTTCATGCGGCCCATGCTTGACGCCGGCCAGACCATGCCCGCCTTCGTGTACCTGGTCCCGTTCCTGGGACTCTTCGGAGCAACCCGGTTCACGGCGATCGTGGCGGGGATCATCTACGCCGCCCCGGTGGCCATCAAGATCACCGCCGATGGCATTGCCGCGATCTCCCCCACCGTGGTGGAGGCCGCCATTTCCAGCGGTTCAACCCCCTGGCAGGTCATCACCAAGGTGCAGCTTCCCATGGCCCGGCAGTCCCTTGCACTGGCCGCCAACCAGGGCCTCATCTACGTCCTCGCCATGGTGGTGGTGGGCGCCCTCGTGGGAGCCGGCGGCCTTGGTTATGACGTGGTGGCCGGGTTCGTCCAAAGCTCGCTCTTCGGCAAGGGCCTTGCCGCAGGCCTTGCCATCGTCTTCCTGGGCATCCTCCTGGACCGCATGACGCAGGCTGCCGCCGCCACCCCGATACGGAAGATTCCTTCGTCCGACGCCCCCGCAACCTAACCATCAAACCGCATGCTCTCCACCCCGCCCCCGAACAAGGAGATGTACCCATGATCAGAACCGGACAGCTAATAAAACGAACTATTCCCACCATGGCGGGAGCCCTCGCGGCGGGCCTGCTGCTGGCCGGCTGCGGCGGCGCCTCGGTAAATCAGGTGGCGGCGGCCACAGGCGCGGCGGCCCAAGCCCCGTGCGGAAGCGTGAATGTGGCGCTTAACGCCTGGGTGGGCTACACCGCGAACGCTGCCGTCTACAGCTACGTGGCCAAGAACAAGCTCGGCTGCACCGTGGTTCAAAAGGACCTTTCGGAGCAGATCGCCTGGCAGGGCTTCAGTTCCGGCGAGGTGGACGTCGTGATCGAAAACTGGGGACATGATGATCTGGCGAAGCAGTACATCACCGACCAGGCTGTGGCCGTCGATGCCGGACCCACCGGCAATGAAGGCCACATCGGCTGGTACGTACCACCATGGATGGCGGCAAAGTACCCGGACATCACGGACAGCAAGAACCTGAACAAGTACGCCTCCTTGCTGAAGACCTCCGAGTCCGGGGGCAAGGGCCAGGTGCTGGACGGCGACCCGGCGTTCGTCACCAACGACGAGGCCCTGGTGAAAAACCTCGGGCTTGACTACAAGGTGGTCTTCTCCGGCTCGGAAGCGGCCCTCATCCAGTCCTTCCGCACTGCCGAGAAGAACAAGACGCCGTTGCTGGGCTACTTCTACGAGCCGCAGTGGTTCCTCTCCGAAGTTCCGCTGGTGAAGGTAAACCTGCCGAAGT
Source organism: Arthrobacter sp. 92 (assembly GCF_050260325.1). NCBI lineage: Bacteria > Bacillati > Actinomycetota > Actinomycetes > Micrococcales > Micrococcaceae > Arthrobacter > Arthrobacter sp. 92. The sequence continues at coordinate 420,171 of NZ_CP189863.1, read as the reverse complement.
GGACGCCGGGCTGCGACACGGACGCTGAGAAGGTGGCCTGCGACTACCCCGATTACAAGCTGAACAAAATCATTTCCAAGAAGTTCGCCGACAGCGGTTCACCGGCCGCCAAGCTGGCGAAGGCGTTCAAGTGGACCAATGAGGACCAGAACTCCGTTGCCACGGATATCCAGGGGGGGATGACGCCGGAAGCCGCGGCCAAGAAGTGGGTTGACGCCCACCCCCAGGTGGTGGACGGCTGGCTCAAGTCCTAGCCAGCTGCCGGTTATAGCGAAGCGGGCGTGTCCTCCGGGGCATGCCCGCTTCTTCGTGATCTCCCGGATTTAATTTCACCCATGGAAGACCGGAGCTCACACCCGGCAGGAAAAGCATGCAGTGGCCCGGGATACCCTTGGATAAGGAGGGCAGATGACGGTTCGGAGTGCGGGCATCCTGCTGTACCGGCGGGGTGGAACAGCGCCACTGCAGGTATGGATAGCCCATATGGGTGGCCCGTTCTGGGCCCGTAAAGACGCTCATGCCTGGTCCATCCCCAAGGGCGAATTCCCCGAAGACGAGGACGCCCTTGTTGCCGCCCGGCGTGAGTTCTCAGAGGAAATGGGCACGCCCGCGCCGGCCGCGCACTACATCCCGCTGGGCACTTTCCGCCAGCCCTCGGGCAAGCTGATCACAGTATTCGCGGCCGAGTGCGACTTTCAGCCGGCACGGATCGTGAGCAACACCTTTTCGCTGGAGTGGCCGAAAGGGTCGGGCATCATCCGCAACTACCCGGAAATCGACTACGCCGCGTGGATTGAGGAGTCGGAAGCCCGCATCAAGTTGGTCCGTGGCCAGCTCCCAATTCTCGACGCACTTCTGCGCCACCTCCAGGATCCCGGCGCGGATGCACCCGCGGAGCAGACGCGCAAGGGGGAAGGCCTGGCGGACTAGGCCCAGGGCGGACGGCTGCCTAACGGTTGATGGAAATTACCCGAACGGTCACTCCGGCCAGGACCACGGCGATGCCCAGGACGATCAGGGTCCATGTTGGACCCTCAGCGGAAGCGATACTTTGGTAACACTGGCCTGCGACCCCGGAGCCCCTCCGGAGCGAATCGAACAGCTCAGCCTCACGGCTCTGCGGTATTAGCGGGCTGCCACAGAGACGGCCGACTTTCTGCAAGCCGACAGTCAGGCCGACGACGTAGATAGCGAATCCGGCCAGGACCGACCAGATCCAGCGATGCGGCGGCCTGGGACCCTGCTGCACGGTACCTTCCATGTCTCTCCCTTGGAAAACGTAAGTTATGCAGGCAAGCCTATCGGCCCGAAACATCCACCACCGCTCACCAGGCTCACGCGGGCTCGATCAGGTCCGGGCCGTTGTTGCGGACGGAGTTGACCTTCTCCGTCACCACGCGCGGTGTCAGCACGGCTTCGGGGATGGCCTCCAGCATGTCCTTCACGTCGTCTTTTGAGGTGGTCCGGGGGTCCAGCCAGGCGTCGAATAAGTCGCTGGGCACAATGACCGGGGCGCGGTCGTGGACGTGGCCCATGGAATCGCGCGCCGTGGTGGTCAGGACGGTGAAGCTCAGCAGCCATCGGTGCGGATCGTCCGGCGGAAGGGACGGGTCCGGCCAGAACTCATAGAGTCCCGCAAACGCCAGCAGGTCATCCTTGTCTGAATGGAGGAAGTACGGGATCTTCTTCCCGTCCGGTGTCTTCTCCCACTCGTAGTAGCCTTCTGCCGGAACCAGTGCACGCCGTTTGACCGCCGCCTTCCGGAAGGCGGGCTTGTCGAGGATGGTTTCGCTGCGCGCGTTGATCAGCCGGGAGCCGATCTTGGTGTCGTTGGCCCATGAGGGCACCAGGCCCCAGCGTGCAATCAACAGCCGGCGTTCCGGGCCGTCGTCGGACTCTCTCTCGGCAATGATCGGCATGTCATCGGTGGGGGCGACGTTCCAGCTCGGCGGCGGCGCCGTTCCCTCGGCCTCGTCGGCGTGGAAATAGCTCAGGAGATCGCCCGTTGCCCGTGACATCACGTATCTGCCGCACATGCCACCATTCTGCCCCAGGACTTCGGCATTCGGGAGGCTACGGGCGCGGCGCGCGGCTCCTCTGCCGCTCCAGCACGGCGGCCAATGCCCACACCGCAAGCAGGAGTCCCACCAGCAGCAGGCCGGCGTCGCCCAGATCGACGGACCTGAGCCACAGCGTCAAGGGATCGTGCATGTCGAAGGCCGCGTTGAGGAATCCGGCCAGGGTGATGACCGAAACAAGAAGCGCCGATCCGGCCGAAATCCCCGTGATCAGTGCGTTGAACCCGAGCTTCCGGCGGGGATCGTGAAGGGCGGATTTGTACATCCGCATCATTGCCACACCGTTGAGCGAATCGCACAGGGTCATGGCCGCCGCGAAGGCGAAGGGCAATGCCAGGAGCGCCAGCGGCGATACCCCTGCGAGGGAGGCCGCCGTTGTCATCACCAACAGGCCGATGGTGGTGGCGGTATCGAACCCCAGCCCGAACACGAAGCCAATCACGAAAATATTGCGTGGATGCTGGACCCGCGACAGCGGCCGGGCAAGCAGCCGGGCCACGGCCCCCTTCGTTTCAAGGTCTTCCAGCGAGATGCTGGCACCGGTGCGGGCGCTCCGGTAGAGCTGGGCTGCCCGCAGAAAGGCGGAGCCATTGAAGATTCCCATCATCAGCAGGAACAGCCCGGAAACCCCGCTCCCGATGAGTCCCAGCACCAGGTTCCCGGGGTTCCCTTCCTCCATCAGCCGGCCAATGAGGGTTGCTCCTGACACCACCAGCGCACCGGCCAGGACCACCACCGAGCTGTGCCCCAGACTGAACGCGAACCCAATGCTGACGGGGTCGCGCCGCTGGGCCACGAACCTCCGCGTGGAGTTGTCGATCGCGGCGATATGGTCCCAGTCGTAGCTGTGCTTGACTCCCGCCAGATAAGCCGCCAGGACCAGTCCCAGCGCGAGCGGCTGACCTGCCGCGGTGGTGCTGGTCAGGAGGAGGACCACGACGGCGGTGTGCAGCGCGGTTACCGCGCCGAACGTCCACGACAGCCTGGCCCGCACTGACAGATGTTCGCGGCGACGGTACAGCACGGCGAGTTCTGTCAGCGAGGTCATCAGTGTTTCCTCAAATTCATGGGTTCCTGACCATTCCAATTGTGGCGCAACAGGGCGGTGCATGCACCCAGCAATCGGTTGAGCTCTTCGGTGTTGTGAGCGAGCGAGCGCAGGACCAGGCCAGTGCTGCCGGCAACGGACCGGGTGAGCGAAATACCGGTGTAGGCGTCATAGCCGGAGGTGATCGCATGCAGTTGGTCGGCGAGCGCTTGATTCACGCGAGGGTCCACCACCACCAGCGAGCCCAGGTGGCTGCAGCCCTCCATGAAGCCCATCCCCGTGACGTCGCCCAGGGGTGGCCGGATGAGCACGTTGTCCAGTGCCAGCAGTTCTGTGGCCGCATCGGTTTGCACGTGGATTTCCGTGCGCAGCCGCAGTTCCTCGTACTTGAAAGCCGCCCCATCGGGAGACCATCCCGGCGTGATGACTTCGGCCATTACCAGGCTCGACGACGGCCGCATGGTGATGTGCGTGTTCTGCCGGTAGCTGGCCTCCCGGTAGGCAATCAGCTGGTCCGGAGCCAGCTCCAGCCGCGCCCGCTCCCCCAGTTTGAGCACCATCCGTTGCTCGGCGAAGGACCCCGGAGTCCGGTAGATCTTCGTGGCGGACTGGGTGGTCAGCAATAACGCCGCACCGTCCCCCACCTCCACGTCAATAAGGTAGAGATCAGCCCCGAGATAAGCACCGCCGGGGTTCACAAGCACGTAGCAAACCTGCCCCGACTCATCCAGGTAATGCGGCCGCAATATTCTCAAGGCGCCCCGATGGAACTGATGCGCGGCCACCGATCGTCCAGCCCGTTCCTCGATGCGTAGGTCGAGTTCCCCCATAGGTTCCCGGGCGCTCCCGTTGGCTCCGGCGGCTTCACCGGATATGGGGCCGTGCCCGCTTCGCGGTGCCCGCCAGGCCGCGGCCCCAAAATCCGGCCTCGCCGCCTCAGCGATCCTGCCGTCGGAAGCTTTGGCCAGAGGGACCGTGCTCATGGCGCCAGGTCGAGCATCAGGACATCGCGCCGCACCCATTCGATGACTCGTTCCAGCCCTTCGTCGGTTTTCAGGTTGGTGAAGCAGAAGGGTTTGTCGCCCCGGAATTCCTTCGAGTCCCGCTCCATGATTGAGAGGTCGGCACCCACATGGGGGGCGAGGTCGGTCTTGTTGATGATGAACAGATCGGACTTGATCATGCCTTGGCCGGCCTTGCGGGGGATCTTTTCGCCCTGCGCCACGTCGATGATGTAGATGGAGAAGTCCACCAGCTCGGGGCTGAACGTGGCGGAAAGGTTGTCCCCGCCGGATTCGACGAAGATCACCTGCAGATCCGGGTGCCGCCTCTTGAGCTCCTCGATGGCCGCCGTGTTCATCGAGGTGTCTTCGCGAATGGCCGTGTGCGGGCAGCCGCCGGTTTCGACGCCGATAATCCGGTCTTCCGGCAGGATCCCGTTGGCTGCCAGGATTTTGGCGTCCTCGATCGTGTAGATGTCGTTGGTGATGGCGGCCATGGAGATCTCCCGGCTCATGTGCCGGGTCAGCCGCTCCACAAGCTGGGTTTTGCCGGCGCCAACCGGTCCGCCGATGCCGATCTTGATGGGTTCAGACATTCTGTCCTCCTGCTAGCTCATGAACATGCGGGCGCGTTGCCGCTCGTGCCGCATCTGCGAGATTTCCAGTCCGGGGCTGACGGCCCCGAAGTCGTCCGGCGTCAGGCGGCCGATCCGCCCGACAGCGGCAGCGACGTCGTCGGCCGCGTTCCGCAGCAGCCGCTGGCCGGCGTTCTGCCCCAGCGGAATCGCGCGGACGGCGTTCTGGGTCAGTGAGGTGACGGCGGCAAAGAGGTACGCGGCCAGCGCCTCCGTATGCGGCACCCCCAGGGAACGGGCGACGACGGCGAACGCCAGCGGCTGGTGGCCGGCGGCGCCGCCCTCAGTAACCAGCGCCCGATATGCCGTGAGTTCCGGGGAAGGGAAAGCCTCGGACCCGATCTCCAAAAGCCGATTCCCCATTTTGGTACTCGCCTCCCGCAGCTGGCGCGGCAGGAGCTGCGCGGTGAGCAGGCAGTCCAGCTCCGCCACCGGAACACCCTCATAAAGGAACCTGAGGGCCAGGCCGTCGGAGTACGTCAGCTGCTGCCCCACAAAGGCGGAGAGCCACACCCCGAAGCTCGCCTCATCATGAACCAGGCCGCGCTCAATGTAAGTTTCGAAGCCAAGCGAGTGCGCAAAGGCTCCGGTGGGCAACGCGGAATCAGTCAGCTGCTGCAGGGCCAATTGATAATGCATCACCGGGTGTCCTCAATGGCGAGATCGCAAGCCGCCGACCCGGATCTGGGGGCTGCGGTGTGGGGGGCACCGCGAGGCGGGCACAGCCCCAAATCCGGGGCGGTGCCCCTGCCGCGGGAGAGGAAACTAGTGGCTGTGTTCGGCATGGCGGAAGGGGACGGGCATCACGCGTTCCTGGCGGTCGTATGGCACTCCGACGTGTTTGAGGTAGTCCTCCACGGTGTGGTCGTACTGGCAGACCATCACGTCGGCCCCGTAGTCCGAGGAGGCCTCGAAGAACTGGGCCTGCAAGTGCCGGTTGCCCAGGGAATGCGCCACCACGCCCATCTCGTGGATGGTCCGCGGAGCGATTACCAGGACGTCCGTGGGCAGAACGGACACCACGATCATGTTGGCGTCGGCCACATGCAGGATGTCGCCGTCGCGCAGATCCCCGGATCCGGCGGGAAGCCGGATGCCCAGTTCCTGGCCGTGGTCCGTGGTGACGCGCTGGATGCGTTTGACCAGCTGGGCGCTGGGCAGCACCACCTTTTCCTTGTGCAGCCCAAAGTAGGGGTCCGGCCCGGGCGGAAGTTCGTGCAGGTTGCCCAGGATCTTCTCGATAATCATGTTGCTCTGCTCCTGGAGCCTAGAAGAGGAAATAGCGCTGTGCCATCGGCAGCACATCCGAGGGTTCGCAGGTGACGTCCTCACCGTCCACCGTCACCTTGTAGGTTTCCGGGTCCACCTCGATCCGGGGGGTTGCGTCGTTGTACTTCAGGTCCGCCTTGGTGAGGTTGCGGATTCCCGATACCGGCCGGACGATCTTCTCCAGGCCGAGCTCCTTGGGCACCCCGGCCTCGATGGCTGCCTTGGACATGAACGTGATGGAGGACTGCTGCAGCGCCTTGCCATAGGCGGCGAACATGGGCCGCATGGTACGCGGCTGCGGGGTGGGGATGGAGGCGTTGGCGTCGCCCATGAGGGCATAGGCAATCTGGCCACCCTTGAGCACAAGTTCAGGCTTGACCCCGAAGAACGCCGGGTCCCACAGCACCAGGTCCGCGAACTTTCCTTCCTCCACCGAGCCGATAAAGTCCGCCATGCCTTGGGCGATGGCCGCGTTGATGGTGTACTTCGCCACGTAGCGCTTGAGGCGGAAGTTGTCGCTTTCAGCCCCGGAGCCGTTGGGGGCGCCGTGCGCCCCGGCTGCGCTCTCACCCCGTGGATCCTTCAGCACGCCACGCTGCTTTTTCATCTTGTCCGCCACCTGCCAGGTGCGGGTGATCACCTCGCCCACCCGGCCCATGGCCTGGGAATCCGAGGACGTGATAGCGAAAACCCCCATGTCCTGCAGGACGTCCTCCGCGGCGATGGTTTCGGCGCGGATGCGGGAATCGGCGAAGGCCACGTCCTCGGGAATATCCGGGTTCAGGTGGTGGCACACCATCAGCATGTCCAGGTGCTCTTCGATGGTGTTCCGCGTGTACGGGAGCGTGGGGTTGGTGGAGGCGGGCAGCACGTTGGGGAGCCCGGCGATCTTGATGATGTCCGGGGCATGGCCGCCGCCGGCGCCTTCGGTGTGGAACGTGTGGATCACGCGGCCGTCGATCGCCCGGATAGTGTCCTCCACAAAACCGCACTCGTTCAGGGTGTCGGTGTGGATGGCCACCTGGACGTCGAATTCGTCGGCAACCTTCAGTGAGGTGTCGATCGAGGAGGTGGTGGCTCCCCAGTCCTCGTGGACCTTGAGGCCGATCGCGCCGGCACGGATCTGCTCGGCCAGGGGCTCGACGGCGGACGCGTGGCCCTTGCCTAAAAGGCCCATGTTGATGGGGAGACCTTCGGCCGCCTGCAGCATCCGCTGGATGTGCCATTTGCCCGGTGTGACGGTGGTGGCCTTGGTGCCCTCGGCGGGTCCGGTGCCGCCGCCCACCATGGTGGTGACGCCGCTGCACAGGGCGGCGGGAACCTGGTCCGGCGAGATGAAGTGGATGTGGGTGTCCACCCCGCCGGCGGTGAGGATCTTCCGCTCCCCGGCGATGATCTCGGTGCTCGCCCCGATCACGATGTCCACCGCGTCGGTGATCTGCGGATTGCCCGCCTTGCCGATCCGGAGAATGTGGCCGTCCTTGATTGCGACGTCGGCTTTGTAGATGCCGGTGTAGTCGAGGATGACGACGTTGGTGATGACGGTGTCCGGGACGGCTCCCCCTTGGACGTCACCGTCCCGGGTCACCTGGCCATTCTGGCCCATGCCGTCGCGAATCACCTTGCCGCCGCCGAACACCACCTCCTCGCCGTACACGGTGAGGTCCTTCTCGATCTCAAGGAACAGCTCAGTGTCCGCCAGGCGGATGGCGTCACCCGTCGTTGGGCCGTACAGATCCGAGTACTGCTTCCGGGATAGTTCGAAACTCACTGTGCTCCCCCTCCTGCGGCGGCGGGAGCCCCGTCGTCGAGCTTTCCGTTAACCGCGTTACTGAGTCCGTGGACCTCGCGGCTGCCCGCGAGGTCGATCAACCGGACGGTTCGCCGGTCCCCCGGTTCGAACCGTGCCGCGGTGCCGGCCGGGATGTCCAGCCGGCGGCCGCGGGCAGCCTGCCGGTCAAACTCCAGGGCCCGGTTCGCTTCGGCAAAGTGATAATGCGAGCCCACCTGGACGGGCCGGTCGCCGGTATTCATAACCACGACGTCGATCGCGTCGCGGTCCGCGTTAAGCACAAGCGGTTCACTGCGGAGGATGTATTCGCCTGGAATCATCTTTCTGCCCCTAGCGGATGGGATCGTGGACGGTAACAAGCTTGGTGCCGTCGGGAAAGGTGGCTTCGATCTGGACGTCATGGATCATTTCCGGCACGCCTTCCATCACGTCCTCGCGCGAGAGCAGGGTGGTCCCGTAGCTCATGAGCTCGGCCACGGTGCGGCCGTCCCGCGCGCCTTCGATCAATTCATAGCTGATGATGGCCACGGCCTCGGGGAAATTCAGCTTAAGTCCGCGGGACTGGCGGCGGCGGGCCAAGTCGGCCGCAACCACGATCATGAGCTTTTCCTGCTCTCGGGGCAACAGATGCATCAGAGATCCCTTCCACACGTTTTGTGAATACAGTAGGCCGGTCAGGTTTCCGTGAGATTTCCGGAGTCCTTGGACGCAGGCTCCTCGGACTCCCCCACGTAGCGCCGGCGGATACGCCAAATGACAAGAACCGCCGCCGCCACCGCAAACCCCACGACGGTGGCCGCACTCCCCACGATGTGGGCCATTTGCTCGTATAGGTTCCCGGCGGCGAAGCCCAGGCTTACAAAGGCTGTCCCCCACAGCACACCCCCCGTGATATTCCACAGGGCGAAGCGCCGGTACGGCATGGCACTGAGCCCGGCGAGGGCAGGCATGACGGCCCGGAAGAAAGCCGTAAACCGTCCAAAGAGAACCGCCGGGCCGCCCTTTCGCCGGAGGAACTCCCTGGCGCTGTTCAGCTGTGCCCGTTTGCGGTCCAGCAGCCGCCAGCGGATCAACCGGGGACCCAGATGCTTTCCGATCTCGTAGCCCACGGTGTCCCCCAGAATGGCAGCGGACACCACCACACCGACCATCACCACCAGCGGAATACCGCCCCTGCCGCTGATGACTCCGCCCACCACTGCCGCGGTTTCCCCAGGGATAACGAAACCAATGAAGAAGGCGTCCTCCGCAAACACGAGGGCGAACACAACGCAGGCCACCAGCACGGGGCTGGCGTTGAGGAGTCCGTCGAAGAAGGCCTGCATCCGAATAGTGTCGCAGTTCCGCGGGCGCTCGTCAGCGCGGCCGGCCCGGATCAGGCGCGGGCTTACTCTTGCCTGACGATGTCGACCGAGATCTCCAACGCCGGAACCGTTCCCCTGTTCTCAAGCCAGTGGGTGGTGTCCTTGTCCTCCGAAGACGCCTCCCGGCGCGATGGTCACCATGCGCATCCGAAGCTGGCGCCCTGCCATTCCCTCGATCTCAGGACCAAGGTCAACCGTTGCCAGTAACTCCGCCGTAACACCCTTTGTCTCAGGTTCCTCGTCGTTGCTCATCGTGCTCTCCTCTCTGCACTTCCAAGGGCTAACGTTCGACCTGCAACCAGGACGAGCTGACCTCCTGGTTGAACCGTCCGAGGCCGCGTCATTGAACCATAGACCTGGCACCCAACATGACGCCACAAGGAGAACTTCTTGGGTACGGTGGGCTTCATGGCCAACGAAACCGAACAACGATCCAGTTCAAGCCTGGTCACCGTGATCATCGCGTTTGCAGTGAACACGCTCGTTGCGCTGGCGAAAACCGTCGCCGCGCTCATCACGGGATCGGCTTCCATGACGGCGGAGGCGGCCCACTCGTGGGCGGATACCGGCAACCAGATCCTGCTTCTCGTCGCGGAAAAGAAGTCATCGAAGCGGCGCGACCATGCCCACCCGATGGGGTACGGCCGGGAAGCCTACGTGTGGTCGATGATCGCCGCTTTCGGGTTGTTCACGGCAGGTGCCGTGGCTTCGATCACCCACGGCATCCAGCAGCTCTTCGAACCGGAGGCCGCCGGTGACTTCACAGTGGCCTACATTGTCTTGGCGGTGGCCTTCGTCTTCGAGAGCGTGTCCTTTTTTCAGGCTTTCCGCCAGGCGCGGAAAGCGGCCCGGGAGCTCGAGAGGCACACCCTCGAGCAGGTACTGAAAAGCTCCGACCCCACGTTGCGCGCCGTCTTCGCCGAGGACAGTGCCGCCCTGATCGGCCTGGTCATTGCCTTCGCGGGCATCTTCCTGCACCAGGTCACGGGATCTCCGATTCCGGACGCTGTGGGCTCGATCCTGGTGGGGCTCCTGCTGGCCGTCGTCGCCGTCGTACTGATCGAGCGGAACCGCCGCTTCCTGGTGGGCCAGGGCGTGACCCCCGACATTGAGCAGGCCATGGCATCGCGGGTACTGGATCACGCCGAAATTGAGCGGCTGACGTATCTGCACCTGGAATTCGTGGGGCCGCGCAAGCTGTACCTCGTGGCGGCTGTGGATATGAAAGGCGATCATCCCGAGCACGAGGTTGCGTTGGCGCTCCGCCGGGTGGAACGTGACCTGGAGGACCACGATCTTGTCGAAGAAGCCGTGCTGACGCTCGCCACCTCCGATGAAAAGAGCCTGAGCTTCGGACTCGATGCTTCCCGCCCAGCCAGCGGTTAGGGCGGTTGGCCAGCGGTTAAGGGGAGGCCAAATGCGGCGGCAGCCCGTCGCCGGGCTGCCGCCCTCATATGCGGCGCGTCAGCTGGCCGTTGCCGCTTCCTTGACCTTCAAGGGCTCGATCTTGCCCATGACAAACAGGTAGTTGGCGGCGCCAACCAGGGACACCGCCCCGATTACGGCCAGGGGCGCCACGTAGGATCCGGTCTGGTCCACCAGTACGCCGATGAGGACCGGGGTGAAGATCCCGGCCAGGTTTGAGGCGAAGTTCTGCAGGCCGCCGATGGAGCCGACGTGCTTGGAGCTGGGCGCGACATCCGCGGGCAGGGACCAGATGCCGGTGGCTGCCACCGTAAGGCTCGAGTACGCGATGGACAGCAGCGCCAGGGCCATCCAGGCCTCCGGCACCAGGGCCGCAAACATGATCACAGAGCCCCCGGCCAGACCACCGGCAATGGCCGTCTTTCGGACTTTAGTCACTGAGGCTCCGCGCTGCACGGCACGGTCGGCCAGGTAGCCTCCGAGCCAGCCGCAAGCCACAGCACAGATACCCGGGATCGCACCAAAGAAGCCGAGCTTGAGCAGGTCGAAGCCGCGCTCCTTGACCAGGTAGCTCGGGAAGAATGTGATGAAGAAGTAGATGGCGCTGTTCAGGCAGAAGAAGCCGAACATCATGCTCAGGATGGTGCGGTACCTGAACAGGGCACGCCACGGAAGCTTTGCCGCGCCGGCGTCGTCGTTGGCTTCGCCTCGAGCGCCGCCTTCTGCGATGTAGGCCAGCTCGGCCGCATTGGCCTTGGGGTGCTCCTGCGGGTTCCGGTAGACCTTCCACCACACCGCGGCCCAGATGATGCCGGCAACGCCGATAATGATGAAGACGGCATGCCAGGAGGTCATGGCCACAATCATCGTGACAATGGGCAGCGCGATCACAGCGCCCACGCGTGATCCCGAGTCCCAGATGCTGGTGGCAAACGCCCGTTCGCGGACCGGGAACCAGGTGGCCACCACCTTGGCGGAGGTGCTGGGGGCCGGGCTCTCGCCCACGCCCAGCAGGAACCGGGCCGCAAAAAGAGACCAGAACCCGCGGGACATTGCCGTGGCCATGGTGAAGACCGACCACCAGAGGGCGGCCAGGGTGAATGACCGCCGCGGTCCCACCTTGTCCACATACCACCCGGCTGCCAGCTGGCAGAAGTCGTATGCCCAGAAGAAGGCCGCGAAGATGAGGCCCTGCTGCGTCGCCGAGAGCTCGAAATCCTTGCCCATAAACGGCAAGGCGACACTGAGGCTTGAGCGGTCCAGGTAGTTGATGCTCAACCCGATGAAGGCGAGCCAGATGATGACCCAGCGGGTGCGGGTCATGCCGCGGGGTGGCTTGGAGGAGGATTGGGGGGCGAGCTTACTTCCGAGCGCAGTCATGCGGTCTCCTTCGACGTAAACATGGCTTTGGGGCGCGTTGGGCACCGGCCGGCGGGAAGACGCCGAAGATATCGGCGCCAAAATCATATAGGAATCTGGTTAATCATATAGAAAATGAGATGCGGATCAAGCCTTAGGACAAAAATCCTCCAGACCCCGGCGCCGCGCCCGGTGGAATATGATTCCCCCAGCGACTCCAACCCCAACCATCCCTAAGAGGTCAGCACGTGCCCCCACGTCAGTCTTCCGACACTTCCAGAGGCAAAGCCGCCGTCAGCGACGTGTACTCCTCCATGCGTGCTTCCATTCTCGAAGGCGAAATCGCCCCCGGGACGCGGATCAACATCGATGCCGTCTCCCGCAGCCTGGGCGTCTCCCAAACCCCGGTGCGCGAGGTGCTGCAGCGCCTGGAGGGGGACAACCTGGTGGTGTACAACCCCGGCCGCGGCTACAGCACCACGCCCCTGCTGGATCTGGCCGAACTGCGCTCACTTTTTGAGTTCCGGCTCCTGGTGGAACCGTGGGCAGCCCGTTCCGCGGCGGTGGACCGGCTGGCGAACCCGGCGCGGACCCTCGAAAAAGAACTGGCCGCATTCCGCAGCACCATGCACGGCAACGCCGACCTCCGCCAGGACCTCGTGGCCCACGACACACGCTTCCACGACACCATCCTGGCAGCGTCCGGCAACGCAGTGGTCCGCCACGCCTTCGCGCAGACCCACTGCCACCTGCACACCTTCCGGCTCTACCCGGCCGATGTGGACGGCGCCATCACCGTGGCCGAACACTCGGCCATCCGCGAGGCCATCCAGGCCTGCGAGCCCGAGCGCGCCGAGGTGGCCATGGCCGAACACATCCGGAACTCCTTTGGACGATTCGCACAGGCCTTCGAGGGAAATCCGGCCCTCGCGCCGCTGGAGGATGCCGGGCCGCCCCGGCGGCACATGGTGGAGTAAAGGAAGTAACGGAAGCCCCGGCCGGACCGGGGCTTTTTGCCGCCCTCGGTACTTGATCTGGATCACAGCTCCTATATGATTATACAAATTCATATAGGAATCACGTTCACTTCCCAGAAATTTACCGAGAGAAGAGATCCATGCCTTCCATCACATCCATCACCACCCAGGACATTCGCTTCCCCACGTCCCTGGAACTGGATGGCTCCGACGCGGTCAACGTTGACCCGGACTACTCCGCCGCATATGTGGTCATCCGCACCGACGCGGGCGAGGAGGGCCACGGCTTTGTGTTCAGCTGCGGACGGGGCAACGACGTCATCACGCACGCCATTGACGCCTATGCCCGCCTTCTGCTGGGCCGCGACATCAACGAACTGATCTACGATCTTGGCAACGCCTCCAAACGACTCGTCCACGATTCCCAGCTCCGGTGGCTGGGACCGGAAAAGGGCGTCACGCAAATGGCGGCGGGGGCACTGGTCAGCGCCCTCTGGGACATCCGTGCCCGCCGCGAAAACAAGCCCCTCTGGTTGCTCCTCAGCGAAATGCCCGCCGAGGAAATCGTGGACGTGGTCGACTTCACCCACATCCGCGACGCACTCAACCCGCAGCAGGCGCTGGAGATCCTCCGTGCGGGCGACGAAGGCAAGGCAGCCCGCATTGCCTCCCTTATGGCCGACGGCTACCCTGCCTACACCACCTCGCCGGGGTGGCTCGGGTACAGCGACGAGAAGCTGGTCCGGCTCAGCAAGGAGGCCGCCGCCGACGGTTTCTCGATGATCAAGCTGAAGGTGGGCGGCGACATCGATGACGACCGCCGCCGCATGGCCCTGGCCCGGGAGGCCGTGGGGGACCTCCCCATCGCCATCGACGCCAACCAGCGCTGGGAAATCCCCGAAGCAATCGAGTGGGTCAACCAGCTTGCCGAATACAAGCCTTACTGGATCGAGGAGCCCACCAGCACCGATGACATCCTGGGCCACGCCGAGATCCGCAAGGGCGTTTCGCCGGTCCGCGTCGCCACGGGAGAGGCCGTGGCCAGCCGCATTGTCTTCAAACAGCTCCTGCAGGCCGGCGCCATTGACGTCCTCCAGCTCGACTCCACCCGGGTGGGCGGGGTAAATGAAAACATCGCCAACCTGCTGCTTGCGGCGCGCTTTGATGTACCGGTATGCCCGCATGCCGGCGGGGTAGGCCTGTGCGAGCTGGTCCAGCACTTCTCCTTCTTCGACTACGCCGCCGTTACCGGCACGCAGGAGGGCCGCATGATCGAATACGTGGACCACCTGCACGAGCACTTCGCCGAACCGGTCCGCATCGTGAACGGCCGATACACCGCGCCCCAACGCCCCGGGACCGGCGCCGAGATGCTCGGCGCATCCCGGACCCACTGGGAATTCCCCGCCGGAGCGGGCTGGGTCGAGGTGGGCGACCGCGCGGCCGTCACTGGAGCATCACTGGTTCCCGCGGGTGCCGTCCGATGACCGCGAGCCCGACGGCCACCGATTCAACGACCACCACGATCGATGCCCTCAACGCCAGCGTGGCGGCCGCCCACGCCGCCTTCGAAAAGGGCCGGGCGGCTTCCCCGAACAGCCGTGCCGCATGGCTGGAAGCCACCGCCGCGGGGCTGGAAAACGACGCCGGGGCCCTCGTGGAGCTCGCCCAACGGGAAACCCATCTCGGCACACCGCGCCTCCAGGGCGAGCTGAAGCGCACCGTCTTCCAGCTCCGGCTCTTCGCCGAGGAAATCCGGCAGGGCGAACACTTCGACGCCACGATCGATCACGCCGACGCCGGCTGGGGCATGGGCCCGCGGCCGGATCTGCGGCGCTACAACGTACCGCTCGGCGTCGTCGGGATCTTCGGGGCGTCCAACTTCCCGTTTGCCTTCAGCGTGATGGGCGGCGACAGCGCCTCGGCGCTGGCCGCCGGCTGCGCCGTGGTGCACAAAGCCCACGACGGTCACCGTGAACTCGCGGCGCGCACGGCAGGGATCGTGATCGCGGCGCTCGAGGGCGCGGGCGCGCCGTCCGGCCTTTTCACGCTCGTGACCGGCCGCCCCGCGGCGGAGGCATTGGTGGACCATCCGCTGGTCAAGGCCATTGGCTTCACGGGCTCGACGGCGGGCGGCCGGGCGCTATTCGACCGTGCCGCAGCGCGGCCCGAGCCCATCCCCTTCTTTGGCGAGCTGGGCGGAATCAACGCCGTTTTCGTGACCCCGGGCGCTTGGACAGCACGCCGGGACGAGATCCTGGCCGGCTACGCCGCCTCGTTCACCATGGGCATGGGTCAGTTCTGCACCAAGCCAGGACTGCTGTTCGTCCCTGCCGGACAGCGGGAAGAGATCCGCGGCCTGCTCAGCGAGGCGCTTTCCGGCTTCGCACCTTCCGAGCTGCTGAGTGAACGGCTGCACCACGGCTACCAGGAGTCCGTGGAACAGCTTCGTGGCACGGCGGGTGTTGACGTCCTGGTGGAAGGCGACTTCGCGCGGATGCCGGCGCCCACCCTGCTCCACACCACTGCCTCCGCCGTGCGCGGTGATCCCTCGATCCTCCGGCAGGAAATGTTCGGACCGGCCAGCGTGGTGGTGGAATATGGCGATGAGTCCGAACTGGCTGCACTCGCCGGCCTGCTCGAAGGGCAGCTGACCACCACCCTGCAAGCGGAGCCGGATGACGACGTCGCCGAACTTGCGGCCCGCCTGGCCGACCTCAGTGGACGGGTGCTCTGGAACGGCTGGCCCACCGGGGTCACAGTCAGCTACGCCCAGCACCATGGCGGTCCGTACCCAGCCACGACCTCGGCCACCACTTCCGTGGGAACGTCCGCCATCCGCCGCTTCCTTCGGCCTGTGGCATACCAATCCTTCCCCGAAGCGTGGCTGCCTGAACCGCTGCGGGAAACCAACCCGTGGAACGTGCCGCAAAGACTGGATGGTCAGTGGCACCGGCGTGGCCCCGCGGTTGGGACGCCCGGGATTGAAGGTCCGCGATGAGCGCCGGCCGGACCAACACCGGGCACGCCGCCGCAACGATCCTGCCTGAGGATGCAGGGCAGGCGTTGCTGATCGGCCGGCTCTGGGACGTCGAAACCTCAGGGCCGCGGGTGGTGGCAGTCCGCGGGGAGGACATCTTCGACCTCCAGCACCTGGCCGGCACGGTCTCGGAGCTGTTGGAGCGCGCCGACCCCGCCGCGGAGGTCCGAAGGGCATTGGCTGACAGAACGGTCCCTGAAGCGCGGTGGAAGACCGCCGACGTCGTCAATGCCTCGCTGCTGCAGGACACCAGCCGCGCTTATCTGCTGGCTCCGGTGGACCTGCAGGTCATCAAAGCCTGCGGCGTGACTTTTGTGGACAGCATGATCGAGCGGGTCATCGAGGAACGCTGCGGCGGAGATGCCGGCCGGGCCACGGCCATGCGCGAGCTGGTGGGCAAGGCCCTCGGCGGCAGCATTGCCGCGCTAACACCAGGGTCCGCCCAGGCAGCCGAGGCCAAGCGGGTGCTGATTGCAGAAGGGCTGTGGTCCCAGTACCTGGAGGTGGGAATCGGCCCTGACCCCGAAGTGTTCACGAAGGCGCCGGTTCTCTCCTCAGTGGGGCTCGGAGCGGGGGTGGGCATTCCCTCCTTCTCCTCGTGGAACAACCCCGAACCCGAACTCGTGCTCATCGCCACCTCGCGGGGCACGGTGGTGGGTGCAACCCTTGGCAACGACGTGAACCTGCGCGACGTCGAGGGCCGGAGTGCCCTCCTGCTGGGCAAGGCAAAGGACAACAACGCCTCCAGTGCGCTGGGTCCCTTTATCCGGCTGTTCGATGACGCCTTCACTTTGGACACCCTGCGGCAGGAAGAGATCCTGCTGCGGGTGGAAGGTCCGGAGGGCTACACCTTGGAGGGTCGCAATTCCATGGCCAGGATCAGTCGGCCGTTCGAGGAGTTGGTGGCAGCCACCTGCGGAAAGCACCACCAGTACCCCGATGGTTTCGCGCTCTTCACGGGCACGCTGTTCGCCCCCACCCAGGACCGGGATGTTCCCGGGCAGGGGTTCACGCACAAGGCAGGTGACGTGGTCACCATCCAAAGCCGCCACCTGGGCGCGCTCGTCAACCGTGTGGGGGCCGCCGAGGAACTTCCGGAATGGACGTTCGGACTCCGGCAGCTGTTCAGCTACCTGCGGGCGCAGGAACGTGAGGTCACAACCCTCAACTGAAGAGGCCCTCGCCAATGAAGCCGCCGGGCCTGATGCCCGGCGGCACGGCGGCCAGGGCTGAACCTGTGTGCTTCAGGTATTCGAGGGCCAGCGTGTCCTGCTTGGCCATGGCCATCTGCATGGGCACATAGTGCGTCCGGGGGTCCTTGACGAAGGCGACGAAGAACAGGCCGGCATCGAGGTGGCCCACGCCGTCGGACCCATCCGTGTAGTTGTAGCCGCGGCGGAGCATGCGGACTCCGCCGTTTTGGTCCGCGTGGGCCAGTCGGACGTGGGAGTAGAGGCCGATCAGCGGCTGGCCGGACCTGCCCTTGATGGCGAAGTCGGGAGCGGTGAACTCCGTTCCTCCGGACAGGGGCGCCCCTTCGGCCTTGGTCCGGCCTATCAGGGCCTCCTGCTCGCCCAGGGAGGTGCGGTCCCAGATCTCGATGTGCATCCGGATCCGACGGGCAACGAGGTAGCTGCCGCCCTGCATCCAGGCCTCGCCCTGCCGGGTTCCCGCATCCGCCCAGACGTGCTCTGCCAGCAGTGAAGTGTCCTCCACCTTGACGTTGTTGGTCCCGTCCTTGAAGCCGAACAGGTTCCTGGGCGTCTGCTGCGCACGGGACGTTGAAGCGGTACGTCCGAATCCGAGCTGGGACCACCGCACCCGCACCTTCCCGAAACCCAGCCGGGCCAGGTTCCGGATGGCGTGGACTGCCACCTGGGGATCGTCGGCACAGGCCTGAACAATGATGTCCCCGCCGCTGCGGGCCGCCTGCAGATCGTCGCCGGGGAAGTGCGGCAGGTCGATCAGGGCATCCGGACGTTTGCCCTCGAGCCCGAACCTTGCCTTGCCGTCCTTTTCGAAGAGACCCGCGCCGAAGCCGAACGTCACCGTGAGCCTTCCGGCGCTCAGGCCCAAGGCCTCGCCGGTGTCCTGCGGCGGAGCGTCGTAAGAACCTCCCGTGGCTCCGGTCGCCCCGGTTTCCCGGCCCTGGGTCATGGCCTCGGCGGCCGCCGTCCAGTCCTTGAGGAGCCGGATAAGGTCTGCGCGGTCCTCCGTGAGGACGTCGAAGGCAGCCATGTGCAAACGGTCCTGGGCCGGTGTGGTGATCCCCGCCTGCCGTTCGCCGTGGAACGGAACGGTGTCATCCGCTGGTGCAGCGGGCGCGGCGGCGGCTGCCACCACCGCGTCGTGCCCCAGCAGCCCTGCGGCGAGGCCGGCCACGGCCCCGGCACCGCCGATTCCTGCCAGGGACAGCATCCCGCGGCGGGAGAGCGCGCGCCGGGCGGGCCGGGGTTCGGTGGCGGAGACGGGGCTGTCGGGCGCGGGCGCTGAGTGCGGCGGGACCTGGGAGTGGTCAGAGTCGTCGGGCCGCGGACCTCCGAACGGGCAGCCGCTCACAGGACCACCGCCGCCGTGAGGTTGGACAGCGGTTCGCCCAGGGCATCCACCAAGGCCGAAAGGCGCTGGACCTGCTCAGGGCTCAGCTCGTTGTAGTAGGCAAAGCCCTCACCCTTGGCATGGGTTTTCAGCTCGGACTGCAGCACGGCGAACTTCGCCTCAAGGCTCCTGGCCAGTTCCGGATCCTTCTGCCGCAGCACCGGCAGCAGGCTCTCAAACGCGATCCGCGCGCCGTCCACATTGGCCTGGAAGTCCCACAAATCGGTGTGGGACCAGATCTCCTCTTCGCCCGTGACCTTACCGGTGGCCACTTCGTCGAGTAGTTCCTTGGCTCCGTTGCCCAGCTTGTCGGCCGTCAGTTCCACAGAACCCGTCCGATTGACGAGCTCCTCGGTGTCCGCCACCAGCCCGGCGGCGATCTTGCCTCGCTCCGGTGCGCTGAGAACCGCGTAGCCTGCGGGCGGGAAGAGGTCCTTTTCCGCACGGTGCCAGCCTGTCCACTGCTCCCCTGCGGCCACATCGGCTTCGCGGGCGTCAAGCTTGGGGTCGAGGTCACCGAAGGACTCCGCCACAGGCTCGATCCGTTCCCAGTGCATGCGCGTCGAGGCGTAAAGCCCGCGGGCCGTGGCGGCGTCGCCCGCGGAGTAGGCCTCGGCGAACTTCCTGGTGCCAGCCAGCAGCTGCTCGCTCTGGTCCTTGACGTAGGCGAGGTACTGCGCGGTTCCCTGCTCCGAGAGCGCCTTGAGGTTACCGTCCGCAGCGGCCTGGCTGCCCGACTCGGTCACTTCGAAGGCGGCCCTGATGCCCCCTCCTTCCATTCCCGGCTTGCAGGCGGTGGTGTATTTCCCGGCCGGGACGGTGACCACCAGGTTCCGGGTCAGGCCGGGGCCAATGTTCTCCACCTCGCCCACGATCCGCAATCCGTCCTCGGCGAGCAGGTAGAACTCCGTAACGGCGCTGCCTTCATTCTGGATGGTGAAGGTCAGGTTGCCGCTCCTGGCGCTCTGCGTGGAAACCTTGCAGGCATCGTTGCTGCTGGTGACCTGGATAGGCCCGGAGGCTCCGCCGGTGGCCGCGGGGGCTGCGTTGTCCGTGCACGCGGTTAGCGCCAGGGGAAGGACTACGGCGGCAGCCACCGACAGGCGCCGCCCCCACGATGGGCGGCGAAGGGCCGGGCCTGAGGCAGGGCGAAGGTGGCTCCCGCTGGACGTTTGACGGGGGGTTTTGGGCAGGGAGTGGCTGGGCATGTGGAGTGGATCCTTTGGAGTGCTTGGGTGGTGGACTCAGGAGGCGGCGGCGGTCCGAACGGCCGCGACGTTTGCGGAGGCGCGGACGCGCCGGTGTGAACGGAGGTAGAAATAGGTCACGGCGGGCACATAGAGCAGCCAGGCGCCCGCTTCCAGCCATGTGGTGGCCGGCGAGAAGTTAAGGGTGCCGTTGAGCAGGGTTCCGTACCAGGACGACGGCGGAACGGCTGCGGTGACATCGAAGGCCAGGTGGTGCAGGCCGGGCAGGATGCCGGCTTCCTGGAAGTCGTGGACGGCGTATGCCAGGACTCCGCCGGCAATCACGATGAGTGCGGCGCCACTCCAGATGAAGAAAATCCCCAGATTGACCCTCAGGACTCCGCGGTGCAGAAGGATACCCAGGATCACCGCAGTGGCAATGCCGAGCAGTGCACCGAACAGCGGAGTGGCGCTCTGCCCAGCGGCCTGGGCGGCGGCCCAGAGGAACAGGGCGGTTTCGAGCCCTTCGCGACCCACTGCGAGGGCTGCCACGACGGCAAGGCCCCACCCGGCGCCCCCGGCGGTTCTGTCCACGTGCGAGCGGAGCTCGCTGCCGAGTGTGCGCGCGGTCCGCGCCATCCAGAACACCATCCAGGTCACGAGTCCCACGGCAGCGACGGAGAGCGTCCCGCCGATGGCCTCCTGGGCCTCGAAGGTCAGTCCACGCGGGCCGAACGTCAGCAGTGCGCCGAATCCCACCGACACCCCCAAGGCCACGCCGACACCGGCCCAAAGCCGGGGCAGGAGGTGCCCCCGTCCGGTCTTCATGAGGTACGCCATCAGAAGTACGACGACGAGGGTGGCCTCGAGGCCTTCGCGGAGGCCGATCAGGTAATTAGCTGTCATGAACGTGGATCCCTACTCAACGCAGCCAAGGTTAGGCTTGCCTAATCTCAGGATTCCCCACCGGCACGAATTAAGCAAACCAAACGTGCGCTAATTATCCCTAGGTTGCGTTTGGCACTCCCGGGACCGCCGATGGCCCATTCGCCCGGGGTGCGGATGCCGGAGCGTCAAGGCGCCCACCCTCCCCGGCCGCATCAAGTCGGGACTTTCGGGCCTAGGCCCCTCCCCGGAGGCTGCCTACGCTTGGAGAACCCTCAGATTTCCGAAAGGCTAGCCGATGAGTGCATCGAGCGCGCGGGCCGTGGCCCGGACCTGCATGGCCCTGGGCATGGCGGCACTTCTTGGATGCGGCATCTCCGCCTGCACCGGAACAAGCCCACAACCTTCCCCTTCGCCATCCTCCGCAGCCCCCACCGGCACATCAGGCACCTCAGGCACCTCCACCGGATTGCAGCCGCCGCAGGAATCCTCGGACATTCCGGGGATTGTGGAGAAGGTGGAGCCTTCGGTTGTGACGGTACTGACCAGCGGGGGCCTGGGCAGCGGAGTTGTCTATGGTGCCGACGGCCTGATCCTGACCAACGAACACGTCGTCCGGGGCAACACTTCGGTCCAGATTGCCTTCGCGGACGGGCAGCGCGTGTCCGGCACCGTCAAGGCGGCGGACGCCATCTCCGATCTCGCCCTGGTGGAGGCAAAGCGCTCAGGCCTGAAGGCGGCGAAATTCCAGACCGCCCTCCCCCGGGTTGGGGAACTGGCCGTCGTGATCGGATCCCCACTGGGGTTCGAAAACACCGCGACGGCCGGCATCATCTCCGGACTGCACCGCGAGATTCCGGGCTCGGCAGCAAGCAGCCAGTCCCTGGTGGATCTCATCCAGACCGACGCCGCCATCAGCCCCGGGAACTCCGGTGGCGCCGTCGTCAACTCCAAGGGCGAGGTGATCGGCATCAGCGAGGCGTACATCCCGCCGCAATCCGGGGCTGTGGCACTGGGCTTCGCCATCCCAGCCGCAACCGCCGTCAAGGTGGCCGATCAACTCAAGGCGGACGGCACCGCCGATCATGCCTTCATGGGCCTGGCGCCCGGAACCATCACTCCGGAGATTGCCAGCTGGCTTGGCCTCCCGGACACCCGCGGCGCCCTGGTCCTGTCCGTGGTCAAAGACGGCCCGGCGGACAAAGCAGGCATTAAGCCCGGGGACGTCCTGATCTCGCTGGACGGCAAGGAACTTGGATCAGCCGAGGACCTTCTCTCCGCCCTCCGGAACGCGAACCCCAAGCAAACGGTGAACGTCGAGTACCGCCGGGGCACCGACAAGCGGGAAGCGAAGGTAACACTGTCCGACCGCCCGGCCCAGGGATGAGTGGGGCATCAGATCCGAAATGAGCACTCCTTACTAATGGTTGAACTTTCAACTAAAACATCGTAAGATTATTCCATGACGCAGACAATCGACCGCCCCCCGGTACTCTTCCTCAGCCACGGCGCCCCTCCGCTGGCCGACGACGCCCGCTGGACCCGCGAGCTCAGTGACTGGTCGGGCAGATTCGGCAAGCCAAAGGACATCCTGATGGTGTCCGCGCACTGGGAAAACGCCCCTGTCACCCTCAGCGCCACCGTCCGCAAGCCCGGACTGGTTTATGACTTCTGGGGCTTCCCGCAGAAGTACTACGACGTCACTTACGACGCGCCCCAGGCTGTGGACCTCGCCGCCGAGGTGGAAAAACTCGTTGCCAGCCATGGCCACCACGTGGAACGTGACGAGGAACGGGGCCTCGATCACGGCGCTTACGTCCCACTGGTCGAAATGTACCCGGACGCCGACATCCCGGTGCTCCAGATGTCCATGCCCACACTGGACCCGCAGGGCCTGTTCAACCTGGGCAAGACCCTCGCCCCGCTGCGCGACCGCGGCACGCTGATCGTGGGGTCCGGGTTCACCACCCACAATCTGAGGTGGTTCAACCCTGCCGGCGGCCCGGACACCACACCTCCGGCCGCTTCCAGCGAGTTCGACCACTGGGCCCAGGAGACCATGGAACGCGGCGACGTCGATTCCATCCTGGACTTCCTGCACAAGGCGCCGGCAGCGCGGGAAGCCCACCCCCGCAGTGAGCACTGGGCCCCGTTGTATGTGGCGCTGGGCGCGGCGTATGAATCCGGGGACCTGGCTGCCCGGACCGCCATAGATGGATTCTGGTTTGGACTGTCCAAACGTTCCTGGACGCTCACCTCGGACTCCCGCTAACACGGGACAACACAAAACCCCCGGTTCGCTGCTGTTGCAGGGAACCGGGGGTTTTCCACTCTTCGCTAAAAGAGTGGGCCCTGTGGGGATCGAACCCACGACCCACGGATTAAAAGTCCGATGCTCTACCAACTGAGCTAAAGGCCCCAGCTAACCGCCATAAATGAGCACCGGAAGCACTCACCAGGGGCTGTCAGCCCAGTCCATTTCTGGACGTTAACACTGTACCCCACACCCGGGGCCAGCTTTGACACGACGGCACGTGGCGCCGTGGGCCGTTGCCGCCCCGGTACGCCCGGTACGCCCCGCCCGATGCTCGATTCCAGAAGAGCACAGGAGTAGCGTGGGGGCATGAGCGAGCAAGCAGGACCGCCCGTCTACGGCGGAGCAAACAGGCACCACAAGCCCAAACCCTTCGCGCCCAGCGACTTTGAGCCGTTCGCGGGCGGCGCGGACCCCGCCCGGATCTCGGAGGCCGCACATCTCGCCGCCCAGGCGCTGGTGCGCCACGGCCGGGACAGTGACGACCCCAAGGTCACCAAACGGCTGGTCAAACTGGCGGATGAACAGGGGCTCGACGCCATCGCCGAGATGTGGGCGGAAAGCCCGGCACGCTCGCTGCCCGGTGCACTGTGGCGCCTTTACGCCCTGCGTGCCGCCACCATCCAGGACCCCGAGCGGATGTCCGTCTACTTCAAGGCCGGCAAGGACACCGCGCAGGTCTCCAACGTGGTGGCCGGCGCAGCTGAACCTCCGGGCGCTGACGAAATGAAGACCATGGCGGATGCCATCCTGTCCGGAGCGTTCGACGGCGAGTTCGACGTCGCGCTGGAACGCTCCGCGGCGTTTTGCCGCGTGGTGGCCCTGGGCCAGGCCACGCTGGCCGACGGCGCCGAGCACAGCAACGAGAACCACGCCAGCAAACTGACACGCAATTCACACCTCCTGGTCAAGACCGCGGAGGACCTGGAACACGCTGCCAATGCCTGGCGCCTGGGCGAATTGGACTGACAGCTTTTTGCGGCTGTGCTTGTTCAGCATGTCCGCCACTGTTACGCACGGAGTGGCCCGGCTGTCAATGTTGACTTGCTTCAGCCGAAGTAGAAAACTGAAACCGGTGCCGAACCGCGAAACCCCCGGGCTTCAACATTTAGCCGCCTAGAGCGGCCTACCGCCGAGAGGCGTATCCGGTTCGGCACCACTTTTATGCCCGGGTTCTTTCAGCCCGCGGGCAACGGCGTTAGACCCTTGCACGCGACCCTGCGCGGTGCCGGTAAAGTAATCCCTATGCGCGGGTCAACGTCACGTCACATGGCCCGGGGGCAGCATTCCCTGCGGCTCGCCAGCCACACAGGTCACCGCGCATGAGGCTCCGCCTCTTCCCGCAGGAACCCGCGGGACTCAATCTTCTCTCCCAGATGGCCCGGCAGCTCGTCCTCGCCACGGGCACCCTCGCCGAGATCCTCGGCGTTCCGGCCACGGAGCACAACCGCCTGGTGGAAACCATGCACGAACATGAGGCGAAGTCGTCCGAGCTCCAGTTCGCCCTGCTGACCCATATGCGGACCAGCTTTGTGAACCCGCTTCCCCGCGAAGACATGTTCGCCCTCTCCCGATACCTTAACGAGGCCATGGAAAAGCTGGATGCGGCCGCCGAGCTGGTGGCCCTCTACAAGCTGGAACGCCTGCCCAAGCGGGCCGCGGACCAGCTGGAGATCATCAGCAGGCAGGCCGAGCTGACCGTGGATGCCATGAGGCGGCTGAACGACCTGGATGAACTCGAGGATTATTGGATCGAGATCCTCCGCCTGGCCAAACGCGCGGAGCGGACGCACAGGGTGTGGGTGGCGGACATGCTCAAGGACATGAAGTCCGCCCAGTACGCCCGCAACCGGGATGTGGCGAACCAGCTGGTGGACGTCACGAAGGACATGCGCCGCGTCGCAACCCAGGTAGGCAGCATCATCGTCAAGGAATCCTGACGTGACCTTGTTGCTCTTCGCCGTGGTGGTGGTCTGCGGGGCGGCCTTCGCCTTCCTCAACGGCTTCCGTGATGCATCCGCCTCCGTAGCCCTCGCGGTCCGGACCCGCGCTCTGACTCCAACGGTGGCCGTGCTCCTGGCCGCGCTGTTCAACTTCGCCGGCGCGGGGCTGAGCGCCGCCTTTGCGCTCGAGGTAAGCAGGAGCTGGATCACCCTGCCGACGGGCGGGAACGGCCTGCACATCCTTATCGCCTGCCTGCTCAGTGCCGTGCTCTGGGGCGTCTATACCTGGTGGCGCGGCATCCCGGCCTCCTCCACGCACGCGCTCGTGGGCGGACTCGCCGGAGCCGGCGTGGCCAGTGTTCTGGTGGGAGGCAGCCCGGTCACCGGCGTGGACAACTCGCTGCTGTTCCAAGTGGTACTTCCCCTCTTGCTCTCCCCGGTGATCGCCTTTGCGGGGTCATTCCTCCTGGTGTGGCCGGCCACCTGGGCCGCCCGCTACACGCCGCCCAATGTGGTGAACAGCCGCTCCCGGCGGATTCAGGCCACCGCTGCCGGGGCCGTGGCTTTCGGTCACGGCCTGCAGGACGGCCAGCGCACTGCCGCTGTACTGGTCCTCGCCCTGCTGGCGGCCGGGTTGTCCGATGGCGGCAGCCTGCCCGCATGGGTGCCCCTGCTCACCGCAGCCATGCTGACGGCCGGAACCTTGGCCGGGGGCTGGCGGATTTCTTACACGGTTGGCTACAAACTGACGCGGATCGATCCGCTGCGGGGGTTCGTGGCCCAGATGTACAGCTCGCTGATCCTGCTCCTGGGCGCCATTGGCCTGCACTGGCCCATTTCCACCACCCACACGGTGACAGCAGCGGTGCTCGGCGCGGGCACCAACCAAAACTTTCCCGCGACCAACCGCAGGCTGGTCATCCGGATCCTGGCCTTCTGGGTGCTTACCCCGGCCGCGACGGCCGCGGCCGCTTTTGTGCTGGAGCTGGCGCTCTCGCCCCTGGCCAGGCTGTAGCAGACATGGGCCCGGGCCCCCGGTGTCCGCTTGGGCCGGTTTCTATCCGAAGCGGCCGGAAACGTAATCTTCCGTGGCCTTTTGGGTGGGATTGCTGAAGATCGTGTGGGTGTCGCCCACTTCGATCAGCTTTCCGGGTTTGCCCGTTCCGGCGATGTTGAAGAACGCGGTCCGGTCAGAGACGCGCGCGGCCTGCTGCATGTTGTGGGTAACGATCACCACGGTGTACTGGTCCTTCAGATCGTTGATGAGATCCTCGATGGCCAGAGTGGAGATGGGGTCCAGCGCGGAGCAGGGCTCATCCATCAGGATGACCTGGGGTTCCACGGCGATGGCACGGGCGATGCACAGCCTCTGCTGCTGGCCGCCGGAGAGCCCGGAGCCTGGCTTCCCCAGGCGGTCCTTGACCTCGTTCCAGAGGTTGGCGCCCTGCAGGGAGCGCTCCACGAGGGCATCGGCCTCGCCCTTGGAGATCTTCTGGTTGTTCAGCTTCACGCCCGCCAGGACGTTGTCGCGGATGGACATGGTGGGGAACGGGTTGGGCCGCTGGAACACCATGCCGATCTGGGAACGCACGGTCACGGGGTCCACACCGGGCCCGTAAAGGTTGTCCCCGTCCAGCAACACCTCGCCTTCCACGCGGGCACCGGGGATCACTTCGTGCATGCGGTTCAGCGTCCGCAGGAACGTGGACTTGCCGCAGCCCGAAGGGCCGATGAATGCCGTGACGGACTTGGCTTCGATGTTGATATTGACGTCTTCGACGGCCAGGAACTTGCCGTAGTAGACGTTCAAATCCTTGACGTCGATGCGCTTAGACATGGTATTCCTTCACTTGCTGGGTATAAGAAGAATATTACCGGGCGGCCCTAGCGGCCGGCCTTCGGTGCGAAGATGCGGGCAACCAGGCGGGCAGCCAGGTTGAGCAGCATCACCAGGAGGATGAGGACCAGCGCCGCGCCCCAGGCCCGCTGCGAGGAGGGCTCCGGGTTGGACGGCGAGGTGGGATTCAGGATCTGGGTGTAGATGAACGTGGGCAACGAGGCCATCCAGCCACCGAACACGTTGTTGTTGATGCCGGTGGCAAAGCCGGCTGTCACCAGGATGGGCGCCGTTTCGCCGATTACGCGGGCGATCGCCAGGGTGACGCCGGACGCGATCCCTGAGATCGCCGTCGGGATAACCACCTTGAGGATGGTGCGCCACTTGCGGACGCCGAGCGCGTAGGCGGCCTCTCGCAACTCGTTCGGAACGATCTTCAGCATTTCCTCGCTGGAGCGGACCACCACGGGAATCATCAGCACGGACAGCGCGACGGCCGCCACGGCACCGGTCTTGGTTCCGGGCCCAACCACCACAAAGAAGAAGGCCGCGGCGAACAAACCCGCCACGATCGAGGGGATGCCGGTCATCACGTCCACAAAGAAGGTGATGGCCCGCGCCAGCGGGCGGTCCTCGCCGTATTCCACAAGGTAGATAGCGGTCAGCAGCCCCACGGGGACGGAGATGACCGTGGCCAGCAGTGTGATCTGGACGGTGCCGATCAGTGCGTGGTAAATTCCGCCGACCACAGGCGCGCCTTGCTCGACAGCCTTGTTGTCGAAGGCGCCGGTGACGCCGTTCATGGAGGTTGTGAGGAACCCGGGGTCCAACAGCCCGGGCAAGCCTTTGACCAGCACCGTCCAGATCACGGAAATGAGCGGGAGCAGGGCCACCAGGAAGGCACCGACCACCAGGCAGGTGGCGAACTTGTCCTTCGCCCGCCGGGATCCTTCAACCGCCGCGCTCCAGCCCACCAGGCCGGCAGCGAACAGGATTGCGGTGACAATGCCCCAGCCGAAGGCGTTGAAGCCGATCAGCGCCAGGATGGCGGCGCCGATGATCAGGGCGAGGGGTAGGACGACGTAGGGAGCGTACTTGGGCAGCTGTCCCTTCGTCAGGGCCGAGCGCTTGCGCACGGGTGCGAGCGTGGAGGTCATTTAGTTGGCTCCCGAGAATTCTTTGTGCCGGGTGATGACCCAGCGGGCAATCATGTTCACGCCAAGGGTGATCACGAAGAGGACCAGGCCGGCGGCGATGAGCGTGCTGACCTTCAGGCCGCTCGCTTCAGGGAAGTTCAGTGCAATTTCCGCTGCGATGGTCTGGTTGCCGGATTGGATCAAGCTTGCGGTCAGTGCGCCGGAGGAGAGAACCAGCGCAACGGCCATGGTCTCGCCCAGGGCGCGGCCCAGACCCAGCATCACCGCGCTGACGATTCCCGGGCGGCCAAACGGCAGCACGGCCATCTTGATCATCTCCCAGCGGGTGGCGCCCAGCGCCAGCGCCGCTTCCTCGTGCAGCTTGGGGGTCTGCAGGAAGATTTCGCGGGTCAGTGAGGTGATGATGGGCAGGACCATAACGGAGAGCACGATGCCGGCCGTGAGGATGGTCTTTCCGGTGGCCGACGCGGGGCCCTGGAAGATGGGGAGCCAGCCCATGTTGGTGGCCAGCCAGTTATAGGCGGGCGAGATTTCCTTGGCAAGAAATGCGGCGCCCCAGGCTCCGTAAACCACCGAAGGGATGGCGGCCAGGAGGTCGATCACGTAGCCGAGGCCGGATGCGAGCCTGCGCGGCGCGAAGTGCGAGATGAACAGCGCCACGCCGATGGCCACGGGGGTGGCGATCACCAGGGCAATGGCCGCCGCGATCAAGGTTCCGATGATGATCGGCCAGATGTAAGGGAAGAAGCCCTGGCCGCCCTGGATCTTGTCCGGAGACGCCACCAGGGCCGGAATCGCCTGGATCACCAGGAAAAGGGCAACACCAAAGAGCACGGCAAGAATCAGGCAGCCTGCGGCCAGGGCTGTTCCGGAGAAGACTTTGTCCCCGGTGGGCCCTGCGCCCCGGGATCTTGTCAGGGAGGTGGTGGTCACAAACGATCCTCTGGGTTCGATCGGAACCGACTGTCGCCATCCGGATCACTCCGGGGTCAGCAGCGGTGGAAAACTGGCGTACTTCGGACAAACACTCAGGTTCCCTGCCCCGGCGGGACGGTCTATGACCGCCCGATCGGAACAGGGAACCTGGGTCAGGCTGGTGTTTCCACTATGCCTTGCTGTGCCTTGAAACCCCTAGGACTTGGCCTTGATGGATTCGATGGACTTCAGTGCCTTGTCCTGGAGTGCCTTGGACAACGGAGCGGACTTGGCGGCGTCGGCGGCTGCCTTCTGGCCGGCGTCGGACACCACGTAGCTTTCGAATGCCTTGACCAGGTCAGCGGTCTTCTGGTCAGCGTAAGTGGTGCAGACCACGTGGAAGGAAACCAGGACCACCGGGTAGGCGCCCGCGATGGTGGTCTTCCGGTCCAGCTTGATGGAGAGGTCGCTGGCGGCGCGGCCGTCAACGGGCTTGCCGGCGTCGACTGCCTTGGCGGCCGCATCGGGGGAGATCTTGGTGAAGGAGTCCCCCACCTTGATCTGCGCGGTGCCCAGCTTCCCGCTCACAGCGGAATCGTCAGCGTAGGTAACAGCACCAGGGGTGTCGGTGACAGTCTTGACCACGCCGGAGGTGCCCTTGGCGTTCTCACCCTTCAGCGAGGCCGGCCACACGCCGGCAGCCTTGTCGGTCCAGACGTCTGCCGCGGCAGCGGACAGGTAGTCCGTGAAGTTCTGCGTGGTGCCGGAGTCGTCCGAGCGGTTCACCGGCGTGACCTTGAGGTCCGGGAGCTTGGCGTCCGGGTTCAGGGCGGCAATGGCGGGGTCGTTCCACTTGGCGATCTGGCCACGGAAGATCTTGGCCACGGTGGCGGCGTCGAGCTTCAGTTCCTTGATGTCAGGCAGGTTGAACGCAACGGCGATCGGGGAGATGTAGACCGGGATGTTGATGGCGCCGTCGGAGCCGCACTTGTCCTTGGAGCTGGCGTACTCATCGTCCTTGAGGTAGGCGTCCGAGCCGGCGAACTGGGCCGAACCGTCCAGGATGGCCTTGCGGCCCGCGCCGGAGCCATCAGGGGAGTACTGCACGGTGGCGCCCTGGTTTGCGGAGGCGAAGTTGGTCTTCCAGACGTCCATTGCCGCGCCCTGCGCGGAGGAGCCGATGCCGGTCAGAGTGCCGGTGACCTTGGCGCCGCCGGACTGCGAGGCGGCCGGGGAGGTGCCCGTTGCGTTGTCGGAACCGCAGGCGGTAAGCGCGAGTGCGCCGGCTGCGATGACAGCGATAGCCGCGTGGCGGCCGAAGCGGAGTGCCTTCACTAAATGTGCCCCTTCCAGGGAATTTCTGATGCGTTCCGGACCGGAGACGTCCGAACAAAAGAAGTTGAGTACGTTTTGTACCTTGATCGAAGTTATGGGCCGCAGGTAACGGGATGTAGGGCTGAAGGTTAACGGACGGTTAACGACGGCGGCACATTGGCTTACGGCTGCTGGGTTGCCATTGCGTTACCTTCACCACAGACGTATGTGCGGGCCGCCCGTCAAGGCGGCCGCAAATAGACTGGAGTACATGGCCTCCGCGACTGGAATTTCCGCAAGCAGACGATTCCTTCGGTCACGCATCCGCACCGGCATGGTCCGGAGCCGGAATTCGCTGGTCCCGGCCATGCAAATGACCGGCTGCGCGGTGGGCGCATACGCCTTCGCGGAGTACGTTCTGGGCCACACCGGCCCCCTCTTCGCGGCCACGTCGTCATTGATCGCCCTCGGATTTTCGCGTGATCCGCGGCTGCGCCGGGTGGTGGAGGTGGGCCTGGGCTGCACCCTCGGCATCGTGGTGGGTGACTTGCTGCTCCACTGGCTGGGGGCCGGGATCTGGCAGGCCGCCGTCGTGCTTCTTTTCTCCATCCTCCTGGCGCGCTTCCTGGACAGCGGCAACATCTTCACCACCCAGCTCGGGCTGCAGTCCCTTCTGGTGGTGCTGTTGCCGGCGCCTGCCGGCGGTCCCTTTACCAGGAGCATCGACGCGGTGGTGGGTGGGGTCTTCGCGCTGCTGGTCACCATCCTGATCCCCAAGGATCCCCGGCGGGAGCCCCGGAAGGACGTCCGGAAACTGCTGCACGAGCTGGCCGAAGTGCTGCGTGAATGCGCGTCCGCGCTGACTTACAGCGATTCCACCCAGGCGTGGCACGCGCTGATCAGGGGCCGGAATTGCCAGCCGCTGGTGGACGCCATGCGCCAGTCCCTCCGGGCCTCCGGGGAGGTGGCGACCCTCGCGCCGGCCTACCGGCGGCACCGCGATGAACTGGACAAGATGGAGCAGTCGCTGGACTTCATCGACCTCGCGCTGCGCAACAGCCGAGTGTTTGCCCGGCGCCTTACCAGCGCCATCAACCACGCGGCATTGTCCGACGAAGCCACCGAAAATATCGCCGAAGTCCTGCAGGAAACCGCGGCGGCCATCGACGAACTGTCCCTGGGGCTCGCCGAAGTGCATGAAGGCGTCCGCCGCGCCCATTTGCGGACATCCCGGCTGGAATTGAGCGAGATCGCCGGCCGGCTGCATCCGCGGATGCTGGAGGTGCAGCGGCTTGAAGGGGAGACGGTGGTGATGCTGTTCCGGCCGTTGATGGTGGATTTGCTGGAGGCCACCGGCATGGACGCCAGGGAAGCCCGGGACATCCTTCCGCCCTTGTAGGCTCCGGGGCAGCGTCCCGGGTAGCTGACGGCCGCTGAATCCGGCGGGACCGGGGGCCCCGATGTCTGCGCCCCCGGATAGTGTGGAGCCATGGCAACCAAAACTTCCCGGGCTTCGAAAGCCCCGGCCTACAAGTGCGCCGAATGCGGCTGGACCACCGTCAAGTGGGTGGGCCGCTGCGGCGAGTGCCAGGCCTGGGGCACCGTGGAGGAGACGGGCACCGCGGTGGCGCGGACGACGGCGGCCACCACAGTTTTGGAGCCAGCCCGCAAGATCGCGGACGTGGATGCCACTACCGCGGCTTTTCTTCCCACCGGCGTGGACGAACTGGACCGTGTGCTGGGTGGCGGCCTGGTTCCGGGCGCCGTGATCCTGCTTGCCGGTGAACCGGGGGTAGGCAAGTCCACGCTGCTGCTGGACGTGGCAGCCAAGTTCGCCCGGACCGGACAGGACGTCCTCTATGTCACCGGCGAGGAATCCGCGGCCCAGGTGAAACTGCGCGCGGACCGGATCGACGCAGTGGCCGATTCCTTGTACCTCTCGGCGGAAACAGACCTCGGCCAGGCGCTGGGGCAGGTGGAGAAGGTGGAGCCGCGGTTGCTGGTGGTGGACTCCGTCCAGACACTCAGCAGCGCCGACGTGGAGGGAAGCTCCGGGGGCGTGTCCCAGGTCCGAGAAGTTGCGGCTTCCATTATTGCCGCGGCCAAACGCCGGAACATGACCACCCTGCTGGTGGGTCACGTGACCAAGGACGGCTCCATTGCCGGGCCGCGGCTCCTGGAGCACCTGGTGGATGTTGTGTGCCAGTTCGAGGGCGAGCGCCATTCCCGGCTGCGGCTGCTGCGGGCGGTCAAGAACCGGTACGGACCCACGGACGACGTGGGCTGCTTCGATCTCAACGAGGACGGCATCACCGGACTGGCTGATCCCAGCGGCCTGTTCGTTTCGCGCACCAAGGACCCCGTCTCCGGCACCTGCATCACCGTGACCCTGGAGGGACGCCGGCCACTGCTCGCCGAAGTCCAGTCCCTGCTGGCCGAAAGCGCCAACGCGCAACCCAGACGGGCCACGAGCGGCCTGGACAGCTCGCGCGTGGCCATGCTGCTGGCGGTATTGCAGCAACGCGCCGGTTGCCTGCTGCACAAGGATGATTCCTACGTGGCCACCGTGGGCGGAGTGAAGCTGAGCGAACCGGCCACGGATCTCGCCGTAGCTCTGGCGGTGGCCTCTGCCAAAGCCAGGAAGCCATTGCCGCAACGCCTCATCGCCTTCGGCGAAGTGGGCCTGGCCGGGGAAGTCCGTCCGGTTCCCGGGATCAACCAGCGCATCCAGGAGGCGCACCGGCTCGGTTTCACCCACGCCGTGGTTCCCTCCAGCCCGAGCGGCGCCGGACCCGTGCCCGCCGGATTCTCGGTTCGGGAAGTGGGCCATCTGACGGAGGCGCTGAGCCTGCTCATCAGCTAGGAAACGCATGCGGCCCGTCCTCAAATGGTGGACCAGCCGCCGTCGCTGGGAAGCACGGCGCCGTTGATGTTGGGCGAATCATCGCTGAGAAGCCACGTGATGGCGGCGGCCAACTGGGCGGGCGCGGCAACACCACCAACTGTGGCTTGAAGGATTGGCCCGATGCGGGCGGCCGCGTAGTCGGACTTCCAGGGTGCCTCGATGTTGGTGGCCACAGCACCGGGGGCCACAGCGTTGGCGCGGATTCCCAAGGGCCCGTAGAAAAACGCGACGCTCTTGGTGAAGCCCACCAGCGCATGCTTTGACGACGTGTACGCCGCCCCCGCCGCGGACGCCCGAAGTGAGGCCTCCGACGCCACATTCACGATCGAGCCCGCCCCCGCCTCGATCATGAGGGGAAGGACGGCGCGGGTAAGGCGCATGGGCCCGGTGAGGTTGACGCTGAACACCCGGTCCCAGGTTGCGTCGTCCACTTCGGCGGGCGGGAGGAAGGCATCCATGATGCCTGCCACGTTGGCCAGGCCGTCCACCTTTCCGCCCGCGGCTTCGGCAATCGCATCAATGGTCTCCGGTGCGGCCACATCGCCGGTGACCGTGACGACGTCGAAATCCGCAAGTTCGGCGGCCAGATCCTTCAGCCGCGCTTCCACCACATCCGTGGCCACCACCCTTGCGCCTTCGTGCGCCAGCCGTGCGGCGGTGGCCCGGCCGATGCCCGAACCGGCGCCCGTCACTATCACTGTTTTTCCTTCGAAACGGGACTGGTATTCGCCTGCCGGCACGGTGTGCTCCTCGATGGTCTGGGCGGAATGAACTTCAGCGGCCGCTAGCGCGGGCACGCGGGGGCGCCACGCCCGGCCGGGGAACGCCCACAAATACAGGGTCCGCCTTAAGGCCGGTTCTCCACCAGCGGCTTAGGACCCTAGCTGTATTGACCTGAGAGGTTGGTAACACGGCTGGCCGGTGGCTGACCTTTGAGTGAAGTGTGGCCTCGGTGATGATTGTAATGATGGAGCCAGTCAGCGAAAGCGGCAGCACGCTCGGTTTCTGATCCATAGGGTTTGGCGTAGGCCCATTCGTCGAGCATGGTGCGGTTGTAGCGTTCGACTTTGCCATTGGTTTGGGGCCTGTAGGGGCGGGTGCGTTTGTGGCTGATGTCCGGGCCCAGCGCGTCCTTGAAGGCGTGGGCGCGGTAGCAGGAGCCGTTGTCCGTCAACACCCTTTTGACTACGATTCCGCACGATTCGAAATAGGCGTTGGCGCGTTCCCAGAACCCCGCTGCGGTGTCCTTCTTCTCATCGGCCAGGATCTCGGTATAGGCAAGCCGAGAGTGGTCATCAACGGCATTGTGCAAGAAGGCGTAGCCCGGTCGCCGGTTCGCCGTCGTGCCGGTCTTGTTTTTATTACCCGCGGCCCGGCCGGTGACGCGGTGGCCGCCGCCGTCCGGGATCCGTCCGAGCTTCTTGATGTCCACGTGGACCAGCTCCCCGGGGCTGTGGTGCTCGTACCGGCGGATCACCCGGCCTGTGGCCCGGTCCATCCACGACAGCCTCGCCAACCCGAACCTCGACAGAACCCGGTGCACTGTGGACGGATGGATCCCCAGCAGAAAGCCGATCCGTGCCGGACCCCACCGGCGGTTGACCCTAAGCGCGATGATCCGCCGCTCCCGCCGCACGGACGTCCGCTGCGGGGAGCTGACGGGCCGGCTGGAACGATCACCCATCCCGCGCTCACCGTGCTCCCGGTAACGGGCCGCCCACCTCGCCGCGGTTGCCACCGACACCTGGAACCGCTCAGCAGCACGGCGCAGGGACCACCCGTCCTCGACAACGCACCTAGCCAGCCGGAGCCTGCCCTTCGGCGTCAGGAGCGCGTTAGCATGGGACATTGAAGACCTCCTTGTGGATCGGACTCTAGACAAGCCCCACTCCACTCGGAGGTCTTCTTTTTGTCACCTATCCACGCCGGGCGTCCCTAACGTCCGTGGACAATACACCTAGCCACGGGCATGTGGCAGGCGCACCATAAGAGTGGCGGCACCTGCGGCGAAGGGCGGAAGTCATGATGTGGGGCTGGGGTTACGGTCCGAACATGGGCTGGATGTGGCTGTGGGGCCTGCTCATGCTGGTGGGTGCGGGCCTGCTGGTTCTTCTCGCGGTGAGGATGTTTTCGGGCGGCCCCGGCCGCGGCGGCCCACCCGGTTTTGGCGGCCCGGGTCCGGGCACGCCCGGGGGCCCTCCGCAGGGATGAAGCAGTGCACGGCTGATCCTCGATGAACGCTTCGCGAGGGGCGAGCTGACGGAGGAGCAGTATCGCCAACACCTCAAGGTGCTCGGCGAGGACACCTAGTGCTCCCCTGCAGTTGCTCGGCAGGGACTCCGGCCGCCTGCGGTACGCGCACGCTCTCTTTAGGGACGTCCGTGAGAAACACAAAAGAGGCGCCCTGCAGGCGCCTCTTTTGTGTTCTTGCTCTACGTTTCGCTTGGCGTAGCTCAGGCCTTGCCGGGCAGTGCGAGCTTGAACACCTTGGCCCAGGAGGAGCCCACCTGCTTGAGCAACGGGCCCGTGGTGTACGGCAGGCCATACCGCTGGCACAGATCGCGCACCTTCGGAGCCACCTCGGCGTACCTGTTCGAGGGAAGATCCGGGAACAGGTGGTGCTCGATCTGGTGGGACAGGTTCCCCGTCATCAGGTGCATGAACTTGGAGCCGGAGATGTTCGCCGAGCCGATCATCTGCCGGACATACCAGTCCCCGCGGGTCTCGCCTTCCACCATGTCCTCGGTGAAGGTGTCCGCACCCTCGGGGAAGTGGCCGCAGAAAATCACCGCGTGTGCCCAGACGTTGCGCACCGCGTTGGCGGTCAGCGTGCCATACAGCGCCTGCTTGCCCGAGCCGGTGAGCATGGCCACGGCCGGCGTTGCGGCGTAGTCCTTGGTGAACTGCTTGAGTGCCTTAATTCCCAGCGCCTTGAGGTCCTTGACCAGCGCCTCCTTGGACTTCTTGCCTTCTTGATACTCCGCAAGCTCGAGGTCGTAGATGGCGATGCCCCATTCGAACAGCGGGGACAGGATGGCGTTGTACAGCGGGTTGCCCAGATTGAAGGGCTTCCATGGCTGGTTGGCGTCCATGCGCAGCAGGTTGTATCCCACGTCGTTGTCCTTGCCCACCACATTGGTCCAGCGGTGGTGGAGGTCGTTGTGGGTGTGCTGCCAGGCGCGGGCCGGCGTGACGAAGTCCCATTCCCAAGTGGTGGAGTGGATGTCCGGATCGCGCATCCAGTCCCACTGGCCATGCAGCACGTTGTGCCCGATCTCCATGTTTTCCAGGATCTTGGCGAAGCTCAGCAGGGTGGTGCCTGCAACCCAGGCG
The DNA here is from genome assembly GCF_050260325.1 of Arthrobacter sp. 92. Lineage (NCBI taxonomy): Bacteria > Bacillati > Actinomycetota > Actinomycetes > Micrococcales > Micrococcaceae > Arthrobacter > Arthrobacter sp. 92. The sequence goes on along the minus strand of NZ_CP189863.1, from coordinate 383,795 downwards.
CCCTTGTTCCGGCTCATCAGGAGCGCCGCGCGTCCGGAGATTTCCAGGCCACGCTGGATTTTGATCATGCGGCGGATGTAGGCGGCGTCGGAGGCGCCACGCTTGGCCAGCACTTCGTCGCGGATTGCGTCGAGTTCACGGCCCAGCTCGGCCACCTGCTCGTCGGAGAGGTGCGCGGCGGCAGGCGGGCGCACCATCGGCCTGCCGGAGGTGGCCAGCGCTCCGCGACGGGTCTTGGTGGCCTGTCCGTTGGCGGGCGCGGCGGTACCGTCCGGGTTCAGTGCGGTTTCCCCGGCCGACGACGGCACAACAGCGTCCCCTGTCGTCTCGGCCTCGTGGTTCGTAACTATTGCCATGCGGTGATGCTCCTCAGATCTCGAGGTTAACGGGTCCGGCTGCTGCCGAGACGCACGTCTGGATTAGTTGGCCCGGCTCGCCGTGCACTTCGCCGGTGCGGAGGTCCCGGACGTGTCCGGCCCGCAACGGGATGAGGCAGCTGTGGCAGATGCCCATGCGGCACCCGCTGGGCATGAGGACGCCGGCGTCTTCGCCCACGTCCAGCAGTGGAGTGTTCCCATCCGCCTCGACCTCGCGGTCCGAGGTTTCGAAGGTGACCAGGCCGCCGTCGTGACCGGCACCGCCGGCCAGGCTGGTGGTGAACCGTTCAATAATGAGGTTGATGGGGTCAGCGGCAAAAGGACCCTCGGGGGCTTCGGCGCCGGTTCCTCTGGCGGCCGCGGCGGCAGCCGCCTCGGCGGACCACAGGTTCTCGGCGTCGTCCAGGAAACCTTCGGGTCCGCAGGCGTAAGCGGCGCGGTGCCGCCAGTCCGGACAGATCTCGTTCAGCGCCGCGGCCGAACCGAAGTCCAGGCGCCCGCGTTCGCCGGTGAACCAGTGCGTGACCCTGAAGTTGGGGAACTGGTCGGCCAGCTCGGAGAGTTCCTCGCGGAAGATGCTGTCGGCCGGAGTGCGGGCGGAATGGATCAGCACCACGTCGGCGTCCGGACGGTGCGGGACCAGCGTGCGGACCATGGACATCACCGGGGTGATGCCGCTGCCTGCGGTGAGCATCAGCAGCGGGCGCGGGTGCTCCGGGAGCACGAAGTCGCCCTGCGGCGGCGCGAGGAACAGGATGTCGCCGGGGCGCGTGTTACGGACCAGCACGCCGGAAACGGCCCCGACGTCGGTCACGGTGATGGCGGGGTCCTGCCCCGCGGGGGCGCTGAGGGAGTACGAGCGCCAGTGGCGCACGCCGTCGAGTTCCACGCCAATGCGCGCCCACTGACCAGCCTGGTGGGCTTTCCAGCCGCGGCCCGGGCGGAAGAAAATGGTGGCGGAGTCGGCCGTTTCAGGGACCACCTTGGTGACTACGCCGCGCAATTGGCGGGCGGAGAACACAGGGTTGAAGAGGGACAGGACATCTTCTGGAGCTAACGGGGTGATCAATACAGATGCGGCGCGCGCCAGCTTACGGAGCCGGATCATGTTATTAACCTTATGTCAGTCAGAGGCATATTTCTTCTCCCGGGGCATACGATCGAACCCACTAATCTGTTCCATCGAAACAACTTATGGAAGTCTCTCATGAACCAACCTTCCGTCGGGGGTCATTCCGCTGCGACCTACGATCCGCCCTGGTTCGCCCTGCCCCGGGAGGTCAGCGAGCTGCTGCGTCCCAGGATGCCGGGCATCGTGGAGGCCATCATCGACGCCGTCCCGCAACTTGTTCCCGCCTATGCCCGTCCCATCGAGGGGCGGTTCGGGCGCGGGCTGCGGCGCGGGGTGGCGGCGGCACTGGACCGGTTCCTGCAGCTCCCTGGCACCCGCCTGCCGGCCCTTTCGGAGGAAAGCCGGCAGCTTGTGGCAGGGCTGGGCAGCGGCGAATTCCGCCAGGGACGGAGCATGGACGCCCTTCTGAGCGCCTACCGGATGGGCGCGCGCGTGACGTTCCGCGAGATGTCCAAGATCTCCGTGGAGCACGATCTCGGCCTGAGTGTTGTGGTGGATCTTGGTGAATCGATCCTGGCTTACATCGACGAGCTGTCCGCTGTGAGCGCCGAGGCCTATGCCTTCGAACAGTCCGAGCGCGCCGGAGCCGTGGACCGCCGACGCACGGAGCTGCTGGAGCTGCTGGTCATGGGCCACGCCGACGAGGCCGCCCTGAGGCAGGCGGCCTCGATCGCGGACTGGTCGATCCCTGCGAGGCTGGTGGTGGTCACGCTGCCGCTGGACCGGGCCGGCGGGCTGCGGCTGCAGCTTGGCCCCGGAACACTTGTGGTGGAACGGGAGACCGATGCTGTGGCGCTGGTCCCGGCCCGGAAGTCCTCCGCCGGGCGCGCCGAACTGGAAAAAGCCCTGAAGGGAAGGTCCGCGTCCGTGGGCCCCGCAGGCGGGTGGGAGAAGGTGCCGGAGTCCCTGCGGCTTGCCGTGCTGGCCGCCTCCGTGCTGCCGCCGCGGGAGGGCCCGGACGACCCTCCCATCTGGGCGGACGAGCATCTGGCCCAGATCATCCTCGGTTCCGAGCCGTCGGCCGTTGCCGAGCTGGCCGAACGCCGGCTGGCGCCGCTGGAGCAGCTGCGCCCGGCGCAGCGTGAGAGGCTTGCCGAAACCCTGCTCTCCTGGCTGAGGCACTGGGGCCAGCGCGCCCCGGTGGCGGCGGAGCTGGGGATCCACCCGCAAACAGTGGGCTACCGGGCGGCCCAACTGCGTGAGCTCTTCGGTGACGACCTGGAAGACCCACGGGCGCGCTTCGAGCTGGAGTTGGCTTTGCATGCGGGGCGACGCTAGGTACTGCGGGCTCATGCTGCGGCCATGGCCTTCCGGGTCTGAAGGCGCAGCTCGAGATCATTCATCACGATCGCCGCCAGATCCTCAAGCATGCGGGTATCCCCGGCAGAGAACTCCCGCGGCTCCCGGTCCAGGACGCACAGTGTTCCCAGGTTGTAGCCGTCCGGGGTGCGCAGCGGAACGCCGGCATAGAACTGGAGGCCGAATTCGCCGGCGACCAGCGGGTTGGCCAAGGTACGGGGGTCCGCGGCCGCGTTCTCGACCACCCAGGCCCCGTCCTGCAGGATGGCGGAGGCGCACAGCCCTGGATCGCGGCCGATCTGCTCCACGTCCGTGCCGTGATGGGCCTTGAACCAGATGCGGTCGTGGTCCACCACGCTGACGATCGCCACGGGCACGGAGAACATGCGGGCCGCCAGGCCGGCGATCCGGTCGAACGAACCGTCCGGAGGCGTGTCCAGGATCCGGTAGCGGTGCACGGCCTGCATTCTGCCGTGCTCATCCGCCGCAGCCGGCGCGTTAGTACCACCCCGGCGGCGGCCGGCGGCGTTGGCCGCCTCCTGCCGCAGGGCGAGGGAGACTTCGCGCGCCGCCGGCCTGGCCGCAGGGTCGCGGGCCAGCATGGAGGAAAGCAGCGCGGACCATTCCTGTGGCAGCTCCGCTGGAATGTGCGGGTCCCGCAGGAGCCGGGCCATGGCCGAGGCGATGGGAGCGCCGGGGTAGGCGGGCTTTCCGGTCAATCCTTCCAGCAGGACCAGCCCCAGCGAGTAGACGTCGCTGGCGGGGCCGGTCGGTTCGCTGGCCGCCTGCTCGGGGCTGAGGTAGGCGGGGGTGCCGGAACTATCGGTGGCCCCGCTGCGCCGCCCCTCGCCCAGGATCATGGCCACGCCGAAGTCACTGAGCTTGGCGCGCGGCCGGTGGTCCGTGTTGCTGTAGTCCACCAGCAGGATATTGGCCGGCTTGACGTCGCGGTGAACGATGCCGTGATGGTGGATATAGGACAAGCCGTCGGCAAGGTCGTGGCCGATCAGCGCCATGTGCGCGGCGGAGATTGGCCCCTCGGCAGCGCGCTGACGGAGGTCCGGTCCGCGGACCAGATCCATCACCAGGTATGTGAGCCTGCGCTCCGGGTCGCTCAGATCGGCTCCGGCGTCAAGCAGCGTGACCAGCGCATGGTGGCTCATTCCGGCAAGGATGCGCACCTCCTCGCGCTGCCGCCGGTTGTGCTCCACGTTGCCGGGATCGTCACGGAAAAGTTTGACCGCCACTTCCCGCTGCAGCAGCTCATCGAAGGCCCTGTAGACGCCCGACTGGCTGCCGCGGCCGATCAGTTCCTCGATCCGGTACCGTCCGCTCAGGAGGTACCCGGATTCCATGCTTGCCGCCATCACAGGCCTCTCGCCTATTTAATTACTAAGTATGCTGATGATATCCCGCTTTTGCGAAAATGCGTCCCTCGGGATGGCCCCAAAAACGAACCTGTTTACAACCGGAGGGCCTGGCTGCTGATGCTTACTTGGCGGGGTTGTGGGTGCCGATCGGGACCAGCGTCAGTTCCGGCAGGTTCTTCTCGATCCTGCGAAGCGCCCAGATGTCATTGAACAGCGCCAGGTACTCCCCGTCCGAACGGAGCAGCACCTCTGCGCCTGTCACGTTCGCCAGCGCCGGCATGGCGTCCGCCGTCGTGATCCTTGCCATCGAGTAGGGCAGCCGCTCCAGGCGCATCGGCGCGCTGAAGTCGTGCGCCATGCGGTCCTCCACCACTTCGAACTGCATGGGGCCGACGGCGGCGAGCACCGGCGCCTGGTCGCCGCGGATGTCGGAGCGGAGCACCTGGATGACGCCCTCGTGCTCGAGCTGCTCGATGCCCCGGCGGAACTGCTTGAAGCGGCTGGGGTCCTTGGACCGGGCCACCTGGAAGTGCTCCGGCGCGAACAGGGGGATGGCGGGGAACTCCACGGGCTGCTCCAGGAACAGGCTGTCCCCAACGCGCAGGGAGGACGCGTTGACCAGGCCCACCACGTCACCCGGGAACGCTTCGTCGATCACTTCGCGCTCCCGGCCGAACACCTGCTGGGCGTACTTGGTGGCGAAGGACTTGCCGGTGCGGCCCTGGGTGACCACCATGCCGCGCTCGAAGACGCCGGAGCAGACCCGGATGAAGGCAACGTGGTCGCGGTGTGCCTTGTTCATTCCGGCCTGGACCTTGAAGACAAAGCCGGCGAACGGGGCGTCCACGGCACGCGGTTCCCCGGCGACGTCGGGGCGGGGGGCGGCCGGCGGTGCGAAGTCCACCAAGGCGTCCAGGATCTCCTTGACACCGAAGTTCAGGGCGGCGGAGCTGAAGAGGATGGGTGTTGCCTTGCCGGCGTGGAAGGCATCGACGTCGAACTCAAGGTTGGATTCGATGACCAGTCCGGCTTCGTCCACGGCGTTGGACCAGTCCCCTCCCTGGCTGGCGGCGGCCTCCTCCGGGGTGAAGTACTCCGTCAGGGCGATGTTGGCGCCCGCGTTGTTGCGCTTGAACTGGGCGAAGCGGTCATTGCGCAGGTCCCAGACGCCTCTGAAATCGCCGGAGATACCGACGGCCCAGGTCAGCGGCATGGGCTGCAGCCCGGTGCGTTCGGTGATTTCGTCCATCAGCGCCAAGGCGTCCAGGCCGGGACGGTCCCACTTGTTGATCACGGTGATGATGGGCAGGTTGCGCTGCTTGCAGACCTCGAACAGCTTCATGGTCTGGGTTTCCAGGCCCTTGGCCGCGTCCACGAGCATCACTGCGCAGTCCACGGCGGCCAGGACGCGGTAGGTGTCCTCGGAGAAGTCCGCGTGGCCCGGGGTGTCCAGCAGGTTGATCACGGTGTCGCGGTAGGAGAACTGCAGGGCCGCGGAGCTAATGGAAATACCGCGGTCCTTTTCCATCTGCATCCAGTCCGAGACGGTTTCCTTGCGGTTTGCCTTGCCGCTGGAGGCGCCGGCAGTGCCGATCACCTTCGCGTGCAGGGCCAGCGCCTCAGTGAGGGTGGACTTGCCCGCGTCCGGGTGCGAGATGACAGCAAAAGTCCGACGCCGGTTCGCCTGCTTGTGAATCTCCTGGACTCGGGCGGGGCTAAGGACTTCTTGGGACACGGTGCTACTTTCGCTGTGTTTCCGGGGCCGGCCGCGGTTCTGGGCCGAACGGGCGTGGCCCGGGAGGGTGGGGCCGGGGGATGGCGGGATGTTAATGGGTGCCGGCTGGCGCGGTTTGGTCCGCAGCCAAGACCTCAAGTTTATCGCAGGCTGCCCAACTGCGCAGATGGGCGGCAAAGTGCCGCCCGGGGCCGCCGCCGCCCGCTTGCCCCGAAGGCCATTGCGCCGGAAGGCCGAATGAGGCACTTTGAGGCTTGTCCGTGCGGTTAAAGGCCAGCTTTGCCTTTAGTATTGAGCAGACGGGAAACCGAGTACTTTTGGTCCTGCCGGCGGAATCGTAAAACCGGCATACTTGCGGGCAGTTGTCCGCACCTTTGAAGGGAAAACCTATGGCTCGGAGCCCTGAAGATTCGCTCAAGGCGACTCTGGGCAGAGTGGCTCCAGGCACCGCGCTCCGCGACGGCCTGGAACGCATCCTCCGCGGGCGCACCGGCGCGCTGATCGTCCTGGGTTCGGACCGGACCATCGAATCCATCTGCTCCGGCGGTTTCGACATCGGAATTGATTTCTCTCCCACCCGCCTGCGCGAGCTGGCCAAGATGGATGGCGCCATCATCTGCGACAAGGATGCCAGTAACATCCTGCGCGCCGCAGTGCAGCTGGTGCCGGACTCCAGCATCGAAACGCAGGAGTCCGGCACCCGGCACCGCACGGCGGAACGCGTCGCCATCCAGACGGGCGTACCGGTCATCTCGGTCAGCCAGTCCATGCAGATCATCGCCCTCTACGTGAACGGGCTGCGCCACGTCCTGGAAGGCTCGGAAAAGGTCCTGGCCCGGGCCAACCAGGCCCTGGCAACGCTGGAGCGCTACCGTTCACGCCTGGACCAGGTGACCAGTTCCCTCTCGGCCCTGGAAATCGAGGCCATGGTGACGGTCCGCGATGTTGCGGTCACCCTGCAGCGCCAGGAAATGGTGCGCCGGATCTCCGAGGAGATCTCCCAGTATGTCCTGGAGCTCGGCGAGGACGGCCGGCTGCTGTCCCTCCAGCTCGATGAGCTCACCGTGGGCCGCGGGCCTGGCAGCGACGTGATCATCCGCGACTACGCCGGCCCGAATGCTTCAGCGGAGGACATCGACGGGGCCGTCAGCGCGCTGCTCAGCCTGGGGCCCACCGAGCTGATCGACCTGAGCAAGATCGCGGGCATCATCGGCTTTGCCGGCGGGGTGGAAACGCTCGACGCCGTTGTCCAGCCGCGCGGCTACCGCCTCCTGTCGGGACTAAAGGCTGTTCCCAAAGCAGTGGCGGACCGCCTGGTGGATCACTTCGGCGGCCTGCAGTTCCTTATGGCGGCCACCATCGATGACCTCATGACCGTGGACGGCATCGGCGACCAGCGCGCGAGGACCGTCCGCGAAGGCCTGAGCCGGATGGCCGAGGCAAGCCTGCTGGACAGGTTCCTGTAGGCCCTCTCTTCTGAGGCATGTTCGTCCTCCCAAGTCAGTACCAAACCCCTGCGTGACGGCAACCGAAAGTATGATTCCGGTTTGCCCGGGGTTCACCCACGCGGTCTAGGCTCGGAGCCCGGACAGGGGCAAAGGTCCAATCTATGGGGCAAGACTCTGCCTGCGATGCCGGCACCGGACGACGATCAGGAAACCCATGAAACATCTCAAATCACTGGCTGCTGCCACAGGCGCCGCGGCGCTGGCGGTCTCGACTCTTGCGGCAGGACTTGTCGGTTTCGGAGCCGTTCCGGCTTCCGCCGTCGAAAATCCTGACGGCACAGCGACGCCCATCAAGCACGTCGTTGTGATCTTCGGCGAGAACGTGTCATTTGACCATTACTTCGCCACCTACCCCAAGGCCACGAACACGTCCGGCGAAAGCCAGCAAGGTACCGGAACCGGCGCCGCCACATTCGCGGCGGCGAAGGACACGCCCAAGGACATCGCCACCCTCGCGCACGACAACCTGCTCGCGCCGCAGAACCCGAACTCCGTCCAACCGTCCCGGCTTTCGCCGGCCCAGGCCGTCACATGCGACCAGGACCATAAATACACGTCTGAGCAGAAGGCCTACAACGGTGGCCTCATGAACCTGTTCGTGGAGAACACCAGCAAGGACGCGTGCGGCGCGGGCCAGTACGGCCGCCCGGGGCTGACCATGGATTACTACGACGGCAACACGGTCACCGGGCTCTGGAACTACGCCCAGAACTATTCCATGAGCGACTCACACTTCAGTACCGTTTTCGGACCCTCGAGCCCCGGCGCGCTGAATCTGGTCTCGGGACAGACCCACGGGGTGAGCGAATTCACCGCCGCCGGCCAGCCGGTCAAGCCGGCGTCAAGTGACTACACGGTCCGCGCTCCGGACGCGAACGGCGTCGGCACCATGATCAATGATCCGGATCCGGTCTATGACGACTGCTCGAACAACAGCCACACCACTACCAACAACCTTGCGGGCATGAGCGGCAGGAACATCGGCGACCTGCTCAAAGACAAGGGCGTGAGCTGGGGCTGGTTCCAGGGCGGTTTCGCCCCGACCACCCCGGCCACCGCCACGTCCCCCGCCTCCTGCGGGGCCACCCACACGAACGTGGCGGGCGCCACGGTGACCGACTACAACCCGCACCACCAGCCCTTCCAGTACTACAAGTCGACATCGAACCCCCATCACGTGGCCCCCGCCAGCGACGCGGAGATCGGCCACAATGGTCAGGCCAACCATCAGTACGACACCGCCGATTTCAGCAAGGTGGTCAATTCGGAGAACATGCCGGCGGTCTCATTCCTCAAGGCGGGCAACTACCAGGACGGCCACGCAGGATACTCGGACCCCATCGACGAACAGAAATTCATCACCGCCCAGGTGAACGCGATCCAGCAGTCGAAGAACTGGGACAGCACCGCCGTGGTCCTCGCCTATGACGACTCCGACGGCTGGTATGACCACGTCGCAGCAGGGGTCAAGAACTCCTCCAACAACGCCGACGACGCCGCCTGGTGCCTGAGCGCCTACAACAAAGGCGTTCCGATGGCCGGCGGTTACGCCGACCGCTGCGGTCCCGGGCCGCGCCAGCCGCTGATTGTCATCTCCCCGTACGCCAAGAAGAACTTCGTGGATCACACCCAGACGGATCAGGCCTCGATTCTGCGGTTCGTCGAGGAGAACTGGCACACGGGCCAGATCGGAGACTCCTCCGCGGACGCCACGGCAGGCTCAATGGCGGCGATGTTCAACTTCAACCACGAGCGCACCGACAAATTGCTGCTCAACGAACAAACCGGAGCCATCGCCAGCATCACCGAAGGCAACCATGGCAAGGGTGAAACCAGCGACAAGGCCGGGAACTAGGCCTTCTGCGGCACATAACTGATCGGGCTGGAACCATCAGGCACGGGCTGGGGCTCAGGCGGCGAAGATGCTCCACGAGGCTTCGTGGGTATCGCCGGGCTCCAGCCTGATCAGGTCCAAGCCGCTGTTGAACGCATCTGGCGGACACGTCATGGGTTCCACGGCGAGACCCAGCCGGTTGGGCAGCGGGGCGGGTTTGTCAGCGGTGTGGACCTGAAGCCACTGGCAGCTGCGGTCCCATGCGATGCCGACGCCGGTCCCGCCCGGATCACGGGCTATCAGCCGGGCGCGGCCTTCACCGTCAAAGTCGATGCCGGTGAAGGCGTGGTCGATTTCGGTGGCACCGATGGTCCGTTGCCGACGGAAGTCGAACTCATGGTCCGTCACGGGCCGGAGGCCGGCCGGCAACAGCCGGTCGGGGGTGACCTCAAGGAAGGACCGGGCGGGGACCTCGAGGGTCCATTCATCAAGCGGGGCCGGCCCAGCCACCAGGTAAGGGTGCGGACACACACCGTACGGTGCTGTCCGCTCACCGATGTTGGTGGCTGTCACGCCGCTGTGCAGGCCGTTTTCGTCCAGCTGGTAGCGTGCCGTGACGCGAAGGGCGGATGGGTAGCCGGCCCCGGGTCCGATGATGCAGGACAGCACCACGGATGACTCGTCCCTGGACTCCAGGCTCCAGTCCAGGCCGAAGGCGAAGCCATGCAGGGCGCAGCCGCGCTCGGGTTCGTTGACCGGCGCCTGATAGGCCACGCCGTCGAAGGTGTAGGCGCCGTCCGCGATCCGGTTGGGCCACGGCGCGGCAAGAATACCGCGGTAGTCCGGAATGGGGCCTCCTTCCGGGAAGGGGACAATCAGGTCACGCTCCCGATGGCGAAGCTGCCGGAGTGCGGCCGCCCGCGCCGTGACCACGGCGGTGTATTCTCCGGCACTGAGCCTGTATTCGTCTGCGCTCACAGGCCGCTCGCCAGCTTGTAATAAGCCGAGTTCCAATTCAGCTCCTTCTTGAACTGTTTGAGGGTGGTGTCCGCGTCAATGGTCAGCAGCTCGGTGCGGGCGATCTCGGCGAAGTCCTCGAACACGTCCATGCCCACCGCGGTGGTCAGCACGGTGTGGTGCGCGGCCCCGGCGGTGAGCCACGCGGCGGCGGAGGTGGCGAAATCGGGCCGAGGGGACCAGAGTGCCCGGGCCACCGGAAGGTTCGGCAGGGGCTCGTCCAGATCCACCACGTCGACGGCGTTCGCCACCAGGCGGAAGCGGTCGCGCATGTCCGAGAGGGCCACGACGACGCCGGGTCCGGCATCCGTGTCGAACACCATGCGTACGGGGTCTTCCTTGCCGCCGATGCCCAACGCGTGGATTTCCACGCGGGGCTTCGCAGTGGTCAGCGACGGGCAGACCTCCAGCATGTGCGCGCCCAGAATTTTCTCCTGACCGGGGGCGAGGTGATAGGTGTAGTCCTCCATCAGGGACGCGCCGCCCGGCAGGCCGGCCCCCATGACCTTGGCGGCGCGGACCAGGATCGCGGTTTTCCAGTCGCCTTCGGCGCCGAAGCCGTAACCGTCGGCCATCAACCGCTGCACGGCCATGCCGGGGAGCTGGCGCAGGGCTCCAAGATCCTCGAAGGACGTGGTGAAGGCGGCAGAACCGTTGGCTTCGAGGAAACTGCGCAGCCCCAGTTCAATGCGGGCGCTGTAGCGCAGGGAGTCGTGGCGGTCCCCGCCGGCGCGCAGTTCCGGAACAACGTCGTAGAGGCGCTCGTACTCGGCTACCAGGGTGTCGACGTCGGACTCTTCCGCGCCGTGCACTGCGTCGGCGAGCTCGTTGACGGACCAGGTGTTAACCGACACGCCGAAACGCAGCTCGGCTTCGGTCTTGTCGCCTTCGGTCACGGCGACGTTGCGCATGTTGTCACCGAAGCGGGTCAGCTTGAGGGTGCGGACGGCGGCCCAGCCGGCCGACGCGCGCTGCCACGCTCCCACTTGGCGGGTCACCTCGGGGTTGGACACGTGGCCCACCACGGTTTTGCGCGGGATGCCGATGCGGGACTGGATGTAGCCGAACTCGCGGTCGCCGTGCGCGGCCTGGTTGAGGTTCATGAAATCGAAGTCTATGTCAGCCCAGGGCAGCTCCACATTGGCTTGGGTGTGCAGGTGCAGGAGCGGCTTGCGCAGCAGGTCAAGGCCCTGGATCCACATCTTTGCCGGTGAGAACGTGTGCATCCACGCGGTCACGCCGATGACGGCGTCGTCGGCGTTCGCTTCAAGGGCCGTGCGGCGGATGGCGTCCGAGTCGGTGAGCACCGGCTTCCAGAGAACTTTGACGGGAACGTCGGAGGAGCGGTTGAGCTGGTTTGCGATCTCCTGCGACTGCGCGGCCACCTGTTTGAGGACGTCTTCGCCGTAGAGGTGCTGGCTGCCCGTGAGGAACCAGACTTCATAGGGCTCGAGGGAGGTGTTGTTGGCCTGTGACATGGTTCTCTCCTGCGGAAGTGTTGCCGAATTCGGGGGTTGCATGGGAAGCGGCCTAGCGGCCGTAGACGTTCTGGTAACGCTCGAAGAGCGACTCGATTTTGGCCTCGTCGATGGGGATCGGTTCGCCCAGCTGGCGCGCAATATGGACGGTCCGGGCCACTTCCTCGCACATCACGGCGGCCTTGACGGCGGCGCGGGCGTCCTTGCCGATGGTGAAGGGGCCGTGGTTCTGCATCAGGACCGCCGGAGAGTGGGACGCCTGCAGGGTTTCCACGATTCCGCGGCCGATCGAGTCATCACCGATCAGGGCGAAGGGCCCCACGGGGATACTGCCGCCAAATTCGTCGCCCATCATGGTCAACACACACGGGACGGCCTCTCCCCGGGCGGCCCATGCTGTGGCATACGTGGAGTGGGTGTGGACCACTCCGCCCACTTCGGGCATGTGCCGGTAGACATAGGCGTGCGCTGCCGAATCCGAGGACGGTGTAAGGGCCGGGTTGGACCACTCCGCCATGTTGCCGTTCCCGGTAGAGGCCCCGCTGACGGGAATTCCGTAGAGATCGGTCACCACCATAAGCTCCGGCGCCAGATCGTCGTAGGAGACTCCAGAGGGCTTGATGACCATAAGGTCGTGCCCGGGGACCCGGGCCGAGACGTTTCCGGCCGTCCACACCACCAGTTGGTAGCGGGTCAGTTCGGCGTGCAGGGTGCAGACTTCGCGGCGCGTCCGTTCGATGGTGTCCAGCAGCGCGCTCATGCCGAGACCCCGGTGGCGAGAAGGGACGCGGTGGAGTTCCGCTGGATGGCTTTGAGACGGTGCATCACATCGTTTGCTCCCCGGCCGAAGTAGTCATGGAGCGTCCGGTACTCCTGGAAAAGCTCGTCGTACGCGGCCACGTTTTCGGCGATGGGGGCATACACGGCGCCGGGTTCTGAGCCCATCGCGGCCGCGGCGGCCCGGATGTCCGGGTACTTCCCCGCCGCCACGGCGGCGTGGATTGCCGAGCCCAGCGCGGGGCCCTGGGTGGAGCCGATGGTGGAAAGTGGCAGTCCCGTGACATCCGCGTAAATCTGCATCAGCAGGGGGTTTTTCAGCAGCCCTCCGGCCACAATGAACTCCTTCACCGGCACGCCGGACTCCCGGAATGCGTCCACGATCGTGCGGGTGCCGAACGCCGTGGCCTCAAGCAGCGCGCGGTAGGTGTCCTCCGGGCGAGTGGCCAGGGTCTGGCCGACGATGGTGCCGGAGAGCTCGTGGTCCACCAGGACCGAGCGGTTTCCGGAGTGCCAGTCCAGGGCGATGAGCCCGTGCTGCCCGATCGCCTGGCGGGAGGCGAGTTCCGTGAGGTACCCGTGGATGTCGAGCCCCTTGAGTGCTGCCGCCTCGTGGTATTCGGGCGGGACCCCAAACTTGGTGAACCAGCCGAAGATGTCCCCCACTCCGCTCTGGCCGGCCTCGTAACCCCACAGCCCGTCCACGATTCCGCCGTCCACCACACCGCACATCCCGGGCACTTCGCGCAGCTCGTCGCCGTTCATGACATGGCACGTGGACGTGCCCATGATGGCAACCAGCTGTCCCGGTTCCACGGCTTTGGCTGCGGGTGCGGTGACGTGGGCGTCCACATTGCCCACTGCCACCGCGATTCCCTCGGGCAGCCCTGTCCAGGCTGCGGCCTCCGCAGTGAGGTATCCGGCAGCATCGCCCAGACGGCCGATGGTGTGCTGGAGCTTGGCGCTGACAAAGTCTTTGAAGCCCGGGTTCAGGGCGGCGAGGAAGCCTTCGGACGGGTACGCCCCGTCCTGGTAGATGCCCTTGTAGCCGGCGGTGCAGGCATTGCGGACGTACTTTCCGCAGAGTTGCCAGACTATCCAGTCCGCGGCTTCCACCCAGCGGTCCATGGCCGCATAGGTTTCGGGATCCTCTTCCAGCAGCTGGAGCCCTTTGGCAAATTCCCATTCCGAGGAGATGAGCCCGCCGTAGCGCGGCAGCCACGTTTCGCCCCTCTCGCGGGCAAGTTCGTTGATGCGGTCCGCCTGCGCCTGAGCCGCGTGGTGGCGCCACAGCTTGACGTACGCGTGCGGGCGGTTGGCGAATTCCGGCAGCTCGTTCAGCGGGGTGCCGTCAGCTTTCGCCGGTACCATGGTGCAGGCTGTGAAGTCGGTGGCAATTCCGACGACGGCGGCGGGATCGATCGCTGCCTGCGCGATGGCGGCCGGGACCGCGTGCCGGAGCACGTCACGGTAGTCGTTGGGCACCTGCAGCGCCCATTCTCCGGGGAGCCGGACGGCGTCCGCTCCTGCGGTATCGGCCGGGAGGGCTTCGGTGACCACGGCGTGGGGGTAGTCGAACACGGCGCTGCCGAGTTCCTTGCCATCACTTATGCGCACCACCACTGCCCGGCCCGACAGGGTGCCGTAGTCCACCCCAATAACAAAGCTTTCTCTGCCGTCCACATCGACGTCCATGAAGTCCTCCCGATAACTTGCCCGCCACTTCGCGGCCCGGGGTTAATTGTGAGCGCTAACAAGATGCGTGTCAAGGAGTCCCGTGTCGATTCGTCGGCTGATGCCCCATCTTCCCCCCGCCCCCGGCCGTCGACGCTACCCGGGCCGGGAGGTGCTGGCGCGGACCACAAGTTCGGGAGCGACCACGGTGGTCCCGCCAGCGGAACCGTCCTGGATCTGGGCCAGCATCATGTCCATGCAGCGCCGCCCGAGCTCCTCGAAATCCTGCCGCACGGTGGTCAGCGGCGGGGTGAAATAGGCCGCCTCCGGCTGGTCATCGAAACCAACCAAGGAGACGTCCTGGGGCACGCGGACGTTGGCTTCGCTAAATGCACGCAGCAGCCCCAGTGCCATCTGGTCATTGCCCACAAACACCGCCGTGGCCTGACGGCCGGTGGCCAGACGCTGGCCGATGCGGTAGCCGCTGCCCGCACTCCAGTCGCCCTCCACCAACAGATCGTCAGCCAGGCCGGCCTCGGCCAGCTCCTGGCGCCAGCCCTCGGTCCGTTCCGCGGCGTCAATCCAGTCCAGCGGACCGGAAATATGGCCGATCCGCCGGTGACCCAGCCCGATCAAGTGGGCGACCGCCATCCGGGCGCCCCGCCTCTGATCCACCATGGCGCCGCTGAAGGATCCTTTGCCGCCCGTTCCGACCACCACCACGGGCACGTCAAGATTCAGCTCCGACAAGGTCCGGAGGGTCACCTCGTGCGGGACGAGGGCGATGATTCCATCCACCCCCTGGTCCTTGAAGTGCCGGACCGCATCAGCGATGGACTCCGCGCCCGAGTCCTTCAGCGCGGCGATGCTGACGAAGTAGCCGGCCTCGCGGGCGGCCCGCTGAACACCCAAAAGCGTGTTCGCCGGCCCATACTGGGCAAGCTCGGCACCCAGGACCCCAATGGTCAGGGACCTTCTGGTCACCAGGCTCCGGGCGGCGGTATTGCGACGGTAGCCGAGCTCGGCGATGGCCGCCTCCACCCGCTCGCGGGTGGCCTTGCTGACGTTCGGGTGGTTGTTGACCACCCGCGAGACGGTCTGGTGCGAGACGCCGGCATGGGAGGCGACGTCCTCAAGGCGCGGTGGACGTCTATCGCTAACGTTCCCCATATGAGGTACCTTTCAGTCCCGATTGGAGTGGAGCAAAGTATTGCTCCACATCCTACGGCCGGCGCGGACCACGAAACCGGGCGCCTTCGGTGGGGCGCAGTTCCGGGCTCGCGGTGGCACCCAGGGGCGGCCTCGCCGCGCTGTGAGTTGACTCACAGGAGGGCCGGTGATATTTTACTCAGGACAGACTTGTTAGCGCTAACAAAGAACGACGCCGTTCACGCCCGTTGATCTTGCTAACCGGACCTTACTACTGAGCCAGCGTTACAGCGCAGATGCGTACCGGGGCCAGTTTCAGTTCGCGGACTACGTTGTCCGCGGAAGGAGAATATCGTGAGAATCAAGAAACTTCTCGGCGCGTTCGCCGTCGTCCTCGCACTCACTGTGGGGGCCACAGGATGCGGGGCCCGCGGAGGCGCGGCAAACCCGTCCGCAAGCGCTGACAACTCCGGCGCGCTGGTGGGCATCTCGATGCCGACCCAGACCTCCGAACGCTGGATCGCGGACGGCAAGAACGTGGCCGATTCATTGACCAAACTTGGCTACAAGACGGACGTCCAGTTCGCCAATGACGACATCCCCACGCAGGTCTCGCAGATCGAGAACATGCTGACCAAGGGCGCCAAGGCACTCATCATCGCGGCCATCGACGGCACCACCCTCACCGATGTCCTCGCCAAGGCGAAGGAACAGAACGTCAAGGTCATCGCCTACGACCGGCTCATCAACGGCACGCCGAACGTGGACTACTACACCACGTTCGACAACTACACCGTGGGCGTGCAACAGGCCACCTCGCTCCTGACGGGGCTGGGCCTCGTCGATGCCAACGGCAAGAAGGTGGATGGCAAGGGCCCCTTCAACGTGGAACTCTTCGCAGGCAGCCCGGATGACAACAACGCCAACTTCTTCTGGACCGGCGCCATGGACACCCTCAAGCCATACATGGACGCCGGAACCCTCAAGGTCCCCAGCGGCCAGACCAAGTTTGAGCAGGCCGCCATCCTGCGGTGGCAGGCCCCGGTTGCCCAGAAGCGCATGGAGGACATCCTCACCGCCGCCTACAGTTCCGGGACCAAGCTCAACGGCGTACTCTCCCCGTATGACGGACTCTCCATCGGCATCATCTCGGCCCTGACCAGCACCGGCGGCTACGCCAAGGGAAGCCTGCCCATCGTAACGGGCCAGGACGCCGAAAAGGGCTCAGTGAAGTCCATCATCGCCGGCGAGCAGTACTCCACCATCTTCAAGGACACCCGTCAGCTCGGTTCCCAGGCCGTGAAGATGGTCGACGCCCTGCTGAAGGGCCAGGAACCCGAGACCAACGACACCAAGACCTACAACAACAAGGTCAAGGTTGTTCCGGCCTACCTGCTCAAGTCCGTGATTATCACCAAGGACAATTACAAGAAGGAACTGATCGACTCCGGCTATTACACCGACGCCGACGTCAAGTAGGAATGTCGCGGGGTTGTGGCCGGGCATGCGGCCCGGCCACAACCCCTGCCGGAGGTCCCTGCAGCCGCAGGCGGCCCAGTCCCGACCAGCCAGTGGGAATTGACGATGAACACACCTATTCTTCAAATGCGAGGAATCACCAAGACCTTCCCGGGCGTAAAAGCCCTCCAGGACGTCACCCTGGACGTGAACCGCGGCGAAGTGCATGCCATCTGCGGCGAAAACGGCGCCGGAAAATCCACCCTCATGAAAGTTCTCTCCGGCGTCTACCCGCACAACTCCTTCGACGGAGAGATCCTCTTCGAAAACGAGCCGTGCAACTTCTCCAGCATCACTGACAGCGAGAAGCGCGGAATTGTCATCATCCACCAGGAACTGGCGCTCAGCCCGTACCTTTCCATCGCCGAAAACATCTACCTCGGCAACGAACAGGCCAGGAACGGCTGGGTGGACTGGCGCAAAACCAACCTCGAGGCCGCCAAGCTGCTGGCACGCGTTGGCCTGAGCGAAAACCCCGTCACCCCCGTCCAGCACATCAGCGTGGGCAAGCAGCAGCTCGTCGAGATCGCCAAGGCGCTCTCCAAAGAGGTCAAACTGCTGATCCTGGACGAGCCCACTGCCGCGCTCAACGACGAAGACTCCGGGCACCTGCTGGACCTGATCCTGCACCTGAAGGGCCAGGGCGTCACCAGCATCATCATCAGCCACAAACTCAACGAGATCCGGAAGGTGGCGGACGCGGTGACCATCATCCGGGATGGCAAGACCATCGAGACGCTCCGCCTCGATGAAGGCCAGATCACCCAGGAACGCATCATCCGCGGCATGGTGGGCCGGGACCTGGAGAGCCTGTATCCGGACCGCGACCCAAAGATCGGCGAGGAGGTCCTACGGATCGAGGACTGGTCGGTCCGGCACCCGCAGGACCATACCCGCATGGTGGTCAGCAACGCCAACCTCAACGTCCGCAAAGGCGAAGTCGTGGGGCTGGCCGGACTGATGGGAGCCGGCCGGACCGAGCTTGCCATGAGCGTGTTCGGCCGCACCTACGGCACGGCCACGTCCGGGAAAGTGCTCAAATACGGCAAGGAAATCAACACCGCCACCGTTTCGGACGCCATCAAGCACGGCATCGCCTACGCCACCGAAGACCGCAAGCTGTACGGACTGAACCTCATTGAGGACATCAAACGCAACATCTCCATGGCGGCGCTCCGCAAGCTCGTCAAGCGGGGGTGGGTGGATAAGAACGAAGAAACCATTGTGGCCAACGGCTACCGAAAGAGCATGAACATCAAGGCTCCCTCGGTGGCCGCCATCACCGGCAAGCTTTCGGGCGGCAACCAGCAGAAAGTGGTGCTGAGCAAATGGATGTTCTCCGATCCGGACGTCCTCATCCTCGATGAGCCCACCCGCGGAATCGACGTCGGCGCCAAGTTCGAGATCTACACGATCATCGCCAAGCTCGCCGCCGAAGGAAAAGCGGTCATCGTGATCTCCTCCGAGCTCCCCGAACTCCTGGGCATCTGCGACCGGATCTACACCCTGTCCGCGGGACGCATCACCGGCGAAGTCCCCATCGCCGAAGCCTCGCAGGAAACCCTTATGCACTACATGACCAAAGAGAAGGAATAACGAGCATGTCCGCCCTACGAGAATCCCTCGGCTTCCTGACAAGCCGCCTCCGTCAGGTAGGCATCTTCGTCGCCCTGATCCTGATCGTCCTTTTGTTCCAGGGACTCACGGGAGGAATCCTCCTGGAGCCGCAGAACGTCACCAACCTGGTGGTCCAGAACAGCTACATCCTCATTCTGGCGATCGGCATGGTGATGGTAATCATCGCCGGCCACATCGACCTCTCCGTGGGATCGGTCGCAGGCTTCATCGGCGCCGTTGCCGGCGTCATGATCGTCCACTGGGGATGGGCCTGGTGGCTGGCCATCCCCGCGTGCCTGCTCGTGGGCGCGCTCGTGGGCGCCTGGCAGGGATACTGGATCGCCTACGTCGGCATTCCCGCCTTCATCGTGACCCTGGCCGGCATGCTGATCTTCCGGGGCCTGACCCTGATCACCCTCAAGAACCAGCAGATCACTCCGTTCCCGGCCGAGCTGCGCGCTCTTGGCGGCGGCTTCCTCCCGGACATCTCCGGGGGCACGTCGGTGCTGGAATGGCTGACCGTCATCCTTGGCGTGGGCGCCACCATTGCACTGCTGATTCAGGCCGTCAAGGAGCGCCGGATCCGGAAGAAGTATGACCTGGAGAACGAACCGATGGCCTGGTTCGCCACCAAGACCACGTTCATCGCACTGCTGATGCTGACCATCACCTTCCTCCTCGCGAGCTACCGCGGCACTCCGATCGTGCTGATTGTGCTCGCCGTGCTGGTGATTGTGTACACGGCGCTGATGAACAACAGCGTGTTCGGCCGCCACACCTATGCCATCGGCGGCAACCTCCACGCCGCCGAGCTGTCCGGCGTCAAGACAAAGGCCGTCACCTTCAGGCTCTTCGTCAACATGGGTGTGCTGGCAGCACTGGCCGGCCTGGTGTTCACGGCCCGCCTCAACTCGGCACAGCCCGCGGGCGGCACCGGCTTCGAACTGGACTCCATCGCGGCGGCCTTCATTGGCGGCGCCGCGGTCCAGGGCGGGATCGGCACCGTGGCGGGAGCCATGATCGGCGGCCTCATCATGGGCGTGCTGAACAACGGCATGTCCATCCTCGGCCTCGGCACGGATTATCAGCAGCTCATCAAGGGCTTGGTTCTTCTGCTCGCCGTCGGCTTCGACATCTTCAACAAGAACCGCAGCAGTGGCGGCGGAAGCAACCTGGGCAAGCGGTTCAAGCTCAAGACCACTCCTCCTGCCACTGAGGCGGCAAAACCGGCGACGGAGCGCCCGGTTACTGCCGGCGCCGGTTCCCGCCAGGGGAGCACTGTCCCCGACCCCTAGACCATCAGCTCAAACCCCTCTCCCGGGCACCACCCGCCCGGGGGAGGGGTTTGTTGTGCCGCGGCTCAGTTGAGCTGGAAGACGGCCTTGGGGCTGGTCTTGTTGCCCAGGCGTGCGATGAAAATATAGTAGGCCCCGCCGGAGCCGGGCTTTGCCGCTACCGCCGCGCAGCCGGGCACCGTGCGGTTGCGCTGCCACGGGAAGTTCGCGGTTTCACTCTGGCCCGGAGCGATGGTCTTCACGAGGTCTCCGCTGTCGGACTGGCAGTCCGCGGAGGAGAAGATCCGGTCGGAGCCGCTGGTGATGGTGTACTCCATCTGAGAGGTTCCGAGGTTCACCTCGCAGGGAGCCTTCCCGCCATTGGTGACCTTCATGCTGAGCACCGGATTCTCACCGGCAGCATAGGCCCCCTTGTCAGTGGAGGCGGACACCGTGACCAGGTTCAAATCACAGGTGGGTGTGGCGGACGTGGCGCTGGGCGTGGGGCTTGCACTCGCGCTGGCGCCCGTTGAGGCCAGCGCGGAGGCAGAGGCAGCCGCTGTGGCGCCCGCACTCCGGTCGGTGGATGATGCCTGCTCCGACGCGCCGTTGACTACGGCCGAGACGACGGCGAACCCGCCCAGCCCCACGGCAAGGACAACCAGGAGAATCACTGCCACAAAGAGCCTGCGGCGGCGATAAACGGCGGCCACGGGGGGCCGCGCGGATTGACGGCTGGCTGTGCCCTTCGGTTTGGAACCGTTCTTTCCTGAAGTGCCTTGCCTGACCATCCTTCTAGGCTAGAGAACATCGGGGCCTAACGGAGCACCACCACGCCGGGAGGCGGCTTCCGGACCCGTATCCACTACAGTATTTGCATCAAACCCTTAGCCCAATCCACCCTCACGTCCCCGGCTCCTCGACTCCCCGGGACGCCCTTGGATACCCTTCACGCCACGTTGGACGCCTGGTTCGAGACTGCAGCCAGGCCGCTGCCGTGGCGCCGCCCGGAGCGCTCCGCCTGGGGCGTGCTGGTCAGCGAAATCATGTTGCAGCAGACGCCGGTGGTTCGCGTACTGCCCGTGTGGGAGGACTGGCTCGGGCGCTGGCCCACGCCGGCCCACCTTGCCGCGGAGGCCTCCGGGGAGGCCGTGCGGCACTGGGGCCGGCTCGGCTACCCGCGGCGGGCGCTTCGGCTGCACGCGGCGGCCGCCGCAATCGTGGAACGGCATAACGGCCAGGTCCCCGGGACTTACACGGAACTGTTGGAGCTGCCCGGCGTGGGGAGCTACACCGCGGCAGCGGTTGCCGCGTTCGCATTCGGGCGCCGCGAGACCGTGGTGGACACCAACATCCGCCGCGTCCACGCACGCCTGTTCACCGGCGCCGCGTTGCCGTCGCAATCGCTGACGGCGGCGGAAATGCGGCTCGCGGCAGAGCTGTTGCCGGCCGACGTCGAACTGTCTGTCCGCTGGAACGCGTCAGTTATGGAGCTCGGGGCGCTTCTCTGCACGGCCCGGGCGCCCAAGTGCGCCCAGTGCCCGGTGCGCCACGCGTGTTCATGGCTCGCGGCGGGCGAGCCGGCGCCGTCGTACACGCCGAAAGGGCAGTCCTGGCACGGCACGGACCGGCAGGTCCGCGGAGCCGTGATGGCGGTTCTGCGTGTGGCGGACGCCCCGGTGGCGCCGGAAATGTTCCACCAGAAACCTGCGGACCTGGACTTCGAACCGGAAGGCGTCGGCGTTCCGCTGGCGGCCCTGCACCGGCTGAACTCGGGTCCGGAACAGTTGGAGCGTGCCTTGGCCGGCCTCCTGGCGGACGGCCTGGCGGAACTTCACCTCGGCGGTTTCCAGCTACCTGCCTGAGCGGCCGCCCCGCGGTTTACCCAAGCTAGGGTTCCCCGAAGCCCGACTGGACCATCCGGCCCACGTAGTCGATCGCCTTGGCGGCATCCGGGCCGCTTGCCTCCACATGGAGCACCGTCCCCTTGGGTGCGCCCAGCATCATCAGTGCGGTCATTGAGGTGCCCTCGGCGCCGTTGACTGTGACATCCGCGTCGAGACCGGACAGACCGCCGGCGATCTTGGCTGCCGGCCGCGCGTGCATGCCCGCCTGGTTGATCAGCTCGAAATCGCCGCTGGCGTCCGGCGGCTGCTGATGCTCATGAGCGGGCAGCTCCGGCGGAAGGGGCGGCCGGTAAACGGCTTCGGCAGCTTCCTTCACGGCCTCCGCATCGGCGCCGGCCTGGGCGGCAACAGCGGCAGCCACGAGGCCCTCCACAAGGGGCGCCTCAGCCAACAGGACCGAATCCGGTTCCGGCAGGAACTCCACGGCCGACTCAGCCGTCATCACGGCCGAACCCAGGTCGGTGAGGACCACCACGCCGTCCGCGCCCGCGGCCTGCTCAATGGCGGCCATAACCTTCTCCAGGCTGGTGCCGATCCGGCCGTCGTCGGTTCCACCGGCCGGAAGGATCACGACGTCGGGCGCCATTTGGGCGGCGAGTTCGACGGCGCCGTCGGCGATCTTTTCGCTGTGGGACACAACAACGAGCCGCACCGTCATTCGGCAGCTCCGGCGGCAGCGCGCAGGATCAGGGCGCTCGAGACGGCTCCGGGGTCCCGGTGGCCGATGCTTCGCTCCCCCAGATAACTGGCCCGCCCCTTGCGGGCGAGCATCGGATCGGTGGACACGGCCCCGGCCTCGGCGGCTTCCGCTGCGGCGAGGAGCACCTTGTGCACGTCGCCGTCCCCGGCGGCGAGCGCGGCCGCCTCTATCGCCGGAGTCCACGCGTCCACCATCGTCTTGTCCCCCGATTCGGCCTTGCCGCGCGCCACAATGCCGTCGCGGGCGGCCTGCAGAGCTGCCGCCAGCGTGCCGGCGTCGATGTCCCGGGTACTGCCCAGCGCCGTGGCGGCCCGCAGGAAGGCGGTTCCATACAGCGGACCCGCGGCCCCGCCCACCTTTGACATCAAGGCCATGGCAGTCAGCTTCAGCGCAGCCCCCGGGGTATCCGGCGGCGACTCGGCCAGCTTGTCCATCACAGCCTTGAAGCCGCGGTCCATATTTTCGCCGTGATCCGAGTCCCCGATGGGACGGTCCAGCTCAATCAGTTCCACCCGGTGTTCGGCCATCGCCTCGGCCGACAGGGTCAGCCAGCGCACCGCCCAGGTCACATCCAGCCCCACGGTCAGACGCCCCAGCGGAGGGCAGGGGTGTGCACCGGCGCGTCCCAGAGGGCCGTCATTTCGTCGTCAAGACGCAGGACCGTGATGGAGCAGCCCTGCATCTCGAGCGAGGTGATGTAATTGCCCACCAGGGAACGCGCCACGGTGACGCCTTTTTCGGCAAGGCTCTGCGCTGCGCGGCGGTAGACGATGTACAGCTCGCTCAGAGGTGTGCCGCCCATGCCGTTGACGAACAGAAGCACGTTCTCCCCTGAGGCGAGGCCGAGATCGCTCACCACGGGCTCCAACAGCCGGTCAGTGATGCCGTCGGCGTTTTCCATCGGGATCCGGTGCCGTCCCGGCTCCCCGTGGATGCCGATGCCGATTTCTATCTCATTTTCCTCGAGCTCAAAGCTGGGGACACCCGCGTGCGGAACCGTGCAGGCGGACAAGGCCACACCCATGCTGCGCACGTTCTGGTTGACCCGGTCTCCGATGGAGGCCACGGCGTCGATGTTATCCCCTCGCTCGGCAGCGGCCCCGGCGATCTTCTCCACCAGCACCGTGCCGCCCACCCCGCGACGGCCGGCGGTGTAGAGCGAGTCCTGCACGGCGACGTCGTCGTTGACCAGGACCGTCCGAATCTCAACACCTTCGGCCTGCGCCAGTTCCGCGGCGGTCTCGAAGTTGAGGACGTCGCCGGTGTAGTTCTTCACGATATGCACGACGCCGGCGCCGGAGTTGACGGCCAGCGTTGCAGGGAGGATCTGGTCTGGCGTGGGGGAAGTAAAGACGGCGCCCGGCACGGCGGCGTCGAGCATTCCCATGCCCACATAGCCGCCATGGAGCGGTTCGTGCCCACTCCCGCCGCCGGAGACCAGTCCCACTTTTCCAGCCACTGGCGCATCTTTGCGCGTGATGAATTTGGGGTCGGCGCTGACGTTCAGCAGATCCGCATGCGCCAGGCCGAAGCCTTCCACGGACTCGTCCACAACCGCCCGGGGATCGTTGATCAGCTTCTTCATTGCAGTGCTCCCTTGTAGTGTCCAGACGGTTTTGTCTTGACCCTACTACCGCGGCTTCGGCGGCGGTAGCGTCAGGGGCCAACAGCAAAGAAGCGGAAAGGGACAGCCCCCAATAGACTGTCCCTTCCCTCGCCCCGCTTTAACTTGCAGTCCGTGTCAGCCGCGCCTTCCGGGCCCCGCAAGGAGGTCCGGCCACACCGTTGCCGTGATCTCCAGGACCCTTGGCTCCGTATGTTGGCCGTGGGCTTCGGTGCCAGCCGCCTCGAAGGGCAGGTCCATTTGAAACGCAGAAAAATCCGGAAAAATGGCATGATCGCGCATCTCGGTCCTTCGGGGAGTGGTTTCGGCTGACGGATTATTCAGAAGCAAGCTTGGTTAATTTTATACATCGATTTGATATAAGGGAAGATGCTGAAGCAGGGTCAAAAGACCCTAATTTCGCGACTCATGCCGTGACCCCCGGCGCACATCCGTGTCAGGATCAGTTATGCCCCGCCTAATGCTGCTCGATACCGCTTCTCTGTACTTTCGTGCCTTCTACGGCGTACCCGACACCATCCGCCGCACTGACGGCGTTCCGGTGAATGCCGTTCGCGGGCTGCTGGATATGATTGCGCGGCTCACCACCGACTTCGACGCGACGCATCTCGTTGCATGCTGGGACGACGATTGGCGTCCACAGTGGCGCGTGGACCTCATTCCGACTTACAAGTCGCATCGCGTGGCGGAGTCAGTGGCCGGCGCCCCTGATGTGGAGATCGTGCCGGAGGCGCTTGAGGCCCAGATTCCGATGATCCGCCGGGTATTGGGCCTGGCCGGCATCGCCATCGTGGGTGCCCACGAGCATGAGGCCGACGACGTCGTCGGCACCTACGCCAGCCATGCCGGGATTCCGGTCGACGTGGTGACGGGTGACCGCGACCTCTTCCAGGTTGTCAACGACGCCCGTCAGGTGCGCGTGATCTACACCGCCCGCGGCATGAGGAACCTCGAAATCATGACCGACGCGGCCGTCGTCGGCAAGTACCGGGTGCTGCCCGGGCAGTACGCGGATTACGCGACCCTCCGCGGCGACACCTCCGACGGGCTGCCCGGCGTCGCCGGCATCGGCGAGAAGACCGCGGCGGCACTACTGGGAGAATATGGCACCCTCGAGGGTCTGCTCGCGGCGGTAACGGATACCGGCAGCGGGCTCTCCGCATCCGTGCGGTCCAAGCTCGCCGCCGCGATTGACTACCTGACGGCGGCGCCCGCCGTCGTAAGGCTCGTGCGCGACCTTGAGCTGCCGGCCATTGAGGAGGCCGGCGCGCAGCTGAGCCCTGTCGCCGGAGAGGCGCGGGCCGAACTCGAGAGACTTGCCATCGAGTGGAACCTGGGCGGCTCGGTCAAACGACTCCTCGGAGCGCTCGACGTTCGGCGCTGAGGACGGGCGGACTGTCGTCCTCAAATAACGCTTCGGGGACCAAGCGATCTTCGTGATGACCGGAAGCCGGGCCAAAGTGCGGGCCACCTGAATCATTGGTATGACTCCGGGGAGCATGCGCCCAACACGGCCAGCGCACTGATTCAGGTTGTTCTCTGCCGTTTCCGGCCCGCACCGTCGGGATGGGAGGACTCGAACCTTCCGCCCTGCCGCCAACCAGGCCCGGTACAACCAGGCTCGGTACCAAACTGCGACACACCCCGCTGGCCTGGCGGAGGCCGCCTTGCCGGTCTTCATTTTACGGCCAGCCCCTGCCGATGCCGCAGCCTTTCTGTGATGGCTCCGAGCGTCCTGTGCTGAAAAGTTTCCCCTTGCGCCAGCAATGCAACTAATCTAGCATCAGCGATACACCACGCAATAATAGTTGCACACAGGAGAAGCCATGACGATGCACTCGGCCACGCTTGCCATTAACGAAGCGATCCAGAAACGCAAGGAATCCGGCGAGGATGTCCTTCACCTCGGCTTCGGAGAGGCCGGCCTTCCCGTTCCGGACTTCATTGTCGAGGTCCTCCAGTACGCTTCGGTTCAGAACAGTTATGGGCCCGTCGTCGGGTCAGCCGCAGCCCGCGAGGCTGGGGCCGGCTGGTTTGAGCGGCGGGGCATTCCCACCACGGCCGACCAGGTTGTTTTCGCCCCCGGCAGCAAGGCCCTCCTTTTCGCCGCCATTGCCGTACTGCCCGGAGACCTAATCCTGGCCCGGCCCTCATGGGTTAGCTATGCTGCCCAGGCAGCCCTGCTGAACAAGCCGGTCATCGAGGTGGCCATCCCGGCCGAGTCTGGGGGCATCCCCGATCCGGCACTCTTGGAGGAGGCAATCCTTCAGGCGCGAGAGGCTGGCGGCAATCCCGGAATCCTGTTGCTGACCATCCCGGACAACCCGACGGGAACAGTCGCTACGGAATCCTCCGTCGAAGAACTCTGCCGGATAGCGAGGAAATACGACCTCGCCATCATCTCGGACGAGATCTATGGCGAAGTGGTCCACGATGGCACAGCGCCCAGCGCCGCCCGCTATCTCGAAGAGCGGACGATTGTCACCACTGGACTGTCCAAGTCGCTCGCACTTGGCGGGTGGCGCATAGGCTTCGCCAGAGTCCCGGGCAATGAATGGGGACGCCAGGTGATGCAGGACCTTATCGGCGTCGCCAGCGAGGTGTGGTCCAGCCTGGCCGCGCCGATGCAGGCCGTCGCGGCCTACGTCCTGAATGAGCCGATCGAAGTCGTAGAGCATATCCAGAGGTCAACGGCGCTGCATGCAAAGGTCGCTAATGCCGTGTACGAGGAGTTCATCGCCGCGGGCGCGACATGCCGCAAGCCGACGGCCGGCTTCTACATCTACCCCGACTTCGAGCCCATCCGCCCGCAGCTGGAACTCAAAGGGATCGGCAGCAGCGCGGAACTGGCCGCAGTCCTCCTGGACCACCACGGCGTCGGAGTGCTCGCCGGAGAAGCATTCGGCGACGCTCCGTCGGGACTTCGGGCACGAGTGGCCACCAGCCTCCTCTACGGCACCACTCCTGAGGAGCGTTGGGAAGCACTGCGATCCCCCGACCCGCTGGGGCTTCCCTGGATCGCCAAGTCCCTGGATCATCTCCGCCGCGCACTGACCGGCCTCACGCGGGACTGACTCGCCGAGTGATTGACGACACATGGAACTTTCGCTAAATTTACGCGAGGGGACAGGCAACTTTTCTTGCTTTAAATAGTAAACACGCAATGCATATTGCATCCATCTTCCAAAGGCGACGTTATGACCGACACATGTCCCCTCATCCCTCCCTCTCCGGAGAGTGCCATAAGCAGACCCATTCTTTCCCTGCAAGGTGTTCACAAGAGCTTCGGCCACACCGAGGTCCTTCGCGATATATCCCTGGACGTGCAGCGCGGCCAGGTGGTCGTCATTATCGGCCCCTCAGGATCGGGAAAGTCAACGCTGTGCCGGACCATGAACCGGCTGGAACGCATAGACTCCGGCCGGATTGTCTTCAACGACACTGATCTTCCGGCAGAGGGCAAGGCCTTGGCCGCCATGCGGTCTGACATCGGCATGGTCTTTCAGTCGTTCAACTTGTTCCCCCATATGAGTGTTCTGGAAAACATCATGCTGTGTCCGGTCAGAGTGCGGCGTGAAACCAAAGCACGGGCGGAGGAGCATGCCCGCGAACTCTTGGCCCAAGTGGGGCTCTCAGAGAAGGCTGATGCCTACCCGCCGCAGCTCTCCGGCGGACAGCAGCAGCGCGTTGCGATCGCCCGGGGCCTGGCCATGCGCCCCGAAATCATGCTGTTCGACGAGCCCACCTCCGCCTTGGACCCGGAAATGGTCCGTGAAGTCCTCGATGTAATGAGGGAACTGGCCGACGGCGGCATGACGATGATCGTCGTAACCCACGAAATGGGATTCGCGAAGGCAACGGCGGACCGCATCATCTTCCTCGACGACGGGCAGATCCGTGAGGACTCACCGCCGCAGGAGTTCTTCACTGCCCCGAAATCAGCGCGGGCCCAGGACTTCCTGTCACGGGTGCTCGAACACTAATAACTTTGCTCACAATCGTCCCCCAAATTTGAGGAGTCTCCATGAAAGCCCTACGCCGCACTCTGATAGCCACCACCGTCCTGGCTGCCGCCGCCGCATTGACCTCCTGCAGCTCAGGCGTTGCCGGCCCTGCAGCCAGCGCCCAACCTACCGTGAACAGCCAGGCCACGTTCGCTGCGGACTCCACAATGCAGAAAATACACGACGCCGGCAAGATCACCATCGGCACCAAGTTTGACCAGCCACTCTTTGGATTGAAGAATCCGACGACCAACCAGCCGCAGGGGTTCGATGCGGAAATCGGCAAGATCGTGGCCGGCAAAATGGGAATCCCTGCCGATAAGATCGAATGGGTCGAAACGGTCTCAGCCAACCGTGAACCGTTCATCCAACAGGGACGCGTCGACATGGTGCTGGCTACTTACACGATGAATGCCAAGCGAGCCGAAATCGTGAACTTCGCCGGCCCCTACTACGTTGCCGGACAAAGCCTGATGGTCCGGAAGGGCAACCCGCTGGGCATCAAAGCGCCCCAGGACCTTGCCGGCCACACCGCTTGTTCCGTTGAGGGATCGGCGTCGTCCACCAACATTCGCACCCTCGTTCCCACCGTCCACGTCACCACGTTCGACTCCTACTCCAAGTGCGCCGACGCCCTGAAGAACGGGCAGGTCGACGCCGTCACCACCGACAACACCATCCTCGCCGGCCTTCGCAGCCTCGATCCTGATTCCTTCGACCTGGTGGACGTGACCTTTACCAAGGAACCGTACGGAATCGGTGTGGCCAAGGACCGGAAGGACCTGGCGGACTTCGCCAATGAGGCGCTCAAGGAATCCTTCAGCGACGGCAGCTGGGCGAAAGCCTGGGACTCGACCGCTGGCAAGATCCTCGGCCCGGCACCTCAGCCTCCGGTCCTCGGCAAGTACTAGAGCGCCCGGAGAAGCGTCCGTGGATATTCCGCTCAAATATGCCTCCCTGCTTCTGGAAGCGCTGGGCAACACTCTCCTGTTGAGCTTCGCCGGCGGTTGCTTGGCGCTCATCCTTGGACTGGCGGTCGGGTTGTCCCGCCTCAGCCCCGTTCCTGCCTTGGAACGGGCAGGAACAATCTACGTGGAGACGATCCGGAACACCCCGTTGACTGTGGTCTTCTTCATCATTGTCTTCGTGCTGCCCCAGATTGATCTGGCGTTGCCCGACTACACGGCCGCTGCCATCGCTTCGCTTGGCATCTACACCGGCGCGTTCGTTTCCGAGGGAATCCGCGCCGGGGTCAACACGATCGGCGCGGGGCAGGCAGAGGCCGCCCGGGCGCTTGGGCTTACCTTTGGCCCCAGCATGAGGCTGGTCATTCTGCCCCAGGCCCTCCGGGCTGTGGTCCCTCCCATGGCCAACGTCTGGATAGCGCTGGTGAAGAACTCCTCCATCGCGGCCGCCTTTGGCGTCACGGAACTGACCGCGGCAGGACAGCGGGTCAATTTCCAGGAGCCGGGAGCCGTTGTGCCGGGTCTGATGTGGATAGCGGCCGCCTACCTGGTCATCACCCTGAGCTCCGGACAAATATTCCGACTCCTGGAACGAAGGCTGGCGGTAACCCGATGAGCACTGTTCTCTTTGACCGCCTGGGCCCCCGGGGCAAGAAGGCGTCGCGATTGGCCAGTATTGGCGTCGGAATCGTGCTGGCTGCGCTCCTCGTAGTCATCGCATTCCGGCTCGAGTCCAAAGGACAGCTTGAGGGGCAGCGTTGGGCCATTCTCCTGGACCCGGCGTCCGGAGTTCCCCAGACGTTGGGACTGGCACTCCTGGCAACCCTGCAGGCGGCGCTGCTGGGCATGGTGTTCTCCCTTATCGCGGGAGCAGCCCTTGCCGCGATGCGTTTGTCCTCCCGGCCAGCGCTCAGCGTAACGGCCGCCGTATTGGTCGAAGGTTTCCGAGGCGTCCCGCTGCTCCTGCTCATGCTGTTCGCGGCACTTGGACTGCCGCAGATCGGCATCGAACTCAGTGTCCTCACCATCGTTGTTCTCGCGCTTGTGGTCTACAACTCCGCCGTCATCAGCGAAATCATCCGGGCGGGGATCGAATCCATCGGTGCCGGCCAGCGGGAGGCGGCGCTGGCCATGGGGATGCGGCCTCTCCAAGTGCTATTCCGGATCTTGATGCCGCAGGCCATCCCGGCCATGACGCCCCTGTTGGTGAGCCAAATGGTGATCCTACTCAAGGACACATCGATCGGATATGTCATCGGGTATGCCGAACTCCTGCGTAGCGGACGTTCGTTGGTGGAGTTCTACGGAAACCGGTACAGCCTGCAAATCTATCTAGCCGTGGCGCTCATCTACATCCTGGTCAACGTGCTGATTTCGCTTACGGCCCGCAGACTGACGCGGCGCAACATCAAGAAACCGAAGCAGCCCGGTCAAGTGATCATTCCGCGGTCCGAGGACGGAGAGCTCCCGGTCTCGTCGGTCCCCGCTCGAATCCCATGACACGCGTTCGAGGAACCACATGCACCGTATGCAACGATAGTTGCGTACGGTGCATGTCCGAATCGCATGAAGGGGAAGAACTGAAATGGCCGAGTTGACCACGTATCCACAGCTGCAGTCGGAACTGCAGCAGCGGATGGAAAACCTGGCGCCGGGCCAGCAGCGCATTGCGCGCGTCCTGCTGACCGACCCGGAGGGAACAGCCTTCCGGAGCATCGCCGAGACGGCGAAAATAGCGGAAGTGAACCAATCCTCCATGGTCCGGTTCGCTACGATGCTGGGGCTCAAAGGCTACCCCGCCTTGGTCCGACTATGCCGGGAGCACCTGGCTGACCAAGCCAATCTGGTCAGGCGATTTGACCGCGCCCAGCAAGTCGAAGGCAGTCGATCCCTGTTCGCCGCGGTCTTGGAGCACGAGAAAGAGAACCTCACGCGGACCTATGCACGGATCAATGAGACCGAATGGGACTCAACCGTCAAGGCGCTGTCCGAAGCGCCGAGGGTCTACGTCATGGGCTTGAGGAAATGCGCCCCGGTGGCCCAGCTTCTGAGCTATTTGCTCCGGCTGGTGCGCCCCGGGGTGGAACAGATCGCCCCCGCCGCAGGGGTGTTCGTGGACCAGTTGCGTGACCTGGATCCCGATGGCGTCTTCGTGGCAATGTCCATTCGCCGCTATACCGCCGATACCGTCCGGGCGCTCAGCCACGCCAAAATGCTCGGCCTCAAAACGATCGCACTCACCGATGATTCCGCCTCGCCGCTGGCCAGACTTGCGGACACCACCTTCTTCATCGAGACGGAGGGCGTCACCGTCCTCCGCTCCATGTCCGTGTTCACCTCAGTGGTCCAGACGCTAGCCACGGCTGTCACGATCAGAAACGGCGCCCGGAGCAGACAGGGGCTGCTGGCGGACGAGAAACTGTTCAAGGACTTCAATGTCTACACCGAGGACTGAGCGGCAACCCGACCGCCCTCTCTTGGCGCCGGGGTAGGCCCGGAGAGGGAGTGGAGGTTAGTCCTGGGCGGCAGCCATCACCGGTTCACCGTTGAAGTATTCGAGTTCCCAGCCGTCCACGGCGTGGTGGTGGGCGAGGTTGAGCACCGCGTTATCGACGCTTTGCAGCGTCCGGCCGATGGCGCGGCTGAGGCTTACGCGAATCAGCGTGCCGTGGGCGACCACCAGGACCCGGCGGCCACGGAATTCTTCGGCCAGGGTTTCCAGCGCGGCCAACCCGCGGGCGGCTGCCTCGTCCTCGCTTTCCGCGCCGCGGAAACCACCAGGAATCCGCAGGGCTTCAAGTTCGGGACCGGCCTGCAGGCCCTCCGCCGGTCCGAAGCTTCGCTCGGTGAGGCCCGGTATGAGTCGGGCCACGCCGAGGCCCAGCCCGGCGGCAATCAGGCCGGCGGTTTCCGCGGCCCGGCTCAGCGGCGAGGACACAATCGCATCCCATTCGTAGCCGGAGAGGACAGCGACGGCGTCGCGCGCCTGGCCTCGGCCGACGTCGTTCAGCGGAATGTCGGTGGAACCCTGCAGCCGGCGCTCCGCATTCCAGTCCGTCTGGCCATGGCGGACAAGGGCGAACGTCGTAAGAGTCATGCCTCCCATTCTGCCCTGACAGGCAGCAGACTCCCGAACTGCGGCTGCGTGGGACGTGCGGTTACGCCCTGATCGCTTGGCCTGAGCCCACGCGTGCGGAAACCGGCAGCAAGGCTAGAGCAACTTGATCATCCGGGTGTTGCCCAGGGTGTTTGGCTTGACCCGCGCCAGGTCCAGGAATTCGGCAACACCCTCATCGTGCGAACGCAGCAGTTCGGAGTAAACCTGCGGGTCCACCGCCGTCTGGTCCGCCATCACGTCAAAGCCATGCTTCTTAAAGAAATCCACCTCAAAGGTCAGGCAGAACACGCGGGAAACGCCCAGCGCCGTTGCCTGCTCCAGAAGCCGCTCCACCAGTGCGTGCCCCACGCCCTTGCCCCGCCAGGCATCCGAGGCGGCCAGGGTGCGGACTTCGGCCAGGTCCTCCCACATAACGTGCAGGGCGCCGCAGCCGATCACCTCGCCGTCGGCCGATTCCGCGATGGTGAATTCCTGCAGGCTTTCGTAGTAAGCCACAGTCTCCTTGGCCATGAGGATCCGCTGCTCGGCCAGCGGGGCCACGAGGCTCTTGATGGAGGCCACATCGGTGGTGCGGGCAGGGCGGAGATGGAAAGTCTCAGTCACAGGCCCCATCTTACGGCCGTGGCGGCCGCAAGGGTCGGTTTCAAGTGCCGGCCTCAGGGATCCGCCGCACGGAAGAGTTGAGGCGGGCCGAACCCGAAGCCGCGCCGCCTTAAAGCACAAGCCCCGCCCGTTCCCTTGCGGGAGCGGACGAGGCTTGTGCGTTGAACAGCGGAAGCTCGGGTCCTAGACGCTCGGAGCGATCTCCGGGATGCGCGGCTTGGCGTTGCCGGCGAAGGTGAACTTGGCGTCGTCGCCTTCGCCGTCCACGTCCACCACCACGATGTCCCCGGGGTGCAGTTCTCCGAAGAGGATCTTCTCGGAGAGCTGGTCCTCGATCTCGCGCTGGATGGTGCGGCGCAACGGCCGGGCACCCATGGCAGGATCGTAGCCGCGGGTTGCCAGGAGGACCTTGGCAGCCTTGGTCAGCTCGATTCCCATATCCTTGTCCTTGAGGCGCTTCTCCAGGCGGGTGACGAAGAGGTCCACGATCTCGATGATCTCGTCCTGGGTCAGCTGCGGGAAGACCACAACGTCATCAACACGGTTCAGGAACTCGGGGCGGAAGTGCTGCTTGAGCTCCTCCGTCACGCGGGCCCGCATCCGGTTGTAGCCGGTCTGCGTGTCCGTGCCGGACTGGAAGCCGGTGGCAACGCTCTTGGAGATATCCCGGGTGCCGAGGTTCGTGGTCATGATGATCACGGTGTTCTTGAAGTCCACCACACGGCCCTGGGAGTCGGTCAGGCGGCCGTCCTCAAGGATCTGCAGGAGCGAGTTGAAGAGGTCCGCGTGGGCCTTCTCCACTTCGTCGAACAGGACCACGGAGAACGGACGACGGCGGACCTTCTCGGTCAGCTGCCCGCCCTCCTCGTACCCGACATAGCCCGGAGGGGCACCGAAGAGCCGGGAGACGGTGTGCTTCTCCGAGTACTCGGACATGTCCAGTGTGATGAGGGCATCCTCTTCGCCGAACAGGAACTCCGCAAGGGCCTTCGCGAGTTCGGTCTTGCCCACGCCGGTGGGGCCGGCGAAGATGAACGAGCCACCCGGACGCTTGGGATCCTTCAGCCCCGCACGGGTGCGGCGAATAGCCTGAGACAGGGCCCTGATGGCCTCGTCCTGGCCCACCACACGCTTGTGCAGTTCGTCTTCCATCTTCAGCAGGCGCGAGGATTCTTCCTCGGTCAGCTTGAAGACCGGAATGCCGGTGGAGTTTGCCAGCACCTCAGCAATGAGATCCTCATCCACCTCGGAGATGTCGTCCATGCCGCCGGTCTTCCAGTGGCGTTCCTTCTCCGCGCGTTCGGCAATGAGCTTCTGCTCCTTGTCGCGCAGCGAGGCGGCACCTTCGAAGTCCTGCGCGTCAATCGCGGACTCCTTCTCCATCTTCAACTCGGCGATGCGCTCGTCCATGGCCTTCAGTTCCGGCGGTGCGGTCATCCGGCGGATGCGCAGGCGCGCACCTGCTTCATCGATCAGGTCGATCGCCTTATCCGGCAGGAAGCGGTCCGAGATGTAACGCTCGGAGAGTGCCGCGGCCGAGGCCAGCGCGCCGTCGGTGATGGTGACGCGGTGGTGCGCCTCGTAGCGGTCACGCAGGCCCTTGAGGATCTCGATCGCGTGCGCAACCGAGGGCTCCTTGACCTGGATCGGCTGGAAACGGCGCTCCAGCGCGGCGTCCTTCTCGATGTGCTTGCGGTACTCATCCAGCGTGGTGGCACCGATGGTCTGGAGCTCACCGCGGGCCAGCATGGGCTTCAGGATCGAGGCCGCGTCGATGGCGCCTTCGGCGGCACCGGCACCCACCAGGGTGTGGATCTCGTCGATGAACAAGATGATGTCCCCGCGGGTGCGGATCTCCTTGAGGACCTTCTTCAGGCGCTCCTCGAAGTCACCGCGGTAGCGGGAACCGGCCACCAGGGACCCCAGGTCCAGGGTGTACAGCTGCTTGTCCTTGATGGTCTCCGGGACGTCCCCACGCACAATCGCCTGGGCAAGGCCCTCCACCACAGCGGTCTTGCCCACGCCGGGCTCACCGATCAGCACGGGGTTGTTCTTGGTGCGCCGGGAAAGGACCTGCATTACGCGTTCCATTTCCGATTCGCGTCCGATCACCGGGTCCAGCTTGTTCTCGCGGGCGGCTTGGGTCAGGTTGCGCCCGAACTGGTCCAGGACCACGGAACCGGCAGGAGTGCCTTCCGCCTGGCCCTGGCCGACGCCGGCGCCGGTGGTTTCCTTGCCCTGGTAGCCCGAGAGGAGCTGGATCACCTGCTGGCGGACGCGGTTGAGGTCCGCTCCCAGCTTGACCAGCACCTGAGCGGCAACACCTTCACCCTCGCGGATGAGGCCCAACAGGATGTGCTCGGTGCCGATGTAGTTGTGGCCCAGCTGCAGGGCTTCCCGGAGCGAGAGCTCCAGCACCTTCTTGGCGCGCGGAGTGAAGGGGATGTGTCCGGAGGGGGCCTGCTGACCCTGTCCGATGATCTCCTGCACCTGCTCGCGTACGCCGTCGAGCGAAATGCTCAAGGACTCCAGAGCTTTGGCGGCAACGCCCTCACCCTCGTGGATAAGACCCAAGAGGATGTGTTCGGTACCGATGTAATTGTGGTTCAGCATGCGTGCCTCTTCTTGGGCAAGCACAACTACGCGACGGGCACGGTCCGTAAATCGCTCAAACATTTCGCCACACTCCTAGCTACGACGTACTTTGATGCTACGTGGACGAGGCACACTTTTGGAGCTTGTTCGCCACAGGGGAAACCGGAGGCCGGCCTGGAGACGTCGACACGGCAGTCCAGCGGCCCCTGCCGCCCAACCGGGCTCTCCGTGGTTGGTGGTGATTTGCACCGCGCGGTGAATGTTCAGGCCGCCGTTCTGGCGGCGCTTCTGAGCATAATGCGGGTGGTGTAGTTCCGGCTATTGACGAACCCGCGTCCTGTCCGTTTCAGGTGTTTGATGGCGGTGTTGTTCGCTTCGACTTTCGCTGTGGTGGCGCCGGTGACGATGAGGACTTCGATTTCCTTCCACCAGCGGCAGACTGTGCGCCAGAGCCTGTTCGTCTCGGGCTGTGCGGCGATGCCGACGAGTTCCTGGAGCCGGTGCTTCGCCTCGGCGGCGTCTTCGAGCGAGCCGGTGCGCAGCAGCGTGCGGAGCTGCTCTTTGACGTTCCACGCCGCCTGCAGCTTGCCGGTCGGGTCATCAATGTCGAAGACGTGCTTGAGCAGGTTGCAGCCCCGATCGGAGAGCGTCTCGCCGGCTCGGAGCAGCAACCGGCGGTTGGCCCAGACCGGGTCCGCGGTGCGTCCGCGCCGGCCCTTGGTTTCCTGGGTCAGGCGCTGGCGGACTTCGGTGAGCATGTTGTTGCCGAGCAGGACCAGGTGGAAGGCATCAACCGAAACGGCGGTGCGCGGCAGCCACATCCGCAGGGCCTTGCGGAACGCCGCCGACGGGTCGATGGCGACGACCTGCACGCCGAGACGCCACTCGAGCGGCCGGGCGAAGAGCCACTCGCCGACTCCCTTGTGGTCGCGGCCGTCGACCACGCCGAGGACCTGTCCGGTGTCCAAGTCGACGATGGTGCTCATCCAGGGTTCGAAGCGTTTCCAGGCGCCGGTGGCGGGGTCCTTGAAGAACCGGACGGACCGGAACCGGTGCTCGTCGATGCCCAGCATCCTGGGACGTAGCTTGTCCACGTCCGGAAGCCTGGTCGCGGCCATGTTCAGGGCGCGCTGGACCAGCCACCACG
This sequence comes from Arthrobacter sp. 92, assembly GCF_050260325.1. NCBI lineage: Bacteria > Bacillati > Actinomycetota > Actinomycetes > Micrococcales > Micrococcaceae > Arthrobacter > Arthrobacter sp. 92. The sequence goes on along the minus strand of NZ_CP189863.1, from coordinate 347,373 downwards.
AGACACCGTGCGCGGCGGCGGCTTCGGAGGCGGCACGGCCGGAATCGATGACCGCGGAGACAAGCATGTCCCGCAGCCGCCGGGTGGAGCGGGCCCGTCTCGGGACCTCGACGGTGGCTTCGAAGAACGTCCCGCGGGGGCATTCGGACTCATCGCAGAAATACCGGTGCTTGGACCAGATGACTTCCACTGGTCCGGCGACGGGAATGTCGCGGATCCGCTGCCGTCGCCGTGAGTGCCGCCGGGCACTGATCACACCGCAGTCCGGGCACCCGGATTCGACGGTGCTCTCGACCAGGATCCTGCGCTGGCCGAAGCCCAGAATCTCCGTTGAAAGAACACGGTAATCAGGCAGGTTGAAGATGGCGGTGGCAGCGTCAGGGCACCGGGAAGTAAGCTCGGTCAAGGCTCGTAGTCCTGTCATCGATGAATGCGTCAAGAACATCCATCACAACAGGGCTACGGGCCCCTCACGTCTAAAGACACGAGCCCGAATTCACCACCAACCACGGAGAGCCCCCAACCGTCAGCCAACCTGCCGACGTGCCGCCCGGCAGTCGCCGCCTCGGCGGTCCCACCGGGGGCCCCGCTGGCGGAGGCGACACGAATGATACGGAAAAACCCCAGCGTTACCGAAGTTTTCTGTGCTAACTATTCCCACAGGCCTGAACCGGAAGAGCTGGTGCCCATTACGGAAGGATCCGGGTGCAATTCTCTGCTCAGCAATAGGGCCGGATTACCCGGAGGCCCCCATATGGTCCGGCCGGCCTGCCGACTCCCCTATTCAAATAACAATGCCCCCACCGATAGGCAGGGGCATTGCTTTCGCACGCAAAGCAACTTCAGTACTAGGAATTTGCCTTCTGGTAGGCTTCCTGAATTTCAGCCTGGATACGGCCGCGGCTGTTAACCGCATAGCCGTTCTCCCTGGCCCACTGACGAATCTGCGCAGAGTCCTGACTCCGGGCGCCTGAGACCTTGGTGCGGGTAGCGCGGCCGGTTGAGGTCTTGCGTGCGTTTGATACAAACCGCTCCAAAGAGGAGCGGAGTTCTGAAGCATTGGCATTCGACAAGTCAATTTCGTAACTGACGCCGTCAAGGCCAAACCGGACAGTCTCGTCCGCGGATCCCCCATCCAGATCATCTACAAGGATGATTTTTACTTTCTGTGCCATAAAATTCTCTCTTTTGGAAAGGGACGGGTATTCAGAAAAGCAGGATGTATCTCTAAAAAGTATCCCTCTGTTTATGGCAACGCGTCAAAGCGAGAAATGGTTCCGTCGAAAGAAGGGCATGAAAGACCGCGGAAAAGCACCGCTATTAGTTTGCGCCGGCGTCGTTCCCGGCGTCGTTCCCGGTATCAGCGGGGTTCCGTTCCCCGGCGGCGAGTTCGGATGCGCCGGCCCGGCCCGCCTCGCGCGCATCGGCTTCCGCCTGGGCGCGGGCCTCGGCCTGGCGCTCCGACCGGTCGGCGTTGAAGATCGCCTTCATGGCGAACCAGAACAGCAGACCCACAACGAGGGACGGCAGCAAGACCGCTACGTACTCCACGGTCAGTGTCCCTCGGGCTTGAGGAGCGGGAAGAGAATGGTCTCGCGGATGCCTGCCCCGGTGAAGAGCATGACCAGGCGGTCGATCCCCAGTCCGATCCCACCCATCGGCGGAGCCCCGTACTCGAGGGCGCGGAGGAAGTCCTCATCCAACTGCATGGCCTCTACGTCGCCGGCCGCCGCATGGCGGGACTGTTCCGTGAGACGCTCACGCTGGATGACGGGATCGATGAGCTCGGAGAACGCCGTGCCCCGCTCCATGCCACCAATGATGAGGTCCCAGGCTTCGATCAGCCGGTCGTCCTCGCGGTGGGGGCGTGCCAGCGGCTGGGCGGACGGCGGGTAGTCGTACACAAACGTGGGGTTCAGCAGCGTGGGCTCAACGATTTCGCCAAAAAGCTCAACCGCCAGTTTCTCGGCATCCCACTTGGGGTCCACCTTGACCTCATGCTTTGCCGCGACGGCCCGCAGTTCCTCCACGGTGGTGTCCGGCGTGATTTCCTGCCCCACGGCGTCGGAAAGCCCGGGGTACACGGCCAGCCAGGCCCAGTCGCCGTCGAGGTTGATCTCGCCGGCGTCCGTCTGGAGGATGCGGCCCACGCCGGCGGCGTCGGCGGCGTCGAGGATGATCTCCTTGATGCGGTCGGCCATAACGAACTGGTCGGCCCAGGCCTCGTAGCATTCCAGCGTGGTGAATTCCGGGCTGTGCGTGGAATCAACGCCCTCGTTGCGGAAAACGCGTCCCATGTCGTAGACGCGGTCGATTCCGCCCACCACGGCACGCTTGAGGTACAGCTCGGTGGCGATGCGCAAGGTCATCTTCTGGTCGAACGCGTTCATGTGCGTCTCGAACGGGCGGGCCAGGGCGCCGCCGTGGACCAGCTGGAGCATCGGGGTTTCCACCTCCACGTAGTTGCGGCGGTGCAGGCTTTCGCGGATGGATCGAGTGATAGCGGCGCGGGTGTAGACCATCTCGCGGGCCTCGTCGCGGACCATGAGGTCCACGTAGCGCTGCCGGACACGCGTTTCCTCGTTGAGCCCGGCGTGCAGGACCGGCAGGGGGCGCAGTGCTTTGGAGGCCATAGACCACGAATCGGCCATGACGGACAGCTCGCCGCGGCGGGAGGAGATGACCTCGCCCTTAATGAAGACATGGTCCCCGAGGTCCACCAGCGCCTTCCACTCCGCCAGTGCCTCCTCGCCCACGTTGGCCAGGCTCAGCATCGCCTGAAGGCGCGTGCCCTTGCCGTCCGTGCCGCCCTCCTGGAGGGTTGCGAAGCACAGCTTGCCGGTGTTGCGGATGAACACAATGCGGCCGGTCACGCCCACCACGTCCCCCGTGGTCTCGTCAGCCTGCAGGTGGGCGTACTTTTCCCGGATCTCACTCAAGGAGTGCGTGCGTTCGACCCCGACCGGATACGCCTCGACGCCGCGTTCAATCAGCTTGGCGCGCTTCTCCATGCGGATGCGCATCTGCTCGCTGGCGTCCGCGGGCTCGGCGGCATTGGGCTGGGAGGGAGTGTTTTGGGAAGTCACAATCCCTAAGTTTACCGGGAGTTCCGCCCGCGGCTTCCCAGCCCGGCATGCCCTCCAAACCTCAATCAGCAGGGAGGCATAGACTCGGGGCTGTGGAGACGCGGACTGTGGACACGGACGACGGCGAAGGCCACCTTGAGGTGCACAGCTTCAGGCCGCAGCTGACGGCTCGGAATGAGGCTGAAGGCGACCGTGCAGCGGCACTGCCGCCCGGCGTCGTCGTCGTGCATGGAACCCTGGTGACCGACGCCCTCTACCGGCCGTTCGCGGCAAAACTCGGCAGGCTGCTGGGCCGGCCGGTCCACACCTACAACCGCCGGGGCCGGGCAGGGTCCTCGCCTCAGCCGGCGGGCTACTCGGCGGCCACCGAGGTCAGCGACCTCGCTGCGGTGCTCCGCGAAACCGGCTCCACGGACGTGGTGGCCCACAGCTACGGCGGTTTTGTGGCGCTGCAGGCCGCCCGGACCATGCCGATCCGGCGGATGGTTACCTACGACGCCGCGGTGTCGCTCTCCGGCAGCCTCAACCAGCGGTGGCGCCCCGAGCTGGAGGTTTCACTTGCCGCGGGCCAACTGGACCACGCGTGGGCCCACCTGGTCCAAGGGCTGGAAACTGCCGGGCCGGTATCGCGGCTGCCGCTCGGCGCCCTGCGCATGCTCAGCATCGTGTCCGCCCGGACCACCCTGGGCGCGGAGATGCGGCAGCTGTTGCCCACCGCTGTGGCCGAAATGCGGGCCGTGCTCGATGCCGACGCCGAGATTGACGACTTTGTTCGGGTCACCACGCCCACCCTGATGCTGAGCGGCGGCTGGAGTCCTGACTATTTTGCGGAGACCGGACGCCAGCTGGCCGCGGCGGTCCCCGCAATCGAGTTCGCGCTGGTGCCGGGGCAGCTGCACGAGGGCCCACTCCGGCCCGGGACGAGGCTGGCGTTGACGACGGCCAGGTTCCTTGCCGGCGACCTCGGCCTGCAGCCAAGGCGCGTCCGCACCCGTCACCCCACACTTGGGCGCCGGTTCCGGTAGGCCTCCGACGACTGGGACAAAGCCCCTCCTGCTGTGCGGTTCCAGCCGCCACAGGTAGGCTCGGAACATGACCCGCGAGAACATCATCACCCCGGACGGCGCAACGTTGGAGCTATTCACCACGGGAGCCGAACTGGCCCCTGCAGGCTCCGGCGTCGTCGTTGTACAGGCCTCAATGGTGACCGCAGCCGACTACACCCGTTTTGCCCAGAAGCTCAGTGCAGCCTTGGGCCGCCCCGTGCACACCTTCAACCGGCGTGGGCGCGGCGAATCATCCCCCCAGCCGGAGGACTACACGCTGGACGTGGATATCCGCGACCTCGACGCCGTGATGAAGCACACCGCCAGCACCGATGTCTTCGGACACAGCTTCGGCGGCGCCGTGGCCCTGCACGCGGCCCGGTCCCTGCCGGTGGAACGGCTGGCCGTATACGATCCCGCCGTCTCCGTGAACCACAGCGTCAAGGCAGACTGGACGCCGGAATACGAGCGCGCAACTGCGGCGGGAGACGACGACCGCGCCCTCGCCGTCCTGGTCCGGGGCATGGAGACCGGCGGCGCGTTCTCCCGCATGCCGCTGTCCATGCTCACCCTGGCCAACAAGCTCACCGCCGGAACCCCGGTGGGCAAGCAGATGCGCGAACTGATGAAGACCGGCGTACGGGAGATCAAAGCAATCATCGCCGCGGACATGCCGGCGGAGCCGTTCCTGGCCCTGCCGCTCGAAACCCTGATCATCGTGGGCGAGAAGAGCCCGGCCTACTTCGGCGTTGCCTGTGGACAGATCCACGATGTGCTGTCCGGTTCCAGCTACACCATCCTGCCCGGATTCGGCCACGACGGCGCCATCCGTGCACCGGAGAAGCTCATCAGCGAACTAAGCGATTTCTTCGCAGGCTGATCCCGGGTCCGCGGCCCCCGGGAAGCGCGAACGGACACTTAAGCCCCGCGGGAAGCGCGAACGGACACTTAAGCCCCGCCGGAAGCGCGAACGGACACTTAGGCACCCGGCTAAAGGGAGCTTAAGTGTCCGTTCGCGCTTAAGTTGCGGGGAGGCTAGTGGGCTGCGGGTGCCGGGTGCTGCGCCCCGGCGGTCTTGCGCATCATCGCGGAAAGCACGACGGCGGCGACGGCTATGACAGCCGCGGTCAAGAACGCGGCATGCATTCCCGCTACCACCCCCGCGCCGGCGGACACCACGGCGAAGATCGACACCAGGAGCGCGGTTCCGGCGGCGCCGGCCACCTGCTGCAGCGTACTCATGATGGCCGAGCCGTGAGAGTACAGGTGCGGCGGAAGCGGGTTCAGGCCCGTGGTGAAGGCCGGAGTGAACAGGAGCGCCAGGCCCAGGCTCAGGGCCACGTGCAAGGCCACGATCCACCAGACCGGGGTCCCGGCATCCAGCATGGAGAACTGCCACAGCGACAGCACCATCATTACCGAGCCTGTGACGGTCAGCGGCAGCGGGCCCACCTTGTCGAACAGGCGGCCGATGAACGGGCCCAGCAGTCCCATGGACAGGCCGCCGGGGAGCAGGACCAGCCCGGTCTCCAGCGACTTAAGGCCCCTGATTTCCTGCAGGTACAGGGGCAGCAGGATCACCGCGCCGAAGAGGGCGATCATGGCCACCACCAGCAGCAGCACCGACACCGTGAACATTCGGAAATTGAACGCCCTCAGATCCAGCAGCGGAGCCTCGGCTCTCTGCAGTTTGAGCTGTCGCAGCACAAACGCCACCATCGCCACCAGCCCGAGCGCCAGCGCGCCCAACGCGGGCGCGCCTGGGCCCGCTGTGCCGCCGCCGATCTGGCTGAGGCCGTACACCAGGCCGCCAAATGCGGGAACCGTCAGCAGGACGGACAGGGCATCGAGCCTGGTCTTCTCGGTTTCGCCGATGTTGGTCAGGAATCTGGCCCCGATGGCGAACGCGGCGAGGGCGATCGGCAGGACGAAGACGAACATAAACCGCCACGAAAAGTGTTCAAGGATCAGGCCTGAAACCGTGGGGCCCATGGCCGGAGCCACGGAGATGGCAATGCTTACGTTGCCCATCACCGCGCCGCGGCGTTCCACCGGCACCAGGGTGAGGATGGTGGTCATCAGGAGGGGAAGCATGATCGCGGTGCCGCCGGCCTGGACAATGCGGGCGACCAGCAGAATGCCGAAGCCCGGAGCAAGCGCCGCCAGAAGCGTGCCGCCTGAGAACAGGCCCATCGCGAGCATAAAGACGGCGCGGGTGGAGAGCCGCTGCAGGATAAACCCGGTGGTGGGGATGACCACGGCCATGGTGAGCATAAAACCGGTGGACAGCCATTGCACCGTGGGCGCGTCGATCCGCAGATCGACCATCAGCCGCTGCAGGGCCACGTTCATGATGGTCTCGTTGAGGATCACCACAAACGTGGCCACCAGCAGCGTGACGATGATGGTCACCGATTCACGGGACATCTTCGCGGGAGCGGGCACTGTGGCTGGCGTTGCGGTTCGGGCCTGTGCTGGATCGCCCGGGGCAGTTGAAGATACGTCTGTGGACATGGCGATTCCCTCGGGAGGTTTTGACTGGGATGAGGCCAGCGAAAGGCGCTGCTACAGATCCAAACAGTGTATACGGCGGGGTAATTCCCGTCGTTGGATCAAATCTTTTTCCGGCGACGCTGGCCCGGGGTCAGGAGTCCAGGGGAAGGTTGTCGATCAGGCGGACCGGGCCAACCTTGGCCGCAATGATGGCCAGTCCTTCGCCACGGAATGGGGTGTCCTTGCAGTTTTCGGCCAGCGGTTCCAACGTGCGCGGGTCCACCACATCAAAGTAGTCAAGTCCCACCAAGGGCTGGGACTCCACGAGCGCCTGGGCGGATTCAAGGTCCAGTGGCTCGTGGGAGTTGGCACGCTGCTCAATCAGCCTCAACGCGCGTGAGAGCACTAAGGCTGCCTCACGCTCTTCTTCGGAGAGGAAGCGGTTGCGGCTGCTCAAGGCGAGTCCGTCGGCGGTACGCACCGTGGGGACGGCCACGATCTCCACCGGAAAATTCAGGTCCGAGACCATGCGCCGCACGAGGGTCAGCTGCTGGGCGTCCTTCTGCCCGAAGTAGGCCCGATAGGCCGGGAGCCCGGCGCCGCCGGAGACAAAGGCCCTGGTGCCCGCTACCCCCGCGCCCGGGAACGCGTAGTGCAGGAGCTTCGCCACCACCGTCAGGGCGCCGTCGAAATGCCCCGGCCTGGAGGCACCTTCCCATTTTTCCCCGAGCCGTCCCGCGGTGACGCGCACCAGCGGTTCGCCTCCGGGGTAGACCTCTTCAACCGACGGCGCGAACACCAGGTCCACGCCCTCGGCGTCAAGGAGGTTTATGTCGGCATCCAACATCCGGGGATAACGCTCCAGGTCAGCGGCTTCGCCAAACTGCAACGGGTTGACGAAGATGCTGGCCACCACAACGTCGTTTTGTTCCACGGCCGTGCGGGCCAGCGTGGCGTGCCCCTCGTGAAGGGCGCCCATGGTAGGAACGAGCCCTTGGGACGTTCCCTGCTTTTCCACGAGCAGACGCGCGCTTTCGGCCCGCAGCTGCGCCGCCGTGGTGACAACTTTGATCGCCATGTCAGTGTCCTTCCGTGGCCTGTGGCCCGTCCTCGTCTGTGCCGCTAAGTGCGCTGCGGATCCCGTCCAGCTGGTCAGGCTTCAGCAGCCCGCGGCTGCCGGCCCTCCGCGCGGTGGCCCGCGCCATGGCCAGGTAGGCCTCCAGAATATCGCCGCCGGCACCGGCGTCGTGCTCCCGCAGTGCCTCGGCGTGGGCTGCCACGGTGCCGACGTCGCCGCGGGCAACCGGCCCGGTGAGGGCGGATTCCCCGGAGGCGAGCGCGTTCTCAAGGGTGGCCCGGAGCAGGGGCCCCAACATGCGCTCGGGAGCTTCCACGCCCACTTCCCGCAGGAGCTGAGAGGACTGCGCCACGAGGGTGACCAGATGGTTGGAGCTGTGCGCCAGCGCCGCGTGATAGATAGTGCGGTCACCTTCGGCGATAACCACCGGCTCGGCTCCCATCTCCACAACGAGGGCCTGGGCGATGGGGAGCATGGCCGCGTCCGCCGTAACCCCGAAGGTGCAGTCCAGGAGCCTGGTGAGGTCCAGGCTCATGCCCGTAAAGGTCATGGCCGGGTGCAGCGCCAGGGGGACGGCTCCGGCGGCGCGCACTGGGTGGAGGATTCCCACGCCGAATCGGCCTGAGGTGTGGGCCACGAGCTGCCCGGGCTGCCATGCTCCGAGCTTGGCGAGTCCCTCCACCAAACCGCCCAGGGCGTCATCGGGAACGGCCAGCAGCACCAGTTCGGACCGCTCAACGATGTCCTGCACGTCAAGCACGGGAACACCGGGCAGCAGGGTGTCCGCGCGTTCGCGGCTCGCATCCGACACGGCGGCAACCCCGACGACGGCGTGCTCGGCCGCGCGCAAGGCCGCACCGAGCACGGCGCCCACCTTGCCGGCACCAATGATCCCAACGCCGAGGCGTCCTGGTTTAGCCATGGGCTTGGCCTTCCTTGTCCGTTGGTTGCAGCTCTTGTCGGTGCAGGTCTGGTTGTGGCAGTTCTTGTCGTTGCAGGTCTGGTTGTGGCGGTCCTGGTCGTCGCAGCTCACTTCGCGGCCCGTTGTCGGGCCCGGCCTGCCGGACGGCCACCATGGCCAGCCAGTGCTCGCTCGTTTGGCGCTTCCGCGCGGCGCGGGCCCGGGCGGCTTGAGCGTCGAGCAGGGCCCGGGCCTCATCCAGATCCGCCTGAATAAGCCGCGGCGACACCGGCCCGGACGTGGTGTGCAGGACCAGGTCCGCGACCCGGAAGCGACGGGCCAATGGCCCCTGCTCCAAAGCCATTGACTGGGTGCGCTGATGCGGGACCACCACGAGTTGGCGCCACAGCCGGCCTGAGCGGATAAGCAGCGCAGTACCGGTGGCAGTGAAGCCGTTGCGCCGCCAGCCGAGGGGGGCCAGAATCCGCGCACGCCGTGGAGTGGTGACAAAGCCGCCGTCGTCCTCCGGGCTGCCAGGTCCGCCGAGTCCGTTGAGTCCGGCGGTGAAGACGCCCGTGGGGTCCGGGGTGCCGGGGTCCGGGAGCACCAGCGCGAGCATGGACATCACATCCCGGAGCTGGCCTACCGGGAGCAGGGTTGTCCGCGCCGCGCCTTCGCCCTTGTTGCCGGGACCGCCGTAGCCCGCAACGTTGACCTGCATCCGGTACCAGCCGAAAATCCGCCATAGCGGCGGCTGGATCACCTTGAGCGCCTGGATCCTGCCCGGGGGAAGGGTCTGCGCCTGGGTGTCCAGGAGCCCGTAGCGCAGCCGGATGCCATCGGGGGAAATGGCCGCGGTGAAGTTGTAACCCTTATTGAACGAGCCCCAGTACGCGGCGGCCAGGCCCAACACCGCCGGGATCAGATACAGGATGAAGGCCCGGCTTTCGGTCAGGGCGGACAACGCCACCGACGCCACGCCGCCCAACACCACGAAGAAGCTCTGCTCGCTCAGGAGCAGCGAACCGATCAGGCGCGACGGCGGGACGGCCAGCACCACGTTTTCCGGCGCCTCGGGGGCGGCCTCCTGAGGACGTTCCGCGTCGGGCGGGAGCCCGGCCGCGCTGGCCAGTATGGTGGCCCGCAGGCCAGTGGCTTCCCCGATGCGAAGGTAAGCCAGCCGAACCGCTGATTCGCCGGCGTCGGCCACTTCGAACCTGAGCTCGGCAAGGCCCAGGAGCCGGGGGAGCAAGGGCTGCACGATATCAATGGCCTGCACGCGGTCGAGCCGGGCCTGCCGCTGTTGCCGGAACAGGAACCCCGTGTTGACCCTCACATAGCCTTCAGCCACCTGGTAGCGGGTGAAGTACCACGTGGTGACGTATCCCAACACCGTCGCCAGGAGCACGAGTCCGCCGCCAAGCAGCAGGAACGGGGCCTGGCCCGTGTATAGCTCGTCCACGGGTGATTCGCCCCGCAACAGGCGTTCGAAGGCGTCCCGGCCAAAGAAGAAGCCAATCGCGGCAAGCGCCACCCAGCCCCGGATGAACGGGGAGGCCGGGTGAACGCGCCTCCAGCCGCCGTCGCGCGTTCCCGTTAATGGCCCCTCCGGCATGCCGTGCCCGGGATCCGCGGCGTCCGTCATCACAGCGTTGCCAGCCGTCACAGCCCGGCCAGACGGGCCTCGCCGCGGGCGGAAAGCTGCTCCCGCAGGCGGGCGCCTTCTCCGCTGGGCAGTCCCGGGATCTCGGCGTTGGTGCCGGGCGAGGCCGTGTGCAGCTTGAGCGTGCACAGGCCGAGGGGTCGCTCCACCGGGCCTACGCCGATGTCCACGTATTGCATGCGGCCGTAGGGAACCACCAGCGTGCGCTGGAAGAAGATGCCGCGCCGGATGAGGAGGTCGTCGTCGCGTTCTGCGTACCCGATCGATTTAACCTGGCGCGGAATGAGCACGAGGCGCCAGAGAGCGGCCAACAGCATGACGCCAGGGAGAGCCACGGCCAGCCAGAGCGGCAGCCAGTCCCACAGGCCCGCCAGCGAGAGCGCGAGCGGCAATGAAAGCACAACGATCACGATGAGGTTGCCAAAGGCCCACTCGGCCACCCGGACGGCCACATACCTGGGTGAAACCCGTTGCCAGGTGATTCCCGGCGGATCAATCGCCTCGGTAGGCATATTCGCCTTCCCCCTTAGGTTTGCGGGCACCCCTGCCCGGCAATCCCGTGGCTCCATCGGCGTCGCCATCTTCCGGCGGAATCCGGCAGAACCGCTCCACCACCAGCCCCACAATGATCATGGCCAGCCCGCCGCCTGCCATGGCCAGCGCAAGCCAGGTGATGCCCTGATCGCTCCGCAAGCTCCAGATCCGCAACAGATCCAGGAAGATCCCGGCGTGCCAGCCCAGCAGGACGGTGCCGGTATAGGCACAGGCCTGGGCCAGGACCAGCGTCCAGGCGGCAAGGATCGGGTTCAGCATCTTCTTTTTCTTGCCGTTCCGCCAGCGCAGGACCCGGATCCCCAGGATCAGGGTCAGGACCACGATCACGCCCATGGTCACCAGCCCCGTGGGCGGCAGCACCGGGGTGGACAGACTGTAACGGCCGGCCATGACGGTGGCGAACCAGCCCGCAACCGCCAGGAGCAGGCCCACCACCACCAGCAGGAACGGATTGACCGGTTTCACGGCTACACCGCTCCGGCAGTGGGGACGCCATCAAAGTCGCCGAAGCCGTCAAAGGGCGCCAGGTCAGGGAAGTCGGCAGCCTTGACGGCCAGCTCGCTGATCTTTTCGCCGTTCAGCACCGCCGCCGGTTCCACCAGCGACCACGGGTACAGCACGAAGGCGCGCTTCGCCGCGAGTGGATGCGGCAACGTCAGGGTGGAGTCGGAACTCACGACGTCGCCGTACGTGATGATGTCCACATCCAGCGTGCGCGGACCCCACCGGACCTCACGCACCCTGAGGTGTTTGTTTTCGACCGCCTGGCAATGCCGGAGCAACTCCAGCGGCGTCAGAGAGGTTTCCACGATGATGACCATATTCAGGAAGTCCGGCTGGCCCACGGGGCCGCCCACCGCCTTGGTCTGGACTACGGGCGACACCGCGATCAGCCGGACCTCCGGCCGGTCGACGAGGTCCGCGACGCCGGTGGACAGGGTGTCGTTCCGCTCGCCGAGGTTGCTCCCGAGGGCCAGCACGGCCCGGGCGTAGGGTCCGTTCTGCGACAGGGGGCTCATGACCGCTCCCGGTAGACGCTGACGGAGACATCGCCGAACTCCACCTCGATGGGAGCCTTCGGCTTGTGCACGGTGATGTCCACCGCCGCGAGCGGAAACTCGCGGAGGAGATCCTCCGCAATCCGCACGGCCAGCGCCTCGATGAGGTTCATCGGCTCGCCGGTGATCCACTTCGTGATGCGTCCGGCCACCTCGCCGTAGTGCGCGGTGTCCAGCACATCGTCTGACGCGGCGGCCTTGGTGAAGTCCAGGTGCAGCACGGCATCAACGATGAACGGCTGGCCGTCGCGGCGTTCGAAATCGAACACCCCGTGATGGCCGAGGGCGGTAACACCGCTCAGCGTGATTCTGTCCATCGTGGCCGCCTGCCTAGTTGGTGGTGCGGGTGTCGCCGAGCTGCGGCCGGCTCATGCGCGCCGCCACCTTGACGGCGTCAAGGCTGGATCCGACATCGTGCACGCGCACAGCCCATGCGCCGCGGGCGGCGCTGATGGCGGTGATGGCGGCAGTCGCGTGGTCGCGTTCCTGCGGTGCGGCGGCCTTGCCGGCCACGGTCAGGAGGGTGCCGAGGAAGCGTTTGCGGGATGCTCCGACGAGGATCTTGTGGCCAAGGGCTTCCAGCGGAGCCATGTTCTTGAGGAGTTCCCAGTTCTGCTGGTCCGTCTTGGAGAAGCCCAGGCCCGGGTCGATAATGATCTGTTCGGGGGCCACGCCCGCCGCATAAAGTTTGTCCCGGACGCCCATCAGTTCGGCGGCCACGTCCTGTGCCACGTCGCCGTACTCGGTCAGGGAGTTCATGGTCTTGGCATCACCGCGGCGGTGGGTAAGAACGTAGGGCGCTCCTGTGCGGGCGGCGAGTTCCGCCATCTCCGGTTCAATGGTCAGCCCGGAGACGTCGTTGATGATGGCGGCGCCGGCCTTCAGGGCTGCGGCCGCGGTGGAAGCATGCGTGGTGTCAACGCTCACCAGGGCGCCGGCCTTCACCAGCGCTTCGATCACGGGCAGGACGCGGCGCTGCTCCTCTTCCGGGCTGACTTCCGCCGCCCCGGGACGGGTGGACTCGCCGCCGACGTCGATGATGTCGGCGCCCGCATAGAACATCCGGAGGCCGGCCGCGATGGCGGTGTCCGGCGTGGGGTGTGTGCCGCCGTCGCTGAAGGAATCCGGCGTCACGTTCAGGATGCCCATCACCAGCGTGCGGTCCGCGGGAAGGTCTGCGAACCTCGCTGCCGGCCGCGGCTTGCGAATAATGGGCAGGGGGCTGGTTGCGGGTCCGGTTCCTGGGGCTGCAGCGAGGGAGTCCATAGTCTGTTTGATTACCTTCCGAGTATGAGGCTCATGGCTTCGGCGCGGGTGGCCGGGTCATGCAATTGACCGCGCACGGCGCTGGTCACTGTCTTGGCACCGGGCTTGCGGATGCCGCGCATGGACATGCAGAGGTGTTCGCATTCGACCACCACCATGGCGCCGCGGGGCTTGAGGTATGTCACGAGCGCTTCGACGATCTGCGTGGTGAGGCGCTCCTGCACCTGCGGGCGCTTGGCGTAGATGTCCACCAGCCTGGCGAGTTTGCTCAGGCCGGTCACCTTGCCTTCGTGCGAAGGAATGTAGCCCACATGGGCCACGCCGTGGAACGGCACGAGGTGGTGCTCGCAGGTTGAGTAGAAAGGGATGTCCTTGACGAGGACCAGTTCCTCGTGCTCAAGGTCGAAGGTGGTGCCCAGGATTTCGGCGGGGTCGTGGTGCAGCCCGGCAAACATTTCGGCATAGGCCTTGGCCACCCGTTTGGGCGTGTCGAGAAGACCGCCGCGTTCGGGGTCCTCCCCGATGGCAAGCAGGATCTCGCGCACCGCCGCCTCAATCCGGGGGCGGTCCACCTTGGCGCCGGATTGGCGGTTGGTGGAGTCGTCTTCGAAAGAGCCGGCGGTGGCGGAAACGTCGTCGTCGTCGAAATGATTCACATCAAAAGCTTAGCCGTGCTGGCCGTCGGCACCGACGTCCGTGACGCCGCCCCCGAACACATCCTGCTCCGCCACGCCCTGGGGATGGGGCGGCAGGCTGTCCAGCGGCTCCTCCAGCCTGGCTTCCGTGGCTTCCTCCTGGGCCTCGCGCTCGGCCTTCTCGTGGCGGGACTCAACCGGTCCGGCGGACTGGACCGGACGGGTCTCCTTGGAGAGCCACACTTCACGGAAATCGCGCTTTCGGATATCGGTGAAGATGTACGCGATTTCGGCCTGGTTCAGGGTCTCCCGTTCGAGCAGCTCAAGGGCAAGGGAGTCCAGAATGTCGCGGTTCTCAGTAAGGATGGAGTAGGCCTCGTCATGCGCCTGGTCGATCAGGCGGCGCACTTCCTCGTCCACAATGTAGGCGATCTGGTCCGAGTAATTACGCTCATGCCCGGCGTCCCGGCCCAGGAAGGGCTCGCCGCCGCCCTGGCCCAGGCGGACGGCACCCACGCGCTCACTCATGCCGAACTCCGTGACCATCTTGCGGGCGGTTGCAGTGGCCTTTTCGATGTCGTTGGACGCGCCGGTGGAGGGGTCGTGGAAGACGATTTCCTCGGCCACACGGCCACCCATGGCGTAGGCCATCTGGTCCAGGAGCTCATTGCGGGTGATGGAGTACTTGTCGTTTTCCGGAACCACCATGGTGTATCCGAGGGCACGGCCGCGGGGCAGGATGGTGATTTTGGTGACGGGCGCGGAGTTCCGGAGGGCAGCCGCAACGAGTGCGTGGCCGCCTTCGTGGTACGCAGTGATCTTGCGCTCGTGTTCCTTCATCACGCGGCTGCGCTTCTGGGGGCCGGCCATCACACGGTCGATGGCCTCGTCCAGGGCGCGGTCGTCAATCAGGTTCGCGTTGGAACGTGCGGTCAGCAGGGCCGCCTCGTTGAGTACGTTGGCCAGGTCGGCACCGGTGTACCCGGGGGTCTTTTTGGCCACAGCCTTCAAGTCCACTCCCGGAGCCATGGGCTTGCCCTTGGCGTGGACGTGCAGGATCTGGTCGCGGCCAACGAGGTCCGGCGCCTCAACGGAGATCTGGCGGTCGAAACGCCCCGGGCGCAGCAGCGCCGGGTCGAGGACGTCCGGACGGTTGGTGGCCGCGATAAGAATGACGTTGGTCTTGACGTCGAAGCCGTCCATTTCAACCAGGAGCTGGTTGAGGGTCTGCTCGCGCTCATCGTTGCCGCCGCCGATCCCGGCACCACGGTGACGGCCCACGGCGTCGATCTCGTCAACGAAGATAATGGCCGGCGAGCTGGCCTTGGCCTGCTCGAACAGGTCCCGGACGCGGGAGGCGCCCACACCGACGAACATCTCAACGAAGTCCGAACCCGAGATGGAGAAGAACGGGACGCCTGCCTCGCCTGCGACCGCCCGGGCCAGCAGGGTTTTACCGGTGCCTGGAGGGCCGTACAGCAGCACACCCTTGGGGATCTTGGCGCCGACGGCCTGGAACTTCGCCGGTTCCTGGAGGAATTCCTTGATCTCCTGGAGCTCTTCCACCGCTTCATCGGCGCCGGCAACATCGCCGAACGTCACCTGCGGCATGTCCTTGTTCACCAGCTTGGCCTTGGACTTTCCGAACTGCATGATCTTGGAGCCGCCGCCCTGCATCCGGGAGAGCAGGAACCAGAAGAGGACGCCGAGCAGCAGCACGGGCACCAGCAGGGAGAACAGCCCGGAGAACCAGTTGTTTTCAATTGGCTGGTCGGTGAAGCCCTTGGATGGCTTGGCATCGGTCACGGCCTTCACCACGTCCGCCGCGCGGGCGTTGACGAAGAAGAACTGGACATTCTTGCCCTTGTCCTGTCCGTCGATAACCAGGTTGTCCTTGAGCACCAGATCGACGCGGTTCTCGGCGTCGAAAATCTTGGCCTGCTCCACCTTGCCGCTCTGGGCGAGAAGTTCAAGACCCGGCTGGGTGTCAATCCGGGTTGCACCACCGGGAGCGAGGGTGGCAAAGGCCAGCAGGAGCATGCCGATGACAACGACGATCCAGATGCCCGGGCCTTTCAAGAAATTCTTAGCTTTCATCTGATCGGGGGCTGACCCCGTCCCTCCTGGTAGTGCTGCACGGCGAAGGATCTGCGCACGTGTGGTGCTGCTTTAGTTTCTAGCTATACACCGTTCGGATTAGATCACGCACAGTGAACTGCAAAAGTTCCCTGTAGGCGTAGCGCTTCGGTGCAACGCCGCAAGAAGCAGTTATTCGTACACGTGCGGGGCGAGGGTGCCCACGAAGTCCAGGTTGCGGTACTTTTCGGCGTAGTCCAGCCCGTAGCCGACAACGAATTCGTTCGGGATGTCGTACCCGACGTACTTGACGTCAATCTGGACCTTGAGTGCTGTGGGCTTGCGGAAGGCGGTGCAGATTTCCACCGAGGCCGTGCCGCGGGACTCCAGGTTGGTCTTGAGCCAGGACAGCGTGAGCCCCGAGTCGATGATGTCCTCGACAATCAGGACGTCCTTGCCCATCAGGTCGGTGTCCAGGTCCTTGAGTATGCGGACCACGCCGGAGGACTGCGTGCCGGAACCGTAGGAGGAAACGGCCATCCAGTCCATGGAGACGTGGCTGTGAAGTGCCCGGGCCAGGTCCGCCATGACCATCACCGCACCCTTCAGGACGCCAACGATCAGGAGTTCGCGCCCTTCATAGTCCTTGTCGATCTGGGCAGCGAGTTCGGTGATCCGCTGCTGAATCTGATCCTTGGTGTAGAGAACGTGCTTGAGGTCTGCCTGGACGTCGTTTGAATCCACCAATGGCTCCTGTGTAGATGCGGGTGCGACTATTCTTGGGGCGGTTTTTGAGGCCGGAATACTAGCTTCCCACAGCGGGCCGCCTCGCGGGGAACCCCGTCGGCACCATCGTGCGGCAGCCCTTGACGATTCTGTTGGTCCTCGGCAAGCAGCTGGGCCAGCGACAACCGGTAGACGCTGACGCCCCCGGGCAGCTCAACAGGACCCGCCGAGCCCTGCCGGCGCAGCAGCGCCTCCGCGGCCAGCAGGCGCTGGTAGCTGGGCTGTTGGCCCCCGACGTCGGCGGCCGCCTTGGCGATAACCCGGAACCTGATGGCGGGGGCAAGCTCGCCCAGTGCCGCTTCGGGGAGGCTTATTTCGGCGCCCGAACGCTCCGCGAGCCGTTCAAACGTGCTGTTCGCCACGTCCTCCAGGTAATCGGCGTCGTGCTGCAGGATGGATGCGGTCCTGGCCAGCGATTCGGCGACGCCGGGGCCCAGCTTTTCCTCGAGCACCGGCAGGACCTCGACACGGGTCCGGGATCGGGCAAAGGCAGGGTCCGCATTGCTGGGATCATGCCAGGGCTCCAATCCCTCGACTGCGCAGATCTCCAAGGTGTCATCGCGCCGCAAACCGAGGAAGGGGCGCAGCAGCTTCCCCCTTACCGGTCGCATCCCCGCCAGCGAACGCGTTCCGGAGCCGCGGGCGAGCCCCAGCAACACCTGTTCGGCCTGGTCATCGAGCGTGTGGCCGAGGAGGATCACATCCGCGCCCGTCTCGGCGGCGACTGCCTCCAGCGCTGCGTGCCGGGCATCCCGAGCAGCCGCCTCCGGGCCCAGCCCGGAGGAAGCAACATCCACGGTCCGCACGTGAACCGGGGAGAGCCCCAGCTCCTGGAGGACTGCCGCCGTCTTGGCCGCCACGTCAGCCGAGGCCGGCTGGAGCTGGTGGTCCACCACCACGGCGCCAACCGACACGGGGCGGCCGTTCACGTGGCCGCGGCGCCCGAAGTAGGACGCCACTGCCGCCAGCGCCAGGGAATCAGGGCCGCCGCTGCAGGCCACGAGCACCCGTTTAGGGTAGCCAGCCTGCGCCAGCGCGTCCTGCAGCATCCTGCGAGCCTTGCCGACCACCGGCGCCAAGCGGCCAGGTTGGCGGCGGCCGGTTGCGGGTTGGGACAACTAGAGGCCCATCCGCTCAAGCCACAGCTTCGCATCGTGGATCTCCGGCTCCGTGGGCAGGTTGTCGGCCGACTCCCAGACCCTGTTGAAGCCTTCCATCCCGGCAACATCCACCACGGCGCGGACGAACTTGGCACCGTCGGTGTACTGGCGCATTTTGGCGTCCAGGCCCAGCAGGCTGCGGATGAATTTTTCTATGACGCCGCGATCCTTGCCGCGGGCGTTGAACCGCTGCCGGATGGTCTTGACCGAGGGAACGATGCTGGCGTCCACGGCGTCCATCACCACGTTCGCGTGACCCTCCAGCAGGCTCATCACGGCGGTCAGGTGCGAGAGTGAGGCCTTTTCCTCGGGGTCCTGCAGCAGTTCCAGGATGGCGCCCCGCCGCGGGGTCGCGCCACTGGCGCTGCGGTCCCTCAGGGACTTGGCGGCAGCGGAGGCTCGCTCCATCAGGGAGTCCACGTTGCCCAGCAGGTGGCCGCTGAGGTTGTCGATTTCGGTGAGCATGTGGTGCCGCAGCCACGGGGCCGCGGCGAACTGCACCCGGTGGGTCTGTTCGTGAAGGCAGACCCACAGCCGGAAATCCTCAGGGGTGACGTTGAGTTCGCGCTCCACAGCCACAATGTTCGGCGCCACCAGCAGGAGCCGTCCGGCAGCCGGGGCCGTGGAGTCCTCGGCAAGTGCAGAGAAGGGGTCGTACTGGCCCAGGACCTTGCTGGAGAGGAATGCGAGCACGGCTCCGAGCTGGCTGCCTGTGACGGCGCCGCTGACACTCGCGGCCCCGGGGCTCATTGCACCCCGCCGGCTCTCCATCATCTTTTCCATGGCCGGCTTCAGCATCACGGCGAAGCTTTGGGTGTTCGCTTTGGCCCAGGAGGCGCGGTCCACCACCAGGACTGAGGAATCGCGAAGATCACGGGCGGCTTCGAGTCCCGTGATGTCGTGCACATGAGGCACCGAGAGGTCCGCCATCAGACGCAGGTTTTCGACGGCGCTGCCGATTTCGCCGGAACGCAGTGAAGGCCCTGCAGGGGCGAGCCGGGCAGCCGTCGATGCGGCCAGCTCCCAGTTGATCAGTGCCTGGGCCTGTACGGATGACTCGCCTGCAGATGACTCCATAGCGTCCATCACACCACAGCACGCCTGCTTTGCACCTTAAGTTCGCTGTCCGGCGAACGGCCTCATAGCCCATAGCCTGCGCACAGCCTGGCGACAGCGGAACGCAAATGTCACAGTCCACCCTTGAGTCAGAAACCCACGCCGAAGGAGAGCCCCCATGATTGTCTACCGCCCCATAGCTCCGTTGACCGAGGGTACCGGCAACGGCTGGCGTTCAGTCCTCGCCGCAGTGGTGATGACGGCACTTTTCGGCACCGCCGAGTTGCAGTCCCCGGCCCCTGCTTCCGCGTCAGCGGGCGTCGAGGACTCCCCGAGGACCGCCGCAGGACGGATTCGCCGCTAGCGGCAACCGCAGGATGCGAGAATCGACGCCGAGCGGTCCAGCGCGGTCTTGTTTCCCGCCGCGCCCGGCGTCAATCCGTTGCCGACGAAGGAGAACACCAGGAGCCGGCCCTCGGCGTCCACAACGTAGCCGCTGAGGGCAAGCGCCGAGTTCAGCGTCCCGGTTTTCGCGCGCACCAGGCCTGCCCCGCGGGACGTGGAGGCGTCAGTGTAGCGGTCGCCCAACGTGCCGGTGAGTCCGGCAATAGGGAAGCCGCCGATGGCGGCCCGCAGCTTAGGCTCGTTGCCCGATGTGATGGCGCGGACCATCGCCGCAAGCTGTTTGGCGGATGCTTGGTCGGCCAGCGACAGCCCGGACACATCAGCCAGATGCAGGCCGTCCGTGGGGATTCCGAGCTCCGTCACCTGCTGGAGGACGGTGGCGGTGGCGCCGTCGTTGCTGCCTGGCCGGCCAGCCGTTATCGCCGCCATCCGGCCCATCACCTCGGCCAGGTAGTTGTCTGAAGTCTGCAGCAGAAGGTCCACCTGCTGGCGGACGGTGGCGGACTGGACCTCGGCGAGCATAGCCCCCCGAACCATGGCCGCTGGGCTGGTTGCCGTGGAACTCGCTGACGGGCGTGCGCCGCCGTCGTCGGCATTCGGAGTGGTGACCGTACCGTCGGCAGTACCGGCTTTGACCCGAACGACGCCGGGGGCGACGGACAGCCCGGCGGCTGCTCCTGCCGCCGTGAGCTGGGCGGAGAACGCCTCGGCGGCGCTCATGGCTGCGTCCTGCGGACGGGGGCCGCTGGTCACGGCTGGATCAAACCGGGCCGAGTTCAGCGCCAGCGGGAACAACGGCGCCGTTTCGCCCGCGGCCACGTCCTCAGGATTCCAGGCCGGGCTGAGGGACGGCCCGGTAAACAGGGAGTCGTCGAGCTGCACCGTCAGGGGGCCTTTTATTCCGGCATCCTGCAGTGCACGGACCGTGCGCTGCGCGAGGGTGGCTAGGCCGGCGTGGCCCAGTACGGCGTCATTGGACGACTCGCCGGTTCCCAACAGGACGTCCCCTCCGCCCACCAGGACGACGGTACCGGGCGCTGCTCCGGCGACCACCCGGGTGTTGAAGCGCCGCTCAGGGCCGATCGCTCGAAGGGCCGCCGCGGCGGTGAAGAGCTTCAGGTTGGACGCCGGTATCCTGCCGTCCGCTCCCCCGCGGTCAAACAACACCTGGCCGGTGGCGGCGTCCTGCACCACGCCGGTGAAGGTTCCCCCGCCGTCGGTCTTCAATGTGGCCTCAACCTGGGCGGCGAGGTTGTCCGGAAACGGAACAGGCGCTGAGTTGCTGAGGGGTGCGATTCCGCCAGGAAGAGAAAGTTCGCGCGGGACCTGCTGCCAAGGCGGCACAGATGAATCTGGCGTAGCGGTTGCCGGTCCGCGGCCGGTGAAGGCGGGAGCCATGACCATGGCCGCCGGGACCGCGAGGGCCAGGATCAGCAGGGTCAGCAGCACCATGGGCAGGCTGCGCACGACTCCCGTGAAGGCTGCGCGGGCCGGTCCCTTGGCGTTGATCCATGGGCGCCGTCCTGCGCGGCTCATCCTGCGTTTCATGCTGCTCTTGGTCCTTTAGTGCTGAAATGTCCCCACTAGTTCATGAAACCTGGGCCGATCCCTATATCCTCAATAGTAGTCGGCGGCACTGACACTATTGGTGGAAAGTCAAGAGTGCCGCGAACACCCTGAAGTCGAGGAGCATTCCATGAAGCATGACGTGACAATCGAGATCCCCAAGGGATCACGCGTCAAGTACGAAGTCGACCACGAGACCGGCCGCGTCCGCCTGGACCGCGTCCTCTTCACGTCAATGCAGTACCCCACCCACTACGGGTTCTTTGAGAACACGCTGGGCGAGGACGGCGACCCGCTGGACGCCCTGGTCCTCCTGCAGGATTTCGACCTGCACCCCGGTGTCATTGTGGAAGCGCGCCCCATCGGTGTCTTCAACATGACGGACGACGGCGGCGGCGACGCGAAGGTCCTCTGCGTCCCCACGGACGCACGCTTCGACCACATCAAAGAGGTCAGCGACGTCAGCGAATACCTGATCAAGGAAATCGAGCACTTCTTCACCCGCTACAAGGACCTGGAGCCGGGGAAGTGGGTCCGTGCCGAAGGCTGGGGCGACCGCGCCGCGGCCGAGGCCGAGCTCGAAGCTTCCATCAAGCGTTACGTTCCGTCGGGTCACTGATCCCCGCAACACACCATTCACGCGCAAGCGCGAACGTACACTTGAGGCCCTGGAATCCGCGGATTTCGGGGCCTCAAGTGTACGTTCGCGCCCGGCGTGGGGCTCATAATGGTGAGATGGACGCCGAGCCTACCGGGACAGGGCATTGAGAACCCTCGGCGTGGACCTTGCCGCGGCCACGAAGAAAACCGCAGCCGCCATCGTCGAATGGACCGATGGCGCCGCACGCCTGGTGCACTTGTCGCTTAATGTCAGCGATGACGCCATAGTGGAGCTGTTTGGCAGCACCGCGATGACAGGGATTGACTGTCCCGTGGGCTGGCCCGACGCCTTGCTTCCGTTCATTGCCGGACACCTGAACTTCGAAGCGAAGTCGGTCCTGGAGCACGACGGGATCGAAGGCCGCCGGCTCCTCGCCTACCGCGACACCGACCGCTTCGTCACCCGGGAAACGGGCCTGATCCCGCTCAGCGTCTCGGCCGACCGACTGGCCCACCCCGCCATGCGGTGCGCCGTGATCCAGGCCAAGATTGCCCGCACTCACGGAGTTCAGGCCAGGGACGGATCCGGGCAGCTGGCTGAGGTCTACCCGGCCGCATCATTGAAATTATGGGGAATGTCCGCCCGTGGCTACAAAGGCAACGGCACCACCGAAGCCACGCAACGGGCCTCGATACTCGAACGCCTGACCCGAAGCGCCCCCTGGCTGGACCTGGGCGGATACCAGTTGGATCTTGCGGCCTCCGACGACATGTTTGACTCCCTCGTCGCCGCGCTCACGGCCCGCGCTGTCAAAGTGGGCACCACACTGCGGCCCGATAACGATCACGCCGCCCGGGCCGCGAGCGAAGGCTGGATCCATCTGCCCAATGGACGCCTCGAAGACCTGGCCCGGGGCTAAAACCGGGGTCCCCCACGTTATTCCTGGCTGTGCTGCCCGCTGAGCGACCAGTCGCGGATCTCCGCCGGGTCCTCGCCGTGGACGCGCGTGTGGTTCCGGGCCCTGATCCGGGCATCCTGCAGCGACTGGCGGAGCAGCGAGTGGCGCTCTGCCAAGCCAGGGACCCGGTCGATCGCATCGATGGCCAATTGGAAGCGGTCGATTCCATTGAGCATCGCCATGTCGAACGGGGTGGTGGTAGTGCCCTCCTCCTTGTAGCCCCGGACGTGGAGTCCCTCTTGATTGGTCCGCCGGTACGCGAGCCGGTGGATCAGCGACGGATAGCCGTGGTAGGCGAAGATGATGGGCTTGTCCGCAGTAAAAATACCGTCGAAATCTCGCGCAGACAGGCCGTGAGGATGCTCGTTCGCATCCTGGAGCCGCATAAGATCCACAACGTTGACCACCCGGATCTTCAGCCCGGGAGCGCCCTCTTTGAGCAGCTCCGCCGCGGCCACGGTTTCCACCGTGGGCACATCCCCGGCACAGGCAAGGACCACATCGGGCTCCTCACCCGGGACCTCGGACCCCGCGAACTCCCAGATTCCCAGCCCCCGCTGGCAATGGTGAGCCGCGTCGGCCGGTCCGAGCCAGGTGGGAGAGGGCTGCTTGCCGCTAACCACAATGTTCACGTAGTCCCGGGAGGCAAGGCAGTGCTCCATAACGGACAGGAGCGTGTTGGCGTCCGGCGGCAGGTACACCCGGATGACCTCGGCCTTCTTGTTCACCGCATGGTCAATAAAGCCTGGATCCTGGTGCGAGAACCCGTTGTGGTCCTGCTGCCACACGTGTGAGGACAGCAGGTAGTTCAGCGATGCCACGGGCTGGCGCCAGGGAAGTTCGCGGTGAACCTTGAGCCACTTGGCGTGCTGATTGAACATGGAGTCCACGATGTGGATGAAGGCCTCGTAGCAGTTGAACACGCCGTGCCGGCCGGTGAGCAGGTACCCTTCCAGCCAGCCTTGACACAGGTGTTCGCTGAGCACTTCCATCACACGGCCTGCGCGCGCAAGGTGCTCGTCGACGTCGTCGATCCGGTACTGCCATACCTTGTCTGTGACTTCATAGACGTTCTGGAGCCGGTTCGAGGCCGTTTCATCGGGCCCGAAGAGCCGGAAGGTCTCCGGGTTGAGTCCGATGAGGTCCCGCAGCCAGGAGCCCAGCGTGACCATGGCGCTGACCCGCTCCACGCCCGGCCGGGCGACTTGAACGGCATAGTTGTTGTATTCGGGAAGCTTGAGGTCACGGAGGAGGACGCCGCCGTTGGCATGCGGGGTGGCGCTCATGCGCAGGTCCCCCGACGGCGCGTTCGCGGCGACGGCGGTCCTCAGACGGCCCTGTTCGTCGAACAGCTCAGCAGGCCGGTAGGATTCCAGCCATTCCTCCAGCTGCGTGAGGTGCCCCGGGTTCGTGCGCACTTCGGAGAGTGGAACCTGGTGGCTCCGCCACGTCCCTTCCACCTGTTGTCCGTCCACTGTGCGCGGCCCGGTCCATCCCTTGGGCGAACGCAGGACGATCATGGGCCACTGCGCGGCACCGCGGTCTCCAGCGGCTGCTCCCCCTCCTGCACCACGGCGCTCGGCCTGGATGGCCCGGATCTCGGCCAGGCACTCGTCCAGGACTTCAGAAAAGTCACGGTGCGCGTCCGCGACCCGGTCCGGATCCTCGACAGTGACGAAATGCGGCTTGTGGCCATAGCCCCGAAGCAGCTGCTCCAGCTGGGCCTCGGGCATGCGGGCCAGGATCGTGGGATTGGCGATCTTGTAACCGTTCAGGTGCAGGATGGGGAGCACTGCGCCGTCCGCCGCGGGGTCCAGGAAGTTGTGTGAGTGCCAGCTCGCGGCCAGCGGCCCGGTTTCCGCCTCCCCGTCACCAACCACGACGGCGGTGATCAGCTTTGGATTATCAAAGACCGATCCATACGCGTGTGCCAACGAATAACCCAGTTCGCCGCCCTCGTTGATGGACCCGGGGGTTTCCGGCGCCGCGTGGCTGGGGATGCCGCCGGGATACGAGAACTGCCGGAAGAGCTCGGCCATCCCGGCCTCATCGTCGCCCACATTGCTGTAGATCTCGGAATACGTTCCCTCCAGCCAGGCGTTGGCCACCACGGCCGGTCCGCCATGACCCGGCCCCGCGACAAAGAGCATTTCCTGCCGGTCCCGGCGGATGACCCTGTTCAGATGGGCGTAGACGAAGTTGAGGCCTGGAGTCGTACCCCAGTGGCCCAAAAGCCTGGCTTTGGTGTGGTCCGCAGCCAGCGGTTCCCGCAGCAGGGGGTTGGAACGGAGGTAGATCTGCCCCACCGACAGGTAGTTGGCCGCCCTCCACCAGCGATCCACAAGCTCCAGGGCCGCCAAGGGCTCCTCGTCCGGCGCCGGAGCTGTTGGCGCCGGAGCTGTTGTGGTGCCGCCCGCCATGCTTGGGTCCATCCTTGTTGTGTCATCGCCTAAGTCTTTGGTCACTGCGGTCCTCCACTTGGGTCAATGCCGCCATCGGCAGCTTCCTCCCCATCGCAACATCTCTGCGCGTGCGAGACAACCCCGCCACGGGCGAACTTGGCCGGTGAACGTGGAAGCCAGCTTGTCCCCGGAACGCCACCCGGTAGTGTGTGACCCAGAAATGTTCACGCTGACCATCAACCAAACTGACAGCCGGCGCGACGGCGACCGGGTGCCGCAGCTACTCAAGGACCTGCGGCATATACCGGCGCGCCTTGATTTCGACCGCTCAGTCGAAGATGAGGTCCAAGGAATTGTCGACTGTCCGCACCAGGCTGTGGAGGCGGCCCTGATCGCTCTGCGCTGTGGCAGCTGGTTCGTGGGCATTGGAGTGGGGCCCGTGAATGAGCCGCTGCCGAACCAGATCAAGGACGCCACGGGGCACGGCTTGATCTACGCCCGCCGGGCGGTGGACCGGGCCCGGAACAGCAGAGAACGCATTCCCGTGGCGGTCGATGGGCCGTTCGCTCAACTGGCTGCCGAATCAGAGGCCGTGCTGAGGCTGCTGGGCCACATTGTGCATGGCCGCAGCGCGGCGGAGTGGCGTGTCCTGGACTTGTTGACCCCGGGCGTACGCGGCCAGCAGAAAGCCGTGGCTGAAGAACTGGGCATCACCACCCAAGCAGTCAGCAAGGCCGTGGCCCGCGCCCAGTGGAACGAGGAGCATTCCGCCCGTCCCGCAGCGGCCCGGCTCCTGCAGCTGATCCTCGAGGTCCGTTAGGCCACAGCGCGGCCCCGGATCCGGCTACGGCTGCGGCTGCGGCTGCGACGACAACCAGCCAAGCGTTAAAGCAGCCGGCGGTGGAGCAGCCCGGCGTTACCCGGCGTTAGAGGAGGCTGCGGAGAACGTGCGCCGCGCCGTCGTCGTGCACCGACAGGGTGACCTCGTCCGCCGCGGCGATCACTTCCTCGGGCGCCTGGCCCATCGCAACACCCCGGCGCGCCCACGTCAGCATCTCGATATCGTTGCGGCCGTCACCGATCGCCACAGTCAGGTGCGACTCGATGCTCAGATGCCCGCGGAGGTGCTCCAAGGCGCTGGCCTTGGTGACGCCTTCCGCGGCAATGTCCAGCCAGGCAGTCCAGCCCACAGAGTAGGTGACGCCGGCCAAACCGATGTGCTTGATGGCCTCGTTGAAGTCCTCCGGGGTGTTGTCCGCACTGAAAACCACCACGCGCACGGCCGTGGCCTCAAGCATGGTCTGGAAGTCCACGCCGATCGCCTCCACGCCGAAGCTCGCGTCCTGGAAGCGTTCGGTGGACAGGAAGTTGCCGTCCTCGTCCTCCAGCGCGTACTTCGCCATGGGCAGGCGCTTACGAAGGGCCCGCAGTGCGGGGCCGGGATCAAACGTGGCTTTACGGATGATTTCGTAGCCATCGGGGTGGGCCGGATCCAGCCGGAGCGTCACGCCGCCGTTGCAGCACACCGCATAACCGGTGTCGATCCCGATGTGCTCGATGATGGGCAGCGTGGCGTTGAGGGAGCGGCCGGTGGCGATCATGACTTCGTGGCCCGCGGCTACCACGGCCTGCGCGGCCTCCCGGACGGTAACCGACATGTGACCATCGTGGTTCACCAACGTACCGTCAACGTCCAGGGCCACCATCATCTTCGGGCTCGCGGCGAGCTCGGCAGCTTTGGTGCGCACCTTTCCCGCAAGGCCCGTGTTGCTTTCCAAGGCTTGGTGGTCGCTGCGCTGGTCCCGGTATTCGTTGCGCTGTTCAGGATTTTCGTTGCGCTGGTCGTCGTTGCCAGCGACTGAGGTTTCAGTCAAAGTAGTCATTTATCTAGTAGAGCAGACACCCCGGACACCGGCTAGGACGCACGCCACAGCCGAGAGTGAACAGCTGGCCAATATCCACAGTTTTTCCTCACTGTGAGTGTTTACCCGCATGTAGCCTCCGGGGGGATTCCTGGGCTTATCCGCCAATCCTGCCTGTTACGCTTCGGAAACGCCGACTAGCCCAAGTTTTGGGGGCAGTTCGGAAACGCCGACTAGCCCAAGTTTCGGGGGCGGAGTCCGGCCGCCAGCAGCTTGCGCTTCAGATGGTCAGGATTGTCCACATCGGCCCAGGTCCACCGAACGAACCCACCTCCCAAGGCACGGAGCCGGTCTTCGCGCAGTTTCTCCCGGTAGACGGCCTCCTCCGCCGTGATGCCCCCACGCAGCGCGGCGTCCACGTACTTGCCTTTCCCGTCGAACTCTCCCACAACCCGCTCTTTCCGCCACCAAAAATCGCTCCGGCCAATGAAGCCATCCCGATCGCTAAACACGTGCTGAAGTGCCGGTTGCTCGAATCCCAGAAATTCAAAGGCTGCACGGCTGTAGGACTCACCCACGGACTCAGCCAGCGGGCTGGCAAGCGTGGCCACCAGCTCCGCACGACGACGCGCGGCAGCGAAAGGGCGGTCCGCTATGCCGGCTGCAATCCCCGGCACGGACAGGAGGTTGGCACCCGCAGCCAGCAAACCATCGCCACGGAGTTTTCGAGCCACCCCATCGGCCAGCACCAACGCGTGACTCAGGCGACCGGATACCATCACGTCCACTGTGGTCTGCATGAGTCCCGTGCAACGGAACTCGCCATGCAGCACCGGCTCCACTGCGGTTTTGAGGCAGTACTTCAGAGGGTACGATCGCTTCTTCCGCACCTCCTGGGCAGCATTGCCCTCTCCCAAAACCAGAAGCGGGGACCGCCTCGTCCCGCTGCGGCCGGGCAGGGTTGTTGCGAGCTCGATGCAGGCGGGGGTACCGAGCGTGGGCAAGCCGCTGGCCAACGCGGCTGTCTCCCCGCACAACACCGCACCCTTGACCGATCTGGCAACCGCCGCCGTCGACCATGCGAACCGCTGTGACGGGTGGGCGCGCAACCACTCAGCCGTCTGCACGTAGAACCCGCGGCGGATCCGCACCAGCTTTCCCGCCCTGAACTCGCGGTGAATAAAATCGACGCCTTCCCGCGTTCGCAGAATGGCCGCCGAGTCGATCAGTCCGGGCGGGATTTCCATGTCAACAGAATGCAGGGCCGGCGCCCCACCGTCACCGGGCACCGGGGGTTATGTGGACACGGCGGGCTGTGGAGGACGAGTGGCGACGTCCGTGGCCAAGGAGGCCCTTGGGCCTTGGGCGTAGGGAATCCTAGGCACGTCCGTGTTTCAGAGGGCTGAAGGAACGGAGACGCGGACAAGCCCGGGAATGACGAACCGACAGAACCCACGACGAACCTATGGAACCCCGGGAACGGCGAACCTACGGAACCCACGCCGGAACCTAGAGGACGGGGAACACTTCCATGCCGCCGAGATACTTCCGCAGCGCGGCCGGGACGTTCACCGAGCCATCCGGGTTCTGATGGTGCTCCAGGATGGCCACGATCCAGCGGGTGGTGGCTAGCGTTCCGTTGAGCGTGGCCACGGCGCGGGTGCCCTTGGGCGCACCGTCCTCGCTCAGGATCCGTTCGCGGATGTTGAGGCGCCGGGCCTGGAAGGTGGTGCAGTTGGACGTGGAGGTGAGCTCGCGGTAGGCGCCCTGCGTCGGGACCCAGGCCTCGCAGTCGAACTTGCGGGCCGCGGAATTGCCGAGGTCGCCGGCCGCCGTGTCAATCACACGGTACGGCAGTTCGCACTTGGCCAGCATCTCCTCTTCCCAGGCCAGGAGGCGGGCGTGCTCGGCTGCGGCCTCCTCAACCGTGGTGTAAATGAACATCTCCACCTTGTTGAACTGGTGGACCCGGATGATGCCGCGGGTGTCCTTGCCGTGTGAGCCTGCCTCGCGGCGGTAGCAGGAGCTCTGG
Organism: Arthrobacter sp. 92; assembly: GCF_050260325.1. Classification (NCBI taxonomy): domain Bacteria; kingdom Bacillati; phylum Actinomycetota; class Actinomycetes; order Micrococcales; family Micrococcaceae; genus Arthrobacter; species Arthrobacter sp. 92. The sequence continues at coordinate 318,688 of NZ_CP189863.1, read as the reverse complement.
CCGGCGTAGCGGATGGGACCGGCCGAGAGGTCCAGGATCTCGTCGGCGTGGTAACCGGCAAGGGCCACTTCCGAGGTGCCCACAAGGTAAAGGTCGTCTTCAGCCAGGCGGTAGATTTCGGCGTCGTGCTTCACATCGAAGCCGGTGCCCTGCATGGTCTCCGGGCGTACCAGCGTGGGGGTGATCATGGGGACAAAACCGGCCTCGATGGCCTGGTCCATGGCCATCTGGAGCAGTGCCATCTCCAGGCGCGCGCCCACGCCACGCAAGAAGTAGAAGCGGGAACCCGACACCTTGGCGCCGCGCTCCATGTCGATCGCACCGATCAGCTCACCGATCTCCAAGTGGTCCCGGGGTTCAAAGTCGGGAAATTCGCGCGGCGTGCCCACCGTCTTGAGCACAACGTAGTCATCCTCGCCGCCCTCAGGCACGCCTTCCTCGATCAGGTTCGGGATGGCGCGCAGGAGCTCCTCCTGCTTTGCCTGCGCGACGTCGGCCTCGGCGGAAGCGGCCTTGACCGACCCTGCCAGGACCCTGACCTCGGCAAGGAGGGCTTGCTTCTCCCCACCCTTGGCCTGGGCCACCTTCTTACCGAACGCGTTCTGGTCGGCGCGGAGGTTCTCGAACCGTATTAGTGCCGCGCGCCGGGCAGCGTCCGCGGCGATGATCGCGTCCACCACGGACTCGTCGGCGCCGCGGGCGCGTTGGCTGGCACGGAACTTGTCCGGATTTTCGCTGAGGTCTTTTACGTCGATCACCAGACAAGAGTATCGAATCCGGCCGCGCCTCAAGCGGTGGCAACGACAGAGCCCGGGCGGGATAGTGTTGGAGCACCATGAACGACTGGCTGCTCTACCTCATCATCGCCGCGGCCCTTGCATTCGCGGTCTCCAGTTGGTGGGGCGTGCGCAGGCTCAGGGTCCTGCACACGCGAAGCGCCGTCCGGGAGGACACCTACCACCCGGGCCTTGAGCAGCAAAAGGTTGCCGTGGTGCTGAATCCCATAAAGGCCAAGTCGGCCGAGGCCCGGGCCCTCATTCAAAGGGCCTGTCTCTCCGCGGGTTGGGAAGCCCCCCTGTTTTTTGAGACCACAGCCGAGGATCCCGGCTACGCCCAAGCGGAGGCGGCCCTCGCCAGCGGGGCCGACGTCGTCCTGGTGGGCGGCGGGGACGGCACCGTGCGCGTTGTGGCTGAGAAGCTCGCCCACACAAATGTGCCGATGGGCCTGATCCCGCTGGGCACGGGCAACCTGTTGGCCAGGAACGTTCACCTGGACGTCGCCGATCTGCACGGATGCATCCAGACTGCGCTATTCGGGCATCAGCGCTTCATAGACACAGCCCGCATGGGCATCAGGAACTCCCGTACAGGAGCTGCCTCCGAGCACGCATTCCTGGTGATTGCCGGTATGGGCATGGATGCTGAAGTGGTGGGCGATACCAACGATGGCCTCAAAAGGGCAGTTGGCTGGCTCGCATACACTGAGGCGGGTGCCCGGCACCTGATAGGGCGGCGCAAGAAGGTATCCATTTCCCTGGACGATCAGCCAGAACAGACCCGGAAGATTCGCAGTGTGCTTTTCGCCAACTGCGGCCTGATCCCCGGCGGCATAGATTTCATCCCGCAGGCCATGATCGATGACGGGGTGCTGGACGTAGTGGTGATGAGCCCCCGCAGTGCCATCGGGTGGATCGCAATGTATGGGAAAATCATGTTCAAGCACAAACGGAACCTGCCGGTGATGAGCTACTACCGCTCCGGCAAAATAGTGATTCGCTGTGCGGAACCCGTGGCCACTCAAGTCGACGGCGACCCCTCCGGAGAGGCGACTGAGGTGACTGTGCAGGTTGAGCCAAGATCGCTCCTGGTTCGGGTTATCGAAAGCACGGGGAACGAAACCGCCTGATCGGGCTCCGTCCCGCCGCTTCAGACCGCGCTACTTCTTCCGGCCCGGGCTTCACAGTAAACAACCATGCTCAGGTTCACACGCGTTAGGCGGTGGCCCTCTTTTTTGCCTCGGCCGCTTTCGCCGCGGCACGGGCTTCGGACTGCTCGCGGATCATTGCTTGCTCTTCCTCGAAGCGCAGGCGATCGGCCCGGTCCGCATCGTCACCGTCCCAATCCTGGTTCTCGGCTGTCGGTTTGGGATTGACAATCATTCCCTGGCCGTCGTTGTCGGTGCTGGTTCCTGACATGGTCCTGCTCCCTCCGGTAGAGGATTTCCCCAATGGATCAAGCAAGCATACGCACCATGTTGCGGAGGCGGAAGTACCGGAAGCGGCATTCGTCTAAGCTGTGGGCGAACCCCCATGGGCATGCTCGGGCGCAGCCACTGCCCCGGCAAGGATCTCCCGGACCCATGCATGTGCCGCTTGGAATGCTTCGTCGGAGTTGTACGGCGCCACTTCCGGACTCTGCGCGTCCGCCCGGCCGTAGGAACCCAGGAAACGCGTGGCCGGGCTGATCCGATGCAACCCTGCCAGGGCATCCGCCATCCTGGCGTCCGCGGCGTGGCCGTCCGCGTCGATACTGAAGAAATAGTGGCCGAGGTACTGCCCGGTGGGGCGGGACTCGATCCTGCTGAGGTTCACTCCGCGCGAGGCGAACTGATCGAGGATCTCCATCAGGGCACCCGGGCGGTCTTCCGGCAGCGGCACCACCACGGTGGTCTTGTCGGCTCCAGTACGGTCAGGCAGGACACCCGGCCGGCTGACCAGGACGAAGCGGGTGACGGCCCCAGGGTTGTCGCCGATGTTTTCCGCGAGCACGTTCAACCCGGGCTGCTCGCTTGCCACAATCGGCGCGCAGATGGCCGCCTCGTAATGGACGCCCTCCTCGTCCAGGAGACCCATCGCCGCAGCGGCCGTGGACGAACCCGGAACGTATTCCGCATCCGGCATATTCGCCTCCACCCACAAACGGCACTGGGCCCACGCGTGGCCATGGGTGGACACTCGCCGGATGTCGGATATCCTCACGCCGGGACGGGCCACCAGCACGAAGCTGATGGGCACAAGCGCTTCGCGGATAATCCGCAACTCCTGGCCGGAGGCGATGGCGTCCAGAGTTGCGGTGACGCCGCCTTCCACCGAATTCTCGATGGGCACCATTGCTGCGTCGGCCGAGCCGTCCCGCACCTTGTCCAGGGCTGTATTGACGTTCGAGGAGGGGATGCGGACGGCGTCGGCAGCACCCGGAACCTGCATCAGGGCCGCCTCCGTGAAGGTCCCCTTGGGGCCGAGGAACGTGTACGTGACGGGCGAGGCGGGCATGGGGTTCCTTCAGGTTTGTGCGGAACCGGCGAAAGTCCCGCGCGCATGGGACAAAACGGCGGCGACCCGCAAGGGCCGGAGCTAGGGGTCAGAGCAGGAGAGCGAAACCAGAACGGTTGACCTAGAGAATGACGGGTTTCAGGCCGTTGTCGGATACCAGCGGCAGCCCGGTTTCGAGCCACTGATCCATTCCGCCGGACACATTCAGCGCCGAATAGCCCTGGCCGGTCAGCCACTGTGCGGCGCGGTAGGAGCGCCCCCCGGTACGGCAGATGACATAGAGGTCCTCGTCCGGATCCAACTCGCCCACCCTGCCCGGCAACTGGTCCAAGGGAATGTGCAGAGCACCTTCCGCATGCCCGGCCGCCCACTCGTAGTCCTCCCGAACGTCGAGGAGGGTGGCATCGCCGGGGATATCGGTCACAGTCACGGTTTCGAAGTCGCTCATTGTGGTCCTCTCCAGATATTGAAGGTCTACCTCCAGCGTATCCCCGCCGCCGAGTGCGGCCCGAATGAGGCGGCAGGTTAAGCTTCAGGAGGAGCGCAAAGGAGAATCCCGATGGCAGCAGAACAGCCCACCATTCTGGCAACTTCCGGTGGTTACAAGGCCGGAAGGCGCTCCCGGCTGGAGTTTGATGCCCTGCTGCACCACGCCGTCGAACTGTCCGGCGTCACCGGACGAGCCCCGCGCGTCACCCACATCGGCACTGCCTCCGGCGATCAGAGCTGGTTCAACGCGCTAATGGACCACGCCGCCCGGATCGCGGGATTCGATTTCAGCCATCTGAATTTGTTCACCATGCCCAGCGTGGAGGACCCTGAAACGCACCTCATGGATCAGGATGTGGTGTGGGTTAACGGCGGCTCGGTGATCAACCTCCTGGCGGTGTGGCGCGCGCATGGCCTGGATGCCATTCTGCGGCGGGTGTGGGAAGACGGTGTGGTTCTAGCCGGCGTGTCCGCCGGCTCCATCTGCTGGTTTCAAGGGGGAACCACCGATTCGTTCGGACCCGAGCTCCGGCCAGTGACCAACGCACTGGGATTCCTTCCCTATGCCAACGGTGTCCACTACGATTCCGAGAAACAGCGCCGCCCCCTGGTTCACCGCTTGGTGGCAGCTGGCACCCTGGGCGAAACTCACTGCACCGACGACGGCGTGGGGCTGGTCTACCATGGCACGAACCTTGTTGAGGCGGTCAGCGAAGTCAGGGGCAAGGCCGCCTATATCGTCTCCCGCGCGGCAGGCGAAAGCGGTGAACCGGCGGCTGCCGAGGAACGGCTGGAGACCCGGTTCCTTGGCTGAGATCCACGAGCTGTCCGCCGTCCAACTCCGTGATGCCCTCCGGTCCGGCGGGCTATCCGCACGCGAGGCGGCGGCCCACTACTTGGCTCGGATTGAGGCCCGCAACCCGGCACTAGGGGCGTTCATAACGGTCACCGGAGACCATGCCTTGGCGGACGCACGGAGGGCAGACGCCTTGTTCAGCCGCTCCCCCGCGCAACTTCCGCCCCTCCATGGCATGCCTGTGGCGTTCAAGGACCTGACCGACGTGGCCGGTGTGGTGACCACCCACGGCAGCGCGGCCCTGGAGCACAAGCCGGCTCCGGCGGATGGCGCCCTGGCGGCGTTGTTGAAGGCTGCCGGGGTCATCTCACTGGGCAAGACCCAGGTGCCGGAATTCGGGTTGACGGCATACAGCGAGAACCGGATCGCTCCGCCGTCCCGCAACCCCTATGCCCTTAGCCGGAGTTCCGGCGGCTCCTCGGGCGGCAGCGCTGCCGCGGTGGCGGCGGGACTGGTGCCGTTCGCGCCCGGGTCCGACGGCGGCGGCTCGGTTCGGATTCCGGCGGCGGCCTGTGGCCTGGTGGGTTTGAAACCGGGCCGCGGGCTGGCGCCGGCGGGCGAGAACAGCGGCGATCCCGCCCGGCTGGTGGTGGCCGGTCCGTTGGCCCGCTCGGCCCGAGATGCGGCCCTGATGCTGGACTCCCTGGTGCCGGAGGCGACATTCGGCAACGCCAAGGGCGGGACTGGCGGCGCGGCCGGAGGCGGCGGAGGCGGCGGGACCGGGGGCGCGCCCGGATGCGGCATGGGTCATTACCTCGCCGGCATCGCCCGGGAACCGCGGCCACTGCGAATCGGCATGAGCATGGACAGCCCATGGCAGGCGCTGTTTCCGATCACGCCTGACCCGGAGGCGATCAGCGCCCTGAACGAGGGGATCACCCTTCTGGAGGCGGCTGGCCACAATGTAATGGACGCTTCAGTCCGCTATGACAACCGCTATCCGGCTGCCTTCACCACGGCGTGGACGGCTGGCGTAGGCAGCGCACGAATCGCGCCACAACGCGAAGCGCTCCTGACCCCGCTCACCCGCACGTTCCGGCGCCGGGCGCAGCAACGCAGCGCAGCGAAACTGAACGAGGCCTTGGAATTCCTGCGTCAGTTCGAACGGGACACAATCGCCCAATACAACGCATGGGATCTCATGCTCATGCCGGCGCTGGCCCAAACGCCGCGGCCCGTTGGCTGGTTCACCGGGGCCACTCACGGAGATGGATACTGGCCTGCGGCTGAGTGGGCCGGGGATGCCGACGGCGACTATCGCAAGCAATGCGAATACGCCCCGTGGTCCTCCATGGTGAACGTGTGCGGACTGCCCGCCATCAGCGTGCCGGTGTACTGGACCGGCGGCTCCAGCGGGGCCGGCCTGCCGATGGGAATCCAACTGGTGGGACCGATGGGATCTGAGGCACTTTTGCTTCAAGTCGCACATCAGATCGGGTTCTAGAAGCACAGCTCGTTTGACGCCCCGCCACGGCGCCCTGGCGCCCGGCACTCCGCCGTCCCCTGCCTTCCATTTTGAACCGAGTATAGGGCGATTGCTACTCGTTAATTGCCGGAACCAGTCCAGTAGTAATCACTCACGACCCCGGACCGGCAGCCGAATAGTATCCGAAGTGGGCTGGTGACAGCCTAATGCTCTTAGTTCGGGCAGCCGGGGGGAATGCCCGAAGCATCAAAGCGACACTTCGCCTCGATGCAACAGAACATTCAAGGCGGCTGAGGGTTCCTTGGAACGGCGATGCGGGGGGAAAGCCTGTGCATAGCAAGTCGCCTCACGACCGAGCTATGGGATGCAGACATGAAACTAATGAATCACCGCCCCCTCTTTCGAGGCCGCGCGGACCGTGACCCCCACATTCCGGCCACAGCCAAGGCACCCACCGGCAAGGCCCCCACCACCAAGGCGGCCACAAAATGGACTGCCGCAGGCAGCGTGGCGGCCGTAGTGGCGAGCTTCATCGGGGGTGCCGTCTTTGCGGCACCGGCCCACGCGGCGGATCCGCCGGTCATTACGCTCACGTATGACGATGCGAACGGTGATCAGGTGGCGGCCGCGCAGATCCTGAATGCGGCCGGGCTGAAGGGCACCTTCTATACCCCTTCCGGCTATCTGGACGCGGCAGGGTACATGACGAAGGCCCAGGCGCTGGCGCTGCAGGCGGCCGGAAACGAGATCGCCGGCCATACGGTCACGCACCCGGACCTCGCGCAAATGGGCGCAGATGAGGTCAAGCGCCAGATCTGCAATGACCGCGTCAACCTGACCAACATGGGATTCCGGATCACGAGCTTCGCCTACCCCTTCGCATCCCTGACCCCGGCAGTCGAGCAGACCGTGAAGGACTGTGGATTCAACAGCGCCCGCGGCCTGGGCGATCTGGAAAGCAAGGTTGCCGGCACCGCGGGTCTGGGGTTCGCCGAGACCATTCCCCCCGCCGATCCCTGGCTGACCAAGGCCCCGGACGAGGTGGACAACACCTGGACGCTGCTGGACCTGCAAAACCTCGTCACCAAGGCGGAGCCGGGCGGCGGATGGGTGCAGATCACCTTCCACCACATCGGCGCCGGAACCGACGCGACCACCGGCATCGCCGATCCACTCACCATCTCCACAGACGTTTACACCCAGTTCATTACGTGGCTCGCGGCCCAGCAGAGCGCCGGGACGATATCGGTGAAAACGGTGGACCAGGTGATCGGCGGGACGGTGCAGCCCCCCGTGGCCGGCCCCGCCGCGCCGGCACCGCTGACCACCGGAAATCTCTTCCAAAACCCCAGCCTGGAAACTGCCGGGCCGGTCGCAACCGGGCTGCCGCAGTGCTGGGCAGCCGGCGGATTCGGGACCAACACACGCACCTTCACCACCGTGACCCCGGGCCATACAGGAACGGCCGCCGAGCAAATGGTCATGTCGGCCTACACCAATGGTGACGGAAAACTACTGCCCACCCTCGATCTGGGCGAATGCGCGCCCAGCGCCATCCCGGGACACACCTACACAATGAAGGCGTGGTACCAATCCACGGCGCCCACCCAGTTTGAGCTGTACTACCGCACAGGCCTTGGTACATGGAACTACTGGACGGCGAGCCCTCAGGTGCCCGCCGCCACCGCCTGGACGCAGACTACCTGGACCTCACCTGCAGTCCCGGCTGGTGCTTCCGCGATCAGCATGGGCCTGAACCTGGTCAGTGCCGGCACGCTCACGACAGACGACTACGAACTCACGGACGGGGCGGCCACGGACACGGCTGCGGCCACAACCGCCATCACGGCAGTAGCCACAACGTCGGGCATTGGTACGGCCACCGGAACCGTTGTATGCGGCCTCACCGCCGGCGGTTGCTACCAAAACTACACGGGCGGCGTGATCCACTGGACGGCCACGACGGGCGCCTTCGTTACCAAGGGCGCCATCGACGCAGCCTGGGCAGCCCAGGGCTGGGAAACGGGCCCCATCGGCTACCCCACCAGCAATGAAATCGGCGGCCTCAAGAACGGAGGCGTCTACCAGAACTTCCAGCACGGCGTCATCCACTGGTCCCCGGCCACCGGAGCCCACATCACCAAGGGCGCCATCGACGCGGCCTGGGCGGCGCAAAACTGGGAGAACGGCGGACTCGGCTACCCCACCAGTAACGAAATCGGGAACCTGAAGAACGGGGGCGTCTACCAGACCTTCCAAGGTGGCGTGATCCACTGGTCCCCGGCCACCGGAGCCCACATCACCAAGGCCGCCATCGACGCGGCCTGGGCCGGGCTCAACTGGGAGAACGGCTTCCTCGGCTACCCCACCAGCAATGAGATCACCGGCCTCAAGAATGGAGGCGTCTACCAGAACTTCCAGGGCGGCGTCATCTACTGGTCCGCCGGTTCGGGGGCTCACAGCAATGCCGGTGCCATCCGCACAGCCTACGCATCCCAGGGCTGGGAGAACGGCCGCCTTGGCTATCCGATCACCAATGAGTTCGCCTCCGGCGCAGGTGTGGCCCAGGACTACCAAGGCGGACGCATCACCTGGTCCGCCGCCGCAGGCGCAGCCATCACCTACAAGTGAGGTTGGGGCGGCCGACGACGAAGGGCGGCATAAAGCTGACATAGGGCTTGTGCCGGGATAACCAACAGGGAGCGCCACGGTGATTGCATCTCCACCGTGGCGCTCCCTCTTGTGCGCCGACTTGTGCCCCCACTTGTGCGCCGGCGATTCGCCGCATGGTTGCAGCGTGGGCCACCGGCTGCGCTCCAGCCGTGACCTGTTCAAGATGGCCCATTCGGCTGGCAGGGGCTACTGGCCCAGTACGCCGTTCTCGGCGCTCAAGACGGCGATCACGGCCAGGGCCAGCACTATGGCAGTGATGACGAGTGCGATATACCCCAGGACCAGACCAGCTATGGCCAGACTCCGGCCAGCCGGCTCGCGTTGCAGCGCCATGTGTCCCAGAATCACGGCGGCAATTTGCGGCATGATCAACAAGCCGAATCCCAGGTACACCGCGATGCCGCAACAAAGGCTTGCGATACTCAGCCCTTTTGGTTCCGGCGGAGCTCCGTAAAGGCGGCCGTACGCAGCGGCAAATGGATCGGGCTGTGCCGGATGGATTTCGTCTGCGGACGCCTCCGGCGTTGCCGGGTCTGAAGGCCCGGCCAACGGTGCCGGGAATTCGGAGGGAACCGAGGGCGGTGACATCTCGGGTTCCTGCGGTGGAATGTGGGACGCCGGCAGGTTTTCCTGCGGCGTACGGTCCTCGCGGGGATCAGGCTGGTCCGTTATGGTCTTCCCCTTCGTGTTAGTCGCTGTCATCGCTGTTTGTCACCACTGCTGATCAATTTCAACGCTGGGCAATATCGCTCACCACATACGAGCCTACCGCCGTGTCCGGCCGGCTTCCGGCCGCTGGCCACGGATAGCCACAAGCATGCAATATGGGGCAGATTATTCGCGTTTGTTCCGTGGGAACGGGCGGCTCCGGAGTTAAAGCAAAATCGGAATGAATTACTTGAATTCCCCGTAAAACAATGCGTCACAGGGGCCCCATTGCGGACAAAGCGTGTTGCGGGGCGCTGTCGTCTGGCATGCTGGTGCCATGGCTAGCCGCGCGGGCACAGTTGCCCAACCCCAGGACCTTGTTGACCTCACTGCGCTTCTTGATGCGTATTACGACGTTTCGCCGGACCTGGGTGACCCGGGCCAGCGTGTTGCCTTCGGGACCTCGGGCCACCGCGGCTCCAGCCTCAAGGCATCCTTTAACGAGCCGCACATTCTCGCCATCACCCAGGCCATCGTGGAGTACCGCGCCGGCCAGGGCATCACCGGGCCGCTGTACATGGCAAAAGACACCCACGGCCTGAGCGAGCCCGCCCAGAATTCCGCGCTGGAGGTGCTCGCGGCCAACGGAGTGAACGTCCTGATCGATGCCCGCCACGGCTACACCCCCACTCCGGCCCTAAGCCATGCGATCCTCACCCACAACCGCAACGCTCCTGCTGGGTCGCCGCAGGCTGACGGAATCGTGGTGACGCCCAGCCACAACCCTCCGGGCGACGGCGGCTTCAAGTACAACCCTCCCCACGGCGGCCCCGCGGACACCGACGCTACCGGCTGGATCGCCAACCGTGCCAACGAGCTGCTGGAAAACGGACTCCGCGGCGTCAAGCGCATCCCCCTGGCCGACGCCCTGGCCGCAGACACTACCGGCAAGTTTGACTTCCTCAGCAGTTATGTTGATGACCTCCCCTCGGTTCTGGACCTGAACGCCATCCGCGAGGCCGGCGTCCGGATCGGGGCCGACCCCATGGGCGGGGCGTCCGTGGACTACTGGGGCGAGATCGGTGAACGGCACCACCTGAACCTCACCGTGGTCAATCCCACCGTCGATCCGCAGTGGGCGTTTATGACCCTGGACTGGGACGAGAAGATCCGGATGGACTGCTCCTCCCCGTCCGCCATGGCGTCGCTGATCAGCCGGATGTCCGCCGATGCTTCGGGCAAGGCCCCGTTCGACGTCGCCACCGGGAATGACGCCGACGCCGACCGCCACGGGATCGTTACACCCGACGGCGGCCTGATGAACCCGAACCACTACCTCGCCGTAGCGATCGACTACCTCTACCGCCACCGCACCGGATGGAACCCGCAGTCGGTGATCGGAAAGACCCTGGTCTCCTCCTCGATCATTGACCGTGTGGCCGAAAGCCTCGGCCGGAAGCTCGTCGAGGTTCCCGTGGGCTTCAAGTGGTTTGTGCCTGGCCTGCTTTCGGGCGAGGGTGCCTTCGGCGGCGAGGAATCTGCGGGAGCATCGTTCAACAAGATGGACGGCAGCGTGTGGACCACAGACAAGGACGGCATCCTGCTGGCACTGCTCGCCTCCGAGATCACCGCGGTCACCGGAAAGTCGCCTTCGCAGCTGTACAAGGGGCTGACGGACCAGTTCGGTGATCCCGTCTACGCCCGGATCGACGCCGCGGCCACACGCGAGCAGAAGGCCGCCCTTGGCAAGCTGTCGCCGTCGGACGTCACGGCAACGGAGCTGGCAGGCGAGACGATCACAGCCAAGCTGACCGAGGCACCCGGCAACGGCGCCTCCATCGGCGGACTCAAGGTGGTGACCGAGAACGCATGGTTCGCTGCCCGGCCCTCCGGCACCGAGGACGTCTATAAGATCTATGCCGAGTCCTTCAAGGGCGCGGAGCACCTCAAGCAGGTGCAGGCCGAGGCGAAGGCGCTGGTGGACGGGGTTATTTCCTAAGCGTCACCGGCGTCGTTGAACTTCCACAGGCGGAGGATGCGCCGGACGGCATGGTTTCCGTCCGGCGCCATATCCACCAGGGCCACCCGGTCAAGGACCACTTCGGTACCCGGGTGCAGACGCTTCTCCCCGTGATGGGAGACGTGGGGACGGAAGCCTTCCATGGTGTGGTGCGGGCTGGGCACCCGGCCGCCAAGGTCCGTCACGGTACGCATCAGGGCCTCGTGGAGCGCCTGCAGCGGCTGGCTCGGCTCCACGAGGTTGACCGGAATTGAGCCGTACCGGCCAAAGCCGGCGTCCGCGCCGACGGTGAGCCTGGCGCCCAGGGCTTCCCGGACGGGTTCATCTATCAGCCCCGCGATCAGGTCCGGGAGGTCCACCGTCTGGACGGCGCCGCTGGCGTCACCGCCTTCAGCGCCGCCATTGGAGTCGACATCGAACCTCACCAAAGTGATGTGCAGGGGCCAGTCCTCACGGGGGAAATCCGTCCCCTCGACCACGGGCTCGGTGAACGCCACCAATATCAGGTTCCGCATAGGCCCAGTGTGCCACCGGGACCGGGCCTCGGGGGCCTGCCACTGTCGCCATGGTCCCAATTTTGGCTAAAATAGTAAGTGGCTTCGGATACATGCCGTGCACTCACGTGCAGAAATGTTGCCCCGAGTGCCTCCGGCGTGTCCCCCATCGTGCCGGGGGCATTTTCGTCAGGAGTGCATTCCTGAGCAAAGTTTCCCGATTAGACCGTGCGCACCACGTCGTCGTAGCCAAACTTCGGCTTCGCCGCTCCCCAGGCATCGGGTCCGGGCTGGCCAATATTCACCACGAGGAAGCTCTTCTGGTCGCCGGCGGGGAAGAACGCTGCGTCGATCGCGGAGAAGTCGGCTCCGGTCATGGGGCCCGCCGCGAAACCGAGGGAGCGAACAGCCAGGATGAAGTAGCCAGCCTGGAGATGGGCGTTGTTGTTGCCCGTAGTCGCCGCTAGCTCGGGGGCGGCGTCGTACATCGCCTTGGGGGCGTTGTAGCCGGGCAGGAAGTTGTCCCACCGTTCCTGCCATGCGGTGTCGTAGCTGAGGACAGCAACAAGCGGCGCGGATGCCGTCTTGGCGCGGTTTCCGGCGGAGAGTGCCTCCACGAGCTGTGCACGGGCCTCGTCCGAGCGGACGTAGGTGACACGAAGGGGCTGTGAGTTAAAGGCGGTGGGGCCGAACTTGGTGAGCTCATAGATGGCCCGTGCCTGCTCCTCCGTCACCTCGCCGGTGAAGGAATTTGCAGTGCGGGCTTCGGCGAAGATTGCGTCAACTGCGGCTGCATCGATTACTGCTTCTTCATGGGCGATTGTCATCTACGCACCTCTCTCTGGGGCCTGCACCGGGCGGTGGTTGGCAGTTTCTCGTTCCATAGTTTCAACTTCAGGCAGTTTCCTCCTCTTCCCGCGGCAGCGCGTGACGTCTCCCACAGCCGATGCCCCGTCCGGATGGCATCCTCCCCGGCATCCCTCCGAACGGGCTCCCGGAGGGAGGCCGTCGCCGTGCGCGGTAAAGTTGCACCCGGAAGATTCCTTCCCGCCCACATTCTCTGAAAGGCCCCCTGGCAATGAGCATGCTCGGTACCAAGTGGAAGCTCCACGGCAACGGAAAATCGGTTCTTCCGGGCGAGGTGGTGGCCCCTGGCGAACGGCTCACCTGGCCGCTGACCATCGGCGTGGGCATGCAGCACGTGGTGGCCATGTTCGGTGCCACGTTCCTGGTGCCCATCATCACCGGGATGCCGCCGGCAACAACACTGTTCTTCTCCGGCATCGGGACCCTGCTGTTCCTCATCATCACCCAGGGCCGGGTGCCCAGCTACCTGGGCTCCAGTTTTGCCTTTATTGCCCCGATCATGGCGTCCCAGCAGCAGTTCGGGATCCCGGGCGCCCTGGGCGGCGTGGTGCTTGCCGGGGCCGGCCTGGCCGTGATCGGTGCGATTGTGCAAAAGTTTGGCGCCGGCTGGATCAACCGGCTGATGCCGCCCATCGTCACCGGCGCCATCGTGGCGCTCATCGGGCTGAACCTTGCACCCGCGGCCAGGCATAATTTCGACGCTGCCCCTGTCACCGCGGTGATCACCCTGGTGACGATCATCCTGGTGAGCGTCCTCTTCAAGGGGATCGTGGGACGCCTCAGCATCCTGGCGGGCGTCCTGGTGGGCTACCTAGTGGCCGTCCTCAGGGGCGAAGTGGACTATTCCAAAATGGATTCTGCCGCCTGGGTCGGGTTGCCCTACTTCCAGACTCCCGAATTCCACCTCGGCGTGGTGGGCCTGTTCGTCCCCGTGGTCCTGGTGCTGGTGGCCGAGAACATCGGCCATGTGAAGTCCGTTTCCGCCATGACCGGCCAGAACCTCGACGGCGTCTCCGGCCGGGCGCTCCTCGCCGACGGCGCCGCGACGGTTCTTGCCGGCCTGGGCGGCGGCTCGGGCACCACCACCTACGCGGAGAACATCGGCGTTATGGCGGCCACGAAGGTTTATTCGACGGCAGCGTACTGGGTTGCGGGGATCTTCGCAATCGTCTTGAGCTTCTCGCCCAAGTTCGGTGAACTCATCGCCACCGTCCCTGCAGGGGTTCTGGGCGGCGCCGCCACCATGCTCTACGGCATGATCGGCGTCCTGGGTGTGAAGATCTGGGTGCAGAACAAGGTCAACTTCTCCAACCCGGTCAACCTCACCACGGCCGCCGTGGCCCTTATCATCGGCGTGGCCGACTACACGTGGACCGTGGGCGAACTCAAATTCACGGGCATCGCCTTGGGTTCCGCGGCCGCGTTGGTGATCTACCACGGCATGAAGTCGATCGCCAGGGCCAGGGGCAGCGTGGCTGAACCGGAAACGGAAGATGCCCGGTCCGGGTCAAACGTGCCCCCCGCCGTCAAGGCTGCCGCCAGCGCAGCAGCCCGACGAACGGCGAAGAAGCGGCGCTAGCTGCTACCCGGCGTCGAACGTTTCGTCTTTGTCATCCTGGTCCTGCGGGGACTTTTCCCCGGGGAGATCGGTGCCGCTGCCGTCCGGTAATCCGGCCGCATCGGGGTGTGGCTCCGAGGAGAACGGACGCCCCGCATCCGTGTCTTCGGTATTCGACTCATCCATCTCGGCCTCCGCGGAGGGTTCGGCCACGTCACCGCTTTCGGTGGTTGCATCGCTGCCGGGCTCGAATCCGGTGGTGGCTGTTTCGTTTTCCGCGTTCATCTGATCCTCCGTACCTCCGAAGCGTCCGGCTCCGGGTTCTCCTGCACTGTCCTGGTCCTCGGCGCCAAACTGGCTCAGATCCGGGGCCCCGGCCGGAAAAGTCTCACCGTCGGGGCTGTCCTGGCTGAGGCCGGCGGCCTCGAACGCCTCCTCCTCGCGGGGCTGGGCGAACTTCTTGTTGTCGGCCCCTCCCATTTCCTGCTCCACCGTGGGAGTGCCGTAACCACCAGCCTCCTCAAGGGGGCTTTCCGGCGTATTCTCCTGGGTCATGCGTTCCTCCTGGTGAGTCGGACTGTAACCGGGTCAAAGGCGCTGGCCGCCCGCGCCCCGGAGTTGCGCAGCCCCGGAAATCTCCGGGGCCGTGGCGGCGGGGCAAGCGGCACGAATGCTGCCGGCGGCCCGGTCCGGCCCTTCGAAACTATCCCAGCGGCGTGGGCAAGTCCACCGTTTTGGCAGAAATAGTCAGCAAACTTAGTATTGGTTGTAATTACCGGGCTGCAAGCTTAGGTTGACAGATACGGGCCGCGACGCCGCGACGCCCCACATGCGCTGGAGGTGAGTCGATGTCCGATCCTGGGACGGGGTACCCCGGCAACGGACGGAACGAGACCGTCGAGCAGCAAATGGACCGCAACTGGATGGAGCTGCTGCAGGAACTGCGCGTGCTTCAGACCGGGGTCCAGATCCTTGCCGGCTTCCTGCTGACTCTCCCCTTTCAGGCTCGCTTTGCTAGCCTTGACGGCTTCCAGACGGGCCTCTACCTGGCAAATGTGGTGTTGGCGGCGCTGACCACGGCATTGATCCTGCTTCCCGTCAGCGTGCACCGGAGACTTTTCCGGAAGCGGCTGAAGGCAACGCTCGTCTCAAGCGCGGACACCATCGCCAAACTGGCGCTGGGAGGGGTGGGGCTGCTCAGTGTGGGAACCTCTTCACTGGTCTTCGACGTCACCGCTGGCCGCGGCGCGGGACTGATCGCCGGCGGAACGTTGCTGGCGGTATTGATTGCACTCCTGGTCTACGTTCCATTCCGACTCAACAAACGCGCACGGGAGGACTCCCCATGACCCACCAGAAGGTTCAGGTCCAGCACACAAGATCAGGAGGAACCATGCGCACATGGGCCCGGGAACACGGACTACTGCTGGCCAACATCGGTTTATTTCTTGTCTTTTATGGCGGCATGATCCTCAGCGGGGCAGCGAACTATAGCGCGGACCAGCTCTCCCACGGTCAAGCGCCCGTGACCGTGTTCGAATACCTCACCACCGGCGACTTCGTTGAAGCCACTTTCGAAAACTGGGAATCCGAATTCCTGCAGATGGGCATGTACGTCATCCTGACGGTATTCCTGTTCCAGAAGGGCTCCTCGGAATCCAAGCCCATGGACCGTGAGTCCCCGCAGGATCAGGATCCACGCCACGCCAAGGTCAAAGCCACCACTCCGTGGCCGGTCCGTCGTGGCGGCTGGGTGCTCAAGTTCTACGAGCACTCCCTGTCCATCATGTTCCTCGTGCTCTTCCTGGCCTCAATCGCCCTTCACGCCGCGGGCGGCACCGCCGCCTACAATGAGGAGCAACAAAGCCATGGCCAGCCCGCAGTGACATTCTTCGGCTATCTGGCCACCAGCCGGTTCTGGTTCGAGTCGTTCCAGAACTGGCAAAGCGAATTCCTGGCCGTCGCCGTCCTCGTCGGAGCGTCCGTCTACCTCCGCGAAAAGGGTTCCCCGGAGTCCAAGCCGGTGGCCGAGCCGCATTACGAAACGGGCGCCTGACTTCCCCAGCCGCGACCAGCCCGGGCGCCCTGGCGCCCGGGGCGCGCCGCCCCGACAGGCCCGGGACTCCCTGAGTACAGCTAGGCGCCTTCGAGCACCTGGGTTGTTGCCCAGGTCAGATACTTGGCTGCATGTGCCATGGCCTCCTCGGGGCTGGGTGCCACGTCCAGGAGTTGCGCCGCGGCAACCACACCGTGATCGGCGAGCTCCTCCGGGGTCACCAAAATCCTGCCCGCCACCACGATCACCGGAATGCCCCGCTCCCGGGCGGCGTCGGCGAGTGCAATGGGCGCTTTGCCGGTCAGCGACTGGGAATCCATGGAACCTTCGCCGGTAATCACCATGTCCGCTTCCACGAGCTGCTCTGCCAGCCCTGTCAGACCCGCCACCAAGGCGAAGCCGCCTTCCAGCGTGGCGTTGCTGAACGCCAGGAACGACGCCGGGAAGCCACCCGCCGCGCCGGCGCCTGGTATGTTGACGTCGCGGCCGGTGGCCTGCCGGAGCACGGACGCCCAGTTCCGAAGGCCCGCGTCGAGCAGTTCGACGGCGTCTTGGTCGGCACCCTTTTGCGGGCCGAAGACATGCGCGGCACCGCTGTTACCGAACAGCGGGTTTTGGACGTCAACGGCGATCCGGAACTTCACGGCCGCCAGCCGGGGATCCAGGCCGGAAATATCCACGGCCACCACATCAGCCAGCGAACCGCCGCCCAGCGGAACCACATTCCCGGCGGCGTCGACCGGTTTCAGACCCAGGGCGCGGAGGGCTCCGCTGCCGCCGTCTGTCATGGCCGAGCCGCCCACGCCGAGGACAATTTCCGTGGCGCCAGCGTCCAACGCCGCCGCAATCAATTGACCGCAGCCATAGCTGTGCGCCCGCAACGCGTTGGCGGGGGTGGGCTCCATGTGGGCCAGACCGGAAGCCTGGGCCGTTTCGATGACAGCGGTGGCGTCCCCGGACGGGTCCTTGTGTATGGCCCACGCGGCACCGATCGGGGCCAGAATGGGGCCCACCACCGCGTTCAGCCGCTCTTCATAGCCCGCGGCGACGGCGGCTTCCAAGGTGCCTTCCCCGCCGTCGGCCACCGGGAATTGAGTGGCCACGGCGTCCGGGTAGACGCGGAGGGCGCCCTCGGCGATGGCGCTTGCCGCCTCGGCGGCAGTGAGGGAGCCTTTGAACTTATCCGGGGCTATGAGAATGCGCATGGATCCCATCCTGCCAGCAACCCGGGGCACAGGCGCCGCAATGCTGCGTCTGGCGCGCTCTGTTACTTCGGGGCCCCCTCCCTGGCCGGTTCGTCGGCCTGGTGGGTGCCGCGGCAAGAGGCCGCGACAAGACGGCCGGACCGGTAGTAACGTGGGCTTTCCCGAGCCCCGGACGGTCAGCGCGGACGTGAGGTGGCCTTGGGTAGCCGCGGACGGAGGGTATCGAATGCATCAAACCGAAGAGGCCACGAACCGGATGCTTGGCCAACTGCCGGGAATGACTGAGCTTGTCCTTGTCCGCCATGGGGAGAGCGAGGGCAACGTCGCCGCGACTCAGGCCCGCGAGGCGGGGGCGCATGTTATCGACGTTCCCGCGCGCGACGCCGACGTCGAACTTTCCGCTACCGGGCGGGATCAGGCGCTGGCCCTGGGACGGCTGCTTTCGGAGGTTCCGGACGAACGCCGGGCAGCGGCGGTATGGTCTTCCCCCTACGTCCGCGCCCGACAGACGGCGGAGCTGGCCGTCGACGCAGCAGGCTGGCCCGCACGGGTGATGGTGGACGAGAGACTCCGGGACCGCGAACTTGGCATTCTGGACATGCTGACGTCCGCGGGGGTTGAAGCCCGCTTGCCGGAGGAGGCAGCCCGACGTCGCTGGCTGGGAAAGTTCTATTACCGGCCTCCGGGCGGCGAATCGTGGGCAGATGTGGTGCTCCGGCTGCGGACCCTCGTTAACGACCTGGACCGCCGGCACTCCGGACAACGGGTGCTCCTGGTCTGCCATGACGCCCTGATTTTGCTGTTCCGGTACATCCTGGAGGACCTCTCCGAACGTGAAGTCCTTGACATTGCGGCAACCTCCACCATCCTCAATGCCTCCGTCACCCGGTTCGCCCGGCCCGGCGGTGTGGGTGAGTGGGCCCTGGAAACCTTCAATATGGCGGACCATCTGCTGAGTGAGGGCGTCCCCGTGACCGAGCATGCGGGAGAGGCCAATGTCCACCCCAGGTAAGTCCGGACAGGCTCAGCTGGTGACCCCGGCCCTGCTGAGGGACTGGCCGCTGCCCGGGGGTGGGTCCAGCAAGGACGACCGTGGATCCGTGTTGGTTATCGGCGGCGCCCGGAGAACGCCCGGCGCCGCCCTGCTTGCAGGCACTGCTTCACTGCGCGCCGGAGCGGGACGGCTCACCCTGGCGGTGGCCGGGTCGACGGCGGTGGCTGTGGCGGTTGCCCTGCCGGAAGCCGGTGTGGTGGGCCTGGACGAAACGCCGGAAGGCACCGTCCGGGGCGTCTCAGTCAAGGACCTCGGTTCTGAGCTGGCCCAGGCCTCAGCAATCCTGGTGGGGCCGGGCCTCGATGACATGGATGAGGCCCGCGCCCTGATCCGGGAATTGCTGCGCCTCGATTCAACCGGTTCGTCCGGCGCCCAAGGCGGCGGGGCCGCGGCCGGCGGCGAGAGCAAGCAGGGCAGGGCAAGCCTGATTCTGGACGCCTACGCTTTGGGTTGCCTCCCCGGGCTGGAGGCTGAACTGGGGCCCTGGGCCGGCCGGCTCATCCTGACCCCGAATGTCACTGAGTCCGCCGTCCTGCTTGGCCGCGACCTGGCTGGGCTCCACCGGGACGTCCCCGAAATCGCCGAGCGGTATCAGGCCGTAGTGAGTTGCCAGGGCGTGATCGCCGGGCCCGGCGGTGGCCTGGGCAACTCGTCAGGCCCGTTGTGGGAAATCACCACCGGCCACGGTGGCCTTGGCACCTCCGGAAGCGGCGACATTCTTGCCGGGGCTATCGCCGGCCTGCGCGCACGCGGCACCTCGGATGCCCAGGCGGCCTGCTGGGGCACCCATCTTCACGCAGCCGCCGGCGACAGGTTGGCGAGCCGACTGGGCGGCCTGGGTTATCTGGCCCGGGAACTCGCCGACGAGCTTCCGCCACTGATGATGGAACTTGGCACCTGAAAGGCGCAAAGTCTCAGCGCCGCGCCTGGAGCACGGCGAAATAGCCCGGAATGAGGCTCGGTAACGTCGGGTGGGCCATCGCCACCGCCTCGATCACGGCCGCGCCGTCGTCGATCAGCTCCCACCGCTCGGCCGGGAAGGTCCGTTTGCATTCGTCCGGGCCGAAGCGGCCCGGCATCGGCAAGTCCCGGATGGCACCCTCCAACGGCGCGGGAATCGATCTGACAGTGGCGCCCAGATGGGAGACGTACTGAACTGCGTTTCCCCGGAAGTCTGTTTCCGCAAGGAAGACCCGGCCGCGCATTCCGATGACCGCTCGCAGATTTTCCGCCAAGGCCGCCTGGTCGCGTTCGTCGAGGACGTGGAAAACTCCACGGATGAATACGTTGGCGTCCCCGCGTCCAGGCACAATATCAATCTCAAGCCCGGCACCGGGGGCGGTCATGTCGCGGACGGCGTAGGAGACATTCGGGAGGCCGGCGGACTCATCGCGCGCACGCTCAATGGCGTAGGAGGAGACGTCCACGCCGAGGGCGCGGGGAAAGAACTGCGCCAGCCAACGGGTGAAACTGCCGTTGCCGCAGCCCACATCCACCACGGGCAAGCCTGCGTCCAGGTGAAGCCGCAAGCCCTCGCTATAGCCCTGCATTTCGTGGTCGCTTCCGGAGTCCCACAGGACGTCCCCTCCCACGCCGGTGGTTTCCACCTTTGACCAGTACTGGTCCCAGGCCACGCGGCGGTCCTTGGGCGCGGCGGCGGACAGGTACACCAATTTGGGCACCATCAAGTACTTCTTCAACCCGGAAAGCATGGTTCCAATATATGCGCAGCCGACCCGACACGAGGGCTGGCCGGGGGTGCCACCGAGGCCTGGCGGCTGCCGCTTGGCCGAGGCCCTAACGGATAGCGAGCCACGCGATGGCTTCCCGCTCAGAAGTGAAGAACTTCGTGGGACAAGGCAAGGTATTGATTCCAAGGAAGAAGTTTGCAATCACCCGGTCAACGGGAGAGGAGCCCAACAGGGCGATCCGTGACGCCTGGCAGCGCCTGCTGAAAACAGCCCTGGCCCCGGGTGATACCGACGCCGTCGTGGCCATATGCACCAGCATTGGATGCCGGTTCTCACCGCACAATTCGTTGACCCGGCGCATGGCGCGCTCGGCATCGCCCGCATTAATCACGGCGGACCGGGGCCACCGGAGATGCAGGGTTCCATCCGCGTCCTGTGTCAGGTGGGCCTCAGTGGGTTCCACGTCAGGTCCCATTGGGTTTGCCTTCCCTCGTCACGGACGCGTCGCAGGATTGCGGCATGCCTTGTCACCCTACAATGTAGTCATCCGGGACCAAAGGAGCATGGTGGTTACACAGCTTGAGAGCTCGCTCATGCCGCGCACGGCCATCGTCGCCGATACTGACCCCGCACGACTCTCCAATACGTCGGCGGTTCTGGCTGGCGCGGGGTTCTCCGTTACAGAGGCTGCGGACCACAAGTCCTTAACGGCGCTACTCGATGCCCACAACCCGAGCCTTGTGGTTGTGGACCGATCCCTCGCGGGCCCTCAGGTAGCAGCGCCTTTGCTGGTGTTAATTGATTTGGCGGACGGCCTCGACTCCGAGGGAGCCCGCTACATGGGCATGGCGGATTACATTGCGAAGCCCGTCTGCCCGCAGGAGTTGGTGCACCGCGCCCAAACCCTTATCCGCCGCGCCGCACAGCGGAACGAAGCCCGGGAAAGCGCGGAACGCCTGCGCGGACGGCTGCGCTCCGTATCGGCGGCGGTCCGGGCCACGCAAGATCCCCAACTCATTTCGGAGCACTTGGTCAACGGCTTCGGCGAGACCTTCGGCGCGGACCGCGTGCTGTTCGCTACCTTCGACGACAACCGGGTGCCAAGGATCACCGCGCAATGGCACCGCGCCAATTTGTTGCCCATCCCCGACGGGCTGGGGGTACACGAACATGCGGCCTATCAAGTGGCCAACCGGCTCTGGGCGGACGCTGAGGTGCTGGCCGTGGACGATCACTTCAACCACGAAGTAACACCGGATGAGACCAATCTGGAAGCCTGGACTGAACAAATGCGCCCCTGGGCTTCTGCCTGGGTGCCGGTGGGTGAGGGCGATTCCCCGTTCGGCGTCATCTGGATCGCCCAGCTTGATGAGCCCCGAGTGTGGACGCGTGCCGAGATTTCGCTCATTCAGCACGTTGCCGGCAACGTTGCTTATGGCCTGATCCAGAGCCATCTCATGAGCGCCCAAAAGCAGGTGGTCAAGCAGCTGCAGCAACTTGATCAGGCCAAGACGGACTTCCTTGCCACCGTAAATCACGAGCTGAGGACGCCCCTGACCTCTATTTCGGCATACCTGGACATGATCCAGGACGGGGCGGGCGGGCCGGTCCCGCCAGAGGTGGGGCGGATGCTGGATATCATCGTCCGGAACTCCGAACGCCTGCGCCGGCTGATCGAGGACATGCTCACCGTTTCAAGGCAGGATTACGAGGGAACCAGCCTGCATCTGGCGCACGTGGGGCTTGGGAACACCCTGCGGATTGTGACCGTGGCGCTGCGGCCCCTTGCCGAACTGCGGGATGTCACGATCGACCTGGAGCTTGCGGACGATGGGCCCGTGATCATCGCCGACGAAGTGCAGCTGGAGCAGGTTTTCACGAATCTGGTTTCAAACGCCATCAAATTCACCCCGGGCGGCGGAAGAATCGTCGTGAGCAGTTCGGCCGAACCTCTTCCGGATGGGGCGCCCGGGGTGATTGTTCGAGTCGCCGATTCAGGGGTGGGCATTCCAGCAGACGAAATTCCGCATCTGTTCACCCGGTTTTTCCGCGCTTCCAATGCAACGTCGTCCGCCGTGCCTGGAAGCGGCCTGGGGTTGGCCATTGCTCACGACATCGTGAATAGGCATTGCGGTCAGATTGACGTCGCATCAGAATTGGGTTCGGGCACCACAATTGCCGTTCGACTTCCTGCTGCCGGCCGTTAAACGCAAAACTGCCCCCGGCCTACGCCGGGGGCAGTCGCACGGAGTGTCCGCTAGTTAGGCCACCAACCGATGGAAGTCTGGCTAACCGACGTATTTGTCGTCGTTGCGGCCGTGGCGGGAGCAGCGAATCCTGCAACAGCTAGGATTCCGGTCAGCAGGAATGTTGCGGCAAGCTTTTTCATCCGTTGGTCCTTTCAATCAATTAGTGCAATAACTCATTACGTGCGTCAGTATACGGTCAAACCATCAATTGCCAAGCTAGTAATGGATAGATTTTTGGGGTGCCGATGACCGGTCATCACGCGCCCGGGTGGATAATTGAAAAATGCCGAGTCCCCGCAAATTATTGCCTTACGTGCTTGCCGAGCTGCAAGCCCGCGAAAGCTGGAAAAGCCGCGACTACGAAGCGGCGAAAACGCAGGCGGCGCGGGCGGCGGCTCAGGCACTTGAGGCGGACGACAGGTCCGCATGGTGGAACATGGTGTACCTCCAGGCCGAATGCCTGAGGGATGAAGGAACCATTCCGGAGTGCATGGAGCTCGCCCGGCGCCTCACCGAGGACCGGCTGTCACATGAATTCCCGTCATTGGCGGCGCGCGCGTACACATTGCTCGCAATATCACAGCAGGGACTGGGCCGGCTTCCCGAAGCTGTCACCGCAGCGACCATCGCCGCTGAGGCCATCGCCGGCGACTCCGAATACGTTTACCTTCACGTCGAAGCGCAACGCGCCCTGATTGCGGCCCTGGCCGAGAGCCGCCTCCTGGATGACGCATGGACGCAGAGCCTCCTGCTCGAGTCCCTCCTCACGGAGCTGGTGGATGAGGACACTGCCGGCAAGGCCTATTGGGTGATCGGCAATGTGGCATTTCTCAGCGGGCGGCTTCACGAGGGGGGCCACTATCATGACCTTGCGGCCGAGCGGCTCTCGCCATCCAGGGACGTGGACCTCTGGGCCAGGTTCAACCGCGCATCAGCGGTGATGCGTTTGGAAGCGGAGCTCGCAGACCCTGCAACTCTGCGTTGCATTGAGCGTGCGGAACTGGCCACCGAGGTGGTGGGCGGCAGCCGCCGTGACCTCCTGGAGATGTCCTTTGCGAGAGCTCACTGGCACTACCTGACCGGGGATATGCCCACGGCCATCAGCATCCTGGGGCCCCTCTGTGCCGAGTCCGGGATCCTGGCCGCACAAACGGCGGCCGAGGCGACGTTCCTTTTGGGAAAGTCACTGCTGGCCCAGGGGGAAAAGCCCGACGCCATCCAGCGTTTCGAGGACGCGGCCGCGCTTTTTGATGATGCCGCCGCTTCGGAGCGCAGCGCGCAGGTTCGCGCCTTCGCGGCCTCTGTGAGCGCCCCGGTTCAACCTCCGGTCCACACTCCGGACGCCGGGCGGCCGTGATCGCTCTCGAACCGGCCGCCCCCGCGGCGGCGCGTTCGTTCAGCAGCTGGACAGTGTACCTTAGTCAAACACCCCGCTTGGGGGCAGGGTGTTGGCGCGGGGAGGGCCATAGGCCATCCGCAAATACAGTCGGGGGAAGATAGTGGATCCACAGGGGTTATCACAGGACCAGATCGTGACAATCACGTTCCCCCGGGACGAGCAT
This sequence comes from Arthrobacter sp. 92, assembly GCF_050260325.1. Lineage (NCBI taxonomy): Bacteria > Bacillati > Actinomycetota > Actinomycetes > Micrococcales > Micrococcaceae > Arthrobacter > Arthrobacter sp. 92. The sequence goes on along the minus strand of NZ_CP189863.1, from coordinate 294,568 downwards.
CTGAACGAGGAGGCGGCAATTATATTGGCCTCTGAACTCAAAGCGCCCAGAAGCGGAGGCCCCGTGGCTGTTCTCCTGGACCTCGCGGGTGTGGCCTCAGTGAGCCGGGCCGCGCGAAACGTTTTCAGCAACGTGTCAACCGTGGCCGCCTGGGCGCTGCTGGGGCACACGCCCGTGGACCGGATCCTTGCGCACTTCATTCTTGGCGCGGAATTCAAATCCGGGCCCGCAAGCTACTTCACTTCCGAGTCCGAAGCCCTTACCTGGTTGACGGAGAAAGCCCATGTTCACTGACGGCGATCCGCGCCTGGGTCAGTTGCTGGACGGGATCGTGCGGCTGGCGGCGGGCGAACTCGACTCCAGAATCGAGGTCTCCCCTGCGCGGGATGAACTCGATGCCGTGATTATGGGCACCAACCTGCTGGCCGAGGACCTGCAGATCATGTACCAGGAGCTCGAGCAACGGGTTGAGTCGCGAACGCGGCTGCTCCACGAGGCCCACCGGGAAATGCAGAAGATGGCGCTGACGGACTCGTTGACCGGGCTCGCCAACCGGTCCGCCCTGGTCAGCGCGGTCAATGAAGCACTGACGGAAACCGCGGCGGGCGGGCCGCCACCGGCTCTGATCCTCCTGGACCTTGACGCCTTCAAAGGGGTCAATGACTCCCTTGGCCATGCCGTGGGGGACCTGGTGCTTAACGCCGTCGGAAACCGCATCAGGAGTTCGGTCCGTGACACGGACACTGTGGCCCGCCTCGGCGGCGACGAATTCGCCGTCCTTATGCCTGCCACCACCATGGCCCGCGCCGCGACGGTGGGAAAGCGGATCCTGGCCTCGCTGGATGCGCCCATAGAGCTGGATCATGAGGCGGTACGCTGCGGCGCCAGTGTGGGACTGTGCGTGGGTGACTCTGGCCAGAGCGCCGAACAGCTGCTGATGGAAGCCGATGTGGCCATGTACGCCTCGAAGGCGGACGGCCGCAACAGGCTGAAGATGTTCGAACCCACCATGCTCCACGCACGGCAGCTCAGGAGCCAGCTCGTGGACGATCTTCGCGCCGCGATTTCCGGATCGGAGCTGGTGCTGCACTACCAGCCCGTGGTGGAGCTGGCCACCGGCAGGGTGGAGGGCGTGGAGGCCCTCCTTCGGTGGGACCACCCCGTCCGCGGCAGGGTGATGCCGGACGAGTTCATTCCCGTTGCCGAAGACGCCGGGCTGATTTCGGAACTGGGCGGCTGGGTGCTCCGCACCGCCGTCGGACAGCTCCTCCAGTGGCGGAATGCAGCGCTTGTGGGCGACGACTTTTCCATGCGCATCAACATCTCGCCAAGCGACCTGCAGCGCCTCGAGTTCATAGAGGAAGTCCGCGACGTGCTCAACGGCGCCGGAATCAGCCCGGAGATGCTGGTGCTCGAGCTGACGGAAGGCGCCATCGTCAGGGGCAACGAGCTGGACCGGTATTCGCTCAACAGCCTGCGGAAGCTGGGAGTGGGGTTGGAAATCGACGACTTCGGCACTGGCTATTCCTCCATCAGCTACCTCCGCCGGCTCCCGGTGGACAAAGTCAAAGTTGACCGCTCGCTGCTGAAGGACCTGGGGACCGACCCGGCCCAGCCCGCCTTGATTGCCGCGATCCTCCAGCTCATCCGGGCCTGCGGGCTGGAAGCAGTGTGGGAAGGCGTGGAGACGGCGGAACAGGCAGAGCATCTTAGGAACATCGGCTGCGTCAGCGCCCAGGGCTACTTCTTCGGGCGGCCCTCGCCCGCGGAGGAGTTGGCGGGTCTGCTGGATCGTCAGCGGCCGGCCCAGGAACCCGGCTAGCCCCACTCCCCCCGATCCCGGAGCACCTGCTTGAGCAGGTCGGCACGATCCGTGACGATGCCGTCCACGCCAAGTTCGAGGAGCCTGTGCATCTCCGCCGGATCGTTGATGGTCCACACATGCACCTGCAGGCCGTGCCGGTGGGCCCGGCGGACGAATCCGGGAGTGACCACCCGCAGGCCACGGAAGCTGACGGGCACCTGAAGGGCATGCACTCCGCGCAATGCCTGGCGAATGACCGCAGCAGGGAGCACAGGCGCGAAGAGCAGGAAAAGCGCGTTGGAGAGAATGCCGGCCGATCCCGCTACCGGCCGGCTGAGCTGCTTTAGGACCGCACGGCGCCGGCGGTCCGAGAAACTGGCGATCAGGACGCGGTCGTGAACCTGGTGCTTCTCTATGGCCGCGGCGAGGGTGGGTACGGACTTCCAGTCCTTGACGTCCAGGTTCAGACGGACGCCTGGAAACTCAGACACCAGTTCTTCAAAGAGCGGGATGGGCTCGATCCCGCCAATCCTCGCCCTGGCCACGGTCTCGGCGGGAAGATCGGCGATCCGGCCACGGCCGTCCGTGACACGGTCCAGCGTTTCGTCGTGGAACAGCAGCAGTGCACCATCGGAGGTGGTGTGGACATCCAGCTCCAGATACTGAAAGCCGAGTCCGACGGCGGAGCGAAACGCGGCCATGGAGTTTTCCAGCCCCTCGGGCGAAAACCCGCGGTGCGCCATGGCGATTCTTGCCACGGAACCGCCGGCAGTGGCAAAGAACGGGTGGGACTCAGTCACTCCTGAAGCGTACCCGAGGAACGGGAGTCAGGGGTGGAGCGGGAGGATTTCCACGCCATCACTGCAGTGCAGCAGCGTGCGCCCCCGGCCGCCGTCGAGATCCACCCATACCGCGGTGTGGTCGCCCGTAACGGCGTCAACCAGGCCGGCGGTTTCGTAGCCCGGCGCCATGCGGACATTGACGCGGTCACCGGCCCTCAGCTTCCGCCAGTCGGCGCTCGGTTCGGCCCTGTGCAGCGGTTGTTCGCTCATGCGTTCAACGCGGTTCCTCGCCATGATTTCCCCATCCTCGGTCTCGCCGGTCCTGCGTCACCTTAGAGCCTATGAGGCAAATGTGAACGGGAGTTGACCGTCAGCTGGGAGTCCGGTGGCAACACCGTGGAGGCGTGCCCCCCCCCAAGTCGCTCGGCTAAAGCTTCAGTCCAAGTTCAGCGAGCTTGGCCTCGAGAACCTGGGCCACGCCGTCGTCGTCGAAATGGGGCGCCTGCTGACCCGCGGCGCGGATGGCCTCCGGATGGCCGCTGGCCATGGCGTAGCCGTCCCCGGCCCAGCGCAGCATTTCGATGTCGTTGGGCATATCTCCGAACGCCACAACGTCCGCCGCTGCAATGCCCAGCGACTTGGCATACTCGGCGAGGGTCACGGCCTTGTTCACGCCCGGAACGGAGAGCTCCAGCATGGCCATGTTCGGTGCCGAATGTGTGGCCGCGGCCAGGTGCGCCACGGCGGGGCCCACTTGTGCGAGGAAGGCATCGGCAGTGCCGTCGCGGACAACAGCGAGGAACTTCACCACGGCGTCGTCTGCCTTCAGAGTCCTGGCCAGAGGCGCCGGCGTGAATTCGGACAGGAGCTCGCTCGACTCGTTTTCGATGAACCCCGGTTCGAGGTGGAAGCCGCTGAGGGTTTCCGCGGCGAAAAGCGCGGAGGGCCGCAGCTGCTTGATGATGCGGCGCGTCTCGAACACTGCCTCCAGGGCGAGTGTCTGGGCGGAAACCAGCCGGGCAGCTTCAAGATCCCACACCACGGCACCGTTGGAACAGATCACCGTTCCGGTGTGGCTCAGCTGCTCTTCCAGCGGGTGCAGCCAGCGTGGCGGCCGGCCGGTGACGAACACCAGTTCGACGCCGGCTTCACGGCAAGCGTGGAAGGCCCGAACGGTCCGGTCACTGATTTTGCCGTCGTGCCCGAGGATCGTTCCGTCAATGTCACTCGCTACCAGCCGCATAATGCCAGTCTACGTTGGCGGCTCAGGGGTGCGGACCGGCACCGGACTGCGGTCACCGTGCGGGCACGTAGACCGGGGGCTCCTCCGGCCTAGTGCCGCTCGAAGATCCCCGTCAGCGTTGCGCGGCCCAAAGTGTGGCGGGACAGCTTCGATTCCAGACTCGCCGCCGACGTCCCGGAATCCAGTCCCGTCTGCTCCACGTCCAGGGCGTGGATTGTGAAAATGTATCGGTGCGGTCCATGGCCCGGCGGCGGCGCGGCCCCCACGAAGCCGCGGAAGCCGGCGTCGTTCTTCAATTGCACGGCGCCGTGCGGCAGGAGGCCCCCGCCTTCCGTGCCCGCCCCGGCACGCAGGGAAGTGACTGTGGCCGGCAGATTCAGCACGGCCCAGTGCCAAAATCCGCCATGTCCTGGAGCGTCGGGGTCGAAGGCCGTAACGGCATAGCTCTTGGTTCCGGCCGGGGCGCCGCTCCAGTGCAGCTGTGGAGATTCATCCCGGCCCCCGGCGCGTAGTTTGCCGCTTCGCTGGGCCGTGGGCAGTACCTCGCCGTCCTTGAATGACTCGCTGCTGACACGGAAGGACGAAGCATCGTGGTGCGTCATGGCTGCCTTTCAGTTGCTGGTGGAATCGGCTTTTTTGAGTTCGGCGGCATCGATTTCGCCGGCCTCGAAATTGTCGGTCTCGAGCACGCCGGCGCCCCTGCCGTCATCGGAAATTCCAGCCTGGCGCGCCAGGCTCTCAAGCTCCAGCTGGTTCAGCTCCGCGCGCGTGGGCGGATTGGCACCCGGGCGCGAGACCGTCACAGCGGCGGCCCAGGCAGCATGCGACAGGAGCTGACGCAGCGTTTCGGCGGGCATCGAGCGCAGATCCTCGCGGTTCTGCGCTCCGTCCAGGCCGCGGTCCACCACGCCGGAGATCAGCGCCGCCATGAAGGAATCGCCTGCGCCCACCGTGTCCGCCACACTCACGTGGGGCGCGGCTACCGTGGCCTGACCCGCGGCGTTCACGCCCCAAGGGCCGGCGGCACCGCGCGTGACCACCACCAGGGCGGGCCCTTCGGATCCTCCCAGGGACAGCCAGCGGCGGGCGGAGTCCAGCGGATCCACTCCTGGGTAAAGCCACTCGAGGTCCTCGTCCGAGGCCTTGACCACATCGGCAAGCGTTACGAACTTTTCCGTCTGGTGGCGGGCGTAGTCCACATCGGTGATGATGCTGGGGCGGCAGTTGGGGTCGAAGCTAATGGTCGCGGACGGATGGGCGTACTCGACGGCGGCCAGGACGTCGGCGGCGCCGGGGGCCAGCATGGTGGCGATCGAGCCGGTGTGCAGCAGGGTGGTTCCCTGCAGGATAAAGGGCAGCCGGTCCGCGAGGCCCGGCAGTTCCCACGCCAGGTCGAACGTGTATGTGGCGGCGCCGTCGTCGTCGAGCAGGGCGGTGGCCACACTGGTGGGCAACGCGTCCGGGGCCTGCGGGACCATCACCGAACTGGCCTTGAGATGGGCGGCCACGGACTCGCCGTAGGCGTCGCGGCCGAACCGGCCGATGAACTGCACAGGATGGTCAAGCCGAGCCAATCCCACGGCCACGTTGAGCGGGCTGCCGCCCACGTGCGCCTCGATTCCGGAGCTGCGCTGGACGACGTCAACCAGGCCTTCGCCAATTACTGTGAGCATGCTCATACTCTGCCAGAGAACGGCGCACAGCGCTCCTGTGTTGCGGAGGCCGCGGCGTCAACGGCCTGTGCCATCAACTCGCTGCCCGCAGCGCGCCTTTCTCCAGGGGCACCCCTGCGGGCCCGGCGTCCTCGAAATCCGCCTCGATCTGAACCACGTTCCTGCCCGCACGCTGCAGCAAACTCGAGGCGACACTGGCCCGGTACCCGGAGGCGCAATGGACCCACAGCTTTCCGCCCGGCACCTCGTCCAGGCGTGTCAGCAGTTCGTGCAACGGGACGTTCACCGCGCCGGCTACATGCGAGAGAGCGTATTCCTCGGCGCGGCGGACGTCCAGGACAATATCGCCCTCGGCCTTACCGTTGAGCACCCCCTCCCAGTCCACGCTCGGATAGGACGCGACGGGGGCATCCGGTGCCAGTGCATGGGGATCAGCGCCCACGGCAGCGTCCGGCGAGTCGATGCCGATCCGGGAGAGGTCACGGATGGCGTTTTCCACATCCTCCAGGGAACCCACAAGAGTCAATTTCCCATCCCAGGGCAGCACCCAGCCAAGGTAGGTGGTGAATCTGGAACCGGAGCCGTATTCAAAGCTGACACTGCCCTTGAGATGGTTACTGGCGAAAGCCACGCGGTGGCGCAGGTCAACCACCCATTCGCCATCGTCGAGGCGACGGGTGAGCTCGGCGGCGTCGAGCGATTCCGGAATGGAGAGGTCCGCCGGACCCGGACCCTTGGCGTTGATGGGGGCCATGTGGGCGTAGTAGGACGGGTAGGCGGTGAGGTTGGCCATGAGCTCGCGGACAAAGTGGTCCTCGTCCGGGTCGGTGAGGGCATGGTTCCCCTTGATTTGTTCCGCGATGGTGGAGGATCCGACGCCGGATGCGGGGCCGGAGGAACAGAACGAACCGAAGCCGTGGGTGGGGAACAGCGAGGCATCGCGCGCGGACTCTGCCACGAGGCGGCGCACCGAGGCGTACTGGTCATGCGTCAGGCCAACGGTGTCGGCGGGAGCCACAAGATCCGTTCGTCCAACAGAGCCGTAGAGGAGGCTGCCGCCGGAGAACACGGCTTGCTTTTCGCCGTCGTCCACAATGAACGACATGTGCGTGTGCGTGTGACCCGGCGTGGCAACGGCTTTGACGGTTAGTGATCCCACCCGGACGCTCTGGCCATCGGTGATGGGCTGGCGCTCAAACCGGACGGGGTCCGCGGCGTTCACGAGGTAGCTGGCCCCATGGGCCTTGGCCAGTTGGAGGCCGCCGGTGATGTAGTCGTTGTGCAGGTGGGTTTCTGCCACATGGGTGATCTTCACGCCTGCTTCGCGCGCCGCGGCTTCGACCCGGTCCGTGTCGCGCTGGGGGTCGATCACCAGGGCGACAGCGCCGTCATGGACCAGGTAGCTGCGGTCACCCAGTTGCGGGGTGTCGATAACGATGACGTGCACTGTTTCCTCCTGAGCCCGGGGAATGACACTTGCCTCACTCCCAACATACCCATAGGGGTATGAGGATTCAAGAAGCCGGAATCAGGCCTGGTTCTCGGGCTGGTAGACGTCCGGGATGCCATCGTGGTCCGAGTCGATGGCTTCCTCTGCCTCGGCCTGGCGGTACTGCCTGTTCCTGGTCCGCAGCACCACTGTGGCGAGTATCGCCGCGATGAACGACGCCGCCAGGATGCCCACCTTTGCGTGGTCATCCTGCACACTTCCCTGGCCGAAGCTGAGCTCTGCCACCAGCAACGACACGGTGAAGCCGATGCCTGCCAGCAGGGCCACCCCGAACACGTCGATCCATTTGAAGGATCCGTCGAGCCGGGCCCGGCTTGCCTTGGTAATGACCCACGTAGTGCCCATGATGCCGATCGGCTTGCCCAGCACAAGGGCCATGACAATGCCTACGGCCACCGGATCCGTCAGGGCCGAGCCGAGGCCCTTCCAGCCCCCCACCGCCACGCCTGCTGAGAAGAAGGCAAAAACGGGGACGGCGAACCCCGCGGAAATGGGGCGGAAGCGGTGCTCAAAAATCTCCGCCAGGCCCGGGCCGGCGTCCGGCCCGCCGCTGGCTTGGGAACGAATCACCGGGATGGCAAATCCCAACAACACCCCGGCAACCGTGGCGTGGATCCCGGAAGCGTGCACCAGCGCCCAGGTGGCAATTCCCAACGGGAGAAGGATGGCCCAGGCCGCCGGAGCGTGTGCGCCGAAAAAGCGACGGTACTTCTGCGCCAAAAACGTATAGAGGGCCAGCGGGGCCAGGGCCAGCAGGAGCGGAAGCGGCCGGATGTCTGTGGAGTAGAACAGCGCGATGATGGTGATGGCCAGGAGATCGTCCACCACGGCCAGGGTGAGTAGGAAAATTCGCAGCGCGCTGGGCAGGTGCGAGCCGATAATGGCCAGAACGGCAACGGCGAAGGCAATGTCCGTGGCAGTGGGAATGGCCCAGCCGCGTAGCGTTTCTGGGCTTGAAAGGTTCACTAACGCATAGATCAGCGCGGGAACAAGGACGCCGCCGGCGGCGGCCGCCACCGGAACCACGGACTTGTTCAGCTGGCGCAGGTCGCCGGCCACGAACTCCCGTTTGAGCTCCAGGCCCACCAGGAAAAAGAAGATCGCAAGCAGGCCGTCGGCGGCCCAGGCGCCCAGGGACAACTCGAGATGCCAGGGCTCATACCCGAATCGGAAATCCCGCAGCGAGAAGTAGCTGTCCGACGCCGGAGAGTTCGCCCAGATCAAGGCGATAACGGCGGCAGAAACCAGCAGGGCACCGCCCACCGTCTCCTTGCGCAGGATTTCGCCGATGCGCAGTGACTCGGCGTAGCTGCCGCGTCCAAAAACAGTGAAACGGGGCGGAGTGGCGGGTGGCACGGGGGAAGGCGTGTGGCTCATGGCGGAGTCCTCAAAATCGGGTCGACAAAACTGTGCCGACCAGACTTCCCGGCTCACCTCCTACCAGTCTATTGGAGACCTGTCCGATTGGAGACCGCCTTGGAGACCCGCGGGATTCAGGCGAGCAGTTCCTGGACCAGCTCCCGGCACTTCCGGTAGGCGGGGGCCTTAGGGTCGATTAGCGCGAAATGATCGGCGGCCACCTTCAACAGCTGGACCGGCGCCCCGGCGGCCCGGGCCGCACGGGCATAGGCCTCGGACTGGCTCGCCGGAACGGTGTCATCCTCGGTTCCGTGCACCGCGTATACGGGGATGCTCAAAGGGACTGAGCTCATGGGGTCAGCGTATTTATACCTCTTCGGGTATTTAGCGGACGAGCCGCCCAGCAGGTTGCTGACCGCACCGTTGCTCAGGTTCAGTTTTTCGGCGTCGGCCAGGTTCAGCACCCCCGCCTGGCTGACCACTCCCGTGAGGTGGACGGCGTCGTCGTTCTTCCTCAGAAGCTGGCGGTCCGCATCCGGCGCGCCGAGCTGGGTGAGCTTGTCCCGGCCGGCCGCCCAAACGGCCAAGTGGCCGCCGGCGGAGTGGCCCAGTGCCACGACCCTGTCCAAGACCAGTCCGTGGCTGCCGGCGATGTCGCGCAGTTTGTCGATTCCGGCCAGCACGTCGTGGAAGGTGTTGGGCCAGCCGCCGCCATTGCCGGCGCGCCGGTACTCCAGGTTCCAAGCCGCCATGCCGTGCATGGCGAGGTCCTTGGCGAGCGGCTCGCCGAGCTCAGCGCCGTATTGGGAACGCCAGTACCCGCCATGGATGACCACCACAACACCCTTCGGTCCGGGCGTGTCCGGGAGGAAGAGCTCACCCCACTGGCTCGGGTCATCGCCGTACTGGTACTTGTGCCGCTTCACTGCATCCCCCTTGGAGCTCGACGAACAGGAAGCTGACAGTGCCCCCAAGTGTCACCGCTGTGGCGGCGCCCGGCAGCCCCTGCGAAAGCAAGGTCCGGGGCCGCACATCAGCCATGGGGAGAGCCTACCGTGGCGGCGGCCCGAGACCGTGACGTTGGCGCCGGCTGCCCCTTCCCGCGGCTGCACGATGCCACGGGGCACCGGCGTCCCTCCGCGGCCGCATGGTGACCATCAACGAACTCATGATTGTCACCGGACAGATGATGGCCTTCGCCATCAACGCCCTGCTGGACACCCTGATCCACAACAACGAGGTCTGGCGCACGATGCTCGGCGTCGCCTCCGTGCCGGCCGTCGCGCTGCTGATCGGCATGCTCTTGCTGCCCGAATCCCCACGCTGGTACGCCATCCGGAACCGTCTGAGCGAGAGCCGCCGCATCCTGGACCTCAGCCGCAGCCCGGAAGAGGCGGAACGTGAATTTGACGAGATCGTCCGCTCCTCCCAGACCGCGCAAAAGAGCGTGGCCACGCTTTGCGCGATCTGAAGGCAAACCCGTGGATGCGCAGCCTGCTCTGGATCGGCTGTGGACTTGCCATCGTCCAGCAGGCCACCGGCATCAACACTGTGAACTACTACCCCCCACCATCCTGGAAAAGAGCGGTCTCGGGGTCAGCGCCTCGCTTGTCGCGACGATCGGCGTCGGCGTGACCTCGGTCCTGACCACCGTCCTGGTTCTGGCTGCTGGGCTACCTGGGCCGGCGGAAGATGCTCATCATCGGATTCTCAGGCGTGGCCGGATCCCAGGCGCTGCTCGCCATCGTCTTTATGCTGCCGCAGTCTGATGCCGTCAGCTACACGATCCTGGCCGCCATGATGCTGTTCGTCGCCTTTGTGCAGTGCTTCATCGGCACGTGCGTCTGGCTGCTGCTCTCCGAGATTTTCCCGCTGGCCATCCGGGGCTTCGCCATGGGTGTGGCGGTGTTCGCCCTGTGGACAGTGAACGCGGCCATCTCCTTCGCCTTCCCCATCCTCAACAACGCCCTGGGCTCCACCGGAACCTTCGCCCTGTTCGTGGCCGTGAACCTGGTATCCCTGGGCTTCGTGCGGAAGTTCGTTCCGGAAACCAAGGGCCGTTCGCTAGAGGAGCTGGAAGCGGACTTCCGCGCCGAAAGTGAAAGCAAGGTTCCGGTGGCCAGCAGCTAGGATCAGCGGAACCCACGGGCAGTCGGCATGACCGCCCCTCCACGACGGCCGCGGGGTGTCAGCCCCGTGGCCGTCGTAGGCCCGCCGTAAGCTGGAACCATGGCAAGCAACTGGGATCGTCTGGACAACGGCCTGCGCGAATCCGTGCAGGAAAACGTGGAGCTCTACGAGCGCGTCCGCCCGGCCCTCAAACTCGTAACGCGCGAGGTATTGCTCACCCTGCGGGACATGCTCAAGGACACGGAGGTGACTCCTCTGTTCGTCACCGGCCGGACCAAGACCGTGGAGTCCTTCCGCGAGAAGATTTCCCGCACCGAGGCGCCCCTGGAGCCAGGCGGACCCCCGGTACTGAAGTTCCCGGACCCGTTCCGCACCCTCAACGACATGGTGGGGATCCGCGTCATTACCAAGCTGCCGGCCGAGAACGCCGTGGTGGCCAACCTCATCAAGCGCCAGCGGCAGCTCTTCGATTGCCGCGGGGACCGGGAGAAGGATATCGGCTCCATCGAATCGGGAACGTACGGATACTCAAGCCGCCACCTGATCCTGCGGACCATCCAGAACGCCGCCGTCAAGGACTACCAGCAGGTCTTCAACCCCGAGGCGCAGCCCAACGGCAGCTACTTCTTCGAATGCCAGATCCGCACCGTGTTTGCCCACGCCTGGAGCGAGATCGAACACGACATCCGCTTCAAGGCCGAGGATCCCCGCGCCTGGACGCCGCACTTCGACCGCCAGTTCACCGCCACGGCGGCCATGTTGGAAACAGTGGAAAGTGCCTTCTCGGACCTGCACGACCGTTACGAGGAAGTCCGCAGTTACTGGGACATGGATGGCGAGGGCGCGGCGCAGCTCACGCCCAACCGGATCCGGGATGTGTGGCGGACGCTGCTCCCGCACGTGGACCGGAAGGTCGATGACGATTGGGGCTGGGCCGCTGAACTTATGGCGGCGCACGGCCTGAACCAGACCGTGCAGCTGGCGGGGCTGCTCAGCGCGAACCGCATCACCGAGGTTCGCAAAGCCTTGGACCACCGGTACTCCCCTGGCCCGGACCGCCTGCTGGATGACCTGTTGCTGTGGCAGTACGGCACCGCCCACATTGAGCTCACCGCCGAAGCGCCCGACGTCCTACCCCACCCCCGGCGCGACAGCCTCCTGCGGAGGCTGAAACAAATCGAGCGCTACCGCCAGGCGAACGCTTAGGAGACCGGGACGGCCGGGCGCTTGGTAACGTCCGGTCGAATTTACGCTCCGGTAACCGGTGCGGCCTTTCCAACCGGCGCGTATTATCGGGAGAACGCGGCACCACAAGCGATGGCACAGGAAACGCTAAGGGGCAGACCAATGGTTCAACCCGTCAAATCTGAGCTGAAGGAATCGCGCCCGGCGTCTGCTGGACATCCGGGCACAGCGGCCGAGCGCCCGCGATCCAGGCCGCCGGCCCCCTAAACCACACGCCTCAGGCACGCGGCCGTTCAAGCCGTCGGCTGGCTGCCCGCCCCCTTGGGCGTACCGCAGGAACCGCTTCCCGGAGCATGACAGGAGAAGCTAAATGGGTAAACACGTGGCCGCAGCAGCGGTGCTGAACAGGTCCCGAGGGCGGAACCATTCACCGCACCATTCCGCCACTCGTCACGGACCCGAGCCCACGCAGGCGCTGCCCGCCGCCGAGCCGGACCAAGGCATCCGCTGGCGGCCGGGCGAACGGCTGGACGAGCTGTTCGAGGACCGGTGCGACCGGCTTCGCGCCGAAGGAGAAGCGGGCCACATCGCGGTGGACGCCGGGGACAGGGTGCTCACCTACGACCAGCTGGACGCTCGCGCAAACCAGCTGGCCCGGCACCTGGTGGCCTCCGGGGCAGGCCCCGGCGACCGGATTGCACTGCTGTTCGACAACGCTCTCTACGCCTACCTGGGCATGCTCGCCGTGCTCAAAATCCGCGCGGCCTACGTTCCGCTGGATCCCGGCTTCCCGGCCGAGAGGCTCTCGTACATCATCGACGACGCCGGCGTGCGGCTGGTGCTCTCGCTCTCGCATTTGGTGGATCGGCTGCCCGAAGTCGCAGCGCCGAGCCTCTCTCTCGACGAGCAGGAACTGGTGGTGACCACGCTGGATGACTCGCGCCTGACGGATGCGGAGAAGGGCGCTCCGGTGGACGAGCTGGCCTACATCATCTACACCTCGGGCTCCACCGGCCGGCCCAAGGGCGTGGCCATTGAACACGCCAGCATCTGCAACTTCGTCCGGGTTGCCGCGGAGGTATACGGCTACGTGCCCGCGGACCGGGTTTACCAGGGGCTGACCATTGCCTTCGACTTCTCCATGGAGGAAATCTGGGTCCCGTGGATGGCAGGCGCCACCCTGGTGCCCAAACCGTCGGGTTCCACTTTGCTCGGTGCCGATCTCGCCGACTATGTGAGGGACAGGCGGATCAGCGCGTTATGCTGCGTGCCCACGCTGTTGGCAACCATTGACGAGGACCTCCCCGGGCTGAGGTTCCTGTTGGTCTCGGGCGAAGCCTGCCCGGACGACCTCGTCCGGCGCTGGCACCGGGCCGGGAGGCGGTTCCTCAACGTATATGGGCCCACCGAAGCCACCGTAACGGCCACCTGGACTGCCCTGGACCCGGAGCGTCCGGTCACCCTCGGCGTGCCGCTGCCAAGCTACTCCGCCGTCATCCTCGACCCGCTCCAGGCCAAGGCCCTTCCGCCCGGCGAAATGGGCGAAATCGGGCTGGCGGGCATCGGCTTGGCCCGGGGCTACGTGAATCGCCAGGACCTTACCGAGCGGGCGTTTGTCCCGGACTTCCTGGGCCTCCCGAACAACCCCCGCGGCCGGATCTACCGCACCGGCGACCTTGGCCGCATCAACAAAGAGGGAGAGATCGAGTACCACGGCCGCATCGACACCCAGGTCAAGATCCGTGGATACCGGATCGAACTGGCCGAGATCGAGTCCGTCCTGTTGCAGGTGCCGGGGGTGGCACAGGCTGTGGTCAACACCTTCGAACCCGTGGCCGGGCTGGTGGAACTTGTGGCCTACTACAGCCTGCGCACAGATGCCGGCGAGATGGACCCGGGGGTCATCCGCGACTGGCTGCGCGAGCGGCTGCCGGGCTATATGGTTCCGGCGTATCTGGAGCGGCTGGACGTGGTCCCCATGCTCCCGAGCGGCAAGACTGACCGGAAGAGCCTGCAGCCTCCCAGTGGCGACAGGGCGGCCACCTCCGCCCAGGAGTACGCGGCCCCTGCCAACGAGATGGAACAAATCATCGCCACTGAACTGGGCGAGGCCATCGGCATGAAGTCGGTGTCGGCCGAGGCCAACTTCTTCAACGATCTTGGCGCCAACTCGTTGCTGCTGGCACACTTCTGTGCCCGGGTCAGGAAACGGGGAGACCTGCCTTCCATTGCCATGCAGGATGTCTATCTGCAACCCACCGTCAGAAGCCTGGCCGCGGTTCTCGCCGACCGTGCAGCCGAAGCGGGAGTGGAGGAAGCGGGAGAGGGACAGAGTTCCCCCGCGGTATCCGTTGAACCTGCGGCGCGCGCCCGCACGGGCCAGTACGTGCTGTGCGGACTGCTGCAGGCGGTGGTGTTGGTGGGCTATGCCTATCTGGATGCACTGGCCATCATTTCCGGCTATGGCTGGGTGGCCAAGGGCGACGGCCTGCTGGAGATTTACGTGCGCGCGATGGTGCTGGGCGGTTCCGTTTTCCTGGGGATGTGCCTGGTGCCGCTGCTGGCAAAATGGCTGCTCATCGGGCGCTGGAAGCGGCAACAGATACCCATCTGGAGCCTGGCGTATTTCCGCTTCTGGACGGTACGGATGCTGCTACGATTCAGCCCGCTGGCGTTGCTCACCGGTTCGCCGCTCTACGTTATGTACCTCAGGGCGCTGGGGGCCAAGATCGGACGCAACGTGGCCATCCTTTCCCGGGCAGCGCCCATCTGCACGGACCTCCTCACCATCGGCGACGGAACGGTCATTCGCAAGGACTCCGTTTACTCCGGCTACCGGGCGCAAGGAGGCCTTATCCAGACCGGCCGAATCACCATCGGCCGGAACGCCTTTATCGGGGAGGCAACGGTCATCGACATCGAGACCACCATGGGCGACGGCGCCCAGCTGGGACACTCCTCCTGCCTCCAGTCCTCGCAGGCCATACCGGACGGCCAGCACTGGCACGGAACGCCGGCGCAACCCACAACAACGAACTACCTGAGAATCGACGCACCGGACTGCGGCAGGCTGCGTCCGATCGCCTACTGCACCATGCAGATAGCCACGCTGCTATTCGTCTCACTTCCCCTGGTGCTCGGATTGGGCGGGGTGGTCTTCAACTACGTGCTCGCTGACCACGACGTCCTGAGCGGATGGACGTACTACCAGAATGAACTGGTCGCCGCTCTGGTACTGCTCTTCGTTCCGATTGTGGGCGGCCTGATCATCGTCTTCACCGTTCCCCGGGTGGTGAATATCATCCTCAAGCCGGACAGGCTGTATCCGCTCTACGGCATCCATTACTCGGCCTTCCGGACAATCAGCCGCTATTCGAACCAGAAATTCTTCAAGTATCTCTTTGGCGACAGCCCGTACATTGTCTACTACCTCCAGGCGCTCGGGTACGACCTCGGCAAGGTCCAGCAGACGGGCTCGAACTTCGGGGTCGAGGTCAAGCACGACACCCCGTTCCTGAGCACGGTAGGAAGCGGAACCATGGTTTCCGACGGCCTGTCCTTGATCAACACCGACGTCTCGAACACGTCCTTCCGGCTGTCCCGGGCCGCCATCGGCGCCAACAACTATGTGGGAAACGACGTGTATTTCCCCACGGGGGCCAGAACGGGTGATAACTGCCTGCTGGCCACCAAGGTGATGATTCCCGTCGACGGACCGCTCCGGGAAAACGTCGGCCTGCTTGGTTCGCCGCCGTTCGAGATTCCCCGCTATGTGCAGCGCGACACCCAATTCGACTACATGAAGACCGGCGATGAGTTCCGCCGCCGGCTGGGAGCCATGACCAGGCACAACACGGTCACCATAGGCTTGTTCCTTCTGGTGCGCTGGGCCTACCTCTTCTGGATGAACGTCCTCTTTACGGTTGCGGGAACCTTCGAGCCTACGTTCGGCGCGGCGGCCATGGCCGTAGCCGTGGTGGCCAGTGTGGTGTTCAGCGTGCTCTATTTTGGCGTGGTTGAGCGCGCCGGAGCCGGTTTCCGTGACCTTCGTCCGCAGTACTGTTCCATTTACGAGCCGTACTTCTGGTGGCACGAGCGTTTCTGGAAGCTCAGCGCGGGCGCGGCGATTGAACTCTTCAACGGCACGCCGTTCAAGCCCCTGATCTGGCGTCTGCTGGGTGTCCGGATCGGCAAGCGCGTTTTCGACGACGGTTGCGCCATGCCGGAGAAGACCCTCATCACCATCGGCGACGACTGCACGCTGAACACGGGCAGTTGCCTTCAATGCCATTCCCTGGAGGAGGGCACGTTCAAATCGGACTTCATCAAGGTTGGGGCACGCTGCACAGTGGGCACCAACGCCACCATCCACTACGGAGTCACCGTGGGCGATGGCGCCGTGATCGAGACCGACTCGTTCGTGATGAAGGGCGAGGACGTTCCGGACAACCGGCGCTTCGGCGGCAACCCTGCCCGCGAAATCACCAAGGCCCGGGCCCCGCTGCCCCGAGAGCCATAGATCAACCACCCTCCACCGGGAACCCTAAGCTGCCCGGAACCCGGGGGTCGCGAAACAAATGTCAGACGTCTGTTCATGAATTGGCCTATCAGGCATTCTGATGTGAGCATTATCGGATGCTTGAGGCAACTAAACCCACCGAAGAAGATACTGAACGCTCCGCGGCCGGCCCTGACGCCACCGCCGCCCAGCTGAATCCGGCCTTGGCGGCCGAGGCGAAGATCGCTCGAATCGCGGTGACTGTCTTCCCGATTCTGGTGGTGGCGGCCGGGGTTGCGGGATTCCTGCTGCCGGGCGCCTTCAAGCCCATGGCACCCAGCGTGCCGTACCTGCTGGGCATCATCATGTTCTGCATGGGCTTGACGCTCACTCCGCCGGATTTCGCCTCGGTGGTCAAGCGTCCCTGGGCGGTGGTGCTGGGAATCGTGGCACACTACGTCATCATGCCCGGCGCCGGCTGGCTGATTGCCGTTGCCCTTCAGCTGCCACCGGAACTTGCGGTGGGCCTGATCCTGGTGGGCTGCGCCCCGTCCGGCACGGCGTCGAACGTGATGGCTTTCCTGGCCAAGGGCGATGTTGCCCTGTCCGTCGCTGTCGCCTCAGTCTCGACATTGATCGCGCCGATCGTCACTCCGCTGCTGGTTCTCTTCCTCGCCGGGTCCTTCCTGAACATCGACGCCGGCGCCATGGTCCTGGATATCGTCAAGACAGTCCTCCTGCCGGTGATCGCCGGCCTGCTGGCGCGCCTGTTCCTCAAGAAGCTCGTGGCAAAGGTGCTCCCGGCGCTGCCGTGGGCATCCGCCGTCGTCATTTCGCTGATTGTGGCCATTGTGGTGGCCGGCAGCGCGAGCAAGATCGTGGCGGCGGGCGGCATCGTGTTCCTCGCCGTGGTGCTGCATAACGGCTTTGGCTTGGGGCTCGGATACCTCGCCGGCAAACTGGGCCGGCTGGACGACAAGGCCCGCAGGGCGCTGGCATTCGAAGTCGGCATGCAAAACTCGGGCCTGGCCGCGACGCTTGCCACGGCCCATTTCACTCCGCTCGCAGCGCTTCCGTCCGCCGTGTTCTCCCTGTGGCACAACATCTCAGGAGCAATCGTGGCCGCGTGGCTGGCCCGGCGTCCCTTGCGCGACGCCTAGGAATCAGGCGGCGGGGCAGCCCCGGGGTCCCCGATCCCGCCTGGTGCTCCGGTTGCCAGCCGGTGCACCAGCGTGGCAACGACGCTCTCCACATCAGGCTCTTCGGACCCGGCGGACAGGCCCGCGGACGGCTCAAGCGCGGTGACCTTCACGTGGGCCACTCCGCGCCTGGCAAGCTCCAAAATGGTCGCGTCGTCCGCTGCGCCTGCCGCGACGGAGGCAAGAATCACGCCGTCGGCACCGCCGGAGAGCATAAACCGCCGCCACGAGTCCCCCAGCAGTATGACGGCTTGGTAGCCGTGCTGCGGAAGAATGCGCGCCGCCGCAGTGGCCACCGCCCGGTCCCTGTCGGATTCCAGATCGCCGATGGCCACAGCCACCAGGTCCGTCCTGCCGCGCCGCATGCCGCGGGCGGCCTGGTTCGCAACGTAGCCCAACTTCTCGGCCGCGGTGCGTACCCGGTCCTGGGTGGGCTGGCTGATGCGTGTGGTGCCGCCATGCCTTCCGGAAAGCACATAGGACACGGTGGTCAGTGATACACCCGCCTGGTCCGCCACCTCGCGGATGGTGGGCTTGGTTCCGTACCTCACTGAAAACTCCCCGAATGAGTCGTAGTTGCCCCGGCATGCCTGGACCCCGGTTTCCTGAACTCTATCGGGAACCGGGGACCGTGCCGCTCAGTGGCGGTGGTGTTCGATCAGCCAGCCGGCCATCTCCTGGGCGCGCCGGGAAGCCAGGAAGTCGCCCTCGGTGGCCGAGATGATCGAGCCCTTCATCAAGATGTGCCAGGAGCGGGCGAAGTCCTCGGTGTCTTTCAGCCCGGCCTCTTCAGCCAGGGCCTGGATGTGTCCCCTGATCCTGCCAAGGTAACCGATGCTGGCTCTTCCGAGCGGATGCTCGGGTCCCATTTCGAGCAGCACGTTGATAAACGTGCACGCCTCGAAATCAGGGCGTTGGAACCAGTCGCCGAACACGTCGAAAATTGCCAGCAACCGCTCCTCGGCGGTGCGGCCGCGCCGTCTGGCTTCGGTGACTATAAGGTCCACGGTCCAGACCTGGTCACGCAGCGCGAGGAAGGCGAGGACAAGTGCGTCCTTTGACGGGAAGTGACGGTAGAACGTTGCCTTCGCCACCCCGGAACTGGCGATCAGTTCATTTGTCCCGACGTCGCGTATGCCCCGGCGTGAGAACAACTCGTAGGCGGTGGCCAGAATCCGGTCCACAGGGTCTTCGCGGCCGGTCAAAGCCTGGGCTGGCAAGAGCTTGGCAATAGTGTCGTCGTTGGCAGTCATTGTAATTTCGAATTTTACATGCGCCTTTTGGCTGAAACCTGTACGGGCGGACTTACTTGTACGTTTGGCACTGGCGCCCGCGTCAGTGCTGATGAGCCGTCGCCGCGCGTGATCGACGACTCGCCGCGCTACTACGCAGTGCCTTGATGAATCCCTCCAGGAGCGCGGGCTCCTGGACATCGCTGGCCAGGCGCACCATGTCCGCCGCCGTGTCCGCCAGCCTGATATTGGCATGCTGGCTGTGGGCGACCAGCAGTTGGAAGGCCTCCTCAGAACCAATGCGCAGCGCGCCCATCAGGATACCCTTGGCTTGTTCTATGGTGCCGCGGGTCGCGTTGGCTCCAGCCACGGCCGCGCGGGCCACCCGTTCCGTTTCTTTCCGCAACAGCCGAGTCAGGTCGATCATCAAGCCCTCGATTCGGCACAGCCTCCCGCGGTCGTCAAATACCCCGGCGCCAACGGTCAAGACCCGATGCTCGCGACGCCGGCCGTCGAGGATCCGGTGATAGTCGCAGAACCATCCGCCCACTCTGAGAATCTCGGAAAAGGTCTCCCGGGCATGCCTCCGGTCGTCCGGATGTATGTGCGCCATGAGCAGGTCGATGGTGGGCACAACGTCGCCGCGGCCGTAACCGTGAAGGACGTAGAGTTCCTCGGACCAGTCGAGCTTGCGTGAGATCGCGTCATAACGGAACGTCCCCGTCAGCCAATCGGCTGACGTGGCGCTGGCATGGGCCACGCCCCCCGGGCTTCGGTTCAGCACGGACGGAGCCCGGTCCCAGCTGCGCCGAGGTCCAGAAATAGTTCTAACCTGCCAGCCATGGGGTCCTCCTAAAACCTGGATCAGCCTGCTCCCGGTAACGCCGTCGTGGCCGGGAGTCCGCCTGAGTCCATCCAAGCGTTGCCAACCGCCGGTGCACAGCTGGGTCGAATTGATGAATTCATGAAAGTCTGAACTACGTTCCCCGCCGCGCGCAAGGGGCGCCCACGTTTCGAAAACAAAGCCCCGCTGCGGGAGCCCCTGGCGCTAGGATGTAGATGGATCCCGCGCGGTTCTCCAATGTGGCGAGACAGACCTTTCTGTCTGTAGTGCGGCTCACCGCGGCTCCCTCGGAGAACCGTGCGTCCGCGTTGTGCTCGGCGTTGGCGACGGAAGGAAGCCGGATGAAGGAAGCGTTGCCGGCGGGCCTTGTCCTGACCGATATGAAGGCCGAACTCTTCAAGTCCATGGGCCATCCCACGCGGATCCAACTCCTGGAAATGCTAGCCAACGGGCCTGTGGCCGTCAGTGAACTGCGCAGCGGCACCGGCTTGGAGCCCTCGAATTTGTCCCAGCACCTGGGCGTACTGCGCCGGCAGCGGCTGATCCTGCCGTCGCGCCGGGATGGCCGATTGTTCTATGAACTTTCCTGCCCTGAAGTGCACACCCTGCTCGGCGCCGCCCGCGTGTTGCTCGGGACGGTTCTGCGCGGCACCCGCTTGCCGGGCGTTGCCAGAGATGAGGTCCAACAGGAGGCGGCAGCTTACTGAGAGCCCCCGCGGGCTGCCAGTATGCGGCTTCTATGCGCCGTTCTCGAGAACGCTCAGGATGGTGGGAACCAGCCCCATCCCCCGAAGTCGCTTCAGGACAAATCCCGAGGCTCCGGCCAACTCCGCCTCGCGCCGCGCCCCTGCGTCCTCGAAAGTTTCCAGGATGATGCACTTGACCGAGGGATCAGCGGAGCGGACTCCGTGGCACACGTGCGCCCCGTGGCTGCTGTCGGCGCCAGCACTCAACAGCGCGACGTCGACGTTCAGGGCGGCTATCCTGCTGACCATATCCTCGGCAGTGGCCGACGAGCCGACGACGTCGAAGCCGTCGTGCTCAAGGGATTCGTGCAGGCTTGAACGCACCAGTTCATTGCTTTCCAGAATAAAGATCCGGACCGCCGGTGGTAGTCCCTGGGAAACGCCGTGGGTTGATGCTTCCGTGGGGCGCGCGTCGGGTGTCATCGCCCTATTTTATGCCCATGACCAGACAGACCGGTCTGACTTGTCCGACATTTTTATTTTTCGGACGAAAGTTCGGTGAACTGTACGGGGGTTTAAGCTCGGACTAAAATTCCCCGTAGGCCAGTCGGCCGGATCCTTCAATTATGGAGGCAAAAAATGTTGGGCCAATCCAAGGTATACGCCACCCTTCCCGCCACCGATTTTGCGCGGGCGAAACAGTGGTATCAGGAGAAACTGGGCCTCGCTCCCGCGGAGGAAAACCCCGGAGGTGCCACCTATGAAACCGGCGGGGGTTCGGGTTTCTTCCTCTACCCCACTCCCAACCCGGACCGCGGCGGACACACCCAGATGGGGTTCACGGTCCAGGACCTCGCAGCGGAAATGACGGCCCTGAGGGAGGCAGGCGTGGTTTTCGAGGATTACGACCTTCCCGGGTTCAAGACCGTGGAGGGAGTCGCCGAAATGGACGGCGGCCGGGGAGCATTTTTCAAGGACAGTGAAAATAACCTCATCGGTCTGGTTGAGTACGCCTCACGGTGAGAGGTTTACTCTGACGCGATCCCGGTATCGGCCCTGGGTCCGCTGCCCGCATGGTTGATGATGTCCGCCAAAGGGGACCGGGCTTCCCTGTGGAGCCTGATCCCCGGCGGTAGTCCCTCAATGGTCACCTCGCCCCGCGAAACACGTATTGACACGTGGGACGTGCCAATTGGCACGTTGTGGGCCTCGAAGTCGCCAAAATCTTTGGGGAAGACGGGTGCAAGCCAGACATCGTTCGTGGTCAGGTACGGATCCAGGCGCAGCAGGATGCGCATCAGCAACACAGGGGTGCCGGCTGCCCACGCTTGCGGCGAGCAAGCCGTGGGGTACGGCACCGGCTGGGCGTACGCCCTGCGGTCGAAGCCGCAAAACAGTTCCGGCAGCCGGCCGTCAAAGTAGTCCGCCGCTTCCAGCATCGCCGACGCAACCCGTTGGGCTTCCTTCACAAACCCGTGCCGCATCAGCCCTGCGGCAATAAGAGCATTGTCGTGCGGCCAAACTGAGCCGTTATGGTAGCTCACCGGGTTGAACGCGCCCATGTCCGATGCCAGCGTGCGGATGCCCCACCCACTGAACATTTCCTGGGACATCAGGCGCTCCGCCACGAGGGGAGCCTTCTCGTCGTCGACGATTCCGCTCCAAAGGCAGTGCCCCATGTTGGAGGTGCAGGCGTCCACCGGCCGTTTATGGCGGTCCAGCGCCACGGCGTAGTACCCGCGGTCGGGGAGCCAGAACAGCTCGTTGAATCGCTTTTTGAGGGTGGCTGCGCGTTTCCGCCAGTGCTCGGCCAGTTCCGGGTCACCCGTGTCGAGGGCAAGCACCGCGCGGCTGATGAAGGCGCTGTAGACGTACCCCTGCACTTCGCACAGGGCGATTGGCGCCTCGGCCAGTCCGCCGTCGGCAAAGTTGATACCGTCCCACGAGTCCTTCCAACCCTGATTGATCAGCCCACGGTCCGTGGCGCGGGCGTACTCCACAAAACCGTCCCCGTCGCGGTCCCCAAACTGCGTGATCCAGTCCAGCGCGCGGTCGGCATTGGGCAACAACGACCTCAGGATGTCGGTTCCCAGTCCCCAGCGGCTTACTTCGCCCAGCAGCGTCACGAACAGGGGTGTGGCGTCCGCTGTTCCGTAGTAGGCGTTCCCGCCACTGAGCGCCAGGCGCATGGTTGCACCGTGGCGGACTTCGTGAGGGATGCGGCCCGGCTCTTCTTCGGTGAGGGGGTTCACCGTGGTTCCCTGCAGTTCCGCAAGGGTCCGCAATGTGCCTAACGCGAGCGAGGGATCCACCAGCATCGTCATGTAGGAGGTGAGCAGCGCGTCCCGGCCAAACAACGCCATGAACCACGGGGTGCCGGCGGCCAGCACGGCCCGGCCCGGATGCTTCGGATCGAAGATCCTCAGCGATCCCAAGTCATCGCGGCTGCGGCCCAGGATTCGCTCCGTCCCCTCGTCCTCCACGTGGAGGACCGGAGTGAACTCGCTCCATTCCTGGTAACGCTTGGCGGCCGCGGTGGATGCGGCCGAGACTTCACGGGAGAACGGATCGGCTGACTCCCCGGCGTCAAATCCCGGAGTCACAACAATCCGCCGGCTCCAGCTGGAGCGCGGCGGGATCACCACCATGTACCGGAGTTCGTCCTGACTGAAGCTGGCGTCCGGGGCACGGACGGTCACACGCCGGGGTGCGCCCTTCCCCGTTGACTCGATGGTCAACGATCCGGGTCCCGTTGTCCTTGACTGCTGGCCGGTAATGCGTGCGCGGCCGTCCTTCACTTCGAAAAGGTCCGCGAAGTCCGTTTCCACCGTGAGGCCGATGCTGCACACGGCGGGTTCGCGCGAGTAGTTCCGGACAGTGATGTCCTCGCGGATTCCGGCCCCGACAACGCGTTCCCGTTCCACCACCAAGGGACTGTCCGCGCGGCCGTCCGAACGTTTGGCACGGCCCACAAAGAGCGCCCTGAACGGCTCATGGACCCTTGATGAAAGGGGCTCCACCGGCCCGTCGTTGACCAGGAGGTTCCAGCGGGAGATAAACCGTGTGTCCTCGAAGAAGACTCCGTGCGGACGCTCGGGATGCATGTCGCCATTGGCCGAAGAAATACAGAAGGAGGAACCGTCCACCACGGTGACCGCGCCCTCACCGAGCGGACCTGCGCCCGTATCCGCGTTCCATCCGGTCATCGGTTCACCCCCGTCGGCCAACCGCGCCCGGCAGATTGCTGGCCGGTGACGGTCCATTCATCTACACACGATGCGCCCTCCCGGAGTATTTGGAAAGACCCAAAGGGCCCAGGCGCGGGCTAACGCCACTCCTCCCGGAAGTCGGGATGGTCCGAGTAAGGCAGCGCCAGCGCATTCAAGGACAAAGTGGTCCACTCAATGGCTTCGGGAATCCACTGAGTGGACCCGGACGGGTTGCTGACCATGGTTGCCAGCGCCGCCTGCCGCGCGGCTTCGATAATGCCAATCAGCGTTCGTTTCGCCTGGCACTCGCGCAGCAGGCGCCATTCGTACCATTTCCCGGATTCGGAGACCGTCCGGTCCTGCAGGAGCCTTTTCGCCACCGCCTCATCTTCCGCGATCCGTGCGGACAGGAATTCGACAATATCCACAGCCTGAGACTACGCGGATCAAAACAGCGGCGATATGGTCTGGCCGGCTTCGGAGGTTGCCTGCGCGCCGGCTAGCCGATCAGCGCCAGCACCGCCCCGGCGCTGACGATTCCGCCGGCTTCCGACCGGACCCCGGACAAAATGCCGGCGCGATGGGCGGCAACTTGCGTTTCCATCTTCATCGCTTCGAGGACGACGACGGGATCCCCCGCCGCCACTTCGGCGCCCGGCTCGACCAGCCACTTCACCACCGTACCGGCCATGTCGGCCCGCAGCTCGCCGGGATCAGCGGCGGTAGCACCGCCGTCGAACGCTCCCTCAACAGGCCCTCCGGCCGGCAATGCCCCGCCAGAGTGCGTCCGGTGGGAGCGGGCCCAGCCGTCCAGCAGATCGGCCGGCAGTCCAACTGCCAAGCGGCGGCCGTCCACCTCAACGGTGATGGTGCGGCGTTCGCCGTCGGGGGCGGTGGCGCTGTAATCGGGGTCGGCTGAGATCGACGTACTGTCCGCGAAGTCGGTCTCGATCCATCTGGTATGGATGCCCAGCCCGGCCTCGGAGGTGAAGTCCGGTGATTCCAGCACGGCCCGGTGGAACGGCAGCACGGTGGCCACCCCGGTGATGCGCATTTCGGCGAGGGCACGGCGGGCTCGGCGCAGGGCCTGCTGGCGGTCCGCGCCCGTGACGATCAGCTTGGCGAGCAGGGAGTCGAACTGCGGCGCCACGAAGGAGCCGGACCGGACACCGGTGTCCAGCCGGACGCCCGGGCCGGTGGGGCCAACGAACTCGCCGATGGTGCCGGGAGAGGGCAGGAACCCTCGGCCGACGTCCTCGGCGTTGAGCCGGAATTCGAAAGCGTGCCCACTCGGCGCCGGGTCCTCGGTCAGGCGCAACGGCTGGCCGGCGGCGATCCGGAACTGCTCCTGGACGAGGTCGACGCCCGTGGTTTCCTCGGTGATGGGGTGCTCCACCTGGAGGCGCGTGTTGACCTCGAGGAACGCGACGGTGCCGTCCTCCGCGACCAGGAATTCCACCGTGCCGGCACCGGAGTAGCCGGCCTCGCGGCAGACGGCCTTGGCGGCGTCGTAGATCATCCTGGTCTGTTGCTCGCTCAGGAACGGTGCGGGCGCCTCCTCGAGGAGCTTCTGATGCCGGCGCTGCAGCGAGCAGTCGCGGGTTCCGACGACGACGACGTTGCCGTGCGCGTCAGCCAGGACCTGCGCCTCGACGTGGCGCGGCCGGTCCAGGTAGCGCTCCACGAAGCACTCGCCCCGTCCGAAGGCCGCAACAGCTTCCCGAACGGCGGAGTCAAACGCCTCCTCCACCTCGTCCAGGACCCGGACCACCTTCATGCCGCGGCCGCCGCCGCCGAAAGCGGCCTTGATGGCGATGGGCAGGCCGTGCTGTTCGGCGAAGGCCCGGGCGTCGGCAGCGGTGTCCACGGGGCCGTCGCTGCCGGCGACCAACGGCGCCCCGGCCCTGACGGCGGCGTCACGGGCGGTGATTTTGTTGCCGAGCAGGCGGATGGCGTCCGGGCTCGGGCCGATCCAGATGAGCCCGGCGTCCAGGACAGCCTGGGCGAAGTCGGCGTTCTCGGAGAGGAAGCCGTAGCCGGGGTGGACGGCGTCGGCTCCGGACTCGGCCGCCACGGCAAGGAGCTTGGGGATGTTCAGGTACGTGTCCGCGGGCGAGTTGCCGTTGAGGCTGAACGCAACATCGGCGGCGGAGACGTGCAGGGCATCGGCGTCGATGTCCGCGTACACGGCTACGGACGCCAGCTGCGCATCGTCGCAGGCCCGGGCAATCCGGACCGCGATTTCCCCACGGTTGGCGATCAGGACCTTGCGCATCAGTTACTCACTTCTTCTTCGGTGGTGGCGTGTTCGTGGGTGGCGGGCGTGTCTATTTCGGCTTCGGCCCAGCGGAAGCGGATCTTGCCGCCGATGGGCACCTGAGCGGCGAGGTCCAGCTGGGAGTCGACCACCACGGCTATCACCGGGTAGCCGCCGGTGATCGGGTGGTCGGCCAGGAAGAGCACCGGCAGGCCCTCCGGCGGAACCTGCAGGGCGCCGGCCACAGTGCCCTCGCTGGGCAGTTCGCCCTGGCGGGTGCGCTGCAGCGGAGTCCCCTCCAGCCGCATGCCCACGCGGTTGGACTGCGGCAGCACGGACCAATCCTGGGCGGCGAAGGCCTCCAGCGCCGCCTGATCGAACCAGTCCGCGCGTGGGCCGGGAACGACGTCAAGCACCGTGACCCCTGCACCCGGGTACTCCGGCTGCAGTTCGGGATGCCCCACGACGCCGGACTCGGCCTCTCCGCCTGCGGCAAGGACCTGCCCGGCCGCCAGGGGCGCGGGGCCGATCCCGGACATGGTGTCCGTGGAGCGGCTGCCCAGCACCGGGGCCACGTCCACCCCGCCGCGGACCGCAAGATAAGCGCGGAAGCCGCTCTGCGGCACGCCAAGGGTGAGGGTTTCGCCGTCGAGCAGCGCAAACGGAGTGGCCATCGGCACGGTGCGGTGCCAAGTGTCGCCGGCGCTGTCCGGCACCGAGTCGATGCTTAGTTCCGACGGCGCGCCGGCGACGGCGAGAACCTGGTCCCCCGCGGCCCGGACTTTGAGTCCGCCGGCGACCGTCTCGATGGCGGCTGCCGACGGCGCGTTCCCCACGAGGCGGTTGGCCCGGCGCAGCGAGGCCCGGTCCAGGGCGCCGGCCGCGGAGACCCCGAGGCCGGAGTGCCCGTGCCGGCCGAGGTCCTGGACGAGGCTCTGCAGTCCCGGCGAAACGATCCGGAGCCCGGAGGCGGCACCCTCCCCGGCGGCCTGTG
Source organism: Arthrobacter sp. 92 (assembly GCF_050260325.1). Taxonomy (NCBI): domain Bacteria; kingdom Bacillati; phylum Actinomycetota; class Actinomycetes; order Micrococcales; family Micrococcaceae; genus Arthrobacter; species Arthrobacter sp. 92. The sequence goes on along the minus strand of NZ_CP189863.1, from coordinate 267,963 downwards.
CCGGCGCGCCGCCGGAATTCACTGCTGCCACGGCGGCACCCTCGGGGGCAGCCTCGGCGGCAGGCTCCGCGACTGACTCCGTTGCCAGCATGAGCGCATCCCGGACGGGGCGGAACCGCACCCGGTGGCCCGGGGCGGCCAGGGCGGGCTGATCCCGGCCCAGGTCCCACATCCGGGCGCTGGTGTGCCCGATCAGCTGCCAGCCGCCCGGGGAACGGCGCGGGTACACGGCCGAGTAGTTGCCGGCCAGCGCCACGGAGCCCGCGGGGACGGCGGTGCGCGGCGAGCTGCGGCGCGGCACTTCCAGCTGCTGGTTCTCGCCCACCATGTAACCGAAACCCGGCGCGAAGCCGGCGAAGGCCACGGTCCAGACCTGGCCCGAATGAACGGTGATCACGCCCTCGGTTCCGAGGCCGGTGAGCCGCCCGACTTCGGCGAGGTCCTCGCCGTCGTACACGGTATCGATGACCACCAGCTCACCGTCGCGCTGCACCGGCGCGGTGAGCTCGAGCTGCAGCAGCCGGGCAGCGATGCGGCGGGCCGACGCCGCGGATTCGGCCTTGACCAGGACGGTCTCAGCCGCGGCCAGGACGTCCTGCTGGCCCGGCAGCGGATTCTCGAGGAGCATGGACTGCAAGGCCAGCACGTCCTGCGTCCCGGAGAGCTCGGCAAGTACCGCGCGGGTTCCCACGGCCCGCACGGAGCGGACTTTCCGAACTTCCCCTTGTGCAACCGCCAGGGTTTCCATTGCTGTCTCCATCATCGCCACCGTTTCCTGGAAGGGTCCGTGCCGCTCAGGCGCGGGCTTCCTGCAGAAGCCGCTCTTCTTCCTGGGTCTGCGGATTCCGGCCGATGGCCAGGCCGACGACGGTTACCACGGAGGCCAGCCCGAGGTACCCCGCGATCAGGTACCAGTTGCCTGTGGCGGCGTAAAGTGCCGTGAAGATCAGCGGTGCGACGGCGCCGCCGATCACGCCGGCGAGTGTGTAGGCCAGCGAGCTGCCTGCGTAGCGCAGGCGTGCCGGGAACTGCTCGGTGATGTAAGCCGCCTGGGGGCCGTACATAAAGGCGTGGAAGGCCAGGCCGATCACGACGCCGATGGTGAGCATCAGCACCGACTTGCCCTCAATCATGAGGAAGAACAGCGGGATGTAGACGGCGGTTCCGATTGCGGCGAGGCCGTAGACGAGGCGGCGGTTGAAGCGGTCCGTGACGGCACCGGCCGCGGGGATCAGCACCAACTGGAAGGCGGACCCGATCAGGATGGCACCAAGCACGTTGCCGGCGGTCATGCCCAGCTGCTTCGTGGCGTAGACCGCGACGAAGACCGTGAACAGGGCGTAGAGGACATCGGGGCACACACGGGAGAGGGCGGCGGCCACGAGAGCGCGGGGTTCCTTGGTGAACACCTCTTTGATGGGGGCCTTCGGTGCCTCACCGTGTGCCTGGATGGCCTTGAAGACCGGGGTTTCCTCCAGCTTGAGCCGGATCAGGAGTCCGAAGACCACCAGGAGTGCGGAAGCCAGGAAGGCCACGCGCCAGCCCCAGGACACGAAAGCCTCGTTGCTCAAGGTCGCCGCGAGCACGGCCAGGACGCCGTTGGCCATCAGGTTGCCGGCCGGCGGTCCTATCTGGGCCGCGGAGGACCAGAACCCTCGCCTGGTGGCACTGCCGAATTCACTGGAGAGCAGCACCGCGCCGCCCCATTCTCCGCCCACGCCGATTCCCTGCGCAAGGCGGAGAAGAACCAGAAGGACGGGCGCAGCGACGCCGATCACCGAGTAGTCCGGGAGGGCGCCAATCAGGACCGTGGCGGCGCCGATGAGCATAAGCGTGACCACGAGAACGTGTTTACGGCCGATCTTGTCGCCGAGCCGCCCGAAGACGATGCCGCCGATCGGCCGTGCCAGGTAGCCGACGGCGAAGGCCGAGAAGGAGAGCAACAGCCCGACAAATTCGTTGTTGCCCGGAAAGAAGATCTTGGGGAAGACCAGGGCCGAGGCCACGGAGTAGATGGCGAAGTCGTAGTATTCGAGCGACGTGCCGGTGAGGCTGGCGATGTAGGCCTTCAGTGCGCCGGGCGGCAGCTTCCTTGTGGCAGTGGCCGGGGTGGCCGGGTGCGGTGTGGTCATGGTTTTCCTCCAGGTGTGCGGGTGCTGCCTGTGCTGGGTGGTGGATGAGGTGGTGGGTGGCGAACCGCTGGCGAACCAATGCCCAATCGATGCTCCGCAGGGAGCGGCTTCGGTGCGCTGCCAGGGCCTAAACGAAGGCTGCGGTGGTAATGCCGGCGTCGTGAAGTGCGGCCCTCACGGCTTCCGCCATGGCGACGGCCCCGGGGGAATCACCGTGGACGCAGATGCTCTCTGCACGGATTTTCAGGATGGAGCCATCCACCGTGCGGATAGCGGAATCGGCCGCCATCCGCAGGACGTGCTCGGCCACGAGGGCCGGATCCTTCAGGACGGCCCCGGGGAGCGTTCGAGAAACGAGGGTGCCGTCCGGGTTGTAGGCCCGGTCCGCGAAGGCTTCGGAGACCGCGCGAAGTCCGGCGGCCTCCGCCAGGCGCAGGACCTCCGAACCCGGGAGGCCCAGAATCGGCAGCCCCGGGTCAATGGACTTGACGGCGTCAACGACGGCACGCGCCTGCGCGGTGTGGGAAACGATCGCGTTGTAGAGGCCGCCGTGCGGTTTGACGTACATGACCCGGCCGCCCTCTGTGGCGGCCAGCGCCTGGAGGGCGCCGATCTGGTAGACGACGTCGTCGGCCAGTTCGGTGGGGTCGATGTCCATGAACCGTCGGCCAAAGCCGGAGAGGTCCCGGTAGCCCACGTGGGCCCCAATCATGACGCCGGCCTGGACCGCTTCACGGCAGGTGCGGCGGATCACGGTGGGATCCCCGGCGTGGAAACCGCAGGCGACGTTGGCGCTGGAGACCGAGCGGAACATCGCCGTGTCGTCGCCGAGAGTCCAGCGTCCGTAGGACTCTCCGACGTCGCTGTTCAGGTCGATGGTTGCCATTTGTGATCCTCGTCTCATTGGTGTTCCCTATCTAGGATGCACCAAATCTGCGGATTGTTCAACAATCCTTCGATTCAACGATGTGACGATCGTGTAAATTCTGAAGTATGGCCAGTTCCGATGCAGAAGTCCGCAGCAGTATCCGCGCAGGAAACGGCACGATCTCAGGCGCTCGACCCAACCCCCCGGCCGGGGTCCCGGGGGACGTCCAGCGAGGCGCCGCCCGACTCCGGGTAGTGGTCCCGTCGGTGGCGGATAGGGTGGCCGACGAACTGCGCCTCCAGCTGGCCGAAGGAGTGCTCCTGCCTGGTGAGCGGCTGACCGAATCCACCATCGCCGAAGACCTTGGCGTGTCCCGCAACACCGTCCGCGAGGCATTCGCGGAACTCGCGGGCGAGCGGCTGGTGGTCCGCCACCCCAACAGGGGGGTCTTCGTGGCCAGCCTCGACGCCGCCGACATCCACGATGTGTACACTGTCCGCCGGGTGATCGAGGTGAGCGCCATCCGCGGCGGCGGCAGCACCGACCGGGTGGCGGCGGTCCGGGCAGCGGTGGAGGAGGGAAAGCTCGCCGCGGCCGCAAACGACGACGAGGGACTGGGCAATGCGAACCAGCACTTCCACGGAGCCATCGTGGCTCTGGCGGAAAGCCGGCGGCTGGACACCATCATGTCCCAGGTACTGGCCGAGATGCGCCTCTTCTTCCACAAGGCCACCGTGGACGCGAACTTCTACCGCGGATATCTCAAAGACAACGAGGAGATCTGCGCAGCCCTTGAGGCCGGCGAACTGGACCGCGCCGGGGATCTCCTGCTCGCCTATCTGGACCGGTCAGAGGAAAAGCAGGCTGCCGTCCACGAGGGGTAGCGCGATTGGCTGGCTCCCGTGACCTACCGTTTGCCTTTTTTCCGTGAGCCCTTGCCCCGGCCCTTGTCAGGGTTGGGAGCGTAGCGCTGCGCCACCTTGGGCTTCTTCACCGTTGGTCCCCGCCGGTCCGGCTTCGGTTCCTTCTTCGGCTTCTCCTGCTGGGCGGAGGGCTGCCGTGAACTCTGCGCCGTGCGGCCGCGGACAATGCCGATGAACTCCTCGATCACTTCGTCAGTGGATTCGCTCGGCCACGCCAGAGCGATCTCCGTCACAGGTGCCCCGGTAAGACGGCGCGCCACGGTGTCCTTGACGTTGAAGTGGCGGGCGACCGACATGGGCAGGATCGCCAAGCCCGCGCCGGAGGCCACCACGTGCAGGGCCATTTCGGGACCGCCGAGCTCCTGGACGTCAAGGAGAGTCTCAGTCGACAGGTCCGCCAGGGCCACTTCTTCGAACACCGAGATCTCATGCCCCTTGGGAGCCACCACAACCGGCTGCTCCTCATAGAGGGGAATCACGTTCAGGCCCTCGCGTTCAACGGGCAGGCGCACGAAGCTCAGGTCAGCGGTACCATCGCGCAAGACCGTCAGCTGCGCGCCGTCGTCTGCCATAAAGGACTGCAGCGGGATGTCCAACACGCGTTCTTCCCAGCGCCGGATCCACTTGCCCGGCGTCACGCCGGCCACGTAGGCGAAACGCAGCACCCGCCCCGCGGGCCCGGAGTGTTCGTGAGGCGTGGAATCGGCGGGGGTCTGGGGGGAAAAATCTTCAGCGGACACACGTTCACAGTACCGCCAGTACAGGCGCACGGTGCCCGCGTGGTGCCCTGCGGGCCGGCCGCCGGATACCCTTGAAGCATGACCTCTGCAAACTCCCAGTCCATGAAGCCGGCCACCGTTGCCAAGAAGCTTGGTATCTACCTGCCGGCAACACCCCAGGAGTTCCAGGATTCGGTTATCACCCGGGCCGATTTCGCCGAGCTGCAGGCCAACCCCCCGGAGTGGCTGGCCGAACTCCGCCGCAACGGGCCGCACCCCCGCCCGGTGGTGGCGCAGAAGCTGAACGTTTCCATCAGCGGCCTGGCCCGCGGCGGCGTTGAGGAAGCGCTGACGACGGCGGAAATCACCGCGCTGCTCCAGGCTCCCCCGGCCTGGCTCGTGGCCGAGCGCGCAACGCACGCAGCGGTGCGTGCCGAAGCCCAGCGTGTCAAGGAGGAGGCCGCAAAAAAGGACGCCAAGAAAGCGCGCGCGCAGGCTGAATAGACCGGTAGGAGAGCGGGCGGCCTAACGGCTCCGCGGCACTCCCTCGTGGTGGCCTTGCTCACCGCTTGTCCCGAATAGCCAGCCGGACACATCGCTGCGCAACACAACGTGCGGTCCGCCCGTGGCGCTGACACTGCCAGTGGGGACGTAATAGCCGCGGCCCGCGCCGGAACCGCCCGCTGCGCGGTCCAAGGCGTCAGTCTGCTCTCTGGTCAGGTGTCCTTGGGGGCCCAGAGCCCGGAGTTCATCAAGTTCTTCCGGCGTAAGCCGTCCCAAAACAGCGGCGATATCGGCCATGATGATTCCCTTCCAGCGGTAGTGCCTGCGGCACACATTGCTGCGCCGCAAATGCCTAAGGAACCAAGCTACGGCGCCCCGATTAACGGGGCGTGAAATCGGCATGGCGGTTATCGAAAAATTTCCCCGGACAGGCGTCAAGTGCCGAACAGGGCTGGAACCATCAGTCCTGGTGCAGCTGAACGTAGTTCCCGCAGCCGTCATCGAGGATAACCGAGACCCCAGTGGGGCCCTCGGAAGGCTCTGCTTGGAAGATCACTCCTTGGGCGCCAAGCCGCTTGTACTCCGCCCTCACATCCGGGACGCCGAACACTATCGCCGGAATGCCGGCGTCGTGCAGTCCGTTCATGTAAGCCGCACCCACCGGGTTGTCGCTGGGTTCCAGCAGCAGGCCCACGGAACCTGAGCTGCCGCTCCCGCCGCCAGGGTCTTTTACGATGTACAGGTTGTACTCCGGCATGGCCATCAGGGTCTGAAAGCCCAAGGTTCCCGTGTAGAACTCGTGGGCAGCCTTGGGATCCTTCACGTGGATGCTGCACATTTTCAGTCGCATGACGCCTAGGCTACCGCAGCCCCCATGGAGCACCATTGACGGCCGGACGTCCTGGGACTCCAATAGAACTAGCGGAACCATGCACGCGGTTGCGTTGGAGGTGCAGCGGTGTCAACCATTACAGCGTCTTTCCCGATGGGGCCCATTCAGCTGGCCGTCTGCGCCGCCGTTGTGGTCCTGGCGGCCGCCGTGTCCGCCTCCGCCGCCCGGCAGCATCTGATCCGCGCGTCCGGGGAAGTGACAGATGCTATCTTCTGGGACGGTTTCGCCGGACTGGTCATTATTCTTCCCGCCATTGTTATTCCGGCCTTGGCTTCGCCGCTGGCGGGCCTGGCAGTAGCCACCGTGGGATCTGTTGCCGGCGCCTGCGCGTTCGTAGCCGCCCCGCGGCTTGTCAGCAGGCAGGAATCCGTGCTGGAGCAGCAACGGGAGGCGGCAGCCCACCGGAAGGCGGCTGCCGTTCACCGGAGCATTCTGGCGCGCTGGCGGCGGTACGAACTCGAACCTGCCTACTGCATCGATTTTCCTGGGATGAGCGACCCATCCCAGCCCGAAACGGCCGCGTTCATCAAGGCGATGAAACTGGCAGCGCGGCTGCAGGAAAGCAGTGACGCCGCTGGCTATGGCCAGGCTGTCGCCCGGCTGGAACGGGCCTTGGCCGCTGCCGAGCGGGCAGCCGGAGTGAACCTGAACGCCGCACTTTCCACCCCACATACCGCGCAGGCCGAGCTGGAGGAACCAAACCATGACTGATATCACCATCATCGGAGCCGGCAGCATGGCCCGTGCGCTTGGAACCCGCGCTGTGGCGGCAGGACGCACCGTTCAGATCCTCAATCGCACCCCGGACAGTGCCGCCGAACTGGCCACCGAACTGGGCGGTGAAACTTCATCCGGAGGCCTCAGCCAAGGTCCAACCGGAGATCTGGTGGTCCTTGCCCTGCACTTTGGTCCCGCCAAAGAGGTGGCCACGCATTTTGGCGACACGCTCAGCGGCAAGACCGTGATCGAAATCAGCAACCCGGTGAACATGGAGACCTTTGATTCGCTCATGGTGGGCCCCGGAACCTCCGCCGCCGAGGAGATAGCGGCGCTCCTCCCCGGTGCCCGGGTGGTCAAGGCCTTCAATACCACCTTCGCAGGTCCCCTCGCCGCGGGCTCCGCAGGCGGAATGCCGTTGGATGTTTTTATCGCCTCCGATTTTGAAGGCGCCCGCAACGAGGTGGCAGCATTTGTCACCGCTGCCGGCCTGCGCCCGCTCCAAGTCGGCGCCCTGCGCCACGCCCGCGAGCTCGAGGGCTTCCAGTTGTTGGTCATGGCGTTACAGGTCAATCCGGCCTATGAGACCTTCAACTGGGCCACCGGGCTCAAGATCCTCGACTGAGACTTGCTTACAGCTCCACGGTTCCGCGTTGACCCATGCTCATCCGGCTGTGCGTGACCTTGGACTTGACCCACTGCAGGACCGTCGCCGCATTCCCGCCGGGGCTGGTCCAGTATTCGGCCGAGTCCGAGTCCACACGGAGCAGCACCACGTCGGGGGTGTCTGGACCGTCGGGGAACCACGCTTCGACCGCCTGGTTCCACACATTCGGCTCAGATGCCCCGGGACAGGACCTGCCCCCTGAAGAATTCGGGCCGGATCTTGTACATGATCAGCATCAGGACCACACCCAGCAGAATCACGCCCATCCCCAGGATGAACACCAAGCCCAGTCCGCCGATGGAAGAGCCGGAACCGTACCCGGGGTCCATGGAGTCGTAGGCGGTCTTGACGAACATCACCAGCAGGATGACGCCCCCCAGCAACGGTGCAAGGAACTTGAAGAAGAAGGAGTGTGCCCCGCTGAAGGCCTGGGCGCGGAAGAACCACACGCAGGCCAGGGCCGTGATCCCGTAGTAGAAGCAGATCATCATGCCCAGCGCCGTAATGGTGTCCCACAACGCGTTCTCGGAGGTGGTGCGGGTGATGACGTAGAACGCCGCGGCGGCCACGGCCGAGGCGATCGTGGCGTAGCTCGGCGACTTGTGCGTGGGGCTGATCCTGCCGAACTTCTGCGGCAGGGCCTTGTAGTGCCCCATGGACAGGAGCGTGCGGGCCGGGGAGACGAACGTTGACTGCAGCGAGGCGGCAGAGCTGCTGAGGATGGCCAGGGACATCAGGATGGCGAAGGGGCCCATCACCGGGCCGGCGAGGACGGCGAAGATACTGCCCTGGTTTTCGGGGTTCCCGGCTCCCAGCCCGGTGTCGCCGATTCCGGCGAAGGAGAGCGTGGCCAGCGCGACGGTCATGTAAATGATCACGATGACCAACACGGTGACGGTGGCGGCGCGGCCCGGGGTCTTCTTGGGGTTCCTGGTCTCTTCGTTCATGGTCAGCGTGACGTCCCAGCCCCAGTAGATGAAGATGGACAGCGACACGCCGGCCGCGAAGGCCGAGAAGGATTCCACCGCGAAGGGGTTGAACCAGTCGGGTGCAATGGCGGTCGCGTCAAAGGCGGTTCCGTCGGCCACATGGCTGAAGGCCGCCGCTGCGAACCAGCCAAGCACCAGCAGTTGGAACCCCACGAGCACGTACTGGACCGTTTTGGTGGTCTCCATGCCGCGGTAGGAAATCCAGCACGCCAGGGTGATGAACACGAGGGTCGTCGCGATGTTGAGCGGCAGGTTCGTGGTGAGCTCGGCCAGGTCCGGATTGCCAAACACTTGGGCCAGCATGAGGTAGAAGAAGTCGACGGCGACGGCCGCGAGGTTGGAGAGCACGATGATGGTGGCCGCGATCAGTCCCCATCCGCCCATCCAGCCGATCCACGGCCCGAATGCCCGGGACGCCCAGGTGAAGGAGGTCCCGGCGTCCGGCATGGCGTTGTTCAACTCACGGTAGCCAAGGGCCACCAGCAGCATGGGGATGAAGCCAACGAGGAAGATGGCCGGCAGGTGGACCCCCACCTCGGACACGGTGGGCCCCAGCGCCGCGGTGAGGGTGTAGGCCGGTGCAATGCAGGACACGCCAATCACCACGGCACCGATCAGCCCCACCGATCCGGCCTTCAGTCCCTTGTCGCTCAAGGTTTTATGCGCCGCCTTGGCCGGCTCTGTTGCTGTTGTCATGGGGTTGTCTTTCCGGAGAGGTCATTCGACGTTGAATGGATCGAGCCGTCCGGCTCGGGTTTCTTTCATGATTGCTTGGCGCCACAATCCTCGGCACCGGCAGTGCGCCCAAAATGCGGCTGGCCGTCGTGCCCGGGCACCGTCGTGCCCAGGAACATTGAGCGGTTCGGTCCGGCCGATTGCGGGGCTGTTCATGGACTGTTGCTTGTTCTTTGTTCAGTCGCGGGTCACGCCGCTGCGGAGACGCGCGCCAGTTCGGCCACGCGGGCCGCTGTCCGCTTACCCATGCGGACTGCGCCGTCCACGTGCTGGTAGCCTTCGGCCGCGAGGTCGGAGGATGACCAGTAAATGGGCCCCACGGGCCGGTGCTGGTCCTTGCCGTAGCGATGCAGGCCACCGAGGTCGTAGCTGGAGGCATACGCCCCGCGGGTCCATTCCTCGGAACCCCAGTCCGATTCGTAATAGACCTCAGGCTTGAGGGCTTGCTCGCCGAGGAATCCGGCAATGGATTCCAAGATGGCGCTCCGGCGGTCCTCCGCGCTCAGCTCGAACACGGCGTCGGCCTTTTCGTCTGAGACGAAGCCCACCAGCGTCCCGCGGGAATCGCCGTGGTTGGTGTTGTCGTAGACCTCCTGCACCAGGGCGTCCGCACCGAAACAGGTGCCCGAGAGGCCGTTCTCGCGCCAGAACGGCGTGCCGTAGACGGCATGGACCTTGATGACCAGGCCCAGGGACTGGTGCTGGTGCATCTGGTGCTGGCGTCGCGGCAGCGGGGGGTTGAAGGAAACGCGGGAGTACAGGTTCGGGGGCACAGCCATGATCACGTAGCGGGCGTTGACCGTTGCGCGGTCGGAAATCACCCTGACGCGGGTGCCGCCGTCGGCGTTTTCCTCCCAATCGATGCTGCGCACGGGACTGTTAAGTATGACGTCGCCGCCGAGCTGCTGCGCCTGCAGCAGGGAAACCTGCTGCATCCCGCCGACAACCCGCCTGTCCAGGATGAAGTCTTCATCCGTCAGGTGGCTGAAGGAACCGGCCGATACGGCCATCAGGACGGCCTGAAGCGCGGAAAACGCGTGCGCGGGCTTGGTCAGCATGCCGCCGGCAATGAACAGTCCGATATTGTTGCACGCTTCTTCGTCCGGCGAGTTGGCACGGAGCCAGTGGTGGAAAGAGACGGTGTCCAGCTCGCGCGCCCTGGGGTGCGCCCAGGGCTCGGCGGGGCCGATTTCCGCCGCCAGCCCGTCCAGCAGGCCAATCAGCTTGTCCATTTCGGCGGCCGTGGTGTCGCTGACGGGGAAGGAATCTCCGCTGTAGCGCGTTTTCTTGCCGTCGGCGCCGATGTAGACCGATTCTCCTTCGCGGTAGCGGGAGTAGGTTTCCAGGCCCAGCTCGTCCAGGAGTTCCAGGAGGGCCGTTTGGTCCGGCGAGACCCACTGGCCGCCGATTTCCAGCATGGCGCCGTCTATGGTGTCCGTCCACGTGCGGCCGCCAACACGGTCCCGCGCCTCCAGCACGGCGACGCTGAGTCCGGCCTTTTTCAATTCGCGTGCCGCCGTGAGGCCCGAGGGGCCAGCGCCTACGACGACGACGTCGCGGTCAAGTTCCAACATGATGTCCTCTCCGTGGCCGCTGGAGTGATGCGGGCCACTAAATGAATGCCATTCATTTAGGATGACTATAGCGGTTCCATCCCCGTCCCGGAAGAGGTAAATGGAATAATGCTGGGGACCCCGCCAGGAGAAAGGCCGACGATGCCGGCAGCCGATCGCCCCACCACGGATTCCCAGCTGCCCCAGACGACTGCGCGACGCCGGGTGGGCAGGCCCGCTGCAGCGGTACTGGATCAGGGTGTCATTACCTCAGCGGCTCTGGTCCTTATCGGGAAGAGTGGCTATGACGGGCTCACCATGGCCGCGTTGGCACGCTCGCTAAACGTGGCGCCGTCGGCCCTTTACAACCATGTTGAATCCAAACGGGACGTACTGCTCCTGGTCGAGGACCACCTCACCGCACTGGTGGACGTCACGGCATTCAGCAGTGAGCCCTGGGACGAGGCGGTGCGCCAGTGGGCCTGGAGTTACCGGGACGTCTTCTCCAAACACACGCCACTAATTCCCGTCATCGCCGTCCTGCCTGTCACGGACGCGCCGCAGACCCTGGCCATGTACGAGGCCGTGAGTGCCGGCTTCCGGCAGGCCGGTTTTCCGCAGGACCGCATCATCTCCGCAATCGTGGCGCTCGAATCGTTCATCTTCGGCTCGGCTTATGACGTCACGGCTCCTGCGGACATTTTCGACTCCGGCAGCATGGCCGAAGCCACCCCAAATTTCACCGGGGCGGTGCGGAGCCTGGCGGACCAGGGATATGAGAAGCCCGCGGACGTGGCGTTCAGCCTGGGCCTGGAGGCCCTCATTTCCGGGTTGGGAGCGCTCCGGAGGTAACAGGCGACGCCGGGCATCGAAACTGAGCCGGAGCCTCCTGGGTTCATTCGGCCGGGCGCCACCGGGTTGAGGAAGCAGCTGTGATGCATGACCAGGGTTAACGCACAGGAACCCCGGTCCGAAGACCGGGGTTCCTTGTAATTGCGTGCGCGAGGGGGGATTTGAACCCCCACGCCCTTTCGGACACTGGCACCTGAAGCCAGCGCGTCTGCCGTTCCGCCACTCGCGCGCAACTTCTTTCACGTGCAATCAGCCCGATTTCGCGGACCAGCAACCTCGTAAAAGCAGCGAGATCAAGCATAACGGACAATCCCGGCAAAACACCAATCGGGCCATTTCGGTGTCCCCGCACGGCCTTGCGCCACCCCCGCTTGGACATCTTCGCAGCCACGCCGGGCGCGCGGAAAAGTTGTCCGGTGGCGCGTCCGCTGAGAACTATTCTGTCCGCCCCGGCGGTGCGCGTTAAGGTCATTCCCAGCCGTGCCCAGTAGTATCTGATGTAGGAGTGCCCGTGCCCGGCGGGCTCCAGAGCGTGTTCGTATGCGTGTTGTATCGGGTGTTGTGACAAGTGTTGTGAACCGAGTTCCAAAACGTGTGCTGCCCGCAGCCGTCAGGAAAGGAGAGTGACCATGGGATTGCTGGACAAAGTCGAGCGCGGCATCGAAAAGGCTGTCCGAGGTGTCTTCTCCACCGGTTCACGCGCCCAGGTGGAACCTGTCGAGATTGCAAGCCGGTTGCGGCGGGAGGTGGACCACAAGGCCGTCACCATCGCCGCCGGCCGCACCCTGGCCCCCAATGTTTTTGATGTTCACCTCAGCGACGACGACTTCCGGCGCGCACAGGAATGGGGCACGCCGCTGGCTGAAGAGCTGTGCGACGTGGTTATCAACCACGTCCGCAGCCAGGGCTACACGCTCCAGGGTCCGGTCAGGATTTCCTTCCGGCGCGACGAAGCAGTGCGTGCCGGCGACTTTGAAATCACATCCAAAACCGAGAAGAAAGCCTCGGGCGCACCTGCCCAGCCCTCTCCCCGCAACAATGTGCCAGCGGCTCCCAGCAGGCAGCCAGTGCGGCTTCAACCAGTCCTGGACATCGATGGCCAGCGTTACTCCCTGAATGCCCCGTCCATCGTGCTGGGACGTTCCTCGGAAGCGGACATCCTGGTGGATGACACCGGGGTTTCCCGCCGCCACCTTGAAATCCGCACCACGGACGGCATCACGCAGGCAGTCGATCTCGGATCCACCAACGGCAGCTACGTCAACGGACACAAGGTTGCCGGCAGCGTGGATCTGACCGACGGCTCCACCATCACGATGGGACGGACCAAAATCATCTTCCGACTACTGCCCTCCGGCACTGGTGGCCGCCCGTGAGCGAACTGACCATCACAGCCCTGCGGTTTGGATTCCTTATCCTGCTGTGGGTCCTCATCTTCAGCATTGTCTCTGCCATGCGTAGGGATTTGATGATCGGACGCAAGGCAGCCACTGGCGCCCCCACCGCCCGCCAAGTGCGCAAGCACCCGGAGCTGGCCGAAGCGGCACCCGCTCCCGTAAGGCAGCAGGCCCACCAGCTCGTGGTCACGGAAGGGCCCCTCAAAGGTCACAGCATCCCCCTCGCAGACAGCCCCATCCTGTTGGGCCGCGCGCAGGAGGCCACGATCGTTCTTGAGGACGACTACGCCTCCGGCCGGCACGCCAGGCTGTTTCCGCAGGGTAGCCGCTGGTTCATTGAGGATCTCGGCTCGACTAATGGCACGTACCTGGCCAATCAGCAGCTCACCAGGGCACTGCCGGTGGAGCTCGGTGTCCCCGTGAGAATCGGCAAGACGGTCATCGAATTGAGGCCGTAGCCGTGGCCGTGCCCGAGATTCCCGCAGAGAAGGCCGAGGCCTCGAAGCGGCCGCTCATCCTGCGCTATGCCGCACGCTCCGACGTGGGACGTATCCGCGCCAAGAATGACGACTCCGCATATGTGGGCCGCCACCTCGCCGTTGTTGCCGACGGAATGGGTGGCCATGCGGGCGGTGACGTTGCCTCGGCGGCGACGGTGCTGGACATGCTCCACCTCGACCACGGAGACTACGACGGCGACGCCGGGACCGTCCTTGCGGATGAAATTCAGACGGCCAACTCCCTGCTGTCAGAGCTGGTCCACATCAACCCCAAGCTTGCCGGCATGGGCACCACCGTTACGGCCCTGCTCCTGGCCGAAGGGAAGCTTCATTTCGCCCATATCGGCGACTCCCGGGCCTACAGGCTGCGCAACGGCGAATTCAAGCAGATCAGCGTCGACCACACGTTCGTCCAAAGGCTCATTGACGAGGGGCGCCTGCGCCCCGAGGAGGCGGAAACCCATCCGCACAAGAACGTCCTGATGCGGGTCCTCGGGGATGTCGATGCCAGCCCCGAACTCGATCTGGCCACCCTTGACGTGGAGCCTGGCGAACGATGGCTGCTCTGCTCGGACGGCCTGAACTACGTGGCGGGCCATGTGGTGGAACGAACGGTCCGCGAAACCAAGGATCTGCGTGAATGCGTGGAAAAACTTGTGGACCTTACCCTTGAGGCCGGCGCACCGGACAACGTCACGGTCGTCATGCTTGAAATCGCTGAACAGACTCCTGACGACGTCCGCACAGCCGCCGTCGGAATCGTGGAGCCGGACGCATCTGCCCACGGGGATAAGGCCACGGCTGCGGACGAAAAGCCCACACCCGCCGCATCCGCGACTGTGGACACGGCGGGTGCGACGGCCGAAGGTGCCGCCCCCGCTTCGACGGACGGCGAGGCAGCCGCGCCTCCGGCAAGACACGGTGAACCGGCGGCCACCACTGATCCCCACCTCGGTGAGCATCTGTCCGCAGCCGTCCTGCGCGAGGAGCTCTCAACCCGTCCGCATGAGCTCGTGGGTGCGGCAGCGGCGGCAGCCGAATCAGGCTCCATTCCCACCATTGCCGGGCGCACAGTAGCCCGTCGGGCGGCCACTGTCCTCACCCACAAATCCAACCAGGACCGTGAGGAGACCGATGAGTACAAAGCCGCGGCCAAGCCGCGTCGCTGGGTCACCTTGGTCACTGCCGCCGCGATCCTGGTGGTCCTTGGCATCGGTCTGTGGCTTGGATACGCGTGGACCCAGACGCGCTACTACATCGGCGAATACGATCAGCGCGTGGCCATCTACAACGGCGTGTCACAGCGGCTCGGCCCCATACAGCTCTCCACCCTGGAAACGGTGACAGACATCCGGATGTCAGACCTCCCCGAGTTCTCACAGCAGCGCGTGCGCCAGACTGTCCCGGCCCGCGACCTCTACGATGCGCAGCGCATCGTCAAGAACCTCGAACGCACCGGCACCACAGCCCCCTCTGACGAATGCCTCACACCGTCCGCGGGAGCGACGCCGCCCCCGGCGTCGGCGTCGGGCGCGCCACCGGCACCCAGTGCCGCTGCCTCTCCCACGGGAACTCCGCAGCCGTCCGCTTCGCCCGGCAAATCCGCGGGCACCTGCGAGGAATCCAAATGACACAGATCGACAACACCCCCAAGCCCCGACGCAACGTTGAGCTTGCGCTGCTGCTCCTTGCCCTCGCAGTGGGAATCGGGGCCAACGCCCTGGTTGGAGTGGATCAGGAGAAGGCGTTCGACTCCGACTTCTGGTTCCAGTCGAGCCTGCTGGCCGCCGCCGCATTGGCGTTTCACGTGGTGCTCCGCGTCAGAGCGAAATATGCCGATCCAGTTATACTTCCCCTCGTGGTGGCGTTGAACGGTCTCGGCCTGGCTATGATTCACCGCTTGGACCGCGTGGGCGAGGACACCGGCAATAATCAGCTCCGGTGGACCCTGGTGGCGATGGCAGTGGCCATCGTGGTGATCTGGTTCCTCAAGGACCACCGGATCCTCCGCCGCTTCACATACATTTCACTGGCCGTCAGCGCCGTGCTCATGGTTCTGCCGCTCGTCCCTGGCATCTCTGCCGGAGAAATCCTGGGGGCAAGCGTCTGGATAAAGATCGGTTCCATGACGTTCCAGCCGGGTGAGGTCGCCAAAATCACCTTGGCCATCTTCTTCGCCGGATATCTATCGTCCAACCGCGATCTCATCCTGCTGGCCGGCCGGAAGGTCGGCCCCCTGCAGTTCCCCCGTTTCAAGGACATGGGGCCCATGATCACGGCATGGCTGGTGAGCATCGGTGTGTTGGTCTTCCAGCGGGACCTTGGCTCTTCCATTCTGTTCTTCGGGCTGTTCCTGGTGATGATCTACGTCGCCACGAGCCGTATCAGCTGGGTGATCATCGGTGTCCTGCTGATGGCTGGCGGCAGCTTCGTGGCCGCCAAGGTGTTCTCCCATGTGGCGCTCCGCATCGATGGCTGGATCAACGCCTTCACCCCTGAGGTGTACGGGCGTGAGTTCGGCGGCAGCCTTCAGATCGTGGAGGGTCTCTTCGGCATGGCCAACGGCGGCCTTGTGGGCACGGGACTGGGCCAGGGCCGGCCGAACCTGGTTCCCTTCGCCAACAGCGACATGATTGTCGCCTCCTTCGGCGAGGAACTTGGCCTGATCGGGCTCTTCGCCATCGTCCTGATGTACCTGTTGCTGGTGACACGCGGTTTCCGTGCGGCCCTGGGCACGCGGGACGCCTTTGGAAAGCTTCTGGCGTGCGGCCTGTCCTTCGCGATCGCCCTGCAGTGCTTCGTGGTGATCGGTGGCGTCACCCGCCTTATCCCGCTCACCGGACTCACCACCCCGTTCCTGGCCGCGGGCGGTTCGTCCTTGCTGGCAAACTGGATCATCGTGGGTTTGCTGCTGATGATTTCCCACACTGCGCGTGGACCGGTGGACACCACGCCGCTGCCGCCCGGGCACGGACAGGACGAGAAAAAGCAGGCCCCCGCCGAGCCTCCCCGTCCGGCCGGCCAATCCTCCCGCAATGCCGCCCCCGCGCGGCCCGATGCTCCTACTGAAGCGGTGAATCACCTGTGAACCATGCTATTCGGAACTCATGGATCGCCGCAGTGGCCATGTTCGCCCTGATCTTCGGAGCGCTCAGTTATGTCCAGGTGGTCGGCGCCGACGAATTACAGGCCAACGCGTGGAACAAGCGCGCCATCCTGCAAAACTACTGCAACGACCGCGGGGCCATCATCGTGGGCGGAACGCCCGTGGCACAGTCAGTTGCCGGCTCGGAAAGCTGCAAGTTCCAGCGGACGTACACCCAACCCGAGCTTTACGCGGGCGTCACGGGCTATTTCTCCAAGAACTACGGGTTGACCGGACTGGAACGCGCCATGGACGATCAGCTTGCCGGCAGCTCGGACCAGTTGTTCCTTGACCGTGTGGGCCAGTTGTTCCTCGGAAACCAGCCCAAAGGCGCGTCGGTGGAGCTGACGCTGGACCCCAAGATCCAAAAGCTGGCCTACGACCTGATCCCTGACGGCCAGCGGGGTTCCATTGTGGTGACCAATCCAAAAACGGGGGACATTTTGGCGATGGTGTCCAAGCCGTCCTACGATCCCAACCTGATAGCCACCCAGGATGCCGACGCCGAGGCCGCCAACTACAACGCCCTGAACAAAGTGCCAGGCATCAACCTGAACCAGTCCGTGAGCGGACCCACCGGCGCGCTCCTTGCCCCGGGCTCGGTTTTCAAACTGGTGGACACGGCTGCGGCGCTTAGCTCCGGCAAGTACAACAAGGACAGCGAACTGCCCAACCCGGCTGAGATGTCCTTCCCGGGGATCCAGTACAAGCTGCCCAACTATGCCGGCGGAAACTGCTATACGCAGAACACCGCGAGTTTCGCCTTCGCCCTGCAGCAGTCCTGCAATACGCCGTTTGCCAGCATCGCGCTGGACCTCGGCCAAAAGGCCATTGCTGCCCAGGCCGCCAAATTCGGCTTCGGCCAGGATCTTGGCGACCAGCTGAAGCTGGACTATGCCAAGAAAGCCTTCCCTGAGGAGAATCTGGACCAGGCAGGTCTGGCGCAGTCCGCCATCGGCCAGCGCGACGTCCGGGCCACCCCGTTGCAGATTGCACTGATGACGTCGGCAATCGCCAACGGCGGCGTCCAGATGCGGCCAAACCTGATCAAGGCCGTGAGGTCCCCGGATCTCCGCGTCATCAGCGAGCCGAAACCCGAGGTGCTGCGGACGTCCACCACGCCGGAGATTTCACGCCAGATCACGGAATGGATGACCAGTGTTGTCAGCAACGGCATCGCTAAGGGTGCGGCCGTTCCAGGCGTGCAGGTGGCCGGTAAGACCGGCACCGCGGAGCTTGGCACCGACGGCCTGAACAACTCATGGTTTACCGGGTTTGCCCCGGCCAATGACCCGCAGGTGGAGGTCACCATCGTCATGCAAGGCGTTGACATCACCACCGGCGCAAAGCTAACCAGTCCGAACGCGAAGAAGATTTTTGAGGCGGTGTTGAATAAGTGAGGCCTACATCGGGAATCACCCTCGGCGGGAGATTCCAGCTGACCACGCGTATTGCGATTGGCGGGATGGGAGAGGTCTGGAAAGCCAAGGACCTAATCCTTGGCCGGATCGTTGCCATCAAGGTCCTCAAAGAGGAGTACACGGGCGATCCCGGTTTCCTCCAGCGGTTCCGCGCCGAAGCCCGGCACACTGCCCTGCTGAACCATGTGGGCATTGCCAACGTCTTTGACTACGGCGAGGAAGAGGGCTCCGCCTACCTGGTCATGGAACTCGTGCCAGGACAGCCGTTGAGCAGCATCATCGAGCACGAACAGGTTCTCTCCCCGGACCGTACCCTCTCGATGATCGCCCAGACCGCGCGCGCCCTGTCTGTGGCGCACGCACAGGGCCTGGTGCACCGCGACATCAAGCCCGGCAACCTGCTCATTACTCCTGACGGCCGCGTAAAAGTGACCGACTTCGGCATCGCGCGCCTTGCCGATCAGGTTCCGCTGACCCAGACCGGCCAGGTCATGGGTACAGCTCAGTACCTTGCCCCGGAGCAGGCCACCGGCCAGACGGCCACCGGCGCCTCGGACATCTACTCGCTCGGCGTGATCGGCTATGAATGCCTCACCGGCCACCGTCCGTTCTCCGGGGAATCACAGATCGCAATCGCGCTTGCCCAGGTGAACGACGCCCCGCCGCCGCTCCCTGAGACACTTCCCACTCCTGTGCGCGCCTTGCTGATGTCCATGCTTTCCAAGGACCCCAAGAACCGTCCGGCCAACGCCATCAAGCTCTCCGAGGCCGCCGAAGCGATCCGCAGAGGCGATATTTCCGCAGCCCATGCCGCGGTTCCCGGCATGCTCCTGTTTGACGCCGCCACCGGCCCCATCACCGCTCCCGTTGACATTCCCACGGCACCCACGGGGGTCATCGAACCTGGTGCGGAAAAGGACAAATCGACGACGGCGACGTCCGCACTGCCTGTTATCGGCGCCGCCGGCGCGGCGGCCGCAGCCGGCCTCGCCGCGTCCGCGGCCGCGGCCCGCGGAGCCGGTCCGCGGGACACACTTTCACGCGCTGATGCCCTGGCGGCGGAGCGCACCTGGGAGCAGGAGGAAACCGACGAATACGAGGAACCGGTCCAGGAACCTGAACGCCGCAGACGCAGTCCGTGGACCTGGCCTTTGATTGCACTAATCCTGCTGGTGCTCTTTGCGTTGATCGGCATCATTCTTACCCAAGCGGGCATCCTGTTCCCGACGAAGGGCGCCGTCAGCAGCAGCAGCGCCAGAACAACGAGCGCCAGCCCCTCGCCGTCACCCACATCGGCGAGCCCAAGCCCCACCAGCGCTTCACCCACCCCGACACCCACACAATCGACACCGGAGACCATCAACCTGATCCCCGAGGCCTATCTGGGCCAGCCCTATAACGACGTCCGCAGCAAGCTGGTCGGCATGGGGCTTCAAGTCAATGGCGATCCAGTCTTCAACGACGCGACGCCAGGGACGGTCACCAACATCGAGCCATCCGGTCCTGTGAGTCCTGGCGCGACCATCAAGGTCACCTATTCCAAGGGCCCGGAGATGCTCTCCGTGCCCGCGATCGGGGTGGGCAGCAGCGAAGCCCAGACGCAGGCAGCGATCGAAAATGCGGGGCTGCGCTGGGTCAAGGGCGCGGACGTTGCGGGCAGCAACGGCCAGAAGGCCGGTACGTTCGTCAGTTCCGAACCTGGGGCGGGGAGCAAGGTACCTGCCGGTTCAGTGGTGACTTACCACTTGGCCATGCAACCGTCTCCGAGCTCCAGCCCCACCTCCAGCAAATAGGCCGGACCGTGGCAGACTCACCCCGTACTCCCTCGCACAGAGAGGACAGCCTTCCAGTGAACACTCAACGCGTCCTCAACGGGCGCTACGAACTCGGTGAGCTGATTGGCCGCGGCGGCATGGCGGACGTCCACCGGGGTGTGGACGCACGGTTGGGACGAACGGTGGCGATCAAACTGCTGCGCCCGGACCTTGCCCGGGATCCGCAATTCCAGGCGCGCTTCAAGCGTGAAGCCCAGGCTGTGGCCGCTTTGAACCATCCGTCCATCGTGGCCATCTACGACACCGGAGACCACGCGGTCCCGGGCGGTCCTGAGGACACCGTGAGGGTGCCCTATATTGTGATGGAGTTCGTCTCGGGCAGGACCCTCCGTGACCTAATCCGGGCCAAGGAAGTCAGCATTGACCAGGCCATAGACTTCACCCTCGGGGTTTTGTCTGCGCTCGAGTACAGCCACAAGGCCGGTATCGTCCACCGGGACATCAAGCCCGCCAACGTGATGTTTTGCGAGGATTCCAGTACCGTCAAGGTGATGGACTTCGGTATCGCCCGGGCCATGGCGGATTCCTCGGCCACAATGACCCAAACCCAGGCCGTGGTGGGAACCGCGCAGTATCTCTCGCCGGAGCAGGCCCGGGGCGAAACGGTGGACGCGCGTAGCGATCTCTATTCAGCGGCATGCCTGCTTTACGAAATGTTGACCGGCCGGCCGCCTTTCATTGGCGACAGCCCCGTTTCCGTGGCATATCAGCACGTCCGGGAGATTCCGGAGCCTGCGAGCACCTTCAATCCGGACGTGTCCCCGGCCCTGGACAGCGTCCTCGCAAAGGCGCTTCAGAAGAACCGGGCGGACCGGTTTCAGGATGCTGCGGCCTTCCGGCGTGCCCTCAGGGCTGCCCGCAACGGGGTGGCCGTTCCGGACCTTCCCGCAGGGGAAGCGCCAACCGATCCGAATGTTACGGTCCCCATGCCGGACCGGACGGTTCAGGCGACCGCTTACTCGCTCACCGGCGCCAAATTCCTTGACGACTCACCGGGCGGACGCCTCAGGACCCCCCAGGACGCCACCCTCGGCGATGACAGGGCACTGGCCGCCCAGCCCGCACCGGTCTATGAACCGTCGGAAGCTGACGAGCTGCCCTTGGGCCTCCCGCATGAGCGTGAGCGGACCCCCAGACAGAAGTCCCGGCGTCGGACCTGGATTGCCACCCTGGTGATCTTCACACTGCTGGTCCTGGCCGGCGGCGGACTGTGGCTGTATAACATGATGAACCAGCCTCCGCCGGCCGTGACCAAAATCCAGGTGCCGTCCGTTGCAGCGCTGTCCGAATCCGAAGCGTTGCAGCTGCTCTACCGCGCCAAACTCAATCCCCAGCTGAACAGGATTCCGCACGACACCATCGCCAAGGGGAGCGCCATCGGCACAGTGCCGGACGCCGGGACTCTCATGGAACCCGAATCCAAGGTGACACTCAATATCTCGGACGGCCCCAGTTCCGTAAAGATTCCCGACAACCTCCCGGGCCGTACGGAAGCGGCAGCGCGCGATGTCCTGCGCCAGGCGGGCCTGGTGGGCGCACCCACCACAACTATGGCGAACAGCAGTTCAGTGCCTGCGGGAATCGTCATCACCACCAAACCGGCACCTGGCCAGACCGTGGCGGTGGGCAGCACCGTGGAGCTCGTTGTGTCCACGGGCAAAGTGGCCATGCCGGAACTCCGTGGTCTGCCCAAGGCCGAGGCCGAGGCCGCGCTCAAGAACCTGGGACTGGCCATGCAGGTGCGGGAAGTGGAAAACTCCGAGGTTGAGCCCGGAAAGGTGACTGAACAGAGCGATCCGGTAAACGCCCTCGTGGATCAAGGCAAGACCATCAACGTCGTAGTCGCGAAAGCTCCGGCGCCCACCCCAACGCCCACCCCGACCCCGACCCCGACGCCCACCCCCACGTCCACACCGTCAGCGGGAAGGAAGGGCTCAACCGAGGGTGCCCTGGCTATGCTGGGAGGCCTGACTCCCTAGGCGCGTGGACCGCCCTGTAATGCGGAGCGTTAGTGCTGGATCAGCGGACTGAGCTTCGCGGCGCGCTCGGCTGCCCCTGTCATTCCGAGGGATTCGAGCCAGTTTCCCAGCATTTGGTATCCACCCTCGGTGAGGACAGATTCCGGGTGGAACTGGACGCCGCACAGAGGTGCCGTCCGGTGCCGCAGGCCCATAATCACGCCGTTGGCCGTCTCGGCGTTGACTTCCAGGACTTCCGGAATGGTTTCACGGACCGCGGCGAGGGAGTGGTACCGCGTGGCAGTGAAGGGGGAGGGAAGCCCGGCGAAGACGCCCGTCCCGTCGTGCTGGACCAAGGACGTCTTGCCGTGCATGAGCTCAGGGGCGTGGGTCACGGTGGCACCATAGGCCTCAGCTAACGCCTGATGCCCGAGGCAGACGCCGAACATCGGTTTGTTGTGACTGCCGCACCATTTGATCAGTTCGATGCAGACGCCCGCTTCCGCGGGGGTGCCCGGACCTGGCGAGACAAGAACGCCGTCGCGCGCTTCGGCCATTTCGATGGCCTCGGCAAGGGTGACGTCGTCGTTCCTGACCACCGTTGTCTCCGCGCCGAGTTCCTGGAGATATCCAACCAGGGTGTATACGAAGCTGTCGTAGTTGTCTACGACCAGAATCTTGGTTGTGCTCATTGTCGAGTTACTGAACCAATCGTTGAGTCGGTGAACTGGGTGAACTGTGACATCCAGGGAAAAAGGAATTGAACCATCAATACCAGCGCGCCGGCTATCAGCACCAGCGAGGTAACGATGCGGAGCCACAGCGGTCCGGGCAGGTGGCGGAAAATCCATCCGTACATCGCTTAGCCTTTCCCGAGCGCCCGTGCCACCTGAGTGGCTATCTCCGCCGGCGGCCCCGCTGATGCGGGCTGCCAGTGATCCAACACGGAGTACGCAATGATCCGTTCCTCGGAGCCGAAGCGGGGATTGCAGCTGGTCATGGTGAGGTAGCCTTCGGTCGGCGTTGCCGCAGGCTGCGTGGGGACCGGCAGCAGCACATCGGTACTGGACGGCAGCACGATCTGATTATTGCGGAAGATGTAGACGTAGTATCCGTCCCGGGTCTGGACGTAGATTTTGTCGCCCGGCACGAGGGTGTGGATGTTGTCCAGGACGGCGCCGTGGGTCTGCCGGTGGCCAGCGACGGCGAAGTTACCGATTGCGCCGGGCATCGCGGTGCCGTTGTAGTGCCCTAGACCGAGGGTGTCCAATACATCGGCTGAGGTGCCCTGAACGATGGGCCGCGTGTAGTCCGCACCAAAGCGCGGAATGTACATGATGCCTATGGTGACGCCGTGCCCCGGGGCCTCAGCCACTTTAGGGGGACCATAGTCCACGGGGGAGGTTGCGGCCGGGGCCGGAACGGGGTTGCCACCAGGTACGGCAAGATTCTGGGCGAAATCCTTAATGACTTCGCTCTGCTTGGCGTTGGATTCGACGTTGGTCCACCAAAGTTGCCACGCAACGAACAGCAGCAGCACTATCCCGACGGTCATCAGGAGTTCGCCCACCACCTGGATTACCTTGCGGATAACCGCGGCGCCTGTCGCTGGCACGGCCGCAGTCGTCTCCTTCTCCAGCAGTGCCACGTGGTCTCCTCTAGGACAGTTGGGGGAGCCGGTGCGACCTGAACTACAGCTAGAATTGGCTGCTAGTAAGAATTCAGACCTGACCAGGGGCGAATCCACCGCCGGCATCTTCCTTCTTGCAGGATATCAAGCCGCGGGGCCGCTCTTGATTCCGCCCCACCAGGAGGACCCGTGCCCGAGTCAAAGCCACGCAAGAAGAATGCCCCCGCGGCACAGCCGGCTTCTGCATCGCAGGCGTACAAGCCCAATGCGGTGTGGTTCAAGCCCGTGATGTTCGGCCTCATGATTATTGGCCTGCTGTGGATCATTACGTTTTACATCAGCGAAGGTGCCTTTCCCGTCAAGGCCTGGGAATCATGGAACATCGTGGCCGGATTCGGCATCGCCATCGCCGGGTTCCTCATGACCACCCGCTGGCGCTCCTGAGCTTTCAGCATCACTAGGTGGCTCCGGCTGCCGTTGGGGTTGTCATCGCTGGGCCCACATGAAACTCCCAGTAAATGGTGAGCAGGGCCACAGCCCAATGCGATGCTGGACTTCCCCTCCCCAACCCCTCGGTTGGCCCGCGTTTCGCGTCGTGGTTTCGGCCCTGACGGCCGGCGTCACAGTGCTTTAATCGGCAAATAGCGCAGAAGAGAGATCAGAGGATTCACATGGCCTCGGCTGACCACGGCACAATCGTGGGCGACGACGGGCTATCGCGGCCGCCCTGGGCGTCAGCGGATCCCCTGTTGCGCGAGTACTACGACACCGAATGGGGAATGCCCGTCCGCGACGAGCAGGGGTTGTATGAACGGATCACGCTGGAGGCCTTCCAAGCCGGCCTGTCGTGGGCAACGATCCTCCGCAAACGCCCGGCGTTCCGGGCGGCTTTCCACAATTTCCAGCCGGATACGGTGGCAGCGTTCACGGAAGACGATGTGGAACGGCTACTGCTCGACGCCGGCATCGTCAGAAACCGGCAGAAGATCCGGGCCGCTATTACGAATGCCAAGGCCACCATCGACCTCCGGCCCGACGGCGGGCTTGTTGATTTCGTGTGGCAGTTCCAGCCAGCGGCAACCCCCCAGCCCCTAACCCACGCGGAGATACCCACAAAATCTCCCGAATCACTGGCTCTGTCAAAGGCCCTGCGAGGCAGGGGATTCGTATTCGTTGGTGCCGTCACGATGTACGCCCTCATGGAGGCGATCGGGATGATCGACACCCATTTGCTTAACAGCCACCGGCGCGGGACCTCGGGCGTCTGGGCAGACTAGGGCCAAACGGCCCGACTTAAATGTGTGCAACGTTATCCACACTGTGGATAAGAAGAGCAGACCAGGATGCCCGTTAGGCCAGTCAGGGCCCAGCATGGCGGGCACCCACGCAAGAACTCGCATCTCATAAGTTATTAACATTGTGGATTCTCTGTGGATAACCATTGATTCTTCATGCCAAGGCCGTGGACGGGTTCAGCGTCCGACGGCCTCCGGTGCTGCCCGTCGGGGAGTCGCTCTTCGTGCCGCTTCTTCACTGCTCCTCTTCACCGGTCCTCTTCACTCCGCAGACTTATCCACTTAATAACAGTTCGCTATTCACAACTTATCCACAGATGGGGATAACTGTGCCCAAAAATCAGTAGTTTCAGCTCAGTTAGCCTTAACACGGCGGATTTGCGCCGATTCACCGAAGCTGACGATCGTTATTAACAGTGTGAATAACCTGTTGAGAAACCGCTGCGCTGCGCCGGCCACTGCCTTCAGGATCAGGAAACGGGGCCCATGCAGGCTAAATGGACCGGATGCGCGCCACCGGGAGCCCCAAGTTGTCCACTTAACCACAAGTACCGATCACAGGGTTGTCCACAGATGTGGACACCGAATCGCTTTGAGTTGCCAAAATCGCCAGCCGGTAAGGAAATGGGAGCCGGGCACAGTTGAACTACAGGCGTGTAAGTTACCAACAATGTGGATAACCCCTGTGGATAACCGTTCGCCTTCCGCCGACCCTGGCACGAAAAGACTGTTGAAGGAGTCCTCTGCGACCGTACGGAAGCTCGCCTCCTTCACCACTGGTTTGGCAAATGGGAAGAACCTCAACCCTCGGGGCAGACGCGGGAGAAGGGTACTGGGCGGCCACGGGGATCCGCCCCGGGAGGCGCGGGGCACATCGGGGAGGTACGGGGATCCGCCGCCGGAGGTACGGGCGCAGCGACGCAGCGGGAGGCGCGGGGCGCATCGGGGAGGTACGGCGATCCGCAGCGGTTGTGTGCGGGCGCAGCGGAGGGGGAACGCCTTAGGCCGTGACGACCCTGAACCAGGAGAGTGCAATGAGCAGAACGAGGACCAGCAGGAAGCCGGCAGTTTGCCAGAACCCGCGGAGGGGCCCTTTGGGAGCGTAGGCAATAGCCGCTGCGCACGCAGCACCGGTAACCAGTCCGCCGAGGTGCGCCTGCCAGGCAATCCCGGGGACGATGAAGCCGATGGCGCCGTTGATGGCGATAAGCACCCACAACTGCCTTGTATCGCCGCCGCGCTGACTTTGCACCACGAGCATGGCGCCAAACAGTCCAAAAATGGCGCCGGAGGCACCTTCGACGCCGACCGGCGGCAACATCGGAGTTAATAGCAAATAGCCCACTGAACCGCCGAGCGCGGACAGCAGATAGACGGCCAGGAAACGGATCCGTCCCAGCAGAGGCTCCAGGGCTTGGCCAAAGAGCCACAACATATACATATTGAGCACAATGTGGAGAATGAAGCCCTGGGAGTGGACGAATGCGGAGGTCAGCATCCGCCATGGTTCGAAACTGCCGTACACGGGGGCAGCGTACGCGGAGGCGAAGGCAAGCTTGTCCTCGACGGCTCCGCCTGGGATGAGCCATTGCAGCGCATACACAAGGGCGCAGGCCGCGATGATGACAATCGTCGCCAGCGGCTTGCCCGACACTACGGCGCCGCCGTAAACATTCTGTGCCGCCGGCGTCGTACGTCGCGTTTCGTTGACACAGTCAATGCATTGGAATCCGACGGCGGCCGCCCGCTGGCACTCCGGGCACGCCGGGCGCCCGCAGCGCTGGCAGCGTACATAGGAGGGCCTGTCCGGGTGCCGGGGGCACACCGGAATCTGCGCGGACGGCTCGGCCGCCGGAATTCCGTAACTCATGGTGAGGTTTTAGAGCTGTTCGATGTCGATGCTGTTAATGACAACGTCTTCGACGGGGCGATCCCCCATGCCGGTGCGGACGCCCTCGATGGCGTCAACTACCTTTTTGGATTCCTCGTCTGCCACTTCACCGAAGATGCTGTGCTTGCCTTGCAGCCAGTCCGTGGGAATGGTGGTGATGAAAAACTGCGATCCGTTGGTGCCGCGTCCCATCTGGATGCCCGCGTTGGCCATCGCCAGCTTGTACGGCTCGTTGAAGGTCAGCTCCGGGTGGATTTCGTCGTCGAACTTGTAGCCCGGCCCACCAACGCCGCGGCCCAGCGGGTCGCCGGCCTGGATCATGAAGTCCTTGATGATGCGGTGGAAGATGGTGCCGTCATACAGCGGGGTGCCGGTCTTGTCCTCACCGGTCTCCGGGTGGGTCCAGGCCTGCTCACCGGTGGCCAGGCCGATGAAGTTCTTCACGGTCTTGGGCGCGTGGTTGCCGAAGAGGTTAACTTTGATGTCGCCGAGGCTCGTGTGGATGGTTGCTTTTGCAGTCGCGATTGCAGTCATAGGCCCATTCTTTCACGGCACGTCAAAGGCCAAGGAGGCCTGCAGTGCAGTTCCGCGCTGGGTGAAATCAGCCGGAAATCGGGCGGGAGAATAGCCGGTGAAGTCCAATCCACGTAGGCTAACAAGAAAGCCGTGACATCAATCGGGAGGTAGTTGTGAAGAAATCGGATCGTATTGCCCGTGACCTTGAGCAGTCTGTAAGCACCGCAGTAGAGAATGCGAAGGATTGGGCGACCCCCCGTGTGGAAGCAGCCGTTGACTGGGCTGTGCCCCGTCTGCAGCAAGGCCTGGATACCGCTTCACCCAAGATCCAGGAAGGGCTGAAATCAGCCGCCCACAACCTGGCCGAAGGCGTGGCGACAGTAACGCCGCGAATCCAGGACGGCTTGGCCCACCTCGCTCCGAAGATCCACGACGCCGTCGAAGGCGCCACCCCGCGGCTTCATGAAGCACTGGACAAGGCGACGCCGGTCATAGCGCAGGCCCGCGACCGAGTGGTGGAGGAGTACCTCCCCAGACTTTCCGACCAGATCGGCTACGCCTCCGAGGCCGTGCACCGCACGCTCGAAAGCGCCCCGGCGCACGTGGACGCCATGGCCCAGAAGCTCGCCGACACCGGCGTGGTCCACTCCATCCAGGACCAGGCCCAGGCCGCCGGGCAGCAGCTGAAGGCCGCTGCGGCCGAAGCAACCCGCGTGGTTACCGGCGAAGCCGCCAAGCCGCAGAAGCCCAAGCACCGTGGGCTGCTGATCTTCGGCGTCATCGCCGCAGCCGTGGCCGCCGGCGTGGCCGCCTGGAAGGCATCCAAACCGGTGGAGGATCCGTGGAAGACCCCGGCGCCCGTGGTTCCCGCGCCGGCACCGTCCAGCGGCGTGAGCGACGTCAGCGCGGCCGCCAAAGAAGCGGCCGATGCCACGGCGACCGGCACGGTTGCCGCGGCGGACGAGGCCTCGGATGCCTCAGACGAAGCCGCAGAAAATGTTTCCGATGCTGAAACGAAGGTTGCCACCGACGCCAAGACCGCGGTGAAGAATATCGCTGCCGGTATCGACAACGGTGCCACCAAGGAAACTGAAAAGTAAGTTGTAGCTGTCGCCCCGCGGCGGCGTACTGGAGGGACCCAGCTTGGCGCTGGGTCCCTCCTTTGTTTTCCCACCCTTCACTTGAACACCGCGGGCGGCAGCGCCCAGGGGTGCTAAATTTGAGGTGATGTCACCCGATAGATCCTCCGAGGACTCCTCGCACGACGCTGCGCTAATGCCGGGCGTGTCCATTGTGATCCCGGCATACAACGAGGAAAGCGTCATCCGGCAGTGCCTCATCGCGGCCGTTTACCAGTCGGTGCCGGCGGCTGAGATCATCGTTGTGGACAACATGTCCAAGGACCGCACGGCCGGGATTGTCCAGCAAATGCAACTCGAATACCCGGAGAGCCCCATCATCCTGCTGAGCCAGGACCGGGACCAAGGACTGATTCCCACCC
Source organism: Arthrobacter sp. 92 (assembly GCF_050260325.1). Lineage (NCBI taxonomy): Bacteria > Bacillati > Actinomycetota > Actinomycetes > Micrococcales > Micrococcaceae > Arthrobacter > Arthrobacter sp. 92. Next base: position 239,323 of record NZ_CP189863.1, on the reverse strand, counting down.
GTAATTTTGGCCTTAACCATGCCACGGGCGACATTCTGGGCCGGATTGACGCGGACTCGGTAGTGGAGCCGGATTGGGTGGAACAGGTGCAGCACGCCTTCCGTGATGAATCCGTACAGGCCGCTACAGGCCCGGTGGTCTACTACGATATGCCGATGCGCCGCTTCGGGCTGAAGGCCGATGACAAGATGCGCCAGCTGATGCTGAAGCTCGCCAAACACCAATATCATTTTCTCTTCGGCTCGAACATGGCCCTCAGGCGGTCCGCTTGGGAAGCGATACGGGAGGAGACCTGCCGTGACGAGAAGGACGAGATGCACGAGGACATCGATCTTTCGCTGCACCTCGCCGATCACGACCTGCGGGTGCAGTACTGGCCCCAAATGGTGTCGGGAATGTCCGCCCGCAGGCTCGAGGACTCCCCGCGGGATTACCGCTATTACGTCACGCGGTTTGACCGTACATACAAGGCTCACAACGTGAAGAAGATTGCCTTGAAGGCACCTATGGTGGTGTTTTTCTCGGTGTACTTCCCCGCAAAGCTGCTGCGCGCCATCCACACTGTGAATTCGGCGCAACCGGCACGCCGCGGAGGCCAGTAGGCCCTACACGCCGGCTGACCGTGCCGCGTCAGTCCGTTCCCAGCTCGGCCAGCTGTGGCGCTCCGCGCCTGGTTCGGCCGTCCCGCTGGCCTGTCACAACGACGGCGAGACCCACCAGGATCAGCCCGAGCCCGGCGTAGGTCCCCGCGGGGAGCATTTCGCCCAGGAACATGGCAGCAAGCAGAGCTGCACCCGGGATCTCCAGAAGAATAATCATGGAGACCAGCAGGGGGCTCATGGTGGCGAGCAGGTGGTTGAAGGCGGTGTGGCCCACCAGCTGGGCGCACACGGTGATGGCTAGGATGCCGGTCCAGCCCGCGCCGTCGAATCCCGCGAGCGGCTGGTTGAAAACCAAGGCAAGGGCCGCGACCACCACAGCGCACATTCCGTAGCACAGCGTCGTGTACGTCCCGGTACCCATCGTTTCCCGTGCCTTACCGCCACTGAGCGTGTACAGCCCTGCCAGGGCCCCGCCAGCCACTGCCAGGACGTCGCCCAGCAATGCGCCGGGTGAGGTGCCCATGTCGAACCCGGTAATGACCACCACGCCGCCGAACGCTGTGCCCAACCCCACCAGGACCTGCCAGCGATGCCTTGTTCCACGGAAGAGCTGAAACACGGCGATCCACGCCGATTGGAGGCATACGAGGGCCGTGGCAGCGGCTACGGAGGTGAGTTGAAGGGAGGTGATGAAGCACGCGAAGTGGAAGGCCAAGGCGACGGCGGCCACCAAGGACCAGCGGAACTCCCGGGCAGTGACACGGCCGAATTGCTTTGGATTGCGCACCAGTACCGGAGTGGCCATAACGGCGGCACCGATGGCGTTCCGCCAAAAGGCGATGGCCAGTGCGCTGACGGTGGTGGCACCGAGGGTGGCGGCGATGAGCGGCCCTGAGGAGGCCACCCCAAGGACTCCCAAGGCGGCAATGAAGAAGTTCACCGTTCCACAGTAGTAGTACCAAGGAGCGGACGCCGGACGTCAACACCGATCCTTGACCGCCGTCGGGCGCGGTGCCACTCTTAAATTCCGGTCTCGCCATCATCCAAGAAGGAGACCATCATGGCGTCAATGATCCGCATGAATATGGATAATCCGGAGGAAACACGCCCCGTCGCTGACGGGATGGGTCAGGTGGAGCTCGTCAACCTCGCGGCAGGTCCGGTGGGACGGGCCACGTTCCTGCCGGGCTGGCAGTGGTCAAAACATGTTAAGCCGATCGCCAAGACGGACAGCTGCATGGCGGCCCACGTGGGCTACACGATTTCCGGCCGCATCAAAGTGGTCATGGACAACGGAGAAGAAACTGAATTCGGTCCGGGCGACTTCGGCGTGATTCCTCCTGGCCATGACGCCTGGGTAGTGGGCGATGAACCCTACGTCTTCATCGACTGGCAGGGCATGCAGGACTACGCCAAGCCCAAGGATTAAAGAAAAATGCTCCGGACCGCGTTTCCGCGTTCCGGAGCATTTCTTATGGTGGAGGCACGGGGACTCGAACCCCGAACCCCCTGCTTGCAAAGCAGGTGCGCTACCAATTGCGCCATGCCCCCATAAGAAGCAACCCGTCAATCATACCCTAGATCCGGAGTGCTGTTGGACAGCCTCCAGGCCGGGAATCGGGGCTATTCGACCGTGTCGGTCGATTCGCTCCAGACTGCCTTCCGGGCTTCGGATTCCTGCACTTTCCTGTAGAGCAGGGCGCCTGCAACAGCTACTACAACAACCAGCAACTTCTTCACATGCACCCCGTTCCGGTTCGGTATTACCCGAACCTTTACTAAAACCTATGCAGGTTCCGTGGGCGTACCAGGACTTGAACCTGGGACCTCTTCGTTATCAGCGAAGCGCTCTAACCGCCTGAGCTATACGCCCCGATGCCTCATCGGGCCGAGACATGACTTTACAGCACATCCCGGCCCGATCTCAAATCGAGGCAATTGACCGGACTATTTCCGGAAAATTTGGATCTTTTTTAGTCATCGGTGAGGGTCACGCCGATGCCGCCCACGAGAGTGGCCGAGATGTTGTAAAGGACCGCGGACAGCATGGACAGTGCGGTCAACAACACAACGTTGACCACCGCGATGATGGTGGCAAAGGAGGCCACCTGCCCGAGCGACGCGACCTTCTTCAATTCGAAGCCGGCTCCCTCGGAGCCTGCCAGCGTTCCGAGCAGGCTGTCCACCTGGTCGAAGATTCCGGTCAGGTCAAGGACGGTCCACAACACAATGGCTGCCACCACGGTGACAATGCCCAATGCCACGGACAGGAGGAATGCCATTTTCAGAACCGACCACGGGTCAACCTTGCTGACCAGGAGCCTCGCGCGGCGCACCTTGGCCTTCGGGGCAGGCTTGACCAGGCCGGGAGCGGCCTGTGCGGGCCGCTGGCTGGGTGCACCGGGACGTTGCTGCTGCGCCGGGCGCTGGCCCTGCGGAGGCCGCTGCTGGCCCTGAGCCGGACGCTGCCCCGGAACCACCGGGCGCTGACTGGGAGCACCGGGCGCGGACGGCCGCTGCTGCGGACGCACGGGAGCATTCACGCGCGGAGCGGACGACGGCTGCGCCATCCCGCCTGGTCCGCCGCTGTTCGGCTTGGGATATGAGTCCGAATTACTCACTCGTTACCTCCGGTATTTTCCTCGTCCAGCTCAGTGGCATCCGATAATTCTTCGGACTCCCCGGCCGGTGCTGAATCTGCCTCTGCGGACCCCTCATGTGATCCGGCACCTTCAGCCAACGTTACGTCATCAGCGGCTCCAGCCGGGCTTTCCGCCAGGTTTTCCGCACCGGCTGCGTCCGCCTCATCGGCTTCGAGTCCGCGTTCAGTGTTGCGGGCCACCTCGATGATGCGGTCATTCTTGTCCGGCTTGGCAAAAATGACGCCCATGGTGTCGCGGCCCTTGGCGGGGACTCCGGCCACCGATGAACGGACCACCTTCCCGCCCTCCATGACCACAAGGACCTCGTCCTCTTCCTGGACGATGAGGGCGCCAACCAGATGCCCCCGCTCCTCCTGGTACTTGCCAACTTTGATGCCCAGGCCGCCGCGGCCCTGCAACCGGTATTCCTCCACCGCAGTCCGTTTGGCATAGCCGCCCTCGGTGACGATGAAAACGAACGACCCGTCCTTCACAACGTCGGCCGTGAGCAGTTCATCGTCGTCGCGGAACTTCATGCCGGTGACACCGGAAGTTGCCCGTCCCATGGGGCGCAGTGCCTCGTCGGTGGCGGTGAAGCGGATCGATTGCCCCATCCTGGAAACCAGCATGAGGTCGTCCGTTTCGGAGACAAGTTGTGCGGAGACAAGCTCGTCTCCCTCACGCAGGTTGATTGCGATGACGCCCGCGGAGCGGTTGGTGTCGTAGTCTTCGAGCCGGGTCTTCTTCACCAGCCCACGCTTGGTGGCCAGCACCAGGTACGGCGAATGCTGGTAGTCCCGAAGGTCAAGAACCTGCGCGATGTGCTCATCAGGCTGGAACGCCAGCAGGTTGGCCACGTGCTGCCCCTTGGCGTCCCGTCCGGCCTCGGCCAGTTCATAGGCCTTGGCCCGGTAGACGCGTCCCAGGTTGGTGAAGAACAGCAGCCAATGGTGAGTTGTGGTGACGAAGAAGTGTTCCACGACGTCATCGCCGCGCAGTTGGGCACCCTTGATTCCCTTGCCGCCGCGCTGCTGCGAGCGGTAGTTGTCGCTGCGGGTGCGCTTGACATAGCCGCCCCGGGTGATGGTCACCACCATTTCCTCTTCGGGAATCAGGTCCTCCATGGACATATCACCGTCGAATCCCATGAGGACCTTTGTGCGGCGGTCGTCGCCGTGCTTAGCCACGATCTCGCCCAGTTCGGTGCTGATGATCTCGCGCTGGCGCTCCTCGGAAGCGAGGATCGAGTTGTACTCGGTGATCATGGCTTCGAGCTCGGAGTGTCGGTCCTGGATCTTCTGGCGTTCCAAGGCCGCAAGCCGGCGCAGCTGCATGTCCAGGATGGCGCGCGCCTGGAGTTCGTCGATGTCCAGAAGCTGCATCAGCCCGTCGCGGGCAGCTTCTGTGGTGTTCGACGCCCGGATCAGTGCGATGACTTCGTCGAGCGCGTCGAGCGCCTTGAGGAGGGCACGCAGGATGTGCGCTTCTTCCTCGGCTTTCCGCAGCCGGTAGCGCGTGCGCCGCGCAATGACGTCCATCTGGTGCGTAACCCAGTGGCGGATGAACGCGTCAAGGCTCAGTGTGCGGGGAACCCCGTCGACGATCGCCAGCATGTTGGCTGCGAAGTTGTCCTGCAGCTGGGTGTGCTTGTACAGGTTGTTCAAGACCACCTTGGCAACGGCATCGCGCTTGAGCACGATCACGAGGCGCTGGCCGGTACGGCCGGAGGTCTCATCGCGGAGGTCGGCGATGCCGGAGATCTTGCCGTCCTTGACGAGTTCGGCGATCTTGATGGCCAGGTTGTCCGGGTTGGCCTGGTATGGCAGCTCGGTGACCACCAGGCACGTCCGGCCCTGGAGCTCCTCCACGTTGACCACGGCCCGCATGGTGATGGAACCGCGGCCGGTGCGGTACGCATCCTCGATGCCCTTGTGGCCGAGGATGGTGGCGCCCGTTGGGAAATCGGGGCCCTTGATGCGCTTGATCAGTTCTTCGAGCAAGTCTTCGCGGCTTGCCGTCGGATTCGCCAGGTACCACTGGACGCCGTCTGCGACTTCGCGGAGGTTATGCGGCGGTATGTTGGTTGCCATTCCGACGGCGATGCCCGAGGAACCGTTGACCAACAGGTTCGGGAAACGCGCCGGCAGGATGGTGGGTTCCTGGTTCTTGCCGTCGTAGTTGTCCTGGAAGTCGACGGTTTCCTCGTCGATGTCTCGGACCATTTCCATCGCCAGCGGAGCCATTTTTGTTTCGGTGTATCGGGGGGCAGCCGCACCGTCGTTGCCTGGTGAGCCAAAGTTGCCTTGGCCTAGTGCCAGCGGGTAGCGCATGGTCCAGTCCTGGATCAGGCGGACCAGGGCATCGTAGATGGCGGTATCGCCGTGCGGGTGGTACTGACCCATGACTTCGCCCACCACACGGGCGCACTTGTTGAAGGATCGGTCCGGGCGGTAGCCACCGTCGAACATGGCATACAGCACGCGGCGGTGCACCGGCTTGAGCCCGTCGCGGACGTCCGGCAGGGCACGTCCCACGATCACGGCCATGGCGTAGTCGAGGTAGGAGCGCTGCATTTCCGTCTGGAGGTCCACCTGCTCGACGCGGTCAGTCAGCACGTCTCCCTCAAGGACAGGCTCGCCGGCGTTCGATCCGGCAGGGACCTCGGGTGTTTCGTCACTCATAGTCTATATTTTCCGTTTCAGGTATATATCGGTCCAGGAATATGCACGCCCGTGTTGGCGCCTAGATATCGAGGAACCGAACGTCCTTGGCGTTCTGCTGGATGAAGTTACGGCGCGATTCCACGTCCTCGCCCATGAGCACGGTGAAGATCTGGTCCGCGGCCAGTGCGTCGTCCATGGTGACCTGCAGCAGGGTCCGGTGGTCAGGATCCATAGTGGTGTCCCAGAGCTCGGTGTAGTCCATCTCGCCGAGGCCCTTGTAGCGCTGAATGCCGTTGTCCTTGGGAATGCGGCGGCCCGCAGCCTGGCCGGATACCAGCTTCGCGTCTCGTTCACGATCGCTGTACACGTAGTCGTGTGGGGCATTGGACCACTTGATCCGGTACAGCGGGGGCTGGGCGAGGTAGACGTAGCCGTTTTCGATCAACGGGCGCATATAGCGGAACAGCAGGGTCATCAGCAGCGTGGTGATGTGCTGGCCGTCCACGTCGGCATCGGCCATGAGGACGATCTTGTGGTAGCGCAGCTTGCTGAGGTCGAAGTCCTCCCCGATGCCTGTGCCGAACGCAGTGATCATGGACTGGACCTCGTTGTTACCAAGGGCCTTGTCCAGGCGGGCGCGCTCAACGTTCAGGATCTTGCCGCGCAGCGGAAGGATGGCTTGCGTTTCCGGGTTGCGGCCGCGCTTGGCCGAACCACCCGCCGAGTCACCCTCCACGATGTAGACCTCGCATTTTTCCGGGTCCTTGGAGGAACAATCCGACAGCTTACCCGGCATGCCGAAGGACTCCAGCGGGCTCTTGCGGCGGGCATTGTCGCGGGCCTTGCGGGCGGCCATCCGGGCCTGCGCTGCGGAAATTGCCTTGCGGATAACGTCGCGGGCGGGCCCGGGGTTGCGCTCCAGCCAGTCGCCCAGACCGTCGGTGACCACGCGCTGGACGAAGCCCTTGACCTCGGAGTTTCCGAGTTTGGTCTTGGTCTGTCCTTCGAACTGCGGCTCGGCCAGCTTTACGGAAATTACGGCTGTAAGGCCTTCGCGGATGTCATCACCCGTGAGGTTGTCGTCCTTTTCCTTGATGATGTTTTTTTCCCGCGCATAGCGGTTGATGAGCGACGTCATGGCCGCGCGGAAGCCCTCTTCGTGGGTTCCACCCTCATGTGTATTGATGGTGTTGGCGTACGTGTGGACGCTCTCGGAATACGCGTTGGTCCACTGCATCGCCATTTCGAGGGCGATTTTTCGTTCCTTGTCCTCGGTTTCGAAGGCGATGACGTCCTCATGGACCACATCAACCTTCTTGCCGGAATTCAGGTGCTTCACATAGTCCAGAAGGCCGTCGTCGTACTGGTAGACCACGGTGTGGAACTCAGCGGGGACCTCCCCTTCGGTGGGGACCGCGTCCAGGTCCAGGTCAGCCTCTCCGGACGGCTCTTCCGTGGCCCGGCGCTCGTCGGTGAGTGTGATGCGCAGGCCCTTGTTCAGGAACGCCATCTGCTGGAAACGCGCACGCAGCGTCTCGAAGTCGAATTCGGTGGATTCGAAGATGCTGGCATCAGGGTAGAACGTCTGTGTGGTGCCTGTTTCGCTGGTGGCCTCACCCTTGATCAAGCCGCCCTGGGGTTTGCCGCCGTCGGCGAAGGACATCCGCCAGACATGCCCCTGGCGCCGTACCTCGGTGTCGACCCGGCTGGAGAGGGCGTTGACCACAGAAATACCTACGCCATGGAGACCGCCGGACACCGCATAGCCGCCGCCGCCGAACTTTCCGCCGGCGTGCAGGATGGTCATCACCACCTCCACCGTGGGTTTGTGCTCGGTGGGGTGCATGTCCACGGGAATACCGCGGCCGTTATCCACCACCTTGACCCCGCCGTCCGCCTGGAGAACGATTTCGATGTGGGTGCAGTAGCCTGCCAGCGCCTCATCCACGGAGTTGTCCACCACTTCGTACACAAGGTGGTGGAGGCCGCGTGGCCCGGTGGATCCGATGTACATACCGGGGCGTTTGCGAACGGCTTCGAGTCCCTCAAGGACCGTAATGTCGCTGGCACCGTATTCCCTGCGCGGAGTAGCCTCTGCCGGCGCCCCAGTTGTAGGTGTCTCCTCAGCTGCGGGTTCCGCTGCCAGGGTCTCTGCATTGTCGTTAGCCACAGGCGCTTTCGACTCCTCTATGTTCGTATGGCCGGCCGTCACCCCTCCGATAGAAGAGGCCTCGGCCAACAGGCACGTCACTGAAGGCGCCACTGAATCGATCGACTGGTGGAACCGCACCCGGCCACCGAAAAAGCGCCGGAAAACGGACTCAGTCAACGTTTCACCGGCGCCCAGTTATCTCCCTTGATTCTACCGTGCGGAGAGCCTAATCCCACATTCCGAGGCCGCAAACACGGAGGAAAGTGGCGCTGACAGGCCTTTGATTCGGTCTGCAAGGCTCCAGCGGTACCGTTGCTGGGTTCCTATACGACTCCGGGGCGTTGAAGCGCCCTACACGGCGCCCGGCGTTTTTTCAAGAGTTTAGGACCCGGGCTGCACGCCACGGGCCGCGGGTTCTCCACCCCGATTACCCGTAGGTGTCGCGCGGACCGCGTCCATTGACGGTTCGCCCGCCCTTCCGCCAGCTTGGCGCCGCCGGTCCAAGCACCTGGATCTTGGTGACCACGCCCTCGCCCAATTCGGAGCGGAATTTTTCCAGGAGGCTGAAACTGAGCAGGCGCAGCTGCGTGGCCCAGGCCGTGGAATCGCATCGTACGTGGAGCGTCGTGTCTGTGAAGCTCTCCGGCGTGCAGTGGGCGGAAATTTCCGGCCCCACAAGGGTGCCCCACTCCGCCATCACCGATCCGACGGCGACGGGTGAGGTCCACCCTCGTTCGGCCACAAGTCTTCCCACCACCTTGCCCAGACCCAGTGGGTCCCGGCCCGTGCCATGGAACTGGGCGAAGCCACGGGTGCCTGCGCCGCTGCGCCCCGGCTTTTTGGTGCCGCCCGCGGGCGTGGGGTACTTCCGACGGATTTCGCCGCGGGCGGCCGCGGCCTCGCGCATTCGATTGAGGGCGGCCTGTGCGGCGTCGATGGCGTCGGGGTCCCGGCCCGGTTGCAGGCCGCCGTCGGTATCCTTATTCATCGAGATTCCGGTTCATCGATTCCTCCCGGGACAACCGTCACCCGCCGCCCGTCCAGTTCTTCGGGAATATCGGCTTCGACGGCAGCCGTCACCAGTACCTGCTCGGCACCGGAAACTATTGCGGCCAGTTTACGCCGGCGCTGAATATCCAGCTCGGCGAAAACGTCATCCAATATCAGGATCGGCGCCGACCCGCCGGTTCGCGCGTCGTCAAGCATCACGTAGTACGAGGCCAACCGCAACGACAGACACATGGACCACGTCTCACCGTGTGAGGCGTATCCCTTGGCCGGGGCCTCGCCGAGGACCAGCTCCAACTCGTCCCTGTGGGGTCCCACCAGGGAAATACCACGTTCCAGTTCCCGGCGTCGCGCAAGCGCGAATGCCTGGATGTATCGAGCGGTGAGTTCATCCACTGACAGTCGATCCAAGTCTTCAGACTGCACGACGCCGGCCTCGTCGCCGAACCCCGCCGGCGCGGCGGCGCCGTCGTCATCCAGCAGATCCTGGATGGTGGACCGGTAGATGGCATCCGCTTCCTTGGATCCGTCGGTCAGCTGTGCGTAGGCATTTTTCAGATGCGGGCGCAGACGTTCAACAAGCTCCAGGCGTGCGTGCAATAGCTCGGCACCTGCGCGGGCCATGTGGTGGTCCCATACATCGAGCGTTGCTTCGTGGCCCGATGTGAACTTCCCGGCGCGGGCGGATTTCAGCAACGCGTTGCGTTGTTTCAGCACGCGGTCGTAGTCGCTTCGAGTGGCCGCATGGCGGGGCACCAGGCTGACAAGGAGTTCGTCGAGGAACCTGCGCCGGTTGGAGGGGTCACCCTTAACCAGCGCCAGGTCTTCCGGGGCAAAAAGCACTGTCTGGCAGATCCCCAGGATGTCGCGGGCCCGCACGGGATTACTACGGTTGATGCGCCCGCGGTTGGCGCGGCTACCGTTAATTTCCAGTTCCAGGACCGTTGACTGTTCTCCGCGGACCAGCTTGGCGCGGATCAACGCCCGGTCGGTACCGAACCGCAGTAGCGGAGCATCCGAACTGACCCGGTGGGAACTCAGCGTGGCCAGGTAGCCGATGGCCTCCATGAGATTGGTCTTGCCGATGCCGTTGGACCCCACCAGCACGGTGACGCCGGGCGCCAAAGTGAGATCCACTTGGGCGTAGCTGCGGAAATCAGTCAGCGAAAGTTTTTCTAGGTACACGCCGTCTTCAGGATTCCCAAAGTGTCCAAAGCGCTGATGCTACTTCGCCGGCCGCGTGGCGTGGCCGCCGAACTGATTACGGAGGGCGGACACCATCTTCATGGCCGGGGAGTTGTCCTCGCGGGATGAAAAACGGGCGAAGAGGGCAGCTGTGATGGCCGGAGCCGGCACCGCGTTGGCTATTGCCTCTTCAACGGTCCAGCGTCCTTCGCCGGAATCTTCGACATAGTCGTCAATTGAGGCCAGTCCCGGATCTTCATCCAGGGCCTTGACCATCAGGTCCAGCAGCCAGGACCGGACAACCGTGCCCTTTTGCCACGCTCGGAACGTCCCCGGCAGGTCGGTGACGATGTCCTTGGCTGCGAGCAGCTCGTAGCCTTCGGCGTAAGCCTGCATGAGGCCGTATTCGATCCCGTTGTGCACCATTTTGGCGTAGTGCCCGGCTCCGATGCCGCCCACATGAACGAAGCTGTCAGCTCGGTCGCCCTCGGGCCGCAGGACATCAAAGACAGGGAGTGCGCGTTCGATATCGGCGGCGTCGCCGCCAGCCATCAGCCCGTAGCCGTTCTGGAGGCCCCAGACTCCGCCGGAGACACCGCAGTCAGCAAAGTGGATGCCTTTTTCGGCCAGGGCCGCGCCATGCTTTTGGTCTTCTGTGAACCGCGAGTTACCGCCATCAATGACCAGGTCACCGGCCTCGAGCTTTTCCCCCAGTTCGGTAATCACGGCATCAGTGATTTCGCCGGATGGGACCATCACCCAGACGATGCGTGGAACCGGTACGGCAGCGATCAGTTCTTCCACGGAGGCCACGTCTGTCAGCTCTGGATTGCGGTCAAGACCGGTCACCTCGATTCCACCCTTGCGCAGGCGTTCGCGCATGTTGAAACCCATTTTTCCGAGACCGATCAGTCCGATGTGCACGGTGTGAACTCTTTTCTGCGCTGGTGTTGAGATGGGGCTACCTGGTCTCCCCAACTAGCTCGCATTAGATGCCGTTATAGGAGCCCATAACGGCATTAATTGCGAGCTAGTTGGGGAGGCGTACCGGCATGACCAGATAACGGTAGTCGTCCTGGTCCTCACCGTCGGCATCGACCTGCGCGGTGATCATGGCTGGCTTCGGAGCGGTGGTGAAGGAGAAACGAACGTACTTGGTCTCGATCACGCTGAGTCCTTCCACCAGGTAGTGGGGGTTGAACGCCACAGTGATGTCTTCGCCGGTGAGTTGCGCCTCGAGTTCTTCCGACGCCTGGGCGTCCTCGCCGGTGCCGGCGTCGAGGTTGAGCTGGCCCTGCGTGAATACCAAGCGCACTGGAGTGTTGCGCTCCGCCACCAGGGACACACGCCGAACTGCCTCAACAAGTTCCTGGGTCTGAACGGTGGCGTGGATCGGGGTGGAATCCGGAAACAGTGAGCGGATCTTCGGGTAATCGCCGTCCACCAGCAGGGACGTTGTGGTGCGACCGCCGCTTTCGAAACCGATCAATCGGCTGTCGTCGTCGGCGAGGGCAATGTTGATGTCTCCGCTGCCGCCGAGGGTCTTGGCGACCTCATTGAGCGTTTTGGCCTTGACCAGGGCGCTGGTCGAGATTCCGGGATTGACGGGCTTCCAGGGAACTTCGCGCATGGCCAGCCGGTATCGGTCCGTGGCGAGGAGCGTGATGAGGCCGTCTTCGATTTCCATGCGCACGCCGGTCAGGATGGGCAGCGTGTCGTCTTTGCTGGCCGCGATGATGACCTGGGAGACGGCCTGGGCGAAGGAGTCGCCAGGAACTGTTCCGCTGATGGTGGGGAGCGCCGGGAGCGGTGGGTACTCAGCCTCAGGCATTGTGGCCAGGTGAAAACTACTGCGGCGGCAGGTGAGCGTGACTTTGTTGCCATCGGTTTCGATGTCCACGGGAGCCGAAGGAAGGCTGCGGCAGATATCGGCAAGCAAACGCCCGGAAACCAGGATGGTTCCCTCCACGCTGATATCGGCCGGGATTTCAAGCCTCGCCGACGTTTCGTAGTCAAAACTGGACAAGCTCACGGTGCCGGCTGCGGCCTTGAGGAGAAGTCCTGAAAGGACCGGGACGGGCGGCCGCGGAGACAACGACCGGGCTGTCCAGGTGACGGCTTCTGCCAGGACGTCCCGTTCGACTCTGAACTTCACGGAAGGGTGCCGCCTTTCATTGCTGCTGCTTTCATCGCCAAAACTCGCCGAACTTTGTCGAAATCCATCGAAACGTAAGTGTCCTCACCCATTGGGAGGCCGGCGCCGTGACGTTGAATCACAAGTCCGGTCCGGGAGGGACGCACTCCAGACAGCTTAGCGTCATGAGCCCGGTTCTCCCATCCCCGGGGTTACATCCGTGTGGTTCCGACCGGCCTGGCTGGGCAGTGTGCGGGAGGCGAATCGAAACTGTTGTTTGAGGGAATTTCATTTTCTTGGGATTAGTAGTGTTAATAACTGCTGTGGAAACTGTGGATAACCCAGTTTCGCGGCACGATTCCGGGGTTAAGCCCTGTTCATCCGTTGTGGGCTAAACAGGTTTTAAACAGGGTGTGGATGGGGACAACTTTTTGGGCGACTTCGCCGATCCACAGCTGCCTTAAGGGTTTTAAGCCCATTAACCCCGGTTGTCCCCTTAACTATCCACAGGCTTATCCACATGCACCTGTTAATAAGGTAAGGAGACGGCGGTTCAGGAATCCCGTTGCTGCTGTTTGATCCGGTTGGTCAGCTCGGTCACCTGGTTGTAGATCACACGTCGCTCGGCCATAAGCTCGCGGATCTTGCGGTCTGCGTGGATCACGGTGGTATGGTCGCGTCCGCCGAGCTCCTGCCCTATTTTCGGCAGGGACATATCCGTCAGCTCCCGGCACAGGTACATGGCGATCTGGCGTGCCGTCACCAGGGTCCGCGTGCGCGACTTGCTGCAGAGCTCTTCCATGCTGAGCTTGAAGTAGTCGGCGGTCTGGGTCAGGATCTGCACGGACGTGATTTCTTGGGCGCCGTCGTCCGTGATGAGGTCCTTGAGCACCATCTCCGCAAGGGCCACATCAACCGGCTGTCGGTTGAGGCTGGCGAAGGCGGTGACCCGGATCAGAGCGCCTTCGAGTTCCCGGATGTTGCTGGAAATCTTGGATGCTATGTACTCCAAGGCATCATCAGGGGCTGAGAGGCCCTCGCTGAGCGCTTTTTTGCGAAGAATCGCGATTCGGGTCTCCAATTCCGGCGGCTGGATGTCGGTCAGGAGACCCCACTCGAAGCGTGACTTCATGCGGTCCTCAAACCCCGCCAACAGCTTGGGCGGCTGGTCCGAGGTGATGACAACCTGCTTGTTGTTGTTGTGCAATGCGTTGAAGGTGTGGAAAAACTCCTCCAGCGTCCGGTCTTTGCCGGCGAGAAACTGAATGTCATCGATCAGCAGAACATCAACGTTGCGGTAGGTGGTCTTGAAGCTCGTGCCTTCGTCGTCCCGGATGGAGTTGATGAAGTCATTGGTGAACTCCTCGGAGTTCACGTAGCGGACCCGGATGCCGCTGTAGAGCCTGCGGGCGTAGTGGCCGATCGCGTGCAACAAATGGGTCTTGCCGAGTCCCGAGTCGCCATAAATGAACAGCGGGTTGTAGGCCTTTGCCGGGGCTTCGGCCACCGCGACGGCGGCCGCATGGGCGAAGCGGTTGGAGGAGCCAATCACGAATGTGTCGAACACGTACTTAGGGTTGAGGCGGCCGAACTCGTGGGAGGTGCTTGGCAGCATGGGCTGCGGCTTCAACTCCACCAGGGGGTCCGTTGCGAGGGACAGTTCGACGGCGGGTTCCGGCTCCGTGTGGAGGGGAACCAGGTCCGTGTCGACGTCAATGGCGCAGCGGATGTCGTCCGAGAAGACATTGTGCAGGGCGTCATCCAGCGCTTCTTTCACCTGAGTCTGGAGTACCTCGCGGGTGAGCTCGTTGGGGACTGCCACCAGGAGCGTGGAACCGATCAGTCCTTGGGCCTGGGCGAGGATGACGAAGCCCCGCTGGCGCGGTGAAACCCGGTGGTCCTGCTCCAGAAGACTCACAACCCGCCGCCAGGAACTTCCGACAGTGTTCGCGTGGTTGGCTTCGTCTACTGTCATCAATCAGTTCCTCAAACTTGCTTGCCTGCATTACCTGCAGCCACAAGTCCTGAACCAGCGTGCTGGTCCTGGCTTATATCCACAGGGTTATGCACAGTGCGTGGATAATCGGCTACTGAGCCACTGTAGGGGATAAAAAACCCAGAAGATAGCTGGGTGCGGCCTTGTGGATAATTACACGGTTGTGGTTCGAAAATGGGCCCTGTGACTCACTTCATCCACAGGCTCGAGACCGGGGTTAACCACAGGGTGGGCGCCTCAGTGAAGGATGGTCCAGTTTGACTCAGGGGTTCACTTGGCCCTAACGTTGTGAAGTCCTTTGTGTACGCTTTTCGACCTCATCTGAATCTCTCTGACGTTCTGCGTCCTACGAGCCGAGGGCAGCGTGCATATACAAAACTTAGCGTCGGCCAGTTCTTCCCCTTTTTGATCGGGTGGGCGCACCTTTGATCCACTGGAGTAACTAACGTGAGCAAGCGGACTTTTCAGCCGAATAACCGCCGTCGAGCCAAGAAGCACGGCTTCCGCCTTCGTATGCGTACCCGTGCCGGCCGTGCCATCCTGGCAGCCCGTCGTGGCAAGGGCCGCACCGAACTGTCGGCCTAAATAACTGACTCGTCGGTCTACATTCCTTTGCGAGTTTAACGGTGCTAGCCACCCGGAACCGTCTCAGGACCTCAACCGATTTTTCAACAACCGTACGTTCCGGTGTCCGCAATGGACGCCGGAACGTAGTGTTATATACGGCAGCTATTGTTGCCGGGGAACCGAGCCGGATCGGATTCATCGTTTCCAAGAGTGTTGGGAACGCTGTTGTCAGGAACCTCGTTAAGAGGAGACTGAGGGAAGCCGGCGCTTTGTCGTTGCAGGAATACGGCACCGGGTTCGCAATTGTGGTCCGGGCGTTGCCTGCGGCTGCAACCGCAACCTGGGACGATCTGCTGGCAGATTACAACGCCGCTCTCGAAACAACCATGAGACGGCTGGGTGGACGCCTTCCTCGGGCCGCTTCATCGGTTTCACAGGACACAACACAGGAAGGGACACCGCGTGCGTAACTCAACTGCCGCCGTCGTCCGTTTCTTCCAGTTCGCAACCGCGAACCTGGGCAGGATGCTCTGGAACCTGCCCAAAAACATCCTGATTCTCTTGCTCTTGGCCTATCGCAAGGTGGTTTCTCCCTTGTACGGTCAGGTCTGCCGTTTTTTCCCCAGCTGTTCGGCCTACGCCCTCGAGGCGATCACGGTTCACGGTGCTGTGAAGGGAAGTTGGCTCGCTGCCCGGCGCCTGGTGCGCTGCCATCCATGGAATGACGGTGGAGTGGACCATGTCCCCGCCGGCCACCGGGAATGGCCCGAAGGCCGAACCCCCACAATTGTTGTGCTGAACAATCCGGACAAGTACCTGGCTGCTCAGACTGATGGAGAAGGCCGCATCGCGGCCTAACGAATAGGGATAACGTATGGACATCTTTGGAACAATTCTGGCCCCGTTCAAGTGGCTAGTGTCCGCCATCATGATTGGTTTCCACGACGGACTGAGTGTCCTGGGCTTGCCAGGGGCCAACGGATGGACATGGACCCTGTCGATCATCGGGCTGGTGCTGGTCATCCGCGCCGCCCTTATTCCCGTCTTCGTCAAGCAGATCAAGGCTCAGCGCGGCATGCAGCTGCTCCAGCCTGACCTCAAGAAAATGCAGGACAAATACAAGGGCAAGACCGATCAGCTCTCCCGTCAGGCCATGGCGCAGGAGCAGATGGCCCTGTACAAGAAGCACGGCACCAACCCCTTCTCGGCCTGCCTGCCGATGCTGATCCAGATGCCGTTCTTCTTCGCACTTTTCCAGGTTCTCTCCGGCATCAGCACGGCGAAGCAGGGCGGCCAGGGCATCGGTGCCATGAGCCCGGAACAGGTCAAACAGTTTGACGAGTCGAGCATCTTCGGTGCTCCGCTCTCCGCTTCGCTGCTCCACGGCGGAGGCGGCGATTCACAGGTGATCGTCAGCATTCTGTCGATCGTGATGATCCTGGCCATGACGGCGTCGCAGTTCATCACCCAGAAGCAGATCATGGCGAAGAACATGTCCGAAGAGGCCATGGCCAGTCCGTTCATGCGCCAGCAGAAGATGATGCTCTACATTCTGCCGGTCGTCTTTGGTGTGGGTGGCATCAACTTCCCCATCGGCGTACTGATCTACTGGACCACCACCAACCTGTGGACCATGGGACAGCAGTTCTTCGTGATCCGCCGGATGCCGACGCCGGGCTCCCCCGCCGCGAAAGCCCTGGCCGAGCGCCGGGCTGCCAGGGGCCTGCCGGCGCTGCCCTTGATGGGAGCGAAGAAAGCCGACGCCGAGGCTGCCGAGGCTGCTGCTGCCGCTGCGGCGGAGGCCAGGAGTCAGCGCGTCCAGCCACAACGTAAGAACAGGAAGAAGAAGTAATGTCTGTCGATAGCACCGAAAACGCTGTTTCCGCCGAGGCCCCTGAGGACCAGGACGAAGCCCGGAACGACGCCCAGGATGCGGACAAGGGCACTGCTGCGAGCCGGCTTGAGGAAGAGGGCGACGTCGCCGCCGACTATCTCGAGGAACTCCTGGATATTGCCGATATTGACGGCGATATCGACATTGAGGTCCGTAACGGCCGCACGTACATCTCCATCGTTGCGGAAGAGGATTCCGCCGGACTCGAAAGCCTCGTAGGGCGCGACGGTGAAGTGCTTGAAGCCCTCCAGGAGCTGACCCGCCTGGCCGTGCTATCGGCCACTGAAAACCGTTCGCGGCTGGTCCTGGACATCAATGGTTACCGCCAGGACCGCGCCGGACATCTCCAGAAGATTGCAGAGGATGCCGTGGCCTCGGTGAAGGAATCCGGCGAGGCCGTGGCTCTTGAACCGATGAGCGCCTACGAGCGCAAGATCGTTCACGACGCCGTGGCTGATCTCGGACTTGTCAGCGAATCCGAGGGCGAAGGTGCCGGGAGGCACATCGTTGTCTCCGCAGACTGATAACGCCGGGGCACTGACAATGGTTGAAATGACGCTGGCCGAGCAGAAGGCTGCGGAGGCGATCTTCGGTGACCGATTGGATCTTGCCAAGCGCTACGTTGAGCATTTGGCCACCTCCGGCACGGAACGGGGACTGATCGGCCCGCGCGAAATTCCGAGGCTTTGGAGCCGACACGTTTTGAACTGTGCGGTCATTGAGCGCGAGATCGCCAAGGGAAGCCATGTGGCGGACGTAGGGAGCGGGGCGGGCCTGCCGGGACTTTGCCTGGCCATTGCACGGCCGGATCTTGAATTGACTTTGATCGAGCCCCTGGAGCGTCGAGTGATCTGGCTCCAAGAGGTGATTGACGATCTTGGCCTACACAACGTCACCATAATGCGGACCCGGGCAGAATTGGCCATAGGCATGGTGAACGCCGATGTCGTGACGGCGCGGGCTGTCTCCGCGTTGACGAATCTGGCTGGCTTGACCATTCCCCTCCTTGCCGGCAAAGGCGAAGTCATTGCCATCAAGGGCCGCAGCGCGAGCGAGGAGATCGCAAAGGCGGCCAAGGTGATCCGAAAGCTCGGCGGGGTGCAGACGTCGGTGGTGATGGTCGGTGAAGATCTCCTTGAGGAACCCACTACAGTGGTTCGCATCGTCGTCAATAAGACTCAAAAGATTGCCTAGCCACTGGCCCGGTGCCGCGGGACTGTAACGCGAAGCGGTTAGGCTAGTGAACGGCAGAAAAAGCCGAATGAGAGTGAGTGTGTCACAGTGACCAGTAGCGAAGCCTCCACACAGCGGATCCCCCCGTTTGTGTCCCTGGGGTCCGCGCGGGCTATGGTTGCGCCCTCAATCGCGCAGGCTGATTCATGGAAACACGTGAATTCGGTTTCAAACCGGTCCAAGGCGGCCGGTGTTTCACGTGAAACCGTCGCTCCCGCGGTCCCCAACATCATGGATTCCATCGATGATTCCAGCCCCATTGCCCGTGAGCTGGCTCATGAAAACAAACGCCGCGAGAAATTGATGGGACGCGGACTCCCTAAGCCGGAGAACACCCGGATTTTCACGGTGTCCAACCAGAAGGGTGGCGTGGGTAAGACCACTACCACCGTTAACATCGCAGCTGCTCTTGCAGCAGCAGGCTTGAACGTTCTGGTCATTGACATCGATCCGCAGGGAAATGCCTCGACCGCCCTTGGGATCGAGCATCACGCTGACGTGGACAGCATCTATGACGTTCTGATCAACGACCTGCCGCTCAAGGACGTGGTGGCACAGTGTCCGGACATAGACAACCTCATCTGTGCCCCAGCCACTATTCACCTTGCGGGTGCCGAAATTGAGCTCGTGTCGCTCGTGGCACGCGAGCAGCGGCTCCGCCGCGCAATCGATGTTTATGCCAAAGAGCGTGAAAAGGCCGGCGAGCCGCGGCTCGACTTTATCTTCATCGACTGCCCGCCCAGCCTGGGCCTCCTGACCGTCAATGCCTTCTGTGCAGCCGGGGAGGTTCTCATCCCCATCCAGTGTGAGTACTACGCACTGGAAGGACTGAGTCAGCTTCTTAAGAACATCGAGATGATCCAGAAGCACCTCAATGCTGATCTCGTGGTTTCGACCATCCTCCTGACCATGTATGACGGCCGTACCAACTTGGCGGCCCAGGTTGCGGCCGAGGTGCGCCAGCATTTCCCAAATCAGGTGTTGGGAGCCGTGGTGCCGCGATCGGTCAGGATCTCGGAGGCGCCCAGCTACCAGCAAACAGTCATGACTTACGATCCGTCCTCCAGCGGTGCACTTTCTTACTTGGAAGCCGCAGCGGAAATCGCTGAACGTTAGAATTTTCAACAACTGCACTAGCCAGAGTCGGGTTGCCCCGGCTCTTTCATTGGAGGGATCTATCCATGAGCGATAAGCGACGCGGCCTCGGTCGTGGTCTTGGCGCACTCATTCCAAGTTCCGCCCAAGCGAACACTTCCGGCAACGGTGCAGCGCCTTCCCGCCCTGTCGATCTCTTCTTCCCGGAGTCCAGGAAGAAGCCCTCCACTCCGGCTGAATTCATCATTGAAGAGGATGATGTGGAAGCTCAACGCGTGGACCGTGACATCAGGCAGGTGGGCGATGCCACTACTGTTCCTGTTGCTGGGACCCAGGACGTCCCTGATATTCGTCCGCGCGTAGCGGCCAACGGCAATGCTGCGGATACCGAAGCTTCGTCCAAGTCCTCTTCCCGGAAGCCAACTGCAAAGGCGGCTACGAAATCGCAGCCGGCGAGGGAGATCCCCGCAAGAGCTGGTGCTTCGGTGGAACAGGGGTCCGACCCGTCTGGGGACGATTCCTCTGCTGTAGAGCTGGTTGAAGTTCCCGGCGTGCGGTTTGCCGAAATCCCAGTTGGGGATATTCATCCGAACCGCAAGCAGCCACGTTCCGTCTTTGATGAGGACGACATGGCAGAGTTGATCCACTCCGTCAGGGAGATCGGCGTCCTCCAGCCAATTGTGGTGCGAACTTCAACCGAAGACGGTGGAGAACCCTATGAGCTGGTTATGGGTGAGCGCCGGTGGCGTGCAGTGCAGGCAGCTGGGCTCGAAACGATCCCCGCAATAGTCCGCGACACCACAGATGACGACCTCCTCCGTGATGCACTTCTGGAAAACCTCCACCGAAGCCAGCTCAACCCCTTGGAAGAGGCAGCTGCCTATCAGCAGCTTCTGGAAGACTTTGGTACGACGCATGAGCAGCTGGCGGACCGGATTGGCCGTTCGCGACCGCAGGTTTCCAACACTCTGCGGCTTCTGAAGCTGCCGCCGTTGGTGCAGCGCAGAGTGGCGGCGAATGTGATCTCTGCCGGGCATGCGCGCGCCTTGCTTGCTCTTCCTGACGCCGCTGCTATGGAACGATTGGCCCAGAAAATTGTCGCCGAAGGGATGTCGGTTCGTGCCACGGAAGAGGCCGTGACGTTGTACCAGAGCACCTCAACGCCGACGAAGAACAACGTCCCCCGTCCCGGTGCACGTCACGAGCGGCTGGACTACCTCGCATCGTCCCTGTCCGACCGCTTGGACACAAACGTTAAAATCTCGCTGGGAGCCAGGAAGGGCCGCGTGAGCATTGAATTCGCGAGTGTCGATGATTTGAACCGAATCATGGAAGTACTCACGCCGGGCTCTCCCAACTAGTAGAACGACTTGTACTGAAAATAGGGTTTGTTTCACGTGAAACAAACCCTATTCTCGTAACGGTCTGCTGTAATTCCGATCAATCTCAATGTGGTCTGGCGATGCCCCGCACTTGACCACCTCGAAGGGTTGTCGGGGCAGTTTCGTACACTAGCCGGCACGGACTCGGGCCGTTGTTCTTCACCCCAGCTTATAGTCCAGACGATGTCTACCATCGAGGCTCCAAGGCGGAGACGGCCAGCAGGCTCTCCACGACGCCCTGTCCTGGCACTTGCTGTGCGCAAACACATTCTTACATGGGCGATGCTCTACTACTACCGCTGATGCAGCACCGCGGAAAGGTGGAACTTCGGTGTGTCATCGCACAGCCCGCGTGATGGGCAGACAGGCGGGCTGTGGCCGGGAAACTTGTTTCACGTGAAACAACGTACTGTCCCGGTTATCGTGCCAGACGCACCACCCCGGTTGAACGCCAGCCGGCCCACGTTATGCCTTGGTCGGTTTGTTAGACGCCCAGGCGGGAATCCGTCTTCGCGTCGACTGCAGGCCGGTGGGGTCGCGGATATAGGGAAATGACCCTTAGCAGGGAAGGTTCCGGTGCAACGAGTAAAGAATTCGAGATGGTGCGCAGGATGAGGCACTCAGTCAGAGTCCTGCCGTCGTCATTGGTCATATCCGCTCATATGCCTGAGGGGCGCTGAATGCCGCGCTAACCGCCGTGGACTTCATGGGGCGATCATTCCCGCGTTCCTGGCGTCCCGGGGCGACACCAGCCGAAAGGGCCCCAAACCCACCCTCGTAGGGGATGCGACCCTACCGGCGTATCCGATGCCACTGGTGGAAGGGGTTCCCGACCGGTGTCGGCTTGCCGGCGCGCTTACGGCGAGCATTGCCCACCGCTCCAACGTCGTCGCGGGACGCCTGATATTCGCGGACTTCTAATACACGTCCCTGCGCGCCAGGAAAGAGTTACAGTGCCAGGTGCCAGGTGCCAGGTGCCTGCCCGACCCTCCCCCGGAGCAGGGGGCACGTAGGAGAGAAACCGTGTCTATGCATCGGATTTGATTCTAGTCTGCGTGCAAAGTGACTCTGGACTTTACGAATGATCACGTCTGCCATGCGTGATCCATGCTCGACCCGTAGGCGGCTTTCGCGTCCGCGCTCCTGCCGCTGATCGCCTTTCCATTGTCCAGACCGGCATTGGAAAATTTTGGCTTTGGCACAAGCGGCTTGCTCTGCCGTTGGCGAGTACGTGGACGTCGTGATGTTTGGTGATCTCTCACGGCTCGTGGAATATCCCGCCAGGACGATCGGATCTTTTGTGTTCCTGGTGCGCGTGTACCCACCCGGGAGAGGCCCCCGCGCCCGTCCCAGCCAAGATCATGTTTCACGTGAAACGGGGACCCTTGTTCTTCCGCTCGCCAGACCCGGGTGAGCTGCCGGCAGCTGAGGATATGCATCGCATACATCTTGCGCGCGTTGTGGCCCAGGTTGTGGTCATGGCATCGAGTCGAGCGGCCTTACATGGCTACCCCGACTGGCGGCCCTGACCGGAGGACCTGGCTGGGCGGCTGAGATGCGGGTGACGACGCCCGCAGCTAGGTTGGTTGCGCGGCGTGATGAAGATGTTGATCGCTGCCGGGCGTCGCCCGCTTGACCGAGCCCCAGAGATAGCTTCCGGCCTCCAGACGCTAGGTGGTGACTGGTTCGTTGCGTCGCTTTCGGGATAGGCCCCACGCCCTTAGTGCGGATTGGGATGTTCCGCCTTCCTTAGACTGGCGACCATCGCCACCCTTCGGTGTGCGGGAGACGCGGAGGTGCTCGTATCGGGCCGTGTGGTTGAGTTGGTGAACAAGCACTGTGGGCCGACGTTGTCGGGTAGACGTGGTCCGGTGAAG
The DNA here is from genome assembly GCF_050260325.1 of Arthrobacter sp. 92. Lineage (NCBI taxonomy): Bacteria > Bacillati > Actinomycetota > Actinomycetes > Micrococcales > Micrococcaceae > Arthrobacter > Arthrobacter sp. 92. The sequence continues at coordinate 216,893 of NZ_CP189863.1, read as the reverse complement.
CTCAGACGAACAGTCGCCACGCTGGCGTGGCCCGCGTGGTTCGAAAGAAACGATGTCAGGCTGCCGTCTGTTCCGCAGGGATGCGGCCTGGTCTTGCATTGGGGAAGACATCTCGGCGTTGTGATTTGCACCATCCGGTCTTGGGGACGACCCCAAGAGTTGCCCGGCCAGCGGTGGATAACACGGTGGATATTGCTGTGGATAACTTTGTGGAAAGCACCACCACACCGGCGACTGAATTCGCGAATGAGCGTTGAACCCAGCTGGACGAACGGAGCCCCTCTCGGCGTTGTTTCACGTGAAACGCGATGACCCCGCTTACGACGCCCGAATGAGGCCCAAACGCACCGTTTTTCGCCGAAAAGACAGTTTTTAGGCTCATTTCGTCACATAAGCTACCTGCTACTTCGGCTAACTTGGCATCTCTCGGTGCGAGCCACTTGGCTGAGCCAGCAGACGCATGCAAGGCCCTATTGCTTTAGCCAGCCAAGCCGCTTGCGGCACTGTGGATATAGCTGTGGATAACGTCTGTGGAAAACATGTGCCCTAATGTGTGTTAGGCAATGAACATGCGGGTGTTATCCCCCACAGGTTGGGTCCTTAAATCCTTCGTGGTTGTTCAGCGAACCGTGGAAATCGTCGTTTGGTTGCCACGCGGTGGCGTCGCCCGGTAAGTCAGAACATGAATGAACACTGGTACCTTTTGCGGGTGGGAGCGCCAAGAAGAGGCGTCTGCCGCACTGGGTCGAGGGTGCAGAGCCTCCTGGCGGCAATCGACGTCGAACCCTCCGAAGCTGCCGGTCGACTCTGCCCTGTCGACTGTCGGCAGGAGTTGGTCGCGGCGCGTTACGAGACGTTTGCCGCATCCTGCTGAGAATGGGTGGCCGGGCGTGGACACGCGGATGCTGGCCGGCACGCTAATCCGACCGAACGTGACAGTGTAGGAGCCAGCCCTGCGGTCCCTGTCCGTTCCAGGACTCCCCTGTGCACGCGTAGCGCTTCTCTAGGATAAGGATCCAATCCTTGCGCGACGGGGCAAATCTATGGTCTGGAGGCGGGGCGATTGATCGCGTCTGTTTGGTCGGTGCCCCCACGTCGACAGGAAATCCGTAAGACCGCCTGCGAGGTGTCGTGCGGGTATGGAACAAGTAGGGCTGAACCACTGCCGGCGCGGGTTGGGCGTGCCGCGCCGGCCTGTGGCCTGGCGTGCGCGTCCCGTTGATCGTTCGGGATGCCATGGCATGAGGGTGCTCTCTACAGGCCAGCCCCACCAGCCAGCCACTAAAGTCGGGAACCAAGCGCGTAAGTAAGTGCAGCAGCATGGACCAAGGCGTATGCGATGAGCGGCAAGGATCTGGATGCATGCCTTCGGTCCCGATGGAGCAGCGTGCCGAACGGTGATCCGGGACGGCGGTCTGCGGTGAACCACGAGACCTTGCGGTTCACGGCGCTCCGATGGCTGTCCTTCCAAGCCGATCCCGCGGTGCTGTAGGCCTAAGCTGCCAGGTGCAGAGTCGGCACGGCCGCTCATGTCTTCCTGGATCCCTCACCAAAGTCACAGCGCCGCTTTGTCGAGGGTAGCGGTTAGGGCCGGAAGGTCCTCACGGATGCAGACTTCATTTACGGCCGATTGGGGTGCACCGTACTTTCGCGGCCGGCGACGGGGATGACTCGCCTCACCAGACCCGAGCTTCCACGAGGGTTCCCACGCCGGGCCTGGCTCACACAGTGAGTTCGGTCGTTGCCTTCGCCGTGGGCGCGAGATGGGGTTCGCCACTGCACCTCTGGCGCCGGTGTACCGGGCACCGGCTGCGGGCGAAGAGCAGGAGAACGCCGTAAGGAACCAGCGCGCTGAGGATTGGTAGGTCCCCCGTGGCGCCCAGAGCTCCTCTTAGCCGTTGGGCTTGCAGACGCTGCATCGAAACAAATGAACTTGGTTGTCCACAGTGCCGCTGGGCGTTATGGCAGGATGTTTCACGTGAAACGTCGTCGGAAATGGCCCGTTTCACGTGAAACATAATCTGTGGTCTCCTGACCTCGTAAGGATCCAGGTGACCGTCACGACGGCCGGACTCGGGCGGACCTGGTGATCGGGGCGGCGGCGTGTCTCACCGACGCTGCTTCGCTTGGCGAACTGCGGGAGGGAGCCTTTTTGTCCGCGACCTCGCGCGCTGGGGGTCTGTAGTCTCGCAGACCGGTCATCGTACGTCAGAGGCGCGCGCACGCAACGCCGCCAGCGCCTGGAAGCGTTGCGCGGGCCGTTGTGTGCGCCAAATACTATCGCATGCCGGTCATCGCAGGCCGGTGCGGTTTCACGTGAAACATACCGTGGTGCTTCCCCCGCCACTCCTTGGTTTCGTAGAGAGGTGCGTTCCGGCTCTTGGACCCGTGCGCCTCATCGCTGCAGACGACGGCAAGCCGCCTCCGCGTGCCCTTCGCTCGTAGTGGGCCATGCGTGGTTCGAATTTATGTTTCACGTGAAACGTTCTTCGGCTCGTCGGGGCCGCGGCGCCGGAGACACATGGGTTGAACCTAGGATTCCGCTGCGGGCTCTGGGAAATGCAAGCGGAACATCAGGATCCGGCTGTCGGTTCAGCCTCAACTGGCTCTTGCGTGACGTTGAGAGTCCTAGTGGGGACCGGCACCGAGCGACAGGCTGCGACTGGGTTGTGTTTCACGTGAAACATTGCGCGGAGGAAATGCGACGGTCCCCCTCTTGGCCTTTGAAGAGGCGAAACGGAACTTACGGTGCAGCTCGGGAGGGCCTGCTTACTACGTTGTGCATGTAGAGCGAGTGTACGAAAGTTACTTTCCGGAGGCCTCCGGCCCGGTCATCGATGAACCGCCCGGTCCGCAGCGGCGTTGCCGCATTCCCCCGATCAAATTGAGCTTCGCGAACCTTGGAGCTTGCTCCTGATCGCGGGAGAGTAGACAATCGGGGGGCCTGTGGGGTGCCTGTTTCGACCGTCGGGCGAGAGGCTCGCAGGATTTGGGCTATCCGTTCCCTGACGTGCCCCGAGGGGACCCTTAGCGGAGAGCAGTACGGTTGGGACATCCGAATGCGAGGACGTCAGAAGGCATGTGTTTCACGTGAAACAGGACGCGTCACTCGGCGCAGACCCTCGCTGGGAAGCCTTATCGAGGCCCGCGCATTAGGAGAAAGATTTCTACGGTGGACGGCGTTTCACGTGAAACAAGCAGGCATGATCCGCCGACCCCTTGGCCCGCTGGGGGCAACCACGGGCCAGATTGTCCAGCCATCCGCGTCCCGCGCCCGCGGGCCAACCCACCACTCCCCTAGGTGTGACTAGTTATGGCGGCGCTGACGGCCAAATCCACCCCACCGAATTACATAGCCGAATTGAAGTTTATTCGGTTGTCATCGCAAGCCAACCGGTCGATGCTATTCGGCCTGCATCGCTGGGCCGCCACGAAATTGAAGCGGCACAAGAAAAGCGGTGGCCGCCAAGACTAGCGACCACCGCCTCTGAGGGTTCCCTGCCCGAACGGGCGGAGTCTTAGGACAGAACGTCGGCGAATTCCTTTTCGAAGAACTGCTTCGGCTTAGCGCCGATCACCGTGCTCTTCACCTCGCCGCCCTGGAAGAGGTACACCGCCGGGATTGACGTAATACCGTACTCAGCCGCGATGGCCGGATTGTCATCAACGTTGAGCTTGACGACGTCGACCTTATCGCTGTATTCCACTGAGATTTCATCGAGGATGGGACCAAGCTTGCGGCACGGGCCACACCATTCGGCCCAGAAGTCCACGATGACCGGCTTGTCGGACGCTAGTACGTCCGCGCTGAAGCTGGCGTCCGTTACGTCTTTTGCGTTGCTCATAACCTTGTCTTTCCCTTCGGTTGGAATAATTGCTTGCTAAGCGTGAATGTCTGCCAGGTAGTGCTCGACATCCAGAGCTGCTACACAGCCGGATCCCGAGGCCGTGATGGCCTGGCGGTACGTGGGGTCAATGACATCACCCGCGGCAAAGACGCCCTTGATGCTGGTCTTCGAGGTGCGGCCTTCGACGGCGATGGTGCCCTCGGGGGTTAGCTCCAGCTTTCCCTTGACGAGATCGGTGCGGGGATCGTTGCCGATCGCCACGAAGACACCGGTCACAGCGAGTTCCGATTCGGTGCCATCCACCAGGTTCTTCAGCCGAAGGCCGGTCACTTTCTCTTCGCCAATGACGTCGTCCACCCCGGTATTCCACACGAAGTTGATCTTCTCGTGGGCTTGGGCGCGGTCCGCCATAATCTTGGAGGCCCTGAGTGTGTCACGACGGTGCACTACCGTTACGGACTTGGCGAACTTGGTGAGGAAGAGCGCTTCTTCCATGGCGGAGTCGCCGCCACCGATTACGGCGATGTCCTGGTCCTTGAAGAAGAAGCCGTCGCAGGTTGCGCACCAGCTAACACCGTGTCCAGAGAGGCGTTTCTCGTTCGGCAGGCCCAGCTCGCGATAAGCCGAACCGGTGGACAGAATGATGGAGCGGGCCTGGAATTTCTCCCCCGTGGCGATGGTGACAGTCTTGATGTCGCCCTCCAGGTTCAACTCGGTGACGTCCTCGAACTGGATCTCCGTGCCGAACCGTGCAGCCTGCTTCTCGAAATTCTCCATGAGGTCGGGGCCCATAATGCCCTCTGGGAAGCCCGGGTAGTTTTCAACGTCCGTGGTGTTCATCAGTTCACCGCCGGCGGTAACCGATCCCGCCAGGAGCAGGGGCTTCAGGTTGGCGCGCGCCGTGTACACCGCGGCGGTGTAGCCCGCCGGGCCGGAGCCGACGATGATGACATCACGTACGTCGGACGCGGTGTTTTCTGCGTTGCTCACTGAACGGTGAACCTCTTCCTTGGTCGATGCGCCTGGCTTTTCCGGCCGGGCACATGGCACAACTGATTCGCGGTGCCGAATATTCCTAGTGTCGATCGCGCCATAAGTAGGACGCCAACACTCAGGCTACCGTCTGGATACTCCGGGAGGCGTGCCGGTTACTGGACTTTGATCTCAGCTAGGCGCAGGCCGTAACCGTAGCGGGTTTTCGGTGCTGCCAGTTTGGGAAGATTCTTGATGGAAACGATCACATACTGAGCCGTTACGGGTTCCGGCAACGGAATAGTGAGATCCGGGGACGTGAAGCTGTTGGTGCCCACTTGCTTGGCGCCGTCCATGGATGGGCGGTCGTTGGTGAACACGCTGATGCTTCCGCCGGACCCGCCCAGCTGGCTGAGGGTGATAGAGGAAACCTTGGAGGGATTCTTCAACTTCACAACGAGCGGGACTTCGGTGGCAAGTCCACCCCAGTTGTCCGTTGCGAACTCCATGTCGGACCAGTAGCTCGCGCCATTGCCATCAAAGGTCTTGGTCAGATCGGCGTCGTAAGTGGCTGCGAAGTCGAAGTTGCCCAAGCGGGAAACTCCCTCGATGGAAGGCGGTCCTGCCACCGGCGCGCTTGGGTTCGGGCTGGCCTGCGCGGACGTCGGTGCCGGCGCCGCGCTGCTGGAGCCACTGGGATTCGGGTTCGCCTGAGGTCCGCTCTTGAAAAGGCTTCCCAGGTTGGTGATGGCAAGGATGAGGCCTACGACAAGGACAGCGGCCAGCAGACCTCCCACGAGCCAGCGCATTGATCGCGGCTCGCGCTCACTTGGTTCGTCATCGTCGTACTCGTCGGTTTCGGCATTCCCCGTACGGGCGAAGGCCGGAAATGTTCCAGCGGCCCGTTCCCCGGTGCTGCGGGAAGGAGCAGGTGCCCCCTGGGCGTGGTTGTCCGAAGTCTTGTAGTCATCTCCGGACCAGAGAGACACCTTGGGTGCCTCCTCCGCTGACCGCGGCGCGTCGACGCGGCCTCCCGCCGGCGGTGCGGCCGGAGGCTTGGTGGATCCACCCAAGCCGGTGCCGCGCTGCACCGGCTGGGGAGAAGTCGGTTGAGGTGAAGTCGCCCTGGGCGGAGCCGCAGGCGTCCGGGGAGAGGCGGTTTGCCGAGACGTGTCGGCTGGCGAAGTCGTGGGCTGTGGCTCGGTTGAAGGCGACGCCGCCTCGGTGCGGGACTTCGCTGCCGCGGCGCCCGCAGCACCTGCCGCAGCACCTGCACCTGCGCCAGCGGCCGCTCCCGCTCCGGCAGCAGCGGCACCCGTGGCGGCCGCCCTGTTAGTCCCGCCTGTGGCGGGTGCCTTGGCAGGAGGCGACGGTGACCGCGGCGGTACCACCGGCGGTGGTTTCCGGGGTCCCCCGGGCTGGCTGTCGCCGTAGCTGATGACGCCGGCGTCGACTTCCTCTTCGTCATACAGCCCGTCGTAGGTTTCCGGCTCATGGGAGCGGGCCTGCCCGAAGATTTCGCTGCCTAGCGTGTCCGTGAAGAACGGCTCAACATAGGGAGGGTTCGAGGCCACCACCAGGTCCAGAAGGTCAGCGGCCGAGGTGTGGTTGGTGATCAGGTAGGTCGTGGCATCGCTGACGCCCAGATCCAGAATCTGCACGTTTCCGGGACGTTCCCCGGTGGCAACCTCGCGCGCGCTCTGTGCCACCTGCTCTGCATTCTCCGGGCCAGCCACCAGGATGCTCACGGGACGGTTTAGAACCTGGTCCACGCCATCCAGCACCAGATCCTGGTCGTGTGAGGTCAGTACTGTGGCAGTGACTTTGTAGCGGCCGCCAAGTACAGATCCAACATCGATCGGGTGGGACACGGGTTCCTCCTAGACTGTCCGGGAATCGCTGGCCTGAATCAGGCCGCAGCGCACACGCCGGTAAGCCGGTTAATTTCTGGTCTGCAAACTACCCTTGTTAGCTTCTGATCCTAGCCGATGGTCCGTGGCCCCCGCGTGAGACAGGCTCGGGGAACTCGAGGCGTTGTCACCTTTTCTTCTTCCGGTCCTTGCGGAAGTAGGGGTTGCGTCCGGCCGCTCCCTGGTATGTCCTGCGGCCCGGCAGCGGGATCTCCTCACGCACGAGGTTCCCGCGCGCGGTGTTGGGAATGTCTTCGGATGGGAGATACCCCTCCTTGAGCCCGGCCGGAACGTCTTCACCATGGTCGGCGCCTCGCTCAACCCGGGGTCCGGCACGGAAGGAGGCGGCGTCGAACTCTCCGGAGATGCGCGGTATGAGGCCGGTGTCCACGGAAACTGTGGCGCGTTCCGGCGTCCCACGTTTCGCGGCTGAACCGACCCTGGCGGAATCGGCCGGAACAGGCGCTGCGGCGGGCAGGCTTCCTCGGCCCAACCGGCCAAGCAACGGCTGCAGCAGGTCCCTCAATTCAGTGACGCGGAACAACTTGAGCAGCAAGAGATAGGTCGCCAGCATCACGGGACCCACGACGACCACTGTGACCAGGGCAGTCAAGCGGTTGATCCAGGCAAAGCCGTCGGCGTTGTAACTCCCCATCAACCACAGGGCAACAGCACCGGTTAAGGCGGACCCCAGCGCCGCATAGCCCATCCGGATGTAGGAGTTGGCGATACGTGGCCCGTCCAGGTTGCCGAGCATCCTGCGAAGGAAGAACGCGCTGACCACCACCGAGAGGATGTTCCCGCCGGTATAGAGGACGGCGATGGCGAAAATGATTTGGCCAAACGGCAGGAACTGGATGAAGAAGGCTGCCACCACGTTGACCAGTGCAAGGATCAACTGGATATAGAAGGGCGTGCGCGCGTCTTCGTTGGCGTAGAAAACCCGGGACATCATGAAGTTCGCGCTCATGAACGGCGTGCTCAAGGCCAGGATGGTCAGTGTCTGGGCCAGCATGACGCCGTCCTGCCGCAGGCCGCCCGAGAAGAACATGCCCAGCGGGCCCGCCAGCGCAAAGAGTGCCAAGGCCCCGAATACGGTGGCCACGGCCATGGTCCGTAATCCGTGGGACAGTGCCTCTCTCAGCCCCGCACGGTCACCCTCCTGGGAGGCTCGCGTCATCCGGTTGAACAGCACGGTGGCCAGGGACAGCGCGATGATGGAGTGCGGGAGGAGATAGAGCTGGCTCGCGACCTCAAGGACCGCGTTTCCCGGCAGCAGCTCCGCGGCGGGGTCCCCCGCGTGCTGAAGACGGAGGCGTTCGGCACCCGGAATAGTGGCGATTCGCATGACGTAGAGAAAGGCGAGCTGCCCCACGGCGGCGGTCAACAGCGTCCAGACGCTTAGCTTTGCCGCCTGCCCGAGCCCCACTCCCCGCCAGCCGAAGCGTGGCCGAAGGCCGAGCCGGAGCCGGAACACCGGAACTAAGAGGATGGCGGTCTGCGCCACCACTCCGATGGTGGAGAATCCCGCGACCAGCAAGGTCTGGAAGGGCCCCCACGTGTCCAGGGTGTGGGGATTTGTGACGTTAGCACCAAGAATCCAGATGAACATGCCCAGGCCGGCGATGGCCACGATGTTGTTCAGGATGGGCGCCCACATGGCGGGGCCAAACGCACCATTGGCGTTCAGTACCTGCGTCAGCAGGGCATACAGCCCGTAAAAGAAGATCTGCGGCAGACACCAGAACGCGAAAGAAACGGCGAGCGACTTCTGTTCAGGGGAATACCCTTGGGTGGTGAGTTCGATGACCCACGGCGCCAGGAGGGTGACCAGCAACGTGAGGCTCAGGAGCACCAGGACAGCAAGGGTCAGCAGCCGGCTGATGTAGTCGGCTCCCCTGTCGGGCGCCTTGCTGGCCTTGATGATCTGCGGCACCAGGACGGCATTAAAGACGCCTCCCGCCACCAGCAGAAAGATCAGGTTCGGCAGGTTGTTGGCGTTGATGAAGGTGTCGTTGACGGTGGATCCAAGGCCGAGGGCGGCGCCCAGCATCCAGGTCTTGCCGAAGCCCAGGAATCTGGACACCAATGTTCCCGCAGCCATGATGGCGCTGGAACGGGCCTCTCCATGCTGGGCAGTCTTGGCGCCGGCGGCACCGGGATTGGAGGAAACAGGTTTGGCTGCTGACATCGCCTTCATCGTCTCAAATATGCGCGGTCAAGCATATGACCGGCGCTTAGTGGGAGGGCCATGTGACCTCAGAGGTGTTCCGGCAGGACTTCTTTGGCCAGATCGGCAATGCGGCGCTCGTTCGGAAACGACAGCTTGCGGGCCAGCTCGTTGATGGGGACCCAGGCCACATCCACGGCTTCCTGGTCCGGATCGTTCTCGATGGTGAGCTCGCCGCCGGTTGCACGGAGCAGATAATGATGAACAGTCTTGTGGACCCGGTGCCCGCTGACTGTGAACCAGTAGTCAATACTTCCGAGCGGCGCGAGAATGCAGCCGCTGATGCCGGTCTCTTCGGCTATCTCACGGACAGCGGCTTCCTCGTTCTTTTCCTTGCCTTCCGGGTGGCCCTTCGGAAGGCACCACTCAAGTCGGCCCCCGCGGTTAAGGCGGGCGATAATCGCCACCCTCAATTCGCCGTCGGAGGTATCGACCACAACGCCGCCCGCGGAGATTTCCTCAACGGTGGGCAGGGAAGCCGGTCCCGGGTGCTGGGCAGGCGCGACGTGGGCACCTATTGCCGACGGCAAGGGTGGGTTTGTCCTCCTGCCGGGAGCGCTCGGTACGGGATGGGCCATGAAGTCCACTCTAACGACTCTTGCCCCGTGGTGATGACCGGAACATGACAAGAAAGTGGACGGCTTATGACGCACATTGCCCCGCCCGCCGCGTAAACGCATGCTTCCGGAACGGTTTTGGTGGGTGATGGCGGGGTTTTCTGACAAGCTTAAGTAACTATGGCGCACGCACATCACAAGTCAGATTCCCACACCGTCGAATTCCAAGTGGACCCGGTGGTCCTGGAGCTCGGCCAGCGGTTTGTCGAGGCGGGCCATGAGCTCTCCCTGGTGGGCGGCCCGGTGCGTGACCTCTTCCTCGGCAGGCTCTCGCCCGACCTTGATTTCACCACGGATGCCACCCCGGACCAGACGGTGGCGCTGATCAAGAAGTGGGCGGACAACTACTGGGAGATCGGCCGCGCCTTCGGCACCATCGGGATGCGCAAAGCAGGCTTCCAGATCGAGATCACCACCTACCGCGCCGAGGCTTACGATCCCCAGTCCCGCAAGCCGGTGGTGGCCTTCGGCTCGTCCCTCACGGACGACCTGCTCCGGCGCGACTTCACCATCAACGCCATGGCGCTGCGGTTGCCTTCGATGGAGCTCGTTGACCCTTTCGGCGGTGTCCGGGACTTGCACGCCTCGCTGCTGGCCACGCCCGGCACCCCTGAGACGTCCTTCTCCGACGATCCACTTCGGATGATGCGGGCGGCCCGCTTTGCCTCGCAGCTGGGAGTGGAGGTGCACGAGGACGTGCGCTCGGCAATGACCCGGATGGCCGAGCGGATCACCATCATCTCCGCCGAGCGCGTCCGTGAGGAACTGGTCAAGCTTATTTGCGGCAAACACCCCAGGGTGGGCGTGGATCTCCTGGTAGACACAGGGCTTGCCGAATACGTGTTGCCTGAAGTCTCTGCGCTTCGGCTCGAGTCAGATGAGCACCACCGGCATAAGGATGTCTACCAGCACTCGCTGCAGGTCCTCGAGCAGGCTGCCGGCATGGAGACAGCTGCCGACGGCGCCGTTCCCGGCCCGGATTTTGTGCTGCGGTTTGCGGCCTTGATGCACGACGTCGGAAAACCGGCGACGCGTCGTTTTGAACCGGGCGGCGCGGTGAGCTTCCGCCACCACGATATGGTGGGCGCCAAGCTGACTGCGAAACGCATGAAGGCCCTCCGATTCGATAACGACACCATTAAGGCCGTGGCACGGCTCGTGGAGCTGCACATGCGTTTCTATGGCTACGGCGAGGCAGGTTGGAGTGATTCGGCGGTCCGCCGCTACGTCACTGACGCCGGGCCCCTGCTGGAGCGCCTGCACCGGCTGACGCGCTCAGATGTAACCACGCGCAACCAGCGCAAGGCTGACCGGTTGTCCTTCGCCTATGACGATCTGGAGGCCAGGATCGTGACATTGAAGGAACAGGAATCCCTCGAGGCAGTCCGCCCGGATTTGGACGGCGGGCGGATCATGGCCATTCTTGGCCTCAAACCCGGGCCGGTGGTGGGCCGCGCCTACAAGTTCCTCTTGGAGGAACGGATGGAACATGGGCCGCTCGACCCAGCAGTCGCCGAGGCAAAGCTCCACGAATGGTGGGCGCTGCAGCCCGAAGCCGCCGACCCGGCCCCTGCATCAGTACCGTCCGCACCGGCGCCGGGCGCCGACGTCGAACTTTCCACAACCGAGGAGTCCTAAGTGATTGCACCCGATAGCGCTGCGCGCCCCCAGCTATGGATACTGCGCCACGGCGAAACCGAATGGTCAAAGAGCGGACAGTACACCGGCCTTACCGATCTCCCCCTGACGGTGGAAGGCGAGCAGCAGTCCGTGGAGGCACGGAAAGTGCTCGAGGGCGTGGACTTTGACCTGGTCCTGACCTCGCCACTTCGGCGGGCACGCCGCACGGCGGAACTGGCCGGATTCCCCGATGCACAACAAGAACCCCTCGCTGTGGAATGGAATTACGGCGACTATGAGGGCATCAGCTCGGACCTGATCCGCAAGGACAACCCCGAGTACCTGATCTGGACCCATGGCGTGCCCAACGGGGAGACGCTGGATGACGTGGCCGCCCGCGCTGACAAAATCGTGGCCCGCGTCCTGGAATCCGGCCTGGACAACGTGCTGATCGTTGCCCATGGCCACTTCTCGAGAATTCTGACCGCCCGCTGGCTGGGGCTGGACGCACATGAGGGACGGCATTTCGTGCTGGGTACGGCAAAGCTGTGCACCCTGGGGTGGGATAAGAAGACCCCCGCAGTGGTGCGTTGGGGACTATAAAGCGATTCATAAACGGACTTGAAGAACTTTGTGAATTTGGTGGCCAAATGCCTGGTTCAGGGTGTAATTTTATTCCTAACCCCCAGCGCGTCTTGCCAGGGTCACAGCGTGCATTGTCCGGGCCATTAATCGGCACAGCGGCAGTTCTGAAAAGGAGGTTGGGAAAATGATTACTTTGACTAGCGGATGGACGTTGAGCGTCGCCGCAGCCCCGGCCTCTGCTGCTGAAGCGCGCCCCGGTTCCGGAGTCGCTGCCTCCTGAGCGTGGGCTGCCGGCATTTCCGGCGAAGCCCCCGAGACATGGAAGCTCCCTGTGATGGGGATCTTTCGAAGCAGAATTCGCTCGGGTGACGCCAGACCAGCTGACCGCTCGATCACTCAGCACCCATAGTTCGGAACGTGCTTTCCGGCGGGTGAATCCGGGCCGCCCCAGATCACTTCGTGGTTAAGTAAATTCCCCGACTATGCCGAATTTTGTACGCCCAATTCCAGCCTTTTAATGGCTCTTCGCATTTAGGCATGGTTGGTCTGTTTGATCCGGTAGGGGCGGTGACCGCCTGCGGCGAGCAGGCATCTGAGTCTGTAGTTGGTGAAGTTACGGAAGCCGCGGGCGATTCTGCGGGTGGTTTCGATGACGCCATTGATCGCTTCGGTAGGGCCGTTGGACGCGCCGAAGGTGTCGAAGTAGGCCATGATTGCTGCCTTCCATTGTTTGAGCGTCCGGCCCAGTCGTGAGACCTCCGGGATCGGGCAGGACGGGAACGAGGAGATCACCTCGTTGACGAGTTCCCTGCCCCGTTCCGGCCTGGCGTGGTAGATGTTCCGGAGCTTCTGGTAGCACTGCCAGGCCAGGGTGACTTCGTGGTCCGGGTCCCCGAGGGTGAGTTTCGCATCGAGCCTGGCGGATTGCTTGTCCGTGAGGTGTTCGGCGCCGATCTGCAGGGTCCGGCGGATCCCGTAGAGCGGGTCGCCCTTGCGGCCGCGGTGCCCGAGGGTGTCCTGCTGGACCCTGCGGCGGACTTCATCGACCATGGCCGATCCCAGTTTCACGACATGGAACGCGTCCAACACGGTGATCGCTTCGGGCAGCTCGTCGCGGATAGCGTTCGCGTAGCCGCGGAACGGATCCAAAGCGGCGGTCTTGATGCCGGCAGTGAATTCCTCGCCGCGGGCTTTGAGCCAGTCCGCGTAGGCCTTCCCCGACCGGCCCGGAACAAGGTCCAGCAACCGGGCGTGAACCACGCCCTTCGCGTCGCGGGTGTGGTCCACGATCCCGGTGACCATCCCGGAACCCGGCGGGCCCGTATGGGACCAGACATGCTCATCCACGCCTAGCGCGTTCACCCCAGTCAGACGGCCGGCCGCTGCGATTCGTCGGGCGGCCTCTGCCTTGATGGCGTCCCAGGCCGTATGCCAGGAGACGCCGAGCTGATGGGCCAGGGCGGAGACCGAGGTGTCGAAACGCTGCAGGCCGTCGGTCGCCCACGCCACGGCCCTGGCAGTCAGTTTCGCCCGGGGCCCGGCCAACTCATGCTCTTCGGTGAAGGTGGTTCTGGGACAGTCAGGGTCCGGGCAGCGCCAGACACGCTTGGCCCACAGCAGCCGCACCGGCCGCCCGAAACACGGGGTGTCATGGAGCCGGACCTGCCGGCGGCCGTGCCCGACCGCGACGACACCGCAGTCCGGACAACCGCTAACAGTTTCCTCTGTCTCAACGTGCAGAACCAGGCCGGTCCCGGCCGCCGTGACAGAGCAGACGTGGATGCCGTGGACACCAAGAAGCGCGTCTGCCCGCTCGCACCAGCGACCGCCCGGGCAGGAAGTAGCATTAGGCATATCAGGGTCTCTTTTTTATTTGGAAGCTTGGTCGCTACCAATTCAAAGAGGCCCTGACCTCTCTCCTCCCGCACCACGCCGCAGCGGCATCAGGACACGCTCCCGCCCTCGGCGCCAGACAGCCCTAACCACGCTCATCTGCGAAGGGCCCTTTTAATCGGCCATTTCAACGGCTCTAATTGTTGTGCCCGAATTCGTAATCATTTACTGGCCTTTGGCCAACCAATGCATCCATCCGGCATCGCGAGGAGGTGAAGCCATGATCAAGAGAATCAGGAAAGCCTGGGCCGCGAAACGGAAAGCCAGCGGCAAGGCCGCCACCACGTTCAACGCCCAACTCCTGGACCGGAATCGCGAAGAAATCCACGCCGTACTTCATCGGATCGGCATGACGCGCTGAGGACGGCCCGGAAGGGCCGATTAACGGTGGAAGGCAACGGTGGAAGGCGCGGGCCCCAAGGGCAACGGTAAGCTCAAGGCATGCAGGAGACATTGCCGCCGGCGAACCGAAAACGGGCACGCCTGGTCATCCCGAGCCGAAGTGACCTCCTGCTGCGGAACTTCACGGAACTCGTCGGCGGACCCTTGGGGCGCCGGGCGGCGCCGGGTCTGGTGGCGCCCGGCGTCTTTACCGTCGAGCGGGTTCTCATCATCCTCACGGTCCTGGCGGCGTTCGCCAGCATCGTGGTCAAAGACTATTGCCGGGTCAACGGTTGGACGTCTCCGTCGCAGTTCTACTCCACCTGCTACTCGGACTTTCCCGAACTATTCCGCAGCCGGGGCCTCGGCGATGGCGCCTTTCCCTTTCTCACGCCAGGGAGCTTCTTCGAATACCCGGTCCTGATGGGTCTGATCGCAGGCGTTACGGCACTGCTGGTCCCTGGGCACGGAGTCGACGACGCCAGAATTCTCGGCTACTTCGACGTTAACGCCACCCTGATTGCCGTTGTTTGGATGATCACGGTTCTGGCCACCGCACGGATGAACCGAAGGCGGCCGTGGGACGCGGCCATGGTGGCGGTTGCCCCGGGCATCATCCTCGCCGGGGTGATCAACTGGGACATGTGGGCCGTGGGATTGCTGGCGGTTGGAATGTATTTCTTCTCCCGGGAGCGTCTGGTGCTGGCGGGGGTAATGATCGGTTTGGGCACAGCCACCAAGGTCTACCCGGTGCTGATTTTCGGTGCGCTTCTGCTGCTGGCCATGCGTACGGGCAAGGTGCGGCCACTGATGGTGACCGCAGCCGCCGCGGCAGGAACCTGGCTTGCTGTCAACATCCCGTTCGCCGCCCTAAACCCCGCGGGGTGGAAGTACTTCTACCAGTTCACGCAGGAAAGGCCCGCCGGCTACAGTTCGCCCTGGTTCGCCTTCAACCTCGTGGCCGAACGGCTGAATTGGCGGCCTCTGGGGCCAGACGTCATAAACAGCATGGCGCTCAACCTCTTCCTGCTGGCCTGTGTGCTGATCGCCCTCCTCGCGCTGACGGCACCGCGCAGACCGAGGGTGGCGCAGCTGACCTTCCTGATTGTGGCGGCGTTCATCCTGACCAACAAGGTGTACTCGCCGCAGTTCGTCATCTGGCTTATTCCCCTGCTGGCGCTGGCCCGCCCCCGGTGGCGCGACTTTCTGGTTTGGCAGGGGATCGAGGGGATCCACTGGGCGGCCGTCTGGATGTATCTCGGTCAAGTGACCAGCGGAGGCGCCACCCAGCACAATATTGATATGCCCTACTACGTCCTGGCCGTTATCCTTCATATGTCGGCAACGGCATATTTGATGTGGCGAGTTTCCTGGGAGGTCTGGGAACCCCGGCTTGATGTGATCAGGTTCCAGGGCGTCGATGATCCACAAGGCGGTCCGTTCAACACAGCGGCCGACTGGCTGCGGCTGGATCCGGTGCATCCGGGCAAGTCGGTGTGGCCCCGTCCCAAGGAGGCCGTCCATGGTTGATGTGGCAGTTGTCGGATCCGGACCCAATGGACTCGCCGCCGCGGTGGTCATGGCCCGCGCCGGATTAGAGGTCCACGTCTACGAGGCCGACTCCGTTGTTGGCGGCGGGGTCCGGACCCTTGAACTGATGCGCCCCGGCCACTTCCACGACGTGTGCTCCGCCGTGCATCCCATGGCCCTGGCCTCACCGTTTTTCCAGGACTTCGAACTGTCCAGGCGCATCGAGCTGCGGACGCCCGAACTTTCCTTTGGCTCACCCTTGGATGGTGGCCGCGCCGCGCTGGCGTACAGGTCCCTTGACCGCACGGCGGCGGAATTGGGCCGGGACGGCGGAGCTTACCGCCGGCTGATGGAACCCCTGGTGCGCCGGGTGGAGCAGGTCACAGAACTGACACTGAATCAACTCCTCCGGATTCCCCGGGACCCCGTGGCGGCTGCCATGTTGGGGCTCCGAACGCTGGAACAGGGCACCCGTGCCTGGAACCTGCGGTTCAGGGAAGAGTTGGCCCCCGCTCTCCTGGCCGGTGTGGCAGCCCACGCCGTGGCACCCCTGCCGTCGCTTGCCTCTGCCGGCGCCGGCCTGATGCTGGGAACCCTCGCGCACGTTCAGGGCTGGCCGATTCCGGTGGGAGGCTCAGCATCGATCGCCCAGGCGATGTTGGCAGACCTTGAAACCCACGGAGGAACGGTCCACACCGGGACCCGGATCGGATCCCTCAAGGAGTTGCCCGCGGCGAAGGCGACCCTGTTGGATGTTGCGCCCCCCGCCCTGCGACGGATGGCCGCCGACGACCTGCCGTCCGGATACCGCCGTTCCCTGGAGAACTTCCGTTTCGGTAACGCCGCCTGCAAAGTGGACTTCATTCTCTCCGGGCCCGTGCCATGGAGCGCGGCCGAGCTCTCCGATGCAGGAACGGTGCACATCGGCGGGACCCGCGCGGAAACAGCCCAAGCCGAGCGCCTGGTGGCCGCCGGACGTCATCCGGCGCGGCCCTACGTGCTGGTGTCGCAGCCGTCCCGCTTTGACCCTGGCCGGGCACCGGCCGGCCGGCATATCCTATGGACCTACTGCCATGTTCCTGCCGGCTCAACGGTGGACATGGGCGAGGCGGTGATCGCCCAGCTTGAACGCTTTTCCCCGGGATTCCGCGACCTGGTGGTCGAGTCCAAGGTGACCACCGCTGCGGCCTTGGCGGACTACAACGAGAACTATGTGGGGGGTGACTTCGGTGCCGGGCTGATGGACGTTCGTGGCTTGATCCAGCGGCCCGTGCTGAGTCCGGTGCCATGGCGCACTCCCCTGTCCGGCGTGTACCTGTGCTCGTCATCGACGCCGCCGGGCCCCGGCGTGACCGGGATGTCCGGCTACCACGCGGCAAGATATGCCTTGAAGGATATGTACGGGCTGGGGCTCCCGTCACTCGGCCTCTAGCCGGCGAGCCGGATCGGCAGGGTCAGGGGTTAGCCGCGGTAAAGCGTGCCCGGCGGTGTGACGGGGACTCGATCTCGTCGAGCATGGCCACAGCAAAGTCCTCCACCGAGATTGCGGCACCAGCGGGCGTATCGACGGCTGTGACATAACGGCCGGTGCGTTCTCCGGGCACCAAGGCGGGGGCCGGCGAGAGCATGGTCCAGTCCAGCGTCTCAGGGGCCGCTCGAACGGCATCGAACGCCGCAGCCATGGTCCGGGCCTCGGGCCTATAGGGCTCCGGAAAATTCGGGGAATCACACAAGCGGACGCCGCCCACCTCCAGCGATCCTGCTCCTCCAACGACCAAGAGCCGCGTGGTGCCGGCGTTATTGAATGCTGACTTCATGGCGGACAGCCATTCGCCATGGTCACCGCCCGTGCGGCTGGGCACCGTTGCCAACACGACGGCGTCGTGATTTCGTGCGACGTCGGCGAAGGTGTCAGCATCCGCCAAATCAGCGCTGCGGGCCGTGGCGCCCCGAACTCCGGCGCCCGTGCGGGATATTGCGGTCACTTCGTGGCCGCGGCGCAACGACTCCCGGACAATCCTGCTGCCCACCATCCCCGTTGCTCCGTACACTGCGATTTTCATGTCACTCCTTGAGCCGGGCTTCGCTGAAGCTCACAGTATTTAAAGGATACCGAGGGCGTAAAAGGAACGGGGAGACGCTTTTGGCGTTGCGGCCGGACGGAGCGGCCGTTTACGTCGGGGATTGTGACAAGGCCTTCGGTGTGGCGACCGGGCATAATGGCGCCATGGGGAACTTTCAGAAACTTTCGCTTGCTCTTGTGGGACTGATCATTGGCGGGTCGGTGGTGGCCTGTGATGACGGCCGCTCCAAGGCCGACAACGCCGCGAAGGAGCTTGCCTCGGCCATCTCTGCCTTGGACGTCGGCTCGATCGCCTTCGACGGCAAGGATGCCGCCGCTGCCAATGACCAGCTCAAAGAGGTGTTCAAGGCACTCGAGCCGGCTAAACCCGCAGTGGCTGCCGGCGACATGAAGCTGGAAGGTGACACTGCTACGGTTCCGTTGAACTACAGCTGGAAGATCGGATCCGGGGAGTGGAAATACTCCGTTTCCACCCAGCTCAAAAAATCCGGGGACACCTGGCGTGCCACATGGAATCCGGCCATGCTGGTGCCTGAGCTCGCCGAGGGGGAGATCCTCAGCAAGGCGGCCGAATCGCCTCAACGCGCGGACATCCTGGGCGCGGGCGGCGCCCAGCTCGTCGCATACCGGCCCGTTGTTAACGTGGGAATCGACAAACCGCAGGTTGGGGGCGGGGACATCGCCGCCGCAGCCACGAAGCTTGCCCAACTGGTGGGCGTGGACGAAGCCGCCTACGTCAAACAGGTGGAGGCGTCCGGCGCTGAGGCCTTTGTTACCGCCATTACCCTGCGCGACGACGGCAACCGTACCGTCTCTGACGAGCAGATCGCCGCGATTCCCGGCGCACGGTCCATTAGGGACAGTCTGCCCCTGGCCCCGACCCGCACCTTTGCCCGGGCCGTCCTGGGCTCCGTTGCCCAGGCGAGTGCCGAACAGATCGAGAAATCCGGCGGCGTACTCTCCGCCGGGGACGTGACCGGCAACGGTGGCCTGGAACAGCAATACGATGCGCAGCTGCGCGGGACGGACAAGGTGGTGATCCGGGCGCAGAAAGCCGGGCTCACCACAGCCGAGATCAAAGCGGCCCCGCAAGATCCGCGGCGCACGGTCTTCGAGGTCCCCGCTAAACCCGGCGTTCCGGTGAAAACCACACTCGACCCGAAGCTGCAGCAGTGGGCCGAGGACGTCCTGGGCAAGGTCGGCCCAGCCTCGGCCATCGTGGCCCTGCGCCCCTCCAGTGGCGCCGTGCTGGCTGCCGCGTCCGGCCCGGGCAGCAATGGCTACAACACCGCCATGCTGGGCCAGTACGCCCCGGGTTCAACATTCAAGATAGTGGATTCCCTCGCCCTGATCCGCAACGGGATGACCCCCGATTCCAAGGTGGAGTGCACCCCCACCCTGACCGTTGACGGCCGCACCTTCAAGAATGCCGAAGGATATCCGGCCGGATCGTTGGGCTCCGTTACACTGCGGGACGCCTTTGCCCACTCCTGCAACACGGCGTTCATTTCGACCCGTGACGCCGTTAGCCAGGCCCAGCTTGAGTCCGCCGCAACGTCCCTGGGCGTGGCGGTTGAAGCGCCCGCCCTCGGAGCCGCAGCCTTCCTTGGCTCAGTGCCGGGCGAGGCCGAGGGGACTGAACATGCGGCATCCATGATCGGCCAGGGCAAGGTGCTGCTATCCCCGCTGGCGGCCGCTGTGATGGCCGGCTCAGTGGCGAAGGGGGCTCCGGTGTCCCCCGTGCTTGTGCTCGCTCCGGACGCGGGGGCGCCAGCCGCCACCGCGCCGACGGCCACAGCCGTCCCGACGATGGACGCAACCTCGCCGGCGCAGGGAAGCGATGCATCGCCGTCGGCCACTGCGCTGGCTCCGGCCAAAACGTCCGATAAGCCGGTGACTGCAGCGGAAGCAGCGGCCTTGGCGGACATGATGCGCGCCGTCGTGACGTCCGGACACGCCGGCTTCCTGGCCTCGGTGCCGGGAGCTCCGGTGGGAGCGAAGACAGGCACGGCCGAGTTCGGCAAGGAGAACCCGCCCAAGACGCATGCCTGGATCGTGGCTGTGCACGGCGACCTGGCCGTAGCCGTGTTCGTGGAGGACGGCGGGCTGGGTGCCACCACCTCCGGGCCGCTGCTCAAGGAGTTCCTCACCCAGGCCGGCTAAAAATGCGGCGTCGGGCCGTGGGAAGATTGAACGCGTGGCCCATATTGACGTTTCCGGCATCGACTACTTCCTCTCCGACGGCACACAGCTGCTCAATGGGGTGAGCTTTAAAGTGCCCGACGGCACCAAGACGGCGCTGATTGGCCCAAACGGCACGGGTAAAACCACGCTCTTCCGGATCATCTCCGGGGACCTCACACCCGATGAGGGCGTGATCGGACGGTCCGGAAACATGGGCATCATGGGCCAGTTCGTCGGCCAGGTCCGGGACGACTCCACGGTCCGCGACCTGCTGGTTTCCGCCGCACCACCCGCGCTGGCCGCTGCCGCGCGGGCCGTGGACGAGGCGGAACTCGCCATGATGGAGCATGACGACGAGCCCACCCAGATGACCTACGCCCAGGCGATTGTGGACTGGGGCGACGCCGGCGGCTACGACGTCGAGACCGTCTGGGACGAGGTCTGCATGGCCGCACTCGGGCTGCCGTTCGACCGGGCGCAACACCGCCCGGCGTCCAGTCTCTCCGGCGGCGAGCAGAAGCGTCTGGTGCTGGAGGCCCTTTTCGCCGGCCCGGATGAGCTGCTGCTCCTGGACGAACCGGACAACTACCTCGATGTCCCGGGGAAGCGCTGGCTCGAGGCCAAACTCAACGAATCCAAGAAGACGGTGCTCTTCATCAGCCACGACCGCGAGCTGCTGAACAACGCCGCCGGCCGGATCGTGACGCTCGAACCAGGCATCAACGGTGCCGGGGCATGGGTCCACGGCGGCGGCTTTGGCTCCTACGTGGAGGCGCGCGCGGACCGAAACGCCCGGTTCGAGGAGCTGCGCAGACGGTGGGACGAAGAGCACGTGAAGCTCAAGGAACTCGTCAACATGTACAAGAACAAAGCTGCGTTCCGCTCGGACATGGCCAACCGGTACCACGCCGCGCAGACGCGCCTGGCCAAGTTCTTGGAGGCCGGTCCGCCCGAGGCCTTGCCGATCGAGCAGAACGTGAAGATGCGGCTCAAAGGCGGCCGCACGGCCAAGCGCGCCGTCGTTGCCGAAAAGCTCGAACTGACCGGGCTCATGAAGCCCTTTTCCACCGAAGTGTGGTTCGGGGACCGTGTGGGCGTGCTCGGTTCGAACGGCTCGGGCAAGAGCCACTTCCTGAGGCTGCTGGCCACAGGAGGAACCGATCCGGAGCGTGAGCACCTGCCGGTGTCCGACGTCGAGATCGCGGAGGTCCCGCACGAGGGCACGGTCAAACTCGGCGCCCGCATCCGCCCCGGATTCTTCGCCCAGACGCACGTCCGCCCCGACCTGCTCGGGAAGACCCTGCTGGAGATCCTTCACCGGGGCGACGAGCACCGTTCCGGCATGGGTCGTGAAGCCGCCGCCGGCGCGCTTGACGGATATGGGCTCGCCGGGCAATCGGAACAAAAGTACGAGTCGCTCTCGGGCGGCCAGCAGGCCCGGTTCCAGATCCTGCTCCTTCAGCTCTCCGGCGCCACGCTGCTGCTGCTGGATGAGCCAACGGACAACCTGGACCTGCACTCAGCCGAGGCGCTGGAACGGGCAATAGACCACTTCGAGGGCACGGTCCTGGCCGTCACCCACGACCGCTGGTTTGCCCGGACCTTTGACCGCTTCCTGGTCTTTGGATCCGACGGCAAGGTGTACGAGTCCGAGGAGCCCGTGTGGGACGAGAAACGCGTGGAGCGCGCGCGGTAGCCCCGCCGGGTGATCGCAGCGTGGGCGAGATGCTTGCCCTGCAGAATCTCGCTGCAGCCTCGGCAGCAGTGGGGCTTGGCGGCTGAAAGGGCACCCTGTTCCGCTAGCTGGTGTGCTGGAGCGTCGCACTGCCGGCGCTGATCACCGTGCTAATCTTCCCCCAATCGACGCCGATAATTGGCTGGATGGTTCCCTGATGACTGACATGCACCTGGCCGGCTTACGCGCGGCCGTGGCCGATCCCGCCCAGGTAAAGACACGGGCAATCGACCTGCACGCGAACGCCCACGATGCCTCCCACTTCCTGCTCATCCCCCAGGCCGTGGTGATGGCCGGAAACGCGGCGGAGGTGGCCGGGCTGCTGCGGGCCAGTGCTGCCCACGGGTTGCCACTGACCTTCCGCTCCGGCGGCACCAGCCTCAGTGGCCAGGCGGTCACGGCCGGCGTGCTGGTGGATGTGCGGCGCAACTTCAAGGATATTGAAGTGCTCGACGGCGGTGCGCGCGTGCGCGTGCAGCCCGGCGTCACCGTCAGGGCCCTGAACACCCGTCTGGCCCGGCACGGGCGCAAGTTCGGCCCCGACCCGGCCAGCGAAGCCGCCTGCACCATCGGCGGGGTGGTTGCCAACAATTCCTCAGGCATGAACTGCGGCACCGTGGACAACGCCTATCAAACGATCGAGTCGCTGACCGTGGTGCTGCCCTCAGGGACGCTGATCGACACCGGGGCACCGGACGCCGGCGAGAGGCTGCGCACGCTGGAACCGGCACTCTACGAAGGGCTGGCCCGGCTGGCCCAACGGGTACGGCAGAACAGTGATTCCGTGCGGAGGATCCGGGAGCAGTTCGCCATGAAGAACTCCATGGGGTACGCGCTGAACTCGCTGCTGGACTTCGAGAACCCCGTGGACATCCTGACCCACCTGATGGTCGGCAGCGAGGGCACGCTTGGCTTCGTGGCGGAGGCGGTCTTCCGGACCATTCCGCGCTTGCCTTTCGCCGCCACCGGGCTGCTGGTCTTTCCGGACCTCGAGGCAGCCAACACGGCCCTGCCTGCCCTGGTGCACACCGGGGCGGCAACAGTTGAACTCATGGATGCCCTCTCCCTGAAGGTGGGACAAACCCTCAAGGGGACCCCCGCCGTCATACAGGACCTGGCGGTCCGGGACCACGCCGCCCTGCTGGTGGAGTATTCGGCCGGCAACGCGGACGCCCTTGCGGAGCTCCAGCACGGCGCGGAGGCCATGCTCGGCAACCTCGGACTTTCGGCCCAGGCCCGGTTTACGGTGGACCCGACAGCCCGGGACCAGTTGTGGCACCTGCGCAAGGGGTTGTATGCCTCCGTGGCAGGCGCCCGCCCGCAGGGGACCACCGCGCTCCTTGAGGACATTGTGGTGCCGGTGCCTGTGCTGGGGCGCACCTGCCGGGAACTGGTCGGCCTGTTCGACAAATACCGGTACAGCAACAGCGTGATCTTTGGCCATGCCAAGGACGGCAACGTCCATTTTATGCTTACCGATGGCTTCGCTTCGGCAGCCGAACTGGACCGCTACAGCGCGTTCACCGAGGACATGGTGGACCTTGTCCTCGGCGAAGGCGGATCCCTCAAGGCCGAGCACGGCACCGGCCGCGTGATGGCACCTTATGTGCGCCGGCAGTATGGCGAGGAGCTCTATGGCGTTATGCGCGGCATCAAGGAACTGTTCGACCCGGCCGGGATACTCAGCCCCGGCGTGTTGATGGACGATGACCCGCGTGCGCATCTGCGCCACATCAAAACGGCTCCGCCCGTTGCCGAGGAAGTGGACCGGTGCGTCTCCTGCGGCTATTGCGAGCCGGTCTGTCCCAGCAAGGACATCACCCTCACACCCCGTCAGCGGATCGTGACACTCCGGGCCATCGAGGCCGCGCGGCTGGCGGGAGACGTGGCGCTGGTGAAAGACCTGGAGAAGGACTACGACTACAGCTCGGTTCAGACATGCGCCGTGGACGGCATGTGCCAGACAGCCTGCCCCGTGGACATCAACACCGGCACGCTGGTCAAAGATCTC
This sequence comes from Arthrobacter sp. 92, assembly GCF_050260325.1. Classification (NCBI taxonomy): domain Bacteria; kingdom Bacillati; phylum Actinomycetota; class Actinomycetes; order Micrococcales; family Micrococcaceae; genus Arthrobacter; species Arthrobacter sp. 92. Next base: position 193,294 of record NZ_CP189863.1, on the reverse strand, counting down.
CGTAAGTCCGGCGCCGGCCCCGCGGCCAACGGCCTGTGGAACGCTGCCGCCAAGCATTGGGAAGGCGTGACGCGGGGGGCATCGATCGCGCTGACGCTGGTCGACAAGCTTCCACCCGCCGCTGTGCAGCCGCCAAACGCGGCCGTCCGGGCGCTCCTCGGCACTGACACGGTGCCGTTGTACTCACCCGAATTGCCCCGGGGCGGTTCGGTGCGGAAAAGGCCGACGCCGGAAGGCCGGGCGGACGCCGTCTACTTCCCGGCATGCGTGGGCACCATGTTCGGACCGGCCGGCTCCGTGCCGGCCACCGCCCAGGCGACCGGGGTCCAGTACAGTTTTGAACAGCTGTGCGCCCGCGCGGGGATCCGTCTGCTTGTCCCCGAGGGAATCGATGGTCTGTGCTGCGGCACGCCCTGGTCCTCAAAGGGCATGGTGGCGGGCCGGAGGACCATGCGGGACAAAGCTTTGGCGGCACTCAATGCAGCAAGCCTAGGCGGCGAGCTTCCCATCATCTGTGACGCGTCCTCGTGCACTGAAGGGCTCCGCCAGTCTCTCGAGGATGCCGACCCGCTGCCGGGACAGCATCCGTTCCGGATAGTGGATGCGGTCGACTTCGCGGCGGAGCACATCCTGCCGAAGCTTCCGGATCATGAAAAGTTGACTTCGCTGGCCCTCCATCCAACCTGCTCCTCCACCAGGATGGGAATCAACAGTGCCCTGGAGACCGTGGCCAAAGCTGTTGCCGACCGGGTCGAAGTTCCCGAAAACTGGGGCTGCTGCGCCTTTGCCGGAGACCGTGGCATGCTGCACCCCGAGCTGACGGCCTCCGCAACCCGGAAGCAGGGCGCCGAGATCAAGGAGATGGGGGCCTCAGCCCACGCCTCGTGCAACAGAACCTGCGAGCTGGGGATGACCCGTGCCACAGGTTCCGAATACCGGCATGTGCTGGAACTGCTTGAGCAAGTCACGCGGGGTGGGAAATCACCTGGCAGCGAGGCGGACCATGAGGGGTAAAGACCGAAAAGCTCAAAATTCTGATTAATTGAGCAGTTTACGTTAGCGTTTGAGCATGAAGAGTGAAGATCGGCACCTCCTGATCGGGGAGCTGCTGAGGTACCGCAACGAGGTTACCGTCGACGAGTTGATGGCCGAGTGCGGCGCGTCCGGGGCCACGATCCGTCGCGATCTCGAGACATTGTCAGCCAATGGGGTATTGCGGCGGATCCATGGGGGCGCGAAGAGCCTGGTTCTGCGCGGTGAAAATCCGGGCTATGGTCAGCGCGAGCTCGAGCAGCAAGGCGCCAAGTCCCGGATCGCGGCGGCGGTGGCGGCGCTGCTGGCCGACCGGGAGCATGTGTGGCTGGACAGTGGAACCACCGCGACCGAGATTGCCCGTAAGCTGCGCCACCGGAATCTCACGGTGATGCCGATGTCGCTCCGCGCGGCGAATGTCCTGACAGCGGACAACCAGCCGGAGGGATATCAGCCTGCTCTGCTGCTTCCCGGCGGCAGCCTGATTCCCGGCGAACTCTCCTTGCGGGGTCCCCTGGCTGAGGCCAGCATCCGCACGCTCCGCTTCGACACCGCGGTGGTGACTCCATGTTCGGTGAGCCTCAAGGATGGACTGTTGGCACATGATCTCGAGGACGCCGCGGTGAAGCGCGCGGGCCTGGAGTCCGCCGGACGGGTGGTTTTGGCCTGCTCCGGATCCAAGTGGAACACCAGCGCCGTTGCACTCGTCGCGCCCATGCACGCCGTGGATGTCATCGTTACAGACCGGTCATTCAGCCCGGCGGAACTCGACCAGCTTGGACAAATCTCAGTGAAGGTAGTGAATGTATGAGCATCGCCGTATCCTCCCAAAAACTCAACGCGGCGGCCGCCGCCACGTTTCTGGTTTTCGGGGTCAATGGCCTGGTGTTCGCCAGTTGGGCAGCCCGCATCCCTGCCGTCACGGACATCCTTCACCTCACGTCGGGGCAGATGGGCACACTTCTGCTGTGCACAGCCATCGGCTCACTCCTTGCACTGCCCACTGCTGGAGGGGTGGTTGGCCGGATTGGAACGGCCAACACTTTGCGCGCCAGCGGGCTTCTGGCCGCGTTGGCCGGGATCGGTGTTGCCCTCTCGTTGACAGCTGAGTCGATTCCAGGAACAGCCGTGGCACTGTTTTTCTTCGGCGTGGGGATTGGCCTCTGGGATGTCTCCCAAAACATTGAAGGTGCCGACGTCGAGCACCGGCTCAAACGCACCATCATGCCCCAATTCCATGCCGCCTTCAGCGGTGGCGCCTTTGCCGGAGCGCTGATCGGCGCCGGTCTGTCCAACATGGGCGTGGGACTCCCCCTGCACCTACTGGTGATCGCCGGCGTCGTAGCGGTGTCAACCATGCTCGCCCCGCGATATTTCCTGCCGCACATCCCGGCAGAGGTGTCCGGCGACGGCGCCGCGCGGGCGCCCAGGGGACCGTCCGCGTGGCGCGATGGCCGCACCCTCCTGATCGGCGTGGTGGTTCTGGGGGCGACGCTGACCGAAGGGGCGGGCAATGACTGGATCGCCAAGGCTTCAGTGGATGGACTCGGCACCTCGGAGTCGTCGGGCGCCCTGTTATTCGCTGTCTTCGTGCTGGCCATGACTGCCATGCGTTTCTTTGGAGGAGCGGTGATCGACGTCTACGGCCGGGTGGCCGTGCTCCGGGCCAGCATGGCAGCGGCAGCCGCCGGCCTGGGGCTCTTTGTGTTTGCCGGAAACCTCTGGCTGGCTGGGGCCGGCGCGGCGCTTTGGGGCATCGGCGCCGCATTGGCCTTTCCGATGGGAATGTCCGCCGCAGCCGATGATCCCAGGCATGCCGCGGCAAGGGTTTCGGTGGTGTCCACCCTTGGATACATCTCATTCCTCGCGGGGCCGCCGCTGCTTGGCTACCTCGGAGACCTCACCGGGATACATCAGGCTCTGCTGGCCATCCTTGCGCCCATTCTGGTTGCGCTATTGCTCGCCGGTGCGGCTAAACCACTGCGCGTCCAATAGGACGCGGCGGTGACACGGCACGCCGGGCAGCCCCCGATGCGCGCCGGGAATCGCCTGTAGGGTGGGGAAATGCGAGGCATGCTGAGGAAGGGCCCGGGCTGGGTGGCAGGAATAGACCGTGCGCTCGTCCACAAGGTCTCACGCTTTCCCGGAGGCGGTCACGATGACCTGTTCCGCCGGCTCTCTGCCGCGGCCAACAATGGGAAACTGTGGTTTGGCATAGCCGGGGTCCTGGCGACGTTCCCGGGCAAGCCCAGGCGTGCGGCCCTCCACGGAGCCATAGCCCAGGGTGTGGCGTCGGCGGTGACGAACCTTGTGTTCAAGAAGCTCCTGCCCAGGGCGCGTCCGCTCCCCGAACATCTCCCCTTGTTCAGGTTCGTCAACCCGCAACCGACCAGTTCGTCCATGCCATCGGGCCACTCGGCGTCCGCGGTGGCATTCACGTTGGGCGCCGGTCTGGTTCAGCCGGTCCTCGGCGCGGCCGTGGCACCCTTGGCCGCCGGCGTGGCATATTCACGGGTGCACACCGGCGCCCACTGGCCCTCGGATGTCTTCTTCGGTTCCCTGATCGGCGCGGGAGCGGCCATGGTCACCAGGAAATGGTGGCCGGTCCGGCCGCCCTTTCCCGAAACAGCGCGCAGCCGGACCGACGCAGCGAAAGTGCCCGGCGGCGAGGGCCTGAGCATTATCGTGAACACGCTCGGTGGTTCCTACGCACCGGAAACCATCGGAGCCCTCCGCGAAGTATTCCCTTCGGCGTATATAAGGGAGATCAGCGAAGGCGAGGACATTGCCGCCGAGACTGAGGCGGCTGCCACCCGCCCCGGTGTGGTGGCACTCGGCGTGTGGGGCGGCGACGGCACCGTTGGCACCGCAGCTGCCACCGCCGTCGCGCATTCGTTGCCGTTGTTGGTACTTCCCGGCGGGACCCTTAACCACTTTGCCCGCGATGCGGGGACGTCAACGCTGGAGGCGGCGGTGGAGGCGGCGGCCAGGGGTGAGGCGGCCCTGGCTGACGTGGGCCACGTGACCGTGGCCCGCGGCCTGGCCGGAAATCCGGAGCGACTCGAACTCATCATGCTCAACACCGCGAGCATCGGCCTCTATCCCAACCTTGTCCGCCGGCGCGAGCAGCTGCAGCCGGCCCTGGGCAAACCGCTTGCAGGAGTGGTGGCAATGTTCAGGACCTTCGCCGCAGGAACAGCCACCACAATGCTGGTGGACGGCGTCCGCCACAAGCTGTGGATCATGTATGTGGGCCGGGGACGGTACTATCCGCGAGATCATGCCCCCTTGGTTCGCCCGGTGCTCGATGACGGCGTCCTGGACCTGAGGATGATCACGGCGGATGAATCCTTCGCGCGTGCCCGTCTGCTCTGGTCCGTTCTCACTGGAACCGTGGCAACATCCCGGATCACGCATCTTCGCGAAGAAACGCGGATCAAGGTGGACTCGGCCGGATCACCGCTGGTGCTCGCCGTGGATGGCGAGGTTATACCGGGGGTGCGGAGCGCGGAGTTCACCGTGATGAGGGACGCGCTCACGTACTACTCGCCTTCAGAAAACAGCTGACGCGGCCCGGGATGATGACCTCAAGCTACTCCTAGGTAGATTTCCAGCACATTGCATTGTTGCCTCGCGGAAAACTTTTATTCACTTTGAGTAGTCGCTCTTGTCGAATACGCTGTTTCTGGCCACGTCAAAATGTTCGACTGCACAGGAAGTGCAGGCGTGCCGCCGGTCTATGGTGAAACGACAATGTGGCCTGACGCACAGTTGACACCACCCAGCTCCTGATGCGACATCAGCCGCCACACACCATCAACGAAGGACGGCGCTCCCATGCACGCTGACCAGCAACTCTCGAAATCATTAAAACCGCGGCATCTTTCCATGATCGCCATTGCGGGCGTTATCGGCGCCGGCCTCTTTGTGGGTTCCGGCGCGGCAATCCAGCAGGCCGGTCCTGGCATCCTGATCGCTTATATGGCGGCGGGAATCGTGGTCATCCTGGTCATGCGGATGCTTGGCGAAATGGCCGCGGCAAACCCTGAGACAGGCTCATTCTCCACATATGCGGACAAGGCCTTGGGCCGTTGGGCCGGGTTCAGCATCGGTTGGCTGTATGCCTGGTTCTGGATCATCGTGCTGGGCATCGAAGCCACGGCCGGCGCGGCCATCATGCACCGCTGGGTGCCCGGCATCGACCAGTGGATCTGGGCGCTGGTGCTGATGGTACTGCTGACCCTCACCAACCTCGGCTCAGTGAAGTCCTACGGCGAGTTTGAATTCTGGTTCGCGTCCATCAAGGTCGCAGCGATTGCATTGTTCCTGCTCTTCGGCGCGGCAGCGATCCTGGGCCTCATCCCCGGCGTCCCGGCTCCGGGACTGAGCAACCTCGTCAACAACGGCGGGTTTATGCCCAACGGTCCGGGCGCGGTGCTCGCAGGCATCCTGGTGGTGGTGTTCTCCTTCTTCGGCGCGGAAATCGCCACAATCGCCGCCGGCGAGTCCGAGAACCCCGTGGACGCTGTCAAGAAGGCCGTAAAGTCCACCGTTTGGCGCATCCTTGTCTTCTACATCGGCTCCATCGCCATTGTGGTGACCCTGCTGCCGTGGAATTCCGCCTCTGTGGCCAAGAGCCCGTACGTGGCGGTCATTGAACTGTTCGGCATCCCGGGCGCCGGCACCATCATGGACATCGTTGTTCTGACGTCGGTCCTGTCGTGCCTCAACTCCGGTCTCTACACGGCCAGCCGCATGCTGTTCTCACTGTCCAGGCGCGGGGACGCGCCCCGGGCCTGGATGAATATTTCCAAGCGCGGCGTGCCCGCGGCGGCCGTTTTGGCGTCGACCGTCGTGGGGTTCGTGACCGTTGGCCTGAACTACGTTGCTCCGGACACGGTGTTCCTGTTCCTGGTCAACACCTCCGGCGCCATCGCCCTGTTCGTTTGGCTCGTCATCTCGGTCTCTCAGCTGATCCTGCGGCGCCGCATGGGTGCCGAAGCCAAGGAACTTGAACTGAAAATGTGGGCCTTCCCCTACCTGACATGGGTGGCCATCGTCAGCATCGTCGCCCTGCTGGTGGGCATGGTGATCCTGGAATCAACCCGGGAATCGCTGTTGCTGTCCCTCGCCCTGGGCGCCGTAGTGGTGGGCCTCGGAATGTGGCGCTACCGCAGGGGCAACCGAGTCCACGCCGGAGCCCACACGGCCGCAAGCATGGAAGACGAGGAGCCGGCGGTGGCCGCGAGCCCGGCGTCGTAATTCACCGGTGACTTCACCCGGCGCCAGATGACCGGGCAGTAGCAGCAAGGGAATCCGGTCACCGTCAGCGGTGGCCGGATTTCTCTCTCTCGAGGCTGGCGGACCTATCCAGGCTGCACGGCATCGAAGAAGCGCTGCGCCCCGGCGGCCGCGGAAGCGCTGTGAGCCCGGCCGCGGATAAAGGTGACGTCCTCCTCTGAAAGTTGGATTGCGCCGTGCTGGTCCAACAGCACAGGTTCGTCGATAACTTTCGCGACCCTCGCCGAGATCGTCCGGGGCAGGATCATGCATCCCGGATGGTCCATCAGCCACCCGCGCGTCGCGGGATCAAGCCGGTTCCACTGAGTTTTGAGGTCCATTGAGGGTCCGTTCCATAGGTTTCGTTCTAGCTACGTGGTTGCTTGTTGGAATATGCCCGGCTCACCCCGGAGCGGGGTTTAGCCGTGGCTGATCGGCAGTCGCTGGTGCTGCGTGGCGGCGGTCAAACACTCCGGAACCAACGCCCGGACCTCGAGCACCCCGTCTCTGTACGAGGCCTTGATATCCTCGTCCGTCAGGCCTTCCGGCAGGGGGACGTGGCAGGAGAAGGAGCCGTATTCGCTCCCTGCGGTGGGCGCGTCACCTTCCGCACTGGCCTCGTTTCCATGGCGTTCGGCTCGAATGTGAAGGACCCCCGCGGCCACGGACACTTCGATATCCCGCTCCGGGTCGGCACCGGGCATCTCCGCGCGCACCATAAGAACCCTGTCGACGACGGGCCGAACGCGGACGGCCGTGGGGCCGGTCGTGGTGTCAAAGACACGTTCGACGCCATCCGGGAGCTGGACCGGGGTCTTCCCTGACGCGCTTGTGGGCGCGGGCCACCGGGCCGATTCAAAGGGGGACCACTTCAGCAGACCGGACATAACTCTTTCTCCCAATTATTTTGCCGCGTCAGCGGCCGCGGCAGGCATCGATTCCTGTCAAGTAGATACCTATCCGCGTACGGGGAATAGGGACCAAAGTCCCCGTAACGCCACCTAATCCTCGGCCGCCCGGCCCGGCTTGGATACTTGGATTCGGGCCAGGTGCCGTTTTGCTCCCGGCTACGGGACTTTGGCCCCTTACCGCTGCCCACCAAGGCCCGGGATGATGGTTGGGACGTCCGGTCGGCTGCGGCGCCCGTGGAAGCACGGCGCCTGCAGACGGTGCACGTGTCCACTGGACGACCGGCAATTGGGAATCCGCCCGATCCAAGAAAATCACTGCGGGTGACCCACGTGGCAAACAGCCTTGGGTCAGCATCGGAAAGGAAGTAATGGCAGGTCAATTCGAACTCTTCATGGACGAGGAAGCGAACGTACGGTTCCGGATGATCGGACCCGACGGTGCGGTCCTCGCGGTCTCGGGGCAATATCCGGATACCCGCGCAGCTGCAGCTGGCGTCGAGGCGATGCGCGAATGCGCGGGTACCGGGCTGATCCGGAACCTTTGCCCCGGGGCGCAGGCCGCTGAGCGTGCGTCGCGCCCGACGGAACGAATGACCGGGGGGAGATTGAACGCTGCGCCAACAAACCCTGGGCAGCTAGGAGCATCGCAACTGGGTACCATGCGGGTGGGCATTACCCAGGGGGCCGCCGGGTCCGGAGGACTCGGCGCTGAGTCACAGCGGGGGCACTGGAAAGCTCAACACGCCGCATAGCCGCCCGGCGTTCCCTGGATATATGACGGCCCCCTCCGCAGCCTCACAACGAACCGCATCCCCAACACGGCCGGGGCCTCGAGTTCGACCTGTCAATGCTCATCAGCAGGCGGTCCGTGGTGAGGTTCCCTGGCGCCGGCGCGGCAGCCGCCACTTTGAACGCATGCACCTGACCATGACGGGAACCCGGCACCGTTAGACTCAGGGCCATGCCTTCACTCTCCACGGCCGCCGATCACATCCGCGATCTCGGTTCCTATGTCAGCGCCTCGCCGTCCAGCTTCCACGCGGTCGGTGAGGCCGCAATGCGGCTGGACCAGGCCGGTTTCACCGGTCTGGATGAGCTTGATGACTGGACTGACACGGCAGCTGCCGGCAAGTTCTACGTGGTTCGCGACGGCGCGCTCATCGCATGGGTGACCCCCGCCGGGGCCGGTCCCACCACGGGCTTCAACGTCCTGGGCGCCCATACCGATTCGCCGTCCTTCAAGCTCAAGCCAAAGCCGACCACCGGCAAGTTCGGCTGGCTTCAGGCCGGGGTTGAAGTCTACGGCGGTCCCCTGCTCAACTCCTGGCTTGACCGGGAGCTCAGACTCGCCGGGCGCCTCGTGATGCTGGACGGCACAGAGCACTTGACTGCCACCGGACCACTGTTGCGTTTCCCGCAGTTGGCCATCCACCTGGACCGCGCCGTCAACGAGGGCCTGGTGTTGGACAAGCAGCAGCACATGAATCCGGTGTTCGGGCTGGGCGATCCAAGCGGCGGCGATCTGCTGGCTCTCCTTGCCGGGATGGTCACCGGCGCGGAGGTTGACCCGGCGGAGATCGGCGGGTACGACGTCGTGATTGCGGACACGCAGCAGCCGGCGGTTTTCGGGGCCAAGGAGGAGTTTTTCGCCTCGGGGCGGTTGGACAACCTTTCCGCAACCCACGCCGGCCTCACCGCCCTGATCGGACACGCCGGTGCAGCGTTGGAGGGTGCTGGCGCACCGATCGCCGTGCTGGCGGCGTTCGATCACGAGGAGATCGGTTCCAACTCGCGTTCCGGCGCGTGCGGCCCGTTCCTTGAGGACATCCTGGTGCGTATCTCCGACCGCCTTGGGGCGTCGACGAGCCAGCGGCGCCAGGCCCTGGCGGCGTCGTTCTGCCTCTCTGCCGATGCCGGCCACGCCGTGCACCCCAACTACGCGGAGCGCCACGATCCCGCCAACCGTCCTGCCCTCAACGGCGGACCGTTGCTGAAGATCAACGCCAACCAGCGGTACGCCACCGACGGGCCCGGGGCGGCATTCTGGGCGCGGCTCTGCGGCGAGGCCGGGGTGCCGTACCAGGAGTTCGTGTCCAACAACGTGATCCCGTGCGGGTCCACGATCGGACCCCTGACGGCCACCCGGCTGGGAATCCGGACCGTGGACGTGGGCGTGCCGCTGCTGTCCATGCATTCGGCCCGAGAATTATGCGGCGTGGAGGATCCCTTCCGGCTGGCGAAGGTGACCGAACTGTTCTTCCGGACGGTGGCGTAAGGCCGGGCTCTGGCGCCGCCGGGGCCCGTTCCCGCAGAGCCGCTCATCGATCCACAAAGATGATGTGGATATCCACATAGTTGCCTCTTTGGCTCTCGCCGCGCTCTGGGCCTGAACCTAGTGTTTCAGGCATACGGAAGCCTCGCGGGCTCGACTGGAACATGTCAGCAGGGGTCTATGGCTCGATGCCGTTCGGTCGACTCAGTGCAGACACCTTGGATGTGCCCCCGCGTTGCACCTTGACGATGGAGCCCAAAATGAAGCTTGCACGAGCCTTTTCGCCCCGCCGGTTCATCCGGATGACGGTCCCCGCCGTTGTTGCTGCACTGCTCGTCTCGACGTTATCGGTTGCGGTTGATCCTGGCGTGCTCCCATCTGCCAGTGCCGCCACTGCGTGCACGGCCCCAATTGTGAGCAAAGTGGCCTGCGAAAATACGCTGCCCGGGAATCCGGCGTCGGAATGGCAGGTCGCAGGCGCGGGCAGCAGCACCATCCAGGGGTATGCCACAAGCATGAGCGCCAATATTGGCGACGCGGTGAAGTTCAAAATCAAGACCCCCTCCACGTCCTACCACATCGACGTGTACCGCCTGGGCTACTATCAGGGCGCAGGCGCGCGGAAGGTCGCGGCAAACGTCCTCCCGAGCGCCACGCTCCCGCAGAATCAGCCCGCCTGCTCCACGTTCTCCGATACCGGATTGATCGACTGCGGCAACTGGGGCGTTTCGGCCACCTGGCAGGTCCCCGCAACAGCTGTTTCCGGCGTTTACCTCGCCCGGCTCGTGAGGGACGACACCACAGGCGCGGCGAGCGTGATCCCGTTCGTGGTCCGTGACGATGCCGCCCACTCGGACGTGCTGTTCCAGACATCTGACACCACGTGGCAGGCCTATAACAGCTACGGCGGGAACAGCCTGTACACGTGCACCGTGGCCTGTCCGACGGGCACCCCGCTGGCTTACAAAGCCGCATACAAGGTCTCCTACAACAGGCCGTTTAACTCGGCGGCGGACGACCAGGGGAGAAGCTGGCTGATGTATGCGGAATATCCCATGATTCGCTTCATGGAGGCCAATGGTTATGACGTCAGCTACATGAGCGGCCTCGACGTGGCCACCAAGGCACCGTTGCTGCTGAACCACAAGGTGTTCACCTCTGTAGGACATGACGAATACTGGTCCGGCGACCAGCGGACCAATGTTGAGGCCGCGCGGGATGCCGGTGTGCACCTGGCCTTCTTCAGCGGAAACGAAGCCTTCTGGCGCACCCGCTGGGAACCCAGCGCCGACGGAACGAATACCTCGGGCCGCACGCTGGTGGCCTACAAGGACACCCACTTCAACGCCCCCACCGATCCCGTGTCATGGACAGGTACCTGGCGCGATCCTCGTTATGGCACTGCCACCGGAGGCGGAAACCCGGAGAACGCCCTGACGGGACAGTTCTTCATGGTTAATTCGGGCACCACCGACATCACCGTTCCCGCCAGCTTCAGTAAGCTGCGCCTCTGGCGCGGCACAACTATCGCCGGGCTGTCCCCTGGCGGTACGGCCACGCTGGGTGCTGGCTTGGGTACCCTCGGCTATGAGTGGGACAGTGATTCGGACAACGGTTTCAGACCTGCGGGGTCCTTTAAGTTGTCGCAAACGAACAGCACATCGGCGGAGGTCTTTACCGACTACGGCTCCAGCACCGCCAGCGGCCAGGCCGCAACCCACAACCTCACGATCTACAAGGCGCCAAGCGGCGCTTTGGTCTTCGGGGCCGGCACAGTGCAGTGGTCCTGGGGGCTGGACGGCTTCACTACCGGTAAGGCCGTGGACAAGAACATGCAGCAGGCCACGGTCAATCTCTTCGCCGATATGGGATCACAGCCGGCCACCATCATCTCTGGCCTGACCGCTGCCCAAGCTTCAACGGATACCACCCCGCCGACGTCGGCCATCACCTCCCCGACGGGGGGAGCCACCATTACCGATGGCACAGTGGTGACAGTCAGCGGCACCGCTGCCGACAACGGCGGAGTCGTTGCCGGCGTCGAGGTGTCGACCGACGGCGGCAAAACGTGGCGTCCTGCCACCGGAACCACAAACTGGACATTCAGTTGGAATGCCCACGGAAGTCCAACGTCCACCTTGCGGTCCCGCGCCGTTGACGACAGCGGGAACATTGAATCACCCGCGCCCGGTGCGGTCACAAACATTCCCTGCCCATGCTCACTGGTGGGCGTGCACACCGCCCCGGCGGCCCCGGATTCCGGCGATACGAATGGCGTTGAGGTCGGTGCGAAGTTCTACACGGACGTGGCTGGAACAATCAGCGCCGTTCGGTTCTACAAGGCGGCCAAGAACACCGGCACGCACATCGGAAACGTGTGGAGCATGTCCGGGCAACGCCTGGCCACCGCAACGTTCAGCGGTGAATCCTCCAGCGGCTGGCAGAGCGTAACCCTCTCTCCGGCCCTGGCGGTGACCGCCAACACCATGTACGTGGTCTCGTACTACGCGCCCGGCGGCCACTATTCCCAGGACTCGGCATTCTTCTATAACCACCCGTCGGCGCCCCCGGCCGGAAATGACAGTACGGACAGCGCACCTTTGCATTTCACCCGCAGCGTCCCGGGAGCTCCCAACGGTTTCTACCGCTACTCCGGCTCGTCCACCTTCCCCAACCAAATTTACGACGCGGAATACTACTGGGTGGACGCCGTCTTTAGCCCGTCGGCGCCGGCGGCGCCGGCTGTTTCGTCGGTGTCTCCGGTGAATGGGGCGACGGGTGTGGCGGTGTCGGTGAAGCCTGCTGCGACGTTCAATCAGTCGGTGACGGGCTCCTCGGTGGTGTTCACGCTCAAGGACAGCGGTGGTGCTGCGGTGGCGGGTGCGGTTTCGTATGATTCGGCGAGCAACACGGCGACGTTTACTCCGGGCAGTGCCCTGGCCTATGGGATCACGTACACGGCGACGGTCAGCGGTGCTGCGAACAGCACGGGGCAGGTGATGGCGGCGCCGTATTCGTGGGTGTTCACGACGGCCGCGGCGCCGGCGGCGCCGGCTGTTTCGTCGGTGTCTCCGGTGAATGGGGCGACGGGTGTGGCGGTGTCGGTGACGCCGGCTGCGACGTTCAATCAGTCGGTGACGGGCTCCTCGGTGGTGTTCACGCTCAAGGACAGCGGTGGTGCTGCGGTGGCGGGTGCGGTTTCGTATGATTCGGCGAGCAACACGGCGACGTTTACTCCGGGCAGTGCCCTGGCCTATGGGATCACGTACACGGCGACGGTCAGCGGTGCTGCGAACAGCACGGGGCAGGTGATGGCGGCGCCGTATTCGTGGGTGTTCACGACGGCCGCGGCGCCGGCGGCGCCGGCTGTGTCGTCGGTGTCTCCGGTGAATGGGGCGACGGGTGTGGCGGTGTCGGTGAAGCCTGCTGCGACGTTCAATCAGTCGGTGACGGGCTCCTCGGTGGTGTTCACGCTCAAGGACAGCGGTGGTGCTGCGGTGGCGGGTGCGGTTTCGTATGATTCGGCGAGCAACACGGCGACGTTTACTCCGGGCAGTGCCCTGGCCTATGGGATCACGTACACGGCGACGGTCAGCGGTGCTGCGAACAGCACGGGGCAGGTGATGGCGGCGCCGTATTCGTGGCTGTTCACCACGGCCGCGGCCGCGACCGGGTGCCCCTGCAGCGTGTTCAGCGCCACTTCGGTGCCTGCCACCGTGACGGTGAACGACTCCAATGCCGTGGAGCTGGGGATGAAGTTCCGTTCCGACGTGGCCGGGACCGTCACCGGGGTCCGGTTCTACAAGGGCAGCAGCAATACCGGCACCCATACGGGCCATTTGTGGTCCGCTTCCGGGACGTTGCTGGCTTCGGTGACGTTCTCGGGTGAAACCGCCTCCGGCTGGCAGCAGGCCTCCTTCTCCAGCCCGGTGTCCATCACTGCCAACACGACGTACGTGGTTTCGTACCAGGCGCCGAACGGGTTCTATTCCGCCAACGGCGGCTACTTCAGCAGTGCCGCGGACAACGCACCGCTGCATGGCCTGGCCAGCGGCACTGACGGGGCCAACGGTGTCTACAACTACGGCGCCACCGCATTCCCCACCAGCAGCTACAACAGCACCAACTACTGGGTCGACGTCGTCTTCGCCACGAACTCGAACGCGGCGCCGGCTGTGTCGTCGGTGTCTCCGGTGAATGGGGCGACGGGTGTGGCGGTGTCGGTGAAGCCTGCTGCGACGTTCAATCAGTCGGTGACGGGCTCCTCGGTGGTGTTCACGCTCAAGGACAGCAGTGGTGCTGCGGTGGCGGGTGCGGTTTCGTATGATTCGGCGAGCAACACGGCGACGTTTACTCCGGGCAGTGCCCTGGCCTATGGGATCACGTACACGGCGACGGTCAGCGGTGCTGCGAACAGCACGGGGCAGGTGATGGCGGCGCCGTATTCGTGGCTGTTCACCACGGCCGCGGCCGCGACCGGGTGCCCCTGCAGCGTGTTCAGCGCCACTTCGGTGCCTGCCACCGTGACGGTGAACGACTCCAATGCCGTGGAGCTGGGGATGAAGTTCCGTTCCGACGTGGCCGGGACCGTCACCGGGGTCCGGTTCTACAAGGGCAGCAGCAATACCGGCACCCATACGGGCCATTTGTGGTCCGCTTCCGGGACGTTGCTGGCTTCGGTGACGTTCTCGGGTGAAACCGCCTCCGGCTGGCAGCAGGCCTCCTTCTCCAGCCCGGTGTCCATCACTGCCAACACGACGTACGTGGTTTCGTACCAGGCGCCGAACGGGTTCTATTCCGCCAACGGCGGCTACTTCAGCAGTGCCGCGGACAACGCACCGCTGCATGGCCTGGCCAGCGGCACTGACGGGGCCAACGGTGTCTACAACTACGGCGCCACCGCATTCCCCACCAGCAGCTACAACAGCACCAACTACTGGGTCGACGTCATCTTCAACGGGGCATAGGCACACGCAAGGGGAACCGAGAGACCCGGATGAGGACAGCCCAGGGGCTCCTGAGGGTAATGGCCGCCAGCTGCACCCTGCTGCTGGCGGCCTGCTCGGGCGGGGTTTCACAAGCACCCGCGGGCGCGGCTCACAGTGGGGAAGCACCCTCGCATCCGGCACCGGAGCAGGCCGTAGCCACCCCGGCGCCGCAGCAGATAGTCACCGGGCTCGGCGTCAACGCCAACGTCCATAGTTGGAACAACGGCCAGCTCCGCCCGGCCATCGATAAGATTGCCGAGTTGGGCGATGTCACGTGGCGGGTGATCATCGAAAAAGCCGACTGGGGGTCCCGGACGGAACTGGCTGAATCCTCTGTGATTGACGCAAGCCGGAACGCGGGCATCTACGAACGCGGCAAGATGGCGGATCTTTGGAACACCATCGCCTACATCAACTCAAAACCCGGTCAGCAGGTCATGGTTAATGTTATGGGTAGCGTGCCGGAGTGGATGGGCGGCAACCACATCGACCCGGCCAGCGAGGACCAGTGGGTCCGTATGATCGCCTCGATGGTGGCGTATGGCCGGACTGTGCGGCATGTTGACTTCACGTTGCTCGGACCCATGAACGAGACCGACTGGAACGGGGTTGAGGGCCCTCAGGTCCAGCCGGACCAGTATGCCAGGATCCTTCACAAGCTCCTGGTCCAACTCGATGAGCTCGGCCTTTCGGATATCAGACTGGTAGGGCCGGACACGGCATCCGCGTCCCGCGCCACTTCCGACTACCTCCCGGCCCTGGCAGCCGACTCACTGGTCATGGGGAAGATGGCGCATTTTGGCATCCACAGCTACGACGGCAGTTCGGCAGGGGCGATGGAAGCGCTGAAGAGAGCCACGGACCCGGGAATGGACTTCTGGGTTACCGAATTCGCTGGCCCGTGCCCTGGATGTGACACGGGACCGCCCCCTCTGCGGGACTGGTCCGTGGCTGCCGGAATGGCCGAACACGCCATTGCGCTCTTATCGCAGGGGGCCGCTGGCTTGCTTCAATATGATGCGTGGGACGGGTACTACGAACATCACGGAAGCACGGGTTACTGGGGCCTGCTGGCCTATGACTCGTCAAGCGGCCTCTACCTCCCGCGCAAAAGCTATTACGTGCTCAAACAGCTGATCCGGTATACGCCGAGGGGAGCGGTACGGATCCCCGCCTCCTCCACAAACGGCGAGGTCGACGTCGTCGCCGTCCAGGACCCGGCGTCCGGCCGGCTCACCATCTTCGGGCAGAACACTTCGGATTCGGCAGTTCCTGTGACCTTGCGTCTGCCGGGCGTCGGCGCAGCAGTGCGGCTGGACAGCTTTGTCACGGATTCCGGCCGCAATATGGAAGCAGATGGAAGCGCCATCCTGACAGACGGGACGATGACCATGACCGCCGGACCCCAATCGGTCTTCACCCTGACAGGGGTCGCGGCGCAGGGCTAGGTCAGCACTACTGAGCGGCTTATGAGACGCATCCAGGTTTCGACGAATGCCGGTGTCAGGGAGCGTCAGTGATCGATCGGGTGCGCCGGGACCCCCACCCAAGTTTCCCCGTCCGGCACGTTACTCAGAACGGCGGCGCCCATACCGATGGTGGCGTGGGCTCCCACCGAGGTGCGTTCGCGGACGCTGGAATTCATCCCCAACTGGGCCGCATGGCCAATCCGCACTCCGCCGCCCAAACACACGCCAGCGGCGAGCGTAGCGAAGTCCGCCACGTCGTCGTCGTGGGTGAGAATGACTCCCGGCATGGCCACCACGTGGGAACCGATGGTGACCGAAGCGGTCACGGTTACGTTTTGCAGCAGGATGCTCCCGTGGCCAACCCGGCATTCCTCGGGCGTTGCGAGGGACCGATCGACCACCTTCGCGTAGCGCGTCGGGGCGATGCCCATCGCGGTCAGCCGGTCCACCACTGACTCACGGGCCCGGCCAGAGCCCAAACAAACCAGGATAAACGCCTGGTTGAACTGGGGAGCGTCGCTGATAGGTCCGAGAACCGGGGCCCCATCCACTTCAACCCCTGTCAATTCCTCGTCGTCGTCCAGGATTCCCAGGATGTCGTATTGCCCACTTCTGCGCACCAATGCCATCACTTCCCGGGCCAGCCCGCTGGCGGCAATCAACAGCAGTTCACTCACTGTTCGCCCCCTCGCCTACCGTCATTTCCGTTTGCGTTCCCTGAGTCGCCCTTGCCCGTGGGATCAAAGATAGACCGGACGCGGGGCGGAAGACGCGAGTGCGGAACTCAATGTGGTGCCCACGCGGGAACTGTGTGGAAACTGTGGGAGCCTCTGAGTTTGCGTCCCGGCAGTTTGAGCCGCGGCCCCCTGCCTTCGGTGCCGGCGGCGCCGCCATCGACTGCAGCCCGATGTTCATAAAGACAGACCGGCAGGTTCGCGATCCGGTGCCGCGGCCTGTGCCGGGGGCGGTGTCTGCTCCCGCGCCGTCACCAAGGACGTTAGGTGGGACCGAGACTGGATCCCAAGCTTCCGGTAGATTCCGGTAAGCCGCACCTCAACAGTCCGGACTGACACATACAAGGACGCCGCAATTTCCTTGTTGCGCTGCCCGCGTGCCACCATCTGCGATAGCGCCCGCTCGTCATCTGAGAGCAGCAGCAGTGCCGGATTGCGGATCTCCGCGAAATTCTCCATACGACCGCCGAGCAGCAGCGTGTCAACATGCTGCGTCCACGCTGCTGCGCCGGATTCTTCAAAGAGCGCTTTGGCCCCCAGCAACGCGTCTTTGGCTTGTTGTGGCCGGCCAAGGGCCTTGAGGCGTTCGGCGTAGCAAAGGATGGTGCGCGCCCGTTCGTAGGTGGAGTCATTTTTCTGCCAGGTCTCCTGGGCCTGGACGAACAGCTCAAGTGAACGCTCTCCATCCGCTACGACGGCACGGCCCCGGAGGATCGCCGTGCGCAACCAGCGCGACTTCAATCCAGCCGCCCGGTACTCAAGCCGTGTTTGGGCGCGGACGGCGTCGTGGCGGCGTCCGAGTCGCACCAGTACTTCCACGAGGTCGGCTTCGCAGCGGAGCAATGCAGGATTGGCGAAATCCATTCCGATCTCTGCCGCCCTGCTTAGCTGTGCACAAGCCTCGGCAAGGTCGCCGCGCATCAGCGCGAACTGCCCTTGGTATGCGGCCATCATTGCCGTGCCTGCCGCATGGGTGTCGGCACCGGCGAAGCATTGGGCCTCGGCCAGGCATGACTGCGCAGCGACCTCGTCACCCGCGGCATACGCCCGCCAGAGGAGCAGGTTGTTGCGCATGCCGCGGTGGTATTTCAGGCTTCCTTCGGAAATTGCGATTTCGTCTATAAGTGCGGCGGCGGAGCGGAAATTGCCGGCCCGGAGTTCGTTGTCCGCGGCAAAATAGCGGGCGGTCTCCCCCCAATTGGCATCATTGGCCTGGCTAAGATTCCTCACCAGCACAAAGAGATCGCGTGCCCCCTCGTAGTTCTCGGCATACGTCAGGGCGCGGCCCTTTATCAGGAGGGACACAGGGGAACTCGGGTCGACGCCGTCGGATGTTCGGCGGATGCTTGCTGGGCTCCCGGCGACGGCATCCACAAGGAGCTTAGCCCGCAAGTTCATGGCCAGGGCTTCCCCCGAAGCCGCTGCAATAAACTCCTCTGCAAGCTGCAGCAAGCGGCGGGCTTCCCCAAGTTCCCATCGTTCGGCCATATACAGTGCCGCGATCGACAGCAGGCAAGCCGAGAAGGCCGGGTCATAGTGACCGAATTCCCTGACCAGGGTGAGCACCAGGCTCGGCCTTACGCTGTTGCCCTTTAGCAGTTCGATCTGGAAATCCAGACCGGTGAGCCGGAGCGTGAGGGCGCGGTTCCTGGTGATCCTGCGGGCCCAGTCCAAGTAGCGTTTGGCGTGGACCAGTTCACCCCTGCTGAACAGTACCTCGCTGATTGTGGTCAGACGTGCTGCTGTTTCAGCTTCCCAGGGGTTGATGCTGAGGGCGCGCTCAATGTATTCGATGGCAATAGGTGTCTCTCCGGCCCTGACCAGCTCAACAGCAACGCGGAGGAGGCGGAAGGCTGTATCGCGCCGCTTCTCCACGAAGCTTACGTGCCACGGCCACGCTGCAGGATCCTCGGTTTCCGTGACGGCAGCCAACTGCCGGTGTTTGGCCAAGCGTGCCGCCGGCGGCATAGCCGCGAATGCGTGGGCGCGGAGCATGTGGCTCTGGATCCGGACATGCGGCCCCGAATGGACCGCGATTCCGGCAGAGACCAACTCCTCCACCCCGGGCCATAACTCGCCGGGCATTTTTTCCAGGACAACGTCCCTGCTGCGGTATGAAAGAGAGAGAACGTCGAGTGCCTGTTTTCCGCATGGCGAGAGCGGGGAAATTGACGCAGCCAGATCGGCTTCGAAGGTTCCTTTCCAAACCATCGGGATAGGCCTGGCGCAAT
This sequence comes from Arthrobacter sp. 92, assembly GCF_050260325.1. NCBI lineage: Bacteria > Bacillati > Actinomycetota > Actinomycetes > Micrococcales > Micrococcaceae > Arthrobacter > Arthrobacter sp. 92. Next base: position 174,377 of record NZ_CP189863.1, on the reverse strand, counting down.
TTTCCTGTGACTGACTTTGAAGTAATTCCCTGTAAAGCTCAATCGCGGCCAGGGGATTTCCCTGGCTGGCCCCCGCAATCACATGAATTGTTGCGGTATTTGTGTTCGATAATCCCATCGACTCAAGCATCCGTACGGTGTCGTATTGGCTGAGGCTCGGTAAATATAGCGAGGGGGTCCGGGCAAACGGGCCCTCCGGCAACTCGGTCCGCATGGCTGCAACAAGCACAATTCCGGTGCCCGCAAGGCGCCGGGTCAGGAACCCAATAACTGCTTGGCTGGGAGGATCCAGCTCGTCGGCGTCATCGATCAGGATGACGGTCCTCGTTGCGTGGGGCTGCCGGAGTGCGCCGAGGAGGCGTGATGCGATCGCGGCAAGGTCCAACTCTGCGGTATCCGGATCAGTCAGTTGCTCAAATGCGGGGACCAGGGCCTGGTGGTCGATGCCATTGAGAATGGCGGTGAGTCCGGAAAACGGCCACGCGGATTCTGCAGGATTGACCCGGAGCAAAACCGTGCGGTGGCGGTGCATCCCGGGGATTTCCGCCAGCAGTGACGATTTACCGCTCCCATGGCCCCCGACAACCACCAACGCGGAATCTTGCGGGCCTTGAATGAGAGCCATCAGCCGCCTGAGCTCCTGGTCTCGGCCAAACAAAACCATCGATCCCCATTTCATATGCAGGAATCCGTCCAGAGGTGCTTCATTTTCCGTTTTCAAAGAATGAATGCGACCTCCCGCATCCATTCATCGCGGGCTGTCGACTTCCGCACTAGAGTCCTATATCCGCGGGCCGCGGACTCGATCAAACGGCGCCTTATTCGTGCAAATATAACTGGAGTTAAACGGGGTAACCAGCGTTCCGGAAGAAACGGGTATAATAGGGGGATAAACAGGTATAGCAGTGCTGAAAAGCGAGTGTGGAGCGTTGCTGGAGGCCTCGAGGACAGGACGCGCAATGACCGGGAACCACAATGAGGAGCAGCCGCCTATCCGGCCAGGCTGACCACCAGGTTGATGGTGGTGGCCAGGATGACGGTGCCGAACAGGTACGAAAGCAGGCTGTGCTTCAGTGCCTCTGCGCGTATGGCATGGTTCTTTAGAGCGGTGTCCGAGACCTGGTACGTCATGCCGAGGCTGGTGGCAAGGTAGGCGAAGTCCGTGTACTGGGGAAGTCGCTCCTGGTTGAAGTCGACGCCGCCTACGGGGACGCCGCCCCGCTTTCCCTTGCCGTAATAGAGTTCGGCGTACCGCAGGGTGAAGAGCGTCTGCACCAGCATCCAGGAAAGTGCCACGGACGCCAGGGCCAGCAACCCCCCGCCCAGGCCCGAACCGCCGCTGCTGTTGTTGTGGGAGTCGACGACTACTGCGGCCACCGCGGCCAGGCTGGCAACGTTAGCTGCGAGGATCAGAAGGTCGGTCGTCCTCCGTGAGGGGTCTTCCGACGTCGCGTGGGCGCGCGTCTCGGCCGGGGGAAGGCGCCCGATTACCAGCCAGACCCACGCGACGTACGTCAAGGACGCAGTTCCCCAGCCGACGGCCGGGGCTTCCACCCAGAGGCCTGCCGTCCCCGTGCCAACGGCCGCGCCAAGTCCGGCCACGATCATCACCAAAAAGCGGAGCCGGCTTCGTTTGACGCGTGGAGCTTGGAATTGCGGGGCGCTCCCGCGTGAGTGTGGCCAGCTGTTCATAGCCTGATCATGGCATAGGGCCCTGGGACGCCTGGACGCCTGCGAGGCCTGGGACGCCGCCGCCGGCAGCGAGCCGTTCCGGATGCCCGCTAGCGTACGGTCCTATCGCGGGTTATCCACATGGCGTACCCGGGCGCTGGCAGGGCCCGGTCCGGCGGCATAGCCTGAGCGGACGGTGAATCGCCGAAACGGGTCCACATGCACTAAGATTGTGAAGTCTGTGCTGCGCCCTGCCCCGTTCCGGTGGTCGGGCAACGCGCGGCACCGCAAATGAACCTCCTGTTACGGAAATGCCGTAACCGCTTAGCCCAAAGGAGGTGGGTTCACATATGCGTCCTTACGAATTGATGGTAATCATCGACCCCGAGGTCGAAGAGCGTACCGTTGAGCCAACGCTTCAGAAGTTCCTGAACGTCATCACCAACGATGGTGGAACCATCGAAAAGGTTGACATCTGGGGCCGTCGTCGCCTGGCTTACGAAATCCAGAAGAAGTCTGAAGGTATCTACGCCGTGGTGAACTTCACCGCTGAGCCTGCTACCGCCAAGGAACTTGATCGCCAGCTGAGCCTCAATGAGACCATCATGCGCACCAAGATCACCCGCCCCGAAGTGCAGAAGGTCGTCGCTGAGTAATTTCAGCTCCGATTTTCACTCTTCATCCCCGCAGGAACGAACAAGGAGGCAGTAGATGGCAGGCGAAACCACTATTACGGTCATCGGTAATCTCACCAGTGACCCCGAACTGAGGTTCACACCGTCAGGTTCGGCAGTAGCGAATTTCACCATCGCTTCTACTCCCCGCACGTTCGACCGCCAGTCCAACGAGTGGAAGGACGGGGAAACCCTGTTCCTCCGCGCGTCGGTATGGCGTGAAGCGGCCGAGAACGTCGCCGAATCCCTGACCAAGGGCATGCGCGTGATTGTTTCCGGCCGGCTGAAGAGCCGTTCCTACGAAACCAAAGAAGGCGAGAAGCGCACCGTTATCGAGCTTGAGGTCGATGAAATCGGCCCCAGCCTGCGCTACGCCAACGCCAAGGTCAACCGCACCCAGCGCTCCGGCGGACAGGGTGGACAGGGTGGCTTCGGCGGCGGCAACAGCGGCGGCGGCTTCGGTGGTGGCTCTGGTGGAAACCAGGGCGGCAACTCCGGCGGAACTTGGGCCGGCAATCAGCCCGCACAGCAGCAGGATGACCCCTGGGCCACGCCCGGTGTCAGCAATGCAGGCGGCGGCTGGGGCAACGGCCCGGATTCCGAACCTCCCTTCTAAACAACATCTAAGGTCCGAGCACGGAACCCGCTGGGACGCTGAAAGGCGGCCGGGCGCAGACGGTGCCGGATCACCACCATCCCGTGGATCAATATCCACGGGCTCCATCGAATAGGAGCTCCACGATGGCTAAGGCTGAACTCCGTAAGCCCAAACCAAAGTCCAACCCCTTGAAGGCCGCTGACATCACCGTCATCGACTACAAGGACGTAGCATTGCTGCGCAAGTTCATCTCCGACCGCGGAAAGATCCGCGCCCGTCGCGTCACTGGCGTTACGGTGCAGGAACAGCGCAAGATCGCCCAGGCAATCAAGAACGCCCGCGAAGTTGCTCTGCTGCCTTACTCCGGCGCTGGCCGCGGCTAAGGAAGGGATTAACTAACATGGCAAAGCTCATTCTGACCCACGAAGTAACCGGTCTCGGTGCTGCCGGCGATGTTGTCGAGGTCAAGGACGGTTACGCACGTAACTACCTGCTGCCCCGCAACTTCGCCCTGACCTGGTCCAAGGGCGGCGAGAAGCAGGTTGAATCCATCAAGGCTGCCCGCGTCGCCCGCGAGCACGCTTCCTTGGAAGATGCTCAGAAGCAGGCCGCCGCACTCTCCGCCAAGCCGGTCAAGCTCGTCGTCAAGGCTGGCGAGACCGGACGCCTGTTCGGCACCGTCAAGCAGGCCGACGTGGCTGACGCGGTTGAGGCCGCTGGCCTCGGCCGCATCGACAAGCGCAAGGTTGAACTGCCGGCACACATCAAGTCGGTTGGTTCCTACCAGGCCAACGTCCGTCTGCACGACGACGTTGCCGCTGTGATCGAACTCGACGTAGTCGCAGGCAAGTAGCGCTTCCGGCCCTCGGCCAGAGTGTTACGCAGTCCTGAACTGCTGACGGCCCCCGCCGTCGGATTCCTCCGGGAGCCGGCGACGGGGGCCGCGTGCGTTAAGTCGCAGACACCAAGGCCGGCAGCGCCCTAAACACCGACCTCCGGAGCTGGCCGGGCAGCTCATTCCTGATGCATCACCGTGGTGGAATGCCTGTGGGCGGCCCGGATCAATTCGGCGAGGACGGCCTCGTCCACGTCCTCCAGCGCGTTAATATACAGGCACCCGGCCCCGACCTTGTGCTTGCCCAGCCGGGGGAGGAGCGCCGCCGCTTCCGGGGCATAGGTCAGCCCGTACAAGGAGAGGCTTCCTTTGCGCGGAGAGAAACCCACTGCGACCGTATCCCCTTCCCGGCCGCTGGCGTACCTGTAGTGGTAGCTGCCGAAGCCCACGATCCCGGGCCCCCACATGACGGGAGTCTCGCCGGTGGCGGCCTTCATGAGTTCCAACAGCCGAAACCCGTCCCGGCGGCGGGTGGGATTCTCCACGCCGTCGAGGAAGTCCTCCACGGATGCGTCCGTGGGTTGGGTCTTGTTTTCGGCCATGACGGAAGTGTGGCAGAGCCCGGGCTGGTTGTCAGTAGGGAAGGGATGGATGCCGATAGACGCGGCGGTCGCCCGAATCCGTCGGGCTGCAGCGTGGGAATAAACGTCAACGGCACATGGTTTATCGGTGTAGATGCAAATGCATGTAGTCTGGATTTATCCTCTAACTCAGGAGCACACTGTGGAAACCCGCCGCATCACCGTTCTTTCCGCCGGACTTGGCGTACCGTCGTCGAGCCGACTGCTGGCCGATCAGCTCGCGGCTTCGGCGGAGCGGCACCTTGCCGCCGCCGGCTTTGCGGTGCGCGTGGAGGTGGTGGAACTGCGCGAGCTTGCAGTGGACATCGCCAACAACTTCGTCACCGGCTACGCCGCACCCCGGCTCGCCGAAGTCATCACAGGCGTGCAGGACTCTGACGGTCTGATTGCCGTCACTCCGGTGTTCAGCGCATCCTACAGCGGCCTTTTCAAGTCCTTCATCGATGTTCTGGACCCCAAATCCCTGGAGGGCAAAGCAGTACTGCTGGGGGCGACCGGAGGCACCGACCGTCACCAGATGGTGCTTGACTACGCCATGCGCCCGCTCTTCAGCTATCTGCGCACGCGCACGGCCGCCACCGGAGTCTTCGCCGGCCCGCAGGACTGGGGACATGCGGACGACGGCGGGTCTTCGCTCTCTGAGCGGGTCGACCGCGCGGGGAGGGAGCTCGCCGGGCTGCTGAGCGGCCCACAGGAGGGGCGAAAAGCGCCGATGCCGGAGTCCCTGCCGTTCGAGCAGCTGCTTGCGGGCATCTCCGGCGGCCACTAGCCCGGGGCTTGGTCGTCCGGCAGCTCCGGTCCTCGGACGGCTTTAGTCATCCAGCAGGGCGATGAACTCCCGGGCTTGCTTTATGGAGATGTCCGAGTGGCGCGTCAGCGCCATTGCGGCCGCTTCGGTATCCCCGCTCTTGGCCAAGGTGCGGATCCTGCCATAGATTTCATCGTTCAGCATGTTGCTGCTCACTTCCCGGGTGACGTCGCCCTTGCTGGCGATGGCCCGGTAGCGGTAGGGAAAACGCTCCGGGACGTCGTCGTCGTCGTGCTCGGGGGCTGGCGCCGCCGGCGGCTGGAACGGCTGTGGATACGCGGCGAGGGCGCTCACGGCGTCCTTGGCAGCCCGAAGGCCCACGCCCGAGGCCTCGTAGTAGAGCTTGATCGCGGCCATGGCCTGGCCCTGTGCTATAAGGGCGTAGAGGCGCCTGTGTTCCTCCTCCGTGAGTTTGGCCGCGGCCGTGCGGGCCAGCTCCGCTTGATCCACCCGCTGGTTGCTGCTGTTGGCGGCCGCGACGCTCTTTGTTCGACGGTTGAAGGCGCGCAGGGCAAGCAGCACGGCAATGCCCGTAAGGAGCAGGATCAGGACGGGGATCAGTAATGATTCCATGGGACTAGAGCCGATCTATGTAATTCTTGGCGGTCAAGAGATCCGAATGGGTGGTCTGGCGCAGCAACTTGATGGCTCGGAGCTTTTGTCCCTTGCGGACCATAGCCTGCAGCTGGAGCGAGAACTGCGGATCCAGCTGCCCGCCCGCCAGGACGGGCCCCGGGCTTCCATGTGTGCCGGTCAGTGACCCCGGGTGGGACTGCAAGGCCATCCGCGCATGTTCCGCCTGTTGCGACTGCTGCTGGGTGTTCTGGCTGGGCCGCGTAGCTGCATCTACGCGCGCGCGGGCCGCGGTGGCCGCCTGGACCTGGGCCACATAGTGGGCATGGGAGCGGGCGGCCAATTCCAACTGGTAGCGCTCCGCGTCCGAGATGCCGCTGCTGCGTGGTTTGAGGGCTGTGGATATGGCCCAAATTACTGCCGCCAGGATGAGGGCAGGCATGATAACTATCAACACATCGCCCATGTTTAGAGCTTATGCCAATTCGCCGTTATCCACAGCAGCATTCCCGGCAACGCGTACACGCCGAGTAGCCCGGCGTCAATTCCCGCCCTGCCCGGTGGGAAAAATCACAATGCAGGAAGTTTTGCCCCGCCGCTGGCCGCTGGCCCCGGCGCTATCCCCAAGGCGAAGCTGCAAGCTGTGGATGAACCTTCTGAAAAATAAATCCTCATCCACATGTAAGAACGGACGTTTTCGCAGGTCAGAGGCATATGGCAGGGGTAAGTTTTTTTCTTTCCACAGGTCTTCCCACAGACTGTGCACAAGTAATGGTGCCTAGTCCACAGGTTATCCACAGGGCGTCCGGCAACTGGGCTTGGTGGCTTGAGCTACGGGTACTACGGTTGCGGCATACCTGTTTTTGGGCGTATGAGTACCTGTTTTTGGCAAAGTCCGGGATTCCTGGAGACAACCGCGGATATTCACGCACGGCGGGATCTGTGGATAAATCCCCCCAGCTGGGGATAACCGAAAAACTGGCCAAAAGACCCGCGGGTAAAACCTGTCAGGGCTGGCTGGTATTACTGGATCCGACCGGCGCGCATCGGAATTCCCCTGCAAGGGGCGTGCGGGCATCCCAAGGCATAGGGCTTAACCACCGCCGGCACGGAAGATCGCCGCGGTACACAATGGAGGACGGCAGCTTTGTCAGTTACGCACCTGGACTCAATCGAAGCCACCCGGGGTTCCGAAGGCAGCCGCAAGCCGCCACAGGACATCCCGGCGGAACAATCGGTGCTGGGCGGCATGATGCTGTCCAAGGACGCCATCGCGGATGTCGTCGAGATTCTCCGGGGCCAGGACTTCTACCGTCCGGCGCACGAGACCATCTACGAGGCCGTGATTGATCTCTATGGCCGCGGGGAACCGGCGGACGCCGTGACTGTCTCGGACGAACTGACGAAACGGGGTGAGATCAACAGGATCGGCGGCCCCGCCTACCTGCACGAGCTCATTCAGACGGTGCCGACTGCGGCCAACGCCGGCTACTATGCGGAAATCGTTGCGGAACGCGCCATTCTGCGGCGGCTGGTCAGCGCTGGCACCAAAATCGTGCAACTGGGTTATGGATCGGACGGCGAAGTCGAAGATCTCGTCAACCAGGCCCAGGCTGAGGTTTATGCAGTGGCTGAGCGACGCACCGCGGAGGACTACGTCGTCCTCAAGGACGTCATGGAGGCCACGGTGGATGAAATCGAAGCCTCCGGCCACCGCGGCGAAGGAATGACCGGCGTCCCCACGGGTTTCTACGAACTCGATGAGCTCACTCACGGCCTGCACCCCGGCCAGATGATCGTCATCGCCGCCCGCCCGGCCGTGGGTAAGTCCACGTTCGCCTTGGACTTCGCCCGATCCGCAGCCATCAAGAACAACCTGGCCACCGTGATGTTCTCGCTGGAAATGGGCCGGAACGAGATCGCGATGCGCCTGCTCTCGGCCGAGGCCACCATTGGCCTTCAAGACCTTCGCAAGGGCACCATCAAGGACGAGCAATGGTCCAAGATCGCCACCACCATGGGGCGGATGAACGACGCCCCGCTGTTCATCGATGACAGCCCCAACATGTCCCTGATGGAAATCCGGGCCAAGTGCCGCCGGCTTAAGCAGCAGCATGACCTCAAGCTCGTGATCCTTGACTACCTGCAGCTCATGAGCTCGGGCAAAAAGGTGGAATCCCGGCAGCAGGAAGTTTCAGAGTTCTCCCGGGCCCTCAAACTGCTCGCTAAGGAACTCCAAGTCCCCGTGATTGCCCTCTCCCAGCTCAACCGTGGTTCCGAGCAGCGCCAGGACAAGCGGCCCATGGTCTCGGACCTCCGCGAATCCGGCTCCATCGAGCAGGACGCCGATATGGTCATTCTGCTGCACCGCGAAGACGTCTATGACAAGGAGTCCCCCCGCGCCGGCGAAGCCGACATCCTCATCGCAAAGCACCGTAACGGCCCCACCAAGGACATCGTGGTTGCCTTCCAGGGACACTATTCGCGTTTCGCCAACATGGCTGCCGACGCGGGCGGTGGCGGCTTCTAACCGGCCTGGGCGCCGCCTGCCGCGAGCATGTGGTTGGGCAGTCGGTTTCCGGGCGCCCTGCCGCGGATCTCGAGGAGCTCCCTGGCATGGGCATGAAGGCGCTTGTCTTCCTCCGAGACGGGCACCCACTGCGGAATCGGCACGGATGTCCCGGTCTCATCCCTTGCCACCATAACGGTCAGGCAGTACGTGGTGAGGTTCATTTCCCGGGCCTTGGGGTTGCCGGAACGAACGTGCACGGCAACGTGCATTCCCTTGGTGCCCGTGTAGACCAGGCGGGCCTCCACTTCCACAAGATCGCCGATGAGCAGTGGCCGGTAGAACCGCACGCCGCCGGAGAACACCGCGACGGTGTCCCGCCCGCAGTAACGCGAGGCACAGACGTATGCGGCCTCGTCGATCCACTTCATCACGATTCCGCCGTGGACCTTGCCGCCCCAGTTAACGTCGGTGGGGGCCGCCATGAAGCGCAGTACCACGCGTTCCGCGGTCCCGGCGTCCGTGTATTCCTGCGCGCTCATGGCCCGCACGATGTCCTCGCGGACCTTGATGCGCGCCAAGGCGTGGTCGCGCTGCTCGATCTCCTCCGGCGTCGAGGGATTGAAGGGCTTCACGGGCACCGGTTTTCCATCCTCGCCGACGGCCACGAAGATCACCATGCACTGGCTGCGCATGGTGGCGGGGCCACCCTTGGGATCTCCCGAAGAAACCACGGTCCTGATGTGCATGGACGACCGCCCGGTGTAAACGATGGTGGCGTTGACTTCCACCATGTCGCCGATATTGACCGGATCGGCGAAGTGGATGTTTCCCACGTACGCCGTCACGCAGTAGGACTTAGCCCAGCCGACGGCCGCGGCGTAGGCCGCCTTATCCACCCATTCGAGGACCGTGCCCGCATCAACGGAGCCGCTGTGGCCAACGTCGGTGGGGGCCGCAAGGAAGCGGAGGGTTACTGAATTGGCGGCAGTCTCGCTCATGCTCGAAGTTTACTGAAGCGCAGGGCCCTGCGCGGGCGGGAAGACACAAAGGCCGTCCCGACCGCCATATGCGGGTGGGACGGCCTTGCGTGAGCCGGCAACGACGCGTCCTTTAGGCGAGGACACTCAGCTTTGAATCCCTGCGGCCAAAGAGTGCCCGGTCCACGGCCACGTTGCCTCCGCCCGTGAGGGCGATGGCGAGGGCTCCCGCTGCGAGGATGAGAACCAGTTCATAGCCGCCGGTGGCGGCGAAGACGCCGGCCGGGGCGTGGACCAGTACCAGGGCGCCGAGCATGTCCAGAGCCAGCAGGGCGGCGAAGACGCGTGTGAGGACGCCGAGGATCAGCGCGATTCCCCCTGCGAGCTCCAGGGTGGCAACGACGGGGGCCGCGATCTCCGCGCCCGGTACACCCATCTTGGTGAAAGCCGCCTGTGTTCCAGCGATGGTGAATTCGTTGAACTTCTGCCAGCCGTGGGCCGCGAAGAGGAAACCGGCGATGACGCGAAGGACTGTAAGTGCGGTGGTGGTGAGGGTGGACTGGTTCATGGGGTTACACCGTTTCGGGTATCGGGGGATGGGAGGCATGTCGTGGCCGCACATGCTTGATGCTTCAAGCATTAACACTGACGCATCTTTAGTTGAAGTGTCAACTATATGACCGAAAATGTGGCACGAATCCTGCGGCTAGGCTGGATTCGTGCCCCAATCCCGCCTTAGGCCGACTCCTCCAGTGCGTTCCCGCAGCCATACGCGGGAAATTCTTCGGCTTGCCGTTCCTGCGTTTGGGGCGCTCATCGCGGAGCCGCTGTTTCTGCTAGCCGACTCCGCGATCGTTGGACACCTTGGCGTGGCTCAGCTGGCTGGCGTGGGCCTGGCCTCGGCAGTCCTGCATACAGCGGTGGGGCTCATGGTATTCCTTGCCTACTCGACGACTCCGGCCGTTGCACGCGCGATCGGCGAGGGACGGCTTCCCAAGGCTCTCGCCGCCGGGCGGGACGGCGTCTGGCTGGCTCTGCTCCTCGGTTTGGCGCTGGCCGTGGCCGGTTTCGCGGCGGCGGGGCCCCTCGTGGACCTGATGGGCGCATCCGCCGAGGTCCGTCCGTTTGCGGTCGACTATCTCCGCTGGTCCATGCCCGGGCTGGTGGCCACCCTGCTCATCTTCGCCGGCACCGGGGTGTTGCGCGGACTCCAGGACACGCGCACCCCGCTGATCGTCGCGTCGGCCGGATTCACCGCGAACATCGCGCTGAACCTTTTTCTGGTCTACGGCCTGGACCTGTCTGTCACCGGCTCCGCCGTCGGAACCAGTATTGCGCAGTGGGCCATGGCGCTGGTGTATCTCGTGATGGTCCAGCGCAACGCCCACAGCCACGGCGTGTCGCCGCTGCCGGACTGGCGGGGCATCCGGGCCATGACCCGGGTTGGCTCGTGGTTGATGCTGCGCACGCTCAGCCTTCGTGTCGCGATCCTGGCCACAGTGGTGGTGGTGACCGCGCAGGGGTCCGTCAATCTGGCTGCCCACCAACTTGCCATGACCATCTTCACGTTCCTGGCGTTCGCCCTCGACGCGCTTGCCATCGCCGCCCAGGCGCTGATCGGCAAGGAACTGGGCGCTGCCCGTCCGGACACGGCACGCGTTCTGACCCGGACCATGATCCGCTGGGGGGCGGGATTCGGGGTGGTCACCGGCGCGGTCCTGGCGCTGGCCGCGCCCTGGGCCGGGGCATTGTTCACGTCCGACGACGGCGTCCGGCTGGCGCTCACGCTGGCGCTGTGGGTGCTCGCCGCGGGTCAGCCGATCGCCGGTTACGTCTTCGTCCTGGACGGCGTCCTCATCGGTGCGGGCGACGCAAAATACCTGGCCATTGCCGGGGTCGTCAACCTTGCCTTTTACATCCCGCTGCTGCTGGCCGTCCGGTTCTCCGCCGCCGGCAATGCGGAGGGGCTGGCGTGGTTGTGGGCGGCCTTTTCCCTCGGCTATATGGCCGCCCGTGGACTAACCCTGGGACTACGGGCCAGGACGGACAAGTGGTTGGTCCCTGGTTCGCGCTGAATCCGGCACCCACTAAACCCCTCTAAACTGGATGGGTGACTCCTCCATCGACCCCAGCAGGTCCTGCCCCCATGCCCGTCCACGCGTCGGACCTTTGGAAGCCGGTGCTCCTCCGGGCGCTTACGGCGCTCATGTTCGGTGCCGTGACGGTCTTCTGGGCCGCTCCGGGGGTTTCCGGGATGGGGTGGTCCGGCGGAATCTACCTGCTTCTGACCGGCCTCGCGCTGATGTGGTGCACCAGGACGGGCGGCGCAGGGGATCAGGGGCCCGGAAGGTTCCTGATGTTCAGCGCGTTCTTTATGGCCGTGTACGGCCTGATCCTTCCTTTCCTCGTCACGGATTCGATCTTCGGTGTCTTCGCCGCTTTCGCCCTGGGCCTGGTGGGGCTGGCCGAGCTCTACTGCGCAATAACGATGCGGGGACGCCATGTGCTGGCCCGTGATTGGATTGCCTCCGGAGTGATCGGCGTCGGAACCGCCGTCGTCCTTCCGTTCTTCATCGGCCTGGGGGCCCACGCGCTGCTGGGCGTGGCCGGCGGCGGGGCGATCATCTCCGGCGTCCTGTGGACCCTCGCAGCCTTGACCCTCCGGCACGATGCACGGTCCGTTTCCGCGGAGGCCGTAAACTAGTAGCGACGGGTTCTACTTCGCGTAGAACAATCGCTTGAATAAAGCAGTCTTGCCGGATGGCGGCGGCTGCACGGGAGGAAACACCTTGGCACACCAAAAACCAGGAGAACCGCGCAAACTGCGGACCTCGGTCAAGGGACCTTTGATGTTCTCCGCATTCTGGGCGGTCCTGGCTTTTGTCGCCGTGTTGATCTTTGCCTCCGGCGGCAGCTCACGGACCCCGCGTTTCGATCTTGCCTTTACCGGCGGTGGTATTGCCTTTATCGTCACCCTCGTCATTGCCGCCATGCTCTCCATGAGCTACAAGGACAACGCCGAGCACCTCGGCAAAGGTTCCGGCGTCAACCTCAGTTCCAAAAGGCCCTCCGGCCACGGCGGGTACCCCGCGCGGCCCGATTCGGATGCCGGTGGCGCTCCGGACGCGACGCGGGACGGCGACCCCCTGTAGGCAACTTCCGGGCTTATGATGCCGCTTTGCGTGCCCTGTAGGCAGCCACGTGGGCCCGGTTGGCGCAGTTTCCGGTATCGCAGTACCTCTTGGACCGGTTCCGGCTCAGGTCCAGCACCGCCGCGTCGCAGTCGTCGGCCGCGCAGGTCAGCATGCGGTCCATCTCCTTGCTACGGATGACATCCACCAGCGCCATGGCCGCTTCCGTGCCCATCCTGTCTGCCAGCGGGGCTTCGCGTGTGGTGGCATGCAGGTGCCAGTCCCATGCGTCGTGCTTGATCAGCTGGGGCAGCGCCCTGGCTTCCCGCAGCAGTCGGTTCACGGTGTCCACGGCCGTATCTTCGTCCGCGGTCCACAATGCTGCGAGCGTGTTCCTGAGATTATGAATACTGGCCAATTCCTCCGTAGTCCGCTCGCGGGAACCGGTGAACCCCTCCTGCTCGAGGAAGCGGTCCAGGTCCGCGAGAGTGGCCAGATGCTCTTCGCCGTTGGCCGCGCTGTTGATCAGATTGACCACCGTTCGCAGGGCAATCTCCGTGTCAGGGGCAAAAACCATCTTGACTCCTTACAAGGTCGGGGCGTAATGTCATGACCATTACCCCACTTTACTCCTGACAGGAGGCGACTGTGTCTGCCGCACGCACCCCCGTGGAGGCGCCGCTTCACGGCCCCGCCGGAAAACCGAGCGCAGTCTCTGGTTTCATGGCCTCAGGACTCGGCATTGCCCTGTTCTCTTCCGCAGTATTCGGGCTCTCCGGTTCGTTCGCCAAGGCCCTGCTCGAAACCGGCTGGACCCCGGGTGCGGCCGTCACCGCCCGACTTACCGGGGCCGCCCTGATCCTGGCGATTCCAGCCGCCGTAGCGCTGCGGGGGCGCTGGCACCAGCTGAGCGAGAATTGGCTGACCATCCTGCTCTTCGGACTCATCGGGGTGGCAGCCTGCCAGTTGTTCTACTTCAACGCGGTGGCCAGGCTCTCCGTGGGCGTCGCCCTGCTACTGGAGTACCTTGCGCCTGTGATCATTGTGCTCTGGCTCTGGGCTGCCAGCCGAAACCGGCCGCGCCCGCTCACCATCGCAGGCACGCTCCTGTCGCTGGGAGGACTCATCCTGGTGCTGGACCTGACCGGATCAGTCAAAATTGACGTCGGCGGGGTGCTCTGGGGCATCGCGGCGGCTGTATGCCTGGCGATCTACTTCTTCATCACGGCCAAGGAAAACGACACGTTGCCGCCGATGGTATTGGCGTCCGGGGGGCTCATGGTGGGGGCTGCGGTGATGTGGTTGCTGGCGGCCACCGGCCTGCTTCCAATGGCGTTCAGCACCGCCGACACAAAACTGGGTCCATGGCTCACGCCGTGGTGGATCCCGCTGGGAGGCCTGATCCTGATGGCCACCGTTCTGGCCTACGTTTCCGGCATCATGGCCGCGCGTGCCCTGGGTTCTAAGGTGGCATCCTTCGTGTCGCTCACCGAGGTCCTGTTCGCCGTCATCTGGGCGTGGCTCCTGCTCGGCGAACTTCCCGGTCCCATCCAGTTGCTGGGCGGACTCCTGATTGTCGGGGGCGTGGTGCTGGTGCGCGTTGACGAACTGCGGGGAGTTGCCCTCCCGGCACCGCTGGATCACGCGAACGACGTCGAACCCGTTCCGTAGCCCGGCACCATTCGCTCGGGATTTTTCGGCGTTCCAGGCCTAGCATGGAGTATGTGCCGCAACATCCGGACCCTCCATAATTTTGAGCCCCACGCCACCTCGGCCGAAGTTGAAGCCGCTGCTCTGCAGTGTGTGCGCAAGATCAGCGGGGCCACCAAGCCGTCGAAGGCAAACGAGGAAGCGTTCAACCGGGCGGTGCACGAAATAGCGGACGCCACCGAGCACCTGCTGGACTCGCTGGTGACGCACGCACCGGCCAAGGACCGGGAGGACGAGGCCGCCAAGGCACGTGCCCGGTCGGCCGTACGCTTCGGCTCCCCCTGAGCCCGGACTTGGCTGCCCCGGTCAGGTGGCTACTTGCCGAAGTCGCGCAGCCTCAGGGAATTTCCCACCACCAGCACCGAACTGGCTGCCATGGCCGCACCGGCAATCATTGGATTCAGAAGTCCCAGGGCCGCCACAGGAATGCCGATGGCATTGTAGAAGAACGCCCAGAACAGGTTGGTCTTGATCGTGGCCAGCGTGCGGCGGGACAAAGCTATGGCCTGGGCCACCTGGCCGAGGTCGTTCGCCATCACCGTCAGATCGGCCGCTTCGATGGCCACATCCGTGCCCGAGCCCATGGCAATACCCAGGTCCGCCTGCGCCAGGGCGGCGGCATCGTTAACGCCGTCTCCTGCCATGGCTACCGTGGCGCCCGCGGCCTGAAGCTTGCGGACGGCGTCCACCTTTCCTTCGGGGAGCACCCCGGCAAAGACGTCCTCCGCGGGAATGCCGACGGCGGCTGCCACTTCGGCTGCCACCGCGGCGTTGTCGCCGGTCAGGAGGATAGGACGCAGGCCGAGTTGCCGAAGCCGGGAAATGGCCGCGGCTGAACCCGGCTTGATGCTGTCCCGCAGGGAGATGATCCCCGCAGCCCGGCCGTCCACCGCTATCCAGATGGCGGTGGCCCCGGCGGCCTCGGCGGCCTCCAGCGCGTCCAGATTCCCGCTGGTGAGGGATATGCCGTTTTCCTGAAGCCAACTGGTGCGTCCCGCCGTCACCACGTGCCCATCAACGCTGCCGGTGACTCCGCCGCCGGGCGCAGAGCTGAAGTCTGCGACGGCGGGGAGCCTTCCGGCGTCGTCGGCCACATTCCCAGCGGCAAGTGCCGCAGCGGCGATGGCGCGTGCCACGGGGTGCTCGGACGCGGCCTCGAGCGCGCCGGCGAAACGAAGCACCTGGGCCTTGTCATACGGGCCGAAGGCCACGATGCCATGCACCGCCAGGTGCCCCGTGGTTACCGTTCCCGTTTTGTCCAACAGGATGGTGTCCACCGTGCGGGTGTCCTCCAGAACTTGCGGGCCCTTGATGAGAATCCCCAACTGCGCCCCCCGGCCTGTGCCGGTCAGCAACCCCACCGGCGTCGCCAGGCCCAGGGCACAGGGGCAGGCGATCACCAGCACCGCGACGGCGGCGGTGAAGGCCGAGCGGAGCTCGGCACCGGTGACGGCTGGTCCGGCCAGCAACAGCCAGGCGACGAACGTGGCCACAGCGATAGCGAGGACCACCGGCACGAACACCGCGCTGATGCGGTCGGCCAGCCGGGCGATAGGGGACTTCCCGGTCTGTGCCTGGGAGACAAGCCTCCCCATCTGGGCCAGCGTGGTCTCCGAACCGACGCGGGTTGCCCGGACCAGTAGGCGGCCGGAAGCGTTGATGGTGGCGCCAGTGACCGGACTGTCCGGTCCCACCTCGACCGGCACGGATTCTCCGGTCATTAGGGAAGCGTCCACTGCCGAGGAGCCGTCGATAACGACGCCGTCCGTGGCGATCTTTTCGCCAGGGCGGACCACAATTACATCGCCCACAGCCAGCTGATCCACCGGAATCTTGTGTTCGACGCCGGCCACGAGCACCGTGGCATCCTTGGCTCCGAGGTTGAGCAGGGCTTTGAGTGCGTCGCCGGCTTTCTGCTTGGCATTCGCCTCGAGATAGCGGCCCAGGAGGAGGAAGGTGGTGACCACGGAGGCGACCTCAAAGTAGAGGCCGCCGTCGTTCGTCTGCCTGCCCTCCATCCCGGGGTGCGCCGTCAGGAACGGATCAGCCAGAAGCTGCCAGGCCGAGAACGCGTAGGCGGCGACCACGCCGATGGACACGAGGGTGTCCATGGTGGAAGCGAAATGCCGGGCGTTGACGGCTGCCGCGCGGTGGAAGGGCCAGGCTGCCCACGTGACCACGGGCAGTGCGAGGACTCCCGCAACCCAGCCCCAGTTGGCAAATTGGAACGCCGGAAACATCGAGATTGCGAAAACGGGAACGGTCAGAATGACTGCCAGGATCAGCCGGGGCCGGAGTTGCCTTGCGGCATCGAGCGACGCGTGGTCACCAACCGCGGCACCGCCGGAGCCGGGAGGCAGGTCTCCGGCGCCCCCACTCGGGTAGTGCGGTTGCCGGACCCGGGCCTTATAGCCTGCCGCTTCCACGGTGGCCGTGATTTGTTCGTCCGTGACGCCTGCCGGAACGGTGACGTGGGCCGACTGGAGGGGCAGGTTCACCGAGGCTTCGACGCCGTCGAGCTTTCCGAGCTTGCGTTCCACCCGGCTGACGCAGGAAGCGCAGGTCATGCCCTCGATCTCGAGTTCAATGACTCGAGTCCCCGGCTGGTGAAGCAGTTGCTCGTTACTCACGGAGGTTTCCTAATTTTGAAAGCAGGGACGGGGTGGACGGAGCGGAGTAGGCCTCAGGCCATGTTGGCCACCACCAGGTAGCCGGCCTCGGCGACCGCTTCGCCGATTTCGGCGGGGGCGAGTTCCGTCTCGGAGGTGATGGTGACCGTGGAGACGCCTCCGGCATTGAGGTCGACGTCGACGTTTTCGACGCCGGCCAGGGCCTCGAGCTCTTCGCTGACGGACGACACGCAGTGCCCGCAGGTCATGCCGGACACGTTGACGGTGGTGGATACGGGGCTCATGGTTTGCTCCTTGTTTCGATGCCGGGCTGACGGGGGTGCATCAGCCCGTTGGTGGGTGAAGGGTAGCCGCTAGCGCAGCAGGCGTCCGATGGCGTCGGTGGCCTCCCTGACCTTGAAGTCGATGGCTTCCGCACGGAGTTCCGGGTCCGGTTCGGACGCGGCTCCGACCACACAGTGGCCGATGTGCTCCTCGACGAGTCCAAGGCTGAGCGCGTGCAGCGCCTTGGTGACTGCGGCCACCTGGGTGAGGATGTCGATGCAGTACTTGTCGTCGTCCACCATCCTGGCGATTCCACGGACCTGACCTTCAATGCGTTTGAGCCTGCGTAGATACGCCTCTTTGTTGGAGGTGTAACCGTGCTGGGGGTGCGCTTGGTGTGATTCGGCGCTCCCGAGCTCCGTGACGGCGTCTTCCGGTGAGTTCATGGCCCAAATTTATACCCCATGGGGGTATATTTGCAAGGAGCTCGAGGGGTATCGGCCTGATCTTTCGACGACGGACTGCCCGCTATCCTCGGTCTTATCCCGTGGGGGCTAAGGGCGCGGGCCGCGGCCCGGCAGGGCGTTTGCGGCGCCGGATGCCCGAAGCAGGGAGGCGGCCGCCACGGCAAGGGCCAGGACTCCGAGCCCGACGGGTAGACCTGCTGCCGAGGCCACCACGCCAACCAGCAGCGGACCGCCGGCGTCGCCGAGCTCGCGCCCCAGCTCCGCCGTTCCCATGGTCCGGCCCAGCCGCTCAATCGGTGTGGTGTCGGCCAGATGTGCGAACCCGAGTGGGGTGGCGGTGCCGATCCCCACGCCGATGGCCGCGGCGGCGCAGAAGATGGTGACTGTGCCTGGCAGCAGCGCGACTCCGGCGATTCCAGCCGCCGTCAGGAGAAGACCACCGGTCATTCCCGGCCCGTCGCGCAGCCGGTTCTGGTCCCGCAAGCGGCCAATCCAGGGCTGGGTCACGGCCGAGGTAAGCGCCAGTAGGCTGACGGCGGCCACCGCGGACACTGGGTCCAGCCCCTGCCGTGTGGCCAGTGCCGGAAGGAAGCCGATGGCCGTGCCGAGGGCTCCCGTGGCTGCCGCCAGCACCAAAGTGGGCACAAGGAAGCCACGGTGCGTGACCTGGCGAATCAGGTCCAGCACCGTATAGCGGACGCGCGGCAGCGGAGCCAGGCCCGGAAGGGACAGCGCGGCCCACACGGCGACCGCGGCCGCCAAGGCAGAGAGTGTTCCGAAAAGCAGCGGGAAGCCGCCAAGATGGATCAAAGCTGCGCCGAGAAGGGGACCTGCCACGTAGCCAAGGCCCTTCCATGAGCCATAACGGCCAAAGTAGGCACCCGCATTGCGTCCGGCAAGGCGGGCAACCATGGCGGACGAGGCAGGTGAAAAGGCCGAGGCCGCCGCGCCCTGGCCCACGCGGGCCAGGCCCAACAGCAGCGGATCGGCCGCCGCCAGCCCAATGAGGGACAGTGCCGCGAAGGCAACCAGCCCCGCCACCACCACCGGTTTGGCGCCGATCCGGTCGCTCAGGCTACCGAACACAGGCTTGAGGAGAACTTCGGCGAGATCATAGACAGCCAGCAGGATTCCCAGATTAAGCAGGCTGAGGCCGATGTCGCCACTGTGCGCTCCCAGGCCGGCAGCGATGCTGTGCGCGCCGAAGGCCGTCACAAAGCCCGCCGCGTACAGCGGTGCGGTCACCGCGCGGGTGGCGGGCGGGGTAGCCGTTGGCTGGGCAGTCACGGGAATCGCTCCTTTGGGCGCACGTCGGAAGCCGGACATTAAAAAGCTCCGGAGTGCGTTATTGGGGGATACGCACTCCGGAGCAGTCTATGGGGCAGGTCCAACATCTTCCTGCGAGATCCAGCTTACTCGGCAGTAGCGGGGAGCGCCACCACCTCGAATAACTACTTTCGCTTTACTTTCAAAGGGCCTTCCTGGGCGGATTTTCGGGGCCCTGGAGTGTGGGCAGCCTGAGCTGCGCGGCGTGGAAGTCGAAGTGCTTGACGGGGTAGGCGTATACCTCGGACAGGGTCATCCATGGCTTGAAGAAGGGATCCCAGCGCGTGGGAAAGAACATTCCCCTGGCGAGGGTCGCCGCCGATTCAGCGTGAAGCCGCCGTTCCAGGGAATCGATGACCCGGCCGAGCTTCCGCACCATCCGATTCCGGTTGAATA
Source organism: Arthrobacter sp. 92 (assembly GCF_050260325.1). NCBI lineage: Bacteria > Bacillati > Actinomycetota > Actinomycetes > Micrococcales > Micrococcaceae > Arthrobacter > Arthrobacter sp. 92. Next base: position 155,164 of record NZ_CP189863.1, on the reverse strand, counting down.
CCCGGGCCGCGGCTTTGGACCCAAGGTAATTGACGACGTCGAACGGCGCGGTGCCCGCGTTCAAGAGCCGGGCGAACACTTTACTGGCGGGGGCCGGCAGCCGCCCAAAGAACCGGACAAGTGGCAGAAGCGCCTGCACCACCATGTATCCGAACACCATGTGGAACAAGAGTTCCTCGTTAGTCCAGCGGGTGCCGGCGCTCCGGCGGCGAAGGTCGGCATCGGAGGCCGCCGCCAGCCGCCGCCTCAGTTCGCCCAGGTTGCGTTGGTAGTCGGCAAGGACCTGGACCGAATCGGGGATCAAGCCGGCTCGTCCCGGTGCGCCCCCATCCGCGGGGGTACCACCAGGACGGGGTGGTCCTGATGGTGGCTAAGCCAGGACGCCACGGATCCGCTGAGGGCCACCGAAACCCTGTGGCCCAGTCCGCGTTCCGGAGTCCCAACGATGATCATGGCGGCGTTGGCCTCGGCCGCAAACCGGCCCAGCGCACGGGCGGGATCCCCGCTCAGTATGCGGAGGTCCCAGGTGACTGACTTGCCTTCGCAGGCCGCCTCCACCGTTCGCCGCAGCTCCTCGCTGACGGCGCGCACCTCGGAGTCCTCCTTGTCCGGATGCAGGGAAAGACGGTGGGCCGAGCGTGCCGGATCCCATTCCACGAGGAAACTGGCCTCATCGACGTAGGCGCAGAGCAGGGGGACACCAAGTTTCTCCGCCAGCCCCGTGGCAGAGCGCAATACCTCGGGGTGCTGGCCGGGCAGCACGCCAACCACGAGCGGCGGCGGCCCACTGAAACTTTGAGAAGACATAGTTCATTGTGGCCCTGCCTGCCGCTCTTGCCCAGCTATTTCGGTGCTGTCTTTACGGTCGCGTTCCCGGCGGCGGGCGGAAGGCGGGAAATCCGCAGGCTGGCTCGTGGCGGCATCTATTGAACGGCCCCGGCACCGGGAATAACGTTGAGGTTGAGGAGAGGTGGTTCCGGTGGAAATCTTTATGTGGTGGCTAGACCTGGATTTGGACTGCAAGGAGTGGTTGCGTGAAAACCTTCGGGCCGGGGAGTTGCCGGAGACGGTGCTCCAGGGCATAGCGGAGGCCGGCGGACCGCATCCGGACGATGTGGGGGCGGTCCTCACGGAGGCCGACTGGGACTTCATCGAGACGCAGTCCGAATTCGTGGACTGACCCAAGCACGGAGCACAACCACGTCCGAAAACCGTTGCGGCAACCGGGCCTGAGTGGTTCGATGGGGTGCATGGCTACCGAAGAGCGTTATGTCTTAGCGATCGGAACGAAAAAGGGACTTTGGCTGGCGACCAGCACTGACCGCCGGGACTGGTCACTGTCGGGCCCGCACTTTCTCATGTCGGAGATCCCCAGTATCGGCATCGATACCCGGAACGGCCGCGCCCGGATCATGGTGGGCGTGCGTTCCGAGCACTGGGGACCCACCGTGGCCCACTCGGATGACCTGGGCGCCACCTGGACTGAGCCTGAGGAGGGTGCCATTAAGTTCCCGGAAGACACCGGGGCCGCGGTGGAACGCATCTGGCAAATCTACCCCGACGCCGAGTCCCGCCCCGGCGTCGTCTGGGCGGGCGCCGAACCCATCTCGCTGTGGAAATCAACCGACGGCGGCGAACACTTCGAACTGAACCGCGGGCTGTGGGACCACCCGCACCGCAGCGAATGGGGAGCCGGCTACGGCGGAGCCGCCGCACACTCGATCGTCGTCAATCCTTCCGGGGAAAATGTGCACGTCGCCATGAGCACAGGTGGGGTGTACCGCTCACTCGACGGCGGATCATCGTGGGAGCCCCGGAATAAGGGCATCTCGGCGTATTTCATGCCGGACCCCAACCCTGAATTCGGCCAGTGCGTGCACAAGATCGCCGCGGACGCCGCCGTTGCGGGCCGCCTTTACGCCCAGAACCACCACGGCGTCTACCGCACGGACAACAACGGCGAGCACTGGGAGTCGATTGCGGAAGGACTCCCGGCTGATTTCGGCTTTGTGATGCTGACGCATCCCCGGCGGGCCGGCACTGCGTGGGTGGTGCCGCTGAAGGCCGACGGTGAACGTATCCCGCCGGAGGGCAGGCTCGCCGTCCATCGCACCGACGACGCTGGAAAAACCTGGAAACGCCTCGATACCGGACTGCCGCAGGCCGAATACAACGCCGTGCTCCGTGACGCTGCCGCCGTTGATTCCGCGGAACCGGCCGGGGTGTACTTCGGAACGCGCGGTGGCTCGGTCTACGCCAGCCCGGACGAAGGCGAATACTTTACCGAGGTGGCGTCACACCTGCCGGACGTTCTGTGCGTCCGCGCAGCCGTGATCTCGGCAGCGCTGCTGCCAGAGGCCCCAGTATCCGTATGAGGATCCGTTGTGGCTGACATTAGCGTTGTGCTGCCCAGTGTTCTCCAGCCGCTCGCCGGCGGGCAGTCCATCCTGACTGCGCCCGCCGACGGGACGGTGACCGTGGGCCGGTTGCTGGACTCGCTTTCCGGTGACTTCCCGGTGCTTGCGAGGCGGTTGAGGGATGAAACCGGTGCCCTCCGACGCTACGTGAATATTTACGTGAACGGTGACGAGGTCCGGCGGTTGCAGGGTTTGGAAACTGAAGTGGCGGCGGGCCAGGAAATTGTGATCATCCAGTCCGTGGCCGGCGGCTGAGGGGCTCAGGCTACGCGCCAAACGCTGCATTCGTCCGTGTTGATCGCCTTGCGCATGCCAGTGAGGCGGTCCATGATCCAGACGACGCCGATTCCCGGCGCTGTCTCTTGGACGCTGCCTCGGCGGATGACGACGTCATCGTAGCTGGGGCCCACCGAGAGGCGGGCTTCGATCTCGTCGCCCCGGTGCAGTTGGTCCAGGGCGCGAATACGGGTTATGTGGGCTTTGGCTTCCTTCAACATGGCGTGGCCTCCTGAGCTGGAGCTGGTGCTGGTGCCTGCAAGTGCCGGCGCTTCCAGTGTCCTGCGCCATTGTTGCCGCCGCGTTTCACGCCGGTAAGGGCCGCGTTAGTTTTCCGCGCCGCCGCTGTTTCCGTGCCGCCGCCGCTAAGGGCACTCAGATGACAACGCGGCCACCCGGATGCTGGATCCGGAACCAGCGGTGACCGTAGCGGTCCAGCTCGAGTTCGAATCCGCCGTCGTCCCTCAACGGAACGTTTGCGTCACCAAGCAGGTCCAGCAGGAAGGCGCCGGCAAAGCTCCGGTCCGGATCATCCGGCGACGACGCACTGGCGGTCATCGAGACAGGTTCGGCGCCGAAATTGTGCGCCGCTACCACGGTGGATCCCTCCCAGGTGCAACGGTGCAACAGCACTCTTGACGCCGGCTGCCTGATGAGTTCAAACCGTCCCCAGCCTAGTTCCGGGCATTCCCGGTAGCGCTGGATCAGCGTGGCGATGAAGTTCCAGAGGGATTCAGGATCGCGTTTGGCGGCCACGGCGTTGATGTTCTTTGGCCCGAAATATCCGTCCACCATCTGGGCCACCAGGTCCTGGGCCGGGGCGGTTGAGAAGCCTCCGTTCGCGGCGTCGTTCCACTGCATGGGCGACCGGACGGCCGAGCGGCCTTCGGCTCCGAGGTCTTCGCCCATGCCGATTTCCTCACCATAGAAGAGCACCGGGGTGCCCGGCAGCGAGAACAAGAGCGAATAGACCATCCGGATCCGCGCCGGGTCGCCGTTGAGCATGGAAGGGAGCCGGCGGCGCAGTCCGCGGCCGTACATCTGCATGTCCGGGTCCGGACCGAACGCGGCGAAGACCTCCTCCCGCTCGGCGTCGCTGAGCTTGTCCAGGGTGAGCTCATCGTGGTTGCGGACGAACATGGCCCACTGGTTGTCCGGGTTGATCGTCGGGCGGCCGCTAAGCGTCCTGGCAAGCGGGCGGGCATCCTCCCTGGCCAAGGAAAGGTACATGTTCTGCATGGACAGGAAGTCGAACTGCATATTCAGTTCGTTGCCCGCCGGCCCCCGGAAGTACTTCAGCTGGTCCTTGTAAGGGAGATTGACCTCACCCAGCAGCACGGCGCTGCCGTTGCGGCGGTTCAGGAAGCTGCGCAAGGCGCTCAAGTAATCGTGAGGATCAATTTTGGCAGCCTCGTCCTTCGGCTCCCCGAGCAATTCCAGGAAGAAAGGGACGGCGTCCAGGCGGAAACCGTCCAGGCCCAGATGCAGCCAGAATCCCATGGACTTGGCAATCTCGTCCCGCACCTTGGGGTTCATCACGTTTAAATCCGGCTGGTGCTTGGAGAACATGTGGAGATACCACTCGCCGCTGGGCTTGTCCTGGGTCCAGATGGAGGTTTCCTCGCCGGGAAACACCACTTGGTCCGAGGTGTCCGGTGGTGTGTCATTCCGCCAGACGTAGTAGTCGCGGAACGGGTTGTCCACAGACTTCCGCGCCTGCACGAACCACGGGTGCCGGTCAGAAGTGTGGTTGATCACGAAATCGGCAATCACGCGGATTCCCCGGTCCTTGGCGGTGCGGATGAACTCCACCACGTCACCCATCGTGCCGAGACGGGGATCCACGCCATACATATCCGTGACGTCATATCCGTCGTCGCGGTCTGGCGAGGGGTAGAACGGCATGAGCCATATGCAGGTCACCCCCAGGGCGGCCAGATAGTCCACACGCTCGGTGAGGCCGCCGAAGTCGCCGGTGCCGTCGCCGTCGCCATCAAAGAACGTCTCCGGATCGAGGCAATAGATAACGGCGTTTTTCCACCATAGGTCGGAGGTCTCGGCGATCCTCACGGGTGCAGCCCCGGCCTGCTCCGGGCGGACGCGATCTGTTCGTGCTGGGTCTGGAATCCGACAGTGGCCATCACCCATGTCTACCGTGGGAGCAGTGGCGTGTCGAGGAAAGCCCGGGAAAGCCCGGGAAAAAGGCGTTGATCGGGAAACTTTCGCCCGGTGCCGCCCTGAGCCGCCCGCCGGGTCATAGACTCTAGCCAACAACGTGCAGCATCGCCGCTCGCGAGCTTCCTGGTCACCAGCGGCCGGGGGCCGGCAGGGCCCGCCAGTGGCAGCGGCGCACTTGTCTGGAAGGGGAGCGGCGGTGAAGGTAGGCATAGCCCGGGAATGCCGGGAAGGCGAGCGGCGGGTGGCGGCAACGCCTGAGACCGTGAAGCAGCTCGCTGGCCTGGGACTGGACGTCCTGGTCGAATCCGGGGCCGGAGCCCCGGCAGGGCACGGTGACGACGAATACCGCGCGGCGGGCGCCCGGATCGTCCCGAAGTTGGACCTCGCCAATCTGGACGTCTTCGCGCATGTGCGCCCGCTTGACCCCGCCACAGCCGCGGCCCTGCATCGTGGCGCCGTCACAGTGGGTCTTGCCGCACCGTCGTCTGAACTGCCCACCGTCAGCGCTCTGGCGGAGGCCGGGGTCACTTCCTTTGCCCTTGAGCTGGTGCCGCGCATTTCCCGCGCCCAATCGATGGACGCCCTCACCTCGCAGGCCCTCGTTGCCGGCTACCGTTGCGTGCTGGAGGCGGCCATCCGGTTGCCGCGCTTCTTTCCGCTGTACATGACGGCGGCCGGAACCATTCCGCCGGCCCGTGTCCTGGTGCTGGGCGTCGGCGTCGCCGGCCTGCAGGCGATCGGCACCGCCAAGCGCCTGGGCGCGCGCGTCTCCGCCAACGACATCCGGCCCGCTTCGGCAGAGGAAGTGGCATCGATGGGCGGCACGTTCATCAGGCTTGACCTGGAAACCGCCGAGGCGTCCGGCGGCTACGCGCGCGAGCTCACCGCCGACCGTGGCGCGCTGCAGCGCCGGCTGCTCGCCCCGCACGTCGCCCAGGCTGACGTCCTCATCACCACCGCCGCCGTTCCCGGGCGCCGGGCGCCCTTGCTGGTGACCCGGGACATGGTGCAGGGCATGCGTCCGGGCTCGGTGGTGGTGGATCTCGCAGCCGAGTCGGGCGGCAACGTGGAGGGTTCCGTGCCGGGGATGGACCTTCACGTCCCCACGGCGGACGGCCAGGGGTCGGTCACTCTGGTGGGGCTGAAGGATGCAGCTTCCGCCATGCCGGCGGACGCGTCCCGGCTCTACGCCAAGAATGTGGCCAACCTCCTCGCCCTGATGACCCGCAAAGGTGTTGTGGCTCCGGATTTCGACGACGAGGTGGTGGCGGAAACGTGCCTGACGCACGACGGCGCGGTGCGGCACGCGGCGACGGCCGAGGCCCTCGCCGCGCTCCGGGACCGTCCGGGCGCGCCCGGTGCCGCCACGCCCGGTCCGGAGGCGCCCATAACGCCGGAGTCCGAAAATGAGGGGGTGGTCTGATGGACGGCATCAGCCTGCTCACGATCACCGTGCTGGCGGTCTTCGTGGGCTTCGAGGTGGTCTCGAAAGTTTCAAGCACGCTGCATACGCCCCTGATGTCCGGGGCCAACGCCATCCACGGCATCATCCTGGTGGGCGCGGTCATCGTGGCCGGGCAGGCGGCGGACACGTGGGTACTCGCTGTTGCCTTGCTCGCGGTGGTCCTGGCCACCGCGAACCTGGTGGGCGGCTTCGTGGTCACGGACCGGATGCTGGAGATGTTCGCCGGGCGCCGGCACAAGGATGGTTCGCGGTGAGCCTCCTCTCCCCGGTCTGGACCGCGCTGCTCTACCTTGCGGCCGCTGTGTTCTTCATCCTCGCCCTCAGGGGCCTCAGCTCACCCAGGACCGCCCGCCGGGGCAACCTGATAGGCGCGTTCGGGGCGCTCCTTGCCGTGGTCACGGTGTTCCTCTCGGCCAGGCTGGAGAACATTCCGTGGATTCTCGGCGCGATCGCAGTGGGTTCGGCCGTTGCCGCCCCGGTGGCCCGGCGGGTCAAAATGACGCAGATGCCGCAGCTCGTGGCACTGTTCAACGGTGTGGGTGGCGGCGCGGCCGCCCTGGTGGCGCTGCTGGAGCTCGCGCACACCGGGGATGCCTGGGTGCGGGTGGCCGTCGCCTTTACTCTGCTGGTGGGAGCGGTGTCCTTCGCGGGATCAGGCATCACGTTCGCCAAGCTGCAGGAGCTGATGACCACCCGGCCTGTCGTTTTTCGGGGGCTGCCCCTGCTGATGGGAGCCGTGCTGGTCACGGCCGTGGGGACCGCCATCGCCGTCGTCCTCAGCGCTTCGATCCCCGTGGCGCTGGTGCTGCTGACACTGGGGCTGGTGGCCGGAGTGCTGCTGGTGCTGCCGGTGGGCGGCGCGGACGTGCCAATCGTGATCTCGCTGCTGAACGCCTTTACCGGCCTGGCGGTTGCGGCTTCGGGACTGGTGTTGGGCAACGTGCTCCTGGTGGTGGCCGGCACCCTCGTGGGTGCATCCGGCACCATCCTTACCCGCGCCATGGCAGCCGCCATGGGCCGGGGTGTTGCGGGCATCCTCTTTGGGGCTTTCCGGGGAGGTTCGACGGCGGGTTCGACGGCGGTGAGCGAGCGGCCGGTGCGATCCTCCAGTCCGGAGGACGTGGCGGTGCTGCTTGGCTACGCCCAGCGGGTGATCATCGTGCCCGGCTATGGACTTGCGGTGGCGCAGGGTCAGCACACTGCGGCGGAGCTGGCGCTGGCCCTGGAGGCACGCGGGATTCAGGTGGACTTTGCCATCCATCCCGTGGCCGGGCGCATGCCCGGGCACATGAACGTGCTGCTCGCCGAGGCCAACGTCCCTTACGAGTCGCTCAAGGAGATGGGCGAGATCAACCCCGAATTCAAGACCGCCGACGTGGCGCTGGTGGTGGGCGCCAATGACGTGGTTAATCCCGCGGCGAAGACCTCGCCAGGCTCACCGATCTACGGAATGCCCATCCTTGAGGTGGATCACGCGCGGCAGGTTGTTTTCCTAAAGCGATCCATGCGCCCGGGGTTCGCCGGGATTGAGAACCAGCTGATGTACGAGCCGCAGACCACTCTCTTGTTCGGCGACGCAAAGGACTCCCTGGCCAAGGTCCTGGGAGCGGTCAAGGCGTTGTAGGGGTGGCGCGGAACGGGGCCGCGGGGCAAGAATGGGCCGTATGCAACTGCCGGTGATGCCCCCGATCGCGCCCATGCTGGCCAAACTTGTCAGCGCCCTGCCCGACAGTCCGGTGAGCTTCGAACCGAAATGGGACGGATTCCGGTCCATCATCTTTCGGGACGGCGACGAAGTGGAGATCGGCAGCCGCAACGGTAAGCCCATGACCCGGTACTTCCCGGAACTGGTGGAAGCACTGAAGGCAAACCTGCCGCCCCGCTGCGTGCTCGACGGCGAGATCATCCTGGTGGGGGCCAACGGAGACCGGCTCGATTTCGACGCACTTCAGCAGCGCATCCACCCTGCGGCCAGCCGGGTGAAGCTGTTGGCCGCACGGACGCCGGCGAGCTTTGTGGCATTTGACCTGCTGGCTCTGGACGACGAGGACTTCACTGGACGGCCGTTCCTGGAGCGGCGCGGCGTCCTTGAGCAGGTGCTCGCCAACAGCGCCGCCCCCGTCCACTTGACCGCCGCGACCCGGGACAGGGCAACAGCCGGGCAGTGGTTCCGGCAGTTCGAAGGTGCGGGACTCGACGGCATCGTGGCCAAGCCCCTGGACGGCCGCTACCAGCAGGACAAACGCGTGATGTTCAAGGTCAAGCACGAGCGCACCGCCGACTGTGTCCTCGCCGGCTACCGTGTGCACACGAGCGGCCCGGACCGGATCGGCTCCCTGCTCCTGGGTCTCTATGCCGACGACGGAAGCTTGGCCAACGTGGGCGTGGTGGGCGCTTTCCCGATGGCGCGCCGCAAGGAACTCTTTGAGGAACTCCAGCCGTTGGTGACGGACTTCGAAAACCACCCGTGGGCGTGGGCGAACCAGGAGGAGGGGACCCGAACGCCCCGGAATGCCGAGGGCAGCCGCTGGAGTGGCGGGAAGGACCTGTCCTTCACCCCGCTGCGTCCCGAACGGGTGCTGGAAGTGAAATACGACCACATGGAAGGCGAACGGTTCCGCCACACCACGCAGTTTGTGCGCTGGCGCCCCGACCGGGATCCGCGGTCGTGCACGTACGAGCAGCTGGAAGAGCCGGTCAAGTACGACCTCGCCGAGGTGCTCTCGACGCGCGGCGGCCCGCCCCCAGGCTGAGGGGCGGGCCGCCGTCGTGACTCTTTTGTAAATTACCTGCGGCGCGGATCTGAGGCCGGCCAGCTTGAGCGCGTGCTACTTGAGGCCGAGCTCCTTGGTGGGGACGTTGAAGGTCTCTTTGGCGGTCAGTGCCGAGACGGCGGCGATCACGCAGATGATGCCCGTGAAAATGGTGATCTGGACCCAGCCGCCGGGCTGGATGCCCCCCATGGCCGCGACAATCGCCGGTGCGAAGCCCGCCATCAGGAAGCCAAGCTGGGTGCCGATGGCCAAACCGGAGAAGCGGACCTTCGTGCTGAACATTTCGGCGTAGAAGGAGGGCCAGACGGCGTTGGAGGCGGCGTAGCCGAAGGAGAAGTAGACGATCGCGGCAAGGAACATCAGCGGGACGTTGTGGGACTCCAGGCTCAGCAGGAACACGGGCGTCAGGACCGCGCTGGCCAGCGCGCCGTAGATGAAGACGGGCTTGCGCCCGATCCTGTCAGCCAGTTTGCCGAAGAGGGGCTGCGTGCCCAGGGCAACCACATTGGCGCCTACGACGAGCCAGAGCGTGGTGGTGCCGTCCACGCCGGCGACGTTCTTGGCGTAGCTGATGGCCAGGGTTCCGAACACCGTGGACACGGCGGCGATGAAGGCGCAGGCGATCACACGCAGGACGTCGCGCCAGTGGTCCTTCAGGAGGTCGGCAACGGGAAGCTTGGCGATTTGTGCTGACTTCTGTGCTTCCTCGAAGGCCGGCGGCTCGTGCAGGGTGCGGCGGATGAAGAAGGCGACGATGACAACAACCGCGCTCAGCCAGAACGGAATCCGCCAGCCGATGCCGTACTTGATCTCGTCAGGGAGCGCCAGCACCGGGATGAAGACGAGCGCGGCGAGGATCTGGCCGCCCTGGGTGCCCGTGAGGGTCCAAGACGTGAAGAAGGAGCGGCGGTTATCCGGAGCGTGCTCGAGCGTCATGGAGGACGCACCGGCCTGCTCGCCCGCTGCTGAAAGGCCCTGGCAAAGCCGTGCCAGCACCAGCAGCACAGGAGCCCACCAGCCCACGGTCTTGAAGTCCGGAAGGCAGCCGATGACAAAGGTGGAGGCACCCATCAGCAGCAAGGTGAACATAAGGACCTTCCGCCGTCCCACCCGGTCACCGAAGTGCCCCAGGATGACGGCGCCCACGGGCCTGGCCACGTAGGCGAAGCCGAAGGTGGCGAAGGACATGATGGCGGCGTTGGTATCGGCGTCGGGGAAGAAGACCTTGGGGAAGATCAGGGCGGCCGCCGAACCGAAAATGAAAAAGTCGTAGTACTCGACGGCACTGCCCAGGAAGCTGGCGAGGGCTGCCTTCTTCGGCGTTCCGCCTGTGGCGGTACCCGGCGTCGTGGACGGGAGTGTCTGGCTCATGGTGTTCCTTTGATGTGACGGCGTTGTCGCGGATGGATCAGGAGTTTCACGGCTGCCGCGCCTCAATGTGCGTCAGCGGGAGGTCCTTGTGAAGACCCGGACTAGTAGCCACATGGTGGAAGCTACTTGTGCGATACAGCAATGATGACTGTGAGGGTGATCACTTGTCAAGAAAAGTATTCACCATCTAGAAATAGCTTTCACTATGTGGCAACATCAAGGTATGAGTGTGAATCAAGACACAGACGTTTCCGGCACTGAGGCCGGCCCGGGAAGCATCGGCAAGCCCAGGGTGGTCAAGGACGACGCCCGGACGGACATGGTGGGAAAGGCGCTGGGCCTGCTGGTGCTGCTGGGGGACGAGCCCCGCGGCGCCAGCGCGGCGGAGCTGTCGCGCCGCGCCGAGCTGCCCTTCAGCACCACGTACCGGCTGCTGGGCTCGCTCACGCGGGACGGATTTGTGGATTACGAGCCGGACGGCCGCCGCTACCACCTTGGCCTGCGCGTGTTTCAGCTGGGCCAGCGGGTGTCCAATCATCACGGCTTCGCCGGCACCGCTTTGCCCATCCTGCGGCGCGTTACTGAGAAGACCGGGGAGGCCACCATTCTCTCCGTACGCGATGGAAACCATCACCTCACGGTGAACAAGGTGGACGGGCCGCAGACCTTCCGTGTCACCAGCGATCCCGGGCACCTCGGGGCCCTTCACACCACCTCTGTGGGCAAGGCCTTGGTGGCTTTCGCCGAGGAATCCGAGCGGAAGCGCCTGGTGGAGGAGCTTGAACTGGAGCCGCTGACGGAATTCTCCATCACGGACCGCGACGCCTTCCGCGCCGAAATCGACCTCGTCCGCCGCCAGGGTTACGCCGTGATGGATGAGGAAAATGAGCTCGGCATGCGCGCGGTCGCGGTCCCCGTCTTCAATGCCCAGGGTCACGCGTTTGCGTCCCTTGCCACGGCTGTCCCGGTCTTCCGGCTCAGCATGGAGGACCTGGTTGCCCTGGTTCCCGTGCTCCAGGAAGCCGCCGCGGAACTGTCCGCCAGGCTGCCGCAGCGATGAGGCGCACCGCCGCAATGACCGCCGTCGTCATGATTTGTTCGTGATAAGAACACTAGTGCAATATATGAACATTTCCTGTACTGTAAGCCATATCACCCGGCACGCCGCCGGCGCCGAGCGCGTCGCAGCCAACCGAGTGCCGTTGTCAAAGGAGCTATACGGATGAGCAATCGAGCAGAGTCCTTTCTGGTGGGCCTCGTGGGCGATGGCGTCATGCCCTCGCTGACGCCCCCTATGCATGAGCGCGAAGGCGACGTGCAGGGCCTGCGGTACCTCTACCGACCCATCGACCTCCTGGAGCTTGGACTTCCGGGTGAATCCGTGGGAGACCTCCTCCGGAGCGCCTACCGCCTCGGTTTCAACGGCCTGAACATCACGCATCCGTGCAAGCAGATGGTCCTGGGCCACCTCGACGAGGTTTCGCCTGACGCCCGCCGCCTGGGCGCGGTTAACACGGTGGTCATCCGGGAGGGGCGCTTCATCGGCCACAACACCGACTTCTCCGGTTTTGCGGCAGCCCTCGCCTCCGGGCTGCCGGGCGCGAAGCTGGGCCGTGTGGTGCAGCTGGGAGCCGGCGGAGCCGGTTCCGCCGTGGCCTACGCCCTGCTGACCGCCGGTGTCCGGGAACTGGACCTCGTGGACATGGACAGTGCCCGTTGCTCTGCGCGTGCCGCCGAACTCACCGGGTTTTTCCCGGACCAGAAGATCACCGCCCGGACGACGGCGGAGCTGCCGCACCTGATGCCCCTGGCCGACGGACTGGTGCACTGCACCCCGGTGGGCATGGCCGCACATCCCGGCGTTCCGCTGGACATGTCCCTTGTGGAGTCCCGGCACTGGGTGGCCGACATCGTGTACCGCCCCATCGAAACCGAACTGGTCCGCGAGGCCCGCGCCAAGGGCTGCGACGTTCTGGACGGCGGGCGCATGGCGGTGGGGCAGGCGGCGGATGCCTTCAGGATCTTCACGGGCCTCGACGCCGACGCCGACCGCATGCGGGCCCACTTCCTGGAGCTCGTGGCCGCCGAGGAGGTGCCGGCCTGATGCGCACGGGAATTGCCACCGTCTGCCTGTCCGGCACCCTGAAGGAAAAGATGCACGCCTGCGCCATCGCCGGCTTCGACGGAATCGAGATTTTCGAACAGGACCTGGTCACGTCACCGCTCAGTCCCGAGGACGTCCGCAAGATGGCGGCCGATCTTGGCCTGACCCTGGACCTCTACCAACCCTTCCGCGACTTCGACAGCGTTCCGGAAGAGCTTCTCGCAGCCAACCTCCGCCGGGCCGAAGCCAAGTTCCGGCTGATGTCGCGCCTCGGCATGGACACCATCCTGGTCTGCTCCAACGTGGCCACCGCCGTGATCGACGATGACGACCTCAGGGCCGCGCAACTGTTCCGGCTGGCTGAACTCGCCGGAAACCACGGTGTCAAGGTGGCCTACGAGGCCCTGGCCTGGGGCAAGTACGTCAACGACTACGAGCACGCACACGCGATCGTCGAAACGGTGGACCACCCGAACCTGGGCACGTGCCTCGACTCCTTTCACATCCTCTCCCGCGACTGGGACACGGCGCCCATCGAGCAGTTCAACCCGGCGAAGATCTTCTTTGTCCAGGTGGCCGATGCCCCGAAACTGTCCATGGACGTGCTGTCCTGGAGCCGTCACTACCGGGTGTTTCCGGGCGAGGGCCAGTTCGAGCTGTCCAAGTTCATGGGTCATGTGGTCCGCGCCGGCTACGCCGGTCCGGTGTCCCTGGAAGTCTTCAACGATGTGTTCCGCCAGTCCGACGTGGAGCGGACAGCCGTCGACGCCATGCGCTCATTGATCTGGCTTGAAGAGCAGAGCGCCAAATGGCTGGATGCTGCGGACGCCCCCCTGACGGGTAGCGAAGAGGCCGGGGCCTCCCGGCCGGCCGGCCGCCGTCGTTATCCGATGGAACTGGCCACGCTCCCGCAGGTGGCGGAACCGGCCGGGTTCAACTTCGCCGAGGTCAAGGCGGCGGATACCGCGGGGCTGGAGAAGGTGCTGGGCCAGCTGGGCTTCGAATTCAACGGCAGACACCGCACCAAGGACGTGCAATTGTGGACCATGGGCCACGCGCGGGTGATCATCAACGAGCAGTCTTCGGCCGCTCGGGAGTCAGCGCCGGACCCGGCCGCCCAGGTGACCGGGCCCGCCATCGCGGCCGTGGGGTTCGACGTCGACTCTCCAGTCATCGCCGCGGCCCGCGCACGGCAGCTCAAGGCCCCGGCTGTGCCGCGCAAGAGCCAGGCAAACGAGGAAATCTTCCAGGGATTCGCCGCGCCGGACTCCACCGAGATCTTCCTGTGCCAGGGCAGCCCGGACGGCACTGCCGCCTGGACCCACGAATTCGGCGAGGGCCTGGAAGTTCCGTCCGGCGGGACCGGCGCAGTGATTGATCACGTGAACCTCGCACAGCCCTGGCAGCACTTTGACGAAGCCGTATTGTTCTACACCAGCGCCCTGGCCCTGGAGCCACAGCCCTACGCGGAAGTTCCCAGTCCCACCGGGTTGGTTCGTTCCCAGGTGATGCTCACCGCGGACCGCGCCGTGCGGCTGGTGCTGAACCTGGCCCCGGTCATTCAGCAGGACGGTGCCGACGCCGGACCTGGTTCGGGAACGGGCCACCGCCGGACCTACCAGGAGCACATCGCCTTCGCGGTGGACGACCTGGTGGCCACGGCGCGGGCGGCACGCGACCGGGGCCTGGACTTCCTGAGGATCCCGGCGAACTACTACGAGGACCTGGACGCAAGGTTTGGGCTTGATCCCACGTTCCTGGCGACCCTCCAGGAACTGAACCTGCTCTATGACCGCGACGCCGACGGCGAGTTCCTGCACTTCTATACCGCCACCGTTGGCACCGTGTTCTTCGAGATGGTGGAGCGCCGGGGCGGTTACGACGGTTACGGCGCCCCGAACGCCCCTGTCCGGCATGCCGTCCAGTACGACCACCTGCACGGCCCCAAGTGAAGCTGTTCCAACGACCGACCGCACCGTCCATCACTATCAACGCAATCGTTACCAACTGAAAGGAGGCTGCTGTGCCTGAAGAGATCAACCTTGAGATCTACAACGCGGACCCGCTCACCGAGGACGTGTCCGACGAAGCCACGGAGCCCGCGCCGAAGACATATGCTCCGCTGGATGCCGCTGCGGAATCGCAGTCGGACCTCAGCGCCGAGATGAAGGCGATCGGCGAGGCCTACGCGCGGGCCCTCAGGGACGGTGTTCCGGCGGAAATCCAGCCGCGGCTGGACTACGCGCCGTACCGCAGCAGCGTCCTGCGGCACCCCACGAAGGACCTGCACCACGCGGACCCGGAGACCATCGAGCTCTACTCCCCAGCGTTCGGGCACATGGACGTGCACGCGCTGGAATCGGACCTGACCATCCAGCACAACGGCGAACCCCTGGGTGAACGCATCGTCGTCTCCGGCCGCGTGCTCGACGGCGACGGCCGTCCCGTGGCCGGGCAGCTCGTGGAGATCTGGCAGGCCAACTCGGCCGGCCGCTACATCCACAAACGCGACCAGCACCCTGCCCCGCTGGACCCCAACTTCACCGGCGTGGGCCGCTGCATCACCGGCGCCGACGGCTCCTACAGCTTCACCACCATCAAGCCCGGTGCCTACCCGTGGAAGAACCACCTGAACGCCTGGCGTCCGGCCCACATTCACTTCTCCCTGTTCGGGCAGGAGTTCACCCAACGGATTGTCACGCAGATGTACTTCCCCGGTGACCAGCTCTTCCCGCTGGATCCGATTTACCAGTCAATCGTGGACCAGGACGCCCGCGACCGGCTCGTGGCCACCTACAACCACGAGCAGACCAAGCCTGAATGGGCCCTGGCCTACAACTGGGACATTGTCCTGACCGGGTCCAAGCGGACCTGGACCGAGAACGAGGCCCTGGGAGCAGAAGGCGATAACCATGAGTAAACTCACCCCGACACCCGGGCAGACCGTAGGACCGTTCTACGGGTACGCGCTGCCGTTCAGCAAGGACCGCGAGCTGCTGGCCCCGGGCTCCCCGGGCTCCATCCGGCTCCAGGGCACCGTCTATGACGGCGCCGGCCACCCCATCCCGGACGCAATCCTTGAGATCTGGCAGGCAGACGCCGAGGGCAACGTCCCGCACCACACCGGTTCGCTGGTACGCGACGGCTACACTTTCACCGGTTTCGGCCGCAGTGCGGTGGGCAACACCGGCGTCTTCACCTTCACGACCGTCAATCCCGGGCCCACCGAAGAAGGTGGCGCCCCCTTCATTTCCGTCGCGGTCTTCGCCCGCGGCCTGATGAACCGGCTCTTCACCCGCGTGTACCTCCCGGAAAACGCGGAAGCCCTCGCGGCCGATCCCCTGCTGTCCTCACTGGATCCGGAACGCCGCCAGACGCTGATCGCCCGCCGCGACGCCGACGGCGGCCTGACCTGGGACATCAGGCTCCAGGGCGAGGGCGAGACCGTCTTCCTCGACTTCGAGGGTCCCGAGGGTTCGGAGGGTTCCGCGGCTGCGGGTGCCGGGGGCGCCGCGCAGTGACTGATTCCCACCTGTCCGACGGCGACGTCGGCCTCCTCAGCCCCGTGTCGGCGTCGCCTGTTGTGGCGGCGCTGACCGGGGACCGGGCGGTGCTAGCGGCGATTCTCGCCGTCGAGTCCGGCTGGGCCGCCGTGCTGGAGAAAGCAGGCCTGGCGCCGGCCGGATCGGCCGCGATCGTGGCTTCGGCAGCGGACGCCAGCCGATACGACGTGAGGGACATCGCAATTCGCGGGCAGGGCGGCGCCAACCCGGTCATCCCGCTCCTGGCCGACCTGCGCAACCGGGTCAAGGCCCTGGATACCGAAACCGGGGGTGCCCCCCGTGTTGGTGCACTGGGCGCCGTTCACACCTCGCTGACCAGCCAGGATGTCCTGGACTCGGCCCTGATGCTGCTGGCCCGGAACGCCGTGGCGGCCCTGCTGGCCGACGTGAAAGCAACCACGGCGGCGCTGGCCGCGCTTGCGGATGTGCATGCGGACACGCTGTGCGTGGGCCGCAGTCTCACCCAGCATTCCCTGCCGTACACCTTCGGGCTCAAAGCCGCGCAGTGGTTCCACGGACTGGCAGCCGCTGCACAGCGCCTGGACGCCGTTCAACTGCCCGTGCAGACCGGCGGGGCCGCGGGAACGCTGGCAGCCGGGACCGTGCTGACCTCGGCTTCGGTGGACACGCCCTTTGACCTTTCGGACAATCTCGCCGCGCAACTGGGTCTGGCGGCAACGCCGGGACCGTGGCACACCAACCGGCTGGCCGTCACGTCGCTGGGGGATGCCCTGACCGCGGTGACGGATGCGCTGGGCAAGATCGCCAGCGACGTGCTGTTCCTGAGCCGGCCCGAGGTGGCCGAGCTTGCGGAGCCCCGCGCGGCCGGCCGCGGCGTGTCCTCGGCCATGCCGCAAAAGCAGAACCCTGTGCTGTCCGTTTTGGTCCGCAGCGCCGCGCTTCAGGCTCCGGGCCTGGCCGCCCAGCTGCATCTGGCCGCCGCCAACTTCAACGACGAACGGCCCGACGGCGCCTGGCACAGCGAATGGCCGGCGTTCCGCCAGCTGCTCCGGCTGGCGCTTGGGGCTGCCGGACACCTGCGGGAACTCGCTGAGGGCCTGCAGGTCTTTCCCGAGGCCATGCGGCGCAACCTGGCGCTGTCCGGTCCGCTGCTGCTGAGCGAAGGTGTGTCGGCCGCCGTCGCCCCCCTGCTGGCCGAGCAGTCCGGCCTGAGCGGCAAGCAACAACTGCAGGCCATTGTGGACCAAACGCTGCAGGCCCCGCCGGCGGAACGGGCGTCCGCCTACCGGGCGCTGCTCCGTGCGGCCGTGCCGGCTGACGTGCTTCCGGACGACCGGCTGGAGGACCTGCTCAACCCCGCGAGCTACCTGGGGCAGGCCGGCGAGATCTCGCGCCGAATCCTGGCGGCCTTCCCGGACTATTCACGCCCCGCCACAACACAAGACCCAACTGACCCGAATGGAGACCCCCGTGGCTAGACCCACAGTCAAGGCCGTACTGCTCTCCCCCCAGCGCACGCTGGGGGACAAGCCCCTCCTCGTGGTGGGGCCGTCGCTGGGGACGTCCTCACTGGTGTGGACGCAGGCCGGCGCCCTGCTCGGGGACGACTTCGACGTCGTCGCCTGGGATCTTCCCGGACACGGGGTCTCGCCCGCAGCGACGGAAACGTTCGACGTCGCCGAGCTGGCCGACGCCGTCGTCGAACTCGTTGATTCGATTGCCCCGGGCGCCCGGTTCCACTACGCCGGCGTTTCCCTGGGCGGGGCCGCCGGGCTGCAGTTGGGAATCAAGCACGGCGAACGGCTCAAGAGCCTGTCCGTGCAGTGCGCGGGCGCCAAGATCGGCACCCCCGAAGGGTGGCTGGAGCGCGCGGAGACCGTCCGCACCCAGGGCACGCCCGTGATGATCCAGGGTTCGGCCGAACGCTGGTTCGCCCCCGGCTTCATGGAGCGCGAGCCCGAGCTGAGCAGCCGGCTCCTGCACTCCCTGCGCGACGCCGACCGCTTCAGCTACGCCTTCTGCTGCGAGGCCCTCGCAGGCTTCGATGTCCGGGCGCAGCTTGGCAGCATCAGGGTCCCAACCCAGGCCATCGCCGGCGCCCTGGACAGCGTCGCCCCGCCGTCGTTCGCCGAGGAGATCGTCGAAGGAATCACCTCCGGAGGTGGTACGGCCAGCGCCGCGACACTTGAGGGCGTGGCACACCTGGCTCCGTTCGAGGCGCCAGCCCACGTGGCCGAACTGCTGCGTAGCCTCATCACTTGGGCCGAATCCGCCGGAGAATCCGCCGGAGCAGGAAAATGACGGGTCCGGAACGAAACGGCGTGGTCCAGCCGGATGCCACCAGCCAGGAAATCTACGACGGCGGCATGGTGGTCCGCCGCGAAGTGCTGGGCACCGCACACGTGGACCGCGCCAACGCCAACAAGGATTCCTTCACCGAGGACTTCCAGGACATGATCACCCGGATCGCCTGGGGCGGCATTTGGACACGGCCTGGCCTGACCCGGCAGATGCGCTCCGCCGTCACCATCACCGCGATGGTGGCGCACGGGCACTGGGAAGAACTGGCCATGCACATCCGTGCCGCCATCACCAACGGCCTGAGCCGGGACGAGATCAAGGAAATCCTGCTCCAGACCGCCATCTACTGCGGAGTTCCCTCAGCCAACACCGCCTTCAAGACCGCGCAACAGGTGTTCAAAGAGATAGACGCAGCCGTCCCGCCCAACTAGCTGGCAGTAGATGTCGTTATTAGGGCTCATAACGACATTAACTGCGACCTAGTTGGGCCAAGAGAACTTAGAGGAATGAAATGAATCACGCTTTTGTGTACGATGCCGTGCGCACCCCGTTTGGGAAGTTCGGTTCCGGTCTTGCCGGCGTGCGGCCGGATGATCTGGCCGCGCATGTGATTGGCCAGATCGTCAGGCGTGCCCCGGCCTTGGACGTGGAGCGGATCGATGAGGTGGTGTTCGGGAACGCCAACGGCGCGGGCGAGGAGAACCGCAACGTCGCCCGGATGGGCACCCTGCTCGCCGGACTGCCGGTCTCAATCCCGGGCACCACGGTCAACCGGCTCTGCGGGTCCTCCCTGGACGCGGCGATCATCGCGTCCCGGCAGATCAACACCGGGGACGCGGAGCTGATGCTGATCGGCGGGGCCGAATCGATGTCCCGCGCGCCCTGGGTGCTGCCCAAAACCGAGAAGCCCTACCCGGCGGGGGATATGACCCTGGCCTCCACCACGCTGGGCTGGCGCCTGGTGAACAAGGCGATGCCGGCGGAATGGACCATCTCCCTGGGCGAGGCCACCGAGCGGCTGGCCGAGAAGTACGGGGTGACCCGCCAGGCGCAGGACGAATTTTCGGCCAACTCGCACAACCTGGCCGCCGCGGCCTGGGACGAGGGTTTCTATGACAACCTGGTGACCCCGGTCCCGGGCACGGACCTGGTCCGGGACGAGGGCATCCGCCCCGGGTCCTCCGCCGACAAACTCGCCGGGCTCAAGACCGTGTTCCGCACCGGGAACGGCACGGTCACCGCGGGCAACGCCTCCCCGCTCTCGGACGGCGCGTCCGCGGCCTGGCTCGGCTCAGAAAACGCCGCCGGGATCCTGGGGATGGACCCGCTGGCCCGGATCGCCGGCCGGGGCGCGCACGCCAACGACCCCCAGTTCTTCGGCTACGCCCCGGTCGAGGCGGCGAACAAGGCCCTCGCCAAGGCGGGCATCGGCTGGGACCAGGTTGGCGCCGTCGAACTCAACGAGGCCTTCGCCGCGCAGTCCCTGGCCTGCATCAACGGCTGGGGCATCGACCCGTCCATCGTGAACGGGCATGGCGGCGCGATCGCGATGGGCCACCCCCTGGGCGCCTCCGGCGGCCGGATCCTGGGCACCCTGGCCCGGTCCCTGCAGGCCTCCGGGCAGCGTTGGGGCGTCGCCGCGATCTGTATCGGCGTCGGGCAGGGCCTGGCCGTGGTGCTTGAAAATGTTACTTCGGGAGTTAAGGGCTGAGCATGCTGAACTTTGTAGACACAGTTGGCGAGGCCGTCGCCGGCATCAAAGACGGATCCACCGTGATGATTGGCGGGTTCGGCAACGCCGGCCAGCCGTTCGAACTCATTGACGCGCTGATGGACTGCGGCGCGACGGACTTGACCGTGGTGAACAACAACGCCGGCCAGGGTGACCAGGGCCTCGCGTTGCTGATTAAGGAAGGCCGGGTGAAGAAGATGATCTGTTCCTTCCCCCGGCAGTCCGATTCCTGGCACTTCGACGCCAAGTACCGCGCCGGTGAGATCGAACTCGAGCTTGTTCCCCAGGGCAACCTGGCCGAGCGCATCCGTGCCGCCGGCGCGGGTATCGGTGGCTTTTTCACCCCCACGGGCTACGGCACCATGCTGGCCGAGGGCAAGGAGACCCGCATTCTCGATGGCCGCGGGCAGGTCTTCGAGACCCCCATTCATGCCGACGTCGCCCTCATCAAGGCCCTCAAGGCGGACGGTAAGGGAAACCTCGTCTACCGTAAGACGGCCCGCAACTTCGGCCCCATCATGGCCGCCGCAGCCAAACACACCATCGTCCAGGTCTCGGAGATCGTCCCCACGGGCGGCCTCGACCCGGAGGTCATTGTGACCCCCGGCATCTATGTCAACAGCATTGTGAAGGTGGCCTGAGATGACTATCCAGTCCGGCGACAAGACCAGTATTCAGATGGGCATGCAGACCAGCGAAAAGCCGCTGGGCCGCGATGAGCTCGCCCGCCTCGTGGCCCGCGACATCAAGCCCGGTTCCTTTGTGAACCTGGGCATTGGCCAGCCCACCCTGGTGTCCAACTACCTCGAGCCGGAGCAGAACATCACGCTCCACACCGAGAACGGCATGCTCGGCATGGGTCCCGAGGCTAAGGGCGACGAAATTGATGAGGACCTCATCAACGCGGGCAAGATCCCCGTGACCGAACTGCCGGGTGCGTCCTATTTCCACCACGCGGACTCGTTCGCGATCATGCGCGGCGGTCATCTGGACATCTGTGTGCTCGGCGCCTTCCAGGTCTCCGCCACGGGGGACCTGGCAAACTGGCACACCGGCGCCCCGGACGCCATCCCTGCCGTGGGCGGGGCCATGGACCTGGCCACAGGCGCCAAGGACGTCTTTGTGATGATGACGCTCCTGACCCGCGACGGCGTCTCCAAGCTGGTGGAGGCCTGCACCTACCCGCTGACCGGCATCGGCTGCGTGACCCGCGTGTACACCGACAAGGCCGTATTCCTCCTCGGTCCGGACGGTGCCCGGGTACGGGAAACCTTCGGCTGCACCCTCGAGGAGCTCCAAGCCATGGTGCCGGTGCCGCTCACCGCCGCCCCCGCCGTCGAGCAGTAACTGCACACCACCCCAATGGCGCGAGCGGGCACTTGAGCACCACCGGCGCTGACTGCGCGGGGCTTAAATGTCCGTTCGCGCTGACTGCGCGGGGCTTAAATGTCCGTTCGCGCCAATAGGATAGGTAACCATGACCGACACAGCAGCAGAGACCCCGCCCCGCGCCTCTTCTGCGCCACAGGCCAGCGACCAGTATGTGCAGTCACTGGCGCGGGGGCTTGCCGTCATCCGCGCCTTCGACACGAACCACCCGGTGATGACACTCAGCGAGGTGGCGGTGCGGACGGGGCTCACGCGCGCCACGGCCCGTCGTTTCCTGCACACGCTGGTGGAACTGGGCTACGTCCGCACGGATGGGAAGACCTTCGCGCTGACTGCCCAGGTACTTCAGCTTGGCTATGCCTACCTGTCAGGATTGTCCCTGCCCCAGCTTGCCCAGCCGCACCTTGAGGAGCTTTCCCTCAAGCTGGGGGAATCCACCTCGGCCGCGGTCCTGGACGGCATGGACATTGCCTACATCGCCCGGGTGACCACCCGCCGCATCATGAACGTGGGCATCACTGTGGGCACCCGCTTCCCCGCCTACGCCACGTCCATGGGACGCGTGCTGCTCGCCGCGCTGCCGCCGGAAGATCTTCGGGCCTACCTGGACGCCGTTGAGATCAAGCCCCTGACACCCAGGACGGTGCGGACGGCCCGGGAGCTGTCAGCTGTCCTGGACAGCGTGCGCGCGCAGGGCTGGTGCCTGCTGGACCAGGAGCTCGAACTGGGGCTGATGTCCATCGCCGCGCCGGTGTACGACGGCCCAACCAAGGTGGTGGCTGCGGTGAACGTCTCGCTGCAGGCACAGTCCGTGGCCGCCAAGCCGGACCCTGAGGCCTATCTGGATTCCGTGCGACGGGAAATTGTGGCCACGGCAAAAAAGATCTCGGCGGACCTCTCGGCGATGCACTAACCAGCGGGTTCAGCCCGAAGGTTTCAGTCCACCGAGGCCTCTTGCGGCGGCCACCAGTGTGCGGGCGGGGCAATCACAAACCGGCGGCCGCTGAGCTCCGTGGGCGTGATGCGGACAAGATGGTCCTTCGCTCCGGCCTCCCAGGGCGATGGCACCTCCAGCGGTATCTCGCCGGGCGGGATCTCCTCAGGTACGCCTTTGATCACCACGCTCCACGCGATGGTGCCGTAGGAATTGAGGCCGTCCGCTTCAAGGGCCACTGTCCCGCCTTCCAGGACAGCGTCCAGCTTGGTGCCTGGACCGGTCCGGAAGATCACGGTCCCGTCCCCCGGAAGGTAATTGACCGGGAAGATCTCGGGCTTGTTGTGGCTGATCAGTGCCAACCGCCCCACAGAGGATGACCGAAGATGTCTCCAGCACTCGTGAACAGGCAGATCTTTGGTTTCGCTTCCCGCCCCGGAGGTGTCCATACTGCCGAGCTTAGGGCCACAAGCGCGGCAGGGGCAGGGCAACAAGTCCCGGATGTGCCGCGCAGCGACAGGAACCAGCTGCAGCCCGGTGCCGCCTGCGCCGAAGGGCTATTCGCGGGGGACGGACACGCGGATCATCACGCCCGCCGGGTCGTCACGGATGTTCAGGCAGAGATCTTTGTCCACCAGCGACGCGTGGATGTCCTCGGCATCCTCAGGAGCCAGCTGTTCGGCCAGCCGTGTGACGGCGAGGGCCATCGCCCGTCCCCAGTCGTGCGGGTCCCGGCTCGTGGCCTCGGCCTCAGCGGAATAGCTTTCCTCTGGTTCTGGCATTTCCGGCCGCCTTTCGCGTGTGCGCACACGGCGTCCGCGGGCGGATCCCGCGTGGCGACATGCATCGCTAACTAAGCCTACTAAGTATACTTTCCATGGTGATTGGCCGTCCATGAACCCGGCCCGGCTACCCCGGAACGGCGTGTGTCCCCGCTACGCTGGAGCCTCAACACCGCTTGCCCGGATCCACATCCTGCCCCGAAGGACACTATGCCAGAGAACACTTCCACACCGGATAACAGCAACGCCAGGCGCGTCGCCGTTGTGGTCAACCCCGCAAAGGCCGTCGGTGACGAGCTCCGGGGCGCCCTGGTCCGTCTCTGCGAAACCCAAGGCTGGGCCGAGCCACTGTGGCTGGAGACAACTGTCGAAGACCCGGGCGAAGGGCAGGCCCGGGAGGCGCTTGAGACGGGCGTCGACGTCGTCATTGCCGCCGGCGGCGACGGGACCGTCCGCTGCGTGGCCGAGGTGTTGGCCGGCACGGGGGTGCCGTTGGGGCTCGTCCCGCTGGGCACCGGCAACCTGCTGGCACGCAACCTCGGGATTGACCTCACCGACCCTGTGTCGGCGGCCTATGACGTCCTCAACGGGACCGAAAGCACGGTGGACGTGGTCAGGGCAACCCTGGACCACTCCGACGACGAAAAGGTCTTCCTGGTCATGGCCGGCCTGGGCTATGACGCCGCCATCATGGCAGACACCGTTGACGTGCTGAAGGACCGGATGGGCTGGCTGGCGTACGTTGAGGCGGGAATCCGCAAGCTGCCGGGCAAACCCGTCAAGGCCAAAATCAGCATTGATGGGGCACGGCCCATCGGCCGGCGGATCCGCAGCGTGATGATCGGCAACTGCGGCCGGATCATGGGGGGCGTGGAAATCTTCCCTGAGGCCAAGTTCGACGACGGCGTGCTGGACCTGCTGGTCATGTCCCCGAAAGGCCGCCTGGGCTGGCTTGGCGTGGTGGCCGGCGTGTTCGGCAAGAACAAGAACGAGACCGAATCCGTGGACTATTTCCAGGGGAAATCGGCCGAAATCACCCTGGACCACGAGCAAGAATTCCAGCTGGACGGGGACCATCTGGGGACCGGCAAGCACCTCTCGGTCCGCGTGGAGCCCGACGCCCTCAAGATCCGGATGACCGCTGCTGCGGGGGCCTGACTCAGGGCCTGCTTCCGGTCTAGCCGGCCAGCAGCCTGCCCCACCTCGGTGCGAGCAAGGGGGAGCCGGCAATTTTGAGGCAGTGCCACAGGGTCACGGCCACCGAGTCCAGTACTGGAACTCCGGTCTCGGACTCGACCTCCGCAGCGATGTTGGCGCCGTACAGGTTGGTGCATAGGTAGATCAGCGCGTCGGGCCGCGCGGAGGCGAGCTCCAGGGACGCGGGGCGCATTTCGTCGTCCGTCACACGGCCGAAGGATTCGTTGTCGCTCAAGCCCAGGGCCCGGTGATCGATGGTCTTGATGCCGTCCCGCTGGTACGACGCCATGATGGCACGGTTCACGTCCTCGGTGTACGGAGTGAAGAGCCCGATGCGCTCCGTGCCGAAGCTTCTGAACGCCTCCAGGTAAGCCAGGGTGGAGGTGGTGGCGGGGATTCCGGTGGCGTCCCGGATTTCCTGTACCAGCCCACGGTCATGCTCCGCTCCGAGCCAGGAGCCCGAAGTGCCGTTCCAGGCGATGACGTCCACGTCCGCCGTCGCCAGCAGCTGGCCGGCCGCGCGCATCACCGTCGGGTCGAACTGTCGGTCGGACGAGTCGTCCAATGCGATGCGGGTGACCGGGATCCGGGTGAAGTGGATGGTGACGTCGTCGCGGTCGCCCAAAATCCGGTAGCTTTGCGGCTCGAGGCAGGTGTTGGAGGACGGCACTATCATGCCAATGCGTGCAGGGCGTGTTGCGGAAGGCACGTTTGCTCCTAGGGGTTGGCCGGGACGGCGTTGAGGGCGGTTGCTGACGTGGAGCCAGCCGCGGCGTCCTGATGGGCCCGGAAACCGTTACGGTGAACATAGCGGCCCACGGGACCAGGATCGTGGAATCCGTCGGTGTCCACCACGACGCGACCGGCGGACACCACGACGGCGGGCCAGCCGCTGAGGCTCCTGCCGTTGAACGGCGAGAAGTCCGTGCCCATGTGCAGTGCGCCACCGTCAACGGTGCGCTGCTCGGCCGGGTCGAAGATCACCAGGTCAGCGTCGAATCCCGCGGCGATGGTCCCCTTGCGGGGAACGGCATTGATCCGGGCAGGTCCGGCCGCGAACACTTCGACGAAGTCTTCCAGGGTGCCTGCCGAGGCCGCGCCGGCTTCCATCATGGCTGTGAACGTCACCGGCATCCGGGTTTCCACCCCGGGCAGGCCGTGCGGCATGGCCCGGACGTCGTCGGACCGTTCGCGCTTTTGCGAGAGGTCGTAGCAGGAGTGGTCCGAAGCGACGGCGTGAATAGCGCCCGAGGCGAGCCGGTCCTTCAACTCTGCCACTGTTTCGGCGCTGCGCATGGGCGGGCAGCAGGCGTACCACTCGGGAAACGCCGTGCCGTAGACCGAGTCGTCCAGCGTGAGGTAGTGCGGGCATGTCTCGGAGAACGCTTCACGGCCCTGCCTGCGGGCCTCGGTCACCAGGTCCACCGCTCCGGGGGTCGACTGGTGCACAAAGTACACGGGGGCGTTCGTGTAGTTGGCCATGGCCAGGGTTTCCTTGACCGAAATTTCCTCCGCCAGCTCCGGGCGTGTGCGGTGCAGGTGCTCGATGCCGATCCGGCCGTCGTCCGCGTGCTGCTGGGTGCAGTCGGCAATGATGGGGTCGTGCTCGGCATGGATGTAGGTGAGGCCGTCAAGTCGGACCATCTCGCGCATGACCTTCAGGATCGTGTCCCCGTCGGCCATGGTAGTGCCGCGGTTGGTGGTGTACATCTTGACCGACCGGACGCCCTCGGCGGCGAGTTGCTCCAGCTGCCAGGGCACGGTTTCATCCCAGCTGACCACCGAGCCGTGCAGGGCCACGTCGCAGCGCGACTCCCGTGCCAGCTCCTTCTTGTTCAGCACGGCCGCAAGTGGGCTCTCGTGCGCGTCCCGGGGGATGCCGAAATCGATGATGGTGGTGGTGCCGCCCCAGAGCGCCGCGGTGGACGTGGTGCGGTAGTCGTCCAGGGTCCTGAACCGTCCGGTCACCTGGGCCACATGGCAGTGGCCGTCCACGCCGCCGGGGATCACCATCCGGCCGGCAGCGTCAATGATGCGGGTGGCGGCGGGGACGGGCTCGGTGGCGTCGATGAGCTGCTCAATGCGGCCGTCGCGGACCACCACATGGGCGCGCCGGCGGCCGAAGCTATTGACCACGGTGCCGTGTGCGATGACGAGGTCTGGCAGATGGGACATCATTGTCCTCCTAATTCTGTGAAGCGGCGGGTGCGAACCGGGCAGCCGTCAGTGCGGCGTCCAGGTTCTCGGAGAGGCCCTGGCGTTGTTTGGGCGGTGGCGGCGCGAAAGCGCCCGCCCGGTGCGGTCCGGACTTCAACCCGACGACGGCCTCCGCCATGCGGATGCCCGCGGAAATACTGTCCACCACCGGGACGGGGATCTGGCCGCCGAGTTCGCGTGCCAGTCCGGCCAGGGGTGCGCCCGCCAGGATGACGACGTCGGCTCCGTCTTCCGCGACGGCCTGCCGGCTGAGCGCCAGCAGGGTGTCCTTGAAGTCATGCTGGACGGAGCCGATGCCGGCAAGGCTTTCGTTGATAGAACGGATGGATGCCAGCCGGCCGCCGAGGCCGAAGCGCTCCACGCAGTCCAGGTACCAGGGCCTGATCCGGTCCGAGATGGCGATGATGGAGAACCGGTGGCCCTGCAGGGCCGCCGCGCACAGGGCCGCTTCGGTGATTCCGATGACGGGGACGTCGACGAGTTCCTTGAGGGCGGGCATGCCGGGGTCGCCGAACGCCGCCACAACCACGCCGTCGATTCCGCCGGCGTGGTTCGCGCCGTCGTCGCTCGTTCCTCCGCTGGCCGGTCCCGCCTCGCGGGTGAACCCGGCAATGATTTCGGCGACGGCGCCGGCTGCGATCAGGGACTCGAAGCGGGTCTCGATGTATTCGACGCCGTGCCCGGCGGTGCGGACCACGAGTTCGGTGCCGGGCGATGCGGAACGCAGGGCCTCAGCCTCGATCAGTGCCGTGACGTCATTGCTGATGTTGGGGTTGATAACAAGGAGTTTCATTTGTTCTTCCGATGAAGCGCGGGTTCTGTCCGGCGGAAATCCTCCGGGAACTGTTCGCGGTACTTACCGATGTGCGACGCCGATTGGGCGGCTGCCCGGTCGGGGTCGCCACTGGCGATGGCGGCGTAGAGGGCGCGGTGCTCTTCGATGAGTTCGGGGAGGTCGCTCACATGGCGGAAAAGCCAGTGCATGCGCCCTTGGAGGGGTTCCAGTGCGGACTTGAGGAATCCGTTGTCCGCGATGCGGGTGATGGCATCGTGGAATTCGCTGTTGGCACGGTGCGCTTCCATAACGGCGCCTTTGGCCAGGCAGCGATCGGCTTCTTCCAGGAGACCTTCGAGGTGGCTCAGATCGTCGGCAGTGGCGCGGGCGGCGGCAAGCCGGCAGGCCAGCACCTCCAGCGACTGCCGGACGTCGAAGAGGTCCTCCACATCCTTCGGGCTGAGCGTGCTGACTTCGGCTCCGCGGGCGCCCCGGTCGCTGATGAGCCCTTCCTGGCGGAGCATGCGCAGGGCTTCCCGGACGGGGAGGCGGGAGACGTTGAACTCGGCGGCAAGGTCGCGTTCCACCAGCCTGGTGCCGGGAACGTAATGCCCTTCAAAGATCCTGGTGCGGAGCGTGTCCCGGACAGCCTCGCGGAGGGGGCGTTCCTTGTCCCGGGTTTCTTCTGCGGCAAGCATGGTGCTCCATTCGGGTTCTTATATGGCATTGCGTTCCCGGCTCCGGGAACAGGTGTTGCGTGGCTAGCTTAGACAGGAAGCCGCTTGTTGTAGTCCAGCGTCAGGACTGACGCACTCATAACGATGGCGGATCCCACGAAATACAGCAGCGCCCAGGTGTACGAGCCCGTGGCGCCGACAATCAGGCCAACCGCGATGGGGGTGACGAAGCCGGAGATGTTGCCGCTGAAGTTCATGGCGCCGCCCAGGACGCCGGCATTGGTGCGGCCGCCAAGGATGGAAGGGATGCTCCAGAAGAGGCCCACCCAGCGCAGGAAGAACATCACCACGGAGAGCAGCACCACCGCCGTCGTCGGATCCGCCACTACCGTGACCCCCACGAGGCCGCCGATCACCACAGCGCTGGAGATGCCCAACAGGGTGCGCATAACCCGGTTGGCGGAGGCGCCGGACGCACGCCACTTGTCCGCGATGGTGCCGCCCAGGATTTCCCCGACGAAGCCGGCGCCGAAGATCACGAACGTGGACCAGCCGATGGTCTTCAGGTCGAAGCCCTTGGCTTGGGCGAGGTAGAGCGGGCCCCAGGTCAGCAGGCCGTAGAACACGCCGTTGAAACCCAGCCAGCCGAAGCACATGGCCCAGAAGGAACGAAACTTCAGGTAGGGAAGCAGCGCACGCTTGCCTTTGCTGCCGTCGAGTTCGGCTTCGGCGTCCTCTGCGGCGTGGGAGGCCTCGATGTAGGCGGCCTCGGCGGCGTTGACGCCCCGGTGCTGGCGTGGGTTGTCGCGGACGTACCACCAGACCGCGAGGCCCATCAGCACCGTTGCCGCGCCGGCGATGATGAAGGAGCTGCGCCAACTGCCGGTGGAGGCGATCAGACCGGCGATGAGGATGCCGCCGATACCGGCGCCCAAGGGGGCGCCCGCGTCCAGGATCGTCGCTCCGCGGCCACGCTCCGATTTGTGCATCCAGATGGCGTTGAGCTTGCCGCCTGCAGGCATCACGCCGGCCTCGGTAACGCCGATGCCCAGGCGGGCGATGAACATGGTGAGGAATCCGCCAGCCAGGCCTGAGGCGGCCGTTGCCGCCCCCCAGCCGACGCACGAGGCAGTCATGACCTTTCGCGGACCGAACTTGTCGATGAGCCACCCCACCGGGATCTGCATGAGGGCGTAGGTCCAGAAGAAAGCGGACAACAGCAGGCCCACCAGCTCCGGTGCCATGTTGAACTCTTTTTGGATGATGGGGAGGGCCACCGAGATGGAGCCCCTGTCGATGTAGTTGACGGACACGAGGACAAGCAAAAGAAGGAACATTTTCCAGCGGACGTTGGTGCGCCGTTGCACGCCGTCGGTGCCGGTTTTTGACTCCGGTGTGGTGGTGACTGATGAAGATTCAGTTTCGGTGTTTTGAAGAGACACAGCTTCTCCTATACGGGGAAGATCGCGGGCTGGGGAAAGAATCTGGGGTGTGGAGGACCCGTTGCCGGGTGCACCGTGGACGTAGCCTGATCCGGGACTGTCCGGGTTTGCGTCAAGGGACTCCCGGAAAGATCGTTTTGGGATCCCGTTTTGGGATCCCAAAATCAAAGATAGAAGTGACCCCTGCCACTGTCAAGGGCTTTTGTCTTTTCGCGCGCCCGTGCTCCCTATTTACCGATTGTGACCGGTCGATTGTGGCCGGGCACGCGGTACCGACGCCGGCTCTCAGCTGCCTGTTCTCAATCAGCTCCCAGTCAGTTCCCAGTCAGCGGTTTTCAGGTGCCGGCGCGTGGGCAAGGATCTCAGCCAGCTCGGCCAGTCGATGGGCACGTGCTGATTCGGCGGGAGTGAAGGGTTCGCCTGGCCGCGAGAACGTGATGGGGCCGCTCCACGCGGTGGGGATCTTCAAGGTGGTCGCGGGATCCATCGACGTGCCAGCCACTTGGTGGCTGCCAACCGGTCGCGGTTGTTCGATTCTGGCCGACAGGAGTTCCGCAACGGCCAAGGGCAACTCGGCGGGATTGCCTGCGATCCGGGCGGCCAGGCTGAGAGCCCTGGTTTGCCCGTCGACCATGGCCAGCGCCGTGGTGGGCCATACGTGGGGGTGCCTGCCCCCGCCGTCCCGCAGGGCTTCCAGCAGCTCACGCTCACCGAGGTTGTCCGGGGCGGAAAGCACAAACTCATCCAGCACACCGCCCGCCACCGGATGGATGTGGATGCTCAGGATGTTCGTGTCCAGCCGTGCGAGTGACTGCGTGATCTTCTGGAGCGAGCCCGGCTGGTCCCTCAGGATTGTCCGGGCGCGCCACAGGGATTGCGCCGAGCTTAGGCGCTTGCGATGGCGCAGGGCCGGTGCATGCAGCCAGCGTCGCAGCAAGCGCGCCGCGGAGGGTTCGGCCACCCAGATCACCAATACCGTGGCCGTCAGGGTCAGGACCAGGACCTTGGCCACGTAGGGGAGCTGGGTTTCCACCACCGCTGCGTGCACCAGGAGCTCGATTGGCAGCATCACGGCGACGTTCGCCACGGTGAGCCGGGTTTTGGTGGGTTCGGGCATCTGGCCGCAGACTTCGCAGCTCAAGTCAGTAGTTATGGGGGACTGCGCCTTGGGCTTCATGTCCTCAGCATGTCTGGCGGCGGTTTCAGCCTTATTGCGCGTGCGTCACGATCGCGCGAAACCTCATGGGCGGCGGCCCCGGCTGGTGTGCTCTCCTTAGGCCGGGGAGGAATCTTACGGACGATTTTGCAGGACATTTAACCTCCTCAATGCGGGTGGGAGCCGGGGTGTTGATACCTCGATCGTTCCCCCAAAGCCAAGTACCGAGACGACGAACACCCCACCGGTCCGCTCCAAACCGGGTAATGCCCGTCCTTAACGTTGAATTCTTGAACGCAAACCCGGGTATAAGGCGCTCGTGACGCGGCCACCGCCGATGGACTTCTATTGGGGAAGGCATCGGACGGTGTCGATAAAGCGAGCACCTGGGGGTGGAATGTGGCGACATCTCACGCAGGTCTGGGGCGAGTTCGGCTGAGTTATCCGCCGGACTTCACATTTGCCGCTAGGGCTCTTATGCATCGCGGCGACGGAAGTCCGACGGGCCTTTCCGTCACCTGTGTCAGGCAGCCGTTATGACCCAGGTTGGGAAGACAAGCCCCTTCAGCCTCAAGTTTCAAGCGATAGGTCCGAGTCCGGACGCCAAACAGTCCCCGACGGCGAGTCAGGGCGACCGGTTGTTCCTGCATTCGGAGTCGACTCCTGGAAGCCCGGGGCGGCTCCCGGCGGCCAAACGGTCCGGGCGTGAGTGGGCCCGCTTCCTGGCCCGATTTGTGCGCTGTACGGACTCGGCACTTGTGTTCGTCTCGGTCCTGACCGGCTACGTTGTCCGGTTCAACGCCGGGCTTCCCTTTGCGGCTAACCGCGACAACGCTCTCGGGGCAGGGTTCGGCGTGGTCCTCGCGTTGATGTGGATCGGCGCGTTGGATATCTACCGCACCCGCGATCCGAAGGTCATGGGCGTCGGGGTCAGCGAATACAAACGCGTGGTGGTGGCTAGTAGCCGCGTGTTCGGGTTTCTGGCAGTGATTCTGGTGACGTTTCGTCTTGAATCTGCATGGACCTTCTACGTGGTGGCGCTTCCAGTGGGGATGGTGGCCGTGCTGGCAAACCGCTGGCTCGCACGCCGGTGGTACAACCAGCAGCAAATCCAGGGCCAGTATCTAGTGAAGGCCATCGTCGTAGGCCAGCCGGAGGACGTACGGTACGTGCTCAAGCGGATCGCCAAGAAGTCAGGCGCTGTTTACGAAATCCTGGGAGTCTGCCTCCCGGGAGCGCGCCGCGGCATGATGCTGGACGTTGATGGGCGGCGGATTCCGGTCCTCTCCTCCATAGACGACGTAGTCCGCACCGTCGGCTGGATCGGCGCCGAAGCCGTGATCGTGGCCGGTCCGGTGCCGGGAGGCAACCAGTGCATCCGCGAACTGGGCTGGCGGCTGGAAGAGTATTCGGCTGAGCTGGTGCTCGCCTCTACGTTGACAAACGTTGCCGGACCCCGGATCCATTGGCGCCCCGTGGAGGGACTGCCACTGATGCACGTGGACGTGCCGCACTACAGCGGCGGCAAACATATCTTCAAGCGCCTGCTGGACCTCGTCGTCGCATCGGCGGCCCTGGTCCTGCTCTCACCGCTCTTCCTCTTCCTGGCGATCGTTGTCAAAAGGGACAGCCCCGGTCCGGTCTTCTTCAAGCAAAAGAGGGTGGGCAAGGCAGGAAGGCCCTTCCTGATGATCAAATTCCGCTCCATGGCGACCGATGCCGAGGCATCGCTCGCCGCGCTGATGGAACGGAACGAGGCCGCCGGCGTTCTCTTCAAGATCCAGAACGATCCACGCGTGACCAGCTGCGGCCGCTGGATGCGCAGGTTCTCCCTGGACGAGCTGCCCCAGTTCTGGAACGTCCTCACCGGAGAAATGAGCCTGGTGGGGCCACGGCCGCCGCTACCGCGGGAGGTGGAGGCGTACGAACGGCATACTCATCGCCGCCTGCTCATTAAGCCGGGCATCACGGGCTTGTGGCAGGTAAACGGCCGTTCGGACCTGCCTTGGGATGAGGCCGTGCGCCTCGACCTCTATTACGTCGAAAACTGGTCAATCATGGGGGACGTCATCATCATGTGGCGAACCTTCAAAGCAATGTGCCTGCCCGCGGGCGCGTACTGAGAAGAAGGGACAGACATGGACGCGTCAAGAGAGTCCTATCGCCGGGAGCTTGATCTCATGGCCTCCGCGGCACCCTTGAGGGCCGCCGTCATCGGGGCCGGCTACTGGGGACCTAACCTGGCACGCAATTTCAAGGCAAGCCCCGACTGGGATCTGGCAGCCATCGTCGACATGGACCGGGACCGGGCCACCAAACTCGCTTCGGCACAGGGCAACGTCCCGGTGTTTGCCTCCGTGGACGAGTTGCTTGACAGCGTTGAGATCGACGCCGTCGCGATTGCAACACCGGCCCATACCCATCACGGAATTGCGCTGACGGCCATGAGGTCAGGGAAGCATGTCCTGGTTGAAAAGCCGCTGGCCGACAGCCGGGCCAGGGGTTTGGAGATGGTGGAGGAAGCCGAGGACCGCGGCCTGGTCCTCATGGCCGACCATACCTACTGCTACACCCCTGCAGTGCTGAAGATCCGGGAACTGATTGCGGACGGGTCCCTGGGCGAGATCCTGTTCATCGATTCGGTGCGGATTAATCTTGGGCTCGTCCAGCCTGACGTGGACGTGTTCTGGGACCTCGCCCCGCACGATCTGTCTATTATCGATTTCATCCTGCCTGGCGGCCTGCGGCCGATCGAGGTGGCCGCGCACGGCGCGGACCCGTTGGGTACCGGGCGTGACTGCGTGGGCCACCTGACGTTCGCCCTTCCCAACGATGCCATGGCCCACGTGCATGTGAACTGGTTGAGCCCCACGAAGATCCGCCAGATGGTGGTGGGCGGCTCCCACCGGACCCTGGTCTGGGATGACCTGAATCCCCAGCAGCGGCTCAGTGTCTACGACCGCGGCGTCAGCTTGGAGAACAAATACCGGTCTCCGGCGGAAAAGAAGGCCTCCGCCATTTCCTACCGCTTGGGTGACACCTGGTCGCCGGCGCTGCCGGAGCAAGAGGCGCTCGGTCAGATGGTCGCTGAGTTTGCCAGCAGCATCTGGCACAAGCGCCCGGCCCGGACCAGCGGAGCCTCCGGCCTTCGGGTTCTGTCGGTGTTGGAGGCAGTCAGCAGGAGCCTCAGCGGTGACGGGCAGCCCATCGCGGTGGTGGGCAACGAGCCTCAGATGGAGGGAACACGTTGAGCACTCTGCAAGGAGCAACGGTTCTGGTGACCGGCGGAGCCGGGACGATCGGCTCGACCATCGTTGACCATTTGATCACCGCCGGCGTGGAGCGGGTGGATGTCTTGGACAACCTGGTCCGGGGCCGCCGGGCCAACCTCGATGAGGCGATGGCCAGCGGCCGGGTGGACCTGGTGGAAGGCGACCTGCGCGACCGCGACCTGGTCCATGACCTCACCCGTGGGAAGGACATTGTTTTCCACCAGGCTGCGATCCGCATCACGCAGTGTGCGGAGGAACCGCGGCTGGCGTTGGAGGTGTTGGTGGACGGCACGTTCAACGTGCTGGAAGCGGCAGCCGCCCACCGCGTTGGCAAGCTGGTGGCGGCGTCGAGTGCTTCGGTCTACGGCATGGCGGAAGAATTCCCCACCACTGAACGCCACCACCACCACAACAACGACACTTTCTATGGCGCCGCCAAGTCCTTCAACGAAGGCATGGCACGCAGCTTCCGGGCCATGACCGGGCTGGACTATGTGCTGCTGCGGTACTTCAACGTGTACGGACCGCGCATGGACGTGCACGGCCTCTATACCGAGGTGCTGGTCCGGTGGATGGAGCGCATTGCGGACGGCCAGCCGCCGTTGATCTTCGGTGACGGGCGGCAGACCATGGACTTCGTTCACACCAGGGACGTGGCCCGCGCCAATATCCTGGCGGCCGGCAGCGGTGCGCGCGAAGGCGTCTACAACGTTGCCAGCGGAGCCGAAACCAGCCTGCTGGAACTTGCGGAGGCGCTGCTGCGGGCCATGGATTCCGATTTGCGCGTGGAGCACGGCCCCGACCGTGCCGTCAACGGTGTTGTGCGGCGGCAGGCCGATACCTCGGCGGCCATGCTGGATCTTGGCTTCTCCGCTGAAACCCCGCTCGAGGAAGGCCTGCGCGAACTGGTCGCTTGGTGGCGTCCGCTGCGTGGCGAAATCGCGGCCGCCAGGGTCGGAGGAATGCGATGACCATCAGCCAGGACCGTGCGCTGAGCCGGATCAACGTCATGCAACCGTGGCTAGGGGTCGAGGAAGCCGAAGCCGTGGCCGAGGTGATCGCCTCCGGGTGGGTGGCGCAAGGACCCCGGGTGGCGCAGTTTGAGGAGGCATTCGCTTCCGCCCAGCAGACCGGGCAGGCCGTCGCGGTATCCAACTGCACCACCGCCCTTCATCTGGCGTTGAAAGTGGCCGGCATCGGGCCGCACGACGACGTCGTGGTTCCGTCCTTCTCGTTCATCGCCACCGCGAACGCCGCGAGTTATGTGGGTGCGCGCCCCGTTTTCGCCGACGTCGAGGCGGACACCGGAAATGTGTCGGCGCGAACCCTTGCCGCGGCCCTGACCCCTGCCACCCGGGCCGTCATTGTGGTGGATCAAGGCGGAATGCCGGCGGACCTGGAACCGGTCCGGGAGCTCTGCGACCCCTTGGGCATCACGGTGATAGAGGACTCGGCGTGCGGCGCCGGGTCGACTTACCGCGGCCGCCCGGTGGGGGCCGGGGCGGATGTGACCGCCTGGTCCTTTCATCCCCGCAAGATCCTGACCACCGGGGAAGGGGGCATGCTGACCACGCGCAACGAGGCATGGGCGGCCCGGGCCCGTCGGCTGCGCGAGCACGCAATGAGCGTGTCCGCGAACGACCGGCACGCCAGCGTGCTGGCCCCCGCCGAGGAGTACCTGGAGATCGGCTTCAACTACCGGATGACGGATATGCAGGCGGCCGTGGGGCTGGTGCAGCTGAACAGACTGCACGCAGCAGTAACACGGCGAAGGGAGATCGTGGCCGGCTACCACGCCGCCCTTGGCGGGGTGGGCGGTCTGCGGCTGGCTCAGGACCCCGCCTATGGCGCCAGCAATTTCCAGTCCTTTTGGCTTGAGGTGCTTCCGGACTTCCCGCTCGGACGGGAGCAATTGCTGGAACGGTTGGCACGCGACGGAATTTCCGCCCGGCGCGGCATCATGGCGGCCCATCGGCAGCCCGCATACTTCGGACGGGACACCGGGAGAGCCGATCTGTCCGTGACAGAACGGCTCACCGAGAACACCCTGATTTTGCCGGTCTACCACCAGCTCACGCCGGGGGAGCAGTCACGGGTAATCCGTTCCATTCGGGTCGCCGGCGGGGAGCGGAGCCGTGGCTGACCTTATTCTTATCGCAGCCAGCGGCCTGGCCCGTGAAGTCCTGGCCACGGTGCGCGACAGCGGCCAGTTCGACGTCGTCGGGATCCTCGACGACGACCCGGGCAAGGCGCGGACCACCGTGGACGGCGCCCATGTCCTGGGCCCGGTGAGCCATGCGCTGAATTATCCGGAAGCGAAGGTGGTTGTCTGTATTGGTGCAGGCAAAGGGCGTGCCCAGGTGGTGTCCAGGCTCGCTGAACTGGGATTTCCCAACCACCGGTACGCCACCGTGGTCGACTCCTCCGCGCGGCTCGCCGAGGGCTGCCGGATCGGCCGTGGCGACATCCTGCTGGGCCATGTCACCCTAACCGCCGGGGTGAGGGTGGGCGATCACGTGGTGGTCATGCCGGGCGCGACCCTGACCCATGACGACGTCGTGGCCGACTACGCAACGCTTGCCGCCGGCGTCTCGCTGGGTGGGGGAGTCCGGATCGGCCGGGCGGCCTATCTGGGCATGAACTCCAGCGTCCGTGAGGGCGCCTCGGTGGGTGCAGGGGCCACCGTCGGTATGGGCGCCGTGGTGCTGGGCGATGTCCCTGACGACGAGACCTGGGTGGGAGTTCCGGCGCGGGCGGTGCGGCACGGCGTGGGAACTGGTTCCTTGGCTGTTTCAACTGACCGGGCTGCATCT
The DNA here is from genome assembly GCF_050260325.1 of Arthrobacter sp. 92. Lineage (NCBI taxonomy): Bacteria > Bacillati > Actinomycetota > Actinomycetes > Micrococcales > Micrococcaceae > Arthrobacter > Arthrobacter sp. 92. Next base: position 118,368 of record NZ_CP189863.1, on the reverse strand, counting down.
CCAGGGGGTGGCCGCTCATGAACCATCACCAAAAGCACCCGATGTCCGTCCCTCTAGTCGATCTGGGTGCACAGCACGAGGAAATTGCCGGCGAGCTGGAGGCCGGCCTGAAAGAAGTTTTTGCCCAGACATCGTTCATTGGCGGTCCCGCTGTGGCGCAGTTCGAGCAGGCATACGCAGCCTTTCTCGGGGCAAGGAACTGCGTCGGCGTCGCCAACGGCACGGAGGCTCTGGAGTTGGCACTCCGGGCGTCGGGTGTTCGTGAAGGTGGTGAAGTGATCCTCCCGGCCAACACGTTCATTGCGACCGCCGAAGCCGTTAGCCGGATTGGCGCTGTCCCCGTGCCCGTGGACGTCGATCCGGACTACCTGCTCATCGATCCCGAGCGGGTTGAAGCGGCGGTAACCGCCCGGACGCAGGCGATCATGCCCGTTCATTTGTTCGGCCAGACGGCATTCGTCGAGCGTCTGGAACCTATTGCGGCGGCCTGCGGCGCATTGATCATCGAAGACGCCGCCCAGTCGCAGGGGGCGTCCCGGCTTGGACGCTTCGCCGGCACTCTGGGGGCTGCTGCCGGCACCAGTTTTTACCCCGGAAAGAATCTCGGGGCAGCCGGGGACGCAGGAGCGGTAGTGACGGACGACGACGGAATTGCTACCAGGGTCCGCTTGCTCGGCTCCCACGGTAGCGCAGTCAAGTACCAGCACGATGCCATCGGCATGAACTCCCGGCTCGACGCCCTGCAGGCCGTGGTGCTGAATGCGAAGCTGCGGCGACTGGCCAGTTGGAACGAGCGCAGGCGCCAGGCCGCTAAACGCTATTCGGACCTGCTCCAGGATGCCCCCGGGGTTGTCCCGCCCCGCTCCGCTGAAGGAAACACCGACGTCTGGCATCTGTTCGTCATCCGTATCGCAGAGCGAGACCGTGTGCTTGCTGCGCTCAACGAGGCGGGTATCGGTGCTGGCGTTCATTACCCGGTTCCGGTGCACCTAAGCGGCGCCTATAGGAATCTGGACCTGGCTCCCGGGTCTTTCCCCGTGGCGGAGAAGGCCGCCCAGACCATGCTCTCACTGCCCATGTACCCGCACATCAGTGCAGAACAGCAGGAATACGTGGTCGACGTCTTGCGACGCGAAGTTGCGGCCGGACGTTCTGCCGATCGAGTACGGAGCTAAGTCATGGTGACCGTAGGTATGTCATGGTGACCGTAGGTATATTGAGCGCCGCCCGGCACTTTGACTCCACTTTGCTACCCAAGAACTCTGCTAGGTCTCCCCAATCGGGACCAGGAGCCGGGCAAACGCTCGCCCGTTCTGTGAGGCGCGGCGCGCTATGGTCCGCAGGCGGGACCATTGTTTTCCGTCTGAGCAACGTCGTGGTTATGGCGCTGGTCGCGAGGATCCTGGTGCCGGAACAATTCGGCGTGTTCGCATTGGCTGTCACGGTTCATGCCTTTACAGTCAGCGTCGCAGAGCTTGGTGTTGCCGCCGCCATCGCCCGGTCCGATCTGGACCTCGATCGGATCGCGCCCACCGTGACGACCATTGCGGTGGCCACCAGCATTCTGGCTGCGGCGCCGATGGCGTTTTTCGCTGAGCCGTTGGCCGCATCGTTGGGTTCGGCGAACGCGGCGCAGGCTATCCGGATCCTTGCGCTGGGTGTTGCCATGATTGGTCCGTTCGCCGTGCCGGGGGCAGTCCTGCAGCGGGAGTTTCGACAGAACGCCCTTTTTTTGGCGACCCTAAGTGGCTTCATTCCCGGCAGTGCACTGCTCATCTGCCTCGCACTTGAAGGGGCCGGCGTCGAAGGATTGGCTTGGTCGCGCGTCCTGGCGCAATTGGTTGCAGGGTCCGTCATGGTCATTGCCACCAGGCGCATCTTCCTCCCGGGTTTTGACAGGAAGGTAGTGGCGCCATTGCTCGCGTTCGGGGTCCCGCTGGCCTTGTCCAACCTGCTGAGTCAGATTCTCCTAAATGTGGACAACCTATTCATTGGTCGCCTGCTCGGGGTGGCAGAGCTAGGTACTTACACGATTGCTTTCGCCATCTCCGTGTGGTCGACGGCGGTGATCGGATCGATGTTGAACTCAGTGGTGCTTCCTGGCCTCACTGCCGTGTTGCGTCAAGGTGGCGGCATTGAGGTTGCAGTGCTGTCCGCCGTCCGAATCGTGGCTTGGGTCGCCGCTCCGTTTGCCGCCTTCAGCATCGCCTTCGCACGCCCCCTGATATCCACGGTCTACGGATCTCAATGGACAGGCGCCAGTTCTCTGCTCTCCGCGCTCTCGGTGTATGGAATGGTGTTCGTTCTGGGACTTCTGCTGGCGAATATCATCATCGCCACTGGCAAGACCGGTGTCCTCTTCTGGGTCCAGGTGGTGGCGCTTCTCGCGCTGCTTCCGGCGTTGCCAGTGGGAATCGCATGGGGGGGCACTAGTGGGGCGGCCTGGACGCACGTCGCGGTGGTGACATGCGTGACCCTGCCGGTCTACCTATTTTCACTTCGAAAGGTTACCGGAGTTCGCATCTTTGCAGTGGTGCGCCAGATCCTTCCCCCCATTGCTGCCGCCATGGGGGCCGCAACGCTGGCCTGGCTTGCCACGTCGGACGTCGAGTCGGACCCGGCTCATACCATCGCCGGCTTACTTCTCGGCGGCGCAAGCTACGCGCTGCTGACGCGGCGGACTGTACTGGAGGTTTTTCCGTTGGGATCGGTTATGGGACGCGTACGCACAGCGGGAAGGAGGTAGCGGTCATGATCAGGATGGGCTTACTTTATCCGGCTTCGGACCCTATCTCCCCATCAATCTGGTCCGGAACACCTGCCGGGCTCTATCACGGATTGGGGCGAAACGGCGTTGAGATGATCGCGATTGCCGCGAAGCTCCCACCCGTTGTCCGTCAGCTATCCGCGGCCAGCGCACGGTGGGGCCGCTACGGCGGTGCAGTGGCTGATCGTTCGGCGCCGTTGAGAGAGCTCCGCACTCGCCTGATGGCAAGGAACCTGCGGCAAGCTGGGCACCTGGATGCGGTGTTGGCCATGGGTACGGAACTGTACGACCTAAACCGCGTTCTGCCCCCGGGCCTCAGATGTTATACATACGACGACGGGACCTTGGCGCAAATGTGGGAGCATCCGCACTCCGATCTGCGGCAGTCGGGTCTGCCAGCTGACCGGGTTCGGGTGTGGATCCGACACCAGGCGGAAGCGAGTCGGCGGGCCGACGGTTGCTTCGTGAGCACTTCCTGGGCGGCCTCCTCATTCGTCAGCCACTACCGTGTGGATCCCGAAGGGGTGAAGATTGTTGGCATTGGGCACCGCCAACGTCAGCGTTCCGCCTCTGCTTCACGTCAGTGGAGCCACCCGCGCTACCTCTTTGTCGGCGTCGACTGGAAGCGGAAGAACGGCGCGGCTGTCGTTGCGGCATTCCGGCGGGTCCACTCGATGGTGCCAACGGCGACGCTTCATCTAGTCGGCGGCATTCCACACATCGATGAACCTGGCGTCGTGTCCCACGGGCTCCTGCCGCGCGGGGATGCGCGAGCGCAGAGAACCTTGGATTCCCTTTATGCTTCAGCCACCTGCTTCGTACTGCCGAGTCGGTTTGAACCGGCTGGCATCGCTTATCTCGAGGCCGGCTCGGCAGGATTGCCCGTCATCGCCACGACGCAGGGAGGGGCGTCCGAACTGCTGGAAAGCGGGGCGCTGCCAGTAAGCCCTTACGACGTCGGGGCTATCACAGACGCCATGATGACGGCAGCGAGCGGCGACAAGGCCGAACATATGGGTGAGCTTGCAGCTAAGGCCGCGGCCAAGTCGTCTTGGGAAAAAGTTGCCAGCCGGATCTTGGCCGGAATCTCCTTCGCCCAAGAAAACGCTTATGTTGGGAGCACCAGTTGATCCGTCCGAACCGACCAGTGAACGCGTCCACGCGGCTCCCCCACGTCGCCGTAGTTGTGCCCTGCTACAACTACGGCAGGTTCCTCGTCAGTTGCATCGAAAGCATAGTAGGCCAGACCGGAGTCGAGACCTCCGTGCACGTCATCGACGACGCGTCGCCCGACGGTAGCTTCGGCATCGCCCTAGAGCTTGCGGCGCGGTATCGAAACGTACGGGCGACGAGAAATCTAGTCAACCTCGGACACATCGCCACTTACAACAAGGGCCTGGCGCAGGTCGACTCCGACTATGTGGTCCTGCTGTCTGCCGACGATCAGCTGGCCCCCGGCGCGCTGGCTCGAGCTGCTGCACTGATGGAAGCCCACCCCAAAGTCGGCCTCGTCTACGGTCACCCCCAGACCTTCTCGGGGACTCCGAAAGAGACGAGTTATCCGCTGCTGCACTGGTCGTTGTGGTCCGGACGCAACTGGACCCGCGCCCAATTCCGAAGGGGCCTCAGCATCATATATAGCCCAGAGGCTGTAGTACGCACAGAGCTTCAGCATCAGGTGGGCTACTATCGCGCGGATCTGCCTCATTCCGGTGATCTGGAAATGTGGTTGAGGCTGGCCGCACATGCAGATGTTGGTCGCGTCAACGGTCCCGACCAGGCTTACCGGCGACTGCACCCGCTAAGCATGATGAATAGCGAATTCGCCGGCGTCCTGACGGACCTTCGTGAACGGCAGCGAGCCTATGAAGCATGCCTCGAAAGCGAATCTTTATCCGCACGGGAACGTGGGCGGCTGGAAGCCACGATGCGACGACGGCTGTCCATGGAGGCTTTGGGCTGGGCGGTTGATGCGTCCCGGGCGGGAACCGAGGACTCCCATGCCATCAGCGAGGCCGTCGATTTTGGGCGGGAAGTTTACCCAGAATACCTCCGGCTCGATGCATGGAAGGAATTCGCTGCCGGTACTCAGTTAGGCCTCATTGAGCACCTCGGACGCTCTCGACGAGAACTCGGCGACCGCCTCCGGTGGCAGCGTTGGCGAAGGTTTGGAGTCTAGTCGAATGATTGCTAAGAACTGGATCCTCGGCCGAATCGAGTCCCACCACCAGGCGATGGACCGAAAGTGGCGGCAACTGCCGCCCTTCACCGTTCTGCCACGTTCAGGAGAGTCTTCTGTTTACTACCTGACGCCGGCTGAGCGGTCGCCAAGCGGAGGTGTCAAGGTCATATATCGGCACGTGGACGAACTAAACGCGATGGGAATTCCAGCAGCCGTTGTTCACGACCGACATGACTTCCGCTGCGACTGGTTCGAGAACTCGACTCGTGTGGTGTCCGCGAAAACCCTTCGTCTCAAACGTGGCGATCTGCTGGTGCTCCCGGAGTGTTACGGCGCAGGATTCGGTGGGCTCCCGCCCGGTGTCCGGGTGGTCGTGTTCAACCAGGGCCCACACCACACCTTTGACCAGATAGCCATGGAACCCGGGCGCCCCGGCGCGCCATATTCGGAATTAGAAGGGCTCGAAGGCATCCTGACGGTTTCTGACGACGGCGCAGAGCTATTGGGCATGGTCTTTCCCCAGGTCCGCCTGTCAACGGCTCGTAACGTCATCGACGAGCGGGTCTTCTACCCGTCCGATAAAGTCCCTCCTTATCGGATTTCCTACGTACCCAGCCGACGCGCCGACGAACTGCGCCAAATACTTCATCTCCTCAACGCGCGACCGGAAATCCACGGCGGCTCGTGGCAACTCGTCGCTCTGCATGGTTTGTCGGAGCGAGGCATGGCAGACGCACTCCGCGGGTCCGCCATTTTCCTGAGCCTCAGTGACAGGGACGGCTTCGGGCTTCCTCCAGCCGAGGCGATGGCCTGTGGCTCCTACGTTGTTGGCTACCCGGGAGGAGGCGGCCGGGAATACTTCGACTCTGCTTATTGCTCGCCTGCCCAGAGCACCACGGAGGTCCTAGCGGCTCTTGTCGAAGCGATGCAGCTGTCGGGTGAGGCTCTGCGTGAGCTTGGCGCAAAAGCATCTGCCAGCATCCTTGGACGCTACACCGCTGAAGGCCTTCGCCAAGATCTGCGGTCCTTCTACGGGGAGTTGCGATGAGGAGCGCCCAGGGACACAAAGCGCGGCTCGTCACCGAGCGCGCAGCGGCAACAACACTCGCGGCATTCTTAAGGGGGCGGAGATGGGTCAGGACATAGGAGCAAACACGGCATCCGCATTGCCAGTCGCGGCGGACCGGGTCGAATGGTTGGACGGCGTCAGGGCGTTGGCTGCCCTATTCGTGGTGTTACATCATGCTTGGCTCATGACTGTCGGCGGTTACCCTGGCAACAATGGACCGTGGTTTACCGACTGGCTGATCTACGGCCATTTGGCTGTTTCCGTCTTCATTGTGGTTTCCGGCTTTTCCTTGACTCTGTCTGTCTCAAAGCGTGGGATGCTGCTGAAAGAGGGGGCTCGGGGATTCCTCCGACGCCGCTTCTGGCGCATTGTTCCTCCATACTGGGCTTCATTGGTCTTGGTCGCTCTCCTTATCGGGGCAGGATGGACCGGCCCGGCGAACGGTCCTGAATTTCGCCTCCGAGACTTCCTTGTGCATTTTCTGCTAGTCCAGGACGCCGTAGGTAATGTCTCGCCCAACGGGGTGTTCTGGTCGATCGCGGTTGAATGGCATATCTACTTCCTTTTTCCGCTAATTGTCGTTTGCTTCCGCAAATATGGAATCAAAATCGTTCTTCCCGCGGTCGCAGCTCTGGTCATCGCGCAGCAGTTGCTTGGGCACGTGGTTCCGCTCGTCGGCCAATTCGATCGGTTCACTCCTGCGTACCTGGTGCTCTTCGTAGTCGGAAGCGCTGCAGCGTGGCTGGTCCGCCGGGGACAAGGGGCCAGAGCAGGGGCAGCGGTGGCGGCGCTCTTGGGGACGGCCGTCCTAACCTACATGGTTCTCGCGGGCAGCCAACGCACAACATCTGCGTATTTCTGGGTTGACTTAGTCGTTGGCTTGGCAACTGCAGCGCTTTTTGTCGCGCTGGCACAAGGGCGGGTGCAGTGGTTGGCACGCATCATTTCCATCCGCCCGCTTGCGTTTGTAGGATCATTTGCTTTCAGCTTGTACCTGATCCATGCGCCGATTTTGGCGATGATCACCACCTACGTAGTGAAGCTTTCACCGTTGCCAGATGACAGTGCGTTCGGGCTCTTGCTTCTTATAGGCGTTCCGGCATCCCTCGGCGCCGCGTATGTCTTCTTCCTGCTTTGCGAGAGGCCCTTCCTGAAGATCCGTAGCTTCCCTGAGCTGGTTACCGCTCTTCAGCTGTCGTTCCGGAGGAAGGGGATCGGCGGTCACCGCCCGGTGCCTGTCGTCGCCAGAGATCCAGGGGGCAAACGACGATGAAAACCGTCACTAAATCCGGCCTCGGAGATCCCAAGGTCCCGTGGGGCCGTGCCCGCGATGGGCGCACTTCTGACCGCAATCGGGATGCGGCCACCATCAGACACCGTGGGATTATTCTGACGTTGCTGGGCCTATATCTCGCTGCCCTGGCGTGCATCGCATTCTGGCCCACGCCCGTGGACCGCCCGCTGGCCGGTTTCCTTGACGACATGCTCACAGTCCTGCATCGTTATCCGCTGACCGCAGGAATCCGATACGGCCATGTGGAGGGCGTTGCCAACGTCATTCTCTTCACTCCATTCGGCGGGCTGATCGCCTTGCTGCTGCCGCCGCGCCGCTGGTGGCTTGCCGTCCTCACGGGCCTGCTCGCGTCCACTGGAATCGAAACCATCCAGTACGTCCTGCTGACCCAGCGCCAGGCCAGCCTCCGGGATATTGCTAACAACACGCTGGGCGCAGTGCTCGGTGCCGTGGCTTGCAGGCTGATGCGCCGCCAGCGTCGCGTACGCAAGAACGAGCAGCACCCTGGCACAACAAATGCTTCCGGGAGGAGCGACAGCGACATGATAACCATCGCCAACACCGCCGACGTGGCGGATACTGCCGTCATCGGAGACGGGTCGCGGATCTGGCATCTCGCGCAGATCCGCGAAGACGCCACGCTTGGGAGCAACTGCAATATTGGCCGGGGCGCCTACGTCGGTCCCGCTGTCCGGCTGGGAAACAACTGCAAACTGCAAAACTATGCCCTGGTTTATGAACCGGCACGCCTGGCCGATGGCGTATTTATCGGCCCCGCCGCTGTGCTCACCAACGACCTACACCCGAGGGCCATCACTCCCGACGGAATTCTCAAGAGTCCCAACGACTGGGTCGCCGTGGGGGTCACCATCGGCAAGGGCGCATCCGTCGGAGCCCGTGCTGTCTGCATCGCCCCGGTACTCATCGGTGAATGGGCCACGGTGGCCGCCGGTGCCGTGGTCACCCGGAACGTTCCCGCTTACGCCGTGGTGGCAGGCGTTCCGGCCCGCCAGATGGGCTGGGTGGGGGAGGCTGGCCACCCTCTCAAGCACGAGGACGGCGGCAGCTGGCTGTGCCCGGCCACCGGCCGTCGCTATCTCGAAACCAAAGGGCAATTGCTGCCCGCAGAAATTTCATGAGGGGGCGACGTGGAGAAGCTGGATAGCAACAAGGTAATACTGGGCGGCACGCCGGTGGATCTGATGGATCCGGAGCCGGCATTGGAACGGATCCTTGCCCGGGCAACGAGCGGGACGGCTAGGCCGCTGGGAGTGGCCTCGGTCAATTTGGACCATCTGCACCATTTCGGCACCGGCGGCCGCTGGGCGGGTACCCTGCATGCTGATCCTGCCAGCGCAGTGGACTGGCTCTACCTCCTGGACGGCGCGCCGCTGGTCTCCCAGTCACAGCGGCTTACTGGCCACCGCTGGCCGCGCCTGGCCGGAAGCGATCTAGCGTCGCCACTTTTGGCACGGGCTGAGCAGGTGGGGCTGAGGGTCGGTTTTCTCGGCGGTTCAGGGGAAAACCAGAGGATGCTGGCACAAAAGGTCGGCCGGGAACACCCCGGGCTCCAGGTTGCCGGGATGTGGTCCCCAAGCCGGGAGGAGCTCAATTCCGCCCAGGAGTCGCAGCGGATCGCCCGGGATATTGCCGACTCTGGCACGCAAGTACTTTACGTGGGACTGGGAAAACCCCGCCAGGAACTCTGGATAGACCGTTATGCGGAGCTGACCGGGGCAGCCGTGCTGCTGGCCTTCGGTGCAGCGGTCGATTTCCTTGCCGGAACGGTCCACCGTGCACCCCAGTGGGCAAGCGACCATGGTTTGGAATGGGGCTACCGGCTCGCATTGGAACCCAAGCGGCTGGCTGGCCGGTATTTGATCGATGGACCACCGGCATACCTGAAACTGCGAACAGCTTCGCGCGCTGTCCCGCGGGCGCTTGCAGAGACCGTGTCATCAGGGATGCCCGCGGCTCGAACTCCCGGCCGCTTCACCGGGCCCGACGGGATGGCTGACGCCGTAGTCATCGTTGTCACTTACAACAGCGCCGGAGGTGTGGACTCGTTGCTGGAGAGCCTGCGGGCCGAAACAGCGGACCTGACCCTGCGTGTCCTGGTCGCGGACAACTATTCCGGCGACCGCACCCTGGAACTGGTGAGCCGCATGCATCCGGACGTCATTGCCTTTTCCACAGGCGGCAACCTGGGATACTCCGGTGGCATCAACGCCGCTATGCGAAGGGCCGGTGAGGCCGGCACCGTGGTGGTGCTGAACCCGGACGTAAAGGTGGAACGAGGCAGTCTGAAGGCGATGTTGGTTCGCCTGCATGCGTCGAGGGCCGGAGCCGTGGTGCCCCGGTTGCTGAACGAGCATGGTGCAACGAGCCCCTCGTTGTACCGGGAACCGAGCATCACCAAGGCCGTAGGGGACGCACTTCTGGGCCGGCACGCCCCCAACCGCCCCGGCTGGCTTGCCGGTACGGACTTCAACTCCGAAAGCTACGCTCATCCGCATACGGTCGAATGGGCAACCGGCGCTGCGCTGATGGTTCGTCGTGGCGTGGCCGACTCATTGGCTTGGGACGAGTCCTACTTCCTTTATTGGGAAGAGACGGACTTCTTCCGCAGCCTGCGGACCATGGGCGAAACCATCTGGTATGAACCCGCTGCCACCATGACTCATGCGGGCGGAGGTTCGGGAAGCTCGCCGAGATTGAACGCTCTGCTGGCTGTCAACCGCATCCGCTACGTTCGCAAATACCATTCGACGGCATACTCAGCCGTCTTCCAAGGTGCGGTGGTACTCTCCGAAGCCCTGCGTTGCTGGAAGGCTGATCGGAAAGGCATCCTGCGGACGGTGCTCGATGAAGCCAGCTGGTCCACTCTCCCCGGCGCCACGAGGGACAGCGACGACGGAGACTTCCCGCCCGGTTCCGTGATTGTACCGGCTCACAACGAGGCAGGTGTTGTCGCGCGGGTGCTGGCCCCGCTGGCCCCACTGGCGGCTGCTGGGCAGCTGGAAGTCATTGTGGTCTGCAACGGTTGCACAGATGACACCGCGGAGATCGCGCGGGGTTTCGATGGCGTGAAGGTTCTCGAGATAGGGCAGGCCTCCAAGCCGGCGGCGCTGAACGCAGGGGACGCGGTTGCGCTGCACTGGCCCAGGCTGTACCTGGACGCGGACGTCCAGATCAGTGCGGCCGCCGTGCGGGAAGTATTCCAGGCATTGGTTCCGGGGGGACTTCTTGCAGCCAGGCCGGCTGCACATTATGACCTGGAGGGCGCCCACCCGCTGGTCCGCTCCTACTACCGCACTCGGCTTGCTCTGCCATCGTCCCGGTACAAGCTGTGGGCCGGGGGCGCCTATGCTCTTTCGGAGCAGGGGCGCAAGCGCTTTGGGGCGTTTCCGGAATCGAACGCGGACGATCTGTTCGTGGACCGTCTTTTTGAGGCGGAGGAAAAAGCTGTCCTCGACGTCGATCCCGTGGTGGTTCGTCCACCGCGAACCGTCAAGGCCCAACTGGCCGTGCTGCGGCGTATCAACAGGGCCAATGCAAAGCTGAACAGCTGGACAGGTGAGCCGAGCACGGCTCGTCAGACAGGAGTGGAGGTTCTGCAGTCCGTTCGTGGCCCGCTCTCTGCGGTAAACGCCGCGGTCTACCTGGGATTTGCGATGGCGGGCCGCCAAGGTGCTGGAGACTCGGGAGGCTGGGCGCGCGACAACAGCAGCCGGCAACCGCCAATGGGCGGAAGCAGGCGCTCATGATCTTCACTGCGCTGGAGCCGACCGCTGGAAGGGTCAGGCAAAACGGGCCACCGTGGCTCCTCAAGTCCACCCTGTTCGCCGTTATGGTGTTCCCTCCGTACATGGTGCTCGAGCCGGTCGGGGCCAGCGGAAGCCTACCGGAGATGATGGCGTTAACCCTTTTCGGAATTTGGGCAGTCTCCGCGGCCCTGGGTCTCCACGACCCGGTGGGTTTCCGGCACCCGGGACGGGCGGCGGTTCTCTTACTGCTGTTGGCCTCGTGCATAAGCTACGCTCATCTATACGCAGGTCTGAGCGGGGCCAGCACCGTGATTGGACGAGCGGCGGCGGACCGTTGGATGCTGTTGACCATTGCTGCGACGGGAATCGTATTTGTCACCACCGAATCGGTGCGCACCGCTAAGGACGCGATGGTGCTGGTCCGTTGGGTGCTGGCCGGCGGAAGTGTGTGCTGCCTCGTGGCGGTCATTCAGTTCATCACCCACACGAATCCGGTCGGTTGGTTACAGGCGGTCATGGTGGGCTTCATTGATAACCATTCCGGCACTGCGTTCCAACCGCGGGCCTCGTTTATGCGCGTTTCCGGGACTACCATGCACCCCATCGAGCTCGGCGTGGTCAGCGCCATGCTTCTCCCTCTCTCTGTCTGGCGGGCGTTGTACGACGTCGAGGGTCGCAAGCGGCTGCACTGGATTGCTGTGGGCCTGTTTGCGCTGGCGAATGCCATGACCGTCTCGCGGTCCGGCCTGCTCGGCCTCATCATTGCGTTGGCCATCACCGTTCCGTTCCTGCCCCGGCTGGCCAGGCGGTGGGCGGGGGTGATTGTTCCCATTTCAGCGGCTGGCCTGTTCGTCGGGGTTCCAGGTCTGATCGGCACCCTCTTCAACACCTCGACCGCCGGCAGCTCGGACTCATCCATTACGTACCGCACGGAGGACTATCCGATGGCGTTGCGTCTGGTCGCGGACCGGCCCTGGTTCGGGACCGGGCCGGGCACGTGGATCCCAGCGCGAGCCATTGACACTTTCGACAACGAGTACCTGTTCGTGGCCGTGACAATGGGCGTCATCGGGTTGGTGGCGTTCATTGCCTACCTCGTAATCCCGGCACTCGCCGCACTGGCCGCCGCACGTAATGCGGAAGGCAATGAGCTCAGGTTGCTGGCAGCCTCGGCCGCTGCCGCGGGGCTCATTGCCGCGGTGTCCTCGGGGACGTTCGACTCGATGTCCTTTCCAGTCTTTGCCTTGCTTTGTCCGTTTTTCATAGGTCTGTCAGGGGCAACCTGGCTGATGGTTAAGAATCAACTGGACCACCGCCTTAGCACTCCTTCGGGAACTAAGCCGGCAGCGGTCCCTGGGGGGGTAGGAAAATACGATGGATCCGATTTCTGTACTTAAAACTCTGTGGCGGCACAAGTGGGTGGCGCTCCCCGTGGTGATGCTGACCGTCGTCGCCTGCGTCTACGTGATGTTCATTGCTCAGCGCACGTACCAGGCCACCATGACCTACGCGCTGATCACGCCGAAGATGCCCACCGCGGCGGAGATGGAGAAGAACCCGCAGCTAGCCAACGTCAACGGGGACAACCCCTATTTGAGGAGTCCGGACAGTACCCTGCTTTCACAGGTACTCATCACCAAGCTCGGGGGGCAGGACACCGTGCAACGCTTGCAGCAGCAGGGACTCGGCACGGAATACACGGTCTCACAGGCAAGCACTTTCGGGTCGGGAATGCTGTTGCAGATCTCGGCCTCGGGAACCTCGCCCCAACAGGCCGTCGAGACCGCCATGTCGCTGGGCAAGCAGCTCACCACCACACTGCACGATGTGCAGAAGATCAACGGTGCGGATGAAAGCTACTTGTATTCGGCCCTGGCGGTGGACGGGCCGGGGCAGGCCAAGGAAATGTTCTCGAGTAGGCTTCGCACCCTCATAATAGTGGCCGTTGCCGGAGCCGTATTGGTGTTCGGGGCTGTATCCATCGCCCGCTCACTGGAGCTGGCCAGCGCGCGGCGGCGTATCGCAGGCAGACCCGCGAAACATGCGGGTCGTGGAGAACCGGAGCCCGAGCAGCAGGAAGCCGCTGGCGTTCGCCCGAGCTACGGACCGAACCACGGCCGGTCGGACGATTCCTCGGACGAGCCCAGCGACTTCAGGTTTGAGAGTCGCCAGCTGGTCACTGTCCCGGACCGGGAAGACAGGACGTGAACCTGGGAAGGGCGCGGGCGCCTGACCGGCCCCGGGTCCCGGACCGGGCCCACCGCCGGCGGGACCACGGCCGGCGGGACCACAGCCGGCGTGAGTGCAGCCTAGTTCTGGTCGGCGTCAGAGCGCCTCCCGGCCCCTCGGCCGGTGCCCACAAGAAGCTCGTCGTCAGTGGCGGCCGGTCTGGCCCCGGCCGCCAGCTGCGTCAGCAGATCCCGGATCTCGGCCAGCAGGGCAGTGTCCGCCGGCAACGGCTTTTCGCCAGGTTCGGCTGTGGCCAGCCGGTTCTTGACCAAGGTGTTGATCTTGTTCATGGGCGCCACAAAAATGAAATAGACCACCCCTGCGGTGATCATAAAGGTTACGAACGCCGTAATGACCCCGCCAAAATTGACGAAGGTCTTGTCGTTGCCCGGCCAGATGTGAAAACCCAGCCCATCGGCCTCGACTCCACCTGCCGCAGCAATGATCGGGTTGACGATATTCGTGGTGAAGGCGCCCACCAGGGCGGTGAACGCGGTGCCGACAACCACGGCGATGGATAGTTCGATTACATTGCCGCGCAGGATGAAATCCTTGAACCCTTTGAGCATGGGGTGCCTCCGGTGTGCCTCTAGTCTGGGAATTTAACCGACAAACGTTACCACCGGAGTGCCTTTGGGACGGGGTGCAGGCGGGGACTGCGGCATTGTGCTCGTCCAGGGCGCCGGGTCCCACGGCGTAGGATTTTAGGTGGACGCCATCGCCGCCGCCAGACCTGCCCCTGCAACGAGAGCGCGACAACCGAGTGAACTTATTCGCCGAAGTGTTCACCATCGGCCCAGGCAACAAGGACCATCACGTCGCCCTCCGGTGCGCCGTCGGCGTCTTTGTGCCGCTGATTATCCTGGTGATGCTCAACCGGCTGGACCTCGCGATTTTTGCTTCCTTCGGCGCCTTCACCGGGATCTACGGCAGGGGCGAACTGCACCGCAAGCGGCTGTTCATCCAGCTGCGCGCTGGGTCCCTGATGCTGGTGGTCATGTTGCTGGCCACGCTCTCCGCCAGGGCAGGCCACGTCCTGGGGCTTTCCGACTCCGCAAGCACCTGGGCGCAGGTGGCGGCCACCACGGCCGTCGCCGGAGCGTGCTCGCTCATTACCGCCTGGTGGCGGCACCGCCCGGCGGGATCCCTCTTCCACATCTTCGCCTTCGCCGCGATTGCTTCCATTCCGCATCAGCCGCCCCTCTGGCAGTGCATGCTTGTGGCCGTCCTGACCACTGCGTTCTGCCTGCTCATCGGAATCAGCTCCAGGCTGGTGCGAAGCCGGCGGACTCCGTGGACAATGCCCCAGCCGGCCCGGCTCACCCCGCAGGAAAGGCGGGCCGCGCTGCTGGAAGCGGTGGGTTACCTGGTAGCCGCAGGACTTGCCGGAACCCTGGCCACGCTGGCGGGCTTGTGGCTCGGGTTCGGGCACAATTACTGGGCCATGGTGGCCGCCGTCGTTCCACTGGTGGGCCGCTCAACCCGGCACCGGATCAGCCGCGGGATCCAGAGAATCATCGGGACCGTGCTGGGGCTGATAGTGCTCGCCGGAATCCTGTTGCTGCACCCCGCGCCATGGCAGACGGTTCTGGTGATCGCCGCCTGCCAGTTCGGGGCCGAGCTTTTCATCGCCCGCCAATACGTCCTGGCGCAGATCTTCGTGACACCATTGGCGCTGATCTCCACGCTTCTCGCGGCGCCCACCGCACCGGAGACCCTGCTGCGGGACCGGATCGTTGAAACAGTCATCGGCGCCGCCGTCGGCATTGCCGTGGTGGTGGCGCCCGCAGCCTGGCGCAGGTTGCGGGCGCGTACCGCGGGGGAGCGAGTCAGCCCCTAAGGCGCCGCTCGTGAGGGAAGACCCGTTGGCAGCGCTCCGCTACGAAGGCCCGACGGCGGTCCGCTTGCCGGATACTGCTGCGACGGTCTGCGGCACCAGCACGAGGGCGGCCACAGCCAGCACAGCCGCCGTGGCAAAGACGTAGAAGCCCCAGGGGTACGCAATTCCGGCGGCCACCAGCGTACCCGTCACGGCCGGGCCGAGGATGGCGCCGAAGCGACCCACGCCAGCCGCAAAACCAAGCGCCGTGCCACGAAGGCGGGCCGGGAACAGCTGGCTGACCCAGGCGTACACCAGTACCTGGGAACTGAACACAAAGACGCCAGTGACAAAGACTGCCGCGTTGAGCAGCAGCTCGTTCTGGATCTTGACGCTGAGGACGGCGAGGAACAGGGCGGAGAGACCGAACCACAGAAGCACGATCCTCTTCGTTCCGTGCCGGTCCGCCAGGACGCCGGCAATGACCAGGCCGACCACGGCGCCTACGTTAAGCACCAGGAGCAGCGACAAGCCGGCGCTGAGGGTGTACCCGGCGATGGACATGAGCTGCGGGAGCCAGGTGTTCAGTCCGTAGACAAGCAGCAGTCCCATGAAGGATGCCACCGCGACGCCGGCCGCGACCAGCGGGTACGGATTCTTGCCGAGGTCCCGGAAGCTGGCTCGTTCGGCAGGAGCGGAAGCAGCACGGGTGCCGCCCGCAGCTGCAGGCTCGGGCGCGCGTGCCGCGGCAGGCTCGCCCGCACGGCGTGCCGCGGACGCGGGCATTGGAACATGGATCACCGCCGGAAGCGTCTCAGGCAGCTTGAACCACAGGAAGGGAACGAGGGCGAAACCGGCAACACCGCCCACCACGAACATCGTGCGCCAGTCCGGAATAACCATGATGGCCAGGAACGCGGTAGCCACGGCCCCGGCGTGGTAGCCCGTCATGGTCCGGGTGGTGGACTTGCCCGCCGAGCCGGCGGGCGCGTAGTCGTTCATGTAGGCCAGGGCGGCGGGGAGGCAGGCACCCAGGCCCAGCCCCGCGAGCAGCCGGAAGGTGCTGAAAATTGCCACATTCGGGGCAAAGACCACTGCGATGGTGAAGATGGAGAACCACGTCACGCAGGCAACCAAGAGGTTGCGCCGGCCGAAGCGGTCCGAGAGTGGCGCGATGAACAGCGCGCCAAGCCCCACGCCAACAAGCGAGATGGTGGCCGCGAACGTGGCGCCGACGGCGTCGAAGCCAAGTTCGTGCGTCTTGATGAGGGTGGGGATGACGGTTCCAAGCACCACCAGGTCAAAACCATCCAGCACCATGGCCAGCCAGCACAGCCACACGGGCCAGCGCGATTTGTTTTCCAATGACGACGTTGACATTGCTACCTCAGTGTTGTTTGGTACCTGAAATCGGCTCCGGCCGAACTTTCCCTATCCTGAGAGTTGTACCACTCAAGGGTGTCGTGTGGGACACTGTGAACCATTCAATGGAAGTGGGCTGTATGGCAAACTCGGGCTCCGGCGACTCGGTGGTGGACCGCGTGGTGCGCGTCATCGCAGCGTTCCCCGAAGGCGTCACCACCCTCCCGCTTTCGGAACTGGCCGGGCGGGCAGGACTGCCGCTGACCACGGCGCATCGGCTGGTCCGGCAGCTGGCCGGGCACGGCCTGCTCGAGGTCGGCGCCGGCGGTTCGGTGCGGCTCGGGCTGCGCTTGTGGGAACTCGTCAACCGCAATTCGCCCACGCTGGAACTCCGCCAGGCCGCCATGCCCTTCATGGAGGACATTCAGCAGGTCTTGAACCAGAACGTGAACCTCGCCGTCCTTGATGGCTGGGAGGCGCTCTTCATCGAGCGGCTTTCCCGCCGCGGCTCCGTGGCCAACCGGGCGCAGGTGGCCGGCCGGATGCCGGTGCACGTGTCATCGGCAGGGCTCGTGCTGATGGCCAACCAGCCGCGGCACGTGCAGGCCGAGTACCTCGAGGGCTTTACGGATTCCAGCGGCACCCTGACGCTGGAAGAACTGCGCGTCCTGCTCAGCGAAGCCGCGCATCAGGGGTATGCCCAGCTCGCAGGCGTGGTGGACCCGGATACGTGGGGCATTGCCGTCACGGTGATGGATGCCAGGAATCGCACCGTGGCGGCGATCGGCGTCGTGGTTCCGTTGCGGGAAATGCGGTTACAGGCGTTGGTGCCCGCGCTCCAGACCGCGGCCCGGGGCATCGGCCGCCGGCTCGGCGAGACGCAGGCCACCGCCACATTCCATTCAACAGAATTGCTGTAACGGGAATCACGCCTTCGGGCGCACACTGTTAGCCAGATCATCCAACTGGCCCCGGACAGTCCGCCGCGGCCCCGCAATGAAGCGAGGAACATCATGGCAGCCCGTAAAGTCATCACCACCCAAGTGGCTATCCTGGGGGCCGGGCCTGCAGGCCTGATGCTCTCCCACCTGCTGGCGAAGGCCGGGGTCGAATCAACAGTGATTGAGATCCGCAGCCGGCAGGAAATCCAGGAAACTGTCCGTGCCGGCATCCTTGAGCACGGCACTGTCAACATGCTTGTGGACAGCGGCGTCTCGGACCGGGTCCTGCGCGATGGAGACCGCCACGACGGCATCGAGCTCCGCTTCAACAACGAAAGCCACCGGATCGACTTCCAGGATCTGGTGGGGGAGTCCGTATGGCTCTACCCGCAGACCGATGTTTTTATGGACCTTGCGGCACGCCGGGAGGCCGACGGCGGCGACGTCCGCTACAGCGTGACAGACACCACGATTCACGACATCGAGGGCAATCCCAAGGTCTGGTTCACGGATGCCGACGGCGTGGAATACGAACTGCAGGCCGAATTCATCACCGGAGCCGACGGGTCCCGCAGCCATTGCCGCTTCCAGATCCCGGAGATGCAGCGCAAATGGTACTTCCATGAGTACCCCTTCGCCTGGTTTGGCATCCTTGCCGAGGCTCCCCGCAGCTCGGATGAACTTATTTACGCCAACTCCAGCAACGGCTTCGCCCTGATCAGCCAGCGGACCGAGACCGTCCAGCGCATGTATTTCCAGTGCGATCCCAACGAGGACGTGAACAACTGGAGCGAGGACCGCATCTGGGAGGCCTTCCGCAGCCGCGTCAACGGCAATGGCTTCGAGCTCAAAGAGGGCCCGGTCATCGACAAGATGGTGCTGAAATTCCGCAGTTTCGTCCACACACCCATGCGCCACGGAAAGCTCTTCCTCGCGGGAGACGCTGCCCACACGGTGCCGCCCACGGGTGCGAAGGGACTCAACCTGGCCATCCACGATGTCAAGGTGCTCTTCGAGGGCTTCGACAGCTACTACAAGAGCGGCTCCACCGCCCTTCTGGATTCCTACAGCGAGCGTGCCCTGGACCGTGTCTGGAAGGCCCAGCAGTTCTCGTACTGGATGACCTCCATGCTGCACACTCCGGCCGACGCGGACGACTTCTCCCGCGCCCGTCAGCTCGGCGAACTGAAGTCAGTGGTCTCGTCCCGCCACGGCAGGGCGTACCTGGCCGAGGCCTACACCGGCTGGCCAGCCGCCTAGGCCGGATGCCTCAGACCCCTCAGTCCTGCTCCAGGGTCCCAGTCAGGTGATGGGTGGGGATGCGGTCGCGGTCATAGGTGATCTCCGTGTAGCCGTGGGGCTCGGGCTTTCCGGTCGGGCTGAGGTTGACGAACACGATCTCCTCGATGGTAAGGATGCTCTGCCGCGTGATCATGTTGCGCACTTCCGCGCGCATCGTCAGTGAGGTCCGGCCGAAGCGGGTGGCGGTCAGACCCATCTCGATGAGGTCACCCTGCACAGCCGAGCTGACGAAGTTGATCTCCGAGATGTATTTGGTCACGGCCCGGCCATTGCCCAGCTGCAGGATGGCGTAGATGGCCGCTTCCTCGTCGATCCATTTGAGCAGGCTCCCGCCGAACAGCGTGCCGTTGGCGTTGAGGTCTTCGGGACGCACCCATTTGCGCGTGCGGAATGTGATGTCTGCCGGTTCCATAATGCGAGATTAGCCGACGGCGGTGCAGCGCCCCCAGTGTGACGGCCTGCGCGCCCCCCCGGGCCGGACCGGCCCTCAGCCCGGGGCCGGAGGCGGAGCCCGCCGTCGTCCGGCCTGTTTCCCTCCGGGCAGGCGAACGCCTGCCGTGGGCCGGGACGCCCTCAGGCCATGGCCGTGTGGGCAGCACTGTGGGAGTCTATTTTCTTCGCATAGCAGTACGAGTGCTCCACGCTGATGTAGGGCCCGAAGTTGGGCACTTCCTCGAACCCGGAACTCTCGTAGAAGTGCCGTCCGTCCGGCTGTGCCGAGCCGGCTTCGGCTGTTATCGAGCTGATGCCCATGCTGTGCGCGTGGGCCTCCAGCGCTGCGAGGATGGAGCTGGCCACTCCCGAACCGCGGGTGTAGGGGATCACGTAGAGTCGCTTGATCTCCGCCGTTGTGGCGTCCAGCATTCTCAGGCCGCCGCATCCAACGGGCTGGCCGGAACTCTTCTCGTAGGCCACGAGAAACACGGCCGTATCCACCTCCGACGGCGGTGGTCCGGCCTCGTGGTTGCTGGTGCCGAAGCGGGCGTCGAGTTCCGCCTGCTGCGCGGCGCGAAGGTCGGCGCCGACCGGGTTGGCCCAGGTGACTTGCCTGATGTTGAGCCGGGGGTTGGTCTGCATCTCTGCCTCGATTCGCCGAAGGGTTATGCAAAATAAGCCTAAGAGCCAGCCGTTTCCACGTTGTTTCCTGCTCGTAAGCGTCCGGAGAACTGTTCAGGGCCAGGCAGAAATTCGTAAGCCTGCCTGGCTATCAGCACGGTTAGTATTGTGCAATGTCCTCGAACAGCAGCGCCGGCTCCGGGTATTGGTACGGCCCTGACGGGCAACTCCACCACAGCGCCGCCGTCCTGCAGTCCTTGCGCGACTACCGCGCGGCCGAGGTGGCGACCCGCCGCTCCACACGGGACTCCATGGGCATGGGAGAGACGGACATCCTTGCCTTGCGCTACCTCCTCCGCGCCGAGGCGTCGCACAAGACGGTCGTGCCCAAGGATCTGAGCTCCCTCCTGGGCATCACCAGCGCGTCAACCACCTCGCTCATTGACCGCCTCGTCGCCGGCGGTCACGTGCGCCGGGAACCCCATCCCACGGATCGGCGCTCGCTTGTTATTGTCCCCACGGCGGAGTCGGACGGGGAAGTCCGCGCGACGCTTGGAGCAATGCACGGGCGCATGATGGCGGTTGCGGAGGGGTTGACGGAAGAGGAGGCCCGGATTGTGGTCCTCTTCCTGCAGCGGATGCGCCACGCCATCGAGGACCAGCCGGACCAACTGTAGGTGGGTGGACCCGGCGGACCTGCGGCGCAGTCAGCTCCTGCGAGGCCGCTGTGCCGCCGGGCGCGGGAGGTTACTGCTGAAGCGGCCGTCCGGTGGGGTCCTCCGCAGCCGGATCGGCCAGCGCCAGGCCTCCCACGGGGCTATCGTCCCAGTGAATCAGCTTCCACCCGCCGTCGGGATCCCCCTCAAGCGCCACGATGCCCGTGTTCGCCAGTACGTGTTTGACCGCAAACTCCGGCTCGACATTGACCGCCCGCAGTCCGGCCCAGACGCGGATGGCGGCCCCATGGCTGACCACCGCGACGGCTCCGCTGTCCCCGAGTTCACGTGCACGGGCCGCAATCCGTGAGATGGCGGCGTCGTACCGTTCAAAGAAGTCATGGCCGCTCGGGCCCGCGGGCATCCGGCGGCCCAGTTCTCCGGCCGTCCATGCGAAGGCAGTGCCCATATAACGCTTGTGCGATTCGTGGTCGGTGAGTTTTTCCAGCGCCCCGGCCTCGATCTCGTGCAGGCCTTCCAGCACCTCGATCTCCAGCCCGCGCAGCCGGGCCAAGGGAGCCGCCGTGACCTGCGTGCGGATCAGGGTCGAGGCGTAAAGAGCATGGATCCGCTCATTCACCAGGGCGCGG
Organism: Arthrobacter sp. 92; assembly: GCF_050260325.1. Taxonomy (NCBI): domain Bacteria; kingdom Bacillati; phylum Actinomycetota; class Actinomycetes; order Micrococcales; family Micrococcaceae; genus Arthrobacter; species Arthrobacter sp. 92. Next base: position 97,274 of record NZ_CP189863.1, on the reverse strand, counting down.
GACAGCGCATGGGCCTGACGCTCGCCCAGTTCCGTGAGGCCTGGGCCTGGGTGCGCCGTGTCCAACTGCCCCAGGACGTTCCCCGGGGTCTGGCCGTGGCGGATGAGCAGGAGCCTCATTTGAGGTGGTCCACCAGCTCGTCCGCGATGCCTGTGTAGGTGCCGGGCGTCAGTGCCAGAAGACGGGCTTCGGCCTCGCTGGACAAGCCAAGGCTCTGCACAAACTCCTGCATGCGGGCCGCGTCCACGCGCTGCCCCCGGGTCAGGTCCTTGAGTCGCTCGTAGGGGTTCTCCATGCCTTCGACGCCGGCGATGGCCTCGGCGCGCATCACCATCTGGATGGCCTCGCCCAGGACTTCCCAATTGGTGTCCAGGTCCGCGGCCAGCACGTCCTCCGCGACCTTGAGCCGGTCCAGGCCCTTGGCCACGTTGGAAATGGCCAGCAGCGAGTGGCCGAAGGCGACGCCGATGTTGCGCTGGGAGGAGGAATCGGTGAGGTCCCGCTGCCAGCGGGACGTGACCAGCGTGGAACCGAGCACGTCCAGCAGCCCGGAGGAGATCTCCAGATTGGCCTCGGCATTTTCGAAGCGGATCGGGTTGACCTTGTGCGGCATGGTCGAGGATCCGGTGGCGCCTGCCACCGGGATCTGCACGAAGTAGCCAATGGAGATATAGCTCCAGATGTCGGTGCAGACGTTGTGCAGGATGCGGTTGAAACGCGCGACGTCGGCGTAGAGCTCAGCCTGCCAGTCGTGGCTTTCGATCTGGGTGGTCAGCGGGTTCCAGGTCAGGCCGAGGCCCTCGACGAAGGTCTTGGAGACGTGCTGCCAGTCGGCACCCGGCACGGAGGCGACGTGGGCGGCGTAGGTGCCGGTGGCGCCGTTGATCTTGCCGAGGTATTCGGTCCGGGCGATCCGGTCCAGCTGGCGGGTGAGGCGGTGGGCGATGACGGCCAGTTCCTTGCCCAGGGTGGTGGGAGTCGCCGGCTGGCCGTGGGTGCGCGAAAGCATCGGCACCGCGCGGTTGTCCTCGGCCATGGTGCTTATCTGCGCCACCAGGGCACGGGCGGCGGGCAGCCACACGTCCTCCACGGCACCCTTGACGCCGAGGGCGTAGGAGAGGTTGTTGATGTCTTCGGAGGTGCAGCCGAAGTGCACCATGGCGGTGAGCCGCTCGATGCCGATGGCCGGAAGGCGCCGGCCGATGTAATATTCGACGGCCTTGACGTCGTGGACAGTGACGGCTTCAATCTCAGCCAGCTCCGAGACGGAACCAGCGTCGAATTCGGTGACGACGGCGCGCAGCTTCTCCTGCTGCTCCGCAGTCAGCGGTCGGGCCCCGGGGAGGACGCTGTTGGCGGTCAAATGAATGAGCCATTCAACTTCCACCGCCACACGGTCGCGGTTCAGCGCCGCCTCGGAGAGGTAGTCCACCAAGGGTGCGACGGCGCCCTGGTAGCGGCCGTCCAGCGGGCCGAGCGCAATCTTGTCCGGCGACGCGGCAAGTGCGAGGCGACCGGAGGGCGTACGGGTGTCAGCTGTGGCGGCAGTTTCAGGCATGACCTGATTCTTTCACGAAGTCACGCCACCCCTTAAGCCCGCCCCAGCTTGTGACTGACCTCCCCTCAACAGGGGCGGCACAGCGGCAGTTCCTGGCACCTTGTCCACATACAGGCCGGAGGCCCTGTCCCCGGCACCATCGACATACATAGCCTCGGAACCAGACGAAAGCGAACCACAGGCAGGAGACCGGGAAATGAGCGGCGGCATCTTGGCGGCAGACGCGAACGCGGCGTGTACCGCGCGCAGTTACGAAGTGCAGTTGCTGGGTCGCCGGCTTGCTGTATGTGCGGATGCGGCGGGCGCGGTGCTGGCGCGGTTCCGTCAGGTCGAGTTGGAGGGGTGGCAGTCGCCCGCCGGAAGGGCCTACCGGAACACGGTGGCACTGCAAGCCGCCTGCCTCGGGCGGGTGCGGGATCGGCTGCATGAATCTTCGGCGCTCGTGGCGAGGCATGCGCAGGCCGTGGCGGCCTCGTCCACCCGCACCCCAAACGGCGGCTACTGATGGCAGAGGCCACCCCGTCAGATACCGGCGAACCCCTCGTGCCGAAATACGGCACGGACGGCAATCTGGAGATCCGAGGCGGAGTGGGCGGGATCCGGTTCCAGTTCGAGGAGTTGCTGGCCGGCGCGTCGGAACTTGATGCATTGGGCGAGGCCGTCTCGGCCGTTGAACGGGAGGCCAACCTGGTTTGGGAGCAACTCTGCCCATACCAGAACGACGCCCCCTTTACAGGAACGGCGGCATTGATCGCAGTGGGGGAGGCCAGGCAGGCCGCCAGGGCCGTCCGCGAGGAACTGCAGCTAATCAGCGCGAAGGTGCGCGCCAGTTACAGGGAATATGAGGCGGCGGAATCGCCCTCCAGGTTCGGGATAAACATTCCCCCCAGTGGCCTGATGTTCATTCCACAGCTGTTGGCGGATTTGTCGCTGACCCAATTTCCGGACCGGGACGCCGTCGAGGCCCTGATCACGCCCTTGTCCCTCGCCTTGATGATGGACATCGCCCCCCGGGAACTTGCTCTTTCCCTCAGTGCGGACATCGTCGCCGGGCGGGATGTTTCCGCGCATGGCCCGATGATCCGCAGACTCATGGAGACGCTTGCGTGGCTCAAACCACGGCCCGTCGAAGCCATCGAAGGGATCACCGAGAACGTCGCCGTCGACACATCGCCCGCAGGCCTCCTTGCCATGGTCAGAAGGCTCGAAGAGCGGGATGACGGTCAGATCGACGTGGTCAGGGTGGAGGACGGCGGCCGCCGGACCTTCATCGTGGTCATCCCCGGCACACAGCCGGAGCAGCCTGCCGGTGGCACCAACCCCTTTGATGAAGCCGGCATCGCTGAGGGCTTGGGCTACGGATCCGAGTACATCAGCGCCGCCATCCGCGATGCACTAAGGCAGGCCGGTGCTGAGGCCCATGATCAGGTGGTGGCTGTCGGCTATAGCCAGGGCGGAGTGCACGCCATGAACCTCAGCCGGAACAAGGCGTTCCTCGCCGAATTCGACCTCAAGTACGTGATGACCGCCGGCTCTCCCGTAGGCGCTATCACGCCGGACCCGGGAATCAGTACTCTTCACCTCGAGCATCTTCAAGACTGGGTTCCGGGCGCTGACGGCGCTCCCAGCCCGGACACCAAGGACAGGGTAACGGTCACGTTGACCAACCGAGTGCAGACCGCTGCCGGCGAAGACCGGGGCCTGGGGCCCGGGCATCAGCTAAGCGGTTACGAGGAGGGCGCAAGGGCAATTAATTCCAGCGCAGATCCGTCGCTGCTGGCTTCAAAAGCGGCGTTGTCGGCGGCTCTGGGGGCAGGCGGGGCGGGAACGGTGACGCGCTTCGCGCTCAGCCGAACGCCCCGGGAGCCCGCGGTACATCCGCCTGGCACGGACCGGCGTCCCCCTGGGCGGGACGTGCGGCCAACCGGCGGAAGATAGATCCGCAGCTACCGCCGGACCCCCGTGATGCGTCCGGCGACCAGGGAAATGACGGTGATGATGATGGCCGCCAGGACGGCGGTCCAAAAGAACGAGTCGATAGTGAAGTGCACCGGCGTGTAGCTGCTCAGCCATGCCGTCAGATACAACATGGCCGCGTTGATGACGATGGTGAACAACCCGAGCGTGAGGATGGTGATCGGCAGGGACAGCAGGCTGACGATCGGCTTCACGAGGGCGTTGACCAGACCAAAGATCAACCCGATGAACAGGTAGGCCAGAACAATGCCCAGAGGGTCAACGCCCTGCGTCACCCCGCTTTTAGCCACCGCGTCCGTGGCGGCCGTGGTAGTAATGTCCAGTCCCGGAAGGATCCAGTTGGCGATCCAGAGAGCCAGTCCATTAATGACCACCCGCACGATGAAAGAAAGCATGGCTAATGCTTTCACACCGCGGAGGAAAGCGGCAGGCACGGAGAAGTAGGCTAGTTCACATGACTTCATCAGAGAACGCCGCCGGGGGAATCAGACCGCGGCCCGTTGTTGACCGGCTTCCCCGTTATGCGGCGGGCAAGCCTCCCGCCGTCGTCGAGGGCCTGACGAGCTACAAGCTTTCCTCCAATGAGAACCCGCTGCCGCCCATCCCTGCAGTGTTGCAGGCAATTGCGGCGCAGACGGACTTCAACCGCTACCCGGACCCGCTTAGCACCAGGCTCCGGACCGCCTTGGCGGAGTTCCTGGATGTTCCGGCCGAAGACGTCGTCGCCGGGGCCGGCAGCCTTGGCGCACTCAACCAGTTGCTGGCCACTTTTGCCGGGCAGAACGACGACGGCAAAGCCGATGAGGTCATCTATGCCTGGCGTTCGTTCGAGGCGTACCCCATCTGCGTCGGCCTCGCCGGGGCTGAGAGTGTAAGGATCCCGCTGACGGCGGACGGGCGGCATGACCTGGAGGCCATGGCCGCCGCAGTGACAGCGCGGACCAAGGTGATCTTGTTGTGTACGCCCAACAATCCCACTGGTCCTATCCTTGCCACGCGGGAAACAGAGAGCTTCATCAAGTCCGTCCCTGCGGACGTGGTGGTGGTGATCGACGAGGCCTACCAGGAGTTCGTCCGCGCTGAAGACGCGGTGGACGGCATTGCCATGTACCGCAAATACCCCAACGTCGTGGTGCTCCGGACCTTCTCCAAGGCGCATGGCCTCGCGGGCCTCCGCGTAGGGTACAGCGTGTCCAATCCCGAACTGACCCAGCACCTCAGAGTGGCCGCCACGCCGTTCTCGGTCTCCCAGATTGCCGAAAAAGCTGCGGTAACTTCACTTCAGCACTATGACCAGGTTGTAGAAAGGGTACAAAGCCTGGTGGACGAACGTCAGCGTGTGACTGCCGGGCTCAAGGAACTGGGGTGGTTTGTTCCTGACGCACAGGGCAACTTTGTATGGCTCAACCTGGGTGAAAATAGCTCGGAATTCGCGGCTCTCGCGGGCGAACACGCCTTGTCGGTCAGGGCGTTCGGAGAGGAGGGTGTCCGGGTGAGTATCGGTGAGCCGGAAGCGAACACCCGTTTCTTGGAACTCTGTGCGAACTATACAAAGCCGCCACGGCGTTCCTAGCGCTTAACATGAAGCCCCCGCGCCCCTTACTGCCGATAAAGTAAGGGGCAGTAAGCCAAAATATATGCCGAATCTGGAATGTATTCCACTGTCGGCATATATCCCAGCGATTATTGCGACGCATTCATTTGCGGCAGGCAAGGAGACGGTATGGGCGCCACACATCTGCCCGCTACCGAGTTCGACGGATCAGCGGTAGACGATCAGCTCGAGGCGGAAGCCGAAGCTGCTCTGGGCGAGCCCGCGGCCCAGATGGTGCAACTCCTCGGACCCGACGGGCGCCTGGGCGAGGACACCGTCTTCTCCGAATACGCCAATCGGCTTGATGCCGCGAAGCTGCGTGGCTTCTATGCGGATATGGCGGCGATCCGGCGGTTCGACCAGGAAGCCACGGCGCTTCAGCGCCAGGGCCAACTTGCCCTCTGGGTTCCGCTGACCGGCCAGGAGGCCGCGCAAATAGGCTCCGGAAGGGCGAGCCAGCCGCAGGACTACATTTTTCCCACGTACCGGGAGCACGGCGTGGCGCTGACCCGCAACGTTGACCTCGCGGAACTCCTCCGTCAGTTCCGCGGCGTGTCCAACGGAGGCTGGAATCCCAAGGACACCAATTTCCACCTTTATACCCTGGTCCTTGCCGCCCAGACCCCGCATGCGGTGGGTTATGCGATGGGCATCCAGCGCGACCAGCGGCTGGCCGAGGCCGCCGCGGCAGCCGGAGAGACGGCAGGCCAGGAACCCGAGCCCAAGGCCGCGGTCGTTGTGTACTTTGGCGACGGGGCCAGCTCGGAAGGCGACGTCCACGAGTCCATGGTGTTCGCCTCCTCGTACAACGCTCCCGTGGTGTTCTTTTGCCAGAACAACCACTGGGCCATTTCCGTGCCGACGGCCGTGCAGACACGCATCCCGCTGTCCAACCGCGCGAAGGGATACGGTTTCCCTGGCATTCGGGTTGACGGAAACGACGTCATTGCCGTGCACGCCGTCACCGAATGGGCGCTGGAGCACGCACGCCAGGGCAACGGCCCCGTGCTGATCGAGGCGTTCACCTACCGCGTCGGGGCGCACACCACCGCCGACGACCCCACCAAGTACCGCGAGTCCTCCGAAGAGGCAATGTGGCGGGCCAAGGATCCACTGGAGCGGCTGGAGAAGTACCTCCGCGCCGAGGGGCTGGCTGACGACGAGTTTTTTGCCGAGGTTAAGGCCGACGGCGACGAGCTCGCCGCCTACGTCCGCAAGACCACGTACGATCTCGAAACGCCGGACATCCGGAGCGCTTTCGCCAATACCTACGTTGAGGCGCACCCGCTCGTGGCCGAGGAGTTGGCCTGGTTCGAGGAATACAGCGCAGGATTTGCCGGCGAGGCAGAAGACGAGGCAGGCAACCGATGACCACAATGACCATCGCCAAGGCCATTAACGAAGGCCTCCGGGCCACCCTCAGAAACAACCCCAAGACGCTGCTCATGGGCGAGGACATCGGACCGCTCGGCGGGGTGTACCGGGTCACTGACGGCCTGATAGCCGAGTTCGGCGCCGACCGGGTTGTGGACACACCCCTCGCGGAGTCCGGCATCATCGGCACCGCCATCGGCCTTTCACTGCGTGGCTACCTCCCCGTGTGTGAGATCCAGTTCGACGGCTTTGTGTTTCCCGGCTTCAATCAGATCACCACCCAGTTGGCCAAAATGCACTCACGGAGCAACGGCAACCTCACTGTGCCTGTGGTCGTCCGCATCCCGTACGGCGGCGGCATCGGCTCAATTGAGCACCACTCCGAGTCCCCCGAGGCTTTGTTTGCCCACACGGCAGGCCTGCGCATCATCACGCCCTCCAATCCGCACGACGCCTACTGGATGACCCGGCAGGCCGTTGAGTGCCAGGACCCCGTCATCGTGTTCGAGCCTAAACGCCGCTACTGGCTCAAGGGCGAGGTGGACACTGAATCGGCAGGTCTTGCCGATGACCCGTTTAAGGCCCACGTTGTCCGCGAGGGCGCCGACGCCACCGTGGTGGTCTATGGGCCACTGGTCCCTGTTGCGCTGGCCGCCGCGAACGCCGCTGCGGAGGATGGCCATAGCATCGAGGTTATTGACCTGCGCTCCATTTCGCCGATCGACTTCGACACGGTCACGGACTCCGTCAAAAAGACGGGCCGCCTGGTGGTTGCCCACGAGGCACCCACATTTGGCGGCATCGGCGGAGAAATCGCGGCCCGGATCAGCGAGCGGGCCTTCCATTCCCTCGAAGCTCCAGTGATTCGCGTGGGCGGCTTCCACATGCCGTACCCGGTGGCCAAGGTGGAAGAGGATTACCTGCCGGACATCGATCGCATCCTTGAGGCGCTGGATCGTTCCTTTGCCTACTGACCTTTCGTTGCCTGCTGATCTGCCGCGGCATGCTGACCGGCACCTCTGCCGCTCTGCCGCCTGAGCTTTCCGAAACCGAGGACCCCATGACGCTCAATAAGTTCAACCTCCCTGACGTTGGCGAAGGATTGACCGAGGCCGAAATAGTCTCCTGGAAGGTCAAGCCCGGTGACACCGTGGCTGTCAACGACGTCATTTGCGAGATCGAAACGGCGAAGTCGCTGGTGGAACTGCCGTCCCCGTTCGCGGGCACGGTAACGGAGCTGCTGGTGCAGGAGGGCATCACCGTCGAGGTGGGCACCCCGATCATCAGTGTCTCGGACGCCGTTTCCGGCGAGCCCACACCGGCTGACGTTCCCGCGCCAGCCGTGCCCCCCGCGGCATTATCCGAAACTGTCCGTGCCCCCGTACCCGCCACCACGGCCGCCGCGCCCATGTACGGCACGCTTGCCGCCGACGACACCAGCGAAGCCCCTACCCCCGCAAAGGGTGACTCGACAGCTCGTCCGGCGGATGACTCAGGCCGTCCCCCGGGCGGTCCGCTGGTGGGTTCGGGACCCAAGGCCGACGCCGTCAAGCGGCGCCCGCGCAAGGCGGCCCCCGCCGTCGCGACCGTTTCAGCCCCCGCGGCCCCGACGGCGATCAGGACTGTTTCTGCCCCGGCCCCGGCTGCTGCTGCGGCCCCGGCGCCCCTGGTCGAACCGGTGGAAAGCCAGGGCATCTGGATCAGCGCCGGTGCCGGCTCCGCCGCGGATGCGGGCAGCGAGCGGCCCACGTTTGGCGGTGCCATCAGCGGACTCGTAAACAGGGTGCTGGCCAAGCCTCCGGTGCGAAAGATTGCCCGGGATCTTGGCATCGATCTGGCGGACGTGGTTCCCACCGGCGCCCGCGGTGAAGTGACCCGCGAGGATCTGGTCAGCTACCAGGCGCAGCGCGACGCGGAGGTGGACAAGGCCGATACGTTCTGGGGGAAGTCGGGCCGCCCGCAGGAGCAGCGCATCGAGCGGATCCCGGTCAAGGGCGTCCGCAAGGCGACGGCGAAGGCCATGGTGGAGTCCGCGTTTGCCGCTCCGCATGTGAGCATCTTCGTGGACGTGGATGCTAGCCGGACCATGGAATTCGTCAAGCGGCTCAAGGTCTCGCGTGACTTCGAGGGCATCAAGGTTTCACCCCTCCTGATCCTTGCCAAGGCGGTCATCTGGGCCGCCGCGCGCAACCCCAGCGTCAACGCCACCTGGGTGGACGGCCCCGACGGGTCCGCCGAGATTCATGTCAAGCACTTTATGAACCTGGGTATCGCCGCGGCCACTCCGCGCGGGCTGATGGTGCCCAATATCAAGAACGCCCAGGACCTCTCCCTCAAGGAACTTGCGCTCGCCCTCAACGATCTGGCCACCACTGCCCGCGCCGGAAAGACGCAGCCGGCGCAAATGCGGGAAGGAACCCTGACGGTCACCAATATCGGTGCCCTGGGGATCGATACCGGGACCCCCATCATCAACCCGGGCGAAGTGGCCATCGTCGCCTTCGGCACCATCAAGCAGAAACCCTGGGTGCTGGATGGAGAGGTCATTCCACGCTGGATCACCACGCTCGGCGGGTCCTTCGACCACCGCGTGGTGGATGGTGACCTCTCGGCGCGCTTTATGGCCGACGTGGCGGCCATTCTGGAGGAGCCGGCACTGCTGCTGGATTAGCGGACTCTCCAGCCGGGCTGACCCCCGACGCGAAAGAACCCTGCTGCTGAGCATCTCAGCGGCAGGGTTTCTTTATTATGCTCAGTTCTCTCTATGTCCTGTCCGCTTGCAGTCGGCCGTGGCCATGCCGCGGCCAGCTCCGAGCACGGGTCAGTATGCCGGCACGGAGGAGAGCATCTGCGCCAGTGCGGGGTTTCCGGCCATACCCGCAAGCGCGTAGGTGGCGCCGATCATGGTCGTGGCAAATGCCGCCACGCTCGCTGAAACGATGGCGAAAAACTTCCAGTCTTCGCGCATGATGCTCCGGAAAGTATCCGGCAGGTTCAGTCCGGGCATGATCAGGTTGGGCGCGCTGTCCACAGAGCCGTCGTCCAGAAGGGCGATGACGCAATTCCGGGCACGGTCCACCCGCATGGAGCTGATGTGGTTGCCGTGGCGGGCGAGAAGGATGTCGTGGCCGACCAGTTGGCGGCGCTGAAGCGTGAGCAAGATGTTCCCCTGAGTTGGTTGATTTCCGGACGTCCGCTCCATCGGGGGCATCTACAATTTTACCGCCGCAGCGGCTCTCATCCGGGCGAAAACCGGGTGAGAACGCCCACCAGGAGGCGTGATCAGGGTCAAGTCCCGGGCCGCGCCTCTTGACACCCCGCATTAGAGTGGCACCAGCTGCCGCCGACTCCGGCGGGCGCGGATCAAAGGAGATGTGCGTGTTCTCGAGCCCCTTCCCGGACGTGGAGATTCCGGCACTGAGCATTTACGACTACCTCTTTGGCGGACTCGACGAGGCCCACCTCGACCGGACCGCCATCGTGGACGGAACCAGCGGGGCGGAGACCAGCTACCGGCAGCTGCTGCAGCAGATCAACGCGGTGGCGGGTGCAGTTGCCGCGCAGGGGCTGGGCCCGAACGGGGTGGCGGCCATGCTCTGCCCCAACGTTCCGGCCTTTGCCGCCGTTTTCCACGGACTCCTCCGGGCAGGCGCCACGATCACCACCGTCAATTCGCTTTACACCGCCGATGAACTGGAGCACCAGCTCCGGGACGCGGGCGCCACCTGGCTCTTCACGGTTTCCGCCCTGCTCCCCGCAGCCGAAGATGCCGCGGCGCGAACCGGAATTCCGGCAGAGCACCTCGTGGTGCTCGACGGCGCCCCGGGCCATCCATCGCTGCGGGACCTGCTGGCTGCGGGCGCTCCCGCTCCGCACGTCACGTTCGATCCGGCCACCCACGTGGCGGTGCTGCCCTATTCATCCGGAACCACCGGCCGCCCGAAGGGGGTGCGGCTGAGCCACCGCAACCTGGTGGCGAACGTGGAACAGTCCAGGGGCTTGTTGAATGTCCGCCCTGAAGACCGGCTCCTGGCGTTGCTGCCGTTCTTCCACATCTACGGCTTGACTGTCCTGCTGAACCTGGCGCTGCGCGAACGTGCCTGCCTGGTTACCATCCCCCGGTTCGACCTGGGGGAGTTCTTGCGCATGATCCAGGATCACAAATGCAGCTATCTGTTCATCGCCCCGCCGGTGGCGGTGGCCCTATCCAAGCACCCGCTCGTGGCGGAGTACGATCTCAGCACAGTGCACACGACCCTGTCCGGGGCGGCTCCCCTCGACGGCGAACTCGGGGCCACGCTCGCCGAACGCCTCAACTGCCGGGTGCTGCAGGGCTACGGGATGACCGAAATGAGCCCGGTGTCCCACCTCATTCCGCAGGATGCCTCGGACGTTCCCGTTAGCTCGGTAGGATTCACCGTTCCGAACATGGAGTGCCGCCTGGTGGACCCCGCCACGGGCGAGGAGATCGGGGTTCCGGCGGAGGGAACCAGCCCGCCCGGCCATCTGCTGTGTCGCGGCCCGAATGTGATGCTGGGGTACCTGAACCGGCCTGAGGAGACCGCGGACACCCTTGACCGGGACGGATTCCTGCACACCGGCGACGTAGCTACCGTCCGGGCCGACGGTGTGGTGACAATCGTGGATCGGCTCAAAGAGCTCATTAAGTACAAGGGGTATCAAATTGCCCCCGCCGAACTCGAAGCCCTGCTGCTCACGCACCCCGGGATCGCCGACGCAGCTGTGATTGGAACGAGCGACGCCGACGGCCAGGAGGTGCCCATGGCGTTCGTGGTGCGGCAGCCGGGGGAGGCCGGGGCAGCCCTTGACGGGGCTGCGGTGGCGGACTTTGTGGCGGCGAGGGTGGCCCCGTTCAAAAAGCTCCGGCGGGTGGCGTTCCTCGAGGCCATCCCCAAGTCGTCCTCCGGCAAGATCCTGCGCCGCTTGCTGAAGACGGCCGAGCCAGCTGCCACCCCCTAGCGTTCCCTCGCGGTGGCTTTCGCCTCGGCCGCGGGCCTGGCCGCCAACTGCTGCGTTGGCCCTCGCCTGCTAGTCGACGACGTCCGTCTTGGCAATGTAGACGTCGCAGGGAGCACTGTGGGCGACGGTGTTCGCAACGCTCCCCAGCACCCGGCCAAGCCCGCGCATACGCCGGTTTCCCACCACGATCATCCGGGCGCCCGTGCGCTCGGCTTCCTTGATCAGTGCCTCCGCGGGTTTTCCGCGGGCGGCGGCGTAGGTGACGTTTGTGCCGGCGGCGCTTAGGCTGTCCGCCACGCTTTTGGCGACCTTCTCGGCGTCGCCGGCGTCGGAAACAATCCATTGATCACTGCCGCTGCCGAAGACCTCGGTCCTGTCACTGTCGAACGCGCTGACCACGTGAAGGGTTGCTCCGAGGGAGGCTGCCAGGTCCCGCGCCGTGTGCGCGGCCCTCAAGGCGGTCTCGCTGCCGTCAACGCCGACAACAATAATTCCGGTCATAGTCATGCTCCTCAGGTTCAACGGACTTCCAAACCAAGTATCAACGATGCTTCAGGCTACAGGGACGCGATGGCTTCCCGAAGAACCGGTGCCAGCCGCCGGACGCCTTCACGGATGGACTCCGGCGGGACAGCGCTGAAGGCCAGCCGGATTTTGTTCGACGGGAGATCCGAATGCGTGAAGGCGGCCCCCGGAATGAAGACCACGCCGGCGTCGATCGCCTTTTGCAGTAGCGGGTACGTATCCACTCCGTCTGGAAGAGTGACCCAGATGAAGAAGCCGCCCTCGGGCCGTGTCCAGCTCAGTCCTTCCGGCATGTATTCCTCCAGGGCGGCAAGCATCGCATCGCACCGCTCCCTGTACAGGCCACGGTACGTTTCGATCTGGCCCCGCCAGTCATAGTCGCGCAGGTAGGCGGAGACGAGCATCTGGTTCAGCGTGGGCGGGCACAGCGTCACCGCTTCGGACGCCAGGTAGTAGCGGCGCTGCAGATGCGCCGGGACCAGGGCCCACCCGATCCGGAGGCCGGGTGCGAAGATCTTGGAGAAGGACCCCATATAGATAACGTCATCAGGGTTCGACGCCCTCAGCGGAGCCAGGGGTTTTCCGTGGAACCGAAGGAGTCCGTAAGGGTTGTCTTCAAGTATCAAAATATTCGCGCGGCGGCATATATCTACCACCCGCTGCCGGCGTTCTTCAGCCAGGGTAATGCCGGAGGGGTTGTTGAAATTGGGGATGGTGTAGAGGAACTTGATGTTCTTTCCCGCAGTTTGCAGGGCGGCTATGCGGGCTTCCAGGAGGTCCGGAACGAGTCCGTGCTCGTCCATGGCCACGGCAGCCACTTCCACCTGATAGGCCTCGAAGGTGTTCAGTGCGCCCACGTAGGTCGGGTCCTCCACCAGGACGACGTCCCCTGGGTTGCAGAAGACCTTGGTGGCAACGTCCTGGGCTGACTGTGAGCCAGCAGTTATCACCACGTTCCGGGCCAGCGCGTCTCGGATTCCCTCGGCTGCCATCACCTCGCAGATTTGGGTCCGGAGTTCCTCCGTTCCTTGTCCTCCGCCATACTGCAGGGCGGTCAGGCCCTGCTCGGAGATGATCCTGGCCGCGGTCTGTCCGAGCCGTTCCAGTGGGAGTGACTGCAGGTAGGGGCTTCCCCCCGCCAGTGAGACCAGGCCCGGCCGCATGGAAATGTCGAAGACGTCGCGGACGGCGGACTGCTTGATGTTGGCTGCGCGCTCCGAGAAGAGTTCCTCGTGGCGGTGGGCGGACGTGGCCGCTCGTTCGATGGCGTCAATAGCTTCGGCCGGCAGCAGCTCCGCTGCGGCATCAAGTGTTTCGTGGGTCACAGTGACAGGATACAGCCCATGTTGCTCTCAGGAAAACGTTTGTTTTCTGAGAGATCCTTCTGCGGGTGCTACGGCAGGCCGAGAGCCGCGGTCAACGGGCGCCCGTCCACATAGATCTCCGTACGGGCCGCCCCAACAGCCGCCACCGCTGTGTGGGTGAGCTGTGCCTCCACCCTGGGGACATCGCATTCGCCACGGAGCTGGAAGTCGCCGGTCAGATTCACCACGACCGTGGTGCCGTCGAAATAGCCGGAGACGAAGGACAGCGTGGAGTCCGCGAGGGAGTTATAGAGTCCGGCGGGGCCTTGCGTGTGGCTAAAGAGAATGCTGAAGGAGGTTTGGAGCGGCTCATCGCCGGCTGCAGGTGCGCGGTAGATGGCAACAAGGCTGTCGTTGCAGCCGAATCTCACTCCGCTGCTGCCGCCGTCGTCCACTGCCACGAAGTAAACCGGCGTCCCGTTGGCCGGCCTGCCCGTCTGTCCGGCGAAGTTGCCGCCGGCCTGTGCGTTCGGCAATGTCTCGGCTTGCGCCCAATTTTCAGGCGTTGCGCTGAGGTCCGCTGACGCGCTGCTTCCGCCGGTGGCTTCTGCGCGGCGGGGGGCCGCGGCGCCGGTCGAGGCGCCGGCAGGTGCGGTGGTGCCGGCGCCCGGCGTGGCAGAACCGGCGGCGGACTGCGCCAGGGCACTCCGGGCGACGCCGGGCGCTGCCTCGGGAAGGGGGAGAGGTTGAGGCTGAGGTAGTCCCGTCGGCGACACCCCGGCCGCGACGCCGGAGTTGGCGAGGGTTCCGGCGTCCTCCGCCGTGGTCCCTGCGCAGGATGCCAAGCACAGCGGAAAGGCCAGGAACGCGGCGATGACGGCCGCCCGGGCACCCGGCGTGAACTTCATGAGGCACCGCACTTCCAGCTCCAGTCCGTCCCCCGTATCCACGTTACGGCGGTGCCCCGTTATGTGGAATATGGATTGGGTGACGGTTCTGCGTCAGCTCCGTCACGGATCGGTGACGGCGTTTCCCGTGCGGCTGGCCGAACTGCGGCGGGCAGCCAAACACCCCCGGCATTGTGCGCCGGGGGTGTTGACTGCGGTCCGGATCAGGCTGCGGCCGGAGCGGCCTTTGCCTCTGCCAGGGCGTCAAAGATGCCCTTGATCTGCTCGACAACCTCGGCGTCATCCTTCGGGTGAACCTCAGCGAAGCGGATCATGGAAGCAGGGACGGCCAGCTTGACCTCCTCGAGGACCTGGGCGCCGGCGATGCCAACGGCTTTGCGCGCCTCGTCCTGTGCCCAGACGCCGCCGTACTGGCCGAATGCGGTGCCGACGACTGCGGTCGGCTTGCCGCTGAGGGCACCGGCACCATAGGGCCGGGACAGCCAGTCGATCGCGTTCTTGAGCGAGGCGGGTACGGTGCCGTTGTGCTCGGGCGTGACGAGCAGCAGCGTGTCGGCGTCGTTGGCGGCAGCGCGCAGGGCTGCGGCTGCGGCGGGGACCTGACCTTCGACGTCGATGTCCTCGTTGTAGAACGGGACGTTGCCGAGGCTTTCGTGGATCACAACATCAACTTCGGCAGGCGCATTCAGCTGAATGGCCTCGGCCAGCTTCCTGTTGTGGGAATCGGCGCGGAGGCTACCGACGAGGGCGAGAACGGTGCTCTTGGACATTTGAACTCCTGGTATCGGGCCGCGGGATCCAGCGGCTGGATGATCGTGGAGGCTGTTTGGGGCCTTCACCCATGCTAAACGGACTACGGTCCGCATGTTATTCCCCGGTCTAGAATATTTCTTGTGACCCTCATCCCAGTCGGCGCAGGATCCCCTCGTGGCCCGGACCCTGAACGCAGCGACGCCGCGCGGAACCGCGAGCTGCTTCTCCGCGCTGCCCGTCAGCTGATCGAGGAATGTGGCGCGGATGCGCTCACGATGGACCGCTTGGCGGAGCGTGCGGGTGTTGGCAAGGGAACGGTTTTCCGGCGGTTCGGCAGCCGGGCGGGGCTTATGATGACGCTCCTCAGCGATTCCGAGGCCGCATTTCAGTCTCGTTTTATGTTTGGACCGCCCCCGCTCGGGCCGGGGGCGCCTCCCGTGGAGCGGCTCATCGCCTTTGGTGCCGAGCGGATCGCATATGTGCAGGAGTTTGGCGAGCTTGCGCGGGCTGCCGACGTGTCGGCCCACAACAAATTCGACGTGCCGGCCGCGGTCCTGGGGCAACGGCACCTCGAAATGCTTCTCCGCGCCGCAGGCGTGAACGCTGATCCGTGGCTGATGGCGACCTCGCTCAGCGCCACCCTCGATCCCGAGCGCCTCCTCAACGCCCTGCAGGTCCACAATGTGGCGCCTGAGCGGCTCGTGGAGTCCTGGCGTGAACTTGTCACCCGGGTTACCTGTTGTGGGGACCCGCGGTGCGCCGCCGGGGACGAAGTGCTGATACAACCGCTGAAACGGCCCGTCGATCCGGGGAAGGCGTAGCGTTGGCATCATGAGCATCCGTACCGCAGTAGCCGGCTTCGGGCTGTCCGGCAGCGTGTTCCATGCGCCCCTGATCGCCGCCAACCCGGCTTACTCCCTGGAGGTCGTTTCGACATCCGATGCCGGTCGGCAGTCGGCGGCAAGCGGCAGTTATCCCGGGGTCCGGGTGGTGGGCACCCCGGCCGGCATCCTGGCGCTGGCCGGCGAGCTTGACCTGCTGGTCCTGGGAACGCCGCCAGCCACTCACTACCCGCTGGCGAAAGCCGCGCTGGAGGCGGGGCTGGACGTTGTCGTCGACAAGCCGTTCACGGTGCGCAGCGCAGAAGGCCGGGAGTTGATGGAGCTGGCAGCGCGCCTGGACCGGGTCCTCACCGTCTTCCAGAACCGGCGCTGGGACGGCGACTACCTGACCGTTAAGGCACTGCTGGCCACCGGCGCCCTGGGTGCCGTGAGCCGGTTCGAGTCGCGGTTTGAGCGGTTCTCCCCCGAAGTGTCGAAAGCCTGGAAGGCGGAGGCGACTGCCAGCAGCGGCGGCGGGGTGCTTTTCGACCTCGGCACCCATCTCCTGGACCAGGCCCTGCAGCTCTTCGGTCCGGCGGAAGTGGTCCACGCCGAACTGGAGTCCCGCCGCCCTGGCGAACACGTGGACGACGACGTTTTCCTGGTCCTGCGGCACGAGTCGGGCGTCCTCAGCCACCTTTGGATGAACATGCTCTGCCCCCAGCAGGGCCCGCGGTACCGCCTGCTGG
The DNA here is from genome assembly GCF_050260325.1 of Arthrobacter sp. 92. Classification (NCBI taxonomy): domain Bacteria; kingdom Bacillati; phylum Actinomycetota; class Actinomycetes; order Micrococcales; family Micrococcaceae; genus Arthrobacter; species Arthrobacter sp. 92. Next base: position 80,731 of record NZ_CP189863.1, on the reverse strand, counting down.
GAACTGAGGGCGGCTACACAAAGCACGGCGTGGACCCCCAGGAGCCGTACCTCGCGGCCGGGGGCAGCCCCCTGGACGCGGAATACGGCGTCGAGGACCGCGACTGGGCCGGGCTGCTGGGCCGGGACGGACACCTTGACCGGCTGCCCACCGAACGCGGCGCCTACCCGGAGTTCTACCGGATCCTCGCGGAGAAGATCAACGACGGCGGCGCGGGCTCGGCCCTGCCGCTGCCGGTAGATCCGGCAGGGCCGACCCACGTCCTCACATTAATAGAAAAAGCACGGGAACTGGCCTCGGAGAGGGCCTAACCAAGACTGCGCTGAACGACGAACTGGGGGTTACGCGGAGACCAGTTCGTGCCAGTCCGCTACGAGCGGCAGGTTGTGTGCCTCGGACACCGAGTGGTGCGCCACATGGCCGGCGGCGATGTTGAGCCCTGATGCCAGTGCGGCATCGCGCTCGAACGCGGCTTTGACGCCATTATTGGCCAATGCCACGCCGTAGCGAAGGGTGACGTTGGTCAGCGCGTAGGTGGAGGTGTTCGGCACGGCGCCGGGCATGTTCGCCACGCAGTAGAAGATCGTGTTGTGAACCTTGTACGTGGGTTCCTGGTGCGTGGTGGGGTGGGTGTCCTCGAAGCAGCCGCCCTGGTCCACGGCGATGTCCACCAGTACCGATCCGGGCTTCATCCGGGACACGAGCTCGTTTGTAACGAGCTTCGGTGCCTTGGCGCCGGGGATCAGCACCGAGCCGATCACCAGGTCCGCGTCCACCACGGACTTCTCAATCTCGTACTTGTTCGACGCGACCGTCTTCAGTCGGCCCTGGTACTGGGCGTCGAGCTCGCGGAGGCGGTTGATGTTGATGTCCAGGATGGTGACATCCGCGCCGAGGCCCAGGGCCATGGCCGCGGCGTTGGTGCCGGCAACGCCGGCGCCCAGGACAACCACCTTGGCCGGGCGGACGCCGGGAACGCCGCCAAGCAGCACGCCCTTGCCGCCGGCCGGAGCCATGAGGGACGTGGCGCCGACCTGAACGGACAGGCGGCCGGCAACCTCGGACATCGGGGCCAGCAGCGGCAGCGTGCGGCCTTCCTGCACGGTCTCGTAGGCGATCGCGGTGACGCCGGAGTTGATGAGCTCGTGGGTCAGTTCGGGCTCGGCGGCGAGGTGCAGGTAGGTGAAGAGGATCAGGCCCTTGCGGAAGCGGTGGTACTCGGACTTGATGGGTTCCTTGACCTTCATGACCATATCGGCGCGTGCCCAGACGTCGTCGGCCTCTGCCACGATCTCGGCGCCTGCGATGGCGTATTCCTCGTCCGTGATGCCGGAGCCGAGGCCTGCGCCGCGCTCCACCAGCACGGTGTGGCCGTGGGTGAGGAACTCGTGGACTCCGGCGGCCGTGATTGCTACGCGGAATTCGTTGTTCTTGATCTCTTTGGGGACGCCGATGATCATTTTCTGGGCTCCATCGTTGGTGGCCTCATGGGCCGGGTGTGCGGAAAACTCGTAGTTCCAGAATAAATCCGGTTGTGAGGCAGCTGACACATTGCGGCCGTCCGGCCCGGGGGAGTTCCCCGAATTTCCGGGGTTTTTGATTTCTCTGACTAGACATCTGTCGAGCCGCGCAACGTCAGGTGTCGCCTGCTGTCCGTTCACGTCCACACCCTTCCGGGCAGTAGTGTTGGCAGCATGCAGCAGCAGGACGTGGAACAACTCGTTGAGCGTGTGGCCTTGAAGCTTGGCCGGGGTCTTTCGCTGGAGGATCTGGACGGCGTGCTGCTCGCGTACAGCTCCAACCAGTCGCACGCGGACAGGGTGAGGGTCAATTTTCTCCTCAGCAAGCGCGTCCCGGTGGACGTCAAGGCATGGCAGTTGTCCCACGGTATTGCCACCGCAGTACGTCCCGTGGTTGTGCCGGCGAACGAGGAGCTGGGCATGCTGGGCCGTGTCTGCGTGCCGCTGCTGGTGCGCGGCTTCCGCGTGGGCTACCTCTGGGTGCAGCAGGACCTTGAAGATCAGAGCGCCACGACGATCCTCACCCAGCTTCCTGGCGTCCGGGAGGAGCTGGAAGTGCTGTCCGGCCTGCTCCTCGAGTCCAACACGGCCGAATCGGAGTTCAGGCGCCGGCGGGAGCAGGAGTTCCTGAATGCGTGCCGTGGCGAGGCCAACGCCGTTGCCGCCGTGGCCGGCTGGAAGGAAGTGCAGGGCCGCGGCCCGTGGCAGCTGGTGACGGTCCTGGACGCGGACGGCTGGGCGGAGGCCTCGGACCCGATAGCGTCCACACTGATTCACCGCGCGGCCGCCCTGCAGGCCACCGTTGGCGTGGACGCTGCTCTTTTCAGCGCCGGAACCGAAACCCATGCCGTGGTGTTGTTCCGCGAATCCAGTGGGCGCGCCGCCCACGCCCAGGTGTTGGTGCATTACCAGTTGGAACTTGCCAAGCGTGCCGGCCGGGAGGTCACCCGGATCATCCTCGGGACCAGCGAGGGGTTCGCGAAACCCCGTGAGCTTGCGGACGCCTACCGCCAGTCCAAGCAGGCCGCACAGGCCGCCGCGGTGGATCAGCAGCTGGGTGAACTAGTGGACTGCCGGTCCACCGGTGTGTATCAGCTGCTCGACTCGGCCGGCGGCGGCGCCGGGGCATGGGCAGATGCGGGCTCTGTGTACTTCCGGATGCTGGAGGACCACGACCGTAACGGAGAGCTGCTTCCTGTGCTCGAACTGCTGTACGACAATGACGGCTCCGTGCAGGACGTTGCCACGCGTTTGCACCTTCACCGAAGCAGCATCTACAACCGGCTGGGGCGCATCCGGCAGTTGCTGGGCGTCGATCCCCTTCGGGGAATGGTGCGCCTGGAACTCCACGCCGCGCTCAAGGCGCGGCGCTGGGCCAACCGGCCAAGGATCTAGCCGGCCGAGGATCCGGCAGGCAAGAAACCGTTAATGGGGCCGGTCCGAGGTTTGGGCGCGTGCGCCTCAGGCGCCGCCGTCGCTCTCCCTGTTGTCCGATTCGACAGCCATGGCGGAGTCCTCCCACGGGCCGCGGCCGGCGCCACGCGGATCCGGGTTTCGTTCACTGGGGCGCAGGTCCACGTCGCGCCGTCGTCTCGCCAAATAGCTGTCCATCCCCTTGGAGACGGCGACAAACGACACACAACTGGCCATAAATGCTGCTGTGTTGTTCAGCCCCATGGCCGTTCCGAGGCAGGCAGTCAACACCATGGCGGCGATGCCTGCCACGATATGCCACCCTCTGAACTTACCCACAAATAAAGGGTAACCCCGGGGTTTAGCGGCTTTTGGCGGTAGGCCGGGATCGTTGCTTGATCCTTATCACTGCTTCACAAACCCGACACCCGGGTGAAATCTCCCGCCACAAAACCCGGTCGTAAAACCAGCCGGAGGCGAGCAGGTTGGAACCCCAGGCGGGATCTCAGTGGCCGGAGTCTTCGGCCGTGCCCTCTTCGATGGGTCCGGTTCCCTCAGCCGCCGTTCCGCGGGCCTGCGCAGCGGCTTTGGACTTCTTTTGGGTCTCCAGCCAGCCCATGATGGCGGCGAGGGGGATGCGCCGGTGCGTGCCGCGGTATTCCACGGGGATTTCGCCGCGGTCCGTCATGTTCCGCAGGTAGGTGTGCGAGATCCCGGCAAGCTCCGCGGCCTGCGAGGTGGTGAGCATCTCCTCGACACTGCTGACGGTCACCGCCTCCCCGCGGCTGAAGCGGCCAAGGAGATCGACGACGGCGTCCCGCGCCACCGGAGGAAGCCGGTGCACGGTGCCGTCCACAAAGACCGTAATGTCGTGGCTGCCGTCGAGGGCCTGCCTGAGTTTGAGCGCTTCGTCGTCAGGAAGCCCGGCCGTCACCCGGGGTGCTTTCAATGCCATGGTGTGAATCCTAGCCCGGCCCGGATGAACCCGGCCACGGTTGAAGCCGGTGCACCATCGAGGCGGGGCCAGGCGGAGGGCGGGCGCCCCTGCAGGGCGCCCGCCCAGGGGCCTATACGGCGTCGAGGTCCGTCTCAAGAAGGGTGACCAGGGTCTCCAGCGCCTGGTCGGCGCCATCTCCCTCGGCCCGGAGCACAACAACATCGCCCTTGGCCGCCCCGAGGGTCATCAGCGAGAGGATGCTGGCGGCGTCGAGGGCTTCTTCGGCCGGCTCCCCCTGCATGGAGATGGTGACGTCAACCCCGACGTTGCCGGCTGCCTCGGCGAAGAGCGCGGCCGGACGGGCGTGCAGGCCGGACCGGCTGGCGATGGTTGCGGTGCGTTCGGGCATTGTTACTCCTGAGTGGGTCATTTCGAAGGGACTGTTAGAGGCCGAGTTCGTCGAGGACGGGAAGTTTTTCCCGGACCCAGGCGCGGGCTTCGGTGGCGCTGGGAGCGGACAGGGCCAGCTTGGCCAGCTCCTGCGCCTCGGCCAGCGTCACGGTTTTGAGCACGGCAGCCACCGCTGCCAGGGAGCGGGCAGTCATGGACAGGGTGGAGACCCCCAGGCCGGTCAGCACGACTGCGAGGGCGGGATCGGCGGCCGCCTCGCCACAGACTCCCACCGGTTTGTTGTGCCCTTCTGCCCGGGACCCTTCAACAGTCAGGCCCACCAGGCGCAGCACCGCCGGCTGCCACGGGGTGTTCAAGGCGGCAAGGGGTCCCAGCTGCCGGTCCGCTGCCATGGCGTACTGGGTCAGGTCGTTGGTCCCCAGGCTGGCGAAGCCAACTTCGCGCAGGATGGCCTCGGCGGTCAGCGCTGCGGAGGGAACCTCCACCATGACGCCGGGGGTCTTGATGCCGGCCTCGGCGCACATGGAGGCGAAGCGGGCGGCCTCCTCCGCCGTCGAAATCATGGGAGCCATGACCCAGACGTCGGCTTCGGACTGTTTCTCGGCCAGGGCGATGGCCTCCAGCTGGCGCTCCAGCACGCCGGGGGTGGTGAAGTCCGTCCGGTAACCGCGGACGCCCAGGGCAGGATTGGGCTCGGTGGAGTCGGTGAGGAAGGGAAGCGGCTTGTCCGCGCCGGCGTCGAGCGTTCGCAGGACCACCTTCTTGCCGGGGAAGGCATCAAAGACACCCTTGTAGGCGGCGGCCTGTTCTTCCACGGTGGGCTCGCTGTCCCGTTCCAGGAAGCAGAATTCGGTGCGGAAAAGCCCCACGCCCTGGGCGCCGAGCCTGGCTGCCGCCTCCGCGTCCTTGGCCCCGCCCACATTGGCGAGCAGCGGGACCGGGTGGCCGTCCGCCGTCGCGCCGCTGCCACTGAACTCGGCCAGCAGGGAGGCGGTGGTGGCCCAGGCCTGCGCCGCCGCACGCATGGAATCGTCCGGGTTGGCCGTGATCATGCCCGCGGCGCCGTCCACGTAAACTTCCGTGCCGTCCTGCAGTTCGTCCACGCCCACTGCCGCCACCACGGCCGGGAGGCCCAGAGAACGGGCGATGATGGCCGTGTGGGACTGGGGCCCGCCGCCAGCGGTGACCAGCGCCAGGATTTTGTTGGGGTCAAGGGTGGCGGTGTCCGCCGGGGCGAGGTCTTCGGCCACCAGGACGAACGGCTCGGGGGATGAGGGGATGCCCGGCGCCGGGACGCCGCGCAACTCGGCCACTATCCGGGCCCGGACATCCAGCACGTCGGTGGCTCGCTCGGCCATGTAGCCGCCCAGATTGTGCAGCATCTCCGAGACGGAGGCTCCGGACTCCCAGATGGCCCGCTGGCTGGAGGTGCCGCGGGCAATGAGCTTGGCCGCGCCCTTGATCAGCATGGCGTCGGTGGCCATGAGCGCGGTGGCCTCCAGCACCGCCTTGCCGTCGCCGGTGGCGTGCGCGGCGCGGGCCTTCAGCTCGTCAGAAACGGCCTGGGCCGCTGCCTTGAGCCCCGCGGTGGCGTCTTCCGGCGCGGTCCCCGCCGGCAACTGCTCTCCTGCCGGCGGTTCGCTGATGGGTTTGGGCATCTGGCGAACGGTGCCAATGATGCGGCCGGGGCTGACGCCAACTCCTGGGAAGTTCTGCACTGAAGGTCCTCATTCTCTGCCGGTAACCAGGCCACGCCCTTGTTGCCTAGGCGTTTGCCTAGACCGCCACGACGGCTACGTCCGACGGCTTGTTGCGGTGCCTGAAAAAATTGTATGTGATGCACTTCATATAGCGTTGCTATAGGTGCTAGGGTAGCGGTTATGAGTTTCGATGGCCAGCTTCCGCCCAAAATGAGGCTGCTGCGTGCGGCAGCCGAATTGCTGGCCAACTCCGCGGGGGCGCCCGTTTCCACCCGCCAGATCACGCAGCTGGCGGGAGTTTCGGCGCCCACCCTTTACCATCACTTCGGTGACAAGGAAGGGCTCTTCGACGCCGTCGTTGCCGCGGGTTTTGAGGAATATGTGGCGGGCGAACGCGATTTTGCGCCGTCCGGCCAGCCGCTGGAGGATATCCGGCGGATGTGGGACAACCACGTGCAGTTCGGGCTGAACCAGCCGGAACTGTACCTGGTCATGTTTGGCAATATTCGCCCCGAGAGCCGGCCTGCCATCGTCGCGGACGCCGAGGCGCTCATGGAGGAGATGCTGAATAAAGCGGCGGTGGCTGGGCAGCTGAATGTCCCTCCACGGGAAGCGGCCAGAAGCATTCTGGCAGCAAACGTTGGCGTGACGCTCATGTTGATCGCCGAGCCGGTCGCGGACCGGAACCTTGAACTCTCCACCATGACCCGCGACGCCATGATCTTCGCCGTTTCCGCGGTGCAGGCCAACGGCGCCGACATCGAAGACTCCGGGAAGTCTTCCGTGGTGGTGGCGGCTATCGCCTTGAACGCCGCGCTCCAGGCATCGCACTCCGATCAGCTTTCCAGCTCGGAACTCAAACTATTCCTCGAATGGCTCCACCGGATCTCTACCAGTTCCACCAATTAGTCGACGATATATCGAACCATCCTGCGGTGCAGCAGGATTCACGGTTAGGAAATCACATGGCAACAGAGACAGTTGCGAAACCCCGGACCAGCATGCGGGTTGGTGTCCAAAAGTTCGGGACATTCCTGTCCGGAATGATCATGCCCAACATCGGGGCATTTATTGCCTGGGGCATTATCACCGCCTTCTTCATCCCCGCAGGGTTCACGCCCAACACGGAACTGGCCAAGCTGGTCGGCCCGATGATCACGTTCCTGCTCCCGCTCCTCATCGGCTACACCGGCGGCCGGATGGTCTATGGGGTGCGCGGCGGCGTCGTGGGCGCGGCGGCCACCATGGGCGTGATCGTTGGTACCGACATTCCCATGTTCATCGGCGCCATGATCATGGGCCCGCTCACGGCCTGGGTCATGAAGCACCTCGAGAGCCTGTGGGAAAACAAGGTCAAGCCCGGCTTTGAGATGCTCATCGATAACTTCACCGCGGGCATCGTCGCAGCCGTCATGGGCATCGTCGGCATGCTGGTGATCGGCCCCGTGGTGAAGGCGTTCAGCAACGGCGCAAGCGCCGTCGTCGAGTTCCTGGTCCATAACGGACTGCTGCCCCTTACCAGCATCTTCATCGAGCCCGCCAAGGTGCTCTTCCTGAACAACGCCGTCAACCACGGCATCCTGACCCCGTTGGGCACCGAGCAGGCACTTTCGCAGGGCAAGTCCATCCTGTTCCTGCTGGAGGCCAACCCGGGTCCGGGAGTGGGCATCCTCCTGGCCTACATGATCTTCGGCAAGGGCATGGCCAAGGCCTCCGCCCCCGGCGCGGCCCTGATCCAGTTCGTCGGCGGCATCCACGAAATCTACTTCCCGTATGTGCTGATGAAGCCGATCATCATCCTGGCCTCGATCGCCGGCGGCATGACCGGTATCTTCACCCTTGTGGTCACCGGCGCCGGCCTGCGCTCTCCGGCGGCCCCGGGCAGCATCATCGCCGTGTTCGCCGCCACCGCCTCGGACAGCTACTTCGGCGTGGCTCTGTCCGTCGTGCTCGCCGCCACTGTCTCGTTCCTGATCGCCTCGGTCATCCTGAAATCCAGCAAGGACACCGAGGGCGACGAGCTCGGCCAGGCCACCTCCCGCATGGAGGCCCTGAAAGGCAAGAAGAGCTCGGTTTCCTCCGTCCTCACCGGAGGGGGCGCCGCTTCCGGCGCTGCTGCCGGCGGAGTGGCCGTCCTGGCCGGCCCGGTCCGGAACATCGTCTTTGCGTGCGATGCCGGCATGGGCTCAAGCGCGATGGGCGCCTCGGTCCTGCGAAACAAGATCAAGGCAGCCGGTTTCCCGGACGTCAAGGTCACCAACTCCGCCATCGCGAACCTCAGCGACACGTACGACGTCGTCATCACCCACCAGGACCTGACCGAACGGGCCAAGCCTGCCACCGCCAGCGCGGTGCACGTCTCCGTGGACAACTTCATGAACAGCCCCCGGTATGACGAGATCGTGGAACTGGTGAAGACCAGCAACGCTGCCTCATCCGAGAGTGCCGGCGCCGGAGTAGCCACGGCTCCCGCCGCTCCCGCCGCTCCCGCAGCAGAGGAGGAAGCTGGCCCCGCCGGCATCCTTGTGCCCGAAAGCGTGGTCCTCAGCGGCTCGGCACGGACCCGGGACGCCGCCATCGACGAGGCCGGACAGCTGCTGCTGGACCGCGGCGCCGTCGACTCCGGCTACCTGGACGCCATGCACGAGCGCGAGGAATCGGTGTCCACCTACATGGGCAGCTACCTCGCCATCCCGCACGGCACCAACGCGGCGAAGGACCACATCATGAAGTCCGCCGTCTCCGTGGTGCGCTATCCGGAGGGCATCGACTGGAACGGCAAAGAGGTCAAGTTCGTGGTGGGCGTTGCCGGCGTCAACAACGAGCACCTGCACATCCTGTCCTCCATCGCGAAGGTCTTCACCAACAAGGCCCAGGTGGCGCAGCTCGAGGCCGCCACAACGGTTGACGAAGTTCTGGCTCTCTTCGGGAAGGTCAACTCCTAGTGAAAGCTGTACATTTTGGCGCCGGGAACATCGGCCGCGGCTTTGTGGGCCTGCTACTGCACCAGGCAGGCTACGAGCTTGTGTTTGCTGACGTGGCGGATGAGCTGATATCGCAGCTCGCCGCCGCGGACAGCTACAACGTCCACGAGGTGGGGGAAAACCCCACGGTCCGCACGGTAGATAACTTCCGTGCACTGAATTCGGCCACGCAGGAAGCAGACGTTATCGCCGAAATCGCGACGGCGGACATCGTCACCACGGCTGTGGGGCCGCACATCCTGAAGTTCGTTGCGCCCGTGATCGCGAAGGGAATCGCCGCCCGGGCCGAAGGGCTTGCTCCGCTGCAGGTGATGGCGTGCGAGAACGCCATCAACGCCACGGATATCCTGCGGGATGAAGTGGCCGCGCAGTGGGATCCGGCCGCCGGCCCGCTCGAGGCGGCCGCCGTGTTTGCCAATACGGCAGTGGACCGGATCGTGCCCAACCAGGAGCCGGGCCAGGGCCTGGATGTCACGGTGGAAACCTTTTACGAGTGGGTCATCGACCGGACGCCGTTCGGGGACCGGGCTCCGGTGATCCCGGGTGCCACGTTTGTGGACAACCTGGAACCCTACATTGAGCGGAAGCTGTTCACCGTGAACACGGGCCATGCCGCCGCAGCATATTTCGGTTTTGAGGCCGGCCTGGAGAAGATCTCGGACGCCATGGCAGACCAGGACGTCGCCGCGGATGTGCGTGCCGTCCTGGACGAGACCAAGGAGCTACTGATCCACAAGCACGGGTTCAACCGCGAGGAGCAGGATGCCTACGTCGAGAAGATCCTGGGCCGTTTCACCAACCCGCATCTGCCGGACACCGTGAGCCGGGTGGGCCGGGCTCCGCTGCGAAAGCTCGGCCGGCACGAGCGGTTCATCGGACCTGCAGCGGAGCTGGCTGAGCGGGGAATCGTTCCCGAGGCCCTGCTGGGAGCAATCGCCTCCGCCCTCCGCTTCAACGATCCCGCCGATGCCGAGGCGGTGGAACTTGCGCAGATCGTGGCAACCTCCACTCCCGCCGAGGCCACCGAGAGGATCACCGGCCTCACCCCGGAGCACCCCCTGTTCTCCGGTGTCTCGGCCATAATCGAGGACGCCAAGGCGGTCGTCTAACCCGTCAGGCCACCGCACCCCCGGTCCCCGCCCGTTGCGCTACCACTTATGGTTCCTATTCGCCGCTCTTGGCGACCATGAGTGATAGCGCCACGGGTTTTTTCTTTGACTGTTAGGTGACCTAACTGTTAGGCTACCTAATTATGAACCGTAATGAGCCGGCCGACGCCGCCCTGCTGGCCCTCGCCCAGGACTTCCGCGAGGCGCTTCGCCACAGCATCTACCTGGTCCGCCGCCTGGATGCGGACGGCGAACTCACCGCCGCCCAGCTCAGCACGCTCAAGATGATGCTCGACGAAGGGGTCAGAGTGGGTGAGATCGCCCGCAATCTCGGCGTCAAGGTCCCCAGCGCCACCGAGCAGATCATCAAACTTGAGCGCGCCGGCCTCGCACGCCGCGAACCGGATCCGGACGACTCCCGCGCGGTGCGGGTGACCCTGACCGTGGAGGGCCGCGCCGCCGTCGACTCCGCCAACCAACGACGCAACGGTGTGATGGCTGGGATCCTCAGCTCCCTCACGGAAAACGACCGTCAGGCCCTGGCCGCGGCATTGCCCGTGATCGAAAAAATCAACGCCACCCTTCAGCACTAGGACAGCAAAGAATTAGGAGTGCACTCCATGGAAGGCCAGCTCGCAGAGACACTGCCGGCAGCAGAAACCCTCGAGGCTGAAAAGGCCTCGTTACTCAGGCAGCCCAAGGCGGTGTGGGCCACGGCCTTGGCGGCGGTGTTCGCCTTCATGGGCATCGGCCTGGTGGACCCCATTCTGCCCGCCATTGCCAAAAACCTGGACGCCAGCCCCAGCCAGGTGTCGCTGCTCTTCACGAGCTATTTCCTGGTCACAGCGGTCGCCATGCTCATCACGGGATTCGTCTCCTCCCGGATCGGCGGCAAGCGCACTCTGCTGATCGGGCTCGCGATCATCGTGGTGTTCGCGTCGCTGTCGGGCACCTCGCTCAGCGTGGGCGAACTCATCGGCTTCCGCGCGGGCTGGGGCCTGGGCAACGCCCTCTTCGTCGCTACCGCCCTTGCTGTGATCGTGGGGGTGGCCAGCGGCGGGGCGGGCACCGCGATCATCCTGTATGAGGCCGCCCTTGGCCTGGGAATTTCCCTCGGCCCGCTCCTCGGCGCCCTGCTGGGCGGATGGCAGTGGCGCGCCCCCTTCTTTGGAACAGCCGTGCTGATGGCCGCCGCGTTCATCGCGCTGGTAGCCCTCCTGCCCAAGACCCCGTTGCCCGAGCGGAAGGTCCGGCTCCGGGACCCGCTGCTTGCCCTGGGCCACAAGGGGCTGCGGACGACGGCGGCCAGCGGCCTCTTCTACAACTACGGCTTCTTTACCGTGCTCGCCTTCACCCCGTTCATCCTGGGCATGGATGCCTACGGCATCGGCGGAGTGTTCTTCGGCTGGGGCGTGGCCGTCGCCGTTTTCTCGGTGTTCGTGGCACCGGTTCTGCAGAACCGCTTCGGCGCCACCCGGGTGCTCACCGGAACCCTCGCCGTGCTGATGCTCGACCTCGTGGGCCTGGGCGTGGCCGCCGGCCACTCGGTGCCCGCCGTCGTGGTCCTTGTGGTGGTGTCCGGAGCGCTGCTTGGCATCAACAACACGATCTACACCGAGCTGGCCATGGGCGTGTCCGACTCACCCCGTCCGGTGGCGTCCGCCGGCTACAACTTCGTGCGCTGGATGGGGGGCGCGCTGGCGCCCTTCGCCGCCGCGCAGCTGGGCGAACACTTCGGCCCGCAAGTGCCGTTCTTCGCTGGTGCTGCAGCCATGGTGGTTGCTATCGGAATTGCCTTCAGCGGGCGACGGTACCTAACAGCCCACGAACCGCACGTGGTCTGACGCGTGGCCTGACGGCCTCCGGCCGGGCGCGAAGGCGCAGATAGCGCGGATACAAGGAGAAAAGCCCATGTTCTTCGTGAACATGGGCTTTCTCATTCGGGTCGCCGGCAACTCGCCGGGGCTTTTAAACCTTGACGGATCCCTTGGGCACAAACAGCGTCTCCGCCTGCTCCAGGGACATGCCGTTGGTCTCCGGAACCTTGAACATCACAAAGAAGAACGACGCCGCCGCGAACAGCGCGTACATGGCGTACGTCAGCGGCAGCGAAGCGGCAGCCATGACCGGGAAGCTGAGGGTAATGGCGAAGTTGGCGATCCATTGCGCCGCGGCGGCCAGGCCCAGGGCGCGGGCCCGGATCCGGGACGGGAAGATCTCGCCCAGCAGGACCCACACCAGCGGTCCCCAGGACGCGCCGAAGCTGACCACGAAGACGTTGGCGGCCACCAGGGCAACCGGTCCCCACGCGCCCGGCAGGGAAATCTGGTCACCGGTACCCTTGGCGGAAGCGAAGGCGAGGGCCATGGCCCCCAGCGAAACAGCCATACCCACGGAACCCGCCAGCAGGATGGGGCGCCGGCCGATCCTGTCCACCAGGGCGATGGCCACCAGCGTGACCAGGATGTTCGTGATGGAGGTGGCCACGGAGATGGCGAGGGAATCCTTCTCCTGGAACCCGACGGCCTTCCAGAGCGTGGTGGAGTAGTAGAAGATCACGTTGATGCCCACAAACTGTTGCAGGACGGACAGGGTGATGCCGATCCACACCACGGCCTGCAGCCCGAAGACCTTACCGCGCAGCGAACCCTTCTGGCCCGCCAGTTTGTCTTCCTCAATGGCTGCCTGGATTTCACGGATGTGCCGGTCCGTGTCCTCATGCGGGGCGATGGTTTCAAACACCTTGCGGGCCTGGTCCTCGTGGCCCTTGAAGATCAGGAAGCGCGGGGACTCAGGGAGGGTGAAGGCGATCCAGCCATACACCACAGCGGGCACGGCACCGGCGAGGAACATCCAGCGCCAGGCCTCGAGACCCAGCCAGAGGCCCTGATTCGCGCCGCCGGCCGTCGTGGCAAACAGCGCGTCGGACAGAAGGGCAGCGAAGATACCCGTGGTGATGGCCAGTTGCTGCAGGGATGCGAGCCGCCCGCGGACGTGCCGGGGCGAAATTTCGGAAATGTAGGCGGGGGCGATGACGGATGCGAGGCCAATGCCCAGGCCGCCCACCAGGCGCCAGAAGATGAGGTCCCAGACGCCGAACGCGAATCCAGTGCCGGCCGCGCTGACCAGGAACAGCACGGCACCGAGCTTCATTGCGGGGATACGGCCATAGCGGTCGGCAACCTTGCCGGCCAGGAATGCGCCGGCGGCGCAGCCCAGCAGGGCCACGGCCACGGCAAAGCCTGTCACAGCCTCGCTGAGGGCGAACTCGTCCTTAATCGCGTCCACGGCGCCATTGACCACGGAGGAATCGAAGCCGAAGAGGAATCCGCCCACTGCCCCCGCGATTGCGAGGCCGATCACCTTGCGGGGAACGCCGGGACGGCCTTCAATGCTGGATGTGGACATGGATCTCCCTCGGGATTTTTGATGCGTTGGGTTAGCGGTGCAATCATCGTTGACTACGGAAACCGGCCTTGTTGGCCGGCGCACACGCGCCACCAAGTGTGCCACTTCACGCCGTGAGGGTCCACTTGGCCTGGCGCGTCGCTGCACGAAAGCCAGCCGCCGACGTCGGTCCTGCGGTTTGGCTGCTGGGCCATGGCGGGCGCGTCGCGAGGCAGGCGGCGCCCCCTGCCGGGAGTCCCCGGAACGGCGACACGATGCCTGCCTGCGCGAGGCCCGGGGCAGCCGACCACGAGGCGTGATCACGGCGCCCTCGGCCGCAGGGGCTGCTCCTCGTCGTGCGGCCCCTGCGTTGAGTCACCCGCTGGCGGCTAGTGGGCCGGCACAGCCTCGGCTCCAGCTCGCTGAGCAGTCGCCTTGGGATCCGTGAGCTTCTTGTTCGGCAGGGCGAAGCTGATCAGGAAGGCGATCCCGGTGAGCACGGCAGCGGTGAGCATCACGGCGTCGATCGATTGTGCGAAGCCCTCGGTGATGGGCCGGGTGAGCACCGGATTGGCGGTGTGCAGCCAGCTGGTGTCGTTGAGTGAATCGTTGCTGGCCCCGTTCTTAAAGAAGTCATAGAGCTTGGCGTTGGCGGGATCAGCTGCCACCGCGGGGTCTTTGAGGACCTTGAGGTACTCGGCGTTCTGCACGGCGTCCCTCATGCCGGTGGCGATCTTGTCCGCGGCCAGGCTGAAGAGCATGGAGATGAACACGGCCGTTCCCACTGCGCCGCCCATTGAACGGAAGAACGCGGCGGACGAGGTGCCCACCCCCATGTCCTTTGCCGGCACTGAAACCTGCATGGCCAGGGTGAGCGGCTGCATGCAGAAGCCGAGCCCCATGCCGAAGAAGATGGCGATGAACCCGGGAACCCAGAGCGGGGTGTCCGCTCCCAGGGACAGTCCCATAACGATCGCGGCGGCCGTCAGGATGGCCGTGCCCAGGATGGGAAAGATGCGGTAGGTACCCGACGCCGAGATCGTGCGGCCCGCGGTGATGGAGCCGAAGAGTATCCCCACGGTGAACGTGATCATCATCAGGCCGGCTTCGGTAGGGGTGAGGCCCTTGACCAGCTGCAGGTACATCGGGAGCATGGCGATGGCGCCGAACATGCCGATGCCGATGATGAAGTTCAGCAGCGAGGACAAGCCGAAGGTGATGTTGTGGAAGAGGCGCAGCGGGATCAGCGCGTAGTCGCCCGCGCGCTTCTCGGCCAGCAGGAACGCGGCAATGCCCACCACTCCCAGGCCGTAGCAGAGGAAGGAGTTGACCGAGGTCCAGCCCCAGCTGCGGCCCTGTTCGGCCACGAGCAGCAGCGGCACGATCGCCAGGGTAATGGCGGCGGCCCCCCAAAAGTCGATCCTTTGTTTTACGTGCTTGGCTGGCAGGTGCAGGTAGAGGAACACCACCACAAGCGCCGCAAGGCCGATGGGCAGGTTGATGAAGAACACCCAGCGCCAGCCGTCGAAGCCGAGGATGCTTGCGGAGCCGGCGAAGGCGCCGCCCACCACCGGTCCGAGGACCGAGGAAATCCCGAACACCGACATGAAGTAGCCCTGGAACTTCGCCCGGTCCTTCAACGAAACGATGTCGCCGATGATGGTGAGGGCGAGGGCCAGCAGGCCGCCGGCGCCCATGCCCTGGATGCCGCGGGCGATGGCCAGTTCGGTCATGGAATGCACCGAACCCGCATACAGGGAGCCCGTCAGGAAGATCAGAATCGCGGCGAGGTAAAGGGGACGGCGGCCAAAGATGTCGCTGAGCTTGCCGTAGAGCGGTGTGGTCACGGTGGACGTGATGAGGTAGGCGGTGGTGGCCCACGCCTGCAGGGACAGCCCGTCGAGATCGTTGGCGATGGTGTAGATGGAGGTGGACACGATGGTCTGGTCCAGCGACGACAGGAACATGCCGAGCATGAGGCCAACCATGACGGTGATGGTCTGACGTTTAGTCAGTACCTCTCCGGGGGCTCGCACGGTGGTGGTTTTGGACATGACTGCTCCAGGGGAAGGTAAGGGAATTAAGCTTAATAGTTGCTTTCAGTAACTATCCTAGTGGAGCGTTTGTTCCCCTCGCCATGGGATCTGCGTCACTATTGCCCAAATGCGGCGCGGATCGGAGCCGCTAATCGCCCTTGGGCGGTTCCGGAGCGCGCTCCACGAGGATGCCGTCAGGGTCGCACCAGAGCATGACGCCGGGGAGGATCCTGACCCCGTCGATGTCCAGCTCAACATCCGTCTCGCCCGCGCCGGCCTTGGCACTCTTGCGCGGGTTGCTGCCGAGCGCCTTGATCCCGAGCGGCAGGTCGGCAAGGACCTCGCGGTCCCGGATGGCGCCGTTAATGACGACGCCGGCCCAGCCGTTGGCAACCGCGCTCGCGGCGATTTTGTCCCCCATGAGTGCCGTGCGCAGGGATCCACCGCCGTCCACCACCAGCACGGCGCCATTTCCCGGCGTGGCCAGGAGCGATTTGACCAGTGCATTGTCCTCCAGGCAGCGGATAGTCCGGGCCGGTCCGCTGAAGTGCGTGTAGGCGCCGAGTGACTGGAACTGGAGGGATACCGAATCGAGTTCCTCCCCGCGTTCGTCGTAAACATCAGCGGTGTTGAAGCTCTCGTTGCTGGGCGAGTCGGTCATTCGTTCTCCTCGATCTTCTAAACGGACGCCACGCCGTTTGCAGCGGCGCACCGGCGCCGGGTTGGCACCACAGTTGCACGGCTCCATAGTGGCCCATATTGGCACTGTGCCGCGATGCCCACGATAGTCTGGCGTGACGCCGATCATCAGTCCCTGGGGGAGCCCTAAATGAGTTTGTCCGACCTGCCGGGTCGCGTCCCGGATCCTTCCGCTGGTGCCACTTCGCCGGAAGGAAGCTCGACGACGGCGCTCGCCGAGCCCGAACGTCGTGTCCGCCCCGTGTGGACCGCCGGTGTGGTCCTGGTCAACGTGGGCATCAACGCCGCGTTTTTCGGCCCCATCCAGGTTCTGCTGGGCCAGCAGGCCGCGCATTTCAGCGAAGGCGAAAAAGAAGCCATTCTGGCGTTGGTTACCGGGGCCGGAGCGGCGGTGTCCCTCGTTGCCAACCCTCTGTTCGGCGCGTTCAGCGACCGGACCGCATCCCGCCTGGGACGCCGGGTGCCATGGGTGCTCTTTGGCGCACTCCTCGGCGCGGCGGCGCTGACTGCCCTGGCCGGAGCCCCGAACGTCGCCGTGATGACCTTGCTGTGGTGTGTCGTCCAGGCAGGCTGTAATGGCGCGTACGCCGCCGTTACAGCGGCGGTTCCGGACCGTGTGCCTGTGGCACAGCGCGGCACCGTCGGAGGCCTCGCAGCCATGGGCCAGACGGCCGGGATACTGATCGGCGCGGTGATCGCCGCCGTCGTCAGCGGGAACTTCGCTTTGGGATATCTGATCTGCGCCGCGGCCCTGGTGGCCGGCGTCGGGCTGTACTTCTTCCAGAACGACGACGCGCCGCTCTCCAGGGAAGACCGCCCGCCCTTCACCATGCTGGCCTTTGCCAAGAGCTTTTGGATCTCGCCGGGCCGCCATCCGGACTTCGCCTGGGCGTGGCTGACCCGGCTGCTCGTGAATACCGGCAACCACATGGTCACGCTGTATCTGCTGTTCTTCCTCTCCGACGCCGTCCGTCTCCAGCAGACGCAGGGTATGAGCGCGGAGCTCGGCGTGCTCATCCTCACGGGCCTCTATGCCGTCATGGTGATCATCACCAGCGTGATCGGCGGCCGGCTGAGCGACCGCATGGGCCGGCGGAAACCTCTGGTTATTGCCTCCTCGGTGGTCATTGCCATTGCTGCGCTGATCCTGGCCTTCGCTCCGACGTGGTCCGGCGCGATCGCAGGCGCCACAGTGCTGGGCATCGGCTTTGGCGCCTACCTCGCCGTGGACTTTGCCCTGATCACCCAGGTGCTTCCCAGTGCCCTTGACCGGGGCAAGGACCTTGGCGTTATCAACATCGCCAACTCGTTGCCCCAGGTCCTGGCGCCGCTGATCGCCTTCCCATTCGTAACCCTGTGGGGCGGCTACATTTCGCTCTACGTGGCGGCGGCGGCAATCGGGCTGCTGGGCGCCCTCTTCGTGGTGAAGATCAAGGGCGTGGACTAAAGCCGGGCACATTTCCCGGCGGGGGTGGGGACTGGCGTGGCAGTTGAGCCCCAAGTTCGGTGCCGTATAGTGGACTCGAATTGCTGCGGCAGAGCTGTGATGGGGATCCGCCTGACCGCTGTCCGAATCCCACTTCCGGAACGCTGCTGATGCTTGAAATCAATTCAGATAGTCCACCCATGGCGACGCCGCCGCTACTGCCAAGACAGCAGATCCGCTATGCCCGGATCCTGGATGCTGCCGGGGGATTCGCCCGCAAGGGTCTTGACTCCGTGACGCTGTCCGAGGTGGCGGCGAAGGCCGATGTCCCGCTCGGCACCTTGTACCGGTACTTCCCCTCCGCGGTTCATCTGATGCTTGCGCTTTACCGTAAACAGTTGGGCGAGTTGCAGGTGGGCAGTTGGCCTGGCGCCACCACCAACCCTGCGCACGCACTGGCCGGGGTGGTGATGGAGATCTTCCATATGCGGGTGATGCAGCCGGCGGTGGAGCAATGCCTGAGCCAGGGCGTCTATGCGAAGGACAAGGACACCACGGTCTTGTTGCGGGAGATTGATTCGATCGCGGAACAAGCCGTCACGGTGGCCAGTGGCGACGCCGTCAAATCCCGTGTGCTGCTGTTGACCGTCACTGGTCTGGTCCAGGCCGTCCGCTGCCGGCGGCTTTCGCTGTTCGAGGCGGAAGAGGACCTGAAAAAGGCGTGTTCCCTGCTGATGCGGTGTTGATTGTCCGTTCATTACGCGTAACAGGTCTAGACCACCCGGCGCCAAAAGCGGCCTATTTCGGTGATGTGCATCACTCGTTGTAATGGGGAAACGTTTCATCATGTCTCAGGGCCGTTCCGGGCGGCCATGGCCCCGTCCGATTTGTTTACCATTGCAGAACCGGAGAGCGGCTAGCCCGTACTTACAGGAGCTTCATCAACGGATCCGCTACCCCTGGGCCGCCGAATTTCCCTGACCGACCATCTTGAGCCCCCTATGTGCTTGAGCCTTTTCTCTGCCGTGGGTCCACGGCTAGCTCTAGGAGACAACGACGTGTCCATCGAAACCATCTCTCCCGCAGACACCGCCGAGCCCGTAAGCGCGCTGGCTGACGAGGACATCTTTGCCGCCCACCAGGGCGGCAAGCTTTCCATTTCCAGCACGGTTCCGCTGGCCAGCAAGCGGGACCTGTCCATCGCCTACACCCCCGGTGTAGCACAGGTCAGCCGGGCCATCCACGCCGACCCGTCGCTTGCCAAGACCCTTACTTGGGCCCAGCGCCTGGTTGTTGTGGTCAGCGACGGCACCGCGGTCCTCGGCCTCGGCAACATCGGCCCCAGCGCCTCACTTCCCGTGATGGAGGGCAAGTCGGCCCTGTTCAAGGCCTTCGGTGACCTCGACTCCATTCCGCTGGTGGTCAACACCACCGACGTGGATGAGATCGTGGAGACCCTCGTCCGGCTCCGCCCGAGCTTCGGCGCAGTGAACCTGGAGGACGTCTCCGCCCCGCGTTGCTTCGAACTGGAGGAAAAGCTCATCGAGGCATTGGACTGCCCCGTCATGCACGATGACCAGCACGGAACCGCCGTCGTGGTCCTGGCGGCGCTTACGGGCGCCGCGAAGGTGACCGAACGCGAACTTGAGGGACTCCGCGTGGTGGTTTCGGGCGCGGGCGCTGCAGGCATCGCCGTCGCAGAGATCCTCCTGACCGCCGGCATCGAGGACGTGGTCCTGCTTGACTCCCGCGGGGTCATCAACCGCGACCGGGCGGACATCGCCGCCGATCCCGGCAGCAAGAAGGCCCAGATGGCCCAGCGCAGCAACCCCCGCAGCGTTTCCGGCGGACCGGGCGAAGCACTACTCGGGGCGGATGTCTTTATTGGCGTGTCCTCCTCCCAGCTCGCCGAGGAGCACCTGAAGCTCATGAACCACAGCTCCATCGTGTTCGCCCTTTCCAACCCGGATCCCGAAGTCCTCCCGGAGGTCGCCGCCAAGTACGCCGCTGTTGTGGCCACCGGCCGCAGCGACTTCCCCAACCAGATCAACAACGTGCTGGCCTTCCCGGGAATCTTCCGCGGAGCACTGGACGCCGGCGCCCGCCGGATCACCCCGGCCATGAAGCTGGCTGCCGCCCGCGCCATTGCCGAACTGGCCGAACCCGACCTCTCCGCCGACTACATCGTGCCCAGCCCCCTGGACGCCCGCGTCGCCCCGGCTGTATCCGCCGCCGTCGCGGCCGCGGTCGAAGCGGAGTAGCCTTCCGCACCGGCGGTCCGGCCGGTGGTCCTGCCGCCTTTCGAGGCGAGGACGGCGGCGCATTCTTGAAAACGTGCGCCGCCGTCCGCGTTTAAGCATCCTGGCGCGTCCCGGTCAGCGCGTCCCGGTCGGAGAGACCTAGACTGTGGCAATGAATGCCCAGACTGTTGTGACTATCCTCTGTGGCCTGGCTATTCTGGCTGGCGTGGCCGGCATCATTATTCCCGTCCTTCCGGGCAGCGTCCTGATCGGACTGAGCCTGCTTGCATGGGCTGTCTGGGGCGGCGCCGGGACCGCTGGCTGGGTCGTCTTCGGAGTGGGCCTTGCGTTCGTGCTCGCCGGAATGGCGGCCGGTGCAGTCCTCACCGGGCGACGGCTCAGGCAGCACCGGATCCCGAACGGGAGCGTGGTGGGTGGACTGGTCCTTGGTGTGGTTGGCATGTTCATCATCCCCGTGGTGGGGCTGTTCGTCGGTTTTGCCGCCGGGCTGCTGCTCAGCGAAGCCCGCCGAACGCGGGACTTCAAGGCCGCGGCGGCTTCCAGCTGGGCCGCGCTGAAGGCCACCGGGCTGGGGATGTTGGTGGAGTTTGGACTGGCCTGCCTCGCCGCGAGCACCTGGTTGATCGGTGTGTGGGTGGCGGCGGCAAGCTAGGCTTCCCAGCGGCTGCCAAGCGTGCACCACTAGCATGGAAGAATGAGCGCCGGGCAGACCTCAGGACCGATCTTTCGAGACAACCGCGACCTCACGCCGTTCGGCAATGCACAGCTCCGCACGCCGGTGCGTGGGCTGGCGGACGGCGTGGGCGGGATCCTGCACACCGCCCTGGGCGGCCGAAACGGCGCGCTCCTGAGCGTGGACGGCCCCTTGCCCCGGCTCAGGCGACTCCCGGGGAAGCCAGCCAAGACCGTGTATGACGCGATCTTCCACAACGCGGACCCCAACGGGCTGATCGCCGCGGGCCGCGCTTATCCGGGCTGGGCCGGGCTCTGCTGCGTTATGGCCGGGCTTCTCGCCTACCAGCAGGGCGGATACCTGCGTGCCTCTGAACTCCTGCAGCGGGGCCTCACCACACGGAACGACGACGCCGCCAACCAGTTCGCGGCCGACTACCTGACGCGTGTGGTCACCCGGGTTGAAGTTGCCGAACGCATCGAGGTCCCCGTGCTCTTCAGCGAGGAAGCCGTGTTCCTGGCGCTTTCGCACTCGCTGCGGGAGACAGGCGCCCTTGAGGCGGCGCTGGAAACCGTGGTCTCCCTTCCGCCGTCGCTTCCCGCCGCCCTGGCCCGGTGCGCGGTGGCATTCTCGTTGGACCCGCATAAGGAAGTTGTGGTCTGGACGGAAGGGCTTCTGAACGCAGATGACCTCTCGGCCGCGCTTCTGCTGGTGCGCGCCCGCTCGCTCAGGCGTCTTGGTGCGCCCGCCTCTGCCAATTCGGCCCTGAAGGAGGTTCTGCGGCGCCGCAGGACCCACGTGGTGTTGCGGAACGATGCCATGACCGACCGCGCCCTGCTGGTGCTGGATAACGGACGGAAATCCTTGAATCCGCGGGACTGGCTGCGGGGAGGGGCCGCCGAACCCGAAACCTTTCAAGTCATCCGCCGTGACGTTGAGGAGCGCAGGCTCTGGGAACAGGAATGGAAGCAGCTGAACCGGGAATGACCCTGCGGTGCTGGCCGCACCACCTGCATGGGGGACCGCCCCAGCTACGAGAGCCTCTGGGCGGTCCGGCTCGGACCGGACGGCCGCGCCTCCGCCTTCACCGAATGGTTCATGGAGCGCAAGCTCCGAGAGGGTATGGCACCGCCGCCCATTTCCGCCGTGCGGACTCAGGCATCCAGCAGCCCGGTGGTCCGGTAGGGGATGACTTCGCGCAGGAACATGCTGGTGGATGTGCGCACAATGCCGGGGCACAGCCGGATCTCCTCGGACACACGATAGAGATCGTCCGGGCTTCTGGCCACCACCCGGATGAGCAGGTCGGTGTCGCCCGCGGGGGCGTGGCATTCGAGGACTTCGGGGATCTCACGCAGCGCCGCTATTGCCTCGTTGAGGTGGCTCTGGTCAAGCTCCGCGCTGACGGACGCTGCAACCCCGCGCCCCAGCGCTGCCGGCAGCACGCGGCTGCTGTTGGGCCGGAGGGCGCCCGACGTCGTCATCCGCTCAAGGCGCGACTGTACGGTTCCGCGGGCCAGGCCAAGCTGCTGGGCCAGCACCATGATGGGCAGCCGGGGGTCTTTATCGAGGGCCGCGAGAATCCGCCGGTCCGTCGGGTCGAGTTCCTGCAATCTGACCACTTCCTGACTAGCTGCTGGCTGCACATTGATCAGATTGATCAATGTGCCGGCAGTCTGTTGCGCCTACTGTAGGACTTCTGCTGGAATAGTGGCAACTAAGGGACAGGGCTACCGCCGAATCCCGCAGGCTACAGGAACCCCGGCACACCACCCGGTCCCTGGACAAGGCTTCCCGCAAGGAGGCTGCCGCTGATTGACTCTTGTTCACGCATCGTCTCTCCGCAAGCAGTGCAATGGGTCCGGAGACGCTCCCGGACCCTGCACGGCAAGAGCCCCTGAACCACCGACTCCGGCATCGGCCGGGATCGTTCGGTGGTTGAGGGGCTCTTGTGTGCGGCTCCAGGGTGCCGGCCGACCTGCAGGTTCCGGCCGGCCTGCTCCGCATAGGCTGGTGGCATGACATCAGCCGGCCGGTTCGCTCCAAGCCCCTCGGGCGAACTGCATGTTGGAAATCTCAGGACCGCGATCCTTGCGTGGCTTTTCGCCCGCTCCACCGGCCGGCGCTTCCTCATGCGGGTGGAAGACCTGGACCGGGCCAGGGCGGGCGCCGAGGCGGAGCAGTTCCGTGATCTCGCGGCCATCGGAGTGACCTGGGACGACGGCGTCGTGCGGCAGGCCGAACGCGAACCCCTCTACGACGAGGCGCTCGAACGGCTGACGGCGGCAGGGCTGACCTACGAATGCTTCTGCACGCGCCGCGAGATCCAGGAAGCGCCGTCCGCTCCGCACGCCCCGCAGGGTGCCTACCCGGGAACTTGCCGGAACCTGGACCCCGCGGAACTCGCGTTTAAGAGGACCAGCCGGCCGGCGGCTGTACGGCTTCGGGCGGCAGTTCACGAATGGACGGTCCGCGACGTGCTGCACGGCGCGTACACCGGCATGGTGGACGACTTCGTGCTGCGACGCAACGACGGGGTGGCGGCATACAACCTGGCGGTCGTGGTGGACGACGCCGCCCAAGGGATCGACCAGGTGGTCCGCGGCGACGATCTCCTGCCGTCCACCCCGCGGCAGGCGTACCTGGCCTCGCTCTTTAATATGCCTGTCCCGGAATATGCCCACGTGCCGCTGGTGTTGAACGCCCAGGGTGCGAGGCTCGCCAAGCGCGACGGCGCCGTCACCCTCGCCGACCTCGCGGTCCAAGGAGCCACCGCCGAGGACGTACGGGACCTCATCCTGGCATCGCTCCGGCTGCCGGCCGGCCCGCTGCAGCGCGCACTGTCGGCGTTTGATCCCGCAGCGCTGCCCCGGACTCCCTGGGTGTGGCGCGGACCGGACGCGAGCGGCGCGTAATCTGAAGCTATGTCAGAAACAGGAAACCCGGACGCCGCCAGCACCCCCCCGCCACGATTCACTGTGGAGACGGCCAAAGTACTCGCCGAGGTGGCACACAACCGGCAGAAGGACAAGCTGAAGCGTCCCTACCGGGAACACGTGCTGGCCGTGGGGGATGCACTGGCCGACTTCGACGACGACATCCGGATTGCAGGCTATCTTCACGACATTGCCGAGGACACGCCCATCACCAGGCAGGCCCTGCTCGACATGGGTGTTTCGGAGCGCGCCGTTGGCATCATCGAGCGGGTCACGAAGCGACTCCAGGACAACCCTGACGACTACCAGGCCGGCATCCGCTTTATCGCCGAAGACCACGACGCAGCACTGGTGAAGATTGCCGACAATGCGCACAACTCACTCCCGGAGCGGGTGCGGGCCCTGGCAGAGAAATGGCCGGACAAGCCTCCCGTCACCCGCTACGCCGACGCCCGGCCCGTGCTGTACGGGGCCGTTGACGTGGAGGAGGTCCGGAAGATCCTGGCCCGGGTGAACCCCTGGCTGCTTGAGGAGCTGGACGAGCAGCTGGACGAAGCTGACGATACCGACTACGCGAGCCTCTCCTACGAGTCCTACGAGCCTTCGGCGGCCGAGCCGGTCGGGACCGAAACTCCCGCGGAGGCCATGCCGGGCGTGGAGTCCTAGCTTCCGGCGTCATGTATGCCTGCCGGCTACCGGATGCCCTTCCACAGCGCCCGCTCCCAGGACCGGGGATCCTGTACCACCCGGGGGTCGGTGTCGAAGAGCATGGTGGACCGGCTCCCCGGCTCGTATCCAGGCCAGCCCGGATCCCCGGTGGCGGCGAAGGAAACCCATGCGGCATGCATGGCGTCCGCCAATCCCTGCGGTGGGTCCGCCCCCAGCAGCGGTCCAAACAGTCTGGAGTTCTTATCCAGGGTGTCAAAAACGAACGGCACTTCAATGCCGTGGACCGCGCCGAGGCCAGGGGCGGGCCACGCGAACTCGTACATGTACGTCCCGGCCGAGGTCATTGATGCCGTTTTGGCGTGGGCATCCGCAAGGCGGATCGCCGGGATCCGCACCCACCAGTCGGTCTGCACGGCCGCGAGAAGCTCTCCGGGAGAAACGCCGGGATAATGGGACCGGTACTCCCGGAGGGCCGTCCCGACCGGGAGCCCGTACACGGCCATCGGCGGAAAGCCGCCAATGCCATCGGAACTCGTCAGGTCGTGTTCCGTGACCTTGTCGATCACCCCGGTGATGGCCAGGAACAGCTTCCAGTCCTCCGTATTGGTGCCGACAATAACGTCGACCTTCGCCCCGGCGCCGGCAGCGATCCGGTCGATAGGGCGCCTGGGGATGACTTCGCCGTCGATTGCCGGTTGCCAGGGCATCAGGCTGGCCGCAACGTCGTGTCCCCACCGCTCCGGGTCCGGGCGGGCGAGGAGATCCGCCTTTAATTCCGCCTGCGCAGCGAGGAGCCGCGGCACGGGGACCGCCGCAATTGCCTCCCGGGTCTGCGGCACCCGCAGCTTCTCCGCGAGGGCCCGCCCGATTCTTTGCGCGGTCTCTGCGGGGATCACGTGGTGGGCGGCCCCGCTTTGCAGGATGGCCCGCCGGAACAAACCCTCGGCGCGGGGGATCGAGAGTAAAACGCCGATGCTCATGGCGCCCGCAGACTCACCAAAGACGGTGACGTTGCCGGGATCACCGCCGAAGGCAGCGATGTTTCCGCGGACCCACTCCAGGGCCGCCACCTGGTCGAGGAGGCCCACGTTGGCATGGCCGTCTCCGAGGTCGAGGAACCCGTCGGCCCCGACGCGCCAGTTGATCACCACACAGACCACGCCGTCCCGCGCGAAGTTCCTGCCGTTGTAGGCCGCCGTCGAGCCGAATTCAAACGCGCCGCCCTGAATCCAGACCATCACGGGAAGGCCGGCGGCACCTGGGTCGGGCGTCCAGACGTTCAGGTTCAGGCAGTCCTCACCGGCCAGTGCAGTGTCCCAATCCGAGCCCGCGCTTTCCGGCGGAGCAACCTGGGGAGGGGACGCGCCGTATCTCGTGGCATCGCGTACCCCGCTCCACGGCTGGACCGGCTGCGGCGGCCGCAGCCGGTTGGCGCCCGAAGTTGTCGCCGCGTAGGGAATGCCCAGGAAGCTGTGTACGCCCTCGGCAACGTTGCCGAGCAGCTGGCCATGCAGGGTCTTGACGAGAGTGTTCATGCCTACCACCTCACGGACGTAGTTGTCCCTGCGGAATACGGGTCCGGCCCTAGGCCCACCTTGCCAGCACGCCGTGGTGCTGCTGAAGGGCCGAAGGTCACCCATTGGCGAAAGGGGGCGTGAATGGCCCGCGGATTGGGCCATCGCCGCCCTCGTCGTCGGCCCGGGAGGAATCCCCCGGCCCCGCGGTCAGGAGCGGGCAACACCGGCAAAGGCCGCGCCAGTCCCTGCCCGCCACATCAAGCCGATGTAGGCGAGGTCGAAGATGCTGCAGAGGGCGCCCACGCCCAGGATGAGCGGCGAGTGGCCGTACCAGCCGAACGCGATCGTGGGAGCCAGGGTTCCGATCCACTTGGCGTTGGCGATCAACAGGGACTGACCGCGGGGACCCCCGCGGGCGACGAACATGGCGATGAACAGTCCGGACATCAGCAGGTTCTGCAGGAACGCCGAGTAGCGCGGCGCGACCTCCCAGCCGAATTCCGTGACAAACAAGAGCTGGACGGCGAAGGCGGTGGCTCCAAGGAGCACCGCCCAGCTCACGAAGAGCTGCCGGGTCACCCAGGCGGGGAGCTCGGCCCGGCCGAACCTGAAGAACGTGTAGAGGATGGCGACGTCCGCCAGCGCCCACACAATGTTGATGACACCCTGGACGGACAGCCGGGTAGCAGCCGAGTGCGACGCGTAGATGGCTTCCCACGCGAAGTTCAGCGCCAGGGCTGCGGCGGGGATGGCGTAGGTCCTGTCCCGGAATCCGCTCCGGATCGCGGCCACGTACACCACCGTCCATGCGATGCCGCTGACGACGGTGAGGAACAGAATCACCCGGAAACTACACCCGGCCCAGGGACTCGATGTCCTCGAGGAAGTCCTGGTGGACCTCCTTGCTGACCGTGGTCCTGGTGTCGGCTATGGCGTCAAGGTAGTCCTGGGTGGAGGGGCCCTTGCGGACCGCCTCGCGGACTGACACGTCGCCCCGGGACGCCGCGCCGCCGTCGTCGTACACCGCCTTTTCCAGCGCGCGCTGGGAGGCGCTCCGGGCCGCGTACTCGATATCTGCGGGAGAGAAGCCCTCGGTGCGGTCCACCAGCAGCTCCACGTCCACGTCGTCCACCACAGGGGCGGGGATGAAGCGCTGCCACATGGCCTCGCGGGCCTGCCTGTCGGGGAGCCCGATGGGGATCACGTAGTCGAACCTCCCATGGCGCAGGAAGGCGGTGTCCAGGGCGCGGATGAAGTTGGTGGCGCAGACCAGGAGCCGGCCGGGCTGTTCGCGGAAGGCCGGGATGATCTTAAGCAACTCGTTGGTGACGCCCTGGAGCGGCGACGGCGGTTCGCCCGAGCGCTGCGAGGCGATCTCTTCCACCTCGTCGATGAACACCACGGCGTGCTCCAGTTCGGCGATCTCCAGGAAGGTCTCGCGCAGCGCGCCGGCCAGGCCCTTGGGGTCGGCGGCCAGCCGCGAGGGGAACACCTCCACGAAGGGCCATTCGAGGCGGGAGGCAATCGCCTTCGCAAAGGTCGTCTTGCCGGTGCCGGGAGGACCAAAGAGGACCACGGCGCGTGGCGGCACCACACCGTATTCATCGGCAAGGTCGGCCTCGGCCAGGGGGAGCACCAGACGGCGTTCCAGGAGTTCCTTCTCGCGCCGCATGCCGGCCACGTTCTCCCAGAGATCGCGCGCCAGGATACGGCCGCCGAGGAGGCTGAGGGGCTCCAGTTCCTGGCGCTGGACGGGGATCTTGCGTTCGAAGTAGCGCAGGTTCTTTTTGAGCACGAAGCCGCGGCTGAGGAACGCCTCCACCCGGGTTTCGGATTCGGGCATCAGCGCGGAGAGCTTGTTGAGCCCGTGCGGGGCCATCCGGTTTTCGACGGCGGCCAGAAGGGAGGTGCCGATCCCGCGGCCACGGTACTCCGGGAGGGTGGCCAGGAACACGATCCAGCCTTGGTCGTGGGCAGCGCGTCCGACGGCGGCCCCCACCACCTGCTCGCCCTGCACCGCCACCACTGCATGGTCCTTTTCGCAGGAGGCGAGCACTTCGGAAAGGGCGTAGACGGGCTCGACATTGGTGGCCTTGAGGGATTCCCAGAGGTGCAGGATGCCGTCAAGGTCGGCCGAATGAAAGTCCCTGATCCGCCAGGTGGTCATGAGGTTTCTCCTGTGTGGTTCGTCGTTGAGCCAGCATGAACGTCTGTGCTGAGCATATGCGAACCGACCCCCGCCGGGGGTTGCGGCGGCGTTGCATTACGGCCGTCGCCTCCCCAACCCGGCGCGAACGGACACTTGCGGCCCGTCAATCCGGGGATTTTCGGGCCGCAAGTGTCGGATCGCGCTTTTGGGTGGGCGCGCGGGCAGCAGCGGGGCAGCCTTCGTTGCGATTAGTCGGCGATCCCGGTGATCGCCATGGCCGCCCCGCTGCAGTCTGTAGGGCTGCGGGTCTGTGCGGCGTCAGCCCACGTAGCCGAAGGTCCGGTTCCAGACGGCCTGGTCCTCCTTGCCATAGCGGGCCAGGTCCTCGGGCAGGCCGCGGTGGGGCAGGCCGGAGTCTATGGCCGGAAGCTGGGTGCCCATCACCTTCGGTGCGGGTGCCGCTGAGTCAGCCGGATATTCGCCGATCTGGGCGAACACGCTGGCGCCGCGCTTACTGAGGTTCCAGTTCATAAACACCTGGGCGGCTGCGGGATGCTGGGCCTTTGGGGTCATGCCCAGGAAGTAGTCGTAGAGCGCGAAACCTTCCTTCGGGACGACGAACTTCACTGGCGCGTTGTTATTCGCCGCGATGTTCACGCTGCTGACCACGGCAGTGGCCACCTGGATTTCGCCGCGGGACAGGCTCTCCTGCTGGGCGCCGGAGGAATCGAAGATCCGTGGCTGCTGGGCGGCGTAGCGCTGTAGGTAATTGTCGCCCAGCGCATCACGCTGGAAGCGGACCAATGATGCGGAGCTTCCGCCGGCTCCAACCTGGGTGGTGCCGATCTTGCCCTTCCACTTGGGGTCCAGCAGGTCCTGCCACGACTTCGGCGCATCGGCCTCGCTGACCAGAGCCGTGTTGTAGGCGAAGGTGAAGGCGGGATCGAACACCCGGTAGAACTTCCCGGCGTCGTATTTCACCGTGTCATCCAGCTGGGCGTAGTTGGGGACCTTGTGCGCGCTGAAGGCGCCCGCCTTGTTCATGGCGGAAACGGAGGAGAACTCGGAGGTCCGGATGACGTCCGCGCCGAGCTTCCCGGCGCCCTGCTCGCTGAGCACCCGCTCCAGCAGCCGGTTGGGCACCAGCCGGACCAGGTTCACCTTGATGCCGGTGTCCTGCGTGAAGGCCTTGATGACTTCCTTTTCGCTGTTCTCCACATAGCCGCTGTAGAGGCTGATGGAGCCCTCCGCCTTCGCCTTGGCGAACAGTTCGCCGTCGGCGACAGTCTGCCCGTCGATCACGAGGCCCGACGCCGTGGAAAGGGAGTCGGCCTTGCTCACCAGCGTGACGGTTTTCGGCGCGCTGCAGGCACCGGCGGTGATTGCCAGCGCGGCGGCGGCGAGGACCGACGTCGCGGTCTTGAGGATGTTTTTCATCGTGCTTCTCCGTTGGTTGCGCGGGCTCCGAGGGCCTTCGCGATCACGACCAGGGCAAGGATGACCAGTATGTAGAGCAGGCTGGTCGAGGCTGCGGAGCGGAGCGCGCCGTTGTCATAGTTGTCGAAGACGACGATCGCCAGCAGCCGGGTGTTCGAGGTGAATAGGAAGAGCGCCGCGGACAGTTCGCGCATGGCCAGCATCAGCAGCAACAGGATGGTGGACATCACGCCGGTCTTCATCAGCGGAAGTGTCACGTAGGAAACCGCGCGGGCCCGGCTGGAGCCCAGCAGCACGGCGCTGTCCTCAAGATCCTTGTCCACCTGCAGGATACTGGCGGTGATGCCCCGGTATCCCTGGGGGAGGTAGATGGCAATGAAGGCGATGATCAGCACCACGATGGTTCCGTAGACCGGCAGCGGCAGGACCAGCCACGTCCACAGCAGGCCCAGGCCCATCACGATGGCGGGAACGGCCAAGGGAAGCATGGCCACGAACTCCAGACTCTTCCGGCCCGGAACCTTCGTCCGGTAGACGAGGTAACTGAGGTAGAAGGCAAGCGCGGCACCCAGGATGGCCACGCACACGGCCACCAGCACGCTGTTCCGGGCGGCGTCCAGGAAGGTCGCCGACTGCAGGGTCTGGAAGAGAGACCAGAAGGACAACGCATCATCTTGGAAGAGCTGACCGAGGTTCGAAACGTAGGGCGACGACTGCAAAGAGGCCAGCAGCAGGGCGAGGACCGGCAGCACGATGGCGAGGGCAAAGTACGCCAGAGCAAACGCCAGGCCCACACCGCGCAGCTTGCCGATGTCCATCAGCCGGGGCTTCATGCCCTTGCCGGACACGGTAGTGAAATTGCGCTTCAACACCACGCGCTGCTGGAGGGCGGTGACGGCGATCAGCACCACGGTGAGCACGACGGCGACCGCCGCGGCCTCGTTGCCCCTCGCCGGGGCGGAGTTCATGAGCCGGTAGATGAAGGTGGGCAGGGTTTCGATCTGGCCCGGGGTTCCGATCATCTGGGCCACTGGAAAGTTCTCCATCGTCAGGGCGAAGATCAGCACGCCGGAGCCGAGGATGGCCGGGGTGACCAGCGGGAACGTCACGGTCCGCAGGATTTTGCCCAGCGAGCCGCCGTGGACACTAGCGGCTTCCTCCAGGTCCGGGTTCATAAGAGTCATGGCGCCGTGGATCAGCAGAAAGGCGTAGGGCGCGTAATACAGCGCCAGCACAAAGATCAGGCCGGGCAACGTGTAGATGTTGAACAGATTGCCCAGGCCGGCGCCGCGGGTCAGCAGGTTCAAATACCCGGTGGCCGGTCCGGCGAGCAGCGACCAGGCGAGGGCGCCCACCAGCGAGGGCAGGAACATCGGGGCTATGCCGATGAAGTAGATGACCGCCTTGCCCCAGATGTTGGTCCGGGCAGCAAGGAAGGCGAGGGTGGCGCCAATGAACATTGCCAGCACGGAGGATGAGGTGGCCACGAGCAGGGAGTTGCCCAGGGCCGTCAGCGACTGGTGCGAGGTGAGGACCCTGAAATTGTCCAGCGTCAGCCCGCTGAGGCCAATGGACCCTGGCCGGGGCGTGGAGCTGCTGAAAGCGGAGAAGAGGATGAGTGCCATGGGCATCAGGATCAGCACGGCCAGCAGGGCAAGCATCAGCCACGTGGGCATCGACCTGCGGAACTGCTGACGGAACTGCTTGCCGAACTCCTGGCCGGACCGCTGCCGCCGCTGTTGTCGGGGGTCGTTGCCGGCAGGGATGTCCAAGCGCGGGGGCCGTTGCGTGGCGGGGGCGGACATCAGGCGACCTCCGCCGGCAGGATCTGGACGTCGGACGGGCTGGCCGTGACCCAGACCTGGTTGCCGGTCCCCGCTGCCGGGCAGTCGCGGCGCGAGACCAGCGCCTCAATGGAGGGCCCGCCGTCGAGCTCTATCAGGTAGCGCACGTTCGAGCCCTGGTAGCTGGCCACCCTGACCTGTCCGGGCCAGTTGTTCTGCCCGGCGGCCGAGCGTTGAGTGGAGATGATGACGTCCTCGGGCCGGATGCAGGCCTTGAGGGCATCGCCGTCCTGCGTGTACTCAGTGGTGGAGAGCTCCAGCCGGTGATCGACCATCTTATAGGTGCCGGGGTGGCCGTTCTTCTGCACGGGGAAGATGTTGGTGACTCCGAGGAAGTCCGCGATCGAGGCGCTCGCCGGGTTCTCGTAGATTTCGCCGGGGCTTCCTACCTGGGCCAGCCTGCCGTTCTGCATCAAGGCAATCCGGTCGGCCAAGGCCAAGGCCTCGCCCTGGTCGTGGGTCACGTAGACGCAGGTCAGGTTGAGCTTTTGCTGCAGGGCGCGCAGTTCAATCCTCAGGTGGTCCCGGAGGCGGGCGTCCAGGTTGGAGAGCGGCTCATCCAGCAGCAGGACACTGGGCCGCATGACAAGGCTGCGGGCCAAGGCAACGCGCTGCATCTGGCCGCCGGAGAGGAGGCTGGCGCCGCGGCTCTGGAAACCGTCCAGACCCACCAGTTGCAGCGCCTCGTCGACGCGTTCGGCGATCTCCTTCTTGCCCAGCTTCTTCATTTCAAGCGGAAAAGCGACGTTCTCGAAGATGGTTCGGTGCGGCCAGACGGCGTAGGACTGGAACACCATGCCCACGTTGCGTTTGTGCGAGGGAATGTTGATGTTTTTCTCGCTGTCGAAGACCACTTGGTCCCCGATGGTGATCCGGCCGCGGACGGGGGTTTCCAGCCCGGCGATGCAGCGCATGGTGCTGGTCTTGCCGCAGCCCGACTTTCCGAGCAGTACAAGGGAGTGGCCGTCCTCAATCTCGGCGTTGACGCCTTTGACGGCGTAATGATCGCCATATTTCAGGTCGATGTTCTCCAGTGTGACTTTCATGTTCGACTCCTTTGTCTGTGTCTATTTTGCGCCGGTCAGGCGCTGGTCCGCGCGGTTGCTGCTTCGCGGCTGAAGATGATGGATTCGCTGATGATCCGGGCGGCGCGTTCGAGTCCGATCCGCATGGTGCCCCCGAAAGGGTCCACCGTGGACGCTGTGCCGATGACGCCCGCGGCCGTGCCAATCCGGAGGTGGGTGACGCCGTCGGCCGCCTGCCGGCTGCCGCCCCGCACCATCGCAGTGTTAACCACGGTTCCGGGGGTGAGCGCCGCCGTTGCGATTCCGACGGCGGACGTGAGTCCGATGGCCGGATGCGGCGTGTGCATCGAGAGTGTGCGGACGGAGACGTCGTAGCTTGAACCGCTGATGTGCTGGCCCCCCGTGGTGACGAAGTCCTTGGGTGGCCCGACAATACCCACTTTGGGCACGGCGTGATCCACGGGGGATCCCGCGGTCCGTAGGCCCATCCGTACCGCCGCGGCGTTCCGGATCGTGGTCAGGAGCGGGACCAATGCGCTGAGCTCCGCCAGGCCTTCTGTGCCGGTGAGGCCAAGACTTCCTGCGTCCACCAGCACCATGGGTGCTCCGGCGTCGATCATCGACACCAGAAAGTGCTGCCCTTCGACGGCCAGTTCCTCCCGGGCGTGCCTGGTGGGAAGCGCGCTGCCGGTGGTGGCGCCCGCTGCGTCGAGGAACGCCAGGGTGACGGGCACCCCGGTGGCCAGGGTTCCGGGAACCCGGGCGTTCCCGAAGGCGGGCAGTTTCCCGCCGGGGGTGGCGACGTCGGCTTCGAGCCGGGTGCCGGTGTTCAGGTTGCGCATCCGCACCAGGGTGGTGCCAGGCGTGGGCTCCACAAAGCCGTGGCTGACGGCGTACAGTGCGATCGCCGTGGCGCAGTTGCCGCAGTTGCTGCCCCATTCGACCCGGCTGTCGCCAATGCCCACCTGGGCGAACAGGTAGTCCACATCGACGTCCTCCGCAGTGGCGGCCGAGACCACCGCAGCTTTGGAGGTGGTGGAGGTGGCGCCGCCCACGCCGTCGATCTGCCGGGGGTCGGCGGCGTTGAAGGTATCGATCAGGATGGCTTCGATCAGGTCCCTCGACGCCGGGACATCCTGGCTGTTGAACAGCCAGCATTTGCTTGTTCCACCCCTGACCAGGGTTGCTGGGATTCTCAATGTTTTCTCGCTTCGAAAATAGTAGTGGTCCGAGGTCCATCACGGCGCCTGTGTGGCCTCGGTCATATCCACTTTCGGGGCTGGAAGAGTTGAGCACAATGTTGGTTTTCTTTGCATGGCTTAACTTGAACTACACTCTTAGCCATGGAACTTGATGTCCGCCGCCTCTTCCTGCTGGCCGAAATTGCCGAATATGGGTCCCTCACCGGGGCCGCGGAGGCGATGATGTACACCACATCCGCAGTGTCGCAGCAGATGCGCCGGCTTGAGGCGGAGGCTGGCCAGACGCTGTTTGAACGGCACGCCCGCGGGGTGGTCCTGACGGATGCGGGGGCGGCCCTGGTGGCACGGGCCCAGGCAATCAGGCGCGAACTTGCCGGCGCCCAGTCCGACCTGGAAGCGCTGAGCGGGCTCCGGGCGGGGAGCCTGCGGATCGGCTCCTTCCCCACGGCGTCAGCGTCCATCCTGCCGCTGGTCCTGACGCAGTTTGCGCGGGAGCACCCCGCCGTTGCCGTGTCCGTCAAGAGCGCCTTGCGGGACCCGCTCCGGGAGTTGCTGCTGATGCGGGAGGTGGAATTGGCGCTCCTGTGGGAGTACGACTGGAGCCCGTTCAAGGACGAAGAGATCAAAACCGAAAAACTGGTGGACGACCCCACAGTGCTGGTGGTGGCCGCCGGTAGCGACGTGGGCCGCGGCGGCCCCGTGGATCTCAGCTCGCTGGCGTCCGCCCGCTGGATCATCCGCGCGGACGGGCACCCGGTGGCCGACGTCCTCACCAGGAGCTGTCATGCCGCCGGCTTCGCACCCGACATTTCCTACGACGCGCACGACTATCAGGAGGCTCAGGCCATGGTGGCCGCGGGCCTGGGTGTGGCCCTGGCGCCGCGGTTGTCGCTGACCAACCTGCGCGACGACGTCAGGCTGGTGCCGCTGGATCCGCGGATACCCGTGCCTGTCCGGCGGATCCTCCTGGGGCAGCTGAAAGGCCGGAAGCCGACGCCGGCCATGCTGGGTTTCCAGCAGACCCTGCGTGAAGCCGCCCGCGCCATGCCCCAGGCGTTCGGACGCCCGGGGCAGCTCGGCTCGGTCAGCTAGCCTCCTGCCGGCCCCCGGTGGCCGCCGCAGTGCAGTTAAACGGCGCGAACGGGCACTTGAGGCCCGTCCAGGAGGGCCCTACGAGGTAAGCGCCGTGGCCACCAGGTTCTTCATGTCCTTGATTTTCGGCATCAGTCTCCTCTCGCGGGTGACCTCAGATCCCCAGCGCAGCCAGGCTGTGCTGCAGGGTCTCCGCGGAATGGTGCAGGGAGGCGATTTCGCCGTCGTCCATGGGGGTGTCCAGCACGCTGCGCACGCCGCCGCGTCCCACGATGCTCGGCAGGGAGAGGGCCACCCCGGAGATGCCGTACTGGCCGTCGAGCACGGTGGAGACGGGAAGCACGGCGTTCTCGTCCCGGAGCAGGGCCTCCACGATCCGGGCCCCGGACAGCCCGATCGCGTAGTTGGTGGCACCCTTGCCCGCGATGACCTTGTAGGCAGCCTGCATCACTTCGCGGGAGGTTTCGGCGAGGTATTCGGCCGTGAAAACCAGTTCGCCATCCGTCTTCCATTGCCGGATGGGCACGGGGCCGAGGGTTGCACCGGACCAGACGGGGAACTCGGTGTCGCCGTGCTCGCCCACCATGCTGGCGTGGACGCTGGCCACGGCCACGCCGGCGCGTCGCGCCAGCAGCCAGCGGAGGCGGGAAGTGTCCAGCACCGTGCCCGAGGAAAAGACGCGCGACGGCGGCAGCCCGGTGATCTTCTGCGCGGCCACGGTCAGCACGTCGCACGGGTTGGTCACGAGCACGTAGACGGCATCGGGTGCTTCCCTGAGCAAATCGGGCATGAGCTGTTCGAGAATACGGACGTTGGTGGAGGCCAGGTCCAGCCGGGTCTGGCCGGGCGCCTGTTTCGCGCCGGCGGTGATCACCACCACGTCAGCGCCTTCCACGGCGGAGATGTGGCCTCCGCCGGTGACTGTGGCTGAGGCGGCCGCGAACTGGGTTCCGTGTGCCAGGTCCAGCACCTCGGCGTCGGCCTTGGCGGCGTTGACATCGAACAAGGCCACGTTGCTGGCCGAACCCCGGATGAGGGCCGCGTAGGCCAGCGACGTTCCTACGCTACCGGCCCCGACGACCGCCAGTTTGGATCCTGACATGAGCTTCCTCTTCCCCGGCCCCGGAGCTCCAAGACCCGCGTTAATGGTGCGCTTGCCGCAATCCCTTTCATGCTACGACGACGGTCTGGCGGGGACCAGAAGAACCGGACCCAAGGTGCCGCCGTCGTGATTTAATTCGCGCGAACGGACACTTAAGCCCCACGCGCGAACGGACACTTAAGCCCCACGCGCGAACGGACACTTAAGACCCATGAATCCGCAGATTTCCTAGGTCTCAAGTGTCCGCTCGCGCTAAATGGAGGGGCTGGCGTGCCCCGGTAACGCTGATGGCAGCTAGTCGCGGGCCTTCGCGCCCGGGCCGGGACGGTTGGCCACCAGCGGGTACGGGCCGGTGAAGCCGTCGCGGACCGCGGCGAGTTCCATGACCCGGTCGCGGCAGAGCCGCCAGCCGAGCATCAACAGCGGGATGATGATCACCAGGGAGCCGATGGTCCACGTGCCCACGGGGGAGTCGAAGGCCATGAGGACGAGCACCGCCAGCAGGAACGCGAGCGTGATCCAGCCCGTGAAAGGGGCACCCGGCATCCGGAAGGCCGGGCGCAGCAGCTCGCCGCGCTTGGCCAGCCGTGCCAGTTGCATCTGGCACATAACGATCACGGCCCAGGTGCTGATAATGCCCAGGGAGGCGACATTCAGCACGATCTCAAACGCCTCGGCGGGCACCAGAGCATTGAGGACGACGCCGAGAACCGCAACGGCCGCGGTCAAGGCGATGCCACCGTACGGCACACCGGCCTTGTTCATCCGCGCAGCGAACTTCGGGGCGGAGCCGGTGACCGACATGGAGCGCATGATGCGGCCCGTGGAGTAAAGGCCTGCATTGAGTGAGGACAGCGCCGCGGTGAGGACCACCAGGTTCATGATGGCGTCCACGCCCTCCACTCCAATGGAGCCGAAGAAGGTCACGAACGGGCTGACCCCGGCCTTGTAGGAAGTGTAGGGGAGCAGCAGGGAAAGCAGCACCAGGGAGCCGACATAGAACACGGCGATCCGCACGATCACGGTGTTGATGGCCTTGGGCATGATCTTTTCCGGATTCTCGGTCTCACCCGCGGCAGTGCCGATCAGTTCGATCGAGGCGTAGGCGAACACCACGCCCTGCATCACCACGACGGCGGGCAGCAGGCCGTTCGGGAACATGCCGCCGTTGTCCGCAATCAGGCTGAATCCGACTTCCTGGCCAGCCACCGGGGTGCCGAAGATGACGAAGTAGATGCCCACGAGCAGGAAGGAGGCCAGCGCCACCACTTTGATGAGCGCGAACCAGAACTCGAGTTCACCGAAGACCTTGACCGAGATCAGGTTCAAGCAGAGCACCAGGACAAGGGCCGTGAGCGCCCAGGTCCACTGCGGCACATCCGCGATGGGGGCCCAGTATTTTTTGAAGAAGTTCATGTAAAGCGCGACGGCGGTGATGTCCACGATTGCCGTCATGGCCCAGTTCAGCCAGTAGAGCCAGCCGGTGACGAACGCGGCCTTCTCGCCGAAGAATTCCCGGGCATAGGAAACGAACGAGCCGGAGGAGGGCCGGTGCATGACCAGTTCACCGAGGGCCCGGAGGATCATGAAGGCGAAGAATCCACAGATGGCATAGCTGATGATGAGGGCCGGGCCTGCCGTGGCGAGGCGGCCGCCGGCACCCATGAAGAGCCCGGTGCCGATGGCGCCGCCGATTGCGATCATCTGGACCTGGCGGGGCTTGAGGCCCTTGTGGTACCCCTCGTCCTCGCGGTGGAGGGTGGCTTCGGAGGCGTGGGCATGCGCCGGAATAGTGTGGTCGGAGATGGCCGGGTGCTGTGTGGCCGCTTGTTGCTGTGACATAGAGGTCCTTACTTGCTCAGGTTGGCCAGGCGTTGGGGGCTGAGGAGGTCTTCGAGTTGCTCGGCGGTGAGCAGGCCGTGTTCGAGGACGAGTTCGGCGACGCCCTTGCCGGTGGCGAGGGCTTCCTGGGCGATGGCGGTTGCAGTGGCGTAGCCAAGGTGCGGGTTCAGTGCGGTGACCAGGCCGATGGATTGTTCCACGGTGAGGCGGAGGTGTTCGGTGTTGGCGGTGATGCCCCGGATGCAGCGTGCGGTGAGGGTGCGGCAGGCGGCTTCGAGGTGGGAGATGCTCTTGTGGAGGCTGTGGACGATGATGGGTTCGAAAGCGTTGAGCTGGAGTTGTCCGGCTTCGGCGGCCATGGTGATGGTGACGTCGTTGCCGATGACTTCGTAGGCGACCTGGCTGACCACTTCGGGGATGACGGGGTTGATCTTCCCGGGCATGATGGAGGAGCCGGACTGCACGGCGGGGAGGTTGATTTCGCCGAAGCCGGCGCGGGGGCCGGAGGAGAGCAGGCGCAGGTCGTTGCAGATCTTGGACAGTTTCACGGCGACGCGTTTGAGGACTCCGGAGAGGTGCACGAACGCGCCGACGTCCTGGGTGGCCTCGATCAGGTCCGCGGCGGTGACCAGCGGCAGGCCGGTGATCTGGGCCAGGTGGCGGCAGGCGGCCTTGGCGTATCCGGCCGGGGCGTTCAGGCCGGTGCCGATCGCGGTGGCGCCGAGGTTGATTTCGTGGATGAGCAGGTCCGCTTCGGCCAGGCGGAGCCGGTCCTCGCCGATGGTGACGGCGTAGGTGCCGAATTCCTGGCCCAGGGTCATGGGCACGGCGTCCTGGAGCTGGGTGCGGCCCATCTTGACCACGGTGCGGAATTCCACGGCCTTGGCCGCGAAGGCTTCTTCGAGTTCGGTGAGTGCCTGGAGCAGTTCCCGGGCGGCGAAGATGGTGCCCAGTTTCACGGCGGTGGGGTAGACGTCGTTGGTGGACTGGCTGAGGTTGACGTGGTCGTTCGGGTGCAGCCGGGTGTACTCGCCCTTGGGGTGGCCCAGGATTTCCAGGGCGCGGTTGGCGATGACCTCGTTGGCGTTCATGTTCGAGGAGGTTCCGGCGCCGCCCTGGATGACGTCCACGACGAAGTGTTCGCTGAGTTTGCCGTTCATGACGTCGGTGCAGGCGTCCTCGATGGCGCGGGCCCGTTCGGGGTCCAGGAGTCCGAGTTCGTGGTTGGTGCGCGCCGCGGCCTGTTTCACGGCGGCCAGGCCGCGGACCAGGTGCATGTTCGAGGAGAGCGGCTGGCCGGTGATGGGGAAGTTTTCCACCGCGCGCAGGGTGTGGACGCCCCAGTAGGCGTCGGCGGGGACATCGCGGTCCCCAAGGAGGTCGTGTTCGGAGCGGAACGCTGCGGGCTGGTCGGGGGCGGTCATGGGGGTCCTCACGGGGCTTCGTTGACGGGCGTGGACAGGAAATTGAGGGCTTGGAAGGCGCCGACGGTCCGGCCTCCGCCGAGCACCGCGCCGCTGGCGATCGACGCCAGCGGCGCGGTATCGACGTCGAGCGCCTCCAATGCACAGACGGTGACGGGCATACGGGCCCGGTCTCCGCCGTCGGAAATCTTGATTGCGACGGCGCGGCCATCCGGCAGGCCCACCAGTTGGACGCCTTCAAAGCCGTCCTTCGCCACCATGCCGGGGGCGAGCCGCATGAGTTCGGTGACGTCGCGGTGCTCGCCTGCCACCATGTCCGGGTGCCGCTGCATGGCCAGTCCGACGGCGGCTTCCGCGGTCATCGTGGCAGCCGGCCCGTCCGCTTCGATGGCCGCAGCCCGGGCGATCAGGCCAAACGCGCGGGCCATGCCCCGCAGTGTCAGGGCGAACAACGGCGTTCCGCAGCCGTCCGTGCTCAGACCCAGGGGCTGTTCGCCGGTGAGCCCCGTGACGGTTTGCGCCACAAGCCGCTGCAGGGGGTGTCCGGGTTCCAGGTAGCCCTTGACCGGCCAACCGTTGATGACGCAGGTGGCAGCCATGGAAGCGTGCTTCCCCGAACAGTTCTGGGTCAGCTGTGTGGCGGTCCCGCCCGCACGGAGCCATTCCTCGCGCTCGGCCGTGCCGTAAGGGAGGTCGGTGCTGTTTTCCAGAACGTCCGGGGCCAGTCCGTGCATTTCCAGGATCCGACGGGCGCCGAGCACATGCCGGTCCGCGCCGGAGTGGCTGGCCGCAGTCAGGGCCAGCAGATCGGCGGGAAGATCGAGCCCGCCCCGCACCATGGCGACGGCCTGCAGCGGCTTAAGCGCCGAGCGCGGGTAGAAGGGGGCCAGCGGATCGCCTGCGGCGAACAGGGTCCGGGTGCCTGTGGCGTCCTGGGCCGTGGCGATCAGCGAGCCGTAATGGATGCTTTCCACCAGTCCGTCGCGGGTCTGCGCGGCGAGGGGAACATGCTGCGGAAGGCTCTGGGTGGCCGGCAGGAGGGCGTTGTCGGCTAGGGCGGGGAAAGGCATGGAGTCCTTGGGTGGTGGTTCGGACGGATTGAGTGCTGAGTAGTGGGGGAGGCCAGGGGCTGTGCTGAGTTAGGGGCTCAGGATGGAATCGAGGGCCGCGCCCACGGCATGGAGGTGCTCCCTCATGGCGGCGCGGGCCTCTTCGGCATTGCCTGCCTCGATGGCGGCCAGGATCCGCTGGTGTTCATGGTCGGAGGCGAACTGTCGGTCCGCCACCATATTGAGGGTTTCGGACTGGTGCGCCAGCGCATCGCGGATATCGGAGACCACGTTTTCGAAGACCTTGTTTCGGCTGGCGCGGGCGATCGCCGCGTGGAAGCTGGAATCCAGGCTGACCCAGGATTCGGGATCGTCCTCGGCGACCATGGCGGCCACGATCTCCCGCAGCGCTTCAAGTTCCTCGGGTGTGCGCCGTTCCGCGGCGAGGCCGGCCGCGGGGACTTCGATGTGCGGACGGGCCTCGGTGAGGTCCAGGGCGGAGTACTGGCCGAGCACCAGGTCCTTGGCCACATGGCTGGCCACAACGAACGTGCCGCGGCCGGTTTTGGTGGTGGTCAGCCCGAGGGCGTTGCAGGAGCGCAGCGCCTCGCGGACCACCGAGCGGCTCACGCCGTAGCGCTGCGCGAGTGTTGCCTCCGAGCTCAGCTTGGCGCCCACCTCCAGGACGCCGCGTTCAATGTCGCCGCGGAGCGCATTGAAGACGGCCTCGGCGGCGCTGAGGCGGGCCAGCGGCATGCGGCCTGCCGAGGGCGGGTTCGCCGGCAGATCCGCCGGCACGCCGGACGGCGCACCCTCAGGAGCGCTCGAAGGCACTGACGGAGCGCTGGCAGGTGCCGAAACATGCTGTCCGGCTGTCCGGCTGTCTGACAGGTTCATTCAAAAAGTATGGCCCGTGTCACACCGCTCTGTCAATGCCGGCCGGTCACTGCGCTTCAAGTGGCGCATTTGAGGGTTGAATTTACGCGGAATCACGCCGCAGGCAGCTCCAGGCTGAGTACCGTCCCGTGCGGTCCGGTTTCGGCAACGGTCACGTCGCCCCCGTATCGGAGGGCCGCGTCCTTGACCAGGGCGAGGCCAATGCCGTAGCTGTGCCGCGCGGCCTCATGACCGGACGGCCTTCCGCGCGCAAACCTTTCGAAGACGCGGTCCGGGTCGATGTCCGTGATGCCGCCGCCCGTATCCCGGACAGTGATGCGCACCTTACGCCCGGGCCGGCCGACGGCGATGCTGATTCGGCCGGCATCGGGAGTGTGCGAGATGGCATTTTCCACCAGGGCGGTGACCATCCGCCGCAGCAGGTGCGCCGGGACCGCGACCATGCCGGGGTCCGTCCCTGAATATTCCAACTCGATTCCCGCCCCGCTGGCCAACAGCCTCAGGTCATCCGTCACGGCAGACACTAGTGGTCCGGCGGAGACTGTCTCCTCGGCGTCCCTGGGTGCGGGCGCGGACATCAGCAGCAGGTCATCGACCAGTTCGGAGAGACCGGCGCTGTCCTCGCGGAGCAGAGCCAGGGTGCTTGCCGCCGGGCTGTCCGGCCCGGCCTTCCGCTGGGCGAGCTGCAACCGGGCATCCAGAACGGCCAGGGGGGTGCGCAGTTCGTGGCTGGCGTCCTGGACAAAGCGCCGCTGGACCGCCAGCGCCTCGCCAAGCGGTTTCACGGCGCTCCTGGCACTGATAAGCCCGGCGCCGGCGGCCAGCAGCACCCCCAGGATGCCGCCAAGGACCAGGGCCAGCAGTCCGTCGGCCTCGTCGATGTAGATCCTGCCGGCGCCCGCGGGGTGTTCGGCGAGTTCGGCAGGCTGGGACCGGTGGACCGCAAACAGCATCAGCGCCAGGATAACCATGGCAACGCTGGCGGCGCACACGGCGGCTATCTGGGCACTGACTTTGCGGGTGGCGGTGCGCAGGATCAACCGGTCGGCGTCGGATGGATTCATGATGGTTCTCCGAGCTGGTAGCCGGTGCCGTGCACCGTGCGGATGATGTCGCGGCCTGCTTTCCTGCGCAGGTAATGCACGTAGATGTCGACGGCGCCGGGCTGGTCGCCCTCGGTGAACGCCTTGCTGATGAGCTCCGCCCGGGAAAAGACACGCTCGGGTTCGGCGGCCAGCACTTGGAGCAGCGCCCCTTCCCGGGGGGAAAGTGACACGCGCTCGCCGTACGGTGAGAGCAGCTGCCGGCTGGCGGCGTCGTACGTCCAGTCGCCCAGCTCCAGGACCTCCGGCGGCGCCGCGTAGGTGCGGGTAAGGGCGCGGAGTCTCGCAGCCAGCTCCGCGGCGTCGAACGGCTTCACCAGGTAGTCGTTGGCTCCGGCGTCGAGGCCGTCCACCTTGTCCTGCACCGTGCCCAGGGCCGTGAGGATGAGAACCGGGGTGCTCACGCCCTTGCCGCGGAGGGCCGTGATAAGCGCCGCGCCGTCCAGGAGCGGCAGCCCGCGGTCGATCACCATGGCGTCCCAGTCCTGCGTCAGGCCCA
The DNA here is from genome assembly GCF_050260325.1 of Arthrobacter sp. 92. Lineage (NCBI taxonomy): Bacteria > Bacillati > Actinomycetota > Actinomycetes > Micrococcales > Micrococcaceae > Arthrobacter > Arthrobacter sp. 92. The sequence continues at coordinate 38,388 of NZ_CP189863.1, read as the reverse complement.
GATGCAGGCCCTGTTGCCCGTCGCGGGAAAGGGTCACGTCGAAGTCATCCCCGATCAGCTCGACGATGAGGGGGCCGAGCTGCCGGTCATCTTCCACCAGCAGCACGCGCTTTTTCTGGTTCGCGTCCATTCCCTCCATTGTGCCAATAGGAGGGGCCAACAGGAGGGGCCGGCACGGAGGACGCCACCAGGGGGGCCGTCGGTTGGTGTGCCTAGGAAGTCGGTGTGGGAATCGGGCCGAAGCGGGCGAGGATGGGGATCCGGGCCAGGAGCAACAGCCCGTAGTTGTTCCACAGGCCGGTGATCAGCGCGGCCCCGGTGAGGGAGGTGAGGAACGACGCCGCCACGTCGGTGGGGTAGTGGACGCCCAGATAGAGCCGGGAGAGGGCCACCGTCAGGGCAACCACCGTGCCCGCCACGAGCGTCGGCCACTGCCAGCGGGTGCCGCGGGCCAGGAGGAACACTGCGATGGCAAGTGCGACGGCCAGGGCGGTATGCCCGCTGGGGAAACTGTCGGTGCCGGGCTCGGGTGTCAGGGGGTCGAAGAGTGCGGCTGCGTCAGGCCGGTGCCGGGCCACGAGCAATTTGAAGACCTCGCTGCTGACCCACGCGGCGGCCGCCACAGCTCCCGTGGCCACGGCATTGACCGGGCTGCGGCGGACAAACAGGAGGAAGAGGCACAGCGCGGCGATCATCACCACTCCGCCAACCGGGCTGAACACCGTGTTGATAAAGAGTGCGAGTCCGGTCAATGCCGGTGTGTGGTCATGGCTCAACGCTGCGTCCACGGTGAAATCGGCGGCCGTGAGCGCGGGCATGGATGCCAGTGTCAGCCCCGCGGCAACAATCAGGGCGGCGGAGAGCAGCGGGAGCATGATCCAGTGGCGAAGCTGCGGGAGCCTGGCCATGCGGGTGCGGCCCGTTGTGCCCTCTAGTCCTGGTTCCGTCCTGATCACAGGCTGTTCCTCCACATTCGTCTTTTTGCGGCGCCGTCCATGCGGCGCCTGATTTAAGTTTGGAAGACGGAGGTCAAGAATTCTCTAAGAATTTATTCAGGGGGAACCCGCAGCCGAAAACTTCCGGTACGTTCGTGCCGAAATTGGCTCTGGTTACGGGCTGGATCATGGGAATAGACTGGCAGGGAGCATGAAGCGGCACGATCGTGCCTCTTCGTGGATTCGCCACCGTGGCCGGGCCCGCCGGGCTTGTCCGCACAAGGACCGGGAGGGTGCCATGGCTGACGCGTTTGCTGACCGGGCGGCCGCCGCCGTCCGCGCCCGCCGCCGCTCCCTGCAGCTGAGCCAGCGGGACTTGGCGGAACTGGCCGGGGTGTCCGAGCGCTTTGTGCGGTTCGTGGAGCAGGGAAAGCGCAGCATCCAGTTGGACTCCCTGATCGCCGTACTGGAAACACTGGGACTGGAGCTGCAACTGGCAACACGGACGCGTCCGTCGCCCCGCAACCTGGACGGCAGCCCCGGGCCCGGACCTGCGCCCGGACCTGCGCCAGGCGCCCTGCCAGGGCCGGTGCCAGGGCCGGATGCCGGACAGCCGCGGAGCCGGACATGAGGCACCGGGTGGCGGACATCTACAAGGCCGGGGTGCTTGCCGCACGGCTGGAGCGGCACGACGGCGGCACCAAATTCAGTTACTTGCCCAGCTATCTGGCGGCGGGCGGTCCGGCGGTGGCAAGTTCCCTGCCGCTGACCGCCGAACCGGTGCTGTCCGCGGCCGGGGCCGCACCGCCCTATTTCACCGGGCTGTTGCCCGAGGGCCGAAGGCTGAACGCGTTGCGCCGCACGGTGAAAACCAGCGTCGATGATGAGCTGTCGCTGTTGATTGCCGCTGGCGCGAACCCGGTGGGCGATGTGCAGATTGTGGGCCACGGCGAAAAACTCGATCCGGACGAGCATGCCGTGGAGCTGGATCCTGGAACGCCAGTGGACTTCGACGCGCTGCTCGGCGATACCGGGCTGATCGACCCCGTGGCGCTGGCGGGCGTGCAGGACAAGATGTCTGCGGGCATGATTTCCATGCCCGTGGCCAGCGCCGGGCGGCGGTTCATCCTCAAGCTCAATGCGCCGGAATTCCCCCATGTGGTGGAGAACGAGTTCGTGATGTTCCGGTATGCGGCCAGGCTGCGGATCCCGCTGAGCCGGGTTCAGCTGATCCGTGATGTGGAGGGCCGGCCGGGACTGCTGGTGGAGCGCTTCGACCGCGTGCCACTGGCCGGAGATGCCGCGGCCAGCCTTCCTCCGCACGCGGTTCGGCGCCTGGCTGTCGAGGACGGCGCGCAGGTGCTGGGATTGTATCCGGCGGACAAATACAACGTGAGCTACGGGCAGGTGTGCCACGCGTTGGCGGATTACTGTGCGGCGCAGCTGCCGGCGCTGCGGAACCTGGCCATCCAGGCCGCCTATGCGTGGCTCAGCGGCAATGGCGATCTGCATGCGAAGAACGTCTCCATGGTCCAGCAGCCCTCGGGGGAGTGGAGCATCGCCCCGGTCTACGACATCCCCTCCACCGTGGTCTACGGCGACAAAACGCTCGCCCTCACGCTGGACGGCAAGCGCACAGGGATTTCGCGCCGCCATTTCCTGGGCTGGGCCATGGGCCTGGGGCTGACGGAGCGTGCTGCCGTCCAACTCCTGGAGCTGGCGCTGAAGGCGACGGGCCCGCTGGTGGCGGATTTGGAGGCGGGAACGGCCTTTGCATCGACCACCATGTCCGCTTCAACCAGGACCGGTTCAAGGAACGACGACGGCGCCTCGCCGTTTTCGGCGATGGTCACCAGGTCCTGGCTCAAGGAACTCAGGCACCGGCGCAGGCTGCTCGAGGGTTAAATTCCGGGGCGGCGGCCGGCGCTCCCGTGTGCGGACGGCACTGTGGTGGGATCCGCCGTCGGGCGTTACCTGGTGTTGGTGCTAGCTGAGGTGCTGGATACCCGCGCGCTGCATGGCGTCCTTGTAGATCTCCACGCTCTTGCTTAGCAGTTCTTCCTGCTTGTTGGCAGAGACGGCGAAGGCACGGCCGCCGAGTGCGCTTGCCTTGTAGACCTTGATGCCGTGGTTTTTCAAGGACTGATGGTAGGTCTTCTCGAAAAGAGTCAGGAAAGTTTGCGCGTCGGCGCCATGGGCGATGATCGCCGATACGCGGCGGTTGATCTTCAGGAACTGGCGGAAGGGCCGGAGCCCGTCGGTCTTCTCCTGGACGTTCAGGGCGGAGGGCAGTTCCGGATCGCGCACCCACGGGTAGGCGTTCCACGGCATAACGTAGCGGGGGTCGAGCTCCACGATCTCGTAGATGGACGTGGCCCGGCGCGCGGCCTCATCATCGTTGAAGTGCGAGACGAAGCCCGATTCGGTGCCCTTCCCGGGGCTGACATGGAGGCTGACGATGCGGCACTCGTCCTCATCATGGACGGGGTCGATGTAGGGGACAACGGACCCCGGCTTCTTCTCCATGAGTTCGTCGCAAAGCCTGGTTACAGCAGCGATGTTCGGTTCCTGCAGCAGGGCCTTTTTTTCGTCCCAGTCAATCGTCACGATTTCTCCCTCAGCGCACGGCGTCCAGAATCAGGCGTCTGGTTCCACTCTACGCTTTTGACGCGTGTGGTGTTTCGGAGGGACTCTCGCGGAACGGTGTTCCGGCGTGGTGGCAAGAGGCTCCGGACCCCTAGCGGCGGCGCAGGTCCGGGCGTACGCTTAAAGCGCCTGCAGGTAACCATCAGATGACGCCGGGTTGTTCAGGACATGAGAATGTCCGAGCCTTCTCTTAGCGAGATCGCGAAGGTACCTGCAGGTTCTGCGTTTAACGGCCGACGTTTGACGGCCGGGGATAACGTCCCGCCGGTGCGGCCGTGAAGGGAAGATTCCGGCCGCCGCGGTCCGCATTGGATGCACCCCGGGACGCCCGCCTCCACGGAAGAAATTACCGAAGAAATACGGAAGAAATTGGCCCTTGCGGGACCGGAAGACTAGGCGTATTAGTAGTTATACGTTCTTCGAAAGAAGGACGGGAACGAACAACAGGGGAGACCCGGAACACACCGTGGATCTGATCCAGGGTGGCCTGTCGGTGACGAGGCAGGAAGCGCCGGGGTTCCCGCAAGTTCGGGAGATGATGTTCGTCATAACGGAATCAAAAAGTCGAAGCCCCTCCAGCTTTTGCTGATGGGGCTTCCCCTTTGCCGCCGCTGAACCGCGCGTTGCCGTCCGCGTGGAAGCGCCGCCGCCCTTGGCACGCGAAAATAGGGTTGTCAGAGTCTAAGCAACCCAAGGAACCCATTGCCGTTCAACATGACCTCACTCAAAGACGACGGATTCACCGGATTCCGGACTTTCGCTGCCCTTGAGATCAACCGGATCCCGCAGCGTCCGGGGATCTTCGCGGTACTGCGGCCCGACGGCTTCGAGCCACGGTTCCTTGCCCGCAGCACGGCGGGGATCTTCAAGAAAAAAGTGCCCACGCTGGCCCCGGAGGCCCTGGCGGCCGAATGGGTGGAGGGCGCCGATGTCCTCTACATCGGCAAGGCCGGCCCCGGAAGCAAAGGCAACCGGGGGCTCCGCCGGCAGATCCAGGAGTTTTTCGACTTCGGTCAAGGCAAGCCCCCGGGCCACTGGGACGGGCGGCTGATCTGGCAGCTGGCGGATGCCGATTTTCTCATTGTGGCGTGGAAAGAGCTGCCCGCCGAGCAGCTGACCCTGGCCGAGGCCAGCTACCACGCCGGGTTCCGCCAGGAGTACGGCCGGCTGCCGTTCGCCAACCTGGTGCAGGCCCGAACCAAGGGCAACTGAGCCATCCGAGGGGAACCCGGGGCCAGGGAAGGGGCCGGGTAACCATTGGTTGGCCGGCCGTCCTCGTCAGATGGTGCGCGGGGCGCGGGCCAGGTTCTCCGTGAGCTCGGCCGCGTTCTGGCGGACGACGTAGGCCGGCCGGTCCCGCTCCACACGCCAGCTCTCGGACAGGGGTCCGATGTTCACCGTGTCGAAGCCGAACTCGTCGTACAGCTTGGCCACCAGCTGGCTTGCCTCGGCATAGTTGCTGGCCGTGGCAAGCGCCCGTCGGTTGGGGGTGCCTGCGGGGGTTCCGTCGGAGGTGATCTGCGCGGCCATGATGTGGTTGAAGCCTTTGGCCACCTTGGACTCTGGCAGGTGCTCCTGCAGCAGCCCCGAAGTGGTGGCTTCCCCGCTGTCCAGGGCCGGGAAGTGGCCGTCGCGCTCCCAGTAGTAGTTGTTCGTGTCGATCACGATCTTGCCGGCGAGCGGCTCCACGGGAATGTCCCCTATGCTCCGGAGCGGGACGGCGACGACGGCGAAATCACCGGCCGCTGCCGCTTCGGCCGGAGTGGCGGCCCGCGCCTTTGGGCCCAGTTCCGCCACGAGCCCCGCCAGCGTTTCCGGTCCCCGGGAGTTGCTGATGACGACCTCGTAGCCGAGCTGCACCGCCTTACGGGCTACTTGGCTTCCAATGTGTCCTGCACCGATGATTCCAATTGTTGTCATATCCGCCCCAACACCATCGCGGCCCGGGATATTTCGCCGGCCCTCGTCCATGCGGAAACAGCCGGGAGCAGCGCCGCCGTCGTCATTCCTTATTCGGCCCGGGACAATGCCGGGTCCGTGTGCCGGAAACGGCCCGCAACAAGGGTGGCGGCAACAGGCATGCTGGCAAAGACGGCATCCGGCACCGCCAACGGATCGCCGTCCAGGACCACGATGTCCGCGGGGTCCCCGATCTTGATACGGGTGCGTCCGCGGGCCGAGGCCGTCAGCGCCTCCGCCCGCGTGATCGCCTGCTCCGGGTGCCACGGGCCCCGGCCATCGGCGCCGGCCCTGGTGGTGGCCGCCGACATAGCGGTCCAAGGGTCCAGCTGGGCTACCGGTGCGTCCGACCCCAGCGCGAGAGTGGCTCCGGCGTCCAGCAAAGAGCGCAGGGCGAACGCCCTGGTGGTGCGTCCGCTCCAGTTGGCTTCGGCTGCATCACGGTCATCGAGCGCATGGGCGGGCTGGACACTTGCGGTCACTCCCAGCTGGCCGAAGCGTGCAAAGTCCTCCTCCCGCACGAACTGGGCATGTTCGATCCGCCCTCGGATACCGGCGGCGGCGAACGCATCCAGCGCAACCCGGTTGGCGGCGTCGCCGATGGCGTGGACCGCTGGGACCAACCCACCCTGCTTGGCTTCGGCCAGCAGTGCCAGCAGTTCCGCCTCACTGACTGTGAGCAGTCCCCTTCCTCCGTCCGGATAGGGACTGACGCAAAATGCCGTCCGGGTGTTGAGGGATCCATCGATGAGCACCTTCAGCGGGCCCACCTTCAGGAGCCCCTCGCCGCCGGGCACGTCCTGTCCGGTCCGCAGGCCCAGCACCCGCGCGCGCCCGAGGTCCTGCGCATAGATGCCGGCGTCCACCCGAAAGGAGCGGAATCCCCCGGCAATCCGCCGAAGCCAGGGATCCCTGTTCCAGCTCATCTCGAAATCGACGATGCCGACGATTCCGCGGGCTGCCGCGTCCTTGGCTGCCGCGAGGACCTTCGCATCAACGATGTCCTCCGGCAGTTGGCCCAGCTCGCGGGTAAGGTCAAACGCCGCCTCCTCCTTGAGTAGGCCGCTCGCGTCCAGGCGCACGCCGTAGCGCTCGCCTGCGGCGCTGTTGAGCCACACACAGTGAAGGTCGTGGCTGATGAGCGCGGCGGGAAGGCCCTGCGTTGCGTCGTCGAGCATTTCAAGGGTGGGCTGGTCTACCCAGACAGCGTCCCGGAACCCCACGCCCACCAGGGTGCCGGCGCACTCGGTGGCGGCGCCTGCCTCGGTGCCGGCAATCCGGGCGCGCACCGCCGCGGCGGCCTCCCGCGCCGACCGGGCCGCCGAGAGGTCCATCCTGCTGGCCGTCAACGCCCACTGCGTCATGTGCACATGCTCGTCCCAGAGACCCGGAATGACGTGGCGCCCCTCCAGATGAACCACGTCCCCGTTACGGGCAGGGCCGGCGGCGCTTATCGCCACAATGCGGCCGTCCCTGATGTGGATGTTTGAGCATGCGGCATCGCCCGGCTGCCTGACTGAGGCGAGCACGACGTCGGATGGGGCGGGATCAGCCGCGGCGTTGAACATACGAAACAGGCTAGGGGCGGAACGGCGAAGCAACAATTCGCCAAGTCGGCACCCGCCCCCGGCCGACACGGGTCTTAGGCGTCGCTAGGGCAGGACCTGGCAGAGATCAATAACGGTCTCTTCGGGCGGCGACGAGAACCCGCCCTCAATCCCTGCCTGCATCCGTGGAAGGAGGATGCCGTCGCGGAATTTCTCCCAACTCTCCTTCGAATCATGGACGGCCATGACGGTCCAACCACCGGCGGACGGGCCTGCGGCGTGGAAGATCTGCCCCTCCGGTAGGAGCCCTTTCCCCGGGTGAACCGCGGCAAGTGAGGCCTCGTATTGCTCCTTTGTGCCTCCCGGAAGAAGTGCACAATTCCGTAGGCTGTGGAATCCATTTCTGCTCCTTGGACAGTGGGACGTGGCTAGTCCTAGGCTCCGTGCCCTGCCATGTCAAGAGCGCGCGCAATCGGCCACCGCCCCAGCCGGGAGCAAATCCACACACGGGACTTTGGTCCCTTACCCCTGCTGCCGGCACCCGTCATTCTTGATGTGAGGCGTTTCACTCATGCGATTGGCGCATGCTCCTTGGGGGAGGGAAAAGCCCGCAGCAACACCACTGGTCTCGCTAAACCTTTGGGGAAGGGGAAGGCGCTAGGTGCTTCCCTGACTAGGCAGGAGATCCCGGACCGCATGAATCACCACTATCGAACCGTTCTGACTACACGTAACCCGGTCCTCTCCCATCATGGGGCCCGCACCCTTCCAGCCCGTGAAATTACGGATCACCGCCTCAAAGTGGTGGTCCGTATCGATGCGGACCTGGAAACAGCGCGCATTGAAGTGCGCGGAGTGCTTACCGGTGCCAACCTCCGCGCGCTGTACGTGATCGCACGGCGCACGATCTCGCTCATGCACGACATGGAAATCATCATCGATCTGGGCCGTGCCCGGGTAACGGATGCCGCCCTGGAGCAGCTCCGAGAGTGCGCCCGCCTTTCCAAGCTGGCATCCGGCGTCGACTCAACAGAAGTGCCGTGCCGCCTAAGCATCGTGGACCCGGCCATGACCCACAGACTCAAGGAGTCCGCATGAAAGCACTCGTGTACGGCGGTCCCGGCGAAAAGTCCTGGACAGACGTTCCGGATCCCAAGATCCAGAATCCCAGCGACGTCCTTGTCAAAGTGGACACCACCACCATCTGCGGGACCGACCTGCACATTCTCAAGGGCGACGTTCCCGCCGTCCAGAAGGGCCGGATCCTGGGCCATGAAGGAGTGGGGACCATCACGGAGGTCGGCTCCTCGGTGACCAGCCTCCACGTGGGCGACCGCGTGATCATCTCCTGCATCAAGTCATGCGGACACTGCGCCAACTGCAAGACCGGCCTCTACTCACACTGCATGGGGGACGAGGGCCAGGCCGGAATCGGCTGGGTCTTCGGCCATCTGATTGACGGCACTCAGGCCGAATATGTCCGGGTTCCCTACGCCGAAAACTCGCTGCATCTACTCCCCGAGGGCGTCAGCGACGACCAGGCTGTCATGCTTTCGGACATCCTGCCCACCGGCTTCGAGATCGGCGTGCAGTACGGACGGGTCAAGCCCGGCGACACCGTGGCCGTGATCGGGGCGGGCCCGGTGGGGCTGGCCGCCATAACCACGGCCGGGCTGTACGGCGCAGCCACCATTGTTGCCGTGGACCTGGACGCCAACCGCCTGGAGAAGGCCAAGGAATTCGGCGCAACCAATGTTGTCCTTTCGGGCGACGCCGACTGGAAGGAGCAGGTGCTGGCGCTGACCGACGGTCAGGGCGTGGACGTCGCCATTGAGGCCGTGGGGATACCCGCCACCTTCAACATGTGCACGGCCATTGTCCGGCCCGGTGGGAATGTGGCCAACGTGGGAGTGCACGGAAAATCCGTGGAACTTCACGTGGAAGACCTCTGGATCCAGAACATCAACATCAGCATGGGCCTGGTCAACGCCAACACCACGCCGATGCTGCTCAAGCTGGTGGCGCAGAAGAAGGTGCCGGCGGAGAAGTTCGCCACCCATCACTTCACCTTCGACCAGATCCTGGACGCCTATGACACTTTCTCGCGCGCGGCGGAAACCAAGGCACTGAAGGTTGTGATCACGGCGTGAAAGCCCTGGTGGTCTATGACTCCGCCTACGGGAACACCCGTTCGGTGGCCGAAGCGATCGCCGGCTCCCTCGGGCCGCTACAGGCAGAGGCCGTTCCCGTCACGGAGTTCAAGCTGCCCGACCTCGCGGAGAATGACCTGCTGGTGGTGGGAAGTCCCATTAATGGCTGGCGCCCGACGCCGAAGATCACCGAACTGCTATCGGCCCTCGCTGATGGCCGTCTCAAGGGTGTCAGGGCCGCTGCGTTCGACACCCGCGTGAAGCTCTTCATCCACGGCGACGCCGCGAAAAAAATGACCGCGTCGCTCAAAGCCGGTGGCGCCGAAATCGTCTCGAAGCCGATGGCGTTCTACGTGAAGGGCACTGAGGGGCCGCTGCGCAGCGGCGAACTCGATAAGGCCGCCACTTGGGCCAAGGACCTGCTCGCGAGGGTGGGCGCGTAGGTCAGGACGGCACCTGCTGGCACCCGGCAAGCAAGAAGAAAGGACTGCGGCCATGAAGCCAGGCCGGATAGTCATGCTGGTGCTTGGCACTCTTGCTGCCCTCGCGGGGCTGGGGCTGCTCACCGGCGCCGGCGCCGTGGGCTGGGCAAACTTCCAGCAGCGCGACAACGGGTATTTCACAACACCCACGGAACGCTACGACGTGGACTCCCACGCCATCACCTCGGCCGGCATGAACGTCATGGTGGACAAGGAACTGCCGTCCGGTCTTCCCGCCGACAGCGCCGCCAGGATCCTGCTTCGAGGAACGTCGGCGTCGGGCAAGGACCTTTTTATCGGCATCGGTCCCCAGGCCGACGTGGCCAAGTATCTTACAGACGTCCGCCACTCCGAGCTCACGGCCGTGGACTTCACCCCCTTCCGGGCCACCTACCTGGAAATGCCCGGAACCAAGGTGCCAGGAAAGCCCGCCGATCAGACCTTCTGGTCAGCCTCGGCTCAGGGGCCCGGAACCCAGCAGATTGAGTGGGACCTGCGGCCGGGAACGTGGAGCATTGTGGTGATGAACGCCGACGCCGGGACCCCGGTTGCGGTGGACCTGCAGGCGGGCGTCCGCTCGGATCTGCTGTTGCCGGTTTTCGTGGGGCTGCTGATTGGCGGCGTTGCCCTCCTGGTCATTGGTGTTCCTCTGATCGTGGCCGGTGCCGCGGGGCTGGGCCGCCATGGGCCTCCGCCGCATTACCCCGCCGGTTTGCCCCCTCCCCCGCCTGCGCCGCCGGCAACAGCTTGGACGGCCGGTCCACCGCCGGCCGCAGACCGGTCCCCATACCCGGTGAGACTTACTGGCTACCTCGACCCCGGGCTGTCGCGCGGCATGTGGCTGGTCAAGTGGTTCCTGGCGATTCCGCACTACATCGTCCTGCTGTTCCTCTGGTTCGCCCTCATCGTGACCACCATCGTTGCCGGCTTCGCGATCCTGTTTACGGGACGCTACCCGCGCTCGCTGTTCAACTTCAATGTGGGCGTGATTCGCTGGAACTGGCGGGTGGCCTTCTATGCACTCGCGGCGATCGGGACAGACCGGTATCCGCCGTTCACGCTCGCCCGCACGGACTATCCGGCCGACTTCGATGTCGACTACCCGGAGCAGTTGTCCCGTGGGCTGGTGCTGGTCAAATCGTGGCTTCTGGCCATCCCGCATCTCTTGATCGTTGCCGCATTCACGGGCTCGGCACGTACTTGGGGAACCAGCGGCGGCCGATGGGTGGATGACACGTGGGTGGCCTACCGGGACAACGGGGGAATCTCGCTGATCGGGCTGCTGGTGATCATTGCCGGATTCATCCTGCTCTTCACGGGCCGCTTCAACGCAGGCCTTTTCGACCTGCTCATGGGCCTGAACCGCTGGACCCACCGCGTCATCGCCTACGTGGCCCTGATGCGGGACGAATACCCGCCGTTCCGGCTCGATATGGGGCCGGCGGATCCGGGAGATGCCCTGCCCGTACCCTACCCTCCGCCGCCGGTGAGCCCGGGGCCGGAGCAAGGAATGACCGGGCCGCCTCTTTCCTAGCCGGCGCCGCCGGCCGCGGAACTCTTGCCACCTGCCGGGCACAAGAACATCATGGAGGGAACTCACCACTCCAGGGCAGGAGGCCCGGAATGCTACTGGAAGACGGAACCGTGGGCAGGGCAGCCGGGGAGACCGGTCTGCTGCGAGGACGAACCGCCCTGGTTTACGGCGCCGGCGGACCGATCGGCGGAGCGGTCGCGAGAGCGTTTGCGGAGGAAGGCGCCGCGGTATACCTGGCCGGCCGGAGTCAGGACCCGCTCGAAAAGGTAGCGCGGGACATCCGGGACGCGGGCGGGGCCGCGGAGACTGCCGTCGTTGACGCCCTGGACGAGGCCCAAGTCAACGCCTTCGTGGACCATGTGGCGAAAAAGACCCGTCGAATCGATATCTCCTTCAACCTGATCTCCTACGGAGACGTCCAGCAGCCGCTAATGGAAATCGCCGTGGAGGACTTCTCGAGGCCCGTCAACAACGCCACTCTTACCCACTTCCTCACCACCCGCGCGGCGGCGCGGCATATGATCAAGCAGCGCGCGGGCGTCGTGCTGATGTTTGGCGGCTCCGGACCGCAAACGCTGCCCGGGCTGGGCGGCTTCAAGATTGCCTTGGACGCAATGGAGGGCCAACGCCGGCAATGGGCTCTTGAACTGGGCAAGCAGGGCGTCCGTGTGGTCACCATGGTGACGGGCGGCATTATCGAAACCATTCCGTGGCAGACCGAGGGGCGTGACGAAATTGTGCAGGAAATCAACCGATCCGCCCATCTGAACAGGACGGCCACCCTCGCCGACGTGGGCAATGTTGCCGTGTTCGTCGCCTCCGACCGGGCCGGCGCCATCACCGACGCCACCGTCAACATCTCCTGCGGCGCCATTGTGGATTACTGAACGGACCGCGTCTGGATGGTGCGTCTGCGGCCGGCCGCCGGAAACACCGGAGAAACACGCGCGGGGGAGAATGGCAGGAAGGGTGCCGGATCCGGCGCCCGCGACGCAGGAGCAGAAGGCAGCAAACATGTCCACAGGCCCGCTGCCCCATAAACACCGTGGCTGGCTCGCCGCGGTGGGGGCCCTGATCTTCGTTGTGCCCGCGGCCGCTGCCCCTGCCGCCCTCCACCCCGGCGCTTCGGCACCGTCCGTCCGCGTGGTGGTGGTGGGCGACTCGCTGAGCACCGGCCACGGGACCTCGCCGTTGCAGGCATGGCCGGCCCTGATCAGGGAAGATCCCCTTCTCAGCGGCTACCAGGTCCTCAACGCCGCCGAGAACGGCAGCGGTTACGTTACCCCGGGTGATGTGGACGGCACGTTCGGCACCCAGGTGCACGAGTTTGTCACCCCGGATACGGGCGTGGTGGTCTTTTTCGGATCCGAGAACGACCTTGGCCAGGCTCCCCGGGCCGTGGCGGGCGCGGCGTCAGTGGCCATTGCCGAGGCCCACGCGCTCGCTCCGGCCGCGAAGATCATCGTGGTGGGTCCGCCGTCCTACTCGCCCGATCCCGATCCGGGGCTCCTGGACATCAGCGAGCAGCTCAAGACAGCGGCCCTGTGGACGGGCGCCGAGTTCGTTGACCCGATCGCAGAGGGCTGGATCAGGGGCGACGTCGATGATCTCATCGGGCCCGACGGCGACCACCCCACCGTTGCCGGGCAGCATTACCTCCTCGAGCACATTGCCCCGATTATCGAGCAGTCATCGCCGGAAGCGCTGTCCGGGCCCGGGGCCGCCGCGGGCTGAACCGCCCGCCGGCGCCCCTCGCGGGTGCCATCCACGGTCATCCCCGCAAGGGCGTCCTCCAAGGAAGCACAGCTATCATGGACCCGTGCCGCCCCTTGACGTAGTTGTTTCCGCCTGGCAGATCGACTGGACTGCTTTGGCGATGATCGTTGCCTCCGCCGTCCTCTACGCCCTCGGCCTCAGGTCCGCAGCTGCCCACGGGCACCGCTGGCCGCTGTGGCGGACTCTCGCGTTCTACATCCTCGGCCTAGGCTCCCTGGCCGCGCTGACCTGCGGGTTCCCGGGTGTCTACAGTGAACAGCTGCGCTGGGCCTTCACCCTCAAGATCTCGCTGATGCTCTTCGTGGTGCCGCTGCTGATCGGCCTTGGCCGGCCCGTCTCGCTGGCCCGGTCGGCGCTCCCGCCACGAGGCATCGCCCGGCTCGAATCCGTGTTGTCCAGCCGCCCTGTGCGGTTGGTGAGCAACTCGATGGTGGCTCCCCTCCTCGGGCTTGTCCTGTTTTCCACGTTCCTCACCCCTGCCTTCTACACGCTGCGCGCAAATCCCGCGGCCGAGGCCCTCCTGACCATCGCGATTCCGGTGGTCGGCCTTTTGATGGCGCTCCCCATCATCGAAGAGGCGGACTTCCACCGTTCCAGCGCATTCATCACCCTGGAACTGCTCTTCGTCTTTATTGAACTGCTGATCGACGCGGTCCCCGGGATCCTGCTGCGGCTCAATGGGCAGGTGCTTGACCACGTCCTGGTCACGCGCGCACCGCTGGGCTGGTTTCCGGATGCCCTGCGTGACCAGCAGCTGGCCGGTGACATTCTGTGGTTCATCTGCGAAATCGTCGACCTTCCGCTGATCATCCTGATGTTCATGCGGTTCGCCCGGAGCGACAAGCGGGAAGCCCGCAGTTTTGATGACCTGACGGACCAGGAACTCGACGAACTGAATGCGGAGCACCTCAGGCGCGGCCGCTAGGCGCACCGTCAGGCAAGTTCGGTGCACTGAACGGAACTGAAACGGAACTGAACTGCCGGGGGATCTACTGGACGCTGACCTTGACCCGTTGCACCGCGTTGTTGCTCATGCCTTGGTAGTTCCAGGCCTGTTCCAGCGGCTGCACCGCGCCCGTGGCATCGGTTGCACGGCAGGCCAGCTCGTGCTCACCTGGATCCGCCACCCAGGGCAGGGTCCATTCGCACCACGCAAACGGCGCCGAAGGCTGCTCGAGGTGGGCGGGCAACCATTTGCCATCGATCCCCACCTCCACGCGCTTCACGGCGCCCTCACCGGACCACGCCCGGCCCCTCAGCAGGACCGGCCCCGGCGGAAGAACCCGGCTGCGGGTGAAGAAGTCCGGGATCCCCGGCGGAATCATCAGCGAACGTACCCTGATGTGCGTGACCGGTGTGCCGGCGTCGTTCGCGTCCCGTTGGTAAAGATAGGCCACCGACTGCTGGAACCCCTCAAACGGGTGGGTCACCACCTGGATCGACTCGAGCCACTTCACGCTCGCCATGCCGTACCAGCCGGGAACCACCAGCCGTAGCGGAAACCCGTGCTGTGGCGGCAGTGCGCTGCCGTTCATCTCGTACGCAAGTACGACGTCGGGTCGCATCGCTTCTTTGATCGGCAGGCTCCGCGCGTACTGGTGGGTGACGCCGCCCTGGACCCCGGCGTCGGCTCCGGTGAACACCACTTCCACGGCGTCGTCCTCCAAGCCCGCGTGCGCCAGCAGATATGCCAGCGGAACGCCGGTCCACACCGCGGTGCCCACGGCCTCGAGGCGCCACGGCTGGCTCAGCGGGCGCGGCCGCAGCAGGGAGCGGCCGTTACCGGCGCACTCCAGCGTCACGGGAACGCTGATCACGGGGTCCCTGCGGAGGGCCTTGAGATTGATCTCCAGTGACCGCCGCACGGCGCCGCCGATCCGGAGATGCCACGCATCCTCGTCGATATACGGGATATCGAAGTGAGTCAGGATGTAGTGCAGGCCGGGTGGTGTGATCTCGCTCCGGAGCGCTTCCAGGGGCATTGAATGGTTCCGGACGGCAAGCTGGAGCTCCTCAGCCGTCAATGGGCCGTTGGTGGGTTCGCCTGAATGCGCCGTGGGCCTCACGGTCTGACGGCGCCGGTAAATCTGCTTCGTCATGGCACTGCGATTCTGCCGCTGGGGTGCTTGTGTTGACAGGTCTACGCCGCCGCCGCGGGGGCGTCAAGCCCTCGCCCCGGACGTGATCCGCCTACAGGTGGTGGGCTTCCTCGAGGAACTGCGTCAGGCTGAGCGGATCCTGTCCGGTCAGCCCGTGCACGTCCGTTGTCGGTCCGGCCAGCGCGCCGGTGGCTATCGCGGTGTAGGTGCTCACCCAGGCGTCCACCTGCCAGTCCGGCGCACCGTAGGAGGCCCGCGAGGCGTAGGCCTCCTCAAGGGTTTCGTTGTGGAAGCTGACGGTCCGGCCGGTGCCTTCGGTGAGGAGCTCGGCAGCGCGGGCCAGGGAAATATCCTCCGGCCCGGTGAGGTGGTACCTCTTGCCCGCGTGGATCACGGGGTCCCGCAGCACGGCCACAGCACACCGTGCAATGTCCGCGCGGGCCACCGCCGCCATCACGCCGTCGCCGGCCGGCCCCCGGATCACGCCGTCCTCGCCGACGAGCAGAGGCAGGAAATCGAGGTAGAAGTTGTCCCTGAGGAAGGTGTAGTTCATGCCGGAGGCCTTGATCCGCTCCTCCGTGGCGAAGTGGTCCCGGGCCAGGGTGAAAGCAGCGTCCGGCGCAGCACCGTAGAACGAGGTGTAGACCACGTGCTGAACCCCGGCCTCCGCCGCTGCATCAACGAACGCGTAGTGCTGCTGGAGCCTGTCCTCGGCCTCGGCGGCGGACACCATAAAGAGCGTTTTCACGCCTTCCAGTGACGCCCTTGCCAGCACCGGATCCCCGTAGGAGGTCACCACCGGAACCGCGCCGGGAAGGTCCGGGGCCCTGCCGACCTCCCGCACCAGCAGCCGCTGGGGGAGGCCGGCGTCGGCAAGCATCCGAGCCACCATGCCGCCCAGCTGCCCGGTGGATCCGGTGACCGCGAGTTCGGGCCAGGTGGTCATGGACTATGCCTCGCGGGAAGCCGGGGACTTGGTTTGGGCCGGATCCCGTTCGGCGAGCGAGCCGATGGCCGCGTCGATCTTGTCCATGATGACCTCATCCAGCTTCACGCCCGCGGCGGCCACGTTTCCGGCGATCTGCTCCGGGCGGGACGCGCCCATGATGGCGGAGGCAACGTTCTTGTTCTGGAGCACCCAGGCGATGCTCAGCTGAGCCATGGTGAGCCCGGCCTCGTCGGCGATCGGCTTGAGCTGCTGCACGCCGTTGAGGACCTCATCGGACATCCAGCGCTCGATCATCTTGGCGCCGCCCTTCTGGTCCGTGGCGCGGCTGCCCTCCGGGGCGGGCCTGCCCGGCCGGTACTTTCCGCTCAGCACACCCTGGGCCATGGGCGACCACACGATCTGGGAAAGTCCCAGCTCCTCGGACGCCGGAATTACCTCGGCCTCGATGACCCGCCACAGCATGGAGTACTGGGGCTGGTTGGAGATCAGCTGAAAGCCCAGGTCCCGGGCCAGGGCGTGGCCGGCCCGGATCTGCTCCGCGGTCCACTCGCTGACGCCGATGTACAGTGCCTTGCCCTGGCGGACGATGTCCGCGAAGGCCTGCATGGTTTCTTCCAGCGGCGTTTCAAAGTCGTAGCGGTGCGCCTGGTACAGGTCCACATAGTCGGTCTGCAGGCGGCTGAGGGACCCGTCGATGGATTCCATGATGTGCTTGCGCGAGAGGCCCAGGTCGTTCTTGCCCTTGGGACCGGTGGGGCCGAAGACCTTGGTGAAGATTTCCAGGGACTGGCGCCGCTCGCCTTTCAGGGCTTCGCCCAGGACCGACTCGGCTTTCGTGTTCGCGTAGACGTCAGCGGTGTCAAAAGTGCTGATGCCGGCGTCCAGGGCCGCCCGGACGCACTGGGTAGCGACCTCGTTCTCCACCTGCGAGCCGTGCGTGAGCCAGTTGCCGAACGTGATCTCAGAGATTTTGAAGCCACTGTTTCCAAGGTATCTAAATTCCATGGGTTTCACCGTAGCCCACTTAGTTGCTCAGGGTAAGGGCCTGCCGTGCACCCCGTGGGGCCGTCGCGCCAGGACTGCGGGGTTCCGGCTCAGCTGGCTGGTGGCGAGTGTGAGGCGGATCAGCCCGCGCGTCGCCGTTCCACCGGCAGTTGGCCCTTCAGGATGCCGGCGTGCCCGGACAAGGACACCAGGGAGCCGGTGTCCAGCATGGCCAGCGGCCCTGTCGCTGGAGGTTTCTCGAAGGAACGCGGCATAGGGCTGATCACGGCGTCGCGGACCAGCGCATTGCGGTCCATGGCGGATTCCACCAGGGGTGCCACCGCGGTGACCTCGTTAACCGGGACGTCAGGGCCAGGCAGATCGCGCACGGAGACTTTGATCTCCGGGGCTGCCTCAGCCTTGGCCCGGTCCGTGGCGCGGGCATCCGCACGGGCAACCGCGGCGGCCCAGTCCTCGGACATGGCTGCGGGGTCATGGCGGTTGACCGCCAGCGGGGGATGTTTGACGGCGGTGCGCACCGTGGGTTTGATCGCTGTCAGTTTGAGGCGCTTCTTCGGGTCGCGCTCCGGGCGCGCCTTGCGGGCGGAAGCCCCGCGCGTGACGGCGGCGCGCCGGCCGAAGAGCGCCATGACGATGACGGCCACCAGTCGTCCAATGCCAGCCAGCACCAGTGTGGCCACGATGACCAGAAAGAGGCCGATGAACATGACAAACGCCACGCCAAGCGTGCCGAAAAAGGTCAGATTCAGGGCAATGGTGGTGGGATCTTCCATTTACCGCTCCTATATCGGGCCTGCGATGCGCACTTGCCGGCGGCGTTCACGCCGGCCAGGGACCCCCGTTAACAATACGGTCAATCGGGGGCGGGAATGTTCGCCCGCGCCGCGTCGCTGGGGTTGTGTCGAAGCTGTTATCGGATATGACAAGCCGGCTTTTCATCTTCTGCGCCTATAGTCGGACAGCAGACGCCGAAAGCGGATTCCCGGCTCCCCGGCGACCGTCCCCGAAAGGAAGATCCGTGCCCCACCACGAAGCGCAACGCCCGAAATCCGGAGGCAGCAGCACCGGGGCCGCGCCTCCCGCCGCCAGGACCTGCCCATGTCTTTCCGGCGAGCAATACGCGGACTGCTGCGGCCGATTTCACCGCGGCGAGGCGGAAGCTCCGACGGCGGAGCAGTTGATGCGATCCAGGTACAGCGCCTTTGTGGTTCAGGATGCCGATTACCTGCTTCGCACGTGGCATCCGGACACGCGGCCCAAGGAACTGGAGTTGGACCCGGCCATGGAGTGGCGGCGGCTGGATATCGTGTCCACCAGCCGCGGCGGCCCCCTCGACTCGGAGGGGACCGTTGAGTTCAAAGCCCATTTCAGGCACGACGGCGAACGCGGAGTCCACCACGAGACCAGCCGTTTCCTGCGCCGCAACAAGCGCTGGTTCTACCTGGATGCGGTCACGGTCACGCCCACGTAAGGTCCCGCTGGTCGGCGTGGTCAGCGTTCCAGGTCCGCTTCCACGGGGGTGAAGCCGGCCCGGTCCACCTTGCGGTGGAAGTGCATTCCGGCCAGGCCGCCCAGGACGGCGCCGACCAGGGCCACGATGGCCACCACGATGGCCGCGATGATACTCATGGTGTTGAGCTGGCCCTCGTTGACCGGGATGCGGGGGAAGCTGTTCAGGTTCGCCAGGATGTTGAACCGTTGCCCGGCGATCAGGGCCAGCAGGGCCACAACGACGGCGGCGATCACTGCCCACACCCACACCATGAATCCCTGCTTGGCGCCGTTGAAGCGCGCCATGCGTCCGGCCACGTATCCGCCGCAGTAGTAGGCCACGAACAGGATGACCAGGAGGACGATAATGCCCACGAGCCCCACCGTCTGGTTGGACGATGCCTGGTTCACTGCAGTGTTGACATCAGTGCTCGTGGCGAGGCCCACAGCCGTGCCGGCGGCGGCCACGAGGGCGGTCAGCAGCACGGCCGTTCCGGTGGCGGCCAGCCAGCCGAAGAAGGCGGAACCGACCTTAATGCCGCCGAACTGCTCTTTCTGCCGCGCCACAGCCGTTTCCCGGTTGGCAAGGCTGGGATCCGCGATCGGGGCCGTCGCTTCGGCGGGCGTGTAGGAGCGCGTGTCGTCGTCGTAGTCCCGGCTGGCGAGCGGAGCGTCAGCGTAGCCGCGCCGGCCCTCAAGCCTGTCCTCCACGCGCGTCCCGCTCACGGTGTCATTGCCGGCACCATCGTGTGGGACAGTGCTGTCGGCGTCGTGGCGGGGGGCGTCCGCGGAATCGCGGGACCTGACGCCCTCGAGGCGGGTGGTTTCGTTGGTCCGGGCGTCGTGGATGCGGTTGGTCCGGGGGTCTTCGTCCCGGAGGCTTTCTTCCCGTGCCAGAAGCGGATCCTCGCTGCGTGCGCGTCGGGGCTGTCTGTCGTCGTGACCTGCTGAGCTGCTCATCGCACGTTCTCGCTTTCAATCATTGAACCGACTCATGATGTGAGCCGGCCACCGAAATGCGGAGACTCCAAGGAGATCTCATCTCCACCTAACCACGGCACACCACAGGTAGCAAGGGTGCTTAGTATTTTTGGCGAGGCGCAGCGGGCCCCGAATCAGCGGTAACGCCGGTGCAGGTCGGGCTTCTCCGACGCCCTGGGAGTGGCGTCCGCGATCCACGGACCGGTGTCTTCCGACTGGTCGAGGACGCCCTGTTCGAGCCAGGTGTAGTCGCCGGCGAGGACCTTCCTGGACAAGTCACGGTCGCCGTCGTCGGTGTTCCTCCACAGCTGGTCGAAATATTCGTCCACCCGGACCCGCGCCTGTTCACAATAGGCCTCTGCGAGCTCGTACGCGGCGGCGGCCTGTTCGGGCGCGGTGTGGAGCATCATCTCCGCCCGCGAGCAGCAGGCAGCCATCGCGAACAGTTCAGCGCCGATGTCCACGATCCGGCCCAGGAAGGCCTGCTTGTGTTCGAGCTTGGCCTGCCATCGGCCCATGCCGTAGAAGGTCTGCCGGGCCAGCCGGCGGGAGGTCCGCTCCACGAACCGCAGCTGCTTGGCGAGCCGGCCGAAGTCTGCGTAGGACCGCGGGTCCATGCCGGCGCCCGCCACCAGCTTGGGCAGCCACTTCGCGTAGAAGCCGGACGCGCCGACGGCGGCCTTCGCCTTATCTGACAGGCTCGCCTCCGCCGACGCAAGATCCCCGGCGGCGGCCAGGTGTGCGTCCACGGCCTCCCGGGCGATGAGGAGCTTCATGATTTCCGAGGATCCTTCGAAGATCCGATTGATCCTGAGATCCCTGAGCTGCTGTTCGGCCGGGACAGCCCGCTCACCACGGGCCTCTAGGGAATCGGCCGTTTCAAAACCGCGGCCGCCGCGGATCTGCACCAGCTCGTCCGCGATCCGGTAGCTGATTTCCGTGGACCACAGCTTGGCCAGGGCCGCCTCGATGCGGACGTCCTTCTGCCCGGCGTCGGCCATCTCGGCGGACAGCTCAAACACGGCATCGAGGGCGAAGGCCGTGGCCGCGATGAAGGCGATTTTCTTGCCCACGGCCTCGTGCTCGCCCACCGGCCGGCCCCACTGGGTGCGTGCGTTGGACCACTCGCGGGCGATCTTCAGGCTCCAACGGCCGGTGGCGACGCAGAGCGCCGGGAGCGACAGTCTTCCGGTATTAAGGGTGGTGAGCGCAATCTTCAAGCCCTGCCCCTCGCGGCCCAGCCGGTTCGCCGCCGGAACCCTGACCTGATGGAAGCGCGTCACGCCGTTCTCGATGCCGCGCAGCCCCATGAACTGATTGCGGTTCTCCACCGTGATGCCCGGGGAGTCCATCTCCACCACAAACGCGGTGATGCCCCCCTTGTGAACGGTGCCATCGGTGCCGGTGTGCCGGGGGACAAGCGCCATCACCACCACAATCTCGGCAATCACGCCATTGGTGGTCCACAGTTTCACGCCGTCCAGGACGTACGACTCGCCGTCGTCCGTGGGAACGGCGGTGCTTCCCATCCGCGCGGGGTCACTGCCGACGTCCGGCTCCGTCAAAAGGAACGCCGTGATGGCGCCGGCGGCGCAGCGTGGCAGATACTCGCGCTTTTGTTCGGAGGTGCCGAACACCTTCACCGGCTCAGGCACCCCGATTGACTGGTGGGCGGACAGCAGGGCTCCGAGGCTTGGATGCACCGAACCCAACAGGGCAAGCGCCCTGCCGTAGTACACGAGGGAAAGTCCCAGGCCGCCATACTCCAGCGGGATCTTCATGCCGAAGACCCCCCGCTCCGCCAGGCCGGCGATGTAGTCATCGGGGATTTTCGCCTCGCGCTCGATCAGCCGGCCGGACATGGTCCTGCAGAATTCCGTCAGCTCCGCCATGAATGCCTCGCCGCGCTCAACGTCGTCCGCGTTGGCTTCAGGCCACGGGTGAATCAGGCTGAGGTCGAAGTTGCCAAGGTACAGGCCCTTGGCAAAGCTGGGCCGTTCCCATTCCGTCTCTCGGGCGGCCTCGGCAATGGCTCGGGCATCGGCGGCGGTGGCCTCGGGCCCGATCTTTTCCGGAGCGACTGGGACGTCGGTTGCAGGACTGTCAGTGGCGGAGCTCACGGGGCATCTCCTCTAACCGGGGGCAACCGGTCCGAGCCCTGGGTCCGCCGGGGGTGGAGAACCCTTCAGCTATCCCTCAATGCTACCCGCGGGTAGGTTCCGGTGCTAGGGGATGGCTGCCCTGGAAAGTCCGCCGGAAGCTCCACCGTGGAGGCGTGGTGCACCAGGCGGCCCCAAGCGTGGTTGATGCCGTGGATGAGACCAAGGAGGACGCCCGCAATGATGAACCAGGCCAGCCTGCCCACCCCCACGAGTGCCATGGCGATAAAGGCCGCCGCCATCACAAAGACCGCGATGACAAGGGCAAACACCAAGGTGCCGATAAACACCATGGTGGCCGTTTCCACTGCACTGAGATCAAACTCCATGTTTCCCCCTGCATCATTGCGCTGGTTCCATCAAGTTGGCTGCATCAAGTAGCACGAGCGTAGGGTGCCGGTGGCTCCTGAACCAGAGTCGCGCGGCCGTGGCGGGGCTGTTGATATGGGATCGAAATGCTACCGGCGCGTAGGTCACGTTGTGGTCGCGGAAACCTCACCTGTCACATGCGTAACACGCTTGGGCGGCAATCCGGGGTCGTTACCGCCCCACGGTTCGCTCGCGTAACTGCGGCCGCAATCCTTCGCAGGGCTCTACGTTAACCTTGTAGTTGGCAGTTTCCGGGTTTTCCGCTGCCCAACATTCCCAAAGCAGCTGAAGGAGAGTGCGTGCCCCGCTCCGCCCTGTCCTCCGCGGACGCCATCAGCGCCCGGCTCCGAGATCTCGAACTGCTCACCAAGGGGCCCGCCTGGTCGCTTACGCGGTCCGCTCCCTGGGTCATTGCCGTGCTCCAGGCCTCGTTCACCCGAACACGGCCGCAGCTGCCGCTGGAGGAATTCCACGCCGACGTCGATGCCTTCCTCGAGCAGCTCCGCCGTCAGGAGCCAGGGCTGGGCGGTTCGGCCAACGGAAAAAGCTTTGGTGATGAGTGGACCCGCAAAAGCTTCCTGACCCGCCGCAACCACTCCGGCCAGATCGTCTACGAAGTCACCGAGCCTGCCGCCCGCGTCCTCGCCTTCCTGGACAGCCTCTCCAGCGAACGCTCCACTCTCAACGGCTCCAGGCTCGGTACGCTGCTGGGCGACGTTGAGAAGCTTGCCAACGAGACCAACCCGGACCAGAGCGCCCGGCTCGAGTCCTTGGAAGAGGAGATCGACGAGCGCCGGCGGCTGATCCAGGACATCAGCTCCGGGGATTTTGACGGACTCCTGGACGACGACCAAGCGGTTGAGGCCGCCGGCAACATCCTGGACCTCGCCGCAAGCCTGCCGGCCGATTACAAGAAAATGCGTGACCGAATAGAAGACCTGGTGGGCGAGCTCCGTAACCAGATCATCGAGGAATCCCTCAGCAAGGGTGCCACCATGGCGCAGGTGCTGGAGGCGGACAAACGACTGCGGCAGAGCCCCGAGGGCAGGACCTTCCGTTCTTTCGCCGCATTTCTGGAGGACCCCCAGCAGCAGCTGCGTTTCCGTTCCGCGATCGGCGAGGTGCTTGGCCGCCAGTTCGCGGACGACCTCAGCCAGGAGGACCGCGAGACATTAAAGAACCTCGTGGCCGAGCTGCGGACCCAACACAGCCAGATCCAGAGGATTTACGGCAAGCTCAGTGAAAGCCTGAACACCTATGTCCAGAGCGATGACTTCCGTCAGTCGGTGCGGCTCCGCAAGGTACTGCGGGAGGCCGAGCAAGCCATCCGTGGGCTCCCTTACGAGCGCGAGCGCCCCGGCCTGGTCCACGGTCCCGTGCTCTTCAACGCCGGCTTTGAGTCCCTTGCCATGGTCAAGCTCTTCGATCCCGACGAGTTCGCCGCCCCGCCTAAACTGGCCGACCCCATTGCCTTCAGCGACTCGGACCGCGTGCGCTCGCCGCGGACCGGGAAGGCGAAACCCGAGGCCATCCGCGCCGCGGCAGCCGGGGCCTCCACCCTCGGGGAGGCGTGGAGCCAGCTTCCTCCGGAGGAACGCCACATCAACTCGATCCGTGCCCTGCTGACGCACGCGCTCCACGACGGGGCCGGCTTCGACCGGGACGGCTGGGAAGCCGTGGACTTCGAACAGATAGACGGAACCACCCGCACGGCGTACCTGCCGGTGGTCACGCTCAAGAAGGACTGAAGATGACTGAAGAGATTACGACGACGACCGATCCAGTGACCGCTGCCCCGGGGTCGGCGTCCGGTGCTGGGCGTCCCCTTGCAGTCACACCGCGGGACACCTTCGTGGACGGCGCGGCGTTGTTTCCCGGAGATACCGGGGTGCTGTCCATGAAGGTCCGCCAGGCCCTCGTGAAACTGCTCAAGGGCCCGTACATCGACGGTGGCCGCGACGAAAAGCTCTGGACCACGCTGCTGGACAATCAAATAATCCTGCGCAGCCGCCTCTCCGAGCTTTTCCTGACGCTGCAGCTGGACCACGAACGAAAGATTGCGGTGCTGCGCCCGGTGGACCCCGAGTCCATCGGCGGGAGTACCCGCTCCAGCATCCTGCGCCAACAGCGGGCCTTGAGCCGGGTCGAAACCATCGTGCTTCTGCGCCTGAGGCTGCTTCTGGACCGTCACGTCACTGCCCAGACCGACCCCACCATCACGCGCGAGGAAATCGCGGAACTCGTGGCCCACTACCAGCCGTCCGGCCAGCAGGACGCCTTGCGGGATTCCGACGTCGTGAACCGTGCCATCACCAAGCTCCTGGCCCGTCAACTCCTCCTCGCCACCGGCCTGGACGACGTCTACACCGTTTCGAACGCGCTCCCGCTGGCCCTCCCCTTTGACAACATCGGTGATATCCCGGCCCAGATCGAAGCCCTTGTGGCAGCAACCGCGGACCAGTCCGGCACGGAACCCCTGATCGAACTCGACGGCGAGGACACCGTTCGCTCCGATGACGACAGTGAAGACGATGATTCGGTGACCGACAGCAGCGGTGGCGCCGCGGAAGGCGACCAAACTGACGAAGTGGAGGCAACCAAGTGAGCATCGCAACCATGCTGCCGATAGGCGAGCTGACCAACCCGGGCCAGATGCGCCTTGCGCTCGTCCAAGTGGTCAACTGGGGCACCTTCCACGGCGCCCACACCATGCGTGTGGACCGAAACGGCACGCTCCTGACGGGCAATTCGGGCGTCGGCAAGTCCACGCTCTTTGACGCGATGCTGCGCGTTTTCGACGCGCGCCCCCGTTCCAACGAAGCGGCGGCCCAACGCTCCGGCGGCGCCGTGGAGGACAAGCGGACCACGTTCACGTACATGCGCGGCAAGGTGGGTGACAAAGCCGTAGGCGAGGGCTCGGCGAGTGCCTTCCAGCGCCCCGGTGCCACCTGGTCCGCCGTTGCGCTGACCTTCGACAACGCCGCCGGCACCAAGGTGACTGTCTCGGCGCTGTTCGACCTGCCGAAGAACGGCACGGAATCCAGCGTGGGCCGTTTCTACATGATCGACAACCGGCCGCTGGACCTGGCGGCCATTGAAGGCATCGCCGAGAAGCGCTTCACCAAGGCCGCCCTGGATGACATCTTCCCGGACGCCCAGATCTTCGACGTCCACAAGGCGTTCGCCGAGCGGTTCCGCCGGTTGCTGGGGATCAACTCGGACCAGGCGCTGCCGCTGCTTCGCGTGATCCAGGCCGGCAAGGGTCTGGGGGGAAGCGTCAACACGTTCTTTCGCGACCAGGTGCTGGATGCCCCGGCCACCCTGTCCGCCGCGGACGATGTCGTCGAGGAATTCAGCAACCTCATGTCCATCCGGCAACGCCTTGAGGACGTCAGGCAGCAGCGCGATCAGCTTGCTCCGGTCCCCGGCCTGAACAAGGAGTATGCCCAGTCCCTGCTGGATGCGAACCTGCTGCGGGAGCTTGCCGGCGAGGAGTTCGAGGCCTACCGCCAGCAGTTGGCCGTCACGGTCCACACAAAGACCCTGGCGCGAATCAAGGACCTTGCCCAGGCAAAGGCCAAGGAACTCGGTGCCGAACGGGCGGTCCGGGACGGGCTGGCCAAGGAACTGCGCCAGCTCGAGGCGGACTACAACAACCAGGGCGGCAACGCGATCTCCGCGATTGAGCAGTCGCTCGAGAATGCCCGGGTGGGGCTCAAGCTGCGCCAGCAGGTGGAGGCATCAGCCCACGAGGCCCTGTCCGACGCCGGATTGGAGCTCGAATGGACGGCCGCAGGGTGGGAGCAGGCCCACGAGCAGGCCGCTGCCCGGTCCGCAGAGCTGAAGGACGATTCCGAGGCGCTGCAGGAGCTCCGCTTCGAGGCGTTCGACGGCCACGCCACCCGCAAACGCGAGCTCGCCGCCGCCCAGCAGGAGCTTGTTTCGCTGAAGACCCGCAAGTCCCTGCTGCCGCCGTCGAGCATTGAAAACCGTGCGGCCATCTGCGCCGCGACGGGTGTCCCCGAAGAGCGGATGCCCTTTGGCGGGGAACTGATCGACCTCGCGGAGGGTGCGGAACAGTGGCGGCCGGCCGCCGAGCGCGCGCTGCGAAACCTGGCCACCACGCTGCTGGTTCCCGCGGAGCACTTCCGCGCGGTCACCCGCTACCTCAATGACAACACCATCCGCGGAGCCCTCCGCGCGGTGGACGTGTCCAAACCCCTCTCGGGCGGTGCGCTGGCCCTGCAGGACGTGGCCGACGGCGACCTGCTGACCAAGCTGGAGATTCTCGCCTCCGGGCCGGTGGCCGAGGCCGGGGAGTGGATCCGCGAGCGGATCGCCCTGGATTTCGCCTACCCCTGCGTGGAGGATCCTGACGAGCTGGCGCGGCTGGACAAAGGACTGAGCCTGGGCGGGGTGGTCAAGCGCAACCGCCACACCGTGGAGAAGGATGACCGCTTCACCAGCGGCCAGGATTACATCCTTGGCTTTGACAACGCCGCCAAGCTGGACCTCGTGGCCGCCCAGGTGGAGGAACTCCAACGGGAGCTGGCCAAGGCAGCCGAACTGGCGCAGTCCCGGGAGGAATCGCACCAGGGGATGACCCGGCAGCTTGAGGCCCTGCGCCGGATCGCCGAGGACCACCGGCCCTGGGAACAGGTCTCGGCCGTGGTGGCGGCGGACGAGCTCGCCAGGATCGAGCGGCGGCTCGAGGACGCCCTCGCAGCGCAGAAGGACCTTGAACCGCTGCGGACGAACATCGAGGTTGTTCGGCAGAAGCACCAGTCCAGCACCGAGGCCGCCGCCGTTCTGCAGAGCGAGTACAAGACGCTGGACGCCAGGCTGACGGCAGCCGGCTCGCTGCTGGATGCCGCGCGCACACGGCTCAGCCAGGCGCCGCCGTCGGACTCCACGGTCTCCGCATTGGCGCCATACTTCACCGGGTTCGGCGAGGTCCTGGAGATGCACGAGCTGGACAACCTTGCGAACCAGGTGCGGACCCGGCTGCTCGGCGAGCTGCACGCGGCTGAATCGCGAGGACAGGCCACTTCGGAGCGGCTCACCCGCATTTTCGAGGGTTTCGTGAGGGAGTGGGGGGCCGGCGTTTCCGCGGACCACGGCACGTCCATCGGCGCGGCTGGCGAGTTCGAGGCCCGGTACCACGCGATCGTCAGCGACGGACTGCCGGCGCAGGAAGCGGAGTTCCGGCAGTTCTTCAACCAGCGGACCCACGAGTCCTTCAGTACCCTGCTGCACCTCCTGGACGAGGAACGCCGCACCATCACGAGTAGGATCCTGCCGTTGAACGGCATCTTGTCCGACGTCAATTTCCACGAGGGAAGCTTCTTGGAACTGGACATCAAACAGACGCTGACTCCCACTGCCAAGCAGTTCAAGGACGCCATCCAGAATGCGCTCAAACCCAGGCATTCCCGGGCGGGCAAGGCGTCCGCGTCCAACGCGCCGGAGACCGACGACGACGCGGAGCTCACCAACCGCTACAAGTCGCTCGAGACGCTAGTCAAGCGTTTGGGTTCACAGACGCCGGAGGACCGGCGCTGGCGCGCCGAGGTGCTGGACGTCCGCGGGCACCTGTTCATCCAGTGCAAGGAGCACCGCAAGGTGGTTGACCCGGTCCCGGGCAAGGAAAGCCGCAACCGGACCGAGGTCTTTATGCACGCGGACACGGGTTCCATGTCCGGCGGTGAGCGGCAGCGGTTCACGGCGTTCATCATGGCCGCGGCACTCAGCTACCAGCTGGGCATCGCGGAGCAGGGCTTCACCACCTACGGGACTGTGATGATGGACGAGGCGTTCGTCCTGGCCTCGGAGGAATTTGCGGGTGCGGGCATCAAGGCGCTGCACGAGTTCGGCTTCCAACTGCTCCTGGCGGCGCCGGAGAACGTGATCGACCTGTCCCGGCACCTCGGCTCCGTCACGGAGATACTGCGGGACAAGCGCACCAACCGTTCCGGCGTGCTCACGTCCCCCGTGATCGGGCCCAGGCCCGGCATCCAGGGCGCGTGGCGGTCCGAGGCAAACCCGGTGGACATCGTGCTGCGCTAGCTATCAGCGGCGCACACGTTGATCTGGGCCTGGACAATCGCCCCGTAGCGCGCCACCAGTTGGTCAAAATCCCAGCCCTCGAACAAGCCGAGCGTGCGGACGGCCTCGCCGAAGCCGGTCATCAACGCCACCACCATGGACGCGTGGCGTCGATCCGGCGTGGTGTCCTTGATCAGGCCAGCAATGCTGGCGAGGTAGCGTTCGCGCGTCTCGGCGCGCGCTGATTCCGGCGCAGGGGAGTCCTGGATGGCGAACGGGAGCATGGCCCAGGGCTCTTTCAACCCGCGTTCCCGCCGCATCAGCACCCGGAAGACCAGCGTTGCGCCCAGTTCGGACGCCGGCACGTCGAGTTCGCCCAGTAGCGATTCGTCCGGCTGGGCGGCGGCGAAGAGCTTTTCCTTGCTGCCGTAGAGCTTCATGACCAGTGCCGCCGAGACGCCGGCGCCGGCGGCGATGTCACGGACGGTCACGGCACGGTAGCCCCGCTCCCCGAACAGCCGTCCGGCGGAATCCAGGACGGCCTCGCGGCTGGGGCTGCTCACGCGCCCACCAGCCTGCCGGCGCGGGTGTCCAGCTCCAGGTCCACCATCAGCGGCCGGTTGTCCACCGTTAGTTTCCGCGCCACGGCCTGATGCGTGGTCGGGTGCAGCAACGTCACAATGTAGCGGCCCGCCACGGGCAACGGCAGCGAGTACCGGCCGTCCAGGCCCGTCCGGGTGGTGGCCACATGCTCCCCGGACGTCTGTAGCAGCGTGACCACGGCACCCGGAAGGGGTATGCCGTCCGCGGTGGCCACGCCGCCCAGCTCGAGCCGGGTGTCCAGGTGGAAGTTCTGCTGGAGCGTTCGGCCGTCGAAATCGAACACCTCCGCCATCGGTGCCCAGCCCGCGGCGTTGGCCACCATCAGGTATTTTCCTGCGCCGGGCAG
Organism: Arthrobacter sp. 92; assembly: GCF_050260325.1. Classification (NCBI taxonomy): domain Bacteria; kingdom Bacillati; phylum Actinomycetota; class Actinomycetes; order Micrococcales; family Micrococcaceae; genus Arthrobacter; species Arthrobacter sp. 92. The sequence goes on along the minus strand of NZ_CP189863.1, from coordinate 9,312 downwards.
CGCCACAGAGTAGCTGCCGTCGCTCTCCACCCGGCTCCAATCGACCGGCTCGCCGGTAGTCTGCAGGACGGTGACGACGGCGGGAGTCAGGGGTCGATGATCCGCCGTCAGAACGCGGCCCTGCACCACGAGCTCGTTGGCGGCCGGCGCGGTGACGGGCGCTTCGCGGACGACGGCCGCGCGCGGAATGAAGACGGCAGCCAGAATGGATGCGGACGAGGCGAGGGCGGCCATCCAGAAAACGTCCTTGAACGCCTCGAAGGAGGGCAGGTGCGCGCTTCCCAGCGTTACCGTCACCGATGTGAGGACGGCGGCCACCGCGGCGCTCGACGTGGAGGTTCCGATCGAGCGCACCAGGCTGTTGAGGCCGTTGGCGGACGCCGTCTCGGTGATGGGCACCGCGCCCATGATCAGTGTGGGCATGGCGGCGTACGCGATAGCCGTGCCGATGCTCACCACCGTGGAACCGATGATGACTGCGGCGATCGAATCCCAAAAGAAAACGCGCCCCACGTATCCGGCAATCATGACTGCGGCTCCCGCTATCAACGCAGGTTTTCCACCGAAGCGGCGGATGATGCCGCCGGAGACGGGGGCGAACACCACCATGGCCAGTCCGGACGGGACCATGCACAGGCCGGCGGTGATGACGCTCAGCTGGAATCCGTATCCCGTGGACGTGGGCAGCTGGAGCTGTTGGGTGGTGAGGAGCATGTTGGCGAACATGGCAAAGCCGATCAGCAGCGAGGCCAGGTTGGTCAGGAGTACGGGCCGGCGCGCGGAGGTGCGCAGGTCCACCATGGGCTGGCGGACCTTGAGCTCGTACGGCACCCAGGCGGCGAGGAGCAGCCCGGCGGCCAGGAACAGCAACAGGACCTGTTCGGACCCCCAGCCCCAGGAGCCGCCCTTCGAAATGGCGAGCAGCAGGGATCCCAGCGCGGCGGAAAGGACAACGGCGCCGAGGTAGTCGAATCGGCCCGGGGTGCGCACCTTGGACTCCGGCACCACGAGCACCACGGCCAGAAGCAGCACGGCGCCGGCGCCGGCGGCGACCCAGAAGATCGATTCCCAGCCCAGGCTTTCGTAAAGGACTCCGGCCAGCGGCAGTCCCAGTGCGCTGCCGATGCCCAGCGTGGCACTCATCAGCGCCACGGCGGAGCCCATCTTTTCCTTGGGCAGCTCGTCCCGCATGATGCTGATGCCCACGGGAATCAGGGCCGAGGAGAAGCCCTGCATGGCCCGCCCGATGATCAGCCAGAGAAAGCTGCCGCCCAGGGCCGCCAGAACGGAGCCGGCCACCATGATGGCCAGGCACACCACCATCATCTTCCGTTTCCCGTACATGTCAGCGCTGCGGGAAACGATTGGCGTGGCAACGGCGCTGGAGAGCAGGGTCGCGGTCACCAGCCAGGAGGCGTCGTCGGGCGTGACGCCGAGAATCTTCGGGAAGTCCGGCAGCAGGGGGACCACGAGGGTCTGCATGAGCGCCACGACGGTGCCGCTGAGCGCCAAGACCGCGGTGATGGCGCCGGGGGAAGGGGAACTGGTGGTTTTATGGGTCACTGGGGTGCCTTCTGACAGCGGGGCGGGCGCTCCACACGGAGGTGAACGCGTGTTTACTCTCGAAGAAGTGAACCACTGTTCACCCCCGCGCGGCAAGAATCGCCGCGGTGTTGATGGTCACTGCGGCACCGCTCCGGTTGTTGGCTCCTGTTCACCGGTCCGTTCCCTGCCGGCCTCCTGGACTGGGTAGCCTCGCCGGGATGGGTGATCTTCCTTTGCTTCCGGGCCGCAATGGGCGACGGCGCTATGTCGCCTTAGGGGATTCGTTCACCGAAGGAGTGGGGGACCGAAGTAAAAACCTGCCCAACGGGGTGCGCGGATGGGCGGACCGGGTGGCCGAGAAGCTGGCCAAGGCCCAACCCGGCTGGGAGTACGCCAACCTCGCCATCCGCAGCAAGAGACTGCGCCACATCATTGACGAGCAGCTGGAGCCGGCGGTCGCCATGGAACCCGCGCTGATCACGCTGTACGCCGGCGGCAACGACATTCTCGACTTCGGGACCGATACGGGCGCCCTGATGGCTGAATACGAAGCGCTTGTGGCGCGGCTGGCCGCAACCGGCGCCACGCTGGTGCTGTTCACCGGGTTCGACGTCAAGGTGTCTGCGGTCCTGGAGCCGCTGAAAAAGCGCAACACCCTCTACAACCGCCGGGTCCGCATGATTGCCGAGAAATACGGCGCCGTACTGGTGGACTACTGGGCTCTCGATGCATTCCATGACCGCCGCATGTGGGATGCGGACAGGCTGCACATGTCCAAGGCCGGACACAAGTACCTTGCCAGCCAGGTCCTGGATCAACTGGGCGTTCCGCACAAGATCAGTCCCCTGGACTGGGAACCGCCCGCAAAACTGAGTCTGCGCGAGTGGGAGCGCAAGCAACGCCGCTGGGTGCACGACTGGGTCCTGCCGCTTTTCGGGCGCAAGTTGCGCGGCGTCACGCTGGGGGACGCGCTCACACCGCGCTGGCCGGAGCCTGTGAAGGTGCCGCGGAAGGGCGGCTTGAAGAAGCTGGTGAAAAAGTCCTCCGCGGTACGGGGGAACCGCCCCGGCTCCGGAGGTTCCTAGCTGGTTGTCAGAGCGTCAGCTGTCCAACAGATTTTCGTAGCCCGGTGCCACCCGGTTGGCATGGAATTCCATGACCTCGAATTCGGCCACGCCGTTGACGTAGAACGGGTCCTTGACCAACGCCGCATCCAGCAGTGCACGGTCCGCGTTCGACAGCAGCAGGGCACCAGTGCGCGGGATCTTGCGTCCGGCAACGATGAAGACACCCTGGTCAAAGGCATCCTGCAGCCAGGCGACGTGCGCTTTGAGGTGGAAATCCACAATCTCTTCGGGAACCTTGTAGGTCAGGGAGACTACGTACATACGGTCAGCCTACCGCCTGGCCGGTCTAGCGGTCCGGCTTCCTGTACGCCGTTTCAGGAACAGACTTTGGCCGCATGGCTTGAAATATCAAGCATTTCTTCTCCTAGGATGTAGTCATGACCGAACCGCGCTGGCTCAACGCCGACGAACGCCGTGCCTGGCTGGCCCAGCTGAGCATCAACACGCTGTTGCCTGCGGCGCTGGACACCAAGCTGTATGCCGCCGGGAAGCTTTCGCTTTTCGACTACAACGTGCTGGCCATGCTCTCCGAGGCCGAGGGGCGGTTCCTGCCCATGAGCGAACTTGCTGCGCGGACCAGCGCCTCGCTTTCCCGGTTGTCTCACGTGGTGACCAAACTGCAGAACAGGGGGTGGGTGGAGCGCCGCCCGCATCCCCGGGATGCGCGGGTCACCACCGCGCATCTCACGGACGCCGGGATGGCGATGATCGTGGAGTTGGCTCCGGGCCATGTGCAGGCTGTCCGCTCGCTGCTCCTTGACGGCCTGTCCGAGCGTGACGTCGCCGACCTGGCCCGCATCGGCGAGAAGATTGTGGGCCGTCTGGATCCTGATCACTGGATCCTTCGCGAACACTGAGCCGCTTTGTTGCTTCCGGCAACAGGTGACAGACTATGGCCATGGATTTTGCGGCCCGCTATGTTGCTCTGGGAGATTCGTTTACGGAAGGCGTCGGCGACGATGATCCGGCCCGTCCCAACGGTGTGCGGGGCTGGGCCGACCGGGTAGCTGAACAGCTCGGCGCAGCGGACCCCGCCTTCGGCTACGCCAACCTCGCCATCCGCGGCAGAAAACTGCGCCAGATCATGGCAGAGCAGGTGGATGCCGCCGTCGAGCTCAAACCCACGCTGGTGACCATCTACGCCGGAGCAAACGATATATTCCGCCCCAAGGTGGACATCGATGATCTATTGGTGGAGTACGACGCGGGCATCCGCAAGCTCAGGGCCACCGGCGCCACCGTGGTGATGTTCACGGGCTTTGACGCGCGCGGCTCCAAGGTGTTCGGCACCATGCGTGGACGCACCGCCATCTACAACGAGCTGGTGCGCGGCATCGCGGGAGACCACGGTGCGCTCCTCGTGGACTACTGGCGCTTCAGCGAATATTACGACTGGGGAATGTGGGCCAAGGACCGCATGCACATGTCCGCCGCCGGCCACGCGAATATGGCCAAGCGGGTACTTACGGTGCTGGAACATGACCACTCGATCGAGCTCCCGCCCATGACCCCCGTGCCCGAACTCAGCCGCCGCGAGGCCATGCGCGCCAACGCACGCTGGGTGAAGGATTTCGCGGGACCGTGGGTGGTTCGCCGTGTCACCGGCAAGTCCTCGGGGGACGGCCTCAAGCCGCGGTTCGCCCAGCTCACCCGGCTCTGAGCCGGGACGCGGCTTCGGTAACTGCCGCCCAACTAGTGCCGGAAGCCAGGCGTCGCGAGCAATTCGCCACCCGACCGCACTGCCAGAACGTCAATATCCCAGCCGTCCGCGGCCCGGTCCAGCATAGTCAGTCCGCCGGCCACAATCGCGGTCGCCAACACATCCGCGGTGACAATGTCCGCAGCGGCCACCGATACCTGGGTGAACTCCACGGCGGGCAATGCGCCGCCGGATCGGGCGGCCCAAATGTGGTCTCCGCGCTCCGCTGATCCTGAGGTGGCCAGCGCCCTCCTGCTGGACGGTCCTCCGATGGGGTGGCCCGCAATGAGGGTGCGCCGATCGCCCGGATCCACAATCCCGGCCTGCCAGGAACTCCCGGTGCCCGGGAGCGGTGAGCCGTTCACCAGCACGTCCCCGCCGGCGTTCAGGCACCAGTCGTCCAGCCCAAGGGCCAGCAACGACGTGCCCGCCTCCTGGATGGCGTACCCCTTGACGATTCCGGAGAGGTCCAAGACGCCGTCGGGCCGTTCGGGGTTGAAGGCCCCCTCGGTCTCAAGCCGCCAATTGGCGGCCTCGGCGTAGAGGCGGCGCATTACCGCCGACGCGTCCCTCAAGGTGATCTCGCCGCGCGCCAGCCGGCTCGCCTCGGACTCCGGACGGTAGAGACTGAAGATTTCGTCCAGCCCGGCGAAAAGCTGTTCGACGACGGCCGTGGCGGCACGATGTTCGTCCTCCACCGGACGGTGTCCGCCCGCCTGGAGCGGAAGGGTCAGGCTGATGACCGTGCCCATGCACGTGAAGGTCCGGGCATGAAGCGCGGGCCGCGGAAGCTCAGAGATGGGCTGCATCTATGGCTGCCTGGAGTGAACTCAGGTACGCGTCACTTGTGATCGTGGCGCCGCTGATGGTCTGAACATTGGCGGACTGGGCCTGCAACACTTCCGATCGCAGCAGTGGGGCCGCCCGGTTGCTGATGGCAACGGACCGGCGGTCTTCATCCGTGAGCTGGAGGGCGGTCACTTCGGTGATTTTTCCGCCACTGACGGAGATCTGCACCTGGACATTGCCGAATCGGGTCTGCGCCACGGAGCCGGAGAAGGTCCCGCTCCCAGTCGCGGCGGAGGCTGTGGAGTCAGTGGTTCCTGTTGAACCGGTGGTTCCCGAGGTCCCGCTACCAGAAGCCGATCCCGAGGTGCTTCCGCCGGAGGCGTTCCCGGACGTGCTTCCTGCGGCGCCCGAACCGCCGGCGGTCCCGGCAGAGGTCCCGATGGACGTACTTGCCGTCTCGGTCACGTGGCTCCCGGACTGCCATCCCACCAGGAGGATCCCTGCGGAGGCCAAAGTTGCTGAAACTGCTGCGCGAATTCTCACCAGTCAAACCTTTCGTAGTGAAGCTGTTCTTCCCGCACGCCCGCTGAACGTGCGTCTGCAAGGACGTTTTGGGCCCAGGTCGCCGGTCCACAGACATAGACGTCGGCCTCGGTGATATTTGGCGCGTAGCTCGCCAGCCGGTATCCGGAACGGGCGGCCTCGGCAGGCAACCAGGTCTGCACGCCTTCCGGGCGTCGTCCGGTGAGGTGGAATAACGTCGCTCCCCGGCGCCGGCAGAGGTCCATGACCTCCTGGCCCAGGTAGAGCTCCTTTTCGCTGTGGCCCCGAAGGATCACGGTGGCGTCGCCGGGGCCGAAGGGGGTGCTTTCCAGCAGGGCCCGGATAGGGGTGATCCCGATGCCGGCGCCGATCATCACCACCTGCTTGCGGCTCCGGGCCGCGGTGCTGAAGAGGCCGTAAGGGCCCTCGACGGCAACCTTTGTGCCGCGTTTCAGCCGGGCCAACTGGGCCGATCCCTTGCCGAGGTTGCGGACGGTGACCCGCAAGGAGCCGCCGGCGCCGAGCTGGACGGGCTCCGCTGAGAGGCTGAACGGGTGCGGGTGCCACCACATTCCAGGGGCGAGGAACCGCCAGATGAAGAATCTGCCGCCGGCGCCCGTGAGTTCGTTCAGGTGGCGCCCGGTCATTTCGATGCTGACCACGCCCGGGGCTTCCCGCACCACTCGGCTGACGGTCAACTTGTGCCGGGTCGTGGCCACGATGGGCTCGATAACCCGGTAGTGAAGGAGTGCTGCTCCGGTGCCGATGCAGGCGGCCAGCCAGTACCACCGCTGCCACGTGCCGGCGGCGAAGAGGCCTCCCACGCTGAACTGGTGCGGAATCGAAGTCAGCACTGCGGCATAGGTGAGGAGGTGGACGGCGTACCAGAACTCATAGGGAAAACGACGCCGGACTGCCACCAGGGATGTAACGACGACGGCGATGAACAATGCCATTCCCACATAGGCCAACCACATATCGGGGACCTGGACCCACAGGTTGACGGCCTCGCTGACGGGGTCCAGCCCGTCGTTCATTCCGTAGCCGATCGCGATGAGCACCCCGTGGGCCAGCAGGAGGTAAAGGGAGGGCTTCCCCAGTTTCCGGTGGAACTCCAAGGCACGGTCATGCCCGACGGCACCGTCGATGAACGGAAGGCGGGCGGCCAGCAGCAGCATAAGGAGCACGAGGTCCATGCCCGTCAGCCCGGCGACGATTCCCAGTGCCGTAAGCGATCCAGCCAACGTCGAGAAGCCGCTGGCGCCGCCGTCGGCCAGCCACAGCGCCACGGCCGCGGCCACCGACGCCCACGCAATTACCGTGAGGAGGTCGGCCCGTAAGAGTCGTTTGAGGTGCTGTCCCCTGAATGGGTTCTTGGCGTCGGGGAGTTGACGCTGGCCAGGGGGTAAGGCCGTCAGGAGTTGTGTGTTCATGGGTCCAGTGTCCGGGCGCTCCCTTTCATTCTGCTGTGAAAAGACTTCAGCGCCGTTGTGACTTCAGGGGGACTGCAGCTTCGCCGGTGAGGGGCGCTTATACACCCCCGGGCAGGGTTGCCGGCTAAAGGATTGGCCTTTAATTGCCCAAGCTCGTAGACTTGGGAGGCGCTAGGTGGCGCGGAGCGTGCGCAATTGCTCCGGTTGGCAGGATTTGTCTGAGAAATCGACGGTCGCGCCGGCCGGTAGTTAGGGGCTCAAGTTGCGTGCACTCCTGTATTCGCCCAGCATCCCGGTACTTTGCAGTGGACTTCCGAAAGGTTGACGCCGCACGTACCCGTGGCCAACAGTCTTCGCCGCAGTGCGGAAAATAGCCGGCTTTTCGTCGCCTCTTTTCAGCCTGCGGACCTACCGGACACTGACGGTGGCTGGATGCGGACGCCGCCTGTCGCACGGTATGCGGGAACTCCGCCAACCGTTTCATTTATTTTTAGAGGAGAGTCGTCATGGCAGCACACTGCCAGGTGACCGGAGCCGAGCCGGGCTTTGGACACAGCATTTCGCACTCGCACCGCCGCAACAAGCGCCGGTTCGACCCGAACATTCAGAAGAAGCGCTACTGGGTTCCGTCCCTGCGCCGTAACGTCACCCTGCAGGTCTCTGCACGTGGCATCAAGACCATCGACGTACGCGGTATCGACGTAGTCGTAGCCGCCATCCTGGCACGAGGAGTGAAGCTCTAATGGCTAAGGACAAAGACGTACGTCCGATCATCAAGCTCAAGTCGACCGCGGGCACGGGTTACACCTACGTGACGCGCAAGAACCGTCGTAACGACCCGGACCGTATGGTTCTGAAGAAGTACGACCCCCGCATCCGCAAGCACGTCGAATTCCGAGAGGAGCGCTAAACACATGGCTAAGAAGTCAATGATCGCTAAGAACGAAGAGCGTAAAGTCATCGTCGAGCGTTATGCTGCAAAGCGCCTCGAACTGAAGAAGGCGCTGGTTGATCCCAACTCCACCGACGAAGCCCGCGAAGCTGCCCGCCTTGGCCTGCAGAAGCTTCCCCGCAACGCCTCCCCGGTACGTCTGCGTAACCGCGACATCATCGACGGCCGTCCCCGCGGTACCTTCCAGAAGTTCGGTATCTCCCGTGTTCGCTTCCGCGACATGGCTCACCGCGGTGAGCTCCCGGGCATCACGAAGTCTTCCTGGTAATTCAGCGCTGCAGTTAGTTATGCACAGCTGATTCCAGCGGCTTGAAAGGGCTGGCAACCATTGGTTGCCGGCCCTTTTTTCGTCTCCGTATGAATCCAGATTCTCCTTGGCGCCCGCGCACGGGGAGTCTGCCGCGGGTCGCCGCTCGGTGACGCAGCGCACAAAGGTCGCGTTTCGGAGCCGGCGTGGGTTGCGGGCTGTCCGGACGTGATTTTGCCCGGGCTGGCGCGGTCTTTGGCTGTTGGGGACGGGTGTTCGGTTCGATTTGCGCGGGGTGCTGGGAGTGTGTAAAGTAATTCGAGTCGCCGCCGCTGAAGCGGAAAGATAGCGACCGACCCCCTTGCTGAACAGCCTGAAAAACGGCGCACTTTGTGTGTGCCGAAACCGGGTGGGGGCCCTCTTGTTGAGTTGGGAATCGACGGAAACGCCGGTTTGCAAAGGCTGGATGAGTCGGGTAAGTTTGGGAAGTTGCTCCGGAGCGATCCGCGACCGTGTGGTTGTGGTGGTGCCGGGTGTGTCTGTTGTTTGAGAACTCAATAGTGTGCCAAGTTTGTTGATACCAATTTATTTATATGGATTGGTTGAATTGACTGGATCCGCCACCCCGTGGTGTGGTCTGGTTTTTACAGCTGGTTTCAAATTTTGCAGCCGTTTTCTCCCGTTTTCCCGGGGGTTGGTGGTTGTGTTCGTTTTTGTTTTACTTCAACGGAGAGTTTGATCCTGGCTCAGGATGAACGCTGGCGGCGTGCTTAACACATGCAAGTCGAACGATGAACCTCACTTGTGGGGGGATTAGTGGCGAACGGGTGAGTAACACGTGAGTAACCTGCCCTTAACTCTGGGATAAGCCTGGGAAACTGGGTCTAATACCGGATATGACTCCTCATCGCATGGTGGGGGGTGGAAAGCTTTTTGTGGTTTTGGATGGACTCGCGGCCTATCAGCTTGTTGGTGAG